>NZ_CP183349.1:0-4800000 GCF_048541815.1 Achromobacter sp. PD1
GCAAGTTAGGCAAAAGCCAGTTGCACAATCTGCAAAAATCGTGTTATAGTCTTGGGCTTGGCAGTTGCCGAAAACTTAGGGTTAACCCTGATATTTCGATAGCTGCTAAGAGAGGCGGACCTGAAGAGGTCGCAAGCAAGAAAGCGAAACGCAGTATGTGACGCTGACTTGACAAGCGAAAAAAACTTCTTCATAATCTCGTTTCTCTGCTGCAAACAACGCGGCGCCAGCGAAAGCGGCGTAGCGAAGCGAGCAGGCAGTAAGTAGTACAGAATTTAGCAGTACCGCTCTTTAACAATTAAACAACCGATAAGTGTGGGCGCTTGATGCGAGTGCAGCGTGACTTCGGTCACAAGCACAATGAAATCAAGTGCTCACTAGAAGTGAAGTACCTTAGACGTCAAGTTTAAGAACATACCTCACTTCCTTTGAGTAGCGACGTATGGCTCGACCCTTTCGGGGGTTAAGAAATACGAAACAAATACAGAGATTAAACTGAAGAGTTTGATCCTGGCTCAGATTGAACGCTAGCGGGATGCCTTACACATGCAAGTCGAACGGCAGCACGGACTTCGGTCTGGTGGCGAGTGGCGAACGGGTGAGTAATGTATCGGAACGTGCCCAGTAGCGGGGGATAACTACGCGAAAGCGTAGCTAATACCGCATACGCCCTACGGGGGAAAGCAGGGGATCGCAAGACCTTGCACTATTGGAGCGGCCGATATCGGATTAGCTAGTTGGTGGGGTAACGGCTCACCAAGGCGACGATCCGTAGCTGGTTTGAGAGGACGACCAGCCACACTGGGACTGAGACACGGCCCAGACTCCTACGGGAGGCAGCAGTGGGGAATTTTGGACAATGGGGGAAACCCTGATCCAGCCATCCCGCGTGTGCGATGAAGGCCTTCGGGTTGTAAAGCACTTTTGGCAGGAAAGAAACGTCATGGGTTAATACCCCGTGAAACTGACGGTACCTGCAGAATAAGCACCGGCTAACTACGTGCCAGCAGCCGCGGTAATACGTAGGGTGCAAGCGTTAATCGGAATTACTGGGCGTAAAGCGTGCGCAGGCGGTTCGGAAAGAAAGATGTGAAATCCCAGAGCTTAACTTTGGAACTGCATTTTTAACTACCGGGCTAGAGTGTGTCAGAGGGAGGTGGAATTCCGCGTGTAGCAGTGAAATGCGTAGATATGCGGAGGAACACCGATGGCGAAGGCAGCCTCCTGGGATAACACTGACGCTCATGCACGAAAGCGTGGGGAGCAAACAGGATTAGATACCCTGGTAGTCCACGCCCTAAACGATGTCAACTAGCTGTTGGGGCCTTCGGGCCTTGGTAGCGCAGCTAACGCGTGAAGTTGACCGCCTGGGGAGTACGGTCGCAAGATTAAAACTCAAAGGAATTGACGGGGACCCGCACAAGCGGTGGATGATGTGGATTAATTCGATGCAACGCGAAAAACCTTACCTACCCTTGACATGTCTGGAATTCCGAAGAGATTTGGAAGTGCTCGCAAGAGAACCGGAACACAGGTGCTGCATGGCTGTCGTCAGCTCGTGTCGTGAGATGTTGGGTTAAGTCCCGCAACGAGCGCAACCCTTGTCATTAGTTGCTACGAAAGGGCACTCTAATGAGACTGCCGGTGACAAACCGGAGGAAGGTGGGGATGACGTCAAGTCCTCATGGCCCTTATGGGTAGGGCTTCACACGTCATACAATGGTCGGGACAGAGGGTCGCCAACCCGCGAGGGGGAGCCAATCCCAGAAACCCGATCGTAGTCCGGATCGCAGTCTGCAACTCGACTGCGTGAAGTCGGAATCGCTAGTAATCGCGGATCAGCATGTCGCGGTGAATACGTTCCCGGGTCTTGTACACACCGCCCGTCACACCATGGGAGTGGGTTTTACCAGAAGTAGTTAGCCTAACCGTAAGGGGGGCGATTACCACGGTAGGATTCATGACTGGGGTGAAGTCGTAACAAGGTAGCCGTATCGGAAGGTGCGGCTGGATCACCTCCTTTCAGAGCTTAGTGCTCGTGTTAAGCGTCCACACTTATCGGTTGTTTGATGTAGCTGGTGTCAATGTTTTTGATGCCGTGTAGAGGCTAACTCATAGCGCTGCTCGCAGTGTTATGAGTTGGGTTTTACTCAACAGCTATATTCGTTCTTTAACAATCTGGAAGAAGCACAACGAAAATGTACTTATCAAGTACTCGGCGCAAGTCGATGAAGATAAGTACGGGTTGTGATTGCATTAATTTTGTTCCAAGTTCTCAAGACTGGGGTGAAAACCTCAGACTGCTTTGAAACTTATGAACGGCACAAACGCTAATACTCAGGTCCTATAGCCTACAGCGTTATAGGATCAAGCGACTAAGTGCATATGGTGGATGCCTTGGCGATCACAGGCGATGAAGGACGTAGTAGCCTGCGAAAAGCTACGGGGAGCTGGCAAACAAGCTTTGATCCGTAGATGTCCGAATGGGGAAACCCACCGCAGCAATGCGGTATCCCTGGCTGAATACATAGGCCAGTGGAGGCGAACCGGGTGAACTGAAACATCTCAGTAGCTCGAGGAAAAGAAATCAACCGAGATTCCGAAAGTAGTGGCGAGCGAAATCGGAAGAGCCTTTACGTTTTAGCATGCAAGATAGTCGAACGGAATGGAAAGTCCGGCCGTAGCAGGTGATAGCCCTGTAGGCGAAATCTTGTGTGTGGAACTAAGCGTAAGAAAAGTAGGGCGGGACACGTGAAATCCTGTTTGAAGATGGGGGGACCATCCTCCAAGGCTAAATACTCGTGATCGACCGATAGTGAACCAGTACCGTGAGGGAAAGGCGAAAAGAACCCCGGAAGGGGAGTGAAATAGATCCTGAAACCGTATGCATACAAACAGTAGGAGCCTCCTTGTGGGGTGACTGCGTACCTTTTGTATAATGGGTCAGCGACTTACATTCAGTGGCAAGGTTAACCGAATAGGGAAGCCGTAGCGAAAGCGAGTCCGAATAGGGCGATTCAGTCGCTGGGTGTAGACCCGAAACCAGATGATCTATCCATGGCCAGGTTGAAGGCACGGTAACACGTGCTGGAGGACCGAACCCACTAATGTTGAAAAATTAGGGGATGAGCTGTGGATAGGGGTGAAAGGCTAAACAAATCTGGAAATAGCTGGTTCTCTCCGAAAACTATTTAGGTAGTGCCTCAAGTATTACTGCGGGGGGTAGAGCACTGTTATAGCTAGGGGGTCATGGCGACTTACCAAACTATGGCAAACTCCGAATACCCGCAAGTACAGCTTGGGAGACAGAGCACCGGGTGCTAACGTCCGGACTCAAGAGGGAAACAACCCAGACCGCCAGCTAAGGTCCCAAATTATCGCTAAGTGGGAAACGAAGTGGGAAGGCATAGACAGTCAGGAGGTTGGCTTAGAAGCAGCCATCCTTTAAAGAAAGCGTAATAGCTCACTGATCGAGTCGTCCTGCGCGGAAGATGTAACGGGGCTAAGCGATAAACCGAAGCTGCGGGTGTGCACTTTTAGTGCACGCGGTAGGAGAGCGTTCTGTAAGCCTGCGAAGGTGGCTTGTAAAGGCTGCTGGAGGTATCAGAAGTGCGAATGCTGACATGAGTAGCGATAAAGGGGGTGAAAAGCCCCCTCGCCGTAAGTCCAAGGTTTCCTGCGCAACGTTCATCGGCGCAGGGTGAGTCGGCCCCTAAGGCGAGGCAGAGATGCGTAGCTGATGGGAAGCTGGTTAATATTCCAGCACCGTCGTACAGTGCGATGGGGGGACGGATCGCGGAAGATCATCAGGGTGTTGGATGTCCCTGTTGCTGTATCGAAGATGGCGCTTAGGCAAATCCGGGCGCGTAAATCAAGGGTATGGCACGAGCGAGCATTGCTTGCGAAGTGATTGGAAGTGGTTCCAAGAAAAGCCTCTAAGCTTCAGCTGTACGAGACCGTACCGCAAACCGACACAGGTGGACGGGATGAATATTCCAAGGCGCTTGAGAGAACTCAGGAGAAGGAACTCGGCAAATTGATACCGTAACTTCGGGAGAAGGTATACCCCGGTAGTGTGAAGCGCCTGCGCGCTTAGCATGATGGGGTCGCAGAGAATCGGTGGCTGCGACTGTTTATTAAAAACACAGCACTCTGCAAAGACGAAAGTCGACGTATAGGGTGTGACGCCTGCCCGGTGCCGGAAGGTTAAGTGATGGGGTGCAAGCTCTTGATCGAAGCCCCGGTAAACGGCGGCCGTAACTATAACGGTCCTAAGGTAGCGAAATTCCTTGTCGGGTAAGTTCCGACCTGCACGAATGGCGTAACGATGGCCACACTGTCTCCTCCTGAGACTCAGCGAAGTTGAAGTGTTTGTGATGATGCAATCTACCCGCGGCTAGACGGAAAGACCCCATGAACCTTTACTGTAGCTTTGCATTGATCTGTGAACCGGCCTGTGTAGGATAGGTGGGAGGCTTTGAAGCGTGGTCGCTAGATCACGTGGAGCCATCCTTGAAATACCACCCTGGTTTGTTTGCGGTTCTAACCTTGGTCCGTTATCCGGATCGGGGACAGTGCATGGTGGGCAGTTTGACTGGGGCGGTCTCCTCCCAAAGTGTAACGGAGGAGTTCGAAGGTACGCTAGGTACGGTCGGAAATCGTGCTGATAGTGCAATGGCATAAGCGTGCTTGACTGTGAGACTGACAAGTCGAACAGGTGCGAAAGCAGGACATAGTGATCCGGTGGTTCTGAATGGAAGGGCCATCGCTCAACGGATAAAAGGTACTCTGGGGATAACAGGCTGATACCGCCCAAGAGTTCATATCGACGGCGGTGTTTGGCACCTCGATGTCGGCTCATCTCATCCTGGGGCTGTAGCCGGTCCCAAGGGTATGGCTGTTCGCCATTTAAAGAGGTACGTGAGCTGGGTTTAAAACGTCGTGAGACAGTTTGGTCCCTATCTGCCGTGGGCGTTGGATACTTGACGGAGCCTGCTCCTAGTACGAGAGGACCGGAGTGGACGTACCTCTGGTGTACCGGTTGTCATGCCAATGGCATTGCCGGGTAGCTAAGTACGGAAGAGATAACCGCTGAAGGCATCTAAGCGGGAAACTCGTCTGAAGATAAGGTATCCCGGGGACTTGATCCCCCTGAAGGGTCGTTCGAGACCAGGACGTTGATAGGTCGGGTGTGGAAGCGCAGTAATGCGTTAAGCTAACCGATACTAATTGCCCGTGAGGCTTGATCCTATAACACTGATGGTTATGACCTGGTGATGTAGCGTTCCAAGTGTCGTTCAATACAAAATCTGGCTGCACCGTCAGCAGCCAGCCAACACCAATTACACCCCACCGTGCGTGATCATCGAGTCTGACTCTGATCGCCACGCGTTGTGTTTCTTCCAAGATTGGAGCCGTTGCCTCAACCGCAGCCGCTCAACCAGTTACGCTTGACGACCATAGCGAGTTGGTCCCACTCCTTCCCATCCCGAACAGGACAGTGAAACGACTTTGCGCCGATGATAGTGGACGGACGTCTGTGAAAGTAGGTCATCGTCAAGCTTTTATTCCGCAAACCCCCGCAGGTTACCCTGCGGGGGTTTGTCTTTATATATAAGTGAGAGCCTTGTGTTCTCGGCCGCAGTGAAGTGGAGAGATCCAGTAAAACAGTGGCTTTGCAGTGATAAATGCAGATTAGGCAAAAGCCAGCTGCATGAGCTGCAAAAAGGTGTTATAGTTTGCGGCTTGGCTGCTACCGAAAGATCAGGGTATACCCCGACATTTCGATAGCTGCTAAGGGAAGCGAAAAGTCAGGGCGCTGTCCTGGCGGACCTGAAGGGGTCTTGGCGATAGGTTGCCAAATCTTGCTGCTGCGGTGAGTTGAAAAACTCAAACAAAAGCGACAACGATTTGACAAACGCTAAAAACTCCTTCATAATCTCGTTTCTCTGCTGTCGACACGGCGATGTTGCGAAAGCGACGAAGCGCGAAGTTGGCGGCAAGATGCAGTAAGTAGTACAGAATTTAGCAGTACCGCTCTTTAACAATTAAACAACCGATAAGTGTGGGCGCTTGATGCGAGTGCAGCGTGACTTCGGTCACAAGCACAATGAAATCAAGTGCTCACTAGAAGTGAAGTACCTTAGACGTCAAGTTTAAGAACATACCTCACTTCCTTTGAGTAGCGACGTATGACTCGACCCTTTCGGGGGTTAAGAAATACGAAACAAATACAGAGATTAAACTGAAGAGTTTGATCCTGGCTCAGATTGAACGCTAGCGGGATGCCTTACACATGCAAGTCGAACGGCAGCACGGACTTCGGTCTGGTGGCGAGTGGCGAACGGGTGAGTAATGTATCGGAACGTGCCCAGTAGCGGGGGATAACTACGCGAAAGCGTAGCTAATACCGCATACGCCCTACGGGGGAAAGCAGGGGATCGTAAGACCTTGCACTATTGGAGCGGCCGATATCGGATTAGCTAGTTGGTGGGGTAACGGCTCACCAAGGCGACGATCCGTAGCTGGTTTGAGAGGACGACCAGCCACACTGGGACTGAGACACGGCCCAGACTCCTACGGGAGGCAGCAGTGGGGAATTTTGGACAATGGGGGAAACCCTGATCCAGCCATCCCGCGTGTGCGATGAAGGCCTTCGGGTTGTAAAGCACTTTTGGCAGGAAAGAAACGTCATGGGTTAATACCCCGTGAAACTGACGGTACCTGCAGAATAAGCACCGGCTAACTACGTGCCAGCAGCCGCGGTAATACGTAGGGTGCAAGCGTTAATCGGAATTACTGGGCGTAAAGCGTGCGCAGGCGGTTCGGAAAGAAAGATGTGAAATCCCAGAGCTTAACTTTGGAACTGCATTTTTAACTACCGGGCTAGAGTGTGTCAGAGGGAGGTGGAATTCCGCGTGTAGCAGTGAAATGCGTAGATATGCGGAGGAACACCGATGGCGAAGGCAGCCTCCTGGGATAACACTGACGCTCATGCACGAAAGCGTGGGGAGCAAACAGGATTAGATACCCTGGTAGTCCACGCCCTAAACGATGTCAACTAGCTGTTGGGGCCTTCGGGCCTTGGTAGCGCAGCTAACGCGTGAAGTTGACCGCCTGGGGAGTACGGTCGCAAGATTAAAACTCAAAGGAATTGACGGGGACCCGCACAAGCGGTGGATGATGTGGATTAATTCGATGCAACGCGAAAAACCTTACCTACCCTTGACATGTCTGGAATTCCGAAGAGATTTGGAAGTGCTCGCAAGAGAACCGGAACACAGGTGCTGCATGGCTGTCGTCAGCTCGTGTCGTGAGATGTTGGGTTAAGTCCCGCAACGAGCGCAACCCTTGTCATTAGTTGCTACGAAAGGGCACTCTAATGAGACTGCCGGTGACAAACCGGAGGAAGGTGGGGATGACGTCAAGTCCTCATGGCCCTTATGGGTAGGGCTTCACACGTCATACAATGGTCGGGACAGAGGGTCGCCAACCCGCGAGGGGGAGCCAATCCCAGAAACCCGATCGTAGTCCGGATCGCAGTCTGCAACTCGACTGCGTGAAGTCGGAATCGCTAGTAATCGCGGATCAGCATGTCGCGGTGAATACGTTCCCGGGTCTTGTACACACCGCCCGTCACACCATGGGAGTGGGTTTTACCAGAAGTAGTTAGCCTAACCGTAAGGGGGGCGATTACCACGGTAGGATTCATGACTGGGGTGAAGTCGTAACAAGGTAGCCGTATCGGAAGGTGCGGCTGGATCACCTCCTTTCAGAGCTTAGTGCTCGTGTTAAGCGTCCACTCTTATCGGTTGTTTGATATAGCTGGGATCAGTTGCAGGCTTGGGTCGAGGGAATCTTCCCTGGGTCTACAGCTTTCCTGACTGCTGATCCGAAAAGGTTTTTGGGTCTGTAGCTCAGTCGGTTAGAGCACCGTCTTGATAAGGCGGGGGTCGTTGGTTCGAATCCAACCAGACCCACCAAGTATTCTGCGCATGCGGGATATGGGGGTGTAGCTCAGCTGGGAGAGCGCCTGCTTTGCAAGCAGGATGTCATCGGTTCGATCCCGTTCACCTCCACCAAGTACTTGATGCCTGGTGATGTAGAGGCTAACTCATAGCGTCGTTGAAACGGCCTTATGAGTTAGGTTTTACCTGACAGCTATATTCGTTCTTTAACAATCTGGAAGAAGCACAACGAAAATGTACTTATCAAGTACTCGGCGCAAGTCGATGAAGATAAGTACGGGTTGTGATTGCATTAATTTTGTTCCAAGTTCTCAAGACTGGGGTGAATAACCTCAGACTGCTTTGAAACTTATGAACGGCACAAACGCTAATACTCAGGTCCTATAGCCTACAGCGTTATAGGATCAAGCGACTAAGTGCATATGGTGGATGCCTTGGCGATCACAGGCGATGAAGGACGTAGTAGCCTGCGAAAAGCTACGGGGAGCTGGCAAACAAGCTTTGATCCGTAGATGTCCGAATGGGGAAACCCACCGCAGCAATGCGGTATCCCTGGCTGAATACATAGGCCAGTGGAAGCGAACCGGGTGAACTGAAACATCTCAGTAGCTCGAGGAAAAGAAATCAACCGAGATTCCGAAAGTAGTGGCGAGCGAAATCGGAAGAGCCTTTACGTTTTAGCACGCAAGATAGTCGAACGGAATGGAAAGTCCGGCCGTAGCAGGTGATAGCCCTGTAGGCGAAATCTTGTGTGTGGAACTAAGCGTAAGAAAAGTAGGGCGGGACACGTGAAATCCTGTTTGAAGATGGGGGGACCATCCTCCAAGGCTAAATACTCGTGATCGACCGATAGTGAACCAGTACCGTGAGGGAAAGGCGAAAAGAACCCCGGAAGGGGAGTGAAATAGATCCTGAAACCGTATGCATACAAACAGTAGGAGCCTCCTTGTGGGGTGACTGCGTACCTTTTGTATAATGGGTCAGCGACTTACATTCAGTGGCAAGGTTAACCGAATAGGGAAGCCGTAGCGAAAGCGAGTCCGAATAGGGCGATTCAGTCGCTGGGTGTAGACCCGAAACCAGATGATCTATCCATGGCCAGGTTGAAGGCACGGTAACACGTGCTGGAGGACCGAACCCACTAATGTTGAAAAATTAGGGGATGAGCTGTGGATAGGGGTGAAAGGCTAAACAAATCTGGAAATAGCTGGTTCTCTCCGAAAACTATTTAGGTAGTGCCTCAAGTATTACTGCGGGGGGTAGAGCACTGTTATAGCTAGGGGGTCATGGCGACTTACCAAACTATGGCAAACTCCGAATACCCGCAAGTACAGCTTGGGAGACAGAGCACCGGGTGCTAACGTCCGGACTCAAGAGGGAAACAACCCAGACCGCCAGCTAAGGTCCCAAATTATCGCTAAGTGGGAAACGAAGTGGGAAGGCATAGACAGTCAGGAGGTTGGCTTAGAAGCAGCCATCCTTTAAAGAAAGCGTAATAGCTCACTGATCGAGTCGTCCTGCGCGGAAGATGTAACGGGGCTAAGCGATAAACCGAAGCTGCGGGTGTGCACTTTTAGTGCACGCGGTAGGAGAGCGTTCTGTAAGCCTGCGAAGGTGGCTTGTAAAGGCTGCTGGAGGTATCAGAAGTGCGAATGCTGACATGAGTAGCGATAAAGGGGGTGAAAAGCCCCCTCGCCGTAAGTCCAAGGTTTCCTGCGCAACGTTCATCGGCGCAGGGTGAGTCGGCCCCTAAGGCGAGGCAGAGATGCGTAGCTGATGGGAAGCTGGTTAATATTCCAGCACCGTCGTACAGTGCGATGGGGGGACGGATCGCGGAAGATCATCAGGGTGTTGGATGTCCCTGTTGCTGTATCGAAGATGGCGCTTAGGCAAATCCGGGCGCGTAAATCAAGGGTATGGCACGAGCGAGCATTGCTTGCGAAGTGATTGGAAGTGGTTCCAAGAAAAGCCTCTAAGCTTCAGCTGTACGAGACCGTACCGCAAACCGACACAGGTGGACGGGATGAATATTCCAAGGCGCTTGAGAGAACTCAGGAGAAGGAACTCGGCAAATTGATACCGTAACTTCGGGAGAAGGTATACCCCGGTAGTGTGAAGCGCCTGCGCGCTTAGCATGATGGGGTCGCAGAGAATCGGTGGCTGCGACTGTTTATTAAAAACACAGCACTCTGCAAAGACGAAAGTCGACGTATAGGGTGTGACGCCTGCCCGGTGCCGGAAGGTTAAGTGATGGGGTGCAAGCTCTTGATCGAAGCCCCGGTAAACGGCGGCCGTAACTATAACGGTCCTAAGGTAGCGAAATTCCTTGTCGGGTAAGTTCCGACCTGCACGAATGGCGTAACGATGGCCACACTGTCTCCTCCTGAGACTCAGCGAAGTTGAAGTGTTTGTGATGATGCAATCTACCCGCGGCTAGACGGAAAGACCCCATGAACCTTTACTGTAGCTTTGCATTGATCTGTGAACCGGCCTGTGTAGGATAGGTGGGAGGCTTTGAAGCGTGGTCGCTAGATCACGTGGAGCCATCCTTGAAATACCACCCTGGTTTGTTTGCGGTTCTAACCTTGGTCCGTTATCCGGATCGGGGACAGTGCATGGTGGGCAGTTTGACTGGGGCGGTCTCCTCCCAAAGTGTAACGGAGGAGTTCGAAGGTACGCTAGGTACGGTCGGAAATCGTGCTGATAGTGCAATGGCATAAGCGTGCTTGACTGTGAGACTGACAAGTCGAACAGGTGCGAAAGCAGGACATAGTGATCCGGTGGTTCTGAATGGAAGGGCCATCGCTCAACGGATAAAAGGTACTCTGGGGATAACAGGCTGATACCGCCCAAGAGTTCATATCGACGGCGGTGTTTGGCACCTCGATGTCGGCTCATCTCATCCTGGGGCTGTAGCCGGTCCCAAGGGTATGGCTGTTCGCCATTTAAAGAGGTACGTGAGCTGGGTTTAAAACGTCGTGAGACAGTTTGGTCCCTATCTGCCGTGGGCGTTGGATACTTGACGGAGCCTGCTCCTAGTACGAGAGGACCGGAGTGGACGTACCTCTGGTGTACCGGTTGTCATGCCAATGGCATTGCCGGGTAGCTAAGTACGGAAGAGATAACCGCTGAAGGCATCTAAGCGGGAAACTCGTCTGAAGATAAGGTATCCCGGGGACTTGATCCCCCTGAAGGGTCGTTCGAGACCAGGACGTTGATAGGTCGGGTGTGGAAGCGCAGTAATGCGTTAAGCTAACCGATACTAATTGCCCGTGAGGCTTGATCCTATAACACTGATGGTTATGACCTGGTGATGTAGCGTTCCAAGTGTCGTTCAATACAAAATCTGGCTGCACCGTCAGCAGCCAGCCAACACCAATTACACCCCACCGTGCGTGATCATCGAGTCTGACTCTGATCGCCACGCGTTGTGTTTCTTCCAAGATTGGAGCCGTTGCCTCAACCGCAGCCGCTCAACCAGTTACGCTTGACGACCATAGCGAGTTGGTCCCACTCCTTCCCATCCCGAACAGGACAGTGAAACGACTTTGCGCCGATGATAGTGGACGGACGTCTGTGAAAGTAGGTCATCGTCAAGCTTTTATTCCGCAAAACCCCACAGGTAACCCCTGTGGGGTTTTGTCTTTTGTGAGAGCCCATTGCGGGCGCCTGTCGAGATCCGCTCCAGGCCCGTGCATCGGTCTCCCGGCAGAATTGGAGCGTTTGTCCCGATAGGGCACACACTCAAGCAGTTACGCCTGACAACCATAGCAAGGTGGTCCCACTCCTTCCCATCCCGAACAGGACAGTGAAACGCCTTTGCGCCGATGATAGTGGACGGACGTCCGTGAAAGTAGGTCATTGTCAGGCTTTGATTCCAAGAACCCCGCAGCTCGCGCTGCGGGGTTTTTTCTTTTGTCTGGTTGCGCGATGAGGTAGAAGGCTGTCGCCGCGGCTGCGCGCCGCTAGGCCTTTTTGGCGTGCGGTTGCGGACCGTCAATCAGGCTGCGAGCCGCGCCAGCATTGAATGTGCACAAATAACAACGGGCGTGGGCGGGGTAGCTTTGTGCGGTAAGATTGACCGAGTCAATTCGTTGGAGCGTTATCGTGAGTGATCCCCAGACCCCCGTGCCCGGAACGACGTTAGACCTGCGCACGTTGACCCACGTTGCCTACGGCTTGTACGCCCTGGGCTTCCTGACGAGCGGTTTCCTGGGCATCGCCACGCTGGCAGCCGTAGTGCTGATGTACCTGAAGCGCTCGGACGCCGCAGGTACCGTCTATGCCGCTCATTTTGACTGGTTGCTGCGTACCTTCTGGTGGGCCCTGCTTTGGCTGGCCATCAGCGGCATCGCGACGCTCATCTTCATCGGCTGGATCGGCCTGGCCGCGACTGTGATCTGGGTGTTGTATCGCTTGATCAAAGGCTGGCTGTCGCTGGTGGAAGGCTCCGCGCCGACCACCTACGCCTGAGGGTAGGTGGTCAAACAGAAGGCCGGCATATGCCGGCCTTTTGCTTTGTCGAACATGCCAACTGCCTGAAGAGGCGCGCCAGGCTTGGCTTTCGGGAAATGCTGGTGTGGGGGATCAGGCCATGCCGGTGAGGTTGTGGCGTGGCTGTCGCGGTGAGAGAAAGCTGCGCTGGGGAGGCGAGCTCGCCCAGGAATGAACCGGGGCGTCGCGACGATATGAAGGCAGGGACGTACGGGGTACGCCCTTTGCCTGCTTACTTCAGATGTGCGTTGACCAGCTTGGTCAGTTCGAACATCGTGACCTGATCTTTACCGAAGATCGGGCGCAGCTTGGCATCGGCGTTGATGTTGCGCTTGTTGCTGGCATCTTGCAGGTTGTGCTTCTTGATGTATTCCCAGATCTTTTTGGTGACCTCGGTACGCGGCACGGCTTCCGAGCCGATGACGGCGGCCAGGTCGGCGCTGGGGGTCAGGGGCTTCATGAATGCAGCGTTCGGCTTGCGCGCGGTCGCGGGTTTGGAGGTTGTGGCCATAATGCGGCGCTCCTTCTCTGGCTGTTGGAAAAATTGTCCTGCGGCCGGAGCATAACGTGTCTCTCTCGTAAAGACAAAGGCATTTATCCTCTGTAGCAACTAAAATGCACAGACTGTCCCCTCTATATCGTCATTCTGTAACCTCCTATGTACGCACGATCTCCTTTGGAATCAATTCGCCTCTTTCATGACGAATTGACGGCGCTGCGGCGCGATTTGCATGCGCATCCCGAGCTTGGCTTCGAGGAAGTCCGGACCTCCGGGATCGTGGCGGGTGCGCTGGAGGCGCTGGGGATCGAGGTGCACCGCGGCATCGGCAAGACCGGTGTGGTGGGCGTGATCCGCGGCAAGCGCTGCGACAGCGGGCGCATGATAGGCCTGCGTGCCGACATGGACGCCTTGCCCATGACCGAAGACAATGACTTCGGCCACAAGTCGACCAAGCCCGGCCTGATGCACGGTTGCGGTCACGACGGTCACACCGCGGTGCTGATCGGCGCGGCCAAATACCTGTCGCAGACACGCAATTTCGATGGCACCGCGGTACTGATCTTCCAGCCAGCGGAAGAGGGGCGCGGCGGCGCGCGCGCCATGCTGGAAGATGGCCTGTTCGATACCTTTCCGTGCGACGCGATTTACGCGCTGCATAACTGGCCGGGCCTGAAGCCGGGCACGATAGGCATCAATCCCGGGCCGATGATGGCCGCCGCCGACCGCTTCGAGATTCTGATCACCGGACGCGGCGGCCACGGCGCGCATCCGTACCAGACCATCGATCCGGTCACCATCGCGGGGCAGATCATCACCGCGTTGCAGACCATCGTGTCGCGCAACGTCAATCCGCTGGATTCGGCGGTGGTGTCCATCGGATCCCTGCAGGCCGGGCATCCCGGCGCCATGAGCGTGATTCCGCGCGAAGCGAGAATGGTCGGCACGGTGCGCACGTTCCGCAAGTCCGTCCAGGAAATGGTGGAGACCCGCATGCGCGAGTTGGTGTCCGCGATTGCGGGCGCTTTCGGCGGCACCGCCGAGGTCACTTACGAACGGATCTACCCTGCGACCTTGAACACGCCGCAGCACGCCAATCTGGTGGCCGATATCGCCACCGAGATGATAGGCAAGGAGAACGTCGTGCGCGATCTGACGCCGTCGATGGGCTCCGAGGATTTCTCTTTCATGTTGCAGAGCAAGCCTGGCGCATACTTCCGTCTGGGCCAGGGCGGAGCCGATTCCGGCTGCGTGCTGCACAACTCGCATTTTGATTTCAACGATGCCGTCATCCCCTTGGGCAGCGCGATGTTCAGCGCGCTGGCCGAACGGGGCATGCCGCTGGCAGATTAAGAAGCCTTCCCATGTCTACTCAAAGCACGACTCAGCTCACCATCACCCGGCCGGACGACTGGCACCTGCATCTGCGCGACGGCGCTGCCCTCGAGGCCGTGGTGGCGGATACCGCGCGCCAGTTCGCGCGCGCGATCATCATGCCCAACCTGAAGCCGCCGGTCACGACCACCGAGCAGGCGCTGGCCTATCGCGGCCGCATTCTGGAGACTTTGAAGAAGGCGGGCGGCAATCCGGATGCCTTCACGCCGTTGATGACGCTGTATCTGACCGACAACACCACGTCGGAAGAAATTTTCCGCGCCTACGAGTCGGGCCAGGTTTATGCGGTGAAGCTGTATCCGGCGGGCGCCACGACCAACTCCGATGCCGGTGTGACCGATCTGCTGGGCAAGTGCACGAAGGCGCTGGAAGCGCTGGAAAAATGCGGCATGCCGTTGTTGGTGCACGGCGAAGTGACGGACCCGTCGATCGACCTGTTCGACCGCGAAGCCATCTTTGTCGAGCGCGTGATGAAGCCGCTGCGCCGCGCCTTCCCTGCCTTGAAGGTGGTGTTCGAACACATCACGACGAAAGAGGGCGCGGAATACGTGCGCGACGCGGAAGGCCCCATCGCAGCCACGATTACGCCGCAGCACCTGCTGTACAACCGCAATGCGATTTTCCAGGGCGGCGTGCGGCCGCACTTCTACTGTCTGCCGGTCCTCAAGCGCGAGACGCACCGCCTTGCGCTGGTCGAGGCGGCGACCAGCGGCAGCCCGCGCTTTTTCCTTGGCACCGACAGCGCGCCACACGCGCGCGGGTTGAAGGAACATGCCTGCGGCTGCGCTGGTTGCTACACGGCATTGCACGCGATGGAGCTGTACGCGACGGCGTTCGATGCTGTCGGCAAGTTGGACAAGCTGGAAGGCTTCGCCAGTTTCCATGGCCCGGATTTCTACGGTTTGCCGCGCAACACCGGCACGCTGACGCTGGTGCGCGAGACCTACCAGGTGCCGGAGGAAGTGGCGTTCGGCAACACGACGCTGGTTCCGCTGGCCGCGGGTGAAGCGCTGACCTGGCGCGCACGGGGCTAGGCAACCGGGTTGCCCGGCTGCTCCCGGACAAGAAAATGCCCCCGAGATCCGGGGGCATTTTTCATGCGCCTCTATATGTATATAGAGACAAGCTGATTACAGCGTACCTTCGCGGCGCGCTTCCAGCAGTTCCCAGCGGGCGAAGCGCTCTTCGAGTTCGCCTTCCAGCTTGGCGAGTTCGCCGTTGATGCGTTCGACTTCGGCGGGCGCGTCGCGGTAAAGGCTGCCATCGGCGAGCTTGCCGGCAAGCTCGGCCTGTTGCGCTTCCAGGGCGGCGATGGCGTCAGGAAGGCCTTCCAGCTCGCGCAGCTCCCAGGAGTTCATCTTGGCGGACTTGGCCGGTTTGGGCTTGGCGGCCTTGGCGCGCGCGGCGGCATCATCGGCAGGCCTGGCGGCAGGAGCTGCGTCTTCGGCCGGGGCTGCGGGCGCGGGCCGCTGCGCGACCCATTCGTCGTAGCCGCCCACGTAATCGCGCCAGCGGCCATTGCCTTCGTAGGCGATGGTCTGGGTGACGACGTTGTTCAGAAAGGCGCGGTCATGGCTGACCAGCAGCACCGTGCCCTGGTACTCCTGCAGCAATTCTTCCAGCAGCTCGAGCGTTTCGATGTCGAGGTCGTTGGTGGGTTCGTCCAGCACCAGGATGTTGGCGGGACGGGCGAACAGGCGCGCCAGCAGCAGCCGGGCGCGTTCGCCGCCGGACAGGCTGCGCACGGGCGAGCCGGCGCGGGCGGGCGAGAACAGGAAGTCGCCGAGGTAGCTCATGACGTGCTTGCGGGCGCCGCCGATTTCCACCCATTCGCTACCCGGGCTGATGATGTCGACGAGCGTGGCGTTTTCGTCCAGCTGCGCGCGCATCTGGTCGAAATACGCAACCGCGACGTTGGTGCCAAGCCGCGTCGTGCCGCTGTCGGGCTGCATCTCGCCCAGGATCAGCTTGAGCAGGGTGGTCTTGCCCGCGCCGTTGGGGCCGATGATACCGATGCGGTCGCCGCGCAGGATGGTTGTGGAATAGTCGTCCACCACGATCTTGTCGCCGAAGGCTTTGTTCACATGGTCGAGTTCGGCGACCAGCTTGCCGGAGCGCTGGCCTTCGGCCAGGGCGAGCGAAACGTCGCCGACGCGTTCGCGGCGCTCGGCGCGTTCGACCCGCAGCCGTTCCAGGCGGCGCACGCGGCCTTCGTTGCGGGTGCGGCGGGCCTCGACGCCCTTGCGGATCCAGACTTCTTCCTGCGCCAGCAGCTTGTCGAAGCGGGCCTGTTCCAGGCGCTCGGACTCGAGCCACTGGGCCTTGCGCTCTTGCCACTGCGAGAAGTTGCCGGGAAAGCTCAGCAACCGCCCGCGATCGAGTTCAACGATGCGAGTGGCCACCGCATCCAGGAAGCGGCGGTCGTGGGTGATGATGACCGCGGCGCCTTTCCAGGCGCGCAGCATGTCTTCCAGCCAGGCGATGCCTTCGAAGTCCAGGTGGTTGGTGGGTTCGTCCAGCAGCAGCAGATCGGGCTCGTCGACCAAGGCGCGAGCCAGCGCGACGCGCTTGCGCGTGCCGCCCGACAGGCCCGCGATCTGTACGTCGGCGGGCAGGCCGAGCTTTTCGAGCACCGAGCGCACGCGCGAGGGGCGCTGCCAGTCTTCATGATCGCCTTCGACATTGCAAACCACATCGAAGACGGTGGCGTTTTCGTCGAGTTCGGGTTCCTGTTCGACCGTGGCGACGCGCAGGCCCGAACTGCGGGCGATGTCGCCGTCGTCGGGCTGGGTCCTGCCGTCCAGCAGCCTCAGCAACGAGGACTTGCCGGCGCCATTGCGGCCGATGAGGCCGATGCGCTCGCCCGCCTGGATGGCGAAATCGGCATGGTCCAGCAGCGGGTGGTGGCCATAGGCCAGCTGGATGTCGGTAAGGGTGATGAGAGTAGCAAGGGCCATGTGATGGGTATTGTCTGCGGCGTCTGAGCGGATCAAGGCGTATTGTCGCAGGAACCCCGCAACGCCGTTTGCGCGGCGGGGTATCGAGGTCTCTGCGGGGACGGAGCCGGCAGGTGTAATAGAATACGCACCGCAAGGCGGGTCGGACGATCGCGGTGGATGCGAATCCATCGAGGAAGGTCCGGACTCCATAGGGCAGGGTAACGGCTAACGGCCGTCCGGCCGCGTCTTCGGGCGCGGTTGAGGAATAGGGCCACAGAGACGAGTCTGCGGGGCGGGCGCGCAGCGCGCGCACAGATACGGCCATCTCCGTATCGCGCCGTCCGGCAACGGGCGGCGGCATCGCAGGGTGAAACGCGGCAACCTCTATCCGGAGCAACATCAAATAGGCATGCGTGCGGTCTTCGGACCGCGTAGGGCGGCCCGTCCAAGCATGCGGGTAGATGGCTAGAGCGGCTCAGCAATGATCCGTCCAGAGGAATGATCGTCCGCCAGGGAAACCTGGTGTACAGAATCCGGCCTATAGACCCGTCTTGCAACTCATTCTCAACGCGAGCCGGGTCCGGGCTGGAGCCCGGCGTCGCGCTGGCCGGGCTGGACCATTTTTGGGGCCGCTCCAATCGGCGGGGCCGGCTGGAAGCCTTGCCAACCGGAGCTAACGACCGACCGTAAAACAATGCAAAGCCATTGTTAGCCGCCACTTCTGAAGAAGGACTTTTAGATAGTGCCGCAACCTCCTGATTTATTGGGAGGTTTTTCTTTTTGCGGATTTACATGTTGATCTAAGTCCTTGTTGTGATTGAAAAAATTGCAACCACGCGCTTGACCGCCCCGATCCCATACCGTAGAGTGGGAAATAGTAGGAAATTGTGCAATTAAGTGGGGTAAAAGTGGTGTTTCAGGGAAGCAGCGCGCTCACGCTGGATGCCAAGGGACGGATCTCGATTCCGACCCGGCACCGTGACGCGCTCATGTCGCAGGCCGATGGCCGGCTGACCCTGACACGCCACCCTGACGGCTGCTTGCTGGTCTACCCGCGGCCGGAGTGGGAAAAGAAGCGCGAGCAGATTGCCGCCTTTCCCATGACGGCGCGCGCGTTGCAGCGGCTGTTGCTGGGCAACGCTCAGGACGTGGAACTGGACGGCTCCGGCCGGGTCTTGATCGCTCCTGAACTGCGCAACGCTTCCGGTATGACGCGCGATGTGATGCTGCTCGGTCTGGGCGCGCACTTCGAGCTGTGGGACGCCGCTACTCTGGCCAGCCGCGAGGCTGAGGACCTGGCCAAGGGTATGCCGGATGTGTTGAATCAGTTTTCGTTCTGAAAAAGTTATGGAATTCGAACATCGGCCCGTTCTGCTGGAGCCGACGGTGGACGCGCTATTGCTGCCCGATTTCGGCGGCAAGGGTGCGGCACGGTCGCATCAGCATGCCGGGCCGGCTGCGGCTACGCGGGCGGAAGACGGCGTCTTCGTCGACGGCACCTTCGGGCGTGGCGGGCACAGCCGCGAATTGCTTGGCCGTTTGGGGCCGAGCGCCAGGCTGGTGGTGTTCGACAAGGATCCGGAGGCGATCGCCGTAGCCAGGCAACTGGCGGCAGCGGACCCGAGGGTCACTGTGGTGCATGGCGGCTTTGCCACCATGGCCGAAGAATTGGAGCAGCTCGGCATCGGCAAGGTCGATGGCGTGATGCTGGATCTGGGCGTTTCCTCGCCTCAGATCGATGATGCCGAGCGCGGTTTCTCGTTCATGCGAGATGGCCCGCTCGATATGCGGATGGACACCACTCGTGGTCCCACGGTGGCGGATTGGCTGGCGCAAGCCAGTGTGGATGAGATGCGGGAGGTCATAGCGGATTATGGCGAAGAACGGTTTGCTTTTCAGGTTGCAAAGGCGATTGCTGCTCGCCGCGCAACAAGGCCGCTGCGCACCACGCTCGAACTTGCCGAGTGCGTCGCCAGCGCCGTCCGCACGCGCGAAAAGGGGCAGCATCCGGCCACACGCACCTTTCAAGCTCTACGGATTTACATCAATCGGGAACTCGAAGAGCTCGCGCGCACCCTCGCGGCAGCTCTAGACCTGCTCGCCCCGGGAGGGAGGTTGGCGGTGATCAGCTTTCATTCGCTTGAAGACCGCATGGTCAAGCAATGCATCGCGGCGGCGGCTCGTCCGGCTGCCGCGCATGCGCGCCTGCCCCTGCGGGAAAGCGAAATGCCCCAACCGGTCCTGCGTTCCCTGGGCCGCGTGCTGGCCGAAGACGACGAAGTCTCGGCCAACGCCCGCGCCCGTTCCGCCGTCCTGCGCGTTGCCGAACGTACCGAGACGCCGCTGCCCGCCGAGGGCGGTTTTGCGTTCGTGAAGATCGGCTCGCTGCCGGGCAGCGACCTGGCACCCCCGCCGCGCCGCGGCAAGGGAGGGCGCCGCTAATGGGTCGCGTCAACCTGATCGTTGCGGCTTTGCTGATGCTGTCGGCCATTTCCCTGGTCACCAGCCGGTATCAGTCGCGCCAGCTCTTCATCGAGCTGGGACGTGATCAGGCGCAGGCGCGCGACCTCGAAACCAATTGGCGGCGCCTGCAGCTGGACCGCGCCGAACTGGCCCGCAACGCGCGGGTCGATGCCATCGCACGCGACGGCCTGAAGATGATCTCCATCGTTCCGGACCGCACGCTGTACATGAACCAGCCGCCCGTCTCCGCCAACGGAGGCGCGCAATGAAACGCGTCCCTTTCTTCGACAACCCTGTGCTGCGCGGGCAATTGCCCACCTGGCGCGCGCGCCTGGTGCTGATCCTGCTGTTCGGCGGGTTCACCGTGCTGGCCGGCCGCGCCCTGTTCCTGCAGGGGTTGTCCACCGAGTTCCTGCAGCAGCAGGGCGAGCGGCGCTATGAGCGCACGCTGACCCTGGCCGCCACGCGCGGCAAGATCATGGACCGCAATGGCGCCGTGCTGGCCTCCAGCGTGCCGGCGCGCGCCATCTGGGCGATTCCCGAAGACGCCAAGCAGGCCACCCCGGCGCAGATGGATACGCTGGCGAAGCTGCTGGAAACGCCGCCGGCCGACCTGCGCCACCGCCTCGTCGACGAAGACAAGAACTTTGTCTACCTGAAGCGCCAGGTCTCCATGGACGTGGCCGACAAGATTAAGCAATTGGGCATGCCGGGCGTACATCAACAGCCCGAGACCCGCCGCTACTACCCGGACGGCGACGTGATGGCTCACGTGGTGGGCTTTAACAGCGTCGAGGACCAGGGGCAGGAAGGCGTTGAGCTGACGTTCAACCAGCAGTTGTCCGGCCGCCCCGGCAGTCGCCGCGTGATCAAGGACCGGCTCGGCCGCGTGATCGAAGACGTGCAGGCCGTGACCCTGCCGGTGGATGGCCGCGACCTGCGCCTGTCGATTGACACGCGCTTGCAGTACCTGGTGTTCAAGGCGTTGAAGGACGCGATGGACAAGCACCAGGCCAAGGGCGCGACCGCCGTGGTCGTGGACGTGCACACGGGCGAGATCCTGGCCCTGGCCAACGTGCCGACCTTCGATCCCAACAAGCGCGAGACCTTCCACGGTTCCAAGCTGCGCAACCAGGCCATCACCGACACCTTCGAACCCGGTTCGATCATGAAGCCGTTCACCGCCGCGCTGGCGCTGGACCTGGGCCGCATCAGCACCAAGACCCTGTTCGAAACCGGCAACGGCCGCTTCCAGTACCAGGGCAGCACGATCAGCGACGTGAGCCGCAACGGCACGCTGGACGTGGCGGGCGTGCTGCGCAAGTCCAGCAACATCGGCATGACGATGATCTCCGAGAAGCTGGAATCCCGCGAAATGTGGGACCGCTTCACCGAACTGGGCCTGGGGCAGGCGCCCCAGGTGGGATTTCCCGGCGCGGCGCCCGGCCGCCTGCGTCCGTGGGACCGCTGGCGCCTGATCGAAAAGGCCACCATGGCCTACGGCTACGGCCTGTCGGTGTCGCTGCTGCAGGTGGCGCGCGCCTATACCGTTTTCGCCCGTAACGGCGACATGGTGTCGCTGACCCTGGTCAAGCGCGACAGCGACCCCACCAGCGTCAAGATCTACACGCCCAAGACCACCGAAATGGTGCGCGGCATGCTGGAAGCGGCCGCCGGCCCCGAAGGCACCAAGGCCGCCCAGGTGCAGGGCTACCGGGTCGCCGGCAAGAGCGGCACGGCGCGCAAGATCGTCGACGGCAAGTACAGCATGCAGCGCTATCGGAGCTCTTACGTGGGCTTCGCTCCGGTATCCGATCCGAAGATCGTCGTGGCCGTGTCCATCGACGAGCCGACGGTCGGCGGCTATTACGGCGGCGCTATCGCCGCGCCCGTGTTCTCCCAGATCGTGGGGGGGAGCTTGCGGCTGATGGGGGTGCGCCCGGACGCACCCTTCGAATCCACAATTGTTGCTGGTCTTAAGGAGCCAGGCAGATGAGCGCCAAAGGCTTCCTCTCCAACCCTGTCGCCACGGTTGCCGAAACCGTGGCGTGGTTGCATTCGCGTGTGTCGTTGACCGCGCACCTCAAGCTGGACTCCCGCGATATCGAGCCGGGCGATGTATTCGTCGCGTGCCCGGGCCTGTCCAGCGACGGACGTCTCTATATAGAGAAGGCGTTGGCGCTGGGCGCCAGTGCAGTGTTGTTCGAAGCTCCCGCCAACGAGGCCGTGACGGCCGTGGCGGACCACGCTGCAATGCTGCCGGTGACCGGCTTGCGCGGCCTGCTGGGCGAGTTGGCCGACACCTGGTACGGCCGGCCCTCGGCCGAGCTGGCGGTGGTGGCGGTAACGGGCACCAACGGCAAGACGTCATCGGTGCAATGGATTGCCCATGCGCTGAGCCGCAATGACAAGCCCTGCGGGACCATCGGCACCCTGGGCGCCGTGTTGCCCGATGGGCAGACGCTGGGCGGCGACCTGACGACGCCCGACGTGCTGACCGTGCACCGCACGCTGGCCGCGATGCGCGACGCCGGTGCCAAGGCCGTGGCCATGGAAGCCTCTTCCATCGGCATCGAACAGGGCCGCATGGACGGCGTGCGTGTTGCGCTGGCCGCCTTCACCAACCTGACGCGCGACCATCTTGACTACCACGGCACCATGGAACGGTACGAAGCCGCCAAGGCGCGCCTGTTCCGCTGGCCGGGCCTGACCGCCGCCGTGATCAACGCCGACGACGAAGCCGGCCGCCGCCTGATCGCCGACCTGCCTGCCGGCATGGCGATGGGCTACAGCCTGAGCGAAGCGCAGGACATTCCCGCCGGCATGCGCGCGCGCGATCTCCAGGCTACCGCGCAGGGGCAGATCTTCACGCTGGTGTCGCCGCATGGCGAGGCGCAGATCGTGACGCGCCTGCTGGGCGCGCATAACGTATCGAACCTGCTGCTGGTTGCGGGCGTGCTGTATCAGCTGGGCCTGCCGTTTGCGCAGATCGCGCGCGAACTGGCGGCGACTGACCCCGTCGACGGCCGCCTGCAGACTGTCGAACCGGTGGCGCATAGCACCCAGGCCAGCACGGGCCGTGGCCCGCTGGTGGTGGTGGACTATGCCCATACCCCGGATGCGTTGTCACGCGCGCTGGCGGCCTTGCGCGCCGTTGCGACCGCCCGATCGGGCCGCTTGATCTGCGTGTTCGGCTGCGGCGGCGAGCGCGATCCGGGCAAGCGTCCGGTGATGGGCCGCATCGCTGCGGACTTGGCCGACCATGTGGTCGTGTCCAGCGACAACCCGCGCACCGAGTCGCCCGAAGCCATCGTCGAACAGATCCTGACGGGTATTCCCGACAACGTGACGCCCGACGTGCAAGTGGACCGCGCACGCGCCATCATGCAGACCATCTGGGCCGCGGCGCCCGATGATGTGGTGCTGCTGGCCGGCAAGGGCCATGAAACCTACCAGGATATCGGGGGCGAGAAGCTGCCGTTCGATGACCGGGAGTGGGCGCGGCTGGCGCTGCTGTTGCCGCAGGTCAAGGGCGTGTCGACCGACACCCGCCGCATCGGCGAAGGCGAACTGTTCGTGGCGCTGGTGGGCGAGAACTTCGACGCCCATAACTATCTGGATCAGGCCGAAGCGCGCGGCGCGTGCGCGGCCGTGGTGGCGCATGCCGTGCCCGACGCCAAGCTGCCGCAACTGGTGCTGGGCGATACCCGCGTCGCGTTGATGCGCATCGGCGCCGCGTGGCGCGCGCGGTTCACGCTGCCCGTGGTGGCGGTGACCGGCAGCAATGGCAAGACCACCACCAAGGAAATGATCTCGGCGATGCTGGCTGAGTGGCAGGGCGAGACGGGCCGCCTGGCGACCGCCGGCAACCTGAACAATGACATCGGCGTGCCGCTGACCCTGCTGCGCCTGCGTCCGGAGCACCGCGCCGCCGTATTCGAACTGGGCATGAACCACCCCGGCGAGATCGCGCAGCTGGCCGCCCTTGCGGCGCCCTCGGTGGCGCTGGTCACCAACGCCCAGCGCGAACACCAGGAATTCATGCACAGCGTGGAAGCGGTGGCGCACGAGAACGGCGCCGCCATCGCGGCGCTGCCCGAGGACGGTGTTGCCGTGTATCCCGGCGACGAGCCGTATTCGGCGATCTGGGATGCCCTGGCCGAGCCGCGCCGCGTGCTGCGTTTCGGCCTGCAGCCCGGCCTGGACGTGTACGCCGAGCAGATCCTCGCCGACGTGAACGCCACGCGTTGCCGTGTGGTGACGCCGGTGGGCGTTGCCGACCTGACGCTGCCGGTGCCGGGCCTGCACAACCTGCGCAATGCGCTGGCCGCCATTGCCAGCGCGATCGCCGCGGGGGCGCCGCTGGACGGCGCGGTGCGCGCACTGGCTGGTTTCAGCCCGGTCGCGGGGCGCATGCAGCACAAGAGTATGAGTGACGGAACGTTGCTCATT
The DNA here is from genome assembly GCF_048541815.1 of Achromobacter sp. PD1. Classification (NCBI taxonomy): domain Bacteria; kingdom Pseudomonadati; phylum Pseudomonadota; class Betaproteobacteria; order Burkholderiales; family Alcaligenaceae; genus Achromobacter; species Achromobacter sp. PD1. Next base: position 24,210 of record NZ_CP183349.1, read on the forward strand.
GATGACACTTACAATGCCAACCCCGACTCGGTCCGCGTAGCCGTGGACGTGCTGGCCCGCATGGCCGGCAAGCGCGTCCTGGTGCTGGGCGACATGGGCGAGGTCGGGGACAACGGCCCCGCCATGCATGTCGAGGTGGGCAATTACGCGCGTGAGCAAGGGCTCGACGCGCTCATCACGCTAGGCGAAGCCAGCCGGGCGGCCGCGGCCGCATTCGGAGTGGGCGCACACGCCTGCGCATCGGTAGACGAAGTGGTTGCCGCCATGCGCGGCCTGCGCGCGTCCTGCGTATTGGTAAAGGGATCGCGCTTTATGCGCATGGAGCGGGTAGTGACGGCTTTTTCTACGAATGAAGGTGTGACGGCCAAGGGGCAGGGAGAGCAGAATGCTGCTTGAAATCGCCCGCATGCTGTCTGACGATGTGCGCGCACTGGGGGTGTTCGAATACATCACCCTGCGCGCTGTTCTGGCATGCGCGACTGCGCTGTTGATTGGCCTGGTGGCGGGTCCGCGCGTGATCCGCAAACTGACCGAGATGAAGATCGGCCAGGCCGTGCGCTCCTACGGTCCGGAAACCCATCTGGTCAAGACCGGCACCCCCACCATGGGCGGCGTGCTCATCCTCATTTCCATCGCCATCAGCACGCTGCTGTGGGCGGACTGGACCAACCGCTTCGTGTGGGTGGTGTTGCTGGTGACCTTCGGCTTCGGCTGGATCGGCTGGATGGACGACTACCGCAAGGTGGTCTATCGCGATCCCGAAGGGATGCCCGCGCGCCAGAAGTTCTTCTGGCAGGCCACCATCGGCATCGTGGCCGCGGTGTATCTGGCTTTCGCTGTGTCCGCGCCCGCCAACACCGAACTGTGGCCCCTTTTCAAGGCCTGGGTGGGCAGCGGCTTCACGATGCCGCTGCCGACGCGCGCTGACCTGATCGTTCCGTTCTTCAAGAGCGTGAGCTATCCGTTGGGCGTGCTTGGCTTCGTGGCGCTGACCTGGGCGGTCATCGTCGGCACCAGCAATGCCGTGAACCTGACCGACGGCCTCGATGGCCTGGCCATCATGCCTACCGTCATGGTGGGCAGCGCGCTGGGCATCTTCGCCTATGTAGTCGGTCGCGTGGACTATTCCAAGTACTTGCTGTTCCCCTACATTCCGGGCGCGTCGGAACTGATGGTGCTGTGCGCCGCGATCGGGGGCGCCGGGCTGGCATTTTTGTGGTTCAACGCGTATCCGGCCCAGGTCTTCATGGGCGACGTCGGCGCGCTTGCCTTGGGGGGCGCGCTGGGCACCATTGCGGTCATCGTGCGCCAGGAAATCGTGCTCTTCATCATGGGCGGCGTGTTCGTGGTCGAGACCCTTTCCGTGATGATGCAAGTGACTTGGTTCAAGTACACCAAGCGACGTTATGGAACAGGTAGACGCATTTTCCGCATGGCCCCGTTGCATCATCACTTTGAAGTGGGCGGCTGGAAGGAAACCCAGGTGGTCGTGCGTTTCTGGATCATCAGCATGATGCTGGTGCTGATTGGCCTCTCTACCCTGAAGTTGCGATGAATACGATGGAAACCTCCCGCGCAGACGCGCCGCTCGTCCTGATCCTCGGATTGGGCGAGACGGGTGTCGCCGCCGCTCGCTGGTGCGCCCGCCTGGGCGCCCGCCTGCGCGTGGCCGACACGCGCGCCGAACCGGGCGGGCTGGCTGCGCTGCGCGAATCGCTGGCGCAAAGCGAAGTGGAATACCGCTTGGGCTGCGACGAGTCGTTCGACACGGCGCTGCTGGACGGCGTGAGCCAAGTGGTGCTGAGCCCGGGCTTGGCGCCTGCCCAGGCGCCCGCGGCCGATCTGCTGCGCGAGGCCGAGGCCCGCGGCATCGAGATCGTCGGCGAGATTGAATTGTTTGCGCGCGCGCTGGCCGATCTGGCTGAAACGCGCGAGTACCGGCCGCGCCTGTTGACCGTGACAGGTACCAACGGCAAGACCACCGTTACCGCGCTGACGCGCCAATTGATCGAAGCCAGCGGTCTTTCGGCCGTGGCGGCGGGCAACATCAGTCCCGCGGCGCTGGCCGCGCTGATGGAAGCGCTGGATGCCGAATCGCTGCCGCAGGTCTGGGTGCTGGAGCTGTCCAGCTTCCAGCTGGAAACCACGCGCTCGCTGATGGCCGACGCGGCCGTCGTGCTGAACGTCACCCAGGATCATCTGGACTGGCATGGCGGCATGGAAGCCTACGCGCAGGCCAAGGCCCGCCTGCTGAAGATGGCCCGGGTCGCCATCGTCAACCGCGACGATCCGTACACCGTGGACATGGTTGCCACGCTGAACGCGCTGAACGTGCGCAGCTTCGGCCGCGACGTGCCGGAGCTGGTCGGCGACATGGGCCTGGAGCTGGGCCAGGGCGTGGCGTGGCTGGTGGCCTGCGAACCCAACGATTTCGATGAACCCGCGCCGCCGGTGCGCCGCAAGAAGGACGCGCCCGAGCCGGTGCGCGCCAAGGGCCGCATGAGCCGCCTGATGCCGGTGGACGCCCTGCGCATCCGCGGCATCCACAATGCCTTGAATGCGCTGGCTGCGCTGCAGTTGGCGCGCTGCCTGGACCTGGGCTGGGGCCCGATGTTGCGCGCGTTGCGCGAATACACGGGCGAACCGCATCGCGCAGCCTTCGTGCGCACGATCGGCGGCGTCGACTACATCAACGACAGCAAGGGCACCAACGTGGGCGCTACCGTCGCCGCGCTGGAAGGTCTGGGCCAGCCCGTCGTGCTGATCGCCGGCGGCCAGGGCAAGGGCCAGGATTTCTCGCCGCTGATTCCGGTGGTGGCGCAGCACGCGCGCGCCGTGATGCTGATTGGCCAGGACGGTCCCGAGATCGGCCGTGTGCTGGCGTCGACCGGCGTGCAGTGCGTGACGGTTGAAACCCTGCGCGACGCCGTGCGCGGCGCTGCCGAGTTGGCTCAGCCCGGCGATGCCGTGCTGCTGTCGCCCGCCTGCGCCAGCCTGGACATGTTCCGCAACTATCCGCACCGCGGACAGGTGTTCGTGGAAGAGGTCGAAGACCTGGCCCGCGACCGTGGAGAGATCGCATGAGCTTGATCGCCGATCTCACCGCCAGCGTCAACGCCGTACGGCCCGGCCGTACCCGCATGCGCAATTTCGATCTGCCGCTGGTCATCGCGGCGTCGACCTTGCTGCTGCTTGGCCTGCTGATGGTGTATTCGGCGTCGATCGCGCTGGCCGACGGCCCGCGCTATGCGTCCTATGGCCGCTATTACTTCGTGATCCGCCATGGCCTGTTCATCAGCGCCGGCCTGGTGGGCGCGGCGGTGGTGCTGGCCGTGCCGATCCGCGTGTGGCAACGCCTGGCGGTGCCGCTGTTCGTGGTGGCCATGGTGCTGCTGGTGGCGGTGCTGATCCCCGGTATCGGCCGCGAGGTCAATGGCGCGCATCGCTGGATCCCGCTGGGTCCGCTGAACTTCCAGCCCTCCGAATTGATGAAGCTGGCCGCACTGCTCTACGCCGCCGACTACACCGTGCGCAAGCAGGAACACATGCAGGCCTTTGCCCGCGGCTTCCTGCCCATGGCATTCGCGCTGGCCGGCGTCGGCATGCTGCTGCTGCTGGAACCCGACCTGGGCGCCTTCATGGTGATCGTGGCGATTGCCATCGGCATCCTGTTCCTGGGCGGCATCAACGGCAAGTACTTCAGCAGCCTGCTGGCCGTGCTGGTCGGCACCTTCCTGATGCTGATCTGGCTGTCGCCGTGGCGCCGCGCGCGCCTGTTCGCGTATCTGGATCCCTGGAACGAAGACAACGCCTACGGCAGCGCTTACCAGCTATCGCATTCGCTGATCGCCCTGGGCCGCGGCGAATGGCTGGGCGTGGGCCTGGGCGCCAGCGTCGAGAAACTGCATTATCTGCCGGAAGCGCATACCGACTTCCTGATGGCGGTGGTAGGCGAAGAATTGGGCTTTGCCGGCGTGATGCTGGTCATCACCCTGTTTGCCATCATCGTTTATCGCGGCTTCGACATCGGCCGCCAGGCCATCGCCATGGAACGCACTTTCGCGGGCCTGGTGGCACATGGCGTGGCGATGTGGTTCGGCGTGCAGGCCTTCATCAACATGGGCGTCTGCCTGGGCCTGCTGCCCACCAAGGGCCTGACCCTGCCCCTGATGAGCTATGGCGGTTCCGGCATCGTGATGAACCTGTGCGCGTTGGCCATGCTGATCCGGGTCGACGTGGAAAACCGCGTCATGATGCGTGGGGGGCGAGTATGACCTCCCGCACCATCCTGATCATGGCTGGGGGCACCGGCGGACACATCATGCCGGGCCTGGCCGTGGCCGACGTGCTGCGCGAGCGCGGCTGGCGCGTGCTGTGGCTGGGCAATCCTGAAAAGATGGAAGGCCGGCTGGTGCCGCCGCGCGGCATCGAACTGGTGCCGCTGCGCTTCCAGGGCGTGCGTGGCAAGGGCGCCTCGGCGCTCTTGAAGCTGCCGTTCCTGCTGCTGCGCGCCTTTGGGCAAGCGTGGTCACGCCTGTCCGACGTGCGGCCCGACGTGGTGCTGGGCATGGGCGGCTACGTGGCTTTCCCGGGCGGCGTCATTGCGGCGCTGCGCGGCACGCCGCTGGTCGTGCATGAACAGAATGCCGTGGCCGGCACCGCCAACAAGTGGCTGGCCAGGATGGCCCGCCGCGTACTGAGCGGGTTTCCCGGCGTGCTGCCCAAGGGCGAGGCCATGGGTAATCCGGTGCGCGCGGACCTGTGCGCGTTGCCGGACCCCGCGCAGCGCTATGCCGGCCGCAGCGGCCCGCTGCGCCTGCTGGTGGTGGGCGGCAGCCTGGGCGCCCAGGCGCTGAACACGACCTTGCCGCAGGCGTTGGCGCGTCTGCCGCAGGAAAGCCGGCCGGTGGTGGTGCACCAGGCCGGCGAACAGCATTTGCCCGCGTTGCAGCAGGCCTACGCCCAGGCGGGCGTGGAGGCCGACTGCCGCGCATTCATCGATGACATGGCGGGCGCCATGGGCGAAGCCGATCTGCTGATCTGCCGTGCGGGCGCCATGACGGTGTCCGAAGTGGCCGCGGCGGGCGTCGCGGCCTTGTTCGTGCCGTTCCCGCATGCCATCGATGACCACCAGACCGCCAACGCGCGCTTTCTGAGCGACGCGCAGGCCGCCTGGCTGCAGCCGCAGACCGGCCTGACGCCCGAATGGCTGGCGCAGTGGCTGGGTCTACGCTCCCGACAAGAACTTCAAGCCGTGGCTGAACGGGCCCGCGCGCATGCGCGCCCCGAAGCCGCGGCCCATATCGCCGACGTCTGTGAACAAGCAGCGGGGCGCGCATCATGAAACACAGAATTCAACACATCCATTTCGTAGGCATCGGCGGCTCGGGTATGAGCGGCATTGCCGAGGTGCTGCTCAACCTGGGCTACACCATCAGTGGTTCCGACCTGAACGAGTCGGCCGTGACGCGCCGCCTGGCCGGCCTGGGCATGAAGATCGCGATCGGCCACGTGGCCAGCAACGTCACGGGCGCCGCCGCCATCGTCACCTCCACCGCGGTGGCGGGCGACAACCCCGAAGTGATCGCCGCCCGCGCGGCGCGCATTCCGGTGGTGCCGCGGGCCATCATGCTGGCCGAGCTGATGCGTCTGAAGCGCGGCATTGCCGTCGCCGGTACGCACGGCAAGACGACCACGACCAGCCTGGTGGCCAGCGTGCTCGCCGCTGGCGACCTGGACCCGACCTTCGTGATCGGCGGCCGCCTGAACTCGGCCGGCGCCAATGCGCGCCTGGGGCAGGGCGACTACATCGTGGTGGAAGCCGACGAATCCGACGCCTCGTTCCTGAACCTGCTGCCGGTGATGGCCATCGTGACCAATATCGATGCCGATCACATGGACACCTACGGGCATGACGTGGCGCGCCTGAAGAGCGCCTTTATCGAGTTCACGCAGCGCCTGCCGTTCTACGGCAGCGCGGTGCTGTGTTCGGACGACGCCAATGTGCGCGAGATCATGCCTTTTGTGTCGCGGCCCATCACGACCTACGGCCTGAACGAAGAGGCGCAGGTGCGCGCCTACGAAGTGCAGCCGGAAGGCACGCGCATGCGCTTCAACGTGCAGCGCACGCACCGCGACACCTTGTTGCCGCCGCTGCAGGTCGAACTGAACCTGCCGGGCCTGCACAACGTGCGCAACGCGCTGGCCGCGATCGCCGTGGCGACCGAGCTGGGCGTGGCCGATGCAGCCATCTGCGAAGCGCTGTCGTCCTTCCGCGGGGTGGGCCGCCGCTTCACGCAGACGGGCGAATTCCCTGTGCCGGCCAGCCATGGCGGCGGCACTTTCACGGTGATCGACGATTACGGCCATCACCCGGTGGAAATGGCCGCCACGCTGGCCGCCGCGCGCGGCGCCTGGCCCGACCGTCGCATCGTGCTGGCCTTCCAGCCGCACCGCTATACGCGTACCCGCGACTGCTTCGAGGATTTCGTGCGCGTGCTGGGCACGGCCGACGCGGTGCTGCTGACCGAGGTCTATGCCGCGGGCGAGCCGCCGCTGGTCGCGGCGGACGGCCGGGCCTTGTCGCGCGCCCTGCGCGTGGCCGGCAAGGTTGAGCCGGTGTTCGTCGAGGACGTGGCGGAACTGCCGCAGGCCATCGTGGATTTCGTGCGCGACGGCGACGTGGTGATTTGTATGGGAGCGGGTTCGATCAGCAAGGTCCCCGCCCAAGTTGGAGAACTGGCATGAGCACGCAATTCGGCAAGGTGGGTGTGTTGTACGGCGGTCGCTCCGCCGAGCGCGAAGTGTCCTTGATGTCGGGCGCGGGCGTGCACCAGGCGCTGGTCAGCGCCGGCGTGGACGCGCACCTGTTCGACACGGGCGAGCGCAGCCTGTCCGAGCTGGCCGCCCAGGGCTTTGACCGCGTGTTCATCGCTTTGCACGGCCGCTACGGCGAAGACGGCACCATCCAGGGCGCTCTGGAATTGCTGGGCATCCCCTACACCGGAAGCGGCCCGCTGGCCTCCGCGCTCGCCATGGACAAGACCATGACCAAGCGCGTCTGGCTGCAGCACGGCCTGCCCACGCCTGACTTCGAATTGCTGGACGCCGACACCGAGCTGCGCCTGGTGCCGGACCGCCTGAGCTTGCCTCTGATCATCAAGCCGCCGCACGAAGGTTCGACGGTGGGCATCACCAAGGTGGTGGGCTATTCCGACATGAAGGAAGCCTACGCCGCGGCCGCGCGTTTTGATGCCGAAGTGCTGGCCGAGCAGTTCATCACCGGCCGCGAGCTGACCGTGGCGGTGCTGGGCGGCGGCAAGACCGCGCGCGCGCTGCCCGTCATCGAGATCGCCGCGCCCGGCGGCAACTACGACTACGAGCACAAGTACTTCTCCGACGACACGCAGTATTTCTGCCCGGCCACGCTGCCGCCCGAAGTGGCCGCGGAAGTCGCCGAGATCGCGGTCAAGGCTTACCAGGCGCTGGGCTGCGAAGGTTGGGGCCGCGCCGATTTCATCCTCGACCGCGACAACCGGCCGTGGCTGCTTGAAATGAATACCTCGCCTGGCATGACCAGTCATTCACTCGTTCCCATGGCCGCCAAGGCGGTGGGAATCAGCTACGCCGAACTGTGCGTGGCGATCTTGTCCGAGGCTGCGTGCAAAGTGCGCAGCCCGGCCCGCAACGCTTGACCCGGATACTCTGTGTGGAACGACGCTCGCACCACCAACCTGATCGCCAACACGCTGGCCGTGCTGGCGGTTTGCGCCATGCTTATTGCGGGCGTGGTGTGGGTGGCGCAACGCCCGTTCTTCACGCTGCAGGCCATCGAGCTGGAATCGATGCCGGACACCGAGCTGCACTACGTGTCCACGGGGGCGGTGCGATCGGCGATCGCGGGCCGCTTCAAGGGCAATTTCTTCACGGTGGACCTGGACGACGCGCGCGAGATCTTCGAATCGGTGCCGTGGGTCCGGCACGCCACCGTGCGGCGGATCTGGCCCAATGTGTTGCGCGTGCGGATCGAGGAACAGCAGCCCCTGGCGCTGTGGAACGAGAACCAGATGATCAACACCTGGGGCGAGGCGTTCACGGCCAACACGGGCGAGGTGGACGACGAGACGGTGCTGCCGCAGTTCTCCGGTCCGGAGGGTACCGAGTCGCTGGTCGTGCAGCGTTACGCCGAGTTGGCGCGCTGGTTCGCTCCACTGGACATGCACGTCACGCAGTTGGACCTGAGTCCGCGCTACGCCTGGCGCGTGGTGCTGTCCAATGGCATGTCGCTGGACCTGGGCCGCGATCCGGGCGCCGATGCGCCGGATCCGCATGGCCTGCCGGGCGCCTTGCCGTTTGCGGCCCGCATTCAACGTTTTGTGCAGGCGTGGCCCGCCGTTGCCGGACGCCTGGAAGGGCGCACCGTGACGCAGGCCGACCTGCGCTATCCCAATGGTTTCGCCCTGGCGCTGGCCCCGTTGCCGCCGTCGGAAACCAAATCCAAATCCACACCGAAACCTCCCAAGAAACGCTAACGCCATGACCCGTGACATCAAGGACCTTATCGTCGCCCTCGATATCGGCACCAGCAAGGTGGTGGCTGTGGTGGCTGAAATTTTGCCTGAAGGGCGATTCGAAGTGCTGGGCCTCGGCCAGCACGAATCGCGCGGCATGCGCAAGGGCGTGGTCGTCAATATCGAGACCACTGTGAATTCCATCCAGCGCGCGCTTGAAGAAGCCGAGCTGATGGCAGATTGCAAGATTCGCGACGTCTACACCGGCATTGCCGGCAGCCATATCCGCAGCTTCAATTCCAGCGGCATGGTCGCCGTGAAGGACAAGGAAGTCACCGCCACCGACGTTGCCCGCGTCATCGAGACCGCCAAGGCGGTGAACATCCCGACCGACCAGCAGGTGCTGCACGTGCTGACGCAGGAGTTCATCGTCGACGGCCAGGAAGACATCCGCGAACCCATCGGCATGAGCGGCCTGCGCCTGGAAGTGCGCGTGCACATCGTGACGGGCGCGGTCAGCGCCGCCCAGAACATCGTGAAGTGCGTGCGCCGCTGCGGCCTGGAAGTGCAGGACCTGATCCTGCAGCCCCTGGCCTCCAGCCTGGCCGTGCTGACTGCCGATGAAAAGGAACTCGGCGTCGTGCTGGTCGACATCGGCGGCGGCACCACCGACGTGGCCATCTTCACCGGCGGCGCGATCCGCCACACCGCCGTGCTGCCGATCGCCGGCGACCAGATCACCAACGACATCGCCGCGATGCTGCGCACGCCCACGCCCGATGCCGAGGAAATCAAGCTGCGCTATGGCGTGGCCAAGCAGGTCCTGGCCAGCCCGGATGAGTCCGTTGAAGTGCCGGGCCTGGGCGACCGCGGCCCGCGCCAGGTCAAGCGCCAGGCGTTGGGCGCCGTGATCGAGCCGCGGGTGGAAGAGCTGTTCACGCTGGTGCAGCAGGTCGTGCGCGACTCCGGCTACGAGGACTTGCTGGCTTCCGGCGTGGTCCTGACCGGCGGTTCGGCGCAACTGCCCGGCATGATCGAACTGGCCGAGGACGTGTTCCTCAAGCCCGTGCGCGTGGCGGTGCCCGAATACGAAGGCAGCCTGGCCGACGTGATGCGCAATCCGCGCTTCTCGACGGTGATGGGCTTGTTGCAGGAAGCAAGAATGCAGCGTGTGCGCGGCCGCAAGGTCGCCGCCCAGACCGGCAATTTCAAGAGCCTGCTGGCGCGCATGAAGGAATGGTTCATGAACTGAGTTGTACAGGGCAGGTTGGGGCCTGTCCTTGGTGCGGTTCGCAGCGGTATCGCGGGCCGGGCCAGAAGAGGGGAGGCGCTTCAAACCCGTTGCGGGCCCGTCCGGCGACGAGTTTGAGGCGATTCACAAAACATAGGTTGGTTGGGGAATTTTTGTGATTTGCGAAATCGGACTTGTGAGGGAGTCATCATGATGAACTTTGAGATGCTTGAGAACAACACCAAAGGGACCGTTATCAAGGTCGTTGGTGTGGGCGGTGCGGGCGGCAATGCCGTGGCGCACATGATTCGCAGCGGCGTGCACGGCGTGGATTTCATCTGCGCCAACACCGATGCGCAGGCACTGGCGGCGACCAACGCCCCGGTGCAGATCCGTCTGGGCCGCACCGGCCTGGGCGCGGGCGCCAAGCCCGAGCAGGGACGCGCGTCGGCTGAAACCGCGCGCGAGGAAATCCGTGCCGCGCTGAATGGCGCGCACATGGTCTTCATTACCGCCGGCATGGGCGGTGGCACCGGCACCGGCGCAGGTCCGGTCGTGGCCGAAGTCGCCAAGGAACTGGGCATCCTGACCGTGGGCGTGGTCACCAAGCCGTTCACCTTCGAAGGCAACAAGCGCCTGAAGATGGCTGAGGACGGCATCTCGGAACTGGCCAAGCATGTGCATTCGCTCATCGTGGTGCTCAACGAGAACCTCTATGAACTGATGGACGAGGACGCGACGCAGGAAGACTGCTTCCGTTCCGCCGACGACATCCTGCACAACGCTTGCGCGGGTATCGCCGAAATCATCAACGTCGAAGGCAACGTCAACGTCGACTTCGAAGACGTCAAGACGATCATGGGCGAGCAGGGCCAGGCCATGATGGGCACGGCGTCGGCTTCGGGCGCTGACCGCGCCCGCGTGGCCGCCGAGCACGCCATCGCTTGCCCGCTGCTGGAAGGCGTGGACCTGAACGGCGCTCGCGGCGTGCTGGTCAACATCACCGCCAGCCGTTCGCTGAAGATGCGCGAAACGCGCGAAATCATGGAAACGATCCGCAGCTACGCTTCGGACGACGCGACCGTGATCTTCGGCACCGCCTACGACGAGTCCATGGGTGAGAACCTGCGCGTGACCGTGGTTGCGACCGGCCTGGGCCGTGCGCAAGCGCGTCCGCAGCTGGTGCAGAACACCGCTGAAGTGCTGCGTACCGGCACCGACAACATGCCCATGGGCGCGATGCCGGCTGGCGGTCAAGGCGATTACCGCAACCTGGACATGCCGTCTGTCATGCGCAATCCGCGCAGCCAGGCGTCGGCCCAGGTGCGTGCACTGGAAAGCTCGGGCATGGATCATTTCGACATCCCGGCATTCCTGCGCAAGCAGGCGGATTGAACCTAAGAGCCTGTTTCAGGCTCTAAACGCACTCCCTCATCTCCGGCCCGCCTGTCCCCACAGGCAGGCCGGAGGCGAAGCGGTCCGTGTTCCCCTTGCACGGTTCCAATAAGGGACGGAGGTATCGGTCGATCCGGACGCCAAATGGCGCCAGGGATCGGACAGAGTTACAATACGTCAGTTACGCCGGCAATCTGCTCGTCTTCTTGCCGGCTTCCTGGCTCAAAACACCCAAGTCTCATGTTCCGACAGCGCAGCATTCAGAATCTCGTCCGCACGACAGGCGTCGGCGTCCACTCCGGACGGCGGGTCGAGCTCACCTTGCGCCCGGCACAACCGAATACGGGCATCGTTTTCCACCGCGTCGACCTGCCGCAAGTCGTGGACCTGCCCGCGCAGGCCACCGGCGTGGGCGACACGCGCATGGCATCGGTGCTGCAGCAAGGCAATGTCCGCGTGTCCACGGTGGAACACCTCATGTCGGCGCTGGCCGGCCTGGGCATCGACAACCTGCATATCGACCTCACTGCCGAAGAAGTCCCGATCATGGACGGCAGTGCGGCCACGTTTGTCTACCTGCTGCGCTCGGCAGGCATCGTCGAACAGAACGCGCCCAAGCAATTCATTCGCGTTCTGAAGCCGGTGGAAGTGCGCGAAGGCGAAGGCCGCAACGAGAAATGGGCCCGGCTGGAACCGCACGAAGGCTATGCGCTGGCGTTTTCGATCGATTTCCGCCACCCCGCCATCGACTCCACGGCCAATTTCGCCGAGATCGATTTCGCCACGCATTCGTATGTGCGTGAAATCGCCCGCGCGCGCACCTTCGGCTTCGTCAATGAAGTCGAGGCCTTGCGCTCCATGGGCCTGGCCCGCGGCGGCAGCCTGGATAACGCCATCGTCATGGACGAGTACCGCGTGCTCAACAGCGACGGTCTGCGCTACGACGACGAATTTGTGAAACACAAGATCCTGGACGCCATCGGCGACCTGTATCTGTTGGGCAAGCCCCTGGTGGCGCGCTACGTCGCGTGCAAGTCGGGACACGGCCTGAACAATCAGCTGGCCCGCGCGCTGCTGGAGCAGCGCGACGCCTGGGAGCTGATCACCTACGAATCGCAGGCGGAGGCGCCGCAGGCGTTCCGCCACGAGTGGCAGCTGGCCTAGCGTCAGACCCACCCCCTACCCGCTGCGCGGGTCCCCTCAAGGGGGCGGCGCTGGCGGACCGGCAAAGCTGGCTCCGCTGCGCCCGCGCTATCATTGTGCGCGGCTAGGTTCCTGATCGTTCGCGGTAATTCCCTGGGCGGCTCCCGGCGGATGGCTGCGGTCGTCATCCCCTAGCGCTTAAGGCGCAAACCGGCGGCAAACCATAGTATCGATCCGTCCGAGAACTTGGTTTCGCTTCGTTTCCGGGGGCGCCGGATCAAGGACAACCCTGCCGGCTTCAGCTACTCTTGTGGTGCTTCAAGAGCTTGGCGACCGCGTCGGCCAGAGGGCCGGGCCGCAGGTTGCCGTGCAGTGTCTCGAACGCGCCCAGGGCGGTGTTGCCCAGCGGTTGCGCCTCTTTGGGAGGGCGCGGCTGACGGGCGCCGGGCTTGGGCAAACCCGCTTGTACCTTGACGGCGATTTCGTTAAGGTTCCAGCCTTGGTCTGCCAGGGACCGCGCGATGCGCGGTGCCAATTGACGCATCTTGGCCGCATGCGCGGCACTCGGCACCACCAGGTGGAGGCACTGGTTTTCCAGCTTGCCCACCTGGCATACGGCGCCCAGCGGGGCGGGCAGAACCGCCGCCACCGCGTACTGAATTTGCAGGTGCTTGCGGGCGGTCGCCAGAACTCCGGCGCCCCGCATGTCATGACCCAGCCATCCCAGGGCGGTATCTTCTTTCCGCCGGCTGGAACTGGAACGTTGACGGTATGAAGTGGGTCTATTCATCCCGGCTCTAAGAATTAGGAAGCAAACCTTGAAAATCGTGATTATGCACGCCCGCGACGGGCAGGACGGGCATTTCACCCTGGGCGGCGCGCGCCTCGCGCTGTTTCTGGGGGGCGCCTTGATCACGGCCGCCATCTTTGGCGCCGCATTACAACGATACCTTACTCCGATCCTCCCGGCCGTACATGCCGTGGGCTGGCCCCTGGCGGGTCAACCCGGGCGCGATGCCGATTTCCTGCGCGGCAACATGAATTTGCTGGCCGCCAAGGTCGGGGCGCTGCAGGCCAAGCTGGTGAGCATTGACGGATTGGGCCAGCGCGTGGCCAAGGTGGCCGGCGTGGCCTATACAGACCCCGAATTGGCCAAGCAGCTGGCCGTGGCGCAGCCCGAGGCGCTGACCCAGCCCGAGGCTACCCAGGTCATGGACGATCTGTTCACCGACCACCCGCCGCCCAGCGCGGCCTCGGCCGAGGCGCTGGGCCGCCAGCTCGACGAGATCCAGGCCAGGCTGGCCCAGCAGTCCGACAATCTGAAGCTGTTGGACGCGGCGCTGACCAAGCGGTCGGCGGACCAGGCGCGCATGCCGACCGCCATGCCCATCACCGATTACCCCTATCTCAGTTCGTCTTATGGCTGGCGCCGCAACCCCGTGACCGGGCGCAGCGCCATGCACGAAGGCCTGGATTTCGCCGCGCCTCCGGGCACGCCCATCCTGGCCGCCTCGGGCGGCGTGGTGCTGGAGTCCAAGTTCCAGCCTGGTTACGGCAACATGGTCGAGATCGATCATGGCGACGGCCTGATCACCCGCTATGCCCACGCTTCCTCCCTGATGGTCAAGCAGGGTCAGCTGGTTGAACGCGGCCAGCAAGTGGCCCGCGTGGGCAGCTCCGGCCGTTCCACTGGCCCGCATTTGCACTTCGAAGTGCGCCTGGCCGGGCAGCCGCTGGACCCGCGCCTGTTCCTGGGGCCGCACCAGACCGCGCCGCCCTCCACGGTGGCCCACGCCGCCCAGTGAACCTGGGCGGTCCGCGCCGGTCAAACCGGCCGGCAGCGCTACCCTGGCCATAGGTTCAGGCTATTGCGCTCCAGGTGCGTTAAACTGGTTCGTTTTCCAGCGGACCCCCGCTCAACCAATAACATCAAGTCACGGGTGACGCTGCTCCGGCCTTTCGTGGGCGCGGCGTGGCTCGTGCGGCCGACATACGCATGGTTTCTCTGCTCAAAAAACTCATAGGCAGTCGCAACGACCGGCTGCTTAAGCAGTATCGCAAGCTGGTAACCCAGATCAATGGGCTCGAACCCAAGATCTCCGCGCTCTCCGACGCGGAACTGGCGGCCAAAACCGAGGAATTCCGGTCCCGTCACGCCCAGGGTACGTCCCTGGACGATCTGCTGCCCGAAGCCTTCGCGGTTGTGCGCGAAGCCGGCAAGCGGGTGTTCGGCATGCGCCACTTCGACGTGCAGATGCTGGGCGGCATCGCCCTGCACAGCGGCAAGATCGCCGAAATGCGCACGGGCGAAGGCAAGACCCTGATGGCGACGCTGCCGGTCTACCTGAACGCGATCGCCGGCAAGGGCGTGCACGTGGTCACGGTGAACGACTACCTGGCGCGCCGCGACGCGGAATGGATGGGGCGCCTGTACCACTTCCTGGGCCTGAGCACCGGCGTGGTCGTGCCGCAGCAGCCCAACGAGGAAAAGAAGGCGGCCTACCAGGCCGACATCACCTACGGCACCAACAACGAATTCGGCTTCGACTACCTGCGCGACAACATGGAATACCGTGTTGAAGACCGTCGCCAGCGCGGCCTGTTCTACGCCATCGTCGACGAAGTGGACTCGATCCTGATCGACGAAGCCCGTACGCCGCTGATCATCTCCGGTCAGGCCGAAGACCACACCGAACTCTACGTCCGCATGAATGCGGTGCCGCCGCTGCTCAAGCGCATGGCGCACGAGCCCAAGCCGCAGGAGCCGGAACCCGAAGGCGACTACTGGGTTGACGAAAAGAGCCAGCAGGTCTACCTGTCCGAAGCCGGGCACGAGAACGCCGAAGGCATCCTGTCGCGCCTGGGCATCCTGCCGGAAGGCGAATCGCTGTACGACCCGCGCCATATCGCGCTGATGCACCACCTGATGGTGGCGCTGCGCGCCAACACGCTGTTCTTCCGCGACCAGCAGTACGTGGTGCAGGACGGCGAAGTGGTCATCGTCGACGAATTCACCGGCCGCCTGATGGTGGGCCGCCGCTGGTCCGACGGCCTGCACCAGGCGGTCGAAGCCAAGGAAGGCGTGAAGATCCAGCACGAGAACCAGACGCTGGCGTCGATCACGTTCCAGAACTACTTCCGCATGTACGAAAAGCTGTCCGGCATGACCGGCACGGCCGATACGGAAGCTTACGAATTCCAGGAAATCTACGGGCTTGAAACGGTCATCATCCCGACCAACAAGCCCATGGTCCGCAAGGACCAGAACGACCAGGTCTTCAAGACCGACGGCGAAAAGTACAACGCCATCCTCGAAGACATCCGCGACTGCCACGAACGTGGCCAGCCGGTGCTGGTGGGTACCACCAGCATCGAAAACTCCGAGCTGCTGTCGGGCCTGCTGAAGAAGGCCAAGCTGCCGCACGAAGTGCTGAACGCCAAGCAGCACGCCCGCGAAGCCGAGATCGTTGCCGAGGCCGGCAAGCCTGGCCACATCACCATCGCCACCAACATGGCGGGCCGCGGTACCGACATCGTGCTGGGCGGCAGCGTCGACAAGCAGGTCGATCTGATTCGCGCCGACGAATCGCTGTCCGATGCCGAAAAGAGCGCCCGCATCGAGAAGGTGCGCGCTGAATGGAAGCCGCTGAACGAGCAGGTCAAGGCCGCCGGCGGCCTGCGCATCATCGGCACCGAACGCCACGAATCGCGCCGTATCGACAACCAGCTGCGTGGCCGTGCGGGCCGCCAGGGCGATCCGGGCTCGTCGCGCTTCTACCTGTCGCTGGAAGACTCGCTGATGCGCATCTTCGCGGGCGACCGCGTGCGCGCCATCATGGAACGCCTGAAGCTGCCCGAGGGCGAGCCCATCGAGGCCGGCATGGTGACGCGTTCGATCGAGACCGCGCAGCGCAAGGTGGAAGGCCGCAACTTCGACATCCGCAAGCAATTGCTGGAATACGACGACGTCGCCAACGACCAGCGCAAGGTGCTGTATTCGCAGCGCAATGACGTGCTGGAAGCCGCCAGCGTGGGCGCCACCGTGCAGAACCTGCGCGACGCCGCCGTGACCGAGATGTTCAACACCTACGTGCCGCCGGAATCGGTGGAAGAACAGTGGGATGTGCCGGCGCTGCAGACGGCGCTGGAGGCTGACTGGCATGTGCAGCTGCCGCTGACGGAAATGCTGGAAAAGGAAGCCAACCTGACCGACGACGACCTGCGCGAACGCGTGGTGGGCGCCGCGCGCGAGGCCTACCAGGCCAAGGTCGACCAGGTGGGCACGGAATCGTGGTCGCAGTTCGAGCGTTCGATCATGCTGCAGGCGATCGACACGCACTGGCGCGAACACCTGTCGGCGCTGGACTATCTGCGCCAGGGCATCCATCTGCGCGGCTATGCGCAGAAGAACCCCAAGCAGGAATACAAGCGCGAAGCCTTCGAACTGTTCTCGGGCATGCTGGATCGCATCCGCGACGACGTGGTCCGGGTGCTGATGACGGTGCGCGTGCAGTCGCAGGAACAGGTCGAACAGGCCGAGGCCGAAGCGGCGCAGCCGCACGTGCAGAACGTGCAGTACCACCATTCCGACTACGACGAAGCGCTGGCCCAGTCTGAATCGGACAGCGGCGCGCAGCCCGTGCGCAATGCCTTGCCCAAGGTCGGCCGCAACGACCCGTGCCCTTGCGGCAGCGGCAAGAAGTACAAGCAGTGCCACGGCAAGCTCGTCTGATCCAGGAGCCATCATGCTGCATTCCGTCGGCCGCACTGAATTCGACCATGCCGTGGTCATGGTGCGCGACCGGCTGGATGCGCTGGCCCCGCATTTCGAGCGCCAGGGTTTTCACCTGAGCGACAAGGCGGTGCATAACCTGGGGTCGTGCAACCGCTTGATCGTGCTGGAAGGCACGTACGTCGAATTGCTGGGCTGGCCGCCCGGCGCGCCGCCCGCGCGCAAGGAAATCGCTGATTCCCCGTTCGGGCTGGAGGCGCTGGTGTTCCGCACCCATGACGCCGAAGCCACCCGCGAACGCCTGCTGGCGGCAGGCTTTGCCGTCAATCCCGTCCAGGAACTGAGCCGTCCCGCCATGCTGGATGGCCAGGAAGTCCAGGCCCGTTTCCATACCGTGCGTTTCGCCGAGCAACCCTTGCCCGGCATCCGCATGTATTTCTGCCGCCATCTGACGCCCGAATGCGTGTGGTCGCCTGAACTCATGGCGCATCCCAACGGCGCGCGCAGCTTGCTGCGCATCGATGCCCGCGCGCCCGACGCGCGCGCGGTCGCCGAACGCCTGGCGCTGGTGGCCGGCGTACCGGCCGAAGCCGCCAGCGGCGGCTGGGACGTGCCGCTGGCCAACCTGCGCATCCACGTGAGCCAGGATGCCGCCGCGGCAGGGCCTACGCTGTCGACGTTGACCCTGGAAAACAAGGACGGCGCGCACTACACGCTGGATACCGGCCTGTAAGCGCCAGGCGGCAGATGCCGCTGAAGAAAAAATCGCCCGCAGCGTCCGCGCCGCGGGCTTTTTTTCGTCCCGAGGGCCATGGCGAGTGCGGCTGACAATAGCCCGCTTTCGGGGAAACCCGGGGTTGTTGGGTAAAGTGTATGCACTTTAGTATGCAATTCATTCCCGACGATCCAACCGAACCCAGGTGATCCGGCATGACGCAACCCTCAGTCGCAATCCGGCCTGCAGCGCGCACCAAGGAAGCGCAGGCCGAGCTGTATGGCGCGGTCAAGGCGATGGCCGTGCGCTTCGAATTCAAGCCTGGTGAACGCATCAACGAGGTCGAGCTGGCCCGCAGGCTGAACGTCAGCCGCACGCCGCTGCGCGAGGTGCTGAACCAGTTGATGGTCGAAGGTTTCCTGACCCGTTCGGTCAACCGCGGCTTTATTGCCCGCCTGCTCGACGCCAAGCAGATCCACAGCCTTTACGAATACCGCGCCGTGCTGGAGGCGGGCATCGTACGCGCGGCCTGCGAGCGCGCCACCGACCAGGAGCTGGCGAGCCTGCGGGAATTCGTCGAGCGTTCCCGCGACGTACCCGAGGACAGCGACGCCACCCGCTTGCTGGAGCTCGATGAGGCCTTTCACCTGACGCTGGCGCGCTACTCGCGCAATGAGGAGTTCGTGCGCGCGCTGGAAAGCGTCAACGCCCGCATTCATTTCGTGCGCTGGATCGACATGCAGCAAGGACGCCGCAGCCATACCCAGGGCGAGCACCTGCGCATCGTCGAGGCGCTGGAGCGGCGCGACATCGACGCCTTGCCGGGACTGATGAGCGCGCACATCGGCCGCCGCCTGGACCAGATCACCGACGTCATACGCACCGGTTTTTCCACGATCTACATGCGGGACCAGGCCGAACCCGCCACGGCAGCGCCGGCCAACACCATACAAGCAGGGGAAATGCTATGAATCACGGGATAAAGCGCGGACTGGCTGCGCTATGCATGTTGTCCGCCACGGCGGGGGCTTTCATTGCGGCGCCGGCCGCGGCCGAAGAGCGGCCGCTGGTGCTGGTCGTGCCGTATCCGCCCGGAGGCAGCACCGACATCCTGGCGCGCATCCTGCAGCCGCGCCTGTCGCAGCAATTGGGCGGCCGTGCGGTCGTGGTCGAAAACCGGCCGGGGGCGGCCAGCCAGATCGCCACCGCCTTCGTGGCGCGCGCCGAACCCGACGGCAACACGCTGCTGGTCAGCTTCGACAACCACGGCATCAACCCTGCCGTGAAGCCCAAACTGCCCTACGACACCTTCAAGGACTTCGTCGCCATTTCGCAGACCGTGCGCTTCCCGCTGGTGCTGGGCGCCAATCCCAGCGTGCCGGGAGACAACCTGAAGGAGTTCCTGGCCGCGGCCGCCAAGCAGCCGCCCAACAAGTTCAACTACGCGTCCACCGGCGTGGGCTCGCTGAACCATCTGGCGCCCGAAGAGCTCAAGCGCCTGTCGAAGGTGGAGTTGCTGCACGTGCCGTACGGCGGCGGCGGACCGGCCATCCAGGCGGTGGTGGGCGGCCAGGCCAGCATGACCTGGCTGAGCTTTGCGGCGCTGCGCGGCCAGATCCAGGCCGGCAAGATCAAGCCGCTGGCGGTGGCCGGCGACAAGCGCCTGCCCGATCTGCCCAACGTGCCGACCGTGGCGGAGTCCGGCTTCCCAGGCTTTGTCGCCTATTCCTGGAGCGGCATGTTCGCGCCCAAGGGCACGCCGGAAGCGACCGTGAAAAAGCTGACGGCCGACTTCAAGGCGGTGCTGGCCGACCCGGAAATCCGCAAGAAGGTGACGGACGCGGGTTTTGAGATCGTGGCCTCCGACGGCCCGGCGCTGGACGCCTACGTGAAGTCGGAATACGACCGGTGGAGCGCCTTCATCAAGAGCAGCAACATCAATCTGGACAACTGAACGAGGCGCGGCCGGCGGAGCGCCGTGCGGCCGCGATGCGTGCAACACAAATGGAGATGACATGGAAAACATGACCGGCGCCGAAGCCATGGTGCGCATGCTGCAGCACAACGGGGTCAAGCACATATTCGGCCTGTGCGGCGACACCAGCCTGCCGTTTTACGACGCGCTGTACCGGCTGGACCACGGCATGCAGCACATCCTGACGCGCGACGAGCGCAGCGCCGGCTACATGGCGGACGCCTATGCTCGCGTGACCGGCAAGGTCGGCGTGTGTGAAGGCCCCAGCGGCGGCGGCGCGACCTATCTGCTGCCCGGCCTGGTGGAGGCCAACGAATCGTCCATACCGGTGCTCGGCATTACTTCGGACGTGGCAGTGGGCTCGCGCGGCAAGTATCCGCTGACCGAGCTGGACCAGGAAGCCTTGTACCGTCCGCTGACCAAGTGGAACCGCACCATCGACCGCGCGGACCAGATTCCCGGCATGGTGCGCGCGGCCTTCCGCGCGATGACGACGGGCAAGCCCGGCGCCGCCCATTTGTGCTTTCCGTACGACGTGATGAAGCAACAGGTGGACGCGTCCGATGTCTGGGCCCAGCCTGAGCATGGGCGTTTTCCGTCCATGCGCTACGCGCCGGATCCCCTGGACGTCGCGCGCGCCGCGCAGCGGCTGGTCGGCGCTCGCGCGCCCGTGATCATCTGCGGCGGCGGCGTGGTCATCGCCGGCGCCAGCGGCGCCCTGCAGGAGTTGGCCGAATCGCTCAAGGCCGCAGTCTGCGTGACCGTGAGCGGGCAGGGCAGCCTGGCCGACACCCATCCCCTGAATGCGGGCGTGGTCGGCTCCAACGGCGGCGTGATGGCGACGCGCGATGTGGTGGCCGCGGCCGACGTGGTGCTGTTCGTCGGCTGCCGCGCGGGCTCCACGTCGACCGAGCACTGGCGCTTCCCCAACCGCGACGTGCCCATCCTGCACATCGACATCGATCCCATGGTGATCGGCGCCAACTACCTGACCGAAGTCGGCATGGTGGGCGACGCCAAGCTGGCGCTGGAAGCCCTGGGCGTGGAGGTGGCGGCGCGCCTGGCGCACCGTCCGTCCGACGCCGCCGACGGCGCGGTGCTGGCCGGCCGCGCCAAGGAGGCGCGCCGCGCGCAGCTGGAGCCGTTGGCCCACAGCCTGGACGCGCCCATCCGCCCCGAACGCGTGGTGCAGTCCTTGAACCGCCTGCTGCCCGACGACGCGGTGGTCTGCGCCGATCCCGGCACGCCTTGCCCGTATTTTTCCGCCTACTACGACGTGTCGCGCCCCGGCCGGCACTTCATCACCAACCGCGCCCATGGCGCGCTGGGCTTCTCCATGTCGGCCGCCCTGGGCGCCTGGGTGGGCCGGCCCCAGTCCAAGTGCGTGTCGGTGATGGGCGACGGCAGCTTCGGCTTCACGGTGGGCGAACTGGAAACCATCGTGCGGCACAAGGCGCCGCTGCTGATGGTGGTGTTCTCGAACTCGGTCTATGGCTGGATCAAGGCCAGTCAGAAAGCGGGCTACGACAAGCGCTACTACAGCGTGGATTTCAACCGCACCGACCACGCCCGCATCGCCGAGGCCTATGGCGTCAAGGCGTGGCGCGTCGAAGACCCGTCCAAGCTGGATGCCGCCATCAAGGCAGCAATGGAGCACGACGGTCCGGCGCTGATCGACGTGGTGGCGCAGCCGCTGCAGGACGCGGCCGCGCCGGTCAGCCAGTGGATGGGTTGACGCTGTCGACCAGGTGATTGACGCCGGTGCAGAGATCGTCCCGGGCCACGCCGTAGATGTGCAGTGACACGGCGATGTCCGGGCCGGCGTTGCCCAGGCGGTGGATCTGGCGCAGGCCTTGCGTGGCGGTGACGATGTCGCCAGGGCGGCGGGTCACCGTGCCGCAGGCCTGGGCGACGGCGGACTCCTGATCCCAGCGATAGTGGGTTTCCGTGAGTTCGCCCTGCAACACCTGATAGGTGCACCAGGTCTTGTGGCCATGCACCGGGCTGAATTGGCCGGGCCGCCAGATCAGGTAGGCCATCGTGAAGGCGCCGTGCGGATCGGCGTAGGCGATATGGCGGGTGTAGGACTCGGCCCGTCCGGCGCGCAGCTCCGCGGGCAGGTTCTGCAGCATGTCGCCGGCGCTGGCGACGCTGGCGGCCAGGTCGCGCAGCAGGGCGCGCGCGGCGTTCAATTGGGCGGACTGCACCGATGCGCATAGCGATTGCAGGCCGCCGCCGGCGAGTTGGATGGAAGACATGGCAGGCCTCCAGGCAGAGCTTCCATGGTAGGAGCTTGCGCTGGAATGCCTTTGCCAAATTCGGCGCGTCAGGGCCGCAGATTGGAAAAATATTCCATTCCGCCCGGCAGCCCCGCGCTCCTATACTGGTCTGCTTTGGCGCAACGCTGCGCCGGGCAGCGCAATGACAGGGGAGTCAGGCATGGATCTGGGGATCAGCGGCAAGTCGGCACTGGTATTCGGCGGCAGCCGCGGCATGGGCCGGGCCTGCGCCCTGCAACTGGCGCGCGAGGGCGTGGCGGTCACGATCGCCGCCCGCAACCCCGCCACGCTGGAGCAGGCCGCGGCCGAGATATCGCATGAGACCGGGATAGGCGTGGGCTGGGTGTCGGCCGACCTGACGCAGGCGTCGGGCCGGGATGCGGCCATGGCCGCCTGTCCCCATCCGGACATCCTGATCAACAATGCGGACGGCCCGCTGCCGGGCGACTTCCGCAACTGGAGCCACGACGACTGGATCGCGGCGCTGGACGGCATGATGCTGGGCCCCATCGACATGATCCGGCGGGTCGTGGACGGGATGATGGAACGGCGCTTCGGACGCATCGTGAACATCGTCTCGCGCAGCGTGAAGGCGCCGCATGCTGAACTCGGCCTGTCCAACGGCGCGCGCTCGGGCCTGATCGGCTTCGTCAGCGGCCTGGCGCGCCAGACCGTGCGCCACAACGTCACCATCAATAACCTGCTGCCTGGGGCCTTCGCCACGGACGCGCAGGTCCGGCACATACAGGGCATGCTGGAGCAGGCCGGCGGCAAGAGCTTCGAACAGCTCTGGGACGAGCGCGGACGCGCGAATCCGGCCGGGCGCTACGGCCAGCCCGAAGAGCTGGGGGCGCTGTGCGCCTATGTCTGTTCCGCGCAGGCCGGCTACATGACCGCGCAGAACATCCTGATCGACGGCGGCGGCTACCCCGGGACCTACTGAAGTCCGGCGCCCCGGGGGCGCAGGCTGGACGCGGGCAGGCGGAACGGGCAAGATTGGGGCCGATCCAGCCGAGGAAACCCATGGACCAGACGGACATCAAGATACTGGCCTTGCTGCAGAAGGACGCCACCTGTTCGGTCGCCGAGATCGCCGAGCAAGTGCACCTGTCCGTCACGCCCTGCTGGCGCCGCATCCAGAAGTTGAAGGATGACGGCGTCATCGCCCGCAACGCCATCTTGCTGGATCCCTGCGCGCTGGGCCTGAACCTGACGGTCTTCGTCTCCATCAAGACCAGCCAGCACAACGAGAAATGGACGCAGAGCCTGATCAATGCCGTGATGGCCTTGCCCAACGTGGTGGAGTTCCACCGCATGGCGGGCGACGTCGATTATCTGCTCAAGGTCGTGGTCGAGGACATGGCGGCCTATGACCGCTTCTACCGGCGCCTGATCGCTGCCGTGGACCTGCTGGACGTCAGCGCCAGCTTCTCGATGGAAGTCATCAAAAGCACCACGGAATTGCCGCTGGACGCGGTATAGGCGGGCGCGCGCAATTTTTTTTCCATGGCAGGGGGCGGCGGGGATGCAAATTCCATTCGGCCCGCCGGCCGGCCCCCATCACGCAATTCTTTTGCGCAGGCTACGGCGTAGGATATCCGCACTCCCATCATGGGATGAATCGGGATATCAGAGGACCCTATGTCGTTGGCAGTACCCGCCGGCTGCGCCGGTACGGAAAATTCGCGGCGCGCGCTTTCGGTGGATGACCTGCTGGGCGGCTGGAACGGCGTCGACGACCTGTGGGTGTTCGCCTACGGTTCCCTGATATGGCATCCCGGTTTCACCTGGCGCGAACGTCGGCTGGCAACAGTGCGCGGCTACCACCGGTCCCTGTGCCTGTGGTCGCACGACCATCGCGGCTCGCCCGACAACCCCGGCCTGGTGTTCGGTCTGGACCGCGGCGGCTGCTGCCGCGGCGTGGCCTTTCAGATCGCCGCCTGCGACGTGCCGGCGGTGTTCCAGGCGTTGTGGCGCCGGGAAATGGTCACCGGCGCCTACACGCCGCGCTGGCTCACCTGCCATACGGAAGCCGCGCCGGTGCGCGGGCTGGTGTTCCTGCTGAACCGGGCCTGCCAGGAATACGCGGCCGGCCTCAGCGACGACCGTCTACTGGCGTCCGTGCGCAATGCCGTGGGGCATTCCGGGCCTTGCCTGGACTATGTCGTGGAAACCGAGCGCGCCCTGCGCGCGCACGGCATCGACGATTGGCGCCTGGGTGATCTGGTGCGCAGGCTGGGTCAGGCGTTCTGACGCCTGAAGGTAAGCGTCAGAAGCGCCAGCGGCCGAACATGAACAGCACGTTGCCCGCGCCGGCTGACCCCGGGATGTAGGTCGCGTAGAGCATCGTGTCCTTGTAGCTGGCGCTCACCAGCGGCAGGATGCCGGGGAACGGCACATAGCTCATGATGTCGTGGCGCGCCGTCAGGAAGACGGTGTAGCCCGCGCCCAGGCGGACGTTTTCACTGACCCGCCCGATCTTCAGGAAACCGTAGCCGGCGATGGGTTCGACCTTGCTGTGCGAATCCAGGAAGGCCATGGCGTACAGGCCCTGCCAGTCGCCGTCTTCGTCGTAGATGCTGCGGCCGTAGCCGCCGCCCCATGCCAGCTCGTTGAAGCTGTCGATCTTCTCTTTGCTGTAGGTGGCGCGGTTGTGCCAGGAATAGCCGGTGAAGTACAGGTCGTTGCCGCCTTCCGTCCAGATCTGGTCAAGGCGGTTACAGGCGGACTGCGCCCATGAGGGCATGCTGTCACAGGCCTGGGCAGTGGCGGCGAAGGTGGCGAGCAGCAGGCAAAGGATTGCCGCCCGGAATCTTGCGGTCATTGTGGGCGCTGAAAGGGGGGAGGATGACAATCCCATTACTGTAATGGAACAGTCGTCCTCGACCCTGTCAGCTAGCTGTCAAGCAGGCGCCGCCAGAGGGAAGCGGATTTTTCCTGCTGTTGTATCCAGACTACAGCAGGAAAATCGTGGCCAGGCCCAGAAAGATGAAGAAGCCCAGCGAATCGGTGGCGAAAGTCAGGAGCACCGAAGAACCCATGGCAGGATCCTTGCCGAAGCGGGCGCGCACCATCGGCACCAGCACGCCGACCGACGCGCCGACCAGCATGTTGCAGACCATGGCGGCCATCATCACCAGCGCGATCGACACCGAGTGCGAGATGACCCAGGCGAACAGCGCCGCCACCAGGCTGCCGCACAGGCCCACCATCAGGGTGACGAAGAGTTCGCGCTTGACCAGTTGCCACAGGTTGCGGCCGGTGATCCGGCCCATCGCCAAGGCCCGGATGATCAGGGTCATGGTCTGGTTGCCGGAGTTGCCGCCGATGCCGGCCACGATGGACATGAGGAAGGCCAGGATGACGATCTGGCTGACCGTGCCTTCGAACTGGGAGGCCACGAAGGATGCCGTGGCGGCGGTACAGAGGTTGAACAGCAGCCAGGGGGCGCGGTTGCGCAGGGCGGTGGAGACGGGCGCGAAGATGTCTTCTTCCTGCAGACCGGCGCGCGACAGCGCCTGCTCCTGGGAGTCTTCGCGCATCACGTCCACCACGTCGGCGATGGTCACGCGGCCGATCAGGCGGCCCTGGTCGTCCATGACCGGCGCGGAGACCAGGTCGTAGCGTTCGAAGGCGCCGGCCGCGTCAGCGTCGGAATCCAGCGGGTTGAGCGTCAGGAAATCCGAGTTCATGACGGCGCGCACTTCGGTTTCAGGCTCGCTGACCAGCAGCTTGGACAGCGGCAGGATGCCCTGCAGCTTGTCCTGGCGGTCCACCACGAAGATCTGGTCGGTGTGGTCGGGCAGTTCGTGCAGCCGGCGCAGGTAGCGCAGCACCACTTCCAGGGTGACGTCCTCGCGCACCCGGACCATCTCGAAGTCCATGATCGCGCCCACGCTGTCTTCCGGATAGCCCATGGCTTCCAGCAGCTGCGCGCGTTCCTCTTCGGTCAGGCCCTTCTGGACTTCGGCCACCACGTCGGGCGGCAGGTCGGGCGCCAGGTCGGCCAGCTCGTCGGCGTCCATGTTGCCGGTGGCGGCAACCAGGTCCTGGCGGTCCATCGCTTCGATCAGCGATTCCCGCACCCAGTCTTCGACTTCCAGCAGCACGTCCGCGTCGTGCTCGGGGCTGACCAGCTTCCAGATGGCTTGCCGTTCGTCCTTGGGCAGCGACTCCAGGATGAAAGCGATATCGGCCGGATGCAGCCCGTCCAGCAGGGTCTTGAGTTCGGCCTCGTGCTGACGGTGCACCAGGTCCTCGACCAGCGAGGCCTTGGAGTCGCCTTCCTCCTGGCGATGCACCAGGTCGGCAACCAGTTGCTGGCGGCGCAGGCGTTCCTGCACTTCCGCCAGGGCGTGTTGGGCGTCTTCCGGGTCGAGGCGGCGGGGCGTCGCGGGCGGTTTCTGCGCGGCGGCGGACTGCGTCATGCGTTACGGCTCAAAGAGTGGGGAGGGGACGGCGGCGGCGGGCTTCGTCGGTGGCGACGTAGGTCAGCGTGGCCTCGGTGACCTTGACGATCTCGGCGTCCAGCCGCTGGCGCTCCGCGTAGACCTCGACGGACACCGTGACCGACGTCGTGCCGGTCTTGATGATGGCTGCGTAGAAACTGAGCAGGTCGCCCACGAACACCGGCTCTTTGAACTGGAAGGCGTTGACCGCCACGGTGGCCACGCGTCCGGCGGCGCGGCGCGCGGCGGGGATGGATCCGGCGATGTCGACCTGGGACATGATCCAGCCGCCAAAGACGTCCCCGTGGATATTCGCGTCCGCCGGCATCGGCATGACGCGCAACACCGCGTCGCGATCGGCGGGCAAAGTCGTAAACGGGGTTTTGGTGCTGGAGGTCATGCGGCCGACTCCACTGCTAGGGAACCAGCCGATTATGCAGGAAAAACGCGACAGCGGCGTGCGTGCGCAAAGCCCGCCGCGGCCTTGGGCGCGGCGGGCCAGGGATCAGGACGCCAGCTTGACGATGGCGTAGCCGCCGACCAACAGCCAGAGGTACAGGATCAGGCCCAGCGCCATCACCCGCGGACCGGCCTTGCGGATCTGGGCAAAGCGGGTTTCGATGCCCAGCGCGGTCATGGCCATGGTCAGGGCGAAGATGTCCAGGCGGCGGATGGCGGCCACGGCATCGGCGGGGATGATGTTCAGCGAATTGATGATGGCCAGCACCAGGAAGCCCACCGCGAACCAGGGAATGGGCAGCTTGGCGCCCTTGCCCTGGCCGCCGGCCGCATGCGAGGCCGCGCTGCGCAGATACAGGCCCAGGATCAACAGGACCGGCACCAGCAGGGCCACGCGGGTCATTTTCACGATGGTGGCGACTTCGGTGGTGGCGGGGTCGACATTGCTGGCTGCGCCGACGACCTGGGCGACTTCATGGATGGTGCCGCCGATATAGATGCCCAGGGCTTGGGTGTCGAGATTCAGCCAGCCTGCGTGATAGAGCACCGGGTACAGGAACATGGACAAGGTGCCGAACAGCACCACGGTCGCCACGGCCACCGCGCTCTTGTGCGGGGCGGCCCGCAGCGTGGGCTCGAAAGCCAGCACGGCGGCGGCGCCGCAGATGGCGCTGCCGGCGGCGGTGAGCATGGCGGTGTCGCGGTCCAGGCCCAGCAGGCGCTGGCCCACCACGGTGCCCAGCAGCAGCGTGCCCACCACCACCGCCACCGAAACCGCCAGCCCGGGCAGGCCCACGGCGGCGATCTGCTGGATGCTGATGTTCAGGCCGTAGAAGGCCACGGCGATGCGCAGCAGGCGCCTTGCGGTGAAGTTCACGCCCACGCCCCAATCGGCGGGCATGGTGCCGCGCAGGAAGTTGCCGTAGAGCATGCCACAGACAATGCCCACGACCAGCGGCGAAAAGCCCAGCTGGCGGATCGCGGGCAGGTCCGCCAGCTGCATCACCGCGGCGGCCATCAAGCCGACGAACAGCACGCCATTGAGTTTGTCCCGCCACGGCGTGGCGGCGGGAGCGGCGGCGGGCGAGGCCGGGGTGGCGGGCAGGGGGACGGCGGTGCTGGAAGAGGTACTCATGGCTGGCCTTTTGGAGGAGGCATATCTAAATAACTTCACGAAATATTAATTTCCCGCCTACTATTTGAAAAATCTTTATTTCAGATATGTAATATCAGTAATTCTGATATTTAGGCGGCCCCGACCCGGCAACCATGACGCCAGACCAATTGCTTACCTTTGCCGCCGTGGCCGATGCCGGCAACATCAGCCGCGCGGCGCAGTTGCTGAACCTGTCCCAGCCCGCCGTTTCCGGCCAGCTGCGGATGCTGCAGGAATGGTTCGGCGAACCCTTGTACCGCCGCAGTGGCCACGGCATCGCGCTGACTGAAGCCGGCGAACGCCTGGCCGAGCAGGCCCGCCAGTTGCGCCAGGTGTACCGGCAGGCCCAGGCGGTGCGCGAATCCTGGCGCGGACTGGAAACCGGCGATCTGCGCCTGGGCGCCAGCACCACCCCCGCCAGCTATCTGCTGCCCAGCCTGGTGGCGGATTTCCGCCATGCCTTTCCGGCGGTCAGCCTGCATTTGTCGGACGGCAACACGCGTGAAATAGTCGAGCGCCTGCCGGCCCTGGACCTGGCGTTCATCGAGGGCGACGTGCCTGCGGGGCTGCCCGCCGACACGGCCGTGCACGCCTGGCGGCAGGACGAAGTGGTGGCGGTGGTGCGCGCGGACCACGCGCTGGCGGGCAAGGGGGCGGTGATGCTGCGCGACCTGGCGACGTCGGCGCTGGTCATGCGCGAGCCTGGTTCGGGCGTGCGCCGGCTGGTGGAGCGTGCGTTTGCGGATGCGGGCCTGGCGCCGTCGGTGGGGTTGGAGCTGGCCGGCGTGGAGGGCGTGAAGCAGGCGGTGCGTGCCGGACTGGGCGTGGGCTTCGTGTCCGTCATGTCGATGCGCCACGAAGATGGGGCGCTGGCGGCCTTGCGCCTGTTGCCCAAGCCGCTGACGCGGACCTTGAGCATCCTGGTGCCGCACGCGGACGCGGCCGCCCGCGCCGCCGAACGCTTCCTGGCGATGTGCCTGGCGGTCGGGGCGGCGGACGGCGTTTGAGGGTCAGGCCTTGGCCAGGCGCTTGAGCGCCAGCTGGACCCAGTACGTGCCGCCCAGCGGCAGCAGCTCGTCGTTGAAGTCGTAGCTGCCGTTGTGCAGCATGCAGGGGCCCAGGCCGTGGCCGCTGTCGCGGTGTTCGCCGGTGCCGTTGCCGATCCACACATAACAGCCCGGCAATTCCTGCAGCATGAAGGCGAAGTCTTCCGCGCCCATGGTGGGCTGCACGTGGTCGTTGACGTTGGCCTCGCCCACAAGGTCGCGCAGCACGTCGGCGCAAAACGCGGCTTCTTCAGCGTGGTTGATGGTCGGCGGATAGTTGCGCTGGAAGGTGAACTGCACTTCGCAGTCCATCGCCGCGCAGGTGTGGCGCGCGATCTCTTCCATACGGCGTTCGATCAGGTCCAGCACGTCCAGCGTGAAGGTGCGCACGGTGCCGCGCAATTCAGCATGGTTGGGCACGACGTTGTCGGCGCTGCCCGCATGGATCTGCGTGATGCTCAGCACCGCGGCGTCAAGCGGATTGCGGTTGCGCGTGATGATGGTCTGCAGCGATTGCGCCAGCTGCACTGCCGCCATGACGGGATCGATGCCCAGGTTGGGCATGCCGGCGTGCGTGCCCTTGCCCTTCACGACGATGGAGAACTCGTTGCTGGACGCCATGATGGGGCCGGCGGTCAAGCCAAACTGGCCGGCCTTCATGCCGGGCCAGTTGTGCATGCCGAACACCGCTTCCATGGGGAAGCGCTTGAACAGGCCGTCGTCGATCATGCGCTTGGCGCCGCCGCCGCCTTCTTCCGCGGGCTGGAAGATCACGTAGACCGTGCCGGCGAAATCGCGGTGCTGCGACAGGTATTGCGCGGCGGCCAGCAGCATGGCCGTGTGGCCGTCGTGACCGCAGGCGTGCATCTTGCCGGCGTGGGTGCTGGCATGCTCGAAGGTATTGACCTCCTGCATGGGCAGCGCGTCCATGTCGGCGCGCAGGCCCACGGCGCGGTCGCCCGGCAGATTGCCGCGGATGATGCCGACCACGCCGGTGCCGCCAAGCCCGCGGTCGATTTCGATGCCCCATTCTTCAAGTTTCGCCGCCACCACGTCGGCGGTGCGGAACTCCTCGAACGCCAGTTCGGGATGCGCGTGGATGTCGCGTCGGATCTTGGAAATGTCGTGATGCCACGCGACGATGGGTTCGAGCAGTTTCATGGGGCTCTCGGGCGAAAAAAGGGAACGCAACAAGGGTATCATCAATCAAAAACCAATTTAATGGAGACAAATACCATGACGCGTCCGTGGCTTGCCCATTATCCGCAGGGGGTTCCGGCGGAGATATCGACAGACGGTTATGCCTCCCTGACTGACTTGCTGGACCGGGCCTGCAAGCAGTACGCCTCGCGCATTGCGTGTACCGCAATGGGCAGCAACATCACCTATGCGCAACTCGATGCGCACGCGCAGGCCTTCGCCAGCTGGCTGCAAAGCGTGGGCCTGTCCAAGGGCGAGCGCGTGGCATTGATGATGCCCAACGTGCCGGCCTATCTGGTCAGCATGCTGGGCACGCTGCGCGCGGGCCTGGTCGTGGTTAACGTGAATCCGCTCTATACCGCCGAAGAGCTGCAGCGCCAATTGCTGGACAGCGGCGCGTCGGCCATCGTCATCCTGGAGAATTTCGCGCATACCTTGCAGCGCGTCACGGACCGCGGGCAGCTCAAGCACATCGTCGTGACGGGTCCCGGCGATCTGCTCGGCGGCCTGAAGGCGCCGCTGGTCAACCTGGCCGCGCGCTACGTCAAGAAGATCGTGCCCGCGTGGCAGATCGACGGCGCCCGCATGCTGCCCGACGTGCTGCACGACGGCGCGCGCCAGCGCTTTGCGCCGCCGGCGCTGTCGATGGACGATGTGGCTGTGCTGCAATACACCGGCGGCACCACTGGCGTGCCCAAGGGCGCGATGCTGTCCCATCGCAACCTGGTGGCCAATGTGCTGCAGACGGAAGCGGTGGCGCAGCCGGTGGTGCATGACCTCGCGGACCGGCAGCTCACCATCATCAGCGCGCTGCCGCTCTACCATGTGTTCGCAATGACAGTGTGCGGGCTGTATGGCCTGCATGCGGGCATGCGCAATGTGCTCATCATCAACCCGCGCGACCAGCCTTCGCTGATCAATGCATGGCGCAAGGTGCCGATCAACGTGTTCCCCGGCGTCAATACGCTGTTTAACGCGTTGGCGCACAACGAAGACTTCGCGCGCCTGGATTTCTCCGGCTTGCGGCTGACCTTGGGCGGCGGCATGGCGGTCCAGCAGCAGGTGGCCGAACGCTGGCTGAAGATCACCGGCAGGCCGCTGATCGAAGGCTATGGCCTGTCGGAGACCTCGCCGGTGGCGACCGTGAATCCCACCAATGCGACCGCGTATTCGGGTTCCATCGGCCTGCCGTTGCCATCCACCGACGTGGCCATCCTCGATGACGAAGGCCGTGAAGTGCCGCTGGGCGAACGCGGCGAAGTCGCCATCCGCGGCCCGCAGGTCATGCTGGGATACTGGCAGAAGCCCGAAGAAACCCGCCACTCCATGACCGCCGACGGTTACTTCCGTACGGGCGATATCGGCATCATGGACCAGCAGGGCTACACCCGCATCGTTGACCGCAAGAAGGACATGATCGCGGTCTCGGGCTTCAAGGTCTACCCGAACGAGGTCGAGGCGGCCGTGGCTCAGCATCCGGGTGTGCTGGAATGCGCGGCAATCGGCGTGCCGGACGAGCACTCGGGCGAGGCCGTCAAGGTGTTCGTGGTACGGCGGGATCCGACGCTGACCGAGGCGCAGATCCAGGATTGGTGCCGGGAAAAGCTGACCGGCTACAAGCGTCCGCGCTACGTGGAGTTCCGCGACGAGCTGCCCAAGAGCAACGTGGGCAAGATACTGCGCCGGGAACTGCGTCCCGACGCGGTGGCGGGCGTACCCGCAGACAAGGCGGCTTAGGGCCGTCAGTCCTTCTTGTCGAGGTGCGGCGCAATCATCTCGTGCAAGGCGCGTTCGATGGCCTTGTTGCCGGCCACGACGCGCCCGCCGATGGGCCAGGGATCCTGGCGGTGCATGTCGGAACACGCGCCGCCCGCTTCGCGCAGGATCAGCGTGCCGGCGGCCACGTCCCAAGGGGCCAGGCCCATTTCCCAATAGCCGTCGTAGCGGCCGCAAGCGGTCCAGGCCAGGTCTAGCGCGGCCGCGCCCATGCGGCGCACGCCGCGCGCGCGGTTGATGGCGTCATGCAGCATGGGCATGTATTGCGCGGCGAATGAAAAATCGCGGAACGGGAAGCCGGTGGCCAGCACCGCGTCTTCGATGGTCGGCGTGCGCGAGCACTTGATGCGCCGGCCGTTGAGCCAGGCGCCCAGTCCGTAGACTGCGGTAAAGAGCTCTTCGCGGCTGGGGTCGTAGACCACGCCGACCACGGGGGTGTCCTCGGCCAGCGTTTCGGAAGCCGAGATGGCGGTGCCAGCGTGCGCGATCAGCGCGATCGACACCGCGTAGTGCGGGATGTCGTGCAGGAAGTTGGTGGTGCCGTCGAGCGGGTCGATATACCAGGTGGCGCGGCCCTGGGGCTTGCCGCCGGTTTCTTCGGCGACGATGCCGAACTTGGGCGTGCGGGTTTGCAGCTCCTGGATAATGGCGGTTTCCGCCTCGCGGTCCGCTTGCGATACGAGGTCGTTGCGCGCCTTGCGGTCGATCACGAGATCGGCGCGGTGATGCGCGTAGGATTGCAGTATGGCCGCGCCTGCATGGGCCGCAGTGACTGCCGCGTCGATCGCGGCGCACAGGTCGATGGGCGAGGTCTGCGAACGGGGCTGATCATAGGTATCCATGAAACCAGTGTAAGCCTATGTATGCGTCAAACCTGTGGCTGAGCCCCGAAACTGCCGTGCCGCGTGGCGTCCGCCCAACGCGGCCGCATACAACCATTCGCGCTGATTTTCATTCTCCATTTCGTCTGCCGCCGCCGTTTCCATGTCCTTTTCCTATGCTCCCCTCATCCCCGCCAAGGCTGAATTCGATGCTGACGGCCGGCTCTACAGTCCGGCTTATGGCGACGTCTACCATTCGCCGTCGGGCGCGCTGGGGCAGGCGGAACACGTGTTCCTGCGGGGCAACGGCCTGCCTGAGCGTTGGCGCGGGCGCCGCGCGTTCACCGTCTGTGAAACGGGCTTCGGCCTGGGGCTGAATTTCCTGGCCCTCTGGAAAGCATGGCGCGACGATCCCCAGCGCAGCGCCGCGCTGCACGTGGTGTCGCTGGAAGCGCATCCGTTTGAACGCGAAGACCTTGCTGCTCTGTTGACGCGTTATGCCCCTGAGCCCTTGGCCGCCCTGGGGCGGCAATTGGCGGCGGGATGGCCGGTCTTGTTGCCCGGACTGCATCGCCTGGAGTTCGAGGGCGGCGCAGTCACGCTGACCCTGGGCTTGGGCGATGCGCAGGTTCTGGCGTCGCGCCTGAGCGTCGGTGTGGACGCATTCTTCCTGGACGGTTTCGCGCCCGAACGCAATCCGCGCATGTGGGAGCTACCTTTGCTGCACAACCTGGCCAGGCTGGCGGCGCCGGGCGCCACGCTGGCCACCTGGGCCTGCACCGGCGAACTGCGCCAGGCCTTGCGGACGGCGGGTTTCGAGGCGCGGCGCGCGCCTGGCTACGGCGGCAAATGGCATATGACGGTGGCGACCGCCGTTGCGGCTGGCAGCGCAGCGCAGGGCGGCCCGGACGGGGTGTCCCGCCACGCTGTGGTGGTGGGAGCGGGGCTGGCGGGTTCGGGCATTGCCCAGGCGCTGGCCGCGCGCGGATGGCGCGTGACCGTGATAGACGCGGGCCGGGCGCAGGGCGCGGCGGCGCATGCAGGCCATGTCGCCGCGGCCTTGACGCCGGTAGTGGCGCGCGATGACAACGCGCGGGCGCGCCTGTCGCGCGCCGGCAGCCTGCGGGCGCTTGCGCGCTGGCAGGGTTTGCCGGCAGGCGCGGCGCCCCTGGTTTGCGGCACGGTCCAGCTGGAGCGCGACGAAGGCCGGTCCTCGGCCTTGGCCGGCACCTTGGAGACCCTGGCTTTTCCCGAACACTGGGTACGCCAGGTCAGCCGCGACGAAGCCAGCGCCTTGGCCGGCCTGCCGCTGGCGCGCGGCGGCGTGTATTTCGGACAGGGCATGCTGCTGCGGCCTGACCTGCTGATAGAAGCCCTGCTGGCGACGGACGGCGTGACTCTCTTGCCCGGCACGGCTGCCAGGGTCGAGCGCATCGGCGCGGGCTGGAGCGTGCGTGATGTTGCCGGCGCCGAACTGGCGTGCGCCGATGCCGTCATCCTGGCCAATGCGTTCGGCGCGCGCGCCGTGCTGGCCGATAGTGGGCTGCTGGATCCCTTGCCGCGCGTGGGCCAGATGCACGCGCTGGCGGGCGAGGTCACGCTGGTGCCCGCGCAGGCGCTGGGCGGCGGCCCCCGCTGCATCGTCGGAGGCGAGGGCTATCTGCTGCCCGATGTGGGCTCGGGCTGCGTGGCGGGCAGCACCTACGTGCATGGCGCGTCCGAAGCGCGGATCGGCGCCGAGGGCCAGCGTGTCACCCTGGGCAAGGCCGCTGGCCTGCTGGGCGGCGGCTTCCCCGACTTCGAATCCCTGGAACCCGGCAGCCTGTCGGGCTGGGCCGGTTGGCGGGCCGTGCTGCCAGGGCGCTTGCCGGCGGTAGGAGAACTGCCTCACGCTCCGGGCCTCTGGCTGGCCGTCGGTTATGCGTCGCGGGGCTTGTCGTGGTCGGCGCTCATGGGCGACCTGATCGCCGCGCGTCTGGCGGGGGAGCCGTCCCCCTTGGAAACGGACCTGGCGCAACTTATTTCGCCACGATGAAAAAAAGCCGGAAGCGGCGTCGGGGACATGTCCCAGGTGGCGTAGAATGGCAGGAATTGCCGGGATTTGGCGCCAAATTGGCCTGAGTTGGCCGCGAACCTGGCATTTTGGCGGCTCGACGGCCGCTCCTTTTGGGGGCGCTGGCCGAAGGCTTTAGACCCCTTTTATGGATGAGATCGCAGTCCAAATGAGGGACCGAGTTTATTTCAAAGCCCAAATCCGTCAAAATAGCGTCTTTTGATGGTTTTTGGCTTAAGCCGGGGGATGCTCTGTGCCGCCCAAGTTCGACTTTGCCCATACTACCCAGCTCGAAACCGTCGAGCTGCTGACGTCCCGCCCCAGTCGCATCGATTTCGACGCGGGCGATGGGTTGCACCTGGTAGTCGAGGCGCATGCGCCGGGCGTCTTTCGCCTGCGCTGCGGCGAGGCTAATCACCTTACCGATGACAAGCCCGGCGCGCGTGCGCGCGCCGTGGCGGAAATGCTGCTCGCGCGCCAGGAGGCCGTGGGCGAAGCCGTTATCGCTCCGCGCGACGACGGGGAGGGCTGGCGGATCACCCAGGGCGACGTCTCCCTGGAAATCCTGTCCAACCCCGTGCGCGTCGCGATCTACCGCAACGATGAACGGGTGTTCGAGTCCGAGGTATCCGCGCATACGCCCGCATTCGGGCACAACGCGCTGGACCAGGCCGACGACGCCGTCTGGACGGCGGGCTTCACGCTGCAGTCCGACGAGCGCGTATACGGCCTGGGCGAAACCCCGGGCGACCTGAACCGCCGCGAAGAATCCGTGGTGTCCGACGACCCCGAGCACCGCGCCCTGCCTTTGGCATGGAGCCCGCGAGGCTGGGGCGTCTATGTCAACACCATGCGCCGCGTCGAGCATTCGGTGGGCGTGGCACCCGCGGATTCCGCCTACGTGCTGACCGTGGACGATGTCGTGCTGGACATGTTCCTGTTCGCTGGCGAACCGGGCGAAATCCTCAACCAGTACACCGCCTTGACCGGCCGCGCGGGTCAGCCCTCGTTGTGGGCAATGGGCGCCTGGCTGCAACAGGCCCCGGGCGAAATGCCCACGGACACCGTGGCCTTGGTCGCCCGCATGCGCGAAAACCAGATTCCGGTGGATGCCGTGACGCTGGCGCAGCCGGCGGCCTGGGGCTTCCAGTCGGACAAGACGGTTTTCGAATGGAACGCCCAGCGCTTCCCGGACGCCAAGCAGATGCTGGCGCTGTTCCACAAGCACCATGTGCATGTCGCCGCTTCCGGCTTCCCGGGCGTGCTGAAGACCAGCCCGCTGTTCGAGGAACTTGAAGACCGCGGCTGGCTGCTGGCCAAGGACGACGGTTCGGCCCAGGTGTTCGACGGCAACGCCGCCACCTCCGGACAGCCCTACGGCCTGCTGGACCTGACCTACCGCGACATCTACAACCTGTGGGTGGAGCGCCATCGCCAACTGGTCGAAGACGGCCTGGACGCGCCTGCGTGCGACGCCCAGATCGCCATCCCCGACGGCGTCACCGCCCGCAACGGCGAAACCGGCCCCGCGCTGCGCAGCATGTATCCGCTGCTGGTGCGCCGTGCGCTGTTCGATGCGGTCGCTGGCCTGAAGGTGCCGCCCGAAGGCGTGGTGCCCAGCTCCGACCTGTTCCCCGCCGCCCAGCGCCTGCCGTGGCAGGTGGGGCCGCAGGCTGAAAACACCTGGGAAGGGCTGCGGCATACGTTGCGCACCGCCTTGTCGATCGGCGCCAGCGGCTTGCCCGTCCAGGTGCATGGCATCGGCTCGGCCGCGCGCGACCGTGCCGGCATGACGCCCGAGCTGTACCTGCGTTGGCTGACCGCCGGCGTGTTCTCGTCGAACTTCGCCTTCCAGGGCGTGGAAGGCCTGATGCCCTGGGACTTCGGCGAAGAAACCCTGGCGCATGCCAAGACCTGGATGCAGTGGCGCTACCGCCTGGTGCCTTACGTGCTTGGCGCCATCGAGGACTCGGCGCGCACCGGCCTGCCGGTGCAGCGCTCGATGGCCATGTCGTTCCCGAACGATCCGCACGCGCACGACTGGGACCTGCAATACCTGCTGGGTCCGGCCCTGCTGGTGGCGCCCGTGACGGAACCCGGCAAGCAGGTGCGCGTGTACCTGCCCAAGGGCGAAGCCTGGTGGGACCTGAACACCGGGCACCGCTACGAAGGCGGCACCACCTGGACCATCGATTGCGAACTGGGCCAGTTCCCGGTTTTCGGCCGTGAAGGGCACATGCTCTGTCTTGGACCGGCCGCGCAGCATACGGGCGAGTTCAACTCGGCTCGTATCCTGGACGAGGTCTGGATGTTCGGCATGCCGGTGCATAACCCGGTCGTCATGCGCAACAAGATCCGCGTGATGCAGATGCAGGGCTCCAGCTACATCAAGGGGCTGGAAGGCTTGCGCATCTCTCCGTCCGAGGGCCTGGAAGTCAAGCGCCGCGGCGCGGAAGTCCGCATCTCGCGCGCACGCTGAAAAAACCGGCTGCGGCCGGTCCGGCACAAAATGGGCAGTCAGGAAGGCTTTCCTTCCTGACTGCCCTTTCCGCGTTATGGCATTGCTCCTTGGGGACGCAACCGGGCGCGGGTTCGGGCTTTTATATTACTTGTGGTTATTAAAAATGAAAGAAACAGTCGTTCTCTGTAGAAGAGAAAAGATACAAAATCGCTTGCCATGATTCAGATCGAGAACCTATCCAAGACCTACGCCACGCCGCATGGACAATTCCAGGCGCTGCGCGGCATCAACCTGCATATCCAGCAGGGCGAGGTCTTCGGCATCATCGGCCCCAGCGGGGCCGGCAAAAGCACGCTGGTCCAGTGCATCAACCTGCTGGAGCGGCCCAATGAAGGCTCGATCGCCATCGGCGGTCAGTCCCTGACCGGCCTGAACGAAGCGCAACTGCGCGAGCAGCGCCGTCGCATCGGCATGGTGTTCCAGGGGTTCAACCTGCTGTCGCGCCGCACCGTGTACGGCAATGTTGCGCTGCCGCTGGAAATCGCCGGCGTGGCCAAGGCCGAGATTCCGGCCCGCGTCGAGCGCCTGCTGGCACTGGTGGGCCTGGAACATCTGCGCGACCGCTATCCCAGCCAGATCAGCGGCGGCCAGAAGCAGCGCGTCGGCATTGCCCGCGCTTTGGCCAACAACCCGGACGTGCTGCTCAGCGACGAAGCCACGTCCGCGCTGGATCCGGAAACCACCCACAACATCCTGGCCTTGCTGCGCGACATCAACCGCAAGACCGGCGTGACCGTGGTCATGATCACGCACCAGATGGAAGTCGTGCGCGAGGTCTGCGATCGCGTCGCCGTGCTGTCGCAGGGCGAAGTGGTTGAAATGGGCAGCACGCGCGAAGTGTTCGCGCAGCCGCGCCACGAAGTGACCCGCGCCATGGTGTCGGCCGCCACCGCGTCCGACCTGACCGACGCCACGCTGGCGGCAGTCAAGGAGCGCATCCAGGCGCTTGCCGCCGCCAAGCCGGGCCAGGCCGTGCGGCTGCTGCGCCTGTCGCTGACCGGCACCGACGCGTCGGGTTCCTTTCTGTCCGACCTGTACAAGCAGTATTCGCTGGATGTGGGCCTGATCCAGGCGCGCGTGGAAGACATCCAGGGCGTGGCCGTGGGCACGATGTTCGTGCTGGCCCAAGGCGCGCCCGCATCGGTCAAGGACGCGATTGCCGCGCTGGCCGCCCGTGACATTACCGTTGAAGAAATAGCTCATGAGTCCGCAACTGATCGACCTGCTTATTACGTCGCTGCTTGACACCCTGCTGATGGTGGGCGTGGCCAGCGCCATCGCGGTGGTGGTCGGCATTCCGCTGGGCGTGATCCTGACGGTGACGGCCCGCGGCAACATGCTCGAGAACCAATCCGTCAACCACGTGCTGGGTGCGGTGATCAACGCCACGCGTTCGGTGCCGTTCGTCATTTTGATGGTCGCGATCATTCCGTTCACGCGCCTGGTGGCCCAGACCTCCATCGGCACCACGGCAGCCATCGTGCCCTTGTCGGTGGCCGCGATTCCGTTCATGGCCCGCATCGCCGAAAACGCCATGCGCGAAGTCGACCCGGGCCTGATCACCGCGGCGCGCGCCATGGGCGCGTCGCCCATGCAGATCATCATGAAGGTGCTGCTGCCCGAATCCTTGCCCGGTCTCATCGCCGCGACCGTCGTCACTGTCGTCAGCCTGATCGGCTACTCGGCCATGGCCGGCGCCATCGGCGGAGGCGGCCTGGGCGACCTGGCCATCCGCTACGGCTACCAGCGCTTCCAATCCGACGTGATGGCCGCAGTCGTCATCGTGCTGATCGTCCTGGTCCAGGTGATCCAAAGCCTGGGCGACCGCTACGTGCGCCGCATCTCGCATCGCTGATCCTGCCGGCGCCGCACTTATTTCTCCTCACTTCCGACATTCGGGATACTGCAACATGAGCATCAAGGTTTTGAAGTCGCTGGCCGCGTTCGCGCTCGGCGCCGCCGTATTCGCCCAGCCCGCGCTGGCCCAGGACAAGCCCCTGAAGATCGGCGTGACCGCGGGCCCGCACGCCCAGATCTTTGATGTGGTGAAGCAGGAAGCGGCCAAGCAGGGCATGAACATCCAGGTCATCGAATTCACCGACTACGTGCAGCCCAATGTTGCGCTGTCCGCGGGCGACCTGGACGCCAACAGCTACCAGCACCAGCCCTACCTGGACAATGCCAACGCAGACCGCGGCTACAAGCTGGTCAGCATCGCAAAGACGGTGATTTTTCCCATCGGCATCTACAGCAAGAAGATCAAGTCGTTGTCCGAGCTGAAGGAAGGCGCTCGCATCGCGCTGCCGAACGACCCGACCAACGGCGGCCGCGCCCTGTTGCTGCTGCAGGCCAACGGCCTGATCAAGCT
Source organism: Achromobacter sp. PD1 (assembly GCF_048541815.1). Taxonomy (NCBI): domain Bacteria; kingdom Pseudomonadati; phylum Pseudomonadota; class Betaproteobacteria; order Burkholderiales; family Alcaligenaceae; genus Achromobacter; species Achromobacter sp. PD1. Next base: position 64,038 of record NZ_CP183349.1, read on the forward strand.
GCGTCCCGACGTCGGCCTGAAGGCGACCCCGATCGACGTGGTCGAAAATCCCAAGAAGCTGCGTTTCATTGAATTGGACGCCGCCCAACTGCCGCGCTCGCTGGACGACACCGACGCGTCGGCCGTGAACACCAACTTCGCGCTGGAAGCGGGCCTGAACCCCGCCAAGGACGCCATCGCCCAGGAATCGCCCGACTCGCCTTACGCCAACGTGCTGGTCGTGCGTGAAAAGGACAAGGATCGCCCCGAGTTCGCCAAACTGATCGCGATCTACCACAGCCCGGCCGTGAAGCAGTTCATCGAGACCAAGTACAAGGGTGCGGTGGTGGCCGCCTGGTAAGCCCAGCACCGTCAGCCTCAGGAACGGTCGCCGCGAGCGGCCGTTTTTGTTGCAGGGACAGCGTTTTGGTCTGGGGCCTTGCATCGAATTTTGACAAACGGCGCCAAATCGGCCATAATTTCTGGCTTCGGTCGGGTTGTTAGCTCAGTCGGTAGAGCAGCGGACTTTTAATCCGTTGGTCGCGAGTTCGAGTCTCGCACAACCCACCACCCAATTCCTGTATCAAGCAATGGCTGTCCAAGCATTGCTGTACTCAAGAAAAACGCCGCTATTTCTAGCGGCGTTTTTTTTGCTTCTCGGTCATCGTGGTTCATGACCCGGCCATGGACTCGGCTTGTGGCCGGATTGAAGCCGCTGTTGGACCGGCGCGCGTCGCGGTTGGTCCATTTGTGTTGCTCTCTTTACGTAGAGCCTGCAAACGCGATGAGCGTCGGCTCTGCCATCGGCACATGCCGCGGGGACAGGGACGATGCCGTCTTGAACACTTCGACTGCCTGCAGCAGATCGCGCGCCTGTTCCGCCATGGAATGCGCCGCTGCGGCAGATTCCTCGACCAGCGCAGCGTTCTGCTGCGTTACGGAGTCCAGTTGGGCGATGGCGACGTTGACCTGTTCGATACCGATGGCTTGTTCGCGAGACGCGGTGGCGATTTCTCCCGTTATTGTCTTCATGCGCATCACGGAGGTCACGACTTCTTCCATGTCCCGGCCCGCTCGGGTGGCGAGATCCCGTCCGGCCTGGACCACGGAAGTGGAGGTCTCGATCAGGTCCTTGATTTCCCTTGCGGATGTGGCGCTGCGTTGCGCCAGCGCCCGGACCTCGCCGGCCACCACGGCGAAGCCCCGGCCTTGATCTCCGGCTCTGGCGGCTTCCACCGCGGCGTTCAATGCAAGAATATTCGTCTGAAATGCAATGCTCTCGATCAGCGATACGATCTGTGCGACCTTTTCCGAGTTGGCGGAAATTTCCGTCATGGCCGCGAGCATCTCGGATACGACGCCACCCGCTTTCTCCGCGGCCTTGGCTCCTTCGCTGGCCACTTCGTCGCCGCTCGCCGCATTGTCTTGATTCAGCCGTACGGTGGACGTCAGCTGTTCGATGCTGGCCGCAGTCTCTTCCAGTGACGCGGCCTGCTCCTCGGTACGATGTGACAGATCGGCATTGCCTTGGGCAATCTGACCAGCAGCCGTCGAGATCGACGCAGCCGATGATTTGATTGCATCGACGATCCTGGAAAGACGCGAGCGCATGGATTCCAGGCCATGCATCAAGCTATGGTCGTAGCGGGAATCGAGCTGCAGTCGGCTGGTCAGGTCGCCATCGGCGATGTTCACTGCCAGAAGTTGCGCATCGCCGGGATCGCCGCCCAACTGGCGCAGGATGCTGCGCGCGGTGAGAAAGGCCGCAAATACCCCAAGCAGCAGCGCGGTCAAGACGGTCGCCCCGACGGCCCATTGCAACTGGCTCGCGAGAGATCGGGTGTCTTCCGCGCGTGCATCGTTGATCTTCGTTTCGAGCGCAGCCAATGTCGATAACGTTTCCTGGAGCACGCGCTGCTTGGGCCGCAGTTCGTCTTCCAGCAGATGTTGCGCGTTCTGGCGGTCGCCATTCAATCCTTCTTCCATGACGCGCATGAACTGCGAACGCATGTCTTGCTGCGCAACGCCTGCGGCGGCGAACAGGCGCCTTTCCTCGTTAGTGGTGCCAGAACTGCTCGAGAACATGCCGCCGAGCCTGTCTCGCGATTCGTTGTAGAGCTTATCCGCTTCATTCGCCCGCGACACTTCGGCCTTCAGCACTGACGGATCCGTGAGGATCAGGATGTTGCGGATTGCGATGGCCTGCTCCTGGACCTGGTAGCGCATATCGATCGCCAAGCGCCGTTGTTCGTTGTTGATAGCGGTGATCTGGTAGACATCCTGCTCCAGCGCGCGGATGCCAAACGCACCGAGAATGCCGGACACCAGCAGCGCCACCATGATCATCGCAAAACCCATGGCAAGGCGAGTACGCATTTTCAGCTTTGATGGCTTCATTTCAATTTCGCTTTCAAGAATGGAATTTCTGTATTCGGTTCACGCTGTCCGGACTATACGGACGCGCTGCGCACGACAAAAGACAGAAATTTTGTTCCGCCAAGCACTTTTCCTATTTTGCGGATGACCGCAGATCACCGCGCAAGCCTGCAACGCGCAAGCGCAAGCTGTCTATCGATCGATTACGCCGCGTCGTCAGACTGCGTAATGACGCAGTTGCGGCCAGAGGCCTTGGCGCGATAGAGCAACTCATCGGCGTGCTTCAGCAGTGCGTCGACATCGATGATTTCATCTGTCCGCGCGCAGACCACTCCAAAACTGCTGGTGATCGACGCTATGGTCTTGCCGTCGGACGGCACCGCCAGGCGTTCGATGCGGCGGCGCATGCTCTGCGCCATTGCGCTCGCTTGCGCCATGCTGGGTACCGTGCACAGCACAGCGAATTCTTCACCGCCGATGCGCGCCACGATGTCAGTGCGCCGCCATGTCTGATGGCATGCCTGCGCCACCGCCACCAGAACATTGTCGCCGCCGGCGTGGCCGTAGGAATCATTGATCCGCTTGAAATGATCGATGTCAAAGACGATCAAAGTCAGCATCTGTTCCGGCTGGTTCAGGCTCGCGCACAACGCTGCGGCGCGGGCGTGAAATGCGCGCCGGTTGAGCAGCCCCGTGAGGAAGTCCGTCTCCGCCAACGTCGCCAGATCGGCGATGAGCCGCTCGCGTTCATGCTCCGTCTGGGACTTGGCGATGGCGTCTTCCTTCAATCTCTGGATGGCGTCGAACAGGCCGAGAACTTCCTTGCGATAGCCGGCGCCGGAGATCGGCGCGGGCGCGTTGTCATTGATGGAGTTGATGATTTCGGTGGCTACGACGAATGGCCGTATCAGACGCCAGCGGAACTTGGTGAACCCCCAGGTGGCGGCCAGCAGCAGTACGATGGCCACCGCGGTGGTCGTGACCAGTTCCGTCACCGCGTTGACGCGTTGGTGTTCCAGGAGCTTTCCCAACAAGCTCAATACTTCATCGCGGAAGTCGACGATGGATTGCATCAGCGGAACATAGCGCTCCTGCATGCCTCCCTTCAGATTCGACGAGTCGGCGGTTGACGGCGGCGTATGACGCAACGCCGCGATGTACTCCAGGCCTGCGCCAAAGTACTCATACTGAACTCGAGGATATGCGCGCGTCTCGAGGTCCGCATGGGTGGAGAGCTGTACTTCAAGCAGCGCACGTAATTGGGAAACGCGACCCAGTTGTTGTTCGATGCGTTGCGTTTCCACGTCGCTGAGAGGGCGGTGCTGTACTTGCGCAGGCATGAAGGAGGATCCCAGCAGACCGGCTTGCTCGCGCAGTCCTGCCGCAAGCATGGCAATGGTCATGAGACCGGGATTTTCCACTTCATGCCGGATCACGACGGCTGAGTTGTCGAGCGCGGTTTCCTCGAGCGCCGGGATTAGTCCGGCCATGATCACCACCACGTCGTTCAGCTCTTGCGCGCTGATCAGCGCGCGCTGTCTGGCGATGAGCCGATCCGCGGCGGCGCGCTGTTGGACCAGGGTCCGCGCAATGTGTTGGATGGTGCCTCGAACGTCCCTGCAACTGTCGCAACTGCTGGTCTGGTGCAGTTCCAGCAGCTCGGCGATCCTGCTATCGCTGGCACTGCGCGCAAGCAGCAGTTCGTGCTGTCTGGTTTCGGATACGGGCAAACCGTCTATCAGCGCGGCATTCATCGATCCGCGTTCCATCAGGACGGCAGCCATCGCCTCCAGCGTGCCCTGGACGACGTGCAGGCTCGACATCGCATCACGCGCCGCCGCGTGGGCGCGCCAGCTATGCGTAAGTTGAATGCCTATCAGCGCGCTCACCGGGATGAGAACGCCGATGACATATGCCACTGTGTAGCGGTTCAGAGATTTCAAAAGAACAGTGCAGACGAAGAGATTTCAGCGGGATGGAGGCGTCGCCGCAAACTTGCCGCAATGCGTGGGGCTCACTCCTTTGCCCCAAGCGTGTCCTGCAGTATCACTTTGTTGAGCGCCAGGATGGCGATCAAGCGTTCAAGCCGGTTGCACTCGTTTTCGAGCCTGTTCAGCAATTTCATCTCATAGGATGCGAGACCGTCGTAATGGACCTTCCACGCGTGGAAGATCGCTTCGCTTACACCCATGCGCTTGCAGATGTCAGACATCGGCGTGCCAAGCGTCGCCTGCTTCAGTGCATGCCTGATCTGTTCTTCTGAAAAGCCCGACCGCTCCATGTTAAGCACCTTTCCGTATTCTGAGATGAAGCCAATTCCATTCAAACCGAGAACGGCATACGCCGTCGCGCAATCGCTTTGACTCAATGCGTCAAGCTGCCTGCAAGCCGCGTAGGGCCTGTAGCACCGCAACCCGGGTTTGCCCCAGCACCATGCCGTGCCAGTTCGCCTCGTTGCAATAGAACGCATCCAGCGTGGTTTGCAGGATGGTTCGCCGCAAATCGTCGGGCGCTTCCGGATGCGCGTGCAGCCAGTTCCTGCCACATAGCGCATGCACCATGGCGTCGAAACGGACGGCCCCGAAAACAATGGCCATCGAGGTTGGAAGCGATAACGGGCAAGCCTGATAAATCAGATCGGCAAGCTGGCCGGAGATGTCGACCGACACCGAGTTGCCTTGGTAGGGAACGGTGATGTCGCTTCCCCACCACTGGCGCGCGCGCGCGACTTCGGCGTCGTCATGGCGGCCGGCGTAGAGCTTCTCTCCATGGCCGCGCGGTCCCCACCCTGTATGTACGTCGATCCAGCCGATATGGGTGCGCTTGCGGGCATGCTCATGCAGGATGCGGCGCAGATTCTGCAGCGATGCCGCCGGGCGGTCGCCGCCATAGAACAGGCCGTCGGCATGCGAATACTGGCCGCGCGAGACGGCTTCCGAAAAGGCGGACTGTCCGTGTTCGGCGATGTACTGGGCGATCAGCTGCTGGTTGGATTCCGTGGGCGGCCATTCCTCGGGCAGCAGCAGGTCGTGCAGCCTTGCGTACTCGGGGTTTGCTGGCAGCGGCCGCCCGTCGAAGGGCAATCCGTTGCGGTTAAGGTCTATGTTGCATTCGTCGGTGCGGGCGATCCAGGAATAACCGTATGGATTGACCGCGTGCACCAGCAGCAAGGCCACGCCGGCCTCTCGTGCGCGGGCCAGCATGACGGTATCGTCGAGCAGCGCGAGCTGGCATCCGGAGCCACAGAACCCTTCCACTCCCAGCACGGCGGAGGTCATGATGAGGATCCGATCGGCGTCGGGGTCGCCGATGTAGGCGACATCTGTGCTCAGTGCTTCGCCTTCGCTGCCGGTCTGGTCGATGCCATAGGAGTGGAACGAGTCGGCGAGCGGCCTGGCCGCTTGCGAAAAGCGCTCGCGCGCCTGGGCATAGCTGCGGGAAAAGTAGCTCGCGCTGGTTCGCATCAGGCCTCCTGTAAACCGGACAGGGCCTGTAGAACCGCCACGCGACTCTGGCCTAGGACCATGCCGTGCCAATCGGCGGCGTTGCTGTAGAACGCATCCAGCGTGGCGCGCAGGATTGCGTCGCGCTTGGCGTCGTCGGCCTCTGGATGAGCAAGCAGCCAGTTGCGGCCGCGCAGCGCTTCGATCATGGCATCAAGGGGCACGGTGCCGAATTCCAGCGCCATCGGCGTGTGCAAGGCGTCGGGACAAGTCTGGTAGATCAGGCCTGCCAACTGGCCGGTAATGTCCACCGACGCGGAACTGCCTTCGTAGGGGACAGCGATGTCGCTGCCCCACCATTGGCGGGCCCGGGCGACTGCGGCTGCGTCGCGACGGCCGGCGTAGATTTTTTCGCCATGACCGCGAGGCCCCAATCCGGTATGCACATCGATCCAGCCGATATGCTTGCTGCGACTGCCGTGCTGCCGCAGCATATGGCGAAGATTCAGTAGCGACGCCGTTGTGTGGTTGCCACCGTAGAACAGGCCGTCGGCGTGCGTGTACTGCCCGCGGGTCACGACCTGGGCAAAGGCTGCCTGGCCATGCTCGGCGATGTAGGCATCGATTCCTGTGATGTTTGACGCCGTGGGCGGCCATTCGTTGGGCAGCAGCAGATCATGAATCTCCGCATATCCGGGATTGTGCGGCAGAGGGCGTCCGTCGAAGGTCTGGTCGTTGCGGTTCAGGTCGACATTGTCTTCATTCGTGCGCGCCAGCCAGGAAAATCCGTACGGGTTGATTGCGTGCACGAGCAGCAAGGCCACGCCAGCCCTGCGAGCACGTTCCAGCATGGCGGCATCGTCCAGCAGAGCCAGTTGGCAGCCTGAGCCGCAAAAGCCCTCCACGCCGTGCGTGGCGGAGGTCATGATCAACAGCCGTTCCGCGTCCGACGGGCCGATCAACGCGACATCGGTGGCCAGCGCTTCGCCTGCGCGTCCGACTGGTTCGATGACGTAGGATTGAAAGTGCGTGGCCAGCGGTTTGGCCGCCAGCACGAAACGGTGGCGAGCCTCTTCGTAGCTGCGTGAAAAATAGCTGGAGCCGAGCTGCATCAGGCCTCCTGTCCGTCGATGTCGTCATGGGTGCGGTCGTCGATCCAGAACAGCACCACCGTTGAAAGCGCTATGGCCACCATCAGGAACCATGCCGGCGCCATTGAGTTTCCGGTCACGTGCAGCAGCCAGGTCACGAAGAATTGCGCGAAGCCGCCGAACACGGAGATGCCCAGTCCGTACACCACCGACATGCCGGTCGTGCGGACTGCCTTGGGAAAGAGTTCAGGAAGCATCGTGAACGCTGGCGCCGACTGCAGCGCCACCAGGAGCGCGAACAGGGCGACGAGCAGCATCAGCCGTTCGGTGCTGGGCGCGGCCATCAGCCACTGGAAGCAGGGCAGCAGGACGATCAGGGTCGCCAGGCGCGACCAGAAGATCACGCGCTTGCGGCCGTAGCGGTCGGCAAGCATGCCGACAAAGGGGGCGATCAGAAAGCCGACCGCGCCGAACACGACGCTGGCCGACAGCGTGGACGTCGCCGGCAAGCCCAGTTCGCGGTTGGCGTACGCTGGCATGTAGAAGCTGAGGATCTGCGTGCTGACCATGCCGCCGATCAGCAGCAAGATGCCCTTGAGTATGGTGATCTTGTAGTCGGCGAAGATGCGGCGCAAAGGCTGGTGATCGGCGGCGCGATGCGCAGTCGCGAGTTGCGGCTTGCCGATGTCCGGGGACGAGCTGGTCAGGGTTTCTTCGAGGTTGCGGCGAATGTAGGCGCCCACGGGCACGGTCAGGATGCCGATTACGAATGGCACGCGCCAGCCCCAGGCCTGCATCTGTTCATTGGTCAGTCCCATGGTCAGCGCCGTCACGACCAGCGCGCCTAGCATTACGCCCAGCGACTGGCTGCCGAATTGCCAGCTGGAATAGAAGGCGCGCTTGCCGCGTGGCGCGTGTTCGACCAGCAGGGTGGTCGAGGCGCCGACCTCGCCGCCCGCGGCGAAACCCTGGATCAGGCGCGCCAGCACCATCATGACCGGGCCGGCCATGCCCATTTGGGCATACGTGGGGGCCACGGCGATCAAGGCACAGCCCAGGCCCATCATCCACAGAGTCAGCGTCATGGCCGCGCGGCGACCGTGGCGGTCGGCGTAGGAGCCGATCAGCATGCCGCCGACAGGGCGCATCAAGAAGCCCACGCCGAAGGTGGCGGTGGTCAATAGCAATTGACCGTAACCGGAGGCGGCTGGAAAGAAAAGTGGGCCCAGCACCAGCATCAGGAAGGTGAAGACGGTGAAGTCGAAGAACTCGAGTGCATTACCGATAGTGGTGCCGGCGATGACCCGCCGGCGCATGGACGGCGTATGGAGCGCATTGGGCGCAGCCGCTGCGATTGCGATAGACATGTTTTCCCCTAGTGTCTGTTGAGAAGGTTGTTGGCCGCTGATTCCCGGCCTTGGGTACCTTCTTCGAGGGCACTATACGGACGCGCAGAAATAAGAAAAAGACAGAATTTGCGTTCCAATGAATACTTTTATTTATAGGGCGAATGGGCCAGGATATTCAGGGTACGAACACATCTGAATCTCGAATCCTGGTGGCGTTGTCTTGCCGGCGTTATGAAATGGCATGGCTGACCGTATCTGTTCGGCGAGGCGTCATCAAAGATCTATGACCAGACGGCTCGTCCGTGCGCGTGAGCAACATGGGAGAAACTGGTCGTTGCGTGCCTTTTCTTCCTCGGTGAGGAACTCGTCGCGATGATCCGGCTCTCCTTCGACAACGTGTGTCAGGCAAGTGCCGCAGATGCCCTGTTCACATGCTGTTGGAATATCGATTCCGGCCGATCGCAGCGCGGTTAAGGCGGTCTCATGGGATGCAACCGGGATGCGCAGGCCCGAGCCGGCAATAACGAGCTCGAACGGCGAGGAGTCGTCAGCAGAGCTTGCGACCGGGGAAAAGAACTCGCGGTGCAGACATTCAGCAGCCCAGGCTCGACGTTCCGCGTGCTCGATGACCATCTCGATGAAACCAACTGGCCCGCATACATAGAGATGAATGTCAGGCGCCGCGCGATCCAACAACCCATCCAGATCAAGCGTGTTTGCGGGCTGATCGCTGTCCACGTGGATGAAAACCTTGGCTGCCAAGGCAGCCGAGGTAAGTTGCTCCGAGAATGCAATCTGGCCACGGGCGCGGACGCAATAGTGCAGTTCGAATGAAGCGTCTTCAGCCGATAAGGCCTGCGCCATCGAGAGTATCGGCGTGATGCCGATTCCGCCCGCGATCAGGATGGAGTGCCGGGCCTTGGGTGCAAGCGAAAATTGATTTCGTGGCTTGCCGATCTCGATGATGTCGCCCTGCTGCAATGCGTGGACTGCCAACGATCCTCCTCGGGACTCCCTGGCCTTCAGTACTCCCAGCACGTAGCGTGAACGGTCCTGAGGAGCGTTGCAGATTGAGTATTGACGAGTGATGCTGCCCGGCAGTTGGATGTCGATGTGCGCACCGGCTTCGAAAGCTGGCAAGGCATCGTCCGTAAGCGAGACGAGTTCGACTGCGACGATGTCATCCGCAGTCCGTCGGGTTGATTGGACTCTGACTTGCATTGCTCGTGCCTCGCAGTGTTTATTTGTAGCGCGCCGTCATCGTCTAGCCATGAGCCTCAAGCTGCCATTCACGTTGCAGCTTGTCTTCGCGCAGGTGGTCGCGAGAAAAGGCCTCAGGCAGAGCCATGAATGTGTCCGAGGTAAGTGCGCCGAGTTCCTGGAGCGCCTTGTATGCCGACGAACCTTTCCAGGCGTCGGCAGCCGCAGGCGAGGGCCAATGGGTGATAAGCAGATAGAAGACCCCACCGATCTCCGGGGCGGCCTCGTTGGGGCCGATCAGCTGGTAGGGTTGGGCTTCATATTCTCCCGTCAGGGTTTCGAACGGGGACGCGCCAAGATCTTCCAGAGTGGATAGGTTTTTTTGCAAGGCATGAAGCTGCGTGTCATGCAGAGGGGCTGGCATGGCAAGACGAGTTTCATTCATGACTTTCCCGGTCAGGGATTCGCCTGGTGCGGCCTCGCGCCATTTGCGCATGTAGACCGCCGTCCACCAGCGGTCGTATGCCGCCTTTTGGGCGGCCTTGTGCCGCGGGTGGTGATGCCACGCATTCATTTGTTCGGCGCTGGCGTAGCGGACCCCCACATAACGCCAGGTCGAGTTGTGGATATCTCCGCCATACACGGATTCAAATCCGTCCTGGCTTATTGCGACAGGGTACAGAGCGTCGTTGAATACGGCGAACTTGTCCTCTTTGCCGGGGATGATCTTGAAGCCACATTCCAGCACGGTGCGCGTGGATTGTGCGGATGCAGTTGCCATTTCTTGTGCTCCAGTGAAAGGCGATTGAATTGCTCTGGCTCAGATTTACGAGGCGTCGATGTCGTCATGGGTGCGGTCCTTGATCCAGAACAGCACCACCGTAGAAAGCGTCATGGTCACCATCAGGAACCATGCCGGGGCCATGGAGTCGCCGGTCACGTGGAGCAGCCAAGTCACGAAAAACTGGGAGAACCCGCCAAGTATCGAAATCCCGAGTCCAAATACGACGGACAGGCCAGTGGTGCGTACCTGTTTGGGGAACAACTCGGGCACCATGGTGAACGCAGGTGAGGTCTGAAGGGCCACCAGCAGCGAGAGCACAGCAAGCAGAACGATCAGTCGTTCACCACTGGGCGCAACGATCAGCCAGTGGAAAGAAGGCAGCAGCATGATGAGCATCACGAGGCGTGACCAGAAGATCACGCGCTTGCGTCCGTAATGGTCGGCCAGCATGCCGACGAACGGCGCGGCGACGAAGCTGATGCCGCTGAAGACCACGCTTGCCCACAGGGCGGAGGTAGCTGAGAGACCCAGTTCGCGGCGGGCGTACGTGGGGATATAGAAGTTGATGACCTGAATGCAGACCATCCCGCCTGTGACCAACAGCACGCCTTTCAACATAGTTAGCTTGTAATTGCTGAATATGTTGCGCAGGGGCTGGCGGCCGGCCGTTGATGGCGTGGCCACGAGGGCCGGTTGACCCGATGCCGGGGGCGACGGCTCCAGCGTTTCGTCGAGATTGCGGCGAATGTACGCGCCCACGGGTACGGTGAGGATGCCGATCACGAATGGCAGGCGCCAGCCCCAGGCCTGCATCTGTTCCGCGCTCAGTGCGTGGGTCAGCAGCGTCACGACCAACGCCCCGACCATTACGCCTAGGGCCTGGCTGCCATACTGCCAGCTGGAATAGAAGCCGCGTTTGCCGCGCGGAGCGTGTTCGACCAACAGGGTGGTCGAGGCCCCGACTTCGCCGCCGGCGGCGAAGCCTTGGATCAGGCGAGCCATCACCATCATGATTGGCCCGACCATGCCCATTTGTGCATAGGTGGGAGCCACGACGATCAGGCCACAGCCCAGGCCCATCATCGACAGCGTCAGCGTCATGGCTGCCTTCCGGCCGTGGCGGTCGGCGTAGGAGCCGATCAGCATGCCGCCGACGGGGCGCATCAGAAAGCCTACGCCGAAAGTTGCGGTGGTCAGCAGCAGTTGGCCATAGCTGGAGGCGGCCGGAAAAAACAGAGGGCCGATTACGAGGATAAGAAAAGTGAAAACGGTGAAATCAAAGAACTCTAGTGCGTTGCCAATGGTGGTGCCGGCAATGACCCGCCGGCGCATGGACGGCGTATGCAGCGCGCCGGGTGCGACCGTTGCGATTGCGATAGACATTGGTTTCCCCTGGTCTGTTTAGTGGGTTGCCGGTCCGTGGATCCAGACCTTGGGCTTCCCTTCGCAGGCACTATACGGATGCCATAGAATAAAAAAGACAGAAATTTTGTTCCGTTCTTTCTTTTTTTTTATATACCCCGCGGGACCTACCGGAGCCGAATGCATGAACCTACGCCAATTGCGCGCCTTCGCGCTGATTGCCGAGCATGGCAGCATCCGAGCGGCTGCGCGTGCGCTCGCGGTGACCCAACCTGCTGCGACACGCAGCTTGCGCGAACTTGAGCAGAGCGTGGGAGTAGATCTGGTACGCCGCAGTGTTAAAGGCGTGGAGCTGACCACTTATGGCGAAGCCTTGTACAAGCGGGCGATCGTCATCCTGCAGGAGACCCGCCGGGCCCGCGATGAAATTGGCCAGATGCGCGACGGCGAGGGAGGCACTCTGAGCCTGGCCGTAAGTTCCGCGGCGCTGGTCGTCGTGCCGGACGCGCTTGTGGCTTTCCGCGCGCGCATGCCGCGGGTGGCCGTTGCGTTCAACGAAGTGGGGCCACCCTACAGCCACGAGCAGTTGGATTCAGGCCGCTATGATTTTCTTGTGCAAACGGAATACGACGGGGAGATCAACGATGGCTTCGCGCATCGGCCTCTGTTCACCCTGCCGCTTGCGATAGGCGCGCGCCTAGGCCATCCACTGCGCCGGGCCCGTAGCTTGACTGAATTGCACGACGCACCCTGGTTGGTGCCGGGAAACACGGGAGCTCCCGCGAACCTGGTGAAAATGGCTTTCGCCGCTCACGGTTTACCCTTGCCACGCGACATCATCTCTTGCCACTCGGTAGCCGTCGCGCTGGCCATCATGGCAAAAAGCGATGCGCTGGGCATTTTTGTGCGCCCGCTGTTTGAACACGAGCTGCTGCCATCGCACATGCGCATGATGCAATTGACGCATGAGCTTCCCTCCGCCCGCATCTCGATTCTTGCTCGGAAGGAGTCGCCACCTACGCCGGCGGCCGAATGCTTCATCGAGTGTCTGATTGAGGCTCGCGACGCCATGGTTGCTTCCAGCAAGGCGGGGAGGTCGAGGCGGAAGGTTCGGGCTCCTGGAATAGAGCACGACTAGCTTGTTCATGATGACGACGCTCTTGTCGACCCGATTCAGCGAGTCGGCCGGCCTCGTCTTGGCACGCTCGCTCCCAACAGCACCATGAGCTCCCGATGGTTGCGCACCCCCATGTGCTGGAAAGCCCGGTAGCGGTACGTCAGCGCGGTGGTTTCCGACACGCCCATTTCGCGCGCGGCCTCCTTGGTGGTCAGCCCGTCCAGCACATGGGTGATCAACTGCCGCTCCCGTCCGGACAGCTTGGTCATGAGCTGAACCTGCAGCGGCTGGTCCGCGGGCGCGCGCCGGGTTACCTGGACATGGCGCATGACCGCTGCGGCAATCAGGGACGCGTGTTGCGACATGCGTTCGAAGTCCTTGGAACCGTAGTCCGGATATGAAAAATTCCGGTGCAGGCTGACTGCGACCCGGTAGCCATCGGGAAACACGGCCAGCAGCGACATGCGTTCGCGTATGCCAGGGTCGTCGTAGCACACGCGGCGGTAGTGGGCATCGGCAACCTCTTTGGCGAATTGATGCCCGATCCAGAGTTGGCGCGCCTTGGCGGGTTTGCGCCGGGATAGCCAGACCATGTTGGAGTCCTGCTTGTCGAAGCCCAGGCGCAGGTACTCGATGGCGGTCAGCGTCGCGACCTCGCCGATGGCGCTGGCGCTCGAAACGGCTTCCACGCGCCCGCTGCTGCGCAGTGCGAACACCGTGCAATGGCTGGCGGGCAAGGTCGTGCCTAGTGCGTCCAGCACCCCGGCGGCGAAGTTTTCGGCGCCGATTGCATTCATCAGTGCGATGCTCAGCGCCTGGCCCGAAGGAAGGGGACGCGGTGGCAGCGGCAGCAGCTTCATAGCGGGTTAGTCTGTCCTGATTAATTAGGACATATTAACCAGTCCGGCCCCGCAGAATATGACGCAAGCCAATACGGGCTTTTGATGACAGGACTTGCGCATGCCCTTAGAAAGAATCGGCCCCTTCGAGTACCGGCGCTTCCCGCCGTCGCTGCCCCGGCTCAACGCGGAAGGCGGTGAGGCTCGGCCTCATCGCGTGCTGATTGCGGGCGGCGGTCCGGTGGGGCTGGCGGCCGCGCTGGGCTTGGCCCGACTGGGCCTGGACAGCGTCGTGATCGAGGCCGACGACTCGGTCTGCGAGGGCAGCCGGGCGGCCTGTATCTCGCGCCGCAGCCTGGAAATCCTGGACCGTCTGGGCGTGGCGCCGGCCTTCATGGAGAAGGGCCTGGCCTGGACCCGGGGCCGCAGCTATTACGGCACCGAGGAAGTGCTGGTGTTCGACATGCCGTCGGCGCCGGGCGACAAGTACCCGCCGATGATCAATCTGCAGCAGTACTACATCGAGCAGTTCCTGCTGGACGCCATCGACGAGATCAACGGCCGCTTTCCGGGGCGGGTGGATATCCGCTGGGCCAGCAAGGTGGCCGAATGCCGTGCCGACGCTGAAGGCGTGAGCTTGCGGATCGAGAATCCGCTGGGCAGCTACGAGACGCGTGCCGACTGGCTGCTGGCCTGCGATGGCGGCCAGAGTTTCATACGCTCCAGCCTGGGGTTGGAGCTGAAGGGTACGGGTTATCAAGGCCGCTATGCGATCGTCGATATCGAGCTCGCCAGCGAGTACCCAGCGCAACGACGCGCGTGGTTCGACCCGCCCTGGGCGCGCGGGACCACCATCCTGATGCATCGACAGCCGGACAACATCTGGCGGGTGGACTATCAACTGGCGGCCGGCGCGGATGCCGCGCAAGCCCTGCAGCCGGATCAGGTGCGGACATTCGTGCAGACGCATCTGGACGCCATCGGCGAAGGACATCTGCCATGGAAGCCGGTGTGGACTTCGGTGTACCGCGCCGGCGCGATGACGTTGGACGCCTATCGCCATGGCCGCATTCTGTTCGCAGGCAACGCCGCGCATGCCATGCCGATTTTCGGCGTGCGCGGCTTGAATTCGGGTTTCGACGACGCCGACAACCTGGTCTGGAAGCTGGCGGCCGTGCTGCAAGGCAAGGGCACGGATACGTTGCTGGACAGCTATTGCAGCGAGCGGCGGCAGGCGTTCCACATCAATGCCGAGAACGCCATGCGCAGCACCGAGTTCATGTCGCCGCCGCATCGCGGCTTCGATCTGATGCGCGAGGCCAGCCTGTCGCTGGCGGGCCGGCATCCGGGCATTGCGCGCCTGGTCAATCCGCGGCAGACGCGAGCCATCGCCTACGCGGGATCGCCCTTGTCGACGGATGACGAGGACGGCGGCGATTGGGCGCCGGGCGCGCCGCTGGCGGATGGCGGGACGGAGGACGGCGGGCACCTGACCGATCTGCTGACCCCCGGCAGTTTCACTTTGCTGGCGTTCGGCGGCTGGCCGGAACAACAGGCCTTGGAAGCGCTGACGGCTTCGCCCGAGTGGCGGTTTCTGCCTTGCCGCTGTGCCGCGCCAGCGGCGCATGCGGAGTCGCCGCAGGCCGGCATGGCCTACCTCTTGCGGCCCGACGGCCATGTCTGCGGCCGGTGGTGCTCGCCATCGCTGGATACGGTGCTGTCCGCCATCGAACGCGCCTGCGGGGCGCAAGGAGCCATTCAATGATTGCCGACGCCGCGGTCCAGGACCGCATCTATGCGCGCTGCAGCAATGCCATCGCAACCGCCGGGCGCGGACGCGAGTCCCTGTTTCTGGCGCGCCTGGCCCTGCTGCTGTTCGAGCAGGTCCAGGACGAGCAGCGTTGCCTGGACGCCATCGAGCAGGCTTTGCGTGACCTGCCCGATCCCTCGCTTTCAGCCGACTGATCGGCGACGACCATTCCAAAGGAGACAGACTTGAACCGACGCCATTTCCTCGAGGCGCTGGGGGCCACGGCCCTGGCCGCCGCCACGCCGCTGGCCCGCGCCCAGGCCAAGTATCCCGACCAACTGATCAAGTGGGTTGTGCCGTATCCCGCGGGCGGAGGCACCGACAACCTCGCGCGCACGCTGGCCGAGTCCATGCGCGCCGCGCTGGGCCAGCAGATCATCATCGATAACCGGCCGGGCGCCGCGACCAACATCGGCGCGGAGCAGGTCGCCAATGCCAAGCCCGACGGCTACACCGTCATGTCGGCGGACAACGGCGTGCTGGCCTTCAACGAACACCTGTTCCGCAAGCTGGCCTTCAGTCCGGAAAAGGACTTCACGTATATCGGCGCCATTGGCAAGTTTCCGCTGGTGCTGGTGGTGAACCCGGCGTTTCCCGCTGCGGATTTCAGGGCGTTCATGGAGCGCGTGCAGGCGGAGCCGGGCAAGGTGGACTACGCCTCGGTCGGCAACGGCTCGCCGCATCATCTGGCCATGGAACTGTTCCAGAGCCGCACTGGCGTGCGCCTGACGCACGTGCCCTACCGCGGCGCCGCGCCTGCCATGCAGGACGTGATGGGCGGGCAGGTGCCGGTGATGTTCCTGGATCTGGCTTCGGGAGCATCCATCATCAAGGCCGGCAAGGTGCGGCCGCTGGCCATCGGCTCGCAGGCCCGTTCGCCGTTGCTGCCGGAGGTGCCGACGCTGGCCGAACTGGGCGTGCCGGACGCCGAGGTGTTTGCGTTCCAGGGCATGCTCGGCCCCAAGGGCATGCCGGCGCCAGCGGTTGGGCGTCTGAACCAGGAATTGAATGCGGCGCTGGCCAATCCTGCGGTGGTGAAGCGCTTTGCCGAGTTCGGTTTCGAGCCGCTGCCCGGAACGCCCGATGAGTTCAGGACCCTGGCGCGTGCCGAATCTGCCCGTTGGGGCGAAGTCATCCGCGCCAACAAGATATCGCTCGATTGAGGAATCGCATGGACCATACTGCCGCCCGTCCCGTGCAGGGACTGCATCATTTCGCCTGGCGCTGCCGGGACGCCGAGGAGACCCGGCGATTCTACGAAGACCTGTTGGGCTTGCCGCTGGTGCACGTCATCAAGAAGGACTCCGTGCCCAGCACTGGGGAATACTGCCCCTACGTGCATATTTTTTTCCGCATGCGGGACGGCTCCTGCATGGCGTTCTTCGACTTGGGCGACCAGACCGCGGCGCTGCCGTCGCCGAACACGCCCGGATGGGTCAATCACATTGCCCTGCGGGTGCCGCAGCGCGACGATCTGCTTGCCATGAAGGCCAGGCTGGAGGCTCACGGCGTGGAGGTGGTCGGCGTTACGGATCACGACAGCTACATCGAATCGATTTACTTCTTCGATCCCAACGGCTTGCGGCTGGAGCTGACGGTCGAAGTGGCCGCGCCGGAAGTCGTCGAAGGTTATGTGGGGGAGGCCCGCGCGGCGCTGGACCGCTGGACCGAGCACAAGCGTGGCGTCGCGGCGGCGCCGGGGAGGCTGGCATGAGCAAGCTTGCTTTGCCATTGCGCGTGGCAACGCGCAGGAACGGCACGCGTGACGGCGAGCTGATGCTGGTGAGCCCGTCGGGCCTGCGATGGATATCCGCGGGGAGCTGCGCCGCTACGCTGCAAGCCCTGCTGGATGATTGGGACGCGCTGGCGACGCAGCTCGCCCGCCGCGCGCAGGAGCTCGACGCCGCCGAGTGGGCGGGAGCGGGCGCGTTCGACGCCAGCCAGTGCATGGCCCCGTTGCCACGGGCCTATCAGTGGGCGGATGCCTCCGTCTACCGCAATCATGCGCGCTTGATCTACCAGTGGCGCCGGGAGCCAATCCCGCCGCGCTACGAAGAGGAGCCGCTGGTGTACCAGGGCGGGTCGGACGTGATGATCGGGCCGCAGGATGCCATCGTGGCGGTCGACGAGGCCCATCAGATCGACCTGGAAGCCGAGGTCGCCGTGATCACCAAGGATGTGCCCATGGGCACCGATGCCGCCCGGGCAGCCGATCTGATCGCCCTGGTGGTCCTGCTCAACGACGTGTCCCTGCGCGGGCTGATTCCGGGTGAGCTCTCCAAGGGCTTCGGCTTCTACCAGAGCAAGCCGGCGACCAGCTTCGCGCCTATTGCGGTGACGCCGGACGCGCTGGGCGCCGCCTGGAAGGATTGCATGCTGGACCTGCCCGTGCGCATCGAAATCAACGGCGAGCGCTTCGGCGAGCCCCACGCCAATAGCGAAATCGTCTTCAACTTCGCCCAGATCATCGCGCACCTTGCCAGAACGCGCAGCCTGGCGGCGGGCAGCATCGTCGGCGCAGGGACCATCAGCAATGCGGATCCGGGCTCGGGCAGCGCCTGCATTACCGAGGCGCGGGTTCGCGCCCAGCTCGACGGTGTGCCCGAAGCGCAGCTGCCGCCCTATCTGCGGCATGGCGACCGCGTCCGCATCTTGGCGCGCGGACCAGATGGCGAGGCGCCGTTCGGCGCCATCGACCAGCGTGTGGAAATCGCGGGAAACGGGCGCTGACGGTTGGGGATTTCAGGACAGGGTGCGCGCCGGCATGGCCGACAGATCATGCAGATTGAGGCCGCAGCTGCGGGCGCGCTCCGCCATCAATTCACTGTGCGCCAGGGCGCGCCGGCTTTCCTCCAGCAACACGTCGAGCTGTTCCTGCAGGGTGGCCGCCATGGTCCAGGAGCGTTCTGCGAACCGGGCCGAGAAGCTGTCGGCACAGGTCTTGCAGATGGCTGCGCCGTTTTGTTCAAGCAGCGGGGCGCCTTGCGCAAGCGTCGATTGGCAAAAAATGCAGGCGAGTGCGCGGTTCATGCTGGGCGGCCGGTCCTGGGTTGAGGGGGCGCGCTACCCGGCGGGTACCAGCGCCTTGACATCAATGGACAACGGCGCTGGCGGCCAACTCTTAAATCGACGGAGCCTTCTAGTCCACGATGAAGCCTCCCGGGCCGGACTGGCCGAGCAGTTCACGGGCACATTGCGCCGCCTGGCCGGCGGTGGCCACGGCCAGGAATGGCACGCCGAAGGCGCGGGTCATTTTTTCGCCGCGTTTGCGGATCTTGTCCAGCGCTTCGGCATTGCCCTCCACGGCGATGAAGGCCCGGCAACGGGCCTTCAGGCGCGGCATGTTGGCGGTCTGCCATTCGATCATTGCCTTGCGGTCGGCCTGGCCGGCTTCCTGCCGCATGTCGGGTACGACCATGACGAAGCTCTGGGGGTTGTCCACCAGCATCTCCATTTCGCGTATCCAGCTGGCGGAATAGCCGTCGGGCGCGCCGCCATGCCTGGACGTGACGATGGGAAACTGGGATAGGTCGTGGAAGAAAAACTGTTCGTGGTTCATTCGAATTCTCCGTGAGGAAGGGCGGCGGCGTTCTTGCCGCAGCCGCAGTGGCCGTAAAGCACCAGGCTGTAGGAGTCCAGCAGGAAGCCGCTGCGCTTGGCGATCTTCCGGACCAGCTGGCCCATGGCCGGGTCGCTGGACTCCAGGATCCGTCCGCAATCGGTGCAGACCAGATGGTCGTGGTGTCCCTTGTCGTTGAGCTCGTACACGGTGGTGTGGGCGTCGAGCTGAGTTCGTTTGAGCAGGCCGGCGCCTTCAAGTTGCGTGATGACGCGATAAACCGTGGCCAGGCCGATGTTGCTGCTGTCCGAGAGCAGGTTGCGGTAGATGTCGGCGGGACTCATGTGCAGGCCGGCATGTTGATAGAAGAGATCCAGGATCTTCATGCGCGGGAAGGTGGCCTTGATGCCGGCATGGCGCAGTCTTGAGTGGTCCATGGGAGGTTTTCCTTGCGTGGCTGATATCCAGGTGAGAATGATGTACATTTCCAACTGGGCCCGCTCACCGGAAACCGTCAACCTGTAGCTCAAACCTGCCAACCATGCTTCACGTGGCCGTGGCGCCTCCCCTGCCGGACGTATTGCTGACGCCGTTCAGCGTCCAGGGACGGCGTGAATCCAAAGGCATTGCCGTACCTACTCATGTCCATGACGAGGGCATGCTGGTGCTCGTGCACGAAGGGCTGGTACTGGTGCAGGCGGGCGCCCAGGTTTGGACGGTGATGCCGGGCAGCCTGGGCTGGATTCCGCCGGGCGTGCAGCACGGCGCACGCTGGTTCGGCGAAGCGCGCGGGTCCTTCCTGTATGTGCGCCGCGATGCCTGCGAGCGCCTGCCGGACCGCTGCCGCTCCTGGCCCGCGTCCAGGCTGATCGAAGCCCTGATGGACCGCTTTACCTCGGTCCAGCCGAACACGACGTTGTCTCCCGCCTACCAGGAACAGTTGTTCGATGTGCTGCTGGAAGAACTCAAGCAGCGCGAGCATGAACCCGTGCTGTTGCCCATGCCTGCCGATCCGCGTTTGCGGGATCTGGCCAATACGCTGCTGGACCGGCCCGATGACACCGCCGGCATCGATGAGTGGGCGCAGCGCCTGAGCATGTCCTCGCGCACATTGATGCGCCGCTTCCGCCAGGAAACGGGCGTCACGCTGGGGCAATGGCGCCAGCAGGCGCGCTTGTTGCGCGCCCTGGAGCTGCTTTGCCGCGGCGGCTCCGTCACCGAGGCCGGCCTCTCTGTGGGTTACGAGAGCACCAGCGCCTTCATCGGCAGCTTCCGCGCCGCCTTCGGCGTGACGCCCACGCGCTACCTGGCTGAACGCGAGTAGCGCGGTCCCGGCCGCGGGCTTTACGGATTTTCACGGTTCTCCGACAGTTTTGCCGATCTTCCCGGACACCCCCTGCCTAGTATGACGCCAGGGTCGGACAGGCCTTTTCGTCCTGCCCGCCATGCTTCAGGGGTGTTTCATGAATGACTTGTTTTTATTGGCGTTGCCGCCGGCCAGGAGTGCGCCGTGAGCCAGCAACGCGTTGGCGCGCTGCTTATCCACGGCTTGGGCGGCACCGAATTCGACATGGGCGCCATGCACAAGGTGCTGGCGCGCGCCGGGGTCGAACCCCACGGCGTGACCTTGCCCGGCCATGCCGGTTGTCCGGAAGATCTGCTTGATGTGACGGTCGAGGACTGGATGGCGGTGGTCACGCAGCGCTATCGCGAACTATGCGCGCAATACGAGGTGCTGCACGTGATCGGCATGTGCCTGGGCGCCTTGCTGGCGGTGGAGCTTTGCAAGCGCGAATCGCACGCGCGCGGCGCGCTGGTATCGCTGTCCGCGCCAGTGTTCCTGGATGGGTGGAGCACGCCCTGGTACCGGGCCGTGCGCTATCTGGCGTACCGTCTACCGGGCCTGCGGCGGCGGATCCGGGTGCGCGAGGAAGATCCATATGGCGTCAAAAGTGAACTGGTGCGCGCCTTCATCAAGGCAGGCTTTGCGCGCGGCGACGGGTTCCATTACCAATGGGTGCCGCTGGCCTGCGTGCGCCAGGTGGACCGGCTGCGCGCCATGGTCCGGCGCGGGCTGGAGCGCATGCGCTGCCCGACCCTGATCATGCACGCGGAAGAGGATGAACTGACCAGCCCGCGCTCAGCCCGCTTCCTGGAGCAGCGTATTGCCCAGTCGACGGTGGTGATGCTGCAGGACAGCTATCACATGATCTGCGTGGATCAGGAGCGCGAACGGGTGATGCGCAATGTGCTGGGCTTTCTGGGCAAGGATCCGGACATCGTCCGCATGCGCAAGCGGGTTCCGGCGCCCGCCGCCGACGTTTGCTCCGGGCAGGCGATGCTGGCGCAGGCCAGCCATTCCTGCGCCGGCTGAAAACCCGCTGCCTCAGGCCGCGGCGGGCTGGTTGGGGTGCAGGGGGCCTTGCGGATCGTTCTCGGCGTCCGGCCGGGGCGGCACCGGGGCCAGGCCCAGCGCCAGGCGCAGGCGCTGGCAATCCGGATTGGGCGAGCCGTCCGGCATCCAGATGTCGAATTCCCGGCAGGGCGTGGGGCGATTTTCATAGATGGCGCAATGGATGCCGGGCTGGCCGAGTTCGCCGCGTAGCGAGATGCAGCGGCCGCCGCCGGTTTCCGTGCCCTTCATGCAGGCGCGCAGCGGGCTCATCTGGGTCACCAGTTCCACCGGCACATGGCCGCCGTTCTCGCCGGCCAGTTCGCCGCAATAGAACGACACCCTGAAATGCGCGCAGCATGCCCCGCAGTCCAGACAGGGGTTGGCGGCCGGGTCGTCGCCAGCCAGGACGGCAGGCGAGACGAAGGAAATGAGAGAGGACTCTAGCAGGGACATGGCGCGCGGAGGGCTGAAAACCTGTCCAGGCCCCGGCTGGCTTGCAAAACGGGCCGCATGACGCAGACCCCCCGTACAGCGCCGGGACGCGCGCGGACAGGGCCGGCGCGGGATCAGGGCTGCAAATAGTAGCGGGATATGATCGGCGGCCGCCATGCTTTTTTTGCGCATGGGCGGACTTTTATCGGGGACGTTGCTGCGGTAGCATCGGTAGCCCCGATAGCGCCCAGGAGCCTGCCTTGAACGCCAACACCGAATCCCCCGACGGTCTGATCCGTTGCGGCTGGGTGGACACCTCCGCCGAGTACATGGCCTACCACGACACCGAATGGGGCTACCCCGAGGGCGACGACCGGGCGCTGTTCGAGCAGCTTTGCCTGGAGGGATTCCAGTCGGGGTTGAGCTGGCGCACCATCCTGTCCAAGCGCGACGCGTTTCGGCGCGGCTTCGCCAACTTCGAGCCCGCGAAAGTGGCGCGCTTCGGCGAAAAAGAGGTGCTGAGGCTGCTGGACGACGCCGGCATCGTGCGCCATCGCGGCAAGATCGAAGCCGTGATCAACAATGCCGCCCGCGCGCTGGAAATGATCGAGCGCGAAGGCTCGCTGGGCGCCTACCTGTGGCGTTTCGAAGCCCCGAAGGGGACGCCGTCGACCCGCGGCGCCTCGACCTCGGCGCAATCCGAGGCCTTGTCCAAGGCGCTGAAGAAACTGGGCTGGAAGTTCGTCGGGCCCACCACCGTCTATGCATTCATGCAGTCGGTGGGCATGGTGAATGACCACAGCCCTGATTGCCATTGCCACGCCGCCAGCGAGAAAGCCCGCAAGGCATTCAAGCGGCCGGCGTAGCGGCCGCGGGGCAGGGGGCTCAGGCGGCAGGCCTGTCGCCGGGGGCGGATGATGCGCCAGCCTGTTCCGGCAGGCTGTAGCGGCCTTCGCGATAGGCCCAGCTGGGCCACAGCGCGTGCGCAAGCGCCTCGGCGGCGAGCTCCGGGTCCAGCGGCACGGGCGCGTATTCCTCGGGTGCCGTGTAGCGATATTGCAGCGGCGTCTTGTTGGGCGCCATCACCAGCAGCTCGTCTTCCTTCAGATAGCCGTAGGTGTTGTCGTACTGCATGATCGCCCGGCCCGGCGTGCTGCGGGTGAGGTCGTGGCCGATCATGGGGTGCTCGGTGTCCACGCCTATCAGCGACAGCAGGGTCGGCGCCAGGTCGATCTGGCTGATCAGGCGGTCGTCGCGGCGCGGCTCGATGCCGGCGCCCAGGATCACGGCCGGAATATGGAAGTGGCGCACGGGCACCAGGCTGGCGCCGAAGACGCGGGAATCATGATCCGCCGCTATCAGGAACACGGTGTTTTCCCAGTACGGCGAGGCCTTGGCGCGTTCGAAGAAGCGGCCCAGCGCCCAGTCGGCGTAGCGCACGGTGTTTTCCACGGTGGCCGGGTTGCCGTCGGTCTGGATGCGGCCTGCCGGGTACTCCCAGGGCGAATGGTTGGACACGCTGAAGGCCAGCGTGAAGGTGGGCTGGTCGCCATCTTCGCGCAGCAGCCGATCCAGCTGATTGAACATGTCTTCGTCCGACGCGCCCCAGGTGCCGACAAAGGCCGGGTCCACGAAATCGGGCCGATCCACGATCTGCTTGAAGCCGTTGCCCAGGAAGAAGCCCTTCATATTGTCGAAGTGCGATTCGCCGCCGTAGATGAAGCGCGAATGGTAGCCATGGCGTCCGAGCAGATCGGCCAGCGAGAAGAAGCCGCGCTGCGAGCGCGGCAGCTTCAGTACCGCCTGGGCGGGAGTGGGCAGAAAGCCAGTGACCACCGCTTCGAGCCCGCGCACCGAGCGGGTGCCGGTGGCATAGGCGCGGGTGAAGGTCCAGGCCTCGCGCGCGAGGGCGTCCAGTTCCGGCGTCAGGTCGGCGCCGCCCAGGCCGGCGCAATATTGCGCGCCCAGGCTTTCTTCCAGGATGATCACAAGGTTCAGCGGCCGCGCCGTCTTGCGCGTGGCCACCTGGCGGTGCAGGCTGGGATAGTCGGGGTTGGCGGGCGGGTTGGGCAGGCCGGCTTGGGCCAGCACCGTCCCGTGCATCTTGTCGTCGTCCATGCCGCCATATACGGCCGAGGCGGACTTTTCGTTCTTCATGCTGTAAATGGCGTAGAACACGTTGTAGAGCGAGTTCAGCGCCAGCGTGTTGAGCATGCCGTCCGAGCTGTAGGCGACCGAGGACGGGTTGATCGGGCGGTGGCCCAGCGTGCCGCGGATGGCCAGGATGACGATGGCGAGAATGGCCAGGCTGGCCAGCGGCATCTGCCACCAGCTCAGTTGCGCGTCGGGCTGGGCGTGGCCGAACAGGCCGTAGGCGCCCCAGCCAATGAGGGCCACCACGGCCAGGCCGCCCACCAGCGCGCCCTTGTAGCCGCGCCAGAGCATGCCGGAGACTTCGCGCGGATGCTTCAGGTATTCGACGAACAGGCGGTTGGGGCGGGAGTCGTATTCCAGGATGAAGGGCGGGGTGGCGACTTCCAGAAAGGCCAGCAGGATGAAGGCGACCAAGTACCAGTAGCCGGCCAGCGTGGCGGCCAGCGGGATGTGGCCGAACAAGGGCGACAGCACGGCCGGCAGCGCCGCCAGCACGGCGATCTGGTGCGCATCGATGCGCAGCCCTCCCAGCAGCAGGGGGATCAGCCCCCCGGCATCGCGCACGCGCTTGGACTGCCAAGCGGCGAGAGCCAGGCGACTGAGCGTCAGCAGCGCAAATGCCGCCACCACGAAAATCAAGGTCGAATGCCGCATCGGGCCTCCAGGTTGTTCTGCTGCCCGGTCCGAGGGGCCGGGGTCTGTCGTTCAGGCATTTGAGCGTTGCCGGCGTCGAAAATTCGGTAGGCGCCGATGCCTGGGTCACATTTCGCCGCGCGGAGCTATTTCGTTTTGTAACCGGCCGCCACGGGGCCAGGCACGCGCCATGCTGGGCAAACCCCGGCTGGCGCGTGCCGGGTGGCGCTGCGTGGAGAGCCTGGCGAGGAAAAATCCGCACACATTATGGGGCCGGAAAGCCTGGCCGGCGCCGCAGGCCGCGATACCCTTGACGGTAACGAGGGCCGGCAGCGGTACGCCGGCCGCAATGCCAAGGATAATAACCATGACGCGCTCAGGAAAAATAGCGATCGGGATTGTAGGGGGAGCGGCGCTCCTCGTGGCGGTACTGGTGGCCGTGATCGCCACCTTCGACTGGAATCGCGCCAAGCCTTTCATCAATGAGCGGGCCAGCGCCGCGGTCGGGCGCTCCTTCGCCATCAACGGCGATCTCAGCGTCAAATGGACGCGCGAACCCGACGAGGGCGGCTGGCGGGCCTGGGTGCCATGGCCGCATGTCATTGCCAACGATATCTCCGTGGCCAATGCGCCCTGGGCCAAGGCGCCCCAGTTCGCAACCCTCAAGCGCGGCGAGTTCAGCCTGGCGCTCCTGCCGCTGCTGCGCCAGCGCGTGGTCATCCGCCGCATCCAGCTGACCGAACCCGCCGCCGATCTGCAGCGCCTGGCCGACGGCCGCGCCAACTGGGAGTTCACGCTGCCAGAAACCGGCGAGCCTTCGCCCTGGGTGCTGGACATCAATGAGATTGGCTTTGACAAGGGCCGGGTGGCGCTGATGGACGAAGTTCTCAAGGCGGACCTGACCGTGCTGGTCGATCCTCTGGGCAAGCCGGTGCCGTTCGCCGACGTGGCCGGGGCAGCCTTTGCAGCGGAAGAGGGTGGGGCCGCACCGTCGCCGCGCGACTACGTTTTCGGCTGGAAGCTGGACGGCAAGTTCAAGGGCCTGGCCACCAAGGGCGAAGGCAAGGTCGGCGGCATGCTGGCCCTGCAGGACGCCAGGCAGCCTTTTCCTGTGCAGGCGGACGTAACCATCGGCGGTACCCGGGCTTCAATCGCGGGAACCTTGACCGATCCGGTCAACCTCGGCTCGCTGGATCTGCGTTTGAAGCTGTCGGGCGCGTCCATGGCGCAGCTATATCCGCTGACGGGCGTCACGCTGCCGGACACGCCGCCGTATTCCACCGACGGCCACTTGGTGGCCAAGCTGCGTAATCCCGGTGGAGCGGTGTTCGACTACAAGGATTTCAACGGCAAGGTGGGCAACAGCGATCTGCATGGCGACATCAGCTTCGCATTGAGCATGCCCCGGCCCAAGCTGACCGGCAAGCTTTCCTCCAAACAGTTGCGCATGGAGGACCTGGGGCCGCTGATCGGCGTGCCATCGGGCAAGGTCGCGGGCGCCGAAACGGACAAGGCCAAGGACGCGCCGGCCAAGCCGAAGGGGGGCAAGGTGCTGCCCACGCAGGCATTCCGTACCGACCGCTGGCGTGACATGGATGCCGACGTTGCGCTGGACGCCGGCCGCATCGTGCATGACAGCAAGCTGCCGCTGTCGGACCTGTCCGTGCACCTGGTGCTGCAGGATGGCAAGCTCACGCTGGAACCGTTGCGCTTCGGCATGGCTGGCGGCAATATCAATTCGACCATACGGCTGGATGGCTCCGGCTCGACCCTGACCGGGCGTGTGGACATCAGCGCGCGCCGCTTGCGGCTCAAGCAACTCTTCCCCTCCACCGCCGCCATGCAGAAAACGCTGGGCGAGCTGAATGGCGACATGGCGCTGAGCGGCGCGGGGAACTCGGTCGCAGCCCTGCTGGGCACCGCGACGGGCGATGTGAAGATGCTGGTCAACGATGGCGTCATCAGCCGCAGCCTGATGGAGATCGCGGGGCTCAACGTGGGCAACTACGTCGTCTCCAAGCTGTTCGGCGACGACGAGGTGAAGATCAATTGCGGCGCGGCCGACCTGGAAATGAAGAACGGCGTGATGACGCCGCGCGTGTTCGTGTTCGACACCGAGAACGCGCTGATCAGCATCACCGGCACGGCTGACTTCAAGAACGAGAAGATGGACCTGGACATCACTCCGGACAGCAAGGGCTTCCGCATCTTCTCGCTGCGCTCTCCCTTGTATGTACGGGGCACCTTCGGCTCGCCGGACGTGGGGGTACATGTGCTGCCCCTGGCGGCGCGCGGCGCGGGCATGGTGGCCCTGGGCGTACTGCTGACGCCGGCCGCCGGGTTGCTGGCGCTGGTTGCGCCCAGCACCACCGACGACAATGCCTGCGGTCCCTTGCTGAAGCAGATGCGCGTGCCGCCCAAGGCGCCGCCGCCCGCTCCGTCCAAAGGCAAATAGAGCTCAGGCCGGCGAGGCCCGGCGCGCTCCGGTCTGGGCGTCGTCGTCCGCGACGCAGACGGCGTCGCGGCCGTGGTTCTTGGCGTAGTAGAGCGCCTGGTCGGCGCGTTGCAGTACGGCGTCCAGCGTCGCGCCATGCGCGGGGTAGGCCGCTACTCCCGCCGAAATGGTGAAGGGCGTGGCGACGGCGCCCGGCTCGGTGGCAATGCGCTGACGCAGCCGCTCCACCAGGGCGATGGCGGCTTCCAGGGGGGCGCCGGGCAGCAGCATGACGAACTCCTCGCCGCCGGCGCGCGCCACGGTGTCGCCGCTGCGCGAACCGTCGCTCATCAGCTTGGCCAGGGATTGCAGCGCGCGATCGCCTTCCGCGTGGCCGTAGCGGTCATTGATGTGCTTGAAGTGGTCAATGTCGATGACTACGGCCGCCACCGGCTGTTTCTCGGCTTGCAGCAGCGCCAGTGCCTCGTCCATTCCCCGCCGGTTCAAGAGGCCTGTCAAGGTATCGGTAGTGGTTTCACGGCGCAGGTCGCGGATTTTGTGGTGGATCGAGGACAGCCCCGCCAGCAGCGCGCGCTTGAGTTGCGCGGCTTCAAAGTACCAGGAGCGCACGTTGCGGATGCGATCCGCTGAATCCGCGTTCTGCATGTGCTTGGCGATGCCGGCCAGTTCGCCTAGCGGCCGGGCGATCCAGCGCGACAGCAGCCAGATGGAGGCCACTGAAAGCAGCAGCAGCGGCAAGGTATGGAGAGCGGTGGTCAGAAGCAGATCGCCCAGAGGTTGCAAGGTCGCGTCGACGTGGCGTTGCGCGATGATGCTCCAGCCCATGCTGGGCACTGGCGCATAGCCCGTCAGCAACGCGTGGCCGTCGTCGTCGGTGAAGCGCATTTCGCCGGTTTCGCCTCGCAAGGCGGGGGCGAACGCGTCGGATTTGGAGACGCTCTGTCCCAAGCGGCCGGGGTCGGGGTGATAGATCAGGGTGCCGTTGCGATCGATGACGTAAAGAGAGGAGTCGCCGCGGTAGAAGTGCTGGCTCAGCAGGTGATCCAGCATGTTGTGCTCATGCAGGTAGAGCGTGCCGCCGAGAAACCCCAGATAGCGGTGGTCGGCCGAGAAAATCGGGTGGGTGTACAGGATCAGCCAGCGGTTCTTGAGGTCCATGAACGGGGCGCTGACCGTCGGGTGCAAGGTCGCCTGCGCGCGGCTGACGGCCTCGCTGTTCAGTTGCTGGCCCAGCAACGCGCGGTCCGAGGTCGATGCCGCCAGTACCGTGCCTTGTGGCGACACGACAAACGTGGAGTTGAACTGGCCGAGCTGCCGTTCCTGGCGCTGCGTCTCGGCCGCCATGTGTTCGGGATGCACTTCCATGTCGGCCAGCATCTCCGCGCTATACGACAGATAGTTCCTGAGGTCGGTCAGGAACACGTCGGTCACGGAA
Organism: Achromobacter sp. PD1; assembly: GCF_048541815.1. NCBI lineage: Bacteria > Pseudomonadati > Pseudomonadota > Betaproteobacteria > Burkholderiales > Alcaligenaceae > Achromobacter > Achromobacter sp. PD1. The sequence goes on from NZ_CP183349.1 coordinate 92,451, forward strand.
GCCAGCTTGGAGGCGTAGGCCTGGTTGAGTTCCAGCGCGGTGCGCAGCAGAAGATCACGCTGCACCAGGTAACTGGCATGCAGGCTGCCCATCAGCGCGAGCAGAACCGACAGCAAGCTGATCCACAGGATGAGATGCCGCAGGTTGATCCGGAACATGGCGTTATCCGTTAGGTATGCTTTCGGTCAGCGCGTCCCAGGCTCTCATCGCCTGTCTGGCCACGGCTTGCAAGGTCTTGCGGCTGGCGCCGTCGCGCGCCTGGATCGACATGCCATGCAGCACGGTGGTGTAGAAGGCGGCCAGGCTCTTGAGATCGACGCCGGCGGGCAGTTCGCCATCGGATGCGCCAGCATTGAGGCGGGCCAGGATGCGGCTTTGCATGTCGCGGCGGTTGTCGCCCAGGAAGTCGCCCACGCCGGCCTGATTCACGCAGCCTGCCGGCGCGCTCAGCACGATCATGCAGCCCGACGGCGTACCCGGAGCGGTGAAGCGTTCTGCGGAAGCCAGCAGCATGGATTGGATGGCTTCGCGCGCCGTGGGCGCTTCTTGCAGCGCGCGTCGCGCCGAGCTGCCCTCGGTTTCGCGGTAGAGCTCCACCGCTTCGCGGAATAGTCCTTCCTTTGAGCCGAATGCGCCGTAAAGGCTGGGCGAATTGATGCCCATCGCCGCCGTGAGGTCGGTCAGCGATGCTCCGTCATATCCCTTCGACCAGAAGACGTCCATGGCCTTGCGCAAGGCCTGGGCACGATCGAAGTTCCTGGGGCGCCCACGTTCTGCCATGGGCGTGATTTTACTCGTCAGAGAATTTTGTGGTGATCGATAAAAAATAGTTGACGGACGTCAATGCGCTCGGCGAATATATTTGTATCGATCACTACAAATGTGGATATCGCAATGCCGAATCTGACTGGAAAAATTGCCTTCGTCACCGGCGGCAGCCGGGGGATCGGGGCCGCCATCGTGCGCCGCCTCGCGGCCGATGGCGCCGACGTGGCTTTCACTTACGTGAGCGCTTCCTCGGCCGCCGGCGCGCAGGCGCTGGTACGTGAACTGTCGGTGGACGGGCGCCGCGCGCTCGCCATCCAGGCAGATGCGGCGGACGCGTCCGCGGTTCGCGGCGCGGTCGACCGGGCCGTCGCCGAACTGGGACCGATAGACGTGCTGGTCAACAACGCCGGCATCTTCCTGGCCGGCACGATCGGCGAAACCAGCCTCGACGACTACGAGCGCACCATGGACGTCAACGTGCGCGCGCCGTTCGTCGCCATTCAAGCGGCACAGGCGTCCATGCCGGACGGCGGACGCATCATCAACATCGGCAGCTGCCTGGCAGGCCGCGCGGGCCGCGCAGGCGTTGCGCTGTATGCCGCCAGCAAGTCCGCGCTGGTCGGCCTGACCCAGGGCCTGGCGCGCGACCTCGGCGCACGCGGTATCACCGCCAATGTGGTGCACCCCGGCCCGATCGACACCGACATGAATCCCGCCGACGGCGCGCATGCGGCGGACCTGGTGGCGGTACTGTCCCTGCCGCACTACGGCGAGGCGCGTGATATCGCCGGCATGGTGGCGTTCCTGGCCGGGCCGGAAGGGCGCTACGTCACGGGCGCGAGCCTGTCGGTGGATGGCGGATTTGCGGCTTGAGGCAGGCCTGGGAAAAGTTTTTTTCCAGGTGACTTGCACAAACCAAAAAAGCTGCATATAATCTTTCTTCTTCGCACTACACACATAACGAAACGCAGCGGCAGCGGACTAAAAAACGCGCAGCAAAGCGGACGAAACTGAGTGAAGTTGCAGGGCTGTTAGCTCAGTTGGTAGAGCAGCGGACTCTTAATCCGTAGGTCGAGTGTTCGAGCCACTCACAGCCCACCAGAATTCTCTAGTAGTATCAAGCACTTAGCCCACCGATTGCGGTGGGCTTTTTGCTTTCTGGGAATTTTGACCGCACTTTTACCGCACTGAGCCGGTTGGTGACGACCTTGTCGAAGCCTACGGTCTTCCTCGTGCGGTCACAAAAAAAAGTCTGCCTACTATTCCCGGCGATTTATTCGCAGGCACACTCGCTTCGCAATTTTCATCTCCTGATGGCGCCGTTATACCTAACTTCAACAAGTTCGGAGGCGTTGCATGGCAACCATTCAAAAGCGCGGCGAGTACCAATACCAAGTCGAGATTCGCCGTAAGGGCTATCCGCGGCAGACCAGGACTTTTGAGTCCAAGGCTCAGGCAGAGGCCTGGGCGCGAGAGCAAGAACACAAGATGGATATGGGGCAGTTCCGTGACCTGCGACCCATGGCCCAAATCAACCTGGGCGATGCCTTGGGACGCTATATGGAACAGGTGGTTCCGACGAAGGCCCTGGGCGGCCAGCGGAACGAGCGCAATCGAATCCGGTTGTTGAAGAAACACCCGTTGGCGCAGCGCTTATTGACCAGTTTGCTCGCGGCTGACTTCGTGGCGTATCGCGATGAACGCCTCCGTGAAGTCGATAGCCCGAACACCGTGCGTCTGGAGCTAGCCCTCCTATCTCACCTGTACACCACGGCAATCAAGGAGTGGAGCTGGCCCCTTGTGCACGTGATGAAGGATGTGAAGCGACCGTCACCGCGAGAAGGCCGTGAACGCCGATTGGCGCTCAATGAAGAGTCTCGACTGCTCGAGGCTGCGCGTCACGAGAGCGTGCGAAAACCGCTCTGGCTTGAGGCGTGCATTCGCATCGCGCTCGCGACCGGCCTGCGCGCATGCGAATTGCTGACTCTGCAGTGGTCTCAGGTCGACCTGGCAAATGGGGTTGTGAATCTCACCAAAGCGATCAACGGAAGTAAACGTTCGGTCGGTCTGAACTATGAGGCGGCAGGTCTTTTGCAGCGGTTGCCACGCAACGGTGAGCGTGTGGTGCAAGGGTATTGGGAGACGGGCAAGCTGGACTGCGACTTTAAGGCGGCCTGCATTGCAGCCAGGATTGATGACCTGCATTTCCATGACTTGCGTCACGAGGCGGCCAGTAGATTCGCCCCGCATATGATGCCGCAGGAGCTCGCCAAGATCATGGGTTGGAAGACTCTTCAAATGGCAATGCGGTACTACAACCCGTCGGCACAAGAAATCGCTGAAAAGGTGCGCCAAGTGGAAGCGGCGCGGGCTGCCCTGGCCCCGCCGACTCCGCCGCGGCCCCGTGAAGCTGCAATCCCCGTGCCTTGCGGCAATGATCAGCTTGAGGACGAGCGCGGCGCACAGTGTGTGCCGGAGCAGCCGACGGAAGGGAACGTCATTCGAATTACTTTTGGAGGAAGGCGCGGCGCTCAACGCGTCGCTGCGTAACTCCGCCTGACCCAACCCCTTTAGCTGCAGCCCTTACTCAGAAAACACCCTTAGGACGGGGCTGCAATCTCTTTTTCCATATCGCCGCAGCGGCGAGGAAAAATTAAGTTTTATTTGAGGACAGCGTAGAGAACGCTGCGGCACGTCATAGGACGTGCCATGTCGGCAGCATTGCTGGCTCGTATTGAATCATCGGCACCACGTCGTCCGTGGTGTGGGAAATACAAAGATGCGGCTCGCGTACGGCCACTGCAGGTTGCGCTGAGGCTTCCATACTTGCAGATCAATTCCCCGGCGCATCGCTCCTGGCTGCAAGTGGATATCGATAACAGTCGGGGGGCTCATGTCTGGGAAGACCGCAATCTTCCTCCGCCCACCTATGTAGCAGTCAATCCAGCCAATGGCCACGCCCAGTACGGCTATGCGTTGTCTTCACCGATTTGTGTGACCGAGGCTGCCCGCGTGAAGCCGATGCGCTATCTGGCCGCTATCGAGTACGCATTCAATCTTGCATTAGGGGCTGACAGAGCTTTTCGAGGCCCCTTGGCCAAGAATCCATTGCATCCTGCGTGGTACTTGTGGCAGCCGGCCAATGATGCCGTCTACGAACTTGGCGACCTTGCTGACTACGTTGAGCTGCCTAGCTTCCAAGACGTCATGCAGAGGCGGGTCGACTTCGACCGGGCAAGTCTAGGGCGCAACTGTTACCTTTTCGAGGTGCTTCGGACGTTCGCTTATAACGCCGTCAGGCAGTTTTGGCGTCCGGGAGGGTATGAGCCGTTCCTGAACCACACTCTCATGGAAGCTGATTCCATCAACAGTACTTTTGTGCGCTCGCCAGGTTCTCTCTCTCAAAGTGAAGTGCGGGCTATTGCGCGTAGCGTCGCCAAGTGGGTATGGAAGAGATTCACGCCCGGCGACTTTGTTGCTATTCAACGTGCTCGTGGTATTGCATCCGGAGCGGCACGCCGCGAAGCCAGTCGTGACCTGCGAGATCGGGCGATAGTCAGGGCGGCGAGAGGATTGTCGACTCGTCAGATAGCGGCGGAACTCTGTGTGAATCAGTCTACGGTGGTTCGCTGGCTCAAAGCGATAACCGCCTGACGCGTGACTCATGCCGGATACCTTCTCCTTTTCAGAAGTGCATTCTAGCTTCGCATGAAAGTCGGAGGAAAGATCACTAAGGCGCGTGTCTCTTCTTTGAAGCGGGGATGTTTTGCTGTCATTGCTATGCGTGATAACTGTGAATCTACAAACTCGCGCCCGTTGCATCACAGCCGTGCAAAAAATGTCATCTGCTCACTAAACGAGACGCGTACTAGGGGCCTCTACAACCGTTGCCGCGGACTTCGGGCCGAGATGTTCAATAGGGCGGGAGCGCGACGTGATGGTCTTCTGTCGCAAAAAGAAAGTGATTGCGCCGATCTTAAGTTTGCTAGCTCTCAGGTGTGGCAAACGATAGGGCGTCCGGGTGCACCGTTACTGTCCCCGGTCTTGTGGCAGCCAGGTGACCGTCGGAGCTCCTCCACGCTCATTGCTCTGTAATAGGAATGATTTTACTATATATGGTGGTTGATTTGGCATGGCGATCAATATATAGTGCCACAACTGTGTATATAAACAGCATGTGGTGCGGTTCAAAAAAAGGATAAAAGATGCCGGACGGACGATGTCATTCGCCTCATCTGCACGTTCAACCGTTAGAACTTCCCTTGATTGAAGGCGAAGGCATGGACGATCCTCATTTCGCGGCATCTTTGCGCGAGGTTTGTGCGACACCATTAGCCCAGGTCCTTATCGTTGCCAACGGCTTTACCGCCCGAGCACTGGTTCGAGTAAATAGTGAGTCCGAATGGCATGACATCGGACATGGTGAGTTTGGGGAAGAAGCCCAGAGCGTGGTTCGCCCCCTTTTGCGGGGAGGGCGGCTTCTGTGGGCCTCCGTTGAGACTCTCCCAACAACGACTCAATTCCTTACAGAGAATCAACTTCTTGCGGCCACGACCGAGCTCATCAGGAAGTGGCAGAAAGAGGCTAAGAAACTCGGCGACCCGAAAGGAAGGCAGGCAGAAGCCTCGGCGGGTACTCGGCAAATCGTTTCTGCACTGGCCGCATGGCGATGCCAATTTCCAGGGTGTGGTGTCGACCTACGGGAACACGCATCTACCGGCCAAGGCGGGAACTTCAGCTACTTTGCGCACATCGTTGCGTCTTCGCCGAAGGGCCCTCGGGGGACAGCACAGGATTCCGAGCGGCTCGCAGATGAACCAAGCAATTTCCTCTTGTTGTGCGACTCGTGTCATCGGCTTATCGACCGGGTCAGCCCAGCAGAGTACCCCACGGAGAAACTGAATGCGATCCGAGATGCAAGCATCGCGGAGGTGTCCCGTTTGTTGGACACTTTGCGGTATCGGCAGGTAAAGCCCTATGCGCTACTAGGTAACCTTGGAAACCAAGTGGCGTACCTATCGTCGGCGGAAGTGCGAGAGGCACTCTGGAACAGCAAGCTGCGTTGCTCGAAGGACGTTCCGGAGACGCTGTTTCAGCCAGGAAGCCACCTCTACAAGGACCATACCGGTGTCTATTGGGGAGCACTTTTTGAAACGTTACGACAAGAAATCCCCCAGATACATCGTTACCTCAACGGATCAAGCAATAACGGCGCAGGCAGAGAAGAATTAGCTGTCTTTCCGCTACATCTCACTTCTATCCTAATTCTTGCGGGGCACCTCCTTGGAGACAATGGAGGTATCCATCTATTCCAGCCTCACCGCGACAGGGTGGGTGATGACATCGTGACCCGGTGGGGCTGGCCGGCGTCCGAGCCATTGCCAGCCCCAAGCAAATACAAAATGCGGGAGCTTCAACGCACAGCCGCAACTAACGCGGAAGGATGCCTTCTGGTTTCACTGACTTTCGGTATTGATCCTATCCGGCTTCCTGAGCATTGCTACAAAGAGGGCAAATGGCTCCTACCCACTATTGAAGTGTTCGTGGATGAGCCCAATCAGAACATTATTTCTCATCCAGAGGACTTGCGGCACTTCGGTAGGACCTTCAGCGATGCATTGCGGCAGATGCAAGACACGTACCAAGTTAAGAAAATTCATCTTATCGTCGGGGCTCCAGCCACAGCGGCGGTTGTCATTGGTCAGAAGATGCAGGCGCGGCACCACGCGCCATTCATTTGTCACGAATCATCTGGCGGCCCACAAGCCCCGTTTCGGCCTCGTATCGAGGTTTCCTCAACGCAAGTCACCGAGCTGGTTTCAGGAGCAACCTGCTCACTCCAACCATAAGGTGCAATTGCCATGACACAGAACCATCCGAAGCTATCAGAACGGTTGATCAAAAGCCTGGTCGCGCGCAACGATGCCCACCAGTGGGAAAAGCTGATGGCTACGCTTTTGCAAAGGCTTGAGTTGAGCCCTGGTGAACGCAATGATGCAAAGTTGGCCTACGAGCGGCTGGGCAACAGAATCGCCGCAACGCTGGGATTAAGCCAGACCGAGGTAAAGGTATACCCGCAAGGTTCGATGCGAACTCAAACCACAATCAGTCCCCGCGGGAATCAGAAGTTTGACCTCGATATTGTGGTCGAACTTCAGGGCATCCACTACATGCTGAGTCCTGATTCCGAAGGGATGTTCGCCGATTTCGGAAAAGCGCTAGAAGGAAATGAGTCGGTCACTGGCGTTCCAGAAGGAAAGCGCCGTTGCTGGCGCCTGCAATACCCAGGCAAGCCGTTTTATTTCGACGTAACGCCTGCTGTCCCTGACCTAGCCAGGAGCACAGGGGCATCGCTCAAGGTGCGAGACCCCGACACACGTTGGTCTCCATCTAATCCAGAAGATTTTGCCAATTGGTTCTGTGAACGTGCAGATAAGCGGTTCGGATTCCAGCAGAGGGCATATGATGCTGTGATCAAGGCCAACAGCGAAATACGACCGTTGCCTGAAGCGCAAGTTGGCCTGGACGACATTCTGCGTCGGACGATTCAGCTCATGAAGTTGCATCGCGACAATCTCTACTGGAACGCCGAAGACTGGCGCAAGGATGGCCAGCCGATTTCAGTCATCATTGTCACGCTAGCCACAAAAGCCTTCGAGCGCCTGCACAGCACGCGCTACCATGAGTTCACGTCGCCGATCGAAGTGGTGCTTGCGATCGTGGAGGAAATGCCGAATCACTTCGACAGCGGACCAGACCGGTACTGTGTGGCGAATCCCATGCTTCCTAAAGAGAACTTCGCAGACAGGTGGAATAACGACAATGGTGTGCGCGCACGGGAGTTCCAACGATGGCACAAGCAGCTTGAAGAGGACTTGGAGGCATTGCTTTACCAGTCAAGCAGCTCGCCCGATGAGTCACGGATACGAAGAGTGTTCGGGGGTGTTGGCGTAGAGGCATGGAAGCAGAGTCAGCCTGTCAATGACATCCTCGGGGGGCTACTCGCAAGCGGTCTGGTCAGTAATCCCTCTAGTGTTGTCCCACACGGATCAAAGGACACCCTTGGTTGACGGCAGCTAAGGCCATGACTCCTTATGAGCGCGCTGTTGCAAAGGTGGATGCCTTTTTAGCAGCCGCTCCCACCATCGCCCGTAAGCTCCCGCAGTCGCCTAACACTTGGCAACTGCAGGTTGATCACTGCTTGCTCAAGAACAAGCCGGTGATGCTGAAGCTGCCTCAGAACTTCCCGTTCACGCCAGCCAGGATTTATGTTGACGCATCGCTTTTCTTGGAACTACCCCACGTAGAGCACGACGGACGTCTCTGTCTGGCGGACACCTCCAGTCCAGACGATTACGATCATCCTGCGGATGCGGTGTTTCGTGTGATTCAGAACTTTCAAGAAAGCTGGTTTCCGCTGTGCCAAGATCCTTGCCGCGTCGAGCGGGAGTTTCAGAAAGAGAGTCTTTCATATTGGAGCAATTACTGCGGTGTCCAAGAGAGGCGCATTGGCAGGGCGCTGGCCACGACGCACACTCATGTGCAACTCCGACCGCTGGAGAATTGGTCCGAGGGCGCTGTCGCTGCATTTGTGCACAAAGGTCAGGGCGATGGAAAGCTGGTTCGTCAGATTGCTACGCTCGTGGGTGAAGAACCATACAAAGTGGCTGCCCGACACAAATGGAACACAGGGACGTTTGTTCAAGGAAAAGCACTGTTCTTACCTCTTCCATCTACTATCGCGTGGACGCCCAAGACGTGGCCAAAGACCCTATTTGAACTCGAAAGCCTCGTTGCTAATCTTACTGGCGGAGCAGTAGACCTCCTTTCTTGGATTCAACAGGGCGTACATCCCAAAAACCAGGCTCATTCCATTGATGCTCTTGGTCACACGCTGCCCGCAGACCGCGGTGCATGCCCACCGCTGCTCATTTTCATCCGAGATTCTGTTCCGTACGGTTATCAGCTGGCACCCAGCTCCATTCTCAAGCGGAAAGGTCTCAGTGTTGTTCCGCGTCTGTGCTCGCGAATCGATGCCTCATGGGCTCTTACTCGCGACCATGCCCCGGAGCCGTTCCACCAACGGCAGCAGAAGAAGGTACTAGTCATTGGTTGCGGATCCCTGGGCAGTCCTGTTGCGGAGCTGCTCGCCCGCGCGGGAGTGGGGCACCTGGATATCATCGATAACGAGTACTTTGAGGAGCCAAACATCAGTCGACACGTCCTCGGATTGTCGTCCCGAGGGCAGTCGAAGGCCGAGGCCCTCGAAGCGCGCATCAGTAGAGAAATACCCGAAGTTTCCATTACCGGCATTCGTGACGACGTGTCGCGATGGATTGCGCAAGAGGACGCGCGAGCACGCTATGACTTAATCGTCGAATGCAGCGGCGAATCGAAGGTACGAACCGTCGTATCCCAATGGCGTAGTCAAACCTTTGGCAATACGCCCGTTTTGCATGCTTGGCTTGAGCCCTTCTGCTCAGCTGCTCATGCAGTCCTGACTCTGATCGACGATCCATGGCCCTCGTCGGATCCTGCAGACGAAAAAGTCAACGCAGCGAGCTTTTCCGGATTTGATGTCAGAGTAGATTTGCCAGCTTGTGGGGTGGGCTTTCATCCCTACGGCGCGGCAGACGTTTGGCAAGCTGCCGCATTCGCGTCAGAACGAATCCTTAGTGTTCTCGATGGCCAGTGCAGCCAGGCAACAGTCTGGAGTTGGGTGAGAGCTAAAGCCTTCTACGATGGGCTTCCCGTGACGGGCGAGATTCCGCTACGCGCCATCGTGCCCAGAGAGGGCTCACGGTACGATTCCGTTATGCGAACCAGAGCCTACCGTTCAGTGATGAGCGCGTCATGATGGAGAGCCCGCTTCAGTATCAAGTTGCCGGGGCTCGCTGGAAACTGGAAATCCCGGAATCTGTTGCCCAGTTCCTTGGCCAGCACGTTCAATGCACCTGGAGGGCGAAGGAGTCGGTAGGGCAGCTGTACTCTCGAGATCTCACAGCCCCAACTATCGTCATCGACCAAGCCACGCTTCTTAAACCGCTTTGGTCGCGGCGGGCAAGGGTTCAGTTCGCGCCCAGTGCCGCGATGGCCGAACGGGAGAAGATGTTTAATCAAGGCCTTCACTGTATCGGACTATGGCATTCGCACCCAGAAAGTACGCCGACCCCATCGCGTGAGGATCTGGAGCTCGCGTCCGACTACGCGCATGCAGCTAATGGGCAGCTAAGTGGAATCGTGTTTGCCATTCTTGGGACTGCTCCATTTCCGGCAGGGCTGGCTGTGTGGATTCATGATGGAAGTTCGTTGCACGGAGCTGATAGCGTTCGTGATGGGTGATGCGCGAACCATATCAGGTAGCAGCAGGGGCTGGAGGCTATCACTGTGAGGTTCACGCAACCCGGGGGCTTTTGAGTGTTGGCGCGCCGCTGTGTATGGGAGGGGGGCGAACTACAGTTTTACATTCGAGAGAACGCCGAGCCAAGGAGGGAGTGCACATAAGTGCCACTGTCAGAACTACGCAGGTGTGCGTAATGTGCCTTGACAGTATCTACCTCGTCGTGAAGTACCGCAGCCGCGGCGTCCCAAGCGCCGGGCGCCTGCTTAAGGATAGCGGTCGGCACGATATATCTGAAGCCGTGTGCTCCAATGCCCGCGGAGCCCCACAGGTATGTCCGCGTTAAGTAGAAAACACGGTCGTTGAGCGTAGCCCATGGGCCGGCCTTCGTTGAAGGTTTACGCGATAGAAATACATAGTCGACCTCGGACGAGCCAGGCAGCATCAGTCGAAACACGCTCAAATAGCGCTCAATGTCGCCCCAAACAGACTGCGCCACCGGCATATCGTAGTTGCGATCGCGGGCCGCCCCGTCAGCGTTTTTGAATGCTCGCCTATCAATGCGGATATGCCAACTTCCGTCGGATTGCCGATAGAGGTTTCCTGAGTTGTCTGGGCGGTAGGTCAGAATCTTGAGGTTCTTCGCGCGCAAAGGATTGGAGGCCATCAGCTTGATTAGCAATACGTCTCGGGCCCAGGTAGCCTCCTCAATCCCCCCGGTGTCTGGGCGGGCGCTCTTCATCCTGGCAATCATGTCGGCCACGGCTTCCAGCGGGTTGGCTAGTTCAAGTATCCGCTTGATGGGTTCTGTTGGCACTCTTGAATTGACCGTTCCCCGCTTCATCATGGCTTTCTTTGCCGTGGCTGCCCAAGTGAACGCCTCGTTGCAGGCATCCTTCCATGTCTCGGGACGTTCTGTTGCGGGCAAACTCCGATGTAGCTCTGGACATTGGGTGAGGTAGCCGTGATCGGGATGATTGAGCGCTGCGACGAAGGATACGAACGTCAAGATGCCACGATGTACCTTGTCGTCTGAACGCTCTGTGAGCCAACGCACAAATCGGTGAATCCGAACTTTGTCGGAGAACCAGGCGATAGTTTGAACTTCTTCGAATGACTTGCCGCCGCCGCCTTGGCAGGACGGTCGAGCTAGCCAACCGAGGTAGGACGTAACATGTCCCCAGACGATGCTTGCTGTCGGGACAAATCTACCTTTTATGAAGCAGAACCATTTCTTATCGGCGTTCGCCTCAGCATGGAGGTCAGTGGCGACCCAGAAACCGCGCGTGTATCGATGAAGAATGGGGAAGTCTTCGGTTTTGTGGGCGACAAGATCCATCCACTCTCTCTTTAGCGCGGGCGATACCTCTTTCAACCTATAAGCGTCCTGTGACCGCTGCGATAGCCGTTCTCGGTACGAGATGGGGGGAGCGGGAGCCGATTCACCTTGCGCGTGACGCTTGTTGGGTCTGGCCAGGCGTTGGAGGGAGCCGGGCTCCAACGCAAAGAAGCGTTCTAGGCGATGCAGGGAAGGCCAAGCCCTCTCATTGGGACGAGTACCCTTGAGCCAATGGCGAAGTGTTGACTTGGAGAGCCCTGCGGCGCGGGAGAGTTCCGCGACGGTCGTCTGGCTTCGTTCCAATAGGTCACTCAGCACTCTTTGGAGTGGCGTGGGACTGTTCGTCGCTGCTGCGGCGATTTCGTCCAAGTGCGTCACCAGGGAGCACCACTTACCCAGCAGGCTCTTTCGGTTGGCGATGTAGCTTGCGTGGCGTCCTTCTTCGCGCAGAGCTTCCGTATGGGTACGAATGTTGCGGTAGTAAGACGCCCGAAGAGCAGAGCCCACGGCTTGCTCCTCAGTCACGTTCATCCCTCGCAGGAATGCTCGGAAGGCGGACTCCAAGTTTGGGAGGGTGGACGCTGGAATTTCGCCTGCGCTGACGCGCGCACGCATGGCTTCGGTTAGTTCTCGAAATGTTAGGGTCGCATTGGCGGACATGTGCTTCTTTCTTTTTGATGTCCGAGGTGCTCCGGCAACGGGTCTTTGCGAGCTATTAAGATTGACCGGCACTAACAAATTATCCATCTATCTATCCCTTTGATCTGTAATGGAAAACGTCATTTTCCGTACATGGCATGCTTTGGGAGAAGATGGCTCAAAACTTCATTATTTTTTTCCTGATGCCGATCGCGGCGCTCGGACTGAGTTGGCTCGCACTTGGTATAGGAAAGACGGCGGTCAAATTTCGCTGCAACTTGTCAAAGTTCGGTTGCTACGCCTTACCTGCCGTGTTGGTGACGAGTAACACCCCGGTCTGCCGTTAATGCACAATTTCACACGTCGGCTGAGACCGGCTTGCCAACTACGGCGTTCGGTTGTGTTCCAGACGAGGCTAGATGTGGCCCTCTAGTTGTCTGGCCTCTCTTAAGAGGAAACCCCGGTGCCGAAGCTTGGAGTGAGTCTGAATAGGCGTCGCGGAGCACGATGTGATAAAGCGGAGCATGTCCAAGCATGCTCCGCTTTATTAAGTGCCGCGCGCGTTTAGTGCTACGGCAAGCGCTCAAATTTCATAGGGACAATTTGGTTCCGGCGTCGCTGGTTCGACGGTCGGTTCTCGTTTCCTCTCTGGCATAGGCGCATATCGATCCACCAACTCGGCCGGAACGCGGACATGACCGAGATAGCTTGCAATACCGCTATCATCCACTGAGGCGAAAAATTCTCTGGTGTACCTATATCGGCTATGGAATGCCTCCCCTTTAGCCCACGCCATAGCATCGAAGTTGTCGAAATCCCTCACTAGCTTTTTACTGACTAATGGGCCGAAGGTCGCGCCACTCATCCAGAAGCGATTAAATTCGTAAAATGGCCACGTTTTTCCTTCGTCCAGCTTGCCGTTGTACATAAAAAGGCGTTCAAATTCAACTATCCATTCCAGATAACTTTTGTCTCGCTTGTTTTCTTGGACAAAGAAAAGTTTCGCATCCTCCCCTTCCATTCCTTGGTACCAAGCCCATGGTTCCAGCCCGTCAAGAAGGTGAGGACATTCCTGGTGCGGAACTGCCTGGAGAAGATGGGCTGGGCGTTCCCCGATGATGTCGTTTGGGTGATTGATATCGAGTTTGTCAGGTTTGGGTATGATGAGAAATAGCTCGCTCATTTCGCGCTCATTTTTAAAACGTGTTGACGAATGCGGAGAATCATGAGAGTTACTCACGTGGTTCACCACGATCGGCCGTCAAGGATGACGACTATCGGTATAGCTTTTCCGAGGTGCCATGATTCGCTGCTTTCCAGCAAGAGGCGATGCGTTGCGAAGGCGGTGATATCAAATATGTACCGCTATCTCAGCAATATTTTAAGAATCGGGATTGTTAGATTTTTTTTTGAGGAGACAACCGATTCGCGAGGAAGGTGTTCACTTAGATGTAGTTTTGAGCTCGTGCGAAGACTCCATAGCCTGTGTCGACCGTGCGTCGTTGGTGGCGTGAGGGTTTTGGCAAAACTCGATCGCAGGGAAGCTCGTCGCGTTCACTGATATTCAGCTACCGGCAACTTTCAACCGGTTGTAGTGTCTATTGCCTGATAAGAGGTAAAACTTTGCCTCTTGTTGGTCATGCACAGGAGAGGGCGGTGACGTCCTTAGGCAATATGCAGCGTGGAACGTGTGCCGAGATTGAAGCGGCGATAGGCGAGAACTTAAAGACACTTCGCATACACAGGAACCTAGACCAAGCGACGTTGGCCGGCCGTGCAGGTATTAGTGTTCGCACTTTACGTAACCTGGAGAATGGCAACGGCTCGTCACTGCATTCGCTCATTCAGGTCGTTCGTGCCTTGGGGCGTGAGCAATGGTTCGAGACGATCGCTCCGGTGGTGAGTATTAATCCACTAATGTTGACCAGAGTTGCGGCTCCCCGTCAGCGCGCGAGCAGAGCCGCGGCTAAAAAATAGGGGGCACCCACTAAGAATTAGGGTGTCTGAACGTTGGTCGTGGCCTTCGCGCTGTGCGTGTCGTGCCTGTCTTGTGTGTCAGGGTTAAGCGCTTGGCTTTCCACCCAGTTGGCGCGGCCTCCTTAAGTTACCCGAGTGAGAAGTGAGACCGCCATAGCAGGTGTCGAAGCGCGCCAAGTTGACGTTGTCAGGGATGGAACACGTGTCGCGACTATGCTTTTAGGAAAAGTGTCCCAACTTGGGACACTTTTTAGGCGCTCGTGAAGAAGGCGAGGGAGGGGGCGGGAGATAGTTGAGGAACTGTGTTGGTCGGAAACGTTTCTTGACGGCAAAAGTGTCCCGAATTGGGACAACTTTCGAAGTTGGTCATGTCCGAATTGCCTCGAGCTTTGCGATTGAACTCTTCGAAAAGTGTCTCTACTAGAGACACTTTTTGCGTATGAGTCATCGATATAGTGGGTGTCGTGGGGGACAAGGTTGACGGGACGTCAGCGAGCATCGAGGCCAAGTCTGTCCTTAGCAAGGACTTACAGTGCTATACGGCTTGTGTGGCAAATCCAGGGGGACTAGGCTGTTCTGCATTGGTGCGGCTGCTTGGAATACGAATTCGTATTCCTGGACTGGCAGATGGTAGTTTCGGAATACATAACGCATATTCCGAAGCCGTTTGGCTGCCACTTGGAATACGCAATGTGTATTCCGGAACTGCCGGCTGGTCGTGTCGAATATACAAATGCGTATTCCTGAGCCTTCAAATGGTGGGCTTTGCCCAATCAGCGCATATGTAGGGGCTCTCGAGTGTCGTAGGGCGTTGAGAAGGACTTTACGCCTATCGTCCAGACCGGCAGTACGGCGTGGGGTGCGGCTCCGGCCCCTGCACCAGCATCGAACGTGAGGGATTGGCGCCTGTGCAAAGACGGTACTTGGGTAAGAGACTCAACACCGGCGTCAACAGGGCATTGCAGAGCAGCGAGGTGACGGATCTAGCCTGGTTGGGTATCGAGTCCGCTGGCGGGACAACAGCGGCTTTTAGCCAAATGGTTCAAGCGAATCGAGCGAAATGGTAGTCGCTCATTGTCGTTAGAAAACTCGAGGTTTCTCGAAAGGGGCAGTAGTCAGGACGCCGTCATGCGATGTGCCACGGACAAGTTAGCTTTGTACTAGGTCATCTGATCATGCCGTATCGAGCTGCTTGTGATGGCGCTCGTGCTGCGGCAGGGACGGCGATAGCTGAGAAAACATCAAGCAGCGCGCAGTAATTGGCGAGGCTACTGCCCCTGTCTCGTCGACATCATGAGCTTTACGACCGATGGATTCGAATTGTTTAGGGCGCTGAAGTTCACCGTATAGCCGCAACTCTGGTGCAGTGCTAATGCTATGGCGCAAGATCGCGAAAAGCCACCTTCGCAGTGCACGATAATCGTCGTTATTTCCGATGGCAAAGAGTCGATAAAGCTCCAAATCGCCTCTGCGTCAGCTTTTTTGAATCTGTAATCAAGATCGTCATTTCTCTTGTTCCGCAGGTTGGGGTCCAAGAAATCTACATCGGCGAAGCTTAGCCGCAAGACATGGTCGAATCCATCCAAGTTCGCGGGACGGTGGTCGGGAGTAGTGATGGAGATAATCGCCATAGATGGCAGTCGGGGTAATCGTTCAGCCTCACGGCGAGACAGCGTAAAAACCGATGGAGGGAGGCCTTTTGGGGCTCTATATAGATGCTCAAAAATGGGAGAAAGATCTTCGTATTTCTGAGGCAAGATATATGACTCCGTTACTGGTGATGGCCATACCATATCAGAGCGTAGGGGAGTATTGCTTGGGCGTTGCCTCGTCTCTATAACTCGCAAATGAATTTTGTCGAGTTTCCTTCCATGATTTTTTTCTATTGCTGTTGGGGTGGTTATTTATTTCTTGTAGTTTTATGAGGTGGATTTCGCCTGGCCACGCGTAAAGCGTGATGCGAGCCCTTGTTGCCGGATTCCAGGGCGGCATGATTGTTGCTGGACATCTCGTCCCACCGCAGCTCGAGGCAATGGTGCGACACGTAGTTGAATCCCAAGGAGCGACGACCTCCAAGTTGGAACCGGGAGGCGTCCAACGCAAGCGGTCGCTGGGCCCGCCGTTTGAGACACCCGAGGCATTTCATGCCCTGGGTGAAGACAGTGTGTTTGAACTGCAGGACCTGTTCACGGAACAGCTAGGAATGAATTTACGCAACGAAGTCGCACAAGGCTCGCTCGACGATTCGGGTCCCTTTGGGACTGATGATCTCTATGCTTGGTGGTTGTTGCTTCGGGTTTGCGTCGTTACATCTAAACAGGTGGAGCAGCGACGGTAGGGACCGGGCACAGACGGCGCCGCCACTGGCGAGGCCAACGGCCAGAGTTTGTCAACCTGAGGCCCTCAGAGAAATCTACGGGGCGGAAGATCGAAACGGCAACGGACCATTCAGCGATGATCTCGTCTTTGCTCGCCTTCGCGGCTTCGGGCTATCCCACGAATGCGGTGTTGCCCGCGTTGCTCGCCGCATACGTCAACACTGCGCAACACTGTCGAGATGGGCGCGCGCCGGAAGCGGCCATTGGCGGAAGTCCGTTTGTGGCCGAAAGCAAACTTTAGCCGATGCCCGTTTCCGACCCATAACGGCCATTGGTTGTCTGTCTACGAATGACTGCTACCCAGTGAAGGCGATCGTCGGCAACTTCTACGCGGCGTCGATAGGACGCATGTGGAAATCGGCTCAGATCGCTCGCACATGGGTGAATGCGACCTTTCGGATCCTCACCTCGTGCTGTTAACGATCACAGGGTTCGAGCGTAGAACGGCTTGAGTTGACCGAGCGCGGCATCCACATACTTGGGAACCCAGTAGGTCTCGATGTGGGTCGCGCCTTCGATCAGGAACAGTTGCTTGTCGTCGGTTCCCGTGGCCTTCGGGAAGGCTTCTTCGGTCATATACAGGCTGTCCGCTTTGCTGCCGGCGATCATGAGCAAAGGCTGGTCTATCAATTCAATCTGTTCGGTTGCATCCCAGCGCATCAGATCCAACAGGCTGCTGGTCGTGTACTTGAAGGTCGAGCCGGGGTGGGCGTGCGTCCTCCAGTAGTACTCGTAGCCCTGCCGGTACATTTCGAACGGCAGCGCGGCAATCTGTGCATCTGTCATGTCGGCGTCGCCGGAATACGGAATCTTTCCTCCCGCCTTTTCCTGAGCGCGTGCTTCGGACGCTTGCTTCAGGCGCTGTTGGATCGTGTTCAGTTGAGAATCGGCGAAGCCATTCCGACGAACCCGGCCGGAGTTGAACATGCTGAGGGTCGCGATCGACTTGAAACGCTTGTCGGACTTTGCCGCGGACAACGAATAGCCGCCTCCGCCGCAAATACCGAGTAGCCCCAGGCGCTGGGCATCAACACCCGGGTACTGAGTGATGAAGTCCGCTGCGCCGTGGATGTCCTCTATGCGGAATTGCGGCTTGTCCGAGCTGCGGGGCTCGCCGCCACTGCCGCCCTGATAGGCGGCATCCATCGCGATCGTAATGTAGCCAAGTTCGGCCAGGTGCTGGGCATACAGGCCAGCGACCTGCTCCTTCACGCCGCCATTGGGATGGGCCACGACGATCGCGGGATATTTCTTCTTCGCATCGTAGTTCGACGGGGTGTAGACGTTGGCAACGATATCCAGGCCGTTCAGCTTGTACTTGACCGGATGAATATTGACCTTGCCCGGTTCATTCTTCGAAAGGGCGCCAGCGTAGACAAGCGTAAAGGGATTCTTCTTGTAGTCGGCTGCGGCGGCGGTGGCGCTCATTATTGGAACTCCTATGATTGCACTCGTGACAGCGAACGCGGATGCGCCGAGAAAATCGCGTCGGGTTCTGCTGATAAATGGATCTTTCATCTCAATTCCCACTGTTGTTGATTGCGGCGGCTGGTGTTGCGGTAGCTGGGCCGATTTCCCAATGCCTAGGTGATGAATCAGGCTGCAATTGCGCGCTTGTCAATCCAGACCTTTCGCGGCAAGAAACCGTGACACCAGATCGGCGATCTGGATGTTGTTCAGGTCGGACATCAGAAAATGCGTGTTGCCCTGAATGCCGACTTCCGGCAGGTGCACGAGTTGCGCGTCGCCACCATGTCTGTTGATGGCAGCAACCCAAAGGCGGGCCATGGCCAGGCGCACCCGCCAGTTGTCCTGTCCGCGTTCCGTGGTTGGCTCGGTCGGAAAGTTGTCGCCGTAATAGATGATGATGGGGATGCGCGTGAGCTTCTCGAAGTCAGCCAGCGGCACCGCCTCGGGCGTCAGCGTCCCTGCCGCGCTTGGCATCGCGGGGGGAAGCTCGCCTTCAGGGAAGATGAACCCGCTGCCCGGTTCCAGAGCGACGATTCCTTTGACGTTCTTGCTTTTGATCGCGGTCAACCAGCCCGGTCCACCTGCCTGCGAATGCGATAGCAGGACGCCGGGTCCCGTCTTGTCGAACAGCGCGGCCATGGCGTCCGAAATCACCCCGGCATCGAAAGGACCGGTATTGGGCGTGACCGAACGGAAGAACTGATCCAGCGTTTCAGGCTTGCGGTCGAACTGCACGTTGTCGAAGTACCTTGGCCATTTGCCGATCCGGAATTGATCGAAGAACAGCTGATCGAAGGGGGTGGGCTCGATCGTGGTTGCCACGGTGCTATTGCCGGCGCGGCCGCGGCGAGGCTGATCGACGAGATAAACCGGAAAGCTCCGACGCAAAAAGAGGGTTTGAAAACCTTCACGGCCGTCTGACGTCGTTTCCCAGCTACGCGCCGATTGGTATGCACCATGCAGCATGACCAGGGGCAGCGGTCTGGCGTTCTGCGGGACCTGATAGAAGGCGTAGAGGTGGTCGCCGTGGAATGTCTGCCCTTCGGCGGTTGGCTTGTTATTGTCGTAAAGGCCAGGCTTCTGCATGACGCTTCCGCCGACAGCAAAGCTGCCTTGTTCCTGGATGACAAGCGGACCGCTGGCATTACGTGGGTTGTCGGGAAGGGCAGTGCAAGCCGTCATCGAGCTCAGCGCGATGCACACGAGCAGGGCTTTGGTGAGGTTCATTTTCAGCGTCCCGAGGTCGCGGCAAGGGCCTGAGTCAAGGCGGCATCCGCACGCTCCGCGGCCTGTTTGTCGCCGCGCTCAGCCAGAATCTGGGTCAACTGGCGCAACTGCGCTGCCGTCAAGCCTACCCGCATGCTGGCCCGCATGTGCGAGCGCAACTGCGCTTCCACGCCGCGCGTAGCCGCCAGCGCCCCGACAGTGGCCAATTCGCGGCTCTGCCAGTCGAGGTTGTCGCGCTCGAAGATGTCGCCGAACAAATGGGCTTGCAGGAATTGATTGATGATGGGGGCAAAGTCCATGACGGGGCCAGTCACCGGCGCGCCCGAGATGCGGGTCTGATTGGCCTTGCCTACCGCTATCAGTTCGTCCCCGGTGGGAATGGCGCGGCTGGGTTCGCGTCCCGGTGCGTCTTGAATTCCGCTTTGCTTGCGTGCCTCGACCACCTTCAGGAGTTCGCCGAGCGCGTTAAGGCTTTTAGGAAAGCCGACGTATGCATACAGCTGCACCAGGATTTCCTTGGCCTCGCTGATGGTCATGCCGGCGTCAAGCCCCTGGTTCAAGGCTGTGTTCAATTGGGGCATATCGCTCGCGGCCATGAAGGCGGCGATCAGGGGCACGGCCTGTTGCTTGGCGGACAAGGTATCCGAGGCGGCTTGTGCGGGCATCGCTTGCGTTGCCTCAGTTTTTGCAGTGGCATGACCGGGCGTGAGCGTTAGCCCGGAAGTCAGTGCCATCACGACGCCCAACGTGCTGATCGCGGGCTTGTAAGCAGGCTTTTTTTGAATCATCGGTGGCAGCTCCATCCCGTTGCTCTGTTTGGCCGGCATGCATATCGGCCAGGGGCGGCGGCATGGTATCGGCGAAAGGCAAAACGCCGGATGAGGGCTTGAGTTTGCCTTTCCTTTCTGGGAGCTGAAATGCTACGGGATGCGGACGCTTCGATTAAGCCCCTGATTCCGCATTCACTACTGAGGTGAACTCATAAATGAAGCGGAGCCGCGAACTGGCTATGCGCGATGTCGCAAGGCTTCGACAATGACTGCCAAAGCGCCGGAGGGCTGGCGTCGGCTTGGGTAGTAAAGGTGGTACCCCGGATACGGGCTGCACCAGTCTTGCAGCACACGAATAAGCCGCCCCGCGGCGATATCCTCCAACACCATATCCTCCGGAACGTAGGCCAACCCACAGCCCGCCAAGGCTGCCCGGGCAATGGAGGAACTGTTGTTGAATACCCATTGGCCGCTGACGGGGTACTTGGCCTCTTCGCCATCCCGGTCAAGATCCCAGGGAAGGAAGCCTCCGTGCGTCGGGAGTCGTAGCCGGATGCAATCGTGTCGAGTCAGTTCCTGGGGCGAGCGGGGTGTGGACCGTGCGGCGAAGTACTCGGGCGAGCCCACCACCGCCATGCGCAGGTCCGGGCTGATGCGTACAGCGATCATGTCCTTGGCGACTTGGTCTCCCACTCGAACGCCGGCGTCAAAGCGTTGGGAGACGATGTCCGCCATCGTGTAGTCGATGCTGATCTCGACGTTGATGTCGGGATAGTCGCGCATGACCCTGGACAGCTTGGGCCAGAGAACGCTGGTTGCCGCATGTTCGGCGGACGTGATGCGGATGGTTCCCACCGGCTTGTCGCGTAGATCCTTGACGGCCGCCACCTCGGCATCGATGTCGTCGAAACGGGGCGCCACACTGTTGAACAGGCGTTCGCCCGCTTCGGTGGTCGCAATATTGCGAGTGGTGCGCGTCAGCAATCGGACGCCCAGCCGGGTTTCGAGGCCGCGAACGGCATGGCTCAAGGCAGAGGGCGATACGCCAAGCAGGGCGGACGCCCGAGTGAAACTGCCTTCACGCACGACATGAACAAAGGCGAGAACATCGCTGAAAGTCTCCAGGGCCATATCAGTCACACCTCTTTCTCGGGGTGACGCAATGCGTCGATCAGCACGGTCATCGCCCGGGACAGATGCCGGCGGCTGGGGTAATAGAGATGGTATCCAGGAAGCGTCGGACACCAATCCGCGAGGACCGTCCGCAGGCGGCCCTTCGCGATGTGGGGGGCAGCCATCTCTTCGGTCAGGTATCCAAGGCCAAAGCCGGCCAGCGCCGCCTGAAGGATGGGCTTGGTCCGGTTGAAGACAAGCGGCCCATCGACTCGAACGCTGATCTGCTGTTTGCCCTTCTTGAACTCCCACGCGTAGAGTTCCCCGTGGCTCATCAGCCGCAGATTGATGCAGTCGTGGTCGGCCAGGTCCTGCGGTTTCAAGGGAAGGGCGCGCTTGGCGAAGTAGGCGGGTGAGCCGACGATCACGAAACGCAAGTCGGGGCTGATGCGCACCGTGGTCATGTCCCGGGCCAGATCGCCGCCGAGGCGCACGCCCATGTCGTAGCGCTCCGCGACGAGATCGACGAAGCGTGATTCCGCGTTGATCTCGACCTTGATCAGGGGGTACTCGGGAAGCACTTTCGCAAGCCTGGGCCAGAGCACGGTGTCGGCAGCGTTCTCGCTGGCAGTGATGCGGATCGTGCCGGCCGGCTTGTCCCGCAGTTCTCCAACGGCCAACAGTTCCGCCTCGATCTCCTGGAAACGGGGAGCGATGTTCTGCATCAATCGTTCCCCAGCCTCCGTCGGCGATACGCTCCGGGTGGTGCGTGTCAACAGGCGAACGCCCATCTTGGCCTCAAGGGCCCGAATCAGATGACTCAATGCCGATTGGGAGACGCCGAGTTGCGCCGCGGCACGCGTGAAGCTCTGTTCACGCGCGACCGCAATGAACGCTATCAGGTCGTTGTAGCCGTTTTTCGCCATCTATGAGTTCACCTCATAAGTATTTGCGGATTTTACTCTCTAGTGCTGGCTAGACATGATGGCTACATTGGCTGATGTAGCGATGCCGCCAGCTGTCCCGCCGTATCGCGAACTCTGGTGGGTCATATTGGACGGGCGCGTTTGAAGGAGTAAGACATATGCATAAGCGGAAACTTGGAAATAGCACGTTGGAAGTTTCAGCCCTCGGGTTAGGGTGCATGGGCCTGAGTCACGGTTATGGGCCGGCCACGGACACCCGGCAAGCGGTATCGCTGATTCGGGCCGCAGTCGATCGCGGTGTGACCTTCTTCGATACGGCGGAGGTGTACGGCCCCTACCTCAACGAGGAGGTCGTGGGCGAAGCGCTGGCCCCTGTGCGCGACCAGGTCGTAATCGCCACCAAGTTCGGTTTTACCTTCGGCGACGACAACAAGCAGCAGATCCCAAACAGTCGCCCCGAGCACATCCGTTGGGCCGTCGAAGGTTCTCTCAAGCGCCTGAAGACCGACGTGATCGATTTGCTCTACCAGCATCGCGTCGATCCCGACGTGCCCATTGAGGAAGTCGCTGGCACGGTCAAGGACTTGATCGCCGAAGGCAAGGTCAAGCACTTCGGCCTGTCGGAAGCGGGCGTACAGACGATCCGCCGCGCGCACGCTGTGCAGCCGGTCACCGCCTTGCAGAGCGAGTATTCGCTGTGGTGGCGCGAGCCGGAACAGGAAGTCTTGCCGACCTTGGAAGAGCTCGGCATCGGTTTCGTCCCCTTCAGTCCATTGGGCAAGGGCTTCCTGACGGGCGCCATCAAGGACGGCGCGACTTTCGGCAGCGACGATTTTCGCAGCAAAGTACCGCGCTTCTCGCCGGAGGCGATCCGGGCGAACCAGGCCTTGGTGGACCTGCTCGGCCAGATTGCCAGGGACAAGGGCGTAACCGCCGCGCAGATTGCACTCGCCTGGCTGCTGGCGCAAAAGCCCTGGATCGTGCCTATCCCTGGAACAACCAAGCTGCATCGCCTGGAAGAGAACCTGGGCGCCGCCTCCGTCGAACTGTCCGCCACCGATCTGGACAGGATCGCGCAGGCCTTGGCGGACGTGAAAATTCAAGGCGACCGCTATCCGGCCGCGTTGCAGGCCCGCGTGGGTCAATGACATCAAGGAGGCTTGGATGACTGTCGCCCATGATTCGACTCGACGTACGGTGATGGCTGCGCTTATGGCGCTTCCCCTGGGCGCCGCGACCACGGCATCGAACGCTCAGGGCGGCGAGATGCGACAGCAGGGCTCGCGGACACTGGTGGCCTATTTTTCGCGATCGGGCAATACGCGCGTCGTCGCCGGTCTGATTCATCGTGCGCGTGGCACCGATCTGTTCGAGATCCGGCCGGCCAGTGCCTATCCAGAAGACTACGAGCAAACGGTCGAGCAAGCTCGCAAGGAGACCGAGAGCGGCTACAGGCCGCCTCTGGAGGCGACGGTGCCCGCCATCGCGGGCTACGACACGGTGTTCCTCGGCTTTCCCATCTGGGGCACGACCGTGCCCCCGGTGGTCCGCTCTTTCCTGTCCGCGCACGACCTGTCCGGAAAGGCCCTGATCCCCTTCATTACCCACGGCGGCTACGGGCCAGGGAACAGCAAGTCAGTGCTGGCAAGCGATGCGCCGAAGGCGCGGTTGCTGGATGGTTTCGTCATTGAAATGGACCAGGAGCGGCGGACGATGGAACGCGTGACGAGCTGGCTTGGCAGCGTCCCGCAAACATAGGAGCTAACCATGCAACAAGTGACTTTGAACAATGGCGTCGTGATGCCCATCCTCGGCTATGGCGTTTTCCAGATTCCTGACCCGCAGGAATGCGAGCGCTGCGTGGTCGAGGCCATCGACACCGGCTATCGGCTGATCGACACGGCGGCGTCCTACCTGAACGAGGAAGCGGTTGGCCGGGGCATCAAGAATGCCAGCGTCCCGCGCGCCGGCCTCTTCGTGACGACGAAACTCTGGGTGCAAGACACCGGGTATGAGCGCACCCAGCAAGCCATAGACAAATCGCTGCGTCGTTTGCAGCTGGACTATCTCGACCTCTACCTCATCCACCAGCCATTCGGTGACGTGCATGGATCGTGGCGCGCGATGCAAGACGCCCTGAAGGCCGGCAAGGTTCGAGCTATCGGCGTCAGCAACTTCCATCCCGACCGGTTGATGGACATCATCGGCTTCAACGATGTCGTGCCGGCGGTGAACCAGGTGGAGGTCAATCCGTTCCTTCAGCAGGATACAAGCGTGGCCTTCATGCGCGAGAACGGTGTGCAGGCCGAGGCCTGGGCGCCGTTCGCCGAAGGTCGCAACAACCTGTTCCAGAACGAAGCGCTGGTGGACATCGGTCGCAAGCACGGCAAATCGGTGGGGCAGGTCGTGCTGCGCTGGGTGACGCAGCGCGGGATTGTGGCGCTGGCCAAGTCGGTGCGCAAGGAACGGATGGAAGAGAACCTGAGGGTGCTCGACTTCACCCTGGATGAAGCGGACATGGCCCGCATCGCCCAGCTCGAGACCGGCGAAAGCAGCTTCTTCTCGCACCGGGATCCGGCCATGGTGAAGTGGATGAGCGAGCGTCAGCTCGACATTTGACGGGCCGTGGTCAACCCTGTTCTGAAAATAATGAAATGAACAAGGCAATCAAGCGACACCATGAACCAATCAAAGAGATTTCAGAAAGGATGAACATGAGACTTCCCGCAGCAGCCCTTGCCTTGTCCCTTGGCGCGTCGGCCGTCTATGCGGCCGAACAGGAGCCGATCAACGTTACACGGGTCGGTTCCAACCCAAGCAGCGCGGGTGCGGAGCAAAACTTCACCGGATCCGTGTTTGTGGATTCGCGCTTTCAAGCCGCTGCGCCCGCGCGCGTGGGGGGAGGCGTTGTTACCTTTGCGCCAGGCGCACGCACGGCCTGGCATACGCATCCATTGGGCCAGACGCTCATCGTTACGTCAGGTGTGGGGCGAGTCCAGAAATGGGGCGATGCCGTGCAGGAGATCCGCCCGGGCGACGTCGTTTGGATTCCTCCTGGCGTCAAGCACTGGCATGGAGCCAGTCCGTCAGTCGGCATGAGCCACATTGCAATCGCTGAATCCCTAGATGGGAAGTCGGTGGATTGGATGGAAAAGGTCAGCACGGACCAGTACGGGCAATGAATTTGATCGACTTAAGCATTGGCTGGTGGAAAACGGGGACTTGCTCGAAAGAAGGGTCCTCAACCTGATGCCTTTGGCTCCGTGATTGGATCGCCCGGAATGCGAGGGCGCCGGCGCTGAGAGTAAAAGCAGTCACTGAAACGATAGTTGTGGGCGACCGCTCCTGGCCGGGAGCAGCCTTTGATGGCCGACTGTTCTCGACCCATTGCTGCCGTTGGATCCGGCGTGGTCAATGCCTGTTTTGCAGTCAGAAGGGATATCAAACGAGCGGCCCACGACGCCCAGCTCTACCGAGACAAGGCATCTCCCCTGGCAATCCTTGTCAGGTGGCCGGATTATGACGACCCTCGTCGCGCCGTTGATCATCACCGCCCCTCGCCGGGGAGGCTCGCGAAGGCGGCGCGAACTGCTGCGCAGGCACGGGCGCGATGTTGTCGGGCTGAGCTGCGAGCGCACGCGACAGCGGGCCAACCTCAAGCGTCATCCTCACTGCGTCCCGATCGCGGCGTCCCGCGTTTCGCCCTCGCCGAATGGAACGGCCGCGTCGCAGGGCGAGATAACGATTCCGGTGGAACCGGCCGCGTCGGGATGCGCGCGATGTGCTCCCGGTCGCCGAATGAAAACGGGCCGGTATCTTCTGGATTCTAACCAGGATGAACGACCGCCCGCGGACGCGCACTGTTCGTTTACCCGCAAGCGCGGGCCCGGCCCCGGCCCGTCCCTGTCCCGCTACCAGTAATAGTTCAGGCTCAGCATCGCCTCGCGCTCCATGCCGCGGAACGTGTACGTGTAGTAGCGCTTGTCGAACACGTTGTTCACGTTCAGGGCGATGCGGTAGCGCGGCGTTTCATAGGCGATGGCAACATCGGCCAGCGTGAAGGCCGGGTTGTATTGCGTGGTGCCATCAGCCGCGGTGTTCAGCGGCGCCTTGCCGCGATAGCGCAAGCCGCCGCCCAGCATCAGGCCCTGCACCTGCTGCGGCCGGTAGTCCAGCCACAGGCTTGCGGTCTGGCGGGCGGTCTGCGTGAGCTGGCGGCCCACGTCCTGCAGGCGGTTGCTCTTGGTCGTGCGCGGATCGACGTAGGTGTAGCCGGCCATCACGCTGAGTTCACGCGACAGCGGAAACTTGGCCTCCAGTTCGACGCCGGTCGAACGCACTTCGCCCGTCTGCACACTGAAACGCGGATGGTCCGGGTCCTGCGTCGTCACGTTGGTCTGGCGGATGTCGAAGACCGCGGCGGTAAAGAGCGCATCGGTGCCGGGCGGCTGGTACTTCAAGCCGACTTCGTACTGCTTGCCCTCGCGCGGCTTGAACGCCGTGCCGTCGAACTGCTTGCCGGTGATCGGATCGAATGCCGTCGAATAGCTGACGTACGGCGCCACGCCGTTGTCAAAGAGATAGAGCAGGCCCACGCTGCCGGTGGTGGCCGAGTCGCTGATGCGCGGTTGCGTGGTGCTGGTCTGGTTGGTGCGCACGAAGTCGCGCCGCAGGCTCACGTTGCCGACCCAGTTGTTCCACTTGAGCTGGTTCAGCGTGTAGATGCCCGTCTGCTTCAGATCCGTGCGCGACGGTTCCAGCTCGGGATACTCGATGTTCTGCCCATAGACCGGTGCGTAGATGTCCAGGTTAGACACATCCCAGCCGAAGCCCAGCGCATCGTTCTCCTTGTAGCGCAGGTAGTCCACGCCCAGCGCAAAGGTGTGCTGCAGATCGCCCCACTTGAAGTCGCGCGATGCGCGGCTGTCGACCGCAAACGTCTTGCCGTTGGTGCGTTGGGCCAGGCTGCCGCGCGTGACCGTGCGACGGTCCTCCAACAGATCCATCGCGTAGATATGCCGGTAGTCGATGTCGATCTCGGAATAGCGCAGGTTCTGTCGCAGGCGCCACCCGTTGTCCGTGTCGTGCTCGAAGGCGTAGCCGATCGACTTCGTGTCGCGGTCGAAGCGGTCGAAATCCGGGTCACCCGCGGCGCGGCTGAGCGGCAGGTCGCCGATCTCCGGATAGGTGTACAGATTGGGCCACCAACTCTTGGGCGTCGCACGCTCCTTGGAGTACGTGCCCAGCACGGTCACCCGGGTCTGATTCGTGATGTTCCATAGGATCGACGGCGCCACGGAGATCCGGTCGTCGCGCGAACCGTCCGTGCGGCCGTCGCTGTCGCGCCCCAGCACGTTCAGGCGATACAGCACCTTGCCTTCAGGGTTGAAAGCGCCACCCAGGTCCGCAGTGAGCTGGCGGCGGTTGTACGTGCCGTAACTGGCGCCGACACTGTTGACGTGATCCGCGGAGGGCCGCTTGGATACCACGTTGATGACACCGCCCGGCCGCCCCTGACCGAACAGCACCGACGCGGGCCCCTTCAGCACTTCAATGCTGTCGAGCTCTTCGATGTTGTCGTTCCACGAGGCATACGTGCCGGTCGACAGCTGCTTCAAACCATCCTTGAAATAGGCGCTGCCGTCGCTGAAGCCGCGAATGACGGCGCCCGTCATCCGCGCATCGCTCGACCCCGATACCTCCGTCTGCACGCCGGGTGTATAGGCCAGCGCGCTTTCCAGGTTGCGCGGCGCCTGCACCTTCAACTGCTCCTGCGTCACGATCGACACCGAACGCGGCGTCTCGATCAGCGGCACATCCAGCTTGCCGCTCTGGCTGGACAGCGCCACGTAGCTGTCCGCCGTTCCCACCGCCACGCCATGCACCGTCACGGGTTCGAGCTGGGCGGAGCCGCCGGACGGCGCGGTCAGCGACACATTGCGTCCATCGCGCTGGAACGCGATGCCGGTGCCCGCCAGCAACCGGCGCAGCGCCTCGTCCGGCGTCAGCTGTCCCGACACCGCTGGCGCGGTGCGGCCGCGCACGGTCTCGGGCAGATAGAAGATCACCAGCGACGCCTGCTCGCCCAACTGGAGCAGCGCATCGCCCAGCGGCTGCGCCGTGATGCTGATCTGCACCGGCGCGGTCTGCGCCACCGCATCGTTGGGCATGGCGCCCCACGCCAACGCCAGGGAAATCGCCAGCGCGCCGCAGGCGCCGTGCGCACCGCGTTTGGCGGCCTTGCGCGCCGCTGCACGCTGCTTAACTTGCTCGTCCATCATCAGTAGAAAATTCCGGTACAACTGCCCGCGCTTTAAGCGCCCGACACCCTTGGCCAAAGGTTGCTTCCTGGGTCGATTCGCTTCGCGCGTACGGCCCATTTCATCGGATAGACGCCGCAGGCCGGAAAAAACCGGAATGATTCTCGATATAATGTTTGAAACAAAATGATTCGGTCTGGCGGCGGTCGCCCTGCGGCTTTCCGCGCGGCCTTGCCCGGGACAGCCCTAACGCGGGGCCAGGACCGCGCCACCCCCGGCGGGATACAGCACGATCACCGGGGCGATGTGAGGCAGCACGTCCAGCACTGATTCAGGCTCGTCGATCGGCAGGGTGCCGGCAACGCGCAGTTGCGCAAGCTTGCGGTCGTCGATCCGCAACGGAATGCGCAGATACCGGTTCAACTCCGCCACCACCTGCGCCAGCGGCGTATCCCGGAACACCAGCCGGCCGCGCTGCCAGGCCGTGATCGCCGCCACGTTTTCGTGATGCGGCGCGTCCAGAGGCGCGCCGGGCGCGTAGCCGGCGGCGTAGCCCGCCGTCAGGTGGCGCGTGGTCCTGTTCCACAATGAGCCCGCTGAGAACGCCACACTGCCCTCGTCCACCGCCAGCGCCACGGCATCCCCCTCGCGGCGGACGTTGAAACGCGTGCCCGTCACCCGCACCTGAGCCGCGCCCGCGTTCACAGTGAAAGGCCGCGCCGCATCGGGGCTGACCGTGAACAAGGCCTCACCCGCTAGCAGTTCGACCTCGCGCCGGTCCGCATACAGCGCGACCTGGAGTTGCGTGTCGGTGTTCAGTTCCACCAGGGAGCCATCGGGCAAGGCCACGCGCTTGCGCTCGCCCCGCGCGGTCGCCAGCGATTGCGTGAAACCGGGCGCGGGCGACCACAGCCGCGGGGCGATCACACCGGCGGCAAGCGTCAAGGCACAGGCGGCCGACAGCCCCACGGCGAACCGGCGGCGGCCCGGCCGTGCGGGGGCCTCATCGGATCGCGCCAGGATCTCGCGCATCTCGTCTTGCGGCAGACTATCCGCCACACGCCACAAAGCCTGCATCGCGCGGTACTGGCGCGCGTGCTCCGGGTCCGCCGCCAGCCACGCGTCGAATGCGCGCCGTTCGGCCTCGTCCAGCGCGCCCAGGCGCTCGCGCGCGAACCAGTGCGCCGCCTGATCGCGCGGCGTCGCAGGCGTGCGGGAGGCGTCCGCGCGGGTATCAGTGCGGGGCATGATCTTGCAACCGGTCATGGATATGGGTCAGCGCGCGCTTCATGTGTTTTTCGACCGTGCTTTGCGTCAACCCGAGTTTCTCGGCGATTTCGGCCTGGGTGTAGCCCTCGAGCTTGTTCCACAGGAACACCTGCTGGCATTTGAGGGGCAGCTCGGACAGCGCCGACTTTAGCGCATCGGCAAGCTGCGCCGCGCGCATCGAAGACTCGGGATCCGCGTCGACGGGATGCTCTGCATCCGTCAACGTGTCCAGGCTCAGCACCTCGCGCCGCGACTGGCGGCGGAACTCGCCATTCAGGCGGTTCTGGCTGGCGCCATACAGATAGGCCTTCGGGTCCAGCACGGCGGATTCGCCATTGCGCAGCATGTTGGCCACGACATCCTGCGCGGCATCCTCCGCGTCATGCCGGCTCGTGCTGCGGCGCGTCCACGTCCCGATCAGCTCGCGGTAATGCGCGAGCCAGCCTTTTTCGGAGGGCGGTGGACGGGACATGGAGAGCAGCGGAGGATCGCAGTCGGAAAGGGCCGCATTATCAATCATGATTCTCATTACGACAAATGAGTTCACGACCCTTTTTGCCGTACGCACCTGCCCTCGCCCGCTTTCCAGTACACAACATGACGTATTCGACCTACCGATTTGCGACCCGTGCCGTGCTGCTGAATGCTGTATTCAAAGCCTTGAGGTCAAGATAGTTGACCCTGCCATCGGACCGTGAACCGCAAAATCAAGCGAAGAGGGGATAGGGACCGTTCAGAGCAATCGGCATTGAACGGCTGGTGTTGGCCGGAAGCAGTCAATCGTGAATGGCTGCTTCCGAATTTTCACGGACGATCGAACCTCGTCAAGGAACATCCACCACATTTCCTGGGGCTGCCATGCAGGCATCTCTTCCTGCCCAGCATAAATTGTGTCCCAAAGTCGTCGTTTCTAACTCACTTGTCCATTCCCTTTACCTATCTTCTGGACTTGCTCCTCAAATCCTCGGGGAAGTGCGGGAGGCGAGGCCCTGCCCGGCGATGCGCTCGCCAAGCTTTCGGTAAAGGTCCGTGCGAAAGCGACGGTGTACTCGTCGTACCTCCAGAATGCTTCGTCCGGGTCTATTCGAACATGCCGGTCGATCCGAGATCTGTGTAATGACCTCGTCGAGCAAAACCGCCGTCGCATCTGCGAGATTTGTGGTCGCCGGGAAGCTGTTCGTTGGCTGTTAACCGACCGGTTGGCGTACCCAGTGAAAGCCCCAAGAGATGTTCTTTTTGGTCTCATCTATCGCAGTGGTTAGCGAGCCTCGTTATGCCAAAGTGCCAGCTTCTCGCGCCAGGATGGAACGCGTATATCTAGCATCTCTTTTTGAAAAAATCTTCTATAACAATGGCCTAGCCGGGCATCAGGGGGCGGAATGGCGCGAAAGTGGCCGACAGACCCAGACTCTCAGACGCGCCGCAATGAAAGGCCCCCTAAATTGTTCCTGTATGGATCTGCACGCTCGAAAGGCTAACAGGTGGTGTCATGACAAAGTGCCACCAAAGTCAGCATCGAGGAACGATATGTACGACATGTGACGGGAAATAAATTCATATATAACAAAGAGTTAAATGGATTTTTTGCTTGGTGTGTTGGGCGCTGCGTGTTGGGGGTAGCTAACTCTGTGGAGTGCATTAAGGGGCAACGATGGCGAGCCCTGACAAGCATTCGACCCCGAATGGGAACAATTTTTGGGGCTTTTTCGCTGGTCCCTGGTTCCCAGCCGTCGGACCGGAACAAATCAGGGGGCCTTTCCGCCGACGAACGAACTCGGGCTTGTCCTGACGGAGGGCAGGCCCAGGTGTCGCTAAACTCTGCGGGTACGAGATGCGGAGGCTGTTTATCTATTTCTGTCGGTGTTCCTCAGGGCTGTTTTGAACGAGTGCGTCTCGAATAGAGATGTTTTTGGCAGTCCACGGACGCATCGCGATCCGTTCGCTCAACAACAGTCTCGGTTGATGGCCATCGATTTGGAGAACTGGTGGCCCCGCTGGTTACGCGCTGTCCTAGCTTTCGCTTTGCGAGGTAAAGGTGACTATCGTTGGCATTCGCCATAGCCGCTTGGGGCTTGATGGCGCATCGAGTGCTCTATCAAGCAGTCGCTGTCATGACGCCGCCGCCGTTGCTCTGCCTTGGTGGGGCGTCCACGCTTTTTTGGCACTTTGTTGTCGGCATTGCCTGCGGAGCGAGCCAATGGCAAAAGACCCGCGGCCGCGGTCTCAGGTTGCCTGCCGAGCCAAGCGCGCACGTCTTCGGGGTGGTAGCGAATAAGGCCACCCAGCTTCACGCATGGGGGCATCGATTCGCCGCGAGTTCGCCGGTTGTAGATGGTCTGGACCGAAATTCCTAGCATTGCAGCCAGTTGCAACGGGGAGAGCAGGGCCTCCATGGGGCTTCCTTCAGTGGCACTGGCACATGCCAGTTCTGAGTATATCTTCAGGCGACGACCATGATGAGAAGAAGGCAGTCTCCGGGAGGCATCGGCAAGCGTACAATCCGGTTCGGCACCATCAGGATTTGACCGCACTTTTACCGCACTGACCGCAGTAAAGTGCGGTAAGTCGAGGTAAGTGACGGTAGGTTAAGTTGCTGATTTATTAGGGAATTCTAAAAATCTGACTGTGGAAAAAGGACCTCAAAACGGACTCTTAATCCGTAGGTCGAGTGTTCGAGCCACTCACAGCCCACCAGAATTCTCTAGTAGTATCAAGCGCATAGCCCACCGGAAACGGTGGGCTTTTTGCTTTCTGGGGTTTTTGACCTATTGGGCCCGCGGCTTAGGCTTCAGCGGTGCACTCGATTTCCAGCAGGAACAGCGGGTTGCCCATCGAGGCCTCGATGGTGGTGCGGGCCGGATAGTTGCCGTCAGGGAAGTAGCTGCGGTAGATCTCGTTCATGCGCGCGAAATCGCTGGCGTTCTTCAGGATGACGTTGGCCTTCACGATTTTGTCCAGGCTCGATCCCGCTGCTTCCAGCAGGGCTTTCACGTTGGCCATCACCTGACGCATCTGGGCGTCGAAATCGTTTTCGGCGATCTGGCGATCGTCGAAGAAGGCCGGTTGGCCCGACACGAACACAAACCCATTCGAGCGCACTGCGGGAGACAGGGGCGCGAGAGGGGGCGTCACCTTGTCAGAACGAATGATTTCCTTGGTCATGATTAGCTCCTTGGGTAATAAGTAGTGGGGGTGCTGCTGGTCGTGAACGCGGCGCCACTGCGCGGTGGCGCGGGATTTCTTCAGCATTCCGGAAGCGTTGGCCGGTGCGCTTACAGGTCGAGCACGAGGCGGTTCGATTTGGCTCCGGAGCAGCAAATCATCATGCGATCATTTTTTTGCCGCTCTTCCTTGCTGAGAATGAGGTCGCGGTGATCGGGCGTGCCTTCGAGGACGCGGACTTCGCAACTGCCGCAGACCCCTTCCATGCAGGAATACGGGACGTCGACGCCCATTTTCATGACGGTGTCGAGTATGGTTGCGCCGGGAGGGACTGTGGCGCGCTTTAGAGTGCGGTTCAAGACGATTTCGAATCCGCCTTCGACGGCAGGAGCTTCAGTCGCGCTGAAGTATTCCGCGTGGACGCGCTCGGGCGCCAGATGAGCGGTGGCGGCTTCGAAATCGGCCAGCATGCCTTGCGGCCCGCAGCAATAGAAGTCGGCGTCGTTGCGGCTGCCGGCAACGAGTTGCCGCAAGTCGAGCGGGGGGCGGCCGGGCTGTTCCGCGGCGAAATAGAAGCGGACCCTGGGCTGCAGCGCCTGCAGGCGCGTGGCGAATGCGGCGTGTTCGCGGTCGAGAGCGGCGTAGTGCAGTTCCCAGGAGCATCCGAGCTGCTCCAGCCGGTGAACCATGCTGTAGATCGGCGTGATGCCTATGCCGCCGGCGATCAGGACGGAGTGCCTGGCGTCTTCGCGCAGGCTGAAATTGTTGCGAGGGCCGCCGAGAGCGATGTCCTGGCCGACTCGCAGTTCCGCGTGGATGTAGCGGGATCCGCCGCGGCCCGAGGCTTCGTGCTTGACCGCGACGAGATAGCGGTCCCGGTCACCTGGCGCGTTCACCGTGGAGTAGCTGCGCGTCAATCCGTTGGGCAGGTGGAGGTCGATGTGGGCGCCCGGCTCGACGGCGGGAAACTGTTGTTCCTGGACGGGGCGGATATCCAGAAGATAGATGCCTTCAGCTTCCAGCTCGATCGAATGGATGCGCGCCTGGAGCTTGGCGGCCGATGCGGCTTGCGGCTTCGGGTTGCTCATAGCCATCGGAGCGTCTCCTGTTGCCTCGCTGAGAGTCTTTGGGGAATGTTGCATGGGCGTAGCCGTATGGCGTGTTTACCGGCGGTGCAGACGAATGCCTGCACCGCCGTGGGAGTCAGCTTTCCGGAGATCAAGTTGCGGCTGTCGTGAGGGGCGTCATGTAGTCGGCATGCTGCTGCATGAATTCATCGAAGTCGGCGATGGGCGACAGCTTGGCGATCCCGCGCACGCCATAGCTGCCGGCATTGGCCGCCGCGGCCGGTTCAACGCCCTGATCCAGGTCTTTGACCAGGCGCATAAGCATGCGCCGCGCGGCCATGATGGGCAGGTCGGATTTGACCAGCCGTTCCGCGGAGCGGTCGACGATGCCAGGGTGGCCGGCCACGCTGAGCATCGATTCCTGCAGGGCGCGGTCCTGTTCATTCACGCCCAGAATCCCGGTGAAGCTGGTGCTTCGCTGCAGGTCGCGATCGATGAGAAAGTCGTTTTCGATGTTGGCCTGGGGCAGGTAGGTGTCGATGACGTACCCATGCGGGAGCCGGAACGTGCCTTTGTCGGAACGGGGCGGGAAGCGTTCGCCGGCCGCTACTTCGGCGAGGGTTTCAGGGGGCAGGGGGCGGTCGGGAGAATAGACATAGCCGAAGCCGGTAGTCGTGTAGTCGTCGATCGGCACCCAGGCGCGGCCGGCCAGAATGGGATCGTTGATGGAGCGCGGCACCGCGCTCCACATTGGCAGCATCCATTGCGTTACGCGCCAGAAGTACTGCCCTTCGTAGTTGCGGCGCGATCCATAGACGAAACCGTAGTCGGTTTCCCGCACCGTGATCTGGGGCGCGC
The DNA here is from genome assembly GCF_048541815.1 of Achromobacter sp. PD1. Taxonomy (NCBI): domain Bacteria; kingdom Pseudomonadati; phylum Pseudomonadota; class Betaproteobacteria; order Burkholderiales; family Alcaligenaceae; genus Achromobacter; species Achromobacter sp. PD1. The sequence goes on from NZ_CP183349.1 coordinate 127,014, forward strand.
CATCTTGCGCCAGCCGTTGCCAGTCGGGCGAGTTCTTGGTGACGTTGACCCGGCTGTGCAGAAAGCTGATGTGCGAGGTATCGATCTCGCCTTCGGCGGCTTGCAGCCAGTTGCTCCGGTGCAGCCAGCGCGAACACTTGACCTGCTCGTCGGGCAGCGAGACCCATTCCATGCCGGGCAGCGCGGGCTGGCGCTCCTTGGGGCCCATGTACACCCAGATCAGTCCGCCGCTTTCCTGGACCGCATAGCTCTTGATGCTGGCCTTCTGCTTGAGCGCAATGAAGTTGTCCGGCGGGACGATGTTGGGGATGTCCACGCATTCGCCGTTCACGTCGAATTTCCAGCCGTGGTAGACGCAGCGCAGGCCGCATTCCTCATTGCGGCCAAAGTACAGCGGTGCGCGCCTGTGGGGGCAATAGGCGTCCACGATGCCGACCCGGCCTTGGCTGTCGCGAAATGCGATGAGGTCTTCACAGAGGATGCGGATGCGCACCGGCGTGCAGTCGGGGGCCGGCAGTTCGTCGCTGGTCAGCGCAGGCAGCCAGAAGCGGCGGAACAGGTTGCCCATCGGCGTGCCGGGACCGACGGCCGTCAGGATGCGATAAGGGTCTTCGTGCTGGGTCATGACTTATCCTTGGGTTGGCGCAATGAAGAGGGCGCGGGTGTCATCGGACTGGCGAGCAGGGGATGTCTTGCGAGGGGATGGAGATTTCGCGTCCGGATCTCGACGATTCCAGAATGGCGAGCGAGGCGAGAACGGTATTTCGGCCGAAGGCGGCATCGCGCAACGCCGGTTGGGCACCGATGATGGCGTCGTAAAGTTCATCTATGGTGTCGCCCTGGCCATAGGCTCCCCGCCCGGCGTGAGCGGGAACCTGGCGCGGACCATCGCTGCCATAGACGGTGACGCCGTCCGGGCTGGGGCGCAGGTCGCCCCGTTCGCAGGTGGCGATGAAGATGCCGAAATGCGGTTGCTTGCGGCTGTCTTCCGTTGCCGCATAGCTTTGCGCCACCGGCCCGCCATAGCCCAGACGCTGTGTCTTCAGGGCCGCTTCCTGCTCGGGGGAGAGTCCGGCGAGGAGCCGGCGGGAACTGCCGTGCTTCGGTTGCTTGGGGCGCCCGCTTTCGGCGATCCAGAATTGCAGTTCGTCGCTGTCGAAGTGGTCGTAGCCGCTATAGACGAGGGTGGCGAAGACACCGTTGGACAGCGTGACGAAGGCGGCGCAATGGCCTTCGGTCGGGCGCTGGGCGTCCAGTTGTCCCGCCGTCGCGCGCACCGAGACGATGGTGGCGTCGGCGATGACCTTGATCACATCCAGTTGGTGCGGCAACTGGCTAAAGAGGATGCCGCCGCCCTGCGCCGTGTCGAGCTCTTCGGGACGGCGAGGCCGATAGAGATAGTCGGTGTAGTTCCACGCATTGATCATTGCGAGGCGCCCGACCTCGCCGCTCTGGACGATGTCGCGCATGGTTTTCACGACCGGATCGTGGCTGCGTGATGTGCCGACGACGAGCTGGACCTGGCAGCGCGCGGCGGCCTCGACCATTTTCCGGGCGTCTTCATCGTTCAGCGTCAGCGGCTTCTCGACGATGATGTGCTTGCCGCGTTCGGCGGCCAGGACGACGTGCTCGCAATGGTATTGATGGGGAGAGGCCACATAGACGGCATCGAGTTCCGTGCCGTCCAGCATTGCCGCCAGATTCTCGTATGTAGGAATTCCGTAGTCCCTGCCGAAGGCGGCGCGGGTCTCGGGATTGGGGTCGCAGGCTGCGACGATCGCCGCTTTCGGGTGCTGCTTCATGGGGGGAGCCATGAGCACGGAACCGGCGAACCCCAGTCCGCAGATGCCAAAGCGTAGTCGTTCCATCGAGTAGTCACTCCTGTGCAAGCGCGGCGTGGAGAGGCGGTTTCCGCCCGCGGGATTTGCCGTGTCCGTTGATCGATCCAGGCGCGGCCTGACTGCGGCGAGCCTTTGATCGACAATCAAAGTATACTAAATTTCAATTAAGTATACTTTGATTGGAAGGGCCGTCAAGGTCTTTCGCTCACCAGGCGACGGCGTCGGCTTCGCGACGCAGATCCGCGGCGGCCTCCAGCACGCCTTGCGCGTGCACGCGCACGGCCTTTATCGAGCCGAAATAGAAGGGGTGCAGGGAGTCGGTGGCAACGCTGCAACCGGCGGCGCGCAGACGCTGGACCACGAAGGGAGAAAAGCCCGGTTCGCACATGATCTGGCCGTCGCGCGCAATGCTCCAGCGCGGCGCGTCGATGGCTTCGGGCAATCGCATGCCGTCGATCATTGCGTTCGAAATGCACTGCACGCCTGTGGTGGTCTGGCTGACGCCGCCGGGTGAAACGGCGAACAGCACTGGCTTGCCCTGGCGGCTGACAATGTAGGGATTGAGGGTGTGCACAGGTCGCTTGCCGGGGGCCAGGCAGTTATGCCGCATCGGATCAAGGCTGAATTCGCTCAGCCGATTGTTCATCAGCACGCCCGTGGCAGGGTCGACGCAACCGCTGCCGAAGGGTTGGAAGACGCTCTGCAACATGGCCAGCCCATTGCCCTCGCGATCGACCAGGACGATGCCCGCGGTATCGCCCGGGTCGTCCGAGCGCTGGGGCGGCAATTCGTCGCAAGTCCCGAGTTCCTGCCAGGGCCAGGACGCCTCCGGGTCGGCAATGCGGTCGTGCAAGGCGGGCAGGATGGCGCGCGCCTGAAGGATCTGCGCCAGGAGCCTGGGATCGCGGTCCTGGTCGAACCCATAGCGCAGGCGTTGCAGCTGGGCCAACATGAGGGGCGCGACGGAGTTGGGCGGCATGACCGTGGCGCTGAATCTGCCGTAGTCCTGATGGATCGGCTCGCACCAATCGGCGGTGATGCGTTGCAGATCGTCGGCCAGCAACAGGCCGCCGGTCTCGCTGGCAAAGCGGCAGAGCGCCAGGGCCACCGGCCCTTGGTAGAAGCCCGCTTCGCCTTGCGCAGCAATGCGCTCCAGCGTTGCGCCTAGCGCTGCCTGGCGCCACGGCGTGCCGGCCTCGCGGTCCGCCGTGCCGATCAGGAAAGCCGCTTCGAACCCCGGTTGCCGACGGATCTGTGGGCTGGCCAGACGCAGGTTGCGCGCCAGCTCGCTGGAAAAGGGGGCGCCGTCGACCGCCAAGGCGATGGCCGGCTGCAACAGCGCCGACCAAGGCAGGCGGCCGTGGCGGCGATGAGCCTGGGCCCACAGGCGCACCAGGCCGGGCGCCATCCAGCTGCGCGGCCCCCTGGCGTCGATGGCGTCGCCGAAGCGGGCGGGCATGGCCTGCGCCGGCGCGATGCCAGAACCGTTGAGGGCGCGGGTGCGGCCGCTGGCGGCATCGTGGATCAGCATCATGCCGCAGCCGCCCAGCGAGGTTGCGTGCGGGAGCACGACGGTCAGGACGGCGGAGGCCGAGATCATGGCGTCCACCAGAGTGCCGCCGCGCTCCAGTTGCGTGGCGGCGGCACGCGTCGCGAGGTGGTGGCCCGTGGCAACGCCGAAGCGCTGGCCGTAGCGGCTGGCCCGGGGGCGTAGCGGCGCCAGGCGGGTATCGGGGACGGTCGGGCCGGCGGCCCGGGTGGCATCGCGGGTGGATGCGAAGGAGCCGTGGGGCACGGAGTTTCCCTGTGAAGCGAGGTTCAGGCGCGTTCGCGCAGGATGCGCAGATGCGTGGCGGCGCCGGAGGTCAACAAGGCGTGGATGGAGAACTCATCCCGGAGACGGTCGGGGTTCATTTCGATCAGCGCGGCGCGCTCATCGGGGGTGAGTGCGTAGCCGTCGCACCAGGCGGCGGGGTCGGCCAAGTAGCGGCGGGCCGCGTCGGGATCGCTCCGCAGGCGATACAGGGCTTCCACCAGCGGGACACGCTGCGGTGAAAGCTCCGGGTAGATCAAGGCCTCGGGCTGTCGGTCTTCTGTCAGGTCCCACGCCATGACGCTGTAGGTGTGATGCCACGACGGCTCGAAGGTGGCCATGAACGGTTTCCGATTGCCCATGGCGCCGGCGGCGATCAAGGGGGCGCGCAGCTCCAGGTTGCCGCTGCGGTCCAGCGCCTGTTCGTCCAGCGCCAGCAGGCCGGTGAGATTGCCGGCGCGCATTTGCTCATACAGTTGGCGGTCCGTATCCACGTCGGGGGTGGAGTAGTGCTCGGTGCCGGGATAGTGCGACAGCCCGCCGCTGGCGATCAGCAAGGCGCGCCGCCCCATGCGCGACACCGCGCGCGCCAGGGCCTGGCCGAAGGCATAGCAGCGCAACGCGGACGGCTGAGGAGGGATGTAGGCGTTGACGAAGATCGGTGTCATCGGCACATCGCGGCCGAAGCCCATGAATTCGTAGGGAATGGTGAACGCCGTGGGCAGCTTGGCCGACAGGGTATAGGCGAGATCGAAGCTTTCCTGTTCCATCGCCCGCACCAGTCCATAGCCCATGGACGGATCCAGCGTCCATTCGCCGCGGTGCTTGTGCATGCCGTCGGCGCGCGCGGCCGCATGCAGGCAGAACGCCGGGACCGAGTGCGTCACGAAGTGGTCGCCATGGTCGTTTGCAAGCACGATGATGCAATCGGCCTGCAGGGCCCGCAGGCGTTGTCCGGCCTGCTCCATGGACAGGCGCACGCGCCGGACCTGCTCCAGGTCTTCGGTGTCCGGTTGCGACAGGAACTGGGGGGCGTGGGGAACGCAGGCTACGCCCACGATGCCTGGGGTAAGGGGGGAACGCATGGGGTTACCTCGATGGTGAAGTCGGCGGCCGCTGTGTCATTGGTCCACGGAGACGTGGCCGGCTTTGATGATGGAAATCCATTTTTCGCTGTCAGCCCGCATGCGCTCTGCCAGTTGCTGCGGGGTGCCTCCCGTGGGGATGAGACCCAGCTCCAGAAACCGCTGCTGGATTTCCGGTTTGGCAAGAATGCGGTTTACCGATGCGTTCAACTGGTCGACGACGCTGTCGGGCGTCGCGGCGGGCGCCATCAGGACGAACCAGCTGGCCATGTCGGTGGCGGGTAGGCCGAAGTCTTTCAGCGTGGGCACATCGGGGAGCGTGGGGAAGCGGGTGGGGCCGGCGATCGCCAGCAAGCGCACGCGCTGGCTGGCGATCTGGGCCTGGGCAGGCGCCAGGTTTTCGAAGGAATAGTCCACATCGCCGCTGGCCAGCGCGACCACCGCCGGGCCGCTGCCCTTATAGGGGATATGGACGCCTTTCAGCCCGGCAACCTGGTTGAACCATTCGCCGGCCAGGTGCAGGGTGCTCGCGGTGCCGGCCGAGCCGAAGGACAGCCGGTTGCTGTTCGAGAGCGGACCGGCGGCAGCCAGGAAGTCCTTGACGTTCTTGGCTGGCAAGTTTGCGCCGGTCACCAGGAAGGCGGGCACGTCAACCAGGCCGATGACCGGGCGCAGCGAGCGCGCGGCGTCGTAGTTGAGGTTCTTGTAGAGGTAGGAGTTGTTGACTACCGAGGTCGAGGCCAGCAGTAGCGTGTAGCCGTCTGCGGGGGCGTTGATGACGAAGCGCGTGGCGATTTGCGTGCTGCCGCCCGGCTTGTTCTCGACGATGAAGGGTTGGTGATACTCATCGTTCAACTGCTGCGCGACCAGGCGCGCGACGATGTCGGAGCCGCCGCCGGCGGCAAAGGGCACCACGACGGTGACGGGGCGCGAGGGGTAGGACGCCGCATTGGCGGTACCCAGGGCACTGGCCAGGAGCCCTGTCGCACAGGCTGCGCGAAGGAAACAGGCTAGCTTGCTCGACTTGCTGGACTTGGTGATCTTCACACTGCCTCCTAATATATACGAACAATCTATTGCATATACGAAATAAAGAAATAGTATACGAAGTGAAAAAAGGATATATGTGCCGTGGTAGCATGTCAAGCGGAATCTGGCCTCGTTGCGCCAGCTAATTTGGGGAATGGCATGGCACTTGCAGAACGCCTGCGCTCTGCTTCAGACGGCGCGGAAAACCACGCGCCACGTCCTGGCGGCGTCTATGAAACGCTCTTTGAACAGATCGTGACAGGCGAGCTACGGGCAGGGGAACGCCTCTTGATCGATGATCTTGCGGAGCGGTTCGGCGTCAGCAAGATCCCGGTGCGCGAAGCCTTGAAAGCCCTGGAGGCGAAGGGGTGGGTCGAATCGGCGCCGCGCCGCGGCACCTATGTCCGGGGCCTGTCGGTCGCCGAACTGCACGAGCTCTTCGAGTTGCGCCAGATCGTCGAGCCGGAAATCACGGCGATGGCCGCCCATCGGCGCCGCAGCAACCATCTGCAGCAACTGCTGGCGTTGGTAGAGGAAGGAGAGCGGGCGGTCGAGCGTAACGATTTCGTAGGCTGCTCGCGGGTCAATTCGCAATTCCATACCTTGATCGCGCAGGCCGCTGACAATGCGCTGGCGTTCTCGGTCATCCAGGAACTGGAATTTCGGCTGTGCCGTTATTTCTTCGTGGCAGAGTGGGACGAGCGCAAGGAGTCGATCCACCAGCACCAGCAGCTCTACGAAGCCATCCGCGACCAGAATGCCGACGAGGCCCGGCGCCTGACGATTGCACATCTGAAGCACACCGAGGCGATGGCGACCCGTTCGATCGCCGCTTTGCCCCCCACCGAGTGGACGAAGTAGCACTGCGCGAATGGCATTGTCGATCCCGGCTGGCCGCTAGTCTGGCCGCATGAAAAAGGCCGACATTGCGTCGGCCTTGGGCTGCGGCTTAGGCTTCAGCGGTGCACTCGATTTCCAGCAGGAATAGCGGGTTGCCCATCGAGGCCTCGATGGTGGTGCGGGCCGGGTAGTTGCCGTCAGGGAAGTAGCTGCGGTAGATCTCGTTCATGCGCGCGAAATCGCTGGCGTTCTTCAGGATGACGTTGGCCTTCACGATTTTGTCCAGGCTCGATCCCGCCGCTTCCAGCAGGGCTTTCACGTTGGCCATCACCTGATGCATCTGGGCGTCGAAATCGTTTTCGGCGATCTGGCGATCGTCGAAGAAGGCCGGTTGGCCCGACACGAACACAAACCCATTCGAGCGCACCGCGGGAGACAGGGGCGCGAGAGGGGGCGTCACCTTGTCAGAACGAATGATTTCCTTGGTCATGATTATCTCCTTGGGAATAGTTGGTTGAGGGCTGCTTGTCTTGACCGCGGCGCTACTGTGCCGTGGCGCCGGATTTCTTCACCATTTCCGCAGCATTGGCGATCTCGGCCTTGATGTGGCGCGAAAACGCTTCGGGTGTCGTGCCCAGAGGCACCAGGCCTTGGTCCGCCAGCTGCGCGCGCACGTCCGGCAAGGCGAGGATGCGAGTGAATTCGACGCTGAGTTTCTTGACGACCTCGTCCGGGGTGCCGGCAGGCGCGACCAGCCCATACCACGAGTTGGACTTGAAGTTGTTCAGTCCGGCCTCCTTGAAGGTCGGCACGTCGGGGGCGGTGTTCAGGCGTTGATCGTTGACGACCGCGATCGCGCGCAGCTTGCCTGAGGCGATATGCGGCAGGACATCCGGCACGTTGGCGAACATCATGTCCAGGTGGCCGCCCAGCAGATCCGTAAGCGCGGCCGCCTGACCCTTGTACGGGATGTGCAGCACGTCGATGCCGGCCTGCTGCTTCAGCATTTCAATCGCGATGTGGCTGGAGGTGCCGCTGCCGAAAGAGCCGAACGAGACTTTGCCCGGCTCTGCCTTTGCGCGGGCGATGACATCCTGAAGCGTTTTCACGGGCACGCCGGGATTTGCGACCAGGATATGGGGCGTATACGCCAGGTAGGATACCGGCGCGAAATCCTTCTCCGTGTCATAGCGCAAATCGGTGTGCAGGCTGGGGTTGATCGCGAAGCTGTTTGCGACCATCCCGAGTACGTAGCCGTCCGGCTGCGCTCGTGCGACGCGTTCGGTGCCGATCACGGTTCCGCCGCCAGGCCTGTTGTCGATGATCACCGATTGCTTGAGGTTGTCGCCGAGTTTCTGGCCCAAAGTCCGGGCGAGGTTGTCGAGCGTGCCGCCGGCGGGGAAGGGGACGACGATGGTGATGGGTTTGCTCGGATACGCTTGCGCGAAGCTGGGAACAGGAGCCAGCATCAAGGAACTAAAAGCGATCAGGGCTGTGCGAAGTATTTTCCTGCGCATGGCGGCATCCTCAGTTGATCTGGACTACAAGTTCACCGATCGACTCGATGCGGGCCTTCACCACGTCGCCAGCCTCCAGCGAGCGGGGAGGATTCAGCGACAGCGCGACGCCCGACGGAGTGCCAGTCGCGATGATGTCGCCCGGCTCAAGCGTCATTCCCTGCGAGACGGTCGCGATGATCTTGGAGACATCGAACAGCATGTCCGAGGTGTTCGCCGATTGGCGGACTTGCCCGTTGACGTCAAGTTCCAGGTTCAAGTCATTGGGGGCGGGAATCGCGCGCGCCAGGGTGATGACCGGCCCGATCGGGCAGGTGCCGTCCAGCGACTTGCCCTTGAACCACTGGCCGTGCAGCACCTGCAGGTCGCGCGCGGTGATGTCGTTCACGATGGTGTAGCCGAACACGTGGTCGCGCGCATTTTCGGTGCTGATGTCGCGTCCGGCCTTGCCGATCACGATGCCCAGTTCGATCTCATAGTCGAGGAGTTCGGTGTGCTGCGCGTGCCGGCTGACCTTGGCCTTGTGCCCGACTACCGTGGTCGGGGGTTTGGTGAAAAGTTCCAGCGCCTTGGGGAAATCATCGGCGGGACGTCCGCGGGCCAGATTGCCTTCGATGATGTGGGCGCGATAGTTGCGCCCGACGCAAAAGATGTTCTTGCGCGGCCGGGGAATCGGCGCCAGGAATTCAAGCCGTTCGGCATCGAGCAGGGCCGGCCTGCCGGTGGCCGCGGCTTGCTCCAGAATCCGGTCCAGAGCGTCGATGGCGCGGTCGCCCATGTCGATGATGTCGGCCACCTGGGCTGGCGCCGCGTGCTCCGACAGCGGATGTTGCAGAAGCGCCCAGGCCTCGGTGAGATCGATTACCTTGGAGTCATCGAGCAGCGCACCCAGGTGCGTCGAGCGTCCGTGGACGAACGTAAGTAGTTTCATTTTTACTGGTTCTTCGGTTCGTTGATGTGGCTGTTCATGGAAACGTGGTTCAGGAGTTCTTCAACATGACTGCGGGCGATACGTTCGGCCTCTGCCGCGTCCCGCCTTTCGATGGCATCGATCAGCGCCAAGTGATCGCTGAGAGATTGGCGGCCCCGGTTGAGTCGTTTGATCGTCTTGGTCTTGAGCATGTCGCGGTGGCCGAATAGCTCCCACACTTTTTCCAGCAGTCCGTTGGACGCCAACCGGATCAGGGCGATGTGAAAGTCCACGTTCGCTGCCGAGTACTCATCGATGAGTACGCCCAGATTTTCATCATTGAACGGCGCAAAGATCTTTCGCAGCGCATCGACATCTCGCTGTGACGCATTCATCGCGGCCTCTCGTGCCGCAAACCCCTCCAGTTCGACACGCAGCTTCAGCCACTCCAGGTACTGCTCGTGAGTCAAGGGTGAAAGCAGCGCGCCACGATGGCGCTCCATTGTCAGGATGCCTTCCTGCCCCAGCCGAAGCAGCGCCTCCCGTACCGGCGTGCGACTGACGCCCAGCTTTCGGGCCAACTCTTCCTCGCGCACTCTGACGGGTTCGCTAATGTCTCGGACCAGGGCGAGAACGTGCGCGCGTACCGCGCGATAGACATGGTCTGGCGAGGTGGGGGAATCAAGCATGGTCAAAGTGAAATTCGTCCTAACGATATTTGCATGCGATTCTATAGAATTGTATGCAATTAAACAATATTGTATTCAGGATTGGGTTTTGACCTGGATCGGGAGCCGCCGGCAGCATTCTTGAATGCTCAACGGCCTTTGTCTTTCCTGTTCACGTTGGCGCAGCCGCAGCCTGCCCACAGGCTCGCAGAGGGGCCGAGACAGTTAAGCCTGGGCTTAACGCAGGGTAAACGCAGGCTGAACCACAGCATGTTCGAGGCTCCTTATAGTGACCCCATCGCCCCTAAGAGAGTCACGCATGTCCCATCTTCCTGTTGCGCCCGCCTATCCCCAGGCTGTGCTGTTCGACCTGCTTACCGCCTTGCTTGATTCCTGGACTGTGTGGAACCGCGCCGCCGGTTCCGAGGCCGCGGGACGGGCCTGGCGCGCGGAGTATCTGCGGCGCACCTATGGTTGCGGCGCCTATCAACCCTATGAGCATCTGGTGCAGGAGGCTGCGTCCGCGGTCGGCCTGCCGGCGTCCGGGCCCGCCGCGCTGGAGGCGGGTTGGGACGAGCTGCCCGCCTGGGACGGCGCCCGTGAACTGCTGCGGGCGTTGCGGCCGCATTGCCGCCTGGCCGTGGTCACCAACTGTTCCGCCCGCCTGGGCCGGCGTGCCGCCGCATTGCTGGGTGTGGACTGGGACGTGGTGGTGACTTCGGAGGAGGCGGGCTACTACAAGCCCGACCCGCGCCCCTACGAGCTGGCCTTGGCCCGATTGCAGGTGCAGCCGTCCGAGGCTGCATTCGTCGCCGGTTCCGGCTATGACATGTTCGGCACCAGCAAGGTGGGCCTGCGCACGTATTGGCACAACCGGGTGGGGCTGACGTTGCCTGAAGGCGCGGCGCAGCCGGAGCTGGAATCCCCGCGGCTGGAAGCGGCGCTGCCGTGGCTGCAGCGATTCAACGCGGCCTGATGGCCGGCCGCTGCGGATACCGCGCGTCAGTCGGCCGGCAACGAGATCGCATCCCCCAACCCCTTGACCTCCTTCAGCACGAAGGAGGTATAGACCTCTTTCACGCCGGGCAGGGCGCCAAGCACATAGCGCGCCAGGTCGCCGAACGCGTCCAGGTCGCGGGCGATGACCGTCAGTTGGTGGTCATAGCGGCCCGACACGCAATGGCAGGTCAGCACCTCCGGCACGTCCTTGATGGCGTCCTCGAACGCCTTGACGTGTTCGGCTCCCTTCTTGTCCAGCGAAACCCAGACGAACGCGGTCACGCCGAAGCCGAGCTTCTTGACGTCGACTTCGGCCCGGTAGCCGCGGATCACGCCCTCGTCCTCCAGGCGCTTGACGCGCCGCCAGCAGGGGGAGGGCGTGAGCGAAACGCGCTCGGCCAGATCGGCGCTGGAAAGCCGTCCGTCGACCTGCAAGGCGGCCAGGATCTGCAGGTCCGTGGGGTCGAAATTCTTGCTTTGCACGATTTTTCCAAGAAATTGAAGGTTTCGCTAATTTCAATCCAAAATATTACACATTAGCGTCGAAATTTCGGAAATCTTCGCGATTCCGCTCCGGTATCTTTGTTTGGCTGTTGGAGGGGGCGTCGACACCAGGAATGCTCCCCGTTTGAACACTATGGAGCAGACATGAAAGATCCGAATCCGATCCGCAAGGCGCTGTTGGCCCTGGAGCCTTCCGAGGGCTGCTGGCTGACCCTGGCGAGCCCGGCGGCGGCCGAGGCGATTGCGCATTGCGGCTTTGACTGGCTGGTCGTCGACATGGAGCATGCGCCCAACGACGTGGCGGGCTTGACGGCGCATTTGCAGGCCATCGATGCGGCGCGCGCGCATGGCGCCGCCGCGCAACCGGTCGTGCGCGTGACGGTGAACGACGCGGCGCTGGTCAAGCGCGCCATGGATTGTGGCGCTCGGACGATCATTTTCCCGAACATCGACACGGCCGAGGACGCGAGCCGGGCCATTGCGGCCATGCGCTTTCCCTTCGAGGGCAATGGCGGCGTGCGCGGCGTAGCGGGGCTGGTGCGGGCCGGCATGTACGGACAGGACGCTTCCTACGTCAGGCAGGCCAATGAGCAGGCCTGCGCAATCCTGCAGATCGAATCGGCAGAGGCGGTGCGCAATGTGGCCGCCATTGCCGCCCTGCCTGGGGCGGATTGCCTGTTCGTCGGCACCGCCGACCTGGCCGCCAGCCTGGGCCGGTTGGGAGACATGGCACACGCCGAAGTGCGCGAGGCCGTGGGCCGTGTGATCGACGCCGGCCGCGCGGCGGGCAAGGCGGTCGGCATCTTCGCCAACGATCCCGAAGAGGCCGCGCGCTACCGCAAGCTGGGCGTGCAATTCATTGCGCTGCACTCCGACGTGGCCTGGCTGGCTCGGGGCGCCCGCCAGGCGCGCGCGCAGTTCAGCGAGGCATGCCGCTGAGACGGCGGCGCGATCTCATTCTTCTGGCAAGACAGGAACAAGCATGAATACAGCAGTATCTTCCGGCGGCGCCAAGGCGACCGCGCGCGCCAGCGTGCAGAGCTTGCGCTCGTCGCAAATCCGCGAAGTCGCCAATGCGGGCATGGGCCGCGCCGACGTGCTGCCGTTCTGGTTCGGCGAGCCCGACGAGCAGACCCCGCCCGCGTTTCGCGATGCGGCCATCGCCCACATTGCGTCGGGGCAGACGTTCTATGTGCAGACCCTGGGCGTGCCCGCGCTGCGCGAACGCCTGGCCGGGTATGTGAGCGAACTGCACGGTCAGCGCGATGTGGACAACATCGCGGTGACCAGCTCGGGCACCTCGGCGCTGATGACCGCGGTGCAGGCCATCGTGGGCGCGGGCGATCACGTGGTGGCCGTGACGCCCCTGTGGCCCAACCTGGTGGAAATGCCCAAGGTGCTGGGGGCGAGCGTGACGACCGTGCCGCTGTCGTTTTCCGAGAGCGGCTGGCGCCTGGACCTGGATGCCTTGCTCGCCGCGCTGACGCCGGACGTGCGGGCGCTGCTGGTGAACTCGCCGAACAATCCGACGGGCTGGGTGATGAATGCGGAGCAGCAGCGCGTCGTGCTGGAGCACTGCCGCAAGCACGGCATCTGGATCATCGCCGACGATGTCTACGAACGCTATTACTACGAAGGCGCCGTGGCGCCCACCTTCCTGGACATCGCGGCTCCGGACGACCGCGTGGTCAGCTGCAATTCGTTTTCCAAGGCCTGGCTGATGACGGGCTGGCGCGTGGGCTGGGTGGTGGTGCCGCGCGGCCTGCTGCCGGAAGTCGGCAAGCTGATCGAATACAGCAACACCTGCACGCCGGGTTTCGTGCAGACCGCCGCCTTGTGCGCGCTTGAACAGGGCGAGCCCGTCATCGCGCGCACGGTGCAGCGGCTGCGGCTGGCGCGCGACCACCTGGCATCGAAGCTGTCGCAGGTGCCTGGGGTTGAACTGGCCGGCGCGGCGCCGGGAGCGATGTACACCTTCTTCCGCATCCGCGGCGTGTCTGACAGCCTGGCGTTCTGCAAGGACCTGGTCGTGCGCGGCGGGCTGGGCCTGGCGCCGGGCATGGCGTTCGGTCCCGAGGGCGAGGGCTATCTGCGCTGGTGCTATGCCAGCGCGCATGAGCGGCTGGATGAAGGCGTGGCTAGACTAGCGCGCTTTCTGGATGCGGCGCGGGGCAAGGCTGCCTGAGCGCCAGGCCTCAACCTTAGGTGCGACCCATGAATACTGCAGAGCTTCCCCGTTCCCTGGAATGGATAGAACGGCTGGTGCGTTTCGACACCACCAGCCGCCTGTCCAATCTGGGTCTGATCGAAACGGTGCGCGACCACCTGGCCGCGGCCGGCCTGGCGCCCAGGCTGATCTACAACGCCGACGGCAAGAAGGCGAATCTTTTCGTGACTGTGCCTGCTGCGGACGGCGGCTCCCAGGGCGGGGTGGTGCTGTCCGGCCATACCGATGTGGTGCCGGTGGACGGCCAGGCCTGGAGCAGCGATCCGTTCGCGCCCGAAGTGCGCGACGGCCGCCTGTACGGCCGTGGCACCTGCGACATGAAGGGCTTCATCGGCGTGGCGCTGGCCATGCTGCCGTCGTTCACGTCGCGGCGGCTGCGCGTGCCGCTGCACCTGGCGCTGAGCTATGACGAGGAGGTGGGCTGCCTGGGCGCGGATGCCATGCTGCGCGAGCTGGCGAAGCTGGACATCCGGCCCGACAGCTGCATCGTGGGCGAACCCACCGAGATGCGCGTCATCTCCGCGCACAAGAGCAGCAATCTTTACCGCTGCACCGTGCATGGCCATGCCGCGCATTCATCGTTGACGCCGCGCGGCGTCAACGCGATCGAGTATGCGGCGCGGGCGATCTGCCATATCCGCGACATGGCGGACGGCCATCGCCAGAAAGGGCCCTTCGACCACGATTTCGAGGTGCCGTACACCACTGCCAACACCGGCACGATCTCGGGCGGCCTGTCCGTCAACACGATTCCGGACCGCTGCCAGTTCGAGTTCGAATTCCGCACCATCCCGGGCGTGCTGGCGCCAGACGTGATCGGCGGCCTGCGCCGCTACATCACCGGCGAGCTGCGCGACCGCATCAAGGCGGAGAACCCGCAGGCCGATATCGAACTGGAAGCGCTGGCCGAGGTGCCCGGTTTCGATACCGCCGCGACCGCCGAGATTGCGCGGCTGGCGCAGGCGCTGACCGGCGCGCGCGGCACCGAGAAGGTGGCGTACTGCACTGAGGCCGGCCTGTTCCAGCGGGCCGGCATGACGGCAGTCATCTGCGGCCCCGGCAACCTGCAGCAGGCGCACCGGCCGGACGAGTATGTCGCGTTGTCGCAGATCAGACTGTGCGAACAGTTCATGGAAAAGCTGGCGGGCCATCTCGAGATGGCCCGGCAATGAGTTGAATCGATAGTTACTCTTCAAAAAAAACAGAGGGAAAAATGGCTTATTCGGAGAAGACAACCTGGAATGCGGCGGCCGCCGGCCGTAGCAAGGCGGCGCCGGCGGGCGACCGGCGCGCCCAGGCGCGGCGCGCGGTGATTGCCGCATCCATCGGCAATGCGCTGGAGTGGTTCGACATGATCGCGTACGGCACGTTCGCGCTGATCATTGCCAAGCTGTACTTTCCGTCCGCCAGCGAGAGTTCCTCGCTGCTGCTGGCGCTGGCCACCTTCGGCGTGTCGTTCCTGATGCGGCCGCTGGGCGCCATCGTGCTGGGCAGCTATGCCGACCGGGCGGGCCGCAAGGCGGCGCTGACGGCGTCCATTTTCCTGATGATGATAGGCACGCTGATTATCGTGGTGGTGCCCACGCATGCGCAGATCGGCGTGGCAGCATCGATCATCATTCTGGTCGCGCGCCTGATCCAGGGCTTTTCGGCGGGCGGGGAATTCGGCAGCGCGACGGCCTTCCTCATCGAGTATGCGCCGGACCGGCGCGCCTACTACGCCAGCTGGCAGGTCGCCAGCCAGGGCGCGGCGATCCTGCTGGCCGCCTTGTTCGGCGCGGTGCTCAATGCGACGCTGACCCAGGCCCAGCTGGAAAGCTGGGGCTGGCGCATTCCGTTCGTGTTCGGCCTGCTGATCGCACCGGTGGGCTACTACATCCGCCATCACATGGATGAAACGCCGGAGTTCAGCGCGGCAGAGGCGTCGGCCTCGCCGCTGAGCGACATGTTCGCGGGGCAGAAGCTGCGCCTGCTCGTTACCGTCGGCTTCGTGGCGCTGGGCTCGGTGGGCAATTACCTGGCCCTGTACATGCCCACGTACTCGATCCGCCAGCTGGGTCTGCCGCCTACCATCGGCTTTCTGGCGACGCTGGTCACGGGCGTCATCATGACGGTCGGCGCGCCTTTCGTCGGCACCCTGGCAGACCGGATCGGGCCCGCGCGCATCATGACGGCCGCGGCCCTGGCGACCGCGCTGCTGTGCTACCCCTTGTTCTATTTGCTGGTGTCGTATCCGACCGTGGGCGTGCTGATGATCGTGCAGGTCATCCTGGGCGTCCTGGCGACGGCGTACTTTGCGCCCATGCCGGCGCTGATGTCCGCCATCTTCCCGGTGCAGGTGCGCACCACCGGCCTGTCCCTGGGCTACAACATTGCCGTGACGATCTTTGGCGGCTTTGCGCCGTTCATCCTGACCTGGCTGATCGCGACCACCGATTCCAAGCTGTCGCCCAGCTACTACCTGGTGGCCATTGCGCTCATGGCCATGGTGTCGCTGAACGTGGCGCGCCGGACTTTCCAGCAGCGCTAGGCGGCTGGCGCCGGCCTGCTCGCCGGAGGCCGGCTCCGCTGCGAGCGGAATGTAGCCTATTGTTGCGCGGCGCGGCCGCTAGCTGTTACGGCTGGCGGCCGCGCCATTTTTGCCATCCTCCGGGCAATACAAAATGTTGCCTGTCTCCCGCCCCGCGCTTGCTAGCATGATCTGGCCGGAATGATCCGGCGCACCGACGGGATAGTGGAGGTTTCCATGAACTCAAGAACAATATTCAACCGGATCGCCGTGGTCGCGGCGTCGGGGGCTTTGCTGGCGGGTTGCGCCACGCAGCAGCAGACCAATACCGCAGTGGGCACGGGCGCCGGCGCGGCGATCGGCGCCGGTATTGGAGCCCTGGTGGGCCATGGCACGGGCGCGGCCATCGGCGCCGGCATCGGCGCGGTGGCGGGCGGCCTGGTCGGCTACAACTGGAAGGTCGTCAAGGAAGACGTGCAGAAGTCGGGCGCTTCGTCGCTGGGCATCGACGTGGTCGAAATGCCCGATGGCAGCCTCAAGGTCAACATTCCCAGCGGCGTGTCGTTCGATACCGACAAGACGCAGCTCAAACCCGCGTTGCTGCCGGTGCTGGACAGCGTGGCGCGCTCGCTCAACCAGCATCCTGAACTGCGGGCCAAGGTGGTCGGCCATACGGACAGCACGGGCGCCCTGGCGCACAACCAGACGCTGTCGGTCAATCGTGCCAAGAGCGTGACCGACTACCTCAGCAAGCAGGGCGTGGCCGCGGGCCGCCTGACGGTCGAGGGCCGCGGGCCGAACGATCCGATCGGCGACAATGCGACCGCCGAAGGCCGTGCGCTGAACCGCCGCGTGGAGATCTACCTGTACGCGGTCCAGCAGTAAGCCTGGGCCAGCCCAGTGTCCGAGGCGGCTGGCGCGATGCGCCGCCGCCTGTTTTTTTTGGAGTCCGTCATGAGCATGTTCCCTCCCGCCCGCATCGGCACCGATATTGCCGTGGCCGCCTTGTCCGGCTGGCAGGCCGTGGCGATGCGCGACGCCATCGAAAAGCGCTTCCGCTTCCCCAATTTCAATACGGCATTCGGCTTCATGACGCGCGTCGCCATGTTCGCGGAGAAGCTGAACCATCATCCGGAATGGACCAACGTCTACAACCGCGTGGACGTGACCTTGACCACGCACGACGCCGGCGGCGTGACCGAGCTGGATGTGCGCATGGCGCAGTTCATGGACGAGGCGGCAGCGCAATTGGGCGCCACCGCGCCCAAGGCTTAGGGCGCGTTTTGCGGCGGCGTGGGCGGAAGCGGGTCTTCCGCGCCGTCCGCGTCAGGCTGCAAATGGCTGTTCACGCGGTCCAGCATGTCGCCCAGCAGGCGCTGCTCGTCGGCGCTGAGGCAGCCAAAGATTTCTTCATTGCGGCGGGCGATCAGGTCGATGACGCGCTGATATTGCGCCAGGCCGTCCGGGGTGGGCGCCAGCACCACGCCGCGCCCGTCGGAGGCGGACATGGTTTTTTCCACCAGGCCGCGGTCCACCAGGGCCTGCGCCGAGCGACTGGCTTGGCCTTTGTTCAGATTGGCCGCCCGCGCCAGATCGTTGACCGACAAGGGCGCGTAGCGGCCGATGGCCGCCAGGCAGCGGGCCTCGCCCAGAGGAATCCCGCAAGCTTCCAGATAGGCGCGATTCGTGTCCCTGTCCGTGATCTTGTTGAGCACGTGCAGGCGGTAGGTCAGGAATCGTTCGAGGGCGGGCGGGTTCACGTCGGGCGGGCAGGTTCGGAGGCGGAGTAGTGTGCCACAGGACCGTTGGCCAGGCAGGCGGCTTCCGCCTGGGCCAAAAGCGTGGCGGCGTCGCGCGTATCGCTCAAGCGGGCCAGTAGCGACAGGCTCAGGATCGACAGGAAGAGCGATGCCTGTTCCTCGCCGACGCGCGTCAGGGTCTGCGCCATGGCGGTATAGATCTGGTCCAGTTCATCGTTGTTCATGCTAGCTCTTCCTTGTGCGCGTCGCGTGCGATCGAGGGGTAGTAGGGCTTGAGCGCGGCGCGCAGGGTGGCGGCCGACGGGGCGGTCCAGCGTCCCAGCACGTAGCCGTCAGGCCGCAACAGGTAGACGGTGCCGGCTTGCGCGCCGTAGCGCTGGCTTAGCTGTCCGTGCGGGTCCTGCAAGGCGTCATCGCCCGTCTTCAGCACGCGCAGCGGCTGGGGGGCATCGCGGGTGGCGGCAGCCAGGGCGTCCAGTTCGGCCGCCAGCCGGGCGTCGGGAGCCAGCGACAGCGCGACGAAGCCGGCGCCAAAGCATGCGCTGAGGTGCAGCGGCGCGCCGTGATCGTGCAGCAGCGCTTCGGGCGCAGGCTGGCCGGGCGCGGCGGCCGTGCCGGCTTGCGGCGCGCCGTCACTCAGGTTCAGCGGCGAGGCATCGTAGGAGATGGGCGCCGACTGCCGCGGGTTGATCAGCTGACGCACCCGCTCATCCGACAGCGCCAGGCGCAGGGCGGCCTCGCGCATCAGGCGAAAGCCGAAGTCCGGCGGGGCCATGAACTCGGTGCTCTTCGCGCCGTAGGCCAGGTTCTGGCGGGTGGCGTGGACGCGCTCCACGCTGTAGCTGTCCAGCAGGCTGTCGGAGGCCTGGCCTCGCAGCACCCAGGCCAGCTTCCAGGCCAGGTTGCCGGCGTCGTCCAGTCCCGAGTTCAGGCCCCGTACACCGAAGATAGGCACCAGGTGGGCGGCATCGCCGGCGAACAGCACGCGTCCGTGGCGGTAGCTGTCCAGCGTCAGGCACTTGGCGTTATAGATCGAGATCCACAAGGGCTTCCACGGCGCGGTCTCGCCGATCATGTCCAGATGGCTTTGTACGCGCGGCAGCACGTTCTCCGGCTTGACGGCCTCTTCGGGGTCTTCGTCGTCGCGGATCTGGTAATCCACCCGCCACACATTGCCGGGCTGGCGGTGCATGAGCAGGGTGGAGCCGGGATTGGAGGGCGGATCGAACCAGGCCAGGCGCTCCACAGGGCGGCTGGACTCCTGTTCGATATCCACGATGACGTAGCGTCCTTCGTACTGCATGCCTTCCAGCTTCAGGCCCATGGCCTCGCGCACGGTGCTGCGGCCGCCGTCGCAGGCGATCAGCCAGTCGGCGCGCACGGTCTGACGGCCGCCTTCGATGTCCACTTCGGCCGTGACGCCGTCCGCGTCGGCGCGCAGGCCGGCAAGCCGTGCCGACCAGCGCAGTTCGGCCAGCGCCGGATGGCGCTGCATGGCCTGATGCGCGTACTCCTCGACGGCGTACTGCTGGATGTTGACCATGGGCGCATAGCGCTGCAGCGGATCGTGCGGCATCTCGAAATGCAGGACCTCGCTGTTGCGGAAGTAGCTGCGGCCGCCGGTCCAGGCCAGGCCGGTGGCCGTCAGGGGCCGGTCGGCGCCGACCCAGCCCATGATTTCCTGCGACCGCCGCGAGATGCAGATGGCGCGGCTGCCGCTGCAATAGTCGTCGTCCGCCTCCAGCGTCAGCGAGGCGATGCCGTATTCGGCCAGCAGGGCGGCCAGCGTCAGGCCGACGGGGCCGCCGCCGGCGATCAGGACGGGAACGTGCGCGGGGAGCGGCATGTTGTCTCCAGGTATTGGTTGTTTGCGCAACTATATTATTAAGAGGTTGCGTGCGCAACCATATTTTTTGGGCAAGAAAAAACCCGCCGGATCAGGGCGGGTCTTGATGACTGCGTGGCGTATCTATCAGTTGCGCACGTAGTAGATGCGCATCGCCTGCTGCTTCTGGGCGCCGTCCATTACGCGCAGCACCACGACCTTGGCCGTGAAGCCGTCGGGCAGCTTCAGCTGGCCCAGCGCGTAGTCGTAACGGTCGACGTTCAGGGCGGGGCCTTCCGGCGTGACGGTGGCGGCGCGGCCGTTGGGGTAGGTACCGTCGATGGAGAAGGTCAGCGTGCCCTTGAACGGCGCGCCCTGGCGGTCCTCGCGCATGACCAGCACCTGGTAGTCCAGCAGGCCGGGCGCGCGCTTGAAGGTGGCCGAGCGGATGCCCAGGTTGCCGCCGCGCGGATCGGCCGGCATGGCGTCCTGGAACAGCACCAGTTCCTTGTTCAGCGTTTCGATCTTGCTGCGGGCTTCAGCAAGGTCGGAAGTCAGCTTTTCATGGCCGGACTTGTTGGCGTCGCGTTGTTGCGTGGCTTCCTCGAGCTGGCTTTGCAGGCGCTGGCGTTCCAGGTTGGCGGTGCTCAGTTCGCTGTGCAGCTGCTCGGACTGTTCCACGGTCAGGCGTTGCGGGCCGTAGTTGGTCTGCAGGAAGAGCACGCCGCCGGCGCCCAGGGCGATGCCCACCAGCAGCAGGACCAGCCAGCGCGGCATGCGGCGCGTGCGTTGGCCGGGCTGGTACACGGAGGGCTTGAATACAGCCCGTTGCGATCTTCCAAACATCCCCATTCCTAGAAAACTTCCTGTGTGTTTGCTCGCCCGCGCGCTGCGCGCGCAGGTCAAAGCGCTAGAGAATACCCCGTTAGCCGGGACCGTTGGGTGCGCGGACAAGCCTGGTTGCGCACCTTGATATTGTGAAATATGTGGGCATCAGCGGACCCGGCGGTTGAGCTCGGCGTCCAGGTCCGCCAGCCGCTGCGGCGTGCCGACATCCGTCCATTCGCCTGCGTGGCGCGCGCCGCGCGCCAGGCCGCGGGCCATGGCCTGCCGGAGCAAGGGCGCCAGAGGCGCCGCCGCGCCCCGGGGGACGTCGGCGAACAACGAGGGATGGTAGACGCCGATACCCGCAAAGGTCAAACGAGGTTCGCCCTGGGCATGCACGCTGCCGTCGGCAGCCAGGCGGAAATCGCCGGCCGGATGCTGGGGCGGGTTGTCCACCAGCAGCAGCCAGGCGCCACTCCCGGGCAGGCCGCGCGCCAGGCCGGTGGCCGCGGCGGGATCCCAGTCGCACCAGACGTCGCCGTTGACGACCAGGAAGGGCTCGTCGCCGAGCAGCGGCAGCGCCTGGACGATGCCGCCCGCGGTTTCCAGCGCGGAGGCTTCGGCCGAATAGCGGATCCGCACGCCATGCGCGCTGCCGTCGCCCAACGCCCGTTCGATTTCGTGGCCGAGCCAGGCGTGGTTGATGACGATGTCGCGGATACCCGCGGCCGCCAGCCGCCGCAGGTGCCAGACGATCAGCGGCTGGCCGCCCACGGACAGCAGGGGCTTGGGCAAGCGGTCGGTGAGGGGGCGCATGCGTTCGCCGCGTCCCGCCGCGAGGATCATGGCCCGCATCAGAACGTGTACCCGACACTAACCTGGCGGTTTTCCAGCTGGTCCAGCAGGCGCAGCAGGGGCGTGAAGACGCCATAGCGCTGGGCCACCTGGCGGACATAGCCGCTGACGCGCGGCATGTGGGCCTGGTAGTGCGCCTTGCCGTCGCGATGATGCAGCCGGGCGAACACGCCCAGGATGCGCAGGTTGCGCTGCAGGCCCATCCACTCGTAGGCGCGGTGGAATTCGGCGAAATCCGAGTCCACCGGCAGGCCGGCCACCCGCGCCATTTCCCAGTAGCGGATGGCCCAGTCCAATTGCTGGGGTTCTTCCCAGGTCGTGCGGGCATCCGTCACCAGGGAGGCCAGGTCATAAGTGATGGGGCCGGCCAACGCATCCTGGAAGTCGATGATGCCCGGGTTGGGGCCGTACTGCGGCCGGTCGCAGACCATCAGGTTGGGCGAATGGTAGTCGCGGTGCACCAGCACCTGGGCCTGTCCGCCGTTGCTGGCGGACAGCAAGGCAAAGATCTTTTCCAGCGCGTTTGCGGTCTTGTCGTCCAGCGTCACGCCGTGATGCTTCTGCACGTACCATTCGGGGAAAAGCTTGAGCTCGTCGGCCAGGCGGGCGGTGTCATAAGCGCCCAGGCCGGCAGTGGAGGCCTGCTGCAGGCGGACCAGGGCGGCCAGGGCCTCGCGATACAACGTCTGCAGTTCGCTGTCCTGCAGTCCGGCCTGAATGCGCTGGTAATAGGTTTGTTCACCCAGGTCGGACAACAGCAGCAGGCCCTGGTCCAGATCCTGTTCCAGCACGGCGGGCACGTTCAGGCCGACATCCGCCAGCAAACGGTCCACGTGCAGGAAGGGGCGGCAATCCTCGTGCGCGGGCGGGGCGTCCATGACTATCAAGGTGCGTACGCCGGCGTCCAGCCTGAAATAGCGGCGGAAGCTGGCGTCGGCGGACGCCGGGCGCAGCGTGTCGATGGCCAGGTTCAGGCTGGCGGGCAGGCCGCCCAGCCAGTGGCGGATCTGCTCCAGGCGGGGGTCGTGATCGTTTTTCAAGGAAGATCCGTGTCAGAAAGGCAATATTGCTGAGAATTGTGTCCCGGGCACATAAGTCTGGGCCTATGGCGCGGCTTCTCTATAATACCGGCTCGTTTCCGTTAGCATTGGCCCTTCGTGGGTGCCGGTGTCGCGTTCCCACCATCGTCAAAAAGGGCTGTTTTCACTCGTGCGCAAGGTTCGATGGTTGATCCTCTCTGCTGTCAGTGTCGCCGCCGGAGCCGTCCAGGCCCAAGGCAGCCAGGGCAGCGCTCCCGCCGCGTCGTCGACCTCGGCGACTCCCGTGTTGCGCACTTCGCCGGGCTTGCGGATCCACCGCTTGCCGGACGACAGCATTCCCGCCTTCATGGAGGCGGACACCATCGATGGCGATCCTGATTCGGATCTGACCCTGACCGGCAACGCCCAGGTGCGCCGCATCGACAGCGTAATCAAGGGCGACCGCATCAACTACCGCAAGGACACCGGCGAAGTCGACGTCCAGGGTAGCGCGCGCATGATGCGCGACGGCACCCTGGTGATCGGGCCGAGCGCCAAGTTCAACGTCGACAAGTCCTCGGGTGAGGTCGAAAAGCCCAATTTCTGGATGGGCGCCAACGGCGGCTTTGCCGTCGCCGAGCATGCGGACATCTTCAGCCGGTCGCAGATGCGGCTGCAAACCGTGACGTACAGCGGCTGCGCCTGCGAAACGCCGTCCTGGTACATCAAGGCCAAGACCGTCGACATCGACTTCGACGAAAACGAAGGCGTGGCGCGCAGCGGCGTGCTGTATTTCAAGGACGTGCCCATCCTGGCGTCGCCTTATATGACCTTTCCGGTCAAGAAGGAGCGCAAGTCGGGCTTCCTGATGCCGACGTATGGCACGACCAGCCAGGGCGGTCTCGATTTTTCGATTCCGTATTACCTGAATCTGGCGCCGAACTATGACCTGACCGTGCAGCCGCGCTACTTTTCCAAGCGCGGGCTGCAGTTGGGAGGTGAGTTCCGCTACCTGGGCAATTCTTACAGCGGCATCCTGGACGGCGCCTACCTGCCCAACGACAAGCTGACCGACAGCGACCGTTGGATGTACTGGTGGCGCCACCAGCAGATATTGCCCTACGGCTTCTATGCGGATTGGGACGTTGCGAAGGTTTCGGACGACAACTACTTCCGCGACATTTCCCAGTTGGGCCTGAACCAGGCTTCGACGACCTATCTGCCGCAACGGGCACGGGTGGGATGGGCGTCCGCATCGGGTTACTGGAGTGCGTACGCGCAGGTCTACAAGTACCAGACGCTGCAGGATCCCGATGCGCCGCTCTCGCCGCCATATGACAAGGAACCGGAAATTTTCTTCCGGGGCGCTCGTTATGACTGGGGCGGTTTTGACGTCGACTGGACTTCCACGGCAGTGCGTTTCCGCAAGCCCTTGTTCGAAAGCACGCGCCTGGGGCCTGATGGCGACCGTTTTCAAACCTATCCGACGGTTTCCTACCCCATCGTCAAGCCTGGCTGGTTCATCGTTCCCAAGGCAGGCGTCAATTACACCCAGTACAACACCGACTGGTACAACCTCAGCCCGGGGACGCCGCGTTCGCAATCCCGTTCGGTGCCGATCCTGTCCCTGGATTCGGGGTTGGTCTTCGAACGCGACACCTCGCTGTTCGGCAAGGCATCCACGCAGACCCTGGAGCCGCGTCTGTACTACCTGTACGTGCCGTACCGCGACCAGTCCAAACTGCCTGTCTACGACACCTCTTTGGCTGATTTCAGCTTTTCGCAGGCGTTCGAAGAGAACATCTATACCGGCGGCTGGGACCGCATCGCCAACGCCAACCAACTAACCGCGGCGTTGACGACGCGCTGGCTGGACGCCAACACCGGTTTCGAGCGCATGTCGCTGGGCATCGCGCAGCGGCTGTACTTTGCAGACCAGAAGGTCACGTTGCCTGGCGAGGTACCGCGCGAGAATGTGCGTTCCGACTTCCTCCTGGGCGCGAGCGCGGCCCTGACCGATACGCTAAGCACCGAGATCGCCGCGCAATACAACCCCTACGACAGCAACTGGTCGCGCGGCCTGGTCAGCGCGCGCTGGTCGCCGCAGCGCTTGACGACGGTGGCCGTGTCGTACCGCTACCAACGCGATCCTCAACCCGGCGTTCAGTATCAGGCGCAGGGGCAGAACCAGGTGAGCCTGGCCATGCAGTGGCCGTTCTCCAAGCGCTGGTACGGCGTCGGGCGGGTGGACTACTCGCTGCGCAACGGTCCGTCCAGCACGGTGGCCGGCACAACGGATTCGCCACGTGTCACGCAGGCCATTGCTGGCCTGGAGTACAAGGGAGATTGCTGCTGGGTGGGCCGCATGGTCTACCAGCGATATGCGGTCTCCGCCACGGACGCCAACTCGGCACTATTCTTCCAGCTTGAGCTGACCGGTCTGGGTTCCCTGGGAACCGACCCGATGAATCTGCTGAACAGAAGTATCCCCGGCTACTCGCGCATTACGCCGCCTGTGCCCACCGGGACCACATTTGAAAGGTATGAATGATGCGTAGGTTGCACTCTTTGCGCCGCCTCTCCGGCAATGCGCTGCTATTGGCCGTGTGCGCCGGCTTGCCCCTGGCCCATGCGGCCGAGCAGGGCGGCAAGGCCGCGAACAATGGCGCCAAGCCGAATTCCGCTGCGCAAAAAAACGCCGCGCCCGCGCCGCAGCGCGAGCAGTTCGTCGACGGGATTGCCGCAGTCGTGGACAAGGACGTGATCACGCTGCGCGAACTGCGCGATGCGTCCTTGCGCATTTCAGGCGAATTGAAGTCCCGCGGCATCCAGGTGCCCGATGACCAGACCTTGCAGCACCAGGTGTTGCAACGTCTGATCATGGAGCGCGTGCAGCGCCATGAAGCGGATCGCCTGGGCATACGCGTGGATGACGCGCAAATCGACCAAGCGATCCAGACCATTGCGTCCCGCAATAAGATCACCGTGGCTCAGTTGCGCCAGGAAATCGAAAAGTCCGGCACCAGCTGGGACGGCTACCGCAAGGCGCTGCGCGATGAGATCCGCACGGATCGCCTGCGCCAACGCGCGGTGGATTCCACCATCGTGATTTCGGATGCCGAAGTCGACGCCTTCCTGAAGGATCAGCGCCGCAATCCGGCATTTGGCGCGGCGCCGCAGGCGGCCCCGCAACCGCAGGCTCAGCCGCAGCCAGAACCGCAGCAGGCCGCCGCGCCCTCGGGCCCGATGCTCTATGCCCTGGCCCAGATCCTGGTGCGCGTGCCTGAAGGTTCGTCGCCCGAGCAACTGGCCGCGCTGCGCAAGAAGGCCGAAGGCCTGCTGGCGCAAGCCAAGCGCGGCGACGACTTCGCCAGCCTGGCTGCCGCGGCCTCGGACGGCCCCGAAGCCCTGCAAGGCGGCGTCATGGGCGTGCGCCCGCTGGACGGCTGGCCCGACCTGTTCGTACAGGCCGTCGGCAACTTGCAGAAAGGCCAGGTCAGCGGCCTGATCCAGAGCGGCAACGGTTTCCACATCATCAAGGTGATGGACCGCGGCACCGCCCAGCCGGCGCCCGCCCGCACTGCCCGCGCCCCGGCGCCGGCCCAGGCGCCGCAACCCGCAGCCGCGCCGGCGCAGGCGCCTGCGCATCAAGGTCCGGTGGAAGTGATGCAGACCCGCGCACGCCACATCCTGATCAAGACCTCCACCGTCATGAGCGACGAAATGGCGCGTCAGCGCCTGGAGCAGGTGCGCCAGCGCCTGGTGAGCGGCGGCGCCAAGTTCGAGGACATGGCGCGCCAGTATTCGCAGGACGCGACCGCTCCGCAAGGCGGCGAGCTGGGCTGGTTGAACCCGGGCGAAACCGTGCCGCCGTTCGAGGCCGCCATGAATGCCCTGAAGCCGGGTGAAATCAGCCAGCCGGTGCAATCGCCTTTCGGCTGGCACCTGATCGAAGTGGAAGAGCGCCGCCAGCACGACGCCACCGACGACATGGCTCGCATGAAGGCGCGCCAGATTCTGTTCGAACGCCGTGCCCAGCCCGCTTTCGAAGATTGGCTGGAGCAGCTGCGTGCCCAGGCGTACATCGACAATCGTCTGGAAAAGCAGCAGAAGATCCAGCAGAACAACCGCTAAACGCATTACAGGCTTTACATGTCCCAGCACCAGGCGCGCAAGCGCTTTGGCCAGAACTTCCTGACCGACGAGAGCGTGGTCGAGTCCATCGTCCGGGCGGTTTCGCCCGCCCGCGACGATACCGTGGTCGAGATCGGCCCGGGCTTGTCCGCGCTTACCCGGCCGTTGCTCGAACGCCTGGATCACTTGACGGCGGTCGAGATCGACCGCGACCTGGCGGCGCGCCTGCGCAAGCAGTTCGACGCCAGCCGCCTGACCGTGGTCGAGGCCGACGCGCTGACGGTGGATTTTTCCCAGTTCGGACCCGCGCTGCGCGTGGTGGGAAACCTGCCCTACAACATCTCCAGCCCGCTGCTGTTCCATCTGATGACCTGGGCCGATCACGTCCGCGACCAGCATTTCATGCTGCAGCGGGAAGTGATCGACCGGATGGTCGCGCAGCCCGGTTCGGGCGACTTCAGCCGCCTGTCGGTGATGCTGCAGTCGCGCTACCGCATGCACAAGCTGTTCGACGTGCCGCCGGAAGCCTTCGATCCACCGCCCAAGGTGGTGTCGGCGATCGTGCGCATGGTGCCCTTGCCGGCGGATCGTTTGCGTCCGGTCAGCGAGCGGGCCTTCGAAACGGTGGTGGCGCGGGCATTCTCGCAGCGGCGCAAGATGCTGCGCCGGGTGCTGGCGGACTGGGCACCGCAAGTGCCCTGGGAAGCGCTGGACATCGCGCCCACGGCGCGCGCCGAGGATATTTCGGTGGACCGGTATATCCGCCTGGCCGATGCGCTGGTGGCGGCCGGCGTGCTGCAGGCCGAGTGACGTCGGACCCCGAAATCAAAAAGCCCGCGCAAGCGGGCTTTTTTTTACGTGGATGCCTACAGCATGCGTTTCTGCGCGCTCATCCATAGCTGCATGACGTCGCGGGCGCGGTCGGCCAGCAACTTTTCGGCGTCGGTGAGCGCCTGCTGCAGCGTGATGGGGCCCGGCGCCAGGCTGAAGGCGGCGCTGATGCCGCAGGCGTGCAGCGCTTCGTAGCCTTCGCCGAGCGAGCCGGCCAGCGCCACCACGGGCACGCCGGCGCGCTGCGCGATTTTTGCCACGCCGGCAGGGGTCTTGCCGCGCAGGGTCTGCGCGTCCATGCGGCCTTCGCCCGTGAACACCAGGGTCGCACCCTCGACCGCCTGGGCCAGGCCGCCCAGTTCCGCCACGATCTCCACGCCGGGCCGGAATTGCGCATTGAGGAAAGCCTTGGCCGCGAACCCCAGACCGCCCGCCGCGCCCGCGCCCGGGTGGTCGCGGTGATCGGCCCCCAGGTGCCTGGCGCACACGTCGGCGAAATTCGTCAGCATCTGATCCAGGACCAGCACCTGTTCAGGCGTCGCGCCCTTTTGCGGGCCGAATACATGCGAGGCGCCCTGCGGACCGCACAAAGGGTTGTCCACGTCGGAGGCGATGTCGATGCGGATCCCGGCCAGGCGCGGGTCGAGGCCGCGGGTGTCGATGCTGGCCAGCTTGCCCAGCGCGCCGCCGCCGGGCGGCAGGCTGCGGCCATCCGCGTCCAGCAGGCGCACGCCCAGGGCCGTCAGCATGCCCGCGCCCGCGTCGTTGGTGGCAGAGCCGCCTAGGCCCAGGATGATGCGCGTGGCGCCCGCGTTCAGGGCGGCCAGCATCAGTTCGCCCACGCCGTGGCTGCTGGCGCGCATGGGATCGCGCTTGGAAGGCGCGATCAGTTCCAGACCCGCTGCCGCAGCCATCTCGATCACCGCCGTGCCGTCCTCCAGCAAGCCCCAGACGGCGTCGACCTTGTAGCCCAAGGCATCGTTCACCGTCAGCTGGCATTCCTTGCCGCCGGTCGCAGCGAGCACGGCTTCGACCGTGCCTTCGCCGCCGTCGGCCATCGGAATGCATACCGTGTGGGCGCCGGGAACAGCGGCCTTCACGCCGCGGGCAATCGCTGCTGCGGCATCGGGAGCGGACACGCTTTCTTTGAAAGAGTCGGGGGCGATGACGATTTTCACGGGTTCAGTCGAGCTCGTTTTTCGGTTGAGGTGATGCCCATGATACCTGCGCGGGCGCGGCCGGCGTACCATAGCGTTTTTGTTGTTTTAGCGAGAGTGGATCGTCATGCCCGTATTGCGCCGCACCAAAATTGTCGCCACCCTGGGACCTTCGACTTCGACGCCTGAACGCATAGAAGCGCTGATCCGCGCGGGCCTGGACGTGGCCCGCCTGAACTTCTCGCACGGCAGCGCGGACGACCATCGCGAGCGCGCCCGCATGGTGCGCGAGATCGCCGCCAAGCAGGGCCGCTTCGTCGCCATCATGGGCGATCTGCAAGGCCCCAAGATCCGTATCGCGCGCTTCAAGGACAAACTGGTCCAGCTGCAGATCGGCCAGCCGTTCACGCTGTCGCGCGTGCATCCCAAGGAAGAGGGCACGGCCAGCATCGTGGGCATCGATTACCCCGAACTGGTGCAGGACTGCCGCGTTGGCGACGAGCTGCTGCTGGATGACGGCCGCGTGGTGCTGGTGGTGGACAGCGTCGAAGGCGACGAGGTCCACACCACCGTGACGGTGGGCGGTCCGCTGTCGAACAACAAGGGCATCAACCGCCGCGGCGGCGGCCTGTCCGCGCCCAGCCTGACCGACAAGGATCGTGTCGACATCAAGCTGGCCGCCGAGATGGAACTTGACTACGTGGCCGTGTCGTTTCCGCGCTATGGCAGCGATATCGACGAGGCGCGCACGCTGCTGGCGGCCGCCGGCAGCCAGGCCTGGATCATCGCCAAGATCGAACGCGCCGAAGCCGTGGCCGACGACGAAGCGCTGGACGCGCTGATCCGCGCCAGCGACGGCGTGATGGTGGCGCGCGGCGACCTGGGCGTGGAAGTGGGCGATGCCGAACTCGTCGGCATCCAGAAGCGCATCATCCAGCACGCGCGCACCCTGAACAAGGTCGTCATCACCGCGACGCAGATGATGGAGTCGATGATCTCCAGCCCCATGCCCACGCGCGCCGAAGTGTCCGACGTGGCCAACGCGGTGCTGGACTACACCGACGCCGTCATGCTGTCGGCGGAAAGCGCGTCGGGCCTGTATCCCGTGGAAACCGTGCAGGCCATGGCCCGCGTCTGCCTGGGCGCGGAAAAGCACCCGACCTCGACCAAGTCGCATCACCGCCTGGGCGAGACCTTCACGCGCTGCGACGAGACCATCGCGCTGGCGGCCATGTACGCGGCCAATCATTTCCCCGGCGTCAAGGCCATCATCTCGCTGACCGAAAGCGGCCACACGCCGCTGATCATGTCGCGCATCCGCTCGGGCGTGCCGATCTACTGCTACAGCCCGCACAGCATCACGCAAAACCGCGTGGCCATGTTCCGCGGCGTCTACACGATTCCGTTCGCGCCGTCGGACTACGAGCCTGCCGATTTGAGCAACGCCGCCATCGATGAACTGCGCAAGCGCAACCTGGTGCAGACCGGCGACTGGGTGATCCTGACCAAGGGCGACTTCTACCGCGACAGCGGCGGCACCAACGGCATGAAGATCCTGCTGGTGGATTGATACAGGGGGGCGGGAGCGCCGCCCTGGCGCTTCCCGCCGCCGCGCGGCGGCTTTCAGCCGAAGAACCAGTAGCACACGCCGATGGCCGCCAGCACGCCGGCCAGATCGGCGATCAGGGCGCAGCCCACCGCGTGGCGCGCCCGCAATATGCCCACCGATCCGAAATACACCGCCAGCACGTAGAAGGTGGTTTCGGTGCTGCCTTGCACCACCGCGGCCAGCAGCGCGGGGAAGCTGTCCACGCCGAAATGCGTCATGGTTTCCAGCATCATGGCGCGCGCCGCGCTGCCCGAGAAGGGCTTGACCAGGGCCGTCGGCAAGGCGTCCACGAAGCGCGTGTCCCAGCCCGCCTGCACCGCCAGCCAGCGGATGCCGTCCAGCAGGAAATCCAGCGCGCCCGAGGCGCGCAGCACGCCCACCGCGCACAGCATCGCGACCAGATAGGGCAGCAGGCTCTTGGCAATGTCGAAGCCTTCCTTGGCGCCTTCGATGAAGGCCTCGTAGACCGGCACCTTCTTCCAGGCGCCCGCCACCAGGAAGGCGATCAGGATGCCGAACAGGACCAGATTGCCCAGCAGCGACGACAGCGAGGCGATGGCCGCCGCCGACATGCTGGCCAGCAAGGCCATGAATCCGCCCATGAGCAGCGCCGCGCCGCCCAGCCAAAGCATGACCACGGGATCGATGAGGCGCAGCCGCTGGCAGGCCGCCACGGCCAGGAACCCGGCCAGGGTCGATGCGCTGGTGGCCAGCAGAATGGGCAGGAACACCAGCGTCGGGTCCGGCGCGCCTTGCTGCGCGCGGAACATGAACAGCGTCACCGGCAGCAGGGTCAGCGATGAGGCATTCAGCACCAGGAACAGGATCTGCGCATTGCTGGCGGTTTCGGGCGTGGGATTGAGCGACTGCAATTCGCGCATGGCGCGCAGCCCGATGGGCGTGGCGGCATTGTCCAGCCCCAGGCCGTTGGCGGCGAAGTTCAGCGTGATCAAGCCGATGGCCGGATGGTTACGTGGCACCCCGGGCATCAGGCGCGCGAACAGCGGACCCAGCAGGCGCGCCAGCTTTTCCACCAGCCCGGCGCCCTCGGCGATGCGCAGAAAGCCCAGCCACAGCGTCAGCGTGCCGAACAGCAGCACCATCACTTCCACCGACACGCGGGCCATGTCGAACAGGCTGGCGACCATCATGCGGAAGACTTCGGGGTCGCCGATGACCAGCCAGCGGTACAGCGCCGCCGCGGCCGCGGTAAGGAAAAAGCCCAGCCAGAGTTTGTTCAGCATGCGGAGACTGCCCGGATAGCGATGGATTGCGCGCTGCGCGCCGAGGCCCATTGTCGCAGAGTCGGTAGGCCGCAGCTTGGCCCGGCGCCGCCAATTCTGGTACTTTGACCTGATACGCCCTGGGGCCTGGGGCCATAACAGTGAGGAACACTCATGGACTTCAATGCGTGGCGCCGGCGCCGCATCTCGGAACCCGCTTACCGCTGGGCGCGCAACGCGCTGCCCGCCATGTCGGCGACGGAGCGCGAAGCCATCGAGGCCGGGGACACCTGGTGGGATGCGGATCTGTTCACCGGCAATCCCGACTGGCGCAAGCTGCTGGACGTGCCGGCAGCCACGTTGACCGCGGACGAGCAGCGCTTCATAGATGGCCCGCTGGCACGGCTTTGCGCCATGCTGGACGAATGGGATATCACCTGGAACCGGCGCGACCTGCCGCCCGAGGTATGGGACTTCCTGAAGGCCGAACGCTTCTTCGGCATGATCATTCCGCGGCGCTACGGCGGCCTGGGCTTTTCACCCTATGCGCACTCCGAGGTCGTGCGGCGCATCTCGGCCTATTCCATTACCGCGGGCGTTACCGTGATGGTGCCCAACTCACTGGGGCCGGGCGAACTGCTGATGCAGTTCGGCACCCCGGCGCAGCGCGACTACTGGCTGCCGCGGCTGGCGGACGGGCGCGAGGTGCCTTGCTTCGGCCTGACCAGCCCCGAGGCTGGCTCGGACGCCGCGTCCATGGTGGACACGGGCGTGGTCTGCCGCCAGGTGGTCGACGGGCGCGAACTGATCGGCATCCGGCTCAACTGGCACAAGCGCTACATCACGCTGGGGCCGGTGGCGACCGTGCTGGGCCTGGCTTTCAAGCTGTCGGACCCCGACGGCATCCTGGGCGGCGCCAAGGACATCGGCATATCGGTCGCGCTGGTGCCGACCGAAGCGCCCGGCGTGGAGATCGGGCGCCGCCACCTGCCCGCCATGCAGGTCTTCCAGAACGGCCCCAACCGCGGACGCGACGTGTTCGTGCCGCTGGATGCGCTGATCGGCGGCGCAGAACGCGCCGGCCATGGCTGGCAGATGCTGATGAGCGCGCTGGCGGCGGGGCGGGGCATTTCCCTGCCTTCGCTATCGGCCGCCGCCGCCGCGATGTGCGCGCACACCACGGGCATGTATGCCCGAGTGCGCGAACAGTTCGGCATTCCCGTGGGCAAGTTCGAAGGCGTGCAGGAAGGGCTGGCCCGGCTGGCTGGCAATGCCTATCTGGTCGAAGCCGCCCGGCGCCTGACCTGCGCCGCGCTGAACCAGGGCGTCAAGCCGGCGGTGGTCTCGGGCATCATGAAGTACCACGCCACCGAGCGCATGCGCGGCTCGGTCAACGACGCGATGGACATCCATGCCGGCCGCGCCGTCATCGACGGTCCCAGCAACTACCTGGGCGCGCTGTACCGCGCCGTGCCCATCGCCATCACGGTCGAGGGCGCCAACATCCTGACGCGCAACCTGATCATCTTCGGCCAGGGCGCGATCCGCGCCCACCCTTACCTGATGCCGGAAATCCTGGCGCTGGGCAACCCCGACGAAGACCGCGGCATGGAGGTCTTCCACGACGTGTTCTGGCGCCATCTGCGCCACACGGGCATCAACGCGCTGCGGGCCATCGGCCGCGCCTGGACTGGCGGAGTGCTGGCGCCTGCGCCTTCATCCGGCCCCGTGGCCGGCCACTACCGGCGGCTGGGCCGCTATGCCTCGGGCTTCGCGCTGCTGGCCGATGCCACGCTGGCGCAACTTGGCGGGGGGCTGAAGCGCCGCGAGATGATCTCCGCCCGTCTGGGCGACATCCTGTCCGAGCTGTATCTGCAGTCGGCGGTGCTCAAACGCTGGGAAGACGAGGGCCGCAAGCACGACGACCTGCCGCTGGTGCATTGGTGCCTGGAGCAGGGCTACGCCAGCATCGAGAAAAGCATGGACCAGGTCTTGCGCAACCTGCCGGGCCGCGTGTTGTCATGGGGGCTGCGCGCCGCCATCCTGCCGTTGCGCCTGGCGAAGGGGCCGAGCGACGCCTTGACGCGGGAATGCGCGGAACTGCTGCTCAAGCCTTCGCCCACGCATGTGCGCCTGGCGGCCGACCTGCATCGCGAGGCCGGCGCCGCCGGCGACGATCCGGTGGGTCTCCTGACCCGCGCCTTCGCGCTGGCGGACGCGGTGCAGCCGCTGCGCGACCGCCTGCGCCAGTCCGGCGTGCGCGATTGGCGTGAAGCCCACCTGCGCGGCGCCATTACCGACGCGCAGGCGGCCTCGCTGCAAGAGGCCGAAGCGCTGGTGTCGCGGGTGTTGCAGGTGGACGATTTCGCGCCTGAAGAGCTGTCGCCGCAGGCCGCCAAGGCGGGTTCGGGAGAGGCGTAGGGAAGAGACGCAAGCTCCCGCAAGGCGGGAGCAAGGTCTTAGTCGTCCTGGTTCGGATCCATGTCGGGGAACAGGATTTCAGTGAACCCGAATTTGCTGAAGTCCTGGATGCGCGACGGGTAGAGCCGGCCGATCAGGTGGTCGCATTCGTGCTGCACCACCCGGGCGTGAAACCCCTCGGCCTCGCGCTCGATGAGCTGGCCGTAGGGATCGCGCCCGCTGTAGCGGATGTGGCGGTAGCGCGGCACCACGCCGCGTAGGCCCGGCACCGACAGGCAGCCTTCCCAGCCGTCTTCCATTTCGTCAGACAGAGGCGTGATGACCGGATTGCACAGAATGGTCTGCGGGACGGCGGGCGCGTCCGGATAGCGCTCGTTGCGGTCGAAGCCGAAGATCACCAGCTGCAGGTCCACGCCGATCTGCGGCGCGGCCAGGCCCACCCCTTGCGCGGCGGCCATGGTTTCGAACATGTCGTCGATCAGCGCGTGCAGTTCGGGCGTGTCGTAGCGTTCCACGGGCGCGGCCACGCGCAACAGCCGCGGATCGCCCATTTTCAGGATGGTGTGGATCATGGAATGTCTTCCTGGCGTCGGCCGCGCGGGGGCTCAGTCCTGGCGGCCCTTTTTCTGGATGAACTCGATCTTGTAGCCATCGGGGTCTTCGACAAAGGCGATGACGGTCTTGCCGTGCTTCATCGGGCCGGCTTCGCGCGTGACCTTGCCGCCTTTTTCCTTGACCTTGTCACAGGCTTCATAGGCGTTGTCGACTTCCAGGGCGATGTGGCCGTAGCCGGTGCCCAGGTCGTACTTGTCCGTGTCCCAGTTGTGGGTCAGTTCGATGACGGCGCCTTCGGATTCGTCCTGGTAGCCGACGAAGGCCAGCGTGAACTTGCCCTCGGGGTAGTCATTGCGGCGCAGCACGCGCATGCCGAGCACGTTGGTGTAGAAGTCGATGGACTTGTCGAGGTTGCCGACTCGCAGCATGGTGTGGAGCATACGCATGGGATGTTTTCCTTAAGCGGTGAGGGGGAGCGGGAAGAATCCGCCGTTGCCGGCGGCTTCCCGGGTGATGCCGATGTCGCGCAGCGCGCCGCCCATGGCGTCGACTGCCTGCCGCATCTGGTCGGGCCCGAAGGCGCCGATGCAGCCGACCCGGAACGAAGGTTGTTCGGTGTTGTAGAAGTTGCTGAGCACGTAGCCGCGGCGCTTGAGGGCGTCCACGAACAATTGCAGGTTCCAGGTCGGCGCGTCAGGGGCGCGGACGTTGACGACGATGGGGCCCTGCAGGGCAGGCGTCAGGTAAGGCGCCAGGCCCAGCTCCCTGACGCCATCATATAGCGTGTGCATGTTGGCGGTGTAGCGTGCCAGGCGGGCCTCGCGGCCTTCTTCGCGGTGCAGTTCCAGCGCCACGGCCAGCGCCGCCAGCGTGGGGGCGGGAGGCGTGAAACGCGGGCCGGCATTGGGCTGCAGGCTTTGCTGGTAGATGTCGGCCAGGTCCAGCGACCAGCTGCCGGCGACGCCGCGCGCCGCTTCCAGGCTGTCGCGCCGCGCCACCACGAAGGCGGCGCCGGGCATGCCTTCCAGGCACTTGTTGGCGGTCAGCACCACCGCTTCCACGGCGGGCAGGGCGCGCAGCTCCAGGGGCAGCGCGCCGAAGGCGGACACGGCGTCGACGATGACGCGGCGGCCGAGTCCGTGCGCGATGCGCGCGAGTTCAGGCACGTCATGGCAGATGCCGCTGCCGGTTTCGCTGTAGACCAGCGCCAGGTGCGTGAGCGTGGGATCCTGTTCCAGGGCGTGGGCGACCGCCAGCGGATCGATCCGCTCGGTGGGGCCGACGGGCAGCGGCACGGCGACGCGGCCGGCATCACTGGCCAGCTTTTGCAGGCGGGCGGCGTAGGCGCCGGTGGAGGGGGCCAGCAGGCGACCGCCGGCGGGGATGAAGCTGCGGATCGCGGCTTCCACCGCGAAGTGGCCGCAGCCCGGCAGCGCCAGCGCGGCGTGCTCGTCGGGCGACGCCAGCGCCGCGCGCAGCACGCCATCGCAGACCTGCCGGTAGGTCTGGCGGAAATCGTTGTCCCACGGCGCATAGTCTTGCGCCATGGCGGCCTTCACCCGCGCGTCGGTCGTGACCGGGCCCGGAATCAGCAGCAACATTTTCGTGTCTCCAGAATGCCTCAGAACTGAGGCAAGGATGCGGGGTCGTGACGCCGCAGGATGTTCTTGGCGTTTTCGAAGTCGGGCAGGATTTGCCCCACTTCGCGCCAGAAGTCCTGACTGTGGTTCATTTCGCGTAAATGGGCAAGCTCGTGCGCGATGACGTAGTCGATGATGGCGGGCGCGAAATGGATCAGGCGCCAGTTCAGCATGATGTTGCCGTCGCTGGTGCAGGAGCCCCAGCGGGTGGCGGCCGAGGATAGGCGCCAGCGTTGGATCTTCAGGCCGCTGACCTGCAGGAAGTGGGCCAGGCGCGCGCCGAACCAGGCGCCGGCGCGCTGTTGCAGCCAGGCCTGGGCCGAATCGCGGATGCGGCCCTGGTCCGCCGAGGACGGCAGCGCCAGCCACAAGGTGTCGCCATCCTGCGGGGCGTCGGCGTCGCCCGACAGGTTGGCCTGGCGGCTGTCGCCGCCTACGCCGATCACAATGCGCTTGCCCAGGTAGGGCAGTTCGCCGCCCGCCTGCCAGCGCGTGTGCGCCATGGCAAGCTGCTGCTTGCGGGCGTGCCATTCGCGCAGCTTGGTGAGGATCCAGCGGGCTTTCTCGCGCACGGCGTCGTCCACCTGCGTCAGCGTGACCCAGTTCGGGGCGGTGACGCGCAAGCCGTCGTCGGTGATCACGAAGCCGATGCTGCGGCGGCGCGAGCGCAGCAGCACGAAGCCGATGGGCTGCTGCTCGGTCGAGACTTCGCGCCAGCGCGCGCCGGGCGGCAGCGGGTCGGGGCAGGGCGTGGGGACGAGCGAGGCCGCGTTGGGCGACAGCGTCAGCAGCGGTTCGCCCGCTGGGGCGGCAGCCGGGGGCAGATCGGGGAAGAGGGGCTTGGGCGCAGCCGGCTTAGGCGCGGCCGGCTTAGGTGCGGCCGGAGCCTTCGGCGCGGCGTTCAGCGGCGGCGCGCCCGTGGGCGCGTCGTGCTGCTGTTCGTCGAACAGGAGTTCGAGCTGATCAGTGCTGGCCATACCTTTCTGGATTGAGACGCCGCATTTCCCCTTCGATCCAGTCCTGAACCTTTTTGTTCAGTTCCTCGGGGGAGAGTCCCTTGGATTCTATCGCGGGACCGATGGACACGGTAACCATGCCCGGATACTTCACAAAGGCGTTGCGGCGCCAGCATTCGCCGGCATTGTGCGCCACCGGGATGACGGCGGCGCCGGTGCGCGAGGCCAGCAGCGCGCCGCCCATCTTGAAGCGGCCGGTCTTGCCGGGCGGCACGCGGGTGCCCTCGGGAAACAGCAGGGGCCAGCGGCCTTCGTCCAGGCGGGTCTGGCCTTGCTTGACCACCTGGTCGAAGGCATCGCGACCCTTGGCGCGGTCGATCGGGATCATGCGCAGCAGCGCCAGGCCCCAGCCGAAGAACGGCACCATGTGCAGTTCCTTCTTGTAGACG
This sequence comes from Achromobacter sp. PD1, assembly GCF_048541815.1. Taxonomy (NCBI): domain Bacteria; kingdom Pseudomonadati; phylum Pseudomonadota; class Betaproteobacteria; order Burkholderiales; family Alcaligenaceae; genus Achromobacter; species Achromobacter sp. PD1. Next base: position 164,215 of record NZ_CP183349.1, read on the forward strand.
AAGCAGACTTCGCGCGGCATGTGGGCGGGGAAGAACAGCGTTTCCCAGGCCGATTGATGCTTGGACAGCAGCACCGCCGGGCCGTCGGGCAGATTTTCCCAGCCCTTGACCTGCCAGCGGATGCCGCAGAAGAAGCGCGCGCCCCAGATGGCCAGGCGCGGCCAGCCCACGGTCAACTTATAGCGCCAGTGCAGCGGCAGCGGCGCCCACAGGATGCAAGCGAACGCGTAGGGGATGACCGTGACGGCCAGGAACAGGAAGTACAGCAGCGAACGTAGGCGGGCCATCGGATCAATGGTCCTGCAGCAGCGCGTCGACCACGGCCGACAGGTCGTCGCAGACGCGGGTATTGTCCGGCAAGCCGCCCTTGGCCAGCGTCTTCTTGCCATTGCCGCTCAGCACCAGCCAGGGCGAGCAGCCGACCGACGACGAGGCCTGCAGGTCGCGCAGCGAATCGCCCACCGCCGGCACGCCGGCCAGGTCGACGTCGTAGCGGTGCCCGATCTGTTCGAACATGCCGGGCTTGGGCTTGCGGCAGGCGCAGTTGTCATCGGGGCCGTGCGGGCACATGAAGACCGCGTCGATACTGCCGCCTGCGGCGGCCAGTTCGCGGCGCATCTTGGTATGGATGGCCGTCAGCGTGTCCATGTCGAACAGGCCGCGCGCCAGACCCGACTGGTTGGTGGCGACCACCACCTTCCAGCCCGCCTGCGTCAGCCGGGCGATGGCGTGCAGGCTGCCGGGCAGGGCGATCCATTCGTCGGGATTCTTGACGAACGAATCGCTGTCCTGGTTGATGACGCCGTCGCGGTCTAGGATGATGAGCTTCACTGTGCCAGCCTGGAGATGTCAGCGACCTGGTTCATCAGGCCATGCAACTGGCCCAGCAGGGCCAGCCGGTTGGCGCGCACGGCCGGGTCCTCGGCCATGACCATGACGTCGGCAAAGAAGGCGTCCACGGGTTCGCGGACCTGGGCCAGCGTGCTCAGGCTGCCGGCGAAGTCGCCTGCGGCCAGTTGCGCCTCGGCCTTGGGGCGCAGCGCGGACACGGCGGCGGCCAGCGCCTTTTCGGCCGGTTCCACCAGCGCGGCGTCGTTCACCGCGCCGATCTCGCCTTCGGCCTTCTTGAGCAGGTTGCCGATGCGCTTGTTGGCGGCGGCCAGGCTGGCGGCCTCGGGCAGCAGCGCGAAGGCGGCGGCAGCGCGCACGCGCTCGGCCACCTGGTGCAGCGGCGGGGTCAGCGCGATCACGGCTTCGACGGCGTTGCGGTCGAAGTCGTTGATCAGCTGGTTACGGTAGCGTTCGTAGATGAAGGCGCGGACCTCGGCCAGCGTGTCGGCGGGAATCTTGCCGGCAGGGAAGGTCCCTGCGGCCAGTTGCAGCAGGCCGTCCAGCGACAGGGGGCCGGCCGAGCTGATCTTGAGCCAGCCGCCTGCGGCCAATTGCTCGAACGCGCTGATCAGGCCCAGCGCGGCGCGGCGCAGGCCGAAGGGGTCGCGTTCGCCGGTGGGCGCCAGGCCGATGGCCCAGATGCCGACCATGGTTTCCACGCGCTCGGCGATGAACAGGATGGCGGCGGTCAGCGATTCAGCGGTGACGGGCGCGTCGTAGCGGTTGCGGTACTGCGTGCGCAGGGCCTGCACCACGCTGTCGGGCTCGCCGTCGCCGGCCGCGTAGTAGGCGCCCATGACGCCTTGCAGCTCGGGGAATTCGCCCACCATGTTCGAGCCCAGGTCGGCCTTGGCCAGCATGGCTGCGCGGTCGGCGGCGGATACGTCGCCGCCCAGTTGTTCGGCCACGCCGCGGGCGATGGCGCGCACGCGCTCCACGCGTTCAAGCTGGGTGCCCAGCTTGTTGTGGTAGACGATCGAGCCCAGTTGTTCGACGCGCGCCGCCAGCGGGGTCTTGCGGTCGGTTTCAAAGAAGAACTGCGCGTCCGCCAGGCGCGGGCGCACCACGCGCTGGTTGCCTTCGACGATGTTCACCGGATTGTCGGTGCGCATGTTGCTGACGATCAGGAAGCGGTGCGTCAGGCGGCCGCTGGCCGGATCGAACAGCGGGAAGTACTTCTGGTTCAGCCGCATGGTCAGGATCAGGCATTCCTGCGGCACTTGCAGGAACTGCTCTTCGAACTGGCCCACGTAGACGGTGGGGTGTTCGACCAGGGCCGTGACTTCGTCCAGCAGCGCGGCCACTTCGGGATCATCGCCCAGGGTGGCGTTCAGGCGGCCGGCATGGTCGAGCAGCTGGCGCTGGATCTCGTCGCGGCGGCCTTCGAACGAGGCCATCACGCGGCCCTTTTCGGCCAGGGTGGCGGCATAGGCGTCGGCGTCGGCGATGGACACGGGACCCGCGCTCATGAAGCGGTGGCCCAGCGTGTCGCGGCCGGCGGCCAGGCCCAGCGCGGATACCGGCACCACGTCGGCGCCGAACAGCGCGACCAGGCCGTGCGCCGGACGCACGAACTTGACGGTGGTGACGCCGTCGGCCAATTGGTAGCGCATGACCTTGGGAATGGGCAGGCCGTTGATGGCGGCGTCGATGCCTTCCTGCAGGCCGGCTGCCAGTTGGGCGCCGGGAGCGGTGCCGCGGGCGACCAGGTAGTCCTGCTTGCCGTCGGATTCGCGTTCCAGGGTAGCCAGGTCGATGTTTTCCAGGCCCTTGGCGGCCAGCTTCTTTTGCAGCGCGGGGGTAGCCTTGCCGTCTTCGGTCAGGCCGATCTTTACCGGCATCAGCTTTTCGGCATAGGGCTGGTCGGGCGCCTGCGCCAGCACGGCGGACAGGTGCACGGCCAGGCGGCGCGGCGTGGAATACGCGGTGGCGGCGCAGCCGGCGGCCAGCAGGCCGTGGCGCTCCAGCGTGGTGCGCACGCCTTCGGCGAAGGCCTGGCCCAGCTTCTGCAGGGCCTTGGGCGGGAGTTCTTCGGTCAGCAGTTCGACCAGCAGCGGGCGGATGTTCGTCGTCATTTATGCAGCCTCCCCGGCGGCCTTGTCGCGGCCCAGCATGGGAAAGCCCAGTCGTTCGCGGGAATCGTAATAGGCCTGCGCGACGGCGCGCGACAGGTTGCGGATGCGGCCGATGTAGGCGGCGCGCTCGGTGACGCTGATCGCGCCGCGCGCGTCCAGCATGTTGAACGTATGCGCGGCCTTCAGCGCGGCCTCGTAGGCGGGCAGCGCCAGCGGCACGTCCATCAGGCGCTTGGCCTCGGCTTCATAGTCGTTGAAGTGCGAGAACAGCATCTCGGCCGACGAATGCTCGAAGTTGTAGGTCGACTGTTCCACCTCGTTCTGGTGAAACACGTCGCGATACAGCACGCGGTTGCCGTTGGCGCCTTCGGTCCAGACCAGGTCGTACACGCTTTGCACGTCCTGCAGGTACATGGCCAGGCGCTCCAGGCCGTAGGTGATTTCACCGGTGGTCGGCGTGCAGTCCAGGCCGCCCACTTGCTGGAAGTAGGTGAACTGGGTGACTTCCATGCCGTTCAGCCAGACTTCCCAGCCCAGGCCCCAGGCGCCGAGGGTGGGGTTTTCCCAGTCGTCCTCGACGAAGCGGATGTCATGCTGGGCCGGGTCGATGCCCAGCGCCTTGAGCGAGCCGATGTACAGGTCCAGGATTTCCGGGGGCGCGGGCTTCAGCACCACCTGGTATTGGTAGTAGTGCTGCAGGCGGTTGGGGTTTTCGCCGTAGCGGCCGTCCTTGGGGCGGCGCGAGGGCTGCACGTAGGCGGCGCGCCAGGGCTCCGGACCGATCGCGCGCAGGAATGTGGCGGTATGCGAGGTGCCGGCGCCGACTTCCATGTCGTAGGGCTGCAGCAGGGCGCAACCCTGCTTGTCCCAGTATTCCTGGAGCGTAAGGATGATTTGCTGAAAGGTGAGCATAGGATTCTTGGAATTCGGCCGCCGGGCAAGGCTTGCCCTGGGCGTGGGAAACCCGACATTTTAACTGGCCCGGGGCGGTCCGGTTCCCGAATGCCGGGCGGACGGTTACATCTAGGACTTCTAGGCGGTTCACAAGGGGGACAGTGTGCCGCTGGTGGACGCCGCGCGGGCCTGTCGCTGCGCCTGGAAACCAATGATCGTATGATTCCAGGTTGCGTACCAAGTCTTATATAAAACCCGGAACCCGATTCCGAGAATTCCCGGAAGGAGCAGTCCCATGTCAGACCTGATCAAGGTAGAAGTCACCGACGGCATCCAGATCATCACGATCAACCGTCCCGAGGCCAAGAACGCCATCAACCTGGAAACCGCGCAGGCCATGGCCGCGGCGCTGGACCAGCTGGACAGCCGCGACGACATCCGCATCGGCATCCTGACGGGCGGCGGCGGCACGTTCTCCTCGGGCATGGACCTGAAGGCCTTCGCCAAGTCGGGGCAGCGTCCCTACGTGGAAGGCCGCGGCTTCGCCGGCCTGAACGAGCGGCCCCCCAAGAAGCCGCTGATCGCGGCGGTGGAAGGCTACGCACTGGCTGGCGGCTGCGAAATGGCGCTGGCTTCCGACCTGATCGTGGCCGCCAGCAACGCCAAGTTCGGCCTGCCTGAAGTCAAGCGCGGCCTGGTGGCCGGCGCCGGCGGCATGCTGCGCCTGCCGCGCCGTCTGCCGTACCACATCGCCATGGAAGTGATCCTGACGGGCGAAATGTTGACGGCCGAGCGCGCCTACTCCTTCGGCCTGGTCAACCGCATCACCGAGCCGGGCGCCGCCCTGGCTGGCGCGCTGGAACTGGCCCGCGCCATCGTCGAGAACGGCCCGCTGGCGGTGCAGACCGCCAAGAGCATCGTGGCGCAGTCGGGCGATTGGGACCAGGCCAGCATGTTCGACCAGCAGCGTCCGCTGATTGCGCACATCTTTTCGTCGGCCGACGCGAAGGAAGGCGCGACCGCCTTCGCCGAGAAGCGCAAGCCCGTGTGGCAAGGCAAATAAAATAGGCATCAAGCACCCGCGCGCGGCCGGTCCTGCCGGCCGCGTTTTCACGTTTTCATCATCTACACCCGCATATCGCCATGTCAGTCATCATTAAAGAAGAAGACTTCATCCAGTCGATAGCCGATGGCATCCAGTTCATCAGCTACTACCATCCCGTCGACTACATCCGCCACCTGGCCCGCGCCTATGAGCGCGAGGAAAGCCCCGCCGCGCGCGACGCGATGGCGCAGATCCTGACCAACTCGCGCATGTGCGCCGAGGGTAAGCGTCCGCTGTGCCAGGACACGGGCATCGTCAACGTCTTCCTGAAGGTCGGCATGGGCGTGCGCTTCGAGACCAAGCGCACCCTGCAGGAACTCTGTGACGAAGGCGTGCGCCGCGGTTATCTGAACCCGGACAATCCGCTGCGCGCTTCGGTGCTGGACGATCCGCTGTTCGCGCGCAAGAACACGCGCGACAACACGCCCTGTATCCTGCACGTCGAGCTTGTCCCGGGCGACAAGGTCGACGTGCAGGTCGCTTCGAAGGGCGGCGGTTCGGAAAACAAGTCGAAGTTCGCGATGCTGAATCCGAGCGATTCGCTGGTGGACTGGGTGCTCAAGACGGTGCCGACGATGGGCGCGGGCTGGTGCCCGCCGGGCATGCTGGGCATTGGCGTCGGCGGCACGGCCGAGAAGGCCATGCTGATGGCCAAGCAGTCGTTGATGGAAGACATCGACATGTACGAGCTGCTGGCCCGCGGTCCGCAGAACAAGCTGGAAGAGCTGCGTATCGAGCTGTATGAGAAGGTCAATGCACTGGGTATCGGCGCGCAGGGCCTGGGTGGCCTGACGACGGTGCTGGACGTGAAGATCAGCACCTTCCCCACGCACGCGGCTTCCAAGCCGGTGGCGATGATCCCGAACTGCGCGGCGACGCGTCATGCGCACTTTGAGCTGGACGGCTCGGGTCCGGCGCGCCTGGATCCGCCGTCGCTGTCGGAGTGGCCGGAAGTGCATTGGGCGCCGGACTACAACAAGTCCAAGCAGGTGGACCTGAATACGCTGACCAAGGAAGAAGTGGCCAGCTGGAAGCCGGGTCAGACGCTGCTGCTGTCGGGCAAGATGTTGACGGGCCGCGATGCGGCGCACAAGCGCATCCAGGACATGCTGGCCAAGGGCGAGCCGCTGCCGGTGGATTTCAAGAATCGCGTCATTTACTACGTGGGTCCGGTGGATCCGGTGCGCGACGAAGTGGTCGGCCCGGCGGGTCCCACGACCGCTACGCGCATGGACAAGTTCACCGACATGATGCTGGAGCAGACGGGCTTGATCGCGATGATCGGCAAGTCGGAACGCGGTCCGGTGGCGATCGAATCCATCAAGAAGCACAACTCGGCTTACCTGATGGCGGTGGGCGGCGCGGCCTACCTGGTGTCGAAGGCTATCCGTGGCGCCAAGGTGCTGGGTTTTGCGGACCTGGGCATGGAAGCCATCTACGAGTTCGACGTGAAGGACATGCCGGTGACCGTGGCGGTTGATGCTCAGGGTACCTCTGTCCATACCACGGGGCCCAAGGAATGGCAGGCCAAGATCGGGAAGATTCCTGTCGCTGTGGCTTGATTCCGTAGGTTGTGAGAAAAACGGCTGCCAGGGGACTGGCGGCCGTTTTTTTTGGCTTTAGTGCCTGGTGCTTCGTAGGCCGCCCGGGCGGCCGATAAAGACATACGTGATTTATTTGATTGTGATGGTGTTTGCTTGCGCGAACGCCCACATCTCCAGCCTCCGCTACACGGCAGCCAAACCTCCGCCTCACCCCGCGCGCAACCTGCTCATCCCTCCTTCCTCAATCCCGCGCAAAACGCCGCAATCGCTTCTGGCGTCTTCCCCAACACCTCCCGCAGCACTTCCTCCGTATGCTCCCCAAGCAGCGGCGGCGCGCGGCGGTACTCGACCGGCGAGGCCGACAGCCGCAGCGGGCTTGCCGTCACCGCCGCCACGCCGCCCGCCGGATGCGGCATGTCGCGGCGCAGCTGCCGCGCCTGCGCTTGCGGATGCGCCTGGGCCTGCGCGATATCGTTGATCGGCCCGCAAGGCACGCCCACGGCCTCCAGCCTGGCGATCCAGTCGTCGCGTTTGCCCTGGCGCATGATCTCGGTCAGCAGGCCGACCAGCAGTTCGCGGTTGGCCAGGCGCATGCGGTTGGTGGCGAAGCGCGGGTCGTCGCCCAGTTCGGGTGCGCCGATGGCGCGGCAGTATGCGCGGTACTGCGATTCATTGCCCGTGGCCACGATCAGGTGGCCGTCGCTGGCGGCGAACACCTGGTAGGGCACGACGTTCTGGTGGGCGTTGCCGGCGCGCTGGGGTGCCACGCCGGAGTTGAAGTAGTTCGAGTTCTGGTTGGCCAGCAGGGCGACGTGGCTGTCCAGCAGGGCGATGTCCAGGTGTTGGCCCAGGCCGCTGTTGTGGCGTTCCTGCAAGGCGGCCAGGATCGCGACGGTGGCGTACATGCCGGTGATGATGTCGGTCACCGCCACGCCGGCCTTCTGTGGCCCGCCGCCGGGCAGGTCATCGCGTTCCCCGGTGATGCTCATGAGGCCGCCCATGCCTTGGATCATGAAGTCGTAGCCAGGATGCTGCGCGTAGGGGCCGTCCTGGCCGAAGCCGGTGACCGAGCAATAGATCAGGCGCGGGTTGATCTGCTTCAGGCTGTCGTAGTCCAGGCCGTACTTGGCCAGCCCGCCGACCTTGAAGTTCTCGACCAGGATGTCGCTGGCGGCCGCCAATTCGCGGATCAGTGCGGTGCCTGCGGGCGTGGCCATGTCGGCTTCCACCGAGCGCTTGTTGCGGTTGGCGCTGAGGTAATAGGCGGATTCCTCGGTGTCCTGGCCGTTGCCGTCCTTGAGGAACGGCGGACCCCAGGCGCGGGTGTCGTCGCCCACGCGGGGGCGTTCGATCTTGATGACGTCGGCGCCCAGGTCGGCCAGGTTCTGCGTGCACCAGGGGCCGGCCAGGATGCGCGATAGATCCAGTACGCGGATGCCGGTCAATGCGGGCGCGCGGGTCATGGCTTCAGCTCCGCGGTGCCGTGGCTCATGACCACCACGCCGCGTTCTTGCGCGCGGGCCTGGAAGCGGAGCTGGCCGCCGGGCAGGCGCCAGATGTCGCACTGCAGGGTTTCGCCGGGATACACCGGCGCCGAAAAGCGCGTGTTCAGGCTGACCAGGCGTGAGGCGTCGTAGCCGCAGCAGCTTTTGACGATGGCGTGCGCGACTACGCCGTAGGAGCACAGTCCGTGCAGGATGGGTTTGGGGTAGCCGGCCGCGCGTGCGACTTCGGGGTCTGCGTGCAGCGGGTTGCGGTCGGCGTTCAGCCGGTACAGCAGGGCGGCGCTGGCGGGAATGCGGATCTCGCAGCGCAGGTTCGGTTCGCCGTCGGGCGCCGCGGGCAGGGCGGCAGGGCTGTCGTCTCCCTGGCCGAAGCCGCCGTCGCCGCGGCAGAAGGTGCTTTGGCGCAAGGTGGCGAGGCAGGCGCCGTCTTCGCCATGCAGGGTGCGCTCGGTGATGATGATGGCGCCCTTGTCGGTGCCCTTGTCGATCACGTGCGTGTTGCGGCTCCTGCCGGTGACCACGCCGGCTGCGGGCAGGGGCGCATGCATGGTCAGCCGCTGCTCGCCGTGGACCACGCGTACCCAGTCGATGCCGGCGCGCGGGTCCTGGACCCAGAAGCCCGGATAGCCCAGCACCACGCTCATGGTGGGAAAGGACTGCAAGCCCTTTTCGTACACGTAGCGCAACTGTCCGGTGTCTTCGGGGTCTTGCCCCAGGCCTATGCCCAGGGCGTACAGCATGGTGTCTTTTTCGTCGTAGCGCTGGCGCACCTCGTCGAAGCGCCAGTCCTTCACGGTTGCGTAGTCCAGGGGCATGGCGGCCTCAGATGGGATCCCAGTCGATGACGTCGGGCGAGCGCTCCAACGCATAGAAGTGCTTGCGCATGGCGGGCACGGCGATCTCGGCGATGCGCTCGGGCGTCCAGCCTTCGCCATGGTGCACGGTGCGCAGCGGGCGCGGTTGGCTCATCAGCATGATCTCGTTGGCGCGCACCGCGAAGATCTGCGCGGTGACCTCGCTGGCGGCGTCGCTGGCCAGGTAGACGGCCATGGGCGCAACCTTGCCGGCTTCCATTTTCTTCAGCTTTTCGATGCGGGCCTTTTCTTCGTCGGTCTCGGCGGGAATGGAGCTGGTCATGCGGCTCCATGCGAACGGCGCGATGCAGTTGGAGCGCACGTTGTAGCGCGCCATGTCCAGGGCGATGGATTTCGACAAGGCCACGATGCCGAGCTTGGCCGCCGCGTAGTTGGCCTGCCCAAAGTTTCCGATCAGTCCGGACGTGGAGGTCATGTGCACGAAGGCGCCGGACTCCTGTTCGCGGAAGTAGGGCGCAGCCGCGCGGCTCATGAAGAAGGAGCCGTTGAGGTGCACGCCCAGCACCTGGCTCCATTCCTCTTCGCTCATCTTGTGGAAAACCCGGTCGCGCAGATTGCCGGCGTTGTTGACCACGGCATCGATGCGGCCGAACGCGTCTATCGCCGTCTGCACGCAGCGGCTGGCGCTGTCGTACGCGGCCACGCTGTCGGTGTTGGCGACGGCCTGGCCGCCGGCCGCGACGATCTCCTTGACGACCGCTTGCGCGGGACCCTCCGCGCCGCCTTCGCCGGTGAGCGAGACGCCGATGTCGTTCACCACCACCTTGGCGCCAGCCTGCGCCATGGCCAGCGCAATGCTGCGGCCGATGCCGCCGCCCGCGCCCGTCACGATCACCACTTTTCCGGAAACTATGCCGCTCATTGAAGCTGACTCCTGTGCTGCGGCGCGCGCGCCGTGTGGAAAACAGTTCCGCATCAAACGCTCTGGTTCGAGGGGATGCACCATGGTAGATTCGACGAGGCATGCGAAGAATTCAAAATTAGATATGCCCCCCTTCTGCGTGGTGGAACATGAGACACGATCTGACGGACCTGCGTTTGTTTCTGAACGTGGGGGAAACACTCAATCTGACCCGGGCTGCGGAACGCACCTTCCTGTCCCTGCCGGCGGCAAGCGCGCGGGTGAAGAACATGGAAGAGGCCTTCAAGGCCAGGCTGTTGGTGCGCATGGCCACGGGCGTGGCGCTGACGCCGGCGGGCGAAGTGCTGCTCAAGCATGCGAACGCCGTGTTTCGGCAGCTGGAATGCTTGAATGCGGACCTGCAACCCTACGCCAGCGGCTTGAAGGGCCGCTTGCGCCTATTGGCCAACACCACGGCCACCAATTCCTTTCTGGCCGACGCGCTGTCCACGTTTCTTGCGGAAAACCCGGATGTGGATGTGGAGCTGGAAGAAAAGATTTCCGGCGATATCGTCATTGCCATACGCGCAGGTCAGGGAGACCTGGGGCTGGTGGCGGGCAATATCGACGTGTCGGGCCTGGACGTCACGCCGTTGTTCCGCGATGAACTCACCGTGGTGACGTCGCTGGACCATCCGCTGGCCGCGTCGGAGTCCGCGCATTTCGCCGACCTGCTGGACGCGTATCAGTTCGTCGGCATCCATCCGGACAGCGCCATCCAGACCTTCCTGGAGGACATCGCCAGCGGCCTGGGCAAGCGCATCTGCCAGCGCGTGCACGTGGGCAGCTTCGAAGCCGTGTGCCGCATGGTGGAGGCGGGCGCGGGGATCGCGGTGGTGCCGCGCGCCTGCGCGGCGCGCTACAGCCGTCCGGACGCGCTGCATGTGCTTAAGCTGGACGATCCCTGGGCGTTGCGCGACCGCCTGCTGTGCCGTCAGCGTGGACGCGATCTGCCCAGTTTCGCGGAATGCTTCATCGAACACGTGCAGCGCGCGGCGCGCGGCCTGTAGCGCCTCCCGAAGAGGGGCTTTTGCAAATGTGTAGCGGCGGCTCCGCAGGTTCGGCAAATAATAAAAAAGGCGTCAGGCAGCAGTCCTAGAGCTTGGCCGCCCATAAAACCGAGAACCAGGAGACTGCCGTGACCGATCTACTACGCCGCCGCGCCGTTGCGCGGCTGGGCGCCGCATGCGCTGCCGCCGCGGTGCCCGCGCTGTTCCCCAGGCTGGCCCGCGCCGCCGCCTGGCCTGCGCATGCCGTGAATTTCATCGTGCCGTTTCCTGCGGGCGGTCCCGTGGACACGACCGCGCGCTTCACCACGCAGCCGCTGGGACAGCTGTGGTCGGTGCCCACGGTGGTGGACAACAAGTCGGGCGCCGGCGGCATCGTGGGCGCGCAGTTCGCGGCCAAGTCCGAGCCCGACGGCTACAACTATTTTTTCGCCTCCATCCACCATGCGGTGCTGCCCAGCCTGCGCGGCAATCTGAGCTACGACATTACGCGGGACTTCGTGCCGGTCGGCATGGCGGCGGTGTTTCCCATCGTGCTGGTGGTGAACGCGACGCTGCCCGTGAATTCGGTGAGCGAGCTGATCGCCTATGCCAAGGCCAACCCGGGCAAGCTGTCGTTCAGCTCGTCAGGCACGGGCGGCGGCACGCACCTGGCCGGCGAATTGTTCAACGCCATGGCCGGCGTGCGCATTCAGCACGTACCCTACCGCGGCAGCGCGCCCGCCATGCAGGACCTGCTGGGCGGACAGGTGCAGGTGATGTTCGCCGATGGGCCTTCCGCCGTGCCGCATCTGAAGGGCGGCAAGGTGCGCGCGCTGGGCGTGGGAAACCCCACGCGTTCCAGCATGCTGCCCGACGTGGCGACGATCGCCGAGTCCGGCCTGCCGGGCTACGAGGCGTACTCGTGGAGCGGCGTGATGGCGCCCAAAGGAACGCCGCCCGACATCGTCAAACGCGTGAATGCGGATTTGGTGAAGGTGCTGTCGGATCAGGCCACCGCGCAGAGCATGATCGCAGCGGGCGCCGAGCCCAAGCCCGGCACTCCAGAGCAATTCGGCGAGTTCGTGCGTGATGAAATCGCCAAATGGCGCGACGTCATCAAGACGGCCAACATCAAGCTGGACTAGAACCGGCGCAGGGCGTCGCGCGCGGCGAGATATTCGGATTCCAGCTGATCCACCAGCATCGCGGCGGGCAGGATCTCCTGCGCCGCGCCCACGCCCTGGCCTGCGCTCCACACATCCTTCCAGGCCTTGGGACGCGCGCTCTTGTCCATGTTCGCGGGCGGGGCCACGCCGTTCCTGGCAAGTTCCAACGGATCCAGCCCCGCCGCCTGGATGCTGGCCGACAGGTAGTTCGCGGGCACGCCCGAGAAATAAGGCGTGTAGGTCACGTCCGCCGCCTGCGCCTGCAGCACCATTTCGCGATAGGCGTCGCCGGCCAGCGATTCCCGCGTGGCGATGAAGCGCGTACCCATGTAGGCGAAGTCGCAGCCCAGCACCTGCGCGGCCAGGATGTCCTTGCCGTGGCTGATACAGCCGGACAGCGCCAGCGGGCCGTCGTAGAAGGCGCGGATCTCGTTGACCAGCGCGAATGGACTTAGCTGTCCCGCATGGCCGCCCGCGCCTGCTGCCACCAGGATAAGGCCGTCAACGCCGGCGTCCAGCGCGCGCTTGGCATGCCGCACGTTGGTGACGTCATGGAACACCAGCCCGCCGTAGCCGTGCGCGGCGGCCACCACGGCTTCGGGGGCATGCAGCGAGGTGATGATGAGCGGCACGCGCCGCTCGGCGCAGATGGCCAGGTCGCCCTGCCAGCGCGGATTGCTGGGGTGGACGATCAGGTTGACGCCGTAGGGCGCGATCGTGGCGTCTGGCGCAGCCTGGCGTTTCGCGGCCAGGCCAAGTTCGATGCGTGTGAGCCAGTCGTGCAGCTGTTCCTGCGGGCGGGCGTTGAGCGATGGAAAGGTGCCGATGATCCCCGCCGCGCATTGCGCCACCACCAGGTCCGGTCCGGAGACCAGGAACATGGGGGCGCCGATGACGGGCAGGCGGGTCTGGGCGTGCAGCGCGAGCGGGGGATTCATCTGGATGCTCCGGTAGTACTCAATTGGCCTGGATGTTGGCGCTCTGGATGACGTCGGACCACAAGGCGTATTCACGGTCGATGCGTGATTGCAGCGCCTTGGAGTCGCCGGTGTTGATGGTGTAGCCGCCATCGGTCATGGCCTGGCGGAAGGCCGGATCGCTGGAGACTTCGTTCAACGCGCGGGTCAGGCGGGCCGCGACGGCGTCGGGCAGCTTCTTCGGCCCCACCAGCGCGTACCAGCCGACCACCTCGTAGTCCTTCATGCCGGCTTCGACCATGGTGGGCACGTCGGGCAGTTCGGGGTTGCGGGTCTTGGAGGTGACCGCCAGGGCGCGCGCCTTGCCGCTCTTGACGAAGGGGATGGCGGTGCTGGTGATGTCGAACATGAAGGTGATCTTGCCGCTGATCACGTCCACCATGGCGGGCGAGTTGCCGCGGTAGGGCACGTGCAGCATGGGCACGCCCGCCTGCTTCTTCAGCAGCTCGGCCGACAGGTGGTTGGACGCGCCGATGCCGGCGGAGCCGAAGGACACGGCGTCGGGATGGGCGCGGGCGTAGGTGACCAGTTCGCCGACGTTCTTGGCGGGGATCTGCGGGCCGATCAGCAAAACGTTGGCGTAGTCCACCACCAGCCCGATCAGCGAGAAGTCCTTGCGCGGATCGAACAGCGTGCTGCGCTGGACCAGCGGCGACATGGTGAGGGTGGGGCTGGCGGCGAAGCCCAGCATGTAGCCGTCGGGCGCAGCCTTGGCGGTGGCGTCAGAGGCGATCATGCCGCTGGCGCCGGCGCGGTTTTCCACCACCACGGACTGGCCCAGCTTGTCGCCCAGGTACTTGGCGAAGAGGCGGGCGGTGGTGTCGACGGGGCCGCCGGGGGCGTAGCCGACCAGCAGCCGGATGGGGCGTTCGGGATAGGCGTCGGCCCAGGCGTTAGAAGCCGTGGCGAGCGTCGCCGTGGCGGCGGCCGCGGCGAGCAGGGTCTTGATGTTCACGCTGTAGTCTCCTTGTGGGTAAGTGGCGGGTCGTGCAGCGGAACAGCGGGTCCGCGGCTACGCCAGCCTTTCTTTCAGCGGCTGCTTGAGGATCTTGCCGCTGACGGTGGTGGGAATGGTGTCGATGGGGATGATGCGGGCGGGCCGCTTGTACGGCGCCAGCTGCGCGCGCAGATGCAGCATCAGCAGGTTGGTGTCCACGGTGGCGCCGGGCAAGGGCTCGACGAAGGCGATGACTTCTTCGTTTTGATCGGCGGTGGGGCGGCCGACCACGGCCGACAGGCGCACGCCGGGGAACGCGTTGATGACGGACTCGACTTCCAGCGGATAGACGTTGAAGCCGGAGCGGATGATCAGGTCCTTGGAACGGCCCGCGATGTACAGCGCGCCCTGTTCGTCGACGTAGCCGATGTCGCCGGTGTTGAGCCAGCCGCCGGGCAGCAGCGCCTGCGCGGTTTGTTCGGGATTGCGGTAGTAGCCCAGCATGACGCCCGGACCGCGGATCAGGATGTCGCCGCGCTCTCCCGGCGCGGGCTTGCCGCCGTCGGGGCTGCCGATGCGCATTTCCACGCCTTCGACGGCGTGGCCGGCCGAGCAGTCGCTGCGCGGCGCATCGATGCGGGTGACGAACATGGAGCCCGCGTATTCGGTGATGCCGTAGCCGTGGTGCATGGCGACGCCGAAATAGCGCTCGGCATCGCGCTTGAGCGTGGGGTCCAGCGCCGCGCCGCCCGTGTACAGGTAGCGCAGGGCCGGCGCTCGCAGTTCCGCGCGTGGAGGCGCCACCGCCATCATGCGGCTGAACATGGTGGGCACGCCCTGCAGGATGCTGACGCCCGGATGCGCCAGGGCCTTGAAGGCGTCGGCGGCGTCGAAGCGGCTGCGCAGCACCAGGCTGGCGCCGGCGTGCACCGTGGCCATCAGCACGGTGGCGATGCCGAAGATGTGCGACATGGGCAGCGCGGCGTAGCCGATGTCCTGCGGCGTCAGGCGGCGCGAGGCGGCTGACACGCGGGCAAAATGCAGCAGGCCGCGATGCGGCACGAGGACCCCCTTGGGGGCGCCCGTGGTGCCGGACGTATAGATCACGGTGGCCACTAAGGCGGCGGAATCGCCGGTCTCGGCTTGCGTGGGGCTGTCCGCACGCGCAGCCTGCACGCCGGGTCCCCAGACGTCGGGATCGGCGTCGGTGGCGCCGGCATGCTCGGCATGGGCCGCGGCGGCGTGCGAGACGCCGCTGGTGTAGAGCAGCAGTTCGGGTTGCGCATGAAGGCGGATGGCGTCGATCTCGCGCGTGGACAGGCGTGCGTTCACGCCCACGGGCCAGGCCCCGGCCGCGCTGCAGGCAAACAGCGCTGCGATCATGGCCGCGCAGTTTTCACCAGCGATCAGCACGCGATGCCCTGGACGCACGCCCTGTTCTTCGAGCCATGCGGCCGCGGCCTGTACGCGCCGCCAGAACTGCGCGTAGCTCAGTCTGCCGCCGCCCTCCTCGTATAGAAAGGTGGCGTCGGGCCGCTGGCCGGCTTGCTGCGCCAGCAATTGATGGATGCGGGTAAGAGGGGCTGCCGGGGACATGGTTGCGTCGTTCAAAGCGTGGCCTGGGTTCCCAGGATGGCGGTGGATTGGCTGGACAGGGTGCCGCCGTTGCCGTGCACCAGGGCGAGGTGCGCGTCGGCGACCTGGCGCGCGCCGCATTCGCCGCGCAGCTGGCGGACGGCCTCGATCATGATGAAGACGCCGTACATGCCGGGATGCACGCAGCACAGCCCGCCGCCGTTGGTGTTGACTGGCAGCGTGCCGCCCGGCGCGATGGCGCCATTGGCGATGAAGTCCTTGCTTTCGCCCTTGGCGCAGAAACCCAGGTCTTCCAGGAACAGCAGGGTGTTGATGGTGAAGGCGTCGTACAGCTCCACCACATCGATGTCCCGGGGCGCAACACCCGCCATCTCGAAGGCCCGCTTGCCGGATTCGGCCGCGGCGGTCACGGTCAGGTCTTCCATGGATGAGATCTGCCGGTTCCAGACCGCGGTGGCGTTGCCCAGCACATAGACGGGCGGGCGCGGCAGGTCGCGGGCGCGCTCGGCGCGCACCAGCACGTAGGCGCCGGCGCCGTCGGTGACCAGGCAGCAGTCGCGCACGCTCAAGGGGTCGGACACCATGCGCGCCGAGAGGATCTGCTCCAGCGTGGCGGGTTCGCGCAACTGCGCTTCGGGATTCAGCTGGGCCCATTGGTTGGCGGCCAGCGCCACCTGCGCCAGGTGTTCGCGGCGCGTGCCGTATTGATGCATGTGGCGCGCGGCCGCCAGCGCGTAGGACGACAGGGGGCTCAGCGGCTCGTAGGGCGTTTCGTACGGCTGTGGATCGAACTGCTTGCGCACCCGGCCGATCTCGGCGCGGCTCAAGCTAGAGGTGCGTTGCGTGCTGCCATAGCAGACCAGCACCGCGTTGCACTGGCCGGAAGCCAGCGCGTGCAGCGCCGGCAGCAGGTGCGCGACGAAGCTGGAGCCGCCCAGCATGGTGCTGTCGATGAAGCTGGGGCGGATGCCCAGGTGTTCGATCACCGGCATGGCCCACATCGGCGCGGCCACGCTGGCGGTGCAGATGCCGTCGATGTCGCGCATGGTGAGGCCGGCGTCCGCCACCGCGCGCTGCGCCGCCTGCGCCAGGATTTCCATTTCGGTGTAGCCCGCGGCCTGGCCCAGGCCCGCGTGGCCCACGCCGGCCACCGCCACGACGCCGCGCAGATCGTTCAGCGTCATTGCGCCTCCTTGTTGGGTACGAAGACCAGGAAGCCGCGGCCATCCTGCTGCGCCACCTGCGCGCGCACCGCCATGCCGATGCGCACGGCATCGGGCGCGACGCCCTCCACCCGGCTCATCAGCCTGACGCCCTCCCGCAGATCGATCAGCGCCACGTTGTAGTCGCCGCCCGCCTCGGGCTTGCGGCGCACCACGGTGGTGGAATAGACCTCGCCGCGCCCGTCGGGCGCGGTCCAGCCGAGTTTGTCCGCGCCGCAATGCGGGCAGATCATGCGGGGGTAGAACACGGCGCGGTCGCAGCCGGCGCAATGCTGGATGAGGAAGCGGCCTTGGTCCAGCGCCTGGCGGTACTGCGCCTCTACGCCTTGCGGCGCGCCGGCCTGCAGATCGGGAACGGTCATGATGCCTACGGGTTCCAGTGGATGACGCTTGCAAGTGTCCGCACTGGCGGCGGCTTCGGCCATTCTTCATTGCTGAAGCTGGCCTTCCGCCGGCCCGTAGTGGGACGCCCTATGTCCTGCGCGAAGCCCGTCTTCGGAAGAGGCAGATTGTCCGGCGTGCCGGACCGTGGCTAGATACCGCAAAAGGAGCCCGACCATGAACCTGACCTGGACGCCGCAGGAGCGGCTATTCCGCGAAGAAGTGCGCGCCTTCGCCACGGACAAGCTGCCGCAGGACATACGCGACAAGGTGCTGCGCCACCAGCGGCTGGAGCGCGAGGACTACGTGCGCTGGCACAACATCCTGGCCGACCAGGGCTGGGGCGCGCCGAACTGGCCGGTCGAGCACGGCGGCACCGGCTGGAACGCATTGCAGCGGCTGATCTTCGAGGTGGAATGCTTCAAGGCCGGCGCCCCGCGCCTGTTGCCTTTTGGCCTGTCCATGATCGGCCCGGTCCTGATGAAGTACGGCAGCGCCGAGCAGCAGGCGCGCCTCCTGCCGCGCATCATCCGCGTGGAGGACTGGTGGTGCCAGGGCTACTCCGAGCCGGGTTCGGGGTCCGACCTGGCTTCGCTGTCGACCCGCGCGGTGCGCGATGGCGACGAGTACGTCGTCAACGGCCAGAAGACCTGGACCACGCTGGCCCAGTACGCCGACTGGATGTTCTGCCTGGTCCGCACCGACCCCGAGGCCCGCGCGCAGCGCGGCATTTCGATGCTGCTGCTGGACATGCGCTCGCCAGGCGTGACCGTGCGCCCCATCCGCACGCTGGACGGCGGGCACGACGTGAACGAGGTCTGGCTGGAAGACGTGCGCGTGCCCGTGGCCAACCTGGTAGGCGTGGAGAACCAGGGCTGGACCTATGCCAAGTACCTGCTGGGCCACGAGCGCACCGGCATCGCCGGCCTGGGCCATTGCCACCGCGAACTGGGCGTGCTCAAGCACATGGCGGTGCAGGCGCGGTCCCGGGGCAGGCCCCTGTTGGAGGACAGCCGGTACCGCGACCGCATTTCGCGCATCGAAGTGGACATCATGGCGCTGGAAATGCTGCTGCTGCGCGTGGCCTCCAGCAACGACGGCACGCCCGGGCCGGAAGCCTCCGTGCTGAAGATCCGCGGCTCCGAGATCCAGCAGGACCTGGCGATGTTGCAGATGGAGGTGGCGGGACCGGACGCCTGGCCCTATGACCCCGATTGGCTGCAGGCTGACAAGGGATATTGCGGGCCAGGGCCGGAATTGGCGGCTGCGGCCGGCGCCGGCTATGCCGACATGCGCAAGACCTCGATCTACGGCGGCACCACCGAAGTGCAGAAGGGCATCATCGCCCGCCTGGTGCTGGGCCTGTAGGCCCGGCCTCGCGCAACCCGACAGGAAAACGACGCATGGATTTCATCTATACCGAAGAACAGCGCATGCTGGCCGACAGCCTGAGGCGCCTGGTGGACCAGGAATGGACGCACGCGCGCCGCCGCGCCCGCCAGGCGGCGGGCAAGCTGGATGCCGATGCCTGGGGCGCATTGGCCGAATTGGGCGTTTTGGGTCTGACCATCCCGCAGGATTTTGGCGGTTTCGGCGAAGTGCCGGCCAGCCTGCTGCCGGTGCATGTGGAGCTGGGCCGAGGGCTGGTGTCCGAGCCTGTCATCCCCAGCGCGGTCATGGGCGCGGCGCTGCTCGACGCCTGCGGCGGCGAAGCGCGCGGCCTGTGGCTGCCGGCCATCGCCTCGGGCGACGCCATCGTCAGCGTGGCGTACCAGGAGCCCGGGCGCCGCTACGACACCGATCCGCGCGATTGCCGCGCCAGCAAGGCCGCCGATGGCTGGCGGCTGGAGGGCGTCAAACATCTGGTCTGGCACGGCGCGGCGGCCACCGCCTGGCTGGTCAGCGCGCGCGGCGACGAGGGCGAGACCCTGTTGCTGGCCGTGCCGACCGATACGGCGGGCGTGCGGATCACGGATACGCCCACGCTGGACGGCGCGCGCTGCGCCCGGCTGGACCTGAACGCGGTCAGCCTGCCGCGCGCAGCCCTGCTGGCGCAAGGGGTCGCCGCCGACCAGGCCCTGGCGCAGTCCCTGCAGTGGGGCACGGCCGCGCTTTGCGCGCATGCCGCGGGCGCAATGGAGCGGTTGCTGGAAATTACCGTCGACTACCTTAAGGCGCGCAAGCAGTTCGGCCAGCCGCTGGCCTCGTTCCAGGCCTTGCAGCATCGCCTCGCGGAAATGCTGGTGGCCAAGGAACTGGCTTTGTCCATGGCCTACGTGGCGGTGGCGGCCCTGACCGAAACCGACGCCGCGCAGCGCCGCCGCATGATCGCCTCGGCCAAGCTGGAAGCCGCGCGCGCCGGACGCCTGGTGGCGCAACTGGCGGTGCAGCTGCATGGCGGCATGGGCATGACCGACGAGCTGGACGTGGGCGATTACTTCAAACGGCTGACCGTCGTCGACCAGCTGCTGGGCGATACGGCCGAACAACTGGCGGTGCTGGAGGAACTGGCATGAGCGCGGCGTCGACGACCCAGGGCGAAGGCGCCTACACACAAATCCGATTTACGTTGGAGCGGGGCGTGGGCCTCATCACGCTGAACCGGCCCGACCGGCTGAACAGCTTCACGGAAGTCATGCATGCCGAGCTGGCGCGGGCGCTGGATGCCATGGAGGCCGACAGCAGCCTGCGCGGACTGATCATCACCGGCGCGGGGCGGGGCTTTTGCGCGGGCCAGGACCTTGGCGAACGCAAGCCCGCGGAGGACGGCGCGCGCCGCGACCTGAGCCTGATCCTGGAGCAATGCTACCGGCCGCTGATCACCCGGCTGCGCAACCTGCCGGTGCCGGTGGTGTGCGTGATGAACGGCGTCGCGGCCGGCGCGGGCGCCAGCCTGGCGCTGGCTTGCGACGTGGTGTTCGCGGTGGAGTCGGCGCGCTTCATTCAGGCCTTCAGCAAGATCGGCCTGCTGCCGGATGCCGGCGGCACCTGGTTCCTGCCGCGGCTGGTGGGTTCCGCGCGGGCCATGGGCGCCGCGCTGTTCGGCGAAGCGCTCAGCGCCAGGCAGGCGGAAACCTGGGGCCTGATCTGGCGCGTGGTGCCAGACGAGGCGCTGACGGATACGCTGGCCGAAGTCGCCGATACCTTGGCGGCGGGGCCCACGCGCGCCTATGCGGCCACCAAGGCCGCGCTGCACGCCTCCAGCGGCAACACGCTGGCGCAGCAATTCGATCTGGAATGCCGCTTGCAGCGCGAACTGGGCTACACCGACGACTACCTGGAAGGCATGCGGGCGTTCGCGCAGAAGCGTCCGCCGGCATTCACCGGTACCTGAGAGTGGCGGCTCGCTGTCAGGGCGTCCGCGCCGCCTGGATCTGCTCGATGAGTTCGCGCGCGCAGCCCGGCAGGGCGTCGATGTCGCGCACCAGCAGCTTGCGTTCGCGCACCACCCAGGGCTCGTCCAGCTCGACCACGCGCAGCTTCATGTCGGCGCCGTAGCGCCGCGCGGCGGAGTCGGGGATGACGCCGATGCCCACGCCCGCCTGCACCATCCGGCAGATGGAGTCGAAGCTGTAGAGCTGGATGCGCTGGGGCAGGCGCTGGCCCACCTGTTCCAGCTGGTCGCGCAGGAAGGCGACCAGGGTGGAACCTTCGTGCATGGTGATGAAGGGATAGCGCACCGCCTCGGCCAGCTTGATCTTTTCCTGATCCTGCAAGGGATGGCCGTTGGGCACCACCAGCACCAGCTTGTCGGTGCTGAAGTGGACAGTCTGCAATTCGGGCGCATCCACCGGGCCGGCCACGATGCCCAGGTCGGTGGTGCCGTCCAGCACGCCGCGCACGATGTCGCGGGTCAGGCGTTCCTGCAGGTCCACGGTGACGCCGGGGTGGCCAGACAGGAACTGCGCCAGGATGTCCGGCATGAATTCCGTGACCGCCGTGGTGTTGGCGAAGATGCGGATGTGGCCGGCGTCGCCGTCAGCCTGCTCCTGGAAATCATGTTTCAGGTGGTCCACCTGGCGCATGATGACCCGCGCATGCTGCAGCAGCTTCTGGCCCGCGGGCGTGATTTCGACGCCGCGGCTGTCGCGGTACAGGAGGCGGGTATTGAGCTGGTTCTCCAGCGCCTTGATGCGCACGCTGACGGCCGCCAGGGACAGGTGGGCCCGCTTGGCAGCCTGGGTCAGGCTGGGGGATTCGGCGATGTGGATGAACAGGCGTAGGTCGGCGAGGTCGAAGTGCATGGGCCATATATTACGGCGCGAGGCGTCGGGCCGGGAGGCGGGCGTGCGATTCAGGCAGCGCAAACCCCGCCTTGAGCAAAAACGAATTCACAAGCGGGACGGCTTGCGGGCATGCTTCAGTCTGTAAAAACCCCAGCAGAGGATATCGGCATGACATCTACAGACCCGGCCGCCTGGATCGGCAGCGGCGAGCGCAAGGCGGACGCCATGGATCCAGGCCACGCCGCGCGTATCGCGGCCACCCTGGGCGGCCCGGCGCCGGTCCAGGGCGATGCCTTGCCGCCGCTGTGGCAATGGGCGTTCTTCATTTCCACGGTGGGCATGGACGGGCTGGGGACGGATGGCCATCCGGCGCGCGGCGGCTTTTTGCCGCCGGCCCAGGACCGCAACCGCATGTGGGCAGGCGGCCGGGTCGAGTTCCGCCGGCCGCTGTTGGTCGGCGTGCCCGCCGAGCGCGAGTCCACGGTGGTCGACGTCAAGGAAAAGGCGGGGCGCACCGGCGCGCTGTTGTTCGTGACCGTGCGCCACGAGTTCCGCCAGGAAGGCGAAGTCGCCATCCACGAAGAGCAGGACATCGTCTACCGCCAGCCGACCCCGCCCAAGCTCACGGGCAGCGAGCCCGCGCCGCAGGCGCAGTGGCGCGATACCGTCGAGCCGTCGCCGGTGCTGCTGTTCCGTTATTCGGCGGTGACCTTCAACGGCCACCGCATCCACTACGACCATCCCTACGTCACTGGCACCGAGGGCTATCCCGGATTGGTGGTGCACGGCCCGCTCATCGCCACCGAGATGGTAGCCGCCTTCACCCGCGCTCATCCGCAGGCGCGCCTGACCCATCTGTCGTATCGCGGCCTGCGCCCGCTGATTGCGCCCGCTCCCTTCCAGGTGGCCGGCCGCTTGACCGAGCCGGGCGTGGCCCAGCTCTGGGCCGAGCAGGACGGCACGCTGGCCCACCAAGCTGAACTGAGGTTTACAGAATGAGCATAGAGGCCCCCCGTCCCCTGGACGGCATCACCGTCGTCAGCCTGGAGCACGCGATCGCCGCGCCGTTCTGCACCCGCCAGCTGGCGGACATGGGCGCGCGCGTCATCAAGATCGAACGCCCCGGTGGCGGGGATTTCGCCCGTGGCTACGACGAACGCGTGCGCGGCCTGTCCTCGCATTTCGTCTGGACCAACCGGTCCAAGGAAAGCCTGACGCTGGACCTCAAGCGCGAGGAGGCAGGCGGCGTCATGGAGCGCCTGCTGGAAACGGCCGACGTGCTGGTGCAGAACCTGGCGCCCGGCGCCGCCGCGCGTCTGGGCCTGTCGTTTGATGCCCTGCACAAGAAGTATCCGCGGCTCATTGTCTGCGACATCTCGGGCTACGGCGAAGGCGGACCCTACCAGGACAAGAAGGCCTACGACCTGCTGATCCAGAGCGAAAGCGGCTTCCTGTCGGTGACCGGCACCAAGGACGATCCGGTCAAGGCCGGCTGCTCCATCGCCGACATCGCCGCCGGCATGTACGCCTATTCCGCGATCCTCAACGCACTGCTGCTGCGGCAGAAAACGGGCCTGGGCAGCCGCCTGGACGTTTCCATGCTGGAGAGCATGGTGGAGTGGATGGGCTTTCCCATGTACTACGCCTTCGACGGCGCCGCGCCGCCCGTGCGCGCGGGCGCGGCCCACGCCTCCATCTATCCCTACGGTCCGTTCCCCGTGGGCGACGGCGCCACCATCATGCTGGGCCTGCAGAACGAGCGCGAATGGCGCGTGTTCTGCGCCCAGGTGTTGCGGCAGGCGGAGCTCGCGGAAGACCCGCGTTTCATCTCCAATTCGCTGCGCACCGCCAATCGCGACGACCTGCGCGCGCTGATCGTGGCGGCCTTTGCCGACCTGTCCATCGAACAGGTGACGCAACGGCTGGAGGACGCGCAGATCGCCAATGCACGCGTCAACGACATGGCCGGCGTCTGGGCTCATCCGCAGTTGCAGGCCCGCGGCCGCTGGAGCCAGGTGGACAGTCCCGCAGGCGAACTGCCCGCGCTGCTGCCTCCGGCCAGCAGCAACGCCTTCGCGCCGCGCATGGCCGCGGTGCCCGCGGTGGGCCAAAACACCGATGCGGTGCTAGCATCATTGGGATACGCGCCCGATCAGGTGGCGCAGTTCCATGCATCGGAGGTCGTGTGACGCATCCCGTTGTCCGTAGCGCGCTGTTCGTGCCGGCGTCGCGCCCCGAGCGCATCCCCAAGGCGCTGGCCGCGGGGGCCGATGCCGTCATTGTCGATCTGGAAGACGCGGTGGAGCATCTGGCCAAGGCGGCCGCGCGGGAAGCGCTGTGCGATTTCCTGGGGACGAATCCGCGTGCGCGGCTGTGGGTGCGGATCAACGATGCCTCCACCTCCTGGCACGACGACGACCTCAAGGCCTGCCGCGGCAAGCCCGGGGTCGCCGGCGTGCTGCTGCCCAAGGCCGAGAGCCTGGCGCAGGTGCGCCACGTGGTCCAGGCGGGCCTGCGGGTGATTCCCATCCTGGAGACCGCCCAGGGCATCCTCAACGCCGCGGAAGTCGCCGCCACGCCCGGCGTGGAGCGCCTGGCATTCGGCAGTCTGGACTACGGCCTGGACATGGGGTTGACGCCCGATACGCCGGGGGCGCAAACCGTGCTGGACCAGGCGCGCGTGCAGGTGCTGCTGCACAGCCGCGCGGCCGGGCTGGCGCCCGCGCTGGACGGCGTGTTTCCGGGCATCCAGGACCAGGCCGGGCTGGCGCATGCCGCCGCCCGCGCGCAGCAGATGGGCTTTGGCGGGATGCTGTGCATCCACCCCAGCCAAGTGCCGGTGATCCACGCCGCCTTCGTGCCTGCGGCGCAGGAGCTGGCCTGGGCGCGCCGCGTCATCGCCACGCACCGCGATACCGCGGCCGGCACCTTCATGCTGGACGGCAAGATGGTCGACGCCCCGGTCATCGCGCGCGCGCGGCTGGTGCTGGCGCAGGCGGGCGAAACCTCCGGCTTCTAGGCCGGATCCGATCACTCCTTTCCGGCAGGTCTATGAGCGAAGCGCTCTTCATCGGACACACTTATATCGACGTCACCGTGCTGGCGGACGAATGGCCCACGGGCGATGAAAAAAGCGTGGCGCGCGATTACGCCGTGTCCTTCGGCGGCAATGCGGTGACGGCCGCGTTCGCCTGCGCGCGGCTGGGGACGCCGCCAGATCTGATCTGTTCATTGGCATCGGACTGGCTGGGCCACATGTACACGGACATGGCGGCGGCGCACGGGGTGTCGCTGCATGCGCGCAAGGTGGGCCGTTCGTCCCTGTCCTTCATCATGCCCAATCACGGCAAGCGCGCCATCGTGCGCGCGCGCGATGTGGACTACCTGAACGACTTTCCGCGGCTGGATATCGGCGGCTACCGCGTCCTGCACCTGGACGGCCATCAGCCCGACGCCGCCTTGCATTACGCGCAGGCCTGCCGGCAGGCGGGCGTGCTGACCTCGCTGGATGGCGGCGGCGTGCGCGAGAACACCGACGAGCTGCTGCGCCACATCGACGTGGCGGTCTGCGCGGAGCGCATGTGCGAGCAATTGGGGCTTGCTCCGTCAGGCCTGCTGGAACTGCTGAAGGCGCGCGGCTGCCGTATCGGCGCGGTCACCATGGGCGAACGCGGCATGCTCTGGTATGACGAGACCGGAACGGTGGATGTCCTGCCTGCGCTGGACGTGCCGGCCGCCAGCATCGTCGACACTTCGGGGGCCGGGGACGTGTTCCACGGCGCCTACGTCTGGTCCTATCTGAACCGGCCGGAGCTACCCTGGGTAGAGCACTTCACCTTCGCGCGCGCGGCTTCGGCCCACAAGATCCAGCATCTGGGCAATGAAGCGGGCCTGCCGCAGGTCGAGGACGTGGAGCGCGCGTTGATGGCCTACGCGCCGAAGGATTGAACGCCTAGCCGGCGATGCGCGCTATCGGCTGGTCGTGGATCGCGGCGATCCAGTCGTCGATGGGCTTGCCTTGCAGCGTCAGGCCGGGGGCCAGGTCGCGCAAGGGCAGCAGCACGAAGGCGCGCAGGTGCATGCGGGGGTGGGGCAGCGTCAGCCGCCCATGGTCCAGCACGGTGTCGCCATACAGCAGCAGGTCCAGGTCCAGCGTGCGCGGCGCATTCTTGTAGGGGCGCTCGCGGCCATGCCGGTTTTCCAGCGCCTGCAGCGCGTCCAGCAGCTCTAGCGGGGCCAGATGCGTGTCCAGCGCCGCCACGGCGTTGACGAAGTCGGGGCCGGAGGCTTCGACCGGCGCGCTGCGGTAGAACGGCGATGCCGTCACCGCCGCGATGCCGCCGGTTTCCTGCAATTCAGCCAGGACACTGCGCAGCGTGGCTGCGCCGTCGCCCAGATTGGCGCCCAGCGCGACGTAGGCGCGCACAGGAGCGGTCATGACTCAATCCGCTGCGGGCGGCGTGCCACGCGACGGCGAACGGCGCGGACGGCGGCGCTTGCGCGGGGCGGAGGGGGCGTCCCCGGCATCGCGCGGCTGGCGAGACACCTCTTCGATCATCTCGCTGCGGATGACGTCGTCGGCGTTGGCCAGGTCCATCCACCATTGCGCCAGCACGCTGTCGAACTCGCCGGCCGCGGCGCGCAGCTGCAGGAAGTCGCAGGCGGCACGGAAGCGCGGCTGTTCGATCATGCGGTAGATGGTCTTGCCCATGCGGCGCTCGAAGCGCGGCTGCATGAACCAGATCTCGCGCATGTCCGACGAGAAACGGCGCTGGATGGCGAGCTTTTCGGTCTGTTCGTCCAGCACCGAATCGGCGGCTTGCGACAGCGCGGGAATGGTGTGCTCGCCTTGGGCGCGCAATTGCTTCCAGCGCGCTTCCACTTGCTGCCACAGCAGCGCGGCGAACAGGAAGCTGGGGCTGATGGTCTTGCCCGAGCGCACGCGCGCGTCGGTGCGTTCCAGCGCAAGCTCCACGAAATGCTCGCCGCCGGGCTGTTCCAGCACCACGTCCAGCAAAGGCAAGAGCCCTTTGTGCAGGCCGTCGGCGCGCAGTTGGCGCAGGCAGTCCATGGCATGGCCGCAGGTCAGCAGCTTGAGCATTTCGTCGAACAGGCGCGAGGCCGGCACGTTTTCGATGAGCTCGGCCATGGTGCTGATGGGCTGGCGCGTGGCCGGGTCGATGGTGCCGTTCAGCTTGGCGGCGAAGCGCACGGCGCGCAGCATGCGCACCGGGTCTTCGCGGTAGCGTTTGACCGGGTCGCCGATGATGCGGACCTGACGCTTTTTCAGGTCGGCCACGCCGTTGTGGAAGTCGATGACTTCCTCGTTGTGCGGGTCGTAGTAGAGCGCGTTCATGGTGAAGTCGCGGCGCGCCGCGTCTTCTTCGTGCGAGCCGAACACGTTGTCGCGCAGGATGCGGCCGTGCTCGTCGGTCTCCTGATCTTCCGAGGCGGGTGCGCGGAAGGTGGAGGTTTCGATGATTTCCTGGCCGAAGACCACGTGCACCAGCTGGAAGCGGCGGCCGATGATGCGGGCGCGGCGGAACAGCGGACGGATCTGTTCGGGCGTGGCGTTGGTGGCCACGTCGAAGTCCTTGGGCTCCAGGCCCACGATCAGGTCGCGCACGGCGCCGCCGACGATGTAGGCGTCATAGCCGTGCTGGCGCAGCACCTCGCAGACCTTGATCGCGTGGCGCGATACGTTGCGGCGGTCGATGCCGTGCTTGTCGCGCGCGATGCGCAACGGCCCCCGGGCTGCCGGCGCGAATAGTCGGCCGACGAATTTTTTTATGGTTTCAGTGATCATTTAGGACTTCGAATCTTCCATGTGGTCGAACAAGTCGATCACCTGCCAGCCGCGCTCCTGGGCGATGCCGCGCAGGGTGGGGCTGGGGTTGGCTGCGATCGGGCGGGTCACTTTCTCCAGCAGGGGCACATCGTTGACCGAATCGCTATAGAAAAACGATTCCGAAAAATCCGCAAGCCCCAATCCCATGCCGGCCAGCCAGTCGTTGACGCGCACCACCTTGCCTTCCTTGAAGCTGGGCGTGCCCAGGATGCGGCCGGTGTAGCGGCCGCGCAGGTATTCCGCGTCGGTCGCCACGAGGTGGGGCACGCCGAAGGCGCGGGCGATGGGCGCGGTGACGAAGCTGTTGGTGGCCGTGACCACGGCGCACAGGTCGCCGGCTTCCAGGTGCGATTGCACCAGGTCGCGCGCGGCGGGCGTCATGGATGGGCGGATCACTTCTTCCATGAAGGTTTCGTGCCAGGCCGCCAGGTCGTAAGGCGTGTGCGCGGCCAGCAGGCCGAGCATGAATTCGGCGGCCTGCTCGGCGGTGAGCTCGCCGCGGTTGTAGCGATCCATCAGATCGTCGTTCTGGCGGCGGGCTTCGGCGGGATCCCCGGCGCGGCCCGTGCGAGCCAGGTAGTCGGCCCATTGATAGTCGCTATCCAGCGGCAACAGGGTGTGATCCAGGTCGAACAGGGCGAGACGTCGGGAGGTCATGTGCGTTGTGAATCAGGATCTGCGAGCATGGCCCGCAGTAGAGGCAGGGTGATGGGACGGCCGGTGGCCAGGGAATAGCGGTCCAGCGCGTCGATCAGCGCCGCCAGCTTGCGAATGTCGCGCTCATGGTGCGTGAGCATCCAATTGATGATTTCAGGCGCCAGGTGCATGCCGCGGTCGGCCGCCTGGGCCGACAGGGCGGCCAGCTTGTCGGCGTCGGACAGCGGATCCAGGCGGAAAACCAGGTCCCAGCCCAGGCGCGTGCGCAAGTCCTCGCGCAGCGGCATCGACAGCGGGGCGCGGTCGCCGGCCAGCGCCAGCGCGAAGGCGCGGCCGGTGGCGGCGGATTCGCGCCAGCGGTTGTAGAGCGCGAACAGGGCGGCCTGGCGGCTGTCGTTCATGCGGTGTACGTCGTCGACCGCCACGAACTTGGGCATGGGCGACTTGGAATCGGCTTCGGCCAGGCGGCGCAGCATGTTTTCGCCATTGTTGGCGTCGATATAGACGGCGTCGGGGCGGGCGGTCAGCGCGCGCAGCAAATGGCTGCGGCCGCAGCCCGCGGCGCCCCAGATATACAGGGCGCGGCCGGGAAGCAGCGCGCGCACTGCCGCCAGCGCTTCCCCGTTGGGGCCGGCGATATAGTTGTTCAGCGATGGCGCTGGCGCGGGGAGAACGTCAAGCAGCAGCTGGCGGTTCATGGGAGCTTACAGGGTGCCGAAACGAGGCGGGTAGTACGGGTCAATACGGCTACAGGTCAAAACAACAGGTCAAAACGTCACTGGCCCCGGGGTTTCCACCACGGGAACCGGCAAAATCAATACCGGCCAACCCTACACTTTAAACCACCTGGGGCCAGGGTGTCGCGTCGACGGGCCTGGACTGGCTTGGGTTTGCGCCGACCCGGC
This sequence comes from Achromobacter sp. PD1, assembly GCF_048541815.1. Classification (NCBI taxonomy): domain Bacteria; kingdom Pseudomonadati; phylum Pseudomonadota; class Betaproteobacteria; order Burkholderiales; family Alcaligenaceae; genus Achromobacter; species Achromobacter sp. PD1. The sequence continues at coordinate 192,910 of NZ_CP183349.1, forward strand.
CCCGCTTGCCCGCCCTGGCCGGGCGAGCCGGCGCGGTCCCTGTCCGGAGCGCTTTGGCGGCGCCGATCCCTGCTAGTCCCCGCAACATCGTAAAATGCAGGGCGTTCCACCAAAATCCCAGCAATTGTTACATACCCCACGGCATTTCTCATGACGAATCAACCTACCGCCCCTATGACCTACCGCGATGCCGGTGTCGACATCGACGCAGGCGACGCCCTGGTCGACCGTATCAAACCGCTTGCGGCGCGCACCATGCGTCCCGGGGTGCTGGCCGGTATCGGCGGCTTTGGCGGCTTGTTCGAAGTGCCGAAGTCGTACAAGGAACCCGTGCTGGTCTCGGGCACCGACGGCGTGGGCACCAAGCTGCGCCTGGCGTTCGACTGGAACCGCCACGACACCGTGGGTATCGACCTGGTCGCCATGAGCGTCAACGACATCCTGGTGCAGGGCGCGGAGCCGCTGTTCTTCCTGGACTATTTCGGCTGCGGCAAGCTTTCGGTGGATACGGCGGCGGCCGTGGTGGGCGGCATCGCCAAGGGCTGCGAATTGTCGGGTTGCGCGCTGATCGGCGGTGAAACCGCAGAAATGCCGGGCATGTATCCGGACGGCGAGTACGACCTGGCCGGTTTCGCGGTGGGCGCGGTGGAAAAGTCCGCCATCATCACGGGCCAGTCGATCAAGACCGGCGACGTGGTGCTGGGCCTGGCTTCCAGCGGCGCGCACTCCAACGGCTATTCGCTGCTGCGCAAGATCCTCGAACGCGCCAACGCCAAGCCCGACGACGATTTCCACGGCCAGCCGATGGTCGACGTGGTCATGGCGCCGACGCGCATCTACGTGAAGCAGGTGCTGGCCGCCCTGGCAAAGCATGGCACCAGCATCAAGGGCCTGGCCCACATTACGGGCGGCGGCTTGCTGGACAACGTGCCGCGCATCCTGCAGCCCGGCCTGTCGGCCAAGCTGCACCGCGCCAACTGGGAAATGCCCAAGCTGTTCCAGTGGCTGCAAGAGCAGGGCCAGGTCGAGGACACCGAGATGTACCGCGTCTTCAACTGCGGCATCGGCATGGTGCTGGTGGTGGACCCGGCGCAGGCCGAAGCCATCGCCGCGACGCTGCGCGAGCAGGGCGAGACCGTCAGCACGCTGGGCGAGATCGTCGAGCAAAAGGAAGGCATGGCGCAGACCTTCGTGGTGTAAGCCTGGCCGTCTGCAATGAAAACCGCGCCTCGGCGCGGTTTTTTTTGTGTCTGCGTCCGCCTAGCCGCGTCCCGCCAGCGCCACGGCCATCGCGTCGATGGTCTGCGCCACGGCATCCGCCGCCAGGCAGTCCACGATGACGCGCTCGGGCTGCGCGCGCAGCCAGGTGATCTGGCGCTTGGCCAGTTGGCGCGTGGCGGCGATGCCTTGTTCGCGCGCGGTGGCCAGGTCGACCTCGCCGTCCAGGTGCGCCCACATCTGCCGGTAGCCCACGCAACGGACCGAGGGCAGGCCAGTGTGCAGGTCGCCTCGGGCGCGCAGGGCGCGGACTTCGTCGAGCAGGCCGCGCTCCAGCATGGCGTCGAAGCGTTGTTCGATGCGGGCATGCAGCGCGGCGCGGTCGGAAGGTTCCAGGCTGATGGTGAGGTACTGGTTACCCGTCGCGTCGCGCGGACGCTGGCTGCGCAGCAGCAGGGCGGACATGGGCTGGCCGGAAAGCATGCAGATCTCCAGCGCGCGCTGGATGCGCTGGCTGTCGTTGGGCGCCAGGCGCGCGGCGGTGACGGGATCCAGCTGCGCCAGTTCGGCATGCAGCGCGGGCCAGCCCTGGACGGCGGCGCGCGCTTCCAGTTCGGCGCGCAGCGCCGGATCGGCCTGCGGCAGATCGTCCAGGCCGTCGCGCAGCGCCTTGTAGTACATCATGGTGCCGCCCGCCAGCAGCGGGATGCGGCCGCGCGCGCGGATCTCGTCTATCAGGCGCAGCGCGTCGGCAACGAAGTCGGCGGCGGAGTACGACTGGATGGGGTCGAGGATGTCCAGCAGATGCTGCGGCACCAGCGCCTGTTCCTCGGGCGAGGGCTTGGCCGTGCCGATGTCCATGCCGCGATAGATCGTGGCCGAATCGACGTTGACGATTTCCAGCGGCCAGCGTTCGGCCAGCGCCAGGGTGGAAGCGCTTTTGCCGGCCGCGGTGGGGCCGGCCAGGCAGATGACCAGCGGCGCCGCGGTGGGGAAGGAGGACGGCGACAAGCTTATTGCCCACGCAGGAAGAGCTTGTCCAGGTCGGACACCGACCATTGGATCCAGGTGGGGCGGCCGTGATTGCACTGGTCGGCGCGTTCGGTGGCTTCCATCTGGCGCAGCAGCCCGTTCATTTCTTCGATGGTGAGCTTGCGGTTGGCGCGCACGGAACCGTGGCAGGCCATGGTGGACAGCAGTTCGTTGCGCTGTTCGGTCAGCAGGCGCGAAACGCCCACGGCGCCCAGGTCGCGCAGCACGGCGCGGGCCAGCGTTTCGATGTCGCCGCGGGCCAGGATGGCCGGCACCGAACGCACCGCGATCGAGGTGGGGCCGGAGGGACGCATTTCGAAGCCGAGTTCGTTCAGCTGTTCTTCGTATTCCTCGACCAGCGCCACGTCTTTTTCCTGGGCATGGAACACCACGGGCACGAGTAGATCCTGGCGCGGCAGGCTGCGCGCGTCCAGGGCTTGCTTGAGCTGTTCGTAGACCACCCGCTCGTGCGCGGCATGCATGTCCACCAGCACGATGCCGCGGCGGGTCTGCGCCAGGATGTAGATGCCGTGCAGCTGCGCCAGCGCCATGCCCAGCGGATGTTCTTCGTCCGCGGGCAGGACGGCGGCGGGAGCCGGCGCGGGTTCGCGCAGCGGCGCGGTCTTGGCGGCCGAGTCGTCATCCAGTGGGCGGTAGAGCGATTGCCAGTCCGCGGCCGGAATGCCGGCGGGTTCGGCATGCAGGCGGAACGGCACCTGGGTGTGCGGGCGCTGTGGCGCGGGCGATGGACGCAAGCCGTAGGACGATGGTGAGCTGGCGCCGTTGTAGGCGGGCCGGGGCGCGTCCGCCATGGGCCGGGGGCTGGCGGCTGGCGTGTAAGGCGTCGCTTGCGCGGCGGCGTCAGACGTTGCGGCGGCGGGCCGGGCCACGGTTTCGAAGCCGGCATCGTCCGCGTCGTCGTTTTGCGCGGCGGGCGTCGCGGCGGACGCGCCGCCGGTCTGCGCCAGCGTCTGGCCGACCGCATGCGAGACGAAGCGATGCACCGCGCCGCTGTCGCGGAAGCGGACCTCGTGCTTGGCAGGGTGCACGTTCACGTCCACGGCGGCCGGGTCGATGTCCAGGAACAGCACGTAGGCGGGCTGGCGGTCGCCATGCAGCACGTCGGCGTAGGCGGCGCGCAGGGCGTGGCTGACGGTGCGGTCGCGCACGTAGCGGCCGTTCACGTAGAGATACTGGCGGTCCGCGCGGGCGCGGGCCGCGGTGGGGCGGGTGATCATGCCCGCCAGGCTGACCGTGCCGACGGAATGCGACAGCAGCAGGCCGTGTTCGGCGAATTCCGCGCCCAGCACGTCGCGGATGCGCTGCGGCGGTTCGGCGGGCAGCCATTGGCGCTGCGCGCGGTCGTGATGGAACAGGCGGAAGGCGATCTGCGGATGCGCCAGCGCGATGCGCTCCATGGCATCGACGCAATGGCCGAACTCGGTGGCCTCGGAGCGCAGGAATTTGCGGCGGGCCGGCACGGCGTCGAACAGCTGGCGCACGTCCACCGTGGTGCCCGGAGGACCCGAGGCGGGGCTGACCTGCATGCTGCCGGCATCGATCTGCCAGGCATGCTCGCCGTCGCGGGTGCGGGAAATGATGGTGACCTGGGCCACGGACGCGATGGAGGCCAGCGCTTCGCCGCGGAACCCCATGGATGCCACCGATTCCAGCTCGTTCAAGGAGCGGATCTTGCTGGTGGCGTGGCGCGCCAGCGCCAGCGGCAGCTCTTCGGGCGGAATGCCGCCGCCGTCGTCGGTCACGGCGATGCGGCGTATGCCGCCGCCTTCCAGGCGCACTTCAATGGCGCGTCCGCCGGCGTCGATGGCGTTTTCGAGGATTTCCTTGAGCACGGATGCCGGCCGCTCGATCACCTCGCCGGCGGCGATCTGGCTGATCAGCAGGTCGGGAAGCGCAAGAATGGAGCGGCGTTCGGTCATGTGGCTGGCGTTCAGGTATGGCTATGTGGACGATTTTAGCGTCATGGGCGGGTGGGCTATAGTCGCGGACTGATATCCCATTCCGCTGGCAGGGTTGCTTCAATGCTCGAATTTTTCAATATGGTGCTCCACATCGACAAGACGCTCGGCGTCTGGGTCGCGCAGTATGGCGTGTGGGTGTACCTGGTGCTGTTCCTGATCGTTTTTGCGGAGACGGGGCTGGTCGTGCTGCCCTTTCTGCCGGGGGACTCGCTGCTGTTCATCGCGGGCGCGTTCGGCGCCACCGGGCATATCGATCCGATCCTGATGGGAGGGCTGCTGATTGTCGCCGCCATCACCGGCAATACGGTGAACTACTTCATCGGACGCTATATCGGGCCGCGCGTGTTTTCGATGAATCTGCGCTTTCTGGACCGCGGCGCGTTGATGCGCACGCACGCGTTCTATGAAAAGCACGGCGGCAAGACCATCGTGATGTCGCGCTTCATTCCGGTCGTCCGCACCTTCGCGCCTTTTGTCGCGGGCGTGGCCGACATGCCGCAGTCCCGCTTCCAGCTGTTCAACATCCTGGGCGCGCTGCTGTGGGTGGTGAGCCTGGTGGCCGCAGGCTACTTCTTCGGCAACATCCCGCTGGTGCGCGAACACCTGAACACCATCGTGCTGCTGGGCCTGGCCGCCGCCATCGTGCCGGTGATCGGGGCGGGCCTGTTCAAGCTGATCAAGGCCAAACGCGGCGCGTGAAGCGCCGCAGCGTACGCTGCGGTACTCGCGTCAAACCAGTGAAAAGGGCGTTGCGCCGTGAAGCGCAACGCCCTTTTTTATGCGGCGGCAGCCGTCGCCGTCAGCTTACGTCACCCAGCCGCGCCAGCGGCGGATTGGCGGTGAAGTAACGCTGGATGCCCGTCATCATGGCCTGCGCCAGCTTGTCCTGATGCGAGGTGCTGCGCAGCAGGGCTTCTTCCTGCGGGTTGCTGATGAAGGCGGTTTCGACCAGCACCGAAGGAATGTCGGGCGCTTTCAGGACCGCGAAGCCGGCCTGCTCGACGCTGTTCTTGTGCAGGCGGTTGATCTTCTTGATTTCGTCCAGGAAGGCGCTGCCGACCTTGAGCGAATCGTTGATCTGGGCAGTGGTGGACAGGTCCAGCAGCACCTTGGCCACCTGGCGGTCGTGGCTGCCGAGGTTGACGCCGCCGATCAGGTCGGCCGCGTTTTCCTTGTCCGCCATCCAGCGCGCCTGGGCGCTGGTGGCGCCGCGCTGCGACAGCGCGAACACCGACGAGCCGTTGGCCGAAGGCTTGATCCAGGCGTCAGCGTGGATCGAGATGAACAGGTCCGCGTGCACACGGCGCGCCTTCTGCACGCGCACGTGCAGGGGCACGAAGTAGTCGTCGTCGCGCGTGAGATAGGCGCGCATGTAGGGCTGGCTGTCGATCAGCGCCTTCAGGCGCCGGGCGATGCGCAGCACCACGTCTTTCTCGCGCAGGCCGCTGCTGCCGATGGCGCCCGGGTCTTCGCCGCCATGGCCGGGGTCCAGCGCGATGGTGACCATGCGCTGCTTGCCGCGGCCGGCGGTGGCGGGCGGAGGCTTGGGCGCGGTCGGCAGCGGAGGCGCCGGCTGCTGGCCGCGCACGCGCGGCGGCTCGGGCGGATCGGCGCGGGTCACCGGGTTGCGCTGGATGTCTTCCAGGATGCGGGCCAGCGGGTCATCCACATCGGGGCCGGTCTGCTTGTTCAGGATCGCGACCAGCGGATCCTGGGCGATCTTCGGGTACAGGTCCAGCACCAGGCGGTACTGGTAGTCGGCCACGGGCTTGAGCGTGAACACCTGGGGCGCCACGGGCTGCTTCAGGTCGAACACCAGGCGCACCACGTTGGGGCGGTTCTGAGCCACGCGCAGGCTCTGGATGTAGGGGTCGTCGGGCCGGACCTTGGAAACCAGGTCGTTCAGGGCCGCGCTGATGGTCAGTCCCTCAATGTCCACCACCAGGCGGTGGGGGTTTTCAAGCGTGAACTGCTCAGCCTTGAGCTCGCTGTCGAGCTCCAGCGTGACGCGGGTGTATTCGTCGGCCGGCCAGGTGCGCACAGCCAGGATGGTCGCCGCCTGCGCCAGGCGCGGCAGGACCGGCAGGACGAGCAGGGTGGCGGCGACGCTGATCAGGCGGCGCCGGGTGGCGCCTGCCGAGGGGAGGGCGCCGACTGGGGCGGGGGGACAATCGCGTTCAACCATGTTTGTCCTCGAGCGGTGTACGCGGTCAGGGTGGCGTCGCGTCCGTCGCCTGCATAGGCTAGGGAAATCAGCAGGTCGGGAGGGGGCAAAAGGCCCCCGGCCCGCTCCGGCCATTCGATCAAAACGACTGCGTCGTCACGCAGTAAATCCCGGAATCCTGCGTCCAACCATTCTCGCGTATCACTAAATCTATAAAAATCAAGGTGATAGAAGTATAAGTTAGAAACTTTATAGGATTCAAGCAGCGCGTAGCTGGGACTTTTGATCCGTCCCGTGATGCCGCATTCCCGCAACAGGGCCCGTGTGAAGGCGGTTTTCCCCGCGCCCAGGTCCCCTTGGAGGTGGATGTGTCCCCCTGCCGGACCGGCCTGGCCGCCGGAAACCAGGGGGGCGAGCCGACGCGCCAGCGCTTCCGTGGCGGCTTCGTCGGGCAGGTGCAAGGTCAGGCTGCAAAGAGGGGCGGACATGGCGCGGGGCGAGTGGTAAAAACGGTGGAGGGAGCACGGATGTTTGCGCAATTATAGGAATGCGGGTTTCTGCTAACCTATAACTGATTGTCATTCTCAACACTATCGTGGTTGGCGCGCCGCCGCCAGCCGCAATCGACGTCGCCACGGAGTAGCACGCGCCATGAAGACCCGCATTGAAAAAGACACGTTTGGTCCCATCGAAGTCCCTGAGGATCATCTCTGGGGCGCCCAGACCCAGCGTTCGCTGCATTTTTTCGCGATTTCCACCGAAAAGATGCCGGTCCCGCTGGTCGAGGCGATGGCGCGGCTCAAGCGCGCGGCGGCCAAGGTCAATGCCGATCTGGGCGAACTGGATCCGAAGATCGCCGATGGCATCGTCCGCGCCGCCGATGAAGTGATCGCCGGCAAATGGCCCAACGAGTTCCCGCTGTCGGTCTGGCAGACCGGCTCGGGCACGCAAAGCAACATGAACATGAACGAGGTGCTGGCCAACCGCGCCTCGGAACTGATGGGCGGCGTGCGCGGCGAAGAGCGCAAGGTGCACCCCAACGACCACGTCAACCGCGGGCAGTCGTCCAACGACACCTTCCCGACCGCCATGCACGTGGCGGCGGCGGTGCAGGTCGAGCATCATCTGCTGCCGTCGCTGAAGGCCCTGCGCGCCACGCTGGCGGCCAAGAGCGCCGAGTTCTACGACATCGTCAAGATCGGCCGCACCCACCTGCAGGACGCCACGCCGTTGACGCTGGGCCAGGAGCTGTCGGGCTACGTGGCCCAGCTGGACCTGGCCGAGCAGCAGATCCGCGCCACCCTGCCGGGTCTGCACCAGTTGGCCATCGGCGGCACGGCCGTGGGCACGGGCCTGAACGCGCACCCGCAGTTCAGCGCCAAGGTCTCGGCCGAACTGGCGCATGCCACCGGCACCGCCTTCGTGTCGGCGCCCAACAAGTTCCAGGGCCTGGCCTCGCACGAAGCGCTGCTGTTCGCGCACGGCGCGCTGAAGTCGCTGGCCGCCGGCCTGATGAAGATCGCCAACGACGTGCGCTGGCTGTCCAGCGGTCCGCGTTCGGGCCTGGGCGAAATCAGCATTCCCGAGAACGAGCCGGGCAGCTCGATCATGCCGGGCAAGGTCAACCCGACGCAATGCGAAGCCATCACGATGCTGGCCGCGCAGGTGCTGGGCAACGACGTGGCCATCAATATCGGCGGCGCCAGCGGCAACTTCGAACTCAACGTGTTCAAGCCGCTGGTGATCCACAACTTCCTGCAATCGGTGCGCCTGCTGACCGACGGCATGGCCAGCTTCAACGAGCATTGCGCCGCCGGCATCGAGCCCAATCGCGAGCGCATCGCCGAACTGGTCGACCGTTCGCTGATGCTGGTGACGGCGTTGAATCCGCATATCGGCTACGACAAGGCCGCGCAGATCGCCAAGAAAGCGCACAAGGAAGGCCTGTCGCTGAAGGAGTCGGCGTTGGCGCTGGGCTACGTGACCGAAGCGCAGTTCGCCGAATGGGTGGTGCCGGCTTCCATGACCAACGCGCACAAGTCTTCGTAAGCAGGCTGTGCGCGCATGAAAAAGACCGCCGCGGCGGTCTTTTTTCGTTGCCGGCGCATTGCCGCTCAGCCTGCGCCGGTGAGCATCAGCCACAGTGGGATCGTCAACGCCGACAGCAGCGTGCCCAGCGAAATCAGCACGGCCACCATGCGGCCGTCGCCGCCCATGCGCATGGCCAGCACATAGGCCGCGGACGCGGTGGGCAGGGCCGCGAACAACAGCAGCATCTGCGATTCCAGCGGCGGTAGCGCCAGCAGATGCGCGATCAGCAGGGCGGCCGCGGGCAGCGCCAGCAGCTTGACCCCGAGCATCCAGGCGATCAGCGCGCCATGGCCCTTGCCGCCTTCCCAGGAGAGGCTGGCGCCCACGCAGATGATGCCCAGCGCAAGCGCCGCCGCGCCCAGGCGCCCCAACGCCGTGTCCAGCGGGCCAGGCAGATGCACGCCGGCCAGATTGCAGGCCAGGCCGGCCAGCGTGGAAATGACCAGCGGGTTGCGCGCCAGTTCGCGCAGCAGGTTGCCGCCGCTGTGGCGCGCCAGGCCGTAGACCGCCGCCATATTGGCCATCGGCACGGCGAAGCCCACGATCAGTGCCATGACCGTCTGGCCCTGGACGCCGCCCAGGCTGGCCGACAAGGCCAGGCCGAGATAGGTGTTGAAGCGGTAGCCGCATTGCGCGGACGAGGCCAGGCTGAGCGGCGAAGGCCGCAGCACCCAGCGCGCCAGCCACGTCAGCGCGACGCCGGCTGCGATCACGGCTGCGCAGGCCTGCAGCAGCATGGCGGCGTTGCCGGCGGTGATGGGGGTGCGCAGGATGGACTGGAACAACAGCGCGGGCAGCAGGACGAAGTAGACCAGGCGCTCGGTGCCGGCGAAGAATTCGCGCGAGAAATTCAGTTTGTGACGCAGCGCCCAACCCAGCGCGACCAGCATGAAATCAGGGAAAACCAGAAGGGCAACGGACATGTGAGAACACGTATTTGATGCGCGTCAGAGGGGGACCGCTGCGCTATGCGTCTGTAAGTATTTGCTGCTATTCTCCGTCATTCTGGCGGGCGCGTGTGCCACAAGCAACGTATAAAAGCAGTGCTCACCCTGCGCACAGAGCATGCGCCCACCACCGTTAATTGCGGACCTGCCCACAGGCAGGCGCATCACACAACGGTCCGTATACACACGGGCTCGCATATTGGAGGAAACACACCTATGAATAAAGTCCGCTCCCTGGCCGTGGCCATCGCCCTGGCCTCCGGCGTTGCCGGCACCTTCGGCGCCTCCGCCGCCTTTGCTGCCGACAAGTACCCGAGCAAGCCTATCCGCGTGATCGTGCCCTTCGCGCCTGGCGGCTCGACCGACATCATCGCGCGCCTGGTGACGCAGCGCATGAGCCAGGAACTGGGCCAGCCCATGGTTGTGGAAAACAAGGGCGGCGCCGGCGGCGCCATCGGCGCGTCCGAAGCCGCGCGCGCCGATGCCGACGGCTACACGCTGTCCATCGCCACCGTGTCGACGATGGCCGTGAACCCTGCTTGCCGTCCCAATGACCTGCCGTACGATCCGATCAAGGACTTCCAGCCGGTCACCAACTTCGCCAACACCGCCAACGTGGTGGCCGTGAACCCGAAGTTCCCCGCCAAGGACTTCAAGGGCTTCCTGGAAGAGCTGAAGAAGAATCCGGGCAAGTACTCCTACGGCAGCTCGGGCACCTGCGGCGTGCTGCACCTGATGGGCGAATCGTTCAAGATGGCCACCGGCACGGACATCGTGCACGTGCCGTACAAGGGTTCGGGCCCGGCCGTGGCTGACGCCGTCGGCGGCCAGATCGAAATCCTGTTCGACAACCTGCCGTCGTCGATGCCGCAGATCCAGGCGGGCAAGCTGCGCGCCATGGCCATCGCGTGGCCGACCAACATCGACTCCATCAAGGACGTGCCCACGTTCAAGGACGCCGGCTTCCCGGTGCTGAACCAGCCGGTCTGGTACGGCCTGCTGGCGCCCAAGGGCACGCCGATGGAAGTCGTGAACAAGCTGCGCGACGCTGCCGTCGTGGCCCTGAAGGACCCCAAGGTCATCAAGGCGCTGGACGACCAGGGCTCGGCGCCGTCGGGCAACACGCCGGAAGAATTCGCCAAGGAAATCAAAGAGCAGTATGACTGGGCGAAGGACGTCGTGAAGAAGCAGAACATCAAGCTGGACTGATGCCGCGCGGGGCGGGCGCTGCCTGCCCCGGTCTGCAAGCCATGACGGGAGCCTTCGGGCGCCCGTCTTTTTTTGCGCGCAGGCCGCTCAGGCCGTGGCGTCGAGCCCCGCCTGCAGCGCTTCGCAAGCGGCGCGCAGGCGCTCGATGAAGTCGCGGTGCAGCGCCGACAGCGGATCCTGGTTGCGCACCATGATGCTGATCGGCACGCGCAGCGCCGGGTCCAGCCGGCGCAGGTTCATGCCGGGACGCAGCATCGCCTGCGCGGTGATGGCGTCCACGATGGCGTCGCCGCAGCCCGCGTCGACCAGCGCGCAGGCCACGTAGTGCGTCTGTACCTGGATCGCCACTTGCGGATCCAGGCCCTGCGCGTCCAGCGCCATCTGCAAAAGGGCGCCGGAGGCGTCGGCCGCGTCCAGCACGATCAGCGTGTCGCCGGCCATGGACGTCAGCTCCGCCAGCGGCAGCGGCCCCGCGCCATCCTTGCGGCTCAGGTGCACCAGTTCCGTGTGGCCCAGCCCCATGCGGGTCAGGCCGGGATAGTCGTTGGTGTCGAAGGTGATGGCCAGGTCCAGCTCGCGCGTCAGCAGCCCCTGCACGAGTTCGGTGCTGTGATGCGTGTGGATGTCGAAGGTGATGCCGGGCTGGGCTTCGCGGCTGTCGCGCACCACGCCGGGCAGCAGCCCCAGGCCCAGCGCGGGCGCGCAGCCCAGCCGCAGGTGGCCGTTGGGATGGTCGCGCAGGCTGGCGGCCAGCCTGCGCACGCTGTTGAGGTCCTGGTTCAGGCGCGCGACTTCGGGCGTCAGGATCTCGGCCTCGCGCGTGGCGACGAGCCGGCCCTTGACGCGCTCGAACAGCTTGAAGCCCAGCTGCGCCTCGGCGTGCGCCAAGAGCTTGCTGGCCGCGGGCTGCGAGATATGCAGCGCGGCAGCAGCCTCGGTCAGGGATCCGGTACGGCGGATCGCTTCGAAAATCTCGATGTGGCGCAAACGCATGGCACGGTGGGGACGGTGGGCGGAAACCGCGATTCTAAGCCGGATGCGGCCCGTGTCGCGACAGCCGCCTGCGCCTTGACTATCATGAACCCCTGCCGGAAAGCCGGCGCACACCGGAGCTTCCCATGCGCGCACCCCGCCACGCCGTCGCCCTCATGCTTGCCGCCGCGCTTGCCGCCATGCCTGCGGCCTGGGCGCGCACGCCGCAGGCCGCCGAGGATCTGAACCCCGAGGCCGCCAGCGGCATGCAGACGCGCCAGCTGGTGCGCGCGCCGCATTTCATGATGGCATCGGCCAATCCGCTGGCGACGCAGGCCGGCGACGAGATGCTGCGCCGGGGCGGCAGCGCCGTGGACGCCGCCATCGCCGCTCAGCTCGTGCTGAATCTGGTGGAGCCGCAATCGTCGGGCATCGGCGGGGGCGCCTTCATGGTGGTGTATTCGGCCAAGAGCGGCCGCATCCAGACGTACGACAGCCGTGAGACCGCGCCCGCCGCGGCCCAGCCGCAGCGTTTCCTGGATGCGGACGGCAAGCCGGTGTCCTTCGCCCGCGCGGTGAACAGTGGCTTGGCAGTGGGCGTGCCGGGCTTGCTGCGGGGCCTGGAGCTGGCGCACAAGGAACAGGGCGTGCTGCCCTGGGTCGACCTGTTCCAGCCCGCTATCCGCCTGGCCGAACAAGGCTTTGCCGTGTCGCCGCGCCTGCACAAGCTCCTGGCCGGCAACAAGGAGCTGCGCACGCAAGCCGCGGCCGCGGCCTATTTCTATGCGCCCGACGGCGCGCCCTGGCCGGTGGGCCACGTGTTGAAGAACCCCGAGTTCGCGCGCACGCTGCGCGCGGTGGCGGAGCAAGGCGCGGACGCGTTCTACCAGGGCGATATCGCCCGGGATATCGTCGCCGCCGTGCGCGGCCACGCCGTGCCTGGCGACCTGACCCTGGCCGACCTGGCGAGCTATCGCGCCAAGACGCGCGATCCCGTCTGCGGCGCCTATCGCGGCTACCAGCTGTGCGGCATGGGGCCGCCCAGCAGCGGCCCGATCGCGGTGCTGCAGATGTTGGGCGAGCTGGAGCAGTTTCCCCTTGGCCGCTACAAGCCGGGCAGCCTGGAGGCGGTGCATTACTTTTCCGAAGCCGGCCGGCTGGCGTTCGCCGACCGTGATTTCTACGTGGCCGATCCAGATTTCGTGCGGGTGCCGGTGCGCGCCATGCTGGACCCGGCCTATCTGCGCGCGCGCGGCGCGCTGATCCAGCCGGACCGCAGCATGAAAGTGGCGCTGCCCGGCGATCCGGAAGGCAAACTGCTGTCGCTGGGCAAGGACGACGCCCTGGCGCTGCCCTCGACCAGCCATCTGGTGGCGGTGGACGCCCAGGGCAATGCCTTGAGCATGACGACCACCATCGAGAACGAGTTCGGCAGCAAGATCTTCGTGCGCGGTTTCCTGCTGAACAACGAGATGACGGATTTTTCCTCGTCCTACAAGGATCCCGAGGGCCGCCTCGTCGCCAACCGCATCGAACCAGGCAAGCGCCCGCGCAGCTCGATGGCGCCGATGATCGTGCTGCGCGACGGCAAGCCCTATCTGCTGGTGGGTTCGCCGGGCGGCAGCGCCATCATCAACTACGTGGCCAAGACCATTGTGGGCGTGCTGGACTGGGGCCTGGACATCCAGGCGGCCATCGACCTGCCCAACATGGGCAGCCGCAACAAGGACACCGAGCTGGAGAAGGGCACCGCGCTGGAGGCGCTGGCGCCAGAGCTTGAGCGCATGGGGCATCCGGTGCGCATCACCGAATTCCCCAGCGGCATCCACGGCATCGTGATCGAGGCGGGCGGGCTGCAGGGCGGCGCCGATCCGCGCCGCGAAGGCGTGGCCCAGGGTGGCTGAGGCCGCGCGGGCTTATTCGCCGGCGTCGGCGGGACGCAGCGCCGGCGGCAGCTTGCGCAGCGTGGCCGGCGTGCGCGACAGTTTGATCGGCGAGCCTACGCCCCGGTAGTCGCCTTGTTCCAGCACCATGCCGCGATGACGGGTGTGCGGATGCGCCAGCGCCTGGTCCACGGTCTGCACGGCGGCCGCGGGCACGCCGCAACGCAGCAGGCGGTCGGCGAGCGCGGCGGCGTCGTGGTCCGCCAGCAGCGCGGACAGGTCGCCGCGCAGGGCTTGGCGGTTGCGCAGACGGTCGGCGTTGGTGGCGTAGCGTGCATCGTCCGCCAACCCCGGCGCGTCCAGCGTCTGCGCCAGCTGCGCGAACTGGCGGTTGTTGCCGACCGCCAGGAAGATCGGGCCGCTGGCGGTGGGCAGCGTTTCGTAGGGGGCGATGTTCGGGTGTGCGTTGCCGCTGCGCGCGGGCACCTTGCCACTGTAGAAGTAGTTGGGCGCGTGCGGATGCAGCAGCGACAGGGCGCAGTCGTACAGCGTGATGTCCAGGAACTGGCCCAGGCCGCTGCGGGTACGCTCATTGAGCGCCAGCAGGATCGCCACGGCCGCGTTCAGGCCGGTCACCATGTCCACCACCGGCAGGCCGACGCGGGTGGCTTCGCCGTCCGCGTCGCCGTTCACGCTCATCAGGCCGCACATGGCCTGGGCGCAGGCGTCGTAGCCGGGCAGGCCGCCCAGCGGACCGTCCGCGCCGAAGCCGCTGACGCGGCAATGGATCAGCGCGGGGAAGTCGCGGCTCAGCGTGTCGTATCCCAAGCCCCATTTCTCCAGCGTGCCGGGCTTGAAGTTTTCCACCAACACGTCGGCGTCGGTCAGCAGGTGGCGCAGCAATTCCTGCCCTGCGGGCTGCGACAGGTCCAGCGTCATGCCGTCCTTGTTGCGGTTCACGCCGATGAAATAGGACGCGGTATCGCCCAGGAAGGGCGGCCCCCAGCCGCGCGTCTCGTCGCCGCCGGGCGGCTCGATCTTCAGCACGTCGGCGCCGTGGTCGGCCAGGATCTGCGTGCAATAGGGGCCGCCCAGCACGCGCGACAGGTCTATTACTTTGCAGCCGGCGAGCGCGCCGGCGTTGGGCAGGGTTGCAGCCATGTGGGGTCCGTTCAGTCGATGGAAACGTGGGCGCTCTTGATGAGGTCGCGCCATTTGGGCACTTCGGCCGAGATGAAGGTCGCCAGGCCCTGCGGCGTCTGGTCCTGGGCTTCAACGATGCCCTGGCTGCGCAGCGTCTGCGCGACCTCGGGATCGGACAGCGCGGTCTTGAAGGCGCGGTTCAGCGTGTCCACCACGTCGGGCGGCGTGCCTTTGGGCGCGACGATGCCGAAGAACACGCTGACGTCGTAGCCCTTGAGCCCCTGCTCCGAAAGCGTGGGCAGGTCGGGCAGCGCGTCCGAGCGCTGGGCGCTGGCCAGGCCGATGGCGCGCAGCTTGCCCGCCTTGATGTAGGGCAGCGCGGTAAGGATGTCGGTGAACGACATCGACACCTGCCCGCCCAGCAGGTCATTGAGCGCCGGTCCCGTGCCCTTGTAGGGGATGTGCATGATCTGGGTGCCGGCCATGTTGTTGAAGAGTATGCCGGCCAGGTGCGACGAGGCGCCGTTGCCCGACGAGGCGTAGCTCAGCTTTTCCGGGTTCTTCTTGGCGTAGGCGATGAGTTCCTGCGCGTTGTTGGCGGGCACCGACGGGTTCACCACCAGGATATTGGGCAGGTGGCCGATGCGGATGATGGGTGCGAAGCTGGTCTCGGGGTTGTAGCCCTGCTTCTTGTACAGGCTGACGTTGATCGCCAGCGGCCCCGAGGTGCCGAACAGCAGGGAGTAGCCGTCCGGCTTGGCCGTCGCCACGTATTCCGAGCCGATGTTGCCGCCGGCGCCCGCGCGGTTTTCGACGATGACGTTCTGGTTCAGCGGCTGCCGCAGCTTGTCGGCCAGCCTGCGCGCCAGGGCGTCGGTGGGACCGCCCGGCGGGAACGGCACGATCAGCGTCACGGGCCGGGCCGAGGGATAGGCGTCCGCGGCCAGTGCGGGCGCGGCGGCGGGGGCGATGGCGGCGGCCGCCAGCAGCAAAGAGGCGAGGGTTCGGTTCATGCTTGTCTCCAGTGGTTGCGCGCCGGCTGTGCCGCCGGCGTCGGTGCTTACAGCGCGTACTGCAGGATGGCCCGGCACGCCGCGCTTTCGTCGGCCGGGATGGCATAAGGATCGCGCGGACCCAGGCGGTGCTGCAGCACCTGGTCGGCCAGCAGCGCGCGGCTTTCCAGGCCGGGTTCGGTGGCTTCCCAGCGCAGGGCGGCCATCGACACCGCGTGGTAGAGCAGCGAAGCCGCCTGGCGTGCCAATTCAGGGCGGTCGGCCTGCGCGGCGTGTTCGGCCAGCGCATAGGTCTGCTCCAGCGCGCGCGCCTGCATGTTGGCCAGTTCGGGCGGGCAGGGGCGGCCTGCGGCCAGCAGGCCGTCGATATGGCTGCGCAGCGCCGGCAGCGAATTTTCGCGGGTGATGGCGCGCAGCACGTCCAGCGCCACGATGTTGCTGGTGCCTTCCCAGATGGAGCCCAGATGGGCGTCGCGCACCAGCCGCGGTTCGGTCCATTCCTCGATGTAGCCGCAGCCGCCGCGCACTTCCATGGCGTCGCCGGTCACCTTGCGGGCATCGCGGCAGGCGCGGAACTTGATCAACGGCGTGAGGATGCGCGCCAGCGCCGGATCGGCCGCGCCCCGGTCCGCGTCGGCCAGCGCGCGCGCCGTCTGGAACATCACGCTGCGGGCCTGTTCGGCCCAGACCGTCATTTTGACCAACTGGCGCTGCATCAGCGGCATGTCGATCAGGCGCTTGCCGAAGGCGCGCCGGTGCTGCGAGACATAGACCGCTTCGGTCACGGCGCGGCGCATCAGGCCGGCGGCGCGCATGCCATTGGACAGGCGCGAGTTGTTGATCATGTCGGCCATGTGCTTGAAGCCGCGGCCGCGCTCGCCCACCAGCCAGGCCACCGCGCCTTCCAGGCGGATCTCGCCGCTGGCCATCGAGCGCGTGCCCAGCTTGTCCTTCAGGCGCAGGATGCGGTAGTGGTTGTGGGTGCCGTCGGCCAGGTCGCGCGGCAGCAGGAACAGCGATACGCCCTTCAGGCCGGGCTGGGCTTCGCTGCGCGCCAGCACCATGGCGTAGCCCGCGTCCGGATTGGAGCAGAACCATTTGTCGCCGTGGATGAGCCAGGTGCCGTCGTCCTGTGCGGTGGCGGTCACTTCGGTGGCGCTGACATCGGACCCGGCGCCCTGTTCGGTCATGAACATGGCGCCCTGGCGCAGCGCATCGAAATCCTGCGAGGTCACTTCGGGCAGGACCCGCTCTACCAGTTCCGGGGAGCCGAACTTGCGCAGGGTGCGCGCCAGCGAGTCGGTCATGCTGACCGGGCAGCACAGGCCGAACTCCGCCTGCACGAACAGATGGCTGAGCGCGTACTTGGCGGCCGCGGGCATGGGTTCGGGCCAGCCCAGCACGCCGCCGCGGTGCGACAGCGCAGCCAGGCCGAATTCGCTGTAGGCCAGGCGTTCCAGTTCGACGTAGGCCGGATGCTTGTCGATGCGCGATTCGTCGGCGCCGGCGCGGCTGCGCACGGACAGCGTGGGCGGATGCTTGTCGGCGGTGGCGGCCAGTTCGTCCATGACGCCGCCGGCTAGCGCGCCCAGCCGTTCAAGGTGGGGCAGCAGATGGGCGTGCAGCGCGGGCGGCAGGTAACGCCGGCTGAGCGCCTCGGCGTAAGGGTCCGCGCTGAACAGGTTCTGCCCGCGCGAATCCGGAACGGGCGTGGCGGCGGTGGGCGCGGTCTTGACGGGGGTATCCATGGCGGCATCCTGCTGAAGACGGGAACGATGCCTGTGATGGTGCTTGCATGGATTAATCTATACAAATACTGTTTGTGTGTAGAACAATCCAAAAAAAGTATGGATTGCAGTCCCAGGGGAGACAAATGGACCTGGATCCGCGCCTGTTGCGCTATTTCATCGCCGTGGCCGAAGAACGCCACTTCAGCCGCGCGGCCACACGGCTGCACATTTCCCAGCCGCCGCTCAGCTACGCCATCCGCCAACTGGAGGACAACGTCGGCGCGCGCCTGCTGACCCGCACCAGCCGCCATGTCGAACTGACTGACGCCGGCCAGGTGCTGTACCGGGAAGCCCTGACGCTGCTGCGCCAGGCGGAAGAGGTGCGCACGCTGGTGCAGCGCGTGGACGCGGGCCTGCGCGGACGGCTGCGCATCGGCTTCGTGGGTTCCATGCTGTACCGCGGCCTGCCGGCGCTGCTCAGCGCCATGCGCGCCGGGCTGCCGGACGTGGAACACGTGCTGACCGAATTGAATTCCCATGACCAGATCGAGGCTGTGCGCCGCGGCGAGCAGGACCTGGGCTTCATCCACGCCAATCCGGTGCCGCCAGGCGTGCTGGCGCGCGACTTGATGGCCGAGCCTTTCGTGGTGTGCCTGCCGCAGGCGCATCCGTTGGCCAGCCGGGAATCCCTGCGGCTGGCGGAATTGGCCGCGGACGATTTCGTGTTCTTCGCCCGGGCCGCTTCGCCCAGTTATTACGAGACGGTGCTGTCCATGTGCGTGTCGGCCGGCTTCATGCCCGTGATCCGGCACGAGGTCCGGCACTGGCTGAGCGTGGCGTCGCTGGTGTCGCAGGGACTGGGCGTGTCCATCGTGCCGGCCTGCCTGTCGCGCAGCGGGCTGGCGGGGACGCGCTTCATCGCCTTCGAGCACGCGGCCCGCTCGGTCAGCCAGATGATCTGGCCCGAGGCCGGACGTACGCCGCTGCAGGAAAAAGCGGTGGAAATGGCGGGGAGGCATGGCTGGGAGTCCCCGGAAACCCCGTGAAATCCGCCGCCGGCTAGGCAGAGCCCGCCCGAAGGCTTATCGTTAGCGGTATCCCCGCGCTGCCAGTCCGGCGGCCAGGGAGGGAACCGTTTGCATACGAACGCGAATTCCGGGTATCAGCCATGTCCTACCGTCCAGTCCTGCCGCTCACGCGCCGCAGGCGTTTCATCACCAGGCTGCGCCATTGCGGCCCTCCGGCGAAGTACTGAACCCCACTGCAGGGTTTTTCGGTTCCGCTTCTCCGGAGTCTTTCGTGGAAATTCCTTTTTCGTTTCAGCCGCGTCTTTTCGACGCGTTGCGCGATTACGACCGTGTCCGCTTCGCCCAGGACCTGGGCGCGGGCCTCACCGTGGCCGTGGTCGCGCTGCCCCTGGCCATGGCCTTCGCCATCGGGTCGGGCCTCAAGCCCGAGGCCGGGCTGTTCACTTCCATCATCGCGGGCTTCCTGATCGCCCTGCTGGGTGGCAGCCGGGTGCAGATCGGCGGACCGGCGGGCGCCTTCATCGTCATCGTTTACGACATCGTGCAGCAGTACGGCGTGGCCAATCTGATCATCGCCACGGCGCTGTCCGGCGTGCTGCTGTTCGTGATGGGGCTGCTCAGGCTGGGCACGCTGGTGCGTTTCATCCCCGTGGCGGTGATCATCGGCTTCACCAACGGCATCGCGGTGCTGATCGCGCTGTCGCAGGTCAAGGATTTCCTGGGCCTGGCGATCCCCAAGATGCCGGGCGACTTCTTCGGCATCCTGGGCGCGCTGGGCAGCCATCTGTCCTCGCTGAATCCCTGGGCGGCCGGCATCGCGCTGCTGTCGCTGGCGGTGATCGTCGGCTGGCAGCGCTGGCTGCCTAAATGGGGCGGCCAGCGGGCGGCCAGGCTGGCCCGCGTGCCGGGCTCGATCATCGCGCTGGTGCTGGCGACCGCGGCGGTGGCAGTGTTCGGCCTGCCCGTGGAAACCATCGGCAGCCGCTTCGGCGGCATTCCGGCCGCGCTGCCGGATTTCACGTTGCCTGCGTTCAGTTGGGAGTCGGCCCGCTTCCTGCTCATGCCCACCATCACGCTTGCGGTGCTGGGCGCCATCGAGTCGCTGCTGTGCGCGCGGGTAGCCGACGGCATGATAGGCGACCGGCACGACCCCAACCAGGAGCTGATGGCCCAGGGCGTCGCCAACTTCGTCACGCCGTTCTTCGGCGGCATGCCGGCCACGGGCACGATTGCGCGCACCGTGACCAATGTGAAAAGCGGCGCCACCAGCCCCGTCGCGGGCATGGTGCACGCGCTGGTGCTGCTCGTGGTGATGCTGGCAGCGGCGCCCCTGGCGGCCTCGATACCGCTGGCCACCCTGGCGGCCATCCTGATGTTCGTGGCCTGGAACATGGGCGAATGGCGCGAGTTCGCGCGGCTCAAGAGCTACCGGCTGCCGTACCGGATCACGCTGGTGTCGGTGTTCGTGCTGACGGTGGTCTTCGACCTGACGGTCGCGGTCGAATTCGGCATTTTCGCCGCCTGCCTGACCTTCATTTACCGCATCTCCAGCCTGTCGCGCGCCGAGCGCATCACGGCCGCCGAGCAGCCCTTGCTGGCTGGCATGGATGGAAAGATCGAGGTCTGGCGCCTGTACGGCACCGTCTTCTTCGGCGCGACCAAGCTGGTGGAATCGCTGGAAGACCGCCTGCCGGCCCGCGCGCTGGTGCTGGACCTGAAGAACGTGATCTACGTGGATTCGACCGGCGCCGAAGCGCTCGAAGCACTGAGCAAGGCGTGCGAGACGCGTGGCGTGGCGCTGATCGTCTCGGGCCTGATGGGGCAGCCGCAGGACATCGTGCGCCGCGTCGGCCTGTACAAGCGGTTGCAAGGTCATCTGCAGCCCGACGTGGCGAGCGCCACGGCTGCCGCCCTGGCGCTGGAGGCCGAGGGCGGTTAGACGGTTGGTGGGGGCCTGGGAGCCCCCATCTCCCTAGCGGAAGACGACGGTCTTGTTGCGGTTGAGCAGGATGCGGTGCTCGACGTGGCTGCGCACGGCGCGCGACAGCACCAGGGATTCGATGTCGCTGCCGACCTGGGTCAGGTCCTGGGCGGTCATCGTGTGGTCCACGCGTTCGATGTCCTGGTCGATGATGGGGCCTTCGTCCAGGTCCGAGGTCACGTAGTGGGCGGTGGCGCCGATGATCTTGACGCCGCGCGCATGCGCCTGGTGGTAGGGACGGGCGCCCTTGAAGCTGGGCAGGAAGCTGTGGTGGATGTTGATGGCGCGGCCGTTCAGCGCGCGGCACATGTCTTCCGACAGGATCTGCATGTAGCGGGCCAGCACCACCAGGTCGATGCCTTCCTGATCGACCAGGGCCAGCACCTGCTTTTCCTGTTCCGCCTTGGTGTCGGCGGTGACCGGCAGGTAGTGGAACGGGATGCCGTAGGAAGCGGCCAGGCTGGCGTAGTCGTTGTGATTCGAGACGATGACGGCTACTTCGGCATGCAGATGGCCGCTATGCACGCGGAACAGCAGGTCGTTCAGGCAGTGCCCC
Source organism: Achromobacter sp. PD1 (assembly GCF_048541815.1). Lineage (NCBI taxonomy): Bacteria > Pseudomonadati > Pseudomonadota > Betaproteobacteria > Burkholderiales > Alcaligenaceae > Achromobacter > Achromobacter sp. PD1. Next base: position 213,859 of record NZ_CP183349.1, read on the forward strand.
TGCTTGCTGACCATGATCAGCAGGCGTTCCTTGCGGCGGGCGTCATGCAGCTTCAGCTCCATGCCGTACTCGGCGGACATGCCGTCCAGCCGCGCTCGCAAATCATCCACGGACACGCCCGCCGGCACGTCGAAGTGCACGCGCAGGAAGAAGCGGCCGGTCTCTTCGTCGCCGAACTGCTGCGAATCCAGGATGTTGCAGCCCAATTCGAACAACAGGCCGCTGACGCGGTACACGATGCCCGTGCGGTCGGGGCAGGACAGGGTCAGGATGTAGTCGTTGTGCTGCATGGTTCAGGGACAGGAGAAAAAGGAGAAAAGGTGACAGTATTTATTGATGGCGCCACGCGCGGCATGCAGGGCGTGGAGATCATCCGTTCAGACGGGCCAGGGTCTCTTCGGCCAGGGCCAGGCTGGACGTCAGCCCCGGGGATTCTATGCCGAACAGGTTCACCAGGCCGGGCACGCCATGCGCGGCCGGGCCGGCGATGACGAAATCGGCCGCGGGCTCGTGCGGGCCGGAGATCTTGGGGCGGATGCCGGTGTAGCCGGGCGCCAGCGCGTCATCGGGCAGGGCCGGCCAATAGCTGCGCACGGCCTCGTAGAAGACTTCGGCGCGGGCCGGGTCCAGCGTGTAGTCCTCGGTTTTGACCCATTCGGTGTCGGGGCCGAACTTGGCCTGGCCGCCCAGATCCAGCGTCAGGTGCACGCCCAGGCCGGCATGCTGCGGCACCGGGTAGATCAGGCGCGAGAACGGCGCGCGGCCAGACAGCGTGAAATAGCTGCCCTTGCACAGGTAATCCTGGGGGATGCTGGACGCGGGCAGGCCCTCGATGCGGCGCGCCAGCGCCGGCGCGTGCAGGCCGGCGGAATTGATCAGCACGTTGCAGCTCAGGGTCATGGCGTCGTCGCCGCCGAATTGCAGCTCGAAGCCGCCCTCGGGACGGACGCGGGCCGACTCCAGCGGCGTGTGGAAGACGCACTGGGCGCCTGCGTTTTCGGCGTCGCCCTGGAACGAGAGCATCAACGCATGGCTGTCGACGATGCCGGTGGACGGCGAGGACAGCGCCGCGGCGCAGCGCAGCGCGGGCTCCAGGCGCATGGCGTCCTCGCCGGAGATGAATTGCAGATCGTCGACGCCGTTGGCGCGGGCGCGCTGGGCGATGCCTTCGAGTTGCGCGGCCTGCTCGGTGTCGGTGGCGACGATGAGCTTGCCCAGGCGTTTATAGGGCACGCCGCGTTCGGCGCAATAGGAATAAAGCAGGTGCTTGCCGCGCACGCAGAGGCGCGCCTTGAGGCTGCCCGCCGGGTAGTAGATGCCGGCGTGTATGACTTCGGAGTTGCGCGAGCTGGTGCCGGTGCCGATGGCCTCGGTGGCTTCCGCCACCAACACCTCGCGTCCGGACTGGGCCAGCGCGCGCGCGATCGCCAGGCCCACCACGCCCGCGCCGATGACGACGCAATCCACATCCACGCTCATGGCGTTTTCCTTTCCGAACGGGCGCCTGCCGGGGTCAGGTCGAAACCGCCGGCATGGAAGACCAGCGGCGGCTCGCCGCTATGGCCGCAGCGCTCCACTTCGCCCACCATGATGACGTGGTCGCCCTCGACGTAGCGGCTGCGGTTGTGGCATTCGAACCAGGCGGCGCAATGGCCGTCCAGCATGGGCGTGCCGCCCGGCGCGTGGTGCACCGTCAGCCCGGCGTAGCGGTCCGGCGTCTTGCCGGTGGCGAAGCGGCGCGCCAGCGCGATCTGCTCCGCGCCCAGTACGTTGACGACGTAGCGCTCGCACTGCTCGAAGGCCGCCAGCGACGACGAACTGCGCGACAGGCTCCACAGCACCAGCGGCGGGTTCAGCGACACGGAATTGAAGGAGCTGACCGTCAGGCCGATGGGCGCGCCATCGGGGTCGGCGGTCGTCACGACCGTCACGCCCGTGGCGTAACGGCCCAGCGCGGTGCGGAAAAAGGCGGCGTCAAAATCAGGGGAGGAGGCGGTCATGCAATCGTTAATTGGGGGCAGGCGCGAGGCGCCCGGCATCAAGGCGACAGGCGTTCGATCTTCCAGGCCTGGCCGTCGGCGACATAGCGCAGGCGGTCATGCAGGCGCGAAGGCCGGCCTTGCCAGAATTCGAAGGCGGTGGGCTTCAGGCGGTAGCCGCCCCAGTGCGGCGGGCGCGGCGGCTGTTCGCCGAAGCGCTCGCGGAATTCCTGTTCGCGGGCTTCCAGCTCTTCACGGGTGATGGGCTGGCTCTGGCGCGAGGCCCAGGCGCCGATGCGCGAACCGGCGGGCCGGCTGTGGTAGTAGGCGTCCGACTCGTCGCCGGCCACTTTTTCGACCACGCCTTCGATGCGGACCTGGCGCTCCAGCGGCTGCCAGAAGAACAGCAGGCTGGCGCGCGGCTCGGCCTGCAGGTCCAGGCCCTTGCGGGATTCGTAATTGGTGAAGAACGTGAACCCGCGCTCATCGAAGCCCTTGATCAGGACGATGCGCGCGCTGGGCTGGCCGCTGGCGTCCACCGTGGCCAGGGTCATGGCGTTGGGTTCGGGGACCTTGGCGGCCAGGGCCTCGTCGAACCAGCGGGTGAACTGCTCGAACGGGGAGGCGGCAGCCTGGCCTTCGAGCAGCACGTTCTTGTCGTAGCTTTGACGCAGATCAGAGACGGACATGGGGCTAGTAGTTCAGCGTTGATAACAAGGAGTTTATACCGCCTGGAAGGCGGTACCCTTATTGACCCCGCTCAGGGCGCAGGCAAGATTTCCCGAGGCCGGGCCTCAGGCGCCTTCCGGCAGCGTGTGCGCGTCCAGCTCCAGCCGGCGCGCGATGGCGTCCAGGCGGGCGTCATGGATGCCGGCGGCGCGCAGCGCCTGGGCGGTCTGCACCACATATTCGGTGCAAGGGCCATAGCGGCCGGCGGCGCGGCGCACGATGGCCAGCAGCTCGGGCTCGGGCAGGGCGCGGATGTAGGCCGGATTGTCCCGGTTCATGATGAAGACCAGCGCCCGCACGGTGCCGGTATCGGTGGCGCAGTTGATCCAGCGGGGCAGATAGGCGCCGGTGGACATCTCGCGCTCCCAGAGCGCGGGGAAATAGGTCGGCACCTGGTCGCCCGCCAGGCGGTAGACCACGCCGCGGCAGGAGCCTCCCCGGTCCAGGCCGAATACCAAACCCGGGCATTCCGGGGTGCCGCGGTTGACCCGCGACCACAGGCATAGCGCCCGGTGGTGGCCGCGCAGGGTCGCCAGCCGGCGCTCGACGAAATCGAAGTCGGGCCGCCAGATCAGGGAACCGTAGCCGTAGACCCACACGTCTTCGCCCGATTGCCAGTGGCGCAGGGCCTCGTCCAGCGATTCCTGCCGCTCTTGCGCAGTCCAAAGACGAAAGGGCAGGCTGGCGCCGGAATTGCTGGCGGCGGGAGGAGAGGACAGCATGTTCACGGCTACGCTTTGCGTTCAGATTCGATCGGGGGATTGCGGTTGGCCCAGCCTCCGGCCATCAAGGCCACGGAATACGCCCAGAAGAGGGGGGCAACGCCAATTACCGCACCGAGCGCGCCGAAGGTCAACGGCAGGGACACCTGCGAGCCGTTGATCAGGGCCATCCGCAGGCCCACGGCCTCGGCGGCGCGGCCTGGCGGAGAATGCTGGTGCAGCAGCGAGAGCATGCTCGGCTGGCAGCAGCCCAAGGCCAGACCGAGGATGAAAGACAGCACGATCAGGACGTTAACGTCGGTGAACAGCGGGTAAAGCATGAAATCGATGGCTGCTGTCGCCATCGCTACCCGCACCAGCGTCCAGGACCGCACGCGGCGCTGGATGAAGGGCAATATCAGGCGGATAACGAAAGTAGCCGCCGCGAAGGACGCAAGAATGATGCCGATCGTGGTCGCTGACAGGCCGATGGCGACGCCGAAAATGGGCACGACGAACAAATGGGTGTCCCACGCGCCGGACAAAATCGTATTGACCATCAATATGCGGCGCAATGCCGGCACTTCCAGCAATTCGGTAACGCGCCGCTTTTCGGCCTCTTTTTTGCCTGACAGCTGCGAATCCACTGCCTTCAATTGGTGACGCAACACATAAAGCCCGCCCGCCGAAATCAGCGGACCCAAGGTCAGCAGGCCGAAGGCCAGGCGCGTGCCCAGATGGTCGATGGCCAGCCCGGCGATCAGCGGGCCCGAGAATCCGGACCCCGCCAGCGCCAGCGACATGAAGGAAAAATTGCGCAGCCGCTGCGCCGGTTCGGCGTGGCCCAGCAGATCCTGCGTGGCGACCTGATGCAACATGAAGCCGATACCGATGCAACAGGAGGCAATCAGCAGGGCGAACTGGGTCTGGGAGATGAAAGGTAGCGCGGTCCCGGAGGCGACCAGGGCCGTGCCGATGACCAGCGGCCGCACGATGCCGACCCGGTCGACCCAGCGGCCGGCGCGCACCGAGAACAGCATGGGCAGTACCGCGAACACCGCAACCAGCGTGCCCACCTTGAAGGTCGACAGCCCCATCTGCAGCGCGGTGAGTGAGACGGTGATCCGTCCCCCTGTGAGCGCCACGTGGTTCATCATGGCCAGGAGGCACAAAAGCACCGCCCCGGAAAACTCTGGGGAACTGGGTGACGAAGAGGGGGATCTATGAGAAGTGGACACGGATACGGCTTAACTGCGTTCATTCTGGCCATATCGTCGCCCTATGTCGAGGCGTGGCTGTTTTGCAGCGCCGCAAACGCATATTGGCGCCAATCGCATGATGGCGACTATCTAGGGGCGAACTCGCATGCTTATGGCGCAAGATGGCGGCACGTTCGCCGCATCTACGGGCAAGGGCTTTCGCGAGTGACGGACAAAGCGTTGTATCGTTCATGCAACGGAACAATCACGCGGACCTTGACGTTCCGGCCCGCTTTACTGTTTTTCACCGTTTTGCCACAGATCGTCGATGGTTCCGACGGACGACACGTTTAGGATGAGCAAGCATCGTGGGCAAGGTCGCTTGCCTGGTCCGCAATTCGCAATACGGGCGCCGGCCCGATAGCCGGCGCTACATCCGGCAGGTTCAATGAAAAAGTCCCGCAGCAAGTTCAAGCGCTACTCCCTGATCGCCGTTTTGCTCCTGTTAGCCGTGTTCGGCGTGCGCGCCGCGTTCTTCTCCGCGCCGCCGCCGCCCACTTTCGCGGTGGCCGAGGTCACGCGCGCCGATCTTGAAGACAGCGTGCTGGCCAGCGGCACCATCGACGCCATCGAACGCGTCAGCGTCGGCGCCCAGGCCACCGGCCAGCTGAAGTCCCTGAAGGTGGCGCTGGGCGACCGCGTCAAAAAGGGCCAGCTGGTGGCCGAGATCGACGACATGACCCAGCAGAACGAGCTGCGCAACGCCGAGGCCGCCCTGCAGACCCGCCGCGCCGAGCGGGCCGCCAAGGTCGCCACGCTGAAGCAGGCCGAGCTGGCCTTCCGCCGCCAGCGGCAGATGCTGGCGGCCGACGCCAGTTCGCGCGAGGCCTACGAGAGCGCCGAGGCGACGCTGGGCGTGACCCGCGCCGAGATCGCCTCGCTGGACGCGCAGATCGCGCAGGCCGAGATCCAGGTCGACACCGCCCGCGTCAACCTGGGCTACACCCGCATCGTCTCGCCCATCGACGGCATGGTGGTCGCGGTGGTGACCAAGGAAGGCCAGACCGTCAACTCCATCCAGAGCGCGCCCACCATCATCAAAGTGGCTCAGGTCGACACCATGACCATCAAGGCGCAGATCTCGGAAGCCGACGTCACCCGCGTGAAGCCGGGCTTGCCGGTGTACTTCACCATCCTGGGCGAGCCCGACGAGCGCTACCGCGCCCAGTTGCGCGCGGTGGAACCGGCGCCGGATTCGGTGCAGAAGGACGACGCGACGTCTTCCCTGACCGGATCGGCCAGCGGCAGCTCCACCACCGCCGCCGTCTACTACAACGGCCTGTTCGACGTGCCCAACCCGGACGAGAAGCTGCGCATCTCCATGACCGCCCAGGTCTTCATCGTGCTGGGCGAGGCCAAGGACACGGTGGTGGTGCCGGCCTCGGCGCTGGGCAAGCGCGGCCAGGACGGCCGCTACGCCGTGCGCGTGGTCCTGAAGGACAACAAGACCGAAACGCGCCAGGTCAGGATAGGCATGAACAACAACGTCCAGGCGCAGGTGCTGGAAGGGCTGGAGGTGGGCGAGCGCGTCGTGTCGGCGGATGCCGCGCCGGCCGCCGCGCCGGGAGCCTGACATGAGCGGGCCTCTGATCTCGCTTAAGGGCGTGCGCCGCGAGTTTCCCGCGGGCGAGCAGACCATCGCGGTCCTGAAGGACATCAACCTGGCCATCGAGTCCGGCGAGATGGTGGCGATCGTGGGCGCGTCCGGGTCGGGCAAGTCCACGCTCATGAACATCCTGGGCTGCCTGGACCGTCCCACCCGCGGCGAGTACCGGGTTGACGGCCGCAGCACGGGCGAGCTGGACCCGGACGAACTGGCCGAACTGCGCCGCGAGCACTTCGGCTTCATCTTCCAGCGTTACCACCTGCTGTCGGACCTGACCGCGCAGGGCAACGTCGAGGTGCCGGCCGTCTACGCCGGCAAGCGGCGCGAGGCGCGCCTGGCGCGTGCCGACGAATTGCTGCGGCGGCTGGGCCTGGGCGACAGGACCGGGCACCGGCCCGGGCAGCTGTCGGGCGGCCAGCAGCAGCGCGTCAGCATCGCGCGCGCGCTGATGAATGGCGGTGACATCATCCTGGCCGACGAGCCGACCGGCGCGCTGGACACGCACACCGGCCAGGAGGTGCTGCGCATCCTGGAAGAACTGAACGCGGCTGGCCATACCATCATCATCGTCACGCACGACATGAACGTGGCGCGCCACGCCCAGCGCATCATCGAGATCAGCGACGGCGAGATCGTCGCCGACAAGCGCAATCCCGACGCGCCGCGGACCGAGCGCATCAAGGAAGACGCGCCGGCGCTGGCCGCGCGGCCCGTCTGGCAGGCTTACCTGGACCGTTGCCGCGAGGCGCTGCGCATGGCGCTATTGGCCATGAACGCGCACCGGCTGCGCACCTCGCTGACGATGCTGGGCATCATCATCGGCATCGCGGCCGTGGTGTCGGTGGTGGCGCTGGGCGAAGGCTCGCGCCGCAAGATCCTGGACGACATCAGCGAAATCGGCACCAACACGGTGGAGATCTTTCCGGGCAAGGACTTCGGCGACGAGAAGGCCGTGAATATCCGCACCCTGGTGCCGGCCGACGCCGACGCCCTGGCGCGCGAGTCCTACGTGGACAGCGTCACGCCGGAAGTCTCGACCAGCAACACGCTGCGCTATCGCAACGTGTCGGTGACCGGCGTGATCCAGGGCGTGGGCGAGCAATATTTCCGCGTGCGCGCCATCAAGCTGGCCCAGGGCAAGTTCTTCGACGAAACCAGCGTGTTGCGGCGCGCGCAGGAAGTGGTGATCGATGACGCCACCCGGCGCAAGCTGTTCGGTTCGCATACCGAGCCCATCGGGCAAGTCGTATTTCTGGGATCGATGCCGGCGCGCGTGATCGGGGTGACGCAAAAGAAGGAAACCGTCTTCGGCAGCAACGACTCGTTGAACGTCTGGGTTCCCTACACCACGGCGCTGTCGCGCGTGCTGGGCCAGCAGCATCTGAAGAGCATCACGGTGCGCGTCAATGACGCTTCGCCGCCCGCCGCGGCGGAACAGGCCATCGTGCGCGTGCTGACGCGGCGCCACGTGACCAAGGATTTCTTCGTGTTCAACACGGACGCGATCCGCAAGACCATCGAACGCACCACCGCGACCATGACGCTGCTGGTGTCCATGATTGCGCTCATCTCGCTGATGGTGGGCGGCATCGGGGTCATGAACATCATGCTGGTTTCCGTGACCGAGCGTACCCGCGAGATCGGCGTGCGCATGGCGGTGGGGGCGCGGCGCAGCGACATCATGCAGCAGTTCCTGATTGAAGCGGTGCTGGTGTGCCTGATAGGCGGCGCCATCGGCATCGTGCTGTCGCTGGGGCTGGGCGTGCTGGTTTCCAAGGCGACGCGCGGGTCGTTCCAGATGATCTATTCCACGACATCGATGGTGGCGGCGTTCAGCTGCTCGACCTTGATCGGTGTGCTTTTTGGCTATTTGCCGGCGCGCAATGCGGCGCGTCTGGATCCCGTCGAGGCCCTGGCCCGGGAATGAGGAAGATGAAAGCGGTTTCCCTGATCTGCAAACCCGCCGCCCTGGCGTTGCTGCTGGCCTTGGCCGGCTGCGGCAGCCTGCTGCATACGGACTACGAACGGCCGCTGACGTCCACCCCCGCGGCCTGGACCCATGCGCCTGCCGGCGATTTCCAGGCCGGGCCGCTGGCCGATGGCGGCGAGTGGTGGCGCAATTTCAACGACCCGACGCTCAACGGCCTGGTCGACGCCGCGCTGGCGCGCAACAACGACCTGGCCGCAGCCGCGATCCGCGTGCGCCGGGCGCAGTACCAGGCTGGAATCACCGAGGACAAGCTGCTGCCGCAACTGGGCGGCAATGCCGATGTGACGCGCAACCGCAACCTGTATGGCGATCGCGCCATTACCCGGACCAACGCCGTGCAGTTGACCGTCAGCTACGAAGCGGATCTGTGGGGCAAGCTGTCCAGCCAGCGCGACGCGGCGCAATGGGACGCTCTGGCGACCGAGCAGGACCGGCAGAGCGCCGCGCTGTCCCTGGTGGGCACTACCGCCACGCTGTACTGGCAGACCGCCTTCATCAACCAGCGCATCGCCAGCAGCGCCGAGAGCATCGCCTACGCGCGCAAGACGCAGGATCTGGTGCGGGCGCAGTACGCGGCGGGCGGCGCGTCGGCGCTGGAAATGGCCGAGGCCGAACAGACCGTGGCCAGCCAGGAAGCCGCGCATACGCTGCTGGTGCAGCAGCGCGTGGAGTACGCCAACGCGCTGACCATCCTGTTCGACGGCCCGCCGGACCGCATGATGGCCGACCCGGCGCGGTTGCCGGGCTATCCCTTGCCGCAAGCGCGCGCCGGCGTGCCGGCCGACCTGCTGGGCCGCCGTCCCGACCTGCGCGCCGCCGAACTGCGCCTGCGCCAGTCCCTGTCCACCGTCGACGCGACCCGCGCCAGCTTCTATCCGCCATTGACGCTGACCGGCGCCTTGGGAAGCTCGAGTCCCTCGCTGTCCGACGTTCTGAAGAACCCGGTAGGCTCGCTGGGGGCGGCGCTGACGCTGCCGTTCCTGCAATGGAACCAGATGCAGCTCAACATCAAGATCTCCAAGGCCGACTACGAAGAGCGCGTGGTGAATTTCCGGCAGGCGCTGTACCAGGCGATGGCGGACGTGGAGAACGCGTTGTCCAATCGCACGCAACTGCGCTTGCAGGCGGAACAGCTGGATGCATCTCTGCGCGCGGCGCGCGAGGCCGAGCGGCTGTACGAAGTGCGCTACCGGGCGGGGGCCGTGCCGCTGAAGGATTGGCTGGATGCGCAGGAGAAGCGGCGGGTGGCTGAGGTTTCGCGGGATGAGAATATGTTGAATCGCTTGGTGAATCAGGTGGCGGTTTATCAGGCGCTCGGTGGGGATGATGCTGAGTCTGCTGGCGGTGCGGCGGCGGGTTCTTAAGGCGCCAGGCTCCGCTTTGGAAACTTGACGTCAGCTGGGGTGACCGGACTTCGTAGGGTTCTCGCGGACGGTGGGGGTGGGCGAAGGTCTTACGATGCTCGCCCCAATAGGCCGCCCGGGCGGCCTATTGGGGCTTACGCGGTGTCTTGCGATTTGTGATGGCGCTGCGCGCTGATGATCGTCCGTGCTCGAGCAGGAAGCGTTGTTGGTCGACGAGCTGCATATGAGCGTGGGCCTGCGTCAGCGCGCAGCGTCTCTCGCACGACTAACGATATCCATATGCCAAAGAAGGCCGCCCGCGCGGCCGTCTTTGGCGTCCCTGCAAGACCTTTCTCTCTTCCTCGTCGGGGAGAAGAACGTCAAGCACACCACCCGTCCCAGCGGCCAGCAAGATTCAATAAGCGGAGCCTGGCGCGGCGGCGGCCGGGGTGGCGCGGGGCGTCGATAAGCCCGAGGGAATCCGAAGGAACCGCCGGAGGCGGTGACGAGGATGACGACGGGGAAGTCCGGAGCGAAGGCTCCGGACCGCAATCGTTGCCCCGCGCCACCCCGGCCGCCGCCGTGCCAGGCGTCTTAAGAACCCAACCATCCGCCTGCAATAAAATACGCCCTCATGAACACCCCCGACCCCACCGCCGACCTCGACCGCCGCTTCGGCAGCCTCTCCCGCCTCTACGGCCCCGAAGCCCCGACCCGCCTGCGCAACGCCCATGTGGCGGTCGCCGGCCTGGGCGGCGTAGGTTCCTGGACCGTCGAGGCCCTGGCGCGCTGCGGGGTAGGGGCGTTGACGCTCATCGACCTGGACCACATTGCCGAATCCAACGTCAACCGCCAGATCCATGCGCTGACCGAGACGCTGGGCCAGTCCAAGGTCGATGCCATGGCCGAACGCGTGCTGGCGATCAATCCGGAGTGCCGGCTGACGCGGGTGGATGATTTCGTTTCGCCCGAGAACGTCGCCCAGGTCCTGCCCGGCCCGTACTCCGTCATCATCGACTGCACCGACCAGGCCGCCGCCAAGATCGCGATGATCCTGCATGCGCGCGAAATCGGCGTGCCCATGCTGTTGTGCGGCGGCGCGGGCGGCAAGACCGATCCGCTGGCCCTGCGCGCCGGCGACCTGTCGGCCGCGGTCAACGACGCGCTGCTGTCCAAGTTGCGCAACAAGCTGCGCCGCGAGCATGGCTTTCCGCGGGCTTCCGACCAGAACGGCAAGGCCTTGAAGCGCGTGCCGAAAATGGGTATCCACGCCCTGTGGTTCGACCAGCCCGCCATCCTGCCCGACGCCTGGACCCGCCCCACCGAAGGCGAGGACGACATGGGCGCCTCTGGAGAAACCCTGGCGCCGCAGGGCCTGTCCTGCGCCGGCTACGGCTCGGTCGTGACCGTCACGGCCGCCATGGGCATGGCGGCCGCGAACGAGGCGCTGCGCCTCGCGGTCTGACAATGGCGCTACAGCGCCACGAATACCACGCCGTCCTCGATCCTGACCGGATAGGTGGCAATGTTCTCGCGCAGCGGCGAACAGAGCGCGCGCCCGTCACGCACGTCGAAGCGCCCCTGATGCAGCGGGCATTCGATCTCATGCCCCATCAGAAAGCCGTCGCACAGCCGCGCATTGCCGTGCGTACAGAGGTTGGCGGTGGCGTAGACCTCGCCGTCCACGCCATACAGCGCGATCTCGCGGCCGCCGGCCTGCACCGCGATGACGTCGTCTTCAGGCACCTCGTCCCGCGCGATGGCCTTGATCCATTGCGTGCTCATTGCTGTCGTTTCCTTGTTCAGATGGGATAGATAAGCGAATTCGGCACCAGCTCGCTGTCGAAGATGCAGAGCCGCGATTCGAATTTGAGCCCGTCCGGACCGAGCCGGACCACATCCAGGTAGCGGCCCACGTTGAATACCGTGGTCAACTGGCTGGGCTTGGTGCGGAACACGGCGTAGTTGGCCTCGGACTCGATGCGGTCGCCCTGCACCGACAGCACGCGCGGCGCGCCCACCACATGGCGCTGGTAGTAGGGATCGTGGAAGATGGTGTCGGTGGCGCCGTAGATGCGGTCCTTCAGCATGCCGCGGCTTTCGAAGGACATGGTCGCCAGCGGATAGCCGCGCTCGTGGTTCTCGCGCGGCAGTACCTTGTACACGCAGTCTTCCAGGAAGAAATCGGGCCACTTTTCCCATTCCTCAGCGTCCAGCGCGGCGGCGTAGTCGTTGTACAGGCAGGTCAGTTGGTAGTAGAGGTGAAAGTCCAGCATCGTCAGGCCTCCATGACCCGGCGCCAGTACGCGTACATGCCGCGGATCAGCGTTTCCGTGACCATGTGGTCGGTGTTTTCGGCGGTCTTGCCGCCCAGTTCCGCCACGCTGCGGTGCCAGGGCTTCTGCTCGAAGCCCGATTGCGAGAACTCGATGACCTCGCCGTCGTCCGCCGACACGAAGCCCGCCGGGCCGAACAGATTGGCCTGGCGCAGCCGGCGGCGCGTCATCTCGGGCGTATCGTCGGCGAAGCCGAAATGCGTCCACACGAAATCGAAGGCGTCGTGGCCCACGGGCTGGATGTGGCGCGTGGACAGCGAGTTCACCTGCTGCTGGATGATGACGCTGGGGAACAGCGTCATCAGCACGGCGGTGGGGCCGTTCCACCAGGGCTCCGGCACGATATCGAGGAAGCGGTCGTCGTTCAGCGACATCTGTTCCTTGAAGCTGGACACGCCGCTGGTCACGCTGCCCTTGCCGCCCTGGCCGCGGGTCGAGATCATGGCGGCGTGGCGCAAGTGCCGGTCCATCTTCAGCTCGGAGCGGTTGTCGGCCCGCCACAGGCCGAAGGTGACGAACCAGGTGTGCAGCAGGCCCGGATGGTAGGGATCCTTGATGTTCTCCTGCATCAGCTTCCAGTTGCCGGGGATGCGCTGGCGGCTGTAGCCGTGGATCACCAGTTCGCGGCCGTCGAAGACGCGGTCGAAGTAGTGCAGGATGTCCGGCCCCAGATAGTCCTCCAGCGGCTCGACATCGTGATCGAACGAGGCGAACACCACGCCGTTGCGGCAGGCCACGGCCAGCTTGGTCAGGCCATGTTCTTCCGGCTTGAAATCGGGCGGCATGCCGCCGTTGACCTTGCCGTCCTGCTTGACGCCGCGGCGGAACGGCACGCCGATCAGGTTGCCCTGCAGGTCATAGTTCCACTGGTGGTAAGGACAGACGAATTCGCTGCGGTTGCCGGAACGTTCGCGGCAGAACTGCACGCCGCGGTGGGCGCACACGTTTTCCACCACGCGCACCTGGCCGTCGTTGTCGCGCAGCAGGATGACGGAGCGTTCGCCCACCGCGGTGCGCTTGAAGTCGCCCGGGTTGGGGATCTCGGCCTCCAGGCCCACGTAGCTCCAGTGCGCGCGGTAGAAGAAGCGCTCCATTTCCCGCTGATGCAGGGCGGCATCGGTATAGACGCCGAAGGGGATGCGGTGGGATCCGTCGTCCTGCCAGCGCGGGGCGAATTGGATGGGCTGCTCGGGGGCGTTCATGATCCGCTCCGGCGACAGGGCGCGGCGGCGGACAGCGTACAGGTACGCATGGCGTGTCTCCTTGGTTCGGCGGACCGCGGGCGCGATCCTGCAGAGCCGGCGCTGCATGGGCGCTGGCGTTTTTCGCATCATCGGGCAGAAAGTGAAATAAATAAATAGAATCTGCTTGATGAGATAAATCACCAAAATCAATATTGGTGGAGGCAGCCCATGAACCTGCAAGACCTGGACCTGAACCTGCTGGTCGTCTTCAATGAACTGCGCAAGCACGGCCGGGTGTCGGCCGTGGCCGAGAGCCTGGGCATTTCGCAGCCCGGCGTCAGCAACGCGCTGGGCCGGCTGCGCAAGCTGTTGGGCGATGAGCTTTTCCTGCGTACCTCGCGCGGCATGGTGCCCACGCCCTACGCGCAGGATTTGGCGCAGCCCATCGCCGCCGCGCTGGAGGCGCTGCACAGCACCCTGAACGCGCGCGCCGCGTTCGACCCCGCGCATAGCGGTCGCGCCTTCGTGATCGGCGTGAACGACGTGGGCGAGACCTATTTCCTGCCGCGGCTGATGCGCGCGCTGGACCGCGCCGCGCCCGGCGTCACGGTGCGCACCGTGCGCACCACCTCGATCGACGTGAAGGACGAGATGGAGCGCGGCCGCATCGACCTGGCCATGGGCTTCCTGCCCGATCTGAAGAGCGGCTTCTTCCAGCGCCTGCTGTTCCGCCAGCCCTATGTGTGCATCTTCCGCCGCGACCATCCGCTGGCGCGCACCGGGGTCTCGGCGCGGCAGTTCCGCGCGGCCGAGCACGTGGCCATCGCCTCGGAAGGCACGGGCCACGGCGTGGTCGACCAGGTGATCGGGCAGGCCGGCATCCAGCGGCGCCTGCGCCTGACGGTGCCGCACTTCATTGCGGTGGGGCCGGTGCTTGCCGCCACCGACATGATCGCCGTGGTGCCGCAGCGTTTCGCTGACTGCGCCTGCGGTCCGTTCGGCTTGGCGACCGCGCCCTGTCCGGTGAAGATCCCGGAGTCGGTCATCAATGTGTTCTGGCACGCCCGCAACCACCGCGAGCCGGCCAACCAGTGGCTGCGGCAGGTGGTGGTGGACGAGTTCGCGGATTAGGCGTCGCGCAGCGTCACCGGAAACCAGCCGCGCAGCGCGTTGGACAGGCGGATTTCCTCGGCCGCGTGCAGGTCGGCCAGGGTCAGGACGCGTTCTGCCACCTTGCCCGTTTCGAGCAGTTCGGCGCGCTGCACGCCGGGCAGGCAGCCGCTGTCCACGGGCGGCGTGTACCAGTCGCCATCCAGGCGCAGATAGACGTTGCTGCGGCTGCCTTCGCAGAGTTCGCCGCGCTCATTCAGGTAGAGCAGATCGAAGATGTGCGGATGCGAGGGCAGCCATTCGATGGTCTTGGTGTACCAGGGGCGGTAGGTGGTCTTGTAGCGCAGCAGCGGTTCGGATGAACGCAGCGCTTCGGGCGCCAGCATGGCTTCCTGCGCGGGGTGCAGGGGCGGCAGCGGCGCGGTCTGGATGTTGCGGCTGCCGTCGCGCGCCACCAGCAGGCGCAGCCGGTGCGGCCCGGGCGTGGCCAGGCCCAGCGCGGTGATCATGATGTCGGCCTCGACGGCCCGGCCGCCCCAGCCGTAGCCCAGGGCCTTGCAGGACGCTTCCAGGCGCTTGAGATGGCGCGCCAGCAGCGGCACGCGTCGTTCGGCATCGACCAGGATGGTCTCGATCAGTTCGGGTTGCATGGGACTCTCCTGGGGTAAAGGTGCGCTGCGGCCGCGCTCTATCCTACTACCGATGGCTGCAGCCGCGCAGGGACGCCGGACATCCGGACTGCGGCCTCAGGCCCGCAGGATCCGGGCCTTCCAGTGGCATTCCTGCCATTCCTCGGCCGGGTCTGAATCGTGCACGATGCCGCCGCCCACGCTATAGACGCCGTGGCCGGCCTGGTCCAGCACCAGGGTGCGGATGGCGACGTTCAGCGAAAAGTCGCCGTCCGGCGCCAGCCAGCCGATGCTGCCGCAATACAGGCCGCGCCGCGCCGTTTCCATCTGGCGGATGCGGCGCATGGCCGCGACCTTGGGGGCGCCGGTGATGGAGCCGCAGGGAAACAGCGCGCGCAGCACGTCTTCCAGCGAGGCGTGCGGCGCCAGCGCCGACACCGTGGACGTCATGGTCCAGACGGTGGGATAGCGCTCCAGCGAGAACAGCGCGTCGACCCGCACCGAGCCCGGCTCGGCCAGCCGGCCCAGATCGTTGCGCAGCAGATCCACGATCATCAGGTTCTCGGCGCGGTTCTTTTCGCTGGCCAGGAGCGCCTGGCCCAGCCGTTCGTCCTCGGCCGGATCGGGGTGGCGCGGGGCCGTGCCCTTCATCGGGCGCGTGGTCAGGCGCGGGCCGTCGCGGCGCACGAACAGTTCGGGCGAAAACGACAACACCGTGCGCTCGCCGTCCTCGATGAACGCGCCGTGCGCCACCGGGTTGCGGGCGGCGATGCGCCGGTACAGCGTGGCCGCGTCGCCCTGGAATTGCAGGTCCAGCGGCTGGGTGTAGTTCACCTGATACAGCTCGCCGTCACCGATCAGGCCGCGGATGGCTTCGATCTGGCGCACGTAGTCGGCCTCGGTCATGCGCGGCGCGGGCAGGCTGATGGCGGCGGGCGTAGCGCCTGCGTCCGGTGCGTCCCAGGGCGTTTCCTCCTGCCGGCGTTCGAACGCCAGCGCGGTCAGGCGCGGTTTGCCGTCGTCGCGCGGCGGCGTCCAGGGGCCGGCGGGCGGCGCCATGGCGGCTTCGGGCAACAGCCACTCGCCCAGTTCGTAGTCCAGCAACAGGGCGATCCAGCGCCCCTGCCGCCGCTGCGCTTCGATGGCGGCGAGCGCGGGGGCGACCTCGGCGGCGGAGCGCGCCTCGATCCGCGAGCACAAGCCCTCGAACCGCAGCGCGCGGCCGGCCAGCCGGTCTTCAAAACGACATTCCATGCTGCCTACTGCTGTTGATGTGCCAGGAATTCCTTCAGGACCCGTCCGGTATGGGAATGGTCGCTCAGGGTCATGACGTGTTCGGGCGAGCCTTCGCCCACCAGCTTGCCGCCGCCCGTGCCGCCTTCGGGGCCCAGGTCCAGCAGCCAGTCGGCTTCGGCGATCACGTCCAGGTTGTGCTCGATCACCACCACCGTATTGCCGGCTTCCACCAGGCGGTGCAGCACGTGGATCAGCTTTTCCACGTCGGCCATCGACAGGCCCACGGTGGGTTCGTCCAGCACGTACAGCGTATGCGGAATGCGCGAGGCGCGGCCGGTCTTGATCAGGCCGTCGGTGAGGCGGGCCTTGGACAGCTCGGTCACCAGCTTGATGCGCTGCGCTTCGCCGCCCGACAGCGTGGGCGAAGGCTGCCCCAGCGTCAGATAGCCCAGGCCCACGTCCTGCATCAGCTGCAGCGGGCGGTGGATCTTGGGGTGCGCGGCGAAGTAGCCGATGGCGTCGTCCACTTCCATGGCCAGCAGTTCGCCGGCGTTCTTGCCGCGCATCTGCACGCTCAGCGTGTCGTTGTTGAAGCGGGCGCCGTTGCAGGCGTCGCAAGGCACCTTCACGTCCGGCAGGAAATTCATCTCGATGGTGCGCATGCCCTGGCCTTCGCAGATCGGGCAGCGGCCGTCGCCGGTGTTGAACGAGAAGCGCGCCGCGGTCCAGCCGCGCATGCGCGATTCGCGGGTGTCGGCGAACTGCTTGCGCACGTCGTCCCAGAAGCCCACGTAGGTGGCCGGGCAGGAGCGCGGCGTCTTGCCGATGGGCGTCTGGTCCACTTCCAGCACGCGGTCGATGGCTTCCCAACCCTTGATGTTGTCGCAGCCCGCCCAGCCCGGCGCCTTGCCTTGCGACACGGCCTGCATCAGGTTGTCCAGCAGCACTTCGCGCGCCAGGGTGGATTTGCCCGAACCCGACACGCCGGTCACCACGCTCAGGCGGCCCACCGGAATCTTCGCGTCGACGCTGCGCAGGTTGTGCAGGCGCGCGCCCTTGATTTCGATCATGGGCGTATCGGCCTCGACCGGGCGGCGGCCTTGCAGCGGGTGCTGCAAGGGTTTGGCCAGATAGCGGCCGGTGACCGATTCGGGCGCTTCGATCAGGTCCTGCGCGCTGCCCTGGGCCACCACGCGGCCGCCGCGGATGCCCGCGCCCGGTCCGATGTCGATGATGTGCGAGGCGCGGCGGATGGTGTCGTCGTCGTGTTCCACCACCACCAGCGTGTTGCCGTTGCCTTCCAGGCGCGCCAGCGCGTCCAGCAGGATGCGGTTGTCGCGCGGGTGCAGGCCGATGGTCGGTTCGTCCAGCACGTAGCAGACGCCCTGCAGGTTGGAACCCAGCTGCGCGGCCAGGCGGATGCGCTGCGCTTCGCCGCCGGACAGCGTGGGCGCGGCCCGGTCCAGCGCCAGGTAGTTCAGGCCGACTTCCTGCATGAAGTTCAGGCGTCCGCGGATTTCCGTAAGGATGTCGCGGGCGATCTCGCCTTCGCGGCCGCGCGCCACCAGCCCGGTGAAGAAGGTATGCGCGTCCGACACCGGCAGCGAGGCGAGTTCGGCGATGGACTTGTCGCGCCAGCGCACGGCGCGGGCCACGCGGTTCAGGCGCTGTCCGTCGCATTGCGTGCAGGGCTTGGCCTCGCCTTCGTACCAGGCGTTCCAGGCGGTTTCCTCGCCGGTCTGCTCTTCGTCGAAGCCTTGCAGCTGCAGGCCGGTGCCGTAGCAGCCGGTGCACCAGCCGTGCTTGGAGTTGTACGAGAACAGGCGCGGATCCGGTTCGGGGAAGCTGGTGCCGCAAGACGGGCAGGCGCGCTTGACCGAGAAGTGCTGCTGCTGCAGGTCGCTGTCCAGCGCCTCGTGCAGCTTGTTCACGGGCCAGACCACGGACATCACGCCCTGGCCGTTTTCCAGCGCGTTCTTGACCGCGGCGCGCAGCTCGGCTTCATTGGCCGGGTCCACCACCACGTCCGCGATCGGCAGCTCGATGGTGTGTTCCTTGTAGCGGTCCAGCCGCGGCCACGGGGCCACGGGAATGAACTCGCCGTCCACGCGCAGGTGCGAATGGCCCTTGGAACCGGCCCATTTGGCCAGGTCCGTGTAATAGCCCTTGCGGGCGGTGACCAGCGGCGCCAGCAGGCCGATGTGCTCGCCCTTGTGCTCGCGCAGCAGGCGCGCCACGATCTGGTCCGTATTCTGCGGCTCCACCGCGACATTGCAGTCCGGGCAGTACTGCGTGCCCAGCTTGACGTACAGCAGGCGCAGGAAATGGTGGATTTCCGTCATCGTGGCCACGGTGGACTTGCGTCCGCCGCGGCTGGTGCGCTGCTCGATGGCGACCGTGGGCGGGATGCCGAAGATGGCGTCCACGTCCGGCTTGCCGGCTGGCTGCACGATGGCGCGGGCGTAGGCGTTGAGCGATTCCAGATAGCGCCGCTGCCCTTCGTTGAACAGGATGTCGAAGGCCAGCGTGGACTTGCCCGAGCCGGACACGCCGGTGATGACGGTGAACTTGTCGCGCGGGATTTCCACGCTGACGTTCTTCAGGTTGTGTTCGCGCGCGTTGCGGATTTCGATCGCCATATTGGCCTGGCGGCGCTCGCGCATCAGCGACTGCAACGGGCGGCCCACGTCTGCGCCGTAGGCTTCGCCGGGCTCGGCGATGCGGGCGGTCAGTCTGGCCTGCTCGACTTCCTGCGCGTCGGCGTCGGTGCTTACGACCACGTCCGCCGGCAGGATGCTGACTTCGTAGTCGCGCAGGGCGGCGCCCGTGTGCGACTTGGGGTTGTCCATCAGGTCCTGCGGCGTGCCGGTGCCGATGACCAGGCCGCCGGCGTCGCCGCCTTCGGGGCCCAGGTCGATCAGCCAGTCGGCCGCGCGGATCACGTCCAGGTTGTGCTCGATCACCAGCAGCGTGTGGCCGGCGGCCAGCAGCTTGCGGAACGCGCGCATCAGCCGCGCCACGTCGTCGAAGTGCAGGCCGGTGGTGGGTTCGTCGAACAGGAACAGGCTGCCCTTCTTGGCGACCTTGGCGGTGGAGATGCCGCTGCGCGCGGCTTCGGCCAGGTGGCCGGCCAGCTTCAGGCGCTGCGCCTCGCCGCCCGACAGAGTGGGCACGGGCTGGCCCAGCCGCACGTATTCCAGGCCTACGTCGGCCAGCGGCGCCAGGCCCGTCTGCACGTCGCGCAGACCCTTGAAGAAGTCCAGCGCCTCGCTGACCGTCATCTCCAGCACTTCGTCGATGGACGCGCTCTTGCCCAGGTGTTCGACGCGCACTTCCAGCACTTCGGGGCGGAAGCGCTTGCCGTCGCAATCCGGGCAGCGCAGGTAGACGTCGGACAGGAACTGCATTTCCACGTGTTCGAAGCCGGTGCCGCCGCAAGTGGGGCAGCGGCCGTCGCCGCCGTTGAAGCTGAAGGTGCCGGCCGTGTAGGCGCGCTCGCGCGCCAGCGGCGCTTGCGCGAACAGCTTGCGGATCGCGTCGAACGCGCCCACGTAGCTGGCCGGGTTGGAGCGCGCCGTCTTGCCGATGGGGGTCTGGTCCACCATGACCACGTCGGCGATCTGTTCGGCGCCCAGCAGGCGTTCGAAGGCGCCGGGCGCTTCCGAGGGCTTGCCCTTCTGCTTGAGCAGGGCGGGGTAGAGCACGTCCTGTACCAGCGTGGACTTGCCGGAGCCGGATACGCCTGTCACGCAGACCAGGCGGCCCAGCGGCAGTTCGACGGAGACGTTCTTCAGATTGTGCGCGCTGACGCCTTCCAGCAGCAGGCGCGGCGTGTTCGCCGCCACCGGCATGGGGCGCGGCGCTTCCACGCGCTGGCGGCCGCCCAGGTAGTCGCCCGTCAGCGTGCGCGCCGCGCGCAATTGGGACGGCGTGCCGTCGAAGACGATCTGGCCGCCGCGTTCGCCGGGGCCGGGACCGATGTCGATGATGCGGTCCGCGGCCACCATGACCTGCGGGTCGTGCTCCACCACCACCAGCGTGTTGCCGGCGTTGCGCAGGCGGTGCATGACTTCGACCACGCGGTGCATGTCGCGCGGGTGCAGGCCGATGGAAGGCTCGTCCAGCACGAAAAGCGTGTTCACCAGCGAGGTGCCCAGCGCCGTGGTCAGGTTGATGCGCTGCACTTCGCCGCCCGACAAGGTGCGGCTCTGGCGGTCCAGCGTCAGGTAGCCCAGGCCCACGTCGCACAGGAACTTGAGGCGCGCGCGCACTTCTGTCATGAGCAGGTCGGTGGCGGCGTCCAGCGCGCCGGAGAACGACAGCGTGTCGAAGAAGATCCGCACGCGTTCGATCGGCAGCAGCATCACGTCATGGATGGACAGGCCGCCCAGGTTGTCGAGCTGTTCGCGGCTCCAGTTGGCGCTCACCGGCATGAAGCGCTTGTAGCGGCCGTCGTCAGGCGGCAGCACGGTGTCGGCTTCTTCCTTGGTGCCCAGGCGCCAGAGCAGCGCGTCGGGCTTGAGGCGCGCGCCATTGCAGGTGGGGCAGGGCGTGTAGCTGCGGTATTTCGACAGCAGCACGCGCACGTGCATCTTGTAGGCCTTGGTTTCCAGCCAGTCGAAGAAGCGCTGCACGCCGTACCACTGGTGCTTCCAGGCGTCGTTGCCGCCCTTCCAGTCGGGCGTGCCGTAGAGCACCCAGCGCTTGTGTTCTTCGCTCAGCTTCTTCCAGGGTACGCCCAGCGGCACGCCGGCCTTGGGCGCGTACTTCTGCAGCTCGTCCTGGCATTCCTTGTATGAAGGGGTCGTCCAGGGCTTGATGGCGCCTTCCAGCAGGGTCTTGTTTTCGTCCGGGATGACCAGGCCGAAGTCGATGCCGATCACGCGGCCGAAGCCGCGGCAGGCTTCGCAGGCGCCCAGCGGCGAGTTGAACGAAAAGCTGCTGGGCAGCGGATCGGTGTATTCGATGTCGCAGTCGGCGCAGTGCAGGCGGTCGCTGTACTTCCAGATGTGGGCATTGCCGCCCTCGGCGTCCATGACGTACACGGCCAGGTGGCCGGCGCCCATGCGCAACGCCGTGTCCAGCGCTTCCATGATGCGTTCGCGTTCGGTGCCGGCAAAGCGGAAGCGGTCCTGGACCACGTGCAGGATGCGGCGCGATTCGGTGCTGCCTTTTGCTGCCTTGGCTTTCTTGGCGCCCTTGGCCGGGGCGGCTGCGCGCGGCGCCGCGTTTTCTTCGGCGTGCACGCGGGTGTAGCCCTGCTGCTCCAGGAAGCCGCGCACTTCCTCTTCGGTGAAGTTGGCGGGAACCGCAATGGGGAAGGTCACCACCAGCCGCGGATCGCCAGCGGCGGCGGCGCGTTCGGCCAGCGAGTGGTAGACGGAATCAGGGGTGTCGCGCCGCACCACCTTGCCGCAGCCGCGGCAATACAGCTTGGCGCCGCGCGCGAACAGCAGCTTCAGGTGGTCGTTCAGTTCCGTCATCGTGCCGACCGTGCTGCGCGAGCTGCGCACCGGATTGGTCTGGTCGATGGCGATGGCGGGCAGGATGCCTTCGATGCGGTCTACTTGCGGCTTGTCCATGCGGTCCAGGAACTGGCGCGCATAGGGCGAGAAGGTTTCCACATAACGCCGCTGCCCCTCGGCGTACAGGGTGTCAAAGGCCAGCGAACTTTTGCCGGACCCCGACACGCCGGTCACGACGACCAGTTCGCCGGTGGCGATGGTCAGGTCCAGGTTCTTGAGATTGTTCTGGCGGGCGCCAACGATGCGAATTTGGGAGCTCATGGACGGTATCGTAGCCTGAGGGGAGAGGCCTGCCCGAGCGACAACCCATCGCTGGTTCCGAGCGCGGCGATATGGAATAATTGACTATATTGTGAGTCACCAGTCCATTATGTGGACAGCATGAGGCTCACTAGCTGTACAAATAAACAGTATCGCAGATTCGTCTGAATTTCGCGCTGTCGGCGTTGCGCATTCTGTAGATTCATTGCTAAAGGCATGCAGCCATTAGCTGGAGACAACATTGCTGGAAACCAAGGTCCCGGGCGCCGCGGCGTTCGCCAAATTCATGACGGTGCTGCAGGCGGTGGCGGATGCGCCCCAGCCGCCCACGGCCGCGTCATTGGCGCGCAGCTGCGGCTATCCCCGGCCCACCGTCTACCGCATCGTCGCGGCGCTGGCCGAACAGGGCATGGTGGCCGAAACCGGCGGCGCCTACCGCCTGGGACCGCGCCTGATGTCGCTGGCCAGCCGGGCCTGGTCGCAGTTCGACCTGCGCGCGGCGCTGGCGCCCGACCTGCAGGCCTTGCGCGATGAAACTGGCGAAACCGTGCACCTGGCCGTGCCTGCAGGGCACGAGATGACCTATATCGACAAGCTGGAAAGCCCCGGTCCGGTGCGCATGGCCTCGCGTGTCGGGGCCAGCGTGGCGCTGCATTCCAGCGCGGTCGGCAAGGCCTATCTGGCGGCGCTGGACCCGGCGTCGCGCGAGCGCCTGCTGCGCGAGCTGCCGTTGACGGCCCGCATGCCCGGCACCGTGACCAGCCTGCCCGAACTCCGCGCCGTGCTGGATGCGGCCGCCGCCCGCGGCTACGCCACCGACGACGAGGAAAACGAAGCCGGCATCGTCTGCTATGGCGTGGCCGTGTGCGACGCGGCCGGACGGCCCGTCGCGGGCGTCAGCGTCAGTACCTTGCTGTTCCGGCGCCGCGAAGACCCGCAAGCCGCCTATATCGAACCCTTGCTGCGGCTGCGCGATGCCGCCGCGGCCAAACTCGCCGTCCTGCCGGTATCGCCCGGCGGCGCCTGACCGCCTGCCTCCAAGGAATGCCATGACCGCAACCGCTGCCCCTCTCGCCTCCAAGCTCTCCACCCTGCTGGCCTCCCGGGTCGTCCCCGTGCTGCGCTACACGGACGCCGCCACCGCCGCCTATGCGGCCGAAGTCGCGGTGGCCGCAGGCTGCACCACGCTGGAACTGACCTGGACCATTCCCGGCGTCACCGACCTGCTGCGGGCGCTGCGCGACAAGCACGGCAGCGCGCTGCTGCTGGGCGTGGGCACGGTGCTGGACGAGCACCAGGCGCGCGAGGCCTTGGTCGCCGGCGCGGACTTCCTGGTGTCGCCGGCGCTGGCCACCGACATCGTCGACCTGGCGCATGCGGCCGACGCGCTCTGCCTGCTGGGCGCCTTCACGCCCACGGAAGTGCTGGCGGCGCGCCGCGCGGGCGTGGACGTGGTGAAGATCTTCCCCGCTGACACCGGCGGCCCCAAGCACCTGGCCGCGCTCAAGTCGGTGTATCCGGACACCATTTTCTGCCCCACGGGCGGCGTTACCCAGGACAACATGGGCTCGTACTTCGCCGCCGGCGCCGCCATCGTCGGCATCGGCAGCAATCTCTATGACAAGGCGGCCTTCGCTGCCCGCGACACCGCCGCGCTGGTGGCGCAGATCATCCGCACCCGGGAGGCCGCCCATGGCTGATTTCGATATCGTCGCGCTGGGCGAGCCTCTGGTCGAACTGAACCAGACGCACCAGGACCAGCGCCAGTATCTGCAGGGCTTTGGCGGCGACACCTCCAACGCCGTCATCGCAGCCGCGCGGCAGGGCGCAAGCTGCGCCTATCTGACGCGGGTCGGCAACGACGCCTTCGGCCAGCAGTTCCTGGACTTGTGGCAGGCCGAAGGCGTGGATACGTCCGGCGTGCAGGTGGATGAGCAGGCCCACACCGGCTTGTACTTCGTGCAGCACGGCCCGGGCGGCCATGCCTTCAGCTATCTGCGCCGCGGCTCCGCCGCCAGCCTGATGACGCCGGCCAGCCTGGATTCGGGCCTGATCGAACGCGCCCGCTACCTGCACGTGTCGGGCATCAGCCTGGCCATCAGCACCAGCGCCTGCGATACCGTGTTCGCCGCCATCGAGCGCGCGCACGCGGCCGGCGTCCAGGTCAGCCTGGACTCGAACTTGCGGTTGCGCCTGTGGCCGGTGGACCGCGCCCGCGCCGTGCTGCGCGAAACCATGCGCACGGCCGACCTGTTCCTGCCCAGCATGGACGATATGCAGCATCTGACCGGCAACGACGATCCGGAACGCACGCTGGACTGGATCCGCGACGCCGGCGCCACCGGCGTGGTGGTGCTGAAGCTGGGCAAGGACGGCTCCATCATCGACGACGGCCAGCGCCGCGTACCCGTGGCCGCCTTGCGCGTGGATGCGGTGGACGCGACCGGGGCGGGCGACTGCTTTGCCGGCAGCCTGCTGGCGCGCCGCTGCCAGGGAGACTCCTGGGAGGATGCCGTGCGTTACGCCAATGCCGCGGCGGCCTTGTCCACGCTGGGCTACGGCGCGGTCGATCCGCTGCCGCGCAAGGAACAGGTGCTGGAGCGGCTGAAGAGCCTGTCCTGCTGATCGCCGGGGGGCTGGACAGGCGCGGGCGACTGTCCAGGCTGACTGGGCGGTGTTCCGTCCCGCATTTGATTGCTCCTGGCGCGAACGTGGCGGAAACGCCGCATTTTCGCGTCATTGGCGCCGTCAGGGCATTTCAGGCTAAAATGCCAAGTTACCCGAATTTTCCGCCAGCCCAGTATCCGGTTGTGCGGGCAACATTTCCGCAAATTCAACAGGAGAATCAACATGGCTGAACGCAAACGCGTGCGTCGCAACACCCTGGAACGCCGTTGCCTGGGCAAGGCTTTCAAGCGCTTGTTCGTCAAGTCGCCCAAGGGCGTTTTCAAGATGCTGGAAAAGATCAAGCGCGTCTAATTGACGCGTCCGGCCGCAGCCCAGGCTCGGCCAGATCAAAAAAAACCCGCTCGGCGCGCCGGCGGGTTTTTTTTTCGTCCTGCGCGGACCGGCCTATGCCTGGTCCTGGGGCGGACCGAGCTTGGGCAGAATGAAATCCATGAAGGCGCGGGTCTTGGCCGGCTGGATGCTGGACGGATACACCACATAGATCGAGATCGGATCCACCGACCACCCTGGCAGCACGCGCTTGAGCGAATTGCGCTTGATGATGGGCTCCAGCGCCAGGCAGTGCGGCATGCGCGTGATCGCCAGGTCCAGGCCTGCCAGGGTGCCCGCGATGCTCATATTGTTGGCCGCCAGGTGGCCGCTGACCGGCACGCGTTCACTGACCGCGCCGCGGCGCAGCGTCCAGTGCGAATGCGCCTCGTCGATGGTGGTGCGCAGGCACTGATGCCGGCTGAGATCCGCCGGCGTCTCGGGTTCGCCGTGGCGTTCCAGGTAGCGGTCGGAGGCATACAGGTAGTTGTCCAGGGAAACCAGCTCCTGCACGACCGCGCCGCCATGCATGCCGCCGTTGCCGTTGATGTCGGCGGCGCTGGCCGCTGCCAGCGGGTAGTCGGCGTTGCTGCCGAAGCGCAGCACGATGTCGAACGGCGTGCCTTGCGCGTCGGAGGCCGTCAGCATGCTCAGGTCGAACTCGCATTCCACTTCCGGATAGCGGTCGGTGAAATCGTTGATGGTTTCTGGCAGCAGCCACATCGCCAGGCTGTAGGGCATGGATACCCGCAGGTTGCCAGAAGGGCCGCCGGACAGGGATTGCAGCTGCTCATGCGCCAACCTGGCTTCGTCGATCAGGCCCTGGCAGCGCCGCATGTAGGCCGCGCCGGCTTCGGTGAGATCCAGGCGGCGCGTGTTGCGGTTGATCAAGCGCAGGCCGATGGCGCGTTCCAGCTCGTTGATGCGCCGCGATAAAGTCGAGGTCGGCATGTTCAGCGCGCGCGCCGCCATGCTGAAGCTTTTGCGCTTGGCAACCTCCACGAACAAGGCGATGTCATTGAGCTGGACGGTCGAAGCTTCCATAGGCATTCCGGTTTTGGCCGCCCGAGTGTACGCCACTAAGGAGTGCGTCCAAGGCAGATAAAGTGCCGAGACGGCCTGTCAACTGTCGTTTTTGTCAGATTTGATTGCAAATTTGAGCCTTACAGGGCCGGAACGCGCGTGCATATCCCCTAAACTTCAGGCGAAAACACCAAAACCAAGACCGCAGCGCTTGCTCGACGCATCGCAAAGGGGCTCAGTGGGCATGACCGACACACCAACTTTTTTCACTGTTTTGACGCCCACCTACAATCGGGCGGGCACGCTGCACCGGGTATATGAATCGCTTTCCCGGCAGACTTTCCGGGATTTCGAATGGGTCGTGGTGGACGACGGTTCCACCGACAACACCCACGAATCCATCCTGGACTGGCAGGCGCGCGCCGATTTTCCGATCCGCTACTTCTGGCAGAACAACCGCCACAAGAAAACCGCCTTCAACCGCGGCGTGCGCGAGGCGCGCGGCGAACTCATCGTCGCCCTGGACAGCGACGACGAAATGCCGGCCGACGCCCTGGCCACGTTCAAGGAGGTCTGGGACGGCATTCCGCCGGCGCGGCGCGAATCGTACGTGGCCGTGACGGGGCTGTGCGCGCGTCCCGATGGCAGTATCGTCGGCGACCGCTATCCGCAGGACGTGTTCGACAGCACGGCGGTGGACGTCTATTTCCGCTATCGCATCAAAGGCGAGAAATTCGGCTGTATGCGCACCGACATCCTCAGGAAGTATCCCTTCCCCGAGGATGTCGCAGGCTTTGTGCCCGAAAGCCTGGTGTGGTGGGCGATTGCGCGGGCGGGTTATCTCAGCCGCTTCATCAACCGTGTGGTGCGGACTTATCACGACACGCCCGGCGCCCTGAGCCAGGGCGCCGTTTCCGTGAGCAACAACGCGCAAGGCCTGTACCTGCTGGCCTGGGACATGCTGCAGCATCACCTGGAATTCTTCCGCTACCGCCCGCGCGAATTCATCATGGCCGCGGCGCGCTACACACGCTTTCGGCTGCATCTGAAGCACTCCGGCGTGCCGACGGCGGTGCAAGCCTACAAGCTGACCAATCCCATGGCGAAGTTCATGGTCGCGGCCCTGTGGCCGCTGGGCTATGCCATGTACCGCCGCGACAGGCGCCGCGGCGTGGCCTGAAGCCTGCCGCGCAGGCAGGCCCCTGCCGGTGCTTCAGGCGGCGGGCGCCGAGGCAGGGGCTCCGTGCCCCAGCCCCAGATACACCTCGACCACGCGCGGGTCCTCCGCCACCTGGGCGGCCGGGCCTTCCAGCGTGACGGCGCCGGTTTCCAACACGTAGGCATAGTCCGCCACCTGCAGCGCGGCGCGGGCGTTCTGTTCGATCAGCAGGATGGACACGCCCATCTCGCGCAGGCGCGTGACGATGCGGAACACCTCGCGCACGATGCGCGGCGCCAGCCCCAGGCTGGGTTCGTCCAGCATCAGCAGCTTGGGCTTGGCCATCAGCGCGCGGCCCACCGCCAGCATCTGGCGTTCGCCGCCGGACAGCGTGCCGGAGAGCTGGAGGCGGCGCTCCTTCAAGCGCGGAAACAGTTCATAGACCTCGGCCAGTGTCTGGTCCTGGTCGCGCAGGCCGCTGCGGAAACGGTGGAACGCGCCCAGCATCAGGTTGTCTTCCACCGTCATCTCGGCGAACAGCTCGCGCTTTTCAGGCACCAGGTTCATGCCGGCCGCCACCATTTCCTCGATCTCGGCATGTTCCTGCACCTTGCCGCCGAAGACGATCCGGCCGCTGGACGGCAGCACGCCCATGATGGCCGACAGCAGCGTGGTCTTGCCGGCGCCGTTGGGGCCGATCACGGTCACGATCTGGCCTTCGCCCACTTCCAGGCTGACGCCCGAGACGGCCTCGATCTTGTCGTAGGCCACGCGCAGGTCGCGCACTTCCAGCAATTTCGCGCTCATCATTCCACTCCGCCCAGATAGGCTTCAAGCACCGCGGGGTTGTGCTGGATCTCGGCGGGCAGGCCTTCGGCGATCTTCTCGCCGAAGTCCATGACCACCACGCGGTCCACCAGCCCCATCACGAAGTCCATGTCGTGCTCCACCAGCAGGATGGCCATGCCTTCGGCGCGCAGCTTCTTCAGCAATTCGGCCAGTTCGCATTTTTCCTGGTAGCGCAGGCCGGCGGCGGGTTCGTCCAGCAGCAGGATGCAGGGATCGGACGCCAGCGCGCGGGCGATTTCCAGGATGCGCTGTTGCCCCAGGGCCAGCGAGCCGGCCTCGTCGTGCAGATGCTTGCCCAGGCCCACGCGTTCGACCTGGCGCGCGGCTTCGGCCAGCAGGCGCGCTTCTTCGGCGCGGTCCAGCCGCCAGGCGGCCGGCAGTACGCCGCGATGGCCGCGCAGGTGGGCGCCGATGGCCACGTTTTCCAGCACGCTCATGCGGCCCAGCAGGCGCACGTGCTGGAAGGTGCGCGACAGTCCCAGCCGCGCAATGCGGCGCGCGCCGGCGCCGGCCACGGAATGGCCCAGCAGCGTTACCGTGCCGGAAGTCGGCGTGTCCACGCCCGAGATCTGGTTGAACATGGTGCTCTTGCCCGCGCCGTTGGGGCCGATCAGCGCCAGGACTTCGCCGGCGCGGATTTCCAGGTTCATGGCGTTGTTGGCGACCAGGCCGCCGAACTTGCGGGTCACGTCCACGGCCTTCAACACCACCTCGCCGCGCGGCGGCATGGGCTTGCGCGGCAGCGGCTCGGCATTCATGTCCAGCTTGCGCTGCTGCTTCTTCACCGGCACGCAGCGCGTCAGCACCGGCCACAGGCCGCTGCGGGCGCGGTGCAGCAGCAGCACCATGCCGAAGCCGAACACGATCACCTCGAAGTTGCCGGTCTGGCCCAGCAGCCTGGGCATCCAGTCCTGCAGCCATTGCTTGAGCACGGTGAAGACGCCCGCGCCGACCAGCGCGCCCCACACCTGCCCCGCGCCGCCGATGACGGTCATGAACAGGTATTCGATGCCCATCTGCAGGCCGAAGGGGTTGGGGTTCACGAAGCGCTGCATGTGCGCGTACAGCCAGCCCGAGGCGCAGGCCTGCAGCGCCGCGATGATGAAGATCACCATGCGCGAGCGCGCCGTGTCCACGCCCATCGATTCAGCCATCACGCGGCCGCCCTTGAGCGCCCGGATGGCGCGGCCCTCGCGCGAATCCAGCAGATTCTGGGTGGACCACACCGCCACCAGCAGGAAGGCCCAGATCAGGTAGTAAATGTTGTCGCCCTGGTTCAGCGTCCAGCCGAACAGGTTGATGGCGGGAATGTCCGGGATGCCGGTGTGGCCGCCCAGGCCTTCGACCGAGCCGAAGACGAAATACAGCGACAGGCCCCAGGCGATGGTGCCCAGCGGCAGGAAATGCCCCGACAGCTTCAGCGTGATCGCGCCCAGCAGATAGGCGATGACCAGCGTCAGCAGCAGCCCCGCCAGCAGGGTCAGCCAGGGCGATGCGCCCAGCCATGCCAGCCAGGACGGCAGCGTGTCCGCGCGGGTGGTCAGCAGCGCCGTGGTGTAGGCGCCCACGCCGACGAACGCGGCCTGCCCGAAGCTCGTCAGGCCGCCGACGCCGGTCAGCAGCACCAGGCCCAGCGCCACCATGGCGTACAGGCCGATGTAGTTCAGCAGCGTCACATAGAACGGCGGCAGCACTAGCGGGCCCAGCGCCAGCAGCGCCAGGAATGCGAGGAGGATGTGGCGCGGGTTCATTCGTCTTCTTCCTCGACGTGATGGCTTTTCAGTGAACGCCAGAGCAGCACGGGGATGATCAGCGTGAACACAATGATTTCTTTGTAGGCGCTGGCCCAGAACGAGGAGAAGGCTTCGATCAGGCCGACCAGGATGGCGCCGGCCGCGGCCAGCGGATAGCTCACCAGGCCGCCGATGATGGCGCCCACGAAGCCCTTCAGGCTGACCATGAAGCCGGAGTCGAAGTACATGGTGGTGATCGGAGCGATCAGGATGCCCGACACCGTTCCGATCAGCGCGGCCAGGAAGAACGTGGCCTTGCCGGCGAAGATCGGCGAAATGCCCATCAGCCGCGCGCCCAGCCGGTTGAAGGCGGCTGCGCGCAGCGCCTTGCCGTACATCGAGCGTTCAAAGAATTGGTAGAGCACGACGATGAGCAGGGCCGACACCGCCACCACCCAAAGCGCCTGGCTGTTGACGTTCAACGGTCCCAGCGCCAGGCTGGCGTCGCTGAACGGCGCCGTGCGCGCGCCTTCCGCGCCGAAGGCCAGCAGCCCCAGGCCGACCAGCGCCAGGTGCACGGCAATGGAGACGATCAGCAGCACCAGCGTCGAGGCCGACGCGATGGGCTGGTAGAACAAGCGGTACAGCTGCGGTCCCATCGGCACCAGCAGCAGCAGCGTCAGCAGCGCCTGCGCGGCCATCGGCAGCTGGGCCAGCGGCAGGTTGTAGAACAGCGCGGCCAGCACCAGCGGATAGGCCAGCTTGACCGCCATGCGCCAGGCGCCGCGGTTGCGGCCGGGGCGCTTGCGCCGCGCCAGCAGATCGGCGCCGACCTCGGCCAGCGCGAAGGCAAACAGCAGCCACACCAGCAACACCGGCTTGCCGGCCTGCAGTGCAGCCATGGTGAGCGCGCCGAACGCGACGAACTCGCCTTGCGGGATGAACAGTACGCGGGTGACGGTAAAGACCAGCAGGATGGACAAGGCCAGCAGCGCATAGATGGCGCCGTTGGTGATGCCGTCCTGCCCGAGTATCAGGGCAATCTGAGCATTCATGCGAAATTCCGGGTAAGACAGACAAGCACGCCAGGTACGTCATCCCCTATGCACCGCGCGCCACCCCAACGGGACACTGCGGAGCCGGAGCTGCGCTACTTCAGAGGAATGCGAATGAGCAAGCTCCGCGCACGCCATGGTGATGCCACGAAGCAAGCTCTGCGCACCCTATCGGGATGCCGCGGAGCCGGCTTTGCCGGTCCGCAGGCATGCCCCCCTGGGGGGGAAGCGCGCAGCGCTTCGGGGGGGTTACTTAATCAGCTTCCAGGCGCCGTCCTTGACGGTGATGAGCTCGCGGCCGCGGTCGTCAAAGCCGCTGTGGTCGGCAGCCGTCATGTTGTAGACGCCTTGCGTGCCGACCAGCTCCTTGGTCTGTTCCAGCGCATCGCGCAGCGCGCTGCGGAATTCCTTGGTGCCCGGCTTGCCGGCCTTTTCAGCCAGCGGCACGGCCTTTTCCAGCAGCAGGCCGGCGTCGTAGACGTTGGCGCCGAAGGTGGCGGGCTTGGATCCGTTGAGCTTTTCGTAGGCGGCGATGTAGTCCGCAGCGACCTTCTTGGACGGGTTGCTGTCCGGCATTTCCGGCAGCACCAGCATCAGGCTGGCGGCCAGCACCGTGCCTTCAACCTTCTTGCCGCCCAGCTTCAGGAAGTCGGGCAGGGCCGCGCCGTGGGTCTGGTAGAACTTGCCCTTGTAGCCCTGATCGAACAGGGTGGTCTGCGGCAGCACGCTGGCGGCGCCGGGGGCGGCCACCAACACGGCGTCCGGCTTGGCGGCCAGGATCTTCAGCGCCTGGCCGGTGACCGAGCTGTCAAAGCGCAGATAACGTTCGTTGGCGGCGATCTTGATGCCCTTTTCGGCGGCCAGGCCCGAGAAGACCTTGTACCAGTTCTCGCCGTAGGGATCGTTCAGGCCGATGAAGCCGACGGTCTTGATGCCGGTCTTGGCCATGTGGTCGACCAGCGCGCGCGCAATGATGTCGTCGTTCTGGGTGGTCTTGAAGACCCACTTCTTCTGGTCGTTCATGGGCAGCACGACGGCGGCGGTGCCCACCGGCGCCAGCATCGGCACGCCGGCCTCGGCCGCGAACTGGATCACGCCCATGGCGTTGGGCGAACCCGACGGGCCGATCAGCGCGTCCACGTTCTGCTCCGAAATCAGCTTCTTGAAGGCCGTCACCGAGTTGGTGGAATCGCTGGCGTCATCCAGCGAGATGTATTCCACGGTCAGGTCGCCGATCTTCTTCGGCAGCAGCGGCACGGTGTTCTTCTGGGGAATCCCCACCAGGGCCGTCGGGCCGGTGGATGAGGTAACGACGCCGACCTTGACTTGGGCCAGGGCGGGCAGGGCGAACAGCGCGGCTACCGCGGCGGCAGCGGCCAGGGGGAGTTTCTTCGACAGCATGGCAAAACCTCCGGATAGGGAGCAGGGTGGGGGTGCGGCTGGAAAACGGAGAAAACGGTACTTCTGTGCTTGCTTGGTTTGCTTTAATACTTGTTGCTTAAACTTTCTGTGCGCAGGCTCGCACTGTAGACCTGGTCCGCAGTGCTTACCTATCCGTCAAAACCCGAAGCAGCGCGCGCGATGCGCGTTCAGATGGTGATGGAGCTGACGCTGGCGCCGCCGCAGACGAACAGCGTCTGGCCGGTGACGAAGCTGTTGGCGGGATCCGAGAAGAACATGACGGCGCGCGCCACGTCGTCGGAGCGGCCCAGGCGCTTGACCGGTATGCCGGCTGCCAGCTGTTTCTCGCGTTCGCTGCCGGGCTCGATCACCTCGTAGAACATGTCGGTCTGGATCGGGCCGGGAGCCACCACGTTGACCGTGATGCCATAGGGCGCCAGCTCCAGCGACCAGGTGCGCGCCATGCCCACCATGCCGGCCTTGGTGGCCGAATAGGCGGTGCGGGTCGGCAGGCCCAGCGCGCCGCGCGAGGACATCATCACGATGCGGCCGAACTTGCGCTCCTGCATGCCGGGCAGGGCGGCCTGCACCAGGCTGATGGCCGCGCCCAGGTGGATCTGGGTCAGGCCGTGCAGTTCTTCCTGCGTGACCTGCGGCAGCAGGTTGGGCCAGATGACGCCGGCGTTGTGGATGACGTGGCTGATGGGAAACCGGGCGGCGGCTTCGGCGCCCGCCTGCGCGGTGGCCTCGGCGTCCAGCAGGTCCACCTGCACGTTGTGCAGGCGCGGGTGGCTGAAGTCGGCGGCGCGGCGCGCCATGGAAATCACTTCGTAGCCTGCGTCCAGCATGCTGCGGCAGATTTCGGCGCCGATGCCGGCGCTGCCGCCGGTGACGATGGCGACGTTGGTGTGCGTCATGGATATCCCCCTGTTGTTGTCGTGAGACCGGCTCAGGTGCGGCCGGCTCAGGCCTTGGGCGCCAGCGCCAGCACGCGCAGCGGGCTGCCCGAGCCGCTGCGGATCTTGAGCGGCGCCGAGAAGATCACCGCGCCGGTGGGCGGCAGCTGGTCCAGGTTGGTCATGCATTGCAGGCCGTAGCGGTTGTTGCCGTGCATGTAGTAGTGGCAGGGATAGGGCGGATTCAGGTGATGGGCCTGGCCGGTATCCGTGCCGATCGACTCGGTGCCGAAACCGTGCACGTCGCGCTCCTTGATCAGCCATGGCACTACTTCAGCGTCCGGGCCGGGCGAGTGCGCGCCGTCTTCCTGCAGGTTCAGGTAGTCGGCGGGCTTGGCGCGCTTGGACCAGTCGGTGCGCATCAGCACCCAGGAGCGCGCGGGGATGCGGCCGTGTTGCTCTTCCCACTTTTTCACGAAGTCGATGGTCAGCAGGAAGTCCGGGTTGTCGCGGGACTCCGCCGAGCAGTCGATGACGCAGGCGCTGGCGATGAAGGCCTCGATGGGAATCGTGTCCACCGTGTTGTCGGGCAGGTCCTTGCCCGTGACCCAGTGGGCCGGCGCGTCGAAGTGGGTGCCGGTGTGCTCGGAACACGAGAAGTTGTTCCAGTACCAGGCGGGGCCGCGCTCGTCGTAGCGCGAGATCTCCTCGATGCGGAACGGCCAGGCCTGGCCGAACTCCGGCGGCAGCACGATGGTCGGGAATTCCGGCGTCAGCGTCTCGGTCAGGTCCACCACGCGGATGCGGCCGGACACCAGTTCGGCCATGAATTGGGCAAGAATGTTTTGGCTCATGTGCTGTTCCTTTAGGTTCGTGCGTTGTCGGGGCGGCGGGCCGTCAGGCTCCCAGTTCCCGTTCCAGTCCCTTGGGGTTCTCCGCCAGCCGGGCGCGGAATTCCTGCGCGACATCGCCGACATAGACGTCCTCGATGCCATCCTTCAACGCGCGCACGATGGCGGTGGCGATCGCCGCGGGCGCCACGCGCGGGGGCGGCGTGCGCTGCTCCCATTCGTGATCCACCGGCCCGGGGAACACGTTCACCACCCGCACGCCCGCGCCGCGCATCTCGGCGCGCAGGCATTGCGCCAGGGACAGCGCGGCTGCCTTGGACGCCGACCACATGCCGCGCGACGGCAGGTTCATGTGGGCGTAGATCGACAGCACGTTGACCCAGGCCGTGGCGCTGTTCACGCCGTCCGCGGCGCGTCCGCACAGGGCCGGGCCGAAGCTTTGCGCCAGCCGCATCAGCCCCAGCACGTTCACATCCATGGCGTCGCGCGCCGTATTCACGTCCTTGCGGTTCAGCAGCCCGCCTTCGCGTTCCAGGTCGGCGGTATTCACCAGGATCTCGACCTTGCCGCCAATGGAGGCGGCGACGCGTTCGACCGAATCGGTATCGGTCACGTCCAGCACCACCGCCTGCACGCGCGGGTCGGCCGCCAGCGCGTCGTAGGCGGCGTCGCGCTTCCAGGCCTGCGGGTCGCCCAGGAACACGGTCGGGCAGCCAGCGTCCAGCAGGGCGCGTGCCACCGCCTGGCCCACCGCCGACTTGCCGTCGGTGACGAGCGCGCGGCGGAACTTCGGATCGCACGAGGTTTCGCGCAGGGTCTTGTCGTCTTCCATGTTGGGCGTATTCCTTTCAGGCAGGGCGATCATCACGGCCTGGCCGCTGCGGTCCAGCTTCAGCGCCAGGCGCACGCGGTCGCCGTCGGCGCAGTCCTGGTGCACGTGCGCCACCACCGAGGGGCCGGCCGTCATGCGCACCGTGCCCACGCGCCAGGGCAGGCGTTCGCGGAAATACAGGTCGTTGCTGTGATGCAGGGTGGTGCTGACCAGCAGCACGCCGCTGGGATCGGCCGGACGCCAGGGCAGATGCTCGGACAGGCATTGGCCGCAGACCTCGCGGGGCGGGTACTGGACCGCGCCGCAGTCGGCGCAGGTCTGCAGGTCGAAGCGGCCCTCGGCGGCGGCGGCGGTCAGCCCCAGCGCGCTGCGGCTGCGCCAGCCCGGCGGCAGCGTCGGCTGGCGGGTGCGGGCGATCGGATTCTTGCGGGGCGGCTTGGCCAAGGGTTCGGTCATGCGTGGCTCCCCAGGATGGCCGCGGCGGTGCACAGCCCGCGGTCGTAATTGATCATGCCGAAGCCGCTCACCATGCCGAGGCGGGCGTCGGCCACCTGCGTGCCGCCGGCCGTGCCGCTCAACTGGCGCAGCGCCTCGACCATGCCCAGATAGCCGCCGGCCGCGCCGGCCTGGCCTACCGACAGCTGGCCGCCATTGGTGTTGAAGGGAAAGCTGCCGTCCACGGTGAAGCTGTGGCGGCGCACGAAGTCCGGCGCCTCGCCTTTGGGGCAGAAGCCCAGGTCTTCGATCTGCATCAGGTTGATGACGGGGTAGTCGTCGTAGGCCTGCAGGAAATCCATGTCGCCGGGTTGAACGCCAGCCTGGCCGTAGAGCTCGTCCAGGTCCACGGTCCAGCCGCCGCGCGTCTGGATCGGGTCCTCGATCCAGGCGTTGTGGCGTTCGATGGTCGACAGGATGCGGGCGTAGGGCAGGTTCAGGGCGCGCGCCCGGTCTTCGCTCATGACCAGGAAGCCGTCGGCGCCGGCGCAAGGCATCACGCAATCGAACAGGTGTATCGGGTCGGTGATGACGCGGGCGTCCAGGTACTGGGCCAGCGTCAGCGGCTTTTTCATCAGCGCGTGCGGATAGCGCAGGGCGTTGTCGCGCTGCGCCACGCACAGCTTGCCGAAGTCCTCGCGGGTGGCGCCGGTCGTGCGCATGTAGTTGGCGGTCAGCAGCGCGAAGCTGGCGTTGGGTCCGCCCGCGCCATAGGGATAGACGGCGTCCTGCGCGAAGCGCGAGAACTGGCTGACCGTGTTGCGGAACGAGTCCACGTGGTTGGTGTCGCCGGCGATGCAGGCGACGATGCTGGCGTCGCCTGCCTGCACGGCGCGGGCCGCGCGGCGCAAGGCGGCCACGCCGCTGGCGCCGCCCATGGGGATGTGGTCCAGCCAACGCGGGCTCATGCCCAGGTGCTGCACCAGGCCGACGGCAGTGTCGGGGGCCAGCGTGAAGCTGGACACGCACAGTCCGTCCACCTCGGTCTTGGCGATGCCGGCCTGGCGGATCAGCGCGCCCAGCGCCCGCCCCAGCCACCAGTGGGCGGCATGGGTGGAATAGCGTTCGTACGGAATCGTGACGGGCAGGGCCGCCACCACGCCGTCATAGCCCAGGCGGCTCATCGCGCGGGCTCCTGGCGTTTCTTCATGTGGCCGGTGTCCACGCAGCGGGCCGTGCCGGGCAGCGTGGGCGCCAGGGCTTTCATTTCGCCGCGCTGGATCTTGTTGGTGGTGGTCAGCGGCAGGCTGTCGACGAAGGCGACGT
The DNA here is from genome assembly GCF_048541815.1 of Achromobacter sp. PD1. Classification (NCBI taxonomy): domain Bacteria; kingdom Pseudomonadati; phylum Pseudomonadota; class Betaproteobacteria; order Burkholderiales; family Alcaligenaceae; genus Achromobacter; species Achromobacter sp. PD1. The sequence continues at coordinate 250,304 of NZ_CP183349.1, forward strand.
AGCCGGGGGCCTTGTAATAGGCCAGTTGTTCCAGGCTCCATTGCACGATGCTGCGCGCGGCCTCGGCCATTGCGGCGCCCTCGGCCGGCAGGCTCTCGGGCACCACGCAGGCCAGCACTTCGTCGCCGCGCACCGCGTCGGGCACTGCGGCGACCGCCACGGCCTTCACCAGCGGATGCTGCAGCAGCACGCTTTCCACTTCCACGGCGGAGATGTTCTCGCCGCTGCGGCGGATCACGTTCTTCTTGCGGTCCACGAAGCGCAGCGCGCCATCGGCGTCGCGGCGCACGATGTCGCCGGTATGGAACCAGCCGTCTTCCCAGGCCTGGGAGGTCGCGTCCTCGTCCTTGAGGTAGCCGGCGAAGAAGCCGTAGCGCGGGTCGTCGCCGGCGTGGCGCACCAGCAGTTCGCCCGGTTCGCCGGCGGCGGCTTCCAAGCCGGAGTCGGCGACGATGCGCACCAGCACGTCGTCTTCCTCGCGGCCGAAGCAGCTGCTGCCGATGTGGCGCGGCTCATGGTTGGCGATGATGACGGCGCCCGCGCCCGTCTCTGTCATGGCCCAGGCTTCCAGCAGCGGAAAGCCGAAGCGCTCTTCAAAGGGCTGGTGCAGCTTGCGGTCCACGCCCGCGCCGAAGCCGAAGCGGATGGCAGGCTGCTTGTCGCGGGCCGAAGGTTCGGCCTTCATCAGGATGGCGGGCATGACGCCCAGGTAGTGCAGCACCGTCGCGCCCGAGTCGCGCACGCTGTCCCACCAGGTCTTCGGGTGGAAGCGGTCCAGCGGAATCAGGCAGCCGCCGGTCAGCAGCATGGCCATGGCCGAATACGCCATGGCGTTCATGTGGACCAGGGGCAGCGGCGTCAGCATGCGTTCCTGTCCCGGGCGCAGCTCGCACAAGCCGCCGATGCGGGCGTACCAGCCTCCGGCGTGCAGGAAATAGCGGTTGGGCAGGATGCAACCCTTGGGCCGCCCGGTGGTGCCGGACGTGTAGAGCAGGGCGCATTCGGTCAGGACATCGGGCTCGCGGCCCGCCAGCGGCGCGGCGAACGGTGCGGCGGGAGGGGCATCGTCGGGACCCATCACGCGCAGTTCGCGGCCGGCGCGCGTTGCGGCGGCCAGCAGGTCGGCGTGGCGCTCGGGCAGCGCCACGGCCAGCGCGATCTCGGAGTGGCCCGTCAGGTATTCCAGTTCCGCTGCGCGCAGGTCGGGGTTGATGGGCACCACCGACACGCCCAACGCGTTCAGCGCGAACCAGTGCAGGAAGAAGGCAGGGCGGTTTTCCAGCAGCAGGCCGGCGCGGTGGCCGTGGCCGTAGCCGGCGCGGGCATAGGCCGTGCGCAGGGTTTCGATGGCCTCGGCGGCCTGGGCGTAGCTCAGTTCGCCCGCGGCGATGCCGTAGGCCTGCGCCGTTTCCGGCAGGATGCACAGGAAGGGCTGGGCGCCGTAGCGGGCCGCGGTGTCGCGGAATGCCTGATGGACCGTGGTGCTCACAAGCCGCTCCTACATGAACAATTGGATATTGCCGAAGGCCGCGTCGCAGTTGACGAGGTCCACGCGCTTGAGCCGGATGCGCAGCGCGCCGTCCCGCTCCACCAGATGGTGGGTGGCCCAGCCCGCGTACAGCGTCTGCGCGTCCTGCCGCGTCTCGACGTAATGAAAGGCGGTGCGCACCACGTGGCGGCCTTCGGCGGGGGCGGCATCGGGATGGCCGTGTTCCACCGTGGGCGCCTGCAGCAGGTGATGGCAGCGGCTCTTGGGCTGTTGCGAGAACGTGCGCTGGCCGGCCAGGCGCTCGACGCGCACGCGCAGCAGCAGCTTGTCTTCGTACATGAGCGAGGCGTGCAGCTTGGGATCGGTCTGGCCATGGGCCAGCGGCATCCAGTAATAGCCGTCTTCGGTGTACAGGTTCAGCCAGTCCTCGAAGCGCAGCTCGTCCAGCATGCGCGCCTCGGCGTAGACAAAATCGATCAACTCGCGGTCGCTTGCGCTCATACCGACTCCGCTCCGGTCATGTAGCGGCCCCATGCGCGGTACTGGTTGCGCATCTGCCATTCATTGGTGCCATTGGTGGCGACGTTCTTCTGGCCGACCTCGTCGGGCGAGTACAGCCGGCCCACGTTGACCCAGTCCCGCGCCCGCGATTGCAGGCCGTCCTGGGCGCGCTCGTACATTTCCAGGTCGTCGTGCCCGACCACCGAGGTCGGCGCGTTGATGAGGCGGTTGTACATGAGCGTGCGCTCCAGCAGCAGGTCGGGCGCGCCCACCAGGCGGAAGGTCCAGGACTCCACCAACGTGCGGTCGGCGGCGATCGGCTTGAACACGCGCAGCGTCTGGATCGGGCCCTTGACCATGATGTTGGGGAAATACACGGTGTTGTGGCGCACGTCGCCCAGGATCTGCTTGGCGCGGTCCTCGCCGTAGGCCGCCACCATGGAGTCCCAGTAGCCCGGAATGCCGGAATACGAGGCATGGATGGAGTCCGACACGCCGGTATGGCCGTGGCCGTTCTCCCACACGCGGATGCCCATGTTCTCGAAGAACTCGTAAGGCGAGATGAAGGGCGCGAACAACTCGACGGCCATGGGCTTGGGCGTGCCTTCCGGCGCCTGTTCCCAGACCTTCACGGCGGTGCCTGCCGAGGACTCGTGCGCCACCATCGGGTGGCAGGTGTCGGTCTGGTTGTCGACCAGCATCTTCCAGTTGCAGCGGTGCATGTAGCGCAGCACGCCGCCAGCGACCTCCAGCCGGCCTTCGGGCGAGCGGTCCACCATGTTGTCCAGGGTGGACAGGGACTCGCCGAAGAAGTCCTCGAAGGACTGGCCTTCCGGGTTCAGGCGGCAGAACACGAAGCCGCGATGGTTCTTCACGTCCTTCACGGCGGCCATGCCCTGGCTCGCTTCGCAGTTTTCCAGGCCGGTGTTCTCGTAGCCCTTCTTCAGGGGGATGGACAGCAGGCTGCCGTCGGTCTTGAAGGTCCAGGCGTGATAGGGGCAGCGGAAGAACTTGCCGGTGTTGCCGCAGGCGTCGCCCGCCACCATGGTGCCCTTGTGCGGGCAGCGGTTGTGCAGCACCCGCACCGTGCGGTCGCTGTGGCGCACCATCACCACCGGCTGGTTGCCCACCGTGGTGGTGATGTAGTCGCCCGGATTGGGAACCTGGCTGTCGTGGCCGACGTAGACCCAGGTGTTGGCGTACAGGCGCTCCATCTCCAGCTCGAACAGCTCCTGGTCGATGAACAGGTCCTTGTGCACCTCGGTGTCGCGCAGCAGGGCGCGGATGGCGTCGGGGTTGTCGCGGTATTTGGCCATGATGGCGCTTCCTTGCGTCGGGGCTACAGGTCCAGCACCAGGCGCGCCGATTTCGCGCGCGAGATGCAGATCTGGATGATCTTGCCGCTGGCCTTCTCGGTGTCCGAGAGGTAGTAGTCGCGGTGGTCGGGTTCGCCTTCCAGCACGGTGGCCTGGCAGACGCCGCATTCGCCGCGCTTGCAGTCGTACATCGGGTCGCAGCCTTCTTCTTCCATGACGTCGATGATGGTCTTGTCGGCGGGGATGGTCAGCACCCGGCCGGACTGGCGCAGCTCGACTTCGAAGGGCTGGTCGCCGGCCTGTGGCGCGGCGGTGGCGAAGAGTTCGAAATGGATATGGGCGTCGGGCCAGTGGCGCGCGTGCGCGCCCTGGATGACCGCGTCGATCAGGCCCTTGGGGCCGCAGACGTACAGGTGCTGGCGCGGCGATGACGCGTCCAGCAGAGCCTGCAGGTCGAAGCGGCAGGAAGGATCGTCGTCGGCGTGCAGGCTCAGGTCATCGCCGGCCAGGGCCTGCAGTTCGGGCAGGAAGGCCAGCTGGTCCTTGCTGCGGCCGCAGTAATGCAAATGGAAGGCGCGGCCCGCGGCCTTGAGCGCGGCGGCCATGGAGGCCACCGGCGTGATGCCGATGCCGCCCGCGATCAGCACCACGGGTTCGTCGCCGGCAGGCGATTCGTGCAGCGGGAAATCGTTCTTCGGGCCTTCGACCGTGAGCGTGTCGCCCTCGGCCAGCGCATGCATGTGGCGCGAGCCGCCCTGGCTGGTTTCCTCCAGGCGCACGCCGAGCCGGTATTCCGCGGGCTGGGCGAACTTGCCGGCTTCCGGCGCCAACTGCACCAGCGAATAGCAGCGCGGCTCGCGCAGGCCCGGCACCGTCACCTTCAGGTGCGCGCCCGGTCCGAAGGCGGGCAGGGGGCCGGCGTCCTCGCGCGCCAGCCGGAACGAGCGGATCAGCGGCGATTCCTGCCGGACTTCCCGGACGATGAGTTTCAGTGTCTGCACGGCGTTTGTCCCTATCTTTGCTTGTCTCAGGCCGCCAGCTTTTCAGCCAGCTGGCGTTCCATGGGGCCGCATTTTTCGTTGGCCAGCGCGGTTTCGCGCAGCGAACGCAGCGTCTCGGCGGCGCCGGGCCGGCCGGCCAGTTGTTCCGCCGCGGCGATCAGCTGGCGGTACTTGCCGCCGCCGCGCACGTGGGTGTCGCTATAGCCCTTGACCAGGCGGCGGCAATTGACGGTTTCGACGGCCAGCGCGTAGTCGCGCGGGGCCAGGCGGGCGATCAGGTCCAGCCATTGCGTGAGGCCGGCGGCCTCGGTCTGATGGCGCAGCGTGCTGCGGCGGAAGCGCCGCATGCCCGCCAGGGTGTAAAGCATCAGGAATCCGCCCAGCGTGCCGCTCTGCATGCGGCGGCCGTGGCCCAGGCGGCGTTCGACGAAGCCGCCGAAGGCCTTGGAGCCTTCGAGCCAGCGGCCCAGGCCCGCCGGCAACGTGCCGCAGATTTCTTCCAGGCGCGGGTGCATGAATTCCGTGGTGTAGACCAGCTGGTCCGGGCGCGCGCCGACTTCCTGGCGCACGCGGTCGAAACGCGTGGCGCGGGTCTTCAGGTCGGCGACGCGGATCACGTCGTCGTAGGCCATGGCCGTGGCCACGTAGCGCGCGGCGGCACAGGTCAGCGCCCATTGCCGGGCCTCGCCGCCATGCGCGGCGTCCAGGTCGCGGATGGCCTTCATGTGGCGCAGGTACTCGGCGGCATAGGCCAGGTCCTGGAATTCGATCTGGCGGCGCGTGCCCGCGGCCAGCATGGGCTGCGCACAGGCGGGAAAGTCGCGCTTGATCGTGTCCAGCAGGGCCTGCGCCTTGGGGCTGGCGGCGCGTTCCGGCACGGCCGGCACCGGCCGCGCCAGATCGATGGGAGCCGGCTGCGCGGGCGCCTGGTCGGCGGACTCGTAGCCCAGCGCGAAGGCGCGCAGGCTGGCTTCCACGCCCAGGCCGGCGCGCCGCACCGTGGCTTCGAAGTCGTCGCGCGAGAAGGGCAGGGCGCCGCTGCCGGCCACCGCGCCGAACAGGCTGGCGCTGATGACGCTGCCGGCGCGGTCGGCCAGGTCCTGCAGGTCGAAGCAGAGGAAGCGTTTGGCCGCGGCGCGGCCCGCTTCCAGCACCTTGTTGGGATCGGCGATGCCGTTGCCGGGCGCGGATTTTTCGCTGACGGCGTAGCTGCGGTGCGAAGAAGTCAGCAGCACGGTGCGTTCCGGCGTGACCAGTCCGCGCTGGATGGCGCGGCCGCCTTCCATCAGTTCTGCGGCGACCACCAGGTCGACGTCGCCCGGGGTGGGCATCAGCGCCAGCGCGGGTTGCCGTCCGGCGCGCTGCACTTCGGCTTCGGGCAGCAGTTCCAGGTAGTAGATGGTGGCGCCGGTGCGCTGGGCCACGCCCGGCACCGAGGTGGTCTGGGCCCACCAGCCGGCGTGCTCGGCCATGTCGACGATCCAGTCGGCCAGCACGCCGCCGCCCTGGCCGCCCATGGCCAGGATGGCGATCTTGATCGGATTGGCTTGTTGCATAGCGGCCGGGTTCATGGAACTGGAATCCTCAGAGGGCGTGGTGGGCCAGGCGCGCGGCGCGGCGCCGTTGCAGGAAGCCGATGACGGCGGTGCGCATGCGCGCCAGGAAACGGTCGCGGCCGGTCGGGTTGTGGACGATGTCGGCGCGGTAGAAGGACGGGCAGAGCACCGCGGCATGGGCGACTTCGCCGCAGTTGCCGCAGCCCACGCAGCTGCTTTCCACGTGCGCCACCGGATCTTCCTTCAAGGGGTCGCCGCTGTCCTTGACCGTCAACGACGGACAGCCCGACAGGCGGATGCAGGCGTGGTCGCCGGTGCAGACGTCGGGGTCCACGCCGAAGCGTTCCTTCACCACCCGCTTGCCTTCCTTCACCGCCTTGTTGAACAGCGGCTTGATGCGGCGCTGCTTGTTCAGCATGCATTCCGATTGCGCGATGATGACCTTGGGACCCTTGATGTCGGTGGTCAGCGCCTCTTCGATGGTGGCGCGCACCTTGGCCACGTCATAGGTGCGGTCCAGCGTGCGCACCCACTTCACGCCCACGCCGCGCACGGCCTGGTCGATGGGGTTGTTGGTGGAGCGGTCCGGATTTTCGGCGCGCGAGGACAGGATGTCCTGCCCGCCCGTGGCCGAGGCGTAGAAGTTGTCGACGATGACGATGACGCCGTCGTACTTGTTGAACACCGCGTTGCCGATGCCGGAGGACAGTCCGTTATGCCAGAAGCCGCCGTCGCCCATGATGGAGATGGGGCGCTTGGCGGCCGGCACGTTGAAGGCCGCCGCGCTGGAGGCGCCCAGGCCGTAGCCCATGGTGGTCGCGCCCAGGTTGAACGGCGGCAGGATCGAGAACAGGTGGCAACCGATGTCGCAGGAGATGTGGTGCTGGCCCAGCGTTTCCTGCGCCAGGGTCAGGGCCGAGAAGATCGGCCTTTCCGGACAGCCCGTACAGAAGCCCGCGGGCCGCGGCGGCACCACGGCCGCCAGGCCTTCGACGTGCTTGTGGAAGGTGATGGGCTGCTCGGCCGGACGCGCGGGCTTGGGCCGCGCCACTTCGGTGATCTGGAGCTGGCTTGCCGCGGCCTGGGCGTCGGCGGCGGCGGCGGGGTGCGTCTGCAGCGATTCCGGGCGCTGCCGCTTGAGGAATTCGCGCAGGCCGTCGCGCATGACCTGGGTGGTGTATTCGCCCGCCATCGGCAGCACGTCCTTGCCGGACAGCTTGGTGTCGATGCCGGCGCGGCGCAGCACGGCGTGCAGGTTCTGTTCGATGTAGTCCGGCTGGCCTTCTTCCAGCAGCAGCACGGCGCGCTTGCCGCGGCAGAAATCGATGACCTCGTCCTCGATCACCGGGTACGTCACGTTCATGACGTACAGCGGGATGCGGCTGTTGCCGAAATTGTCGGCCAGGCCTAGCAGTTGCAAGGCGCGGATGACGCCGTTGTAGAGGCCGCCTTGCAGGATCAGTCCGATATCGTCCTGGTCGCCGTCGAAGTGCTCGTTGAGCTTGTGCTCCTTGATGTAGCGGATGGCGGCGGGCCAGCGTTCCTTGATCTTTTCCTGCTCATGCAGGAAGGAGGCAGGCGGCAGCACGATGCGGCTGGTGTCGCGCGCCGGGCTTTCCAGCGCCTGCGCCAGCGAGAAGGCGGGACGCTTGTTTTCCTTGGCGATGAAGCGGCCGTGCACGTGGCAGCCGCGGATGCGCAGCTGCAGCATCACGGGCGTCTTGCTGGCTTCGGACAGTTCGAAGCCGTCTTCCACCGCCTTGACCATGCTTTCCAGATTGGGGCGCGGATCCAGCAGCCAGATCTGCGACTTCATGGCGAACGCGTGCGAGCGTTCCTGCATGATGGAAGAACCTTCGCCGTAATCCTCGCCCACGATGACCAGCGAGCCGCCGGTGACGCCGCCGGAAGCCAGGTTGGCCAGCGCGTCGGACGCGACGTTGGTGCCCACGGTGGACTTCCAGGTGACCGCGCCGCGGATCGGATACATGACCGAGGCGGCCAGCGTGGCCGCCGCGGTGGCTTCGGAGGCGCTGGCCTCGAAGTGCACGCCCAGTTCCTGGAGGATGTCGTTGGCGTCGGCCAGCACGTCCATCAGATGCGAGATCGGCGAACCCTGGTAGCCCGCGACGTAGCCCACGCCGGACTGCAGCAAGGCCTTGGTGACCGCAAGAATGCCTTCTCCGCGGAACTCTTCGCCCGCGCCGATGCGCAACTGCTGGACTTCTTTCTTGAAAGACCTTTCAGCCATCTGGCACTCCTTCGCGGCCCGGCCTGCGGGTCCTCAATGGTTGCTGCTTTGCAGCATCGTCACGTCAGGAAAATCTCGTCTTAAAAATACTTTAGGAGTCAACGTTTTAGCTGTCAATAAAAAAGATGAAATTTCATGGAAAACAAAAAATATCACGCTAAAACAATGACGTATATACTCGTTGTTCTCTAGTTTGCAGCGCTGTTCCGGCGCTGTAGTGGTGCAAAAACGGGTTGCGATTCCGGGTATACCCTGTGCTGCGCAACAGCATTGCGGCACATCATGGCGCGCGTTTGCGCCAGCGTGGTGCAATGCGCATTTCGTCGGGCCGCGTCGGCCCTGGTTTCCGGTGCGTGGGAGCAAAGCAACATGCGGATGGACAAGCAGCGGGACACGGACGCGGCGGCGCACAAAGGTCGCTTCGTCGATGGCTATCTGGCCTATCTGCTGGCGCAGGCCAGCCAGCGCATTTCGGCGGAATTCCATCTCCAGGTAAAGGCGGCCGGCCTGTCGGTGACCGAATGGCGGGTGCTGGCCAGCCTGGAGGGCAGTCCCGGTGAAACCATAGGCACGCTGGCGGTGCTGGCGATTACCAAGCAGCCGACCTTGAGCAAGGTGGTGCAGCGCATGGAGGCCGAAGGGCTGGTGGCGCGCACGGGCGTGCGGGCGGACCGGCGCCAGACCCGGGTCTGCATCACGACCAAGGGCACCAACCTGATCGCCGCGCTGTGCGAACAGGCCTTGCAGCACCAGAAGGCAGTGCTCGCCCCGTTCGGCGAGGAAAAGGCCGCGATGCTGATCGACATGCTGGAAGTGCTGATGACCGAGCACGTGCCGCTGGAACTGTCGGCGCCGGACGAGGAATAGGCGGGGGCAGGGGCGGGCGGCATGCCCAACACTGTTTACTTCGATTATTTTGTTACAAGCTTATGTGTCCCCTATTGGTTCTCCCTCTGTGAAAACCGTCTACGGTACGCATAAACCCTCAATTGACGGAGGTCTTGCGGCTAGGCAATATCGCGCCGGTATTCAGACTACAGTCAGGAGTTGAACCTATGCGCCGCACTTTGATTGCTATCGCGATCGCCGCCGCCGTTGCCGTGCCCACGATCGGGCAGGCCAAGACCTTCCGCTGGGCCGCCCAGGGCGACATCCTCACCTTCGATCCGCACTCGCAGAACGAAGGCATGACCATCGCCGCCAACAGCTATGTCTACGAACCGCTGGTGGACTACGACAAGTCCTTCAAGGTCAACCCGCGCCTGGCGACGGAATGGGAGCAGGTTTCGCCCACGCTGTACCGCTTCAAGCTGCGCCCCGGCGTGAAGTTCCACGACGGCGCCGCCTTCACCGCCGACGACGTGGTGTTCTCGATCCACCGCGCCATGGCGCCCACCTCGAACTACAAGGCCTACACCACCGGCATCAAGGAAGCGCGCAAGATCGACGACCTGACGGTCGAGATCGAAACCTCGGCGCCCAATCCGGTGCTGCTGCGCCAGCTGACCAACGTGTTCATCATGAACAAGGCCTGGTCGGAAAAGAACAACGTCGCCAAGCCGCAGGACTACGTCAACAAGGAAGAGACCTACGCCGCGCGCAATACCAACGGCACCGGCCCCTACAAGCTGAAGTCGCGCGAAGTGGACGTGCGCACGGTGTTCGAGGAAAACAAGGACTGGTGGAACAAGGGCGGCAAGGTCGGCAACGTGACCGAGGTCGTGTTCACGCCGATCAAGCAGAACGCCACGCGCACCGCGGCGCTGCTGTCGGGCGAAATCGACTTCGTGCTGGATCCCGCCGCCCAGGACCTGGACCGCCTGCGCCAGTCGGCCAAGGTCGTGGAAGGCAACGAGTACCGCACCATCTACCTGGGCCTGGACCAGAAGCGTCCGGAACTCCAGTACTCCAACATCAAGGGCAAGAACCCGTTCCAGGACATCCGCGTGCGCGAGGCGCTGTACCGCGCCATCGACGTGGACGCCATCAAGCGCGCCGTGATGCGCGGCCTGTCCGCGCCCACCGGCACGATGATCGCGCCGCAGGTGCACGGTTGGGCCCAGCAGCTGCAAGCGCGCGTGCCTTACGATCCGGAAAAGTCCCGCGCCCTGCTGAAGGAAGCCGGCTACGACGGCACGCTGAACTTCACGCTGGACTGCCCGAACAATCGCTACATCAACGACGAAGCCATCTGTCAGGCGGTCGTCGGCATGTGGGCCAAGGTCGGCGTCAAGGCCACCATGAACGCCATGCCGCGTTCCACCTATTTCCCCAAGGTGCAGTCGTTCGACACCAGCGCCTACCTGTTCGGCTGGGGCGTGCCCACGTTCGACGCCATGTACACGCTGCAGAACCTGATCCGCACCAAGGGCGAGGGCGCTGACGGCATGTACAACCTGGGCAACTACAGCAACAAGGAACTGGACGTCATCATCGACCGGATCAAGACGGAAACCGATCCGGCCAAGCGCGATGCCGACATCATCACCGTGCTGCAAGGGCACGCCAAGGACTTCGGCCACATCCCGCTGCACGACCAGGTCATTCCCTGGGCCATGCGCAAGAACGTCACGGTCATCCACCGTGCCGACAATCGCCTCGTTGCCGATTGGGTCAAGGTTGACTGATCCAGGCTAATCAAACGGCGCAGCCCGTCGGCCTGTTCATGGTGAACAGGCCGACGGGTTTTCGCTGTTACGCCTTTTCCGCCTATGTTTGCTTTCATACTGCGTCGCCTGTTGCAGGCCGTAGCGGTGATGCTCACCGTCGCGCTACTGGCCTTTGTGCTTTTTCAATACGTCGGCGACCCTGTCACCATCATGCTGGGGCAGGACGCCACCGATGCCGAGCGCATCGAACTACGTGAGCGCCTGGGGCTGAACGAGCCCGCCATCGTCCAATTCGGCCATTTCGTGGCCAACGCCCTGCAGGGCAATTTCGGCATATCCCTGCGCCAGAGCGAACCCGTTTCCACCCTGCTGAAATCCCGCCTGCCGGCCACGCTGGAACTGTCCATGGTGGCCGCCTTGCTGGCGCTGCTGGTGGGCGTGCCGCTGGGCGTGTACACGGCGCTCAAGCGCAACAGCCTGCTGTCCCAGCTGCTGCTGGCCGGTTCGCTGCTGGGCGTGTCGCTGCCTACCTTCCTGATCGGCATCCTGCTGATCCTGGTGTTCTCCGTGCAACTGGGCTGGCTGCCCAGCTACGGGCGGGGCGACACCGTGAGCGTGGGCTGGTGGTCCTCGGGCCTGTTCACCGCCACGGGCTGGAAGCATCTCATCCTGCCGTCCATCACCCTGTCGCTGTTCCAGATGACCCTGGTGCTGCGCCTGGTGCGTTCGGAGATGCTGGAGGTGCTGCGTTCGGACTACATCAAGTTCGCCCGCGCCCGCGGCCTGAAGCGCCGCGCCATCCACTTCGGCCACGCGCTGAAGAACACCATGGTGCCGGTCATCACCATCACCGGCCTGCAGCTGGGCGGCATCATCGCCTTTGCCATCGTCACGGAAACCGTGTTCCAGTGGCCGGGCATGGGCCTGCTGTTCATCCAGGCGGTGCAATTCGCCGACGTGCCGGTCATGGCGGCCTACCTGTGCCTGATTGCGCTGGTGTTCGTGGTGATCAACCTGATCGTCGATCTTTTGTATTTTGTCGTGGACCCGCGCCTGCGTTCCGGGCTGACCCGCGGCGGGGGGGCTCACTGATGCGCGCCGTACTCAAACGCTGGTGGGACAGCGACATCGCCTGGGCCTGGCGCCGGGCGCCCGTGGCCATCGTCGCCACCGTGATGCTGGCGCTCCTGCTGATCGGCTCCTTCGGGGCCGGTTGGGTGGCGCCGCACAACCCGTTCGACCTGACCAAGGTGGAACTGCTGGACGCCTTGCTGCCGCCCGCCTGGGAGGCCAATGGCCTGCCCACCTATCTGCTGGGCACCGACAGCCAGGGCCGCGACCTGTACTCGGCCATCCTGTACGGCACGCGCGTGTCGCTGCTGATCGGCCTGGCCTCGGTGCTGCTGTCCATGGTGATCGGCATCGTGCTGGGGCTGATCTCGGGCTACGCGGGCGGGCGCATCGACGCCTTCATCATGCGTATCGCCGATGTGCAGCTGTCGTTCCCCGCCATTCTGATCGCGCTGCTGATCGACGGCGTGGCGCGGGCGGCGGTGCCGCGCGATCTGCACGAGCTGATCGCCTTCCCGGTGCTGATCGGCGCGATCGCGCTGGCGGGCTGGCCGCAGTATGCGCGCACGGTGCGCGGCTCCACCCTGGTGGAGAAGAACCGCGAATACGTGCAGGCGGCGCGCGTGATCGGCGTGGCCTCGCCCGTCATCATGTTCCGCCACGTGTTGCCCAATGTGCTGGGGCCGGTGCTGGTGCTGGCCACGGTGCATCTGGCCACGGCCATCATCACGGAAGCCACGCTGTCGTTCCTGGGCGTAGGCGTACCGCCGACCGCGCCGTCGCTGGGCACGCTGATCCGCATCGGCAACGACTTCCTGTTTTCAGGGGAATGGTGGATCACCATCTTCCCCGGCGCGGCGTTGGTGCTGCTGGTGCTGTCGGTCAACTTGCTAGGCGACTGGCTGCGCGATGCGCTCAACCCCCGGCTGAATTGAGGTTTACATGAGCGCACTTCTAGAAGTCCGCAATCTGCGCGTGGAATTCCCCACGCGCCGCGGCACGCTGCGCGCCCTGGACGACGTGTCCTTTTCCATCCAGGCTGGCGAAGTCCTGGGCGTAGTGGGCGAATCCGGCGCCGGCAAATCCTTGACCGGCGCATCCATCATCGGCCTCCTGGAGCCGCCGGGGCGCATCGCCGCGGGCGAGATCCTGCTGGCGGGCCGCCGCATCGACAACCTCCCCGACGAGCAGATGCGCCGCGTGCGCGGCCGCGAGATCGGGGCTGTGTTCCAGGATCCGCTGACCTCGCTGAACCCGCTGTACACGGTGGGCCGGCAATTGGCGGAAACCATCGTGACGCACCTGGACTTGAGCTGGTCCCAGGCGCGCGAACGGGCGGTGGAGCTGCTGGCATCGACTGGCATTCCGGCCGCGCGGGAACGCATCGACCATTACCCGCACCAGTTTTCCGGCGGCATGCGCCAGCGCGTGGTGATCGCGCTGGCCCTGGCGGCCGAACCCAAGCTGGTGGTGGCGGACGAGCCCACGACCGCGCTGGACGTGTCGATCCAGGCGCAGATCATCGAACTGCTCAAGCGCCTGTGCCGCGAAAACGGCACGGCGGTGATGCTGATCACGCACGACATGGGCGTGATCGCCGAGACCGCCGACCGCGTCGCGGTGATGTACGCGGGCCGCGTGGCCGAGATCGGCCCGGTGGCCGACGTGATTCACAAGCCGCGCCATCCCTACACGACTGGGCTGATGGGATCGATTCCGTCGCTGGAAGGGCATTCCGAACGGCTGGTGCAGATCGACGGCAGCATGCCGCGCCTGAACGCCATTCCTCCAGGCTGCGCCTTCAATCCGCGCTGCGGCCAGCGCTTGCCGCGCTGCGGCGTGGAGCGTCCGGAGCTGATGGCGGCCGGCACGTCCCGCGCGGCCTGTTGGCTGCACGACAACAACGATAAGGTGGCCGCATGACGACGCCCTTGGTGGAAGTAAAGGACGCCGCGCGCTGGTTCGATGTGTCGCCGCCGTGGCTGGAACGCAAGCTGGCGGGCAAGCCGCGCGTGATGCTGCGCGCCGTCGATGGGGTGTCGTTCGAGATCGCGCGCGGCGAAACGCTGGCGCTGGTGGGCGAATCGGGCTGCGGCAAGTCGACCGTGGCGCGCATGCTGGTGGGGCTGTACGGCCTGACCCGCGGCGATATCCGCTTTGACGGCCAACCGCTGTCGCGCATGTCGGAGCCGGGCGGCCGCGCCCTGCGCAAGCGCCTGCAGATGATCTTCCAGGATCCCTATGCCAGCCTGAATCCGCGCTGGCGCGTGGGCCGCATCATCGCCGAACCCATGCTGACCCATACCGCCATGACGCCTGACGAGCGCAGCGCGCGCGTGGGCGAGCTGCTCAAGCAGGTGGGCCTGGACCCGGCCGACCAAGGCCGTTATCCGCACCAGTTTTCAGGCGGCCAGCGCCAGCGCATCTCGATCGCGCGGGCGTTGGCGGTGAATCCGGAATTCCTGGTGTGCGACGAGCCGACCTCGGCGCTGGACGTGTCGGTGCAGGCGCAGGTGCTGAACCTGATGAAGGATCTGCAGCGCAACTTGGGGCTGACCTATCTGTTCATTTCCCACAACCTGGCGGTGGTGCACCACGTGGCCGACCGGGTGGGGGTGATGTACCTGGGCCGCATGGTGGAGGTGGCGCCGCGCGACGAGCTGTTTGCGCGGCCGCGGCATCCGTACACGCGCATGCTGCTGGAGGCCATTCCCGACATCAATGGCGCGGGCAAGCCGCGCACCGCGGTGGCGGGCGAGGTGCCCAATCCGCTGAACCCGCCGTCGGGCTGCACCTTTCATCCGCGCTGCCCGCATGCGAACGAGCGCTGCAAGTCCGAGGCGCCGATGGCGATGGCTGCGGGAGTGTCGGTGGTGGCCTGCCACGCCGTGCAGGAAGGGCGGATCTCGGTCTGACCCGCGGACGGCGCGGTTGCGCGGCCATGCCGGCCGCAACCCGCCGTCCGGCGCTGGCTCAGTGGCGGTGGTTGTGGTCGTGAGGATGATCGTGGCCGTGGCCGTCCGCATCATCCTCATCGTCCTCGTCCGCTTCGTCCTCGTCGTCTTCGTCGTCCTCCGCGTCCGGATCTTCCGGCACGGGTTCTTCCGACAGGGCGAACGGCAGCACGTCTTCCAGACTGTCGGACCAGGCCGATTCTTCGCCGTCGTGGTCCAGTTTGATGAAGCGCTCGCCCTCGTTCAGCGAGATCTCGATGGCCCAGAGATAGAGGCAGTCGTAGGTGTCGTCGTCGGACTGGGGCAGGCCGCCGCGATTGCCCAGCAGGCGGGCGCCGGCGCCGCCCAGCTGCACGTGGGTCTGGTCCTCGTCGGGCTTGGCGTTTTCATCCATGGGCACGCCATAGGTCACCCATTCGGTGCCGTCATCGCCCAGCACCACTTCGGCCAGCACGGGCTTGCCCAGGTACGCGCTCAGCGCGTCGGCGGTCTTGGCCAGCATGTCCAGTTCAGCGGCGCTGAAGTGGGTCAAGGAGGCGGGGGGAGTGGCGGAGGCAGACATGAAGAGGTTCCTGGGCGCGATGAAGCCGCGACGGCACGGCAAGATACGGGCCTGCTGGCAGACCCTGGCTACAGCCGTATTGTCTCGCGATCGGCCGCGTCTTGCATCAGGCGCTTGGATTACGCGGTTCTCCGGGGTCATGGCGCGGGGGCGCCGCCCTGGCTGCGCCTGCGCGCGTTGTCCGGCGACTCGCCGGTGAGGCGCTGGAACATGGCGATGAAGGCCGAGGGCGTGCTGTAGCCGAGCTCGCGCGCCACGGACTGGACCGGCCGGCCGGCATCCAGCATGCCCAGGGCGCTGACCACGCGCAGCCGCAGACGCCATTCATTGAACGACATGCCCAGGTGCAGCTGGCAATGGCGCAGCAGCGTGCGTTCGGTAATGCCCGCCGTGACGGCCCAGTGCGCGGCGCCGCGCTTGTCGCCGGGACTGTGCTGCAGCGCCGACAGGATGGGCGCCAGCAAAGGATCGGAGGTGGACGGCAGGTAGCTGGCGTAAGCCCGCGCCTGGCGCGCCTGGTCGATGACGATCTGCGCCATGCGCCGGTCTTCCGGCGTATCCGGATAGCTGATGCCGCGCCGTTCGAAGTCGGCCAGGATCGCGCGCATGACCGGGCTGATCTCGAGCGTGCACGGTTCCGCGGGCAGGCCGGCGCAGGCCGCGGCCGGGATGTCGATGCAGGCGTAGTGCACCTCGCCTTCGTTCTGGCAGCAGTGCTCGACATGCGGTGGAATCCAGATGGCGTACTGCGGCGGCGACAGGTAGGTGACGCCGCGGATGCCGATTTCCATGATGCCGGAGATCGCGAAGTTCAGTTCCGCCCAGGGCGAGCTGTGGCGCTTCATGCGCGAGTTCGGCGTGAAATGCAGGATGCGGCAGGCCAGCGGATAGGGCAGGTGGCTGGCCAGGGCAGGCGCGGTATCGATGGCGGACATGTCGGAACTTCGTCTGATTTTGTCTGTTTTTCATTATATACATCAGGTCGGACAGATCCTACACTGGCCCTGTCTTATCCATCTCTGCGCATTGCCCTCATGACCCGAGTCTCCTCTCCTCATGTTCCCGCCCGTTATCTGCTTTATCCGCTGCTGGCGGCCCTGATCTGGTCGGTCAACATGATCGTCACCAAGATGGCGGCCAGCGCCATCGCGCCGGCTGCCATCGGCTTCTACCGCTGGGCCCTGGCCGGCGTGGTGCTGACGCCGTTCGTGCTGCCGGGCGTCTGGGCGCAGCGCCGCCAGATCCTGCCCCACCTGCCCAAACTGGCGGTGCTGGGGGGCTTGGGCATGGCCCTGTACCAGGGCCTGGCCTATGTGGCGGCCGCCAGCACCACCGCGACCAATATGGGCATCATCACGGCGATGATTCCGCTGATGACCATCGCGGTGGTGGCGCTGCTGCTGCGCGAACTGCCCTCGGTCATGGCCATGCTGGGCGGCCTGCTGTCGCTGGCGGGCCTGGCCCTGCTGATCGGCGAGGGCGATCCCGCCCGGCTGCTGGAAGTGGGCGCCAACCGCGGCGACCTGCTGATGGGTGTGGGCGCGTTGGCCTATGCGCTGTACGGCGTGCTGCTGCGCCGCTGGGCATTGCCGGTGGGGCCGTGGCAGTCGCTGTATGTGCAGGTGGCTTTCGGCGTGCTGTTCCAGCTGCCGGCTTTCCTGATGGCGCCGCCTTCGCCGCTCAACGGCGACAACCTGCCGCTGGTGCTGTATGCGGCGGTGTTCCCGTCGCTGTTCGCGCCCTTCCTGTGGATGCAGGGCGTCAAGCACCTGGGCCCCAACCGCGCCAGCATTTTCCTCAACCTCATGCCGGTAGCCACGGTGGCAATCGCGGCCGTGTTCCTGGATGAAAAACCCCATCTGTTCCACATCGTCGGCGGGGCGATGGCGCTGGCCGGCGTGATGCTGGCGCAGATGCGCGCCGGCGGCCGGGCGGCGCGGCCCAAGGCCGCCTGAAGGGGCGGTTCCGCGGCGCGGGCCGGCCATTTGGCGGTGGACATACGCGGGTCAGGGTTCCGGCCTACAATCGACGATTCATCAGCTATATCTCCTATATACGAGCCCATGGCCCAATACGTCTACACCATGAACCGCGTCGGCAAGATCGTGCCGCCCAAGCGGCAGATCCTGCGCGACATTTCGCTTTCGTTTTTTCCTGGCGCCAAGATCGGCGTGCTGGGCCTGAACGGCTCGGGCAAGTCGACGCTGCTGAAGATCATGGCCGGCGTCGATCGCGAAATCGAAGGCGAAGCCATTCCCATGCCGGGCCTGAACATCGGCTACCTGCCGCAGGAACCGCAGCTCAACCCCGAGCACACGGTGCGCCAGTCGGTGGAAGAGGGCCTGGGCGCCGTCGTCACGGCCAAGAAGCGCCTGGACGAGGTCTATGCCGCCTACGCCGAGCCGGACGCCGATTTCGACGCACTGGCCGCCGAGCAGGCCGAGCTTGAAGCCATCATCGCCGCCGCCGCCTCCAGCGGCGCCGACGACATCGAGCACCAGATGGAAATCGCCGCCGACGCGCTGCGCCTGCCGCCCTGGGACGCCATCGTCGGCAAGCTCTCCGGCGGTGAAAAGCGCCGCGTCGCGCTGTGCCGCCTGCTGCTGTCCAAGCCCGACATGCTGCTGCTGGACGAGCCCACCAACCACCTGGATGCCGAGAGCGTGGAATGGCTGGAGCAGTTCCTGCACAAGTTCCCGGGCACCGTGGTCGGCGTGACCCACGATCGCTACTTCCTGGACAACGCGGCCGAATGGATCCTGGAACTGGATCGCGGCTATGGCATTCCCTGGAAGGGCAACTACAGCTCGTGGCTGGAGCAGAAGGAAGACCGCCTGAAGCAGGAAGAGGCGTCGGAATCCGCCCGCCAGAAGACCATCAAGAAGGAACTGGAGTGGGTGCGCCAGAACCCGAAGGGCCGCCAGGCCAAGGCCAAGGCGCGTCTGGCCCGCTTCGAGGAACTCTCGTCCTACGAATACCAGAAGCGCAATGAAACCCAGGAAATCTTCATTCCCGTGGGCGAGCGCCTGGGCAACGAAGTCATCGAATTCAACAACGTCAGCAAGGCCTACGGCGACCGTCTGCTGATCGACAACCTCAGCTTCAAGGTGCCGCCCGGCGCCATCGTCGGCATCATCGGCGCCAACGGCGCCGGTAAGTCCACGCTGTTCCGCATGATCGCGGGCCGCGAGCAGCCGGATTCGGGCGAGGTCAACATCGGCCAGACCGTCAAGCTGGCCTATGTCGACCAGTCGCGCGATGCGCTGGAAGACAAGAAGACCGTGTTCGACGCGGTGGCCGACGGCGCCGACCTGCTCACGGTGGGCAAGTTCGAAATGTCGTCGCGCGCCTACCTGGGCCGCTTCAACTTCAAGGGTGGTGACCAGAACAAGGTCGTGGGCCAGCTGTCGGGCGGTGAACGCGGCCGCCTGCACATGGCCAAGACGCTGATCGCCGGCGGCAACGTGCTGCTGCTGGACGAACCGTCCAACGACCTCGACGTCGAAACCCTGCGCGCGCTGGAAGACGCGTTGCTGGAGTTCCCCGGCAGCGTCATGGTCATCAGCCACGATCGCTGGTTCCTGGACCGGATCGCCACGCACATCCTTGCCTTCGAAGGCGACTCGCAAGTGGTGTTCTTCGACGGCAACTACCAGGAATATGAAGCCGACAAGAAGCGCCGCCTGGGCGAAGAGGGCGCCAAGCCCAAGCGCCTGCGCTACAAGGCCCTGAAGTAATCGGCGCCCGCAAGAATCCCGGCCTCGCGCCGGGATTTTTTTTGCCAGAGGTATGCTAAGGGCTGTTCAAGGCTTCGTTCCGTGTGAACCGGCCTTGGGGACTACTTCCTGGAGCACCGCGCAATGTTGTTGTCCGCTACCGATTCCACCCTGCTGATCGTCGACATGCAGGGGCGTCTGATGCCCGTCATCCACGACAACGAGGCGGTGCTCAACGCCGCGCACAAGCTGGCGCAGGCTGCGCGCCTGCTGGACGTGCCGGTAGTGGCCACCGAGCACCACGCCAAGATGCTGGGGGCCACCGTGGAACCGTTGCGCGAGCAGGTCCAGAGCGCCTTCCAGAAAATGCACTTCTCTTCGGCGCTGGAGCCGGGCTTCGAGGCCTGGTTGCCGGCCGCACGCAAGACCATCCTGGTGGCGGGCTGCGAAGCGCACATCTGCGTGCTGCAAACCGTGATCGGTTTGGTCGACCTGGGCTACCACGCGGTGCTGGTGGCGGATGCGGCGGGCTCGCGCAAGCCTGCCGATCATCACGCGGCGCTGCGCCGCGCGCGTGCGCATGGCGCTGAAATCGTCACGTCCGAAATGGCGATCTTTGAATGGATGCGGACTTGTGAACACCCGCGTTTCCGCGAGGTGTTACGTCTGGTCAAATAGCGGCCGACCGCTGCAACAATGTCCCTGGGGCGCGCAAAGATTAACTCGCTCTTTGACACAATTCATGGGCAAACTTCACAGCCAGGGCAAGAATATTTTGCGATCCTGAAGGTTCCAGGCCCTCATGGGCGCCGCGCGCTCGCATCCAGTTTCATGCGCGGCTCCCGGGTACGAGAATAGGAACCACAAATATGAAAATCGCATCTCTCTCCAAAATCTGTGTTGCGCTGGCGCTGACCGCCGCCATGGCTGGCTGCTCGTCCTGGGACGGCATGAGCCATCGCCAGAAGAGCACGGTCGGTGGCGCTGCCCTGGGCGGCGTGGCAGGCGCCGTGATCACCAACGGCGGCATCCTCGGAACGGTGGGCGGAGCGGCGATCGGCGGCGTCATCGGCGATCAGGTCGGCAAGCGTTAAGCGTTCACCGCCCCAAAGCAAATGCCCGGCAATGCCGGGCATTTTTTTGACCTGGGCTGTGCGCGGCGGCAAGTATGCCCCTGCGCCGCGCAGCCGCATCAGGTCTCGTTCTGAGGCATTTCGATCTTGACCTCCAGGACCTCCAGCGTGTCCTGGCGTTCCAGGTGCACCTTGATGTCCTCGGGGTTGATCTTCACGTATTTCGAAATGACGGCGATAAGCTCCTGCTGCAACTGCGGCAGGTAATCGGGCGAGTCGCCGCGGCCCCGCTCGTGGGCCAGGATGATCTGCAACCGTTCCTTGGCGACGGATGCGGAGGTCTTCTTTTGACCAAGCAGAAACGACAGGAAGGACATTGCTTACTTGCCTCCGAACAGGCGTTTCAGGAAACCGGGCTTTTCGTAGTCGGTAAAGCGCAGGGCCTTGTCTTCGCCAAGATAACGGGCCACGACGTCCTTGTAGGCTTCGGAAACGTCGGTGTCTCTGAGGTGGATGGCCGGCAGGCCCTGGTTCGACGCTTGCAGCACCGCTTCGGATTCGGGGATCACGCCGATCAGCTTGATGCGCAGGATGTCCTCGATGTCGCCCAGCGACAGCATTTCGCCGTCGACCACGCGCTTGGGGCTGTAGCGCGTCAGCAGCAGGTATTCCTTGACGGGCTCGTCGCCTTCCACGGCGCGCTTGGACTTGGCGGCCAGGATGCCCAGGATGCGGTCGGAGTCGCGCACCGACGAGACTTCCGGGTTGGTCACGACCAGTGCGTCGTCGGCGAAGTAGGCGGCCATCAGCGCGCCGGTTTCGATGCCGGCGGGCGAGTCGCAGACGATGTAGTCAAAGCCCATGCCCTTGAGGTCGTTGATGACCTTTTCCACGCCTTCCTGCGTCAGCGCGTCTTTGTCGCGCGTCTGCGAGGCGGGCAGGATGAACAGGTTTTCGAGCTGCTTGTCCTTGATGAGGGCCTGGTTGAGCGTGGCTTCGCCCTGGATCACGTTGACGAAGTCGTACACGACGCGACGTTCGCAGCCCATGATCAGGTCGAGGTTGCGCAGGCCGACATCGAAGTCGATGACAGCGGTCTTGTGGCCCCGCATCGCGAGTCCCGCAGAAAAACTGGCGCTGGTCGTGGTTTTGCCCACGCCGCCTTTGCCGGAAGTCACCACAACAATGCGTGTCATGACGATCAAACCCTTATGTTCGAATAAATCGCGTTATCGTAAAGCAAAAAGCCCTTGTAAGGCTTCTTACAGGATGTGTTGAAATTTGCGCGGGTGTCTGCGCGTGCGCCTCGGCCGCTGCTGGCGGCCAGATTCCGGATATCAAGCCTTGAGGGCTTCGATGCGCAGCGTGTCGCCGTCCAGGCGGACCAGCGCGGGCTGGTTCTGCAGCGTGCGGTCGAGCTTGTCCTCGACCACGCGGTACACGCCGGCCACGGCCAGCAGTTCAGCGTCCAGGTGGGTCGTGAAAATGCGCGCCGAAGTGTCGCCGCGCGCGCCCGCCATCGCTTTGCCGCGCAAGGGACCGTAGACATGGACGTTGCCGTCGGCGATGACTTCCGCGCCTTGGCTCACCATGCCGATCACCACCAGGTCCGTATGGCGTGCGTAGACGCGCTGGCCGGAACGCAGCGGCTTGGTGATGACCAGCGCCGACGACGAGTGCGGCGCGGCCGGGGTGGGGCTGGGGGCCGAGGTGGTGTTGCTGGCCGCGCGGGCGGGCAGCGGCTCGTCCGCGGGCTTGCCGGCGGGCGCGTCGGGCTCGGCGGCTTCGGCGGCGACTTCTGTGGGCGCGGCTGCGGTTTCGACCGCGGCGGCCGGCACCGAGGGTACCGGAGTGGAGACATCGTTGGGCGGCGCGGTGTCGATCACCGGCGCGGGCCGGGCCGCGGGCGTGGACAGTTCCACCGGCGTCAGGCCCGCCGCGCGCGCGGCTTCCAGGTTGGCGCCTTCGGCGACCACGCCGATGGGAGGCAGGTTATGGCCGCGCAATGCCGCCACCAGGGCGGTCCAATCGATTTTTTCCTCGACGCGGCTGGCGTCGATGACCACGGGTTCGTTTTCGAAGAAACTGCCGGCATCGGCCATGCGCTTGGCCAGGGCGGCGTTCAGGCGTTCAGGGTCGACGCTGTGCAGGACCACCCGGATGGCATAGAGGGTGGCGCTTTTGAAGTCCAGGGCTAGGGATTCAGTGTTCATCTTGATTGTGGCTGGCGGTTCCGGCGCCGGGAAACGGCGCGCTCGACCGGCTGCGGGGTTCGGGGGATGATAACCCGCCCCGGGGCGGCATGCGCAGGGGGCGAGCCCAAAGAAAAAGGCGCCTTTCAGCGCCTATTTCCTGCAATGCGGACGCGGCGCGTCAGCCTTGCGCCCAGGAGTCGCGCAGGGTCACGATGCGGTTGAGCACCGGCGCCTCGGGGCTGGATTCCTTCAGGTCGGCCGTGAAGTAGCCCAGGCGTTCGAACTGCCAGGTGGCGCCCGGCGTGGCGACGGTGCCCGGCTCCAGCCAGGCCGTGACGGTCAGCTTGGAATTCGGGTTCAGGCAGGCCAGGAAGTCCTTGTCGCCGCCGTCGGGACGCGCGTCGGCGAACAGGCGGTCGTACAGGTGGATCTGGGCGGGCACCGCATGGGCCGCGCTGACCCAGGTGATGTTGCCCTTGACCTTGACGCTGTCCGCGCCCGGCGTGCCGCTCTTGGTTTCCGGCAGGTATTCCGCCTGGACCTCGATGATCTCGCCGGCTTCGTTCTTGGTGAAGCCGGTGCAGCGCACCACGTAGCCGTATTTCAGGCGCACGGTATTGCCCGGGAACAGGCGGAAGTACTTCTTGGGCGCTTCTTCGCGGAAGTCGTCGCGTTCGATCCAGAGTTCGCGCGACAGCGGGAACTCGCGCACGCCGGCTTCGGGATCGTGCGGGTTGCGCGGCGCGGTGCAGATCTCGGTCTGGCCTTCCGGGTAGTTGGTGATGACCAGCTTGAGCGGATCCAGCACGGCCACCGAGCGCGGGGCGACCGGGTCCAGGTCGTCGCGCACCGCTTGTTCCAGCAGGCTGTAGTCGATGCGCGAGTCGGACTTGGACACGGCGGTGCGGTCGCAGAACAGGCGGATCGAGGAGGGCGTGTAGCCGCGCCGGCGCAGGCCGAAGATGGTCGGCATGCGGGGATCGTCCCAGCCGTCCACGTGGCCTTCGCGCACCAGCTGCAGCAGCTTGCGCTTGCTGGTGACGACGTAGCTCACGTTCAGGCGCGCGAATTCGTACTGGTGCGGCAGCGGCTGCGCCAGCTTGCCGAGTTCGGCCAGGCGCGCCAGGATCCAGTCGTAGAACGGGCGCTGGTCTTCGAATTCCAGCGTGCAGACGCTGTGCGTGATGCCTTCCAGCGCGTCTTCGACCGGGTGCGCCCAGCTGTACATCGGGTAGATGCACCACTGGTCGCCGGTACGGTGGTGATGGGCGTGGCGCACGCGGTACATGACCGGGTCGCGCAGGTTGATGTTGGGCGACGCCATGTTGATCTTCGCGCGCAGCACCAGGCTGCCGTCCGGGTGCTTGCCGTCGCGCATTTCGCGCAGCAGCGTCAGGGACTCGGCCGCCGGGCGATTGCGCCAGGGCGAGTCGGTGCCGGGTTCGGTCAGCGTGCCGCGGTTGGCGCGGATTTCTTCGGGGCTCTGCTCGTCGACGTAGGCGTGGCCGGCCTCGACCAGCGCTTCGGCGAACTCGTACATGTAGCCGAAGTAGTCACTGGCGAAGTACAGGTTGTCGTTGCCGTCGGCCTTCCAGTCAAAGCCCAGCCAGTGCACGGCCTCGATGATGGCGTCGACGTATTCCTGGTCTTCCTTTTCCGGATTGGTGTCGTCAAAGCGCAGGTGGCAGACGCCGCCGAAATCGCGGGCCAGCCCGAAGTTCACGCAGATGCTCTTGGCGTGGCCGAGGTGCAGGTAGCCGTTGGGCTCCGGCGGAAAGCGCGTGCGGATGCGGGCCGAATCCAGTCCGCCTTGTTGTTGCAAGGCCGCCGGGCCAGGCTTGCCCGCCCAACGCTTGCCTGCGAAGCGCTGGGCTTCGAGGTCGTCTTGAACGATGTTGAGCAGGAAATTTGATGCGGCAGGGGTCGGCGTCGTGGCGGAGGTCATTCTTGAAAGAATAGGAAAAAGCAGCGACAAAGAGTCAATTTTGCCACGTTCCGCAGGCGAGGCCTTTTTGCTGCCGGTGCAACCGGTTTCAAACTGTCCCCACAGTCATGTAACTGGCTCTACACTACGGGCCATCATGGACATATCCACGTTATCCCTGGCCCGCACGCAGTTCGTGGCCAGCCTGAGCTTTCTGGCGTTTTTCCTGGCCTTCTCCCTGGCGCTCGCCTGGGTGCTGCTGTTCTTCAAGATCAGGGCGCGCTGGTCCGGCCAGGGCGGCTGGACAGCCGCCTACCGCTTCTGGGTGCGGATTTTCGCCCTGGCCTTCGTGCTGACGCTGGCGGCCAGCGTGCCGGTGCTGATCCAGCTGGGCAGCCTGTGGGCCGGCCTCATGGACAAGATCGGCAACGTCGCCGGGCCCTTGCTGGGCTACGCCATACTTTCGGTCTTCATTCTCAAGTCCTGTTTCCTGGGCGTCATGCTGTTCGGCCAGCGCCGCGTGTCGGATGGCGCCCATACACTGGCCGTGCTGATGGTGGCGGTGGGGCAACTGGTGGCGGTGTTCTGGGTGCTGGCGCTGCAATCCTGGATGCAGACGCCGGATGGCGCGCTGCTGGTCGATGGACGCTACCAGGTCTATGACTGGATGGCCGTGGTGCTGAATCCCTCCGTGGGATGGCGCATGGCGGTGGTGATGGTGGGCGCGGCCCTGGCCGCCGCGTTCCTGATGATGGGCGTGACCGCGCTGCAGGCGCTGCGGCGTCCGCTGGGCGACGGCGAGCGCAACGCGTTCAAGACCGCGCTGGTGGTCGCCGTGGTGGGGGCGTTCATGCAGTTGCCGGTGGCGACCGGCGCCGGGCAGATGATCGCCAAGCTGCAGCCCGCCAAGGCTGCCGCCGCCGCGGGCTACTGGGAAAGCGGCGCAGAGCCGCAACTGGTGCTGTTCGGCTGGCCCGATGCGCGCGCCCATACCAATGTGGCCGACGTGACCCTGCGCAACATGGGCGGGATGTGGCTGCACCGTAACCAGGACGGCACCTACCGCGGCCTGGACAAGTATTCGGGCATGCTGCCGCCGGTGGCGCTGACCTTCTGGTCGCTGCGCGTGGCGGCAGGGCTGGGCTTGCTGATGCTGGCCGTGGCCTGCGTGACCTTCCTGTGGACGTTCCGGCGCGGGCTGGACCCGTCCACGCTGCCGCATTGGTGGCAGCGGGTGCTGTGCGGCATGATGTTCTCCGGCGCCATCGCCGTCGTGGCCGGGTGGTGGGTATCCATCCTGGGCTTGCAGCCGTTCGCGGTGAACGGCACCGTCACGCAGTCCGAGGTGCTGGGCATCGTGGCCTCCAGCACCGTGCTGTACGGATTGATCGGTTATGGCGTGCTGTACCTGCTGCTGCTTGCGGCGTTCGTCGGCATGCTGTTCCACGCGGCGCGCTATGGCGTCGTGCCCGTGCGCAAACTGGCTGGAGGCACGCCATGATCGCCATGCTGGCCGCCTCCCAGGGCCTCAACCCCGACGATCCCTCTTTCTGGATGCCGCTGGCCTTCATGGCCCTGCTGTTCGTGGTGATTGCCGCGGGCATGGTGCTGGACGGCTTCGACCTGGGCGTGGGCATCCTGCTGCAACTGGCGCCGGAACACGAGCGCGGCCGCATGATGAGCCTGCTGAGCCCGTGGCGCGACGCCAATGAATTCTGGCTGCTGCTGGGCATGGGCCTGTTCGCGGCGGCGTTCCCGTTCGCCTGGGGCGCGGTGCTGGGCAAGCTCTACGGACCGCTCACCTGCATGGTGCTGGGCGTGGTGCTGCGCAGCGTCTCGTTCGAGTTCCGCATCCGTGCGCGCAACGAAATGAAGCCGCGCTGGATTTTCGGCTTCTGGGCGGGGTCGCTGATCACCGCTTTCGGCCAGGGCATGCTGCTGGGCCGCATCGCCACCGGCTACCAGTCCGATGCCGGCTACGGCTGGTTCTCCATGTTCGTGGGCCTGTGCGCGGTGGCGGCCTATGTGCTGCTGGGCGCGTCCTGGCTGGTCATGCGGGTGGACGGCGATCTGCAGCGCCGCGCCGCCAACTGGGCGCGCCACGCCATCCGCTGGACGGCGGTGGGCATGGTGGCGATCGCGGTCACGCTGGGCCTGGCCAATGCGGGCATCTTCTACAAATGGAGCAACATTGCCCACCTGAGCCTGGCGGCAACGGTCTGGGTGCTGATGCTGGCGGGCTTCGTCGCCGCCGAAATGCTGCTGGCGAGGTTGCCGGGCAAGGCCGACCGTTTCAGCTGGCTGCCGTTCGTGCTGTGCGTGGCCCTGTTCCTGCTGATGCTCAGCGGCCTGGCCTACAGCCTGTTCCCCTACCTGATCCTGGACGACATGACGCTGTGGGACGGCGCGGGCGCGCTGGGCTCGATGCGCCTGGTGCTGGCCGGGGCGGTCGTGGGCATTCCGGTGGTGCTGGTGTTCAACATCCTGGCGTACCGCTCGGTGTTCGGCAAGGAACGCGCGCCGGTGCCGCTGCTGCCGCCGCCGGGCTGATCCGGCCGGGAAGTCCGGCCGGGGCTGCCGTCACAAGACCGGCCTGGCGACGCGCTGCAGGATCTCTTCGCCGTAGGCTTCCAGCTTGCGGGCGCCCACGCCGCTGATGTGGCTCAGCTCGTCCATGGATTCGGGCTGGGCCAGCGCGATCTCACGCAGCGTGGCGTCGTGGAAGATGACATAGGCCGGCACGCCATGGCTCTTGGCTACTTCGCCGCGCCAGGCGCGCAGAGCCTCGAATACGGGCTGCAGTTCGGCCGGCAGGTCAATCGCCGCCGCCTTGGGGCGGCCGCTGCCGCTCTTGCCCGAGCGCGGTTTCTTTTCGGATTCGCGGCGCAGCATCAATTGGCGCTCGCCCTTGAGCACGGCGCGGCTGCCTTCGGTCAGGGCCAGGGTGCCGTAGCCTTCGTGGTCCACCGTCAGCAGGCCTTGCGCCAGCAACTGGCGCAGCACGCCGCGCCAGGCGGTATCGCTCAGGTCCGCGCCCACGCCGAATACGCTCAGCGTTTCGTGGCCGTGCTGCTTGGTGCGGTCCGTGACCTTGCCGCGCAGGATGTCGATGATGTGGCCGGCGCCATAGCGCTGGCCGCGCTCCTTCCACAGGCGGTAGACGGCGGACAGCACCTTCTGCGCCGCAACCGTGCCGTCCCAGGCCTGGGGCGGTTCCAGGCAGACGTCGCAATTGCCGCAGGCGGTGATCTGCTGGCCGAAGTAGGCCAGCAGACGCACGCGCCGGCATTCCACGGTTTCACAGAGCCCCAGCATGGCGTCCAGCTGCTGGCCCAGGCGGCGGCGGTAGGACTCTTCGCCCGGCGATTCGTCGATCATGCGGCGCTGCTGCACCACGTCCTGCAGGCCGTAGGCCAGCCAGGCCGTGGCCGGCAGTCCATCGCGGCCGGCGCGGCCGGTTTCCTGGTAATAGCCTTCCACCGACTTGGGCAGGTCGATGTGCGCCACGAAGCGCACGTCGGGCTTGTCGATGCCCATGCCGAAGGCGATGGTGGCCACCATGACCACGGCGTCCTCGCGCAGGAAGCGCGCCTGGTTGGCGGCGCGCACCTGCGCGCTGAGGCCGGCGTGATAGGGCATGGCGTCGATGCCCTGGTTGCACAGGAACTCCGCGGTCTCTTCCACGCGGGCCCGCGACAGGCAATAGACCACGCCGGATTCGCCTTCATGATCGGTCTGGATCATTTCCAGCAATTGCTTGCGCACCTCGTTTTTTTCGATGATGCGGTAGCGGATGTTGGGGCGGTCGAAACTGGAAACGAAGTGGCGCGCATCGTCCAGCGACAGGCGCTGGGCGATTTCGCTGCGGGTGTCGGCGGTGGCGGTCGCGGTGAGCGCGATGCGCGGCACGTCCGGCCAGCGCTCGTGCAGCATCGACAGGCCCAGGTATTCCGGGCGGAAGTCGTGGCCCCACTGGGACACGCAGTGGGCCTCGTCGATGGCGAACAGCGCGATGCGGCCGCGTTCCAGCAATTGCAGGCAGCGGTCGGTCAGCAGGCGCTCGGGCGCCACGTACAGCAGATCCAGCTCGCCGGCCAGGAAGGCCTGCTCGACGTCGCGGGCCACCCGCCACTCCTGGGTGGAGTTGAGGAAGGCTGCGCGCACGCCCAGTTCGGTCAGGGCGTCGACCTGGTCCTGCATCAGCGCGATCAGGGGCGACACGACGATGCCGGTGCCTTCGCGGACCAGGGACGGAATCTGGTAACAGAGCGATTTGCCGCCGCCCGTGGGCATGAGGACCAGCGCGTCGCCGCCGTCGATCACCTGTTCGACAATGGCTTGCTGGTCGCCGCGGAAGGATTCGTAACCGAAAACGCGCTGCAACACGCCGAGGGCGCGCGCGTCAGACATGGGGGTAGGCCGGGAGCATCATGGCAGGGATTTTAAGCCGCAATTCCGCCGGACCTTTTCCGGCAGGGAGATTTCTGTCCTTGCCGCGGTCTGCCTACCAGCTCAGCCAGGTGCCGCGCATGAAGGTATCCACGGGCATGCTGAGGTTGGCGCGCCATTCGTAGTTGCCGGAAATGATGTCGCGGTCCGCGCCCACCGCCAGCTTGACCTTGGGTGAGACGAACATGCTGTGCGACAGGCCCACGCGCTGCTCGGCCAGCTCGGAGCCTTCCCGCAGCCCCGAGTAGGTGCCGCTGAGCACCCCCCAGCCGGTGATGGGGACGCCCGCGGACAGCGTGTTGCGGGTGTGCGCCGCCGAAGCTCCGCCGCCCGAGTAGCTGGACAGGTCGCCGTAGCCCGCGCCGACCTGCTCGTTGGAATAGCCCAGGTTGACGGCGTCGGCCACGGCCACGTTGTAGTCGAAGCGGTAGCGCCAGGCGCTGGCCGCGTCGAACGAGCTTTGCGTGGCTCCGGCGCGGAAAGTTCCGTAGTCGCCCGCGGCGTAGGTGGTGCCCATGCCGCGCGTCGTGAGCGACGGCGCGCTTTGCATCTGGCCCTCCAGGGTCAGCGTCGGCGTGAGGCCGTAACGCACGCTGCCGCTGCCCACCGGGTCGCCGTAATCCACGGCTCCGGAACTGGCGGCGGGATCCATGTGGTTCAGGCGGCCCAGCGACGAGGAATAGCCGAAGCTGCCTTCCGGGACCGTGGCGCCGGATCCGGCCCAGTTCGAGATCTGCAGTCCGCCCACCGGCGCGCCGCTGCCCCAGGCCGGCGCCTTGGCGTCGATGTTGCCGACGGCGACGGAGGGGCCCGAGGTATTGCGGTAGACCCAGTTGCGGTTGCCGCCGTAGCGCAGGCCCTCCTGGCTGTTGGCGGAGGCGAACCAGGGCCGGGAGGCGCGCGACACGCCGGAGATCATGACCACGGGTATGCGAGGCAGGTCCCCGTCCTGGAGGGTTAGCGAGTAGTCCGGCGCGGGCTCCTCGGGCGTCGCGAGCACCGTGCAATCCTGTGGAACCGGGGCGGGCTGGGCGTCGCCGGACAGTCCCAGTCCGGTGCCGGGGATCAGGTCAGCGTCGCCCGTGCCGTGCACGCTGGTGTCCAGCGCCGGTTCCATGGTCTGCATGTCGCAAGGGGACGGATCCAGCGGGACGGCGCGCGATGCCATCGACGCCGCGGGGCGCACGGGCATGGGCTGAACCGGGGACAGTATGCCGATGCCGCGCGCCGAGGGCGGAGCGGGCATATAGGGGGACGCCGCAAGCGGATCGGCCGCGGCCGGGGCGATCGGGCAGGCGACGACCGCGGCCAGCGCGGCGCGCAACAGGGTTTTTCGCCAGAGGAATGCAGGGGCGACCATAGGCACAGTGTAGAAAGGGAGCGTCGCCTTGCCTGTAAACGTTTTTTAGCAAAGCGGACAGAAGGCGGGCCGGGTTCCATTTTAGGGCCAGTTCGCATCGGGCGCTGCGCCGTGGCGGGAAAGCGCTGGTAAACGCGTTCAACATCGTGCAACAGGTATATTTCAGTTGATTTCCCGCCTCTTGCGGCTTGTGGCGGCGGGCCGCACTATGGCATCCATGGACAATCCCCACACCAAGCTGCTGGTCGTCGACGACGATCCGGCCTTACGGCAATTGCTGGCCGACTACCTGAACCGGCACGGCTACGACACCCTGCTGGCGCCGGACGCTACCGACCTGTCGTCCCGCATCACCCGCTACGCGCCCGACCTGCTGGTGCTGGACCGCATGCTGCCCGGCGGCGACGGCGCGGACGCCTGCCGCCGCCTGCGCGAGCAAGGCGAGGACATTCCCGTCATCCTGCTGACCGCGCGCGACGAGGCGGTGGACCGCATCATCGGATTGGAGGCCGGCGCCGACGATTACGTCGGCAAGCCTTTTGATCCGCGCGAACTGCTGGCCCGCATCGAGGCCGTGCTGCGCCGCAAGCGCGGCCCGTCCGCGCTGACCAAGGACGCGCCGGTCTCGTTCGGGCCCTTCGTGTTCGATCCCTCCACCCGCCAGCTGTCGCGCGAAGGCACGGTGGTCAAGCTGACCGGCGGCGAAATCAATCTGCTGGAGGCGCTGGTGCGCAACGCGGGCAAGCCGCTGTCGCGCGAACGCCTGCTGGCGCTGGCGCGCGATGACGATGCCGGCGAGCGCAATGACCGCGCCATCGACATCGCCATCCTGCGGCTGCGCCGGGTCATCGAAGACGACCCCAAGCAACCGCGCTGGATCCAGACCGTCTGGGGCATCGGTTACCGGTTCTCGCCCTGATGCGCTTTGCTCCTGGCTTCCTGGTGCCGCGCTCGCTGCGGGCAAGGCTGATCCTGCTGATCCTGGGCTCGGTCCTGCTGACGCAGGCGGCCACCTTGGTGACGGTCTCGTACTTCCGGCACAAGTTCATGGAAGACGTAGCCATCGGCTATATCGTCACCACCATCCGCACCTTGCGCGCCGCGGTGTCGCAGGTGCCGGCGGAGGAACGCGCCGACTTCGTGCGCACGGCCTCGCAGAACCAGTGGCGGCTGTGGTCGCGGGTGCTGCCCGCCGAGGCCAAGCTGCAGCGATTCAATGGCCGCCGGCCACCGCCGAAGGCGGCTCCGAAGCCGCCGCCTCCGCCGCCTCCGCCGCCCGCGGACATGCAGATGCACGGCCCGCCGGCGCCGCCGCCCCCGGAAGTGCGCGACGAAGAACACGGCGATGAACGCGCCAGCGCCAGGGAAGGCGAGCGCGCGCGCGAACGCGACCGCGAAGAACACAGCCGCCGCTACCAGCCCGAACCGGACGACATCCGCCGCGATCTGCGCGTGCTGGTGCAGCAGCTCAATGAACGCCTGAACGACGGCACGCGCGTGGCGCTGTCGCGCGGACCGACGCCGGAAATCTTCATCTCGCTGGCGCCCAATCCCGCCAGCGAGGACGCGCCGCGCCTGCGCGAATGGCTGGTCATCCCGCTGGACCGCCTGGATCCGCCGGTCGCGACGCCGTTCATCGCCGCCTGGCTGGGCGGCCTGGGGTTGCTGCTGTTGCTGGCGGTGGGTTTTTCCTGGCACATCACGCGTCCTATCACCCGGCTGGCCGACGCGGCCGACCGGCTGGCGGCGGGGCAGCCGCAACGGGTCGAGCCGTCGGGCCCGCACGAAACGCGGGTGCTGGGAGAGCGTTTCAACGCCATGCTGGACGCGCTGTCCGAATCCGATTCGGTGCGCCGCACGCTGCTGTCGGGCCTGCCCCACGACCTGAAGGGACCCCTGTCGCGGATGTGGCTGCGCATCGAACTGGCCGACGACTCCAAGCTGAAGGAGGGCTTGCGCGCGGACCTGCAGGACATGCAGCACATGGTCGACCAGTTCATCGGCTTCGTGCGCGGCACCGATCCGGCCGCCTACCGCTACGCCTCGATGCTGCTGTCCGACTGGCTGACCGAGCGCGTGGGCGCCTGGCAGGGCGCCGGCACCGACATCAGCCTGCGGGCCGGCGACGACGTTGCAACCCTGGTGGTGCAGGCGGACGCCGTGGCGCTGGGCCGCCTGCTGGACAACCTGATCGGCAATGCGCTGAACCATGGCGCGCCGCCGGTCCAGGTCAGCCTGCGGCACGAGGGTCGCCACGCGGTGCTGGACGTGGCCGACCACGGTTCCGGCATCGTGCCGGAACGGCGCCAGGAGGCCCTGCGCCCGTTCAGCCGCCTGGACGACGCGCGCACGCGCACCGGCAGCGTGGGCCTGGGCCTGGCGCTGGCCGAGGCCATCGCGCGGGCCCATGGCGGCTCGCTGGAGCTGCTCGAGGCGGAGTCCGGCGGGTTGTGCGTGCGGGTCAAGCTGCCGCTGTCCGAGACGTCCTAGGGGCGCCCGCAAGGGCGCTCGCTTCTCCCCGGGGCGGGTCGCGCTACGGTACGATGCATCCTGCTCAGCATTTTGTCGTTCCCGCACCATGGCCATCCAGTCCGATTCGCTTTCCTCCCGTCCCGACGCCCCCCGTATCGTGGCGCCGCAGCCGGTCTCGCCCAACGAGGAGTCGATCGAACGCGCCCTGCGGCCCAAGGCGCTGGACGAGTATGTCGGCCAGCAACGCGCCCGCGAGCAGCTGGAGATCTTCATCGCCGCGGCCAGGAAGCGCGGCGAGGCCCTGGACCACGTGTTGCTGTTCGGCCCCCCGGGCCTGGGCAAGACCACGCTGGCCCACATCATTGCGCATGAAATGGGCGTGCAGCTGCGCCAGACCTCCGGTCCGGTGCTGGAGCGCCCGGGCGACCTGGCGGCGCTTCTGACCAACCTGGAAAAGAACGACGTCCTGTTCATCGACGAAATCCACCGCCTGTCGCCCGTGGTCGAGGAAATCCTCTATCCGGCGCTGGAGGATTTCCAGATCGACATCCTGATCGGCGAAGGCCCCGCCGCGCGCAGCGTGAAGCTGGACCTGCAGCCCTTCACCCTGGTCGGCGCCACCACCCGCGCCGGCATGCTGACCAACCCCCTGCGGGATCGCTTCGGCATCGTGTCGCGGCTGGAGTTCTACAACGCCGCCGATCTCGGCCACATCGTCACGCGCAGCGCCGGCCTCCTGAACGCCGGCATCACGCCGGACGGCGCGGCCGAAGTCGCGCGCCGCGCCCGCGGCACGCCCCGCATCGCCAACCGGCTGCTGCGCCGGGTGCGCGACTACGCCGAGGTCAAGGCCGGCGGCACCATCGATGCGGACGTTGCGGGCCGCGCGCTGGCCATGCTGGAAGTGGACCCGCAGGGCCTGGACCTGATGGACCGCAAGCTGCTCGAAGCCATCATCCACAAGTTCGATGGCGGTCCCGTCGGCGTGGACAGCCTGGCCGCCGCCATCGGCGAAGAGCGCGACACCATCGAGGACGTGATCGAGCCCTATCTCATCCAGCATGGCTATCTGCAGCGCACGCCGCGCGGCCGCACCGCCACGCTGACCACCTGGCGCCACCTGGGGCTGACTCCGCCGGCCGGCGCCACGGCGGGTTCGGGCGATCTCTTCGGGAAGTAGGCTGCCGGCAAATCGGACCGAACCCGGGCGCCGGACGGCGCCCGAAGTCGGCCGCGGGTTTATCATCCGGAGGTTTTGATTATTCTCCGCGATCAAAGGACCCAAGCCCATGCAGCCCGAATTGCCCACCTATGACGACGTCGTGCGCGCCAGCGAGCGCCTGGCCGGCAACGCGCACCGCACGCCCGTACTGACGTCGACCACCGCCGATGCGATCAGCGGCGCGTCGGTCTTCTTCAAGTGCGAGAACTTCCAGCGCATGGGCGCTTTCAAGTTCCGCGGCGGCTACAACGCCATCGCCCGCCTGACCCCGGAACAGCGCGCCGCCGGCGTGGTCACGTTTTCGTCGGGCAACCACGCGCAGGCCATCGCCCTGGCCTCCAAGCTGCAAGGCGTGCAGGCCACCATCATCATGCCGCTGGACGCCCCCGCGGCCAAGCGCGCGGCGACGGAAGGCTATGGCGGCAAGATCGTCACCTACGACCGCTACACCGAGGACCGCGAGGCGATCGCCCGCCGCATCCAGGCCGAAACCGGCGCCACCCTGATCCCGCCCTACGACCATGAAGACGTGATCGCCGGCCAGGGCACCGCCGCCAAGGAACTGTTCGAGGAAGTGGGCGAACTGGACTACCTGTTCGTCTGTCTGGGCGGCGGCGGCCTGCTGTCGGGGTCGGCCCTGTCCGCCTACGCGCTGAGCCCGCGCTGCCTGGTCTACGGCGTCGAGCCCGAGGCTGGCAACGACGGCCAGCAGTCCTTGCGCAAAGGTGAAATCGTCCGAATCCCGGCGCCCAAGACCCTGGCCGACGGCGCCGCCACGACCCACCTGGGCAACCTGACCTTCCCGCTCATCCAGAAGCATGTGCGCGACATCGTCACTGTCACGGACGAACAGCTGGTCACCACCATGCGGTTCTTCGCCGAACGCATGAAGATGGTGGTGGAACCCACAGGCTGCCTGGGCGCGGCCGCGGTCATGCAGAACGTGGTGCCGGTACGCGGCGCGCGAGTCGGCGTCATCATCAGCGGCGGCAACGTCGACCTTCCGGCCTACGCCAAGCTGCTGGCGGGTTGAATCCCCCTCGGGCGGTCCCCACGCGGGACCGCCGATGCGCGCTTGCGGTTGTAGCGTGTGCAAGGCAGAATCGGAACTGAATCCTGACGAACAGGGGCTGCGGCATGCGTATCCTTGTCATCGGCGGCACCGGTTTCATCGGCCGTCATCTGGTAGCGCGGCTTTCCGCGGATCAGCATCAGATCGTCGTGCCCACCCGGCTTTACAGCCGCGGGCGCGACCTGCAGATTCTTCCCACCGTCACCCTGCTCGAATGCGACGTGCACGATGACGCCACGCTGGACGGCCTGGCGCAGGGTTGCGACGCGGTCATCAACCTGGTGGGCATCCTGCACGGCAACGCCGGCCGTCCCTATGGCTCGGCGTTCGCGCGGGCCCACGTGCTGCTGCCGCAGCGCATCGCGCAAGCGTGTCGCCGCCAGGGCGTGCGCAGGCTGATACACATCAGCGCGCTGGGCGCCGATTCCAACGGCGACAGCATGTACCAGCGTTCCAAGGGCGACGGCGAAGCCGCCATCAAGCAGGAATTCCAGGGCAATCGGGATGGGGGCTGGACCATCTTCCGCCCTTCGGTGGTCTTCGGCCCGGACGACAAATTCACCAATATGTTCGCTGGCCTGGCGCGCTGGCTGCCGGTGCTGCCGCTGGCGGGCGCGCACGTGCGCATGCAGCCGGTCTATGTGGGCGACGTGGTCGCCGCCATCGTTTCGGCGCTGGGCAATACGCACACCTGCGGCAAGACCTATGAACTGGGCGGGCCCCAG
This sequence comes from Achromobacter sp. PD1, assembly GCF_048541815.1. Lineage (NCBI taxonomy): Bacteria > Pseudomonadati > Pseudomonadota > Betaproteobacteria > Burkholderiales > Alcaligenaceae > Achromobacter > Achromobacter sp. PD1. The sequence goes on from NZ_CP183349.1 coordinate 285,822, forward strand.
GTCTACACGCTGGGCGAGATCGCTCGCCTGTGCGCCGCCTGGAGCGGCCATCCGCGGCCCGTGGTCAGCATGCCCATGGGCGTGGGCCGCATGCAGGCCCGGCTGTTCGAATGCATGCCTGGCACGCCGCTGATGTCGCGCGACAACCTGGACTCCTTGCGCCGCGACAATATCTGCAGCGGGCCGATCGCGCCCGAACTGCACGTGGTGCCGACGGGGCTGGAAGCGGTGGCTCCGCGCTATCTGTAAGCCGGTTTCAGCGCACCAGCGCCTTCAACGCCTGCTTGATCCCGTCGGACACGCCCACGCCCTCGGGCAGCGTCTTCAGCGCCGACAGCGATTCCTTTTCCGAGTAGCCCAGCGCCAGCAGCGCATTCAGGATGTCCGACTGGTTGTCCGGCGCCGCGTGCGGCGAGGCGCCGATGTCCGCGCCCAGCTTGCCGCGCATTTCCAGCAGCAGGCGTTCGGCGGTCTTCTTGCCAATGCCGGGCACGCGCGTCAGGCGGCCCGATTCCTGCAGCGTAATGGCCTGCGCCAGGTCCGCCACCGACAGGCCCGACAGTACAGACAGCGCGGTGCGCGCGCCGATGCCGCTGACCTTGATCAGTTCGCGGAAAGCGCTGCGTTCGCCGGCCGAGGCGAAGCCGTACAGGATGTGGGCGTCTTCGCGCACCGTCAGGTGCGTGTAGAGCGTGACGCGCGCGCCCGTGTCGGGCAGCGAGTACAGCGTGCTCATGGGCACGTCGATGTCATAGCCCAGACCGCCCACGTCCACGCAGATGGTGGGCGGGAGTTTCTCGATCAGGGTTCCGGTGATGCGTCCGATCATGGTGATGGTGGCCTGGCAATGGTGAGGCCGCTGAACGCGCGGCGAATGCGGGGATTCTATACGCGCGGGCGCGCATGCGGCGGGAACCGGTCCCGCCTTGCGGAAAATCGCGGCGTGTCGAAGGTTCAGCCGATCAGACGGCCGTTGCGGATGCGGGTCTTGCCGCTCATGCGCAGGGACGCGCCCAGGCGTTCGAGCTTGTCCTGCAGCGGGCCGGCATGGGCATGGCAGATGGCGCAGGCCAGCGCGTCGGCCGAGTCGGGCGCGGGCGCGCCATCCAGCGACAGCAGATGCTGCACCATCATCTGCACCTGCTCCTTGGCGGCGCGGCCGGTGCCGACCACGGCTTTCTTGATCTGCAGCGCGGTGTACTCGTGCACGGGCAGCGAACTGTCGGCCAGCGCGCACAGCGCCGCGCCGCGCGCCTGGCCCAGCAGCAGGGTGGAGGCGGGGTTGGTGTTCAGGAAGATGATTTCCAGCGCGGCCACGTCGGGTTGCGTGTCGCGGGCCACCTGGCGCAGATTGTCCAGGATGACCTTGAGGCGTTCGGACAGCGCCAGCGCCGGCGGGACCACGATGGTCCCGCTGGCCACATAGCGCAGCCGCGGGCCGTCGGCATCGATCACGCCGAAGCCGGTGCGGCGCAGGCCGGGATCGATGCCGAGGACGCGCATCAGTGGCGGAAGTGGCGGGTGCCGGTCAGCACCATGGCGATGCCGTGCTCGTCGGCCGCGGCAATCACTTCGTCGTCGCGCACGCTGCCGCCCGGCTGGATCACGCAGGTCGCGCCAGCGGCCACCACCACGTCCAGGCCGTCGCGGAACGGGAAGAAAGCGTCCGACGCCACGGCCGAACCCTTCAGGGTCAGGCCCGCGTTTTCCGCCTTGATCGAGGCGATGCGGGCCGAGTCGATACGGCTCATCTGGCCCGCGCCCACGCCCAGGGTCATGCCGCCGCCCACGAACACGATGGCGTTGGACTTGACGTACTTGGCGACCTTCCAGGCGAACATCAGGTCGTTCATCTCGGCTTCGGTGGGCTGGCGCTTGGTGACGACCTTGAGCGCGTCGCGCGGCACGTTGTAGGCGTCCGGGCTCTGCACCAGCCAGCCGCCGCCCACGCGCTTGATGTCGAAGGCGTTCTGGCCAGTGCCCATCGGCACTTCCAGCACGCGCACGTTCTTCTTGGCGGCCAGGATGGCCAGCGCGGCGCCGTCATAGGCGGGAGCCAGCAGCACTTCCAGGAACTGCGAGCTCACGGCTTCGGCCGTGGCGGCGTCGACCGGGCGGTTGAAGGCGATGATGCCGCCGAAGGCCGAGGTCGGGTCGGTCTTGAAGGCCTGCTGGTAGGCGCCCAGCGTGTCGGCCGCGACGGCCACGCCGCAGGGGTTGGCATGCTTGACGATGACGCAGGCGGGCGCTTCGAAGCTGCGCGCGCATTCCCAGGCAGCGTCGGCGTCCGCAATGTTGTTGTAGGACAGTTCCTTGCCCTGCAGCTGGCGGTAGTTGCCCAGCAGGCCGGCCGGACGCTGTGCGTCCACGTAGAAGGCGGCGGTCTGGTGCGGGTTCTCGCCGTAGCGCAGGGCCTGTTCCTGCTTGACCTGCAGGGTCAGGGTGCCGGGCCATTCGTTGCGGGCCGGCACGGCTTCCTGCTTGGGCTCGGCTTCGGCCAGGCTGGTCAGGTAGGCGGCGATGGCGCCGTCGTAGGCGGCGGTGTGGGCGTAGACCTTGGAGGCCAGCGCCAGGCGCAGGCCGTAGGAGGTGTTGCCGCCCTTGTCCATTTCGGTCAGCACGCGCGAGTAGTCGACGGGGTCGATCACCACGGTCACGCCGCCGGCTTCGGTGCCGTGGTTCTTGGCCGCCGCGCGCAGCATGGCCGGGCCGCCGATGTCGATGTTCTCGACGGCGTCGGCGAAGGTGCAGTCCGGCTTGGCCACGGTTTCGCGGAACGGGTACAGATTGACCACCAGCATGTCGATGCGGTCGATGCCGGCCGCCTTGATGGTGTCCATGTGCTCGGCGCTGTCGCGGCGCGCCAGCAGGCCGCCGTGGATCTTCGGATGCAGCGTCTTGACGCGGCCATCGAGAATTTCGGGCGAACCCGTGTGGGCCGCCACTTCGGTGACGGTCAGGCCGGAGTCGGCCAGCAGCTTGGCGGTGCCGCCGGTGGACAGCAGGCGCACGCCGCGCGCGGCGAGGGCGCGGGCAAATTCAACGATGCCGGTCTTGTCGGACACCGAAAGCAGGGCGGTTTCGATTTTCATGGTGAGGGACGGAGTGGGGCGGGAGCGCCTTTCTCGTTCAGGTCGGATGGGAAATCTGGGGGAGCGGGCGGCGCGATGCGCTTGCCGCCCGCGCACGAAAGCTATACCTGGATATTGTGCGCCAGCAACTTCTTGCGCAGGGTGTTGCGGGTGATGCCCAGCATTTCGGATGCCCGCGACTGGTTGCCGCCCGACCTTTCCAACGCCACTTCAAGCACCGGGCGCTCCACGCAGCGCATCACCATGTCCCACATGTCGTGGGGTTCGGATTCGCCCAAGTCTTCGAAATAGCGCTCCAGGCTGGCGCGCACGCATTCTTCCAGGACATCTTTCTTGCTCATTTGAGTACAGATATTTTTATGTTGGTGTTGAGGCGGTTATGCCGCCAGCAGGGCTTCTGCGACCGGCGCCGGATGGGATCCGCCGTCGCGCGAGATAAGGTCGAACCAGTCCGACACGGCCCGCCACTGGTCGCGGGTGTTGTCGATCAGATTCATGCGGGCGCAGAACGAATCCGCCCCCGGCAGGCCGTCCAGATACCAGCCTATGTGCTTGCGCGCCGTGCGTACGCCGGTGTGCTCGCCGTAAAACCGGTAGTGGTCGTCGAGATGTTCGAGCAGCAGCTCGCGCATTTCCCCATAGGAGGGAGGGGCCAGTGTTTCGCCCGTGCGCAGGTAGTGGTCGATTTCGCGGAAAATCCAGGGACGGCCTTGAGCCGCCCGGCCGATCATGACCGCGTCGGCGCCAGTGTAATCCAGGACGTGCCGGGCTTTTTCGGGCGTAGTGATATCTCCGTTGGCGACAACGGGGATTTTCAGCTCGGCCTTGACGGCGCGGATAGTGTCATATTCCGCCTCGCCCGTATAGAGGTCGGCGCGGGTGCGGCCATGCAGGGTCAGGGCGGCGATGCCGGCGTTTTCGGCCATTTTCGCCACCCGCAGGGCATTGCGGCTTTCGCGGTCCCAGCCGGTGCGGGTCTTCAGGGTCACCGGCACGTCCAGCGGCGCGCAGGCGGATACCACCGCGTCCAGGATGCGGGCGATCTGGTCTTCATGGCGCAAGAGCGCTGACCCGGAGGCCACGTTGCAGACCTTCTTGACCGGGCAGCCCATGTTGATGTCGATGATCCGGGCGCCCTTGCTGGCGTTGAACACCGCCGCCTCCGCCATCATGGCGGGGTCGGCGCCGGCGATCTGCACCGAAATGGGGGCGATCTCGCCATCATGGTTCAAGCGGCGGGAGGTTTTGACGCTATCCCACAGCTTGGGGTTGCTCGCGGCCATTTCCGAGACGGCATAGCCCGCCCCCAGCTTCTTGCAAAGCTGGCGGAAAGGACGGTCCGTCACGCCCGCCATGGGCGCGACCAGCACGTTGTTGGGAAGGGTCCATTGACCTATGCGCATGCTCACATTTTAACCGGCTCGCTCGTACCCTCTTTGTCACCTGGAGAACAATTCGTAACAAGGGAAGGCGAAAGCAGACAACCGCCCCATTATCGGGGGCGGATAGGGAAGCGTTCAGGCGCGAAAACCTTGCAGCAGATGCTGCGCCAGCGGCGCGCGCAGCGGAGAGGCCAGATCCATCCCCAATAAGGCCAGGCCGCAGGCGTGCTCCACCGGCGCCAGGCCGGTCGAGAAGATGCGAGGCATCAGATCGGTCAGGCCGGCGGTGATGAAGCGGTCCACGTGGCGCGCCCCGGCGAATTCCGCCAGGGCGGAACCGGGATTGACGTCCGGATGGGCCAGCCAGCTGCCCAGCGTCTGGGCCAGGCGGGCCGCGTCGCGCAGGCCCAGGTTCAGGCCCTGGCCTGCGACCGGATGCAGGGTTTGCGCGGCATTGCCGATGGCCGCCACGCGGCCGTGCACCTGGGCGCGGCGGGCGCTCAGCGCCAGCGGGAAAACATGTCGCGGCGCCTGGCTGGAAAGCCGTCCCAGGCGGTCGCCGAAGGCGGCGGACAGCGCCCGCGAAAACGCGGCGTTGTCCAGCGCCGCCAGTTCGGCGGCGCGCTCGGGCGCGCTGCACCAGACCACCGAATAGGCGTCCGGCGTCTGCGGGTGCGGCAGCAGCGCCAGCGGGCCTTCGGCGGTGAAGCGCTCCCAGGCCCAGCCGCGGCGGGGCAGGGTGGCGTGCGCCGTGGTCAGCACCGCATGTTGGTCGTAGTCGCGGCGCACGTCGGTCGCGCCCGCGCCGTCGGATTGCACTGCGACCCGGCACAGCAGTGTCGCGTCGCCTTGTTCGACGCGCACGCCGTCTGCGTCCTGCATGCCGATCCGCGCGGGCGGCCCTTGCAACACGGTGACGCCGCAAGCGGCCACGCATTCGTCCAGCTTGGCGTGCAGGCCGGAATAGGCGACCACGCTGCCCAGCTGCGGCACGCCGAAATCGGTGTTCTGGATCAGGGTGCGGCCCAGCCGGCCGCGCTGCGATACATGGATGTTGCGGATGTCGGCCGAGCGTTCGGGCCAGGCATGCAGCGACTCCAGCAGCACCCGGCTGCCATGGTTCATGGCCAGCACGCGGGGATCCGTGGCGGGGACTGCCGCCGACGGCGCGACCGCGGCGGGCGCGCTGCCGGCAAGCAGCGCGATGCGCGCGGGGTCGGGCGCCACGCGGGCCAGCATCAGGGCCAGCACGCGGCCCACCGGGCCCGCGCCTAGAATCGCTATGTCGAAGGCGGATGAAGTCATGCCCGGATTTTAACCGTCCACTACAATCCGCAGCAGCCGGCGCGTCTTGGCGCCGTGGCCCTCTTTCCGGTCGATCGACATGACGCAGCTCCAGGCCTCATCCCCAGTGTCCGCCGTTTCCGCCGCTTCCACCCGCCGCCCGCGCGGAAAGGTCGCGGTCGGATTGCTGGCCTGCCTGTTCGGAGCGGTGGGGGCGCATTGGTGGTATCTGGGACGCCGCCATGCCTGGCTGGTGACCGCATACACGCTGATCAGCCTGTTCTGCGCTATCAGCTTCTACCCCGTCTGGTACGACAACCCCGCCTTCTTCCTGGTGTTCATTCCCATGGTCGACGGGTTCATCGAGAGCGCGGTGTTCTCGCTGATGCCGGACGAGAAATTCGACCGCCTCTACAACGAGGGCCTGGGCCGGCCGACCCGGACCGGCTGGGGTCCGGTGCTGGTCGCGATCCTGGCCTGCCTGGTCGGCGCCATCGTGTCCATGTTCGCCATCGCCATGGTGGTGGTCTACACCTGGATCGCCATGGGCTGGCTGGACGGCTACGTCTTTTAGCGCCAGCCCGGCGCGCCTACTCGCGCATCAGCGCTTCGATCTCGCCGGCCTGCACCGGCACGCCGCGGGTGATGAGTTCACAGCCTTCGTCCGTGACCAGCGCGTCGTCCTCGGTGCGGATGCCGATGTTCCAGTAGGCCTCGGGCACGTCGTCTGCGGGCCGCACGTAGATGCCGGGCTCGATCGTCAGCATCATGCCCGGTTCCAGCTGGCGCCAGGGGCGTTCGGCGCCCTGGGTCGGGCCAGGCTGGCGGTAGTCGCCCACATCGTGCACGTCCAGGCCCAGCCAGTGGCCGGTGCGGTGCATGTAGAAGCGGCTGTAGTCGCCGGATTCCAGCACTCCATCCAGCGAGCCTTTCAAGAGTTTCAGGTCCAGCATGCCTTGCGCCAGCACGCGCAGGGCGGCCTGATGGCCGTCGTTGAAGCTGCGGCCGGGCGCCGTGGCCTGGGCGGCGGCATCCTGCGCGGCCACCGTCAGGTCGTATAGCGCGCGCTGCGGACCGCTGTAGCGGCCGTTCACCGGAAACGTGCGGGTGATGTCGCTGGCGTAGCTGTCGACCTCGCAGCCCGCGTCGATCAGCACCAGGTCGCCGTCGCGCAACACGGCTTCGCCAGCCGGGTAGTGCAGCACGCAGGCGTTGGCGCCGGCGGCCACGATGCTGTTGTAGGCCACCGACTGCGCGCCGTGCCGGCGGAATTCGTACAGCAGTTCGGCCTCGATCTCGTACTCGCGCATGCCGGGGCGGGCGACGCGCATGGCGCGCACGTGGGCGCCGGCCGAGATCTTGGCCGCGCGCCGCATTGCCGCGATTTCCGTGGCGTCCTTGATCAGCCGCATCTCGGCCAGCAGCGGCCGGATGTCCTGTTGGCGCGCAGGCGGCGCATGGCCGCCGCGGCTGGCCTCGCGCGCCGCGGTCAGCCAGCGGTGCAGGCGTCCGTCGCTGCGCTTGTCGCCGGCCAGGGGCGCGTACAAGGTGGCATGGTCCTGCAGCAGCGCGGGCATCAGTTCGTCCAGCGCATCGAGCGGATGGGCGTCGTCGAAACCGAAATGCGCCGCGGCGGCCTCGGGGCCGAAGCGCTTGCCCTCCCAGATTTCATGTTCGATGTGGCGCGGGCGGCAGAAGAGCACGGCGCGGTCGGTCGCGCCCGCGGTCAGCACCAGCCAGGCGCCGGGTTCGGTGAATCCGGTCAGATAGAAGAAATCGCTGTCGTGCCGATAGGGATATTCCGCGTCGCGGTTGCGGGTGGCTTCCTGGGCGGTCGCCAGTATGGCGATGCCGCCGCCTGCGGCGCGCATCTGCGCCATCAGGCGTTGGCGCCGCGCGGCGTAAGGGGCGATGTCGTCGGGAGGCAGGCTCATGGCGGACTGGGCGTGAAGCCCGGCAGGGTGAGGATGCCGTTTACTTTACCTGCCATCCCCGGGTTGCGACAGCCCGCAAGGGGCGCGCGGAATTCGCTGGACCGCGCGAGGCAAGCTGCTACAATCGCGGCTCTGTCATTGGGGAGTAGCCATCCTTTGTCCCCACAAAGGAGCTAGCGTCAACAGACTTGGTGGTTCAGCGCTGCGCAGCAGCCGCTAGAACTCCATGGCGCTAGTAGCGGTATCCATGCACGGCGGCATCGCCGCATGGATCAGCCAGGCGAGACCTTTGGCCGCGTTGCGTTCACCCCAGCCGGGCGAGCCGCGACGTCGCGCCAATTGGTTTCTGCTCGTCCGGCTCGCCTATATGTTTCTCACTCTGTTCCTGTTTTTCCTGTCAGCGGCAGTGATCTACTTCGCCTGCGAGTTCTTCGTGAACGGCGTCGAATGGGTCGGCCATCGCTTCCAGCTGGGCGCCACCGCCACCGGCACCGTGCTCGCCGCGTTCGGCACGGCCTTGCCGGAAAGCGCCGTGACTTTCATGGCCGTCGTGTTCGGCGAAACCCCCGAGCAAAAAGACATAGGCGTAGGCGCCGCCATGGGCGGCCCGCTGGTGCTCGCGACGCTGGCGTATGCGGTGGTCGGCCTGGCTTTGTGGCGCGCGCGCCGCGGACGCGCCACGCAGGCGGACTGTATCAACGCGGACCAGCGCCGGCTGGCCCGCGACCAGGCCTGGTTCATGGGCATCTTCATCTTCAAGGTGGGCCTGGGCCTGTTGGCCTTTGCCTGGAAGCCCTGGTTGGGCATCCTGTTTCTGGCCACCTACGGCCTTTACGTCAAGCGCGAACTCAGCAACGACGAGGAAAGCCTGGCCAGCGAAGACCTCGAGCCACTGAAGCTGCGCCCGCGCGACGAGGATCCGAGCATGTTCTGGGCGGTCACGCAGACGATACTGGCGCTGGTCGTGATCGCCGGGGCATCGCATGTGTTCGTGAACCAGATCGAGCTGCTGGGCGTGGCCATGGGCGCGTCGCCTCATGTGGCCGCGCTGTTGCTGGCGCCGGTGGCGACCGAGCTGCCGGAAATCATGAACGCGCTGATCTGGGTGCGCCAGGGCAAGGAACGGCTGGCGCTGGCCAACATTTCGGGCGCCATGATGATCCAGGCGACCATTCCCAGCGCGCTGGGCATCTTCATGACGCCCTGGCTGCTGGACGCTCCCTTGCTGGCGGCGGGCCTCTTCACGATGCTGTCGATCAGCCTCTTGTGGCTGCGTTTCCGCCGTTCGGTCATGAGCGTGCCGGCGTTGTCGGCGGTGGGCGGACTGTATGCCGTGTTCGCCGCCTATCTGGGCTGGCACTTCTACGCTTGACAGTGCGTTGCGCGCGGGGCCTCGGCCCCCGCGGTTTTTTCCACATTCAGGCCCGATTTGGCCCCAAAAGCCTTGTCCATAAGTGGAAACCCGCGTAAACTTCTGCCCGTTATCCATCCCAGGAGCAGTCTTCGTGAATACCGATTCCGGCGAAAGTTGTCGATCTTGCATCGACGTCGCTGTTTAACAGGTCCACGCAGAACTCCGTCTGCCGCAGCCTGTTGAACAGGTTGCGGTTGTATCCCAAGCTCCAGGCGCAAGCCCGGACAATCGCGCAAGCCAGCGGCTTGCCGGGAAACTCCCCAACGTAAACCGCCAGAACCGCCGCAATCCGCAGCGTCAGCGTTCGTGCACGTTTGTCGTGCCTGTCCGCCGAACGCAGCGCGGGCGCGCGCGTATTCGCGATCACGCTCCCCATTCTTGCAATGGAGGTCGTTATGCGTTTCTTCGACTTGTTCCTACGCCGCGCCGGCGTGGACCGCGCCACCGCCCTGGGCCGCCGCCGCGGCACTTCGCGTCTGACGGTCATCTGTCCGCGCGACGAGCTGGGCGCCTTGCGCAAGCAGATCTGCCTGGATTTCAGCGCCGCCGGCCTGGACGTCTCGCAGGTGCAGATCGACCAGGGTCGGGATCCTGGCATGGCATCCGCCTGCATCACCGTCAATTGTCCCCCGGAATTGCGGGGCGAACTGATGTCGCAGGCGCGCCGCCTGAGCGCCAATCCCGCCGTGCGCCACGTGCACTTCGGCACGCAAGCCACGCCAGCCACGCAGGCTGCGCTGGCCTGAAGCCGTCCTTTCTTCCACAGGAGAGATCATGCCTAGTGCCTTAGACCCCGAGCCTCGATTGCGCCCAGTGCGCGGCGCCGGCATGCCTGTCTGACCTGTCTCCTCGCTGCGAGCCGACAGGCAGGATAGTCATCCTGGCCCGTACGGAGTCCGCAGCCAAGAATCGCCGGCCTGGCCTACGTCGCGTGCGCCTCTGCCGCCGGTACCGATTCCTCCGCTAGCTCCCATCCGTTTTCCGCACCCGGCGCATTTCATGCGATCCGGATACCGGCAACATTGCCCCGGCGCCTGCGCACGCCTGTACGCGGCGGTTTGACGGCTTTCTGCGCGAAAGCCGCGGACCGCTGCCGCCTGCGCGCAGCCGCCAGCGGGCAGGGTCGTCCGTGTCTCCAAGAACTACACGTACAACCGGAGCACTCCGATGTTCAAGTTTCTCAAGTCCTTCTTTACGTCGGCGGCGGGCCTGCGCCATAGTGCAAGACATTTCCGCCGTTCGCCCATGCCCGAGCGCGGCGCCACGACGGCCGCCGCGTCCTCCGATACCGCGCGCCATGCCAACCGCCAGATGCTGGACCTGTCGCGCATGGGCTTCGGCGCCTTGTTCGCCCTGTTCGGCAGCAGCCGCGGCGGACTGTCGGAGGCCCAGGCCCAGACCGCGCGCGAACGCTACGGCGCCAACGAGGTCGACCACGAAAAGCCGCTCTCCTGGTACACGCATCTCTGGCTGTCCTATCGCAATCCGTTCAACCTGCTTTTGACCGCGCTGGCGGCGCTGTCCTGGCTCACCGACGTGCGCATGGCCGAACCCGACGACCAGTCCTGGACGGCGGTATTCATCATCGGCGCAATGGTGCTCATCTCCACTGTGTTGCGGTTTGCGCAGGAGCAGCGCTCCAATCGCGCCGCCGAGGCGCTCAAGGCCATGGTGCAGAACACCGCCACGGTGCTGCGCAGCGACCCGGCAGCCGACGCCGAGGGCGACGCGCGCCGATTCTTCGGCGTGGCGCTGCATGTCAGCGGATCGCGCCAGGTCGAGGTGCCGCTGGCGGAGCTGGTGCCGGGCGACGTGGTGCTGCTGTCCGCGGGCGACATGATTCCCGCCGACTGCCGCATCCTGAATGCCAAGGACCTGTTCGTTGCGCAGGCCGCGCTGACGGGCGAATCGCTGCCGGTCGAAAAGTACGCCACGCAGCGCAGCGAGACCGCCAACGCGCTGGAACTTGAGAACATGGCCTTCATGGGCACCAACGTGGTCAGCGGCTCGGGCAGCGCCCTGGTGGTGGCCACTGGCTCGCGCAGCTACTTCGGCCAGTTGGCCGGACGCGTCACGCAGACCAGCCGCGCGCCGACCCAGTTCCAGCAAGGCATCAACCGCGTGAGCTGGGTGCTGATCCGCTTCATGCTGGTCATGGCGCCCATCGTCATGCTGATCAACGGTTTCACCAAGGGCGACTGGATGGAAGCGCTGCTGTTCGCGCTGGCCATCGCCGTGGGCCTGACGCCTGAAATGCTGCCCATGATCGTCACGGCCACCCTGGCCAAGGGCGCCGTGCGCATGTCGCGCCGCAAGGTCGTGGTCAAGCGGCTGGACGCCATCCAGAACCTTGGGGCGATGAACGTGCTGTGCACCGACAAGACCGGCACCCTGACCCAGGACCGCATCGTGCTGGAGCGGCACACCGATGTGTACGGCGCCAGCAGCGACGACGTGCTGGCCTACGCCTATCTCAACAGCTACTACCAGACCGGCCTGAAGAACCTGCTGGATGTGGCGGTGCTGCAGCACGCCGAGGTCGAGCGCAAGCTGGATCTGGCGGCGAAGTACCGCAAGGTCGACGAGATCCCCTTCGACTTTTCCCGGCGCCGCATGTCGGTGGTGGTCAACGAGACCGAGAATGGCCGCGAGCATCACGAATTGATCTGCAAGGGCGCGCTGGAGGAGATGCTGGCGGCTTGCACCCGCCTGCGTGTGGGCCACGAAGAGCATCTGCTGACCGATGCCCGCCGGGCCGACATCCGCCGGGTGACGGCGGACCTGAACCGCGACGGCCTGCGCGTCATCGCGGTCGGCGTCAAGGAAATGCCGCCCACCCAGCAAACCTACGGCGTGGCCGACGAGTCCGATCTGGTGCTGGTCGGGTACATGGCTTTCCTGGATCCTCCCAAGGAATCCACCGCTCCCGCGCTCAAGGCGCTCAAGGCTTCCGGCATCGAGGTGAAGGTGCTGACCGGCGACGTGGAGCTGGTGACGCAGAAGGTCTGCCGCGAGGTGGATTTCGAGGTGCGCAAGGTCTACCTGGGCGCCGATATCGAAGCGATGGACGAGGCGCAACTGGCCGCCGCGGTGCGCGAGGCCAACGTGTTCGCGCGGCTCACGCCGGCCCACAAGGAGCGCATCGTGCGCAGCCTCCGGGCCCAGGGCAACACCGTGGGCTTCATGGGCGACGGCATCAACGACGCGCCAGCCCTGCGGGCGGCGGACGTGGGCATCTCCGTGGATTCGGCGGTCGATATCTCGAAAGAGGCCGCGGACATCATCCTGCTGGAAAAGAGCCTGATGGTGCTGGAAGACGGCGTCATCGAAGGCCGCAAAACCTTCTGCAACATGCTCAAGTACCTGAAGATGACGGCCAGCTCGAACTTCGGCAATGTCTTCTCGGTGCTGGTGGCCAGCGCCTTCCTGCCGTTCCTGCCGATGCTGCCCATTCATCTGCTGGTGCAGAACCTGATGTACGACATTTCCCAGACCGCCATTCCGTTTGACAACGTCGACGAAGAACTCTTGAAGCAACCCCAGCAATGGGACCCCGATGGCCTGGGCCGTTTCATGGTGTTTTTCGGTCCGATAAGCTCCGTGTTCGATATCGCCACCTATGCGCTCATGTGGTACATCTTCCAGGCCAACTCCGCGGAACACCAGACGCTGTTCCAATCGGGCTGGTTCGTCGAAGGCCTGTTGTCGCAGACGCTCATCGTCCATATGATCCGCACGCGCAAGATCCCGTTCCTGCAAAGCCGCGCCGCGTGGCCGCTGATGGGCATGACCCTGATGGTGGTGACGATGGGGCTGCTGCTGCCGTTTTCGCCCTTGGCCGAGTACCTCCAGCTGCAGCCGCTGCCATGGAGCTACTTCCCCTGGCTGGTCGGCATCCTGTTGGCCTACTGCACGCTGACGCAGTTGCTGAAGGGAATCTGGGTCCGCCGCTACGGTTGGCAATAAGTCGATAAGGCCCGCGGCGGTCGCAAACCCGCCGCGCAATCAGGAGAAACGCATGAGAATCGCCACTTTTGCCGCGCTGATGGCAGTGGGCCTGGCCCTTCCCCTGGCGGCGCGTAGCGCCGAGACCGGGCAGGGGCTGTCGCTGTACGGCGTGGTGGACGCGGGGGTGGCCGTCACCACGGTCTCGGGGCAGGGCAGCCACAGCGGGCTGCTCAATGGCGGACTGACCGATTCGCTATGGGGAATGACGGGAGCGGAAGACATGGGCGGGGGCTGGAGCGCCAGGTTCCAGCTGGAAAGCGGCTTCGATCCTTCGTCGGGCAAGCGGGCCGACGACGACCGCTTCTTCAATTACGCCGCCTGGGTCGGCCTGGGACATGACAGCTTCGGCGACCTGCGGCTGGGGCGCCAGCACACCATAGGCCAGGTCTACGGCAATTCCCTGGAAATCGCGTCCTGGAAGGAAATGGGCATGGGTGCCACCTTCAAGGCGTCCGACAACTACCAGTTCAGCAACCTGGTCAATTACTACACACCTGTCTGGGGCGGTTTCCAGGCCGGCATCGGTTACTCCTTCGACGCCGACGACCGCAACCAGTTCAAAACGGCCAACAACAACCGCGCGCTCAGCCTCGGCCTGAAATATGAGGACGGACCCTTGCTGGCGATCGCCACCTGGGACCAACTGCGCCTGGCCGACGCCCCGCCGGGCAGCAATGGACGGCCGCAAGCGGTGCAGCTGGGCGCCTCCTATGACTTCGAGGTGCTGAAACTGTCCCTGGCATGGTCGCGCCAGCGCAACGGCGATGTCGGGCTGGACGGGGGCGATCCGGACGGGCTGGGCATGGGCCTGGGGCCGGCTGCCTTCGTGCGCGGCGGCACGGTCGATGCCTGGCTGGTCGGGGCCAGCGTGCCGGTCGGACCCGGCGCCGTGCTGGTGCAATGGTCGCTGGCGCACCCGGACTGGCATTGGGACAACGGCATGACGGCGCGCAATGCGCAGGTGATGACGCTGGGCTATACCTACAGCCTGTCTGCGCGCACGACGCTCTATGCCTTCGCCGGCTATGCGTCGAACTACACGCTGGACGACCAGTTCGATCCTGCCCGCTCCCACACCACGCGGGTGGGCACGGGCATTTCGCACCGTTTCTGAACGCCGGGGCAGGGCGGGCCGGGGTCAACTACAATCGGCGGGTGCGGCGCATGGCGCCCGTCCTCGTACAGCCCCGACGTTTTCCGGATGGTTTGCATGGATAGTCTCGAATGGCTCATACCCTGGGAGTTCTCTCCCACGCTGGTGGCCTCCTTCCTGGTGGCCATCGTGCTGTTCGTGCGCGGCCAAAAGGTCCATCGCGTGACCGCCGCCCGCAGCATCCTGTTCTGGACCGGCATGGTGCTGCTGTACCTGTCCATGCATACCCGGCTGGACTACTACGCCGAGCGCATGTTCTTCATCCACCGCATCCAGCATCTGGTGCTGCACCATCTGGGGCCGTTGCTGGTGATGGCGGCGTTCCCGGGACAGGTGATGCGGGCGGGCCTGCCCATGCGCTGGCGCATCCGCCTGCGTGACTTCCTGCGCACCGGCGCCGGCCGCGCGACGGTGGCGGTGCTGACCCACAAGATCTTCGTGCCGACGCTGTTCGTCTTCCTGGTGCTGGTCTGGCTGATTCCGTCGGTGCAGTTCTATTCCATGCTGGACTGGCGTCTCTACCGCCTGATGAACTGGTCGGTGGTGATCAGCGGCTTCATGTACTGGCACCTGATCCTGGATCGCCGGCCCGCGCCGCCGGCGGCCATGACGCCGGGCGGCCGGGTCATTTCGCCCGTGCTGACGATGCTGCCGCAGATGGTGGCGGGCGCAGTCATCGCCTTCACCGAAAGCGACATCTATCCGCTGTTCGAACTATGCGGCCGCGCCATCGCCATGTCGGCCCAGACCGACCAGACCATAGGCGGCCTGACCATGTGGATTCCGGCGGCGCTGGTCGAGGTGATCGGCCTGATGGTGGCCCTGGGAACCTTGATGCGGCTATCGGCCAAGGGGCGCTTGCGCAAGGCGGATCGCGAAGCGCTGGCCCGCTCCAAGGCCCGCGCTCGCGCCGCTTCGGCCTGAGAACCGCGGCGGGTGGCGTACGCCGCCGGGCTCAGAAGCTCTTCGGCGTATTGACCCAGAACAGTTCCACGGTTTCCTCGCCGACGACTTTCCACGAATGCGGCCGCCCGCTAAGGAACGAGATGCTGTCTCCGGCGCGCAAGGTCACCGGTGCCGCCAGATCGACCGTAATGCTGAACTCGCCGGCGATGACGTGGATGCACTCTTCTCCATGGTGCGTATAGGCGCCTTCGCTGCGGGCGCCCGGCGCCAGAACCCATTTCTGGCAGTCGAGCGAAGGCAGGCTCGTTGCCAGCTGCAGGATCTGGATGCCCGCGCCGAACGACGGGGCGTGTATTTCCTGACCCTTGCGCACGACCTCTGCCGCGTTGCGCGACGGTTTGGGCGGTACTTCCGACAGGGCCGTCAGCGACGTGCCATAACAGGTGGCTAGCAGCTTCAGGCTTGCGACGGTGGCCCCGCGGCCCGTCCGTTCAAAGGTCGAAATGAAGGACACGGGCAGGCTGGTTTCGTCCGACGCCTCTTTCAGCGACAGATCCGCGCTTCGGCGCGCGGTGCGAAAGCGCAGTCCGAGCGCGGCCGCGTCAGCTATTTCGCGGGCTTGAGATGCCGTGGCGCCCGAGGCGGGCGATGGTGGCGCCGTGGACGCCGATCCGGCCTGCGACTCCTCCAGCACGCGACGGATCGCGGGCATGTTCAGGCCGTTGATCTGCCGCAGACGAACGATATGGGATACCCGGGCCAGATCCGCGTCTGAGTAGACGCGCTGTCCTGTTTCGGTGCGCGCCGGAACGAGGAGGCCGTGTTGCTCCCATAGCCGCAGCGTCGAGATGTTCGTGCCTGTGAGGCGCGCGACGTCGCCGATTCGATACTCAGACATGCAAGTGAAGTTCCTGTGCTGGCACGGTGGACGGTCTGTTCTGGCAGAACATACAGAATATATATAGATAAATTATATAAACACGATCCTTCATGATAGGACCGGAAATATGGGGGAAAGCCCCTATTTTTTCCGAAAATCAGCTTCTATAGGATCGCAACCTACAGAAATTATGTAGATATATTTGATTTCAGGCGCGGCCAGATTGAGCCGCTTTGCTCATGATCATTTCACACCATTCAAGCCAGGCCGGACCGTTCCTGCAACGCAGTTTCTGGATGCGGGAGGCGGAACCCGCCTTGCAGGCAAGTGCGCCGCTGACCGGCAGTCAGGCCGCCGACATCGTGATTATCGGTGGAGGCTATGTAGGCCTGTGGACGGCGTTGAGCATCAAGGAACTCAGCCCTCAGTCCAAGGTCGTGGTCCTGGAGCGGGACGTCTGCGGCGGAGGCGCTTCAGGGCGCAACGGCGGCATGGCCATGTCCTGGTGGCCGAAAATCGCTTCGCTGCTTGCGTTCGCGGATGTCGACGATGCGCTGTTCCTGGCCCGGGCCTCGGAACGCGCCATCGATGAAATCGCACAGTTCTGCGGCCGCCATCGCATCGATGCGCACTTTCGCTGCGGGGGATGGCTCTGGACGGCCACTTCCGATGCGCAACAGGAGTCATGGGAGGGTACGCTCCAGGCCTGCGCCCGGGTCGGCGCGCGTCCCTTCGAGCACATGCTGCCGGAGGACGTCGCACGTCGAACCGGGTCTCGCATGCACAGGGCGGGCGTGTTCGAACGCGGCAACGCCACGGTGCAGCCGGCAAGGCTGGTGCGAGGCATGCGCAGGGTGGCCCTGGAGCGCGGCATCGTGATCCACGAAAACACGCCGGTGCTGGAGTTGAGCCACGGCTATCCGGCGGTGATCCGCAGCGCCTCGGGCACGATACTGGCCAAAAGCGTCGTGCTGGCGACGAATGCATGGGCCGCCGCCATTCCTGAAATCTCAAGGCTGATCGTGCCCGTCAACAGTTCCATCGTCGTGACGCAGGCGATTCCCGAGCGCCTGGCTGCGCTGGGTTGGACGGGGGGCGAAGCCATCACCGACTCGCAGTTGATGGTCGGGTACTACCGGACCACGCGGGACGGGCGAATCGCATACGGCAAGGGCACGGGCGCGCTTTCCCGGGGTGGCGTCATCGACGCCACCTTCAGCCGCCACGAAGAAAGCTGCCTGATGGCGGAGCAGGATTTCCGCCGCGCCTACCCGATGCTTGCCGATGTGCGCGTCTCGCATGCGTGGTCGGGTCCGATCGATCGGACCTACGACAGCCTGCCCGTTTTCGGCACCCTGGCCGGTACCGGACACATCCACTATGGAGTGGGTTGGAGCGGCAACGGCGTCGCGCCCAGCCTGTTGGGCGGCAGGATTCTGGCAAGCCTGGCCCTGGATCGCAACGATGCGTGGCGCCGCTGCGCCCTGGTCGACCGCAAGCCCAAGCGGTTTCCGCCTGAACCCATCAAGTACTTCGGCGGTTCGCTGGTCCGCAACGCCGTGCGTAGAAAGGAAGAGCGTGAAGCGCGGGATCTTGCGCCGCGCGGGCTTGACGTGCTCCTGGCTGGGTTCGCGCCCGCAGGACTTGAGGACTAGCGTCAAGCGCGCCGTGCATCAGGCCTGCGCGGGATAACCAAAACAAGCGCGTTCCATACCGGGGGCGCGGTAAAAGGAGAAAGCATGTCTAAGGGTGAGGGACTCAAGGGTGGGCTGCAATCGCGCCACATGACGATGATTTCCATTGCGGGGGTCATCGGCGCAGCCTTGTTTGTGGGGTCGGGCAAGCAGATCGCGCTGGCCGGGCCAGCGGTGATCCTGGCCTATCTGGGCGGCGGGATCCTGGTGTTTCTGGTCATGCGCATGCTGGGCGAGATGGCCGTGGCCCAGCCCGATACCGGTTCTTTTTCGACCTACGCGGATCGCGCTATCGGGCGCTGGGCGGGTTTCACCATCGGTTGGCTGTACTGGTACTTCTGGGCGCTGCTGATGGGTTGGGAAGCCTATGTCGCGGGACAGATTCTGCATGGCTGGTTCCCCGTGGCGCCCAATTGGGTCTACGCGCTGCTCCTGACGCTAGGGTTGATAGGCGTCAACTTCATGAACGTCAGGAACTACGGGGAATTCGAGTTTTGGTTCGGCCTGATCAAAGTGGTGGCCATCGTCCTGTTCCTGGTGGTCGGCACGCTGGCGGTTGTGCACCTGTGGCCCTTCGGCGATGCCGGCGGCATGTCCAATCTCACCGATCGGGGATTCATGCCCAATGGGCCCGGCGCCGTGGTCACCGCATTGCTGGGCATCATGTTCGCCATGATGGGCGCGGAAGTCGTCACGGTGGCGGCGGGTGAGACCTCCGAGCCCGGCGGCCAAATCGTGAAAGCCATCCGATCGGTGGTCTGGCGGATCTGCCTGTTCTATGTAGGGTCCATCTTTCTGGTGGTTTGCCTGGTGCCCTATGACACCCCCGCCCTGGTCGACCCGACGCGCGGCAGCTACAACGTGGTGCTGGACGCGATGGGCATTCCGTACGCGCAGCTGATCGTCAACGCCATCGTGCTGACCTCGGTCTGCAGCTGCTTCAACTCGGCGCTGTATGTCTCGTCGCGCATGCTCTATTCGCTGGCCCGCCGTGGCGACGCGCATCGCATCATGGCTGTCACTGGCGCTTCCTCGGGCGCGCCGTACGTGGGCGTGGTCATATCCAGCGTGTTCGCATTCGTTGCCGTCTACATGATGGCGACGTCCTCGATGGACCTGTACGACGTCCTCATGCAAACCACGGGCTGCGTGGCGCTGTTTGTCTACCTGACCATCGCATGCTGCCAACTGCGCATGCGGCAACGCCTGCAGGCTCAGGGAGTCGAGCTGAAGTTCAAGATGTGGTTGTTTCCCTGGCTGACCTGGGCGGTCATCCTGTTCATCTGCGCAGCCTTGCTGACGATGGTGCTGGAGGGAACGTATCGCCGGGAGGTGGCGTACACGTCCGCGCTGGGCGCTGTAATCATCCTGATGGGCGTGGCGGCGCAGCGCTTCGGCATTGGCGGGCCGAAGGCCCAGGAGCCCGCGGCGCGGAGGATTCCGGGACAAGGCTTGAACGGCCTGAGCGAGGCCGCGGCGCTCAAGCCTTGACGCGGCATGAATGGCCGCAGGCTTGCGGCTATTCCGGCAGCAGGCCGTGGTACTTCTTGCCCAGCGCCACGGTGGCCTGGAACATGCCGGCCTTGCTGCCGCAGTCGTAGCGCACGCCTTCATAGCGGTGCGCATACACGGCGCGCTCGCGCATCAGCGAGGCGATGCCGTCGGTCAGCTGGATCTCGTTGCCGGCGCCCATCTTGGTCGAGCGCAGGTGGTCGAAGATCGCGGCTTCCAGCACGTAGCGGCCCACCACGGCGAGCGTCGACGGCGCGGCTTCAGGGTCGGGCTTTTCGACGATATGGGTGACGCGTTCCGTGCGGCCGTTGGCGCTGGCATCCCCCTGGCGGGTGGCCACGATGCCGTACTTGCGGGTGTCCACGCGCGGCACGTCCTGCACGCCGAGCACGCTGGCGTTCTGCGCCACGGCCACGTCGATCAGCTGCTTCAGCGCGGGCTGTTCGGCGTCGATCAGGTCGTCGGCGAGCAGCACGGCAAAGGGTTCGTCGCCCACGGCAGGCGCGGCCGACAGCACCGCGTGGCCCAGTCCCAGCGGAGCCGACTGGCGGATATAGAGGCAATTCACATGCGCGGGTAGAATGCCCCGCACCATGGCCAGAAGCTCGTGCTTGCCCTTGCTTTCCAGGTCCGATTCGAGTTCCGGCGCGGAGTCGAAGTGGTCTTCGATGGCGCGCTTGTTGCGCCCCGTCACGAAGATGAGGTCGGTGATCCCGGCGGCCACGGCTTCTTCCACGGCGTATTGGATCAGCGGCTTGTCGACCACGGGCAGCATTTCCTTGGGCATTGCCTTGGTGGCGGGCAGGAAGCGCGTACCCATGCCGGCGACAGGGAAAACAGCTTTACGGACAGGACGCATTGAGACCTCGTTGGGGCTATCGATGAAACATTTTAAGCGCATCGCTATCATAGGCTTATGAACCGCAGGAAAATGCCATCCATTTGCTCGATTGCGAAACGGGGTGCAATCGTCGGGCTGTCCGTGGCCCTGGCCGTGCCCGCCATCCCCATCGCCGCCTGGGCGCAGCCCGTAGGCCTGCCCTCGATGGGCGCGGCCTCCGCCGCTGAACTGTCCCCCGCGCTGGAACGCAGCCTGGGCGAAGCCATCATGGCCCAGGGGCGGCGCGACCCGACCTATGTGGACGATTCCGAACTCAGCCAGTACCTCACCACCATGGGGCGCAAGCTGGCGGCCTTCGCGCCCGGCGCGGTCCCCGAGGTCGAGATGTTCGGCGTGCGCGACCCCGAAATCAACGCCTTCGCCATGCCCGGCGGCTTCATCGGCGTCAATACCGGGTTGATCGTGGCTTCCGCCAGCGAATCCGAGCTGGCGGCGGTGCTGGCGCACGAAATCGGCCACGTCGTGCAGCGCCACATCGCCCGCGGCATGACCCAGCAGAACCAGAACAGCATGGTGATGCTGGCCAGCCTGGCGGGGGCGCTGCTGGCGGCCCTGGCCGGGGGCGGCGGCAACCTGGCGATGGGCGTGGCGGCATTCGGCCAGGCTGCGGCCATCAACCGCCAGTTGGGCTTTTCGCGCGACGCGGAACGCGAAGCCGACCGGGCAGGGCTGCAGATGCTGACCAAGGCGGGCTACGACGCCGAAGGCATGGCCCAGATGTTCGGGCGCCTGATGAACGCGTCGCGCCTGAACGAAGGCGCGGGCGGCGGCTCCTGGGCCAGCACCCACCCGCTGTCCATCGAGCGCATGTCGGACGTGCAGAATCGGGTGCGCAACCAGTCTCCCGTGGCGCGCCACGTGGATAGCGACGACTTCTGGTACATACGCGCCAAGATGCGCGTGGTGCAGGGCCGCGACGCGGTCAGCCTGCGTACCGCCGGCCAGCAATTGCAGGACGAGGCCCAGGCGCTGTCGGGCGTGCGCAAGTCGGCCGCCTACTACGGCCTGGCGCTGCAGGCGTTCCAGCGCAACAATCTGGCCGATGCCGAGCGCAACTGGAGCCTGGCGTCGGCGGACGGCCGCAGTTCGGCCCAGCTGGCCAAGCTCAGCGTGGATATCGCCCTGGCCCGCAAGGAGTACCCCCGGGCGCTGGAGCTGGCCCAGGCCGGCACCAAGCGCTGGCCCGGGCATCGGGCCCTGGGCATTGCCTATGCCCAGGCGTTGCAAAGCGTCGGCCGCCACACGGACGCGCAGGAGTACCTGCGGGCCAAGATCAAGCAATGGGGCAGCGACGAACCCAGCCTCTACCAGATGCTGGCGCAGAGCGAAGACCGCAATGGCAAGCCGGTGGCTGCGCGCCGCGACCAGGCGCGCTACTACGTCATGACTGGCGCATACGCCGCCGCGGAGTCGCAGCTGCAGCAGGCGCGCAACATGTCCACCGACTTCTACGAGCAGTCGCAGATCGACGTGCAGATCAAGGAAGTGAAGGACAAGCTGGCCGAAGAGCGCCAGTTGCTGGAACGCTTCAAGTCGGGTTGAACGCCGGGCAGGGCGCCGCTGCGACCTACTGGCCAGTTTCGAAGAAGCGTCCCAGCCGCTGCGGCAGCCAGTTCAGGTGGGCGGGGAAGCTGCCGGTCGGAAAACCGGCATGTCCCCCATCCGTGGGCTGATGCAGCAGGATGGTGGACGAGCATTCCTCGGGCGTCGGCAGCGAGGCTGCCGGCACGAAGGGATCGTTGCGGGCATTGAGCACCAGTGTCGGCACGGATATCTTCGGCAGCCAGGGCTTGCTGGACGCCCGCGTCCAGTAATCCAGCGCATTGCGAAAACCGTGCATGGGCGCGGTGTAGGTGTCGTCGAACTCGCGCAGATCATGCGCATGGGCGATGCGCATGACGTCCACGGCGCCGGGATAGCGGTGCGCCTTCTCCAGCACCTTGTGCTTGAGCGTCTTCAGGAAGTGGGCGGTGTAGACCCTGCGGTTGAACACGCCGGTGGACAGCGTCTTGCCGCAGGCCACCAGGTCCAGGGGCACGGACACGCCCGCGCAGGCCGTCAGCCAGCCGGTGTCCTCCTGGTGTTCGCCCAGGTACTTGAGCAGGGCGTTGCCCCCCAGCGATACGCCGACCGCATGCCAGCGCGCATGTGGAATGCGCTGGCGCACGGTATTCAGCATGAAGCCGACCTCGGCCGAATCGCCCGAGTAGTAGGCGCGCGCCAGGCGGTTGGGCACGCCCGAACAGCCGCGGAAATGCGCGATCACCACGATCCAGCCGCGCGCACGGAAGTGATGCGCGATGGACTGCGCATAGCGGCTGTTGCTGCCGCCTTCCAGGCCGTGGAACAGGATCAGGGCCGGCGTATCGGGCGTATGCGGCAGGGACTTCCAGTCCGCATCCGTCATCCACCGGGCCGCGGCGGTCTTGCCATTGGCGACCGGACGCTGGCCGCTGACGGGCGCGCCGTCGGCGGACTTGTGCGGGAACAGGCCCGGACCGGTCCAATCGAAGTCGACGAAATCGGTGTCGGGCGTGTCTACCCGTTCGCGCACGAATGCGATGCGGTGATACTGCGCGAACAGGGCGGCGTAAACCGTCTGGCTGTCGCCTCCGGGCAACCAGGAGGGGACGGGGCAGGGCGTTGTATCAAGACGAGCAGCGGCCAACTAAAAATCCACCCGATTCAGTGCAGCATGTCGGGTACGTCGTGCAAGTCGAGCACCCCGGCTTCCGTGGGCGCCGGCGAGGCATGGTGCATGACCATGCGCCAGCCGGTGGGCCCCTTGTGGTAGATGTTGGTGGCGTAGCAATTGGCGAATTGCGTGCCTTCCCGCGTTTGCACCGCCACCTGTTCCACCAGCACGTGCACCGCGCACATCATGCTGAGCATGACCAGCGGACGCAACGGACGCACATGCAGGGGGCCGTTGGCCAGCACCTGCTGCCAGGAATCGTGCACCGCCGAGTGGCCGACGATGCGCAGGCCCCCCGGATGGATGCAGACGACTTCCTCGTCGTCTGCCCACACTTGCATCAGGCGTACGACGTCCGCCTGGTCGAGGGCTTCGTAGAACGCGTGCTCTGCTTCTTCGGGCGTGGCGAACATGGCGGCGGAAACGGGTGGACGTTGTAGAGCGGGTGACTCAGTGCCCGTGGCCGTGCAATACGGTGCCGGGCTTCAAGCGGTATTCGGCGCCACAGTAGGCGCAGCTGGCGGAGCCGGTGCGGGCCACGTCCAGGAACACGCGGGGATGCATGCTCCAGAGCGGCGCCTTGGGGCCCGGACAGAACACGGGCAGGTCGTCGGCGCCGACCTCGATGACTTCGTGGGGGTGGGGGACGGCGGCCGGAGCAGCAGCGGTCATGGATATTCCTGAAAAAAAACCGGTAATCGGCAGGTTGGGGCAATGATGCGGCCAGGTCATGGACCGGACCGCGCGGATCAGACTTTACTCAGCCAGTGATGGTACTTCGGGTTGCGGCCATTCACCACGTCAAAAAATGCTTTCTGCAGCCTCTCCGTGATCGGGCCGCGCTGGCCGGAGCCGATCTGGCGGTTGTCCACTTCGCGGATGGGCGTCACTTCGGCGGCCGTGCCGGTGAAGAACGCCTCATCGGCGATGTAGACGTCGTCGCGCGTCAGGCGTTTGGTCACTACGCGCAGGCCCAGGTCGGCGGCCAGCGCATGGATGGTGGAGCGGGTAATGCCAGTCAGGGCGGAGGCGATCTCAGGCTCGCAGAGCACGCCGTCCTTGATGATGAAGAGGTTTTCGCCGGAACCCTCGGCCACGAAGCCTTCCGTGTCCAGCAGCAGGGCTTCGTCGTAGCCGTCCTGCAGGGCCTCGGTATTGGCCAGGATCGAATTGGCGTAGGTAGTTGCCACCTTGGCGCGCGGCATCGTGACGTTCACGTGCTGCCGCGCGAATGACGACACCTTGACGCGGATGCCCGCGGACAGCGCCTCTTCGCCCAGATAGGCGCCCCAGGGCCAGGCCGCGATGGCCACGTGCACCCGGGCGCCCTTGGGAGAGACGCCCATTTTTTCGGGGCCGTAGAACACCAGCGGGCGCAGGTAGCCGGCTTCCAGCTGGTTCTCGCGCACGACCGTCCGCTGCGCCTCGTTGATCGTGTCGCGATCGAAGGGCATGGGGATTTGGTAGATGTGCGCCGAATTGAAGAGGCGGTTGGTATGGTCTTCGAGGCGGAAGATGGCTGTGCCGATCTCTGAGCGGTAGGCGCGCACGCCTTCGAATACCGACAGGCCGTAATGCAGGGAGTGCGTCAGGACGTGCGTGGTCGCGTCTCGCCACGGTACGAGCTTGCCGTCATACCAGATGAAGCCGTCGCGGTCTGCCATCGACATGGTCTACTCCCAAGCGCCCAAGAATCCCGAGGTCCATATTGTATCAAGCAGCGAGGTTACAATACGCGCCTATTCGCGCCCCGGCGCGGCGCCGCCAGGCCCGCGCGTACTGATCCCGGCGGGCGAACGGGTTGTCGTGCGTTCCTTTTCCTTAGAGTTTCCATGTCGTCCTGTCCGAATCGCCAGGGGCCAGCCGTTGTCCTCTGAATCTGCGCTTCCTGAATCCGAAGACCCCGTCGCGGTCCGCCAGGAGCGTATCGCTGCATTCCGGGCTGGCGTGCACGCCATCGTGCCCGCCCTGATCGCCACCGCCACTTGGGGGCTGGTCACCGGCGTGGCCATGGTCAAGTCGGGCTTGACCGAGACCATGGCGCTGGCCATGACCCTGCTGCTGTACGCGGGTTCCGCCCAGCTGACCTCCCTGCCGCTCATCGCCACCGGCGCGCCGCTTTGGCTGATCTTCGCCGCCGGTTGCGTGGTGAACCTGCGTTTCCTCATTTTCGGCGCGGCGCTGCATCCCTATTTCCGCCACCTGTCCTGGCCCAAGCGCCTCGGGTTGGGGTATTTCACGACCGACATGGGCTTCGTGCTGTTCATGCCGCGCTTTGGCGATGCGGCCGTGCGCGGCACCCGCGAGCAGCTCTGGTTCTTCCTGGGCGCCATCGCGCCCGGCTGGTTCGTCTGGCAGACCTCGTCCATTGTCGGCATCTACCTGGGCTCCATGGTGCCCACGGACTGGTCGCTGGACTTTGCCGCGGTGCTGGCGCTGCTGGCCATCACGGTGCCGCTGGCCAACACCAAGCCCATGCTGATTTCCATGCTGGCTGCCGGCGTGGTCGCCTGGACCGGGCAGGTCCTGCCGCTGCGCCTGGGCCTGGCCGCCGCCGTGGTGGCGGGCGTGGTCGCCGGCATTTGGGCCGAACGCTACTTCAAGGCCCGCGCATGACCCTCTGGCCCGCCGAGATCTACGTCTATTCCGCCATTCTGCTGTTGGCGCTGTGCAGCGTGCTGACGCGCGCCGGCTTTATGCTGTTCGGCGATTACATCCCCCTGCCGGAAGGCGTGCGCCGCGCCTTGCGCTACGCGCCCGCCGCCGCCCTGACCGCCATCATCGTGCCCGACCTGCTGCCGTGGAAGGCCGGCCTGGGGCCGGTGTTCGACTACAAGCTGGTCGCGGGCGTGCTCGCCATCCTGGTATTCCTGCGCACCCGCAGCGCGGTGCTGGTCATCATCGTCGGCATGCTGGCGCTCTGGGGCCTGCGCTGGCTGGCCGGCTGAAGGTCGTTGCCAAAACGTCCATCCAGTGGACGCTGCTGGTATGCCCGGCGGGCGCTTGCTGACAGCCGGCGGAAGGCCTTTGCAATGCCTTTCAGAAGGCGAGTGGACCGTGTGGTAATGCGGCTGCGCTAAAATCATGTTATCCACAGCAATCCGGGCCTGGTACTGCCCTCATAAGTATCGAATCCAGAATGCGCCGCCTGGCCTGCAACGCAGGATGCGGATTGCGCGTGTTCAGACTGTTCCGATGCATATGTAGTGCAGTGCGCGTAGCACTCTCGTTTTGTTCTTTTTCACTGGTCCCGGTATCTGCCTAACCCTGATGACTGAATCCACTCAATCCGTAGCACCTGCCGCTGACGCACCCGCGCCGACGTTCACCGATTTCGGGCTGCACCCTCTGCTGCTGCAGTCCATCGCCGAAACCGGCTACACCACGCCCACGCCGATCCAGGCCCAGGCCATTCCCGTCGTGGTGGAAGGGCGCGATGTCATGGGCGCCGCGCAGACCGGCACCGGCAAGACGGCCGCCTTCACGCTGCCCATCCTGCACCGCTTGATGCCCTTGGCCAACACCAGCGCATCGCCCGCGCGCCATCCGGTGCGCGCGCTGATCCTGACGCCCACGCGCGAACTGGCCGACCAGGTCTACGAAAGCGTCAAGCGCTACAGCAAGCAGACGCCGCTGCGTTCGGCAGTTGTTTTCGGTGGCGTGGATATCGGTCCGCAGAAGGAAGCCCTGCGCCGCGGTTGCGAAGTGCTGGTGGCCACGCCCGGCCGCCTGCTCGACCACGTCGAGCAAAAGAACGTGAACCTGAGCCAGGTCGGCATCCTGGTGCTGGACGAAGCCGACCGCATGCTGGACATGGGCTTCCTGCCGGACCTGGAGCGCATCATCCGCCTGCTGCCCGCGCAGCGCCAGGGCCTGCTGTTCTCCGCCACGTTCAGCAATGAAATCCGCAAGCTGGGCCGCTCGTACCTGAATCAACCGGTCGAAATCGAAGTCGCGGCGCGCAACGCCACCGCCAACACGATCACCCAGATCGCCTACAAGATGCCCAGCGACGCCAAGCGCGCCGCGGTCGTGCATCTGGTGAAGTCGCGCGGCCTGAACCAGGTCATCGTGTTCTCCAACACCAAGATCGGCACGGCGCGGCTGGCCCGCGACCTGGAGCGCGACGGCGTCAAGGCCGAATCCATCCACGGCGACAAGACCCAGGCCGACCGCATGAAGGCGCTGGAAGCCTTCAAGGCCGGCGAACTGGAAGTGCTGGTGGCCACCGACGTGGCCGCGCGCGGCCTGGACGTGGCCGGCGTGCCTTGCGTCATCAACTACGACCTGCCGTACAACGCCGAAGACTACGTGCACCGTATCGGCCGCACCGGCCGCGCCGGCGCATCGGGCGAGGCCATCGCCTTGTTCACGCCCGACGAAGAGCGTTTCCTGCTCGACATCGAAAAACTCATCAAGCGCGAAGTGCCGCGCGGCACGCTGGATGTTCCGGCCGATCTGGTCGCCCGCAGCCACCGCCGCAGCGACGAGCGCCGCGGTTCGTCGTCGCGTGAAGGCCGTGAAGGTCGCGAGGGTCGTGAAGGCCGTGACAGCCGCGGTGACCGCGGCCGCTCGTCCGACCGTCGTTCCAGCTATTCGTCCGGCGCGCCGCGCCAGCCCGTGGATGATTTCTTCCTGAAGCCCTACGAGCCCTCGGCGCCGTCCGCGCCCGCCGAAGAGCCGGCGCCCAGGAACAATGGCGCATCCTCCGGGCCGAAACGCCAGATCGCCGTCCTGCTGGGCGGCAGCCGCAAGCCCTGAAAGGCGCCGGCATGAAAAAACCCGCAAGCCTGATGGCTCGCGGGTTTTTTTATGGCTGGAGCGCGTGACGCCTGCTGCGGCTCAGGCCGCCAGCAGGCGCGGCAGGTCCGGCAACGCGGTGGCGACCGCAGGGCTGTTTTCATTCAGGCTTTCGAGCAGGCGTTCCAGGTGGCCGATGTGCGGCAGCATGGGGCCGTAGAACACCACCCGCGATCCGATCTGCACCAGCAGCGTGGGGAAATTCTCCACGTCTTCGTCGCCCAGCAGTTCGGCGTGGTCCTCGATGTCGATCCAGGCGAAGACATGCCTCGGCATGGCCTGGGCCAGCGCTTGTAGCTTGGGCTTGTATTGCTCGCAGGTGTCGCACCAGGCCGCGCAGAAGCAGGCCACCAGCCAGGCGTCGGGCGATGAGCCCAACCGCGCGCGCAGCGTGGCCAGGTCGGTATCGGGTACAAGTAGGGACATGTGGGCAGATGAAGGCGTGTTTGACTATCATACCCGGGATGTCTACCCCCTCATTCTTCCTCCATGACTGCTTTGCGCACTGATTCCGCCACGCCCGACAACGGCCGATTTTCCGCTGCCGGGGCCGGCGCCGTCAGCGTCGGCCAGGCGTTCAAGCGCGCCCTGGTGTCCCAATGCCATCCCTCCATGCTGTTCGCGGTGCTGCTGCCGTTCCTGATCGCGCTGGTGGGGGCCCTGTTGCTGCTATACCTGTTCTGGACGCCGCTCAACGAATGGCTGGCGGCCGAGGCGGCGCGCTGGGACTTCGTCAACCGGGCCGAGGACTGGATGCTGGCGATGGGGCTGTTCTCGCTCAAGGTCTACATGATCCCCGTGATCGCGGTGGCCATTCTGTTGCCGGTATCGGGCATCCTGGGCCTGGCGATTGCCGCCGTGTTCGTGATGCCGCTGGTGCTGAACCACGTCGGCAAGCGTGAATATGTGAGCGTCACGCGGCAAGGCAAGCACGCGACCGCGGTCAGCGTGTGGAACGCGATCTGGGTATCGCTGGCCTTTGCCGCGGGCTGGCTGCTGACGCTGCCGCTGTGGCTGGTGCCCCCCATGGCCATCGCGTTGTCGATCTTCTGGTGGGCGTTCGCGTTTTCGCGCATGATGCGCGTGGACGCCATCGTCGAACACGCCAGCCCCGCCGAGCGCAAGCTCATCCTGGAACGCAACAACGGCGGCTTCTGGACCATAGGCCTGATCTGCTCGCTGTTGAACTTGTTGCCGCCCGCGTGGGTCATCCTGCCGGTGTTCTCGGCCCTGGTCTACGCCCACTACGGTCTGGAAGCGCTCAAGCGCTTGCGCGAGGACCGTGTCATCGACGTCTGAACCGCGTCATCCCTCTCAACTTCTGGAATCGGACATGGCCGCAGAATCCGCCGCCCGCCGCATTGGCCTCATCATCGTAGGGGACGAAATCCTCTCGGGCCGCCGTCAGGACAAGCATTTTTCCAAGGTCGTCGAGCTTCTGGGCGCGCGCGGCATGCAGCTGGGCTGGGCCGAAATCGTGCCCGACGACCGCGACACCCTCATTGCCACCTACAAGCGCAGCTTTGCCACCGGCGACGTGGTGTTTTCCTGTGGCGGCATCGGCGGCACGCCCGACGACCACACGCGCCAGGCCGCCGCAGCCGCGCTGGGCCTGCCGCTGGCGCTGCACCCGGAGGCCGAAGAGGCCATCGCGCTGCGCACGGCCGAGATGGCCGCAAAAGGGCAGGGCACGGCCGACATGAGCGCGCCGGAAAACCAGCAGCGGCTGCAGATGGGCGTGTTTCCGGAAGGCTGCGAGATCGTCCCGAACCCCTACAACCGCATTCCCGGCTTCTACATCAAGGACCACACCTTCGTGCCGGGCTTTCCCGTCATGGCCTGGCCCATGCTGGAATGGACGCTGGACACGCGTTATCGTGCGCTGCAGCATGTGCACGCCCACGCGGAGCATTCCTTCCTGGTATTCAGCATGCCCGAATCGCGCATTACGCCGGCCATGCAGACCGTGGAAACGCGCTGGCCGGGCGTGCGTGCGTTCAGCCTGCCCAGCGTGGGCGAGGCCGGCGGCACCCCCCACATCGACCTGGGCGTGAAGGGCGAACCGGCCGCGGCGGCCGAAGCACTGGAGTATTTGCGGGCCGAGGTGCTGCGTCTGGGCGGCAAGCTGGCGCCCCCGCCAGCAGCATGAAGACAGGGCCGCACCCGAGGTGCGGCCTTTTTTTTGATACAAAAAGCGGTTGCCAAACGCGCCAGTAAATTTCACAATACGGGAAAGAACTGTTTGCTGCGATGCCGCAAGTCCGGTTCCCGAAGGTGGGGCCCTACAGGCGGCGCAGCTGTCCTCGTCCCCCTTTCCATGTCCCGTCTCCCCACTACCCGCAATGCCCTGGACGCCGAGACCGAAGGCGCCTCCCATCCCATCGCCATCCAGGTGATCGAGCGCGCCATGCGCCTGCTCGACGCCCTGGCTGCGCAGCCGGATCCGGTAACGCTGAAAGAACTGTCCGCGACCACCGGCCTGCATGCGTCCACCGCGCATCGCATCCTGAACGACCTGGTCGTGGGCCGCTACGTCGAACGCGTCGACAACGGCCTGTATCAGCTGGGCATGCGCCTGCTGGAGCTGGGTTCGCTGGTCAAGGGGCGCCTGAACGTGCGCGAGGCGGCCATTTCCGCCATGCGTTCGCTGCACAAGCTGACCGGGCAGACCATCAACCTGTCGGTCCAGCAGGGCGACGAGATCGTCTACATCGAGCGCGCCTGGAGCGAACGCTCCGGCATGCAGGTGGTCCGCGCCATCGGCGGCCGCGCGCCTTTGCACCTGACCTCCACCGGCAAGCTGTTCCTGTCCACCGCCGATGCGCGCCAGGTGCGGGCCTACGCGCTGCGCACCGGCCTGGCCGGCCACACGCGCAACAGCCTGACCGACCTGGACCGCCTGGAGCGTGAACTGGCGCTGGTGCGGCGCCATGGTTATGCGCGCGACAACGAAGAACTGGAACTCGGCGTGCGCTGCATCGCCGCGGGCATTTTCGACGACACCGGCAAGCTGGTCGCCGGCCTGTCCATTTCGGCCCCCGCCGAACGCCTGCAGGACGACTGGATCAAGGCGCTGGTCGATACCGCCGCCAGCATCTCGGAAGCGCTGGGCTACGAGCCCTCCGTTTCGACCGGCTTCAACGGCCTGGGCATGGCCGCGGAAGCTCTGCGCCCGTAATCCCGCGCAGGCCCGCAAAAAAAAGAAAAGCCCCGAAAGGGGCTTTTCCTTTGCATGCGCCGCAAGGGCGCATGGTTTGGGTTACTGCTGTTCGACGCCAGCCTTCTTGAACAGTTCGCCCCACTGCGGGACTTGCTGCTTGACCTTGGCTTCCAGGGCTTGCGGGTTCGCTTCGGCCGTCAGCACCGTCGCGCCCAGCTGCTTCATGCGTTCCTGGAACTTGGGATCGGCCAGGCCGGCCTGCAGGCTCTTGACCAGCTTGTCCACGACGGGCTTGGGCGTGCCCTTCGGCACCCACATGCCATGCCAGATGCCCACTTCGAAGCCCTTGTAGCCGGATTCGTCCATGGTCGGCAGGTTCGGCAGCGTGGGGACGCGCTTCAGGCTGGTGACGGCGTAGGCCTTCACCTTGCCGCTGTCGATCTGCTGGGTGGTGTTGGTGGTCTGGTCGCAGAGCAGGTCCACCTGCTTGCCCAGCAGGTCGTTCATGGCGGGCGCGGTGCCCTTGTAGGGGATGGTCAGCAGCTGTACGCCCAGGGCCTCGACCAGCATGGTGCCGCACAGATGGCTGGCGGCGCCGATGCCGGCGTTGGCCAGGGACACCTTGTCCTTGTTCTGTTTGACGTACTCGGCCAGTTCCTTGATGTTGTTGGGCGGGAAGTCCGAACGCGCGATGATGGTCATCGGCACGTCGACCACCAGGCCGATGGGTTCGAAGCTCTTGTAGGGGTCGTACCCCGGATTCTTGTACAGCGAGGGCGCCGTCGAGAAGCCGGCGTGCATCAGCAGGACGGAGTAGCCGTCAGGCTGGGCGCGCGCCACCTGGGTCGTGCCGATGGTGCCACCGGCGCCGCCCTTGTTCTCGACCACGACCGTCTGGCCCAGACTCGGCCGCATGGCTTCCGCGAGCGAACGCGCGACGTTGTCCGTCGGGCCGCCGGCGGCGAACGGCACCACCATGTTGATGGGGCGATCCGGGTATTCGGCTTGGGCGGCGCCGGCTGCGAGCATGGCGCTGGCCGCGAGCAAGGCCGAAAGCGTGCGGGGGATGAGGGTCATGGAGTCTCCAATTGCAGGGTTTTGCTTGCTGCGATTTCGTTGTTGCGCGCTGACTTATGGGTTTATTTGTCTGTCATCAGCGTGAAAGCAGTTTAGAAAACAATTGATACGACGTCACTTCGGGTATTTCCCGAATCCTGGGAAACCTTTGTGCTGGATCAAACCCGGGACAAAGCATGCACCGTCAAAGTGCAATTCTTTGTTGCGTCGCACAAAAACTCCTTGACAAGGATTTTTCCCAGCCTAGAATGTCAATTGTGCAGTGCATCAAACGGGCCGGCGGTAGCTTGTAGTACCAGTTTCCGCGCACGTTTCTATAGTTCGTCGCAGACAACCATTCCTTACTTGCCGGACAGCCTCCGGCTACCCATGGAGCATCCTATGAGCGCTATCCCGCAACAAGTCCTGGACCGTCAAAAGGCCAGCATCAACACCATCGTGGCCGCCCAGTCGGCCGTGTTCGCCGGCTTCGAAAAGCTGGTCGAACTGAACCTGAAGGTCGTTCGCGCCACCCTGGACGAAGTCGCCCAGAAGTCGCAGCAAGCCGCTGAAGTCAAGGATCCGCAGGAAGCCGCCGCTTTCGCCTCGGGCCTGCTGCAGCCGGGCGCTGAAAAGGCCATGGCTTACACCAAGCATGTGTACGACATCGTTGCCGGCGTGCAGACCAGCCTGGTCAAGCTGACCGAAGACCAGATCGCCGAAGGCCAGCAGCAGCTGAGCGAAGCCGTCGACCAGTTCTCCAAGAACGCCCCGACCGGCTCCGAAAGCGCCGTTGCCCTGATCAAGTCCTCGCTGGCCACCGCGACCAGCGCCTACGATTCGATGACCAAGGCCGCCAAGCAGGCCGCCGAAGTCGCCGAGTCGAACCTGAATGCCGCCGCCAACGCGACCTTCAAGGCTGCCACGGATGCCGCCGACGCAGCGACCAAGGTTGCCAGCCGCAGCCGCCGCAGCGCCTAAGTTTTTGGCGCGCAGGGCTGCGCAAACCGCAGTTATGTAGTACTGTTGAGTGACAGAGCAGAGCTGGAATTAGGGCCACCCACCGGGTGGCCCCTTTTTTTTGCCTGCTTTTTTCGCTGCGGGGCCGGCGGATGCCGGCCGTGCTTGCCTAGCGCGCCACGGCGCGCACGCACTCGCCCACCAGCGCCGGGCCGCGGTAGATCAGGCCGGTGTAGAGCTGCACGGCGTCGGCGCCCGCGTCCATCTTTTCGCGGGCCTGGCGGCCCGACATCACGCCGCCCACGCCGATGATGGCCAGGCTGCCGCCCAGCTTCTCCTTCAGGCGGCGGATGACCGCCAGCGACAATTCATGCACCGGGGCGCCCGACAGGCCGCCTGCTTCCTCGGCATGCGGCTGGCCGGTGACGGCGTCGCGCGAAAGCGTGGTGTTGGTGGCGATGACGCCGTCGATGCCATGGCGCGGCAGCGTCTCCGCGATGGAATCGATCTGCTCGTGCGTCAGGTCCGGGGCGATCTTCACCGCCATGGGTACGCGCCGCTGGTGCTTGTCTTCCAGCATGCGGCGCTTATCCGCCAGTTGCGCCAGCAGGGCCGACAGCTCGTCGCCGCCTTGCAGTGCGCGCAGGTTCTTGGTGTTGGGCGAGGAAATATTCACCGTCACGTAGTCGGCATGCGGATATACGCCTTCCAGCCCGATCAGGTAGTCGTCCGCGGCGCGCTCGATGGGCGTGTCCGCATTCTTGCCGATATTCAGCCCCAGGATGCCGCCTTGCTTGCGCCAGGTGCTGCGCTGCACATTGGCCAGGAACGCTTCCAGGCCCTGGTTGTTGAAGCCCAGCCGGTTGATCAGCGCATTGGCGCGCGGCAGCCGGAACATGCGCGGCTTGGGGTTGCCCGGCTGCGCGCGCGGGGTGACCGTGCCCACCTCGATGAAGCCGAATCCCAGGTTGCCCAGCGCGTCGATATAGGCGCCGTTCTTGTCCAGGCCTGCGGCCAGCCCGATCGGGTTGGCCAGCTGCAAGCCCATCAGCGTGCTCGGCGCCTTCGGCTGCGCGTGCATGAGCTTGCGCGTGGCGCCGCATTCATAGGCGCGCTGCAGGCCCGACAAGGTGACTTCGTGGGCGGTTTCCGCGTCCATGGCGAACAGCGCCGGGCGGGCCAGGGGGTAGGCGTGGAAGAGGATAGACATGGGGCGGAATTGTAGAGCGAATTTTGCCGGCCCTGCGCCGCCCCCAGGCGCTCCAAAGGAGGGGCGGATCAGGCGGGCGGCAACGCGGGCTGCTCGCCCCACACGCCATCGACCAGGAACTGGGCCGGGTGGAAGCTGGATTTGTACGACATCTTGCGGCTGTCGGCGATCCAGTAGCCCAGGTACAGCCAGGGCAGGTT
Organism: Achromobacter sp. PD1; assembly: GCF_048541815.1. Classification (NCBI taxonomy): domain Bacteria; kingdom Pseudomonadati; phylum Pseudomonadota; class Betaproteobacteria; order Burkholderiales; family Alcaligenaceae; genus Achromobacter; species Achromobacter sp. PD1. Next base: position 320,063 of record NZ_CP183349.1, read on the forward strand.
CAGCGTCCGGCATTGTTCGATCTGCCACAGGATGCTGTAGGTGCCCAGGCTGCCGGCAATGTCGGGATCGTAGAAGGTGTAGACGGATGAGAGGCCGTCGTCCAGCACGTCGATGATGGACACCATGACCAGCTCGCCCGTCTCGTCGCGGAACTCGACCAGGCGGGTGTTGACGCGGCTGGTAAGCAGGAACTGCGCATATTGCGTGCGGCTGTCCTCATCCATGCCGCCACCCGGATGGCGGCCCTGCTGATAGCGCGTGTAGAGCCGATAGTGCTCGGGCGACCAGGCCAGCTCGGCCACGAACGACTGCAGACCCTGGTGGTCGCGCCAGGCGCGGCGCTGGCTGCGATTGGGCGCGAAGCCCGCCGTATCCACCCGCACCGGAATACAGGCGTGGCAGTTGTCGCAATGGGGCCGGTAGGTGAACAACCCGCTGCGCCGAAAGCCCTGCTCCACCAGTTGCGAATACGTGCCTGCGTTGATCAGATGACCGGGCGCGGCGACCTGCGACCGTGCCTGGCGACCCGGCAGATAGCTGCAAGGGTACGGAGCGGTGGCGTAGAACTGCAGGGTAGAGAAGGGGAGTTCTTTGAGCTGGCTCATCGGAGGTCCCGCAATGCGGCGGCAGGCCCGCAAGGGGAGTGGCTACATATTAACGCCGAACCCCGGGCCCGATGCTGTGTCGGGATGCAAGCGGCCGGCGCTGTCCAGCGTGCCCCGGGCCCACGCGACGGCGGGCTGTGCAGTGGCAGTGCGCACATGCTGCAGGAAGGCGGCGCGCGGGATAGGGCGCGCGCCCAGGCTGGCCAGGTGGCGCGTCTGCTGCTGGCAGTCGATGCGTTGCACGCCTTGCGCGGTCAGGTAGCGCACCAGATAGGCCAGCGCAATCTTCGATGCGTTGGGCGCGCGGGTGAACATGGATTCGCCGAAGAACATGCGGCCCAGGCTGATGCCGTAGAGGCCGCCGGCCAGTTCGCCGTCGATCCAGGTTTCGATGCTGTGCACGTAGCCGGCCTCATGCCAGGCGCGATAGGCCTGCTGCATGGCGGCGGTGATCCAGGTGCCGGGCTGACCGTCGCGCGGCGCGGCGCACTGCGCCATCACCTCCGCGAAAGCGGTATCCACGCGCACCTGCACGCGCGGCGCCGCGGACTGCTCCTGGCTGGCGATCTGCCGCAGCAGCTTGCGCAGCGAATGCGAGGGAGCAAAGTCCTTCACGGCCAGCACCATGCGCGGATCGGGGCTCCACCACAGAATGGGCTCGCCCTCGGAGTACCACGGGAATATGCCGTTGGAATAGGCCTCGATCAGCCTGGGCGTGGACAGGTCCGCGCCCGCCGCAAGCAGGCCGTCGGGATCCGCAAGCGCAAACTCCGCGGGCGGAAAAGGGGTGTCGACGGCGAGCCAGGGGAGTTTCAACGGTGCGATTCTAGGGTGTAGTGGTGGGGGGGATACACGCCCAGCTTGCGGTCTTCGAAGTAGTGCCGCAGCGTCGTGGCCACGGTGCGGAACGCCAGGTCGTCCCAGGGGATCTCGGACTCGTCGAAAAAACGGGCCTCGAGGCTTTCGGGACCGGGGTCCAGCGCGTCCGACAGCGCGTCCGCCAGGTAGAACACGTGCACTTGGTCGATCTGCGGCAGGTCGATGATGGTGTAGAGCTCGCCCAGCTTGATGCGCGCGCCGGATTCCTCCAGCGTTTCGCGGGCGGCGCCCTGCGCCGTGCTTTCGCCCAGCTCCATGAAGCCGGCGGGCAGGGTCCAGGTGTTGTAGCGCGGCTCGATCGCGCGCCGGCACAGCAGGACGCGGTTGTTCCAGACCGGCACCGTGCCGACCACCAGCCTTGGGTTCTGGTAGTGGATCGCGCCGCAGTGATCGCAGATGTCGCGTTCGCGGTTGTCGCCTTCGGGAACCCGGCGGCTGATGGGCGAGCCGCATTGGCTGCAGAAATGCGAACGGCGCGGCGCGGGGAAGTATTCGAGGGGCGATTTTGCGGTCATGGGTACGATTCTAACGGCTGCGGCGGGGGCTGGCGCGCCGGCCCGGAACGGCCGGGGAGGGGGCGCCGAAGCGGCCCTCCAGATGCTCCACGAAGGATCGTACCTTGGGCGACAGGAAGCGCCGGTGCGGGTAGACGGCGTACATGGAGATCGGGGTATGGGCGTAATCGGCCAGCAGCGCGACCAGACGGCCGGTACGGATGTCGTCGCCCACCAGGAAATCGGGCTGCAGGATGATGCCGTGCCCGGCCAGCGCGGCGGTCCGCAGCACGTCGCCGTTGTTGGCCCGCAGGGCAGCGTTCACGCGCACCAGATGGGTCACGCCGTCTTTCTCGAAATGCCATTCGTTGCCGGTGCTGGCATAGGCGTAATGCAGGCAGCGATGCTGCTTCAGTTCTTCCGGAGTCTGCGGCGTGCCGTGGCGCTGCAGGTAGTCGGGGGCGGCGCAGACCCGCAACTGTTGCGGCGCCAGCGGCCGTGCGACCAGCGAGGAATCCTGCAGCGGGCCGATGCGCACCGCCACGTCGTAGCCGTCCTCCACCAGGTCCACCAGACGGTCGTTCAGGTCCAGGTCGATGATCACGTCGGGGTAGCGTTGCAGGTATTCGGCAATGGCGGGTCCCAGGTGCAGGATGCCGAACGACACCGGCGCGCTCACCCGCAGCCGGCCGCTGGGCCGCTGGCCCTCGGCCTGCAGCGACAGTTCCAGGTCCGCCACCTCGGCCAGGATGGGCCGCACGCGTTCGTAGAAAGCGCGTCCGGCGTCTGTCATGCTCAGCTTGCGCGTGGTGCGGTTCAGGAGACGCACGCCGTACTTCTGCTCCAGATAGGCGATCTGGCGCGTGACCACGGAGCGGGCCTGGCCCATCTTGTCGGCCGCGGCCGCAAAAGAGCCCAATTCCACGACCTTGGCATAGGTCTGCATGGCGATGTGCGTGTCCAAGATTGTTTCCTATCAGGGAACAATAATTTGCAATTCTGCATGTTTATCTTTGTTTTTGGAATCGCAAGAATAACGCTCATCAAGAATCTTCCCATCCTGGGCGATTCCCCTACCGCTCTAGGAGAGTGCAATGGTTGATACCCGTACCGCGCCCTATGCCGCGCTGCTGCTGCGCGTGGCGCTCGGCGTCATGTTCCTGGCCCATGGCCTGACCAAGCTGCTGGTGTTCACGCTGCCCGGCACCGCGCAGTTCTTCGCTAAGATCGGCGTGCCTGCTTGGCTGGCGTATCCGGTGACGTTCTTCGAGATCATCGCCGGCATCATGCTGATTCTGGGTGTTCTGCCGCGCTGGGTGGCCATCATCTCCGTGGTGCAATTGTTCGTGGCTGCGACCGTGCATTTCGGCAACGGTTGGGGTTTCAGCAACCCCGGCGGCGGCTGGGAATACCCGATCTTCCTGAGCGTGGCGGCCGCTGTGTTGCTGCTGCTGGGCGATGGCAAGTTTGCGCTGGTCAAAAGCTGGCGCGGCTGATCGCTGCGCGCACCAGTCTGTCTACCGCCACGGACGTGGCCGACAGGACGGCCGGCCCATAGAATGGCCCGGCCGTTTTCCATTTCCGGAGTATCCATGTCCTTCACGAAGTCATACCTCAAGCGCGCCGCTGCGGCGGCCATGCTGGCCCTGGCCCTGTCTCCCGCCGTCCATGCTTCCGCTGAGCAGGAAGCCGCCAACAAGGCGGCCGTGCTGGCCTTCTACGAGAAGGGCCTGAACCAGAAGGACGCGGATGCGGCGTTGAAGTACGTCGGCGACCGCTATGTGCAGCACAATCCGAATGCCGCGGACGGGCCCGAAGGCTTCCGCAAATTCATCGCTTTCCTGCGCGACAAGTTTCCGCAGTCGCGCAGCGAGATCAAGCGTGTCTTCACCGATGGGGACTATGTGATCCTGCACGTGCACGCGGTGCGCCAGCCCGGCGACCGCGGCAGCGCCATCATCGACATCTTCCGTCTGGAGCAGGGCAAGATCGTGGAGCACTGGGACGCGGTGCAGCCCATTCCCGAGCAGTCCGCCAATCCCAACGGCATGTTCTGAGCGTGCCGTTCAGGCGCGGGGATTCGCTTCGAAGCCCAATTCCCGCGCCACATCCTTTTGCGCGATCAACGCCAGCGGCGCGGCCGCATAGATTCCGGGCAGGACGGCGTGGATTGCGCTGCCGACCGCAAGGTCTGCCAGCGCGTCCAGCAGCGGCGCGCCGTCCACCGTGGCCATCTTTTCCAAGAGCGGCTGCAGATCGCGGTCCAGCACGATGCCGGCGCCCAGAGGCGTCATTGCATACAACTGTCCTGCGTCGTCCAGTTTCCAGCCATCGACCGAATCGATCGCCACGTTCGTGTGCGTGAGCAGTCGGCGGTTGTCGTCGCTCAGCCGCAGCACATAGGGCGCGGCGTCCAAGCGCAGGAACACGCGCTGCGGACCATTCTGGAAGAACCAGCGGCCCGCGTCATCGTGTTCATAGTTGCGGTTGATGAATTCCAGGATCTGGGTATTGGTGATGGATTCACCCGGGCCGCCCTTTGCCGCAAGGCCCTGCGGATGCAGGCGCCAGCGGCCGCGCGCGTCCAGCGACAGCCAGCCGTATACCGCCGGCACGTCGGGCCAGCGGGCTAGCGCGTCCTTCACCGATTGATCCATGTTCAGGGGCGGATGATGATGGGAGGCGGGTTGATGACAATGGCGGGCGCCGGCATCACGGCCACCGGCTGCGGCACCTGCACATAGCCGTGGCGGTAGTCGTCCCGGCATTTGCGCTTTTCCTGGTAGTCGCCATTGCGTTTCCATTTGCGCTCGACCTTACAGGCGCCGTCCCAATATTGTTCCTTGTACTCGCGGCCGTGGCGATGGCGGTGCTTGTCCGAGTCGGCCTGCGCGGCAAGCGGGGCCAGCGTGAGCAACGCCGCCGTGGACAGCGTCAGCAGCGCGGAGGAAGGGCGGGCTCGAGAGTTCGGAATGGTACGCATGGTATCCGTCATCAGTTGCAAACGGCGTCACCATAGCAATCATTTGATTGACGGCGCGTAGGGATGCGTAACGAGATGCTGGGGAAAGCCGCCATCGTACCTGAGCGGCCGATGGACGAAGCGGGGCGGTCGTGGCGTACGTCTTCGACGACGGAGGAATGAACGGCATCATTTTGTTTTACGAGAGGCAAGAAGCAGCGTAAAACTTGAACATTCATTTCCACCCGACGAGTCCCGCACATGAAGATTGCGATCCTGGACGACTGGTTCGATACCCTGCGCCGCCTGCCCTGCTACGCGCTGCTGCGCGATCACGAGGTCACCGTCTGGACGGATCACGCGGAAGATGCCGATGTGCTCGCGCAGCGCCTGGCCGATACGGAAGCGCTGGTCCTGATCCGCGAACGCACCACGATACGGCGCGAACTGATAGAGAAGTTGCCCAAGCTGCGCCTGATCAGCCAGCGCAGCGTCTATCCGCATATCGACGTCCCCGCGTGCAGCGAGCACGGCGTCCTGGTCTGTTCCGACCTGCACGCCGATACGCCTTCCTATGCCGCCGCCGAGCTGACCTGGGCGCTGGTGCTGGCCGCCATGCGGCAGCTGCCGCAACAGGTCGAGTCCATGCGCCAAGGCCATTGGCAATGCGGCGTGGGTCACACTGTTCGCGGCAAGACCATGGGCATCTTCGGCTATGGCCGCATCGGCCGGGTGGTTGCCGGCTACGCGCGGGCGTTCGGCATGCGCGTGCTGGTCTGGGCCCGCCCCGAGTCGCTGCAGCGCGCGCGCGAGGAAGGCTACGAAGTCGCAAGCTCCCGGCAGGAGTTCTTCGCCTCCTGTGACGTGCTGTCGCTGCATATGCGCCTGGTTCCCGCCACCAAGGGTATCGTCACCGCCGCGGATCTCGCGGCCATGAAAGAGGGATCGCTGTTCGTCAACACCAGCCGCGCCGGACTGGTGGAACCCGGCGCCCTGGTGCAGGCGTTGCGCGCCGGCCGTCCGGCCATGGCGGCGCTGGACGTATTCGAACAGGAGCCCCTGACCGACACGGCGAATCCGCTGCTGCAGATGCCCAACGTCTTGTGCACGCCCCATATCGGGTATGTGACCTATGAGGAATGGGATCTGCAATTCAAGGACGTGTTCAACCAGATCCTTGCCTATGCGGCGGGCAAGCCCGTGAACATGGTGAATCCGCAGGTGGTGTCGCCATGAACGCATCGCTGGAACGCTTGGCCAGGCAGCTCGATCTGGATGATGCGGGCAATGAACGGCTGCGCCTGGCTTTCGGCCGCGCCTGTGCGCAACGGGTCGAGCATCTGCTCGAAGAGCAGGAGGCCGTGGATTGCCTGGCGAGCCTCGGCCGTTATCTGGACGGCGCGATCGGCCGTGACCCGCTGCAGTAGGCTGCCGCCGAGGCTGCGCGCCTGGCGAACCGGCATCAGGGATCGAAATCCCTGGACGGCTGCGGCCATGCCGCGGTGTCCGCGACCTATGCGGTCGCCAGCGCCCTTGCCGGCAAGGCGCTGCGCGCAGCCGAATACGCGGCCTACGCCGCGGTCTACGGTCAGGGCGGTTACGGCGCCGTGTCGGATCCTGAATCGTTCGAGGCGGAGTTCGCCTGGCAGACGGGATGCCTGGAGTCCTTGGCTGCAGTCAAGGCTGACTAGCCCGTGTCGGGGCAATCGCGCGGCGGCTCGTCGTCCGCAGCCCGTCATTGCTGATTCGGAAAAACAAAAAACCCGCAGAGTTTCATCTGCGGGTTTCAGGAAATCGCTGGAGGCGCAAGCCGGAATCGAACCGACGTACACGGATTTGCAATCCGCTGCATAACCACTCTGCCATTGCGCCAGCACTTGCAAGAAAAAAGGAAGCGCGGTGTTGGCCGTTGCTTCCTTTTTGTATTTGGAGCGGGAGACGAGTCTCGAACTCGCGACCTCAACCTTGGCAAGGTTGCGCTCTACCAACTGAGCTACTCCCGCGGGGGCACTGCGTTTTGGTGTAATTTCTGACTTGGTTTTCAGAAAGGCCGTGTCCACCAAAGACAGCGATTATACACAGAATTTCGGGCTTGTGTAGCCTGGCGAGGCGGGGATGTGAAAAATCCCCGCTCGCCGAGCCAAACAGTGTCCTCAGGGCGTATCGCTCGATGCCGGCGTTGTGACGGCCGCGGCTTCGGGGGCGGCTTCAGGCGCGGGGGCGTCAGCCGGGGCGTCAGCGGATGCGGCAGCCGGCGCGTCGGCCTTTTTCGCCGGACGAGCCTTGCCGGCCGGCCGGCGCGAAGCCTGGCGGCGCGCGTAGGCGGCTTGCTCCGCCGTCACCGTGCCCGCGGGCTGGCCTTGCAGGTCGACGCGGGTGGCGTCGGCGACCATGCTGCTCCAGTAGCGGCTGCCCTTGCACCAGGTGGCGATGGCTTGCTTGAGCTGTTCTTCCGTCATGCCCAGCTTTTCCAGATGCTGGGCCGCGTCGGCCAGGATGCCCTGCTTGAGCGGCAGCTTCGGCGCGGGATTCTTGGGAAAGGCCTGCGGGAAGTGCTTCTGCAGGCGCCAGATGGCCTCGACCACGGGGTCGACGGGCTCGCGCTTTTGCTGCGGGCGGGCGGCAGCCTTCGCTTGAGCAGACTCGCGCTTTTGCTGCGGCCGCGCCGTAGCCTTGGTCTGATCAGGCTCCCGCTTCTTTGTCCGGCCTGCCGCCTTCGGTTGGACCGGCACCGCCTTTTGAGCCTGTGCCCGTAGCTGCTCGCGCAGGTCGGCAAGTTTTTCAAAACCCATTGTTATTTCCAACACCTCAGATTTGTTCAGGCTGAAGGTTACCGCAAGTGCGCGAATGCAGCACTGTCGAGGGGGGGCATGTGTGGTGGCGGCGCCATGGCCGCCGGCGTTGGGGGACGTGGATTTACCCCGGAATCAGCGTCCGGAGGGCGGGCAGGATGGCTGGCCGGGCACCTGTATTGCGCGGCCTTTCAGCAGGATGGGCGTGCTCGGATAGACGTTGAATGGTTCCACGGGCCGGCCATCGGCGACCGCATCCTTGACCTGATAGCGCACGTTGCCCGACGCAGCCAGCCAGGCGCCTTGCGGCGCGCAGCGCAGCGACAGCCCCGAGGTTTCGTTTTGCGGTAGCAGCCTGACCAGGGTGCTGAACGCAAGGGTGACGACCACATTGCCGGAGGTGCCTTGTCCCGCCCGATCCAGCAGATTGACGACCGGCCTGATATCCAGCCGGTACACCTGTTCCTGTTCCACATCGGCCAGCGGCTTGAGGGTGACGGTCTTGCTCTGCCCTGGTCCTAGCGAGAGCTTGAACGGGGAGACGTAGAGCGCAGGCCTCTCCGTCTGCGCGATGGGCTCCAGGTGTTCCTGGTCGGCCTCGACGCCGGGGTTGAGCAAGCGCGATAGGGTAATGGACACGTACTCCGCGCGATCGCCCTGGTTGATGATATGGACCGAGGCCGGTTTGCCTTGCACGACGGCGAGCTTGGGCATCACGTCGATATGTGCGAAGGCCGGTGTGGCAGGCCAGGACACCAGAAGCAACAGCAGACAGTCGAAGGGTTTCATCCACATTTCGGCGACATCCGGCCGCTTATAGCGGGTCAGGGGATCCGCACGGTCGGTTCAAAGACCAGCGACAGCTCGCCGACATAGCTGCCTGCGGTCTGCTTGAAATCGCCTTCCGGCGGGTAGGCCGCAATCGCCAGCCCGTAGTAGCCGATGGAGTCCTCGCCCGCAGCGGGCGCAGGCGGATTCTTGAATTTCACGTCCTGGCCTACTTCCAGGGTTTTCTGCTCCCCGTCTTCCGCGGCCAGGGAAACCTCGGGCCGACGGAACACCAGGGCCGCGTTGGCCGTATTGCGGATCTCCAGCGGTCGGTCCATGCGCACCTGAAACGCGCCGCTCGAGGACAGGATGCGCAAGCGTGCTTGCGCCTCATACGGCGATTCCCAGCCGCGTAGCTGCTGCATGGCCAAGCCCTGGTCGAACCAGCCACCCTTATCGTCCGTGACCAGCAATCTGTGGGCGGCCTTGACCGTGGCGGTGATCCTGCTGGTGGTGTCGCCGGTCAGGACGACATCCCCGGCGGAGGCTGCGGCAGAGAGCGTTCCCAGGGCAAGCATCAGGCACGCGCGGATTGATATTCTGTTCATGTCCGGGTTCTCATGGGTTTCAAGGCTGAGCGTGCTCGGCGGTCTGATAGATCAGAACGCCGTACGCCATGTTGATGATCAGGGGCGCGCTGCCATCGGCCTCGCCGCCGTTCAGAATCACCCGCTCCCTAGGCCGGAAGGTGATGCGCCAGACTTGCGCGCGGGCAGGCGCATGCAAGACGCGCACGCTCATCCGGTACTTTTGTCCCGGCGCCAGAATCAGGCGCTTGGGGGTGACCAGCAAGCTGGGTCGCTCTGTTTCGCCAACTGGCGCCAGCACCTCCGGCATCGATCCGGGATTGAGGAGCAGATGTTGTTCCACATCCAGATACAGCGGGCTGTCGCCACGGTTTTCCGCCAGCAGTTCGCTCGGCGCTCGACCGGGTTCCAGGCGCAGTTCCGCTCTCGGCAGGTGCAGGATGCCGGCCCCCTGGCCGTGCTGGGGCCAGGGCAGGGCGAGTGCCGCGACGATAAACGCGGTGCGGCGGGCGAATCGCCGGGGAAGGACATGAACGCTCATGGCATGAGCTAAGGTCGTGCGACGACCGTGAAGGTGAGCACGTCGCTGTAGTCGCCTTCCTTCGCCGCCTTGGGCGTGTCGGCCGTGAACGTGGGGATGAAGCAATCGCGTCCGTTGTTGCCCAAGGCGGACACGACATTGCCGGTGTTGGGCAGCGCGACCTCGGTACTGGTCGTCGCGTTCCGCAGCACGACTCGGTATGGCACCGTGTCGGAAGGCGAGGTCAGGTGCTTGAGTTGGTACCAGCCATTGCCCGACAGGCCGTTCTGGTTGGTCGCGTTGATGGCGTAGCGCGTTCCTGTCCATTTGAGGTGGTCATAGGTGAAGCACAACTCTTCGCCGGCGCCAGAAAATGGCCTTTCCGCAGGCGCTCCGGGCAGCAACTCTCCGAGGTTCCAGTCCGGCGCGGTCATGTGGATCTTGGGAGCCTCAGGTGGGGGCGGAATCTTCGGATCGGTGATGGTATTGCAGTTGCCCGTTGAGCTGTCTGCGCCGATATAGGCCAGTCCGGTTATTTCGACGATGTCGTTCTTTTGCGTGACGTTCGCTGCTCTTACCCCAATGGCAGGCCACGGTGCAAGGTGCTTGTTATCGATAACGACCGTTACCCGCACGACTCTCGCGGATGGATCGCGCCAGCTCGTGGCGTAACGGGAATCACTGTTATCGTAGGATGCGTAGTCAATGCCGCTTGTTCTACCCCAGTGCCGAACGCCATCCATGTAGACAGCACTGGCATAGTGACCAGACTGCTGCAGTTTGCCATCTTTCTCATAGGTGTATATAAGGATTCCTCGGCTCTGGAACCACCCGCTATGCCTGCCTAGGTGACCTTGAATGTTCTTATAGCTGATGGTCACGCCCAGCGTGCTGGTGCCATTGCCATTGTTTTGGTAGGTGCAATTGCTATAGCCGTTGCTCAGGTTGCTGTAGTAGATGCCCCGCCATGCCAAGGCGTCACTACTGGCGATCATCGCGCTTGTTGCCAGTACGGCAGCAACTGGTCGCGGCATCATCCATCCTTTGAAATTCGGCAATCTCATGGTTGGTCCCTCGTACATTGCGCCATGCTCATCCGCGGCAATCGAAACCCTGCGGCGCATCGCCGATCAGCATCGTGAGCTTCTTGCCCTCGAAGCGCCGCGACATGCCGGGAAACAACACCACCCGGTTCTGCTCCTGCTTGCGGTCCGGCGATGCGATATCCGCCAGGACCAGCGACACATTGCCGGTATTCTCCAGCCTCACACCCGCGTCTTCGCAGCGATGCGACCAGCCCGACCGTTGCTGACCCGGAGGAGGCATGTGCTGGACCAGCACGCCATAACCTATGGAAACTGACATGGGCGCGCTGATCTTGTCCTGGGGCGCCTCTTCGACCTGCATCGCCCTCACTGGCACGACGTACAGGCGGTACATCTCTTCCGCGGTGGGCACGGATAGCGACTTCAGGCTGATCGCGCGGCTTTGGTCCGGTCCCAGCGTCAATTTGTCCGGACTGGCGAGCAGGCCGGGATGCTCGAGTTGGCTCAGCGGCACCTGCTCCTCGGGGTCGAAGCCGGGATTCTTCACCTTCTGCAGCGTGGCCGACAGGTAGAGCGGCGCGTCGCCAACGTTCTTGACGGTGACGCCGTAGTCGTGGCCATTGAAGACCTTGATCCGGGCCGGCATCACCAGCAGCTCGCCTTCGGCTTGAGCCGACGGCGCGGCCAGCAGCATCGAAGCGAATAGCGTGAGCAGGGTCTTGCGTGGCATCGTGGTTCCTCTTCGGATATCAGGTTATCGGCAGCGGTAGTAGCTGCCGTTGATGGCGTTGCCGAGGTCGCAGGTGTAGTTCCTGCCGGGTTGCCGCAGCGTGATCTTGGTAAGTACCGTCTTGCTGGCGATGGAGAACAGTCCGTTGGGGTACGCCGTGTCGCCAGTTTCCTGGATGGTTCCGCCCAGGGGCTTGTCGGACGGATCCATCAGGATGCCGCTGTAGACCATGTTGATCGCCACCTTGGCTTGCGCCGCGTACACCTGACCAGGATGGGCGCGCACGACGTTGGCAGGGACTTCGATGCTCATGTCCATGTGCTCGCTGTTGCTCAGGACGCGGGCGAAGGGAACGTCGCGGTATTGGCCTAGCGGTACGGCGTAGGTGCTGCCGCCGCCGACCGGATGGCCTTCCACGCTGAATCCGTAGGCGGTGCCGTCGATGGCGGGCGTGTCCAGCAACATGGCGCTGCCGCTGCTGCTGTAGCGTCCTACCGCTATGCCCGTGGCGCTGGCCGCCAGCATGCCGCGGTAGTTGAAATCCGCGTTGCTGCCGAAGTCGCTGTGGCCCAGGTTGAGGGAGGTGTCGCCACGAGTGCCGGAGCGGCTGCCGTAAACATTGACGCTGTTGCTTGTGCTGCTCCGGTTGACCGTGACGCCAGCCGTCGAGGTGCCGTAGCTGTCCTCGAAATCCTTGCGATAGTCGCCGCTGAGTTGCGTTTCGCCGCCCTGGCGGGCCGCGCGGAAGCTGGCTTGCGTCTCGTCCAGGGTCCAGCTCATGTTGAAGTACACGGCGTAGCCGTCGTCGCCCCGGCCGTACCCGCCCTTTTGCACGCCCAGGGAAAAGGTCGACCACAGGCCGTTGGGGCGGTAGTTCCAGCGCGCTTCGGCTTGCTGTATTTCGCCGCGGCTGTGCTTGTTGTAGTTGTAGCCCAGCATGACATCGCCCACGCTTCTGCTGTATGAAAAGCTGGTGCTGGGCGCGCCCCAATAGAAGCGCGATACGTCTGAAATCTGATAGCGGCTGGCCGAGAGGCTGCCCAGCAAGGGGTCGTTCATCGACAGGTTGAAATAGCCGCTCGCGCCGCGTTCGCCGCCTAGGACGCCCACTGTGGGAGTGAGGTCAGCCGTGCCGATGCGGGAGGGGCGCGTGATGTTCAGCTCGCCCGCCCAGCGGGACTGGTCGCCGCTGATGAACGAGGCGTTCAGGTAGAACTGGCTCAGGTTGCGGCTGACGGCAGCTTGAAGCAGCTGGCCGCCTGCGCCCATTTCCTTGCCCGCGGTCATGTGCCAGGAATTGCCGCCGCCGCCGTTGAAATTCAGGTTGTTGATGTCGCGCGTTTCGCGGTTGATCAGATTGCCGTTGCGGTCCACCAGCCGGATCTCCACCGGGTAGTAGCCGCCAGGCAGGTCGATGAAGCTGATTTCATTGCGGCCGAGTATGGCGGGCCGCTTCAGGATGAGACGCCCGTTGCGGTAGAACTCGTAGTTTCCTTCGGCGGTGGAATACAGCACCAGCGAACCCGTATCGCGGTCGGCCCGCAAATGGTTCTGGCTGCCGATGGTGACGAACTGATCGAAGCTGGGCGACAGCATGGTGCTGACCGAGCCCGAGGCGTAGTCGAGGCTGTTCTGCTTGCCTGCCCGCACGTAGGTGCCGTGAAAATTCTTCTGCAGGAAGTAAGAGGATATCCCTTGACCGCCATTGCTGCGGCCGCGCATGCGATTGCGGCTGCCGTACCAGCTCATGTAGCCGAAGCTGCGCAGCGGCAGGCCCAGCCATGTCGTGCCGCTGAGATTCATGGCGCGATAGCTGTCGGAGGATCCGCGCAGGTCCAGGGACTGATTGTTGATCAGCCCCCAGGTGGTCGCGGGAGATAGGTAGTCGTCGCGCGAGCTTCTGATCTGCAATGTGCGGCGGATCTTGTCGATGGTGACGTAGTGTTCCGCCACGCGCACGTCACAACCGTTGACGCATTGCTTGTAGTCGACCGCGGAAACTACCTGGCGGATGGTTTCTATTTCTTCCACCGTGATACCGTTTTCCGCATACTTGACCGGGTCGAACGCGAGCCGGTTCTGCTCCAGCGAATAGGCGATCAATCCGGGCAGCGTCCTGCCGTTGAAGCTGGAGACGTAGCTTGCGCTATTGTCCATTTCAACCGCGCTGAAGCCTTCGGGGATGCCGTAGGAAATCTTCACTTGCGCAAAGACCTGGGTGGAGGTAGCGGCAAGCACGCACGGCAGGATTTTTTTGAGGCAAAAGGAAACCCGATGAGCGCGCATGCCCTGCAATCCATAAGGGGGAAGGAAGAGCCCCGGACGGGGCTCTGGAGAACGATGGTCGAGCGAGGCTTAAGGGGCCGGCTCGAAGAGCATGACCAGATTGCCGCTGTAGCTGCCGTTGGTGGGCTGGCCGTTGGTTTGCTGGGGGCTGTCCACTGAGATTTCCAGATTGTGGATTTCGTCAAAGCCGCCGTTGCCCTGCACGACCTGGGTAATCTTGTTGGGTTTGTCGTATGCCAGGACTTGGTCGCCTGCGGCGTGGGTCAAGATCACCTGTGCGTTGGTCATCTCGAGGTGTCCGTTGGACATTTTCAGAGGTTGAGAGAGCTTGACGTTGATCCCAGCGGTCTTCGAAAATATGCGGATCGGCAGCGTCTTGGAGAATGTCAGCTGCCTGTAGTCTGCCGGTTCGAGCTCTTCGGTGCCGTACCAGGTGGAGCCGTCGGGCTTGGACACGAAAATCGCGTCGTTGATCTGAGCCGTCAGGGTGATGCTCTTTGTGACGGTTTTCTCTGCTGGGGTAGCGGCATGCGCCACGCCCGCAAACGCGCCAGCCAATCCCAGTGCGATCAGGATCTTGTTCAGTTTCATGGATGAAAACCTGGAGTTGAAGTTGAATGAATGCCTTCGAGAGTTGTTGAAGGCGGGGTTGTGTAGCGGACGCTTCGTGTGCGTCCGAACCCATGCATCATCCTTGTTCAACCTAAGTCCAGGTCTGAGAAATTTCTCGTTCTGATCCCGATGCTGGCGGAATGCCGCGAGGCTATCGAATCTGGCCTCCAACCTTGAAGTCCCGCCATCTATCGCCGCCCATCGTCAGCAACAAGTCCAGGCTGTCCGCACCGATGCGCGGGGATAGCAGATCTCCCTGGAACATCAGGTTTGGAAACGACCGCAGCCAGTGAAAATCGATGGCCTGGTTGATATCCGAGACCAGCACCGGCAGCTTGAATGCCTGGGCGCGTTGCAGCAGGGAAAAGAACTTGCCATTCAGCATGGGCTGTTCTGAGATGCGCTCCGGGATCTTCAGGTGCAGGCCCACGACGCGCAGCACGCCGTGCGTGTTTGGTCGGCCCTCCACCAGCGTGGGATTGATCCTTACTCGCAGGCCGGCATTGAAATCATGCCGGTTCTTGTGCAGTTCGGCGTCCGGCAGCAGATCCCACGTCATGGGTATGTTCAAGGTGAACAGCGATGCGGGATAGCTCGGGCCTGCCGCGACGCCGTCGGCGGGGGCCGCGCCTAAGTGCAGGCGGCTTCGCTCCAGCGACAGGTCTAGCTCGGCGCATACGTTTCGCGCCGACCACTCGATGCGCGGGGCATCGAGCGCATAGCTGAATGACAGGGGAATGCCCTGATGTCCCTGCCGGAAGAGATGCAGCGTGTCGTGCAGTCTGTGAGCGGCGGGATCATCGATGAAATGTCGGGTCGCTTCGGCCGCGGGCAGGTCAGGCAATGCGTATTCGCAAACCCGGCCATCGGCGGAGAAGACGGGTTGATAACCGACTAGCGCCGAGGGCTGACGCGCGGGGCGTAAGCCGACGCCACCGCAAGGGAGATATTCCATTTTCGGTAGTAGCGCATGCCTGCGCGTTGTCGGCCAGGATGGCGACGGCGCTTGCGCGCATGGCATGCATTCGTTTGCAGTGGTTGATTCTAGAAATCACCCACTGCATGGGCCATGGGAATATTCTCAATTGTTCCCAATGGCCTCGCGCCGAGTGAACGCGGCCTTTCAAAGAAGGGGGGCGAGTCTGACTTCGCTGATTTACGCTTTCGCGATCTCGAGCATCTTGTCTCGCAACTGCGCGACAAAGGAGGCCACCTGCTGGGGCATGGCGCCGCCCAGGCCGTCCTTGCGGTGCAGGGCGGCAAGATCATCGGCCTGGGCCAGCAGAGGGGCCATGTGCACTGCGGCCAGGCCGCCGCGTATACGATGCAGCAAAGCGCGGATATCGGCGTTGTCGCCGCTCTTCATCGAGGCTTCCAGCCGAACCAGATCCTTGTCCATGGTTTCGAGAAAGACGGCCTTGTACTTGGCGGGAACCACCGGCTTGCCGGGCCGCGGCGGTTCGGCGGTGCTCTGTAGCGGGGCAGCCGGCCGGTCGGGCTTGCGGGGAGGTGCGGCGGCGTATGCCTGGAGCCGTTGCCTGAGCGTGCGCAGGCCTATCGGTTTGGCGAGCCAGCCGTTCATGTCGGCCGCTGCGCACCGCTGTTCCTCTGCGCGGGGCGTGCTTGTGACCAGGGCAAGGATGGGGAGCGTCGCGCCCTGGGCGCGCAGGGCCGCGGCGAACGCGTAGCCGTTCATGCCGGGCATGTCGGCGTCCGCCATGACCAGGTCGTAGGGCTGTATGTTCCACAATGCCAGTCCTTCGGCCCCGTCCGAGGCGACCGTGGCGTGGCAGCCCAGGCGCGCGAGCTGATCCTGCAGCGTGGCCTGGTTGATGAGATCGCTCTCCACGACCAGGACGCGCAGGTTCAGGAGGCGGTGGGCAGGCAGCGCGGCATGCGGGGGCCGATCTGTTCCGCCTTGCATCAGGTGTTGTACCGCGTAGCCGATCTCGCGCGCGGAATGGCGGTCTACCAGGACCGTGCCGCCGCCGCTGCGTGCGCTTCCCGCCACGATGCGCGGCCCTCTCCAGGGCGCATGTTCGGCATTCTTGTGCAAGGCCAGGTCGACCAACATGCCAGCCTCGTTGCCGTTGGCGACGATGCCTGCGGGGACGGTTCGGGACTGGGCCCCCCATTGCCGCAGCCACTGGGCCACGCTCTCGCCCGCTTCCTTGCGGGCGCTGCGCACCAGCACGCTTAGACCCTGCAACAGCGGTGGCGTATAGGCCAACGCGTCCGCCCGGTCCACCATGAAGGAAATGGAGAAGCTGCTGCCCAGCCCAGGTTCGCTGATGACCTGGATACGGGTTCCCATGAGCGCCGCCAGGCGGGCGCAAAGAAACAGACCCAGACCCAGGCCCGCGCCGCGCGCGGCCTGCGTTCCGGCAGCGGCCTGATGGAAGGGTTCGAACAGTTTGGCCTGCTGGGCTGCGGCGATGCCAATACCGCTATCGGCAACCTGCAGGTCCAGGCGGACCCTGGCGTCTGGCATGGCCTGCGCACGCAGCCTGGCGACGACGTGGCCGGAATCCGTGAACTTGATGGCGTTGCTCAGCAGGTTGTTCAGTATCTGCCGGATGCGTCCGGCGTCGCCGGTGACGCAGTTCGGTACCGAGGTGTCCAGGCAGCCATAGATGATCAACCCCTTGCGTTCTGCTATCGGAGCATGGGCCGCGACCGTGCTTTCGACCAGCTCGAGGGGATCGAATGCGCCGGTTTCCAGGGAGAACTGGCCTGATTCTATCCGGGCGATGTCGAGCAGATCGTCCGTAAGCTGCTGAAGTGCGAGGGATGCGTTCTGGACGCGGTCGACGTGTTGGCGCTGTTCTTCGTTCAGCGCCGTCATGCCCAACACTTCAAGGGTGCCCAATACCCCATGCAGCGGCGTGCGGATTTCGCGGTTGATGGCGGACAGGATGCCCGCCCCGGATTCGTAGAGCCTGTCTGCCTGAGCCTTTGCGCGTTTCAGGAGACGCTCCATGTCGGCGCGTGCGCTGATGTCGGCGAAGGCGCACAGCACTACATCCTGCCGGCGGTATCGAGTCGGGGCATAGGCTACCGTCAGCCTGCGGCCGTCATGGGTTTTGAATGCCTCGATGTTGCCGGGCTCCCGTGCGTGCAGGGCTTGCATCAAGAGGCGTCTGGCGTCGGGTGTGTCGGGCAAGACCTGGCCGGCGCCCGCGCCCAACCATTGCAGCGCCAAGGCGTTGCCGAAGACCAGCCGGCCGTTCTCGCGCGAGAGCGCACATAGCGCGCAAGGCGTCGTGGCGAGCATCGTTCGGCAGAGCGCCTCGCACTCGGCCAGCGCCTGCCGCGCCGCTCTCGCCGGCAGGATGATGCGGCGGCGGCACCAGAACCAGAGCAGCGCGCCGGCATAGAGTCCGGCGGCCAGCAACAGCAAGGTGCAGGCGAACAGCCAGATGTTGGTCTGCACGATGGTCGCGAAGTCCAGCCGCATCAGGTCGGCGTGGCGCCGTTGGATCTGTTGGCGCCCGCAGTAGAGCGCGGCGACGCAAAGCAGGACGGGCGGCATGGCGCGCAGGCATGCCATGCTCAGGTGGCGCAGGCTGCGGGCTATTCTGTTCGGCGGCATATCCGGTATCGGAGCGATGTCGGCATGCCCTAGTGGGGCGGAGACAGCGGGGCGAAATAGGAATTCGGTTCGTAGGCCAGCAACTCGCAGAAGGTCGCAACGTTGACGGCTGCGGAAATAAGGAATCCTTGTGCGACATCGCAGCCGATCCGTCGTAGCAATTCCAGGTCTTCCAGCGTTTCCACGCCTTCGGCGGTCACCTGCAGGCCCAGTTGCCGTCCCAGCTGGATCGACGCCACCAGCGCGGCCGCCAGCGACTCGTCGGCCGCGGCGCCGTTGACGAAGGCGCGATCGATCTTCACCTCGGTGTAAGGGGTGGAGATGAGGTTGTACATGGAGCTGTAACCCTTGCCGAAATCATCTTGCGACAGCCCGAACCCCTTCAGGCGCAGGCGGCTGGCTCCCATGTGGAACTGCCCGGCGAGTGTCGGCATCGCGTCCTCGAGCAATTCGAAGGTCACGTCCGAGGCGGGTATGCCGAGTCCGGAGACCATGGCATGGAGTTCGTCGGGCAACTGCGGAAGATCCAGCAGGCTGGCCGAAAGATTGACCGAAATGGGAATGCGGTGCCCTTGATCGCGCCAGATGGAATAGGCTCTCAGGCCATCGTCCAACATGCGCAGCAGCAGTTCGTGGTCCAGATCGTAGGCGCGCAGCGATGCGAGGAACGAGGAGGGCAGCATCAGGCCCAGTTCTTTGTGCTGCCAGCGGACCAGCGCCTCGGCGCCGACGATGTTGCCGGAAACGAGTGATTTCTTCGGCTGAAACCAGGCCTGGATACTGCCGTCGCGCAGGGCGTTCTCGATCATGCGCCGGTCGAGCAGAGGTCGAGACTGATCGGCGCCGGCGGGAGCTCGCGCTGGCGCCGGGGCGGTTTGCTTTCTCAGCAGGCCTGCCGCCAGGCTGCCGATCTGCTCGGTGGAAACCGGCTTGATGAAGCTTGCCATGACGGCGAATCCGCGCTCTTTTGCCATGAGTCCGATGCTGTTGCTCATCCGCCGGGAGCATCCCGTGACGATCGCCAATATCGGATTAAGGCCGCGACAGGCGAGTTCATGAATGAACTGCGCGCCGTCCATGCCGGGCATGTCCACATCCATGAGCACCAGTTGATGTTTCTCTCTCCAGATCTGGTCCAGGGCGTCGTGCGCGTCGAGCGCCGTGTCGACGTGCGGGAAGCCTGCTTCCTCAAGCATGTCTTTCAGCAAGGCGCATTGGTAGGCGTGATCATCCAGTACCAGTACTTTGAGTTTGGACAGCATTTTTTCGTCAGCCTTCGGCGTATGCGTGCAAGGTTGCGGTCAGGGCCAGGATGGGCAGGGGCTTGATCAGCACCTGATTCATGCCGGCTTCCTGCGCCTTGGTTATGGTTTCGGGCGCCGCGCAGGCCGTCACGCCCAGTATGGTTCCCCGGTAGCCGAGTTTGCGCAGGGCTCTGGCCAGCTCGTAGCCGTCCAGGACAGGCATATTGATGTCGGTGATGACGGCGTCGTACTTGTCGGGATCCCAGCGTTGCAGCGCTTCGCCGCCGTTGGAGGCTATGGTGGCTGAGCATCCCAAGTACTCGAGTTGCTCGCGCAGGATGATCTGGTTGATTGCGTTGTCCTCGACCACCAGGATCCGTAGCCCCAGCGAAGGCCGTTGCGTGCCGGGAGAGGGCGGCAGGACTTGTTCGCGGCCGTGTTGGGCCATGCCTACGGCGGTTCCGATACTGAATGGATTGCCCTGACTCGTGACGCCGAGGCGGCCGCCGCGCGACGCGATCGAAGCATGGTCGGCGCCTGGGGCGAGCACGCGCACCCTGCTGCCGGCCCAAGACGCTTCTGTCAGTCCGGGCGGCCAGGTCTGCAGCAAGACCGCGTTGTCGGCATCTTGTCCATGGCTCTGCCCGCGATAGGGTATGGCGATGGCGCCCCAATTGTTCAGCCACGCGCATGCGTTCGCCACGACCTCCGGAATGGCGCCGCTGACGTAGACGGCGCTGCGTCGTAGCGCTATGGGCGATGCCGGTTCCATTTCGGTTACGTCGAGCGCGACGGTGAACGTTATGCTGGTACCCAGGCCGACCTCGCTGACCACGGTCAGGCTGCCTCCCATCAGGTCGACCAGGCGGCGGCTGATGGCCAGGCCCAGGCCAGTGCCGGTCGCGTCCCGGCCCAGCCCGGAATGCGCTCGAAAGTAGGGCTCGAATAGCTGGGCTTGCGATTCCGCGCGTATGCCGACGCCGGTATCGGCGACCTGGAAGCGCAGCGTCACCTTGCCAGGATCGACGACGCTCGCGGTTCCTCGCAGCACGACCCGGCCCGCCTCGGTGAACTTGACCGAGTTGCTCACCAGATTGTTGAGGATCTGCTGCAACCGGACCGGATCCCCCTTCACCATTGCCGGCATACCGGTGTCGGATAGGGAAAAAATCTGTAGCCCCTTGCCCTGGGCGCGAGCGGCATAGTTGGCCACGACTCTTTCCAGCATCTCCGCGGGCGAGAACTCCGAAAGGATCAGGTCCTCGTGGCCGGCCTCCATGCGAGACAGGTCCAGCGTGTCGTTGATGGTGCGCAGCAAGGTCGAGGAGGATTGCTGGACGGTTTGAAGGTATTGCTGCTGCTGGCTCGTCATGGGCGTGAGCGCGAGCAGCTCCAGCGTGCCCAGGATGCCGTACAGAGGGGTGCGTATTTCGTGGCTGATCGTGGCGAAGAACAGGGTTTTGGCGTCATTCGCCTGGTCGGCAGCCAGTTTGGCACTGCGCAAGGTGTGTTCAATTTCCTTCTGCGCGGAAATATCGCTGATGGCGCATATCACGACGTTCTCGGATTGGTAGCTGGTCGCGGCGTATGTCAGGCAGACGGTGCGTCCGTCGCCAAGCTGATACTCATGCCGGCCTGCCTGGTCGCCAGCGCTGCGCGTGTCCTCGCGCCACCTGTCGTGCGCGCCCAGCAGATGGCGCGCCGTCTCGTTCGATATGACCTGGGTGCCGTCGGCGGGGCGAACCAGGCTGAGCCCGATTGGCGCGACGTCAATGATCTTCCGGTTCAGGGCGAGGCTGTCGATGAGCGCGGTCTGATGCCGGATCGCGGGCGAAATCAGTGTCTCCCTGATGTGGCGTACCCCCAGCAGGACCACCGTGCTCAGGCAGGCTGCGATCGTACCCACAGCCCAGAAGGCGGATGCGCCATGTTTCAGCACGTCCTGCGTCGGCACGTAGTAGATCAGTCGCCAGCCGGCTTCGCCGACCGCCTTGCTCAGCGCCAGGCTGTGGGGAAGCCAGCTGGCGCCTTGGAAGCTGAAGGAGTCGCGGGTCAATCTCGCCGACATCGAACCGGTGGCGGAAGGCGAGGGGCCGCCGTGCAAGGCGACCCGGCTGTCGCTGTCGTAAAGCGCATAGCTTGCGCCGTCGCTGGCATGTTGCGCCGTGATGACGGAAGCGATGTCGTCGACTTCGAGCCCTACCCAGGTCTGCTCGCGGCCTGCCGTGTCCAGAGGCGTGTAGAGAAACAGATGATCGGTGGCGTCCGTCAGGGGCCTGATCCAGACGACTGGCGCGCGTCCGTCGTCCGGATCAGGCGTGGCGTGATGCGACGCCAGCGCGTCGTAGAGCCATTTTTCCGCTTCCCTGGAAATCTGGTGGCCGTCCCGCCGCGTGTCGTCCACCGCCAGACGTGTCGCGCCGGAGTCTGCCAGCGTTGTGTAGACGATGCGCGCATTGGCGGCGGCTACGTCCGCCCGGTTGCGGCGGGTGAGAATCAGCGCCCATTCGTAGGCGTCCGCTCCGTTCGTCAGCGGGATCACGTTGATCTGTCCGGTCTGGCCGAAGGTCCTGGGCGTGTGCTGGGCCGGCATGCGGTCGGTGTTGCGCACCGACGAGGCAGCCACGGCCCGCAGCAGCGTTTCGCGCTGGTCGAAGAATATCTGCGCCCGGTCGGCGGCGGCGTTCATGCGGCGGCGGTAACTGGACACCTCATCGCTGAACGACCAGTACATCAACAGCATCGTGCCGATGAGTATGCATGCCAGCAGCGCCATCGCGAGCAGGTGCAGCAGGATCATCGGCAATCTGGTGGTTGCCGGCATGTATCCGTCGGGGAGGCTGGGGGCGGCCATCATGCAAACGATGGTAGGGGCCGGGCCGGGCTTCACGGATAAGAAAATTCTGGAAGCGGGCCGGTGCCGCGCCTCGTTCCCGCGCCGGCTATGTCAATTTGTTTCCCGAATGGCTTGGAAGTCGGGAAATAGAACGCCAGTTGTATCGGTTTGGATGGTATCCAAAAAGAAAAAATAAATAAATCGGATATTGGCCATTTTAATTATTTTTCGCCGATGGATGGTATCCATATTCGATTATTCAGGTTTTGGATGGTATCCAAGTTGCTGAATTAATTAATAAAGATGGTATCTATTCATTAATTTTCGGTATTGAAAGAAAAGGGGTATAAATTGCCTCCTTTTTTCGCGAAAACTTATTTCGGCCATTGGGTTTACCCGGTTACTTAATAATACTTTTATAGCGATCCGGTAATGCCCTGGATATCAAATTTATTAATCAAAACATGGAGGATTTACGTTGATACATGACACGAAGAAATGGCTGACGGCGACGCTCGCGCTGAGCGCGTCCTACTGCGGTGGCGTCGCGGCTGCGGACCTGACGGTTACGTCGGGCAATACGCAGGTGTTCGACGGCTCGGCCAATTTCCCCGGCGGGGTGGATGTCAACGGCGGCACGCTGGTGATCGGCGGCAATGGCGGCGGCTCTGGCGTTACGTTGGGCGGCAACGTCAATGCGAACTCGAACGGCACCGTCGCGGGCTTTGGCTCGATCAACGGCGATCTCAATGTGTCCGGCGCGCGCGTGGCGCCAGGCTATGAAGTCGGCACGCCTACTGGCGTCTCCAATGGCAACCTGGTCGTCAACGGCAATCTGTCGATGAACAACTCGGTGTTCAATTTCGAGACCGGCTACGCGGGGCTGCCCATTACGCAACCTGGCACCGGCGACAACATCACCGTGCGCGGCAATGCCGCCATCAATAACACGACGCTGAACGTCACGGTCAACACCCTGGGCGTCAACGCCGGCTACTACCGGATCCTGTCCTACGGCGGCAGCCTGAGCGGCAACGGCCTGACGCTGGGATCGGTCTCGGGCGATTCCGCGCCTGCCGCGACCATCCAGAACCTGACCGGCGACAAGCAGATCAATCTCATCCTGGGGCCGAGCACCACCAACCTGTGGAATGGCAACGGCGCGGCATCCGCGACCCGCTCGGGCGGCGGCAACGGCACCTGGAGCGCGGCCAGCGCCAACTGGAACAGCCCGAGCAATGCCACGGGCGCCCTGCCCGACGGCGGCTACGCGATTTTCACGGGCGCGGTCGGCACGGTGAACGTGGACGGCAGCGCCGGTCCGGTGCGCGTGTCGGGCATCCAGTTCGCCACCGATCGCTACCGCTTGCAAGGCGCTCCCATCACCCTGGTCGGCAGCGGCGGCAATCCCCCGGCGATCGTGGTCGGCGACGGCACCTATGCTTCGGGCCAATTCGTCGACACCATCGACAACCCCTTGCAGGGCACGCAGGGCTTCGTCAAGACCGGCCCGGGATCGGTCATCCTGACCGCGGACAGCAGCGGCCTCACGGGCCCCATCCTGATCGCCGACGGCGCCCTGGAGATCGACGGCAAGCTGAACGGCCCGATGGACATCGGCCGTGAAGTGGTGCTGGCAGGCGTGGGCCAGGTGGGCACCACCAACCTCTATCCCACCGCGGTCATCTCGCCCGGCAATGACGGCACGCCCATGGGCACGCTCACCGTCAACGGCAACCTGACCTTTGGCCAGAACACCATCTACCGCGTGCATGCCGATCCGGCCAGCAACCTCAGCGACCGCATCCACGTCACCGGCGTCGCCTACCTCGACGGCACCGTGGCGCACGTGGGTCCTGACGGCAATTACGCGCCGCGCACGACCTACAACATCCTGACGGCGGATGGCGGCATCCAGGGCCAGTTCACCGGCGCTTCGAGCAGCTATGCGTTCCTGACGCCGACGCTCAGCTACGACCCGAAGAATGCGTACATGACCCTGACCCGCAATGATGTGCCGATCGGCAGCATCGGCGGTTCGGGCAACGAGAGCAACGTGGGCGGCGCGCTGGACAAGGAAGAGCCGCCCGCGACGGGCAACGGTTCCTCCTCGAACGGCAACGGCTCGACGTCGACCGGCAATGGTTCGTCCTCGAACGGCAACGGCTCGACGTCGACGGGCAACGGTTCGTCCTCGAACGGCAATGGTTCGACGTCGACGGGCAACGGTTCGTCCACCGCCGGCAATGAAACGCCGTCCGCCGGTAGCGGATCCTCCCTGGTCGACAGCGGCATCGCCGCTGGCAAGA
This sequence comes from Achromobacter sp. PD1, assembly GCF_048541815.1. Taxonomy (NCBI): domain Bacteria; kingdom Pseudomonadati; phylum Pseudomonadota; class Betaproteobacteria; order Burkholderiales; family Alcaligenaceae; genus Achromobacter; species Achromobacter sp. PD1. The sequence goes on from NZ_CP183349.1 coordinate 344,326, forward strand.
ACACCGGCGCCAGCCAGGTGGCGGCGGCCGTGCTCGCGATGACGCCGAACGAAGCGCGTTCGGCCTTGAGGATGCTGTCGGGCGAGGCTTACGCCAGCACCGCGAGCGTGCTGCTGAGCCAGGGCGACACCGTGCGCACGCTGCCGTTGTCCCATCTGCGCGGCAACCTCGATGCGCCGGTGGTCGCCGGCCGGCCCACGGCCCAATTGGGCGCGCCCTCGTCCGACGCCATGCCGCAAAGCGGCGCGTCGCCGGTGTGGGCGCAAGCGTTCGGTAACTGGAGCAAGTTCGGCGGCGACGGCGACGCGTCCAGCCTGAGCCAATCGTCCGGCGGCCTCTTCGTCGGCGGCGATGGCGCGGTCGGCGGCGGCTGGCGCCTGGGCGGCGCGGTCGGCTACATCGGCAGCCACAACTCGATCGACGATACGTCTTCGCGCACCAATGTGGACAGCTATACGGCGACCCTGTTTGGCGGACGGAACTTCCAGGCCGGCCCCGGCCACATCCGCTTCATGGCCGGCGCAGCCTACACCTGGCATGACATCGACGCGAAGCGCGACGTGGCGGCCGGCAGCTTGAACCAGCGTCTCGAGTCGTCCTACCACGCCTCGTCGACGCAGGTGTTCACCGAACTCGGCTATAAGCTGCCGCTGGGCGATGCCTACACCATCGAACCCTTTGCCGGTCTGGCATGGAACCAGCTGCGCACGCGCGGCTTCGAGGAATCGGGCGGCACGGCGGCCCTGCACGGGTCCAGCAATTCCGATGACGTGACCAGCACCACGCTGGGGCTGCGAGGCGGCTGGGAGTTCGGCTCCGACCGCACGCCGGGGCGCTTGACGGCGTCGCTGGGCTGGCGCCATGCCATGGGCGATGTGAAGCCCAAGCAGCAGTTGGCCTTTGAAGGCGGCAGCACGTTCTCGGTGACGGGCGTGCCGATCGCGCGCGACGCCGCAGTGTTGGGCTTGGGCGCCGAGATGGCGATCACGCGCAACACGACGGCCGGCATTGCGTACGACGCGCAGTTCGGCGGCGGCAACCGCCAGCAGTCGGGCGTGCTCAAGCTGGCTGTGCGCTTCTGATCGGACGCGGCAAGGCACAACAGGCATCGCGATTGCGGCGCCCGTTGTGCCTGTGCGGGTTGGAATCCAGGCCAAATGAAAAAGGGGCGAATCGAAAGATTCGCCCCTTTTTCAATGACTTGCTTAAGAATGCGCGCTGAGCGGGGCCAGAGCGGACGAGACGCAGTTGGTCCTAGTGCCTATCGGCCCCTTGCCATCGCAGATAAGCCGAGCGGGTAACAGCAGACACTGAATCCAGGACTTTCCGGTGATCGACCTGATGCCGCAGCATCAGCCGTGCATCGGCCACGGCGCGGGATTTGCAGAACCAATGGCAACTGTGTTGCAGCAGATACAACTCTGCCGAGAGGTGGTATGCGCGTTCTCTTGCGTCCCAGTGGCTCTCGTTGTCCACGACATGGCGCAAGCCGGCTGCATGGATGTGCAGCAGTTCACGAAAATCCCGTGTCATTGCAGGCAGAAAGCGCTCGATGTATGGCACGCAGAACGAGAGCGTGCTCACGCGGGTAGCCTGTGGACTTTCCTTTTGCATGGCGTCGGCCAGCGACTGCACTTGTGCCGCTACGGCGCGTTCGGTCTGGGCGAAGGTTTCCAGCACCTGTAGCTGGCGTGTTTCGGTATCTTCGCGGATGGCGCGTGTGTAGCCTTGCGTCAGTGTTTCCATGTGGCGCTCAAGCTGCAAATCGCCCAGATGACGCCCCAGCAGCGCAATGCGGGCGCGCTGGTAGCGCACGCGCAGCACCTGCCATGCCGCGCCAAGCACCAGCAGGATCAATGCGGTATCCATTGCCCGTGTTCCCTCATTTTCCAAGCGGCGCAAACCGCAATGAAAAAAGGGCCCGTAGGCCCTTTCTCAACGATTTTCAGAATTCCGTGAAGGAAGCTGGAAATCAAAATTTGGAGCGGGAGACGAGTCTCGAACTCGCGACCTCAACCTTGGCAAGGTTGCGCTCTACCAACTGAGCTACTCCCGCATTTTCGTTGCCTGGCACCATCCGTGATCGTTGCGATCCGGAGGCGGTTGCGGCAAGCGAGGCGGAAGTATACCTAATTTTCAAAAACGTGCCTGAGGGGGGCTGCGGCCTGGCCGGATCCCAGTCCGGCGGCGGCCTGGAGGCGGCCAGTGATCGCCATCCGTTGAAGATGTGGCGGCGCGGCAGGCGCCGGATCGTTCGGCGCCCCCTCTGGGCAGGTAAAAAATAACTTCAAAAAATATCAACCAAATCCATATTGCTTCACCGATACGCGAGATTCAGAATTCTGTTCATGGGCGCAGCCTGTCGTCCGAGGGCGGAAAATGGATACGAAGAACTCCACGAATCAGCGACAACTCACGGTCCGCATCTCTCGGGGAACCGAAGACGGAAGCTATTCCACCTACTCGGTCCCGTGGCGGGAGAACCAGACGGTCCTGGATGTGGTGACCGAAGTGCAGCGCACGCAGGAACCGAGCCTCTCGTACCGCTATGCCTGTCGCGTCGGCGTGTGCGGGTCCTGTGCCATGACGGTCAATGGCAAGCCGCGCTGGACCTGCCGCACGCACGTGAGCCGGGTCGAGGAAGGCGGCGTGATCGTGATCGAGCCGATGCGCAACATGCCGCGGATCAAGGATCTCGTCGTCGACATGAGCGAGTTCTTCCAGAAGTGGGCGCGCGCCGGGAATACCTTCGTCGGCACGGCCACGCGCAACGATCCGCCGGCGCTGGTGTCGCCGCAAAGCAAGAAGCGCAAGCAGGCAGACGCGGCCATCGAATGCATCAACTGCGGCGTGTGCTACGCGGCCTGTGACGTGGTGTCCTGGGACAAGGACTATCTTGGCCCGGCCGCCCTGAACCGCGCGTGGACGCTGTTCAATGACGAACGCCACGCCGACCCCAAGGACGTGCTGCGCAAGGCCACCTCCGGCAGCGGCTGCAATTCCTGCCACACCCAGGGCAGTTGCATGAAGCACTGTCCGGTAAGCCTCAGCCCCACCGGCAGCATTGCGGGATTGAAGCGCAGCGCCATCTTCAGCCTGCTCAAGGGGGGCTGACATGGAAGCTCGTCTTTTCGCGCTCCAGCGTCTGACGGCGATGGTGATGGCGCCCTTTGTCCTGGTGCATGTGGGCCTGGTCATCTATGCCGTGCGCGGCGGCCTGACCGCGGGCGAGATTCTCTCGCGCACCCAGGGCAACTGGTTCTGGATCGTTTTCTACGGCCTGTTCGTCGTGAGCGTGGCGGTCCACGTGCCGATCGGCGTGCGCAACATCCTGATCGAGTGGCTGCGGCTGGGCCGCGGCGCGGCGTCCGCGGTCGGACTGGCGTTCGGCTTGGGGCTGTTCATCCTGGGCGTGCGCGCCGTCGCGGCGGTAGGAGGGTTGATGCCATGAGATCGGCGCGCAACCATCAGGCGTACTGGGCCTTCCTGGGGCATCGCATCTCCGGCCTGGCGCTGGCTCTGTTCCTGCCGGCGCATTTCTATGTGCTGGCGATGGCGCTGGACGAAGCGCGGCTGGACGGATTCCTGAAGCTTGCCGACATGCCGGCCATGAAGGTCGGCGAGTGGGGGCTGGTGCTGCTGCTGACCTTGCACATGTTCTTCGGGCTGCGCCTGCTCGCGCTGGAGCTGCTGCCCTGGAGTTCGCCGCGGGACGCGCGCATCGCCTGGATCGGCTGGGGCTTTGCGGTCTCCATGGCGACGGGCCTGGTTTTCATCGCGGGAGTGATCTGAGATGCGGATCGAGAACATCAAGACGGACATTCTTGTGCTGGGTACCGGCGGCGCCGGCCTGTTCGCGGCGCTGCACGCGAAGAAGGCGAATCCGTCGTTGCGCGTGACGGTGACGGTGAAGGGCCTGCTGGGCAAGTGCGGCTGTACCCGCATGGTCCAAGGCGGCTACAACGTCGCGCTGGCCGCGGGCGACTCGGTGGAACGCCACTTCATGGACACCATCGAGGGCGGCAAATGGCTGCCGCGCCAGGACCTGGCGTGGCGGCTGGTCGAAGGCGCGGTCGAGCGGGTGCGCGAACTGGAAAACGAGATCGGCTGCTTCTTCGACCGCAATCCCGACGGCACCTTGCATTCCAAGGCGTTTGCCGGCCAGAGCTTCGACCGCACCGTGCACAAGGCCGATCTGACGGGTATCGAGATCATCAACCGGCTCATGGAGCAGGTGCGGGCGCTGGATGTCGACGAGCTGGAAGAGCACCGCGCCATCGAACTGATTCCCGCCGCCGACGGCTCGGGCATTGCGGGCGTGTTGTTCATCGACATGCGGACGGGCGCGTACCGCTTTATTCAGGCCAAGGCCGTGCTGTTGGCAACGGGGGCGGGCCCGACCATGTACCGCTACCACACGCCTTCGGGCGACAAGACCTGCGACGGCCTGGCCATGGCGCTGCGCTATGGCTTGAAGCTGCGGGACATGGAGATGGTGCAGTTTCACCCCACGGGCCTGCTCGGCGGGCCGGACACGCGCATGACCGGAACGGTGCTGGAGGAAGGGCTGCGCGGGGCGGGCGGCTACCTGCTCAACGGCGACGGCGAGCGTTTCATGGCCAATTACGACAAGCGCGGCGAACGGGCGACGCGTGATGTGGTCAGCCGCGGCATCTACGCCGAGATGCGTGCGGGACGCACGGGGCCGATGGGCGGGGTCTACATCCAGATGAGCCATCTGGGCCCGGACAAGGTGGCCAAGACCTTTCCCGGCATGGTCAATCGGTGCAAGGATTGCGGCTTCGACCTGGCAGGCGGCAAGGTGGAAGTGGTGCCGACGGCCCACTACCTGATGGGTGGGGTCGAATTCAATGTGGACGGTTCGACCGCGTCGCCGGGCTTGTATGCGGCCGGGGAGGACTGCGGCGGCGTGCATGGCGCCAACCGCCTGGGCGGCAACGGCGTCGCCAATTCCACGGTGTTCGGCGGCATCGCGGGCGATGCGATGGCGGCCTACGTCGCGAAGTCCGGCCAGTGGCGCGACCCCGACCAGCGCGTCATCGAGCGCGGCATCGAACGCGCCGAGTTCCCGTTTTCCCGGCCCGCGGGCCGCATCCACGAGCTGCGCGACGCGCTCTCGCAAACCATGTGGGACGACGTAGGCGTGTTGCGCCGCCAAGAGGCCATGGCGCATGGTCTGGATGCCATTGCCGGCCACCGCGCAGCCTTGCGCGACATCGGCGTGGCTGACGGCGACCGCCGCTACAACCTGACCTGGCATGACTGGCTCAACCTGGAGAGCCTGGTCGACATTTCCAAGGTCATCACGGTCTCGGCGCTGGCGCGCGAGAACAGCCGCGGCGCGCACTACCGCGAAGATTTCCCCGAGGCCGGCGACCTGCACACCAGCTGCTACACGCGCGTGAGCGCGCAGGACGGCGAGGTGGCGCTGGAGATGGTTCCGGTTTCCTTCGACATCGTAAAACCCGGCGAATCGCTCATCGAGGGCGAGGCGGGCATCCCCCAGAGCTGAGGCATCCCAATCATGAGCATCCCTGTCCAGAAAGTTGAAGAGGCGGCGCTGGAGATCATGCGCCGCGCGGCCATCGAAATCCCGGCCGACTACAAGCGCGGCATCCAGGAACTGCAGAAGAAGGAAACCGGCAAGCTGCCGCGTTTCGTCATCCACGCCATGATGGACAACTGGGAAGCGGCCGACCAGGACCGGCGTCCGATGTGCGCCGACACCGGCCTGCCGCGCTACTACGTCAAGGTGGGCAACCACGCCTCGGTCGACAGCGGCTTCGTCGCCGTGGAACGCGCGCTGCGCCACGCCACGGCCGAGGCCACGGTCAGCGTGCCGCTGCGGCCCAACCGCGTGCATCCGCTCTGGCGCACCGATCACAACAACAACGTCGGCATCAACGCGCCCGAGATCGAATGGTCGTTCGAGCCGGACAGCGACTGGATAGACATCACCACCGTGCACAAGGGCGGGCTGTTCGGCACCGACTACCGCATGCTGTTTCCCGGCGACGGCATAGACGGCATCAAGCGCTTCGTGCTGGACACGCTGATCGCCTTCGGCAAGCGCGGGCTGGCCTGTCAGCCGGCCATCGTCGGCATCGGACTGGGCGGCTCCAAGGACACCTGCATGCAGCTGGGCAAGCAGGCCGCCTGTCTGCGCACGGTAGGGGACCGCAATCCGGACCCCAAGGTGGCGGAATTGGAACTGGAGCTGATGCGGCTGGGAAATTCCATCGGCATGGGCGCCATGGGTTTCGTTGGTTCCGGCATGGTGGTGGACTGCCATATCGAGTGCGGCTACACCCACACCGGTGGCATGCCCATCAGCCTGCACACCTTTTGCCTGTCTTCGCGCCGCGCCACCGCGCGGATCCATGCCAACGGGGAGATCGAGTACCGCACCGATCCCCAGTGGTTCACACCCTACATGCGCCGGGAGACGGTCGAATGGTAAGCAACGACGACGACATCAAGGTCTTTCATCTGGACCTGCCCGCCAGGCGCGAAGACATCGCCAGGCTCGAACTCGGCTCGGCCGTGTACTTGAACGGCGTGGTCTACACGGCCCGCGAGGGTGTGTACAAGAAGGTGCTGGACCAGGGCTTGCCGCTGCCCGTGGACTTGCGCGCCATCAGCAACGTCAACTTCCATTGCTCGCCGGCGGCCGCGCCGGACAGCCGCGGCGGCTACAACGTGGGTGCGGTCACCGCCACCGCCTCGTTCCGATTTTCCAAGTGGATACCGCGCTGGCTGGAGGAGACCGGCTGCCGCATCCTGATCGGCAAGGGCGGCATGCCCGCGGACGACTACAAGCAGGTGCTGGCGCCCGGCGGCGCGATCTACCTGACCACCGTGGGCTACGGCACGGGCGCCTTGCTGGGCCGGGGCATCAAGCGCGTGCGCGAAGTGCATTGGCTGGACGAGCTGGGCATTGCCCAGGCCATGTGGCTGTTCGAGGTCGAGAATTTCGGGCCTTTCATCGTCGAGAGCGACCTGGAAGGCAATTCGCTCTTCGCCCAGCACGCCGAGGCCATCAACGCGGGCATCGAGAAGCTCTATGCCGGGCTGAAGCCGCCCGCTTTGCATCGCTACGGCGAGACGGACGACCGCAAGGACGAAGTGATGTAGGCGCGGCGGCACGGCTTGCGGCAACCTCATACCTGACAGAGATACTGCGATGATCATCGACTTTAGGCTGCGGCCGCCGGTAGGCGGCTTCCTGGACACGCTGATGTACTCGGCGGGAGAACGCCGCGACGGCTTTACGCGGACGGTGGGTTTCGAGCCCTCGGCCGCGGCGCAGCAGCAATCGATGGCGCTGCTGCTGAAAGAAATGGACGCCGCGCGGATAGACCGCGGCGTGGTCGTGGGCCGCCTGGCCGGCGTGCTGGGCAGCGTATCCAACGAGGACGTGCGAGGCATCGTCGCCGAGCATCCGGGCCGATTCATCGGCGCCGCCTCCATCGACCCCACCGACCGGCGCCGCGCGTGCCAGACCATCAGCCAGGCAGTCGAGGACGGTTTCAAGCTGATCAACATCGAGCCTGGCTCCTACCCGGTTCCCATGTACGCCGACGACAGGCGCCTCTATCCGATCTACGGCCACTGCGAGGACCTGGGCGTGCCGGTGATCATGATGGTGGGAGGCACTGCGGGGCCGGACTTGAGCTATTCGGACCCGATACGGACCGACCGGGTGCTGGCGGACTTTCCCGGCCTGAACGTGGTGGTCGCCCATGGCGGCTGGCCCTGGGTCAACGAGATCCTGCACCTGGCCTTTCGGCGCCAGAACCTGTGGCTGTCGCCCGATATGTACTTCTCCCGCATGCCGGGCTGGGAGGAATACGTGAAGGCGGCCGACGGCTTTCTCTCGGACAGGATGCTTTACGCCAGCTCATTCCCGTTCTGCCCGGTGCAAGGGTACAAAGAGTGGTTCGAGACCTTGCCGATCCGGCAAGATAATCTAGGGAAAGTCATGGGGGGGAACGCGCGGCGGCTGCTCGGCCTCTAGCGCGGCATACTCCTCTTTTCCGCAACGCCGCTCTTCACCAGGAACCTTCTTGCATGGACATCCGGACGCTCTACACGCTGATCGCGATTGCAGACCACGGCAGTTTCGCCGAGGCTGGCAATACCATCGGCCTGTCGCTGTCGGCGGTGAGCATGCAGGTCCGCGCGCTCGAGGACGAACTGGGCATCACGATCTTCGACCGCAGCCGGCGTCCGCCGATACTCACGGACACGGGGTTGGCGCTGGTGCACCGGGCGCGCGACCTGATCGCGCATTGGGAAAGCATGAGCGCCGCCCTGAAGAAAGGCACCTCGTCGGGACTGCTCAGGCTCGGCAGCGTCCACACCTGTGTGTCCGGCGTGCTGCCGCTTGCGCTGCGGCACCTGCAGAAGCAGGGCCACGGCCTGGAGGTCCACGTCACCACGGGGCTCACGCACGACCTGGAGCGCGCCATTTATCACCGGCAGCTGGACGTGGCGATCGTGACCGAGCCCGACGCGCCGCGCTCGGGCCTGGATTTCCTGCCGTTCGTCGAGGAGCAACTGGTCGTCATCGCCCACCGCTCGGTCAAGGGCGCCAGCGATCAGGAGATCCTGGAGCAGAATCCTTATGTCCGCTTCAATCGGTCGGCGCGCGTGGGGCATCTGGTGCAGGAAGAGATGGTGCGCAGGCGCATCACCGTGCGTTCGACCATGGAGATCGACAACCTGGAAGGCGTGATCGCCATGGTGGCTAATGGCCTGGGCGCATCGGTGGTGCCGGCCTGCCGCGGCAGGAACGAGTTTCCGCCGGGTATCCTCGTCATTCCGTTCGGCTCGCCCACCGTCACGCGCCGCCTGGGCATCCTGGCGCCGAAAGAGAACCCGCGGGCCCATCTTACGCAGTTGTTGCTCGATGCATTGAAGTCAGTCTGTGCCGGCCAGTAGTTCCTAGTCCGGTTGTTCTGTAGTTCAGCAGCCTAGTAGTCCGCAGAAAAACACCGCAACGCCCCAAAAAATCGAGCCATCGGCCCGAGGGTCAGTTGCTGCCTGGCGAATCGTCAGCCAGCCGCGAGCCGGCGGGCTTCGCCGACCCGCGAACTGAAGGAGACAAATCCATGAAGAACGAAATCCGACCCAATGATGTACGCCGCCGCATCGTCAAGACGCTGGGCTGTGGCCTCGCGCTTACGCCGTTTATCGCCTTGCCGGCGCGGGCCGATTGGCCGGCGGACAAGGCCATACGCATGATCGTCCCGTTTTCGGCGGGCGGGGCTACCGACCTGCTGGGCCGCGCCTTGGCGGCCGAATTGGGCAAGGGCCTGAAGCAGAGCGTAATCGTCGAGAACCGCGCGGGCGCTGGCGGCAGCGTGGGCGCGCAGGCCGTCGCCAGCGCGCCGGCGGACGGCTATACGCTGTTGCTCGCGTCGGGCAGCATGTTCACGGTCAACCAGTTCATCTACAGCAAGCTGCCTTATTCGCTGACGGATTTCAGTCCCATCGGCAAGGTGGCCAACGGGCCCATGGTCATCACCGTCAATGCCAACCTGCCGGTCAAGAACACGCGCGAACTGATCGAGTACGCGCGCGCCAGGCCGGGCAAGCTCAGCTTCTCGTCGGCGGGCGTGGGCAGCCAGACGCACATGGCGGGCGAAGCCTTCAGCGACGCGGCGGGGATCGAACTCATGCACGTCCCGTACAAGGGCGAGGGCCCGGCCTACACCGACCTCATGGCGGGCGTGATCGAGGTCGCCGTGGGCAATATCAACGCCATCGTGCCGCTGCTCAAGGGAGGACGCCTGCGGGCGCTGTCCGTGACGGGGAAGGAACGTTCGGCGTTGCTGCCGGACGTGCCGACCACGGCCGAGGACGGCGTGCCGGGGTTCGAGTTCACGGGCTGGTTCGCCTTGCTGGCGCCGGCGGGCACGCCCCAGGCCTCGGTCGACCGGCTGCTGGCCGATGCCAAGGCGGCGGTCGCGCAGCCCAACATGCAGCGCTATCTGGCTGACCAGGGGATGTCGGCGACCATCGTGCCTGCCGCCGCGCTCAAGGAGGAGATCGCCCGGGAGTCCGCCAAGTGGAAGGCGCTGGTGGAAAAGAAGAAGATCACCGCGAGCTGATTCCCCATGATGCCGTCCGATACGCTCGCCTACGCCGCGCCCGTCGTCCTTGCCGCCTATGTCGTCTTCGGGATGACGGGGTTCGGCGCGGCCATGGTGGCTGTGCCGCTGCTGGTTCAGTTCATGCCCTTGCAGTTCGCGGTTCCGCTGGTGGTGCTGTTCGACCTGGCTTGTACCGCCCTGGTGGGCGGCAGCAATTGGCGGCGCGTTTCCCTGGTCGAGCTCAAGCGCCTGTTTCCCTGGTTGCTGCTGGGGATAGGACTGGGTGTGACGCTGCTGCACAACGCCGGCGCCCGCTGGCCCCTGATCCTGCTGGGCAGCTTGGTGCTGGCCGTGTGCATCAAGGGGCTGCGAGGCGCGCGGGCCAAGCCGTCGGCGCCGCTGAACACCTTCTGGGCCTTGCCGTTCGGCGTGTTCGGCGGCATCTTCAGCGCGCTGTTCGGCACCGGCGGGCCGATCTACACCATCTATCTGTCGCGCCGGCTGGATGCGCTGGACCAGTTCCGCGCCACGATCTCGGTGGTCATCCTGGCCAGCGGCCTCATCAGGGCGGCGGCCTTCGGCGCCGCCGGACTGTATGCGCAGCCGGAAATCCTGTCCGCAGCCGCCGTGCTGCTGCCCGTGGCGCTGATCGGCCTGTACGGCGGATCCCGCCTCAGGGTCCGGGTGTCCCCGGAACTGCTGAAGCGGGCCATCTTCGTGCTGCTCGCGATAGCGGGCGCGGGCGCCATCTATCGCGGATGGGTCTCGCCTGCGTGAAACGGACTGCCGTTACTTGGCCGTCGGCATGGCGAACTCGGCGCCCTTGCCGATGCTTTCGGGCCAGCGCTGCATGATCGACTTCTGACGCGTGTAGAAGCGCACGCCTTCTTCGCCATAGGCGTGCATGTCGCCGAACAGGCTGCGCTTCCAGCCGCCGAAGCCATGCCAGGCCATGGGCACAGGGATGGGCACGTTGATGCCCACCATGCCCACCTCGATGCGGCGGCCGAACTCGCGCGCCACGTTGCCGTCGCGGGTAAAGCAGGCCACGCCGTTGCCGAATTCATGGGCATTGATGAGATCCACCGCCTCTTTCAGGTCCTTGACCCGCACGCAGCCCAGCACCGGGCCGAAGATCTCTTCCTTGTAGATGCGCATGTCCGGCGTGACGTGGTCGAACAGCGTGCCGCCCATCCAGAAGCCGTCGCCGCAGCCCGCGCCCGCCTGCGAGCCTTGGAAGCCGCGGCCGTCCACCAGCAGTTGCGCGCCTTCCTGCACGCCGAGATCGATGTAGCCGCTGATGCGCTCATGCGCGGCGCGGGTCACGATGGGACCCATCTCGGCCGCGGGGTTCTCGCCGTCCAGCACCTTCAGCGTCTTGGTGCGTTCGATCAGCCTGGGCAGCAGCCGGTCGGCCACGTCGCCCACCAGCACCGCCACGCTGATCGCCATGCAGCGCTCGCCGGCCGAACCGTAGCCGGCGCCGATCAGGGCGTCGACCGCCTGGTCGATGTCGGCGTCCGGCATCACGACCATGTGGTTCTTGGCGCCGCCCAGGGCCTGCACACGCTTGCCGTGGCGTGCGCCAGTCTCGTAGATGTAGTTGGCGATGGGCGTGGAGCCGACGAAGCTGATGGCCTTCACGTCCGGGTGTTCCAGCAGCGCATCCACCGCCACCTTGTCGCCCTGCACCACGTTGAACACGCCATCGGGCAGACCGGCTTCGCGCAGCAGTTCGGCGATGCGCAGCGACGCGCTGGGGTCGGTGGGGCTGGGCTTGAGCACGAAGGTGTTGCCCGCCGCGATCGCCACCGGGAACATCCACATGGGCACCATCACCGGGAAGTTGAACGGCGTGATGCCCGCTACCACACCCAAGGGCTGGCGCAGCGTCCAGTTGTCGATGCCGGTGGATACCTGCTCGGTATGGGCGCCCTTCAGCAGCTGGGGGACGCCGCAGGCGAATTCGACGATATCGATGCCGCGCGTGACTTCGCCTTGCGCATCGCTGAAAACCTTGCCATGCTCGGCAGTGATCAAGTGGGCAAGTTCGTCGCGATGCTTGTTCATCAGTTCAAGAAACCTGAACAGCACGCGGGCGCGGCGGATGGGAGGGGTGTCCGCCCATTGAGGAAACGCCGCCCTGGCGCTGGCCACGGCGCGGTTCACCTCGTCGGGCGTGGCCAGGGCCACCTGCCTGGCGACAACGCCCGTGGCCGGGTTGTAGACGGGCTGGCGGCTGCCTGTCCCGTCGACGAGGCTGCCGCCGATATAGTGTCCGGCATCGCGGGATTGGGCGCTGGCATTGCTTGCGGTCATGGCTGGCTCCTGGGCTCATGCATGGTGTTCTGGAGCTGGCAATGTCGCGCATTGCCGCCCGGCCGTCGAGATCAGAGGGCTGGAATCAGTGTTTGATGTTTCGAACAATGGAGCAGGGCATGACGAAAACCAGGCGTCTGGAAGATCTGTGGTCGCATATCCATTGCCTTGGCGTGCTGGCCGATACCGGCAGCTATACGGCGGCCGCGCGCCGCCTGCAGATCAGCAAGGCGTCGGTGAGCCAGCGCATCGTGGAACTGGAGCAGGCGGCTGGCGTTCCCCTCGTGCGTCGTACCACCCGCAGCGTCGGCCTGACGGAGGCGGGGCAGAGCCTGGTCGACCAGACCGCGGCGGCCTTTCTGCGCATCGAAGAGGGCTTCTCGGCCGTGCGGGACCTGTCCGAGGGGCCGCGCGGCGTGCTGTCGGTGACCGCGCCCGTGGCCCTGGGACGTCAGGTCATTGCGCCGCTGATACCTGGATTCCTGAAGAATTTTCCCGATGTGCGGATCCAGCTGGAACTTAGCGACCATCTGGCGTCCCTGGCTACCGAAGGCTTCGACCTGGCCATCCGGCATGTGGCCGGCGTGCCGGACACTCACGTCGCCTCGGTTATCTGCGAGACGCGCTCCGTGCTGGTTGCGGCCCCGGAGTATCTGGCACAGCATGGCACGCCCAAGACGCCGATGGATCTGGCCGCCCACAATTGCCTGCACTACCTGCGGCGCAGCGGCAGCGCGACCTGGTCGTTCGAGTCGCGTGACGGAGACAAGCGCGTGGCGGTTCCGGTGCGCGGCAGCTTCACCGCGAACAACAGCGAAGTGCTGAGGGAGGTGGCTGTCGGATCCCTGGGGATCGCGCTGGTGCCGGATTTCAGCGCCAACCAGGCCCTGCGCAGCGGAGAGCTGGTCGAGGTCCTGCGCGGGTGGCGCGTGGTGGGTGAATATGCGGAACGGCTGTACGCAGTCAGGCCCTACACGCCGCGCGTGCCGCTGACCGTATCCTCATTCGTCGGCTACCTGCGCGAGGCGATCCCGGCGTCCGCCGGACTCGGCGGGCCGCCAGGAACGGGGGGTGGGGCTGGCTAGTTGACCTGCAGTCCGGCCTTGGCCACAAGGTCGGCGTAGATCGCGGCCCCCTGGCTGACGTATTTTTCCGTCTCCGCGGGGGGCAGGACGTGAGGGATGCCGCCGAAGTTGGCGTTGCCCGCGATCCACTTCGGATCCTGCGAGATCTGCTTGAGCACGGCGGCCCATTTGTCCACGGCTTCGGGACTCATGCCGGGCGGCCCGAACAGCCCGCTCCAGCCTATGACCGCCTCAAGTTGGGGCAGCCCCAGCTCGCGCGCGGTGGGTATGTCGGGGAACTGCGCCAGGCGTTCGGGCGTGGTCGTCAGCAGGGCGCGCAGCTTGCCGCTGGCAAGTATGCCCGTCATCGAACTCAGGTTGTTGCAGGCGAAGTCTGCGTCCTTGCTGAGCACCGCCAGCGCAACTTCGTTGCCGCCCTTGTAGGGCACGTTGACCACGGCTTCGGGCTTCAGGCCGAGACTGCTGAGCAACAGCTGCGGCGCTAGGTTCTGCACCGTGGCCGGACCGGAATGGCTGTAGTTGAGCTTGCCGGGGCGGTCCTTCAAGGCCTGCGCCAGATCGCCCATCGTTTTGTAGGGGCTGTCCGGATGCACCACGCAGACCACGGGGTTCAACTCCAGCAGTCCGATGTACGTGAAGTCCTTTGCGGTGTAAGGCGTGGTCTTGGGTTGCAGCGCGGGCAGCAGGACCTGGGAGCCGATCCGGCCGACCAGCAAGGTGTAGCCGTCGGGCGCGGCGTTCTTCACGGCGGCCGAGCCGATCGCGCCATTCGCCCCGGCCTTATTGACCACGACCAGCGGCTGGCCAAGCAAGCCTTGCGCGGCGGCGGCCAAGTTGCGGGCCGCCATGTCGGCGTCGCCGCCCGCGCTGAACGGCACGATGAGCTGGACGGGTTTGGCGGGATAGGATTGGGAAGTCGCCAGGCCCGGAAGCGTGGCAAGCATGCAAATCGCGGCGCGAGCGAACGCGCCCGGCCAGAGGCCGGTAGGTCTCATCATGAGGGTCTCCTGTCGTGCTAAGGGACGAAACCGGACTGCAGCTGGGCTCGATGCTTCGAGGTCAATGACCGGTTGCGGACTGCATTGATGCGCTGAAAACCGGAGCGGGTTCGCCCGCCAGGGATACGTTGATGCACGCGGGCAGGCTGCTGTCCGCCGCCGCGCGCAGCGCGGTGGCGAGGCTGTCGCGGTCCTGCGCGGCGTAGCCGGCTCCGCCGAGCGCCGCGGCGACTTCGTGATAGCGCGCGGTCGGCGCGAGTTGGCAGCCGATCAGCCTTTGCGGGCCGTAGGTGCGCATCTGGATGAGATGTTCCGCGTTCCAGCGCAGGTCGTTGCCGATCACGGCGACGATCGCGGCCTGTTCGCGCGCCGCCGTGTCCAGCTCCATCAGGTGAAAGCCCGCCGTGCCATCGCCCATGAGCACGGCCACGGTGGCGTCGGGCTGTGCGATCTTGGCGGCGATGGCGTAGCAGATGCCCGCGCCGATCGCGCCGGACATGCCGTTGATGATGCGCACCGGCACCTGGCAGTAAGCCTGCGCCCACTGGCCGAATTCGCCGCCGTCGCACACCAGGATCGGGTTGGGGGCGGAGGCGAGAAACGTCTGGACGGTCTCACATAGCGCGCGCGGCCCCAACGCACCCTCGGCGCAAGCCGTGGCGCCCAGCGTGTTCCGGTTGCGCAGCGCGTCGTCCACCCGCGCGCGCCACGAGGCGCGTTCGGCCGGGGCTGGCGCTGCCCGCAACGCGGGCAGCACGGCGTAGGGATCGCCCTGCAAGGCCAGGGCCAGGCGGTCGCCCAGCAGGCGGGCCGCGCGTTCCAGCATCGCGGGGTCGGGATCTATCGCCACGATCCGGGCCGTCTTGCCCAGCGCGCCGGCGCCGCCGAAGCCCAGCGTGAAGTCCAGGCACTTGCCCGCCAGCACGATGAGGTCCGCTTGCGGAATGAGTTCGGCCAGGGACCCCAGGGAAGGGTCCTTCAGGCCGCGAGGGCTTTCCATGGGAATGAGGCGCGCGCCTAGCGCTGCTTCCAGCCTTTCGCGGGCTGCGCGCATGTGCGGCCGTGCGCCGGTGGGGCCGGCCAGCACCAGGGGACGCTGCGCCGGATTCACCAACGCGGCGAGCAGTTCCAGGCCGGCTGCGTCCATCGTGGCGGGCTCACGCTTGGGTGTAGTGGCGGGCAGTTCAGCCAAGCCCGTCTCCGCAGTCATCAGGTCGAAAGGCAGAGCCAGATGGACTGGACCGCGCCGGGGAGCAAGCGCTTGCGCGACCGCGCTGTCTAGCGCGGGATAGAGTTCCTGCACGGTCCGCGGACGCAGCGAAAGCTTGGTCAAGGAACGGGTGATGGAAACCTGGTCCAGTTCCTGGAACGCGCCCATGCCGTCTTCCCCTACCGGGGAGTCGCCGGAAATGAGAAGCACCGGGCTTTCGGCCTGTGCCGCCGAATAGAGCGGCGCCAGGCCATTGGTGATGCCCGGCGCTGCGGTCAGCATCGCGACGCCTAGTTCGCCGGTGATCTGGGACCACGCATCCGCCATGAAGACAGCGGCCGCCTCATGCCGCACGTGGATGATGCGGATGCCTGCGTCGATACAGGCATCGTAGAGCGGCATGATCTGATTGCCGGACAGACTGAAGATGGTCTTGACGCCCAGGCGATGCAGCGTACGGATAATCAACTGGGATCCAAGCACCTGTGTCTCCGCTGAGGCTGCGTCGGTTGTACGCCGCGCACCTGTTTTTTACCGGCTATGGGAGAGTTCAGTGTATCGGCTATCCGTGGCGGGTTGGTTGATGTTTTTTGAAGCTAGGGGGCGGCCCGCGGATGGTCTTGTTCCGTCTGCATGACCGCGTCGCGCACGCCTTGCCCGTAGGCCGGGTCTGCCCGTGTGCAGTTGGCGATGTGGCGCTCGATGACTTCCCTGGAGGCGCCGCGGATCGCGCGCGCGGTGTTTTGGAATAGCCTTTGCTTTTCGTCTGCCGCCATCAAACGGAACAGGTTGCCGGGCTGGGAGTAGTAGTCGGCATCTTCCCTGTGGTCCCAGCGGGCCGCGGCGCCATTAAGGTCCAGCGGCGGTTCGGAGTAGTCCGGCTGCGCCTGCAGCGCGCCATGGCTGTTGGGCGTATACGCGGGCGTGCTGCCGCCGTTGCCATCCACGCGCATGGCCCCGTCGCGGTGATAGCTGTGAAACGGGCAGCGCGGCGCGTTCACCGGTATCTGCGGATAGTTCACGCCCAGGCGATAGCGCTGCGTGTCCCCATACGAGAACAGGCGGCCCTGCAGCATCTTGTCGGGCGAGAAGCCGATGCCGGGCACGATTACCGCGGGGCTGAAGGCGGCCTGCTCGACCTCGGCGAAGAAATTCTCTGGGTTTCGATTGAGCTCCAGGACACCGACCTCGATCAACGGATAATCCCGGTGCGGCCAGACCTTGGTCAGATCGAAGGGATTGAGCGGGTAGGTATGGGCCTCGGCCTCGGGCATGATCTGCACGTACAGGGTCCAGCGCGGGAACTCGCCGCGTTCGATCGCTTCGTACAGGTCGCGCTGGTTGCTCTCGCGGTCTGCGGCGATGACCTGACCGGCCTCGGCGTCCGTCAGGTTCTGGATGCCCTGCTGGGTCTTGAAGGTGAACTTGACCCAGAACCGCTCGCGGGCGGCGTTGATGAAGCTATAGGTATGGCTGCCGAAGCCATGCATGTGGCGGTAACTCTTCGGAATGCCGCGGTCGCCCATGATGAGCGTCACCTGATGCAGGGTCTCGGGCAGCAGGGTCCAGTAGTCCCAGTTGTTCTGCGGGCTGCGCATGCCGGTGCGGGGATCGCGCTTGACGGCCCGGTTCAGGTCGGAGAACTTCAGCGGGTCGCGCACGAAGAAGACCGGCGTGTTGTTGCCGACCAGGTCCCAGTTGCCTTCCTCGGTATAGAACTTGAGCGCGAAGCCGCGGATGTCGCGTTCGGCGTCGGCCGCGCCGCGTTCGCCCGCCACGGTGGAGAAGCGGGCGAACATCTCGGTCCGCTTGCCTACCTGGCTGAAGATCCTGGCCTTGGTGTAGCGCGTGATGTCATGGGTGACGGTGAACGTGCCGAAGGCGCCGGCGCCCTTGGCGTGCATGCGCCGCTCGGGGATTACTTCGCGGTCGAAGTGAGCCATCTTTTCCAGGAACCAGACGTCCTGCAACAGCGCCGGTCCGCGCCGGCCGGCGGTCATGGTGTTGTCGTCGTCCGGAACGGGGGCGCCGAATGCGGTGGTGAGTTCGCTCATGATGGGCTCCTTGCATGATTCAACGGGGCAGCGGCCTTCAAGAGCGGGTGCGTCGCAGCGGGCCCGGATCCGGCCACGCGGGGGTCAGGCGTAGTGCTCGATGGGGGAGTGATCCTCCAGGCGCAGCACGCGGCCATCGATGACGAGGGACGGCAGGCGGGTGATGCCGAGCGCCTTGGCCTGGGCGGCGGACTCGGGCTGCCGCGCGAGGTCGAATGATTCGTAGCGGTGCAGCGGCGTCGCGAAGGCGGCGGCCATGCTGCGGTCTATGCCCAGGCAGAGATTGCAGCCGTCGTGGAACAGGGTGACTTGAATCAAGGCGATCTCCTTGGCGTGCCGCCAGGGCGGCTGCGTCCCGGCACCCGTACCCTATGGGCCGACATGCCAGGCTGGTCTTGGAGGCGCGGGCTGGAATCGAACCAACCTCAGGAGATTTGCAATCTGCCGCATGACCACTCTGCCACCGCGCCGCTTTCTTTGTCCTAGGACGTAATGAATGGTACGCAAGCCGGGCAGGGCGTGGACTTCCTCGAATCCACGAAAATTGTCCTGGCGTCCAGGATGAATGGCGCAGGCCAAGGGGCGTGTATGTCATAGGCCGCGTGCGTGGCGGCTAGGGGATTCGTGCCGGAGAGGGGCGGCGCGATATGGCCGCAGGCAGCGTGGAGAAATGCCCGATTTTCGAGCAGAAATGAAAAAAGGGCCCGGAGGCCCTTTCTCAAGAATTTCCAGAAAAGATCTGGAAATCAAAATTTGGAGCGGGAGACGAGTCTCGAACTCGCGACCTCAACCTTGGCAAGGTTGCGCTCTACCAACTGAGCTACTCCCGCATGGGTTCTGCACTTGAACAGCCAGAACCTGTTTTCTTATTCACTCTGATCAACTTGGTTATCGATCAGAAGGCGCGCATTCTACATGATTTTTTTGAGCTTGTCTTGGCCTGGACTTATTTGGATTTGTTCACTGCAAGCAGTTTTCGAACAAAGCCCGAAATTCAGGGCAAGCACTCAATCAAGTAATATGAGCGAAGACAGAAACTATAGCAATCCGCAGCACCCATGTCAAATTCTTCCTCCAAAGTCCTTCCGTCCCCCGACTTGTCTCCCGTTAGCCAGGATCTCACCCGGTTGAATACGCTGGGCCTGGCGTCGCGGGCCGGGGCCTTTGTGACCCTGGAGGATGCGGCGCAGCTGCCGGCGCTGTCGCAGCTGGCGCACGAGGCGTCCTCCCTGCTGGTGCTGGGCGGGGGCAGCAATCTGGTGTTGCCGAGCCAGGTGCCGGGACTGGTGGCGCGCGTCGCGTTCAAGGGCGTGCGCCTGCTGGAAGCCCGGCCGGATGCCTGGCTGATCGAGGCGGCGGGCGGTGAGACCTGGCACGGCTTTGTCGAAACCTGCGTGAACCAGGGCTGGGACGGGCTGGAAAACCTGGCGTTGATCCCGGGTACGGTGGGCGCGGCGCCGGTGCAGAATATCGGCGCCTACGGCGTCGAACTGCAGGAACGCTTCCACAGCCTGACCGCCTGGGACGTGCGCGCAGGCCGCCAGGTCGAAATGAGCGCGGCCGATTGCCGCTTTTCCTATCGCGACAGCGTGTTCAAGCACGACGAGCCCGGACGGTGGGTCATCGTGAGCGTGCGTTTCGCCTTGCCCCGGCCGTGGCGGCCGGTGCTGGGTTACCCCGACCTGCAGCGCCACGCGCGGCTGGCGGCGGGGCAGCCAGCCGCCCGAGACATCTTCGACGCGGTGTGTGAGATCCGCCGCGCCAAGCTGCCCGATCCGACGGTGACGGGCAACGCAGGCAGCTTTTTCAAGAACCCCATCGTGTCGGCGCAAGTGCGGGACGGGCTGCTGGAGCGTTTTCCCGGCCTGGTGTCTTACGCCCAGCCCGATGGCGGCTACAAGCTCGCAGCCGGCTGGCTGATAGACCAATGCGGCTGGAAGGGCCGCTCGCTGGGGGCCGCAGGCGTGCATGAGCGCCAGGCCCTGGTGCTGGTCAACCGCGGCGGGGCCACGGCAGCCGACATCATGGGCTTGGCGCATGCCATCCAGGCGGCGGTGTCCGAGCGCTACGGCGTGCGGCTTGAACCGGAACCCGTGGTGGTGTGAGGTCGTTTGGGCCGGGCAAGAAAAAGGACCCCGCAGGGTCCTTTTTCTTGCAGGCGAGGGCTTCAGAGGCCCAGCACCGATTGCATGTCGTACAGGCCGTTGTGCTTGCCTTCCAGGAAACGGGCGGCGCGCAGGGCGCCTTCCGCGTAGGTGGCGCGGCTGGCCGAGCGGTGCGTGATCTCGATGCGTTCGCCGGTGCCGCAGAAGGACACGGTATGGTCGCCGACGATGTCGCCGCCGCGCAGCACGGAGAAGCCGATGGTACCGGGCTTGCGCACGCCGGTATCGCCATGGCGGCTCCAGGTGGCGACGTCCGGCAGGGCCACGTTCCAGGCCGAAGCGATGGTTTCGCCCATTTTCAGCGCGGTGCCCGAAGGCGCGTCGACCTTGTTGCGGTGGTGCGCTTCGAAGACTTCGACGTCGTAGCCGGAGTTCAGGATGCGCGCGGCCATGTCCAGCAGCTTGAGCGTGGCGTTCACGCCCACGCTCATGTTGGGCGCGAAGACGATGCCGATCTTCTGGGCGGCGACTTCGATCGCGGCGCGGCCGTTGTCGTCGAAACCGGTGGTGCCGATGACGGCGTTCACGCCGTGCTTGACGCAGGCCTGCAGGTGTTCGAGCGTGCCTTCCGGACGGGTGAAGTCGATCAGGCAGTCGGCCAGGGCCAGAGCGTCGAGGTCATCGGTGATGGCCACGCCCGTCTGCTTGCCCAGCGGCGCGCCGGCGTCCTGGCCCAGCGCCGCCGAGCCCTGGCGGTCCAGCGCCACGGCAAGCTGCAGGCCGGAGGCGTTCAGGACGGCTTCGATCAGCATTTGGCCCATACGGCCGCTGGCGCCGGCAATTGCGATACGCATAGATAGTCCTTGGTGTTACTTGAGCGGCTCGGGGGCGTTGCCGGGCTGGCCAGGGTACTGGTTGAGGGGGCTGACCGGGGCGGCGGAGTCGCGCTTGCGCTGGTCTTCCTCTTCCTTCTGGCGGGTTTCGTCTTCGATGAGGCGCTTGTCTGCCTTTTCGTCGGCGACGGCGTTGGGCGTATTGATCTGGTAAGGCTGCAGCTCAGGCTGCTTGTCGCCTTCCCAGCGGGTCAGTCGGTCGTTTTCGAACCAGACGGTGAATTTGCGTTCCTGGGCGTCGCCGTAGCCAGGCTTGTAGTAGTAGGGGTAGTCCCAGCGGTTGGCGTGCAGCACGCTGGTCAGCGTCGGGCTGCCGAGGGCGAAGCGCACCTGTTCGCGCGTCATGCCAGGCTGCAGCAGGGCGACCTGTTCCTGGGTGATCCAGTTTCCTTGCTGGACGCCGGCCTTGTAGGGGAAGCCCCACTTGTCCCCCGAGCATCCAGCCAGGGCGACGGCCAGAGCGGCCACTGCCAGGCCGGTCTTCAGCGAGCGGGAGGGAATTCGTGCAATCATGGACACTACGCGCCCCTATTATTTGGAAGCAGACAAAACCGTTATCATAAAGGTTTCATAAGGATAGTTCCGCGTGGCGGCATGATTTCGGTGAGCCGGCTCGCGGTGAACCTATCCTGCCCATGCCAACGCGGACGGAGAGCGATTACACCATGAGCGACCAAAGCGAACTGAAGAACATGGGTTTGAAGGCGACGTTTCCCCGCCTGAAAATTCTTGATATTTTCCGGAAATCGGACCAACGGCACCTGAGCGCCGAAGACGTCTATCGCGCCCTGATCGGCGAAAACGTCGAAATCGGGCTGGCAACCGTCTACCGCGTCCTGACCCAGTTCGAACAGGCCGGCATCCTTGCCCGCAGCCAGTTCGACAGCGGCAAGGCGGTGTTCGAGCTCAACGACGGCGATCACCATGATCACCTGATTTGCACGAATTGCGGCAAGGTGGTCGAGTTTTCGGACCCCGAGATCGAGAAGCGCCAGCAAAAGATTGCCAAGGACAACGCCTTCGCGCTGGAAAGCCACGCCATGGTGTTGTACGGCATTTGCGGCAGCTGCATGAAGGGCCGCTGACCCGGCCCTGCATACGACCCGCGGCTACGCTCGCGGCGGGTCTGTAAGATCCAAATCCCCTTCAATATGAAGGGGATTTTTTTATGGCGCGAATCGGCCCTATTTTCTGTGCCCCGCCGTAACAAGGCCGGCCAGCGCTTCAGTTCTGCCCGAAACCTTCCAGCATCTCGCGGGCGTGTTCGCGGGTGGTCGCGGTGAGCTTGATTCCGCCCAGCATGCGCGCGATTTCCTCCACGCGGGAGGGCGCGTCCAGTTCTTCGATGCTGGAGCGGGTGGCGCCGCGCGATTCCGCCTTGCTGACCAGGAACTGGTTGTTGGCGCAGGCCGCGACCTGGGGCAGGTGGGTCACGCACAGCACCTGATGGCGTTCGCCGAGTTCGCGCAGCAGCTTGCCGACGGCCTCGGCCACCGCACCGCCCACGCCGCTGTCGACTTCGTCGAAGATCAGTGTGGGCACGCGCGCGGCGCGGCTGGCGATGACGGACAGCGCCAGCGAAATCCGCGACAGTTCGCCGCCCGATGCCACCTTGGCCAGCGGCCGCGGCGTGGTGCCGGCATGGCCGGCCACCAGGAATTCGACCTGTTCGTTGCCATGCGCGGAGGGCGCCGATTCGGCCAGTGTGGGTTCGAACTTGCCGCCCTGCATGGCCAGCGTCTGCATGGCCCGCGTGACCTGCTTGCCCAGGTCCTTGGCGATCTTGCGGCGTGCGGTCGTCAGCTTGGCCGCCGCGGCGTCGTATTGCGCCTGCGCGGCCTGCGCCTGGGCGCGCAGGGCGTCGATGTCGCCTGCGGCCTGCAGCGCCGCAAGCTGGGCGTGCAGCGTGTCGCGCAGCTCGCAAAGCGCGTCGGGCTCGACGCGGAATTTGCGAGCGGTTTCGAATACCAGGCCCAGGCGCGCCTCGACCGCCACCAGCCGCTGCGGATCGAGATCGACGCGGCTGACGTAGTTGTTCAGGTCGGAGACGGCCTCGCTGATCGCGATGCGGGCCGATTCCAGTTCGTCGTAGACGCCTTGCAGGCCGGGATCGTGGCGCAGCATCTGCTGGATGCGGTGGTTGGCCGAGGTGAGCCGGTGGTGCGCGGAATCGCCTTCGCCGTCCAGCCCTTCGAGGATCTGGTTGGCGCCGTCCAGCAGGGATTGCGCGTGCGACAGGCGCGTGTGCTCGGACTGCAGCGCATCCCATTCGTCGGGACCGAGATTCAGCTGGTCGAGCTCGTCGACCTGCCATTGCAGGCGGTCGCGTTCGGTAGCCAGGCTTGCGGCGTCCTTTTCGGCGGATTCCAGCTGGCGCGCCAGCGCGCGCCATTGCTTCCAGGCCTGGCCGACCGCGGTGCGCAATTCGCCGTGGCCGCCGTGGGCGTCCAGCAGATCGCGCTGGGCGTCGGCGCGCATCAGGCTCTGGTGCGCGTGCTGGCCGTGGATATCGACCAGGCTGTCGCCCAGTTCGCGCAATTGCGCCACGGTCGCGGGCGTGCCGTTGATGTAGGCGCGGCTGCGGCCCTGGGCATCGATGACGCGGCGCAAGGACAGTTCCGTGTCGGCGTCGATCTCGCGTTCTTGCAGCCAGGCGATCAGGCCCTTGGGGGTATCGAAGACCGCGGTGATGTCGGCGCGCGGCGCGCCCTCGCGCAGCATGCTGGCGTCGCCGCGTTCGCCCAGCGCGAGCGCCAGCGCGTCCACCAGGATGGATTTGCCCGCGCCGGTCTCGCCGGAAAAGACGGTGAAGCCGGGGCCGAAATGGATCTCGGTCTGTTCGACGATGACGAAGTCGCGGATATGCAGGGTGCGCAGCATGTCGGGGCGCTTACTACTCTACGTTGTCGGAGGCTTCGGGCATCAGGTTCCAGTGCAGCTTGCGGCGCAGGGTGGAGAAGAAACTGTAGCCTTCGGGATGCACGAAGCGGATGGTATAGGGCGCGCGCTGTACGACGATGCGGTCGCCCGGCTGCAGGTCGGACCAGGTCTGCATGTCGAAATGCACGCTGGCGCCGACTTCCACGCGGCCCATGGCCGTGAGCGTCATGTTCAGCACGCCGCTGTCGGGAATGACGATGGGGCGGTTGGACAGCGTCTGCGGCGCCACGGGCACCAGCACCATGGCGTTCATGCCCGGATGCAGGATGGGGCCGTTGGCCGACAGCGCGTACGCGGTGGAGCCCGTGGGGGTGGCGATGATCAGGCCGTCGGCGCGCTGCGTGTACATGAACGCGCCGTCCAGCTCGACCCGCACTTCGATCATGCCGCCGCGTCCCGCGCGGTTCAGCACCACGTCGTTCAGCGCGGACGCGGAGTACATCTTCTGGTCGCCGCGCCACACGCTGCCTTCGAGCAGCATGCGTTCCTCGATCTGGAAGCTGCCTTCGAGCACGCGCGCCAGGGCGCTGTGCGCGTCCTGCAACGCGATGTCGGTGATGAAGCCCAGGCGTCCGTGGTTGATGCCAACCAGCGGCATGCCATAAGGAGCGAGGTGGCGGCTGGCGCCCAGCACGGTGCCGTCGCCGCCCATGACGACGGCCAGCGACGCGGTCTTGCCGATTTCCTCGAGCGTGGCGACGGGGTATTCGGTCAGCCCGGTGTTGCGCGCCGTGTCCGCATCGATGAGCACCTGCCGGCCCGCTTGCGTCAGCGCGTGGGCGAGTGCTCTCAGCGGTGTGTCCAGGCCGGTGTCCTGGTATCTGCCGATCAGGGCTACGGTAGGAAAATGCATGGCTGCTTGCGTATCAAAAAAGGCCGGACCAGAAGCCGAAACCTGCCCGGAATGGGCGGTTTAGCCGATTATATGGGGCCGCATATGTGCTTGCGGGACAAAAATCGCCTCAATTGAAAAAGATTCCCTAAAATACTTGTTATGGATGACCGCGCACGCGCACTACTGAAAGCGTTGATCGAACGCTATATCGCCGATGGGCAGCCAGTCGGCTCGCGGACGCTATCGAAAGTATTCGACTTGTCCCCGGCCACGATCCGCAATGTGATGGCGGATCTCGAAGAACTGGGACTGATCCACAGCCCGCACACCTCCGCCGGCCGCGTGCCCACGCCGCGGGGATACCGCATGTTCGTCGATTCGTTGCTGGCGGTGCAGTCCTACCAGCTCGAACCGCACAACATGGGCGAGATGCTGGCGGCCGCCGAACCCACGCGCGCCGTCAACGCCGCAGCGGCCCTGCTGTCCAACCTGACCCAGTTCGCGGGCGTGGTGCTCACGCCCAAGCGCGCCCAGGTTTTCCGCCAGATCGAATTCATTCGCCTGTCCGACAAGCGCGTGCTGCTCATCATCGTCACGCCCGACGGCGATGTCCAGAACCGAATTCTTTTCGTGCAGCGCGACTATGCCGAAGCGGAACTGCTGGAAGCCGGCAATTTCTTCAACATGCATTTCGCCGGCAAGTCTTTCAATGTCGTGCGGCAAACCCTGTCGACCGAACTGGCGCAATTGCGCGAGGATATCTCGCGCCTGATGCAGGCCGCGGTCGAAGCCAGCGCGGAAGCCGCTGAAGACGGCGACGCCATGGTCATCTCCGGAGAGCGCAAGCTGCTGGACGTGACCGACATCGCCTCCGACATGGACCGCCTGCGCAAGATGTTTTCGCTGTTCGAGAAAAAAACCGACCTGCTGCAGCTCCTGGACGTGTCCACCCGGGCCCAGGGCGTGCAGATCTACATCGGCGGCGATTCGCAGTTGGTGCCGATGGAAGAGGTCTCGGTCATCACCGCGCCTTACGGCGTGGACGGCAAGGTCGTGGGTACCCTGGGCGTGATCGGTCCCACGCGCATGGCCTACGAACGCGTCATTCCCATCGTGGATATCACGGCGCGCTTGCTGTCCAACGCCCTCAGCCACAACCAGTAGGTCCATCCGAAGCTACGTCCTCCTTGCGGAGGAAGGGGAGTGTTTGTGTTTCTTCGCCTGTTCAAGTACCTGTGGCCTGAGCGCTATCTGCCGGAACCCGAGCAGGAGGACCCCTTCAACGAAGACCCCGCGCCGCGCGGGCCGGCCAAGGTCGGCGTGCTGCTGGTGAACCTGGGCACCCCGGACACCCCGGGTAAGCAGGACATACGCAAATACCTTGGCGAGTTCCTGTCCGACCCGCGCGTGATCGAGATCCCGCGCTATCTGTGGAAGCCCATCCTGCATTGCCTCGTGCTGACGATGCGGCCCAAGAAGCTGGAGCCGCGCTACGCCGGCGTCTGGATGAAGGAAGGCTCGCCCCTGATGGTGTACAGCCAGCGCCAGGCCGATGGCGTGCGCGCAGCCCTGGCCGAGGCTGGAATCGACGCCGTGGTGGAGCTGGGCATGCGCTACGGCAACCCCTCGATCCCCGACGCCATTTCTCGGCTGCGCCGGCAGGGCTGTGAACGCATACTCACCGTGCCGCTCTATCCGCAGTACGCCGCCAGCACCACCGCCACGGTCGTCGATGCGGTCACCCGCCACGCAGGCCGCCTGCGCGACCAGCCCGAGCTGCGCTTCATCAAGCGTTTCCATGAAGAGCCGGCCTATCTGGACGCGCTGGCTGGCCGCATCGAGCGCTACTGGCAGGAGCACGGCAAACCGCAGAAGCTGGTCATGAGCTTTCACGGCCTGCCGCGCTATTCGATCGAACTGGGCGATCCGTACTACCGCGATTGCATGGAAACGGCGCGCCTGCTGGGCCAGCGTCTGTCGCTGCCGCGCGAACAGATCGAAGTGACCTTCCAGAGCCGTTTCGGCACCGCCCGCTGGCTGGAACCCTATACCGAACCCACCCTGAAGGCGCTGGCCGCCGCCGGCGTGACCGAGGTCGATGTGGTGTGCCCGGGTTTTGTGGCAGACTGTCTGGAAACCCTGGAAGAGATCAGTCTGGAATGCCGCGACGCCTTTATCGAGGCCGGCGGCAAGCGTTTCCGCTACATTCCGGCGATCAACGACGATCCGGCCTGGATCGCAGGGCTGGCCGACCTGGTGGCACGCCACTTGCAGGGGTGGCCTACGCAAATCACGGACTTGAAGGAGAAGGCGCATGCAGCATGATCCCAAGACTGGAAAGATCGTCAAAAAGGGGCGGGTCAGTACCCCGGTGGACGAAGATCAGGTGGAACACGAGCTGGATGAGGCGCTTGCCGAGACCTTCCCCGCCAGCGACCCCATCGCAATCAGCCCGGAGCCGGACGAGGATCGCGACGTGGACCGCGCCCTGAAGGACAGTTTTCCCGCCAGCGATCCCGCCGCGCCCGCGCAGCCCCACAAGAAGTAGCCTGCCGGAGGGTGTCCGCCATTTGCCGGATGGCGTCGGGAAGTGCTGAATTTATGCTTGCAGTCTGATATTTGACGGCAATTGGCAGAAATTGGGCGGATTTTTGACTACATTCCGCCTGCCTCTCTTACCCGGCGCCGTCAGGGAATATTTGCTTTCCCGGGCTTGAAATAGGGGTATTGGCCCCCATTCATGTCTGCGAAAGCCATACTTTTTGGAGGATTCCCCATGACGGCACCCAACGAGCCTGTAGATCAGACGCCCGAAGTCGGCCAGAACGCCGATGCGGCCTCCGCCGCCGTGGACGCCGTGCAGGCCGAGCTGAACGAGTTGCGCGCCCAGCTGGACGCGGCCCAGGCTACCGTCAATGAGCAGCAGGACCAGCTTCTGCGCATTCGGGCCGAAGCCGAAAACGTGCGCCGCCGCGCCCAGGAAGATGTGTCCAAGGCGCGCAAGTTCGGTATCGAGTCGTTCGCGGAAAGCCTGGTCCCGGTCAAGGACAGCCTGGAAGCTGCCCTGGCCCAGCCCGAGCAAACCGTTGAAACCCTGAGCGAAGGCGTCCAAGTGACCCTGAAGCAGCTGACGGCCGCCTTCGAGCGCAATCTGCTCAAGGAAATCGCGCCGGCGCAGGGCGACAAGTTCGATCCGCACCAGCACCAAGCCATTTCGTCCATCCCCGCGGAGCAGCCCGCCAATACGGTGGTCCAGCTGCTGCAAAAGGGCTATGCCATCGCCGACCGGACCCTGCGTCCCGCGCTGGTCGTAGTGTCCGCCGGCCAGGGCTGAACAGGCAGCGCGCCATGACGGATCCCCGGTTCGACCCCGCCCAGATATTCCAGGTGTTCGGCATGCGCCATGTCGACACCGAGGGATTCGACGCGGCGGTGGTGCAGGCGCCGGGGACGGATCTGCGCTGCGTGTTCCTCTGGGGACAGGATTGCTATAACTGCAATATTTTCAAGCAGACCGCCTTGCTGCATCGGGACGCGCTGCTGGAATTGGGGCTGACCTGGTTCGAAGCCGATGTCTACGCGGACGAAGCGCTGGGAAGGCGCTTCTCGCTGCATGGCGTCCCCACTTTCGTGCTGTACCGCGCCGGCAAGCGGCTGGGCCGCGTCACCGGCTGGCCCGGCCTGCCGCAGTTCACCGCGGCCATGCGCCGCCTGCAGGAAACGGCTGTAGAAAAATCCGGCCAGGCGTCTTGAAAAACCCTGCGGGCAGCCCCAGTTATGTGGGGACAAGAAGTTTCTCCCTATTTTCATAGATTCAATCAAGGTAACCGACCATGAGCAAGATTATTGGCATTGACCTGGGCACGACCAACAGCTGCGTGGCTGTCATGGACGGCGGGCAGGTCAAAATCATTGAAAACGCGGAAGGCGCTCGCACCACCCCCTCCATCGTCGCCTACATGGACGATGGCGAAACCCTGGTCGGCGCGCCGGCCAAGCGCCAGGCCGTGACCAACCCGCGTAACACCCTGTATGCGGTGAAGCGCCTGATCGGCCGCAAGTTCGAAGAGAAGGCGGTGCAAAAGGACATCAACCTGATGCCCTATGCCATCGTCAAGGCCGACAACGGCGACGCCTGGGTGGAAGTGCGCGGCAAGAAGATGGCGCCTCCCCAAGTGTCGGCCGACGTGCTGCGCAAGATGAAGAAGACCGCCGAGGACTACCTGGGCGAAGAAGTGACCGAGGCCGTCATCACCGTGCCCGCCTACTTCAACGACAGCCAGCGCCAGGCCACCAAGGACGCCGGCCGCATCGCCGGTCTGGAAGTCAAGCGCATCATCAACGAACCCACCGCTGCGGCGCTGGCGTTCGGCCTGGACAAGACCGAAAAGGGCGACCGCAAGATCGCCGTCTATGACCTGGGCGGCGGCACGTTCGACGTGTCCATCATCGAAATCGCCGACGTGGACGGCGAAAAGCAGTTCGAAGTGCTGTCGACCAACGGCGACACCTTCCTGGGCGGCGAAGACTTCGACCAGCGCATCATCGACTACATCATTGCCGAGTTCAAGAAGGAACAGGGCGTTGATCTGTCCAAGGACGTGCTGGCCCTGCAACGCCTGAAGGAAGCCGCTGAAAAGGCCAAGATCGAGCTGTCCTCGGCGCAACAGACCGAAATCAACCTGCCGTACATCACGGCGGATGCCTCGGGTCCGAAGCACCTGAACCTGAAGATCACCCGCGCCAAGCTGGAAGCGCTGGTCGAAGAACTGATCGAACGCACGATTGAGCCCTGCCGCGTGGCCATCAAGGACGCCGGCGTGAAGGTTTCCGACATCGACGACGTGATCCTGGTCGGCGGCATGACCCGCATGCCCAAGGTCCAGGAAAAGGTGAAGGAATTCTTCGGCAAGGATCCGCGCAAGGACGTGAACCCCGATGAAGCCGTCGCCGCCGGCGCCGCCATCCAGGGCTCCGTGCTGTCGGGCGACCGCAAGGACGTGCTGCTGCTGGACGTCACCCCCCTGTCCCTGGGCATCGAAACCCTGGGCGGCGTGATGACCAAGATGATCCAGAAGAACACGACCATCCCGACCCGGTTCTCGCAGACCTTCTCGACCGCTGACGACAATCAGCCGGCCGTGACGATCAAGGTGTTCCAGGGCGAGCGCGAAATCGCTGCGGGCAACAAGGCCCTGGGCGAGTTCAACCTCGAAGGGATCCCGCCGTCGCCCCGCGGCATGCCGCAGATCGAAGTCACCTTCGACATCGACGCCAACGGCATCCTGCACGTGTCCGCCAAGGACAAGGGCACCGGCAAGGAAAACAAGATCACCATCAAGGCCAACTCGGGTCTGTCGGAAGACGAGATCCAGCGCATGGTCAAGGATGCCGAGGCCAACGCCGAGGAAGATCACCGCGTCGCCGAACTGGCTCAGTCGCGCAACCAGGCCGATGCGCTGGTGCATGCCACCCGCAAGTCGTTGACCGAGTATGGCGACAAGCTCGAGGCTTCCGAAAAGGAAGGCATCGAAGCCGCCATCAAGGAACTGGAAGACACGCTGAAGGACGGCGACAAGGCTGCGATCGACGCCAAGGTGGAAGCCCTGTCGACGGTTTCGCAGAAGCTGGGCGAAAAGATGTACGCCGACATGCAGGCGCAGCAAGCCGCCGGCCAGCAGCAAGCGGCCGACAACGCGAAGCCGGTGGACGACAATGTCGTCGACGCCGACTTCAAGGAAGTCAAGCGCGACCAATAATGGCCGGGCGCTGACCTGCCTCTGCCGCCCGGTAGCCGGAGAAATCCGCCTACCGGGCGTACTCATTCTGTAGCACTGAAAAGAAGGCTCGTTTTCGAGCCCGCGGATCATGGCAAAACGTGACTATTACGAAGTCCTGGGCGTTGCGAAGAACGCCTCGGACGACGACCTCAAGAAGGCCTATCGAAAGCTGGCCATGAAGTACCATCCGGACCGCAATCCGGACAGCAAAGAAGCCGAAGAGAAGTTCAAGGAAGCCAAGGAAGCCTACGAGGTCCTGGGTGACGATCAGAAGCGCGCCGCGTACGACCGCTACGGCCACGCGGGCGTGGACCCCAACTCCGCCGGCATGGGCGGCGGCATGGGTGGCGGTTTCGCCGACGCCTTTGGCGACATCTTCGGCGAAATCTTCGGCGGCGGCGGCGGTGGCCGTCGCGGCGGCGGCCCGCAGGTCTACCGCGGCGCCGACCTGAAGTACGCGCTGGAAATCACGCTGGAGCAGGCCGCGGCCGGCTTCGACACCGAGATCCGCGTGCCCAGTTGGGAAAACTGCGACACCTGCCACGGTTCCGGCGCCAAGGCCGGCACCTCGCCCAAGACCTGCCGCACCTGCGGCGGCTCGGGCGCCGTGCGCATGCAGCAGGGTTTCTTCAGCGTGCAGCAGACCTGCCCGACCTGCCATGGCAACGGCAAGGAAATCACCGATCCCTGCCCCGCTTGCGACGGCGTGGGCCGCATCCGCCGCAACAAGACGCTGCAGGTCAAGATTCCGGCCGGCATCGACGACGGCATGCGCATCCGCTCCAGCGGCAACGGCGAGCCCGGCATCAACGGCGGCCCTCCGGGCGACCTGTATGTGGAAATCCACATCAAGCAGCACAAGATCTTCCAGCGCGACGGCGACGACCTCCATTGCGAACTGACCATCCCGTTCACCTCGGCGGCGCTGGGCGGCGAGCTTCAGGTGCCGACGTTGGGCGGCAAGGCCGAGATCTCGATCCCCGAGGGCACGCAGTCCGGCAAGACCTTCCGCCTGCGCGGCAAGGGCATCCGCGGCGTGCGCGGCAGCTATCCGGGCGACCTCTACTGTCACGTGGTGGTGGAAACGCCGGTGCGCCTGAGCGACGACCAGAAGAACATCCTGCGCCAGTTCGAGGCTTCGCTGAACGATGGCGGCGACCGTCATTCGCCGCAAAGCAAGTCCTGGACCGACCGGGTGAAGGAATTCTTCAGCTGAACTGGCTGAAGCATGCAAAAAGCCGCGATCATGATCGCGGCTTTTTTTTGCCTGAAGAGGGCGTCGAGGCACGGGCGGCGCGCATATGAAAAGACCGCGGCTTGCGCCGCGGTCCATTGCTACTGCTACTGCTACTGCGAGTACTGCAACTTCAACTTCAAACTTCAGCTTCTACTGCTACTTTCACAGCTACTACTGCTTCTACTGCTACTTCTACCGCCGCTGTCGCCGATAAAAACCGGCCTCAAACCATGATGCCGTCCGAGGCCGGCCGGGCCACAGCAAGCAGCTCACCGGGTGATCGGCGGGTACTCGAGTTCGCCGAACGTATATTGGCCGCTGGCCTTGGCTTGCGCCAGTTCCTGCTGGACTTCAGCGCGGCTCTTGGCGCTGGCGGGGGCGGATACGGCCGCCGGGTATTCCAGTTCGCCGAAGGTGTATTGACCGCTGATCTTGGCTTGTTGCAGCTGGGCTTGCACTTCCTGCGAGCTCAGGCTGGTGGTCTGGGGCAGGGCGGGCGGGTAGTCCAGCTCGCCGAAGGTGTACTGGCCGCTGATCTTGGCTTGCTGCAGTTCAGTGGCGACCTGAGCGCTGCTCTTGGTTTGTTCAACGCCGGCGGCTTGGGCGCCAACGCCAACCAGGGCCAGGGATAGCAGCAGGGTGGTGGTTAGGGTTTTCATGGTAGACCTCCAATTCGTCTTGGTTGGGGACCGAATCCGGCGGCCCTCCGTCGTGGTTCGTTGTGTGTTCCCGATGACTGAATTGTGATCGCTATCCCACCTGGGATAAACCCGTATTCCTTGAAAACATCTTTCCAAATAATCGAGTAATCATGTTCGCTTTTATGATTTCATCCATTTTTGGCATAGTCAGGGGGCGTTCCAGTGAATTTTGGTGAGCTGCCCCAGATCGGAAAGCCAAAAAAAGCCCCGCCGCAGCGGGGCTTTCCAGAGGGGACAGGCTTGCTCAGGGCGCCGCCTTCTTCTTGAAGTCGCCGGCAACCGCCGTGCTGAAGCCGTCCGCACGCAGGGTCTTGCGCATAGCGGCATTGACCGAATCGGCCGTCAGCGCAGAGATCTTCTTGTCCATGTCGGCCGACCAGGCGAAGGTGCGGCCGCGCTGCATGTAATCCAGCCAGGTGCTGGCCAGGACGTCGTCCTGGGCGCGGGCCAGGTTGCGGTAGTTCAGCAGGGCCGTGATGCCGTCCGAGATTTCCTTGTCCGTGAAGCCATCCTTCAGCACGCGCGCCAGTTCTTCGCCGATGGCCTTTTCCAGGCGCTCGCGGTTTTGCGGCGCATAGATGGCGTACATGGTCCAGCTGGCGGAGGGCTCGAACGACGAGACCGACAGCGAGCTGCGCACGTTGTATGAGAGGCCGTCGGTTTCGCGTACGCGGTTCCACAGGCGCGAGGTTTCGGAGGCGCCGAACAGGTAGTTGGCCAGGTACAGCGCGGCATAGTCCGCGTCCGTGTCCTGCAGCTTCAGCGGCATACGCGAGATGTAGAACGCATTGGCCTTGTCCGGCGTGTCGATGTCGAACTGCTTGGCGGGAATGTCACGGTACGGGTTGGGCACGCGGGTGTAGGCGGGCGCCTTCTTCCAGCCGGCCAGTCCGGTCTTGAGCGCCTTTTCTACAGCTGCGGGCTCGAAATCGCCAACCGCCGAGTACTCGATGTTGCCAGCGCCGTAGAACTTGGAATGGAACTTGACCAGAGCGTCGCGGTTCAGGGCGCGCACGCCGGCCAGCGATTCCTCGAAGGTGGGCACGTAGCGCAGGTCATTGGCGGGCCATGGGTTGTCCTGGCGGGCCAGCGCGCGTCCGGCCAGCGCCGACGGTTCGGTCATGGCGTTCTGGATCGAGGTTTCGAGCTGGCGCTGATATTCCTCCAGTTGCTCCTTGGGGAAGTTGGCGTTGCGGACGATGTCCAATGCCAGCGCGGTGAGTTCGGGCAGGTTTTCGCCCTTGGTCGACATGGCGATCTTGAGCGTGGTGCCGCCGCCGCTGAAGCCGAGTTCGGCCTGCAGCTTGTCCAGGCGATCCTGGATGTCCTGGCGCGACAGCTTGGCCGTGCCGCGGGTCAGCAGGTCGGCCACGGCGCTGGAATTCACGCGTTGGCCGAGCAGGTCCTTTTCATTGCCGAACTGGATCAGCATCTGTGCCTGCACCCGGTTGCCGCGCGTGGCCTTGGGCAGCAGCGCCAACTGCACGGGGCCGTTGGGCAGGTCCAGCTTCTTGCGCTGCGTCAGCTTATCGATGTTCTCGGGCGTGGGGTCGAAGGCCGAGGCGGCCTTGAAGTCCGGATCGCCCTTGTAGTCCTTGAAGACGGCCGTGAGGTCCACGCGTTGCTCCTGCGGCGCGCGCACGGGCTTCTCGGTGGGGATGTAGCGGCCTTCGATGCTGTTGCTTTGGACCAGGTAGGTAGTTGCGGCGCGCTGCACCTCGGCCAGCGTGGCCTTGCGGGCGCGGTCGCGCTGCAGGAAGAACAGGCGCCAGTCGCCGGCGGCGATGGCTTCGGACAGCGCCACGCCAACCTGTTCGGGATCGCTATAGGTCTGTTCCCAGGCAGTCAGCCATTTGCTGCGGGCGCGGTCCAGCTCTTGCTGCGTGAAGGGCTTCTTGTCCAGGGTCTGCAGCGTGCCGGTCAGCGCCTTCATGGCGGCGTCCAGGCTCTTGCCCGGCGTCAGCTGGGCGGCGAACATCGCCAGGCCCGGGTCCAGGTTTTCCATGGTGAAGCCGAACACGCCCGAGGCCAGCTTGGTCGGAACCAGGGCATGGTAGAGACGGCCCGAGGGCGTGTCGGCCAGGATGGTGGCGGCCAGGTCCAGCGGCACGAAGTCGGCGCTGCCGGCGGCAGGGATGTGGTACATGGCCGCGACCAGCGGCGTGCCGCCCGTGCGGCGCAGGGTCACGGAACGTTCGCCGTCCTGCGCGGGTTCAACCGTGTACTCGGGCGGGAGCTTGCGCTCGGGCTTGGGCAGCTTGCCCAGCGTTTCCTCGATGTCGGCCAGGGTCGCTTGCGGGTCGAACTTGCCCGCTACGATCAGCACGGCGTTATCGGGCTGGTAGTACTCGTGATAGAAGGCGCGCAACTGGCCGATGTCCACGTTCTCGACGTCGGAACGGGCGCCGATGGTGTTCTTGCCGTAGCTGTGCCACTGGAAGGCCGCGGCCTGCATCTTCTGCATCAGGATGCGGAAGGGGCTGTTTTCGCCGCTTTCCATTTCGTTGCGGACCACGGTCATTTCCGAGTCCAGGTCTTCCTTGGCGATGAGGGAATTGACCATGGCGTCGGCCTGCCAGCCCAGGTACCACTTGAGCGTGTCGGGGTTGGCGGCGAAGCTGGCGAAATAATTGGTGCGGTCGCTGGAGGTCGAACCATTCGCCTGCAAGCCGCGGCGCGAGAACTCGCCCATGGCGTTGCGGGTGGTCGAGGTGCCCTTGAACAGCATGTGCTCCAGCAGGTGCGCCATGCCCGTCTGGCCGTAGTTCTCGTTGCGCGAGCCCACCAGGTAGGTCATGTTGACGGTGGTGGACGGCTTGGATTCATCGGGAACCAGCAGCACTCTCAGGCCGTTGGCCAGGCGGTATTCGGTGATGCCTTCGATCGAGGCAGCCTCCGAGACGCCCGCCGGCAGGCTGGCGGCGCCGGCCTGAAAGGCCAGGAAGGAGGAAAACAGCAGCACGCTCAGCGGGCGCGGCAGCTTCGACAGGGACAGGCGCATGGCAGACAATTCCTTTGGCATGGCAGAATCCGTTGGAGTGTATACGTTGGCAATGGTTCAGGGGCGCGGCGCGGTGTTGTCCGCGGCGCGCGGCCCCGGACCGCAAGCAAGGAAGTCCGTCATGTCTCTATCCCTGGAAGTCGAAACGCCGCGCCTGGTGCTGCGCCAATGGCGCGCCGCCGACCGTGAACCTTTCGCGGCGCTGAACCAGGACCCCCGCGTCGCCGAGTACCTGCTGCCGCTGAATGCACAGGAAAGCGATGCGCTTGCCGACCGGCTGGCCGCCGGCATCGACGAGCATGGCTGGGGCTTCTGGGCCGTGGAAGCGCCGGGCGTGGCGCCTTTCATCGGTTTTGTCGGCATCAAGCCTCTGGCGCCCACCCTGCCGTTCGCGCCAGGCGTGGAGATAGGCTGGCGCCTGGCGCAGCGGCACTGGGGCAAGGGCTATGCCAGCGAAGCGGCCGAGGCGGCCTTGCGCGCGGGGTTCGAGCAGGTGGGACTGGATGAGATCGTGGCCTTCACGGCCACGGGCAACCTGCGCTCGCGCGCGGTGATGGACCGCTTGGGCATGAAGGAGGATCCGGAAGGCTTCGACCATCCCGCCGTGCCGCTGGGGCATCCTCTGCGCCGGCATGTGCTGTACCGGATCGGGCGCGAGGCCTGGCGCGGACGCGAAAATGGTGACGCAGAAGCAGGCTCCACGCCGGTTGCGGCGGCATAAGGCGCCAGGAGCGCCGCCAATCCCGGATGCTGCAATGCGGAATGGCGAATTTCCGGGCGGATTTGAGGTATCCCGGCCTGCGGGTGTAAGCTTTTCAGGACGCAGTACCAGTTGCTGACGGGATGCGCGACAGCCCGCCCACAGGCTTCCCGTCCAACGCCAGACGCCGCTTTTTGCGCGGCGCCGGTGCTTGTCGTTCGCGCCTTCGCCGCCGGCATCCTGCCGGCGCACTTACCGGAGGAACGACCCATGCTGACCGAGATCGTCACGCGTGCCTTGTCCCAATTGACCGGCAGCCCATTGAGCGGCGACGGGATCAAAGGACAGTTTCAGTACGCCTATGCCAGTGATGACGGCCAATTCGTGGCCATATTGACCCATGACATGACCACCTATGTGGTGGACTTGAGCACACAACGATATTTCGCGGAGTGCGGCGGCTCGCCACGGGGCTTCGCCGGGCACGTGCTGGAAATGGAAGGCGCGGCGGCGCGCAGCCATCCCTGGCCCGCCGCCAACGATCTGTTCGACCTGGATATGGATGCGGATGAGCTTGCATGGCGCAACTGCCCCGGCTTGCGTGGCGAGCCGCCCGCCGCCCGATCTGCTGAGAGCCGCGCCGCCTGAGAGTGGCCAGAAGCGGCAAGATCCAATTGAACCGGCGGCTCCGCCGGTTTTTTTTGTCCGTAGCGGCCGCGGACCCAATAGCCGCAAGGCTGCGCGGGTCGCTACAATTTGCGCCATGACTACGCACGCCGAAACCCGCGCGCCGGATGGCGCAACCCTGGTCGATTGCACGTATGAGCGTCATGCCGATCAGATACTGGCCATATTCAACGACGCCATCGTCAATTCCACCGCACTGTACGACTACAAGCCGAGGCCGCGCGAGGCGATGCAGGGCTGGTTCCAGACCAAGCGGCAGGGCGGTTTTCCGGTGCTGGGCTACGAGAACGCGGCCGGCGAGCTGATGGCCTTCGCCAGCTACGGCACCTTCCGCGCCTGGCCGGCCTTCAAGTATTCGGTGGAGCATTCCGTGTACGTGGACGGCCGTTTTCGCGGACTGGGGTTGGGCGAGGCGCTGATGCGCGAGCTGATCCAGCGGGCGCGCGTCAATCAGGTGCACGTGCTGGTCGGCGGCATCGACGCGAGCAACCAGGGCAGCATCCGCCTGCACGAGAAGCTGGGCTTCAAGCATGCGGGCACCATCCGCGAGGCAGGCTTCAAGTTCGGACGCTGGCTGGATCTGGCGTTCTACCAGCTGACGCTGGATACGCCGGAACAACCTGTGGATGGATGAACACCCGTTTACCCATCATCGCTGTCGGGAACGGGTCTTGCCATCGCGTGATGGGTTGCGTGCGACGGGCTTTGGGGTTCTTGCCTGGGGACTGTCGCGCTACACCCATCCTACTTCGATAGCACGCGCATGGCCTGTTCCAGACCGGCGACCGTGACGGGGTACATGCGGCCCTGCATGATGTCGCGCATCAGCGCGATGGACTGGCGGTATTGCCAGGACGCGGTGGGCTCGGGATTGAGCCAGACCGATTTGGGCCAGGCGTCCAGCAGGCGGCGCATCCATTCGGCGCCCGGCTCCTTGTTGTAGTGTTCGACCGAGCCGCCCGGCTGCAGGATTTCGTAGGGGCTCATGGTGGCGTCGCCGACGATGATCAGGCGCCAATCCGGGTTGTACTTGCGCAGCACGTCCCAGGTGTCGAAGCGTTCATTCTGGCGCCGGCGGTTGCTTTGCCACAGGCTTTCGTACGGGCAGTTGTGGAAGTAGTAAACCTCCAGGTTGCGGAACTCGCTGCGCGCCGCCGAGAACAGTTCTTCGACGCGTCCGATGTGGTCGTCCATGCTGCCGCCCACGTCCAGCAGCATCAGCACCTTCACGGTGTTATGGCGTTCGGGGACCATGCGCAGGTCCAGGTGCCCGGCATTGCGCGCGGTGCTGGCTATGGTGTCGTCCAGGTCCAGTTCCATCTCGGCGCCTTGCCTTGCGAAGCGCCGCAGGCGGCGCAGCGCCACCTTGAAGTTGCGCGTGCCCAGCTCGACCTGATCGTCGTAGTCCTTGAACTGGCGCATGTCCCAGACCTTGACCGCGCTGCGGTTGCCGGCCGAGTCGCCGCCCACGCGTATGCCCTCGGGGTGGTAGCCGCCATTGCCGAAGGGCGAGGTGCCGCCGGTGCCGATCCATTTGCTGCCGCCGGCATGGCGTTCCTTCTGTTCCTCCAGGCGCTCCTTGAAGAGCTCCATCAGCTTGTCCCAGCCGTGCTTTTCGATCGCGGCTTTTTCTTCCGGGCTCAGGCTTTTTTCGAACTGCTTGATGAGCCAGTCCAGCGGAATTTCCTTGCCTGGGGGCAGGGCGGCCGCGATGCCCTTGTAGTAGGCGCCGAAAGCCTTGTCGTAGCGGTCGTAGAGCGCCTCGTCCTTGACCAGTGTGGCGCGCGCCAGGAAGTAGAACTGGTCCAGCGTGGGCGCCATGAGATCCTGGCGCAAGGCGTCCACCAGGGTCAGGTATTCCTTGACCGAGATGGGCAGCTTGTGCGCCCGGAGATGGTAGAAGAAGTCGATCAGCATTTGCGGCTGCCGGTAGTTGCTGGCGGAACGTTGCTGGCGGATCAGCGGCGCTGGCCGCCGCGCGTCATGGCTGCCAGGCGTTCCAGCAGGTGCACGTCCTGTTCGTTCTTGAGCAGCGCGCCGGCCATCAGCGGCACGGCCGTGGCCGTGTGCGCGTCGATCTCGGCGGCGGTCGAGCCTTCGGCCAGCAGCAGGCGCAGCCAATCCAGCAGTTCGGACGTGGACGGCTTTTTCTTCAGGCCCGGCGCGTCGCGCAGCGAGAAGAAAGTATCCAACGCCGCGCGCAGCACGTCCTGCTTCAGGTGCGGATAGTGCACGGCCACGATGTCGCGCATGGTCTCGCGGTCGGGGAAGCGGATGTAGTGGAAGAAGCAGCGGCGCAGGAAAGCGTCGGGCAGGTCCTTTTCGTTGTTGGACGTGATGATGACCAGCGGACGATGCCGCGCCGAGATGGTCTCGCGCGTTTCGTACACGTGGAATTCCATGCGGTCCAGTTCGCGCAGCAGGTCGTTGGGGAATTCGATGTCGGCCTTGTCGATCTCGTCGATCAGCAGGACCACCGGCTCGGCCGACTGGAAGGCCTGCCACAGCGTGCCTTGCACGATGTAGTTGCGGATGTCGCGGACCTTTTCGTCGCCCAGCTGCGAGTCGCGCAGGCGCGACACCGCGTCGTATTCATACAGGCCCTGGTGGGCCTTGGTGGTGGACTTGATGTGCCACTGCAGCAGCGGCCGCCCCAGCGCGCGCGCCACTTCCTCGGCCAGCATAGTCTTGCCGGTGCCGGGTTCGCCCTTGATCAGCAGCGGACGCTGCAAGGTGAGGGCGGCATTGACGGCGAGTTTCAGGTCATCGGTGGCGACATAGTTGTCGGTCCCGTCGAAGCGGTCTGGCGAGGCGGAAGTAGCGGACTGGGCTGCGGACATGGTCTGATGGCTTCTGAGATTTGACGGTGATCAATACCATGGTAAAGGTATTAATCCTGAGCAATTATCGTACAATCAGGCGGTTTTGCTTTGGGTTCGACCCGCAACGTGTTTGCCGAGGGCCTTTTCGTGTGAGCAGGCCCTAGTCCTTAGCCATACCAAGAAGAGCCATTCCAATGAAGTTGCGAACCTCTCTGAAGTACACGGTATCCGTGTTGGCCGCGATGGCATCCTGTGCGATCGCCGGCCAGTCTGTTGCTGCAGACGCAGCAGTGGTCGGTAATGTCCAGAACGCCCGCGACAAGGTTTCCATGTGCATCGGTTGCCACGGCATCGAAGGCTACAAGGCAACGTTTCCCGAGCTGTACCACGTGCCGATGATCGCTGGGCAGAACGCCAAGTACATC
Source organism: Achromobacter sp. PD1 (assembly GCF_048541815.1). Taxonomy (NCBI): domain Bacteria; kingdom Pseudomonadati; phylum Pseudomonadota; class Betaproteobacteria; order Burkholderiales; family Alcaligenaceae; genus Achromobacter; species Achromobacter sp. PD1. Next base: position 384,236 of record NZ_CP183349.1, read on the forward strand.
GAAACCGCCCTCAACGAGTACAAGAAAGGCGCGCGCAGCCATCCCACGATGGACGCCATCGCCGGCAGCCTGTCCGACCAGGACATCGCCGATCTGGCCGCGTACTACTCGAATCTCAAGTAAGGGGGCAAACACATGAATCGCTACATGCTTGCCCTTGCGGGCGCGACCCTGGCCATGACGGGCGTTGCCGCCCAGGCGCAGGACCTGGCGGCCGGCAAGGCCGTCTTCGACAAATTCAACTGCGCTTCCTGCCACGGCGCCGACGCCAAGACGGCCGTCGATCCGGCCTATCCGACGCTGGCCGGCCAGCACGCGGACTACCTGGTCCACGCCCTGAAGGCCTACAAGCGAGGCGCCTCCGGCAGCGCGGCCACGGCCAACGTGCGCAAGAACCCCATCATGGGCGCGTTCGCGACCCAGCTGTCCGACCAGGACATCTCCAATGTGGCGGCCTGGCTGTCGGCGCAGCCGAGCGACCTGGGCGTGCGCAGGTAAGCCGGCCGGAACCGTTCCGCAAACAAGAAAGCCCTCAGTCGAGGGCTTTTCTTTTTCCGCCGGGCCGTCCCAAGGAAAAAAAGCCCCCTCGGGGGGCAGCAAGCCGAAGGCGCAGCGTGGGGGCTTTTCTTTTTCCGCCGGGCCGTCCCAAGGAAAAAAAGCCCCCTCGTGGGGCAGCAAGCCGAAGGCGCAGCGTGGGGGCTTTTCTTTTTCCGCCGGGCCGTCCCAAGGAAAAAAAGCCCCTCGGGGGGCAGCAAGCCGAAGGCGCAGCGTGGGGGCTTTTCTTTTGGACGCGGGGGCGGCGCTCAGCGGCTGGCGCGCTGGCGGATCAGGTCGATGTAGGTGTCGCTGTCCAGCGGGGTACCCAGGCGCTGCGCTTCCCAGACCACCTGGCCCAGGCATTCCATGATTTCATGCGCGGCCTGGTGCGCGTCGCTGCGCGCCACCAGCTGCTGGTAGGCCTGCCGGATTCCCGGCGGATGGTCGATGGACAGCTGCTCTGCAATGGCCAGATGCATGGACAGGTGCAGAAAGGGATTGGTGCGGCCCTTTTCCACCGAGTATTCAGCCGTCATGGCCTCGGGGTTTTCGAGGTCGCCGTGGTACTCGGGATGTTCGATGATCCAGTCCAGCGCGATGGCCTCGAGCGGCGTCAGCACTTCGGAGGCGCGATGCTTGCGCCAGGTTTCGATAAAGAATTCGCGGACTTGGTCGCGTGAGGGATTGAACATCTGAAGGGGCTGAAAGGCGGGCTGGTGATGCATTATTTTACCGCCGCGCGCGGGCCGTCAGGCCTGCTGGCCTCTTTGCGATATAGAATTGGTTGCTATCGGCCATCCAGTGCGTGGTTCCTGAGGGCGATCTTCCCCGCTGGAACGGACGCTTCCCGATGCCGGCGCGTGCAGAAAAACCACTCGGAGCAAATGGAGCATTCATGTCCTACCAACATATCAAGGTTCCCGCTGGCGGCCAGAAGATCACGGTCAACGCCGATTTCTCGCTGAATGTGCCCGATCAGCCCATCGTCCCCTACATCGAAGGCGACGGCACGGGCGCTGACATCACCCCGGTGATGATCAAGGTCGTCGACGCGGCGGTGCAGAAGGCCTATGGCGGCAAGCGCAAGATCCACTGGATGGAAGTCTATGCCGGCGAAAAGGCCACCAAGGTCTACGGCCCGGACGTGTGGCTGCCTGACGAGACCCTGGACGTCGTCAAGGATTACGTGGTGTCCATCAAGGGCCCGCTGACCACGCCGGTGGGTGGTGGCATCCGTTCGCTGAACGTGGCCCTGCGCCAACAGCTGGACCTGTACGTCTGCTTGCGTCCGGTGGCGTACTTCAAGGGCGTGCCTTCGCCGGTGCGCGAACCCGAAAAGACCAACATGGTGATCTTCCGCGAGAACTCGGAAGACATCTACGCCGGCATCGAATACATGGCCGAAAGCGAACAGGCCAAGGAGCTGATCCAGTTCCTGCAAACCAAGCTCGGCGTGAAGAAGATCCGCTTCCCGAACACTTCGTCCATCGGCATCAAGCCGGTGTCGCGCGAAGGCACCGAGCGCCTGGTGCGCAAGGCCGCGCAGTACGTCATCGACAATGACCGTACGTCGCTGACCCTGGTGCACAAGGGCAACATCATGAAGTTCACGGAAGGCGGCTTCCGCGACTGGGGTTACGCGCTGCTGCAGAAGGAATTCGGCGCCACCCTCATCGACGGCGGCCCGTGGTGCAAGTTCAAGAACCCGAAGACGGGCCGCGAGGTCATCGTCAAGGACGTGATCGCTGACGCCTTCCTGCAGCAGATCCTGCTGCGTCCGGCCGAATACGACGTGATCGCCACCCTGAACCTGAACGGCGACTACATCTCGGACGCGCTGGCCGCGCAAGTGGGCGGCATCGGCATCGCCCCGGGCGCCAACCTGTCTGATTCGGTCGCCATGTTCGAAGCCACCCACGGCACCGCGCCCAAGTACGCGGGCAAGGACTACGTGAACCCCGGTTCCGAAATCCTGTCGGCCGAAATGATGCTGCGCCACATGGGCTGGACCGAAGCCGCGGACCTGATCATCTCCAGCATGGAAAAATCCATCCTGTCCAAGAAGGTCACGTACGACTTCGCTCGCCTGCTCGAAGGCGCGACCCAGGTGTCGTGCTCGGGCTTCGGCCAGGTGATGATAGAAAACATGTAATCGACAGCGCGGCTCAAAAGCCGCCACGACGAAAGAACGCAAGGCAAGCGCGCCTTGCGTTTTTTTTATGGGCCTTGCGTTAGATCAAGCGCCCCGCGCAGTCTTGGTGAAAACCCTGGTGCTGTCCCTTATTCTGGCGGAACACATACATAAACCGTCACATTCTGCCTTGATTGGTTTCATTGGCCGGGTGAAGAAGGATGAGAGGACTATGAAGAATTCCAGCTTGCGCAGGGAACTGCTGTGGTTTGTGTTCGCAGTCGGCGCCGCCGTGCTGGCTTTGGGCTCCTGGGACGCCTGGGAGCGGCGCGCCGAGATGGTGGCCGAGCGCAAGACCGAGCTGCGCCACGTCCTCGATCTGGCCTCCAGCATCGTGCGCAACGGCAAGCAAAGCGTAGGCGAGGGCATGCCCCTGGACGAAGCCAAGCGCAATGTGGCGCGCCGGCTGGCGCAGCTGCGCTATGGCGAGGACGGCTACGTGGGCGCCTTCGGCGACGGCTACAACCTGCTGGTGCACCCCGATCCCAAGCTGGTCGGCACCAACGTCCGGGCCGTCAAGGACAGCGCAGGGCAGCCGATCTTCGAAAACCTCTATGCCCAGGGCAAGGCCGGCGGCGGCTATACGCGCTACCAGTTCCCGCGGCCGGGAACGGATCAGGCGCTGCCCAAGATCAGCTACGCCGCCTATGACGCCGATTGGGGCTGGTTGTTGTTCACGGGCTTGTACGTGGATGACGTCGACCAGGCGTTCTACGCCACCTTGTGGCGCCAGGGCGGCGTGACGCTCGGCCTTCTGGTGGTGCTATTGGCGGCGGCGTTGCGCTTTTTCCGCAGGCACATCCTGAGTCCGCTGGACCAGGCGGTGGCGGTGTGCGAGCGCGTGGCCAACGGCGACCTGTCGGGCAGCGTGCCGCGCAATCAGCGCGGCGAGATCGGCCGCCTGTTCGACGCCTTGGCGCGGATGCAGCAACGCCTGGACGGGGCGGTGCGCAGCATCGTGCATTCCACGGCATCCATTGCCGCGGCCTCGCGGCAGATCGCGGCGGGCAGCATGGACCTGTCGGACCGCACCGAGAAGCAGGCCGCCGCGCTGGAGCAGACGGCCGCCAGCGTGGAGCAGATCACCGCGACCGCGCAGCAGAGCGCGCAACACGTGCGCGAGGTCAGCGCGCTGGCCGGCCAGGCAGCGCAACTGGCCCGGCAGGGCAGCGATGAAACGCAGCATGCCATCGACGCCATGCGCGAGATTTCGCATAGCTCGCAGCGCATCGACGAGATCATCCGGCTGATCGACGAGATCGCCTTCCAGACCAACATCCTGGCGCTGAACGCCGCAGTGGAAGCGGCGCGGGCCGGAGAACAGGGCCGGGGCTTTGCCGTAGTGGCGGGCGAGGTGCGCGCGCTGGCTCAGCGCTCGGCCACCGCCGCCAAGGAGATCAAGACGCTGATCGAAGCGTCGGCGGATTCGGTGGCACGTGGCAGCCAGCGCGTCGAGCAGGCCAGCGCGACGATGGGCAACGTGCTGGAATCGGCCGCCACCAGTGCGCCGCTGATGGGGGAGATCGCCACGGCCTCGGCCGAGCAGAGCGTGGGCATCGAACAGATCAACCAGGCCGTGACGCATCTGGACGGCGTGACGCAGCAGAACGCCGCGCTGGTGGAAGAGTTCGCCGCGTCGGCTGGCGCCCTGCGCGATCAGGCGGGCGAGCTGGCGAACGCGGTGTCGGTCTTCAAGCTGTCTGCAGCCGGCTAGGCGAGCCCTGCACCACGCTCATGGCCCGCTGCAGGCGCTGCCCGAGTTCACGGCTGGCGCTGGTCATGGGCATGCGCAACTCGTCGGTGATCAGGCCCTGCATCGAGAGGGCGCGCTTGATCGGCGCGGGATTGGGTTCGGCAAACAGCAGGCGGATCAGGCCGCGCAGAGGCTCAAAGAGTTCGCGCGCGGCCTCCGCGTGACCGTCGCGGGCCAATTGCATGACCTCGACATAGCGCTCGGGATAGATATGCGCGGCGGCGGGGATGGCGCCGAGGCCGCCGGCCAGGAAGTGGTCCAGCAGGGCCAGGTCCTCGCCGCATAGCGGGGTCAGCGTGCCGCGCCGGTTCAACGCCGCCAGCACCGCGGGATTGCATTCCTTGACAGCGCTGAAGTTGGGCAGCGCGGCCAGCGCCTCCATGGTTTCGACCGTCATGGTCACGCCAGTGCGCTTGGGGATGTTGTACAGGATGATGGGCCGCTGCGTGGCCCAGGCGATCTGGCGGTAGTGCCACAGTATGCCGGCCTGCGACGGGCCCAGGTAGTAGGGCGGCGGCACCAGGTAGCCGGCCGGCTGGTACTTGTCCAGGCGCCGGATCGCGGTCGCGACGCCCCGCGTGTCCACGCCGCCGGCGCCGAACACCAGCGGCAGCGCGTGCGGGTCGCTCGATACGGCTTCTATCATGTCGATCTTCTCCGGCACGCTCAGCAGATTGCCTTCGCCCGTGGAACCGAACAGCACCAGGCCCGCGATGCCGGCGTTGCGGTAGTAGCGGGCCAGCGCCTGTGCGGCGTCCAGGTCCACATAGCCGCCGCGCATCGGCGTGACCATGGGCAGCCAGATGCCTTCAAATGCGGTCTTGCGTGGCGCGTCCATGGCTTACTGCCCCATCATCGCGTACGCGGGAAGCACCGGGCCGAACTCGGCGCGGGGCAGGCCCGACATCACCGCGTGCATCAGCGCATCCAGTTGTTCGCGTTCGCATTGCAGTTGCAGCACGCTTTGCGCATGGGCATGGTCCACCGACAGCATGTAGACGCCGATGCGCTCGCCCAACGCGCGGTGCAGCGCCAGGCGCACGTTCAGCGCGTCCAGCGTGTCTATCCTGATGGTCAGCGCGACCCGTTCGTTGCGGGCGTGCGTAGGCTGCGCGGGCAGGAAGTCGGGCATGGGGGCGTGGCAGGCTTGCAGTCGGGGGATCATGACGGGTAGCGGGGCCGGAGGCGCCGCTTGCGGCGTTCCGGGGATCCGGTTGGTTGATGACGGTTCCACTATAGGAAGCGCGCCGTAAATCCTGCCGATAAAAGCGGACGCGGCGCGTAAAAAACGCGTCAACGCCCGGGCGCTCTCAGAACGTCTTGGTCAGCGACAGCAGGCCCGTCGCGCGGCCCATGTCGCGGCCGCGCGTATTGGTGTAGACGGCGCGGTCGGCGTTGGTGTCCAGGTAGGCCAGCGACACCGACAGGCCTTGGCCGAAGTCCTTCGTCAGCCCCAGCTTCCAGTCCGTGTAGTTGCCGTTGTCGACGTTGCGCACCAGTTGCCGGCCCACGTGCGCGTTCACGGTCAGCCCCCAGACGCCGGTGTCGAAGTTGCCGGACAGGTCGAAGTATTGGCTGTGCTTGCTGTCGGCGAAGCCGAACAGGTTGGTCAGAGAAATGGAGTACTTGAACATCAGCGGCCCGTAGCCGATGCCGGCGTACAGCTCGGTGGTGTCCGGGCTGGTGTAGCCGGAGGGGTAGTCGCCAGGGTAGTAGTACTGCAGGACGCCCAGGTCGACGGGCACGTCCTGCGCGAGATTGCCCTTGTAGCCGCCGTAGAAGTCCATTTCGACGGGCGCGGACACCTCGCTGTTGCTGTCGTTGAGCCAGCTGATGCTGGAGTTCCAGTTGCCCAGGTAAAAGCCGCTGGCGTGGGCCAGGTCGAATCCGCCCTGGATGGCGGGCTTGTTATTGCTTTGCATCAGGCCGCGGTAGCGGTACTGGCTGGCCAGGGTGAGGTTGGCCGTCAGCGTGAAATCGGAAGCGGCGGGCGCTGCGTCGGCGGGCGCATCGGCGGCCAGCGCGTTGCCGGCTTGCGCGGCGGTCAGGGTCAGCAGCGCGAGCGCGGCCAAGGTGCGGCGGGGCATGAGGGGCTCCTAATGTTGGATCGGACCGCAACAATAGGAGGAACGGCATAAAGGCCGAGACAAGACTTGCGGGCTGCGCATAAACGCGGCGTCAATGCGCGCCCGCTACGCGCGCTTCAGCCGGCGAAGCGATAGCCCACGCCGATCTCGGTCAGCAGGTAGACGGGCTGGGCCGGGTCCGCTTCCAGCTTCTGGCGCAGGTGGCCCATGTAGATGCGCAGGTAGTGGTTGCTTTCCACGTGCGACGGCCCCCACACCTCGCGCAGCAGTTCGCGGTGCGTCATGACCTTGCCGCGATGCGCCAGCAGCGCCGCCAGCAGCCGGTATTCCATCGCGGTCAGGTGCACGTGTTGGCCGCCGCGTTCCACCACGCGCTTGGCGAAATCCACGCGCACGTCGCCGAAACTGATCTCGGAAGCATTGCCCGCGCCGCCCCTGGCGTGCCGCCGCAGCAATACGCGCAGGCGCGCCAGCAATTCGCTGACGCCGAAAGGCTTGGTCAGGTAGTCGTCCGCGCCGGCGTCCAGCGCGGCGACTTTGTCGGCTTCGGCGCTGCGCGCGGACAGCACCAGCACCGGCACCTCGGTCCAGCCGCGCAGCTCGCGGATCAGGGTCATGCCGTCTTCGTCGGGCAGGCCCAGGTCCAGCACCACCGCGTCGGGCTGTCGCGTACCGGCTTCGATCAGGCCGCGTTTGACGGTTTCGGCTTCGTGCACGACGCAGCCCTCGCTTTCCAGGGCCTGGCGCACGAAGCGCCGGATGTTGGCGTCGTCTTCAATGATCAGGACGGTAGGCTGGTAGTCGAACATGCGTTGCGGCGTTCAAGGGGTTTCGGATTGGATCGGGGGTGGCGCGCCCAGGGGCAGCGTGAAGACGAACTGGGCGCCGGATTCCTGGCCCGGCGCGTGTTCGACCCAGATTTTCCCATGGTGCGCGGCGATGATGGCCTCGCATACGGCCAGGCCCAGGCCGACGCCTGGCGTGGCGGACTCGCGGTCGCCGCGCGTGAATTTTTCGAAGATGCGGCGCTCCGCGCCCGGCGGCACGCCCGGCCCGTTGTCGCTGACTGCCACGCGCAGTTCGCCCTCGTGTACGTCCGCGTGCAGGCGCAGGGTGCTGCCGGCAGGCGTGTACTTGGCCGCGTTCTCCAGCAGATTGCACAGCACGCGCTCGATCAGCACGCCGTCGCATTCCACCAGCGGCAGCTGCGACAGGCTGTCCACGGTGACGCGGTGCGCGGCCAGCGGTTCGCGCATGGCGGCAAGCGAGGCGCCGACCAGCTCCTCGATGGATTGCCATTCCAGCCGCAGCGGCGTGTCGCGGTTCTGCAGCCGCGCCATGTCCAGCAGATTGACCACCAGCGCGTGCATGCGCTGGGCCTGGTCGCGCATGGCGCGGACGGTGTCGTGGATGTCGGGCGGCAGCGTCGCCTGCTGGCGCATCAGCGTGTCCGTCATGCCGACCAGGCTGGTCAGCGGGGTGCGCAGATCGTGCGACACGGCCGCCAGCAGCGAGTTGCGCAGCTTCTCGGATTCCATGCTGACCAGCGCCTGCTGCGCCACTTCCACGTAGTGCAGGCGTTCCAGCGCGATGGCGATCAGGGTGGCGTAGGCCTCGATCTGGCGGCGCGAGTCGGGATTCAGGAACAGGCTGCGGCGCGGGGCGGCCAGCGCCAGCACGCCGCGGGTGCGCATCGGCGCCTTCAGGGGCAGGTACAGCAATTCGCTGTTGGACAGGGTGGAGGTGCCTGCGCCGGCGGGTTGTCCGTGGTCGTAGACCCATTGGGCCAGCGCGGATTCCAGCGGCGGCATGTCGTCCGCCGCGGGGGACGCCAGCTTCAGGCGGTCGTCCATGCCCAGGATGTACAGCGCGCAGCGCGAGCCGAAGGTGGCATGCACGAAGGCGCTGGCCAGGGTGACGATCTGCTCGGGCAGCAGCGCGGACGACAGTTCGCGCGCGAACTCGTAGAGGCTGCGGGCATCGGCCTCGCGCTTGACCGAGGCCTGCGCCTGCAAGCGCAGGCCGGCCGTCAGCTGGCCGATCAGCAGGCCCACCGACAGCAGCACGCCGAACGTCAGCAGGTACTGCACGTCCGATACGGCGAAGGACGCCAGCGGCTGCACGAAGAAGAAATCGAACAGCCCTACGCTGATGACCGAGGCCAGCGCCGCCGGTCCGCGCCCGTGACGCAGCGCCACGGCCACCACCGCCAGCAGGAACAGCATGACGATATTGGTCTGGTGCAGCGCCGGGAAGGCCAGCATGGACAGCGCGGTGGCGGCGGCGCAATAGCACAGCGCCCAGGCATAGCCCGCCAGCGGCCGGGCATTGCGCTCGTCGGCGGCCTGGCGCGTCCGCCGGCCCAGCGTGAGCGGGTCGCGTCCCGGCGCGGACGCGGCCGGCAGCGGCGGCGCGCCCAGGCGGATGATGTCGATTTCGGGGCAGCCCGCGGCCAGCATGTCGGCAAAGCTGTGGCGCCGCCATAGCCAGCCCGGCGAGATGGCCGCGGTCAACACGGCGGACAGCGACAGTCGCAGGCGCTGCAGGCCGCTGGCGCGGGTGCGGCCGATGATGGCCTTGGTGATGTTGTGGCGGCGCACGTAGCGCACCACGGCGTCGACCATGTCGCCGCCGGCCAGGGTTTCGCTGCGCGCGCCGAGTGAATCCGCCAGGGCCAGGCTGCGCTGGATGCGTTCCTGTTCGGCCTGGGGCGGCGGGGCCGCGCGCGGCGTGTCGATGGTGACCACGTGCAGATCGCATTCCAGCTGCTGGCTCAGGCGGTGCGCGCTGCGGATGACGTACTCGGCGTCCACGTCCGGACCGATGCAGGCGACCACCGCTTCGCGCGTACGCCACACGGGTTCGATGGCGCGGTCGCGGCGATAGGCCTGGACGTCGTCGTCGACGTGGTCGGCGGTGCGGCGCAGCGCCAGCTCGCGCAGCGCGATCAGGTTGCCCTTGCGAAAGAAATTGCGGCTGGCGTGGCGGGCCTGTTCCGGCAGATAGACCTTGCCTTCCTTCAGTCGGCGCAGCAGCTCGTCGGCCGACAGGTCCACCAGAATGACTTCATCGGCCGCGTCGAAGACCTCGTCGGGCACGGTCTCCCAGACGCGCACGCCGGTGATGCTGCCCACCGCTTCGTTCAGGCTGTCCAGATGCTGTACGTTCAGCGTGGTCCAGACGTCGATGCCGGCCGTCAGCAGTTCGTGGATGTCCTGCCAGCGCTTGGCATGGCGTGAACCTGGCGCGTTCGAGTGCGCCAGCTCGTCCACCAGTACCAGGTCGGGATGGCGGGCCAGCGTGCCGTCCAGGTCGAATTCCTTCAGCACGTGGCCGCGGTACGGCACGTCCTTGAGCGGCAGGACAGGCAGGCCTTCCAGCAGCGTGGCGGTTTCGCGCCGGCCGTGGGTTTCGACGATGCCGGCCAGCACATCGGCGCCCTGGGCGGCCTGCGCGCGCGCCGCCACCAGCATGGCGTAGGTCTTGCCCACGCCGGCCGATGATCCGAAGTAGACGCGCAGCTTGCCGCGCACCGCCTGGCGCGCGGCGTCGTCCAGGGTCTTCAAGAGCGCGTCGGGGTCGGGACGCTCGCCAGCGATATCAGCCATGAACGCGCAGTAGGTGTGAGGGAACGGCTGGCAATACTATACGCCGCGGCATCAGCGCGCCGGACGCAATTGGTCCAGCGCCAGGTTCAGCGTCAGCACGTTGACCGCGGGGTCGCCCAGCACGCCCAGCCAGGGCTTTTCGGTATGGGCCTGGATCAGGGCATCGACCTGCGCTTGCAGCAGGCCGCGGGCGCGCGCCACGCGCGCTGCCTGGTAAGCCGCCGCGGCCGGGCTGATGTGCGGATCCAGGCCGCTGCCGGACGCGGTGACCAGGTCCACCGGCACCGGGACGGGGTTGTCCGGGTCGGCCGCCTTCAGGGCGGCGATGCGGGCCTGGATGGCATCGGCCAGCGCGGGATTGCGCGGTCCCAGGTTCGAGCCGCCGGAGCCGGCGCCGTTGTACGGCATGGGCGCGGTGGCCGACGGGCGGCCCCAGAAGTAGCCGGGCGAACTGAACGACTGGCCGATCAGCTCCGATCCTACGACCTGGTCGCCTTGCTTGATCAGCGAGCCGGCTGCTTCGTGCGGAAAGACGGCTGCGGCGATGCCCGTGGTCAGGAAGGGATAGGCCAGGCCGGTCACCAGCGACAGCGCGGCGAAGACGACCAGCGCGGGGCGCAGGATGCCGCCTTGGCGCGGCAGGGTGGCGGAATTTTTCATGATGGGTTCCTTGCAGTTTGAGGCTCAGGCCCAGCCCAGGGCGGCCAGCACCATGTCGACCAGCTTGATGCCGGCAAACGGCACCAGCAGGCCGCCCAGGCCATAGATGAGCAGATTGCGGCGCAACAGCACGGCGGCGCCCAGCGCGCGATAGCGCACGCCCTTGAGCGCCAGCGGGATCAGCACCACGATGATCAGCGCGTTGAAGATCACGGCCGACAGAATGGCCGAGGCCGGCGTGGCCAGGCCCATGATGTTCAGCACGTTCAACTGCGGATAGACGGTGGCGAAGGCGGCCGGAATGATGGCGAAATACTTGGCGACGTCGTTGGCCACGCTGAAGGTCGTCAGCGCGCCGCGGGTCATCAGCATCTGCTTGCCGATCTCGACGATCTCGATGAGCTTGGTGGGGTTGGAATCCAGGTCCACCATGTTGCCCGCCTCCTTGGCGGCCTGGGTGCCCGAATTCATCGCCACCGCGACGTCGGCCTGCGCCAGCGCGGGCGCATCGTTGGTGCCGTCGCCCGTCATCGCCACCAGCCGGCCTTCCGCCTGGTAGGCGCGGATCAGCTTGAGCTTGGCTTCGGGCGTGGCTTCGGCCAGGAAGTCGTCCACGCCGGCCTCGGCGGCGATGGACGCGGCCGTGAGCTTGTTGTCGCCGGTGATCATTACGGTCTTGATGCCCATGCGGCGCAATTCCGCGAAGCGCGACTGGATGTCGGGCTTGACGATGTCCTTCAGCTCGACCACGCCCAGCGCGCGGTTGCCGTCGCTGACCATCAGCGGCGTGCTGCCGCGGCGCGCCACGTCTTCGGCCAGGCGCAGCGCCTGTTCCGGCACCGTCGAGTCCTGCTCGGCCAGCCACGCCTGCACGGCGTCGACCGCGCCCTTGCGGATCATGCGGCCGTTCAGGTTCACGCCGCTCATGCGCGACTGCGCGGTGAAGGGCACGAATTCGGCGTGCGGGGTGGGGGCGGCGGGCGCGTGGATGGACTTGTCGGCCAGCGCCACGATGCTGCGTCCTTCCGGCGTTTCATCGGCCAGCGAGGCCAGGCGCGCGGCCTCGGCCAGTTCGCGCGCGGACACGCCGGGGGCAGGCAGAAAGGTCGAGGCCTGGCGGTTGCCGAAAGTGATGGTGCCGGTCTTGTCCAGCAGCAGCACGTCCACGTCGCCGGCGGCTTCGACGGCGCGGCCGGACGTCGCGATGACGTTGGCGCCCATCATGCGGCTCATGCCGGCCACGCCGATGGCCGACAGCAGGCCGCCGATGGTGGTGGGGATCAGGCAGACCAGCAGCGCGACCAGCACCGTGACTGTCACGACGGAACCGCCGCCGGCGGCGCTGACCGCATAGATCGAGAACGGCATCAGGGTCACGACCACCAGCAGGAAGACCACGGTCAGGCCCACCAGCAGGATGGTAAGGGCCAGCTCGTTGGGCGTCTTCTGGCGCTTGGCGCCTTCGACCATGGTGATCATGCGGTCCAGGAAACTCTCGCCGGGATCGGCGGCGATGCGCACGAAGATCCAGTCCGACAGCACGCGGGTGCCGCCGGTAACGGACGAGAAGTCGCCGCCGGATTCGCGGATCACGGGCGCAGATTCGCCGGTGATGGCGCTTTCGTCCACAGATGCCACGCCGGCGATGACCTGGCCGTCGCCAGGGATGATGTCCCCCGCTTCGACCAGCACCACGTCGCCCCGGCGCAGCAGGCCCGAGGGTTGGCTGACGGCCTGGCTGCGCCAGGCGCCGGGTTGCGCCGTGCTGGCGTCGGCATCGCGAAAGCCCTTCAGGAGCCGGGCGTCGATGGTGGTGCGCAGGCCGCGCAGGGTGGCCGCCTGCTGCTTGCCGCGGCCTTCGGCCAGGGCTTCGGCGAAGTTCGCGAACAGCACGGTGAACCACAGCCACACGGCGATCGCCAGGATGAAGCCGGCGGGCGCTTCGGCCTGGCCGCGCAGGGCCATGACCCACAGCACCGTGGTCAGGATGCTGCCGACGTAGACGACGAACATCACGGGGTTCTTCAGCTGCGCGGCAGGCGAGAGCTTGCGCAGGCTGTCCAGCACCGCAGGGCCGACCAGGGCGCGCGACCACATGCCGAACTGGCGTTCATGCGCGGCGTGCGATGCGGCGCGGGCGGCGCCGCCTCCGGCGCCGGTAGTAGAGGTTTCAATCTTGGCCATTTTCATTCCTAGCCTTTCACTTGCAGATGTTCTGCGACAGGACCCAATGCCAGCGCGGGCACATACGTCAAAGCGCCCACCAGCAGTACCGCGCCGATCAGCAGCACCACGAACAGCGGGCCGGTGGTGGGCATGCTGCCGGGGCCGGCGGGCAGGCGGCGCTTGGCGGCCAGCGAGCCGGCCATCGCCAGGATGGCGACGATGATGGCGAAGCGGCCGAACCACATGGCGATGCCCAGCAGCACGTTGTAGAAGGGCGTGTTGGCGGACAGCCCGGCGAAGGCGCTGCCGTTGTTGTTGGCGGCCGACGTCAGGCCATAGAGGATTTCGGAGAAACCGTGGATGCCTGGATTGAGCACACCAGCCTGGCCGGCCGGCACCGAGACCGCCAGCGCCGTGCCGACCAGCACCAGCAGCGGGGTCGCCAGGATGACGATGGAGACCATCTTCATGTCGTAGGCTTCGATCTTCTTGCCCAGGTATTCCGGGGTGCGGCCTATCATCAGCCCGGCGATGAAGACGCCCAGGATGGCGAAGGCCAGCATGCCGTACAGGCCCGAACCCACGCCGCCGAAGACCACCTCGCCCAATTGCATCAACAGCATCGGCGTCAGGCCGCCCATGGCGTTGAGCGAATCGTGCATGCCGTTGACCGCGCCGCAGGACGCTGCCGTGGTGACGGTGGCGAACAGCGAGGTGGCGGCGATGCCGAAGCGGGTTTCCTTGCCTTCCATGTTGCCGCCCGGCGAGAACGCGCTGAGCGCGCTGTCGGCGCCGGCCTGGGCCGCCATGGGATTGGGCTGCTGTTCGAAGTAGGCGGCGGACAGGGCGAACACCGCGAACAGCACGGTCATGGCCGCCAGGATCGCGATGCCCTGGCGCCGGCTGCCCACCATCTCGCCAAACGAAAAGCACAGCGCGGCGGGAATCGCCAGGATGGCCAGCATCTCCAGGAAGTTGGCCAGCGGCGTGGGGTTCTCAAACGGATGCGCGGAGTTGGCGTTGAAGAAGCCGCCGCCGTTGGTACCCAGCAGCTTGATCGATTCCTGCGAAGCGACCGGACCCATCGCCAGGGTCTGGGTCTTGCTGACGGCGGGATCGGTCACTGCCTGTCCCTGGGCGTCCAGCACGGGCTGGCCCTGCGCGTCCACGCGAGGCTGGTCGTAGTGCACGGCTTCGACCGTCTGGACTTCCTGGTAGGGGCTGAAATTCTGGATCACGCCCTGGCTGACGAGCGCCAGCGCCAGGACCAGGGACAGCGGCAGCAGCACGTACAGCGTGCTGCGTACCATGTCGGTCCAGAAGTTGCCCACGGTGGCCGAGCAATGGCGCGACAGGCCGCGGATCAGCGCGAACAGCACGGCGATGCCGGTGGCGGCCGAGACGAAGTTCTGCACCGTCAGCGCCAGCATCTGCGTCAGGTAGCTCATCGTCGATTCGCCGCCATAGCCTTGCCAGTTGGTATTGGCCACGAAGCTGATGGCGGTGTTCAGGGCAGAGTCCGGCGACACCGCACCCATGCCGGCAGGATTGAGCGGCAGCACGCCCTGCAGGCGCTGCAGGGCGTAGACGGCCGCGATGCCGATGATGTTGAAGGTCAGCACCGCCACGGCGTAGCGCTTCCAGCCCATCTCGGCCTGCGGGTCTATGCCCGCCAGCCGGTAGATGCCGCGCTCGATGGGGCGGCCCCAGGCGGTCAGCCGGGACTGCCCGTTTTCCATGGCGATACGGATGTAGCGCCCGAGCAGGGGCGCGATCGCGAGCAGGACTGCCAGGTATACGACCAGCAATCCGACGAATTCGGCGGTCATCAGAATTTCTCCGGTTTGAACAGCGCGACCAGCAGGTACACGAACAACAGGGCGGCCGTCAGGCCGCTCAGCCAATAGAGCCAGTTCATTGCTGCTCTCCCGCAGACAAGGTTTCGCAGAACCGCAGCAGGGCGAAGGTCAGCCCGGCCATGACGGCAAAGATGGCGATATACAAGGCATCCACGTTTTTCCTCCCGGGAGCGGCGCTCCCTTCGAACGACGGGCCTGCACGGCAAATAGGGATGCGCGCCGGGCAGGCGTAGTGACCAATCAGGACACCGGCAGGTTACGGAGCGGGGGGTAAAAACGGGGTATACGTTTGGGAGGGGGGTGTAAATGAAACGTAAATGGGGCCAGGTTCTCGCAGCCGCCCGAAGGCGGGCATGGCGCGCGCACGGTCGCGGGCCCAAGCCGGAGCTGCCAAGCGGCGGGAAGCGGGGGCCAGGCAGGCGGGGTCAGGAATGGCCGCAAGACGGCCGAAAAATCCCAATATTTAGAACCCGAAACCTATATTGCACCAATATAGTGCGGGAAATATGTAAATGAATGCTCCTTCTTAGGGCATTCCCCTAGTGTGACAATCCCGCATCTGGTGCAGAATCTCTTCCCATGCAGGTGAGGAGACAAAGCCCTGCATGGGCAAATACCGGCGGCACCGGTACATAAAAAAAGTAAAGCAGTACCCAAAAAAAGCAAAACGCACAACGGCTGGCACCAGGTAGTGCCAGCCGTTGTCGCATAAAAAGCCGGCATTTCAAGCGCAAAGGCTTTTCAAGCGCCGCGTTTCGCGATAATCAGACAGGGTTCGCTCATCCCAGCTATGTCGGAATCGCGCCTTTCATCCTCGACACCCGCCACGACTCCCTATTGGCGCCGCAACTTGTGGCTGATCCTGGTGTTGCTCGTCGTATGGGCCGCACTGACCTTCATTCCCGCTTTTTTTGCCCGCAGCCTGAATTTCGATTTCATCGGCTGGCCGTTCGCGTTCTGGATGGCCGCCTATGGCGCGCCGCTGGCCTACCTGGTCATCATCGGCATCTACGCCCGGATCATGAATCGCGCCGATGAGCGCTCCGAAGACGTGGGAGGGCACCGCTGATGCCGTTTTTCAGCGGAGACACGCCCCAGCAATTCAGAGTCCGGTTGCGCCGCATCTACGTGCTGTACACGGCGGGATTCGCGTTGATGATCCTGTTGATGGCGCTGGCCGAGATCCTGGGCATGCCGCGCAACTGGATCGGCTATGTGTTCCTGCTGGTCACGGTCAGCCTGTACGCCGGCATCGGCATCGTCTGCCGGACCTCGGATCAGGTGGAGTACTACGTGGCGGGCCGGCGGGTGCCCGCGATCTACAACGGCATGGCCACGGCCGCCGACTGGATGTCGGTGGCCTCCTTCATCGGCGTGGCCGGCACGCTCTACCTGACGGGCTATGGTGGGCTGGCCTACATCATGGGCTGGACCGGCGGCTATGTGCTGGTGGCGATGCTGCTGGCGCCTTATCTGCGCCGCTTCGGCCAATACACCATTCCCGACTTCATGGGCGCGCGCTATGGCGGCAATATGCCGCGCCTGGCGGGCGTGGCCTGCGCCATACTCTGTTCCTTCACCTACCTGGTGGCGCAGATCTACGGCGTGGGCATCATCACCACGCGCATGACCGGCATCTCCTTCGAGCTCGGCATCTTCGTGGCGCTGGGCGGCATGCTGGTCTGTTCGTTCCTGGGCGGCATGCGCGCAGTCACCTGGACGCAGGTGGGGCAGTACATCATCCTGGTCATCGCCTATCTGGTGCCGGTGGTCTGGCTGTCCATCAAGCACACCAATATGCCCGTGCCGCAGCTGTCGGCCGGCGTGGTGCTGCAGCAGGTGACCGAAAAAGAGGTCTACCTGCAGAACGACCCGTCCGAAATCGAGGTGCGCAGGCTGTGGCAGGAGCGCGCCGACGAGATGGGCCGCCGGATGGCGGCATTGCCCGAATCCTGGACGCTGGAAAAGGACAAGCTGCGCAGCCGGCTGGCGCAGTTGACTGCGAACGATGCGCCCATGGTCGAGATCCGCTCGGCAGAGCGCGAGCTGGCCGGCTATCCCGCCGGCGTGGAAGAGGCGCGTATCGCCTGGGCGCAGGCCAAGGCCGCGTTCGAGGCGCGAGCGGCGCCGGCCACGCCGCATGCGGAACCGTTTCCGTCCAAGGATCCAGAAGAGCAGCGCAACATGCGCGTCAATTTCCTGGCGCTGGTGCTTTGCCTGATGCTGGGCACTGCGGGCATGCCGCACATCCTGATGCGTTCATACACGACGCCCTCGGTCATCGAGGCGCGCAAATCGGTGTGCTGGTCGCTGCTGTTCATCCTGCTGCTGTATTTCATGGCGCCGGCGCTGGCGCTGCTGGTGAAGTACGAGGTCTATACCCAGGTGGTGGGGTCCAGCTTTCTCAGCCTGCCCAACTGGGTGCATGCCTGGAGCGCCGTCGACAGCAATCTGCTGGACGTGACCGACGTCAACCGCGACGGCATCGTGCAGTTGAGCGAGATCAGCATGGGCGCCGACGTGGTGGTGCTGGCCATGCCGGAAATCGGCGGACTGCCCTACGTGATATCGGCCCTGGTGGCGGCGGGCGGGCTGGCCGCGGCGTTGTCCACCGCCGACGGCCTGTTGCTGACCCTGTCCAACTCCCTGTCGCACGACATGTGGTATCGCATGGTGTCGCCGCGCATGTCGGCGGCGCGCCGCGTGATGGTGTCCAAGATTCTGCTGCTGCTGGTGGCCTTCGGCGCCGCCTGGGTGGCGGCGCGCAAGCCCGCGGACATTCTTTTCATGGTGTCGGCCGCGTTTTCCTTTGCGGCGTCATCCTTTTTCCCGGCGTTGGTCATGGGCGTGTTCTGGCGCCGCGCCAACAAATGGGGCGCGACGCTGGGCATGGCGGCCGGGCTGGCGGCGACGTTCGCCTACATGACGCACACGCATCCCTGGTTGCGCGAATGGGTGCTGGGCATTTCACGCACCCAGCCCGTGGACCTGTGGTGGGGCATCCAGCCGATCGCGGCGGGCGTGTTCGGCGCGCCGGTGGCTTTCCTGACGATCATCGTGGTGTCGCTGCTGACGCCGCCGCCGGACCGCGCCACGCTGGCGCTGGTGGACTACCTGCGCCATCCGGGCGCGCCCAAGCCGCAGGGCGAACGCGGCTAAGGCGTTCCGCAGGCGTTGGCGTTCCGGTTTTCCGGATCGATGCAGGAAGCCCATGCCGCCGCGGGCATGGCTTGCAGCAAGGTATAGGTCTGGCCGGGCGCCCATAGCCATTGCACGCCGCCCGGCGTCTTGCCGGCCGCCTCCCAGATTCGCTTGCGTTGCGCGGCGGTCATGATGAATCGCCGCTGGTCGCCGCTGTTGCCTTGCGCCAATATCTGCGAGGGATCCCGCTTGGCGGCATAGATGCTGGCAACCCCCTCGGCCGTCTTCTTGGGCTGCACGATGGCCCAGTCGTAGTTGTACGAGTCCAGCTCGGGCGCTTCCCAGGCGGGGCCGGGCAGCACCAGGGAGGCGTAGGGGTCCTGGCTTGCGCGGTAGGGCAGTCCCAGAACGGCAGGTCCGTCCGCCCACGCCGTCCGCTGGCGCAAGTAGCGCTGCGCCCTGCGGCCCTGAGCGTCATGCGTCACGACTTCGAACGCATCTTCGGATTTGTCTTGATAGGAAATCGTGCGCAACAGCCGGCCCGCGGCGTCATGCACGTAGCGGGTCATGGGCCGGGAAGGCGCCGCGCAATCGTTGGCGCCCAGCTCGGCCAGCCAACCGTGGGTGTCGTAGCGCAGGCAATAGCGCGCCGGCCGGTTGCGGCGGCCGTCCCAGGCGCGCGAACGTTCCTCGTAGCCAGTCAACCGACCGGCGGCGTCATAGTAGAAGCGCGTTTCGGCGTCTGGCGGGGGCAGCGCGGCCTTGCCCGACGCGCGGGCTTCGTGCACGGCGCCGGCGCTGTAACGGGCGATGCCGCACAAATGTTGGCGGCCGTCGGGGGCGCTTTCCCAGCGCAGCATGGTGACGCCGATGCGGGCGTCCGGCGCGGCGGCGTAGACGGACCAGTCCACCCGTTCTGCCCATATGGTGGCCAAGGCGCGCTCGCCGGCGTCGATGGCGACGCCAGGCAACCATGAGCGGATGCGCGAGCCGTCCAGCGCCAGCAAGGTATTGGTGTCGTCCAGGGAAATGTCCATTACCCCGGTGTGGCGCTGCGCGGACGCGGCCAGCGGTTCGCACAGCGCACTGGCCAGCCCCGGTGCAAGGGAAAGCGCGGTCAGCGCAAGCAGACGCCGTGCGGAATCAGAGTGCCGCATTGTGCAGGTAGGCGATCAGCCCCCAGAGTTCGCTGCTGATCCCGCCCAGGCGCAAGGCGTCATCGCGCGTGTCCATCAGCAGGAAGGGATAGGCGTTGCGTTCCAGCTTGCCTGGAGGCGGCAGTCTGTAGGGTGTGAAGTGTTCGCCCGACAGCAGGTAGGTATTGGTCATGTCGCCGACATCCACATGCAGGTACCAGACGGTCAGGTCCGCGACGTTCAGGGCCGCATCCGTTTCCGGATACAAGCCGCCCTGGCCGGCCGGGATGGCGCTGTCCAGCACGGCCATGAGCACGGCGCGCGGGCCGGATTTCGGAAAGTAGGCGCCTTCACTGCCACGCTGCGTGAACGCTTGGCGGATGAACCCCGCGCCGCGCGAGCCGGGCACCACCGTGCGGGCGAACATCGCTTCCAGCTGGGCTTGCGACAAGGGGCCGGGCATGGCGGACAACTGGTCCAGGTCCTGCTTGAAAGCGCCCAGCCAGGTCCGGTAGCGCGCGAGCTCGGCCGCGCGGTTGAACTCCTGGGCCAGGGCATGGCCGGCCGGCAGCAGGCCCAGGCAGCCCAGGCACAGCCAGGCCGCCAGCCAGCGGCGGATCCGGGAACTCGCCGTTGACCCGTCGCGGGGCTTCAATGCGAAACGGATTTCGAGAAGACGTTCATCACCACCACGCCGGCGATGATGAGGCCGATGCCGATGAGCGCCGGCGTGTCCAGGTGCTGTTTGAACAGCACCGCGCCGACGATGGAAATCAGCACGATGCCCACGCCGGACCAGATGGCGTAGGCGATGCCCACCGGGATCTCGCGCAGCGTCAGCGACAGGAAATAGAACGAAATCAGGTAGCCGAACACCGTCACGATGGACGGCGCCAGGCGGGTGAAGCCTTCGGACCCCTTGAGCGCGCTGGTGGCGAAGATCTCCGCGATGATGGCTATGCCCAGGTAGAGCCACTTCATTTGCGTGTTCCCTCGGATTGCCGCAGCAGCACCAGCAGGGCGCCCGCGCCGCCTTCGCGCTCGGGCGCTTCGGAAAACGCCAGGACTTCGCTCTTCTGCACCAGCCAGGTGCGGGCCTTGTCCTTGAGCACCGGCTCCAGCCCCTGCGAGCCATAGCCCTTGCCGTGGACGATGCGCACGCAGCGGATGCCGTGCTCCTGGCATTCGTCCAGGAACGACAGCAGGGCATGGCGGGCCTGTTCCACCCGCAGGCCATGCAGGTCCAGTTCGGCGCCGGCGCGCCATTGGCCGCGGCGCAGGTTGCGCGCGGTGTCGGGCGCGGCGTCGCTGCGTACGAAGGCGGTGCCGCCTTCGGATAGCAGATGCGTGATTTCGCCGCCGTCGGAGACGCCGGCATCGGCGCGCGTGGGGGTTTCGCCCAGCGCGTTGGCGCGGCGCAGCGCGGGCGCGGGCTGCGCCACGGGCTTGTGCTCCACCCGGGCGGCCTGCTTGATCGGCGTGACTGACTGCATGGTGCGCTTGAACGCCGCCATGTCGTCAACGGGGGCGGTATCCGCTTTTTTTAGCACCGCCACCCGTTGGGCCAGGGCGGCGCGTTCGCGCTCGGCCTGCAGGTCTTTCTTCAGGCGTTTCAGGTCGGCCAGGCCGACCTTACTGCCCCGCATTCTCCAGCCACCGTTGTGCGTCCAGCGCGGCCATGCAGCCGGTGCCGGCGCTGGTGATGGCCTGGCGGTAGACGTGGTCCTGCACATCGCCGGCGGCGAATACGCCGGGGACCGAGGTCATCGTGGCCATGCCGGACAGGCCGCTCTTGGTGACGATGTAGCCGTCCTTCATTTCCAGCTGGCCCTGGAAGATTTCGGTGTTGGGCTGGTGGCCGATGGCGATGAACGCGCCGGTGGCCGCCATGTCCTCGGTTACGCCAGTGTCGACGTGGCGCACGCGCACGCCGGTGACGCCGCTGTCGTCGCCCAGCACTTCTTCCAGCGTATGGAACAGCTTGAGTTCCATGTTGCCGTTCTCGACCTTGCTCATGAGCTTGTCGACCAGGATGGGCTCGGCGCGGAACTTGTCGCGGCGGTGGATCAGGGTGACCTTGCGGCAGATGTTCGACAGGTACAGCGCTTCTTCCACGGCGGTATTGCCGCCGCCGACCACGACCACGTCCTGGTTGCGGTAGAAGAAGCCGTCGCAGGTGGCGCAGCCGGACACGCCGCGGCCCATGAAGGTCTCTTCAGACGGCAGGCCGAGGTACTTGGCCGAGGCGCCGGTGGCGATGATGAGCGCGTCGCAGGTGTAGATCTTGCCGGTGTCGCCCGTGAGGGTGAACGGGCGCTTGGACACATCGACCTTGGCAATGTGGTCGAAGATCATTTCGGTGTTGAAACGTTCGGCGTGCTTCTGGAAGCGCTGCATCAGGTCCGGACCCTGCACGCCCTCCGCGTCCGCCGGCCAGTTGTCGACGTCCGTGGTGGTCATGAGCTGGCCGCCTTGGGCCAGACCTGTAACAAGAACAGGGCTCAGATTGGCGCGTGCCGCATAGACGGCCGCCGTGTAACCGGCAGGGCCGGAACCGAGTATCAAAACTTTAGCGTGCTTGGGCGTGGACATGGGCGGGTATCTTTAGGTTAACGCCCAATTATAATGAGCCGCATGCCGCGTATCTCGACTGCTTCTCCGCGCGCCTCGCGCAACACCCGTAACGGGCCTTCCCCCCTGCAGACGCGCTTGTCCGCGTTGCTGCGCGAAGCCCGCTGGATCCTCTTCGCCGCCCTGGCGGCCTGGCTGACGCTGGTGCTGGCCACCTGGAACGCGGCCGACCCCGGCTGGTCGCATTCCGTCCCCGCCGGCGCCATCCACAACAAGGGCGGGACCCTGGGCGCCTATCTGGCGGACATCCTGCTCTATCTGTTCGGCTTTTCCGCCTGGTGGTGGGTGATCCTGCTGCTGCACCGGGTGCGCGCGGGCTACCGCCGCCTGGCCAGCCATCTTCGCGTTACCAATAGTAAGCAGCCGGAAGTGTTGCCCCGTGTCCACTGGGAAGAGGGCATCGGTTTCTTCCTGTTGCTGGTGGGGTCGCTGGGCATGGAAGCCCTGCGCCTGGCCAGCCGCGGCACGCATCTGCCCGGCGCCTCCGAGAACACCAGCGGCGCGGGCGGCGTGATCGGCCAGACGCTGGCCGACCTGATCGGCCGCAGCATCGGCTTCACCGGCAGCACGCTGGCTTTCCTGGTCATGCTGGCCATCGGCCTGAGCCTGTTCTTCTCGTTTTCCTGGCTGTCCATCGCTGAACGCGTGGGCTCGTGGCTGGAAGGCCTGGTGCGCCGCGTGCGCGATTTCTACGCCGCCCGCGAAGACCGCAAGGTCGGCGAGGTCGCCAAGGCCGTGCGCACCGAACAGGTCGTGGCCAAGCAGGAAAAGCTGGTCCACGAGCAGCCGGTGCGGATCGAACCCGCGATTACCGTGGTACCCAAGTCCGAACGGGTCGAAAAGGAAAAGCAGCAATCGCTGTTCTTCGCGCCCTCGGGCGGCGCCGAAGGCGACCTGCCGGCGATCAGCCTGCTGGATCCGCCCCTGACCAACCAGGAAACGGTGTCGGCCGAAACCATCGAATTCACCTCGCGCCTGATCGAAAAGAAGCTGGCCGACTTCGGCGTGTCGGTCACCGTGGTGGCGGCGCAGGCCGGCCCGGTCATTACGCGCTACGAGATCGAGCCCGCCACGGGCGTGAAGGGCAGCCAGATCGTCAACCTGGCCAAGGACCTGGCGCGCGCGCTCAGCCTGGTCAGCATCCGGGTGGTGGAAACCATTCCGGGCAAGAACCTGATGGGGCTGGAATTGCCCAACCCGCGCCGCCAGATGGTGCGCCTGTCCGAGATCCTGGGCTCGCAAACCTATCACGCCAGCCATTCCGTCGTGACGATGGCGCTGGGCAAGGACATCGCCGGCAACCCGGTGGTGGCCGACTTGGCCAAGATGCCCCACCTGCTGGTGGCGGGCACCACCGGTTCGGGCAAGTCCGTGGGGATCAACGCCATGATCCTGTCGCTGCTGTACAAGGCGGACGCGTCCCACACCCGGCTGATCCTGATCGATCCGAAGATGCTCGAAATGAGCGTCTACGAAGGCATTCCGCACCTGCTGGCGCCGGTGGTCACGGACATGCGCCAGGCCTCCAACGCGCTGAACTGGTGCGTGGGCGAAATGGAAAAACGCTACCGCCTGATGAGCAAGATGGGCGTGCGCAACCTGGCGGGCTACAACACCAAGATACGCGACGCCATCAAGCGCGAGGAACCCATTCCGAATCCGTTCTCGCTGACCCCGGACGCGCCGGAGCCGCTGTCGCCGCTGCCCACCATCGTGGTGGTCATCGACGAACTTGCCGACCTGATGATGGTGGTGGGCAAGAAGATCGAAGAGCTGATCGCCCGCCTGGCGCAGAAGGCGCGCGCCGCCGGCATCCACCTCATCCTGGCCACGCAGCGTCCCAGCGTGGACGTCATCACCGGCCTGATCAAGGCCAACATCCCGACGCGCATCGCCTTCCAGGTGTCGTCCAAGATCGACTCGCGCACCATTTTGGATCAGATGGGCGCCGAAACCCTGCTGGGCCAGGGCGACATGCTTTACATGCCGCCAGGCACCGGCCTGCCGGTGCGTGTGCACGGCGCGTTCTGCAGCGATGACGAAGTGCATCGCGTGGTGGAAAGCCTCAAGGCGCAGGGCGAACCCAACTACATCGAAGGCCTGCTGGAAGGCGGCCTGGATGGGGACGCGGGCGAAGGCGCCAGCAGCGTCACCGGCATCGGCGGCGACGCCGAATCCGACCCGATGTACGACCAGGCTTGCGAGGTGGTGCTCAAGCACCGCCGCGCGTCCATCTCGCTGGTGCAGCGCCACCTGCGCATTGGTTACAACCGTGCGGCCCGGTTACTGGAGCAGATGGAGCAATCGGGTATGGTGTCGGCGATGCAGTCCAATGGCAACCGCGAGATCCTTGTTCCCGCGGCCGCTGCCGCCCGAGAGGAAGCTTGATGAAGATGTTCCGTCGACTGGCCGCCATGGCGGCCCTGAGCCTGGCGCCCGCCATGGTGTTCGCCGCCAGCGCGCAGGAGCAGCTGCGCGCTTTCGTGGCTACCGTGACCGCGGCCACGGGCTCGTTTTCGCAATACACGGTGAACAACCAGGGCCGCACGCAGCCCGCCCAGACCGGCGTGTTCTCGTTCCAGCGTCCCGGCAAGTTCAAGTGGGCGGTGCAGAAGCCTTATGAACAGCTGGTGGTGTCGGACGGCCGCCAGGTGTTCCAGTTCGATCCGGACCTGGCCCAGGTGACCGAGCGCAAGGTCGATGCCGCCATCGGCACCTCGCCTGCCGCCATCCTGTTCGGCTCGGGTTCGCTGGAGCAGTCGTTCGACGTTTCGGCCCTGCCGTCCAAGGACGGGATCGATTGGCTGCGCGCCAAGCCGCGCACCGCCGATGCGGGCTTTTCGCGCGTGGACATCGGCATGAAGGACAATCTGCCGGTGCGCGTGGAGCTGCTGGATTCGTTTGGACAAACCACCCGCGTGGACCTGTCCGGCATTGCCGCCAACCCGCAGCTGCCGGCCAAGGAATTCCAGTTCGTCGCGCCGAAGGGTGTGGATGTAGTGAAGATGTGATGGAAAAAGCCTGGCAACGCCAGGCTTTTTCTTATGTGGCGTCCGCTTAAGGACGTTTGTACGCGATGCAGTCGACCTCGACTTTTGCGTCCACCACCAACGACGACTGCACGCAGGCCCGGGCCGGCGGATTCTCGCCGAAGTATTCCTTGAACACCTTGTTGAACGACGCGAAATCGCGCGCGTCGTCCAGCCATACGCCGCAGCGCACGACGTGTTCGGGGCCGTAGCCGGCTTCCTTCAGGATGGCGAGCACCTGCTGGATGGCCTTGTGCGACTGGGTCACGATGCCGCCTTCGACGACTTCGCCGTTGTCCATCGGCACCTGGCCGGACACGTGCAGCCAGCCGTCGGCCGCGACCGCGCGGGCGAAGGGCATGTGCGAGCCGCCCTGGCCCGTACCGCCGGCGACGCCGTAGCGGGTGATGCCGTTGCTGTCGGCGGTGGGAGCATTGCTCATGGTTCTCTCCTTGAAATGAATGGCCGGTTTTGCGCCGGGTTTTCGCCCGTTGCTTACTGGAAGTTCTTGCGCAGGTCGCCGCTGCGCGGCAGCCAGCGGCCGGCGCGGTCGCCGGTGGCCTCGCCCTGGCGGTAGGACAGCGCGCCATTGACCCAGACCGCCTCGATGCCGGCGGCGGTCTGCACCGGCGCGGCGAAGGTGGCGCGGTCGATGACCGTGGCCGGATCGAACAGCACCAGGTCCGCGTGGTAGCCCTCGCGCACCAGGCCGCGCTCGGCCAGGCCGAAGCGGGCCGCGGACAGGCCCGTCATCTTGTGCACGGCCTCGGTCAGCGGGAACAGCCCCACATCGCGGCTGTAGTGGCCCAGCACGCGCGGGAACGCGCCCCAGAGCCGCGGGTGCGGCATGGGGTCGTTGGGCAGGCCGTCGGAACCCACCATGGTGAGCCGGTGCGACAGCACGCGGCGCACGTCGTCTTCATGCATGTTGCGGTACACGGCGCCGGATGGCTGCAGGCGCGCGGCCGCTTCCAGCAAAGTCACGCCCCAGTCGGCGGCGATGTCGGCCAGCTTGCGGCGGGCCTGCTCCGGATGCGGTACGGACCAGGTGATGTCGATGTCGAACTCGTCCGTGACCTGCTTCAGGTCCAGGGTCGACGAACTGGCGGAATAGGGATAGCAGTCGCAACCCACGTGCTGCAGGCGGCCGGCGGTTTCCAGCGCTGACAGCACTTCTTTCGTGCGGCCCCAGTTGCCGGCGCCGGCGCATTTCAGGTGCGACACCACCACCGGCACGCGGGCATGCTGGCCGATGTCGAAGGCTTCCTGCATGGCCTCCAGGATGGCGGCGAACTCGGAGCGCAGGTGGGTGGTGTAGAGCGCGCCGAATTCATCCAGCGCCTCGGCCAGCAGCTTGACCTCTTCGGTGTCCGCGTCGAAGGCGGAGGCATAGGCCAGGCCGGTGCTCAGGCCAATGGCGCCATGGGCCAGCGCGTCGCGCAGCTGCTCGCGCATGGCCAGCACTTCCTCGCGCGTGGCGGCGCGGTCCAGTCGGTCCATGTGGTTGCTGCGCAGCGCGGTATGGCCGACCAGCGCTGCCACGTTCACGGCGGGCCGCGCGGCTTCGATGGCGCGGGTGTAGTCCGCGAAGGTGGGGTAGCTGAAGTCGGCGCGGGCGCCCAGCAGGTTCATCGGGTCCGGCGGCTCGCCGCGCAGGGCCACGGGCGAGGCGCTGATGCCGCAATTGCCCACCACCACGGTGGTCACGCCCTGGGAAAGCTTGGGCAGCATGTCTGGCGTGCGGATGACGTTGGTGTCGTCATGGGTGTGCACGTCGATGAAACCCGGGGCCAGCGCCAGGCGGGTGCCATCGATGATCTGGCGCGCCGCCGCGCCCGGCAGGTCGCCGATGGCGGCGATGCGGCCGTCGGCCAGCGCCACGCTGGCGCGGTAGGCGGGTTCGCTGGTGCCGTCCAGGACCAGCACATTGCCTATGAGGGTGTCGTACATCTTGTGTTCCAGTTCAATCGCCCAGCGGCAGGCGGTTCGGGCCGCCGCGGTGTTCGTCCAGCGCCAGCTTGATGCGGCGCAGGCGCTCCCGATTTTCTTCCTGGTTCAGCATGGCCAGTTCGGTCGAGAGCAGGTCTATGGCCAGCATCATCGCGTAGCGCGATGCCGAGGGCTTGTAGATGAAGTCGGTTTCGTCGGTGCGGATGGGCAGCACCACGTCGGCCAGTTCGGCCAGGGCGGAGGTCGCGTCGGTGATGGCGACGATGCGCGCCTGGTACTGCTTGACGATGCGGGCCGCGCCCACGATTTCCGGCGTAAGGCCCGAGGCCGACAGGATCAGCACCGCGTCGCGCTCGTCCAGGGTGGCCGCGACCATGCGCAGCAGCACCGCGTCGCTGTACACGGCGATGGGGTAGCCCAGGCGCACCAGGCGCGACTGCACTTCCTGTGCCAGCACGGCCGACGCGCCGCCCATGCCGAAGACGTAGATCATGCGCGCGCCGTCGACGATGCCGGCGGCCGCTTCGAACAGCTGCTCGGTGAAGTTGGGCAGGTGGGCGCGCAGCGTGCTTTCGATGTCGGCGTAGATGCGGGCGTAGAAGGTGCTTTCCTCGGTCGGCGCGCTGGGATCGAGGAAGCGGCTGCCCACCGTGCTGGCCTGGGCCAGCTTGAGCTTCAGGTCGCGGGTATCGTCGCAGCCGACCGTGCGCGCGAAGCGCGAGATGGTGGCGATGCTGACGCCGGCCTTGGCCGCCAGCTGGTCGACGGTGGCGCTGGCGCCCCAGATGATGTCGTCCAGGATGGCGTCGGCGACCTTGCGTTCGGTCACGCTTAGCGAGTCCCGCCGACTGCGTATCTGGAAGACGATGTCGCGGATGATGTTCATGTGGGCTTCCTGGGTCTGTTCTGGACTGGGCGGCTATCAGGCGGCCAGCTCGGCGTCGCCGATGCGCGAACACGCCACATAGTGGCCCGGGCCGACGTTGGCGGCCTGCGCCTCGGTGGTCGCGCAGCTTTCGATGGCGTAGGGGCAGCGGGTGCGGAACACGCAGCCGGAAGGCGGATTGACCGGGCTGGGGATGTCGCCCTTCAACAGGATACGCGAGCGCGGCGCGCGCGGGTCCGGCACCGGCGCGGCGGAGAGCAGCGCGCGGGTATAGGGATGGCGGGGGCGCGCATAGACCTCGCTGGTCGGGCCGCGCTCCATGACGCGGCCCAGGTACATCACCACGACCTCGTCGCACAGGTAGTCCACCACCGCCAGGTCGTGGGCCACGAACAGCATGGTCAGGCCCAGGTCGCGCTGCAGGTCCTGCAGCAGGTTCAGCACCTGCGCCTGCACCGACACGTCCAGCGCGGACACCGGCTCGTCGGCCACGATGAAATCTGGCTCGACCGCCAGCGCGCGGGCGATGCCGATGCGCTGGCGCTGGCCGCCGGAGAACTCGTGCGGATAGCGGCGGCTGTGGTCCGCGTTCAGGCCCACGCGTTCCAGCAGCTCGCCGATGCGGGCCATGCGGCGGTTCTGGGCGAGCTGGTGGGTGTCCAGCGCCTCGCCCAGGATCTCGGCCACCGTCATGCGGGGGTTGAGGCTGGCGTAGGGGTCCTGGAACACGATCTGCATGCGGCGGCGCCAGGGCAGCATCTGCTTTTCGGACAGCTTGGTGATGTCCTGGCCGTCGAACAGGATGCGGCCGGCGGTGGGCGCGAACAGCCGCAGCAGGGCGCGGCCGGTGGTGGTCTTGCCGGAGCCGGATTCACCGACCAGGCCGACGATGGTATTGCGCGGCACGTCGAAGCTGACGCCGTCCACGGCCTTCACCATCGGGGCGTTGCGCGCCTGCGAAGTGGGGAAGTGGACCTTCAGGTCCTGGATCCGCACCAGCGGCTCTTCGGCGCGGATGGGAATGGGGCTACTCGTCATATCGGATTCACCTTGATGCAGCGCGCGCGGTGGTCGGTCTGCACCGGCAGGAGTTCGGGCACGGCGGCGCGGCAGTCGTCGGCGGCCAGGGGGCAGCGCGGCGCGAAAGTACAGCCGGCCGGCAGCGACAGCACGCTGGGTACGTTGCCCGGAATGGCGCGCAGCCGTTCGCCGGAGGCCAGCAGGGCGGCCGTGGGGATGCAGGACAGCAGGCCGCGGGTGTAGGGGTGCGTGGGATTTTCGAACAGGTCGTAGACGCCGGCGTCCTCGACCACGCGGCCCGCGTACATGACCGCCACGCGATGCGCGATCTCGGCCACCACGCCCAGGTTGTGCGTGATGAACAGGATGCTCATGTTCATCTCGGCTTGCAGCCGCCGCAACAGGTCCAGGATCTGCGCCTGCACGGTCACGTCCAGCGCGGTGGTGGGCTCGTCGGCGATCAGCACGGCGGGGTTGCAGGCCAGGGCCAGCGCGATCATCACGCGCTGGCGCATGCCGCCCGACATCTGGTGCGGGTACTCGTTGATGCGCCGCTCGGCCGCCGGGATTTCCACGCGCTCCAGCATTTCACGGGCGCGCCGCATGGCCGCGTCGTGGGAGCCGCCCTCGTGCTGCAGCACGGCTTCGGCGATCTGGTCGCCCACCGTGTACAGCGGATTCAGGCTGGTCATGGGCTCCTGGAAGATCATGGCGATTTCGGCGCCGCGGATCTTGCGCAGGGTGGCGGGCGCGGCCTGGGCCAGGTCGTGCTGGACGCCTTGGCGGTCGCGGAACAGGATCTTGCCGGCCTCGATGCGGCCCGCCGGCTTGGGCAGCAGGCCCATGATGGACAGGCTGGTCACGGACTTGCCGGAGCCGGACTCGCCGACGATGGCCAGCGTTTCGCCGCGGGCCAGATCGAAGGTCACGCCGTCCACGGATTTGGCGATGCCGTCGCGGCTGTGGAACCAGGTCTTCAACCCTTCCACGGAAAGCACGACGTCTCGGGTGCTTGCGGTCATGATTACAGCTCCTTGCGCAGGCGCGGATCGAGGACGTCGCGCAGGCCGTCGCCGACCAGTTGCAGCGACAGCACGGACAGGACGATGGCGATGCCGGGGAAGATCATGATCCAGTCGGCCGAGCCCATGTACTGCTGCCCGGCGTTGATCATGGTGCCCCAGGTGGGGATGTCGGGCGACACGCCCACGCCCAGGAACGACAGGCCGGCTTCGGCCAGGATCGCGTAGGCGAAGATGAACGTGCCCTGCACCAGGATGGGCGACACCAGGTTGCGCAGCACGTGCACGGTGACGATGCGCCAGGTGGGCACGCCCAGCGCGCGGGCGGCTTCGACGAAGGGCAGCTCGCGGATCACCAGGGTCGAGGCGCGCACGATGCGCGCCAGGCGCGGCGTGTAGACGATGCCCAGCGCGATCACCACGTTGACCAGCGACGGGCCCAGCGCGGCCACCAGCGAGATCGCCAGCAGGATGTCGGGAAAGGCCATCATGGCGTCGATCAAGCGCGACACGAACTTGTCCGCCGTGCGGAAGAAGCCCGCGATCAGACCCAGCGCGATGCCCAGGATGCTGGACACGATCACCACGGAAAAGCCCACCATCAGCGACAGGCGGCCGCCGTGGATGACGCGGCTGAACACGTCGCGGCCGAAGTCATCGGTGCCGAACCAGTGCGCGGCGCCCGGCGCCTTCAGCCGGTTCATGATGGACAGCTTGAACGGATCGTAGGGGCTGATCCAGGGCGCCAGCAGCGCGGCCAGGACCAGCACGACGATCACGATCAGGCTTATCAGTACGGTCTTGCGCGACACCAGCAGGCGCAGGACCTGCCAGCGGTCGGTTCCGGAATTCACGGTAGTCCCGGTTGTCATTTCAATTGCTCCACTTGCGGTGCATCGAATCGGGGCCGCGCGGAGCCGGCTTTGCCGGGCCGCAGGCGGCGCCCCCTTGAGGGGGAAGCGCCACAGGCGCTTCGGGGGTGGGCTTAATCATCAATAACGAACCCGTGGGTCGACCAGCAGGTACAGCAGATCGATGATGAGATTGATCAGGACATAGATGGCCGCGATGATCAGCAGCGCGCCCTGGATGACGGGATAGTCGCGGCGCAGCACGGCCGACACCACCAGGCTGCCCACGCCGGGCAGGCCGAACACGGTTTCGGTCACGACCGCGCCGCTGATCAGCAGCGCGGTGGTCAGGCCCAGCACCGTCAGGATCGGGATCAGCGCATTGCGCACGGCGTGCTTCAGGATCACCTTGCTTTCCGGCAGGCCCTTGGCGCGCGCGGTGCGCACATAGTCGTCGCGCAGCACGTCCAGCATGCTGGCGCGGATGAAGCGCGTGATCAGCGCCGAGTTCACCAGGCCCAGCACCACGGCGGGCAGGATCAGGTGCGACAGGCGGGTCATGAGGGAGGCGTCCGGGCCGCCATAGCCGGCCACGGGCAGCCATCCCAGCTTGACCGAGAACACCTGCATCAGCAGCAACCCCAGCCAGAAGCTGGGTACGCTGGAGGTGAACATCGAGAACGACAGCACCGACTGGTCCAGCGTGGTGCCGCGCTTGACCGCGGACAGGATCCCCACCGGCAGCGCGATGGCGCTGGCGATCAGCAGCGACATGAGCGTCAGCAGGATGGTGGGTTCGGCGCGGTCGGCCAAGGCCGACAGCACCGGCTTGTTCATGAAGATGGATTGGCCGAGGTCGCCCTGGGCCAGCTTGCCCAGCCACGACACGTACTGCACGGCCATCGGCTGATCCAGCCCGAGCTGGGTGCGCAGGGCGGCGATGTCCTGCTGGCTGGCCTGCGGACCCAGCATCACGGCGGCGGGGTCGCCCGGCGTGACGCGGATGATCACGAAGACGATGGTCGCGACGATGAACATCACGGCCACCAGCCCGACCAGCCGGTTTAAGAGATAACGCAACACGATGGATGTCCTAAAAAAGCGTCGTATCGTGGGGAGAGGCGGCGCGCTTGTTGGAAGGGCGCGCTCTGCGGGTCATGCGTTGATGCGTGGAGCGCGGCAGGAGGTCTTGTGTGGCGCCTTTGTGCTGCCGCGCTACGCCATTACTTGGACTTCCAGGCGTTCCAGAAGTAGGGCCACGGCACGGCCTTGGTGCCTTGCAGCGACGGCGAGCGGGCGGCCTGGGCGTTGAAGTCGCCGACCTTGATGAAGGGCACTTCGTCGTACACGGCCTGCTGCACGTCAGCCCAGCGCTTGATGCGTTCTTCCTGGTTGCCAGCCTGGTTGAAGGCGTCCAGCGCCTGGTTGCGGCGCGGGGTGTCCCACCAGCCCGGCGCGTCCTTGGACGGGAAGTCGATCAGGGCAGGTTCCGGCAGGAAGGGGCTGTGCGTAATGAAGATGTCCCACAGCGCCGGATCCTGGCGGCGCTGCGTCAGCGTGGCCCAGTCCACCACCTGCATGTCCACGGTGAAGCCCGCGGCCTTCAGGTATTCGGCGGCCACCAGGGCCATCTTGTAGTGGAACTCGTACTGCTGGCTGGTCAGGATGCGGATCTTGCGGTCCTGCACGTTGGCGCCATCCACCAGCTTCTTGGCGCCGGCGGCGTCGCCCTTGTTGTAGACCTTGCCGCCCAGGGACGTGGCCCAGGGATAGCCCTCGGGATACAGGTCGCCGTTGAGCTTGTAGAAGTTCTTGTCGCCGAAGGCGGCGTACAGCATGTCTTCTTCGTTCAGCGCCAGCTGCACGGCCTGGCGGACGGCCAGGTTCGACATGATGCCCTGCTTGGTGTTGAGCACCAGGCGCGGCCAGCCGAAGGGCTTGAGCATGACGGGGTCGGAGCGGCCGTTCTTGAGCTTGGGCAGCGATTCCACCGGCAGCGAGTCGACGTAG
Organism: Achromobacter sp. PD1; assembly: GCF_048541815.1. NCBI lineage: Bacteria > Pseudomonadati > Pseudomonadota > Betaproteobacteria > Burkholderiales > Alcaligenaceae > Achromobacter > Achromobacter sp. PD1. The sequence continues at coordinate 416,773 of NZ_CP183349.1, forward strand.
TCGAACTGGCCGGCCACCGCGCTTTCGACGCGGGTGTTGGCGTTGCTGACCGGCACGAAGCGGATCTCGTCCAGGTACTGCTTGCGAGCGCCGCCGAAGCCGTCGGGCTCGCCTTCGCGCTGCTTGTAGCCTTCGAAGCGGACCAGCTGGATGTACTGGTCAGGCACGCGCGCCTTCAGCTGGTAGGGGCCGGTGCCGACGAATTCGGTCAGGGCCGGCGCGATCTTGCCCTTGGGCATGATGACGGCGGCGCTGTTGTTCATGGCCAGCAGCGCGGTCAGGGGCGCATAGGGCTGCTTGAGCGTGATGCGGATGGTGTTGGCGTCCGGCGCTTCGATGCCGGTGATGATCTTGGCGGCCATCTTGCCGCGCGTGGCGGTCTCGGTCCAGCGCTTGAGCGAGGCCAGCACGTCCGACGAGTCCATCTTGGAGCCGTCGTGGAAGGTGATGCCCTGGCGCAGCGGGATCGTGTAGGTCAGCCCGTCGGCCGAGACTTCCGGCAGCTTGTCGGCCAACAGCGGGGTCAGGTTCCACTTGCCGTCGAAGGTGTACAGCGTTTCGAAGAAGTGCTGGGTCAGGATGCCCACCAGGTCGGCCGTGCTGGTCATCGGATCCAGCGTGGGCGGCTCGCCTATGGTGGCAACCGAGATCGTGCCTCCCTTGATCGGCGTGGCACAGAGGGCGGGGGTCGACAATGCGGTCAAGCCAATTGCGCCGGCCAGCAGCAGGCTATTGAGCCCACCGCCTCGCCGGGAGGTACGGAAGTTCATGATTCTCTCTCCAGAGGGTCAAAAACGGGTTTTGCTTGTAGTAATTAGAGGTTTGCGCCGGAATCCCGCGATTCCTCCTGCCCGCCGGGTACCGGCGCGGTGCGGCGGACAGGGCCGTTCAGAAGAAGGTTTCGGCCACGTCGGTGACGCGGTATTGCTCGTCCACCAGCAGCACCTGGCGCCACTTGTCGAAGGTCAGGCAGGGGTGGGAAATATCGAAGGCGATCATGTCGCCGACCTGGATGTCGTCGCCTTCGCCGATCTGCATGAAGGCGTGCTGGTCCATCATCGCGCTCAGCTTCCAGTGGGCAGGAGCCTGGCCCGGCGCGGCGTCGCGGCCGGGGCGGTACAGCGCGGCGGGCGTGGGCAGGCCGGCGTCGAAGGCGGCGTCGCGCTTGCCCATGGCGACGATGGCGCGGCCCGGTTCGGGCAGCGACTGCACGTAGGCCCAGACCTGCAAGGCCGGCTGCAGGCCGGGTTCCATCTTTTGCGCGACCGGATTGTGGGCGTTGATGCGCTCGGCGGCCGAGCGGTAGATGCCGACGTCGTGCGACAGGTAGCAGCCGGGGCGCAGCACGATTTCCAGCGGCGCGCCGATGTCCAGTTGCGAGAATTCCTCGGCCACCACATCGAACCAGGCGGAGCCGGCGCCGGAGATCAGCGCCGGGCCGTTCTTGCGCAGGCGGCCGGCGGCGGCCAGGCCGCGCAGGGCGTCGGCGGCGCGGCGCAGGAAGGCGCGGATGGCGCTTTCTTCCTGCAGCACGCCTTCGTAGACTTCGATGCCGGCCAGGGCCAGGCCGGGCCATTTGCCGATTTCGTCGACCAGCGCCTGCAACTGGGCGTCGTCGCGCACGCCGGTGCGGCCGCCCTGGGGACCCAGTTCGATCAGCACCGGCAGGGTCAGGCCCTGTTCGCCGAAGTAGGCGCCCAGCTGCGCCGCGTTGGCGGGGGAGTCCACGATGCAGAAAAAGGTGAAGGCCGGGTCGCGCAGCAGGCGCGCGATGATGGCCATGTTGGCGCGGCCCACCAACTGGTTGGCCATCAGTATCCGGCGTACGCCATGCTGATAGGCGGCCCGGACCTGCGGCGCGGTCGCCAGCGTGATGCCCCAGGCGCCGCCCGCGATCTGGCGTTGGAACAGCGCCGGGCTCATGGTGGTCTTGCCGTGGGGCGCCAGCTTGACCTTGTACGCTTCCATGAAGCGCTGCATCCATTGCAAGTTGTGGCGCACGCGGGCTTCGTACAGCACCGCCACCGGCAGGCTGACGTCCTCATTGAGCAGGTTCCAGTTCAGCGCCGCCACGCCGGCGGTGGTACAGGATTCCGGAAAGGCGCCCAGGCCTTTGCCGTTCATGTCCAGGGGGGCTGCGGGGAAGGAGGAGTTCGTCATGGGGCGCCTGCTATGGAAAATATTTACGTCAAACCTGATTTTTTTCATTATCCTGAAAAGAATTTACAAGCGGGAGTTAGGAGTTTCCCGTAGTCGGCGCTGGCCGGCGGTTGGCGCGACAATAGGAAAAACCTCCGACACAAGGAAGCGTCATGCTGAAAGTTGCTTTGGGCCAGTTCGCCGTCAGCCGCGTCTGGGAAGAAAACGCCCAGGTCTGCATCGACCTGATGGAACGCGCCCGCGCCGGCGGCGCCGGCCTGCTGGTCTTGCCCGAAGGCATTCTGGCCCGCGACATCACCGATCCGCAGATCGTCCTGAAGGCCGCCCAGCCGCTGGACGGCCCCTTCATGAGCCGCCTGCTGGAAGCCAGCCGCGGTTCGCAACTGGCGACCATGATGTGCGTGCACGTGCCGACCGGGGAAGGGCGGGTCTGGAACACCCTGGTGACGCTGCAAGATGGCAAGATCCTGTCGCAATACCGCAAGCTGCACCTGTACGACGCCTTCAACATGAAGGAATCCACCAACGTCACGCCCGGCGTCGACATCCCGCCGCTGCTGGACATCGGCGGCCTGCGCGTGGGCCTCATGACCTGTTACGACGTGCGCTTCCCCGAACTGGCGCGGCGCCTGGCGCTGGACGGCGCGGACCTGCTGGTGCTGCCGGCCGCCTGGGTGCGCGGTCCGTTGAAGGAAATGCACTGGGAAGTGCTGGTCACGGCGCGCGCGCTGGAGAACACCTGCTATGTGGCGGCCACGGGCGAATGCGGCGAACGCAACATCGGCTGCAGCATGGTGGTGGATCCGCTGGGCGTGGTGACGGCGCGGGCGGGCGAAGCCCCGGCGCTGGTGTTCGCCGATATCGACCCCGAACGCCTGGCGCATGCCCGCAAGGTATTGCCGGTGCTGGCGAACCGGCGCTTCGCGCCGCCGGGACTGGCCTAGGGCCGTGTGGGGGAGGCAGGCCCGCGCCATGGTGTAATGCTGGCTTGAATTACTTGCTGTCTCCCCTCATCTTCTGCCAATGAGCAACGATCTCTTCGCGGCCGATCCTGCGCATCGGCCCTATGTGCCCCTGGCCGAGCGGCTGCGCCCGCGGACGCTGTCCGACGTGGTCGGGCAGTCGCATCTGCTGGGGCCGGACAAGCCCCTGCGCGTCGCCTTCGACTCGGGCCGGCCGCACTCCATGATCTTCTGGGGGCCGCCAGGCGTGGGCAAGACCACGCTGGCGCGCCTGATGGCGGACGGCTTCGACGCGCAGTTCATCGCCATCTCGGCGGTGCTGGGCGGGGTCAAGGACATCCGCGATGCCGTCACGGTGGCGCAGGTGGCGCAGGGCCAGGGACGCCGCACCATCCTCTTCGTCGACGAGGTGCACCGCTTCAACAAGGCGCAGCAGGATGCCTTCCTGCCCTATGTGGAAAGCGGGCTGTTCACCTTCATCGGCGCCACCACCGAAAACCCCTCGTTCGAGGTCAATTCGGCGTTGTTGTCGCGGGCGCGGGTGTACGTGCTGCAATCGCTTACCGCCGAGGAGCTGCAGCAACTGGTCGACCGCGCCGTGCAGGCCCTGAACGACGGGCTGGAAGAGGGCGAACGCATCCATGTCGAGGCCGACGCGCGTGAACAACTGGCGGCCTGGGCCGACGGCGACGCGCGCCGCCTGATCAGCGCGGTCGAAGTAGTGGCCGAGTCGGCGCAAGCCGCCGGCCGCGACACGGTGGACGCGGCCTGGCTGGAGATCTCGCTGTCGCAGAACCTGCGCCGCTTCGACAAGGGCGGCGACGCGTTCTACGACCAGATCAGCGCCCTGCACAAGTCGGTGCGCGGCTCCAACCCCGACGCCGCGCTGTACTGGTTCTGCCGCATGATCGACGGCGGCGCCGATCCCAAGTACCTCTCGCGCCGCCTGGTGCGCATGGCGGTGGAGGACATCGGCCTGGCCGATCCCCGCGCCACGGACCTGGCCGTGAACGGCGCCGATATCTATGAACGCCTGGGTTCGCCGGAAGGCGAGCTGGCGCTGGCGCAGGCAGTGGTCTACATGGCCTGCGCGGCCAAGTCGAACGCCGTCTACAACGCCTACAACCAGGCGCGCAAGTTCGCGGCCGAGCACGGCAGCGCGCCGGTGCCGATCCATCTGCGCAACGCGCCTACCAAATTGATGAAGCAGCTGGGCCATGGCAAGGCCTACCGCTACGCGCACGACGAGCCGCACGGCTACGCCGCCGCCGAGCAATATTTCCCCGATGGACTCAATCCCTCCTTCTATCGGCCGACCGATCGCGGCCTGGAGGCTAAAATCCAGCAAAAGCTGGCATTCCTGCGCGAGCTGGACGCGCAGGAACGCGCCAAGAAACGGTAACGGGCGCCGCCCGTTGCTTCACGCAACCTCACCGATATCACCATGCTAGACCCGATACTGCTGCGCAAAGACCTGCAAACCGTCGTAGACCGCCTCAAGAGCCGTGGCGTGTCCTTCGACACGGAACGGTTCAATGAGCTGGAATCCCGCCGCAAGGCCGTCCAGACCGAAACCGAGTCCCTGCAAGCCCGCCGCAACGCGCTGGCCAAGCAGATCGGCCAGCTCAAGGCCAAGGGCGAGGACGCCAGCGCCGTCATGGCCGAATCGCAGGCCGTGCCTGTGCGCCTGAAGCAGCTGGAAGAAGAGCTGGCCGCCTTGCAGCAGCCGCTCAACGAACTGCTGATGTCGGTGCCCAACCTGCCGCACGCCAGCGTGCCGCTGGGCGAATCCGCCGACGACAACGTCGAAGTGCGCCGCTGGCTGCCGGGCGCGGCTGGTGCCGACGGCAATCCGCCGGCCCTGGCCTTCGAGGCCCGCGACCACGTCGCCATCGGCGAACCGCTGGGCCTGGATTTCGACATGGCCGCCAAGCTGTCCGGCGCCCGCTTCTCGTTCATGCGCGGCCCCATCGCCCGCCTGCACCGCGCGCTGTCGCAGTTCATGCTGGACCTGCAAACGGGCACGCACGGTTATACCGAGTGCTACACCCCCTACATCGTCAACGCCTCGACGCTGTACGGCACGGGCCAGCTGCCGAAGTTCAAGGACGACATGTTCGCCGTGTCCAAGGGCGGCGGCGACGACGATCCCAAGGTCGACGATCAGGGCAAGCCGTACGTGCGTGAAGACCAGTACCTGATCTCCACCTCGGAAATCACCTTGACCAGCGTGGCGCGCGACACCATCCAGGCTGCCGCCGACCTGCCGCTCAAGCTTACGGCGCACACGCCGTGCTTCCGCTCGGAAGCCGGCAGCGGCGGCCGCGATACCCGCGGCATGATCCGCCAACACCAGTTCGACAAGGTCGAAATGGTGCAGATCACCCAGCCGGATCAGTCCTACGAGGCGCTGGAAGACATGGTGGGCCACGCCGAGCGCGTGCTGCAGCTGCTGGGCCTGCCGTACCGCGTGGTGCTGCTGTGCACGGGCGACATGGGCTTTGGTTCGGCCAAGACCTATGACCTGGAAGTGTGGCTGCCGGCGCAGAACACCTGGCGCGAGATTTCCTCGGTGTCGAACTGCGAAACCTTCCAGGCCCGCCGCATGCAGGCGCGCTTCCGCAATGCCCAGGGCAAGCCGGAATACGTGCACACGCTCAACGGTTCCGGTCTGGCTGTGGGCCGCGCGCTGGTCGCCGTGCTGGAAAACCACCAGCAAGCCGACGGCAGCGTGCTGATTCCGGAGGCGCTGCAGCCTTACATGGGCGGCGTGACGGTGCTGAATCCGGCGCCGAAAGCCTGACGTTTTTCAGCTGTCCATCCGTCATTTGACGGAGTAAAAGACGGAGCCTTCGGGCTCCGTTTTTTTTTATTATCTGTACATATTCCTGTCGCCTCACGCCATTAAGCTGACCGCGCGAGTGTTTGATTATGATGTGAGCAATTGTGTATTCCAATAAAAGGGCCGGATAGTTACGGCACAATATGCCCCGTGTGCTACACGCTTCATTCACTTAAATAACAAGGAGTTGCCCATGACTTCAAGAATGATTGGAGATTTTCGTGTGAGATGCTCCGTGGCTCAGGAAGACGAGCAGGGCTACCGCGTGCAGATATGGACCCGCCGTGTTGGCGGCACCGCGCCGGAAAAATGCTGGACCGTACCCGGACAGGCGCCGTTTTCGAGCCTGCACGAAGCCGAGCAGGAAAGCCTGCAACTGTTCCAAGGCATCAACGGCGTGCGTTTCAACGGTGAACCGGAGTTTGCCCATGCGTCCGCATAATGGTTGGTGGCGGTCGTCGAGCGAGCCCCGCCGTTGGATCGATCTCGTTCAGGAAACGCCGCGGTGGAGCGATGGCAAGGCCAGCAAAACCCCGCAGCAACCGGCCGTGCTGGCTGGCAAACCCGTGCAGGCGCCCGCAGCCTGAGGGGTATTTCACCGGGCACCGGACATTGCCCGCAGAAAAAAAGGCCACTCTTGCGAGTGGCCTTTGTCGTTTCCGGGGCAACCGGCCTGCGCTTGACGCGCGGCCCGCAGCTTAATCGTCGTGGTCGTGTCCGCGGCCCCGGCCGCGGTAATAATCGTGTCCATGTCCGCGCCCGCGGCCATAGTAGTAGCCGCGGTCATAGTAGCGGCCGCCGCCGCGGTAATACACCGGCGCCGGATAGACCACCGGCGGTGCGACGTACACCGGCGCGGGGCGGTAATAGACGGGCGGCGGGGGCGGCACGTATACCGGCTGCGGCGCGACGTAGACCGGCGCGGGGTACACGACCCCCGGTATGCCGATCGAGATGCCGACGTCCACCCGAGCCAGGGCGACGCTGGAGATCAGCAGACCAGCGGCACCAGCACCAGCGATAAGCCATTTTTTCATCTTGCACCTGCCTGCCGCGTGACGCAGCAAAGTTGAGTATTCGTTGAGCTTATTTTCGGGCTTTTTGCGCTGGCAGAAGTAAGCGGGCCGGCCTCAATCGCGACAATCCGCAACCGTCCCCGTCCAGGTGGCATGGGGCTTGCTGCCACGCAGCAGCGCAGGTCCGCTCTGACGCGGCCGCGATTGAAATGGATTGAAATCGTCTGGAATCAGGTGAAGCCGGATAGCCAGGTTACAGGCAGTCACCATCCGCCCCTGTTTCCGCGTAACGACGTTGCGCGGGCGCACCAGTTTTTGGGGGCGGGGCTAGGCGTCCTGTTCCCCGTCGACCTGTTGGCGGCGGAATTCGACCACCCAGACCCAGGGGTTCGCAGCCCAGGCATGCGAGCCGTAACGCTCGCACCAGGTCAAGGCGAAGGCGGTTTGCAGCGGCACGCCCGGCAGCAGGGCGGAGCTTTGGTACAGGGCTTGCGTGCCTTCGGCGCGGGCATCGGCTTCGGACAGCGTTTGCAGGCGCTGGACGCGCACCCCCACGATAACGGCGGTGGCGAAGGTATTGCCGGCTTCGTCGGTCAATTCGATGCTGTCGCCGGATTTTCCAAATGGACACCTGACCCAGCTGGAGGTTTTGCGCAATTCGGATGGATGATCCAGCGACGGGCCCATGGCTACCCATCTGCCGGAATCCGCAGCGTCCGCATACCAGACCGTGGTCAGTTTGGTCGGTTGCGGCTTGAGGATGCGCCGGCTCTGCACTTTACGGCCGTCCAAAACAGCTTGTTTAAGCGGCTCGCTGAATTGAAGAGACTGCCTTTTCATACGCTCGCGGTTCCTCCAACGATCAAAGCATATGCGCCAATGCGGCGACAGCCTGGTCGACGCATGCCTACTGTGCGGGCGGTTTGGGCCTGGAATCGGGAAGTATGCCGCCTCAACGCCATCATGTCAGGCATGACCTGGATTTATGTGTCTTTTTGAATACGGCGCGGGGATGTTTGTATACTCGAAACATGACTACGAACCTGCATGATCTCAAGCCGGGTTACTACTGGTACACCATGGCAAACGACCCGCTCGCCATTATTCATATCCATGAGGATGGCGGCGCCACGCTGATGGGTACGGATTACCGCATCGGCGCCGAAGGCGTGGCCGACATGGTCCGCCAGGGTGAACGCTTCTTCTGGATAGAACCGCCCCAAGCCTGAGCTTGATGGCGCGTGCCGCCTGGTCTGCGCAAGGCCGGCCGCCACGCGCGGCGCCTGGAATCCTGCCATGACCGATCTGTTTTTGAAGAATGTCCGCGCCCCGCAAGGCGGCGCGGTGGACGTGCTGGTGCTCGACGGACGTATCCAGAGCATCGGGTTCGGCCTCGCCGCCGCGCCCGGCGTGCCTGTCGAGGACGGCGCCGGCGCCTTGCTGCTGCCCGGCCTGGTCGAAGGCCATACGCACCTGGACAAGACCACCTGGGATTCGCCCTGGTACGTGAACGAAGTGGGCCCGGCGCTGACCGACCGCATCGAGAACGAACGCGTCTGGCGCGCCCGCAGCGGTCATGACGCGGCCAGCCATTCGCGCGCCCTGGCGCTGGCCTTCCTGCGCGAAGGCGCGACCCGCATCCGTACGCACGTGGATATCGATACCGATGCCGGGCTGCGCCACCTGGAGGGCGTGCATGCCACGCGCCAGGAGCTGGCCGGACGTGTCGAGATCCAGACCGTGGCCTTTCCCCAGTCGGGCCTGTTGATCCGGCCCGGTACGGCCGAACTGCTGGGCCAGGCGCTGGCGCAGGGCGCGGACGTGCTGGGCGGGTTGGATCCCTCGGCCATAGACCGCGATCCGGCGAGGTCGCTCGACGTGCTGTTCGGCCTGGCGGACAAGCATCACAAGCCTGTCGATATCCATCTGCACGAGCCGGGCGAATTGGGCGCCTTTACCCTGGACCTGATCCTGGACCGCGTCCAGGCGCTGGGCATGCAGGGCAAGGTCGTCATCAGCCACGCCTTCTGTCTGGGCGGCGTGGACGCCAAGCGGCTGGACGGCCTGCTGCGGCGGCTGGCTGCGCTGGATGTGGCCTTGCTGACGACGGCGCCGCCGTCGCGGCCCGTGCCGGCCGTGCGCGCCTGCCGCGAGGTGGGGGTGACGATCTTCGGCGGCAACGACGGCATCCGCGATACCTGGACTCCCTACGGCAGCCCCGACATGCTGGCGCGCGCCATGCTGATCGGCCTGCGCAACGACCTGCGGCGCGACGACGAGGTCGAATGGGCGTTCGATTGCGTGACCGCGGCGGCGGCCCGCGCCTGTGGTTTCGCGGACTATGGCCTGGCGCCGGGTTCGCGCGCGGATCTGGTGCTGGTCGACGCCAGCTGTATTGCGCAAGCCGTGGCGACGCGCGCGCCGCGCCGCCTGGTGGTGTCGGGCGGCGTGGTCGTGGCCCGCGACGGCCGCGACGCAAACGCACAGGACTGATCTTCCGGGCTCAGTCCAGGCCGAGCTGAGTCTCGGCCATTTCCACGAAGGCCTGCATCAGCGCCGAACGCACGCCGGAGCGCAGCCAGATCGCGCCCACGGTACGCACCGGGCAGGGCGGCGGCAGAGGCCAGCGCCTGACGCGGGCTGACGGTTCTCCGATGGTCGCCCAATCCGGCAGCAGCGCCACGCCCAATCCTTCCGACACCAGCTTGGCAATGGAATCGATTCCATCCAGCTCGAAGCGTACGTGCGGCCGCAGGCTGCGCGCGCGCAGGTAGTCGTCGGCCATCTTGCCGCCCACCACGCTGCGGTCATAGCAGATGTAGGGTTCGCGCGCGATGACTTCCAGCGGGTCGCGCACCTTCATGTCGGCCGGCGTGACCAGCACCAGCGGCTCTTGCCGCAGGTCGCGCCAGGCGCAGGTCTTGGGGATGGCGAACAAGGGATGCACCAGCAGCGCGCCGTCCAGTTCGCCGGACAGCACCTTGCCGTAGAGCAGGGTGGTGGGCGCCGGTTCTATGTAGATTTCAATATGGGGATGGCGCGCAGTCCAGGCGCGCAGCACGGGCGGCATGATGCCGGTCAGCGCGGTGGGCGTGGCGCCCAGGCGCAGCGGACCGGCCGGCAGTTCGGTGTCGGACGCGGCCGAACGCAGGTCGCGCACGTCGCGCAGGACGGCGCGGGCACGCTCCAGGATCCGCACGCCGGCCTGCGTGGGCTTCACCGTGCGGCCGGAGCGCGCGATCAAGGCGCTGCCCATGTCCGCTTCCAGCGCGCGCAGGCGCTGCTGCACCGTGGCGGGCGTCAGCCCCTGGTGGCGCGCGGCCTGGGCGATGGAGCCCAGTTCCACCACGTGCACATAGGTTTGCAGAAAGCGCGAATCCACGGGCCGGACCCTCCTGAAAAGATGTTTTTTCCATATTCTAAAGATGGATGAAGATAATTGTTGTTTTCTTTGGCCACGGCAAGAATACGGTCAGAGCGTTGAGGCCCCGCATGCCGCGCCGGCCCCGCCCGACCATCCCGATTACCAAGGAGCCAGTTGTGCCCATCATTGAATCCATAGACGTGTGCGCCGCCGCGGTGCCCCTGGACAAGGTCACCTCGTTTTCGAATCGCACCGTGTCGACGCGGCACTACGGCCTGGTGAAGGTCCGTTCCTCCGACGGCGTGGAAGGCATCGGCTTCTGCTACGTGGGCAGCGCCGGCGGCGCCATCTTTGAGGCCGCGGTGCAGAACCTGCTGGGTCCGGTGCTGCTGGGCAAGGATTCGCTCGCCGTCGAAGGCCTGTGGCAGGCGATGTACCAGGAAGCCCTGCTGCAAGGCCGGCAAGGCACGGTGATGCGCGCATTGAGCGCCCTGGATATCGCGCTGTGGGACCTGAACGCCAAGACCGTCGGCCTGCCGCTGCACAAGTATCTGGGCGCGGTCGAACTCGAAACCGTGCCGGCCTATGCCAGCGGCGGCTACTACCTCGACGGCAAGACGCCCCAGCACCTGGGCGAAGAAATGGCGAGCTATGTGGATAAGGGCTTTCGCGCCGTCAAGATGAAGACGGGCCGCCTGTCCCCGGCCGAGGAAGAGGCGCGCCTGAAGGCGGCGCGCGAGGCCATCGGCCCGGACGTCGAGTTGATGATGGACTGCAACAACGCCTGGCAGGACGTGACGCAGGCCATGCAGTACATCCGCCGCTTCGAACAGTACGATCCGTACTTCATCGAAGAACCCTTCGGCCCCGACGACATCGACAGCCACGCCAAGCTGGCGCGCCTGACGCGCCTGCCCATCGCCACCGCCGAGATCGGCTATGGCCGCTGGTATCACAAGGAGTTGCTGGACAAGGGCGCCGCAGGCATCCTGCAGACCGATGCCGCCGTCTGCGGCGGCATCACCGAATGGAAGCGCATCGCCGCCACCGCCGCCAGCTACGGCGTCGTGGTTTGCCCGCACTGGTTCCATGACGTGCATGCGCCGCTGGTCGCCGCGACGCCGAATGCGCGCTACGTCGAATTCTTCTGGGACGATCAGGTCCTGAACTTCCGCAGGCTGGTCGACCGCCAGTTGACGCACAAGCAGGGACGCGTGGTGCTGCATCAGGAGCCCGGCCTGGGTTTCGGTTTCGACGAGCGCATGGTCGAGCGCTACGGCAAGTGGAGCCGGGTCGCTGGCTGAGGGTAGGGGGCGCGGCCTGCCGGCCGCGCGCCGCAGCGCAGGAACATCGCAGCCAGGCCGCGCCAGACGGCCGGCAGCGGTGAGCAGTGACAGTATTCCAAGAACCAGTCGCCGGCCATCGGACCGGCGCGCGAGGAGACAGCAATGCAACGTAGGCAATTCATGACCGGCGCCGCGGCGCTGGGGGCCGCGCTGGTCCTGCCGGCGACGGCGCGGGCGCAAGACCTGCCGCAGGGGCCGGTGAAGATCGTGGTGGGCTTTCCCGCCGGCGGCGGCACCGACGTGCTGGCGCGCCTGCTGGGGCAGAAGCTGGGCGTGATGTGGAATATTCCCGTCATCGTCGAAAACCGCGCGGGCGCGGCCGGCATCATCGCCGCCGAACAGGTGGCGCGCCAGCCCAACGACGGCAATACGCTGTTGATGGCGCACGTCAACAGCCATGGGATCGCGCCGGGCCTGCAGCCCAAGCTGGCCTATTCGGTGGAGCGCGATTTCACGCCGATCGCCCTGGTCGGCAAGACGCCCACCATCTTGCTTGGCGGCGCCTCGCAACCCGCCAAGACGCTGCCCGAGCTGGTTGCGCTGTGCAAGGCGCAGCCGGGCAAGATCGTGTTCGGTTCGGCCGGCAGCGGTTCGGCGCAGCATCTGGCGCTAGAGATCTTCAAGGCCCGCGCGGGGATCGACGTGCTGCACGTGCCCTACAAGGGCTCGGCTCCCTTGATGAATGACCTGCTGGGCGGCCACGTGCAGTACTGCTTCGAAGGCATGACCACCGCCACGCCGCTGGTGCAGTCCGGCAAGGTGATCGCGCTGGCGCAGACCTTGCAGCAGCGCTCCAAGAGCCACCCCAACGTGCCGACCGTGGCCGAACAGGGCTATCCCGGATTCGAGGCCAGCATCTGGTTCGGCATGGTCGGTCCGGGCAAGATGCCCGCCGCCATGGTCCAACGCATGAACCAGGACATCGACCGGGTGTTGGCGATGCCGGACGTGCAGGAAAAGCTGGCGCAGGTGGGGGCGGAGGACGGCGGCGGCAGCGTCCAGCGCTTTGCCGACTTCATGAAGCAGGAGCAGCAGAAGTACGCCCAGACCATACGCGACGCGAAGATCGTGGCGGAGGGCTGAGGCGGCGCCAGTGAGCGGAAATTGATGGAGACATTGGCCCCCCAAAAAGTGTAAAAAGATATAACCTCGCCAGCCGGCGATCCCAGGGGACGGCCTCGATGCCGCGCAAGCTTGTAATCGGCATCGCCATCGCTCTCGCCGCCGCCGCGGCCCTGTTGCCCATCGGCTTCGCGCTGCACATGTCCTGGTCCCGCGCCGTCGCGGGCGAGCAGCGCTATCTGGACGACCAGGCTCAGCGCATCCTGAGGGACACCCAGGAGCTGCTGGACCAGACCGTGGCCACGCTACGCGATCTGGACGAGCTGGCATTCGAGCCCTGTTCGCCCCAGCACATCCGCCATATGCGGGCGCTGGCCCTGCGGGACCGGGCCGTGGACGATCTGGCCTATGTGGCGGGCGGGATCGTCCAGTGCACCACCTGGGGCGTGCCCAGCTACGAAGAGCCGCTGGTTCCGGCCCAGGTCGAACTGACCAACGGCGGACGCCTGTTGCTGGATGCGGTGCCCGTCTTGAGTCCCGGCATCAGGATGGTGGCGGTGCGCCACGGCGATTACAGCGCCTTGTTCGAACCCGGACGGTTCACTGAAAAGGCGCTCACGGACGGCGCGCAACTCGCCGTGGTCCTGCCGGGCGTGGGCATGCTGGGAACCCGCAACGACCCTGATCTCGTGCTGGTGTCGCAGGCGCTGAATGGCGGCAAGCTGGACATCGACGAGGCCTACCTCAGCGCCGTCGCGCGCAATGCGGACCTGGCCGTCGTCCTGCTCGAACCGCAGACCGAAGCGCTGGACATGCTGCCGCGCGAGCGCCTGTTCTGGCTGCCCATGGGGACGCTGGTCGCGGCCGCCATGATCGCGCTGGTCGTCTGGCTGTCGCGCCGGCGCCTGTCGATCGCGGGCGAACTGGCCGCCGGCATCAGGCGGCGGGAATTCGTCGTCCACTACCAGCCCATCATCGACCTGCGCACAGGCCGCTGCATCGGCGCCGAGGCGCTGGTGCGCTGGATCCGGCGCGGCGGCAAGACCCTGAGACCCGACCTGTTCATCTCGATCGCCGAAGACAACGGCCTGATGGCCCGCATCACCGAAGAGGTGTTTCGCCTGGTGATCCGGGATATGGAGGAGCTGCTGGGCGAGGACCGGGGAGCGCACATCTCCGTCAACCTGAGCGCCAGCGATCTCAAGGATGGCGGGGCATTGCGGGTGTTGCAGCGCATGCTGGAAGGCACGGTCATCGATCCGCGGCAGATCTGGCTGGAAGCCACCGAGCGCGGCTTCATGGACGTGGACAAGGCCTGCAGCGTCATCGAACAGGCCCGTGCGCAAGGCCATGCCGTGGCCATCGATGACTTCGGCACGGGCTACTCCAGCCTGTCCTATCTGCAGCGGCTGCCGCTGGACTCGCTGAAGATCGACAAGTCCTTCGTCGATACCATCGGCACCGATTCCGCGACCCACAAGGTCACGGACCACATCATCGACATGGCCAAGTCGCTGAACCTGCTGACCGTGGCCGAAGGCATCGAGCGCCAGGAACAGGAAGACCACCTGAAAGCGCGCGAGGTGGATTTCGGCCAGGGTTGGCTGTACGGCAAGCCCATGCCGGCGCCGGAGTTCATCGCGTACTACAAGAAAAACGTGGCCAGCACGCCGCCGCCCAGTCGGCTGCCCGACGCGCGGAGATGAGGCCGGCAGAAGCGCCTAGCGCGCCTGCGGCTCCACCCAGCCCGCCGTCGCCGAGATCGAGCGCGCCTTCTCGCTGAGCAGTCGCGCGGTATCGGATTGCAGGTCGTCGTCGATGGCGCCCACCGGCCCCATCAGCGTAATGGCGGCCTTCATCTCGCCCAGCATGTCGAATATGGGCGCGGACAGCGACGTGAAGTGCGGCAGCAGCGCGTCGCGGCAACGGCTGAGGTGGTGCTCCAGCACTTCCTCGCGGATGGCCTGCACGTCCTTTTGCGTATAGGACTTGCCGCCGTACCCGTCCGAGCCGGCTGAGGCCATTTCCTGTTCCAGCAGTTCGCGCGTGCTGGCTTCCGGCAGGTGCGCCAGGAAGTTGCGGCCCAGCGCCGAGGACAGCAGCGGCAGCACGCTGCCCACGCGCAGTTCCAGCAGCGGGCGGCTGCGGGCGCCTTCGACGCGGTAGACGATGGTCGGGCCCTTGTTGCCCCACACGCCCAGGAACACGGTGTGGCCGGTGATCGCGGCCACTTCGGCCATGATGGGCCGGGCGGTGGTGAATACGTCGAACTGTTCCAGGGCCGCCAGGCCCAGCCGCAGGGCATAGGGCCCCAGGCCGTAGTGGCCGGTATCCGCGTGCTGCTGCACCACGCCCACCTTCTGGAAGCTGACCAGGTAGTAGTGGACGTTGGGCACCGTCAATTCACAGGCGTCCGCGATTTCCTTCAGGGGCAGGGGACGGCCGGCCTTGCGGATGACGTCCAGGATCCGGAACCCCACTTCGATCGACTGGATGCCCCTGCGCGCGGCGGCAGGCGCCTGTTCCGCGTTCTTTTCCATCTTGCCGGCGGGCCTTGCCATTGCTGCCTCCACTGTTTTTCTGGCGCGAGTGTAGCAGCGGGGCGCCGCGCTTCCGGCCAGGAGGCGCGACCGTCGCGCCGGGTTTTCCCTAGCTTTTTCAGGCCTTGGTTTAAGTTTGATAATAGTTAATGACTACAGCATTATCAATCTAAAGCGATTGGGGAAAGCAGGCATGGAAGCGAATGTGGCAATGCAGCGGATCGACGCCGGTCCGACGCTCAGCAGGAAGGAGGAACGCCAGGTGGTGGTGGCCTCGACCCTGGGCACCTTGTTCGAGTGGTACGACTTTTTCATCTACGGGACCCTGGCCGTCTTCATGAGCCAGGTGCTGTTCCCGCAGGACAACCCCACCGTGGCGCTGCTGGCCGCGCTGGGCGCGCTGGCGGTGGGCTTCATCATCCGGCCCCTGGGCGCGGTGATGTTCGGCTACCTGGGCGACAAGCTGGGCCGCAAGTACACCTTCCTCATCACCGTGGTGATGATGGGCGGCGCGACCGTCCTGATCGGCTGCCTGCCCACCTATGAATCAGCCGGCCACCTGTCGTGGATCCTGCTGCTGACCCTGCGCGTGGTGCAGGGGCTGGCGGTGGGCGGCGAGTACGGCGGCGCGGTCATCTACGTGGCCGAACACTGCGAACCCAAGCGCCGCGGGCTGCTGACGGGCTGGATCCAGATCACGTCCTCGGCGGGCCTGATCCTGTCGCTGATCGTGATCCTGTGCACCCAGGCGTCCATGAGCGCCGAGGATTTCCGCCAGTGGGGCTGGCGCCTGCCGTTCATCCTGTCGATCGTGATGCTGGCGATTTCGATCTACGTGCGCGCCAAGCTGCACGAGTCGCCCGTGTTCACCCGCATGAAGCAGCAGAACCGCCTGTCCAAGAATCCGGTCAAGGAGACCTTCGGCCAATGGTCCAGCCTGCGGCTGGTGCTGCTGGCGCTGATCGGCGTCACCGCCGGCCAGGGCGCCACCTACTTCACCGGCCAGTTCTACGTCATGATCTTCATGCAGCAGGCCGTGCAGCTGGACCAGACCAGCGTCTACACGCTGATCCTGATCGGCTTCATCATCGGCGCGCCGACCTTTGTGCTGTTCGGCTGGCTGTCGGACCGCATCGGCCGCAAGTGGATCATGATGGTCGGCCTGTTCGTTGCCGCCATCGGCTACCACTCCATGTTCGACGTGCTGCTCAAGGCGGGCAACCCGGCCCTGGCGCAAGCCATGCAGAGCACGCCGGTGCGCGTGCATGCCGATACCAGCGGCGGCGCCTGCGACTTCGGGCTGCAGGCCGCCATGATCGGCAGCCATGCCGACCACAAGAAGGTCTGCGTGCAGGCCAAGAAATTCCTGGTGGGCAAGGGCATCAACTTTGAATACGCCGCGCCGCTGCCCGGCCAGAGCATCGCCATGAGCGTGGGCGGCACGACCGTCAACGGCTTTGACCGCGCCGCCTACACCAGCGCGCTGACGGCCGCCGGTTATCCGGAGCGCGCCGATCCCGCGCGCGTCGACCGCACGACCATCATCCTGATCCTGGTGCTGATGACGGCCGTGGTCGCCATGGTCTACGGCCCGGTGGCGTCCTATCTGGTCGAACTGTTCCCGGCCCGCATCCGCTATACGGCGCTATCCTTCCCGTACCACATCGGCGCCGGCATCTTCGGCGGCATCGTGCCCTTTACCGCCACCTATCTGGCCCAGGCCAGCGGCAATATCTTTGGCGGCCTGATGTATCCGGTCGTGGTGACCGCGGTGGTTGGCGTCATCGGCAGCCTGTTCCTGCCGAACACCCGTGCCCGCGCCATCGACGAAGACGCTGCACACTGAGAAAAAAGGAGAGACATGTCCACGCAACAGAGCTTCAAGGCTGCCGTCATCCAGGCGGCGTCCATTCCCACCGACAGCGTCGCCTGCGCCCAGAAAGCGGCATCCCTGATCCGGCAGGCGGCGGAGCAGGGCGCCCGCGTGCTGGTGTTCCCCGAGGCGTTCCTGGGCGGCTACCCCAAGGGCAACTCCTTCGGCGCGCCCATCGGCATGCGCAAGCCTGAAGGCCGGGACGCCTTCGCCAGCTATCACAACCAGGCCATCCGGCTGGACGGCGAGGAAGTCGCGTTGGTGGCCCAGGCCGCGGCCGACACCGACAGCTTCGTGGTCATGGGCTGCATCGAAGCCGACGGCGGCACGCTGTACTGCACCGTGCTGTACTTCAATGGCCGCGAAGGGCTGGCGGGCAAGCACCGCAAGCTCATGCCCACCGCCGGCGAACGCCTGATCTGGGGCTTCGGCGACGGCTCCACCATGCCCGTCTTCGACACCCCCTATGGCAAGATCGGCGCCGTCATCTGCTGGGAAAACTACATGCCCATGCTGCGCATGTACATGTACAGCCAGGGCGTGGCGCTGTATTGCGCGCCGACCGCCGATGACCGCGATTCCTGGATTCCCAGCATGCGCCACATCGCGCTGGAAGGCCGCTGCTACGTCCTCACGGCCTGCCAGCACCTGCGCCGCGATGCCTATCCCGACGATTTCGAATGCGCCTTGGGCGATGCGCCCGATACCGTGCTGATGCGCGGTGGCAGCGCCATCATCGATCCGCTGGGCGAAGTGCTGGCGGGTCCGGATTTTTCCGCCGAAACCATCCTGTACGCCGACATCAATCCCAACCAGATCCTGCGCGGCAAGTATGACTTCGACGTTTCCGGCCACTATGCCCGTCCGGACGTGTTCCAGCTGCAGGTCGACACGCGCGAAAAGCGCGCCGTGTCGGCGCTGAATGCCGGGCAGCAGGAGGCCTGATCCATGCATTTCGATTTCAGCGCCTTGCCGGCGCAGACGGTCTACAACGTGCTGACCTCGACCGTCACCCCGCGCCCGATCGCATGGCTCACCACGGTTTCCGGCAAAGGCGTTGTCAATGCGGCTCCGTTCAGCTTCTTCAACGTCATGGGGCATCAGCCGCCGACGGTCGCCATCGGCCTGATGCGCCATGCCAGCGGAGAACTGAAGGACTCCGGCGCCAACATCATCGAGAACGGCGAGTTCGTGGTGAACCTGGTGCCGGAGTCGCTGGTCGCGCAGATGAACCAGACCTGCGCCGATTACCCGGCGGACGTGGACGAGATGGCCGCGGCCGGCCTGACCGCGCTGCCGGCGTCCCATGTGCGTCCTCCGCTGATCAAGGGCTCCCCGGTGTCGCTGGAATGCGTCAGCCAGGCGACCATCGTGACCGGCCCGCGCCAGCTCGTGGTGATCGGGCGGGTGCTGGGCGCGCATGTCGACGATGCCTACGTGCTGGACGCCGAGCGCGGCTACATGGACACGCCGGCCATGGGGCTGATCGCGCGCATGCACGGCGGCGGTTGGTACGCGCGCAGCACGGACCTGTTCCAGCTGGCGCGGCCGACGGCGCCGTTGTGACACGCCAGGATTGCTGAGGAAAATGGCGGCTCGCTTGAGCCGCCTTTTTTTATGGACGACGAGTTGTAAGAGACAGGCTTCCCGGCGGTCCGTTTGCGTGGCGTCAAGGCCGCGCACCGCGAAGGATGCGAGATCGATGGCCGGCAGCCTGGCGCCGGCGACGCAAAGGGAAGAGCTTGCGTCAATTCGCTCTTCATTTCTCCCGATGCGGGCCAAATCCGCGCTGTTAGCATTCCGCCGGCTGTCTCGTCTGCCCTCGCAACAGAGGCTTTCGGCGGCATTTTTCATATACAACGGACATAAATTTGGGGGCGGATATCCAGGGGCTTACGGGCATCTGGCTTGCATTGGCGGCGGGGACTGCCCGGCGCCGAGCTTCTGCCTGGGTGCGTATCCGTGCTTGCCCCGGGAGTAGCCGGGAGCAATATGAACAACATGAAGCTTGGAACCCGTCTTGCGGGTGGATTCGCCATCCTGCTGGCCATGATCATCGTCATGTGCGTGGTGGGTCTGGTCAGTCTGGCCAACATCAACGAATCGGTCGAGACCGTCACGCAGCGTTCCCTGATCAAGGAACGCTTGATCAACGATTGGGCCCGCAACATCCAGTCCGGGGTGACCCGCACCACTGCGATCGCCAAGAGCGCCGATGCGAGTCTGGCCGGCTTCTTCGCGGAAGAAGCGGCGACCTCCACCCGTAATTCCTCGGCGCTGCAGCAGCAGATCGAGCCGCTGATCCAGAGCGATCAGGAAAAGGAGCTGTGGGAAGGCATCCGGAAATCCCGGGCGGACTACCTGCGCACCCGCGACGGCATATTCAAGGCCAAGCAGGAAGGCAATGTGCAGGCGGCCGACACAATTTTCAATCGGGAGTTCCTGCCGGCCACGCGCCAGTTCATCGATCAGATCACGCGTCTGTCCAGTCTGCAGCGCGCGGAAATCGACGCCCGCGCGGCCGACATAGCAGGCGCCTACGGCACGGCCAATCTCTGGATGATCATCATCGGCTCCGTTGCGGTAATCAGCGGGCTGTTGCTGGCAGTCCTGCTGACGCGCAGCATCACGCGCCCGCTGTCCGAGGCGGTGCGCGTGGCGCGCACGGTGGCCGCCAGCGACCTCACCAGTGCCATAAGCGTGACTTCGCGCGACGAGATCGGGCAATTGATGCGGGCGCTGGAATCCATGAACGCCAATCTGGCCGGCACCGTCGCCAGGATACGGGCGGGCGTGGACAGCATTGCGTCCGCTTCAGGCGAGATCGCCGCGGGCAACACCGACCTGTCTTCCCGGACCGAGCAGCAGGCTGCGTCCCTGGAGGAAACCGCCGCGTCCATGGAGCAGCTGTCTTCCACCGTGAAGCTGAACGCCGACCGCGCCGTGCAGGCGAACCAGCTGGCTTCGGCTGCGTCTGAAACCGCGGCGCTGGGCGGCTCCACGGTCACCGAAGTCGTCAGCACCATGAGCGCGATTTCGGCCAGTTCCGTCAAGATCGCCGACATCGTCTCCGTGATCGAGGGCATCGCCTTCCAGACCAACATCCTGGCCCTGAACGCGGCCGTGGAGGCGGCGCGCGCGGGCGAACAGGGCAAGGGCTTCGCCGTGGTCGCCGCCGAGGTGCGCACCCTGGCGCAACGCAGCGCCCAGGCCGCCAAGGAGATCAAGACCCTGATCGAAGACACCGTGCAGAAGATCGAGCAGGGCTCCGGCAGCGCGGAGCGCGCTGGCTCGACGATGCAGGAGATCGTCGGCGCGGTGCGGCGCGTGACGGACATCATGGGTGAGATCGCCGCGGCCTCCGCCGAGCAGGCCGATGGCATCGGGCACGTCAATCTGGCCGTGTCGCAGATGGACGAGGTGACGCAGCAGAACGCTGCCCTGGTGGAAGAAGCCGCCGCTGCCGCAGGGTCCATGCAGGATCAGACGGCGGAACTGACCCGGGCGGTCAGTGCGTTCAAGTTGCCGGGGGGTAGCCGGGCGGGCGTCGCCGTTGCGGCGCCGGCGGCCTTGCAGCTCGCGGCCTACTAGCCGGGAAACGCGGCAAAAGCCCCTCGAAAGGGGCTGGCGCAGAAAAACAAAAGCCCCTCGAAAGGGGCTTTTGAGTCGCACTTTTGAGTTCATCATCAGTGCTTGAATACTGGCGGAGAGGGTGGGATTCGAACCCACGGTACGGGGATACCGTACGCCTGATTTCGAGTCAGGTACATTCGACCACTCTGCCACCTCTCCTTGCTGGGTTTCGTAACGGCGGTTGTCCTGGCCGGGTTGCCCCAGAGCCGGGTCTTCCACTAAAGACCCCTGGTCGGAAGGATCTCGTTGTCGAAGCAGCGAAGCCCGCAATTCTACAGGATTTTTTTTGTTTGTGTAAAGGGGGTGGTTGAAAGTCCCCCACAGCGGGTTTCAACTGGCTTTCAGTGGCTGCGATCTTTGCCCAGAATTCCACTTGCCCGGCGTCCCTGCCCGGCACTCTTCTCGTCTCGGCGCTCATCCCGGAACCGCTAGTCCCATGGATCTCATCCTTATCCTTCTGCTTGCGGCCGTGCTGTGCGTGCCCTTGACCCAGCTGCTGGGCCTGGGCGCCATTCCGGGATACCTGCTGGCCGGCGTGCTGGTGGGGCCGTCCTGCCTCAGGCTCGTCACCAATGTGGACACCATGATCAATGTGTCCCAGTGGGGCGTGGTGATGATGTTGTTCATCATCGGGCTGGAGCTTTCGCCCAAACGCCTGTGGGCCATGCGCAACGAAGTCTTCGTGCTGGGTTCCTTGCAGATGCTGGCTTGTGGGCTGCTGCTGGCGGTGGTGTTCGGCGCGGCGCTGCGGCATCTGGCCGGCATGGAGTGGCAGGCGGCGATCCTTTGCGGCCTGTCGCTGGCCCTGTCGTCCACGGCGGTGGCCTTGCGGCTGCTGGACGAACGCGTGCTGACGCGCACGCCGCTGGGCAGGTCGGCGCTGGGAATACTGCTGTTCCAGGACATGGCGGCGATCCCCATGCTGGTGGCGGCGGGCTTGCTGGGCTCCGACGGCACCTCGGCGCCGTCCTTCAAGGAGGCGCTGATCGCCGTGCTGGTGGTCGCCGCCGCTTACCGTCTGCGCCTGCTGGGCTGGGCAGCCAAGGCGCAACTGAACGAATTGTTTACTGCCGCCGCCTTGTTGATGGTGGTGGGCGCTGCCCAATTGTTCGACTTCGCCGGCCTGTCCGCGGGCCTGGGGGGATTCCTGGTGGGCGTGCTGATGGCCGAATCGCGCTACCGGCACGATCTGGAAAAGGCGATCGACCCCTTCAAGGGCTTGTTGCTGGGCCTGTTCTTCGTGGCCATCGGCATGTCCGTGAACTTGAAGGTGGTGGCCAACCACTGGTCGTTCATCGCTGCGGGCGTACTCGCGCTGCTACTGGTCAAGGCCTTGATTCTTTATGGATTTTCCCGCTTTCTCGGGTTGCCGCGCTATCACCGGCTGCTGTTTGCGCTGGCGTTGGCGCAGGGCGGCGAGTTCAGCTTTGCCATCTTCAATGAAGCCTGGGACAACAATCTGGTGAACCTGGAACAGCGCGACGTGCTGTCCGTCATCGTGGCGATTTCGATGGGCGTGGTGCCGATGCTGATCAAGCTGCTGGAACGCATACCCGAAAACCGGGGCGGCATGGCCGATCTGCCAACGGCGGAATCGGCCCAGGACGAGACGCCGAAACCTCCTGCGCCGCGCGACACTCCACCCGCTGCTTGACCCTGCGGGCCGTGCGGGCATGGCATGATTGCCGTCATGCCGGGCAGCTACACTTGACCCTTGCTTGGCCCGTCCAATGTGCCCGACCACAGGAGAATGCTCATGCTTAAAGGAAAAGTCGCCCTTGTCACCGGTTCCACCAGCGGCATCGGCCTGGGTATCGCCACTGCCTTTGCCCAGCAAGGCGCCGATATCGTCTTGAACGGCTTCGGCGATGCCGCCGAAATCGAAAAGCTCCGCGCCAGCCTGGCTGACAAGCATGGCGTGAAGGTCATCTACGACGGTGCCGACCTGTCCAAGGGCGCGGCCGTGCGCGAGCTGGTCGAGAACGCCGTGCGCCAATTGGGCCGCATCGACATCCTGGTCAACAACGCCGGCATCCAGCACACCGCCTTGATCGAAGATTTCCCCGCCGAAAAATGGGACGCGATCCTGGCGCTGAACCTGTCGGCCGTGTTCCACGGCACCGCAGCAGCCTTGCCGCACATGAAGAAGCAGGGCTTCGGCCGCATCATCAACATCGCCTCGGCCCATGGCCTGGTGGCTTCGGCCAACAAGTCGGCCTACGTGGCCGCCAAGCATGGCGTGGTCGGCTTCACCAAGGTGACCGCGCTGGAAACGGCCGGCCAGGGCATCACCGCCAACGCCATCTGCCCGGGCTGGGTGCGCACGCCGTTGGTTGAAAAGCAGATCACCGCGCTGGCGGAAAAGGATGGCGTCGATCAGGAAACCGCCGCACGCGAACTGCTGAGCGAAAAGCAGCCGTCGCTGCAATTCGTGACGCCAGAGCAACTGGGAGGCACCGCCGTGTTCCTGGCTTCGGATGCCGCCGCGCAAATCACAGGTACGTCCGTCTCGGTCGATGGCGGCTGGACGGCACGCTAAAAAGGAATTCCGGAATGCTGTTTTTGCTTTCTCCCGCCAAGAAGCTGGATTACGACTCGCCGCTGCACATCGAGACGCATACCCAGCCGCTGTTCGTGGACCAGGCCGCCGGCCTCATCAAGGTGCTGAAAACCAAGTCGGCCGAGGATATCTCCGAGCTCATGAGCCTGAGCCCGGCGCTGTCCAAACTCAACGTGCAGCGCTACGCCCACTGGAAGCGCAGCTTCACGCAGGCCAACTCGCGCCAGGCGGTGCTGGCCTTCAACGGCGACGTCTACGAAGGGCTGGAGGCCGCCACCCTGTCGGCCAAGCAGCTGGACTGGGCGCAGGAGCACGTGGCCATCCTGAGCGGCCTGTATGGCGTGCTGCGTCCGCTGGACCTGATGCAGCCGTACCGCCTGGAAATGGGCACGCGCCTGGCCACGCCCAAAGGCAAGAACCTGTACGAGTACTGGGGCCCGGCCATCGCCGACTATCTCAACGAACGGCAGGCCGGCCAGAAGGCGCCCGTGATCGTCAACCTGGCGTCCGAGGAGTACTTCAAGTCGGTCGACCTGAAGACGCTGAAGGCGCGTGTCGTGCAATGCGTGTTCCAGGACTGGAAGAACGGCGCCTGGAAGGTCATCAGCTTCCACGCCAAGCGCGCGCGCGGCCTGATGGCGCGCTACGCGATCCTGCACAAGGTGTCCAAGCCCGAAGGCCTGCAGGGGTTTGACCTCGAAGGCTACAAGTTCGACGCCTCCGCCTCGTCGGAAGACAAGCTGGTGTTCCGCCGCAAGGTCTGATCCGGTCCCGGGCCTCGCGCCCGGGTTCTTCCCATTACGCCAGATCAAGCGGCGGCAGTCACGCAGCCGCCGCCACGGGGGGCGCGTGCGTGGGATCGGCCAGCGCGTGCAGTTCCTGGCGGATCATGTGCGTCGCCTTCAGCATCTGCTTGACCGGATAGACCAGCGCGGCCTGTTCGCCTTCGGTGTCGAACTGGGTCGGCAGACCGGTGGGCGCCTGCACCCGATTCTCGTCCAGCAGGTCCACCATGCCGGTCAGCGCCCGCTGCACGGCTTCGGGCGTGGCCGGCAGGCCGGCCAGAATGGGGATGGCCGCCGTAATCTGCGAGGCCAGGATGTGGTTCTGGATCAGCAGGTTGTTGAGCTCCGGCACGCTTACCTGATGCGAGGTGGGCTCGCTCATCATGCGGTAGAACGCCTCGGCGAAATTGCTGAAGGAGATGTGCACGTTCTTGCGCGCCAGCCGCCAGGCCAGGTCGGCGTCCGTGACCGCCGGAGTCTCGCCGGCGGCGGCGCCCACGGGCGCGCCGTGGGCTTGCATGGCCTCGACGTAGCGCAGACCGGCGATCAGGTATTCGCGGTTGGCGCGCGTGGCCGCGGCCGCCAGCGGCTTCAGGTAGCGGGCTTCCCACCAGGGCAGGATGTAGCTGCAGATCAGCGCCAGCGCGCAGCCGATCAGCGTATCGATGGCGCGTTCGCCGATCACCGACATGGACACCGTGCCCGGCGACACGAAGTGGAACACCAGCACCACGAACAGCGTGTTGAAGGTGGCGCTGGCCATGTAGTTCAGCTGCACCAGGCTGTTGCCCATGATGCAGGCCCCCAGCAGCGCGGCGAACAGCAGTTCGGGCCGGTCGGTCAGGTTGAACAGCAGCAAGGCCAGGATGCAGCCGATCAGCGTGCCCGTCAGGCGCCAGCTATTGCGCTGTCGCGTCAACGCGAAGCCCGGCTTCATGATGATGACGATCGTCAGCATGATCCAGTAGTTGTGCGCGGAGAACGCTGGCGACAGCCACTGGCTGGCCAGCGTCATCGCGATGGCCGCGGCCGCCGTGACGCGCAGCGCGTAGCGGAAGTGCGGCGAGTCCAGGCGCAGGTTGCTGGTCAGGAGCCCCACGCGGAATTCCTGGCGCGAAATGAAGCGCGTCAGCGACTTGTTGATGCGCAGCACGTCGGTGGGCTTGGCGTCGGGCGAGGCGGCGGTGTGGTCGGCCAGGCGGTCGACGATGCGCGCCGAATTGCGCAGCCGGCGCAGCACCTGGACGATCAGCGCCAGCATCTCGGGCTCGCGTTCGCCCAGGCCCTGCTGCTTGAGCTGTTCGATCTCGTATTCGATGGCGCGCAGTTCGGCCTTGGCGCTGCTGCGGTACTGCACCTTGCGCCCGCGCGACACGTCCAGCGCGATGCGGTTGAGCTCCAGCGACATCTTCACCAGCGCGTCGCGCATGAACATCAGGCAGTCGCTGCCGGCCAGCGCGCGGCGCAGCGCCGCGTAGTCGGTGTGCGTGGCCACCAGCGTGTCCAGCAGCTGCAGCATGTCGACGAACATGTTCCAGATCATCACGCGCTGGCGGTCGCCCAGGCCCTTGCCGCGGGGCAGGGCGCGCAGCACCATGTCGCGCGCCGCCTGGTGCTTTTCTGTCATGACGGATTGGCGCTGGATCAGCTCGCGGTAGGCGTCGTCCAGGTCGGCGGTTTCATCGTAGAAAGTGGCGCGCGCCGCCACGTAGTCGGCGGTGGCGAAGAGCGCCACCGACATGGCCTGCTGCTCTTCGCGCAGCCAGAACAGGCGCGAGAAGCCCAGGCTGAACGCGACATAGAACAGCGCCCCGCCCAAGGTGGCCGCGGCGTGCGCCAGCACCTCGTGCGGCGCCAGCGGGGAGTGCATGGTCAGGGTCATCAGCAGCAGGCCGGCAAAGCCGATCAGCCCGCCGCGCTTGCCGAACACCGTGAACATCGAATAGACGAAACACTGCGCGATGACCGCCAGCCAGATCAGCACGGGGTGCGAGGATGCGAGGCCGGTGATGACGACCGTCAGCGTGCCCAGCGCCGCGCCGCCCAGCATCTCGTTGGTGCGGTGGCGCTGCGGCCCGCCCGGCTGGTCGATGATGGCCAGGCATTGCGCGCCGAAGGTCGCGACCAGTCCGGTGGTGTAGTTGCCGAAGAGGCCGCCCAGCACCAGCACGGGCAACAGCATTCCCACTCCCTGACGCACCCCTCCGAAGAAGTAGTGGCTGTAGAGGAAGCGGCGGATGCTGGCAATGCGCAAATCCATGGGCAGGGGCTCGGTTCAGGACGACGAAACAAGTATAGAGAGACTGTCCCATATTTTTTGCCGCCGGGCCGCCCCAAGGAAAAAAACGCCCCCTTGGGGGGCAGCAAGCGCGTAGCGCGCAGCGTGGGGGTTTTTCCGGGGCCAGATGGTTACCGAACCTTCCGCGCAACGCTGCGGGAAAGGTCGATTTGCTACCTTTGACGCAACGCGGTAAATTGCTCCACTTGCATCGGTCTGCCTATCCGAAACCGGTGCGTTGAGGCGGATTGCCAGGGTCACCTCCCAGCCATCCCGCAGCAGTTACACCTGCCGTTGGCCGCGCCACAAGCGTGTGTTGCCAAGGCTTCCATTTCGACCTCCAGCGTCCCCAAGGGGCGTTTGCACTGCGTTCTGTCGAGCGTGTGCCGGGTCGGCAAGGTGTCCGGGTGGCGTGGCTCCGTGAGCCGCAAAGCGCCGGATCATGTTGTCGGGACCGGTATGGGTTCAGTTGCCGCCGTATCCGGGCGAGCAGCAGTCAGGGTTGCAGGGCCGGTACTGAAAGGAATGACAACATGGAACTGAATGGCGCCGATATCGTCGTGCGCTGCCTGGCCGATGAAGGCGTGGAACACGTTTTCGGCTACCCCGGCGGCGCGGTGCTTTACATCTACGACGCGATTTTCAAGCAAGACAAATTCCAGCATATCCTGGTTCGTCACGAGCAGGCCGCCGTGCACGCCGCCGATGCCTATTCGCGCTCGTCGCAAAAGGTCGGCGTCTGCCTCGTGACCAGCGGACCGGGCGTGACTAATGCCGTCACCGGCATCGCCACCGCCTACATGGATTCCATCCCCATGGTCATCATCAGCGGGCAGGTGCCCACTGCGGCCATCGGCGAGGACGCCTTCCAGGAATGCGACACCGTCGGCATCACGCGTCCCTGCGTCAAGCACAACTTCCTTGTGCGCGACGTCAAGGACCTGGCCGAAACCATGCGCCGCGCGTTCTACATCGCGCGCACCGGCCGTCCCGGCCCGGTGCTGGTGGATATCCCCAAGGACATCACCATCGCGCAGTGCAAGTACACGCCGCCCAAGGGCGAGATCTCGATGCGCTCCTACGCGCCCGTCAACAAGGGCCACCAGGGGCAGATCAAGAAAGCCGTGCAGATGCTGCTGGCCGCCGAGCGGCCCATGATCTACACGGGCGGCGGGGTCATTCTGTCGAACGCCGCGCCCGAGCTGAACAAGCTCGTGTCGCAACTGGGCGCGCCTTGCACCAGCACCCTGATGGGTCTGGGCGGCTACCCGGCCAGCAGCGGCCAGTTCGTCGGCATGCCCGGCATGCACGGCACGTACGAGGCCAATATGGCGATGCAGCACTGCGACGTGCTGCTGGCCATCGGCGCCCGTTTCGATGACCGCGTGATCGGCAACCCCAAGCACTTCGCCCAGAACGCGCGCAAGATCATCCATATCGATATCGATCCCTCGTCGATCTCCAAGCGCGTGCGCGTGGATGTCCCGATCGTCGGTAACGTCAAGGACGTCCTGGCCGACCTCAGTGCGCAGTACGACATTGCTGCAGCCGAGCACAAGCCCGCCCCGATCGCCAAGTGGTGGGAGCAGGTCGAGTCCTGGCGCGGCAAGGAATGCCTGAAGTTCGCCAACTCTGACGAAGTCATCAAGCCGCAGTTCGTGGTGGAAAAGCTCTGGGAAGTGACTGGCGGCGACGCCTTCGTGACTTCCGACGTGGGCCAGCACCAGATGTGGGCCGCGCAGTACTACAAGTTCGACAAGCCGCGCCGCTGGATCAACTCCGGCGGCCTGGGCACCATGGGCGTGGGCCTGCCGTACGCCATGGGCGTGCAGATGGCCAATCCTGGACACGACGTCGCCGTCATCACCGGCGAAGGCTCCATCCAGATGAACATCCAGGAACTGTCGACCTGCCATCAGTACCGCCTGACGCCGAAGATCATCTGCCTGAACAACCGCTTCCTGGGCATGGTCCGGCAGTGGCAGCAGATCGACTACGGTTCGCGCTACTCCGAGTCCTACATGGATTCGCTGCCCGATTTCGTCAAGGTGGCCGAGGCCTATGGCCACGTGGGTCTGCGCATCGAACGCCCGGCGGACGTCGAGCCGGCGCTGCGCGAAGCGTTCAAGAAGCACAAGGATCGCCTGGTGTTCCTGGACTTCATCACCGACCGCACCGAAAACGTGTGGCCGATGGTCAAGGCCGGCCGCGGGCTGACCGAAATGCTGCTTGGCTCTGAAGACCTGTAAGGAGGCCACCCATGAAGCACGTGATTTCCGTCCTCCTCGAAAACGAACCCGGCGCGCTGTCGCGCGTGGTGGGCCTGTTTTCCGCGCGGGGCTACAACATCGAGACCCTGACCGTGGCGCCTACCGAGGACTCCACGCTGTCGCGCATGACCATCGTGACCACCGGTTCCGATGAGATCATCGAGCAGATCACCAAGCACCTGAACCGCCTGGTGGATGTGGTCAAGGTCGTCGACCTGACCGAAGGCGCGCACATCGAGCGCGAGCTGATGCTCGTGAAGGTGCGCGCGGTCGGCAAGGAGCGCGAGGAAATGAAGCGCATGGCGGATATCTTCCGCGGCCGCATCATCGACGTGACCGACAAGTCCTACACCATCGAATTGACCGGGGTGCAGGAAAAAGTACAGGCCTTCCTGGAGGCTCTGGACCGCAGTGCAATCCTTGAAACCGTGCGCACCGGCGTGTCCGGCATCGGACGCGGTGAACGGATTTTGAAGATTTGACCGGCCTTCCAGGCCAAGCCGCACCCTACATCTGAATTAAACAAATATCCAAAATACTGGAATCTGGAGCACAACCATGAAAGTTTTCTACGACAAAGACTGCGATCTCTCCCTGGTCAAGGGCAAGACTGTTGCCATCATCGGCTACGGCTCGCAAGGCCACGCGCACGCGCAGAACCTGCATGAGTCCGGCGTGAAGGTCGTGGTCGGCCTGCGCAAGGGCGGCGCCTCGTGGAACAAGGCCGCCAACGCCGGCCTGGAAGTCAAGGAAGTCGCCGACGCCGTCAAGTCCGCCGACATCGTCATGATGTTGCTGCCCGACGAGAACATCGCCTCGGTCTACAACAAGGAAGTGCACGCCAACATCAAGCCCGGCGCCGCCCTGGCGTTTGCCCACGGCTTCAACGTGCACTACGGCCAAGTCGTGCCGCGTGAAGACATCGACGTCATCATGATCGCCCCGAAGGCCCCGGGCCACACCGTGCGCAACACCTACAAGCAAGGCGGCGGCGTGCCCCATCTGGTGGCCGTGTACCAGGACAAGTCGGGTGCTGCGCGTGACGTGGCCCTGTCGTACGCCAGCGCCAACGGCGGCGGCCGTGCCGGCATCATCGAAACCAACTTCCGCGAAGAAACCGAAACCGACCTGTTCGGCGAACAGGCCGTGCTGTGCGGCGGTACCGTCGAACTGATCAAGGCTGGTTTCGACACGCTGGTGGAAGCCGGCTACGCGCCCGAAATGGCGTACTTCGAGTGCCTGCACGAACTGAAGCTGATCGTCGACCTGATCTATGAAGGCGGCATCGCCAACATGAACTACTCGATCTCGAACAACGCCGAGTTCGGCGAGTACGAAACGGGTCCGAAGATCGTCACCGACGAAACCCGCAAGGCCATGCGCCAGTGCCTGACGGACATCCAGACCGGCGAATACGCCAAGAAGTTCATCCTGGAAAACACCGCCGGCGCTCCGACGCTGACCTCGCGCCGCCGCATCAACGCGGAATCGCAGATCGAGCAAGTGGGCGGCAAGCTGCGCGCCATGATGCCCTGGATCGCCGCCAACAAGCTGGTGGACAAGTCCAAGAACTGATCC
Organism: Achromobacter sp. PD1; assembly: GCF_048541815.1. Lineage (NCBI taxonomy): Bacteria > Pseudomonadati > Pseudomonadota > Betaproteobacteria > Burkholderiales > Alcaligenaceae > Achromobacter > Achromobacter sp. PD1. Next base: position 447,042 of record NZ_CP183349.1, read on the forward strand.
ATGCCACTGCGCGGGGCTTGCCCCGCGCAATCAGGGTCGAAGCGGCATGCCTGCGAGGGCATGCCGCTTTTTTTTTGCAGGCTTCCCGTCGATCGGCCGGGCACGCGGCTTGCTTCGCCCCGCAAGCGGGGCCAGATGGGTTAACCTTTCAGTGTTCGTTGTAAGTTATTGAGACCATGCCCAATTTTTCCATGCGCGATTCCGAGAACCGCCACCGCGGCATTTACCTGCTGCCCAACGCGTTCACCACCGCCGCACTGTTCGCGGGGTTCTATGCCGTCGTGCAGGCCATGAACGACCGCTTCGAAGTGGCCGCCATCGCCATTTTCGCGGCCATGGTGCTGGACGGCATGGACGGCCGGGTCGCCCGCCTGACCAACACCCAGTCCGCGTTTGGCGAGCAATACGACTCCCTGTCCGACATGACCTCCTTCGGCGTCGCGCCCGCGCTGGTCATGTACGAATGGATCCTGAACGACCTGGGCCGCTGGGGCTGGTTGGCCGCGTTCGTCTATGTCGCCGGCGCCGCGCTGCGTCTGGCGCGCTTCAACACCAACATCGCCGTGGTCGACAAGCGCTACTTCCAGGGCTTGCCCAGCCCGGCGGCCGGTGCGCTGGTGGCGGGCTTCGTCTGGCTGGCCGTGGACAACAAGCTGCCCATCCATGACAGCCTGATGGCCTGGGCGGCGTTCACGCTGACCATGTACGCGGGCATTTCCATGGTGTCGAACGCGCCGTTCTTCAGCGGCAAGAGCTTCGCCCTGGGCCGCAGCGTGCCGTTCTGGGGCATCCTGCTGGTAGTGGCCGTATTCGTTTTCGTGTCCAGCGATCCTCCGGTCGTGCTGTTCGGCCTGTTCGTGCTGTACGGCCTGTCGGGCTGGATCATGTGGGCCTGGCGCTGGAACCGCGCGCGCCGCCTGACGCAGGAACGCCGCAACCAATCTTCGTGATTGGCGGCAATCTTGAAAAACAAAACCCGCCGGATGGCGGGTTTTGTCTTTCAAGGGCGGGGGAATCAGCGCCACATGAACCGGTCGTCGTCGTACATGGGATCCGGGCCGGGATGGAAGTGCGTCAGCCTGTTGCCGTCGCGGCTCATGTACACGTACATCAGCGAGTTCCAGACCCCGTTTTCCTTGTAACGGTACGACCAGACCACCTCGCGCTTCTCGCCCAGGCCGGCTTCCTCGATGCGCGCGGGCGGGCCGAATTCGCAGCGCACGCGGTCGGGACCCCATTCGCCTTCGCTCAGCACCTTGAAATGCGCATCCGTCAGCAGCGGCACCACCTGGCCCACGCGCCCATCGGTGCCGACATTGGTACCCCAGGCATATTGGCCCATGGGCTGCTGCGTCCAGATCACGCGCCGTCCGCCATTGGCTTGCGGGCATTCGAAGTTGGGTTGGCCGAACTGGGTCAGCACGTCGGCGTAGGGCGTGCCGGGAGGAATCTGGGCCATGTTCGCGCAGGCGGCCAGCCCGGCCAATGCGGCGGCGGCCAGCACCAGGCGGGCGCCTTTGTAATATTTAGACATGTCATGCTCCTTACGTGGCATCGCGGCCTGCGGCGGGGCAGGCGGCCCTCATTGGGGTAATTCTAGCGAATCAGCTATAATCATCGAGCTTTATCAAGTGTATTGATCTTGCAACATCCTTTGCGCTGGCCGCAGAGCTGGTCCAGGTGCCAGGCCCCGGTGTCGAAACACCGCGTCCACACCCGGGTTCCAGGCTTCTGTTTGAGTCATCAATGGCAGCAGTGAGAAAGCGAATTCCGCCAGGTTCGCGCAAAATTTTTCCAAACCACGTCAGGGCGCCTCGGCCCTGTCGCATGTCCGAAGAGGTCATAAATGTCTGTAGCTGACATCAAGAAATCCGATATCGTCGCGCAATTCCAACGCGCTCAAGGCGATACCGGCTCCCCCGAAGTTCAGGTGGCTCTGCTCACCGCCCGCATCAACGAACTGACCGGTCACTTCAAAGAACACATGAAGGACCATCACTCGCGCCGCGGTCTGCTCCGTATGGTCAGCCGTCGCCGCAAGCTGCTCGACTATCTCAAGGGCCGCAATCCCGATTCGTACCGCGCACTGATCGAAAAACTCGGTCTGCGCAAGTGATCGACGGGGCTGGCTCCCCATGACGCAACCGTGGTCGGTGCGACGTATGTCGCGACGGCCACGGTTTTTCATTTGTAAGGAATAATCGTCATGTTCAACAAAGTGACAAAATCGTTCCAGTACGGCCAGCACACGGTCGTCCTGGAAACTGGCGAGATCGCTCGCCAGGCCTCCGGCGCCGTTGTGGTGTCGATCGAGGACACCGTCGTCCTGGCCACCGTCGTGGCTTCCAAGAAGGCCAAGCCGGGTCAAACGTTTTTCCCGCTGACCGTTGACTACATCGAGAAGACCTACGCCGCCGGCCGCATCCCGGGTGGCTTCTTCAAGCGCGAAGGCAAGCCCTCCGAGAAGGAAACGCTGACCTCGCGCCTGATCGACCGTCCCCTGCGCCCGCTGTTCCCCGAAGACTTCTACAACGAAGTCCAGGTGGTCATCCATACGCTGTCGGTCAATCCTGAAATCGATCCCGACATCCCCGCCATGATCGGCGCCTCGGCCGCGCTGGCCATCTCGGGCATCCCGTTCAACGGCCCGATCGGCGCCGCGCGCGTGGGCTACATCGATGGCCAGTACGCCATCAACCCGACCGCCTCGCAGCTGAAGTCGTCCAAGCTGGACCTGGTCGTCGCCGGCACCGAAAACGCCGTGCTGATGGTGGAATCCGAAGCCGACCAGCTGTCCGAAGAAATCATGCTGGGCGGCGTGGTCTACGGCCACCAGCAAATGCAGGCCGTCATCAACGCCATTCACGAACTGGTGAAGGACGCCGGCAAGCCCGATTGGGACTGGCAAGCGCCCGCCAAGGACGAAGCCCTGATCGCCGCGGTCACCGCCGCTGCCCAGGAAGGCCTGAACGCCGCCTACCAGATCCGCGAAAAGCAGGCTCGCACCACCAAGCTGCGCGAAGTGTCGGCTGACGTGTCGGCCAAGCTGGCTGCCGCCGCCGCCGAAAAGGGCGAAGCGGCGCCGGACGCCGTTGCTGTCGACAACATCATGTTCTCGCTGGAATCCGCCATCGTGCGCGGCCAGATCCTGAACGGCGAGCCCCGCATCGACGGCCGCGACACCCGCACCGTGCGTCCCATCAGCGTGCGTCTGGGCGTGCTGCCCCGCGCACACGGCAGCGCGCTGTTCACCCGTGGTGAAACCCAGGCGCTGGTCGTGGCCACGCTGGGCACCAAGCAGGATGAGCAGATCATCGACGCGCTCATGGGCGAGTACCGCGACCGCTTCATGCTGCACTACAACATGCCTCCGTTCGCCACCGGCGAAACGGGCCGCATCGGTGTGCCCAAGCGCCGCGAAATCGGCCACGGCCGCCTGGCCAAGCGCGCGCTGATCCCGCTGCTGCCGGCTCCGGAAGACTTCCAGTACACCATCCGCATCGTCTCGGAAATCACCGAGTCCAACGGCTCGTCGTCGATGGCTTCGGTCTGCGGCGGCTCGCTGGCCATGATGGACGCCGGCGTGCCGGTCAAGGATCACGTGGCCGGCGTGGCCATGGGCCTGATCCTGGACGGCGGCAAGTTCGCCGTGCTGACGGACATCCTGGGCGACGAAGATCACCTGGGCGACATGGACTTCAAGGTTGCGGGCACCGAGAACGGCGTCACCGCACTGCAGATGGACATCAAGATCCAGGGCATCACCAAGGAAATCATGCAAGTGGCGCTGGCTCAGGCCCGCGAAGGCCGCCTGCACATCCTGGGCAAGATGAAGGAAGCGCTGGACGGTTCGCGCGGCGAGCTCTCGGCTTTCGCTCCGCGCATGCTGACCATCAAGATCAACCCCGAGAAGATCCGCGACGTGATCGGCAAGGGCGGCGCCACCATCCGCGCGCTGACCGAAGAAACCGGCACGCAGATCGACATCTCCGACGACGGCACGATCGTGATCGCCAGCGTCGACGAAGCGCAGGCCAAGGAAGCCCAGCGCCGCATCGTCGAACTGACCGCCGACGTCGAAGTGGGCCAGATCTACGAAGGCGCCGTGCTGCGCCTGCTGGATTTCGGCGCCATCGTGCAAGTGCTGCCGGGCCGCGACGGCCTGCTGCACATCTCGGAAATCGCCAACTACCGCATCGCCAACATCAACGATGTGCTGAAGGTCGGCCAGCAAGTCCGCGTCAAGGTCATCGAGGCCGACGACAAGGGCCGCCTGCGCCTGTCCATCAAGGCCATCGGCGGCATCGAGCAGCAGCAATCCGCTGCGGCCCCCGAAGCCGCCCCGCAATCGGAACCGCAAGCTGAATAAGCCTGCTTGACCGGTAGTATGAAACGGCGCCTTCGGGCGCCGTTTTTCATGCGCCGGCCTGGGCCGCGACGGCCGGTCCTGATTCATCTTCTTGCTTCTTCAGACCCCGGACATCTCCCAACTGCGCTTACCTTCCTGTAAAGTCTTGCGCGAGAGCGAGGCCCCCCCTACCACGGAGGATGGCCCGCGCGACGTGGCAAAGAAGGGGGAAACGGATGGGCAAGGCATGACGGCGTGGGCCAGATCCGCCAGTGCCGCGGCGCTGCTTGCGGCCTTGCTGAGCGGCTGCATGAGCAGCCCCGCGCCGGGCAAGGGCGGTCCCAAGAGCGAAGACATGTCCGCCGACCAGTTCGGCCAGACCGACTTCAACCGCACCGTCACGCTGGAGGTGCGCGACAACCTGGCCAGCCTGTATGTCCTGCTGGACAAGCTCTACCGCCGCAATCCGCGCGAGTGGCGCAAGTCCGGCGCGCCCGATCTGGCCAAGGCGGTGTCGCTGGTCAAGCATTCCATCGAGGTCCGCGTCCCGCCCAAGGACCTGGCGGGGCTGCGCGATATCCAGATCCTGGCCGTGTCCCTGGACCCCAACTATTCGGGCGACCGGGTCGGCGCTTTCATCTACGGCCTGGCCGACACCATTATCGCGGCCCACAACGGCAAAACCCGCCTGTACGCCACCGACGCGCTGGACGGGCAGCGGGTCTACAATGCCGCACGGAACGTCGAGGCAGCCGCCTGGCTGCTGGCGTCGCGCCGCAATACCCAGGGCGAACCCTTGCTGCTGGCCAACGAAATGTCCCAGAACGCCACCAACCTCAGCTTTGAACGCGAATTCGGCGCCATCATCGGCCGCCTGGATCTGATCGCGAATCTGCTGGGCGAGAACACGCGGCGCATCGGGATCAACTACGCGCAGGGCCTGCTGCTGTTCAATTTCCTGCCGGTGCGCTAACAGGATTTCCATCGTGATCGATATCGCCTCCATTCAGACCGCCCGCGAGAATCTGCGCGGCCAGGTGCTGAAGACCCCGTTTACCCTGTCCCGCACGCTGTCCGACATCTTCGGCGCGGAGATCTGGCTGAAGTTCGAGAACCTGCAGTTCACGGCTTCGTTCAAGGAGCGCGGCGCGCTCAACCGCATGCTGACGCTGTCGGAAGAAGAACGCGCCAAGGGCGTGATCGCCGTGTCCGCCGGCAACCACGCGCAGGGCGTGGCCTACCATGCCCAGCGCATGGGCGTGCCGGCCGTGATCGTGATGCCGCGCTTCACCCCCACCGTCAAGATCGCCAACACGCGCCGCTTCGGCGCCGAGGTGGTGCTGGCCGGCGATACCTTCGACGACGCCAAGGCGCGCGGCTACGAGCTGGCGCAGGAGCGCGGCCTGATCATGATCCACCCGTACGACGACGAGGCGGTCATATCCGGGCAGGGCACGGTGGCGCTGGAAATGCTGGAAGACCAACCGCAGCTGGACACCCTGGTCGTCGCCATCGGCGGCGGCGGCCTGATCTCCGGCATCGCCACCGCGGCCAAGGCGCTCAAGCCCGGCATCGAGATCATCGGTGTGCAGACCGAGCGCTTCCCGTCCATGTACGCGGCCGTCAAGGGCGTGTCCATGCCACAGGGCGCGTACACCATTGCCGAAGGCATCGCTGTGAAGTCGCCGGGCGCGCTGACGCAGCCCATCGTGACGCAATTGGTCGATCGCCTGGAGCTGGTCAGCGAAAGCGATATCGAACACGCCATTGTGGTGCTGCTGGAAATCGAGAAATCGGTGGTCGAAGGCGCGGGCGCCGCAGGCCTGGCCGCGCTGCTGCGCGCGCAGGAAGAGGGCAGTGACCGCTACAAGGGCAAGCGCATCGGCCTGGTGCTGACGGGCGGCAACATCGACCCGCTGATGCTGGGCGAACTGATCGAGCGCGGCATGGTGCGAGCAGGCCGCCTGGCGCGTATTCGCGTGGACCTGCGCGACCTGCCGGGCGCGCTGGCACACGCCACCAAGCTCATCGCCGACGCGCAGGCCAACATCACCGAAGTGCACCACCAGCGCGCGTTCACGTCATTGCCGGTGCGCAATGTCGAGGTGGATTTCGTGCTGCAGACGCGCGGCCACGAGCACATCCAGGAAGTGATCGACATACTGAACGCGGCGGGCTTTGCCGCCAGCAACCACGACCACTGAGCGCGCCGGCGCGGTTCAGGCGGCGCCGTTCTGCGCGGCGTCGCGCGCCAGCAGGTTCTTCAGGCCGTACAGGCGCTCGCGGTGCAGTGTCGCCGACAGCGGCTCGGGCTCGCGCCCCAGCGCCACATAGTCCGCGGGCACCAGTGCCGCCGCCGCGCGGATGGCATCGGGCGCGGCCTGCCACCACTGCGTCAGCATGCGGTCGGGGTTGTAGACGTCCAGCCCCTGGCGCCGCAGTTCGGAACGATTGAAATCCTTCAGATTCCAGGTCAGCACCTGCACCACAGGCGGCTGCTGCAGGCCGCAGCGCGCGCGCCGCGCCAGGCCGGCCGCGATCACGTGGAAGTCCTTGGGATCGCTGTAGCGCAAGGACGCCTCGTAGACCTGGGTGTCCGTTTCGCGGGCGCCGGGAAAGCGCGCGTTCATGTCGTCCCAGAGTTCCATCATCACCTCCGGCGGGATCTCCCAGATGCGCGAGGCGTTGCGGCGCCATTCCTCGCCGATGCGGTCGGTCCAGACCGGCGTGTACACGCCGGCCTCGGCCAGCCTGAGCAGCAGGCGGCGCAGGATGCCGGACATGAGAACGCAGGCGTCGAGGACGATGAAGGGCGGGGGGGAGGAAGCGGCGGTCAAGTGAGGTCTGAAGCCCCGCCGGCGCATGGCGGGCGGGGCGGAAACGTGGAAAACGAGGCGCAAGAATAACTTTTTTGGAAGCGGCCCGGGGCCGGCTGCCGTGCGCAAGAGGGGCGGCAGGCTCTAACCGAGTTCGGCGCGCACCGCATTGCACAGGCTCACCAGGTTGCGCCGCGACACCAGGCACTGCTTGAGCGGGGTATCGATGGCGTAGAAATAGATATTGGCGAGAAAGCCATAGAGCCCCGCGTCCACGCTGCCCGGATTGGGGCCGAACATGAAGCCGTTGTCGCCCAGCAGGCTGGAGATGGCCTCCAGGTCGGCGATCCCGCGCGCATAGGCGTCTTCGGGGGCATAACGGCCTATGCCTTGGTAATGATAGCGCTGGAAGTTGTACTGGCGGGCGGCTTCCAGCTGCTCGGGTTTGACGTCCGGATGGGCGTCCAGCAGCGCCTTGCGGAAGATTGGCCAATAGCGGTCGTCGCGCCAGCGCGAATAGGACATGACCCAGTACAGATCGTCCAGCGCGCGGCGCACCAGCAGGTCCTGCCGCTGCTGCTCGGGCGTGAGGGAATCGTCGATGGTCAGTTCGTACTGGCGCTTCAGGTGGGCGATGATGGCGTCGCTGTCGCCGATGCGCAGATCGCCGTCGGCGATATAGGGCAGCTGGCCGCGCGGCGCGGACTGCACGTCCAGCGTATGCCGATGGTCGAACGGCAAGCGGCACAGCTTCAGGAAGGCGTAGATCTTCAGGCCGTAGGGGTTGTTGTCTTCCAGCCCATAGAGTCCGGGGTACGAATAGAGGGTGATCATGGCGCGCTCCCTGATTACCGGACTAGATTAGATCGGCGGGACGAATTTTGCGCGCTTCAGTTTGACGAGGCAGGCGTTCGCCGGTTTGCGACGAAGGGGGGACGCCTGTCCTGTGGCTGGGTGGTGCCCGAGACCGGAATCGAACCGGTACGGCCGCGAGGCCGAGGGATTTTCTTACCACTTCGGCTTTCGCCGCCAGCGCGGATGCGCTGTTCGTGGTCTGGAGCACGCCTTCACCATAGCCTTGCGGCCTTAGGTGCCCGCCGTCTGCTCTCTACACCTTCCCCGGCCATGCGGCCTGGGCTTGGCTCGGCGTTGGCTCGGAACGGGTCCAGGGCATTCGCCGAGTTTGACGGGCTACACCTTTGGAGTTTCCCCCAAAGGGCTCAAATTAGTTCAAGTCCCTTGTGTCTACCAATTTCACCACTCGGGCGTTGCACGGCCCCGGAAGGGCCGGCAGCGGGCGAGACTATACCATCCCGGGGCCAGAGGCCTGGATTACGGACTCCTGGCGATGGGGCGTTCAGGAGACGAAGCGCACGGCGGGGCGCGGGCGTTCGTCCACGGTCAGGGAAAAGACGTCGGGGCGCGAATAGTGGCCCACCACGTCGAAGTCGTAGCGGGCGCGCACCAGTTCCGCCGTGTCGACCTGGGCGGTCAGCAGGCCGGCCTTGCCGCGCAGCGGACCCGCCAGCACGTCGCCCAGCGGGCCGACGATGACCGAACCGCCGTTGATGAGCGGACGGTTGGCGTCCCAGCCAGGCACGTCCTGCCCCAGCTCGGCGGGCGAGGGCTGCACCTGGCAGGCGCTGACCACGAAGCAGCGGCCTTCATGCGCGATGTGGCGCATCGAGCACTGCCAGATGTCGCGTTCGTCCACGGTGGGCGCGCACCAGATCTCCACGCCTTTGGCGTACATGGTGGTGCGCAGCAGCGGCATGTGGTTTTCCCAGCAGATGGCGCCGCCGATGCGGCCGGCCTCGGTGTCGACGACCGGCAGCGTCGAGCCGTCGCCCTGGCCCCAGATCAGGCGTTCGGTGCCGGTGGGCATGAGCTTGCGGTGCTTGGCGGCCAGGCCGGTCGCGGGTTCGAAGAACAGGGCGGTGCAGTACAGCGTGTTGCCGCCGCGTTCGATCACGCCCACCACCAGGCTGGCTCCGGTGCGCTGCGACAGGGCGGCGAGCGCCTCGGTTTCGGGACCGGGCACGTCGATGGCGTTGTCGTAATAGCGGGCGTAGGCTTCGCGGCCTTCGGGCAGGCGGTAGCCCAGGCGGGTGCCGAAGATCTCGCCCTTGGGATAGCCGCCCAGCAGCGCCTCGGGCATGACCACGAGCGAGGCGCCAGAGGCGGCGATCTCGCCTTCGTAGGCGAGGATGTCTTCCAGGGTGCGGGCGCGGCCTTCGGGGGAGGAGCCGATCTGCAGGGCGGCGACGGTTTTCGTGGTCATGGCGAGGGTCTCGGGAACGTGGCAACGGGGCTTCAGTGTCCGGCCGGCCCTAAAATCAATCAATCCTGGTTAGAGATAAATGATATGAACCAGATTGATATCGAGTCGGCCGACCTCAACCTGCTCAAGGTCTTCGAGGCCATCTATGACGAGGGCGGCGCGGGGCGCGCGGCGCTACGCCTGGGCGTAACGCAGTCGGCGGTCAGCGCGGCGCTGGGCCGTCTGCGCGCGCTTTACGGCGATCCGCTGTTCACGCGCACCGGCAGAGGGCTGACGCCCAGCCTGCGGGCGCGCGAACTGCGGCCTGTCATCGGCGAAGCCCTGGACAAGTGCCGTCAGAGCCTGTCGCTGGCGTGGCCGGGCGCGGCGGGCTTCGTCGGCCGCTCGGTCACGCTGGGCCTGTCGGACGATTTTGAGATCGCGCTAGGGAGGGACGCGATCCGCGCCCTGGCGGACAGCGCGCCGGGCCTGCGCATCATTTTCCGGCAGACCCACAGCCGCCTGGCCGCCGACATGCTGATGGCGCGCGAGGCCGATCTGGTGATCGCCTCGGGCGGATTGACCACGCAGGCCTTGCAGCGCGTGACGGTCGGACAGGGCGGCTATGCCTGCCTGCTGGACCCCGCCAGCCTGGCGCCGGGCCAGACCTCGCTGTCGCTGGAGGAATTCGTCCGCCGCCAGCACATTCTGGTGTCGTCCGGCGGCTTCATCGGCGTGGTGGATGAAGTACTGCATGGGCTGGGACTGACGCGCCAGGTGCAGGCATCGACCACGCATTTTTCGGCGCTGGCGTTTCTGCTGCCAGGCAGCGATGCCCTGTCGACCTTGCCCGCGCACGCGGCGCGCGGCCTGGCCGCGGCCTCCGGCCTGCGCATGCTGCCGTGCCCGGTGGCGATGCCGGGCTATGCCATCGAAATGGGTTGGCGCGCCGACGCCTTGCGGGATGAGGCGGTGGCCGTGGTCAGGCGCGGTTTGCTGACTTTGCTGAATGGCTATGAATGGGAGCGCGCCGCCTAGGCGCGCGGCCTAATTGCGCCGGAACAACCGGCTCAGCAGGCCGCGCGGCGCGGCGGCGGCCTGCTCCGCGGCCAGGGCGTTGTCCAAGGACAGTTCCTGGTACTGGGGCTTGCCGTTCTGTTGATAGGAGGCGGCAGCCTGGCGATAGGCCATGGCGGATTCCGCGTGGCGCTTCATTTCACTGTAGGCTTGGCCGCGCGAAAATAGCGCCCAGCTGCGATAGTCTGGATCGATCGCGATCAGCCGGTCGCAGGCAGTCAGCGCCTCGTCGTGGCGCTTGGCGGCGATCAGCGCGTTGATCCGTTCGGCGTGCAGGGCGCCGTCGTCCGGCCAGCGCGCCATGGCGCGATCGGCGTCGGCCACGGCCTCGTCCGCGCGGCCCAGATGGGTCAGCGCTTCGATGCGGGCGCGGCGCCACTTCAGCCAGTCCGGATCCAGCGAGATTGCCACTTCGGACAACGGCAGGGCTTCGTCATGGCGTTCCAGTCGGTTCAGCATGTCGGCCGCGTTGCCGGGCAGGAAGTCGTTGTCGGGCGCCAGTTCGTAGCCCTGCAGGTAGTACGCCAGCGCTTCATCCCAGTTGCGCTGGTCGCGTTGCGCGTTGCCGGCCACGAACAGCAGTTGGGCGTCGCCGCAGTTCATTGGGTCCAGTCCTTGCAGCGCGTGTTCGGCCAGCTCCGGATCGCCGCTGCGCACGTATTCGCGCGCCTGCTCCCTGCGGCCCTCCCAGCCGCTGTCCGAAAGCGCGTCCAGATGCCGCCATAGCGGCGCGGCTTCGTCCGCGCGGCCCAGCCGGTGCAGGGACCGCGCCTTGCCTTCCAGGGGCCAGTCCCAGTCGGGCTCGCGCCGTAGCAGGCTGGTCCATTCCTCGACGGCATCCGCGTGGCGTTCCAGCGCCTGCAGGCACGAGGCGCGGTTGTGCTGGATGGCGTTCTGCTCGCCCAGGATGGCGCGGGCGCGGTCGAACATTGCGATGGCGTTGTGCAGGTCGCCCAGGCTGCGGTAAGTGTTGCCGGCGTCGTACAGGAACATGCCGTTGCCCGGCGCCAGCGAGGTCGCGCGCCGGAAATGGGGCTCGGCTTCGGCGTGTCGCCCGGCGTTGGCCAGGTTGGACGCGATATAGCAATGCGGCGCGCCGGCGGATGGGCGCAATTGCGCGGCGCGGGTCCAACACTGGATGGCCTGGTCCAGCTGGCGGTCGTTGATCAGCAGATAGGCCTGCGCCATCAGCAGCCCGAAGTGCGAAGGCGTGCGTTGCAGGGCATCGCGCAGGACGCGCCAGGCTTCCTGTCGTTCGCCGGCGTTGTAGCGCGTGGTGGCCTGGACGCGGATGGCGTCGGCGCAATGCGGGTCCAGGGTCAGCGCCCGATCCAGGTCGGCCTGGCGCGCAGCGTGGGCGCCGCGCTTGTCGTGATAACGGGCGCGCAGCGCCCACAGGAGGGCCGAGGCGGGCTGTTCGCGCAACCCTTGTTCACACAGCGCCAGCATTTGCGCGTGCTCGTCGCCGTCGTCGGCGCGATGGATGGATTCGATCAGGGCGGACATGCGCGGGATTCCGTGGGGTAGGGCTAGGGCGCCGAGGCGCCGGCTTCGTGGCGGCAGCTGTAGGGACGGTCGGCGCGCGGGATGTCGTCGCTGCCGCACTGCCACCGGCGGATGCCGCCGCCTTTCTTTTCGGAACGCAGTTCGGGCAGGTAGACGAGATGCTTGCCGCCGAGCGTGGGCCCGTCCGCGGCGCCGGGGTCGCCAGCGATGGTGAAGCGCAGCACGCCGTTGACCGGATTCAGGCTTAACGCGCTGAAGCCGCTGCTGTTCAATGATTCCTGGGTGACGCCGAGCGCCGCCATGTCCGGGGCGTAGGCCCCGGTGCGCCGGTAGTGGTTTTCGGCCAGCATGCGTACGGGTTGCGACACCAGGTCCAGGCGGATCACCTCGGCGCGCAGGGGATTGTCTTCCTGCTTGGGCTCCATGACGATGGCGCCGACGATCATGCCGCCCGCGACCAGCGCCAGCACGCCGAGCACGATGAAGATGAACTTGCCCGCCCCCGTGATGGAGCGGGTCTTGGCGATGGCGGGCCGGATGGCGCGCGGGTCCGCCTGGCTGGAGACCACGTAGGTGCCGGAGATCCAGTTGTGCATGGCGCGTTCGCCGAAGATGGTCCGCTGGATGCGGTAGAAGATGCCGGGCAGCGCGATGTTCAGCACGTACTTCATCAGGTGCCGCCAACTGGCGCGCAGGACGCCAGGGTGATCGCCATTGCGGTTCACGACGCGCAGCTTCAGCACCCGCTTGCCTGGGGATCCGCCGGCCCAGGCGTCCATCAGGGCCGGCAGCATCAGGCCGATGAAACCGGCGGCCATGGCCAGCAGGACGGGGCGCGCAGCGCCGGCCAGGGATTCGTAGGTCAGATTGGCGGCGGTGCTGAATCCGATCATGGCCGTGACCATCACGGCGGCGTCGATCGCGGTGGCGCCAAGCCGCGGCCAGATGCCGGGGAAGACCGGGGCATTGCCGGCGCGGGCCGGGGCGGCCTTGGCGGTCTTCGCAGCCTTCGCGGCAGGCGCGGCCGCGGTGGGGGCGGCCAGCGGCGCATTGCAGCTGAAGCACTGGGTGTTGGAGGCCGGATTCTGCCAGTTGCAGCGGGGGCATTGCATGGGCGGCGGTGGCGGCCTGGAAATGCCGCAAGAGCGTGGGGAGTGCGGATGTTACCGGGAAAACCCCGATCCCAGGACGCTGCCACTAAGCACGACACTTCCCGCCATGAAGCCCGTCCAGCCCCTTTCGCCGCATCCTCGCGATATCGATCCCGTCTCCCTGCGCCTGTTCCTCGCGGCGCTGGAGGAGGGCAGCCTGGCGCGCGCCGCCGCCCGCGAGAACATCGTCCCTTCCGCCGTCAGCAAACGCATGTCGGAAATGGAGGACGCCTTCGGCGTGCCACTGCTGGAGCGTGGGGTCAAAGGCGTGCAGCCCACGCCCGCGGGCAATGCCCTGGCCACGCACGTGCGCATGGTGCTGCAGAGCATGGACCGCATGCGCCGCGAAATGGCGGGCTTTGCGACCGGCGTGCGCGGCAGCATCCGGCTGGCGGTCAGCGTGGCGGCGCTGTCCGGCGAACTGCCGGCGCAGATCCAGTCCTTTCGCCGCGCCTATCCCCAGATCGATATCTCGCTGGAAGAAGGCACCACGCAGGAGGTGTTCCGCGCGGTGCTGGACGGTCAGGCCGACGTGGCGGTGGGTTCCGATTTCGGCCATGACGGTTTGCAGGTCTTTAATTGCGGCCGCTGCGACCTGGCGGCGGTGGTGCCTGGCCAGCATCTGCTGGCCGACCGCGACACGCTGGACTACGCGCAGCTGCTGCCCTTCGAGCAGATCGAACTGAACCGCGACAACGGCATCAGCGCGGTGTTCGAGCAGGCGGCGCAGGATGCGGGCGTGGCGCGGCGCATCAGCGCGCGGGTCAGCTCGCACGAAACCATCTGCATGCTGGTGGCGCGCGGCATGGGCGTGGCAGTGGTGCCCATGTACCTCAAGGCGCGCCACGCCAACCTGGACATCCGCTTCATTCCGCTTTCTGGAGCCTGGTCCAGCACTTCCTTGTGCATCGCCGTGCTGGGGTTGGACGCCTTGCCGCCCGCGGCCCGCGTGCTGTTGGCGCATCTGGGCGTGGCGGACGCCGCCTGAAACGACAGGGCTCAGGGCTTTCCCGGACGTTCCCAAACGAGAATGCCCCCGTGCTGAAAGAGCGCTACCCGCTGATCCGGCTTGCCGCCGATGATGGGGGCATGGGGCGGCGGCATGCATCGATCTTGCCACCGCCTGTTTTTCAGCGCATCAGGCCCGAGGATATGCAGATGGCAGCAACACCGGCTTCACCCTTCATGGACCACTCCGAGTTGCCGCTGCGCGGCATCAAGGTGCTGGAGCTGTCCCACATGATCATGGGCCCGGCGGCCGGCCTGGCGCTGGCGGACCTGGGAGCCGAAGTCATCAAGGTGGAGCCGATCGAAGGCGACCGCACCCGGCGCCTGAAAGGCTCGGGCAGCGGCTACTTCCCGGTCTTCAACCGCAACAAGCAAAGCCTGGCGATCGACCTGAAGGCAAGCGCAGGGCAGGCCGTGGTGCGCCAGCTGGCCTTGCAGGCGGACATGGTGGTGGAGAATTTTCGCGACGGCAGCCTGGCCCAGTACGGGCTGGACTATGAGTCGCTGTCGGCCGAGAACCCCGGGCTGATCTACGTATCGCTCAAGGGCTTTCTGTCCGGTCCCTACAAGCAGCGCACCGCGCTGGACGAAGTGGTGCAGATGATGGGCGGGCTGGCCTACATCAACGGCGGCGCGGACTCGCCCCAGCGCGTGGCGGCCTCGGTCAACGACATCCTGGGCGGCACCTTCGGCGTGGTGGGCGCGCTGGCGGCGCTGCACGACCGCCACGCCACGGGGCGCGGCAGGCACGTGCGCTCCGGCCTGTTCGAGAACAATCTGCTGCTGGTCGCGCAGTTCATCGCGCAGTACCAGCTGACGGGCGCCGCGCCCAAGCCCATGGGGGCGGAACGCCGGCCGCCCTGGGGCGTGTACGACGTGTTCGAGACCGCCGACGGTCGCGTGTTCGTCGCCGTGGTGGGCGATGCGCAATGGCGCAACTTCGCGCAGAAATTCCTGCCGCCCGAATGGGCCGCCGATCCGCGCCTGGCCACCGCCGTCGACCGCGAGGCAGCGCGGCCCTGGCTGGTGCCGGGCGTGGGCGAGATCCTGAAGACCTGGAAGACCGACGAACTCTGCGCGGCCTTGGAAGCCGCCGGCCTGTCGTACGGCCCGATACGCCAGCCGCACGACCTGCTGGACGACGCGCATCTGAACGCCGGCGGCGCGCTACTGAAGACCCGGCTGCCGGACGGCGGGGAGATATCCGCGGCGGCGTTGCCTATCGAGTTCGACGGCCTGAAGGCCGGCAAGCGTTCCGATCCGCCGCGGCAGGGCGGCGACACGCAGGCCATCCTGCAGGGTCTGGGCTGGGATGCCGCGCGCGTCGAGGCCCTGCGCAGCGCAGGCGTCATTGCATGAACGGGCGGTAGCGCCCGATATCGGTCGAGGCGGCGCAGACCGCCAAGACTTCCATCGAAGAGGAGACAAGATGATCCGCAAACTGTTCGCGGTGGCCGCGCTGGCCGCCGCCTGTGCCGCACACGCCCAGGACTACCCCAGCAAGCCCATCCGCATCATCATCCCGTCCACGCCGGGCGGGGGCACCGACTACATCGGTCGCCTGATGAGCACCAAGTTGCATGAACTCAACGGCTGGTCCGTCATCCCCGAGAACAAGCCGGGCGCGGGTACGGCGCTGGGCCTGGCCGAAGCGGCGCGTTCGCCTGCCCAGGGTTACGACCTGGTAATCGGCCAGTCCGACAACGTCACCCTGATTCCGCTGCTGATGAAGGTATCGTACGACCCGGTCAAGGACCTGGCCCCGGTGGCGTTGGTGGCCACCACGCCCATGGTGCTGCTGGTGTCGGACAGCTCGCCCTACAAGACGCTGCCCGAAGTGATCGACGCCGCCAAGAAGGATCCGAACAAGATCTCCTATGGCACCTCGGGCACGGGCGGCGGCGTGCACATCGCCATCGAAATGCTGCAGCACGCGGCCGGCTTCAAGATGCAGCACGTGCCGTACAAGGGCTCGGCGCCGGCGCTGGCGGACCTGATGGGCGGGCATCTGCAGTTCGCGGGCTCTTCGATCTCGTCGGCGGCCACGCTGATCAAGTCCGGCAAGGTGCGCGCGCTGGCGGTCACCTCCCCCAAGCGCAATCCGGCGCTGCCGGAGGTGCCCACGGTCGCGGAGCTGGGCTACAAGGATTTCAGCGTGGTGACCTACTACGGCGTGCTGGCTCCGGCCAAGACGCCGCCCGCCATCGTGTCGCGCCTGAACAGCGACTTCAACAAGCTGCTGGCGCGCAAGGACGTGCAGGAGGCGCTGGCCGCGCAAGGCCTGGAAACCGATCCGGTGTCCACCGAACGGTTTGCCGCGCTGATCAATTCGGATATCGCCAAGGCGCGCCAGACCATCGAAAGCGCGGGCATCGTGGTGCAGCAGTAGGCGGGCCGGGAAAAGGACAGCACATGAACCAGGAAATCAGGCTTTGCGAAGTGGGTCCGCGCGACGGGCTGCAGATGGCCAAGGGCATGATGTCCGCGGCCGATAAGCTGCGCTGGATCCGGCAGCTGGCCGATGCCGGCCTGCGCGAGATCGAGGCGGGCAGCTTCGTGTCGCCGCGGTTGGTGCCGCAGATGGCCGATACGGGCGCCGTCCTGCCCGAGGTCCTGAAGATCGACGGGCTGACCGTCGTCGCTCTGGTCTGCAACCTCAAGGGCGCCATTGCCGCCTACGAGGCAGGCGCGCACGCGCTGTCGTTTCCCGTCTCGGTCAGCGACACGCATAGCCGCGCCAACGTGGGCAAGGGCACCGACGCGCAGGTGGAGGTGATGGCCGCCATTGTCGATTGGGCGCGGGCACAGCCGCGGCCCATGCGCATCGATGCGGCGGTCGCCACCGCCTTCGGCTGTTCGCTCGAAGGCGCGGTGCCGGTGCGCCGTGTCGCGCAGGTGGCCGCCGCCGCCGCGTTGGCAGGCGCAGACGAGATCGCGCTGGCAGACACCGTGGGCTATGCCCATCCGGCGCTGGTGCGCGATGCGGTGCGCGCCGCGCAGGACGCCGTGGGCGCGCGGCTGGTCAAGCTGCATCTGCACGACACGATGGGGCTGGGCCTGGCCAATGCGCTGGCCGGGCTGGACGAGGGCATCCGCGCCTTCGATTCCTGCCTGGGCGGCTTGGGCGGCTGCCCCTTCGCGCCTGGCGCGTCGGGCAACATCGTTACCGAAGACCTGGTCTTCATGCTGGAAAGCATGGGCTACCGCACGGGCGTGGATCTGTCGCGGCTGTTGCAGGCGCGGCCCTTGCTGGCCCAGGCGCTGCCGCAGGAAAGCCTGCGCAGCGGCGTGGCCGCCGCTGGCATACCGAAGACCTATCGGGCGCGCGTCCCGGTCTAGCGCAAGTCCGGGAAAGGGGGCGGCGCTAGCGGTAGACGATCACCGGCAGCGTCGAATGCGCCATCACCTTCTGCGTCTGGCTGCCCAGCAGCACGGCCGCCAGCCCGCCATGGCCGCGCGAGGCCATGGCGATCAGGTCGCAGCCTTGCGTCATGGCGATATCGATGATGGTCTGCGCCGGGTTATTGCTTTCGCGCATTTCGGTGGTGCAGGACACGCCGGCGGCGGTGGCCTGCGCGGCCGCTTGCGACAGGTACGACCTGGCGAGCTCCTTGGCCTCGCGCTCATACTCCGTATGCACCCCTTCCAGATGCACCGTTTCCATGGAAGTGGGGCGGTAGGCGCTGTACACCGTCAGCACCGTGACGCTTGCGCCCAGGGCGCTGGCCAGGCCCAGTCCTTGCGCCAGGCCGGCATATGAGCGTTCGGATCCGTCGATGGGGATGAGTATGTGCTTGTACATGACTACCTCCTGAGGGTGGGGAGGGCGGCGCGAGTGCGCGCGGCCCTAGGAGCGTGAACAGCGGCTGTCCTCATACTACGCCTTGTGGCGGCTCTCGGCGAATCGCGAGGAAAATGCGCTGGGCGCGGCCGGCGCACCCATGGCGGCGGCACGGACCGTACCTACCGCGTCGCCATCCCGCTACCTACACTTCCTCCTGAAGCCTTATTTGCGCAGCGCGGCTGCAAGGGAGGGAGTAGTGAGCGGAACGGTTTACCTGGTTGGCGCCGGTCCGGGCGATCCCGAGCTGCTGACGGTGCGCGCCTTGCGGCTGTTGCAGCAGGCCGATGCCGTGGTCTGTGACCGGCTGGTGGGCGCCGGCATCCTGCCCCTCATCAATCCCGCCGCACAATTCCATGACGTCGGCAAGATGGTGGGCGACTGCCGGCATCGGCAGGAAGACATCCATCAGTTGCTGTTGGCGCTGGCGGGGTCTTGCTCCCGCGTCGTGCGCTTGAAGGGCGGTGATCCGTTCATTTTCGGCCGGGGCGGCGAAGAACTGCTGTTCCTGTCCCGGCATGGCGTACCGGTTGAGGTCGTGCCGGGCATCAGCGCCGCCAATGGCTGCGCGGCAGCGTTGGGCATTCCTTTGACGCATCGGGGCCTGGCGGCCAGCGTGCGTTTCATCACGGGCCATCTGCGGGACGATGCTGGTCTTGAACTGGACTGGAGTTCGCTGGTCGATCCCACCTGTACCCTGGTGTTCTACATGGGGGTTGCCAACGCCGCCGAGATCGTCGCGTCCTTGCAGCGGCATGGGCGTGGCGGCGATACGCCGGCCGCGCTGGTTCATTCCGGCACCACCGAAGCCCAGGACTGGACGGTGGCCCCCTTGCGCCAGATTCCGCAGCTGGTGGCCGGCTTCAAGCCGCCCACGCTGCTGGTGGTCGGCGACGTGGTACGTCTGGCGCAGCGGGCAT
Organism: Achromobacter sp. PD1; assembly: GCF_048541815.1. Lineage (NCBI taxonomy): Bacteria > Pseudomonadati > Pseudomonadota > Betaproteobacteria > Burkholderiales > Alcaligenaceae > Achromobacter > Achromobacter sp. PD1. The sequence continues at coordinate 465,969 of NZ_CP183349.1, forward strand.
GGTCCGCCGCCGCGGCGGGACAGCTGCTGTTGCGTGACACGGCCGAGCCATGCGCCCCGGTCGCGGCCTGACATGCCTGGCGCTGGCCTGTTGGACGGGGCTGGGCGCGGCGGCGGGCCAGGTGCAGGCGGCGCCGGACCTCGATCCCGCCGATCGGCAGCGGCTCATCCACCTGGTGCGGCAGGACTGCGGCTCCTGCCATGGATTGCGCCTGAGTGGCGGCCTGGGGCCGGCGCTGACGCCGCAAGCGCTTGCCGGCAAGCCGCCGGCCTATCTCGAACAGGCGATTCTGCGGGGCCTGCCGGGGACCGCCATGCCAGGGTGGGGCGGCGTGCTTGCGCCCGATGAAGCCACCTGGATCGCCGCGCGCCTGCTCCAAGGCTTTCCTGAGGAATAGAGGATTCATGAAACTGCGACTCCTGCTTGTCCTGGCCGCCGTTGCGCTGGCCGGCTGCGCAGCGGCTACCGACCCGCGCGGCACCAACGACCTGGGCATGGTGATCGAGCGTGCCGATGGCGCCGTCTCCATCGTCGAAACCAGCGGACAGACCCGGCTGGCGCGGGTCGAAGGGCTGGGCGATCTTTCCCACGCGCACATCGCCTATTCCCGCGATGGCCGCTACGGCTACGTCTTCGGCCGCGACGGCGGGCTGAGCAAGGTGGATCTGCTGCGGAGGCGCTTGGACCGCCGCATCATCCAGTCCGGCAATGCAATCGGCGGCGCCATTTCGCAGGACGGCCGGCTGATCGTGGTGCAGAACTACACGCCTGGCGGCATCAAGGTATTCGATGCCCAGACCTTGCGCCAGATCAGCGAAGTGCCGGCCGAGTATGTGCCGGGCAAGCGTTCCAAAGTGGTCGGCTTGGCGGACCTGCCCGGACAGAAGTTCGCCTACGCGCTGTTCGACGCGGGCGAGATCTGGATCACCGATCTGTCGGACCCCGCCCGCCCGGCCACGCAGCGCTATGAGGCCGGCCGTCAACCCTACGATGCGCTCGTCACCCCTGACGGCCGCTATTACATCGCCGGGCTGTTTGGCGAGGATGCGCTGGCCATGATGGACCTCTGGCATCCGGAGGCTGGCGTGCGCAAGATCCTGCAGGGCTATGGGCGCGGCGAGGAAGCGCTGCCGGTCTACAAGATGCCCCATCTGCGAGGCTGGAGCGCGGCGGGCGGCCGGCTGTTCCTGCCCGCCATCGGCAGGCACGAGGTGCTGGTGGTGGATACCGCCACCTGGCAGGAAACCGGCCGCATCGCCACGTTGGGCCAGCCGGTGTTCGTCATGGCGCAGCCCGATGGCCGCCGTGTCTGGGTCAACTTCGCGGTGCCCGACAACGGCCAGGTGCAGGTCATCGACACCGACACCCTGGCCGTGGTCCGGACGCTGGCGCCGGGCCGCGGCGTGCTGCATATGGAGTTCACGCCGCGCGGAGAGGCGGTATGGCTGTCGGCACGCGACGATGACCGGGTCGTGGTGTACGACACCCGGACGCTGCAACGCGGCGCCACGCTCGACATTCCCAAGCCCAGCGGCATTTTCTTCACCAACAGGAGCGGCCGCATTGGATTCTGAGCTGTCCGCTACCGATTTGCGTCTGCTCGATGGCTGGCAGCGCGACTTCCCGCTGGTCTCGCGCCCCTACGCCTTGCTGGCCGAGCGCGTCGGCCTGGATGAAGACACGGTGCTGGCGCGTTTTCGCCTGTGGCAGCGAGCGGGCGCGGTGAGCCGGATCGGCCCGGTGCTGCACCAGTCCTGTTTCGCCAGCGCGCTGGTGGGCATGCGGGTGCCGGCCGGCCGCGTGGATCAGGTCGCCGCCTACGTCAGCAGTCTGCCGCAGGTCAATCACAACTACGAGCGCGAGCATGCGCTGAACCTGTGGTTTGTGGCCGCCTGCCGCACGCCTGGCGCGTTGGCGCGCTTGCTGGCGCGGATCGGGCAAGACACCGGCTGCGAGCCGCTGGCCTTGCCCATGGAGGCCGAGTACCACATCGACTTGGGTTTCAGCCTGAGTACGCCACAACAACGCGCAGCGCCGCAGCGCGGCGGCAGTCCAGCCGCGCTGCCGCCCGCCGGCAGCGCGCAAGAGGTCTTGCTCCACGCCGTGCAGAATGGGTTGGACCTTTGCGCGCAACCCTATCGCCGGTTGGGGCTGCCGGCGGGGCTGGATGAAGACGAGACGCTGCGCCTGCTGGAGCGCTGGCTGCGTGCAGGCCTGTTCCGTCGCTTCGGCGTGGTGCTCAGGCATCGCCAGCTGGGTTTTCGCGCCAATGCGATGTGCGTCTGGAACGTGGACGACGCGCGGGTGGATGCGCTGGGGGAGCGGCTGGGTGCCGAGCCCGGCGTCACGCTCTGCTACCGGCGCACGCGGCGCTTGCCGCAGTGGCCCTACAACCTCTTCTGCATGATCCACGGCAAGGAGCGGGAAGCGGTGCGGGCGCTGCGCGATGCCATCGCCGGCCGGCTCGGACTGAATGCCTGGCCGCATGCGGTGCTGTTTTCGACCAGGTGCTTCAAGCAGCGCGGCGCGAGGTTCGTGCCGGAAGAGGCGGCGCATGGTTAGGCCCAAGAACATTGCCGCGAGCGTGCCGCTGGCGCTGGACGCTGCCGACCGCAAGCTGATCAACCACCTGCAGGGCGGCTTTCCCATCAGCCCGCGTCCGTTCGCGGACGTCGCGCGGGCGCTGGGGCTGGACGAAGACGCCGTGATCGCGCGCGTGGCCCGCTTGCGCGAGTGCGGCGCGTTGAGCCGCTTCGGCCCGCTGTTCCAGATCGAGCGCGCTGGCGGTGCGTACTGCCTGGCGGCGATGGCCGTACCGCAGGCGCAATGGGAGCGGGTCGTGGCTCTGGTCAACCGCCGGATCGAGGTTGCGCACAACTACCGCCGCGAGCATGCGCTGAACATGTGGTTCGTGCTGGCGGCGGCTGATCCCGCCGATGTGGCTGCCTGTTTGCGCGCGATCGAACAGGAGACGGGCCTGCCCGTGCTGGCGTTTCCGAAGGAACGCGAGTACTTCCTTGAAATGAAGCTGGAGGTCTGAGATGGACGCAGCCGGCCTGACTCCGTTCGAACTGTCCCTGGTCCACGCCACGCAGGACGGGCTGCCGATCCGGCGGGATCCGTACCGGGCCGTGGCCGAGCGGCTGGGCGTCACCGAAGCCGAGGTGATGGCGCATTTGCGCGACATGCTCGCGCGCGGCGTGATACGGCGCATCGGCGTGGTGCCCAACCACTACGCGCTGGGATTCGTGGCCAACGGCATGACGGTCTGGGATGTGGACGACGGCCAGATCGACGCCGTGGGAGCCTGGCTGGGCCAGCGTGCGGAAGTAAGCCATTGCTACCGGCGTCCCCGGCATCCGCCGCTGTGGCGCTACAACCTCTACGCCATGCTGCACGGCGCCGACCGCGCGGCGGTGCTGGCGCGCATCGATGAAGTCGCCGAGGCCTTGGAAGCGCGCTTTCCGGACGCCCTGCGTGCGCGCGACGTGCTGTTTTCCTCGGCCATCCTGAAAAAGACCGGCCTGCGCCTGAAAGACGGCCGTGGGCCGGACGCATAGCGAGGAATTCCGCATGTTCCGCATCTCTGCCTTCGTCTCCGAACTGCTGCGCCCCACGCCGCTCGCGCCTCGCCGGGGGCCGGCCGGACCCGTGGTGATCTGGAACCTGATCCGGCGCTGCAATCTGCATTGCCGGCATTGCTACTCCGCTTCGGTCGACAGGGACTTTGCCGGCGAACTGGACTACGCCGAGGTCTGCGCGGTCATGGACGATCTGCATGCCCACGGCGTCAGGGCGCTGATCCTGTCTGGCGGCGAACCGCTGCTGCGGCCGGACATTTTCGAGATTGCGCGCCGGGCCAAGGCCATGGGCTTTTACGTAGGCCTGTCGTCCAACGGCACCCTGATAGACCGGCGCAACATCGAGTCCATCGCCGGCTGCGGCTTCGACTACGTGGGCATTTCACTGGATGGCCTGGGCGCGACGCACGACCGCTTCCGGGGCGAGGCGGGTGCGTTCGATGCCTCGCTGGCAGGCATCCGGCTGTGCCGGGACCGCGGCCTGAAGGTCGGCATCCGCTACACCATGACCCAGGGCAACGCCGACGATCTTCCTGGGCTGCTGGCACTGCTGGACGCCGAGAATGTCGACCGCTTCTACTTTTCACACCTGAACTACGCGGGCCGCGGCGGCCGCAATCGGGGCGAGGACAGTCACCACCGCATGACGCGGGCGGCCATGGAGCGGATCTTCGAGACCTGCCTGGAACATGCCGTGGCCGGCAAACCCCGTGAGTTCACGTCCGGCAACAACGATGCCGACGGCGTGTTCTTCCTGCACTGGGTGCGTCGACGGTTCCCGCAGCGCGCGCCGCATATCGAGGCCAGGCTGCGCCTGTGGGGCGGCAACGCCAGCGGCATGAACGTCGCCAACATCGACAACCGGGGCAATGTCCACGCCGACACCATGTGGTGGCACTACACTCTGGGAAACGTGCGCCTGCGGCCCTTCTCGGAGATCTGGTCGGATCCCGCCGAACCCTTGCTCAAGCTGCTGCGGCTGCGGCCGCGGCCCGTCAAGGGACGCTGCGCAGGCTGCGCCCACCTGGACATCTGCAATGGCAACACCCGTATCCGTGCGCAGAAGCAGTCGGGCGACCTCTGGGCCGAGGATCCCGGCTGTTATCTGACCGAAGACGAGACAGGAGTGTGAATGGAATTCCCGCCCAACCCGGTGAATGCGGAAGACGCATCGCTGCAACGCGCCTGGCAACTGTTCGATGGGTACAACCGGCGCGATCCCAATCTGGTCTCCTGGAATGGCGCGATGCAGCCGCGCGAATGGCTGCACGCCCAATTCCTCCAGGGCTGGGTGGCGAAGCTGGCCCCGCGGGCCGGCGCTGCCTTGCGCCTGGCCGCCCGCTGCCAGCACATCGGCCGCTGGGAGGTCCCGCGCGAGGCCTGTCCGGCCGGCAGGACAGGCTATCTGCAATGGCGCAATACGCTCAAGGAACATCACGCGAACGTCGCTGCCAGGCTGCTTGCCAGCGCAGGCCATGACGCGCAAACCATACAGGCGGTGCTGAAGATCATCCGCAAGCAGGGCATCAAGCGCGATGCCGACGTGCAATGCATGGAGAACGCGCTGTGCTTGGTGTTTTTGGAGCACCAGTACGAGGAATTCTGCGAGCGTTATCCGGACAAGGTCGTCGCGGTGCTGCAGAAGACCTGGCACAAGATGGACGAAGCCGGCCGGCAGGCGGCCGCGTCGCTGTCCTTCAGCGAGCGGGGCCAGGCTTATCTGGCGGCTGCGCTGGCGGGCGGCGAGGAAGCCGGGAACGCAAGTTCCTGATCGCGGCGCTGGTCTGGGGCCGGATGGCTACAGTACGCTGCATGCCACGCCGCAAGCCAGCATTCGTCGCGCCAGCAGCTTCGGGTCATGGGCGGTTCCCAGCAGCAGGACGGCGCGTTGGCCCGCCTGCACCTGACGGGCCAGCCAGTCCAGTCCCGCGCCCGTGGCTACGGTCGCGTCGGGCTGCAGGCCCGGACCTTTCAACTCGATCCTCGTCGCGTCCCGCCGCGCCTTGTCCAGGATGGCCGGATTGACCGCCGGCACGTGCGCAACCAGGTCGGCCTGGTTCAACAGGCGCAAGGCGCGCAGGGTCAACAGGTCGGCGGGGCCGTCGGCGGCCGCCAATATCGTCGCGCTGCCTGCGCGGGGCAGGGTATCGGCCTGCATCGCGGCTTCCAGGGCCAGACCGGCCTGCCTGCCGTCTCCCGCCGCCAGCAACGAGGGCAGCGGACCGTCCAGCATCCAATCGTAGAAGTCGCGGCGTTGGTCCAGGTTGCGGAAGCGCGCAACGATGCGGTTGCGGTAGCGCGCCGCAAGCCGGGCCAGATCTCCAGTGCTTTCGTCGAGCAAGGCTTCCAGCCGTTCGCGGATGCGCCGCGCCAGCACGGGCGCACAGCCCCCTGACGAAATCGCCACCACCAGCGGGGAGCGGTCCAGGATGGCGGGCACTTGTATCGTCGAAAGAACGGGGTCGTCGACCACGTTGCAGGGAATGCGGCGCGCAACCGCCGCCGCGGCAACCGCCTGGTTCGTGCCGCCGTGATCGGTCGCGGCCACCGCCAGCCAGGCGCCGTCCAGGCAGGCCGGCGAGAAGACCTCCGGCACATGCTGGAACTGGTCCTGGTCCGCGGCTGCGCGCAGCCAGGACGTCAGGGCCGGCGCCGCCACGGCAACGGCGGCGCCGGCCCTGAGCAGCAGCCTGATCTTGCGTTCGGCCACCGCTCCGCCGCCCACCACGACCACCCGCCGGCCGGCCAGGTTGAAGTACACGGGGAAGAGCATCGCGGATGGTGTATTCATGGCGCGCTGCTCCCTTACTTGCGGCTGGAGAAGTACTGGGCCAGCTCCTGGATGGCTTCGGGACTCAAGGGCTCTGCCATGGAACTCATGACCGGGTCATTACGTTCCCGGGTCTTGAAGGCATTGAGCTGTTTAACCAGATACTCGGTTTTCTGCCCCGCAAGATTGGGGTACAGGCCGACGGCGCTGATGCCGTCCGCGCCATGGCAGGAGGCGCATAACGGCAGCATGGCGGAGACGCGGGGCGAGAGCGTGTCGGGATTGCCGCCGGCGACCAGGGCGGGCTGCCCGTCGGCGGCCAGCGCGTGCGCGGCGGCCTGGGACAGCAGCAGCGCCGTGAGTATGCGGAATAGCGTTTTCATGTGTCGGTTCCTCGGCTCAGAATTTGCGCGTTTCGGACAGGCCGATGGTCAGCCAGCGGGTGCGGGCGCGGGAGAAAATGCCCGAGGGGCTTTCCATCTTGTGCTCTGCCACCAGTTCCAGGGTCTTGCTGTCGTAGATCTTGATGCGGTCGCCCCAGTAGCCCGAGCTGACATAGAGGTAATTGCCGGTGCGGTTGTAGTCCGGGAAGAAGGCATGCCCGCCCACGTCCAGGGTCTTGGCCACTTCCAGCGTGTTCTTGTCGATCAGCTGGATCCAGGCCGCGCGCTTGTCCTTGTCGACGATGTCCACCGCCACGTAGGGCGCGTTCGGATGGGCGGCGGGCGATTCGGTGGCTCCGGCCACCGGGATCTGCTTGACCACGGAAAAGTCCTTGGTGTCCCACACCGTGACCACGGAGCCCTTGTCGCAGGTGCCGATGTTGGTGCCGAAGGCCAGGAAGCGTCCGTTGACTTCGGTCACCGCGCCCGAGCCGACGTGAGGCTGGCAGCCGGCGGGTATGTCGCGCACCACCTTGTCGTCCTTGAAGTCGATCGCGACGATCTTGTTGTCGTCATAGGACGCGACCATGGAGTAGCGCCCGTCGGGCGTGAGGAAGGTGTCATGCAGCATGCGGCCGACCTTGGTCAGCTTGGTCACGGGCATGTCGGGCTTGTCGGGGTCGATGATCCAGATCTGGCCCGCCTGGCGCAGCGTCAGGGCGAACTTGTTGTTGATCCGGCTGCCGATGACGGGCCCGCCGGCCGATTTGACGAACTTGCCGTCCGGATCTTCGCCCTCCAGGTCCATGTACTTGACCGGTTCCAGCGTGTCAGCCTTCAGGATGGCGACGCTCTTGGGCACGAACGAACTGATGGCCAGCCACTTGCCGTCGTTGGACAGGGCGATGCCGGGACCCGTCAGGCCGACCTTGGCCTTGCGCACGATCTGCAGTGAGTACAGGTCGATCTTGTAGACCATGCCGTCGTCGCTCTTGAGCCAGGCCCAGCGTTCCGCCACTGGGCTGAAATCCATGATGTGCGGCGCCACCGGCGTGGCGATCTCGCCCACCACCTTGTTGGTCTTGCCGTCCAGGAACACGGTGCGCGCATTGTTGCCCGTATCGCCGCGCCCATAGCGCCCGCGCGCCATGACCACCATCAGGTCGTAGACGGTGTCGATGGCGTAGGTCGGCTTGGCGGGCAGGGTGGCTTCATCGACCACCACCTGCACGCTGGCGCGGATCTGGTCCAGCCCCCATTTTGGATCGTCTGCCGTCTGCGTTTTGATGAGGCGGGCCAACGCACGGATCTCTTCGTCGGACAGGCGGCCCACGAAGGGCGGCATCAGCGTGTCGGGGATGCCGGTCATGATGGTGCCGCGCAGCGCCGCCTCGCTTTGGACCAGGCGGTCGCTGGTCAGGCCCGGCGCGATGTAGCCGCCGCGGTCGGCGCCATGACAGACGGCGCAGTTCTGCTGGAACAGCTGATTCGCCTTGAGGTACTCCTCGGTCGGCGCACTCCAGGCGGCGCCGGCCGAGACGAACAGCAAGGCCGCGCTCAATAGCTTGGTGTGCATGTCGATCTCTCCCGTAAAGTTCTTGCCGAAACTGCGGCACATGCACTGTGTCATCGTGGCGCCGGGCCGATAAGGCACGGCTCACGCCTGTGCGATGGTTACGGTCCAAATCTCTTTTTGACATAGGACAAAGTCAGGGGGCGGCCAAAGCACTACCGTGATAGCAAACGGAGCGCGGCCGGCCCGCGCCGCTTCGAAAGGCCGGCGCCATTTTTTGTCCTGTGGTTGTCCGCCATGTTTTCACTCCCGCTTTCCCTATCCCGCCAGGATGCAAAACCCTACAAGCAGCAGATCGCCGACCAGATCGAGGCGCTGATACGCGCCGGACGGCTGCAGGAAGGAGACAGGCTGCCGGCGATCAACCGCATGTCATCGCTGCTGCAGGTATCGAAGAACACCGTGCTGGGCGCGTATGAACTGCTGATCGATTCCAGCCTGATCCAGAGCAAGCCCAGCCGCGGTTATTTCGTGACGTTGAACCGCAGCCTGGTCATCAATTCGCGCTGTCCCGATTTCGTCCAGGACCGTCCGCCGGTCTACGCCGACGCCGTCAGCCAGGCCCTCTCCAGCGGCGTCTGCGGCCAGTCGCCGCCCATGCCGCCGCGCTATGACTTCAAGGTCGGCCGTCCCTCGGTCCACGCCTTTCCGTTGCGCCAGTTCATCATGCTGTCGAACCAGCTGCTACGGCATGCGGGCTGCGCCATGGCCGAATATGCGCCGCCCGCCGGCCTGTGGGGCTTGCGCGTGCAGATTGCCGATTACCTGTCGGCCGCCAAGGCGCTGAAGGTCGAGCCCGAACAGGTGCTGATCACCGCCGGCAGCCAGGAGGCTTTGAGCCTGATCGCCTCGCATTTCCTGGACCGCCACGGCCGGGCGGTGTTCGAGTCGCCCTGTTATGCGGGGTTCAGGAATCTGGTGCGGCGGCATGGCGCGCAGGAGGCGCCGGTTCCGGTGGACGGGCAGGGACTGCGCACCGACCTGTTGCCGGAAGGCCCGGCCAGGCTGGCCTATGTGACGCCCTCGCACCAGTACCCCCTGGGCTACGCCATGTCCCTGTCCCGGCGCCGGCAATTGCTCGAATGGGCCGGCCGCAGCGGCGCGCTGATCATCGAGGACGACTACGACGGCGACTTTTGCTATGAGTCCGTGCTGCCCATGCCGCTGGCCGCGATGAGTCCGCGGCAGGTCGTGTACCTGGGGACGTTCTCCAAGACGCTGGGGCCCGGCTTGAGGCTGGGATACATGGTCTGCCCGCTTGAGCTGGTCGACGATTTTGCCGAACGCAAGGCCTTGCTCAACAACGGCAGCCCATGGCTGACGCAGGCCGTGCTGGCGCGCTACTTCGATGAGAACTGTTTCGCCCGCCACCTGCAGACCTTGCGGCGGCGCTACCAGGCGCAGCGTGACGAACTGCTGCGTGGCATCCGTAAAGTCTGGGGCGGACGCGGCCTGATCAGCGGACAGAATTCGGGGATGCACCTGGCCTTTGAACTGCCGGCGGACAGCCCCGGCGCCGACGCGGTCGCCGCGGCCGCACTGGCGCAGGGCGTGAGGCTGTATCCGCTGGCCCAGGCCGCCGCCAGCGCGGGTGAGGGCGTCGAGTCCCGGCATCTGCTGTTCGGCTACGCCGGCCTGGAAACCGGAGAAATCGCCCTGGCCATGGTGCGCGTGCACGCCGCCTGCAGGCAATTGCAGGAATCCTGTCCGGAGCGGATAGCGTCCCGCCTGTCCCTGGACGAAGCGCGCTGCGCGGGCGTCTAGCACGGTCGCAGCGTTTCCGGTAGGGATGGCGACGCAGCGTGGGGGCTGGCGCCGTCGCTATGCAGCGCGGACGCGTCGTTCTTAGAATGAATTTGTCCTATGACAAAATCAGATTCGTTCGGCCTGCGGGCAACCTGGGCCGCACGGTTACGCATGGAGATGCTGCGATGCCGCTTACCGCCACCGGGTCCGTCCCGCCGACTTGCCGCCGGTCCGTGTCGGACGTTTCGAATGCCGCTGCCCGGACCGGCAGGCGCTTGAACCCGACCGACGCCGGGTTCCTGCTGATCTGCCTTGCCGGCTGCGCCTATGCGCTGGAGGAGTTCGGCCAGTTTCTGAACGGCTACGAGCAAGCGATGCTGATCGGCGCGGTGCCTGCCCTGGCCTGGCTGGGATGGCTGTGGCGCCCCTTGCGGCCTCTGTTCTTGGCCAGCGGCGCCAGCGCGCTGCTGGCCGCGTGGTTGTATGCGGGCGGGGCAGGGCTGCTGCAGGGCAACCTGGGGCGCGCCGAAAACGTCGTCCTGCTCAAGTACCTGCTGTCGTCGCAGTCGGCCATACTCTGGATGAGCTGCCTGTTCGTGCTGGGCACGCTTTGCTATTGGGCGGGGCTGGCCCGGCCCGCGATCGCCTGGCTGGGCACGGTCCTGACCTGGGGCGGGGTATGGGCGGGGCTGACCGGCCTGCTGGTGCGCTGGCGCGAAGGACATTTGCTGGGACCGGATGTCGGACACATTCCGGTCAGCAACCTGTACGAGGTGTTCGTTTTTTTTGCACTGGTCACGGCGCTGTTCTACCTCTACTACGAGGCCCGCTACGCCACGCGAGCGCTGGGCGGCTTCGTCATGCTGGTGGTTGCCTCGATGGTCCTGTTCCTGTCCTGGTATTCGCTCACGCGCGGCGCCCATCAGATCCAGCCGCTGGTTCCCGCACTGCAAAGCTGGTGGATGAAGCTGCACGTGCCGGCCAATTTCGTGGGCTATGGCACGTTCTCGCTGGCGGGCGCGGTGGGCTTCGCCTACCTGGTCAAGCTGCACGGGCAGAGCGCAGCGGGCAAGCGCCTGATTCCAGTTTTCCTGCTGGGCGCGCTGCTATGCGCCGAGCCGATGATCTTCGGCTCGCGGCGGCTGTCGCCTGTGTGGATGCTGTATTTCGGCGGGGGCGCCATGGTCGTGGGCGCGGTGCTGGCGCTGCGCCGTCCCATTGCCCGCCGGCTGCCGTCCCTGGAGGTGTTGGAGGACATCATGTACCGGGCCATCGCGCTGGGTTTCGCCTTTTTCACCGTGGCCACCGTGCTGGGCGCGTTGTGGGCCGCCGACGCCTGGGGCGCGTATTGGCAATGGGATCCCAAGGAGACCTGGGCGCTGATCGTATGGCTGAACTATGCCGCCTGGCTACACATGCGGCTGCTCAAGGGGCTGCGAGGAGAGGTGGCGGCCTACTGGGCGCTCGCCGGGTTGGTGGTGACGAGCTTCGCCTTTCTGGGGGTGAACATGTTTCTGTCGGGGCTGCATTCGTACGGCAGCCTGTAGCCCCATGCCGCCTTGCGGGCGGCGATGCGCGCTGGCATCGGGTGTCTTGGCGGAAGCGGTGAGATTCGAACTCACGAACGGTTGCCCGTTGCCGGTTTTCAAGACCGGTGCAATCGACCACTCTGCCACGCTTCCTGGTATTGCGTATATTCCGGCGATCCGGCCATCAGGCAAACAATCTGCCGGGCCGGGAACACGATACGCCGTAAAGGGCGCAATAATAATCCATTTGCTGCAAAGGAGGCACGCGATGCACGCCGTAGAAATCTCTCGCCCTGGTGGCCCCGAGGTCCTGGTCCCCGTGGAGCGCCCCACGCCGGAAGCCGGCGCGGGTGAAGTCCTGATCAAAGTGAGCGCCGCGGGCGTCAACCGTCCCGACGTGTTCCAGCGCAAGGGCAACTACGCGCCGCCGCGCGGCGCCTCGGACCTGCCGGGCCTGGAAGTGGCCGGCGAGATCGTCGGCGGCGACCTGGCCGGCAGCGGTTTTGTCTTGGGCGACAAAGTCTGCGCCCTGGTGGCGGGCGGCGGCTACGCGGAATACTGCGTAGCGCCCGCGGCGCAATGCCTGCCGATTCCCAAGGGCCTGTCCGACATCGAGGCCGCCGGCCTGCCGGAAACCTATTTCACGGTCTGGAGCAACGTATTCGACCGCGGCCGCCTGTCCGAAGGCGAGGCGTTGCTGGTGCATGGCGGTGCCAGCGGCATCGGCACTACGGCCATCCAGCTGGCCCGCGCCATGGGCCACAAGGTCTATGCCACCGTCGGCAGCGACGACCGGGCCCGCGCCGTGGAAGCGCTGGGCGCCGAGCGCGGCATCAACTACAAGACCCAGGATTTCGTGAAGGAAGTGCTGGACGCCACCGGCGGACGCGGCGTGGACGTGATCCTGGACATGGTGGCCGGTGACTACATCGGCCGCGACATGCAGTGCCTGGCCGACGACGGCCGCATCGTCATCATCGCCCAGCTGGGCGGTTCCCACGCCAATGTGGATACGGCCCAGGTCATGCGCCGCCGCCTGACCATCACCGGCTCGACCTTGCGTCCCCGTCCGGTCGCCTTCAAGGGCGCCATCGCGCGCGCCCTGCGCGAGCAGGCCTGGCCTCTGCTGGAAAAAGGGGCCATCAAGCCCATCTTGCACGCCACCTTCCCGCTGGCCGAGGCCTCGCGCGCCCATGCCATGATGGAAAGCGGTGAAAACATCGGCAAAATCATCCTGACCATGTAAGAAATGGGGGGCGCTCGGCGTAGCGTCCCGCAACAGGATACAATCACGGGTTTCGCCTGGAATTTTTTCCAGGCAGGCCCGTGGGCGGTTGCTACGCAGCCCTTGGCTCGCCCCAGTCCAACCGATACAGATACCTCGCCATGACTTCAGTCGAAAACCGCGCCCGCCTCGTGCTGGGCAACTGGAAGATGCACGGCAACCTGGCCGAGAACGCCGCGTTGCTGACCGAGCTGCGCGCCGCGGATGCTGCGAGCCACTGCGAAATCGGCATCTGTGTGCCGTTCCCCTACCTCGCGCAAGCGGCGTCGGCCCTGACCGGCAGCAGCGTGTCCTGGGGTGCGCAAGACGTCAGCGCCCATGAAAAGGGCGCCTACACCGGGGAAGTCTCCGGCGCCATGCTGAAGGAATTCGGCTGCCGCTGGGCCCTGGCCGGCCACTCCGAGCGCCGCGTGCTGCACGGCGAGACCGACGAGGCCGTGGCCGCCAAGGCCCAGGCCGCGCTGGCTGCCGGCCTGACCCCGGTGGTGTGCGTGGGCGAATCCCTGGCCGACCGCGAAGCCGGCAACACGCTGGCCGTGATCGAACGCCAATTGAAGCCCGTGCTGGCGCTGGGCGCCGAGGCGGTTTCGCGCATGGTCCTGGCCTATGAGCCCGTCTGGGCCATCGGCACCGGCCGCACCGCCAGCCCCGAGCAGGCGCAGGAAGTCCATGGCGCCATCCGCGCCGCCCTGCGCGCGCTGGGCGCGGCGCAGGTGCAAGTGTTGTACGGCGGTAGCGTCAAAGCTGCCAATGCCGCCAGTTTGTTCGCCATGACTGATATCGACGGTGCCCTGGTCGGCGGCGCGTCGCTCGTGGCTGAAGAATTTTTGCGAATCGCCGCTATCTAAGTTTCCGTTCCGGAGTCTGTAATGCCCTTGATGCTCAAAATCCTGCTGGCCGTCCAAGTGATCTCGGCGCTGGCTATCATCGTCCTGGTCCTGCTTCAGCAGGGCAAAGGCGCCGACATGGGGTCCGCCTTCGGCAGTGGCTCGGCCGGCAGCCTGTTCGGCGCCACCGGCGCGGCGAACTTCCTGTCGCGCGCGACCAAGTGGGCCGCCGTGGTCTTCTTCGCGTCCACCGCCGGCCTGGCTTATGTCAGCCACAAGGGCAATAGCGGCCCTGCCGTCGACTCGGGCGTGATGCAAAGCTTCCCGGCCGACCGTTCGGTGCCGCAAGTGCCGGGCGCAGCGCCCGCTCCCGCTGGTTCGTCGGTTCCCGGCGCGGGTTCGGTGCCCGCCGCTCCGGCCAAGCCCGACGCGTCGGTGCCCTCGGTCCCGGCCGCACCCGCCACCCCGGCCGCACCGGCCGCAGGCGACAAGCCCGCCGAAACGCCCGCGGCGCCGGCGAAGTAAGCCACAGCAAACGGAAAGGCCGGCACATGCCGGCCTTTTTCATGGGCGGCTTGCGGCTGCCCGGATATCCTGTCATCGGCGGCCGTTAGCATGCGCCGTCGCCGCGCCGGCAGCGGGTAGGGTATCGTTGCCTGCGCATCCGGTTCCTGTTCCTCGATCTCCGCCATGGCCACATCCAAACGCACTCCCCGAACCCCGACCGCCGCCGATCAGCAGCGGGGCTCGCCGCAGGCCATGCTGGCGCGCATCCAGAGCCTGCTGCCCTCGATGGGGGCGGCCTCGCAGCGCATCGGCGAGTTCGTCATACGCAACCCGGCCGAGGTGGTACACATGTCGGTCAGCGAAGTGGCCGAGCGCACCCAGTGCAGCGAAGGCAGCGTGGTGGGTTTTTGCAAGCTGCTGGGCGCCACGGGCTTTCAACAGCTGAAGATCGCGCTGGCGCAGCAGATCGTGCAGCCGGTGCAGTACATCCACGAAGACCTGGCGGCCCAGGACACGCCCGAGCAGGTCGTCAGCAAGATCTTCCACAGCAATATCCAGACCCTGCAGGAAACGGAATCGGTGCTGGACGTGGCCGCGCTGTCGGCGGCCGTGGAACTGATCCGCGGCGCCCGCCGCGTGGAAATCTACGGCATCGGCAGCTCGGCCGTCATCGCGCATGACGCGCACTACCGCATGTTGCGCATCGGGCTGCATGCCACGGCAGTGACCGATTCCCACGTGCAGGCCATCAGCGCGTCGCTGACCGGGCCGGACGTCGCCGTGCTGACCATTTCGCATTCCGGCAGCACCCATGAAACCGTGTTGGCGACGCGGCTGGCCAAGGAAGCCGGGGCGCGCACGATCTGCATCACCAATTTCGGCAAATCGCCGATCCAGGAACACGCGGACGTGGTGCTGCACACCATGTCGCGCGAGACCCGTTTCCGCACCGAGGCCATGACCAGCCGGTTGGCGCAGTTGGCCATCATCGACACGCTCATCGCCTGCCTGGCCCTGTCCGACTACGACAAGGCCGTCTCCACGCTGCGCAGCACCTTCGACGTGCTGTCGAACAAGCGCTACTGATCGCCTTCGATGTCCGCCGGCAGCGCATGCCTGCGCGGACGCGCGCCATCCAGCAGCCCCGCCACGTCCGGCGCATCCGCGTAAGGCGCAGTGCCGACCAGCAGATAGCCGATGCCCAGGCGCACCGCGCCCAGCGCATCGGTGCGCACGTTGTCGCCGATGACCGTGGCGTCGGCCGGCGCCAGGCCCAGCCGGCGCAATCCTTCCTCCAACAGCATGGCTCCCGGCTTGCCGAGTATGTGCGGGCGCACGCCAGGCGCGCAGGCCAGCACCGACTGCAGTAGCGCGCCTGTTTCGGGGACGATGGCGCCTTGCGGGCCGGGATGGGTGAGATCGCCGTTGCTGACCATCAAGGTCGCGCCCCGCGCCAGCTCGCCTGCCAGGGTCTGCAGCGTCCCGTAGCCGAACGACAGATCGCGCGCCAGCAGCACGATGTCCGCATCGCGGTCCACCAGCGCCAGCCCCAGGCTGGCGGCGAAGCCGCGCAATGCGTCCGAGGCGCAGAGCAGCACCGCGGCCCGCGGATGCTGCCGGGCGATATGGCGCACGGCCTGCTCGCCGGCCAGGATCAGCGTTTCGGCTTGCACCGGCAGGCCCATCGCCCGCAAGCGCGGCGCCAGGCCTGCCGCCGTGTCAGTGGAATTGTTGGACACGATGACGCAGCGTCCCGCCCAGCGGGTCAGCAGCTCGCTGGCGCCCGGTATCACTTCATGGCCCCGTATCAATGTCCCGTCCAGATCCAGGATCAGGCCGCGCGAGCGGGCGGTCCAGGGCGGTTCCGACGTCGGGGCTTGGGAATGGGAAGCGAGAGGAGTGCAGGCAATGCGGGTCATGGATCGGCGTGGTGGCGTCGAAGCGCGTGCAGGGTTGAAAGGAGTGGGCGCCCGCTACGGTTCGGGCCTGCCCGGCGGCTGTGATTCTATCTGAACAAAATTCAAAAATTCATTTTTTTGATTTGAGCAATTTTCATTTTCCTGTCATGTGCCATCACTAATCTGCGTCCGGAATCAGGGCCGAGCACGCAGCGCCCCGATGGCAACCTCAACAAGACTAGGAACAGAAAAATGAAGATCCGCAATTGCGCGCCCGCCCTGGCGCTGGTTTCCCTGCTGGCCGCCGCACCCCTCGCGCAAGCCCAATCCCTGGCCGACGGCTCGCAGCAGCGTCCGTTGCGCGTGCTGCTGATACCTGCCGATGGCGGCACCGAATCGGGCACCAAGGCCGACTACGCGCCGATCTTCAATGCGATCACGCGCAGCACCGGGCTGCATTTCCAACTGACGGTGGGCCAATCCTACGGCGCCGTGGTCGAAGGCATGTGCAACCAGTTGGCCGAGGTCGCGTTCCTGGGACCGGTTTCGTACGTACAGGCGCACGAGCGCCAATGCGCGCAGTTGCTGGCCGTGGGCGTGCAGAAAGGCGAGTCCGCCTACTACGCCGCGATGTTCGCCCGGGCCGATTCGCCGATCAATACGTTGGCCGACCTGAAGGGCAAGCGCGCCGCGTTCGGCGACGTGAACTCGGCTTCCAGCTTCACCTTCCAGGTGGCGTCCATGATCAAGGACGGCATGAACCCGGCCAAGGACCTGGCGGCGCTGCAATTGACCGGCAGCCACGCCAGCAGCCTGGCCGCGCTGGTGCAGGGCCAGGTCGACGCGGCCGCGCTGTCGTTCGATTCCTTCGACAAGGCGGTGCGCCAGGGCGCGGTGGACCCGAAGTCCGTGAAGGTGATCTTCAAGAGCGAACCCATCCCGTATCCGCCGCTGGCAATGAACACCAAGCTGCCCGAGCCGCTGAAGGCGACGCTCAAGCAGGCATTTGCCAAGGTGCATCAGGCGCCCGGCGTGACCCCGGACATGGTGCGCGGCTACGGCGGCGCCAAGCTGGATCGCTTCGACACCGAGTTCTCCGAGGCGCAGTTCGCTGGCCCGGCTTCGAAGATGGCCCTGCTGACCGACGAGATCAAGGGCGAAATCCTGCAGAAGGCGGCACAGCGGTGATCACCGGAGCAAGCGAAATGGACATGCTGCGCTACGACGCCGTCGGCATGCGCTACGCCGACGGGACCGCGGCCCTGAACTCGGTGTCGCTGCAGGTGCCGCGCGGCCAGTTCTGCGTCATCCTCGGCGCCTCGGGCGCGGGCAAATCGACCTTGCTGCGCATGGCCAACGGCTTGACCGTGCCGACCCAAGGGGACGTGTGGGTCGATGGCACGCAGGTGCAGCCCTCGACGCTTGCTGCCGTGCGGCCACGGATCGGCATGGTGCATCAGCACTTCAACCTGGTGTCGCGCGCGACGGTCGCGACCAACGTGCTGTCGGGCGCGCTGCCCGGCTTGCCGGCATGGCGCGCCTATCTGATGCGCTTCCCCGCGGAATTGCGCGAACGGGCCTGCAAGCTGGTGCGCGAAGTCGGCCTGCAGCCCGAACATCTGCAACGCCGCGTGAGCGAATTGTCTGGCGGCCAGCAGCAGCGCGTGGGCATCGCCCGCGCCTTCATGCTGGCCCCGGCCTTGTTGCTGGCCGACGAGCCGGTGGCCAGCCTGGACCCGCGCATCAGCCGCGACATCCTGGAGCTGTTGCGCAATCAGGCGCGGGAACGCGGCGCGACCGTCCTGTGCAGCCTGCACCAGGTCGATCTGGCCCGCGAGTTCGCCGACCGCATCGTGGCGCTGCGCCATGGCGTCATGGTGTTCGACGGACCGGCGGGCGCGTTCGATGAGGCCACCGCCCGCGCCCTGTATCAGGCCCCGCAGCCGGAGAGCGGCATCGCCGCTGCCGATCTTGCGGGCCGCGGCCATGTCGAGCCGCGCGCGGCCAGGCCGATCCGGCCGGCGGTGTTGTCGGCGGGAGGCGCGCAATGAACACGCAGGCATTGAAAACGCCGGCTGACAACGCGGCCTGGCGCCTGGATCCGCCTTACGGCGCCCGCGCGCTGCTGATCGTGATCGCGGCGCTGATGTTGTTCCTCTACACCGGCCAACGGGTCGAGATGGGCCGCATGGCGGCGCTGACCCTGGACGGCGCGCTGGCGGCGGTGGGCCTGAAGCAGCAGTCCCAGGTCACGGCGGGCCTGGGCGCCCTGGCCGACAACCTGTTCCCGCTGCAGGTCTCGTATCGCACCGAGACCTCGCGCATAGAAGGATTCGATCCGGACAAGTTGCCGTGGCTGGCCCGTGTGGAAACGCTGCAGGTGACCGAAAGCCGGTTGAATCCGCACACGCTGAAGATGGAAGACGAGGTGTCCACGCAGACCTATCTGGTCGAGCCGCTGGGCTATCTGTGGCGGGTGGCGGTGAAGATGGTCGAGACCTTTGAGATCGCCATCTGGGCGACCTTGCTGGCCGTATTGGGCAGCGTGCCGCTGGCCTATTGCAGCGCCCGCAACTACGCGCCCAACCGGCTGCTGTACGTGGCGGCGCGGGCCATCGTCAGCATGTTCCGTGCGATGCCCGAGCTGATCTGCGCGCTGTTCCTGGTGCTGGCCTACGGCTTCGGCCCGATTGCCGGGGTGCTGGCGCTGGCCATCCATTCGATGGGATTCCTGGGCAAGTTCTACGCCGAGGATATCGAGACGGCCGACGCCAAGCCGCAAGAGGCGCTGGCCGCGATCGGCGCCAGCAAGCCGCGCGTGTTGGCTTATGCCGTGCTGCCGCAAGTCATGCCCAAGTTCACCGGCTACACCCTGTACATCCTGGACCGCAACGTGCGCATGGCCACGGTCGTGGGCCTGGTGGGCGCGGGCGGCATCGGCCAGGAGCTGAAAGGCCGCTACGACATGTACCAGTACGCCCACGTCGGGACCATTCTCGTCGTGATCTTCATCACCGTGTTCTTGCTGGACCAGGTCGCCGCCCGCTTGCGGCGCCGCTTGAGCTGAGCTGGCGCGGCGGCCAGCCAGGCCGCCGCGCCCCGATAGGTTTTCTGCCGGACGGACCCGGCAACGTTCCCTGACCAGGAGTTTTCATGACCCCGTACTTTGCACTGGGCCGCGCCCTTGTTGCGGCCATCGCCCTGAGTTTGACCCTTGCCGCATGCGGCGGCGATGACGACTCGGATGGCGGCGCGACCACGCCGCCCGAGACCGGACAGCCCGAGACGCCGCCGCCCGCGCCGCAACTGCGCTGCGCGCCCTGAACGCCCAATCCGCTCAACCCAACGCAAGAGTAGCCCCATGACCAAGACCTACCCCTCGCATTCCGCCAGCGTGTCCCCGGCCTTTCCGGGCCGCCGGCAGTTCTTCCGCGCCTCGGCCCAGGCGGCCGGCGCCCTGTCGGCGATGGCCTTGCTGCCCGCCTCGATCCAGCGCGCGCTGGCGGTTCCCGCGGCGGTCGAAAGCGGCACCATCAAGGACATCAAGCACATCGTGATCCTGATGCAGGAGAACCGCTCGTTCGACCACTATTTCGGCACCATGCGCGGCGTGCGCGGCTTCGGCGACCGCTTCCCGATTCCGCTGGCCAGCGGCAAGTCGGTGTTCTTCCAGCCCGACCCCAAGGGCGGCCAGGACATCCAGCCCTTCCGCCGCGATTCCAGGACCAGCAACGCGCTGATCGGATCGGGCACGCCGCACAATTTCCCCGACCAGCAGGCGGCCTGGAACCAGGGCAAGATGGACCAGTGGATCCAGTACAAGAACCAGGCCACCATGGGCTTCTTCATGCGCGAGGACATTCCGTACCAGTTCGCGCTGGCCGATGCCTTCACCGTCTGCGACGGCTACCACTGTTCCATCCTGACCGGCACCGATCCCAACCGCATCGTGTTCTGGTCGGGCGCCAATGCCAATCCCGAGCTGCGCAAGCTGGGCGTGAACAGCACCGATACCGATTCGGAGCCCGTCAACTCGCGCTGCTGGCCCAGCCCGTCCAACTGGGTCGCGGGCCGCGCGCAGCTGGCCGACGGTTCGGGCCAGGTCGACCCCGTGACGGGCGTCTACAACTACAAGTACAAGAACAGCGCCTTCAAGTGGGACACCTTGCCCGACCTGCTGCAGCGCGCCGGGGTCAGTTGGCACATCTACCAGAACATGAACAACAACTGGACGGGCGCCATGCATGGCTGCCTGGCCTTCAAGAGCTTCCGCACCGCACAGCCGGGTTCGCCGATCTATGAGCACGGCCTGACAGGCGGCCCCGAGAAGAACGACGGCGCCGTCAATTTCCTGGCGCAGCTCAAGCAGGACGTGGCCAACGGCACCTTGCCACAGGTGTCCTGGGTGTTGCCCACCCAGGCGCTGGCCGAGCATCCGGGCAGCAGCGAAGGCGTGGCCGGCGCGGCCGACTTCATTGCCGACGTGCTGGACGCGTTGACCTCCAATCCGGAAGTCTGGAGCAAGACCGCGCTGTTCGTGACCTTCGACGAGAACGACGGCTTCTTCGATCACGCCGCCATGCCGGCCGTGCCGTCCTATGACGCCAACGGCGTGCTGATGGGCAAGTCCACCGTGCCACTGGACGGCGAGTACTTCGATGCCTCGGTGGGCAACTACCTGAAGGCCGATGACAAGATCACCGGCAACATCCGGCCGTGGGGCCTGAGCTCGCGCGTGCCCATGTACGTGGTGTCGCCGTGGAGCAAGGGCGGCTGGGTCAATTCGCAGGTGTTCGATCACACCTCCGTGGGCCGGTTCCTGGAGCAGCGCTTCGACATCAAGGTCGACGCCATCAGTCCTTGGAGTCGCGCGGTTTGCGGCGACCTGACCTCCTGCTTCGACTTCGTCAGCCCCAACGATCCCCGCGTGCCCACGCTGCCCGACACCAGCAACTATCCCGCGATCAACGCGGCGCAGAAGCTGTTGCCCACCACTGCCGTGACGCAGGCGCCCGCCATCCCCCAGCCGCTGTTCCAGGAGACCGGCACGCGGCTGTCGCGCGCGCTGCCTTATGAACTGCACACCAGCGCCCGGCTGGGCGCGGACGGCGCCGTCGAACTGCTGTTCAGCAACACGGGCGAAGCGGGCGCGGTGTTCCATGTGTACGACAAGCGCAACCTGGACCTGATCCCGCGGCGCTACACCGTCGAAGCCGGCAAGACGCTGTCGGACACCTGGACCGGCGGCGACTATGACCTGTGGGTGTACAGCAGCAACGGCTTCGTGCGGACCTTCTCCGGCAACACGCAGCGCGGCGCGGCTTTGGAAGTGCAAGTCTGCTACGAGCCGGCCGGCAGCGCGCTCTACGTGAAGGTGTCCAACCGCGGCACCGCCAGCCTGCAGGCGAACCTGCAATCCAACGCCTACCGCAAGGACGGCCCCTGGACCCTGGCGGTCGAGCCGGGCAAGGTCGCCGAACACCACTGGTCCATCAAGGAAAGCGGCAACTGGTACGACTTCACCGTCACCGCCGAAGGCTTCGAACGCCGCTTCGCCGGACGCATGGAGAACGGCCGCGCGAGCGTCAGCGACCCCGCCATGGCGCTGCATCTGTGATGACCCAGGCATGAGCGGGCCAGGCGCGCATCGGGGTGCGCGCCTGGCCGTCCGCAACAAAAAACTACCAACATGATCATGAAGAACACATACGCAATTCTGGCCGCCAACGGCTTGTCGGTGGCGGTTCTGGTGGGTGCGCTGGCCGGGGGATCGGCCGCGCAGGCGCAGACCGCGCCGCCCGTGATGTGGGACGGCAGCAATCTCGGCTATGGACCGGGCGCCGCCCAGGGCGTGACCGGCAAAGGTAATCACGCCATAGGCAAGAACGCCGGCGTCAACGTGAAAGGCAGCAACAACATCGGCCTGGGCAATGGCGCGGGCCAGGACGTGAGCACCAACTGGAACCTCGCGATCGGCGAAGGCGCGGGCTCCAAGGTCGGCGGCAAGAACGCCAACCAGGCCATCGGCTATTACGCCGGCACCAACGTGCAGGGCGGCTGGAACCAGTCGTTCGGCCGCAGCGCCGGGCAGAACGTCACGGGCGACTACAACGATGCCTTTGGCTTCTGGGCCGGCACGGACACGGTGGGCAACAACAATGCCGCCTATGGCACCAACGCCGGCCGCAACGTCACCGGCAATGGCAACTCGGCATTCGGCCAGGAAGCGGGCCGCAATGTCGTCGGCGACGGCAACCTGGCGCTGGGCCAGAACGCGGGCCAGAACGTGGAGGGCGAGGGCAACCTGGCGCAGGGCAAGAATGCCGGGCAGAACGTGACCGGCGCCAACAACATGGCTGCCGGCGCCTACGCGGGCTACGGCGTGCAGGGCGACGGCAATACGGCTAGCGGGTTGGCCGCCGGCCGCGACGTCGTCGGCAACAACAACGTGGCGCAGGGCACGGCCGCCGGGTCGGGTGTGCGCGGCAGCGACAACGTATCGATAGGCTCGAATGCCGGACGCGGTTCCGTGGCGGACCGCAGCGTGTCGGTGGGCGCCGACTCGTCCGCGGCTACGCAGAGCGTCGCGGTCGGCGCCGGCGCGGTGGCCAGCGCGGGCAACAGCGTGGCGCTGGGGGCGGGGTCCTCGGCGGCGCGCGGCGCGCAGGAAGGCTACGAGGCCTACGGCATGGCGCGGCCCCAAAACTCCACCGGCGAGGTGAACGTGGGCGGACGCCAGATGACGGGCGTGGCGGCAGGCAGCGAGGACACCGATGCCGTCAACGTGGGTCAGCTGCGCGCCGCCAGCAGCGCAAGCGAGGCGCGCGTGGGCGCCGTCGAGCATTCCGTGCAGAACCTGCGCAACGACCTGGATTCCCAGGAGCGCATGCTGAGCGCGGGCGTGGCCGCGGCCATGGCGACGGCTTCCTTGCCGCAGGCCTATCTGCCGGGCCGCAACATGCTGTCCATGGCGGGCGGCACCTGGAATGGCGAATCGGGCTACGCCATGGGCCTGTCGCGCGTTTCCAGCGGCGGGCGCTGGGTCTACAAGGTATCGGCCAACGGCACGTCCCGCGGTGATTTCGGCGGCGCGGCGGGGGTCGGATACCAGTGGTGAGCCTGGGCCTGCGATAATGCCGCAAGCGCTGCGGCCGGCGATGGGACGCCGGCCGCGGCCAGCACAGGCATACCCGGATCGGCCCCATGGAAAAGCGTTTGATGCCATCGATGATGGCGCTGCAATGTTTCGAGGCGGTGGCGCGGCACATGAGCTTCACGCGCGCCGCCGAGGAACTGCACATGACCCAGAGCGCGATCAGCAAGCAGATCGCGCAGCTGGAGGCGCTGCTGCGCAACCCGCTGTTCCTGCGGGTGCGGCGGCGCCTGCAACTGACGCCTGCGGGAGCCTTGTACCAGTCCGAGGTCAGGGCCATCCTGAACCAGGTGGACATGTCCTCGCGCTACATCCTGACCTACGGCAGCGAGACCCAGGTGCTCACCATCGGCACCCAGCCGACCTTCGGCGCGCGCTGGCTGATCCCGCGGCTGCAAGGCTTCATGGCCGCGCATCCGGACATCCAGGTCAAGGTGCGCAGCGAAACCCGGCCCTTCGACCTGATGCAGGCCAAGATCGACATCTCCTTCTTCTTCGGGCATGGCACCTTGCCGGGCGCCCAGTGCCGGGAATTGTTCGGTGCCGAGGTGGTGCCGGTGTGCGCGCCCGGCTTTCTTCCGGGTGACAGGGTCGACAGCCTGGAGGCGCTGAGCGCGCAGGCGCTGATCCAATGCGCTTCGCGCCCGGAAGCCTGGCACGACTACTTCTCGCGTCAGCAGTTCCAGTCCGACCGCAGCTACCACGGTCCCCGCTTCGATACCTTCTACATGTGCGTGCGTGCGGCAGAGGGCGGCTGCGGCGTGGCGTTGACGCCGCGCCTGCTGGCCGAAGAGGAGTTGCAGGCCGGCAAGCTGGTGATTCCCTGGGACTATGTGCAGCCCAGCGACGGCGCGTACTTCGTCGCCTACTCCGAGCATTCGGCCGAAGTGCCCAAGATCAAGCAGTTCGTCGCCTGGGTGGAACAAGAGGCCGCACGCAAGCGCGAGCGCGACGCCCAGCGCGCGCGATCCATGAAAAAACGGACTGATTAAGCCGATTTTTTTCATTTGATTGCGCGCGCAGCGCATGATTTCATGCGGCCATCCTTGTTTACCGATTTGCCGAGCCCGCCATGAGTCAGAATTTCGTCAATCCGGATCAGATCCGCGCCTGGTTCTCCCGCGCCATGTCCGACATGTACAAGTCGGAAGTGCCGCTGTACGACACGCTGCTGGACCTGGTCGCACAGGTCAACGCCAAGACGCTGGCCGAGCAGCCCGAGCTGGCCGCGCAACTGGCGCGCACCGGCGAGATCGAGCGCCTGGACATCGAGCGCCACGGCGCGATCCGCGTCGGCACCGCGCAGGAACTGGCCAACCTGCGGCGCGTGTTCGCCGTGATGGGCATGCAGCCGGTGGGCTATTACGATCTGTCGCCGGCCGGCGTGCCGGTGCATTCCACCGCCTTTCGCGCCACCCACGAAGCCTCGTTGCAGGCCAGCCCGTTCCGCGTCTTTACCTCGCTGCTGCGGCTGGAACTGATCGCCGACGAGACCTTGCGCGAGAAGGCCGCCCGCATCCTGGCCGCGCGCCAGATCTTCACCGCGCGCACGCTGGAACTCGCGGCCCGCTTCGAGGCGCAGGGCGGATTGGATGTAGCCGCAGCCCGCGAATTCGTGGAAGAAGCCCTGCATACCTTCCGCTGGCACAGCGAGGCCACCGTCAGCCTTGAAGACTACGAGGAACTGCATGGTCAGCATCGCCTGATCGCCGACGTGGTGGCCTTCAAGGGCCCGCACATCAACCACCTGACCCCGCGCACGCTGGACATCGATGAAGCCCAGGCCGAGATGCCCCGCCGCGGCGTGTCCGCCAAGGCCGTGATCGAAGGCCCGCCGCCGCGCAAGTGCCCGATCCTGCTGCGCCAGACCAGCTTCAAGGCGCTGGAGGAAGCGGTCCTGTTCGCCGGCGCCGACGGCCAGTCCGCGGCCGGCAGCCACACGGCGCGCTTCGGCGAGATCGAGCAGCGCGGCGTCGCGCTGACCCGCAAGGGCCGGGCGCTGTACGACCAGTTGCTGGACCTGGCCCGCAGCCGCATCAGCGGCGCGCCCAACGAAGGCAATGCCGCGGCCTACATGCAGAACCTGCAGGACTGTTTCGCCGCCTTCCCGGATGACTACGACGCGCTGCATGCGCAGGGGCTGGCCTATTTCCGCTATTTCCTGACCGGCAAGGAAGGCGCGGATCCCGAGGCCGGCCTGCAGGACCTGATCGCCCAGGGCCACATCCGCTTCGAGCCGCTGGTGTACGAGGACTTCCTGCCCGTCAGCGCGGCCGGCATCTTCCAGTCGAACCTGGGCGACAAGGCCCAGGCCGAATACGCGCAGAACGCCAGCCAGGCCGCTTTCGAGCAGGCCCTGGGCGCCAAGGTGCAGGACGAACTGGCGCTTTACCAGGACACGCAGGACCGTTCGCTGGCCGCCTGCATGCAGGCGCTGCGCGAGCAGGCCGGCTCGCCGGTGGCCGCATGAGCCGTCTGGACCGTTGCCTGTCCGTGCGCGACTTCGAACTCGAGGCGCGGCGCATCATGCCGCGCTGCGTCGAAGGCTACGTCTGCGGCGGCACCGAGGACGGCGCTTCGCTCGCCGAGAGCGTGCGCGCGCTGGGCGACGTGGGTTTCCGGCCGCGCGGCCTGCGCGTGGTCGACCAGCGCAGCAGCCGGGCCGAACTCTACGGTCAGCGCTACGCCATGCCGCTGGGGTTCGCGCCTACCGGGTTCTCCGCCATCGTCATGCATGAGTGCGACCTGGCGTTGGCGCAGGCCGCCCAGCAGGCCGAGATTCCGTTCATCATCAGCGGCGCTTCCAGCGTACCGCTGGAACGTTTGCAGGAAGCCACCGGCAAGCGCTGCTGGTACCAGGCTTATCTGCCAGGCAATACCGAGCGCATCGCCAAGCTGCTGGCGCGGCTGCGCCAGGCCGAGATCCCGGTGCTGGTGGTGACCATCGACACCTGCGTGGGCGCCAACCGCGAGAACCTGCAGAAGCTCTCGTTCACCGTGCCCTTCAAGCTCAGCCCCAGCGTGATGCTGGACGGCATGCGCCATCCGCGCTGGAGCTTCAACGTCTTCCTGCGCACGCTGCTGGGCAGCGGCATCCCCAGGTTCTCGAACCTGTACGAAGAAATCGGCCCGCCCATCACGCAAGACCCGCCCAACGGTTTTCGCGGCGAACGCGACAAGCTGTCGTGGGAGCACATCCGCTGGATCCGCGAGAACTGGCCCGGCAAGCTGGTGCTCAAGGGCGTGATGCATCCCGACGATGCGCGCCTCGCCTGCGCGGCGGGCGCCGACGGCGTGATCGTGTCGAACCATGGCGGACGCCAGCTGGATGGCTGCATCTCGCCCCTGCAGGCGCTGCCCGACGTGGTGGCCGCGGTGCCGCCGGGCTTCCCGGTCATGGTGGACGGCGGCTTTCGCCGCGGCTCCGACGTGCTCAAGGCCGTGGCCCTGGGCGCGCGCATGGTCTTCACCGGCAGGCCCCAATTGTTCGGCGCGGCCGTGGCCGGCAGCGCCGGCATCCGCAAAGTGGCGGACATATTCCGCAGCGAGATCTCGACCAACATGGCGCTGCTCGGCTGCGCGACGCTGGCCGACCTCACCCCGGACCTGATCGCGCCCTTGCGGCCGGCGGCGACCGCCTGACGCGGGCGGCGCCAGCCGCCCCGGGCAGGAGCACCCGCACAACAACAAAAAAACGGCGCGCATTTCCATGCGCGCCCATCCGTTTTCGACAGGAGGAAACATGAAGAAGATCTATACCAAACTGGCCGGCGTGGCGGCAGTGCTGGCGTGCCTCGCCAGCGGACCGGCGCAGGCCCAGGCCGGCGCCTATCCGACCAAGCCGGTGCGGCTGGTCGTGGGCTACGCCCCGGGCGGCACCACCGACATCAGCGCGCGCATGATCGCCGACGTGCTGGGCAAGGAGTTCGGCCAGACCTTCGTGGTCGAGAACAAGCCCGGCGCAAACAGCAACATCGGCGCCGAATCCGTCGCCCGTTCGGCGCCCGACGGCTACACCCTGTTCGTCGGATCGATTTCCACCGCGATCAACCAGTCGCTCTATTCCAGGATGTCCTATGACGCGCTCAAGGACCTGGACGCAGTCGCCTTGCTGAACGTGGTGCCCAACATCCTGGCCGTCAACGCCAGCGTGCCGGTCAAGTCGGTGCAGGAATACATCGCCTACGCCAAGAAGAACCCCGGCAAGCTCACCTGCGCCTCGCCCGGCAACGGCTCGTCCGCGCATCTGGGCTGCGAACTCTTCAAGATGAAGACCGGCATCGACATCCTGCACGTCCCGTACCGCGGCAGCGGCCCGGCCGTGGCCGACCTGCTGGGCGGGCAAGTGGACTCGATCTTCGACAACCTGCCGCCGCTGCTGCCGCACGTGCGCGCGGGCAAGCTGACGGGTCTTGCCGTCACGACCGGCAGCCGCGTGCCGTTCGCCCCGGAAATCCCCACCATCGCCGAATCCGGAGTGGAAGGCTTCGACGTGGCGGCCTGGTTCGGCGTGTATGCGCCGGCTGGCACCCCGCCCGAAATCGTCCAGAAGGTCAACGCCGCCATCAACAAGGCCCTGACCTCCGACCCCGCGCTGGCCGCCAGCTACCAGACCAACGGCTTCCTCATGCCCCCGCCGCCCAACACGCCGCAAGCGTTCAAGGCCTTCATGGAAAGCGAAACCCGCAAGTGGGGCGAGGTCGTCAAGGCGACCAATCTGCAGATCAACTGATAGGCTGGGGAAGGGGCCGTCCGCGGCCCCTCAGAAGCGTTCTTGGGGACGGATTGGTGGCGTTGCAGCGACAAAGCAGCACGGAACCCCCCGATTCCTGATTTGCGTGATAGAATGTTCGACTTTCCAGGAAAGCACGCTTTTCTGGTTGAAGTTAGCCGACGTGGTGAAATTGGTAGACACGCTATCTTGAGGGGGTAGTGGCGAAAGCTGTGCGAGTTCGAGTCTCGCCGTCGGCACCAAGAATTCGATGTTCCTGCATCACCGGGATCATCTGCAAAAAAAGCCCGCATTCTCAATAGAGATGCGGGTTTTTTGCATTCGGCCTAGGGCAAGCTGTCCGCCGATCGTCTCATTCCTTCTCGTACGCCAGGTAATCCAGATGGATGCCGATATGGTCCGCGATATAGCGGGCGTCGTGCCAAACCCCCCAGATGAACGAGGAACTACGGTTGGTGAGGTTGGGCAGGCCGAGGAAGTAAATGCCTTTTTCGGCGGAAATGCCGCGCTTGTGGATGGGGTAGCCGTTTTCGTCGAAGGTGTCGACGTCGATCCAGCTGAAGTCGACCTTGAAGCCGGTCGCCCAGAGGATGGTCTTGATGCCGGCTTCGGCCAGGTTCAGGCTGAGGATGGGGTAGGTCAGGCATTCCGGGTCGGGCAGCAGTTTCCAGGCATCGGGCTCGGGCGGCAGGTCC
Source organism: Achromobacter sp. PD1 (assembly GCF_048541815.1). Lineage (NCBI taxonomy): Bacteria > Pseudomonadati > Pseudomonadota > Betaproteobacteria > Burkholderiales > Alcaligenaceae > Achromobacter > Achromobacter sp. PD1. The sequence continues at coordinate 494,648 of NZ_CP183349.1, forward strand.
AGGCCGTTCTGCTCGATGTAGGCGTCGGCTTCGCGCAGGACCTCGAAGTAGTCGGCGTCGCCCTGGGCGACGTCGCGGCCGAGGTTGTCGGCGAAATGCAGCACGCCGTTCTCATAGGAGGTGGTGATGCCCACCAGCTGGATGCCGTCGCGCGCCAGGCGGCGGAAGTCGACGGTCTTGCCGTTTTCGTAGCCGCTCACGGCGAAGGCGACGTGTTCGCGCTTGGGCTTTTTCTTGACCTCATCCCACATGCCCAGCGCGCCCAGCCACCAGCAGTAGTCGCGCTGGCGGTAGGAGCGGGGCGGGCGATAGTGTTCGCCCACCGACAGGTAGACGGTGCGGCCGGCCTGGCGGAGTTCTTCGGCGATCTGCGAGCCGGAGGCGCCTGCGCCGACGACGAGCACGGCGCCCTCGGCCAGCTGGCCTGGATTCTTGTAGGCCGAGGAGTGAAGCTGCTGGATGCCGGCGTCCTGCGGCACGATCTTCGGGTAGGTGGGGATCTGGAAGGGGCCGGTCGCGGCGACCACGTGCTGCGCTTCGATGGTGCCCGCGGAGGTGGTGACGGTGAAGCCCGGGCGCTTGTCGTTGCGCTGCACGCGCAGGACTTCGACGCCAGTGCGCACCGGCGCCTTGAGCATCTTGGCGTAGTCCTCGAAGTACTGGGCCATGCGCTCCTTGGGCGGGAAGACGTCGGGCCCGACGTCATCGAACTTCAGGCCGGGAAAGCGGTCGTGCCAGGCGGGGCCGTTGGCGACCAGCGAGTCCCAGCGTTCGGAGCGCCAGCGTTCGGCGATCCGCTTGCGCTCGAGCACAATATGCGGAATGCCCATGGCGCCGAGGTGTTCGCTCATTGCGATGCCGGCCTGACCGGCGCCGATCACCAGCGTATTGGTTTTTTCAATTGACATTTGAAGATCCTAAAAATTACCGAGACCCTGGTGCGTCTCGAGGCTGACACGAAGATCAAGCAACAGAAGACCGGCGAACCGCGCGCTTGATCAAAGGGCGCGCTGAACGATAGGCACGCAGTGTGACCCTGAAGCCCCGAGTTGATAACTTCGTTTTTCGGACGGCTGACTTAGGAAAAAGCAAAGGAGCAGGTTTGCGCGGAAAGGGGGGCTTCGGGGCGTCCGGGATGCCGCGATTTCTTTTTTCCGATGGCCCCCATCAGCATCGGCAACGCACTGGGAAAAGGGCCTTGCCGTATTCTTGAATGCACCAGAACGCTGAGGACGCTCTCTTGCGTGCCATGCGGCCACCGCCTGCTTTTCCCGAGCCATACACGCCGGGAAGTCGAACTTTGTGAGTGCAGCAGCCATGCCGAATCGCCCCTTTGCCTCCGATACTCCCAGCGCGCTCCGATTGGAGGGCGTGATCAAGAAATACCGCGATCATGCGGTGCTCCAAAAGGTCTCCCTGAAGATCGAGAGCGGAGAGTTCCTGACGCTGCTGGGCCCGTCCGGTTGCGGCAAGACCACCTTGCTGAACCTGATCGCGGGTTTTGCCGACGCGGACGAGGGCGAGATCTTCATCGACGACACCCCGGTCACGGCCTTGCCGCCATATCAGCGCCAGATCGGCATCGTGTTCCAGAACTACGCGCTGTTCCCGCACATGACGGTGGCGCGCAATATCGCTTATGGCCTGCGGATGCGGCGTGTGCCGGCCGCCGAGATCGAGCGCAGGGTGGGCGAAGCCATGGCCCTGGTGAAGCTGGATGGACTGGGCGAGCGCAAGCCGCGCGAGTTGTCCGGCGGCCAGCAGCAGCGGGTGGCGCTGGCGCGGGCCCTGGTGATCCGCCCCAAGGTGCTGCTGCTCGACGAGCCGTTTTCCGCCTTGGACAAGGGCCTGCGCGGCGCCATGCAGGTGGAAATCCGGGATATCCAGCGCAAGCTCGGGGTGACGACAATCTTTGTCACCCATGACCAGGGTGAGGCCCTCAGCATGTCGGACCGCATTGCGGTGATGAACCAGGGCGTGATCCGGCAGGTCGCGGCGCCCGACGAGCTGTATCGCAATCCGCAGGACCCGTTCGTGGCCTCGTTCCTGGGCGACGTCAACATCCTGCCCGCGCACTATCACGGCTCCGGCGCGGAGACCATCCAGCTGCGCCTGGGCGCGGGGCTGACGCATATTCCCCGCCACCGCCTGGTGGGCGGCTCGCACGAGGGGCACCGGCTCGATCTTTATGTGCGGCCCGAACACATCAAGCTGGAAACCCTGCATAGCGGGTCGGTGCTGAGCGGCACGGTCGTCAACCACGTATTCCAGGGCGACCACGTGGATCTGTACCTGGAGGTGCACATTCCCGTGGAGGGACGCCAGCACGTGATGGTGCGCACCTCCGACCTGAACTGCATCCATGAATGGCCCGTGGGCGCCGTGGCGGGACTTGCTCTGCCCGGTCACGGGGTCAGCGTCTTCAACGCGTCGTCCTGAAAGACGGGTTCCGCGCTGTTCCATCCTGCACGGCGGCCGCGCCAGCGCAGCCGCCCGGCTTCCATTCTTTCGCGAGGCAAAACTCCATGAAGCAGATCCCCCTTGAAATGCAAGCCATCATCGCCCGCGAGCCCGGCGACGCCACGGTGTTGGCGCTGGCCGAGCGCCCGGTCCCCACGCCAGGCCCCGGCGAAGTGCTGTTGCGTGTGCTTTCGGCCGGCATCAACCGGCCCGACATCATGCAGCGCCAGGGCCTGAGCAAGCCAGCGCCGGGCGTGACGGACGTGCTCGGGCTGGAGGCCTGCGGCGAGGTGGCCGCCTGCGGCCCCGGCGTGCCGGAGTCCCTGCTCGGACAGCGATTCATGAGCCTGCTAGCGGGCGGAGGCTATGCGCCGTGGTGCGTGGCGCGCGTGGATCATTCCCTGGCCGTGCCCCCGGGGCTGGGCGACGCCGAGGCGAGCGCCCTGCCGGAAGGCCTGTACACCGTCTGGCACAACCTGTTCGAGCTGGGCCGCCTGCGCATGGGCGAGACCGTGCTGATTCACGGCGGCGGCGGAGGCATCGGCACGCTGGCGATCCAGATGGCGCATGCGGCCGGGGCGAAGGTCATCGTGACGGATGGCGAGCGCGACCGCGGCGCTGCCTTGCGCGAACTCGGCGCGTCCGAGGTGATCTGTTTTCATGACACGGATTTCGTGCAGGCCTGCGAGACCTATACCGAGGGCCGCGGCGTGGACGTGGTGCTGGACATCGTCGGCGGCGATTACGTGCGCCGCAATCTGCAGGCGCTGGCCTTCGGCGGGCGTCACGTGAGTCTTTCCTTCCTGCAGGGATCGGCCGTCAATGTCGAGCTGCTGACCCTGATGCAGAAGCAGCTGAGCCTGCATTCCTCGACCATGCGGCCGCAGACCGATGCCGAGAAGGCCCGCATGGCCGCCGCGCTCAGGCGCCACGTGCTGCCCCTGGTGGCCGCCGGCCGCATCCGGCCCAGAATGGCGCAAAGCCTGCCGCTGGCCGAGGCCGTGCGCGCGCACCAGTTGCTGGAAAGCGGCAAGGTGTTCGGCAAGCTGGTCCTCAAACCCTGACAATCGGAGACTGGATTGAAACTCCTCTACGCCCCGACGTCCCCTTTCGTGCGCAAGGTGATGATCTGCGCGCACCTGACCGGCCAGGCCGGACGGATCGAATGGCTGCCCAGCGCGGCGCATCCGGTCAACCGCGATGCGCGCATCGCCGCTCATAATCCGCTGGCCAAGGTGCCGACCCTGATCCTGCCGGACGGCAGGGCGCTTTACGACAGCCGCGTGATCTGCGAATACCTGGCCGGCGCCGCCGGCGACGCGCAGCTGTTTCCGGCGGGCGAGGCGCGCTGGCTGGCATTGACGCGCCAGGCCCTGGGCGACGGCCTGCTGGATGCCGCGCTGTTGGCGCGCTACGAACACACGGCCCGGCCGGCCGAAATCCAATGGCCGCAGTGGCGCGAGGCGCAGCTGGTCAAGGTACGGGCCTGTCTCGCGGAAATCGAGGCGCAGGCAGACGAGCTGCCGCAAGCGCATCCGGACATCGGCAGCCTGACCATAGGCTGCGCCCTGGGCTATCTGGATTTCCGCTTTCCCGAGCTGGACTGGCGCGCCGCGCATCCGCGCGCCACAGCCTGGTTCGCCGTGTTCAATCAATTGCCTGCCATGCAGGCCACCCTTCCCAACGAAGCCTGAGACCGCCGCCATGACGACGCCGAGCGCACCTTCCACCTCCTCCACGGTCTGGTTTCTCAACGGGCCGAACGCCAATCTCTACGGACTGGACGCCAACAAGACCTATGGTTCCGACAGCTTTCCCGTGTTGCAGCAGCGTTGCGAAAGCAAGGCCGCCTCGCTGGGCATCCGGCTGAATTTCGTCCAGTCCAACCACGAAGGTCAATTGGTCGACTGGATACAAGAGGCGCGCGGCAGCGCGCAGGGCGTCATCATCAATGCGGCCGGCCTGACCTATTCGTCGGTGCCCATCCTCGATGCCTTGCTAGCCTTTCCCGGCAGGATCATCGAGGTCCACATGAGCAACATCTGGCGGCGCGAGGCCTTCCGCCATCATTCCTACATTTCCAAGGCCGCCGACGGTGTCATCGCGGGCCTGGGCGGCGATGGCTATGAGCTGGCCATCGAGGCCATGTCCCGCCTGATCAACCGCAGCGCCTGAGGTCGCCCCGCCATGCATGCATCCTCCCGCCCGGCCGTGTCGGGCACGATGGTTTTCTACAGCGAGTTCGACGACTACACGGCCTGGCGCGACGCCATGCAGGCGCGCCTGCCGGACCTGCGCATGGTGCGCGGCAGCGAGGCGCACGACCCGGCCAGCATCCATTACGCACTGGCCTGGAAGGCGCCGCAGGGCTTCTTCGACCGCATGAAGAACCTGCGCCTTATCGTGAACCTGGGCGCGGGAGTGGATTCGCTGGTGGGCCGCGAGGACCTGCCGGCCGGCGTGCCCATCACGCGCATCACGGATCCGAACATGGCGCGCATGATGGCGGGCTACGTGCTGTTCGCCACCCTGCGCTATGCGCGGGATATTCCGTATTTCGAGGCGGCGCAGCGGCGCGGCGAGTGGGCCTACCGCCATCCGCGTTCGCCCGAGGACGTGCGTGTGGCGGTGCTGGGCCTGGGCGAGCTGGGTGCCTGCGCGGCGCAGGAGCTGCGCCGCCAGGGGTTGACGGTGCTGGGCTGGTCGCGCAGCCCGCGCAGCATCGAAGGCGTCGAGTGCCACGCCGGCATGGAGTCGCTGGACACGGTGCTGTCGCGCGCGGACATCCTGGTGGTGATGCTGCCGCTGACGCCGCAGACCCGCGGCCTGCTGGATCGCGAACGTTTGCAGCGTCTGCCCCGCGGAGCAGCCCTGATCAATGTGGCCCGGGGCGCGTTGGTGGACCAGGCAGCCCTGACCGATCTGCTGCGCAGCGGCCATCTGGGCGGCGCGACGCTGGACGTGTTCGAGCGCGAGCCCCTGCCCGCTGGCGACCCGCTCTGGGCGATGGACAACGTGCTGATCACGCCGCACCTGGCTTCGGTGGCCATTCCAGCATCGGCCGCCGGACAGATCGCCGACAACATACTGCGCGTCAACCAGGGCCTGGAGCCCGCCAACCGCGTAGATCCCGCGCGCGGCTATTGACGTTGGGTCTTGCGGATGTCAGGGTTCTTTAGCCACCGAGGCAGCCCTGCGCCATTCCGATGCTCGCCCCAATGGGGCTGCGCTTCGGATGGCTCCGGACCACCTCGGCTGACAGTCGTCTAATGCGTCGGTTTTGGACCCCGTTCATGGGCAGATGCCGCAAGCCGGTGGCCGGGCGGAGGGATCCGAAGCGCAGCCCCACCGGGGCGAGCATCGGAATCCCGCAGTCCGGACGCCGGCGGCTCAAGAACCTGATCTCACCAAACCAATCGGCAACATTCCACCCCGAAATTCTCTAGTGGTTGTCCTCGATATTGAGGATCCTGCTCAGCCCGAGGAAACGGTTGGCGAAGATCAACAGCGCGGCCGTCACCACGATGTACACCACCGACAGCGCAGCCAGGGTCGGGTCGGCGAACTCGCGCACATAGTTGTACATGGTCACTGGCAAGGTCTGCGTGCTCTGGGTGGTCACGAACAGCGAGGCGGTGAATTCGCTGAATGACATGATGGCCGCGAACAGCCAGCCGCCGAACAGTCCGGGCGCCAGCAGAGGCACGGTAATCGTGAACAGCACCCGCACGGGCGAGGCGCCGAGGCTGGCGGCGCTCTGCTCCAGGCGTTCGTCCAGGTTCTCCATCGAGACATAGACGCTGCGCAGCACGAACGGCAGGACCAGGATGACGTGGCACAGAATCACGATCCCGTAGCCGCGGTCCACGTTCAGCTGCGCCGCCAGGATCAGCAGGCCCAGCCCGACCGTGAAATGGGGAATCACCAGCGGCGAGAGCAGGATGGCTTGCAGGATGTTCTTGCCCGGAAACGCCATGCGCTTGACGGCGATCGCCAGGCCGGTGCCGATGACCAGCGCCAGCAGCGAGGACCAGAGCGTCACCACCATGCTGGCGCGAAAGCCATCGCGGAAATCGGCGTAGGTGAAGACGCGCTCGAACCAGCGCCAGGACCAGGCCTGCGGCGGAAAAGTGAGCAGGGCCTTGTCGTTGAAGGAGGCCAGCATCACCACGACTACCGGCAGCAGCACGAAGGCGAGGATCAGCGTGATCAGCACCGGCGCGCCGATGCGCAGCCACAGGGGCAGGGATTTGCGGATGCTCATGTCAATGTCCTCCGATGACCTTGAGACGGCGCGTGACCTGGCCGAGCAGCATCAGCGAGATCGCCGTCAGGCCCAGGCCCATGACGCTCAGGCTGGCGGCGAGGGGGAAGTTCATCGACGAGAATCCCAGCTGGTAGACCAGCGTCGAGACCGTCGGCACGCGGCCCCCGCCTATCATTTGCGGCGTGGCGAAGGCGCTGAAGGTCCAGGCGAACGAGGTGGTGATGCTGGCCAGGATGCCGGGCATGGACAGCGGCAGGGTGATCGTCAGAAAGGTGCGTACCGGCCCCGCGCCCAGGCTTTCAGCAGCCTTTTCGTAGTCGCGGTCGATGTGCGAGATGGCCGTGGCCAGCATCAGCACCACGACGGGGATGGTGACGTGCACCAGCGCCACCAGCACGCCCAGATGGCTGAACATCAGTGTGAGCGGCGTATCGATCAGGCCCATCTTGAGCAGCATCGAATTGATGAAGCCCGTGCTGCCCAGCACGATGATCCAGGAATAGGTGCGCACGATCTCGCCCAGGAACAGCGGCGTGATGGACACGATCAGGATGAAGGATTTGATGGCGCGGTTGCGCACCCGGACCAGGGCGTACGCCAGCGGGTAGGCCACGAGCAGGGAGCAGACCGTTGTCTCCACGCTCAGGCGCAAGGTGTTGGTGAAGGCATCGATATAGATCTGCTTGCCCATGCCCGAAAAGTTCGTCAGCGTCAGGCCGCCGACGTCCAGCGAACCCGGAATGAAGGTGCGCAAGCTGTACTGCAGCACGGCCGCCATGGCGACGCAGATGCACAGGGCGATGAAGCTTGCCGGGGATATCAGCCATCCCCTCAGGGTGGAACGCGCATCCATGGTGAACCCATCCTTGGTTTACGTTGAGGACGTGGCGGCGCCGCGGCCCCAAGGGGCCGCGGCCTTGCGTTATCAATTCATGATGTTCTCGGTAAACCACTTGCGCCACTCGGCCGTTTTCTCCGCGCGCAGCTTGTCGTCGATGACGATGGCCTGGGTGTCCCATTGCTGTTTGGTCGTGAAGACGCCAGGAAGGGCAGCGTCTTCAGGCGAGACCTTGGCGTTGTCGACGACGGGGCTGGCCTTCTTGGCTGCCACGATCTTGGCCTGCACCTCGGGCGACAGCGCGATGTCCATGAACTTGTAGGCCAGGTCGGTCTTGGCGCTGCCTTTCATGATGGCCATGGTATCGACACCTAGCACCGCGCCTTCTTTGGGCATCGCCACCTTGATGGGCACGCCCTGGCCGATCATGTAGTACGCATTCATGGACAGCACGACCTGCACCGGCGTTTCGCCGGCGGCGATCAGCTGCTGGCTGTTGGCGTCGTTGGTGTAGAAAGCCTTGAAATTGGGTTTCAGGGCCTTGAGTTTTTCCTGCCCCTTTTCCCAGGTGCTGGCGTCGCCGCCGGACAGCAATGCCGAAATGTCGATGATGTGGCTGGGGTCGAAATCGGGCGCGGACAGCTTGCCTTTCAGCGCCGGGCTCCACAGATCGTTCCAGCTGTTGAAGGTGACGTCCGCGGGAACCAGGTCGGGGCGGTAGCCGATGGTGTACACGTACGCCCAGCTGCCGATATGGTACGGGCTGATCTTGGCCCGGTCGACCAGGTGCGAGTAGTTGGGGATCTTGCTCAGGTCAAGTTTTTCGTACAGGTTGGCGTTGACATAGAGCCAGCCGATATGCGACGTGGTGAACGTGATGTCGCTTTCCGGCTTGGTGGCGAGCTTGGCCTTGTTCAGCCGGTCTATGGTGCCGCCCGTGATGTACTTCACCGGCACGCCGGTCTGCCGCGTGAACTCGCGGCCGATATTCTCGTCGATGAGATCGCGGAAGCTGCCGCCCCAGGTGCTGACCACCAGCGCATCCTGCGCCTGCGCCGTGGCGGAGAGAGCCGCGCCGGCAAGCATGCCGGCGCCTATGAGTTTCTTGATCATGACAACCCCTTGTCTATATGGTTGACTACAGAACCTGCTCGAGGAAATTCTTCAGGCGCTCGCTGCGGGGCGCCCCAAAAAACTGTTCAGTGGGCGCGGTCTCGATGATTTCGCCTCGCTCCATGAAGACGCAGCGGTCGGCCACCCTGCGGGCGAAGCCGATTTCGTGGGTGACGCAGATCATGGTGATGCCGGTCTGCGCCAGGTTTTCCATGATGCGCAGCACCGAGCCGACCGATTCCGGATCGAGCGCCGAGGTCGGCTCATCGAAGAGCATGATGCGCGGGCGCAGGCAGAGCGCGCGGGCAATGGCCACGCGTTGCTGCTGGCCACCGGAAAGCTGGATCGGATACTTGTCGGCCTGCTCGATCACATTGACTTTGGCCAGGTATTCGCGCGCCGTCTGGTCGGCCTCGCGGGCTGGAACCTTCAAGGCGATCTTCAGCGCGAAGGTGCAGTTGTCCAGCACCGTCATATGCGGAAAGAGGTTGAAGTTCTGGAACACCATGCCCAGCTGGCGCCGCACTTTCTCCACGTCTTCGGGACGCCGGGTCAGTTCGGCGCCGTTGACCCGGATGTCGCCCGAGTCATGCTGTTCCAGATGATTGATGCAGCGGATCAGGGACGACTTGCCGGATCCGGAAGGACCGCAGAGGATGACGATCTCGCCGTTGGAGACCTCCAGGTGGATATCCCGCAGGGCGTGGAAGGCGCCGTAGAACTTGTTCAAACCCGAGATGGAGACCGCGGGCGCGCACTCGGACAGGGTGGCGGAGACAGGCGGCGTGATGCTGGACAGGATGGCAGTCATGATGGTTCGCGCTCTGATAGTTCGGTCGGCCGGGCGGTTCAGGCCCTGGCGAGATAGCGGTTCAACTTGCGGTCCGCGATCGAGAAGCCAAGTCGTATGCAGTTGGTGATGCACCAGTAGATCGCCGCCGCCGTGATCAGGGGCGTGAACGGGTCATAGGTGTAGTCGAACACGGTGTTGGCGGCCGCGGTGAGGTCGACCAGCGTGATGGCGCTGACGGCCGCCGTGCTTTTCACCATGATCAGCAATTCATTCTGATAGGCGCGCAGCACATAGCGCGCCACCAGCGGCAGGCGCAGGCGGAACAGGATCTGCGCAGGCTTCAGGCCCAGGGTCTGCGCCGCTTCGATCGTGCCCCGGGGTATTGCCGCCAGTCCGCCGCGGATGATCTCCGCCATGAAGCCGGAATGGGTCAGCGCCAGGCCCAGCCAGGCGCAGACATAGGCGTTGGAGAAGACGCTCCACAAGGGGGTGTCGCGCACGATGGAGAACTGCGGCAGTCCGCTGTAGATCAGGTACAGCAGCACCAGGCTGGGGACGCCGCGGAAGAAGCCGATGTAGCTGCTGGCGAAGAGCGCGCGCGCACCGGGCCGGAAGCTTGCCAGCGCCACCGGCAGCGCCAGCAGCAGGCCGATGACCAGCACCGGCAGCAGCACGGCGAAGGTGGTGCCGGCGCCGGCCAGCAGTTTGGGCAGGCTGTCCCAGGCTACCTGGAAGTCAAAGTGCATGCGACGCTCCCTTGGTCACGACGGGATGAAAGCCGCGCGCAGCCCATGTTTCGACACGGCGCGCCACGTAGTAGGTGAGCCAGGTCATCATCAGGAAGAAGCCGGCCGCAAGCATGTAATAGACGAAAGGCTCCTTGGTCACGCCCGAGGCAAGCTTGGCGTAGGCCATGATTTCCTTCAGGCCGATCAGGGAGATGAGGGCGGTGTCCTTGAGCACGACGATCCACATATTGGTCATGCCGGGCAGGGCCAGCCGCAGCATCTGCGGCAGGATCACCTTGAGCCAGATGGCGGTGCGCGGCACCAGCAGCACCCGCGCGGCCTCGAACTGGCCGTGGGGAACGTTCTGGATCGCGCTGCGGATCAGGTCGGCCAGATAGGCGCCATACACCATGCCCAGCGCCGCTACCGCCGCCATGAACGGCGTTACCTCGATCTGCTGGTCGATGCCGAACGGCGCGAGCAGGCTGGCGACGATCTGCGAGCCGCCGTAATAGAACAGGAAACCGACCAGCAGCGAAGGCACCCCCGTGAAGATGGAGGCATACGGAATCCAGACGATCTTGGCCAGCCATGTCGGCCGCAGCGTGATCAGGGCGAAGAACGTCCCGATCGCGAGCGCCAGCAGGTAGGCGCAGACGGCGACCTGGATCGTCATCATTGCGCCGGTCGCGAGTTGCTGCACGAAACCCATCGAAGGCATGAGGTCTTCCTGGCAAGCGTGGGTGGAGTTCCGCCCGGTCCGGCAAGCTCGTGCCGGGGACTCGGGCGGCGCGCGCGAATCCTGCTAGCGGCAGGCCGCTTCCTCGGGCAGCAGCTCTACTTCCATGTACGGCTTGCGCAGCTTGGTGAAGGTGCAGTCCTTGATTATGGTGTCCAGCGTGACGTTCATGCGGTTGAGCAGTTCGCCGCCGTCCTTGCGGGCGATCCAGCTCGATCCGGCTTCGCCGCCGCCAGTCCACAGATCGCCGCCAGCGAACTTCCAGCCCTTGCCCTGGGGCTTGGACAGGAACTCATTGGTCCAGCTGATCTTGGGACCCAGGCTCATGTCGAGCCGGCCGTTGGCCAGGTCGAGACGGATCTGGTCGGGGTTGTCGTAGAACACGATCTGCACTGCGTTGCCGAATGTCTCGCCCACGTACTTGGCTTGGGCCGAGCCGCGTTGCAGGCCGATGCGCACGCCCTTCAGGCCCTCCGGCGTGAAGGTGTAGTTCTTGGCCTCGGGCACCACATAGGAGTCCGGGTTGAACAGCACCGGTCGGCCGAACAGCACTTTTTCCTTGCGCTCCGGCAGCGGCTTGGTCTGGCTGACCACGGCATCCAGTTTCTTCTGCAGCAGCGCCGGGATCAGGGCCTTGAAGTCCATGACGACGATCTCGCAATCGACCTTCATCCGCTTGCACATCTCGCGCGCCAGGTCGGGTTCAAAGCCGGTCAGGCGGCCTGACGGGTCGACCATGCTGAAGGGCGGATAACTGCCTTCGTTGCCCAGCACCAGCTTCTCGGCTTGGGCGGGCGTCACAGCGAACAGCGAGGCGCCTGCGAGCGTCAGCGCCGTGATGGTTTGGTGTAGATGCATTATTTTCCCCTTGCTTATTTATTGGTCATGCACTTCGTTGAATGGTCTACATCGCTGCGGCCTTGCTCAGGTTGCCGTTGAACAGCGAGCCGTAGCCGGGCTTGGCGCCCGCCGCGCCGGTGAGATCCAGGCAATGCCAGAACGAAGCCTGGATGGCCGAGATCACCGGCTTGCCGAGTTTCTGTTCCAGCGCCTCGATGGCGCCGACGGTGCGGAAGTTGGTGCACGAGACGAAGATGGCCGTCGCGTCGGGGTGATCGACCGAGAGCACGTGGTCGTAGACCTTTTCCAGCGAGACCTCGGCCAGCGCGTGATCGTCAGAGATGCCGAGGCAGGCGCTCTTGACGACCTCGTGGCCGTTTTCCTGCAGGAAGCGGATGGCGCGCTCGTGGATCTCCGGAAGATAGGGCGTGGCCAGCGCAACCTTGCCGGCCTTGACCTTCTTCAGCGCCGCGAGCGTCGCCGTGGAGGCGGTGGTGATCTGCGGCCCCGGCACCCACTGCCGCAGCTTCTGGATCAGCGCCTGGTCGTAGGCGGTGCCATGCAGGAACGAGGCGCTGGTGCCGCCGAACAGCAGCACGTCGATGGGAGCGGCGCCGGCCAGGCGCGCGGCCTGTTCGAGTTCAGGCGCGTTCATCATCTCTTCGATGCCTTGCACCGTGACCTTGGGCAGCTTGATGCGCGCGGTATGGGTGGAAACCCCTGGAGCGGACATGGCCCACATTTCTTCTTCCATCACGACGCTGGAAGCGATGTAGATCAGCCCGATGCGGGCCAGGTCGCCCGAGCCGTCGTAGCGGAATCGGGGATAGGCGGCTTGCGCCGGCGTTGAGGCGGTGTTCATCCGGATCCCTTGTAAGGTGAGGTTGCTGCGGATTGCATCTGGTGACGTCGGCCGTCGATCCGGGACCGGGCGTTGCCGCCGCCCGCCGCACCGGCCACGCCAGCGAAAACCAATGATGCGAGAGGCCATCCGAGGCACCAAGTCGCCTTTTCCGTTGGCATGGATCGATTTTCCTGATGGCCCCGCGCGGCCGCCGAGGCAGGTCGCATGCGCATGGCGGCGGGCGCCGCCCGCGTCAGGATTTCCGAGACGGGACGCCGGAAAAAACAAATAGGCTGCGTTCCCGCTTGGACCGACCATCAGCGGGCAGGTAACGGCCTTGTGCGATGCCGCCAGCCAGGCGGGCGCGGGGTCTCCGGATAAACCCTAATGCAGATACGAGCCATGAAGCACAAGCGCATACGCACCTTCAATACCAAGGCAACCTACCCTGAACAGAACCTCGATAACGATCTGTGCCAGGCCGTCGTCGCGCGCGGCAGCACCGTCTTCTTGCGCGGGCAGATTGGCCAGAATCTGGACACCTCGGAGAGCGTCTGCATCGGCGATGCGGCGGGCCAGACCGAACAGGCGATGAAGAACATCGACATGTTGCTCAAGGAGGCCGGCGGCGAGCTGCAGGATATCTGCAAGATCACGATCTACATCATCGACCCGCGTTATCGGGAGCCGGTCTACCGCGTGGTCGGAAAATGGCTCAAGGGCGTGTTCCCCGTGTCCACCGGCATTGTGGTGTCAGCGCTGGCGCGCCCCGAGTGGCTGGTGGAAATCGACGCGACTGCCGTTATTCCGGATTGACGCCGCAGGAGGCCCAGCTCATGACTTTCTCCATCATTGCCCGCTGCCCGGCCACCGGCCAATTCGGCGCGGCTGTTTCGTCCTCGTCGCCCGCGGTCGCGGCGCGCTGCATCCGTGCGCGTGCGGGCGTAGGCGCGGCGGTCAGCCAGAACATCACCGACCCCGCCCTGGGGCCGCTCATCCTCGACGCGATGGCCGAGGGCCGCACGCCCGAAGGCGCGCTGCAGGCGCTGGCCGAACGTCCTTTCATCAGCTACCGGCAGCTGATGGCCATCGATGCCACCCAGGCGCCGGCCATATTCACGGGCTCGAACGCGCTGGGTCGCCTGGCCGACGCGCAAGGCGAGCATGCCGCATGCGCGGGCAATATGCTGGCGTCGCTGGAAGTGCCGGCGGCCATGTTGTCGGCGTTCGAGCAGGCCTCGGGTTCGTTGGCCGAGCGCCTGATGCAGGCCATGCTGGCGGGCCAGGCGGCTGGCGGCGAAGAAGGGCCGGTGCATTCGGCCGGGCTGCTGGTGGTGGCGGACCTGGATTGGCCCATCGTCGATTTGCGCATGGACTGGGTCGAGCAAGGTCCCGTCGAACGGCTGTACGAGGCCTGGCAGGTCTACGAGCCGCAGATCGAGGCCTACATCACCCGCGCCAGGGACCCGCGCGCCGCGCCGAGCTTTGGCGTGCCAGGCAATCCGTGAGCGCTTGCGGCTTGCCGCTTGCGGCGAGTGCGAGAAAACCCGAGGAGCGCCATGCCCCGCTGTCAGGGCATAGTGGATACACTTTTGCACGGTGCGGTTGACGCTGGCGCCGGGCCGCGCCGGCGGCCTGCGCAGCGGACCGCCGCCTCCTTCCAGCCTGCTCCAGTTTTCTCACTTCGGACTATGCTCAATCGCATTTCGCTGCGCCAGATGGAGTACTTCGTCGCCACTGCCAAGCATGGCAGTATCGCCGCGGCATCCAACCAGATCCACATTTCGGCGCCGTCGATCTCGGCTGCCATCGCACATGTCGAAACCGAATTGGACGTGCAGCTGTTCGTGCGGCATCCGTCCAAGGGCCTGGCGCTGACAGTGCTAGGCCAGCAGGTCATGAGCGAATGCGAAGATCTGCTCGAGCGCGCGTCGCGCCTCTACAAGATTGCATCCGTTTCCAGCAACACCATCCAGGGCACCTTGCGCGTGGGCTGCTTCCAGTCGCTCACGGCCATGATCGCGCCCGAGGTGATCTTCGGGTTCTCGCGCGCATTCGACAAGGTCGAGCTGCACATGGTCGAAGGCGATCAGCAGTTGCTGATCGACAAGCTGCATACGCTGGAGATCGACGTTGCGCTCAGCTACGACCTGAGGCTGGGCGACGAGATATCGTTCGAGGCGCTGGCGCGCCTGCCGCCGCACGTGGTGGTCAGCGAGCTGCATCCGCTGTCGCAGCAGATTGCGGTAACGCTGGAAGAACTGGCGCGCTTGCCCATGGTGTTGCTGGACCTGCCCCTGAGCCGCGACTACTTCATGTCCCTGTTCGCGAAGTTTGGCCTGGAGCCGAACATCGTGGCGCGCTCGCGCTCTGAGGAAGTAGTGCGGTCCATGGTGGCCAACGGCATCGGCTACGCCCTGTTCAACGTGCGGCCGAAGTCCACCCAGGCCCTGGACGGCAAGCGCCTGGTGCGGCTGCGCCTGGTGGGCGAACACCGGCCGATGCTGCTCGGGCTCACCACCTACAAACCGATGAAGCCGTCGCGCCTGACCGAGGTGTTCATGCAGCGCTGCCGCGCCTACATTTCGGACCAGTACATTCCGGGCATGAGCGAAGGCAGCTTCTTCGATCCCTACGTGCCTCCTGAAAACAAGTGAATGGACGGCGCGCGCGCCGTCCGTCTTTTGCAGATCCATGCCATGAGCTCACCGACCCCGGACAACAGTCCAGACCTATTGCGCGAACTGCTCGCCTTTGAATCCGTCACGCTGACGCCCAATATCGACCTCATAGAACGGGTGCGGGAATTGCTGGCGCAGGCGGGCATCGCATCCACGCTGGCGGCGGACCCGCAGGACGCCAGGCGTAGCAATCTGTTCGCTTCCGTCGGCCCTTTGGAAGTACCCGGCATCCTGCTCTCGGGCCATACCGATGTGGTGTCCGTGACGGGGCAGCCCTGGACCACGCCGCCCTTTCAGGCGACCGAGCGCGATGGTCGCATCTATGGTCGGGGCAGCGCCGACATGAAGGGCTTCGTCGCCTGCGCCGTGATGGCCATGATCCGCGCGGCTCGCCTGCCGCTGGCGCGCCCGCTGCATCTGGCGCTGTCGTTCGATGAAGAAATCGGCTGCGTCGGCGTGCGCCACCTGCTGCGCGCGCTGCAAGACATGGAGCCCGCACCGTTGCTGTGCGTGGTGGGCGAGCCCACGCTGATGAAGATCGGCACCGGCAACAAGGGCAAGGCGGCCTACCGGGCCGTGTGCTGCGGCCAGGCGGGCCATTCCGGGCTGGCGCCGCATTTCGTCAACGCCATCCATACGGCCAGCGATCTGATCGGCGCGCTGCGCGACGTGCAGCGCGACCTGGCCGAACACGGACCGCGCGAGGCCGGCTATGACGTGCCATACACCACGGTGCATGCCGGCACCATCAAGGGCGGCACGGCGCTGAACATCGTGCCCGCGGAATGCGAAGTCAATTTCGAGATCCGCAACGTCGCGCAGGACGACCCGAGCCAGATCCTGGAGCGGGTGCTGGAGCTGACCAGGACGAAGATGCGCGCCGCGGGCGCCCGGCCCGAGGCCGAACCGCCCCGGGTCGAAGTGGTCAACAGCTATCCCGGCCTGGCCACGGCGGACGGTTCGGCGGCCGTGGCGCTGCTGGCCTCGTGGCTGCCGCCGGACACCTCGCTCACCAAGGCTGCCTTCGGCACCGAAGGCGGGCTGTTCCAGCAGCTGTGGGCGCAGACCTCGGTGCTGATCTGCGGCCCCGGCAGCATCGAGGTGGCGCACAAGGCCGACGAGTACGTCGAACTTTCGCAGCTGCAAGCCTGCGACGCCATGCTGGAGAAGTTGACGCAGTATTTGATGGTTTAGGCGCCGGAGCGCGGGATCGCTGGCTACGTGGCAACGTTTTGAAGCAATCGCCCGTTGAGCCGGGGCTGCGAGAGCCTGCTATAACAGCGGCTACAGCTTTTCTGTAGAGCCAGGAAATGTCCATTCAAACGTTGAGCCGCTATGGTGTGGCGATTTTTGCGGCTGCGCTGATGGCCGGCTGCTCCTCCAGCGGTCCCAAGACTTCGGAGCAGGGTGCAGCCAAGTCGTATTCCTCCACTGCCCGCGCCGGCGGCGAGTGCGCGAGCCGCGGCAAGTGCATCTACAAGGGCGCGTATGAATCAGGGGAACGGAACTACGCCGAAGCGGAAGCCAAGCGCCTGAACATCGCCGAACTGGAGCGCCTGCGCCGCGCTTTCGGCAATTGACCCCGGCAGGGAACCGGCGCGCGCCCACGCCTGAAGAAATCATGCGGCACTACGACTCGGACCCGGACGAGGATCCCTGGGTTCGCGGCAAGCCTGCGCCGGAGCAGGTCGCGGTAGTACCTTATGACCCCGATTGGCCGGCCCGTTATGCCCAGCTTGAAACGCAGGTGCGCGAGGCTTTGGGGCCGGCCGCGCTGGCGGTCGAGCACATGGGGTCGACCGCGGTTCCGGGCTTGCCGGCCAAGCCGGTAATCGATATTGATCTGACGGTGGCCGACCCCGAGCAGGAGGACGCCTATGTCCCCGCGCTGGAAACCGCCGGTTACGTGCTGGTTTTACGGGAGCCGTCCTGGCATCAGCACCGTCTTTTGCAGCTGGCCGCGCCGCGCGTGAACCTGCATGTATTCGGCCCCGATTGTCCCGAGAATATCCGGCACCGGATGTTCCGCGACTGGTTGCGCCGGCACGCGGCCGACCGCGATCTGTATGCCCAGGCCAAGCGTATGGCGGCGGACGGCATGATGCAGGTCATGGATTACAACAAGCGCAAGGAAGCGGTCCTGCGCCAGATCTACGAACGCATGTTCCGCGCCGCCGGCTTTATCTGAGGCGCGCCGGCGCGGATATCATCCCTATCCGCTTCAATAGTGGCTTTTCAGCGGCACGGCGGGGTCGGCCAGCACGTCGCGGGGCGGGTTGAGGCCCAGCTCCAGCAGCTTGCGCGCCGCCAGGTGGTCCATCGGGGCGTTGATCGATTCGACGCAGACCAGATGGCCGTCGGCAAAGTGCAGGATCGAGAAGCTGCCGGGCTTGGCGCCGGGCCGCAGGACGCGCTCGGTGTCCGGCGGCGCCAGGCCGGCGATCTGCAGGCGCAAGGCGCCCTGATCGGACCAGAACCAGGGCAGGGCGTGATACGGCGTTTTCGTGCCCAGCAGCACGCCGGCCAGGGTGCGGGCCTGGTCGTTGGCGTTCTGCACCGATTCCAGGCGCAGGGTCTTGCCCCAGCGCGCATACGGAAACGAGGTGCAGTCGCCGATGGCGTAGATGCCGGGCGCGGAAGTCTGCATCAGCCCGTCCACCACGATGCCGTTCAGGCAGTCCAGGCCGGCGGCCTGCGCCAGCGTGATCTCGGGCACGGCGCCGATGCCGGCGACCAGCAGGTCCACCGGATGCTCCACCTCGTTGACGACTACGCTGCGCACGCGGCCGTTCTCGGTCCGGATGTGTTGCAGGTCGGAGGACAGGCGCAGGTCTACGCCGGAGTCGTGCAGCACGCGGGCGACGTGTTCCGAGGCCTCGGGCGACACGGAGCGCGCCAGCAGGCGCGGCGCGGACTCGAAGACGGTGACCGGGCGTCCCAGGGCGCCCGCGGTGGCCGCGATTTCCAGGCCGATGAAGCCGCCGCCCACGACCGTGACCGACGGCGCGTCGGCGATCGCGGCGCGCAGGCGCGCGGCGTCGTCGGCGTTGCGCAGGTAGATCAGGTTCTGCAGTTCTTCGGGCACGTCCGGCAGGCGCCGCGCGCGCGTGCCGGTGGCCAGCACCAGCGCGTCATAGTCCAGCTGCTTGCCCGAAGCCAGCGTGAGCACGCGCGCGTCGCGGTCTATGCCGACCGCGGGATCGGCCAGCAGCACCTGCACGCCAGCGTCGGCGTAGACCGCCTCGGGGCGCAGCAGCTGGATCGGAGCTTCCGGATCCTTGATGTAGGTCTTGGAGAGCGGCGGGCGATGGTAGGGCAGCGAGGCCTCTTCGCACACCAGCGTCAGGCTGCCGGGAAAGCCGCCTTCTATCAGGCTGGCGCACAATTGCGCCGCCGCGTGGCCGCCGCCGACGATTACCACCTTCTGCATGCATGACTCCTGTTCTGCCTGGCCCGGTCTCGGGCCGAATCGGCAATGCTACCGCAGGTGGCAGCTGGAGGAACTGCATGCAGGACGCGAAGGGCGCTGCGCGCCTGGAGAGGATCAGGCCGCGGCGTTGGGGGACGGGCTCAGGCGCCCGGCAGCATGTAGCGGGCGGAAACGGCCAGGATGCGCTGGGCGGATTCGCGCAGCCTGCGGGCTTCGCGGTGGGCGTTGAGGGAAACCACGGCGTCGTAGCGGCGCGCGCTGAGCGGACCGGCCAGCAGCACCGGGCGGCGGGTAAGAATCGGGGATATCAAGCGTTGCATGTGGAGCATTCCTGCGGGCGTCAGGCCCAGTCGATGCCAGGTATCGTAAGGCGGCCGGGGGTGGCGGCCAACGAATTACCTTTTATATGAATATCCGGCGCGCGCCCGGGATTCGGGGGCTGGCGGATATTCGAACGCCAGTATCGCCCGCGAGTATGACAGCCATATGCCAGCGGCGCTTGCGGCCGCCCGGCAGGCGCGGACCAGGTCCGCGCGGAGAACCCGCCGGATGACGATGCCCCGGGGGCGCCAGCGGCTCAAGGCGCCTTGAGCCGCGACGGCACCTCGCCTACGTCGCTGCAAACCGCCAGCACTTCGGCGGGCTTCTTGCTCATGGACAGGTACACGTGGCCGATGCTGCTGTCGAAGTAGGCGGTCTCCAGCTTGCCCAGCACGACGCTGTCGCCGTTTTCGAACTGGATGCGGACCTTGCCCGACAGCACCACCGCGAATTCCTGGCCGGGGTGGCGGATGTAGTCCTCGAACTCGACCACCTTGCGCGAGTCGATGAGCGCCAGCATGGGCGTCATCTTCTTGCCGGGGTATTCGCCCATCAGCAAGCGGTAGTGGTAGTTCTCGGTGACGTAGTCGCGGGCGTCGCTGAGCTTGTTCTTGACGAAGGTGGGGGCGACGGCGGCCTGCGAGGCGTCCGGCAGCATGAACATGCGGGTCATGTCTATGCCGAGCGCGCCGGCCAGCGCGGCGAACTTCTCGTAGCTGAGGGCGATCTGCCCCAGCTCCGCCTTGGACAGCGTCGAGACCGCGATGCCGCTGGCGCGGGACAGCGCCTGCAGGGTCATCTTGCGCGCCTTGCGCTCGGCCCGCAGGCGAGCGCCCATTTCTTCCTTGCCGACGATCTCGGGCGGGGATGTAGTGCCGGGTAGGGCCATGTAGCGATCTGGCAGGTAGGGGTGATTGGGGCAGGGCCCGCAAGCCCCGCTGCGTATGCCGGATTGTAAGGGCTGGCCGGGATCAGGCTCCCGCCCGGTTGAGGACGCGGCCGGCGTGCTGGCCGGTAAAGGCCTGGCCTTCCCAGACGGGCGCGCCGTTGACGTAGACCGAGTGGATGCCCGCCGCGCGCTCGGTGGGACGCTCGAAGGTGGCCGAGTCAGCCACGGTGGCGGGGTCGAAGACCACCAGGTCGGCGTAGTAGCCGGGCTGCACCTGGCCGCGTTCGGCCAGGCCGAACTTGGCGGCGGTCAGGCCGGTCATCTTCCAGACCGCGGTCTCCAGCGGGAACAGGCCCAGGTCGCGCGAGTAATGGCCCAGCACGCGCGGGAAGGTGCCCCACAGGCGCGGGTGCGGACGCTCGTCGTGGGGTAGGCCGTCGGAGCCGATCATGGTGGGGCCGAACGCCAGGATGCGCTGCACGTCGGGCTCGTCCATCATGAAGTAGATGGCGCCCGCGGGCTGCAGCTCCGGCACCACGTCGTACTTGGACTTGCCGCGCTCGGCGGCGATTTCCTCCAGGTCGCGCCCG
Source organism: Achromobacter sp. PD1 (assembly GCF_048541815.1). Classification (NCBI taxonomy): domain Bacteria; kingdom Pseudomonadati; phylum Pseudomonadota; class Betaproteobacteria; order Burkholderiales; family Alcaligenaceae; genus Achromobacter; species Achromobacter sp. PD1. The sequence continues at coordinate 515,181 of NZ_CP183349.1, forward strand.
CTCAGTTCGGGAAAGGGCTTGCACCAGGTGATGAGCGTGCGGCCCGCCAGCAGCACGCGGTCCTGCTTCAGCATGGTGGAGCCGGCCACGTAGGGGTAGGCGTCCAGGGACACGTCCTGGCTGGCCATGGCGGCCTCGATCAGCGCCAGCGTTTCCTTGGAGCGGCCGAAGTTGGGCTTGCCCATGACCTTGTGGTGCGAGATCACCACCGGCACGTCCAGCTCGCGGCCGATGCGGAAGGTCTCTTCCAGCGCCGCCACGATGTGTTCGCCCTCGTCGCGCATGTGGGTGGCGTAGACGCCGCCATGTGTGCCCAGCGGGCGGCAGACCTCGATGATTTCCTCGGTGCTGGCGTGGGCGGCGGGCGGGTAGAAGGCACCGGTGGAAATGCCGATGGCGCCGCTGGCCAGCGCGTCGTCGGCCAGCGCCTGCATGGCCTGGATCTCCCCGGCCGTGGCTTCGCGCTTCAGGTCGGGCATGACGGCGGCGCGCAGGGTGGAATGGCCCACCATGCAGGCGGCGTTGACGGCGGGCGGCGCGGCGCGCAGGGCCTCCAGGTAGTCGGAGAAGCGCTCGAAGCGGAACGAGCCGCCTTCGTCCAGCAGGTCCAGCGGCGCGGGCGGGTTGGCATGTGCCAGCGGCGCCAGGCTGATGCCGCAGTTGCCGGTGACCACGGTGGTGACGCCCTGCGAGATCTTGGGCGTCATGTCGCGGTGCTTGAGCAGGTAGTTGTCGTCGTGCGTGTGCGAGTCGATGAAACCCGGCGACACCACCTTGCCGGCCACGTCGATGCGCCGGCGGGCGCTGCTGGCGCTCAGGTCGCCGACGGCGGCGATCCGGTCGCCGCGCACGCCGACGTCGGCAAGCCGGCCGGGCGAGTTGGTGCCGTCGATGACGGTGCCGCCGGCAAGGATGTAATCGAACGGGGTGGCGTCGGTCTGGGACATGCGTATCTCCGGCTAAAGGGGGGTGGCGAAGTGGCAGGCGACCTGCTGTTCGGGGGCGATCTGGCGCGGCTGCGGCGCTTCCTCGGCGCAACGCGGCTGCGCCATCGGACAACGGGTGCGGAAGGCGCAGCCCGAGGGCGGCGACAGCGGGCTGGGTATTTCGCCCTTCAGCACTTCCACGGGTTTGCGCTCGCCCTGGCGGGCCGAGGGCACGGCGGCCAGCAGGGCGCGGGTATAGGGATGGGCGGGGCGTTCGAAGATGGCCTCGCGGGTGCCGGTCTCGACGATCTTGCCCAGGTACATCACGGCAACGCGGTGGCTGATGTGGCGCACCACGCTCAGGTCGTGCGAAATGAAAACGTAGGTCAGCCCCAGGTCGCGCTGCAGGTCCATCAGCAGGTTGATGACCTGCGCCTGCACCGACACATCCAGCGCCGATACGGGTTCATCGCAAACGATCAGGCCCGGATCCAGCGCCAGCGCGCGCGCGATCACGATGCGCTGGCGCTGGCCGCCGGAGAACTCGTGGGGGTAGCGGTCGGCGGCGTCCGGACGCAGGCTGACGCGGGCCAGCAACTGCGCGACGCGCTCGCGGATGGCGGCGCGGCTGTGGCCGAAGGCGCGCAGCGGCTCGCCGATGATGTCGCGCACCCGCATGCGCGGGTTCATCGAGGAAAACGGATCCTGGAAGATGAATTGCATGCGCTGGCGCATGGCGCGCAGTTCGCGGCTGTTCATGGCGGCCAGGTCGCGGCCTTCCAGCAGGATGCGGCCCTCGGTGGGGTCGGTCAGGCGGATCAGGCATTTGCCGGTGGTGGATTTGCCGCAGCCGGATTCGCCCACCAGGCTCAGCGTCTGGCCGCGCGGCACCGACAGGGAAACGCCGTCGACCGCGCGCAGCACCTTGGCGCCGCTGCCGCTGTCCACGGGGTAGTGCTTCTTCAGGCCGATGACTTCCAGCATGGGCGGGGCGTCGGCGGCGGGCGCGGACACGGCGCTCGCAAGGGGGATGTCGTGCAGGTTCATGGCGGGCCTCAGGCGGTCAGGGCGGCGGGAGCGGGTTCGGCCGCGCGGGCCCAGCACCAGACGCGGTGGCGGCTGCCGGCATCGGCGGCGGGCGGCGCCTGCTCGGAACAGCGCGGCTGCGCTTCCGGGCAGCGCGCCGCGAAGGCGCAGCCGCGCGACTCGGGCGTCATCACCGGCTCGATGCCGGGCAATTCGGCTAGCCGCGCTGTATGGTCCTGGCCGTCGGCGAAGTCCGGCAGCGAGCGGATCAGCGCCTGGGTGTAGGGGTGCTGGGCGCGGTCCAGGATGTCGTCAACGCTGCCTTCCTCGACCTTGCGTCCCGCGTACATCACGATGACGCGCTGGCACATCTGCGCGACCACGCCCAGGTCGTGGGTGATCAGCACGATGGAGGTGCCCAGCCGCTGCTGGATTTCCCGCAGCAGGTGCAGGATCTGCGCCTGGATGGTCACGTCCAGCGCGGTGGTGGGCTCGTCGGCGATCAGGACCTTGGGCTGGCAGGCCAGCGCCATGGCGATCATGGCGCGCTGACGCATGCCGCCGGACAGCTGGTAGGGATACTCGCGCACGCGGCGCGCCGGGTCCGAGATCTGAACCAGCTCCAGCAGCGATTCGGCCTGCGCCATGGCCTCGCGCCGCGACAGGCCCTGGTGCAGCATCAGCGATTCGCTGATCTGGCGGCCCACCGTGAACACGGGGTTCAGCGAGGTCATGGGTTCCTGGAAGATCATCGAGATCTGGTTGCCGCGGATCGCGCGCATGGCCCTTTCAGACAGCGCCAGCAGATCCTGGCCGTCGAACTCGATGCGGCCGCCGGCCACGCGCCCGGGGGCGCGCAACAGCCGCATGATGGACAGGGACGTGACGCTCTTGCCGCAGCCGGATTCGCCGACCAGTCCCAGCGTTTCGCCAGGCATCAGGTCGAAGGACAGGCGGTCCACGGCGAGCACGGTGGTTTCATCGCCGTCGAAACAGGTGGTGAGGTCGTGCACGCGCAAGACGGGTTGGGTTTGCATGTGCGCTCCTACAGCTTTTTGGCCAGACGGGGATCGAGCATGTCGCGCAGGCCGTCACCCACCAGATTGACGGCCAGGACGGCCACGCCCAGGAACAGGCCCGGATACAGGATGATGTGGAAGGCCACGGCGACGAAGTTGCGGCCTTCGGCCATGATGTTGCCCCAGCTGGGGATCTGCGGCGGTATGCCCACGCCCAGGAAGCTCAGCACGGCCTCGGTCAGGATGGCGGATGCCGCGATGAAGGTGGCCTGCACCATCAGCGGGGCGAACAGGTTGGGCAGGATGTGGCGCAGCAGGATCGCGGGTACGCGCGTGCCGGACGAAATGGCGGCCTCGATATAGGGTTGCTCGCGTATCGTCAGCACCAGCGCCCGCACCAGCCGCACCACGCGCGGCACCTCGGGAATGACGATGGCGATGATCACGGTGCCCAGGCCGCCCTTCAGCGTGGCCATCAAGGCGATGGCCAGCAGCACGCCGGGGATGGCCATCAGCCCGTCCATGATGCGCATGATGAACGCGTCGATGCGGCGGAAGTAGCCCGCCGCCATGCCCAGCGCCACGCCGGCCACGGTGGAGACCACCGCCACCACGATGCCGACCACCAGGGAGACGCGGGCGCCCCAGACAGTGCGCGAATAGACGTCGCGGCCCAGCGCGTCGGTGCCGAAGAAGTGTTCCGATGACGGCGGCTTCATGCGCGCCAGCGGATTGATGTCCTGCGGGTCGACGGTGGCCAGCCAGGGCGCGGCCAGCGCAATCGCGGCCAGCGCCAGCAGGATGGCGCCGCCTATGTACAGCATGGGATGGCGGCGCAGCGAGCGCAGCACGCGGCGGTGGCGCGGGCGCCGCGCGGGCAGGGACAGGGTAGTGGTAGTCATGCGTTGCCCCCGGTTCAATAGCGGATGCGCGGATCGAAGAGCCGGTAGCTCAGGTCGACCAGCAGGTTGATCAGGACATAGATGCCCGAGGCCACCAGCAGCACGCCCTGGATCACGGGATAGTCGTGGCGCAGCACGGCGTCGATGGTCAGGCGGCCCAGGCCGGGAATCGCGAATACGGTTTCCGTGACCACCACGCCGCCGATCAGCAGGGCCACGCCCACGCCGATGGTGGTGACGATGGGATTGGCGGCGTTCTTCAGCGCATGCCAGACGATGGGGCCAGCCGCCAGGCCCTTGGCGCGGGCGGTGCGGATGTAGTCCTCGGACAGGGCCTCCAGCATGGTGGCGCGCGTCATGCGCGTGAGCAGCGCCATGTAGACCAGGCCCAGCGACAGGCAAGGCAGCACCAGATGGCGCAGGTAGGGCACCACGCCCTCGGCCAGGGGCTTGTAGCCCTGCACCGGCAGCCAGCCCAGCTTGATCGAAAAGCCGTAGACCAGGCTGTAGCCGATCAGGAACACCGGCACCGAGAATGCGCAGACCGCGCCTATCATGACCAGCCGGTCCAGCCAGCGTCCCGCGTGCCAGGCCGCCAGCACGCCCAGCGGAATCGCCACGATCACCGCGAACAGCATGGTGAAGATGGCGATGGACAGCGTCGGTCCCATGCGCTGGCCGATCAGCTGCGAGACCGGCATCTGTGTCGACATCGAAGTGCCCAGATCACCGGTGGCGATGTGGCTGACCCAGATGCCGAACTGCTGCAGCAACGGTTTGTCCAGGCCCAGGTTCTGGCGGATCTTCTCCACGTCGTCGGCGGTGGCGTTGTCGCCCGCGATCACGGCCGCGGGATCGCCCGGCGACAGGTGGATCAGCAGGAACACCACGACCGCGACCACGGCCATGACAGGAATGACGGCCGCGATGCGGCGCAGTATGTATTTCACGCTGGTTTTCCCCCGGCTTGTGGCCGGGCGCACGCGGCGCCCGGCGCCCGCCTTACGGCTTTTCGATGTTCCACATCACCGGGATGCCGGTCTTCAGCAGCTCGGTGTGCTGCAGGCCGCGGAATGCGGACACGGGCTTGAATTCCCCCCACATGACATAGGGCACGCTCTGGTAGGCGCGCGCCTGCATCTGCGCGGCGATGTCCTTGCGCTTGGCCGGGTCCGTTTCGCGGATCCAGCTGGTGCGCAGCGTGTCGAGCTCCTTGTCGCAGGGCCAGCCCGGCAGGCTGTTGCCGCAGGCGGCGGACATCCAGGGGTTGGTCACCGGCGTGCTGGCGTCGTAATAGCCGCCCCAGGTCAGGAAGACGTTCCAGCCGCCTTGCGCCGGCGGATCCTTCTTCAGGCGGCGGCCGGCCAGCGAAGCCCAGTCCATGGATTGCAGGTCGACGTTGATGCCGGCCTTCTTCATGTTCTGCGTCAGCACCATGACGGCGGGCGCGCTCAGGTGGTCCGTGGGGTACAGCACCACCACCTTCTCGCCCTTGTAGCCGGCTTCCTGCAGCAGTTGCTTGGCGCGCGCCGGATCGGTCTTGGCGTAGGGCGCCGCGCCCGCGTCGCTGGCCAGCGGCGAGCCGCAGACGAAGAGGCTGGGGCAATAGTCGACGCGGTATTTCTCCGGGTAGCCCATGGCCGACAGCATTTCCTTCTGGTTCACCAGGTGGTAGAGCGCCTGGCGGGCAAGCTGGTTGTCGAAGGGCGGATGCAGCGAATTAAGGATGACCATGCCCTGCGTCGCGACGGACGTGTTCAGGGTGATGTCCTTGTTGGTTTCCAGCACGGGCAGGAAGTCGGGCGTGGTCTGTTCGATCATGTCGACCTCGCCGTTCATCAGGGCGGCGGTGGCGGTGTTGCCGTCGGGGATGTAGACCCACTCGACGCGGTCCACCTTGACGTTCTTGCCGCCGGCCAGGCCGTCGGCGGGCTCCGCGCGCGGCACATAGGCCGGGTTCTTCACGTACACGACCTTGTTGCCCGGCACCCATTCATCGCGCTTGAAGAGGAAGGGGCCCGAACCGACCATTTCCGTGACCTGGGTGTTCGGGTCCGTCATGGCCAGGCGCTTGGGCATGATGAAGGGCGGCATGCCGGAAGGCTTGGACAAGGCGTCCAGCACCAGGCCGAAAGGCTCCTTGAGCGTCAGCGTGAAGCTGTTGTCGCCGGTCGCCGCGAGTTCGGCGCCCGCGGCCATCATGGCCTGGCCCAGCGTGTCCTTCTTGGCCCAGCGCTGGATCGACGCCACGCAGTCCTCGGCCTTGACGGGCGTGCCGTCGTTGAACTTCAGGCCCGGGCGCAAGGTGAAACTCCAGCTCTTGCCGTCTTCGGATACGGTCCAGCTGTCCACCATCTGCGGCTTGACCTGCCCCTTGCTGTCCTGCGAGAACAGGGTGTCGAACACCATGTAGCCGTGGTTGCGCGTGATGTAGGCCGTGTTGAACAGCGGGTCCAGCGTCTTGAGGTCCGCGTGCGGCACCAGGCGCAGGGTCTTGGTCTGCGCCAGCGCGCCGGTGGCGGCCCCCATGGCCAGCAGGGCGGCTGCGCCCAGCAAACTGAAACGTCTGATCATTGTTATCCCCTTCGTTATTCCCATGCCCTGCTCGGGCGGCGATCGTTGAGCCTCAGGCCTTGAACGGCCACTTCGGCAATTTGCGCTTGGTGTAAGGCAGCGCGTTGTAGTCGGTGGTGATGGCGCCCGGCGTTTCCACGTAGATGACGTGGCGGCCGACCTGCGAATACGAGGCGTAGAAGTGCTGCGACGATTTCACGATGATGAGCTTCATGGCCTGCAGGTCCACGCCGAACTGCGTGAACAGGTCGGTGCCCATGGCCTGGGTGCGGTTGGTGGTCAGGGCGATGGTCACGCCCTGGCTGCGCACGATGGCCACGTCACCCAGCAGCGCGGGCGTGCCGGCCAACCCGGTCATGATGGCGTCCCGCTTGAGCGCCACGATTTCGCAATCCAGGTCCAGCGGCTGGCCCGACACCGGCGCGACCTTGCCGCCGATGCGCAGCTGGATGCGCGCGCCTTCGCCCGCCTCGAAACAGAGCTGCACGGCCACCGGGTCCCAGAACGGGCCGGTCGCGACGTCGGTGATGCCGCGCGCCAGCACGCGTTCCAGGATGAAGGTGGCGTCGCTGGGCGCGCCGCCGCCCGCGTTGTCGGCGGAGTCGGCCAGCACCACCGGAAAGTCGTTCAACGCCAGGGCCTGGTCCAGCGCTTCGTCGGCGCCGGGGTAGGGCGGCGCCAGCTGCTCGCGGAAACCGATGATCTCTTCGCCCAGCGCGCGCGCCAGGGCGTTGGCCTGGGCCTGGTCGCCGTCGGTATAGACCAGCACCTTGGAACCCATGTCGGGCGTGTCGCCCCACGGGAAGCCATGCGCGATGGATACCGACAGCACGCCTTCCTTGCCTTCCATGGCGAGCAGGCGGTCCACGAAGCTGCGCATGGGTTCGCGGCTGGTGTGCATGATGGAGATCATCTCGCAGTCGTACACGGCGCGCGTGGGTTTGATGCGGCCTTCGGCGCGCGCCACGCACAGGTCCACCAGGTCGTAGGCGCGCTCCAGGATGTCGGTGTGCGGATACTCCTTGAAGCAGACCAGGAAGTCGGCGCTTTCCACCATGTCTGCCGTCATGTGGCAATGCGGGTCCAGTTCGGCGCCGATCACGGTGTCGGGACCCACGATCTCGCGGGCGCGGCGCAGCAGGTCGCCTTCGCAGTCGTCGTAGCCGTCGGCCACCATGGCGCCGTGCAGGCCGAACAGGGCGATGTCGACGCGGCCGGCGCGCTTCAGATCGCCCAGCAGTTCGTCGCGCAGGGTTTCGTAGGCGTGGCGGGTGGTGACGCCGGCCGGCGTGGCGCCGGCGGTCAGGCCTTCGACCAGGGTCCAGTCCTTGCCCTGGGCGCGCTGGCGCGCGGCCCACAGCGGCCCCGAAAACATCTGCATGCGGTCCGGATGCTGGCCCGCGGGATAGTAGCCGCGCGCCCGATAGGCCGACAGACCGGTCGGGATGGGAGAGAAGGTATTCGTCTCGGTCGCCAGGGACCCGGAAAAGATTTTCATGCTGCCGCTCCGCGTAAGGATGTGCACATGGGGGCGCCGGCGTTGCCGCGAGCGCAAGAAAAAGACCGCACCGCCTGGCGCCAGGGCCAGGGGGTGGCTAGCAATGGGACCGGCCCGCGGCGCGGGCTCAGGCTTCGGACACGGGGCCCGGGGTGTAGCCGCCGTGCACGGCCGCCGCGCCCAGCCAGGCCTGCACCTCGATTTCCACGTCCACGCCCATGGCCAGCTTGGCCTCGACCGTTGAACGCGAGGGGAAGTCGGAAGAGAAATGGCTGCGGTAGGCGTCGTTGAACTGCGCGAAGAGTTCCAGGTCCGACAGCCACACCGTCACGCGCACCACGTCCTTGAGGGTGGCGCCCGCCAGGGCCAGCGTTTCCTTGATGCGCTCGATGGCGGCATGGGTCTGGGCGGCGATGTCGCCGCGCACGACCTGGCCGTTGGCGTCCATCGGGATCTGGCCCGACAGGAACAGGAAGCCGCCGGCCTGGGTGGCGCGGGAGAACGGCAGGGGCAGGGGGCTGGGGTAGCGGGCAATGGTGGTCATGGTGGACTCTCGCAGGCAAGGGGAGGGTTCAGCGCAATCGCGCGGGACGCACGGCTTCGGCGTCCACGCCGTGCGCTTGCAGATGGGCGGGCAGAGGCTGGTGCGTGAGCAGTGCGGCAGCCAGCTCAGAAGTCGCCGCGGCCGTCTGGATACCATAGCCGCCTTGGGCCGCCAGCCAGAAGAAGGCGGGCGCATCGGCGTCCCAGCCGACCACGAAATCGCCATCGCGCACGAAGGAGCGCAGGCCGGCCCAGGTGTGCTTGGGGCGGCGGATGGTGAGCGAGGTCGCGGTTTCGATGCGGTAGATGCCGGTGGCCACGTCCAGTTCTTCCGGCACCACGTCATGCGCGGCGACCGGGTCGGCGTTGGCCGGCGATCCCAGCAGTTGGCCGGCATCGGGCTTGAAGTAATAGCTTTCGTCGACCCCGACCACCGCGGGCCAATGGGCAAAGTCCACGTCCTGCGGGCCGGAGAACGTGAAGGCGGTGCGCCGGCACGGCTGCAGGCCGACGGGCGAGGCTCCGCACAGGGTCGCGGTATGGTCAGCCCAGGCGCCGGCGGCGTTGACCAGCGCCCGCGCACGCAGGCTGCGGCCATCGGCCAGCGTCAGCGTCCAGACGCCGTCCGCATGCGCGGCCGACACGACTTCGGCGTTGTTGTGCAGCACCGCGCCCTGGCGCGCCATGCCGCGCAGAAAGCCCTGGTGCAGCGCGTGCACGTCGATGTCGCGGGCGTCCGGTTCTTCGATGGCGCCGCAGATCTGGTCGGCGCGCAGACAGGGCACGCGCTCGACGGCCGCTTCGGCGTCGATCAGCGTCACATTGGGCGATTGGCTGCGGAAGTCGTCATAGACCTGGCGCAGCAGGTCCTGCTGTTCGGGCGTGGCGATGTACAGCACGCCGCGCGGGCTGAGCAGCGGATGCTCGCTGAAGCCCTGCGGCGGATTTTCGTAGAAGGCGCGGCTGGCGCGCGTGAGCGCCTTGATCTGGTCCGTGCCGTAGGTTTCCATGAACATGGCCGCGGATCGGCCGGTGGAGTGGTAGCCCGGCTGGGCCTCGCGTTCCAACACGGCCACCGAGGCCGTGGCGCTCAGGCGGTAGGCCACGGAAGCGCCAGCGATGCCGGCGCCGATCACGGCGTAATCGAATAGGGGTTCTGCTGTCATTTTGTCGGAAGCGAGAATTCTCTTATTTGATAATTCTCGAATACGATAGTTTTTTGACGGCAGACAAGTAATAGGGGAAAGCCCCGATGGAGGAAACTCCGAGGCTCGGAAAGTCAGGTCAGGCGCGTGCCATTGGGAACTTGATCGTCCGGCACTGCCAGCACGATGCCGCCGGCTTCGTCGGCGAAACCCAGCACCAGCACTTCGGATTTCATCGGCCCGATCTGGCGCGGCGGAAAGTTCACCACCGCCATGACGCGCTTGCCCGCCAGCTGTTCCAGCGTGTAGCGATCGGTGATCTGCGCCGAACTTTTGCGGATGCCCACGCCGGCCCCGAAATCTATCGTCAGCTTGTAGGCGGGCTTGCGCGCCTCGGGAAAGGCCTGTGCCGACTGGATGGTGCCTATGCGGATGTCGACCTTGAGGAAGTCGTCAAAGCCGATGTCGGCGGCGGCGGGGGTATTCGGGTCTTGGGTGTAGTGCACGTTGGGTCCTTGGATTGGGTTGTCCGTCACCTTGCGCAGAGCCGATTTGGTCGATAGACGGAACAGTTTGTTCCGCGCAATGGTGTGTTTTTTGGCTTCCTAAACGTATTCGGGACAATTGCCGGTCGGTAGAATTCGCCATGCATTTTCCTCTATCTACTCGTCGGAAGGCCACAACGTCATGAGCAACGCTTATCTGGACGCCCTCAAGCAGCGTCGCACGCAGTACTCGCTGGGCCGCAACCTGTCGATCTCCAAGGAGGAACTGACCTCCCTGATCCAGGAAGCGATCAAGCACAGCCCCTCGTCGTTCAATTCGCAAAGTTCGCGCGCCGTGATCCTGTTCGGCGCCGAGAGCGACAAGCTCTGGAACATCGCGATCGAAGAAGTGCGCAAGGTCGCGCCGGCCGAGAGCTTTGCCCAGACCGAAGCCAAGCTCAAGAGCTTCGCCGCCGGCGTGGGCACCGTGCTGTTCTATGAAGACCAGGGCGTGGTGCAGGGCTTGCAGGAAAAATTCGCCCTGTACGCGGACAACTTCCCGGTCTGGTCCGAGCAGGCGGGCGGCATGGCCCAGCTGTCGGTCTGGAGCACCCTGGCCAGCGCCGGCGTGGGCGCCAGCCTGCAGCACTACAACCCGCTGATCGACGCCGCCGTTGCGCGCGAATGGAACATCCCGGCGTACTGGAAGCTGCGCGCGCAGATGCCGTTCGGCTCCAACGAAAACGGCTTCGGTGAAAAGGCGTTCATGGACGACGCCGAGCGCTTCCGCGTGGCCGGCTGAGTTTTCGGGACGCCTTGGGCGTCCCGGTCCGAGCGCATCGGAAAACCCGCAATTCCCTGGGAATAGCGGGTTTTTTTACGTCCGGCTCCTGGCGGCCTTCAATCCGTCTTCCAGCCCCACTTCTTGAAGATCGCCCGACCTTCGGGCGCGGTCAGGAAGTCGACAAAGGCCTGCGCCTGCGCGTTGCCTTTCCCTTTCTTGGTGACGACGGCGCCCGCGTCGCGATAGATGCGGTACGGCTCTTCCACCTCGACCACGCTGGCCAGTTCGGGGTTGGACACCTGCCAGATGTTCCAGATCAGCCAGGCGTCTATGGTCTTGTCCTCGGTCCATTGGGTGCGCGCCTGCGCGCTGTTGCCGGCCTCCGGCAGCACGAGGTTGGCGCGGAAGGCGCGCACGGTTTCGATGTCGCCAAGACGGCCGGCCACGTCTTCCCACAGTCCGGTCTGGCCCGCGCCGGATACCGCCATGACCTTGGTGCCGGGCTTGAGCAGATCCTTGAAGCCCGTGATGGCCTTGGGATTGCCCGGGCGCACCAGGATGGCGGAGGGTCGCAGGTACAGCGTGCGGGCTTCGCGCAGCTCGAACACGCCAGGCAGCGCCGAGGCAAAACCGCTCATCATGTTTTCGGCCCCGCTGTAGATCACGTCGGCGTCCTGTTTGGCCTTGTCGGCCCAGGCCGGCGTCGGACCCGCGGTGACGCTGACATCAATGCCGTGCAGCTTGCCGAACGCAGCGGCGGCTTCCTTCATTGCGGGCGCGGGGCCGCCGGGGCCATACACGTTCAGGCTCGGAGCGGCCCAGGCGCTGCCGGCGGCGGAGCAAGCCAGGGCGATGCCGCAGGCAAGGGATCTGATCGACTTCATAGTTGACACTTCCGTTCTACGCCGATTGCGGCCGGTTGAGACAAGCGGCGCGATCGGCTGGTTGATCCATGGAGCGCCGCGGGGTCTTTCCTGCGGCTCGCCACCCGGTAGACGCGCAAGGGAAGGGGAATATTCCGGCGAGGACGTTGCAGAGGGTAGAACTCTGTTTCCAGTCTGTTAAAAAGTCGCGTGCAAAATTGCAGCCTTGCCGCCGCCTCGCGATGGACGACAACACAGTCTTCAGACATCGAGACAAGGCGAGGGGCATCCTCAACGAGAAACGTCACATGAAATCTGGAATCACCGCAGGCCGTTTGTTGTGCATGGCTGGTTTCTGCGCGCTTGCCGCGCCCGCCTACGCGATCGATTGCGCCAAAGCCGCCAGCGCCGCGGAAAAGCTGATCTGCTCGGACCGCAAGACCGTGGCGGCGGACGCCGAGTTGAACCGGGCTTACGCCGCGATACTGAAACAGGCCCCCGACGGCGATATCCGCGCCATGCTGGCGCACAGCCAGAAGCGCTGGATTGTGGCGCGCGACCGCGCGCTAACGGACCTGATCGAGGACCCGGGCTCGGTCCCCGCCGGCAAGACGGTTGCAGGCGTCGCTCGCGATTTGATCCAAAGCCGCACGGCGCAGCTCAAGGAAACGCACAAGGGCGCCGCGCTGCCCGACATCATCGGCAGCGCAGTCCGCCAGCGGCAGTTCCAGGCGCAATTCACAGGCGGCGCGTACGCCGGCTACTCGAGTTCGTGCGACATCTTTCCAGGCGAACATGCCTACTACGGTTGCTTCGCGACGCGGCATTACCAGAACAATGACCGCATCTGCTCGGTTGACGAGTACTGGGCCTCGGGCGGCGTTTATACCAAGCGTTATGTCGCCAACGTCGTGGGCGGAAAACCGCAGTTGGCTGCGTCCTGCTCGTTCAGCAGCTCAGACGAGGCGTGTTCCGATACCCCGGGCCAGACAAAATGGAACATGAAGCCGCAAAAGCCGGACTTTTCCTATCCCGACCAGCCGCTGCCCAAGATCGATGGAGAGATCGTGAGTGATGACGACTATGAGTGGGCCCGGGCCTGCCTGACGGGCGCGGCCTACCCCGCCAATTGACGCCAGTGAGCTGATCGCGCCTGCATGATCAGTTTCGCGTTGCGACGATTTTGCGTATTGCGCGCAGTTCGCGGTGTATTGGCAATACTTGCAGTATTTTGAGGGTTATGTTTTTAGTTGTAAGCCAGCGAAGACCTCGCGGCTATCCGTTGGCAGGCAAGAGTAATACACATTTGTTTAGGGAAAACCCGTAGATTGCGTTGCTCAGAGGGTGTTTTTCGGGCCGGCTCTGCGGCAAGATTTTGAAACGGACTGGATGGCCGGGCGTCCAAAACGTCCATCCCGCGAACGTAGAATCCCGTTTTTCATCAGTGCCATCCGGCTGACAGGAACGAACCATGAAGAAAACCATCCTCCTTGCGTCCGTATGCGCCGCGCTGCTGCAAGCTTGCGCGCCGACCTCCTCTCCCCGCGAAGGATCGTCCTCCATGCCCACTACCGCCACCACGCCCGCCAGCCCTGAAGTGAGCCTGCCCGCCTACTACTGGCGCCTGGCTTCCGCCACCGACGCGGCGGGCAAGCCGATAGCCGCGCTGCAGGCCGGCGTCGAACACCAGCTGCGCCTGTCGTTCACGCAGGACGCCTTGAACATCCGCGGCGGCTGCAACGCGCAGTTCGGCGGCTACACCTACAAGAACGGCGTGCTGCAAGTGGCGAACCTCGCGTCGACCATGAAGGCCTGCGACCAGAGCCTGATGCGCCTGGACGCCGAGATCGGCCAGCGCATGAAGGGCGACCTGCGCGCCACGCTCAGCGGACACGCTTCCGAACCGGGACTGGAACTGGTCGCGCAGGACGGCAGCGTGCTTAAGTTTGTCGGCGAACCCACGCCTGAAACGCTCTACGGCAGCGCCGGCGAAATCATGTTCCTCGAAGTCGCCGCGAAGAAGACCGAGTGCAGCCACCCGCTGATTCCCAACTACCAGTGCCTGATGGTGCGCGAGCGCCGCTACAACGAAGCCGGCGTGCAGCAGCCCACCCAGGACAAGTGGCATCCGCTGTATCAGTCCATCGAAGGCTTCCAGCACCAGGACGGCGTGCGCACCGTGCTGCGCGTGAAGCGCTACGACTGGAAGAATCCGCCCGCGGATGCGCCCAAGCAGGTGTATGTGCTGGATATGGTGGTGGAGCAGGACGCGTCGAAGAAGTAAGACGCCAGCTTCCCTCTGGATTTCCCGATTGCGCCCGGCCCCTGGATTCAGCGGCCGGGCGCAGTCATTTCACCCGGCGCAGGGCACTATGTTGTAAATTGTAGTCATTCTCATTTATAACCGTGCGTCTTCATGGCCGCCTCCGATCCCTCTCCGCGGCACCCCCTGCACACGCTGTACCAGGAACACCAAGGCTGGCTGCAGGGCTGGCTGCGCAAAAAGTTGGGATGCGCCTTCGACGCCGCCGACCTGGTGCATGACACCTATCTGCGTGTGTTGGCCCGCCGCGAACCGGGCGACATTCGCGAGCCGCGTTCCTATCTGGCGACCATCGCGCACGGTCTCATGGTCAACCATCTGCGGCGCCGGGACCTCGAACGCGCCTATCTGGAAACGCTGGCGCAGCTGCCCCAGGCGCAGTCGCCGTCGCCCGAGGAGCGCGCCCTGGCGCTGGAAGCCCTGTGCGAAATCGACGCCATGCTGGACGGCTTGCCCGTGCCGGTGCGGCGCGCTTTCCTGCTTTGCCAGCTTGAAGGCCTGACGCATGCGGATATTGCCAAGACGCTGGGCGTGTCGGTCGGCTCGGTGCGGCTGTACATCGCGCGCGCCCTGCGCCAGTGCCTGGAGTTCGCGCCATGAGCGCCGGAGAGGCAGGGCGCATCGATCCGCGCGCGCTGGACGGAGCGGTGGACTGGTTTCTGCGCCTGACGTCGGGCAGCGCCAGCCAGGCGGACCGGGAAGCGTGGCAAGCCTGGCGCCAGGCCGATCCCGAACACGAGCGCGCCTGGCGGCGCACCGAAGCGCTTACGCGTCGCTTCGAGGCGTTGCCCAAGGGCATGCTGCCCGTGCTGGGACGGCCGCGCTCGTCCGCCCGCCGCGCCGCGCTGGGCAAGCTGCTGGTGCTGATCGGCGCCGGAGGCGCCATCGGCTACGCGCAGGTCGATGAAGCCTGGCGCGGCTGGGTGGCCCAATACCGCACGGCTGTCGGCGCCCGGCGCGAGGTGCTGCTGGCGGACCATAGCCGCGTGGTGCTCAATGCCGCCACCGCCATGGACGTCTTGTTCGATGCCCAGCAGCGGCTGATCGCGCTGCACGGCGGCGAAATCCTGATCGAAACCGCGCCGGACCCGCAACAGGACGCTCGGCCGTTCATCGTGCGCACCCGCGAAGGCAGCATCACCGCGTTGGGTACGCGCTTCGTGGTCAGGCGCGACGACGGCGTATCGGCGGTACAGGTGCTGGAAGGCGCCGTGCGCGTGGCGCTCCCGGGCGCTTCGGCGGATGCCGCGCGCATCGTGCCCGCCGGCATGGGCCTGCGCTTTAGCGGCGGCCAGATCGATGACGCCCAAGCGCTGACCGGCGATCCCTCCGCCTGGCAGCGCGGCATGCTGCAGGTCGACGGCATGCCCTTGAATGAATTCCTGCGTGAACTCCAGCGCTACCGCGCGGGCTGGATCGATTGCGCGCCCGAAGTGGCGCATCTGCCCATTTCCGGCGCTTTCCCGCTGGCCGAACCCGACCGGGTGCTGGTCACGGTGGCGGACACCCTGCAACTCGGCCTGCGCTACCGCACCCGCTACTGGGTGTCGCTGGTGCCGCGCGGCGAGACTATTTTGTAACGGCGACTAGCACTTTGCGCGTCTTATCTGGCTACGAGGGTAAGACCAACATCTGGAGTGCATGTCATGCCCCGTCAGCTTTCCCCGTTGCGCGCAAGCGTCTCCTTCCCAGTCTTGCTCGTGGCAGGCGCATTCGCGCTACCGCTGGCCGGGTTGATAGCGCCCGCCCAGGCGCAGACCCAGGCGGGGCAGGTGAGCGTGGCCGTCGAACCCGGGCCGCTCAGCGCGGCGCTTTCGGCCTACGCTGCCCAGGCCGGCGTTCTGCTGTCGTTCGATCCCGCCCTGACGCGCGATCTCCAATCGCCTGGGCTACGCGGCAGTTTCGGCTTTGAGGAAGGGTTGCGCCAGTTGCTGGCCGGTAGCGGCCTGGAACCGGCGCGGCGCGCCGATGGCGGCTACACGCTGCGCAGATTGCCGCAGGGCGAAGTCACCGCCTTGCCCGCAGTGACCGTCACCGGCGCTGGCGACGAAGGCCCCTCCGAAGGGACGGGCTCCTATACCGTGCCGGCAACGAGCGCCGCCACCCGCATGCCGCTGTCGCTGCGTGAAACCCCGCAATCCATCAGCGTCGTCACGCGACAGCAGATGGACGACCAGAATCTGAACACGCTGGACGAGGTGATGCGCCAGACGCCCGGCATCGCCGTCGAGCGGCTGGATGAGCGCGTGCAATTCACCTCGCGCGGTTTTGCGCTGAACACCATGCTCGACGGCGTGCCCACGCTGTCGTTCAAGACGCCGTCGGCCGAGGCGGGCATGATCAACACCGCCATCTACGACCGGGTGGAAGTCGTGCGCGGCGCCGCCGGCCTGCTCAACGGCGTGGGCGAGCCGGGTGGTTCGGTGAATCTGGTGCGCAAGCGTCCCACGTCGGAGTTCGCCGGACACGTCACCGGTGGCGTCGGCCGCTGGAACAGCTACAACGCCGAAGCCGACCTGGGCGGCCCGCTGAACAGCGCCGGCACGCTGCGCGGCCGGGTGGTTGCCGCCCGCACCGCGGGCGACAGCTTCATTGACTACAAGAAGCGGTCCGACGATGTCTTCTACGGCATCCTCGAGGCCGACATCCTGCCCAGCACCACCGTCAGCCTCGGCTACGAGCACCAGAAGACCGCCATCGACGGCGCGAACTTCGGCCAGGCGCCGCTGTTCTACAGTGACGGCACGCGCACGAACTTTCCCCGGTCCTTCAATCCCGTGACGCCATGGAGCCAATGGGACATGTATACGGACCGGATATTCGCGACCTTGGACCATCGCTTCGGCAGCGGCTGGCACGTCAAGATGGACGCCAGCCGCTTGAAAAACGAAAGAAAGGCCGCCTGGGGCTATGTCCTCGCGTATCAGCCCGTCGATCCGTCCGGCGCTTCCACCATCGAATTGCGCGACAACCCGGCAAGCTCCACCAACAAGTCCTTCGATATCTACGCCGAAGGGCCGTTCCAGGCATTCGGCAGGGAGCACCGGGCCGTCCTGGGACTGAGCTACAACCGCTACACCAGCGAACTCAACCTGAACTCGGCGAACCCCGCTGGCTGGGACCGCCGGCGCGTGAATCTCTACGATCTGCGCGACGTGCCGCGGCCCGCCATGCCCTACACCTTCTACGACACCTTCCTGGACGCGAAGGAGACCGCCATCTACGGTTCCGCGCGCCTGAAGGTGGCCGAGCCGGTGTCGCTGATCCTGGGCGCCCGGACCACCTGGTACGAAGAAAACTCTTCGGCCTATAACGGCCCCGCCAACACCTGGACCCACAACCCCACCGCAAAGGAAAATGGCGTCTTCACGCCCTATGCCGGCGTGGTCGTGGACCTGAGCAAGGATTATTCGGCTTACGCCAGCTACACCCGGATATTCATACCCACCACCTCGCGTGACGCCAGCAACGTGGTGTTGCCGCCGCAAACCGGTCAAAACTATGAAATCGGTTTGAAGGGCGAACATCTGGACGGCAGGCTGAATACAAGCTTCGCGATATTCCGCACCCAGGAGGAAAACGTTGCGGTGGAGGATCCGTCCAGCCCGCCGCTGCCGGACGGGAGCACTCCCTACCGCGCCGTCAAAGGCGCGCGCAGCAAGGGGTTCGAGCTGACCGCGTCCGGCGAAGTGGCGCCTGGCCTGCAGCTGATGGGCGGCTATACCTACTTTGCCAAGCGCGACGCCGAGGGCGCATTGCTGCTGCCGAGCACGCCCCAGCGGCTGTTCCGCCTGGCTGCCAGCTACAGGCTGCCGGGCGAGTGGAACAAGCTCACGATCGGCGGCAACGTCAGCTACCAGAGCAGCATCTACTACGACGAAGCCGGCGGACTAGGACGCGCCAGCCAGGGCGGCGTCACGCTGTTTGGCCTGATGGCGCGCTATGACTTCAACAGGCATGTGTCCGCGTCCGTCAATGTGGAAAACCTGACCGACAAGTATTACTACAGCGGCCTGGGGGGCTACAACGGCTACAACTACGGCACGCCCAGGAACGTCTGGATGAAGGTGAGCTACAAGTTCTGAGCGGGGGGCGTTTGATGTTTGTCATGTTGCAGCGCATGGCGCGGATGAGACAATCCCGACTGATGGCCATTCCCATTCGCAGCCATGAACACCTACCCCTTGCTGCTCATCCTGCATCTGCTTGCCGCCTTCCTGTTCGTCGGCACCGTCACCTTCGAGGTGCTGTTCCTGGAACCGGTGCACAAGCGCCTGCCGCCCGACGTGCGCCGCGCGCTGGGCAGCCAGCTGGCGCCGCGCGTGCGGGCCGTGCTGCCGTGGTCGGTCGTGGTGCTCTACCTGGCCGGCCTGGGCTTGGCCTGGCAATACCGCGGCACGCTCGCCGATCCATTCGCTTCGTCCTTCGGCGTCCTGCTGTCGCTGAAGATCGCGCTGGCCTTGAGCGTGCTGCTCCATGTCGCGACCGCCTTGACGCTCGCGCGCCGCAAGCGCCTGACCGGCGCATTGAGCAGGCGCATGCACATCAGCGTGTTCTGCCACATGGTGCTGATCGTGGTGCTGGCGAAGGCGATGTTCCACGTGGCCTGGTGAGTGCACGGCCCATGCCGTGGCGCTACGCCGGTAGTGCGAGCGGTTCCAGCGTTCCGTAGCCTTCCTCCCCGTACACCAGCCCCGGCAGCGGCGAATGGCCATGGCCGCTGGTTTCCCACAGTTCCGCCACCCATTGCATCGCGGTATCGACGATGACGTCCTGTACGTTGAAACCGGCTTCGTCCGACGCGAACAGCGGCACTTCGGGTTCGATGCCGTCTTCCGTGTGGCGCACGTCGAACAGGTAGCGGTGGCCTTCGATGGCCTTGTTGAGCACGAACAGGTCCGGGCCTTCCAGGCTGGCCACCACCGAAAACGTACCTTCGCCGTCCTGATCGGGGAACACCACGAAATGGATCTCGCGCGCCTTGGGCGGCAGGGCAGCGATCAGCGCCGTCAGAGTGGCGCGCGCCGCGGCGTCGTGGGCGCGCAGGATGCGCAGCAGTTCGGCGATGTATTCGGATTGGGTCATGTGCGTGTCCTGATCATTCCCGCCGGGGCGATGGCAGCATCGCCAGACAGGCGTTCGCGTGGAGCTGGGAATCCACAAGGACTAGTGGTGTAACACACGGATCGGCAGGCTCTGCTAGACTGCCCTTACTCTTTGGGGAGTAGCCTCCTTGCAGCCCGGCCAGCCAAGGTCCGGTCCGCAGGGGCTTGCGTCAACATTCTTGGCTTCCTCGGCCATGGCGCAAGCGGCATCCATGCTTGGCGAGACCACGGATTTTTCGCGCGACGCCGGGCGGCGCGGGAGATCCGTGCCGTTTCCGCCCAGCAGGATCACGACTCCAATGAATCCCATCGCCATCATCGTTCTCGCGTTCGCCATGTCCACGGACGCGTTCGCCGCGGCCATCAGCAAAGGCGCCGCGCTATACAAACCCCGATTCCCGGAAGCCCTGCGCACAGGGCTGATCTTCGGCGTGATCGAAGCCATCACGCCGGTGATAGGTTGGGGACTGGGCTCGGTCGCGGCCAAGTACGTGGTTGCCTGGGATCATTGGATCGCGTTCGCGATGCTCTGTATTCTGGGTTTGCTGATGATACGCAACGGCCTCAAGGAAGAGGAGGAGGACGCCGCGCCCGTCACCCGCCATTCCTTCTGGCTGCTGGCGGCAACGGGCCTGGCCACCAGCATCGACGCCATGGCGGTCGGCGTGGGGTTGGCGTTCGTGGACGTGAACATCGTGGTGGCGGCCATTGCCATTGGCCTGGCGACTACCTTGATGGTGACGATAGGCGTGATGCTGGGGCGGGTGTTGGGCAGCGTCGCCGGGAAGCGGGCCGAGATCCTGGGCGGTATCGCGCTGATCGGGATAGGCGCGGCGATACTTTATGAACATTTGAGCGCCGCGGCGGTTTGATGTCGCGCGGCGGCGTCGCTCGCCGGTTCCACGGCGTGTCCTTACCCGCGCGAGTCCCCGATCAAGGCGGACCGCGCGCTGTCGAAGCTGCGGCATTCGGATTTCAACCACTCGGAAAAGATCCGGGTGCGCCGCTCATCAGGCCGGCGTGACAGCAATACGTAGCGCGCCGGCGCGGGCGTGTGCTTGCCGAACACGTCGACCAGCCGCCCGCTGCGGATCTCGTCATAGACCATCGCGCTGCGCCCGATCGCCACGCCCTGGTGATTCAGCGCGGCGCCAATGGCAAGGCTGGCCAGGTTGAACTGCGGCCCGTCCAGATGGCGCACCCAGCCCGGCTGGTGCGCTTGCATCCAGGTGCGCCATTCGATGAACTCCGCGGCGCCAGCCCAAGGCGAGGCGTCGTGCAGGAACTCGACGCCATCGAGCGATTTGCCGGCGCGAAACTTGGGGTGGGCCGCAAGGTATTCGGGCGTTGCGACCACCAGCAGATACTCGTCCAGCAAGGCGTCCGCCTGCAAATCGCTGTAATGCGCCGGGTCGTAGCGGATGGCGATGTCTATGTCTTCCTCCTCCATCAGCTTGCGGTCCAGCGGCTGGAACTCCGCCTTCAGCCGCACCGATATGTCTGGCTGCAAGCGATGGAATTCCGTCAGGCGCGGCATCAGCCATTGCAGCGCGAACGAGGGCAGGCAATTGACCTGCAGCGTTGACGCCGGCAAGCCCAGCCGCTCGATCTCCTGTTGGATGTCGCCCAGCGCGCGGCTGACCGTCGAGTACAGCGACTCGCCCTTGGACGTGAACGTCAGGCCGCGTTGTTGACGAACAAACAGCAGGTAGCCCAGGCGGTCTTCCAACTGCCGGATCTGCTGGCTTACCGCGCTTTGCGTGAGGTTCATGGCTGCCGCAGCCCTGGTAAAGCTGAGATGACGGCCGGCCATGTCAAAACAGCGCAGGGCGCCCAGCAGTGTCGAGTCGAAATGGGCTGGCATAAGTCACGCTAATGGCTGCAGTAGAAATGATCGCTATTCTTGCATGCTGGCGGCATCTACGATTCGCGCTGAACCATCAACCTGCAAGTTCATGATGACCGCCAATTTCGATCCTCAGCTATTAGAAAATCTTCAATCAAGAACGCCTTTGCTATGGCTCAACCCCGAAAGGGGCGGACCCTTGCCAGGATCCGCCCCGTCCCTGACCCTGATCGACGAGGCGGAAAGCCGTCTGGCGCGTTGCGCGCCGCTGCTGGCTACGCTCTTTCCCGAGCTCGCGGCCGCGAATGGGCATATCGAGTCCCGGCTGATGGCTGCCGGGCCGTTGCAACAGGCGTTGGGCGGCGGCTGCGCCTCGGGCAGTTGGTACCTCAAGCGCGATGACGAGCTGCCCGCCGCAGGCTCCATCAAGGCGCGCGGCGGATTTCATGAAGTGCTGGCCATTGCCGAGACGATCGCGCTGGAGCACGGGCTGCTGCAGGATGCGTCAACGGACAGGCGCATCCTGGCCACGCCGCAGGCTCGCGCCGTGTTCAGCCGGTATGCCGTGACCGTGGGCAGCACCGGCAACCTGGGCATGAGCATCGGCGTCATGGCCGCCGCGCTGGGATTCGATGCCGTGGTGCATATGTCCGCCGATGCCAAGGAATGGAAGAAGGACCGGCTGCGCCAACGCGGCGTGCGCGTGGTGGAACACGACGGCGACTACGCCGAAGCCGTCGCAGCCGGGCGGGCGCAGGCGCTGGCCGCGCCCCGCAGCCATTTCGTCGACGACGAGCAATCCGAGCTGCTGTTCTTCGGCTATGCCGCGGCGGCGCGCGGACTGGCGCGGCAATTGGTGGAAGCGGGGCGCGTGGTCGATGCAGCGCACCCGCTGTTCGTGTATATCCCCTGCGGCGTCGGCGGCGCACCGGGTGGCATCAGTCATGGCCTGAAGGCTTTGTTCGGGACTCACGTGCATTGCTTCTTCGCCGAGCCCGTCGCCTCACCGTGCTTTCTGGTGCAGTTGGCGTCGGGAGCGGACACTCCCGTGTCGGTGTACGACATCGGCCTCGACAACCGGACCGAGGCAGACGGCCTGGCCGTCGGCCAGGCATCCGAGCTGGTGGCCGCGCTGATGAAGCCCCAGCTGGGCGGCGTCTTCACCGTGTCCGATGACGAGCTCTACCTGAACCTGATTGCGCTGAAAGACACCCTGGGCGTCGAGGTCGAACCATCGGCCGCCGCCGCGGTTTCCGGTCCGGGCTGGTTGGATTCAGCCGCCGGCCGCGCGTATGTCCAGGGCATGGATATGTCCGAAGCCACGCACGTCATCTGGGCCACGGGCGGGTCGCTGGTGCCCGCGGAGGCGTTGCGCGGCTTCCAGGAACACGCCAGGGGACTCAGCCGCGCCGGTGCGGCCCTTGACCCGTGATTCCAGGCGGCGCCGGCCGCTTTCGACCGCATGGTTTTTCGCGCACGGCAAGCCCGTGCGCTCCGTCAGTTGTTGACCAGATACGCCTGCCCGTCCGGCTTCAGATAAGGCGTCAAGGCCTTGAACGGCACGCTGGCATGGGTGCCCAGGCAAGCGCCCGACGCGTGCCCGACTCCGGACACGGACAGGCTCAGCGCGCCGGGCGCCTGCACGCCCAGCGCCAGATAGTCGGGCCAGAGGTCCGCGCAGTCTTCCAGATTGGGCCGATCCCCGGACTGTTGGGCGGCGGTGCCCGACTTGACCGCCTGTTGCACCAGCGCGAGCAGGGCGGGACTCTTTTCCCCGCCGAAGCTGCGCTTGCCCGGCACGTACGCGTCGAACACGCGATTCCAGTCCAGGTATTCGCCGCGCAGCAGATCGTAGGTGTAGGGTTCGAAATGGTTGTAGGGATGCGCGCCGCCGCAGTCCAGGCTGCCCGATTCGGTCACCGTCATCAGCGCGCGCGACAGCCAGGTGACGTGCACGGCCTCTTCATCGAATCCGCCCAGCGTGCCGGCGCCCGGATTGCCGCTGGTGTAGGCCGAGGCCATGCAAGCCAGCGCGCCCAGGCTCTTCTGCCAATGGCGTTGTTCGAGCAGATAGTTCGTGCGCTGCAGGACCTGCGCATCGGGATGGCGGCTGAGCCGCGGGTAGGTGAACTTGGTGCGCGGATCGCGCCACATGCGATAGGCCACCGCGCCGTCACCGATCTCCTTGCCGACCGGCTGGGCGTGTCCGGCCAGCTTCAGCGTCTCGTAGGGCGCGCGGGCGGCGGTGATGCCTGCCTGGACGTCGACGTCGCCAAGATTGACCTGGCTGGCGCGGGCCTGCTTGCGGTCCTTTTCCAGCTGCTCCGTGTCGTATTGCGCAACCTGCTTCAGGTCGAAGCGTAGCTGCTTGCCGCTGCCGGCGTCAGTCCAGAGGCCGCGGTAGCCGGTGGCATCGCGCGTGCCTTGCCAGCTTGCGGCCTGATCCGCCGGCTTGCCTTCCTGGCGGGGCTTCGGTTCGAAGAGCTCCTTGGCCGTGCCGCGCAGCGGGATGTCCACGCCGTGCTTGGCGTAGAAGTAGCGGCCGGTCAAGGTGCCGTCGGCCGCTGCTTCGGTGTCCAGCTCCAGCACGATGTCGCCGGCGCCTTGCAGTGTTCCGGTGTAGACGGTGCGGGGCGCGGCGTGGGCCTGGGCGGCTAAAAGAGACAGGACTGCCAGCGCAATCGCGCTGCGGACGTTGCGGTGCATACGGGACGGTGAGCGAAACATCGAGGAGCCTGGGATCCAAAGGGATAGCGTCGGCTGACTATACCGGAACCATCAGCCCAATAGCGCAGCCGCCTCGCCATCCGCAAGCATCTGCTCGAACAGGTCGCCAAGACTGCTGGCCACCTCGCTGACTGCCTCGAACTCCGGCTCGACGCCATGCACGACCCGCCCCGAGATCAGGTCGATCGCGAGAAATTCATAATCGCCGTCCACGCTCATGAAGATCGGCACATGGCGCGCCCAGAAGGCCTCGACGGCGTGCCGGTCGGCGTCGCTGATGGCGGCTTCGAGGCTGATGTCGCGAAAGGCGTCCCGCCCAAAGGCGCTGTCGGCGGTTCCGGCATAGTCGGCCGCGCTCAGGAACCAGCGCGTGTCGTCCGCGCTGCTCAGCTGCGTGTACAAGGACAGGAACGCCGCGTGTTCCGAAGAGTCAGCCGGTGTAGCCACGGGCGTCGCGCGGTGTACCGTCCAGCCGCGCGCGGCAAGCAAGCTCAGGAAACGTTCGTGCAAGTTGCTCATCAGGCTTGTCTTGGTTATCGCGTTGCCGCGATGTTCGCGCGCCGCAAGCGCGCGTTCAAGGTTTGCGCCAACTCGCCCAATCCCACATCGCCGCAGCCGACCAGCGTCAGCTCCTGCAATCGGGTCAGCGTATCCAGCACGCCGATGTCCGCAATCCGCTTGCAGTACTGAATGTCCAGCCGTTCCAGGCTTTCAAGGGCGTTGATCGGACCTATCTTCTCCAGCGCACCCAGGTTCTTCAGGCGCAAGGAGCGCAATCCTGTCAGTTGCTCGATGCCGGACAGCGTCTTCAAGCCACGGCCCGCCAGCAAGCCCAGCGCCAACAGCGGCAGTCCCGCGATGCGATCGAATACCGACGAATCGAACGGCACGTTCCAAAGGTTCAGCTCCTTGAGCGGCAGGCGCAAGGCACGGTCCAGCAGCATGCCGCGCCGGTCCGGAACCATGGACAAGGAAATCAATGCCGGAAAGTCTTCCGGCTCGAACCGCAACGTTGCGTCTACTGTCAGCGCCTCCAGCCTGGGCAGCGGGCCGGCTTTCCAGGTGTACGTGCCGGGTTCGGGATGGATGGAAAGATGGCGCAGGCTGGCTGGGAGCATGTCTGCGCGCAATCCGGTCAGAACGCTGCCCGCGACCGCGCCGGGGCCGATGGACAGGTGCGCCAGCGCCGGCAGCCGGGCGAGGAGTTCGGGCAGCTCGTGCAGCGGGTCGCCCTGAGGCGCCCATAAATGCACGTCTTCGATCGATGCCAGGACGGCCTCTTGCGGCGGGGCATCGTAGAGCACGATGCGCTCATCCGCGCCTGCGAATTGCGAGCGCTGGCGGCTGTGCATGAAGCGCCAGGTCTGGTCGCGGGCTGGCCGTGGGATCGAAAATGGGATGATGGACATGTGGCGTTCCGGCAGGCCGTTAGGAGCTCAGCCCGCCTCGCTCAGCATGTCGATGCGGCGCTGATGACGCGAGCCATCGAAGGGCGTGTCAAGGAAAGCGCTGACGCATTCGCGCGCCACCTCGATTCCTATGATTCTGCTTCCAAGCGCCAACACGTTCGCATCATTGTGCTGACGGCTCAGGCGCGCCATGGTGGCATTCGTGCACAAGGCGGCTCTTGCGGCGGGGAAACGATTGACGGCAATCGAAATGCCTATGCCCGAGCCGCAAATCACGACGCCCTTCCGGACCTTTCCGTCCGTGATTGCCCGCCCCATGGCAAAGCCAAAAGCGGGGTAGTCGACCGAGTCTTCGCTGTGGGTTCCGAGGTCCAGCCAATCCACGTTTTCGAAGGCCTTCTTCAGCTTTTCCTTGAGCTCGTAGCCGGCGTGGTCGGAGGCAATGGCGATTTGCATGCTTTTTCTCTCATGTGGGGACTCGGGATTGCCGAGCGCGATTGTAGTCCGCGAAAGCGTGACGCCGCGCGCCGCACGATTCTTCCGTAACTTGATAGTCGCAAACTAAGTGGTTACATTCAAGACGGAGAACGTTATGACCGCCACTACCCCCACGCCCGAATTCCGCCTGCTGGGCGATCATGCGGCGTTAGACCTGATCAACACCGTCGAGCAGTCCGACGACGGCCCTCGCGACCGCCTGCAATCGGACGACGATGTGCGGTCCTGGCTGGACGCCTTGGGCTTTGCGCCCGCCCAGCGCAAGACGCCCAAGGGCCTGCTCGAATCCGCGCGGACATTGCGCGAGACGGTGCGTGCGTTGGTTGCCCAGAGAAAGGCCGGATTGCCGCTCAAGCTCAGCGCGCTCAACCGGGCGCTCGCCGCCGGCGGCAGCCATCTCGAGGTTGCCGTGGTGGCGGGCGCGCCCAGCCTGGCCCGTCGGTACGAAGCGGCCACGCCTGACCAATGGCTGCTTCCCGCCGCGGAGGCGGCCGCGGACTTGCTCGTGCACGGGGACTTCGAGCTGGTGCGCAAATGCGAAAGCCCGCTCTGTTCCCTCTGGTTCTACGACCGCACGCGATCTCATCGCCGCAGGTGGTGCAGCATGTCGCTTTGCGGCAACCGCCACAAGGTGGCGGCCTTTCGCCAGAGGGAAGCCCAGGACGCGGCTTCCTGAGCGCTTGCTTGCCCATTCATCCGGCCGCCCTGGCCGGATTTTTTTTGAACGAACCGCTCCGTGTCATAGCTTTGAACTATTTAGGTAACCGTTAAATATTAGTTTGACGGGTTACTTAAAAGGCGCAAGAATGGCTCGCACAGCCTGCCGGAATTCGGCTGCTGATCCAGTTCCTGACTGCGGAGACCGTCATGTCCAGTACCCCTGAAAGCCGGATCCAAACGCGTCGCGTGCAAGCCGACGGCCTGAATTTTTTCTATCGCGCAGCGGGCAATCCCGATGCGCCCGTGCTGCTGCTACTGCACGGTTTTCCCAGTTCCTCGCATCAATTCCGCAACCTGATCCCGATTCTGGCCACGCGCTTTCAAGTGATCGCGCCGGACCTGCCCGGCTTCGGTTTCACGGAAGTGCCCGAGGAGCGCGGCTACCGCTATACGTTTGACGACCTGGCCGCGTCGCTCGGCGCATTCGTCGATGCGCTGGGTCTCAAGCGCTATGCGATGTATGTTTTCGACTATGGTGCGCCCGTGGGGCTGCGCCTGGCGCTAGCCCACCCCGAGCGGGTCACCGGCCTGGTTTCGCAGAACGGCAATGCCTATCTCGAAGGCCTGGGCGATGCCTGGGCGCCGGTTCGCGCTTATTGGGCGGAGCCAACCGCCGCCAACCGCCAGGTCATTGCGGATGCCGTGCTGAACCTAGAGGGTACAAAGTGGCAGTACGTGCATGGCGTCGCCAATCCGGACGACGTGGCTCCGGAAAGCTACACGCTCGATGCCGCCTTGCTCGAGCGGCCGGGCAACAAGGAAATCCAGCTCGATCTGTTCCTGGACTACGCCAACAACCTGAAGCGGTATCCGGATTTCCAGGCCTTTTTCCGCGCGGCGAAGATCCCGACGCTGGCGATCTGGGGGCGCCACGATCCGTTCTTCATTCCGCCTGGCGCCGAGGCGTTCAAGCGGGACAATCCGGACGCGCAGGTCGAGCTGCTGGATACCGGGCATTTTGCGCTCGAGACCCATGCGGAGTACATCGGGAGCCGGATTATCGAGGTGTTGGCGCCTTGAGGGATCCCGGAAGCGGCCGCCGAACGCGGCCGATTCATGGCGCGCTTCTTTTGGCGCTCACCGAGCAGCCCGCCGCAGCTGATGGATTCAGGCTACAGTGACCCGTTCATTTGGATCGAGGATGGATAGGGTATGTCGAGCGAAAGCCCGCTTCTTGATGACAACGCGGTGTATAGGACCTTGCTTGAGTCGACCAAGGCAATTCCCTGGAAGATCGATTGGGCCACGAAGCAGTTCGCCTATATCGGCCCGCAGATTGAAACGTTGTTGGGCTGGAAGGCCGACAGCTGGGTGAGCGTGGAGGACTGGGCCATGCGCATGCACCCGGAGGATCGGGACTATGTGGTGAATTTTTGCGTCACCCAATCCCAGGCCGGCGTCGACCACGAGGCGGACTACCGGGCGCTGACCAAGGAAAACGGCTACGTGTGGATCCGCGACGTTGTGCACGTGGTCCGCAACGACAGGGGCGAGGTCGAAGCGCTGATCGGTTTCATGTTCGACATCACCGAACGCAAGAAGACCGAGGAAAAGCTGCTGACCTTGCAGAAGGAATTGGAGGCGCTGTCCTTCAAGGACGGTTTGACGAACATTGCCAACCGGCGTCGCTTCGATAGTGGTTTCGAATTGGAGTGGGAGCGCGCGCGCAGCGAGCGTCAGCCGCTGTCCATGCTGTTGTTCGACGTTGATTTCTTCAAGCAGTACAACGATCTGTATGGCCACACCCAGGGCGACCAATGTCTGGTGGATATCGCCCAGACCTTGAGTCTGGCGCTGGATGGGCCTCGCGATCTGGTTGCGCGCTACGGGGGCGAAGAGTTTGTCGTGCTGCTGCCGGAAGCCGACGCCGAGGTGGCGCGAAAAGTCGCTGAGCGCTGCCAGCGCTTGCTCCAGAAAAAGGCTATCGTGCACGCGCTGTCACCGCATGGCAGGCGCGTCACCGTCAGCATTGGAGCCGGAACGGTGGTGCCAGACGGGAAGATAGACCGCGCTGGCTTCATCGAAGCCGTCGACCAGCAGCTATATGCGGCCAAGAAAAATGGGCGGGACCGCATTGAGCATATGCAGTTGTAGCGCTAGGTCGCGCGCGCAAGGTTTTCTCAGTAACAAGCGCTGAACCTCCCGGGTTCGGCGTCTACACAGGAATTGATTTAATGAGCAGTATTTTTCCAGGCGATCTGTGGGCAGTGGGTGAAGCGCAGATCGAGGGCTTGACGGTCATCGTTCGTTTTCGCACCGGGCTGCCATCGGCGCCTGACCGTCAGATCAATGAAAACCTGGTCATCATCTCGTGGCCGTACCAGGGCATCGAGTCCGGCATGCCCAGTGATGAAGACAAGCAGAGCCACAATAGCTTTGAAGAGGCTATCGAAAAAGGCTTTGAGAACTCCGATATCGGGTTGCAGGTGGCTTGCCTGACGGGGAATCACCACAAAGAATGGCGTTACTACACGCGGGACGTCGAAGCCTTCCTGGATGCGTTCAATGCATGCCTGGCGGGGCATCCGGTCTATCCCATACAACTGCGCATGTACAAGGATCCCGATTGGAATGCCTTGGCGGAATTGCAGCCCCAGGGTTCAGACCAGCTTCACTGATAGGGCTTGGGTGGCGCTTGCGCGCCACGTGCTACGCATACCGCTTGGCGCCCGCCACGCAAATCACCGCCGCCAGCGTCACGACCAGCATCGTCCAGCTGACCTGCTCATGCAGCAGCACGGCAGCCAATCCCAGCCCCATGAACGGCTGGAACAGCTGCAACTGCCCCACCGCCGCAATCCCGCCCTGCGCCAGCCCGCGGTACCAGAACACGAACCCGATGAGCATGCTGAACAGCGACACGTAGGCGAGACCTATCCACGCCGGCGCGCCAACGTGTTCGAACGTGGCCGGCATGGTCAGTAGCGCGATGGGCAGCATGAGGGGCAGGGACAGTACCAGCGCCCAGCTGATGACCTGCCAGCCGCCCAGCTTGCGGGAGAGCTTGGCGCCTTCGGCGTAGCCCAGGCCGCAGACGATGATGGAGGCGAGCATGAGCAGGTCGCCGGTGGGCGAGGCTTGCAGGCCGCCCCAGGCGGCGTAGCCCGCGACGCAGGCGGCGCCGACGATGGAGAACATCCAGAACGGCGGTCGCGGGCGTTCGCCGCCGCGTATCACTGCGAAGATCGCGGTGCTGAGCGGCAGCAGTCCCAGGAAGACGATGGAGTGGGCCGAGGTGACGTGCTGCAGGGCCAGCGCCGTCAGCAGGGGGAAGCCGACCACCACGCCCAGCGCGGTCAGCGCCAGGGAGGGGAGGTCGGACAGGGACGGCCGGCGTTGGCGCAGCAGCATCAGCAGGGCCAGGCCCAAGAGGCCCGCGATGGCGGCGCGCGCGCAGGTCAGGAAAATGGGATCCAGGTCCGCCACGGCGACCCGGGTGGCGGGCAAGGAGCCCGCGAAGATCACCACACCGATAAAACCGTTCACCCAGCCGCTGGTGGCCTTTTGCATCTGAAGCTCCTTGATAGCGGGCTTCAGTACAGCACGGCAGTTGTCCGTAGTCCACGCACAATCCAGTACAATTTCAAGGAACTGTTATGTATAAAGAGCCAGTACGGCGGAGATTTCCATGGCGCGTGGCGGCACCCTAATCAAGCAGGTCATGGGCGAGATCCAGGGGCGGATTGCGGCGCGCACGGCCTTGCCTGGCGCCCGGCTGCCTTCGGTAAGAGTGCAGGCCAAGACGCTGGACGTGTCGGTGTCCACGGTGGTGGAAGCCTACGAGCGGCTGGCGGCCGAGGGCGTGCTGGTGTCGCGTCCCGGCTCCGGCTTTTATGTGGCCGGGCAGGTGGCACCGCTGACGCTGACCGAGATGGGACCGAAGCTGGACCGGGAGGTCGATCCGCTGTGGGTTTCGCGCCAGTCGCTGGCGGCGGACGCGGACAGCTTGCGGCCGGGTTGCGGATGGCTGCCGGTCAGCTGGATGTATGAAGACGGGTTGCGGCGCGCCATGCGCGGCATGGCGCGGGCCGAAACCGCGGAACTGACCGAGTATGGAACGCCGTTGGGCCATGCGCCTTTGAGGCAGTTATTGGCGCGGCGCATGGCGGGCATGGGGATAGAGGCCGGGCCCGAGCAGATCATGCTGACCGATTCGGGAACGCAGTCCATCGACCTGATCCTGCGCTTCCTGCTGGAGCCAGGGGACACGGTGCTGGTGGATGACCCCTGCTATTTCAACTTCCATGCGCTGCTGAAGGCGCATCGCGTCAAGGCGGTGGGAGTGCCGTACACGCCGAACGGGCCGGACCTCGGAGCGTTCGAAGCGGCGCTGCGCGAGCATTCCCCGCGGCTCTACATCACGAACTCCGGCATACACAATCCGACGGGGGCGACCTTGTCGCCCCTGGTTGCGCACCGTCTGTTGAAGCTGGCGGACGATTCCGAGCTGGTGATCGTCGAAGACGATATCTTCGCGGATTTCGAGAACACGCCCGCGCCGCGGCTGGCCGCGTTCGATGGGCTGTCGCGGGTCATACATATCGGCAGCTTCTCGAAGACGGTGTCGGCGTCGGTGCGCTGCGGCTACATCGCGGTGCGGTCCGACTGGGTGGAAAGCCTGACCGACCTGAAAGTCGCCACGACTTTTGGCAGCAGCCGGCTGGCGGCCGACGTCATTTTCAGAACCTTGACGGGCAGCGGCTACCGTCGGCATATGGAGTTGACCCGGCTGCGTCTGGCGCAGCAGATGGACAAGACCGCCGCCAAGCTGCAGAAGCTTGGCATCAAGCCCTGGTTGACGCCCCGGGCGGGCATGTTTCTGTGGTGCCGCCTGCCCGAAGGCAAGGACGCGGCTACCGTGGCCCGCCTGTGCCTGAAGGAAGGGGTGTTGGTGGCGCCGGGGAATGCGTTCAGCCAGTCGCTGGCAGCTGGGGATTTCCTGCGGTTCAACGTTGCGCAGTCCACGGACGAGCGGATATTCACGGTGCTGGCCAAGGCCTTGAACGCCGCTTGATGCGTCCTGTCTATCCCGGTTTGCGGCGCGCCACCGGGGGCTACGCAATCCAGCGGCGCGCGGGCCGCCGGATCGTGCGTACTTGCGACTACAAGTAGGCGAGGGTGATGATGTAGCCCTGGGCATCTTTCTGCCCGGTCTGTCGCGCCTTGAGGGACACGGGCTGCACGTCGACCTGCACGCGGCTGGCGTTTACCCCGTAGCGGTAGGCCGGCTTGCCGGCGGCGCGGGCGCGTTCAGCGTCGCATTCCACGCGCACGGCGACCCGTTTGGGTTGAATCTGCGGCGTGCATGATGCCGCCTCGACGATGGCCCCGTGGAAATAGATGGTTCCATCCGCGGCGTGGGCTGCGGGCAGGACGCTGGACGCGCACAGCAAAAGCAGGGAAAGGCGATATTGGAGCTTGGACATGACAGCAACTCCTTGCGACTGGAAACGGAGGGGATGGCTATGTCTGTCTTCACTTCTTTAACGGCAGCCGGCGGCGAAAGTTAATCGCAAGCCGTTATCGGACCGTGTTCGCTTGGGCGAGCCCATGTATGGCTTGCTGCTGCAGCGCGGGCGCGTCAGTCCGCAGGGCGATATGCGGCCGTGGCGGAACGTTCGCGGCTGGACTGCGTCTTGTGAGGAGAGGGTCGGCTCGCTACGCGAATGCCGGGAGGATTATGGGCGGCATCGTGGGCTCCTTTGATCGCGCCTTGCGGAGCGCGGTGATGGTCAGGGACCAGGAACGGACTGTCGGCCAAGATGAAATGCGTGATTTCATTGTCGCAGGTCGCGGGGAAAAATCAATACCTGGCGCTCGATGCACATGCGATCACTATCTTCCGGATTCTGGCGACGGGGTGTTTCGCCCCGTCTTGAAAGCTTGCTGCAGACGCGTCCGGCGCAGCTTCAGTAAACTCCGGGCTGCCGCGCGGCGTCCACCGCCGC
This sequence comes from Achromobacter sp. PD1, assembly GCF_048541815.1. NCBI lineage: Bacteria > Pseudomonadati > Pseudomonadota > Betaproteobacteria > Burkholderiales > Alcaligenaceae > Achromobacter > Achromobacter sp. PD1. Next base: position 547,522 of record NZ_CP183349.1, read on the forward strand.
TTTCATGTTCGCTCATCTCCATGACTGCTTCCGACACGACATTCGCCGCCGCGCTTCGTACTCCCGTCACCACAGCCGATGATCTGGACCCGCTGGATCAGTTCTTCCAGCGCCCCGAGGTCAGCGCCTTTCTTGCCAGGGCCCAAGAACCTGGGCAGGCCGACGCCAGTCTGCGGACCTGTGCCGATCTGCTGCCGACGCTGCATCCCGGTCGCGCCGCCGCGTTGGCCTTGATGTGCGGCTCGCTGGTGGAGGACGGCGCCGATCCGGCGGTGCTCTTTGCCGTCCTGCAAGACTTGCTGCGGCAGTGGCTGCGCACCCTGAGTCCGTATTGCGCGCAGGAGGTCGAGGATGACGACGATGAGGTGGAGGAGGCCGACCGACAGGCCTGGCAGGACGCCAGGTCGCGCATGGCCGACGTGCCCGAAGACCGGCGCTGGGAGGTGGAGGCCTTGCACCAGGCGGCGGACCTGCTGGTGCTGCCGATGATGACCATGGTCCTGCGCGATCGCCGCAATCACGCCGCCCTGGTGTCCGACGCGGAATTGATGGCGCTGCTGCATCCCATGGCCACCAGCAACGACAGCCTGCCCTTCGAGAATCTGCATTATCTGTGGCTGGCCTCGCAGCTGGGTTACGAGGATGAACTGGTGGTGCTGCTGCCGGCTTCCATGACGGGTTTCATTGCCAGGGCGCATGCCGTGAACAACAACTTCCACGCATTCACGTTGCTGCAGATCATCATCGGCGAGCATGCGCAGGCGCTGGGCGTGAAGCGAGAGATCGCGCCGCGCGAACCGGATCAGGACGGCGATACCGCTGATTTCCAATGGCTGCAGGCCGACGCCTATGCCAATGGCGCGCTGATCGACGCCATGCGCTACGCGTGGGGCGAGGCGGCGCTGCGCCACAACGCCTCACGCCACGGCAGGCGCGTGCTGATCGCGCTGGAAACGGACGAAGGCATGAAACGCAATTGGTCCGGGTTCAACGGCGCCATGCACGAGGCGCAGCAGCCGTCCATGACATTCACGCGCTATCTCACGCGTGACGAGGTGGCTTCGTACCTGGCTTGAACCGGTGCGGACGGGGCCGCATGCCGAAAGGTATAGTCAAAGGCTCCCCATCCAACAGGAGCGCCACATGCAGACCAATGAAATCCATCGCGGCCGGCTGATCGACCACATCCAGCTGGTGGTGCGGGACCTGGCGGCCAGCCAGCGGTTTTATCAAGCGGTTTTCGATGCGTTGAAGGTACCGATGGGCGGCACGGGCGACGGCTATTTCTGGGCCGACGAACTGTTCGTGTCCACGCCCGACAGCAAGGCCGCGGCGGGGGAACTGACCGGACGCCATCATCTTGCGTTCCAGGCGCAGGACCAGGCCATGGTCGATGCCTTCTACAAGGCGGCGCTGGCCCATGGCGGCAAGGACAACGGCGCGCCGGGTTTCCGGGACTACCACCCGGGGTATTACGGCGCCTTCGTGCTGGATCCGGATGGCAACAACATCGAGGCCGTGTTCCACGGCGAGGCGCGGCGCAGCGCGCCCTCGGTCAAAGTGACGTTCTGAGCCGCGCGCCGTCCCGTGGTCACACCCCCAGATAGGCGCGGCGCAGCCCTTCATCGGCCAGAAGTTCGGCGCCGGGCCCCGACATGACGATCTCGCCGTGTTCCAGCACATAGCCGCGCGCGGCCATGCTGAGCGAGCGGTGCACGTCCTGCTCCACCAGCAGAATGGTGATGCCGCGCGCGTTGATGAGCGGCAGCTTGTCGAAGATGTCCTTGACCATGATGGGTGCCAGTCCGATGGACGGCTCGTCCAGCAGCAGGAGCTTGGGCGAGGTCATCAGCGCGCGGCCGATGGCCAGCATCTGCTGCTCGCCGCCGCTGAACGAGCGGGCGAGCTGGCGGCGGCGTTCTCGCAGGCGCGGGAACAGTTGATAGACCCAGTCCAGGTTGTCGCGGCTGCGGCGCTTGTCGCGCAACACGTCGGCGCCGACCAGCAGATTGTCCTCGACGTCCATGTGGCCGAACAGGCGGCGGCCTTCCATGACCTGGGCCATGCCCAGGCGCGCCACCAGGTGCGCGGGCAGGCCGCTGATGCGCTCGCCCAGGAAGCGGACCTCGCCGGCCAGCGCGGGCAGGGAGCCCATGACGGTGCGGATCAGCGTGCTCTTGCCGGCGCCGTTGGCGCCAACCAGGCTGACGATCTCGCCTTCGCCCACGTGCAGGTCCACGCCGCGCAGCACCTGTACGTCGCCGTAGCCGGCGTCCAATTGACGGATTTCGAGCATCAGGCGGCCTCCCCGAGATAGGCGCGCACCACCTGCGGATCGCGGGCGACCTGCTGCGGCAGACCGTCGGCGATCTTGCGCCCCTGCTGGATGACGACGATGCGGTCGGATAGTTGCATGATGGCTTTCATATTGTGTTCGATCACCAGGACGCTGATGCCGTCGCCGCGCAACGACAGGATCAGCGCCACCATTTCCTCGGTCTCCACCGGCGTCAGGCCCGCCATCACTTCGTCCAGCAGTAGCAGACGAGGCTGGGTAGCCAGGGCCTTTGCGACTTCCAGGCGCTTGCGGCCAGACAGGGTGAGGGTGCGTGCGATTTGGTGCTCGCGTCCGGCCAGGCCGACGCGGGCCAGCACGGCTTGGGCGATTTCCTCGGCCTGGGCTGGCGCGCGGTGGCGCAGGAAGGCGCCGATCATGGCGTTCTCCAGCACCGTCATGTCGCCGAATGGCTTTACGATCTGGAACGTGCGTGCGAGTCCAGCGGCGCAGATGCGCGCCGGGTCCTGGCCGTTGATGCGGGCGCCGTTGAAGCGGATGTCGCCGCTGCTGGGCGGCACGAAGCCGGAGGCCATGGCGAACAGCGTGGTCTTGCCGGCGCCGTTGGGACCGATCAGGCCGACGATCTCGTCGGCGCCGACGGCGAAGCTGACCTCGTCGGAGGCTCGTACGCCGCCGAAATTGCGGCTGACATTATGGAATTCGAGCAGGTTCATCGCGTGCTTCCCATTGCGGGGCCGGCCGCCTTGGCAGGCGCGGCGGAGGCGCGCACAGGCGCTTTGCCGCGGCGGGACAGTATCGCCATCAGTCCTCGCGGCTCCCAGCGGATAACGATCATCAGCAAGAGGCCGTACAGCATCATGTCGGCCCCCACCATGCCCCCGGTCAGCGAGCGCGCCAGTTCTTCGCCAGGCAACAACAGCAGCGCGCCCAGCACCGGCCCCCAGAGCGTGCCGCGTCCGCCGATGATGCAGACCACGGCAATGACGACGCTGAGATTGGCGCCGAACACCTTGTCCGGGCTGATGTAGAGCACGAACTGTGCATAGAAGGTGCCGCCCAGTGCCGTCATGGCCGCGCTCAGCATGGCCGCGGTGAGCTTGTAGCGCCGCACGGGCACGCCCAGCGCCATTGCCGCGTCCTGGTCGTTGCGCACGGCCGTCAGGCAGTAGCCGAAACGGCTGCGCAGCACGTGGCGGTTGATCAGCAACGCGGCGATGGTGAAGGCCAGCGCCACAATGTAGTAATAGGCCTTGCCGGTATGCTGGAAGTACAGCGGCGCGTCGCGCAGCAAAGTAACCTCCATGCCGCGCGGCCCGCCCAGCAGGGTGTCGGCGTTTTCCACCAGGGTCTTGAGCACCATGCATGAGGCGATCGTGGCCAGCGCGAAGTAGGCGCCGCGCAATTGCAGGCAGGACAACCCCACGATCAGCGCCGCTCCCATGGCCACGGCGGCGCCGGCCCACATGCCTAGCCAGGGGCTGATGCCCAGGTTCACGAACAGCCAGGTCGAGGTATAGGCGCCCAGCCCGAAGTACGCGGCATGGCCCAGCGAGAGCTGGCCGGCAATGCCGCCCAGGATGTTCCACGACAGCGCCAGATAGGCGTACAGCAGCGTCATGGCGCCTACCGACAGCAGGTATTGGTTGCCGCTGGCCAGCGGCAGCAGCGCCAACAGGCCCAGCGCGGCGATGCCGGCGGCCGAAGTCTTTGTGGTCTTGGCCATTATTCGTTCTCCACGCCGAACAGCCCGCTGGGCCGGAAATACATGGTGGCGAGAAACAGCAGGAAGATGAGCGCCTCGGCGTAAGTGATGGGAATCAGCTGGCTGCCGACCGATTCCAGCACGCCGACCAGGATGCCGCCCCAGAACGCGCCGGCCACCGAACCGATGCCGCCCAGCACGACGATGACGAAGGCGCGCAGGCCGAAGATGTCGCCGACGAAGGGGTTGACCGGATAGAGCGGCAGCAGCAGCGCGCCGGCCGCGCCCAGCACCAGCAGGCCGATGGCGAACGACAGCCGGTAGACGCGGGCGCTGTCTATGCCTAACACGCTGGCGGCTTCGCGGTCCTGACCGGTGGCGCGGATGGCGCGGCCGGTGCGCGTGTGACGCAGGAACAGCACCAGGGCTGCCGTGATCAGGCAGGCGAAGAACAGGCCGGCGATCTGCGGATAGGTAAAGATCAGGTCGCCGGGCATCCAGACCTCGTTGGCCCAGGGCGCGTCGATGGTGCGGCTGTCGGGACCGGCCAGCGCCAGGAAGGCGTTGTCCAGGAAGATCCACAGGCCGGTGGTGAAGATCAGCACGCCGATCGGCTCGCGCGAGTTTTCCTTGCGGTAGATGCCGTCGAGCAGCCAGCGCTGGCAGGCATAGCCGACGACGAACAGCGCCGCCGCCGTGAGCGGCATGGCGGCCAGCGGGTGCAGGCCGAAATGGCTGGTGAGCGCGAAGCAGACGTACATGGACATCATCAGAAAGGCGCCGTGGGCGAAATTGATGATCTTCATGACGCCGAACTGCAGGCTGAGGCCTAGCGCGATCAGGCCGTAGACGGCACCGCTGGCGATACCGCCCAGCAGCGCCTGGAGTAGGGTATTGGTCAAGGGGAAGCTCCTAGCGATAACGGGGCGCCAGCGCCACGCGCGGGGCGTGGCGCGGCGGCGCCGGGTCGGTCAGGGCTGGGCGGCGGGCCAGACCATCTTGTAGGACTTGGAAGCCAGGTTTTCCGGCCACACGGTGCGGTACTGGCCGTCGGGCGTGATCTGCTGCATGACGTAGCGCTTCTCGGGGTTCTGGCCCTTGGCGTCGATCACGATGTCATAGCCCACCAGCTTGTTCAGGTCAGTGCCTTGCATCCTGGTCTGGGCCAGGGCGTCGCGGATGGCCTCGGGATCGGCGCGACCGGCGCGCTCCAGCGCGTCCTTGATGACCCAGACCGCGGCGTAGGCGCTGACCGACAGTTCGTTGGGATCGACCTTGTAGGCGGCGACGAAATCGTCCCAGAACTTCTGGGCGAACGGCGTGGTGATGGACGACTCGTAGCCGGCCCAGCCGTTGGTGGTGTAGACATTGCCGGCGATTTCCTTGCCGACCAGCGGAATGAAGGTGCTGTCGATCTGGCCGGCCGCGCTGCCGACGTAGGTCGAGCCGACCCGCATTTGCGCCAGCAGCTTGTGCAGTTGCACCGCGTCGGCGCCATAGGAGGTTACGGTGACGACATCAGGCTTCTTGCCCTTGATCTTCAGCACCAGCGGACGCAGGTCGGGCGAGTTGGGCGGGTATCCCTCGTCCAGCACCAGATCGATGCCGGCTGCCTTGAACTTGGCGCGCAGCGTGTTGGCCATGTCCTGGCCCCAATCGGTGTTCTCATAGACCATGGCGACGGTCTTGGCCGGCTTGCCGGTGGTCTTGCCCGCGTATTGAATGAAGTCGGCCATGCTCTCGGCATTGCCCGAGGCCGGGATCTGCGTGGGACGGAATACGTACTTGAAGCCGCGCTCGGTGATGTCGGCCTTGGCAGCCAGGTCCACTACCCACGGCACTCGATTCTTTTCCGCGACGGCCGTGGCGGGGAAGGTCACGCCGCTTTGGAACGCGCCCAGCAGCACCGGGGTCTTCTCGCGGGTAATCAGGCGTTCGACCTCGGTCATGGCGACCTTGGCGTCGCCCCGGGTGTCCACTTCGACCAGTTGCAATTGCGCCCCGCCCAGCGCCTTGATGCCGCCGGCGTCGTTGATGTGCTTGACGGCCAGATGCGTGGCGCGCGACATATCCTTGCCGATGGAGGCTGTGGCGCTGCCCGATAGCGGAATCAGATAGCCGATCTTCACCGGGTCGGCGGCCATGGCGGCGCCGTGGACCAGCAGGGTGGCGCCGGCGGCGGCGAAGAGATGCCGCAGGACGGAGGGGCGATAGGGAAAGCTCGTGCTCATGAGAATTTGTCTCCAGTATTTTTTGTGATTAGTGTGTGCCGCGTTGGCGTCAGTCTGGCGGCCCCGCGCCCAGAGCCGCGTGCGTCGCGCGCACCAGGCGGTGCGCGCGTTCATCGAGCAGCACGGTGCGGCCCATGCGGTTCATGGTGTAGGCAAAGGAAAGCCGGCGCTGCGGCCAGGCGAAAGCCAACGATCCGCCGGCGCCCGTGTGGCCGTAGGCCTCGCTGCCGAAGCAGGCGCTGTCCAGGCCCTGTGCACGGTTGTCCATCTGGCGCATGAAGCCGCTGGCGTAGCGCGTAGGCACGCGCAGGCAGGCGTCGTCGTCCGTGCGCGCCGACAGGGCGGTGGCCGCGGCCAGCGTGTCCTCGCGCAGCAGGCGCACGCCGCCGCGCGCGCCGCCCAGCGCCAGCGTGCCGTACAGGCGGGCCAGACTGCGCGCATTGCCGATTCCGCCCGCCGCGCACAGCCCGGCTGCACGGCCCGCGCGGCTGTTGAAGCCGGAAGGGCGCCAGCCGCCGGTATTCTTGGCGTATAGCGCGGTGGGGCTTGCGGGCTCATCCTTCAGTGACTGTTCGAAGGGACTGAACGGCGCTTGCGGCGCCGGCGGCGGCACGATGGGCGCTACCCGCGCTTCCTCGGTTGCCGGCAGGCCTATCCAGAAGTCCAGGTCCAGCGGCTGCGCGATATGGCGGCGGAAAAACTCGCCAGGCATGCAGCCGCCCAGCCTGCGCACCAGTTCGCCGACCAGCCAGCCGTAGGTCAGGCCGTGGTAAGCCACCCGTTCGCCCGGGATCCAGAAAGGCGCGGCGGCGGCCAGCCGGCCAGCCATGCCTTCCCAGTCGAAGGCGGCGTCCGCGGGCAAGGGTTCACGCAGCGCGGGCAAGCCTGCGGTGTGGTTGAGCAGCATGCGCGGGGTGGTGCCGGCCTTGCCCGCTGCGGCGTATTCGGGCCAGTAGCGGATGACAGGCGCGTCCAGGTCCAGTTCGCCGGCTTCGGCCAGCATGTGGGCGCAGAGCGCCGTGGCTGGCTTGGTGTTGGAGAACACGATACAGACGGTGTCGCGTTGCCAGGGCCGGCTGTGGTCCGTGTCGGTCCATCCGGCCCACAGGTCGACCACCGGATTGCCGTCGACCTCGATGGCGACGGATGCGCCCAGCTCGCCGCCGTCCTGGAAGTTGCGCGCGAACGCGGCGCGTACCGGTTCGAAGGCGGGATCGCAGTAGCCGTGGATGGCCGGGGGCGCGGTTGCTGGCGCCTGGGGCAAGGTCGCGGCGCCCATGTCAGCGCGTCAACGGCGCGCGTGCGCCGTAGCCCAGCAGATAGCGCGCATCGTGGGACAACGCGGCCGCGACGCCTGCGGGCAGGGTGCTGGTGAAGTCGGCGAAGCCGCGCAGCCAGGACACGTTGTAGTTGCAGAGTATGGCGCGGCGCTCGCGGTCGGTATGGTTCGGGCCGGAGCGGTGCCAGGTATTGGACAGCCAGATGGCGACCGAGCCGGCAGGCGCGGTCAGCGTGACCTCGCCGTCCAGCGGGCCGCTGCCCCAGGGCGGCGACTTGCGCAGCTTGTGGCTGCGCGGCATGACGCGCGTGGCGCCATTGTCGGCGGTGAAGTCGTCCAGCATCCAGACGTTCTGCAGCGTCAGCGGAAACTCCGGCAGCGGCTCGGCGATCTGGCCCAGCGGCGCGTCCACGTGCCAGGCGCCGCCGCCCGTGCCGGGGCCGATGCTGGTGGCCTGGAAGTCGTGCAGGTTGCAGTCCTGGCCCATTACGCTGCGCACCATCGGCAGCACCACCGGGTGCTCGATCAGCGGGATCATGTCGGGCGCCTTGTTCAGCAGGTTCCAGACGCGTTGCGACTTGTCGTCGTCGAACAGGGTGGGCAAGTGCAGGAAGTTCTTCGACACTTTGTTGATGGGTACCGGCCAGCGCGTGTTTTCGTTGTCGCGGCGGTACTGGTGCACGCGCGCCACCATGCGCTGCGCTTCCATGTCGCTCACCGTGTAGTGGCGCTTATAGTAGGCCAGGATGTCGTCATCGTCTTCGTGCCGTTCGTCGTCCAGCGGGAACGGATCGGCGCGTTCGGCGGCCATCAGGCTGGCGACGCGCTCGCGCGCCTGTTCCAGTTGCGCGGCGTCCAGCACGTTTTCAATGACGGCGTAACCTTCTTCGGCGAGCTGGCGTTGCAGCGCCTGCAGATCGAGTTGCTTCATGTTCCTCCCCTTGTGTTGAATGTCACTGCGAAATCGGACCGGGCGCGGCCACGGGGGCCAGTGCGCCGCGTGCGAGCTTGCCGATGCTGGTGCGCGGCAGGGCTTCCGCCACGCCTATGCGGCGCGGCACTTTGTAGCCGGCCAGATGTGCGGCGCAATGGGCTTGCAGGGCGTCGGGGTCCAGGCGCTGGCCCGGCGCGGGCGTGACCCATGCGTGCACCACCTGTCCCAGCCGCTCGTCGGCCACGCCGAAGGCGGCGGCTTCGCCGACCTCGGGGCGCGACAGCAGCACCTGCTCCACTTCCAGCGGATAGACCTTGAAACCGCCCACGTTGATGCAGTCGTGCCGCCTTCCTTGCAGGTGGAGATAGCCTTCGTCATCCAGGACCGCGACATCGCCGGTGTAGAACCAGCCCGCGCGCAGCGCCTGCGCGGGCTGGCGGTAACCGGCCATCACGTGCGGACCGCGCACGCGGATCTCGCCGGGCTGGCCGGGCGGCAGAGGCCGGTCGCCATGGTCCAGATCCACCACCTGCAGCTCGCCGCCCGGAACCGGCAGGCCCACGGAACCTGGCTTGCACGGGCGGTGCATGGGGTTGAACGCCAGGCAAGGGCCGGCTTCGCTCATGCCGTAGCCTTCGTAGATGGGACAGCCCGCGCGCTGCGCGAAGCGCGCCAGGGTTTCGCGCGGCAGCGGCGCCGCGCCGGAGAAGCAGGCGCGCAGGCTGGCCATGCGTTCCGGACTGAGAGCGGGGTTCAGCAGCAAGTCGTGAAAGATGGCAGGCGCGCCCGGCAGCAGCGTGACGCGATGGGCGGCGATGGCGTCTATCGTGCGGGCGGCATCGAAGCGCCGCATCACCACCAGTTCGCCCCGGGCATGCAGGCTGAGGTAGAGCGACATGGCGACCGCCGACACGTGGAATAGCGGCATTACGCAGAGCACCACCTCCGACTCGCGCCGCGTCGGCAGCCAGGCTTCGCGCTGCGCGATGTTGTAGGCGATCTGCCGGTGCAGGATGTTCACACCCTTCGGGCGTCCGGTGGTGCCGCCGGTGTATTGCAGCGTGGCCAGGTCTTCGTGCCGGGGCAGGTCTTCGGGCAGGGCGCAGGCCTGCGGCAGCAACTCCAGCAGGCCGGCGCCGTTGCCTATACGGAGTATGGCGCCGGCATCGAGGCCGGGACACAGGGCGTGCAGGTCCAGCTTTACGCTGTCGTCGTGCAGCAGCATGCAAGGCGCGGCGTCGTGCAGCATGTAGGCCAGTTCGCGTTCGCGGTAGCCGGGATTCAACGGTACGGCCTGCGCGCGCAGCGCGTGCACGGCAAAGGTGGCGACGGCCAGGTCCAGCGAGTTCTGCATCAGCAGCGCCACCCGGTCGCCGGGCCGCACGCGCTCGCCCAGGCGGCGCGCCAATGCGCCGGCCAGGCCGGCGTATTGCGCGTAGTTCAGGCGTACGCCTTCGAAGAACAGCGCGGGCAGATCGGGCGTTTCGCGGGCGGCGTCGCGCAGCAGATGGATCACCGAGTCCGGGACGGCGGGCAGGGCGGGGGAGTTCATGTCTTGCGCTCGGCTGCCTTGCGGGCGGTCTTGGCGTCGCTGGCCTGCCATACCGTGGGCCGGCCTGCCCCGCCCAACAGGGTAATGGGGTCGGCGTTGTCGATGTGGCCGTACTGCCCCTTGTAGATGCTGTAGCCGCACAATTCCTGCAGGCGGCGCGGAAAGCTTCGCGCCACCTCGGCCGGAATGCCGAGTTGCAGGTTTTCCTGTTGCCGCATCCAGCCGGCGCAGTAGTAGCACGACAGGGCGTAGCGGCGCGCATTGCTGTTGTTGGCGCCGCCCTTGTGCCACAGCGCGCTGTCGAACAGCATGACGCTGCCTGCCTTCATGGTGGCTTGCACCGTGTCTATATCCTGCGCGCCATAGGGCGGCGACGAATCGTAGCGATGACTGCCCGGCACGATGTGGGTGGCGCCGTTCTCGGCCGTGAAATCGCTCAAGGCCCAGATGGCGTTGACCGCCAGCGGCGGGCGCGGGCGCGGCAAGGCCAGCTGCTGAGTGTCTTCGTGCAACGGCTGGGCGCCTTGTCCTGGCGCCAGCGTCAGCGAGCACAGCGACGACAGCAGCAGCTCACGGTCCAGCAGGCGTTCGGCCAGGCCCAGCACGTCGGGCTGCAGCGGCACGTCCCAGAAGCGCGGATCGTAGACCAGCAGGTTGTTGATGCGCACCGTCTTGCGGCCTTCGAACGAGGTCTGGGCATAACCGAGGTTATGCTCGGCCTCGATCCGGATCAGGGCTTCCTGCAGCTGGCTGACCTGCTCGGGCGGGATGATCCCGGGCAGCACCACGAAGCCGTCGCGTTCAAAGGCTGCGATCCGCTCGTCGAGCGGTTCGGGCGTGGACATCTCTTGTCTCCTGATGGGGCCTGGATCTGCGTCCGGCGGTATAGGTCTGTGCGTATAATCGGCCGGTAGTCTTCGCCCTGCCAGCGCGTAGCGTCCACGGCAGTGGCGCAAAGCGTCCATCCCCTAGAAGATGGCGGCCCAGTCGGCATGATCCGGTACTCAAGATGAGCGCGCAGGCCTACCACCACACCACCGATGTCATAGCGCCGCAGGATCAGTTCGCGTATTGGCGCGATGCGATCTGCGATGCCTACGTGCCGCTCGAACCCGAGCGCGACGCCGCGCGCAGCTTTCGCGGCCAGATCGACGGCCTGCTGCTGCCGGATCTGCACGGCTCGACCATTACTGCCCAGTCCCATGTGGTCAGGCTGTCCGCAGCCGGTCTCTCGGCCCGCACGCAATCTCCGTTCTTCGCCAATTTGCTGTGTGCGGGCGAGGCTCTGGTCTCGCAGGACGGAAGCGCCATGCGCGCGCAGGCCGGCGACGTTTATGTGGTGGATTGCGCGTCGCCCTGGGAAGTCGACTTCCGCACCGATTTCCGCATGTTCTGCATCGAAATCCCGGAAGGCCTCCTGCGGCCGCAACTGGGCCGCCGCGGACGGCTGGCCACGCCGGTGCTGGACGGAAGTTCAGGGGCGGGGCGGGTGCTGGCCAGCTACATGCGCCTGGTCAGCGAATTGCCGGCAAACGAGTTGCAGCAGGTGCAGGCGCTGATGGTCAGGCATTGCAGCGAACTGCTGTCGCGGACCCAGCTCGAAGGGGCGGATGCCGGCGCGCAGATCGCCGAACGGGTGCGCCATGAAGTCCTGGACCGCATTCTGGCGCTGGTGCAGCGCCGTCTGGCCGACCCTGGCCTGACGCCGGTCTCGGCCAGCGAGGAGCTCGGCATCTCCCGCAGCTATCTGTTCAAGATCATGGCCGAGCATGGCTTGAGCTTTAGCGCCCACGTGCGGCAGTGCCGGCTGGAGAAATGCCGCCAGGCCATCGAAACCCAGCCTGGCCGCTCCATCGCGGACATCGCCGCCAGCTGGGGATTCGAGGAAGTTTCCACATTCAATCGGGCGTACCGCGCGCACTATGGCCGCTCGCCAGGCAGCGAGCGCGGCGGTGCGCCCTCGCGGGCAGGATAGCGGCGCATCACCACTTGCTCTGGCCCTGCGGCTGCTGCATCTGTGGGGAGCTTGCCGGCCTGACCGTGTCCACATACTTCCTGTAGGCGGCGATGTATTCGGGGCTGTTGATGTCCGGGGTGCTGTCGCTGTCCCAGTTTCTTTCAACGCCGGATTGCTTCCAGGCTGCCAGGTCGCGTTCGACCTGATCGCGGCTGAGTTGGACGTCCGACGGGGGCGCAGCGGTGGTGGGGGCGACGGCCGTTTGCGCGACGGCGGGGCCGGAGAGCAGGGCGCAGGCCGCCAGGACGACGGGGATCATGGCGCGGACGGTTAGGGCAGTTTTCATGAAATGCTCCTGATGACGTGAGTGACCGCAGCATTGGAAACCGGTGTCCATGGGGGCTTGCGGCAATGCAGCCCGGGGCAGGGACAGCTGCGCTACCGGATTGGCGCATTGATGTTCTTCTTGGGCAGGCCGGCCCGGCCCGCGGCGGGCGCGGACACGTACCTGGCGCCTTTGCGCTGCCAGGTTTACGACTCGGGCCGGAGAGGACGTCCGGGCCTCATGCCTTCGTGCTCATCGTAGGACGGTGCGAGTAGGCGCCACATACTCAATATTGGGTACGTCGTGCCGGCGGCGCACGCTCACAGCAGCGAGGCGAGCCTGACCAGTTCGGACTGGCGGTTGCATTCCATCTTGTTGAGCAGGGATGCGACCTGTTTACGCACGGTCAGCACCGAGGCATGGCGCAGCGTGGCGACTTCCTCCACGCTATGTCCCATCGCAAGTCCGGCCAGCACCGCGGCTTCCGCGTGCGTGATGGCGAACACGGCTTCCAGCCTGTCGACGTCGGGTTGGGCGAAGGCGCTCTTTCTGCGCATGCGCACCAGCAGCATGCGGTTGCCGATCAGGCTCAGCGCTTGCGGGGCCGCGCTGATGTCGATCCAGGTCAATTCGCCCCATCCGGCGGCGGCCGCCAGCGATCGCGCCTTGCCGTCGCGCGCGACCGCCTGGCAATACGCGTCGAACAAGGCCTGTATCTTGGCGTCGGGATGGCGCAGCTTGCCGCCGCGCACGTTCCAGCCGTGGCCGTCGTCCAGATAGCGCGTGGCCAGGGCAGACTTCATGTTCACCATCGCGTCGCGGCTGACCAGCAGCACGGCCTCGCCCACATCCGAGAGCGCGCTATCGATGGCTGTCCAGCCGATGGCGAGCATCTTTTCGCGCTGGGCCAACCGGTTCTTCAGCAGGCGGAAGTACTGGGCGATGTCGCCGGACTGGAGCCGTTCGCTGGCCTTGTCGTCCACGGTCGAGCGTTGAAAGGCGATGGCGGCGCGCAGCTTGGCGCTGGATTCGATCACCAGGCACAGGACTTGCGCCATGCGTTGCTTGAGCATGAAGTCCGTGTAGAACTCGGAACGCTGCAGCTGCTTGTGGCCGCACATGCTGGCGGTATCCAGCCAAGTGCCGACGGGCAGCAGCCGCGAGTCCTGTTCGACGATGTCGCAGCTGTAGTAGTGGTTGCGGTAGTCCGTGGCGGCGGCTTCGGGAAAGCTCACGGTGGACAGGTCCAGCAGCTTGTGACGGGCATCGAAGACGATCAAGGTGCCGCTGTCCGCGCCCACCATGTCGCGGGCGGTCAGCAGGATGTCGCGCCAGGGCGGATCGGGATCCGCCAGACGGTCCAGGGCTTCGATCGCGCGCCGGACGGCAATCTGGTGTTCAGCCATTTCGTGCCTCCAACTCTGGTTCAGACGCAAACGCTGTCACGCATCACAGATCGTTGTAGAGGTGGCTCCGGCCAGATCGGGGGAGCGCTGCGCGGCCATGGTTTGCCGGCGTGGGGGAGGTTGGCCTGCCTGGATTGTCGGCGGCGCTGCCACAAGGAAATTATCCTCGCAAAATCCCGGGGCGGATAAAAAAAATAGGCGCTTCGTCCGGACAAGAGGGGCCGGATCCGGAGGTGGTATCGACGTACCGGGGCATTCTTACCAGTATGCGCCGCCTGGCGGCGTCAGGGTTGCGCGCCGCCGCCGGGCGGACGGATCGCCGCGCGCCAAAGATCCAGGAAATGCCGCTTCTTGAGCGCATCCAGATACACCAGCAGCCCTACGCCCAGTCCAACCGGCCGCACGCCCGCTTCCGGGTTGGCCGAAGCGCCCACCGGCCGCATGCCCGATTGCCGCGCGACCATTTCCTGGCCCCGCGGCGACAGCAGATAGTCCAGGAACATCGCGCCCAGATCCGCCCGCGGCGCCTGCTTGGGGATGATGGCGGAACGCGACAGCATCAGCGTGTAGTCCTGCGGATAGACGATGGCCAGCGGCGCGCCCTGGTCGATGCGATGCCGGGTATAGGACTCCAGCAGGTTGTAGGCCAGCGTGATCTCGCCGCGTTCGAGCTTGTCCAGCGCGTCTTCGGTGGACGCATGCACGGCGACGCGGTTGCGGCCCAGTTCGGCCAGCAGTGCGCCGGCCATGCTGTCCAGCCGCGTGTCCTGCGTGGCCGCCAGGTAGCCGATGCCGCTGCCCTCGACATCGTAGGTGGAGATGGCGCCGGCCAGGGGCTGGTCCGGCGCCTGCAGCAGGGACAGCAGCTCGCGCCGGGTGCGCGGCGCCCGCGCGGGCGCGAGCTTGCGGGTGTTGTAGACCATGACGATGGGATCGGTGCCGATGCTGAAGACCTCGTCGCGCCAGTTGGCCCAGGCCGGCAGGGCGCGGGTTTCCGGCGAGATGTGGGGTTGCGCGTAGCCGTCGTTGACCAGCTTGGTCTGCAGGTCCATGGCGCTGCTGATGACGATGTCGGGCCCGGACCGGGTGGTGGCCGCCGGCGTGGCGCGGGAGACCGTCCCGGCATACAGCTCCTGCGTGGACAGCTCGGTGTACTCCAGGCGCAGGCCGGGGTTGAGTCTGCTGAAGTCTTCCAGCACGCCGCGGAACACCTGCACGCTGTTGGAGGCATGCACGACCAATACGTTCCTGCTGTCGGCGGGTCCCAGCGTCAGGCCGCCGGCGCTGGTTTCCGCGGCGTTGCCGGCAGCAAAGGGCAGCAGCGCGGCCAGCGCCGCCAGCAGGCGCAGGGGTTTCAGGAGATCAAGCTTCATGGGGTCGGGGCGGCAGCGTGACCACGGCGTCCAGGCCGCCGCCCACGCGGTTGCTCAGGGCCAGCCGGCCCTGATGGATGTCGACCACGCGCTTGATGATGGACAGGCCCAGCCCGGCGCCGGGCGCGCGCGGGTTGGGGCCGCGCACGAAGCGCTCGAAGGCGGCGTTGGCCAGCGCCGGGGGAATGCCCGGACCCTGGTCGGATACGGATATGCGCCAGCCTGCGTCCTGCGGCTCCAGCCGCACGTCGATGTGGCCTTCTTCCGTGGCGCCGTGGCGCAGGGCGTTGTCGATGAGGTTCTTGAAGGCTTCGCGCAGCATCAGGCTGTCACCCAGCACGGTGGGGGGACTGCCGGGCGCCGTAACGGGCAGATGCAGGCGCACATCGGGTTGGGGATCGGCTTGCGGGACTGTGTCATACACCGCCTGGCGCAGCAGCTCGGCCAGGTCCACCGGCTGGAACTGGCGGACGTTGCTGCGGTGGATGACGCTGGCGTCGCTCAGCAGCTGGTTCACCAGGCGCGAGAGTTTCTCGGCGTTGCGCAGCACGGCCAGCAGGCTGCGGCGTTGTTCGGCGGGGTCCTCCTCGTCCAGCGCCACTTCCATCTGCGCGTGCAGCGCGGCCAGCGGCGTGCGCAGCTGATGGGCGGCCTCGGCGATGAAGAGGCGCAAGGTGTCGAGGTTTTCCGACAGGCGCGCCATGAAGCCGTCAAGCGAGTGCACCAGCGTGTCGAGTTCCTCGGGCACGGGAGCGGCGATGGGATGCAGGTCCGACGCGCTGCGGACAGCCAGTTCGCGTTCGATGCGGCGGATGGGCGACAGCGACCGCAGCAGGCCCCAGTAGGCCAGCGCAAGCGCCGCGGCGGTAAAGCCGATCAGCGCCAGCGTGCCTTGCCACAAGATGCCCGCCGCCAGCGCGTTGCGCGCTTCGCGGGTCTGCGCGACCTGGATGAGGGCGGTCTCGGCATTGCGGGGGCCGGCGATCTTGCGTTCCATCCAGGCGATGCGCACCGGTTCGCCCTGGTAGCTGGCGTCGTACAGCCGGGGCGAATAAGCAGAGCCGTCGTTGCCGCGGCCGGGCGGCGCGGGCAGATCCGCGTAGCCGGAAATCAGCGCGCCGCCGGCGTCGCCGACGCGATAGAACACGCGGTCGCGCGGCGCCTGTTCCAGCAGCGCCAGCGAGGCGTAGGGCATATCCATGCGCCACTCGCCCTGCACCAGCTGCAGGCTGTCGGCGATGGACAGCACCGAGGCACGCAGCAACTGGTCGTAGGTGTTGTCGGCAGTCTGATTGGCGTAGCCGCGCACCAGCAGGTAGAGCGTGGCCAGGGCGGCGACGAACAGCGCCAGCAGCATGGCCAGCAGGCGGCGCTTGATCGAGATGCGGCCCTGCGCGGCGGCGGGCCTGGCGGATTCACTCCCGGCCGGGGCCGGACGCGGCGGAGCTGTCGTGGTCATCGGTGGCGGTCAGGAGGTAGCCGGTGCCGCGTTGCGTTTCGATGCGCAGCGGCGAGCCTTCGAGCTTGCGGCGCAGCCGGGCGATATAGACCTCGATGGCGTTGGGCGCGGCGTCGTCGTCGAACGCGAACAGCTTGTTGGCGATTTCGGTCTTGCTGACGGCGCGGTTCATGCCGGCCAGCAGGATTTCCAGCAGGCTGTATTCACGCTTGGGCAGTTCGATGCGCTGGCCAGCCAGCGTGACCTGGCGCGCGGCGCTGTCGATGATGAGTTCGCCAAAGCGCAGCACGCCGGCGGCCTGGGCGCTGGGACGGCGCAGCAGGGCGCGGCAACGGGCTTCCAGTTCGCGGAAATCGAAGGGCTTGGCCAGGTAGTCGTCGGCGCCGGTATCCAGGGCGTGGACGCGGTCTTCGATGTCGATGCGGGCGGTCAGCGCCAGCACGGGCGTCTTGCTGCCGCGGTCGCGCAGGCGGTGCAGGATGTCGAAGCCCGACATGCGGGGCAGGCCGATGTCCAGGATGACGAGATCGAAGGTTTCGTACTGCAGCACGCCGTCAGCGCTGAGGCCGTCGTTCTGGCAGTCGACCGCATGGCCGAGACGGCGCAGCCGGCGCACGAGTGCGTCGGCCAGGTCCGCGTCGTCTTCGATCACCAATATGCGCATAGAGGCGATTGTCGCATGAGGGGAATGTGGGGACCCCCACGCCGCACTCGCTGCGCTCGCTTGCTGCCCCCGGAGGGGGCGCCTTCCGCCTTGGGGCGGCCCGGCGGCGGAAGGGATGGACCCCACACCGCACTCGTGTTCAAAAAAAACGACAGGTTGCCGACAGCTTTTATTTCTAGTCTTGCGGTCGCGCTTCCCCAGCCGGAGGCGCGCTTACACATAACAACGACTAGCCGGAGATAACCCTCATGCTTCTGACCCTGCTTGGCTTCGGCATGGTGATCACGTTCATGACGCTGATCATGACCAAGCGCCTGTCGCCGTTGGTGGCGCTGATTCTTGTCCCCATTATTTTCGCCCTGCTGGGCGGGTTCGGCTCCGGCATCGACAAGATGATGCTGGACGGCATCCGCAAGATTGCGCCCACCGGCGTGATGCTGATGTTCGCCATTCTCTACTTCGGGGTCATGATCGACGCCGGCCTGTTCGACCCCATCGTCGGCCGCATCCTGCGCGCGGTGAAGGGCGATCCGCTGAAGATCGTGGTGGGCACGACCGTGCTGGCGCTGGTGATCTCGCTGGACGGCGACGGTTCGACCACCTACATGATCGTGGTGGCGTCGATGCTGCCGCTGTACCGCCGCCTGAAGATGAACGCGCTGTCCATGACCTGTCTGGCGATGCTGGCCAGCGGCGTCATGAACTTGACGCCCTGGGGCGGCCCGACGGCGCGCGCCGCAAGCGCCTTGCACGTGGACGCGGGCGACATCTTCGTGCCGCTGGTGCCGGTGATGGGCGTGGCCATTGTCGCCATCCTGATCCTGGCGTTCTGCCTGGGCCTGCGCGAACGCCGCCGCCTGGGCGTGCTGTCGCTGCCGGACGGCGCTTCGCTGCACGCCGGCTATGACGAGGACGGCCCCAAGAACCTGCCCGAGATCGAGGTCGACCAGGACCTGCGCCGCCCCAAGCTGCTGTGGGTGAACGCCGGGTTGACGCTGGCGCTGATGGTGAGCCTGGTGATGGGCGTGCTGCCGCTGCCGGTGCTGTTCATGATCGCCTTCGCCATTGCGCTGGTCATCAACTATCCGGACCTGGCCGAACAGCGCCGCCGCGTTGCGCAGCACGCGGGCAATGTGCTGTCGGTGGTGTCGCTGATTTTCGCGGCCGGGATCTTCACCGGCATCCTGTCTGGCACGGGCATGGTCGAGGCCATGTCGCGCAGCCTGCTGGCGGTGATCCCGGACGCCATGGGTCCGTACCTGGCGGGCATTACCGCGCTGGTGAGCCTGCCCTTTACCTTCTTCATGTCCAACGACGCCTTCTACTTCGGCGTGCTGCCGATCCTGAGCGAAGCGGCCCAGGGTTACGGCATTTCGCCGGTCGAGATGGCGCGCGCCTCGTTGATCGGCCAGCCCGTGCACTTGCTGAGCCCGCTGGTGCCGTCGACCTACCTGCTGGTCGGCCTGGCCGGCGTGGACTTCGGCGACCACCAGCGCTATTCGCTCAAGTGGGCCACGATGGTCTGCCTGGTGATGCTGGCCGCGGCGCTGGCGTTCGGCCTGTTCCCGCTGGTCGGCCAGATGGGCTGAGCGGCGGCGCCATACCGTCTTTTCAAAAGGGGAAGTACATGGCTTTGCGCATTGCTTACGTCACCAGCGGTATGGGCCACACCGGCACCGCGATCTGCCAGGCGCTGCACAACGCGGGACATCGCGTGGTGGCAGGCTGCGGGCCGCGCTCCTCGCGCAAGGACCACTGGCTGAAGGAACAGAAATCCCTGGGCTACGATTTCGTCGCCTCCGAGGGCGACGCCACCGATTGGGCCTCGACCGAGGCGGCCTTCGCCAAGGTGCGGCGCGAGGTCGGCGAGATCGACGTGCTGGTGAACAATGCCGGCGCCATGCTGGACATGCGCTTTCGCCAGATGAGCCAGGCGGACTGGTCGGCGGTGCTGCGCAGCAATCTGGACACGCTGTTCAACACCACCAAGCAGGTGGTCGACAGCATGGCCGACCGCGGCTGGGGCCGCATCATCAACATCGGCTCCGTGGCCGCGGAGAAAGGCCAGATCGGACAGATCAACTACGCCACCGCCAAGGGCGCCGTGATCGGCTTCACCCGTTCGCTGGCGCAGGAAGTCGCGGCGCGCGGCGTGACCGTCAACCTGGCGTCGCCGGGCTTCATCGCCGACGACACCGTGAAGGCCTTTCCGCCGGCCCTGCTGGACCGTATCGTCGAAAGCGTGCCGGTGGGCCGGCTGGGTACTGCCAAGGATCTGGCGGGGCTGTGCGCCTGGCTGGCGTCGGATGAGGCGGCGTTCGTGACGGGGGCTAACTATGCGATCAATGGCGGCGTGTATATGAGTTGAGGGCAGGGCTGCTAGGCCGCCTTGCGTTTACACGTCGATCTGGTCGAAATGCACCCCCAAGGCGGTCGCGAGGCGCTCACGGGTGCTGCGCCTGGGGTTCGCATTCGCGGATTCCATTGCCGCATAGCTGGGCTGACGTATGCCCAGGCGCGCCGCCATGTCGACTTGGGTTATCCCCAGATATTCGCGCCAGGCGCGCACGATGCTCCAGCCGTTGCTGGTCATGAGCGTGACGACCTCATGTGGAATCGTACCGTCTGCGGGAATGCGCGGCGGCCGGCGGGCAATGGCTGCCGGTGCACCCGTCAAGGCGAGATACTCCGAATAGGGCAAGACAACGAATGCGGGCTTGCCGTCCGATTCAAGTATGGTGGGATGCAGGCGCATGGGGCGTTTTTGTGCTCAGCTCAATAGGTATGGTCGTCGCGCCGTTTCACTTCCTGGATCTCGATGATACGGACGACCGCGGCAACGTCGAATAGCACCCGATACTGGCCTATACGTAGACGAAACCCAAACTGGTGATTGGTCAGTGCTTTGACATTGCGCGACGCGGGAAACAGCTCCAGTTCAGCGACCTCCTCAACGATTCGACTTCGATCGACGGGAGAGATTTTCCTTAACTGCTTGACCGCTGTTTTGGTCCAGTTGATCGAGAACATTCGGCGTTCGCATACGGTTATAGCTTAAGCTATATAGCTTTTCAAGCCTTCCCATTGCTTTGCAAGAAGAAATGATCAGGCGCCCTCCACCTTCTAAGATTTTTGAGGAGGGCCGATCAAGATCTTGACGTTACTTCAGGACGAACTCCGATTTATTGCTGTACTCAATTCGCCAGCTTCACCGCCCCGCTGTCGATCAGCTTCTGCCACTTGGCGCTATCCGCCTGGATGAACGACTGCAATTCATCCCGCGAGCCGCCGCCGGCGATCATGCCGGCGTTGTCCAGGGCGGCCTTGAACTCCGGCGTGGCCACGGCGGCGCGCAGCGCGGCGTTGACCTGATCGAGCTGCGCGGCCGGGATGTCCTTGCTGGCCGCGACCGAGAACCATTGGGTGGCGGCATAGCCTTTGAAGCCGGACTCTTCCACCGTGGGCACGCCGGGCAGGCTGTCCAGGCGGTAGGGCGTGGTGACGGCGTAGGCTTTCAGCGTGCCGGCCGAGATCTGCGGCATGACCGGGGCCGAGCCCAGGATCGCCAGGGGGATCTGGCCACCGGCCACGTCGGCCACCGCCTGGCCGCCGCCCTTGTAGGGCACGTGCACGATACGGGTGCCGGCGTACTGGTTGAGCAGTTCGCCCGCCAGGTTTTGCGAGGTGCCGTTGCCTGAGCTGCCGTAGCTCCAGGCCTCGGGCCGCTGGCGGGCGTCCGCCAGCACGTCCTGCAAGGATGCCCGGGCGTCCTTGGCGGGGCCGACGATGACCATGGGACCCTGAGCCATCAGGATGACGGGCGCCAGCTCGCGGCCGATCTCGGGCTGGGGCGTGGGGTAGATCAGCGGGCCGGGCACGGTCAGCAAGTAACCGTCGCTGGCCTTGCTGCGCGCCACCAGCTGCAGGGCGATGGCGCCCGCCGCGCCGGGGCGGTTTTCCACGATGACGTTCAGGCCGCTGCGCCGTGCCAATTCCTGGGCGGCGATGCGGGTCAGCACGTCGGCGGTGCCACCCGGCACGAAGCCGATCACCCAGGTGATCTGCTTGCCAGGCCATTCCAGCTTGGTGTCTGCCGCGCTGGCGGTGGCGGTTAGCGCGGCGCCCAGCAGCAGTGCGCAGCAGCGGATAGCGAATTTCATGTTTTCCCCTTTGTGTTTTTTTGCCCGGACCGCCGCGCGTCTCAGCTCGGGTCCGGTTTGCCGGGCGGCGTATTCGGATGCGCGGCGCAAGACTGGTTGAAGGACTGCACCATTTTCAGGATCGGACCCAGCACCCAGGTGTTGAAGATGAGGATGTCGCTTTCTTCCTTGGGGTCCTGCTTCAGGTTGAACAGGTACGGCGACTCCAGTTTGCCCTTGCCTTCGTTGACCTCGGGCTCCCAGTAGAAATGCAGCTTCCAGTCGCGCCATTTGACCGCGCGCAGGTCGTTCTTGATGTAGAACAGGAAGCCCTCGCGCGGCGAGGCGGGGCTGGCGCCGGTGAAAAAGTCGGTCTGGTCTATGCCGTCGATGGGCCGGTCTTGCGGAATGGACGCGCCGCCGATGCGCGACAGCGTGGTGTACAGGTCGGTGACGTGGACGATCTCGTTGGAGACCTGGCCGGGCTGGACCCGGCCGGGCCAGCGGATCATGAAGGGCACGCGCAGGCTGCCTTCCATGGCGGTGTGGTAGGTACCGGTCCAGGGGCCGGCGGTGCCGCGGTAGGGCTTGCGGAATTCCGGACCGTTGTCGCTGCAGAAAATGAACACGGTGTCGTCGCGCAGATTCAGCTCGTCCACCGCCTGCACGATCTGGCCGACGCGGTGGTCCATTTCCACCATGGAGTCGGCGAAGTCGCCGGCGCCGGTGCGGCCCGCGAAGTCCGGGTGCGGCAGGGTGGGGAAGTGCAGGTGCACCAGCGGCAGGTATAGGAAGAAGGGGCGGCTGGCCTCGGCATGCTTGCGCATGAAGCCGATGGACCGGTCGACCAGTTCGGCGTCGATGCCGCGGCGCGTCTCCAGGTCGTAGACCTTGATGTTTTCCGAAGGCGAGCCGGCCTGGCCCTGCATGATGTGCGGGATGTCGGCGACCGAGGGATCGAAGCCGATGGACGAGGTGAACTGGCTTTCGTCCGTGGTGCGCGGGATGCCGTACCACTCGTCGAAGCCGCGGTCGGACGGATAGCGGCCGGGGATGTCGCCCAGGTGCCATTTGCCGTAGTGCGCGGTGGCGTAGCCCTGGCCCGACAGTTGCTGGGCCAGCGTGATTTCATCGCGCGCCAGGCCTTGCGGCAGGCCGGGAGGCACCGATTGCAAACAACCGGTGCGGATGGGATGCCGGCCGCTCATGAGCGCCGAGCGCGTAGGCACGCAGTCGCTTTCCACGTTGAAGTTCTGCAGCAGCAGCCCTTCCGAGGCCAGCCGGTCGATGTTGGGGGTGGGCGCGCCGCGCAACGCGCCGCCGCCGTAGCAGCCCAATTCGCCCCATCCCAGATTGTCGGCCACGATCAATACGATATTGGGCTGCTTGTCCACGCGCTGCGTCTCCTGTCTGCGGGTTTATCCAGGGATTCTAGGAGCGCGGGCCCGGCTTAATATTCCTGAAGCTGAGTCTATGCATAACTGTTGATTATGAATCTGTCCTTGCGCGACATCGAGTATTTCCTGGCCGTGGTGGAACACGGCAACCTGGACCGCGCCGCAGCCGCCTGCGGCGTCAGTCAGCCGGCGCTGTCCAAGTCTTTGCAGCGGCTGGAAGCCGACACGGGACTGGCGCTGCTGGACCGCGGCGGGCGCGGCTTGCGCCTGACCTCGGCGGGCCTGGCGTTTCGCGAGCATGCGCAGCGGCTGTGGGCGGAATACCGTGACGCCGTGCGCAACGCGATGGAGCTGCGCCTGGGCGAGGCCGGACTGCTGCGCATTGGCGCCACTGGCGCTACCGTGGACAGCGTGGTGATGCCGGCGTTGCGCCGCCTGCTGCCGCGCCGGCCCGCGCTGCGGGTGCAGTTGACGCAAGGCCAGTCGGACGATCTCAACGAGCAGGTGGCGGGCGGCAAGCTGGACCTTGCGGTGACGCCGATCTACGCCGACGTGCCGGGTTCGCTGCACCAGGAATCGATCCGCGAGGACGGCCTGTGCGTGGCCGCCAGCCGCAAGCATCCGCTGGCGTCGCGGCGCAAGCTGGCGTTGCGCGACCTGGAAGGCCAACGCTGGATCCTGCCCATGCAGGGATCGGTGGCGCGTCAGGCGCTGCAGGCCCGCTATGCCGAGGCGGGCCTGGCGCAGCCCGCGGCGGCGCTGGAAGTCCAGCATTTCTCGGGCGGCGCGCTGGCCTTGCTGGCAGGCTCGGACTTGTTGGCGCTGATGCCGCACAGCGCGCTGGCGCCGGACATTGCGGAGTTGCCGGTGGCGCTGGGCCGTCCTTTGCGGCGCAGCATGGCACTGGTCACGCGCCACGGCGCCACCTGGTCGCCGCTGATGCAGGAGTTCCGCGCCGTGGTGCTGGAGGCCGCGGGCCAAGATGCCTAGCGCTCCGACTCCCTCCGCCCGCGCGCGGCGCTAGCGGAACGCTGTCCAGGCCAGGGTCAGCGAGAACAATCCCAGGATGACGGAAGCCCCGCGCTGCGCCCGCGCCGGATCGATCCAGCGTGTTTTCGCGCCACCCAGCGACGCGCCGAACGCCACCCAGGCCAGGCCTATCGGCACCAGCAGTGCGGTGAACAGCGCCATGGCTGCAAGGTAGGCGGGCAGGCTCCAGAACGCCGCCGGCGGAAAAACCGCGCTGGCAAAGAGGATGCCCTTGGGATTGAGCAGGGTGGCCGTGAACAGCGTGCGCATGCCGATGACCTGCCGAGCCACCGTCGGCACGGCGCGGGCGGCGCGCCACATGCGCACGGCCAGGCAGGCGATGTAGATGCTGCTGGCGGCGCGCACGCAAGCCGGCAGCCACGGCAAGGATTTCGCCGCCTGCTCAAGAAAGCGGCCCCAGAGCGAGATCGACACGATGTAGCCGGCCAGCTCGGCCATCGTCAGCCGCGCCGCGCGCGCGAAACCCAGGCGCAGGCCGGCTGCGGCCAGCAAGGTATTGGTCGGGCCTGGCATGGCCAGGATGACGGTGACTCCGACGGCGAATACTCCTGCGGTGGCAAGGCTAAGCATGGACGAAACAGGCGGCGTTGAACATGACGGCGGGTAGTGTAGCGGCGCGCGCCCTGCCAAGGGAAACGCCGGGCGGGCCTGGGCCGCTCCCAACGCTCAGGCAGTTCGCGGCAAGCCCCCGTAGGGCGCCCACCCTGATCCGGCGATGACGCCGCCGTCGCAAGGGATGGTGGCGCCGGTGATGACCGCGGCCGCGGGCGACAGCAGGAAGAACACGACGTCTGCTATCTCGCGCGGCTGCATCAGGCGGCCTAGTGGCGTGGCGTTCAGGATCGGCGTCATGTCCCGCTCCCCCTGCCGCTCCTTGGGTTTCAGGAAGGGCGTGTCGGTCCAGCCGGGCGCGATGGCGTTGACGCGCAAGCCGCGGCGCGCCCAGTGCACCGCGAGGGCCTCGGTCAGATTGACCACGGCGGCCTTGGCCGGACCGTAGGCCAGCACCGGGCCGGGGCGGAACGACAGCACGGACGCCACGTTGACGACCGCCCCGCGTCCGCGTTCGGCCATCGCGCTGCCGAATACGCGGCAGGCGATATAGGTGCCTTTCAGATGGGAATCCACCACACGGGCCCAGGCCTCCACCGGATAGTCTTCGATGGCGGTTGGAACCTGGGCGATACCGGCGCAGTTCACCAGTCCGTTGACCGCGGGCAAGAGGGCGGCAAGCCGTTCCTGAGTGGCCCGCAGTCCGGCCTCGTCCAGCACGTCGCCCGGGGCGGCCACCGCGCGCGGTCCCAGTTCCCGCGCCAGCGTGTGCGCGGCTTCCTGGTTGAGGTCAAGGATTGCGGCGTAGCCGCCTGCCTCGATCACGCGCCTGCATACCGCCGCGCCGATGCCGCTGGCGCCGCCCGTGACGATGACCGACAGGGTCGAGTCCGATATTGCGTGGTCCATCAGCGTCCCCAGCGCGCCTTCAGGCGCTGTTCAAACATGCGCAGCGCAACGTCGATGCAGATGCCGACGATGCCGATGGCGATCATGCCGGCCATGACGATATTGGTGGCGACGTTGAGCTGCCCCTGGACCATCATGTAGCCGATGCCGTTGCCCACCACGATCAGTTCCGCGCCCACCAGCGATTGCCAGCCGATGCCGGCGCTGACGCGCAGGCCGGCCAGGATGGATGGCAACGAGGCCGGCAGCAGCACTTCGGCCACGATGCGCGGGCCGCTGGCGCCCAGCGTGCGCGAGGCTTCCAGCAGCCGCGTGTCGACGAACTTGGCGCCGCGATAGGCGCTGATCAGGCAGGGCGGAAAGGCGCCGGCGAAGATGATCAGGGTGGGTCCGCCGATGCCGGTGCCGAACCACAGGCCGGCGAACGGCACCCAGGCGATGGGCGCCACGAAGCGCAACGCATCGAAGAACGGACTGACCACGTCGTCCAGCCAGCGGTACCAGCCCATCAGCAGGCCCAGCGGTATGCCTACCGCCGCGGCCAGCAGGAAGCCGCAGGCGAAGCGGTAGAGGCTGGCGCCCAGGTGCGTCCAGAGCGTGGCGCCGGAATAGGGTTCGCTGCTGTACTGCGCGATGGTCCGCAGCACGGTCAGCGGGCCAGGCAGGTAATTGGGCGGGAAAACGCCTGCCACGCTCAGCAGGTGCCAGGCCAGGAAGAAGCCGGCCAGCCCCAGGCAGGACAAGCCGAAGGTGAAGGCGGGCGGGTCGCCCGAGGTGCGTGTCAGCGTAGCCATGGCAAGGCCCTCTTTTCGATCCATTCCAGTCCGCGCGTCATCACCGCGCCCAGCAGGCCTACCCAGACCATGGCGTACAGGATCATGCCGGGCCGGATGTCCAGCGCCGCGGTGTCCAGCACCTTGCCCAGGCCGATGAAGGCGCCGATGAGTTCCGCCGCCACCAGCGTCATCCACGCGGTCTGCAGCGACAGCCGCAGGCCGGTGAAGATCATGGGCATGGAACCGGGTATCAGGACCTCGCGCAGCATGCGGACCGGATTGCCCGCGCCGTGCACGCGCGCGGCCTCGATCAGCGTGGGGTCGATGTTGCGCACGCCTGCGTAGGTGTTGATGACGGCAGGCGTGAAAGAAGACACCCAGATCAGGAAGATCTTCGCCGGATCCCCCAGGCCCAGCCAAAGGATGGCCAGCGGAATCCAGGCCAGCGGCGGAATCGGACGCAGCAGCGAGAATACCGGCCCGACCAGGGCGTCGATGCGCTTGCTGAAACCCATCAGCAGGCCCAGCGGGACGCCGGTGCCGATCGCGACCAGAAATCCCAGGAATACCAGGCGCAGGCTGTGGCCGATGTGCTGGAACAGCGTGCCGCCGGCGTAGCCCGAATCGCGCGAGAGCTGCACCGCGGCCTGCCAGGTGGTGAGCGGGGTGGGAAAGCGCGCGCCATTGACCAGGCCCAGCGCCGACACGATCCACCAGGCGGCAAAGGCGATGGCGACGGCGGCCACGCCCACGGTGACGCGGCGGCGTGATGCGCGCGGCCGCCGCGCGGGCAGGGTTGCGATGTGCTCACTCATGGCCGGACCCCGCGGCCTCGCGGTCCAGGTGGGCCACGTCTTCGAGCAGCAGCAGCATGGCGGTGCAGTCCTGCTCCTGCCGTCCCCACGACTTGGCAAGCGCGAACATCTCGCGGGCGTAGCCGCCCAGGCCCAGCGGCGCACCCACCGACGCCGCCAGGTTCATGGCCAGGTTGATGTCCTTGTAGCCCATGCGCATGGGGAAGTCGGGGCTGATGTCGCCCGCCAGTACCTTGCCGGGGAAATTGGTCAGGAGCTGCCCGCGCCCCGCAGTGGTGTTGGACAGCACCTTGACGACGGTGGCGCGGTCCAGTCCGAGCTTGGCGGCGAACATCAGCGCTTCGCCCGTCAGCACCATGCCAACCATGGACATGTAGTTGTTGACCAGCTTGAGCCGGATGCCCGAACCGAAAGCGCCCACATGCACGATTTCGTTGGCCATGGCGGCGAAGATGGGCGCGGCCTGGTCGAAGTCGGCCTGCGCGCCGCCGGCCATGATCAAGGCCTTGCCCTGCGCCGCCTCGCGCGGCGTGCGGCCCACGGGCGCATCCATGCAACGCAGGCCCAGGGCCGCGAGATCGGCGGCGATGCGGTCGGTCTCGACCGCGTCGCCGGTGCTCATTTCGATGACCAGGGCGCCCGGGTTCAAGCCCGCCGCCGCGCCGTCGGCGCCGAACAAGGCGTCGCGGACCTGGGCCGAGGTGGGCAGCATGGTGATCGCCACGTCGCAGCCGCGCGCGGCGTCCAAGGGCGTGGCGGCCCGCCGGAAGCCGGTGTCGGCCAGGCGCTCCATGGCTGCGGGAACGACGTCGTAGCCTGAAACTGCATACCCCTGCGCGGCCAGGTTGCGCAGCATCGCGCTCCCCATGACGCCCAGGCCCAGGAATGCAATGCGGGGTGATTCGATGTGTTCCATGGGGCTTGCTCCGTTGTGGTCAGCTGCCTAGCCGCGCACTGGTGCTGCTGCGCGGCGGCGCGGTAGTGTCGCGGACGATCAATTCCAGTTCGATGCAGACATTCTCGGGCGGCGTGTTGGCGTCGGCTGCCAGCAGAATGTTGGCGGCGCGCTGGCCCAGCTCGAAGGCCGGCACGTTCAGGGTGGTGATGCCGGGCCGGCAATGGGCGGCCATTTCGATGTTGTCGAAGCCCGTGATCGAGATCTGCTCGGGCACGCGCAGGTTTTGCCACAGGCATTCCTGCAGCGCGCCGTAGGCCAGGATGTCGTTGCCGCACATGACCGCGGTGGGCGGCTCGGGCAGGCGCAGCAGGGTGGCCATGGCGCGGCGGGCTTCGGGCACGGTGTAGGGCTTTTCGATGACGTACTGCGGCGGCAGTTCGATGCCGCGGCGCGTCAGGGCGCGTGTGAAGCCGGCCACGCGGTCGGCGGCGCGGTCGTTGTCCTTGGATATGCCGGCAATCACGCCGAGGCGGCGGTGGCCGATGTCCAGCAGGTAGTCGGCGATGCGTTGCGCAGCCGCGGCGTTGTCCCAGCCCACCATGGGCCAGGGATCGGCGGCGTCGTAATGGCAGGTGGTGACGAAGGGGATGCCCTTGGAGTGCAGCAGTTCGTAGAGTTCCGGGTCGCGGCTGCGGCCGACCAGCATCATGGCGTCCACGCCGCGCTCGATCAGCGCGCGCACTTCGCCCGCTTCGCGCGCCGGGCTGTAGTTGGTGCTGGCCAGCAGCAGCTGATAGCCGTGTTCGTGGATCGCCTGCTGCATGCCGTCGACCAGCTTGGCGAACAGGGCGCTGTCCACCGTGGGGATGATGGCGCCCATGGTGCGGGTCTTGCGGGAAGCGAGCGAACGGGCTGCGCCGTGCGGTACGTAGCCAGCCTCGGCCAGCAGGGCCATGGCGCGCGCGCGCAGGTCGGGCCGCACTTTTTCCGGGTGGTTCAACACCCGCGACAACGTTGCCGACGAGATGCCGCCAGCGACGGCGATGGACTTCAGGGTGTCCCCGGATAGGGGCGCGGATTTTCGCTTCATTTTTTGAAAGCGCTTTCAGAAATTTGATGGTGTGAATATACAGTTATTGAAACGCTACGGTCTATCTCTAGGGTTTTCTCGGGGTTGAACGGGATTCTTGCGCGCTTATTCTTTGTATGCGCTTTCAAAAAACCGAGCCCGGACGCAGATCCGGGCCTGCTATCCGGGGAATGTCGCGGCAGCTCGCGCATGCAGACCGGAATCCACTATCGGAGACTAAGCATGTCGAGAATCCCCCGCATCCTGGGTCTGTGCCTGGCGCCGCTGGGCGCCTTGTTGTTGAGCCCGTCCGTGTCGGCCCAGACGCCGACTCCCATCAAGGTCAGCTACCAGATTGCCTATTGGGCGCTACCGATCTACATCGCCACGGAAAAGAACTGGTGGGCGGAAGCCGGCCTGAAGCCGGAGTTCGTGGTGTATCCGGCGGGGGCGCAGCAGATTGCCGGCGCCGCGTCCAAGTCCTGGGACGTGGGCGGAACGGGATCTCCGCCCGCGGTGCTGGGCGCGCAGCGCTACGGCATCGTGACGCTCGGCGTCACCAATGACGAATCGACCGCCAACGGCGTGATGGCGCGCAAGGAAAACGCCGCCGCCGTGCGCAGCAACGCGGCCAAGGAAGTGAAGGGCAAGCAGATCCTCCTCAGTCCGAACTCGACGGGCGAATACGCCACCATGGCCTGCCTGAAGAAATGGGGCATGCAGCGCAGCGATGTCAGCGTCGTGACGCTGGCCCCGGCGCAACTGGTGTCCGCCTACACCGGAGGTAACGGCATGCTGGCCGGCACCTGGGCGCCCAATTTCTACACGCTCAACGAACAGATCGGCGCGGAAGTCGTGTGCAGCGGCAAGGACGCGGGCGTGATGATTCCAGGCGCGCTGGTGGCGCGCGGCGAATTCGCCCAGCAGAATCCGGACGCGGTCGCCAAGTTCCTGGCGGTATATCTGCGGGCCGTCAGCTTCGAAAAGAACAACAAGGCGGAAGCCATGGGCTACCTGCGCAAGCTGTTCCAGGCCAACGGCATCAAGCTCAACGACGGCTACCTGGGGCAGGAGCTGGAACGGCCGATCTTCACGCTGGATGAACAGCTCAAGCTGATGTCGCGCAGCGGCGGCAAGTCCACACTGGACAACGCCTACGAGGCGCTGTCTGGCTACTTGAAGAGCGTGGGCACGCTCACCGAGGTGCCGGATCCCAAGGCCTACATCACGGACGACTACATGAAGCGAGTCGACCAGACGCCGGCGCTCAAGACCTTCGCCAACAAGACCAACTGAGCTTTATCCATTCTTCCGCGAGGCCATACCATGGCAGTAAGCAAGCTCAAATCCGCGTCCAGGCAGCCCCAGGGCAATGAGGCCGCCGCGCGCGAGGTCGCAGCCGAGATGCTGGCGAACATCAAGTCGGGCGGCGAGGCCGCGGTGCGCGACTACGCCCGGCGGCTGGATAAATGGGAGGGGGAAATTCTGGTCGGCCCCGCAGAGATGGAGCGGCGCACCGCGTCCATTCCCGACGGCATCAAGCGCGACATCGAGTTCGCCGCCGGCCAGGTGCGCAAGTTCGCGCAGGCGCAGATGGCTTCGGTGCGCGAGTTCGAATTGGAGCTCGCGCCTGGCCTGGTCGCGGGCCAACGCCTGATACCGGTCAATGTGGCGGGCTGCTATGTGCCCACCGGGCGCTACGCGCACATCGCCTCGGCCTACATGAGCATCGCCACGGCCAAGGCGGCGGGCGTGCCCATGGTCATCGCCTGCTCCACGCCCTACCGCGGCGAGGGCATACATCCGCAGGTGCTGTACGCCATGCAGGTGGCGGGCGTGGACGCCGTGATGACGTTGGGGGGCGTGCAAGCGATCGCCGCCATGGCCTACGGCCTGTTCACTGGCAAGCCGGCCGACATCATCGTCGGACCGGGCAACAAGTTCGTGGCCGAGGCCAAGCGCATGCTGTTCGGCAGCGTGGGCATCGACGTATTCGCCGGGCCTTCGGAGGTTTGCATCATCGCCGACGCATCGGCGGACCCGGCGATTGTGGCCTCGGACCTGGTCGGGCAGGCCGAGCATGGGCACGAATCGCCGGCCTGGCTGATCGCCACCGACCGCAAGTTGGCCGAAGCCGTGCTCAAGCGGGTGCCCGAACTGATCGCGTCCCTGCCGCCTACCGCAAGGGACGCGGCCGGCGCCGCCTGGCGCGACTACGGCGAGGTGGTGCTGTGCGATACGCGCGATGAGGCGGTCGAGGTCTCCGACCGCTATGCCAGCGAACACCTGGAGGTCCATTGCGAGGACCTGGACTGGTGGTTCCGGCATCTGACCTGCTATGGCTCGCTGTTCCTGGGCGAGGAAACCACGGTGGCGTTCGGCGACAAGGCCAGCGGCACCAACCACATCCTGCCCACCAAGGGCGCGGCGCGCTATTCGGGCGGCCTTTCGGTGCACAAGTTCATCAAGACCGTCACCTGGCAGCGCATGACGCGCCAGGCCAGCCGCGACACCGCCCAGGTGACGGCGCGGATCTCGCGCCTGGAAGGCATGGAGGCGCATGCGCGCACAGCGGACGACCGCCTGGCCAAGTACTTTCCCAAAGAGTCCTTCGAACTTGGCGAACCGGTGCGGGAGTGAAGCCATCATGCAGAACGACATGTTCCGCCTGTTCGACCTGGACGGCCGAGTTGCGCTGGTAAGCGGCGGCAGTTCCGGCATAGGCAAGGCCATCGGCCTGGCGCTGGCGCGGGCCGGCGCCAGCGTGGTGCTGGTGGCGCGGCGCGAGCAGGAGCTGGCTTGCGCCGCGGGTGAATTCGAAGCGCAAGGCCTGCGGGCGCGCGCCTTGTCCTGCGATCTGGCTGACCGCGACGCGTTGCGTGGCTTTGCCGCCCGCGCGGCCCAACCGTTCGGCGCGCCCGACATCCTGGTAAATGCCTCGGGCATCAACGTGCGCAAGCCCTTCGAGGACACGGCCGACGAGGACTGGGACCGCTCGCTGGCGATCAACCTGACCGCGCCGTTCCTGCTGACCCGCGCGCTGGCGCCAGCCATGCGCGAACGCGGCTGGGGCCGCATCGTCAATATCACCTCGCTGCAGTGCGTGCGCGCCTTTCCCGACAGCGCGCCCTATGGCGCGTCCAAGGGCGGCCTGATGCAGCTGACCCGCGCCATCGCCGAGTACTGGTCGCGCCACGGAATTACCTGCAACGCGATCGCGCCGGGCTTCTTCGAGACGCCGCTGACCGCGCCCGTGATGAGCGACCCGGCCCGGGTGCAGGCCCTGGCGGCCAGCACCATGATCGGTCGCAACGGCCGGCTGGAGGACCTGTACGGCGCGGCCGTGTTCCTGGCGAGCGAGGCGTCGGCCTACATCACCGGGCAGACCCTGTTCATAGACGGCGGCTTTTCGGCTCGCTGATCGGCATCTCCGTGGAGTCCCGCCATGAAAGCCCTTGTCTACACCGCGCCCGGCCAGCTGACTTACCGCGATGAACCCGACCCCGCGCCAGCGGACGGTGATGCGCTGCTGCGCATCGAGGCCGTGGGTATCTGCGGGTCGGACATGCACGCCTACCATGGGCATGATCCGCGCCGCAGTCCGCCGCTGATCCTGGGCCACGAGTTCGTCGGCACGCTGGTGGGCGGCAGCCGCGCGGGCCAGCGGGTCACCGGCAATCCGCTGATCCACTGCGGCCAGTGCGATTTCTGCGTGCAGGGCCGCAACAATCTTTGCCGCAACCGCGGCATGGTGGGCATGACGCGTCCCGGCGCGTTCGCCGAGTTCATGGCCATACCGGAGCGTTGCCTGATTCCCGTGCCGCAGGACATGCCGGCTGCCGCGGCCGCGCTGACCGAGCCCGCGGCCACGGCCTTGCACGGCTTGGCGCTGGCGCAGCGGGCGGTGTTCCGGCCGCTGGCCGAAGCCCGCGCGCTGGTCGTGGGCGGCGGCGCCATCGGCCTCCTGACGGCGCTGCTGCTGCGCAGCCAGGGCTGCCGCGTCAGCCTGGCCGAGACCAATCCGTTGCGGCGCGCCTCGGCGCAGCGGCATGCGGGCTGCATGGCCTTCGATCCGCGCGAGGCTGCGCCCGAACCGGGCGCGTACGAACTGGTGGTGGACGCGGTGGGCGGCAAGCTTACGCGCGCCGCGGCGCTGGCCGCGGTGCAGCCAGGCGGCGTCATGCTGCACATCGGCCTGCAGGACTGGGCCAGCGAGATCGACATGCGGCGCCTGACGCTGGACGAGATCACCCTCATTGGCGCCTATACGTACACCAGCGCCGACCTGCGCGCGACAGTAGAGGCGCTGCATCGCGGCGCTTTCGGCGACCTGTCCTGGATCGAGGAGCGTGAGCTGGGTGCGGGCGCGCGGGCTTTCTCCGACCTCGATGGCGGACGCGCGGCGTCGGCAAAGATCGTGCTGAGGACGCATTGACATGGCCCGCCATCCTCTTTCCCCGCCCGCCGTCGGCGGCGTTCCGGCCGCCCTGGCCCTGCTCGACCGGAGCGCCGCCATGACCGTCGCCAGGCCACCCGCCCCTCCGCCCGCGCCGGTGCGCCGGCGCCTGTCCCTGCGCTGGCTGGTCAGCGGCGCGTCGGTCACGGCGCTGTTCCTGGCCTGGTACCTGGCCACGGGGCCGTTGGAGTTGTTGAGCCCGGTACAGCTGCCGTCGCCCGCCGACGCCTGGGACGCCCTGCTGGAGATCGCTGGGGAAGGCTATGCCGACGGTACGCTATTGCAGCACATCGCGGCCAGCACCGGACTGGTGCTGTACGGGTTTGCAGCGGCGGCGTTGACGGGGGTGCCGCTGGGCATCCTGATGGGGCAGAACCGGCTGGTCGAGGCCTACGTCAATCCGGTGTTCCAGATTGTCCGGCCGATCGCGCCCATCGCCTGGATTCCGCTGACCATCCTGTGGTTCGGGCTGGGCACCAGCGCCAAGGTCTTCGTCATCTGGCTGGCAGCCTTCGCGCCGACCGTGATCAATACCTACACCGGCGTGCGCAACATCGACGACACGCTGCTCCAGGCGGCGCGCGTCAATGGCGCGGCGGGCCGCCTGATGCTGCTGGACGTCATTGTTCCAGGCGCGCTGCCCGCCATCTTCACGGGTCTGAGGACCTCGCTGCAGGCCTGCTGGATGGTGCTGGTGGCGGCCGAGCTGGTTGGCTCTTTCGTCGGCCTGGGCCATGTGCTGATCATCGCCACCCGCGACCTGAACTCGGGAATGATAGTGGTGGCCATGGCCGCCGTGGCCAGCATGGGCATGCTGATGTCGGCCCTGCTGGCGCAGGTCGAACGCAAGGTGATGCCATGGAAAGCCTGAGCCGCGCCGGCCCGTCCCGCGCGCGCGCCCTCGTGTCGCGCCGCGTGCTGGAACGCTGGCTGATGCCGGCGCTGGGCATCGCCACCCTGTTCGGCAGTTGGGCATTTCTGTCCGGGCTGGGCCTGGTGTCCCCGGCCTTCCTGCCTGGACCGCTGACGGTGCTGCGCAGCATGGCCGAGCACACGCACGAACCTTATGCGGGCTCGGTGCTGCAGATGCATCTGCTGGCCAGCCTGGAGAAATTCCTGATCAGCTTCTCCATCGCGGTCCTGCTTGGTGTCCCGCTGGGCTTGTTCATGGGGCGTTTCAAGGCGCTGGATTGGGCGGTGGCGCCGGTGTTCGAAGCATTCCGCTTCATTCCCCCGATCGCCTGGGTGCCGTTCGCGATCTTCTGGTTCGGCACCGGATTCCTGTCGCCCACGCTGGTGATATTCGCCGGCGCCTTCGCGCCCTGTGTACTGAACGCCTATCGCGGCGCCAGGCAGATCGACCGCGCCTTGATCGAGGCCGGCCAGATGCTGGGGGCGGGGCGCTGGACGACGCTGACGGAAATCCTGCTGCCGGCCGCATTGGCGCACATCGTCGCTGGCATCCGCGTCGGCGCGGGGTTCGGCTGGCAGTCCTTGATCGGCGCGGAACTGATCGTGGGTTCGACCGGGCTGGGCTACATGATCGTGCAGGGCGGCAGCAATCTGGAGCCCGCCATCGTGATCAGCGGAATGATCACCATCGGCCTGATAGGCGCAGGCATCGACTACGGCATGCGCGCCTTGCAGCGCAGGGTGCAGCGCGACTGGTCGCGCTGACCCCGGGAACAAAGGAGGGAGTACAGGCAGGCAGTGCAGGCAGCGTCATTTCATACTGGAGAGAGACAGATGAAACACTACAAAGGCCTCAAGGCCTTGGCAGCGCTCGTGATCGGGTGCTGGCTGGGGGGACCCGGACAGGCGGCGGCCCAGGCCGCGCCGGCGGGAGATGAACTGTTCACCATCCGCATCGGTCAGCAGCCGCAGCGGTGGGCGCTGGAGTGGTACATCGCCAGCGAGAAGGGGTGGTGGAAGGAGGTGGGCCTGAAGCCTGAGATCTCGACCTTCGCTTCCGGCGCGGTCGAAATCGCGGCGGGCGCGTCCGGATCATGGGACGTGGGCGGGGCGGGCAATATTCCGTCGCTGCTGGGCGCGTCGAAGTATGGCTTGCAGACCATAGGCATCGCCGACGGTGAGGCCGCCATCATTACGCTGATGGCCACCAAGGACCGGGCGGACGAGTATCTCAAGAACCCGGCGCTGCTCAAGGGCAAGACCATTCCCGTCACCAGCAACTCCACGGGCCAGTGGGGCGCCACGGAATGCCTGTCGAAGAAGTTCGGCCTCAAGCCCGACGACTACCGTTTCGTGAACCTGTCGCCGCCCGACATCAATGCCGCGGTAATGAGCGGCAAGTACGACATTTCCTCGGTGTGGGCTCCCAATACCTACATCCTGGAAGAGGCCATAGGCGCAAAGGTGATCTGCACCGGCGCCGAGCTGAAGATGCCTATCCACAGCTACCTGTTCACGACGCCGGACTTTGCCAAGAAACATCCCGACAAGGTCGCCCGCTTCCTGGCGGTCTACCTGCGCGCGGTGGCCTGGCAGCGCGCGCATCCCGAGGAGGCCCGGGCGTATCTGAAGGCCTTCTTCGGCAGCGTGGGCGTGAAGTTCCCCGACAAGTACCTGGCGCAGGAGTTGCGCGACCGTCCGGCTTTCGACCTGGCGGAGCAGACCAAGTTGTTTGCGCTGGGCCCGGGCGGCTCCTCGGAGATCGTGGGCTGGTGGAACAGCGTGGGGGAATTCATGGTGTCCGTGGGCGTGGTCAAGAAGATCCCCGATCCCAAGACCATGGTCACGGGCAAGTATCTGCAGATGATCCAGGACGATCCCAAGCTCAGGGCCTTCGTCGCCGATGTCGCCAGGTAAGCCGGCGGCCGCGGCTCTCAACAAAGGAACGCAAGCATGAGTCAGATTACTTTCGAGCGGGTGCAGCGCACGTTCAGCCGGGGCGGGGAAAGCTTCCTGGCCCTGGATGACGTGAGTTTCGAGGTGGGCGAGAGGGAGTTCGTTTCGATCGTCGGGCCGTCCGGCTGCGGCAAGACCACGCTGATGCGCATGGCGGCCGGCCTGGAGTTTCCCTCGGCCGGCAGCGTGCGGGTGGGTGGCAAGGAAGTCGAGGAACCGGGACCGGACCGCGCCGTCGTGTTCCAGCAGTTTGCACTGTTTCCCTGGAAGACCGTGACCGAGAACATTGGCTTCGGCTTGAAGTGCAAGGGCGCCTCGCGCGAGGCGCGGGCGCGGACCGTGGCGCGCTACATCGAACTGATGGGCCTGGCGGGCTACGAGCAGGCCTATCCGCACCAGCTGTCCGGCGGGATGCAGCAGCGCGTGGCCATCGCCCGCAGCTACGCGCTGGATCCCGACGTGCTGCTGATGGACGAGCCCTTCGGCGCGCTGGACGCCCAGACCCGCGTGGTCATGCAGGAAGAACTGGTCAAGCTGTCCCGCCTCAATCCGCGCACCGTGCTGTTCATTACCCACAGCGTGGAGGAAGCGGTGTATCTGTCCGACCGCGTGGTGGTGCTGACCGGCCGCCCGGGACAGATCAAGGAAATCATCAACGTGGCCGACGTGCGCAAGCGCGAGGACTGGGACAGCATGGAGCGGATCGAGGACGTGATGGACATGGAGGCATTCGTGCACCTGCGCACGCACATCTGGAAGTTGCTGCGCGCGCAGGAAACCGAACCGCTGGATGCCGCCCTGGCCGCGGCTCACTGAAGGGAAGCGTAGATGAAGCACATCAATGAAGGCGCGGCGCCTGCCGCGAAACCCTCGCGGCTTGCCGCCCTGCACACCGACACGCCGTGGTGGCGGCTTACCGCCACCGCCGCGGATGCGGGGGCCATCGCGCCGCGCGAGATGGTCCGCATGCTGGAGCAGTTGATACTGATCCGGCGCTTCGAAGAGAAGCTGCTGAAGCTGAGCGTGGCCGGCATCCTGCATGGTCCGGCGCATTCCAGCATCGGCCAGGACGGCGCCGCCGTGGGCGCCATGTCGGTGCTGGAGTCGGCCGACAAGATCAACGGCACCCACCGCATGCACCACCAGTTTCTTGCCAAGGCGCTGAACCACGCCACACCGGCGGACTATTCGCCGTTGGACTCGGAAACGCTGGATTCGCACCGCGAGGTGGTCTACCGGACTTATGCCGAGATCCTGGGCCTGACGCCGGGTTATTGCGGCGGCCGCGGCGGTTCCATGCATCTGCGCTATCCCGAGGCCGGCATCTATGGATCCAACGCCATCGTGGGCGGCAATCCGTCGCATGCGGTGGGTTACGCCTTTGCCGACAAGCTGCGCGGGCGCGATCATGTGTCGGTGGCCTTCTTCGGCGACGGCGCCATGCAGAGCGGGGCGGCTTACGAGGCCATGAACCTTGCGGCGCTCTACAACGCTCCCACCATCTTCTTCGTGGAAAACAACCTGTACGCCGTGTCCACCCACGTGTCGGAACAGACGCGCGAAACCCGCTTGTCGGCGCGCGGCCTGTCCCTGGGCGTGCCGGCGATCGAGTTCGACGGCATGGACGTGGTGGCTGCGCGCCTGGCCATGCAGGAAGCTCGGGCCATCATCCGCCGCGACGGCGGGCCGGTGCTGCTGGAAGCGCAGACCTACCGCTACCTGCACCAGTCGGGCGCGCTCAAGGGCAGCGCGTTCCGCTACCGCGACAAGGACGAGGAAGAGGCTTGGGGCGCGCGCGATCCCATGTCGATGTTTCCCGCGCAGCTGAAATCGCTGGGCCTGATCGACGATGCCGGCATCGCCCGCCTGGAGCGCCGCGCGGACGAATTGATAGACGGCGCGCTGGGGCGGCTGCTGGAGCATTACGGCGACGAGGCGGCGCAACGCATCCGGCCGGAACTGTGGCCGGACCCGGCCAGCGTGGACAGCGGTATCCGCGGCAACCTGGGCGAACTCGCGGGCCAACGCGCCATCGAGCTGGAGGAGCAGACGCCAGCGAGCCTGGCGGACGCCAAGTTCCAGGACGTGATTTCGCGCGCCATGCTGCTGAACATGCAGCGCGACGACGGCATCTTCATCCTGGGCGAGGATGTGCATCGCCTGAAAGGCGGCACGGCCGGCGCTACCAAGGACATAGGCGATCACTTTCCGGAACGCCTCATCGGCACGCCCATCTGCGAGAACGGTTTCACTGGCCTGGCCTTGGGCGCGGCGTTGAATGGCATGCGGCCCGTGGTGGAGATCATGTATCCCGACTTCGCGCTGGTGGCCGCGGACCAGCTGTTCAACCAGATCGCCAAGGTGCGCCACATGTTCGGCGGCAAGTTCGCAGTGCCGGTGCTGGTGCGCAGCCGGGTCACGGCGGGCACCGGCTATGGCTCGCAGCATTCCATGGACGCCAGCGGCCTGTTTGCCCAGTATCCAGGGTGGCGGATCCTGGCGCCATCGCGTCCCTATGACTATATCGGCCTGCTCAACGCCGCGCTGCGCTGCGACGATCCGGTCCTGATGGTGGAATACAACGACCTGTTCAAGACGGTGGGCAAGGTGCCCGCCGAGGACTGGGACTACATCGTGCCGATCGGCCGGGCCCGGGTCGCGCGCGAGGGCGCACGCTGCACCATCCTGACCTACGGCGTCATGGTCGAGGTCTGCTGCCAGGCGGCGGAACGTACGGGCATCGACGTCCAGGTGATAGACCTGCGCACGCTGGATCCGCTGGGCATCGATTGGGACACCATCGCGGCCGGCGTCAAGCGCACGCAGGCGCTGATGATCGTGGAGCAGACTACCCGCGGCACCTCGATCGGCTCGCGGGTGGCGAGCGAGGCGCAGTCAAGGCTGTTCGACTGGCTGGACCACGAGATCGTGCACGTTACGGGCGCCAATTCCTCGCCCGTGGTCTCCAAGGTGCTGGAGCGCGCCGCATTGGCGGACGCGCAGGCCGTGGAGATGGCCCTGAAATCCATGGACAGCCGCCGCGGCGGCGCCCGCTGAACCGGACGCCATAGGAGAGAAAAATGCTCAAAGACAAACTGCTAGCCACGCATCACACGGCCGTCTGCGTCAATGATTTCGAACGCGCGCGCAACTTCTATACCGGCTTTCTCGGCTTCGAGCTGGAGGGCGAGATGGACCACCGCAGCGAGCCCGCGCTGGGCGAAGTGGTCGGCCTGCCGGGCGCGACCATACGCTGGGCCATGCTGCGCCATGGCGGACACCGGGTGGAACTGTTCAAGTACTACACGCCGGAAGGCGACAGGCAGCCCCGCCGCCAATGCGATTTCGGCTACAGCCACGTGGCCTTCGAAGTGGAGGACGTGGATGCCGTATACGAGCAGGCCACGCGCGCCGGCTATGAAAGCGTGTCCTCGCCGCGTGTCATGCGGCAAGGGCGCACCAAGGTGTTCTATCTGATGGAGCCGGAAGGCGCCATCACGGAGTTCATCCAGTTCATGAATCCGGCGGCCTGACGCTGCGCTGGCGCAACTCCGCTTGCCGGGGCGCGCATCGATCTTCGAAGGAACAAGCATGACGAGAACGCTGGATATGGTCGTCCCGCCGACAGGCGAGGCCCTGGACGCTGCCCGCCTGGTCGCCTGGATCGTGGCGCCTGGGCAGGCCTTCAAGACGGGCGACGTGCTGGTCGAAATCGAGACCGACAAATCCATCATCGAGGTGCCCGCGCACGACGACGGGGTCATGGTGGAACATCTGGTCGCGGTGGACGGCCTCGTCAACGCGGATACAGTGATCGCGCGGGTACAGATGGAAGGCGAGGCTGTGGCGGCGAGCGCGGGCGGCGCGGCGACGCAATCCGCGGCGGCAAAGCCTGCGGATGCCGCTGCCGCGGCGGCCGTTGTCGCGCCGCCAGCCGCGCCGCCTGCCGCGCGGACGCCGGCGGCCTCGCCGTCGTTGGCGCATCCTGTCGCGCAGCCTTCGGTAGACCGCAAGTTCGCCACCCCCGCCGCCCGCCGCGTCGCGGCCGAGCGCGGCATCGCACTGGACGCAGTGGCGGGGACCGGGCCCAACGGCCGCGTGACCGTGGCGGATGTCGGTCAGGCAAGCGCCAGCGGACAGGGCAGCATGCAAGCCCGCGGCGCGCCAGGAGAAAAGCGCGAGGCCTGGGCGAACACCCGCCACGGCGAAGTCCGGTTCACGGTGTGGGAAGGGGGGCGCCCGGGCAGCCAGACGGCGGTGTTGATCCACGGCATGTTCGGCGACCGCGACGCCTGGGCCAGCCTGGCGCACGCGCTCAGCCGCGCCGGACTGCGCGTGCTGGCGATGGACCTGCCTTGCCATGGCGCCACGCGTTCGCAGGCCACGCGCTTCGAACATATCGTCGATGCGGTGGCCGACACGGTGGCGTCCCAGTGCATCGGACCCGTGAACCTGATTGGCCATTCTTTTGGCGCGGCGGTGGCGGCCCGGGCGGCATCCCGCCCCGGCATGGCCGTGGATAGCCTGGTCCTGATCGCGCCGGTCGGGCTGGGCACTGAAATAGACCAGAGCTTTCTGACGGGCATGACGCATGCCGGCACCAATGAGGCGGCGCAGCGCGAGCTGCGGAAGCTCACCGTCTCCGGCATGACTCCGTCGGGAAACTTCATCGACGCCTTGCGCCAGAGCACGCAGGCGCGGCGCGAGCCCCTGATCGAGTTATGCCGGGAGGTGGGCTGGAACGGCGTGCAGCAATTGAGCATCGCAGCGGACCTGGCCAGCCTGCAGTGCCGCTGCACGTTGATCCACGGCCGGCGCGACGCCGTCATCCCCTGGCGCCACGCGCTGAATGCGCCAGCCAGGACCGCGCTGCATCTGCTGCCGGATGCCGGCCACATGCCGCAATGGGAGGCCGGCAAGCTGGTGGCGGATATCGTGCTCGGGGCGATGGCGCGGCCCTGATGGTATGGCGGATGGGGCTTGGCGTTTGCCGGGACGGCCGGCGCGGAGTCAGCCCTTCAACCCGATGCGCCGCGCCAGCTTGTGCAGATTGCTGGAGTCCACGCCCAGGGCGCGCGCGGCATGGGCCCAGTTGCCCTGGTGCGTCTCCAGCGCCCGGCGGATGGCCTGGCGCTGGCAGGCGTCCACGGCCTCGCGCAGCGTCTGGTCAGGACCGGCGGGCGCGTCGGCGTCCTCCTGAGGCGCGGCCAGCGGCATGTCGCCGTCGGACAAGTCCAGCAGCTTGGCGCCCAGCGTCACGATCTCGTTGCGCGTGGCGCCGTGGCTGACGGCCTTGATGGCGGCCCGGCTGATGACGTGCTCCAGTTCGCGCACGTTGCCGGGCCAGCGGTAGCGGCGCAGCATGTCCTCGGCCTCCGGCGACAGCCGCAGGCTGCGCAAACCCAGGCGCGCGCGGTTCAGTTCCAGGTAGCGGCCCGCCAGCAGCAGCACGTCGTTGCCGCGGTCGCGCAGCGGCGGAATGGGGATGGGATAGACCGATAGCCGGTGATAGAGGTCGGCGCGGAAATCGCCGACCCGCACCAGGTCGCGCAGGCTGCGGTTGGTGGCGGCCAGGATGCGCACGTCGACGCGGCGCGGCCGGTCGTCGCCCAGGCGCTGGATTTCGCCGTTCTGCAAGGTGCGCAGCAGCTTGGCCTGCACCAGCAGCGGCAGTTCGCCCACTTCGTCCAGGAACAGCGTGCCGCCGTTGGCGGCTTCGAAGCGGCCGGGCCGGTCGGCCACGGCGCCCGAGAAGGCGCCCTTGGCGTGGCCGAACAATTCGCTTTCTGCCAGCGATTCGGGCAGCGCGGCGCAGTTCACATGCACCAGCGGCTTGTCGCGGCGGCGCGAGAGGCGATGCACGCGATGCGCGAACAGTTCCTTGCCCACGCCGGTTTCGCCCAGCAGCAGGATAGGCAGCTCGGAATCCGCCACCACCTGGATTTCGTGCAGCAGGCGGCCGATGGCTACGCTTTGCCCCAGGATCTCGCTGTTGTCGGCGACGGCGCTGTCGGCCGGTTCGGCGCCGCGCGCCACGCGCAGCGCGCGGATTTCGGCTTCCAGGCGCGTGGTGCGCAAAGCGGCTTCCAGCAGCACGATGTAGTCGCGCAGGTCGGACTGGGCCTCGGCGTCGAAGGTGCCGACTTCCAGGGCGTCCAGGGTCAGCACGCCCCAGGGGCGGCCCTCGATGTGCAGGCTGGTGCCCATGCAGTCGTGCACCGGCAGCGGTTCCCCAGCCATGCCGTTGATCAGGCCGTCATAGGGATCGGGCAGGGTGCTGTCGTGGTGGAAACAGGTGACGCCGCGCCGCGCCAGGATGGCCGCCAACCGCGGATGCTGTTGCACGGCGAAACGGCGGCCCAGGGCGTCTTGCGTCAGGCCATCCACCGCGATGGGGCGCAGATGGTCTTCCTCCAGTTGCAGCAGCGCCACCGCGCCGCAGCGGAAGTGCGTGCGCAGGCTGGACACCAGCCGCTGCAGGCGGACGGCGGGGGGCAGGTCGGCGACCAGATCGGCGAGCAGGAGGTTTTGCATGGGGTGAATTTTACCGTTCGGGGTGGATAAAACCTCGACCTGCCAGGGTGATATTCACCCTTTAATTTGCAATTCATTGATAAATAGCAAGTTTTTCCTGGCACGGATTTCGCATTGCTTCCAGTACCCGTCACGAACTATGGAGAGACGCGATGAGCATGGTTGAGCAATCCCTGGGCCAGTTGGCCCGCAGCATCCCCGGCGCCACGCAGGTGTTTCATGAGTACCAGCTGGACTTCTGCTGTGGCGGCAAGAAGAGCCTGGCCGAGGCGGCGGCCCAGCGTTCGTTGGACGCGGCGCAGATCGAGGCGCGCCTGATGGAGCTGGCGCGCAGCCCGTCCCACGAAACGGATTGGGGGCTGGCCTCGCCGGCCGAACTGGTCGACCATATCCTGGCGCGCTACCACGAGGTGCACCGCCAGCAATTGCCCGAGCTGATCCGGCTGGCGCTCAAGGTGGAGCAGGTGCACGCCGACAGCCCTGACTGCCCGACCGGCCTGGCCGATCACCTGCGCGTGAT
Organism: Achromobacter sp. PD1; assembly: GCF_048541815.1. NCBI lineage: Bacteria > Pseudomonadati > Pseudomonadota > Betaproteobacteria > Burkholderiales > Alcaligenaceae > Achromobacter > Achromobacter sp. PD1. The sequence continues at coordinate 590,686 of NZ_CP183349.1, forward strand.
GCAGCAGGAGCTGGAAAGCCATATGCAGAAGGAGGAACAGGTGCTGTTCCCGATGCTGGCCCGCGGCCATGGCGCCATGGCCGGCATGCCCATCATGGTCATGCGCGCCGAGCACGACGACCACGGCGTGGCGCTGGAACGGCTGCTGGCGCTGACCCACGACATCACGCTGCCGCGCGCCGCATGCAACACGTGGCGGGCGCTGTACCTGGGATTGCGTACCTTCAAGGAAGACCTGATGGCGCACATCCACCTGGAAAACAACATCCTGTTCGAGAACGCGGCCAGCCCGGCGGCGCACGCGCACAGCTAGCGCCCGCGTTCGGGCGTTGCAGCCGCTAGCGGCGTTCCGGCGGAACGCCGTCCAGGCTGCGGCGCAAGGCGTCGTGCGCGGCCAGGTCGACCGGACGATGCTTGCGCTCGGTGCTGGCCGGGTACTTGCCCAGGAAGTTGCCGCCCTTGCGGTCGCTGGCGGGGCGTACCGGCCGGGGCGCGAAGCCGCCGCCGCAATTGGGGCAGACATTGCCCAGCAATCCTTCGGCGCAAGCGGCGCAGAAGGTGCATTCAAAACTGCATATGCGGGCGGCGGCGGAGTCTGGCGGCAGCGCCGCATCGCAGTGTTCGCAGCTGGGTCGCAAGGCAAGCATGTGGCCTCCTGGGGGGGCAATAGTCGGGTCCAGCCGCCAGGGTAGGCCGGCATGCCCGGCCGCGCCATCGGGGTTACGGACAGAAAAGAAGTGAAAACGGCCAGGCGGGCGACGCTTGGCGGACGCCGGCCGCCTGTACACTCGAAAATCCTTTCGAGGCACAGGGGATTCTTGATGGCGGGAAGCAGCTTCTTCGCACTGTTCGACGATATCGCGACCATATTGGACGACGTGTCCGTCATGACCAAGGTCGCGGCCAAGAAAACGGCCGGGGTGCTGGGCGACGACCTGGCGTTGAACGCCCAGCAGGTTACGGGCGTGCCGGTCAACCGGGAACTGCCGGTCGTCTGGGCGGTGGCCAAGGGCTCCTTCATCAACAAGCTGATCCTGGTGCCGGCGGCGCTGCTGATCAGCGCCTTCGCGCCCTGGGCCGTGACGCCCCTGCTGATGGTGGGCGGGGCCTTTCTCTGCTACGAAGGCGTGGAGAAGCTGGCGCACAAGTTCCTGCCGCACGGCGATTCGGACGAAGGCAACCACGCCGCGCGCGCCCAGGCCCTGCAGGATGATACGGTCGACATGGTGGCCTTCGAGCGCGACAAGATCAAAGGCGCGATACGCACGGACTTCATCCTGTCGGCGGAAATCATCGTCATCAGCCTGGGGGCGGTGGCGGGCGCCGACTTTACCCGGCAGGTGCTGGTGCTGTCGGTCATCGCCATCGCGATGACGGTTGGGGTCTACGGCCTGGTGGCCGGCATCGTCAAGCTGGACGATCTGGGCCTATACCTGAGCCAGAAATCGTCCCAGGCGGTGGCCTGGCTGGGCCGGCGCATCGTGGGTGCGGCGCCCTATCTGATGAAGACCCTTTCGGTGGTCGGCACCGCGGCCATGTTCATGGTGGGCGGCGCCATCCTGACGCACGGCATTGCGCCGGTGCAGGCTGCGGTCGACCAGGCCGCCGCCGCGGTGGGCGGGGGCGGGGTGGTGCAGGCGCTCACGGCCACCTTGCTCAATGCCTTGTTCGGCATCGTGGCCGGAGCCGTGGTGCTGGGGGCGGTCAGCCTCGCCAAGCGGCTGTTCAAGAAAGGCTGAGGCGGACTGGCGCCGGCCCGCTGAGCGGGGGCGCCGGCGCCATCCAGGGGAGCGCCGCGGCGCTCCCTTTTTACGTTCCTAGGGAATCCCCTGCCTTGTTGTGCCGGAATACGTGCGCCTAAAATTGGCGCCAATTTATGTGATCATTATTTCGACCACCGGCATAGACCATCGGCCCCGCGGCCATGGAAACGAGGAAATCATGCAGTCCAACGCAGCACCCGCCATCCAGCCCGACGCCGCCCGCGCGCGGGCCATGTACGACCTGGGCCACAGCACCGTCTTCGCCGCCCGCTCCGACCCGCGCTTTTCCTACTGCACCTATGTCCCGCCGCACATCGACAGCGCCAGGCATCCCATGCAGCTGGTGGTGATCATGCACGGCACCGGTCGCGCCTTCGTGGAATACCGCGACGCGTTCGCGGAGTTCGCCCGCTGGAACGACTGCATCGTGCTGTGCCCGCTGTTCCCCGTAAGCCCGCTGGGCGACGGCAACCGCGACGGTTTCAAGCAATTGCGCGAAGGCGACATCCGCTACGACGAGATCCTGCTGGACATGGTGGCGGAAGTGGGCGAGAAGTTCGGCTGCGACTTCAAGAAGTTCGGCCTGTTCGGCTATTCGGGCGGCGGCCAGTTCGTCAACCGGTTCGCCTACCTGCACCCCGAAAGCCTGTGGGCCGTGTCGATCGGCGCGCCGGGCTCGGTCACGTTGCTGGATCCCAGCCAGGATTGGTGGGTGGGCGTGCGCGATGCCGAGGCCCGTTTCGGCAAGCGCATCGACATCGAAGCGCTCAAGCAGGTGGCGGTCCACATGATCGTGGGCAAGGCTGACCTGGAAACCTGGGAAATCACCCACCGCGAAGGCGGCAAGTTCTTCATGCCTGGCGCGAACTCCGCCGGCAGTACCCGCCCGGAGCGCCTGGAGTCGCTGCGCCGTTCGTTCGAAGCGCAGGGCGTGAACGCGGTGCTGGACGTGGTGGAAAACGTGCCGCATGACGGCTTGAAGTGCGTGGGCCAGGTGCAGGACTTCCTGGCCGCCGCCCTGCGCAAGCTGCGGCATGAAGACAACTGAGACCGGCGGACGCGGCGCTTGCGGGCATCCGCGAGTCCGCGACCAGGAATAGGAGAGGGGCATGCTGCGTTTCGCGCTATCCCGGATCGTCATGGCCATACCGACGCTGCTGATTGTGGCGGTGGCGGTGTTCGTGATGATCCGGCTCATCCCGGGCGACCCAGCCCAACTGCTGCTGGGCGACCTGGCGACGCCGGCCGCGCTGGCCGACCTGCGGGAGCGGCTGGGGCTGGACCAGACCTGGCTTACCCAGTTCGGCATCTGGTTCGGCAACATGCTGCACGGGGACCTGGGTTCGTCCATCAATACCGGCCAGCCGGTGCTGCCGCTGGTGTGGGACCGCTTCCTGATCAGCGGCCGCGTGGTGGTGGTGGCGGTGCTGTTCGCCGCGCTGGTGGCGGTGCCGGCCGGCATGATCGCCGCCTGGAAGCAGAACAAGGCACCCGACCTGTTCCTGGTCGGCACGGCCACGCTGCTGGTGTCGATTCCGACCTTCTGGCTGGGCCTGCTGCTGCTGATCTTTTTCGGCCTCAAGCTGCAATGGCTGCCGGTGGTGGGCTACGTGTCCATCGGCGAAGACTGGAAGGCCGGCCTGTTGTACCTGGCCATGCCCATCCTGACGCTGTTCCTGCATGAGATCGGCGTGCTGATGCGCATGGCGCGGGCCAGCACGCTGGAAGTGCTGCGGCTGGACTACATCACCCATGCGCGGGCCAAGGGCCTGTCGGAATCCGCGGTGCTGATGCGCCACGCCTTCCGCAATGCCTTCGGTCCCACCTGGACGCTGATCGGCCTGGTGCTGGGCAACCTGCTGGGCGGCATCGCGGTGGTGGAGACTGTGTTCACCATCCCCGGCCTGGGACGTCTGCTGGTGGACTCCATCTTCGCCCGCGATTACCCCGTGATCCAGGGCTGTCTGCTGTTCGTGGGCGTGGTCTACGTGATCGTGAACCTGTTCATCGACCTTTGCTATCCCCTCTTTGACCCGAGAGTGACCGCCGAATGAAAAAGCGAATTGCAGCCAACGCGCTACTGGGCGGCGTCATCGTGGCGCTGATGCTGGTGGCGGCCATCATGGGCGCCTTCTGGACACCGCATGACCCGCTCAAGATCAACTTCGTGGCGCGCCTGAAGCCGCCGGGCGGCGAGTTCCTGCTCGGCACGGACGAATTCGGCCGTGACGAGCTGTCGCGCCTGCTGGCCGGCGCCTCCAGCAGTGTCTGGATCAGTTTGCTGACGGTGAGCTTCGCCATCGTCGCGGGCACGATCGTCGGCACCCTGACCGGCTTTGTGCGGGGCTGGACCGACCGCATCATCATGGCCTTCAACAACGCGCTGCTGGCCTTTCCCGGGCTGTTGCTGGCGCTGGGCCTGCTGGCAGTAGTAGGCGCCAACAAGTACGGCATCATCCTGGCGCTGGGCCTGGCCTATACGCCCTCGGTGACGCGCATCGTGCGCGGCACGGTGCTGTCGCTGCGCGAGAAGGAGTTCATCGAATCCTCGCGCGTGCTGGGCAACTCCGAGCTCTACACCATGTTCCGCCACGTGCTGCCCAATTGCGTGGCGCCGCTGACGGTGCTGGCCACTTCCATGTTCGGCTGGGTGATCCTGGCGGAAAGCGCGCTGTCCTTCCTGGGCCTGGGCGTGCCGCCTCCCGCGCCCACCTGGGGCAACATGCTGGCCGCGGCAAGGCCGTTCATGGCGCAGGCTTCCTATCTATCCATACTTCCCGGCCTGGCCATCGCGCTCGCGCTGCTGGGAATCAATCTGCTGGGCGACGCGGTGCGTGACCGCTTCGATCCCCGCATGAGGGGCGTGTAATGAGCGCATTGGTATCCGTATCGAATCTGTCGCTGACCGTTGGCCCGGGCGGGCGCGAAATCGTCAGCGGCGTGTCCTTCGAGGTGGCGCCTGGCGAGATGGTCGGCATCGTCGGGGAATCCGGCAGCGGCAAGACGCAGGCCGCGCGCGCCATCATGGGCCTGACGCCATCGCCGCTGGTGGTGGCCGGCGGCTCCATCAAGTTCGAAGGCGTGGACGTGACGCAGGCGTCCCCGGCCGCGCTGCGCAAGCTGCGCGGCGCGCGCATCGGCATGGTGTTCCAGGAGCCGATGACCTCGCTGAATCCGTCCATGCCCATCGGTCGCCAGCTGGAGGAGGGCCTGCGCCTGCACCGCAAGGGCCTGTCCGCCGCCGCGCGCCGCGAACGCATCCTGGAAATGCTGCGCCGGGTGGGCATCCGCGATCCCAAGGGCGCGATGGAAGCCTGGCCGCACGAGTTCTCCGGCGGCATGCGCCAGCGCATGATGCTGGCGTCCGTGATGTTGCTGGAGCCCGCGCTCCTGATCGCCGACGAGCCCACCACCGCGCTGGACGCGGTGGTGCAGCGCGACGTGCTGGAGCTGATGGTGGACCTGACCCGCGAACACCATACGGCGGTGCTGATGATCAGCCACGACCTGCCGATGGTCGCGCGCTACACCGAGCGCATGGTGGTGATGCAACACGGCAAGGTGCTGGAGACAGGCGCCACCGCCAGCATTCTGGAGCGGCCGCAGCACCCCTACACCCGCAAGCTGCTGGACGCCATGCCGCGCCGGCTGCCGGCGCGCCAGCTGGGCAAGGAGCCGCCCATCGTCGAGGTCAAGAGTCTGGTGGTCGACTACGCCGGCCATCAGCGGCTGTTCTCGCGCACCGGCGCCAAGCGCGCGCTCAACGGCATCGACCTGCACGTCAAGCCGCGCGAAGTGGTGGCGGTGGTGGGCGGCTCCGGTTCGGGCAAGACCACGCTGGGACGGGCCATCGCTGGATTGCTGGCGCCGACTTCGGGCCAGATCCTGTTCCGCGGCCAGGCCTTGAACCGCCGTTCGGCCTCCTGGCGTGATTACCGGCTGAACTGCCAGATGGTGTTCCAGGATCCGTATTCCTCGCTGGACGCGCGCATGACCATCGGCCAACTGGTGGGAGAGGGCCTGCGCATGCTGGACGACATGCCCGCGGCGGAGAAGCGCCGCCGGGTGGACGAAGTGCTGGCCGAAGTGGGCCTGGGCTCCGAGTACGCCAAGCGCTATCCCCACGAGATGTCGGGCGGCCAGCGCCAGCGTGTGGCAATTGCCCGCGCCATCGTGCGCCGTCCGGCCTTCGTCATCGCCGACGAACCGGTGTCCGCGCTGGATGTGACCGTGCGCGCGCAGGTGCTGGACCTGTTTGCCGACCTGCAGGAACGCCATGGCTTTTCCTGCTTGTTCATCAGCCACGACCTGGGCGTGGTGGAGCAGGTGGCCGACCGCGTGGTGGTGATGCGCGACGGCGGCATCGTCGAGCAGGGCTCTCGCGACGCGGTGTTCGACCAACCGCAAGAGGAGTACACCCGCAGCCTGCTGTCGGCGATTCCGGCGCTGGAATCCACCGATACCGGCGGCGTGCGCCTGCGCTGGCGGCTGGACCAGCAGCAGCCGTTGCGGGCCAGCGCCTGAGGGGCGGGTATCCCAGGGGGCGCAGGCGCCGTCCCCCGGGAATACTTACGCATAAAATACGCGCTTCGGATTTGATAGACGGGAGTGGTCCATGCCGAAAGCGGCAACGGCGCAACCCGGCCTGGTTGATCGCATCGCCCACGATATACAGGCGGGCGTTTACGGTCCCGGCGCCTGGCTGAAACAGATCGACCTGCAGGAACGCTACGACGCCAAGCGTCTGGACGTCCGGCGGGCGCTAGACCAATTGGCCGCCAAGCGGCTGATCGCGCACATCCCGAACCGGGGTTATCACGTCTACGCCATGGATCCGGACCAGCATCTGCAGATCCGCGACATCCGCATCCTGCTGGAAACGGGCGCGGCGGCGGACCTGATGCCCAACGTCACCGTGGCCAAGGTCAAGGCGCTGCGCACCCTGGCCGAACGCTTCGCCAAGCTGCTGCAGGACGGCACGCTGCTGGAGCAGTACGAGGTCAACCTGGCTTTCCACGCGGGCATGTACGACATGTGCCGCAACCGCGAACTGGTCGCGCTGATCCACGAAACCCGGGCCCGCGGCCCGGCGGCGCCGGCCAAGGAATGGGTGACGCGCTCGCGCATCGAGATTTCCGCGCGCGAGCATTTCGACATGGTGGACGCGCTGGAAGCGCGCGACGTCAAGCGCCTGCAGAAAATCATTGCCCAGCACGTGGGGCAGGACATCTCCTGAGGCGGCCGGCGCAACCCGCGCTGCAAGCATGCGGCGGCCTTCGGAATGAAGGCCGCCGTTTTTCATTCCGGTGGCGCCTTCAGGGATACCCCCGATAGCGGAGCGGCGCATTCCGCTCATAATGGGCAGCTAATTTTGGCGCCAATATATGCGTGAATTTTGCGCCGCACGCCGGGGAGTCTTTGCATGCACCATGTTTTCGTACCTAGAGCGCTCGCGCTCAGCCTGGCGCTGGCCGCCGCCGGTTCGGCCCAGGCCGCGCTGCTGACCATCGCCCAGCCCGCCGACATCCGCTCGACCAACCCCGGCGTCAACCGCGACAACACCACCGACGGCGTGATCCTCAACATCGTCGAGGGCCTGGTCGGCTATCGCGAGAACGGCACCGTGGGACCCTTGCTGGCCAAGTCGGTGGACCTGTCGGAAGACGGTTTGACCTATACCTTCAAGCTGCGCGACGGCGTCAAGTTCCACAACGGCGCCGCGCTGACCTCGGCCGATGTGGTCTGGAACTGGCAGCGCTACATGGATCCCAAGACGGATTGGCGCTGCCGCAGCGACTTTGACGGCCGCAACGGCCTGAAGGTGACGGACGTGTCCGCGCCCGACGCGCAGACCGTGGTGATGAAGGTGGACCGCAAGTCGGCCGTGTTCCTGGATTCGCTGGCCCGCACCGATTGCGGCATGACCGCCATCATCTCCAAGGATTCGGTCGCCGCCGACGGTTCCTGGATCAAGCCGGTGGGCACCGGCCCCTACATGTTCAAGGATTGGAAGCGCGGTGAATACACCTTGCTGACGGCCTACAAGGATTACGTCTCGCCCGCTGGCGACAAGCCGGACGGCTACGTGGGCTCCAAGCGTCCGCTGGCCGATGAGGTCAAGTTCCTGGTGGTGCCGGATCCTTCCACTTCGAAGGCGGGCCTGTTGTCGGGCGCCATCGACGCCGCGCAGATCACCAACACCGATGTGGGCGAACTGAAGAACGCCAAGAACCTGACGGTGTTCAGCCCGCATGACGCGGTCAAGCACGTGCTGCTGTTCCAGACCGAGGATCCGGTGCTGAAGAATGTGAAGATCCGCCAGGCCATCGCCGCCTCGCTGGACATTCCGCAGGTCGTGGCCGCGGCCTCCGAAGGACTGGGCCAACTGAACAATTCCGCGGTCTACGCGGGTTCGGCCTATTACAAGGACGCGGAAAAGCGCGGCTACAAATACGATCCGGCCCGGGCGCAGCAATTGCTGAAGGAAGCCGGCTACAAGGGCGAGCCCGTGATCATCTACGCCAACAAGCGCGCCCACGTGCCGAGCTATCAAGTGGCGGTGATCGCCCAGGCCATGATGCAGGCGGTGGGCATCAACGCCAAGATCGAGGTGCTGGAATGGGCCACGCAGCTGGACCGCTACAACACCGGCAAGTATCAGATCAGCTCGTTCTCGTTTTCTTCGCGCCTGGACCCGTCGCTGAGCTTCGAGCAGTTTTCGGGCGACAAGACCAAGCAGCCGCGCAAGGTCTGGGATGACCCCGCGGCGCAGAAGCTGATCGACGAGAGTTTCCTGGAATCCGATCCGGCCAAGCGCCAGGCGCTGTTCGACCAGTTGCACGCCCTGATGCTGGAACAGACCCCGATGCTGATGCTGTACAACGGCGCGGACGCCTGGGCATCCAGCAAGCGCGTGGAAGGATTTTCGGTCTGGGAAGGCAAGCCGCGGGCCTGGGAAACCAAGGTCCGCGACGGCAAGTAGGACGCTTGATGGCGCCGGGCCGCGCTTGCGGCCCGGCGCCAGCCGCTAGTCGAGCTTCACGCCCGCCTGCTTGATCACCGCGGCCCAGTCGCGCACTTCATTGCCCAGGAACGCGCTCAGCTCCGCCTGCGTGGACGGCGCCAGGATCAGGCCCTCGTCGGCAAAGCGCTTGCGCAGCTCGGCGTTGGTCAGCACTTTTTCTAGCGCCGGATGCAGGCGCTGCACCACTTCCGCTGGCACGCCCGCGGGCGCCATCAGGCTGTACCAGGTGGTGGCTTCCAGTCCCTTCACGCCTTGCGACGCAGCGGTGGTCACGTCGGGCAGGGCGGGCGACTTCTCGATGCCCGTCACCGCCGCGGCGCCAACCCGGCCGCCCTTGTACTGCGGCAGCATCTCCACGACCTGCGTCACGCCCATGCTCAATTCGCCCGAGGCCACCGCCAGCAGCACCGGCGAGCTGCCCTTGTAGGGCACGTGCACCAGTTTTCCGCCCGTGGCCAGGTTCAGCACTTCACCGGTCAGGTGGGTGATGCTGCCCGCGCCGGAAGAGCCGAAGGTCAGCTTGCCGGGATCCTTGTTCGCCAGCGCGATCAGTTCGGGCAGATTCTTCGCCTGTAGGCCCGGATTGACCGCGAATACCAGCGGACTCTTGCCCACCAGGGTGATGGGCGTGAAATCCTTCACCGGGTCGTAGTTCAGGTTCGGATACAGGCTGGGCGCGATCGCCAGCGTGGACACGTTGCCCAACAGCAGCGTGTAGCCATCCGGCTCCGCGCGCGCCACCGCATTGGTGCCGATGGTGCCGCCCGCGCCGGCGCGGTTTTCCACGATGACCTGCTTGCCCAGCGTGTCGTTCAACTGCTGCGACAGCGCGCGCGCCAGGGTGTCGGCCGCGCCGCCGGGCGGGAAGGGCACGACGATGCGGATCGGCTTGCTGGGATAGGCCTCGGCTTGCGCCGCCGGGCTCAAGCCCAGCGCCAGCAACCCGGCCAGGGCCGTGGCCAGCAGGCCGCGGCGATTGATTTTCTGGTACTTCGACATGCTGCTCTCCTGATGAGAAAACGTGGGCGATGCAGAAAACGAATCAGCGCGCGGCGCCCTGGGCGGCCGGATGGTGCGCATGCCAGTGGCGAGCGATGTCGGCGCGCCGGCAGACCCAGACGTCGCCGTGCGCCGCCACGTGGTCCAGGAAGCGCGCCAGGCCTGCCGCGCGGCCCGGCTGGCCGACCAGCCGCAGATGCAATCCCACGGACATCATCTTGGGAGCCGTGGCGCCTTCCTCGTACAGCATGTCGAATGCGTCGCGCAGGTACTCGAACAGGTCCTGCCCCGTGGCCATGCCGCCGCGGATGAACTTGGCGTCGTTATTGGCCAGGCCGTAAGGCACCAGCAGGTGGGGCTTGCCGCCGACCTCGGTCCAGTAGGGCAGCTCGTCGTTATAGGTATCGGAGTCGTACAGAAAGCCGCCTTCCTCGGCCAGCAAGGCGCGGGTGTTCAGGCTTGGGCCGTAGCGGCAGTACCAGCCCAGCGGGCGCGAACCCACCGTGCGGGTGATCGATTCCACGGTGCGGCGGATGCGCTCGCGCTCTTCTTCCCGCGTCAGGTTCTGGTGCCGTTCCCAGCGCCAGCCGTGCGCGCACACGTCATAGCCCGCCGTCTTGATGGCCTCGCAGACCTCCGGATTGCGTTCCAGCGCCAGGCCGCAGCCCAGTATCGTGGCCGCCATGCCGCGTTCCTGCAGCAGCCGGTGCACGCGCCAGAATCCGATCCGGCTGCCGTACTCGAACATCGATTCGGCCGCCAGGTCGCGCCCGGCGAAGCCGCCGGCGCCTCCCTCGGTCAGGCCGGTCTCGGATTCAGCGTCGCCGTCCGGCACCGAAGGCTCGCCGCCTTCCTCGTAATTGATGCAGAGGTTCAACGCCAGGCGCGCGCCGCCCGGCCAACGGGGATCGGGCGGGTTGGCGCCGTAGCCGACGAAATCGCGGCGCAAGTGCGGATGATCGGTAGTCATAGCGGGGCTAGCCATCGAGGTAGGGTCAATCGGAAATCGAAACCAGGGCGTGCGGAGCCGGCGCCTGCCAGAACTCGTCGTCATCGCCGCGGCCGGTTTGGCCCATCAGGACCAGGAACTCCGCCGGGCCCTGCAACACGGTCAGGCCGTGATGCCAGACGCCCACGCGGTAGCACACGCCCTGGCTGCCAGTCGCGAGAAACGCTTCCAGCCGCGCCATGTCGGGCAGATCGTCGGCGCCGGTCGGCGCCACCACCACCAGATAGGGCGAGTCCGTCAACGGCACGAAGCTCTGCGCCGCATGGCGGTGGCGTTCCATCAGCCGGATTTCCACCGGCCCCGGCGCCGCCGCCTGCACCCGGCTGACCCAGCCTGCCTGGCGAACCACCTCGGGCCCATGCCGCATGGGCTCGGTCAGATAGTGACGGCGCTCCGCGCCCTGGTGCGCGATCACCTCGCCATATGGCGCAAAGGCCTCGGGCGTGAGCGGCCGCGGGCGGATCACGCGCGGGGATGTGTCCAGGTCACGCGCCATGGCTCAGATACCCCAGCGAATTCACATAGCTGCGCCGCACGTTCTCCAGATGGGCCGCCATCGCCTGCCGCGCCCGGGCCGACTCGCCCGACAGCAGCGCTTCCACGATCGCCAAGTGTTCTTCCCGCGCCTGCACCTGCCGTTGCGGCAAGCGCTCCACATCGCACATCCGCACCTGCCGCCGCGTCGCCGTGATCATCGTCGCCAGATTCCGGTTGCCGCAGTACGCCGCCACCAGATCGTGCAGCGCGTTATCGACCTCCCAATCCGACTTCTCGTCCGGCGTCTTCGCATCCAGCAAGGCCTGCAAGCGCGCCCGCAGCCCTTCCAGCGGCTCCGCCGGAATCCGCCCGGTCGCCATCGCCGCCGCCTCGCTTTCCAGCAGGCTGCGGATCTGCAGCAATTCCAGCAGGTCCGTCACGCCAAACGAGCGCACCACGATGGATCCGTTGGACAGCCGCTCCAGCATCCCTTCGCCCAACAACCGGTTCATCGCCGCGCGCAACGGCGTGCGCGACACCTCCAGCTCATCCGCCAGCCGGCGTTCCTCCAACACTTCCCCCGCCGGAATCCGGCGCGAAACGATCTGGTCCAGCAGGGTCTGATAGGTGCGTTGAGTAGCGTTCATGTGTGTTGCAGCGTAAGAAAAAAGCGCGGACGACAGAGACTCCGAGTTGCCGCCGCGCGTAACGGATGAGAAGGTACCCCACTGGTATCCCAAAGAGATACCAGTAGTATCCCTAATAGGCGTGGCCGGATACGGCCAGGCAATCAGAGTGGCGAGAAAAGGGGAGAAGAAGGGAAGGCAGAGCGAAAGCGGAGAAAAAAACGGAAAGGAAGGTGCGGGGGGAGAAAACCGCAGGAGAGAAAAAACAAGACCCACGCCAGCGCGCCAGCGCACACCGCTCCGACGCCCCACCACCAAGTAAGCTGAATGCGGCCGCGCAGGCGGCCGCATTCAGCGGGCCCCGCAAACCTCGCCACTACCCACGGGTCTGACGGCGCAGCGAACCAAGAAACTCGTAGCCCGGCGGTGCGGGCCTGGTGGCTGCGAGCAACCTCGATGCGCCCGAGGGAATCTGAAGGAGTCGCCGAAGGCGAGGACGAAGATGACGAAGGGGCAGTCCGGAGCGAACGCTCCGGACCGCAATCGTGGGCGCGAGCAGCCACCAGGCCCGCGCCGCCGGGCGACCTACGAAGACCGCACCGGCACCAACAAAGACAACAAAATCAACATCAAGGAGCCGAAACCCGCTCCACCTCCCATGCCCGCGGCTTCTTGACCGCCCAAGGCTGATACCCCCTGATATCCGCCCGATAAGCCCCAATATCCAACCCGTTATACAAAGGAATACTAGGCACATCCGCCAGGAACAGCCTATGCAGCTGATCAAACGAAGCCTGCCGCTTCGCATGATCCGTATCCGACGACGCCGCCTCGATCAGCTTCAGCGCGGCGGGATTGTCCCAGACCTTGCGCGGCTGCTTCGCCTTGTCCCCCGTCACCATCTCGTAGTTCAGCGCCGCGTCCAGCCGCGCCGAATAAGGGAACGTCATCATCTGGTAGGTGCCCGCGTTATAGCGGTCCAGCTGCGTCGCCCACTCCACCACCGACAGCTGCGCCTTGATCCCCACCGCCTGCAACATCGCCTGGATGATGACCGCCGAGTTGTACGACTGCGGATAGCGCTTGGTCGTCAGGATCGTCAGATCCTGCCCCTTGTAGCCCGCTTCGCCCAGCAGCTTCTGCGCCAGCGCCGGATCGTAGTTCCAGCCCTGCTTCTGCGCCGCGTCGTAGTAGGGCGAAACCAGCGGCACGATCGAATTGTTGGGCTGGGCCAGGCCTTCCGTCACTGCCGCCGCCAGTTGCTGGTAATCGATCGCGTGCGCCAGCGCCTGCCGCATCTTGGGATTGGCCAGCACCGGATCCTTGGTCTGCATCAGCAGCGCCGTCATGCTCATCACCGGCGCATGCGCCACCTTGACGTTCGGCGTGCCTTGCAGCACCGGCACGTCGCTATTGGACACGTCCTCGATGATGTCGATGTTGCCGCGCTGCAGGGCCGCTTTGGCGGTGGAGTCGTCCGGCACGATCAGGAAGCGCACCTCGTCCACCAGCGGCCGCTTCGATCCCGTATAGCCGTCGCGCTTGCCGTCCAGGTTCGAATAGCCCGCGAACTTCGTCAGGCGCACGTACTCGCCACGCTTCCATTCCGCCAATTCGAATGGCCCGGTGCCGATGGGCTTGTCCCAGGAACCGTCCGCGCGCACCGAGTCCTTGGACAGGATGCCGGTGCCGCCGCAGTCGGCGCGCGCCAGCGTCGCCAGGAACAGGCTGCTGGGCTTTTCGACGTGATAGACGACCGTTTGCGCGTCCGGGGCTTCCACGCCCGTCACCTTGACCGTGCCGCGCCCGTCGAACTCGCTGGCGCAACGCCAGCCCGAATTGGCCGCGGTGTAATGCTGCCAGGTCCACAGCACGTCGGCCGACGTCATCGGTTTGCCGTTGTGGAACGTGATGCCTTCGCGCAGCTTGAAGGTATAGGTCTTGCCGTCCGGGCTGATGTCCACCGACTTGGCCAGCAGCGGCCGCACCTCGGCATCCTCGCCGTAGGCCACCAGGCCCTCGACGATGTGCAGCACCACCGCGTCGCTGTTGCTGTCGCGGTTGACTCCGGGTTCGGTGGAGCGGATATCCGCCGTCAGTGAAATGCGCAGCGGCGGGGCCGATTGCGCCCAGGCCGCGCCGGCCATGGAACCCAGCGCCAGCGCAACCGCGGCGCTCAACAAATGGTTTTTCATCGATACGTCTTCCTGGGGTTGCGCGGGCGCGCCGCTTCAGGCGGCAGCCAGCAGTTCGGGTTCGGCGCTCAGGCTGTAGCGGGTGAAACTGCGGTTCAGCGCCGGCAGCGGCGCGACTTCCATCAGGCCGGCTTCCGGCTCCATGATCACCATCGCCACCGTGGCCGACAGGTTGTCGTGGCTGCCGGGGCGCGGCGGACGGCAGACCGAATAGGGCGCGCCGAAGTCATCGAACAGCGCGCGCTTCAAGTCTTCGCGCGTCAGCTTGGATTGCTCGTTCAACAGGCGGCGCACGCGCCAGTCGCGGTAGGCGCTTTCCGGCGTGCTGGCGCGGCCCGTGTCGCGCAGCTTGCACAGGGCCACGTCGCTGACCCAGTGGTTGGCGTGGACGATGAGGTCATCGCTGCCCGGGTAGATGGGGAAGGCTTCGTCGGTGGTGCATTCGTAATCGACCCCGAAACCCGCCGCCATGCCGATCATGATGTTGTTGGAGCAGGACTTGGGCGTGGTTGCCACCGCCTTGATCGCCAGCGCGAAGTGTTCCTGTTCCAGCACCTTGCGGCGGATCAGCGACAGCGGCACGCCCAGCTGGCGGAAGTCGCGGTCGGATTCCAGGTAGTTGGCGGTGATCGAGACGCCGGCGCTGTTCAGGCCGCTGCGCGCCAGGCCGCCCGCTTCGACGAAGGTCAACATGTCGGGGCCGTTGTCGTTGCGCACACGCAGCACGATCGCGGTCTCGGCGCATTCCGCGCGCCAGTCCCAGTTCTGGCCATGGATCAGGCGGCCGTTGGCCGAGCGCGTCGGCAGGATCAGCGCGCCGGTGCAGCCGTCGCCCGGCTCCAGTTCGGCGGCCTTCTTCTTTTCGGCGCGGGCCTTGGCGATGACTTCGGTGCGGGCGTTCACCATCACGATGTCTTCGAACGGCACGTCGGCGCCCGCGGCGATGCCGCGCATCTCTTCCAGGTAGTGCGGCGCGAAGTTCTCGATCTCGCGGGCGAAGCCGTTGATCAGCTGGGTGCGCGCCATGGCGTCGTAGCCCAGGTCGACCAGGGTCTGGCCGTACATCTTGGCGCTCTTGCGCACGCGGTCGGCAGCTTGCTGGCCATAGGAGCGGCCGCGGGCCTCGGGCGCGCCCGAAACCGATACGAAGGGAAATTGGGTGATCTGGGTCATGGACATAGGGCGGCGCGCCGCGCCGCAATCTGGGGTGGAAATTGGTTGGCGAAAAAATGTTAGCTTATTTTGGCGCCAATATTGCTCAGGGTTTACCAGTGCAAGCAGGCCATGGGCGTCCTGCGTTCAGCGCGTATGGTGGGAGGCGGCGGCCAATTCGGCGCAGGTCTTGAAGCTTGCGCCCGCGGCGCGGAAGCGCTCTAGCAGTTGCTCGACTTTCAGCAGCCTGGCCGCGCGGCCCACGCCGTTGTCGGCGCGCGGATGCAAGGTCAGACAGGCATAGCCATCGGCCGCGAGCAGCGCGTCGCCTTGTTCCACCCAGTGCGCGTAGGCGCGGTCCTGCGTCACGCGGCGGCTGAAATGGGTGGCGTCGCACAGGCCTTCGCTCCAGGGCAGCTCCAGCATGCCGGGGCCGCCGTCGGCGTCCAGGGCGTAGGGGGCGTCGTCGTCGATTGCGCTGCTGTCGTAGCGATAGCCGAGCCGGTGCAGCAGCGGTACGGTGCTGGCGGTAAACGCGCTGGCATAGCGAAAGCCCCGCGGGGGGGCGCCGGTCAGTTCGGCCAGCCGGTCGCGGGCCCGTTCCAGCACTTCGCCTTCGCGCTCGCCCAGCGCGGGCAGGTCTTCGTAGGCATTGCCTTGCGAGGCTGCCTCGTGACCGTCGCGCAGGCTTTGTTCCAGCAGGCCGCGGCAGCGTTCGGCTTCGAACACCGGCCAGAACAGCGTGGCGCGGATGTCCTGGCGGCGCAGCATGTCCAGCACGCGCGCCAGGCCGCCGCCGTAGGTATAGCGGCCATGCGCGTCGCGGCCGTGCAGCGAGGCTTCCGGCTGGGTCGCGGCTTCGGGGCCGATGCCCTGCACATTGAGGGTGACCAGTACGGTTTTGTCGGCGCTCATGCGCTTCTCCAGGCGTCGGGGCGGGCAAGGCAGTGGCGCGCCAGCGCTTCCAGCGTCATGACGTGCACATCGGGTTGGGCGGCCAGATAGGCCAGGAAGCGGTCCAGCGCCGCGGCGCGGGCCGGCGTGCCGGAACCGCCGGCAGCCTTGGGGTGCACGGTCAGGTGCACATAGCCTTCGGCCTGGCGCAGCGCCTCGAATTCCTGCACCCAGTTGTCATACGCTTCCGCCGCGAGGCTGTGGCCCGAAAAGTAAAACGGATAGTCGTCCAGCGAGACCGTGTTGTTCGGCAGCATGATGAAATCCGCCGTGTCCGCCGGCAGGTAGGGACGGTCCTGGTCCTTTTCGCTGGCGTCGTAGCAATAGCCCAGGCGTCGCAGCGCGGGCAGGGTCCGATGGCTCTTGCGGCCCGAAGGCGAACACCAGCCCGCCGGCGTCACGCCCAGCTCGCGCTGGATGATGCGATGGGTTTTCTCCAGCAGCGCGGGCTCGTCATCGCCCAGGTCCCAGGCTTCGTGCAGATAGCCGTGGGCGGCGATCTCGTGGCCTGCCTCCAGGATGCGGTGGAAGGTCGCCGGATAGTGCTCGACGTCGTAGCCGCAGGCGAAGAACGTGGCAGGCATGCCGTGGCGCGCCAGGATCTCCAGGTGCCGCGCCACGCCGCGGCGGATGGCATAGCGGCCCGCGGTATGGGGACCGGCCGGGAACTGCTTGCGGCCGACCTCGACGGCGGGGCCGTCGACGTGGACGGTGACGCAAACCACCGCGCGCACCGGCGCGGCGCCCGCGGCGCGCAGGCCCTGCGCGCGCAGTTCGCGGTCCAGCGGCAGCCAGGGATTGGCGCTGGCGTCCAAGGGGACGCCGTAGGGTATGCGTTGCATCAGGTGGCCTTGATGTCGGCGTTCTTGATCAGCGTGCGCCACTTCTCGCTCTCAGTCGCGACGAAACGGCTCAGTTCTTGCGGGGTGCTGCCGTGCAGCTCCAGTCCGTTCTGCGTCAACTGCTCCAGGGCGGGCTGCTTGAGCGCGCTTTGCACGGCGCCATTGAGCGTCTGGATGATGGCGGCGGACGTGCCCGCGGGCGCGAACACGCCGTTCCAGCCTATGGCCTGATAGCCGGGAAAGCCCGATTCCGCCACGGTCGGCACGTCGGGCAGCGCCTGCGCGCGCTGCGCCGAAGTCACGGCCAGCGGGCGCGATTTGCCGCCGCGGATGAATTGCTGCTGGTTGATCACCACGTCCATCAGGATCGGAAACTGCCCGCCCAGGAAGTCGTTGACCGCGGCCGCCGCGCCCTTGTACGGCACGCCGGGCAGGTCCAGGCCGGCCGTGGCCTTGAGTAGTTCCATGGCCAGGTGGGCAGAGCTGCCGTTCTGCGTGATGCCATAGAAGTACTTGCCCGGATTGGCCTTGATGAGCGCGACCAGCTCCTGCAGCGTGCGCGCCGGAAACGACGGATGCACCACCAGCACGTTGTTGTAGTAGCAGACCATGGACACCGGCTCGAAGTCCTTGACCGGGTCGTAGCCGATGTTCTGGTACAGGCTCTGGTTCACCGTGTGCGTGCCGGTGGAGCCCAGCGCGATGGTGTAGCCGTCCGGCGCCGAACGGGCGGCCTGCTGGGTGCCGATGTTGCCCGCGGCGCCGCCCTTGTTGATCACGACCACGCTTTGCTTGAGCGCCTCGCCGATGCCCTGGGCCAGCGGACGAGCCACCAGGTCGGTGCCGCCGCCGGCCGGGAAGGGCACGATGAACTGGATGGCGCGTTCGGCCGGATAGCCGGCCGCCCAGGCGCGGCCAGGCCGCGCCAGCGCAGCGCTGGCCAAGGTGGCGGCCGAGGCCCCCAGGAAATGCCGGCGGCTGATGCCGCCCTTGGTGCCGCAAGACTGCTTCATGGATTTTCCCCTGATGTTTTCCGCAGGTGCAGTGGCGTGTTGGACGTCAAGCTGCTCATTGCTTGAATATCATTATTCGATAAAAAATAATTCAATCCAATTAGTTTTTATCTATAAATGATAAAAAATAGGAAAACGATAGTTTGAGTCTTGAGCTTGGGCTGGGTGCGATAGGTTGCGCCAATGGCACTGGCGCGCCGCACGCACCCCTGTGATACGCTGCGCCCGATCCCGCGTTGTTCCCCGCCCCACGACCGCCATGTCCACCCTGAAGCGAGCCCTAGCGATACTTGACCTCTTCAGTCTCGAAACCCCGGTGCTGTCGGCGGAAGAGATCATTTCGCGCCTGTCGTATTCGGCGCCTACGGGCTACCGGTACATCCGCGACCTGACGGACCTGGGCTATCTGCTGCGGGTGACGGGCGAAGGCTACAAGCTGGGGCCGCGCATCATCGAACTGGACCACCTCATCATCGACGGCGATCCGGTGCTGGGCGTGGCGCGCCCGATCATGCGCGAGGTGGTGGACCAGGTGGGCGGCGACGTATTGCTCAGCGTGATCCACGGCCTGCGCATCCTGAACATCCATCACGAGCGCGGTCCCGACGAGCTGGGCATTCCGCACGGCCGCGGCCGTGCCCATCCGCTGTTCCGCGGCGCCACGGCCAAGACCATCGTCGCGTTCCTGCCGCGCAAGGACCAGCGCCGCCTGTACGAAGCCCATGCGGACGAGATCCGCGATCTGGGCCTGGGCGCGACGCAGGCCGAGTTCACCGGCAAGCTGGACCAGATCCGGGTGCAGGGCTTTTATCTGGGAGTGGGCGAGATCTCGCCGGAGCGGGCGGGCATCGCGGTGCCGGTGTTCCAGGAGGACCGCCGCGTGTTCGGCGCGCTGACCGTCACCTTTCTTGCGGCCCGGCTCAACACCATCGCGCAGGACAAGACCACGGCCTTGCTGCAGTCGGCCGCCCGCCGCATCGAATCGCTGGCGCTGGCCACGCGCATGAAGGAACAAGCCCCCGCGCCGTGAGCGCGAGGGCTTGCGTGCGGGCCTGCGGCGATCTTGGCTGGATGCGCTATTGCTGCGCGGCGCGGGCCGGCGACCCCATGGCCTGGAACAACGCCGCCGTTTCGGTCAGGCGCGCATTGGCGTACTCGATCTCGCGCAGGCGGGCCGCCACGTAATGCTGTTCCGCGGCGTATTCGGTATAAGGCGCCAGCGCGCCCAGCCGCACGCGGCTGGCGGTGTTGCGGTAGGACTGTTCGGCCGAGCGGCGCGAGGCTTCGGCGGAGGCCAGCGCCTGCCCGTCGGCATCCAACCGCGACAGCGTGTCGGCCACGTCGCGGAAGGCGGTCAGCACGGTCTGCTTGTATTGCAGCAGCGCGGCTTCGTAGCGTTCCTTGGCCGCGCTGCGTTCGGCCAGCAGCGCGCCGCCATGGAAGATGGGTTGCGTGAGCGTAGCGCCAACCGCCCAGATGGCGCCGGCGCCCGACATCGCCGCGGGCCAATTGAAGCCACTCTTGCCCATGGACGCGGACAAGGACAGGCTGGGGAACAACTGCGCGGTGGCCAGGCCCACGTCGGCCGCGGCGGCTTGCACCACCGCATCCGCGAACAGGATGTCCGGGCGCGCAGCCAGCAGTTCGGACGGCACCACCACCGGCACTTGCCGCGGCACGGCCAGCATGCTGAAGGCGAGATCGGGTGGAGCCTGGTCTGGGTTGCGGCCCAGCAGCACCGCCAGCGCATGGCGCGTCGCATGCCAGCGCGCGCGCAGGCCGGGCAGGGACGCTTCCAGCGTGGCGGCATCCTGGTCCGCGTCCAGCGCGTCGTTCTGCGAGGCCGAACCCAGTTCGTAGCGGCGCTGCGTGTCGCGCGCCACCTGTCGCGCCAGCACGACCTGCTTTTCCGTCAACGCCACGCGTTCGGCCAGTGCGGCGGCGGTGATGGCGCCGGTGACGATATTGCTGGCGAGCGAACGGCGGGCGGATTCCAGCTGGAAGGCCTGCTGCTCGACCTGGGCTGCGAGCGAGGCGTTGGCAAAGCGCGCCGCGCCGAACAGGTCCAGGTCGTACTTGGCGTGGATCTGGCCGGTGAAGACGTTGTATTGCGCGGTCGGTTCGTGCAGGTTCGGCATGGTCAGCGCGCGCCGGCGGGAGGCGTCGGCGCCCGCGTCCACCGAAGGCAGCAGCGACGAATTCACCTGGCCGCGCAGCTGTTCGCGCGCGCCGGCCAGGTTGCGTTCGGCGGCGGCGAGGTCCGGGCTGTTGGTCAGGCCCTCGGCCACCAGCGCGTTCAGCGCCTCTGATTCATAATGCTTCCACCATTCGGGCACGGGCCGCGCGCCTTGTTCGAAGCGCTGCGCCACGCCCTGGGCGGCGGCGCTTGCGGCGGGCGTGGCCTCGACGCCGTATTGCGCCGGTTGCGCGACCGCGGGCGGCTTGCTGCTGGGCGCGAAGGCGCAGGCGCCCAAGGCCAGCGTCAGGGGCAGGGCGGCCAGGCGCAAGGAAAGTCGGTTCATCGTCATGCTCCCCGTTCCACCGTGTCGCCGGCGTTGGCGCCCGGCGGCACGCCTTCGGGTTCGTCGCGCTCGTCGTGGCGGACGCGGAACCACGCGGCATACAGGGCCGGCAGGAAGAACAGCGTCAGCACGGTGGCGATGGTGATGCCGCCCATCAGGGCGGTGGCCATGGGGCCGAAGAAGTTGCTGCGCAAAAGCGGGATCAGGGCCAGCACGGCGGCCGCGGCCGTCAGGGTAATCGGGCGGAAACGGCGCACGGTGGCGCCGACGATGGCGTCCACGCGCTTGTGGCCGGCGCCGATGTCCTGTTCGATCTGGTCCACCAGGATGACCGAGTTGCGCATGATGATGCCGAACATGGCGATCACGCCCAGCATGGCGACGAAGCCGAAGGGCTTGCCGAACAGCAGCAGCGCCGCGACCACGCCTATCAGTCCCAGCGGCGCGGTCAGCACCACCATCAGCACGCGGGCAAAGCTTTGCAGCTGCAGCATCAGCAGGGTCAGCACGGCCACCGCCATCAGCGGCATCTGGGCGTTGATCGAGGACTGGCCCTTGGCGCTTTCCTCCACCGGGCCGCCCACCTCGACGCGGTAGCCGACGGGCAGTCCGGCGCGCAGGGCGTTGAGCTTGGCGTCGATGGCGCGGGTGACGTCGATGCCTTGCGCGCCAGCGGCGACGTCCGCTTGCACCGTGATGGTGGGCTGGCGGTCGCGTTCCCAGATGACGCCGTACTCCAGGTCATAGCGCACGTGGCCCAGGCTGCCCAGCGGCACCGCGCCGTTGGGCGTGGGCATGGCCAGGGTGCTCAGGCGCGCGGGGTCGATCCGCTCTTCCTGCGGCGCGCGCAGGCTCACGGTGATCAGCTTGTCGCGTTCGCGGTATTGCGTGACCGCGTAGCCCGACAGCGTCATGGCCAGGAAGTCCGAGATGTCGCTGGAACTGACGCCCAGCTCGCGCGCCTTCTGCTGGTCGATCTCGAAGCGCACCGAACGTTCGGACGGCTCGTCCCAGTCGAACTGCACATTGGTCGAACGCGGATCGGCGCGGACTTCGGCTGCCACCTGTTCGGCCACCGCGCGCACGTCGGCGATCTTGTCGCCGCTGACGCGGAACTGCACCTGGAAGCCCACGGGCGGGCCGTTCTCCAGGCGTGACAGACGGCTGCGGATGGCCGGGAACTGCTCGCGCAGCACGGGCTGCAGCCATTGCGCGAGCTTCTCGCGGTCCTCGACCGAATGCGTGGTGATGACCAGCTGGGCGAAGTTCGGGGTGGCGAGCTGTTGGTCCAGCGGCAGATAGAAGCGCGGCGCGCCGGTGCCGACGAAGCTGACCGAGTGGTCGATTTCCGGACGGCCTTCCAGCGTCTTTTCCAGCCGCTCGACCTGGCGCAGCGTGGCCGCGAACGACGCGCCTTCCTGCAGGCGCACGTCCACCAGCAGTTCGCTGCGGTCGGAGCTCGGGAAGAACTGTTGCGGCACGAAGCGGAAGCAGGCCATGGCAGCCACGAAGACCAGCGCCGTGGCGCCCAGCACCAGGTAGCGGCGGTCCACGCACCAGCCCACCCAGCCGCGCAGGCGCTGGTAGAAGCGGGTGTTGTAGATATCGTGTTCGTGGTCGTCGGGCAGATGGGCTTCGCGTTTGCGCTCGGGCAGCAGGCGGTAGCCCAGCAGCGGGATCAGCACCACGGCGGCGAACCAGGAGGTGATCAGCGCGATGGCGGACACCTGGAAGATGGAACGGGTGTATTCGCCCGTGCTGGACTTGGCCAGCGCGATCGGCAGGAAGCCCGCCACCGTGACCAGGGTGCCGGTCAGCATGGGGAAGGCGGTGCTGGTGTAGGCGAATGCGGCGGCGCGCGCGCGGCTCCAGCCCTGTTCGAGCTTCACTGCCATCATTTCGACCGCGATGATGGCGTCGTCCACCAGCAGGCCCAGCGCCAGCACCAGCGTACCCAGGGATACCTTGTGCAGGCCGATGCCGAACATGTCCATGAACAGCGCCGTGACCGCCAGCACCACCGGGATCGAGATGACCACGACCATGCCGGTGCGCAAGCCTAGCGACACCAGGCTCACGGCCAGCACGATGGCCACCGCTTCGGCCACGGAGCGCAGGAAGTCGTCGACCGAATGCGATACCGCCTTGGGCATGCTGGAGACTTCCTTCAGCGTCAGCCCGGCGGGTAGCTGGGCCTGGAGTTCTTCGAACTTGGCGCTCAAAGCCTTGCCCAGATGGACCACGTCGCGCCCCGGCTGCATGGTGATGCCTATGCCCAGCACGGAGCTGCCGCCCAGCCGCATCTGTTCGACGGCCGGGTCTTGGTAGCCGCGGCGGATGGTGGCGATGTCGCCCAACCGGATCGATTTGCCGTTGACCCGGATCAGCGTGTCGGCCAGGACGCGGCTGTTGGCGTACTGGCCGCTGGGCCGCACGAAGACGCGGTCGTCGGCGGTGGTCAACGTGCCCGCGCTCGTCACGGCGTTCTGGCTGTTGATGGCCTGGGCGATCTGCTGGGCCGACACGCCCAGTCGCGTGAGCTGGGTGTTGGAGATCTCGACGTAGATGTGCTCGGGCTGGTCGCCGAAGTAGTCCACCTTGGCCACGCCCGGCACGCGCAGCAGCACGGTGCGCAGCCGGTCGGCGTAGTCGTGCAGCTGGGCGGGCGAAAAGCCGTCGCCCTGCAGCGTGTAGATGTTGGTGTAGACGTCGCCGAATTCATCGTTGAAGAAGGGGCCTTGCACGCCCGGGGGCAGCGTGGCCGAGATGTCGCCGACCTTCTTGCGCACCTGGTACCACTGCTCGGCCACGGCGCTGGCGGGCGCGGAGTCCTTCATGGTGTAGAAGATCAGCGACTCGCCCGGCCGCGAATAGCTGCGCATGAAGTCCGTGTTGGGGGCTTCCTGCAGCTTCTTGCCGATGCGGTCGGTGATCTGTTCCTGCACCTGCTGCGCGGTGGCGCCGGGCCATAGCGTCTTGATGACCATGACGCGGAAGGTGAAGGGCGGATCTTCCGATTGCGCCAGCTTCGAGTACGACAACACGCCGAACAGCGTGATCAGCGTGATGATGAAGACGACCAGCGGCTGGTGCCGCAGCGCCCAGGCCGACAGGTTGAAGCGGCCTTCCTCGTGGCGATGCGCCTGGGTCGCAGCGTCCTGCTGCGGGCCGCTCATGAGGCGAAATCCTCGGGATGCAGCGGCGGCACGGCGCGGACTTTCTCGCCCGCGGCCACCGTGTGCACGCCTTGCCAGACCACGCGTTCGCCGGCCTGCAAGCCGTTGGACAGGGTGACGGTGCGGGCGTCGTAGCGCAGCACCTGGACGCGGCGCAGCTCCAGCGTGTCGGCGTCCGGCTTGACGATCCACACGGCGGGCGCGGGGCCGTCATGGAACAGCGCGGTGGCCGGCACCGTGTAGGTCGTCAGGCTTTCGCCTGAGCGGTTGTCGAAGCTGATGTTGGCCGTCATGCCCAGGCGCACCTCCGGGGTCGGGGATTCCAGCGTGAGCTTGGCGCGATAGGTGCGGCTTTGCGGATCCGCGGCCGGCGCGATCTCGCGCAGCACCGCGGAAAACGTCTGGCCGGGCAGGGGGCCGAGCGTGACGCTGGCGCGCTGGCCGATGGCCAGGCCCGCCAGCACGCTTTCCGGTACGTCGCAGATGGCATCGATGTCGCCGGACCAGGCCAGGTTGTAGACCGGCTCGCCGGCGGCCACGTTCTGTCCGGTGTCCGCCTGTTCCGCGGTGATGACGCCAGCATGGTCGGCCTGCAGCGTGGTGTATTTGAGCTGGTCGGCCGCCAATGCCGCCTGCTGTTGCGCCTGGTCGCGCTGCGCCAATGCCGTGGCGTAGTCGTTGCGGGTTTGCTCCAGCTGGGTCGCAGCGATCAGGTTTTCGCGGGCCTGGGCGCGGTCGCGGTCCAGCTGCTGGCGCGCATAGTCCAGCTGGTGCTGGGCCGCCGACAACTGCGCGCGGGCGCTGGCCGCGTTCTTGGCGGCGTCGGCCGGATCCAGCTTCGCGACGATCTGCCCGGGGGTGACGGCATCGCCCAGCCGGACCTGGCGCTCGATGATCTTGCCGCCCACGCGGAACGACAGCGGCGTGCTGTAGCGCGCTTGCACTTCGCCAGGCAGCGTCCAGGCCGGCAAGCGTTCATCGGCCTGGGCCGGCATGGCGACCACCGGACGCGGCGCGGGCGGGGGCGCCTCGTTGCGGCCGCAGGCGGCCAGCAACAAGGCGAGGGCCGCGGCGCCCGGCAGCGACAACAGGCGCGGCCAACGGCGGGAACGGGTGGAGGGCGAAAGCGGCGCCGCGGGGGCGGCCGCGGCGGAGCGCGCGGCAAGGCGCGCGGCAGGGCCAGGGCAAGTCACGTAACACCTCGCGGCGCGGAAATTCGGGAATAAGGGCCGGTTCCGGCCCGATACGGCCTGGATTCTAATACAGGTATGAATTCAGATTCAATTGTGAATTTGAAATGCGCCCCAGTGCTAAACTCGCGCCATGTCAAAAGTCCGCCTTACGCGAGAGCAAAGCCGTGATCAGACGCGCCAGCGTCTGCTCGACGCTGCGCAATCGATTTTTGTAGCGAAAGGGTTTGTGGCGACCAGCGTGGAGGACATCGCCGAACAGGCGGGCTACACGCGCGGGGCCTTCTATTCCAATTTCAGCAGCAAGTCCGAACTGTTCCTGCAACTGCTCAGACGCGACCACGAAAGCGTCATGAACGAGATGCGCGCCATCTTCGAGGACGGGTCGTCGCGCCCGCAGATGGAAGCGCGCGTGCTCGAGCACTACTCCACGCACTTTCGCCAGAACGACTGTTTCCTGCTGTGGATGGAAGGCAAGCTGCAGGCGGTCCGCGACCCTGAATTCCGCGAGGGCTTTCTGGCCTGTATGCGGGAATTGCGCGCAGCCGTCACGGACTACGTGCAGCAGTTTTCGGCCCGGGTCGGCACGCCACTACGCATGCCGCCGGAGCAAATGGCGCTGGGCCTGCTGGCCCTGTCGGACGGCATGCAGTTCAGCTATGCCTTCGATCCGCAGGCCGTCACGCCGGAAATGACCGAGGCCGTGCTGGCCGGTTTCTTCCGCAGCGTGGTCTTCGGCGAACCGAAGACCGAGTAAGGCGGCCGGTCCCCGGCCTCAGGCCAGCAATTCCGAGATTTCGATGAGGTTCAGGTCCGGATCCCGCAGGTAGACCGAGCGGATCTTGCCGGTCGCGCCGGTGCGCGGCACCGGGCCTTCGATGATCCGGGCGCCTTCGCGGTTCAGATGCGCGATCACCTCTTCCAGCGGACGGTCGGCGATGAAGCACAGGTCCAGCGCGCCCGGCACGGGCAGGTGGGCCTTGGGTTCGAACTCGTGGCCGCGCACGTGCAGGTTGATCTTCTGGTTGCCGAAGCGCAGCGCCTGGCGGTTCTCTCCGAAGGTCTCCAGGCGCATGCCCAGGATCCGGGTATAGAAGTCCACCGTGGCGGCGGGGTCGGTGCAGGTCAGGACCAGATGGTCCAGGTGATCGATCATGGATATCTCTCCTCTGGCCGGCCCGGCTTGAGGTTACTGATTGTCAGACGGCCTTAGGCCGTGATAGTAATACTTGCGGCGCGCGCCGGACTGAGGGGGACGCGCGCTGGAATTTCCAACCCTCGGGCGAAAGGAGCGGCAGCATGACTTCAGAAACCCGACCATCCACCATCAATCGTCCCGTGTTTTTTCCGGCGGCCGTGTTCACGCTGCTGCTGGTGGGATTCGCGATCCTGGCGCCCAAGGTCGCGCAAGGCCTGTTCGAGTCCATGCAGGGCTGGATCCTGGGCAACGCCAGCTGGTTCTACATCCTGGTCGTGGCCATCATCCTGATTGCGGTGGTGTTCCTGGCGGTCAGCCGGTACGGCGACATCAAGCTGGGGCCCGACCACAGCGAACCCGATTACCGCAACTTCACCTGGTTTGCGATGCTGTTCTCCGCGGGCATGGGGATCGGCCTGATGTTCTTCGGCGTGGCCGAGCCCGTGATGCACTTCATCGCGCCGCCGGTGGGCGAAGGCGGCACCGCCCTCGCGGCGCGCGAATCCATGAAGATCACGTTCTTCCACTGGGGGCTGCATGCCTGGGCCATCTACGCGGTGGTGGCGCTGATTCTGGCTTTCTTCAGCTATCGGCACGGGCTGCCGCTGACCTTGCGTTCGGCGCTGTATCCGCTGATCGGCAACCGCATCCACGGGCCTATCGGGCATGCGGTCGACATCTTCGCCATCATCGGCACGGTGCTGGGCGTGGCCACTTCGCTGGGCCTGGGCGTGGCGCAGATCAACAGCGGCCTGAACCACCTGTTCGGCATTCCGGTGGGCGTGACCACGCAGATCATCCTGGTCATCGTCACCTGCGGTCTGGCGACCCTGTCGGTGGCCAGCGGCCTGGACAAGGGCATCCGCATCCTGTCCGAGACCAATCTGGTGCTGGCGGCGGTGCTGCTGCTGTTCGTGCTGGTGGTCGGCCCCACGGTGTTCCTGTTCCAGACCTTCGTGCAGAACACGGGCGCTTACCTGTCCGATATCGTCAACAAGACCTTCAACCTCTACGCCTATGAGCCGACCGACTGGATCGGCGGCTGGACGCTGTTCTACTGGGGCTGGTGGATTGCCTGGTCGCCCTTCGTGGGCCTGTTCATCGCGCGCATTTCGCGCGGCCGCACCATCCGCGAATTCGTCACCGGCGTGCTGCTGGTGCCGGCCGGCTTCACGCTGTTCTGGATGACGGTGTTCGGCGATACCGCCATCCACATGATCCTGGTCGACAAGGTGCAGGGCCTGGCGGAAGTGGTGCAGGCCGATTCTTCCCTGGCGCTGTTCGCCTTCCTGGAACAATTGCCCTGGAGCGGGGTGCTGTCCGTCGTCGCCATCGCGATGGTGGCGGTGTTCTTCGTCACCTCGGCCGACTCGGGCGCGCTGGTGGTCGACCTGCTGGCTTCCGGCGGCTCGGACCGCACGCCCGTGTGGCAACGCATCTTCTGGTCGGTGCTGATGGGGGCGGTGGCGATCGCGCTGCTGCTGGCCGACGGCCTGACAGCGTTGCAGACCGCTACCATCGCCAGCGCGCTGCCTTTCTCCATCATTTTGCTGCTGTCGCTGTGGGGCCTGTTCAAGGCGCTCAAGCTGGACGCGACCAAGCGCGGCATCCGCTATCAGTCGCTGACGCTGTCGCGCCCGGCGCGCGGCGGACAGTCTTGGGAGCGGCGGCTGCGCAACATGGTCATGATGCCGCGCCGCGCCCATGTGCAGCGCTTCATCGGCGACGTGGTGCGCCCCGCATTGGAAGACGT
Organism: Achromobacter sp. PD1; assembly: GCF_048541815.1. Taxonomy (NCBI): domain Bacteria; kingdom Pseudomonadati; phylum Pseudomonadota; class Betaproteobacteria; order Burkholderiales; family Alcaligenaceae; genus Achromobacter; species Achromobacter sp. PD1. The sequence continues at coordinate 618,579 of NZ_CP183349.1, forward strand.
GGCGGATGAACTGCGCAAGCAGGGCTATCAAGTGGAAGTGCGCGAACACGGCAACGATGAGGGCGTGATCATGGAAGTCTCCCATGGCGAACACCTGGACTTCTCCTACGCCGTGCAGCCGGAGGCCTTCGTACGCCCCAGCCTCACGCCCGAGGAAGCGGCCGACGAGGAAGAGCGCAAGTACTTCCGCGCCGAGGTCCACCTGCGTGAAGGGGGGCAGGATTACGACATCATGGGCTGGAGCCGCGATGCCGTCATCGGCGACATCCTGGACCAGTACGAACGCCACCGCCACTATCTGCACATGGTGCGGACCTAGCCGCGCCGTACCCCGCGAAACCGCCAGCTTGCTGGCGGTTTTTTTATGCCCACACGCCCCGCAGGGGCTTGCACGCCATAGTCCGCCGCTATGCCGGGGATTGGATTAACCCTTTTGACGAAATGCCCGATATCGTGGATTATCCAAGAATATTCTTTGATAAATAGCGAGTCAATCATGAAGGCGAAATCAGGAGCGTGGGCGGCCGGAGTCGTGGCGCTGGCGCTGGCGGGCGGCGGGCTGTACTGGAAGTACGGCGGCGCGCAGCAAAAGGGCGGCTGGGCCATGGCGCCGGCCAAGGTCGCGGTGGCCGCCGCGCGGCAGGCGGACTTCCCGGTCACGCTGAGCGGCATCGGCTCGCTGGAGGCCGCGCGCCAGGTGCAGGTCGCGGCCGAAGTGGACGGCCGGGTCGACCGTATCCTGTTCGCCTCGGGCGCGCAGGTCCAGGCCGGCCAGTTGCTGGTGCAGTTGAACGACGCGCCCGAGCAGGGCGAACTGGCCCGCTTGCAGGCCCAGGCGCGCAATGCGCGCGCCTTGCTGGATCGCACCCGCCGCCTGCTGCCGCAGCAGGCCGCCACGCGCGAACAGCTGGACCAGGCGCAGGCCGACTACGACCAGGCCGCGGGCGACATCAAGCGGGTGCAGGCGCTGATCGAGCAAAAGCGCGTCAAGGCGCCGTTTGACGGCGTGCTGGGCGTGCGCCGCGTGAACCTGGGGCAATTCGCCCGCGCCGGCGATCCGCTGGTATCGCTGACCGACGCTTCCGCCATGTATGCCAACATCACCCTGCCCGAGCAGGCCATGGGCGCGTTGCGCGCGGGCCTGCCGGTGGCGGTGACTGTCGACGCCCATGCGGGCCGCGTCTTCGAAGGCCAGATCAGCACCGTGGAGCCGCAGGTGGATGCGGGATCGCGCACCGTGCGCGTGCAGGCGACCCTGCCCAACGCCGACCGCGCGCTCGCGGCCGGCATGTACGCCCAGGGCCAGATCGGCCTGCCGGCGCGCCCCGGCGTGATCACCGTGCCGGAAACCGCGGTCAGCTACAGCGCCTATGGCGATTCCGTCTACGTGCTGAACCCGCCCAAGGCGGGCGAGGCGTCCACCGGCACGACGGTCCGGCAGGCCTACGTGAAGACGGCCGAGCGCGTGCGCGGCCGCGTGGTCGTGACCGAAGGCCTGCAGGCGGGCGACCAGGTCGTGACCTCGGGCCAGCTGCGCCTGCACAACGGCGCGGCGGTCGAGGTCAGCGCCCAGGACACCGTGGCGCTGGACGCCGCGCAGCAGACCGTGGCGCAAGTCCGGTGAGGGCGCGGAGCAGAACATGAAATTCACCGATCTCTTTGTACGCCGGCCGGTGCTGGCGCTGGTGGTCAGCACGCTGATCCTGCTGCTGGGCATCAAGGCCCTGAGCGGCCTGCCGGTGCGGCAGTATCCGCTGACCGAAAGCACCACCATCACCATCACCACCCAGTATCCGGGCGCTTCGCCCGATCTCATGCAGGGCTTCGTCACCCAGCCCATCGCGCAGTCCGTGGCCACGGTGGAAGGCATCGACTACCTGTCGTCTTCCTCCACCCAAGGCCGCAGCGTGATCACGGTGCGGATGAAGCTGAACGCCGATTCCAACAAGGCCATGACCGAGGTGATGGCCAAGGTCAACGAGGTCAAGTACCGCCTGCCGCAGGACGTGTACGACCCCGTGCTGGTCAAGTCCGCCGGCGAGGCGACCGCCGTGGCCTATGTGGGCTTTTCCAGCAGCACCTTGTCGCTGGCGTCATTGACCGACTATCTGTCGCGCGTGGTGCAGCCGCAGCTCTCGTCCATCGACGGCGTGGCCAGCGTGGAGCTCTACGGCGGACAGAAACTGGCGATGCGGGTGTGGCTGGACCCGAACCGGATGGCGGCGCGCGGCATTTCCGCGGGCGAGCTGGCCGACGCGCTGCGCGACAACAACGTGCAGGCGGCGCCGGGACAGGCCAAGGGCCTGTACGTGGTGTCCAACATCCAGGTCAACACGGACCTGGTCAACGTCGCGGAATTCCGCGACATGGTGGTCAAGCGCGAGGGCGACGCGATCGTGCGCCTGGGCGACGTGGCCACGGTGGAACTGGGCGCCGCGTCCACCGATTCCAGCGGCCTGATGGACGGCGAGCCGGCGGTGTACTTCGGCCTGAACGCCACGCCGGTGGGCAATCCGCTGGTGATCGTCAAGCGCCTGAACGAGCTGCTGCCCAACATCAAGCAGAACCTGCCGCCCGGCACCAGCGTGCAGGTGCCGTTCGAGCTGGCCCGCTTCATCAGCGCCTCGATCGACGGCGTGGTGCGCACGCTGATCGAGGCCGTCGCCATCGTGGTGGCGGTGATCTTCCTGTGCCTGGGGTCCTTGCGCGCCGTGCTGATTCCGGTATTGACCATTCCGCTGTCCATGCTGGGCGGGGCGGCCATCATGGCGCTGTTCGGCTTCAGCGTGAACCTGTTGACCTTGCTGGCCATGGTGCTGGCCATCGGCCTGGTGGTGGACGACGCCATCGTGGTGGTGGAAAACGTGCACCGCCACATCGAAGAGGGCAAGTCGCCGGTGCGCGCGGCTCTCATCGGCGCGCGCGAAGTGGCGGGGCCGGTGATCGCCATGACCATCACGCTGGCGGCGGTCTACGCGCCCATCGGGCTGATGGGCGGGCTTACCGGTTCGCTCTTCAAGGAGTTCGCCTTCACCCTGGCGGGCTCGGTGGTGGTGTCGGGCGTCATCGCGCTGACCTTGTCGCCGGTGATGAGTTCGTTCCTGCTGGACAGCCGCGTTTCCGAGGGCTGGATGGCGCGCCGCGCCGAGCATTTCTTCGGACGCCTGGGCGACGCCTATGGCCGCGTACTGGACGTCTCGCTGCATCACCGCTGGGTGACCGGGCTGATCGCCGTGGCGGTGCTGGCCAGCCTGCCGTTCCTCTACAACGCGGCGCAGCGCGAGCTGGCGCCGGTGGAGGACCAGTCCACCGTGCTGACGGCGATCAAGTCGCCGCAGCACGCCAACATCGACTACGTGGAGAAGTTCGGCCGCAAGTGGGACGACGTCATGAAGACCCTGCCAGAACAGCAGGGGCGCTGGCTGATCAATGGCTCCGACGGCGTCTCCAACAGCATCGGCGGCGTGGACTTCGTGCCCTGGGATAAGCGCCACCGTTCGGCCGACCAGATCCAGGCCGACATGCAGGCCATGGTGAACCAGGTCGAGGGCAGCAACATCTTCGCTTTCCAGCTGCCGTCGCTGCCGGGATCGACCGGCGGGCTGCCGGTGCAGATGGTCATCATGAGCGCGTCCGACTATCCGGTGGTCTACGAGGCCATGGAGGGCTTGAAGAAGGCGGCGCGCGAGAGCGGCCTGTTCATGGTGGTCGACAGCGATCTGGACTACAACAACCCGGTGGTGCAGCTGAAGGTGGACCGCGCCAAGGCCAACAGCCTGGGCGTCACCATGAAGGCCATCGGCGACACGCTGGCCGTGCTGGTGGGCGAGAACTACGTGAACCGCTTCGGCATGGACGGCCGTTCCTATGACGTCATTCCGCAGAGCCTGCGCGAGCAGCGCATCTCGCCGGAGTCGCTGGCGCACTACTACGTCAAGAGCGCCAGCGGCGCCCAGGTACCGCTGTCCAACCTCGTGACCGTGTCCATGGGCGTGGAGCCCAACAAGCTGACCCAGTTCAACCAGCTCAACGCGGCCACCTTCCAGGCCATTCCCATGCCGGGTGTCACCATGGGCGATGCGGTGCAGTTCCTGACCGACCAGGCCAAGTTCCTGCCCGCGGGCTTCAGCTACGACTGGCAGTCGGACGCGCGCCAGTACAGCCAGGAAGGCTCGGCGCTGATGATCACCTTCATCTTCGCCATCATCGTGATCTACCTGGTGCTGGCGGCGCAATACGAGAGCCTGCGCGATCCCTTCATCATCCTGGTGAGCGTGCCCATGTCGATCTGCGGCGCGCTGATACCGCTGGCGCTGGGCATGGCCACCATCAATATCTACACCCAGATCGGGCTGGTGACCCTGATCGGCCTGATCAGCAAGCACGGCATCCTGATGGTGGAGTTCGCCAATGAAATGCAGGTCAGCCACGGGCTGGACCGGCGCACCGCGATGGAGCAGGCCGCCCGCATCCGGCTGCGCCCCATCCTGATGACGACCGCCGCCATGGTCATGGGCCTGATCCCGCTGCTGTTCGCCAGCGGCGCGGGCGCGCACAGCCGCTACAGCCTGGGCCTGGTCATCGTGGTGGGGCTGCTGGTGGGCACGCTGTTCACGCTGTTCGTGCTGCCCACCGTCTACACCGTCTTCGCCCGCGACCACCGCGCAGCGCACGACACGCCGCGCGCCCGGGAACTGGCGCTGGCCCAGGCCGAGGACGCCGCGGCGCCCGCCGCCTCCGCTTAGCCGAAGGAAACCATCATGAAGCATCCACAACTTTCCCTGCGCTTGCGCCGCGGCGCGGCCGTGCTGCTGGCCGCGCTGGCCACCGCCGGCTGCGCCGTCGGCCCCGACTACCAGAAGCCCCAGGCCGCGCCGGTGGCGCTGGCCAGCCCTGAACAGGCCCTGTTCTCCACCGATCAATTGCAGCGCGACTGGTGGAAGCAATTGCAGGATCCGCAGCTGGACCGGCTGATCGATCTGGCGCTGTCCCGCAATCTCGACATCCGCATGGCGCAGGCGCGCCTGGCCGAATCGCGCGCGGTGCTGGACGAGAAGGATCTGGACCGGCTGCCCGTGGTCAAGCTGGGCGGCGGCTATGAGCGCAGCCTGTCCCAGGCCAATGCTGGCATCGCGGGTCAACGCAACCTGGCCGAAAGCTATCGGGCCGGCTTTGACGCCACCTGGGAGCTGGACCTGTTCGGCCGGCTGCGCCGGGCGGCCGAGGGCGCCGCCGCGCGCAGCGAGGCGCAGGCCGCGGACCTGGCCCAGACCCGCATCGTGGTGGCGGCCGAAGTGGCGCGCAACTACTTCGAGCTGCGCGGCGCGGAACAGCGCCTGGCCGTGGCGCGCGCCAATCTGCAGAGCCAGCGCGACAGCCTGCGCGTGATCCAGGCCATGGTGTCGGCTGGCCGTGGCGACGAAGGCGACCTGGCCAGCGCGCGCGCCGAACTGGAGACCGTGCAGGCCAGCGTGCCGGTGCAGATCGCGGCCCGGCGGTTGGCGCAATACCGGATCGCCGTGCTGGCGGGCCTGCGCCCGGTGGAGCTGGGCGAGCTTGATGCGGGCAAGGCGCTGGCTCCCCTGGACACCCGCCTGCCGATCGGCGACGTGAGCGCCTTGCTGTCGCGGCGCCCGGACGTGCTGGCGGCCGAGCGCGGCATGGCCGCTGCCAACGCCGACGTGGGCGTAGCGACCGCCGAACTGTATCCGCGCATCGACCTGGGCGGATTCCTGGGCTTTGTCGCCCTGCGCGGCGCGGATTTCGGCTCATCGGCCAGCCGCGCGTTCAGCGTGGCGGCCACGGCCAACTGGCCCGCCTTCCACCTGCCCACGGCGCTGGCGCGCAAGCGCGGCGCGGTGGCGCGCGCGGACGGCGCCGTCGCCAGCTATGAACTGACCGTGCTGCGGGCGGTCGAGGAACTGGAATCGGCGCTGACGGAATACGGCCAGACCCAGCAGCGCCTGGGCAGCCTGGCGCAGGCGGCCGCGCACAGCGGCAGGGCGGCGGAACTGGCGCAACTGCGCTACCGTGAAGGCAGCACCCCGTATTTGACGGTGCTGGACGCGCAGCGTACGCTTTTGCGCGCCCAGGACGCCGTGGCCGTGGCCGAAACCGAGTCCTATACCCGCCTGATTGCGCTGTACAAGGCGCTGGGAGGCGGATGGGAAGCGCCGGCCGCCGACCCGCAGGCGGCTTCCGGCTGACTGGCAGCCGCGGTTCATGGCACCATAGGCAAACAACCGGAGACTCCACATTCATGTCTGACAGTCCGTCCCATCCCGTGGTCTGGGAGCATCAGCCCGCCGACCGCGTGCTCATGACCCTGAAGACGCGCGGCCCGCAATCCGTCGCCGTCATTGCCAAGACCTTGGACGTGACGGCCGAGGCGGTGCGTCAGCAGATGACGCGCTTGCATGCGGAAGGACTGGTGGATTCCGAAAGCCACAGCGCGGGCCGCGGCCGGCCCACGCAGATCTGGTTTCTGACCGATGCCGGAAACGGGCGCTTTCCGGACACGCATGCCGAAATGACGGTACAGATGCTGGGCGCCGTGCGCCAGGTGTTCGGCGAAGAGGGCATCGAAAAACTGATCCAGGCGCGCGAAACCGCCATGCTCAACGGCTATCGCCAGGCCATGCAGGGCGCCCGCAGCCTGAAGGAAAGGCTGGAGCGGCTGGTGGAAGTCCGTTGCGCCGAAGGCTACATGGCCGAGCTGCGCAAGGATGGCGCGGACTTCCTCTTCATCGAGAACCACTGCCCGATCTGCTCCGCGGCCAAAGCCTGTATGGGCTTTTGCCGCAGCGAGCTGGAACTCTTCCACAAGGTGCTCGGAGCAGAGGTCCGGGTGCGGCGCGAAGAGCACATCCTCGCGGGCGCGCGCCGCTGCGCCTACCGCATCGACAAGGCTGACTGATCCGTCAGGATCCGGGCTGCTCCCAGCCGCCCAGCGCCTTGTACAACTCCACCGCGTTGACCAGCCGGCGCTGCTGCAGCCGGATGAACTCCTGTTCGGATTCGAACAGGCTGCGTTGCGCTTCCAGCATTTCCAGATAGCTCGCCACGCCGCGCTCGTAGCGCCTTTCGGTCAGGCGCTGGCGGTCGCGGTCGGCGTCGCGCACCTTGCGCTGGGCGTCGATCTGGGCGCGCAGCGTGTCGCGCGCGGACAGCGCGTCGGCCACTTCGCGGAAGGCCTGCTGGATGCTGCCCTCGTACTGGGCCACCGCGATGTCCTTGCGCGTTTCCGCCAGCGACAGGTTGGCGCTGTTGCGCCCGGCGTTGAAGATGGGCAGGGTCAGCTTGGGCGCGAAGGTCCAGGTGCCGGTGCCAGAGCCGAACAGGTCCGAGAAGCTGCCGGCCGTGGTGCCGATGTCGGTGGTCAGCTGCACCGATGGGAAAAACGCCGCGCGCGCCGCGCCGATGTCGGCGTTGGCGGCCCGTAGCGTGTCCTCGGCCTGGCGCAGGTCCGGACGACGGATCAGCAGGGCGGAGGGCAGGCCCGCGGCCAGCGGCGTCAGGCTCTGGCTTTCCAGCGTGACGGCATCGGTGTCGGGCGGCAGGGAAAAGTCTCCCGCCAGTAGACCCAGCGTATGCACGGACTGGCGGTATTCCCGGCTCAGTTCGGCATGCGTGGCGCGCGAGGACTCCACCAGCATCTGCGAGGTGCGCAGCCCCACGGCCGTTTCCAGCCCGGCGTCGTAGCGGCGCTGGGTGAGCTTGAGCGAGGCCTCGCGCAACGCCAACGTGCTCTCGGTCAGGCGCAGCTGTTCCGCCAGCGAGCGCTGGTTGAAGTAAGCCGTGGCCGTCTCCGACACCAGCGACAGCGTGGCGGCGCGGTGCGCTTCCTCGCTGGCCAGGTAGCGCGACAACGCGGCGTCGCTCAGGCTTTTGACGCGGCCGAAGAAATCCAGCTCGAAGGCCGCGATGCCCACGGCGGCACGGTAGCGGTCCGCCACCGGCATGCGCGGCTGGCCGGGTTCCGCGCCGCGTCCGCGACTGAACTCGCCCGAGCCGTCGATGGACGGCAGGCGGTCGGCCTGCTGCACGCCGTACAGCGCCCGGGCTTCCTGGATGCGCAGCGCCGCCACCCGCAGGTTGCGGTTGTTCTCCAAGGCGGCGGCGATCCAGGCCTGCAGCGCCGGGTCGTTGAAGTAATCGCGCCAGTCCTGCGGCATGGCCGCCAGCCCTTGCGCGTCGGGCGTGTCATAGGCCTGGGGGACCGGCGCAGCCGGCCGTTCGTACTTGGGGGCCAGCGAGCAGCCGGCCAGGGCCAGCGCAAGCAGGGTCATTGCCATAGCCTTCATGGCGTGGTCTCCAGCGTTTCGCGGCCTTGCGGACGCGAGGGGCGCACGCGCATGCCCAGCGCGCGGCCCACGATCAAAAAGAAGAGCGGCACCAGGAAGATGGCCAGCACCGTCGCCGTGACGATGCCGCCCAGCACGCCCGTGCCGATCGCGGCCTGGGCGCCCGAGGCCGCACCGGTGGCCAGCGCCAGGGGCAGCACGCCCACGCCGAAGGCCAGCGAGGTCATCACGATGGGCCGCAGCCGCAGCCTCGCGGCCTCCAGAGTGGCCGATACGATGCCCTGGCCGTCGCGCACCAGGTCCTTGGCCACTTCCACGATCAGGATCGCGTTCTTGGCCGACAGCCCGATGGTGGCGATGAGGCCGACCTTGAAGTAGATGTCGTTGGGCATGCCGCGCAGCGTCACGCCCAGCACCGCGCCGATCACGCCCAGCGGCACCACCAGGATCACCGCCAGCGGGATGGACCAGCTTTCATACAGCGCGGCCAGCGCCAGGAACACGACCAGCACCGACAGCGCGAACAGCACCGGCGCCTGGTTGCCGGACAGCCGTTCCTCATAGGACTGTCCCGACCAGTCGAAGCCGATGCCGCGCGGCAGTTCGGCCGCCAGCGTCTCGATGGCGCGCATGGCCTCGCCGCTGCTGTGTCCAGGGGCGGCCGAACCGTTGATGGTGAACGAGGGGAAGCCGTTGTAGCGGTTGAGCTGCGGCGGTCCCATCGACCAATTCAGGGTGGCGAAGGCCGACAGCGGCACCATCTGCCCCTGCAGGTTGCGCACGTGCAGGCGCGACACGTCTTCCATGTCGACGCGGCTCTTGCCGTCAGCCTGCACGGTCACGCGCCGCACCTGGCCATTGAGCATGAAGTCGCCGATGTAGTCCGAGCCGTACATGACCGCCAGCGCCGTGTTGATCTCGTCCAGCGGCACGCCCATGGCCTGGGCCTTGTCGCGGTCGACGCGCAGCTCCAGCTGCGGCGCTTCTTCCTGGCCCGCGAAGACGACCTCGGTCAGCGCGGGGTGCTTGGCCGCCGCCGCCAGCAATTGCTGGCGCGCCTGGGTCAGGGCTTCGTAGCCCAGCCCGGCGCGGTCCTGCAGGCGGAAGTCGAAGCCCGAAGTGGAGCCCAGGTCCGGCAGCGGCGGGGAGTTCAGCGCATGCACCATGACGTTCTTGCGGTCGGCGAAGGCGGCGTTGACGCGTTCCACCACCGCGTTCACGTGCAGGTCGGCGCCGCTGCGCTGCTTCCAGTCCTTCAGCGTGACGAAGAACATGGCCGAGTTCGGTCCGCTGCCGTAGTTGCTGAAGCCGTTGACCGAATACACGTACTCGACGAGCTCGTGCTCCATCATGTAGCGCTCGACCTCCTTCACCATCGCCATGGTTTCGGCTTGCGGCGAACCCTGGGGCAGGATGACCATGGCCATGAAGCTGCCCTGGTCTTCGTCCGGCAGGAAAGAAGAGGGCAGGCGCGCGAACAGCAGCGCCACCGCGGCGATCACCGCCAGATAGGCCAGGCCGAAGCGCACCGGACGGGCCAGCACGCCCGACACCCGGGCGGTGTAGCGCGCGGTCAGGCGCGCGAAGGCCCGGTTGAACCAGCCGAAGAAACCGCGCTTCTCGTGGTGGCCGGCGGCGATGGGCTTGAGCATGCTGGCGCATAGCGCCGGCGTCAGCGACAGCGCCAGGAAGGCCGAGAAGGCGATCGACACGGCCAGCGTCACGGCGAACTGGCGATAGATGTTGCCCACCGCGCCGTCAAAGAAGGCCATGGGGACGAACACCGACACCAGCACCACCGTGATGCCCACGATGGCGCCGCTGATCTGGCCCATGGCCTTGACCGTGGCCTCGCGCGGCGACAAGCCTTCCTCGGCCATGATGCGTTCGACGTTCTCCACCACCACGATGGCGTCGTCGACCAGGATGCCGATGGCCAGCACCATGCCGAACATCGTCAGCACGTTGATGGAATAGCCCAGTCCCAGCATCACGCCCAGCGTGCCCAGCAGCGCCACCGGCACGACCAGCGTCGGAATCAGCGTGGCGCGGAAGTTCTGCATGAACAGATACATCACGCAGAACACCAGGGCCACGGCTTCCAGCAGGGTCATCAGCACCTTTCTGATCGAAATCTCCACGAAAGTGGAGGTCTCGTAGGGGATGTCCCAGGTCACGCCCGGCGGGAAGTACTGGGCCAGCTCCTGCATGGTCGCGCGGATGCGCTTGGTCGTGTCCACCGCGTTCGAACCCGGCGCCAGCTTGATGCCCAGGCCCGTGCCGGTCATGCCGTTCACGCGCGACAGGTACATATAGTCGGTGCCGCCCAGTTCGACCCGCGCCACGTCCTTCAGGCGCAACGTGGCGCCGCCCGGCTGCGCGCGCAGCGGAATGTTGCCGAACTGCTCGGGCGTGCGCAGCGACTCGCCGGCGACGATGCTGGCGTTCAGCGGAGCGTCCTTCGGCACGGCCTGGTTGCCCAGTTCGCCGATGGTGACGCGCGCGTTGTGGCTGCGCAAGGCAGAGACGATGTCGCCCGGAGTCAGGGACATGGCCGTCAGCTTGGCGGGATCGGGCCAGATGCGCATGGCGGCTTCCGCGCCGAACAACTGCACCTTGCCCACGCCTTCCACGCGGCGCAGCGCCTGCAGCACGTTGGAGGCGGCCAGCTCGCCCAGCTGGATGTCATCCAGGCCGCCGTCCGATTTCAGCGACACCACCAGCTGGATGTTGTCGGCCGCCTTCTCCACGCGCACGCCGTCGCGGCGCACCGATTCGGGCAGGCGCGGCTCCACCGCCTTCAGGCGGTTCTGCACTTCCACGGCCGCCAGGTCCGGATTGGTGCCTTGCTTGAAGGTCAGGTTGATGCTGGCCCAGCCCGTCGAGTCGCTGCTGGACGAGGTGTACATCAGCCCCGGAGCGCCGTTCATCTCGCGTTCGATGATGGCGGTGACCGCCTCTTCGACCACCTTGGCCGAGGCGCCGGGATAGCTGGCGCCGACGTTGACCACCGGCGGAGCGATGTCCGGATACTGCGCCACCGGCAGCGCGCGGATCGACAGAATGCCGATCAGCACGATCAGCAGCGAGATCACCCAGGCGAAGACGGGGCGATCGATAAAAAAACGCGCCATTGCGGTTTATCCTTTTTGACCCGCGGCGGGCGTCCTTGCCTGGACGCCGGCCTCCGGGTTGCCGGGGGCGGGAGCCTGCGCGCTGGGCGCGGCGCGTTCCACCGGTTTGATTTTCTGTCCCGCCGCGAGATGCGCGGCGTTCTCGACGACGATGCGCTCGCCGCCCGCCAATCCCTGCGTGACGATCCAGTTCGGACCCTGCAGGCGCTGCGCGGTGACGACGATCTTCTGCAGTTCTCCGTCCGCATCCGCGGCCAGCACGTGCGCGCCTTCGGCGTTGCGCAGCAGGGCGTTGCGCGGCACCAGGTAGGTGTCGCGGTTGATCGCCTGCTCCAGCCGCACCCGCACATACATGCCCGGCAGCAGGTCGCGGCCCGGGTTCTCGAACAGCGCCCGCATGGTGACGTTGTCCGTGCCCGGATCCACCGCCAGGTCGGCGAACGACAGCGTGCCGCCGCGCCCGTACTCGGAGCCGTCGGGCAGCAGCAGCCGCACCCGCACCTGGTCCGGCGCCACGCCTTCCAGGGCGCCCGCGCGGATCTGCTTTTGCAGCTGCATCACCTCGGCCGCCGGTTGGGCGAAGTTCACGTAGATGGGATCGATCTGCTGCACCACCGTCAGCGGCGTGGCCTGGCCTTCGCCCACCAGCGCGCCTTCGGTCACCAGCGCGCGCCGCGCCCGGCCGTCGATGGGCGAGGTGACGCGCGCGTAATCCAGCTTCAGCTTGGCGCTTTGCAGGTTGGCGCGGGCCAGGGCGACCTCGGCCCGCGCCTGGCGCTCCTGCGCCACGCTTTCGGCATGGTCGCGTTCGCTGATGGCGCGGTCCGACACCAGGTCGGCGTAGCGGCGCAGCTTGTCGGCGGCGGCGGACAGGTTGGCCTGCGCGCGCGCCAGGTTCGCGGCTTCGGAATCGTAGGCGGCCTGCAAGGGCGCGGGATCGATCTGGAACAGGGCGGCGCCGCGCGTCACGTCCTGGCCTTCCTCGTACAGACGCGCCGTGACGATGCCGGCCACCCGCGCGCGCACTTCGGCCTCGCGGTAGGGCTCCAGCCGGCCCGGCAATTCGGTGGCGACGCTGGTGGGCGTGGCCCGGGCAACGATGACGCCGACTTCGGCGGGAGCCTCGGTGGCTTGTTGGGCTTCCGGTTTCGAGCAACCGGTAATAAGAATTAGTACGGAAGAAAGGGCGAGCGTGCGTAGAGAGACTCTTTGCTTCATTTTTAAAATTTCTGATGGGCCCTGGGAGGGCTGAGGTGGGGAAAGGCGCCGACTTTCCCGCGTGGGGAAGCGAGTCTATCATTTAATCCGTCACGCTTGATTAATTATTTTGTTCGGAAGTATGCTCCCCGCTTCACACTTATTCACAGTGACGAAAAGGGCGGCTTCTTGTTTTGAAGTCGCCATTTTTTTGCAGCCGATTTTTTAAGAAGGAGGTCCCCGCATGGCCCGCAAGACGAAGGAAGAGTCCCAACGCACCCGCGACCGCATCCTGGATGCCGCGGAACACGTGTTCCTGTCCAAAGGGGTGGCCGCTACCACCATGAGCGACATAGCCGACCACGCAGGGGTGTCCCGGGGCGCCGTCTACGGCCATTACAAGAACAAGATCGACGTCTGCATCGCCATGTGCGACCGCGCGCTGGGCGAGGCTGCGCCGCTGACTCATGTCTCGACCGACGGCGAGGCGCTGGAATCGCTCTACACCTCCATGCGGCAGTACATCCAGATCTACGCGCAGGAAGGCTCGGTGCAGCGCGTGCTGGAGATCCTGTACCTGAAATGCGAACGCAGCGACGAAAACGCGCCCCTGCTGCGCCGCCGCGACCTGTGGGAGCGCCACGCCCTGCGCACCTCGGAGAAACTGTTGCGCGCCGCGGTCAAGCGCGAAGACCTGCCGCGCGCGCTGGACGTGCGCCTGTCCAATCTTTATCTGCACGCCCTGGTCGACGGGGTGTTCGACAGCATCTGCTGGTCCGATCGCCTCAAGGGCGACATGTGGCCGCGCGTCGAGCGCATGCTCCGCGCCGCCATCGATACCCTCCGGTTTTCCGCGCATCTGCTGACGCCGAAAACCGTCTGATGCCGCGGGGGCGCTTTGCAACGCAGCGTCCCAAAGGAGGGCATTTCCATGCCGGGCGCCTCTACAATCCCGGCATGACCCTCAAGCAACTCGAAGCCTTCTACTGGGCCGCCACCTGCGCAAGTTTCGCCGTGGCGGCCGAGCGCCTGCACCTGTCGGTATCGTCGCTGTCCAAGCGCATTACCGAGCTCGAGGAAGGTCTGGGCCTGCCTTTGTTCGATCGCAGCGGCCACAAGGCGGTGCTGACCGACGCCGGCCAGCGCCTGCTGCCGCAGGCGCGCGACCTGCTGGCCTCGGCCGAACAGATCCGGGCGTCGTTGGCGCAAAGCGCCGGGCTCAGCGGGCGCTGCCGCTTCGGCGTGGGTGAACTGACCGCGCTGACCTGGCTGCCGCGGCTGATCCGGGGCGTGCGCGCCGCCTATCCGGACCTGGTGCTGGAACCCTACGTGGACATCGGCCAGGTGCTGGAGCAGCGCGTGGCCGACGGTGAACTGGACTTCGCCGTGATCGCGGGCCGTTCCTCGCGGCCCAACATCGCTTCCTCCGCCATAGGCCAGGCCGAATTCTCCTGGGTCGCCGCGCCGGCGCTGCTGGACGGCGCCACGCGCATGACGCCGGAACTGCTGGCGCGCCTGCCGCTGGTCACGCTGCCGGCCGGGGCCGGCACCACGCGCATCATCGACGACTGGCTGGCGGGCCGCGAGGCGGGCGGCGAACGGCTCTGCTGCAACAACTGGGGGGCGGTGGTCGGCCTCCTGATAGAAGGCACCGGCGTCGGCCTGCTGCCCAGCCATTGGGCCCGCGCCTTGCAGACCGAGGGCAGCCTGCGCGTGCTGGAAGGCGATACGCCCCTGGCGGCCATGCCTTATGCGTTCCAGTACCGCCGCGACGATGCCCGGCCGCTGGTCGCCAAGCTGCGCGCCGAGGTCCAGGCCGCCGTGGACTTCGCGGCGCCTTGCCGCATTCCCTGAAAGCGCGTCCGCAAGGCGGCCGCCCGGCGCGCATTTAGGCTTACGACAGCCGCCGCTCTATACAATCGCCGCGCGCCTGGCGCAGAATCCAACAAGAACGTGCGCGGCGGGGGATGGACCCGGATGCGGCACGGCTCGGGTCTGTTCCCTCATGCCGGGCGGCGCGTCCGCGCGGGGAACCAGGCCGACCTGAACCGACGGAGATCTTTCATGCGTAAACTTTGCCTCGCCATGGCCATGGCGGGAATGCTGGCCAGCGGATTGGCGCAAGCCCAATCCACCCTGCGTATCGGCCTGCAGGACGACCCTGACGTGCTGGACCCGGTGCGCGCGCGCACCTTCGTGGGCCGCATCGTCTTCGCTTCCCTCTGCGACAAGCTGGTAGAGATCACGCCGGACCTGAAGATCGTGCCGCAGCTGGCGCAATCCTGGACCATCAGCCCGGACAACAAGGTCCTGACCTTCAAACTGCGCACCGACGCCGTCTTCCACGACGGCACGCCGGTGAACGCCGCGGCCGTCAAGGCCAACCTGGACCGCGCCCGCACCTTGCCCGACAGCAACCGCAAGAGCGAACTGGCCACGGTCGCCAGCGTCGAGGCCCCGGACGCCAGCACCGTGGTGCTGACCCTGTCCGAACCCGACGCCTCGCTGCTGTCGCAGTTGTCCGATCGCGCCGGGATGATGATGTCGCCCGCCAGCTTCGACAAGGACCCTGGCGGCAAGCCGGTGTGCTCGGGGCCGTACCAGTTCAAGGAGCGCGTGCAGAACGACCGCATCGTGCTCGAGAAATTTCCCAAGTACTGGGACGCCGCCAACTATCACTTCGACCGTCTGGTCTACACCCCGATTCCGGACAACACCGTGCGCCTGAACAACCTGCGCGCCGGCGACCTGGACATCATCGAGCGCGTCGCGCCCAGCGATGCCAAGGCCGTGAAGGACGACAAGAACCTGACCCTGGCGCCGGTGACCGGCCTGGGCTTCCAGGCCATTTCGGTGAACCTGGCCAACGGCGCGCGCGCCAACAACCCCCTGGCCAAGGACAAGCGCGTGCGCCAGGCGCTGGACCTCGCCATCGACCGCGACGTGCTCAACCAGGTGATCGGCGAAGGCATGTTCCAGCCCGCTTACCAGCCGTTCCCGCCGGCCAGCTTCGCCTACAACACGGCCTTCGAGCACAAGGGCCGCGATCCCAAGAAGGCGCAGGCGCTGTTGAAGGAAGCGGGCTTTGACCGCGTCAAGTTCGAGATCACCTTCGGCAACAACACCACCATGCAGCAGGTGTTCGAGCTGGTGCAGGCCATGGGCGCCGAAGCGGGCTTCGACATCACGCTGCGTCCGGTGGAATTCGCTTCCCTGCAATCCTCGCTCGCGCGCGGCGACTTCGAAGTGGGGCAGAGCGGCTGGTCGGGCCGGGTCGATCCCAGCGGCAACATCCACCAGTACCTGAGCTGCAAGGGCAATCTGAACGACGGCAAGTTCTGCGATCCCGCCGTGGACAAGCTGCTCAACGATGCCCGCGCCGAATCGGACACCGCCAAGCGCCGCGCCATGTATGACCAGGTGCTGACGGCGATGCAGGACCAGCGCCCGATCGTCTACCTGTTCTACCTGCCGTGGACCTTCGGCGTGCAGAAGAAGGTGGAAGGCTTTGTTCCGTACCCGGATGGCTTGATTCGCCTGAAGGGTGTCACTGTCGCTAAAAAGTAGGCTCCCTCCTACCCGCTGGCGCCGGCCCCCCCTTGGGGCCGCGCTGGCGGACCGGCGGAGCCGGATCCGCGGCGCCCCTGATGTATTGCGCCCGTAGATCTTTCTGGCGTGCTTGGCTTTTTCGCCGCCTGGTATTCGCCGCATAGGAAGTGCTCTGCGTGTCAGCGGCTTGATGCCTGACCACAGCCCCATAGGAACCATCATGTTTACCACTCGCCCGGAAATCCTTGGCACCTTCGGTGTCGTGACCTCCACCCATTGGCTGGCCAGCGCCGCCGGCATGTCGCTGTTGGAGCGCGGCGGCAACGCCTTCGACGCCTGCGTGGCCTCGGCTTTCGTGCTGCAGGTGGTCGAGCCCCACCTGGTCGGCCCCGCCGGCGAAATGCCCGCGGTGTTCTACTCCGCGCGCACCGGTCGCGTCGAAGTGCTGTGCGGCCAGGGCACCACGCCCGCTGCTGCCACGCTCGAACGCTACCGCGCCGAAGGCCTGAAGCTGATCCCCGGCAACGGCCTGCTGGCCACCGTCATTCCCGGCGCCTTCGACGCCTGGATGCTGCTCTTGCGCGACCACGGCAGCATGCGCGTGCGGGACGTGCTGGAGCCCGCCATCTATTACGCGGAGCACGGCCACGCGCTGATGCCGCGCATTTCCAACACCATCGCCGGCCTGAAGGACTTCTTCCAGACCCATTGGCCGACGACCGCAGCCGTCTACGTGCCGGGCGGCAAGGTGCCCGAGGCCCGCAAGCTGTTCCGCAATCCGGCGCTGGCGCGCACCTGGACCCGCGTGCTGCAGCAGGCCGAAAGCGCCGGCGCGGACCGCGAGCGCCAGATCGAGGCGGCGCGCGATGCGTTCTACCGCGGCTTCGTGGCCGAGGAAATCGACCGGTTCGCCCGCAACACCGACGTCATGGACGAGAGCGGTTCCACGCACCGTGGCGTCATTACCGCCGAGGACCTGGCGGGCTGGTCGGCCAGCTACGACAAGCCGGTCACCTACGACTATCACGGCTACACCGTGGCGAAAGCCGGCTCCTGGAGCCAAGGCCCGGTCTTCCTGCAGACCCTGGCGCTGCTCAAGGAAATGGACCTGGCCGGCGTTAGCCCGACCAGCGCCGAGTTCGTGCACCGCGTGACCGAGGCCATGAAGCTGGCCTTTGCCGACCGCGAGGCCTATTACGGCGATCCGGCCTTCGTCGACGTGCCGCTGGAGCATTTGCTGTCCGATGCCTACAACGCCGAACGCCGCGCGCTCATCGGCGAGTCGGCCTCGCAGGATCTGCTGCCTGGCCAGGTGCCGGGTTTCGAGGCCCAAGTGAAGCGCGTCATGGACACGCTGGAGCGTCTCTCCAAGGTGTCCGCGCCCGGCAGCGCCACCAATGAACCCACGCTAGCCGACATGCGCGCCTCCGCCAAACGCGGCGACACCACGCACGTGGACGTCATCGACCGCTGGGGCAACATGATCTCGGCCACGCCTTCGGGCGGATGGTTCCAGTCTTCGCCGGTGATTCCGGAACTCGGCTTCGGCCTGAATACCCGCGCGCAGATGTTCTGGCTGGAAGAAGGGCTGCCCGGCACGCTGGCGCCCGGCAAGCGTCCGCGCACCACGCTGACGCCCTCGCTGGCGCTGCGCGATGGCAAGCCCTACCTTGCCTTCGGCACGCCGGGCGGCGACCAGCAGGAACAATGGCAGCTGCTGTTCTTCCTGCGCCACGTGCACCACGGCCTGAACCTGCAGGAAGCGATTGATCTGCCCATGTCGCACACCATGCATTTCCCCACGTCCTTCTATCCGCGCGACCGCAAGCCGGGACATCTGGCGGTGGAGGCGAGCTTCGGCGCCGAGGTCATTGCGGCGCTGCGCCAGCGCGGACACCAGATCGAGGAAGTGCCCGAGTGGTCGGTGGGCAGGTTGACCGCTGCCTCGCGCGATGCCGACGGCCTGCTGCACGCGGCGGCCACGCCGCGCCTGATGCAGGCTTACGCCATCGGCCGCTGAACGGCCGCGGCGGGCGCGCCTGGCGCGCCCGCCGCGGGCCTTGTTGCGGCGTTTCGCCGGCATGGGGTATGTTTGACGCATGACGTCAACCCAGCAGAAACCGGCAACAGAGGCCCATTCCCTGACGGGACAAGAACCCCTCTTCATCGTCCTCAATACCGGATCGGGACGCGGCGACGCGCAGATCCTCCAAGACACGATCCGCCGCATACTCGACGAGGCCGGGCGCCGCTATGAACTGATGCCCGTGCAGGACCCGTCGCGCCTGACCGCCACGGCCGAGGCCGCGGTCACGCGCGCGCAGGAACAGCAGGGCGTGGTCATCGCGGCGGGCGGCGACGGCACGCTCAATGCGGTCGCGGGCGTCGTGCTTGGCAAAGGCGTGCCGTTCGGCATCCTGCCCCAGGGCACCTTCAATTACTTCGGGCGCAGCTACGGCATCTCGCAAGATACCGAGGTGGCCCTGCGCGGCTTCCTGCAAGGCCAGCCCAGGCCGGTGCAGGTCGGCATGCTCAATGGCAGGCTGTTCCTGGTCAATGCCAGCCTGGGCCTGTATCCGCAATTGCTCGAGGACCGCGAAGCCTATAAACAGAAGTACGGCCGCAGCCGGCTGGTGGCGCTGTGGTCCGGCCTGGTCACGCTGCTGCGCGCGCCGCGCCAGTTGAGCCTGCTGCTGGACCATGGCGGCCAGGCCCGCAACCTGCGCTCGCCCACGCTGGTGGTGGGCAACAACAAGCTCCAGCTGGAGCACATCGGCATCGAATCCGCGGAGCTGGACCAGAACCGCCTGATCGCCATGGCGGCGCGGCCGGTCGGCACCCTGGCGCTCTATGGCTTGCTGCTGCGCGGCTTGTTCAGCCGCCTGGGCGAAGCCGAGCATGTGGTGAGTTTCGCCTTCGACCGCCTGACGGTGGCCGTGCGCGGGCGCCGCCGGGTCAAGGTGGCGATGGATGGCGAAATCTCCTGGATGGATACGCCGCTGGAGTTCAAAGTGGCCGACGAACGGCTGCCGCTGGTGGTGCCGGCGGACTCGCAATATTTGGACCGTTCATGACCCGTATCCTGCATTTTTCCGATACCCACTTCGGCACGGAACGCAAACCCGTGGTCGAAGCCGCGCTGGACCTGGCCTGCAATCTCGCGCCCGACCTGGTGGTGCTCAGCGGCGACATCACACAGCGCGCGCGGTGCGGCCAGTTCGCCGCCGCCCGCAAATTCATTGAACGCCTGTCGCTGCCGGTGTTGACGGTGCCGGGCAATCACGATATTCCGTTGTTCAACGTGTTCGCGCGCGCGCTCAATCCTTACGGCAACTACAAGCGGGCTTTGGGCCCGGTGCTGGAGCCCGTGTTTGAAAACGCCGGCCTGCTCGCCATCGGCGTCAACACGACACGCCCGCGCCGCCGCAAGGATGGCGAGATATCCGGCGCGCAGATCGCGCGGGTCGCCGAGAGGCTGCGCCAGGCCAGGCCAGGGCAGTTGCGCATCGTGGTGGCGCACCATCCCGTGCGCGCCAAGGTCGAGTCGGACCTGTCCAACCTGTTGAACGGCCGCGAGAGGGCCCTCGAAGCCTGGGCGCAGGCCGGCGTGGACCTGATCCTGGGGGGGCATATTCATCTGCCCTATGTGCTGCCCGTGAACCCGGCGGCTCCTTCCGGCGGCTGGGTCGTCCAGGCCGGAACCACCTGCTCGCGCCGCGTGCGCGGCAAC
This sequence comes from Achromobacter sp. PD1, assembly GCF_048541815.1. Classification (NCBI taxonomy): domain Bacteria; kingdom Pseudomonadati; phylum Pseudomonadota; class Betaproteobacteria; order Burkholderiales; family Alcaligenaceae; genus Achromobacter; species Achromobacter sp. PD1. Next base: position 638,492 of record NZ_CP183349.1, read on the forward strand.
GTGCCCAATTCGGTCAATGTCATTACCCGCGAGGGGCAGGGCGATTGCCGGATCGAGCGTTGGGACTACGCCGCAGGGGCGCATGCGTTTGCACCGGTGGACAAGACCCTGGTCGCGTTGTATTGAGACAGAGCGGGAATTTCTTGGTGATGGGTTCTTATTTATGACGGATGCCTATGCGGCATGGGCCGCGGCCCATGCCTTGCAGCTGTTTGTCGCGCTGCCCTTGCTGGCCGCGGCGGCTGCGCTGACCTTGGCGTGGTGCTGGCCGCGCCTGTCCGGCGGCGGCCGCGTTGCGCTATTCGCGCTGGGGACGTCCGCGGCGCTTGTCGTGTTCCTGGTCCTGGCCTACGCCATCGAGCGCGAGGGCGCGGTGGTCGCGTTCGACCGGGCGCTGGCTGGCGCGCTGGGCATGTCCATGTCGACGCCGCTGCTGTGGCTGCTGTCTTGGTTCACGTATCTGGGCGACAGGAATTTCCTGACCGGGGTGGCCGTGCTGATGACCCTGTTCCTGCTGTCTCGCCGGCAATGGGGGCTGGCCGTCGTATGCGCCGTTGCGACCGGCGTCGGCGGGGCGCTCAACTGGCTGCTCAAGCACGCCTTCGAGCGCGTCCGGCCGGACCATGACCATGGCTACGCCAGCGTGGCGGGGTGGAGCTTCCCCAGCGGCCATTCCTCGGCCGCGATGGCGGTGTACGGCATGGCCTGCTACCTGCTTTGGCGTCTGGCGCCTCCGGCATGGCGCTTGCCGGGCACCGCGTTGCTGGTGGCGCTCATCATGGCGATCGGACTCAGCCGCATCCTGCTGCAGGTCCATTTCGTCAGCGACGTGCTGGCGGGCTTCGCGATCAGCCTGGCTTGGCTGGCGCTGTGCGTGGCGGTGGCGCAGCGCTTGCGGCCGTCATGCGCTGCGGGCCAGCGCGTTCAGTAAGCGCGCCTCGGCAACCGGGGCGTCGGCCGCCGCGGCCAGGGGCGCGCAGGTATAGCGGCCGCCCGCCGCGACGATGGCCTGGTCCAGGCTGCGCGCGCGTTCGCCGCAGGGCGGCTCCAGGTCCACGATCAGCTTGCCTGCCACCGGCGCGGTCACGTTGCCGTCGCTGAAGCGCTCCAGCGTGCGGTCGATCTCGCGTTCGCGCGGCAGGGCCAGCACGATGGTGTCGGATTCTTCCAGCGCTTCCCGCGCGGAGGTGGCCAGCGTGGCGCTGCCGCGGAAGTCCTCGCAACGCCCCGGCTCGATGTCGTAGAGAGTCAGCGCGATGTCCGGCTCGGCCGCCAGGAGGCGTTGCGCGGCCCGGGTGCCGGTCTTGCCCATGCCGACGATGCTCACGCGCATGCTCATGGCTTGGGCACGGACCACGTGCTCACGATATGGGCGAGGGGCTCGTCCGAACCCTCGCCGGTCAGGATGACTTCCCCGGCGGACAGCCGGCCCACTTTCAACAGCCGGGCGTCGGCATAGATGGCGCCCGCGGGGCTCTTGCGCAGGAAATTGATCGTCAGGCTCGCGGTCACCGCGTGCGCCTGTCCGGTGGCGCCCACCACCGCGGCGTACATGGTTAGGTCGGCCAGGCCCATCAGCATGGGGCCGGCGACGATGCCGCCCAGCCGCTGGTGGGCGTCGCGCGCCGGAAGCACCGCACGCGCCGTGCCGCGGCCGATGCGTATCACGTCTATGCCCAACAGCATGGAAAACGGATGCTGGTCGGCCAGCAATATATGGAAGTCGGCCAGGCTGATCAGCGGGGCGTCGGCCGGGGTGTCCAGGTCGGTTGCGGTCATCGTTGCTCCAGGGCGAGGCAGTAGTTGTCCAGCAGCGTTTCCGCTTGCTGGCCCAGGGATTTCAGGCGCCGGGTGTGCAGCAGCAGCAGCAACCCCATCAAATAGGTGAAGAGATTCATCTGTTCAACCGCGACGGTCGCGGCCTCCCAGGACTTGGTCCGGGCCAGCGCCACGCCCAGCAGGTCTACGCACTGCCGCAGGCGGGCGTTGAGCCGTTCGTCCATTTCCCGGCCCAGACCGCGCGGCCCCAGCCCCTGGAACAGGTACATGCCCAGCGAGAAGTCGGTCCGCCGTTCGGCGTAGTAGCCAAAGAACGCATGGATCGCGGTGCGCGCCGCCGTCGGGGCCGGGCCATCGGAGGCCGCCTCGGCCAGATGGGCATGCAGGCGTTCCAGCGATTCTTCCAGCAGCGCGCCATAAATGCTCTCCTTGCCGGCGAACCAGGGGTAGATGGCGCCGGTGGTGCAGCCGGCCTCCTTGGCGATCGCGCGGATCGTGGTCTGCTCCAGGCCGTCGCGCTCGAACACGCGCTGCGCGGCGTCCAGAACCAGTTGGCGGCGCAGCGCGTTCAGCCGTTCGGAACGGTCGGCGCGGGAAGGGGGCGTAGGCATATGGCTGAATGGAGGAGTCGACGACTCGATAATATCGGCGATTTTTATAAATAACAACGTTATTGATAGTGGACGGATCAGCGCATTCCTGCTGCGGGGGCCTTATGGCGAAGGTGCGATTCCGATGGCTGGTTGGAGGCTGCGGCGACGCGGAAACAGGGCTCGGAAGGGGACTGTATTTGATGGCGGGGATGGTATCCGGGGCGTCCGGATAATTAGGGGCAGGGCTGAAAGTCGCATGAATAGGTGCTTGGCCTAAAAACTAAGGGTAAGCCCTAGCGTGTCCGGCCAGGCTTTGCTGGGATGTTGCAATATCCCAACAAGCCTGTCGTAAACCTGCACTTTTCTGGCGCCGACCATAGCCAGCCCCCCTGATTTTTGATGCAATAGCGTCAACTTCCCTTCGCGGAGTTAGGGGGGCGGCAGGCTGGTTTGCTGGATTGCTGCTCTTGTCACTCAAATCAACGGAGATTTCTTAAATGAAAAAGACTCTGCTCGCTGCCGCCCTGCTCGCCGGTTTTGCCGGTGTCGCCCAGGCAGAAACGTCTGTCACCCTGTACGGTATCATCGACACGGGTATCGGCTACAACAAGATCAGCGGTGGTCCCGATGCCGTCAACGGCAGCCGTTTCGGCATGATCAACGGCGTCCAGAACGGTTCGCGCTGGGGTCTGCGTGGTTCGGAAGACCTGGGTGACGGCCTGCGCGCTGTTTTCCAGCTGGAATCGGGCTTTGATTCGGGTAACGGCAAGTCGGCTCAAAACGGCCGTCTGTTCGGTCGTCAAGCCACCATCGGTCTGGCCAGCGACAGCTGGGGTCAACTGGACTTCGGTCGCCAAACCAACATCGCGTCGAAGTACTTCGGCTCGATCGACCCGTTCGGCGCTGGCTTCGGTCAGGCTAACATCGGTGCCGCCTTCAGCGCTGCCAACACGCAACGCTACGACAACATGGTCATGTATCAGACCCCGTCGTTCAGCGGCTTCCAGTTCGGCTTGGGCTATTCGTTCAATGCTGACGACCAAAACACCGCCCAAACCGGTTTCCGCACCGCCGACAACACCCGCGCGATCACGACCGGTCTGCGTTACGTGAACGGCCCGCTGAACATCGCCTTCTCGTACGATCAGCTGAACGCTTCGAACAAGCTGTCGACCACCCAGACCGACGCCACCCCGCGTATGTACGCCCTGGGCGGTTCGTATGACTTCGAAGTCGTGAAGCTGGCTTTGGCCTACGCTCGCACGACCGACGGTTGGTTCGCTGGCCAAGGCCTGAACTCCACCACCGGCAACATCGGCTTCAACAGCAACATCTTTGCTGATGGCTTCAAGGCCAACTCGTACATGGTCGGCCTGTCCGCCCCGATCGGCGGCGCAAGCAAGCTGTTCGGTTCGTGGCAAATGGTTGACCCCAGCAACGGTCGCCTGAGCGGTGTTGATAGCGCCGACCAGACGATGCAAATCTTCTCGCTGGGCTACACCTACGACCTGTCCAAGCGCACCAACCTGTACGCTTACGGTTCGTACGCCAAGAACTACGCCTTCGTGGAAGACATCAAGTCGACCGCCGTCGGCGTCGGTATCCGTCACCGCTTCTAATCCAAAGCAGGGCGCAAGTCCTGCCTGGATTTAAAGTGCGCGAACGGGCTTCGGCCCGTTCGTATGAAACCACCCTTCGGGGTGGTTTTTTTCGTTTTCGCGCCTGTGTTTTTGCGTGTGTTTGTGCGTGCATCGGCAGGCTGCTGTATGCTTGCGCACCGGTGCTGAAAGCAGCCATTGTTCCATTTGAGGAATGCTGTCTTTCGCCTGCTGTTCGAGCTACAGAGTTCAGCCAGAAGTAACCGCGCGAATGCTACAATCCTAAGGTTTGCGCATTTGACGGACGCCTGAATGAACCTGCAACAGTATTTTCCCGTCCTGCTGTTTATCGTAGTGGCCACCCTTATCGGGTTCGCGCTTCTAACGGCCGGCTCCCTCCTTGGCCCGCGGCGTCCCTACGCCGAGAAGCTCTCGCCGTACGAATGCGGTTTCGAGGCCTTCGAAGACGCTCGCATGAAGTTTGACGTGCGCTACTACCTGGTGGCGATCCTGTTCATTCTTTTCGACCTGGAAATCGCCTTTCTGTTCCCGTGGGCCATCGCCCAGGGCACGGTCGGCCTCGTCGGTTTCTGGACGGTCATGGTTTTCCTGGCCGTGCTGACGGTCGGCTTCATCTACGAATGGAAAAAGGGCGCGCTGGACTGGGAATAACCCGCCGGGTTTTTCCACAGCACGCTATCAGAGACGAATATGGCTATAGACGGCATTCTCAAGCAAGGGTTCATCACAACCAGCGCGGACAAGTTCCTTAATTGGGCAAAGACCGGCTCCATGTGGCCCATGACCTTCGGTCTGGCCTGTTGCGCGGTTGAGATGATGCACGCGGGCGCGGCCCGCTACGACCTGGACCAATTCGGCATCATCTTCCGCCCCAGCCCGCGCCAGTCCGATCTGATGATCGTGGCCGGCACGCTGTGCAACAAGATGGCGCCGGCGCTGCGCAAGGTCTACGACCAGATGCCCGAGCCGCGTTGGGTGGTTTCGATGGGCTCCTGTGCCAACGGCGGCGGTTACTACCACTACTCGTATTCGGTGGTCCGTGGCTGCGATCGCATCGTACCGGTAGACGTCTACGTGCCGGGCTGCCCGCCCACGGCCGAGGCGCTGGTCTACGGCTTGCTGCAAATGCAGAACAAGATCCGTCTGACCAACACGATTGCGCGCTGAGCATCGCCGCGCCAGGCAGCAGTCCTTGCAGCCGGCCCCGCGAAACCAGCGTATCGGTTCACCTAAGCGTACAAGATGATGACCAGGCTCGAAACCCTGAAAAACAATTTGCAGACCACCCTCGGCGCGGATATCGCGCTGACCGAGGCGTTGGGCGAGCTGACGCTCGAAGTGCCCGCGCAGCAGTGGTTCTCCGTCTGCAACAAGCTGCGCACCGAAGTCGGCCTGCGCTTTGAAACCTGTATCGACCTCTGCGGCGTCGACTACCTGACCTGGGGCAACGGCACGCGCCAACTGCCCGAGGAAACCAACGCCAAGGTCCACCGCTCGCGTTTCGCCGTGGTCGCCCATCTGCTCTCGATCGAGAACAACTGGCGCCTGCGCGTGCGCACCTGGGCCGAAGACGACGAATTCCCGATGGTCGCGTCGTTGATGGAATGCTGGCCGGCCGTGGGCTGGTTCGAACGCGAAGCCTTCGACCTGTACGGCATCGTCTTCGAAGGCCACCCGGACCTGCGCCGCATCCTCACCGACTATGGCTTCATCGGCCATCCCTTCCGCAAGGACTTCCCGCTGTCCGGCACCGTCGAAATGCGCTACGACCCGGAACAACGGCGCGTCATTTACCAGCCGGTCACGATCGATCCGCGCGAAGTCACGCCGCGCGTGGTCCGCGAAGACTCCTACGGCTTGGGGCGTTAAATCATGGCAGAAATCAAGAACTACACGCTCAACTTCGGCCCTCAGCACCCGGCCGCGCACGGTGTGCTGCGCCTGGTGCTCGAACTCGACGGCGAAGTGATCCAGCGCGCCGACCCGCACATCGGCCTGCTGCACCGCGCCACTGAAAAGCTGGCCGAACACAAGACCTACATCCAGGCGCTGCCCTACATGGACCGCCTGGACTACGTGTCCATGATGTGCAACGAGCACGCCTACGTCATGGCCATCGAAAAGCTGCTGGGCGTGGAAGCCCCGCTGCGCGCGCAGTACATCCGCGTGATGTTCGACGAGATCACCCGTCTGCTGAACCACCTGATGTCGCTGGGTTCGCACGCGCTGGACGTGGGCGCCATGGCGGTGTTCCTATATGCCTTCCGTGAGCGCGAAGACCTGATGGACTGCTATGAAGCGGTCTCGGGCGCGCGCATGCACGCGGCCTACTATCGTCCTGGCGGCGTCTACCGCGACCTGCCGGACTCGATGCCGCAATACGGCGACACCAGCAAGTACCGCGGCGACAAGGAAGTGCGCGTCATGAACGACGCGCGTTCGGGTTCGCTGCTGGATTTCATCGAAGACTTCACCAACCGCTTCCCGGCTTGCGTCGACGAGTACGAAACGCTGCTGACCGACAACCGCATCTGGAAGCAGCGTCTGGTGGGCATCGGCGTGGTCGATCCCGAACGCGCCAAGGCGCTGGGCTTCACCGGCCCGATGCTGCGCGGTTCGGGCGTGGCCTGGGACCTGCGCAAGATGCAGCCCTACGAAGTCTACGACCTGCTCGATTTCGACATCCCCGTGGGTGTCAACGGCGACTGCTATGACCGCTACCTGGTCCGTATCGCCGAAATGCGTGAGAGCAACCGCATCATCCGCCAGTGCGTGGAATGGCTGCGCAACAACCCGGGCCCGGTCATGATCGAGAACCACAAGATCGCCCCGCCCAAGCGCACCGCCATGAAAACCAACATGGAAGAGCTGATCCATCACTTCAAGCTCTTCACTGAAGGTTTCCACGTGCCTCCCGGTGAAGCGTACGCCTCGGTGGAACACCCCAAGGGCGAATTCGGCATCTACGCGGTGTCCGACGGCGCCAACAAGCCTTACCGCCTGAAGATTCGGGCCCCCGGCTTTGTCCACCTGCAATCGCTGGATGAAATGTCGCGCGGTCACATGATTGCCGACGCCGTCACCATCATTGGCACGCAGGACATCGTTTTTGGCGAGATCGATCGCTGATCCGCCCAGACAGTCACGAGCACGCCCGCATAACCCGGATTCAAACTATGCTGCTTTCCGAACAGGCCTACCAGAAAATCGACCGAGAACTCGCGAAGTTCCCGGGCGACCAGCGGCAGTCCGCCATCATGGCCTCGCTTGCCATCGCGCAAGAAGAGAAGGGCTGGTTGGCTACCGAAATCATTGAAGATGTGGCCAACTACATTGGCGTTCCGCCCATCGCGGTCCAGGAAGTCGCCACCTTCTACAACATGTTCGACGTCAAGCCCGTCGGCAAGAACAAGATCGCCGTCTGCACGAACCTGCCCTGTGCCTTGCGCGACGGCGAACGCGCCGGCGACTACCTGAAGCGCAAGCTGGGCGTCGACTACCGCGGCACCACTCCCGACGGCCAGTTCACGCTGGTGGAAGGCGAGTGCATGGGCGCTTGCGGCGATTCGCCCGTGCTCATCGTGAACAACAAGCATATGTGCGTGCGCATGACCGAAGAGAAGCTGGACGCGCTGGTCGCGGCCCTCAAGGCGCAAGGAGAGTCGGCATGAACGCGCCCGACCTGTACAAGCAGTTCGCGCAGGGGCTGGACCCCAACCCGCTGAACGATGTTTCCAATTCGATGTGCCTGCATGGCCGACACATCCAGCCGCAGATCCTGGCTGACGTCGACGGCGCCAACTGGCGCCTGGCCGACTACGTCAAACGCGGCGGCTACGAAGCCCTGAAGAAGATCCTGACCACCGGCATGAAGCCGGAAGACGTGATCGCCGAGGTCAAGGCCTCCGGCCTGCGCGGCCGTGGCGGCGCGGGCTTCCCGACCGGCCTGAAGTGGAGCTTCATGCCGCGCGCCTTCCCGGGCCAGAAGTACCTGGTCTGCAACTCCGACGAAGGCGAGCCCGGCACGTTCAAGGACCGCGACATCCTGCGCTTCAATCCGCACATCGTGATTGAAGGCATGGCGATCGCGGCCTACGCCATGGGCATCAGCGTCGGCTACAACTACATCCACGGCGAAATCTTCGAAGTCTACGAGCGCTTCGAAGAAGCGCTGGAAGAGGCGCGCGCCGCCGGCTTCCTGGGCGACAAGATCCTGGGTTCGGATTTCAGCTTCCAGCTGCACGCGTTCCATGGCTATGGCGCCTACATCTGCGGCGAAGAAACCGCGCTGCTGGAGTCGCTGGAAGGCAAGAAGGGCCAACCGCGCTTCAAGCCGCCGTTCCCGGCCAGCTTCGGCCTGTACGGCAAGCCCACCACCATCAACAACACCGAAACGTTCGCGGCGGTGCCCTGGATCATCCGCAACGGCGGCCAGGCCTACCTCGAAGTCGGCAAGCCGAACAACGGCGGCACCAAGCTGTTCTCGATCACCGGCGACGTCGAGCGTCCCGGCAACTACGAGATCCCGCTGGGCACCCCGTTCTCGAAGCTGCTGGAACTGGCGGGCGGCATGCGCGGCGGCAAGAAGCTGAAGGCCGTGATCCCCGGCGGTTCGAGCGCTCCTGTGCTGCCGGCCGACATCATCATGGAATGCACGATGGACTATGACTCCATCGCCAAGGCCGGCTCGATGCTGGGCTCGGGCGCTGTGATCGTCATGGACGAAACCCGCTGCATGGTGAAGTCGCTCTTGCGCCTGTCGTACTTCTATTTCGAGGAAAGCTGCGGCCAGTGCACGCCGTGCCGCGAAGGCACCGGCTGGCTCTACCGCATGGTGCATCGCATCGAAAACGGTCACGGCCGTCCGGAAGATCTGGACTTGCTGGACAACGTGGCGGGCAACATCATGGGCCGCACCATCTGCGCCCTGGGTGACGCCGCCGCCATGCCCGTCCGTGGCTTCCTCAAGCATTTTCGCGACGAATTCGCGCACCACATCGAGCACAAGTCTTGTGTGGTCCCGCAATATCTGTAGGTCTCAGGAACAGCAATGGTTGAACTAACCGTCGACGGCAACAAGGTCGAAGTGCCCGAAGGCAGCATGGTCATGCATGCCGCTCAGAAAGTCGGGCTTTACGTGCCGCATTTCTGCTACCACAAGAAACTGTCCATCGCGGCCAACTGCCGCATGTGCCTGGTTGAAGTGGAAAAAGCGCCCAAGGCGCTGCCCGCCTGCGCCACGCCCGTGACCAACGGCATGGTCGTCCACACCTGCTCCGAGAAGGCTATCGCCGCTCAGAAGTCGGTGATGGAATTCTTGCTCATCAATCACCCGCTCGACTGCCCGATCTGCGATCAGGGCGGCGAATGCCAGCTGCAGGACCTGGCTGTGGGCTACGGCGGCTCTTCCTCGCGTTACCAGGAAGAAAAGCGCGTGGTGTTCCACAAGGACCTGGGTCCGCTGGTTTCCGCCGAGGAAATGAGCCGCTGCATCCACTGCACCCGCTGCGTGCGCTTCGGCCAGGAAATCGCCGGCGTCATGGAACTGGGCATGCTGGGCCGCGGCGAACACTCCGAGATCACGACCTTCGTCGGCCGTTCGATCGAATCGGAACTCTCGGGCAACATGATCGACATCTGTCCGGTGGGCGCGCTGACCTCCAAGCCCTTCCGCTACAGCGCGCGCACCTGGGAACTGGCTCGCCGCCGTTCGGTCAGCCCGCACGACAGCCTGGGCGCCAACCTGGTGGTCCAGGTCAAGGGCGACCGCGTCATGCGCGTGGTGCCGTTCGAAGACGAAGCCGTCAACGAATGCTGGATCAGCGACCGCGACCGCTTCTCGTACGAAGGCCTGAACAGCGAAGACCGCCTGTCGGCTCCGATGATCAAGGGCACCGACGGCAAGTGGCAGGAAGCCTCCTGGAGCGACGCGCTTGCCGCCGTGGCCCAGGGCCTGTCCCGCGTGCGCGACAGCTTCGGCGCCGGCCAGATCGGCGCCCTGGCGTCCGAATACGCCACCACCGAGGAATACGCGCTGCTGGGCCGCCTGGTCCGTTCGCTGGGTTCCGAGAACATCGACTTCCGCCTGCGCCAGACCGATGCCGCCTTCGACGCCGCCCTGACCGGCGCGCCGTGGCTGGGCATGCCCATCGCCGAGCTCGACAACCTGGACCGCGTCCTGGTGGTCGGTTCGTTCCTGCGCAAGGATCATCCGCTCATGGCGCAGCGCCTGCGCCAAGCCGCCAAGCGCGGCACGCAGATCCTGATGGTCGACAGCGCTGCCGACGATCCCCTGATGCCCGTGGCCGCCCGCATTACCGTGGCCCCGTCCGAGCTGGCGCGCGCGCTGGCCGAAGTGGCCGTCGCGCTGGCCCAAGCCAAGGAACAGGCCGTGCCGGCCGAGTTCGCCTCGGTCGCGCCCAGCGAAAACGCCAAGCTCATCGCCGCCAGCCTGGCTTCCGGCGCCAATACCGCCGTGCTGATGGGCAACCTGGCCGTGGCCAGCGCCCAGGCCTCGACCCTGGCCGCCAACGGCCGCGCCGTGGCTGAACTGGCCGGCGGCAAGTTCGGTTTCCTGACTTCCGGCGGCAACACCGTCGGCGGTTACCTGGCAGGCGCCATTCCTGGCAAGGGCGGCAAGAACGCCGCCGCCATGCTGGCCGAGCCGCTGAAGGCCTACGTGGTCCTGCACGCCGAGCCGCTGCTGGATGCCGACAATGGCCAGCAAGCGATCACCGCGCTGCGCGGCGCGCAGTTCGCCGTGGCCCTGACGCCTTATCGTTCGGCTGCCGCCGAATGGGCCGACGTCATGCTGCCGGTGTCGCCGTTCACCGAAACCTCGGGTACGTTCGTCAACGCCCAAGGCCTGGCTCAGAGCTTCAAGGGCACGGTCACGCCGTTCGGCCAGACCCGTCCGGGCTGGAAGGTCCTGCGCGTGCTGGGCAACGTCCTGCACCTGGCCGGCTTTGACGACGAGACCTCCGAGTCCGTGCGCGACGCCGTGCTGGCGGGCGGCATCGAAGGCCGCCTGTCCAACGAGATCAAGGCCCCGCTGGGCCTGGGCCAGGCCGCCAGCGGCCTGGAACGCGTCGCCGACGTGCCGATCTACCGCACCGACGCCATGGTCCGCCGCTCGGAGCCGCTGCAAGCGGCCCCGGCCTCCAAGAAGCCGGCTGCCGCCATGAACGGCCGCACGCTCACCAGCCTGGGCCTGACGGCTGGCGTCAAGGTGCGCGTGTCGAACGGGCAGGGCGCCGTCGAACTCGAAACCGTGCAGGACGATGCCGTGGCGGACCGCGCCGTGCGCATCTCGGCAGCCTTTGAAAACACCGCAGCCCTGGGTGGCGCATTCGGTCAAATCAGCGTGGAGCGTGCCTGATGGAATGGCTTAATGTTCTTGAGAGCCAGGGTACGGCATTGCTGGGCCCGACGGTCTGGATGGTCCTCTGGACCCTCATCAAGATTGTGGTCATCGCCGTGCCCATCATCCTGTGCGTGGCGTACCTGACCTACTGGGAACGCAAGATGATCGGCGCCATGCACGTGCGCATGGGCCCGAACCGCGTTGGCTTCAAGGGGCTGCTGCAGCCGTTCGCCGACGTGTTCAAGCTGCTGACCAAGGAAGTGGTGGTTCCGTCGCAGGCCAACAAGGTGCTGTTCATCGTGGCCCCGGTGGTTACGCTGATGCCGGCCCTGGCCGCCTGGGCGGTGGTGCCGTTCGGTCCCGATGTGGTCCTGGCCAACGTCAACGCCGGCCTGCTGTACATCATGGCCATCACGTCCGTGGGCGTGTATGGCGTGATCGTGGCGGGTTGGGCGTCCAACTCCAAGTACGCCTTCCTGGGCGCGCTGCGCGCTTCCGCGCAGATGCTGTCCTACGAACTGGCCATCGGCTTCGTGCTGGTGACGGTGCTGCTGGTGTCCGGCAGCCTGAACATGTCCGAGATCGTGCATGTGCAGAACCGCGGCTGGTTTGCCGACAAGGGCCTGACGTTCCTGTCCTGGAACTGGCTGCCGCTCTTGCCGCTGTTCGTGATCTACGTGATTTCGGCCGTGGCTGAAACCAACCGCCACCCGTTCGACGTGGTCGAAGGCGAATCGGAAATCGTGGCCGGCCACATGGTCGAATACTCGGGCATGGCGTTCGCGCTGTTCTTCCTGGGCGAATACGCCAACATGATCCTGCTGTCCTGCATGGCCTCGATCATGTTCCTGGGCGGCTGGGCTTCCCCGATCGACATCGCGCCGCTGACCTGGATTCCGGGTTGGATCTGGCTGGGTCTCAAGACGTTCGTCGTGGTCTCGTTGTTCGTGTGGTTCCGCGCGTCGTTCCCGCGCTACCGCTATGACCAGATCATGCGCTTGGGTTGGAAAATCTTCATCCCGCTGACCGGCGTTTGGCTGGTCGTGGTGGCGATCTGGATGCAGACGCCCTGGAACATTTGGCGCTAAGCCGCCAGGCAGAGGCAGGATATGGAAGCGATCAAGGATTTCTTCGGCAGTCTGATGCTGACCGAATTGCTCAAGGGCATGCGCCTGACGGGCAAGTATTTCTTCAAGCGCAAGGTCACCTTGCGCTACCCCCAGGAAAAGACGCCTGCGTCGCCGCGTTTCCGCGGCCTGCACGCGCTGCGCCGCTACCCCAACGGGGAAGAGCGCTGCATCGCGTGCAAGCTGTGTGAAGCCGTGTGCCCCGCGCTGGCGATCACCATCGAGTCGGACCAGCGCGATGACGGCACCCGCCGCACCACGCGTTACGACATCGACCTGACCAAGTGCATTTTCTGCGGCTTCTGTGAGGAAAGCTGCCCCGTGGACTCCATCGTGGAAACGCACATCCACGAATACCACGGTGAAAAGCGCGGCGACCTGTATTTCACCAAAGACATGCTGCTCGCCGTGGGCGACCGCTACGAAGCCGACATCGCCCGCCGCCGGGCCGAAGACGCTCCCTATCGTTGAAGCCCAGGACCTGATCCATGACTTTTACCACTGTCCTGTTTTACATACTGGCCGCCGTGCTGGTGATCGCGGCGTTCCGCGTGATCACCGCGCGCAGCCCGGTCACCGCCGTCCTGCACCTGATCCTGGCCTTCGTCAACGCGGCCATGCTGTGGATGCTGCTTGGCGCCGAGTTCCTCGCGCTGCTGCTGGTGCTGGTATACGTGGGCGCCGTGATGGTGCTTTTCCTCTTCGTCGTGATGATGCTGGACATCCGCATGGATGCCCTGCGCCAGGGCATGAAGACCTACCTGCCGCTCGGCCTGGTCATCGGCCTGGTGATGGTGGTCGAAATGGCCTTCGTGCTGGGTTCGACCTGGTACGGCGCGGGCCCGCAAGCCCCGGTCGCCGGCGACTACAACAACGCCCGCGCGCTGGGCGAGGCCATGTACACCCAGTACATCTACGCCATTGAAGTGGGCGCCGCGCTGCTGCTGGTCGGCATGGTCGCCGCCATCGCGCTGACCCTGCGCCGCCGCCGCGACGTGAAGTACAACGACCCGGTGGCCGCCGTCCGCGTGCGCTCGAAGGACCGTTACCGCATGGTGAGCATGCCCGCCCAGAGCGAGCGCGCCCAGGCGCAGAACGGCACCCCGACCGCCGCCGCGCCCCAAGGAGAACAAAAATGACGCTGACGCTGGCCCACTACCTGATCCTCGGGGCGATCCTGTTCGCCATCGGGATCTTCGGCATCTTCCTGAACCGCCGCAACCTGATCATTCTCCTGATGTCCATCGAGCTGGTGCTCCTGGCCGTCAACATGAACTTCGTGGCGTTCTCCAGCTGGTTCGGCGACACCGCCGGCCAGGTGTTCGTGTTCTTCATCCTGACCGTGGCCGCCGCCGAAGCGGCGATCGGCCTGGCCATCCTGGTGCTGCTGTTCCGCAACCTGAACACGATCAACGTTGACGAACTCGATCGCCTGAAGGGCTGACGGGGTATTGGAAGAAAATGTCTAGCTCACCCAATCTCTACTTGCTCATCGCGCTGGCTCCGCTGGCCGGGGCAATTCTCGCGGGCCTCTTCGGCACCGGGTTCCTGGGCCGTCCCATCGGCCGCCGCGCTTCGCACATGATCACCATCCTGGGCGTGCTCATCTCCACCATCGGTTCGGTGGTGGTGCTGAACGACGTGCTCAATGGCTTGCGCTTCGACGGCGCGGTCTACACCTGGAGCCTGATCGGCCAGACCAAGCTGGAAATCGGCTTCCTGATCGATCCGCTCTCGGCCATGATGATGGTCGTGGTGACTTCGGTGTCGCTGATGGTGCACATCTACACCATCGGCTACATGGCGGATGATCCCGGCTACCAGCGCTTCTTCTCGTACATCTCGCTGTTCACGTTCTCCATGCTGATGCTGGTGATGTCGAACAACATGGTGCAGCTGTTCTTCGGCTGGGAAGCGGTGGGCCTGGTGTCGTACCTGCTGATCGGCTTCTGGTACACCCGTCCCACGGCGATCTTCGCCAACATGAAGGCGTTCCTGATCAACCGCGTCGGCGACTTCGGCTTCGTGCTCGGCATCGGCCTGCTGTTCGCTTACGCCGGCACCATGCACTACGGCGAAGTCTTCGCCCAGGCCGACAAGCTGGCCACGCTGACGCTGCCCGGTTCCGACTGGATGCTGCTGACCGTCGCCTGCATCTGCCTGTTCATCGGCGCCATGGGCAAATCGGCCCAGGTTCCGTTGCACGCCTGGCTGCCTGACTCGATGGAAGGCCCGACCCCGATCTCCGCGCTGATCCACGCCGCCACCATGGTGACGGCCGGCATCTTCATGGTCGCGCGTTTCTCGCCGCTGTTCGAACTGTCCGACGTGGCGCTGTCCTTCATCATCGTGATCGGCGCCATCGGCGCGCTGTTCCTGGGCATCCTGGGCATCATCCAGAACGACATCAAGCGCGTGGTCGCGTACTCCACGCTGTCGCAGCTGGGTTACATGACGGTCGCGCTCGGCGCCTCGGCTTACTCGGTCGCGATCTTCCACCTGATGACGCACGCGTTCTTCAAGGCGCTGCTGTTCCTGGGCGCGGGCTCCGTGATCATCGGCATGCACCATGACCAGGACATCCGCAACATGGGCGGCCTGCGCAAGTACATGCCCATCACCTGGATCACTTTCCTGCTGGGCACGCTGGCCCTGGTCGGCACGCCGTTCTTCTCGGGCTTCTACTCGAAGGAACACATCATCGAGGCCGCCGGCGCCGCCAATGTCTGGGGCGCGAACTTCGCGTACTACTCGACCCTGATCGGCGTGTTCGTGACCTCGCTGTACTCGTTCCGCGTGTACTTCCTGGTCTTCCACGGCAAGGAACGCTTCGATACCACCGGTCACGGCCATGGCCACGACGACCATCACCACGCCGCCGACGTCGACCATGAGCCGGACGGCCATGGCCATCACGGCACGCCGCATGAGTCGCCCTGGGTGGTCACGCTGCCGCTGGTGCTGCTGGCGATCCCGTCGGTCATCATCGGCGCCCTGGTTGTCGATCCGATGCTGTTCGGCAAGTTCTTCGACGGCGTGATCAAGGTCCTGCCGCAGCATCCTGCGATGCACGAGCTGAACGAAGAGTGGCACGGTTGGGTGGCCTTCGGCCTGCACGCCTTCCAGACGGTTCCGTTCTGGCTGGTCGTGGCTGGCGCCGTCACCGCCTGGTACTGCTATCTGATCAACCCGAAGGTTCCGGCCAAGATCCAATCCAGCCTGTCCGGCATCAACAAGGTGCTCGAGAACAAGTACTACGTGGATTGGGTCAACGAGCAGATCATCGCCCGCGGCCTGCGCTGCCTGGGCCGTGGCCTGTGGCAGACCGGTGACCGCGGCATCATCGACGGCCTGCTGATCAACGGCAGCGCCCGTGTGGTGGGCTGGGTGGCAGCGGTCAGCCGTCACCTGCAGTCCGGCTTCATCTATCACTACGCGTTCGCGATGATCATCGGCATCATGGCGCTGGTGACTTTCTTTGTGCTGATTCCCCAATGATGGCAAGCGAGATGGCATCCAACACTTTCCCCTGGCTCACGCTTGCGATCTTTGTCCCGATCGTATTCGGCCTGCTGGTGCTGGCGGTGGGCCGTGACGACCGTCCCGGCCTGACGCGCGGCCTGTCGCTCGTCGGCTCAATCGCCGGTTTCCTCGTCACGATCCCGCTGTACACCGGTTTCGACTCCACCACGGCCAAGATGCAGTTCGTGGAGAAGACCTCCTGGATCGAGGCCTTCAACGTCAATTACCACCTGGGCATCGACGGCATCTCGATGTGGTTCGTGCTCCTGACCGCCTTCATCACCATCATCGTGGTGCTGGCCGGCTGGGAAGTCATCACCAGCCGCGTGTCCCAGTACATGGCCGCCTTCCTGATCCTGTCGGGTCTGATGGTGGGCGTGTTCTGCGCGCTGGACGGCATGCTGTTCTACGTGTTCTTCGAAGCCACGCTGATCCCGATGTACATCATCATCGGCGTCTGGGGCGGCCCGAACCGCGTGTACGCGGCGTTCAAGTTCTTCCTGTACACGCTGATGGGCTCGCTGCTGACGCTGGTCGCCTTCGTGTACCTGTGGAACGTGTCGGGCGGTTCGTTCGACATCCTGACCTGGCAGCAGACCAAGCTGGGCTACACCCCGCAGATCCTGATCTTCGTGGCTTTGCTGGCGGCCTTTGCCGTCAAGGTGCCGATGTGGCCGGTCCACACGTGGTTGCCCGACGCTCACGTCGAAGCTCCCACGGGCGGCTCGATCGTGCTGGCCGCGATCATGCTGAAGCTGGGCGCCTACGGTTTCCTGCGCTTCTCGCTGCCGATCGCGCCTGACGCCTCGCACAGCCTGGCCGGCATGATGATCACGCTGTCGCTGATCGCCGTGATCTACATCGGCCTGGTCGCGATCGTCCAGGACGACATGAAAAAGCTGGTGGCGTATTCGTCGGTTGCTCACATGGGCTTCGTCACGCTGGGCTTCTTCATCTTCAACACGGCCGGCGTCGAAGGCGCCATCGTGCAGATGATCTCGCACGGCTTCGTGTCGGGCGCCATGTTCATGTGTATCGGCGTGCTCTATGACCGCATGCACTCGCGCCGCATCGCCGACTACGGCGGCGTGGTCAACGTCATGCCGCGTTTCGCCACCTTCTTCATCCTGTTCTCGATGGCCAACAGCGGCCTGCCGGCCACCAGCGGTTTCGTCGGCGAGTTCATGGTGATCATGGGCGCGGTCGAGCACAACTTCTGGATCGGCCTGCTGGCGGCGACCGCCCTGATCCTGGGCGCTTCGTATTCGCTGTGGATGGTCAAGCGCGTGGTCCTGGGCGACGTCGCCAACGACCACGTGCGTGAACTGACCGATATCAACCGCCGCGAGTTTGTGATTCTTGGCGTGATGGCGATCGCCGTGTTGTACATGGGGATCTATCCCAAGCCCTTTACCGACGTGATGCACGTTTCGGTGGAGGCCCTGCTGCAACACGTTGCCGTCTCGAAACTGTAAGACAAGACAATGATGCAATCCCAAATCGATTTCGCCCTGGCGACACCGGAAATCCTCCTGCTGGTTTTCGGCCTGGCTATCCTGCTCGTCGACGCGGTCAGCAATCACCCCGAGCGCAAGCCGACGTTTCTGCTGACCATGCTTGCATTGGGCGTGCTGACCGTCGTGTCGGCCCTGCAATGGAAGAACGGCGTTGTTGGTTCGACCTTCAACGGCCTGTACGTCACCGACGAACTGTCGCATCTGCTCAAGATCGCGTCCTACATCGCCGTGGCCGCGACCCTGGTCTATGGCCGCGTCTACGCGCAAGTGCGCGACATGATGCGCGGCGGCGAACTCTACGTCCTGACGCTGTTCGCCCTGCTGGGCCAGATGGTCATGATCTCCTCCGGGAACCTGATCTCGATCTACCTGGGCCTGGAGCTGATGTCGCTGGCGCTGTACGCGCTGATCGCGCTGCGCCGCGACAACGTCGTCGCCACCGAAGCCGCCATGAAGTACTTCGTGCTGGGCGCGCTGGCCTCGGGCTTCCTGCTGTACGGCATGTCCATGATCTACGGCGCCACCGGCCACCTGGATCTGGCTGAAGTGTCCAAGGTCATCGCCGCGGGCAAGGCCGAGAAGCTGGCCCTGGTGTTCGGCATCGTGTTCCTGGTGTCGGGCCTGGCGTTCAAGCTCGGCGCCGTGCCGTTCCACATGTGGGTTCCGGACGTCTACCAGGGTTCGCCCACCGCCGTCACCCTGATCCTGGGCGGCGCGCCCAAGCTGGCCGCCTTCGCCATCACGCTGCGCCTGCTGGTCGATGGCCTGCACGGCCTGGCCGCCGACTGGCAGCCGATGCTGATGATCCTGGCGGTGCTGTCGCTGGCCATCGGCAACCTGACGGCCATCGCGCAGACCAACTTCAAGCGCATGCTGGCCTATTCGACCATCTCGCACATGGGCTTCGTGCTGCTGGGCCTGATGTCGGGTTCGGTCGCGGGCAAGCCGGAACTGTCGTCGGCCGCCTACGGCGCCTCGCTGTTCTACATGCTGACCTACGTGCTGACCACGCTGGCCAGCTTCGGCATCGTGCTGCTGCTGTCGCGCCAAGGTTTCGAGTGCGAGCACATCGACGACCTGAAGGGCCTGAACCGCCGCAGCCCGTGGCATGCCGCCATCGTGCTGCTGCTGATGTTCTCGCTGGCCGGCATTCCGCCGCTGGTGGGCTTCTACGCCAAGCTGGCCGTGCTGCAGGCGCTGGTCAGCGCAGGCCACGTGACCCTGGCCGTGATTGCGGTGCTGTTCTCGCTGATCGGCGCGTTCTACTACCTGCGCGTGGTCAAGGTCGTGTACTTCGACGAGCCGGCCGCCGATGCCGCGCCGATGGTCGCCACCTGCGGCCAACGCGGCGTGCTGTCGGTCAACGGCGCCCTGATCCTGATCCTGGGCATCCTGCCGGGCGGCCTGATGGCCTTGTGCGTGCAGGCAATCCGCAGCTCGCTCAGCCTGTAAACGGAAAACGGGGCCATGAACCAGACTCTGGCGGTATGGCTGCTGATCGCGCTGGCCCTGGTCAGCGCGAATCTCCCGTTCCTGACGGAGCGGGTATTCGCCGTCATGCCCTGGAAGCAGGGCGGGGTGGCGGCAGTCAAACCGTTCTGGATGCGTCTGATCGAAGTGCTGGTGTTCTACGCCATCGTCGGTGCGCTCGGTTTCGCGTTCGAATCCACGCTGGGCAACCGCTTTTCCCAGACCTGGGAGTTCTACGCGATCACGCTGAGCCTGTATCTGGTGCTGGCGTATCCGGGGTTTGTGTACCGGTACCTGTTCAAGCGGCACCCGCGCCTGCGCACCTGAAGGCAGCCTGGTTCATGCATGAAAAACGCCCTGTGGGGCGTTTTTTTTCGTGGGTGCATGGAACCCCCGGCTTAGCCTGTGCCTTTTGAGCTTGCTGATGCCTTTCCTTGCCCATTCGGGGGTATTCGGGAGGGCGGAGCTACTCAGCGTCTTGCACTAGCGGATACCCGGCGCGAGCCCTGCGAAGACCCGTGGGGGATAACCCACTTATGGTGTTGTTTTTTCATCTTTTGGATGAGTTTGGGTCTTTCATTCAGGTTTCATTCAGCCGCACAGTTCAGAATCGCAAACGTTAAAAAAACAAGAATCGTTGCTATTTACATTCGGAGAAGCTGGTTTGAAGCCCCAAGATACGTATTCGCTGAATGCGCTCACTACCTCCCTGGCTGCCGCGATCGCGGCCCCCGCGCTGTTCATCAGCCCGTACGCCGCCGCCCAATCCGCGGATTCGGGCGTGACGCAACTTGCGCCCGTGCGCGTGGAGGGTGAGGGGGCGTCCTACCAGACATCCACGGCGCAATCGCCCAAGTTCACGGCCCCCTTGCTGGACACCCCGCGCACGGTGCAGGTCGTGCCAAAGCAGGTGATCCAGGACCAGGCTGCGTCCACGCTGCAGGACGTCCTGCGCAATTCGCCCGGCATCACGTTCGGCGCGGGCGAGGGCGGTCGCCCGGGCGGCGACCTGCCGATCATCCGCGGCCAGAATTCCGCCGGCAGCATTTTCCTGGACGGCATTCGCGATTCCAGCACGCAGGTGCGCGACACCTTCAACCTGGAGCAGGTCGAAGTCATCAAGGGGCCGGACTCGGTCTATTCCGGCCGCGGCGGCGCGGGCGGCAGCATCAATATGGTCAGCAAGACGCCCAAGGCCACCGACTTTACGGAAGCCACGGCGCAGATCGGCACGGACAGCAACTACCGTGCGACCATCGACAGCAATTGGCGCCTGGCCGACAAGGCCGCGTTCCGCCTGAACGTCATGGGCAACAAGGGTGACGCGCCCGGCCGTGACGACGCGGTGGACTTCGAGCGTTGGGGCGTGGCGCCCTCGCTGACCTTGGGCGTGGGTACGCCGACGCGCATCACGCTGAGCTACTACCACTACCAAGACGACAGCATGCCGGATTACTCCATCCCGTATGATCCGAAAACGGGCCAGCCGGTGACGGAGACCATGGGTGTAAGCCGCAAGAGCTTCTATGGCTTGAAGGGCCGCGATTTCATGAAGACCCGCGACGACGTCGCTACCGTGGACTTCCAGCACGACTTCTCCGACAAGCTGCAACTGCGCAACGTGACGCGCTATGGCCGCGGCACCACCGATTTTGCGGCGACCAACCCCGACGACAGCAAGGGCAACGTTCCGAATGGCCTGGTGTACCGGGCTCTCAAGTCGGGCTACTACGTCACCAAGAGCTTCGCCAACCAGACCAACCTGACGGGCGAATTCGATACCGGCAGCCTGAAGCACTCGTTCGACCTGGGCTTCGAGTACAGCAACATCAAGCAGGACAAGGACAGCTACACCGAGTCGGGCGTTCCCGCTGGAACGAGCGGCTGCGTGACTGGCACCGCCAACGGCAAGAATACCTACGCCAATCCGGCGCTTTGCGCCTCGTTGTGGGATCCGGACCCGGGCACCTACTATCCTGGACATCTGCAACGGAACAACAATCCGGCGCGCTACAACACGGATACGGTCGCGCTCTACGGCTTCGACACGATCAAGTTCAACGAGCAATGGCAAGCCAGCCTGGGCCTGCGTTGGGACAATTACCGTACCAGCGGCAGCAACATCGCCAAGGGCCGCAATGACCCGGCCAGCACGCCGGCGTTCTACAGTACCAGCCGCGAGGACAACCTCTTTAACTACCAGGTTGGCTTGGCATACAAGCCCGCGCCCAACGGCACCATCTACGCCACTTACGGAACTTCGTCCACGCCGTCCGCCATCGCCTCCAGCGCGATCAGCGATGCCGTGTCGGTCACGAACCAGTCGCTGGAGCCTGAGAAGAGCCGTACGGTGGAACTGGGCACGAAGTGGCAGGTGTTCGATGATCGCCTGACGTTGTCGGCGGCGGCTTTCCAGGACATCCGCAAGAACACCAGCGTCGCGGTCTCGGCCACCGAGACCGCGCAGGTCGGCGAGGCCAAGGTGCGCGGCATCGAACTGGGCTTCTCGGGCAGCATCACGCCCAAGTGGAACGTGTTCGGCGGCTACACCTTCATGGACAGCGAAATGACCAAGGGCGCCTACAACAGCGGCGCCGTGGGCCAGGACCTGCCCAACACGCCGCGCAATGCCTTCAGCCTGTGGACCACCTACAAGGTGCTGCCCAAGCTGACGGTCGGCGGCGGCGCCTACTACGTGGACAAGGTGTACGGCAATTCGGACGCGACCAAGAACGCCGACGGCACGCCCAAGGCGCGCTGGGTGCCTTCCTACTGGCGCTTCGACGCCATGGCCGCGTACGAATTCAACGACCATATGTCGGCGCAGTTGAATGTGCTGAATATTTTCGACGAAACCTACTACACCAAGGCCTATGCGGCGCACTACGCGGCGCTGGGCACGGGCCGGGCGGCGCTGCTCTCGCTGCGCGTGCGGTACTGATACGCCGCTGCAATGAAAAAGCCACCGCGAGGTGGCTTTTTTCATGCTCGCCCGCCGGCTGCAGGCACAGGCGCCGGGCGTGACGCGTTCAGCTCTCGAACCAGTTCAGCACCCCGTCCAGCCCCGACACATTCAGCGCGTAGCGCGTCTGCTGACGCACCAGCGGCTTGGCGTGGTAAGCGACGGGGAAGCCGGCGATGCCCAGCATCTTCAGGTCGTTGGCGCCGTCGCCCATGGCGATGATCTGCTCCTGGGAGGCGCCGTGCTGGCGGGCGAACTCGCGCAGGTGGGCTTCCTTGGCGTCGGCGTCGAGGATGTCGCCCAGGACCTTGCCGGTCAGCACGCCGTTGGCGATTTCCAGGGTGTTGGCGTGCGCGCTGTCCAGGTTCAGGCGCTGGCGCAGGCGTTCGGTGAAGAAGGTGAAGCCGCCGGAGACCAGCAGCACCTTGATGCCGGCGGCCTGGGCGGTGGAAATCAGGCGTTCGGCGCCGGGATTCAGGCGCAGCTTTTCCGTATAGACCTGTTCCAGCGCATCGGCTGGCACGCCTTCGAGCAGGGCGACGCGGCGGCGCAGGCTTTCGGAGAAGTCCTTGATCTCGCCGCGCATCGCGGCCTCGGTGATTTCGGAGACCTTGTCCTTCAGGCCCGCCACGCCGGCGATCTCGTCGATGCATTCGATGTTGATCAGCGTGGAGTCCATGTCCATGGCCAGCACCTTGCATCCCGACAGCTTCAGGCCGGCGGACAGGAAGGCGGTGTCGACGCCGTGGCGTTCGGCCCAGCCGACGACCTCGGCGCGGGTGGCATCGTCGTGTTGTACGTCGAGCAGGCGGGCGGCGGTGGCGCTGATGCGTGCGACGCCTTGCGCCTGGGCCAGGGCTGCCAGCTGTTCGGCGTGTTCCACGGTCAGGCCGGGGGATTGGACGACAAGGTGATGGGTAGTCATAAAAATCAGTGTGGTTTGACGGTTACTTCAAGGCGCGCAGCACGGCGCGCACGGCGTCGGCGCGGGCCGGAATCTGCGCGGCCTTGATCTCAACCCGCAATTTATCCTGTCCCGCCAGTTTGATGTGACGCTGGCGCTGCACGAGTTCGATGATCTTGCCGGGATCGACCGAGGTCTTGGGGCCGAATTGCAGCAGCGCCTGGGTTTCGCTGGCGTCGATCTTGACGATGCCCAGGGGCTGGGCGGCCAGGCGCAGGCGGTGCGTGGCGAGCAGCGTCTGCGCGGCCTCGGGCAGCTTGCCGAAGCGGTCGATCAGTTCTTCCTGGATGTGGATCAGGTCGTCTTCGTCCGCGGCGTGCGCCAGGCGCTTGTAGATGCCCAGGCGCGCATGGACGTCGGCGCAATAGTCGGACGGCAGCAGCGCCGGGGCGTGCAGGTTGACTTCGCAGGCCAGGTTGAAGGGCGCGTCCAGGTCGGGTTCTTCGCCGGCGCGCAGTGCGCGCACGGCTTCGTTGAGCATCTCGTTGTACATCGAGAAGCCCACTTCCTGGATGTTGCCGGACTGCGAATCGCCCAGCACTTCGCCCGTGCCGCGGATCTCCAGGTCATGCATGGCCAGGTAGAAGCCCGAACCCAGCTCTTCCATGGCCTGGATGGCTTCCAGGCGCTTCTTGGCGTTGTTGGTGATGGCGTCCTCGCCGGGCGTCAGCAGGTAGGCGTAGGCCTGGTGGTGCGAGCGCCCGACCCGGCCGCGCAGCTGGTGCAGTTGGGCCAGCCCGAAGCGGTCGGCGCGGTGGATCACAATGGTGTTGGCACTGGGCACGTCGATGCCGGTTTCGATGATGGTGGTGCACAACAGCACGTTGTAGCGCTGCTGGTAGAAGCCCTTCATCACCTGTTCCAGCTCGCGCTCGGGCATCTGGCCATGGGCCACGGCGATGCGGGCCTCGGGCACCAGTTCTTCCAGGCGGGCTCGGCGGTTGTGGATGGTCTCGACTTCGTTGTGCAGGAAATAGCACTGGCCGCCGCGCTTGAGTTCGCGCAAGAGCGCTTCGCGCAGGGTGCTGCCGTCCTCGCGCCGCACGAAGGTCTTGATGGCCAGGCGCTTTTGCGGCGCGGTGGCGATGACGGAGAAGTCGCGGATGCCTTCCAGCGACATGCCCAGCGTGCGCGGAATGGGCGTGGCGGTCAGCGTCAGCACGTCGACCTCGGCGCGCAGCGCCTTCAAGGCTTCCTTCTGGCGCACGCCGAAGCGGTGTTCCTCGTCGATGATGACCAGGCCCAGGCGCTTGAATTTCACGTCCTTGGACAGGATCTTGTGGGTGCCGATGACGATGTCCACGCGGCCGTCGTTGATGCCTTCGATGGCGGCGGAAACTTCCTTGGCCGAGCGGAAGCGCGACAGCTCCACGACCTTCACGGGCCAGTCGGCGAAGCGGTCGGAGAAGGTCTGCGCATGTTGTTCGGCCAGCAGCGTGGTGGGGCAGAGCAGGGCGACCTGCTTGCCGTTGGCCACGGCCAGGAAGGCGGCGCGCAGCGCGACCTCGGTCTTGCCGAAGCCCACGTCGCCGCAGACCAGGCGGTCCATGGGGCGGCCGGAGGTCATGTCGGCGATGACGGCCTCGATGGCGGCGGCCTGGTCGGCTGTTTCCTCGAAGCCGAAGCCCTCGGCGAAGGCCTGGTAGTCGTTGAGCGGCAGGTTGAAGGCGTAGCCTTCGCGCGCGGCGCGCTGGGCGTACAGCGCCAGCAGCTCGGCGGCGGTGTCGCGGACCTGGCGGGCGGCCTTGCGGCGCGCCTTGTCCCATTGGCCGGAGCCCAGCTGGTGCAGGGGCGCGGCTTCCGGATCGGCGCCGCTGTAGCGGGCGATCACGTGTAGCTGCGACACCGGCACGTATAGCGTGCTGCCGTTGGCGTACTCCAGATGCAGGAATTCCATCCCGCCTTCGCCCATGTCCATGTTGACCAGGCCGTGGTAGCGGCCGATGCCGTGCTGCGCATGGACCACGGGGTCGCCTGCACGCAGCTCGGACAGGTCGCGCACCATGGCTTCGACGTTGCTGGCGCGTTCCTGGTCGCGCTTGCCGCGGCGGCCGGTGGTGGCCAGGCCCGGGTACAGGTCGTTTTCGGTGAGGAAAGCCAGATTGGCCTGGGGCAGGCCGAAGCCGGTGGACAGCGGCGCGGCGACGATGCCGAAATGGGCGTCCGAGGCGAGGAAGGCTTCGATGGTGTCGGGCTGTGCGTCCGGTGTGACGCCGAACTCGTTGAGCATCTGCACCAGGGTCTCGCGCCGGCCGGCGGAGTCGGCGCACAGCAGCACGCGTGTCTGGCCGGCCTGCACCAGCGCGCGCAGCTTGGCGATGGGATCTTCAGAACGCCGCGCCACGCTCACATCAGGCGCCGCGCGGAAGTCCGGGTGCGGCTGGCCGGCGGTCAGCGACAGGCGACGGAAGTCCTTCAGCCGCGCGTAGAGCGTCTCGTTGTCCAGGAACAGTTCGGACGGCGGCAGCACCGGCCGTTCGCGGTCGCTCTTGAGGAAGCCGTAGCGGCTGGAGGTGTCCTGGTTGAAGCGCTGGATGGCGTCGTCGATGTCGCCTACGGTGACGGTGACCGTGCCTTGCGTCAGGTAGTCGAACAGGGTCGCCGTTTCCTCGAAGAAGAGCGGCAGGTAGTACTCGACGCCGGCGAACGGAATGCCGTTGCCGATGTCCTTGTAAGGCAAGGCGCGCGAAGGATCGCCTTCGAAGACTTCACGGAAGCGCGCCCGGAAGCGGTTGCGCGCGTCTTCGTCCATCGGGAATTCGCGGCCGGGCAGCAGTTGCACTTCGCGCACCGGGTACAGGCTGCGCTGCGTGTCCACGTCGAAGCTGCGGATGGTCTCGATCTCGTCGTCGAACAGGTCCAGGCGGTAGGGCACCACCGAGCCCATGGGGAACAGGTCGATCAGGCCGCCGCGCAGGCAGAACTCGCCGGGCGCCGTCACCTGGGTGACGTGGTTGTAGTTGGCCAGGGTCAGCTGGGCGCGCAGCGCGGCTTCGTTGAGCTTGTCCTTCTGTTTGAAGGAAAAGGTGTAGGCCGCAAGGAAAGAGGGCGGCGCCAGCCGGTACAGCGCCGTGGTGATCGGCACGGTCAGCACGTCCACCGACTTGGTCATCAGCGAGTGCAGCGTGTGCAAGCGTTCCGAAATCAGGTCCTGGTGCGGCGAGAAGGCGTCGTAGGGCAGCGTTTCCCAGTCGGGCAACTGGCGCACCCGCAGGTCCGGGGCGAACAGCTGGATTTCCTCGGCCAGGCGCTGGGCCTCGACCGGCTCGGCGGTCAGGATGACCAGCGGCGCCGAGGCCTGCCGCGCCAGATCCGCCAGCAGCCAGGCGTCGCCGGACCCTGGCGGGCGCGGCTGCGCATAGCGCGCGCCGGCCTTCAGCGCGGACAGAGTGGGGGCCGTGGCGGGGACGGGAGGCGCGAAGGTAGCGGGGGCGGAGGGGGCTGGCATCAGGCTGGAAGCAGGCATCAAGCGGAAGATTATAAAATCACCGCACCATGTCTGCCTCCCTCATTGCAATCGTGCCCGCTGCGGGCGTAGGGGCCCGCGCCAGCCGGCCCGGGCATGAAACCGTGCCCAAGCAATACCGTCCGCTGTCTGGACAGCCCATGCTGCGCCACGCAGTATGCGCGTTGCTGGCCGATGAACGCATCTCGCAGGTGCGGGTGGCCGTGACGCCCGGCGACGGCTGGGTGGATGCGGCGCTGGCCGGCCTGCCGCGCACCGTGTGGCGCGCCTGCGGCGGCGCGACGCGTGCGGATACCGTGGCGGGTGCGCTGGCCGACAGCGGCGTGGCCGACGATACCTGGGTGCTGGTGCACGATGCTGCGCGCCCTGGGCTGCCTGCGGCCGCGCTGGGCCGGCTGATCGACGCCTGCCTGGCGGACCCCGTGGGCGGCCTGTTGGCGCTGCCCGTGGCGGACACCGTCAAGGGCGGCCACGAGCGCGTGGAGCGCACGCTGGACCGCAACGGCCTGTGGCTGGCGCAGACCCCGCAGATGTTCCGGGCCGGCGTGCTGCGCGATGCGCTGACGGCGGCCTCCGTGAGCGGCGCGGCCGTCACCGACGAGGCCTCGGCCATCGAGGCGGCAGGTTACGCGCCGCTGCTGGTGCCCGGCGCCATGCGCAATTTCAAGGTGACATGGCCGGACGATTTCGAACTGATGGAAAAATGGCTATGAGTATTCCTTTCCGCGTCGGCCAGGGTTTCGACGTGCATGCGCTGGTCGAGGGGCGCCCGTTGATCATCGGCGGCGTCACGATCCCCCACACGCATGGCCTGCTGGGGCATTCGGACGCGGACGTGCTGCTGCACGCCATTACCGACGCGCTGCTGGGCGCCGCCGGCCTGGGCGATATCGGCCGGCACTTTCCGGATACCGACCCGGCCTTCAAGGGCGCCGATAGCCGCGTGCTGCTGCGCGAGGCCATGGCGCGCGTGCGCGCCGCGGGCTGGACGCCGGTGAACATCGACGCCACGCTGCACGCGCAGGCGCCCAAGATCGGTCCGCACGCGCCGGCCATGGTGAAGAACATCGCCGCGGATACCGGGCTGGCCGAGACCGAGGTCAACATCAAGGCCAAGACCAACGAAGGCCTGGGGTACCTGGGCCGCAAGGAAGGCATCGCGGCGACGGTGGTGGCCTTGCTGGCGCGCGCGGCTTCCTAGCTCGCGCGAGGGCTCCCCGGCACCACGGCCGAATGCGCTTTTCCGCTGTTCATTTAGTTTGGATACATCTTTAACAAATGAATAAGCGGGTCGAATTGATCTGGCATATTCTGCGCTACTTCAATTCGACTACTGAGACATTCGGATGCATTTACGTGGCATCGCCCTGGCTTCCATCTTCAGCGCGGTAAGCCTGCCCGCGCATGCGCAGTACGAGCAGCAGTTGGGCCCGCTGGCCGGTGCGGTCAAGCAGCAGATGCTGGAGGGCTGGACCGCTGGCGTGCAGGATGGATGGTTCACCCTGCACAACGCGAACAAGGCCGACAGCGAACAGACCCTGTACATGAATGTCGGGCCGGCGCCGGAATCGGGCCGGGTGACCGACGTCAATGTGGTCGTCAAGTCTCCGAATCCGAAAGCGTCCATCGGCGTGGCGCTGAGCAACCGCGCCAACAAGAGCCTGTGCCTGCTCGAACTCACGGCCGACAAGAACACACTGCTGTTCTGTCTGCAGGGGCAGAACCGCCGTGACATCGCGTCGCTGCCCAATATTGCGAAGCTGGACGGTTCCGACCGCATCAGAGTGGTCGAGCTGCCGGGCGCGGCCCGTTTCATCGTCAACGGCCAGCAGATCGGCGATGTCAGCAACGAGCCCGCCACGGGTTCTGAACTGGGCATCATGGCCTACGACGTAGGTACCTTCGGCGTCGCCGACTTCAATATCACGATGACTGGCGGCCAATCCGGCGCGGCGCCGGCGGCTGCCGGGACCTTGCCCGCGCGCGGCGGCAACGCAGGCGGCGGCACGGCGCAAAAGCCCCAGGCGCAGGCTCCGGCCGCTGGACAGGGCGGCGGCGACTACAACCCGGCCTTGCCGGGGGAAGGCCCCTATCCGCGCTTTGGCGGCGACACCATGCGCATCGTGTCGGTGTACATCGGCATCATGCGCAGCATCTTCATGCACGAGTTCGGGCACGCCCTGATCGGCGAGCTGGAGCTGCCCTCGACGGGGGCGGAAGAGGACGCGGTCGACATCTACTCGGCGCTGCAGATCGTCGAGCCGACCATGTATCCGTCGGACAACAAGGAAGTGAACACCATGGCGCAGGACGCGGCAAAGTACGCGGCCTTGCAGTGGTACTACAGCGGCAAGGTGGCCGAGCGCAGGGGAGCCGACGCCTCTTCGGCCTGGCAAGACGAACACACTGGCGACCTGAAGCGTTTTCGCAACATGCTCTGCATCATGTACGGCGGCAACCCCGCCGTGTTCGAGTCCATTGCCAAACACGTCGGGCTGGAGGACCGGACCCGGGCGCGTTGCGCGGATGAATTCAACAAGCAGAACCGCGCCTGGAACAAGATCCTGGCGCCTCACACGCGCGTGGGCACCTGGACGCCCGAAGGCCAGCAGCCGGCGAATGCGCCCGGCGCGCCGGTGAAGGTGGTGTTCCAGCCGTCCAAGCGCAAGATCGGCAACTTGTTTGCGAACAATCTGTCCGAAGCGATCTCGAACAACATCAAGCTGCTGGGCGAGCGCTACGTGCTGCCGCGCCCGGTCAACGTGGTGTTCAAGGACTGCGGCCAGCTCAATGCCTGGTACAGCCCGCGCGAAGGCTCGATCACCATGTGCTACGAACTGATCGAAAACATCGCGGTGATGATTTCCGACATCGAGATGGGCACCGTGGGCGGCGAGGTCGCGGCCCAGGGCGGCGGCGCCCCAGGCTCGGCCGCGCCGCGTCAGCAGCCGGCGCCGGGGCAGGGTCTGCCTGCCAGCGCCATCGACGAGCTGAAGGACTTTGGCGTGCCCGCCACGACCATGCTGTTCACCGCGCCGTACAAGGGGCCGACGCCCAACAAGATCTACCGGGCCCAGGTGATCACGACCGCCGACCTGGTCGGGATGATCAAGAAGGACAAGAATCTCCTGATCGTCGACACCAGCGGGCTGCGCGACACGGTGCCCATCGGTTATCCGCTGACAGATGCGGGTTCGGACGGCAGCGTCACGGATCACCTGCAACAAGGCTTCGACGCCTGGCTGTTGAAGAACAACGGTGGCGATCGCAAGGCGCCCGTCGTGATCCTGGGCGCAGGCATGAACGATCGTTCCGCCTACAACGCGGCGTTGCGCGCCGGCACATTGGGCTGGACCGTGTACTGGTACCGCGGCGGCGTCGAGGCCTGGGTCGCCAACGGCCTGCCGACCACGTCGAGCATGCCGAAGAAATAAGCGATCGACAGCCCTGCATAAGAAAACCCGCCTGCGGCATGCGCCGCAGGCGGGTTTCTTATTGCGCGGGGCCGTTTACTTGCCTTGGGCAGCCAGCGCCAGGGCGGCGGCGTTGACCACGGCGGCAATGCGGCCGGCGTCGCGCAGCTGTTCGGTCGACAGGCCGTCGTTCTTCAGGTTCTCGTAGTGCGAGGCCACGCAGAAATGGCACTTGCCGATGATGGAGGCCACCAGGGCGAACAGCTCGAAGCGCTTCTTCTCCACGCCGCCGTGGGTGGCGTAGGCGTTCATGCGCAACTGGGCCGGCAGGCTCTTCAGTTGGGCGTCGCCGGTCATTTCGACGTAGGGATACCAGGTGTTGTTCATGCCCATGAGGGCAGAGGCCGTCAGCGCGGCGTTGGCGTCGCCTTCCGACAGGCCGCTCTTGAAGGCTTCGACCAGCACCGGGCTGCGCGCGGCGTAGGCGGCGGACAGGGCGGCGCCGACGGCATCTTCGGGAGCCAGGGTCGAGCGGGCGATCACGGCGTCCAGATTCAGGCGGATGTCCTTGGCCCAATCCGGCAGTTGTTCCTTAATGGTCGTAAGAAATTCCATAGCTTTTACCTATAATCTAGAGCAGTTAAAGCCCAGCGCAGGACCCGCAATCGGGTCCCGGGCCGGGCTGGAAATTACAGCGTGGCGCCGCCAACCGTACGGTTGCACGGGCACAGCTCGTCGGTTTGCAGGCCGTCGAGCAGACGCAGAACTTCTTCCGGGTTACGGCCGACGTTCAGGTTGTTCACCGAAACGTGCTGGATCGTGTTGTCCGGATCAACGATGAAGGTGGCGCGCAGGGCAACGCCAGCACCCTTTTCACGCACGCCCAGCTGGTCGATCAGGGCGCCGGTGGTGTCGCCGAACTGGTAGTGACCCAGCTTGTTGAGGTCCGGGTGCTCACGGCGCCAGGCCAGCTTGACGAATTCGTTGTCGCTCGAACCGCCCAGCAGGACGGCGTCGCGGTCTTCGAAATCCTTGGCCAGCTTGTTGAAGCCGACGATTTCGGTCGGGCAAACAAACGTGAAGTCTTTCGGGTAGAAGTAGATGACCTTCCACTTGCCGGGGAACGAGCTTTCGGTGATGTCTTCAAACGCCGACACGCCGTTTTCTTCGTGCTGGTTGAAGCCGGGCTTGACGCCGGTGACCTTGAAGGGTTCGAGTTTGTCGCCAACAGTTTTCATGTTTACTCCCAGTTGTTGGTGGAATTAAGGCTGCGCCTCAAACCTTAATTCTACGCTATGGATTTTCGTTGTCTAATTGATAATTCCTAAACTTTGCTTTGGGCAACTCTATCCTTGCGGTCAGGCCGCCGCCCTCGCGAGGCAGCATGCGCAGCGAGCCGCCCACGTGCTTGAGCAGGCGTTCGACGATGGCCAGGCCGAGACCCGCGCCGCTGACGCCGGTGCGTGCCGCCTCGCCGCGCGAGAACGGCCGCAGCAGGCGGTCGACGTCTTCCGGCGCGATGCCGGGACCGCGGTCGGACACCTCGATCACGATCATGGAGCCTTCAGCTTGCAGTGTCATGACCAGATGCGCCATGCCGTCGGCGGAACGGCCGTAGCGTCGCGCGTTCTCGATCAGGTTGCTGACGATGCGCTTGAGGTCCAGCGCCGTGATGCGGGCGCGCAGGCCCGGTTCCAGCGTGGCGTCCAGCTCCCCGCCCAGGGATGCGGTATGGCTGCGTTCGCGTTCGTAGAGCTCGGCCAGCACCGCGGAGATGTCCGTGGCCAACTGCGGCAAGGTGCCGGCGGGGCGCGCGTACTCCATCAATTGGCCGATGCTGTGGTCGATCTGGCCCAGGTCTTCGTCGATGGCCTGGCGGGCGTCCTCGGACACGCCGCTCAACTCGATCTCGAGTCGCATGCGCGCAAGCGGCGTGCGCAGGTCGTGAGAGATCCCCGCGAGCATCAGCTCGCGGTCGGCCTCCGCCTGTCTCAGGTCCTTGGCCATGCGGTTGAACGAGGCGTTCAGGTCGCGGATCTCCAGCGGTCCCTGCTCGGGCAGGGCAGCGGGGGTTTCGCCCCGCGACAGCACCTGGGCGGCCCGGGCCAGCCGCGATAGCGGCCGGTTGACGAAGCCCACGCTGACCGCGGCGCCCACCAGCGACAGCAATAGCGCCGTGGCGCCCCAGCCCAGCCATTCGATCCCGCCCGTCAGGCCGATCTGCTCGCGCTCGAACACCAGCCAGTAAAGGTCTTTCTCTATCTGGAAACTGACCCAGAAGCCGGGCACCTGGTTGACGCCCCAGGCAATCTGCGTTTCCGGGCCGAAGCGCGTGCGGATGTGCTGGGCAACGCGTTGCCAGTAATCGTCGTCGGGGAGGGCTTCGGCGAAGTCGGTGACTTCGCGCGGATAGACCTGGATGCCTTCGTTGGTGGCCAAGTCCAGCAGCAGCTTGCTGCGCTCGTCGTTATGCGAGTAGATCAGCGCGGTGCGCGTGATATTGACGGCCGTGATCACCCGCTGCGCCATTTGATTGGCGCGCGGTCCCAGCTCCATGCTGAAGAATACTTGTAGCCACGCGCCCAGGCTGACGAGCATCAGCGCGGCGAGCAACAGGAACGTGCGGCCGAACAAGCCGAGCCGCAAACGTGATGTCAGGTTCCTGAAGGTTCTGCGCAAGCGGGGCACGAGGCTGCGCTCCTGCCCGGGGCGGGCGAGTCGGTCAGCTACCACCGTCCGGCACAAACACGTATCCGAGACCCCAGACGGTCTGGATGAATACGGGCTTGGACGGATTCGGTTCGATCAGCTTGCGCAGGCGCGAGATCTGCACGTCCAGGCTGCGATCGAAGGCTTCGTATTCGCGGCCGCGCGCCAGTTCCATGAGCTTGTCTCGCGACAGCGGGATCTTGGGGTGGCGTGCGAACACCTTCAGCACCGAGAATTCGCCGGTGGTGATGGGCACCTGTTCGCCGTTGCGCGTGAGCGTGCGGGTGGACAGGTTCAGCGTGTAGGGGCCGAAGGCGATGGACTCGTTTTCCTGGCTGGGGGCGCCGGGGTGTTCCTCGGTGCCGCGGCGGCGCAGGATCGCGTTGATCCGCGCCAGCAGTTCCCGGGGGTTGAACGGCTTGGACAGGTAGTCGTCCGCACCCATTTCCAGGCCGACGATGCGGTCGATTTCTTCCGCCTTGGCCGTCAGCATGATGATGGGGGTATTGTCGTGACCACCGCGCAGCCGGCGACAGATGGACAGGCCATCTTCTCCAGGCAGCATCAGATCCAGCACGAGCAGGTCGAAATGCTCGCGTTGCCAGAGTTTGCCCATCTCTTTGGCGTCTTCGGCAACGAAAACGTTGAATCCCTGTTCGGATAAGTACCGACGCAGCAAATCGCGCAAGCGCGGATCATCGTCGACGACGAGGATTTTTCGGGTGGGGGTGGTGTTTTGCGTATTCATGGCCGGAAATGTAACAGTGGCAAGAACCAGCGGCTAGTGGGCGTTCACAAGATATTACACATTGCGAACCATGGTTGAAATCCCCCTCGCATCCCCCTGATAACCGGGGGCGGAGTCGCGGTATTTCGTACAATCTGCATCTATGGAACTAAACCTGCTGGCTTTGGAAACTTCTTCGTCCCGTTGCGGCGTGGCTCTGTTGCGGGCGGTCGATGGCCGCCTGGAGGTCAGCGTCAGGGAACATGAAGGCTCCCAGGAGCACGCGGAACGGCTCCTGCCCATGGCCAACGAGTTGCTGGCGGCGTCCGGACTGGCGCCAGCCGCCTTGCACGCGGTGGCTTTTGGCCAGGGTCCGGGCGGATTCACCGGCCTGCGGGTGGCCTGCGGAGTGGCGCAAGGCATGGGCCTCGGCCTGGGCATCCCCGTTGTTCCCATTGTCTCTCATCAGGCGGTCGCCGCACAGGTGGAAACCACCCCGGCGGGCGCGATCGTGGTGGCGCTGGACGCCCGCATGAACGAGGTCTATCTGGCCGTCTACCGCCAGGCGAACATTTCAGATGGCGAAATCTCTTGGGAAGTCCTGCAGGCGCCCTTGCTGATCGCGGCGGCCGAAGTCGTGCCATGGACCGCCCATCACCTGCCGGCCTGGTCGGCGCGCGCGGGCCTGCCGCTGGAACCGGTATTGGCCGGCGATGCCTGGGATGCCTACGCGTCCGAAATGGAATATCCCGGCGCCTGGCGCCGCGCGGACGCCAGGCGCCCGGAAGCGGCCAGCGTCGCCCGTTTGGGGCGGCAGGGCTGGTTGCGGGGCGAGGCCGTGGCGCCCGAGCTGGCTGCGCCGCTCTACGTGCGCGACAAGGTGGCATTCACCACGGCCGAGCGCATGCGCGGCGAAGGCGGTAATCCGAAAGCCCGGCCTTCGCTGGTTCCTTCGGTGCCTCAACCGATGACCGACGCCGACCTCGACGAGGTCGTGGCGCTGGAGGCGCACGTGCAGGCCTTCCCCTGGACGCGCGGCAATTTCGCGGACGCCCTGGCGGCAGGCTACGGCGCCTGGGCGCTGCGGCGCGAAGGCAAGCTGGCGGGGTTTTGCGTGCTCATGTTCGCGCCCGACGTGGCGCACCTGCTGGTGATCGCGGTGGCCAAACCGCTGCACCGCCAGGGCCTGGGCGGCTTGCTGCTGGACTGGTGCGAGCAGCAGGCGCGCGAACGCGGCATGGAGGGCGTGCTGCTGGAGGTGCGCCCCTCCAATGAGTCGGCCATCAGTTTCTACAAACGGCACGGGTATCTGCAAATCGGCGTGCGCCGAGGCTATTACCCGGCCGAGAAAGGCGGCAGGGAAGATGCCCTGGTCATGCAGAAGCGCTTTGCGGCGGATGGAGCGGCGGCATGAGCCAGCCCAACGCAGCGCCGCCGCCGGCCGCGCCCCGGGTCAATCCGCTGCAGCGCATCTGGTTGCGCGAGATCGGCATGGAGCGGCTGTGGCTGCGTCCGGCCCCTGCGCCCAGCGGGCCGACGGCCGAGACGCAAGTCCTTGTTTCGACGCCGGTTTTGCCGGCTGCGGCGCAGATTCCCGTAGCTGAGGCGCCGATTGCGCCGCAGCCTGTTGCGGCTGTCGCGCCGGTCGCTGCCGTCCCGGCGCGCGAGGCAGCGCCCGCCGCCGTAGCGGCGCCTGCGGAACCGACTCCCGGTCGTGCCGGAATACCGACGTCGATCCTGAACCGCAAAGGCCCGCCGCCGCCTCCAGCTCCCAAGGCCGAGGCCGAGGCAGCGCTTCCGCCTCCCGTGCCGGTGGCAGAAGCGATCCGGAACTCCACGCTGGAAGAAATGCACGATCAGGTCGTGGCCTGTTCCGCCTGCGGGCTGTGCAAGGGCCGCCGCAACGCGGTCTTCGGTCACGGCGGCCACCCCACGCGCTGGCTGGTGGTGGGCGAGGCGCCTGGCGAGCAAGAGGACCGGCAAGGGCAGCCCTTCGTGGGCCGCTCGGGCCAGTTGCTGGACGCCATGCTGTCGTCGGTGTCCATGAGCCGCGAGCGCGACGTGTTCATCACCAACGTCATCAAGTGCCGGCCGCCTGGCAATCGCAATCCCAAGCCCGAGGAAATCGCGGCCTGCAGTCCCTACCTGATGCGCCAGATCGCGCTGCTCAAGCCGGAGCGGATCCTGGTGCTGGGCCGTTTCGCGGCCCAGACGCTGCTGGGCACGGACGCGACCATCGGCAGCCTGCGCGGCCGTATCCACCAGTTGAAGACCGACGAAGGGCGGGAGATTCCGGTGGTCGTCAGCTACCACCCCGCCTACCTGCTGCGCAGCCCCAGCGAGAAGGCGCGCGCCTGGCAGGACCTGCGCCTGGCCGCGGCGCAATTGGCCTGAGCCTGGCTCCATGGTCGTGGGGCAAAGAAAAACCGGGCGCAAGCCCGGTTTTTTCATTGCAGCGGAATTGCGCGCCTAGTGCGTGGAGTCCAGCGCGCGCCCATGGCCTTCCTGGCCGATCTGGTCGTGCAGTTCGGGATTGGCCTGCAGGTTGCGCTTGCTCCAGCGCATGAAGACCACCATCAGCACCGCGACCACGGTGCCGAAGATCACGATGATGATGTTGATGGGCAGCTGCAGCCACAGCAGCAGCGTGTACATGGCCACCATTAGCAGGATGTTGAGCTGTTCGTTGAAGTTCTGCACGGCGATGGAATGGCCGGCCGACAGCAGCACGTGGCCGCGGTGCTGCAGCAGCGCGTTCATCGGCACCACGAAGAAGCCGGCCAGGCCGCCCGTGATCAGCAGCAGCAGGTAGACGCTCCAGGGCGAGTAGACCAGCGGCATCAGCAGCACGACCAGGCCCATGGCGGCGCCGACCGGCAACACGGCCAGCGCGCGGCGCAGCGGAATGCGGCCCGCCAGGATGGAGCCGACGACGGTGCCCAGCGCGGCCACGCCCATCAGCATCGAGGCCTTGTCCAGTTGGTATCCGAGGTGGCTGCGGCCCCATTCGATGACGATCAACTGCAGCGTGGCGCCCGCGCCCCAGAACAGGGTGGTGACGGCCAGCGAGATCTGGCCCAGCTTGTCTTTCCACAGCACACGGACGTAGCCCCAGAAGGTGCGGATGAGCCGCACCGGGTTCTTCTGCTGCGGCGGGTAGCGCACGTGGGTGTGCGGAATCAGCAGGTTGCACAGCGCCGCCAGCAGGTACACGAAGGCGATGACCAGGATCGCGGCCTCGGCCGGGGTGTGGACCAGCTTGCCGATGAAGGAGTGGCTGAGCAGGGCGGTGGAAACGGAGGACGAGATCAGCAGGCCGCCCAGCACCGTGCCCAGGATGATGGAGAAGACGGTCAGGCCCTCGATCCAGCTATTGCCCTTGACCAGCATGGCCGGGGGCAGCATTTCCGTGACGATGCCGTACTTGGCGGGGGAGTAGGCCGCGGCGCCGATGCCGACGATGCCGTAGGCCGCGCAGACCAGGTAGGTCTGGTACTCGGGGGCGACGCCGATGCTGGCATACGAGAACATCAGCATGCAGCCGGTCACTTTCAGGGCATTGGTGGAGAACATCACACGGCCCTTGGGGAAGGAGTCCGCCAGCGCCCCGACAAAGGCGGCCAGCACCACATAAGCCAGCGCGAACGACCACTTCATCATGGGCGCCATCCAGTCCGGCCCATGCAGTTCCTGTATCAAGGCGATGGCTGCGATGAACAGCGCGTTGTCCGCCAATGACGAGAAGGCCTGCGCGGCCATGACCAGATAGAAACCACGTTTCAAGAATGTCCCCGTTCTCAGGCCTGGCCCCGGCCAGTCCGCGTGAAAATTTATGTGTCGTGCAAAAAAGTGTCAGGGAGTATAGCCGGACCCCAGGCGGCGGCCATTGAGCGTTTGCCCGCGGGTTGACCGCCGGCAAGCCTTAGGGACAACACGCCTTGACCCTTGCTGACGTTCGGGGACAGACTGCCTGCGGTATCATACGACCCATGTGTAAGCCGGCCCTCCAGGGGCCGGTTTGCAATCTGTGCGGCAGGTCCGTTAACGCCTTTCGTTCAACCCACCCCGTCGTCATCGTATTGTGCGTCTTACTCAGCTAAAACTCGCCGGCTTCAAGTCCTTCGTCGATCCCACCGTGATTCCCGTGCCCAGCCAACTGGTGGGCGTGGTGGGTCCCAATGGCTGCGGAAAATCGAACATCATTGATGCCGTGCGCTGGGTGCTGGGTGAGGCCAAGGCCTCGGAACTGCGCGGCGAGTCCATGCAGGACGTCATTTTCAACGGCTCCGGCAACCGTAAGCCTGCTGCGCGGGCCTCGGTGGAAATGGTGTTCGACAACAGCGAAGGGCGCGCCGCCGGCCAGTGGAGCACCTACGCGGAAATCGCCGTGCGCCGGGTGCTGACCCGCGACGGCACCAGCAGCTACTTCGTCAACAACCAGCAGGTCCGCCGCCGCGACATCCACGACATCTTCCTGGGCACCGGCCTGGGCGCCCGCGGCTACGCCATCATCGGCCAGGGCATGATCAACCGCCTGATCGAGGCGCGCCCCGAAGAACTGCGGGTGTTCCTGGAAGAGGCGGCAGGGGTGTCGCGCTACAAGGAACGGCGCCGCGAGACCGAGAACCGCCTGTCCGACACGCGCGAGAACCTGACCCGCGTCGAAGACATCCTGCGCGAACTCAATAATCAGCTGGAGAAGCTGGAAGCGCAGGCCGAAGTGGCCACGCGCTACCGCGAACTCCAGGCCGACGGCGAAAAGAAGCAGCATGCGTTGTGGTTCCTGAAGGAAACCGGGGCGCGCGAAGAGCGCGCCAAGAAAGCCCAGGAGATGGCGCAGGCCCAGAATGAACTGGAAGCCGCCATCGCCGGCCTGCGGGCGGGCGAAGCCGCGCTGGAGTCCCGCCGCCAGGCCCACTACGCCGCCAGCGATGCAGTGCATACCGCCCAGGGCGGGCTGTACGAGGCCAACGCGCAAGTCAGCCGCCTGGAAGCCGAAATCCGTCACGTGGTGGATTCCCGCAACCGCCTGCAAGCGCGCCGCGATCAGCTGCAGCAGCAGATCGGCGAGTGGACCGCCCAGCGCGAGCATTGCACCGAACAGATCGCCCAGGCCGAGGAAGACCTGGCCGCGGGCGCCGCCCGCACGGAAGAGGCGCGCGCCAAGGCCGAGGACGCCCAGGCCGCGCTGCCGGCCGTGGAGCAGCGCGTGCGCGAAGCCGCCTCGGGGCGCGACGAGATGCGCGCCGCGCTGGCCCGCGTCGAACAGAATCTTGCCCTGGTGGCCCAGTCGCAGCGCGACGCGGACCGCCAGATGCAGGCGCTGGAGCAGCGCCGCGAACGCTTGCAACAGGAACTGCGCGAACTGCACAGTCCCGATCCGGTGCGCCTGGAGCAACTGGCTGGCGACCGCGCCGCCGGCGAGGACCAGCTCGAGGAAGCCCAGGAAGAGCTGGCTACCCTGGAAGGCCGCGTGCCGGAAGCGGATGCCGAGCGCAGCCGCGCCCAGGCCGCCGCCCAGACCGACGTGCAGAACCTGGCGCGCCTGGAAGCCCGCCTGTCGGCCCTGGTGAAGCTGCAGGAAGACGTGCAGAAGCAGGGGGCGCTGGAACCCTGGCTGGCCAAGCATGAGCTGGCCGGTCTGTCGCGTTTGTGGCAGAAGCTGCACATCGAACCGGGCTGGGAAACCGCCCTGGAAGCCGCACTGCGCGAGCGCATGGCCTCGATGGAAGTGCGCAACCTGGATTGGGCCCGCGCCTTCGCCGAGGATGCGCCGCCGGCCAGGCTGGCCTTCTACCAGCTGCCGGCCGCCGCGCCGACGCCCGCCGCGCCGGCCGGCCTGACCTCGCTCGCCAGCCTGCTGCGCATCACCGATCCCGACCTGCGTACGCTGCTGAATGAGTGGCTGGGCGGCATCTACACGGCCACCGACGTGACCCAGGCGCTGGCCATGCGCGCCAGCCTGCCCGCGGGGGGGGCCTGCGTGGTCAAGGCCGGCCATCTGGTCGACGCCCACAGCGTGCGTTTCTATGCGCCCGATTCCGAGCAGGCCGGCCTGTTGGCGCGCCAGCAGGAAATCGAGAACCTGCAACGCGAGATCAAGGCCCAGCAACTGATCGCCGACCAGGCGCGCGCCGCGGTCGCCCGCGCCGAGGCCGCCTGGCAACAAGTGTCCCAGGCCATCGCCCCGGCGCGCCAGCGCGTGGCCGAGGTCACCCGCCGGGTGCACGACATCCAGCTGGAACACTCGCGCCTGCAGCAGCAGGCCGAGCAGTCCGGCGAACGCGCCTCGCGCCTGCGCCAGGACCTGGAAGAGATCAAGGTCCAGGAAGAAGACCTGCGCGCCACCCGCGAAGAGGCCGAGGCCCGCTTCGAGGCGCTGGACGAGGAGCTGGCCGAACACCAATCCCGTTTCGCCGACGCCGAGATCGACGGCGAAACCCTGGCGGCCCAGGCCGAAGCGGCCCGCGCCGGCCTGCGCGAACTGGAACGCGCCGCCCAGGAAGCCGAATTTGCCGAACGCGGCATCCAGGTCCGCATTACCGATCTACAGCGCAACCAGCAATTGGCGGCCGACCAAAGCCAGCGCGGCAGCGTCGAACTAGAGCAGCTGATGGTGGACCTGGCCGAGCTGGACGCCTCGGCGTCCCAGGCCGGCCTGCAGGACGCCCTGGAAGCGCGCGCCGAGCGCGAGGAAGCGCTGTCGCGCGCTCGCCAGGAACTGGAAAATCTGGCGGCCCTGTTGCGCGGCGCCGACGAAGACCGCCTGCAGCAGGAACAGACGCTGGAGCCGCGGCGCGCCCGCATCATGGAACTGCAGCTGCAGGAACAGGCCGCCCGTCTGGCCGAAGAGCAGTTCACCGAACAATTGAACGCGCGCGAGGTCGACCGCGAGGCGCTGGCCCAGGATCTGGCCAACCAGCCCGATGAATGGCGCCGCGCCAGCTGGCTGCAGTCCGAAGTCAGCCGCATTTCGCGCCAGATCGAAGCCCTGGGCTCGGTCAACCTGGCGGCGCTGGATGAATTGAACACCTCGCGCGAGCGCAAGGGCTTCCTCGATTCGCAGCACCAGGACCTGATGACCGCCATCGAGACCCTCGAGGACGCCATCCGCAAGATCGACCGCGAAACCCGCGAGCTGCTGCAAGAGACCTTCAACGTCGTCAACGGCCACTTCGGCGAACTGTTCCCCAAGCTGTTCGGCGGCGGCGAGGCCAAGCTGACCATGACGGGCGAGGAAATTCTCGACGCTGGCGTGCAGGTCATGGCGCAGCCTCCGGGCAAGCGCAACAGCACCATTCACCTGCTGTCCGGCGGCGAAAAGGCCCTGACCGCGACCGCCCTGGTGTTCGCGCTGTTCAAGCTCAACCCTGCGCCGTTCTGCCTGCTGGACGAGGTGGACGCGCCGCTGGACGACGCCAACACGGAGCGCTACGCGAACCTGGTCGCCAACATGAGCGAGCAGACCCAGTTCCTGTTCATCTCGCACAACAAGATCGCGATGCAGATGGCCAAGCAACTGATCGGTGTAACCATGCAAGAGCAAGGGGTTTCGCGTATCGTTGCGGTAGACATAGACTCGGCCGTCCAGATGATGGCCTCCGAAGCGGCATAAACCCAATATTCAGAAGGGCGTCGGGGTTTCGGCGCGGGATTTATACATGAGTGATTTGCAGATCGGGCTGATAGCCCTGGGCGTATTGCTGATACTGCTGGTGCTGGGATTCAACTGGTGGCAGGACCGGCGCGTCCGGCGCAAGATGCAGACCCATTTCCCCTCCACCGAACAGGATCCGCTGTTGGGGGCGGGGGCGGCATCTGCAGGCGCTGCGCCGGCCGCAGGCGCAGCGGCGTCGCGCCGCGAGCCCGGCATGGGCGGCGAAAGCCCCCGTGCCCAGTCCGGTCAGCCAGCGCCGGTCGATGCCGGCAGCGATGCCGACGATACCGAAGAACCCGATCCCGCCTGCGAGGTGGTCATCGAGATCAACTTCGCCGACACCGTGCGCGGCGCCGACCTGCTGCCCTACATGCAGAGCCTGCGCCACGTGGGCCGCAAGCCCATGCGCGTGTTCGCCGAAACCGATCAGCGCCGCCACCGCGCGCGCGTTCACGCCGGCGAATCCTATGCGTCCATGCAGCTGGCCGTGCTGCTGGCCAACCGCAGCGGTCCGCTGACCGCCATCGAATGGTCGCAGGCCTGGGCCCGCGCCCAGGACATGGCCGAGCGTTTCGACGCCACCATCGAAGGTCCGGACCAGCAGGCCGTGCTGGAGCAGGGCGCCCGATTGGACGACACCTGCGCCGCCCTGGACACCCAGGTTGGCCTGACCCTGCTGCTGGGTACGGCCCAGCCCGCCGCCGAAGTCCTGTCCGTGGCGCGTGACCTGGGCTTTGTCGCCGACGGCAGCCGCCTGGCCTGGCCGGCGGACAACGGCATAGCCCGCTTCACGCTGGCGCGCGGCGACGGTGCGGCATTCGATGCCGGCATGGGCGGCATCGAACGCCTGTACCTGCTGCTGGACGTGCCCTGCAGCCCGGCGGACGAGCGCGCTTTCGGCCGCATGGTCGATGTGGGCCGCGACCTGGCTGCCCGTCTGCGCGCGGACCTGGTGGACGACCAGGGCAAGCCGCTGGCCGATGGTTCGGAAACGGTCATCGACGAGCGCCTCCAGGTGCTGTTCGGCCAGCTCGAACAAGCGGGCCTGCCCGCTGGCAGCGAGCGCGCCCTAAGGGTGTTTGCGTAAATGAGCGGCGCGTCTGGCGGTGAAAACGCGGCGCAGGCCGCGGCGCGCTTGCGCGCCGAAATCGAACAGCACAACGTCCGCTACTACGTCTACGACGATCCCTCGATATCGGATGCCGAGTACGACCGGCTGATGCGCGAACTGCAGGCCCTGGAGGCCGAGCATCCGGAGCTGGTGACGCCGGAGTCGCCGACGCAGCGCGTGGGTGCGGCGCCTGTTTCGGCATTTGGCAGCGTGCGTCACGTGGTGCCGATGCTGTCGCTGGGCAATGCCTTCGACGAAGAAGACGTGACGGCCTTCGACCGCCGCGTCACCGACACGCTGCGCGGCGCGGGCCTGCTGGGGCCGGCGCAGCAAGCCGATTACTTCTGCGAGCTCAAGCTGGACGGGCTGGCAATCAGCCTGCGCTACGAAGACGGCCGCCTGGTGCAGGCCGCCACCCGCGGCGACGGCCAGACGGGTGAAGACGTCACCTCCAATATCCGCACCATCAAGGCAATTCCGCTGCAGCTCAAGGGGGCGTACCCCAAGGTGCTGGAAGTCCGCGGCGAAGTCCTGATGAATCGCGCCGACTTCGAAAAACTGAACCAGGCCCAGGCCAAGCGCGACGAGAAAGTCTTCGTCAATCCGCGCAATGCCGCCGCGGGCAGCCTGCGCCAGCTGGATCCGCGCATCACCGCCAAGCGGCCGCTGCGCTTCTTCGCCTATGGCTGGGGCGAAGTCCAGGGCCTGGCGGGTTCGCAGGGCGGCTTGTTTGCCGAAGCGTCGGCCGGCGTGGCCGAGGCCTCGCAATTGCCCGAGAAATCCCACGGCGCCATGCTGGACTGGCTGGCCTCGCTGGGCCTGCCGGTCAACGTCAAGCACAACCACCGCGCCAGCG
Source organism: Achromobacter sp. PD1 (assembly GCF_048541815.1). Lineage (NCBI taxonomy): Bacteria > Pseudomonadati > Pseudomonadota > Betaproteobacteria > Burkholderiales > Alcaligenaceae > Achromobacter > Achromobacter sp. PD1. The sequence continues at coordinate 681,347 of NZ_CP183349.1, forward strand.
GCGCCGAGGGCCTGATGGCTTTCTACGCCAAGGTCGGCGCGCTGCGGCCCGATTTGCCCTACGACATCGACGGCGTGGTCTACAAGGTGGATTCGCTGCCCGCGCAGAAGGTGCTGGGTTTCGTCGCGCGCGCGCCGCGCTTCGCGCTGGCGCACAAGTTCGCCGCCGAGGAAGCCACCACCACCTTGCTCGACATCGAGGTGCAGGTGGGCCGCACCGGCGCCATCACGCCGGTGGCGCGCCTGAAGCCCGTGTTCGTCGGCGGCGTGACCGTCACCAACGCCACGCTGCATAACGAAGACGAGATCCGCCGCAAGGACGTACGCATCGGCGACACGGTCATCGTGCGCCGCGCGGGCGACGTGATTCCGGAAGTACTGGGCCCGGTGCTGGAAAAGCGCCCGGACGACGCCCGCGAATTCGTCATGCCCACGGCCTGTCCGGTTTGCGGCTCCGCCATCGAACGCCTGGAAGACGAGACCATCGCGCGTTGCACCGGCGGTTTGTTCTGCGGCGCGCAGCGCAAGCAGACGCTGTGGCACGCCGCCAGCCGCAAGGCGCTGGACATCGAAGGCCTGGGCGAAAAACTGGTGGATCAGTTGGTCGACAGCGGCCGGGTCAAGACCCTGGCCGACCTGTACAGCCTGCGTCCGCTGGAATTGGTGGGCCTGGACCGCATGGGCCAGAAATCCGCCGACAACCTGGTGGCCGCCATCGACAAGGCGCGCGCGCCCGGCTTGAACCGCCTGCTGTACGCGCTGGGCATCCGCCACGTGGGCGAGACCACGGCGCGCGACGTGGCGCGCCATTTCGGCAGCATCGACGCCATCATGGACGCCGATGAAGACGCCTTGTCCTCCGTACCCGACGTGGGCCCGGTGGTGGCGGCTTCGATCCGCCGTTTCTTCGCCGAGCAGCACAACCGCGACGTGATCGAACAACTGAAGTCGCAGGGCGTGAATCCCGTGGCCGAGGCGGCGCCGCAAGCCACGACGCTGGCCGGCAAGACCTTCGTGTTGACCGGCACGCTGCCCAATTGGACGCGCGAAGAAGCCTCGATGCGCATCCAGGCGGCGGGCGGCAAGGTCAGCGGCTCGGTGTCCAAGAAAACGGCCTATCTGGTGGCCGGCGAGGATTCCGGCAGCAAGCTCGCCAAGGCCCAGGAACTGGGCGTGGCGGTGCTGGACGAGGACGGCCTGAAGGCCTTGCTGGGCGAGCAGGGCGGCTGAGGCCGCCCGGCCAGGCACCGAATCAGATGGTGCTGCGCGGCATCATGTCGCGGATGGCGGCGGCCGCGCGCTGCAAGGCCGGCAGATGCTGTTGCTTCAATTCGTCGGGCTGGCGGGAGCCCAGCACCATGCTGACGCTCAGGCCTGCCACCGCGCGGCCTTCATGGTTGTACAGCGGCACGGCCACGCCCGCGAAACCATCCACCAATTCGCTGACCGAAATGCAGTAGCCGTCCTGGCGCACCTGCCGGATCAGCTTGCGCAGGGCGCTGCGCGACACAGTCGTGTAGGGCGTCAGGCGCTTCAGGTCCGCGCTTTCCAGATAGGCGTCGAGCGCCTCGTCATCCAGGGTCGATAGCAGCGTGCGGCCCAGGGAATGGGCGTAGGCGGGCAGGCGGCTGCCCACCGACAGGTCCAGCTTGAGCAGCTTGGGGCCTTCCTCGCGCGCCAGGAATACGACATGTTGCCGGTCCAGCACGCCCAGCGAGCAGGTTTCCCCCACGGTCTGCGCGACTTCGCGCATGGTCGCGCGGGTCAGCTTGGGCAGGCTCAGCGAAGCGAAATACGCATAGCCCAGGTCCATGACCTTGGGCGTGGGCGAGAAATTCCTGCCGTCCTGCCGCACATAGCCCAGTTTTTCCAGCGTCAGCAAAATGCGCCGCGACGCCGCGCGGGTCACGTCCAGTTGTTCCGCGGCTTCCTGCACGGTCACGCTGGCCACGCCGGTGGCGTAGATCTGCAGCAGTTGCAGGCCGTTGGCCAGGCTGTCGAGAAATTCCTCTTTCCTTTCTTTCGGTTCCGGCAATGTCGTGTCCATGTGTCGGCAGTCTTGTCTTTGGAGGCTCGATTGTAGTTTGACATCCGCGCCAATCTCCATAAAATGCCAATTAGCGAACAATTGTTCGTTAATTAGATGGGTCGGCCAGGGCACCCGCCCGGTACGTCCCGCAATAACGGAGACATGCCATGTGCAGGAGACTATTGCGCGCCTTGGGCGCATGCGCCCTGGCGGCGGGTGTGGCGGCCAGTTCCGCCGCCAGCGCGGCCGAGGCCTATCCCAGCAAACCTATCCGCTTCGTCGTACCCGCCGCGGCCGGCGGGCCCACTGAAATCGTCACCCGGCTGCTGGCCGAACGCATGACGCAGAGCATGGGCGTATCGGTCATCGTCGAGGCCAAGCCCGGGGCGGGCGGCAACATCGGGGCGGACGCCGTGGCCAAGTCGGCCCCGGACGGCTACACGATCCTGATGGGCACGATAGGCACCAACGCCATCAACCAGACCCTCTACAAGTCCATGCCGTTCCAGCCGCTGAAGGACTTCACGGCGGTAACGCAGGTCGTGTCGTATCCGCTGGTGGTGGTGGTCAACCCCAAGCTGCCGATCCACTCGGTGGCGGACCTCATCGCCTATGCCAAGGCCAATCCCGGCAAGCTCAACCGCGCCTCGGGCGGCAGCGGCACGTCCATGCACATGTCGGGCGAGCTGTTCAACGAGATGGCCGGCGTGCAGATGCAGCACATTCCCTACAAGGGCAGCCTGCCCGCGCTCACGGACGTGATCGGCGGACAGGCCGACCTGGCCTTCGACAGCCTGGTCATCGCCCAGCCCCTGATCAAGTCCGGCAAGCTGCGCGCGATCGCCGTGACCGGGCCGGAGCGCTCCCCGGCCGCGCCCGACATCCCGACCGTGGCCGAAACCCTGCCGGGCTATGCCATGACGTCCTGGATCGGCGTATTCGCGCCCGCCGGCACGCCGCGTCCCATCGTCGAACGCCTGCAGCAGGAAATCGCCCGGGCGCTGGCCGATCCCCGGGTGCGCGAGCAACTTGTTTCCCAGGCCGCGGATCCGGTGGCCAGCAAGCCCGACGACTTTGCCCGCTTCACAGCGGATGAAACCGAGAAATGGGCGCCGGTCGTCAAGGCCTCCGGCGCATCCGTTTCCTGAATTCCCAAGGAGGAGAGACACATGCAGTCCATCGATTTTCAGGCCCGCCGCAAGCGCGTCGCCCGACACGCGCGCGAACTCGGCTTTGACGCCTACCTGGGTACCCGCCAGGGCGCGCTGCACTACCTGAGCGGCGCATTCATGCCGTGGCGCGGCGCCGTGCTGGTCACCGCGGACGGGCATTGCGAATTCATCTACTGGGCCATGGACGCCTCGCGGGTGCGGGTGGAAGGCCATGAAATGGAGATGTACGAGTTCGAGTTTTCCGATTTTCCGCAACTGATACGCCAGCGCCTGGAGCACCACGGGCTGACGCGGGGCAAGGTGGCGTTGGACCTGTCGCACCCCGGGGCGGCGCAGGTGGCGCCAGGCATGCTGACCGCGGCCGAGTACTTCGACCTCACCAGCCATCTGCCCGACATCCGTTTCGCGAACGGGGTGGACGTGATCGACGACGTCATGCTGATCAAGGACGCCGCCGAGATCGAGCGCCTGCGCCATGCGGCAGAGGTCTCGGATTACGGTTTCGAACAGGGCATGAACGCAGTGCGGGTCGGAGCGACCGAGAACGAGATCGCCGGCGAAATCGAGCGTGCGATCCGGCAGCGGGGCAGCACCTGGTCCTGGGCCGTGACGGGCGGCACCGAAGTCGGGGCGGGCGAACGCACGGGATTCCTGCGCGGCGTCACCCAGCAGGCCACCGACCGCGCTATCCAGCCGAACGAGTTCGTGATCCTGGACCTGCACCCCTTGCTGGACCTCTACATGGCGGATACGGCTTTGCCCGTGTTCCTGGGCAAGCCCGACCCGGCCCAGAGCAAGCTGATCGATTGCTGGGAAGAGACCGTGCAGACCATGCTGGCGTCGTTGACGCCGGGCCGGCCGATAGCGGAGTGCGCCAGCCGCGGCATCGCCGTGTTCGAAAAGCACGGCCTGAGCGAGTTCGGCCTGCCTCTGTTCGGCCATGGACTGGGCACCTGCGCGCGCACTCGCCCCTTCATCAACCTGCGCAGCCGCGACGTCGTGACGCCCGGCATGGTGGTGGCGTTGGGCACGCACCTGTACCGCCCGGGCGTGGGCGGCATGCGGCTGGAGTATCCGGTGCTGATCGGGGAGCACGGCGCCGAGCCGCTGGTGCGCACCGAGGCCCGCGTGCACCGTCTTCCCTGAACCTCTGCCGGAGCCTGATGATGAAAGCGATACCCCTGAGCCCGCTGATTGGCGCGGCCGTCCAAGGCGTGGATCTGGAAACCCTGGACGACGCCGCCTTCGCGGACGTGAATGCGCTATTCCTGCGCCACCAACTGCTGGTCTTCAAGAACCAGCGGCTGTCGCCCGAGGGCCAACTGCGCTTCAGCCGCCGCCTGGGCGAGCTGGATATCCACGTGCTGGCCCAGTACAACCATCCCGAGTATCCCGAGATATTCGTGCTGTCCAACGAGGTCAAGAACGGCGTGCCGGCGGGCATTGCCGACGGCGGTTCGTACTGGCATTCGGATTTCGCCTTCCGTGAATGTCCCGCCAAGGCCACCATCCTGAATGCGCAGCTGATTCCGCCGGAAGGCGGCAACACCTTGTTCGTCAACATGTACCGGGCCTACGAGGAACTGGACAGCGCCGTGCAAAGCCAGTTGGCTGGCCTTCGGGCGGTGCACCGCTACCGGCGCAAGAACACCAGGGCCGACGAGGGCACCCAGGTGAAGATGGATGCCAGCCAACTGGCCGGCACGCCTGACGTCGAACATCCCATCGTGCGCACCCATCCCGAGACGGGCCGCAAGGCGCTGTACGTGCATCCCGGCATGACCGCAGAGGTGTCCGGCTGGGGCGAGGCGGACAGCCAGGAATTGCTGGATCGCCTGTTCGCGCATTGCACGCAGGAGCAGTACCAGTACGCGCTGCAATGGGAGCCGGGCGACGTGGTCATGTGGGACAACCGCTGCGTGATGCACAAGGCCACCACCCGCGAATTGCCAGCCAGCATGCGGCGCACGATCTATCGCACCACGGTCATGGGCGAGCGTCCGGTCTAGGGGCCGCCGATGTCCGTCCATCAGTCCACGGATCGCGCCGCCGAGGTGACGCAGTTGCAGGCCTTGCCATTGGACGGCGGCGGGACGCTGGCGCCGGTCCGGCTGGCCTGGGCCCGCTACGGTCCGCCGCCGCACCGGGCGCGCGCCGTGGTGTTGCTGCTGCATGGCATATCCGGCAGCCACCAGGCCTTGCGGCCGGCCGAGGGGGCAGTCCATCCCGATGCGGGCTGGGCCAGTCCCTGGCTGGGGCCGGGGGCGGCGCTGGATACGCGCGATACCTGCGTGCTGGCACCGAACGCGTTGGGTTCGAGTTTCGGCAGCAGCGCGCCGATCGGGGCCCAAGCCAGCGCATTTCCTGACGTTTCGATTGCCGATGGCGTGCGCCTGCAGGGGGAATGGCTGCGCGCGATAGGCGTCGAGCGCCTGGATGCGGTGGTGGGGTATTCCTACGGCGGCTACCAAGCCTTCCAGTGGGCCGTGGCCGCGCCGCTGCCCATCGGGCGGGTGGTGGCGCTGGCTTCGGCGCCGCGCGGCGGCGGCACCATGGAGGACGCGCAGCGCCTGCGCCGCATCGCCGCCGCCCTCGATGCGGGCGATGCGGATGCCTGGAACGAATGGGTCGAATCGCGCTGCGCAACCTTGCGCCGCTATGGCTACGCGCTATGGCTGGCCGACGCGGGCGAACCCGACGCGGAGCAGCGTTTGCGGGCCGAGGCCCAGGCCTGGGCGGCGCGCTTTTCACCGTGGTCCATGGCGCTGCTCAGGACGTCCGCCTGCCGCTACGATGCGCGCGGCGCGCTGCTGGAAGCCGCCACGCCCGTGCGTTGGCTGCGCTGCGTATCGGACGAGCTCTTTGCGCCCGACGATCCAGGCGTGGGCGCGCGGATCGCGTATCCCGCCCATATTGTCCAGACCAGCGTGGCCGGGCGCTACGGCCATCTGTCGCCGCTGCTGGAAGGCCCTCTCTGGGACGCCCATTTGCGGCAGGCGCTGGCTTAACGGGGGAGCCAACCCGGCGCCGAAACAGCCAGGCGAAAAAAATGCCCGCTTGCGCGGGCATTTTTCATCTGTGCGGCAAGGCTTACTGGATCTTGGCCTTTTCGCGCAGTTCCTTCTGGTAGTCGGCCAGGGTTTGCTGGCGCAGCATTTCTTCCAGCTGCGGACGCACCTGGTCGAGCGGCGGGAACTCCACCGGACGGGTGTCGTCGACGACGATGATGTGCCAGCCGTACTGGGTCTGCACCGGCTTGTCGACCATTTCGCCCTTCTTCAGCTGCGTCACGGCTTGCGCGAACGGCTGGACGTAGTTGGTCGGGGGAGCCCAACCCAGGTCGCCGCCCTTGTCGGCGCTGCCGGGGTCCTTGGAGTTCTTCTTGGCCAGGTCGTTGAACTTGCTCTTGTTGCTCTTGATCTGGGCCAGCAGGTCGTTCGCCGTCTTCTCGTCTTCGACGAGGATGTGGCGGACCTTGTATTCCATCTTGCCGGCCTGTTCCTTCTTGATCTTCTCGTATTCGGCCGTGACCTTGGCGTCGGACACCGGGTGCTTGGCCAGGTAGTCGGCCATCAGGGCGCGGACCAGGATGCCTTGGCGGGCCAGTTCGACTTCGGTCTGGACGTCGGCCTGCTTGGCGATGCCGCTGGATTCGGCGGCTTGCACGAAGATCTGGCGGTTGATCATTTCCTGCTTGACCTGTTCGCGCAGTTGCGGCGAATCGGTGGCGCCCTGGCTGACCAGCAGCTTGACGAATTGATCCAGGCTCTTCTGCGAGATGGCCTTGCCGTTGACGGTAGCCACGTTCTGAGCGAAAGCCGGCACGGCGATGACGCAGGCCGCAGCCAGCATGACGATGCGTTTCATGAATATCCTTTTACTTTCTATTTGGGAGCCTGGGCATCTAGCGCAAGCGCATGAATCGGATAAGGGATCAAATCTTGCAAATGATGATACACCAGCCTATGCCGCGCAACGGGCGAGAGCCCCGCGAAGCAAGGCGCTACGATGATCACGCGATAGTGGCCGGCGCCGTTTTTACTGCCTTCGTGGCCGGCATGCAAATGCGAGTCGTCCAGAATGTCGAGGCTGACGGGTTCCAGGGCGGCTAGCCGCTCCCGGATCAGGGAAATGCGGTCGGTGGTGTCTGACATGGGGAGTGAGGTTTGGTTCCGGCGCTACGCGCGCCGGCCAGGGATTCGGAGGGGATCAGGGCTGGCGGGGCGGGGTGTCGGAGGAGGGGGCCTGTTCCTCCGTCTGGATGTGCTTGCCCAGCCAGATCGACTGGCCGATCACGAAGACCACCATCAGGCCCATCAGGCCGAAGGCCTTGAAGCTGACCCACTGCGATTCGGTGAAGTGGCCGGAAAACGCCACATACAGGTTGAGCGCGCCTGCGATCAGGAAGAAGCCGGCCCAGACCAGGTTCAGCCGTTCCCAGGCGGCGTCGGGCAGCTGGATCTGCTTTTCCATCAGGCGGCGGATCAGGTTGCGGCCGAAGAGCAGGCGCGCAAAGACCAGCGCGCCGCCGAACAGCCAGTACAGCACCGTGGGCTTCCATTTGATGAAGACATCGCTGTGCAGCCAGATCGTGGCTCCGCCGAATACCAGGATGACGGTCAGGTTGATCCAGTGCATGGCCTCGGTGGCGCGGCCCGTGGCCTTCAGCCAGACGATCTGCAGCACGGCAGCCGCCATGGCGACGCCGGTGGCGATGAAAATGTCCGTGTACCGATACGCAATGAAGAAAAGGAACAGCGGAAACAGGTCGAACAGGAACTTCTTCATTCAGTCTTCTATGGGTTCAAACGTCATCGACAGGGAATTGATGCAGTAGCGCAGTCCGGTGGGCTCGGGGCCGTCGGGGAAGACGTGTCCCAGATGCGAATCGCAGACGTTGCACAGCACTTCGGTGCGGACCATGCCGTGGGTGGTGTCGCGCTCCTCGCGCACCAGTTCGGGATCCAGCGGCTGGAAGTAGCTGGGCCAGCCGCAGCCGGCGTCGAATTTGGTGTCGGAAGCGAACAGCGCCGTGCCACAGCCCACGCAACGGTAGATGCCATGAGAGAACGTATTCCAGTAACGCCCGGTGAATGCCCGTTCGGTACCCTTTTCACGGGTGACGACGTATTCTTCGGGGGAAAGCTGGGCCCGCCATTCGGCGTCGGATTTTCGTACTTTGTCCATATGAGCTCTTGGAGTCCCGATGCCCGAAATGGTTCGGGCATAATCCCGCCCCATGTTAATCGAGTTTGACCAGGCGGTTGTTTCCACGCCCCAGGCGCAAGTGCTGAATGGGGTGAGCCTGACGCTGGCCGAACGACGCATCGGCATCGTCGGCCCCAATGGCGCCGGCAAGAGCACGCTGGCGCGCCTGATCAACGGGCTGGTCCTGCCCTCTGCCGGTAATGTGCGGGTGGGCGGACTGGACACGCGGCGCGACCTGAAGGCCGTGCGCCGCCAGGTCGGCTTCGTGTTCCAGAACCCTGAAAACCAGATTGTTTTCCCCATCGTCCGCGAGGACCTGGCGTTCGGCCTGAAGCACCTGTCCCCGGACCGCCAGCAACGCGAAGCCCGCATCGATGCGCAGTTGGGCCGCCTGGGCGTCGGTCACCTGGCGGACCGGACCAGCCACACGCTGTCCGGCGGCGAACGCCAACTGGTGGCGCTGGCGGCTGTGCTGGTGATGGAGCCGGCGCTGATCGTGTTTGACGAACCCACGACCCAGCTGGACCTGCGCAATCGCAATCGCGTGCGCGACGCCATCGCGGGCTTGCCCCACGACGCCATCGTCGTCAGCCACGACCTGGAGCTGCTGGAGGATTTCGACCGGGTGGTGGTGGTGCGCGACGGCAACATCGCGGCCGACGACCAGCCGGCCGCCGCGCTGCGCTGGTACCGGGAGCACTGCGCATGATGGAGCCGCTGTATGTCGCGGGCGATACCTTTCTGCACCGCCTGCCCGCCTGGTTGAAGCTGCTGGCGCTGATGGCGGCGGGCGCGGGCCTGTTCCTGCTGCGCGACCCGCGCTGGCTGGCGCCGGCCTTCCTGGCCGCCGCCGCGCTGGTCTGGTCCACGGGCGTGGCCGCGGCTACCGTCTGGCGGCAGGTCAAGGGCTTGGCCTGGGTGCTGCTGGCCGTGGGCTTGTTCACGGCCTGGTTCCAGGGCGGCCTGGAGGCGCTGGCCGTTCTGCTGCGCGTGGGCGCGATGGTGGGGCTGGCCCTGGCCGTCACGCTGGCCACGCGCACATCCGATCTGATTGCCGTCTGCGAAAGGGCATTGATGCCGCTTGAACGCCTGAGGCTGGTCGATGCCGGCAAGGTTGCGCTGGCGTTGGCGCTGGCCCTGCGTTTCGTGCCCGAGATCTGGCGCAACTTCCAGGAAATCCGCGAAGCGCAGGCGGCCCGCGGCCTGGGCGCCAATCCGGTCGCGCTGATCGTGCCCTTGATCGTGCTGACGCTGAAAAGGGCACAGGAAGTATCCGAAGCGATAGACGCGCGCAGCCACTGAGGCCCGCGCGCCCAGTTCCATCTCCCAAAGGGGAAAGCCGTGAAATCCAGTAATACCGTGCTGATTGCGCTGTTCGCGGCGCTGATCGTCGTCCTGAGCCTGATCCCGCCGATTCCGCTGCCCGCCATACCGGTACCGGTAACGCTGCAAACCTTGGGCGCCATGCTGGCGGGCGCAATGCTCGGACCCGTCCGCGGCGCGCTGGCCTGCTTGCTTTACCTGGCGCTGGCGGCAGTCGGGCTGCCCGTGCTGCCGGGCGGCCGGGGCGGGCTGGGCGCCTTTTTCGGGCCTACTGGCGGCTTTCTCGTGGGCCTGGTGGCGGGCGCTTTCGTGACGGGCTGGCTGGCGCGCGGCCTCGCCGGCCGCGCCGCGGGCGGCTGGGCAAAGTTCGCTGGCTACGTGGCGGCATGCGTGGTGGGCGGCATCGCGGTGGTCTACGCCTGCGGCGTGCCCTGGCTGGCCGTCGTGACAAAAATGGGTTTGGCCAAGGCCGCGATGGCGGTGGCGGTGTTCCTGCCCGGTGATCTGGCCAAGGCGGTGGTGGCCGCCTGGGTGGCGTCGCGGGTGGAGCGCGTGTGGCCGATGCTGGGGCGTTGATAGGCGCGCCGCAGTCCAAGGGAATCCCCCAACTGACGGCCGCCAATCTTTTCTAGTACAAGTTCGCCATTAACGAATGCGTTTGCTGAAATGCGTTTTTCGTAGCACATCAGGGAATTACCGGAGTTGCGCATCGTCATCTGATACTGTTTTAACCCTATAATATTTTTTTCTGTATAACTTTAACTAGGCTCGCCCTGCCTCGACCGAGGCGCACAAGAGCCACCACAGGAGACAAAAATATGCGCAAGCACTTCGGCTTGTCCGCGGCGGCTGCCGCCATTGCCCTGGCCCTGCCGCTACTGGCGAACGCCCAGGTCAAGGTTGGCGTGACCGTGTCCAGCACCGGCCCGGCCGCGTCGCTGGGTATCCCCGAGCGCAACACCGTGGCCCTCCTGCCCAAGGAAGTGGCTGGCCAGAAGATCGAATGGATCGTCCTGGACGACGCCACCGACACGACGCAAGCCGTCAAGAACTCGCGCAAGCTGGCCTCGGACGACAAGGTCGACGTGCTCATCGGCACCTCGGTCACGCCGGGCTCGCTCGCCATGGTCGACGTGGCCGCCGAAGCCAAAGTGCCGATGATCAGCGTGGCCGCCAGCGCCAAGATCGTCGAACCCGTGGACGACAAGCGCCGCTGGGTCTTCAAGACCCCGCAGAACGACGCCCTGATGGCCGGCGCCCTGGCTGACGCCATGGCCAAGTCCAAGGTCAAGACCCTGGGCTTCATCGGCTTTGCCGACGCCTACGGCGACGGCTGGCTGGACGTGATGCAGAAGGCCGCCAAGGCCAAGGGCATCGAGATCGTCGCCATCGAAAAATACAGCCGCACCGATACCAGCGTGACGGGCCAGGTGCTCAAACTGGTCGGCGCCAAGCCCGACGCCATCCTGATCGCCGGCGCCGGCACCCCGTCGGCCCTGCCGCAAAAGGAACTGAAGGCCCGCAACTACGGCGGCACCATCTACCAGACCCACGGCGCCGCCAACAACGACGTGCTGCGCGTGTGCGGCAAGGACTGCGACGGCATGCTGCTGCCGGCCGGCCCGCTGCTGGTCGCGGCCCAGCTGCCGGACAGCAACCCGGTCAAGAAGTCGGCCCTGGCCTATGTGGACGCCTACGAAAAGGCCAACGGCGCCGGTTCGACCAACACGTTCGGCGGCCATATGTGGGACGCCGGCCAGCTGGTCGTGGCGGCGCTGCCCGTGGCGCTGAAGTCGGGCGCCAAGCCCGGCACGCCGGAGTTCCGCGCTGCCATGCGCGACGCGCTGGAAGGTGTGAAGGACCTGGCCGCCTCGCAAGGCGTGTTCAACATGTCGCCGACCGACCACGCCGGCTTTGACGAGCGTTCGCGCGTCATCGTCAAGGTCGAAGGCGGCAAGTGGGTCTACCAGCCCGGCCTGTAATCCTCCTGGATCGCCCGATCCAAGGGTGCGCACAGCGCGGCGGCGCCCGCCGCGCGGCACCCCTGCAATGCTTCGCACCGGCCTTTCCGGCCGGTGTGTCGTATCAGTGTCCCGGGTGCGGCCGGAACACCAGAATAAATAAGGTTGTTAGATGGATTCCTCAATTGCGCTGATCCTGCTGCAAGACGGTGTCGTCAACGGCGCCATCTATGCCCTCCTGGGCATGGCTCTGGTGCTGGTATTCGCCGTTACGCGCGTCATTTTCATTCCCCAGGGCGAGTTCGTGGCGTTCGGTGCCCTGACCCTGGCCATGCTGGTGGACGGCAAAGTGCCGGGCACCGCCTATCTCCTGCCGCTGCTGGGCGTCGTCTGCCTGGCGCTCGAGCTGCTGCGCGCGCTGCGCACCCGCAGCGCAGCCGCCTTGCCCAAGGCCATCGCCACCTGTGTGGTTCTGCCGCTGGCGCTGCTCTGGCTGACCGTGACCTACACCGCACCCGGCAATTCGCTGTGGCTGAACATGCTGCTGACGCTGCTGCTGGTGATTCCGATGGGTCCGATGGTCTACCGCATCGTTTACCAGCCGCTGGCCGAAGCCACCGTGCTGGTGCTGCTGATCGTTTCCGTGGCCGTGCACTTCGCGCTCACCGGCCTGGCGCTGGTGTTCTTCGGCGCCGAAGGCTGGCGCACCCCGGCCTTCGTCAGCGGGCAAGTCGACCTGGGCTTCATGACCTGGTCGGCGCAAAGCCTGTTCGTGGTGGCAACCTGCGCCATCCTGATCATCGGCCTGTGGCTGTTCTTCGGCAAGACGCTGTATGGCCGCGCGCTGCGCGCCACGGCCGTCAATCGCCGCGGCGCCCGTCTGGTCGGCATCAGCACCACGATGTCCGGCAGCCTGACCTTCACGCTGGCGGTCGCCATCGGCGCCATGTCCGGCATGCTGATCGCGCCCATCACCACCGTGTACTACGACACCGGCTTCCTGATCGGCCTGAAGGGCTTCGTCGGCGCCATCATCGGCGGGCTGGCCAGCTACCCCGTGGCGGCCGCGGGCTCGCTGCTGGTGGGCGTGCTGGAATCCTTCTCGTCCTTCTGGGCCAGCGCCTACAAGGAAGTGATTGTCTTCACCTTGATTATCCCGGTTCTGGTCTGGCGTTCGTTCAGCACCCATCACGTGGACGAAGAGGAATAAACGTCATGAACCGCATTTTGCTCGTCCTCTTCCTCGTCGTCCTGGCGGGCCTGCCGATGCTGTCGGTCACGCCCGAATTCTGGGTGACGCAACTCAATTACATCGGGCTGGCCAGCCTGGTGGTGCTGGGCCTGGTGCTCTTGACCGGCGTGGGCGGCCTGACCTCGTTCGGCCAGGCGGCGTTCGTGGGCCTGGGCGCCTACACCACCGCTTACCTGACCACGCAATACGATGTCTCGCCCTGGCTGGCGCTGCCGGCCGGGCTGATCCTGACGGCCGTCGTGGCCTACCTGCTGGGCGCCATCACTCTGCGCCTGTCGGGCCACTACCTGCCGCTGGGCACCATCGCCTGGGGGCTGTCGCTGTACTTCCTGTTCGGCAACATCGACTGGCTGGGCAAGCATGACGGCATCGCCGGCATCGAGCCCATCAGCATCTTCGGCATGTCCCTGGCCAGCGGCCGCCACATCTATTACCTGATCTGGGTGTTCGTGCTGCTGGCGTTGTGGGCCACCCGCAACCTGCTGAACTCGCGTCCCGGCCGCGCCATCCGCGCCCTCAAGAGCGGCGCCGGCATGGCGGAATCGATGGGCGTGAACACCGCCGCCTACAAGGTCGTGATCTTCGTCTGGGCGGCATTGCTGGCCTGCGTGTCCGGCTGGCTCTACGCGCACATGCAGCGCGCCGTCAGTCCCAGCCCCTTCGGCATCAACTACGGCATCGAGTACCTGTTCATGGCGGTGGTCGGCGGCGCCGGCTACGTCTGGGGCGCCTTGCTGGGCTCCAGCGTCATCCTGGTGCTGAAGGACCAGTTGCAGAACCTGCTGCCCAAGCTGCTGGATACCAACGCCAACTTCGAGATGATCGTCTTCGGCGTGCTGCTGATCCTGATGCTGCAATACGCTCGCAACGGCCTGTGGCCGATTCTGGCGGGCTGGTGGGACAGCATTACCGGCGCCGATAGCTCGCGCCGCAATCTGGCGCCGCCCGCGTCTGCGCCGGCCCTGCCGACGCGCGTGCGTCCGCAAGCCGGCCAGGTGGTGCTCGAAGTCGACGCCATCCGCAAGGAATTCGGCGGGCTGGTCGCCGTCAACGATATTTCCTTCAAGGTTGCATCCGGCGAGATCATGGGCCTGATCGGCCCGAACGGCGCCGGCAAGAGCACGACCTTCAACCTGATCAGCGGCGTGCTGCCGGTGACGCGCGGCAAGGTCACGTTCATGGGCCAGCGCATCGACAGCCGTTCGGCGCGCGATATCGCCAAGCTGGGCGTGGGCCGCACCTTCCAGCACGTGCAACTGCTGCCCGGCATGACCGTGCTGGAGAACGTGGCGCTGGGCGCGCACCTGCGCTCCGACGTCGGCGTGCTGGCCGGCGCCCTGCATTCGGACCGCGCCCGCGAGGCGCAGTTGCTGCACGAGGCCGCCGAACAGATCAAGCGCGTCGGCCTGGGCGAGTACCTGTACGAGCAGGCCGGCAACCTGGCGCTGGGCCAGCAACGCATCCTGGAAATCGCGCGCGCCCTGGCCGCCGATCCGGTGCTGCTGCTGCTGGACGAACCCGCCGCCGGCTTGCGCTACAAGGAAAAGCAGGACCTGGCGCGCGTGCTGGAACAGTTGCGCGCCGAGGGCATGAGCATTCTGCTCGTCGAACACGATATGGATTTTGTGATGCGTCTGACCAACCACCTCGTGGTGATGGATTTCGGCACCAAGCTGGCGGAAGGCGTGCCGGCCGACGTGCAAAAGAACCCGGCGGTGCTGGAAGCCTACCTGGGCGGCATCGATGACGACCTGCCCGAAGCGGACCAGGCCAAGCCCGTGTCGGCAGGAGGCGTGTGATGAGCGCTCCCGTACTTGAAGTCAGCAACCTGTCGGCCCGCTACGGCAAGGTGGGCGCGCTGGTGGGCGCTTCGCTCACAGTGCCCGCCGGCAGCATCGTCACGGTGATCGGCGCCAACGGCGCCGGCAAATCCACCATGCTGAACGCCATGATGGGCTCGTTGCCGCAGACCGGCCACGCGGCCGGCACCGTGCAGTACGCCGGCACCGACGTATCGGGCTGGCAGGTCGAGCGCCGCGTCGCGGCCGGCATGTCGCTGGTGCCGGAGCGCCGCGAACTGTTCGGCACCATGTCGGTGGAAGACAACCTGCTGCTGGGCGGCTTCCGCCGCTACCGCGCCCGCGAAAGCGGCTGGCGCGATACGCTGAACGAAGTGTTCGACCTGTTCCCGCGGTTGCGCGAACGCCGCGCCCAGCAGGCCGGCACCTTGTCGGGCGGCGAACGCCAGATGCTGGCCGTCGGCCGCGCGTTGATGGCCAAGCCCAACCTGCTGATGCTCGACGAGCCCAGCCTGGGCCTGGCGCCGCGCATCGTGCGCGAGATCTTCCACATCATCGCGCGCCTGCGCGAGACCGGCGTGGCGATCCTGCTGGTGGAGCAGAACGCGCGCGCAGCGCTGCAAGTGGCCGACTACGGCTATGTGCTGGAAACCGGCGAAGTCATCCTGCACGGCCCGGCGCGCGAGCTGGCTGGCGACCCCAAGGTCATCGAAAGCTATCTGGGCCTGGGCAAGGGCGGCGAGCAAAGCTGACCGGTCCCGAGCGCATGAAGAGCCGGACGCCGCAAGGCGTCCGGCTTTTTTATCGTTCGAAGACTTCGACCACCCGGAAGCGTTCGCACGCCAGCATCATGTCCGGCGCATAGCCGCCGTTGCGGTCGAAATAGGCGATGTGCCCCTCGCGCCAGGTCTCGTACGGCCCTTCGCCTTCGGCCAGCGCGAACGCTTCGTCCACCTGGTCGAAGCGCTGGATCAGCACGCTGATGGTCTCGATGACGCAAGCCGGGCGGCCCGAGCCGTCCAGTACCACGTCGCGCCGGCCGGCCTCGGGCACGGGTTCCTGTTCATTGAAGTCGCGCAACGCGCCGCAGGTGGCGGTCTTCGTGCCGGCCAGCACCAGGGCGAGCAGCTCATCGGCCAGCTCGGGCGAGTCGCCGAACTGGAAGGTCACGGCGTCTTCATAGGGGGCGGGTGGTTTCATGCCAGGGGTGTCCATTGCAGTATCAGCTCCTGCCCCATCGCGGGGTCGGAAGTGGAGGGCGTGCCAGTTTCGATGCGGCCGGCCAGGCGGCGCGTGTAGGCCGGGTCGCCGCTGTCGCGCACGGTCAGGTCATACCAGCCGGCGCTGCGGGCCATGTCCCAGGACAGGCTGACCGTCGCGCCGGGAGCGAGCGTGGCGCCGCCCTCCCGGGGGTAGCCATAGGCGTTGGCTTCGACCCGGAACGTGCGCGCCTGCGGGGTAGGGTTGCGCAGCGTCAGTTGCAGCGATGCGCCGGGTCCCTGATAGGCGGCCGATACTTCCAGCGAGGGCAGGCCGGCGCGGCCGGTGCAATGGCGATGGAAACCGTTGGGGCCCAGTACCCAGAGATCGTAGCGGCCGTCGTCAGCTGCGGTCTGCCACACGCCCTCCAGATGCTTGCCGGCTTCCATGGTGTAGCGGCGCGGGCCGCGTTCCAGATGCAGCCGGTCGTAGACGTGCAGCACGGCGCCCGCCGCGCCGCTGTTCTCGAAGCGCAGCGTGACGCTTTCAGCGTCCGCGCGCGCGTGGACCTGCAGCGCATAGGGCAGGGCGCGCGAGGGGCGCATGCCGGCCTGCTGCCGCGCCAGTCCGGGCTGCAGTGGCGCAGGGGGCGTGACCGTGCCGGGCAGCGCCGAAGCCTGTCCGGCGCGTTCGGCGGTGGCCGGAAAGCCGCTGAGCAGGTCCGCACCGTCCGGCGCGGCGAAGTCGAAGATCGAGGTCAGGTCGCCGCAGACTGCGCGCCGCCAGGGCGAGATATTGGGCTCGGCCACGCCGAAGCGCTGCTCGACGAAGCGCAGCACGGACGTGTGGTCGAACACCTGCGAATTGACCCAGCCGCCCTTGGTCCAGGGCGACAGCACATACATGGGCACGCGCGGACCCAGACCGTAGACGCCGTGCAGATGCGCCGGCGTGTCGTCTTTCTCCGCGCCGGCGACGATCTCGTGATACTCGCCGCGCGTGTCCACGGTGGACGCCCCGGCCAGCGCGCCCGAGGCCTCGCGCGAGGGTGGCGCGGGCGGCGGCATGTGATCGAAGAAACCATCGTTTTCGTCGAACATCAGCAGCAGGACGGTCTTGCTCCAGACCTCGGGGTTGGCCGTCAACGCATCCAGCACCCGGGCCGTGTAGTCGGCGCCTTGCGCCGGGCTGGACGGGCTGGGATGCTCCGAACCGGCCTTGGTGGCGCAAATCCACGAGACCTGCGGCAGCGTGCCGTCCAGCACGTCC
The DNA here is from genome assembly GCF_048541815.1 of Achromobacter sp. PD1. Classification (NCBI taxonomy): domain Bacteria; kingdom Pseudomonadati; phylum Pseudomonadota; class Betaproteobacteria; order Burkholderiales; family Alcaligenaceae; genus Achromobacter; species Achromobacter sp. PD1. The sequence goes on from NZ_CP183349.1 coordinate 698,559, forward strand.
TGGCGCAGCAGATCCAGGTCGCGCGTGGTCAGCGCCTTGTCCTTCAACGCGGCGGCCGATCCCGGCACGCCGTGATAGGCGTCGCGATAGGCCTTGAACCCGGCGGTGGGATTCAATGAGTAGTTGTCCGCCATGTTCTGGTAGATGCGCCAGCTGACGCCGGCCGCCTCCAGGCGTTCGGGATAGGTCGTCCAGGTGTAGGCGCGCGCCGGATCGCCACCCTTGAGCTTGTTGTAGGTATTGCCCAGCGCCGGACCGTTGCCTTGGCCCAGGCCGTCGTTGGTGCCGGTCCAGACGAACAGCCGGTTGGTGTTGGTGCCGCCGGTGAACGAGCAGTGATAGGCGTCGCAGACCGTGAAGGCGCGCGCCATGGCGTACTGGAACGGCATGTCCTCGTCCGTGAAGTACGCCATCGAATGGTTCTTCTTGGCGGCCGGCCAGTTGCCCATGCGGCCGGCGTCCCAGGCGTCCTGGGCGTTGGACCAGGTGTGCGGCGTGCTGGCCACGCGCAGGGTCTCGAAGGCCTCGCGCGTATCCAGATGGAAGGGCAGCACCGTGCGCGGCGCGCCTTCATCGGGTTTGTCGTTGTATTGCGCCCAGACGGTGCGATGGCGCGCAGCGGGGCTGTCCGGCACGGGGATGGGGAAGCGGTCGCCAAACCCGCGCACGCCGGCCAGCGCGCCGAAGTAGTGATCGAACGCACGGTTTTCCTGCATGAAGATGACGATGTGCTCGACGTCGCGGATCGTGCCCGTGCGCCGCGCCGCGGGGATCGCGAGCGCGCGGCGGATGGAGGCGGGCAGCAGCGCCAGGGCGCTGGCCGCGCCGGCGAGTGTCGCGCTAGCGCGCAGAAAATTGCGTCTGTTGCGCATCGCTAGTCCTTTTGTCCCGGAAGGCCGGGATGCATGCAGGCGGCTATCTGCCGGTCGGCCAGCGCCCGCCCAGGGATTGCGTGGCGGATGCCGCGGCTTCTTGCGCCAATTTGGACATTTTCTTGATGGCCGCGGGTGAGAAGCGCTCCTTCGGACCGGACAGCGATATGGCTCCGCAGATGTCGCCATCGGGGCCGAACACCGGACTGGCCACGGCCGCGCAATTGGGGTCGCGTTCGCCCATGGACGTCAGCACGAGGCCGGCTTGCGCGGGCGCCTGCTGGTCGACCAGGTAGGCCGTGATCAGCCGGCCCGCCGCGCCTTTGTTCAGCGGCAGCAGGTCTCCCACGCGTATGCGGTCTAGCGTGGAGTGATGCGAATCCACCCGCAACAGGCAGACGCGGGATTGCGCATCGTGGTAGGCGTGGAACGAGGCGCTCTCGGTGCCTTTGTCCACCAGCGCTTGCAGCAGCGGCAGGATGGTCTCGGTCAGGCGGTAGGTGGCCTCATAGGCGCGGCCAAGATGATGCGCGTACGGACCCAGGGCATAGCGGCCATCGGCGCGGCGCACGACCAAGGCTGCTTTCTCAAGCGAGGCAATGAGCCGCAAGAGCGTGCTCTTGTAGAAGCCCGTGGCCCGGGAAAGGTCGGCAAGCGTGATCGGATCGGTGCGTTGCGCGATGGCCCCGACGATGGTCAGGGCGCGTTCGACGGCGGCGACGCCGTCGGTGGAATTGTCCTGAGTAGGGGTACGACTCATTGGATGGCAGGGGAGTGATTAGGAGGTGGTTCCCGACTCCGCATCGATGACCTGGCTGATGATCGGAAAATAGCGGTTGCCGTGTCCCTGGGCGAGTGCGGTGTCGAACCAATGGTCCACGTTGCGCGCGCCTAGCGCCCGTATGCCGGTTTGATCGGCCAGCGCCAGCGCATAGCGCAAATCCTTGCGGGCATAGTCCACGGGGAAGGCTTTTTCGGGAAAGTCTGCGGGCAGAATAGCCTTTAAGCCGTGGTTGCGCAACGCGAAGCTATCGGCCGATCCACGCGTGAAAGTCTCCAGCAGGACCCGTGGATCGACGCCCGAACGGCGCGCGATGGCGCGGGCTTCGGACAGGGCCACCACGGTCTCGAACAGCACCATGTTGTTCAGGATCTTCACGACCTGGCCGCTGCCGACCGGACCGCAGTGCGTGATTTCGTTGGCGAAGGTCGAGACCAGCGGCTTGACTCGGGCGAAGGCTGCGGCCTCGCCGCCGATCATGACCGAGAGCGTGCCGGCTTCCGCTGCCGCGCGCGTGCGGGCGACGGGGGCGTCAATGAAGGTCGCGCCCTTGGCCGCGAACTCCGCCGCCAGTTCGCGCGTTACATCGACCGGCGACGTGCTCAGATCGACGATGAACTGGCCGGCGCGCGCGCCGGCCAGCAGTCCGCCTGCGGCACGCGCCAACTGCGCCACGACTTCGCCGGACGGCAGCGACAGAAACACCACGTCGCAATCCTGCATGATCTGCGCGGCGCTCGCCTCGGTCACGCCATGGGAGGCCAGGCGGCGCAGGGGGGCAGGATCGTTGTCGCAGCCCAGCACCGGCAGTCCGCATTTGACGGCCAGGTTGCGGCAGATGGGTTCGCCCATGACGCCCAGGCCAATGAAGCCGGCACGTTGAAATTCAGCCATTTGGAAAGTCTCCGATAGAAGAAGCAGGGGGGGCCGCTGGCGCGGCCCGGTTCGATGAGGAAAAGGGGCGGCTGTGCCTACATGCCGAAGTAGATGCCCTTGGATTGCTGGTACAGCCGTAGGCCGCTCACGCCTTTTTCACGGCCGATGCCGCTTTGCTTGAAGCCGCCGAACGGGGTCGAAATCGAAAGCTGCTTGTAGGTGTTGATCCACACGCTGCCCGCCTCCAGGCGCTTGGCGATGCGCCAGGCGCGGCGGTAGTCCGCTGTCCAGATGCCGGAGGCCAGGCCGTAGGCGCTGTCGTTGGCCTGATCGACCAGGTCGTCTTCGTCCTCGAACGTCAGCGCGCATAGCACCGGCCCGAAGATCTCCTCGCGCACCACATGCGCGTCACGCGCCAATCCCGCCAGCACGGTAGGAAGATAGAACGCGCCCGTCTGCAGCCCGGCGTCGTCGGGGCGTTGTCCGCCCAGCAGCACCTGGGCGCCTGCGCGGCGGGCAGAGTCCACCATGGCCTCGATCCTGCCGCGATGGCCGAACGATGCGATCGGTCCCATCTGCGCGCCTTCCGCGTCGGGCAGGTCTACCTTGAGCGCGCTGGCGCGGGCGACCAGCTTCGCGATGAAGGACTCGGCGATGCTGCGCTGGACGTAGAGCCGCGAGCCCGCCACGCAAGACTGCCCGCTGCCTTCGAAGATGCCGCCGATGACGCCGTCTATCGCCGCGTCCTGATCCGCGTCCGCGAACACGATGTGCGGCGATTTGCCGCCGAGTTCCAACGCTACCGGCATCAGCTTCTCGGCGGCGGCATGGGCGATGGCGCGGCCGCTGGCGGTGCCGCCGGTGAACGACACCATGCGCACGCCGGGGTGTTCGACCAGGCGGCGGCCCACGGTCGAACCCAGGCCCGTCAGTACGTTGAGGATGCCCGGCGGCAGGCCGGCCTCCAGCGCGATGCGGCCCAGTTCCAGCGCCGGCGACGAGGTGACCTCGGACGGCTTGAGGATGACGGCGTTGCCGGCGGCCAGGGCAGGCGCGATCTTTTGCGCTTCCATCGTAAGCGGTGAATTCCAGGGCGTGATCGCCACCACCACGCCATACGGATCGTATTGCGTCATCGACAGATAGTTGCCGCGCGGCGGCGTGACTTCGGCTTCCAGCGTTTCGCAGACGCCCGCGTAGTAGCGGAAGGTGGCCGCGGCGCTGGCGACCTGGGCCTTGCATTCCGCCCAGACCTTGCCGTTCTCGATCATCTGCAGGCGCGCCAGCAAGGGTGCGTTGGCGTCCATGCCGTCGGCAATGCGTCGCAGGATCGCCGCGCGCTGGTGAGGCAGCATGTCGCGCCAAGCCGCGCGCCGCTGGGCTTGCCAGGCCGCATCCACAGCCTGGTCGACCTGCGCGTCGGATGCGGCGCTGATGAAGTAGTTGCGTGCGCCGGTGGCGGGGTTGATGGACTCGAAAGCATGGTCGCTTTGCGTAGCCCACTCCCCGCCGATCAGCATGGATTTCAGGGTTTCCGGGGTATCGGACATGAAGTTCTGTTCCTCTCTTGATGGCACGCCGCGAATGGGGCCGTGGCGTCGGACGAGCATTTATTCGTTGACATGCTCTGGCCGAAAAAGTATAAAATAGAATAAACGTTCTGTCTAGAGGAACGATAAAAATATACCGCACGTCAATCGAAGGACAAGAGGAGACATCACAATGCAATGCAATTGGCTGCGCGCCCTGGCTTGTGCCGCGGCGCTGTTTGCGGGCACGGCACAAGCCGCGTCCTATCCGACCAAACCCGTGACCATGGTCGTGCCCTATCCGGCCGGCGGCGCCACCGATGTGGTGGCGCGCGCGGTGGCGGAAAAACTCACGCAGTCCTGGGGGCAGACCGTCATCGTCGAGAATCGCGCAGGCGCGGGCACGACGATCGGCGCCAGCGCGGTGGCGCGTGCGCAGGGCGACGGCTACACGCTGTTCATGACCACATCGGCGCACACGATCAGCGGCCATCTCTACGCCAAGCTCAACTACGACCCGGTCAAGGACTTTGCGCCGATCACGCTGGTGACCAAGGTGCCGCTGGTGCTGGTGGTCAATCCGTCCATCCCCGCCAAGAATCTGCAGGAATTTCTGGCCTATCTCAAGCGGGATGGCGCTTCGGTCAACTTCGCCTCTCCCGGCAACGGCACGGCCCAGCATCTGAGCGGCGAGCTGTTCAAGATCGCCACGCACTCCTCCATCACGCATGTGCCGTACCGCGGCGACGCGCCGGCCTTCACCGACCTGGCCGGTGGCCAGGTCCAGATGATGCTGGCCACCATCACCTCGGCCCTGCCGCTGATCGAATCCGGCAAGCTGCGCGCGCTGGCGGTGGCCAACGGCAAGCGGGTGCAGGCGCTGCGCGACGTGCCGACCTTTGCCGAGGCGGGCATGCCGGGCTTCGAGGCCGCCACCTGGTTCGGCCTGCTTGCGCCGGCGTCGCTGCCCGCGCCGCAAGCGCAACGCATCTATCAGGACGTATCGAAGATCGTGGCGACACCCGAGATGCAGGCGCGCATCGAAGGCTTGGGTGGAGAAGTGGTCAACAGCACGCCGCAGGCCTTCGCGGCCTTCATGGCGCAAGAGCAGGAGAAGTGGGGCCAGGCCGTCAAGGCTTCCGGCGCCGTCGCCGCGCAATAACGGCGAAGAGGTCCGCAGCCGCGCGTCCATGTAGCGCGCGGCGCGGAATCCGACAACAACGGAGGAGACACATCATGCAAGTTTCGAAATGGCTCGCGGCAGGTTCGTTTGCTTTGCTGGCATTTGGTCCCCAATGGGCAAGCGCCACCGGCTATCCCAACGCGCCGGTGAAATTCGTGGTGGGCTTCAGCCCTGGCAGCACCATCGACACGGTGGCGCGCATCATGGGCGAGGCGCTTTCCGCCCGCATGGGACAAACGTTCGTGGTGGAGAACAAGACCGGCGCCAACGGCATGATCGCCGCCCGTGCCGTGGCGCAGGCCAAGCCTGACGGCTACACCATCCTGGTCAGCAACTCCAGTTCGATCACGGTCAATCCCTTGCTCTACAAGGATATGCAGTACGACCCGCTCAAGGATTTCGCGCCGGTGACCACCGTGGTTTCGGTGCCTTTCATCCTGACGATCAATGCGGAGAATCCGCGCGTGGCCGGCGTGGTCGACGTCAAATCGCTGGTGGACCTGGCGCGCCGCAATCCCAATACCGTCAGCTACGGTTCGGCCGGCAACGGCAACCTGATGCACCTGGCAGGCGCCCAGCTGGCGACCATGTCCGATACGCAGATGCTGCATGTCCCGTACCGGGGCGCGGCGCCGATGGAGGCGGGATTGATGTCCAAGGAGGTGGATTTCGGCTTCGACACCTTGTCGGGCGTGCCGCTGATCAAGGCGGGCAAGCTGAAGGCGCTTGCCGTGTCCACGGCGCAGCGCTGGCATGACTTGCCTGAGGTGCCGGCAGTGGCGGAGCTGGGCTATCCGGGCTTCGACATTTCCTTCTGGGTCGGCATTTTTTCCCCAGCCGGCACCCCACCCGAGGTGGTCGAGCGGCTGAACAAGGAAATTTCCCTGGCGGTCAAGGATCCCGCCGTGCGCGCACGCCTGGCGCCTCAGGGCAATCCCTTGACGCAATCGCCGCAGGCTTTCCGGCAGAAGATCGCCGATGAACTCAAGCAGAACGAAGCGCTCATCAAGCGCGCCAACATCAAGATCGATTGAGCCGGCGGCAATGGGCTGGTTCGGCAACAGGCAGAAGGGAGCATACGGTGTCCTGGGAAAAAGAACTGCGGGAATTGGCGCTGCGCAAGGAGTTGGCGGCGCGCATGGGCGGCGAGGCGAAAGTGCGCCGGCATCGGGAGGGCGGCAAGCTGCCGGTGCGTGAGCGCATCCAGAAGATGGTCGATGCGGAATCGTTTCGCGAGGTCGGTGCGCTGGCCGGCAGCGGGGAATACGACGATCAAGGCCAGCTGACGGACCTGACGCCGTCGAATCTCCTGGTCGGCCGCGCCAAGGTGCAAGGGCGGCCGGTCGTGGTGTGCGCCGACGATTTCACCGTGCGCGGCGGCGCCAATGACGGCGCGGTCGGCGACAAGCTGATGGAGGCCGAGCGCATGGCCCAGGATCTGCGCCTGCCGCTACTGCGGCTGGTGGATGGCACCGGCGGTGGCGGCTCGGTGCGCAACATCGAGATCAAGGGCCACACTTTATTGCCCAAGTTGCGCATGTGGCCGCTGATGACGCAGAACCTGGCCACAGTTCCAGTCGTGTCGCTGGCGCTGGGCTCGGTGGCCGGCCTGGGCGCCGCGCGTGTGGCGGCAAGCCACTATTCCGTCATGGTGCGCGAGACCTCGCAGTTGTTCATCGCGGGGCCTCCCGTGGTGGCCCGTATCGGTCAGACGCTGGACAAGAATGAACTGGGCGGCAGCGACATCCACACCCGCAATGGCGTGGTGGATGACGAGGCCGACTCGGAAGAAGCCGCTTTTGCGATGGCACGGCGCTTCCTGTCCTACTTGCCCCGATCCGTGCACGAACTGTCGCCGCGCGCCGAGGGCGGAAGACGTCCAGGCGGCGGGCAGGACTGGCTGCGCGGCGTCATTCCCGCCGACGCGCGTGCCGTGTACAAGATGCGGCCCATCGTGGACGCGCTGGTGGACGAAGGCTCGTTCATGGAGATTGGCCGCCGCTGGGGGCGCGCGATGATCACGGGCCTGGCTCGCATCGACGGTTGGCCGGTGGCGGTCTTCGCCAGCGATCCCTACCACTATGGCGGAGGCTGGGACGGTCCTTCCGCCGAGAAATTCACCCGGCTGCTGGACCTGGCCGAGACCTTTCATCTGCCGGTCGTCAATCTGGTGGATGTGCCGGGCTTCCAGATCGGCCTGAACGCGGAGAAGGCCGGCGCCATGCGCTATGGCGTGCGCGCGCTGAGCGCGGTGGCGCAGTCCACCGTGCCATGGTGTTCGATCATCGTGCGCAAGGCGTTCGGCGTGGCGGCTGGCGGTCACCAGAGCGCGGGAAGATTTAATTTCCGCTATGCCTGGCCGTCCGCGCAATGGGGGTCGTTGCCGGTCGAAGGTGGATTGGAGGTCGCCTACAAGGCCGAGATCGAGGCCGCGGCGGACCCCGAGGCCAAGATGCGGGAGATCGAGGCGCGGGTACGCGGCCTGACCTCGCCGTTCCGCAGCGCCGAGGCTTTCGTGGTGGAGGACATCATCGACCCGGCCGCCACGCGCAACGTGCTGGAGGAGTTCGTGGAGTTGGTGGCGCCCTTGCGCGAAGCCGGCCCGCGCGCCTTCGGCTACCGGCCTTGATCCGCCACATGGAGCCTCTGATGAAGCGAGTGCTTGTTGCCAACCGGGGGGCTGTCGCCCGCCGCGTCATCCGGGCGCTGCGCACGCTCGGCATCGAATCCGTGGCGGTCTACTCCGAGGCGGACCGGGATTTGCCTTACCTGAGCGAGGCCGATGTCGCGCTGCCCATCGGCCCGGCGCCGGCGTCGCAGAGCTACCTGAACCGCGACACTCTTTTGCGGGTGGCGCGAGAGTGCGGCGCCGATGCCTTGCATCCCGGCTATGGCTTTCTTTCCGAGAACGCGGACTTCGCCGAAGCGGTGGAGCAGGCGGGCATGGTCTTTGTCGGTCCGTCCCCACGCTGGATCCGCATGCTGGGGCACAAGACGCAGGCGCGCGACGCGATGCGGGCGCTGGGCATGCCCATGGCGCCCAGCAGCGCCGTGCTGGGATGCGATCTGGAGGCCGTGCGGCAGGCCGCCGAAACCCTGGGCTATCCGGTGCTGATCAAACCTGCAACGGGCGGGGGCGGTATCGGCATGATTCCCCTGGCCTGCCCGCAGGATGTGGACACCGAATGGGGCCGGGCGCGGCTGATCGCCGAGCGCAGCTTCGGCGGTTCGGAGCTGTACCTGGAGAAGCTGCTGCGCGATCCGCGTCACGTCGAGTTCCAGTTCCTGGCCGACCGCCATGGACAACTGCGCTGCCTGTACGAACGCGATTGCTCGACCCAGCGCCGCCATCAGAAGGTGCTCGAAGAGGCGCCTGCTCCAGGCCTGGAGCGCGCCGCGCTGCAAGACATGGCCGCACGGTTGGAGGCCATGTTATCCGGCATAGGCTACGACGTGATCGGCACGGTCGAAATGCTGTACACGCCCGAAACCGGCTTCTCGTTCCTGGAGATCAATACCCGCCTGCAGGTGGAGCACGCGGTGACCGAGTCGGTGACGGGCGTGGATATCGTCGCCGCGCAGCTGCGGCTGGCTGCCGGCGAGCGCATGGCCGATGTGTTGCCGCTGGTTCCGCCCTTGAGCGGCCACGCCATCGAGGCGCGGGTCTATGCAGAGGATCCGGTGCGCTTCCTGCCTTCGCCGGGCGTGCTTCAGGAGTTTGCTCCGCCCGCGATGGCGGGGGTGCGCATCGAGACAGGCTACGCGACGGGATGCCGCGTTTCCAGTCACTACGACCCCATGCTGGCGAAAGTGATCGCCAGCGCGCAGACCCGCAGACAGGCGCTGGACCTGTTGAAGGCCGCCTTGGCTCAGTTCCGTGTGGCGGGCGTCAAGACCAACATTCCGTTCGTCCTGCGTCTGCTGGACGACCCTGAGTTCCGTGCGGGCCGCGTCTCCACCGGGATGGTGGCACGCATGCTCGAAGAATCGCGCGCGACCGCGCACGCCGCATAAATCAAGGAGATGACGATGTTCAAAGTGGAAACCCCCGTAGTCGGCCGAGTGGTCGCCGTAACCGTCCGACCGGGCCAGCGCGTGGAGGCTGGCGACAGCGTCGCCAAGGTGGAATCGATGAAGATGGAGATCCCAGTCGAGGCCGAGCGCGCGGGTACGGTCGTTCGCGTGCTCGTGGCGGAAGGCGACGAAGTGGACGAAGGCCAGATCGTCGTGGAACTGGAATGAGATGGCCATGTTGATCCATACCGAGCGGATGGAATCGGGGCGCGTGGCGGTATTACTGCTGCGCAATCCACCGGTCAATAGCCTGGGCGCGGAGCTGCGGACGCGATTGCATGCAGCGATCGAAGCCGCGCTGGCGGATGCCAGCGTGCGCGCGCTGGTGTTGGCGGGAGATGGCGACTTCTTCTGCTGCGGCGCCGAGATCCGCGAATTCAATACTCCCATGTCCACGCGCGAACCGACGCTGCGCTCGGTCATTGCGTTGCTGGAGGGCGCGACCAAGCCTGTCGTGGCGGCAATACACGGCGCGGCCCTGGGGGGCGGGTTGGAACTGGCGCTGGGCTGCCACTACCGCGTGGCCCTGGAAGGGACGTCGCTGGGCCTGCCTGAAGTGAAGCTGGGAGTGCTGCCCGGGGCGGGGGGCACGCAAAGGCTTCCGAGAATCGTTGGCGTCGAGCGGGCGTTGACCATGATCGCGCAGGGCGATCCGGTCGATGCGGCCACGGCAAGGGAATGGGGGCTGGTCGACGAGGTCTACGGCGACGCGCTGCTGCCGCGCGCGGCCGCCTATGCGCTGGCGGTCGCCGACGCGCCACTGGCGGATCGCAACGTTGGCGCGCGCCGGGTGCAGGCGCCGCCGGACACGGCAGTCTACGACCGCGCGCGTGCGCAGGCTGCCCGCCGCTACCGCGGCTGCGTGGCGCCGCTGGCTTGCGTGGCCTGCGTGGAATATGCGGCCGGGTCGGCGCTGCCGGACGGGCTGGCCTTCGAGCGCGAGCGCTTCCTGGAACTGGTCAACGGCAGCCAGTCCAAGGCGCAGCGCCACCTGTTCTTCGCGGAACGGGCGGCGCTCAAGCTGCCCGCGGATTGGCAGGCTGGCGGCGGCATCGCCAGGGTGGGCGTGGTGGGCGCCGGCACCATGGGCGGCGGCATAGCCATGAGCCTGGCCAATGCCGGCCTGGATGTGGTGCTGGTCGAACGCGATGAGCAGGCCTTGGATCGCGGGTGGTCGGCCATCAGGAATCACTACGCGGCGACCGTGGTCAAGGGAAAACTGTCGGCTGCGCAGGAGGCCGGACGCCTGGCGCGCATAAGTCGCAGCCTGGACATGGCGGCGCTGTGCGACGTCGACCTGGTGATCGAGGCGGCGTTCGAGGACATGGACGTCAAGCGCCAGATATTTTCCGCGCTGGATCGGATCTGCAAGCCCGGCGCCATACTCGCGTCGAACACGTCGCGGCTGGATATCGACGAGATCGCCGGATACACCAGCCGCCCCGCGCAGGTGCTGGGAACTCATTTCTTCAGCCCCGCCCATGTCATGCGGTTGCTGGAGGTAGTGAAAGGGCGCGCGACCGATGGCGCGGTGGTTGCGACGGTGTTCCGGCTGGCGCGCAAGATGGGCAAGCTGCCCGTGCTGGTAGGCGTCTGCGACGGCTTCGTCGGCAACCGGATGGTCAGCCCCTACACGCGGGAAGCGCATTTCCTGCTGGAGGAGGGCGCGTCGCCGTCGCAGGTGGACGGCGCCTTGCAGCGCTTCGGCCTGGCGATGGGGCCTTTGCGCATGGCGGACATGGCCGGACTGGATATCAGCTGGGCCTTCCGCAAGCGCATGGCGCCCACGCGGCCCGCGCATCTGCGTTACTCGCGCGTGGCCGACCGCCTGTGCGAACAAGGGCGTTTTGGCCAGAAGACGGGTAGCGGGTTTTACCGCTATGAACCCGGCAGTCGGGAGCCACTGGAGGATCCTGCCGTGCATGCGCTTATCGAGGCTTGCGCGCGGCAGGACGGCATCAGCCGGCGGGAGATCTCGGATGACGAGATCGTGCAGCGCACGGTATACGCGCTCGTCAACGAGGCGGCGCACATCCTGGACGAAGGCATCGCCGCAAGAGCGTCGGACATCGATGTGATCTACGTCCATGGCTATGGATTCCCGGCGCACCGGGGCGGTCCCTTGTTCTACGCGGATCAGCAGGGGCTGCCCGCCGTGCTGGCCGCGGTCCGGCGGTTCCACGAACAGCACGGCGAACAGTGGCGGCCGGCTCCCTTGCTGGAGCGGTTGGCGGCCGAGGGGCGGTCCTTCGCGGATTTGTGACGACAGCGGTGCAGCGCCGCGAACAAAGAAGAATGGAGACAAGCATGGTCACCGAAGAGAACGACGGCGCCGCGGCTCGCGGCCCGCAAGAACAGTATTTTTCCAGCCTGGCGCAAGGCCGGTTCCTGATCCAGCGCTGCGCATCTTGCGGCGCGCACCAGTTTTTCCCCCGAGTCCTGTGCATGCATTGCGGCGCCACCGAGCTGGAGTGGACCTCGCCGGCCGGCACGGGCACGGTCTATTCCTACAGCGTCGTGCGCCGCAAGCCGGAGGTCGGCGGCGACTACAACGTGGCGCTGATCGATCTGGAGGAAGGCGTGCGCTTGATGAGCCGGGTCGACGATATTGCGCTGGATCGCCTGCGCATCGGCTTGCCGGTACGTGCGCGGGTGCGGCGCGACGACGGCCAGGTGGCGATGCTGGTGTTCACGCCCGCGGAGGACGCATGATGACGCTGGAGTCGTTGCGTGGCCAGGTCGCGATAGCCGGGGTGGGGCATGCGGGCCTGGGCGAAGCCCATGGGTATACCGAGATGGAGGTACTGGCGCAGGCGGCGACGCGGGCGGTGGCCGATGCGGGCCTGTCGATGCGGGATATCGACGGCCTGGCGACATGCAGTTCGTCGGCCACCATGTGGAGCATGCCCGTGGCGGAGTACCTGGGGCTGCGGCCGCGCTATATCGAAGCCTCAATGTTGGGCGGTTCCAGCTTTGTGTCGCACTTGCTGCCGTCCGTGATGGCGCTGGCTTCGGGGCAGTGCGACGCAGTGCTGGTGTGCTACGGCAGTACCCAGAAGACCGCCGTCTTCGGCCGCAAGGAGGGCGTCAAGGCGCGGGCCTTGCTCGATCCGCAGCCTTTCGAGCATCCGTATTCGCCAATGCAGCCGGTCACGTCCTACGCCTTGGCAGCCGCCCGCCATATGTATCAGTACGGCACCACGCGGGAACAACTGGCCGAGGTGGCCGTCGCCGCCAGGGCCTGGGCCAGGCTGAATCCCGAAGCCGCGATGCGCGAACCGCTGTCGATCGAGGACGTGTTGCGGTCGCGTCCGGTCTCGGACCCCTTGACGGTGCGCGACTGTTGCCTGGTAAGCGACGGCGGCGGCGCGTATGTGATGGTGCGCGCCGATCGCGCCCGCCATTTGAAGCAGGCGCCCGTCTACGTGCTGGGCAGCGCCACGGCTGTCTGGAACCGGCAGATCTCGTCCATGGAGGACCTGACCGTCACCGCTGCGGCGGAATCGGGCAAGCGGGCGTTGGCCATGGCGGGCCTGGGCATCGCCGACGTGGACGTGGCCGAACTCTATGATGCCTTCACCATCAATACGCTGCTGTTCCTGGAGGACCTGGGCTTTTGCAAGAAAGGCGAGGCCGGTGCCTTCGTGCAGGGAGGCGGCATTGCCCCTGGCGGGCGGCTGCCCGTCAATACCAATGGCGGCGGACTATCCTGCGTGCATCCTGGCATGTACGGCATCTTCCTGGTGATCGAAGCCGTGCGCCAGCTGCGCGCCCAGGCGGGAGAGCGCCAGGTTCCCGGGGCCGATATCGCGCTGGTGCATGGCAACGGCGGCACGTTGTCCAGCCAATCGACCGCCATTCTTGGCGGCCCGGCCACGCGTTGAGCGGGCCGCCTTCATCATAGGCAGGGAGAAAGAGCCCATGCTGGACAAGACAGTCAATACGCTGGAGGCCGCGGTGGCGGGCGTGCCGGATGGCGCGGTGATCCTGATCGGCGGCTTCGGCGCCTCGGGCGTGCCGACGGAGCTGGTGTGCGCGCTGCTGGACCAGGGCGCGCGTGAACTCACCATTGTCAACAACAACGCCGGCAATGGCCCGAGGGGCCTGAGCCAGCTGGTGGAAGCGGGACGCGTGCGCAAGATGATCTGTTCCTTCGCGCGTTCCTCCGACCGCAAGAACCCGAATGCGGCGGCTTTCGCGGACGCCTACCGCGCCGGGAGAATCGAGCTGGAGTGCGTGCCCCAGGGCACCATGGCCGAGCGCATGCGCGCCGCGGGCGCCGGGCTGGGACCGTTTTTCACGCCCACCGCCTACGGCACGCCGCTGGCGGCCGGCAAGGAGACGCGCGTCATAGATGGCGTGGGCTATGTGCTGGAAGCGCCTTTGAAAGGGGACTATGCCTTCGTCAAGGCCCGCGTTGCGGACCGTTGGGGCAACCTGATGTACCGCTACGCGGGCCGCAATTTTTCCCCGGTCATGTGCATGGCCGCCGCCACCACGGTGGCGCAGGTCGACGACATCGTGGACCTGGGCGGCATTGCGCCCGAGCACGTCATGACGCCGGGCATCTTCGTCAAGCGGGTGGTGCGGACAGGAGCGGGCCATGGCATTTGAAAAACTCACGCGGCAGCAGATCGCGCGGCTGGTCGCGGCCGATATCGAGGATGGCGCCTACGTCAATCTGGGCATCGGCATCCCCACGCTGGTGTCGGCGTTTCTACCGCCCGGCCGCGACGTGATCCTGCATACCGAGAACGGCATTGTGGGCATGGGGCCGGGCGACGCCGAGGCGCCGCTGGACCTGGATCTGATCAACGCCAGCAAAGAGCCTGTCACCCTGCTGCCGGGAGCGTCCATCACCGATCACGTGGTGTCGTTCGCCATGATGCGTGGCGGCCATCTGGATTTGACGGTGCTGGGGGCATTTCAGGTGTCGGAGCGGGGCGATCTGGCCAACTGGGACACGGGCGCGCCGGGCACGATACCCGCCGTGGGCGGCGCGATGGACCTGGTGGCGGGCGCCCGGCAGGTCTACATCACCATGGAACACGTCACCAAGGACGGCCAGCCCAAGATAGTCCGCGAATGCTCCTATCCGCTGACGGGCACAGGGGTGGTGGATCGCATCTATTCCGATCTGGCGATCATCGACGTTTCGCCTGCCGGGCTGTCGGTGAGGGCGATGGTGGCGGGCCTGGATTTCGAGGTCTTGCAGGGACTGACCGGATGCCCGCTGAGGCTGGCCGCTGATTGCCGGACGCTGACGGTCAGATAGGCATTTCTCCGGATTCTCGCCATGTTGACACCGGGACTTTTCAATATATAGAATGTTCTTACAGAAAGAATAAATGTTCTGTCTATAAGAACAAAAAAGAAAGCGGAGAGACAATGGAACCAGTTGCCAAACCTGCCGATGGCGCGCGGCTGGCGCAGCGCTTCAGTGCTCGCGCGCTGTCGTTTTCGCGCCAGCGCCAGGTCGATATGAATCTGCTGCTGCGCTTCGGGGCCAGCCCCGTGCTGGTGGGCGTGCGCGGCGGGCGGGTGGTAGCGGCCGCCGCGCCCGCCACACCCATGCCGTCCTGCGATTTTTCCTTGAGCGCGTCCGCGGATGCCTGGTCGCGCTTCTGGCAGCCGGTGCCGCCGGCAGGCTGGCATGACCTCTTCGCGCTCAGCAAGCGGCGCGAGCTGACCATCGAAGGCAACCTCCAGCCGCTGATGGCGCATCTGCAATTCATCAAGGACCTGCTGGCCACGGGCCGGGAGACGCAAGCATGAGCGCCGCTCTGGAACCCATCGTCGGCCGTTATGTGTCGTTGAACATCGCCGGCAGGAGCAACCGTGTCTACTTCGAAGAGGCGGGCGAGGGCATACCGCTGGTCTGCTTGCATACGGCGGGCGCGGACAGCCGGCAATACCGTCACATGATGTGCGATCCCGACATCACCTCGCGTTACCGGGTCATCGCGTTCGACCTGCCATGGCATGGCAAGTCCTATCCCCCCGAAGGTTGGCAGGACGAGGAATACCGGCTTTCCACTGAACTCTACGTGGCAACCATACTCGCCTTTTGCGACGCGCTGGCGCTGCCGCGGCCCGCCCTGATTGGCTGCTCGATAGGCGGTCGCATCGTGCTGCAGCTTGCCCACCAACATGCCGAGCGCTTTCGCGCGCTGATCGGCGTTGAAGCCGCGGACTTTCAGGAGCCGTGGTACGACACCGCCTGGCTGCACCGCGGCGACGTGCATGGCGGCGAGGTTTGCGCCGCCCTGGTGTCCGGTCTGGTTGCGCCGCAATCGCCGGCCGTGCATCGGCACGAAACGCTCTGGCAATACATGCAAGGCGGGCCAGGCGTATTCCGCGGGGACCTGTACTTCTATCGCGTCGACGCGGACCTGCGGGGAAAGCTCGAAGGCATCCGCACCGATCTGTGTCCGCTCTATCTGCTGACGGGGGAATACGACTTCTCCTGCACGCCCGAAGACACCTTGCGCACGGCCGCTGGCATCCCCGGTGCGCAGGTCGCCGTGATGCGCGAATTGGGACATTTCCCGATGAGCGAAAACCCGCGGCAGTTCCGTCGCTACGTGCTGCCGGTGCTTGACGCCATCGCCCGCCTGTAGAGCGGGCGCAACAGACGGGCAGGCACTGCCCGCGTACTCACAGGAGACATCATGCGTTATCCGATCATTCTGGCTGGCCTCGTTGCCTTGGGGGCCGCGTCCGCGGCACAGGCCCAGGAGACCCTGAAACTGGGCGCGCTGGTTACGCTGTCCGGCGCCGGGGCCGCGTGGGGGCAAGGCATGAAGAACGCCGCCGAGGTCGCGGCGGACCAGGTCAATGAGGCCGGCGGCCTGGACGTCGGTGGCAAGAAGTATCGGGTGCAGGTTGTCGCCTACGATGACAAGTACCAGGCCAACGAGGCCGTGACCGTCGCCAATCGCTTGGTATTCGAGGACAAGGTCCGCTACATCGTCGGGCCCGTCGGTTCGGCGCCCGTGCTTGCCATCCAGCCGATTACGGAGAAGAACAAGGTCATTCTGCTGACGCTGGGCTTTACCGCCAAGGCGTTGGCCGCGGACAAGCCCTATACCTTCCGCCCCAACGTCACCACCGCCGAGGTTTCGCAGCCGCAGATAGACTGGCTGGTCAAGTCGCAGGGGCTACGCAAGGTGGGGGCCTTGTTTCCCAATGATGAAACCGGGCAGCAGATCGCCCTCGATCTGGAGGCCGCCTACAAGAAGGCGGGCGCGGCGCTGTCCGCCAAGGAATTCTTCGAACGCGACCGAGTGGATTTCGTGCCGCTGCTGACCCGCATGATGGCTCGCGGCATCGACGCCATCGAGCTGGATGGCAATTCGCCCGCCACCGCGGGTCTCATCGTCAAGCAGGCGCGCGAACTCGGTTTCGAGGGGCGCATCGTGCGCACGGGCGGACCGGCCACGCAGGAAATCGTGAACGTGGCGGGCAAACAGGCGGCCGAAGGCATGCTGGTGCATACGCCGATCGACCCGCAACTGGCCGCCACCAAGGCCTACGCGGACCGCTATGCGGCCAAGTACAAGCATCCGATGAACGGCTTCAGCCCGGCTTTCTACGATGGCACGCAGATGCTGTTCGAGGCCATGCGCCGCGCAGGCAGCGTGGAAGACACCGAGCGCGTCCGTGTCGAATTGGAAAAGCTCGATGGCTTCGAGGGTGCGCTGGGAAAACTGAGCTGGACTGGGCGGGCCATGTACGGGATCGATCACCAGCTCAACGCGCCGTTCTACGTAGCCGAGGTCAAGGACGGCCTCGAGGTGATCCGCGCGCGCTGCACCGTGGCGGAGTGCCGCTAGCGCGGCCCGGGGGGAGCGCGACGTGGATTGGAGCATTTTGCTGGCGCAGGCCACGGTCAACGGCTTGATCGTGGGGCTGCTGTATCTGTTGATGGCCGTGGGTTTCACGCTGGTGTTCGGCGTGATGCGGATGGTGAACTTCGCTCATGGCGAGTTCTACATGCTGGGGGCATTCGGCGCGTACTACCTGACGACCCAGGCGGGCTTCTCGTTCCTGCCGGCCGTGGCGCTGACCTTCGTGTTTGCGGTGGCCGGCGGCGCGGCGCTGGAATGGGGCGTGCTGAAGCCGTTTCGCCGCGATGAACTCAACGGCATGATCGCGACCATCGGGCTGGCGATGATCCTGCAGAACCTGGCGCTGATGTTCTTCGGCCCGGATCCGCTTTCCATGCCGGCCGTGGCGCGGGGCACGGTGCGCCTGGACAAGCTGGTCGTGCCGCTGTCGCGCGTCTACGTCGTCGCTTTCGCCTTGTTGGCGCTGGCGCTGCTGTATGGGTTCCTGCGTTATTCACGGCCGGGACGGGCGCTGCGCGCGGTGGTGGAGGATTTCGAAATCGCGGCGATCCAGGGCATACGCTCGCGCATGTATTACCCCCTGGGTTTCGGCTTGGGCGTAGGGCTGGCGGCGGTGGCGGGCGCGTTGATGGCGCCCTTGTTCTCGGTGTCGCCGTTCGTGGGCGCAACGCCGTTGCTCAAGGCGTTCATCGTGGTGATCCTGGGTGGGCTGGGCAGCATCCCGGGCGCGGCGGTCGCCGGACTGGCGCTGGGGCTGGCGGAGAGCTACGGCAGCCTGCTGTTTGAAAGCAGCACGGCGGACATGCTCATCTTCGCCGTGGTCATCGTGATGCTGGTGGTACGGCCCAAGGGGCTGCTAGGCCGCGGGGAGGCATAGGCCATGACAGAACTATCGCTTGAATCCGGCTTGCCGCGGCCCGCGCCGTTGCGTTGGCTGCTGTGGGCCATGCTGGCCGCGGTGGCGGCGGCGCCCTGGTTCGCCGGGCCCTTTGTTCAGCATCTGGCGGTGCTGACCTGCCTGAACGTGCTCATCGTCAACGGTCTGGCGCTGATCTCGCGTTGCGGCCAGCTGTCGCTGGGACATGCCGCTTTTGTCGCCATAGGCGCCTATGGTTCGGTGCTGGCGGGACGCTACCTGGGTTGGAGCTTTTTGCCCGCCGCGTTGGCGGGAATCGCCTTGACGGCGTTGGTTGCGCTGGCTCTCGGAGCGGTGATCCTGCGGCTCAAAGGCGTGTATTTCGTGCTGGTCACTTTCGCGTTTGGCGAGCTGCTGCGCCTGATCCTGCTCGACGGTTCATCGTGGTCGGGCGGTGCCAATGGCATCGCCGGGATCGAGCCTGCCGCGTTGGCGGGCCTGGTGTTCGACTCTCGCGCGCGTTTCTACGGATTGGCGCTGTGCGCTGCGCTGGGCTCGGTGGCACTGCTGAGCGCCTTGGCGCGACGGCCATTCGGACATGCCATCGACGCCGTGGCCGACAACCCGGCACTGGCCGAATCCACCGGCCTGAGCGTGCGCCGCATCCAGCTATGCGCTTTCATTGCCGGCTGCGCCCTGGCTGCGGCAGGAGGCTCGTTGCTGGCGCGCTATGTCGGCTACGTGTCGCCGGAATCCTTCAACGCCAGCATTTCCATCGGCTTCATCATCATGCTGGTCATCGGCGGGCGACGTTCGGTGTGGGGAGGCCTGATCGGCGCCATGGTGTTGACGCCGCTGCCTGAGCTGTTTCGTGGCGCGGTGCAGACGCAGCATATTTTTTACGGCGCGGCGTTGATCCTCATCCTGCGCTTTCTGCCCGCGGGCCTGGCCAGCTTGCCGGGGCCCTGGCAGGCGCGTCGCCGCAAGGAGTCCCAATGAACCAAGCGCTGCTGCAAGTGCAGGGCCTGTCGCGCAGTTTCGGCGGCCTGGCCGCCCTGAGGGAGCTGAGCTTTTCCGTCTCTCAGGGCGAGATCGTCGGGTTGATCGGTCCTAATGGGGCGGGCAAGACCACGGCGTTCAACGTCATCAGCGGCACCATGCCGCCGACCTCCGGTAGTGTGCGGTTCGATGGCCGCGATATCGCTGGCGGTCCACCCAGCCGAGTGGTCGTGCAAGGGCTGGCACGCACGTTCCAGTCCACCTCGACTTATCCGGACGTCTCGGTGGCCGAGAACATCCGCCGCGGCATGCTGGCGCGCGCGCGGCAATCATGGTTGCGCCGCTTGGCAGGGCGCAGCCACGACCTGCTTACCGACACGCAGATCGCACAGGAGGTCAACCGGCTGTTGAGCCTGCTGGACCTGCAGGCCTGGCGCGATGCGCCGGCTGGGGCGCTGGCCTATGGCTTGCAGAAGAAGTTGGGGATCGCCGTGGCGCTGGCTTGCCGCCCGCGCATGCTGCTGCTGGATGAGCCAGCCGCCGGGCTGAATCACGAGGAATGCAACGAGTTGGGAAGGCTGTTGCGCCGCCTGCAGTCGGAAGAGGGGTTGACCATGCTGCTGGTGGAGCACCATATGGCGCTGGTCATGGAACTCTGCCACCGCATCGTGGTGCTGGTCCAGGGCGAGAAGATCGCCGAAGGCGCGCCGCAGGCCATCCGCGAAAATCCCGCCGTCATTGAAGCCTATCTGGGAGCGCCCGATTATGCCCATGCTTGAAGTCCAGGATATGAGCGTGCGCTACGGCCAGTTGGAGGCCGTGCGCGGTGTCAGCTTTGCGGTGGAGACGGGCCAGATCGTGGCGCTGGTCGGTTCCAACGGCGCGGGCAAAAGTTCGACCTTGAAGGCGCTCATCGGGTTGGCGCCGGTTGCTGGCGGCCGCATTCTCCTCGATGGCCGGGATCTGGCGCGGCAAGGCTCTGCCGCCCGTGTCGCCGCCGGCCTGTCGTTGTCGCCCGAAGGACGCCGCCTGTTCGGGCGCATGAGCGTGTTGGACAACCTGATGGCGGGTGCGCATGCGGTGCGTTCGCGCCCGGCAATACGTCGCCGGCTGGACGAAATCTATGCTCTGTTTCCCAGAGTGCGGGAGCGGCGTTCGCAACTGGCGGGGTCGTTGTCGGGCGGAGAGCAGCAGATGGTCGCCATCGGGCGGGCGCTGATGGCGCAGCCGCGGCTGTTGATGTTGGATGAACCCTCGTTGGGCATCGCGCCCAAGATCGTGGCGGAGATCGCCGGCGCCATCGAGCGCATCAACCGGGACAGCGGCATTGCCATCGTTCTGGTGGAGCAGAACGCCCGCCTGGCGCTGCGCCTGGCTCACCAGGCGCACGCATTCGAGCATGGCGTCGTGGTGCGCAGCGGCAAGGGGTCCGAACTGCTGGAGGATCCGTTCGTGCAGAAAGCCTATTTGGGAGTTTGATATGGGCGATCCAAGGCGGGATGTGCTGCCGGAATACGAGGTGTACGCCATCCGCTACGCGCGCATGCCGCGTCGGCGGCGCGACAATTTTCTGGGTGGCGACCCCCACGACGCCGACATGCCGATGGACTTCTTCGTCTGGCTGGTGCGTGGCGCCGGACGCGTCGTGCTGGTCGACACCGGATTCAATGCCGAGACGGCGCATAAGCGCCGCCGCGAGCTGATCCATTGTCCGATAGCGGCCTTGGCGCCGCTGGGCGTGCGGCCCGAGGACGTTCAGCACGTGGTCCTGACCCATCTGCATTACGACCATGCCGGCAATCTGGATCGTTTGCCGCGGGCGCGTTTCCATGTGCAGGATGGCGAAATGGACTACGCGACCGGCCGCTGCATGTGCTTTGAACCGTTGCGGCATGCCTATGCCGTCGAGGACGTGGTCAGCCTGGTCCGGCATGTCTACGAGGACAGGGTCGTATTCCACGATGGCGATTCAGCGCTGTTGCCCGGCATCGGGCTGCTGAAGATCGGCGGCCATACCAAGGGCTTGCAGGCCGTGCGGGTGCACACCGCGAGAGGCTGGGTGGTGCTGGCATCGGATGCCAGCCACTACTACGAGAACATGGACGCGGGCCGCCCTTTTCCCATCGTCTACAACACGGCGGAGATGTTGTCGGGATACGCCAGGCTGGTCGGGGCCGCGCAATCGGAGGAACACGTCGTTCCGGGCCATGATCCTCAGGTGCTGGAGCGCTATCCTTCCTGGCAGGGTTCGCCGCATGTGGCGGCGCTGCATCTGCCGCCACGGGCGGACTGATTCCAGCCCTGATCCCGCCCGTGGCGTGAGCCGCGAGCCTCAATGACGGCCGGTTTGCTCCGCGTAATCCATATACAGCTTGTGTGCGCGGCGGGCCATGGGGCCGTATTCGAGCTTGCGGTCTTCCACGCGGTTCACGTGCACCACCTTGCCGTAGTTGCCGGACGAGAATACTTCGTCGGCTTCCTCGATGTCGGCGCGGGTCAGGCTGCGTTCCTGCACGTCGACGCCGTCGGCCTTCAGCAGCGCCAGCACGCGGCGGCGCGTGATGCCATTCAGGAAGGTGCCGTTGTCGGCCGGCGTGGACACCACGCCGTTCTTGGCGATCCACAGGTTGCTGGTGGCGAACTCGGCGATGTTGCCCGCGCCGTCCAGCATGATGGCGTTGTCGAAACCCTTCTCGGCGGCTTCGCGGATAGCGCGCTGGCCGTTGGGGTACAGGCAGGACGCCTTGGCGTCGGTGGGCGCCATGTTGGGCCAGGAACGCGCAAAGCTGGAGAAGCAGGCGGAGAAGCCCTGGTCGCCCGGCATCGGCACCTTGAACACGTGCAGCACGAACTGGGTCTTGTCGGCGTCCGGCAGCAGGAAGCCGTCGGCGCAATAGAACATGGGCTTGATGTAGAGTTCGCTGCCCTGCGGGAACTTCGCCACCGCCTGCAGGCAGAGCTTTTGGATCTCTTCCCAGCCGATCTGGGGCTTCATTAGCATTTTTTCGGCCGAGCGCACCACGCGTTGGCAGTGCAGATCCAGGTCGGGCGTCAGGCCGCGGAATGCGCGCGCGCCGTCGAACACCATGCTGGCCATCCAGAAGGCGTGGTCGGCGGGGCCGAGCAGTTTGGGGTTTTCAGTGGTCCAGTGACCGTTGTGCCAGAACAAGGCATCCATGGTTGTCTTCCTTCACTTGAATTGGGGTGGCGCTATCGGCGCGCCGAAACGTCAGGATACATGAGGCGGCTGCCGGCTTCCCGGCATCATTCGCGCGCCAGCGCCGCTTGCACGCGGTCAGCTGCCTGGGCCGGCATCCATTGCCGCCAGACCGGGCCGTATTGCTTGAGGAAATAGCGCGCGGCGTCCTCGGGTTCCTTGCCTTCGTTTTCCAGCCAGCCCAGGGTGGCGTCGATGGCGTCGCCGGGTACCGTCAGCTTGCCCAGGAATTCGGCGATCTGCGGCGCCTGTTTCGCGAACTCGGCATTCACGCCCGTGACGACGGGGTTGGGTTTGAACTCGGTGGGCACGGGATTCGCGCATTTGGGATCGGTCATGCAGGTGTAGGCGGCCTGGTCGAACGCGGGCAGTTCCAGCTTCACCAGATCCAGCGCGCCGACCAGCGAAGTGGGCGTCCAGTAGTAGAAAACGATGTCGCGCTTGCGCTTGTAGGCGGACACGATGGCGGCTTTCTGCGCAGCGCCGGAGCCGGGCGCGAACATCGCATAGTCCTTTTCAAGCTTCAAGGCGCGCAGCAGGTTCTCGTTCAGGGTGCCGCAGGCCCATCCCGCCGGACAACCGTAGATCCGGCCGCGGCCGGGTTCCTCCGGATCGGCGAAGACGTCCTTGAAGCGTGCCAGGTCGGTTGCCGACTTCAAGCCGGGATGACGTTCGACGGTGTAGCGGGGCACGTACCAGCCTTCGCCGGCGTCGTAGACGTGGCCCACGCCCAGCACCTTGCCGCTGGCCAGGGCCTTCTTCCATGCGCCCTCGATCTGGCCGGGCCACACTTCCGGGGTGACGTCGACGTCACCGCGTTGCAGCGCCGCCAGCATGGGCAGGGTTTCGCCGATTTCGACCGTGGTCTTGCAGCCGTAGCCGTGTTCCAGCACGTAGCGTTCGATGCCGGCCAGCACCAGGTTGGATTCCCAGTTCAGGCCGCTGAAGCGGACCGGCCGTTTGACTTCGCATACCGGCGCGGCGGCATCCGCGGCTTGCGCAGTCGGGGGAAGAAGGGCGGCGGCCAGCGCCAGGGCGCCAAGGACGGGGGCGAGCGGATGCGGTTTGCGCATGGTCAGGCACCTGTTTGGTTGGGTGCCGTTCATTGTACGGGCGGCAGCGGCCTCGCCAAATGAAACGGGGCCGCATAACGCGGCCCCGTGCTTGCGTTGCCAGGATCAGGCGCGGGCGGCGCGCCGGCGATCGATGAAGGCGCCGACCTCGCCCACGATGCCGCGGCGGAAGGCCAGCACGCAGATCACGAAGATCAGGCCGATCACGATGGTGACCGATTCGCCCAGGCGCAGGAACCAGTCCACGCCGGTCAGGTTGGCCATCATCTGGCCGAAGTCGCCCACCTTGTTTTCCATCAGCACCACGATGAAGGCGCCGAGGATGGGACCGGTCAAGGTGCCGAGTCCGCCGATCAGCGTCATCAGGATGACCAGGCCGGACATCTGCCAGGTGGCATCGGACAAGGTGGCCGACACGAAGACCAGGGTCTTGGTGGCGCCCGCCAGGCCGGCCAGCGCTGCCGACAGCACGAAGGCCAGCAGCTTGAAGCGGTCGACGTCGTAGCCCAGCGAGATGGCGCGCGGTTCGTTTTCGCGCAGCGCCTGCAGCACCTGGCCGAAGGGCGAGTTCACCGTGCGCCAGATGATGAAGTAGCCAATGATGAAGATGGCCATCACCACGTAGTACAGGTTCAGGTCCTTGGACAGGTCGATCAGCCCGAACAGGGTGCCGCGCGGCACGCTCTGCAGGCCGTCCTCGCCGCCGGTGAACTTCGCCTGGAGGAAGAAGAAGAACACCATCTGCGACAGGGCCAGGGTGATCATGGCGAAATAGATGCCGCTGCGGCGGATAGCGATGGCGCCCATCGCCAGACCCAGCAGCCCCGCCACGGCCACGCCGAACAGCAGGCCGATCTCGGTGGGGAAGCCCCACACCTTGAGCGCGTGGCCGGTGGCGTAGGCCGCGCTGCCCAGGAAGGCGGCGTGGCCGAACGACAGCAGCCCGGTGAAACCCAGCAGCAGGTTGAATGCGCAGGCGAAGAGCGCGTAGCACATGATCTTCATGGCGAAGATCGGATAGACCCCGATGAAGGGAAGAATGGCCACCACGATGGCCAGTACCGCATAGCCCAGGAATTGACGATTCATTTTTCTTTTCCGAACAGCCCGGCCGGGCGGATCAACAGAACGATGGCCATGATGATGAACACGACCGTGCTGGAGGCCTCGGGCCAGAACACCTTGGTCAGTCCTTCGATCACGCCCAGGCCCAGACCGGTCACGATGGCGCCCATGATGGACCCCATGCCACCGATCACGACCACGGCGAACACGACGATGATGAGGTTGGAGCCCATCAGCGGAGAAATCTGCAGCACGGGCGCGGCCAGCACGCCGGCAAAGCCCGCCAGCGCCACCCCGAAGCCATAGGTCAGGGTGATCATGCGCGGCACGTTCACGCCGAAGGCCTCGACCAGGCGGGGGTTTTCGGTGCCGGCGCGCAGCAGGGCGCCAAGGCGGGTGCGTTCGATGACGAACCAGGTTGCCAGACACACTGTCAGGGAGGCTGCCACGACCCAGCCGCGGTAATTCGGCAGGATCATGAAGCCCAGGTTGGTGGCGCCGCGCAGCGCGTCAGGCGTGGGGTAGGGCTGACCCGAGACGCCGTAGAAGCTGCGGAACAGGCCTTCTATCAGCAGCGTCAGGCCGAAGGTCAGCAGCAGCCCGTACAGGTGATCCAGCTTGTACAGGTGCCGCAGCAACAGCTTTTCTATGATGATGCCGAACAGCCCGACGACCAGCGGCGCCAGGATCAGCATGACCCAATAGTTCAACCCCAGGTACGACAGCCCCATCCAGGCGATGAACGCGCCCAGCATGTAGAGCGCGCCGTGCGCGAAGTTGATGACGTTCAGCAGCCCGAAGATGACGGCCAGCCCGAGCGACAGCATGGCGTAGAAGGAGCCGTTGACCAGGCCTAGCAATAGCTGGCCGAACAAGGCCTGTATGGGGATGCCGAAAATGTCAGTCATCTTATGAAAATCCTGCGCGTACGGAGGGAAGCGAGCTAATCAAAACGCGGCCCGGCCAAAACGCGGCCCGGCGCATAGGTTCGCCGAGTCGCGTCTGGGGGCACGTGGGCTGGATTACTTCTTGACCAGCTTGCAGGTGGACTCGGACAACTTGGTGTAGACCTCGTCGCCAGGCAGCGTCGCCACGACCTTGTAGTAGTCCCACGGGGCCTTGGATTCGGCCGGCGTCTTGACCTGCATCAGATACATGTCGTGGATCATGCGGCCGTCTTCGCGCACGTAACCGCCTTGCGCGAAGAAGTCGTTGACCTTGTTCGACTTCATCCACTTCATGACGGCGTCGCCGTCGTCCGTGCCGGTGGCCTTGATGGCGTTCAGGTAGAAAGCCGTGGCCGAATAGTCGCCAGCCTGCAGCATGGAAGGCTTGCGGCCGACCTTGGCTTCGAACTTCTTGGACCAGGCGCGCGAGGCGTCGGATTGGTCCCAGTACCAGCCGTCGGTCAGGTACATGCCTTGCGTGGCTTGCAGGCCCAGCGCGTGGACGTCGTTGATGAAGACCAGCAGGCCGGCCATCTTCATGGTCTTGGTCACGCCGAATTCATTGGCGGCCTTGATCGAGTTGATGGTGTCGCCGCCCGCGTTGGCCAGGCCCAGGATCTGCGCCTTGGAGGCTTGCGCCTGCAGCAGGAAGGACGAGAAGTCCGAGGCGCCCAGCGGCGCCCGCACCTGGCCCTTGACCTCGCCGCCCGCGGCCTTGACCACGGCCATGGTGTCGCGCTCCAGCGCGTGGCCGAAGGCATAGTCGGCGGTCAGGAAGAACCAGCTCTTACCGCCGTCTTTCACCACGGCGGAACCGGTGCCGCGCGCCAGGGCGACAGTGTCGTAGGCGTAGTGCACGGTATAGGGCGAACACTGGGCGTTGGTCAGGTCCGACGCGCCCGCGCCGATCGCCATGAAGGGCTTCTTCTTCGCGGCGGCCACGCCGGCCATGGCCAGGCTGGTCGACGAGTTGGTGCCGGCGATGATGACGTCCACCTTCTGCTCGTCGAACCATTCGCGCACGCGCGCCGAGGCAACGTCGGCCTTGTTCTGGTGGTCCGCGGAGACGACTTCGATCTTCTTGCCGTTGATCGAACCGCCGGCGTCCTCGATCGCCATGCGCACGGCTTCCAGACCGGCCTTGCCGTCGATGTCCGAATACACGCCGGACATGTCAGTGATGAAGCCGATGCGGATGACATCGTCGGAGATACCTTGCGCGTGGGCGGGTGCCCCAGCAAATCCCAGGCCCGCCATGGCCAGTGCAGCAGTGATGGTGTGCAGCTTCATGGGATGACTCCTCTCTTCCCTACGGTGTAGTGTTGCCGGAATTCCGGCGGATGACACAGGTTCTAGACGCCCAGCAGTTCGTTGAGCGTGTCCTGTTTTTCTGAAAGTTCTGCGGCTTCGAAGTGCTCGACGATCTGGCCGTGCTCCATGACGTAGAAGCGGTCGGCCAAGGGCGCTGCGAAGCGGAAGTTCTGCTCCACCATGACGATGGTGTAGCCGCGCTGCTTCAGCGCCGTGATCATGCGAGCCAGCGCCTGCACGATGACAGGGGCGAGGCCTTCGGAGATTTCGTCGAGCAGCAGCAGGTTGGCGCCGGTGCGCAGGATGCGCGCCACGGCCAGCATTTGCTGTTCGCCGCCAGACAGGCGCGTGCCGGGAGAATTCCGGCGCTCCTGCAGATTGGGGAACATGTCGTAGATTTCGGCCAGCGACATGCCGCCGCCCAGCGAACCGACGACCGGAGGCAGCAGCAGGTTTTCTTCGCAGGACAGGCTGGCGAAGATGCCGCGTTCCTCGGGGCAATAGCCCACGCCCAGATGGGCGATCTTGTAGGTGGGCAGGTCGATGGCTTCGGTGCCATGGATGCGTACCGAACCCTTGCGCGATCCCGTCAGGCCCAGGATGGCCCGCAGGGTGGTGGTGCGCCCGGCGCCGTTGCGTCCGAGCAGCGTGACCACTTCGCCTTGTCCAACGCGCATATCCACGCCGTGCAGGATATGCGATTCCCCGTACCAGGCCTGCAGGTCCGAAATTTCCAGTGCCGGGGTGCTCATGCGTGCGCTCCTTGAAGTTCGCCCTCGGTGGTGCCCATGTAAGCCTGCATCACGGCCGGATGGCGGGAGACTTCGGCGTACGATCCTTCGGCCAGCACGCTGCCGCGCGCCAGCACAGTAATGGTGTTGGCGATGGAGGACACGACATTCATGTTGTGTTCCACCATCAGGATGGTGCGTCCGGCGCTGACGCGCTTGATCAGTTGCGTGACGCGGTCCACGTCCTCGTGGCCCATGCCCTGCGTGGGCTCGTCAAGCAGCATCAGTTCGGGTTCCATCGCCAGCGTGGTGGCGATTTCAAGCGCGCGTTTGCGGCCATAGGGCAGGTTGACGGTGGTTTCGTTGGCGAAGGCGCCCAGGTCCACTTGTTCCAGCAGGTCGCGCGCCGGCTGATTCAGCACGGCGAGCTGCTTGTCGCTTTTCCAGAAATGGAACGACAGGCCGGTCCTGCGCTGCAGCCCGATGCGCACGTTCTCCAGCACGGTCAGGTGCGGGAACACCGCCGAGATCTGGAATGAACGGATCACGCCGCGGCGCGCGATCTGTGCGGGGCGTTCGCCGGTAATGTCGATACCGTTGAACTTGATGCTTCCCGACGTGGGAGAAAGAAACTTGGTAAGCAGGTTGAAGCAAGTGGTCTTGCCCGCGCCGTTCGGCCCGATCAAGGCATGAATCTCGCCCCGCTTGATACGCAAATCGACCCCATTGACCGCGACGAATCCGCGGAATTCCTTGGTGAGGCCTTTTGTCTCCAGGATCGTGTCGTCCATGTTCGCTGCACCGGCGTTGTATTTATTTCGGTCTCCACCTGCCGTCGTTGCGCCAGGTCCCCGCAGGGTCCGGAAAACTGTTCAGGAAATCGCAGTTTTCTTCTGAGTTGCCGGCGAGTATGCGCACCTATTTATCAAAATTCCATGAGGGTTTGTCATAGGTTTTGCAGTGCGGAATGGGCAATTGTCGGCAGGCTGACAATGCTTGCGCCACAAGGGAATAGAGGCTTTCCATAATGGAAACGCAATGCAGCAAATACGCGTTGATCGTCATCAACGCGTCATGGATTTATTGGCGAGGGAAAACCCGGTTTGCGGCGCGCCGAATGCCGCGCCGGCGCATAAGCTTGTGCGCGATCAGGCGGGTGTTTTCTGCTTGAATTCGCAGAGATCGGAAATGCCGCATTGAGGGCATTTGGGTTTGCGCGCCACGCAGACGTAGCGGCCCAGCAGGATCAGCCAGTGGTGAGCGTCCTGCATGTATTCGCGCGGCACGAACTTTTCGAGTTTCTGTTCGACTTCCAGCACGTTCTTGCCGGGCGCGATGCCGGTGCGGTTCGATACGCGGAAGATGTGCGTGTCCACGGCCATCGTGGGTTGTCCGAACGCCGTGTTGAGCACCACGTTGGCGGTCTTGCGCCCCACGCCGGGCAGGGCTTCGAGCGCTTCGCGCGTCTGCGGCACTTCGCCGCCGTGCTGCTCGATCAGGATCTTGCAGGTGGCGATGGTGTTCTTCGCCTTGGTGCGGTACAGGCCGATGGTCTTGATGTAATCCGCCAGGCCTTCTTCGCCCAGGGCCAGCAGGGCTTGCGGCGTGCCGTAGGCGGGGAAGAACTTGCGCGTGGCGATGTTGACCGATTTGTCGGTCGCCTGCGCCGACAGCAGCACGGCGATCAGCAGCTGGAACGGCGTGTCGTATTCGAGCTCGGTGGTCGGATGCGGGTTGGCGGCCTGCAGGCGGGCGAAGATCTCTCGGCGTTTGGCGGCGTTCATGATTGCGTGGGGTTGCGGCGGGCCCGGGCGCGGGCCAGCGCGGATTCAATGGCGGAACGCTTGCGGTCCTCGTTGCGCGCCTCGTCGGCGGCGGGAGCGCTGGGCGCGGCAGCCGGTTCGGGCGCCATCAGGCGCGCGTTGTCGGCGGCCAGGCGTTCGGTGCGCGCCAGATGGCTGCGGTGGCGCTGGCGGCTGATCGTGGCGTCTTGCGCGCTCCAGGCGCGGCCGGCCGGCACCATCTGGATGCAGTCGACCGGACAGGGCGCCACGCACAGGTCGCAGCCGGTGCACCAGTCGGCCAGCACGGTGTGCATGTGCTTGTTGGCGCCGACGATGGCATCCACGGGACAGGCCTGGATGCACAGCGTACAGCCGATGCAGTGCGCTTCGTCGATGCGCGCGACCAGCAGCGGGCCGGGTTCGCCGCGGGTGGCGTCCAACGGCAGGATGGGGGTATCAAGCAGGACCGCCAGCGCGGCGATACCGTCATCGCCTCCGGGCGGGCAGCGGTTGATCGGAGCGGAGCCGTCCGCGATGGCGTCGGCGTAGGGCCGGCAGCCGTCGTACCCGCACTTGGTGCATTGCGTCTGGGGCAGCAAGGCATCGATGCGGTCGGCTAATGAGCGACAGGACATGAATGTGTAGAAGAAATCGTGGGACGGGGGGAGGGCGTGCAAGACAGGAACCAGGGGCTCCAAATGCGAATCGCGCGCAACCGTTCAGACAGCAGTGATATTTCTAGCCACCGCTGTTTGAAGGGTTGCGCGCGTCGGAGGTCCGGATTCTAGGCCGGCTTGACTCGCGCTACACCCATCCTACGCAGATTGCCGGATGAACTCGGCAATTTTAGGACAGATCATTTCGCGCCAGCGGCGGCCCGAGAAAATGCCGTAGTGGCCGCAATTGGGCGCCGTGTAATGCGTCTTGCGCTCGGCCGGAATGTTCTTGCACAGCTTGATGGCGGCGCGAGTCTGGCCCTGGCCCGAGATGTCGTCCAGTTCGCCTTCGATGGTGAGCAGGGCGACCTTCTTGATGTCAGCCGGCCGCACCAGCTTGCCGTCCACTTCCCAGGTGCCGTTGGGCAGCTGGAATTCCTGGAACACCATGCGGATCGTGTCCAGGTAGAACTCGGCCGGCATGTCCAGCACGGCGTTGTATTCGTCGTAGAAGCGGCGGTGCGCTTCGGCGTCGCTGTCGTCGCCGCGCAGCAGGTCCAGGTAGAAGTCGTAATGCGACTTCATGTGGCGGTCGGGGTTCATGGCCATGAACCCCGCGTGCTGCAGGAAACCCGGGTAGA
The DNA here is from genome assembly GCF_048541815.1 of Achromobacter sp. PD1. Taxonomy (NCBI): domain Bacteria; kingdom Pseudomonadati; phylum Pseudomonadota; class Betaproteobacteria; order Burkholderiales; family Alcaligenaceae; genus Achromobacter; species Achromobacter sp. PD1. Next base: position 729,004 of record NZ_CP183349.1, read on the forward strand.
CCTTGCGGCCAGCGCCCGGATAGCGGGGCGGCACCGGATGGATGACCTGGTTCTCGAACCAGCTGTAGGGCTTGGTCGTAGCCAGGCGGTTGACCTGCGTGGGCGACTGGCGCGGGTCGATGGGGCCGCCCATCATCACCATGCTGCGCGGCTGACAGGGATCGTTGGCGGAGGCCATCAGCGAGACGGCGGCCAGCACCGGCACCGTGGGCTGGCACACGGAAATCACGTGGACGTCCGGACCCAGGTGGCGGATGAAGTCCTGCACGTAGCGCACGTAGTCGTTCAGATGGAACGGACCGGCCGACAGCGGCACCATGCGGGCGTCGACCCAGTCGGTGACGTAGACGTCGTGGGCCGGCAGCAGGGCGCGCACGGTGTCGCGCAACAGGGTGGCGTGGTGGCCGGACAGCGGCGCGACCAGCAGGACCTTGGGATCGTCGCGGCCCGTGTGGCGGACATCGCGCTGGAAATGCAGCAGGCGGCAGAACGGCTTGTCCATGGCCACGCCTTCGATGACGCGGACGGACTTGCCGTTGATTTCGGTGGTGGGCAGGTTCCAGGCAGGCTTCTGGTATTCCTTGCCGATGCGGGTCATCAGCTCATACCCGGCTGCCATCTGGCGCGAAATCGGGGTATAGGCGAGAGGGCTGTAGGGGCTGGAAAACAGCTGGGAACCGGCGTCCGTGAATGCAGCGAACGGAGTCAGGAAGGCGCGCTGCATTTCGTGCAATTGATACAGCATTTGAGAAAAGTCCTTCTGGGTCGTGCGTGTGTCCCGATTATTGCTCCGGGCACTAACGATATTTCTAAACAGCCTGAAGAAACGCCGACAAAAAAAGCAAATCTGTTGCTAAAAAGCGACCCGACTACCCATTGGGCACCAGTTTAGGGCGCTTTTTACACCCGGAAGCCATATCAAAGGGAGGATTTATGCACTAAGTCGGACGGAGAGAACTACCAGTAGTTTTCTACCGCCAGATTGCCGGGAATGCCGCGGCGTCCAGGCTTGAAGCCGCGTTCGCCCAGCAGCTTGCGGGCGTCGGCCAGCATGTCGGGGTTGCCGCAAAGCATGATCTTGGCCTGCTCGGGATCCAGCGGCTGGCCGGCCAACTGCTCAAGGCGGCCGTCGGCGATCAGCGTGGTCAGGCGTTCCTGCGGCATGCCGGGCAGGGCTTCGCGGGTGGCGATGGGCAGGTAGACGAGTTTCCGCGGATCCGCCGCGAAAAACTCGGCCAGGGCCGGCTGGTTGCGCCAGGATTCGATTTCGGTGCGGTAGGCGAGCTCCGCGGCGGTGCGCACCCCGTGCACCAGGATGATGCGGCGGTAGGCCCGCCAAACTGCCGGGTCGCGCAGGATCGACAGATAGGCAGACAGGCCGGTGCCCGAAGCCAATAGCCAGAGATCGCCGCCGGGCGCGAAGCGCTCCAGGGTCAGAAACCCGTAGGGCGTCTTCTCCACATACAGGGAGTCGCCGGGCTGCAGCCGCGCCATGCGTGGACTGAACAGGCCTTCGGGGACCACGATGGAATAGAACTCCAGCCAGGGTTCGTGCGGCGCCGACACCATGGAATAGGCGCGCCACAACGTGGGTTCGCCTTCCGAGGCGCCGGCTTCCGGCAGACCGACCCGGGCGAACTGGCCCGGCTGGAACGTATACGCGTCGTCGCGCGTCACGCGCACGGAGAACAGCTTGTCAGGCACCCAGGTATGGACGTGGGTAACGGTCTGGCGCGTGTATTTGGAGTCGTCGGTCATCGGTACATCGCGCGAAGCCGGCCGCCAGGGTGGGGCCGGCGTTCGCGGATTATTTTTCCAGGTATTGCAGCTTGTCCTGCTTGCCGTTCCATTCGTCGGCGTCGGGCAGGGGCTTCTTGGCACGGCTGATGCTGGCGAACTCGGGCGAGAGTTCGGCATTCAGGGCGATGAAATTCAGCTGGTCCTGCGGCACGTCTTCTTCGGCGTAGATGGCATTGGCCGGGCATTCCGGGATGCAGACGGCGCAGTCGATGCATTCGTCGGGATCGATCACGAGGAAGTTCGGACCCTCACGAAAACAGTCCACCGGGCACACGTCTACGCAATCGGTGTACTTGCACTTAATACAGTTTTCGGTGACAACGTGGGTCATTCAGGAACTCCGGGAGCGGCGGCTTTTGTGTCTTGTTGGGCGGATTTTACCCAATGCCGCGCCGATGTGCCGGCAATACCCGTATTGACATAGTGGCCCTTCGCCCTGAACAGCGGGGGCTCTATGCTATGGTGTCGCGAAACGAAACGCGCCATCATGATAATCACTTCGCTGCTCGACACCGATCTGTATAAATTCAGCATGATGCAGGTGGTTCTGCATCATTTTCCCGCTGCCCAGGTCGAGTACCGTTACAAATGCCGCACGCCCGGGGTTGACCTGCGTCCCTACCTGGACGAAATCCGCGAGGAAGTGCATCAGCTATGCCAGCTGCGCTTCACCGAGGACGAACTTAAATATCTGGGCGGCTTGCGCTTTATCAAAAGCGACTTCGTTGATTTCCTCGAACTCTTCCATCTGCCGGAGCGCTGTATCCACATCGGCGTAGGCGAGGGGCCGGGCGAAATCAGCATCGAGGTCAAAGGCCCGTGGCTGCATACGATCCTGTTCGAGATCCCGGTGCTGGCCATCGTCAACGAGGTCTATTTCCGCAACACGCGCAAGAATCCCGACTGGGAAGAGGGCCGCAAGCGCCTGCATTCCAAGATGCACCTGGTGCTGGACGATCCGGCGCTGGCCGATTTCCGCGTGGCCGAATACGGCACGCGGCGCCGCTTTTCCAAGATCTGGCACGAAGAAATCGTGTCCACCATGAAGTCGCAGATGGGCGTGCATTTCGCCGGCACCAGCAATGTGCTGCTGGCCAAGCAGCACGAGGTGCTGCCCCTGGGAACGATGGGCCACGAATACCTGCAAGCCTGCCAGGCGCTGGGTCCGCGGCTGCGCGATTCGCAGGTGTACGCGCTGGAGGTGTGGGCCAAGGAATACCGTGGCGACCTGGGCATTGCGCTGTCGGACGTCTATGGCATGGATGCCTTCCTGCGCGATTTCGACATGTATTTCTGCAAGCTGTTCGACGGCGCGCGGCATGATTCCGGCGATCCCTTCGTCTGGGGCGAACGCCTGCTCGAGCACTACCGCAAGAACCGCGTGGATCCGCGCGCCAAGACGCTGGTGTTTTCGGATTCGTTGACCTTCCCGCGCGCCATCGAGCTGGCCCGCCAGTTTTCCGGCCGCTGCAAGGTGTCCTTCGGCATCGGCACCAACCTGACCAACGACCTGGGCCACGAGCCCTTGCAGATCGTCATGAAGATGGTCCGCTGCAATGGCCAGCCGGTGGCAAAGGTGTCCGACGCGCCGGAAAAGACCATGTGCGACGATCCGGCCTACCTGGCCTATCTGCGCCAGGTGTTCCAGCTGCCTCCCGCCTGACGGCGGCTCGGGGTAAATTGCGGGTTCTTCTGCATTGTTCCACCCAACCCACTCGAATCTAGGGGACTATTCATGAGCAGCATCAAGCGCTTCCACGTGGCCAAGCGCCTGTCCGACATGGCCGTGTACAACGGCGTCGCGTACCTGGCCGGCCAGGTGCCGGACGATTCCACGCTGGACATCACCGGCCAGACCGAACAGGTGCTCGCCACGATCGACCGCCTGCTGGCCGAAGCCGGCACCGACAAGACCAAGATCCTGATGGCCCAGATCTATGTGGCCAACATGAAGGAATTCGATGGCATGAACAAGGCCTGGGACGCCTGGGTCGCCGACGGCAATTCGCCTCCGCGCGCCACCGTCGAGGCCCGTTTGGCCAACCCGGATTTCAAGGTCGAAATCGTCGTGACGGCTGCCGTCTGAGATGTTTGCCGCGTTGGGCGCCCTGGGCGTCCGACGCGTGCGCGGGTGGCGGGCCATCGCGTCCGCCATCCGTCTCTTCTTCCCGCGTTGTGCCGGCTACTGCCCGAGCAACAGCGTCGCGGCCAGCAGGCCGCCCAATTCCTCGCATTTCGCAAGTTCCGCACTGGCCACGGTCTTGGGCGCCAGGATCTGCTGCGCCGTCTGCGCGCCCATATTGACGATGAGCGGCGGCGCCAGCGCGTTGAGCCGCCAGCCGGTGCAGATGCGTTCCACCTGCCGCGCCGCGCCCGAGCCGTCGCTGCCCGCGCTGATGGCGCAGGCGTAGGGCAGCCCTTGTATCCGGTCCAGCACGGCGTAGTAGTTGCGGTCGAAGAACTCCTTCATCTCGCCGCTCAGCGAGGCCAGGTTTTCGGGGGCGCAGAACAGGTAGGCCTGGCTGGCGAGCATTGCATCAGCCTGCGTATCGGCGGCCCGCCGCAGGACCACGTTCAGGTCTGCCGCCTGTTCCAGCTGCGCGGCGGCCGCGAGCGCGCCGCGCGCCGCGGCTTCGGCCATCTGCCGCGCGGCGCCGGTACGCGAATGCCACACGATCAGCAGCTGTTTCATGCGTAGCGTTCCAGGGGATCCTGCCGGTAGTAGGCCCGCAGCAGTCCATACCATTGCGGCAGTGCTTCGTGCATGGGATAGGGATCCACGAAGAAGTGTTCCGAGCTGACCGCGAAGAACTCGGCTTCGTCGGTGGCGGCATACGGGTCCATCGGCAGTTGGCCGTACCAGGCGTCGGCGGCCTCGCTTTCCGGATCCACGTCGTGCGGGATGGCGGCTTCGACCGCGTCCACGGCCGCGATGAAGCGGTCCAGGCTGTCGTCCAGGATGCGGCGCCATGCCTGGGGCTTGAGTTCGGGGTGCGCGGCCAGCGAGGGCATGCCGTCGGCATGGCCCGACCGCAGGTCCAGCTTGTGGGCGAACTCGTGGATGACCACGTTGAAGCCGCCCTCGGAGAACTGCGTGTCTTCCCAGGACAGCACCAGCGGCCCGCCTTCCCAGGCTTCGCCGGCGGCGTCCTCCAGGTATTCGTGCACCACGCCGTCATCGTCCTGGCGCGAGCGCGGAATGCGGAAGCTGGCCGGGTACACGATGATCTCGTCCCAGCCTTCGTACAGTTCGGGCGCCAGGTTGAGGATGGGCAGGCTGGCCTGGGCCGCGATGCTCAGGCGCATGAAGTCCGAGACCTCCAGTCCTTGCGCGCCATTGATGTGCTTGCTGGCCAGCAGCCAGGCCGAGCGCGCCTGCAGCTGGGCGGCTTCATCGGCGTTCAAAGCCGCCAGGAACGGGTGGGCGTCCAGCACCCGTTGCCACAGTTCCGGGGAGATGCGGGCCTGCATTTCGGCCACCGCGGAGGGGCGGGCGCCCCGGCCCTTGAGCCAGCGCAACATAAGCTTCGGTTCCTTCCATATGCCGGGGCTAGCGGCTGCTTTTGGTGTCTACAAACCCTAGTGTAGAGTGTCGGGATATCAAACTACCTCCGCCTGCCGTCCGTCATGTCCGCCCCGCCTGTTCCCGACGCGCCTACGCCTTTCGACGCTACCTGGCGCCAGGAGGTAGGCGCCGGCCTGGATGCCGACGGCGTGGCGCTGATCGACCAGGCCGTGGCCTGGGCCGAACCGCGTTTCGAAGGGCAGCAGGCGCTGACCGGCGAACCTCTGGCCGGGCATGGCGCGGGCGTGGTCCGCATCCTGGCGGCCCTGCATACCGATGCCGCCACCCGCGCCGCGGCGCTGCTGGCTGCCTTGCCGACCGACCTGATGGCGCCCGCGCCGTCCCTGCGTAGCGATCCGGTCGCGGCGGCATTCGGCCCTGAAATCGCGCGGCTGGTGCAGGGCACGCGCGCGCTGCTGCGCCTGGGCGTGGTGGCGCGGCAGGCAAGCGACGCCGCCGCCGAAAGCGGCTCGCAAAAGGAGATGCAGCGCAAGATGCTGCTGGCCATGGCGGCCGACCTGCGCATCGTGCTGATGCGGTTGGCCTCGCGCCTGCGCACCTTGCGCTGGCACGCGGAAAGCAAGGCGCCGTGCTCCACCGATTTCGCCCGCGAAACCCTGGACCTGTATGCGCCGCTGGCGAACCGCCTGGGGATCTGGCAGATCAAGTGGGAAATGGAAGATCTGGCGTTCCGCTTTCTGGAGCCCGACAAGTACAAGCAGATCGCCCGCCTGCTGGAAGAGAAGCGGGTGGAGCGCGAAGCCTTCATCGCTGGCGCCATCGAGCGCCTGCAGACGGGACTGGCCAAGGCGGGCGTCGAGGCCGAGGTCAGCGGCCGGCCCAAGCACATCTACAGCATCTGGAACAAGATGCGCGTGAAGCGCCTGGATTTCTCGCAGATGTACGACCTGCGCGCGCTGCGCATCATCGTTGATGACGTGCGCGCCTGCTATACGGCGCTGGGCATGGTGCACGAAATGTGGACGCCGATCTCCGAGGAGTTCGACGACTATATTTCCCGGCCCAAACCCAACGGCTACCGCTCGCTGCACACAGTGGTGGCCGACGACGACGGCCGTCCCTTCGAAGTGCAGATCCGCACACGCGAGATGCACCAGTTCGCCGAGTACGGCATGGCTGCGCATTGGCGCTACAAGGAAGCGGGCGCCAAGGGCGGCCAGGTGGCGGCCTCCAGCGAATACGACCGGCAACTGGCGTGGATGCGCCAGCTGCTGGCCTGGAACAGCGATGTCGAGGGCGGCGGCGAACCCGCCCAGCCCGCGCCCGCCAAGCCGGCATCGGGCAAGCAGCGCGGCGCGGCGACGGCGCCGGTCCATACCGATGAGCGCATCTACGTGCTGACGCCGCAGGCGCGCGTGATCGAACTGCCAGCCGGCGCCACGCCGGTGGATTTCGCCTATCACCTGCATACCGACCTGGGCCACCGCTGCCGCGGCGCCCGCGTCGACGGGCAGATGGTGCCGCTGCAGACGCATCTGTCCACCGGCCAGACCGTGGAGATCATCTCCGCCAAGTCCGGCGGGCCCTCGCGCGACTGGCTCAACCCGCAGCTCGGCTTTTTGGCCAGTCCGCGGGCCCGCGCCAAGGTGCGCATGTGGTTCAACGCGATCGAACTGCAGCAGCGCATCACCCAGGGCCAGGCCCTGGTCGAAAAGGAATTGCAGCGCCTGGGCAAGACCGCCGTCAACCTGGAGCAGTTGGCGCAGAACCTGGGGTTCGCCCGCGCCGACGACCTGTACGTGGCGGCGGCCAAGGAAGAATTCAGCCTGCGGCAGATCGATACCCTGTTCCAGCAGCCCGGACCGGCCGTCGAGCCGCAACCGGCCGCTTTGCGCCACGCCAGCGCCGGCAGCGCCGAAAAAAGCGGCAAGAGCGGCGTGCTGGTGGTGGGGGTGGGATCGCTCCTGACGCAGCTTGCGCGCTGCTGCCGTCCGGCGCCGCCGGACCCCATCGCAGGCTTTGTCACGCGCGGACGCGGCGTGTCGATCCACCGCAGCGATTGCCACAGCTATCTGGCGCTGGCCGCCCGCGAGCCGGAGCGCGTCATCGAGGTGGCCTGGGGCGAGACCGGCGACACGTTCTACCCCGTGGACATCAGCGTGCGCGCGCACGACCGTTCCGGCCTGTTGCGGGACCTGTCCGAAGTCTTTGCGCGGCTGCGCCTGAACGTGGTGGGCGTGAACACGCAAAGCAAGCAGTCGCTGGCTCATATGGTGTTCACGGTGGAAGTGCGCGGGGGGGAATCGCTGTCCCGCGCGCTGGACGCCCTGGCCGAAGTGCCGGGCGTGTCGTCGGCGACACGCCGCTAGGCGGGAAACCCGGGCCGGGCGGCCCGGGGGGAGCGGAACTCAGTTGTCCAGCTCTTCGTGCGCGCGGTCGCGCATGTAGAAGGCGGCGATCAGGCCCAGCGCCACGCCGAACATCACGTAGTAGGCGGGAGCCATCGGCGAGCCGGTGGTCTTGATCAGCCAGGTCACGATGAACTGTGCGAAGCCGCCGAAGATCATCACCGCCACGTTATAGGCCAGCGACAGGCCGACCGAGCGCACGCGCGCGGGGAACAGTTCCGCCATCACCGTGCTGAACACGCCGAAGAACGCCGATACGAACAGGCAGACCACGACCTGCACGGCCAGCAGGCGGCCGATGGAGGGCGCATCCGACAGCCAGTAGTACAGCGGATACAGCACGATCAGGTAGCCGATGAGCGAGCCGATCACCAGGGGGCGGCGGCCGATGCGGTCGGACCAGGCGCCCATGAAGGGCGTCAGCAGCACCATCAGCGCCGCGCCCGCCATCTGCACCAGGAAGGTCTGGTTCAGCGGCAGCTTCAGGATCTGCGTGGAGTAGGTCACCAGATACGTGAAGGTGATGTAGATGGACACGGTCGCGGTCACGACCAGGCCCACGCCGATCAGCGCTTCGCGAGTATGCGTCTTCAGCATCTGGCCCAGGCTCAGGCGCTGCACGTCGCCGCGGGCGGCGGCCTGGCGCTCTTCTTCCTTGATCTGCTTGAAAGCGTCGGTTTCATCGACGTTGCGGCGGATGTAGATGGCGATGGGGACAATGACCAGGCCGAAGGCGAACGGCAGGCGCCATGCCCAGTCGGCGATCTGTTGCGGGGTGAAGAACTCGGTGATGAGCGTGCCGCAGGCCGCGCCGATCAGCAGCGCCAGCATCTGGCCGGCCATCTGCCAGGAACCATAGAAGCCACGCTTGCCGTTGGGCGCCATCTCGATCAGCAGCGCGGTCGAGGTGCCGAATTCGCCGCCGGCGGAGAAACCCTGCAGGAGGCGCGCGATCAGGATGAAGATCGGGGCCAGGATGCCGGCCGCGTGGTAGGTCGGGGCCACGGTGATCAGCGCGATCGACACGGCCATCAGCGAGGTCACCATGACCATGGCGGCCTTGCGGCCTTTCTTGTCGCCGTACAGGCCGAGGATGATGCCGCCCACGGGGCGCATGAAGAAGCCGACGCCGAAAATGGCGGTGGTCATCAGGATGGCGTTCAGCTCGCTGCCGGGAACGCTGGGATCGGTGGGGAAGAACAGCTTCGAGATGATCGGCGTCATGAACGCGAACACCAGGAAGTCATACCATTCGAGGGCATTGCCTATTACTGCCGCCACGATGTTGCGTGTGGGAACTGCTTTGTGCTGCACGGTTTCTCCTTGGGGTTTTCCTATCCGGGCGACATTCTAGGCGCTTCGCGCGCCGGACCACGCCGAGACGCGGAGGCGCGCTGGCCTTACACTCCTGTTTTTCCCCAAGAGAGTAGTGACATGAACGCGCGCACCTGGCTGGAAACGCTGGTTGGCTTTGACACCACCAGCCGCAATTCCAATCTTGCCCTGATCGAAACCGTACGGGATTGGCTCAAGGGCCAGGGCGTCGACGCATGGCTGGCGCACAATCCGGAGCGCACCAAGGCCAACCTGTTCGCGACCTTGCCCGCCCAGGACGGCGGCATGCAGGGCGGCATCGTGCTGTCCGGCCACACCGACGTGGTGCCGGTCGACGGCCAGGAATGGAGCACGGATCCGTTCAAGCTCGTTGAAAAAGACGGCCTGCTCTACGGCCGCGGCAGTTGCGACATGAAGGGTTTCATCGCCAGTTCGCTGGCGATGGTGCCGGAATTCCTGGCCATGCCGCGCAAGAAGCCGATGCACCTGGCGTTCTCGTATGACGAGGAAGTCGGCTGCGCCGGCGCGCCCTACATGCTGGCCGACCTGCACGAACGCGGCATCCGCCCCGAAGGCTGCGTGGTGGGCGAGCCCACCGGCATGCAGGTGGTGGTGGCGCACAAGGGCATCAACCTGTTCCGCTGCAAGGTGCACGGCAAGGCGGCGCACTCGTCGCTGACTCCGCGCGGCTGCAACGCCATCGAATATGCCGCCCGCCTGATCTGCCGCATCCGCGACCTGGCCGACAGCTTCAAGGCCAACGGTCCCTACGATCAGTTCTACGACGTGCCGTTCTCCACGATGACCACCAACCAGATCCGGGGCGGCATCGCGGTCAATACCATCCCCGAACTGTGCGAATTCACCTACGAATTCCGCAACCTGCCCGGCATGCAACCCGACGAGATCCAGGCAGAAGTTGAAAAATACGTGCGCGAAGAGCTCCTGCCGCGCATGAAGGCCGAGTTCGACGGCGCCAGCATCGAAATCGAAACCGGCGCCGCTGCTCCCGCCCTGGAAGCGTCCGAGGAAGCCGCCATCACCCAGCTGGTGCGCGCCCTGACCGAAGACCGCGCCACCCGCAAGGTCGCTTACGGCACCGAGGCCGGCCTGTTCCAGGGCATCGGCATCCCCACCGTGGTCTGCGGCCCCGGCCATATCGAACAGGCCCACAAGCCCAACGAGTACGTCGCGCTGGACCAGCTGGCCGCCTGCGACACCTTCCTGCGCCGCCTGGGGCAGTCGCTCTGAGCGCAGGCTGACGGTTCCCGGGGCGGCTGGGGCGGTGCCCCCGGCTGCTGCCGGCGTCAGGTAAAATGACGGGTTGCAAACCGGATTTGCGGCCGGCAGTGGCCTGCCGCGATACCCGGGGGAGATGCTTGGTGAAACCTTACGACTTTCCGGATGCCCAGGGCCATTTCGGCCCTTATGGCGGTGTTTTCGTGGCGGAAACGCTGATGCACGCGCTCGACGAGTTGCGCGCGGCCTATGACCATTACCGTGTCGATCCCGCCTTCCAGGAAGAGTTCAACTATGAACTCAAGCATTTCGTCGGCCGGCCCAGCCCGGTCTACCACGCACGCCGCTGGTCGGAAATGGTGGGCGGCGCCCAGATCTGGTTCAAGCGCGAAGACCTGAACCACACCGGCGCCCACAAGGTCAACAATTGCATCGGCCAGGCATTGCTGGCCAAGCGCATGGGCAAGCCCCGCGTCATCGCTGAAACCGGCGCCGGCCAGCACGGCGTGGCCACCGCCACGGTGGCGGCCCGCTATGGCATGGAATGCGTGGTCTACATGGGCAGCGAGGACGTCCGTCGCCAAGCGTCGAATGTCTACCGCATGAAGCTGTTGGGCGCGACGGTGGTGCCGGTCACGTCCGGTTCGCGCACCCTGAAGGACGCGTTGAACGAAGCCATGCGCGACTGGGTCACCAACATCGAGAACACTTTCTACATCATCGGCACGGTGGCGGGTCCCGACCCCTATCCCCGCATGGTGCGCGATTTCCAGACCGTCATCGGCAACGAATGCCTGACGCAGATGCCCGAAGCCACCGGCCGCCAGCCCGACTACGTCGTGGCGGCGGTGGGCGGCGGCTCCAACGCCATGGGCATCTTCCATCCCTACATCCCGTACGAAAACGTGCGCCTGATCGGCGTCGAGGCGGCGGGCGAGGGCATGGACAGCGGCCGCCACGCCGCCTCCCTGGCCGCGGGCCAGGTGGGCGTGCTGCATGGCAACCGCACCTACGTCATGCAGGACGCCGATGGTCAGGTCCAGGAAACCCATTCTGTCTCCGCCGGCCTGGACTACCCTGGCGTCGGTCCGGAACATGCCTGGCTGAAGGACTCCGGCCGCGCCGAGTACGTCGGCATCACCGACGCGGAAGCCCTCAAGGCTTTCCACGACTGCTGCCGCATCGAAGGCATCATGCCCGCGCTGGAGTCGTCGCACGCCATCGCGCAAGCCGTGAAGATGGCCGCCACGCTGCCGCGCGACGCCGTCATCCTGGTCAATTTGTCGGGCCGTGGCGACAAAGACATGCATACCGTGGCCGAACAGGCCGGCATCGAGCTCTGAGGCCCTGTCCATGACCACTCGCACCGACCGCATCGCCGCCGCTTTTGCGCGCACCGCCGAATCCGGCCGCGCCGCGGCGCTGATTCCCTATATTGCCGCGGGCGACCCTTCGCCCGCCGCGACCGTACCCCTGATGCACGCGCTGGTCGAGGCCGGCGCCGACGTCATCGAGCTGGGTGTGCCGTTCTCGGATCCCATGGCCGACGGCCCGGTGATCCAGCGTGCCGCCGACCGCGCCATCGCGCAGGGCGTGGGCCTGGCCCGCGTGCTGGAGCTGGTGGCTGAATTCCGCCAGCGCGACGCATCCACGCCGGTGGTGCTGATGGGTTATGCCAACCCCATCGAACGCATGGGCCAGGCCGATTTCGCGCGCCGCGCCGAGCAGGCGGGCGTGGACGGCGTGCTGGTGGTGGACTATCCGCCCGAAGAGGTCGTCGAGTTCGCCGCCACGCTGGGTGAGCACGGCATTGCGCCGATCTTCCTGTTGGCGCCCACGTCCACGGAAGCGCGCATCAAGGCCGTCGCCGAAGTGGCGCGGGGTTACGTGTACTACGTGTCGCTCAAGGGCGTCACGGGTTCGGGCTCGCTCAACACCGACGACGTCGCCGAGCGTCTGGCCGTGATCCGCCGCCACGTGCGCGACATTCCGGTCGGCGTGGGCTTCGGCATCCGCGACGCCGAAAGCGCCCAGCGCGTGGCGCGCGCGGCCGACGCCGTCGTGATCGGCAGCAAGCTGATTGAAACCATGGAGCAGGCGGCGGCGAATGCCCCGGCGGCCCAGAAAACAGACGCCGCAGTCACCGCCGCCAGCGGCTGGCTGCGCACCATCCGGCAAGCGCTGGATCAAGTAAAACGAGCAAGCGCGTCGGCCTGAGCGGCGGGCGTGACCTCATACGGGATGAATAATCAATGAGCTGGATCGAAAAACTCCTGCCTCCTCGCATCAATAAAACCAGCGAAAGCGGCCCCCGCCGCGTTCCCGAAGGCCTATGGGTGAAATGCCCGTCGTGCGAATCGGTGCTGTACAGCGAAGACCTGGCGGCCAATCTGCACGTCTGCCCCAAGTGCGACCACCACATGCGCATCGGGGCCCGCGCCCGCATCGATTCGCTGCTGGATGTCGAGGGCCGCGTCGAGATCGGCCAGACCACGCGTTCGGTCGATACGCTGAAGTTCAAGGACACGCGCAAGTACCCCGAGCGCCTGCAGGAAGCGGTCAAGCAAACCGGCGAAACCGACGCGCTGGTGGTCATGAGCGGTTCGATCCGCGGCGTATCCGCTACGCTGGCCTGCTTTGAATTCGAATTCATGGGCGGCTCCATGGGCTCGGTGGTGGGCGAGCGCTTCGCGCGCGGCGCCCAGGCCGCGCTGGACAACAAGACGCCCTTCATCTGCGTGGCAGCCTCGGGCGGCGCGCGCATGCAGGAAAGCCTGCTGTCGCTGATGCAGATGGCCAAGACCAACGCCATGCTGACTCGCCTGTCGGCGGCCGGCCTGCCGTTCATCAGCGTGTTGACCGACCCCACCATGGGCGGCGTGTCGGCCAGCTTCGCCTTCATGGGCGACGTGGTCATTGCCGAGCCCAAGGCGCTGATCGGCTTTGCCGGCCCGCGCGTGATCGAACAGACCGTGCGCGAAAAGCTGCCAGAAGGCTTCCAGCGCGCCGAGTTCCTGCTGCAGAAGGGCGCCATCGACATGGTCGTGGACCGCCGCCAACTGCGCGAGGAAATCGCCCGCCTGCTGGCCTTGCTGACCAATCAACCGGCGGACGTGGTTACGGCTTGAGTTTGCGCCGGCCCGTGCCCTCGGGGCGGGCCGGGCCAACTGCGCCAAGATGCCGCCGGTAGCCCAGGGCTGCCGGCGGCATTGTCATATGCGGCCCCGCGGCGGCCCATGGCGAATGATTTGCGGAACAGTGTTTTCCATCCACGATGTTGCCTGCGTGCGACAAAGCGTGAGCCTTCCGCCCCGGATTTTGCTATGTTGCGTACTAGGTTTGAAATCTACGGAGTTTTTCGATGCAGTTGATCAAGAAGAAGATGCTTACCGGCCTTGTGGGGCTTGCCCTGGCTGCAACCGCGTCGCTGGCAAGCGCCCAATCGTCCGAGGGCACCCAGGGCGGTGTCAGCATGCATTACGGCATTGGCGACCACTACCAGCGCCTGACGATCAACTACGAAACGGCTTCGGTCTGGACCTACCAGTTCGGCGGCAATTGGGGCCGCCTGGACCTGACGCCCGAACTGGGCGCGTCCTACTGGAAGGCGAACGGCTCGCGCTCCCCGGGCCATGTCTGGCAGCTCAACGCCATCCCGATGTTCCGCTGGTGGACCGGCGAACGCTTCTACATTGAAGCGGGTATCGGCGCCACGCTCTTCTCCAGCACGCGTTTCGCCGACGAGAACATCAGCACCGCTTTCCAGTTTGGCGACCACATCGGCATGGGCTTTCTCGTGACGCCGAACAACCGCATCGGCCTGCGCTATTCGCACTTCTCGAATGCCAGCATCAAGCGCCCGAACCCGGGCCTGGACGTGCTGCAGCTGACCTACACCTACCAGTTCTGATTGCGCCGCGCCTGCGGCGAACGGGGCGCGGCCACAGGGCGCGCCACACAGACAGATCCACCCCTCGGGGTGGATTTTTTTTGGGCGCGTCGCGCGCCGTGCTTTCCGGCTCGATCTGAAACCACAAAAATATTATGTGCTGACGCTGCGTATACATACTTGTTGGTAGGGAGTGCAATCGCCAGAATGCTCTGGCACCGCACAACACACAACGAGCCGCCGCGCGGCTCCGATCCCGGCACGCATCGCTGCGGCCGGGGAGGGGCGCGACGATGGCATACGGAGACCAACGCATGAACACCCCCTGTACGCCCGCGCGTCCGCTGACGCGCATGACTGTTGCCATAGGCCTGGCCCTCGCGTTTTCCTGCGGCTCGTCCGCCGTCATGGCCGAGGAGTTTCCGAATAAGCCGCTGCGCATGGTCGTGGGTTTTGCGCCGGGAGGCGGGGCGGACATCGTGGCGCGCCTGGTCGGCGCCAAGATGGCCGAAAGCCTGGGGCAGCAGGTGGTGGTCGAAAACCGGGCGGGCGCCACGGGCACCATCGCCGCCGACAACGTCGCGCGTTCGCCTGCCGACGGCTATTCGCTGTTCCTGGGTTCGCAGTCCACCATGGTGGTGGCGCCTTCGCTGTTTCCGTCCCTGCCCTTCAAGCCCGAGAAGGACTTTGCGCCGGTTTCGCAGATCGTGACCATGCCGCTGATCCTGGTGGTCAATCCGGCCCTGGTGGACGCCAAGACCGTGCAGCAACTGACCGAACAGATCCGCAAGGCCGGCGATGGCGCAATGAGCTATGCCTCGTCGGGCCAGGGCGGTCCGCAGCACATTGCCGGCGAGCTGTTTGCGCACATGGTGGGTACCAAGGTGACGCACGTGCCGTACAAGGGCGAATCGGCGGCCATGGCCGACGTGCTGGGCGGCCATGTGCCGTACATGTTCGCCAATCTGCCGGTGGCGTTGCCGCACATCAATTCGGGCAAGGTCCGGCCGTTGGCCATCACCAGCCTGAAGCGCGACCCCAAGGCGCCGCAGATCCCGACCCTGGCCGAGTCCGGCTTCAAGGACTTCGAAGTGTCGACCTGGTATGGCGTGTTTGCGCCGGCCAATACGCCCAAGCCCGTGGTGGCCAAGCTCTCCGATTCCATTCGCGCCGCCGTGCAGCAGAGCGATATGCAGGCCAAGCTCAGCGAGCAGGGTTTCACGGTGGTGGGCAGCGATTCCGACGCCTTCACGCGTTTCGTGGGTACGGAGCTGCCGCGCTGGTCGGTGCTGATCCGCGACATAGGCATCAAACCCGAATAAGCGGCCAGCCCGAGCGGGCGGCCTTTCTCTACGAGATCCAGACATGATCGATTTCACTGAAAAACGCGCGGCCGGACCCGTGATCCGGCTGCATTCCGCGGACAACGTCGTGGTGGCGCGCGTGCCCATCGGCATAGGCATGGCCGTGCCCTCCGAAGGCATCGTCAGCCGCAGCCAGATCCCGGCCGGGCATAAGATCGCGGCCCGCGACCTGCGCGCCGGCGAGCCCATCCTCAAGTACAACGTCTGTATCGGCTTTGCGGCGGGCGATATTCCGGCGGGCACCTACGTCCATTCGCACAACATGGACTTCCAGGAGTTCGACCGCGACTACGCGCATGCGCGCGATTACGTGGCCACGCCGGTCCTGCCCGAGTCCGAGCAGGCGCGCTTTCTCGGCATCGTGCGCGCCAATGGACAGGTCGCCACGCGCAACTACATCGGCGTCATGGCGACGGTCAATTGTTCGGCGACGGTGGTGCACCGTATTGCCGAGGCCTTCACGCCGCAGCTGATGGCCGCCTATCCCAATGTGGACGGCGTGGTGGCGCTGAGCCATGGCATGGGCTGCGGCATGGAGATGTCCGGCGAACCCATGGACCTGTTGCGCCGGACGATGGGCGGCTACGCCTGCCACGCCAACTTTGCCGCCGTGCTGATCGTCGGACTGGGCTGCGAGCGCAACCAGCTGGATGCTTTGCTTAAGGACCAGGGCCTGGAGGCGGGCGCGCGGCTGAAGACTTTCATCATGCAGGAGACCGGCGGCACGCGCAAAACCATCGAAGCGGGCGTCGCCGCCGTGCAGGCGCTGCTGCCCGAGGCCAATGACGTCGAGCGCGTGCCGGTGCCGGCGCGGCACCTGACGGTGGGCCTGCAATGCGGCGGCTCGGACGGCTTTTCGTCCATTACCGCCAATCCGGCATTGGGGGCGGCCATGGACATCCTGGTGCGCCACGGCGGCACCGCCATCCTGTCCGAAACGCCCGAGATCTACGGCGTGGAACACACCTTGACCTCGCGCGCCCGCAACCGCGAGGTCGGCGAAAAGCTGGTGCAGCGCATCCGCTGGTGGAAGGAAGAGTATTCGCCGGGGCGCGACGTGCAGATCAATGGCAAGGTCAGCCCGGGCAACCAGATGGGCGGATTGGCCAACATCTTCGAGAAGTCGCTGGGCTCCTCGATGAAGGGCGGCACCACGGCGTTGATGGAGGTCTACCGCTACGCGGAGCCGGTGCGGCAGCCCGGCATGGTGTTCATGGATACGCCGGGCTTCGACCCGGTGTCCGCAACCGGACAGATCGCCGGCGGGGCCAACATGATCTGTTTCACCACCGGGCGCGGCTCGATGTTCGGCGCCAAGCCCGTGCCTTCGATCAAGCTGGCGACCAACACGCCGATGTACGAAAGGCTGACGGAGGACATGGACGTCAATTGCGGCGACATCCTGGACGGCACCGCGACCCTGCAGGAAGTGGCGCAGCGCATCTTCGAGGAAATCCTGCTGGTGGCTTCCGGCACGCGCAGCAAGAGCGAACTCCTGGGACTGGGTGATCACGAGTTCGTGCCCTGGAACATCGGCGTGGTGAGCTGAGCGGCACTGTCAAAGAAAGCGCCCCGGCGCACGGCTTCAGGTTGCCGTGCGCCGGGGCTGTTCCGTCGTTCGATGCCGCAGGCGCGGGTGCGCCCGCGGGCCCGGGGCTAGTTGTCTGCCAGGGTCTGCGCGCCCGGCATGTCAAAGCCATTGTCGTCCAGCGCGGCCTGCAGGGCAGAGCGCTGCTCTGCGTTCAATTCCACCAGGGGCGGGCGCACGGTCGCCCAGGCCGGATCGCCGGATTTCCAGGCAATCGCGGCTTTCATCGCGGGGATCATGGGGAATTTACCGAACACGTTGCGGGTCGCGTTCAGTCCGGCCTGGCGGGCGTCGGCGTCGGCTTCCTGCCAGCGCTGTTGCAGGGCGACGATGGGGCCAGGATTGACGTTGCCGGTGGCGGTGATGCAGCCCACGCCGCCGGCGCGCAGGGTTTGCAGCAGGAAGGCTTCGCTGCCCGCATAGACTTTGAAGCCGCGCGGCGCGAAGCGCTCGATCATGGCGGCCGTGTTGTTCCAGTCCCCGCCGCTGTCCTTCACGCCGGCGACCTGGCCAGGATAGCGGTCCAGCAGCCGATTGATCAGGTCCAGGCTCAGCGGCACCTGGCTCACGGGAGGGATGTGATACAGGTACATGCGCAGCCGGTCATCGCCCACGCCTTCGATCAGTTCGGCGTAGTAGCGGAACAGGCCTTCGTCGCTTACGCCCTTGTAATAGAAGGGGGGCAGGACCAGCACGCCCATGCTGCCGCTGCGCACGGCGTGGCGGGTCAGTTCGATCGCATCGGGCAGCGCGCAGGCGCCAGTGCCGGGCATCAGCGCGGACGGTTCCACGCCGGCTTCCAGCAGCGCGTCCAGCAGACTGCGCTTTTCCGACAGGGCCAGCGAGTTGGCTTCCGAGTTGGTGCCGAATATGGCCAGCCCGACGGATTGTTCGCGCAGCCAGCGGCAGTGCTTCACATAGCGGCCCAGGGCCGGGCGATAGGCTGCGTCGAACGGCGTCAGGACCGGAGAAAAAACGCCGGGAATGCTGGCTTGGGTGCTCATTGTCTCTACTCGATTTCTGATGAATGAAAAGGACGCGCCGGGCGGCGCGGCGGCAACGTCTGATTCTGGCACCGAAGCGGCCGCTGAACATCTGCTGTTTAATTGCTTCAATCCATAAAATTGTTGTGGTTTGCCCTGGCGCAAATCGTGCATGCAGAAAAAAAGGGGGACGCTTTGGATACGCGATATGTGCAGAGCTTTGTGTCGGTGGTCGAATGCGGATCGCTGGCGGAGGCCGCGCGCCGGCTGGACCTGACCCCCGCCGCGATCGCGGCGCGGGTGCGCACCCTGGAAGAGGAGTTGGGCGCCACCCTCATCAAGCGCGTCGGCCGCAGCGTCAAGGCGACCGAGGCGGGCCTGAAGGTGCTGGAGCGGGCCCGCAGCGTATTGCGCGAAGTGCGGGACCTGCGCGCCAGCGCCAGCGACGACGCGCCGCTGGGCGAATTGCGGCTGGGCGTGTCGGTGTCGGCGCTGACGGGCATCATGCCCACCGTGCTGGCGCGCCTGTACCGACGCCTGCCTAAACTGGCGGTGTTCGTGGAGCCGGGCACCTCCAATCACCTGTACCACCGCGTGATCAACGGCGACCTGGACGCGGCCTTCATCGTCAAACCGCAATTCAATCTGTCCAAGGGCTACGCCTGGAAATTGGTGGCGGAAGAGCCGCTGGTGGTGCTGGCGCCGCCCGATACCGTGAGCAATGACGCCCACGAACTCATGAGCACGCAGCCTTTCATACGCTATGACCGCAATGTTTGGGGCGGCCGGCTGGCGGACCAGTACCTGCGCCAGCACGGCATCGTGCCGCGCGAGCGTCTGGAGGTCGATGGCCTGATGGGCATCGCCTGCATGGTGTCGGAAGGGCTGGGCGTGTCGCTGGTGCCCGATTGGGCGCCCGATTGGGTGGACAGCCGGCGCGTCAAGCGCGTGCCGCTGCCGGGGCGCGCGCCGCTGCGCTGCATGGGGATCATCTGGGCCCGGCATATGCCGCATTCGGCGTTGGCGGAAGCATTCGTTGAAGAGGCCGGTCTGGCCTTGAACCTGCCCGCGGAGCCGATAGAGGACGAGTGAGCGTCCAGGGCGTGCGCGCCGCGGATCGCGGCAGACGCCGCTGCGTTGTCGAGCTGCCATGAAAAACACCCCGGAAGCTGGATCGGTATCCAGCGTCCCGGGGTGTGGTGTGCTGCAAGTCGCAAGCCCTTGCAGGCCTGCGGCTTAGTGGCGCGTTTCGACCTGAACCAGCGGTTCGTTGGAAACGGGCGCGACCGGCTTGCGCTCGCGGCCCAGGCGGACCGGCGTGTGCGCAGCGGCGATACGCAGCTGGGTCTGGGCGTGGCGGTCCGGATCGGTCTCCACCCACTGCAGGCCGGCGGCGTTCACCACGTCGTGCAGGGCCTGGGCCTTGGCCGACGGGGCGGCAGCCGGCAGCACGATGGGCTGGCTGGCTGCGGGGGCAGCCGCTTCCTGTGCGACAGGCGCGACAGGAGCTGCGGGAGCGACCGGTGCCGGGGCGGGAGTAACCACGGGCTCGACTGCGGCGACTTCCACCGGCGCCGGCTCGGTCGCTGCGGGGGCGGAAACCTCGCTCGCGGCCTGCACGGACACAGGCTGGGTCACCTCGGCGGCAGCCGTCTGCACGGGCTGGGCCACGGGTTCGACGGCTTGCTCGGCTTGGACCTGCACGGGCGTTGCCGGCTGGGTTTCAACCGGAGCAGCGGCAACCGGGGCGGGTTCGGCCGTCGCGGTTTCGGGCTGCTGGACTTGCGCCGGGGCGGCCTGGACCTGTGCGGCAGGTTCCGCGGCTTGCGCAGCGGTCACGGCGGGCTGGGCAGCGGCTTCTTCCGACTGTTCGATGCTGTCGTCGTCGGCGCCATCGTCCTGCTGATCGTCGCTGCCGGCCAAACCTGCTTCTTCCTGGCTGCGGCGGCCACGGCGGCTGCGGCGGCGGCGGCGCTTGCGCTCGGGATCGGCGGCGCCTTCGGCGCCATCCACGGCGGGTACGCCATCGGCGGTCTGTTCGGCCACGGCTTCGGCTTCGACAGCCTCAGCGGTCACGACGGCGGCTTCAGGAGCCGGTTTGGTCTCGGGCAGGGCAGTGGCGACCGTTTGAGCCAGGGCGGCGACCATGCTTTCCTGTTCGCTCATCGGGGCGTCGGACTGGCCTTCCTCGCGGCGATTACGGCCACGGCCACGGCGGCGGTTGCGGCCGGCGCCGCTGTCCTCGCCGCCGGCTTCCACGGCTTGCTCGGGACGGTTGGACGCCAGGGCCGCTTGCGTGGCCTGGGTGTCGCGTTCACCGCGAACGTCGTTGCGGTTGTTGCGGTCGCCGCGTTCCTGGCGCTCGCCCTCGGCGCGACGGTTGCCGCGGACGTGGTGGCGGCCGCCTTCGCTGGCCTCGGCGCCTTCGGCGCGCGATTCGCCGCGGCGGTTGCGGTTGCGGTCCGAACCATGGCGTTCGCCGCGGCGTTCCTGGCCGTCATGGCCGCTGCGGCCCTTGCCGCGGCCGGAACTGGCGCGCTTGGCGCTGTCTTCCTGGGCGGCGGGAGCGGGCTTGGCCGCTTCGGAGCTGCCACCCAGCCAGCCGAACAGGCGCTTGAACAGGCCGCCCAGGCCGCCGGAGGCTGCCGGCGCGGGCGCCGGTGCAGCGGGAGCCGGGGTCGAAACCGGGGCGGGCTGCGACGGCGTGATGCCCTTGACCAGCGCTTCCGGACGCGACTTGATTTCGTGCTCGCGCGGCTGCCAGGGAGCGTCCGTGGCCGGAGCTTCGACCAGTTCGAAGCTGGTCTTCAGT
The DNA here is from genome assembly GCF_048541815.1 of Achromobacter sp. PD1. Classification (NCBI taxonomy): domain Bacteria; kingdom Pseudomonadati; phylum Pseudomonadota; class Betaproteobacteria; order Burkholderiales; family Alcaligenaceae; genus Achromobacter; species Achromobacter sp. PD1. The sequence continues at coordinate 749,948 of NZ_CP183349.1, forward strand.
TCTTCCAGGCGCGGATCGTCGTGGCGCAGGCGCTCGATGTGGTGGTGCGGCGTTTCCAGATGCTTGTTGGGGATCAGCATCAGGTTGACCTTGAGGCGGGCTTCCATCTTGGTGATGTCGGCGCGCTTTTCGTTCAGCAGATAGGTCGCAACGTCGACCGGCACTTGGGCGTGCACGGCGGCGGTGTTTTCCTTCATGGCCTCTTCCTGCAGCAGACGCAGCACGTGCAGGGCGCTAGACTCGGCGTCGCGGATCACGCCGGTGCCGTTGCAGCGCGGGCAGGTGATGTGCGAGCCTTCGTTCAGGGCGGGGCGCAGGCGCTGGCGCGACAGTTCCATCAGGCCGAAGCGCGAAATCTTGCCCATCTGGACGCGGGCGCGGTCGAAGTGGAGGGCGTCACGCAGGCGCTGTTCGACGGCGCGCTGGTTCTTGCTGTCCTCCATGTCGATGAAGTCGATGACGATCAGGCCGCCCAGGTCGCGCAGGCGCAACTGGCGGGCCACTTCGTCGGCGGCTTCCGAGTTGGTGCGCAGCGCGGTTTCCTCGATATCGGCGCCGCGCGTGGAGCGGGCCGAGTTGACGTCCACGGAAACCAGGGCTTCGGTGTGGTCGATGACGATGGCGCCGCCCGAGGGCAGCGTGACCGTGCGCGAGTAGGCCGTCTCGATCTGGTGTTCGATCTGGAAGCGGGAGAAGAGCGGGATATCGTCGCGGTAGCGTTTGACGCGCTGGACGTTGTCCGGCATCACCACGCTCATGAAGGCCGTGGCCTGGTCGGCGATCTCGTCGGTATCGATGAGGATCTCGCCGATTTCCGGGGAGAAGTAGTCGCGGATGGCCCGGATGACCAGGCTGGATTCCAGGTAGATCAGGATCGGCGCGGAGTTGTCGCGCGCGGCGCCGTCGATCGCGGTCCAGAGCTGCAACAGGTAGGACAGGTCCCACTGGAGCTCTTCGACGTTGCGGCCGATGCCGGCGGTGCGCGCGATGATGCTCATGCCCTGGGGCAGATCGAGCTGCTCCATCGTGTCGCGCAGTTCCTGGCGGTCCTCGCCCTCGACGCGGCGCGAAACGCCACCGCCACGGGGGTTATTGGGCATCAGGACCAGGTAGCGGCCGGCCAGCGAGATGAACGTGGTCAGGGCGGCGCCCTTGTTGCCGCGCTCTTCTTTTTCAACCTGGACGATCAGTTCCTGGCCTTCGCGCAGGGCGTCCTGGATGCGGGCGCTGCGGACGTCCACGCCTTCCTTGAAGTAGCTGCGGGCCACTTCCTTGAAAGGCAGGAAACCGTGACGGTCTTCACCGTAGTTGACGAAGCAGGCTTCGAGGCCGGGTTCGATCCGGGTGATGACACCTTTGTAGATATTGCCTTTGCGTTGTTCGCGGCCGGCAGTCTCGATGTCGAGGTCGATGAGTTTTTGCCCATCGACGATAGCGACGCGTAATTCTTCCTGATGCGTCGCATTGAACAGCATGCGCTTCATGAGAGGGGTTCTCCGTTGTCATGACGCGCCGATATCGGCGCGTGACCTCGGGTCACTCGGGCTGCGGGCTGAAGCGGGCAAGAGTTGCGGACCGTACCTGGGCGGCGCCCAGGCGTATCCGCCGCGGGTCAGGCGGGCACGTCGAGCCGTGGGGCTCGGGGTTCTGTCAGCAGGAGGGTCAGCTTCACTGAATGTGGTTTGACGGAAAAGTGCTGTGAACGGCAGTTGCGGTCGGATTGGTTGCCCACGCGCAGCTGGTGCTTTAAATATGCGACGATTCTTGCGGTGCTTCAGAGCCGCTTGCGGCATGCAACGGACCTGCTGGGACAGCGGGCAAAATGAATGCCACACCACTATCCGGCAGGGCGCGGTTGCGCCGGCGACCAAATGACCCCGGGGGTTGAATGAGCAGGCAGTACAATGGCGGCCCGCGCGCTCGACGGAGTTGCGTAACGTTGCATCTCTACGTCAGGCGGCTAGTTCAGCCCCTTTAGGCTGTCCCGATTATATGTCGCTTTTCGCAATGCGCAAAGAAACTTCCCCCTCGCTTTCCCTCTCTAAAGCTCCCCCTGCCGTCAGGCTGGTGGAAGTCGACGCCGAGCATGCCGGCCAGCGTCTGGACAACTATCTTGCGCGCTTGTGCAAGGGCGTCCCCAAAACCCATATCTACAAAGCCATACGCGGCGGCGAAGTGCGGGTAAACAAGGGACGCACTTCGGCCGACTACCGCGTCGCCGAGGGGGACGTGGTCCGCGTTCCGCCCCTGCGTTTGCCGGATCCGGGCAAGCCCCGCCCAGTGCCTGGCGCAGAATTCCCCGTGGTGTTCGAGGACGAGGCGCTGCTGGTGGTGGACAAGCCCGCCGGGGTGGCGGTCCACGGCGGCAGCGGCGTGTCCTTCGGCGTGATCGAACAACTGCGGGCGGCCCGGCCCGGCGCCAAGTTCCTGGAGCTGGTCCATCGTCTGGACCGGGAGACCTCGGGTCTCTTGATGGTGGCCAAGAAGCGCAGCGCCCTGCTGGCCTTGCACGCCATGCTGCGAGAAGGAAAAGGGGACAAACACTACCTGGCGCTGGTCGAGGGCGATTGGGTCAATGACCGGCAGCACATCAAGCTGGGCCTGTCCAAGTGGACCACCCAGTCCGGCGAACGCCGGGTCAAGGTCGACCCGGACGGCCAGTCGGCGCACACCATCGTCACGCTCAAGCAGCGGTTTGGTGGCTATAGTCTGGTCGACGCCGAATTGCGCACCGGCCGCACCCATCAGATCCGGGTGCACCTGGCCGCCAGCGGCTTCCCCATCGTGGGCGACGACAAGTACGGCCACGACGAAGTGCGGGCGCAGTTCGCGCGCATGGGCTTCGGCAGGATGTTTCTGCACGCCCACCAATTGACGCTGGCCCACCCGGTGACGGGCGAGCCCCTGACGCTTACGGCCGAGCTGCCTCCAGCTTGCCGGAAAATACTGAAACAACTGGAGTCGGTCTGATTATGTCGTATTCGCTGGTCGTTTTTGACTGGGATGGCACCCTGATGGATTCCACGCACAGCATCGTGGCCGCCATCCAGGGCGCCTGCCGCGACCTGGAGCTGGCGGTGCCTTCGGCATCCGACGCCAGCTGGGTGATAGGCCTGTCCCTGGAAAGCGCCCTGCGCCGCGCGGTGCCGGAACTGACCCAGGCGATGCTGCCGCGCTTCCTGGAGCGCTACCGCACGCACTATCTGCTGCGCGATCCGGAATTGCGCCTGTTCGAAGGCGTGCAGGAACTGCTGACTGAACTGGCGGGGCAGAACGTGCGCCTGGCGGTGGCTACCGGCAAGAGCCGGGTGGGCCTGACGCGCGCGCTGGCCGCGACCGGCCTGGGGCCGCTGTTCGATGCCACCCGCACCGCCGACGAAACCTTCAGCAAGCCGCATCCCGCGATGCTGCACGAACTGATGCAGGAGCTGGACGTGGAGCCGGACCGGGTGGTGATGGTGGGCGACACCTCGCACGACCTGCAGATGGCGATCAATGCCGGCGTACACGGTCTGGGCGTGACCTATGGCGCTCATACCCTGAAGGAACTTGAGGGTTGTTCGCCGCAGGCGGTGCTCGAGAGCGTGCCCAAGGTGCGCGAATGGCTGCTGCCGCGCGTCTAGCGGCCTGGCGCCCGGGATTCTCCGGGCGCACACCGTCCGGGCGCGGAACGCCGGCCGTCCGTGCGGGTCTATAGAAAATACCCGCAAGCGCCGGCTGCTGCGGAATATCATGGGGCGGCGCGGCGTCCATGGCTTGCGCAGGGCGCGTCCATGATCCTGCGGGCGCCACACCGGAGACCATGATGTTGATACGCAAGCCCGACGATATTCTTCCGTCAGAGATCACCTCCGAGGCCGTCTGGCGTTCGCGCCGCGAATTGATGCTGCGCGCCGGGATGGTCGCGGCCGCAGCGAGCCTGCCGGGGTGGGGCATGCGCAGCGCGCACGCCCAGGAGGCCGGCGCCCTGCCGGGCAAGCTCAATGCAGGCTTGAGCGTCATGGATAAGCAGACGACGCTGGCCGACGTAACGTCCTACAACAACTACTACGAGTTCGGCGTGGATAAGGGCGATCCGGCCGCCAATGCCGGCAAGTTGCAGACACGCCCCTGGAGCGTGAGCGTCGAGGGCGAAGTCGGCAAGCCGCGCACCTTTTCCATCGAAGAACTGCTCAAGCTGGCGCCGATGGAAGAGCGCGTCTATCGGCTGCGTTGCGTCGAGGGCTGGTCCATGGTGATTCCGTGGGTGGGCTATTCGCTGTCGGCGCTGCTCAAGCAGGTCGAGCCTACGGGCAACGCCAAGTACGTCGAATTCGTGACTGCGGTGCAGCGCGAGAACATGCCAGGCGTGCGCGCCGCGATCCTGGAATGGCCTTATGTGGAAGGCCTGCGCATCGACGAGGCCATGAATCCCCTGGCCATGCTGGTGTTCGGTGTCTACGGAAAAGTGCTACCGAACCAGAATGGCGCGCCGCTCAGGTTGGCGGTGCCCTGGAAGTACGGTTTCAAGTCGGCCAAGTCCCTGGTCAAGATCCGCCTGGTTGAAAAGCCGCCCGTGTCGTCCTGGATCAAGGCCGCGCCGCAGGAGTATGGCTTTTACGCCAACGTGAATCCCGACGTGCCACATCCGCGCTGGAGCCAGGCCACGGAGCGCCGCATCGGCGAGGACGGGCTGTTCTCGCCCAAGCGCAAGACCTTGATGTTCAACGGTTATGCCGAGCAGGTGGCGTCGCTCTACCAGGGGATGGACCTGAAGGCGAACTACTGAGGCGATTCCATGCCTGACGGCACTCCGCAGGCGGCTCCGGCCGCGCCGCCGCGCAAAACCCCGCTTTCCGCCAAGACCGTGGGGCGCTTCAAACCGTTCCTGTTCCTGCTGGGGCTGGCGCCGTTCGTGCGCTGGATCTGGCTGGGCGCGAACAACGGGCTGACGGCGAACCCGGTCGAGTTCCTGACCCGTTCATCGGGCACCTGGACCCTGGTCTGTCTGCTCGTGACCCTGGCTATCACGCCGCTGCGCCGGCTGACCGGCCAACCTGCCTTGGTGCGTCTGCGGCGCATGTGCGGGCTATTCGCGTTCTTCTATGGCTCCATGCATTTCATGGCCTGGGTCTGGTGGGACCGCGGCTTCGATCCGGCAGGCATGCTGCGCGATATCGGCGAACGCCCCTTCATCATGGCGGGATTCGCGGCGTTCGTGCTGATGGCCGCTCTGGCGGCCACCTCCACGCAGTGGGCCATGCGCAAGCTGGGCAAGCGCTGGCAAAGCCTGCATCGCGCCATCTATGCTATCGGCCTGCTGGCGGTGCTGCATTACTGGTGGCACAAGGCCGGCAAGAACGACCTGGCGCAGCCCGCGCTGTACGCCGCGGTGCTGGTCTTGCTGCTGGGCTGGCGGCTGGTCGCCTGGCTGCGCGGCAGGCGATAGCGCCGCGCGTTCCTACAGCATCGCCAGCATGATGGCGGCGGTCTCCGCGTCCGGCTGGCCGTCGTACAGCGCCGGCCGGTAGTGCATCTGGAAGGCCGCCAGCGCGCCGATCGTGGCCGGGTTCAGCGTGCCGTCCTGTGGACATGCATAGCCTAGCCGCGCCAACTGTTTCTGGAACCATGCCACGTCCGGGATGCCCTGGGCCTGCAGGCGCGCGAGGTGCTCGGCAGCCCCGGTTTCGTCGTACCAGCGCCCGATTCCCGCCTCGGCCAGCATTTTCCACGGGAATAGAGGTCCGGGATCCACCTTGCGCTGAGGCGCGATATCGCTATGGCCTACGATGTTTTCGGGTGTGATGCCGTGGCGCTGCGCAATATCACGTAGCAGTATGGTCAATGCGCGCAATTGGCGGTCGTTATAGGGATGCCAGACGGGCTTGCCGTCAGGGCCCTCCGTCCAGCCCGGGTTGACGATTTCTATGCCGATGGACGTGCTGTTCATGGCGATGTTGCCGTACCAGGAACTGGCGCCGGCATGCCAGGCGGCGCGGTTCTCGTCGACCAGCCGGTAGACGCGGCCGGAGTCGTACACCAGGTAATGGGAGCTGACCTTGCCCTTGGAGAGCAATTCCATCGAACGGGCGTCATCGACGCTTGTGTAGTGCAGCACGATGCTGCGCACCCGGCTGGCCTGGCCGACCGCGGTGATCGAGGTGTCCAGGTCCAGGCCCGCGGGGCCGCGCGCGGCGCATCCTGCCAGAACGGCCGCGGCAAGCGGCGCAAGCAATAGGCGGCGCATGGGTCAGCGCGCCAGGAAGAGAAACAGTGTCGGCAGCTTGTCGAGCTGGGGCGCCGGCTGCTTCTTCCAGTCCGCCACGCTGCGGGTGACGATCCATTCGTCGGCAGTCGTGACCGAGCGCGCCACGCACAGCTTGGTGTCGCCTTTCAGGCTGGCCAGCAGCGTGGCGTACATGGCGGCATTGCGATAGGGGGTCTCGATCAGCAGTTGGGTCTGGTTGTGCTTGGCCGAGTGCTGCTCCCAGGCGCGCAACTGCTTGGCGCGTTCCGCCGGATCCACCGGCGCGTAGCCGTGGAAGGCGAAGCGCTGGCCGTCCAGTCCGCTGGCCATCAGGCCCAGCAGGATGGAAGAGGGGCCGACCCAGGGTTTTACCGTGATGCCCAGGCGGTGGGCGGCGTCCGCGACCTTGGCGCCCGGATCCGCGACCGCGGGGCAGCCAGCCTCCGAGACCAGGCCGATCTCCGCGCCCTTGAGCGCCGGTTCCAGCCAGGCCTTGATCTGGGCGGCGTCGACCTTGTCGTTCAGGGTGTGGATGGTGATTTCCTGCAGCGGCCGGATGGTGCCGATCAGTTTGAGGAAGGCGCGGGCGGTCTTGGCGTTTTCGGCGATGTAGGTGTCCAGCCGGCCTGCCAGGGTACGGACCTCGGCGGGGAGCCAGCGCTCGGGCGGGGCGTCGCCCAGGCCGACCGGGATCAGGTGCAGCGCGCCGCTCATGCGGGTGCTCCGAGGGCGTCCAGCGGATCCAGGCCGAACTGCGCCAGCATGCCGGTCAGCGCGATCAACGGCAGGCCGATGATGGCGGTGGGATCGTCGCTCTGGATGCTTTCCATCAGGGCGATGCCCAGGCTTTCCGCCTTGGCGCTGCCTGCGGTATCGTAGGGTTCTTCGGCGCGCAGATAGGCCTCGATCGCGCGGTCCGACAATGCCCGGAAACGGCAGCGCGTGACGATGTCGGCTTTTTCCACCCGCTGGCCGTCGGTGACCGCCAAGGCGCTGTGGAATTCCACGATTTGACCCGACAGGGCCCGCAATTGCGCCAAGGCGCGCGGGAAATCCCCCGGCTTGCCGATGGGCTGTCCGTCCACGGTGGCCACCTGGTCCGAGCCGATCACGATGCTGCCGGGGTGATTGGCCGCGACCGCCATGGCTTTGGCGACGGACAGGCGCAACGCCAGGGCTTCGGGCGTTTCACCGGAGTGTGGCGTTTCGTCTACATCGGGGGAAATCGCCGTGAAAGGCAGGCGCAGGCGGGACAGCAGTTCTTTGCGGTAACGCGAGCTGGACGCGAGGATCAGGCTGGGCTTGGAAGGCATGCGATATTTGACGTTAAAGCGTAAGTCACAGTATTATCTAACGTTTTGCGGGATTTTTGCATGAATGGGCGCGCGAGCAAGCCGATGGCGAAGCTTAGCGACCTCGGCAAAATCATGGGTATGAGTAGTCCCCATGAGCAGCCCCGCGAATGCAAAGGACTGAACATCAAGCGCATCGATGCATACGCATTTGCCCAGATGGGCAAGGAAGCGCAAGGAACCATACCTCTTGTGCGGCTTACGCGCGTGGTTGACGGGCTGCCCGAACAACCGCAGGGCGATGCCGGACTCGTGACGTGGTCCGTGCGCGGCGAAATGGGTAGGACAGGTCTTCTGATGGGCCGGCCGCTCCTGCATATTCACGTGCAGGCGAATCCGGTGCTGGTGTGCCAACGGTGCAATGAGCCGTTCGTGTATCCGATCGACAGCGAAGTCCTTTTGCAGCTGGTCAAGTCCGAAGCCGATCTCGACGACGATGCTTCCTACGGGGATCCATCCGGCGAGGACGACGAGGACGAAGAAGGAAATGGTTTTGTGTCCAACCTGCCTGAAAAGGTGGTGGGTTCGCATCATTTTGATCTGCTGGCCCAGATCGAAGATGAGCTCATTCTGAGCGTTCCGTATGTGCCCAAGCATGATGTATGCCCGGGCGCGCTGGCCAAGGTCAGCGAAGCTTCTCCCGAGGAGCCCGCTGTCAAGCGTCCGTCGCCGTTTGCGGTGCTGGAACAACTGAAGCACAAAGATTGAGATCAACATCGGGCCGCATCGCGTACAATGCGCCCCGTTTCTAGGAGTCATCATGGCCGTTCAACAAAACAAGAAGTCCCCGTCCAAGCGCGGTATGCACCGCTCGCACGATTTTCTGGTGAACCCGCCGACCGCGATCGAACCCAACACGGGCGAAGCGCATCTGCGTCACCACATCAGCCCCAACGGCTTCTACCGCGGCCGCAAGGTCCTGAAGACCAAGGCCGACGAATAAGGCCCCCGGGCCGAACTCGTACTCGGACCATTTCGGCTGAGCGCTGATACCTGGCACCCGTGATACGCATCGCCATAGACTGTATGGGCGGAGACTTCGGTCTGCCCGTCACGATTCCGGCTGCGATCGAGTTCGCCCGGCAATTTCCGGATACCCGGCTATTGCTGGTCGGGCTTCCCGACGCTATTGAAGCGGCGCTCTCCGAGCACCGCGGCGTGGCGCGTGATCGCATTGAGATCGTGGCGGCTTCCGAAGTCGTCACCATGGACGACCCGGTCGAGGTCGCCCTGCGCCGCAAAAAAGACTCCTCCATGCGCCTGGCCGCCCAGTCCGTCAAGGACGGGCGCGCCGACGCCTGCGTTTCCGCGGGCAATACCGGCGCGTGGATGGCCATTTCACGCTATGTGCTCAAGACGCTGGACGGCATAGACCGCCCCGCGATCGCCACGTCCATTCCGAACCAGACGGGCCGCGCCACCACGGTGCTGGACCTGGGCGCGAATGTGGACTGCACGGCCGAGCACCTGCTCCAGTTCGCCATCATGGGCGCCGCGCTGTCGCAGGCGGTGGACCATCGCGAGCGCCCCTCGGTGGGCCTGCTCAACATCGGCGAAGAAGTCATCAAGGGCAACGAAGTCGTCAAGGAAGCCGCCGAGCTTCTGCGCAACAGCCCGCTCAACTTCTACGGCAACGTGGAAGGCAATGACATATTCAAAGGCACGGTCGACGTCGTCGTCTGCGACGGTTTCGTCGGCAACGTCGTGCTCAAGTCCGTCGAAGGGCTGGCGAAGATGTTGTCCAGCGTCATTCGCGAAGAGTTCAAACGCAATCTGATCACGCTGCTGGCTGGCGCGGTGGCCAAGCCGGTGCTCAACCGCCTGCGCACCCGCGTCGACAACCGGCGCTATAACGGCGCCGCGCTGCTGGGCCTGCGCGGCGTGGTCATCAAGAGCCATGGTTCCGCGGACGTCTACGCCTATGGATTTGCGTTGCAGCGCGCCCGCGAAGCCGTAGTGAGTAAACTGCTGGAGCGCACCGCCGAGACGGTCGCTCAGATTACCAAGCGCGTTCAATCTGGCGAAGGCCCCTCGGTGTCGTCGCCCAACGTGGCTGGGGACACCGCTTGATGGATACCGCAATGAAATATTCCGTGATCGCGGGCACCGGCAGCTTCCTGCCGGAACGCGTGGTTTCGAATGACGAACTGGCGGCGGAGCTGGCGACGCGCGACATCGCCACCTCCGACGAATGGATCGTCGAACGCACCGGCATCCGCCAGCGCCATCTGGCTGAGCGCGGCGTGACCACCAGCATGCTGGCGACCGAGGCCTCGCGCCGCGCGCTGGCTGACGCCGGCGTGGACGCCTCCGAGGTCGACCTGATCGTCCTGGCCACCTCGACGCCCGACTTCGTGTTCCCGAGCACCGCCTGCATCGTGCAGTCCAATATCGGCGCCAAGGGGTCGGCGGCATTCGACGTGCAGGCCGTGTGCAGCGGTTTCGTCTACGCGATGACCACCGCCGACAGCTTCATCCGGGCCGGCCGCGCGCGTTGCGCGCTGGTCATCGGCGCTGAAGTCTTCTCGCGCATCCTGGACTGGAACGACCGCTCCACCTGCGTGCTGTTCGGCGACGGCGCTGGCGCCGTGGTGCTCAAGGCTGCCGACAAGCCCGGCATCCTGGCCGCGCAGCTGCACGCCGACGGCAGCCAGGCCAAGATCCTGAACGCCGCGGGCAACGTTGCCTACGGTGACGTGACCGGCGATCCGTTCCTGCGCATGGACGGGCAGGCCGTGTTCAAGCAGGCCGTCACCGTGCTGGACCGTTCCGCGCGCGACACCTGCGCCGAGGCGGGCATCGAGATCGCCGACGTCGATTGGCTGATCCCGCACCAGGCCAACGTGCGCATCCTGAATTTCCTGGCGCGCAAGCTTGCCGTGCCGGTCGAGAAGGTCGTCGTCACCGTCGACAGCCACGCCAACACGTCCGCCGCCAGCGTGCCGCTGGCCCTGGACGCCGCGCGCCGCGACGGCCGCGTCAAGCCGGGCCAGTTGATCCTGATGCAAGGCGTGGGCGGCGGATTCACCTGGGGCTCGGTACTGGCCCGCATGTAAGGGCGCGCTCCGGCGCGGCGTGGCGCTTGGCGCCGCGGCCGCCGGAACGATGTGCCTGGCATTCCACACAGACACTGAATCAATCCAAACGGTCAAACATGAAAATCGCTTTTGTCTTCCCTGGCCAAGGTTCCCAAGCTGTCGGCATGCTGGACGCCTGGTCCGGCGTCGCGGCCGTCACGGACACCGTGGCGCGCGCTTCGCAGGCGCTGGGCCAGGACCTGGGCGCGCTGATCGCGCAAGGCCCCGCGGAACAGCTCAACCTGACCACCAATACCCAGCCCGCCATGCTGACCGCCGGCGCCGCGTTCTACGCAGCCTGGTGTGCCGCCGGCGGCCGCAAGCCCGACGTCGTGGCCGGCCACAGCCTGGGCGAGTACGCCGCGCTGACGGCTGCGGGCTCGCTCGCGCTTGAAGATGCCGTGCGCCTGGTGCGCGTGCGCGCCGACGCCATGCAGGCCGCCGTGCCGGTAGGCACCGGCGCCATGGCCGCCATCCTGGGCCTGGACGACGACGCCGTGCGCGCCGCCTGCGAAGCCGCCGCCCAGGGCGAGGTTGTCGAAGCCGTGAATTTCAACGCGCCCGCGCAAGTCGTGATCGCGGGCCACAAGGCCGCCGTCGAGCGCGCATGCGAACTGGCCAAGGCTGCAGGCGCCAAGCGCGCGCTGCTGCTGCCGGTGTCCGCGCCGTTCCACTCCAGTCTGCTCAAGCCCGCCGCCGACGTGCTGGCCGGCGCGCTGGCCGGCGTGACGGTGTCCGCGCCGCAGGTGCAAGTGATCAATAACGTCGACGTGGCTTCGCCTGTCGAACCTGATGCAATCCGGGATGCGCTGGTGCGTCAGGCGTGGCATCCTGTGCGCTGGGTGGAAACCCTGCGCGCGATGAAGGCGCAAGGCGTCACGCACGTCATCGAATGCGGTCCCGGCAAGGTGCTGGCCGGCCTGACCAAGCGCATCGACCCCGAACTCACGGGCATGGCCATTACCGATCCTGCTTCGCTTGAAGCGGCGTTGGCCGCCGTCAACGGAAATTAAGAACATGGACAACACCTCGATCGAACTGCAGGGCAAGATCGCGCTGGTGACCGGCGCCACGCGCGGCATCGGCCGCGCCATCGCCCAGGAACTGGCCGCGCGCGGCGCGACCGTCGTCGGCACCGCCACGTCCGAGTCGGGCGCCGCCGCCATCACCGAAGCGCTGGCGCCCCTGGGCGGCCGCGGCGTGGTGCTGGACGTGACCGACGCAGCTGCCTGCGATGCGCTGATCGACGCGCTGGGCAAGGAAGGCGGCGGTCCCCACATCCTCGTCAATAACGCCGGCATCACCCGTGATACGCTGGCAATGCGCATGAAGGATGAGGACTGGTCGGCCGTCATCGACACCAACCTGGCTTCGGTTTTCCGTCTGTCGCGCGCCGTGCTGCGCAGCATGATGAAGGCGCGCTGGGGACGCATCATCAACGTTACGTCCGTGGTGGGTTCCAGCGGCAACCCGGGCCAAGCCAACTACGCGGCGGCCAAGGCCGGCGTGGCAGGCATGTCGCGCGCCCTGGCGCGTGAACTGGGCAGCCGCAATATCACCGTGAACTGCGTCGCGCCTGGTTTCATCGATACCGACATGACGCGCGCGCTGGGCGAAAATCAAACTGCTGCCTTGCTGCAGCAGATTCCGCTGGGCCGCCTGGGTTCGCCCGCCGACATCGCCCACGCCGTGGCGTTTTTGTCCGGGCCGCAGGCGGGTTACATTACCGGCACCACCCTGCACGTCAACGGCGGGATGTACATGCAATAAGTCACGAATCGCGCGTAGGCGGCCAGTTCCGCCAAGCCGTCGCCGGATACAAACGGCGAGGCAACGCGAGGTTCAACCGGAAACGCCGCACACCGGTTTCCTGCGCCACTCCCGGCGACAGATCAAGTGCGCGGTGTTATTTTTGTCACGGCCAGGCGTCGCAAAACTCCGCGCTTGGCTATAATTCGCGGGATTTTTCCCAATTGGAGATCTGCATGGAAAGCATCGAACAGCGCGTCAAGAAGATCGTCGCTGAACAACTTGGCGTCAACGAAGCCGAGATCAAGAACGAATCCTCCTTCCTTGACGACCTCGGTGCCGATTCGCTCGACATGGTCGAACTGGTCATGGCGCTCGAAGACGAATTCGAGACCGAGATCCCCGACGAAGAGGCCGAAAAGATCACGACCGTGCAACAAGCGATTGACTACATCAATTCGCACGGCAAGCAGTAAGCTGGGCTTTTACCCTTCTGGTTGCCTTGCGGCGTCCGTCGCAGCCAACCGGGAAATCGGGGCGGTTTCAGGAATTTGCCGTGCGGTCCGCATGCGGGAAGGGCGTTGTAATGCCCGACCCGCTTTCGCGTGGGCCGCACGTGCAGCGCATCCCGAAAACCGCCTTTCTTTTGTCTGTTTGAGGAGTCATCCGTGAAGCGACGTGTCGTCATCACTGGCCTGGGTATCGTTTCTCCCGTCGGGAACGACTTGACCACCGCTTGGGACAATATCGTCAACGGACGTTCTGGCATCAGCCGTATCACCCGTTTCGATCCCTCGGCCATCACCACGCATATTGCCGGCGAAGTCAAAGACTTCGACATCAGCACCTATATCTCGGCCAAGGAAGCCCGCCAGATGGATACCTTCATCCATTACGGCCTGGCTGCCGGGATGCAGGCATGGCGCGACTGCGGTCTGGAAGTCACCGAAGCCAACGCGGAACGCATCGGCGTGATCGTGGGCTCGGGCATCGGCGGCCTGCCGCGCATCGAGGAAACGCAGGTTGAATATCTGGCCAAGGGACCGCGCCGCATTTCGCCGTTCTTCGTGCCGGGTTCGCTGATCAACCTGATCTCCGGCCACTTGTCCATCACGTATGGCATGAAGGGGCCGAGCTACGCGGTGGTGTCGGCTTGCACCACTGGCCTGCATTGCATCGGCGATGCCGCGCGCCTGATCGAGTACGGCGATGCCGACGTCATGGTGGCCGGCGGCGCCGAGTCGACCGTGTCGCCGCTGGGCATTGGCGGTTTCGCCGCCATGCGCGCCTTGTCGACCCGCAATGACGATCCTGAAACGGCATCGCGTCCCTGGGACCGCGACCGCGACGGCTTCGTGTTGGGCGAGGGTGCAGGCGTACTGGTGCTGGAAGAATACGAACACGCCAAGAAGCGCGGCGCGCGCATCTACGGCGAGCTGGCAGGCTATGGCATGAGTTCGGACGCTCACCACATCACGGCTCCCGACAAGGACGGCCCGCGCCGCGGCGTTCTGAACGCGCTGCGCAACGGCGGCCTGAATGCCGAAGACGTGCAGTACGTCAACGCCCACGGCACTTCGACGCCCCTGGGCGACAAGAACGAGACCGACGCGCTGAAACTGGCTTTCGGCGACCACGCCAAGAAGCTGGTGGTCAATTCGACCAAGTCCATGACCGGGCACTTGCTCGGCGCGGCCGGCGGCATCGAGGCGGTGTTCACGACCCTGGCGGTCTACAACCAGATCTCGCCGCCCACGATCAACATCTTCAATCAAGATCCGGAATGCGATCTGGATTACTGCGCCAACGAGGCGCGGCAGATGAAGATCGATGTCGGCCTGTCCAACTCGTTCGGCTTCGGCGGCACCAACGGCTCGATGGCCGTTCGCCGGGTCTGATTTGGAAGAGGCGCTCGGGGAACGCTGGGCGTTTCGCGTGCCTGTCAGGCGGCCAGGAAGCGCCATGGCGCTTTTGGGCCTGGCGCTGGCCGCGGCCGGCGCCTGCGTGCTGACGGCGGCGTTCTGGCACGGTATGGCATGGGCAGCGGGCGCGGCAATCGCGCTCCTGCTTGTGCTGGCCAGGCTGTTACACTCGGCACGGAGCAGCCTGTCCCCCGTATCCGCATTGCGTGCGGCAGCCGGGGCAGGGAGCTGGCAGGTACGCCTGCCGCAAGGCTGGCAGGACGCAAGGCTGTTGCAAGAACAGCGCGGTCCCCGCTGGCTGACGCTCACTTTGCAGCCCTTGTCCACCGGGAGTACGGCCTTTACCAACAGCACAATCACCCTCACCGTCTGGCAACGGACGTTGCGCCCCGAGTCCTGGCGGCGCCTGTGCCTGCTGGCCGGCGCGGCGCGGCCCGCCCGTCCGGCGCCCAGTCTGCGGGAGGCGTCATGAGCGAGCGCGAAGTCGACGCCGAGCTTGTCGCGCGCGTCCAGCGGGGCGACAAGAAGGCTTTCGACCTGCTGGTGCTCAAGTACCAGCGCAAGATTCTCCGTCTGCTGGCCCGCATGATCCGCGACCCCTCGGAAATCGAGGACGTGGCCCAGGAGGCTTTCATCAAGGCCTACCGCGCCTTGCCCCAGTTCCGCGGGGAAAGCGCCTTTTACACCTGGCTGTACCGGATCGCCATCAATACGGCGCGCAATTGGCTGGCCTCGCAGGGCCGGCGTCCCAGCGCGCCCAATGCGATAGAAACGGAAGACGGTGAAACTTTTAACGAAACCGACAACCTAACCGATATAAGCACGCCGGAGTCCATGGTCGCCAGCCGCGAAATCGCCGAGACGGTGAACGCCGCGATTGAGGAATTGCCTGAAGAGTTGCGTACCGCAATTGTCCTGCGTGAAATCGAAGGTATGAGTTACGAAGACATCGCCCAGAGCATGGATTGCCCGATCGGTACGGTGCGTTCCCGCATTTTTCGTGCGCGCGAAGCCATCGCCGTCAAGTTGCGTCCATTGCTAGGCACCGATGCCGAGCGTCGCTGGTAAGGAGTGGCAGTCATGCAAACAGCAGCCAAATCCGTTGTGATCGCCGAGTCCTCCTGGGAGGAGTCGGTTTCCGCCTGGATGGACGGAGAGGAATCCGACGACATCTTTCCCGGCTTGTTGTCCCGCGAGGGGCGCGAGACCTGGGACACCTATCATCTGATCGGTGATTCCCTGCGCAACGCCGATCTGGCGCTGACCCCCAGCGCGGCCTTCCAGGCCCGCCTGGCACGGGCGCTGGACGCGGAATTGCCCATTGTTGCGGCGCCTCGGCGCCGCTCGCCATTGCGAGTCGGCTTGTCCGGCCTGGCGGTGGCCGCCGCCGTGGCGACCGTCGCCTGGGTGGCGCAGCCTTACCTGACCGGCGAACCGGCGACCGAAGTCCGCGTACTGGCCGATGCCAGCTCGCCGGCCGCGGCCGCCGACGATTCGGGCTTGCGCGACTACCTGGAAGCGCATCGCCAGATGGCCGGCCCGAGCGCTGTGCGCCAGGTGTCGTTCGACACCGGGGTGGGGCGCTGATGGCGTTGGTGCTTCCATCGCGCTGGCCGGTGCTGGGCCGGGCCGCCACGCTGCAGGCCCACCGCGCCGGCTGGTTTGCCGCAACGCTCTTGACCGCTTTCCTGGCTGCGCACGAACCCGCGCGCGCAGCCGATGCCGCGCCTGCTGCCACCGATGACGTGGTTCAGCTGCTGACGCGCATCCAACAAGCCGCCCGCAAGCAGGACTACGCGGGCGTCTTCATGTACCAGCAGGGTGAAACGATCCAGTCCTCGCGCCTGGTGCACGTGGTAGACGGCACCGGCGAACGCGAACGCCTGGAAATCCTCGACGGCCAACCCCGCGAGTACCTGCGCCACAACGAAGACGTGCAGTGTCTCCTCCCCGAGCGCAAGACCGTGCTGCTGGAGCGCCGCCGCGGCGACCGCTTCCCCGGCCTGCTGCTGGGCGAGGCGGCCAACCTGTCCGAACACTACAAGATCCATGCCGAATCCGCCCTGCACCGCGTGGCCGGGCGCGAGTGCCGCCTGATCACGATCGAACCGCTGGACAAGCTGCGTTACGGCTACCGGCTGTGCGCGGACGTCGAAACCAATCTGCTGCTCAAGGCCCAGACGCTGAATGCCGCCCGCGGCGTGGTCGAGCAGGTGTCGTTTACCTCGCTGCGGCTGGGTTCGGAAGTCGACCCCCAGTTGCTGACCTCGCGCTGGAGCACGCGCGACTGGAAGGTGCTGGAACCCTCCATGAAACCGGTGGATCTGGCCGCCCAAGGCTGGCGCATTCCGGCGCCCAAGGGGTTCAAGGCCGTCATGCAGGTGGCCCGTTCGATGGGGAAGGGCATCACGGTCAACCAGATGGTATTGTCCGATGGACTGGCGGCCATTTCCGTGTTCATCGAACCCTACGACAGCCAGCGCGGTCACCGTCCTCCCCATGGCGCCGCGCAGCGCGGGGCGATCACGGTCTACGGCACGCGCATCGCTGATTTCTGGCTGACCGCCGTGGGCGAAGTGCCCCTCGCGACGTTGGAACAGCTGGCGCAAGCCACTGAATATGTGCCCGCCGCGCCTGCGGCGGCAGCGCCCGGGGCCGATTCCAAGTGATCGGCCGGGTGTGGCAAGCAGCAATTTCGGAGTAACACTTATGAAAGCAATGACAGTGTCGAGTGCTTTTTTGCGGCGCTTTCTGGTGGCGGCCGCGGCCAGCGTCATGTTGGCCGGCGCTTACGTGCCCGCCGCCGTCGCCCAGGCGCCGGCGGTGACGCTGCCTGATTTCACAACCATTGTCGAAAAGGCCGACCCTGCGGTCGTCAATATCCGCACCACGGCCACGGTGCCGGTGCGCGGCATGGGCCCCGGCGGCGGCAACGATCCCTATGAACTGTTCCGCTGGTTCTTCGGCCCCGAATTCCAGCCGCCCGGCGGCGGCGCTCAGCCCGGCCCGTCGCAACGCCAGCGCCCGCAGCCTTCGCAGCCCGAAGAGCGCACCGTGCCGCGCGGCGTGGGCTCCGGCTTCTTCATTTCCGATGACGGCTACATCCTGACCAATAACCACGTGGTGGTGGACGCGACGGACATTTACGTCACGCTGACCGACGGCCGCGAGTTCAAGGCCAAGGTCATCGGCACGGACGAGCGCACCGACGTGGCGTTGATCAAGATCGAAGCCAAGGACATGACCCCCCTGGTCATCGGCGATCCCAAGCAGCTGAAGAAGGGACAGTGGGTGCTGGCCATCGGTTCGCCGTTCGGCCTGGATTCCACCGTGACCTCCGGCATCGTCAGCGCCATCGGCCGCGATACCGGCGAGTACCTGCCGTTCATCCAGACCGACGTTGCGGTCAATCCGGGCAACTCGGGCGGTCCGCTGATCAACCTGCAGGGCGAGGTGGTGGGCATCAATTCCCAGATCATTTCGCGCAGCGGCGGCTTCATGGGCATTTCGCTGGCCATTCCCATCGATGAAGCCATGCGCGTGGTGGACCAGCTGCGCGCCACCGGCAAGGTCACGCGCGGCCGCGTCGGCGTGCAGATCGGCGAAGTCGGCAAGGATGTGGCCGAAGCCATCGGCCTGCCCAAGGCCGAGGGTGCGCTGGTCAGCAGCGTGGAAGCCGACGGCCCCGCCGAGCAGGCGGGCGTGCAACCGGGCGACGTGATCCTCAAGTTCAACGGCGAACCCATCAAGCGCTGGTCCGACCTGCCCCGCATCGTGGGCGAAACCAAGCCGGGCACGCGCGCCGACATGGAAGTGTGGCGCAAGGGCAAGAACCTGACGCTGTCGGTCAAGGTGGGCGAGATCCCGACCGAGAAGGCCGCGGGCGCCAGCAAGAAGGGCGCGCCGCCGGTGCCGGAAGTCACCAATGCGCTGGGCTTGGGCGTGGTCGACGTGCCGGCCGACGTGCAGAAGAAGCTGCGCATCAAGGGCGGCGTCCAGGTCAAGGTGGCCGAAGGCGCCGCGGCCAAGGCCGGCCTGCAGGACGGCGACATCGTGTTGGCCCTGAACGACACCGACGTCACCGGCGCCAAGCAGTTCGGCGAGCTCGTGGCCAAGCTGGACAAGGGCCGCGCGGCGGGGCTGCTGGTGCGCCGCGGCGACCAGACGCAGTGGGTGGCGGTGCCGGCATCGAAGTAATGCCGGGCCCGTCCTCCGAGTCCGCAGAAAAAAGGCGCAAGACCGGCTAAAATGCCTGGTTGCCGCAAGAGGGGGCGCATGGCGCCCCCTTGTTTTGCCCGGGCCAGGCCCGTTGGCACCCTCCTCGTCAGCCGTGCGTATTCCGGCGGCGGTGTCTTCCGGCCCAGTGCCGAGTGTTCCGTCCCTTATAACTTCAAGCATGCAGCATATTCGCAACTTCTCCATCATTGCCCACATCGATCACGGCAAATCGACCCTGGCCGATCGCCTGATCCAGCGCTGCGGCGGATTGGCGGATCGCGAGATGTCGGCGCAGGTCCTCGATTCCATGGAAATCGAGCGCGAGCGCGGCATCACCATCAAGGCCCAGACCGCGGCCCTGCACTACAAGGCGCAGGACGGCAAGGTCTACAACCTGAACCTGATCGACACCCCGGGACACGTGGACTTCTCGTATGAAGTCAGCCGTTCCCTGTCGGCCTGCGAAGGCGCGCTGCTGGTGGTGGACGCCTCGCAGGGCGTGGAAGCGCAGACCGTGGCCAACTGCTACACCGCCATCGAGCTGGGCGTGGAAGTCCTGCCCGTGCTGAACAAGATGGACCTGCCGCAGGCCGATCCCGACGGCGCCCGCCAGGAAGTCGAGGACGTAATCGGCATCGACGCTTCGCAGGCGGTGCTGGCCAGCGCCAAGACCGGCATGGGCATCGACGAGATCCTGGAAATGGTCGTGGCCCGCGTGCCGCCGCCCAAGGGCGATCCCGACGCGCCGCTGCAGGCCCTCATCATCGATTCGTGGTTCGACAACTACGTGGGCGTGGTGATGCTGGTGCGCATCATCAACGGCGTACTCAAGCCCAAGGACAAGATCCTGCTGATGGCGTCCGGCGCCACCCACCTGTGCGAGCAGACCGGCGTGTTCACGCCGAAGTCGCAGCAGCGTCCGCATCTGTCGGCGGGCGAAGTGGGCTTCATCATCGCCGGCATCAAGCAGCTGGAAGACGCCAAGGTGGGCGATACCGTCACCCTGGCCAACAAGCCCGCGGCCGAGCCGCTGCCCGGCTTCAAGGAAGTGAAGCCGCAGGTATTCGCGGGCCTGTACCCCGTGGAAAGCTCCGAATACGACCAGCTGCGCGATTCGCTTGAAAAGCTCAAGCTGAACGACGCCGCGCTGATGTTCGAGCCGGAAGTGTCGCAGGCGCTGGGCTTCGGCTTCCGTTGCGGCTTCCTGGGTCTTTTGCACATGGAAATCGTGCAGGAGCGCCTGGAGCGCGAATTCGACATGGACATCATCACCACCGCGCCGTCGGTGGTGTACGAGGTCGAACAGCGCGACGGTTCCGTGATCACCGTGGAAAGCCCGTCGCGCATGCCGGAGATCGGCAAGATCGCCGACATCCGCGAACCCATCGTGAAGGTCACGCTGTTCATGCCGCAGGACTACGTCGGTCCTGTCATGACGCTGTGCAATAACAAGCGCGGCGTGCAGGTCAACATGAGCTATCACGGCCGCCAGGTGCACCTGGTGTACGAGATCCCGCTGGCCGAGATCGTGCTGGACTTCTTCGACAAGCTGAAGTCGGTCTCGCGCGGCTACGCCTCGATGGACTACGAGTTCCTGGAGTACCGCTCGGCCGACGTGGTGCGCGTGGACCTGTTGATCAACAACGACCGCGTCGATGCGTTGGCCGTGATCGTCCACCGCAGCAACGCGCGCCACCGCGCCCGCGACGTGGTCACGCGCATGCGCGGCTTGATTCCGCGCCAGATGTTCGATGTGGTCATCCAGGCTGCCATCGGCGCCGAAATCATCGCGCGCGAAAACGTCAAGGCGCTGCGCAAGAACGTGCTGGCCAAGTGCTACGGCGGCGACATCTCGCGCAAGAAGAAGCTGCTGGAAAAGCAGAAGGCCGGCAAGAAGCGCATGAAGCAGGTGGGTAGCGTGGAAATTCCGCAGGAGGCGTTCCTGGCCATCCTGCAAGTGGAAGACAAATAGAACCCAAAGAAGGCGGTTAGCTGATGAGTTGGAACTTTGCCCTGATTCTTTTTATTTTGCTGGTGTTGACCGGCTTTATCTGGGTGCTTGATCTGGCAGTGCTGCGCAAGGGCCGTGAACGCCGGGCCCAGGCGGCAATGGCGCAATACGATGCGGCCCTGGTCGGCGACGCCCAGGAAGCCGAGCGCCTGCGCCGCGAAGCCGGCGACGCCGCGCGCCGCATGCCGTGGTGGATCGAATACGCCGTCAGCTTCTTCCCCGTCATCCTGTTCGTGTTCATGCTGCGCTCGTTCGTGGTCGAGCCGTTCCGCATTCCGTCGGGCTCCATGCTGCCGACCCTGCAATCGGGCGACCTGATCCTGGTGAACAAGTTCAGCTACGGCCTGCGCCTGCCGGTCATCGACAAGAAGGTCATCGAAGTGGGCAAGCCCCAGCGCGGCGACGTGTTCGTGTTCCGCTACCCGGTGGATCCGGACGTCGATTACATCAAGCGCGTGGTCGGCCTGCCGGGCGATGAAATCGCCTACCTGGATAAAAAGCTCTACATCAACGGCGAATTGGTGCCGCATGTGCGCGACGGCGACTATTTTGAGCCGGATCGTGTGTCATATATTGCGCAATATAAAGAGAAGTTGGGCGACGTTGAGCACAAAATCCTGCTGGATGAGGGAAAACCGCAGGAGTACAACGCGATGTGGCAATTTCCCAACCGCCAGAACTGCCAATACAGCCGTAATGGGGTACGCTGCAAAGTACCCGAAGGGCAGTTTTTCGCCATGGGCGATAATCGGGATAACAGCGCTGACAGCCGATACTGGGGCTTCGTACCGGAAGCCAATATCGTCGGACGCGCGTTCTTCATCTGGATGAATTTCAGCGATCTCAGCCGCATCGGCCGGTTCAACTGATTATGTCGCTAGCCACGCTAGAAAACCGCCTGGACCACCACTTCAGTGATCCGGCATTGCTCGAACAGGCGCTGACGCATCGCAGCCACGGCGCGCGCCACAACGAGCGCCTGGAATTCCTCGGGGATTCCGTGCTGAACTTCGTCGTTGCAGCGATGCTGTTCGAGCGTTATTCCAAGATCGACGAAGGCGACTTGTCGCGCCTGCGGGCCAATCTGGTCAAGCAGGCCTCGCTGGCGGATATCGCCCAGCGGCTGGAACTGTCGCAGTATCTGCGCCTGGGCGAGGGCGAATTGAAGAGCGGCGGTTTCCGCCGTCCTTCGATCCTGGCCGACACGGTCGAGGCCCTGTTCGGCGCCGTGTTCCTGGATGCAGGCTTCGACGCCGCCCGCCGCGTGATCGTGCGCCAGTACCAGCCGGTGCTGGCCTCGGTCGATCCCAAGACCCTGGGCAAGGACGCCAAGACCTTGCTGCAGGAATTCCTGCAGGGCCGCAAGCTGGCGCTGCCGGTGTATACGGTGGTCGCCACGCATGGCGCGGCCCATAGCCAGCAGTTCGAAGTCGAGTGCGCCATTCCGGCGCTCGAGATCAAGGTGATGGCGCCAGGCGCCAGCCGCCGCGCCGCCGAGCAATCGGCGGCCAAGCTGGCGCTGGAGGCCGCGTTGGCCGTCAGCCCGGCGACCAAGGCTGCCCGCAAGTCGGGCAAGGCGCGCAAAACCGCGCAATTGTCGCTGCCGGTGGCAGTGGCTCAAGAGACTAAATGAGCGATACCCCTTTTCGTACCGGCTTCGTCGCCATCGTGGGCCGCCCCAACGTGGGCAAGTCCACCCTGACGAACGCCCTGATCGGTTCCAAGATTTCCATCGTGTCGCGCAAGGCGCAGACTACGCGCCACCGCATCCACGGCGTGTTGACGCGCGAGCACGAGCAGTTCGTATTCGTCGATACCCCCGGTTTCCAGACGCGGCATGGCGGCGCCATGAACCGCATGATG
The DNA here is from genome assembly GCF_048541815.1 of Achromobacter sp. PD1. Classification (NCBI taxonomy): domain Bacteria; kingdom Pseudomonadati; phylum Pseudomonadota; class Betaproteobacteria; order Burkholderiales; family Alcaligenaceae; genus Achromobacter; species Achromobacter sp. PD1. The sequence goes on from NZ_CP183349.1 coordinate 772,366, forward strand.
AACCGCGTGGTCACGCAGGCCCTGGCCGACGTGGACGTGGTGGTGCACGTGGTGGAAGCCGGCAAATGGTCCGAGGGCGATGCCAAGCTGCTGCCGCTCTTGCCCGCGCCGGAGCGCACCATCCTGGTCGTCTCCAAGATCGACGCACTGAAGAACCGCGACGACCTGTTCGCCTTCGTCTCCAAGATCATGGCGCTGCATCCGTTCGGCGCCGTGGTGCCCGTCAGCGCCACCAAGAACCAGCAGTTGGACCAGTTGCTGGAGGAAATCGCGTCGCGCCTGCCGGAAGGCGAGCCGATGTTCGAGGAAGACACGCTGACCGACCGTCCCATGCGCTTCATCGCCGCCGAATTGGTGCGCGAGAAGATCTTCCGCCTGGTCGGCGACGAACTGCCCTACGGCTGTACCGTCGTCATCGAGCAATGGGAAGAGACCAGCAAGGGCGCCAGCATCAATGCCTGCGTGGTGGTCGAGCGCGACAGCCACAAGCCCATCCTGTTGGGCGCGGGCGGCATGCACATGAAGCGCATCGCCACGGAGGCGCGGCAGGACATCGCCAAGCTGCTGGACAAGCCGGTGCACCTGGAGGTCTACATCAAGGTGCGCAAGGGCTGGTCCGACCGCGAGGGTGCGCTGCGCGATCTGGGCTATGAGTAGACGGGCGCCCCGCGTCCAGGATCGCCCCGGATATATGTTGCACGCCACCGCGTGGCGTGAGACATCCCTCATCGTTCAGACTTTCTCCCGCGATCACGGCTGCGTGGCCATGGTCGCCAAGGGCGCCAAGCGCCCGTATTCCGTCCTGCGTCCCGTGCTGTCCGCGTTCCAGCCGCTGCTGCTGTCGTGGACCGGCAATGGCGAGGTCAAGACGCTGACGCGCGCCGAGATCGCGGGCATCCGCCCGCTGACCGGCACCGCGCTGATGTCGGCCTGGTACATGAACGAGCTGCTGCTGCGGCTGCTGCCGCGCGAAGACGCCCACCCGCTGCTGTTCGACGCTTACGACTTCGCCTTGCAGCAACTGTCCGGCGGCACCCGCGCTGCGGGCGCGCTGCGCCGCTTCGAATGGACGCTGCTGCGCGAGACCGGCTATGGCGTGGACGAGAATCCCCCCGATTTCGACGATGCGGCGATCGAGCCGGCCCTGCGCCGCGACCTGCGCGAACGGCTAGCCGAAATCCTGGCGGGCCGACCCTTGTCGACCCGGCGCGTGTTGCTGGACCTGCAACGCATCTGAGCGCAGCGCGATCCGGCCATGACCTTCACGCTCAAGCAGGTCGAGACCTTCCGCACCGTCTACGAAACGGAAAGCGTCACCGCCGCCGCCAGGCGGCTGGACGTGTCGCCCGCCACCGTCAGCGCGACCTTGGCGGCACTGGAAGCCAGCATCGAGCTGCGCCTGTTTGAGCGCGTGCGCCAGCGCATGCAGCGCACGCCCGAGGCGACGCTGTTGTATGAAGAAATCCGCCGCCTGAATGTCGGGCTGGAAAGCCTGGGCCGCAAGATCCGCGCCATCCGCGGCGCCGCGCAGCCGCGGCTGCGCATCGGCTGCATCCATGCCTATAGCGGCGCCATCATCAGCGACACCATCGCGCGTTTTCGGGAACGCTATCCCGATACCGGCCTGTATCTGCAGATCCGGGATTCCAATACCTTGCGCGACATGGTGGTGTCGGGCGAGCTGGACCTGGCGGCGGTGGCCGACGAATCCGAGCTGGAAGGCTTGCGCGGCCATCGGCTGGCCAGCCTGCGCGCCGTGGCGGTCTTTCCCAAGGGGCATCCGCTGGCGCGGCTGGAACAAGTGGATTTTTCGCACCTGGCCGACGCCGACGTGATCGCGCTGAACGCCGAGGACGGCTCGCGCAAGCGCCTGGACGCGCTGTTGGCGCAGGCGGGGCAAAGCCTGAAGGTGGCCATCGAGACGCCATATTCAAGCACGGTGTGCCAACTGGCGCTGGCGGGACACGGCGTGGGCATCGCCAACCCTGCGACGGCGGTCGGCATGGCGGCGGCGGGTTTGTGCTACCGCCCGCTGGCCGCGCCGGTGCATTTCGAATGCCACATGATCCTGCACGGCAGCCGCCCCTTGTCCGAGGCGGGCAAGTTCTGGGCTACCTGCCTGCGCGGCGCGCTGGCGCCGCTGGTGGAGAGCTTCGGCGTCTAGCGCGCCGAAGCCGTTCCCGGGACGCTAGCCGCGGCGGCCGTCCGAGGTCACGATCAATACCACGGACGACTCCGCGTCCAGCAGGCCCGAGCGCCGCAGCCGAGACACGGCAGCCAGCGCCGCGGCCGACGACAGTTCGGTCGCCAGGCCCATGCGTTCCAGCCGCTGCTGCGCTTGCGCGGCAGCGGCGTCCGAGATCTCCACCGGCGTGCCGCCCGAACGCGTCAAGGCTTCCAGCGACTGCAGCGTGCTGGTGCTGCCCGCGATTGAATACTGGTCCGTCACGCCGTCCCATTGCTTGCGCGCGTCGCCCGTGGCGCGGGCGCGCGACAGGCGAGCGTATGGCTCCACCGCGTGCAGGCGCGGCAGGCGCGCAATGCGGCCGGTTTGCAGCAGATGCTGCCAGCCCAGGAAGATGCCCCACAGCAGATCGCCGCGCGCGGTGGGCACCACGATGTCGCTGGGGACGCCGCAGCTTTCCAGGATTTCCAGCGCGATGGGCTTGTAGCCTTCCACGCCGTAGGGGTGGGTGCCGACAGGCGGATTCAGATAGTTGGTGCCGGCGAAGGCGCCGCGGTTGCGGCACAGGTCTTCGACATGGGGCCAGCGGCTCAGGCTGTCCTCGAAGGCGGTGAGCCGGGCGCCGAAGCGCTGCATGGCCTCGCGCTGCAAGGGCGGGCAGTTGCTGGTGATGGCGATGTCGGCCTCCAGCCGCGCGGCGGCGCAATAGGCGGCCAGCGAGACGCCGGCATTGCCGCTGGAGGCGGCCGCCACGCGGGTGGCGCCGGCCAGGCGCGCGCGCGACACCAGTTGGGCCGCCATGCGGTCCTTGTGACTGCCGGTGGGGTTGGCGCTTTCGCATTTCAGCCAGAGCTGGCCCACGCCTTCGGTCTGCGCCAGCGCGGGCACGGCGAGACAGGGGGTGGCGCCTTCGCCCAGCGTGACGGCGTTCAGCACCGGCAGGGGCATGGCGCCGTCGGCCGAGGGTTCGTACAGGCATTCCAGGCTGGCGGGGTGGCCGGCTTCCAGGCAGCTGGGGCAGCCTTCTGGGTAATCGGCTGGCGGCCACAGGCTGGCGCAACGGATGCAGCGCAGGCCGGACAAGCTAGGGTTCATCTGCATGTGTCAGTACTTCGAGGCTAGGGAATCGAGGGGAAGGGCGGGCGCGACCTGGATCAGGCAATCGCCGTCGTCGCTGCGGGCGATGGAGCGCAGGCAGACGACGGTGCCGGCTTGCAGGCTGGTCAGGGCGCGCGGCGCGGTATCGGGTCGGGCGGGTTCCATCAGTTGGCCGACGCGCTGGCGCGCATTGATCTGTTGTCCCAGTTCGACCGCGGGCACGAACACGCCGGCCTCGCTGGCGCGCACGGTGGCGGCGGGGACGTCCAGGTCGTAGAGGCGGACTTCGGGGTGGCGCGCGGGCGGCCGGTCGGGCAAAAGGCCGAGTTCGCCCAGGCAGCCCAGCAGGCCGTCGCGGCAGCGGTCGACCAGCGCCTGGCTGGTTTCGCGGCCCCCGCCGATCTCGGCGCTCAGGCGCAGCACCCCGTGGCGGCTGGCGGCGGCCGGCATGGAGCCGGACTCCGTGCCGCGGAAGTACATGCAATCGGGCAGCCCGAAGGCGCGCGCCAGGGCGGGCAGGCGTTCGTCGTAGGCATCATTGCCGTAGCGCGTGATGACCGACGAGGGCAGGTAGCGCAGCGACGCGCCGCCGCTGTGCACGTCCACCAGCGCCTGTATGCGCGGCAACAGCCGGGCTTCCAGCGCGGCGGCCACGCTCTCCGTGTAGCCGCGCGCGGGGGCTCCCAAAAAAGCGCGGTTGAGGTTGCCGCCGTCGGACGGCGACAGGCGCGTGCCTGCCAGCGAGGCCTCGGCGTTGGCCGCGGGCAGCAGGTAGACCGTGCCGCGCCGCAGGATGCCGGGCAGCAGGCGCCACAGTTCCAGGATGGCGGCCTGGCCTTCCCATTCGTCGCCATGCACGCCCGCCATCAAGGCGACGGCGGGGCCAGGCCCCGCCTCGATCCGCAGCATCGGTATGGTGACGCGCCGGTAGGCCGACGCGTTGGTCGCCGCGGCGCAGGAGAAGTCCTCGCGGCTTACCGTGGCCATGCGGCGGCTCCTGCGCGTGTGGGGATCCGGTTCAATCCAGCGTGGTGCCGGCGGCCTTGATGATGCCTTCCCATTTGGGCAGCTCCTTGCGTATCTGGTTCTGTACGTCCTGCGGCGTGCCGCCCAGCGGTTCCTGGGAGCGGCTGCGCAGTTCCTTGCTGACGTTGTCCGAGCGCAGCGCCGCGTTCATCGCCGCGTTCAGCCGCGCGATGACCTCGGGCGGGGTGCCGGCGGGCGCGACCAGCGCGCTCCAGGCTGATTGTTCGTAGTCGGGATAGCCTTGCTCCGCCACCGTCGGCACGTCCGGATTGGAGGCGGCGCGGGTCTTGGTGGTGACCGCCAGCGCGCGCAGGCGGCCGTCCTTCAGGTTGCCGATGAGCGGCGGCAGGTTCTCCATCATGGAATCGACATGGCCGCCCAGCAGGTCGGACAACTGCGCAGCCGTGGCCTTGTACGGGATCTGGCGCACGGCGGCGCCGGTCTGGGCGATGAAGAGCTTGACCCCGACTTCGCTGGTGGTGCCCGGGTCGGCCGAGGTCATCGTCAGGCGCTCCGGCTGGGCGCGGCTGGCTTCGATGAACCCCTTCAAGTCGCGATAGGGCGAGGACGCGTTCACCACGATGACGTTGGGCGTTTCGGCCACCAGCCCGATGGCGGCGATGTCGCGGTCCAGGTCGTAGAGTTGCTGCTTGAACAGGAACCGGTGCAGCACCAGCGTGCCGACGTGGGCATAGCCGATGGTGTAGCCGTCGGCCGCCGCGCGCGCCACAGCCTGGGTGCCGATGCGGCCGCCCGCGCCGACGCGGTTTTCCACGACCACGGGCTGGCCCAGCTGGCGGCTCATTTCCTGGCCCACCAGTCGTGCGGTGATGTCGGCGTTGCCGCCCGCTGCGGCCGGCACGATCAGGGTGATGGCGCGTTCCGGATAGGCGGCCAGCGCGACGGGCGCGGCCAGGCTGAGCAACAGGGAGGCAAGACAGGCGGTGCGTTTCATGGCGTTTCCCCAGGCATTGAGAGCTGCGCCATTGTGCGGTCGCGGCCCGGGGAATACGTTTGTTTCAATGAGATGGATGTTCAAAAAAACCTAAGACTTGTCCGCGATGCGCCGGTCTGCGGTCCGTCCCAGCCCATGGCCTACCGCCGCGGCCGCCAGCGCACACAGGGCGCCCAGCACGGCGATCAGGGCCGCGCCATAGCCCAGCATGTCCACGCCTGCCTTGACCCAGCCGCTGGCCGCGTCGCCCGCCCGGTAGACCACGGTATCGATGACGTTCTTGGTCTTGTACTTGTCTTCTGGCGAAACCGCCGTGAACAGCATTTCCCGCCCCGGCCGGATCAGCGCGTACTCGCCGACCCGGCGCACGATCATGGCCGCGGCCAGCACGCCGAAGACGGGAAAGGCCGCCAGCGCCAGGAAAGCGGCCGTCATCGTCAGCGGCACGGCGGTCAGCAGGAAGCGCAGCCCCAGGCGGGTGGCCACGCGTCCGGTGATAAAGAGCTGCGACAGCAGCGACAGCGCCTGCACCGTGAAGTCCAGCGCGCTGAAGACCCGGATGCGTTGCGCCGTGTCGGTGAAGGCATCCGCCACCAGCCGCGCCTGCTCCATGTAGAGAAAGGTGTTGAGCGTGGCCAGCAGGATCACCAGCAGCGAAATTCCCAGCAGGAAGGGAGACTGGAAAATGCGCGAGAGGCCCGCCAGGATCGAACCCTCCAGCGGCCTGCGCATGTCGTCCGCGGCAGCATCCTCGCGGTGGGCCGCACGCCAGCGCAGCAGCCAGCGCTTGAGGGGCAGGGTGGCGGTCAACAGCAGCGCCGACAGCAGCAACAGGCCGGCGGGACCGAGCACGCCAGCCAGCAGGCCGCCCAAAAGCGGGCCGGCCAGCCCGCCGGCGCTGGCGCCCGCGGCGATCAGCGCGAACAGGCGCTTGGCGGAATCCATGCGGAACACGTCGGCCATCAGGCTCCAGGCGATGGAGACGACGAACAGGTTGAAGACCGACAGCCACACATAGAAGCTGCGCGCCGCCCAGACGCTGCCGGGCCGCAGATGGAGCAGGGCGGCGAAACCGGCCATGCTGAGGGCGAAGGCGGCATAGACCCAGGTCACCAGCATGGCGCGAGGCACGCGCGCCGACAGCCAGCCGAACAGCGGCACCACGGCCAGCATGGCGACGAAGGTCGCGGTGAAGAGCCATTGCAGCTGGTCGACGCCCGCCTGGATGCCCATGGTCTCGCGTATCGGCCGCAGCATGAAATAGCCGCAGAACAGGAAGAAGAAAAACGCGAAGCCGCAGGCTGCCGGCGCCAGTTCCTCCTGGAGTATGCCCAGCGCCTGCGCGGCGCGGGCTTGCAGGCTGCCGGGGGCCGACGCCATGGCGTCAGGCCAGCAGGGCAGCGATGCGTTCCCGCATGGCGGCGTCCGGCAGCGGCCCGAAGCCGGCCTGCGCGTTGTCCGCCATGTTGGCCGGCTTGGAGGTGGCCGGAATGACGGCGGTGACCGCGGGATGGCCGATGATGAATTTCAGGAAGATCTGCGCCCAGGATCCGCAATCGAGCTCGGCGGCCAGCGGCGGCAGCGCCATGCCCTTGACCCGGCGGAACAGCGCGCCGTCCTGGAACGGGCGGTTGATCAGCACTGCGACACCGTGGGCCTGGCAGGCGGGCAACAGGCGTTTTTCGGCGCCGCGGTCGGCCACGGACAGGTTGACCTGCAGGAAATCGGGCTTTTCCCGTTCCACCAGTTCGGTCAGCTCGTCGTGGGCGTGGTCGGTGTAGTGCGTGATGCCCAGGTAGCGGATCACGCCTTGCTGTTTCAGTTCGCGCAGCAGCGCCAGTTGGTTGGCGGTGTCGATCAGGTTGTGCACCTGGACCAGGTCGAGCTTGTTGCTGCCCAGCGCCTGTTGCGATTGGCGCACCTGGCGCATGGCCGATTCGTGGCCCTGCGTGCCGATCTTGGTCGCCAGGAAGGTCTTGCTCCGCAAGCCGCCGTCGCGCGCCAGCAGCGCGCCGGTGACCGCTTCCGCCTGCCCGTAGCTGGGAGCCGTGTCGATCAGCTTGCCGCCCTTTTGCAGCAGCGTGTCCAGCACCTGCGCCAGCGGCGCCATGGCGGCCTTGTCCGCGGGGGGCACGTTGAAGGTGTCGGCGGTGCCCAAGCCGATGACAGGCAGCGCCTCGCCAGAGGCGGGTATGTTCCGCCTGTGCATGGGCGTCACCACGCTGAGGGCGCGAGCCGGCCAGGCGGAACCGGTCAGGGCGGCGGCGGCAGCGGTCTGGAGGAAGCGGCGGCGGTCGGGCATGGCGTGGCTCCAGCGGGAGGGGGCGGGCGCGGCAAAGAAAAAGGGCCTGCACGTGAATGTAGGCCCAAGATAAAGAAAAAGAGCCTACACGTGAATGTAGGCCCAAGATAAAGAAAAAGAGCCTACATGTGAATGTAGGCTCTTTGTGCCGCTTTGGCAGCGTTTCGATTACTCGCGGTTGCCGCCGAAGATGCCCAGCAGCATCAGCAGGTTCGAGAAGACGTTGTAGACGTCCAGGTAGATGGCCAGCGTGGCGGACACGTAGTTGGTTTCGCCGCCGTTGACCACGCGCTGCAGGTCGACCAGCATGAAGGCCGAGAAGATGACGATGGCCAGGACCGAGATGGTCAGCATCAGCGCCGGCAGCTGCAGGAAGATGTTGGCCAGGGCCGCCACCAGGATCACGACCGCGCCGATGAACAGGAATTTCTGCAATCCCGACAGGTCGCGCTTGATGGTGGTGGCCAGCGTGGCCATCGTGCCGAACACGATCGCGGTGCCGCCGAAGGCCGTCATGACCAGCTGCGAGCCGTTGCTCATGCCCATGACGAAGCCCAGCAGGCGCGACAGCATCACGCCCATGAAGAACGTGAAGGCCAGCAGCAGGACCACGCCCAGCGAGCTGTTCTTGTTCTTTTCGATCGCGAACATCAGGCCGAAGGCGCCCACCAGGAACACGATGGCGGACAGGCCGGGGCTTGCGCCCATGATGCGGTTGATGCCGGTGTACATGCCCACGGCCGCGCCCAGCACGGTCGGGATCAGCGAGAGCGCCAGAAGCCAATAGGTGTTGCGCAGCACCTGGTTGCGCGCGACCTCGCCCGGCGCGCCGGCCACGGCGCCGGAACGGTTAAAAGGGGACGGACGATATTCGTTCATTGAGAACTCCTGTGTGCGGCAGAGTAATGGTTGCCTAGAAGGCTTAGATGGGAAGGATACCTTACAGTTCCCTGAAGAATCCAGTTCTGCCTAGGATTAGACCAGAGGCGGGAAATAGGTTCCAGACGGGTCAACCCGGCCTGACGTCCTGCAGCACCCGGGCGACGATGCGCGGCAATTCCGCGTCCATGCGGGCCTGGATCTGTTCGATGGCTTCGGCCAGGGCCTCGCGCATCAGCTGTTCGACCTCGGCCTGCAGGCGGGCGCTCAGAACCGTGGCGTCCGGCGCGGCATAGGGCGTAGCAGGGACGGCGGCTGCCGGTGGAATGATATCAGGGGACGCATGGTCGCCGTCCGCCACTTCCGTCAGGAGCGGAAAGGCGTCGTCGTCATGATCCTGCGCGCCATCGTCGGCCAGTTCGGTCAGCACGGGCATGTCCGCGTCGTCCGGGGAAGCCGGCGGGTAGAGCGCGGGCTCGGCCCGCTGGGTCAGGGTAGGGATGCCGGGGTCGGCGTGGCGAGAGGGCATGATGGCTCCCGGATGATCGAGGTGGCGCGCCGCAAGGCCGGCGCGTTCAGCCGTCCGGCTGCTGGCGGCTGAGGTCGTGGCTTTGCGGCGTGTGGCCCGCGGCCAGGTAGGTTCGCCAGCGCTGGCGGGCGGCCTGCTTGTCCTCGGGGTCATCCGAGACGATTTCAAGCAGGCGCTCGAAGGCTTCGAAACCCGGAGGGCAGTCGAGGTCCAGGTTCAGCAGCCAGGACGGCTGGGGCTGTCCGCCCTGGCCCGCCGCGGCGGCCGCCTGTTGCGGATCGCCGGCGGTGAGAATCACCGGGGTCTCGCCCGCCAGCGGATCGTTGGCCAGCACGTGCGGCACGAAAGACGTGTCGTCGAAGGCCCAGAGCATGCGGTCGAACGCGGCCAGGCGGGAGCCATCCCTACAGTACACCACCAGCCGCTGCCCTGCCAGGTAGCGCTTGCGCACCACCTGGCAGGCGGTGCGCAAGCGGTCGGGCGCGCCGAAGGCGAAGTCGATGCGCGTCATGCCGGGTTCCGTTGCTGCCGTTTCAAGCCTGGTCCAGCAGGTACTGCATCAGGAGCGGCACGGGGCGGCCAGTGGCGCCCTTGTCCTTGCCGCCGCGCCAGGCGGTGCCGGCGATGTCCAGGTGGGCCCAGCGGTACGAGGTGGCAAAGCGCGACAGGAAGCAGGCCGCCGTGACCGCGCCCGCCGGAGGACCGCCGATGTTGGCGAGATCGGCGAAGTTGGACTTGAGCTGTTCCTGGTAGGCGTCGTCCATCGGCATGCGCCATGCGGTGTCCAGCGACTGGCGGCCGGCCGCGGCCAGCGCGTCGGCCAGGGCGTCGTCCTTGGAGAACAGGCCGCTGTTGACGTTGCCCAGGGCCACCACGCAAGCGCCGGTCAGGGTGGCGATGTCGATGACGGCGGACGGCTTGAAGCGTTCGGCGTAGGTCAGCGCGTCGCACAGCACCAGCCGGCCTTCGGCGTCGGTGTTCAGGATTTCGATGGTCAGGCCGGCCATGCTGGTGACCACGTCGCCCGGCTTGTTGGCCTTGCCGCTGGGCAGGTTTTCGCAAGCGGGGATCAGGCCCACCACGTCCAGCGGCAGCTCCAGTTCGGCCAGGGCGCGGAACGAGCCCAGCACGCTGGCGGCGCCGCACATGTCGTACTTCATTTCGTCCATGGTGGCGGCGGGCTTGAGCGAGATGCCGCCGGCATCGAAGGTGATGCCCTTGCCGACCAGCACAATGGGGCCTTGCGCGCCCTTGGCGGTCTTTTTGGCGGTCTTGCTGCCGGCATGGCGCAGGACGATGAAGCGCAGCGCTTCCTCGGAACCGCGCGCGACCGACAGGAACGAGCCCATGCCCAGCGCTTCGACCTGCTTGCGGTCCAGCACTTCCACCTTCAGCGACTTGAACTCGCGGGCCAGGCGCTTGGCCGTTTCGCCCAGGTAGGTCGGCGTGCAGATATTGCCGGGCAGGTTGCCCAGCGTGCGGGTCAGGTCCATGCCGTTGGCGATGGCGCCGCCTTCGCGCAGGCCCTTCTGGGCCTGGGCCGCGTCGGCGCGCTCGACCACCTGGACGATCTTCTTGAGCTTGGGACGGGCGTCGCGGTCGGGTTTGCCGAAGCTGGCGTCGTAGTGATAGGTGGCGTTGCCGGCTGCGATCGCGGCGCTGCGCGCGCGCGCGATGACGGCCACGTCCGCGATCGGGTTGGCGACCAGCGTGGACACGCCTTCGGCCAACTGGGCCGATACGCAGGCCGCGGCGAAGGCCTGCTCGGCCGAAGCGTGGGCGCGGGCCGAATATTCTTCCTGCTTGCCCAGGCCGACCAGCACCACGCGCTGCGCGGACACGCCGGGCAGGTTGCGCAGGGTCAGCGTGGAGCCGGCGCGGCCGCGGAACTCGGCCTTGACCACCGAACGCACGGCGCCGTTGGAAGCGCGGTCGATGAGATCGGCGGCGGGGCTCAACACGCCTTCCGCATAGACCCCGACGGCCAGGGCGGCGGTCTTGACTTGGTGCAGGGAAGCAGTGGTCTGTGTGCTAAATTCCATGAGGGTTTCCCGTGTACGTCTGTGTAGAATGCGGTCGATTATCCCGCATATTCTCCCATGTCTCTATTCAAACGCTCTGTCGTCAGCGAGATCACCAGTCACGCTGGCGTTGTCTTTTCCACGTTGCTCATCGTATGGCTCAGCGTGCTGCTCGTGCGCCTGCTCGGCGAAGCCGCGGGCGGCAACATCGGGGCGGACGTCGTGGTGGTGCTGGCCGCGCTGTCGACCATCACCGCATTGCCGACCATTCTTGCGGTCTCCGTCTTCATCGCGGTCCTCACCACCGTCACCCGCAATTACCGCGAATCCGAAATGGTGGTGTGGTTCGCCAGCGGCCTGTCGCTGGCCGATTGGTTCCGGCCGGTGCTGCGCGTCGCCATCCCGGTGGCGCTGGCGGTGGCGGGGCTGACGCTGGTGGCGGCGCCCTGGGCGTACCGCCAGATCGGCGAATACCATGAACGCTTCGAGCAGCGGTCCGACCTGTCCAAGGTCACGGCCGGCCAGTTCGCGGAATCGTCCGGCGGCAACCGTGTGTTCTTCGCCGAGGATCCCCTGGAACCCAGCGACGAACTGGGCAACGTGTTTGCGCGCGAAAATGGCCCCGAATGGCTCAGCGTGCTGACCGCCAGCAAGGCCCACAGCGAAACTTTGCCCAATGGCGACCGCTTCCTGGTGCTGGGCGAAGGCCATCGCTATGACCTGAAGCCGGGCACCCCCGAGATCCGGCTGGTGCACTTCGACAAGTACGGCCTGCGCCTGGAAAGCAAGTCGGGCGGAGATCCCGTGGCCGAAGCGCGCGCCAACGCGGAACGTTCCGCCAAGGCGCGCACCACCTCGCAACTGATCGCGGACAACACCAACAGCAGTTGGTCGCAAGTGATGTGGCGGGTCTCGCTGCCGCTGGCCGCGCTGAACCTTGCGCTGCTGGCGATTCCGCTGGGCGCCGTCAATCCGCGCCTGGGGCGTTCGGGCGACCTGCTCATCGCCGGCCTGGTGGGCCTGCTCTACATGAACCTGATGAACCTGTCGCGCGCCTGGATCTCCAACGGCAAGCTGAGCTTCGGCGTGGGCGTGTGGGCGATCCATGCCTTGGTGGCGATGCTGACCTTCTTCCTGCTGATGCGGCGCTTGCGCGTGAAGGCGCCCAAGAACAGCGCCTGACGCCGGCACATCCAACGCCTTGCGGCCCGCCCAGCGCGGGCCGCGGCTTTTTCAGGGTAGGTACTTCATCGTGCCGCCCTTGCCGGCCAGCAGGTCGGCGTTCTTTAGCACCGACTTGCGGATGAATTCCCACAGGGCCGTCACGCGCTTGAGCTTGCGCAGGTCTTCATGGCAATACATCCAGAACGAACGCGTGATCTCGACCTCGTCCGCCAGCACCGGCGTGAGCCGCGGGTCCTGCGCGGCGATGAAGCAGGGCAGGATCGCCAGCGACTGGCCCTGCAGCGCGGCGTGGTACTGCGCCACCACGCTGGTGCTGCGCAACACCACCTTGCTGGCGGGCAGCAGGTCTTCCAGATAGCGCAGCCGCTCGCTGAACAGCAGTTCGTCGACGTAGCCGATGAAGGTGTGGTCGGCCAGGTCCGCGCGCTCGCGGATCGGCGGGTGGCTGGCCAGATAGCCGGGCGTGCCGTACAGGCGCAGCGTGTAGTCGCACAGCTTGCTGCACACATAGGGGCCGCGCTGGGGGCGTTCGATGGTGATGGCCAGGTCGGCTTCGCGCTTGGACAGGCTGACAAAGCGCGGCACCGGTAGGATGTCCAGCGTGATGTGCGGATAGCGCCGCTGGAAGTCCGCCGCCAGCGGCGTCAGCACATAGCTGCCGAAGCCCTCGGTGGCACCGATGCGCAAATGCCCCGACAGCGCCTGGCCGATGCCCGACAGGTTTTCGCGGGCGGAGTGCACCGTGCTCTCCATCTGTTCGGCATGCACGAACAGGCGCTGGCCGTCTTCGGTCAGCACGAAGCCCGCGCTGCGCGACTTCTCGAACAGCAGGGTGTCCAGCTCCGCTTCCAGCGCGCGGATGCGCCGCGACACCGTCGTGTGCTCGACGCCAAGCTTGCGCGCCGCGGCGCTCACCCGCTGGGTGCGGGCCACTTCCAGGAAATATCTCAGGCTGTCCCAATCAAGCACTTTCCGGCTCTCCAGGCCCGGCTGCGCGCTGCGCCGCCGGTCAAATTTTCCTTGTGCATTCATGCACAAGGAATGTGCATTTCTAGTGTTGCTTGTTGATTTTCACACATCTACACTGGGTCGGCGGGCTTGGGGCCTGTAGCCAGGCTCTCCGGGGTCTGAACCCCCCCCGGGACCGCAGGCCGCGAAGACGGCGCCATAACGCATAAAACTCAGGAGACAAATCCATGAAATTGCACGCACGCGGGCTGGCCGTAGGCTTGTGTCTGGGCGCCGCATTGGTCGGCCAGGCGCAGGCGGCGGATAAGCCGCCAGTGAAGATCGGCATTCTGACGGACATGTCTGGCACCTACGCCGGCATGGGCGGGCCTGGTTCGGTGGCGGCGGCGCAGTTGGCCATCGACGACTGCCTGGCCGCGGAATGCAAGGGCATGAAGATCGAGCTGGTGTCCGCGGACAACCAGAACAAGGCCGACGTGGGCGCGGCCAAGGCGCGCGAATGGTTCGACCGCGACGGCGTCACCGCCATCGCCGACCTGACCAATTCCGCGGTGGCGCTGGCGGTGCAGGGCATCGCGCGCGAAAAGAACAAGGTGGTGATGTTCTCCGGTCCCGCCACCACGGCGCTGACCAACAAGGAATGCTCGCCGGTGGGCTTTCACTGGATGTTCGACACCTACTCGCAGTCCGCGGGCGGCGCCAAGGCCACGGTGAAGGCGGGCGGCAAGTCCTGGTACTTCATCACCGTGGACTACGCCTTCGGCCACTCGCTGGAAGCCGACACGGCCAAGGCCGTGCAGGCGCTGGGCGGCACTGTGGCCGGCAGCGTGCGCCATCCCCTGAACGCCCCGGACTTCGCGTCCTACCTGCTGCAGGCGCAGGCCTCCAAGGCCCAGGTCGTGGCCCTGGCCAATGGCGGCCAGGACACCGTCAACGCGGTCAAGCAGGCGCGCGAATTCGGCATCGTGGCCGGCGGCCAGCGCCTGGTGTCGCTGCTGATTTTCCTGTCGGACCTGCGCGCGCTGGGCCTGGAAAGCGCCCAGGGCCTGTCCTACGTGGACGGCTTCTACTGGGATTACGACGATGCCACGCGCCAGTGGTCCGCGCGCTTCGAGAAGGCCTTCCGCGGCCTCAAGCCGACCATGACGCAGGCGGGCGTGTACTCCAGCGTGCGGCATTACCTGCGCTCGGTGGCCGCATCCGGCAGCACCGACGGCAAGGTGGTGGCCGACAAGATGCGCGCCCTGCCCATCGAGGATCCGATCATGCGCAACGCTTCCATCCGTCCCGATGGCCGTGTGATCCACGACATGTACCTGTATGAAGTGAAGAAGCCGTCCGAGTCCAAGGGTGGTTGGGACTATTCCAAGCTGGTGGCCACCATTCCGGCCGCCGAAGCCTTCCAGCCGCTGGCGGATTCGAGCTGCCCGCTGGTCAAGAAGTAAACCCGGGGCGCCGGCAGGCCCTTGCCGCCGGCGCCTCACCATCCATGTATGCGGATTCCATCCGCATCGACCATGCAGTGTGAGGAGCATCAAATGAGTGAAGTCCCCCGCGTTCCGCTATTGATCGGCGGCAAGCTCGTGCAGTCCAAAACCACCGAATGGCGGGACGTGATCAATCCCGCTACCCAGGAGGTCGTCGCCAAGGTGCCCTTCGCCACGCGCGAAGAGCTGGACCTGGCCGTCTCCAACGCCAAGGAGGCTTTCAAGACCTGGCGCAACAGCGGGCAGGGTGCTCGCATGCGCGTCATGCTGAAGTTCCAGGAACTGCTGCGCGCCAACTCCGGCAAGCTGGCCGAAATGATCACCCGCGAGCACGGCAAGACCCTGCCGGACGCCGAGGGCGAAGTCGGCCGCGGCCTGGAAGTGGTGGAGCACGCTTGCTCCATCGCCAACCTGCAACTGGGCGAATACGCCGAGAATGCCGCTTCCGGCATCGACGTCTACACGCTGATCCAGCCGCTGGGCGTGTGCGCGGGCATGACCGCGTTCAACTTCCCGGTCATGCTGCCTTGCTTCATGTTCCCGATCGCCGTGGCCTGCGGCAACACCTTCGTCCTCAAGCCTTCCGAGCAGGATCCGACGTCCTCGCTGTTCCTGGCGCAGCTGGCGCTGGAAGCCGGCCTGCCGCCGGGCGTGCTGAACGTGGTGCACGGCGGCCCGGAAACCGCCAACGGCCTGTGCGAACACCCCGACATCAAGGCGGTCTCGTTCATCGGCTCGACCCGCGTCGGCACCGAGATCTACAACCGCGCCTCCGCCGCCGGCAAGCGCTGCCAGTCCATGATGGGCGCCAAGAACCACTGCGTGATCCTGCCGGACGCCGATCCCGAGGTCGCGCTGAACCAGCTGGTGGGCGCTGCCTTCGGCGCTGCCGGCCAGCGCTGCATGGCCTCGTCCGTGGCCGTGCTGGTGGGTGAAGCCCGCAACTGGCTGCCTGATTTCGTCGAACGCTCGAAGAAGCTCAAGGTCAATTCCGGCATGGACCGCGAGGCCGATCTCGGTCCCCTGGTTTCGCCCAACGCCAAGAAGCGCGTCGAAAGCCTGATCCAGAAGGGCGTGGACGAAGGCGCCAAGCTGCTGCTGGACGGCCGCAGCCTGAAGGTCGCCGGTTTCGAGCAGGGCAACTTCGTGGGCCCGACGATTTTCGACGGCGTCACCGAAAACATGACCATCTACACCGAGGAAATCTTCGGGCCGGTCCTGTGCGTGGTGGGCGTTGAAACGCTGGAGGACGCGGTCGCGTTCATCAACCGCAATCCCAACGGCAACGGTGTGGCGCTGTTCACCCAGGATGGCGGCGCGGCGCGCTACTTCCAGAACAACATCGACGTCGGCCAGGTCGGCATCAATGTGCCGATCCCGGTGCCGGTGGCCTGGTTCAGCTTCACCGGTTCGCGCGGTTCCAAGCTGGGCGACCTGGGCCCCAACGGCAAGCAGGCCGTGCAGTTCTGGACGCAGACCAAGACCGTCACCGCGCGCTGGTCGGCCCATGCCAAGAGCGTGAACACCACGATCTCGATGCGCTGAACTGGGGACGCCTTGCATGTAAGCTTATATAAATAAGTTATATAACAAGGCGCCCTTATTACTTATAATTGGCCCGTCTAACAGGGGCCAATTCATGAACCTGCAGCAATTTCGTTTTGTCCGCGAAACCATCCGGCGCGACTTCAATCTGACCGAAGCCGCCCGGATGCTCTACACCTCGCAGCCCGGCGTTTCCAAGGCGATCATCGAGTTCGAGGACGAACTGGGCATCAAGATCTTCGAACGGCACGGCAAGCGCATCAAGGGGCTGACCAAGCCCGGCCTGGCGGTGTCGCAGGTCATCGACCGCATCATGCGCGAAGTGGACAACCTGAAGAAGGTCAGCGACGAGTTCGCGCGCCGCGACGAGGGCGGCCTGGTCATCGCTTGCACCCACACCCAGGCGCGCTATCTGCTGCCCCGCGTGATTCCCGCATTCCGCAAGCAATTCCCCAAGGTGCACCTGTCGCTGGCCGAAGGCAGCCCCGCGCAACTGGCCGAGATGGTCCTGCACGAACAGGCCGACCTGGCACTGGCGACGGAATCACTGGCCTTGACGCCGGGCCTCGCGACCTTGCCGGTCTATGCCTGGGAACACACCGTGGTGGTGCGCCCGGATCATCCCCTGGCCGAACTGACCTCCAGCGCCGCCAAGCGCCTGTCGCTGGCGCAACTGGCCGAATATCCCATCGTGACCTATGACCGCGCCTTCACCGGCCGCAGCACCATCGATGAGATCTTCGCCAACCAGGGCATCCATCCCGACATCGTGCTGGAAGCCATCGATGCCGACGTCATCAAGACCTATGTCGACGTGGGCCTGGGCATCGGCATCATCGCTGGCGTGGCCTACGATCCGCGCCGCGACAGCAATCTGGTGGGCCTGCCGGTGGGCCATCTGTTCGGCACGCATACGACCCGCGTGGGCGTGAAGGCAGGGGTGTTCCTGCGCGACTACGTCTACACCTTCCTGGAGATGCTGGCGCCTTCGCTGACTCGCGCGGTGGTGACGGAAGCGGTGCAGGGGACGCCCAAGTAGCAGGCCGTTTCCTCGGGGATCAGAGGCGCGACGCCGTTGGGCGGCGCGCCTTTTTCTTGCCGCGACACGGTCCGCCCTATCCCCTCCCATATGCTCATAAAAATAATTAAATAAGAACGGATCTCATTTGAGTTGACTAAAAAATAGGAATCATTATCATTACATCCAGTCTCAACGACCCAGTGAGGTTCATCATGACGGCAGGATTAAGTGCAGTGGTAGTGGGCGCCGACCGCCTCGGCAACATTCCGGATCTGCTCAAAGGGCACAACATTTCGATCACGCACCACATCAGCGGGCGTGATCCCTCGCATCAAAAGAAGACGTTGCAATTGCCCTCGGGCACCCAGCTGGTCATCCTGCTGACCGACTTCCTGGGCCATAACGTCATGAAAACCTTCCGCAACGCCGCGCAACGTGGCGGTATCCGGGTCGTCGCTTGTCGGCGTTCGGTGTGCAGCATGCAGCAGGCCCTGCAGCAATGCGGCCTGTGCCAGCGGGCAGGCTCGGTGCACTGAAAACACGGTCTGCCGCCGCCTAACAAAAACTGGGGAGGCCGGAACGGCCTGCGGCCCAAAACGCCGCGAAGAGATGTAAAAAAACGCCGCCGGACTGGAAAGTCCGGCGGCGTTTTGCTTGTGGCGGGGAGAGCCTGGCGGCTATCCTGGGAGCGTATCAGTTGGAGGCGCGGGCGGAAGCCATCAGGCTGTTGTCCAGGCGGCGCGCGCCGTTGTAGCGCTTGGACCAGTAGGCCATGGTCATGTTTTCCACGCGGACCACGCCGCCGGCGCTGGGCGAGTGCACGAAGCGGTCGTCGCCCAGGTAGATGCCCACGTGCGAGTAGCGGCGGCCCAGCGTATTGAAGAAGACCAGGTCGCCGGCCTTCAGTTCGTTCTTGGCGATCGAGACGCCTTGCTGCGCCATTTCGGCGGCGTTGCGGGGCAGCTTCAGGCCCAGCGAGCGTTCGGCGGTGTACGTGACCAAGCCGCTGCAGTCGAATCCGGTGTCGGGGGAGTTGCCGCCGAAGCGGTAGCGGATGCCAAGATGGTTCAGGGCTTCGCTGACCAGGGCGTTGTCGCTATTGACGCCCGAGTGGGTCTTCTGGCGTTCGCGCTTGAATTTCTGGCTTACCAGCACGCCGATGGGATCATCGGAGGTGGCGACCCATTCCGTCTCGTAGGGGTCAATCTCGGACGTATGGGCGGTTGACTTTTGATTTGTAGCGGCACAACCTGCCAGACCCACCACGCATGCAACCAACGCCAGCAAGCGCAGACCGCGAGTTGCTTGGCCGGAGGAAGGATTCAGTCTCGCGTGGTTGGAGTGTCGATGCATGCGCCTGGGGGTGATTTGCAGATAACGGCAAAAAACACGGAATTCGCCGTGAATGTGGCCGAGATGTCAGCAAAATCAACATTGTTCTACAACTTCGCGGGGATTCTACCAAACTTTTAAGACCAGTTCGTTACGAAACCGGCGTTAATGTCCATGCAGCGTGGACATTTGGTAGAACATTTTGACTTGCGGCAAGCCTCGTGCAAGGTTTGCCTACCAGAATGGCCGAAGGATCGGAGAAGAAATCAATCAGCCTTAAGGCCTAAGAAAGATAACAGGAGACATAAATGCAAAAAACCCGGGATTTCCATTACCGCTCGATACACGACCGCGACGCTTTCTGGCGGGAAGAGGCCGGCCGCATCCACTGGGAGACGCCTTTCGAGTCCGTGCTGGACTTCTCCCGGCCGCCGTTCGCCAAGTGGTTCACGGGCGGGCGCACCAATCTCTGTTACAACGCCGTCGACCGCTGGCTGCCGACCCAGGCCGACGCGCCGGCCCTGATCTGGGTGTCCACCGAGGTCGACCGGGAGCGTGTCTACACGCGCCAGGAAATGTACGAAGAGGTCAACGCCGCCGCGGCCATGCTCAAGGAGCTGGGGGTGGGGCGCGGCGACCGGGTGCTGCTGTACATGCCCATGGTGCCGGAAGCCGTGTTCACCATGCTGGCGTGCGCGCGGATCGGCGCGGTGCACTCGGTGGTGTTTGGCGGCTTCGCCTCGGTCAACCTGGCCCAGCGCATCGACGACGCGGCGCCCAAGGTGGTGGTCTGCACCGACGGCGGTTCGCGCGGCGGCAAGGTCGTGCCCTACAAGCCCCTGCTGGACCGCGCACTGGCGCTGGCCAAGACGCCGCCGGCCTCGGTGGTGGTGTTCGACCGCGGCCTGGCGCCGTTCGAACCCGTCGCAGGACGCGACCTGGATTACGCGACCCTGCGCCAGCGGCATCTGGGCGCGCGAGTGCCTGTGGAATGGTTGGAGTCCTCGGAGCCCAGCTACATCCTCTATACCTCCGGCACCACCGGCAAGCCCAAGGGCGTGCAGCGCGATACCGGCGGCTACGCCGTGGCGCTGGCCTCGTCCATGGAATACCTGTTCGACGGCCGCGCTGGCGATACCTTCTTCTGCACCAGCGACATCGGCTGGGTGGTCGGCCACTCCTACATCATCTACGGCCGCCCTGATCGGCGGGCAGGCGACGGTGCTGTATGAAGGCACGCCGGTGCGTCCGGACGGCGCCATCCTGTGGAAGCTGGTGGAGCAGTTCGGCGTGAACACCCTGTTCTCGGCGCCGACGGCGGTGCGCGTGCTCAAGCGCCAGGATCCGGAGCTGCTCAAGCGCCACGACCTGTCCTCGTTGCGCGCGGTCTACCTGGCGGGCGAACCGCTGGACGAGCCGACCGCGCAATGGATTTCAGGGGGCCTGGGCAAGCCCATCATCGACAATTACTGGCAGACGGAATCGGGCTGGCCGATCCTGTCGGCCCAGCCTGGCGTGGAAAAAGTCCCGACGCGCTTCGGCAGCCCGTCGTTCCCGGTGTACGGTTTTGACGCGCGCATCGTCAGCGAGTCCACCGGCGAGGACCTGGGCCCCGACCAGAAAGGCGTGGTGGCCATCGTGCCGCCGCTGCCGCCGGGCGCCATGTCCACCATCTGGGGCGACGATGAGCGTTTCGTGCAGACCTACTTCACGTCCATTCCCGGCCGCCAGGTGTATTCGACCTTCGATTGGGGGCTGGTGGACGCCGACGGCTACTGGTTCATCCTGGGCCGCACGGACGATGTGATCAACGTGGCGGGCCACCGGCTGGGTACGCGCGAGATCGAGGAATCCGTCAACAGCCACAACGCGATTGCCGAGTGCGCGGTGGTGGGCGTGGCGGACTCGCTCAAGGGCCAGGTCGCGATGGCGTTCGCCGTGCTCAAGAATCCCGCCGGGGCCGAGACTGAAGAAGGGGCAAAGCGCCTGGAAGGCGATATCATGCGGCTGGTGGAAGAGCAGCTGGGAGCGGTGGCGAGGCCCGCCAGGATCCGGTTCGTGGGCGCATTGCCCAAGACCCGTTCCGGCAAGGTCCTGCGCCGCGCGATCGTCGCGGTATGCGAAGGACGCGATCCCGGCGATCTGACCACCATAGAAGATCCCACCGCCCTGGAACAAATAAAGGAGTCGCTGCAATGAATACCAAGCCCGTGCTGAGCGCCGAAGACGTCAAGAAGATTTTGGCTGCGGCCGAAGCACACGCCCTGCAGAACAAGTGGGCCGTCACGATCTCCGTGGTCGATGATGGCGGCCATCTGCTGGGCATGCTGCGCCTGGACGGCGCGGCTCCGATTTCGGCGCACATCGCGCCGGCCAAGGCCAAGACCGCGGCGCTCGGCCGCCGCGAATCGCGCGTCTACGAGGAAATGATCAACAACGGCCGCTACTCGTTCCTGTCGGCCCCCTTGATCGACGGCCTGCTGGAAGGCGGCGTGCCGGTCGTGGCCGATGGCCACGTGGTCGGCGCGGTCGGCGTGTCGGGCGTGAAGTCGAGCGAAGACGTGCTGATCGCTCAAGCTGGCATCGCCGCCCTGGGCCTATGAGCCACGGCGAGCCGTCGGATGCGCCGGCCGGCGCGTCCGCGCAGAACGCCGGGCCAGGGGGCGACGGCCCCCTGAATCCCGGTGTGGCCAAACGCGAGGTCTGGGCCTGGGCCATGTACGACTTCGCCAATTCCGGCTACACCACCGTGATCCTCACGGCGGTGTTCAGCACTTATTTCGTCGGTGTGGTCGGCGGGCGCGCCCCGTGGGCCACGCTGGCCTGGACCGCGGCGCTGTCGCTGTCCTACCTGCTCATCATGCTGACCATGCCCACGCTGGGCGCCCGCGCCGATGCGCGCGCCAGCAAGCGCCGCTTGCTCTTTACGAGCACGGTGGGCTGCGTGGCCGCCACGCTGGTGCTGACGCAGGCTGGGCCTGGGGACGTCTGGCTGGCGCTGGCCGCCATCGTCGTTTCCAACTACTGCTATTGCGTCGGCGAGTCCGTGGTCGCGGCCTTCCTGCCGGAACTCGCGCGGCCCTCCGCGCTGGGGCGGGTTTCGGGCTGGGGCTGGAGCTTCGGCTATTGCGGCGGCATGCTCACGCTGGGCCTGTCGCTGGTGGTCGTGACGCTGGCCGAGGGGCGCGGTGAAACCGCCGAGCATTTCGTGCCGTGGGTGATCGTGGTCACCTGCGCGGTGTTCGCGCTGGCGGCGCTGCCATCCTTCTTCCTGCTGCGCGAACGCGCGAAGCCGCAGGCCGGCAAGCAGGAAGCGCTGCACATGCTCAAGCGCCTGGCCTATGCCTGGCGCGAAACCGGCCAGCATTTTCCGGAGTTCCGCCGCCTGCTCATGTGCATCGCCTGCTACCAGGCGGGGATTTCGGTGGTAATCACGCTGGCGGCGGTCTATGCCTCGGAGGTCATGGGCTTTACCACGCCGCAGATCATGCTGCTGGTGTTCACCGTGAACATCGGCGCGGCGGCCGGCGCGTTTTCGTTCGGCTACGTGCAGGACCGCATTGGCCACAAGCCGGCGCTGGCCCTGACGCTGTGCGGCTGGATCCTGATGGTGCTGGTGGCCTACGCCGCCGTGACCGCGCCCGTGTTCTGGGTCGCCGCCACCTTGGCCGGGTTGTGCATGGGCACCACGCAGAGCGCCGGCCGCGCCATGACCGGCGCCCTGGCTCCCGCCGGCCGTCTGGCCGAGTTCTATTCGCTGTGGACCTTCGCGGTGCAGTTGGCCGCGGTGATCGGTCCGCTGACCTACGGCCTGGTGACCTGGGCCACGCACGGCAACCACCGGCTGGCGATCCTGGTCACCGGCCTGTTCTTCGTGGGCGGCCTCATCCTTTTGTCGCGCGTGGACGTGAAGCGCGGGCTGGAACGGCGCGCCGCCTGAGGCGTGCGGGTCGCGCAGGCTGCTATCCTTATGGACTGTCCGGTGCCGCCGCGTCGAGAGCGCGGCGGCACGCCTTGATTACCCCGCGCCGGCCTTGCGCCGCGGGCTCCGGCCCGCATTTTGCGTAAGGTGCCCGTAAGAGCGTGGCGATACGGTTGCGGTTGGGTAATGAACAAGCGGCACAAACAAACAGAATTACCGATTGGAGACAAAGATCATGTCGAACGCTATTGAGTCCGTACTGGTGGAAACCCGGGTGTTCCCGCCGCCCGAGCGCGCTGCGGAAGGCGCCGCGATTCCCAGCATGGAGGCCTACAACGCGCTGTGCGCGCAGGTCGAGAACGATTTCGACGGATTCTGGGCCGGGCAGGCGCGCGACAACCTGCAATGGACCAAGCCGTTCACGCAGGTCCTGGACGAATCGGACGCGCCGTTCTACCGCTGGTTCGGCGATGGCGAACTGAACGTGTCGGCCAACTGTCTGGACGTGCACCTGACCAACGGCAACGCTGACAAGACCGCCATCATCTTTGAAAGCGACGACGGCAAGGTCAACAAGGTCAGCTACCGCGAATTGCTGGCGCGCGTCTGCCGCTTCGCCAATGGCATGAAGGCGCTGGGCTACAAGAAGGGCGACCGCGCCATCATCTACATGCCCATGTCGATCGAAGCCGTGGTGGCCATGCAGGCCTGCGCGCGCCTGGGCGTGACGCACTCGGTGGTGTTCGGCGGCTTCTCGGCCAAGAGCCTGCAGGAGCGCATCATGGACGTGGGTGCGTCGCTGGTCATCACCGCCGACGAGCAGGTGCGCGGCGGCAAGACCATACCGCTCAAGCCCGCGGTCGAGGAAGCCTTCACCATGGGCGGCTGCGAGGCCGTGACCAAGGTCATCGTGTACCGCCGCACCGGCGGCAAGGTGCAATGGAACGAAGGCCGCGACCTCTGGATGCATGACGTCGAGGCCGGTCAGCCCGACACCTGCGAGCCCGTGCCGGTCAACGCCGAGCATCCGCTCTTCATCCTCTATACCTCCGGCTCCACCGGCAAGCCCAAGGGCGTGCAGCATTCCTCGGCAGGCTATCTGCTGTGGGCGCTCTTGACCGTGAAGTGGACCTTCGACGCCCGCAAGGACGACGTGTACTGGTGCACGGCCGACGTGGGTTGGGTTACCGGCCACACCTACATCACTTACGGCCCGCTGGCGGCGGGCCTGACGCAGGTGGTGTTCGAAGGCGTGCCGACCTATCCCAACGCCGGCCGCTTCTGGGACATGATCGCGCGCCACAAGGTCACCACGTTCTACACCGCGCCCACCGCGATCCGCTCGCTGATCAAGGCCGCCGAGGCCGCGCCCGAAGCGCATCCGCAGAACTACGACCTGGACAGCCTGCGCATCATCGGCACGGTGGGCGAACCCATCAATCCCGAAGCCTGGATGTGGTATCACAAGAACATCGGCCGCGAGCGCTGCCCCATCGTGGACACCTGGTGGCAGACCGAGACCGGCGGCCACATGATCACGCCGCTGCCGGGCGCCACGCCGACCAAGCCGGGTTCCTGCACCTTGCCGCTGCCGGGCATCGCCGCGGCCATCGTCGACGAGACGGGTGGCGATGTGGAGCAAGGCAATGGCGGCTTCCTGGTCATCAAGCGTCCGTGGCCGGCCATGATCCGCAACATCTGGGGCGACCCGGAACGTTTCAAGAAGAGCTACTTCCCCTCGGAACTGCGCGGCTACTACCTGGCAGGCGACGGCGCGCAGCGCGATGCGGACGGCTATTTCTGGATCATGGGCCGCATCGACGACGTGCTGAACGTGTCCGGCCACCGCCTGGGCACGATGGAAGTCGAATCCGCGCTGGTGGCGCACGAGCTGGTGGCGGAAGCCGCCGTGGTGGGCCGCCCGGACGACACGACGGGCGAAGCCGTGGTGGCCTTCGTGGTGCTCAAGCGTTCGCGTCCGGAAGGCGACGAGGCGCAAGCCATCGCCAAGGTGCTGCGCGACTGGGTGGCCAAGGAGATCGGCCCCATCGCCAAGCCCAAGGACATCCGCTTCGGCGACAACCTGCCCAAGACGCGCTCGGGCAAGATCATGCGCCGCCTGTTGCGCGTGGTCGCCAAGGGCGAGGAAATCACGCAGGATGTTTCCACGCTGGAGAACCCGGCCATCCTGGACCAGTTGGCCAAGTCCCTGTGATCGTTCCCGTCCACTTGATGGACGGGAACGGCCCGCCTGCGGCCGCCGGAGGCGGCAAGGCAGGCGCATAATGTCATACGCCCGTATCGGAACCGCCGGTACGGGCGTATTTGCTTTTTCGCGTCCAGGATTTCCCCTACGGAGCCGTGCCAGTGAGCCGCAGCAGTTTCGATCGTGCAGGGCTAGCCCTGATGTTCAGCACCATCCTGGTCTGGGCGGGCAGCTGGATCGCGATGAAACTGATCGTTCCCTACATCGGCCCCTTCGACTTCGTGGCGCTGCGCTACGTCTCGGGCGGCCTGGTGCTGTTCGCGCTGGTCATCGCGCTGCGGCGGCCGCTGGCGATGCCGCCCTGGAAGCTGACCTTGTTGATCGGCCTGACGCAGACGGCCGGATTCCAGGGCTTTGTGCAGACCGCGCTGGTGTCGGGCGGAGTGGGCAAGGTCTCGCTCATGGCGTACACGATGCCGTTCTGGGTGATCCTGTTCGCATGGTGGCTGCTGGGCGACCGCCCCACCGCGCGCCATGGACTGGGTATCGGGCTGGCCGCCATTGGCCTGGTGTGCTTCGTCGAACCCTGGAACGGCCTGGGCGATATCCGTCCCGTGCTGCTGGGGTTGGGCAGCGGCCTGTGCTGGGGCGTGGGCACCGTGCTGTCCAAGCGCATGTTCGAACGCCATGCGCCCGATGTGATGACTTTCACGGCCTGGCAGATGCTGCTGGGCGGCCTGGTCATGACGCCGGTCGCTTTTCTTGTGCCGCAGATGCCCGCCCAGTGGGGCTGGCAGCTATGGGCCGGCATGACCTACATCGTGCTGATCGCGACGGCCGCGGGCTGGCTGCTTTGGCTGCTGGTGGTGCGCCTGGTGCCAGCGTCTATCGCGGGCCTGTCCAGCCTGGGCGTGCCGGTCGTGGCGATGCTGTTCGCCTGGGCGCTGCTGTCCGAGCAGCCTACCGCGGCCGAGCTGGGCGGCATGGTGCTGATCCTGGCCGGCATCTGGGTCGTGAGCCGCGCGGCGCCGGCGGCGCGCGCCGAATAAACGCTTTCTGAATTCCTTTTCCTATCCTGGGACATTCCATGATCGATCTGCGTAGCGACACCGTCACCCGGCCATCCGCAGCCATGCTGCAGGCCATGGTATCCGCGCCCCTGGGCGATGACGTGATGGGCGATGACCCGACCGTGATCCGCCTGCAGGAGGCGGTTGCCGAGCGCACGGGCAAGGCGGCCGGCCTGTTCTTCCCGTCAGGCACGCAAAGCAACCTGGGGGCGCTGATGGCCCATTGCGAGCGGGGCGACGAGTACCTGGTGGGCCAGCTCGCGCACACCTACAAGTATGAAGGGGGCGGGGCGGCCGTGCTGGGCAGCATCCAGCCGCAGCCCATAGAACATGCGGCCGATGGCACCTTGCCGCTGGACAAGTTGGCCGCGGCGCTCAAGCCCGAGGGCGATGCGCATTTCGCCCGTACCCGGCTGCTGGCGCTGGAGAACACTGTCCACGGAAAGCTGATTCCGGCCAGCTACGTGCAGGCCGCGACGGCCTGGGCGCGCCAGCATGGCCTGGCGACGCATCTGGACGGCGCCCGCGTGTTCAATGCGGCGGTCGCCAGCGGCAAGCCGGTGGCGGACCTGTGCGCGCCTTTCGATACGGTGTCCATCTGTTTTTCCAAGGGCCTGGGCGCGCCCGTGGGGTCGGTGCTGGTAGGCAGCGTCGAACTCATCGCCCGCGCCCGCCGCTGGCGCAAGGTGCTGGGCGGCGGTTTGCGCCAGGCTGGCGTGCTGGCCGCGGCTTGCCTGTATGCGCTGGAGCACAACGTGGAACGCCTGACGCAAGACCACGAGAACGCCCGACTGCTGGCGGAGGGGCTGCGCGCCATTCCGGGCGTAAAGGTATTGAGCCAGGACACCAACATGGTGTTCGCGGAATTCGAGCCCGCGCGCTGCGAGGAACTCACCGCCAAGCTGGCTGCCGACGGCGTTCAGATGCGGGCCGTGTATGGCGGCCCGACCCGCCTGGTCACGCACCTGGACGTGTCCGCCGCGGACGTGCGGCAGGTGGTCCAGGCGGTGGCCCGGCACCTGGCATAAGCAGGGCGGGCGCTCAGGCGTCCGCGCGCAGCACGTCCGACAAGACCGAGAACAATTCGTCGATCTGCGCGCGCTCGATGATGAGCGGGGGCGACAGCAGCATGGTGTCGCCCGCCGAACGGATCAGGCAGCCGCGTTCCAGGCAGGCCTGGTGCACGGCGTACGCGCGCTGGCCGGGCTTGCCTTCCAGCGGTTCGAGTTCGATGGCGGCCAGGAGGCCGATGTTGCGGATGTCCACCACGTGCGGCAATCCCTTCAGGCTGTGGGCGGCGTCCTCCCAGTAGCGCCAGAGCTCGCGGCTGCGCTGGAACAGGCCTTCGCGGCGGCAGATGTCCAGGGTCGCGAGGCCGGCGGCGCAGGCCACGGGATGGCCGGAATAGGTGTAGCCGTGCGACAGCTCGATGGCGCTGTCCGGCCCCTGCATGAAGGCATCGTAGACATGCTGCTGCACCAGCGTGGCGCCCATGGGGATGGCGCCGTTGGTCAGCCCCTTGGCGCTGGTGATGATGTCGGGCGTGACGCCGAAGTGCGATGAGGCGAACGCGCCGTCGATGCGGCCGAAGGCGCAGATCACTTCGTCGAAGATCAACAGAATGCCGTGCGCATCGCAGATCTGCCGCAGTTTCTGCAGATAGCCCTTGGGCGGCACCAGCACCCCGGTCGAACCCGCCACGGGTTCCACGATGACGGCCGCGATGGTGGAGGCGTCGTGCAGCGCGACGATGCGCTCCAGCGTATCGGCCAGGTGGGCGCCCCAGTCCGGCTGGCCGCGCGTGTAGGCCATCTGGCTGCGGTCATAGGTGTGCGGCAAATGGTCCACGTAGGGCAGCAGATTGCCGAACGGCTTGCGGTGGCCGGCGATGCCCGACACCGACAGGCCGCCGAACCCCACCCCGTGGTACGAGCGTTCGCGTCCGATCAGGCGCACCCGCTGGCCCTGTCCGCGCGCGCGGTGATAGCCCAGCGCGATCTTCAGCGCGGTATCCACCGCTTCGGATCCGGAATTCGAGAAGAACACATTGGAGAACCCGGCGGGCGCTTCCTGGCGCAAGGACTCGGCCAGCTCGAAGGCCAGTGGGTGGCTCATCTGGAACGACGGCGCGTAATCCAGCTCATGGGCGGTGCGGGCGATGGCCTCGACGATTTCCGGGCGGCGGTGTCCGGCGTTCACGCACCACAGGCCCGCAATGCCGTCCAGTACGCGGCGTCCATCCGGCCGGATGTAGTGCATGCCTTCGGCGGCGCTGAACAGCACGGGCGCGCGCTTGTAGCGGCGGTTCGCGGTGAAGGGCATCCAATAGGCTTCGGCGTTGATGGCGGGGGTGGGATTAGGCGCTGACGATGACATGGGGCTTCCGGCATGTGGAGATTCGGGGTTTCTATTTTGTATTAATCAATTGATAAATACAATACAAGAAGACCAGAAGGCAATCCGCAGCGCGAGCGTCACGCGTGCCGGAGACCCGCTATGGCGGGCTGGCGGACGAATGAAGATGGAGAGGGCCGGTTAAGACACTTGCAGCGAGGTCTTCAAGTGGCGCCGCATGAGCTGCGAAGCCCATTCCTGGTCGCCGGCCTCGAGCGCGTCGATGATCTGCAGGTGTTCGCTGCTGGAGTTGATGAAGCGCGCGTCGCGGTAGAACGCGGCGTGCTCTTCCAGCCGGCGCAACTGGTTCTGCTGCTGCACCGCCTGCAGGATGTAGCGGTTGCCCGAGAAGCGGGCCAGCATCTCGTGGAACGAGGCGTTGAGATTGAAGAACTCGGTGGCCGAGATGTCGGCGTCGCTGCGCGCCGCCAGCGCTTCATGCGCGGCGCGCATGCGCGCCAGCGCTTCCCGGTCCAGGCGGAAGGTGGGCTCCAGCAGGCCCGCGCATTCGATGGTCATGCGGAAACGGTAGCTCTCGTTGAGCGCTTCGCGGTTTTCCAGCGACGGCGCGAACTGCCAGCCATGGCCCTTGCGCTTTTCGATCAGGCCGTCCGCGGAAAGCTGCAGCAGGGTCTTGGCCAGCACGCTGCGCGGTGCCGGATAGCGCTGCTGCAGGTCGCGCTCGGTAAAGGTTTCCGGCAGCTCGCGCGAGGCGCGGTCATCGATCAGGCGCCGGTACAGCTCATCCTGGGTGGGGCCTGCGCCCTCGATGGCGGGAGGCGCGGCCGCCGCGTGCGCCGCCACCGTGTAGCCGCTATTGGGGCGGTGCGTGATGAGGCCCTGCGCGGCCAGCAGCTTGAGCGCGCCGCGCACGGGCGTGCGCGAGACCTCGTAGCTCGCCGCCAGCGTTTCCTCCGAGAGGTGGTCGCCGGGCGCATGGCGCCGGGCCACGATGTCTTCCGCGATATGGCGCGCCAGGTCGACTTGCAGCGGAGTGGGGCGGGCGGGAGCGGCGTTGGACATGGGGGATGGGCGCGAAGGGCGGCAGAGTCGGAATGGTACCGGAGAGCTACGCGCGCGGCGTTCGCGGTGATGGCTCCGGGGAAACCCTTGTATTGAACTTTTTCATATATTAGTACAAAATTTGTCCGTCTTGAACCTTGCTCCGGAGCCTTGAGCCGTGACTTTGCCCACTCCCTTCCCCCTGGTCGATGTACAGGGCAGCCCATACGAGCGGGGCCGCCAGCATGGCGCCGCCGTCCCCGAGCGCGTGGCGCGCAGCGTGGCCCTCTACCGCGGGCAGCTGGAGCGGCGCGGCGTCGCCGCGGACCGCTTGAAGGAACTGGCCGCCGCCATGGTGCCGGTGGTGGGCGACTATGACGCGGCCTACCTGGAAGAGCTGCGCGGCATCGCCGACGGATCGGGCCAGGCGCTGGAGGACGTGGTGGTCATCAACTGCCGCACCGAAATGATGTTCGGCCATGCCGAGCTGGGCCGCGCCCGCAAGGGGCTGGACGATGGCTGCACCGGCCTGGTCGTGCTGCCCGAGGCCGCCGCCGGCGGCAAGCTCATGCATGCCCATAACTGGGACTGGCGCGAGGAATGCGTGGACACCGGCATCGTGCTGCGCATGCGCCGCGAAGACGGTCCCGACCTGCTGGTGTTCACCGAGGCGGGCAGCCTGGCGCGCCACGGCTTCAACAGCGCGGGCGTTTCCCTGTCCGGCAACTTCCTGTCCTGCGAGCACGACTATCAGCGCCCGGCCGAGGTGCCGCTGGTGCTGGTGCGGCGCAAGATGCTGGAAGCCTCCAATATCTGCAACGCCATGAAGGTGCTGTGGGCCTCGCGGCGCTTCTGCTCCAACAACCTGATGCTGGCGCAGGCGCAGGGCGAGGCGGTCGATCTGGAATGCTCGCCCGACGAAATCTTCTGGATCACGCCCGAAGACGGCCTGCTGGTGCACGCCAACCACTGGATCAGCCCGCCCGCGCGCGCCAAGCTGTTCGACAAAGGCCTGGCAGCCAATCCGGATTCGATCTACCGCCAGCGCCGCGTGCAGGACATGCTGGCGCGCGCCGCCGGCGGCATCGACTGGGACA
Organism: Achromobacter sp. PD1; assembly: GCF_048541815.1. Taxonomy (NCBI): domain Bacteria; kingdom Pseudomonadati; phylum Pseudomonadota; class Betaproteobacteria; order Burkholderiales; family Alcaligenaceae; genus Achromobacter; species Achromobacter sp. PD1. The sequence goes on from NZ_CP183349.1 coordinate 802,591, forward strand.
CGGTCAAACGCATCCTGGCCGACGACTTCGCCGCGCCCGACGGCGTGCTGCGTTCGCCCAAGCCGGCCAGCTTCGACAGCATCTCGGCCACGGTGGCCACCACCTTGATGGAGCCGGCCAGCGGCGTGATGTGGATCGCGCGCAAGCCCTACGAAGGACGCAACTTCGCGGAGTACCGGCTCTTCTGAGCCGGCCCCCAGACCCATATGCGGCGAGCGCCGCGCCTGGAGTGATCCCTATGAATTCGCATGCTACGCGCGCCAAGAACGCGCTGCTGTTATCCGCCGCGCTGGCCGCCGCCGCGGCCGGCCTGCCCACCGCCGTGCGGGCGCAGGCCGCCGCGCCCGAAATCCGCTACGCCGAAGGTTCGGGCACGCCGACCACGCTGCCTGGCGGGCGGTCCCGCAACACTTCCACCGACAATGTGCTGGCGCACGTGGTGGAGTCCCTGGTGGCGCTGCGCGCCGACATGAGCGTGGCCCCCATGCTGGCCGACAGCTGGACGCTGTCCGACGACAAGCGCGCCTATACCTTCAAGCTGCGCCAGGGCGTCACCTTCCATGACGGCACGCCCATGACCTCGGCCGACGTCAAATGGACCTACGACTACCTCAACGGCGCCCAGTCCGAGTATTCCTGCAAGAACCTCTATGACGGCAGCAAGGGCGCCAAGGTCGTGGCGGTGGAGACGCCCGATCCCGCTACCGTGGTGTTCAGGCTGGAGCAGCCCTACGCGCTGTTCCTGGACCAGATGGCCAGCGTGCAGTGCCCGATGCCGGTGTTGAGCGCCAAGAGCGTCGACGCCGAGGGCAAGTGGGCCAAGCCCATCGGCACCGGGCCCTACGTGCTGGCGGAATGGAAAAAGGAACAATACCTGCTGCTGACGCCGTACGCCGGCTACAAGCCGCGCGAGGAAGCGCCCAGCGGCATGGCCGGCAAGAAAACGGCACAGGCCAACGTGCGCTTTGTGGTGATTCCGGATGCGGCCGCGCAGAAGGCGGCGCTCATGGCGGGCCAGGTCGACGCCTACAACGCGGACGAGGACAATCTGCCGGCCAAGGACCCGCGCTGGAACATCGTCACCGAGCAGGGTCTGGACACGGTCAACCTGCTGATGCAGACGCGCGCGCCGCTGCTGTCGGACGTGAACATGCGCCGCGCCATCGCGCTGGCGCTGGATTTTCCCGGCATTGCCAAGGCTTTGAACAACGGCCACGCGGCCTATAACCCGTCCCTGGTGCCCGCGGCCAGCGTCTATTACTCCGAAACCGACCGCGCCGGCTACGAAAAGAACCTGAAGGAGGTCAAGCGCCTGCTGGACGCCGCCGGCTATCGCGGCGAACCCCTGAAGCTGCAGGCCAACAAGCGCTATCCCTATCTGTACCGCGTCGCGGTGGTGACGCAGCAGCTGTTGGGCAAGGCCGGCATCAAGGCCGAGCTGGACATGCTGGAATGGGGCACCCAGGTGACCAACTTCCGCGAAGGCAAGTTCGAGCTGATGGCATTCGCCTATTCGGCGCGCACCGAGCCCGCGCTGATGTTCCGCGACGTGATTGGCGACAAGTCCAAGACGCCCATGGCCCAGTGGGAAAGTCCGGAGGCCGCGGCCATCCTGGAGGGCATAGAAGCCGAGTCCGATCCCGCCGTGCGCAAGCAGGCCTTCGACAAGCTGCATGCCCTGATGCTGCGCGACGCGCCGCTGCTGATGTACTACAACAAGCCCGGCTATGTGGTCGTCTCCAGCAAGCTGGAGGGCTTTACCGGCTGGCCGCTGCGCAAGCCGCGTTTCTTCAACGTGACCAAGAACTGAGGCACCGTGCTGGGCTATCTACTCAAGCGCATCGCGGCGTCGGTGCCCACCGTGATCGTCGTCACGGTGCTCGTGTTCGCGCTGATACGCGCGATCCCCGGGGATCCGGCCTCGCTGATGCTGGGCGATATCGACAACCCGGCGCTGCTGGCCGAAATGCGCCACGCGCTGGGGCTGGACCGTCCCGTTGGCGAGCAGTTCCTGATCTGGGTGGGCAACGCGCTGCAGGGCGACCTGGGCATGTCCATCGCGCGGCGCGAACCCGTGATGCACCTGGTGCTGACGCATTTCGCGGTGACGGCCCAGGTGGTGCTGACCGCCACGCTGCTGGCCTGCCTGGTGGCGGTGCCCGCCGGCATGGTGGCCGCGTGGCGCCAGAACCGCCGCGCCGACACCGCCATCGTGTCGACCTCGATCCTGTTCGTGTCCATGCCCAGCTTCTGGGTCGGCATCCTGCTGATCTGGCTGTTCGGGGTGAAGCTGAACTGGCTGCCGGTGTACGGCTTCGAATCCATCGCCCAGGGCGGACTGGGCGCGGCGCGCTACCTGGTGCTGCCGGTCTGCGCCATCGTGCTGACGGAAATCGCCGCCATCACGCGCATGATGCGCGCCAGCACCATCGAGACGCTGCGGCTGGAATACGTGGCGCATGCGCGCGCCAAGGGCCTGCCGGAAAAGCGCGTCATGCTGCGCCATGTGCTGCCCAACTCGTTCGGCCCCACCCTGACGGTGATCGGCCTGATGTTGGGCCATCTGTTGTCGGGCGCCGCGGTGATCGAGACCGTGTTCACGCTGCCGGGCATCGGCCGGCTGCTGGTGGAAAGCATCTATGCGCGGGACTACCCCGTGGTGCAGGGCTGCCTGCTGTTCATCGCGCTTTTGTACGTGGCGGTCAACCTGGTGGTGGATCTGCTGTATCCGCTGTTCGACCCGCGCGTGAAGCTTCAATAGGATCATCATGGGCTTTAAACATACCAATGCCGTCCTGGGCGGCGCGCTGGTCGGGGGCGTCGTGCTGCTGGCCCTGGTCGGGCTGGTGTACACGCCGCACGATCCGCTGGAAGGCGATCTGCTGGCGCGCTTTGCGCCGCCGTCGGCGGAGTACTGGCTGGGCACCGACGAGTTCGGCCGCGATGTGCTGTCGCGGCTGATGGCGGGCGCCGGGGTCAGCGTGGCGGTCAGCGTGTTTTCCGTGCTGCTGGCGCTGCTCCTGGGCACGACGATAGGCGTCACGGCCGGCTACGCGGGCGGCTGGGTCGATCGCGGCATCACCGTGCTGGTGGAGTCGCTGATGGCGTTTCCCGGCCTCTTGCTCGCGCTGGGCATCATGACTGTGCTGGGACCGTCCAAATGGGGCGTGGTGCTGGCGCTGGGCCTGGCGTATTCGCCGTCGGTGTCGCGCATTGCGCGCGGCGCGGCGCTGTCCCTGCGCCAGCGTGATTTCGTCATCGCCTCGCGCGCCACCGGGCATGGCGGCCTGTGGACCGTGTTCCGCCACGTGCTGCCCAACTGCCTGCCGCCGCTGCTCATCTTCGCGACCTCGATCTTCGGTTCCGCCCTGCTGGCGGAAAGCGCGCTGAGCTTTCTCGGCCTGGGCGTGCCGCCGCCGCTGGCCACCTGGGGCGGCATGCTGTCCGAGAGCCGCAACGCCATGGACCAGGCCATCTGGCTGGCGGTATTTCCGGGTGCCATGATTTCGTTGAGCCTGCTGGGCATCAATCTGCTGGGCGACGCGGTGCGCGACCTGCTGGATCCGCGCATGCGGGGGGTGATGGCATGAGCGCTGCAGAACCCCTGCTGTCGGTGCGCGACCTGGAGATCCGCTTTCCCGGCAAGCGCGACGCCGCGCCTGTGGTGAACCGGGTGTCGTTCGATCTGCACGCCGGCGAATCGCTGTCCATCGTCGGTGAATCCGGCAGCGGCAAGACGCTGATCGGCAAGACCCTGTTGGGCCTGTTGCCCGACTCGGCGCGCATCACGGGCGGACAGGCGCTGTTCGAAGGCCAGGACTTGCTGCGGCAGGCGCCGCGCGATTGGCTGGCGATGCGCGGCACCGGCATCGGCATGGTGTTCCAGGAGCCGATGGTGTCGCTCAACCCGGCATTCCGCGTGGGCGAACAACTGATCGAGGCGCTGGTGCTGCGCCGTGGCATGGCGCGCCGCGAGGCCTGGGACGAGGCGGTCCGGATGCTGGAGCGGGTGCGTGTGCGCGACGCGCAGGATTGCATGAAGCGCTACCCGCATGAATTCTCCGGCGGCATGCGCCAACGCATTCTGCTGGCGGGCGTGATGCTGCTCAAGCCGCGCCTCCTGATCGCGGACGAACCCACCACCGCGCTGGACTGCGTGGTGCAGAAGGAAGTGTTGGACCTGATGTGCGAACTGACGCGCGAGCAGGGCACTGCGCTGATCTTCATCAGCCACAACCTGGCCCTGGTGGCCGCATACACGCAGCGCGTGCTGGTGATGTGCCGCGGTCTTGCGGTCGAGACCGGGCCAGTGGCCGAGGTCCTGTCGCGGCCGGCGGATCCATACACGCTCAGCCTGCTGGACGCGCTGCCCAAGCGCGGTCCGGCCCGTCCCGCCGTCGAAGGGCCGCCCATTCTGCAGGTGGACGGATTGGCAATCGACTACTCGGTCCGCGAGGGCTGGTTCCGCAAACGCGCGGTGCGCGCCGTGCACCGCGCGACGTTCGCGGTGGCGCCGGGGGAAACGTTGGCCATCGTCGGCGAGTCGGGCAGCGGCAAGACCACGGTCATGATGTCCATCCTGGGGCTGGTGCCGCAGGCGCAGGGGCGGATTGAACTGGATGGCCAGGCCTTGCCCGCGGGCGGTTCGGGCCAGTCTTGGCAGGCGGCGCGCCGGCGGGTGCAGATGGTGTTCCAGGATCCCTATTCATCGCTGGACCCGCGCATGACCATCGGCGACCTGGTGGGGGAAGGCCTGCGGCTGGAAGTTGGCATGACGGCGGAAATCCGCCGCAAGCGCGTGGCCGAGGCGCTGCGGGACGTGGGCCTGGGCGAGGGCTACGCGGAGCGCTATGCGCACGAACTCTCTGGCGGCCAGCGCCAGCGCGTGGCCATCGCGCGGGCGCTGGTGCTGCGGCCCGAGGTCATCATCGCGGACGAGCCGGTGTCGGCGCTGGACGTCACCGTGCAGAAGCAGGTGCTGGAGACCCTGATGTCGCTGCAGCGCTCGCATGGCTTTGCCTGCCTGCTGATTTCGCATGACCTGGGCGTGGTCGAGCAGATCGCCGACCGCGTGGTGGTGATGCTGCGCGGCCATATCGTCGAAGAAGGCACGCGCGATGAAGTGTTCGACCGGCCCACGCATCCCTACACGCGCCGCCTGTTGCAGGCAGTGCCGGAACTGCGTGGCAACCGGACCGAGGGCTTTCGCGTGGAAGTGCGCGACCTGCCGGCGGGCCCGGGGCGCGACGAGGCCGATTACTTCGATCCCTCATCCGCGTCGGGCCTGCCCGCGATGACGGCGGTGTTCGAATCCGGCGCCACCCATCGGGTGGCGCTGGTGGCAGCCGCGGCCGGGGCCTGAGGCACAGGCCTCAGCCGTGCCGCTCGCGGCTGTCGGCGGGTGCCGCGTCGCGCTGGTTCATGCCATAGTCGCGCAGCACCTGCGCGACGCGCAGGCGGTAATTGGCGAAGACGCCGCCGCGCCCGGCTTCCTGGGCCCGGCGGTGCGACTCCAGCGTGCGCCAGCGCTGGACCGCCGCTTCATCGCGCCAGAACGAGAGCGACAGCAGCTTGCCCGGCTCGGACAGGCTCTGGAATCGTTCGACCGAGATGAAGCCGTCCACGGCCTTCAGTTCGTCGATGAGGCCGGCGGCGATGTGCAGATAGGGATTGGGGTCGCCGTGGGCGGGTTCGACTTCGAATATCACTGCGATCATGGCGCTTGCTCCTCGGAAAAATCAAACTGCGGCACGCGCGCGTTGGGCAGCGGCCGGTAACGGAAACGGGCCGCCAGCGCGGCGGCATCCAGGCCTGCGCGCAGCAGGCGCGTGAGCGCGCCCGCCGCATGCTGGCGGGCCGGCAGGCGGCCGGGGCAGGCGTGCCCGAACGCGCCGAAAGTCCAGTGCGCCTCGGGTTGCACCGTGGCGGCCGCGGCCAGCACCAGCAGCACGGTCTGGCCGGCTTCGATGTATAGACCGCCGACGTCGATGCCGGCGGCGAAAAAGCGCCGCGTGTTGTGCAGCGGCGGGTCGCTGCGTTCCACGTCATCCATCAGCGCCAGCGCCGCATCGTCCGTGAGGTCCGCGCGCAGGCCGCGCCGTCCGGCCAGGATGATGGCGTTGCCCAGCAGGCCTGCGCCGGCCTCGCAGGATTGGAACAGCAGGCCGGCCAGATTGGCGGCCAGCAGCGCCGGCTCTATTCCCGCCCGCGCGCCGTCGTCGCGCAGCCGGCGCAAGGCGGGCGCGGCGTCTGGGGCCTGCAGATGCGACCCCAGGCGTGCCTGCAGACGCTGCGCGGCGGCGTGCCCCGCTTCAATGCGATCCGCCGCTGCGGTGGCGGGCAGCGCGGACAGGAACGCCGCGATATCGGCGGCGCAATCCGCGTACAGGCCTGACGGCAGGCCCAGGAACGCGGCTTGCGCATGCACCGGCGCGGCGCTCAGGTAACGGTCGACGGCCGCGGCGTCCAGCGGGCCTGGATCCGGCCACATGGGCATACAGGCCTGCGCCGTCTGTTCGCGGAGGTAGGCGCTCAGCAGGGTCTTCACCTGCGTGTGCGTTGCGCTGTCGTTCATGCGCACGAAGCGGCCAAAGAGTTCGCCCGCCGGGCCTGGGCACAGTGCCTTGGGCACGGGCTCCGCCGCCGGACGCACGCGCGCGGCCGGATGTTGCATGATGGCCGCTATCGTGTCCGGATGGCTGGCCACCCACAGGTCCAGCGCCGCCTCGCGATACAGCGGCCGCTCGCGCGCCAGCGCGGCGTAGTACGGGTAGGGGTCGGGGTGAGTGACCGCCTGCAGGGGATGGGCAGGATGCATGGCGATGGCCGGTAATGGATACGGCCGCCAGTATCCGCCAGCCTCGACGGTCACGATTCGATGCGCGGCGAACTATGCCTGCGGCACGGCCGGGTTGCCTGCCGCTGCCAGCAGCGCGGCATAGCCGAGCCGCGAGTCCGGCCATTGCAGGGCGAAGCCGCTGGCGCGCAGGCGGGCGTTGCTCAGCTTCTTGCTGCCGACGTTGGCCGGCGCCGCCGCCTCGCGCGGCGCGGGGGCGCCGATCAGCCTGGCGAGGTCGGCGTAGAGCTCGTGCAAGGGCAGCGGCGTATCGTCGCAGCCTATGTAGACGGGCGCGGCGTGGGGCAGCAGCGCCAGGTGGACCACGGCCGCTGCCGCGTCGTCGATGTGGATGCGGTTGGCCCAGTGTTGGGGAGAGGTCGGCGCGCCTGCCGCGCCTTGGCGCAGGCGTTCGATCAGTTGCATGCGTCCGGGCCCATACAGCCCTGCCAGCCGCAAGGCGGTCGAGGGCAGGCCGCGGGCCGCCAACGCGGCTTCGGCTTCGAGCAGGATGCGGCCATTGCTGCCCAGCGGCGCGGGCGGCGTGTCTTCGTCGACCCAGCCGCCCTCGTGTTCGCCGTAGACCGCGCTGGATGAGACGAACACGATGCGCTTGAGCTGCGTGGCGTCCAGCGCGTCCAGCACGTGTTTCAGGCCATCGACGAATACCGCGCGATAGGCGGCGGCTTCGCGCGCGCCGGGCGCGGGCAGGTGGATGAGCCGGGTGACGCCATCGGGCAGGGTGGGCAGTCCGTCGGCGCGGGAAATGTCGCCCCGCAGCCAGCGGATGCCGTCCGCCGTTCCGGCCGGCGGATTGCGGCGCAGCGCGTAGACTTCGTCGCCGCGCGCGAGGAAGCGCCGGGCCGCGCGCTGACCCAGGTCGCCGCAGCCGATGAGGAGTACGCGTTCAGTCATGGATAGTCCTGCCTGTCGAAAAAAAAGGCGCCCCGCGGGGCGCCTGTGGTGGCCGGGCGCGGGCGTCCGGTAGCTTTACATGCCGCTGTAGACGGGCCCTTCGCCGCCTTGCGGGGCCACCCAGACGATGTTCTGGGTCGGGTCCTTGATGTCGCAGGTCTTGCAGTGCACGCAGTTCTGCGCGTTGATCTGCAGGCGGTCCTCGCCGTGGTCGTCCTTGACGAATTCGTACACGCCCGCCGGGCAGTAGCGCGATTCCGGGCCGCCGTACTTGGCCAGGTTGACCTGCACCGGTATGGAGGGATCCTTGAGCGTCAGGTGGATGGGCTCGTTCTCGTCATGGTTGGTGTTCGAGATGAACACCGAGCTGAGCTTGTCGAAGGTGAGCTTGCCGTCGGGCTTGGGGTAGTCGATGCGCGCGCATTGCGATGCGGGCTGCAGACAGGCATGGTCGGGCTTGTTGTGGCGCAGGGTCCAGGGCATCTTGCCCTTGAGCAGCAGCTGTTCGACGCCGGTCATCACGGTGGCGACGGTGCGGCCCTTCTTGAACCACTGCTTGAAGTTGCGCGCCTTGTTCAGCTCCGCATGCAGCCAGGAAGCCTCGAAGGCCGCGGGGTAGGCGGCCAGCTCGTCCTGGCGGCGGTCGGCGAGCAGCGCGTCGAACGCGGCTTCGGCGGCCAGCTTGCCGGACTTGATGGCGGCGTGGCTGCCCTTGATGCGCGAGGCATTGAGGAAGCCGGCCTCGCAGCCGACCAGCACGCCGCCCGGGAAGGTCAGCTTGGGCAGGGCCAGCAGGCCGCCCGCGGTGATGGCGCGCGCGCCGTAGGCGATGCGCTTGCCGCCTTCGAAGGTGCCGCGGATGGCGGGGTGCGTCTTGTAGCGCTGGAATTCGTCGAACGGCGACAGCCAGGGGTTGGCGTAGTCCAGGCCCACGATCATGCCCACCGCCACCAGGTTGTTGTCCAGGTGATAAAGGAAGGAACCGCCGTAGGTGTCGGCGTCCAGCGGCCAGCCGGCGGTGTGGATCACCAGGCCGGGCTTGGATTGGGCCGGATCGACTTCCCACATTTCCTTGATGCCGATGCCGTAGGACTGAGGATTGCGGCCGTCGTCCAGCTTGTAGCGGTCGATCAGCTGGCGGCCCAGCTGGCCGCGCGCGCCTTCGGCGAACACGGTGTAGCGGGCGTGCAGTTCCATGCCGGGCTGGTAGTGGTCGGTGTGCGAGCCGTCGCGGGCCACGCCCATGTCGCCGGTGGCCACGCCGCGGACGGCGCCGTTCTCGTCGTACAGCACTTCCACGGCCGCGAAGCCCGGGAAGATGTCCACGCCCAGCGCCTCGGCCTGCTCGCCCATCCACTTCACCACGTCGCCCAGGCGGACGATGTAGTTGCCTTCGTTGTGGAAACAGGGCGGCAGCAGCCAGTTGGGCGTGGTGCGCGCGCCGGTTTCGGACAGGAACATGAACTTGTCATGCGTGACGGGCACGTTCAGCGGCGCGCCTTTTTCCTTCCAGTCGGGGATGAGCTCGGTCAGCGCCAGCGGGTCCATGACGGCGCCGGACAGGATGTGCGCACCCAGTTCCGCGCCCTTTTCAAGTACGCAGACGCCGATTTCCTGATTCTTCTCAGCGGCCAACTGCTTAAGACGGATAGCTGTGGCCAGGCCGGCGGGTCCACCGCCAACCACGACCACGTCATATTCCATCGACTCGCGTTCAGACATTGCAAAGCTCCCCGTATGTATTCCATATATGGCTGGAAGTATTATCGGCGATTGTATTGCAGGCGGAGGCCATGGTTGCCTTCGTATTTCTTTTAGCCATCAGGAGCAATTGGTGAACGCGGACAAAACCTCAGCGCGGATCCTGGCCGTGGGAGATATCCATCAAGTCGAACTGCCTTTGCGGTGGGGCGACTCGGACGCTCTGAACCATCTGAACAATGCGATGTATTTCCGCCTCATGGAAGAGGCCCGGATACAGATACTCTATGGCGCGGGTTTCGCGCTGCCCGCCGATCAGGGACTCATCCTGGCGCATGCGTCCTGCGATTTCCTGCGGCCGTTGACCTATCCGGCCAATGTGCTCGTGACGCACAAGCTCATGCGCATAGGCCGCTCCAGCGCGGAATTCGAATTGCTGCTGGAGAGGGCGGGCGACGAAGGCGGTCCTTATGCCCGCGCGCGCAACGTGCTAGTCTGGATGGACTATGTGGCCAATGCGTCCGCCCCGTGGCCGCATGAGGTGCTGGTCAAACTGGGCGCCATGTTTAAGCCCGGGGCTTGAATCGGCGCCGGCCAAAATAGCGCGTGCGTTGGCCGGCCATGCCGGTAAAATCAGCGCAAAATCAAAAAAGCAATAAGGGCGCGCCACCCTAGGCGCCAGCCGCACAGGACTCCGTACGGTGTTGCTGGGCCGGCGCCGGCAGCCGCGCCCTCTTCAAGTTCGACCTTAACTAGGAGTTGGAGCGATGGACAAGGTTTTTGCAAGCGCCCAGGAGGCGCTGGCAGGCATCGTCAAGGACGGCCAGATGATTGCCGTGGGCGGTTTCGGCCTTTGCGGCATTCCCGAGGCACTGATCGCCGCGCTGCGCGATTCGGGCGTGAAGGACCTCACTTGCATCAGCAATAACGCGGGCGTCGACGGCTTCGGCCTGGGCCAGCTGCTCAATACGCGCCAGGTCCGCAAGATGATTGCGTCCTACGTGGGCGAAAACAAGGAATTCGAGCGCCAGTATTTGTCGGGCGAACTCGAGCTGGAGTTCACGCCCCAGGGCACGCTGGCCGAGAAGCTGCGCGCCGGCGGCGCCGGCATCCCGGCCTTCTTCACCCGCACCGGCGTGGGCACCATCGTGGCCGACGGCAAGGAAATCCGCGAGTTCGACGGCCAACAATACGTGATGGAGCGTTCGCTGGTGCCGGACGTGTCGCTGGTCAAGGCGCACATCGCCGACCGCAGCGGCAACCTGGTGTTCCGCAAGACCGCCCGCAACTTCAATCCGAACGTCGCCATGGCGGGCAAGTTCACGGTGGTCGAAGTCGAGGAAATCGTTGATACCGGCAGCCTGGATCCCGATCAGATCCACCTGCCCGGCATCTATGTGCATCGGATCGTGCTGAATGCCACGCCCGAAAAGCGCATCGAACAACGCACCACTCGCCCGGCCTAAGGAGAACAGACATGGCATGGTCCCGCGATGAAATGGCGGCACGCGCCGCGCGCGAGCTGCAAGACGGCTTTTATGTGAACCTGGGCATCGGCCTGCCGACCCTGGTGGCCAACCACGTGCCCAAGGGCATGGAAGTGTGGCTGCAATCCGAGAACGGCCTGCTGGGCATCGGCCCGTTCCCCACCGACGATGAAGTCGACGCCGACCTCATCAACGCAGGCAAGCAGACGGTCACGACCTTGCCCGGCTCCTCGATCTTCTCGTCGGCGGATTCGTTCGCGATGATCCGCGGCGGCAAGATCAACCTGGCCATTCTTGGCGCCATGCAGGTGTCCGAAAAGGGCGACCTGGCCAACTGGATGATCCCGGGCAAGATGGTCAAGGGCATGGGCGGCGCCATGGACCTGGTGGCGGGCGTTGGCCGCGTCGTGGTCCTGATGGAGCACGTGGCCAAGAAGAAGGACGGCACCGAGGACATCAAGCTGCTGTCCGAATGCAACCTGCCGCTGACGGGCGTGGGCGTGGTCGACCTGATCATCACCGACCTGGGCGTGATGGAAGTCACCGAAAACGGCCTCAAGCTGCTGGAAACGGCGCCGGGCGTGACGGTGGACGAGATCAAGTCCAAGACCCAGGCCAAGCTGGACGTGTCGGCAGTCAAGTAATCCTTGCGCCGCACCCACGAAAAACGCCCCTCCGGGGCGTTTTTTTATGCCGTTTCGTCGAGCCGCATTCCCACATGCGGGATGCCGTCCTCGATGTATTCCTCGGTGACCTGCACAAAGCCGTGGCCGCCGTAGTAGTTGCGCAAGCGGGCCTGGGCGCCCAGATACATGGCGCGGCCGGGCCAGCGCAGGCGTACTTCCTGCATCGCATGGCGGATCAGTTCGTGGCCCAGGCCCTGGCCGCGGGTCCAGGGGGCGGTGATGACGCGTCCGATCTCGATCTGGCCGTCCTTCAGCGACGGATCCAGGATGCGGCAATAGGCCGCGAGCTTGCCGTCCTGCCAGGCCATCAGGTGCGAGGTCTGCCCGATCAGATCCTTGCCGTCCATGTCCTGGAAGATGCAATTCTGTTCAATGACAAAGACTTCCGTGCGCAACTGCAGGATCGCGTAGATCTCGGTCACGGTCAGTTCCTGGTGCGGCTTGCAGATCCAATCGGGCATAGCGTCAATCCGGTGTGGCGGGGTGGGAGGGCATTAGGGCGGGCCTTAGCGTACCTCAAACCGACCCCGTTTTATTTGATGCACTGTTACATGTTTTCACGGGTATACCCTTAGTATGAAAATCTATTTTCTTCTCTAAAATTTGTTTGTAAACAGATTTACATAAACTCCCGCTACACCTCCCTCCTCGATGAACAAGGCTGCACTTACGATTGCTGACCGGATCGCCCGGGCCCAGCCCGCGCTGAGCCGTACTCAGCACAAGATGGCCGAGTACGTGCTGGCGCACCAGTTCCGCGCCGCCACCATGACCATCGATGAGTTCGCCGCGGCAGTGGGGGTATCGGTGGCGACGGCCAACCGGTTTGCGCGCGCCCTGGACCTGCCGGGCTATCCGCAGTTCCGCGCCGAACTCGCGCGCGGCTTCGAGGCGGCGCTGGAGCCGGTGGAAAAGCTGCGCACCGAACTGGCGCATTCCGCCAGCGCCGTGCAGATCTTCGCCGCCACGCTGGAAGAAGACATCCGCAACGCCCAGCGCAACCTGCAGTCGCTGGACGCCGCCGCCTGCGAACAGGCAGTGGAGGCCATCCTGGCCGCCGACCGCGTTTTCATCATCGGTTTCGGCGCCAGCGGCTTCCTGGCCGGCCTGTTGCAGCGCGGCCTGTGCATGCATCTGCATTCCGTCGAATCGCTGGCCGGTCCCGGCGGCGTGTCGCACGCGGCGCGCCAGATGGCGCGGATGACGTCCAAGGACCTGGTGATCGCCATCGGCTTTCCCCGCTATCTGGCCGACACGGTGACGCTGGCTGGAGCCGCCAAGCAGGCCGGCGTGCCCGTGCTGGTGCTGACCGACAAGCCCACCTCGCCGCTGGCGCCCACGGCTTCCGTGCTGCTGTATGCGTATTCCGCGCGCCAGCTGATTCCCAATTCCGAAACCGCTGCCCTGGGGCTGATCGAAGCCCTGTCGGCCGCGGTGGCCTATCGGGCCAAGAATTCCGTCGCGGCCGCCGCTGGGGTGACCCAGTCCGTCATGCCGTGGCTCATCCATGGAGTAGGTAAACGATGATTCAACCCGTGATCGCGATTCACGGTGGCGCCGGCGCGATGTCCCGCGCGGCCATGTCGCCCGAGAAAGAACAGGAGTACCTGAGCGCGCTGGAATCCATCCTGACCGCCGGCCAGGCCGTGCTGGCCCGGGGCGGCAGCGCCCTGGACGCCGTGACCGAAGCCGTCCGTCTGCTGGAAGACTGTCCACTGTTCAACGCCGGCCATGGCGCCGTGTTCACCAGCGCCGCCACCCACGAGCTGGACGCCGCCATCATGGACGGCGCCACGCTGCGCTCGGGCGCGATCGCCGGCGTGCACCGCGTGCGCAACCCGGTATTCGCCGCGCGCAAGGTCATGGAAAACAGCAAGCACGTGTTCTTCGTGGGCGAGGGCGCTGAAGCCTTCGCCAAGGAAGAAGGCGTGGAACTGGTCGATCCTTCCTACTTCTCCACCGAAGCCCGCCGCGAACAGCTGCTGCGCGTGCAACGCGAAACGCCGGAAGCGGCGGTGCTGGACCACGACGGCCAGGCGCTGGTCGCGCGCGGCCAGCCGGCGCCGGCCGATCCGCTGGACTCGGACAAGAAGTTCGGCACGGTGGGCGCGGTGGCGGTGGACGCCCAGGGCAACCTGGCCGCGGCCACTTCGACCGGCGGCATCACCAACAAGCAGGTCGGCCGCGTGGGCGACGCGCCGCTGATCGGCGCCGGCACCTATGCCAGCAACAAGACCTGCGCGGTGTCCACCACGGGCACGGGCGAAATGTTCATCCGCATGGTCGCCGCCTATGACGTGGCGGCCCAGATGGAATATTGCGGCGCGTCGCTGGAAGCGGCCGCCGACCGCGTCGTGCATGAAAAGCTGCCCACCATCGAGGGCAAGGGCGGCTTGGTGGCTGTCGACGCCCAGGGCAATGTGGCCTTGCCGTTCAACACGGAAGGCATGTATCGGGGTTACGCCCGCGTCGGCGAGAAGCCGGTCACCGCTATCTACCGATAAGCGGCGGCGGGTTCGTTTTTTCAGTATTTGGGGAATCAAAAGAGATGGTTGATCGCGCAAACAGCCTGGCGCTGCCGGAAAACCGCGTGGTCCAGGTCGACGACCTGACAGTGCGCTTCGTGGGATCGGAGCGCACGGTCGAAGCCGTGCGCAATCTGTCGTTCCATGTGGACCGGGGCGAGACCCTGGCCATCGTGGGCGAATCGGGTTCGGGCAAATCGGTGACGTCCCTGGCGCTCATGCGTCTGGTGGAGCACGGCGGCGGGCGCATCGCCCAGGGCAGCATGGCCCTGCGGCGGCGCAACGGTTCCGTGATCGACCTGGTCGGATCCAGCCAACGCGAAATGCGCAGTGTGCGCGGCGCGGACATGGCCATGATCTTCCAGGAGCCGATGACCTCCCTGAACCCGGTCTTCACCGCCGGCGACCAGATCGCCGAATCGATCCGCCAGCACCAGGGCAAGGACGCCGCGGCCGCGCGCGCCGAGGCGCTGCGCATGCTGGAACAGGTCCGCATTCCGGAAGCCAAGTCGGTGCTGGACCGCTACCCGCACCAACTGTCGGGCGGCATGCGCCAGCGCGTGATGATCGCGATGGCGCTGGCCTGCAAGCCGGCGCTGCTGATCGCCGACGAACCCACCACCGCGCTGGACGTCACCATCCAGGCGCAGATCCTGCAGCTCATCCGTCAGTTGCAGGAAGAAATGCACATGGGCGTGGTGTTCATCACCCACGACATGGGCGTGGTCGCCGAAGTGGCCGACCGCGTGCTGGTCATGTACCGCGGCGACAAGGTCGAGGAAGGCCCGTCCGAGCAGGTATTCGCCTCGCCGCAGCACCGCTACACCAAGGCGCTGCTGTCGGCCGTGCCGAAGCTGGGCGCCATGCAGGGCACGGACCTGCCCGCGCGCTTCCCGCTGCTGCAGGCCGAAGGCCAGGCCCAGCCCGAGGCCGCTCCGGTCAGCGCGCCCGCCGCACCGGATGCCAAGCGCGAGCCCATCCTGAGCGTGCGCAAGCTGGTCACCCGCTTCGATCTGCGCGGCGGCATCATGAGCCGCGTGCAGCGCCGCGTGCATGCCGTGGAGCAGGTCAGCTTCGACCTGTTCCCCGGCGAAACGCTGTCGCTGGTGGGCGAATCCGGTTGCGGCAAGTCCACCACCGGCCGTTCGCTGCTGCGCCTGGTCGATAGCCAGGGCGGTGAAATCCGCTTCGGCGGCCGCGACATCGTGCGCCTGAAGAACACCGAACTGCAGTCCCTGCGCCGCGACATCCAGTTCGTGTTCCAGGACCCGTTCGCCTCGCTCGATCCGCGCGTGACGGTCGGCTTCTCCATCATGGAGCCGCTGCTGGTGCACGGCGTGGCCCGTGGCCGCGATGCCGAGCGCCGCGTGGCCGAGCTGCTGGAGCGCGTGGGCCTTCCCGCCGAAATGGCGCAGCGCTATCCGCACGAATTCTCGGGCGGCCAGCGCCAGCGCATCTGCATTGCGCGCGCCCTGGCCCTGAACCCCAAGGTCGTGATCGCGGACGAATCCGTGTCGGCGCTGGACGTGTCGATCCAGGCGCAGATCGTGAACCTGCTGATCGACCTGCAGCGCGACATGGGCATTTCCTTCCTGTTCATTTCGCATGACATGGCCGTGGTCGAGCGCGTCAGCCACCGCGTCGCCGTCATGTACCTGGGCCAGATCGTGGAGATCGGTCCGCGCCGAGCCATTTTCGAGAATCCGCAGCACCCTTACACCAAGAAGCTGATGTCCGCCGTGCCGATCGCCGATCCGGCCCGCCGCCACATGAAGCGCACGCTGTTGTCCGACGAAATCCCCAGCCCTATCCGCAAGCTCGGCGACGAGCCGGTGGTGCAGCCGCTGGTGCAGGTCGGAACGGATCACTTCGTCGCCCGGCATCCGGTCGGCGGAGCGTATTGAGTCAGTCGTCGTAATTGTTTTTCTTCCACCAAACCCCCTAATTCCTTTTTTGGAACCAGGAGTTGCAATGATGAAAGTTCTGCGCCCCACCAAACTGATGGCCGCCGCTGCGCTGGCCTTCGGCGTGATCGCGTCGCCGCTGGCGCATGCCGCCAAGGACGTGACGTTCGCCGTCTCCATCGCGCTGGAAACGCTCGATCCGTACAACACCAACAGCACGCTGAACCAGGCGGCCGGCAAGGCCTACTACGAAGGCCTGTTCGAATTTGACAAGGACCTGAAGATCCAGAAGGTTCTGGCCACCGACTACACCGTCAGCGAAGACGGCCTGGTCTACACCTTCAAGCTGCGTCCCGGCGTGAAGTTCCATGACGGCACCGATTTCAACGCCGAAGCCGTCAAGATCAACTTCGACCGTCCGGCCAATCCGGACAACCGCCTGTCGCGCTACATCCAGTTCAGCGTCATCGACAAGACCGAAGTGGTCGATCCGATGACCGTCAAGATCACGCTGAAGAAGCCGTTCTCGGCCTTCATCAACGCGCTGGCCCACCCGGCCGCCATGATGATCTCGCCCGCCGCGCTGGCCAAGTACGGCAAGGAAATCGGCTTCCACCCCGTGGGCACCGGTCCCTTCGAATTCGTCGAATGGAAGCCGGCCGAATACCTGAAGGTCAAGAAGTTCGACGGCTACTGGAAGAAGGGCTACCCCAAGGTCGACACCCTGACCTTCCGTACCGTGACGGACAACAACACCCGCGCCGCCGTGGTGCAGACGGGTGAAGCGCAGTTCGCCTTCCCGGTGCCGTTCGAGCAAGCCGCCGTGCTGAAGAAGAACGACAAGCTGGACGTGGTCGATCACCAGAACTCGATCATGGCGCGCTACCTGTCGATGAACACGCAGCAAAAGCCGTTCGACAACGTCAAGGTGCGTGAAGCCATCAACTACGCCATCAACAAGGAAGCCCTGGCCAAGGTCGCTTTCTCGGGCTATGCCACCATCGTCGACGGCGTCGTGCCGCAAGGCGTGGACTACGCGTACAAGACCGGCCCGTGGCCGTACGACATCAAGAAGGCCAAGGCCCTGCTGGCCGAAGCCGGCTACCCCAACGGCTTCGAAAGCCAGCTGTGGTCCGCCTATAACGACGGCACGTCGGTGAAGGTGGTGCAGTTCCTGCAGCAGCAACTGGCGCAAGTCGGCATCAAGGTGTCGGTCGAAGTGCTGGAATCGGGCCAGCGCGTGCAGCGCGTCCAACAGGTGCAGAAGCCTGAAGACGCCAAGGTCCGCATGTACTACGCCGGCTGGTCGTCCTCGACCGGCGAAGCCGACTGGGGCCTGCGTCCGCTGCTGACCACCGCCGCGTTCCCGCCGGTGCTCAACAACGTGTCGTACTACTCGAACAAGTCGGTGGACGACGGCATCCAGCAAGCCCTGGCCACGACCGACCGCGCCAAGAAGACCGAGATCTACAAGAACGTTCAGGAAACCATCTGGAAGGACGCCCCGTGGGCCTTCCTGGTGACCCAGAACAACCTGTACGTGAAGTCGAAGAACCTGTCGGGCGTGTACGTTGAGCCGGACACCTCGTTCTGGTTCGGCGACATCGATCTGAAGCAGTAAATCTGGCAGTCACTCTCGGGGCCTAGTCGCCCCTGTAAGGCCACATACGGCGGGGGCGCGGTGTCCCCGCCGATGTTGCAGGAATTTCAATGCTGACCTACATCGTCAAACGTCTTTTGGGCATGATCCCCACGCTGCTGCTGGTGGCCGTGGTCGTGTTCCTGTTTGTGCACATGCTTCCGGGCGACCCGGCGCGACTGGCCGCGGGCCAGGAGGCCGACCAGCAAACCGTCGAGCTCGTGCGCAAGGAACTGGGACTGGATCTGCCCCTGCCGCAGCAGTTCGTGCGCTACTTCAGCCACATGCTGCAAGGCGACCTGGGTACCTCCTTGCGTACCAAGCGCCCCGTCTCGACCGAAATCGCCGACCGTTTCATGCCTACCTTGTGGCTCACGCTCGCCAGCATGGTGTGGTCTGTGACCTTCGGCATGATCATCGGGATCGTGTCGGCGGTATGGCGCAATCGCTGGCCCGACCGTCTCGGCATGACGCTGGCGGTGTCCGGCATCTCGTTCCCCGCGTTCGCGCTGGGCATGATGCTGATGCAGGTCTTCTCCGTGAACCTGGGCTGGCTGCCTACCGTGGGCGCCTCGACCTGGCAACACTACATACTTCCGTCCATCACGCTGGGCGCCGCCGTGGCGGCCGTGATGGCGCGCTTTACCCGGGCTTCCTTCGTGGAAGTCATCCAGGAAGACTTCGTGCGGACCGCCCGCGCCAAGGGCCTGACCGAGCGCCGCGTCGTCATCAAGCATGCGCTGCGCAATGCGCTGATTCCCGTCGTCACGATGATGGGCCTGCAGTTCGGCTTCCTGCTGGGCGGCTCCATCGTGGTCGAGACCGTGTTCAACTGGCCTGGCCTCGGCCGCCTGCTGGTGGACGCCGTGACCCAGCGCGACTATCCGGTGATCCAGGGCCTGGTGCTGCTGTTCTCGCTGGAATTCATCCTGATCAACCTGATTGTCGACGTGCTCTATGGCGTCATCAATCCCAGCATCCGTTACAAGTGAGGCGGCCATGAGCAATACGACACCCGCCACGACCATCGCCGCCGTTCCCAAGAACGACGTGCGCACGCCGGCCACCGAGTTCTGGCGCAAATTCAAGAAGCAGAAGCTCGCCGTCGGCGCGGGCCTCTTCGTCCTGCTGCTCGTCGTCGTCGCGGTTTTCGCGCCGTGGATCGTGCCGTTCGATCCGGAGAACTTCTTCGACTACGACGCCCTGAACGCCGGGCCTTCCGCGACCCACTGGCTGGGCGTGGACTCGCTGGGCCGGGACATCTTCAGCCGCATCATCATGGGCGCGCGCATCTCCTTGGCCGCGGGCTTCCTGTCGGTCGCCATGGGCGCCATCGTCGGCACCTTCATGGGCCTGATGGCGGGCTACTACGAAGGCTGGTGGGAACGCATCACGATGCGTATCTCCGACGTGCTGCTGGCGTTCCCCGGCATGCTGCTGGCCATCGGCGTGGTTGCCATCCTGGGTTCCAGCATGGTCAACGTGATCGTGGCCGTGGCCGTGTTCAGCGTGCCGGCGTTTGCCCGCCTGGTGCGCGGCAACACGCTGTCGATCAAGCAGATGACCTATGTCGAAGCGGTAAAGAGCGTGGGCGCGTCCGACTGGACCATCATCATGCGCCACATCCTGCCCGGCACGATCTCGCCGATCGTGGTGTACGGCACGATGCGTATCGGCACTTCGATCATCACCGCGGCCAGCCTGTCGTTCCTGGGCATGGGCGCTTCGCCTCCCACGCCGGAGTGGGGCGCGATGCTGAACGAAGCGCGCGCCGACATGGTGATCGCGCCGCACGTGGCGATCTTCCCGGCGCTGGCGATCTTCTTCACGGTGCTTGCGTTCAACCTGCTGGGCGACGGCCTGCGCGACGCGCTCGATCCCAAGATCGACCGCAAGTAATCCTGCCGCCGGTCCTCCCTGAAGGGCCGGCGTGGAGGGCGAATCTTTGCGCCGTCGCCCCAGGGCGGCGGCGTTTTACATTCAGGAGCGTGGCGACACGTAGCGAACATGGACAAACAAGCGCTGGACATCCCCCGCATCGGCGTACTGCCATCGGGACCGCTGGATTCGATCTGCGACGTGGGCGAGGTCACGGTTGGCCACCGCACGCTGGCCGAAGGCCCGCTGCAGACCGGCGTGACCGTGGTGCGTCCGCATGGCGGCGATCCCTATCTGGACAAGGTGCCGGCCGCCGCCACCGTGCTGAACGGCTTCGGCAAGAGCACCGGCCTGGTCCAGGTGCAGGAACTGGGCGTGCTGGAAACGCCCATCGGCCTGACCAACACGTTTGGCGTGGGCACGGTGGCCAATGCGCAGATCCGCGCGGCGGTCGCGGCGAACCCTGGCATTGGCCGCGGCATGGCTACCGTCAATCCGCTGGTCTTCGAATGCAACGATGGCTATCTGAACGATATCCAGGCGCTGGCGGTGCAGGAATCGCATTACGCCGAGGCGCTGGCCGCCGCGGACAAGCGGTTCGAGCAGGGCGCAGTCGGCGCCGGCCGGGGCATGTCGTGTTTTTCGTTCAAGGGCGGCATCGGCTCCGCGTCGCGCGTGGCCTCCATCCAGGCGGGACCGCAGTACACCGTAGGCGCGCTGGTGCTGGCGAACTTCGGCCGCCTGCCCAACCTGACCGTGGCGGGCCGGCCCTTCGGCCGACGGCTGGCGCAGCAGCTGGACAGCGGCCTGGCGCAGGCGGGCGAGAACGCCGCCATCGTGCCCGAGAAGGGTTCCATCATCCTGCTGCTGGCTACCGACGCGCCGCTGGACTCGCGCCAGTTGCGCCGCCTGTCGCTGCGGGCAGGGGCAGGGCTGGCCCGCACCGGTTCGGTGTACGGCCACGGCAGCGGCGATATCGCGCTGGCGTTTTCCACGGCCTATACGGTGCCGCAACTGCCCGAGCAGCCCATGCCGGCGGTGGCGATGCTGCACGAGGCCCGCATCGATCCCTTGTTCGAGGCGGCCGCCGAAGCCTGCGAACAGGCCATCATTTCCGCGCTGTGGCATGCCGAAGGCGTGACGGGGCGCGACGGCAACCACCGCGCCGCGATCCGCGACGCGGCGCCGCAGTGGCGCCAGTGGCTGTCCGAAACCGAATTCTGAAATCCTCCGAGGCTGATCCCATGAAGATCCTGATTTCCACCGACATCGAAGGCGTTGCTGGCGTCTTCCATTCCGAACAAGTCCGCGCCGGCAACGGCGAATACGAGCGCGCCCGCGCCTGGATGACCGCCGAGGCCAACGCGGCCGTGCAAGGCGCGATCGCCGGCGGCGCCGAAGAGATCCTGGTCAACGATTCGCATGGCGGCTTTCGCAACCTGCTGCCCGACGGCCTGGACGAGCGTGCACGCCTGGTGCTGGGCAAGCCGCGCTACCTCGGCATGATGGGCGGCCTGGAAGAGGGCTGCGACGCGGTCTTCATGATCGGCTACCACTCGCGCTCGCAAGGCCGCGGCATCCTGGCCCACACCATCAACAGCTTCGCCTTTGCGCGCGTGTTCATCAACGGCATGGAGCTGGGCGAGGCCGGCCTGTACGGCGCGCTGGCGGGCGAGATGGGCGTGCCCGTCATCCTGGGCACCGGCGACGATGCCTTCATCGCGGAGACCCGCGATACATTCCCGGGCGCCGAATGGGTGCAGACCAAGGTGGCCCATGGGCAGGGCAGCGGCGTGACCCTGTCGCCTGCTGCATCGCGCCGCGCGATTGCGTCCGCCGCCGAAACCGCCGTGCGCAATTTGAAGAAAGGGGGAGTGGTTCCTTTCCGCATTCCCGCCCCTATAGAATGCCGGTTGCAGACGCAGAGCTCGGCCCTGGCCGACCTGTTCTGCATGTGGCCCACGCTGGAACGCGTGGACGGCGTGACCTTGCGATTCACCACGGATAGCATGCAGTCCGCCGTCCGCACGCTGAACAGCCTGGCCGCCATGTCTTTCATGTTGCGCTAAGGATCCCATCCCCCATGTCTAGCACCGACGCCCGTATCGCCCAATTGCGGCAGGCCATGAGCCGCCGCGGCCTGTCCGCCTATGTCGTTCCGTCCTCGGACCCGCACCTGTCCGAATACCTGCCCGCGCGCTGGCAGGGACGGCGCTGGCTGTCCGGCTTCACGGGCTCGGTCGGCACGCTGGTGGTCACGGCCGATTTCGCCGGCCTGTGGGTCGACAGCCGCTATTGGGTACAGGCCGAAGCCCAGTTGGCCGGCACCTGCGTGCAGCTGATGAAGATCGCGCTGGCCACGACGCCGGGCCATGTGGACTGGCTGGCGGCCAATGCCAAGGCGGGCGAGGTCATCGGGGTGGACGGACAGGTGCTGGGCCTGGGCGCGTTCCGTGCCTTGTCGGCGGCCGCGGCCTCGGCCGGCGCCGTCCTGGAAATCCGCGAGGATCTGCTGGACGACGTCTGGGCGGACCGTGCCGGACTGCCTGGCGCCGCCATCTATGAACACGTGGCGCCCGAAGCCTGCGTGACCCGCGCAGACAAGCTGGCGCAGGTGCGCTCCGCCATGCGTACGCATGGCGCCGACGTGCATTTCATCAGCACGCTGGACGACATCGCCTGGCTCTTCAACCTGCGCGGCGCGGACGTGGACTACAACCCGGTTTTCGTCGGCCACGCGCTGGTCGGGCTGGACCATGCCACGCTGTTCGTGGCCGAGGGCAAGATCGACGACGCCCTGCGCGCCGTGCTCGCGGCCGATGGCGTGGAAGTGGCCGCCTATGCCCAGGCGGCCGATGCCCTGGCCTCGCTGGAACTCGATCAGAAGCTGCTGATAGATCCGGCCCGCGTGACCTGCGGCGTGTTCCATGCGATGGACCCCGCCGTGCCGCGCGTCGAAGCCATCAATCCGTCCACGCTGCTGAAGTCCCGCAAGACCGATGCCGAGCTGGCGAACGTGCGCCAGGCCATGGCGCAGGACGGCGCGGCGCTCTGTGAGTTCTTCGCCTGGTTCGAAGGCGCGCTGGGCAATGAAACCATCACCGAACTGACCATCGACGAGCAGATCACCGCTGCCCGCGCGCGCCGGCCGGCCTATGTCTGCCCCAGCTTCGCCACCATCGCCGGCTTCAACGCCAACGGCGCGATGCCGCACTACCGCGCCACCCAGGAATCGCACGCCACCATCGAAGGCGACGGCCTGCTGCTGATCGACTCGGGCGGCCAGTACCTGGGCGGCACGACCGACATCACCCGCGTGGTCGCGGTGGGCACGCCCAGCGCCGACCAGAAGGTGGACTTCACGCTGGTGCTCAAGGGCATGATCGCGCTGTCGCGAGCCTCGTTCCCGCGCGGCACGCCTTCGCCCATGCTGGACGCCATCGCGCGCGCGCCCATCTGGGAAGGCGGGGCGGAATACGGCCATGGCACGGGCCATGGCGTGGGTTACTTCCTGAACGTGCACGAAGGCCCGCAGGTCATTTCCTACCGCGCCGTTCCGGGCCCGCATACCGCCATGGAGCCCGGCATGATCACCTCCAACGAGCCGGGCATCTACCGCCCGGGTCGCTGGGGCGTGCGCATCGAGAACCTGGTCGCCAATCGCGCCTGGCTGACCTCGGAATTGGGCGAATTCCTGTGCTTCGAAACGCTGACGCTGTGCCCGATCGACACGCGCTGCATCGAACCGTCGCTGATGCGCGCCGACGAAATCGCCTGGCTCAACGACTATCACAAGACGGTGCACGAACGCCTGTCGCCGCTGGTCGAAGGCGAGGCGCTGGCCTGGCTGGAGCGCCGCACCGCCGCGATCTGAACCGCTGCGTGAGTGCATGAAAAAAGGCCGCGGGCGCAATGCCCGCGGCCTTTTGCTTTGCGCGAAATCAGGTCAGCTTGCCGGCGTGGCAGCCTTGGCGCCGGGATACAGCGCGAGCCTGCCGATCAGGCAGCCCAAGGCCAGCAGCGCGCCATAGGCCAGCAGCGTCAGGCCGGCGGCCGCATGGGATTCCGCGGCGCGCATCAGTTGCCCCCAGGTCATCGCCCGGACGGCCAGGAATCCCAAACCTATGCCCAGCGCCTGCGCCAGCCAGAAGGCGATGGAGCCGTGGGCGACGGCCCGCCCGAATCGGGCCGCGCCGATCGGGCGCGGCAGGACGTTCAGGCAGACCAGGGTGCATAGACCCAGCAGGGCCGCGGGCAGGACCAGATAGCCCAGCGCGTACGCCGTCCAGCCAGCGCCCTGAGCCTGCATCTGCAGGAAGCCGCCCAACGAGATCGAAACGGTCAGTTGCCAGACCAGCACGGTCAGCCCGGTTGTCCAGGCGGCATGTCGCCGTTCATAGGCCGGGCCGCCGGCCGGGCCTGCGGGCTGCACGGTCCAGGCGGCAATGCGCACGATGACGCAGATGCCGATGATCTCCAGCACGATGCTCACGAGCTTGGTGATGGTGTTCAGGGCCAGAAATTGGCCGATCATGCCGAAGCCGAGCCGTTCCTGCAGCACGTCGCGATGGTCCATGACGAAGCGCATCAGCGTGTTTTGCAGGAAGGCGATGCCGGCCGCCACCGCCAGGGTGTAAAGCAGAAACAGCGCGATGAAGGTGCCGAACAGCTTGCGCGGCTCGGTCACCGCCTGGGTGTCATGGCGCGCCAGCCAGCCTCGCATCGCTCCCCAGGCGGTCAGTCCGGCGATTACCGCGCCCGCGACGATATGGGCCAGCAGCGGCGCCAGGAACTGCGGCTGGCTGTACATCTCCCGCATTTGCTCGAACTGGGGCAGGGCCAGCAGGCTGTACGACTGGACCAGCGCCGAGTAAGCCAGGCGCAGGAAAACGGCGGTCAGCGCAAGACGCCAGGCGAGCGAGTAGGAGGATCGGGCGGGATCGGTCATCGGCGAAAGGATGGAATGTTGAGAAAAAACAGCAAGCAGAAAAATAGGGATCGAACATAGCACGGCGCTGCGCCGCGCCACACAAGGCGATGGCCCTTGCGCCGATTCGAGTGCTGCCAAATGTTACGCCCCGGAGCTAGGGGAAAACCCAAATAAGCTCCGCCTCCCGGCTATAATCCAAATTTCCCGCACGCGCCCGCTCGTCCCGGGTGCTCATTACGATGACCAAATACGTATTTGTCACCGGCGGTGTGGTGTCTTCCCTGGGCAAAGGCATCGCCGCTGCGTCGCTCGCCGCCATCCTCGAGTCGCGTGGCCTGCAAGTCACCATGCTGAAGCTCGACCCGTACATCAACGTCGATCCGGGCACCATGAGCCCGTTCCAGCATGGCGAGGTGTTCGTCACGGAAGACGGCGCCGAAACCGACCTGGACCTTGGCCACTACGAGCGTTTCATTTCGGCTCGCATGCACAAGGTGAACAACTTCACCACCGGCCAGATCTACGAATCGGTGCTCCGCAAGGAGCGCCGCGGCGACTACCTGGGCAAGACCGTCCAGGTCATTCCGCACATCACCAACGAAATCCAGGACTTCATCGCCCGCGGCGCCGAAGCCGCCTGGAACGGCAACACCGACGTCGCGATCGTCGAGATCGGCGGCACCGTGGGTGACATCGAGTCCCTGCCGTTCCTGGAAGCCGCGCGCCAGATGAGCCTGCGCATGGGCCGCAACAACGCCGCCTTCGTGCACCTGACGCTGGTGCCCTTCATCGCGTCGGCCGGCGAGCTCAAGACCAAGCCGACCCAGCACTCGGTGCAGAAGCTGCGCGAAATCGGCATCTACCCGAACGCGCTGCTGTGCCGCGCCGACCGCCGCATCCCGGACGACGAGCGCGCCAAGATCTCGATGTTCTCCAACGTGCCCCTGGACGCGGTCATCTCCGTCTGGGACGCCGATTCGATCTACAAGATCCCGGCGATGCTGCATGCGCAGGGCGTGGACAACATCGTCTGCGAGGCGCTGGGCCTGACCCCGCCGCCGGCCGACCTGTCCATGTGGGACAACCTGGTCGAAGCGCTGGAGCACCCGCAGCACCAGCTCACCATCGGCATGGTCGGCAAGTACGTCGACCTGACCGAGTCGTACAAGTCGCTGACGGAAGCCCTGGTACACGCCGGCATCCACACGCGCTCGAAGATCAACATCGAGTACATCGACTCCGAAGACATCGAAACCCGCGGCACCGACCAGCTCAAGCACCTGGATGCCATCCTGGTTCCGGGCGGCTTCGGCAAGCGCGGCACCGAAGGCAAGATCGCCGCGATCCGCTACGCCCGTGAAAACGGCGTGCCGTACCTGGGCATCTGCCTGGGCATGCAGCTGGCCGTGATCGAGTTCGCGCGCCACGTCGCCGGCCTGGGCGGCGCCAACAGCACGGAATTCGATCCGTCCGCGCCGCATCCCGTGGTGGCCCTGATCACCGAATGGATGGACCGCGAAGGCAAGGTCGAAAAGCGCAACCAGTCGTCCGACCTGGGCGGCACCATGCGCAAGGGCGCACAGCGCGTGCCGATCAAGCCGGGCACCCGCGCGCAGTCGATCTACGGCGACGAAGTGAACGAGCGTCACCGCCATCGCTACGAGGTCAACAACGTCTACGTGCCGCGCCTGGAAGAAGCCGGCATGGTGATCAGCGCCCGCACGCCGACCGAGAACCTGCCGGAAATGATGGAATTGCCCGACCACCCGTGGTTCGTGGGCGTGCAGTTCCACCCGGAGTTCACGTCGACCCCGCGTGACGGCCACCCGTTGTTCGCCAGCTATATCCGCGCCGCCATCGAGCAGAAGGCTCGTCGCGGTCAGGAGGCGTAATGCGCGTCTGCGGTCTGGAGTTCCGTAAGCGGATCTTCGGGACCGCGGGCCGCCGCCTCAGCGCCGCCCTATACGGCGGCGCTTCTTTCGGATACAACCAATTAGCATCGGATATGCGTCGCCCGGCCGCCTTGCGCGACACTGGCGGCGTCGCCGTATCCGGCGTCAGACCGAAACCAACGCAACTGCTCTGAAGGAATCCCATGAGTGCCTACCTCATCGCCGACGTCTCAGTGACCAAGCCCGCGCAGTACGAGGATTACAAGCGTCTGTCCACGCTCGCGATGCGCGCGTACGATGCGAAGATCCTGGTGCGCGGCGGCGATTCCAGGCACCTCGAGGGCCGTGAGCCTGGCCGTACCGTCGTCATGGAGTTCCCCTCCATGACCGCGGCCCAGGCTTTCTACGACTCCTGGCAGTACCGCCGCGCCCGCAATGCCCGCGAAGGCGCGGCTGTCATGAATATGTTTATCGTTCAGGGAATGTAAAGTCATGAGTGCTATCGTCGATATCATCGGCCGCGAGATTCTGGATTCGCGCGGCAACCCCACCGTCGAATGCGATGTGCTGCTGGAGTCCGGCGCCATGGGCCGCGCGGCCGTGCCGTCGGGCGCGTCCACCGGCGCGCGCGAAGCCATCGAACTGCGCGACGGCGACAAGAGCCGTTATCTGGGCAAGGGCGTGCTGCGCGCCGTCGAGAACCTGAATACGGAAATCTCGGAAGCCCTGATGGGCCTGGACGCCCAGGAACAGACCTTCGTCGATCGCACCCTGATCGAGCTGGACGGCACCGAATCCAAGGAACGCCTGGGCGCCAACGCGATCCTGGCTGCCTCCATGGCCGTGGCCCGCGCCGCCGCCGACGAATCGGGCCTGTCCCTGTACCGCTATTTCGGCGGCAGCGGTCCCATGAGCATGCCCGTGCCGATGATGAACGTCATCAACGGCGGCGCGCACGCCAACAACACGCTGGACCTGCAGGAACTGATGATTCTGCCGGTGGGCGCGGGCAGCTTCCGCGAAGCCCTGCGCTGGGGCGCCGAAGTCTTCCATATGCTGAAGAAGCTGATCCACGGCCAGGGCATGTCCACGGCAGTGGGCGACGAGGGCGGTTTCGCGCCCAACGTGGCCAGCCATGAAGCCGCCATCCAGCTGATCCTGAAGGCCATCACCGAAGCCGGCTACGAGCCGGGCACGCAGATCGCCCTGGGCCTGGATTGCGCCAGCTCCGAGTTCTACCGCGACGGCAAGTACACGCTGGCCGGCGAAGGCGGCATCTCGCTGTCCTCGCAGGAATTCACCAACCTGCTGGCCACCTGGTGCGACAAGTACCCGATCATCTCGATCGAAGACGGCATGGCCGAAAACGACTGGGAAGGCTGGAAGCTCCTGACCGACCAGTTGGGCAAGAAGGTGCAGCTGGTGGGCGACGACCTCTTCGTCACCAACACCAAGATCCTGCGCGAAGGCATCCAGAAGGGCGTCGCCAACTCGATCCTCATCAAGATCAACCAGATCGGCACCCTGACCGAGACCTTCGCTGCCATCGAAATGGCCAAGCGCGCCGGCTACACCGCCGTCGTGTCGCACCGTTCCGGCGAAACCGAGGACTCCACCATCGCCGACATCGCCGTGGCGACCAACGCCATGCAGATCAAGACGGGTTCGCTGTCGCGTTCGGACCGCATGGCCAAGTACAACCAGCTCCTGCGCATCGAGGAAGAGCTGGCTGAAGTCGCGTCGTATCCTGGCTTGGAAGCTTTTTACAACCTGCGTTGATGAGAAGCGCGGCCCCCGGCGCAATCCCGGGGCCGCATCCACGCCACGACTGCTGAGGGTTCCCGCGTATGCGCCTGTTGTTCCTGGTGCTGTTCGTGCTGCTAGGCCTGATCCAATACCCGCTGTGGCTGGGTAAGGGCGGGTGGTTCAAGGTCTGGGATCTGCAACGCCAGGTGGCGGAGCAACGCGAGACCAACGAAGGCCTGCGCGCGCGCAATGCCGCATTGGAAGCGGAAGTGCGCGACCTCGAAGGCGGCTCCGGCGCCATCGAGGAACGCGCCCGCGGCGAACTGGGCATGATGCGCGACGGCGAGGTGTTCGTGCACATCCTGCCGCAGAACACCCCGGCCCCGGCTGGCGGCGCCTCTTTGGCTGCCGACGCCGCGGCCAAGCCGGCCACGCCCGCGCGCGCCAGCGCGCCGGCGGCCCGCCCGGCGGCGACGCCTCCCAAGCCCGCCAATCAGGCCAATACCCGGCACTGAGCGCCGGCTGCCGTTCCTGTTCATCCCCCGTTCCGTTCAGCCGCAGCGCATGCTGCGGCATTCGCCGTACACGATGCCGGCGGGTTGCGGCGTCCTGCGCGCCCAATCCACCGGGTGCGAGTGCATCTCTGTTTCCAGTTCCATGCGCAAGGGCAACAGGCCCCGGGCCTGCGCGTTGCCGGCATAGCTGCCGCGATCGGCGCCCAGCGCGGCCAGCAATGCCCGCAAGGGCGGCAGCAGCGGCTTGTGCAGATAGGTCAGCCGCAGCTTCAAGGTGTTGGCCTGGAAGATGGTCTGTCCGCCCGGATGCGACGGCCGGCGCGCATGCTGCAGGTCCTGGTAGCCGTTGTCGATGGCGCGCAGGCCTGACGCCGCGGGCACCTTGAGGTCCGGGCGGGCGTGTTCGCGGAACGATTGCTCATCGGGCAGCAGGACTTCGATGCGCCAGGGGTGGGTGCCCGAAATGGCAGCCAGCTCGGCTTGCTCGTCAGCTTGGCGGCGGCGCGCGCCAGTCTGGCCTTGCGGGTCCGCGTGGCGCGGCAGCAGGGCCTGCAGAAAGGCCGTCCGCATGCGCGCGGGATCGCCGTTGCCGGTAGCGCCGGCGCGCGCCGCCTCCATCAGCGCCAGATAGGCCATCTGGCGCACACCCTGCCAGCGGGCGGCCTCGATCGCCAGCAAGCCCAGCAGCAGCAGCACGGCGCCAGCCACCGCGAATTCGATGGCGGCGGCGCCGTGTTGCCGGCAGGAGGGAACATGAAAAAAGGCGGTCATGGCTGCGCAGTCTGGCGCAGGCATGACCGCCTGTCGATGAGGATAAGCCGGTGTGATCGAAACGTCCCGGCGGCCAGGCCGCCGGTGTGGATCAGTGCACCGTGGGAGGTTCGTCCGCGGAGGGAGCCGTGCCGGACGAGAACAAGGTGGCACAGTCGACGGAGTCGAACTTATACGGTTTGCCGCAGAAGTCGCAGGCCACGTCGACCTGGCCGCGTTCGGCCAGGATGCTGTTGATCTCTTCCTGGCCCAGCGTGCGCAGCATGCTGGCCACGCGTTCGCGGGTGCAGGGGCAGTGCCAGCGCACCGCCAGCGGATCGAACGCCACCAGGGTTTCCTCCCAGAACAGGCGATGGATCAGCGTGTCGATGTCGGTGGCCAGCAGTTCGTCGCGCTTGATGGTGCCGGCCAGGGCGCAGGCGCGGTCCCAGGTTTCGGCGGCGTTCTGTTCGGTGAGCGCGGGCGCGTCCGAGCCGCCATGGTAGGGCAGGCGCTGGATCAGCATGCCCGTGGCATGGTCGGCGTCGGCCGCCAGCCACAGCCGGGTATCCAGCTGTTCAGAGGCCTTCATGTAGTGCTGCAGCGCTTCGGCCACGGTGTCGCCCTGCAGGGGCACGATGCCCTGGTAGGCCTGTTGGCCCGGCAGCTTGCGCTGCGGGTCCAGCACCACGATGAAACGGCCGTTGCCGCCCGGGTTCAGCAGGCTTTGCATGTTGCCATCGCTGGGTACCTCGTGGCCTTCGCGCATCTTGACGGTGGCGCGCAGGCTCAGGTCGTTGCGGCATTCCACCACCAGCAGGGCGATGGGGCCGTCGCCCTGGATCTGCAGCACCAGCGAGCCGTCGAACTTGATGTTGGCGGCCAGCAGCGTGGACGCCGCCACCAGTTCGCCCAGCAGGTGGGTGATGGCGGGAGGATAGTCGTGATTGGCCTGCACGGCCTTCCAGGTCGCGTCCAGGCGCACGGCCTGGATGCGGACGCTGCGGTCTTCGGTAAGGTATTTCTTGAGCTGATCGGTCATGGAGGAATGTTAGCCGATCAGGCCCGTCTATTCCCCCTGCCGCCAGCAGGGTCGAAGCGCCGCCCAGGGGCGCTCAGCCGATCCGTTTCAGCGCGGTCTTGTAGTGTTGGCCGCGCGCCACGTAATGGGCGGTGTTCTTGTGCAGATTGGCGATTTCCTCGGCCGAGAGTTCGCGGACGATCTTGCCGATGCCGATGACCAGGGAGTTGTCGGGAATGATGCGATCTTCGGGAATGATCGCGCCGGCGCCGATCAGGCAGTTGCGGCCGATGACCGCGTTGTTCAGCACGATGGCCTGCATGCCCACGAGGGCGCCTTCGTGGATGGTACAGCCGTGCAGCATGGCTTGATGGCCCACCGTCACGTTGGGGCCGATGGTCATGGGACAGCCGTCGTCCACATGCAGCACGCTGCCTTCCTGGATATTGGTGCCGCTCTTGATCAGGATGGCGTCGTTGTCGCCGCGGATCGACACGTTGGACCAGATGCTGACGCCTGCCTCCAGCGTTACGTTGCCGATGATGTCGGCGCTGTCGGCCACGTAGGCCGCCGGGTCGATGCGGGGAATCAGGTCGTCGAGCTGGTAAATGGGCATGCCTAGGTCTCCGGTTGCGGCTTCACGCCTTGGGGGCGTGCGGCGCGTCTGTAATGCCTGCGGTCATCCGCGAGCGCTCTTCTTCGCGCAGGCGCAGGATGCGGCGCTGGATTTTACCGGTGGTGGTCATGGGCAGCTCGTCGACGAATTCGATCTCCTTGGGGTACTCGTATGGGGCCAGGCGCTCGCGCACATGTTCCTGCAGGTTCTCGATGATGTCGTTGCGGTCGCGCTGCGCGAATTCCGGCGTCAGCACCACGTAGGCCTTGACCAGGGCGCCGCGCTCGGCGTCGGGCTTGGGCACGACCGCGGCGTTGGCCACGGCCGGATGTCCGATCAGGCAGCTTTCGATTTCGCCCGGGCCGATGCGGTAGCCGGCGGACTTGAAGACGTCGTCGGCGCGGCCCGCGTACCAGAGGTAGCCGTCGGCGTCGATCTTGGCCAGGTCGCCGGTCAGGCACCAGTCGCCCTTGAACTTGGCCTGGGTGGCGGCTTCATTGCGCCAGTAGCCCAGGAACATCACGGGATCCGGATAGCCATGGATGTCGAGCCGGTTGACGGCGATCTCGCCGGTGGCGCCGGGCGCCACGGGCTTGCCGTCCTCGTCCAGCACCGCGACGTTGTGGCCCGGGTAGGGGCGGCCCATGCTGCCAGGCTTGGCGGGCCAGCGCTTCTGGCTGTTGCCCACCACGTAGTTCATTTCCGTCTGGCCGAACATTTCGTTGGGCGTCACGCCCAGCGCCGATTGGCACCATTCGAAGACGGTCTCGCCCACGCTTTCGCCGGCGCTCATGATGGAACGCAGGGCCAGCTGGTAGCGGCCGCGCGGTTCCGGCACCGCCTTCATCATCATCTTGAGCGCGGTGGGGAAGAGGAAGGTGTTGGTGACCTGGTAGCGTTCCAGGAGTTCGAATGCGCGCTCGACCGAGAAGCGGCCGCGCGTGCCGACGATGGGGTGTCCGAAGTACAGGGTGGGCAGCAGGGCGTCCATCATGCCGCCGGTCCAGGCCCAGTCGGCCGGCGACCAGAACACGTCGGCGGGCTTGGGGAACCAGTCCTGGGAGGCGACGAAGCCCGGCAGGTTGCCGATCAGCACGCTGTGCGGCAGCAGCGCGCCCTTGGGGGCGCCGGTGGTGCCGGAGGTATAGAGCAGAATGGCCGGATCCGAGGAACGGGTCTGGACCATCTTGAATTCGCTGGGTTGGCGCGCCAGCAGGCTGCGCCAGGGCAAAACACGTTCGTCGGCGAAGCCGATGCCGATGATCTGCTGCAGGTTGGGACAGTTGTCGCTCACGGCCAACAGGTTGGCGCTGGAGGCGTAATCCACGATCGCGACGCGGGTTTCCGAGTCGCGCAGGCGGCTTTCCAGGGCTTCCGGACCGAACAGGGCGGACAGCGGCAGCACCACGGCGCCGACGCTGTAGATGGCCATATGGGCCACCACGGTCTCGGGCCGTTGTCCCAGCACCACACCGACGCGGTCGCCGCGCCCGACGCCCATTTTCACCAGGCCGTTGGCCAGCTGATTGGCCGCTTCCGCCAGGCGGGCATAGGTCCAGACCTCGCGGTTGCCAGATTCATCTTCGTAGTAGATGGCAATGCGCCGCGCATCCGGACTACTGGATGCCCAGCGGTGGCAGCACGCTTCCGCGATGTTGAACTGGGTGGGTACCAGCCAGCGGAATGTTTGGTAGAGCGCCTGATATTGGTCGTTCATGGCCCTATGTTGTGAGCATGTTGCAGCGTGAACGGGTCAAGTTGGCCCGTTGCCCCAGATGCAAGCATGACCTAGAGGGCCGTGAACTGCAACATCCCCGTTGCGTAACGGGGACGCATACGGGTTATCACGGGTGTTTGCCCTGGCGGCGCAGCGCGGACGGCAGGGCCGGCAGCGTCAGCGAGCGGGGCGGCCGGGTGGCGGGATCGGCTTCGCGTTCCGCCATGACGGCGGCCCAGTCCAGCAGCTGGAGCTGGCCGTCGTGCGTTTCCGCCAGGGCGGACAGGCTCTCCACCCAGTCGCCGTCGTTGCAGTAGAGGATCTCGCCCACATAGCGCAGTTCGGCTTTGTGGATATGGCCGCAGACCACGCCGTCCAGACCCCGGCGCCGGGCTTCGCCCGCCAGCGCCTCTTCGAAGTCCGTGATGAAGGACACGGCGTTCTTGACCTTGTGCTTCAGGTATTGCGACAGGGACCAGTAATGCAGTCCCAGGCGGTGGCGCAGCCGGTTGAAATGATGGTTGATCCACAGCGCCAGTTGATAGAGCCCGTCGCCCAGATGGGCCAGCCAGCGGCTGTGCTGGATCACGCCGTCGAACTGGTCGCCGTGCAGCACCAGCAGGCGCTGTCCCTTGGCGGTGACGTGCACGTCCTCGTCCAGGATTTCGATGTCGCCGAAGGCGTAGCCAGCGAACTCGCGCGCGAATTCGTCATGGTTGCCCGGGATGAATACGACCCGGGTGCCGTTGCGCGCCTTGCGCAGGATGCGCTGGATGACGTCGTTGTGCGCCCGGGGCCAGTGCCAGTGCTTGCGCAGCTGCCAGCCGTCGACGATGTCCCCCACCAGGTAAAGGGTGTCGGAATCGTTGTGGTCGAGAAAGTCTATGAGGAATTCCGCCTTGCACCCGGCGGTGCCCAGGTGAATATCGGAAATCCAGAGGGCGCGCCAGTGCGCGGGGCGGATTTCGTTCACGGTCGCGTTCCCAGGGGCTGTGCTCATGCCTGGGAATGAAACCATCCGGCGATGACCGGAACGTGAACGCCGCGTGACACTGTTGTGTCGGCCGGGCGAGGTTTCGCGATGCACGGCGGGCCGCCGCGCATCGGTTTCAAGGCATAGTGCGGCCGCGATCCGAAACGGCGGTCAGGGCTGCTGCTGGTTGGCCTTCTTGGCGCGCAGGCGCTTCCACAGGCCGCCGCCCAGCGCAGCCGCGGCCAGCACGCCGACCTTGGCGAATTTCGCCAGGAAGGCGGCGATCACGGCGAACAGGCCCAGCTTCTTGGCCGCCACGCCAGCCACCAGGGCGGCCAGGCCGTACTCGGCCACCTTGTCGGTCGAGGAATTGAAGTCGGCGTAGCGCTTGCCTTCGACGTAGTTCAGGTTATCCAGCAAGGTCAGCACGGCCGTCTTGTCCTTGGGCACCATGCTCTTCTGCGTGATCAGGTCCAGCGTGATGTAGCCGTCGCGGCCCAGCGCGTAGGTGTTGTAGTTGACGGTGGGGTTCTCGGTGGCGCTTTCGCCCTTGTGCTTGACCGCGACCGACCAGACCAGGCGCTGCGAGTTGCTGTCGTACTTCGGCGCTTCGACCCAGCCGTCCATGATCAATTCGGGGAAGCCGCGCTTCTTGCGCTCTTCGTTGGACTGCTCGGTGCCTTCGCGCAGGCTGTCCAGCAATTCGTTGACGTTCCAGTTCTTGGCGTCGTCGTCCTTGATGTAGCCGGCCTTGTCGAAATTGACGGTGATGACCCAATCGTCATCGTCGCTCTTGGGCATCACCACGCCCAGCAGGGAAGGATCCTTGCCGTTGCCGTAGGCCGCCATCAGCCGGTCCGCCTGCATGCGCGGCACGAAGAACATGGATTCGGGCAGATGCACGACCGCCTGCTCGCCCAGCTTGACGTCGGCGGGCCCCTCCTGGGCGGCGGCGAAGGCGGCCTTGGTGGCCGCTTCGATCTCCTGCTGGGCGGCCGCGTTCTGCGCGAGCGCACCGGCGGGCAGCAGGAACAGGGCGCTGGCGGCGGCCAGCGCAACACGGGAAAGGAAAGCGCGCATGATGGTTCTGGGGCGTCTGAAAAAAGGGGCCCCATTGTCTTTGCGGTCGACTTTCAACTTTCTGAAAGCAAACGGCTAATTCGGCGCACGATGTTGCCGTTTGTCGCAGGATGTATACGGCGCGGCGGCTGATGCCGCCGGCCCGGGGCTAGCGGGCCTTCTTGTGCCGCGGCGCGTTGCGCAGCCGCGTGCCCAGGATGCGGTCGTGCAGGAACTGGCCGTCGGGATCGAACCAGGACCAGATGAAGATGGTGAAGGGCGCGGCGACGATGAACATGTCCATCGAAGGCCAGCCGGTGGCGCTGGCGGCCGCCCACACGACCGCCGCGCCGGCCAGCACCAGCGGCCAGACGAGGACGTAGCGCAACATCAGGCGGGGCGTGGACGGGGTGTTGCCGTCGCGGTCGACCAGGCGGATGTTCCAGGTCTTCATGGGCAGGGTCTGGCCGCGGCGGCGCCAGCACAGCACGAAGTACGCCCCGATGGCGACGAACAGCCAGGCCTGCCGGGCGCCGCGCAGTTCCAGCGCGTTCTTGCTTTGGGTCAGGGTGTCCAGCAGGTAGCCCGCCAGGAACACCACGCCGAACAGCAGCACGGCTTCGTACATCATGCAGGCGAACCGGCGCAGCCGGTCGGGGGTCTGGTCGAGGAGGGCGTCGGTCGTCATGGGTCGCTATTATCCGACAAAGCCCAGGCCTTCCAAGGCAAAAAAAAACCCACCGGTAAGGGCGGGTCTTAAAAGGGGCTATGCAGCCCCCAAGGGGAAAACTGTTCAGGCCGTAAGCCTGGGCCTTGCTTAGGCGGCGGAGTGCGCGTTCTTGGCGCTCGTCTTGCCAGCCAGGGCACGGATGCCGTGGGCCAGCTTACGCAGGCCGGCGGCCAACGCCCGCATCGGGTGCGGACGGAATTGTTCTTCAATAGCCTGGAGCATCAGTTGGCGCTCGAGTTCGTCGGTCAGGCGGATGGTGTTGTTCGGGTTGATCACAATAGCCTCCACGGGCTTGCACTGTTTGTTTAGCTACTAGGGATAACCCGAATTATAGGGGTTAACCCTGAACTTGTGCAAGTGCCCGGTGCATATTGGCAACACCTTGGTGCGATGATGCGCTCAAACGGTGCTGGGGAAAACCATAAGCAAAGATAAGCGCGCCATGTTGCGGCGCCTTTACAACGCGCTGTTCAAGGCGAAGGGGGGCGCCCCGGGGGCGAAACCGCCCGGGGCGCGAGGCCGCTCAGGCGTCGCGGTAACCGGCCGCGACCAGCTCGAAACCGAACAGGCGGCAGTCCAGCGAACCGTTGTGCAGGGGCACGCGGCGCTTGGGTTTCAGGCGCAGCTGGTTGGGCAGCGTCAGGTCGCTGGTGATGACGTGCAGCTGCCAGCCCGCGAAATTGCGCTTCAGGCAGGTGGCCCAGTCGCGCCACAGATCCGCATCCTGTTCCGTCCCCATGCGCTCGCCGTAGGGCGGGTTGGTGACGATCCAGCCGTGGTCGGCGGGCGCGGTGACGTGGCGGGCATCGCCGACCTCGAAGCGGATCGAGTCTTCGGTCAGCCAGGCGCGTTCGGCGTTGTTGCGGGCGAATTCGATGGCTTGCGGGTCCAGGTCGTAGCCGACCAACGGCGCGTCCAGCTGCGGCAGGATGCGCGCGCGGGCGTCGTCCTTCAGGTCGCGCCAGCGGTAGGCGTCATGCCCGCGCAGGCGTTCGAAGCCGAACGGGCGCGAGATGCCCGGGGGCACGCCCAGCGCGATCCAGGCGGCCTCGATCAGGATGGTGCCCGATCCGCAGAACGGATCCAGCAGCGGGGCGGCCGGATCCCAGCCCGCCAGCGCCAGCATGCCGGCGGCCAGGTTCTCGCGCAGCGGCGCCTCGCCCTTGTCCAGGCGCCAGCCGCGCTTGAACAGCGACTCGCCCGAGGTGTCCAGGTACAGCGTCGCGGTATGCCCGGTCAGGAACAGGTGCACGCGTGCGTCCGGACGCACGGTGTCGATGCTGGGGCGTTCGCCTTCCAGTTCGCGCAGGCGGTCGCAAATGCCGTCCTTGGCGCGCAAATTGCAGTACTGCAGGCTTTGCACCGGGCTCTTGATGGCCGAGGTGTCCACGCGCAAGGTCTGCTCCGCGCCGAACCAGCGCTCCCAGGGAGTGTCGCGGGCCAGGTCGAGGATGTCGTCTTCATGCGAGATCTCGGCATGGGCGACCTGCACCAGGATGCGGGTGGCCAGGCGCGAATACAGGTTGGCGCGCTGCACGCCGGCCCAATCGGCCGTGAACGAGCAGCCAGCGCGGCCGGCCCGGGCGTCCTCGAAGCCCAGCGCCTGCATTTCGGCCGTCAGCGCCTCTTCCAGCCCTTGGGGGCAGGGGGCGAAGATGGGGAACGTTTCCGCCTGGCGGGTTTCGCGCGGACGGCGGTTGCGGACCTCGACGGCGGGTTCGCGGCGGTCTTCGTGCTGCTCGCGGCTGTCAACGGCATCCGATTCGTGCTCGGGTTCAGCCTGGTATTCGGGCGCCGGACCGTCGTCCTCGAACGGGTCGTAGAAGCGTCCCGCCGGCGTGGCCGGCGCGATGTACTGATCGTCGCGCAGGCGCGGCGCGCGCTGGGGGGCGCGGCCGGAGCGGCCGCCGGACTCGGTCTCGCGGCGCGGGCTGTCGGCCCGCTTGCGGTCCGGCGCGGGCCGCCCGGAGGCAGCCCGGTCCGAGGCGCCGCGTCCCGGCGTGGCCCGATCCGACGCGCCGCGCGCGGACTGGCCGCGGCCGGCGCCGCGCGGGCCGCGGGCTTCCTCGTCCTTGCGCCGCTGGTAGGCGGCGGGATCCTTCTGGCGTTCGATGCTTTCCTTGGTGCGCTCCTGTTGCGCGACCAGGCGGGCGCGGGCGCCCGTGCGGGTGCGCTTGGGGGCGTCTTCGGCATAGGCGTCGCGCGCCGTTTTCTTGATCGTCAGCGTCTTGCGCGGGCGGTCCTGTTCATCAGAGGACATACGAATCCTGGCGAATGTGCAGAGGTAGGGGGTATCAGAAGGGTTTGACGACGACCAGCGCCACCACCACCAAGAGCAGCAAGACGGGAACTTCGTTGAACCAGCGATAGAACTTGTGCGAACGGGTGTTCTTGCCCTGTTCGAATTTGCGCAGCATCAGGCCACAGGCGTGATGGTAGCCGATGACGAGCAGGACGAAAAAGAGCTTGGCGTGCATCCAGCCGTTGCCGGGGCCCACGCCGATGCCATAACCCAGGTACAGCCACATGCCGAACACGACCGCGACGATGGCCAGAATGGTGGTGAAGCGGTACAGGCGGCGCGCCATGCCCAGCAGGGTGGTATGGACCGCGGGGTCCGATTGCTGCGCCAGGTTCACGAATATGCGCGGCAGGTAGAACAGGCCGGCGAACCAGGAAGCGATAAAGACAATATGAAAGGTCTTGACCCAAAGCATGGCCATGGCGCGATCCAGTCGAGAAAGCCGCATTGTAAGCTGCGCCACCGCGCGCTCAGGCCAGCAAGCCAAGCCCCGCGGACGGGGCTGGTCGGGACGGCGGCTCAGATCACATACAGGTCGACGTACTCGTGCACCGGCATGGCTTCCAGCCGCTTCTGGTCCAGCGAGGCCTGCAGGATGCGGTCCTGCTGGCGGGCGGGGAACATGCGCGCCAGATTGGTGCGGAACTTGGTTTCCAGCAGCGGTATGCCTTCGGCGCGGCGGCGCTTGTGGCCGATGGGGTACTCGCAGACGATCTCGTCCAGCCGCGTGCCGTCCTTGAATTCCACCGTCAGCG
Source organism: Achromobacter sp. PD1 (assembly GCF_048541815.1). NCBI lineage: Bacteria > Pseudomonadati > Pseudomonadota > Betaproteobacteria > Burkholderiales > Alcaligenaceae > Achromobacter > Achromobacter sp. PD1. The sequence continues at coordinate 841,167 of NZ_CP183349.1, forward strand.
CATTGGCGATGGAACGCTTGTCGGGGTCGTGATAGTCGCGGGTGTAGGCCGGGTCTTCGACGCAGACGATCTTGTCGCGCAGCGCGTCGATGCGCGGATCCCGCTCCACCGCATCCTCGTAGTCGGCCGCGGTCAGGCGGCCGAACAGCGTCGGCACCGCCACCATGTACTGGATGCAGTGGTCCCGGTCGGCCGGGTTGGCCAGCGGCCCCTTCTTGTCGATGATGCGGATGCAGGCTTCGTGCGTGCGGATGGTGATTTTCGCGATGTCGTCGGCGCTCTTGCCGGCGGCCTGCAGCCGGGTGTGGAGTTCCATTGCGCATTCGACGGCGGTCTGCGCATGGAATTCGGCCGGAAACGAAATCTTGAACAGCACGTTTTCCATCACGTAGCTGCCGTAGGGGCGCTGGAACCGGAACGGCTGGCCCTTGAACAGCACGTCGTAAAAGCCCCAGGTCTTGGCCGTCAGCACGGACGGATAGCCCATTTCGCCGGTCCGGGCGATCAGCGCCAGGCGCACGGCGCGGCTGGTAGCGTCGCCCGCGGCCCAGCTTTTCCTGCTGCCGGTGTTGGGGGCATGCCGGTAGGTGCGCAGGCTCTGGCCGTCGACCCAGGCCAGCGACACCGCGTTGATCACTTCCTCGCGGCTCAGGCCCAGCATCTGCGCCACCACGGCGGTGGAGGCGACTTTCACCAGCACGACGTGGTCCAGGCCGACCTTGTTGAAGGAGTTTTCCAGTGCGATGCAGCCCTGGATCTCGTGCGCCTTGATCATGCCGGTCAGCACGTCGCGCATCAGCAGGGGCGGTTTGCCGGCCGCGACCGCGGTGCGGGACAGCCAGTCGGCGGTGGCCAGGATGCCGCCCAGATTGTCGGACGGGTGGCCCCATTCGGCGGCCAGCCAGGTGTCGTTGAAGTCCAGCCAGCGGATCATCGCGCCGATGTTGAAGGCGGCCTGCACGGGATCGAGCTGGAATTGCGTGCCCGGCACCTTGGCGCCGTGGGGGACTGTCGTGCCGGGCACGATGGGGCCCAGCAATTTCCTGCACGCCGGATATTCCAGCGCTTCCAGGCCGCAGCCCAGCGTGTCGATCAGGCAGTTGCGCGCCGTTTCGTACGCCAGGCCGCTCTGGATTTCATACTTCAGGACGTAGTCGGCGATATCGACCAGAACCAGGTCGGGATCGGGACGGACGTTGGAGATCGGGGCAGACATAGCGGTACCTCTCCATGGAATGAATACAGGTGGCCATGCCGTGCCCTCGTCCGCGCCCTGGTGCCGTGGCTTACTTGCGCTTTTCCAGCGGTACGAACTTCTGGTCTTCCGGGCCCACGTAATTGGCGGTGGGGCGGATGATCTTGTTGTCGATGCGCTGCTCGATGATGTGGGCCGACCAGCCCGCCGTGCGCGCGATGACGAACAGCGGCGTGAACATGGCGGTGGGGACTCCCATCATGTGATAGCTGACGGCCGAGAACCAGTCCAGGTTGGGGAACATCTTCTTGATGTCCCACATGACCGTTTCCAAGCGTTCGGCGATGTCGAACATCTTGGTGCTGCCGGCCTTCTTGGACAGCTTCTTGGCCACTTCCTTGATGACCTTGTTGCGCGGGTCGGACACGGTGTAGACAGGGTGGCCAAAGCCGATGATAACTTCCTTGGCTTCGACGCGGCGGCGGATGTCGGCCTCGGCCTCGTCCGGGGTTTCATAGCGCTTCTGCACGTCGAAGGCCACTTCGTTGGCGCCGCCGTGCTTGGGGCCGCGCAGCGCGCCGATGGCGCCCGAGATCGCGGAGAACATGTCCGAGCCGGTGCCGGCGATGACGCGCGCGGTGAACGTGGACGCATTGAACTCGTGTTCGGCGTACAGGTTCAGCGAGATGTGCATGGCCTTGACCCACTCGTCGCTGGGCTTCTCGCCGTGCAGCAGGTGCAGGAAATGGCCGCCGATGCTGTCGTCGTCGGTCTGCACGTCGATGATGCGGCCGTTGTGGCTGTACTGGTACCAGTACAGCAGGGCCGAGCCCAGGTTGGCCATCAGGCGGTCGGCGATGTCGCGCGCGCCCGGGGTGTTGTGATCGTCTTTTTCAGGCAGCACGCAGCCCAGCACCGACACGGCGGTGCGCATCACGTCCATCGGGTGGCTGGCGGCGGGCAAGGCTTCCAGCGCGGCTTGCAGCTGGGCGGGCAGGCCGCGCAGGCTGCGCAGCTTTTCCTTGTAGGCCTTCAGTTCGGCCTTGTTCGGCAGCTTGCCGTGGACCAGCAAGTGGGCGATTTCCTCGAATTCGCTGGCGTCGGCGATATCCAGGATGTCGTAGCCGCGGTAGTGCAGGTCGTTGCCGCTGCGGCCGACCGTGCACAGCGCGGTGTTGCCGGCGACGACGCCGGACAGCGCAACCGACTTCTTGGGCTTGAAGCCGGCTTTTTCTTCCGGCTGGGCGTCCGTCTTGGCCACTTGCTTCTTGGGAGCCGTGCTCATGTCTCTACTCCTTCCTTTCGCGATGGTCGTTGCTATTGGGGGTGGGCATGCAAGGCGCCGGGCGGCTGCCGCGGCGCCGGAAACCGGGGGGCTGGCTTACGCCTTGCCCTTCTGGAACAGCGCGTCCAGCTTCGATTCGAATTCGTGGTAGCCGATGCGGTCGTACAGTTCCTCGCGCGTCTGCATCAGGTCCACCACGTTCTTCTGGTGGCCGTCGCGGCGGATCGCGGTGTAGACCGCTTCGGCGGCCTTGTTCATGGCGCGGAAGGCCGACAGCGGGTAGAGCACCATGCCCACGCCCACGCTCTTCAGTTCTTCCACCGAGAACAGCGGCGTCTTGCCGAATTCGGTGATGTTGGCCAGCACCGGCACCTTGACCGCCTTGACGAAGCGGTCGTAGGTGGGCAGGTCGTAGGCGGCTTCGGCGAAGATCGCGTCCGCGCCCGCTTCCACGCAGGCCAGCGCGCGCACGATGGCGGCATCCACGCCATGCGAGGCGATCGCGTCGGTGCGGGCGATCAGGTAGAAATCGGTGTCGGTGCGGGCGTCGGCCGCGGCCTTGACGCGGTCGGCCATTTCCTCGGTCGAGACGATTTCCTTGCCGGGGCGATGGCCGCAGCGCTTGGCGCCGACCTGGTCTTCGATGTGGCAGGCGGCGGCGCCGAACTTGATCAGACTCTTGACGCTGCGGGCGATGTTGAACGCCGACGGGCCGAAGCCGGTGTCGATGTCGACCACCAGCGGCACGTCGCAGACGTCGGTGATGCGGCGCACGTCGGTCAGGACGTCGTCCATGGTGTTGATGCCCAGGTCGGGCAGGCCCAGCGAACCGGCCGCGACGCCGCCGCCGGACAGGTAGATGGCGCGGTAGCCGGCGCGCTTGGCCAGCAGCGCGTGATTGGCGTTGATGGCGCCGATGATCTGCAGGGGGCTTTCTTCGGCAAGCGCGCGGCGAAAGAGGGCGCCGGCGGATTCGGGTCTGGACATGGGTGGTCTCCGTAATTTGGACCGGGTGTTTTCATGGGCCCCGGATGAAACGACTGGAATGCGGACTGGCGCGTCGCAGGCCTGGCCGGGACGCGTCCCGTCCTGGTTCCTGACCTTACCGCGGGCCCGGAAAATAAATCTGTCCCCTTCGCGACATTTCTTTGCGCAGGGGCAAAGGGACAGGTTTATGTTTCGGTCTTGCCTAGGAATTGGGCCCGCGCAAACGGGCCCAATTCTTTACTCATGCGCTGCTTACTTCAGCAGGTCCTTGACGCCGTCGCGCTCTTCGAGGAGCTCTTTCAGCGTGAAGTCCAGGCGCTCGCGCGAGAAGGCGTCGATTTCGAGGCCTTCGATGCGCTTGTATTCGCCGTTTTCGGTCGTGACCGGCACGCCGTAGATGATGCCTTCGGGGATGCCGTAGGAGCCGTCCGACGGGATGCCCATCGTGACCCACTTGCCGTTGCTGCCCAGGACCCAGTCACGGACGTGGTCGATGGCGGCATTGGCGGCCGAAGCGGCCGAGGACAGGCCGCGGGCTTCGATGATGGCGGCGCCGCGCTTGCCCACGGTGGGGATGAACGTGTCGCGGTTCCAGGCGTCGTCGTTGATCAGCTTGGACAGCGATTCGCCGCCGACGGTGGCGAAGCGGTAGTCGGGGTACATCGTGGGCGAGTGGTTGCCCCACACGACCAGCTTTTCAATCGCGGCGACCGGCTTGCCCGACTTGGCGGACAGTTGCGACAGGGCGCGGTTGTGGTCCAGGCGCAGCATGGCGGTGAAGTTCTTGGCGGGCAGGTCCGGCGCCGACTTCATGGCGATGTAGGCGTTGGTGTTGGCCGGGTTGCCGACGACCAGGACCTTGACGTTGCGGCTGGCGACGTCGTTCAGGGCCTTGCCCTGAGCCGTGAAGATCTGGGCGTTGACCGACAGCAGGTCCTTGCGTTCCATGCCGGGGCCGCGCGGGCGGGCGCCAACCAGCAGGGCCACGTCGGCGTCCTTGAAGGCGGTGCGCGGATCGCTGTGGGCGGTGACTTCTTGCAGCAGCGGGAAGGCGCAGTCATCCAGTTCCATGATGACGCCCTTCAGGGCCTTTTGCGCTTTCTCGTCGGGGATTTCCAGCAGTTGCAGGATGACGGGTTGATCTTTACCCAGCATTTCGCCCGAGGCGATGCGGAATAGCAGTGCGTAACCGATTTGGCCGGCGGCGCCGGTGACGGCGACACGCAAGGCAGGCTTGGACATGGACGTTCTCCGTAATGGTTTGGCGAGAAAAAATCTCACCAAGCAGTGTAATCGTTGGGCGTGAAAATCAACGCGTGTGCAACGGCGCGCGCAGCGGCATGCGCGGGGCCCGGGCAGCGTTGAATCCTAGATCGAATTTACGTGTCCGTCAATTGCTCTTCTATCTTATATAAGACATAAGACGTTGGACAGCGTCCCGGCCGATATGCCACAATAGAGCGTTTATTCGAATGCGCCGCAACCCGGTTTCGGTTGCGCGCCTGTATCAAGCCAGAACACCGGCGGCAGCAGCGCATTGCGGATGGGTTCGCTGCCTTGCGCCGCCCTCCCATTTCCTCCGGATAAACATGACTCAATCAAAAAGATCCATGGCAGAGCCCCGGCCCGAAACCTCCTTACGCATTCGCGCCGCCCGCACGGCGGGCGAGGGGGCCGCTTTCAGTCCGCTCTACCGGCAAATCAAGGATCTGCTTGTCCAGAGCCTGGAACGCGGCGAATGGAAGCCCGGTGAACTCATCCCCAGCGAAATCGATCTGGCTGCCCGTTTCCAGGTGAGCCAGGGCACGGTGCGCAAGGCGGTCGATGAGCTGGCTGCCGAGCACATGCTGCTGCGCCGCCAGGGCAAGGGCACTTTCGTCGCCACCCACCACGAAGCGCGCGTGCGCTACCGCTTCCTGCGCCTGGCCGCCGACGACGAAGGCGAGGCCGGCCGGGCGGAAAGCCGCATCCTGGAATGCCGGCGCCTGCGTGCGCCCGCCGAGATCGCGCGCGCCCTGGACCTGCGGGCCGGCGAAACCGTCGTCATGATCCGCCGCCTGCTGTCCATGGGGCAGACGCCCACCGTCGTGGACGACATCTGGCTGCCTGGTTCCATCTTCCGTGGACTGACCCTGGAGCTGTTGACCGCCAACAAGGCGCCGCTCTACGGTCTGTTCGAATCCGAATTCGGCGTGAGCATGGTGCGCGCGGACGAAAAGCTGCGCGCGGTGATCGCGCCGGCCGAGGTCTGTCCGCTGCTTAATGTTCCCGCCGGGACGCCGTTGTTGCAGGTGGATAGGGTGTCTTATACGTATGGTGACCGCCCCATGGAAATTCGCCGGGGGTTGTACTTGACCGATCGATACCACTACCGCAATAGTCTGAATTGATGAGTTTTTTACCTACGATTTGATACCGACCCTATCTCTGGGCGAAAATACCGTGTTTGCCCGCAAGGGCTACGGCATTTCCGCCGTAACGATTCCCTAGTTCCGAAACACCGAGGCCGTCATGTCCGACACCGCTGCCAAGCCACGTCCGCAGTTTCGCAATATTGGTATTGCGCAACTCGCCAGCTACCGCCTGCCCCTGGCCGGCAAGCTGTCCATCCTGCACCGCGTCAGCGGCGCGCTGCTGTTCCTCTGTCTTCCCTTGGTCATTCTGCCGCTGTTCGCGGCCAGCGTGGCCGCGCCGCAGACGTTCGCAGCCGTGGCCGCGTACGCCGGCAATCCGATCGTCAAGCTTGTCTTCCTGGTCCTGATCTGGGGCTATCTGCACCACTTCTGTGCCGGCATCCGCTACCTGCTGCTGGACCTGCACATTGGTATCGACAAGCTGTCGGCCAAGAAGAGCGCCGGCGTGGTTTTCGGGGTGAGCCTGGCGCTGACCCTGGTGTTCGCTCTCAAACTGTTCGGAGTGCTGTAATGGCCGACGTCAAAAACTACGGACCCAAGCGTCTGGTCGTGGGCGCCCATTACGGCGTCATGGATTTCATCATCCAGCGCATCACCGCCGTCATCATGGCCGTGTACACGCTGGTGCTGCTCATCGGCATCCTGATGATGCCGGCCTTCACGTACGAGCACTGGACTGCGCTGTTCAACTTCTACGTGGGCGTTCTTCCGGTTGGCCAGATCCTGGCCACCCTTGCATTCATTGCGCTGGCCTGGCATGCCTGGATTGGTGTGCGCGACATCTGGATGGACTACGTCAAGTCGGTGGGCGTGCGCCTGCTGCTGCAAGTGCTGACGATCCTCTGGCTGGTCGGTTCGGTCGTTTACTTCGCGCAAATCCTCTGGAGCATTTAAGCCGTGGTCTCTGTCATGAAATCCCTGCCGCGCCGCCAGTTTGATGTGGTGGTCGTTGGCGCCGGTGGAGCCGGCATGCGTTGTTCGCTGCAACTGTCCCAAGCGGGCCTGTCCGTTGCAGTGCTGTCCAAGGTGTTCCCCACGCGTTCGCACACGGTTGCCGCACAGGGCGGCGTGAGCGCCTCGCTGGGCAACATGAGCGAAGACAACTGGTACTGGCACATGTACGACACCGTCAAGGGTTCGGACTGGCTGGGCGACCAGGACGCCATCGAATTCATGTGCCGCGAAGCGCCGAACGCCGTGTACGAGCTCGAGCACTTCGGCATGCCGTTCGACCGCAACCCCGACGGCACCATCTACCAGCGTCCGTTCGGCGGCCACACCGCCAACTTCGGTGAAAAGCCGGTCCAGCGCGCCTGTGCCGCTGCCGACCGCACCGGCCACGCGCTGTTGCACACCCTCTACCAGCGCAACGTCGCCGCGCGCACCCAGTTCTTCGTCGAATGGATGGCGCTGGACCTGCTGCGCAACGAAGCGGGCGACGTCGTGGGCGTGACCGCCCTGGAAATGGAAACGGGCGAAATCTACATCCTGGAAGCCAAGACCACGGTGCTGGCCACCGGCGGCGCCGGCCGCATCTGGGCCGCTTCCACCAACGCCTTCATCAACACCGGTGACGGCCTGGGCATGGCCGCCCGCGCGGGCATTCCGCTGCAGGACATGGAATTCTGGCAATTCCACCCGACCGGCGTGGCCGGCGCCGGCGTGCTGATCACCGAAGGCGTGCGCGGCGAAGGCGGCATCCTGCTGAACAAGGATGGCGAACGCTTCATGGAGCGCTATGCGCCCACGCTGAAGGATCTGGCCCCGCGCGACTTCGTGTCCCGCTCGATGGACCAGGAAATCAAGGAAGGCCGCGGCTGCGGTCCGGACGGCAGCTACGTGGTCCTCAAGCTGGACCACCTGGGCGCCGACGTGATCAACAAGCGTCTGCCCTCGATCCGCGAAATCGCGATCAAGTTCGGCAACGTGGACCCGATCAAGGAACCGATCCCCGTCGTTCCGACCATCCACTACCAGATGGGCGGCATCCCGGCCAACTACCACGGCCAGGTGCTGACGCGCGAAAACGGCGAGAACAAGATCGTCAACGGCCTGTACGCCATCGGCGAATGCGCCGCGGTGTCGGTGCACGGCGCCAACCGCCTGGGCACCAACTCGCTGCTGGACCTGATCGTGTTCGGCCGCGCCACCGGCAACCACATCGTCAATTCGCATCCGGAACGCCAGCACGCGCACCAGCCCGTGCCGCAGCAAGCCGTCGAATTCTCGCTGGACCGCGTCAACAAGCTGGAATCGCGCACCTCGGGCGAGAAGACCCAGGACATCGGCAACGCCATCCGCTTCTCGATGCAGCGCCATTGCGGCGTGTTCCGCACGCTGGAGTTGCTGAACGAAGGCGTGACCCAGATCGAGGATCTGGCCAAGCAGGCCGACCACATCTACTTCAAGGACAAGTCCAAGGTGTTCAACACCGCGCGCGTCGAGGCGCTGGAAATGGCGAACATGACCGAAGTGGCCCGCGCCACCATCAAGTCGGCCGCCGCCCGCACCGAAAGCCGCGGCGCACACGCGCTGGACGACCACCCGACGCGCGACGACGAAAACTGGCTGAAGCACACGCTGTGGTACTCCGAAGGCAGCCGCCTGGATTACAAGCCCGTGCAGATGAAGCCGCTGACGGTCGAGTCCTTCCCGCCCAAGGCGCGTACCTTCTAAGTCCGGATTGAGCCCACTATGAGCACCAAGAGAATCGTCAAGTTCGAAATCTACCGCTACGATCCGGACAAGGACGAGCGCCCGTACATGCAGAAGCTGGACGTCGAACTCCAGCCGACCGACAAGATGCTGCTCGATGCGCTGGTGCGCATCAAGAACGACGTCGATGACAGCCTGGCCCTGCGCCGCTCGTGCCGTGAAGGCGTGTGCGGTTCGGACGCCATGAACATCAACGGCAAGAACGGTCTGGCGTGCACGACCAACCTGCGCGAACTGAAGGAACCCATCGTTCTGCGTCCGCTGCCGGGCCTGCCCGTCATCCGCGACCTGATCGTGGACATGACGCACTTCTTCAACCAGTACCACTCGATCCGCCCGTACCTCATCAACGACACGCCGCCGCCCGAAAAGGAACGTCTGCAGTCGCCCGAGGCCCGCGAAGAGCTGGATGGCCTGTACGAATGCATTCTGTGCGCGTGCTGTTCCACTTCCTGCCCGTCGTTCTGGTGGAACCCGGACAAGTTCGTCGGCCCGGCCGGCCTGCTGCAAGCCTACCGCTTCATCGCCGACAGCCGCGACGAAGCCACGGGCAGCCGCCTCGACAACCTGGACGATCCGTACCGCCTGTTCCGTTGCCACACCATCATGAATTGCGTCGACGTCTGTCCCAAGGGACTGAACCCGACCAAGGCGATCGGCAAGATCAAGGAACTGATGGTTCGCCGTACGGTCTAGTTTTAAGCAAGCGCATTTTGCCTCCGGCGGCGTTTTTGCCGCCGGGCCGTCCCAAGGCAAAAACGCCCTCCAGGGGGTGGCAAACCCGTGTAGCGGGTGCGGCGTTGGGGCTTTTTTAGGTGTAAAGAAAGATGAGCAAGCTAACTGAATTGGAGCGGGCGCGTTTGCGTTGGCGGGCGCGCCGCGGCTTGCTCGAAAACGACTTGATCATCACCCGGTATCTGGATGCCCACGAGGCTGAACTTACCGATGATGACGTGGCCGCATTGACGCAGCTTTTCGAGATGGGAGACAACGACCTTCTCGATCTGCTGCTGGCCCGCAAAGAGCTTGAGGGCGCGCTGGACACGCCCAGGCTTCGGAGCATCATTGGCCAGATGCGCGCGCTCTGATTAATTGAGAGGAATGAACATGAACCTGTCTGACAAAAAAGCCACTCTATCCTTCTCGGATGGCAGCGCCCCCATTGAGTTCCCTGTTTACAAGGGTACGGTTGGTCCGGATGTGATCGACATCCGCAAGCTGTACGGCCAGACGGGCATGTTCACGTTTGACCCCGGCTTCATGTCCACCGCCGCCTGCGAATCGGGCATCACGTACATCGACGGCGACAAGGGCGAACTGCTGTACCGCGGCTACCCCATTGAGCAATTGGCCGTCAATTGCGACTTCATGGACATCTGCTACCTGATCCTGAACGGCGAACTGCCCAACAAGGACCAGAAGGCCGATTTCGATTCGCAAGTGACCCATCACACGATGGTCAACGAGCAGCTGCACTTCTTCCTGCGCGGCTTCCGCCGCGACGCGCACCCGATGGCCGTGCTGACCGGCCTGGTCGGCGCGCTGTCCGCGTTCTACCACGACTCCACCGACATCACGAACCCGCAGCATCGCCACATCTCGGCCATCCGCCTGATCGCCAAGATGCCGACGCTGGTCGCGATGGCCTATAAGTACTCGCAAGGCCAGCCCTTCATCTACCCGCAGAACAACCTGTCCTACACGGGCAACTTCCTGCGCATGATGTTCGCCACGCCGTGCGAAGACTACAAGGTGAACGAAGTCGTCGAGCGCGCGCTGGACCGCATCTTCATCCTGCACGCCGACCACGAGCAGAACGCTTCGACCTCGACCGTCCGCCTGTGCGGCTCGTCGGGCACCAACCCGTTCGCCGCCATCTCGGCCGGCGTGGCTTGCCTGTGGGGCCCGGCTCACGGCGGCGCCAACGAAGCTTGCCTGCAGATGCTGGAAGAGCTGCAAGCCAACGGCGGCATCGCCAAGGTCGGCGAGTTCATGGAGAAGGTCAAGGACAAGAACTCGGGCGTGCGCCTGATGGGCTTTGGCCACCGCGTCTACAAGAACTACGACCCGCGCGCCAAGCTGATGCAGGAAACCTGCAAGGAAGTGCTCTCGGCCCTGGGCCTGGAAAACGACCCGCTGTTCAAGCTGGCCATGGAACTGGAACGCATCGCCCTGTCGGATCCGTACTTCGTTCAGCGCAAGCTGTACCCGAACGTGGACTTCTACTCGGGTATCGTCCAGCGCGCCATCGGCATCCCGACCTCGCTGTTCACGGCCATCTTCGCGCTGGCCCGCACGGTGGGCTGGATCGCCCAGTGGAACGAAATGCTGTCGGATCCCGATTACAAGATCGGCCGTCCGCGCCAGCTGTTCACCGGTTCGGTCACGCGCGACGTGCCGCCGATGGACAAGCGTTGATACGCAGCCTGGCTTGAGCAAGAAACCGCCTTCGGGCGGTTTTTTGTTGCCTGTTCGCCGTGTGGCCGCGGCGTGATGGTTTGGCGTGTACCATCCTTGCCATGATTCCGATAGCGCTGCCTTCCGCCGGCTTTTACATTTTTGTTTCCCTGGGTTTTCTCGCCGGTCTGGCGTTGCTGGCCTGGGCCGTGGTTCTGGTTGCCAGCGGCGGCGCGCGCCGCACGGTGCGCAAGTACTGGAAGACCTCCACCCTGGTATTCGTCGTGCTGGCCGTGCCGTTCGCCTTCTATGCCTGGGTGCAGACGGTGATCTGGCAAATCGAGCGGGAGGGCGCCCGCGCCGAGGCGGCTCGCAATGTCACGCTGCAGGAAGCCACGACCGTCGGTGGCACCGTCATGCCCGCGGGAACGCGGCTGAAGCTGCAGGACGAAGGGCAGCTGGAGACCTATCTTGAAGCGGAGTTTCCGCAGCCCGTGGCCATGTATGGCGTGCAGGCATCGAGCGCGCGGCGTTATCTCGATTCGGACTATGACGACGAAACCTACGCCTTGCGGGGCCGCTATCCGCGCAACGTCATCCTGCGCGGTGCGGGCAGCCAGACCGTGCTGGGCTGGCAGTGCGACGCCACGCAGGAGATCGAGTTCGAGGTGAAGCGCGATGGCGCGATGACGGCGCTAGACAAGTGCGTGCTGGGTCCGGGCAACCGCGCCGAAACCCTGGATCTCGCGCCGGGTTCCATCCTCTACGGCTCCAGCGGCACGGTCTACACCGATGGCTCGAGCGATCCGGATCGCTGGCGCATCGAGGTCAAGGATCCGATGGCGGTCCGGATATTCGGGCTGCCCTTGAGCGAGCCCAGGCTGTATCTTGACGAGGCGCGGCGCCTGCTGCGGGTCAGCGATGCGGAGCTGGCTTGCCCGACGCGATTCGGCGGCGTGAGCTATGCCGCCGGCACTCAGGTGAAGTCGATGCGCCGCGGCCGCGGCGATGCGCGCGAACCGTACCCGGGCGTGCTGGTGCTGAGCCCCTGGAATGGCCAGGCCGCCAAACGCGACGGCCAGGCCGACGTGCCGGAAGGCATGTCGGTGATGCAGACCTTGGCCGGCGAGGTCGTGGACGTGGTCCAGAACGATACGGTGGGCGTCTTCCATTTCGCCACCTTTGTCGTGGGCGACGAGGAGCCCGAGGCCCGCCGCCGCGCATCCTGCTCTTGAAGCGCGCGGCCCTGGCGGAGTGTTACGCGCCGATGCCGCGCGCCATCAGCACGGCGAACAGCGGCAGGAAGATGAACAGGTGCGATTCGATCATGACCCAGCGCCGCGCCCGTTTGATGTCGGCGGCCGCGGGCAGGAAGCCCGGCTGCTGGCGCGATTGCTTGGCCCAGCGCAGGAAGGTCATCGTGGGCGCGATCGAACAGAGGCCGATGATGACGAAGAGCGTGATCTTGGCGTGGAACCAGGGATTGCTCATGTAGAACGCGGCGCCCTTGATGCCCAGCGTCAGGCGCAGCACTCCGGTGACAAGCACCACCACGGCGCTCAGCGCATAGAGGCGGTCATAGATGACCAGGCGCTTGAGGCCGGCGGCGGTGAGATCGGGCCGCAGCAGCACGGCTTCGGCGGTCAGGACCACCACCAGCAGGAAAATGGCCAGGTAATGAAACCAGGCATACAAGGCGTCGGCCAGCATGTGGACTCCAGAAAACAAGGTTGAACTTGGTTTTTACCATCAGCCCGGGCCGGCAGGCTATCGCGGCCGAAAGTGCCCGCAGCAAGAAATAGGGCGCCCCAAGGGGCGCCCTTTGCCTTAATGGCCGTCGGTGATCAACGACGCTTCTTGGCGGCCTCGGCGGCTTCCTGCTGCGCGTCCACCACGGCCAGCGCCGTCATGTTGACGATGCGGCGCACGGTGGCGCTGGTGGTCAGGATGTGCACAGGGCGCGCCGCGCCCAGCAGGATCGGACCCATCGCGACGCCATTGCTGCCAGTCATCTTCAACATGTTGTACGTGATGTTGCCGGTGTCCAGCGTGGGCATGACGAGCAGGTTGGCGCGGCCCTTGAGCGTGCTGTCCGGGTAGGCCAGGACGCGGATCTTCTCCGACAGGGCCGCGTCGGCGTGCATTTCGCCGTCGACTTCCAGGTCGGGAGCGCGGTCCTGCACCATCTGGCGCGCGGCGGCCATCTTGCGCGAGGATTCCGTCACGCGGCTGCCGAAGTTGGAGTGCGACAGCAGGGCGATCTTCGGCACCACGCCAAAGCGCAGCATTTCGTCCGCGGCCTGGATGGTGATGCTGGCGACTTCCTCGGCCGTCGGGTTCTCGTTGACGTGGGTGTCGGTGACGAACAGCGTCTGGTCGGGCAGCATCAGCACGTTCAGGGCGGCGTAGGTCTGGCCTTCCTTCTTGCCGATGATTTCGTCGATGTACTTGAGCTGGTTGTCGTACTTGCTGGCCACGCCGCAGAGCAGGGCGTCCGCGTCGCCACGGCGCAGCAGCATCGCGCCGATCAGCGTGTTGTGCTTGCGGATCATCGCCTTGGCGATGGCCGGCGTCACGCCCTCGCGGCCCTTCAACTGGTAATACGCATTCCAGGTTTCGTTGAAGCGGCTGTCGTCTTCCGGATCCACGATCTCGAAGTCCTGGCCGGCCGCCAGGCGCAGGCCGAACTTCTTGATGCGCATTTCGATGACGGCCGGGCGGCCGATCAGGATCGGGAACGCCAGCTTTTCATCGGCCACGGTCTGCACCGCACGCAGCACGCGCTCGTCTTCGCCGTCGGCGTAGATGACGCGCTTGGGCGCCTTCTTGGCCTGGGCGAACAGCGGACGCATCAGCTGACCCGAGTGGTACACGAAGCCCATCAGCTTCTGGCGGTAGGCCTCGATGTCTTCGATGGGGCGGGCAGCCACGCCGGAGTCGGCGGCGGCTTGGGCCACGGCCGGGGCGATCTGGACGATCAGGCGCGGGTCGAAGGGCTTCGGGATGATGTAGTCCGGGCCGAACGACAGTTCCTGGCCGGCGTAGGCGCGGGCCACTTCGTCGTTTTGTTCGGCTTGAGCCAGTTCGGCGATGGCCTTCACGCAAGCCAGCTTCATTTCTTCCGTGATGCGCGAGGCGCCGGCGTCCATGGCGCCGCGGAAGATGAACGGGAAGCACAGCACGTTGTTGACCTGGTTCGGGTAGTCCGAACGGCCGGTGGCGATGATGCAGTCCGGGCGGGCGGCCTTGGCCACCTCGGGACGGATTTCCGGTTCCGGGTTGGCCAGCGCCAGGATCAGCGGGCTGGCGGCCATGGTCTTGACCATGTCGGCGGTCAGCACGCCGGCGGTCGAGCAGCCCAGGAACACGTCGGCGCCGTTGACCACGTCAGCCAGCGTGCGGGCGTCGGTCTTCTGCGCGTAGCGCTTCTTGTTGGCTTCCATGTTTTCATCGCGGCCGTCCCAGATCACGCCGCGCGAGTCCACCACGTAGATGTTCTCGCGCTTGACGCCCAGGTGCACCAGCAGGTCCAGGCAGGCGATGGCGGCGGCGCCGGCGCCCGAGCAAGCCAGCTTGACCGAGCCGATGTCCTTGTTCACGACCTTCAGGCCGTTCAGGATGGCGGCCGACGAAATGATGGCGGTGCCGTGCTGGTCGTCGTGGAAGACGGGGATCTTCATGCGCTCGCGCAGTTTCTTCTCGATGTAGAAGCACTCTGGCGCCTTGATGTCCTCGAGGTTGACGCCGCCCAGCGTGGGCTCCAGCGCCGCGATGATGTCGACCAGCTTGTCGGGGTCGTTCTCGGCCAGTTCGATGTCGAACACGTCGATGCCGGCGAACTTCTTGAACAGGCAGCCCTTGCCTTCCATCACAGGCTTGGCGGCCAGCGGGCCGATGTTGCCCAGGCCCAGCACGGCGGTGCCGTTGGTGATCACGCCCACCAGGTTGCCGCGCGAGGTGTACTTCGAGGCGGCGTCATCGCCCTGGTCGAAGATGGCCATGCAGGCGGCCGCCACGCCGGGGGAGTAGGCCAGGGACAGGTCGTCCTGGTTGGCCAGCGTCTTGGTCGGCGTGACCGAGATTTTGCCGGGGGTGGGGTAGGCGTGGTAGTCCAACGCCATTTTGGTGAGGGTTTCGTCCATGGGATACAGGCCTTGCGGGCGCTAAATGGAAAGGAAATGGGATTGCAAAAAGCGGGCTCGCGGCCCGCCGTATTTTCTGGGAAATGCTTGGGAACACCCGTATTTCAACAGAAAGCGCGGGTGCTTGGTTGTTGCGCTGCAGCGAATGGACGATTTTGCGCAAAACCTCGCTGCATCGCGGATTGCAATCCTATCTATCCCAAGGCGGCGTTTGCCGCGTGCCGGCATTCAGGCGCGCGCGCAGCGTCTGGGCGTCTTGCTGGCGGTCCAGGCTGTCCAGCGCGTACAGCACGATCCAGTCCGCGCTGACCTCGAAGAAGTCGCGCAGCTGGGCGCGGGTGTCGCTGCGGCCGAAGCCGTCGGTACCCAGCGTGCGGTAGGGCGCGGGCACCCAGGCGCGGATCTGTTCCGGTACGGCGCGCACGTAGTCGCTGGCGGCAACCACCGGGGCGTTGCTGGCGCCCAGGCAGGTGCGGACCCAGTCGGCGCCGGACGCAAGGCCGAGCACGCGGGCGCGTTCGGCTTCGCGGCCGTCGCGCGCCAGCTCGGAAAAGCTGGTGACGCTCCAGACTTCGGCGTCCACGCCGTAGTCGGCCTGCAGCCGTTGCGCGGCAATCTCGGCTTCGCGCAGCATGGGGCCCGCGCCCAGCAGGCGCACCTGGGCCTGCCCGCGCGCGGGCCGCAGGCGGTACATGCCGCGCAGGATGCCCTCGCGCACGTCTTCGCCTGCCGGCATGTCCGGCTGCGCCAGGTTCTCGTTGGTGACGGTCAGGTAGTAGAACTCGTCGCGCTGCTCGTCCAGCATGCGGCGCATGCCGTGCTCGACGATGATGGCGACCTCGTAGGCATAGGCCGGGTCATAGGCGCGGCAGTTCGGCACGGCGGCGGCCATGATGTGGCTGGAGCCGTCCTGGTGCTGCAGCCCTTCGCCGCCCAGCGTGGTGCGGCCGGAGGTGGCGCCGACGAGGAAGCCGCGCGTGCGCTGATCGGCGGCAGCCCAGATCAGGTCGCCGATGCGCTGGAAGCCGAACATCGAGTAATAGATATAGAAGGGCAGCATCGGCAGGCCGTTGACCGAATAGCTGGTGCCCGCGGCCGTCCACGAGGAAATCGCGCCGGCCTCGGTAATGCCTTCTTCCAGGATCTGGCCGTCGCGCGCTTCGCGGTAATACAGCACCGAGCCGATGTCCTCGGGTTCATAGAGCTGGCCTTGCGCGGAATAGATGCCGATCTGGCGGAATAGGTTGGCCATGCCGAAGGTGCGCGCCTCGTCCGCCACGATGGGCACGATGCGCGGCCCCACGGTGGCGTCCTTGAGCAGGGCGGTCAGCATGCGCACGATGGCCATGGTGGACGACATTTCCTTGCCGTCGGCAGCCAGCGCGAAACGCGCCCAGTGTTCCGCGTCCGGCGGCGCCAGGCGCGGCGCCTCGGTGTTGCGGCGGGGAATGTGGCCGCCCAGCGCGGCGCGGCGGGCCTGCAGGTGGCGCAGTTCGGCGCTGTCCTCGGCCGGGCGGTAGAACTTGAGCGCCAGGCAATCGGCGTCCGAGATCGGCAGCGCGAAGCGGTCGCGGAAGGCCAGCAGCGCCTCGTCGTCCAGCTTCTTCTGCTGGTGCGTGGTCATCTTGCCCTGGCCGGCCGACCCCATGCCGAAGCCCTTCTTGGTCTGCGCCAGAATCACCGTGGGCTGGCCGCGATGGCGCACGGCGCGGTGGTAGGCCGCATGGATCTTCACCATGTCATGGCCGCCGCGGTGCAGCCGGTCGATGGCCTCGTCGCTCCAGTCGGCCACCAGGGCGGCCAGTTCGGGATTCTGGTTGAAGAAGTGGGCGCGGTTGAAGGCGCCGTCGTTGGCCGCGAAGGTCTGGAACTGTCCGTCCACGGTGTTGGCGAAGGCGCGCGCCAGGGCGCCGCCGGTGTCGCGCCGCAAGAGCGCGTCCCAGTCGCTGCCCCAGACCAGCTTGATGACGTTCCAGCCCGCGCCCGCATACAGCGTTTCCAGCTCATCGATGATGCGGCCGTTGCCGCGCACCGGGCCGTCCAGGCGCTGCAGGTTGCAATTGACCACGAACACCAGGTTGTCGAGCTTCTCGCGCGCGGCCAGCGTCAGCGCGGCGATGGATTCGGGTTCGTCCATTTCGCCGTCGCCGAAGATGCCCCAGACCTTGCGGTCGCCGCCGGGCATGAGCGAACGGTGCTCCAGATAGCGCATGAAGCGCGCCTGGTAGATGGCGTTGATGGGGCCGATGCCCATCGACCCCGTGGGGAACTGCCAGAAGTCGGGCATCAGCCACGGGTGCGGGTACGACGACAGTCCACGCAGGCCGCGCGCGCCGGCCGTGATCTCCTGGCGGAAATGCGCCAGGTCCTCTTCGCCCAGGAATCCTTCCAGATAGGCGCGGGCATACACGCCGGGCGCCGAGTGCGGCTGCATGTAGACCAGGTCGCCGGGGCCGTCCGGGCTCTGCGCGCGGAAGAAATGGTTGAAGCCGACCTCGAACAGGTCGGCGGCCGAGGCATAGCTGGCGATGTGGCCGCCCAGCTCCCCATGCGCCTGGTTGGCGCGCACCACCATCGCCAGCGCGTTCCAGCGGTTGATGCGGGCGATGCGCTCCTCCACGGCGAGGTTGCCGGGGAAGGGCGGTTCCTGGTCGGCGGGGATGGTGTTGAGGTAGGCGGTGCGGGTCTGGCTGTTGGCGCGCAGGCCCAGCGACGCCGCATGGCCCAGCAGATTGTCCAGCACGTAGCCCGCCCGTTCAGAACCTTCCGCCTGTACCAGCGATTCCAGCGCCTCGCGCCATTCGGCGGTTTCGGCGGGATCGGCGTCGTGCTGGATGTCTTGCCCGGGGGCGGAACTGGCGTCGCGCATGGTCTGGTCGTCTCCTGGTTTGACGTCCATGCTAGACCCTAGCCCCTGGCATGGGTGATCAAAATTCTGGGGAAACTTCGGAAAATTCAGCATAATCTTTTGCAAGTTTTACTGCTTGCGGCAGCTTCTGCCGAGGATATGCTTGGCGGTCGTCTCAGAGGGGTGACCGCTGGGTGGACGCGAAGGCGCTAGAATTCGCGCCTGGCAAGATAGGAATAACTGCAATGACCCAACCCATCAGCGTCCCGGCAGAGGTCACGTTGCCCGAACTTACGTTCCGCGGCATCCTCCTGGGCGCAATCATCACCGTCATCTTCACGGCTTCCAACGTCTTTCTCGGACTGAAGGTGGGCCTGACGTTTTCATCCGCCATTCCGGCGGCGGTGATCTCGATGTCCGTCCTGCGCCTGTTCAAGGACGCGAACATCCTCGAAAACAACATGGTGCAGACCCAGGCCTCCGCGGCCGGGACGCTGTCGTCCATCATCTTCATCCTGCCGGCCCTGGTCATGATGGGACACTGGCAGGGCTTCCCGTTCTGGCAGACGCTGGGCATCTGCGCCGCCGGCGGCATGCTGGGCGTGATGTTCACCATTCCGCTGCGCCACGTGATGGTGGTGCAGAGCGACCTGCCGTATCCGGAAGGCGTGGCCGCCGCTGAAATCCTGCGGGTGGGCAGCGCCGAGCGCGCCCAGGACGAGGCCGCGGAGGACGGACGCGCACCGGCCAAGGCCGAGACCGGCATGGGCGACATCGTGGCTGGCGGCGTGGTCGCCGCCGCGGTCAGTTTCGCCGCCAGCGGACTGCGCGTGCTGGGCGACAGCGTCAGCGGCTGGTTCGCACTGGGCGGCGCGGTGTTCCGGCTGCCCATGGGCTTTTCGTTGGCGCTGCTGGGCGCGGGCTACCTGATCGGCATCGTCGCCGGGCTGGCCATGCTGACCGGACTGATTATTTCCTGGGGCATCGCCGTGCCCATCCTGACCGCCATGGGCGACATGCCCGCGGGCACGTCGCTGGCGAAGTACGCTACCGGCCTGTGGGCTTCGCAGGTGCGCTTCATCGGCGCCGGCGTGATCGGCGTGGGCGCCATCTGGACGCTGGCCACGCTGTTCATGCCGATGGCGCGCGGCGTCAAGGCTTCGTTCGCGGCGCTGACCAAGGCGGGCGCCGCCCGTGCCGGGCGCGCGCCGCGCACCGAGCGCGACCTGTCGGCCGGCTGGATTTCAGCAGTGACGCTCGTACTGGTGGCGGTGCTGGTCGTCACGTTCCAGGTGTTCCTGTCCGGCGCGCCGCTGTCGCCCGCCGGCATCTGGAAGCTGGTGGCCTACGCCGTGCTGTTCGCCTTCGTCTTCGGCTTCCTGGTGGCCGCGGCCTGCGGCTACATGGCCGGCCTGGTAGGGTCGTCGACCAGCCCGATCTCGGGCGTGGGTATCGTCGCCATCGTGCTGGTGTCGCTGCTGATGCTGGCGCTGGGCGGCGAACTGCTGGGCGCGCAGAACGGCGTGCAGATGGCGATTGCGCTGTCGATCTTCAGCACCTCGGCGGTGGTGGCGGTGGCCTCCATTTCCAACGACAACCTGCAGGACTTGAAAACCGGCTGGCTGGTGGGCGCGACGCCCTGGCGTCAGCAGGTGGCCCTGCTGATCGGCTGCGTGGCCGGCGCGGCGGTGATTTCGCCGGTGCTGGAACTGCTCTACAACGCCTACGGTTTTGCCGACGCCATGCCGCGCGCAGGCATGGACCCGGCGCAGGCCCTGTCGGCGCCGCAGGCGACGCTGATGCTGGCGATCGCGCGCGGCATCTTCACGCACCAGCTCAACTGGACCATGATCCTGATCGGCATGGCGGTCGGTGTGGGGCTGATCGTGGTGGACGAAATCATGAAGCGCACCTGCCGCGTGGCCCGCATTCCGGTGCTGGCCGTGGGTATCGGCATCTACCTGCCGCCCACCGTCGCCGCGCCCATCGTGGTCGGAGCGGTCCTGGCATGGCTGCTGGAACGCGCTCTGCGCCGCCGCGCGGCCGCCGCCGGCAAGCCCTACGAGCAGTTCGCCGACGCGGCCAACCGCCGCGGCGTGCTGATCGCCTCTGGCCTGATCGTGGGCGAAAGCCTGGTCGGCGTGCTGATGGCCGGCATCATCGGCGCGGCCGGCACCGAAGCGCCGCTGGCGATCGCCGGCGCGGGCTTCGAGCACACGGCCTCGTTCCTGGGCCTGGCCGTCTTCGTGGCGGTGGCGATCCTGTTCTGGCGCCGGGTGATGAAACTGGCGTGAAGCGCCCGGCCGGTCCTGCCGGGCGCCCGCCTCAGGCGGCGTCCAGCAGGTCGGCCAGCGTGCGGGCGATGACCTTGGTGGCGCGCCGCAGATCTTCCAGCACCACCCGCTCATCGTTGCGCTTGGCGTGCGATTCCAGCACGGTGCGCGGTCCGGCGCCGTAGATCACGCCCGGAATGCCCGCTTCGGCGTACAGGCGCACGTCGGTATAAAGCGGCGTGCCCATGGCGGCGATGGGCTCGCCGAACAATTCCTCTCCATGTTTCTGTATGGCCTGCACCAGCGGCTGGTTGCCCGGCAGCGGGCGCATGGAATTGGCCAGCAGCAGGCGCTTGATGTCCACGCTGATGCCGGGCACGGAGGCGGCGGTTTCCTGGATGATGCGGCGGATGTCGGCCTCGACCTCGGCCGCGTTTTCTTCGGGGATCATGCGCCGGTCCAGCTTGAAGACCACCTTGCCCGGCACCACGTTGGTGTTGGTGCCGCCTTCGATGCGGCCGACGTTCAGGTAGGGGTGACTGATGCCCGGCACCTCGGAGCGGATCTCCCGATACCGCGTGTTCTGCGCGTACAGCGCGTTCAGGATCGCGACCGCGCCTTGCAGCGCATCCACGCCGCTGCTGGGGATGGCGGCATGCGCCATCTTGCCGTGGACCGTCACTTCCATCTGCAGGCAGCCGTTGTGGGCGGTCACGACCTCGTAGCTGAAACCCGCGGCGATCAGCAGATCGGGCTTGGTCAGTCCTTGGGACAGCAGCCAGCCGGGGCCGAGCAGGCCACCGAATTCCTCGTCGTAGGTGAAGTGCAGTTCGACCGCGCCGCGGCTGGGGCGGGCGACGGCTTCCAACGCGCGCAGGGCGAACGTGTAGCTGGCGAAATCGCTCTTGCTGACCGCGGCGGCGCGGCCGTACAGGCTGCCGCCGTCGATTTCGCCGCCGTAAGGATCATGTTCCCAGCCTTCGCCCGGCGGCACCACGTCGCCGTGCGCGTTGAGCGCCACGCGCAGGCCGCCCGCGCCGTACTCGCGGCGCACGATGAGGTTGGTGATGGATTGCAGGCCATAGTCCCGCACCTCCTGCGCCGGCACCGGATGGGCTTCGGCCTCCAGGCCGAAGCCTTGCAGCAATTCGGTCGTGCGCTCGGCGTGTGGCGCATTGTTGCCGGGAGGCGTGTCGGTCGGCACGCGCACCAGCTCCTGCAGGAAGCGGACTTCCTCGTCAAAGTGGGCGTCAATCCAGGCGTCGAGTCGGGCGTAATCGGTCATGGTCGGCTATTGGGTGTCGTGGGCAAGATCGTCGAGCAGGCGCAGGAACGCCAGCACGGCAAGCTGGATGTCGTCGCTGGAGGTGGATTCGCGCGGGTTGTGGCTGATGCCGGAGTTCTGGCCGCGTACGAACAGCATGGCCTGGGGCATGACTTCATGCAGCTTCATGGCGTCGTGGCCGGCGCCGCTGGGCATGCGATGGACGGGCAGTCCCAGCGCGTCGACGGCGCGTTCCCAGCGCTGCTGCCAGGCCGGATCGCTGGGCGCGGCGGCGGCGCGCATGGTTTCTTCCAGCGTGTAGCGCAGGCCGCGGCGCTGGCAGATGGCTTCGAGCTCGGCCAGCACGTCGCGCGCCAGCGCATCACGCTGCGCGTCGCTGGGCGCGCGCAGGTCCAGGCTGAAGCGGCATTCTCCCGGCACCACGTTGATCGAACCGCCGGGCACTTCCAGCATGCCCATGGTGCCGACCGAGTCGCCGTCGCGGGCGGAGCGCTGCTCCACGTACAAGGCCAGCTCGGCCGTGGCGGTGGCGGCGTCGCGGCGGCGGTTCATCGGGGTGGTGCCGGCGTGGCAGGCCAGGCCGTTGATCCGCACCTGATAGCGCACGCAGCCGTTGATGGACGTGACCACGGCCAGCGGCAGCCCCATTTCGTAGAGCACCGGACCTTGTTCGATGTGGACTTCGACGAAGCCCAGATAGCGGGCGGGATCGCGCTTGAGCTTGGGGATGTCTGCGCTGCGTAGGCCGGCTTGCGCCATGGCGTCGCGCATGCTGACGCCGTCTGCGTCCTGCTGGTCCAGCCATTGCGGCTTGAAGTCGCCGATCAACGCGCCCGAACCCAGGAAGGTGGCGCGGTAGCGCTGGCCTTCCTCTTCCGCGAAGCCGATGACTTCCAGGTGGTAGGGCAGGCGCTTGCCCTGGCGGTGCAATTCGCGCACGCAGGCCATCGGCACGAAGATGCCCAGCCGGCCGTCGTACTTGCCGGCGTTGCGCACGGTGTCGTAATGGCTGCCGGTCATGAGGGTGGGGGCGTCGGCGCTGGCGGCCAGGTAGCGGCCGACCACGTTGCCAACCGCATCGATGCCGACCTCGTCGAAACCGCAGTCGCGCATCCATTGCGACAACAGCGCGGCGCAGGCGCGGTGGGCTGCGGTCAGGTAGGTGACGGTGAGCTGGCCTTTTTCTGCGTAGCCCGGATCGCTGTGGACGGCCAGTTGTTCACCCCAGTCCCAGATGTCGTTGCCGATGGCGGGCTCGGCGTCGAAGCTATCGCGCAGGCGGATCTCGGCGATGCGGTGCAGCTGCTGCTGGGCCTCTTCGAACTCCAGGTCCGGCGGGTTGTCCAGGCGGCGGGTGAATTCGTCGATCACCTGCTGGCGCGTCATGCCGGCGCCGCGCGGGCCGCGCACGGCCAGCACGAAGGGAAAGCCGAATCTGGCGCCGTAGTCGGCGTTCAATGCTTGCAGGCGAGCCAATTCGGCGGGCGTGCACGCGGCCAATCCGGCCAAGTCCTGTTCGCGTGCCGAATCCGCGTTCCGGGGCGTGCCTGCTGCCAGCTCCGGATGGGCGCGCAGCAGCGCCGTCCGGGCGTCGGCGTCGGCCTCGCTCACGACGCGGCGCAGGCGCTGCGCCAGGTCGGCCAGCGAGCGAAACGGGCGGTGGCCAAGCGCGCGTTCGGCGATCCAGGGCGCATGTCCGTACAGGCCGTCGAGCATGGCGACGGCGTCCGCGGGCGCCGCCGCATTGAGTTGGGCTAGGGTATGGGCCATGGCCGTCCTGTTCAGGCGTTGGGGGTGTAGGGATGCGCCGCCTTCCAGTGGCGCGCGATGTCCAGCCGCCGGCAGACCCAGACGCGGTCATGGCTGGCAATGTGGTCCAGGAAACGCTGCAGCGCGGTGATGCGGCCGGGCCGGCCCAGCAGGCGGCAATGCATGCCGATGCTCATCATCTTGGGCGCTTCGTCGCCTTCGGCGTAGAGCGCGTCGAAGCTGTCCTTCAGGTACTGGAAGAAGGGATCAGCGTGCGAATAGCCCTGCGGCAGCGCGAAGCGCATGTCGTTGCAGTCCAGCGTGTAGGGCACGATCAGTTGCGGCACGACGCTGCCGTCCGTTTTCTGTACGCGCATCCAGAAGGGCAGGTCGTCGCCGTAGTAGTCGCTGTCGTACTCGAACCCGCCATAGTCGGCCACCAGGCGCCGCGTGCGCGGACTGTCGCGGCCGGTGTACCAGCCCAGCGGACGGCTGCCGGTCATTTGCGTGATCGCGTCCATGGCCAGGCGCATGTGTTCGCGCTCGGTGGCCTCGTCGATGTGCTGATAGTGGATCCAGCGCCAGCCGTGGCAGGCGATCTCGTGTCCCAGTTCGACGAAGGCGGCGGTCAGTTCCGGATGGCGTTGCAAGGCCATGCCCACGCCGAATACCGTCAGCGGCAGGCCGCGCTTCTCGAATTCCCGCAGGATGCGCCAGACGCCGGCGCGCGAGCCGTACTCGTAGATGCCCTCGATGCTGAGGTGGCGCTCGGGATAGCTGGCGGGGTTGAACATTTCCGACAGGAACTGTTCGGACCCGGGGTCGCCATGCAGCACGCTGTTCTCGCCGCCTTCCTCGTAATTCAGCACGAACTGCACCGCGATGCGCGCCTGCCCCGGCCATCGGGCATGCGGCGGATTGCGGCCGTAGCCGGCCAGGTCGCGGGGGTAGGGGAGCGTGGAATCGTAGACGGTCATGAGGCGGGCGGAGGGCAACGGCGCGCGGCGGCCGGGCGTGGGTGGGCGGATGACTTCCTGATGGTCAGCACCATAGCGGGAAATCGTGGTTTTGTATACAAACTATGTACATAATTTTATTGGAGGGCTGGAAAGGCGGGCCCAAACGAAAAACCCAGCCGGCGGATACGCCGGCTGGGCTGCGCTTCCTGCGCTCATCATCGGCGCTGGCGGCCAGGACTGGCAAGTCCAGGGCCTGGCCGGCCTTTCAGCGCAAGTCGCCGCAAGGCCAGCCGAAGGCGCCGTAGGCGCCCTTATCCGTTGCGGTAGAGAAAGCTGTAGGCGTTGATCGCCGGCACCCCTCCCAGGTGCGCATACAGAACCCGCGAGCCGGCCGGAATCTCGCCGCGGCGGATGATGTCCATCATGCCCTGCATGGATTTTCCTTCGTAGACCGGGTCGGTCATCATGCCCTCGAGCCGGGCGCAAAGACGGATGGCCTCGTTGGTCTCGGCCGAGGGCAGGCCATAGGCCGGGTAGGCATAGCGGGTGTCCAGCACCACGTCGCGCTCTTCGATGGCGGCGCCGAGTCCGACCATGTCGGCCGTGCGCCGCGCGATGCGCAGGATCTGCGCGCGGGTTTGCTCGGGCGTGCCTGAAGCGTCGATGCCGATGACGCGGTCCGCGCGGCCATCCGCCGCAAAGCCCACCACCATGCCGGCCTGCGTGCTGCCCGTGACCGCGCAGACGACGATGTAGTCGAACTTGAAGCCCAGCTCGGCTTCCTGGCGCCGCACTTCCTCGGCGAAGCCGACGTAGCCCAGGCCTCCGAGTTCGTGGTCGGACGCGCCCGCTGGAATCGCGTAGGGCTTGCCGCCGCGCTTGCGGACATCTTCCAGCGCCTCTTCCCAGCTGCGGCGAAAGCCGATGTCGAACCCCTGGTCCACCAGACGCACGTCGGCGCCCATCAGGCGGCTCATCATGATGTTGCCGACCCGGTCGTAGACCGCGTCCGAATAGTCCACCCAGTTTTCCTGCACCAGCACGCAGGCCAGCCCGAGCTTGGCGGCCACGGCCGCCACCATGCGGGTGTGGTTGGACTGGATGCCGCCGATGGTGACCAGCGTGTCGCAGCCCTGTTCCAGCGCCTGCGGGATCAGGTACTCCAGCTTGCGCAGCTTGTTGCCGCCGAAGGCGAGGCCGCTGTTGCAGTCTTCGCGCTTGGCGTAGATCTCGACCTTGCCGCCCAGATGCGCGGACAGGCGCTCGAGCTTCTCGATGGGGGTGTCGCCGAAGGTCAGGCGATGGCGCGGAAATCGTTGCAGATCCATGGGACTCTCCTGGGCCGGGCCGGGTGGCGCGGATGGAAAAATCATAGGAATTTCAAGGATTTGCCGTCAATTGCGTATTTTTATTATTTAAAAGGAAAATAATTAAATAAATGTCCAGGTTTCTATTTAATATTTCTAGATTGGCTTTTTGATCGAAATTTAATTTTCAGGGACGCATCAAATGCCGACGAATTCTGACCTGGACCGCATCGATCGCCACATCCTGCGCGTGCTGCAGCAGGACGCCCAGATCACCAACCTGGAACTGAGCGCGCGCGTCCACCTGAGCCCGGCCGCCTGCCTGCGCCGCGTGGAAAAGCTCAAGAGCGAGGGAGTCATCCGCAAGACCGTCGCCCTGCTGGAACCGGCAGAGGTGGACATGGCCACCCTGGTCATCGTGGGCGTGGTGCTGGACCGCTCCACACCGGAGTCCTTTACGGATTTCGAAGCCGCGGCGCGCGGCATCAGCGGTTGCCTGGAATGCCACCTGGTGGCAGGCGAGTTCGACTACTTCCTGATGCTGCGCATCCGCGACCTGGAACGCTTCAACAAGCTGCATGCGGGCGAGATCATCAAGCTGCCCGGCGTACGCCAGATCCGCACCTTTTTCGTCCTGAAAGAGATCCTGTCGACCACCGAATTGCCCGTATGAACGAGGCTAATGCGCAACACTGCAATTTTTGCCAGTGAAAATGATGCGGCGCGGCATTTTGGATTGCCGGAAATTGAATGCGAGTAGACGGCGCAATGGAAGGGGTTGCCTGGACATTCCAATGCTGCATGATGGCATTCCGAATGCGCTTTTGCGTCACGCAAACGCAAGAAGACGTCCTTAAACTCAAAGGGCTATACTCTTATCCCATACGGCTTTTAAGGCTTGTACGCGCCTTCTGCCCCTGCTATCCGCTTAACGGGAAGCCCGTGTCGCGGAAGGTTTTCCTGCATCGTGTCGAGTGAAGCACTCGTAAAGGTGAAGCGATATGTCTTCGGAAATAGAATCTCTATCCACGTCTTATCTCTTTGGGGGTAACGCCCCTTATGTTGAGGAGCTTTACGAAGCCTACCTCGACAATCCCGGTTCGGTACCTGACAACTGGCGCGAATACTTCGACCAGCTGCAACACGCTCCCGCCACCGACGGCCAGGAATCCACCCGCGACCAGGCCCACGCTCCCATCGTCGAATCGTTCGCCCAACGCGCCAAGGCCAATGCCTTCGTGCAACGCGCGGCCGAACCCGATCTGACCGTGGCCAGCAAGCAGGTTTCGGTGCAGTCGCTGATCGCGGCCTACCGCTCCCTGGGTTCGCGCTGGGCCGACCTGGATCCGCTCAAGCGCCAGGAACGTCCCCCGATCCCCGAACTCGATCCGGCCTTCTACGGCCTGACCGAAGCCGATCTGGACCAGACCTACTCGGCCACCAACACCTACTTCACGACCGCCAGCACCATGACGCTGCGCGACATCCTGAAGGCGCTGCGCGACACCTACTGCCGCAGCATCGGTGCCGAATTCACGCACATCTCCGACCCCGCCGCCAAGCGCTGGATCCAGGAACGCCTGGAAGCCACCCTGGGCGCGCCGGCCTACTCGGCCGAAGAAAAGCGCCACATCCTGCAGCAGCTGACCGAGTCCGAAGGCCTCGAGCGCTTCCTGCACACCAAGTACGTCGGCCAGAAGCGCTTCTCGCTGGAAGGCGGCGAAAGCTTCATCGCCTCGATGGACGAAGTGGTGAACCACGCCGGTGAAAACGGCGTCCAGGAAATCGTGGTCGGCATGGCCCACCGCGGCCGCCTGAACCTGCTCGTGAACATCATGGGCAAGATGCCCGGCGACCTGTTCGCCGAGTTCGAAGGCAAGCACGCCGAAGGCCTGACCGACGGCGACGTGAAGTACCACAACGGCTTCTCCAGCGACCTGTCCACCCGTGGCGGCCCGGTCCACCTGTCGCTCGCGTTCAACCCGTCGCACCTGGAAATCGTCAACCCCGTGGTCGAAGGCAGCGCACGCGCCCGCCAGGAACGCCGCGGCGACGCCGAAGGCAAGCAAGTCCTGCCGGTGCTGGTGCACGGCGACGCGGCCTTCGCCGGCCAGGGCGTGGTCATGGAAACCCTGAACCTGGCCCAGACCCGCGGCTACGGCACGGGCGGCACGCTGCACATCGTCATCAACAACCAGATCGGCTTCACCACGTCCGACCCGCGCGATTCGCGCTCGACGCTGTATTGCACCGACGTGGTCAAGATGATCGAAGCGCCGGTGTTCCACGTCAACGGCGACGATCCCGAAGCCGTCGTGTTCGTCACCAAGCTGGCTCTGGACTACCGCCTGCAGTTCCGCCACGACGTCGTCGTGGACATCGTCTGCTTCCGCAAGCTGGGCCACAACGAGCAAGACACCCCGTCGCTGACGCAGCCCCTGATGTACAAGCGCATCGGCCATCACCCCGGCACGCGCAAGCTGTACGCCGACAAGCTGACCACGCAAGGCGTGCTAGCCGAAGGCGAAGCCGATCAGCTCGTCAAGGACTACCGCCAGCTGATGGAAGACGGCCAGCGCACCATCGAGCCGGTGCTGACCGACTACAAGAGCAAGTACGCCATCGACTGGTCGCCGTTCCTGGGCGCCAAGTGGACCGACCAGGCCGACACCGCCGTGCCGCTGGCCGAACTCAAGCGCATCGGCGAACGCATCACCACCGTGCCGGAAGGCTTCACGGTGCACCCGCTGGTCGCCAAGCTGCTGAACGACCGCCGCACCATGGCCAAGGGCGAAATGAACCTGGACTGGGGCATGGGCGAACACCTCGCCTTCGCGACCCTGGTGTCCTCGGGCTACGCCATCCGCATCACCGGCCAGGACTCGGGCCGCGGCACGTTCACGCACCGCCACGCCGTGCTGCACGACCAGAACCGCGAACGCTGGAACGACGGCACCTACATTCCGCTGCAAAACGTCTCGGAAGGCCAGGCTCCGTTCACCGTCATTGATTCCGTGCTGTCCGAAGAGGCGGTGCTGGGCTTTGAATACGGCTACTCCAGCGCCGAACCCAACACGCTGACCATCTGGGAAGGCCAGTTCGGCGACTTCGTCAACGGCGCCCAGGTCGTGATCGACCAGTTCATCAGCTCCGGCGAAGCCAAGTGGGGCCGCCAGTCGGGCCTGACCCTGATGCTGCCGCACGGCTACGAAGGCCAGGGTCCCGAGCACTCGTCGGGCCGCATCGAGCGCTTCCTGCAGCTGTGCGCCGACAACAACATGCAAGTGGTCCAGCCGACCTCCGCGTCGCAGATCTTCCACGTGCTGCGTCGTCAGATGATCCGTCCGTTCCGCAAGCCGCTGGTGCTGTTCACGCCCAAGTCGCTGCTGCGCAACAAGGACGCCGGTTCGCCCCTGACCGATCTGGCCGGCGGCAGCTTCCGCCCGGTCATCGGCGAGGTCGACGAGGCCATCGACGCCAGCAAGGTCAAGCGCGTGCTGGCTTGCTCGGGCAAGGTCTACTACGATCTGGTCAATGCCCGCCGCGAGCGTGGCGCCGACAACGTTGCGATCGTCCGCGTCGAACAGCTGTATCCGTTCGCGCACAAGTCGTTCGAAACGGAACTGCGCAAGTACCCGAAGGCAACCGAAGTGATCTGGGTCCAGGACGAACCGCAGAACCAGGGCGCCTGGTTCTACGTTCAGCATCACGTGTACGAGAACATGGTCGAAGGCCAGAAGCTGGGTTACGCCGGCCGCGCCGCGTCGGCATCGCCGGCCGTGGGCTACCTGGCCAAGCACCAGGAGCAGCAGAAGGCCCTGATCGACACGGCTTTCGCGCCCAAGTTCAAGGTCATGTTGACGAAGTAACACTCGCTTGATGCACGCGCCGCGCGCGCAGGTTTCTGGAATTCCGATTCGAAGCTTGCCGCGCAGCGCGACCAGAACACAAACTTTACGGAACAAACAAAATGGCTATTACCGACGTCGTCGTCCCCCAACTCTCCGAATCCGTCTCCGAAGCGACGCTGCTGACCTGGAAGAAGCAGCCGGGCGCTGCCGTTGAAGCGGACGAAATCCTGATCGAAGTCGAAACCGACAAGGTCGTGCTGGAAGTGCCGGCTCCCGCCTCGGGCGTGCTGGCTGAAATCGTCAAGGGCGACGGCAGCACCGTCACCTCCGGCGAAGTGCTGGCCCGCATCGACACCGCCGGCAAGGCCGCCGTTGCCGCCGCCGCGCCCGCCGCCGAAGCGCCCAAGGCCGCCGAGCAAGCCGCTGCTGCTCCCGCCGCTCCCGCTTCGTCGGCTGCCGCCGGCGTGGCTTCGCCCGCCGCTGCCAAGATCCTGGCCGAGAAGGGCGTCGACGCCGCTTCCGTGGCTGGCTCCGGCCGCGACGGCCGCGTGACCAAGGGCGACGCCCTGGCCGCCAGCGCTCCCGCCAAGGCCGCTCCGGCCAAGGCCGCCGCCCCGGTCGCGCCTCCGACGCTGTCGCTGGACGGCCGTCCGGAACAGCGCGTGCCGATGAGCCGCCTGCGCGCCCGCATCGCCGAGCGCCTGCTGCAATCGCAGCAGGAAAACGCGATCCTGACCACGTTCAACGAAGTGAACATGCAGGCCGTCATCGACCTGCGCAACAAGTACAAGGACAAGTTCGAGAAAGAGCACGGCATCAAGCTGGGCTTCATGTCGTTCTTCGTCAAGGCCGCTGTTGCCGCGCTGAAGAAGTTCCCGCTGATCAACGCCTCGATCGACGGCAAGGACATCATCTACCACGGCTACTTCGACATCGGTATCGCTGTCGGCAGCCCGCGCGGCCTGGTTGTGCCGATCCTGCGCAACGCCGACCAGCTGTCGATCGCCGACATCGAGAAGACCATCGCCGACTTCGGCCGCCGCGCCGCTGACGGCAAGCTGGGCATTGAAGAAATGACCGGCGGCACGTTCTCGATCTCCAACGGCGGCGTGTTCGGCTCGATGCTGTCGACCCCGATCATCAACCCGCCGCAATCGGCCATCCTGGGCGTGCACGCCACCAAGGATCGCGCCGTGGTTGAAAACGGCCAGATCGTCATCCGCCCGATGAACTACCTGGCGCTGTCCTACGACCACCGCATCATCGACGGCCGCGAAGCCGTGCTGGGCCTGGTCGCGATGAAGGACGCTCTGGAAGATCCGCAGCGCCTGTTGCTGGACCTGTAATCTCGACGCCCCGGCCCGGCGCCCGATCGACCTTCGGGTCTTGCGGCGCCCCGGCCGGCCCCATGCCGGCCCGCAGGGCGGGGCGTGTTCCACTCAATACCTCTTCGCGAGAACACTATGTCCAAACAATTTGACGTCGTCGTCATCGGCGCGGGCCCCGGCGGCTACATCGCCGCCATCCGCGCCGCGCAGCTCGGCATGTCGGTGGCTTGCATCGACGCCTGGCAGAACGGCCAAGGCGGCCCGGCACCCGGCGGCACCTGCACCAACGTCGGTTGCATCCCGTCCAAGGCGCTGCTGCAATCGTCCGAACACTACGAACAAGCCAACCACCACTTCGCCGAGCACGGCATCGAAGTCAAGGGCGTCAGCCTGAAGCTCGACACGCTGATCGGCCGCAAGAACACGGTGGTCAAGCAGAACAACGACGGCATCCTGTACCTGTTCAAGAAGAACAAGGTCACGTTCTTCCATGGCAAGGGCGCGTTCGCCGGCCAGGTGGAAGGCGGCTGGGCCATCAAGGTCACCGGCACCGCCGAGGAAGACCTGGTTGCCAAGCATGTCGTGGTCGCCACCGGTTCGTCGGCGCGCGAGCTGCCCGGCCTGCCGTTCGATGAAAAGGTCGTGCTGTCCAACGACGGCGCGCTGAACATCGGCGCCGTGCCGAAGACGCTGGGCGTGATCGGCGCCGGCGTGATCGGCCTGGAAATGGGCAGCGTGTGGCGCCGCCTGGGTTCCGAAGTCACCATCCTGGAAGCCATGCCGGAATTCCTGGCCGCGGCTGACGGCCAGGTGGCCAAGGAAGCCCTCAAGGCCTTCACCAAGCAAGGCCTGAACATCCAGATGGGCGTCAAGATCGGCGAGATCAAGGCGACCGCCAAGTCCGTCACCGTGCCCTACGTCGACGCCAAGGGCGCCGAGCAGAAGCTGGTGGTCGACAAGCTGATCGTCTCGATCGGCCGCGTGCCTTACACCGGCGGCCTGAACGCCGACACCGTGGGACTGAAGCTCGACGAGCGCGGCTTCATCGCCGTGGACGGCGACTGCAAGACCAACCTGCCGAACGTCTGGGCAGTGGGCGACGTGGTGCGCGGTCCGATGCTGGCGCACAAGGCCGAGGAAGAAGGCGTGGCGGTTGCCGAGCGCATCGCCGGCCAGCACGGCCATGTCAACTTCGACACCGTGCCGTGGGTGATCTACACCTCGCCGGAAATCGCCTGGGTCGGCAAGACCGAACAGCAGCTCAAGGCCGAAGGCCGCGAGTACAAGGCTGGCAGCTTCCCGTTCCTGGCCAACGGCCGCGCCCGCGCGCTGGGCGACACCACCGGCTTTGCCAAGGTGATCGCCGATGCCAAGACCGACGAGGTCCTGGGCGTGCACATCGTGGGCCCGATGGCCTCGGAACTGATCTCGGAAGCCGTGACCATCATGGAATTCCGTGGTGCAGCCGAAGACATCGCCCGCATCTGCCACGCGCACCCGACGCTGTCGGAAGCCGTGAAGGAAGCCGCATTGGCCGTGGACAAGCGCGCATTGAACTTCTGATACGCGCATAGCCGATGCAAGACGGGGGCGGGTTCACGGATCCGCCCTTTTTTCATTCTGCTTTTCCTGCTCCCACATGAACGTCCGCGAATACTACGAACACGCCCTGGCCGAACGCGGCTACAAGCCCGACGAAGCCCAGAAAAAGGCGATCGACCGGCTGCAGCGCTATTTCGACGAATGGGTCAAGTTCAAGTCGATGCGCTCGAACGCGCTGAAGAAGCTGCTGAACCGCCCCGACGTGCCGCGCGGCGTGTACCTGTGGGGCGGAGTGGGGCGGGGCAAGAGCTTCCTGATGGACGCTTTCTACGCCACCGTGCCCGTGGTGCGCAAGACGCGCCTGCACTTCCACGAATTCATGCGCGGCGTGCACCGCGAACTCGAAGAAGTGAAGGGTATGCAGGATCCGCTGGACGAGGTGGCCAGGCGCGTGGCCAAGCGCTACCGCCTGATCTGCTTCGATGAGTTCCACGTATCCGACGTGGCCGACGCGATGATCCTGCACCGGCTGCTGTTCAAGCTGTTCGAGTACGGCACGTCCTTCGTGATGACGTCCAACTACGAACCCTCGACCCTGTATCCGGACGGCCTGCACCGCGACCGCATCCTGCCCGCGATCCAGCTGATCCAGGCGCGCATGGACATCATGAACGTGGACGTCGGCGTGGACTACCGCCGCCGCTCGCTGGAACAGGTGCAGTGTTATCACACGCCGCTGGACGAGCGTGCCCAGAACGCATTGCAGGAAGCGTTCGACAGCCTGGCCGATACGCCGCCCCAGGATCCGGTGCTGCACATCGAACACCGCGAGATTCGCGCGCTGGCGCTGGGTGGGTCGGTGGTGTGGTTCGATTTCGCCACGCTTTGCGGCGGGCCGCGTTCGCAGAACGACTATCTGGAATTGGCCAATCGCTTCCACGCGGTGATCCTGTCGGGCGTACCCCGCATGGGACCGCGCCAGGCTTCCGAGGCGCGCCGCTTCACCTGGCTGATCGACGTGTTCTACGACCATCGCGTCAAGCTCATCATGTCCGCCGAATGCGAACCCGAGGAGATCTACACGGAAGGCGCGCTGGCCAATGAATTCCACCGCACCGTCTCGCGTATCCTGGAAATGCAGTCGCGCGAGTACCTGGAGTCGGAACGCCGCCACACCGTGTCGTTGTAGTCGCGCCGCATCTGTCCGGATTTTCCGGGCAGATCGCGGTTGAAATTGGTAATACAAGTCATTATCAATTAAGATTTGGAGACTTCTGGTCCAGCACCGCAGTTTCCAACGTGTCTTCCACCCTCCTGTCCGCATCGGCCGCGCGCACCGACCCTCCCGCCGCGCCCGTCGATGGCCTGTACCGCGATCATCGCTCCTGGCTGTTCGGCTGGCTGCGCCGCAGGCTGGGCTGCGAGCACCGCGCCGAAGACCTGGCGCAGGACGTGTTCCTGCGGGTGATCCAGGGCCGCAAGGCGGTGCGCGCCGCCGAAGCGCGCGGGCTGCTGACCACCATTGCCAAGGGTCTGGTAGTGGACCACCAGCGGCATGCGGCCTTGGAACGGGCCTATCTCGCCTATCTGGCCGCCATTCCCGAGGCCTATGCGCCATCCCCCGAGGAACAAACCGAGCAGCTGCAATCGCTGGCGCGGCTGGACCGTCTGCTGGACGGCCTGCCGCCCAAGGCCCGATCCGCGTTCCTGCTGTCGCAGCTCGACGGGCTGACCTATCCCGAGATCGCCCGGCGGCTCGAGGTTTCCTTGAGTTCGGTGCAGCAATACATGGTGCGCGCCATGACCGCGTGCTACGCGGCCTTTGATGACTAGCGCCGCGGATCCCGCCGCGGACCCCGTGGCGGGCCAGGCGATCGCCTGGTGGGTGCGATTGCAATCCGGCCTGGCCGGCGCGGCGGAACGCCAGTCCTGTGAGGCATGGCTGGCGCAAGACCCCGCGCACCGCTGCGCGTGGGACCGCTTGCAGCGCATCAGCCAGGACGCGCGCCGCGTGCCGGCGGCATTGGCGCATGGTGCGCTGACGCGCTCCGCATCGTCCTCGCCCCGATCGACCGGCCGTCGCACGGTGTTGCGCGGACTGCTGGCTATCGGCGGCACGGCTTTTACCGGCTGGGCTGCCTACCGCCACACACCGTGGCAGCGGCTGGCGGCGGACCTCAGCACGGGCGTCGGCGAGCGGCTGGCGGTAGCGGTGGCGGATGGGCTGCACATCACCTTGAACAGCGACAGCGCGGTGCGCCTGCATGTGCAGGGCGATGCCCGCGGCATGGACCTGCTGCGTGGCGAAGTGCTGGTGCGGGCCGAAATGCGGCCCGGCATGGCGGCGCTGCGCGTGGATACGGGGCATGGCGAGCTACGCGTCGAGCAGGCGCGCTTCGATCTGCGCCGCACCGCCGAAGGCGCGCGCGTGGGCGTGTACGAAGGCAGTCTGGCGCTTTTGCGCAGCGGCGTGGTCACCCATGCGGAAGCCGGGGAGCGCCTGCAATTCTCCGAACACGGCGACGTCGGCCGTCTTGCATCCGATTCCGACCGGCTGGCCTGGACCGACGGGCTGGTGGTGGCCAAGGACTGGCGCCTGGACTATTTCGCGCAATACCTGGCGCGCCAGCGGCTGGGCATGATCCGGGTGGACCCGGCGGTGGCGGGCCTGCGGCTGTCGGGCGTATTCCCGCTGGACGACGCCGAGCGTGCGCTCAAGGCGCTGGAGCCCGCCTTGCCCATCCGCGTGACACGGCATACGCAGTATTGGCTGCAGGTCGGTCCGCGCGAGGCCTGAGCGTTACAAATTTTTTTGCCTGCGCCTTGCAGGTTTTCCGATCCCGTACGGAAGGCAGGGATAGATACCACCGTACAGGGAGAGTTTTGTGTCCGTTTCATCTCACCCGCGCTTGCGCGCCCCCTTGTCCGCCGGCCGCATGGCCCTGCTGGCCGCCATGTGCGCGGGCGGGCTTGCCGCCGGCCTGCCGCAGTCCTGGGCGCAGCCGGCGCCCGCCTCCGCGAATGCGCCGCGCAGCTACCAGATCGCTGCCGGCTCCTTGGCCGATGCCCTGACGCAGTTCGCGCGCAGCGCCGGCGTGGTCCTGTCGTTCGACCCCGCGCTGGTGCGGGGACGCCGCTCGGACGGGCTGGACGGCGCCTATTCGGTGGGCGCGGGATTCGCCCGCATCCTGTCGGGCAGCGGCCTGCAGGCGCGCGCGCAATCGGGCAATACCTGGACCCTGGTGCAGGTCGCCGCGCCCGCGGGCGACACGCCCACGCTGGCGCCAGTGACCGTGTCCGGCCTGTCCGACAGCCCGATCACGACGGTGGGCTATGTCGCGACGGTGAGCGCCAGCGCCACCAAGACCGACACGCCGCTGATCGAAACGCCGCAGTCGGTATCGGTCGTCACGCGCGAGCAGATCACGGAGCAGGGCGCGCAGACACTGAACCAGGTGCTGCGCTACACCGCGGGCGTGGCCACGGAATCGCGCGGCGCCACTGCTACGCGCCTGGACCAGTTCAGCGTGCGCGGCTTCTCGGCGTCGACGTATCTGGACGGCCTGCGGGTATTCGGCGGCCGCGACGCCTTGCCGCAGGTGGACACCTATCGCCTGGAGCGCGTGGACGTGCTGAAGGGACCGGCCTCCGTCATGTACGGGCAGGGCGGTCCGGGCGGCGTGGTCAACCAGGTCAGCAAGCGCCCGCTGGAGGAGACGCTGCGCGAGGTCGAGGTGCAGGTCGGCAACTATGACTACCGTCGCGCCAACTTCGATTTCGGCGGTCCGGTAGATGAAGACGGCAAGTTCCTGTACCGCCTGGTCGGCTCGGGCTACATGTCCGACGGCCAGGTCAAGGACACCAAGGAGCGCCGCTACTTCGTATCGCCGGCCTTTACCTGGAAGCCCAGCGGCGACACGACGCTGACGGTGCTGACCAATTTCCAGCGCGATCCCGACATGGGTTCCTATGGCAGCGTGCCGGCCATGCGCACGCTGCTTTCCGCGCCCGACGGCATCCGCCTGCCGGCCGATTACTACGACGGCGACGCCAACTTCGAAAAGAGCGACCGCAAGAGCTATTCGTTGGGCTACGTGCTGGAGCACCGCTTCAACGACAACATCAAGGCATCGCAAAGCCTGCGCTGGACGCGCGCGGAAGCGCAGTACCGCAGCATCTACGGCGCCATGACCAACAACTACGGCTACACCGACAAGACCTACCGCTACCAGCAGCGTGCGTCGATCGCGACCGATGTGGACGTGGGCGCGCTGGTGCTGGACAACAACGTGCAGGCGCGCTTCAACACCGGTCCCTTCGCCCATACTACGTTGCTGGGTTTTGACTACCAGCACGTCAAGACCGACACGCTGTCCGGCTTCGGCACGGCGCCCGCGCTGGATGTGCTGAACCCGAACAATCATCAGAACATCCCGGTGCCGGCGTTCTCGTCGGACGCAACCTCCAAGCAGTACCAGACCGGCCTGTACTTCCAGGACCAGATCAAGATCGACCGCTTGTCGGTGTTGCTGGGCGGACGCTACGACTGGTCGCGCACCGTGGGTGAGACCACCACGATCGCTACCGGACGGGTCGCGCCGTCCTCGCTGAATGCGGAGAAGTTCACGGGCCGCCTGGGTGCGATCTACAACTTCGACAACGGCGTGGCGCCGTACTTCAGCTATTCGGAATCGTTCGAGCCGCAGTCCGGCACGGGCTGGCAGAACAAGCCGTTCAAGCCGATCGAGGGCAATCAGTACGAGGTCGGCATCAAGTACCAGCCGCCGGGCAGCGCCACGCTGCTGTCGTTTGCGGCGTTCGATATCCGCCGCGAGAACATGACCACCACCGATCCGGATCCGACCCATATCTGCGGCACGGCCGGCGGACGCTGCTCGATCCAGGCGGGCGAACTGCGCACGCAGGGCATCGAGCTCGAAGCCAAGACCGAGCCCCTGCGCGGCCTGACGCTGGTGGCTGCTTACTCCCTGATGGACAACGAGTACTCCAAGGGCTATCCCAACGCCGCGGGCCTGAACCTGAAGGGCAAGACGCCCGTGGGCGTGCCTTCGCAACAGGCGTCCGCCTGGGCCCGCTACCAGTTGCAGGAAGGTCCGCTGGCGGGCGTGGGCGTGGGCGGCGGCGTGCGCTACATCGGTTCCTCGTATGCCAACGAGACCAACACGCTGAAGGTGCCATCGGTCACGTTGTTCGACCTGATGCTGGACTATGACCTGGGCCGCGCGTCGCCGTCGCTCAAGGGCATGCAGGTGGCGCTGAACGTGCAGAACCTTTTCGACAAGGAATACATCGCCTCGTGCTCGGGCGATTCCTGGTGCTGGTACGGCTACCAGCGCTCCATCAAGGCCAGCCTGCGCTATCGCTGGTAAGCCTTGCCGCTATTTCGAAGTGAGAATGGTTATAATTTAAACCCTCCGAATCGGGCCCGGGCCGCGGGGCTGGTCCGATCCGGTCCTCTAAAGGAAATCAACAATGACATTCGCAAGAACCTTGGCTGCCATCGCCTTGTTGAGCACGGCAGGGGCCGCGCAGGCGCATTTTGTTTGGTTGGAACGCAGCGCCGAGGGACCGGCCAAGGCGTATTTCGGGGAATGGGCGGATGATGTGCGCGAAAAGCGCGACGGCCTGCTCGGCAAGATCATGGTCGCACCGGTCGTGACGGGCGCCGACGGCAAGGCGCTGAAGACTTCGGGCGAAGGCGCGGATTTCCTGGAATTCGCGGCGGCGGGCAAGGGCGACGTGCGTCTGCGCCAGGCGTATCAGTTCAAGGACACCCTGGTGCAGTACGGCGCCAAGGCGGGCCGCGCGGACACCGAGGGCAAGCTGGACCTGGAGCTCGTGCCGGTCGCGGCCGGGACCAACGCCTTCGTGCTGCAGTTCAAGGGCAAGCCGCTGGCGAAGACGGAAGTCACCGTTTTCGGCCCGCCCAAGTGGGAGAAGCGCTTCCACAGCGACGAGAACGGCCGCATCGAGATCACCACGCCGTGGCCCGGCCAGTACGTGCTCGAAGCCGCCCACGTCGAAGACAAGCCGGGCGAGGCCGACGGCCGTGCCTACGCCAAGATCCGCTACGTTTCCACCACTACCTTCAACGTGTCCCAGTGAAAGCTCCCGCTGCCGGCGCAGGCATGATGCGCTACCGTCTGGCCGTCTTTTCCAGGGCGGCGGCCGCCATCCTGGGCGGCTACGCCCTGGCGTCGGCGGCCGCCGCCTGCCTGGCGATCTGGCTGCCCATGCGGCGGCCGGACGCCGTGGTCACGGCGCAGATGCTGTCCTTCGTGTTCTACGCCTGCGGCGTGATCTGGGTCTTTGCCACGCGCAATGCCTGGCGCGCCTGGGCCGGCGTGCTGTTGCCCGCTGCCTTGATGGGCGCGCTGTTCCTGGCCGGCCGGGCAACGGGGGCGGCATGAAGGCGAAAGTGGAAAGGGCGCCGGGCGAGGAAGGCCTGCGCCAATCCATGTCCTGGCTGCATACCTGGTCGGGGCTGATCTTCGGCTGGGTGCTGTTTGCGATGTTCCTGACCGGCACGCTGGCGTTCTTCCGCCCCGAGATCACGGCCTGGATGCAGCCCGAGATCCAGGTGCGGCCCGCGCCTGCTGCGCAGTCCGTGGCCGCCGCGCAGAACTACCTGGCCGAACACGCGCCCGACGCCACGCGCTGGTTCATCACGCCGCCGTCCGACCGCGAGCCGTCGGTCCAATTGCTTTACCAGGTGCCCAAGCCCAAGCCGGGTGAACGCGGCTTCGTGCGCGTGAAGCTGGATGCGGCCACCGGCCAGGCCGTGACCGCGCGCGAGACTCGCGGCGGCGACTTCTTCTATCGCTTCCATTTCGAACTGGAAACCGCGTTTCCCTGGGGGCGCTGGCTGGCCAGCATCGCCGGCATGTTCATGCTGGTGGCCATCATCAGCGGCATCATCACCCACAAGAAGATCTTCACCGATTTCTTCACGTTCCGGCCCGGGAAAGGCGGGCAGCGCGCCTGGATGGACGGCCACAACGCCTTGTCCGTGCTGGGGCTGCCGTTCCACCTGATGATCACGTTCAGCGGGCTGGTGCTGTTCATGGCCATGCTGATGCCGGCCGGCATCCTGGCCGTCTACGAGAGCCCGCGGCAGTATTCCGACGACGTTTTCAAGTCGTTCAGGATCA
Organism: Achromobacter sp. PD1; assembly: GCF_048541815.1. Lineage (NCBI taxonomy): Bacteria > Pseudomonadati > Pseudomonadota > Betaproteobacteria > Burkholderiales > Alcaligenaceae > Achromobacter > Achromobacter sp. PD1. Next base: position 880,616 of record NZ_CP183349.1, read on the forward strand.
CGCCCGCGCGCAACGAGCCGGCGCCGCTGATCGCGCTTGCGCCGTTGGTGGAGCAGGCGCAGCAACACTGGCAAGGCGGCCGGGTGGGGCGCATCACCGTCAACCATCCCGGCGATGCCGGCGCGACCGTGACCCTGGTGCGCGACGCTGCCGACGGCGTGTCGTTCGGCAAGCTGGCGCCCTACATGCGCTTTGACGGCGTCACGGGCGCACTGCGGGAAAGCGAGGACGAACTCGGCGCCACGGCGCGTACGGCGGGCGTCATCGTCGGCCTGCACCTGGGTCTGTTTGCGGAACCGTTCTTGCGCTGGCTTTATTTCCTGGTCAGCATGGCGGGCACGGCCATGGTGGGCACGGGCCTGGTTCTGTGGATCGCCAAACGGCGGCAGAAGGCACGTCCGGGCGCGCGCGAAGCATTCTCGCTGCGGTTGGTGGATGCGCTCAACGCCGGCACGATCGCGGGCCTGTTCATCTCGATCGCGGCCTTTTTCTGGGCCAACCGCCTCTTGCCCGTCGACCTGCCGGGCAGACAGTTCTGGGAGTCTCGCGCCTTCTTCGCAGCCTGGGGGCTGTCGCTGGTCTACGCCTTCCTGTTCCAGCACCGCAAATGGCGCGACCTGCTGGCCGCCGCAGCCGTTGCCCTGGCGCTGGTGCCCGTGGTCAATGCCCTGACGACCTCGCGCCATCTGGGCGTGTCGCTGCCCGCGGGCGACTGGGTCATGGCCGGTTTCGACCTGACCTGCTTGGCCGGGGCGCTGCTGTTGGCCTGGATGGCGCGCAAGGCGGCCCGCGCTGGCAAGGTGGGCGCCAAAGCGCCCGCCAAGGGCCGCGCCGCGATCAAGCCAGCGGTCCAGCCGCAGGCCGCGCCGGCCCAGCCCGCCTACGAACCTAGAGGTGATACGCCATGACGCTAGCCGCCTTCTGCCTGGCCTATGCGGGCTTTTCCGCCCTGTGCCTGGGCATGGACCGCCACTACGAAGACCTGTTCGACCGCGCTCTGCCGCGGCGTCATCGGCTGCCCCTGCGCCTGTTCGGCTGGGGGGCGCTGGCCCTGTCCCTGTGCGCCTCGGCGGCGGTCTGGGGTTGGAGCTACGGCACGGTCGAATGGATCGGCATACTCAGCATCGCCGGGCTGCTGCTGATCTGGTTCCTGACGTTCCGGCCGCGCGCCGCGCTGACCGCGGGCGGGCTGTGCGCGCTGGCGGCGCCGGTGCTGGCCGTCCTGTAGCCGCGCGCCCGGCACGTTACACTGGGCGTTTCCCCTAGCAAACGCCTCTTCGCCTCATGAATACCCGCGTCCTCACCGGCATCACCACCTCTGGAACTCCCCACCTCGGCAACTACGCGGGCGCGATCCGTCCCGCCGTTCAGGCCAGCGCGCAGCCCGGCGTGGACGCATTCTTCTTCATGGCGGATTACCACGCCCTCATCAAGTGCGACGATCCCGCCCGCGTGGCGCGCTCGCGCCTTGAAATCGCCGCCACCTGGCTGGCGGTGGGCCTGGACCACGAGCGCGTGACCTTCTACCGCCAGTCGGACATCCCCGAGATCCCCGAACTGACTTGGTTGTTGAACTGCGTCACCGCCAAGGGCCTGATGAACCGGGCGCACGCCTACAAGGCGTCGGTGGACCAGAACATGGAAAAGGGCCTGGAGCCGGACGATGGCGTGACCATGGGCCTGTTTTCGTACCCGGTGCTGATGGCCGCTGACATCGTCATGTTCAACGCCAACAAGGTGCCGGTGGGCCGCGACCAGATCCAGCATCTGGAAATGGCGCGCGACATCGCCCAGCGCTTCAACCACCTGTACGGCCGCGACTACTTCACGCTGCCGGAAGTCGTGATCGAAGAGGACGTGGCGACCTTGCCGGGCCTGGATGGCCGCAAGATGTCCAAGAGCTACAACAACACCATTCCGCTGTTCGAGGGCGGCGCCAGCGCGCTGCGCGCGGCGGTGATGCGCATCGTGACCGACTCGCGCGCGCCGGGCGAGCCCAAGGACGCCGAGAACTCGCACCTGTACACCATCTATCGCGCCTTCGCCACGCACGAGCAGGCCGCCGCGTTGCGCAAGCAGCTCGAAGAAGGCATGGGCTGGGGCGAAGCCAAACAGGCGCTGTACGACCATCTGGAAAACCTGCTGGCGCCCATGCGCGAAAAGTACTTCGACCTGATGGCCAACCCCGGCCGCATCGAAGACATTCTGCAGGCCGGCGCCGCCAAGGCGCGCAAGCTGGCCACGCCGTTCATGCAGGAACTGCGCCAGGCCGTGGGCCTGCGCAACCTGGAAGCCGGCTCGGGCGCCAAGGCCGCGCAGCCCAAGAAGGAAAAGGGCAAGGGCGCGCGCTTCGTCAGCTTCCGCGATGAAGACGGCGGCTTCCGTTTCCGCCTGCTGGCCGCCGACGGCGAGGAACTGCTGCTGTCGCAGCGTTTCGCCGATCCGAAGGAAGCCGGCGCGCTGATGCGCCGCCTGCAGTCGGAACCGGCCGATGCGGTGCTGCAGGCTGACGGGCAGGGCTATGCCGCGATGATCGACGGCGTGGCCGTGGCCACCGCGCCGGCGGGCGTGCAAGACGAATCCGGCGCCTTGCTGGAACGCGCGCGCGCCGCGCTGTCGTCTTTGTCGCAGGAATAAACCCAAGGGGCCGGCGCGCAGCCGGCCCGGCGGTTCAGGCCGCGCGGGCGCTGGCCACGATGCGCCCGTCGCGCACCTGGAAGCGCTGCGCGCTGCCCTGGCCGGCGATTTCCAGCATGTCGCCTTCCGTGTAGCCGGTGACGTTCGGGCAGTCCAGCCATTCCGGATTGATGAACGGGAAGTACTTCAGCGTGCCGCTGCCCTGGCTGGCGAAATCGAAGGTGGTGTTGGCGACCACTTCCGGGTCCCATTGGCTGGCGTCGAAGGTCAGCGCGCAACCCGCGCCGATGCGGTAGGTGATGCTGGCGCCCATGCTGGCGAATCCCAGCGCGCCGACGTGCAGCTGCGCCCCATTGCTCAGTTCGATGATGCGGCTGCCCAGCCGCTCCAGCGTGATGTGCTTGAAGCTGACTTCGGCGCCGTCGACAAGCAGGTGCGAATACTGGCCCAGGGTGATTTCGCTATAGACGCCGCTGGCGTTGGCTTCCTTGGCGGCGAGGGTTGCCGTTTCATTGGCGGCAAGCGTGATGGTATGGGACATGGCGGGGCGGATCTCCGGTCGTTCGGGGCAGGGCGCTGTTGTTCTTGTGCTGCTCCCCGGCAGGCGCTGCGCGCCATGGCGCGCCTGCTCGCGGGGGGCTTGTGCCGCCTTGCGGCCTGGCGCCGCCGGGTTTTATTATTTGGACACAATTAGATATTTTCTATCATTTTTGATAGGTTTGGTTTGAGAGTACGCAAGTAACCCGTCTTTTTACGGGTAAGTCCTAGGCAAAAAAAACCGGCGCATCAGGCGCCGGTTTTCCGTGGGGCGGTGCTCGCTCAGCGCTTGAGCTTGGCGAAGGCGTCCGCCATGGCGCTGTTCATGCCTGCGCCGGCCCCGGCCCCGGCGCGGCCGCCGTCGCCCTGCGGACGGCGGTTGCGGTCGCCGCCCTTGGGCGCGTCGCCGCTGCGGCGGGCGGGAGCCGCGGTGTCGTTCAGGCGCATGGTCAACGCGACGCGCTTGCGCGCCACGTCCACTTCCAGCACCTTCACGCTGACCGTCTGGCCCACCCGCACGACGTCGCGCGGATCCTTCACGAACTTCTCGGCCAGGGCCGAGATGTGGACCAGGCCGTCCTGATGCACGCCGATGTCCACGAACGCGCCGAAGTTGGCCACGTTGGTCACAACGCCTTCCAGCACCATGCCCGGGTACAGGTCGTTCAGCGTTTCGACGCCTTCCTTGAACTGCGCCGTCTTGAATTCCGGACGCGGATCGCGGCCGGGCTTTTCCAGTTCGGCGAAGATGTCGCGCACCGTCGGCAGGCCGAAGCGCTCGTCGGTGAAGTCGGACGGCGACACGCCCTTGAGCGCTTCGCGCTGGCCGATGATCTGCTTCACCTCGGCCTTGATCTTGGCGACGATGCGTTCGACCACCGGATAGGCTTCGGGGTGGACCGACGAGGCATCCAGCGGGTTGTCGCCGTTGGGAATGCGCAGGAAGCCCGCGGCTTGTTCAAACGCCTTGTCGCCAAAGCGCGGCACCTTGCGCAGGATCTCGCGGGTCGGGAAGGCGCCGTTCTCGTCGCGCCAGGCAACGATGTTCTTGGCCAGCAGCGAATTCAGGCCGGACACGCGGGCCAGCAGGGCGGCCGACGCGGTGTTCACGTCCACGCCCACGGCGTTCACGCAATCCTCGACCACGGCATCCAGCGAACGCGCCAGCTCGCGCTGGTTGACGTCGTGCTGGTACTGGCCCACGCCGATGGCCTTGGGATCGATCTTGACCAGTTCGGCCAGCGGATCCTGCAGGCGGCGGGCGATGGACACGGCGCCGCGCAGCGTCACGTCCAGGTCGGGGAATTCCTGGGCCGCGGTTTCGGAAGCCGAATAGACCGAAGCGCCGGCTTCGGAGACCACCACGCGGGTGACCTTCAGGTCCGGGAAGCGTTCCATCATGTCGCCCACCAGCTTCTCGCTTTCGCGCGAGGCGGTGCCGTTGCCGATGGCGATCAGGTCGACCTTGTGGCGCGCCACCAGGGCGGCCAGCGTGTTGATGGTGCCTTCGCGGTCGCGGCGCGGCTCGAACGGGTAGACCGTGGTGGTGTCCACGACCTTGCCGGTCTGGTCGATCACGGCGACCTTGCAGCCGGTGCGGATGCCGGGGTCCAGGCCCAGCACGGCCTTGGGGCCGGCGGGCGCGGCCAGCAGCAGGTCCTTCAGGTTGGCGGCGAACACGCGGATGGCTTCGGCTTCGCCGCTTTCGCGCAGGCGGCCGATCAGTTCGCTTTCGAACGCCGTCAGCAGCTTCACGCGCCAGGTCCAGCGGCAGACTTCGCCCAGCCAGCGCGCGCGCGGCGTGGCGTCCAGCGCGAACAGGCCGTTGCCCAGCTTCAGGAAGCCGGCGATGCGGGCCACGCAGGGATGCGGCGTTTGCGCTTCCAGTTCGGCTTCCAGGCCCAGGCGCAATTCCAGCACGCCTTGTTGGCGGCCGCGCAGCAGCGCCAGGATGCGGTGCGAGGGCAGGGTGCGCAGCGGTTCGTTGAAGTCGAACCAGTCGCGGAAATTGGCGCCCTCGGTTTCCTTGCCGTCGACCATCTTGGAATGGATCAGTCCGGTGGACCACAGGTGCTCGCGCATGTCGGCCAGCAGGTCCGCGTTTTCCGCGTAGCGCTCGGCCAGGATGTCGCGCGCGCCGTCGAGCGCGGCCTTGGCGTCGTTGATGGACGCTTCGGGATTCAGGTACTGCGCGGCCAGCGCGGCGGGGTCGCAGGCGGGATCGGCGAGGATGCCGTCGGCCAACGGCTCCAGGCCCGCTTCGCGCGCGATCTGCGCACGGGTGCGGCGCTTGGGCTTGTACGGCGCGTACAAGTCTTCCAGACGCTGCTTGGTGTCGGCCGTGGCGATTTCCTGCTGCAGCGCTTGCGTCAGCTTGCCCTGCTGCGAGATGGATTCAAGAATGGAGCCGCGGCGCTCTTCGAGTTCGCGCAGATAGCCCAGGCGCACTTCGAGATTGCGCAGCACGGTATCGTCCAGGCCGCCCGTGGCTTCCTTGCGATAACGGGCGATGAAGGGCACGGTGGCGCCATCGTCCAGCAGTTCCACCGCCGAAGCGATCTGGGAGGCGCGCGTACCCAGCTCGGTGGCGAGCTGCGCGACGATGCGGGCGTTGTCGACGCCGGCGGCGACGTACGTGATAGCGGAAGTTTCAGACATCTCGATACGACGACAAAAAGGAAAAACAAGGGGCGGATTGTGCCATAAGCCGCTGTTACAAAACGTGCCAGGGTGGACGGATATGTCCCCCTTGCGGCAGCCTGGCGGCCAATCCGCGGCCCGGCAGCGGGTATCATTTGGTCCTTTCCCACCCAAGTGTCTGGCGCCCGAACCGCAACCGGCACCGGTTCACCGTTGACTCGCTATGCTGGACCTGGATATCTCCGAATTCTTTGATGCCGAAGGCCCTTTGGCCACGGCCTTGCCTGGCTACAAACCCCGGCCTTCGCAGGTCGAACTCTCGCAGGCCATAGGGCAGGCCATCCAGGACCGCGCCACCTTGGTGGCAGAGGCAGGCACCGGCATCGGCAAGACCTGGGCCTATCTTGTACCCGCCTTCATCCAGGGCGGCAAGGTGCTGATTTCCACCGGTACGCGCACTTTGCAGGACCAGCTTTTCGCCCGCGACCTGCCGCGCGTGCGCGCGGCGCTGGCCGCGCCGGTGACGGCCGCGCTGCTCAAGGGCCGCGGCAACTACGTCTGTCATTACCACCTGGACCGCCTGCAGGGCGACGAGCGCGCGCTGAAGTCGCGCACCGAAATCCAGCAGTTGCGCCAGATCCAGGTATTCGCTGGCATCTCCAAGACGGGCGACCGCGGCGACCTGGCGCAGGTGCCGGAAGACGCCGACATCTGGCAGCGCGTGACCTCCACCCGCGAGAACTGCCTGGGCCAGGAATGCCCGCGCATCCGCGACTGCTTCGTGGTGAAGGCGCGCCGCCAGGCGCAGGAAGCCGACGTGGTGGTCGTCAACCATGCCCTGTTCATGGCAGACCTGGTGCTGCGCGAAGAGGGCGTGACCGATCTGCTGCCCGAAGCGGACACCGTGATCTTCGACGAGGCGCACCAGCTGCCGGACACCGCCACCCGCTTCCTGGGCAGCAGCGTGTCCACGCACCAGCTGCTGGATTTCGGCCGCGCGTTGGAAGCGGCCGGCCTGGCCTACGCCCGCGAAGCCGCCAAATGGAGCGACGTCAGCCGGCATGTGGAAACGGCGGCGCGCGAGCTGCGGCTGGTCTGTGCGCCGCTGGACCGCATGCCGGGCCGCAAGGCCACCTTCGAGGCCATCCCCAATCCCGAGGAATTCGATGAAGCGCTGCTGGCGTTGCGCGAGGCCGTGGACGGCGCGGCCAAGGCGCTGGGCGCGGTGGCCGAAAAGCATCCGGACCTGATGGCGGCCGCGCGCAGCGGCGCCGAGATCTCGGTGCGCCTGAAACGCTGGGCCACGCCGGGACGGGCGGGCGCGGACCATGCCGACGAAGGCTGGGGCCGCGATGACCAGGCGTCCGAACCCGCCGTGCAATCGGCGCTGGGCGATGGGCTGTCCACGCCCGCCGCCATTCTGGAGGGTGCGGCCGCCGCGGAACAATGGACCGGTCCGGCGGTGCGCTGGGTCGAACACGGGCAGCACCATGTGCGCCTGCATTCGGCGCCGCTGTCGGTGGCGCAGGCTTTTTCCAAGTACCGCAAGCCGGGCCAGGCCTGGATCATGACCTCGGCCACGCTGTCTGTGAACGGCGAGTTCACCCACTTCACCAGCCAGCTGGGGCTGGAGAAGGCGCGCACGGGCAAATGGGAATCGCCCTTCGACTACCCCGAACAGGCCTTGCTGTTCGTGCCTCGCGGCATGCCCGAACCGCAGTCGCCGCAGTTCCTCGATCGTTTCGTGCAGACCTTGCTGCCGCTGCTGGAGGCCAGCCCGGGCGGCACGCTGGTGTTGTGCACGACGCTGCGCGCGGTGGACAAGGTTGCCAATCTGCTGGCGGACGCCTTCGACGATGCCGGCCATGAATGGCCCTTGCTCAAGCAGGGCGAGGGCACGCGCCGCGATCTGCTGGACCGCTTCTGCAAGCTGGAGCACCCCGTGCTGGTGGGCAGCGCCAGTTTCTGGGAAGGCATAGACCTGCCCGGCGACGTGCTGACGCTGGTAGCGATCGACAAGCTGCCGTTCGCGCCGCCCGACGATCCGGTCATCGAGGCGCGGCTGCGCGCCTGCCGCGCGCATGGCGGCAATCCCTTTGCGGAATACCAACTGCCGGAAGCCGCGATTTCGCTCAAGCAGGGCGCCGGCCGTCTGATCCGCACGGAATCGGACTGGGGTGTGCTCATGGTGGGCGACGCGCGCCTGGTCGAAAAGCCTTATGGCAAGCGCCTGTGGCGCGGACTGCCGCCGTTCGCGCGGACGCGCGAACTGGAAGAGGTGCTGGCGTTTTACCGGCGCAAACAGGAACCGCAGGACTAGCGGCCGTTCACGCCACAATGAGCCGGCCCTGGGGACCGCCCGCGCCAGCGGGCGCCCCTGGCAGCCACCTCAGGCCGCGACCCGTTCCATCCGCCGCGACATCGCCCACCAACCGGTCATGACCGCGGCCAGGCCCACGATGGGCAGCATGGCGGCATTCAACGTTTCCCAGCCCATGCGCGCGAGCGCCGGGCCCGCGGCCAGCGTGGCCAGGGCGGTGGTGGCATAGCGCAGCATTTCGGCGGCCCCTTGTACGCGCGCCCGTTCGGCGGGCCGGTAGGACTGCGCCAGCAGCGTGGTGCCGCCGACGAACATGAAGTTCCAGCCCACGCCCAGGCAGAACAATGCCGCGTGGAAGGCCGTGAGCGAAGTCGATTGCATCGCGATCACCGAGCAGGCCGCGTTCAGCGCCATGCCCATGCCGAGCACGCGGGGCAGCCCCAACCGGTTGATCAGCGCGCCGGCGAAGAAGGCCGGCGCGTACATGCCGATCAGATGCCACTGCATGATGCTGGCGCCGTCGGCGATGCTGTGCTGGCAGGCGACCGCTGCCAGCGGCGCGGCCGTCATGACGAACATCATCGATACCGAACCCACGACGTTGTTGGCCAGGGCCGCGACGAATATCGGCTGCCTCATGACCTCGCCCAAAGGACGGGCCGGCAGGTCCGCGGCCTGCGTGCCGGCGGGCTGGCCGCCGGCGGCTTCCTGGTCGCGGTAGGCGATCAGCAGCAGCGCGCTGGCGGCTCCCAGCAGCGCCACCATCAGATAGGCGCCGGAGAAGATCGCGGCGGGGAAGAGGTCCTTGGCCCAGGCCGCCAGCGCCGGCCCCGCGATGGCGGCGATGACGCCCCCCGTCAAGACCACGGATATGGCGCGGCTCTTGGCCTCGGCGGGCACCGCGTCGGCGGCGGCCAGCCGGTAGTACTGCGCGAAGGCCTGGAACACGCCGACCAGCGCCGTGCCCAGGCAGAACAGCCAGAAGTCGCTGGCGAACACCGCGGCCACGGAAATCAGCCCGCCGGCCGCGCCCGCCAGCGATCCCAGCATGAAGCCCGCGCGGCGGCCGATGCGTTGCATCAGCAGCGATGCATACCAGGTGACCGCGGCGCCTGCCACCGTGATCAGCGCGAACGGCAGCGTGGCCAGCGCCGGATGCGGCGCCAGCATCTGGCCGGTCAGCGCCGTCAGGGTCAGGTCGATGGAGATCGCCGCGATGTACAGGCCCTGGCAGACGGCGAGGATGCGGGCATTGCGCAGGCCGCGCGTGGAGGAGGTCATGGCTGGTGGGAGTCCGGAGGATTGACAGGCCCCACTCTAGCGCCGGAAACTATGGCAAGAATGACGATTTTCCCTCATTTCATGCCATGATCCATCGCGTCTGCATTTTGCCTGTACCCAACTTCCAGCTGCTGGACATGGCTGGGCCGCTGTCGGTGTTCCAGATCGCCGCCGAACTGGTGCCGGGCGCCTATGAGGTGGCCGTGGCATCGGCCGAGGGAGGCCTGGTCCGCTGTTCGGCCGGCGTGCCCGTGTTGACGCGGTCCTGGCGCGGCCTGCGCGCCGACACCGTGCTGGTGCCGGGCGGCCAGGGCGCGCGCGAGTCCCAGGCGGCCCCGGCCATGCTGGCCTATCTGCGCGCCGCGCACGCTCGCGGCCGGCGCGTGGCCAGCGTCTGCACCGGCGCTTTCGTGCTGGCGCAGGCCGGCATCCTGCAAGGGCGCCGCGTGACCACCCACTGGCGCCATGCCGCCGAACTGCAGCAGCGCCATCCCGCGCTGGCGGTGGAAGCGGACCGCATCTACGTCGAGGACCGCGCGGTCTGGACCTCGGCGGGCATCACCGCCGGCATCGACCTGGCGCTGGCCATGGTGCAGGCAGACCACGGCGAGGCGGTCGCGCGCGCCACCGCCCGCGAGATGGTGGTCTATCACCGGCGCACGGGGGGACAGTCGCAGTTCTCGGCGCTGCAGGACCTGGCGCCGGCCAGCGGACGCATGCGCGAGGTGCTGGCGCACGTGGGCCAGCACCTGGACGAAGTCCTGGATATCGAGCGCCTGGCCGGCGTGGCCTGCCTGAGTCCGCGCCAGTTCTGCCGCCAGTTCAAGCTGGAAACCGGCGAGACCCCGGCCAAGGCCGTGGAACGCGTGCGCGCCGAGGCTGCCCGCGAACTGGTCGAGGAGGGCGACGCCGGCATGGATGCCATCGCGCGCCGGGTGGGTTTCGGCGACACGGAGCGCATGCGCCGCGCCTTCATCCGCATCTACGGGCAGCCGCCGCAGGCCCTGCGGCGCGGCGCGCCGGCATAAAAAAAGCCCCTGCGTCGTGGCAGGGGCTTTCTTCGCTGCGGCGGTTACGTCAGTTGAACGGGTTCCACCAGCTCTTGTCGGCCTTCAGACCCTTGGTCTTGAAGTCGCTGTTGGGGAAGTTCTTGTCGTACACGCGCTGCGAGTCGTTCTTCAGTTCGGTCAGGCCGAGCTTGTCGTAGGACTCGACCATCAGGTAGAGCGCTTCCTCGGTGGCGGGGGCGCCTTCGAAGTCGGTGATGACGGTCTGCGCGCGGTTGGCCGCGGCCACGTAGGCGCCGCGTTCGTAGTAGTAGCGGGCGACGTGCACTTCGTTCATGGCGATGGTGTTGACCAGCCAGGCGACGCGCTTCTCGGCATCCACCGTGTACTTGCTGTCCGGGTAGCGCTTGATCAGCTCGTTGAACGCGTCGTAGGACGCGCGCAGGCCCTTGGGATCGCGCTCGGCGGGATCCTGGCCGGTGATGCTGCTCATGAAGGCGCTGGCCGGGGTGAAGTTGATCAGGCCCTTCAGGTAGAGGGCGTAATCGGTGCCGGGGTGGTTGGGGTAAAGCTGCTGGAAGCGGTCGATGGCGGCCAGGGCCTGCTCGTTTTCGCCATCTTTCCAGTTGACGTAGGCAAGCTCAAGCAGCGCTTGCTGGGCGTAGACGCCGAAGGGGTAGCGGCTTTCGATCGCGGTCAGACGCTCGCGCGCTTCTTTCCAGCCGCCCGAGGCCATTTCCGCCTTGGCGTCCGCGTAGAGCTGTTCGGCGCTCCAGTTGGTGGTCTTGTCGTACTTGCTGTTGCTTGAGCCGCAACCGGCGATGACCATCACGGCGAGCAGCGCGATAACCACGCGCAAGACCGGCCCGCTTCGGGAGGCGGGATTCGAGGGAGCTGCGGAGTGGTGAATCACGAGAATCGTATCCTTGGTGTTAGCATGCAAGGCTGATTATATGATTTGTCTCCATGTCTGATACAGCCTCCGGCGCGGATCTCGTTTCCGACGACGAACTCCTGGGTATTTCCGAAGAAAACCCGCGGGGGGAACCGCAATTTGTAACAGTGCCTTCCGGCACGCGCGCCGACCGGCTGGACAAGGTGCTGGCAGGGCTGATGCCCGAGCATTCCCGCAGCCGGCTGCAGGGCTGGATCGAGGCCGGCAACGTCCACGTGAACGGCAAGCCGGGCAAGATCCGGCAGACGGTCGGCCCCGACGATGAACTCACCGTCTGGCCCCAGCCCGCGCCCGAAACCCTGGCCTTCGCGCCCGAACCCGTGGATTTCGCGGTCGTGGCCGATAGCCCCGACTGGATCGTGGTGAACAAGCCCGCCGGCCTGGTGACGCATCCCGGCGCCGGCAACTGGAGCGGCACGCTGCTCAACGGCCTGCTGTACCGCTATCCCGAACTGGCGCAGGTGGCGCGCGCCGGCATCGTGCACCGCCTGGACAAGGACACTTCCGGCCTGATGGTCGTGGCGCGCAACGAAACCGCGCAGACCCATCTGGTGCGTCAATTGCAGGCGCGCAGCATGGGCCGCGAGTACGTGGCGCTGGCCCACGGCTGGCTGGCCGGAGCCGGCAAGGTCGACCGTCCCATCGGCCGCGATTCGCGCGTCCCGGTGCGCATGAGCGTGGAGCGCCCGGTGGCGCCCAAGCCCGCCATCACCCATTACATGCCCGCCCGCCGCGGCGAGGCGGATCCCGGCGGCCGCGTCACCGAAGTGGTGTGCCGCCTGGAAACCGGCCGTACCCATCAGATTCGCGTGCACATGGCCAGCCTGGGGCACCCGCTGCTGGCCGACACGCTATACGGCGGCAAGAACATTGCGGGCGCGCAGCGGCAGATGCTGCATGCGCGCGCGCTGCACTTCGAAGATCCGGGCGGCCGCGGCGAAGTCGACTTCACCGCGGCCGTGCCACCCGACATGAGCTTGGTCCAGGAAGAGATTGCATGGAACGCGTAGTGGCAGGCCTGCCGGTGGTGACTGGCCCGCAATGGCCGGGCGTGAACTACTTCTGCACGACCCGGGCAGGGGGCGTCGGCGTCGCGCCGCACGACACCTTGAATCTGGGGCGCCGCGCCGGGGATGACCCGGACACGGTCACCGAGAACCGTCGCCGCGTGCGCGCCGCATTGCCGGCCGAACCCTTGTGGCTGCGCCAGGTCCATGGCAGCGAAGTGGTGGATGCCGATCAGGCCGACCTGCCGGACGAGCCTGCGGTCGACGCCAGCGTCACCGCGCAGCCCGGCCGCGTGCTGGCGGTGATGGTCGCCGATTGCCTGCCCGTGGTCATGGCCGATGCGCAAGGCACGGTGCTGGGCGCGGCGCATGCCGGCTGGCGCGGCCTGTCGGGCGGCGTGCTGGAGAACACGCTGGCGGCCATGCGCGCCAAGGCGCCGCAGGCCTCGGGCTGGCGTGCCTGGGTCGGGCCAGGCATCGGCCCGCAGGCGTTCGAAGTCGGCCAGGACGTGCTGGACGCCTTCTCCAAGGACGATCCCGCTACCCTGCGGTACTTCACGCCGCGGCCGGGCATTTCCGGAAAATGGCTGGCCGACCTCGCCGGATTGGCTGATTTCCGCCTGCGCCGCGCCGGGGTACAAGAAGTGTCCTTGAGCGGGATGTGCACGGTGGCCGGGGCGGACCGGTTCTTCTCGTACCGCCGCGACGGCGAAACCGGACGCATGGCTTTGCTGGCCTGGCTAGGCCCGGTTTGATCTGGCGCAAGGCCCGCAGCCGGCCTTGCGTCATACCCTGTCAGGCCTCCTTGTATACCCGCATTGACAGTCCCGGACCCGGAATGCAACATCAATCGCGTAGTTTCGATAACAAGGTGTCGAAGTGAATGCCAATCTCTCCGCAGGGCCCATTCCGGTGAGCGTGGCACCGGAAGTCCTGGCCGACATTCAGGCCGAATTCTCCCGCGAGTGGCAGCGCCTTTGCGATGACGCCCGCCGCGGCGCGCTTGCGCCGCCGCCAGACCGCCGTTTTTCGGGCGATGCCTGGGCCTCCAATCATTCGCATCTGTTGCTGGCGCATACCTATCTGCTGTCGGCCCGCGCCATGTCGCGCATGGTCGACGCGGCCCAAGTCAGCGAGCCCATGCGCGACCGCCTGCGTTTTTCGATCATGCAATGGGTCGACGCGCTGTCGCCGTCGAACTTCCTGGCGCTGAACCCGGATGCCCAGCAATCCATCGTCGAAAGCGCCGGCCGCGCGCTCAACGAAGGGCTGGCCAATCTGCTGGGCGACGTCAAGAAAGGCCGCATCACGCAGACCGACGAATCGCAGTTCGAGATCGGCCGCAACGTCGCCGTGACGCCGGGCGAAGTGGTGTTCGAAAACCGGTTGTTCCAGCTCATCCAGTACGCGCCGTCGACCGCCACCGTGCACGAACGGCCGCTGGTCATCGTGCCGCCGAACATCAACAAGTTCTACATCCTGGACCTGCAGCCCGAAAATTCCTTCGTGCGGTACGCGGTGGACCAGGGCTTTACGGTGTTCCTGATTTCCTGGCGCAATCCGGTATCCAGCGACACCGATGGCGTGGACCGCGCGACTTGGTCCGATTATCTGGACGACGCGGTGTTGCAGGCGCTGCGGGTTGCCAGCGACATCACCAAACAGCCGCAGGTCAATGCGCTAGGCTTTTGCGTGGGCGGCACGATGCTGGCTTCCGCGCTGGCCCTGGCCGAGGCGCGCGGCGAGCATCCGGTCGCATCGCTGACGCTGCTGACCTCGCTGCTGGATTTCCACGATACCGGCATCCTGAACGTCTTCGTCGACGAGGCCCACGCGCTGCTGCGCGACCACCAATTGGGGCAGGGCGGGCTGATGCCCGGGCGCGATCTCGCCACCACGTTCTCGTTCCTGCGGCCCAACGAGCTGGTCTGGAATTACGTGGTCGGCAACTATCTGAAAGGCCAGAAGCCGCCCGCGTTCGACCTGTTGTTCTGGAATGGCGACAGCACCAATCTGCCTGGCCCGTTCTTCTCCTGGTACTTCCGCAATACCTACCTGGAGAACAACCTCAAGGTGCCGGGCCGCGCGCATGCCGCGGGCCTGCCGCTGGACCTGACGCGCCTGGAAATGCCGGCGTACATCTTCGGGTCACGCGAGGACCATATCGTGCCCTGGGTCTCGGCGTATGCGTCGACCCAGGTGCTGCGCGGACCGCAGCGCTTCGTGCTGGGGGCGTCCGGCCACATCGCTGGCGTGGTCAACCCTCCGGCGAAGAAGCGCCGCAGCTATTGGGCGGCTGACAAGCTTGAACAGTCAGGCCATCATCTGCCTGGCGATCCGAACACATGGTTCGCGCAGGCCGTCGAGACGCCGGGCAGCTGGTGGCCCGATTGGGCCGGCTGGTTGTCGGGCCACTCGGGCAAGCAGGTCAAGGCGCGCGAAAAATTGGGCAATGCCAAGTACCGGCCGATAGAGCCGGCGCCTGGCAGGTATGTGAAAGTCCGGGCAGCCTGAAACCGCGACCAGCGGTTAGGCCCAGACGAGAAGAAGGTTAATTAACGAGGCGTCCGTCGCACACAGGAGGAAGTCCAATGAGCGGAAAACTGGCTTACGTAACAGGCGGGATGGGCGGTATCGGCACCTCTATTTGCCAGCGCTTGGCCAAGGATGGCTTTCGCGTGGTGGCAGGTTGCGGCCCCAGCCGCAACTACCAGCAATGGCTGGATGAGCAGGCAGCGCAGGGCTACACGTTCTACGCATCCGTGGGCAACGTGTCCGATTGGGACTCCACGGTGGAAGCCTTCGAACGGGTCACGAAGGAGCTGGGCCCGGTCGACGTGCTGGTCAACAATGCGGGCATTACCCGCGATGGCCTGTTCCGCAAGATGAGCGCGGACGATTGGCGCGCGGTCATCGACACCAACCTGAACAGCTTGTTCAATGTGACCAAACAGGTGATCGACGGCATGGTCGAACGCCAGTGGGGGCGCATCATCAACATCAGCTCGGTGAACGGGCAGAAAGGCCAGTTCGGCCAGACGAACTATTCGACCGCCAAGGCCGGCATCCATGGCTTCACCATGGCGCTGGCCCAGGAAGTCGCCAGCAAGGGCGTCACCGTCAACACGATCTCGCCCGGCTACATCGGCACCGACATGGTTCGCGCCATCCGCCCCGACGTGCTGGAAAAGATCGTCGCCACCATTCCGGTGCGCCGCCTTGGCACGCCGGAAGAAATCGCGTCCATGACGTCGTGGCTGGCCTCGGACGAGTCCGGTTTTTCGACGGGCGCGGACTTCTCGCTCAATGGCGGCCTGCACATGGGCTGACCCATCGCGGACCGCCAGCGGGCGGCCCGTCGGCGCCGGAGGGCCTCGGGGAGAGGGCCCTCCGGATTACACTAACCCTATCCGAAGCCTTAGAGATCGCCCGATCCGGGGACAACCATGACGCAAGCACAAACCGGCGCCAGCCTGCGCCTGATTAAAAAGTACCCCAACCGTCGCCTGTACGACACCCGGACCAGCACCTACATCACCCTGGCAGATGTCAAGCAACTGGTCCTGGCAAACGAAGAATTCCAGGTGGTCGATGCCAAGAGCAGCGAAGACCTGACGCGCAGCATCCTGCTGCAGATCATCCTTGAAGAGGAAAGCGGCGGCATGCCCATGTTCTCGTCGAACATGCTGTCGCAGATCATCCGTTTCTACGGCCATGCCATGCAGGGCATCATGGGTTCCTACCTGGAAAAGAACATCCAGGCCTTCATGGAAATCCAGCAACGCATGGCGGAACAGTCCAAGGGCCTATACGGCAGCCAGTTCGGCCCCGAGGCCTGGACCCAGTTCATGAACGTGCAGACGCCCATGCTGCAGAACATGATGAACAACTACATCGACCAGAGCAAGAATCTGTTCGTGCAGATGCAGGACCAGATGCAGGATCAGACCCGCGCCATGTTCTCGACCTTCCCGTTCACGCCCGGCGGCACGCAAGGTCCCGGACGCAAGTAACGGCGGGGCCGCGCCAGGCGCGCGCCTCATCGATCAACACCCCAAAAGCCGGACGGAGATCCGGTTCTTGGGGTGTTTTTTCATCATCGCGCGCGGCCTTTTGCTCGCGCGGCATGCAAAAGAACCGACCCCAGGAGTGCAAGCATGAGACTGAACAAGGCGTTTTCCCGCTTGGCCTGCGCGGCATTGGCCGGCTTGACGGCCGTGTCCGCGTCGTCCGCCGCTTGGGCTTGCACGCGCGTGGTCTTCCATGGCGCCAATCAGCAGGTCGTTACCGCGCGCTCCATGGACTGGAAGAACGACATCACCAGCAATCTGTGGGTATTGCCGCGCGGCATGGCGCGCAGCGGCGAGGCCGGCCCGAACTCCCTGCGCTGGACTTCGCGCTACGGCAGCGTGGTCACGTCCGGGTATGACGTCTCCACCACCGATGGCGTGAACGAAGCGGGCCTGAGCGCCAATCTGCTGTGGCTGGCCGAATCGCAGTACCCGCAATTCGATGCGAAGGGCAAGCCCGGCCTGACCATCGCGGCGTGGGCGCAGTACGTGCTGGACAACTACGCCACCGTCAAGGAAGCCGTGGCCGCGCTGGAGCAGGAACCCTACACCATCGTCTCGGACAACGTGCCCGGCGAGGACCGCCTGACGACGCTGCACCTGTCGATCTCGGACGCCAGCGGCGACAGCGCCATCATCGAATACATCGGCGGACGCCAGGTGATTCACCACAGCCGCGATTACCAGGTGATGACCAACTCGCCTCAGTTCGAACAGCAGCTCGCGCTCGATGCCTATTGGCAGCAGATCGGCGGCACTACCATGTTGCCGGGCACCAACCGCGCGGCCGATCGTTTCGTGCGGGCATCGTTCTACATCAACGCCATCCCCAAGGATCCCGATCCCAACAAGGCGCTGGCCAGCGTCTTCAGCGTGATACGCAACGTCTCCGTACCCTACGGCATCAGCACGCCCGGACAGCCCAATATCTCGTCCACCCGCTGGCGCACGGTCTTTGACCACCAGCGCAAACTGTATTTTTTTGAGTCGGCCCTGACGCCCAACACGTTCTGGGTGGATCTGAAGGCCCTGGATTTCAGCCGGGAAAGCGGCAAGGTGCTGAAGCTCGACCTGGGGCCGGATCAGCGCCACACGTTTGCGGGCGACGCCACACGCGACTTCCAGCCCTCGGCGCCGTTCAAGTTTCTCGGGCTCTGAGTCATCCGGGGCCGCACCTCTTTCACCGCTTGATCAAACGCAATGATCCGCAGATTTCCCTGGCCTGAGGTTCAGGGTTCTGTCAGTTGATTTGGTTACATTAATGAAAACGGTTCTTGTTTGTATTTTAAGAGCCGTCGTCTCATTCGTGACTCAAGGATTATGCACATGATCAAGAAAGCCTTGGCCCTGGCCATCGTCGCCCTGAGCGTTTCCGCCGCGAACGCGGCCGAATACCCCATCGGCAAGCCGGTGGAAAAGGGCGGCATGGAAATCGGCGCGGTATACCTGCAGCCGATCGAAATGGACCCCCCCGGGATGATGCGCCCGGCCAAGGATTCGGATGTGCACCTTGAGGCCGACATTCACGCCACCGCCGGCAACAAGACGGGCTTCCCTGAAGGCGAGTGGGTGCCCTACCTGGTCGTGAAGTACGAAATCCAGAAGGTCGGCAGCCAGAACGTGCAGAAGGGCACCTTCATGCCCATGGTCGCCAACGACGGTCCGCACTACGGCGAGAACATCAAGCTGGAAGGACCGGGCAAGTACAAGCTGAAGTACACCATCCTGCCGCCGACCGAGGACAAGATGAGCCACTTCGGCCGCCACATCGACAAGGAAACCGGCGTGGGCCCGTGGTTCGAGCCCTTCGACCTGGAATATGAATTCGTCTACGCCGGTACCGGCAAGAAGGGCGGCTACTGATCGTGCGCAGCCTGCTACGCGTTGCCGCCGCATTGCTGATCGGCCTGGCGGGCCTGGCCGGGGCGGCATCCGCGCAGGCTGACGAACTGCCCACGTTCACGCTGACCTTCAAGCCGAACGGGACGTTCGAACCGGCCACGCTGGAAGTGCCGGCGGGCCGGTTCAAGATCGAGCTCATCAACGAGAGCAACGAGCCGGTGGAATTCGAAAGCATTCCGCTGCGCAAGGAAAAAGTCCTGGGGCCGGGCGTGAAGTCTTTCGTGGTGATCACTATTTCCCGCCCCGGCGAATATCCCTTTTTCGACGATTTTCACCAGAGCGTGAAAGGCACCTTGGTCGTCAAGCCCAAGGAATAAGCGGTAGCAATATATGGAACAGGTCCTCTTTATCGTCTGGCGTGAAAGCGTCGAAGCCATGCTGGTGGTGGGCATTCTCTACACCTGGCTGCGCTCCACGCCCGAGGGCAAGCGCGGCCTGAACTACCTGTGGGGTGGCGTCGCGGCAGGCTTGGCGCTGGCCGTGGCCCTGGCGCTGGTGCTGCTGGGCGTGTCCACCTGGCTCAGCGACGAAGGCCAGGAATGGTTCCAGGCCATCATGTCGCTGGCCGCATGCGCACTGGTGGTGCAGATGGTCGTGTGGATGAAGAAGCACGGCCGCACGCTAAAGGGCGAACTCGAAGGCGGGGCGCGCGCTTCCGTTGCCAGCGACAACTGGTGGGGCCTGTTCGTGCTGGTGGCCATTGCCGTGGCGCGCGAAGGCAGCGAAACCGTGGTGTTCCTGTACGGCACCGTGTCGGCGGGCGAGGGCGGCAGCGACATGCTGATGCTGGCGCTGGCCGGCGTGGCTGGTTTCGCGGTGGCGCTGCTGACGTTCTGGCTGCTGCAGCTGGGCGGCAAGCTCATCACCTGGCGCCGCTTCTTCCGCGTGACCGAAATCCTGTTGCTGCTGCTGGCCGGTTCGCTGCTGGTGGGCGGCCTGGATCACCTGATTTCGCTGGACGTCCTCCCGACCATCGTGGATCCGGTCTGGGACAGCTCCTGGCTCCTGAGCGACAGCACCGGCGTGGGCAAGATCCTGGCCGACTTTGCCGGCTACCGCGCGCTGCCTGCGCTGAGCTCGGTGCTGTTGTGGGCGGCCTACTGGATCATTGTGTGGGCGCTGCTGCGCTGGGTGGGGGGCAAGCCGGCAGGCGCTGCCGCCGCCGCCCGCAGCGCTTCCTGAACCCGACTGTTGCCGGACTGAATATTTGAAGGTTTGACCATGGCAGCTGCACTCGGGAGGGCGACCTCCCGTATCGCCGACTTCCTCCGTGACCATGCCCCGCTGTTGCGCAAGCTGCAGTGGGGCATTGTTGCGATATACGCGTTCCTTTTGATCGTGCCCGCGATCCTGCCTTTGCCGGACAATGCGGCCTCGGTGTTCAACAATCTGACCATCGTCGCGCAGTTCGCGTTCTGGGGCGTGTGGTGGCCGTTCGTGCTCATCTCCATGCCCATTCTGGGCCGGGCCTGGTGCGGCTGGCTATGCCCCGAGGGCATGCTGACCGAATGGGCCAGCGAACGCGGCCAGGGCCACGCCATCCCGAAATGGATGCGCTGGGGCGGCTGGCCTTTCGTCGCGTTCGCGCTGACCACCGTTTACGGCCAGCTGGTCAGCGTCTATCAGTATCCGCTCGCGGTACTGGCGGTGCTGGGCGGGTCCACGGTCGCGGCCATGATCGTCGGCTGGCGCTATGGCCGCAGCAAGCGCGTGTGGTGCAAGTATCTGTGCCCGGTCAACGGCGTCTTCAACCTGCTGGCCAAGCTGGCTCCCTGGCACTTCAAGGTCGACGAAGAGAAGTGGCGCCATCCGGTCATCCGCATCGAGCCCATCAACTGTGCGCCGCTGGTACCGCTGCGCCACATGAAGGGCGCGGGCGACTGCCATGTCTGCGGACGCTGCAGCGGCTATCGCGGCGCGATCGAGTTGACGCCGCGTTCGCCTGAAGAAGAAATCGTGCATGTCACCCATGGCGATCCGTGGCAGACCGCGCTGCTGTGCTTCGGCCTGATGGGCATCGCGATCGGCGCCTTCCTCTGGAGCGCCAGCCCCTGGTACGTGACCGCCAAGCAGTGGGCCGCGACCTGGCTGGTCGAACACGACATCATGTGGCCGCTGCTGGACAACGCGCCCTGGTTCATCCTGACGCATTACCCGGAAGTGAACGACAGCTTCTCATGGCTGGATGGCGCCGGCATCCTGATGTTCGTCGTCGGCGCCACGATCTGTGTCGGCGGCGCTTCCTTCCTGTCGTTGTGGATCGCCGACCGCCTGGCGCCCGCCGCGCCGGTGGAAGGCGAACCCGCGACGCGCTGGGGTCGTCCTGGCCTGCATAAGCTGGCGCAGGCCTTGATTCCTTCCGCCGGCATTGGCGTGTTCCTGGGCCTGTCGGCCACTACCGTCAACCTGCTCAAGCACGAAGGGATGCAGGCCGCCTGGGCCGCGCCCGTGCGCTTCACGCTGCTGAGCCTGGCGGTGCTGTGGACGCTGCGCCTGTTTGCGCGCCTGCTCAAGCCGCGCCAAGCCAGCGGCTGGCGCAAGGGGCTGGCCTGGCTGGTGCTGGCGGCCGGCCTGGCGCCGTTCTGCCTGGCCTGGGTATTGTTCTTCGCGGTCTGGTAGCCCGGGTCCGAGGCTTGCGATAAAGTGGGAAACGCGCCGGCCTGAGCCGGCGCATACGTTTTCAACTATCGCTACCACCATGGCCTCCTACGCTTTCCGCCTGCTCAACGTTTTCGCTTCCTCCACCTTCAGCGGCAACCAGCTCTGCGTGTTCGAAGACGCGCGCGGCATGGACGACGCCACCATGCTGAATCTGGCGGCGCAATTCAATCTGTCCGAAACGACTTTCATCCTGCCGTCCGACAAGGCGGCAGCGCGCGTGCGCATCTTTACGCCGGGCTTCGAGATGAAGTTCGCGGGCCACCCCACCATAGGCACCTCGCAGGTCGTGCGTGACTTGCGGCAGACGGGCGATGCGTTGACGCTGGAGTTCGCTGCCGGCGTGGTGCCGGTGACGGCGCGCGGCGATGCCTGGACCTTTACCGCGCCGTGCCCGGATGGCGTGCGCACCGCCGCGCCCGCGCTGGAACGAGGCGAAATCGCCAGTCTGCTGGGCCTGGATGCAAGCGAGCTGATGGACGATCCGATCTGGCTGGACACCGGCGCCGATCAGCTGCTGGTGCCGCTGGCCAGCGTCGACGCGGTGCGCCGTGTTGCGCCCGATGCCTCGCGGCTGGACCGCTGGCAGGCCAACAGCCTGGGCCGCAGGGTCATGTATGCCTACGCTTTCGACGACGATCGCCAGCAGGATGGCCGCCAGGTGGTGGTGGCGCGCTATTTCTACGCCAAGGCGGGCGGCGGCGTGAACGAAGACGCCGGCACGGGTTCCGCCTGCGCCAATCTGGGAGGCTGGCTGCTGCATCAAAAGCGTCCCTTGCCCGCCAGCATCCTGGTGGAGCAGGGCGACCAGATGGGCAGGCCCTGCCGGCTGTTGCTGGACGTCCAGGCCGACGGCCGGATCCAGGTGGGCGGACGGGCGCTGGAGATAGGCCGGGGCGTGGTGAACATCTGATCCGGAGCGCCGCGGGTAGCGGCGCAAAACAAGGCGGCGCCTGTGTCGGACACAGGCGCCGCCTTGTATTTCAAGAACGGGCCGCAACAGCCCGGTTGGGGTTACTTCTTGTTCTTGGCCGGGTCGACCTTGATGTTGTTCATGACCTGCTTGACGCCTTCGACGCCGCGCGCCACGGTGGCGGCATGATCGGCTTCGGCTGCGGTGCCGACGGTACCCGTCAGCTTGGTGACGCCCGCATTGGTCTCCACGGCGATGTCCAGCGCGCTCAGCTGCTTGTCGGCCACGATGGCGGCCTTGACCTTGGTGGTCACGGTGGCGTCGGACGCGTACTCACCCACGGACTGTTTCGGCTTGCCGTCGTCGGCGGCAAAAGCCATGGAAGTGAAGACGGCGCCCGTGCCCAGTGCAGCGGCGGCGATCAGCTTGCGGAATTCCATAGTCATGCTCCTTGTTAGTGGTTCAGCGCGTCAGGACGCGAGGATTGGGTAGTGTCTTGGGTGCGAGTTCTATTTCTTGCGGAATGCGCCGCCGAGGATGGACAGCAGCGCCAGTACCAGAAAGACGAAGAACAGGATCTTGGCGATACCGGCAGCGCCGGCGGCGATGCCGCCGAAGCCCAGGACAGCCGCGATGATGGCGATGACGAAGAAAACTACGGCGTAATGCAACATGTCAGCTTCTCCTGGTGGTTTATCGGATCAAGGATTGCGGTCGAAGAAGTCACGGACTTCTTTTTCGGCCTGCTCCTTGGTCTTGCCGTAACGCTCCTGAATCAGGCCCGCCAGACGTTCGGCGTTGCCTTCGGTGCGGGTCAGCTCGTCATCGGTGAGCTCACCCCAGGCGGCCTTGGCCTTGCCCGTCAGTTGCTTCCATTTGCCAGCGATGATGTCGTTGTTCATGGTGACCTCTCCATTTGCTAGCGGCATCCGGTTTGCGGCCTGTAAACCGGGCTGTCGCGGTTGAGTGGGACACTGATCAGCTAGGGCCTGTCGGTTCAAGTGATTCCGTCCAGGCCATGCACTTACCGTACGGGTCCGCGGCATGGCCGTCAAACCTGGCTGTGGGCAAATGTAACGGCCCGGCGCCGGCGAAATGGCCCGGTTTCCGGCGGGTAGGGATTGCAGGCGCACTAGATCCCGTAGTTACATTCCGGCAATGTCTTGTCCCCTTTTGAGGGAGGCTGGTAACTGGATCTGCAAGGCTGGACGCGGGCATGCGCGCTTGGCTTGCCGGCGGGCGCGCCGGTATAGTGTCCGCGGAACCCGCAAGCAGGTTCGGCCACGGAATATGGAAAGAGGAACTCGCATGACGCAACGACTTTGCCGCGCTATCTTGCTGACGCTGGCCGCGATGGCGGCGCTCGGATGCACGCACGTGACGGACCGCTATCAGGCCGCCGCGCCCGTGGTGTCGTCCAGCAGTTGACCGGCGCGCGCTGACGCAAACGGGGCGCCCTTGGGCGCCCCGTTTGTACTTCAGGAACCGCGTGCGGCTCAGGCCTGCGCGATGCGGCGCGCGATGTGATCCAGCGCTTCTTCGACCTGGTCGACCAGGATCAGGCACAGGTCGCCTGCGCCCAGGCGCGCCAGCGCCGTATCGATGGCGAGAAATTCGCCGTGGATCTCTTCGACGTGCTTGCTGCGCGTGGCGTTGGCCAGGCCTTGCTGCAACAGGGCCAGCACTTCGCCGTCGGCGCGGCCGCGCTGGCACTGGTCCTGGTAGAGCAGCACGTCGTCGAAGGCTTCGCCGAGGATCTCGGTCTGCATCCGGATGTCTTCGTCGCGCCGGTCGCCCGCGCCGCTGATGACCACGGAGCGGCGCTTGGCCGGCATGGCGTCCACCGCGCGCACCAGGGCCAGGATGGCATCGGGATTGTGGCCGTAGTCGGCGATGACCGTGGCGCCGCGGTAATCGAACACGTTGAAGCGTCCGGGCGCGGTCTGGGCGTCATTGACGAAGCTGGCCAGGCCGCGGCGGATGATGTCCGTGTCCAGGCCCAGCGCCCAGGTAGCGGCGATCGACGCCATGGCGTTTTCCACCTGGAAGGTGATCGTGCCGTTACGCGTGAGCGGAATGGCGGCCAGCGGGTAGCGGGTTTCCTCGCCGCCCTGCGCGGTGACGATGGAGTCGCCGTCGCGGTAGACGCAGCGCAGGCCTTGGGCGCGATGCGTGGCCAGCACGGGATGATTGCGGTCTTCGGCGAAGTAGGTAATGGAGCCCGGGCAGCTTGCCGCCATTTCAGCCACGATGGGGTCGGCCGCGTTCAGCACCGCGGTGCCGGTGGGGTGCACGTGCTGCACGATCACGCGCTTGACCACGGCCAGGTCCTCGACCGTGCTGATGTAGCCCAGGCCCAGGTGGTCGCCCATGCCGATGTTGGTGACGATGGCCACGTTGCAGCGATCGAAGGCCAGGCCTTCGCGCAGGATGCCGCCGCGCGCGGTTTCGAACACGGCAGCGTCGACGTCCGGGTGCATGAGTACGCTGCGGGCGCTGCGCGGACCGCTGCAATCGCCGGTGTCGATGCGCAGGTTGTCGACATAGACGCCGTCGGAGTTGGTCATGCCGACACGGCTGCCGGCGATGCCCAGGATGTGGGCGGTCAGGCGCACCGTGGTGGTCTTGCCGTTGGTGCCGGCCACGGCCACGACCGGGATGCGGCCGTCGTCGCCGTCCGCGTACATGTTGGCGATGATGGCCTCGCCCACGGCGCGGCCCTTGCCGAAGGACGGATTCAAATGCATGCGCAGGCCGGGGGCGGCGTTCACTTCCACCACGCCGCCGTTCTGGTCTTCAAGCGGGTAGAGCACGCTTTCGGCGACCACGTCCACGCCGCAGATGTCCAGCCCGATCATGCGGGCCGCCGACACCGCGCGCGCGGCCATTTCCGGGTGCACTTCGTCGGTCACGTCGGTGGCCGAGCCGCCGGTGCTGAGGTTGGCGTTGTTGCGCAGGAAGATCAGGGTGCCGGACGGCGGCACGGAATCGGCCTCGAAGCCCTGCTTCTTGAGGGTCGCCAGGGCAATGTCGTCAAAGCGGATCTTGGTCAGCGAGGTGGCGTGGCCGTCGCCGCGCAGCGGATCGGCGTTGACCTGGTCCACCAGTTGACGGATGGTCTGCACCCCATCGCCCGTGACTTGCGGCGGATCGCGGCGCGAGGCCGCGACCAGTGCGCCGCCGACCACCAGCAGGCGGAAGTCGTGGCCGGGGATGTAGCGTTCGACGATGACTTCGGAGCTGATTTCCTCGGCCACTTCAAAGGCCTGGATCACGCGCTCGCGGGATTCGATGTTGACGGCGACGCCGCGTCCCTGGCTGCCGTCGCGCGGCTTGACCACGACCGGGCCGCCCAGTTCCTCGGCGGCGGCCCAGGCTTCTTCGGCGGTGGTCACCGAGCGGCCCATGGGCACCGGCACGCCGGCGGCGTCCAGCAGCATCTTGGTCAGGTCCTTGTCCTGTGCGATGGACTCGGAGATGGCGCTGGTCAGGTCGGTTTCGGCGGCCTGGATGCGGCGCTGCTTGCTGCCCCAGCCGAACTGCACCATGCTGCCCTGGGTCAGGCGGCGGTACGGGATGTTGCGGGCAGTGGCGGCGTTGACGATGGAGCCGGTGCTGGGTCCCAGGCGCACGTCTTCGTCGAGTTCGCGCAGGCGCTTCAAGGCGTCGGCGAGATCGAAGGGCGTGTCGTCCAGCGCGGCGCGCACCAGCACTTGCGCCAGTTCCATCGCCAGCTTGCCGACTTCTTCCTCGCTGTACTCGACCACCACCTGGAACACGCCAGGCTCGATGGTGGAGGCGGTGCGGCCGAACGTGACGGGGCAGCCGGCATGCGCCTGCATCGTCAGGGCCACGATCTGCAGCACGTGCGCGATGGAGACCGCGCCCTGATGGCCTTCCGGGCGCAGCAGCCCGGTCTGCGGCAGACGGGCGCGCAGGCGTGCTTCGAAATCAGGCAGGTTGTCGATGGAGCATTCGGCGTCGGCGCAGGAAACGATGGCCTCGATCGCGGTGTTCTTGCTCCACAGATTGGGGCCGCGCAGTGCTCGGATACGGGAAACTTCCATGGCAGGTATTCCTGTCTAGCTCACGCGCGCCCCGCTAGTGCGAGGGCGCGCGCAGATATTGTCAGTATTGCTGAATCCAGCGGCGGACCAGGTCGATGGTGGGACCGGAGAAGGCTTCGTCGGACTGCAGCAGGACGAAGTCGCCTGCGGCGATGGCGTCGAGCTGGCTCTGGATGGCCTTGCCGTGGTCGGGCTCGTCCTGGATGTCCTTGACGCGGGAACCTTGCGCCAGGCCCTCGCGCAACAGCGCGCGCGCTTCGCCTGCGGGACGCTTGCTGCGCACGGTCAGGTCGTCGTAGAGCACCACGCGGTCGAACGCGTCGCCCAGCAGCTTGCCCTGTTCGATCAGGTCCGCGTCGCGGCGGTCGGCGCCGGCCGAATAGACGGCGGCGCGCGTGGTCGACGGGAACTGGTCGATGGCGGCGATCAGGGGGCGCAGCGCCGAGGCGTTGTGCACGTCGTCGACCACCACGGTGCTGCCGTTGCGTTCGAACAGCGTGAACTGCCAGGGAGCGTCGGCCTGGTCGATGTCGAAGGTTTCGATGCCGGCGCGGATCAGTTCCACGGGAATGTCCAGCGCCCAGGCCGCGCCCACCGCGGCCAGCACGTTCTCGACCTGGAAGGCGACGCGCCCGCCATGGGTCAGCGGGATCGAAGCCACGGTGGCCAGGCGTTCCTCGCGGGTGCCTTGCGCCAGCACGATGCCGCCGTCGCGCACGAATACGGCGCGGCCGTCTTGTTGCAGGTGGGCGGTGATGGCGGGCAGGGCGGGATCGATGCCGAAGAAGATCACGGCGCCGTCGGATAGCTCGGCCATTTCCACCACGCGCGGATCGCGCGCGTTCAGCACGGTGGAGCCGCCGGGCAGCACCACGTCCACCTGCGTGCGGAACACATTGAACATGCGCTCCGTTTCATTGATGTCGAAGTCGCCGAGATGATCGGCGTCGTCGATGTTGGTGACCACGCCCACCTGGCAGCGGTCATAGGCCAGGCCCTGGCCCAGGATCACGCCGCTGTCGTTCTCGATGACGGCGGCATCCACGTTGCGGTTCATCAGCAGGCGCGTACCGGAAGCGAAATCGGCGCGGTCACCCTTTTGCACCAGGCGGCGGTCCAGGTACAGGCCTTCGCTGCAGGCCAGGCCGGTGCGCTTGCCGGACAGGCTCAGCAGGCGGGCAACCAGGCGCGCCACCACGGTCTTGCCATTGGTGCCGGTCACGCCCACGATGGGGATGCGGCCTGCATCGCCTTCAGGGAACAGGTGGTCGACGATGGCGCGGCCCACCGGGCGCGGCGTGCCGTCGGCCGGCTTCAGGTGCATCAGCAGGCCCGGGCCGGCATTGACTTCGACGATGGCGCCGCGCTGTTCGTCCAGCGGGCGCGAGATGTCCTCGGCCACCAGGTCCACGCCGGCGATGTCCAGGCCGACGATGCGCGCGGCCAGGGTCACGGTGGCGGCGATGCTGGGGTGCACGCGGTCGGTGACGTCGAAGGCGACGTTGCCGCTGCGCTGCACCAGCACGCGCTGGCCTTCGGGCGGAACGCTGTCTTCCGACAGGCCCTGGCGCGCGATTTCCAGCCGCGCGGCGGAATCGAGGCGCACCGGGTTCAGCGGGTGGTTCTCGGTGCGGCCGCGGCGCGGGTCGGTATTGATCTGGCTGTCGATGAGTTCGGTGATGGTGGACTTGCCGTCGCCCGTCACCCAGGCCGGTTCGCCGGCGGCGGCGGCCACCATGCGGTTGCCCACGACCAGCAGGCGGTGTTCGTTGCCCAGCACGAAGCGTTCGACGATCACGCCGCTGCCTTCGTCCACGGCCACGCGGTAGGCCGACACCACTTCCTCGCGCGTGGTCAGGTTGGTGAACACGCCGCGACCGTGGTTGCCGTCATAGGGCTTCACGACCACCGGCAGGCCGATGTCCTCGGCCGCTTCCCAGGCGTCGTCCTCGCTGCGCACGAGGCGGCCTTCGGGCACGGGCACGCCGCAGGTCGACAGCAGTTCCTTGGTCAGGTCCTTGTCGCGCGAAATGCCTTCGGCGATGGCGCTGGTGCGGTCGGTCTCGGCCGTCCAGATGCGGCGCTGGGCTGAGCCGTAGCCGAACTGCACGAGGTTGCCCTCGAACAGGCGGATGTAGGGAATATCGCGGTCGTCGGCGGCATCCACGATGCAGGCGGTGCTGGGGCCGAGACAGTGCTTGTCGATCAGGCTGCGCAGCTTGGCGATGGCCGCGGGCACGTCGAAGGGGCGGTCTTCGATGGCGGCCATGACCAGGTCGCGGGCTTCGTTCAGGGCGGTGCGTGTGACCTGTTCCTGCCAGGCGCGCACCACCACCTTGTAGACGCCGCGGGTGGAGGTTTCCCGGGCCTTGCCGAAACCGCCGCGCAAGCCGGCCAGGTTCTGCAGTTCCAGGGTGACATGCTCAAGTATGTGGCCGGGCCAGGTGCCTTCCTTCAGGCGCGACAGGAAACCGCCCCGGACTCCCGGGCTGCAGCGGTGCTCGATCAGCGTCGGCAGCCATTCCGTCAGGCGTTCGTAAAAGCCGGGGATGGTGTTGGAGGGGTAGTCCTCCAGTTCACCGATATCCACCCACGCTTCGAGTACCGGACGGTACGTCCAAATGTTCGGGCCGCGCAAAGCCACGACATCGAGAAATTCAATGTCTTTCTTTTTCATGTTTTAATTTACGAGAGAAGCAGGTTGGCACGCGCGGACGCCCCTATGCAAGACCGCGAATTTATTGGGGTTGCGCCTTTAGAATAATGCCAACGAGTGGGGGATCCCAGATATTCCTAATTAGAAAAATCGGCTGCTACTATACGACGCCTTCAAGGCGTGAAATCGTTATGTTGTAAGGAAGGGACACGTTTGCCGCCAGTCCAGGTTGCGAACCGGTTGCCGCCTAGTAGGGCAGAGTCCTGGCCCGGTATGCGTTCCAATGAAAAAACCAAACCTGCTTTCCGGCCTTGCCGAAGCCTTTCCTGCCCGCTGGCGCGATGAAATCAGCGCCGAACTGGCGGACGGCGAAACCTTGTTGGCCTGGGTTGAAATAGACCTGGATCAGCGCCTGAAGTTCCGTCCGGGGCTGATCGCCGCCACCGACCGCCGGCTGCTGGCCCGCCATCCCGACGAACCGCGCTGGGAATCCTGGGCATACGGCCCCCAATTAAAGCTGAGCCTGACCGACCACGCCGGCGCCGCGCTGCTGGAATTGCACGACGATGGCTCCCGCCTGGGCGCGTGGCGTTTTACGCTGGCGCGCAATCCGGCCGCGTTGAAGCTGCTGGCGCAGTTCGAGACCCAGCAGGCCATCCGTTTGTCGGGCCATCAGGACGAGGAACTGGCGGAGCGCACCTGCACCGTCTGTAATAACGTCATTCCGGCGGGCGAGGAAGAATGCCCGACCTGCAACCAGGAACAGGCGGCGCCATCCACCACTTGGGCGCTGCTGCGCCTGTGGCGTTTCGCCCGCCCTTACCGCGGGCCGCTGCTGGCGGGTTTCGTGCTGACCCTGCTGGGCACGGCCGCCACCCTGGTGCCGCCGTACCTGACCATGCCGCTGATGGATGACGTGCTGATTCCGTTCCAGAACGGCGCGCCCATCGATTACGACAAGGTCCGCCTCTATCTGGGCGGGCTGCTGGCCTCGGCTTTCCTGGCCTGGGGCCTGGGCTGGGCCCGGACCTACATCCTGGCCTGGGTCAGCGAGCGCATCGGCGCGGACCTGCGCACCACCACTTATGAGCACCTGCAGCAGTTGTCGCTGGAGTATTTCGGCGGCAAGCGCACCGGGGACCTGATTTCCCGCATCGGCAGCGAAACCGACCGCATCTGCGTGTTCCTGTCGCTGCATTTGCTGGACTTCGCCAACGACATCCTGATGATCTGCATGACCGCGGTCATCCTGGTGTCCATCAATCCGTGGCTGGCTCTGGTCACGCTGGTGCCGCTGCCGTTCATCATCTGGATGATCCACGCGGTGCGCGACCGCCTGCGCCATGGCTTCGAAAAGGTCGACCGCATCTGGTCGGAGATCACCAACGTCCTGGCCGACACCATCCCGGGCATCCGCGTGGTCAAGGCTTTCGCGCAGGAAAAGCGCGAAGTGGCGCGTTTCCGCGAAGCCAACAACCGCAACCTGGAAGTCAACGACCGCGTGAACACCACCTGGTCGCTGTTCTCGCCCACGGTCACGCTGCTGACCGAAGTGGGCCTGCTGGTGGTGTGGATCTTCGGCATCTGGCAGGTGTCGCAGAAGCAGATCACCGTCGGCGTGCTGGCCGCCTTCCTGGCCTATATCGGGCGCTTCTACATGCGCCTGGATTCGATGAGCCGTATCGTCTCGGTCACGCAGAAAGCGGCTGCCGGCGCCAAGCGCATCTTCGATATCCTGGACCATGTCTCCAGCGTGCCGGAACCGCAGAATCCCGCCAAGCTGCCGCATATCAACGGCCGCATCGAGTTGCGCGATGTGGGCTTCCGCTACGGCAACCGCCAGGTTATCCGCGGCTTGAACCTGAACATCGCGCCGGGCGAGATGATCGGCCTGGTGGGTCACAGCGGCTCGGGCAAGAGCACCTTGATCAACCTGATCTGCCGCTTCTACGACGTGTCCGAAGGGGCGGTGCTGGTGGACGGCGCCGATATCCGTTCGGTGCGCGTGGCGGACTACCGCCGCAACATCGGGCTGGTGCTGCAGGAGCCGTTCCTGTTCTTCGGCACCATCGCCGAGAACATCGCCTACGGCAAGCCGGACGCCACCCGCGACGAAATCGTGGCGGCGGCGCGCGCCGCGCATGCGCATGAATTCATTCTGCGGCTGCCGCACGGCTACGACTCGCTGGTCGGCGAAC
Source organism: Achromobacter sp. PD1 (assembly GCF_048541815.1). Lineage (NCBI taxonomy): Bacteria > Pseudomonadati > Pseudomonadota > Betaproteobacteria > Burkholderiales > Alcaligenaceae > Achromobacter > Achromobacter sp. PD1. The sequence goes on from NZ_CP183349.1 coordinate 911,464, forward strand.
GCGGCCAGGCCCTGTCCGGCGGCGAGCGCCAGCGCATCTCGATCGCGCGCGCGCTGCTGATCGATCCGCGCATCCTGATCCTGGACGAGGCCACCTCGTCGGTGGACACCACCACCGAAAAGGAAATCCAGAAGGCGCTGGACAACCTGGTGCGCGGCCGCACCACGATCGCCATCGCCCACCGCCTGAGCACCTTGCGCAAGGCGGACCGCCTGGTGGTGCTGGACCGCGGCCAGATCGTGGAGCAGGGCCCGCACGAAGAACTGATGGCTCGCGAGGGCGCCTACTACCGTCTGTACCAGGCGCAGGCGCGCCAGGCCGAGGCCGACGCGCAGGCGTCGGGCAGCGAAGACATGGCCGCCGTGGCCTGACGCGGAACCGGAATTATCGTCATGACCTTGCCGTCTTTTCAGCTGCGCCGCAATGCCTTCGGGCGCCTGGAGTTCCAGTCCGCCGATGGCCAGAACCACGAGGGCGTGCTGCCCGTGCGCGCCTTTCCCATCAGCGAACCTGGCCGCGGCCTGTCGCTCGTGACGGTGGACGGGCGCGAACTGCTCTGGATCGAGCACCTGTCCGATGTGCCGTCTCCGCAGCGCGAGTTGATCGAGGAAGAACTGGCGAGCCGGGAGTTCATGCCCGAGATCCGCAAGCTGGCCAGCGTCTCCACCTTTGCCACCCCCAGCACCTGGCAGGTCGATACCGACCGCGGCCCCACCTCGTTCACGCTGCGCGGCGAAGAGGACATCCGCCGCCTCAGTCCGCAGACCCTGTTGATCGCCGACAGCCACGGCATCTTCTATCTGGTGCGCGACATCCAGTCGCTGGACAAGCACAGCCGCAAGCTGCTGGACCGCTTCCTCTAGCCCTCAGCCTTCCCGCGGCCGCTTGAACGGGGAGTGCGTTTCCAGCTCTCCCAGATAATCCGTCACCGCCGCGGTTTCCTCGTCCAGGAAGTTCTGGATCGCGTCCGCGAAGCCGGGATGCGCGACCCAGTGCGCCGACCAGGTGGGCGTGGGCAGCAGCCCGCGCGCCATCTTGTGTTCGCCTTGCGCGCCGCCCTCGAAGCGGGCGATGCCGTGGACGATGCAATAGTCGATGGACTGCATGTAGCAGGTCTCGAAGTGCAGCCCCGGAACGTATTCGGTCGCGCCCCAGTAACGCCCATACAGCGCGTCGCCGCCCGCCAGGTTGAGTGCGGCGGCCACCGGCTGGCCGTCGCGCTCTGCCAGGATCAGCACGAAGGCCTCGGGCTGTTCGCGGTACGCGCGGCGGAAGAATTCGTGGTTCAGGTAGGGCGGATTGCCATGGCTGAAGTAGGTGCGGCAATAGCATTCGTAGAAGAAGTCCAGCTCGGCCTCGCCGATTTCCGCGCCGCGCAGCCAGCGGTACGACAGCCCGGCGGCCGCGACCTTCTTGCGATCCTGGCGGATCTTCTTGCGCTTGTCGTGGCTCATCGTGGCCAGAAAGGCGTCGAAGTCCGCGTAGCCCGGATTGGTCCAGTGGAATTGCACGCTTTCGCGGATCATGAAGCCGGCCTCGCGCAGCGCGCGCATGTCGGCCTCGGCAGGGAACAGCAGGTGCAGCGACGACACCTTGATCTCTTCGGCGAAGGCGACCAGCCCGCGCACCAGCGTGGCGCGATCCTCATCGTTGCCGGCCAGCAGCCTGGGACCGGTGACCGGGGTGAACGGAATGGCCGACAGCAGCTTGGGGTAGTAGCGCAGCCCGTGGCGCTGGAAGGCGTCGGCCCAGGCGTAGTCGAATACATACTCGCCGCGCGAATGGGATTTCAGGTAGAGCGGTGCAGCGGCGGCCAACGCATCGTCGCGCCACAGCGCCAGGTAATGCGGAGCCCATCCGGTCTGAGGCGCGGCGCAGCCGGTCTCGTGCAGCGCGCGCAGGAACGCATGGCGCAGAAAGGGCTGGTCGCCTGCCAGCGCGTCCCATTGCTGGGCGTCGATGCGGGACAGGTCGGTCTCTATGGTCAGGCGCAGGGAATCCATGGGTGAATGATAAAGTCTCCGTGTATGCGCGCGGCCTGCGGCCACGGCGCTTTCAAGGGATTTCGGGTGGGCGCGAGGCCGCCCGGCACAGAGAAGCATATGGATAGCAACACGACGCCCGCCGCGGCCGGGCATCGCCAGGATTGCCTGCGCGGGCAGGCGCTGGCGGCCCTGGCCGCGACGGCCTGGCAGGACAAGCTGGCGGCAGTGCGCGCCATGTCGGATGAGGCGGCGCTGGACTGCGAGCGGATATACACGCCCACGGCTGGACTGCCGGGCCGTCCAGCCCGGCCCGAGCTGGTGGCTCCCGCCCAGGTCAAGCAGCGTTCCATGGCCACCGAGGAAGGGCGCGCGGCGCTGCTGCACGCGCTGGCGCACATCGAATTCAATGCCATCAACCTGGCGCTGGACATCATGTGGCGCTTTGCCGGCATGCCTCAAGCCTTCTACCTCGACTGGCTGCGCGTGGCGCGCGAAGAGGCCTATCACTTCGATCTGCTCAGGCAGCGCCTGGCCGCCATGGGGTGCGCCTATGGCGACTTCCCCGCCCACAACGGCCTGTGGGACATGGCGCAGCGCACGCAAGAGGATCTGCTGGCCCGCCTGGCCCTGGTGCCGCGCACGCTGGAGGCGCGCGGCCTGGACGCTTCTCCCGCGATCCGCGCCAAGCTGGCGGGAGCGGGCGACGCGGAAAGCGCCGCCATCGTCGACATCATCCTGGCCGACGAGATCGGCCACGTGGCCATCGGCAATCATTGGTACAAGCAGCTGTGCGCGCAGGCGGGCAAGGATCCCGTGTCCTGCTATGCCGAACTGGCGCAGCGTTACGACGCGCCCCGGCTGCGTGGCCCCTTCAACCTGGAGGCGCGCCGCGCCGCCGGATTCGACGACGCCGAGCTTGCCGCGCTGCAGGCCGGTTGATTGGAAAACATGAGCACCGACACTTTCATCAAAGCGCTGCGGACCCGCTGCTTGCGTCCACTGACCATCTTCTTGACGGGAGGCGCGCTCATTTCGCTGGCGCCTGCCGCATCGGCCGCCGACGCGTTCGCGGCCTGCCTCGCGCAATTGCGCGGCCCGGCGCTCAAGGCCGGCGTGTCGGGCGCTACCTTCGACACCCAGACGGCGGGGCTCGCGCCCGACATGACGGTGCTGGATCTGCTGGACGCCCAGCCGGAATTCAAGACGCCCATCTGGGACTACATGGCGGCCCTGGTCGACGATGAGCGCGTGGCCGACGGCCAAGCCGGCATGGCGCGCTGGCAGTCCGACCTGGACCGCGCCGCGTCGCGCTACGGCGTGGACGCGGCCACCATAGCCGCGGTGTGGGGCGTGGAAAGCAACTACGGCCGCACGCTGGGCGGCCGGCCCCTGCTGACGTCGCTGTCCACGCTGTCCTGCTTCGGCCGGCGTCAGGCCTATTTCCGCGGCGAGTTCTTTGCCACGCTGAAGATCATCCAGGACGAGCACATCGCGCCAGAACGCCTGACCGGCTCCTGGGCGGGCGCCTTCGGCCAGACCCAGTTCATGCCCTCGACGTACTTGCGGCTGGCGGTGGACTTCGATGGCGACGGCCGCCGCGACCTGGTCGACAGCGTGCCGGACGCGCTGGCATCGACGGCCAACTTTCTCAAGCGGGCGGGCTGGAACAGCGCGCTGCAATGGGGCTATGAAGTCCGCCTGCCGGCGGGCCTGGATACGTCGGGCGCGGGCCGCAAGAACAAGCGCGCCATGTCGTATTGGGCGGGGCGGGGGGTGACGCGCGTCGATGGTCAGCCGCTGCCCGCGGGCGACACGCCGGCGGGCCTGCTGCTGCTGGCTGGCAGCAAAGGTCCCGCCTTCCTGGTCACGCGCAACTTCGACGCCCTGTACTCCTACAACGCCGCGGAAAGCTATGCGCTGGCCATCGCCCACCTGTCCGACAGACTGCGCGGCGGCGGTCCGCTGGCGCAGCCCTGGCCGACCGACGATCCGGGCCTGTCGCGCGCGCAGCGGCGGGAATTGCAGCGGCTGCTGATTGCCCGGGGCTATGAGATCGGCGAACCCGATGGCATGATCGGCGCCCGTACCCGGCAAGCCCTGCAGACGGTGCAGCGCGAACTGGGCCTGCGGCCGGACGGCCGCGCCGGCCTGAAGTCCTTGCAGGCCCTGCAGGCAGGAAAAACCGCCAACTGACGGGTCGGAATCGATAAGCTTTGTAAAGATGCCGGGTGTCATCCATCGGATGACAGGCAGGGCGGCAGGCATGGGCCTATACTGAATCTCCGTTTTTTCAGGAGCACGATGATGAGCCTATTGGATACCTTGGCCTCGATGGCCGGCGGCGGTCAGCAAGGGGGCTCGGCTTCGCTGCTGCCCGCGCTGATCGAGCAACTGAACAAGTACCCGGGCGGCCTGACCGGCCTGATCGCCAGCTTCCAGAAGGGCGGCTTGAGCGAGATCGTGGCCTCGTGGGTGGGCACCGGCCAGAACATGCCGGTCAGCGCCGATCAGCTCGGTTCCGTGCTGGACCCTGGCGTCGTCAACGAACTGGCCGCCAAGACCGGCCAGGACACGGATTCCGTGTTGGGTTCGCTGTCCTCGCTGCTGCCGCAGCTGGTGGACAAGGCGACGCCCAACGGCGAGGTCCAGGGCGAACAGCAATTCAACCCGGCCGACCTGCTGGCGTCCTTGTCCGGCATCTTCGGCAACCGCGCAGGATAAGTCCTATCGCCAGGCAGCCCATGCAGGCTTCTGCGCCTGCTTCCACCGGCCGGCGGCGTCTGTTGCAGGGCCTGGGCGCGGCGGCGCTGGCCGCCAGCCTGCCCGCCTGCGCGCCGGCCTGGTCGGTGCAAAGTACCTTCTGGCAGCTTTGGCCCAGCCATCTGGAATTGAGTCCAGAGGCCTGGCGCGAACGCATCGCCGCCATGCATGCGCTGGGATTCCGCGAGATCATCATCCAGTGGGTAGGCGCCAGCGGCGGGGCGCAGCCCTGGCAACTGCCCGCGCCCACACTGGCGCTGATCTTCGACGAGGCTGAGCGCCTGGGCATGGGGCTGCAACTGGGCCTGCCCTACGACGAGCGCTGGTGGCGACAGCTTGGCAATCCGGATGACGCGGCGCTGGCCGAATTCCTGCAAGCCGCGCAGACGCAGGCGCTGGCCTATGCGCGGGCGTCGAACGCGACCGGGCTGGCGGCGTTTCGCGGCTGGTACATCCCCTACGAGATCGAGCAGCACAGTTGGGCCGCGCCCGGCCGCCAGGCGCGGTTGGCGCAATGGCTGCGCGAGCTGTCCGATCCGCTTGCGCAACAGACGGGACGCGCGCCCGCCATTTCCACCTATCACAGCAAATTGCCAGGAGCGCTGAGCCTGGCCGACCTGTGGAACGGATTGTTGGATGTTGCCAAGCTGAGGCCCATGGTCCAGGACGGAGTGGGCGTGTCCGGCATGGCGGCGTATGAGGCGCTGGAGCCCCTGCATCGCATGCTGCTGGCGCGGCGCGCGCCATTCGACCTGATCGTCGAATTGTTCGAGGAACTGCCGTCCGAACGCCAGGACGGCACCACCTTCAATGCCCGCTCCGCCGATGCGGCGCGCGTGCGCCGGCAGTTGCGCATCGCGCGGCGCTACCGCGCGCAAAGCGTGGTCGCCTTTGCGGCGGACCCCTGGCTGATCGGGCCTACGCCCGAGGCCGAGCGCTTGCGGCGCGAATGGCCGCTCTAGGCGGCCGTTTAGCGGTCGGGAAGGGAAGGTTCAGCGCGGTTGCGCCGCAGCCATGGCCTTGAGTTGCGCGCAGGTCTTTTCCTTGTCGGCCGCGCTCAGCGTGCCCAGTTGCACCTTGGCTTGGCTGTAGGACTTCGAAAAAGCGGCGTCGAAGTCCGCAGCGGACATGCCCTGGGCGCTGGTCGCGGTCTTCTGTTGTTGCTTCATCTGTTCGAGCTGCGCTGCCGTGTAGGCGCCGCAGTATTCGGCGGCGGCATGCATCTGGCCGCTCACGGCCGCCAGGTTGGGCATCTGGCCCTGCATGGTCTGCTGGGCAAGGGCGGCGCTGCTGGCCAGGGTCAGGGCGACGGTCGTCAGGGCGATACGGGCTTGTTTGAACATCGGCAATTCAATCTCCAACGCGGTGAGGGATGGGGTTTGCACGCCTGGCGATCGCGCTGCCTGCGTGGCGCGGAGCACTATGCCCGAATCATTGTTATAGGCTTATGAATCGATGTAATCGTGTGTATCAGCGGCTCAGTACGACAGCGTCATGTTCATGAACCAGCCCTTGGCGCGGTCGCTCTCGCCGCCGCCCAGGCTGGTGCGGTACTGGACGCCGAAGTCCAGATAGGAGCGCGGCGCGTTGTAGTGGTCTTCGCGGAACCAATAGCGCACGTTGAAGCCCGGTCCCACGCCCAGCGACCAGGAGGTGCCATGGTCGGACAGGACCACCGACTGGTTGCCGTAGCCGGGCAGGTCGTTCAGCTTGGCCACGCTTTTCTGCCACAGCCAGTCCGCGCCGACCACCGCATACGGAAACAGCACCAGCTTGTCGCTGATGCTGGTGGCGCGGAAGCTGCGGCCCACGCGCAGCTCGCCGGACAGGAAGGCCTGGTCGCGCTTGAGGCGGCCCGAGGAACTGCCCAGGTCCTGCTGGCGCTGGCCCTTGGAGTCCACCGAGTAGGCGGTGTAGTTGGCGCTATTGTCGTCCCAGAGATAGCCGCCCTGCGCATAGCCTTCGATGGTGAGCCAGCTCGGCACGTCCACGCGCAGCTCGCGGCCATGGTAGTAGCCGTAGGTGAGGTAGGTCATCCATCCGCCCGCGTTGCCGTTGAGCTTGTAGCGCGCGACCGCGCTCTGGTCCTGCAGGTTGGGGTAGGCGCTGTGGAAGGCCTGCTGCGCCGCGCATTGCACCGCGCTGGATTCCGGATAGGCGTAGCCCTGGCGGGTGGCCGACCCCAGGAAGAAACGCCGTTCTATGCCGAAGGTCACGCCGGTGTCGGCCAGCAGGTAGCGCAGGCCCAGCGCGCCGATGGTGCTGGGGATGCCCGCGGCCGAGCGGCTGTTGCGCAGGCGTTCGTCGGCCGAGCGGTTGTCCGGCGTGCTTTCTCCGGTGCAGGGATCCACGTTCCTGCGCGACTCGTAGGTGCTGCCGCCGTCGTACAGCGTGTTTGAGCTGCGCGCATAGGCTTCGAGCATGCCCCAGCGATTGTTCAGCTGCGGCGGACGCCAGAAGATTTCCGCAGTGCTGAATACCACGTCGCCTGGCGTGTTGATGGCGGCGCCGCCCATGCTGGAGTTGGCGGGGCGCGCACCGCGGTAAGACGCGGAGAACGAGCCGCCCCATTCGCGCGACAGGGCGGCGACGCCGCTGCGCGTGTTGTAGCGCTCAAGCGGCGTAAGGCCCAGCTGGCCGGCATCGTCCATGTCGATGGCTTGCTTGAGCGAGTCGGTGGCGGCGCGGTTGTCGCCCATTGCGGACTGCGCATAGGCCTGGTCCAGGATCAGGCGCGGCGGCGCCTGGCCGGTGGCGCGCGCGGCCGCGAAGTCGGACGCGGCGCCCGCGGGCTGGCCCAGGCGCTGGCGCGCGTAGCCGCGCTGCGCCAACAATTGGGCCGAGTCCGGCTGGCGGGCGATGGCGTCGCTCAGCCGGGTTTCCGCCTCGGCGGCTTGCGCCTTGTTGCCGGCGGCCAGCGTGGTCGTCAGCAACTGGGCATAGCTTTCGTTGTCCGGCGCTTGCGCCACGGCCTGGCGCGCCAGGGCGATGGCTTCCTGGTAGGCGCCCTTGTCGTAGGCGGCATAGGCGCCCGTGGCGGCCGCGCTGCCCGGAGCCGGCGCGGCGGGCGCCTGGTTCGCGGCGATCTGCTTCTGAAAGGCCTGTTGCCTGGCCTGTAGCGCCGCCTTGTTGGGCGCGCCCAGCGCCAGCGCCGTGTCCACGGCCTGGCTGGCGGCTTCATAGCGCTGTTGCGCGCCCAGCGATTCCACCCACAGCAAGGCCCATTCGCCTTGCCTGGGCACGGCGCGGAAGGCGCGTTCGGCGCCTGCCGCCGCCGCTGCGTAGTCCTGGCGGCCATAGTCCGCATAGGCGCGCGCCGCCACGGGATAGGCGCGCTGGTAAGGGGTTTGCGGCGCGGGTTTGCGGGCAGGGGCGGGGGGTTGTACAGGTGCCTGCCCGGAAGCTTGCGCAGGCGTTTGCGCCGCAGGCTGCGCGGGCGTGGCGGCTACCGCGGGCGGACGTTGCAGGTTGGCCTTGGCCTGGCGCAGTTCGGGCGTGCCCAGGCCGTCGGCGATCGCCGCATCGGCCGCGCGCGCGGCCTCTTGGCGCTTGCCCTGCTTTTCCAGGGCGTACACCAGCAGCAGCCGCAGGCGGGCCACGTCGGGCCGCAGGCGGATGGCGTTCTCCGCCATGATCTGGGCGGTTTCGTAATGGCCGGCGTCGTACTGCTTGTAGGCCTGGTCGGCGAGTTGGTAGGCGTCGCCTTCCAGCGGACGTTCGGCTGCGGCGGCGGGTTGCGCGGCCGCTTGAGGGACTGCGGCCACGCACAGCAGGGCGCTGAAAGCCAGCGTACGGGAAATGACGGTCATGGAGGTGTGGGCCTGTGCGATAGCGGGTCCGCGGGGTGTTCGGTCTGCGTCGGGGCGCCTTGCTGGAACGACAGCGCTTCGTGCAGCGTCTTTTCGTCGAGCCAGCCCCGTTCCATCAGGATTTCGCCCAGCGGCCGCTTCTCGCGCGCCTGGATCTCCAGCGCCTGCTCCAGCATCTGGTGATCGATGGCCTGCCAGGACAGCAGCAGGTCGCCCAGGCGCTGGCGTTGCTGCGCCAACTGGTCGGTGGAGGGGAAGTCATGCATGGTCTTGTCCCAGGCCAGCCGCTTGCCCGTGATCAGATGGCCGATGAACAGGCGCCAAGCCCGCGCCGCCGCCATGGCGTTGATGAAGTTGCCGACGATCATGCGCGGCATGGACAGCAGCGCATGCTCCCAGCCGTACATGCGGCCGACGAAGTACGCGCGTTGCACCACGCGCAGCAGCAGGGCCCCCGCGTTCAGCCACATCAGCGTCACCAGCCAGCCGCCCGGACGGAAATAGGAGGGGTAGTAGACCTTCCACCAGCCAAAGCGGTCGGCCAGATAGAAGAGAAAGAAGTTGGCCAGCAACAGATAGGCCAGTATCGCGATGAAGGATGTGAACAGTCCCTTGCGGTCGCGGAACAGCAGGTACTTGGTGGCCAGCGACCCGGTCCATCCCACCTGCTGCCAGCCTTGCAGGCCGATGCCCAGCGTCCAGCGGGCCTTCTGCCGGTAAGCGGTGCGGAAGGTGTTGGGGAAGTACTCGCGCACGCCCAGCGGCATCTTGATGGCGGAGATCTTCTCCCGCCCCAGGCCGAACCAGGAACGGCGGCGCGTCACGTACTCGACCTCGAATTTGCCGAAGATCTGGCGCATGCCGCGCTGGGCCAGGCGCGCGCCGATGTCGTAATCCTCGGTCAGCGTGTCGGTATTGAAAGGCTGGTTGTTGGTCTCTGCCGCCAGCACCTCCAGCGCGTGGCGCGAGAAGCAGGTGCCGACGTCGGCGGACGGCACCATCTTGGACAGGCTTTCGCGCACCACCAGGTCCTTGGTGTGCCATTCGGCGAACTCGTCCATGTAGGTGCCGGCGACCAGTTCGTGCCACTCCCGCTCCAGTGACGTGACCGGCAACTGGATGAAATCGATGCGCGGCAGCAGGTAGTTGTAGTACTTGAGTTCCAGCGGGTGCAGCACGTCTTCGCTGTCGTGCAGGATCACGCCGGCGAAGGGTTCGGGTTGCTGGGCGTTCTGCGCGAAGATGGCCTGCACGATCCAGTTCAGGCAGTCGGCCTTGCAGGTCGGTCCGTCGTGCGGCACTTCCACCCGTATCAGTTGGCGGTAGCGCCGCCGCATGCGTTCCACTTCCTTGATGGTGCGCTCGTCGTTCTGGTAGGTGCCGGCGAAGATCATGTAGTTCTTGTATTCCAGCGTCGACACCATGTTTTCCAGCATGGGCGCGATCACGTCATATTCCAGCCAGGCCGGCACCATGATCGCCAGCGGCTGTTCCCGCTTGGCGCGCAACTGTTCCGCGCTCAGCGGCGCATACTGGCGCTTGACCGTCAGCCCGCGGCGCAGTTCGCGCAGCCAGAACCAGCCGTCGATGAACAGGTCGTCCAGGCTGGACAACAGGATGATGACGCCGACCACCGCCGTCACGATCTCCAGGCCGCGGTAGTAGTCGGCGATGAGGTAGGGCCAGTAAAGCGAGGACATGGCGCCTCCGGGTTACTTGCTGTCCTTGTTCTTCCTGCGGGTGACGCGCAATGCGGCGATCAGGATCAGGAGCAGGACCAGCAGGCCCACGCTCATCGCCGGGACGCTCCACGACAGGTAGTTGCGCCATTCGAAGAAGGCGCTTGCGCCCGCCCCCGGCGGCTGGCCCGCCGCGGGATTGGCGCTGTCGATCCAGGCCAGCGGTCCCGCCGCGCCGATGATGGCGATGTTGCCGCGGTTCAGCACGAAGGGCGCCTGCGGCATCACCGGATTTTGGCCCAGCGTGTGCCACAGCAGGCCGTCCTGGCCGCCCGCGCGCACCACTTCGGCCGTGCTCAGGTTGTCCAGGCCGGAAATATCGAGCCAGGGCGCGTTCTTGCCGTCCACCGTCAGCTGCTTGCGGTCCGTGACCTTGACCATGGGTTTGGCGCCATCCACCGCGACTTCCATCGCCACGAAGGGGCCGCCGGGCTTGGCCGCCTGGCCCGCAGGCGTGAGCGACAGCGCCGCGCGCGTGGCGGACAGGCCGCTGGCCGTGGCGATGCCGATGACGCGCTGCAGGCTGGCCGGCGCGTCGGCCAGATAGCCGTCGGGGATCAGCAGCTGGGGACTGCCCGCCAACAGCGGCAGCAGTCCCACGAAGGTGCCGTCCGGCTGCGCGCGGCCCGGCTTCACGTAGCTGGTGGGCAGCACGTTGACGGGATAGCCTTGCGGGATTTCGTTGCAATCGACCGATACCGGCTGGCGCTGGAACGTGACGCGCACCGCGTTGGTGAGGCCCAGGGCGTAGCCAGGCACGCGCGCCGTCAGGCGTTCGGGATGGCCGTCGGCGTCCATCTGCTTGGCGGCCAGCAGGATGCCGTTCCAGAACACCGAGGCGACCGGGCGGGTGGCGGAGGCGCCCGGCGCGGCGGCCAGGTCCATGACCAGTTCGTCCGGCATGCTTCCGTCCGCCGACACCGCGGCCAGCGCGAACGTGGCGTTCCAGTCGCCGCGCGCGACCACGTCGAAGCTGGCGGACGATCCGCCCAGCGCGGTCAGGCGCATGCCGCCTTCGCCCGAGGCTTGCGGCGGTTCGGCCGTCTTGACCTGAGCCTGGCGCGTGACCAGGATGCGGCGCCAAGCCGTGTCGAAGGCGCCCGCGCCCTGCGCGCCGGCATCGGCGGCTACGGCGATGACCGCCTGCCGGCCCAGCGGCGCGAGGCGGATCTCCTTGGAGGGCAGGTCCTGGCCGGCCAGGGGCATGCGCCGCTGGCGCCAGGCCTTGAAGGCCTCCGCGGCGTCGGCGTCCTGCGCCAATTGCGCCTGCAAGGCGTCCAGCGCCTCGTTGTAGCGGGCCCGCAGAGCGGCGTCGGCGATCACCACGTCGCCGCTCACGGCGGGGGCGCCCATGACCAGCAGCGCGCCGATCTCCGCGGCGTTGCCCAGCTTGTGCTTGTCACTGGCCGCCAGGGCTGCGAACGCCGGCACCTGCCCCAGCCCGTTCGGAGCCTGCAGGCCGCGGGTGTCGATCTCGTCGCCGACTGCCGGGAAGGCGCGAACCGCAACCCGCTTGCCGCTGCGCTCCATCGCCACGCCCATGCGCCATGCGCTGTCGAAGGCCTGCTGGTCGAGCTTGGCGCCCGCCACCATCAGCACGGGCTTGCCGGGCAGGGTGCTCCAGGCTTCGTCCAGACTGCCGATGGCCGATGCGTCGTAGCGGTAGCTCAGGCGCGTGCGCGGCGACACCATCAAGGCGTTGGCGGTGGCGCGGTTGCTTTCGCACTGGCGCTGCGCGATCTCCGATTGCCAGTCCACCGCCAGCCGCACGAAGCCGGTGTCGCGCACGCGTTGCTCCACGTTCAGCTTGCGCGTGGCCGAGCCCTCGCCGTCGGCGATGCGCTGCGCCGTCTGCGGCACGCCGTCCACCCACAGCACCATGCTGGCGCGGCCCGGTTCACCCTTGATGTAGCGCGCGTCGAAGTCCAGCGTGGCGTCGGCTATCGGCACGCCGCGCGGCACCGGCAGGTAGAACTCCTGGCGCGCGTCGCTGTTGCTCAGCACCACCGGTTCGCGGATGCCCAGGTCTTCCAGGCTGGTGTCGCGCGTGACCCAGTCGTCGCCCAGCAAGCGCCGCAAGGCGTCGCCCGCGGGACTGGCCATCGCTCCCAAGGGGAGCAGCAACCCGGCGGCGATCAGGGCGCGGCAGAGGGTGCGGGCGGCGGGGGAGTGCGGGGCATGGGGCATGGGGGCTCCGGTGGTGAGGGGCGTGGGGCGGCTAACGGGCCGCGGCCGGTGCTTGAGGCGCAAACTCGGATACGGCGCGGCCGCAAAGCGCGTCGACGATGCGTAGGCTGGCGAGGCCGTCGCCATAGGGATTGATGCGGCGTGAGAACGAGGCGTGCAGTTCCGGGTTGTCGAGCAGGCGTTTCACTTCGGCCAGGATGCGCTGCGTATCGGTGCCGACCAGCGTCACCGTGCCGGCCTGCACGGCTTCCGGGCGTTCGGTGACGTCGCGCATCACCAGCACCGGCTTGCCCAGGTAGGGCGCTTCTTCCTGCACTCCGCCCGAGTCGGTCAGGATCAGGTAGGCCCGCTGCATGAACCAGACGAAGTCCAGGTAATCCAGCGGGGCGATCAGATGTACGCGCGACAGGCCGTCCAGCTGCGCCATCACCACGTTGCGCACCTGCGGATTCAGGTGCACGGGGTAGACGATCTGCAGGTCCTCGCGCCGCGCCAGTTCGGCCAGGGCGGCGCAGATGTTCCGGAAGCCCTCGCCGAAGCTCTCGCGCCGGTGCCCGGTGACCAGCAGCAGGCGGCGCTGCGGATCCAGCCAGCCGTAGCGCGCCGCCAATTGCTGCGCGAGCGCGCCTTCGGGCGCGAGCTTGGCGCAGGTCAGCGCCAGCGCGTCGATGACGGTATTTCCCGTGACCGTGATGCGTCCCGACAGGTTTTCGCGCAGCAGGTTGGCGCGCGATTGCGCAGTGGGCGCGAACAGCCAGTCGCCCACCGCGTCGACCACGCGGCGGTTCATTTCCTCGGGGAAGGGCTTGGCCAGATCGCCGGTGCGCAGGCCGGCTTCGACGTGGCCGATGCGTGCGCGGCGGTGGAAGGAGGCCAGCGCGCAGGCCGATGCGGTGCTGGTGTCGCCGTGGACCAGCACGCAATCGGGCTGCTCCGCCTCCAGCACGCTGTCCACCCGGCTGATCAGCCGCGCAAACAGGCCGTTGAGCGTCTGGTTGGGCACCATGATGTCCAGGTCGTGCTGCGCCCGCAGGTCGAACAGGGCCATCACCTGATCCAGCATCTCGCGATGCTGGCCCGTCACGCAGACGACGCTCTGGATCCGGGGTTCGGCTTGCAGCGCGGACACCAGGGGGGCCATCTTGATCGCTTCGGGACGGGTCCCGAATATGGAAAGGACTTTCATCGCAAGAGCGGGCCCCCTACGCCGGTGGCATTTTCTTGCGTAGATTATGTATTGAAAGTAATCGTAATATGTGACAGTTTATTTCATGAAAAGGGGGTTGCTGGAAAATTTGGGGACAACCTGTTGCTTTCGCGCGATACCCCGCACTATTTACCCAGTGTCATGCCGCCGTCGATCGTGACGATCGAGCCGGTCATGAACAGGAACGGCGGCCTGGTCAACGCGATGATCGACGCCGCGATTTCCTGGGTGGTTGCCAGGCGGTTCAGCGGATGCATGGCCGCAAGCCGCGCCTCGTCCAGTTCACCCGCGTCGATGGAATGCTGGATCAAGGGCGTCTTGACGTAGCCGGGCGCCACCGCGATGACGCGGATGCCGTTTTCGGCCCATTCATTGGCCAGCGACCGCGTCAGCGTCGCGACGCCGGCCTTCGACACGGCGTAGTGGGCGCGGCCCTTCATCATGACCATGCCGGCCACCGATGCGATGTTGACGATGACGCCGCCGCGGGCGCGCAGCGCCGGGTACAGGGCATGCGCGCAATAAAAGGTGCCGTTGAGGTTCACCGCCAGGACCTGGGCCCATTCCGCCGGGTCCTTTTCCGCAACTGGGGCACGGCTGCCGGCGATGCCGGCGGCGTTGATCAGCAGGTCTACGCCGTTCAGCCGTGCCGCCGCGCGGGCCACGCTGGCGTAGTCCGAAACGTCGACGGCGACGGCGTCATCCGCGGCGGTCCGGTCCCACACCACGACCTGCCAGCCTTCGGCGCGCAACTGCCGCGCGCATTCCTGGCCGATCCCGCTTGCGCCGCCGGTGATGACGGCGATCCTTGCTTGAGTATTCGTGCTCATGTCTGACTCGCTATGTAGGTTGTGTGGATTTCAGGTGCCGGAGGCCGCTGCTTGCGCGGCTGGCGCCGCGCGCCGGTTGCGCACGCACAGGATTGCCAGGCCCGCGCTCGCCAGCGTCGCCAGGGCGAACACCTGGGCCGCGAGTTCCCATTCGCCGCCGCTGGCCTGCATGACCGCGCCGGTCAAGGTCGGGCCGAAGAAGCCTCCCAGCGAGCCAATGGTCGTCACCAGCGCCAGGGGGCCGGCGTTTGCGCCGATGTAGTTCTGCACCGCGGCATTGAGCGGACCGTAGTACGCGATGGTGTAGCCGGTAATGATGGATACCACGGCGAGGAACGCCGCCAGGGACACCGTCGCCGCGCCGTGCAGCATCAGGAAGCCGCCCGCGCCCGCCAGGCAGACGATCGCCAGGTGCCAGCGGATGTTGCCGGTGCGTTCGCTGCTGCGCCCGACCACGTAGCTGAACACCAGCGCCACGACGTTGGGGATCATCAGCAGCGCGCCGATTTCCAGCGGCGAGATGCCATACAGCTGCTTGAGGATGGTGGGAAGAAAGTACGCCAGGGCAAAGGTCGCGGCATAGGCGGCCAGCAAGATCAGCAGCAAGCCCCACAGCATGGGCTGGCGGAAGACGGCGAATCCGTGCGTCCAGGAAGCGGAGGGGGAGGCGGCGCGGGCGGGAGCCTCGTGTTCCATGACGGCGCGCAAACCCTGGCGCTGGTCGTCGCTGAGCCAATGGGCCTCCCGTGGCGTGCCGGGCAGGTAGCGTAGGATCAGCAGGCCCAGCAGCATGGTGGGCAGGCCTTCGATGAGGAACAGCCAGCGCCAGCCCGGCATGCCGACGTCGATCTTCAGCAGCGCGCCCGCCAGCGGCCCGCCGAAGATCATGGCCAGCGGTAGCGCCATGATGAAGATCGAATTGATGCGGCTGCGGTAGCGCGGCGGAATCCAGGACGCGATGTAGAAATTGACGGCGGGGATGAAACCGCCCTCCGTCACGCCCAGCAGGAAGCGCAGCGCGTAGAACGATTTTTCGCCGTGCAGCGCGGCCATCAGGCAGGAGACCAGGCCCCAGGCCAGGAACATGCAGGCCAGCCAGCGCCTGACGCCAAAGCGTTGCAGCGCCAGGTTGGCGGGCACGCACACGCTGGCGTAGCCGATGAAGAACAGTCCCGCGCCGAAGCCGTAGGCCGCCAGGGAGATGCCCAGGTCCGCGCCCATCTGCAGCTGCGCATAGCTGATGTTGGTGCGGTCCAGGAAGTTGAGCAGATATCCTGCGAACAGCAAGGGCAGGACGCGGTTGCGAAAGCCGGCGACAGCCTGTTCGGCATGCGCCAGATCTTCATTGCGGATCATGGTTGGTCTCCTGTGTCGTCCGCCTTGGTGGCGGATCTCGCTAGGCTGGGATTGCGGTGGCGCGGGGCAGCGCGCCGCCGGTCGTGGTTTCAGGTGCGCCCCGTCACCTGGGCGTACAGGTCGGTATCCGGCCAGGCGGCGCCGCGCCAGGCGACGTGCTGATCGGGTCTGATCAAGGTGAGGGGGGCGGGGTAGAGGTTGGCGACGCCGCCTTCGTCCGGGCGGATCAGCGTCAAGGGCACGCCCGCGGCCCGCGCCGCGGATACGGCGGCATCGACGTCGCGGGCGGCCGCCGTGGACAAGGCCAGCAGCGTAAAACCCGAACCGAAATGGTCGTACAGCGAGCTGCCGTCGTGCAGCCAGGCATGCGGGGCCAGGGCGCCCGGGCGGGACGACGGCGTGTAGTTGATGAAGTCCCGGGCCGGCTCGGGGCTGCCGTCAGGCACGATGACGGGAGAGTCCCCATATTGGTAGCCCAGCACCACGCCCAGGGTGGCGAACTCGCGCATCTTGGCCGCGCAGATGCGCGCGCCGGCTTCCTGGCGGGCCTGTTCGCCCGCGGCGCCGGCGTCTTCAAGATGGTCGGCCAGCAAATGATTGCCGAGAATCGAATGGTTGTGTTCGGCTTCGTCCAGTACCCATTGGTGCACGGGCCGGCGTTCCCGTTCATAGCTGTCGATGAGGGCGGGGCCGCCCCAGCCTTGCAGCGCCGCGGCCAGCTTCCAGCCCAGGTCCACGCTGTCGGCCACCCCCATGTTCATGCCATAGCCGCCGAAGGGCGGATGCAGATGGCAGGCGTCGCCCACCAGGAAGACGCGCCCCTGGCGGTAGCGGTTGCCCAGCAGCTTGCTGGCGGTCCATTCGTCGCTGCTGAGCACCTCGTAAGGCAGGTCGATGCCGGTGGCGCGGGCGATCATGGCGCGCGCGTCGATGTCGCTGGCGCGTCGCTGCGGGTCCACATGAGTGGGCATGAAGAACCAGGTGTCGCCGCTGTCCATCGGGCCGATCAGGCTGGGCGCATCGCCGTTGATCTGCCAGTACATGATGGCGGGTCCGTGCCGATGGGCCTGGGCCAGTCCGGGGGCGCGGAACACGATGTTGTAGTTGCGGGACAGCCCGTAGCTGCCTTCCATGCGCGTGCCGATCAGGTCCCGCACCAGGCTGCGGGCGCCGTCGGCTCCCACCAGGTAATCCACTTCCAGTTCGATGTCGCGGCCTTGCGCCAGATCGCGCAAGCGGGCGCGCACGCCGCCGGCATCCTGCGTCAGGTCCAGCAGTTCGGAGCGGAACCGTATCTCCACGCCGGGCAGGGAGGCCGCATGCGAACGCAAGACCTCTTCCACGGTGTATTGGGGAATCCATTGCGCGTGTTCCGAGTACAGCGGATTGCGGCCGGGGGCGCAATACATGGCGTTCTCGTGCCGCGCGAGCTCGAAGCCGGCCAGGCGGGTGCAGAACACGACGTTGGAGGGGTAGTAGGCGCCCAGCGGCGATGCCGCGCGCAGGCGGTCGGCGATGCCCCAGCGGCGTAGGTGTTCGCGTGTGCGCACATTGGTCGTCTTGGCGCGCGGCGCGTATCCCACGCGGTCGTTGCGCTCGATGAGCAGGCACGGAATCTTCCTGTGCCCCAGTTCGATCGCCAGACTCAGTCCGGCCGGTCCGGCGCCCACGATCAGCACGCGGGGCGAGGCTCGCTTCTCCACCTTCGGTCTCCTCGGTTGCCTGCTTTCCTTGCAGGCTTTGGACGCATCCTAGGCCTATGCCGCCGATGCTGAAAGATGGCAGAATTGGCTTACCGATATCAAATTTGAATCACTTGGCATGAAGCTCAACACCCTGCGGGATTTCCTGGCCGTGGCCGAACGCGGCGGCGTCAGGGCCGCGGCCCGGCATCTGGACACGCCGCAGCCGGCCATCTCGCGCAGCATCCGCGAACTTGAGAAAGAGCTGGGGTGCGTGCTATTCGAACGGCATGCCAAGGGCGTGCGCCTGACCCCCATGGGCGCCGTGTTCCTAAGGCGGGCCAACGCCATACGCCATGAGCTGCAGCGCGCGCGCGACGAGATCGGCCAGTTGAATGGGGAATCCCGCGGACGGGTCACGCTGTGCATGTCTACGGCGCCGCATCTGGGACTGTTCGCCGAAGTATTGCGCGAGTTCCGGGCGCGCTACCCGGACACCCATCTGGAAATCATCGACGGGGTCTACCCGCTGGTGGAAGCGTCCCTGCTGGACGGCACCGTGGACTTCTATATCGGGCCAGTGCCCACGCGCACGCCTGGCGAACTACAGGTGGAAAAGCTCTTCGACAACACGCGCGTGATCATCGGCCGCAAGGGCCATCCGCTGGCGCGCGCCCGCTCCCTGCGTGACCTGGCCGGGGCGCAATGGATTACCACCTCCATCACGCACAAGGCCGAAGAAGAGCTGGGTCCGCTATTCGAGAAGCATGGCCTGCCGCCGCCGCACCTGGCCCTGAAGGCCCAGTCCGCGCTGACCTTCATCACCGCCCTGACCAACTCCGACCTGCTGATGATGCTGCCGGTGCAATGGTTGCGGTATCCGCTGCTGCAAGGCGTGTTCCAGGAAATCCGCGTCAAGGAACCGCTGCCCGCGCCGCCGGTATGCATCGTGCAGCGCGCCGGCCTGCCGCTGACGCCGGCGGCCGAGTACTACTGCACGCTGGCGCGGCGGGCAAGTGCGCGCCCCCCGGGCTAGAAGCAGAGCGGCGGGCGCCGCGCTCGAAGAAAACGATATGCCCTATCTGGCGTCGGCCGCAGGCCACTGAAAGCGTTGCGCCACCTTGTCGAGAAATCGGCCCGCCGCCTCGCGGTGATAGTCGGTGGAACGGGCCACCCCCTGGCCGGCGGCTTCCAGGTCCAGCATCGCGTTCAGGTCGCTGTTGAGCGAGGCATTGAAGCCGCGCTTGGTGATCGCCAGCGCCGCCATGGGCAGTTCGGCCATGGACAGCGCGATCTGCCGCGCACGTTCGTGGATGGCCTCCTGCGGTTGGATCTCGAACACGATGCCCATGTCGCGGGCCTCCTGCGCGCCGAACTCGCGGGTGGAGAAGGCCAGTTCCTTGGCGCGCTGCAATCCCACCATGCGCGGCAGGGTATACATGGTGGCGCAATCGGGGATGGCCCCCAGCCGCAGGAAGGACAGGCAGAAGCGCGCCCGCGGCGAGGCCAGGATCAGGTCGGCGGTCAGGGCCAGGCCCAGTCCGGCGCCATAGGCCGGGCCGTCGACCGCGGCGATCACCGGCCGGTCCAGTGTGATCAGGCCTTCAATCGTCAGGAGCAGGCTGGCCATGCGTTCGCGCGCCTCTTCGGCGGAGCCGCCGGAGCCCATGGTGGAGATGTCGCCGCCCGAGCAGAAGGCGCCGCCGGCGCCGGCCAGGATCACGACGCGCACGCCGCGGTCGCGCCTGATTTCGCCCACCAGATGGGCCAGCTCTTCGCGCATGACCATGTCCAGCGCGTTGCGCTGGGCGGGGCGGTTCAGCGTGATGGTGGCGACTCCGCCTTCCACGGCATAGAGCAGGGTCTTGAACTCGCTAGAGATGACTTGCATCGGATCGGTCTCCATGTCTGCCTTCCATGATGGCCGGGCCGCGCCATGCGGACCGGGCCGCAAGCTGCCGCGGGCGCTCAGGCGATGGCGCCGCGTTCGCGCAGGGCCTGGATCTCGGCTTGCGCCAGGCCCAGTTCCGCCAGCAATTCTTCCGTGTGCGCGCCGGGCGCGGGCACTGCGCGGGCCTGCCCGGGAGTGCGCGAAAGCCGCGGCGCGGGGGCGGGATGCACGATGCCGCCGGTTTCGATGAAACTGCCGCGCGCCTGATGATGCGGGTGCCGCGGCGCTTCCTCGAAGTCCAGCACCGGCGCGAAGCAGGCATCCGTGCCTTCGAGCAGCGCGCACCATTGTTCGCGGGTCCGGCCCGCGATGATGCCGGCCAGCTTGGCGCGCAGCTGCGGCCATTGCGCGCGTTCCCATTGCTGCTGGAAGTCCGGGTCGTCGATGCCGCAGCGCTCCAGCAGCAGGCGGTAGAACTGCGGTTCGATCGCGCCGATGGAGACGTACTTGCCATCCGCGCAGGCATAGCAGCCGTAGAAATGGGCGCCGCCGTCCAGCATGTTGGATTGGCGCTGGTTGACCCAGCCGCCGTCCCGCAGCTTGCCGTGGTAGGCGCTGGCCAGCAGGGACGCGCCGTCGCAGATGGCTGCGTCCACCACCTGGCCCCGGCCCGTGCGGCCGGCCTCGAGCAGGCCGCAAAGCACGCCGAAGGCCAGCATCATCGCGCCGCCGCCCATGTCGCCGACCAGATGCAGCGGCGGCGTCGGCGGCAGTTCGGCATGTCCCATGGCGTGCAGCGCGCCGGTGATGGCGATGTAGTTCAGGTCATGGCCGGCCGCCTGCGCCAGCGGGCCGTCCTGGCCCCAGCCCGTCATGCGTCCGTACACCAGCCGCGGATTGCGCGCCAGGCATTCGTCCGGCCCCAGGCCCAGCCTTTCCATCACGCCCGGCCGGAAGCCTTCCAGCAGGGCATCGGCCTGGTCCAGCAGCCGCAGCACGATGTCGGTCGCGCCGGGCTTCTTGAGATCCAGCGCGATCGTGCGCCGGCCCCGGTCGATGATGGTGCCGCCGCCGCCCAGGAAACCGGGCGCAAGCCGGTCGATGCGGATCACGTCCGCGCCCATGTCCGCCAACATCATGGCGCAGAAGGGGCCAGGTCCGATACCGGCCATCTCGACCACCGTAAATCCGCTCAGGGGACCAGCCATGTCTATCGTCACTCCATGATGTGTCGGGTTCTCAGGATTCGAAAAATTCAGCGCGCGCGTCCAGGATGATCTGGACGTACTTCTCCATGTTGGCGTCCATGCGGTGGGTCGGGCCGACGATGGACAGGGCCGTCAGCTGGCCTCCCACGCGCCCCGCGATGCCAACCGCCGACACGCCTTCATTGCCTTCGTCGCGGCTGTTGAAATAGTGCTTGGCCTGCTGTGATTCGATCTGCGCGCGCAAGGTGGCGGGGTCGGTGATGCTGCTGGCCGTGACGTGCTCATACGGCAGCGAGTCGATCAGCGCATTGCGTTCCGCCGCGTCCATCTCGCCCAGCAGCGCCTTGCCCAGCGCCGCGACCTGCAGGTCGAAGGTGGTGCCGGGCTGCACCACGTAGCGCAAGGCGCGCGGGCTTTCCTGGCTGGCGTAGATCTTCACCTTGTTGCCGTCCAGCAGGCCGCACATCGAGGATTCGCCGGACTGGCGCGTCAGGATCTCCAGCGCTTCGGACGCGAAGGCCTGCAGCGGGTCGGCCGCCGAAATGCCCTGGGCCACGTCGAGCAGCCGGCCGGTCGGGTGGAAGTAGCGCGACTTGGGCGTGCGCAGCAGGTAGCCTGCCTGGCGCAGCGTGTAGAGCAGGTCCGAGCAACTGCTGTCGGCCAGGTCGAGAAAGCGCGCCATTTCCGAATTCGTCAGGGGACGGCGTTCCCGCGCATAGACTTCGAAGACTTGCAGCACGCGCTGTGCGGTAGGGAGGATTTGCGGCATAGGATGTCGGAGTGGATAGGGGAGCCGGCCCGGGCGTTTGCGTAGTCGGTCATTTCAACGCGGAAATGCCCAGTACGCTCTGCGCCATGAGTAGGGCCTGGATCTGGTTGGTGCCTTCGGCAATGCTCAGGTGGCGGGCGTCGCGGTAATGACGCTCGACGGGGAACAGCGTGGTGTAGCCCGCGCCGCCATGCACCTGCATGGACAGTTCCGCCACGCGCAGCACGGCGTCGGTGGCATGGCGCTTGGCCATCGAACATAGCATCTGGCTGTCGGCGGCGTTGCGGTCCAGCGCGTCGGCGGCGCGCCAGCACAGCAGGCGCGAGGTTTCGACCAGCGTCATCATGTCGGCGATCATATGCTGCACCAGCTGGAAGCCGCCTATGGGCCGGCCGAACTGGACCCGGTCGCCGGCGTATTTTACCGCCGCCTCATAGGCGGCCTCGGCGATGCCCAGCGCGGAAAACGCCACCACGCAGCGGCCGATGTTGAGGTACTTCTTGGCCAGCGCGAAACCCTTGCCCTCCGTGCCGATCAGGTTGGCGGCGGGGATTTCCACGTCTTCGAACAGCAGCTCGCCCAGCGGGCAGCTCAGCATGCCCATCTTGTCGATGGGGCTGGACGAGAAGCCCGGCATGGCGCGCTCGAACAGCAGGCAGGACACGCCTCGTTCGCCGCCATCCCGCTGGGTCTGCACGAATACCACGCCCAGCTCGCAGACCGTGCCCAGGCTGATGTATAGCTTGCGGCCGTTGACTCGCCAGCCGGTCTCGGTCTGCACCGCGCGCGTTTCGACATGGGCGGCGTCCGAGCCGATATTGGGTTCGCTGAGCGCGAAGCTGGCGATCGCGTCGCCCGACAGGACGCGCGGCAGGTACTTTTCCTTGAGATAGGGCGAGCCGCCGTCGCTCAGCACCGAGGCCGCGAGATTGCTGGTGCTGACGATGCTGCGCAGCGACGGCCAGACGCGCGCCAGCTCGGCTATCAGCACGCCGTAGGTCGTCATCGGCAGGCCGTAGCCGCCGTCCTTTTCCTGCAGCATGCCGCCCAGGAGGCCGAAGTCGCGCATGGCGCGGACCATGTCCTGCGGCACCACGCGGGCTTCGGCCTCGTAGCGGTTGACGATGGGCGCGACTTCGGCCGCCAGGTAGCGGCGCAGCGAATCGCGCAATTCGATCTGGGTGGAGTCCAGTGAGAAGTCCATGCGAGTCCTAGGCGGATATGGTCGAGGAGGGCGTTGCGGCGGCGGTCATGATGGGCGTTGCTCCAGGCCGGCGTCCGCGCCGGGGCGCAGGCCGATCAGCGCGTCCAGCGGCATCGCGCCCTGTCCTTCGGCGCCGACCCAGACCGGGTTGAGCTCCAGTTCCTGCAAAGCGTCGCGGCGGCTCCAGGCAAAGTCCGATACCCGCAGGATCAGGTCCTCCAGCGCGGCAAGGTCGGCGGGCGCCTGGCCGCGCACGCCGTCCAGCACGTCGGCATGGCGGATCTCGCGCAGCAAGGCGCGAGCATCGTCGCGCGACAGCGGCACCATGCGGTGCGCCACGTCGCGGATGGTCTCGACGAAGATGCCGCCCAGGCCGAAGGTCAGCACCAGGCCGAAGGCCGCATCGCTGTGCACGCCGACCAGCACCTCGCGGCCGCCCGGCGGCAGCATGCGTTCCACCAGGATGCCGTCGATGACGGCATCGGGATGATGGCGCGCGACGGATTCGCGGATGGCGGCATAAGCTTCGCGCGCCGCGCCGGCGCTGGCGATGCCCAGCTTGACGCCGCCCGCTTCGGTCTTGTGCGCGATCTGGGCGCTGACCACCTTCATCACCACGGGAAAGCCCAGGCGCTCGGCTTCGCGGGCCGCCTGGTCGGCGCTGGCGGCCACCACCCCTTCAGGTATCGGCAGGCCGGCCGCACGCAGCATCGCCTTGGCCGCGGCTTCGCTGAGCATGCAGGCCTGGCCGGTAGCGGCGTCCACGTGCGCGGGGGGCGCAACCGCCCTGCGGTCGGGCCGTTTCCAAGGGATGGCCTTGGACAGCGCCGCGATCGCATCCGACAGCGACAGGAACGGCAGCAAACCGGCGGTTTCCAGCAGCTGGAAGCCGCCGCCCAGGCGCCGGCTCATCCAGACCGGCACGATCAAGGTTTCGGTTTCGGCCGCCACCGTGGCGATGGCCTGCGCCATGCCGTCGGTGATGGAACCGTAATCCATGGGGATGGGGAACAGCACCGTGCCCACCGCCGGGTCGGCGCATATGGCGCGCAGGCAGGCCGCCGAGGCCTCGGGGTTGCGCAGGATGTCGGCGGTGGTGTCGACGGGGTTGTCGATGCTGGCGAAGTCCGGCAGCAGCTTGCGCAAGGCGGCCTTGGTCTCGGGCGCGAAGGACGCCATCGGCAGGCCGGCGGCGCCGGCGATATCGGCGGCCAGCGCGGCGGTCCCGCCCGAAAACGTATAGATGCACAGGCCATTGCCGCTCTTGGGCGTGATGCGCGTGAGCAGGCGCGAGACCGCCAGCAATTGGTCCAGGTCGTCCACTTCGATCGCGCCGAATTGGCGGAACACCGCGCTGTTGACGGCGGCCGTGCCGGCTACCGACGCCGTATGCGACTGCGCGGCGCGCACGCCGGCTTCGGAGCGGCCGACCTTCAGCACCACCACCGGCTTGTTGCGGGCGCGCGCCAGCTCCAGCGCGGCGGTCAAGCGCCTGCCATCCTTCACGCCTTCCATCAGCAAGGCGATCACGCTGGTTTTCGGATCGTTCGCCATGTGGGCAATGAAGTCAGGAATCTCCAGGTCGACCTCGTTGCCGGCGGAAAACCACAGGCCCACGCCCTGGCCGTAGGACAGGCCTTGCAGCAGGTTGCGGCCGAGTCCGCCGCCCTGGGTTGCCAGGCCGATGGAGCCGGTATTCAGATCGTCCTTGAAGGCGGGCGAAAAGGTCATGCCCAGCCGGTCGCGGACATTGACGAAGCCCGGACAGTTCGGCCCGTAGACATGCAGGCCGGTGGCTTCGCACAGCTCGGCGATCTCGCGTTCGAGCCGCTGGCCTTCCTCGCCCGCCTCGGAAAAGCCGGAGGTCATGACCACCGCGAAAGGAATCCCGCGCGCCGCGCATTGCCGCAAGGCATCCAGCACCAGCGAGGCGTTGATCATGATCAGGGCCACGTCGATCTCGGCCTGTGGCAAGGCGCTGATGGAGGGCCAGCAAGGCCGACCGCCTATCTCCTGGTAAGCGGGATTGACCGCGTATATCTCGCCTGGCACCGAGGAATGCAGCGCCAGGTTGTCGTAAAGGCGGCGTCCCTGGCTGGATTCACGGGCGGACGCGCCGACCACGGCGATGTTGCGCGGATTGACGAAGCGGCTGAGGTCTGCGAACGGCTTCATGCCTGACCCTCCATGGCACGCAGCACCATCGCGAAGTCGGCCTGGACCGCTACCTCGCCGCGCTGATTGATGGCTTCGCGCCGGAACACCACCTTGTCCTTGCCGGGCCGGTACTGCTTCGTCTTTTCCGTCACCGTTACCCGCACCACGATGGTGTCGCCGATGAAGGTGGGTTTGGGAAAGCGGCAGTTGATGTCGATCAGCGCCAGCACGTAGGGCTCCAGCTGGCGGTAGCCGCTGGACTGGGTGGTCAGCCCGGACAGCACGGACAGCACCAGCAGGCCGTGGGCGATGCGCTGGCCGAAGGGTGTGGCGCTGGCGTATTCGTGGTCGACGTGCAGGCGGTTGAAATCGCCCGACAGGCAGGCGAAGTTGACGATGTCGCTTTCGGTAATGGTGCGGCCGGCGGATTCGAAATGGTGGCCGACCTCCAGCGGCGGCTGGATGGGTAGCGGGGGCTGGCTGACTGGGCTTGCGCTTTGCATGGCTGATCGGATTCCGGATGGGAGGGGCGTTTTACGACGCGTAGCGGCCGCCGGTCACGTGCAGCAGTTCGCCCGTGATGAAGGAGGACCGCTCGGAAGCCAGGAAGGCCACCGCGTTGGCGATGTCCTCGACCGCGCCCAGGCGCGGCACCGGCTGGCGCGCCAGCGCATTGGCGCGCAGGGTTTCGTAGGTGGACAGGCCGCGCACCAGCGGCGTTTCGATCAGCCCCGGGGCGATGGCGTTGGCGGTGATGTTGAACTTGCCCTGTTCCAGCGCCAGCGCGCGGGTGAAGCCGATCAGGCCGGCCTTGGCGGCCGAGTAGTTGGTCTGGCCGGGATTGCCCCAGTGCGCGCGCGAGGCGATGTTGATGACGCGGCCCCACTTCCTTTCCATCATCGAGGGCAGGGCGGCCTTGGTGCAGTAGTAGGCGCCTTTCAGGATGGTGTCGACCACCGAATCCCAGTCCTCCAGCGGCATCTTGAGCAGGTACTTGTCGCGCGTGAAGCCGGCGTTGTTGACCAGGATGTCGATGCCGCCGAACTTGTGCGCGGCCAGCTCGGCCATGGTCTGGACCTGTTCCGCATCGCAGACGTCGAGCACGGCGCCGATAGCCTCGTGACCGGCCTGCTTCAGGCTGCCGACCGCCTGTTCCACCGATTCGGGGTTGATGTCGGTAATGACGATGCGGGCGCCTTCCTGCGCCAGGGCCAATGCCGACGCATAGCCGATGCCGCGGCCGGAACCCGTGATGACAGCGACTTTACCGGTGAGTTGCAGGTCCATCTCCATTCCCCTTCTGTAGCTGATGGCGCCCGGCGCCCTGGACCCGAAATCCAACATCCCGGGATAGGCGCCTGGCAGGTTTGAATTTATTCCGAGGTTCCGAACAAATATACACATCACCGGAATTCTTGACAATTAATATCGGCACGTCGTTATACTGTTCGGCATGTCGGAAATAAGTAGGCCCGGCATTCCCATATCTCTAAAAAAACGGAAGGAGATCGACTCATGGCAATGTTGAAGGGATTGTTGGCCGCGGTACTGAGCCTGGCTGCCGCAGGCGCAGCCAGCGGGGCCGACGCTTATCCGGACAAGCCGGTGCGGGTGTACGTGGGCTTCGCGCCCGGCGGCGCCACCGACCTGCTTGCCCGCCTGTACGCCAAAAAGCTCGGCGAACGTTTCAACCAGACTTTCATCGTGGAAAACCGCCCGGGCGCCGGCGGCAACATCGCGATCCAGGCGCTGACGCAGGCGCCGGCCGACGGCTACACGATCGCGATGGCGGCCAACTATGTGGCGGCCAACGCCGCCATGAAGCGCAACCCCTACGACTGGGAGCGCGACCTGATGCCCATAGGCATGGTGGCGTCCACGCCCAACATTCTGGTGGTGCCGCCCGGCTCCAGCATCCAGAGCGTCGACGACCTGGTGCGCAAGGCCAAGGCCGGCGGCAACAAGCTGACCTTCGCCTCGGCCGGCATGGGCTCGTCCATCCACCTGGCGGGCGAGCTGTTCAAGGTCATGGCCGGCGTCGACATGACCCACGTGCCCTACAAGGGGGTGTCGCCGGCGGAGGTGGACCTGATGTCGGGCACCGTGGACATGATGTTCGGCAGCGTTTCCACCGCCATCCCGCTGGTGCAGTCCAAGAAGCTGAAGGCGCTGGCCGTGACCGGGCGCGAGCGCATGAAGGCGATGCCCGACCTGCCCACCATCGAGGAGGCCGGCCTCAAGGGCTACGACGTGGAAGCGGTGTACTTCATGGCGGCGCCCGCCAAGGTGCCGGCGCCAGTCCTGAAGAAGCTGGCCGATGCCGTGGCCGACATCAACAAGCAGCCCGATGTGCAGGAGTTCATGGACCGGATCTACGCCCGGCCCCTGACCGGCGGCCCCGAAGAGGCCCGGGCCTTCCTGAAGGGCGAAGTGAAGAAGTGGCAGGGCGTGGTCGACGCCACCGGCATGAAGGTGGATTGACGCGCGGCAACGGGTCCGTACGCCGGATTCGAGACAGCGGGCGCCACAAGCCCGCGGACACAAAACCAATCAGGAGACATACATGAACACACGCAGGCGATACACGCTGGCAGTGCTGGCCGGCCTGATGACCGCAATAACCTTGCCGCAGATGTCGCACGCGGCCGATGACTATCCGAACAAACCCCTGCGCCTGATCGCGCCCAGTTCGCCTGGCGGAATCCTGGACATCACCAGCCGGGTGATAGGCAAGAAGCTGTCAGAGCGGCTCGGTCAGCCGGTGGTGGTGGAGAACATGGCAGGCGCGGCCGGCATCCTGGGCATGCAAGGCCTGCTGCGCGCCGAGCCCGACGGCTACACGATGGTCATGGGCAGCAGCGGCCCGAACGCGGTCAATTACACGCTGTACAGCAAGCTGCCGTACGCAATGTCCGACTTCGCCCCGGTGATCCGCATCATCACCATGCCGAACGCGCTGGTGGTCAACGCCAACGCGCCGGTCAAGACGCTGGCGGAGTTCCGCGACTATGCCCGCAAGAAGCAGGGCAACCTGTCCATGGCGGTTTCCATGATCGGCACGTCCGGACACCTGGGCGGAGAGCTGCTGAAGAACCGCCTGGACTTCACCGCGGTCACCGTGCCCTACAAGGGCGCCGCGCCCGCGACCAACGACCTGGTCGCGGGCCAGGTCGATTTCACTGTCGAGAACGTGATCACCGTCGCGCCGCTGGTCAAGGCGGGCAGGCTGCGGGCGCTGGCGGTTACCACCCGCGAGCGCAGCCAGATCCTGCCCGATGTGCCGACGCTGGCCGAGCAAGGCTATCCCGATGTGGACGTCGGCGCCTGGCTGGGCGTACTGGTCGCGGCGCGCACGCCGCCGGCGGTGGTCGCGCGGCTGAACACGGAGCTCAACGCGGTCCTGGCCGATGAAGAGGTGAAGAAGCAGCTGGCGCAGCAGGGCGGCATTCCGCTGGGCGGCACGCCGGCCGAGTTCGACAGCTTCATCCGGTCGGAAAAAGACCGTTGGGAAAAAATCATCAAGGCCGCCGGCATCAAGGCGGAATGACCAGCATGCCGGCGGCCTGGCGCTGCCGGCATGCGTAGGGAGGCATGATCCATGGCAATCGATTATCAAAACCTGCGCAACTGGAAGTTCGAGGACCGCGTCGACCGCTACAGCGCGCGCGACTGCATGATCTACGCGCTGGGCCTGGGCTACGGCAGCGACCCTGCCGATGAAGCCGAGCTGCGCTACGTGCACGAGGACGGGACGGCCGTGGTGCCGACTTTCCTGGCCACCATCGGCGCGCCCAACGGCTGGGCCGCCGATCCGGCCACCGGCATAGACTGGGTCAAGATCCTGCACGGCGAGCATCGCATGACCTTCCACGCGCCGCTGGCCGCGGCCGGCGCGGTGCGCAGCCAGACCCGCGTCACGCGGGTGGTGGACAAGGGCGCCAGCAAAGGTGCGCTGGTGGTGACCGTGCGCGACATTTCGGACGCCGACAGCGGCGCGCCGCTGGCCACGGTGGAGCATGTGTCGTTCTGCCGCGCCGATGGCGGCTTCGGCCAGGGCGACGAACCGCCCGAGGCCTTGCCGGCCACGCCGCAACGCGAGCCCGATCAGGTCGTGCTGCTGTCCACACTGCCGCAGCAGGCATTGCTCTATCGCCTGAACGGCGATCTCAATCCGGTGCACGCGCTGCCGCACATGGCGCGCACGGCGGGCTTCGACCGGCCCATCCTGCATGGCCTGTGCACCTATGGCATGGCGGCGCGCGCGCTGCTGCAGGCCTGCGCGCCCGGGGGGGCGCAACGCCTGGGCGCCATCGCCGCGCGCTTTTCCGCGCCGTTCTTTCCAGGCGAGACGCTGCGCGTGGAGATCTGGCGCGACGGCGACCGCCTGCAATTCCGCGCGCTGGCGCACGAGCGCGGCACAGTGGTGCTGAGCCACGGCGCCGCCAACCTGGCGCATTGAGAGAAACCAGAGGTGAACCATGTCTGTACTTGAAGCCCATGCTCGGGAGATGCCCGATGGCATCGCCTACCGCATGATTCCGTCCGGCACCACGGTGACCTGGCGCGAGTTGGAACTGCGCAGCCGCAAATGCGCGGCGGCCTTGCTGGACGCCGGCCTGCAACCCGGCGACGTGATCGCGGTGTTCCTGGAGAACCATCCGCGCTTCTTCGAACTGTTGTGGGCCGCGCACCGCGTCGGCCTGTACTACTCCACCATCAGCCGCCACCTCAAGCGCGAGGAAGCGCGCTACATCATCGAGAACTGCGACGCGCGGGTGTTGTTCTACTCCGGCCACACCCAGGCCGAAACGGATGCGGATGCGCTGGATGCGCGCGGCGTGCTGCGCGTGAGTATGGACGGCGCGGACGCCAGCGCGATCCAGTACGAAGACTGGACCGGCCGCTACGCCTACGACGTGGCCCTGCCCGAAACCCCGGAGGGCACGGACTTCCTGTATTCGTCGGGGACCACCGGACTGCCCAAGGGCATCAAGCGCCCGCTGTCCGTGGCCAACCGCTATTTCCGCGTCGGCGACGCGCCCAGCAGCGCCTGGAAGGCCTTCGACCGCGACACCGTCTATCTGTCCACCGCGCCGTTCTACCACGCGGCCCCGGTGCGCTGGAACATGGCGGCGCTGCGGGCGGGCGGCAGCTGCGTCATGATGGAAAAATTCGACGCGGCCGCGGCGCTGGAGGCCATCGCCACCTATGGCGTTACCCATTCGCAATGGGTGCCGACCATGTTCATCCGCCTGCTGCGCCTGCCGCCAGAGGAGCGCGCGCGACACGACCTGTCCACGCTGCGCTACGCGGTGCACGCGGCCGCGCCGTGCCCAGCCGACGTCAAGGAGGCGATGATCGCGTGGTGGGGGCCGATCCTGTACGAGTACTACAGCGGCACCGAACTGGTGGGACGCACCTCGCTGGGCTCCGACGAGTGGCTGGCGCACCGCGGCTCGGTCGGCCGGCCGGAGTTCGGCCAGGCCCACATCATGAGCGAGGACGGGCTGAACGAACTGCCCGCGGGCCAGCCTGGCGTCATCTATTTTTCCGGCGGCGGTTCCTTCGAATATCACAAGGATCCGGCCAAGACGCGCGGCGCCTACAACGCGCGCGGCTGGGCCACCTACGGCGATATCGGCTATCTGGACCAGGACGGCTATCTGTACCTGACAGACCGCCTGTCCAACATGATCGTGTCGGGCGGCGTCAACATCTATCCCCAGGAAGCGGAGAACCTGCTGAGCACGCATCCCGCGGTGGCCGACGTGGCGGTGGTCGGCGTGCCGAACACGGAGTTCGGCGAGGAGGTGAAAGCGGTGGTGCAACTGCGCGATCCCGCCGCCGCCAGCCCCGACCTGGCGCAGCAGCTCATCGCCTACTGCCGCGACCGGATCTCGCCCATCAAGTGCCCGAAGAGCGTGGACTTTTCCAGCGACATGCCGCGCACCGAGACCGGCAAGCTGCTCAAGCGCCTGGTCAAGCAACGCTACTGGCCGCAAGCCTAGGCGGCCCGCCATGACAGACCAGGAGACCGCATGAACCCGCAGCGCAAGCTTTTCTCGGCGGAGCACGAACTGTTCCGCGACACGGTGGCGCGCTTCATTGCGCAAGAGATCACGCCCCATCACTACCAATGGGAACAGGAAGGCCTGGTGCCGCGCGAGCTGTGGCGCAAGGCCGGCGCGGCCGGAATCCTGCTGCCCAGCACGCCGGAGGAATACGGCGGCGGCGGCGGCGACTTCCTGCACACCATCATCGTGGTGGAAGAGATCGCCCGCGCGCTGGCCACCGGCGTCACCGGCTTCACCACCCATTCCGACATCGTCGCGCCCTACCTGCTGAACTTCGGCAGCGAACGCCAGAAGCAGCGCGACCTGCCCGGCATGGCCCAGGGCGACATCGTGGCGTCCATCGCCATGACCGAGCCGGGCGCGGGCAGCGACGTCAAGGCGATACGCACCGCGGCGGCCAAGGCGCAGGGCGGTTATGTCATCAACGGCCAGAAGACCTTCATCACCAACGGCTTCCATGCCGACCGCGTGCTGGTGGTGGCCAAGACCGATCCCGCCGCCGGCGCCCGCGGCATCAGCCTGTTCTGGGTCGATACCGCGACGCCCGGATTCACCCGCGGACGCCTTTTGGACAAGGTCGGGCAGAAGGCGCAGGACACGGCCGAACTATTTTTCCAGGACATGTTCGTGCCGGACGCGGACATGCTGGGCGAGCCGGGGCAGGGCTTCGGCTATCTGATGAAGGAACTGGTGCGCGAGCGCCTGATGATCGCGGTGCGCTGCGCCATGGCGCTGGAGAGCGCGCTGCAATGGACCGTCGACTACACCAAGAACAGGCGCGCTTTCGACAAGGCGTTGATCGACAACCAGCACATCCGCTTCAAGCTGGCCGACATCAAGACCCTGGCCGCCGCCACCCGCGCCTTCGTCGACGGCTGCGTGCAGCAATACCTGGATGGCGAGCTCGATGCCGGCGGCGCGGCCATGGCCAAGCTGTGGGCTTCTGAAGCTACCAGCGCCATCGACGACCTGCTGCAGTTCCACGGCGGCTACGGCTACATGCGCGAATACCCCATCGCCCGCGCCTACACCGACGTGCGGCCCAACCGGATTTACGGCGGCGCTTCGGAGGTCATGCGCGAGCTGATCGCGCGGACGCTTTGAACCTTCTTCTTCGACTTCGACAGGAACAGATCCCTACATGAGCAAGCATCTCTCGAAATCGGTCGCCATCGTCGGCGCCGCGGAATCCGACCTGGGGAAAGTGCCCGGGATGACCTCGCTGGACCTGCAGGCGCAGGCAGCGGCCCGCGCGTTGCGCGATGCCGGGTTGACGCTCAAGGACGTCGACGGCGTGTTCGCGCACGTGGACGACAAGTTCGCCGGCCTGCACCTTGCGGAATACCTGGGCATACGGCCGCGCTACGTCGATTCGACCAGCGTGGGCGGCATGTCCAGCGTCATGCACATCCGCCACGCCATGGCCGCCATCGAGGCCGGCATGTGCGAGGTGGCGCTGGTGGCCTACGGCAGCACCCAGCTGTCGGACGGCACACGCAAAGTGGGCGGCACGCCCGAAGACATGCGCATGCCGCGCGGGCAGTTCATCACGCCGTATGGGCAGCTGAGCCCCATCGGCTACTACGCGATGGTGGCGCAGCTGCACATGCAGCGCTACGGCACCACGCACAAGGACCTGGCCGAAGTGGCGGTGGCGGCGCGCAAATGGGCGCAGCTCAATCCCAAGGCCTACCGCCGCGAGGACACCTCGATCGAGGAAGTCATGGCGTCCAAGATGATTGCCGATCCTCTACGCCAGCGCGACTGCTGCCTGGTGACCGACGCCGGCGGCGCGGTCATCATCACGTCCGCGGCACGCGCCCGCGAACTCAAGCGGCCGCCGGTCTACGTGATGGGCATCGCCGAATCCTTCTCGCACCACTACACGCCTTTCAACACCGCGGACTGGCTGGACACCAATGTGGCGCAGACGGCGGACGCCGCGCTGGCCATGGCCGGCGTCACGCGCGCCGACATCGATGTGGTGCAGATCTACGACCACTTCACCATCGGCGTGATCCAGTCGCTGGAGGAACTGGGCTTCTGCAAGCGCGGGGAGGGCGGGGCCTTCGTGGCGGACGGGCGCCTGGCTCCCGGAGGCGACTTCCCCATCAATACCTCGGGCGGCGGCCTGTCCTATAACCATCCCGGCCAGTTCGGCATGCTGCTGCTGCTCGAGGCCGTGCACCAATTGCGCAAGGAATGCGGTGAGCGTCAGCTGCCCCGCGCCGAGCTGGCCTTGGTGCATGCGCCCGGCCTGGTTTTTTCCTGCAATACCACCCTGATACTCGGAGTCTGACCATGGATCTCGCTCAACGCCCGCTGCCGCAACCGACCCGGATCACCCAGCCCTACTGGGATGCGGCGAAGGACAACCGCCTGGTCATCCAGCAGTGCGGCTGCTGCAAGACGCGCCAGTTCTATCCGCGCGAATTCTGCACGGCCTGCCTGTCCGACAGCATCGAATGGATCGACTCCGCAGGCCAGGGCACCGTCTACACCTACACCGTCAACCGGCGCCCGAGCAACGCGGCCCTGAGCGAAAAAGTGCCTTATGTCGTCGCCATGATCGACCTGGACGAAGGCGTGCGCATGATGGCAAACATCATCGACAGCCCGCCCGAGGCGGTCCGGATAGGAAGCCGGGTGCGGGTGTGCTTCGAACAGGTATCGGACGAAATCACCTTGCCGCAGTTCAGGCTGGAGGCTTGAGCACAGCGCCGGCCAGTGGCCGGCGTTGCTGCGTGGCTACAGGTGCTGCTTGAAGAAAGGAACCAGCTCGGCCATGGCCAGCGCCACGGGTTCGGGCTTGTCATAGAGGTCGTAGTGCGACCAGCCTTCGACCAGCACCATGCGCTTGTCCCTGGAGCCGGCGCGGCCGTAGATTTCCCAGCCGTCGCGGTAGGCGCCGAAGCCGCCCGGCTTGCTGCCCATCACCACCATCAGCGGCTGGGTCAGCAGCACTTCCGCGTTCAGGAAGGCATCCCAGCCCATCGCGGCGCTATTGAAGGAGTACAAACCGCTGGTCGCGCCATTGGGCTGCCGGCCGCGCGGCGTCTTGTAGTACTCGGTGGCTTCCAGCAGGTCGATGTCGGTGATGCCGGCCTGCTTGCCCGCTTCCACCGAGTCCGGCAGGTAATTGATGATGTGGGGCGCGGCGCCCTTGGCCTCCGCCGTGCGCTGCTTGGCCATGGCCTCGATCGCGGCCACCGGATCGAAATTGGCGAAACCCTCCCGGATCAGGCGCCCGAAATTCACGCCTGTGATCGAGGCCAGCGCCTTGATGCGGTGGTCGGTGATGGCGGCGTGGATGGTATAGGCGCCGCCGCCGCAGATGCCGATCGCGCCGATGCGGTTCTCGTCCACATAGGGCAGCGACTGCAGATAGTCGATGGCGTAGCGGATGTCGGACACGCGGATGGCTGGATCCTCCATATAGCGGGGCTCGCCGCCGCTGGCGCCCTGGAAGCTCGCGTCGAAGGCCAGGACGATGAAGCCCTCCTTGGCCAGTCCGGCGCCGTACACATTGCCGCTGGTCTGTTCCTTGCAGCTGCCGATGGGGTGGGTGCTGACGATGGCCGGATACTTTTTCTTCTCGTCGAAACCCGGCGGCAGGTAGAGGTCGGCGGCCGTGTCCCAGCCCAGGTTCCGGTAGCTGACGTGCTTGATGGTGGTCGAGGTCATGATGGTTTCCTTGTCGGGCGGTGTGTGCCAGAGGATGGGGTGATCAGTGATGCAATGGAGTCATCTTAGGAGCGCCATTGATTAAGATAAATACGCATTGAAGGACATGAGAGTTAAGCTATGCTTACCAATATGCCCATGTCGCCTTCGCTACTCCCCGCGCTCGCCTGGTTCGCGCACATCGCCCGCCATCGCAGCTTCACCAAGGCCGCGTCGGAAATGGAAGTGTCGCGCGCGGCCCTGTCGCAGCAGTTGAAGGCGCTGGAACAGCAGCTGAACGTGCGGCTGCTGCATCGCACGACCCGCGACATGTCGCTGACCGAAGAAGGGCAACGGCTGTTCGATGCGCTTGCGCCCGCGCTCGCGTCCATCGAGCGCGCAGTCGGCGAACTGGGCGAGGCCTGCGCCGAGCCCGCCGGGCTGATCCGCATCAACACCTCGCGGCCGGCCGCGAGGTTGTTGCTGGAGCCGGGCATGACCCGCTTCCTGGCGGCCTACCCGAAGTTGCGGCTGGAACTGGTCATGAACGACGGCTTCGCCAACATCGTGGCCGAAGGGCTGGACGTCGGCATCCGGCTGGGCGAAAGCCTGGACGAACACATGGTCGCGGTGCCGGTGACCCCCATGCTGGAAATGGCCATCGTCGGCGCGCCGGCCTACTTCGAGCGCCACGGCATCCCCGAAACGCCCGCCGACCTGATGCGGCACAACTGCCTGTCCTACCGCTACACCACCAGCGGCACGATAGACCGCTGGACGTTCAATTCCCCCGATGCCGAGGGCCGCACGATCGTGCTGGAGCCGCAGGGCAACGCCGTCTTCAACGACGACGACAGCATGCTGCGCGCGGCGGTGCAGGGGGTAGGGCTGGTCCAGCACATCGACCTGTGCGTGCGCCAGCAACTGGCCGAGGGCACGCTGGTGCGCGTCCTGCGGCCGTGGTGCAAGCCATTTCCGGGATTCTTTCTTTATGTGCCGTCGCGGGCGCAAATGCCGGCCAAGATACGGGCGCTGATGGATTTTCTGGTGGAACAGCGGCGGTGGTTGGAGCAGGAGAAGCGCGACATCCTGGGGTAGCCGGCGCGCGGTTGGCGCAGGCAAATAAAAAAGGCCGGTCTGACTTTGAATCAGACCGGCCTTCTGCGGTATTTGGTGGAGCCGGGGGGAATTGAACCCCCGTCCGCAAGCCCTCCGCAACCAGTTCTACATGCGTAGTCGATTTATTTGGTTTTAACCCTGGACTTAGCCAACCGACAGGCCGGACCAGAGCGATTCACGTAATTTAAATTTGAACCGTGTGACCCCAGTTCAAACCGATTCCTTGTGAATGTCGCTGCTGCGGTTCGAGGGTTGCCCCCCTAGGAAGTTGCCTTCCCCCGCCTGACCCAAGGACAGATCAGTGCAGCGGCTCACCGCTTAAGCGGCGAGAGCGAAACGCTCGTCGTTGGCGTTTGTAGTGTTCCAGTGGTTTAACGAGCGTACTGGTGCTCGGCATGCCCTGAGTTGTTTCGCGACCCACGTCGAATCCGGATCGGCCCCAAGAACATCAATTGTACTGGGAAACGCCATAGCCTGCTGCATCGTCTGCGCCGCCATGCCCGGGCGTGGCGCAGACGATACAGGCGGGGCGTCAGGCGGCGTTGGCGCAGGCCGCCTTGGGCTCCCGGCGCGGGCGCGAGGCCGCCATCAGCGCGAAGGCCAGGATCACGGAGACGCCGACGATGACGGCCGCGGCCCAGCCCAGCGAGGCCAGCCCGTAGTTGTCGATGACGTACCCGCCGACCACGGCGCCCAGGCCGATGCCGGTATTGGCGCCCGAAATATTCAGGGACGCGGCAAAGGCCGGCGCTTCGGGCGCGGATTTCATCAGCCGCACGTGGCAGACGATGAAGAGGGCGGCTTGCGCAATGCCCCAGACGCCCAGCGCCATGGCCAGCAGGCCATGCGATTGCATCACGGGGGCGATCACGGCCAGCCCGGCCGCCATCAGCGCCGAAAAGAGCGCGGTCGCGCCCAGCGGGCTGCGGTCGACCATGCGGCCGCCCAGGGTGTTGCCGATCAAACCGACGGCGCCGAACGCCATCATGGTCCAGCCGACGATCTGGCCGTTGAAGCCGGCCAATCGCTCCAGCATGTCCGCCAGGTAGGTGTAGGCCGTGAACATGCCAGTGAAAACCAGCAGCGACAGCAGCACATGTCCCACCACGATCGGATTGCGCAGGATGCGCAGTTGCGTGATGAGCTTGACGCTATCGGCGCGGATGCGGGTGCTGGGGAAGGCGAACAGCAAGAGCAGGGCCTTGGCGAACGCCACCGCCGACAGCACGCCAAAGGCGGCGCGCCAGCCGAACGCGTCGGAAATCAGCACGCCGATGGGGATGCCGAACACCGTGGCCGCGACGATGCCGAAGGCGACCATGGAGATGGCGCGGCCGGCGCGCGCCGGGCCGACCAACTCCACGGCCGTGGCGCTGGCCAGCGACCAGAATACGGGCAGAGCCAGGGCAGGGACGAGGCGAGCCACGGCCATGACCCAGATGTTCGGCGCGACGGCCGCCAGGGCGTTGGACAGGCCGAACAGCACCAGCACGCCGATGAACAGCCGCTTGCGCTCGATATTGGCCATGAGCGCCGTGAGCAGCGGACCGGTCGCCGCCACCGTGAAGGCGAACAGCGATACCAGCAGGCCGGCCTGGGACACGGTGACGTCCAGGTCGCGGGCCAGGCCGGGCAGCAGCCCGATGATCAGGAACTCTGTCGTCAGGATGGTGAAGCCGGCGGCGGAAAGTAACAGGATGGGCAATAGCATAGGCATTCCTCTGGCGCGGCGCGGGATGGCGGCGCGCGGGCGGCGTTGTGGGCGGTCTAAAAAAAGGTCAGGGGTGCGCCGGCCGGAGCGCCGGGCAGAGCATCGGGGCCGAAAGGCGCCGGTGCGGGGATCAGTGGCGGCGGATGGTACTGGCCACAACTGCCGGCATCAGCCGGAAAAGGCAATCGGGAAGCACCCGCATGCCTTGCATGAGTCACACTTTAAGTGACTATGGTTTCAGGATAAAGGCCCTGGTGTCGGAAATATTGTTCGGGTAACTCAACTAATTCCTGCGAACAACCAAAAGGCCGGAACCGGGCCGCATGGCGGCCCGGCCGTGCAGACTTAGCGCAGATCGCTGGGCAGCAGCGGATGGATGGCGGACCAGAGTTCCGCGGGGGTATTGGCGCAGGTTTCCGCTTCCCAGGCCGTGATGTTGTCGTCCTCGCCGACGTAGCCGTAAGCGGCCGCCACCGCGGGCATGCCTGCCGCGTGCGCGGCCTGGATGTCGCGCAGGTCGTCGCCGACATAGACGCAGCGGTCTACGGCGAAGCCGGCTTCGCGCGCGGCGTGCTGCAGCGGCAGCGGGTGCGGCTTGGCGTGCGCCGTGGTGTCGCCGCAGACCAGGACCGCGCTGTCGCGCGTCAGGTCCAGGTATTCGACGATGGGCAGCGTCAGGTAGGTGACCTTGTTGGTCACGATGCCCCAGGACAGTCCGCGGCTGCGGATGTCCGCCAGCAGCGCTTCGATGCCGGGAAACAGCTTGCTGTGGACGGTCGAGCCGGCGGCGTAGTCTTCCAGGAACTGAAGGCGGGTGGGCTCGTAGTCGGCGTCGCCCGGTTTCAGGTCCAGCGCCACGCGCAGCAGGCCGCGCGCGCCCTGGGATGCGACCGGACGCAAGGCCTCGTAGGGCATCGGTTCCAGGCCCTTGCGGGTGCGCTGGCGGTTGGCCGCGGCGGCCAGGTCGGGGGCGGTGTCGGCCAGCGTGCCGTCGAAGTCGAACAGGATCAGGGCGCTCATTTGCGGGTAGCCATCAGGTAGTTGACCGAGGTGTCGGACGACAGGGTGTAGATCTGGGTGATCGGGTTGTATTCCATGCCGCGCATGCTGACCGGTTCCAGGTTGGCGCCGCGCGCGGCCGCCGACAGCTCGCTGGGCTTGATGAACTGGTCATAGCTGTGCGTGCCGCGCGGCAGCAGGCGCAGGACATATTCGGCGCCCACGATGGCGAACAGGAAGGACTTGGGATTACGGTTCAGCGTCGAAAAGAACACCCAGCCGCCCGGTTTGACCAGGGTCGAGCAGGCGCGCACGACGGATGCCGGGTCCGGCACGTGTTCCAGCATTTCCATGCAGGTCACCACATCGTACTGACCGGGTTGTTCCGCTGCGAGTTCCTCTACGGGAACCTTGCGGTACTCCACCTTCACGCCGGATTCCAGGCCATGCAGGCGAGCCACCTTCAGGGACTTGTCGGCCAGGTCGATGCCGGTGACCTCGGCGCCGCTGCGCGCCATGGCTTCGGACAGGATGCCGCCGCCGCAGCCCACGTCCAGCACCTTCTTGCCCGCCAGGCTGCCTGCGCATTCCTGGATCCATTCCAGCCGCAGCGGGTTGATGGCGTGCAGAGGCTTGAACTCGCTTTCGGGATCCCACCAGCGGCTGGCCAGGGCGCCGAACTTGTCGATTTCGGCCTGGTCGGCGTTGATGGCGGGGCGGGCGGTGTCGTGAGTTTGCGTAGTCATGGGCAGGTTCAGCGTAAGGCGACTCTATGACTCTATATATAGAGGGGTCCGTCGCGCCGGGCGAGGGAGGGGCGGCGCAGCCCTGCACCGCTTTGGTGCGTGGCTGGCGAAAAAAAAGG
Source organism: Achromobacter sp. PD1 (assembly GCF_048541815.1). NCBI lineage: Bacteria > Pseudomonadati > Pseudomonadota > Betaproteobacteria > Burkholderiales > Alcaligenaceae > Achromobacter > Achromobacter sp. PD1. The sequence goes on from NZ_CP183349.1 coordinate 950,679, forward strand.
GCCTCGCTATGCGAGGCCCCCTTATTGTAGCTAGTCCAGCAATTACTTGCGGCTACCCACGATTTCGATCTCAACGCGACGGTTTTGGGCGCGGCCTTCCTTCGTCTTGTTGGAAGCGATCGGGTTCAGCTCACCCTTGCCTTCCGTGTAGATACGGTTCGGGTCGATACCCTTGCTGACCAGGTAGGTCTTGACCGAAGCGGCGCGGCGCTCGGACAGCTTCTGGTTGTAGGCTTCCGTACCGATCGAGTCGGTGTGGCCCACAGCAATGATGGTTTCGAGGTCGATACCGCGAGCTTGCTGGGCGACTTGGTCCAGCAGCTGACGGCCTTCGGGCTTCAGCGTCGACTTGTCGAAGTCGAAGAACGTGTCAGCATTGAACACGACCTTGGCCGCCATCGGGGCCGGCTTCGCCTTCTGTTGTGCAACCGGAACGCCGTCGCAACCGGGGATGCCGGTGGCCGGGGTCCAGAATGCATCGCGCCAGCACAGTTCGTTCGTGCCGTTCTTCCAAACGTCACCGAACGGGTTGCGCCAGTTGTCCACGGTTTGCGCGGAAGCTACACCAGAGGCCGTGACGGCGGCGAAGGCGAGCGCCAGAGCGAATTTGGAGGGTTTGTTCATGTTTCTCCTCGTTGAGCTTGAAGCTGGATAAGTGACTCGCAGCGAACCCCCGCCGCATATCAGGAAAACGGGGCCAGTATAGCAACGCCAAGAGCTGGTTCAAAGGAATAGCTACTGGGTTTCCTGCGTGCTGGAAACAATCTTAAGGCATTTGGGGGGCTTTGGCTTCCCTGGAGAGGCGCATTGGCGCTGGATATGACGTTTTCGGCGCTCCTTCGGTTTTCCATGTTGGTTTTTGACAACAGGGCCGCGGGACGCGGGCGGACGCGCGGTCGGTCGCCGCCCCATATCTTCCGCTCCGGCCGGTCGAGGCGCTACTTGGGGAGCGCCTTCTGACCTCTACGGGAATCGGATGATAGAATTTCCTGTTTACCCGGCCCGGGTTCCTCCTTACACGATTCTGTCGTTATATATATGGATTCCTTTGCCAAGGAGACGCTTCCGGTATCGCTGGAAGAAGAGATGCGCCGCAGTTACCTCGATTACGCGATGAGCGTGATCGTCGGGCGGGCGCTACCGGATGTGCGGGACGGCCTCAAGCCTGTCCACCGGCGCGTGCTCTACGCGATGCACGAACTGAACAACGACTGGAACCGCGCCTATAAGAAGTCGGCGCGTATCGTCGGGGACGTCATCGGTAAATACCACCCCCACGGCGACCAGTCCGTCTACGACACCATCGTCCGCATGGCGCAGGATTTTTCCATGCGCTACATGCTGGTCGACGGCCAGGGCAACTTCGGCTCGATCGACGGCGATAACGCCGCGGCGATGCGTTACACCGAAATCCGCCTGGCCAAGATCGCCCACGAATTGCTGGCCGATATCGACCAGGAAACGGTGGACTTTGGCCCCAATTACGACGGCAGCGAACAAGAACCGCTGCTGTTGCCGTCGCGCCTGCCCAACCTGCTGGTCAACGGCAGCTCGGGCATCGCGGTGGGCATGGCCACCAACATTCCGCCCCACAACCTCCAGGAAGTGGTCGACGGCTGCCTGTACTGCCTGCGCAATCCGGGCTGCTCGGTCGATGAGCTCATGGAGCTCATCCCGGCCCCCGATTTCCCCACCGGCGGCATCATCTACGGCATGTCCGGCGTGCGCGAAGGCTATCGCACCGGTCGCGGCCGCGTCATCATGCGCGCCAAGACCCACTTCGAAGACATGGAGAAGGGCAACCGCCAGGCCATCGTGGTCGACGCGATCCCCTACCAGGTCAACAAGAAGACGCTGCAGGAACGCATCGCCGAGCTCGTCAACGACAAGAAGATCGAAGGCATCTCGGACATCCGCGACGAGTCCGACAAGGACGGGATGCGCCTGGTCATCGAGCTCAAGCGCGGCGAGGTTCCCGAGGTCGTCCTGAACAACCTCTATAAGAACACGCAACTGCAAGACACCTTCGGGATGAACCTGGTGGCGCTGGTCGACGGCCAGCCCCGCCTGCTCAACCTGAAGCAGATGATCGACTACTTCCTGCAGCATCGCCGCGAAGTGGTCACGCGCCGCACGGTGTTCCAGTTGCGCAAGGCCCGCGAACGCGGCCACGTGCTGGAAGGCCTGGCTGTCGCGCTTGCCAACATCGACGATTTCATCGCCATCATCAAGGCGGCGCCGACCCCCCCGGTCGCGCGCCAGGAACTGATGGCGAAGTCGTGGGATTCGTCGCTGGTGCGCGAAATGCTGTCGCGCGCCGACGGCGATACGCCGGGAGGCCGCGCGGCCTTCCGTCCGGACGACCTGGGCGCCGAGTTCGGCCTCCAGGGCGACGGCCTGTACCGCCTGAGCGACACGCAGGCCCAGGAAATCCTGAACATGCGCCTGCAACGCCTGACCGGGCTGGAGCAGGACAAGATCGTCGGCGAATACAAGGACATCATGTCCACCATCGCCGACCTGCTGGATATCCTGGCGCGCCCCGAGCGCATCACGACGATCATTGGCGAAGAGCTGCAGGCCATCAAGGCGGAGTTCTCGACCGGCGCGAAGGATACGCGCCGCTCGGAAATCGAACTCAACGCCACCGAGCTCGACACCGAAGACCTGATCACCCCGACCGACATGGTCGTGACCCTGTCGCACGGCGGCTACATCAAGAGCCAGCCGCTGTCCGAGTACCGCTCGCAAAAGCGTGGCGGACGCGGCAAGCAGGCCACGGCCATGAAGGAAAACGACTGGATCGACCAGTTGTTCATCGCCAACACGCACGACTTCCTGCTGTGCTTCTCCAACCGCGGCCGCGTGTACTGGCTGAAGGTCTGGGAAGTGCCGCAAGGCACGCGCAATTCGCGCGGCAAGCCCATCGTCAACATGTTCCCGTTGGCCGAAGGCGAGAAGATCACCGTGGTGCTGCCGGTCAAGGAATTCAGCGAAGACCACTACGTCTTCATGGCGACCTCGCGTGGCACGGTCAAGAAGACCCCGCTGTCTGACTTCTCCAACCCGCGCAAGGCCGGCATCATCGCCGTGGACCTGGACGACGGCGACTACCTGATCGGCGCCGACCTGACCGACGGCCAGCATGACGTCATGCTGTTCTCGGACGCCGGCAAGGCCGTGCGCTTCGACGAGAACGACGTGCGTCCGATGGGCCGCAACGCCCGTGGCGTGCGCGGCATGATGCTGGAAGACACCCAGACCGTCATCGCGCTGCTCGTAGCTGGCGACGAAACGCAAAGCGTGCTGACCGCCACCGAAAACGGTTACGGCAAGCGCACGCCGATCACCGAGTACACGCGCCACGGCCGCGGCACCAAGGGCATGATCGCCATCCAGACCAGCTCGCGCAACGGCAAGGTCGTGGGCGCCGTGCTGGTCATGCCTTCGGACGAGATCATGCTGATCACGACTGGCGGCGTGCTGGTGCGCACCCGCGTCTCTGAAATCCGCGAAATGGGCCGCGCCACGCAAGGCGTCACGCTCATCAACGTCGACGACGGCAGTTCCCTGTCCGGCGTGCGTCGCGTCGTGGAAAGCGATGCGGACGATGACGGCGACCTGGGCGAAGACGGCCAGGACGCGGATGGCGGCGACGACAACGGCGCTGCGGACTCGACGGATTCGACGGAACCTACGGAGCAATAATGGCCCGCCCCTGGAACTTCTCGGCAGGCCCCTCGGCCTTGCCCGAGGTGGTGCTGCAGCAAGCCGCTGCGGAAATGCTGGACTGGCACGGCAGCGGCATGTCCGTGATGGAAATGAGCCATCGCGGCAAGCATTTCGTGCAGATCTGCGATGAAGCCGAGTCCGATCTGCGTGACCTGCTTGGACTGCCGGCGGATTACGCCGTCATGTTCATGCAGGGCGGCGGTTCCGGGGAAAACGCCATCGTCCCCATGAATCTCATGGGACGCCGCGGTACGCCGGCGGCCGACTTCGTCGTGACGGGCCATTGGTCCAAGCGTTCGTACAAGGAAGCCGGCCGCTACGGCAGCACCCATGTGGCGGCAAGCAGCGAGCAGGCCATCCAGCTGGATGGCCGCGAGCAGGCGCCGCTGACCTGGGTGCCGCCGGTCGATACCTGGCAAGTGCGTCAGGATTCGGCCTATCTGCACCTGTGCAGCAATGAAACCATCGGCGGCGTCGAGTTCATGGACTGGCCCGATACCGCCGCGCTGGGCGCCCCCGACGTGCCGCTGGTCGTCGACGCGTCCTCGCATTTCCTGTCGCGTCCGATGGACGTGACGCGCTGCGGCATGATGTACGCTGGCGCGCAGAAGAACGCCGGCCCGGCGGGCGTGACCATGGTCATCGCGCGCCGCGACCTGATCGGCCACGCCTTGCCGATCTGCCCGTCCGCGTTCGACTACGCCAACGTGGCAGCCGAACACTCGCGCTACAACACGCCGCCCACCTTCGCCATCTACGTCGCCGGCCTGGTATTCAAGTGGGTCAAGGCCAATGGCGGCGTGGCCGGCATGGAAGCCGCGAACAAGGCCAAGGCCGATCTGCTGTACGGCTATCTGGACAGCACCAGCTTCTACCGCAACCCCATCCACGCACCCGTGCGTTCGCGCATGAACGTGCCGTTCGTGCTGCGCGACGAATCGCTCAACGACGCCTTCCTGCAAGGCGCGGACGCGGCCGGCCTGACGCAGCTCAAGGGCCACAAGAGCGTGGGCGGCATGCGCGCCTCGATCTACAACGCGGTGCCCCTGGCCGGGGTCTCGGCGCTGGTCGAGTACCTCAAGGAATTCGAGCGTCGCTATGGATGACGATCTGCAGCGCAAGCTGCTCCCTCTGCGTCAGCGCATCGACGCGTTGGACGCCCAGATCCTCGACCTCCTGACGCAGCGCGCAAGCGCCGCGCTGGAAGTGGGCGAGGCCAAGCACGCCGCGAATGCCGATGGCCCCGTGTTGCGCCCCGAGCGCGAAGCCGAGGTCATCCGCCGCCTGCAACAGACCAATCCCGGCCCGTTCCCGAGCACCGGCGTGGCCGCGGTCTGGACCGAAATCATCTCGGCCTGCCGCGGCCTGGAGCGCGGCATGACGGTCGCCTTCCTGGGGCCGCAGGGCTCGTTCTCGGAGCAGGCCGCGCAGGAGCATTTCGGCCACGCCGTGCAGAAGCTGCCGTGCGCTTCGTTCGATGAAGTGTTCCGCGCCGTCGAGGCGGGGCAGGCCGACGTCGGCATGGTCCCGGTCGAGAACTCCACCGAAGGCGCGGTCAACCGCAGCCTAGATCTGCTGCTGAACACACCGCTGAAGATCCTGGGCGAGCGTTCGCTGGTGATACGCCACTGCCTGATGTCGCAGTCCGGCAGCATGGACGGCATCAAGACGATTTCCGCGCACCCGCAGGCGCTGGCTCAGTGCCAGGGCTGGCTCACGCGCAACTATCCCGACGTGGCCCGCGTGGCCGCGTCCAGCAATTCCGAGGCCGCGCGCGCGGCAGCCGGCGACCCGAGCATCGCGGCGATCGCCGGCGAAGTGGCGGCGCCCGCCTGGAACCTGCAGATCGTGGCCGCAGGCATTCAGGACGACCCGCACAACCGCACGCGCTTCCTGGCGATCGGCAACATCGAACCGCTGGTCAGCGGCAAGGACAAGACCAGCCTGATCCTGGCCGTGCCGAACCGCGCTGGCGCCGTCTACGAAATGCTGGCGCCGCTGGCGGCCAACGGCGTGTCCATGACGCGCTTCGAGTCGCGGCCGGCCCGCACCGGCCAGTGGGAATACTATTTTTATGTGGACGTCCTGGGTCACCGCAATGATCCGAACGTTGAACGCGCCCTGGCCGCCTTGCAGGCGCAGGTTGCCTACCTGAAAGTGCTGGGTTCCTACCCGGCGCCGTGAGCCCTTCCGACATGACCACCGCATCCAAGCCCCTCGTTGCTCCGGCGCACGTCAGCGCCATCGCGCCTTACCAGGCGGGCAAGCCCATCGAAGAACTGGCCCGCGAATTCGGGCTGGACCCGGCCGGCATCGTCAAGCTGGCGTCCAATGAAAACCCGCTGGGCATGCCCAAGTCGGCGCGCGAGGCGATGCTGGCCGCGGCCGAGTCGCTGGCGCGCTATCCCGATCCCAACGGCTTCGACCTGAAGTCGGCGCTGGCTGAACGCTATGGCGTGCCGATGAGCTGGGTCACGCTGGGCAACGGCTCCAACGACATCCTGGAAATCGCGGCGCTGGCGCTGCTGGAGCCGGGCGTGTCGGCGGTCTATGCGCAGCATTCGTTCGCGGTCTACCGCCTGGCCACCCAGGCGCGCGGCGCGCGCCACATCGTGGTGCCGGCCAAGGACTATGGCCATGACCTGGACGCGATGTTCGATGCCATCGCCGACGACACGCGGTTGCTGTTCATCGCCAACCCGAACAACCCCACCGGCACCTTCGTGCCGGGCGACCAGATCGCGGCCTTCCTGGAGCGCGTCCACGCCGCCCACGGCGATCGCGTCACGGTGGTGCTGGACGAGGCCTACAACGAGTACCTCGATCCCGAGTTCCGCTTCGACAGCACCGCGCTGGTGCGCCGCTATCCCAACCTGATCGTGTCGCGCACCTTCTCCAAGGCCTACGGCCTGGCGGGGCTGCGCGTGGGCTTCGCGGTGGCGCAGCCCGCCCTGACGGATCTGCTGAATCGCGTGCGCCAGCCCTTCAACGTCAATACGCTGGCGCAGGCCGCGGCCATCGCCGCGCTGCGCGACACGGCCTACCTGGAAGAGGCCTATGCCTCCAACAAGGCGGGGAAGGCGCAGCTCTGCGCCGCGTTCGAGCGCCTGAAGCTGCGCTACGTGCCCAGCTACGGCAACTTCGTGCTGGTGCATGTGGGCGACGCCCCGCGCATCAACCTGGAACTGCTCAAGCGCGGCGTGATCGTGCGCCCGGTCGCCGGCGACGGCTTGCCGGAGTGGCTGCGGGTGTCCATCGGACTGCCGCAGGAAAACGAGCGGTTCATCGAAGCCCTGACCGCCATCCTGTCCGCATGAACGACGCGTCACCGAAATCCGATCAGGGGGCCGCTGGCCCCCTGATTCCTGTATTGGCCGTCGTAGGGGTGGGCCTGATCGGCGGATCCTTCGCCGCGGCCTTGCGCCGGGCGGGGCAGGTGGGCCGGGTGCTGGGGGTAGGGCGCAACGCGCAATCGCTGGCCCGCGCCGTTGAATTGGGCTTGATCGACGAGGCTGCTTCGGCCGAGGAAGCCGCGGCGCGCGCCGATTTGATCCTGCTGGCGACGCCAGTGGGCGGGTTGGGCGACGTGCTGTCGCGCATGCGTGCGCATCTGCGTTCCGATACCGTGCTGACGGATGGGGGCAGTACCAAGGCCGAAGTGGTCGAGGCCGCGCGGGTCGCGCTGGGCGATCGCGTCGCGCAATTCGTGCCTGGCCATCCCATCGCCGGCGCCGAACGCAGCGGACCCGAGGCGGCCGATGCCTGCCTGTACCGTAAGCGCACCGTGATCCTGACGCCCTTGGCCGAGAACGGCGAGTCGTCCCTGGAGCTGGTGCGCCGCGCGTGGCAGGCTTGCGGAGCCGATGTGATCGACATGGACGCCGACGCCCATGACCGGGTGCTGGCCTCGGTCAGCCATCTGCCGCATCTGCTGTCGGCGGTATACATGGAACAGGTGGCCGAGGCCGCCGACGCCGCCACGCGCCTGGCGCTGGCAGGCAGCGGCTTTCGCGACTTCACGCGTATCGCCGCGGGTTCGCCCGAAATGTGGCGCGATATTTTTCTGTCCAACCGCGATGCGATGCTGGCCGAACTGGCCGACGTGCGCGCGGTGCTGGACCGTGCCGAACGCGCCATTGCCGACGGCGATGGCGCGGCTTTGCTGACGCTGCTGGATACGGCGGCCCGCGCCCGCCGCAACTGGCGCAAGGAGTAGCTGACATGGGCGCTTTGCCTTATCTCGATCTGCCGCGCGTGCGGCAAGCGCGGGGCGTGATTGCCCTGCCGGGTTCCAAGAGCATTTCCAATCGCGTGCTGCTGCTGTCCGCCATCGCCGAGGGCAGCACGGTCATCACCGGTTTGCTGGACTCCGACGACACCCGCGTCATGCTGGGCGCCTTGCGCCAGCTGGGCGTGCAGGTGTCGGAACTGGAAGCGGGCAGCGTCACGGTGCAGGGCGTGCGCCGCTTTCCGGTGGAAAGCGCCGACCTGTTCATGGGCAATGCCGGCACCGCGATCCGGCCGCTGACCGCGGCGCTGGCGCTGATGGGCGGCGACTACCGTCTGTCGGGCGTGCCGCGCATGCATGAGCGTCCCATCGGCGATCTGGTCGATGCGCTCAAGGGTTTGGGCGCCAGCATCGACTACCTGGGCCAGCCTGGCTATCCGCCGCTGCACATCGGCCGCGGCGACATCGCGGCGGATGCTGTCACTCGGGTGCAGGGTTCTGTGTCCAGCCAGTTCCTCACCGCCTTGCTGATGGCCGCGCCGCTGCAAGCCGGCCGCAGCGGCAAGCCGGTCACGATCGAAGTGCTGGGCGAGCTCATCTCCAAGCCCTACATCGAGATCACGCTGAACCTGATGGCGCGCTTCGGCGTGCAGGTGCGGCGCGACGGCTGGAGCCGTTTCGTCATCGACGGCGGGGCCGCCTATCGCAGCCCCGGGCGGATCGCGGTCGAAGGCGACGCCTCGACGGCTTCCTATTTCCTGGCGCTGGGCGCGATCGGCGGCGGGCCGCTGCGCGTGACCGGCGTGGGCGCGGACAGCATCCAGGGCGATGTCGCCTTTGCCGACACGCTGGCCGAGATGGGCGCCACCGTGACCTACGGCCCCGACTGGATCGAAGTGTCGGGCGCGCGCGTCGCCCAGGGCGAACGCCTGAAGGCCTTCGACACCGATTTCAACCTGATCCCGGATGCCGCCATGACCGCGGCGGCCCTGGCGCTGTATGCCGACGGCCCGTGCCGCCTGCGCAACATCGGCAGCTGGCGCGTCAAGGAAACCGACCGCATCCACGCCATGCAGACCGAGCTGGAAAAGCTGGGTGCGCGGGTGGAATCGGGGCCGGATTGGCTGCGCGTGACGCCGCCGGCGCAGGACGCCTGGCGCGACGCGCACATCGGCACCTGGGACGACCACCGCATGGCGATGTGCTTCTCGCTGGCGGCTTTCGGGCCGGCGGCCGTCCGTATCCTCGACCCGGGCTGCGTCAGCAAGACCTTCCCGGGTTACTTTGATGTTTACGCGGGCCTGGTAGCGGCCTAGCGAAGAATCGCCCATGACTTCGATTTCCCCTGCAACTTCTTCCACTGTCCCCGTCATCACGATCGACGGCCCCACCGCGTCCGGCAAGGGCACGGTGGCCCACCGCGTCGCCAAGGCCCTGGGCTGGGCCGTGCTCGACAGCGGCGCGCTCTATCGCCTGACCGCGCTGGCGGCGCTCAATCGCGGCTTGTCCCCCGAGGACGAACCCGCCGTCGCGCGCGTGGCTGAAACCCTGGACGTGCGTTTCGAGGGGCCTCATGTCTACCTCGAAGGCGTGGACGTCGGCCACGACATCCGCCGCGAGGAAGTCGGCAATTTCGCCTCGCGCGTGGCCGCCTTCCCGGGCGTGCGCCAGGCGTTGCTCGAGCGCCAGCGCGCCTTCCGGCTGGCTCCGGGCCTGGTTGCGGACGGGCGCGACATGGGTACGGTGGTGTTTCCCGATGCGCCCCTGAAGGTGTTCCTGGTCGCCGATGTGGTCGCGCGGGCGCAGAGGCGCTGTAAGCAGTTGATCGAAAAGGGAATTTCTGCTAATCTTGATGACCTCCTACGGGATATGCGCGAGCGGGACGCCCGCGATATGGGGCGGACTACCGCTCCCTTGGCTCCCGCAGCGGATGCACACGTACTGGATTCGTCTGATTTGACGATTGCGGAAACGGTGCAGGCAATACTGGATTTCTGGAAGAACGCCGCCGCGGATTGAAGTACCGGTCCCGGACTTTCCCCTCGAATCCTCCGCAGTTTTCTGTTTTTTTTATCGGCCCTGTTCAAGCCAGGCGCAGCCCCCACGGGACACCCCGCAAGGGTAAACCGGCAAGCAGGCATTTTGACTCCACTGTGGCGGGCAATCCGCTGCGGTGTGTTTTTAACGGCCATTTCGGCCCAATGGATTTCAACCCCATGTCTTCCGTTTCCACTACCGCCACCGGCGGCGAAAGCTTCGCCGACCTTTTCGCACAAAGCCTCAAGAGCCAGGACATGAAGTCCGGCGAGGTCATCAGCGCCGAAGTCGTGCGCGTCGACCACAACTTCGTCGTCGTCAACGCCGGCCTGAAGTCCGAAGCGCTGATCCCCCTGGAAGAGTTCCTGAACGACCAGGGCGAGCTCGAAGTGCAACCTGGCGATTTCGTCTCGGTGGCCATCGATTCCCTGGAAAACGGCTACGGCGACACCATCCTGTCGCGTGACCGCGCCAAGCGCCTGTCGGCCTGGCTGCAACTGGAAAAGGCCCTGGAAAACGGCGAACTGGTTACCGGCACCATCACCGGCAAGGTGAAGGGCGGCCTGACCGTCATGACCAACGGCATCCGCGCGTTCCTGCCGGGTTCGCTGGTGGACCTGCGTCCGGTCAAGGACACCACCCCGTACGAAGGCAAGACCCTCGAATTCAAGGTCATCAAGCTCGACCGCAAGCGCAACAACGTCGTTCTGTCGCGTCGCCAGGTGCTGGAAGCCAGCATGGGCGAAGAGCGCCAGAAGCTGCTCGAAACCCTGCACGAAGGTGCTGTGGTCAAGGGCGTGGTCAAGAACATCACCGACTACGGCGCGTTCGTGGACCTGGGCGGCATCGACGGCCTGCTGCACATCACCGACATGGCCTGGCGCCGTGTGCGTCACCCCTCCGAAGTCCTGCAAGTGGGTCAGGAAGTCGAAGCCAAGGTGCTCAAGTTCGACCAGGAAAAGAGCCGCGTCTCCCTGGGCGTCAAGCAGCTGGGCGAAGATCCGTGGGTGGGCCTGGCTCGCCGCTACCCGCAAGGCACCCGCCTGTTCGGCAAGGTCACCAACCTGACCGACTACGGCGCGTTCGTTGAAGTCGAAGCCGGCATCGAAGGCCTGGTGCACGTCTCCGAAATGGACTGGACCAACAAGAACGTCGATCCGCGCAAGGTCGTGACCCTGGGCGAAGAAGTCGAAGTCATGGTCCTGGAAATCGACGAAGACCGTCGTCGCATTTCGCTGGGCATGAAGCAGTGCCGCCAGAACCCGTGGGAAGAGTTCGCCACCAACTTCAAGCGTGGTGACAAGGTCCGCGGCGCCATCAAGTCGATCACCGACTTCGGCGTGTTCGTCGGCCTGCCCGGCGGCATCGATGGCCTGGTTCACCTGTCCGACCTGTCGTGGACGGAAACCGGCGAAGAAGCCGTGCGCAACTTCAAGAAGGGCGACGAGATCGAAGCCGTGGTTCTGGGCATCGATACCGACAAGGAACGCATCTCGCTGGGCATCAAGCAGCTGGAAGGCGACCCCTTCAACAACTTCGTTGCCACCTTCGACAAGGGCGCCGTTGTTCCGGGCACCATCAAGTCGGTCGAAGCCAAGGGCGCTGTTGTCACGCTGTCCGTGGACGTTGAAGGCTACCTGCGCGCTTCCGAGATCTCCTCGGGCCGCGTTGAAGACGCCACCACCGTTCTGACCGCCGGCGAGAACATCGAAGCCATGATCGTCAACATCGACCGCAAGACGCGTTCGATCCAGCTGTCGATCAAGGCCCGCGACAACGCCGAAACCGCCGAAACGATCCAGCGCATGTCCGACGCCAGCGCTTCGTCCGGCACCACCAACCTCGGCGCGCTGCTGAAGGCCAAGCTGGACCAACAGCGCAACGACGGTTAATTCGTGACCAAGTCGGAGCTGATCGCCGCCTTGGCGGCCCGCTATCCTCAGCTGGCCGCCCGCGACACCGATTACGCGGTCAAGACCGTGCTCGACGCAATGACCCAGGCCCTGGCCTCGGGTCAGCGCATCGAGATCCGCGGTTTTGGCAGCTTCTCGTTGTCGCAGCGGTCTCCCCGCATCGGTCGCAATCCGAAATCCGGCGAACAGGTGCTGGTGCCTGGCAAACAGGTGCCGCACTTCAAGGCGGGCAAGGAATTGCGCGAGCGGGTGGACTTGGCCGGCGGCAATGACGAGGACGCTCAATCCTCTGGATCGAGTGAACCGATGCCGTCGATGGTGAGTCTGCACGCCATGCATTGACGGCACGGCAGTAAGGCCGCCTTCGGGCGGATCGGACCGAGAACCTAGCCCCTTGAGCAATCAAGGGGCTTTGTTTTTTGGCGCCAGGAGGGATCCGTCGCTTACAATTGATAGTCTTGAATTCTTTGGAGCATGCGCCATGCGCTACCTAGTCTGGGCCCTGCGATTGCTCGTGTTTGTTGCAGTTCTGATGTTTGCGTTGAAAAACACGGATCCGGTCGCCGTGAAGTTCTACGCCGATTACGTGGTGCAGGATGTGCCCCTCATCGTCGTGATGCTGGTCGTGTTCGTCTTGGGCGCCTTGTTCGGCCTGTTGCTGACCGTGCCCGCCGCCATGCGCCGCCGCCGCGAAGCCATGCGCCTGCGCCGCGAGCTGGACCGTGTCCAGGCCGCCGTGGCCGGCACCACGCCCGCCGTGCCGCCGGAGGCCGTGGCCCCGATGTCGCCGCTGTGATGCCGTTGCGCCAGCACTGAATCCCTTTCCGCACTGAATTACCGCAAGAGCCCGCATAGTGGATTTTGAACCTTGGTGGTTGATTTTCGTGCCGGTATTGTTCGCGCTGGGCTGGCTGGCCGCGCGCTTCGATATCCGGCAAATGCTGCGGGAAACCCGCAGCCTGCCCGATTCCTATTTCCGCGGGCTGAACTTCCTGCTCAATGAAGAGCCGGACCGCGCCATCGACGCCTTCGTCGAAGTGGCCAAGCTGGACCCGGAAACCACCGAGCTGCACTTCGCGCTGGGCAGCCTGTTCCGCCGCCGGGGCGAAATGGAGCGCGCCATCCGCGTGCACCAAAGCCTCCTGAACCGTTCCGACCTGCCCGCCGCCGAACGCGAGCATGCGCAGCACGAGCTGGCGCAGGATTTTCTCAAGGCCGGCATGCTGGATCGCGCCGAAAACGGCTTCGAGCAGCTCAAGGACACCCGCTACGCCTTGCCCGCGCTGCGTTCGCTGATCCGGATCTACGAATCGGAACACGACTGGCCGCGCGCCATCGAAGCCGTGAAGACGCTGCAGGGCCTGGTCGACGAGCCGGTGCCGCAGCTTGTGCACTATTACTGCGAACAGGCGCAGACCGCGCTGTCGGCCAAGCCTGCCGATATCGACGCGGCCCACAAGGCGCTGGATGCCGCCGACCATGCCTTGTCGACCATCGATCCGGCGTCGAGCAAGGGCGCCATGGTGCGCACCGCGATGCTGCGCGCCCGTCTGGCCCTGATCGAACAGGACCCGAAGCGCGAACGCCTGTACCTGGAGTCGATCATGACCGACGCTCCCGAGTACGCCGGCCTGGTCGCCGAGCAGGTGCTGGCGAACTACCGTGCCGCCAATCAGGAAGCGGCCGGGCTCGACGTGCTGCAGAAGCAGTATGCGCGCCACGCGTCGCTGGACCTGTTCAACGTGCTGTTCCGCGAGCTGCGCGCCCAGCAGGGCGCAGCGACGTCATGGGCATTTGCCCGCAACGCGCTGCGCAGCCATCCGTCGCTGCTGGGGCTGGACCGACTGCTGGAGGCCGAGCTGGCCAATCCGGAAAGCGGCGCCGAGCAGGCGCCGGTGCCGGGCGCCGACCTGACGCTGTTGCGCAGCCTGATACACAAGCATACGCAGCGGCTGGACCGCTACGCCTGCCGCAGTTGCGGATTTCAGGCGCGTCGCTTTTACTGGCAATGTCCCGGCTGCAATGCCTGGGAAACCTACGCGCCGCGCCGCTTGGAAGAACTTGAATGAATGCATTTCCCGCCGAAGCCATTTCGCATAGCCGCGTCCTAGTGGTGGGCGATGTGATGCTGGACCGGTACTGGTTCGGCGAAGTCGAACGCATTTCGCCGGAAGCGCCGGTACCCGTGGTGCGCGTGGCGCGCCGCGAAGACCGCCTGGGCGGCGCGGCGAACGTCGCGCGCAACGTGGCGGCCCTGGGCGGCCACGTGACCTTGGTCGGCGTGCTGGGCGAAGACGAGGCCGGCGACAGCGTCCGGCGTTTGTCCGCCGAAGCCGGCATACAGGCCGAGCTGGTCGCCGATCCGTCCCTGCACACGACCTTGAAGATGCGCGTGTTGGGCCGCCAGCAGCAGCTCCTGCGCGTGGACTTCGAACAGCATCCGGCACAGCCCGCGCTGGATAACGTCGATGCCGCATTCGCGCGCCACCTGGCCAACCACGACATCGTCGTGTTGTCCGACTATGCCAAGGGCGTGCTGGCGCGGGTCGAATCGCTGATCGCCCTGGCCCGCAACGCCGGCGTGCCGGTGCTGGTGGACCCGAAGGGCCACGATTACACCCGTTACCGCGGGGCGACGCTCGTCACCCCCAACCGCTCGGAAATGCAGGAGGCCGTGGGCCGCTGGAGTTCCGAGGCCGAACTTACCGATCGCGCGCAGCGCCTGCGCGCCGACCTGGATCTGGAAGCCTTGCTCGTGACGCGTTCCGAGCAGGGCATGACTTTGTTTACCGACGCGGGACGCGACCACATCGACGCGCAGGCGCACGAAGTCTTCGACGTGTCCGGCGCGGGCGATACCGTGCTGGCGACGCTGGCCGTGTCGCGCGCCATCGATCTGCCGTGGGTCGACGCGATGGGCTGGGCCAACAAGGCCGGCGGCATCGCCGTGGGCAAGCTCGGCACGTCCATCGTCACCGCTGCGGAATTGGCAGGAGAACTCTCATGATCGTCGTTACCGGAGCCGCGGGCTTCATAGGCAGCAACCTGGTGCGCGGGCTCAACCGCCGCGGCATCAAGGACATCATCGCGGTCGATGACCTGACCGAAGGCGACAAGTTCGTCAACCTGGTCGATTGCCAGATCGCGGACTACATGGACAAGGACGACTTCCGCCGCCGCGTCCTCGACGGCAGCCTGCGCGAAGTGCGCGCCGTGCTGCACCAGGGCGCGTGCTCGGACACGACCGAGCGCAACGGCCGCTACATGCTCGACAACAACTACCGCGTCACGCTGGAGCTGTTCGAGTTCTGCCAGGAGCGCCGCATTCCGTTCCTCTACGCCTCGTCGGCGGCGGTCTACGGCGGTTCCTCGATCTACGTGGAAGACCCTGCCAATGAAGGCCCGCTCAACGTCTACGGCTATTCCAAGCTGCTGTTCGATCAGGTCCTGCGCCAGCGCATGGACAGCCTGACCGCACAGGTCGTGGGCCTGCGCTACTTCAACGTCTACGGTCCGCACGAACAGCACAAGGGCCGCATGGCCTCGGTGGCGTTCCACAACATGAACCAGTTCCTGGAGCATGGGCATGTGCGCCTGTTCGCGGGCTGGGACGGCTACGTGGATGGCGGCCAGAGCCGCGACTTCATTTCCGTCGAAGACGTGGTCGCGGTCAACCTGCATTTCCTGGATCACCCCGAGCAATCCGGAATCTTCAATTGCGGCACCGGCCGCGCGCAGCCCTTCAACGATGTGGCGGCCGGCGTGGTCAATGCGCTGCGCGCGGAGCGCGGCGAAGCCGAGCTGACGCTGGCGCAACTGGTGGAACTGGATCTGATCCGCTATATCCCGTTCCCGGACGACCTGAAAGGGCGCTATCAGAGCTACACGCAGGCCGACGTCACGCGCCTGCGCGCGGCAGGGTTCCAGGCGCCGATGCGCGATGTGCGGACCGGCGTTACCGAGTACGTGCGTTATTGGCGCGCCCGCAAGTAAGTCTGCACAGGCGCCGTGCATAGAAGAAAGCCACCGTCCGCGGTGGCTTTTTTTCGTCTGGCGGTTTGCCGGGGCGGATGTTTCCATTCACAGGGCCTCCGTGACAGAGCGCGCCGCCCGCATGATCTGAGCGTGCGTGACAGCCGTTGCGCCAGACTCCAGGGAGATCATCCATGAATCCATTCCTTCAATCCGCCGCCGCCCACCCGGCGCCCTTTGCCAGATGGCGCAGGGCGCGCGCCGCCCTTGCTTCCGGCGCCCGGCCGCGGCCTTTGCGGCAGGCCTTGGGCGCGCTGCTGGTAACGGCGGGCCTGGGCCTGGCCGCGCCGCTGGCGCACGCGGTGGACCTCAATCAGGCCAATGCCCAGCAGCTCGAAGGTGTCCGGGGCATCGGCCCGCGCATGGCGGAAATAATCATCAAGGAACGCGAGCGGGGCGGCAAGTTCGAATCCTTGAACGACCTGGCTGAACGAGTGCGCGGCATCGGCCCGAAGAAGGCGCAGGCCCTGCAAGAGGCAGGCCTGCAGGTGGGAGGGGCGGGTTCGCAGGCCGGGCAGGGCGAGACGGCGGCCAAGCCGGCGCAGGGCAAACCGGTTGCGGGCAAGGCCGAAGCCAAATCCGAAGCGAAACCGGCGGCGTCCCAGCCCGCCGCCCGCGCCCGGCCCTGAGCGCGTAGCGGCCTGCGCCGTTAGCCCTGGCGGGAGCGCGGCTTTTGGCGGCGCGCGCCGCCAGGCGGGGTTATCATCGTCCGCATGACTACTACCTATCCCACTATCGAGCAAACCGTCGGCAACACGCCGCTGGTGCGCCTGCAGCGCATTCCCGGGGCCGCGGGCGCCGCCCGGGGCAATGTCATCCTGGCCAAGCTGGAGGGCAACAACCCTGCCGGCTCCGTGAAGGACCGTCCGGCCCTGTCGATGATCGCTCGCGCGGAAGAGCGCGGCGACATCAAGCCGGGCGACACCCTCATCGAGGCGACCAGCGGCAATACCGGCATTGCGCTGGCCATGGCCGCCGCCATGCGCGGCTACCGCATGATTCTGATCATGCCGGACAATCTTTCGGTGGAGCGCCGCGCGGCCATGACGGCCTATGGCGCCGAGCTGATCCTGACGCCGGCGGACAAGGGCGGCATGGAATATGCCCGCGACCTGGCATCCGCCATGCAGGCGGACGGCCGCGGGCTGGTGCTGGACCAGTTCGCCAACCCCGACAATCCCCGCGCCCACATCGAAACCACCGGGCCGGAAATCTGGAACCAGACTGAAGGCCGCGTCACCCACTTCGTGAGCGCCATGGGCACCACCGGCACCATCATGGGCGTGTCGACCTACCTGAAATCGCGCAATCCCGCGGTGCAGGTGGTGGGCGCGCAGCCCGCCGAAGGATCGTCGATCCCGGGCATCCGCAAGTGGCCCGAAGCCTACCTGCCCAAGATCTTCGATCGCAGCCGGGTGGACGCCTACGAATCCATCGAACAGGCCGAGGCCGAACAGATGGCGCGCCGGCTGGCGGCGGAAGAGGGCATCTTCGGTGGAATTTCCTCGGCGGGCGCGCTGATCGCCGCCCTGCGCGTGGCCGAACGCGTCAACGACGCCACCATCGTGTTCATCGTATGCGACCGCGGCGACCGCTACCTGTCCACGGGCGTCTTCAACTGAACGCCTGATCGCCTTCGGGCAGAATAAAACCGCCATGCCGGGTTTGCCGGGCATGGCGGTTTTTCATTGGACGGGCGCGCCGGGCGCCCTCGTTTCTTGCGCGCTTATTCGGGCTGGATGCCGGCGTCCTGCATCACCTTGATCCAACGCTCGCTTTCCGCGAGGTTGAAGGCTTCGGCTTCCTGGTAGCTCATGGTGCTGGGCAGGGTGCCTTGCGACTTCAGCGCTTCAACCACCTTGGGCGATTGCGAGGCTTCGATCATGACCTTGTTCAGCTTGGCGATGATGGGCTGCGGCGTATCTTTCGGGGCCCACATGCCGTACCAGGTGACGATGTCGAAACCGGGCAGGACGCTTTCCGCGATGGTCGGCACGTCGGGCAGTTCGGCCAGGCGGGTCTTGGTCGTCACGGCGATCGGGCGGATCTTGCCGCTCTGGATCAGCGGCAAGGCCGGCGCCAGCGGCGCGTACATCAGGTCCACATGGCCGCCCGCGACGTCGGTCAGGGCCGGGCTGCTGCCGCGGTAGCCGACGTGGGTGATCTTGGCCTTGGTGGAGGTATTGATCAGCTCGCCCGCCAGGTGCGGCAAGGTGGCGACGCCGGGGGAGGCGAAGGTCAGCGAGCCGGGCTGGGCCTGGCCCTGCTTGATCAGTTCGCCGAAGGTCTTGAACTTGGAGTTGGGCGGGACGACGGCCACCATCGGCACCGTGCCCAGCACGCCCACCATCTTGAAGTCCTTGATCGGGTCGAAGCTCAGATTCTTGAATTGAGCCGGATAGATGCCCTGCACCGACGGGTTCATCAGCAAGGTGTAGCCGTCGGCCGGCGCCTTGGCAACCTGGGCCGTGCCTATGGTGCCGCTGGCCCCGGCGCGGGTTTCGATCACCAGCGGCTGACCCAGGATCTCGCCCATCTGGACCGCGATCAGGCGGCCGACCACGTCCGTCGGTCCTCCTGCCGCCCAAGGCATGATCACGCGGATGGGCTTGTCCGGATAGTCCGCCTGAGCATAGGCGGTCGCTGCCGGCAAGGCCGCCGTGGCGATGGCCGAGCAGGCCGCGGCGAGGAAGGTGCGTTTGTTCATCTACTGTCTACTCCTACAAAGGTGAGATTGGCCGAGGGCAGCGCTGCTTGCAGCATCGCCTTGACCTCGGCCAGCTGTTTCCCCGTGGTGGCTTCGTTCTTCAGCATCCGGCTCAGCGGGCCGGCCACCACGATGGCAAAGGGTTGTTCGTATGCCCGGAATCCGAGCGAAATGGACATCACGTCTTCCACGTTCTCGCCCACCGAGCGCTGCCAGCCGCGCGCCACGCCCGCTTCCAGGTCGCGGTCGAAGGCCTCCTGGCTGGTGAGCGTGCTGTCCGTATAGGCGGCAAAGCCGCTGTAGGCCTTGAACCATTTCTGCCGCTCTTCCTGCGACAGCACCGATAGCAGCGCCTTGCCGGAGCTGGTGGCGTGCACCGCCTTGAAGCCGCCCGGCTGGTGCGAGAAGCGGATGGTCTGCTTGGACTCGGCAACGATCAGGTACACGACCTTGTCGTCGGCCAGCTTGGCCAGCAAGGCCGTCTCGCCCGTCAGGTCCCGCACCCGGGCCAGCACCGGCTCGATCACCGCGTTCAGCGGGTCGCTATGGCAGATCAGGGTGGCCACGTGGATCAGTTTCTGGGTCGGGTAATAGCCGTGCTTCTTGCCGATTTCATAGAGATAGCCGCGCGCCACCATGGTCTTCAGCAGCCCATGACAGCTCGACAGCGGTATC
The DNA here is from genome assembly GCF_048541815.1 of Achromobacter sp. PD1. Taxonomy (NCBI): domain Bacteria; kingdom Pseudomonadati; phylum Pseudomonadota; class Betaproteobacteria; order Burkholderiales; family Alcaligenaceae; genus Achromobacter; species Achromobacter sp. PD1. The sequence goes on from NZ_CP183349.1 coordinate 970,003, forward strand.
CCCATCTGGGCAGCGATCTCGCTGTACAGCAGGGGCTTCTGCGCCTCGGCGAAGAGGTTCAGCACATCCAGCACTCGGCCAGCAGTTTTCACATCCATGATGTTAGTATCCTATACGTGATAAATTTATGTCAAACAGCATTCAATCGACCAGGAGTTGCAACGCATGAGATGGAAGAACCGTCCTGAGGGATCGAACTGGGGAGATTTCGGGCCTGACGACCAGCGAGGCTGCCTGAATTACATCACCCCCGCGAACGTGCTGAGCGGCATGCGGGAAGTCCGCGAAGGACTGAGCTTTTGCCTGTCGCTGCCGCTGGATTACCCGGGCGGCAACGGCGTGAACGTGCGGCGTCATCCGCCCAAGCTGCGGCCTACCGAGAGGGACGGCGACCAGTATCTGAATTTTCCGCTGGGGCGCCTGCGCCCCGGCTGCGTCGACGTGCTCAGCGATGACATCGTCGAAATGAGCCTGCAGTATTCGACGCAATGGGATTCGCTGGCTCACGTGGGCGCGCTGTTCGACGCCAACGGCGACGGCCTGCCCGAGCGCGTCTACTACAACGGCTACCGGCCCAACGAGCACGTGGTGGGGCCGGTGGACTACGACGTGGACAATGGCTACGCCAAGACCGACCTGGGTCAGGGGCCGGCCTCCAACGCCAAGAAGCTGGACATCACCCAACTGGCCGAATCCTGCCTTCAGACTCGGGGCGTGATGGTTGACCTGGCGCGCCATTACGGCCGGGAGCAGAAGTCGGTCGGCTACGACGATCTGATGCGCATCCTGGAAGCAGACCGGATCGAGATCGAGCAGGGCGATATCGTGCTGTTCCATACGGAATTCGGCGACGCCCTGCTGGAAAAGAACCGCGAGCCGGATCCCCATACGCTGCACGAGATCTGCGCCGGCCTGGACGGCAGCGACGAGAAGCTGCTGCAGTGGATCACCGACTCGAAGGTGGCGGCCATGGCTTCGGACAACCACGCGCTGGAAATCTATCCCACGCGGAAGCCCAATGCCTGCTGCGCGGCGCTGCCCTTGCACCACCACTGCATCTTCAAGCTGGGCCTGCCGATAGGCGAGATGTGGTACCTGGGGGCGCTTGCGCGCTGGCTCACGGCCAACGGCCGCAGCCGCTTCCTGCTGACGGCGCCGCCGCTGAACCTGCCTGGCGCCGTGGGTTCGCCCGTGACGCCCGTCGCGACGGTGTAAAGCAGACCGCGGCGCTTGGCGCCGCGGTCCCAGGGCCGTCAGCGGCCTACGCGCGCTTCGATCTCGCTTGCCAGATCCGCCACGGAGGTCGCGTAGAAGTAGCTGCGGTTGTACTTGGTGAGCGCGAAGAAGTTGGGCGTGCCGACGCGGTATTGCGCCGTGCCCCGGGCTTCCTCGACCAGGTCGACCACGCCCAGCGGCTGGCTGCCCCAGCCAGCGGCCGATGCGCCAGGCTGCAGGCGGGCGCCGGCCGCGGTGAGCGTGCCCCAGCTTTGCTTGGGTTCCAGTCCGCCGTCGACCAGGGGCGCGGGATCCGCGGGCAGCACCACCGGAGCGAACACCGGCAGGCCGCGCTGCCAGCCGTGCTGCGACAGGAAGCTGCCCACGGACATGATGGCGTCGCGGGTGTTGTTGCTCAGGTCGATGTGGCCGTTGTCGTCGCCGTCCACCGCGTAATGCATGACGCTGGTGGGCATGAACTGGGGCATGCCGATGGCGCCCGCGTACGAGCCGCGGGTTTCCAGGTCCAGCTTGTCTTTCATGACCAGGGTCAGGAAGTCGGCGAGTTGGCCGCGGAACATGGTGGCGCGTTCGGGTTTGGCGGGGTCCGGATAGTCGAAGGCCAGCGTGGTCAGCGCATCCAGCACGCGGAAATTGCCCATATTGCGGCCGTACAGCGTTTCCACGCCGATGATGGACGCGATCACCGGCGCCGGCACGCCGAAGCGCTGCGCCGCCTGATTGAGCAGGTCGCGGTTCTCGTTGTAGAACTCCACGCCCCAGCCGATGCGCTTGGGTTCGACAAAGCGCGAGCGGTAGGTCAGCCAACTGCGCCAGATCTTTTTGCCCGGGGGCGATGGCGCGATCAGGCGCGCGACGGTGGCGTTGTAGCGCGACCCGGCCAGCGCGGCGACCATGGGGTCCAGCGGCAGCTGGCGCTCGGTGGCCAGGTTTTCCACGAAAGTGCGGACTTCAGGCCGCAACGTGCCATTGGCGGCCAGCGCGGCGGGAGCGTCGTCCGCCAGTTCGGATCCAGGTGTCGGCGCACTGGGTCCGATGCGGATGGGGGCCGGGGTTGATTCGGCAGCCGGCTGGCCGGCGACGGTGTTGGGTGCAGAGGGGGCGGTGGTGGAGCAGCCCGCCAGCAGGGCGGAGAGCGTTCCGAGTTGCAGTAATCGCCGACAGATGAACATAATCTTCCTTATGGAGACCATGTATCTTACCCACCCGGCATGCCGCCTGCATGAAATGGGCAGTTGGCATCCCGAAAGCCCCCAGAGGCTGGACGCCATTTCAGACCAGTTGCTGGCCAGCGGCTTGATGCCTTACCTGGACGACCGCCAGGCGCCGCAGGCATCCCGCCATGACATATTGCGGGTGCACACTGTCCAGTATCTGAACAGTTTGCGCGAACATACACCGGAGCAAGGGTATTTCCCTATCGATCCGGATACGCTGATGAACCCCCACACCTACGAAGCCGCGCTTTACGCGGCTGGGGCAGGGGTGGCCGCGGTGGACGCGGTGATGGGCGGAGAGGCCCGCACGGCCTTCTGCGCGGTGAGGCCCCCAGGGCATCACGCCTGCCGTTCCCAGGCCATGGGATTCTGCTTTCTGAACAACGTCGCTATTGCGGCGCAGCATGCGCTGGACTTCCACGGCCTGTCGCGGGTCGCCATCGTCGATTTCGACGTGCACCACGGCAACGGCACCGAAGACATCTTCGCCGGCAACGACCGCGTGCTGATGTGCAGCTTCTTCCAGCACCCGTTCTTTCCCAATAGCGGCGCCGAGAATCCCGCTTCGAACATGCTGAACGTGCCCGTGGCCGCGTATACCGGCGGGGCCGCGGTCAGGGCCATCGTCACCGATACCTGGCTGCCGGCGCTGGAAGCGCACCGGCCCGAGCTGATCCTGGTATCGGCCGGTTTCGACGCGCACCGCGAGGACGACATGGGCCAGATGGGCCTGGTCGAGGCCGATTACGCCTGGATAACAGAACAGCTCGTGGAGGTGGCCGAGCGCCACTGCCAGGGGCGCATCGTCAGCACGCTGGAAGGCGGTTACAACTTGTCCGCCCTGGGCCGCAGCGTGGTCGCCCATATACGAGCGCTGGCGAAGCTGTAGAATCGAGAAAAAATTGTGCAATGCGATCCCGGCGCATGCCGGGTAATTATTTTCCATTTGGAGGCAGCGGGATGAAGGTTTTGGTACCTGTCAAACGCGTCGTTGACTACAACGTCAAGGTGCGCGTCAAGTCTGATCAAACCGGCGTGGATATCGCCAATGTGAAGATGTCCATGAACCCCTTTGACGAAATCGCCGTCGAAGAAGCGACCCGCCTGAAGGAAAAGGGCGCCGTGGCTGAAGTCGTGGCGGTTTCTTGCGGCGTTGCGCAATGCCAGGAAACGCTGCGCACGGCCATGGCCATCGGCGCCGACCGCGGCGTGCTGGTCCAGACCGATGCCGAACTGCAGCCGCTGGCCGTGGCCAAGCTGCTGAAGGCGCTGGTCGACAAGGAACAGCCGCAGCTGGTGATCCTGGGCAAGCAAGCCATCGACGACGATGCCAACCAGACCGGCCAGATGCTGGCCGCGCTGCTGGACTGGCCGCAAGCCACGTTCGCCAGCAAGGTCGAGCTGGCCGACGGCAAGGTCACGGTCACGCGCGAAGTCGACGGCGGCCTGGAAACGCTGACGCTCAAGCTGCCCGCCATCGTCACCACCGACCTGCGCCTGAATGAGCCGCGCTACGTCACGCTGCCCAACATCATGAAGGCCAAGAAGAAGCAGCTGGACACCGTCACGCCGGAAGAACTGGGTGTGGACGCCGCGCCGCGCCTGAAGACGCTGAAGGTCAGCGAGCCGCCCGCTCGCAAGGCCGGCATCAAGGTGGCCGATGTCGCGGCCCTGGTGGACAAACTCAAGAACGAAGCGAAGGTGGTCTGAACATGACGACGCTGGTTATTGCCGAACACGATAACGCCCAGCTCAAGGGCGCAACCCTGAACGCCGTCGCCGCCGCCGCCAAGATCGGAGGCGACGTGCACGTGCTGGTCGCCGGCGCCAACGCGCGCGCCGTGGCCGACCAGGCCGCCGCCGCCGCGGGCGTCGCCAAGGTCCTGCTGGCCGACGCGCCGCAACTGGCCGACGGCCTGGCCGAGAACGTCGCCGCCCAGGTGCTGGCCGTGGCCTCGGGCTACAGCCACATCCTGTTCCCCGCGACCGCCTCGGGCAAGAACGTGGCCCCGCGCGTGGCCGCCAAGCTGGACGTGGCGCAGATCTCCGACATCATCGGCGTGGAATCGGCCGATACCTTCCAGCGCCCGATCTACGCCGGCAACGCCATTGCCACCGTGCAGTCGGCCGACGCCGTCAAGGTCATCACCGTGCGCACCACCGGCTTTGACGCCGTGGCCGCGCAAGGTGGTTCGGGTGCGGTGGAAGAAGTCGCCGCCGTGGCCGATTCGGGCCTGTCCACTTTCGTGGGCCGCGAAGTCGCCAAGAGCGACCGTCCGGAACTGGCTGGCGCGCGCGTCGTCGTCTCCGGCGGCCGCGGCCTGGGCAGCGCCGAGAACTTCAAGATCCTGGATCCGCTGGCCGACAAGCTGGGCGCGGCGCTGGGCGCCTCGCGCGCCGCGGTCGACGCCGGCTACGCGCCTAACGACTGGCAAGTCGGTCAGACCGGCAAGATCGTCGCGCCGCAGCTGTATGTGGCGGTTGGTATCTCGGGTGCCATCCAGCACTTGGCCGGCATGAAGGATTCGAAGGTCATCGTGGCCATCAACAAGGATCCGGAAGCGCCGATCTTCGGCGTGGCCGATTATGGCCTGGTGGGCGATCTGTTCCAGGTCGTGCCCGAACTGACCGGCGCGCTGTAAGCCTTACGCGCTGTTGTATTTGAAGGGCCCGCCAGCTTTGCGCTGGCGGGCTTTTTTATTTTTCGACGCGAGGACTACACATCTTGTGATTTCAGTGTTCCAAATCTTTTGATTTCTCGAAAGATTCTGATAATGTGTTCCGCGCGCAGCTAGATACGCGCAAGTGCTTGACCTGTACAGAACGAAGGAGATTCGGGATGGAATGGTTCTTTGACACTCTGCGAAAATATCCGGAACTTGCGATATTCCTTACCCTCGGTCTCGGGTACTGGATAGGCGCCAAGAAGATTTTCGGATTCAATCTGGGAGCCGTGACCGGAACGCTGCTGGTAGGCGTGCTGGTGGGGCAGCTCAATATCACGATCGCTCCCGTCCTCAAGCAGGTCTTCTTCCTGCTCTTTCTCTTCGGTCTGGGTTACGGCGTCGGACCGCAGTTCTTCCGGGGTATGAAAAGCGATGGCCTTCCGCAGGTCATCTTCGCCGTCATTCTGTGCGTGATCTGCCTGCTGGTGACATGGGCGACAGCCGTAGGCTTCGGCTTCGATGCCGGCACTGGCGCAGGCTTGTTGTCCGGAGCCCAAACCATTTCCGCGGTCATGGGCGTGGCGACGGACACCATCAACGGCCTCGGCATAGACGCAGCCACCAAAAAGAAATGGATCGACAGCATTCCTGTCGCCTACGCGGTCTGCTACATCTTCGGCACGGTCGGAAGCGCCTGGCTGCTGGCCTCGCTGGGGCCGAAGCTGATGCGCGTGGACATCGTCAAGGAGTGCCGGGAATACGAAGCCAAGATGTCCGGCGGCGCCGACTCGATGGAGCTGTCCGGTTATCGCAAGTTCACCGCGCGCGCCTACAAGCTGGACAACGCCGAGTTCGCCGGCAAGACGGTGGGAGAGCTGGAGTCCCGCTTCGTCGAGGCCCGCGTGTTCGTGGAGCGCATCCGGCGCGGCGACCAGGTCATCGACAGCGATGGCAAGACGGTGTTGCAGCAGGGCGACGTGTTAGGCATTACCGGCCGGCATGACGCGCTGGTCACCCAGGCCGCCGGCATCATCGGCACCGAGGTCGAGGACCGCGACCTCATCAGCATGCCCGCCGAGGTCGTCGAGGTCGTGCTGACCAATAAGAACATTGCCGGCAAGACCATCAAGGAAATCGCGGACAGCGAAGTCGGCCGCGAACTGGGCCGCGGCGTGTTCCTGCGCAAGGTCGTGCGCGGCGGCCACGACATGCCGATCAACTGGGGGCTGAAGCTGGACCGCGGCGACCGCCTGTTCGTGCTGGGCGCCAAGCGCGACGTCGAGCGCGTGGTGGGCAAGCTGGGCTACGTCGACCGCGCCACCAGCCAGACCGACATGGTCTTCGTCGGTTTCGGCATCCTGCTCGGCGGCCTGTTCGGCTCGCTGGTGCTGACCGTGGGCGGCGTTCCCGTCACCTTGTCGACCTCCGGCGGCGCGCTGATTTCCGGCCTGATCTTCGGCTATCTGCGCTCGGTGCATCCGACCTTCGGCCGGGTGCCGGAACCGGTGCACTGGTTCCTGACATCGGTGGGGCTGACGACGTTCGTTGCGGTCGTGGGCATATCGTCAGGGCCGGGATTCGTGCTGGGCTTCCAGCAACTGGGCGCCAAGCTATTCATCGCGGGCATCATCGCCACCAGCGTGCCGATGATCGTGGGCGTATACATTGCGCGGTATGTATTCAAGTTCCATCCCGCCATTGCATTGGGAGTCTGCGCCGGAGCCCGGACCACCACCGCGGCCATCGGCCAGATCACCGAAACGGCGAAGAGCCAGGTGCCCGCCCTGGGCTACACGGTTCCTTACGCCATCGGCAATACCCTGCTCATCATTTGGGGGATTGTCATCGTCATGCTCATGTCCTAGCAAAACGCCCCGCAAGCCCCGTGCTTGCGGGGCGTTTTGCAAGCGCGCCGGCCCGGCCGGCGACGTCCAGCGCCTGTCACCATGCAAACCAGGAGTACTGAACAATGGCTTCCACCACGCCTCTTACCGTCAGCCTGGCTTCGGCCTTGAAAACCACCCGCTCGCGCCAGCGCGACCTCGAACAGCTTTCTCCGTTTGAACTCAAGGACTATCTGATCACGCTGGCCAAGGACAACCAGCACACCGCCGCCATCACCATGTTGAACGCGGGCCGCGGCAACCCGAACTGGATCGCCACCGAACCGCGCGACGCCTTCTTCCTGATGGGCCAGTTCGCAATGAAGGAAGCGCGCCGCGTGCGCGACGAATCCATCCTGGCAGGCATGCCGGCCAAGAAGGGCTGCGCCGACCGGATGCGCAAGTTCCTGGCCAAGCACAAAGGCATGGACGGCTACGATTTCCTGGTCGGCGTGCTGGAGTATGGCGTCAAGGTCAAGGGTTTCGACCCCGACGCGTGGGTCCATGAGCTGACGGACAGCATCATCGGCGACAACTATCCCGTGCCGCCGCGCGCGCTGGTCCATCTTGAACAGATCGTGCACGATTACCTGATCAAGGAAATGTGCGACGGCCGTCCGCCCAAGGGCAAGTTCGACCTGTTCCCGGTCGAAGGCGGCACGGCGGCCATGTGCTACATCTTCGATTCGCTGATGCAGAACGGCCTGCTCAAGCAGGGCGACACCATCGCGCTGTTCCTGCCGACCTTCACGCCCTATATCGAGATCTCGCATCTGGAGCGCTTCCAGTTCAAGATCGTGCCGATCAACGCCAGCAGCCTGCGGGCCGACGGCACCCATGATTGGCACTATCCGGCGTCTGAAATCGCCAAGCTGGAAAATCCCAAGATCAAGCTGGCGGTCACGGTCAACCCCAGCAATCCGCCGTCGGTGGCGTTCAGCCCGGTCGAGATGAAGCAGATCGTGCGCCTCATCCGCAAGAACCCGGATCTGGTGCTGGTGACGGACGACGTGTACGGCACCTTCGTGCCGAACTTCCGCTCGCTGATGGCTGAAGTGCCGCACAACACCATATGCGTGTACTCGTTCTCGAAGAACTTCGGCTGCACGGGATGGCGCCTGGGCGTGATCGCGACCCATGAAAAGAACACCATGGACCGCCGCATCGCCGAGCTGCCCGCGTCCTGGAAACAGCGCCTGAACAAGCGCTACGGCGCCATGACGATGGAGCCCGAAAAGCTCAAGTTCATCGACCGGCTGGTGGCCGACAGCCGCAACGTCGCGCTGAACCACACCGCGGGCCTGTCCTTGCCGCAGCAGGTGCAGATGGGGTTCTTCGCGCTGTCGCACCTGATGGATCTGAAGGACTCCTACAAGCACCTGACGATGAAGATCGTACGTGCGCGCCGCGATGCCTTGTGGCGCGGCCTGGGCATACCCATGCCGCCCGAAGATCCGATGCGCGCCTGGTACTACGTCGAGCTGGATTTCATGGTCTGGGCCAAGATCACGTACGGGGACGCGTTCTGCAAGTACATGATGTCCAACTACGAGCCGGTCGACTTCCTGTTCCGCCTGGCGGAAAAATCCGGCGTGGTGCTGATGGACGGCGGCGGCTTTGGCGGCCCGCCGTGGTCGATCCGCGTGTCGCTGGCGAACCTGGACGACGGCGACTACGCCAAGATCGGCAAGCACATGGTCGAAGCCGCGACCGAGTACGTCGAGGCCTGGAAGGCTGGCGAGCTGGTGCGTTCGGGCCCGAAGGCCGGTAAGGGCCAGACGGTGAAGGCATCCGCGGCCAAGCGCAGCGCAGGCAAGACCGCGGCGGCCAAGAAGGCGGTGAAGAAAGCGGTGAAGAAGGCCGGCACGGCGGCGAAATCCGCCAAGAAGGCCGCGGCGCGCAAGTAGGCGGGCCGGGCAGCAACCTCCAGGGCGACATGACGACATGACTTGCACGGTCGGGTTTTTCAATAGCGTTCCCATCGCAGTGCTGTTCGTGACGGTGGGCTTGGGATACCTGATCGGCAAGCTCAAAGTCGGGCCGATCCAGCTGGGCGGAGTGTGCGGAACACTCATCGTCGCCCTGCTGATCGGCCAGACCGGCTGCCAGATGCGCGGCGACCTGAAGGAAGTCGCCTTCGCCCTGTTCATATTCGCGATGGGGTACTCGGGCGGGCCGCAGTTCTTCGCCAACCTGAACCGCTCCAGCCTGCGGTATATCGCGCTGCCGCTGATCGAAGCCTTGCTGGTGCTGGCGATCGTGCTGACCGCGGTGCCGCTGTTCGGCCTGGATGCGGGAACGGCGGCGGGTCTTGCGGCAGGCGCGGCGACTGAATCGGCCGTGGTCGGGACGGCTGCCGAGGCGCTCAAGCACCTGGGCCTGGCGGACGCCGAGGTCCAGCGCCTGGAAGCCAACATCGCCACGGCCTATACGCTGACTTATCTGGTCGGCTTGATCAGCATCGTGTTCTTCACCAGCCAGATCGCCCCGGCGCTGCTGCGCATGAATCTGCGCGAAGCCTCCAAGGCGCTGGAGGAAAAGCTCGGCGTGGCGGCCGGCGAAGGCGAAGAATCGAACATGCCCACCTTGCCGCGGCTGGTGGGACGCTCGCACGTGGTCAAGGACGCTGATGGCAAAAGCGTGGCTGAAGTGGAGGCCGCGCTGGGCGGACGCACGGTCATCAGCCGCATCCTGCGCAATGGCGAGGCAGTCGACGCCACGCCCGGCGACACGCTGGCCACGGGCGACATCGTGGTGGTGCTGGGCCTGCGGCGCTTCGCGCTGCGCGCGGGTTCCGTCATCGGACCCGAAATCCAGCTGCCGGAGGCGCACGCCGACGACTTGCAGCTGAGCGAGCTGGCCGTCATCGTCAGCAAGAAGACCGTCAACGGCCATACCGTAGGCGAATTGGCGAAGCGGCCCAACGCCCAACGCGCGCGCGGCGTGTTCCTGCAGTCCATCGTACGCTCCGGCCATTCCTTGCCGATCACGCCAGCCACCGTGGTGCAGTATGGCGACCTGGTGACGCTGGTCGGCGCCGAGCCCGAACTGTCCCAGGCCGGCGCGGCGCTGGGCAACGAGTTGCGGCGCAGCGGCGTGACCGATCTGGTGTTCCTGGCTTTCGGCATTCTGGCCGGCTTGCTGATCGGCAGCCTGAGCGCGCGGCTCTGGGGCATCCCCGTGTCGCTGGGCAGCGGCGGCGGGGCGCTGGTCAGCGGCCTGGTCTGCGGCTGGATCAACGCCAAGCGGCCCTCGATAGGCCACATGCCGGACCATGCCGTGCAGTTGCTGAAGGATCTGGGGCTGGCGGTGTTCGTGGCTTGCGTGGGCTTGTCGGCGGGGCCGGAAGCCATCGCGCTGATCCGCGAGCATGGCGCGGTGCTGCCGCTCATCGGCCTGCTGGTGTCGTTGGGGCCGGCCTGCCTGTCGCTGTGGCTGGGCCACAAGATCCTGAAGATCGAAGGTCCCTTGCTGGTCGGCGCCATCGCCGGTCAGCACGTCAGCACGCCGGCCATCAGCGCCATCCTGACCTCCAGCGGCAGTTCAGTGCCGCTACTTGGCTACACGGTGACGTACGCCATCGCCAACGTGCTGCTGCCGGTGCTGGGTCCGATCATCGTGTCGCTGGCGCATCATCTGAACTAGGGGGCGTCGAGAGACCCTGGCGGGCATAGGGTTTAAGATAGGCCAAACAATATGAAGACGGCCTACCCTCGGAGACACCATGCCCTACGTAACCCCGCTGCAGGACTTCCGCTTTGCCTTGAAGCTGGCAGGACTTGATGACGTCCTGAAACTGCCCGGCTTCGAAGAAGTCACGCCGGATCTGGTAGACGCCATCCTGGAAGAGAACGGCCGCTTCGTCGAGCAGGCCGTGGCGCCATTGAACGTGCCAGGCGATACGCAGCCGCCGGTCTGGAACGACGGTAGCGTCACCACTACCCCGGGCTACGCGCAGGGATTCAAGGATTACGCCGCGGGCGGCTGGCAGGGCTTGCAGCATCCGGTGGAGTGGGGCGGGCAGGGCCTGCCCAAGCTGGTCGCGGCGGCACCGGGCGAGAATATCCAGGCGGCCAGCCTGGCGTTTTCCTTGTGCCCCATGCTGACGGACGGCGTGATCGAGGCCTTGCTGACGGTCGGGTCGGACGCGCAGCGCAAGCAATACGTGCCGCAGCTGATCGGCGGCAAGTGGACCGGCACGATGAACCTGACCGAACCGCAGGCCGGTTCGGACCTGGCCCAAGTCGCGACGCGGGCGGTGAAGCAGGAAGACGGCAGCTACCGGCTGACGGGCCAGAAGATCTTCATCACTTATGGCGACCATGACCTTGCCGAGAACATCATCCACCTGGTGCTGGCGCGTACGCCGGACGCGCCGGCCGGCGTGAAGGGGATTTCGCTTTTCATCGTGCCCAAGTTCCTGGTGCAGGCCGACGGCACACTGGGCAGGCGCAACGACGTCTGGTGCGCATCGCTGGAGCACAAGCTGGGCATCCATGGCAGTCCCACCGCCGTGCTCATGTACGGCTCGGGCAAGGGCGAGGTGGGCGAGGGCGCCATCGGCTATCTGGTCGGCGAGCAGAACCGCGGCCTGGAGTACATGTTCATCATGATGAATGCCGCCCGCTATTCGGTGGGGCAACAGGGCATAGGCGTGTCCGAACGCGCCTGCCAGCATGCCCTGGCCTATGCGCGCGAGCGCGTGCAGGGCCGCGCCGTGGAAGGGTCGCCCGGCCCCGTGGCCATCGTGCGCCATCCGGACGTGCAGCGCATGCTGATGACCATGAAGGCGCTGACCGAGGCGGCGCGCGCCGTGTCCTACGTGACCGCGGCCGCGCACGACAAGGGCACGCATCATCCCGATCCCGAGCAGCGCTCGCGCAACCGGGCTTTCTACGAATGCATGGTGCCCATCGTCAAAGGGTTCTCGACCGAGACCGCGGTCGAGGTCGCGTCCCTGGGCCTGCAGGTGCACGGAGGCATGGGCTACATCGAGGAAACCGGGGCCGCGCAGTACTACCGCGATGCGCGCATCCTGCCCATCTACGAAGGCACGACCGCGATCCAGGCCAATGACCTGGTCAGCCGCAAGACCCAGCGCGACGGCGGCGCCACCGCCCATGCCGCGATCGCGGCGATGCGGGAGACGCTGCGCGCGGTGGAGAACGAGGCCACGCGTGCGTCGGCGGACGATCGCGAGGGACTGCGCCTGCTGCGCGACAACCTGGACAGCGCCATCCAGGCCTACGAGGCCGGCGTGGCGTTCATCCTGGAGCAATCGCCGACCAACATCAGGGCGGTCTACGCCAGCAGCGTGCCCTATCTGATGCTGGCCGGAGTGGTGCACGGCGGCTGGCAGATGGCGCGCGCCGTGCTGGCCTGCCGGCGCCACCTGGCGGCCGGATCCACCGATCCGTTCTACGGGGCCAAGCTGGCGACTGGATTGTTCTATGGCGCCCACATCCTGCCGCGCGCGCTGGCCTTGTCGGCGGCGGTGCGGGCCGGGGTGGTGGCGGACGCCTGCGGCGCCAGCTTGAATATTGCATAAGGTTATATGACTTGCGTATTTCCCCAGCTACAGGTTTGATGGAAGAATCGTTTCACAGGCGCTGGCCTGCGCCATGAAACGCTTTTCCTGCGCCGCCCGCAGCGACGGGCGGCCAGCCCCCCCACCTGCATCCGCACACAGGAGACACCATGAGTCATCTACGCCTGGGCGACACCGCCCCTGATTTCGAACAGGAATCTTCGGCAGGGCCGATCCGCTTCCATGAGTATCTGGGCAACAGCTGGGGTGTACTTTTCTCGCACCCGGCCGATTTCACGCCCGTCTGCACCACCGAACTGGGCTACACCGCCAAGCTGGCCGACGAATTCGCCAAGCGCAACGTGAAGGTGCTGGCGCTGTCCGTGGACGGCACCGATTCGCATACCAAGTGGATCGAGGACATCAACGACACGCAGTCCACCAAGGTCAACTTCCCGATCCTGGCCGACAAGGACCGCAAGGTGTCCGAGCTCTACGACATGATCCATCCGAACGCCAACGCCACGCTGACCGTGCGCTCGGTGTTCATCATCGACCCCAACAAGAAGGTGCGCCTGACCATCACGTATCCGGCCAGCACCGGCCGCAACTTCAACGAGATCCTGCGCGTCATCGACTCCCTGCAGCTGACCGACAGCCACAGCGTGGCCACGCCGGTGAACTGGGAAGATGGCGACGACGTGATCATTGTTCCGTCCTTGCAGGACGAGGCCGTGATCAAGCAGAAATTCCCGAAGGGCTACAAGGCCGTGCGTCCCTATCTGCGCATTACGCCTCAGCCGAATAAGTAAATTCGGCAATCGAAGGGGCTGGACCCTCTTCGCAACCGCCGCCTGCCCCTTGGGGAGGCGGCGGTTTTTTATTGGGCGTGCCAGGGGGGGCAAGGGAGATTTCCATTGTTGGGACGCTGGTCCTATATGCCTGCGAGCGATGAGCAACCAAATAATGATTCGTTCCGTTCAGAACGCCCAGCCAGCACACTTGCTCCCACATTGCCGAACACAGGGAGCATGGGATGTCTTTCAGGAAAGCCGGTTGGTTGGCCGCCTTGGCCGCAGTGACGATGTCGTTTGCCGCGATTGCGCCGGCGCAGGCGCAGCAGAAGCAGACGCTCCTGAATGTCTCATATGACCCGACCCGCGAGCTGTATCGCGCCATCGACGATGCGTTCATCAAGCAATATAAGGAAAAGGCCAACGTCGACCTGACCATCCGCCAATCGCACGGCGGTTCGGGCCGTCAGGCGCGCTCCGTCATCGACGGGCTGGAGGCCGACGTGGTGACGCTGGCGCTGGCCTATGACATCGACGCGGTCGCCGACCGCGGGCTGCTGCCGGCCGATTGGCAGGCCCGCCTGCCGCAGAACAGCTCGCCATATACCTCCACCATCGTGTTCCTGGTGCGCAAGGGCAACCCCAAGCAGATCAAGGACTGGGACGACCTGGTCAAGGACGGCGTGCAGGTCATCACGCCCAACCCTAAGACCTCGGGCGGGGCGCGCTGGAACTACCTGGCTGCCTGGGCCTATGCGCTGGAGAAGAACGGCGGCAGCGAGGAAAAGGCGCGCGCCTTCGTGGGCGACCTGCTCAAGCACGTGCCGGTGCTGGACACCGGCGCGCGCGGCGCCACCACCACCTTCGTGGAGCGCGGCGTGGGCGACGTGTTGCTGGCCTGGGAAAACGAGGCTTTCCTGGCGCTGGAAGAGCTGGGTCCGGACAAGTTCGACATCGTGGTGCCGTCTCTGTCCATCCTGGCCGAGCCGCCGGTGGCCGTGGTCGACAAGGTCGTGGACAAGAAGGGCACCCGTGCGGCGGCGCAGGCATATCTGGAATTCCTCTACACGCCCGCTGCGCAGGAAATCATTGCCAAGAACTACTACCGGCCCATCGACAAGACCGTGGCCGCCAGGTACGAAAGCAAGTTTCCCAAGGTCAAGCTCGTGACCATCGACGACAAGATCTTCGGCGGCTGGCGCAAGGCGCAGAAGGATCACTTCAGCGACGGCGGCACCTTCGACCAGATCTATCTGCCGCAAAAGAAATAAGCACTTGATGATCGGACGACGGCCATGACGACAGCCTCGAACCCGGCGGCAAACGGCGCGCAAGCGCCTTTTGCCTTTCGGCGCAACAGCCCGGGCGTGCTGCCCGGATTCGGCATCTCGATGGGTTACGCGGTGCTGTACCTCAGCGTGCTCGTGCTCATTCCGCTGGCGGCCTTGCCGATCAAGAGCGCGAGCCTGGGCTGGCAAGGCTTCTGGGACGCGGTGACCGCGCCGCGGGTGCTGGCCTCGTACAAGCTGACCTTTGGCGCGTCGCTGATCGCGGCGCTGGTGAACCTGGTGTTCGGCACGGTGGTGGCCTGGGTGCTGGTGCGCTACCGCTTTCCGGGCAAGAAGATCCTGGATGCGCTGGTGGATCTGCCGTTCGCGCTGCCCACGGCGGTGGCGGGCATCGCGCTGACCTCGCTGTATTCGCAGAAGGGCTGGCTGGGCGGGCCGCTGGCCGACTGGTTCGGCTGGAAGGTGGCGTTCACGCCGCTGGGCATCGTGATCGCGTTGATCTTCATCGGCGTGCCGTTCGTGGTGCGCACGGTGCAGCCGGTGCTGGAAGACGTCGAGCGCGAAATCGAGGAGGCCGCGGCCAGCCTGGGCGCCAACCGCTGGCAGACCATACGCCGGGTGCTGCTGCCCATCATCATGCCGGCCTTGATGACCGGCTTCGCGCTGGCGTTTGCGCGCGCGGTGGGCGAGTACGGTTCGGTGGTGTTCATCGCCGGCAATATGCCCATGGTGTCCGAGATCACGCCGCTGCTGATCATCGCCAAGCTCGAGGAATTCGACTACGCGGGCGCCGCCGCCATCGCCACGGTGATGCTGGTGCTGTCCTTCGCGCTGTTGCTCGTCATCAATCTGCTGCAGGGCTGGCAGGCCCGCCGCAACCTCGGGAGGCTCGCATGAGCGCCGCGGACCGTCCCGCCCATCTGACCGAGCCGCGCTGGGTGCGCGGCGTGCTGCTCTTCATCGCGCTGGGATTCCTGGCGCTGTTCCTGCTGGTGCCGCTGGCGGCGGTATTTGCCGAAGCCTTCAAGAAGGGCTGGCAGTTGTACCTGGACGCCATCGTCGAGCCGGACGCGCTGTCCGCCATCCGCCTGACGCTGCTGGTGGCGGCCATTGCGCTGCCGGTGAACCTGGTGTTTGGCGTCGCCGCGGCCTGGGCGATCACCAAGTTCCAGTTCCGCGGCAAGCAGTTCCTGATCACCTTGATCGATCTGCCGTTCTCGGTGTCGCCGGTGGTGGCCGGCCTGGTATTCGTGCTGCTGTTCGGTACCCAGGGCTGGTTCGGCGGCTGGCTGCAGGCGCACGACATCAAGATCGTCTACGCGGTGCCGGGCATCGTGCTGGCCTCGCTCTTCGTGACCTTTCCGTTCGTGGCGCGCGAGCTGATCCCGCTGATGCAGGCGCAAGGCAGCGAAGAAGAGCAAGCCGCGTTGACCCTGGGCGCCAACGGCTGGCAGATCTTCTGGCGCGTCACGCTGCCGAACATCAAGTGGGGCCTGCTGTACGGCGCCATCCTGTGCAACGCGCGGGCCATGGGCGAGTTCGGCGCGGTGTCGGTGGTGTCCGGGCAGATCCGCGGCCTGACCAACACCATGACCCTGCACGTCGAGATTCTCTACAACGAGTACCAGTACTCCGCGGCGTTCGCCGTGGCGTCGTTGCTGGCCCTGCTGGCGCTGGTGACGCTGGTGGCCAAGAACATCGTCGAGTGGCGCAACGGGCGCTTTCAACAGGCCGCCGACCTGCCGGTCGAGTATCCCGGCCAGCCGGCCGCCATCAAGCCGGCGCTGGCCTGACGCGGCGGCCTGACAGGAGATAAGCATGAGCATCGAAGTCCGCAATCTATCCAAGCGCTTCGGCCAGTTCCGCGCGCTGAACGACGTCTCGCTGCATATCGAGACGGGAGAACTGGTCGCGCTGCTGGGTCCGTCGGGCTGCGGCAAGACCACGCTGCTGCGCATCATCGCGGGGCTGGAGTCGGCCGATTCCGGCAACGTGCTATTCGCGGGCGAAGACGCCACCGCGGTGGACGTGCGCCAGCGCCAGGTTGGTTTCGTGTTCCAGCACTACGCGTTGTTCAAGCACATGACGGTGTTCGAGAACGTGGCCTTCGGCCTGCGCGTCAAGCACCGTTCGCAACGTCCTTCGGAGGACGTGATCCAGCGCAAGGTGCATGACCTGCTGGGACTGGTGCAGCTGGACTGGCTGGCGGACCGCTATCCCGCGCAACTCTCCGGCGGCCAGCGCCAGCGTATCGCCCTGGCGCGCGCGCTGGCCGTGGAGCCGCGGGTGCTGCTGCTGGACGAACCTTTCGGCGCGCTGGACGCCAAGGTGCGCAAGGAATTGCGGCGCTGGCTGCGCCGCCTGCATGACGAGCTGAACGTGGCCAGCGTCTTCGTCACCCATGACCAGGAAGAAGCGCTGGAAGTGTCGGATCGCGTGGTGCTGATGAACTCGGGCCGCATCGAGCAGGTCGGCACGCCGCGCGAGGTCTGGGAAGAGCCGGCCACGCCCTTCGTCTACGGCTTCCTGGGCGACGTCAACCAGTTGCAGGGCTTTGCCACGCGCGGCATCTGGAACGGCGCCGGCCTGTCCTTGCCCGCGCCGGAGCTGGCGCAGGCCGAAGCGCAACGCGCCACCGCCTACGTGCGGCCGCACGAGTTCGAGGTCGAACGCTATCGCGCCGGCGCGGACGGCATCCCCGTGCGCCTGGCGCACGCCTTTCTTGCGGGTCCCAGCGCCTATCTGGAGCTGGCCAGCGAGGATTCCGACGCCATCATCGAAGCCGAGGTGCCCGAGTCGCTGTACCGGGAACTGGGCCTGCGCGATGGCGAAATACTGTTGGCGCGTCCGCGGCGGGCGCGCATTTTCGCGACGCAATCATGAGCACTACCGATCTTTTGCCTGAACTCGAACCGGGCCTGGCCGCGCGCTGGCGCGATCTGGGCGAGCGCCTGGCCGATGTGCAGCGGCGCTATCCGGACGCCGCGCTGGCGTCCTCGCTGGCGGCCGAGGACATGCTGCTGACGCACGCCATCTACGGTGCCGGCCTCGACCTGGAAGTCTTCACGCTGGACACGGGCCGGCTGCACGCCGAAACGCTGGGCGTGCTGGACGCCGTGCGCGAACGCTACGGCCGCGAGGTCACTGTGTACCGGCCGGTGGCGGCCGCGGTCGAGCAGCACGTCGCCGAACATGGCGCCTACGCGTTCTATGAAAGCGTGGAACTGCGCAAGGCCTGTTGCCAGATCCGCAAGGTCGAGCCGCTCAAGCGCGCGCTGGCCGGACGCGGCGCCTGGATCACAGGGCAGCGGCGGGCGCAATCCACCACCCGCGGCGAACTGCCGCTGGAAGAAGAGGACCAGGCTTTCGGCCTCTACAAGTTCAATCCGCTGGCCGAATGGAGCGAAGGCGAGGTCTGGTCCGCCATCCGCGCGCTGGGCATTCCATACAACCCGTTGCACGACCAGGGCTACCCGTCCATCGGCTGCGAACCCTGTACCCGAGCCATCCGCCCGGGCGAAGACCTGCGGGCAGGGCGCTGGTGGTGGGAGTCGTCGGATTCCAAGGAATGCGGCCTGCATGCGGGCAACCGGGTCATCAGCATCGCGGCGCGCGCCGATTGATGCGGCCCACGAATTCGAAATCTGTTTTAGGGGAAGTTCATATGTCTGCAGTGATCCAACGCAGCCACCTGGATTGGCTGGAATCGGAAGCAATATTCATCCTGCGCGAGGTGGCCGCCGAAAGCGAGAAGCCCGTGCTGCTGTTCTCGGGCGGCAAGGACTCCGTGGTGCTGTTGCGCCTGGCCGAGAAGGCCTTCCGGCCGGGGCGTTTTCCGTTCCCGCTGATGCACATCGATACCGGCCACAACTTCGACGAAGTGATCGCCTTCCGCGATGCGCGCGCGGCCGAGCTGGGCGAGACCCTGATCGTGCGCAGCGTCGAGGACTCCATCGCGCGCGGCAGCGTGGTGCTGCGCCGCGAGACCGACTCGCGCAATGCCGCCCAGGCGGTGACGCTGCTGGAGGCGATCGAGGAATTCGGCTTTGACGCCTGCATCGGCGGAGCGCGCCGCGACGAGGAAAAGGCCCGCGCCAAGGAACGCATCTTCTCGTTCCGCGACGAGTTCGGCCAATGGGATCCGAAGGCGCAGCGCCCGGAACTCTGGAACCTGTTCAATACCCGCGTGCATCGCGGCGAGAACATGCGCGTGTTCCCGATCTCGAATTGGACCGAGCTGGACGTCTGGCAGTACATCCAGCGCGAGCAGCTGGCGCTGCCGTCGATCTACTACAGCCACCAGCGCGAGGTCGTGCGCCGCAAGGGCCTGCTGGTGCCGGTCACGCGGCTGACCCCGCCGCAGGATGGCGAACAGGTCGAACGCCTGCAGGTTCGGTTTCGCACGGTGGGCGACATCTCCTGCACCTGCCCGGTGGCGTCGGATGCCGCCGACACCCGGGCCATCATTGCCGAAACCGCGGTGACCGACATTACCGAGCGCGGCGCCACGCGCATGGACGACCAGACTTCCGAGGCCTCGATGGAGCGCCGCAAGAAAGAAGGCTATTTCTGATCGCATGACACGCCGGCATTCGCCGGCGACCAGGAACGCACATGAACGCACTCAACGATTCTTTTCTTTCCGGCGCCGACACGGGCGTGCTGCGCCTGATTACCGCAGGCTCGGTGGACGACGGCAAATCGACGCTGATCGGCCGCCTGCTGTACGACAGCAAAGGCGTGTTCGCCGATCAGCTGGACGCGATCTCGCGCGCCAAGCACAAGCGCGTGGCGGGCGACGGCATCGACTTTTCGCTGCTGACCGACGGCCTGGAGGCCGAGCGCGAGCAGGGCATCACCATCGACGTGGCCTACCGCTATTTCTCGACGCCCGCGCGCAAGTTCATCATCGCCGACGCGCCGGGCCACGAGCAGTACACGCGCAACATGGTCACGGGCGCGTCGACCGCCGACGTGGCCGTCATCCTGATCGACGCCACCCGCGCGGCCGACGGCGTGCTGTTGCCGCAGACCAAGCGCCACAGCACCATCGCGCGCCTCTTGGGCATCCGTCACATCGTGGTGGCGGTCAACAAGATGGACCTGGTGGACTGGGACCGCACGGTGTTCGAGCGCATCCGCGAGGCCTACGCCGACCTGGCGGGCAAGCTGGGCATCGAGCACTTCGACGCGCTGCCGCTGTCGGCGCTCAACGGCGACAACGTCGTCACGCTGTCGCCGCAAACGCCCTGGTACGAAGGACAGCCCTTGCTGGCCTTGCTGGAGTCGCTGGACCTGGCAAGCGATGGCCGCGCCTTGCCGTTGCGCTTTCCGGTGCAATGGGTGGCACGCCATGACGGCAGCCGCAAGGATGACTTCCGCGGCTATGCCGGCCGCGTCGCAAGCGGCGTGCTGCGGCCGGGCGACGAGATCACGGTGCAACCCTCGGGCGTGACGGCAGTCGTGAGCGAAGTGCGCGCCTTCGACCGCGCGCTGGATGAAGCAGTGGCGGGCGACTCGATCACGCTGGTGCTGGACCGCGACGTGGACGTGTCGCGCGGCGATGTGATCGTGCATGCGTCGGCGCCGGCGCAGGTCGCGCGGGAATTCGAAGCCGAGCTGTGCTGGCTCGATGCGCAGGCCTTGAATCCCGCACGCAAGTATCTGCTGAAGTCGGGCACGCGCCTGACCTCGGCGAAGATACGCGCGGTGCTGTCGCATCGCGACATCCACGAACTGCAGGAAGTGGAGAACACCGAGGGCACGCTGCGCATGAACGATATCGGACGCGTCACGCTCACCACGCGCGAGTCGCTGGCGGTCGATCGCTATGCCGATGTGCCCGCGACCGGCGCATTCATTCTGATCGACGAAGCCACGCATCAGACCGCTGCGGCAGGTATGTTGCGCTAATCCGCAAGAGGCCGGAAAACAACGGGCTTCCAGCCCCCCGCCGAACCTGTTGTTTTTGTGCTAGATCCAGTATTGGTGCGGGTTTCCGGGCGATCCCGCCTGGTGAAAACGATTTGTCCGGACGGCGCCGGCGTCTTGCGGTAAAGTGGGGCTGTCTTACGAAAAGGCTTTTGGTGCTTGTCAAAACCACTGTGTTTTTGTACAGTAGTTTTCATGGCACGCACCGATCATTCTTTTCCCGCCGGTTCTGGGTCCCCGGCTGCCGCCCCCGCCGCCTTGCGCGGTCGGGGTGCGGTTACTAATGTTCGGCATCGCTTTCAGCGCGATGACCGCGTGCAGGTCGACGACGGCTGGTCTTCCTCCGGTCTGCCCGCCGACTTCGTAGACTCCGTCCCCGATAATTTCCCCGAAGCTGCCGCCGGCGAGCAAGCCGCCCGCGTCATTCCCATCGTGCCGGATGCGCGCATTGCGCCGCCCGCTCCCAAGACCACGGTCACCGCCGAAGAAGCGCGCAAGATGCTGTCGCGCAACGATTCGCCCGACATCCCCTTCGACGTGGCGGTAAATCCGTACCGCGGCTGCGAGCATGGCTGCGTCTATTGTTATGCCCGGCCCACTCATTCCTACCTGGGCCTGTCGCCCGGGCTGGACTTCGAAACCCGGCTGGTGGCCAAGGCCAATGCGGTAGAGGCCCTGCGCGCCGAACTCGCGCGGCCAGGCTACAAGCCGTCTCCCATCAACATCGGTTCCGCCACCGACGCCTACCAGCCCATCGAACGCGAATGGCGGCTTACCCGCGGCCTGCTGGAACTGATGCTGGAAACCCGCCATCCGCTCACCATCGTCACCAAGAACGCGCTGGTCGCCCGCGACCTGGACCTGCTGGCCGCCCTGGCCGAGCAGAAGCTGGTGGTGGTGTACATGAGCATCACCACGCTGGACGCCGGCATGGCCCGCACGCTGGAACCGCGCGCCGCCGCACCGTGGCGCCGGCTGGAAGCGGTACGCAGCCTGACCGACGCCGGCGTGCCGGTGGGCGTGCTGGTGGCGCCCATCATCCCGTTCATCAACGACGAGTCCATGGAGCACATCCTCCAGGAGTCCAAGGCGGCCGGCGCGCACTATGCCAGCTACACCGTCCTGCGTCTGCCCTGGGAGGTCAAGACCCTGTTCGAGGACTGGCTCAATGCCCATTTCCCGGACCGCGCCCAGCGCGTCCTGCATCGCATCGAAGACCTGCGCAACGGCCGCCGCAACGATCCCAATTTCGGGTCGCGCATGCGCGGGACCGGCGTCTGGGCCGATCTGCTGCGCCAGCGCTTCACCATCGCCACGCGCAAGCTGGGCTTGAACCGTCATCGCCTGGCGCTGGACTGCGACCGTTTCCTGCCTCCCGCCGCGGCGAAGGCTGCCGATTTCCTATCCCCGGCTGGCGCGCAAGCGTCTTCAGGGGTCCCTTTTCCCGCCGTATCGCCCGCAGCCGGCGGCGCGCACGGGCGCGTAGCGCGCCAGTTGCAAGCCATGGCCGCAGGCCAGTTGTCATTGTTCGATTGACCGCCGGCTGCCGCCGCGCATGCCTGCCGGGGGGCTATGCCCTGGCGCTGGACCGTCTTTCCTAGGAGTTCCCATGAACACCGCTGATATTTCCGTCTTGTCGGATGAACTCGTCGTCACCCTGAACCCGCTGCGCCGCGGCACGAACCGCGCCCGCGCCTGGTGCGCCAGGGTCGCCGGCATGGCGCTGCCCTGGAATACATCCGCAGCCGATGTCGAACCGCGCCGCCGCACGCGGCCCGGTTCCGCCCCGGCTCGCTGGCCGTTCCCGCCCGCGCCCGCCGAAGCCGGGGCGCTGGCTGGTCCGGCAGTCGCCGCGCCGATGTCCGCGCCCGCAGCGCCGGTCGCACCGGTCGAGGCCGCGGTTGCCGCCACGCCTGCCGTCGCGCGCGAGCGCAGCCTGGGCAACGCCACGGTGGAACCCGTTACGGCGCAGGTGACCATGAAGGCCATGGTGATCGATGTGGTGATGGTGCTGGCCTGGGGCGCGATCATCCCCGGCCTGATGTGGCTGGGCGCGGCCGCCGGATTCTGAGCGGCCCTATGCCCGGCGGTAGCCGGCAGGCCGGGCGTAAGCGGTAGGTACGCGCCAGCCCCGCCAGCCGCAGTGGCCAGGAGCGGTGCTCGTCAGCTTGAACCGAGCAGAATGACACCCGCCAGGATGGCCATACAACCCGCCAGCCGGCCCGGTCCGACTTTTTCGCGCAGCAGGAACATGCCGGCCAAGGTGCCGAGCATCATCGACATTTCCCGGGCAGGGGCGACCAGGCTCAGCGGCGCGCCGTTGCGCAGCGCATACAGCACCAGGATGTAGCCCAACGGCGACAGCAGGCCCACGGCCAACGCCAGATGCCAGTGCCCGCGCATGGCCTCCCAGGCCTGGGGGCGGCGGCGCAGCATGTGGGGGGCCATCATGGTCGTGCGGGTCACGCAGGTAAACCAGTCGAACAGCACCGGGCTGATCAACAACACTTTCACGCCATAGGCGTCGACGACGGTATAGGCCGCGATGAACAGGCCGATCACCACGCCCCAGCGCACGCCGACCCAGGCCTGGGCCTGCTTGAAAATGGCCAGGCGGCCCTGGGTCGCGATCAGCAGCACGCCGCCCACCACGCAAAGCATGCCGATGATGCCGGTGCTGGTGGCGGGTTCGCCCAGCAGCAAAAAGGCGCCGGTAGTGGACAGCAGCGGGCCGGTACCTCGGGCGATGGGGTAGACGACCGACAGGTCGGCCACCTGATAGCCGCGCTGCAGGCACAGGCTGTAGCCCAGATGCAACAGGCTGGAAGTCAGGATGGCGCCGACCACGGGCCAGGTCCAGGTCATGCCGTCATGCATCAGCACCCAGATGACCCAGGGCGCGTACAGCACGGAAGCGCACAGGCCATAGGCGAAGACAAAGGGAGCGCCCACCATGGCCGCGCGCTTGGCGAGGAGATTCCACGTGGCGTGGGCCATTGCCGCCAGGACGACCAATATCAGGGACGAATACGACATGAGGGAACAGCGTCAGATGACGTGTTTGTTACAGAAGACGGAAGGGTACTCCAAACCGCGAGAACCGGGGCCATGTTACCTGATGCCTGGAGCGATTTTTGGTGTAGAATCATTGGTTTGCCAAATCTCATCCTCTGCTTGCGGCACATGCAACGGGGGCTGGCCTTACCGCCATGGCCCGTGCAACACGCGACGGATGTGGGCTGCGTACTGCGCAGTCCTGCAGAAATCGCGTGAACAACATCGAACGGCAAAAGTTTTAGTCCGCAAAGACATGATGATCTAGGAGTTCTCATGAACCTTATCGCTATCCTGGAACAGGAAGAAATTGCCCGCCTGACCGGCGGTCAAGCCAAGCCTGAATTTGCTCCTGGTGACACCGTCATCGTGAGCGTGAACGTCGTTGAAGGCACCCGCAAGCGCGTGCAGGCTTTCGAAGGCGTCGTGATCGCCAAGCGCAACCGCGGCCTGAACTCCGCGTTCACCGTGCGCAAGATTTCGTCGGGTGAAGCCGTGGAACGTACGTTCCAGCTGTACTCGCCGCAAATCGCCGGCATCGAAGTCAAGCGCCGCGGCGACGTGCGCCGCGCCAAGCTGTACTACCTGCGCAACCGCTCGGGCAAGTCGGCGCGTATCAAGGAAAAGCTGGTCAGCAAGCAAGCCTCGGCGGCTTGATCGCTTATCGGCACACGGCCCTACCAGTGTCGGACGCTCACGCCATCCAGCGTTTTCGTTCGGCACGGGTTTCCGGGTTAAAAAGGCACCTGCGAGGGTGCCTTTTTCTTTTTGCAGAGCCTTTTGCAGAGCCGTATGTCTGATTCCTCGTCTTCTCCGCGGCCCCGGCGGCCGCTGGCGCGTCCCGGCTTCGATCCGGCGACGCAACCCTGGGTGGTCGCCAACGCGTCCTTGCCGGCCGTGCCTGCCAGCCTGTTGACCCCGGATTCGTTGCGGGGCACGCTCAGCCAGCCGTCCACCTGGACGCTGGAGCTGTCGCGCGACACCGACCTGCGCTATCCGGGCCGCGAAGGCGTGCCCGTGCCGGCGGCGGTGCTGATTCCGCTGGTGACGCGCGACAACGGCGTCCACATCATGCTGACGCAGCGCGCCGCCCACCTGCATGACCATGCCGGCCAGATCAGCTTTCCGGGCGGGCGCATCGAAACCAGCGATTCCACGCCCGAGGCCGCGGCCTTGCGTGAAGCGCAGGAAGAAACCGGGTTGCCCACCAACCACGTCGAAGTGCTGGGCAGCATGCCGCCGTATCTGACGGCGACGGGATTCTCCATCGTTCCGGTGGTGTCGCTGGTGCGTCCGGGCTTTGACCTGGCCCCCGATGCCTTCGAGGTGGCGGAAGTGTTCGAGGTGCCGCTGTCCTTCCTGATGGACCCCGCCAATCACAGGCTGTACGAAGCCCGTCTCGACGACGGCCGGGTGCGCCAGTACTACGGCATGCCTTACGGCAAGCATTTCATCTGGGGCGCGACCGCCGGCATGTTGCGCAACCTCTACCATCTGCTGCGCCACGGCTTTACGCCCCGTTGATCTTTGTTGCGCGCCGGCCTTGTCGGGTTTCTGGTTCGCGCCGCCAATGAATACGGCCCCTGTATGGGGCCGTATTCATTGCGGGACCGTTCGGAGGCGTCAGCGTCGGGCACCGGCGCAAGTGCCGAGGGGACTAGACGCTAGTAGCGTTGTTGCCCCGCCAGGTTCTCTTCCAGGATGCGCTGGTACAAGGCATAGCGCGCCGGGTCGATCGCGCCCGCCTGCAGGGCCGCGACCACGCCGCAGCCAGGCTCCTGGCGGTGGGTGCAGTTGTAGAAACGGCACTGTTCGATGGGTTTGGTGAACTCCGGGAAGCCGCGGATGATGTCCTCGCGGCTCAGGTGCTGCAGGCCGAAGGCCTGGAAGCCCGGGGAGTCGATCAGGTCGCCGCCGGGAGCGGGCAGGTGATAAAGCCGCGTGCTGGTGGTGGTGTGCTTGCCCATGTCCAGCGCCGTGGAGTGTTCGCGGGTGGGGGCGGCGGCGTCCGGCACCAGGGCGTTGAGCAGCGTGGACTTGCCCATGCCGCTCTGACCCAGCAGCAGGCTGGTGTGCCCGGCCAGGCGCGGCGCCAGCAGCGTATGCACTTTCTCGGGCTCCAGCGCGCTGAGTTCGATCACGTCCACACCCAGCGCGGCAATCGGCGCCAGCCGCGCGCGCGCCGCCGGCAGTTCGTCGGACAGGTCGGTCTTGTTGAGGATGATGATGGGCGCGATGTCCGCGCTCCAGGCGCCGGCCAGGGCGCGCCCGGTCAGGTCATCCGAAAACGTGGGCTGCACGGCGACGACGATCAGCAACTGGTCGACGTTGGAGGCGAACTGCTTGGAACGCATTTCGTCCGAGCGGTACAGCAGATTGCGCCGCGGCAGGATGGCGTCGATGGCGCCTTCGTCCTTGCCCTGGGGCGTGATGCGCACGCGGTCGCCCACGGCGGCGCCTGCCTTCTTGCCGCGCGGGAAGCACTTGCGCAGCGTGCCGTCGGCGAGCTCCACTGTGTAGTGGCGCCCGTGGGCGGCGATGATGCGGCCTTCGTTGGGCGGCGCGGTCATGCAGCGGCCGCCGTCAGGTGGCGGATGCGCACGGCGGCGGGGGGATGGCTGTCGTAGAAGGCGGAGTGCACGGGGTCGGGAGTCAAGGTGGCGGCGTTGTCGTCGTAAAGTTTGACCAGCGCGGACACCAGGCGTTCCGGCGAGCTCTGTTCGGCCGCGTAGCGGTCCGCTTCGAACTCGTCGCGGCGCGAGTACCAGCTGGCCACGGGCGTGAGCATGAAAGTGAAGACGGGGATGACCAGGAAGAACAGCAGCAGCGCCATGGCGTCGTTGCGCCCGCCCAGCTGCGGCATGACGCCCAGTCCCACGTAGAACCAGGGCTGTTGCGAGATCCAGCCCAGGATGGCGAAGAACGCCAGCGCGGCGGCGAAGCTGAAGACGATGCGCTTGATGATGTGGCGCTTGGCGAAGTGACCGAGTTCATGCGCCAGCACGGCTTCGATCTCGTCGCCGTTCAGGCGCGCCAGCAGGGTGTCGAAGAACACGATGCGGCGCGAGCGGCCGAAGCCCGTGAAATAGGCATTGCCGTGGGCCGAGCGGCGCGAGCCGTCCATCACGAACAGGCCGTTGAGCGCGAAGCCGCAGCGCTGGGCCAGGCGCTGGATGCGGCCGGCCAGTTCCGGATCGGATAGCGGCGTGAATTTATTGAAGAGCGGAGCGATGAACATCGGGTAGACGATCAGAAGCGCCAGGTTGAACGCGGTCCATAGCGCCCAGGCCCACACCCACCAGTAGGCGCCCGCGCTGCCCATCAGCCATAGCACCGCGGCCGCCAGCGGCAGGCCCAGCACCGCCGCGACCAGCAGGCCCTTGACGGCGTCGGCGATGAACAGGCCGGGCGTCATGCGGTTGAAGCCGAAGCGCGCTTCCAGCTTGAACTGCCGCCACAGCGTGAAAGGCAGGCCCAGCAGGCCCAGCAGCAGCGCCACCACGACCAGCAGCAGCATCTGGCGCAGGAAGTCGTTGCTGGTAAGCTGGGCCACCATCAGGTCGATGAGCTGCAGCCCGCCCATCAGCGTCAGGCACACCAGCAGGATGGCGTCGTAGGTGCGTTCCAGCATGCCCAGCTTGACCCGCGCCACCGTGTAATCCGCCGCGCGCTGATGGCTGGCCAAGCCGATACGGTGGGAGAATTCAGACGGCACCTGGTCGCGGTTGCGCGCGACGTGGCGGATCTGGCGCGTAGCCAGCCACAGGCGCACGGCGATATCGGTCAGCAGGAAGGCAACGAACAGCAGTGTGAACATGGGCGATGTGGCGTGCTCAAGTGTAGGTATGTGCGAAAATCGCACGTTTTATAGGCAAATTATATGGCTGTGAACGAAAACCGCCTGGTTTGGCTGGACATGGAAATGACCGGCCTGGACCCTGAGAAAGAACGCATCATCGAAGTCGCCGTGGTGGTGACGGAACCCGACCTGACCGTCGTGGCCGAAGGCCCCGTGCTGGTGGTGCACCAGCCCGACAGCCTGCTCGACGCCATGGACAGCTGGAACAAATCCACCCACGGCAAGAGCGGCCTGATCGACAAGGTCAAGGCGTCGACGATTTCCGAGGCGCAGGCCGAGGATACGCTGCTGGCGTTTCTGGCGCAGCACGTGCCGGCAGGCAAGTCGCCGCTTTGCGGCAACACCATCAGCCAGGACCGCCGCTTCATGTTTGCTTACATGCCGCGCCTGGAGCAGTTCTTCCATTACCGCAACCTGGACGTGAGCACGCTGAAGGAACTGGCGCGCCGCTGGGCGCCGGCCGTCTACAAGGGATTCGAGAAGAAGAGCCGCCACGAAGCGCTGGCTGACATCTACGAATCGATCGACGAGCTCAAGTACTACCGCGAACACTTCCTGAAGGTGTAAGCGGTCTTCGCCATGCCTGCCGTCCCGTCCGCCTGCGAGCCGCTCATCGGGGAGCACCCGTCGATGGCGGCGCTGCGCGATCTGGTCGGCCGGGTCGCGCGCAGCAAGGCCAGCATCGTTCTCATCTACGGCGAAACCGGCACGGGCAAGGGGCTGGTCGCCCGCAACCTGCATGCGCAGTCGGCGCGCGCGGCCAAGGGCTATACCGAGATCAACTGCGCCGCCATCCCGGGCAACCTGCTCGAATCCGAATTGTTTGGCCATGAGCGCGGTGCGTTCACCGGGGCGGTGGCGCGCAAGACCGGGCTGCTCGAAGCCGCCAACGGCGGCAGCGTGTTCCTGGACGAGATCCGCGAGCTGGATCCGGTCATGCAGGCCAAGATCCTGACCTTGCTGGACAGCCGGCGCTTCCGGCGCATCGGCGCGGTCCAGGAGGTTTCGGTCGATGCGCGTTTCATCGCCGCCACCAACAAGATCCTGCTGGGGGAAGTGCAGGCCGGCCGCTTTCGCGACGACCTGTATTACCGCCTGCAGGTGGTGTCGATCAACCTGCCGCCGCTGCGCGAGCGCGGCGATGACGTCATCGTGCTGGCGCAGCGTTTCCTGGAACGCTACAACGCCACCCACGGCAGCCGTTTTACCGTCATCGATCCCGAGGTGCGGCGCATTTTCAAGGCCTACGCCTGGCCGGGCAATGTGCGCGAACTCGGCAATCTGCTGGAACGGATCTGCATCCTGGAAGACGGCGACACGGTGCTGGCGCGGCACCTGCCGCAGCGCATCCTGCGCGAAGCCGGCAAGCCCGCGCCGGCGGCTTCGCCTGCCGCTGCCGGCACCTATGCCGAACTATCCGCGCAGTTCCAGCGCGGCCTGATCCGCGCGGCCTTGCAGGCCCAGGACGGCAACCTGGGGCGCGCCGCCGAGTCCCTGGGACTCACGCGGCACGCCCTGCGCCACCAGATGCTCAAGCTGGGGCTGGACGGTTAAAAGCTATTCCGCGCTGATGTTGTGCTTGCGCGCAATGCCTTGCCACAGGGCCAGTTCCTCGCGCACGCGCGTGCCGAATTCGGCGCTGTCCATGCGCGACGGCACGGTGCCGTCCAGATCCAGCAAGGCCTTCATTTCGGGCGACGCCGAAATCTCGACGAGCGCGGTGTTGAGCTTGTCGATATAAGGCTGCGGCGTGCCCGCTGGCGCGAACACACCCACCCAGATCTGCACCGAATACCCCGGCAGCGCCTGCGCGGCCGGCGGCAGGTCGGGGAACGCCGCGGAGGGCGCTTGCGCCGTGGTGGCCAGCAGCTTGACCTTCTTGCCCTGCACCACGGGGGCCAGCGTGCTGTAGTTGGACAGCATGACGTGGATCAGCCCGCCGGCCAGGTCGGAGGCGGCGTTGGCCGCACCCTTATAGGGGACGTGGGTCATGTCCGTACCCGCGGCGTCGTCCAGCATGACGGTGGCCAGGTGCGCCAGCGAGCC
This sequence comes from Achromobacter sp. PD1, assembly GCF_048541815.1. NCBI lineage: Bacteria > Pseudomonadati > Pseudomonadota > Betaproteobacteria > Burkholderiales > Alcaligenaceae > Achromobacter > Achromobacter sp. PD1. The sequence goes on from NZ_CP183349.1 coordinate 999,505, forward strand.
GACGCCGGCGCTGCCGTAGTTCAGGGCGCCCGGCTTGCTGCGCGCCGCTTCCAGCAGCTGCTTCAAGGAGGTGTAGGGCGTCTGCGCCGAGGCGGCGATGACCAGCGGACCCTGTCCTATCATCGCCACCGGCGCGAACTGCTTCAGCGGGTCGTAGGGCAGGTGCGGCTGGGTGGCGGCGGTGGTCAGGAAGGTCGACGAGGTCAGGAGCAGCACCGAGCCGTCCTTGGCCGAGCGGGCCACGTACTCGGAACCGATCGCGCCGGCCGCGCCGCCGCGGTTTTCCACGATCACCGTGTTGCCGAGGCGGGCCGCGAGTTGCGGCGCGATCGCGCGGGCGATCGCGTCATTGCTGGCGCCGGCGGTGAACGGCACTACGATCTTGACCTGCTTGGGCACTTCCGTCTGGGCCGCTGCCGCGCCGGCCAGCAGGGATGCCGCCAGGAACAACGTTGTTTGCATTAGCGCTTTCATGATCGATTCTCTAGGAGAGCGGAGGTTGGAGCGGGCGCCGGACGCGGCGCCCGCGGCGTTCAGTCCGGCATGGGAACTGCGACGTCCAGCAGCGGCGCATACTGCTGCGCGCCGAAGATGTCGCCGTCGCCCGCGGACCCGCTGGGAGCCAGCCGGTAGATCGTGAACTTGATGGCCAGGCCGGGATCGTAATGCACGAAGTCCGATATGCGGCTGTCGTCGATGCGGTACAGGGCGGCCATGCTGGCGCGCGTCAGCGCGCCGGAGCGCTTGACCGCCTCGTAGGTCGCCGGCTCGCGGAAGATGATGTCGAAGGTGATCTTGTTCACGCCCGCGTTCTTGCTGCGGATGGTCTTGGCCAGGGTGCTGAGTTTCTGGGTGCTCATGGTCTTGCCGGCTCAGGCGCCAGCCTCGGTGAGGTGGGTCGGGAAGAGTTCGCCGGCGTCTTCCACCGGCAGCGTGTGGTTCAGGGTCCAACGGTAGGCGGCGCTGGTGCGCACCACTTCGTCCAGCGGAAACGACACCGAGCCGGCCGTGCCTTTCACGTCGGGCAGGCGGGCGTAGAACATCTGGCGCAGGCCCGTGAGCGTCAGCTCCTCGGCCATTTCGGCGGTCGGCGCCACGCCCTGGACCATGACGCACAGCTCATGGCCGGGCTGGTCGCGCAGCGGCTCCAGGTCGCCCATGACGCCGTCGCGCCCGTAGACCTTGTAGTGCAGCTCGTAGCCCGAGTCGCCGAAGCGTTCGCGCACCTTGTCGCGCGCCCAGGCGATGACGCGGTCCACGTTGGCGATGGTGTAGGGATCGCGTATGCCGCAAAGCCCCATGTAGCGTTCGCCGACCTTGCCGGAGCCTTCGAGCTTCACGCGCACCTGGGCGGCGGGCTCGAAGCGCGAGCCGGTGATGCGGGTGGTCTTTTCGCTCAGCTGCTCGTAGCGGCATTCGGCCATGTCCAGCCGGCCGCCGGCGAAGAATTCTTCGTACGGATTGGAGCGCTCGTACATCGCGTGGCCCGCGACTGACGCGATGGTGCAGCGCTGGTCGGGATGCATGGCGGTGACGCGCACGTCCTCGGCCGAGATCTCGCCCATCACGGTTTCCTTGCCGCCGTAGGGCTCGGCGCAGAACGAGGCGCACTCCAGCACCTTGCCCAGGTAATAGGCGCGGTCGGCATCGTAGCCCTGGTGCAGGGCCGGAGCGGCGAACACGGCGGCGTCCGAGCTGCGGCCACCGATGACCACGTCCGCGCCGGCTTCCAGCAGCTTGATGTAGGGATGCACGCCGGCCACGGCCACGATGCGGTCGCTGGCATCCAGCTCGGCCTCGGTCAGGTCGGCGTAGCCGTCCAGGCCCGCCACCTGCTGGCCCGCGCGCAGCGCGCGGCGCACGCGCTCCTTGTCGACTTCGGAATAGAAGTAGCCGATCTTGAACGGCGCCAGCTTGTGCTCGGCGGCGATTTCCTTGATCAGGCGCACATACAGGTCGACGCGGCTGTTGGAGCCGGTGTCGCCGGCCGAGCCGATGACCATGGGCACACCCAGCTTGCGCGCGGCCAGCAGCATCTGTTCCAGGTCGTGGCGCTGCCAGGCTTGCGGGCTGGTGGAAGTATCGGAGCCCAGCGGCACGGGACCCACGTCGTCGCTGCCCGAGTCGGCGGCGATGCAGTCCGGCCCGGCGGCGACGCCGAGCTGGAAGCTCTCGGTGCGCAAGGGGGCGAATCCTAAGTGCCCGTTCGGGCAGATGATGCTCATGGAACGCATGGGTGTAGTCTCTTCAGTTGAGTCGTCCGGTCTCGCTCGTACCGGCAATGACTACAACGCAAGATGCGTGCCAACTGGCAGGAAGCGAAAATCCCGCGAATTCGCGGGGCCAGTGGCGCAATTCCTCCCGATCTGCGGGTAAATTTTCACGCAATGCGTTAATTTCACGCATAAATAGGCCATGCCATTCTCATACTCAGTCGCCAGCATCCGCGACGCCGAACGCCAGGCCCTGGCCGCCGGCAGAAGCTTGATGCCCCTGGCGGGGGCGGCCGCGGCCCGTTACGCGGCAGCGCGGATCCGGCCGGGGACGGTGGTGTTGGCGCTGGCGGGGCCTGGAAACAATGGCGGCGATGCGCTGGAAGCCGCGGCCGGCCTGCGCGCCATGGGGCATGACGTGCGCGTGCTGCTGCCATCGGGGGCGCAGCGCCTGCCGCCCGATGCCGCCCGCGCTTATGCCGGCTGGCAGGCCGCGGGCGGTGAAACCTGGTCAGCGCTGCAGCCGGGCTTCGTGCCGGAACTGGTCATCGACGGCCTGTTCGGCATCGGCTTGAATCGCCCGCTGGGCGCGGACTGGCAGGCGCTGGTGGACACGGTCAACGCCTGGAACGTGCCGGTGCTGGCGCTGGACGTGCCCAGCGGCATCGACGCCGATAGCGGCGAGGCCCTGGGGCGGCCGATCCGGGCGCGCTGGACCCTGTCTTTCATCGGCCGGGCGAGGGGGCTGGAACTGCCGGGGCCGGGACGCGACGCCTGCGGCGTGTCGGCTGTGGACACGCTGGGCGTGACCATCGCCCCGGCGGCCTGACCCGAAGGATTCGTCTTACGCGGGCTTGCCGCCGAAGCGCGAGGCGATGTCGGCTGCCAGCGGCGCGTAGCGCTCGTTGTCGCGGCCGGCCAGCGCATCCAGATGCGCTTCCGACGCGTCGAACACCTGCCAGTAGATGCGGCCGCAGATCTCGCGGGCGGCATGGCCGGGCCAGTCGTCGGGCAGCATGGGACCCGGCAGTTGCGGATCGTGCAGCACGATCCGGCGCCAGCTGTGCAGCAGCATGACGCGCACGATGAACGCCTCGGCAGGCGCGGGCGGGGTTTCCAGCAGCTTTTCCAGCGGACCGAAATTCTTGGCGAACTGGCGGTACTGCTCGGCCAGCTCGTCCAGGTTCCAGCATTGCGAGGCCAGGCTGGCTATCGGCAGACCGCCGGCGCCGGCCAGATCGCGCGCCGACAGCACCAGGGCGCGGTCGGGGATGCCCAGCTTTTCCAGGATGTCGTGCGCGGCGCTCGCCTCGGTGTGCGGGTGGGCAAACAGCCCGGGCGCGATCATGCCGAAGCCCTCCCAGACCAGCTCCCGGCGCAACTCAGCGCGTTCGGCCAGCCCGTTGCCGGTGCGCGGCAGGGCGACCAGCGTCCACTCGCCGTTCCATTCCTGGGGCGGGCCGACATAGATGCGCTGGGAGGCATGCGCGGTGTGGCGCAGGCCCTGCTCGGAAATCAGGTAGAGGCTGCGCCGTCCGTGGCGTTCGGATTGCAGCCAGTTCTGCGCCACCAGGCGGAACACGCTGGTGCGCAGCAGGCGTTCATTGATGCCTAGCGGGGCCAGCAGCTCGATCAGGTCGCCCAGCCAGATGGCGCCGCCATGCGGCGCCAATGCGTCCCCGAGCAGGCTGACGCAGAGCGATTTTGCGCGCGGCGGATCGTTCTTGATCAGGCGTGACAGAAAGCGGTCCAGGGGCGACTGAGGGTTTGCCATTAGAGGGGGCCGGGGCGGCCGATATCGGGATCCGCAATATGATACATAAATCCAATGTGATACAGATTTGAGTTTGACAATGAATTTTTTGTATTAAATAATCCGCCTATGACATGACGGCACTGCGGAACGTTTGCTTTGCGTTTTCGCAAACCGTCTTCAAGGAGACAGACATGTACGCTCAACTCGTCGAAACCGGCGTCAAGCAGGTCAAGACCGCGGACCAGCTCGAAGGCCGGGAACAGACGTTCCAACGCCGGATCGACGACGGCGTCCGCATCGAGGCCAAGGACTGGATGCCGGACGCCTACCGCAAGACGCTGGTGCGCCAGATTTCCCAGCACGCGCACTCTGAAATCGTGGGCATGCTGCCCGAAGGCAACTGGATCACCCGCGCGCCTTCGCTCAAGCGCAAGGCCATCCTGCTGGCCAAGGTCCAGGACGAAGCCGGCCATGGCCTCTACCTGTACAGCGCCGCGGAAACCCTGGGCGTGTCGCGCGACGACCTGATCGACGATCTGCACGCCGGCCGCGCCAAGTACTCCAGCATCTTCAATTACCCCACGCTCAGCTGGGCCGACATCGGCATGATCGGCTGGCTGGTCGACGGCTCGGCCATCATCAACCAGATCCCGCTGTGCCGCTGTTCCTACGGCCCCTATGCGCGGGCCATGGTGCGCGTCTGTAAGGAAGAGTCCTTCCACCAGCGCCAGGGCTACGACCTGCTGATGCAGATGTGCCTGCACGGCACGCCCGAGCAGAAGGCGATGGTGCAGGACTCGCTGAACCGCTGGTGGTGGCCGGCGCTGATGATGTTCGGTCCTTCGGATGCCGACTCGCCCAACAGCGCCCAGTCCATGGCCTGGAAGATCAAGCTCTTCTCCAACGACGAACTGCGCCAGAAAATGGTGGACCAGACCGTGCCGCAGGCCGAATACCTGGGCCTGACGGTGCCGGATCCCGATCTGAAGTGGAACGCCGAGCGCGGCCACTACGATTTCGGCGAAATCGATTGGTCCGAGTTCTACGCGGTGCTCAAGGGCAACGGCCCCTGCAACCGCGAACGCCTGGCCGCGCGCGTCAAGGCGCACGAGGACGGCGCCTGGGTACGCGACGCATTGGTCGCCTACGCCGACAAGCAGGCAGAGCGCAAAGCCGCGTGATGAAACCCACCCCCGAAGCGCTGCGCGCTTCCTCCTTAAGGGGGCGCCACTGCGGACCGGCAAAGCCGGCTCCGCGCGGCCGCGCTGCGGCTCCGGTGGCTGGGTTTCCGGACTCACTCTTTTAACCATTGCAGATCAGGGCGCGCCGCGCGCGCCCGGCATTCAAGGACATCCATCATGAGCAAAGACTGGCCCCTGTGGGAAGTGTTCATCCGCAGCCAGCACGGCCTGGCGCACAAGCACGTCGGCAGCCTGCACGCGCCCGACGCCGAAATGGCGATCAACCACGCCCGCGACGTCTACACGCGCCGCAACGAAGGCCTGAGCATCTGGGTGGTGCGCGCCTCCGACATTTCGGCCAGCAGCCCCGGCGACAAGGATCCGCTGTTCGAACCGGCCAACAGCAAGGTCTACCGGCATCCCACGTTCTTCCCGATGCCCGAAGAAATCAAGCACATGTAAGACGGCGGGGGAGACATGGACAAGACTCTGTTTGAATACCTGCTGCGCCTGGGCGATTCCTCGCTCATCCTGTCGCAGCGTCTGGGCGCCTGGACCGGCCACGGCCCGATCCTGGAAGAAGACCTGGCATTGACCAATACCGCGCTCGACCTGCTGGGCCAGGCCCGCATGTGGCTGACGCTGGCGGGCGAGGTCGAAGGCGCCGGACGCGACGAAGACGCGCTGGCCTACCTGCGCGACGCGCACCAGTTCCACAACGTGCTGCTGGCCGAACGCCCCAACGGCAACTACGCCGACACCATGGCGCGCCAGTTCCTGTTCGACGTCTGGCACTACTTCCTGCTGCAGCGCCTGGAAAAGTCGAGCGACGAACGCGTCGCCGGCATCGCGGCCAAGGCCATCAAGGAAGTGACCTACCACGTGCGCCGTTCCTCGGACATGGTGGTGCGCCTGGGCGACGGCACGGCGGAAAGCCATGCCAAGATGCAGGCGGCCATCGATGACGCGTGGCGTTTCACCGGCGAACTGTTCGCCGACGACGCCGTGGACCTGGACGTCGCCGCCCGCGGCATCGGCTGCGAGCTGTCGGCCTTGCGCGAGCCCTGGCTGGCGCACGTGCGCGAAGTGCTGGAAGAAGCCACGCTGACCGTGCCCGACGAAGCCGCCGCCAACCATCTGGCGCACCGCGGCGGACGCCAGGGCAAGCACACCGAGGAACTGGGCTACGTGCTCGCCGAAATGCAGTTCCTGCCGCGCGCCTATCCGGGAGCCACCTGGTGAACGCGCTGGCGCCCGTTTCCGCCGACCAGGTCTACGCCTGGCTGCAGGAGGTCCCCGATCCGGAGATCCCCGTGCTGTCCGTGGTGGATCTGGGCGTGGTGCGAGACGTGTCCTGGGACGGCGAGGCCTGTGTCGTGGTCATCACGCCCACGTACTCCGGCTGTCCGGCCATGCGCGAGATCACGCAGGATATCCAGCAGACGCTGGCCCGCCACGGCATCGCCGAGGTCCGCGTGGAAACCCGCCTGGCGCCAGCCTGGACCACCGACTGGATGAGCGAGAAGGGACGCGAGGCGCTCAAGGGCTATGGCATCGCCGCGCCCGCCGAACGCGCCGTCGACATCTCGGGCATCAGCCGGCGTGCGGCCGGCCCCGCCATCGCCTGCCCGCGCTGCGGCTCGAAAGACACGCGCCTGGTCAGCAACTTCGGGTCCACGTCGTGCAAGGCGCTGTATCGCTGCGTGTCTTGCCGCGAACCCTTCGATTATTTCAAGACTCACTGAGAGCGGTTTCGCAATGAGCCAGAACCAATTCCATTCCTTGACGGTGGCTTCGGTGGCGCGCAACACGCGCGACGCCGTGGTCGTGACCTTCGACCTGCCCGAGACGCTGGCGCAAGAGTTCGCCTTCCAGCCGGGCCAGTACCTGACGTTGCGCACCGAGCTCAACGGCCAGGAACAGCGCCGCTCCTATTCCATCTGTTCCGCGCCCGACGACAAGCTGCTGCGCGTGGCCATCAAGAAGGTGGAAGAGGGCGTCTTCTCCAGTTGGGCCAACCATGAGCTGCAGCCCGGCCAGACCCTGGAAGTCATGGCGCCGGCCGGCAACTTCACCGTCGATTTTTCCCCCGAGAACAAGCGCCACTATGTGGCGTTTGCCGTAGGCAGCGGCATCACGCCGGTGTTCTCCCTGGTCAAGACCGCGCTGTCGACCGAGCCCAACAGCAAGTTCACGCTGTTCTTCGGCAACCGCGCCTCGTCCGCGGTGCTGTTCCGCGAAGAGATCGAAGACCTGAAGAACCTCTACATGGAGCGCTTCTCGCTGGTCTACATCATGAGCCGCGAGACCCAGGACATCGAACTCTTCAACGGCCGCCTGGACGGCGACAAGGTCGACCAGCTGATGTCGGCCTGGATGAGTCCCGAGGATATCGATTACGCTTTTGTCTGTGGTCCGCAGACCATGACCGAAAGCGTGGTCGAGCGGCTGCAGGCCCGCGGCATTCCGAAGTCGAACATCAAGTTCGAACTCTTCGGCGCGCCCAAGGGGCCGCGCGCATTGCGCACCGGCCAGGACGCCCGCCAGGCGCCCGGCAAGGGCCAGTGCGAGGTGACCGTGGTGCAGGACGGCCACAGCCGTATGTTCGTGATTGAAAAGAATAAAGACAGCGTGCTGGATTCGGCGCTGGCGCAAGGTATCGAACTGCCGTATTCGTGCAAGGGCGGGGTGTGTTCCACCTGCCGCTGCAAGGTCATCGAAGGCGAGGTGGACATGGACGCCAACTTCGCCCTGGAAGACTACGAAGTGGCGCGCGGGTTCATCCTGAGCTGCCAGAGCTTTCCGGTCAGCGACCGCCTGGTCATCGACTTCGACCAGGAAACCTGACCCGGCCCGCGCCAGGCAGATAAAACCATATCCATTTGGAGAGACGCAGTGTCCCAACAATTCTTCGAACGCCATCAGCCCCTGCTGGAACAAGCCATGGCCGCCGCCTCCCTGCGCGGCTACTGGAGCCCCTTTGCCGAGTCGCCCAGCCCCCGCAACTATGGCGAAACCGCCAACGACGAGGGCCGCGCGGCTTTTGAGGCGCTGCAAGGCAAGCCTTTCCCGCTGAACCTGCACGACGCCGACGGTACCGTGGGCGGCGAAAAATCGCCGTTCGGCTTCGACCTGGGCATCACCTATCCGCACGTCCCCGCCGACAAGCTGATCGCCGCTTCCAAGCGCGCGCTGGAAGACTGGCGCCGCGCCGGCCCGCGCGCCTGGGTGGGCGTGTCGCTGGAAATCCTGGCCCGCCTGAACAAGCGCAGCTTCGAGATCGCCTACGCGGTCCAGCACACCACCGGCCAGGGCTTCATGATGGCCTTCCAGGCCGGCGGCCCGCACGCGCAGGACCGCGGCTTCGAAGCCGTGACCTACGCCTGGCAGGAAATGTCGCGCATCCCCGGCGTCGCCGTCTGGGAAAAGCCGCAAGGCAAGAATGACCCGATCCGCATGGAAAAGCAGTTCACCGTGGTGCCGCGCGGCGTCGCGCTGGTGATCGGCTGCTCCACCTTCCCGACCTGGAACGGCTACCCCGGCCTGTTCGCCAGCCTGGCCACCGGCAACACCGTCATCGTCAAGCCGCACCCCGGCGCCATCCTGCCCCTGGCCATCACCGTGAAGGTGGCGCGCGAAGTGCTGCAGGAAGCGGGCTTCGATCCGGACGTCGTCCTGCTGGCCGCGCATGCGGCCGGCGATGACACCGCGCAGAAGCTGGCGCTGGACCCGGCCGTCAAGATCGTCGACTTCACCGGCAGCACCGCCAATGGCGACTGGCTGGAGAACAACGCCCGCCAGGCGCTGGTCTACACCGAGAAGGCCGGCGTCAACCAGGTCATCATCGACTCCACCGACGACCTGAAGGGCGTGGCCCGCAACCTGGCGTTCTCGCTGGCCCTGTATTCGGGCCAGATGTGCACCGCGCCGCAGAACATCTACGTGCCGCGCGACGGCATCCAGACGCCGGAAGGCCGCGTCAGCTTCGACGAGGTCGCCGCCGCCCTGGGCGCCGCGGTCGAGAAGGTCGGCGCCGATGCGGCCAAGGCCGTCGAATTGACCGGCGCGATCCAGAACGAAGGCATCGTCGAGCGCATCGAGAAGGCCCGCGCGCTGGGCCTGCCGGTGGTGGCCGACAGCAAGGCGCTGACGCACCCGCAGTTCGAGAACGCCCGCGTCCGCACGCCGCTCCTGCTGCGCACGGAAGCCGGCAACGCCGCCATCAGCCAGGAATGGTTCGGTCCGATCGCCTTCGTGGTCGCCACCGACTCCACCACCCACAGCATCCAGCTGGCGCGCGACAGCGTGATCAAGCATGGCGCGCTGTCGCTGTCGGCCTACACCACCAGCGACGCCGTCGCCGACCAGGTGCAGGACGCTGCGGAAGTCTCGGGCGTGTCGCTGTCGCTGAACCTGACGGGCGGCGTGTTCGTCAACCAGACCGCCGCCTTCAGCGACTTCCACGGCACCGGCGCCAACCCGGCCGCCAACGCCGCGTTGTCCGACTCGGCCTTCGTGTCCAACCGTTTCCGCGTGGTGCAAACCCGCCGCCATGTCTGAACGGGGCCGCTGACATGAGCTACCAGGATATCCAATTCGACCTGTCGGGCGGCATCGCGCGCCTGACGCTGAACCGTCCCGACAAGCTGAACAGCTTCACCGCCAACATGCACGGCGAAGTGGCCGACGCGTTGACGCGCGTGGAGACCGAAGGCGCGCGCGTGCTGGTGCTGACCGGCGCGGGCCGCGGCTTCTGCGCCGGCCAGGACCTGAGCGAGCGCAAGCCCGCCGCCGACGGCACGCCGCCCGACCTCGGCGAGACCGTCGACAAGTTCTACGGGCCGCTGGTGCGCCGCGTGAACGCCCTGCCCATGCCCGTCGTGGTGGGCGTGAACGGCGTGGCCGCCGGCGCGGGTGCCAACCTGGCGTTTGCCGGCGATATCGTCATCGCCAAGGCTTCGGCCACGTTCATCCAGTCGTTCTGCCGCCTCGGGCTGATTCCCGATACCGGCGGCACCTTCGTGCTGCCGCGCCTGGTGGGCCGCGCCCGCGCCATGGGCCTGGCCATGCTGGGCGACAAGCTCAGCGCCAAGCAGGCCGAAGAGTGGGGCCTGATCTGGCAATGCGTGGCGGACGAGGAATTCGATGCGACGCTGGAACGCCTGGCGCAGCATTTTGCCAAGGCGCCGACCAAGGGCCTGGCGTTCACCAAGCGGGCCATGCAGGCCAGCCTGGGCAATGACCTGTCCACGCAGCTGGACCTGGAGCGCGACATGATGCGCGAACTCGGCCGCAGCGCGGACTATGCGGAAGGCGTGGCCGCCTTCCTGGGCAAGCGCGAACCGCAATTCAAGGGGCAATAAGAATGAACGCACACGTTCCCGAGGTCGAAGTGCCGGCCGATCCCCAGGAGCTGGCGCAAGCCGTCGGCACCGTCATGTACGCGGGCGACGCGGCGTCGCAGGGCCTGGACATGAAAGTCGAGGAAATGGCGCCGGGCTACGCGCGCCTGACCATGCGCGTGCGTCCCGACATGCTGAACGGCCACAAGACCTGCCACGGCGGATTCATCTTCGCCCTGGCGGACAGCGCGTTCGCCTTTTCGTGCAATTCGCGCAACGTCAGCACCGTCGCTTCGGGTTGCACCATCGACTATCTGGCCCCGGGCTTCGAAGGCGATCTGTTGACCGCGGTGGCGCAGGAGCGCTCGCTGGCCGGCCGCACCGGCGTCTATGACGTCACCGTCACCAACCAGGACGGACGCAACGTGGCGCTGTTCCGCGGCCGTTCCTACCGCATCAAGGGCCAGATCGTCGGCGTTCCCGCGGACGCTTGAGGCAGCCAGCCAACCAAAGCTATACGGGCGCGGGCCGGGCAGCGAGCGGGCAGGGCATATGCCCGCCGCGATCAGGCCCCGCGCAGAGAGAATTTCAGGAGAGAGATAACCATGTCCAACACCATGAGCAAGCCGGGGCTGGACCCCATCGAGCATGCCAGCCAGGATGAGCTGCGCGCGTTGCAGCTCGAGCGCCTGAAGTGGTCGCTCAAGCACGCCTACGACAACGTGCCGCACTACAAGAAGGCTTTCGATGAAGCCGGCGTACACCCTGACGACCTGAAGCAGCTGTCCGATATCTCGAAGTTCCCCTTCACCACGAAGAAGGAACTGCGCGAGAACTATCCCTTCGGCATGTTCGCCGTGCCGCGCGAGCGCATTTCGCGCATCCACGCGTCCAGCGGCACCACCGGCAAGCCGACCGTGGTGGGCTACACCAAGGGCGACCTGGACAACTGGGCCAACCTGGTGGCGCGCTCGATCCGCGCGGCGGGCGGCAAGCCCGGCGACACGGTGCACGTGGCCTACGGCTACGGCCTGTTCACGGGCGGCCTGGGTGCGCATTACGGCGCCGAACGCCTGGGCTGCACGGTCATTCCGATGTCGGGCGGACAGACCGAAAAACAGGTGCAGCTGATCAACGATTTCCGTCCGGACATCATCATGGTCACGCCCTCCTACTTCTGCAATATTCTGGAGGAACAGCGCCGCCAGGGGATTGATCCGCGTCAAAGCTCGCTGCGCATCGGCATCTTCGGCGCCGAACCCTGGACCGGGCAGATGCGCGCCGACATCGAGGCCGAAGCCGGCATCGACGCCGTCGACATCTACGGCCTGTCCGAAGTGATGGGGCCGGGCGTGGCCAGCGAATGCGTCGAGACCAAGGACGGTCCGGTGGTCTGGGAAGACCATTTCTACGCGGAAATCATCAATCCCGACACGGGCGAGCCCGTGGCTGACGGCGAGCCGGGCGAACTGGTGTTCACTTCGCTGACCAAGGAAGCGATGCCCATCATCCGCTACCGCACCCGCGACCTGACCCGCCTGCTGCCGCCCACCGCGCGCAGCATGCGCCGCATCGGCAAGATCACTGGCCGCAGCGACGACATGCTGATCGTGCGCGGCGTGAACATGTTCCCGACCCAGGTCGAGGAACTGGTCCTGAAGATCGCCCAGTTGGCGCCGCATTACCAGCTGGTGCTGTCGCGCACCGGCAATATGGACGAGCTGGAAATCCTGACCGAACTGCGCGCCGAATTCTCGACGCTGTCGGATGCGGACCGCACGAATCTGGGCAAGCAGCTGCAGCATGCCGTGAAGACGCACATCGGCGTGAGCGCGCGCATCCAGGTGTCGGACGCGGGCCATGTGGAACGCACGCTGACCGGCAAGGCGCGCCGCGTGATCGACAAGCGGCCGAAATAGTAGGAAGCCCCACGCCGCGCCCGCTTACGCGGGCTAACTGCCCCCGAGGGGGCGGCTCGTCGGCGGGGCGGCTGCTTCTTGTAGGTAGCAGTCAAAAAAAAGCAGCCGTAAGGCTGCTTTTTTTACTTGATCGTCCCACGCACGATGCGCCGGTACCAGTAGTGCAGCAAGGCCGCCGACAGTCCCAGGCCGACCATGGCCATCAGCCACATGCTGCCGGCGCCCTGGGGAGATCCAGGGACCAGGATGGCGCGCACGCCGTCCAGGCCGCCGCGGCCCGGGCCGAAGCCGAACCACCAGCCGCCGACCAGGCCCACGCCCGCCAGCGCCACCACTTGCAGCAGCAGCGGCACCACCGCGACCTTGTAGGCGCGTAGGAGGTAGGAGTTGATGCACTGCATCGAGTCGAACAGGTGGAACAGGGGCAGGACGGCCAGCAGCGTGGTCGCCACCGCGGCCACCTCGGGGTTGTCGGTGTAGGCGGCCAGGATCAGCGGGCGGCCGGCCAGCAGCACCGCCGCCGTCAACAGGGCGCCCAGTATGCCCAGCGTCAGGCCGGCCATGCCGGTGCGGTGTGCATGGGCGAGGTTGCCCGCGCCGATGGCCTGCGCGGTCAGGGCCGCCGTGGCCACGCCCAGCGCCATGGGCATCATGTAGCAGAGCGCGGCCAGGTTCGACATGATCTGATGGCCGCCGGTCACGTAGGTGCCTTCGCGCGCCACCAGCAGGGCCATGAAAGTGAAGGCCGACACTTCGACCAGGTAGGAGCCGCCCATGGGGATGCCCAGGCGCAGCAGTTCCTTGAGGGTCTTCCAGTCGGGCTTGCCGACGTGCAGCTTGAAGCGGCGGTAGTAGCGGTCGTGGGTGATGACCCACAAGCCGAGGCCCAGGCTCATCCACGACACCACGGCGGTGGCCAGTCCGGCGCCGGTGGCGCCCATGGCGGGCAATCCCAGCTTGCCGTAGATGAACAGCCAGTTGAAGAAGGCCTTGAAGCCAATGGCCGTCAGGTTGATCGCCATGACCAGCTTGGGCCGCGAGACCGACGTGCCCAGCGCGTAGATGGTGCGGAACACCAGCGCGGCGGGCAGGGCCAGCACCAGGGCCTGCAGATACGAGCCGATGCGTTCGCGCACGCCGGGAGCGACCTCGCCGGACATGGACAGCCACATGTTTGGGAACAGCATCAGCACGGCGCCCACCACGGACAAGCCCAGCGCCAGCCAGACGCCCTGGCCCCAGCTGCGGCCGACCTCGAGGTTGTTGCCTGCGCCGAAGTGCTGGGCCAGGATGGGAATCAGGGCGTGCACCACGCCCATCAGTCCGACGAAGATAGTGATGTAGATCGACGCGGACAGCGCCATTGCCGCCAGGTCGGCGGCGCTGGAATGGCCGGTCATGGCGGTGTCGAGCACGCCGAAGGAGATGCCGGCCCACTGGCTGACCAGCACCGGCCAGGCCTGCCTGGCGATGCCGCGCAGGGTGGCGCCGAAACTCATCGGCGCGGCGGGAGCGGGCGTCATCGGGGGGCGCCGACTCGCAGCAGGCGGAAGACTTCCTGGCGGTCGGCGCGCCGGCCGCCTTGCCACAGCACCTCGGCGCCGTCGCTGTAAGCGGCGGTGTTGTCGCGCAAGCTCTGATTGCTGGTCTGCTGCAGCACCAGCGTGCACTTGGAGTCGAACGTGAACGTCAGGTTATCGAAGATCAGGAACGAGGCGCGCTGCCCGCTGCCCAGGCTCAGCCCGCGCACGCACTCGCCGGGGCGCGCGTTCTCTTTCAGTGCATGGGCCAGCTGGCCCGACACGGTGCGGTAGCTGCGGGCGTAGTCCACGGCCGGTTGCCACAACAGCACCAGCAGGATCCAGGTCACGGTCAGGCCGCCGGCCGACAGCACCGTGCCGCGCCACAACGCCTGCGGCCGCACCCGCAGCCGCCACACCACCAGCGCGATCCAGCCCACGGTGAAGCCCACGGCCAGCGCGAACGCCACCCAGGAGATCTCGGGTTCGTAGCCGGTGGTCTGGCGGGCGATATTGCGGGAAATCTGCGCCGGCCAGCCGAAGTGCAGGGCGACCCAGCCCAGCCAGACCGTGGTGGCCGTCAGCGAAAAGCACATGACGGCGAACCAGTCCAGCGTGTTGACCACGCCGCGGCGCAGCGTGGGCAGCGAGAACGCGCCCAGCACCGCGCAGGGCACGGCCAGCAGCACATATTCGGAATCGGAAGCTTCTTCCAAGCCGAACAGCACGACCGCCGAGCACACCAGCAGGGCCAGGGGCAGCCAGATGTGCGGCGCATAGAGCCAGGCGCGCCAGCGCCAGATGGCCAGCAGGGCCAGCGGCCAGGTCGGCCACAGGTACCAGGGCAGATCGCGCAGGGTGCGCCCGATGTCATGCCAGGGCGGCACGGTGAAGGACGACAGGTTCCAGATCTTCCAGTTGCGGATCCAGTACTCGCTGCTTTGGCTGGCGGGTATCCACCAGGCCAGGATCAGAACGGCGGCCAGCAGCGCGGCCCACAGCAGCCAGCGGCGGCATTTCCACAGCCGGCTGCGCGGATAGAACGCCAGTGCCGCGCCCACCATGATGGGGATGGCGCCGACCCAGCCGCGGGTCAGGAAACTGGCCGCCAGGGCGATGCCCAGAGTGGTGCTGCCGGTGAACGGCCGGTCTATGCTGCGCGCCAGCGAATAGAAGGCAAGCGCCTGCCACGCCATGATGGCGGGTACGACGGTGGTTTCGTGGGTGCGCTGCAGGATGCCGACCGTGGCCAGCAACAACAGCAGCGCGGCGTCCGCCAGCATGCGTCCGTAGTCGCGCGGCTCGGGTTCGCCGCCGAAGGGCAGGGCCAGCGGTTGCGCCTCGGCGCGTCGGCCCAGCAGATAGGTGCCATACCAGACGCTGGTGGCGGTGATGCCGAACCACAGCAGATTGGGCAGGCGGCCGGCGGTGATGTCGCCGATGAAGGGGCCGAACAGCCAGATGCAGATCGCGCCCACCCAGGTGATCAGGGGGCCTTCCTCGGCGTGCGCCAGATGTCCCACCTGCGGCAGCAGCCAGGTGATGCCGCCTTCGCGGATCGCCGTGATCATGGTCGCCAGCCCCACGGCATCGTCTGTTTTCCACGGGTCGCGCATGAACAGGCCGGCCACGATATAGGCCAGCGACAAGCCCAGCAGTATCAGTCTGGGCAGTTTCGCGGTGGCCACGGACGTGAGCCGGGCCGGAGTGGAAATGGAAAGTGGGGACACGGGCGTTAATGTAACCGAGTGGTCTGGTTGCGCTAGTACCCAGCGTCAGAATCGGACGGCCAGGGAGAAAAAAAAGCAGCCCGGAGGCTGCCTTTTCGCTGCGGCTCCCGGGGGAGCGACAGATCAGGAAGCGGACTTGACCGTGCCTGCGGTGCGGGCGAAGCGGGCGCGGAATTTTTCCACGCGGCCGGTTTCGACGATGCGCGTCTGGGCGCCCGTGTAGAACGGATGCGATTCGGAGGTCACGTCGCACTTGAAGAGCGGGTACGTCTTGCCATCCAGTTCGATGCTTTCGCGCGTTTGGACGGTCGAACGGGTGATGAACTTGTTGCCCGTTTGCAGGTCGGCGAAGACGACTTCGCGGTATTCGGGGTGAATGCCTTCTTTCATGGTGCTTTCCTAGGGCTCGGTCGAGCCTTGCAAGTTGTTAGGGTCGCCAGCCGGGTGTCCGGTGTCCCGCCAGCCTGGTGAACCCGTCGACATGCGGATCGGGTTTGCCCAGCGGCCGGATACTCGTCGACTATTCCAGCCACGTATCCAAAAAGTAACCCCAAATTCTAGCATGGGAATTTTGGCCAGGCCAAGAGGAAAGGACTCGCCGCGTAGCGAGGCGGTCCTTGCCAGAAATTGGGGTCGGATTGTTTCGGCGCTTAGAGATCCGTGCGCAGCTTCCAGATCTCGGGGAACAGCACCACTTCCAGCATGCGCCTCAGGTAATCCACCCCCGACGTGCCGCCGGTGCCGCGCTTGAAGCCGATGACCCGTTCGACCGTGGTGACGTGGCGGAAGCGCCACAGGCGGAACGCGTCTTCCAGGTCGGTCAGCTTTTCTCCCAGCTGGTACAGGTCCCAGTAGCGGTCGGGCTGGCGGTAGACCGTCAGCCAGGCGGCTTCCACGCCAGCCGACGATTGGTAGGGCTGGGTCCAGTCGCGCTCGAGGTGGTCGGCCGGCACGTCCAGGCCGTGGCGCGCCAGCAGCCGCAGCGCCTCGTCGTACAGCGACGGGGCTTCATAGGCGCTGCGCACCTGGGCCAGCAGGTCCTCGCGGTGCGCGTGCGGCTTGAGCATCGCCGCGTTCTTGTTGCCCAGCAGGAATTCGACCTGGCGGTACTGATAGCTCTGGAATCCGCTGGAACGCGCCAGATAGGGGCGCAGCGCCGAATACTCGGGCGGCGTCATGGTCGCCAGCACGTCCCAGGCATGGACCAGCTGTTCCATGATCTTGCTGACGCGGGCCAGCATCTTGAAGGCGGGCTGCAGCCGGTCGGCGGCCACGTTGGCGATGGCGGCGCGCAGTTCGTGCAGCATCAGCTTCATCCAGAGTTCGCTGGTCTGATGCTGGATGATGAAAAGCATCTCGTTGTGCTCGGGCGACAGCGGATGCTGCGCGCCCAGCAGTTCGTCCAGATGCAGGTAATCGCCGTAGGTCATGTCGCGCGTGAAATCCAGCTGCGCTTTTTCCTGGCGGACGATGTCCTCGGGGCGTTCGGAGTGGCTCATGCGCGGCCTCCCTTGCAGGGCGGGGCGGCGCGGCGGGCCGAGGCGGGCAGGGCGCGCCACGAGGGCGCGTGGGGGCGGACGCAGGCAAGCGCCGCATGCAAATCGGAATGGTCTTTCATGGTCGTGCTTCCAGAACCGGCGGCCGACTTCGGATCGGCCGCCATGGCCAGCGGACCAGCCTACAGTTCGCGCAAGACGGCGCGAACCGGGCTGGCATCGGCCTGGACCAGCGCCAACGGCAGTGCGATCAACTCGTAATCGCCTTCCGGCACATCGTCGAGCACCAGGTTTTCCAGTACTCGCATGTCGTGCCGCAAGATCGTGTGGTGGCTGTCCAGGGTCTTGCTGGAGGCGGGGTCGATGCTGGCCGTATCCAGGCCGATCAGCATGACGCCGCGTTCGGCCAGCCATTCGATGGTCTGGGGCGCGTAGGCGGAGAAATCGTCGGTCCACCAGTCCTGCGCGGCGTGCTTGGCGGTGCGGACCAGCACGCGGGGCGGCAGGTTCAAGGCCGCATGGGCCAGGTGGTCCACCGTGATGAGGGGGCCGCAGTCGACGGCGTGGATGACGCGGCAGGGCCCGAGGAACGGTTCGAGGGACACCGCGCCGATGGCGGCGGCGCCGTTCTGGTAATGCAGGGGCGCGTCAGCATGCGCGCCGATGTGCGGCGACATGGTGATTTCGCTGACGTTGACCGGGCAGCCGGGCGCAAGCGACCATTTCCATTGCTGGCGGTACGGCGTGTCGCCAGGAAAGACTGGCGACGCCGTGGAGACGGGCGGGGAGATGTCCCACAAGCGTTTCATGTCAGGCGGGGTGGGTCGAGAGATGCGTTAAGCCTAAAACAATTGCGGGCGCTAGTCTAACGAATTCGGGCGCCGGCCGCAGCCCCTAAAGGCCGCCGAGTTCGGCCATGGACACGACGGTGCCGGCGGCCACGATCAGGTGGTCCACCAGCCGGATGTCCACCAGGGCGAGCGCCTGCTTCAGGTGCTGGGTGAATCCGCGGTCCGCGGCGCTGGGCTCGGCCAGGCCGGACGGATGGTTGTGGGCGATGATCAGGGCCGCCGCGTGGTGGCGCAGGGCTTCGCGCACGACCTCGCGGGGATAGACCGATGCCTGGGACAGGGTGCCGCGCGCCAGTTCGCCCGTGGCGATCAGGCGCAGGCGGTTGTCCAGGTAGAGCGCAATGCAGTGTTCCACCTGGCGGTGCCCCAGCGCCATCTTGCAATATTGTTTTACCTGCAGCGGATGATCCAGGTTGCTGTTGCGGGCCAGGTCTTCCTCGATGGCGCGGCGGGCCAGTTCCAGCAGGGCGGCCAGCATGCACGCCTTGGCGGTTCCCAGGCCGGGAACCGCGGTCAGCTCCTCGGGCGTCGTGCCCAGGAGGCCCCGCAGGCCGCCGAATCTGGCCAGCAGCCGGTTGCCCAATTCCACCACGTCCAGGCCGGGAACGCCGGTGCGCAGGGCGATGGCCAGCAGTTCCGAGTCCTGGAGCGCGGCGGCGCCGTGGCGCAGCAGTCGCTCCCTGGGACGCTCGTGTTTGGGCAGCCGGTCGGACAATTTCATAAGAGGCTCTAAAATCAAGGTTTATTCAATTGCATATACGGTGGCAGATCTTGAGCATCGCCTCTAATGAAGTGAACGTTTTGGTCCGTCCGGATTCCTACCTGACGCTGCACTACCGCATCACGCTGGCCTCGGGACCGGGCAAGGATTCCGTGTTCGCCGATACCTTCGACGGCCGTCCCGGCACGCTGCAGATGGGTAGCGGCCAATGGGCGCCCGGGCTGGAAGCCGCGCTGGTCGGCCGCGCTGAAGGCGAGCGCTTCAGCGTCACGGTGGAACCCGCCAATGCCTACGGCGAACGGAACCCCGAACTGATCCAGCGCGTCACGCGCGCCATGCTGGCCGAGCATGCCGGCGCCGACGCCGCCTTCGAGCCGGGCGACCTGGTGGAATTCACCGCGCCCAATGGCGGCCGCTATTCGGGCGTCCTGAAGGAAATCAACGACGAATCGGCCCTGTTCGATTTCAACCACCCGCTCGCGGGCATCAGCTTGCGGGTCGACGTGGCGCTCTTGGGAGTCCTCTGATGAGCCAGGTTGTCACCGCCGCCGACGCCGAAGTCCTGCTGGCGCAGCCGCGCGGCTTCTGTGCCGGCGTGGATCGCGCCATCGACATCGTCGAGCGCGCGCTTGAACTGCACGGCGCGCCCATCTATGTGCGCCACGAAATCGTCCATAACCGCTACGTGGTGGAAGACTTGCGCGCCAAGGGCGCCATCTTCATCGACGAGCTGGACGACGCGCCTGCCGGCGCCATCGTGGTGTTTTCGGCGCACGGCGTGTCCAAGGCGGTGCGGGCCGAAGCCGAAGCCCGCGGGCTGCGCGTGTTCGACGCCACCTGCCCGCTGGTCACCAAGGTCCACATCGAGGTGGCCCGCATGCGCGCCGCCGGCCGCGAGATCATCATGATCGGCCACAAGGGCCATCCCGAGGTCGAAGGCACGCTGGGCCAGGCCCAGGGCGGCATGTACCTGGTCGAGACCGTCGAGGACGTCGCCGGCCTGCAAGTGACCGATCCCGAGAACCTGGCCTACGTCACGCAGACCACCTTGTCGGTGGACGACGCGGCGGCCGTGTCGCGGGCGTTGAAAGAGCGCTTCCCCAATATCGTCGAGCCCAAGAAAAGCGATATCTGCTACGCCACCCAGAACCGCCAGGACGCGGTCAAGGTGATGGCGCCGGATTGCGACCTGGTGCTGGTGGTGGGCAGTCCCAACAGTTCCAACTCCAACCGGCTGCGCGAAGTGGCCGAACGCAAGGGCGTCGCTTCCTATCTGATCGACGGCGCACAATCGATCGACCCTGCCTGGCTGGTGGGCCGCAAGCGCATCGGCGTGACCGCGGGCGCGTCCGCGCCCGAGATCCTGGTGCAGCAGGTGATCGACCGCGTCAAGGAATTGGGCGCGGTCTCGGTACGCACCATGCCCGGCCTGGAAGAGAATGTGGCGTTCCCGCTGCCCAAGGGCCTGTCCCGCAAGTCGGCGCAGACGGAATCGCTGGAATAAGCAGGCGGACGCCGCGCGCATGCGCGGCGCCGCAACAGAAAATCAAGGAGACTTCATGCAGTTGTACAGCTACTTTCGCAGCTCGGCCGCGTACCGCGTGCGCATCGCCCTGAACCTGAAGGGCTTGCCCTACGAATACCTGCCCGTGCATCTGCTGAAGGACGGCGGCCAGCAACTGTCGGCGGATTACCGCAAGGTGAATCCGACCGCGCTGGTGCCCACGCTGGTCGATGGCGACGCCGTCATCGGCCAGTCGCTGGCCATCATCGAATACCTGGAAGAAACGCATCCCGAAGTGCCGTTGCTGCCGGCGGACGCGGTCGGCCGCGCGCGGGTGCGCGACCTGGCGCTGGGCATTGCCTGCGACACGCATCCCTTGAACAACCTGCGCGTGCTGAAGTACCTGAAGCACACCCTGGGCGTGGACGAGGCGGCCAAGACCGCCTGGTACAAGCACTGGGTGCATCAGGGCCTGGAAGCCCTGGAGGCGCAACTGGCGGGCTCTTCCGCCACCGGCCTCTTCTGCCACGGCGATACGCCCACGATCGCCGACCTGTGCCTGGTGCCTCAGGTGGCGAACGCCCAGCGTTTCGACTGCGACCTGTCGGCCATGCCCAACGTCGTGCGCATCGATGCCGCCTGCCGTGCGTTGCCGGCATTCGACGCGGCCGCGCCGGGCAAGCAGCCCGACGCGGAGTAGCGCCTAGCCGGGTGTGGACCGGCTCAGCCGATCTGCACCGGCACGAAGATCTTGTCTTCGCCGCGCTGCACCAGCAGGGCGACCGTCTTGCCCGCCTTGGACAGCGCGTCCTTCACCTGCGCGACGTTGTGCACCGGCACGCCGTTCAGCGACAGCAGCACGTCTCCCGGTTCGATCCCGGCCTTGGCGGCCGGTCCGATCGAGCGTTCGATCAGCAAGCCCTCGGTGCCCGCCGCCTGCTGCTCCTGCGGACTCAATGGCCGCAGCGCCAGGCCGAGCTGACCGCGCTGCACCTCCTGGTCGCCCGCCGAGGCCTGCGTCTTGTCCTTGGGCACGCCGCCCAGGGTGGCGACCAGCTCCTTCTGCGAGCCGTTGCGCCAGACGTCCAGCTTGATCTTCTCGCCCGGCGTGGCCAGCGTGATGGTGGAGGCCAGGTCGCCCGAGGACACGATGGTCTTGCCGTCGATCTTGCGCACCACGTCGCCGGGCTGCAGGCCGGCCTTGTCGGCGGCGCTGCCTTTCTCCACGCTGGAAACCAGCGCGCCCGAGGGCGTATCCAGCTTGAAGGAGTTGGCCAGGTCCTGGTTCACTTCCTGCACCGTCACGCCCAGCCTGGCGTGCTGCACCTTGCCGTGTTCCAGGATCTGGTCCTTGATCTTGTAGGCCACATCGATCGGGATCGAGAACGACAGGCCCTGGAATCCGCCGGTGCGGCTGTAGATCTGCGAATTGATGCCCACGACTTCGCCGCGGTCGTTGAACAGCGGGCCGCCCGAGTTGCCGGGGTTGACCGCCACGTCCGTCTGGATGAAAGGCACCGAGGTGTCGTCGGGCAGCGAGCGGCCCTTGGCGCTGACGATGCCGGCAGTGGCCGTGTTTTCCAGGCCGTAGGGCGAGCCGATGGCCAGCACCCATTCGCCCACCTGCAGCTGGTTGACGTCGCCCACCTTCACCACCGGCAGGTTCTTGGCGTCGATCTTGAGGACGGCCACGTCGGTCTGGGGATCCGAGCCCAGCACCTTGGCTTTGTATTCGCGGCGGTCGGTCAGCTTGACCGTGACTTCCTTGGCGTCCTGGACCACGTGCGCATTGGTCAGGATGATGCCGTCGGCGCTGACGATGAAGCCGGAGCCTTCGCCGCGCATGGGTACTTCACGCGCAGGCCGCTGGCCGCGCGCGCCGGGAATCTGGCCGAAGAACTGGGCGAAAGGATCGCCTTCGTCGGCCGACACCTTGCGCGTGCCGCTGACGCTGATGTTCACCACGGCCGGGCCGAAGTCGCGCGTGATCTGCGCGAAATTCGGTGGGCTGGACGTGCCCGGCGTTTGGATGGAGGAGGTGATGGCCGGCGCGTTGGCCGCCATCGAAACGCCGCCGGTGAAGGCGGTTGCGCCCGCGCCGCCTATGGCGCCGGCAGCCAGCAGCGCCAGCACCAGGCGCGAGGGTTTCATTTGGGTGGTCTTCATGTCGGCTCCTGCGTTCATGTTGAAGGACATGGCGCTATCTTCGGGCCTGACACTTAGGCGAGCCTTAAGTCGGAAAAACCACCTTCACGCGCAGGCCTGAGCCAGCCGGCGTGTCCTGCAGTTCTATGGTGGCGCCGTGCTGGTCGGCGATGCTGCGCGCGATCGCCAGCCCCAGGCCGCTGCCGTGCTGCGCATTGCCTTCGACGCGGTAAAAGCGGTCGAACACGCGCTCGCGTTCTTCAGGGGCGATACCCGGGCCTTCGTCGTCGATCAGCAGGGCGGCTTCAGCGGAAGTCTGTTCCAGATGGAGGTGGATGCGCTTGCCGGCGGGCGTGTATTTGATCGCGTTGTCGAGCAGATTGCGGACCAGCAGCGTCAGTGCGTCGCGGTGTCCCTGCACCCAGGCTTGCGGCGCGCCGTCCAGATCGATGCCGAGTGACTTGGCGTTGGCCTGGGGCAGCATTTCAGAGAGCGCCTGGCGCAGCACGTCGGCCAGGTCCACGGCTTCGGCGGGCGCCTGTTCTGCCGCGCTTTCGTGGCGCGCCAGGGAGAGCAGTTGCTCCACCAGGCGCGTGGCGCGGTCGATGCCCGCGGCCAGCCGTTGTTCGGCAAGCCGGCGCGCATCCGCATCGCCCGCGCGTTGCAGGGCCTGCAACTGCAGGCGCAGCGCCGTCAGGGGCGAACGCAGTTCGTGCGCCGCATCGCCGACGAACTGTTTCTGCTGCGCGAAGGCGCCGCGCATGCGTTCCAGCAGCAGGTTCAGTTCCAGCACCAGTGGCCGGATCTCATCGGGCAGGCCCTCCACGCTGACGGGCGACAGGTCTTCGGGCTGGCGCGCCGCAACCTGGGAGCGCGCGCGCTTTACCGGCCGTAGCGACCAACTGACCACGCACCAGACGATCAGCATGAGCAAGGGGGCTGCTGCGGCGATGGGGGCGATGGTGCGCAGCGCCAGCGCGCGCGCCATGCTGGTGCGCACGGCCATGTCCTGCGCCACCTGGATGACCTGGAAGGGCGTGGCCAGCGAATACACGCGATAGGTGCTGCCCTCCATCTTCGCGTCGGAGAAGCCGAGGATGATCTGGTCCGGCAACGGCCGGCGGGATCGGGAATTGAAGACGCGCACGCCGTCGGGTGTCCAGATCTGGATGATCAGGTCGTCCGCCACGGGCGATCCCGCGCCGCGCGCGTGCGCCGGGCCTGTGCTGAGCAGTCCGTCGCCCGTGCCCAGCGACAGGGCGGTGCGCTGCAGCAGCGAGTCGAAGATATCGTCGGCCTGCGCCAGGGTGCTGCGGTAGGCGATGGCGCCTTGCACCAGCGCGCCGACCATGATGGCGGCCAACAGGAAGAAAAGCAGCCTGGCTCTCAGTGAGTAGCTAAGCGGAATGCTCATGTTTTGGGGATGACATAGCCGACGCCTCTGACGTTCTGGATCAGGTTCTGACCCAGCTTCTTGCGCAGGCCATGAATATAAACCTCAACCGCGTTGCTGCTGATGCCGTCTTTCCAGCTATACAGCTTTTCTTCCAGCTGGGCGCGCGAAAAAATCATGCCCGGGCGCGCGATCAGCGGTTCCAGCACCGCCCATTCGCGCGCGGTCAGCGTGACCGGAGCGCCGTCCACCATGGCGGCGTGCGACTGGGGGTCGATGGTGATGCCCTCGTGCTCGAACACCGGTTCCGCGCGGCCCGCGCTGCGGCGGATCAGGGCGCGCATGCGGGCCAGCAGTTCATCCACGTCGTAGGGTTTGACCACGTAGTCGTCGGCGCCGGCGTCCAGTCCCGCGATCCGGTCGCTCACCGCGTCGCGGGCGGTGGCGATCAGCACCGGCGTGCGGTCCTTGCGCGTGCGCAGATCGCGCAGCAGCGACAGGCCGTCGCGCTTGGGCAGGCCCAGGTCCAGGAGTATGAGGTCGTAGGTATCGGTGCGCAGCGCGAGTTCCGCGGCATTGCCGTCCTTGACCCAGTCTACGGCGTAGTGCTCGGCGCGCAGGCAGTCCAGCACGCTCTCGCCTATCATGAGGTCGTCTTCGACTAGAAGGATGCGCATGGTGATGTCCGCCAGGATGGTCCAGCAGGTTGGACGCATGGCGGCGGGCGGGAGTTCCCGGGCGGAGCGGGGGAGGGGTGGTGCGCGAACCGGCACGGAAATGAAAAAAGCAGCCCGAGAGGGCTGCTTTTTGGAATCTGGTGCCGGCAATAGGAGTCGAACCTACGACCTTCGCATTACGAATGCGCTGCTCTACCAACTGAGCTATGCCGGCAAGACCATTTGCTCCGCTCTTCTCTTGTAAGAACCGCAAGCAAAACATCTTTGTTTTTTCCGGTCCGTCACCCTGTTTATGGGGGCCGATCTGGAAAGACCGAGATCATATCAGAGTTTTTTTGCGATGGGAAACCAAGCAGGCCAAACAGACGAAAAAATCAGCGATTTGCACAGTTCGAATTTTTAGTTCATAATCTCGTTTCTTAGCAGTTCCCCGATAGCTCAGTCGGTAGAGCGACGGACTGTTAATCCGCAGGTCGCTGGTTCGAGCCCAGCTCGGGGAGCCAAAGAATTCAGGGTCATTCACGCAAGTGAATGGCCCTTTTGGTTTTCTTCATCGGAATGGCTTGCATGGAAGGTCGGGTATGGACGACAAGCGCATAGGCGTGACGGTGATTTCCGGTTTCCTGGGCAGCGGCAAGACGTCGCTGCTCAACCGGTTGCTGCGGGATCCGTCGTACGCCGATAGCGTTGTCATCGTCAACGAATACGGCGAGGTGGGCGTCGACCATCACCTGGTGCGCCAGGCCCGCGACAACATCGTCCTGATCGAGGGCGGCTGCCTGTGCTGCGTCGTCAGCGGCGCGGTGGTCGAAGCCTTGCGCGAGTTATTCATGTTGGCGCTCAGCCGCAAGATCAAGCCCTTTCGTCGCGTGATCATCGAAACCAGCGGCTTGGCCGATCCCGCGCCCATCCTGTTCACCCTCAAGCACGACCGCTTCCTCGCCGAGCGCTATGCGTACCGGGGCGCGATCGTCCTGGCGGACGCGCGCGGCGGATCGGACCAATTGGAACGGCAGCCCGAAGCGTTGCGGCAACTGGCCCTGGCGGATGTCGTGGTGTTCAGCAAGCCCGATCTGGCGGACGCGGCGAGTCTGGATCTTCTGGAGCAGGCGGTGGTCGCCATCAATCCAGGGGCGCGGCGCTGCGTGCAATGGCCCGATGCGCCGCTTGCGGATCCGCTGCGCGCGGGTTTCGATCTGCAGGCCAGGCGCGATGGCGTCGCTCTGGCGAATTGGTTGCGGCCCTTCGCGCAGCCGCGGGGCGCCGTTCATGGGGATGTGGGCAGTTTCTCGCTGGTGCTGGCCGCTCCCGTCGGGCGGGCGGCGTTTCTTGCCGGCATGTCGCGGGTTCTGGAGCGCTATGGGCAGGGCTTGCTGCGCGTGAAGGGGCTGGTGTGCTTCGAGGGCGAGGCGCTGCCGTGCGAGGTGCATGGCGTGCATGGCGAGCTCTATCCGATCAATCAGCTGGAGCGATGGCCGGACGAGGAGCGGGCGTCGCGGCTGGTCTGCATCTTGCGGGGGCTTGAGGCGGGCGAGGTCCGTGCTGCCCTGAGCGTCGCGCTCGGGCAGCCGACCTCTTGAACGCCTGCGTCTGAACGTCTGGCCCGGTCGGGGTTCGCGGGCGGCGGTCTCGATTATGGTGTCGATGTTGCGCCGAAATACGGTATAACCGGAGCGGTCTGGTGCAAGAATCGAGACAATCATGGATCGTTTGAAAGCCATGCAGGTATTCGTGGAAGTCGCTGACAGGGGCAGCCTGTCGGCGGCGGCGATTCATCTGGACATGTCGCGCGCCATGGTGTCGCGCTATCTCGCGGAAATGGAGCAGTGGGTGGGGGTGCGCCTGTTGCATCGCACGACGCGGCGTCTGAGCCTGACGCCCGCTGGCGCCGAAACGCTGCCGCGCTGTCGGCAGATGCTGGACATGGTGGGGGATCTGCGCAATGCGGTATCGACCCCGGACGATACGCCCCGCGGCCTGCTGCGCATCACCACCAGCATGTCGTTCGGCTCGCGCCATCTGGCCAGCGCCATTACCGACTACGTCAAGCTGCATCCGGGCACCTCGGTCGACCTGATGTTGGTGGATCGCGCCGTCAATCTGGTGGAAGAGCGCGTGGATCTGGCTGTACGCATCACCAACGACCTGGATCCCAACCTGATTGCCCGCAAGCTGGCGGTCTGCCGCTCGGTGGTGTGCGCCTCGCCCGAGTATCTGCAGCGCGAAGGCGTGCCGGCGCGCATCGAAGACCTGTCCTTGCGCAACTGTCTGACCCATTCATATTTCGGCAAGAGCCTGTGGCGTTTCGAGCGCGATGGCGAGCCGGTGGATGTGCCCGTCAGCGGCAATATCAGCGCGAACGAGGTCTCGGTGTTGGCGCGCGCGGCGCTGGAGGGCGCGGGCATTGCGATGTTGCCGACCTACTATGCCGCGGACGACATCGCATCGGGCCGCCTGCGGGCCATCCTGACCCAAAGCAAGCCCCAGGAGTTGGGCATTTACGGCGTTTATGTCTCGCGTCGCCAGATGCCCCTGATCTTGAGATCCATGCTGGATTTTCTCGTGAGCCGCCTGGAGTCCACGCCATGGGACAAGCCTGCTCCGTAGTTTTTGCGCCGCGCAAGGCGCCGTGCGGGCTTGAGGGTGGGGTATATGGCGGTATAATGAAACAACTGCTTGAATATGTTGGGCGCGGTCGGCGGATGCCTGCTGTGTGTAGTTAGAAAACATCCAAGAATCGTGGTTGCGGCTCGGGTGAGCCGCGGCATCGCGGAACCGGTTTTTCGCGTGCGCCAGGGGAAACATATCGGGTTTGTGGGGTGCGGCGGTCTGTCCGTGGCGCCCGAGCCTCGATGATTCAGGTCCTTGATATCGATTGCCGCGGGAAAGCGGCGCCGGGTTGCCGGCGTGCTCCGCGGGCTGGCTGGCGATTTGTGCCGGCTTTTCCAGAATTTGCTTGAGTGTTTGCTGCGCTAGGCGCGGCAGGCATCCCGCTCAATCCCGATTGGCGCGGTCGTTTCGGCACATGTCCAGGGTACCTCTACCCGGGGCGCATGGCGGTAAACACAGGAATCCCGTGAGAACTACGCAAACCAATGCTGTCTGTTGCTGGCGAGCCGCCGAGGCTGCCGGCGCGGCGGCGGGTGTCTGCGCTGGCGCGCCGCGCGCGCTGGTGCGGTCGGGTTTGCCGGACTCGCTGATTTTTTCCGGCGCCGCAAATGAAAAAGGCCCGGCGAAATCGCCAGGCCTGAATCAATTTGGTTGCGGGGGCAGGATTTGAACCTACGACCTTCGGGTTATGAGCCCGACGAGCTGCCAGACTGCTCCACCCCGCGTCTGAGAAATGAATAGTAGCCTTATTTTCAACCTAGCGCAAGTTAGCCCTTTTTGAATTTGAATGTCGATGAACGATAGCGAGGCAATACTCGTGTTGGAAACCGCGCTGCTTTGCGCGGCGCAGCCGATGCAACTGTCCGATATGCGCAAGCTGTTCGGGGACGATGAACAATTCGACAACAGCGCATTGCGCGCGCTTCTGGAAACGCTGCAGGCCAATTGGGCCGATGGCGGGCTGGAGCTGGTGCAGTTGGCCACCGGATGGCGCTTTCAGAGCCGTCCGCGCATGCAGCGCTACCTTGAGCGCCTCAATCCGGAAAAGCCGCCCAAGTACTCGCGCGCCGTGATGGAGACGCTGGCCATCGTGGCCTGGCGCCAACCGGTGACGCGTGGCGACATCGAGGATATCCGCGGCGTCACCGTGTCTTCGCAGATCGTGAAGGCGCTGGAAGACCGCGGTTGGATCGAGGTCATCGGTCACCGCGACGCGCCGGGCCGTCCGGCGCTGTTCGGCACGACACGCCAGTTTCTCGATGACCTGGGCCTGCGCGCCCTGGACGAATTGCCGGCGCTGGAATCCGCGCAGGCCGCTGCGGCGCTCGCCGGGCTGGACCTGGGCGAAGTGCAGCAGGTGCTGGGTGGGGAAGCGCCCGCCGCAGAGGCTGATGCGTCTGCCGAGGGCGCCGAGGCAGCCGATCAAGCCGTTGCCGAGGTCGAGCAGGGTGCCGAAGGTGAGGTAAGTGTCGAGGGCGGGGCTGGCGGCGAAGCCGAGGCTCGTCCCGAGGGCGAACCTGCGGCCACGGCAGGCGAGCCC
Organism: Achromobacter sp. PD1; assembly: GCF_048541815.1. Classification (NCBI taxonomy): domain Bacteria; kingdom Pseudomonadati; phylum Pseudomonadota; class Betaproteobacteria; order Burkholderiales; family Alcaligenaceae; genus Achromobacter; species Achromobacter sp. PD1. Next base: position 1,028,103 of record NZ_CP183349.1, read on the forward strand.
GACGCGTCCGAAAGCAGTATTCCGGTTGCGGAATTGTCTGTTTCGGAACAGGATATACCCATCGCTCCCGTCGATAGCGTAGAATCCATGCTTTCGCGCACAGAAGAAGGCGCGGATCCCGCCGACGAATCCACCGTCCGGGAGCAAGCCGAAGGCTTGTCCAATACGTCAGCCACGTCCGGTTTTCCCGACGATACGGCTGACAACGACATTTCCGATATGGCCGCCGATGCCCCAGAAGCCGGCGCTGCAAAGGAAAACGTCGAGAACGCAAAACACGCGGAACCGACCGACCCGATTGACGAGACCGATACCGCGGCGCCTGACGCCGCCGGGCATGAGCCCGCTTCCGGTCTTGCCGATCCTGTTCGGCCTGGCCCGGATGCCGCCTCTCCGGAATCGGACGAGGCAGGCTTCGAGCGGCCCGAGACCGATCGAGAGCCGGCGTCCCCAGATGATGACGAGCCTGCCGCAGGCAGGCCCACCCAAGTTTGAAATTCGGAGCTGTCCCAGTGACAACGAATACAGCAATGCAGGACGACAATCCCCGTTCGGATGATGCCGTTTCCAACGGCCAGCCGGAATCCGCCGCGCGTGAGCCGGCGGCTGAAGGCGAGACGGGAGCCCGCGGCAGGGGCCGCAAGCTGAGAACGCCGTTCCGCCGCCGCCGCGGCGATACCGCCGCCGAGCAGGCGCCGGCCGGCGAGGCGCAGCCCGCGGCGGCCGCCGCCCCTCAGGCCGAGCCGCAGGAATCGCGCGGCACCGAGCAGGAAGCCGAGCAGGCGCTGTCGTACCTGGAAACCGCTGACCGCATGGAGCAGCGTCTGGGCAAGTACCTGAACAGCGATTCGGTCATGCCCAAGCTGCACAAGGTGCTGGCGGACGCCGGCATCGGTTCGCGCCGCGAAATGGAAGAACTGATCGTCGCGGGCCGCGTGTCGGTCAATGGCGAGCCGGCCCATATCGGCCAGCGCGTGGCGCCCAATGACCAGGTGCGCGTCAACGGCAAGCCCATCATGCGCGTCAACACGAAAAAGCCGCCGCGCGTGATCCTGTATCACAAGCCCGCCGGCGAGATCGTCAGCCACGACGACCCGGGTGGCCGCGCAAGCGTTTTTGCCCGTCTGCCCAAGCTGCGCACGGGTAAATGGCTGTCGGTCGGCCGTCTGGACCTGAATACTGAAGGCCTGTTGATCTTCACGACCTCCGGCGACATGGCCAACCGCATCATGCATCCGCGCTACGGCACGGAGCGCGAGTACGCGGTGCGTGTGCTGGGCGAGATGGACGAGGCCCAGCGCCAGTCGCTGGTCGACGGCATCGAGCTGGACGACGGCATGGCTGCCTTCGGCGCCTTGGACTACCTGGGCGGCGACGGCAGCAACCGCTGGTATCGCGTCACGCTGCAGGAAGGCCGCAATCGTGAGGTCCGCCGCATGTTCGAGGCCGTGGGCGTCACGGTCAGCCGGCTGATCCGCACCCGTTTTGGCGACGTGGTCCTGCCGCGTACGTTGCGCCGCGGCCGCTGGGAAGAGCTGGATTCTTCCCTGGTCACGGCCTTGATGGTGCAGTTGGGCCTGGTGCGCGACGACGATGAATCCGGCGGCAACCGCCGCCGCTCCAAGCAGCCGCAATCTCATGACAGCGCGCTGCCCCCGGGTTTCGGCACCATGGACCGCAACGGCATGAACGGCGCGCGCATCGGCCGCCGCGGCAAGCTGCAAGGCGGCCGCTTGGGTAGCGCAGGCCAGGCGGCCGCGTGTCCGTCGGATCCTTTTGGCACGGGCTTGATGATTGCTGGCGGTTATGCCAATGGCCACCCCCTGTCGGGAGAGGGCGCTGGCGGCAACCGCAAGGGCGGCAAGCCTGGCGGCGGCCGTTCCGCAACGGGAACGGGCGGCGGCAAGGCTGGTGGCAAGCAGGGCGGGGGCAAGCCTGGCGGCAAGTCCGGCGGCAAGCCGCGCGGTCCGCGCGCGGCTGCGGCAGGCGGTCAGCCTGGCAATGCCATGTCGGTCGAGGCTGGCGCCGGCAACGTCACGGAAGCGCCGGCCGGCGGTCGTCGGCCGGCTGGCGGCAAGCCTGCCGGCGCGCGTGGCAATAGCGGTCGCGGCGGCAAGCCGGCAGGCGCTGGTGGCGGCCGTAGCGGCAATAAGTCGGGCGGCGCCGGCGGCAACAAGGGGCCGAACGCTGGCGGCAAGCCGCGCGCACCCCGCAATGCCTCGTCGTCTCCGCGTGGCGATGATTGGCAGCCGCGCGGCGCTTCGGCGCACGAATCCCGTCTCGGTGTGATGGGCGGGCGCGGTCGTCAGGGGCGCTGAAGGTCCGCGGGCGGCGCGCCGGACGCGCCGCCGCGCGGGATATGTCCCGCATAAGCGTAAGCCCGCGACGAATCAGGCGTTTTTCCAGTTTATCTGGTAAAATCAATGGTTTTCATGGCTTCGCGCCGTTGTCTTTTGCGTGCCCGCAAGGAAAAAGCACGCAAATACAGGGGGCGGCGAGAGCCTGGCAGTTTGCATCGGACTTTGCGCCTGGTGCTGCCTGGCCCGAATTGCGGGTTGGGGCGGCGGTCTTAATGGCCTGGGCGGCGCAAGCCAAATTTAGGTCGCAATATAGGGCACTGCCCAGCATTGCTCCTTACGTGCAGTAGGGTGGCGGCTGGGCGCTGTGCAATACGGTGGGCTGGGCGTGCAGCCCATTTTTTTTGAGTATATGGCTGATTTATTCGCATTGACCAAAGAGGCTCTGGCCGGCATGGACGTCGAACTCGTGGACGTCGAGCGTGCCGCCCTGGGCCTTTTGCGCGTCACGATCGATCGGGTCGGCGGTGTGCGCATCGAAGACTGTGAACAGGTGTCCCGCCAGTTGTCGCGGGTGTTCGAAGTCGAGAACGTCGACTACAAACGACTGGAAGTCGGTTCGCCGGGCGTCGACCGCCCGCTGCGCAACGAGGCCGACTTCCGCCGGTTCGCAGGCGAGCGCATCGAAATCAAGCTGCGCGAGGCATTGGACGGCCGCAAGGTCTTTGCCGGCACCCTGACGGTGCCCGAAGACGATGCCGCAGCCTCCGACGCGGCTGCTGGAATGCAAAAGACCGTGTTCGGTCTCGAATTTGAGGCAAAAAAGAACGAAGTCCAGGTGTTGAATTTCACGGTCGACGATATCGAACGTGCAAAACTGGATCCCGTTCTGGATTTCAAGGGCAAAAAGCGATGAGTCGCGAAATTCTTCTGTTGGTCGATGCCTTGGCGCGTGAAAAGAACGTCACGCGCGACGTCGTGTTCGGAGCGTTGGAAAGCGCGCTGGCCTCGGCGATGAAAAAGCGCTTCAAGGATGATGCTGACATCCGTGTCGCCATCGATAGGGACACGGGCGATCACGAAGGCTTCCGCCGCTGGCTGGTCGTGCCCGATGAGGCAGGCCTGCAAGAGCCCGACAAGCAGGAAATGCTGTCGGACGCGCTGGAAATCGTTCCCGGCATCAAGGAAGGCGAGTACATCGAAGAGCCGCTCGAACCCATCGAGTTCGGCCGCATCGGCGCGCAGGCGGCCAAGCAGGCCATTCTGCAGAAGATCCGCGACGCCGAGCGCGAACAGGTGCTGAACGACTTCCTGGACCGTGGCGAAACCATCGTGTCCGGAACGATCAAGCGCATGGACAAGGGCGACGCCATCGTCGAAACCGGCAAGATCGAAGCGCGCCTGCCGCGTTCCGAAATGATCCCGAAGGAAAACCTCCGGGTGGCCGACCGCGTTCGCGCCTTTGTGTTGCGCGTAGACCACGCCGCGCGCGGCCAGCAGGTGATCCTGTCGCGCACCGCGCCGGAATTCATCCGCCAGCTGTTCGAGAACGAAGTCCCCGAAATCGAGCAAGGCCTGCTCGAGATAAAAGCCGCGGCCCGCGATGCCGGCGTGCGTGCGAAGATCGCCGTGGTGGCATACGATAAGCGCATCGACCCGATCGGCACCTGCGTGGGCATGCGCGGTTCGCGCGTGACCGCCGTGCGCAACGAGCTGGGCGGCGAACAGGTCGATATCGTGCTGTGGTCGGAAGACCCCGCTCAGTTTGTCATCGGCGCCCTGGCGCCGGCCAACGTCGAGTCCATCGTCGTTGATGAAGACAAGCACGCGATGGACGTCGTGGTGGACGAGGAAAACCTGCCCAAGGCCATCGGCGCCAAGGGTCAGAACGTCCGCCTGGCTTCCGAGCTGACCGGCTGGCAGATCAACATCATGACGCCGGAAGAAAGCCTGAACCGCCAGGAAGTCGAGCGTTCGGGCCTGCGCGCCACGTTCATGAGCAAGCTGGACGTCGACGAGGAAGTCGCTGACATCCTGATCGACGAAGGTTTTACCGGTATCGAGGAAATCGCCTACGTGCCCATGCAGGAATTGCTGGAAATCGAGGCCTTTGACGAAGACACCATCAATGAGTTGCGCGCCCGTGCCCGCAATGCGCTGCTGACCGAGGCGATCGCCCAGGAAGAGCGCCTTGAGACCGCGCAGGATTTGCTCGAACTCGAAGGCATGACGCCCGAACTGGCTGCCAAGCTGGCCGAGCGTCAAGTGCATACGCGTGATGATCTGGCCGAACTGGCGACGGACGAACTGGCGGAAATTGCCGGTCTGACCGAGCAGGAAGCCAGCGATCTCATCATGCGTGCCCGCGCCCATTGGTTCGACGAGGAATAACCAAAAGGACACGGGTCCGTGGCGGGCGGAATATCCGCCGCCGCGAGTTCACGTTGTTTGTAATAGCTGCATATAGGGAAGAGAGAGCCTAATGTCGAGTAATACCGTCGCGCAGTTCGCTACCGAGCTGAAAATGCCTGCCAATGTGCTGCTGGATCAGCTGCGCTCGGCTGGCGTTGACCTCAAATCGGTCGACGATTCCGTCACCGACAGCGACAAGGCGAAATTGCTCGAATCGCTGCGTCGCGCCCACGGCGCGACCGAAGGCAAGAAGATCACCTTGACGCGCCGCCAGACGTCCGAGATCCGCCAGGCGGATGCCACCGGCCGTTCGCGCACGATTCAAGTCGAAGTGCGCAAGAAGCGCGTGTTCGTCAAGCGTGATCCCTCCGAAATCGCCCTGGAACAGGCCGCGTCCGCGCGTGCCGAAGAGGAAGCAGCCGCCGAAGCGGCGCCGCAGGAAGTGTCGGCGCCCGTCGCGCCCGAGGCTCCCTCTGCTGCCGCTCCTCGCGAGACCGCTCCCGTCCAGGCCGAGGCTGTTGCCCCGGCCAAGGCTGAAGAGCCCGTTGCTGCAGAAGCGCCCGCGCCGGTTGAAGCGCCCGCGCCTGTTGAATCCGTCGCGGCCGAAGCGCCCGCTCCCGTCGAGGCGAAAGCCGCCGAAGTCCAGGCCCAGCCTGAACCCGAACCGACGCCGGCGCCTGCTCCTGCCGAGCCCGTGGCCGAAGAGGCCAAGCCCGAAGTCAAGACTGAATCCACCGAGCCCCAGGCTGAAGAAGCCAAGCCGGAACCCGTTGTGCTAGCCAATAAGTCCGAAACATCTTCCTCCCAGGCCACCGCGCCTGTCGCCCAGGCTCAGCCTGCTGCGAAGTCCGAACCCGTCAAAACCGCCGCGAAGCCCGAGCCCGCCGCGCCCGCCGTCAAGGTTGGCAACCGCGCGGACAACCGCCGCGCCGGCCCGCCTCTCGCGGCTTCCGCCCAGCCGGCGGCCCGCGATGAAGCTCGCCGCAAGGCCGAGGCTGAAGCCGCCGCTCTGCGCGAGATGCTGAACCGTCCGCGCAAGGTGCTGCGCGCTCCCGAACCGGAAGCGCCCGCCGCTGCCGCGCCGATCTCCGGCACGCTGCACAAGCCGGCTGGCAAGCCGGGCGCCGCTCCTGGCGCCAAGAAGGACGCCAAGCCCGCCGCTCCCGGCGCGAAGAAGACCATCAAGACCGCCGAAGTCGCTTCGACCTGGTCGGATGACGCCTCGCGCAAGAAGCCCGCGGACAAGCCGGCAGCCCCGGCCAGCCGCGACGGCTGGCGCGCTGGCGGCAAGGGTGGCGGCAAGGGCGGCCGAGGCGGCCGCAACCAGCAGAACGATCGCCGCAACGAGCCGGCGCCGCAGGAATTCATCGCGCGTGAAGTTCACGTGCCGGAAACCATCAGCGTGGCCGACCTGGCTCACAAGATGTCCGTCAAGGCCGCCGAAGTCATCAAGCAATTGATGAAGCTGGGCCAGATGGTCACCATCAACCAGGTGCTGGACCAGGAAACCGCCATGATCGTGGTCGAGGAACTGGGCCACGTGGCGATCGCCGCCAAGCTGGACGACCCGGAAGCCTTCCTGGACGAAACCGCCAGCGTGTCGGAAGCCGAACAGCTGCCGCGCGCGCCGGTCGTGACCGTCATGGGCCACGTCGACCACGGCAAGACCTCGCTGCTGGACTACATCCGCCGCGCCAAGGTTGCCGCAGGCGAAGCCGGCGGCATTACGCAGCACATCGGCGCCTACCACGTTCAGACCGAACGCGGCATGGTGACCTTCCTTGACACCCCGGGCCACGAGGCGTTTACCGCCATGCGCGCCCGCGGCGCCAAGGCGACCGACATCGTCATCCTGGTCTGCGCGGCCGACGACGGCGTGATGCCGCAGACCCGCGAAGCCATTCACCACGCGAAGGCCGCAGGCGTTCCGATGGTCGTGGCCATGACCAAGATCGACAAGCCCTCCGCCAACCCCGAACGCGTCAAGCAGGAACTGGTTGCCGAGGAAGTGGTGCCGGAAGAATACGGCGGCGACGTGCCGTTCGTGTCCGTGTCGGCCAAGACTGGCGAGGGCATCGACGATCTGCTCGAAAACCTGCTGCTGCAAGCCGAAGTGCTGGAATTGAAGGCTCCCGTCGACGCGCCCGCCAAGGGCCTGGTGATCGAAGCCCGTCTCGACAAGGGCCGCGGCCCGGTCGCGACCATCCTGGTGCAAAGCGGCACCCTGCACCGTGGCGACGTGGTGCTGGCCGGCGCAAGCTTTGGCCGCGTGCGCGCCATGCTGGACGAAAACGGCAAGCCGATCCAGGAAGCCGGTCCGTCGATCCCTGTGGAAATCCAGGGCCTGACCGAAGTGCCGGCCGCTGGCGACGAGCTGATGGTGCTGTCCGACGAGCGCAAGGCGCGCGAAATCGCGCTGTTCCGCCAGGGCAAGTTCCGTGACGTCAAGCTGGCCCGCCAACAGGCCGCCAAGCTCGAGTCCATGTTCGACAACCTGGGTGAGGGCACGCAGACCCTGGCCCTGATCGTGAAGACCGACGTCCAGGGTTCGCAGGAAGCGCTGGTGCAGTCCCTGGTCAAGCTGTCGACCGACGAAGTGCGCGTGCAGGTCGTGCACGCCGCCGTGGGCGGCATCTCGGAAAGCGACATCAACCTGGCCATCGCCTCGAACGCCGTCGTCATCGGCTTCAACGTCCGCGCCGAAGCCAGCGCCAAGAAACTGGCGGAGAACAACGGCATCGACGTGCGCTACTACAACATCATCTACGACGCCGTGGATGAGGTGAAGGCAGCCATGTCGGGCATGTTGGCGCCCGAGAAGAAGGAAGAAGTCATCGGCTTGGTCGAGATCCGCGAGGTTTACAGCATTTCCCGCATCGGCAACATCGCCGGTTGTATGGTGCTGGACGGCCTGGTGCGTCGCGATTCGCAAGTCCGCCTGCTGCGCAACAACGTGGTCCAGTGGACCGGCCAGCTCGATTCGCTGCGCCGCTTCAAGGACGACGTCAAGGAAGTCAAGTCGGGTTTCGACTGCGGCCTTACGCTGCGCGGCAACAACGACATCCAGGTGGGCGACCAGCTGGAAGTCTTTGAAATCAAGGAAATCGCGCGTACGCTGTAAGGCGACCGCGAGGCATTTTTTCCAATGAGCCGTCACAAGTCCAAAGCCATCCCCGGCCGCAATCTGCGGCTGGCCGACCAGATCCAGAAGGATCTGGCCGGGATCATCCAGCGCGAGATCGACACGACCCGCGCTGGACTGATCACGCTCTCTGGTGTGGAACTGTCGACCGATTACGCGCATGCCAAGGTGTATTTCACGGTTCTGGGCGCCGAGCCCGAAGCCGCGACCGCCTTGCTGAACGAAAAAGCCGGTTGGCTGCATTCCCAGCTGTACAAGCTGCTGCACATACACACTGTCCCCACTTTGCGCTTCTTCCACGACGAGCAGATCGCCCGTGGCATCGAAATGTCGATCCTCATCGACCGCGCAAACCGGCCCGGCCCGCACTCGGGCGTGCCCGACGAACCTGAAGACCAGTCCTGATCGGGCTGTCGTCACTGCTTTAAACCGGATTCCGACGATGGCTAAACGACGCGGGCTTACGCTCGACGGTGTGCTGTTGCTCGACAAACCCGTGGGTTTGTCGAGTAACCACGCCCTGCAACGCGCCAAACGCGCCATGGACGCGGCGAAAGCCGGCCACACCGGCACGCTGGATCCCTTTGCCACCGGCCTGCTGGTGTGCTGCATGGGACGCGCAACCAAGATTTCCGGCGCGATGCTCAACGCCGACAAGGCATATCGCGCTACGCTGCAATTTGGCTCCGAAACCGATTCTGGCGACCTGACCGGCAATGTCGTGTCCACCGCCGAGCCGGGCTTTACCGTGGATGAGCAGGCGCTGCGCGACGCGCTGTCACGTTTCTCGGGCACGATCGAGCAGATTCCGCCCATGTATTCGGCGCTCAAGCGCGACGGCAAGCCCTTGTACGAGTACGCGCGCGCCGGCATCGAGCTGGAACGGCCGCCGCGCCAGATCACGATTCACCGCATCGAACTGCTGTCTCTGAACGGAACCGAGGCAGAGATCGATGTGGCATGCAGTAAAGGCACATACATCCGGACGCTGGCCCAGGACATCGGGCGCGTGCTGGGCTGTTACGCCCACCTGACGGCGCTGCGGCGCACGCACGTCGGGCCGTTTTCCCTGGAACGCGCCGTTGCGCTGGATGCCTTGCAGGCCATGCCAGACCCCAAGCAGGCATTGCTTGCATTGAACGAATTGCCGGAGGGCTTGCTGCCCTCCACCCTGACCTTAAAGGACTCGCTATGACTCGCGCCTTGCGCAACGTCGCCATCATCGCCCACGTGGACCACGGTAAAACCACCCTGGTCGACCAGCTGCTGCGCCAATCCGGCACCTTCCGCGAAAACCAGGCGCTGACCGAACGGGTCATGGACTCGAACGACCTGGAAAAAGAACGCGGCATTACGATTCTGGCCAAGAACTGTGCCGTCGAATACGAAGGCACGCACATCAACATCATCGACACCCCGGGACACGCGGACTTCGGCGGCGAAGTCGAGCGCGTGCTGTCCATGGTCGACGGCGTGCTGCTGCTGGTGGATGCGGTTGAAGGCCCCATGCCCCAGACCATCTTCGTGACCCGCAAGGCGCTGGCCCTGGGCCTGAAGCCCATCGTCGTGGTCAACAAGGTCGACCGTCCGGGCGCCCGCACCGATTTCGTCATCAACGCCACCTTCGACCTGTTCGACAAGCTGGGCGCCACCGACGAGCAGCTGGACTTCCCGGTGATCTACGCCTCGGGCCTGTCGGGCTACGCCGGCCTGAATCCTGACGTGCGCGAAGGCAACATGCGTCCGCTGTTCGAAGCCATCCTCGAACACGTGCCGCAGCGCGACGACGATCCCAACGGTCCGCTGCAGATGCAGATCATCTCGCTGGACTACAACAGCTACGTCGGCAAGATCGGCGTGGGCCGCATCAACCGCGGCCGCATGCGTCCCGGCATGGAAGTGGCTTACAAGTTCGGTCCCGAAGGCCAGGGCGGCCGCGGCCGCATCAACCAGGTGCTGAAGTTCCACGGCCTGGAGCGCATCGTCGTGGACGAAGCCGAAGCCGGCGACATCGTGCTGATCAACGGCATCGAAGAACTGGGCATCGGCTGCACGGTGACCGACACCGCCAACCAGGACGTGTTCCCGATGCTGCGCATCGACGAGCCCACCCTGACCATGAACTTCATGGTGAACACCTCGCCGTTGGCCGGCCGCGAAGGCAAGTTCGTGACCAGCCGCCAGCTGCGCGACCGCCTGGACCGCGAACTGAAGTCCAACGTGGCGCTGCGCGTGCGCGACACGGGCGACGACACGGTGTTCGAAGTGTCGGGCCGCGGTGAACTGCACCTGACCATTCTGCTGGAAACGATGCGCCGCGAAGGCTACGAGCTGGCCGTGTCGCGCCCGCGCGTGGTGTTCAAGGATATCGACGGCGTGAAGTGCGAGCCGTTCGAATCGCTGACCGTCGACGTCGAAGACGCCCACCAGGGCGGCGTGATGGAAGAACTGGGCCGCCGCAAGGGCGACCTGCAGGACATGCAGCCGGACGGCCGCGGCCGTACCCGCCTGGAGTACCTGATCCCGGCCCGCGGCCTGATCGGCTTCCAGAACGAGTTCCTGACGCTGACGCGCGGCACCGGCTTGATGAGCCACATCTTCCATGAATACGCGCCCATCAAGGAAGGCTCGATCGGCGAGCGCCGCAACGGCGTGCTGATCAGCCAGGATCACGGCGACGCCGTGGCCTACGCCCTGTGGAAGCTGCAGGATCGCGGCCGCATGTTCGTGAGCCCGGGCGATGCGCTGTACGAAGGCATGATCATCGGCATCCACAGCCGCGACAACGACCTGGTCGTGAACCCCATCAAGGGCAAGCAGCTGACCAACGTGCGCGCCTCGGGCACCGACGAAGCCGTGCGCCTGGTTCCGCCGATCCAGATGTCGCTGGAGTACGCCGTGGAATTCATCGACGACGACGAACTCGTGGAAATCACGCCCAAGTCGATCCGCCTGCGCAAGCGTTTCCTGCTGGAAAACGAGCGCAAGCGCGCCGCGCGCGAATCCGCCGTCTGATAATTGCGCGCAGCCTTGCTGCGCGGGACATCAAAAAAACGCAGCCCGTGGGCTGCGTTTTTTTTGCCCGGCGACGCGCCGCGCTGTTCCTTACTCGGTCGCACACGTCGCTTCGGTCGTGGCTGGCCTGCCTGAATGAATCCGCATTGGGGGCCGGCATGGCCCGCCTGAGCGCGCCCGGCCTGCCTTCCGCCAACATGCCTGAACAGCCCGCCCTGATGGAACGGCTGAGGGATCTTATGGCCGCGAGGAAAAGCAACGATGCCGTGGGCGCGGTGCTGCGCACCATCTGGGACGGGAACGCCCACCGAGATTTGCAGAGCTAGAACCTCAGTGGCTGGAAGCGGCCGCCGCGCCGGGCAGGCGCTGTACCGCATCCAGCAGCCGGGCGGCGAACTCTTGCGCGGCGCGGCTGCGCGAGGCTTCCTTGCGCCACAGGATGGCCGCGCGGCGGATGGTGGTCGGGTCGGTGAGCGCGATGCTCTTGAGCCCCGATCCGGCCGCGCCCGCCGCATGTTCGGCGGCGATGGTGGCCAGCTCACCTTGCCGGCACAGGTGGATCAGGGCGTCCACCGACTCCATTTCCACCCGCACGTCGGGCATCAGGCCCGCCTGGGCGCAGGCCGCGTCTATCATGCGGCGCGTGGCGAAGCTGCGCGGTAGCAGCGCCAGCGGCACGCCCGCGAGATCGCGCATGCGCAGGCTGCGCCGCGAGGCCAGCGGGTGGTTCTTGCCGACCACCACCTGCAGGCGCTCGTCGAACAGGGGTTGCGCCTCGATTTCTTCGCGCAGCGCCGGATGGAAGGAAATGCCCAGGTCCAACTGGCCGCTGACCAGCAGGTCTTCGATGGGGCCTGCCCGCAGATCGCGCACCTGAATCTGGACCTTGGGAAAGGCCAGGCTGAATCCGGCCACCGCGTCCGGCACGAAATGGGTCAGGAAGGTGGGAATGACGCCTATGGTCAGGGACCCCGCCTGCAGGCCGGCCAGATCCGCCAGGGCCATCTTGCCGGCTTCGATTTCCTGTAGCGCCCGGCTGGCGTGGTCGCGCAGCACCCGGCCCGCCTGCGACAGGCGCAGCCCCCGGCCGATGCGGTCGAACAAGGGCATGCCGAGTTCTTCTTCCAGTTGCCGCAGGCCGTGCGACAGGGTGGATTGCGTGACGTGCAGGGCGTCGGCCGAGCGGGTCAGGTGCTCGGTGTCGGCGACGCTGAGAAAGTAGCGCAACTGGCGCAGTTCCATCGAGAGACTCCTGGCGACCAGCCGGTCTTGGCGGTCGATGACTACAAGTATATTGTTCGATGATATCGAATGATAAATGCAATATAAATCATTGGATGCAAAACCAGCCGAGCCCTAATCTTGCCGCATCACTCACGCAGGGCTTCAGGCTTTATGACATCCGTTTCGACCCCGGCTCCGATCACGGCAGACGACGCCACCTGGCGCATCGAGCGCATCCACGCAAGAATCGTCGACATCCCGACGATCCGGCCGCACAAGTTTTCGTTCGGCGCCATCAACCGGCAAAGCCCGGTGATCGTGCAGCTCTGGCTTGCCAACGGTGCCTGCGGTTTTGGCGAGGCGGCCACGATAGGCGGGCCGTCGTGGAACGAGGAATCGCCGGAAACCATCCTGCATGCGATCCAGAACTACCTGGCGCCGGCGGTGGTTGGCGCGGATGCGCGCCGGTTCGCCGAACACCTCAACCGTTTCGATGCCGTCTGCAAGGGCAATGCCTTCGCCAAGAGCGCGGTCGAGATGGCGTTGCTGGACGCGGTGGCGCGCAGCCTGGGCGTGCCGGCCTGGCAGTTGCTGGGCGGCAAGCGCATCGAACGCCTGCCGCTGGCCTGGACGCTTGCCAGCGGCGATTCGCAGCGCGATCTGGAGGAGGCCGAGCAGATGATGCAGGCGCGCCGCCATCGCCTGTTCAAGCTCAAGATCGGCGCGCGCAGTCCGGCGGATGACGTGGCGCACGTGACCCGCATCGCGCGCGGCCTGGACGGCCGCGCCGACATGACGGTAGACGTCAACCAGGCCTGGGACGGCAACACGGCGCGCCGCTATCTGCCGCAGCTGGTGGAGGCCGGCGTGACCCTGATCGAACAGCCCGTGGCGAAGTGGGACGTGCAGGCCTTGCGCGAAGCGACACAGTCGCTGGGTTCGGCCGCGCTGATCATGGCGGACGAAACCGTGTGCTCCGCGCAGGACGCCTACATGCTGGCCTCGCAGCGCGCCTGCCATGTGTTTTCCCTGAAGGTCGCCAAGCATGGCGGGCTGCTGCGCACGCGCGAGGTCGCGGCCGTGGCGCAAGCCGCCGGCATCGGCTGGTACGGCGGCACCATGCTGGAAACCTCGCTGGGAAGCGCGGCATCGGCGCACGTGTTCGCCACGCTTTCCGACCAGCACCACGGTTGCGAACTGTTCGGCCCGCAGTTGCTGGTCGACGATATCGTCGAGCAGCCCATGGCCGTGCGCGACTTCGAACTCCATCTTCCCGACGGCCCCGGCTTTGGCGTCGTCGTCGACGAAAAACGGCTGGAACGCTTTGACCGCGCAAGGGCTGGCCTGACGCCCGCCACGGTCGACTTCGGCCGCCGCGGCGAGACCGCCGCGACCTGACCCACCACTTTCCCGATCATTCCAAAAAGCAGGAGACGCATCATGGCTGAATATACCCAGCAACAACTACTGGACCTGGTCAACAACTCCCAGGTCAATCCGGGCAACGACCGCGTCCGGCAGATCACGCAGCGCATCGTGTCGGACCTGTTCCGCGCGATCGACGATCTCGACATCAAGCCCGACGAATTCTGGGCGGGCGTGGACTGGCTGGCGCGCCTGGGCGCCAGCGGCCAGCTGGGATTGATCACGGCCGGCCTGGGCTTTGACCGCCTGATCGACATCCGCGAGGAAGAAGCCGACGAGGCCGCCGGCCGCGCCGCCGGCACGCCGCGCGCGATCGAGGGGCCGCTCTACATCGCGGGCGCGCCCTTGTCCGACGGCGAGGCCCGTCTGGACGAAGATCCCGCAGCCGGCACGGTGCTGGTGATGGAAGGGCAGGTGCGCGACGTGGATGGCAATCCCGTCGCCGGCGCGCTGGTGGACGTCTGGCATGCCAACGAGCTGGGGCGCTATTCGCACTTCGATCCCGATCAGGCGGACTACCACCTGCGCCGCAAGATCAAGACCGACGCGCAAGGCCGCTACCGCTTCCGCAGCTTCATTCCGCCGGGCTACGCGATTCCGCCGAACAGCCCCACGTCCGAACTGTTCGTGGCGCTGGGCCGCCATGGCAACCGGCCGGCCCACATCCACTTCCTGGTCGCCGCCGAAGGCCAGCGCACCTTGACCACGCAGGTCAACATTCCGGGCGACACCTTCCTGGACGATGACTTCGCCTTCGCCACGCGCGACGGCCTGGTGGTCGAACTGCAGCCCAATACGCCGGCCGCCGGATATGAGAGCCTGGGCGTGAACGCGCCGTTCACACGCGTCTGTTTCGACTTTGTGGTGCAGCCGGCGCTGGACGCCGACGAGGCCCGTCCGCAAGCCCGCATGGACCGCGCCACCGCCTGACCGATGCCTGGGCGGCGCCCGCTAGCGGCGCCGCCATTTTTTCCCCAAACCACCTAGAACAACCCGCAGGCGCGAGGCCGGGTTCGGCCGCGCCATGGAGACAACCATCATGACCGCGACTTCCAGTTGGTCGATCCCCACGCTGATCGACCAGGAACGGCTGGGCGCCTTTCAATGGCGCGTGCTGATCCTGTGCTTTCTGATCGCGCTTTTCGACGGCTTCGATACACAGGCGATCGCCTTTACCGGACCCGCGATCCTGGCCGCTTTCGATTTGAAGGCGGGTGCCCTGGCGCCCATTCTGACCGCCGGCATCGTCGGCATGACGGTCGGTGCGATGACCCTGGGCCTGATCGGCGACCGCATCGGCCGCCGTCCGGCCATCATGCTGGGCCTGGCCCTGTTCGGCCTGTCCACGCTGGCCACGGCCTGGGCCACCGACACCACCCACATTCTGGTGCTGCGCTTCATTGCCGGACTGGGCATGGGCGGCTGCACGCCGGTGCTGCTGGCGCTGGCCGCCGAGTACGGTCCGGCCCGTTTGCGCGGCGCCATCATGACCGGCGTGCTGCTGGGCCTGCCGGCGGGCGCCATGCTGGGCGGCCTGCTGGCCGCCCGCATGCTGCCCGTGATCGGCTGGGAAGGCATCTTCATCGTTGGCGGCCTGGCACCGCTGGTCCTGCTGGCCGTGGCCTTCGTGATGCTGCCCGAGTCGCTGTACTTCAAGGCCACGCGCCGCGATCCGGAAAGCCAGCGCTATATCGCGCGCGTCCTGTCGGCGATATCGAGCCGCAAGCTGGGCGCGGACACGCAGTTCACCGTGCCGGAGGAATCCGTCGCGCGGGCCGGCGTGGGCGCGCTGTTCTCGGACGGCCACGGCGCCAAGACGGTGGCGATCTGGGCGGTGTACCTGCTGAATTGGGTGGCGTGGTTCATGCTGCTGTCGTGGCTGCCCACGGTGCTGAAGGCCGCGGGCCTGCCCGCCGAGCAGGCGCCCATGGGCACCGTCATCGTCAATGCCGTCTTCATCATCTGCGCGATTCCGCTGTCCTTCGTGCTGCCGCGCGTCAACACCCGGCGGCTGCTGGGCGGCATGTTCGCGCTGGGCATCGCGGTGGCCGTCGGCCTGAGCCAGGCCGGCGACAACTGGACGCTGGTCTTCATCCTGGTCGGCGCGGCCGGCTTCGGCATCGGCGGACAGCAGATCGCGCTGAACTACCTGGTCGTGGGCGCTTATCCGACCGCCTTGCGCGCCACCGCCACCGGCTGGGCCATCGGCATGGGCCGCGCGGGCGCGATCGCGGGTTCGGCCATTGGCGGCAGCTTCCTGGCCTGGGGCGGACCGTCGGGATTCTTCATCGCGCTGGCCATACCCCTGGCGGTCGCGGCTTTGGCGGTGCTGAGCCTCAAGCTCAAGCATGCGCGGCCGGACGGCGCGCTTTCGGCGGCGCATTGATACCGCAAAGGACGATACAAGCATGAGCACACATCTACGTTTCGAGGGCCAGGTGGCCCTGGTGACCGGCGCCGCGCAGGGCGTGGGCCGGGCAACGGCGCGGCGCCTGGCGGCCGAGGGCGCGCACGTCGTCGTGGTGGACCGGGCGGAGGAGCAGGGCGCCGCCGTGGCCGAGGAAATCCGGGCCGCGGGCGGACGCGCCAGCTTTGCCCAGGCCGATCTGGAAACCCATGCGGGCGCGCAGTCCATGGTGCGCGCGGCGCTGGAAATCAACGGCCGCATCGACGTGTCGGTGCACAACGTGGGCGGCACGATCTGGACCCGGCCGTTCTGGGAGTACACGCCCGAGCAGATGCAGCGCGAGGTCAACCGCTCGCTGTGGCCGACGCTGTGGTCCTGCCGCGAAGTCATACCGGTGATGCGGGCGCAGGGTGCGGGCGCCATCGTCAACGTGGGTTCCAACGCCACGCGCGGCATCTACCGGGTGCCGTATTCGGCCTCCAAGGGCGGCGTGCACGCCGCCACCGTCTGCATGGCCCTGGAGTTGGCGAAGTCCGGCGTGCGCGTCAATTGCGTGTCGCCGGGTGCGCTGGACAATGGCGTGCGGGCCATCCCGCGCAACCAGGAGACGCCGTCCGAGCAGGAGACCGCCTGGGTGGGCGAGATGTATGCGTCATGCCTGCGTGACACGCCGCAGGACCGGCTGGGGCAGGCCGAGGAAGTCGCCGCGGCGATCTGCTTCATGGCCGCGCCCGAGGCGTCCTACATTACCGGGCAGATCATGTACGTGGCGGGCGGCGACATAGGCTGACCCGCTGGGCTGGCGGCTCGGCGGGCGTTTTTTCAGGCCGCCAGCCAGTCCAGGAAATCGCGGCCAGGTCCCTGGTCGCGCACGATCGCGCCGATGGGCTGGAATGAACCCGGCGATTCGATGCGCAGGCGCTGGAAATGCCCGTGCTGCATGTACCAGTTGCCCAAGGTCTGCGGCACCATGACCAGGGCCTGCTGCGCCTGCATGACGGCGATGAGCAGCGGCATGGGCGGGGCGGCGCTGCTCAGCCTGCACAGCCGCGGCACCACCCCGGCGCGTTCGAAGAAGGCCTTGAACACCGCATGGATGGCCAGTTCCGGACGGGGTTCTATCCACAGTTGGGACGCCACCTGCGCCAGCGTGGGCGCGCCGTCCGCATCCAGCAGCGGGTGGCCGGCAGCGGCCACGATCACCGCCGCGTCCTCCTGCAGCGGCACGAATTCCAGGCCGGCGGGCACGGCTTCCGGACGCCGGCACAGCAGCATGTCCAGGCTGCCGCTGGCAGCCTGGGGCAGTAGCTGTTCGCGGCTGCCTTCCACCACCTCCACTTGCAATCCCGGGCGCGCGTTCAGGTAGGCGGGCAGGCGCTCGGCCAGCAGGCCGCCCGTGGCTGCCGGGATGGCCCCCAGGCGCAGATTGCCCGTGGCGCCCTGGCGCAGGGCCGCCACCGAATCCGTGGAGGCGCGCAGCGTCGTCAGCATGCTGCGGGCGCACTCCGCCATGAGCTGGCCGCTGCGCGTGGTGCGCATGCCGCGGGCATGGCGCTCGAATAGCTGCACGCCCAGCAGATCCTCTATGTCGGCCAGCGCATGGGTGGCCGCCGGCTGGCTCAGGCCGATATGGCTGGCCGCCTGCTGGATGCTGCCCAGGTCGGCGATGCTGGCCAGCAATTGCAGGTGGCGCAGGCGCCCCTTGGCGAGCAGGCGGGACAGCAGGGTGGCGGGAGCGACGTCCATGGCGCAGGCAGGAAAGATATTCAAAACACGAATATATCCACGCATTAATGTATTTGAAATAAGGATATGCCCTGGACACAATGCTGCGATCCCTTACATCGCTTCCGTTCCCCAGGAGTGGCTGGTCCATGAAGTCCCGTCTGCTGCACGCGCTGGTATGCGCCGTAACTTTCAGTGTTTCGTCCCTGGCCGCCGCCCAGGACGCCTATCCCTCCCAGCCCCTGCGGCTGATCGTGCCGTTCGCGCCCGGCGGGTCCACCGACGCGCTGGCACGCGCGGTGGCCGAGGGCCTGCGCAAGGAACTGGGCCAGAGCGTGGTGGTGGAGAACCGCGCCGGCGCGGGCGGCCTGCTCGGCACCGAGGCGGTGGCCCGGGCCGAACCCGACGGCTACACGCTGGGCATGGCCACGGTTAGCACCATGGCCGTCAATCCGCTGCTGTACGGCACCAAGCGCGTCAATCCCGAAACGCAGCTGAAACCGGTGGCCTCGGTGGCGACGGTGCCGGTCGTGTGGATGGTGAATCCGGCGTTTCCGGCGCAGGATTTTGCGCAATTCCTGGCCGAGCTGCGGGCCCATCCGGGCAAGTATTCCTATGGTTCGCCCGGCGTCGGTTCGCTCGGCCACCTGAACCTGGCGGCGATGAACGCGGACCTGAAGGTCGATGTGCTGCACGTGCCGTACCGCGGCATGGGGCCGGCGCTGACGGCCGCGGTGGGCGGCGAGGTGCAGGTGCAGCAGGACCAGTACGCGTCCGCGCAATCGCTGGTCAAGGCCGGCAAGCTGCGCGCCATCGCCGTGTCGGCGCCCGCCCGGATGCCCGACATGCCGGACCTGCCGACCATGACGGAACTGGGTTATCCGCAACTGAACGCGCTGGGCCAGACCTGGTTTGGCTTGGTCGTGCCGGCCGGAACGCCCGATGCCGTGGTGCAGCGCCTGAACCAGGCCGCGGTGCGCGCGCTGGCCGATCCCGCGCTGGTGCAGCGCCTGGCGGGCATGGGCGCGCAGCCCGACGCGGGCACGCCGCAGGCCTTTGCCGAGCGCATCGCGCAGACGCTGGCCGCCAACCGCAAAATCATTGAAACTGCCGGCATCAAGCTCGAAGAGTGACCTGACCGGTTTTTTCCCCGCCATTACAGCCACAGGAGAAACAATGGGTGCCATCGATAAACTTGCGCCGTTCATCGACGCGCGCAGCGAGCGCTACGCGGAACTGAGCGACCGCATCTGGAGCCTGGCCGAACTGCGCTACGACGAGCACAAGTCCGCCGAGCTGCACATTGCCATGCTGGAGGAAGCCGGCTTTCGCGTCACGCGCGACGCGGCCGGCATTCCCACCGCCTTCGTGGCGGAGGCCGGCAACGGCGGTCCGGTGATCGGCATCCTGGGCGAGTACGATGCGCTGTCCGGCTTGAGCCAGGAAAGCGGCGCCTACGCCTGCCAGCCTTCGCCGGAGACGCCGAACGGCAACGGCCACGGCTGCGGCCACCACCTGCTGGGCACGGCCGCGCATTTTGCGGCGGTGGCGGTCAAGGAGTTCCTGGAGGCCAACGGCCTGCCCGGCACCATCCGCTTCTACGGCTGTCCGGCGGAAGAGGGCGGCTCGGGCAAGACCTTCATGGCGCGTGCCGGCCTGTTCGATGACGTGGACGCGGCGTTGACCTGGCATCCCGCATCGCACACCGGCATCTTCCACCAGTCCTCGCTTGCGAACATCCAGGCTTATTTCCGCTTCCGCGGCGTCGCGGCGCACGCGGCCAATTCGCCGCACCTGGGCCGCAGCGCGCTGGACGCGGTCGAGTTGATGAACGTGGGAGTGAACTACCTGCGCGAACACATGGTGCCCGATGCGCGCGTGCATTACGCCGTGACCAACAGCGGCGGCATTTCGCCCAACGTGGTGCAGGCCCGCGCCGAGGTGCTGTACTTGGTGCGCGCGCCCATCAATTCGCAGGCCGCCGAACTGTACGAGCGCGTGCAGAATGTGGCGCGCGGCGCGGCGCTGATGACGGGCTGCGAACTGGAGATCGTGTTCGACAAGGCCTGCTCGAACTACATCCCCAACGGCGTGTTGAACCAGATTATGTACGCCAACATGCTGGCCTTGCAGGGTCCCGACTACACCGCGGGCGAGCAGCAGGCCGCGCGCCGCATGTGGGACGCGATCTCCGCGGACGACATCGACAACGCCGGCAAGAACCTGGGCGCGGTGCTGCGCAATCCCACGCCGCTGTTTGCCGGCGTGGCGCCCTACGAGCCCGGCCGAGCCGAGATCACCTACGGTTCCACCGACGTGGGCGACGTGAGCTGGGTCGCGCCCACCGCGCAATGCTGGGGCGCCTGCTACGCCTACGGCACGCCGTTCCATTCCTGGCAGATGGTGGCGCAGGGCAAGATGTCCATGGCGCACAAGGGCATGGTGCACGCGGCCAAGATCATCGCGGCGACCGCCGCCGATCTGTACACGCAGCCGGAGGCGCTGGCGCGCGCCAAGGAAGAACTGATGGAGACGCGCCGCGGGCAGCCCTATGTCTGCCCGATACCGGCGGATGTCTTGCCGTCGTTCATGCGCAAATAGAGGAAGGGCCCCCACGCCGCGCGCGCTTTGCGCGCTTGCTGCCCCCCGAGGGAGGCGGCGGCGCGGGCCCCCACGCCGCGCGCGCTTTGCGCGCTTGCTGCCCCCCGAGGGGCGGCGCCGCCTTAGGGCGGCCTGGCGGCGGCGCGGACCCCCACGCCGCACGCGCTTTGCGCGCTTGCTGCCCCCCCCGAGGGGGCGGCGCCGCCTTGGGGCGGCCTGGCGGCGGCGCGGGCCCCCACGCCGCACGCGCTTCGCGCGCTTGCTGCCCTCCGAGGGGGCGGCGCCGCCTTGGGGCGGCCTGGCGGCGGCGCGGGGCCTCAAGCTACATACGATTTCAGGCCGGCAGGGACGGCGCGTATTGCGCGTCCGAAATGACCTTGGCGTGGAATTCCACCACCTTGCGCACCACCTTCATGGGATCGTCCTCGATGATGAAGAGATCCAGGTCGTGCGCGCCTATCATGCCGTTGGCCAGCACCTGGCCGCCCAGCCATTCGACCAGTCCGGACCAGTACTCGCTGCCCACCAGCACGATGGGAGCGGGCGGGACCTTGCCCGTCTGGATGAGCGTCAACGCTTCGAAGAGTTCATCCAGGGTGCCGAAGCCGCCAGGCATCGCCACATAGGCGAAGCTGTGCATGAAGAAGGTTGCCTTGCGCGAGAAAAAATACTCGAATGACAGGCTGATGGTTTGGTATTCGTTGTTGTGCGCTTCGTGGGGCAGGCTGATGTTCAGACCGATGCTGGTGCCGCCTGCTTCGAACGCGCCCTTGTTGGCTGCCTCCATGATGCCGGGACCGCCGCCGGCGATCACCGCGAAACCGGCGTCGGCCAGCGCGGCGGAAATTGCGACGGTGGTTTCATAGTGGGGGGAATTACGGCTGACTCGTGCACTGCCGAAGACGCTGACAGCAGGCCCGATGTTCGCGAGCTTGTCTGCCGCCGTCCGTATCTCTGACATAATCAGCGGAATTTGTTTGTTGGCGGGTGTTTCCGCAGCTATTGCCATATCTGCCTTTGTAACCATGAAAAAAACCTTATTACTGGTCGACGGTTCAAGTTACTTGTACCGCGCTTTCCACGCTATGCCTGATTTGCGCAACGCGCAAGGCGAACCCACGGGGGCGCTTTACGGCGTGGTGAATATGCTGCGCAAACTTGTCTCTGATCATAAGGCAGAGTATGCCGCATGTATTTTCGATGCCCGCGGCAAGACCTTCCGTGATGATCTCTATCCGGAATACAAGTCGCATCGCCCGCCCATGCCTGAAGACCTGGCCGCGCAGATCGAACCCATCCACCGCGCCGTGCGCGCGCTGGGCTGGCCGGTGCTGGCCATCGAAGGGGTCGAGGCCGACGATGTGATCGGCACCCTGGCCAAGCGCGCCGCCGAGCATGACGTGCACACCATCGTGTCGACCGGCGACAAGGACCTGGCGCAGCTGGTCAACAGCCACGTCACCCTGGTCAACACCATGACCGGCGAAGTGCTGGACGAGCCCGGCGTGGTCAACAAGTTCGGCGTGCCGCCCGACCGCATCGTGGATTACCTGATGCTGGTGGGGGACGCGGTGGACAACGTTCCCGGCGTGACCAAGGTGGGCCCGAAGACGGCGGTCAAATGGCTTACGGAATTCGGCTCGATAGACAAGCTGGTGGAAGGCGCGGAAGGCGTCAAGGGCGTGGCGGGCAGCAACCTGCGCGAGGCCATTCCCAACTTCCCGCTGACGCGCCAATTGCTGACCGTGAAGTACGACTGCGACCTGGCCGGCCATGTGGACAGCGTGGACGACCTGACGCCGCGTCCGCGCGACGACGCGACGCTGACCGAACTTTATGAACGCTATGGTTTCCGCACCTGGCTGCGCGATCTGACTGGCGACGCCGAGCGTGTGCCCACGGGCGACGCCCGCGTCGCGCACGAGGCGCCGGCCGCGCCGGTGGAACTGGATTATCAGATCATTTCCGATTGGGCCGCGTTCGACGCCTGGATGGAAAAGCTGAAGGACGCGCCCCTGGTCGCGGTGGACACCGAGACCACCTCGCTGGACGAAATGCAGGCCAGGATGGTGGGCATGTCGCTGGCGGTGGCGCCCGGCGTGGCGTGCTACATCCCGGTTGCGCACCGCGGCCCGGACAATGCGCCGCAGTTGCCCAAGGCCGAGGTGCTGGCGCGCCTGAAGCCCTGGCTGGAAGACGCGTCCCGCGCCAAGCTGCTGCACCACGCCAAGTACGACGCGCACGTGTTCGCCAACGAAGGCATCAAGCTGGCCGGCATCGCCGAAGATACGATGCTGCAGGCCTATGTGCTGGAATCGCACCGCGGCGTGGGCCTGAATGACCTGGCCCAACGCTATCTGGGCCGCAGCGGCGTGTCCTACGAGGACCTCTGCGGCAAGGGCGCCAAGCAAATCGGCTTTGACGAAGTGGCGGTGGACAAGGCCGGCCATTACGCCGCCGAAGATTCGGACTTCACCTTGCAGCTGCACCAGGTGCTGCGCCCGATGGTGGCCGCCGACGCAGGCCTGAACCGCATCTATCTGCTGGAAATGCAGGTGTCCTCGGTGCTGACCACGGTCGAGCGCAACGGCGTCAAGGTGGATGCCGCGGAACTCGGCCGCCAGAGCCACAAGCTGGGCCAGGAGATGCTGCAGCTCGAACAAAAGGCCTATGAGTTGGCAGGCCAACCCTTCAACCTGAATTCCCCCAAGCAGCTGGGCGAGATCCTGTTCGGCCGCATGCAGCTGCCGGTGGTGCGCAAGACCGCCAGCGGCGCGCCATCCACCGACGAAGAGGTGCTGAGCAAGCTGGCGCTGGACTATCCGCTGCCGCAGGTGCTGCTGGAATACCGCGGCCTGTCCAAGCTGAAGTCCACCTATACGGACAAGCTGCCGCGCATGATCAACCCGGACACGGGGCGGGTGCACACGCACTATTCGCAGGCCGCGGTGATCACCGGCCGCCTGGCCTCGTCCGATCCCAACCTGCAGAACATTCCGGTGCGCACCGAAGCCGGCCGGCGCGTGCGCGAGGCGTTCATCGCCGAGCAGGGCATGCTGCTGTCGGCGGACTATTCCCAGATCGAACTGCGCATCATGGCGCACGTGTCGGACGACGCCAACCTGCAGCGCGCCTTCGCGGCGGGCGAGGACATCCACCGCGCTACCGCCTCCGAAGTGTTCGGCGTGGCGCTGGCCGACGTCTCCACCGATCAGCGCCGCGCCGCCAAGGCCATCAACTTCGGCCTGATCTACGGCATGGGGGTGTTCGGCCTGGCGTCCAACCTGGGCATCACGCGCGATGCCGCCCAGGCCTACATCGACCGCTATTTCGCCCGCTATCCCGGCGTGGCGATGTACATGGACGATACCCGCCGCCGCGCGCGTGAACAGGGCTACGTGGAAACCGTCTTCGGGCGCCGCCTGCAGCTGCCGGAAATCCGCGGCGCCTCGGGTCCGCGCCGCCAGGCGGCCGAACGCGCGGCCATCAACGCGCCCATGCAGGGCACGGCGGCCGACCTGATCAAGATGGCCATGGTGGCGGTGCAGGACTGGCTGGAGGCCGAACAGCTGCAGACGCGCATGATCATGCAGGTGCACGACGAACTGGTGCTGGAAGCGCCCGACGCCGAGCTGGAGCTGGTCAAGGAAGCGCTGCCGCGCCTCATGTGCAACGTTGCGGAACTGCGCGTGCCGCTGGTGGCGGAAGTCGGCATGGGCAAGAACTGGGAGCAGGCCCACTAGGGCCGGAATCACCCCGTCCCAAGACACATGGGCTGCCTTCGGGCAGCCCATTTCCGTTTTTGGTATTGAAACAATATAATGTTTCGCTTCCCTCCGCCTTAAAGCGTCCCCCCAAAAATGTTGCTGCTCTGGATCTTGCTCGCCACCGTCACCGGCGGGCTTATCGCCGTCCTTGTCGCCAGCTGGCTGGCCTACAAGGTCTTCGCGCAATACCTGCACCACATGGTTAGCCTGTCGGTGGGGGTGCTGCTGTCGGTGGCGCTGCTGCACCTGCTGCCCGAGGCCTTCGAGACCGGGGTGGGCGATGCTCACGTGCTGTTCGGCCTGATGCTGGCGTCGCTGATCGGATTTTTCGTGCTGGAGAAGATCGCGCTGCTGCGCCACAGCCATCACCACGAGGGCGACGGCCATCACCACCACAAGGGACATGACCGCCACGAGGCGGGCCGCGGCGGCGTGCTGATCCTGATCGGCAGCTCGCTGCACAATCTATGCGACGGGGTGCTGGTGGCGGCGGCGTTCCTGACCGACCCCCTGCTGGGCGTGCTGACTGCGGCGTCCATCATCATTCATGAAGTGCCGCACAAGCTGGGCGACTTCGTGGTGCTGCTCAACGCGGGCCTGGCGCGCCGCCGCGCCTTCTCGCTGATCCTCTTCACCAGCTTGTGTTCAGCCGTGGGCGGCATAATAGGGTACTTCGTGTTGCAGCAGGCGCAGCAATGGGTGCCGTATGTCCTGGTGGTTGCAGCCAGCAGCTTCCTCTATATCTCGGTGGCCGACCTGATGCCGCAGATGCACGAACGGGTATCCCTGGCCGATGCCGTCCCGCAATTGCTGCTGGTCGGCGTGGGCGTGGCGCTGATCTACAGCGTCACCACGGTCATGCACCACGGGCACGACCACGAGGCCGAAGCCGGCCTGGCCGCGCCGCAAGCGGAGCATGGCCACCGGCATTAGGATCGGCGCGAGGCCATGCAGGCGCTGGCGGGATATCCGGCTTGGTTGATCATCCCTACACAGGAGTTCTTCATGAGTTTTTCCGCCGCAGCCGGCAATGTCGCGCCCACCGTGATCCACACGGACACCCAGGGCCTGGTCCACGGGGATTTCAAGCTGCCCGTGGCCGACGGCACGATCGCCGCCTATTACGCCGCGCCCGAAGGCAAGCGCGACCTGCCCATCGTGCTGGTGGTGCAGGAGATCTTCGGCGTGCACGAGCACATCAAGGACCTGCGCCGCCGGGTCGCCAAGGCCGGCTACCTTGCCGTCGCCGCCAATCTCTACGAGCGCCAGGGCGACGCCTCGGTCTATACCGACATCCCGAAACTCATCGCCGAACTGGTCAGCAAGGTGCCGGACGAGCAGGTCTTTGCCGACCTGGACGCCAGCGT
Source organism: Achromobacter sp. PD1 (assembly GCF_048541815.1). NCBI lineage: Bacteria > Pseudomonadati > Pseudomonadota > Betaproteobacteria > Burkholderiales > Alcaligenaceae > Achromobacter > Achromobacter sp. PD1. Next base: position 1,053,485 of record NZ_CP183349.1, read on the forward strand.
GGCCTGGGCCGCCGCGCATGGCGGCGATCCCAAGCGCGTGGCGGTGACCGGCTTTTGCTGGGGCGGCCGCCTGACCTGGATGTATGCCGCCCACAATCCCGACGTGAAGGCGGCGGTGGCCTGGTACGGCAAGCTCAGCGTGGGCCATGGCCCGCTGATCAAGCGCTTTGCCTTCGACGTGGTCAACGAGTTGCACGCGCCGGTGCTGGGCCTGTACGGCGGCAAGGACGCCAGCATCCCGCTGGCCGACGTCGAAACCATGAAATCCAAGCTGGCCGCCGGCAACGACAACGCCCGGCGCTCGGAGTTCGTGGTGTATCCCGAGGCCGACCACGCCTTCCTGGCCGACTACCGCGCCAGCTACAAGGCCGAGGCCGCGCAGGACGGCTGGAAGCGCATGCTGGAGTGGTTCAAGCGCTATTTGTAGGATGCGGGGGGCAGTGAAAACTGCCGGAGAGCACAGTTGAAAAAAGCCGACCACATAAGGTCGGCTTTTTCGTTCCGCTCAGTTCCCCGCTTCGCGCAAGCGGCTGGGCAGCAGTTCGCCGTGACGCGCCAACAGAGGATAGGCCGCCGCGCCGACCAGATGGGAGTTGATGCCCTTCATGTCGCGCAGGATATCCAGGTAGAGCGCGCCCACCTCGGCGGCGTCGACCTCGCCCCCTTTGATTTTCTGCAGGTGCGTGTCCGCCGCATTGGTCTCGATCGAGCGGAAGCGGGCCTTTTCTCCTGCCAGCGCGCGGGCCTGGCGCAGGTCGTCGTTGACGAACAGGGCGGCGGCGGTGCGCTGGTTGGCGATGAGCTGGCCCAGCGTGTCGTCCAGGCTGGCGCGCTGTTCCGGAGAGAAGACCCAGCCCTGCTTGCGCAGCTTGGAAATGTGGCTGAGCAGACCGTGGTTGGCGATGTCGCCGGCGTGGCCGATATTGCTGGTGAAGGCCAGGATGGCGTCCAGGCGCTGGATGTCCTCGCGTGTCATGTTCTCCTGGTCCAGGGTCGCCAGGTAGGTGGTGATGGCGTTTTCCAGCTTGTCCAGCGCGGCGTCCAACTGGCGCGCCTGCACCATGCGGTGGCGGTTGTCACGCTTGAAGCCGGCGCGGGCGTAGAGCAGCAGGGTCTGCAGCATGTCGGCCATGCGCAGGGCTTCGCGCGCGGCGTTGCCCAGGGCCACGGCCGGCACGTCATGGGCCCATTCATCCAGGTACTGGGGGCGCGACGGGTCGTTCGGATCCGCGCGCTTGGGCAGCCAGCGGGTCAGCAGGGCGGCGTAGGGCGTCAGCAGCGGCAGGAACACCAGGGCGATGACGGCGTTGAACAGGGTGTGGAAGTTGGCCACCGCGCGGGCCGGGTCGGACGCCAGGTCGCTCATCATGGGCTGCAGATAGGGCAGCAGGATCAGGCCGGCCAGCACGCCCAGCACCCGCGTCAGCAGGTTGCCCAGGGGCAGGCGGCGGGCGGCGGGATCGTCCCCGGTCACGCCTTCGATCATGGGGTTGATGGCGGTGCCGAGGTTGGCCCCCAGCACCAGCGCAAACGCGACGTGCGGCGCCACCATGTGATGGCTGGCCAGCGACATGACCAGCACCACCACGGCCACGCTGGAATGCGCCGCCCAGGTGAAGGCGGCTGCCAGCAGCACGGTGGCCACCGGCTGGGTCGACAGCGCGTCCAGGATCATGCCCAGCATGGGCGCGGTCTGGAAAGGCTGGAACAGTTCGACCAGTTGGTGCAGCGATAGCAGCAGCAGCCCCAGGCCGATGAAGACGCGGCCGAGGTCGCGCGTGCGGCCGGGCGGGTAGCGGCGGAACATCCACACGCCCGCGAGGATCAGGATGGGGGCGAGCGAGGTCAGGTCGAAGGACAGCAACTGGACGATGAGCGTGGTGCCGACGTTGGCGCCCAGCATGGCGGCCAGGGCCGGCGCCAGGCCGACGACGCCGCCGGCCGCGAAGCCCGTGATCATCAGGCCCGTGGCGGTGCTGCTCTGCAGCGCGGCGGTAATGCCCAGTCCGGCGGCGAAGGCCCGCAGCCGGGTGCCCAGGGCCTTGCCCAACGCGGCGCCCAGGGCGGCCCCGAAGGCGCGCTGTACGCCTGTTTGGACCATGTGCACGCCCCAGAGGAGCAGGGCGACGTAGCCGGCGAAGTCAAGCAGGGTAATGAGTCCGGACATCCTGGCGTGTTTCCATTCTTTTATGACAAGTAATAATTCTGTAATGATCGCATGCGCGGCGCTGCCGGGGGAACCTGTCCCCGCAATACAGCATACGCTTGCCGGGCCTGCTGCGCGCGGGCTGGCCTACGCGTATCATTGCCTCATCAATCCCAGATGCAATGGAGTTTTGCGTGGCCGTTTCCGTATTCGACCTGTTCAAGATAGGCATAGGCCCGTCTAGCTCCCATACGGTGGGCCCCATGCGGGCCGCCCTGTTGTTCGCGCAAGGCCTGGAGCGCGATGGACTCATGTCCAGCGTGGCCACGGTGCGCGCCGAGCTCTACGGCTCGCTGGGCGCCACGGGCAAGGGCCACGGCACCGACAAGGGGGTGCTGCTGGGCCTGATGGGCGAAGCCCCCGACACCGTCGACCCCGCCGCCATCGCCGGCATGATCGCGTCGGTGCGGGCCAGCCGCCAATTGCCGCTGCTGGGACGCTATCCGGTTCCTTTCGTCGAAAAGGAACACATGATGTTCTACCGCCGCGAAGCCATGGCGGAACATCCTAACGGCATGAAGTTTCACGCCTTTGACGCCAATGGCGAATCGCTGCGCGAGGCCCGCTACCTGTCGGTGGGGGGCGGCTTCGTGGTGACGGCCGGCGCGTCCAACAGCCAGGTCATCGCCGCGCACGACCAGTTGCCGTACCCGTTCCGCATGGGTCGAGAACTGATGGCCATGTGCAGCGAGAGCGGCCTGTCGGTGGCGCAGCTGATGATGAAGAACGAGCTGACCTGGCGCGACGAGGCCGAGGTGCATGCCGGGCTGGACCGCATTTGGCAGGTCATGCAGGACTGCGTGTCGCGCGGCTGCGGCATCAACTATCCGGAAGCGGACGGCGAACTGCCCGGCCCCTTGCGCGTGCGCCGCCGCGCGCCCGAGCTCTACCGCAACCTGACCCAGCGCGCCGAGCGCACCCTGTCCGATCCCCTGTCCGTGATGGACTGGGTCAATCTGTACGCCATGGCGGTCAACGAAGAGAACGCCGCGGGCGGGCGCGTCGTGACGGCGCCGACCAACGGCGCGGCCGGCATCATCCCGGCGGTGCTGCATTACTACGACCGCTTCGTGCCCGGTTCCAACCGCGAAGGCGTGCGCGACTTCCTGCTGACCGCGGCCGCCGTGGGCTTGCTCTACAAGTACAACGCCTCGCTGTCGGGCGCCGAGGTCGGCTGCCAGGGCGAGGTCGGCGTGGCCTGCTCGATGGCGGCGGGCGGCTTGGCCGCCGCCCTGGGCGGCACCGTCGAACAGGTCGAGAACGCGGCCGAGATCGGCATGGAGCACAACCTGGGCCTGACCTGCGACCCCGTGGGCGGCCTGGTTCAGATTCCCTGTATCGAGCGCAACGCCATGGCGTCCATCAAGGCCGTGAACGCTGCCCGCATGGCGCTGCGCGGCGACGGCCAGCACTACGTGTCGCTGGACTCCGTCATCAAGACCATGCGCGAAACCGGCGCCGACATGAAGACCAAGTACAAGGAAACCGCGCGCGGCGGGCTGGCGGTGAACATCGTCGAGTGCTGACGGGGGCGGGGTGACGACGATGCAGGAGGGCGAACGGATGTCAGGGCCTTGGGGGTCCTTTCCGAAGCAAGGGAAGAACGCAGGCCGGCGAGGAAATGGCAAACGGCACGCCTGCAGGCTGCAGCTGGCCGCTGTCCGGGTCTATGCGCATGCAGGAAATGCGGTGCTCGTCCTGGCTGGCGACCAGCAGGAAGCCGCCGTCCGGGGGGATGGCGGCGTCGCGCGGCGTGCGCCCGCCGGCGGGCCACAAGCCTATCGGCTCAAGCCACGGGGCGGATTCCAATAGCCGAAATCCCGCGATGCTGTCGTGGCCGCGGTTGGTCGCGTAGAGCCAGCGTCCGCTCGGATGCAGGCAGAGCGCGGACGCGGAGTTGGCGTTGTGCCAATCTGCGGGCAGCGTGCCGATCCGGGTGAGCGCCTGTGCATGGGGATTGCGTGCCGTGGGCAGTTGAACGACGGTCACGCTATTGGACAGTTCGTTGAGCACGAAGGCGCGGGTACCGGCCGGATTCAGCCGCAGATGGCGCGGCCCGGAACCTGGTCCGATCTGCAGCTGCAGGTCCGGGAGCAGATCCAGCGCGGCGCCCCGCAGGGCATGGCGGGCGACGCTGTCGGTACCCAAGTCACACAGGTAGACCGCATCGCCGGACGGGGTCGGCTGGGCGCAATGCACATGGGGGCTCGCCTGGCGGTCGCTGCGCGGACCGCTGCCATGGCGCACGATGATGTCGGGCGGGGAGATGGGCAACCCCTGTCCGTCGAGCCGGTAGCTCAGGAGTTCGCCGCTGCCATAGTTGGACACGAAGAGGCGGTCCGCCGCAGGGGTCAGGCAGATGTGGCAAGGGCTGGCGCCAGGGGTAGGCACATTGAGCAAGTGCCGCAGCGTGGCCGCGTCGTCGACCGCGTAGACGTCGATGCTGGCGCCTTCTTCCTGCTCGCTCACGCCATACAGCAGGCCGAGGGACGCGGAATGGCACAGGTAAGAGGGATTGACGCTATGGCTGTGCACCCGCAATTCACGCAGCGCGGCCGTCGCGGAGTCGAAACTCAGCAGGTGGATGCCGCGCCCTATGCCATGCACATGCGGCATCGGCCGCGTATACGTGCCCACGGCAATCAGCCAGCTGCCCGTTCCGCGGGCCGGGGAGTGCGTATTCGATTCAGCCATGGTCTGCCCTCGACATCACGTCTATCCATACGGCCAGGACCGGCGCCAGGCCCCTGAAGTTATGCCCCCACCCCATTTAAGCAGGAATATCTGATCGTCAATCGTCCTCGGGGGGCCCGCCTCGCATCCTTGGGGCGGTTTTTCTTTTGGACGGAGCCGGAAAAGACGATGGCCCGCGCAGGCGGGCCATCGAGTCAGGGTGACGGGCGCGCGGCCCGTCTGAGCGAAAGGCTTAGATCACGCGTGCATTTTGCAGCGCGGCGATGCGGGCCGGAATCGGCGGGTGCGAGGCGAACATCGCGGCCAGGCCGCCCTTGCCGGTGATGCCCGAGGCCTCGAAGGACTTGGGCAGCTCGCCCGGTTCCAGGCCGCCCAGGCGGGCCAGGGCGCGGATCATGGGTTCGCGGGCGCCCATCAGGTGGGCCGAGCCGGCGTCGGCGCGATATTCGCGCTGACGCGAGAACCAGGCCACGATGATCGAGGCCAGCACGCCGAAGATGATTTCACAGACCAGCACGGTGATGTAGTAGCCCGGGCCGATGCCGCGTTCGTTCTTGAACACCACGCGGTCGATGAAGTAGCCGACCACGCGGGCCAGGAACACGACGAAGGTGTTCACCACGCCCTGGATCAGCGTCAGCGTGACCATGTCGCCGTTGGCGATGTGCGCGACTTCGTGGGCCAGCACGGCGGCGACTTCTTCCTCGCTCATGCTTTCCAGGAGGCCGGTGGACACCGCGACCAGGGAGTCGTTCTTGAAGGCGCCGGTGGCGAAGGCGTTGGGGGCGCCTTCATAGATGGCGACTTCCGGGCGGCCGATGCCGGCGCGGTCGGCCAGTTGGTGCACGGTGTCGACCAGCCAGGCTTCGCGCTGGTTGCGGGGCGAGTTCGGGTCCAGCACCTGGGCGCCGGTGCTCCATTTGGCCATGGGCTTGCTGATCAGGAGCGAGATGATCGCGCCGGTGAAGCCGACCACCACCGAGAAGATCAACAGGGCGTTCAGGTTCAGGCCGTTGGCGGTGATGTAGCGGTCCACGCCCAGGATGCGCAGCGTGGCCGACAGCACCAGCATGACAGCCAGGTTGGTCAGGACGAACAGGACAATGCGTTTCATGTTTTTTGTGTTCCTCTGCGAGCAGGATATGCCGGGATTCGACACTGCTGCGGGCCGCCAGTTCCCCGACTCGCGGCGCCGCTTCCGGTGACGGAGAGTATAGTATCGCTTTCCCTTATTCCTCTTCACTTTTCCCTTAGCGTAGACCCCCATGCAGGCACTCTGGATGTTGCTGGCGTCCGCCATGTTCGCCATCATGGGTTCGTTCGTGAAGCTCGGCACCGAACACGGCGCCTCGCTGCCGCAAGTCGTTCTGTTTCGTGGACTGCCGTCGGTCATCCTGCTGCTGATCTGGGCCCGCGCCGGCCGCCAGTCCATCATTCCCGTCAGCTGGAAACTCCACCTGTGGCGCAACCTGTCCGGCGTCACCTCGATGTGGCTGGGCTTTTTCGCCATCGCCCATCTGCCCCTGGCCACCGCCACCAGCCTGAACTACACCGCGCCGCTGTTCATCGCCTGCTGGATGCTGGGCTGGGGCGGCGCGCAGCGCGACCCCGTGCGCATCGTGGCGGTGGCGCTGGGGTTCCTGGGCGTGATCGCGGTGCTGCGGCCCAGCATCAACGAGGACCAGTGGCTGGCCGCCCTGTTGGGGATGACCGCAGGCGCCATGTCGGCCATCGCCATGATGCAGATCCGCCAGCTGGGCCGGGTTGGTGAACCTGAATGGCGCACCGTGCTGTTCTTCTCCGTGGCCGTTTGCGTGTCCAGCCTGGCCGGACTGCTGTTCGAGGGCTGGGGCCACGCCGACTGGACCGGCTACCTGTCGCTGCTGGGCGTGGGCGTAACGGGCCTGTTCGGCCAGTTGGCCATGACCCGCGCCTTCGGCCTGGGGTCGGCGCTGCTGACGGCGGCGCTGCAGTACAGCACCATCATCTTCGCGGCCTTGCTGGGCATGGGCTTCTGGGGCGAACAGCTGGACGCCCTGGCCTGGGCCGGCATGGGCCTGATCATTTTCGCGGGCCTGTTGTCGATCTGGCGCACCATGCGCGATCCGAAGCCGGCCTGAGCCGCGGTCGCCCCACACCCTTACAGGAGCACACCGAATGCCGATGACCCTGATTTCCGCCGCCGAACTGGCCGCGCGCCTGGATGCGCCGGACGTGCGCGTGTTCGACGTGCGCCACGATCTGACCAACCACGCGGCGGGCCGTCAGGCCTATGACGCGGGCCACATCCCCGGCGCGCGCTACCTGGACCACGAAACCGAGCTGTCCGCAGCCCGCACCGGCAAGAACGGCCGTCATCCGTTGCCGTCGCGAGGCGCGTTCGGCGCGCTCATGGCCGCCCACGGCGTGACGCCCAAGACCCTGGTGGTGGCCTACGACGCCAGCGGCGGCATGTACGCCGCGCACCTGTGGTGGATGTTGCGCTGGCTGGGCCACGACCAGGTGGCGGTGCTGGACGGCGGCTGGCAGGCCTGGACCGCGGCCGGCCTGCCGACCACGACCGAAGCCGGCGCCGCCGTGCGCGCGGGCCAGCCGGTGGAGCCGGGCGCCTCGCTGGCGGGTTCGGTGGATGCGCAGGCGGTGCTGGACAACATCGCCCATCCGGCCTTCACCGTGATCGACGCGCGCGCGGCCAACCGCTACCGCGGCGAGGTCGAACCCATGGACCCGGTGGCCGGCCACATTCCGGGCGCGTTGAACCGTCCCAACGGCGAGAACCTGCAGGCCGACGGCCGTTTCAAGCCGGCCGCGCAGTTGCGCGAGGAGTTCGCCAGCCTGCTGGACGGCCGCGATCCGGCGGCCATCGTGCACCAGTGCGGCTCGGGCATCACGGCTTGCCACAACCTGCTGTCCATGGAAATCGCGGGCTTGTCAGGTTCGCGCCTGTACCCGGGTTCCTGGAGCGAGTGGTGCAGCGATCCGTCCCGCCCGGTGGCCACGGGCGCTCAGTGACCTGACGCCTGGACCTGATGCCCGGGCCTGGACGCCCGGGCGTCCGTGAAGACCCGGGCACCCAGAAAGTCCACCAGCGCCCGGACTTTCGGCGACGGGTGCTTGCTGGCAGGCCACAGGATGTGGAAGACGTTGGTCCGCTCCGATTTGCCTTTCAGGACCTGCACCAGGCGGCCATCCGCCAAGGGTTCGCGGATGGCGAAGTCCGGCAGGTAGGCAATACCCAGTCCTTGCAGCGCGAAGCAGGCGCGCGTCTCGATGTTGTTGCAGATCATCGAGACGGGCAGCTGCAGCTCTGGCTCGCCTTCGGCTTGCCGCAGAGCCCAAGTCTCCAGCTTGCCGCTGCTGGGAAAGCGGTAGTGCAGGCAGCTATGGCGCAGCAGGTCGGCCGGCGTTTTGGGCGTGCCGCGGCTGGCCAGGTAGGCGGGGGAGGCGACCAGCAGGATCTGGAACGCGCCCAGGCGGCGCGCCGACAGGCGCGAGTCGGCGGGTTCGCCCGTGCGCACCACGGCATCGAAGCCTTCTTCGATCACGTCCACCATCCGGTCGGTGAAATCCAGGTCGAGTTCGATCTCGGGATACTCGCGCATGAACTCGCCCAGCACCGGCAGCACCAGTCCGCTGACCAGCGGCAGGCTGACGCGCAGGCGTCCGCGGGGCGCGGCGGCGGCCTGCGACAGCTCCAGTTCGGCCGCTTCGATCTCGGCCAGGATGCGGCGGCTGCGTTCCAGGAACAGCGCGCCCTCGGCCGTCAAGGTGACGCTGCGCGTACTGCGGTGGAACAGGCGCACGCCCAGCTTTTCTTCCAACCGCGCCACGCTCTTGCCGATGGCGGATGCCGACACGCCCAGCAGCCTGCCGGCGGCGACGAAGCTGCGCGTTTCCGCAACCTGCACGAACACGACAAAGCCATTGAGGCTATCCATCTGGTTTCCTTGATTGCGGACATCTGGTTCCGCAGAAGAAGGAAATGTAGCCTACTTTTTCTTTAATCTCCGGGCCTATATCGTCTCGGCACCAAGCTGCAACCGAGGTGCCTGAGATGAAAAAACCTACGAATTCCCCGCGTCCGCGCACTGCGCCGGCGCTTCCCCCCGCCGGCCGCGACCGGCTGCCGCTGGGCGCCTTGCTGGCGCTGGCGATGGCCGGCTTCATCACCATCCTGACCGAGGCGCTGCCGGCCGGGCTGCTGCCGCAGATGGCGCAGGGCCTGGCCGTGTCCCAGACCAGTATCGGCCAGACCGTCACCATCTATGCGATCGGGTCGCTGGCGGCGGCGATCCCGCTGGTCGCCGCGACCCGGGGCGTGCGGCGGCGTCCGCTGCTGCTGGCGGCGATCGCCGGGTTCGTGCTGGCCAATACAGTGACCGCGTTGTCTTTCAGCTATGTGCTGACCCTGGCCGCGCGCTTCCTGGCCGGCATGTCGGCGGGATTGTTGTGGGCGCTGCTGGCGGGTTACGCCGCGCGTATGGTGCCCGCACATCAGCAGGGCCGCGCGATCGCGGTGGCGATGCTGGGCGCGCCGCTGGCGCTGTCGCTGGGCGTGCCTGCCGGAACTTTTCTTGGGGCGCTGTGGGGGTGGCGCATCGGCTTTGGCATCATGAGCGCGCTGGCAGTGCTGCTGATGGTCTGGGTGCGCTTGCGGGTGCCGGACTTTGCGGGACAGGCCCGGGGCAAGCAACTGCCGCTGCGGCATGTCTTCCTGCTGCCCGGCGTGCGTCCGGTGCTGTTCGCGGTGCTGGCGTTCGTCCTCGCGCACAACATTCTTTACATCTACATCGCACCGTTCCTGGCATCGCTGGGCATGGCCGCAAGCACCGAGCTGGTGCTGCTGGTGTTCGGACTCAGTTCCCTGGCCGGGATCTGGCTGATCGGGACGTTGATCGACCGCCATTTGCGGGTGCTGACTTTGGCTTGCGTCGCCCTGTTCGGCCTGGCCGCGTTGGCGCTGGGTATCGCGGGCGGCATGCCGGCCATGCTTTATCTGTCGGTGGGGGCTTGGGGCGTGGCGTTCGGCGGTTCGCCGACGCTGTTCCAGACCGCGCTGGCCAAGACGGCGGGCGACGCCGCGGACGTGGCGCAGTCCATGCTGGTGACCGCGTGGAACACGGCGATTGCCGCGGGCGGCATCGTTGGCGGCGCGTTGCTCGAACGCCTGGGCGTGGGCGCGTTCGTGCCGGCCCTGCTGGCGCTGCTGGCGGCGACGCTGGCGGTCGTCTGGGCCGCTAGGACGCATGGCTTTCCCGCCAGCCCTACCAGATGGCAGCCAGCTTGACCCGCCCCGAGATGCTCTCGGCGATCTCCAGGAAATGGTCCAGGGGCGGCGTCGCCAGCCCCGGAACCTTGGCCATGTCGTCCCACCGCCTCAGGCGGATCGCATCCGGCGCGCCCGGCATGCTCGCGAATTCCACCGCCTGGCTCGCATCGAAACTGCCCCCCTGCAGCGCCAGGCTGCGTTTCGAATCCTCCGAGAGCGACGCTTCATATTGCGGTTCCACATAGCAGAGGTAGCGCTTGGCTTCCACATGCAGCCGGATCGGGTCCAGCACCGCCGAGCTGAACAGGCCGCGCAGGAAGGGCAGGACGAAGTACTGGTGCTTGTCGTCGATGCCGCGCAGCGTGGGCGTGCCGGGCCGGTCGGCGATGAGATGGCCCAGGTCGTGCAGCAGGCTGGCGGTGATCAGGTGGGCGCCGGCGCCGTTGCGTTCCGCCAGCGCCGCGGTCTGCAGCGCGTGCCGCAGGTGGCTGACGGATTCGCCGTCATAGGAGCGGTGTCCGCGCTCCAGGAAAATCTGCTCGATATCTTGCAAGGTCAAGGCCATGGTTGTCTCCTGGGTGGCCGCATAGGGGAGGGCGGCGCTCAGCCGGCGGCTGGCGCCATCTCCAGAAAGCGCGCGATCAACTGCACCGGTTGGCGCTCGCGCAGGCAGTACAGGTATTCGTGCATCACGATGTCGGCGCCCTCGATGTCCAGGGCCGCCAGGTCGGGATGGGAAGGGATCTCGCGCGAGGGGATCAGGCTGATTCCCAGGCCGCACAGGGTGGCTTGGCGGATGGATTCACGGCTGCCGATTTCCAGCGTGCGGCGCACCGTGACGCCAGCCGCCAGCAAGGCGTCCTCCGTCAGTTGCCGCGTCATGGAGCCGGGTTCGCGCAACAGCAGCGCGTGGTCGGCCAGGTCGGCCAGTCGGACCCGGCCACGGCGCGCCAGGGGATGGTCGCGATGCGCCACTACCCGGATGGGGTCGGCGGCGATCATGCGCCGGTACAGGTGCTTGTCATCCATCAGAAACGACGACGTGGCAATCTCGATGCGATAGTCATGCAGCGCCTGGAGCATGCTTTGCGAGTTGCCGATAGCCAGCGTCAGATCTATGCCCGGGTAGCGCTGGTTGTAGGCGCGCACCGTGTCCATGATGTAGTAGGGGCCGGTGGCGCCGATGCGCAGATTGCCTTCGCGCAGGTCGCTGGCGTCGCGCAGGCGGAAGTCGATCTCGGTTTCCTGCTGGACCAGTTTTTCCACCATGGGCATCAGGCTGTGGCCCGCGTCCGACAGGCGCATGCCGCGCCCCTGGCGGTGGAACAGTTCGACGCCGTAACGCGACTCCAGCTGGCGCAATTGCCCGGTCACCGTGGGCTGGCTGACGCCCAGCTGGGCGGCGGCCTTGGTGACGGTGCCGCAGCGGGCCACGGCGTAGAAGGATTTGAGTTCGGCGACAAGCACGGTGCAGGGGGCGGAATAGGGCGCAATGCGCAAGACCGCCAGTACACCAAAATAATTTGATGTTTTTATTACTGCATTTGCGCGAAGTGTCATAAACACTCAATACGCGTCTTCCATACTGCCTTCGTTCCCAAACCGGAGGCCCCATGGCCGAACGCGATACCGCATTTCTCTCTGTCAGGCATCTAGTGAAGCGCTTTGGCAGCCATACCGCGCTGTCGGACGTCTCGCTCGACATCCGCGCCGGGGAGCTGGTGTGCCTGCTGGGCCCCTCGGGCTGCGGCAAGACCACCTTGCTGCGCGCCATCGCCGGCCTGGAACGCCAGGACAGCGGCACCATCGTCCTGTCCGGGCGCGACATCTCGCACGCCGAACCGCAGGCGCGCGACTACGGCATCCTGTTCCAGTCGTACGCGCTGTTTCCCAACCTGACCGTGGCCCAGAACGTGGCCTATGGCCTGAGCGGCAAGCGCGCCCACCGCAACCACGTCGCCAACCGCGTCGAGGAAATGCTGACGCTGGTCGGTCTGGCGGGCGCGGCGGATAAATACCCGGGACAGATCTCTGGCGGGCAGCAGCAGCGCGTGGCCCTGGCGCGCGCGCTGGCGCCGTCGCCGTCCCTGCTGCTGCTGGACGAGCCCATGTCGGCGCTGGACGCCCGCGTGCGCGAGCATCTGCGCATCGAGCTGCGGGCCTTGCAAAAGCGCCTTTCCATCACCACGCTGATGGTCACGCACGATCAGGAAGAGGCCATGGTGATGGCCGACCGCATCGCCGTCATGAATGGCGGGATCATCGAGCAGTACGGCACGCCGCGCGAACTCTACCGCCAACCCGGCTCGGCCTTCATCGCCGATTTCGTGGGCGAGGCGAACTGGCTGCCGTTCGAGCGCCTGGATGCGCACCGCGCCCGTGTCGGACGCCAGGAGCTGGCCGTGGATGAGGCGCTGGATGCCGCCAGCGGCAAGCTGTTCGTGCGCCCGGAAGCCGTGCGCGTCAGCACCGCGCGCCCGGACCAGCCCAACGCCATGCTGGCGGATGTGCTGGACGGCGTGTTCCTCGGCCGCGGCTATCGCCTGGCCCTGCGCCTTGAGGGCGTACCCGGCAGCACGGTGCATTCCATCGTGTCCCCTGAAATCGGAGACGCCCTGCTGGGCCCTCACGCCGCCAGCCGCTGCTGGGTGGAGCTGCCGCGCCATGCGATACGCGCCTACGCTTGATCCGGCCATGACCCGTTCCTCCAACGCCGCCGCGCCGGCAGCTGGAAACTTCGCAACGCCTGCGCCTGCGCCAGCGCTGGGCCGCCGCCCGCTGCCGGCCTGGGTTGGCGCCTTCGGCCTGGCCACCGGGCAGGGCGCCCTGGCGCTGGGCCTGCTGCTGTTCCTGGCGCTGCCCTTGGCCGCCATCTTGCTCAAATCCGTGACCGACAGCGACGGCGCCTGGGCCGGGCTGTCGGTGCTTGCGGACATCATCGGCGGCGACGGCTTCATGGCCATGGTCGCGCGCAGCCTCGCGGTGGGCGTCGTGACGACGCTGCTGGTCGTGCCCTGCGCGTACGGATTCGCCTACGGCCTGACCCGCACGCGCTTGCCGGGCAAGGGCCTGCTGCGCACCGTCGCCTTGCTGCCGCTGCTGGCGCCGTCGCTGCTGCCGGGCATCGCGCTGGTGTACCTGCTGGGCAACCAGGGCCTGCTCAAGAGCCTGACGGGCGGCGCGACCATCTACGGTTTCTGGGGCATCGTCGTGGGCGAGGCTTTCTATACCTTCCCGCACGCGCTGATGATTCTGCTGACCGGTCTGGCGTTGGCCGATGGCCGTCTTTATGACGCCGCGCGCGCCATGGGCGCCGGCCCCTGGCGCACCTTCCTGACCGTGACCCTGCCGGGCACCCGCTACGCCGTGTTTTCGGCCTGCTGCGTGGTGTTCACGCTGACGGTGACCGACTTCGGCGTGCCCAAGGTCGTAGGCGGCGACTACAACGTGCTGGCGATGGAAGCCTACAAGGCCGTGGTCGGCCAGCAGAACTTTCCCAAGGGCGCGGCCATCGGCATCCTGCTGCTGCTTCCCGCGATCCTGACCTTCGCCCTGGACCGGCGGCTGCGCGCCCGCCAGGGCGCCCAGCTGAGCGGCCGGGCCCAGCCCTATGCCGCCGGCGTCAACCGCCGCCGCGATGCCGCGTTCCTGGCGCTGGCCGGCGTGCTGGCGGCGTTCCTGCTGCTGATCATCGGCGTGGCGGTGTGGGCGTCCTTCGTGAAGATGTGGCCCTACAACCTGTCGATGTCGCTGCGTTCGTACGACTTCGACAATATGGACGGCGGCGGCTGGCTGGCCTGGCGCAACAGCCTGCAACTGGCGTTCTGCACCGCCCTGGCCGGCACGGCGGTGGTCTTCACCGGCGCATGGATGATGGAAAAAGTGCCTGCCCGCAGCTCGCTCACGCGAGGTCTGCGCGGCATGGTCGGCATGCTGGCGCTGATGCCCATGGCCGTACCCGGCCTGGTGCTGGGCCTGGGCTACATCTTCTTCTTCAACAGTCTGTCGAACCCGCTGAACCTGCTGTACGGCACCATGCCGCTCCTGGTCCTGTGCACCATCGTCCACTTCTACACCAGCGCGCACCTCACCGCCGCCACCGCGCTCAACGCGCTGGACCCCGAATTCGAGGCGGCCTCCGCGTCGCTCAAGGTGCCGCGTTTGACGACCTTTGTCCGCGTGACATTGCCGATGTGCCTGCCGGCGGCGCTGGACGTGGCCCGCTACCTGTTTGTTTCCGCCATGACCACGGTGTCCGCGGTCGTGTTCCTGTACAGCCCGTCGACGGTGCTGGCCGCGGTCGCGGTGCTGAACATGGACGACGCCGGCTTCATCGGTCCTGCCGCCGCCATGTGCACCGTGATCATGGCCAGTTCGGCCGCGGCCGCCCTGGTCCTGCACCTGGCCAGCCGCGCACTGGTGGCGCGCAGCCAGGCCTGGCGCCGCCCCGCGGCCCATTGAACGATTTCTCAAGGAAGACCCTCATGACTGTTTCGCCTTTGCCCGTTCGCCTGGAAGCGGTGATTTTCGACTGGGCCGGCACGCTGGTCGACTTCGGCTCCTTCGCGCCCACCAAGGTGTTCGTGGACGCGTTCTCGCAGTTCGGCGTGGAGATGTCGCTGGCGCAGGCCCGCGGCCCCATGGGCATGGGCAAGTGGGACCACATCCGCACGCTTTGCAACGATCCCGTGATCGCCAGCCAGTACCAGGCCCAGTTCGGCCGCTTGCCCACCGATGACGACGTGACCGCCATCTATGAGCGCTTCCTGCCGATGCAGCTGGACAAGGTCGCCCAGTATTCGGCGGCTATCCCCGGCGCGGCCGAGTTGCTGCGCGCCTTGCGCCAGCGCGGCCTGAAGATCGGCTCGTGCTCGGGCTATCCCGCCAGCGTCATGCGCCGCGTGGTCGAACGCGCCGCCTCCGAAGGCCTGGAACCCGATTGCATCGTCGCCAGCGACGACGTGCCGCGCGCGCGGCCGGCGCCCGCGATGGCGCTGAAGAACGTGGTCGAACTCGGCCTGTCCGACGTCGCCGCCTGCGTCAAGGTCGACGACACCGCGCCCGGCATCGAAGAAGGACGCCGCGCCGGCATGTGGACCGTGGGCCTGCTGCTGTCGGGCAACGCCGCCGGTCTGACGCTGGAGGAATACCTGAGCCTGGACGACGCGGGCCGCCAGAAGGCCCGCACCGCCGCCAGCCTGGAGCTGTCGCCCGCCGCGCCGCACTACCTGATCGACACCGTCGCCGACCTGCCTGGCGTGATCGCCGACATCGAATCCCGCTTGTCCGCAGGCCAGCGCCCTTAACCCTCAACCACCTGTCTGCATCGCTTGCCGGGGCCGGTTCGCGCCAGCCCTGGGGGCTTCCCTCAGCCTTTTTCCGCTTACCCACGGAGTACTTCATGAATCGCTACAAGCTGCTTGCACTGGCCGCCGCCCTGACGGGCGTGATGGGCGCCGCCTCCGCCGAGACCACGCTGACGGTCTACACCGCGCTCGAAGCCGACCAGATCAAGGCCTATCAGGCCGCGTTCGAGAAGGCCAATCCCGACATCAAGATCCAGTGGGTGCGCGACTCCACCGGCATCATCACCGCCAAGCTGCTGGCCGAGAAGAACAACCCCAAGGCCGACGCCATCTGGGGCCTGGCCGGCACCTCGCTGGGCCTGATGGACAAGGAAGGCATGCTGCAGCCCTACGCCCCCAAGGGCCTGGACCAGATCGCCGCCAACATGCGCGATGCCAAGGCCGAGCCCAGCTGGGTCGGCATGGACGGCTTCGCCGCCGCCATCTGCTTCAACACCATCGAAGCCGAAAAGCAGAAGCTGCCCAAGCCGACCTCGTGGCAGGACCTGACCAAGCCGGTGTACGCCGGCAAGATCGTGATGCCGAACCCGGCGTCGTCGGGCACCGGCTTCCTGGACGTCAGCGCCTGGCTGCAGATCTTCGGTGAAGAGAAGGGCTGGGCCTACATGGACGCCCTGCACAAGAACATCGGTTCGTACACGCACTCGGGCTCCAAGCCGTGCAACATGGCCGCCGCCGGCGAATTCCCGATCGGCGTGTCGTTCGACTACCGCGCCGCCAAGCTGAAGGCCGACGGCGCGCCGGTCGAAGCCGTGTTCCCCTCGGAAGGCCTGGGCTGGGAAGTGGAAGCCACCGCCATCATGAAGGGCACCAAGAACCTGGAAGCTGCCCGCAAGCTGGCCGACTTCTCCGCCAGCCGCGAAGCCAACGAGCTGTACAAGGCGAACTTCGCCGTGCTCGCCATCCCGTCGATCGCCACGTCCAATCCGAACCTGCCGGCCGACCTGATGCAACGCATGATCAAGAACGACTTCACCTGGGCCGCCACCAACCGCGACCGCATCATCGCCGAGTGGACCAAGCGCTACGACGGCAAGTCCGAGCCGAAGAAGAAGTAAGTCCGTTTGACCGCGGCGGCGCAGGACGCCGCCGCGCCCCGGGAGCGCCCGCCAGGGCGGCTTCCGCCGCATTTCCCTTTGCAATGTTCCACAGATGAAAAATTTCGACGTAGTCGTGGTGGGCGCCGGCATGCTGGGCATCGCCCACGCCTGGGCCGCCGCCAAGCGCGGCCTGTCGGTGGCCGTGATCGAGCGCAGCCGCCAGGCGCATGGCGCCACCATCCGCAATTTCGGCCAGGTCATCGTGACGGGCCAGGCCCCCGGCATGATGCTGTCGCACGCCCAGCAGGCGCGCGAGCTATGGCTGGAACTGGCGGGGCGCGCGGGTTTCCATGTGCGCGCCAACGGCGCCCTGGTGCTGGCGCGCAACGCCGAAGAGGCGGACGTGCTGCAGGAATTCGCCGACACGCGCATGCGCCAGGAAGGCTATCGCGCCGAACTGCTGTCGGGCCGCGAGGTGGCCCGCTTGTACGGCGGCCAGCTGGCGCATCACTGCGCCGGCCTGCAAGGCCATGACGATCTGCAGAT
The DNA here is from genome assembly GCF_048541815.1 of Achromobacter sp. PD1. Classification (NCBI taxonomy): domain Bacteria; kingdom Pseudomonadati; phylum Pseudomonadota; class Betaproteobacteria; order Burkholderiales; family Alcaligenaceae; genus Achromobacter; species Achromobacter sp. PD1. The sequence goes on from NZ_CP183349.1 coordinate 1,070,606, forward strand.
CTATTCGCGCGAGGCGCTGCCGGCCATCACGCGTTACCTCGCGGAGTCGCTGGGCGTGACGTTCATCACCGGCACGCTGGCGCGCGCGGTCGAGGGCGGGCTGGTGTGCACCTCGGCGGGAGAATTCAAGGGCGGGCACGTGTTCGTCTGTCCCGGGCACGACTACCTGACCTTGTTGCCCGAGCGCTTCGCGCCGATGAACCTGGAGGTCACGCGCCTGCAGATGCTGCGCGCCGCGTTCGAGACCCAGCCCATCGCGCTGGACCGCCCCTTGCTGACCGGCCTGTCCTGCGTGCATTACGGCGCATTCTCGGACCTGCCGTCGGCGCTGGCATTGCGCGACGTGATCCAGGCGCGCACGCCCATGCTGCTGGAGAACGGCATCCACCTGCTGATCAGCCCCACGCCCTATGGCGAACTGATCATCGGCGATTCGCACCGCTACGGCCAGGACGCGCCGCCGTTCAACGACGAAGCGGTCGACAACGCCATGCTGGACCTGGCGACCCAGGCGCTGGGTGCGCGCTTGCGCGTGCTGGAGCGCTGGCAGGGCGTCTATGGCGCGCACGGCCCGGCGCCGTTCTCGGTCATGCCGGTGGACCCGGCCACGACGGTGGCGGTGATGCACTCGGGCGTGGGCATGACGGTGGGTCTGGCCATCGGCGAGCGCACGGTGGCGGGCGCGCTGGGCCGCTGATCGCGGCAGCCGGAAAGAAGAAAGGCCTCGCATATGCGAGGCCTTCTTGCATGGGAGAGGCGCCGAAGCCAGGCTTCAGACCCGCTCCTGCATGATGCGGCGATACCATTCATGGAAGTGCTGCATGCCGTCTTCCATGGGCGACTGGTAGGGACCGGTTTCGTTCACGCCGCGCAGCATCAGCGCCTTGCGGCCCGCGTCCATGCGCTCGGCGATCTCGTCGTCCTCGATGGCCGTTTCCATGTAGGCGGCGCGCTGCGCCTCGACGAATTCGCGCTCGAAGGCGGCGATTTCCTCGGGGTAGTAGAACTCGACCACGTTGACCGTTTCCTGCGGGCCCTTCGGGTACAGCGTGGAGAGCACCAGCACGTGCGGATACAGCTCGATCATGTGGGTCGGGAAGTACGTGACCCAGACCGCGCCGAAATCCGGCGCATCGCCTTCGCGGAACGCCAGCAGGCGGTCATGCCATTGCTTGTAGACATCGGAGCCCGGCTGCGCCAGGGCGTTGTGCACGCCGACCTTCTGCAGGCTGTACCAGTCGTTGAACTCCCAGCTCAGGTCGTCGCAAGTGACGAAGCGGCCCAGGCCCGGGTGGAACGGACCGACGTGGTAATCCTCGAGGTAGACCTCGATGAAGGTCTTCCAGTTGTAGTTGCACTGGTGCACTTCGACGTGGTCCAGCACGTAGTCGCCGAAGTCGAATTCCGGACGCGAGAACAGCGGCGCCATGTCGGCGGCCGGATCGCGCGGGCCTTCGAACAGCAGGCCATGGCAGTCGCGCAGGCGGAACTTCTGCAGGTTCATGCAGGGCGTGGTGGCGAACTGGGGCGCGCCCAACAACTCGCCCTGGTTGTTGTACGTCCAACGATGCAAGGGGCAAACGATATTGCCGCCGGTTGCCTTCAGATTGCCATGCGTATTGCAGTTGCCGGCCACATTGCCGGTCTCGCCGCCAAGCATCAGCGCCTGGCGGTGGCGGCAGACATTTGAGATGAGTTCGACGCCTTGCTGATTGCGAACCAGCACGCGTCCTCCGTCTTCCTGGACCAACGTACGCCAATCCCCGATTTCGGGCACCACTTTCTGGTGGCCGACGTATTGCGAGGATTGCTTGAAAATGAGTTCTTGCTCGCGGGCAAAGAGGGCTTCGTCAAAATACGCGCTGACGGGTAGCTGGGTGCGAGCTGGCACTACATGTGCCATCCGACCGATGTCGGTCATGATTCCCCCCGCTCGGATAAAAAAGCCAGGACGGAGAGGCTTTTGCCTGGCGGCTTTGAAATCCGCAGGATGCGTTCCGTGCTGGCGCGAAGAAAAATCGGTGTCTGGCCGATCAAATAAGCCGTGAATTGTACCCCAAGCCCTTACCCCGCGCCCGTGAAGATCTGCGAAGCTTCGTGAAGTTATGCCGTAGCCGTCGTGCACGCGCTACGCGCGGCATAACCCCTTGAAGATGTAGGCCTTTCAGACGAAGCGCCGGGTCGCCGGATGACGCCTCAGCAGCCAGCTGCTGGCGGCCGACAACATGAACACGGCCACCGCCAGCACGGGCAGCGTCCAGGCCTCGTTGCGCGCGCCCGTCAGGGCGCCGGCGCGATGCGCCACATCGAGGAACAGCGGATGGATCAGGTAGACGCCGAAGGTCAGCGGCGCCAGCGAGGCCAGCCGCGGCAGCCGCGGCGACGAGACGATCCACTGGAACGCGGCCAGCGACATGAACGGCACCGTCAGGCTGAAGTAATCGTAGAAGTAGGTATCCAGCGCGCGGTTGCTCGACATCGAATACACGCCCAGCGCGGTCGCGGCCACGCTGGCCGCCAGCATCAGGCCGGGGCGCGGGATGCGCATCTGGCCGTCGAAGATCAGGCGGCCCGCCACGAAGTAGCCCAGATAGGGCAGGAACCAGGTCAGGAAGAAGCCCGCGGGCGCGCCGAGCGCGCGGCGATACAACGCGTCCAGGATCGCCACGCCCAGGATGCCGACCACCCACAAGGCGCGGGCGCGCGGCGTGCTGCGCGCATACAGGATGCGCACCAGCGGCGCGAACAGGTACAGGCCCACGATCATGTACAGGTACCACAGGTGGTAGTACGGCTCGCCCTGCACCAGCTTGCGCGGCCAGAACGAAAAATCGATGCGGCCGTCGTCCCACCAATCCAGCGCCGTGCGCCAGGCCAGATAGAAAAACGTCCAGAACAAGAGCGGCGCGCAGATCCGCGCCATGCGCCGGCTGTAGAACTGGCGCGCGTCCTGCGGCTTGTCGGGGTCCAGCAACAGGGCGCCGCTGACCATGACGAACACGGGCACGCACCAGCGCGCCGCCGAGTCGTACAGATTGGCGGCCAGCCACGCTCCGCCGCCGTACACCGCGGGGTTGCTTACCACCATGGCTGCGCTGTGCAGCAGCACCACGGCCACCGCCGCCAGCCAGCGGGCGGCATCCAGGCGCGCATATTTCTCTTCGGCGTACGGCATCGGGCTCCCATGGCGGTGTCTACTTTTTCACCATAGCAGCGGGCAGCGTCCTGGTTCTGTATCCAGGGGTTAGAGGGCATATCGACGCGCATGAAAAACCGGCAGGGGCGCTGGAGCCCTCTGCCGGCGGATGCCGCGCGGCGCGGCGCATTCACGGGCGGGCGCGGACCCGCCTACGTTTTGTCACGAAACCAGCCGTGCCATCATTGCAGGACGATATTGGCCTGCTTGATCAGCTGCGCCACGATGGGCTGTTCAGTCTTGATCTGCTTGTCCAGTTCCGCGGCCGTGCCCGAGCGCGGGTCGATGCCCATGTCCAGCATGCGCTTCTTGATGGTCTCGTCCTGCAGGGTCTCGGTCAGGGCCTGCTGCAGCTTTTCCATCACGGGGGCGGGCGTGCCCTTGGGCGCCACGAAGCTGAACCAGGCGGTCATGTCGAACGCGGGATAGCCTTGCTCGGCCAGCGTCGCCAGCTTGGGCTGCGTCGCCAGGCGGCCGGGGCTGGTGATGGCGAAGACCTTGACCTTGCCGGCATCGGCCTGCGGCATGCCGGTGGCCACCATGTCGAAGAAAAGGTCCACGTCGCCGCTGACCAGCGCGGGCAGGGCCTGGGTCGCGCCCTTGAAGGGCACGTGCAGGATGTCGATGCCTGCGCGTTCCTTGAACAGTTCGCCCGCCAGGTGAGAGGACGTGCCAGGGCCGAAGGTGGCGAAGGTCAGCTTGCCCGGATTCTGCTTGGCGTAGGCCACTACATCCTGGGTGCTGTTGAACGGCCGCTTGGGGCTGGACAGCAGGACCAGCGGCCCCACGCCGACCATGCCGATGCGGGCGAAGCCATCGGGATCGTAGGGCAGCTCCTTGTACAGATAGCGGTTGGTGACCAGCGTGGAGTTGGTCGCCATCAGGATGGTGTAGCCGTCCGGCGCTTCGCGCGAAACAAAGGCCGCCCCGATCGAGGTGCCGGCGCCTGCCTTGTTCTCGACGATCATGGGCTGGCCCAGCGTCTTGGCCATGCGCTCGGCCAGGATGCGGGTCAGCACGTCGGTGGCGCCGCCTGCGGGGAAGGGCGAGACCACCTTGATCGGCCGGGCCGGATAGGTTTCGGCCTGGGCGCCCAGCGCTGCGGCGCTGAGCAGCAGGGTGGCCAGCAGTTTGAAGCTAGTGCGAATCATGTTTTCCCCTTGAAATCGCGTGCATGAGTGGAGGTTCGGGCCTGGCTTGGCGCTGCGGACAGCGCTTGCCAAGTCTCCTTGGGTGCATTAAATTCCGTAAAATGGAATTTAATTTTGTTATTCGAAATAAACTATAAAAACGAAGCGAATAGAAATGCAATCTTTTTCTGACGCCAAGCGCATCGCCCATCCCGCCGCCAAGCCGGACGGCAAGGTCGAACTCAGCCTGCCCGCGCGCCGCAAGCGCGCTCCCGGCGCGGGCGAGGGCGCCAATTCGCCCGATTTCATTACCGCCCTGGCGCGCGGGCTGGACGTGCTGCGCTGCTTTCGCCATGGCGTGACGGCCTTGGGCAATCTGGACCTGGCGCGTCTGACCGGTCTGCCCAAGCCCACCATCAGCCGCATCACCTACACCCTTACTGAATTGGGTTATCTGCGCTATCACCCGGACACCGGCAAATATTCGCCGGGCTATGGCGTGCTGGCGCTGGGCTTCGGCCTGCTGGCCGGACTGGAGGTGCGCGAACTGGCCAAGGCCTCGATGACCGAGCTGGCCCGCGCCACGGGTGGCGCGGTGGCCCTGGGCGCCTTCGATGGCGACGCCATGACCTACGTCGAAGCCATCCACGGCTCTTCGGCGCTTTACCTGCGCCTGCCGGTCGGCTATCGCGCCAGCCTGGACAGCGCCATGGGGCGGGCCTACCTGGCCAGCCTGCCGCCCCAGGCCTGCGCCGACGCGCTGGCCCGGCTGGGCGAGACGGCGCCGGACGCGGCCGCCGTCGAGCGCGCGCGCGTCGAACTGCGCGATACGGGCTGCTGCTACGCCATCGGCGAATGGCAGTCGGGGATCAATGCGGTCGCGGTGCCGTTCTCGTCCATCACGGGCGAGGGCGTCTTCGTCATGAGCTGCGGCGGACCCGCCAGCCTCTTGCCGGAGGCGGACCTGCGTACGCGCGTGGCGCCCCTGCTGCAGGCCTCCATAGCGGGGCTGGCGGGCGCCGCGGCCTGAGACGCGCCGCGCGCGGCGGCAAGCCCGACGGCCTTGCGGGTATCTCGTACAATTCACGGATTGATCCACCCCTAGCGCCCTCGGAGACCCGTTTGGCCAAATCTTCACAAGCCGATCCGCAGATCGATGACCGTCCCTTGCCCCAGGATTTCGAAACGGCGCTGGCCGAACTCGAATCGCTGGTAGCGGCCATGGAAGACGGCTCGTTGCCGCTGGAGCAGTCGCTTGCCGCCTACCGGCGCGGCGTGGCGCTCACGCGGGTCTGCCAGGAACGCTTGGCGCAGGCCGAACAGCAGGTCAAGGTCCTGGAGGGCGACCTGCTGCGTCCGCTGGACCCGGCGGCGCTGGATGACGAATAAGAGCCCGATGAAGCAAATTCAACTCGCCTTCCCGGAATGGTTGCAAGGCCGTGTCCAGCACGTCGAAGACGTCCTGGACGATCTGCTCCCCCCGGCTGACGCGTTGCCCGCCCGGCTGCACGAAGCCATGCGCTACGCCGTGCTCGGCGGCGGCAAGCGGGTGCGCGCCGCGCTGGTCTACGCGGCGGGGCAGGCTTGCCCCGTCAGCGGCAGCGTGCTGGCCGTGCAGGCCTCGCTGGACCGCGCCGCCGCGGCGGTGGAACTGATCCACGCCTATTCGCTGGTGCACGACGACCTGCCCTGCATGGACGACGACACGCTGCGCCGCGGCCGTCCCACCACCCATGTGCAGTTCGACGAAGCCACCGCCATGCTGGCGGGCGATGCGCTGCAGCCGCTGGCCTTCGATCTGTTGGCCTCCATGCCGATCGCGCCCGCGCTGATCGTGCAGGCCACCCAGTCGCTGGCGCGCGCTGCCGGCAGCCAGGGCATGGCGGGCGGCCAGGCCATCGATCTGTTCAGCGTCGGCCGCGCGCTGTCGCGCGACGAACTGCAAACCATGCACAGCATGAAGACGGGCGCCATGCTGGCTTGCAGCGTGGCCCTGGGCGGCATCGTGGCGGGCGCCAGCTCGGCTTCGCGCCAGGCGCTGGACGCCTACGCGCAGGCGGTGGGGCTGGCCTTCCAGGTGGTCGACGACATCCTGGACGTGACCGCGGACAGCGCCAGCCTGGGCAAGACGCCGGGCAAGGACGCCGCCGAGAACAAGCCCACCTATGTATCGCTTCTGGGCCTGGACGGCGCGCGCGCGTTTGCCCAGGAACTGCGTGAGGACGCGCTGGCGGCCCTGGCTCCGCTGGGCGAGGCCGGATCGCGCCTGGCTGAACTGGCCGACTTCATCGTCCTACGAGACCGCTGAGCCGGGACCAGCCCGGGCTGGAGGCAGGCCGGGCCAACGAACCACATAAAAGCATGACGACAGATTTACTGGACCGCATTCAATCCCCGGCTGACCTCAAGCGCCTGGATCGCCGCGAGCTGAAGAAGCTGGCCGACGAACTGCGCGGCTTCGTGCTGGAATCGGTGTCCAAAACGGGCGGGCACCTGTCGTCCAACCTGGGCACGGTCGAACTCACCCTGGCCCTGCACCAGGTGTTCGACACGCCGCATGACCGCATCGTCTGGGACGTGGGCCACCAGTCCTACCCGCACAAGATCCTGACCGGGCGCCGCGCCGGCATGGCCAAGCTGCGCCAGCAGGGCGGGATTTCGGGCTTCCCGAAACGCAGCGAATCCGAATACGACGCCTTCGGCACCGCGCATTCGTCCACTTCCATCTCGGCGGCGCTGGGCATGGCGGTGGCCTCGCGCAATGCCGGCGTGCAGCGCCAGCACATCGCCATCATCGGCGACGGCGCGATGTCCGCGGGCATGGCCTTCGAAGCCATGAACAACGCCGGCGTCACGCCCAACATCAACCTGCTGGTGATCCTGAACGACAACGACATGTCGATCTCGCCGCCGGTGGGGGCGCTGAACCGTTACCTGGCGCGCCTGATGTCGGGCCGCTTCTATGCGGCTGCCAAGAACGTCGGCCGAGCGGTGCTGCAGCACGTGCCGCCGGTGCTGGAACTGGCGCGCCGCTTCGAAGAACATGCCAAAGGCATGGTCACCCCGGCCACGCTGTTCGAGGAATTCGGCTTCAACTACGTCGGCCCGATCGACGGGCACGACCTGGACGCGCTGGTGCCCACGCTGCAGAACCTCAAGGCCCTGGAAGGCCTGCAGTTCCTGCACGTGGTCACCAAGAAGGGCCAGGGCTACAAGCTGGCCGAGGCCGACCCGGTGCTGTACCACGGCCCGGGCAAGTTCGATCCGGCCGTCGGCATCCAGCAATCGAAGGCGCCGGGCAAGCGCAGCTTCACGCAGGTGTTCGGCCAGTGGCTGTGCGACATGGCCGAACAGGATTCGCGCCTGGTCGCCATCACGCCCGCCATGCGCGAGGGCAGCGGGCTGGTCGAATTCGAAAAGCGCTTTCCGCAGCGCTACTTCGACGTGGGCATCGCCGAGCAGCACGCCGTGACGTTCGCCGCGGGCATCGCCTGCGAAGGCCAGAAGCCGGTGGTCGCGATCTACTCCACCTTCATGCAGCGCGGCTACGACCAGTTCATCCACGACGTGGCCCTGCAGAACCTGGACGTGACCTTCGCGCTGGACCGCGCCGGCCTGGTGGGCGCGGACGGCGCCACGCATGCGGGCAATTACGACATCGCCTTCCTGCGCTGCGTGCCCAACATGGTCGTGGCCACGCCTTCGGACGAAAACGAAACGCGGCTGCTGCTGTCGACCTGTTATCAGTATCCCGGCCCGGCGTCGGTGCGCTATCCGCGCGGCGCGGGCTGTGGCGCGGCCGAGGCGCCCGGCCTGGACACGGTCGAACTCGGTCGCGGCGTGGTGCGCCGCGAGGGCCGCAAGATCGCCATCCTGGGTTTTGGCATGCTGCTCCAGGCCGCGTTGGGCGCGGCCGAAAAGCTCGACGCCACCGTGGCCGACATGCGCTTCGTCAAGCCTATCGACCGCGAACTGATCCTCGACCTGGCCAGCCGCCACGACGCCCTGGTTACGCTGGAAGACGCGTCCATCATGGGCGGCGCGGGCAGCGCGGTGCTGGAAACGCTGAGCGCGGCCGGCGTTGCGATTCCGGTCCTGCAGCTGGGCCTGCCCGACGAGTTCATCGACCACGGCGAGCAATCGGCGCTGTGGGCCGGCATCGGCCTGGACGCGGCGGGCATCGAAAGCGCGATCCGCGCTCGTTACGCCGACCTGCTGGGCTGAATCCGGCCCGATTCCGCGGACAGGGGCGAGGCCACTGTCCTCGGTAATGAAACACACTGTTCCGGCCCCGCCAACCTACGAATAAAAGGGTTTTCCCTGGCGATCGGCGGACTATGGGCGATAATGGCCCCCTTCTCAAAGATTCCTAGGCCCGTGCGTTTTCACGACTGACTGCCTAGACAGGTAAGCCGAAATGAATTCTCCGATCGACCCCGCCATCGTGATGCCCGACGTCCAGAGTTCGGCGGACACCCGGCACATCCCGATTCAGCGCGTGGGCATCCGTGGCGTGCGCCACCCCATGTTGATTGAAAGCGGCGACGGCTCGCCCCAGGGCACCGTGGCCAACTGGACGCTGACCGTGGCGCTGCCGCCCGAAGAAAAGGGGACGCACATGTCCCGCTTCGTGGCCCTGCTGGAAAAGTACCGCAGCATCCCCATGACGCCGACCCTGTTCCGCGCCATGGCGGCCGACATGCTGCCGCTGCTGCATGCCGAACGCGGCGACATCACCGCCGCCTTCCCGTACTTCATCAACAAGTCCGCCCCGATCTCCGGCGTGCAAAGCCTGCTGGACTACGAAGTGCAGTGGATCGCGCGCGCCCAGGGCGACGAGGTCGAGTTCGAACTGATCGTGCAGGTGCCCGTCACCAGCCTCTGTCCCTGCTCCAAGGCCATCTCCGAGTACGGCGCGCACAACCAGCGCTCGCACGTCACGGTGTCGGCCATCCTGAACGCCGATATCGGCATGGACGGCGTCATCCGCCTGATCGAAGAAGAAGGCTCGTGCGAACTCTGGGGCCTGCTCAAGCGCCCCGACGAGAAGTACGTCACCGAGCGCGCCTACGACAACCCCAAGTTCGTCGAGGACCTGGTGCGCGACGTGGCCGCCCGCCTGAACGCGCATCCCGGCATCGCCCGCTACCGCGTGGAAGCCGAGAACTTCGAATCCATCCACAACCACTCGGCCTACGCCGTCGTGGAAGGCTGAGCTTTCCGTGAGCCATCCGGCGGCCAATGACTGGCCGCTCATCGCGGGGCTGCAGGAGTGGGAATCGCGGCTGGCCAGCAATCTGGCCGGCCGCGGCCGTTTTGGCGTCGCGCTCTACGAGTTTTTCCGCTTCGGCGTGAAGCAGGCCTGGGCCTGCCTTTTCGGCGGCCTGATGTGCGCGCTGCTGCTCGGCACGCATTGGTGGTATCCGAAGGATGCCGCGCTGGCCCGCTACGACTTCCTGACCCTGGCCGCGCTGGGCATCCAGGCGCTGCTGCTGGCGCTGCGCATGGAAACCTGGAGCGAAGCCCGCGTGATCCTGCTGTTCCATGTGGTGGGCACGGGCATGGAAGTCTTCAAGACCGCCGCGGGTTCGTGGATCTATCCCGAGGCCAGCGTGCTGCGCATCGGCGGCGTGCCCCTGTTCACGGGCTTCATGTATGCGGCGGTGGGCAGCTACCTGGCCCGCGTCTGGCGCCTGTTCGACTTCCGCTTCCGCGCGCATCCGCCGCTGGCGGCCTGCGTGGCGTTGTCGGTGCTGATCTACCTGAACTTCTTTGCGCACCACTACATCATGGATATCCGGTGGGCGCTGTTTGCGCTGACCGCCATCCTGTTCGCCCGCACCTGGGTGTATTTCCGTATCTGGCAGGTCTACCGCCGCATGCCGCTATTGCTGGGTTTCGTGCTGGTGGCCCTGTTCATCTGGTTCGCCGAGAACATCGGCACCTTTGCCAACGCCTGGCGCTATCCGAACCAGTCGCAGGGCTGGCAACTCGTGTCCATCGCCAAGCTGGGTTCATGGTTCCTGCTGATGATCATCAGCTACGTGATGGTCAGCGTGGTCAACCGTCCCCAGGAAATCGATGTTGCCGATTTGCCTCGACAGGCGGGGCAGGGCGATGGAAATAGTCCGTCCCTTATTTCCTGATGGGCCTCTAGCTTGCGCCTGAGCGCTCAATCGGTGATAATCGAGAGCTTTCTTGCTCGACCGCCCATGGTTTTTGGGTAGCGGGCTGCCCCTTGCGGGCCACTGTTCAAGATGCATATTGCGATCCGCCCCTGATGGAAAGCGGGGGCGCAGGACGGTCGGCCAGCGAGACATCCTCAAGGAGTTTTACTCATGCGTCACTACGAAGTGGTGTTTATCGTTCACCCCGACCAAAGCGAGCAAGTGCCCGCCATGGTCGAGCGTTACCAAGCGCTGGTCACGGGCCAAGGCGGCTCGGTTCACCGCCTGGAAGACTGGGGTCGCCGTCAACTGGCCTACCCGATCCAGAAGCTCGTCAAGGCTCACTACGTCTGCCTGAACATCGAGTGCGGCCAAGCCACGCTGGATGAGCTGGAACACTCGTTCCGCTACAACGACGCCGTTCTGCGCCACCTGGTCATCAAGACCAAGAAGGCTCAAGCCACGCCCTCGATCATGATGAAGTCGGTCGAACGCGAAGAAGCCCGCAAGGCTTCGGCTGAAGCAGCAGCGCCGGCTCAGGCCGAGTAAGCAGGGCTCACGCAGAGCTCATCCCATGAAGTCCCCTCGGTGCCTGGCAGGATGAACAAGCTGGAACTCAGCGCCCGCGTTCTCGAATGCGAGCCTTTGCGCCACACTCCCGCCGGTTTGCCCGCACTGGAAATGGTGCTGGCGCACGAGTCGGAAGTCATCGAAGCTGGCCACCCGCGCCGCGTCGAACTGACTATCGCGGCCGTGGCACTGGGCGATCTGGCGTTGCTGCTGAAGGACACCGCGCTAGGGTCCGAATTGCTGGTGCAGGGGTTTCTTGCTCCCACCCGCAAGGACTCGGTGAAGGTCAAGCTGCATTTGCAGCAGGCACGCAGGATCAGCGGCAGCGCAGGGCGCGATCCGCTGGTGGCTTGAAGGGAATTGGGCAAGAGGCGCGATGAGCGCCTTCTGATTACGGATAGGTTATGGGGGTTTGGGCCCGTTTTGGGTAGAACCCGGCCCCCTCAAACAAAGAGGCACATATCATGGCTTTCTTCGGAAAACGCAAGGAAAAACGCAAATTCACGCAGCAGAACCCGCTCTTCAAGCGTCGTAAGTTCTGCCGCTTCACCGCTGCCGGCGTGGAAGAGATCGACTACAAGGATCTGGACACCCTGCGCGACTTCGTGCAAGAAAACGGCAAGATCATCCCGGCTCGCCTGACCGGCACCAAGGCAATCTACCAGCGTCAGCTGGACACCGCCATCAAGCGCGCGCGCTTCCTGGCCCTGTTGCCTTACACCGACAACCACAACTAATCCGGGGCACTGAAATGCAAGTTATTCTGCTCGAAAAAGTCGTCAACCTGGGTAACCTCGGCGAAGTCGTCCGCGTGCGTGATGGCTACGCCCGCAACTTCCTGATCCCCCAGCGCAAGGCCCGTCGCGCAACCGACGCCGCCCTGAAGGAATTCGAAGCGCGCCGCGCCGAACTGGAAAAGGCCCAGGCTGAAAAGCTGGCCGCTGCCCAAGCTCTGGGCGAGCGCGTCGCCGGCTTCCAGCTGAAGATCGTCCAGAAGGCTGGCGTCGACGGCCGTCTGTTCGGCTCGGTCACCAACGCCGACATCGCTGAAGGCCTGCGCAAGGCTGGCTTCGAAGCCGTGGAAAAGGCGCAAATCCGCCTGCCCAACGGCCAGCTGAAGTCGATCGGCGAGTTCCCGGCCCAGGTCGCCCTGCACGCCGACGTTCTGGTCGACGTGACGATCCTGGTCGAAGGCGAACTGTCCTAAGCCGGTACCCGCAGTAAAAAAGAAGCCGGCCCGCGCGCCGGCTTTTTTTCTTTTTGCCCATCGCCGTATTGCGTGTAGTCTTCGGACTCCACGATCCAGGCCCCGCGCCGCATTCCTCAGAGGACGTCTTGACTCAGCCCCCCGTGCACCACAACGCGCCCCCAGGCCTGCGAGCCTGGCTGGACAGCGTGGATGCGTCGCGTGAACCTTCGGTGAGGGATGTGACGATAGATGGCGTGCGCTGCATCATCAAGCGCCGCCGTTCCAGCATCGGCCAGGGCGTGAGCTACGCGCTGCGCTATGTGCGCGCCCTGTTCCTGGGCGTGGGGTGCAAGATTTTCCTGGGTGAGTTTCCACGTCCGGGCGTGTTGCTGCGCAACGGCCTGACGCACGAGTCGCAGCGCCTTGCCCAACTTCTGAAGGCCGGTTGCCGCGTGCCCGAGGTCTGGTGGCAGGAGCAGGGTCTGCTGGTGCTGGAATACGTGGGCGAAGACCTGGCCGACCTGATCCGCAACGAGGACACGACGTCCCGCTTGTGGCTGGCGCGCGCCGCCGCGGCCGACCTGGCCGCTTTCCATGCCCGCGGCCTGTGGCATGGCGGCGCCCAGATCCGCAACATCACCTTGCAGGACGGCGAGCTCTGGCGCATCGATTTCGAAGAGAACATCGGTTCGACGCTGTCGCGGCCGCTGGCCCAGGCCTATGACCTGTTCCAGATGCTGGCCTCTCTGGTGTCTTTGCGTAAATTGCCGGACGATGTGGCCCGTACGCTGGGTAAACTGGCGTTCGAGGTCTATTTCGAGAGCAACCCAGACCCTGAGGTCCGATCCCGCCTGACGCGCCTGGCGCGCGTGCTCTGCGGCATTGCCGCGCCCTTGCGCGTGGTGCTGGGCCGATTGCCCTCGCGCGATATCCAGGGATTCTTCCGCGTCGCGGACATCCTGCAGCCGTTACTATTGAAGTCATGAATACACCTGCCGACTCCCAGCTCGAATACCTGCGCGTTCCCCCCCATTCCATCGAGGCGGAGCAGTCGGTGCTGGGCGGCCTGCTGCTGGACAATGCGGCCTGGGACCGCATCGCCGACGTGCTGGTCGAAGAGGATTTCTACCGGCATGACCACCGGCTGATTTGGCACCATATCGCCCGCCTGATCGGGCTGGCGCGCCCGGCCGACGTCATCACCGTCCACGAATCGCTGGTCAGCGCAGGCAAGGCCGAGGATGCCGGCGGCCTGGCCTATCTGAACGCGCTGGCCCACAACACGCCATCGGCCGCCAACATCCGCCGTTACGGCGAGATCGTGCGCGAGCGCGCCATGCTGCGCAAGCTGGTCGCGATCGCCGACGAGATCTCCGCGGCCGCCATGAGCCCGCAGGGCAAGGAAGCGCGCCAGTTGCTGGACGAGGCCGAGTCCAAAGTGTTCCAGATTGCCCAGGAAGGCGCACGCGGCGCCGCGGGCTTCCAGGAAATCCAGCCGCTGCTGACGCAGGTGGTGGAACGCATCGACGAGCTCTATCACCGCGAAAGCACCTCCGACGTGACCGGCGTGCCCACGGGCTTCACCGATCTGGACAAGATGACCTCGGGCATGCAGGGCGGCGACCTGATCATCGTGGCCGGCCGCCCGTCCATGGGCAAGACCTCGTTCTCGATGAACATCGGCGAGCACGTCGCCATCGAGGAAGGGCTGCCGGTGGCGGTGTTCTCCATGGAAATGGGCGCGGTGCAACTGGCCATGCGTATGCTGGGCTCCGTGGGCCTGCTGGACCAGCATCGCATGCGGACCGGCAAGCTGATCGCCGAGGACTGGCCGCGCGTGACCCACGCGGTCCAGCTGATGCAGGACGCGCAGGTCTACATCGATGAATCGCCGGCGCTCAGCCCGATGGAAGTGCGGGCGCGCGCGCGCCGCCTGGCGCGCCAATGCGGCCAGCTTGGCCTGATCATCATCGACTACCTGCAGCTCATGTCGGGCAACGGCTCGGGTGAAAACCGGGCCACCGAAGTGTCGGAAATCAGCCGCTCGCTCAAGGGGCTGGCCAAGGAACTGAACTGCCCGCTGATCGCGCTGTCGCAGCTGAACCGAAGCCTGGAACAGCGCCCCAACAAGCGTCCCGTGATGAGCGACCTGCGCGAATCCGGCGCTATCGAACAGGACGCGGACGTGATCCTGTTCATTTACCGCGACGAGGTCTACAACCCTGATTCGCCGGACAAGGGCACCGCCGAGATCATCATCGGCAAGCAGCGTAACGGTCCCATCGGCTCGGTGCGTCTGACCTTCCAGGGCTCCAGCACGCGCTTCCTGAACTTCTCGGGTGCGCAGCCGCGCGACATGTACTGAGCCTTTTGGCCCCAAGAAAAAACCGCGCTTCGGCGCGGTTTTTCGTTGTGGCTGCGAACTCGCCTCAGGCTTGCGCCTCGGGGCGTTTGCCGAAGCGCGCGGCCAGCACGCCGCACACCATCAGCTGGATTTGGTGGAACAACATCAATGGCAGCACGATTGCGCCCACGGCATGGCCGGCGAACAGCACCTGCGCCATCGGAATGCCGCTGGCCAGGCTTTTCTTCGAACCACAGAACAACAGCGTGATGCGGTCTTCGACATTGAAGCCGAACACGCGGCCGGCCAGGGCCGACAGGCCCAGTGCGAGTGCCAGGATGACGGCGCAAGCCACCACCAGGCCGGCCAGCGCGGGGATCGGGGTCGAACTCCACAGGCCTTCGTTGATGGCTTCAGAGAAAGCCGTGTAGACCACCAGCAGGATGGAGCCCTGGTCGACGAACTTCAGCATGGCCTTGCGCTTGTGCACCCAGGCGCCGATCCAGCGGCGGGCGAACTGGCCCAGCACGAAGGGCAGCAGCAGCTGCAGCATGATCTTGCCGACGGCGTCGAACGAGATCGGCGCGCTGCCCGCGTTGGCGACCACCGTGCCCACCAGCAGCGGAGTGATGAAGATGCCGAGCAGGCTTGAGGCGGAGGCGCTGCACACGGCGGCCGGCACGTTGCCGCGCGCCATCGAGGTGAAGGCGATGGCCGATTGCACCGTGGCGGGCAGGCAGCACAGGAACAGGATGCCCAGATAGAGCTCCGGCGTGACCAGCGGCTCCAGCACCGGCTTGAGCGCCAGGCCCAGCAGCGGGAACATCAGGAAGGTCGCGGAGAAGATCGTGAGGTGCAGCTTCCAGTGCGTCAGGCCGGCGATGATGGCTTCGCGCGACAGGCGCGCGCCGTGCAGGAAGAACAGCAGGCCGACCGCGATGTTGGTGATCCAGCCGAACACGACCACGCCTTGCCCGTGGGCGGGCACGATGCTGGCGATGATGACGGTGCAGATCAGGTAGAGGGTGAAGCGGTCGGGAAGAAGGCGGGCAAGGCGTGACATGAGGGATGGAAGGGGGAGGGCGGACGGAAAGCGCCGCTGGCGCCGTAAACGGGCCGTATTGTAGTCCCGGGGACGCCTTGCTTCCTGACAGCCAGTTGTCAGCGCTGCTGGGCCACGGCAGGGCCGTGGCGCCGCGCTCAGGGCGTCATGGCCAGCGCCAGGTCGAACGCCGCGACCAGCGAGGCATGGTCGGCCAGGCCCTTGCCCGCGATGTCGAAGGCGGTGCCATGGTCCACGCTGGTGCGCACGAAAGGCAGGCCCACGGTCACGTTCACGCCATGGTCCAGGCCCAGGTACTTGACCGGAATGAGTCCCTGGTCGTGGTACTGCGCCACCACGATATCGAACTCGCCGCGCCGGGCGCGCATGAAGATCGTGTCGCCAGGCCAGGGACCGCTCGCGTCTATGCCTTGCGCGCGGGCGGCGGCGATTGCGGGTTCGATGATGTCGATGTCTTCGCGGCCGAACTTGCCGCCTTCACCCGCGTGCGGATTCAGGCCCGCGACCGCGACGCGCGGCTGGGCAATGCCCATCTGGCGGCAGGCCTGGTCGGCCAGGCGCATGGCGGTCAGTTCCGCTTGCGGCGTGATGCGCGCGATCACGTCGGCCAGCGCCACGTGTATGGTCACCAGCAGCACGCGCAGCTCGTCGTTGGCCAGCATCATCGCGAAGTCGCGCGTGTCCGAGCGCTCCGCCAGGATCTCGGTGTGGCCGGGGTAGTCGATGCCGCCGGCATGCATGGATTTCTTGTTCAGCGGGGCGGTGACGATGGCGCGGATGCGGCCGGCCCGCGCATCGTCGATGGCGGCGCAGACGTAATCGTAAGCGCCGCGTCCGGCGGCCGCGCTGATCTGTCCCAAGGGCAGGTCGGCGGGCAGGGCGGGGCTGCAGGCGATGACGTTGATGTGGTCCGCGCCCGGCGCTGCCTGGCTGACATCGGCGACCTCGACGATCTCCAGCCTGGCGCCCAGCTGGGCGGCTGCGCGGCGCAGCGCGCCGGCGTCGCCATAGACCACGCAAGGCGCGTTCAGGCCTTGCGCGTAGGCCTTGACGACGATTTCGGGGCCGATGCCGGCGGCATCGCCCATGGTGATGCCTACGGGCAGGGAGGTGTTCACGATGCGGGGACTGAGGTTGTGTTGCGGATCAGGGCGGGCCGCCGTCTCACTTCGATGAATTCTTGGGCGGCTCGATGACGCCGCATTCGAAGGTCACGGTGGCGCGCTTGGGCCCCAGGCCGGTCGCGTGGTTGGACGTGATCTTGGGCTTGACCAGCTTGCGGTCGATCGACTGGCAATACTGTTCGGCCCGCAGCAGGGCCTGGTTCTTGATTTCCACCCAGGTCATCATCTGCGAGCCGGAGCTGTGGGTGACGCTGTAGGTGTCCTTGCCGACGGGCGTCACCTCGCTCATGCTGGAACAGGCGGTCAGCAGGGCAAGCAATATGGCGGCGGGGGCAAGGCGTGCAAACATGGGGTGTCCTGAAATGGCGGTTGCCCTCATTACACCATCATTTCATGGCGCGGCCACGGCGCTGCGGCGGTCGAGCTTGCGGCTCAGGACGATGGAAGTCTGGGTCTGCTTGACCCCGTCGATCAGGCCGATGCGATCCAGCAGTTCGTCCAGCTGTTCATGGGTTTCGCAGCGCAGGAAGATGAGGTAATCGTAGGGGCCGCTGACCGAGGAGACCTCTTCGACCTCGGGCATCTTCTCCAGTTCGCGGATCACCGCGGCGGGGGTCTTGGGCAGCACGCTGATGAAGCAATAGGCGCGCACCGCCGCTTCTTCCAGCAAGCGCCCCAGGCGTACGCCATAGCCCGCCACGATGTGCTCGCGTTCGAGCCGCGCAATGCGCGCAACCACCGTGGTGCGGGCCAGGCCGAGCTTGCGCGCCAGGATGGCCGCGGGTTCGCGCGCATTGGCTTGCAGCAGGCTGAGCAGTTGCCGGTCGATGGCGTCGAGTCGTTCGTTCATACGGGGATGGGCGGCATGGAGCGAGAGGGCGCGAGTGCCGACGGTACAGGCCCGGGCCTGCCCGCGTCAATGCGCGGCAGCCCGCGCACGCCAGCATGGCGCCGCGCGCTAGCCGTCGGATTCGGGCGGAATGCCGCCCTGATAGATGCGCCCGTCGAACTCGAAACGGGTGATGGTCTTGCGCGCGGCATCGAAGATGCGGTCGCGGCTGGCGTCGTCCAGGCCATCGTGGTCGGCGAAGCTGAAGCGGCACAGATCGATGTCGCTATCGTAGAAGGCCGAATGCACATAGCGGCTGACGTCGGCCTCGTGCGCGAAATGCGCGAACTCGCGCAACTGCTCCATTTCGTGGAAGGAGCCGTTGCGGCTGACCAGCAGCATGCCGAACTTGCGCTCTTCGTCGGCGACGGGTTCCGGCGCGGGCAGGGCGTCGGGATGCCGTGTGTCCTGGTAATCGAAGCGTGCGCCCAGATCGTGCATGGCCGCCAGCACGCGCTGCCATTGCGCTTCGTCCAGCGTGAGACGGGCCGCCACGTAGAACAGGCGCTGGCGGCCCAGCGAGCGCGGCTCGGCGCCGCCGATAAAACTGTGCCAGGGGATGGCTGCGTCCAGTCCGGCCAGCTCCGCCATGCGCGCGTCGCTGTACCCCAGCCGGTCCTGCAGGCGCCGCATGGACTGGGCGTCCGGCGCAACGTAGTTCTGGATCGTCTTCATCGGAAGCCTCCGGTTGCACCGGATGCTCGCGGGCGCGCAGCCCTGGAAACGGAGCCGGTGACGTGCGCCGCCGTGCCTCTGCGGCTACGCTTCATGCTAGCGCGGCGCGCAGGGCTTGCCTAGCATGGGCGGGCGTGGCGCCATGCTAGGATTTGCGCCGACTTCAATGCCAGGAGGCTTACACATGGACATCCAGGAACAAATCGCCGTCATCGTGCACACCATTTCGCATCAGGGCGGCCGCATCGATGCGCTGAACTCGACCGTGCTGTCGATGCTGCATCTGGCCAAGGCCTCGCCCGGCCTGCGCGAGGCCATCGAAGCCCAGCTCGAACAGAACTATTCCAGTCTGCTGGCCCGCTCCGAGAATCCGCAATACGTGGCCGGTTTCGAGAGCGTGCGCGACATGATTCTGGGCGCCCTGAAATAGACTGCCGTGCCGGTCCAGGCTTGCAAGAGTTACCCACAACTTCTGTGGACAAGCCTTGGGATAGTGCGGGCATAGATGTTCATTTTCCTTTAATTACAAAGGCTTGCATGGGGCGGTCAAACCTGGCTCCAATTGCTCGTTGTGGCAGCGCGCAGCAAGCGCTGCCGCAGGTCATGCAAGCCGGGTAATATGCGGCCCCATGCGGAATCAGTATTCATTGGAATGCCGGGGCGGATCGATCGCGATGCGCGTCTCGGAAGCAGCAAAGCTGGCGGCGTTCGACCCCGGCAAACTTTCCCCCGAGGCGCGCCAGAGCTGGGAGCGCATGGGGCATGGCTTCAAGGCCTGGCACGACTTCGACCAGCGCCATCCCATCCTGCGCCGCCTGGCGCGCTTGCCCCTGGTGGGCCGCTGGTACCGCAACGCGCGGCGCCGTTATGTGCTGCGCGCCAGCGGCAAGCTGGTGGTCTGAGCGCCGTTATTTGCGGCGCTTGCCCAGCAGGTGATACGCCAGCCAGATGAGCGCGCCGATCGCGACGGCCACGGCCAGTTTGGTCTCGACGCCGTGCAGGCGTCCCAGCATGGATTCGATCGTCTGGCCGAACAGATAGCCCAGGGCGCTGAAGCACACCGCCCAGATGGCGGCGGCAATGGCGTTGAGCGCCAGGAAGCGCAGCGGCGGCACGCTCGATACGCCCAGGGCCACCGGCCCCACCGTGCGCAGGCCATATAGAAAGCGCAGGCTGAGAATGAAGCCGTGCGGATAGCGGTCCACCGCCGCCAAGGCCTTTTCGAATGCCGGCTTCTGGCGGACCTTCCGGACGTAGCGATGATCGCGATAGCGGCGGCCCAGCAGGAACAAGACCTGGTCCGCAAGGAATGAGCCGGCGAACGCGCACAGCATTACATAGGGCAGGTGCAGCAGGTGCTGGTGCGCCAGGAATCCGGCGAACACGACCACGCTTTCGCCTTCCAGCAGGGTGCCGCCGAACACTGCCCACAGGCCGTAGTCGACGATGAACTGGTGCAGGGCGGGATTCATCTGGGACGCTCGCCCACGATGCGCGCGAGCGTCTGCAGGGCAGCGGTGATCTCGGGCGTGGTGCGCTGCCCGCAGCTGATGCGCAGGAAGTGGTTGTAGCGTATGCCGTTGGAAAACATGGCGCCCGGCGCAACCCGGATGCCCTGGCGCAGCGCGGCTTCGAACACGTCCGTGCCGGAACGTCCATCGGGCATTTCCACCCACAGCAGCATGCCGCCCTGTGGCACGCTCAGGCGGGTGCCGGGAGGGAAGTGCGCGGCGATGGTCTCCGCCGTCTGGTCGCGCTGCATCTTCAGGTGCCGGCGCAGGCGCGACAGATGGCGGTCGTAGGCGCGCGAACCCATGAACTCGGCCACGGCGATCTGCGCCAATGGTTCGTTGGGGCGGCTCTGGGCGAACTTCAGCATGGCGATGCGGGCCTTCCAGCGCCCGCCCAGCAGCCAGCCCAGGCGCATGCCCGGCGCGAGCGTCTTGTGCATGGACGAGCAATAGATGACATTGCCGGTCGCGTCCCAGGACTTGGCGGCGGCCAGCGGGGTGTCGTCGTCGGTCAGCGCGCCGTAGGTGTCGTCTTCGATCAGGGGCACCTGCTGGCGTTCGCACAGGGCGACCAGCCGCGCTTTTTCCGCATCGGGCATGACGCAGCCCAGCGGGTTCTGGAAGTTGGGCACCACCACTACGGCACGGATGTTGCCGTGGGTCTGGAACGCCAGGTCCAGCGCTTCGATCGACAGGCCGTGCTGCGGGCTGGTGGGGATTTCCAGCGCCCGCATGCCCAGGCTTTCCAGAATCTGCAGCAGGCCGAAGTAGGCGGGCGATTCGACCGCGATCGTGTCGCCGGGACGCGCCACCGCGCGCAGCGCCAGGTTCAGCGCCTCGATGCAGCCGTGCGTGACGATGACGTCGTCCGGCGTGGCGTTGATGCCGTTGGCCAGCGCGCGGCGGGCGAGCACGGTGCGCAGGTCCGGATGGCCCTGGGGCGGAACCGGGCTGACCAGCACCTGTGGCGACTGGCGCAGCGCCCGCGTCATGGCCTGCTTCAGTTCTTCCAGCGGATAGGCCTCGGGCACCGCCGCGGCCAGGGCGAAGTTGGCGCTGACCGGGTGCGCTTCGCACTTGGCCACGAAGTCCGAGACCCGGTCGTGGATGCCCACGTATTGCGCGGCGCCCAGCGTTTGGCGGATGTCCGGCTCGTCCACGGGCGGAATCGTGTTGCGCCGCGGCTTGAGCACGAAGTAGCCCGAGCGCGGCCGCGCTTCGATCAGGCCGTCATCTTCCAGCTGGCGGCAGGCCTGCAAGGCCGTGGACAGGCTGACGTGATGGGTGCGCACCAGGGTGCGGACGGAGGGCATGCGCTGGGCGGGCGCCAGCACGCCCGTCTGGATGGCGCGCCGGTAATGGTTGGCCAGGCGTAGATAAAGCGGTTGCGGATCCATGCGCCGATCATGCTCCCCGAGGTTGGTGTGAGACTAGGCACAGATTCAGGCAAAGTACACCATAACAGCGCATAAATCGAGGATCTGCATCGGTACAGAAACCTTGAGAGTGTGACTGTTGCGCATAGCAGGGCGCGCGTAGTCTGTGGTTGTCCGACAGGAGACGACGATGATTGCGACGTACACCCCCGATGCCCAGGCCCGCCGCCTGGAACTTGCCGCCGGCGCCAGCCGGAAACTGGTCCTGCGCGCCGGCGCCACCCTGGTATGCGTCAGCGGCAGCGTGCGGATCGAGGAACCGGTGAACGGCCCGGAAGCCGCGGGCGGACTGCCTCGCGCGGTTTCGGTGCGCATCAACGCGGGGGAGGGGCATGGCCTGGGCTACGGCGGCGTGGCGCAGGTCACGGCCATCGGCCCGGCCGAGGTGATATGCATGGACATGCCGGGCTATGCACAGCGTTTTTTTCAGGCGGCTGCCGCATTTTTTCAGCTGAATTTGGCCAAAAACCGAAAAAATTCCCTCGGTGCGCTGCACAAGATTTCAAAATGATGTATGATTCACACATCAGACGCGGGGTGGAGCAGTCTGGCAGCTCGTCGGGCTCATAACCCGAAGGTCGTAGGTTCAAATCCTGCCCCCGCAACCAGTTTCAAGCAGAAGAAAGCCGCGATATTCATCGCGGCTTTTTTTTCGCCTCGCGGCTGGATTTTTGGCGCTGCTTGCTCTGCGTCAAACCTTTGTTCCAGTCCGGACTTTCCCTGGTATGCGCGGCCGCACAGGTCCGCAGCCCTGCGCTACCATGGGTCACGCGCGCTACGTTGCCGCACTCGAGGAGGGTCCATGGGAACAGCAAAATACGATCATCCCGGCTATGTCGCCGATACGGGCGCTGACGGCAAGTACCACGTGGGCATCTGGTGCCCCCACGGCTATCCCGCCCATATTCATATCGGCAGGCCCGCCGAACGCGGCGATCCCCAGGCGCTGCTGCGCCTGCGCATACCGGACGGGGTGTTCCAGTCCTTGCCCGACGATCCTGAAACCCTGTGCCGCCGCGCGCTGGGCCAGGCCCTGGGTGCGGGCCTGCTGCCTTCCGTCTCGGTGGACGGGGAATACCAGGAATTGCGCTTCCAGATCGACGCCGAACCCTGGTCCGGCCCGATGCAGTCTGCCGCCCACGCCTGAATCCCGGCGCAAAAAGCCGACTGAATTACCCACAGCAACTGTGGACAAGCCTTGGGATAGCCTCTGCGCATTTCGGGTTTTCCCTGTGATAACAATGACTTGCTAACGCCGGTCAATAAACGCCCCACTGGGGCGTTTATTGCTTCCGTCCTGCCCGACGGTCCGGCTATGCGACAATCTTTTCCCTTCCTGGCGTTCCCGCGCCTGTCTTGCCATTCCCACCCGGTTCGTTCCCCATGCTTAGTGCTACGCGTATCCATTCCTGCGGCCTGAAGGCGCCGTCGCCATGAGTCCGGCTGTCGCGCGCGTCGCCGTCATCGGCGGCGGTCCTGCCGGCCTGATGGCCGCCGAGCGCCTGAGCGCGCAAGGCGTGCAGGTGGATGTGTTCGATGCGATGCCATCGGTCGGCCGCAAGTTCCTGATGGCGGGGCGGGGCGGCTTGAACCTGACCCACAGCGAGCCGGCCGAACCGTTTCTGGCACGCTACGGCGACCGCGCGTCCCATGTCGCGCCCTGGCTGCAGGCGCTGGACGCGGGCGGTTTGCGCGAATGGACCCATGGCCTGGGCATCCAGACCTTCGTGGGCTCGTCCGGCCGGGTGTTTCCCCAGGAGATGAAGGCGGCACCCCTGTTGCGGGCCTGGCTGGCCAGGCTGCGCGCCAGCGGCGTGCGCTTGCATATGCGGCACCGCTGGCTGGGATGGCCAGCGGGTTCCCGGCCTGGCGCGGGCGCGCTGCGCTTCGACTCGCCCGAGGGGGAGCAGCGCTATGCGGCAGACGCCGTGGTGCTGGCGCTGGGCGGAGGCAGCTGGGCCAAATTGGGGTCGGACGGCGCCTGGGTCGACGGCCTGCAATTGCACGGCGTTGCCGTCGCGCCGCTGCGGCCGGCCAATTGCGGATTCGATGTGGCGTGGTCGGACCATTTCCGCGAACGCTATGCGGGACAGCCCGTGAAATCCGTGGCCATGGCCTGCGAAACCGCAGCCGGCGTGACGCCCGCCCGTCAGGGAGAGTTCGTCGTGTCGGAAACCGGCATAGAAGGCAGCCTGGTCTACGCCCTGTCCGCGCCGCTGCGCGACCGGATCGACGCCCAGGGCCATGCCATCGCCATGCTGGACCTGGCTCCGGACTGGTCGCAGGAAAAGGTGATGGCCGCGGTGACGCACCCGCGCGGCTCGCGGTCGATGTCCAGCCATCTGCAGAGCCGGCTGGGGCTGACCGGGGTCAAGGCGGGATTGCTGCGCGAATGCGCCTCGGCGGAAGACTTCCGCGACCCCGAGCGCCTGGGCCTGCGCATCAAGGCCTTGCCGCTGCGTCTGCTGCGGGCGCGGCCCACGGACGAAGCGATCAGCACCGCAGGCGGCGTGTCGTTCGCCGCGCTGGATTCCGGCCTGATGCTGCGCGAAATCCCTGGCGTGTTCTGCGCAGGGGAAATGCTGGATTGGGAGGCGCCGACAGGCGGCTATCTGCTGACGGCCTGCATGGCGAGCGGCGTGGTCGCCGCGGCCGGCGTCATGGCGTTTCTGCGGTCTGGCGGGCAGGCGTTGCCAGGGGCCTGAGGCCGCAAGGGCTCAGGAGCCCGAGGAGTAGGGCGCCAGGCCCAGCGGCGCGCGCGGCGCCAGATCGCCGACGACGTGGCCCACCACGGGCTCGCCGCCTTCCGGTTGCGTGACGATGCCGATGACGCGGGTAATCGCGCTGGCAGGAATGTCCGTGCCGTGCGCGGGATCCTGCACCAGCTGCCAGATGGTGGCTTCTTCGGGGATGGCGTTCTGCTCGGTCAGGTCGGAGCTGTCCAGGCAGCTGCGGGCAAAGGCCGACCAGTCCGAGGCATTGCAAGGCAAGCCGTGAGCGGTGGCCAGGCGGGCCAGGGCCAGCGGCGCGTCCGCCTGGCTGGCTGCATGCTGGGCGGCGGCTCCCAGGGAGACATCCAGCGACAGCAGGCGCAGGAACTCTACGACGTTGTCGGTATTCTTCATTGTGCGGTCTCCTGCGGTGACTGTTCTGGTTATGGCCCTGAGCCTGCTGGCAAGCCGGGCGGCGTTTCAGGCCGGGCCTTGGCCCAGCATCGATACCAATGACTGTTTCAGGCGCGCCGAAAAAATCGGTACCGTATGGGATACCCCATCGCGGTCGACGCCCTCTTTGAGTTCGACCGATTGGCCGAGGAAAATATCCGGTGCGGCGCCAATTTCGTTGTAGCGAGCCAGCAATTCGTTCACGTTCTGCTGCGCGTCGGCCAGCGTGCTGCTTTCAGCCAGCTTGCCGGCGGCATGCGCCTGCAAAATGCGATGGAGGTCGTCGATGAAGAGCGCCAAAGCCGCCTGCCCGCGGCATTGCGGCTGTTCCCAGCCCCAGCTCTGGTGAGCCGAACCGGCGCTTTGCGATGTGTGTTTCTTGGTCATGTCCGCATCCTAATCGATTGGCGCTAATTGCGCGACAGGCGAACGCAAGCCTTTCCAACGGCGTTTGGTCCTGGGTCTGGCGCTCATGGCGGCAGCCGCGGCGTCCGGTCTGGCCGGTGCGCAAATGAGGGTCTTTGGGGTATGCTGACTTCACTTTCCAAGCCCAGACAGGAGATGTCCATGAAGAACAAAGTCTTTCTCGTCATGTTGCTTTCGATCGCCGCGCTCTCGGCCGGTTGCAACACCGTAGCGGGGGCAGGCAAGGACATCCAGCGGGGCGGCGAGAAGATAGAGGGCGCTGCCACCAAGTAGGCCTTCGCTCCCTGCGCCGCAATCCGGCCCGCAAGCCGCGAGACATGCCTTGGCATCCCTCTCGCGGCTTTTTTGTTGACGCCCGGCTTCGGGGGAAGGGCAGCAGGCGGGGGCGTCGCGAGGACTCTTCCCCCTGGCATAATTCGAGGAGTTGAATTCGATCGTGGGAAGTGTCATGCGCAAGTCTTTGTGGTTGGGAATGGCGTTTGCGGCCTTGTTGGCCGGCTGCGCGAGCAAAGGGGTCTACGAATCCGATGCCGTGCTGACGGAGACCTTCACTGTCAATACCAACTACGAAGCGGCTTTCCGCCGGGCCGGCGAGTACGTGCGCACCTGCCACGTGCAAGTGCAGCATGCGTATAACGTCGCCTATGCCTGGCGCCACGTGAAGGGTGAAAAGGGGGCGCCGGACGAGGTGCAGCTCTATAAGGTGACGGAGCCCGCCAAGGTGCTGGAACTGATCGCCGCCGAAACCGCCACGCCGTCGACGTCCAAGGTGACCATCACGGTGCTGGGCGAGGGGCGTTGGGACGCTGCTGAAATCGCCGCTGCCCGCGCCTCGATCCAGAGCGCCACGCCGGTCTGCCGCAAGGGCGGGGAAGGCTGATCCGTGGACGCCCGCGCCCAGCAGATACGCGCCAGCGGCCTGTCATTCTCGCTACTGGCGGGGGCGTTTCGCTTCCTGGGCTGGCTCAATGGCGGCGCGGCGCTGATCCTGACGGGCTTTTCGCTGGGTGTAGTGGGCGGCGACATCGCCGCGCCGGATCTGCAGCTGCCGCTGGCGCTGTTGCTGGGCGGCCTGCTGGCCGCCTGCCTGGGAATCCTGTTTGCTTACCTGGCGCAGGTCAGCCTGTTGCGCCAGGGCTACACGGGACATCTGACGCGCGCCCACTGGCCCGCGCAGCTTCTGGCCATGGTTTGCTATCTGATCAGCGCGCTCGCCTTCTGCGCCGCCTGCTGGCTGGCGGCGGGACAAGCGATCACGGATGCGCCCCAGACGACTACCGCCTACGTGAGACGTTAGTTGCGGGTAAACCCGTGTGCGCAAAAGTGTTGGACTTGAATTTGTGTTGAGAATAATATGCGCAGTGCGTATATAAATCTCCTGTTCGGGGCCCGTCATGACCATTTCCCAGCAAGCCTTCCTGCGCGACGCTATGCGACGCCTGAATCTCACCCGCGACGTGTTCGCAACCCGCATCGGCGTCAAACGCCGCGCGTTGGATACCTGGCTGTTGCCCGAGGGCTCGCAGGAATTCCGCGCCATGCCGGAAGTGGTGCAGCGCTTCGTCAGCGAAATCGTCCAGAACGGTGTCTTGCTGGAAAAATATACGCAAAGCGTACAAGAAGGCCCGCTGCGTGACCGCATCGCGGTGGAAGGCAAGCACCAGCTGCTGTCGGTGGACCAGTTCACCCGCGAATCGGTCGAGGACCTGTTCCGCGTGGCCGACATGATGCAGCCCATCGCCCGCCGCCAGAAGGTGTCCCGCGTGCTGGAAGGCGCGGTGCTGGGCAACCTGTTCTTCGAGGCCAGCACCCGTACCCGCGTGAGCTTCGGTTCCGCGTTCTGCCGCCTGGGCGGCTCGGTCTGCGACACCACCGGCTTCACGTTCTCGTCCATGGCCAAGGGCGAGTCGATCTACGACACCAGCCGCGTCATGAGCGGCTACGTCGACGCCATGGTCATCCGCCATCCGGACCAGGGTTCGGTTGCCGAATTCGCGCGCGCCACCAACATTCCCGTGGTCAACGGCGGCGACGGCCCCGGCGAGCATCCCAGCCAGGCCCTGCTGGACCTGTACACGATCCTGACCGAGTTCTCGCGCCTGGGCAAACTGCTGGACGGCGCCCACATCGCCATGGTCGGCGACCTGAAGTACGGCCGCACCGTGCACTCGCTCATCAAGTTGATGGCGCTGTACAAGAATGTGAAGTTTTCGCTGGTGTCGCCCAAGGGCCTGGAAATGCCGGCCTACATCATCGAGCAGGCCAGCCGCAACGGCAACATCATCGAGCAGAAGAGCACGCTGGCCGAAGGCCTGGCCGGCGCCGACGTGATCTACGCGACGCGCGTGCAGAAAGAGCGCTTCGCCAACGAGGAGAACGAAGGCTACACGCCGGACTTCCAGATCAGCCGCGCCATCATCGACGCCTACTGCGGCCCCGATACCATCGTGATGCACCCGCTGCCGCGCGACAGCCGTCCCGGCGCCAATGACCTGAGCGTGGACCTGAACCACGATCCGCGCCTGGCCATCTTCCGCCAGACCGACAACGGCATCCCCATCCGCATGGCGATCTTCGCGGTGCTGCTGGGCGTGGAAGGCTTGGTGCAGCATTCCTTGCGCGACGTGACCTGGCAGCATCCCTCCCACGTCGGTCCGGACGATTCCGCCTTTCACGGACTCGAATAAGCGCGCGGCTCCGGGCCGAATTCCCCTCTGAACCAGGCCCCTGCGCGGCCTGGTCGCGGGGTTTTCAAGCATAATCCGCGCTGGCTTTTTTTCTGTCGCGTGTCGTTTCCGGACACGCCGTGGGGCCTGCGGACGGATTATCTATGTCTACAAGCAGTATTGGCGTTCCGCCAACTTCCGATCGTCACGCCGGCTCATCCGGCCAGGCGTGCTACCTGAGCGCGTCCGACGAGCAGGCCTGGATAGCGGTCTACCAGTCGGTTGACGCCTATACGCGCGGGCAGGTCGCCGCGGTGGTGGGCGACAGCCTGTCCGCCCTGGTCGACGCCTTCTATTCCACGTTGCTGGCCGATGCCGAGGCCGGCCCCCGCCTGTCCCACGACATCGTGTCCAGCCGCCTGCATGCCGGCATGACCCGCTGGCTCAAGGGGTTGCTGTGCGTGCGCGACCAGGGCGATATCGCCGCCCTGATGGCCACGCAGAAAAAAGTGGGC
Source organism: Achromobacter sp. PD1 (assembly GCF_048541815.1). Lineage (NCBI taxonomy): Bacteria > Pseudomonadati > Pseudomonadota > Betaproteobacteria > Burkholderiales > Alcaligenaceae > Achromobacter > Achromobacter sp. PD1. The sequence goes on from NZ_CP183349.1 coordinate 1,098,671, forward strand.
GAGGTGCACGCCCGCGTCCACATCCCGATCCATCTGGTGATGGCTGGCGCCCGCATCCTCAAGAACGAGATCGCGTTGCGCCTGCGCGCCAGCGACCTGGACGGCATGGCCGCGTCGGTCGCCACCCAGTACGTGTGCAACTTGTTCGACCTGGCGGTCGAGCAGATGAGCCGCGCCTTCATGCGCGACATCAGCCGCGGCGCCCGCAACGACGAGGCCTACCGTCTCTTCGCCCTGGGGCAGAACATTTCCACGGAACGCGAACGCCAGCGCGCCGCCTTGCTGGAGTGGAGCCAGTCGGTGCTGATCGGCTTGCATTACCGCGCGCCGGGGCAAAGCCTGCCGCGGCTGGCGGCCTCGGAATTCGGATTGTGGCTGCAGCACAAGGGCGGGGCGATGTTCGAAAGCGCCCCGGGCCTGCAGCAGATCACGGACGCCGTCGCGCAGCTGGACGGGGTAGTGCTGCCGCAATTGATGCGCGGCGAAGAACAGGGTCTCGCCGCTTCGATGCCGGACCACGTGCGCGAGTTGCAGGAGCTGGTGGCGCGCATCAAGCACCTGCTCAACGGCCTGTTCGACATGGTGGCCGAGATCGAGAGCGGCAGCGATCCGCTGACCAATGTGCTGAATCGGCGCTTCCTGCCCTCGGTGGTCGGGCGCGAAATCTCGATCGCGCGGCGCCAGCGCAGCTCGTTCTCCGTTCTGCTGCTGGACATCGATCATTTCAAGGCCATCAACGACCAGCACGGCCATTCCGGCGGCGACCAGGTGTTGCGCCAGTTTGCGGAAGTGCTGCATCAATCGTGCCGCTCCAGCGATTTCGTGTTCCGCTACGGCGGCGAGGAATTCCTCGTGGTGCTGGTGGATGCGCAACAGGAGGCCGCGCTGGCGACGGCCGAGAAGCTCGGCGCGGAGATCCGCCGCCATGTCTTCACCATTCCCGAGGCAGCGCCGCTGCACATCACGGCCAGCATCGGCGTGGCGACCTTCGACGGCCATCCGGACTATGCCTATCTGATCGACCGCGCGGACCAGGCGCTGTACCAGGCCAAGCAGGCCGGCCGCGACCGGGCCGTGGCGGCCTGAGGCCCAGCTCGCGCGCATGAAAAAGGCCGCCCGGTCAAGGGCGGCCCGCGGTTTGCCTGGCGCCAGGGCGCCTGAGGCTTACACCTTCTTTTCGCCGCCCAGCGCGTCGACCAGCTCGGCCATCATCTTGGCCAGTTCGCCCGTCATCAGCATCATGTCGGAATCGAACTTCTCGTCGTCGTTGGCGGCCACGCCTTCGTTGCCTTCCTTCAGCACGTCCAGGGGCGCGACGCGCTTGACGTCCAGGCCTTCGGTGAGCACGAACGAAATGCGGTCGGCCCAGGTCATGGCCAGGCGGGTGCACTGCTTGCCCGACTGGATATGGCGGCGCACGTCATCGGCGTCGATCGAGTGCTTGACGTAGCGGATCGCCGCGCCGCTTTCGCCCGACGAACGCAGCTCGGTGTCCTGGTCGATCGAGAAGTTGGCCGGAGCCTCGTCCTCGGCCAGCCAGCCGGTCATGGCCGAGGCCGGCGACTGCGCCACGTACAGGTTTTCGAGCGGGAAGGGATCCACGCACTTGGCCAGGAGGCCGATGACTTCGTCGGCCTTGGCCGAAGCGGCCGCATCGATCACCAGCCAATGGTTCTGCGGATCGATCCAGACGCGGGTGTCGCGGTACACGCTGAAGGCGCGCGGCAGCAGCTCGTCGGTGACGCGCTCCTTGATTTCCTTCATCTGCTTGCGGCCCGGCTTGTAGCCTTGCTGCTCTTCGATTTCCTGGGCGCGGGCCTTGGCGACCTGGTTCACCACGGTGCCCGGCAGCAGCTTCTTTTCGGCGCGCAGGCTCAGCAGGATCTGGCCGTTGACCACATGCGCCAGGCCGCCGTTCTCGCGCGGAGGAACCCAGCCCAGGCTTTGCATTTCGAGGTTGTTGCCGCTTTGGTAGGCATGCCGCGCGAGCGTTTCTTCAAGCTGGTCGCCGACCAGCGTCCACGGCGAGGAGAGGCGATAAATCTTGAGATTCTTGAACCACATGAGCGTCGGCCAAAAGGGTTGATTCTATACGACGCGGCCGCTTTGCCGAAGTGCGGCAATACCGCAGCGTGATGCGACACCTTCTGTCACTGACAGCGGCGAGCCGATGCGCTACTGTCCGCGCAGCAAGTCGAACTGGAGATAAAAAATGAAGATCATCGGCGCCATTCTGATCGTCCTGGGCATCGCCGCCCTGGCCTACAAGGGCTTCAACTACAAGTCCGAGGAGACCGTGCTGCAGATCGGTTCGGTGAAGGCCACCGCCGAGACCGAGAAGTCGGTGGCGATTCCGGCCTGGGCCGGCATTGCGGCCATCGTGGCCGGCGTGGTGGCAATCGGCGTGGGCATGCGCCGCTGATTGCGGGCGGCCGCGACCGCTGTCGGCAGGATCCGATCATGGCGACCGAGAGGTCGCCATTTTCACGTGCGCGGCATAAAAAAAAGCGGCCCGGCTCATTGAGGGCCGGGCCGGTACGGGAGCACGCAATACCGCGTCATAAAAGGCTCGCGGGGAACGCGGTATCGGTGTCAGAACACTGGCCCTGCAATCGTCCGACAGGGGGATCAATCGTCGGTCGATCTGGCGCAAGGCCGTAATCTGAGCAGCCAGTCTAATGGGGCGGGTCTGACATGGTCCTGAAAGTGCGGGCCTCTTTTTAGCCAGCTCGCTCCCTGGGGGGCCGATCCTGCCTGATTGCGCGCAAAAAAAAAAAGCTCCATAAGGAGCTTTTGAAAGGCCGGGCGGGCGCAGCAGTTCCGTCCGGCGGGGGATGGCCTTTTAAGCGTTGATGTCGTTGTCCTTGGATTCGCGCACGAACAGCGTGCCGATGACCAGGGTCATGACTGCAATGATGATCGGGTACCACAGGCCGTCGTAGATGTTGCCGGTGGCCGCGACCACGGCGAAGGCGACCGGGGGCAGGAAGCCGCCGAACCAGCCGTTGCCGATGTGATACGGCAAGCTCATCGACGTGTAGCGGATGCGCGTCGGGAACATTTCCACCAGCATGGCTGCGATCGGGCCGTACACCATGGTCACGTAGATCACCAGGATGGTCAGCAGCACCACGACCATGACGTTGTTGCTCTGGGCCGGATCAGCCTTGGCGGGGTAGCCGTGGCTGCGGATCGCGGTGGTCAGGGCCTTGTCCAGTTCGGCGGCCTTGGCCTTGAAGTCGGCGGGGGCCATGGTCTTGCCGTCGAACGAGGCGAACTCGTCGTTGCCGATCTTGACCTTGGCGACCGAGCCGGCCGGCGCCGCTTCGTTCTTGTAGTTCACCGAGTTGCGGGCCATGAACGACTTGACCACGTCGCAAGAACTGGTGAAGGACGAAGTGCCTACCGGGTTGAACTGGAACGAGCAGGTGGCGGGGTCCGCGATCACGGTGACCGGGGCCGTGGCCTGGGCCTTTTCCAGCGCCGGGTTGGCGAAGTGCGTGATGCCCTGGAAGATCGGGAAGTACGTCGCCGCGGCGATCAGGCAGCCGGCCATGATGATGGGCTTGCGGCCGATCTTGTCCGAAAGCGCGCCGAAGATCACGAAGAAAGGCGTGCCGATCAGGAGCGCGATCGCGATCATGATGTTGGCGGTGTTGGCGTCGACCTTCAGCGTCTGCGTCAGGAAGAACAGGGCGTAGAACTGGCCCGTGTACCAGACCACGGCCTGGCCGGCGGTCAGGCCCAGCAGCGCCAGGATCACGACCTTCAGGTTCTTCCACTGGCCGAACGATTCGGCGATCGGCGCCTTGGAACCCTTGCCTTCTTCCTTCATGCGCTGGAAGGTCGGCGATTCGCTCAGTTGCAGGCGGATCCACACCGAGATGCCCAGCAGGACGACCGAGATCAGGAACGGAATGCGCCAGCCCCAGGCTTTGAAGTCGTCTTCGCCCATGAACGTGCGGATGCCGAGGATGACCAGCAGCGACAGGAACAGGCCCAGGGTCGCGGTGGTCTGGATCCAGGACGTGTAGAAGCCGCGGCGGCCATGCGGCGCGTGCTCGGCCACATAGGTCGCGGCGCCGCCGTACTCGCCGCCCAGCGCCAGGCCTTGCAGCAGGCGCAGGACGATCAGGATGGCGGGAGCGGCCAGGCCGATGCTGGCGTAGCTGGGCAGCACGCCGACCAGGAACGTGGACAGGCCCATGATCACGATCGTGACCAGGAAGGTGTATTTACGTCCGACCAGGTCGCCCAGGCGGCCGAAAACCAGGGCGCCGAACGGGCGCACGGCGAAACCGGCCGCAAACGCCAGCAGGGCGAAAATGAAGCCCGCGGTGGGGTTCACACCCGAGAAGAAGTGTTGCGCGATGATGGCGGCTAGCGAGCCGTACAGATAGAAGTCGTACCACTCGAAAACCGTGCCCAGCGACGACGCAAAGATGACGCGGCGTTCATCCTTGGTCATCGGGCGCGGATCCGCGGATGGACCGCGGCCTGCCATGGTTGTTGTGCTCATGATGTCTCCTCGGTTTTATGGCCGGCGGTGGTCCGCCGTGCTGCGCCCGCCGCCGGCGAGCCGACATTGAGCTATATGCAACATTGGGGGGTGAGGCTGACGAGGTTCTGACGGGATACTTACTTGAGTCTTAAAATTGAAACTGAAAGTAACGTCTCCCTGGGAGGCTAGGGATAGTCCTAGGAGACGTCGGAGAGGTCTGACAACTCAGCGTAGAGCGGAAAGATCACGCGGATCCGCATGCCGGGCAGGTTCGAATACGTCGTGGGGTGATCGCTGATTTCGACGCTGGCCTGGTGCTTCTGGGCGATCTCGCGCACGATGGCCAGCCCCAGGCCGCTGCCGTCGGACTGGGTGCCCAGCACGCGGTAGAAGCGGTCGAACACGCGTTCGCGTTCCTCGGGCGGAATGCCTGGCCCGGAATCCTCCACCTCCAGCACCGCGTGTCCGTCCTGGACCTGCGCACGGACCGTGATGTGGCCGCCGCGCGGCGTGTAGCGCAGCGCGTTGTCCACCAGGTTGTTGAGCAGTTCGGCCAGCAGCAGGGGGTTGCCGTTGATCTCCACCGGCTGGTCCGAGCCTTCGAAGCCCAGGTCGGTACTCAGCGAGAGCGCCTGCGGCACCCAGTGCATGGCCTGTTCGTAGGCGATGGCGTTGATGTCCGTGCGCGTCATGCCGATGGCGCTGGGGTTCTCGGCCCGGGCCAGCAGCAGCAGCTGGTTCACCAGGCGCGTGGCGCGTTCGGAGCCGGTCACGAGCTGGCGCAGGCTGGACTGCATTTCCTCGGGGCTGGCGTCGCGCAGGGCCAGTTCGGCCTGCGTGCGCAGGCCGGCCAGCGGGGTCTTCAATTGGTGCGCGGCGTCCGCGACGAAGCGGCGCTGCGCCTGCACGTTGGACGAAAGCCGATCCAGCAGGTCGTTCATTGCGGCCACCAGGGGCGCGATCTCGGTGGGGGCGGCGCGCTCGTCGATGGGCGACAGGTCGTCGGGCCGGCGGGCCCGCAGGCGCTGTTGCAGCGCATTCAAAGGCGCCACTCCGCGCGACAGCCCGAACCACACCAGCAGCACGGCGACAGGCAGCACCACGAACTGCGGAATGATCACGCCCTTGATGATGTCGTTGGCCAGTTGCGTGCGCTTTTCGACGGTTTCGGCGGCGATCAGCAGCGCCGGCTGGGTATCGGGCAGATGCAGGTCCACCCAGGTGAATGCCAGCCGGACCCCGAAGCCGCGCAAGGTCGCGTCTTCGTACTGGACTTCGCCGGGGCGGGGCTGGCCCACGGTGGAAGGCAGGGGCAGGGCGCGGTCGCCGCCCAGGTATTCGCCGCGGCTGCCCAGCGCCAGCCAGAACACGCTATCGGTCTCGTCGGCGTGCAGCACCTCGCGCGCGGTGTTGGTCATCTTCAGCACGGCCCGGCCGTCCTGCGCGTGCACCTGCAAGGTCAGTACATGGAGGTTGTTGGCCAGCGCGCGGTCGTAGGGCACGTTGGCGATGTTCTGGGCCACCACATAGGTGATGGCCACGCTCATCGGCCACAGGAGGAACAGCGGCGCCAGCATCCAGTCGAGGATTTCGCCCAGCAGGGAGCGCTGCGGCGGCGCGAAGCTCGGGCCCTTGGCCCCCGCCCGCATGACATCCAGTGCTTCCTGGTTCAGCGCTTCCGGCGGCGCCGCTTCAGCTTGCGAGGTACGCCGCACCCTGGTCCCGCTCAAGACAGTAGCCCAGGCCGCGCACGGTCACGATCTTCACGCCGCTGGGTTCCAGCTTCTTGCGCAGGCGATGGACGTAGACCTCGATGGCGTTGGTGCTGACCTCTTCGCCCCATTCGCACAGGTGGTCGACCAGCTGCGTCTTGCTGACCATGCGGCCGCTGCGGGTCAGGAGGATCTCGAGCAGGCTGACTTCGCGCGCCGACAGGTCCAGGGTCTGGTCGTCGACCATGGCGACGCGGCCGGTCTGGTCGAACAGCAGGCGGCCGTGCTTGATCATGGTGGCGCCGCCGCCCGCGCCGCGCCGGGTCAGGGCCCGTACGCGGGCCTCGAGCTCGGACAGCGCGAAAGGCTTGGCCATGTAGTCGTCGGCGCCCAGGTCCAGGCCTTTGACGCGCTGTTCGATGCTGTCGGCCGCCGTCAGGATGAGTACCGGCAGGGCGGAATTGCGGGCGCGCAGGCGGCGCAGCACTTCCAGCCCGGCCAGTTGCGGCAGGCCGAGGTCGAGGATGAGCAGGTCGAATGCCTGGGCCGCCAGCGCCGAATCGGCCGCCAGTCCGTCGCGCACCGCATCCACGGCATAGCCGTTGTGGCGCAACGAGCGGGACAGGCCGTCGGCCAGGATGCTGTCGTCTTCGGCGATCAGGATACGCATGGGCTACAGTGAGAAAAGGCCCCGCGGCGCAAAGGGGACAAAACGCCGGGTTCGTCTGGCATTCTGGCATAGGGCGCCAAGCTTGCCACTCAGGGTATACGTGCAAAACACTGGCACACTGGTTTTATGTACAGTATAATCCGATGCCATAATCTGACCCGTTGCTCAAAGCACCCGCCTAACCCTGCGGCACTTCCCTAGACACCAGATACGTTACAGACAGGACTCTACATGGACGACAAAACCACCAAGGCCGCCGCATCGGAAAAGGCCAAGGCGCTTGCCGCCGCGCTTTCGCAGATCGAAAAGCAGTTCGGCAAGGGCTCGATCATGCGCTACGGCGACAACGATGTTTCGCATGACATCCAGGTGGTTTCCACGGGCTCGCTCGGTCTGGACATCGCGCTGGGCGTCGGCGGCCTGCCGCGAGGCCGCGTGGTTGAAATCTACGGTCCGGAATCCTCGGGCAAGACCACGCTGACGCTGCAAGTGGTCGCTGAAATGCAAAAGCTGGGCGGCACCTGCGCCTTCGTCGACGCCGAACACGCGCTCGACGTGCAATACGCCTCCAAGCTGGGCGTGAACCTGGCCGACCTGCTGATCTCGCAGCCGGACACGGGCGAGCAGGCCCTGGAAATCACCGATGCGCTGGTGCGCTCCGGTTCGGTCGACCTGATCGTCATCGACTCGGTGGCCGCGCTGGTGCCCAAGGCCGAAATCGAAGGCGAAATGGGTGATTCCCTGCCCGGCCTGCAAGCCCGCCTGATGAGCCAGGCGCTGCGCAAGCTCACCGCCACCATCAAGAAGACCAATTGCATGGTCATCTTCATCAACCAGATCCGCATGAAGATCGGCGTGATGTTCGGCAACCCCGAAACCACCACCGGCGGCAACGCGCTCAAGTTCTACGCCTCCGTGCGCCTGGACATCCGCCGCATCGGTTCCATCAAGAAGGGCGACGAAGTCGTCGGCAACGAAACCCGCGTCAAGGTCGTGAAGAACAAGGTCGCGCCGCCGTTCAAGCAGGCCGAATTCGACATCATGTACGGCGCCGGCATCTCGCGCGAAGGCGAAATCATCGACCTGGGCGTGGCCGCCAATGTGGTGGACAAGTCCGGCGCCTGGTACAGCTACAACGGCAATCGCATCGGCCAGGGCAAGGACAATGTCCGCGAGTACCTGAAAGAACACAAGGAACTGGCCATCGAAATCGAGAACCGCGTTCGCGAGAACCAAGGCATCGTCAGCCGCGCGGCAGAATTCGTGCCGACCGCGGAAGATGCCTCCGAAGAGTAATCGGATCGGTGGCGGGCCTGGCGCGGCGCAATTCAGCTTCGCCGCAAACGGCCGGCCTATCGCGTCGGGGCAGCCCGAACAGTTGCGGCAGGCGCCAGGACGGGCCTGCCGTTATGCATAGCAAGCAGGAAACGCATGAGCTGGAAACCGCCGCCCGCTTCAGCCGAACGCCTACGCGCCAAGCTGGACGATGAATTCGAAACCGTGGCCAAGCCCCAGGGCTTGCGCCGCACTTCGGATGCGCGCCGCGATCAGGAAGCGGAATCCAGCGATGCGCCAGATCAGTGGAGCCGCAGCTCGGAAGCCGGCAATGCGCGCCGCGGCCGCCGTGCCGCCGCTGGGGCCGAGGACGGCCCGGATGCGGACGGCCAATCCGCCCGCAAGGGGCCGTCGCTGAAGATGCGGGCCGTGGGCTATCTGTCGCGGCGCGAGCATGCGCGCGAAGAGTTGGCGCGCAAGCTTGCCGCCTACGCCGAGGACCCGGGCGAGGTCGAGGCCGTGCTGGATGCCCTGGAAAAAGAAGGCTGGCTGTCCACCGAACGTTTTGCGCAAAGCCTGGTGCACCGCCGCGCATCGCGCCAGGGGGCGGCGCGCATCGTGCAGGAATTGCGCCAGCATGGGGTGGACGACAACCAGGTCGCCGAATTGCGCGAACAGCTGCGGGCCACCGAGTACGACCGCGCGCTGGAGGTCTGGAAGAAGCGCTTCAGCGCCAAGCCGGAAGACCGCGCGGCCTACGCCAAGCAGGCGCGCTTTCTGGCCAGCCGCGGCTTTGCGCATGACGTGATCCGCCGGATACTGGGCGAGGGCGACGAGGATTGAGCAGCCCTGTGCGGGGCTTGTCCGTACGCTCATGAAAATCCGCCGTGGCGGATTTCCCAAAAAGCGAGGCGACGGGCCTTATTCCTGGATGGCAGACAGGAAATCCGGGTCCTTGGCCAAAGCTTCGGTGCTGAGCCGTATCGAATCGTTTAGCGAAGTGAAGAAATTGGCGAACTTGTTCGTGCGTCGCTTGGTTTCCTTGGTTTGCGTGTACACGGGCTTCTGCGTGGCCTTGTCGGTCACGACATAGGCGATACGCAATGTCCAATCCACCGAATACCCCAGGTCGTCCGCCAGGAATTCCTCGACTTCGGCGGTCAATAGACGGCGCTGTTGGTTGCCATTGACCTTGACGCCGATGAAGCGCAGTTCGGCAAAGGTGGCATCCCGGACAAAGTCCTTGACGTCCTTTTCGAGCAATATGCTGCCGATTGCGGTGTTGCGGATCTGATTCGGAGCGATTTGCGGGGCGCGGTAGCTGCCAGTGGAGTTCGGTGAGCTGGCCTGCTGCGAGGTCGACAGGCCGGCGTTGGCGTAGCGCTGGGGTTTGGGCTGTTCTGCCGCCTCTTTCTTGTTGGGTTCGTAGGTGAAATCGCCGACTTCGACAGCCCCTTCAGCGCTGATTACCGAGGAAGGCGAGTACTGCACCGGGAGCGTGTTCGGAACGTTGCCGCAACCCGCCAGCAAGGCGATGGAAGCAAGAATGGCCGAACGGCCGATAACGCGCGCTGAGAACAACGATGGCAAGAGCATATTTTTGCTGCTGGCTCGAAGGTTTGAGGGAGCAGCATTCTAAGCCTTATGTACTAAATTGAATCTTATTATTTTTTAATGTATCGCGAGTCGGCGACATACGGCAGGGGCGCTATTTTGCCGACTTGATCCCCGACAAGGTCTTGAAGCACACATCCCGGGTGATGGTCAGGAACTCATCGATGTACGAGGCCTCCGTGTCCTCGCTGCGCACCGTCGCATACAGCGTGCGCCACACGCCTTGCGGGCCCAGCCGGCACAGCCGCAGCCAACCCTGATTCATGTATTCCGTCAGCGCCCAGTTGGGCAGCGCGGCCACGCCGCGGTTGCTGGCCACCAGTTGCGCAATGATGGGGGTGAGTTCCGCGCGGCGGATGGCGGCCGGCTCCACGTCGGCGGGGTCGAGGAAGGCCGTGAAAATGTCCAGGCGCTGCTTGTCCACCGGATAGGTGATGAGCGTCTGGTCGGCCAATTGGTCCGGCATGACGAACTTGCTGCCGGCCAGCGGATTGGATTCCGACACGGCCAGCACCAGCTCGTACTTGAACAGCGGCAGGTATTCCACTGCGTCCAGCGGCTGGGGATCGGAGGTGATAACCAGGTCCAGGTCGCCCCGCACCAGGGCGGGCAGGGGAGCGAAGGAAAACGCCGCCGACAGATCCAGCGCCACGTCCGGCCATTGCACGCGGAAGGCATCCAGGGCCGGCATCAGCCACTGGAAGCAGGAATGGCAGTCGATGGCCAGGTGCAGCCGGCCGGTGCGGCCCGCGGCCAGCCGCTGCAGGTCCCGTTCCGTGGCGCGGATGCGCGGCAGCACTTCATCCGCCAGCGCCAGCACCCGCAGTCCCGCCGTCGTCAGCCGTGCCGGTCGCGTGCGGCGGTTCAATAACGGCGTGCCCAGCCGGGTTTCCAGGTCGCGCAACTGGTGCGACAGGGCCGATTGGGTCAGATGCAGGCGCTCGGCGGCTTCCTGCAGGCTGCCGCCGTCGCGGATGGCGGTAAGCGTTTCGAGATGGCGGACTTCAAGCATGGGTGCCTGCAGGGATGGGAAATAAGCTCATATTCTATGAGATTTTCTCATTCTATAAATGTATACATTGATTTTGATTCATTTTGATTTGGCCTCAGAATGGCTGTCACTTGAACAAATTTTGTCTAACGGTGGTGATCCATGACTACGATTCATAATTTGGGGTTCCCCCGCATCGGCGCGCAGCGTGAACTGAAGCGCGCGGTCGAAGCCTATTGGGCCGGCCGGCAGACCGCCGGGGATCTTGAGCAGACGGGCCGCGAGCTGCGCGCCAGGCACTGGAAGCTGCAGGCCGCCGCCGGCCTGAAGTTCGTGCCGGTGGGCGACTTCGCCTGGTACGACCAGATCCTGGAATGGACCACGCTGCTGGGCGCCGTGCCTGCCCGCTTCGGCCAGAAAGACAGCGAACCCGTCACGCTGGACACGCTGTTCCGCATGGGCCGCGGCCGCGCGCCGTCGGGCAAGCCCGCCGCCGCCTGCGAAATGACCAAGTGGTTCGACACCAACTACCACTACATCGTGCCGGAACTGGCGCCGGGCCAGACCTTCCGCATCGCCCGCGAATCGCTGTTCGAACAGGTCCGGGAAGCGCAGGCCCAGGGTTGCGCGGTGAAGCCCGTGATCCCCGGGCCGTTGACCTGGCTGTATCTGGGCAAGGGCGACGCCTTTGCCGCCGGCGCCGCCGATGAGGGCAAGCTGCAACTGCTGGCCGCGCTGCTGCCGGTCTACCAGGAAGTGCTGGCGCGCTTCGCCAAGCTGGGCGTGCAGTGGGTGCAGATCGACGAGCCCATTCTGGCGCTGGACCTGCCGCAAGCCTGGCGCGGCGCGTTCAAGCAGACCTATGAGCAGCTCTCTGCCAGTCCGGTCAAGCTGCTGGTGGCCACGTACTTCGACGGCCTGAAGGACAATCTGCCGACCGCTCTGGGCCTGCCCGTGGCCGGCTTGCATGTGGACCTGGTCCGTGCGCCCGAGCAACTGGCGGAAGTGGCCGCCGGCCTGGGCGCCGAGCAGGTGCTGTCCGCTGGCATCATCAACGGGCGCAACATCTGGCGCACCGACCTGGACGCGGCCATCGCCACGTTGACCCCCATCAAGCAGCAATTGGGCGACCGCCTGTGGCTGGCGCCGTCGTGCTCGCTGCTGCACGTGCCGGTGGACCTGACGCATGAAACCGAGCTGGACACGGAACTCAAGAGCTGGCTCTCCTTTGCCGCGCAGAAGCTGGAAGAACTGAGCCTGCTGGGCCGCGCCCTGGACCGCGCCACGCAAGCCGCCGCGCAGGACGGCCTGGCCAAGCAGCGCGCCGCGCTCGCCGTCCGCCGCGCTTCGACGCGCATCCACAATCCGGCCGTCGCCCAGCGCATGGCTGGCGCTGCCGCGGTGTCGCGCGACCGCGCGCCGTTCGCCGGCCGCATCGCCCGCCAGCAGGAACAGCTGGGCCTGCCCGCCTACCCGACCACGACGATTGGTTCTTTCCCGCAGACCGCGGAAATCCGCGCCTTGCGCCGCGACTGGAAGTCGGGCGCATTGACGGACTCGGGCTACGAGGCCGCCATCCGCAAGGAGATCGAGGAAGTCATCCGCTTCCAGGAAAAGGTGGGCCTGGACGTGCTGGTGCACGGCGAACCCGAGCGCAACGACATGGTGGAGTACTTCGGCGAGCTGCTGGCCGGCTTCGCCTTCACTAAGAACGGCTGGGTTCAGAGCTATGGCTCGCGCTGCGTCAAGCCGCCTGTCATTTTTGGCGACGTTGCGCGTCCGGCGCCGATGACGGTGGGCTGGTCGTCGTACGCGCAGTCGCTGACCGACAAGCCGGTCAAGGGCATGCTGACCGGCCCGGTCACCATCCTGCAGTGGTCGTTCGTGCGCGACGACCAGCCGCGCGAGAAGACTTGCCGCCAACTGGCGCTGGCGCTGCGCGACGAAGTGGTGGACCTGGAAGCCGCCGGCATCAGCGTCATCCAGATCGACGAGCCCGCCATCCGCGAAGGCCTGCCGCTGCGCCGCGCCGATTGGCAGGCCTACCTGGATTGGGCCGTGGATTGCTTCCGCCTGTCGACCGCCGGCGTGCGCGACGAAACGCAGATCCACACCCATATGTGCTATTCGGAGTTCAACGACATCATCGAGTCCATCGCCGCCATGGACGCGGACGTGATCACGATCGAAACCTCGCGCTCCAATATGGAGCTGCTCAAGGCGTTCGAGGACTTCCGGTATCCGAACGATATCGGTCCCGGCGTGTACGACATCCATACGCCGAACGTGCCTGAAGTGGATTGGATGGTCGGCCTGATGCAGAAGGCCTCGGCCCGTCTGCCCAAGGAGCGTCTGTGGGTGAATCCTGACTGCGGACTGAAGACGCGCGCCTGGCCTGAAACGGAAGCCGCGCTGATCGGCATGGTGCAGGCGGCCCGAGCCTTGCGCCAGGCGGCCTGAGCAGACAGCTTGCCGCAACGCCGCCGGATCCCCTGGGGCCGGCGCCAGCCCTGATCCGCGCATGCCGCGCGCGGATCAGGGCTTTTTCTTTGCGGCCGCAAGATCCCGGTGATGGCTGCAAGCCACAGCTGGGGCGTGGCGCCGATTTTTTTTTCAATCTTGCTTGAACGAATTTCCGCGGCGTGGGTCAATACGCAAAAATCCCATTGCTGGATCCTTGCCGTTCCTATGATTCTCCAAGGCCCCTGTCGGCCCGACCTGCTGCTCGCAGAGACGCTGCCCGACATTCTGGAAGCCACGATCCGCCGGCATCCCGCCGCCGTCGCCATTCATTGGCTGGATCACACTCTCACCTACGACATACTCGGCCAACGCGCCGATCTGGCCGCGCATCATCTGATCGAGGCTGGCGTGCGGCCCGGCGATATCGTGGGCCTGTGCCTGCCGCGCGGCGCCGACCTGCTGGTGATGCAGGCGGCCATCGCCAAGGCGGGCGCGGCCTGGCTGCCGTTTGAATCCGACACGCCGGCGGACCGCATGTTGGTCTGCCTGCAGGACGCGGGCGCTCGCGGACTGGTCGCGGGCGCCGAGGTCCGGCTGGACGGCATGGTCACCTGGACCATCTGGGCGCTGTCGGAGCCGGTCGAGGGCGCTTTGCGCAGGCGGGAAGGGCTGCTGCCCGAGCATCCCGCCTACGTCATCTACACCTCGGGCTCCACCGGCAAGCCCAAGGGCGTGCCCATCAATCACGCCAGTATCTGCCACTTCCTGCGCAGCGAAAACGCGGTGCTGGGCGTGCGCCACGAAGACAAGGTCTACCAGGGTTTCTCGGTCGCCTTCGACATGTCGTTCGAAGAGATCTGGATCAGCTATCTGGTCGGCGCGTCGCTGTGGGTGGCCCCCAAGATGCTGACCACGGACCCGGAAGGCCTGCCGGACGCGCTGGTACGGGAAGGCATTACCGTGCTGCACGCGGTGCCGACCTTGCTGGCGCTGTTCGCGCGCGACGTACCCGGTTTGCGCATCGTCAACCTGGGCGGCGAGGTCTGCCCGGACTTCCTGGTGCCGCGCTGGGCCACGCCCGGGCGGCGCCTGTTCAATACCTACGGCCCCACCGAGACCACGGTGTCCGCCAGCCTGGCCGAACTCCTGCCGGGGGAGCCCGTGACCATAGGCACGCCGCTGCCCAACTACGGCATGCTGGTGCGCGGCGAGGACGGCGCGGTGCTGCCGCAAGGGCAGGTGGGCGAGCTGTGCATCACCGGTCCCGGCGTGGCCGGCGGCTATCTGGGCCGGCCCGAGCTGACGGCCGAGAAGTTCCTGGCCAATCCGCGCCCGGCTGGCGATTACGACACCCGCATGTACCGCAGCGGCGACCTGGCGCGCATCGATGAACACGGGCAGATCCACTGCCTGGGCCGCAGCGACGATCAGGTCAAGGTGCGGGGTTTCCGGGTCGAACTCGGGGAAATCGAAGCCGCGCTTTACCGCCTGCCGGGCGTGGGCGCCGCCGCCGTGGTGCTGCGCGATCTCGCGGGCATCGAGCAACTGGTGGCCTTCCTCAAGCCCGAGGGCGAGGAGCGGCTGGACCCGCACGCGATGCGCGCCGCGCTGGGCGCGGACCTGCCCGCTTACATGATTCCGGCGCGCTTCGAGCTGGTGGCCGACGTTCCCCGCCTGACCTCGGGCAAGATCGACCGCAAGGCGCTGAAGGCGCGCGAACTGGAGGCCGTGTCCGAGCCCAGCGGCGAAGACGACGTGCCCGTCACGGCGGGCGAGCAGGCCTTGTTCGACGCCTTGCGTCCACTGTTCCCAGGGCAGCCGCTGCGGCTGGCCAGCGACTTCTTCCGCGATCTGGGCGGCCACTCGCTGCTGGCCGCGCGTCTGGTGTCGTCGCTGCGCAAGCATCCGCATTTTTCCGCGCTGACCATGCACGAGCTTTACCAGCACCCTGTGCTGGGGACGCTTGCGGCCCGGCTGGACGCGCTGGCCTTGGCCGAAAATGCCGCGGCCCAACCGGCGGGCGTCACTGGGACTGGCGCCGATCCGGCGCCCGCGCCTGAGTGGCGCCGCTGGACTTGCGGCCTGGCGCAGTTGGCGGCCTTACCGCTGCTGATCGGCGTACGCATGCTGATCTGGCTGACGCCGTTCTTCACTTACCACTACTTTACGGGTGACGAGGGCGACTCCGTGTTGCGCGCGGTGGCCCTGTCCATCGCCAGCTACCTGGCCTGCAATCTGTTGAGCTTCGGCGTGGCCGTGGCCTGCAAGTGGGGAATTCTAGGGCGGCTCAAACCCGGCAGTTATCCGATGTACGGCTGGCTGTTCTACCGCTGGTGGCTGGTGGACCGGGTGATGGACATTCCGCCCGCGCATCTGCTTGCCGGATCTCCGCTGCAGGTCTGGTATCTGCGGGCGCTGGGAGCGCGCGTCGGCCGCGATGCGGCCATCAGCCGCATCTCCGTGCGCGCGCCCGACCTGCTGTCGGTGGGCAACGGCGTGAGCATCGGCGCGGCGGTCAACCTGGAGAATTTCTCGGTGCGCGGCGGCGAGTGGACGGTTGCGCCGATCACGCTGGCGGATAACGCCTACATCGGTTCCTATTCGGTGCTGCAAGGCGACGTGGCGATGGGCGAGGGCGCGCGGCTGGACGGGCTGTCTTCGCTGGCGCAGGGGGACCGCGTGCCTGCGGGCCAGATCTGGAGCGGGGCGCCTGCGCGCCACGATCCGCAGGCCCGCGCTCCCGAATTGCCGCCGCGGCCGCAGCGCCAGGGCATCTGGAGCCGGCTCGACTGCATGGCCTATGCGGCCGGCGGCACGCTGATCGCCGCGCTGTTCTTCATGCCGGTGTTCCCGAGCTTCGTGCTGATCGACTGGATCGACGCGCGCTGGCTGGACCTGATGGGCGCGCGCGTACCCTGGCCGCAAGCCTTCCTGAGCTATCTGCTGCTGGCTTTGCCTGCCAGCGCCTTGCTGCTGATGCTGACGGTGCTGGTATCGGCGCTGCTGCGTTGGACGCTGTTGCCCCGTCTGGCCGGCGGCCGCTGGCCGGTGTATGGCCAGATCTACCTGCGGCGCTGGTTGACCAACCAGATCCAGGAATCGAGCCTCAGCGTGCTGCACGGCCTGTACGCTTCGATCTACGCGGGCAACTGGTACCGCCTGCTGGGCGCGAAGGTCGGGCGCGGCACGGAGATTTCCACCGCCATGGGCGTGGTGCCCGACATGCTGACCCTGGGCCGCGACAGCTTCATCGCCGACGGCGTCATGCTGGGCGACGAGGAAATCGACGGCGGCTGGATGACCATGCGGCCCACCGTCATCGGCAACCGCAGTTTCGTTGGCAACGGCGCCTACGTGCCGGACGGCTCGGTGCTGCCCGATGACGTGCTGATCGGCGTGCAGAGCCGTGCGCCGGCCAACGCCCGCATGGCCAGCGGCCAGACCTGGCTGGGCAATCCGCCGCTGGCGCTGCCGGCGCGCGAGCAGATGGCGGGCTTTCCCGCGCACCTGACGTTCCGGCCCAGCCTGGGCCGCAAAGTGCTGCGGGGCGGTGTCGAGGGCATGCGGATGATCCTGCCGCTGGCCGTGGTGATCGCGGTGGGCTATCTGACCGTGATGAAGGTCATCCCCATGGCCGCGCGCGAAGGCTTCGTCGCCGCGTTCGACGAGCTGATGCTGGCCGGCGTGCTGTATGGCGTGGGCGCCTTCCTGTTCCTGGTGGCGCTGAAATGGGCGCTGATCGGCCGCTACAAACCGCGCGCCGAGCCCATGTGGACGCCGTTCGTCTGGAAGAGCGAAGCGGTCACCAGCCTGTATGAGTCCATCGCCGTCCCGAACTTCTTCAACTTCCTGCGGGCCACGCCCTGGCTGCCGTTGGCCTTGCGCTGCATGGGCGCCCGCATCGGCAAGCGCGTCTTCATGGATACCACCGACATCACCGAATACGACTGCGTGTCGATCGGCGACGACGCGGTGCTGCACGCCTGGTCCGGGCCGCAGACCCATCTGTTCGAAGACCGCGTGATGAAGATCGGCATGGTCCGCATCGGCGATGCCGTCAACGTCGGGCCCCGCAGCACCATCCTGTACGACACCCGGGTCGAAGCGGCGGCGCGCCTGGGGCCGCTGACGCTGGTGCTCAAGGGCGAGGCCATTCCGGCGGGCCAGGCCTGGATCGGCAGTCCCGCCACGCCTTGGACGCAGCGGTGACCGGACCGCTGAGGCTGACCGGGGAGGGCGCCCCGGTGGAATTGTGGCTGCTGCACCTGCCAGCGTCCCGGCCAAGGCAGCGCCAGGCCGCCCGGGATTGGCTGGCCGCGGAACTGGCGCGGCGCGACCCGCTAGCCGCGCCCGGTTGGACCGAAACGCCCAAGGGGCCGAGGATGCCCGCGGGCGCGCGCTGGAACAGTTCCTTCTCTTACTATGGCCCCTATATCCTCTGCGGCCTGTCCCGGCTGGGCCTGCCGGGCGTGGATCTGACCGGCGCGCAGTCGTGGACGGGCGATGCGGACGTTATCAGCCTCTATTGCGGTCCGCGGGCTGCCGCCGAGCTGGCCGCCAGTCGGCCGGCGGCGCGGGCGGACGCCTTCGCGCGCGCCTGGAGCGCGCTGGAGGCGCGCCTGAAAGCCTGCCGGCGGGGACTGGAGGAATACTCCCCGGAGCGAGAGCGCCATCTGGCCGCCGCCCGCATCACCTGCCAGCTGCAGCACCAGGGCCTGTGGGTGGCCGCCGCGCTCTGCGGCGGTGCGTCAGGCGCCAGTCAGGGGGCTTGATCGCAGGCCGCCTGCGCTATACTTTGAAGGTTTTGTTGCCGCGCACCATGCGCAGGCATCTCGCCCCGCAGGCCCCCAGCATGCCCTTGCCACCGCCGGACTATCCTCGCCAACCATTGCACACGCGTTCCATACGCGTGCAGTCGTATGCGCGCGAAGACGGGCTCTGGGACCTGGAAGCCGAGCTGATCGACGTCAAGGCGTACGATTTCCCCAAGCGCGACGGCGAGATGTTCAAGGCCGGACAACCCATCCACCATATGCATCTGCGCATCACCATCGACGAGAATTTCGCGATCGTAGCGGCGCAGGCCGTCTATGACGCCGCTCCCTACGGCGAGCATTGCATGGCCATCGAACCGGCTTACACTGATCTGATCGGCATGAACCTGCTCAAAGGGTTCCGCCGGCAGGTCAAGGAGCGGTTCGGGCACGTGGAGGGCTGTACGCACATGACCGAGCTGTCGCAGGTGCTACCCACCGCGGCAGTTCAGACCATGGCCAACCGCCGGCGGCAGGAAAACAACCCGAACCGGCGTCCATTCCAACTGGACGGCTGCCACGCGCTAAGCACCCGCGGCCCGGTGGTGGCTGAGCACTATCCCAAGTGGTACACCGGGGGTAGCGCTGAGGCATCGGCCGATTCGTCCTCCGATTCACCTTCTTTTTCTCATACGTCCTGACAGGTAACACATGAAAATCCACGAGTATCAAGGCAAGGAACTGCTGAAGCAATTTGGCGTCCCCGTGCCGCGCGGGATTCCCGCTCTTTCCGTCGACGAGGCCGTGGCTGCCGCTGAAAAGCTGGGTGGACCGGTGTGGGTCGTCAAGGCACAAATTCACGCGGGCGGCCGCGGCAAGGGCGGCGGCGTGAAGCTGGCGCGCTCGCTGGACGACGTCCGCAAGCTGGCCTCGGAAATCCTGGGCATGCAGCTGGTCACGCACCAGACCGGCCCGGAAGGCCAGAAGGTCCGCCGCCTGTACATCGAAGACGGCGCCGACATCCAGAAGGAATACTACGTGTCGCTGGTCACCGACCGCGCCACCCAGAAGGTCGCCTTCATCGCTTCCAGCGAAGGCGGCATGGACATCGAGGAAGTGGCCCACTCCACTCCCGAGAAGATCATCACCGAATACATCGACCCGCTGACCGGCCTGTCGGCCGAGCAAGCCACCAAGATCGCCAACGCGATCGGCCTGCCCGCTGACTCCACCGCCCAGGCCGTGGACGTGTTCCAGAAGCTCTACAAGTGCTACATGGACACCGACGCCTCCCTGGTCGAAATCAACCCGCTGAACCGCGACAGCAAGGGCAACATCATCGCCCTGGACGCCAAGTTCAACTTCGATCCCAACGCCCTGTTCCGCCACCCGGAAATCGTCGCCTACCGCGACCTGGACGAAGAAGATCCGGCTGAAATCGAAGCCAGCAAGTTCGACCTGGCCTACATCCAGCTCGACGGCAACATCGGCTGCCTGGTGAACGGCGCCGGCCTGGCCATGGCCACCATGGACACCATCAAGCTGTTCGGCGGCGAGCCGGCCAACTTCCTGGACGTCGGCGGCGGCGCCACGGCCGAGAAGGTCACGGAAGCCTTCAAGATCATGCTCAAGAACAAGAGCGTGAAGGCCATCCTGGTCAACATCTTCGGCGGCATCATGCGCTGCGACGTCATCGCCGAAGGCGTGATCGCTGCTTGCAAGGCCGTCAACCTGAACGTGCCGCTGGTCGTCCGCATGAAGGGCACCAACGAAGAACTCGGCAAGAAGATGCTGGCCGACTCCGGTCTGCCGATCATCAGCGCCGACACGATGGCTGAAGCCGCCACCCGCGTCGTAGCCGCCGTCAAGTAAAGAAAAATCCAAGGATTCACAAATGTCGATTCTGATCAACAAGGACACCAAGGTCATCACCCAGGGCATCACGGGCAAGACGGGCCAGTTCCACACCCGCATGTGCCGTGAGTACGCCAATGGCAAGGCCGCTTTCGTGGCCGGCGTGAACCCCAAGAAGGCGGGTGAAGACTTCGAAGGCGTGCCGATCTTCGCTTCGGTGAAGGACGCCAAGGCTGACACCGGCGCCACCGTGTCCGTCATCTACGTGCCGCCCGCGGGCGCCGCTGCCGCCATCTGGGAAGCCGTCGAGGCCGAACTGGATCTGGTGATCTGCATCACCGAAGGCATCCCGGTCCGCGACATGCTGGAAGTCAAGAACCGCATGAAGGCCAAGGGCAGCAAGACCCTGCTGCTGGGCCCGAACTGCCCGGGTCTGATCACCCCCGACGAAATCAAGATCGGCATCATGCCCGGTCACATCCACCGCAAGGGCCGCATCGGCATCGTCAGCCGTTCGGGCACCCTGACGTACGAAGCCGTGGCGCAAGTCACCGAGCTGGGCCTGGGTCAATCCAGCGCCGTCGGCATCGGTGGCGATCCCATCAACGGCCTGAAGCACGTCGACGTGCTGAAGATGTTCAATGACGATCCCGACACCGACGCCGTCATCATGATCGGCGAAATCGGCGGCCCGGACGAAGTCAACGCTGCCGAGTGGGCCAAGGACAACATGAAGAAGCCGGTCGTCGGCTTCATCGCTGGTGTCACCGCTCCTCCCGGAAAGCGCATGGGCCACGCCGGCGCGCTGATCTCCGGCGGCGCCGACACTGCCGACGCCAAGCTGGAAGTCATGGAAGCCTGCGGCATCCGCACCACGCGCAACCCGTCCGAAATGGGCAAGCTGCTCAAGTCGGTGCTGTAAAGAGCGCCTGGCCGCTCGTCTGGACGCTGCTTGCGTCCGGCGTGCGGCCTGCTGGCGGAAGTCCCGCTCCCGGCGTCAAACCCCTGGCTCCCGGCGGCTGGCATCCGCCAACCCAAGCCCGCTATGGCGGGCTTTTTTTCGTTTTTTTTCCGCAATCCTAGGGAAATCCCGCGTCCATGGCGCGGCCTGGCAAACATACGGAAAGCTGAACGAAACTATAATGAAAGAAATTCCACGCGTACCAAGCAAGAATGCCGCCGGGCTCGCACCAAGGCGGTCAGTACGATTTTTTTATCTTTTTTCACCCATTCATTTGGTTCGTCCTAGGGGGATCACACCTAGGAAAGAGAGGCATGGAACTCAGTTCAGCGGCATTCTGGATAGCGTTGCTCCAGATCATTTGGGTCAACATTCTGCTATCGGGCGACAACGCCGTGGTTATTGCGCTGGCGGCGCGTTCGCTGCCTCCGGCCCAACAGAAAAAAGCGATCGTGGTCGGCTCCGCCGCGGCGATCATCATGCGTATCGTGCTGACGCTGGTAGCGGCCAAGCTGCTCCTGCTGCCGTGGCTCAAGCTGATCGGCGCGCTGCTCCTGGTCTACATCGGCGTGACGCTGCTGTTGCCCGAAGGCGAGGAAGATGGCGGCGGCAAGACGCAAGGCAATCTGCTGACCGCAATCCGCACTATCATGATTGCCGACCTGGTCATGAGCCTGGACAACGTGGTGGCCGTTGCCGCCGCCGCCATGGGCGACACGACCTTGCTGGTGTTGGGCCTGGCCATCAGTATTCCGCTGGTCATCTTCGGCAGCACGCTGCTCCTGAAGGTCATCGAGCGCTTCCCGGTCATCGTCTGGGTGGGCGCGGCGCTCCTGGGTTTCATTGCTGGCGAACTGCTGGTGGGCGATCCGGCCCTGGAAGAACCCGTGGCGCGCATCGATGCGGCCCTGGGAATCACGCAGCATAGCTTTGCGTTGATGACGGGCGTGCTGGGCGCGGTGCTGGTGCTGGCTATCGGTAAAGTTTTGCTGATGCGCCAGAAAGCTGACTGAAAGCTGAATTATACTAATAAGTTGTACTGAATAAGCTCGCCGCGCCATGCGCGGCGAGCCTTGCCGGACCGGGACCGGCCACTCTTTTCATAATGCCTTCGGGGGTTCATAGTGCTTGAGTTTTTCCAGACGCTGAGTTGGACAGCGGTATTCCAGATCATCCTCATCGACATCCTGCTCGGCGGCGACAACGCCGTCGTGATCGCGCTGGCTTGCCGCAATCTGGCGCCCAAGCAGCGCATGCAAGGCATTCTGTGGGGTACCGCGGGCGCCATCATCCTGCGCGTGGTCCTGATCGCCTTCGCCCTGACGCTGTTGTCGATTCCCTTCCTGAAGGTCGTGGGCGGCCTGCTGCTGGTCTGGATCGGCGTCAAGCTGCTGATTCCCGAGGATGATGCCCATGGCAACATCAAGGGCGGCACATCCATCGCCGCCGCGATCAAGACCATCATCATCGCCGACTTCGTGATGAGCCTGGACAACGTGATCGCCATCGCCGGCGCCGCCCAGAACGCCCACGCCGACCATCAGATCGGCCTGGTCGCCTTCGGCCTGATCGTCAGCGTGCCCATCATCATCTGGGGCAGCACCCTGGTGCTCAAGCTCATCGACCGCTATCCGCTGGTGGTTACGCTGGGCGCGGCACTGCTGGGCTGGATCGCCGGCGGCATGCTGATCACCGACGTGGTTGTCGAACGTCAATTCGGCGTACAGCCCACTGCGGTTAAAATCGGCGCAGAAATCATTGGCGCCTTGCTCGTTGTTGTCCTTGGACGGTGGCTGGCAAGCCGCAAAACCGCTTCCAAGGAATCAGCACATGAGTCTGCGTAGATCCACCGATCCCCAGCAATCCGAATCGGGCCTGAGCCTCCTTCAGGGCCTTTTCGTGCTGGCCATCCTCGGGGTGGTCGCGACGGTCATCGTCTCCAATTTTGTTTGATGCCGTCTCGTGTCTCTACCGCAACGCCTGGTCATCGCGACCCGCGCCAGCCGGCTTGCCCTGTGGCAAGCCGAGCATGTGCGCGACCGGCTGCGCACGCTGTACCCGGCGTGCGCGGTTGAGCTGCTCACCCTGACGACCCGAGGCGATCAGATCCTCGACCGCACGCTCTCCAAGGTGGGCGGCAAGGGTCTCTTCGTCAAGGAACTCGAAAACGCGCTGCTCGACGGGCGCGCCGATCTGGCCGTGCACTCCTTGAAGGACGTGCCGGTCGATCTGCAAGCCCCGTTCGAGCTTTGCGCCGTCCTCGATCGCGCGGATCCGCGCGATGCCTTCGTCTCCAATACCCATGACTCGCTGGCCGACTTGCCGGCGGGCGCCGTCGTAGGCACGTCCAGCCTGCGCCGCGAATCGCAGATCCGCGCGCGCTATCCCGAGCTGGTGGTCAAGCCTTTGCGCGGCAATCTCGACACCCGCCTGGGCAAGCTCGACAAAGGCGAATACGACGCCATCGTGCTGGCTGCGGCTGGCCTGGAGCGTCTGGGTCTGGGATCGCGCATCCGCAGCCTGCTCGAACCGGAAGACAGCCTGCCTGCCGCCGGGCAGGGGGCCCTGGGCATCGAGATCCGCGACGACCGCGACGACATGCGTGCCTGGCTGGCCCCCTTGATCAGCGCCGGCACCACCTCCTGTGTGGTGGCTGAGCGCGCGGTGTCCCGCAAGTTGGGCGGATCTTGCCAGGTACCCCTGGCGGCGTATGCCGAGATCGCCGGCGGCACTTTGTCGCTGCGCGCGCTGGTGGCGTCGCCCGACGGCGTGCGCATGGTCCATGCGGCCCGCAGCGGCCCGGTGGCCGAGGCCCAGGCGATCGGCGAGGCCGCGGCGCAGGCGCTGCTGGACGCGGGCGCGCAGGACATCCTGCGCGAACTGCTGCAAGACCCGCCCAAAGCCGACTGATGGCCATGGCGTCCGCTGCCGCCGAACCGCCGCGGGTCGCCATCCTGACGCGGCCCGAAGGTCGCAACGAGGCGCTGGCCGACCGCCTGGCCGGCGCCGGCTGGACGTCCTGCATTCTTCCCGCCCTGGAAATCCAGGCCTTGCCCGCCGCCGCAGGCGGGCCGCCGCGCCCTGCCGACTTCGACATGGTCGTGTTCGTCAGCGGCAACGCGGCCAAGTTGTACTTGGAACAGTGGGCACAGGCCGACGGGGCGGCTCCCTGGCCGGCTGGCGTCATCGCCGCAACGGTCGGGCCGGCCAGTGCCCAGGCCTTGCGCCTATCCCCCTGTTTTGGCGTGAATACAACAGTTTTGCATCCCCCCGAAAGTGCGCCCAGTCACGACTCCGAGGCGCTCTGGGAGGTTTTGCAGGGGCTGCCGCAAATGCCCGCCCGCGTGCTGCTGGTGCGCGGCACGCAGGGCAGGGACTGGCTGGGCGACAAGCTCGAGGCGCACGGCGCTGCCGTGACGCGCCATGCGGCCTACCTGCGGCGCCCCGCGAGCTGGGGCGCGGACCAGGTCGCCAGCCTGCGGCGCTGGGCTGACGCGGGCATTCCAGCCACCTGGCTGATCACCAGCGGCGAGGGCGCTGAGGCGCTGCGGGCCGGCCTGGACGCGGCCGGGCTGGCGGACTGGTGGGCGCGGTGCCGCTTCGTACTGACGCATCCCTCCTTGGAACGCCGTCTGCCACAGGCCTGTCATGAAGGCGGGGCGCGGCCGATGGTAAAAATCTGCTTGCCCAACGACGAGTCGATATTCCAGGCTTTTGTTGCTGCTTGATTCGTTGCATCGGACTGACACCGAATACAATCGCGTCATGACAGACAAGACTCCCGCTACCGATCCGGTCGTTCCGACGGCCGCCCCGGGTGCAAGCGCGCCCGCATCGGCCCCGGCCGATTCCGTCAAGGCCCGTCCGGCCAAGCGCGGCAGTGGCCCGTTGGTCCCCGCCCTCATCATCCTCATCCTGCTGGCAGCCGGCCTGGGTTACGCCCTCTGGATGCAGCGCACCCAGTTCGTGTCCGCCGGCCGCGAAGTCGCCACGCGCCTCGAAACGCTGACCGCCGACCTGGCGCAGGCCCGCAAGGACACCCGCGAGGCCCTGGCCCTGGCGCAAGCCCAGGCCGGCCGTGTCGGTGAACTCGAAGACACCGTGCGCGAAACGCAAAGCCAGTACAGCGCCCTGCAACTGGCCTGGCAGAACTTCAACGACAGCGCCAGCGACGAACTGCTCGCCAACGACGTCGAACGCCTGCTGACCATCGCCAACCAGCAACTGCGCCTGGCGGGCAATGTCTCCAATGCGATCGTGGCGCTGGAAACGGCGCAATCGCGCCTGGCGCGCGCCGACCGCCCGCGTTTCTCCAGTCTGCAGCAATCCATCAACGGCGACCTGGACCGCCTGCGCGCCGTGTCCACCGTGGATATCCCCGCCCTGTCGGCCCGCATCGACCGCCTGGTGGCGCTGATTGGCAAGGCGCCCCTGCTGGTGCCGGACGCCGCGGCCCCGGGCGTGGCGCCCGCCGGCGAAAGCGCTCCGGCTGCCGCGCCGGCCCCCGCGGTCGATCCGCTGGCCGGCCTGCCGGCCGACGCGCCCTGGTGGCAGCGCTGGCGCGCCGAAATGGCCTCCTGGCCCGGCCGCGCCGGCTCCGCGCTGGCGCATGAACTGGGCGGCCTGATCACGATCCAGCGCGTGGACGAGCCCGCTGCCTTGCTGCTGTCGCCCGAACAGGCCGACCAGGTGCGCGGCACGCTGCGCCAGCGCCTGCTGACCGCGCAACTGGCCATGCTGATGCGCCAGCCCGCCGTCTGGAAGAGCGAACTCGACAACGTTGGCGTCACGCTCGCCAAGTATTTCGACGGCCGATCCCCCGACACCGTCGCGGCCCAGACCCTGGCGCGCGAACTGGCGCAGACCGACATTGCCGTGCGCATGCCGGAAGTGGCCGACAGCCTCAACGCCGTGGCCGCGCTGCGCGCCGCAGGCTTCAAGACCAGCGGACAGGACTGAGGCTTATGCGTACCTGGTTCTGGACTCTGCTGCTCGCCGTCATCGCCGTCGCCTTGGCGGTGGTGCTGCGTTCGCACTCCGGCAACGTGCTGTTGCTGGTCTGGCCGTGGCGCATCAGCATGTCGCTGACGCTGGCGGTCCTGCTGATCGTCGCGGCCTTCATCGTGTTGTACGTGGGCCTGCGCCTGCTGGCATGGCTGCTGGCCATTCCCGACCGCGTGCGGGCCTGGCGCGGCAAGCGCGCCCAGGCGCGCGACCACGAACTGCTGGAACGCGGCTGGATCGGCCTGCTGGAAGGGCGCTACACCACCGCCGAAAAAGATCTGACCAAGCTGCTGGACCAGACCAAGGTCCAGACGCGCCGTGTGCTGGCGGCCTTGTCCGCCGCCCGCGCCACGCATGGCCTGGGCGAGTTCGACCGCCGCGACCGCCTGCTGGCGATCGCGCAGGAACAAGCCGGCACGGACGCCGGCCTGATCGAAGCCACTGCCACCGTGTCGGCCGACATGCTGCTGGACCAGGGCCGCGCCGAGCGCGCGCTGGCCGTGCTGGAGCCGCTGGCCGACGGCGGCGCGCGCCATCTGCACACCATGCGCCTGCTGCTGCGTGCGCACACCGCCTTGCATCACGACGAACATGTCTTCACGCTGGCGCGCGGCCTGGTACGTCGCAATGCGCTGGCCCGTTCCGAAGCCGATCAGTTGATCGACGCCTCGGGCGCGGCGCGTTTGCGCGCCGCCGCCGCGGGCGGCAGCGATGCCTGGCGCGCCATCTGGAAGGATCTGAAGGCCGAGGAGCGCCTCCTGCCGGAAATCGCGCTGGCGGGCGCGGCGGCGTTCGAGGCCGCCGGCGAAGCCAGCGAGGCCGCGCGCGTGCTGGAAGCCGCGGTCGCCGTGAAGTTCAATCCGGCCCTGGTGGCCGCCTACGCGCGCTGCGAAGCCGAACAAGTCTCGCGCCGGCTGGCCCGCGCCGAGACCTGGCTGCAACAGCGTCCCACCGATCCGGACCTGCTCACCGCGCTGGGCATGCTGTGCCTGAACGGCCAGCTCTGGGGCCAGGCCGAACGCTATCTGCTGCGCAGCCTCAGCCGCCGCAGCGATGCGCAGACGCATGCGCTGCTGGGCAGCCTGTATGACCGCCTGGATCGTCCCGCCGACGCGGTGCGCCACTGGCGTCTGGCAACGGCGGCCAGCATGGCGCTGCCGGTGCTGGCGGCGGATGCCGCCTTGCCGGCCGCGGATACCGGTTCGGATCCTTATCGCGTGGACGCCGAAGGCGGCTATGCGGTGGGCCTGTCCGACGTCGACAGCGACGACACCGAACTCGGCGGCGATTACCCCGCGTTGCCGCCGGCCGTGGCGGCCTCGGCCTCCGACTACGTGCTGGATCCGGACGCCCGCGTGAACAAAGAACAGCGCGAGCGCGCGCTGGCTCCCGAGGACGCTCCGCTGGCCGGCGGCAGTACCTCCGACATCGACGAGTACTTCGACAGCGCCCCCATCCCGGCGGCGGCTTTCGATGATCCCGTGCCCACGTACGCGCCGGCTACGCCCGCAGGGTCCAAGCCCGCGCCGGCCGCCGCGCCCGTGCCGGCTACCAAGCCGCCGTTCAAGGACGACGGCTCGATTTGAACAATCCTTCAGACACACAACAAGGTTGAATCATGAGTCTTGATCGCGTCTCCCCTGGCAAGAAGCTGCCGGAAGACTTCAACGTCATCATCGAAATCCCCATGAACGCCGACCCGGTGAAGTACGAGGTCGACAAGGACACGGGCGCGATTTTCGTTGACCGCTTCATGCTGACCGCCATGCACTACCCGTGCAACTACGGCTACATCCCGCAAACCCTGTCCGAAGACGGCGACCCCGCCGACGTGCTGGTGCTGACCCCGTTCCCGATCCAGATCGGCGCGGTGGTGCGCTGCCGCGCCATCGGCGTGCTGGAAATGGACGACGAGTCGGGCGGCGACGCCAAGCTGTTGGCCGTGCCGATCGAAAAGCTGTACCCCCCGTACCGCAACATCAAGTCCTACGAAGATCTGCCGGCGGAAGACATCTCCCGCATCCAGCATTTCTTCGAGCACTACAAGGACCTGGAAAAGGGCAAGTGGGTCAAGGTCAAGGGCTGGAAGGGCCTGGACGCCGCGCACGAGGAAATCGTTCGCAGCGCCGAGCGCTACAACAAGGCCTGATCTCAGGTCTGGACCTGGCCGGCTTTTTTTTTGCCGCCGGGCCGTCCCAAGGCAAAAACGCCCCCTCGGGGGGCGGCAAGCCGAAGGCGCGGCGTGGGGTTATTTTGACCTGGCTGGGGTCTTGATGCGGCGCGGCCGCGACGGCATGATGCCGATCGCCGCCGCGCCGTTGCTTTGCGGGGCCTGCAGATTGCGCGATACCTGCGCGGCCGCGATCTGGATGCGCGCCTGCAGTACCTCCAGCCGCTCGGCCGAGGTGCGCGCTTCCGCGGCGATGAATACCAGGCTGCCCACGACCTTCTGTTCGGCGCTGAAGATGGCCGAGCCTATGCCTATCAACCCCGGGTCTACCTCGCCGTGCGACACGTACACACCGGCCGCGCGCAGGCGCTTGAGGTTGGCGCGGAACTCGTCCCAGTCCTCTCCCAGCCCGGCCTCGCGGATTTCCGCGGCGTGCCACAGCATCAGGTTGCGCAGCTGATACGGCGGCAGGTTGGCCAGGATGGGCTTGGCGGTGGCGCCATGGAACATGGTGTAGGGACGGCCGCGCGCATAGCTCGATTCGATGGAATCGTCGGTCCAGTAGCGGTCCACGCACATGACCTTGTCGCCGTAGTAGTTGCACAGCATCAGGTTGGCGTGCAGCTCGTCGCCGGTGGCGCGCATGACGTCACGCGCTGCGCGCATCAGCGGATCGTGCTGGCGCAGGTGGCGGTCCAGCTCGATGATGCGCGAACCCAGCACATAGGCGCCGCCCGAGGTCGGCGCCAGCAGCCCGCTTTCGGTCAGCGACTTGAGGTAGCGGTAAGCCGTGGCGCGCGAGCAGTCCAGATGCGCCATGACGTCTTCCTGGAACGCGGCGGTGGTGTCGTCGCGAAAGAGGTCGAGGATGGACAACATGCGGTCTGGAGTGCTCATTGCGGGAGGGCGCGCCTAGTGAATGTGGAAGCCGCCATTGACGTCGACCACGATGCCGGTTGAGTAGGAGGACAGGTCCGAAGCCAGGAAAAGTATGGCCTGGGCGACTTCGGCGGGCGAGCCGAAGCGCTGCAGCGGAATGCCCTGTTTGAGTTCTTGTTCCCAATTTTCGCCGAATTTTCCCAGCGTCATGTCCGTTTCGATGATGCCGGGCGCCACGCAATTGGCACGCACCCCGCGCGGCCCCAGCTCGCGGGCCAGCGCCTTGGTGAAACTGATGACGCCGCCTTTGGACGCCGCATAGTGCGCACCGCCCAGGAGACCGCCGCCGCGCAGGGCGGCGGTGGAACCCAGGTTGACGATGGCCGGGCGCCGCGGGCTTTGCAGCAATTCGGGCAGCGCCGCATGCGTGACGTTGTAGGTGCCGGTCAGGTTCACTTCCACCATGCGGCGGAACTCGTCCTCGGGCAAATCCCAGATGCGCGTGGCCGCGACGATG
Source organism: Achromobacter sp. PD1 (assembly GCF_048541815.1). Lineage (NCBI taxonomy): Bacteria > Pseudomonadati > Pseudomonadota > Betaproteobacteria > Burkholderiales > Alcaligenaceae > Achromobacter > Achromobacter sp. PD1. The sequence continues at coordinate 1,128,036 of NZ_CP183349.1, forward strand.
CCGGCGTTGTTGACCAGCACGTCGATGCCGCCGAGCGCTTCCCGGGCGCGCGCGACCGCCGCCTCGCAGGAGGCCGAGCGGGACACGTCGCAGTGCAGGTCGATGCGGCCCGCGGCCAGTGCCGCGTTGGCCCCCTCCGGATAAGCCTGGTCCAGCACCGCGACCGTGGCGCCCTGGGCGATGAAGAGCTCGACGATGGCGGCGCCTATGCCACGGGGGTTGGCGCCCCCCGTGACAATGGCGCGCTTGCCGGCCAGCAGTCCAAGCGCGCCGTCCATCACGATTTCACCAGCGGGCAGGCGCCGTCCTTGAGCGGACGGAAGGCCTGTTCGGCCGGAATCTTGCGCACCAGGTTGTAGTAGTCCCAGTCGCGCTTGGATTCCGAGGGCTTCTTGACCTGGAACAGGTAGAGGTCGCGCATGATGCGGCCGTCCTCGCGGATGCGGCCGTTCTCGGTCATGAAGTCGTTGATGGGCGTCTCATGCATCTTCTTCAGCACCGGTTCGGAAGCGTCCGTGCCTGCGGCCTTGACGGCATTCAGATAGTGCATGGTGGCGCTGTAGTTGCTGGCCTGGACCATGGACGGCATGCGGCCGGTGCGCTTGAAGTAGCGCTCGGACCATTGCCGCGACTTGTCGTCCAGGTCCCAGTAGAAGGGTTCCACCAGGTTCAGGCCCTGCGCGTATTCCAGTCCCACGCTGCGCACGTCCACGATGCTCATGAAGAGGGCGGCCACGCGCTGCTTGCTGCCCATGATGCCGAATTCGAACGCCTGCTTGATGCTGTTGATGGTGTCGCCGCTGCCGTTGGCCAGGCCGATCACCTGGGCCTTCGACGCCTGCGCCTGCAACAGGAACGAGGAGAAGTCCGCGCTGGCGATGGGGTGGCGCACGCTGCCCACGACTTGGCCGCCCTTGGCCTTGACCACTGCCATGGCATCGCGTTCCAGCGAATGTCCGAAGGCGTAGTCGGACGTGATGAAGTACCAGCTCTTGCCGCCGTCTTCCATGACGCCGTTGGCCACGCCGGTGGCGTAGGCGTAGGTGTCGTAGGTCCAGTGCATGCCGTTGGGCGAGCAGGCCTTGCCGGTCAGGTCGGCGGAGCCTGCGCTGGTGAAGATGACCACGCGCTTCATCTGGCGGGTCAGGTCCTGCACCGCCAGCGCGATGGCGGAGTTGGGCACGTCCAGGATCAGGTCCACCTTGTCGTTCTCGTACCAGCGGCGCGCGGTCGCCACGCCGATGTCGACCTTGTTCTGGTGGTCGGCCGAGATCACTTCGATGGGCTTGCCCAGCACGGTGCCGCCGAAATCCTCGACGGCCATCTTCACGGCTTCCACGCCGAACTTGCCGGACAGGTCGGCCATCATGCCGGACTGGTCGCCCAGCACGCCGATCTTCACGACGTCATCGGACACCTGGGCCTGGGCGGATACGGACAGGGCGCCCAGCACGCAGGCGGCCAGGCTGTTCTTCAAACGGGTCTTCATGGGTATGTCTCCTCGGGGGCTAGTTTCTGTGCGCGCCATCCTGTGCCGGACGGTCGCGCCGGGGCCGCTTACTCCAGCGTCTGGCCGGCGTAGGCGTCGATGAACATATTGGGTTTCAGGAAGAAGCTCAGCACCAGGGCGCCGTTGGGCGCGCGCGCCACGTGCCGGTTGCCGCGAGGGCGCCACACGTAGTCGCCGGCGCAGACCTCGCCTTCGGCGTCGACGATCGAGCCTTCCAGCACGAAGGTCTGTTCGACTTCCACGTGCTCATGCAGCGGCAGTTCGGTGCCGGGCTGCCAGCGGAACAGGGCGGTCAGCAAGCCGGTCTCCTTGTCCTGCATCAGCACCTTCATGTCTATGCCTTCCACTTGCGTCGGTTTCCATGGCAGATCGGCAACCTTGAGGAAGCGTGAAGCCAGGGGCGGCAAGGCGTTGGCTGCGGGGCAGCCGGGAGTTTCCAGGGCCATGATGTCTCCTACCAGAACTCTTTATGAGAGATAAAGAAAAAATCTTGTTATTGAGTGTTTAAAAATAGTCGCGTATATTGAGATTTATGTCAATCATGTTTTCGCCGGACGGAAGCATGCAGCGACACAGCCGGGCCAAGAAATCCGGCATATATAAAACCAAGGAGACAAGCTTGAAACACGACTATCTGGACCGCACGTTCGGTCTGGCGGGGCGCGTCGCGCTGGTGACGGGCGCGGCAAGGGGACTGGGCTACGCCATCGCGCGGGCATTGGGGCAGGCAGGCGCCCAGGTGGTAATCAACGATCTGTCCGGCGAAGCCTGCGCCGCCGCCTGCGAGCGCCTGGCGGCCGAAGGCATCAAGGCCCATGGGGCGCCTTTCGACGTCGCCGACGAACAAGCCGTGGCCGATGCCGTTGCGCAACTGGAGAGCGCCGGGCTGGAAATTGATGTGCTGGTCAGCAATGCCGGCAACCAGAACCGCAAGCCCGTGGTGGAGATGAGCTCCGCCGAATGGCAGGCCTTGCAGAACGTGCACGTCAACGGCGCCTTCCATTGCGCGCGGGCCGTGCTGCCCGGCATGGGCAAGCGCGGCTTCGGCCGCATCGTGCTGATGTCGTCCGTGGCGGGGCAGGCCACCATGCCCAATATCGCCGCCTACGCCACCGCCAAGGGCGCCATCGCTGCCTTCACCCGCGCGCTGGCGGTCGAATACGGCGCCAGCGGCATCACCTGCAATGCGCTGGCGCCCGGCTTCGTGCGCACCGATTTCACGCAGGGGCTGCAGGACAATCCGCAGTTCCAGTCCTTCCTGGCCACGGCGGTGCCGACTGGCCGCTGGGCCGCGCCGGAAGATATCGCGCCTGCCGTGGTCTACCTGGCCTCGCCGGGCGCTTCGTTCGTCAACGGACACGTCCTGGCGATCGACGGCGGCCTGCTGGCCCGCATGTAGGAGCGCGCCCATGAACACCCCAGCGGTCCTGTCCGCGCAGGGATTGGTCAAGCGGTTCGGCGGCTTCAATGCCGTCGACGGCGTGTCCTTGTCCCTGCGCGAAGGCTCCATCCATGCCTTGATCGGCCCCAATGGCGCAGGCAAAACCACCTGCTTCAACCTGCTGACCAAGTTCCTCACGCCCGACGCGGGCGTCATCCATTACCGCGGCCGCGACATCACGGCGCTGGCGCCCGAGCAGATCGCGCGCCTGGGCATCGTCCGCTCGTTCCAGATATCCGCCGTGTTCCTGGGCCTGACGGCGCTGCAGAACATGCGCGTGGCGCTGATGCGCCAGCACGGCGACGGCTGGCGCTTCTGGCGCAGCCGCAGCAGCATCGACCGCCTGAACGGCCGCGCCATGGAACTGCTGGACGCGGTTGGCCTCTCCGGCCTGGCGCACACCACGGCGGCGCTGCTGCCTTACGGCCGCAAGCGCGCGCTGGAAATCGCGATGACCCTGGCGCTGGAACCGGAAATCATGCTGCTGGACGAGCCCATGGCGGGCCTGGGCCAGGAGGACGTGACCCGCATCGCCGCGCTGATCCGGCGCGCGTCCGCCAACCGCAGCATCCTGATGGTCGAACACAACCTGTCGGTGGTGGCGGATCTGTCCGACACCATCACGGTGCTGGCGCGCGGCGCGGTGCTGGCCGAGGGCGACTACGCCACCGTGTCCAGCGACGAGCGCGTCATCACGGCCTACATGGGCTCCGACGAGGAGGCGCACTGAGATGCTGGTTATCAAGGACCTCAACGCCTGGTACGGCGAATCCCACGTGCTGCACGGCGTGGACATGGAAGTCAGGCGCGGCGAGCTTGTCACCATCCTGGGCCGCAACGGCGCGGGCAAGACCACCACGCTGCGCGCCATCATGGGCATCATGGACAAGCGCCGCGGCTCCATCCGCCTGAACGGCCAGGAGACCGTGGGCATGGCGGCACACCGCATTCCGCGGTTGGGCGTGGTGTATTGCCCCGAAGAACGGGCCGTGTTCCGCAGCCTGGACGTGACCGAAAACCTGATGCTGCCGCCGCGCCTGGCCGATGGCGGCATGTCGCTGGACGAGATCTACACGCTGTTTCCCAACTTGCGTGAACGCAGCGCCAGTTCCGGCGGCAACCTGTCCGGCGGCGAACAGCAGATGCTGGCGATCGCGCGCATCCTGCGCACCGGCGCCCAGCTCATCCTGCTGGACGAGCCCACCGAAGGCCTGGCGCCCGTCATCGTGCAGCAGATCGGGCATGCCATCCGCACCTTGAAGGAGCGGGGCTTCACCATCGTGCTGGTCGAGCAGAACTTCCGTTTCGCGACCAAGGTGGCCGACCGCCACTACGTCATGGAGCACGGTTGCGTCGTCGACCAGCTGTCGGCAGAAGAAGCGCGCAACGATCCCGAGCGGATCAAGCGCCGCCTGGGCGTCTGAGGGGAGAATCCACGTGTTCGAAATATTCGGCGTGCCGTCCACGGCACTATTCGGCCAATTGCTGCTCGGCCTGATCAACGGTTCGTTCTACGCGCTGCTGTCGATCGGGCTGGCGGTGATCTTCGGCCTGTTGAACATCATCAACTTCGCCCACGGCGCGCAATACACGGCGGGCGCGTTCCTGGCCTGGATGCTGCTGAACTACCTGGGCGTGAACTACTGGGCCGCCCTGGTGCTGGTGCCGCTCATCATGGCCGTGTTCGCCATCGTGGTCGAGCGCCTGCTGATCTCGCGCACCTACCGCATGGACCATCTGTACGGCCTGCTGCTGACCTTCGGCATCGCGCTGCTGATCGAAGGCGGCCTGCGCCAGGCCTATGGCGTATCGGGGCTGCCTTACACGATACCCAAGGCGCTGTCCGGCGGCGTCAACCTGGGCTTCATGTTCCTGCCCTGGTACCGCGGCTGGGCGGTGGCGGTATCGCTGGTGCTGTGTCTGGCCGTCTGGGTGCTGATCGAGAAGACCCGCGTGGGCGCCATGCTGCGCGCGGCCACCGAGAATCCGACGGTGGTGCGTTCCTTCGGCATCAACGTGCCGCTGCTCATCACGCTGACCTACGCGCTGGGTGTGGCGTTGGCGTCGGTGGCGGGCGTGATCGCCGCGCCGATATACCAGGTCAGTCCGATGATGGGCTCCAACCTGGTGGTGGTGGTGTTCGCGGTGGTGGTGATCGGCGGCATGGGTTCCATCATGGGCGCCATCATCAGCGGCTTCGGCCTGGGCATCATCGAAGGCCTGACCAAGGTGTTCTATCCCGAGGCCGCCAACCTGGCGATCTTCATCATCATGGTGCTGGTGCTGCTGTGCAAGCCCGCGGGCCTGTTCGGCAAGCCCCTGCAGGTGCAGAACGTGCTGGCAGCCGAAGCGACGCGCGAGCCGGTGCAGCTGAGTCGCCGCGGCATGCGCGTGGCAATGGCGGCGCTGGCCGTGGCCGCCCTGGCCGCGCCCTGGTTCATCTATCCGACCTTTCTGATGAAGGTGCTGTGCTTCGCGCTGTTTGCCGCGGCCTTCAACCTGCTGGTGGGCTACGTGGGCCTGCTGTCGTTCGGCCATGCCGCGTTCTTCGGCGCGGCTGCCTACGCGACCGGCATCGTGATGAAGCTGCTGAGCGCCACGCCCGAGCTCGGCCTGCTGGCGGGGGTGCTGACGGGCGGCCTGCTGGGCCTGACCTTTGGCGCAGTCGCGATCCGGCGCCAGGGCATCTACTTCGCGATGATCACGCTGGCGTTGTCGCAACTGGTCTACTTCATCGCGGTCCAGGCGGGCTTCACCGGCGGCGAGGACGGCCTGCAAAGCGTGCCGCGCGGCAAGCTGTTCGGCATCTTCGATCTTGAAGGCGTGATGCCCATGTATTACTTCACGCTGGCCGTGTTCGCGCTGGGCTACGCCTTCGTGCTGCGCGTGTTGAACTCACCCTTCGGCGAGGTAATCCGCTCGGTGCGCGACAACGAGCAGCGCGCCCGCTCGCTGGGCTACTCCACTTCGCGCTACAAGCTGATGGCGTTCACGCTGTCGGCCTCGGTGGCGGGGCTGGCCGGCGGCCTGAAGGTGCTGGTGTTCGGTGTCGCTTCGCTGACGGACGTGCACTGGCATGCCAACGGCGAAGTAGTGCTGATGGCGCTCCTGGGCGGCATCGGCACGGTGTTCGGGCCGCTGGCCGGCGCCTTCACCTTCGTGTCGCTGCAAAACTACCTGGCGCCGCTGGGCTCCTGGGTGCTCATCGTCCAGGGCGCGATCTTCGTCCTCTGCGTCCTCCTGTTCCGCGACGGCATCATGGGACTGGTCTCGCGGGCCTGGCTGGCGCTTACCCGCAAGAAAAAGGAATCCTGATGTACTTGCATGTCGTAATGCTGCAGCTGTCGGAGGCCGCCGACGGCCGTTTCCATGACCGCGTCCAGGGCTATTGCCAGCGCATCCTGGCCGAGTGCGATGGCGTGGCGGGCTACTCTTTCCGGCCCAACGAGGCCAGCCGCTCTGATGGCCTGACCCATGCCGTGGTGGCGGCTTTCGCGGACAGCCCCGCGCATGACCGCTACCAGGTCTCGCCCGCGCACCAGGAGATGAAGGCCTACATGGCCGGCTTCATCGAGCGCCTGGTGGTGTATGACGGGGAAATTCCTACGTTCAGCTGAATAGCCCGAACCGCGCCCAGCCCCCCGGAAAGGGATAAACTCGCGGATGACTTTTCATCGTCTGGCCGCCCGCAGGGAAGGCCGCCCGCGGTAGCGGGCGCCTCGCGGGGCTGGCTGTTTTCTATTGCCGGATTCCGGCCACGTATTCTTCATAGGTCGAGTGAACATGGACTACGTATTGCCCCCTCAGCCGCCCGTCGCGGTTCCCGTTGCCGGCAGCGCCGCGCTGTTTCCGGTGCGCCGCGTCTATTGCGTCGGCCGCAATTACGCCGAACACGCCAAGGAAATGGGCTTCACCGGCCGCGAGGATCCGTTCTTCTTCTGCAAGCCGGCCGACGCCGTGCTGAGCGTGGCCGACGGCGAAACCGGCAAGATGCCGTATCCGCCCAAGACCTCCAACCTGCACTACGAAATGGAACTGGTCGTGGTGCTGGGCAAGGGCGGCCGCGACATCCCGGTCGAACAGGCCAATGATTGCGTGTGGGGCTATGCGCTGGGCCTGGACATGACCCGCCGCGACCTGCAGGGCGAAATGAAGAAGCAGGGCCGTCCCTGGGAAATCGGCAAGGCCTTCGATCTGTCCGCGCCGCTGGGCCCGATCCATCCGCGCAGCGTCGTCGGCACCCTGGAAAAGGGCGCCATCTGGCTGGACGTGAACGGCCAGCGCAAGCAGTCCAGCGACATCTCGCAGATGCTCTGGAACATTCCGGAAAGCATTTCCTACCTGTCCGGCCTGTTCGAGCTGCAACCCGGCGACATCATCTTCACCGGCACGCCTGAAGGCGTCGGCGCCGTGCTGCAAGGCGACGTGATCACCGGCGGCGTCGAAGGCCTGGGTGAACTGCGCGTCCAGATCGTTTAAAGTACGCCCCGGATCCGTTTTCACCACTTCAGGAGCGCCAGCATGCGCAGCAAGATCGTGCTGACCGCCTTTGTCGTGTTCGGCTTCGTGCTCGCCGGTTGCAACACCGTCGCGGGCATGGGCAAGGACATGTCGAAGGCAGGCAACGCCATTACCAACGCCGCCGACAAGTAATTGCCGGGGGCGGGTTCGAGAAGGCCTGAGCCGGGGATCGCGCCCCGCTCAGGCCTTTGTACGTTCAGGCGCTAAGAAGCAAGGTGTGCTTCGGCGCCCGCTATAAAAACCCTGAGTGAGAAATCGAGTTGCTCAGGCCCGTAGGTGTCGATTCCCAGCGCGACGGCCTGGCGTAGCCGTGAATAAGACTTTCCATCGACCGAGTCCAGCCATTTCTGCAACTGGCGAGGTCTGGTGCGCTCAACCGCCGACCTGGCTTGCCAAATATCCTTCACATGGCCAACGCAGAGGGCGGCAAGCAGCACGGCCAAGCGCACCGAGGCGGCTTCGCTGAAGCCCGCCCGATTCAGCTGTTCGAGCAATTCCTCGGTCGGCAGCAGGTTCCAGCTCATCAACTCGGAATCGTCAAAGCGTAGGTGTTCCGCCAAGCTTCCCATGGCGACGGCTGCGTCGACCAGGTGGGTCGCGTAGGTCCTGCATGCGTCTTGCCATGTGGGCGCGCGCGCGATGTCGGCGCTGCTGAAGCTCGCAGTCAGTGTGTCCTTCGCGACGAGCGCCAGCAGAGTCTGGCGATCTTTCACATGGTAGTTGAGCGCCTTCCGGTCCACATTGAGCGCGTCCGCAAGCGCCTGCATCGACAATTTGTCGTGACCGATGCGCCTTGCCGCCTGCAAGATCCGGGCCAGATCAAGGCCGGCACGTTCTCCTCTTCCGCGCTCAACTTCCCCTAAAACATCTTTTTTCATCGTCTTTTCGGCGTGATGTTTGGTCAACAAGCAGGCCGCCTCAAGCCCCGCTTGTGCGCGGAAAACATGACGCGTCCTGAGGAAAACCCTGCTTGACTGGGGTTCATCGTAACACTAACTTCAACGCCATATTCCCGGCCGGGAATATGGCGTTGAAGAGGCGAGACACCGATCAGCAGGGTGCATCGAACGCTGCCAACAACGTCGTGACCAGCAGAGACTGCACGGAATGGAGGTGGTTCGCCCAGTGATCAACTTTCGAAACCGGTCGGCATGAAATATCTCAATTGGCCCCGGGCTATTGAGACGGCTGCGGACGCTCTATCGGGATGCCTCCTCTCCCCGAATTCTTGCATCGACCATGACCAATTCGTACATGCCCGATTGTTATGTCTAAACAATCCGGATTTTGCGGAGTACGAGCGAGAAATCCAGGATTGAAGGAGGCCGCATGCCAAACCAGATCATCAGTTCGCGCCAGGTCAAAGTGCCGGCGCACTCGCTTGTGTCGATCTTTACCGCCATGGGGGCGATTGCATGGGACTGCAATGCCGCTGAATCTCGAACGGGGCTCGAGCGCGGAACGGTCGCTCAGCTACGGCCATCATCCGAGTCCTCTGCGGTGGACGCCGCGCCGCAGCCTGCGTCTGATTTTGCGTCTCTTGAGCGCCTGATGGAGCAGGGCGCGCTGGTTCGGATTCCATCGATTCGGGACACGGTGCTGCGTGACGCCGGCGGATTCCGTTCCGATCTGGCGCGGCACGGGATCGGCTTTCAGATCGTCAGCTTGAACTCCGCGGCTTACGACCTCAGGGGCGAAAACCCGAGGACGCATCGCAAGCAGTCGTACAACGGCCAGGTTCCCACGTTCGCGGAGACCCAGCAGCTAGTCCTGACTTATGACCTGGGGCAGCACGGAAACGATCAAAGCCAATTGATTTTCAGCGCCGTGACGGGTCACGCGAGCTGGGCGCCGAAGGGGCCTTCGGCGGACATCGCGCTGAGCCGGCTGGCGTACTTCACCACCTTCAACAACCGTCAATGGGAGTTGAAGGCAGGCTATCTCAGCAATGCCCTGGAGTTCGTGGGCTTGTACGTTGGCGGTTCCTTGGCGGTCGGGGCGCAAGGGATGAATTCCATCATTCCCTTTCAGGTCGGCCTGTCACGCCTGCCTTTTGCCACCCCGGGCGTGAATCTGACCTACAATGGATCTGGCGGCTTCTACAACAAGACCGGAATTCAGCGCAGCACCAGCCCCTACGGCGCGGAGGCGGAAGAGTCAGAACACCAGCATGGGCTGAAGTGGAAAACCCCAGGTAGCGGATGGCTGGCCATCAACGAAATCGGAGTAAAGCAACAAGCGAGTCCCGATAATCCCTCGAGATGGTTCCGGATTGGGGGAATATTCAATACGTCCGACTATGCCAGGTTCGATTCCCGCGAGCGTAGTTCGAACAACTACGCGCTTTATGTCGCGGGAGACCAGCAGATTTCGCGGCTGACGCCCAACTCATCTTCCGCGCAGGGGTGGTACGCCGGCCTTTCCTTGCACCTGGCTCCCCCGGATCAGAATCTGTACACCAAATTCGTGGAAGCCAGGCTATATACGATAGGCACGTTTCCATCGCGACCCTATGACATGTTGTCGGCCACGGTCACCTGGTCGGATTTCAGCGATACCGCGAAGGACGCCTACGGGAAAAGGGGCGTGGATACGGCGAATTCGAGCAGTGCGGCCATGCTGTCCTACATGGCGCGTCTCTATCCCGGCGTCTATCTGAGCACGGGGCTCAGCTTCATTCGATCCCCGTCATTCGTGCCCGTGGACAAGAACGCCTTGAATTTTCTGGTGGGGCTCAACATGTTCATGTAGGGGCATTCGCGCTTCCTGTGCGAACGCAATCGTGAACAACTCATGAGCCTCTGCAAAAAAAACGCCCGATGAAGGTTCATCGGGCGTTCGTTCATGGGCAAAGCCTATGCTGGCATGGAGTGTAGGGGCTGGGCCTACAGCACATCTCCGGCATAGTCGGCCAGGCGCGAACGTTCGCCCCGCTGCAGCGTGACGTGCCCGGAATGCGGCCAGCCCTTGAAGCGGTCGACCACGAAGGTCAGGCCGGAACTGCCTTCGGTCAGGTAGGGCGTATCGATCTGGGCGATGTTGCCCAGGCAGATCACCTTGGTGCCGGGACCCGCGCGCGTGACCAGCGTCTTCATCTGCTTGGGCGTCAGGTTCTGCGCCTCGTCGATGATCAGGTACTTGTTCAGGAAGGTGCGGCCGCGCATGAAGTTCAGCGACTTGACCTTGATGCGCGAACGGATCAGGTCCATGGTGGCGGCGCGGCCCCAGTCCCCGTTGCCTTCGCCTTCACCCATGTTAAGGACGTCCAGGTTGTCTTCCAGGGCGCCCATCCAGGGCAGCATCTTCTCTTCTTCCGTACCCGGCAGGAAACCGATGTCTTCGCCGACCGGCACCGTGACGCGGGTCATGATGATTTCGGTGTAGCGCTTGGTTTCCAGTACCTGGGTGATGCCCGCGGCCAGCGCCAGCAGCGTCTTGCCGGTGCCCGCCTGGCCCAGCAGCGACACGAAGTCGCATTCCGGATTCATCAGCAGGTTCATGGCGAAGTTCTGCTCGCGGTTGCGCGCGGTGATGCCCCAGACGTTGTTCTTGCCGTGGGTGTAGTCGCGCAGCGTGGCCAGCACCGCCATCTTGCCGCTGACCTCGCGCACCTGCGCATACAGCGGCATCTGGCCTTCGAAGTAGACGAACTGGTTGACCACGAACTGCGAGCACAGCGGGCCATGGATGCGGTAGAAGGTGGTGCCGCCCTGTTGCCAGGATTCGACATCCTTGCCGTGCTTGTTCCAGAAGTCCTCGGGCAGCTGCATCACGCCCGAATACATCAGGTCCGAGTCCTCCATGACCTGGTCGTTGTAGTAGTCTTCCGCGGCCATGCCCAGCGCGCGCGCCTTCAGGCGCATGTTGATGTCCTTGGACACCAGCACGACTTCGCGTTGCGGGTACTTTTCCTGCAGGGCGCGGACCACGCCCAGGATCTGGTTGTCGGCCTTGCCCATGGGCAGGTCGGAGGGCAGCGTGCTGTGGATCGCGGTCGTCTGGAACATCAGCCGGCCGGTGGCGTCCTTGTTGCCCAGCTTGGTCAGCTCAAGTCCTTCGTCCAGCTGGGTCGCGTCCTGCACCAGCGCGTCCAGCGAACGGCTGACCTGGCGCGCGTTGCGCGCCACTTCGGACATGCCCTTTTTCTGGTGATCCAGCTCTTCGAGCGTCATCATCGGCAAGAAGATGTCGTGCTCTTCGAAGCGGAACAGCGAACTGGGGTCGTGCAGCAGCACGTTGGTGTCCAGCACGAACAGCTTGCGCGGCTCGTTCTGGGCGCGCGCCTTGGCGCGTTTGGTTGGAGCCGGAGCGGTCTTGGCGCGGCGCGTCTCGGCGCGCGGGGCGGGGGCCGCGGGCGCCGGCGGCGGCACCTGGCGGGCGGGCGCCGGGATCTGCGCCTTGCGGGCCGGGGCTGCCAGGCCCTCGAGTTCGGGCTGGACGAGCAACTCGTTGTCGTCGTCCCCTGCGAGGACTGCCTGGGTACTGGACCGCGCAGCGGCGGTCTTGGTGCTGCGGGCCTGCGCCCGGGCGGATTCGCCCGAGGGGAAGGTCAGGATGGCTGCGGGACGGGTGGGCAACTTCGGAAGCGGCATATTTGTCACTCTCCAGTGTGGGCCGGCTATAGCGCCTGACGGGTAAAACCTGTGCTGACGGCTAACCGATGCTCTTCGCTGCTTGCAGGACTTCCTTGGCGTGGCCCGGGACCTTCACCCCGCGCCACTCCTGCACCAGCACGCCATAGGCATCGATCAGGAAGGTGCTGCGCTCGATGCCGCGCACCTGCTTGCCGTACATGTTCTTCTGCTTGATGACGCCGAACAGATTGCAGACGGTTTCGTCGGCGTCGGAAATGAGGGGGAAGGGAAGCTCGTACTTGGCCTTGAAGTTCTCGTGCGACTTCAACGAATCGCGCGAGATGCCGATGACCACCGCGCTGGCCGCCAGGAATTCGGCGTGCAGATCGCGGAAATCCTGGCTTTCGGTGGTGCAGCCAGGCGTGTTGTCCTTGGGATAGAAATACAGGATCACGGCGCGGCCCTGGCATTGCTCCAGGCTGATCGGACCTATGGTGCTTTCGGCGGTGAACAGCGGGGCGGGTTTGCCTATGGTCGGCGTCATTTCTGGGATTCTCCGTTGGGGGGGATGAGGGCCACGACCACGCGCCGGCCCTCCGCCATCAGGATGTTGTAGGTGCGCGAGGCGGCGTGCGTGTCCATGATCTCGACGCCGATGCCGATCGCCAGCAGCGGACGCAGCACGTCGGGACGCAGGAACTGCTGGCGCGCGCCCGTGCCCACCAGCAGCACTTCCGGCGCATTCGCGGGGCGGCTGGGGCTGGCTTCCGGTTCGTCCAGAAAGGCCATGGGGTCGCGGACGGGCTCGGACAATCCGGCCGCCTGGCGCAAGAGGGTGGGGGTGATGTCGGCCGGCGACTCAACGGGCCAGTGGGTCACTTCGCCTTCGGGGCCGAACGCGACCGAGGAGGAAAAACGTACCTGGTTGACCTCGATATAGCCATCACCATAGGCGGTGACGGTATTCAGAGCGGCCGTCGCAGGATCGGTATGCAGCTTCAATAAAAACTCCGGCTATATGGCCCGATAATAGCGCATCGGGATGACGCCATGTTGCAGGGTATCCACGAGAGGAGCCCCCACGCCGCACTCGCTGCGCTCGCTTGCTGCCCCCCGAGGGGGCGCGTTTTGCCTTGGGGCGGCCCAGCGGAAAAACGGACCCCCACGCCGCACTCGCTGCGCTCGCTTGCTGCCCCCGCGGGGGCGCGTTTTGCCTTGGGGCGGCCCAGCGGCAAAACGGGGCTTCCTTGTCACGCGATTTCCCTCGAGAGGCCGTGAAATCGGCCCCTTTTTTTCGCCATTTGCCGCACGGGCGTCCTTGCGCTAGATTACAGGGTTTTGCTGCACTGCAATCGCATGCCGGTGCGGCGTTTCGGACCCTTTTCCCCTTCGCGCATTCGCGCCCTGGTTTTTTCGCCCTTTTTATCGCCCCTAAGGATTCCCATCATGAGGAAGTTCTCTCGCATCGAGCGTCTGCCCCCGTACGTTTTCAACATTACCGGCGAGCTCAAGATGGCGGCGCGTAGGCGTGGCGAAGACATCATCGACATGTCGATGGGCAATCCGGACGGCGCGACTCCCAAGCACATCGTCGACAAGATGGTGGAAGCGACGACGCGTCCGACCACGCACGGCTATTCCGTGTCCAAGGGCATCCCGCGCCTGCGCAAGGCGATCTGTGACTGGTACCAGCGCCGCTACGCGGTCGAGTTCGATCCGGATTCCGAAGCCATCGTCACCATTGGTTCCAAGGAAGGCCTGGCGCACCTGATGCTGGCCACGCTGGACCGCGGCGACACCGTGCTGGTGCCGAACCCCAGCTATCCGATCCATATCTACGGCGCGGTCATCGCCGGCGCCAACATCCGTTCCGTGCGCATGACGCCGGGCGTGGACTTCTTCGAGGAACTGGAACGCGCCGTGCGCGAGTCCATTCCCAAACCCAAGATGATGGTGCTGGGCTTTCCCAGCAACCCGACCGCGCAATGCGTGGACCTGTCGTTCTTCGAACGCGTGGTGGCGCTGGCCAAGGAACACGACATCCTGGTGGTGCACGACCTGGCCTATGCCGACATCACCTTCGACGGCTATGTGGCGCCGTCCATCATGCAGGTGCCTGGCGCGCGCGATGTCGCCGTCGAGTTCTTCACGATGAGCAAGAGCTACAACATGGCCGGCTGGCGCATCGGCTACATGGTCGGCAACCGCGAGCTGGTCAACGCGCTGGCGCGCATCAAGAGCTATCACGACTACGGCACGTTCACGCCGATCCAGGTGGCGTCCATCGCCGCCCTGGACGGTCCGCAAGACTGCGTGAACGAAATCGTGGCGCAGTACCAAAGCCGCCGCGACGTGCTCGTGCGCGGCTTGCATGAAGCAGGTTGGAATGTGGAAATTCCCAAGGCGTCCATGTACATCTGGGCGCAGATCCCCGAACCCTACAGGGCGATGGGCTCTTTGGAATTTGCCAAGCGTGTCCTGTCGGATGCGAAGGTGGCCGTGTCCCCCGGGATCGGCTTCGGCGAGTATGGCGACGAATACGTGCGCTTCGCCCTGATCGAAAACGAGCAGCGCACCCGGCAAGCGGTGCGAGGCATTAAAGACATGTTCCGCAAGGACGGATTGCTGCGGTAGGACCACCCCCGAAGCGCTGCGCGCTTCCCCCTCAAGGGGGCGCCGCAGCGGACCGGCAAAGCCGGCTCCGCGCGGCCCCGCGTGGCGCTGCCAAGTGTGGAGTCGCTCGTACAGCAGTTATGGAGAACTGAAATGAATTCCCCCCAACGGCCGCCCGCAGAAGGCGCCGCGATGAAACCCATGAAAGTCGGCCTGCTTGGCCTGGGCGTGGTTGGCGGAGGCACCTGGGCGGTGCTGTCGCGCAACGCCGAAGAGATTGCACGCCGCGCCGGCCGCCGCATCGAAGTGACCCGCGCCGCGGTGCGCGACGTGGCCAAGGCGCGTGCGCGCGTGGGCGACGCGATCCAGGTCGACACCGATGTGCGCGCGCTGGTGCGCGATCCTGAAATCGACATCGTGGTCGAACTGATCGGCGGCGACACGCTGGCGCGCGAGCTGGTGCTGGAAGCCATCGCCAACGGCAAGCACGTCGTGACCGCCAACAAGGCGCTGCTGGCCAAGCACGGCAACGAGATCTTCGCCGCGGCCCATGAGCGCGGCGTGATGGTGACCTTCGAAGCGGCCGTCGCCGGCGGCATCCCCATCATCAAGGCGATCCGCGAAGGCCTGACCGCCAACCGCATCCAGTGGGTGGCCGGCATCATCAACGGCACCACCAACTTCATCCTGTCGGAAATGCGTACGCGCGGCCTGCCGTTCGCCGACGTGCTGGCCGAGGCGCAGCGCCTGGGCTACGCCGAAGCCGATCCCACGTTCGACGTGGAAGGCGTGGACGCGGCCCACAAGCTGACCCTGCTGGCCTCGCTGGCTTTCGGCGTGCCGGTCCAGTTCGACCGCGCCTACATCGAAGGCATTTCGCAACTGGCCGCCGAGGACATCGAGCATGCCGAACGCCTGGGCTATCGCATCAAGCTGCTGGGCGTCACCAAGCGCCGCCCGGACGGCATCGAGCTGCGCGTGCATCCGGCGCTGGTGCCGGCCGAACGCCTGCTGGCCAACGTCGAAGGCGCGATGAACGCCGTGCTGGTCAAGGGCGACGCCGTCGGTCCCACGCTGTACTACGGCCAGGGCGCGGGCGAAGAGCCCACCGCCTCGGCCGTGGTGGCCGACCTGGTCGACGTGACCCGCCTGCACACCGCGGATCCGGGCAACCGCGTGCCGCACCTGGCCTTCCAGCCGGACGCCATGTCCGACACGCCGATCCTGCCTATCGAAGAGGTCAGCACCTCGTACTACCTGCGCCTGCGCGTGGACGACCAGCCGGGCGTGCTGGCCGACATCGCCCGCATCCTGGCCGACCGCTCCATCTCCATCGGTTCGATGATCCAGCAGCCGTCGCACATCGGCGGCGCCGACATCATCTTCCTGACGCATGAGGCAGTCGAAGGCAACGTCAATCAGGCGATCGAGCGCATCGAAGCCCTGCCGTTCGTGCGCTCGAAAGTGACGCGCCTGCGCGTGGAAAATTTGCTATGAAATACATCTCCACCCGCGGCGGCATGACGCCGCTGCAATTCTCGGACATCCTGCTGGAAGGCCTGGCGCCGGACGGCGGCCTGGCCGTGCCGGAGCAACTGCCCCAGGTTTCTGCGGAAACGCTGGAGTCCTGGCGCGGCCTGCCGTATGCCGACCTGGCGTTCGAAGTGCTGTCGCTGTTCGCCACCGACATTCCGGCTGATGATCTGCGCCGCCTGACGCGCGCGGCCTACAACCAGCAGACCTTCAACAGCGAGGACATCGTCCCGCTGCGTCCGCTGGACGGCGGCCTGTCGCTGCTGGGCCTGTCCGAAGGGCCGACGCTGGCCTTCAAGGACATGGCCATGCAGTTCCTGGGCCAGGTCTTCGAATACGTGCTGGCCAAGCGCGGCACCACCCTGAACATCGTGGGCGCCACCTCCGGCGACACGGGGTCGGCGGCGGAGTACGCCTTGCGCGGCAAGAAGGGCGTGGCGGTGTTCATGCTGTCGCCCCATGGCCGCATGAGCGCCTTCCAGCGCGCGCAGATGTATTCGCTGCAGGACGAGAACATCCACAACGTCGCCGTGCGCGGCGTGTTCGACGAGGCCCAGGACATCGTCAAGGCCCTGGCCGGCGATCTGGAGTTCAAGAGCAAGTACCGTCTGGGCGCGGTCAACTCCATCAACTGGGCGCGCATCGCCGCCCAGGTGGTGTACTACTTCCATGGCTGGCTGCGCGCCACCAGCAAGGCTGGCGAGCAGGTGTCGTTCGCGGTGCCTTCGGGCAATTTCGGCAACATCCTGTCCGGCCACATCGCGCGCAGCATGGGCCTGCCCATTCGCCGCCTGGTGCTGGCCACGAACGAGAACAACGTGCTGGAAGAGTTCTTCCGCACGGGCGTCTATCGTCCGCGTCCCGCCGAGCAGACCTACGCCACCTCCAGCCCGTCCATGGACATTTCGCGCGCTTCGAACTTCGAGCGCTTCGTGTTCGACCTGGTCGGCCGCGACGCGGCCCGCGTCAAGGAACTGTGGGCCGGCATGGCGCGCGACGGCTCTTTCGACCTGTCCGCCCTGAAGCCGCAGTTCGAGGAGCGCTATGGCTTCGTGTCGGGCGCAAGCACGCACGAAGACCGCCTGGCGACGATCCGTTCGGTCTACGATGAAACCGGCGTGCTGATCGATCCGCACACCGCCGATGGCGTCAAGGTCGCGCGCGAGTTCGTCGAGCCCGGCGTGCCCATGCTGGTCCTGGAAACCGCCTTGCCGGCGAAGTTCTCGGAAACCATCGAAGAGGCCCTGGGCCGTCCGGCCACGCCCCCGGGCAATCTGGCGGACCTGGAATCCCTGCCGCAACGCGTCGAAATCATGGATTGCGACGCGGCCGCCGTGCGCCGCTTCATCGAGGCGAACGCCAAGGTGTAAAGGCCGCTTGCGTCTTGTATGCGTGTGCAACCCCTCGCAGGCTTGGCCTGCGAGGGGTTTTTTTCATTTTGGCGGGTCAGCAGCTTTACCTTCGCATGCATTTTGACCACAACCCGTCACGAATGCGGGGACAGTGTCAGATACAGTGAATTCACGATTCACTTTCGGAGAACACGCCCATGAAACTGAAGACCATGACGCTCGCCCTGGCCGTGACCGGATTCGGAGTACTGGCGGGATGCTCGTCTCCGTCGGTCATTCAGCAGCGGGACGGCAGCTCGACCGTGACGCCGGATAAGCCCCAGTACGACAAGGATTCGGGCATGTACGAATACGACAAGGACGGCAAGAAGGTCCAGATCAACAAGGACGACGTGAAGTCCATCGAACAGGTGAAGTGATCGCCGTTCCGATATGGCTTGCCCATGAAAAAAGCCCCGGCCGCTCAAGGCGCCGGGGCTTTTTCGTTGGCGCGGGGCGCCTGCAGCGTTACTGTTTGGCTGCTTCTTCGGCGTGGTAGCGGCCGACGCGGTCGACTTCGTTCTTCGAGCCCAGGATCACGCTGACGCGCTGATGCAGCTTGTCGGGCTGGATCTCCATGATGCGCTGCGTGCCGTTGATCGCGGCGCCGCCGGCCTGTTCGACCAGGAAGCTCATGGGATTGGCTTCGTACATCAGGCGCAGTTTGCCGGCCTTGCCGGGTTCGCGGGCGTCCCAGGGATACATGAAGATGCCGCCGCGGGTCAGGATGCGATGCACATCGGCCACCATGGAGGCGATCCAGCGCATGTTGTAGTCCTTGCCCAGCGGGCCGGTCGTGCCGGCCAGGCAGTCGTCGACGTAGCGCTTGACCGGGGCAGCCCAGTGGCGCATGTTCGACATGTTGATGGCGAACTCCTTGGTGTTTTCCGGCACGCGGATGTTCTCGTGCGTCAGCACCCACGAGCCCATTTCGCGGTCCAGCGTGAAGCCCACCACGCCATTGCCGATGGTCAGCACCAGCATGGTCTGCGGACCGTAGACGGCATAGCCGGCCACGACCTGCTTGTCGCCCGGCTGCAGGAAGTCCTGCTCGCACACGGGCGCGCCCGACACGTCATGCGGCGCGTGCAGCACGGAGAAGATGGTGCCGATGGAGACGTTGACGTCGATGTTCGAGGAGCCATCGAGCGGATCGAACAGCAGCAGGTATTCGCCCTTGGGGTAGCGGTTCGGGATCAGATGGATGGTCTCCATTTCTTCCGAGGCCATGGCCGCCAGGTGGCCGCCCCATTCATTGGCTTCGAGCAGGATTTCGTTGGACAGCACGTCCAGCTTCTTCTGCACTTCGCCCTGGACGTTCTCGCTTTCCAGGCTACCGAGAACGCCGCCGAGCGCGCCCTTGCTTACCGCATGGCTGATGGCCTTGCAGGCGCGCGCGACCACCTCGATGAGCAGCCGCACTTCCGGTGCGAGGGCTTGGGCGGAGCGCTGCTGCTCCACCAGGTATTGGGTCAGTGTTTTACGTTTCAAAGGAACCTCCTATGCTGCGAATTCTAAAGCCTTGGATACGATTTCCTGCACATTGCGCGACAGGCCTTCCTGGGCGCGCACCCGCTGCAGGGCGGCCTGCATGGGCGTGCGCAGGGCGGGCACGAAGCGTGCCCAGTTGTCCAGCGCGCGCGCCAGGCGGGCGGCGATCTCGGGGTTGAGGGCGTCCAGCGCCAGCACCTGCTCGGCCCAGAAGGCGTAGCCGGTGCCGTCGGGGTGATGCATGCCGCGGGCGTTGTTCAGGCAGAACTGGAAGATCAGCGAGCGCGCGCGGTTCGGGTTGCGCAGGGTGAATGCGGGGTGCTGCATCAGCTCGCGCGCGGTCTGCACGGTGGTCGAGCGGGCCGCGGCCTGCAGGGCGAACCACTTGTCCACCACCAGGGCGTTGTCGCGCCATTTGTCGTAGAAAGCGGCAAGCGCCTTATGCGGGAAGTCGCCCTGGCCGAAATTGATCAGCGCGGATAGCGCCGCCATGCTGTCGGTCATGTTGCCGGCCTTCTCGTACTGCTGCTCGGCCAGGCGCTGGGCATCGAGTTCGCCCGCCGCCATCAGGTGGCTGAGCGCCAGGTTCTTCAAGGCGCGCTTGCCGGCCGGAACCGGCGCCGGGCTGTATTCGCCCGGCGTCTGGTTGTCGTCGAATGCCAGGCGGAACTCGGCGGCCAACTGGCGTCCCAGTTCGGCACGCAGGAAGTCGCGTGCGACCGCCAGGGCAGGCGGGTCCACCTGCTGCATGCGTTCGGCCAGGGTCTTTTCGGACGGCAGGGCCAGGGCGCGGGCGCGGTAGGCGGCGTCCAGAGCCGGATCGGTCAGCAGCGCGCGCCAGGTCTCGATGAAGGCGGCGTCGGCATGCAGGGTCTTGCCGGCCTGGCGGGCCTCGGCCAGCGCCAGGATCTGGCGGGTGGCGAATTCCTGGCCGGCTTCCCAACGGGCGAAGGGATTGCCGTCGTGCGCCGACAGCAGGGCCAGTTCTTCGTTGGTCCAGCCGTAGTCGACGATGACCGGGGCCGAGAAGTCGCGCAATAGCGACGGCACAGGACGCTCGTCGATATCCTCGAATATCCATTGCTGGCTTTGCTGCGTCAGTTCCAGCAGCGCGGTGTCCAGGACCGCGCCGGCTTGGCGCAGCGGCAGTGCGCGGCCGTCGCGGTCCAGCAAGCCGATGGCGAACGGGATGTGGAAGGGGGCCTTCACGTAATCGGCGCCGGCCTTCTTTTCCACGCCGACCGGCGGGCATTCCTGGGTGAGCGTCACGGTGCAACGGCGCGTTGCGGCGTCGTGGTCGAGCTTGACGGTCACGCGCGGCGTGCCGGCCTGGCGGTACCAGCGGCGGAACACGGACAGGTCGCGGTCCGGATGCTGGCGCACGTAGACGGATTCCATGGCGGCCACGAAGTCGTCGCAGGTCACGGCCTGGCCGTCATGGCGGCGGAAGTACTCGTCCATGCCGGCGCGAAAGCCCGCCTCGCCCAGCAGGGTGTGCTGCATGCGGATGACTTCGGCGCCTTTCTCGTACACGGTCGCCGTGTAGAAGTTGCCGATCTCCTGGTAGCTTTCAGGCCGGATCGGATGGGCCATGGGGCCGGCGTCTTCCGGAAACTGGGCGGCGCGCAGCGCCACTACGTCGTCGATGCGCTTGACCGCGCGCGCGCTCGCGGCCTCGGCGGCATCCATGCCGTGGGCCATCATGTCGGCGCTGAATTCCTGGTCGCGGAAGACGGTCAGGCCTTCCTTCAGGCTCAGCTGGAACCAGTCGCGGCAGGTGACGCGGTTGCCGGTCCAGTTGTGGAAGTACTCGTGTCCGATGACGGATTCGATGCCTTCATAGTTGGCGTCCGTGGCCGTATCCGCATCCGCCAGCACGTAGGCGGCGTTGAAGATGTTCAAGCCCTTGTTTTCCATCGCGCCCATGTTGAAGTCATGGACAGCCACGATCATGAAGCGGTCCAGGTCCAACTCCAGGCCGAAGCGGCTTTCGTCCCAGCGCAGCGCGCGCACCAGCGAATCCAGCGCCCATTCGGTCTTGGATTCCGAACCTGGATCGCTGTAGACCTGCAGCAGCACGTCGCGGCCGCTGGACGTCTTGACGGTGGTTTCGCGGTGCGTGAGCTTGCCGGCCACCAGCGCGAACAGGTAGCAGGGCTTGGGGAAGGGATCTTCCCATTCGACCTCGTTGCGGCCGTCGGGCAGTTGGCGCGTGGCCAGCAGGTTGCCGTTGGAAAGCAGCACCGGATACTCCGGCTGGGCGCGCAGGGTCACGCGGTAGCGCGACATCACGTCGGGCCGGTCCGCGAACCACGTGATGCGGCGAAAGCCCTCGGCCTCGCATTGGGTGAAGAAGTTGCCGCCCGAGACGTACAGGCCCATCAGCGTGGAATTGGCCGACGGTTTGCAGCGGCTGACGATTTCCACCGTGGCGCTGGGCGGCAGGCCGTAAAGGGCCAGGCTGTGTTCGGACAGGCGATAGCGGTCGGCGGGCAGGGGCGCGCCATTCACGCCTACCGAGACGAGCTCCAGGTCTTCGCCGTCCAGGATCAGGGCGGCGTCGGCGCTGGCCCCGGCCTTGCGCTGCACTTGCATCGTGCAGCGCACTTCGGTCGCGTCCGGCGCGAGATCGAAGGCGAGGGCGACTTCGGGAATGTCGTAGGGGTAGGGCTGGTAATCCTTGCGATATACGGTTACGGGCATGTCTGTGCGCATGGGATTGCAGTCCTGTATGAACGAAGGCTCTATTGTAGTGGCTGGGCATGACGCACCGCCCTGGGCCGTTTGGCGTACCGTAAACTTTTTGTAGCGGTCTGAGTCAAAGTCAGTATCATGGCGCCGTCGCGCGCCGCAGAGGTGTCAAATGTCGAGGTTGTCCATGTTCAATATGCGCCGCTGGGCCGGTCTGCTGGCCGTGGCGGGGGCGTTTGCCCTGACGGGTTGTGCCGCTCCCACGGTTTCCGCGAGGGTCACTTCCTTTCAGCAATGGCCCGCGGGCGTGGAGGGGCAGACCTACCAGTTCATCGCTGCCGATGCTTCGCAAAACAACAATCTTGAATATCAGTCCTATCAGGACATGGTGCGGGCCGGCATAGGCGCGACCGGCCTGGTCGAGGCCAAGTCCGGCGCAAAGGGTCGTTTCGACGTGTCGTTCAACTACAGCACCACGCAGACCCAGATAATGGTGCAGCGTCCATACGATCCATATTTCTATGGCGGCTACGGCTATGGCGGTTTCTACGGCCCGCGGCCGTGGGGAGCGGGGTATGGCTACTGGGGGCCGGAATGGGTCGACGTACCCATGGCCGTGCAACGCAATACCCTCACCCTGCATATCTATGACACGCAGCGCGGCGGCGCCGAGGTATACCGTTCCAGCGCTTTCATACTGAGCGAGCGCGACGATTTCCTGCGCACCATGCCGTACCTGGTACGCGCAATATTTGATAATTTTCCCGGGAATAATGGCGCGGAGCGCGAAATCCGCTTCCCCGTGCAATGAAATCGGGCGGCCTTTTGGGGCCTGTCTTTAAATAAAATCGGCGCACCAATATGGTGCGCCGATTTTTTTCTTACTGGCGGATAGGTTTTTATTCTTTGATAAGAAAACTGTCGCGGGTTGCGCCTGCGGCTTCTTCCGCGGCGAGCCAGCGGGGGGCCTTGCCACGGCCGCTCCACGTTTCCCCTGTTTGAGGATGGCGGTACTTGGGCGCAACGGCGCGTTTGGCGGCGTTGGCCGGACGGGCAGCGGGGCCAGCCTTGCGGCGGCCACCGGCGGCGGCGCGGGCGGGCTTGCCGGCGCCATAGGCTGCGACGATCTCTTCAGGCGTGATGTCGTACTCGCGCATCGACGTGATGATCTGCGTGATCACGGGCTTGCGACGCTTGGTTTGCAGGACTTCAGCCTTCTTTTGTAGCTTGTTGATTTCCTTTTCGATCTTTGCTTGCAGTGCTGCGTAGGATTCTCGGGCCATGGTTTATTCCTGATTATGGAACTGCTGTAATCGCCGGCGAAGTTATTGTGTAATTGTTGTGCTTCGCATAATACAGAAGTTACGGCTTGACTTCCTGGTTTCTGATGCAATTACTTTGTATCAAAAGAGTCCGATACCGTTTTTCGGTCTGGGAGTGCCTGCAACGAGCCAAGTATTGGGAAGGATATTCTCGAATTTGGGACAACTTGAAACAATAGGGGTATTGGTTCACGAGGCGGACGAATAGCCGCGCATGCCCTTGCATCTGTCCGGTTTGTCTCGCAAAGCGCGCAAATACGGGGCTCCAGGCCTGACGTCCCGCATCGGACCTGCCGCGGGTGCGGCGTTTGCGGAAGTCTGATGACGCAACGGCGGGAACAAATGAATAGTCTTGCGGTCTGATATTCGCCAGGCATGGTCCGACAGGATTCTGTGCTATGCGCCCAGCGGTCTCATTGGCGTATTTCCTTTTCATGTCAAGTTGTATGACGAGTTTGGTGCGCGCCTCGGGAATACCTTTGCCTGTATGCCTGCTGGTCGAAAAAGTCCTATGAGCACCCGAAAAAAGGGGCGCATCGAACATTGTTTGAGCTTGTCGGTGCAGCCCGGTATGTAATATTCCGACCCCGCCCGCACGCGTAAATAATGCCCGTGGTATTTTTCGCTCCAGCGTGTTTCCCGGCGGGGCGCGCGGCCCGACGGCCAGGCCGCGCCAGCGTTACGATATGATCTCGAGTATCACCGCGAGCGCGCGCCAGCGCGCCGCCGCCTCCTGTACAGAGCCCCATGAAAATCATCGATCCCGCCATTGCTTCCCTCGCCACCGCCAAATCCCTGCTGCTAGACCCCTGGGGCCTGACCGAGGCGGACATGGCGCGCGCGCTGGGTGAGATCTTCACTCACAAGGTCGACTACGCCGACCTGTATTTCCAGTACACGCGCAGCGAGGGCTGGAGCCTGGAAGAGGGCATCGTCAAGACCGGCAGTTTCTCGATCAGCCAGGGCGTCGGGGTACGTGCCGTGAGCGGCGAGAAAACCGCCTTTGCCTATTCGGATTCGCTGTCGCCCGAAGCGCTGTTGTCGTCTGCGCACGCGGTGCGCGGCATCGCGCGCCGCGGCGCCGGCAAGGTAAAGGTGGCGGCGCAGGTCGAAGCCGAGATCGGCCGCAGCCTGTATGCCGATATCGATCCGGTTGCCACCTTGAGCGCTCCCGAGAAGGTCGCGCTGCTGGAACGCGTGGAGCGCATGGCGCGCGCCCGCGATCCGCATGTGATTCAGGTCATGGCGGGCCTGGGCGCCGAATATGACGTGGTGTTGGTGGCCGGCAGCGACGGCCGCCTGGCCGCCGACGTGCGCCCGCTGGTGCGCTTGTCGCTGACCGTCATCGCCGAGCGCAATGGCCGCCGCGAAATGGGTCACGCGGGCGGCGGCGGCCGCCTGGGCCTGGCCTATTTCACGGACGAAATGCTGCAGGGCTACGTCGAGCGCGCGGTGCACGAGGCCATGGTGAACCTGGAAGCGCGCCCCGCGCCGGCCGGTGAAATGACTGTCGTGCTGGGTTCGGGCTGGCCCGGCATCCTGTTGCACGAGGCTGTCGGCCACGGGCTGGAAGGCGACTTCAACCGCAAGGGGTCCAGCGTGTTCTCGGGCCGCATCGGCGAGCGCGTCGCCTCCAAGGGCGTGACGGTGGTCGACGACGGCACCATCCCCGATCGCCGCGGCTCGCTCAACATCGACGACGAAGGCAATGCCACCCAGCGCAACGTGCTGATCGAGGACGGCATCCTGCGCGGCTATATGCAGGACACGCTGAACGCGCGCCTCATGAAGACCGCCGCCACCGGCAACGGCCGCCGTGAATCGTTCGCGCACCTGCCGATGCCGCGCATGACCAACACCTACATGCTGGCGGGCGACAAGCCGGCCGAGGAAATCGTGTCGTCCGTCAAGCGTGGGCTGTACGCGGTCAATTTCGGCGGTGGCCAGGTCGACATCACCAACGGCAAGTTCGTGTTTTCGGCGTCCGAAGCCTACATGATCGAAAACGGCAAGGTGACCTATCCGGTCAAGGGCGCCACCCTGATCGGCAACGGTCCGGACGCCATGAACCGCGTCACCATGATAGGCAACGACCTGCAGCTGGATTCCGGCGTGGGCACGTGCGGCAAGGATGGCCAGAGCGTCCCCGTGGGCGTGGGCATGCCCACGGTCCGCATGGAAGGCCTGACCGTCGGCGGCACCGCCTGATTCAAAAACACGGATGACGGCTCGAAAAAATTGTGCTAGAGTCAATCCCCATGAAATTCGCGTCCCCCGCCTTTTATTTTTATTTTTATGGTTTTCTGAAGCCGCTGGCGGAGGAAGGGACGCGCTCAATCTGAAGTTTGGAAAGAATCCCCCCAAAAAAGCCGCCAGCGAACTGGCGGCTTTTTTTGCGCCGCCAGTTGAGGAAACCATCTCGGGAACATCCCCGCGGCGGGCAACCCAGGAGCAGTACCGTGTCACACAATACCGACGACCTTCGCATTCGAGAAATCAAAGAGCTGAACCCGCCCGCGCACGTCATGCGCGAGTTCGCCTGCACCAAGGAGGCGTCCGACACCGTGTTCGCCGCCCGCCAGGGGATGCACCGCATCCTGCACGGCATGGATGACCGGATGATCGTCGTGATCGGTCCTTGCTCCATCCACGACACCCGCGCGGCCATCGAATATGCGAAGCGTCTGAAGCCTGTGCGCGACCGGCTGAGCGCCGACCTGGAAATCGTGATGCGCGTGTACTTCGAGAAGCCGCGCACCACCGTGGGCTGGAAGGGTTTGATCAACGATCCGGATCTGGACGGCAGCTTCGACATCAACAAGGGCGTGCGCGTCGCCCGCGAGCTGCTGCTGGACATCAACAGCATGGGACTGCCGGCGGGTTGCGAGTTCCTGGACATGATTACGCCGCAGTACATCGCGGATCTGGTCTCCTGGGGGGCGATCGGGGCTCGGACGACGGAAAGCCAGGTGCATCGCGAGCTGGCATCGGGACTGTCGTGTCCGGTGGGGTTCAAGAACGGCACCGACGGCAATGTGAAGATCGCGGTCGATGCGATCAAGGCGGCCTCCCAGCCGCACCATTTCCTGTCGGTGACCAAGGGCGGGCATTCCGCAATTGTGTCGACGGCCGGCAACGAGGACTGTCACGTCATCCTGCGCGGCGGCAAGACGCCGAACTACGACGCGGCCAGCATCGAAGCGGCCTGCCAGGACATGTCCAAGGCTGGTCTGGCGCAGCGCATCATGATCGACGCCAGCCACGCCAACAGCAGCAAGAAGCCCGAGAACCAGCCCTTGGTCATCGAAGACGTGGCGCGCCAGATGGAAGCGGGCGACAGCCGCCTGGTGGGCGTCATGGTTGAAAGCCACCTGCTGGGCGGCCGCCAGGACATGGTGCCTGGCACGCCGCTGGTCTACGGCCAGAGCATCACCGACGGCTGCATCGACTGGGACGCCTCGGTCGCCGTGCTCGAGCGTTTGGCTCATGCGGTGCGCGAACGCCGCCGGGTCGCCCTTACGACCGGCAAGTAAGTCCCTGGTAAAACTGAGGGCCGCTAGCGCCTGGCGGTTTGCGGCGCGGCGCGCGCGGCGGCGTAGAATAATCGGATCAACCAATCTAACCCAGGATCACGCTGATCATGAATGCCCCCATGCATGCCGAAACGCTGCGCCGTCCGGTGCCGGCCGCTTGTCTGGATGCTTTGCGCGCGCGCTTTGGCGACCGCCTGTCCGAATCTGCCGCGATGCGCGACCATCATGGCCGCGATGAATCTCCCTATCCCGCCATGCCGCCGGACGCCGTGGTCTTCGCGCACACGACCGAGGAAGTGGCCGAGATCGCCAAGCTGTGCAACGAGCATCGCGTTCCTTTGATCCCTTATGGCGCGGGTTCTTCGCTCGAAGGCCACATCCTCGCGATCCAGGGCGGCATCAGTCTCGACCTGTCGCAGATGAACAAGATTCTTGCGATCAACGCCGAGGACCTGACCGCCACCGTGCAGGCTGGCGTGCTGCGCAAGCAGCTCAACGACGAAATCCGCGATACCGGCCTGTTCTTTCCGATAGATCCGGGCGCCGACGCCAGCCTGGGGGGCATGGCGGCCACGCGCGCTTCCGGCACCAATGCCGTGCGCTACGGCACCATGCGCGAGAACGTCATGTCGCTGACCGTGGTGACTGCGGATGGACGCATCGTCCGCACCGCGGGCCGCGCCCGCAAGTCCTCGGCCGGCTACGACCTGACGCGCATCTTCGTCGGCAGCGAAGGCACCCTGGGCATCATCACCGAAGTGACGGTGCGCCTGTATCCCCAGCCTGAAGCCGTGTCGGCCGCGGTCTGCAACTTCCCGACGCTGGATTCGGCGGTGCAGAGCGTGATCGAAATCATCCAGATGGGCGTGCAGATCGCCCGCGTTGAATTCATGGACGCCGCCAGCGTGCGCGCGGTGAACCTGCACAGCAAGCTGACGCTGCGCGAAACGCCGCTGCTGGTGTTCGAGTTCCACGGCAGCCCGGCCGGCGTGCAGGAGCAGGCCGAGATCGTACAGGCGATCACGGCCGATCACGGCGGCATGGATTTCGAATGGGCCGAACGTCCCGAAGACCGCAGCCGCCTGTGGACCGCCCGCCACAATGCCTATTTCGCGGGCCTGCAACTGCGCCCCGGCTGCCGCGCCAGCACCACCGACGTCTGCGTGCCGATCTCGCGCCTGGCCGATTGCGTGAGCGAGACGGTCGAGGAACTGGACCGCGCCAGCTTCCCCTACACGATCGTGGGCCACGTGGGCGACGGCAACTTCCATGTGCTGATGCTGCTCGATCCGGACAGCGCCAAGGAATGGGAAGAATCCGAAACCATCAACCACAATCTGGTGCGCCGCGCGATCGCCGCCGACGGCACCTGCACGGGCGAGCACGGCGTGGGCCTGCACAAGATGCAGTTCATGGCTGAAGAGCATGGCGAGGACGCCCTGGATCTGATGCGCAGCCTGAAGCACGCGTTTGATCCGAACAACATCCTCAATCCTGGCAAGATCGTGTCCTGGTAAGCCTGCTTCGGCAGCGCAGCCGACTTCCGAAGCCGACGGCGCGCCGTCGGCTTTTTTCTTGCCATCCTCAGGCGTGAACGAGCGGGGCGGCCACGCTGCGCGGCGAGAGATTACGGCTGGTTACTTATCTGGCATGCCATAGGTGCACGGATGCGGGTAAATCCCGGTCTGCTAGTGGCGGGCGCTCGCGCTATTGTTGCGCTCATGAATTCATTGGTCGAAACCGGCCTGGCACAAGTGCAGGCGCCTTATTCTTTGCAGCAGCTCATCGAGGCGTTGTCGGCCGTGTTGCCCGCGCACTGCGTGTTGTTCCGCGAAGAAGATACGCGCCCCTACGAGTGCGATGGCCTATCCCTATATCGCGCGCTGCCTGCGGTCGTCGCCCTGCCCGAAACGGAAGAGCAGGTACAGGCTGTCATGCGCGTCTGCAAACGCCTGAATGCGCCGATCGTCGCGCGCGGCGCCGGCACCGGCTTGTCCGGTGGCGCCATGCCGCACAGCCGCGGCGTGTTGCTCGGCTTGTCCAAATTCAATCGCATCAAGCACATCGACCTGGCCAGCGCCACGGCCATCGTGCAGCCCGGCGTGCGCAACCTGGCGATCTCGGAGGCGGCCGCGCCCTACGGGCTGTATTACGCGCCTGATCCTTCCAGCCAGATCGCCTGTTCCATCGGCGGCAACGTGGCGGAGAACTCCGGCGGCGTGCATTGCCTGAAGTACGGGCTGACCGTGCACAACGTGCTGCGCGTGCGGGTCGTGACGATCGATGGCGATGTGGTTGAACTGGGCTCCGAAGCGCCCGATGCGCCGGGCCTGGATTTGCTGTCCGTCTTCATCGGTTCGGAAGGCATGCTGGGCGTGGTCACGGAGGTGACGGTCAAGCTCATTCCCAAGCCGGCCTGCGCGCAGGTCGTCATGGCCAGCTTTTCCAGCGTGGAAGCGGCGGGCAATGCGGTCACTCAGGTGATCGCGGCCGGCATGATACCCGCGGGTCTGGAGATGATGGACCGTCGTGCGACGCACATGGTCGAACCCTTTGTGCGCGCCGGCTACGACATGGACGCGCAAGCCATCCTGCTGTGCGAATCCGACGGCACGCCCGAAGAGGTCGAGCACGAGATTGCGCGCATGGAGGCCGTGTTCCACGAGGCCGGAGCCACGCGCTGCCAGGTCTCGTCGTCAGAGGCCGAGCGCCTGAAGTTCTGGGCCGGCCGCAAGAATGCCTTCCCGGCCGCGGGGCGCGTATCGCCCGATTACTATTGCATGGACGGCACGATACCGCGCCGCCATCTGGCGCGCGTGCTGGGCGCCATCGAGCAGATGGAAGACGAATTCAGCCTGCGCTGCGCCAACGTCTTTCACGCAGGCGACGGCAACCTGCATCCGTTGATCCTGTTCGATTCAAACAAGCCGGACGAGGTGGAGCGCGCCGAGAAATTCGGTGCCGCCATACTCGAGCTGTGCGTGCAGGTAGGAGGGACCGTGACTGGAGAGCACGGTGTGGGTATGGAGAAAATAAATCAAATGTGCGTGCAATTCTCTCGCGAAGAACTCGACGCGTTCCTGGCGGTCAAGCGGGCCTTCGATCCGCCCTGCCTGCTCAATCCTGAAAAAGTCATCCCTACGCTGGCCCGCTGCGCCGAATACGGCAAGATGCACGTCCACGCGGGAGAGTTGCGCTTCCCCGATCTCGCCCGTTTCTAGGACCTGTCCTTATGGATTTCGTCCTGTCGGAATTGTGCGACCAGGTCATGACGGCCCGTGCCGGCCACAAACCCCTGTTCGTGATGGGCGGGGGCAGCAAGGCGTTCTATGGCAATTACCGCCCGGTGACGCCGCAGGACGGCCACTGCCTGCTGGACATGACACCCTATCGCGGCATCGTCAGCTACCACCCGTCGGAGCTGGTGGTGACGGTGCGCGCGGGTACGCCGCTGGCCGAACTCGAAGCCGCGCTGGCCGAGAACGGGCAGATGCTGGCCTTCGAGCCACCGCATTTCTCGGCGTCCGCCACGGTCGGCGGATGCGTCGCGACGGGGCTGTCAGGCCCGCGCCGCATGAGTGCCGGCGCGCTCAAGGATTTTGTCCTGGGCGCGCAACTGCTGGATTCGGAAGGCCGCATCCTCTCGTTCGGCGGCGAGGTCATGAAGAACGTGGCGGGCTATGACGTGTCGCGCCTGTTGGCCGGTTCGCACGGCATCTTCGGCGCCATACTCGAAGTGTCCTTGAAGGTCGTGCCGCGGCCGATGGAAGAGATCACCCTGGCGCTGCCGGCGACGCAGGCTCAGGCCTTGGCCAGCTTCGCCCTGTGGCGCGGCAAGCCCCTGCCGATCTCGGCCACCAGCTGGAGCGGCGGCGATGAGGGCGCCGAAGGCCAGATGGCCGTGCGCCTGTCGGGCGCGCCGCCCGCGATCGCCAGCGCCCGCCAGCTAATAGGCGGCGCGCCAATGGCGCCCGAGGCTGCGCAGGCCTGGTGGCGGTCGCTGCGCGAGCAGACGCATTCCTTCTTCACGCCGGGCCGGCCCTTGTGGCGCCTGGCGTTGCCGCCCACCGCCGCCGCGTTGGGACTGGGGCCGACCTTATTGGAATGGGGGGGAGGCCAGCGCTGGCTGTCGGGTGAGCAAGACGCCGCCACGCTGCGCGAGACCGCCGAGCGGCTGGGCGGCCACGCCACGCTGTTCCGCGCCGGGCAGGGCAAGCCGCCTGCCGACGGCGTATTCCATCCTCTGGCGCCCGGGATCGCTTCGATCACGCGCCGCCTCAAACAAGAGCTCGATCCGGCCGGCCTGTTCAACCCCGGCCGCCTGGTCCTGGATCTATAGGGCATCATGCAAACCAATCTGGCATCCTGGGCACGCGATACCGATCTGGGCAAGGAGGCCGACGCCATCCTGCGGCGTTGCGTGCACTGCGGCTTCTGCACCGCGACCTGTCCGACGTATCAGGTGCTGGGCGACGAGCTGGACAGCCCGCGCGGACGCATCTATCTGATCAAGCAGGTGCTGGAGGGCGCCGAGCCCACGCAGTCCACGCAGCAGCACCTGGACCGGTGCC
This sequence comes from Achromobacter sp. PD1, assembly GCF_048541815.1. Classification (NCBI taxonomy): domain Bacteria; kingdom Pseudomonadati; phylum Pseudomonadota; class Betaproteobacteria; order Burkholderiales; family Alcaligenaceae; genus Achromobacter; species Achromobacter sp. PD1. The sequence goes on from NZ_CP183349.1 coordinate 1,159,227, forward strand.
TGACTTGCCGCAATTGCGAGACCACTTGCCCGTCCGGCGTCCAGTACGGCCATCTGGTGGATATCGGCCGCAAGATCGTCGAAGAGCGCGTGCCGCGCAGTTGGGCCGACAAGACCAAACGCACCTTGTTGCGCAAGACCATGCTGTCGCCGCTGTTCGCGCCCGCGATGCGGCTGGGGCAGGCGGTGCGCGGCATGCTGCCGGAGGCGCTCAAGCGCAAGGTGCCGGAGCGCCGCGCGGCGGGGCCGCTGCCGCAGGTGGCGGGCCATGCGCGCCAGGTGCTGATGCTGGCGGGCTGCGTGCAGCCCGCCATGATGCCGACCATCGATGCGGCCACCATCCGCGTGCTGGACGCGGTGGGCATAGGCGCGCGCATCGCACCCGGCGCCGGCTGCTGCGGCGCGGCCAGTTTCCACCTGGACGCGCAGGACGATGCGCTGGCGCAGATGCGCGCCAACGTCGATGCCTGGTGGCCGCTGCTGCAGGATGGCAAGGTCGAGGCTATTGTGATGAACGCGTCCGGCTGCGGTGCCATGGTCAAGGAGTATGCGCATCACCTGCGGCACGATCCGGCCTACGCGCAAAAGGCTGCGGACATCGTGGCGCTGGTGAAGGACGTGGCCGAGATCGTCGCGCCGCATGCGGCGCAACTGCGTTCGCGGCTGCCGGCGGGCACGCGCGCGGCCTTCCATCCGCCATGCACGCTGCAGCATTGGCAAGGCCTGCGGCCGCTGTCGGAACAATTGCTGGCGGATCTGGGTTTTGCATTGCAGCCATTTGCCGACAAGCACTTGTGCTGCGGTTCGGCGGGCGCCTATTCGGTGTTGAATCCGGAGATCGCGCTGGAACTGCGCGACCGCAAGCTGGGCGCGATCGCCGCGGGCGGACCGGACGTGATCCTGTCCGCCAACATCGGCTGCATCGGCCACCTGCAAAGCGGCACCGACACGCCGGTGCGGCATTGGATCGAAGTGGTTGACGAACAGTTGCGCCAGCCTGCGGGCCAGCGCGGCGCGTAGGCGCCGGACGCCAGGCGGCATCCGGCGCCGGGCGTTTTACTCCACGGCCTTGACCATGTCTTCAAGCACCTTCTTGGCGTCGCCGAAAACCATCATCGTGCGGTCCATGTAGAAGAGCTCGTTGTCCAGGCCCGCGTAGCCCGAAGCCATGGACCGCTTGTTCACGATCACGGTGCGGGCCTTGTAGGCTTCCAGGATGGGCATGCCGGCAATGGGCGACTTCGGGTCGTTCTTGGCGGCCGGATTCACCACGTCGTTCGCGCCCAGCACCAGCACCACGTCGGTCTGGCCGAACTCGCTGTTGATGTCTTCCATTTCGAAGACCTGGTCGTAAGGCACTTCGGCCTCGGCCAGCAGCACGTTCATGTGGCCGGGCATGCGTCCCGCCACCGGGTGGATGGCGTACTTGACGGTCACGCCGCGCTCGGTGAGCTTTTCCGCCAGTTCCTTCAGCGCGTGCTGCGCGCGCGCCACCGCCAGGCCGTAGCCGGGAACGATGGTCACGCTTTCCGCGTTGGTCATCAGGAAGGCGGCGTCGTCGGGGCTGCCCGACTTGACGCTGCGCTGCTGCGCATCGCCCGCCGCGGCGCCCGCGCCGGCCTGGCCGCCGAAGCCGCCCAGGATGACGTTGAAGAACGAGCGGTTCATCGCCTTGCACATGATGTAGGACAGGATCGCGCCCGAAGAACCCACCAGCGAACCGGCGATGATCAGCATGGGGTTGTTCAGCGAGAAGCCGATGCCGGCTGCCGCCCAGCCCGAGTAGCTGTTCAGCATGGACACCACCACCGGCATGTCGGCGCCGCCGATCGGGATGATGATCAGGACGCCCAGCACGAAGGCGATGAGCGTCATGATGACGAACGGCGTCCATTCCTGTGTGAGCATGAACCAGATGCCGCATGCCAGCATCAGCAGCGCGAGCGCCAGGTTCAGCATGTGCTGGCCCGAGAACACCACCGGCGCGCCCTGGAACAGGCGGAACTTGTACTTGCCCGACAGCTTGCCGAAGGCGATGACCGAACCCGAGAACGTGATGGCGCCGACGAAGGTGCCGATGAACAGCTCGAAGCGGTTGCCGGTGGGAATCGGCACGCCGACGGGCACGATGCCGAAGGCATGCGGTTCGGCCACCACGGCCACCGCAATCGCGACCGCCGCCAGGCCGATCATGCTGTGCATGAAGGCGACCAGCTCGGGCATCTTGGTCATCTCGACGCGCTTGGCCATCAGCGTGCCGATGGAGCCGCCCACCAAGAGGCCCAACACGACCCAGCCCAGGCCGATGGTGGCGGCGCCGTCGCGCGCCAGCCCGACGATGAGCGCGGCCGTGGTCAGCACGGCGATCGCCATGCCGGCCATGCCGAACGCATTGCCCAGCCGCGACGTGGTCGGATGCGACAGGCCCTTGAGCGCCTGGATGAAGCAGACCGAGGCGATCAGGTACAGCAGGGTGACGAGGTTCAGCGAGATCATTTCGCTTCCTCCTTGCCTGCCTTGCGGTCCTTCTTCTTGAACATTTCCAGCATGCGCCGGGTCACGAGAAAACCGCCGAACACGTTGACCGCGGCCAGCGCCACGGCGAACACGCCCATGCCGCGCGCCAGCCCGCCTTCGGTCAGCGCGGCCGCCAGCATGGCGCCCACGATGATGATGGCGGAAATGGCGTTGGTGACGGCCATCAAGGGCGTGTGCAGGGCGGGGGTGACGTTCCACACGACGTGGTAGCCGACATAGATGGCCAGCACGAAGATGATGAGATTCATCAGGGTGGGGTTGATCGCTTCCATGCTGTTAGTTCCTCCGCGCCACGTTGCCGCCTTCGCACACCAGGCAGGCCGCGACGATTTCATCGTCGCGCTGGATCGCCAGCGCGCCGTCCGCATTGATGATGAGCTTCAGGAAATCCTGGATGTTGCGCGCATACAGCGCCGAAGCGTCGGTAGCGACCAGGCCGGGCAGGTTGGTCAGCCCGATGATCGTCACGCCGTGCTTTTCCACCACCAGGCCTTTCTCGGACAGCGGGCAATTGCCGCCGCGTTCGACCGCCAGGTCCACCAGCACCGAACCCGGCTTCATGGCCGCGACGGTTTCCGCGGACACTAGCGTGGGGGCGGGGCGGCCGGGAATCAGCGCCGTGGTGATGACGATGTCGGCCTGCTTGCAGCGCTCGGACACGAGCGCGGCCTGCCGCGCCATCCAGGCGGGCGGCATGGGCCGGGCGTAGCCGCCCGTGCCTTGCGCGATCTCGCGTTCTTCGTCCGTCTCGAAAGGCACGTCGATGAACTTGGCGCCCAGCGATTCCACCTGTTCGCGCGCGGCGGGGCGCACGTCCGAGGCTTCGACCACCGCGCCCAGCCGCTTGGCGGTGGCGATGGCCTGCAGCCCGGCCACGCCAGTGCCTAGCACGACGGCGCGGGCGGCCTTCAGCGTGCCCGCGGCAGTCATCATCATGGGTATGAGGCGGCCGTAGTGGTGCGCCGCCAGCAGCACGGCCTTGTAGCCGGCCAGGTTGGCCTGGGAGGACAGCACGTCCAGGCTCTGGGCCCGCGTGATGCGGGGCGCGGCTTCCAGCGCGAATCCGGTGAGTCCGGCGGCGGCGATCTGCTGGATGCCTTCGGCGTCGAAGGGATCCAGCATGCCGACCACGACGGCCCCGGATTTCATCTGGGGCAGTTCCGCGGCAGAAGGCGCGCGCACCTTCATGACGAGTTCTGCCCCCAGCGCATCCTGGGCGGTGCCGAGCGTGGCGCCCGCTGCCTCATAGGCTTCGTCGAGATAGCGGGCGGCAGTGCCTGCCCCGCGCTCTACTATGACGGTGTGTTTCCCGCCTACGTACTTCTTGACGGTCTCCGGTGTTGCTGCGACACGAGTTTCCCCGTCTCGGGTTTCTTTTGGTATCCCGATGTGCATCTACGCCTCTCCTCATTAGTTGGCATCAGTTATACACGGGAAAGTGCAAGGAAAGGTGTCTCGCCCCTGGGAAGCGAGGGGGAAGAGTACGGGGGGGAGCAGGACCGTCAATGCCCGGCGGCAAGCCAAAAAAAACCCCATGGCGAACCATGGGGCTGGGGTCTTGCAACCCAATTGCTCCGGCCGGTCTAACGTTGATGCCGGCCGGCACCTGCGCGCAAACGTCCGGCGTCAAGCCGTTTGCGCGCGAGTCCAGGTGATCAGCGCGGCGGTGAGTTCGCGCAGATCGGCCTTCAGGCGGCCGTAGTTTTCGGAAGGACGCAGCGAGACTTCGTCCATGTAGAGCTTGCGGTTGATCTCGATCTGCAGGCTGTGGCGGCCTTCTTCGGGGCGGCCGAAGGCGCGCACCAGTTCCACGCCCTTGTAGGGATCGTTGACGGTGACGTTGTAGCCGCGTTCGCGCAGCCAGGCGGCGATGAATTCGCGGAAGGCCGGGTCGCTGGTGCTGCCGTCGCGGTCGCCCAGCACGAAGTCGGGGTGCACCAGGCCCGGGCGGTCGGTGGCGTAGGCGCCGGCGATGCTGGGCATGGAGTGGCAGTTGATGTGCCAGACCTTGCCGAACTTCTTGTGGGCGGCGTCCAGCACCTGGCCCAGCGCGGCGTGGTAGGGCTTCCAGCAGGCGTCGATGCGGTGGCGCACTTCCGCGACCGTCAGCTTGCGGTTGTAGAGCGGCGTGCCGTCGTCCAGCATGCGCCAGATCAGGCCCTTGCCCAGCTTGACCTTGGGCGAGGCGTTGATGGCGTCGGGCCAGGCGGCGTCCAGCAGCAATTCGTCGATTTCGTCGGGCGAGCGGTTGGCGTCGATGTAGGCGCGCGGGAACGCGGCGGCAATCATCGGTACGCCCATTTCGATGGCGTCGCCCCACAGGTCGTCAACCCAGGTGTCCTCGGCGGTGCGCAATGCGCCAAAGTCCACCGCAGCCGCGAAATCGGGGGGGTAGGCGGTGCCGCTGTGCGGGGAGTCCAGCACGAGGGGAGCCGAGGAGTCCGAATCAGGATATTGCTGCGGGAGGTCGAGCCGGTAAGACAGGGGTTGGGTAATTCGCATAAGGGGGTGTTGCGTTCGTTAATCGGAGGTCCTCGCGCACCGGGCGGCGCGCGAGGACCGAAGACCGCTTAGTCGATCTTCACGTTGGCTTCTTTGGCGATGCGCTTGTTCTTGGCGATTTCAGCCGAGATCTGCGCCGCGAATTCGGCCGGAGTGTTGGCGGCCGGCGCCGCGCCCAGGGCTTCCAGGCGGCTCTTGACGTCGGCTTCGGCGCTGACCTTCTGCACGGCGGCGTTCAGCTTGTCCAGCACGGGCTGGGGCAGCTTGGCGGGAGCCACCAGGCCGAACCAGGACGCGTCGTTCACGGCCGGCAGGCCGGCTTCGGCGAACGTGGGCACGTCGGGCAGGGCGGCCACGCGCTTGGGCGAGGCCACGGCCATGGCGATCAGGCGGCCGGACTGCACGTGCGGCAGCGAGGAGGGCAGGTTGTCATACATGACGTCGACCTGGCCGGCCAGCGCGTCGTTCAGCGCCGGACCCACGCCGCGGTACGGCACGTGCATCAGGTTGGTGCCCGAAGCCATCTTGAACAGCTCGCCCATCATGTGCGAAACCGAACCGTTGCCGGCCGACGCGTAGGTCAGCTTGCCCGGCTCGCTTTTGGCCAGCTTGATGAAGTCGGCGATGTTCTTGGCCTGGACCTTCGGGTTGATGGTCATGATGTTGGGCACGGCCGCCAGGTTCGAGACGGGCGTGAAGTCCTTCTCGCCATCGAACGGCAGGTTCGGGTAGATGGCCGGGTTGATGCCGTGGGTGCTCACGGTGGCGATGCCCAAGGTGTAGCCGTCCGGCGCGCTGCTGGCGACGAAGGCGCTGCCGATCGAACCGCCGGCGCCGCCGCGGTTTTCCACCACGACGGTCTGGCCCAGTTCCTTGCCGAGCTTGTCGGCGAACAGGCGGCCGACGATATCGGTGGTGCCACCGGGCGGGAAGGGAACGATCAGGCGGATGGGCTTGGTCGGATACGCGTCTTCAGCGTGCGCGATACCCGAGGTCAGCGGCGCGGCGAGGGTCGCGGCGGCGACGCACAGGCCCAGTACTACTTTACGGCGTTGCATGGATTCCCCTAATGAATTGGAAAGCGGATGCGCAAAGGCAGACGCAAACGCAACGATTCTTTCCTGGCGGTCCGGTTTGCGCAAACGAAAGTTTCTCCGTAAGCTATGACTTTTTTTCATGCCTCTTTCTGCGGCGGCCCGGAGCCGGGCTGTTTTTGCTGCGCGGCCTGAAATAATTTGCGTACCTCATCCATGCGGCGATTCTGTCCCTCACTCACGGATCTCCAGGCGTTCGAAGTCGCCGCGAGACATAGCAGCTTCACGCGCGCGGCCCAGGAATTGTGTGTCACGCAGGGCGCGGTCAGTAAGCAGGTGAAACATCTGGAGGAGTTCGTCGGCATCGAACTATTCCTGCGGATCAGGCAAGGCCTGGTCCTGACCGAGGCCGGACGCAGCTACCTGACCAAGATCCAGGCCGGGCTGGGGCAGATCGAAGCCGCCACCGTGGAACTGATCGCGCACCAGGGGCAGGGCGGCACGCTCAACCTGACCTGTATGCCGACCTTCGGCGCGCGCTGGCTGATCCCGCGCCTGACCGCCTTCATGCGCCTGCGGCCGGACATCCACGTCGAATTCCTGCCTCACCGCCAGGGCTATGACTTCTCCACCCCTGAACTGGACGCCGCCGTGCGCTTCGGCGAAGGCATCTGGCCGGGCAGCGGGGCGGACTACATCGTCGGCCGCGAAATTCTGCCGGTCTGCAGCCCGCGCCTGATCCCGGGCGGCTGTGCGGCGCCCGCGGACCTGCTGGCCTATCCGCTGCTGCACCACACCTCGGCGCTGGAAGGCTGGCGCGACTGGTTCGAGCAGGCCGGCTGCGATACCCGGCGCAGCCTGGAAGGCGCGCGCTTTGACCAGTATGCGCTGCTGTCGCAGGCCGCCGCGGCTGGCTTCGGCGTGGCGCTGATTCCGCGCTGCCTGATCGAAGACGAGCTGCGCGACGGCAAGCTGGCCGTCGCCATCCAGCTGCCGATCCGGGCGCGCATGGGGTACTACCTGTGCTACCCGGAGCAGAAGGCCAATCTTCCGACCCTGCAGGCTTTCCGCACCTGGTTGATGGAAGTGTCGCGGGCCGCCGAGCCGCAGCCGCGGGAAGATGCGCGGACCGATCTAAAATAGTCCCATCATGAGTCAAAAACTTACCAAGAAAGGCCGCGTTGTCGTCGGCATGTCCGGCGGGGTCGATTCTTCGGTCACCGCCTGGCTGCTCAAGCAGCAAGGCTACGAGGTCGTCGGCCTGTTCATGAAGAACTGGGAAGACGACGACGATTCCGAATACTGCTCCACCCGCCAAGACCTGCTGGACGCCGCCAGCGTCGCGGATCTGGTCGGGGTCGAGTTCGAGTTCGTCAATTTCGCCGCCGAATACAAGGACCGCGTGTTCGCGGAGTTCCTGCGCGAGTACTCCGCGGGCCGCACGCCGAACCCGGACGTGCTGTGCAATGCCGAGATCAAGTTCAAGGCCTTTCTGGACCACGCCATGGCGCTGGGCGCCGAGCACATCGCCACCGGCCACTACGCCCGAGTGCGCGAGGTGCCGGCCGAGGGGGGCGGCACGCAGTTTCAACTGCTCAAGGCGCTGGACGCGTCCAAGGACCAGAGCTACTTCCTGCACCGGCTGAACCAGGCGCAGTTGTCGCGCACCATGTTCCCGCTGGGTGAGATCCACAAGACCGAGGTGCGGCGCATTGCGCACGAGATCGGCCTGCATAACGCCGCCAAGAAGGATTCCACTGGCATCTGCTTCATCGGCGAGCGGCCGTTCCGCGAGTTCCTGAACCGCTATCTGCCGACCGAGCCTGGCCCGATCATGACGCCGGAAGGGCAGAAGGTCGGCCGCCACGAAGGGCTGTCGTTCTATACGCTGGGCCAGCGCAAGGGCCTGGGCGTGGGCGGGGTGAAGGGGCGCCAGCGCGAGGACGGTACGGCCGAAGCCTGGTACGTGGCGCGCAAGGATCTGGAGCGCAATGTGCTCTACGTGGTGCAGGGGCATGACCACCCCTGGCTGTTGTCGGGCGAGCTGCGGGCGCAGGACGCGAGCTGGGTCGCCGGCCACGCGCCGGCCGCGGGCGCCTATGGCGCCAAGACGCGCTACCGCCAGGCCGATGCCGCGTGCAGCCTGGAAGGCGCTGCCGGCGGCACCTTCAGCCTGAGCTTTATCGAACCGCAGTGGGCGGTCACGCCCGGACAGTCCGCCGTGCTTTACGATGGCGAGGTTTGCCTGGGCGGCGGCATCATCCTGTAGGTGTAGGCGCCGCGCCGGCATCCGCCGCGCGGCGTGCGTGGATTTCAATCAAAGCCCCTGGGGCGCGGCCCCTGGGGCTTTGTTCATTACCAAGAAGAAAGAGGAGAGAGTTGTGGATGTAACGATGGTGATTTGCCTGCTGGTGCTGGGGGGCGTGGTGGGTTTCGCCGCGGGCCTGCTGGGCATAGGCGGGGGCATGTTGCTGGTGCCTTTCCTGACGATGCTGTTCGCGTGGAAGGGCATGCCTGCCGACCTGGTGGTGCACGCCGCCATCGCTACGTCGATGACCTCGATCCTGTTCACCTCCATTTCCAGCGTGCGGGCGCACCAGCAGCGCGGCACGATCAAATGGAACATCGTCTGGGCGATGGCCCCGGGCATCATCATCGGCGGTCTGCTTTCGGGCGGCGCGGTCTTCGCCGCGCTGAGCACGCTGTGGCTGTCGCTGTTCTTTGCGCTGTTCGTCGGCTATTCCGGCTGGAGCATGCTGCAGAACAAGAAGCCCAAGCCCAGCCGCCAGATGCCGGGCGTGGTGGGCACCAGCGCGGCCGGGGCGGGCATCGGCTTTTTGTCCGGCCTGGTGGGCGCGGGCGGCGGCTTCCTGTCGGTGCCTTTCATGGTCTGGTGCAACGTGGCCCTGCACAACGCGGTGTCGACCTCGGCCGCGCTGGGCTTTCCCATTGCGCTGGCCAATAGCGTCGGTTATGTGGTGTCGGGCCTGAACTCGGGCGAAACGCGTCCGGGCATGCTGGGCTACATCTACTGGCCGGCCCTGATCGCGCTGGTGTGCACCAGCGTGCTGACGGCGCCCTTGGGCGCGCGCATGGCGCACCGCCTGCCGGTGCAGACGCTCAAGCGCGTGTTCGCCTGCCTGCTGTTCGCGCTGGCCGCGTACATGCTGTTCAAGGCCTGGCAGACGTTCAACGCCTGAGCCGGACAGGGCTGCGCCGATGGAAAAGCGCAGCCCACGTAGAAGCGCCGCCGATGCGGAAGCAAAGGCAAAACAGAAGCGCAGGCGAAGCAGCAGCGCAGGCGAAGCAGAAGCCGGGCCGCACGGATCCGGCTCCGCCGGTCCGTAGCGGCGCCCCCTGGGGGGAGGCGCGCAGCGCCTCGGGGGGGGGGCTACACCACCGGAACGGTATCGATGAAGGACTGCCGCTGCGACAGCTTGTCGTACAGGCGGGCCAGGTTCTGGTGGTCGGCGCGCCAGTCGAGCGCGGCGAAGCGCAGGTCCAGGTAGCCCAGCGCGCAGCCGACGGCGATGTCGGCCAGGCTGTAGTTGATGCCCATGCAGTGGGCGTTGTCGCCCAGGCTCTTGTTCATCGCGTCCAGGCTGGCGTGGATCTTGGAATACTGGCGCTCGATCCATTCGGGGCTGCGCTGAGCCTCGGGGCGCTGGTTTTCCTTGACGATGGTCACGCAGGCGTCCAGGAGGCCATCGGCGATGGCTTCCCAGCACTTGACCGCCGCGCGATCACGCCCCGGCTGAGGAATCAGGCGGGCAACAGGGGACAGGGTGTCGACGTATTCGACGATGACGCGCGAATCGAAGAGGGCGCCGCCATCTTCCATGACCAGGCAAGGCACCTTGCCCAGCGGGTTGTACGTTTGGATCTGCGTGTCGGCGGACCAGACGTTTTCGAGTTCAAGCCGGTAGTCCAGCTTTTTCTCGGCCATGACGATACGCACTTTGCGCACGTAAGGACTGGTAAGCGAGCCGATCAGTTTCATGGAGTCACAAGCGGAGTCGGAAAGCGGCCGAAGTATAGCAGGCCGCATGACGGCAAGACGGCCAAGAGGCCGGAATCTTCGTCAGTTTGCCACAATGTTGCATGCTTCCGGATGATAAAATCGCCCGATTCGCTCATTCCCCGCTTTTTCTCTTCCAGACCATGCAAATCGCCGAACAGCTCAGCCAACTCAACGCCCTTTCGCCATTGGATGGCCGGTACGCTTCCCGGGGCGACGCGCTGCGCGGCCTGCTCTCCGAAGCTGGTTTCATGGCGCACCGCGTCGAGGTCGAAGTGGCCTGGCTGGTCGCGCTGTCCGACGCCGGCCTGCCGGAGCTGCCCGCCTTCTCCGAAGCCGCCCGCGCCCGCCTGCAACAATTGGTGCGCGACTTCTCGGAAGCGGATGCCGCCCGCATCAAGGACATCGAACGCGTCACCAACCATGACGTCAAGGCCGTCGAGTACTGGCTGAAGGAAAAAGTGGCCGATGACGCCGAGCTGGCCCGCGCCGCCGAGTTCATCCACTTCGCCTGCACCTCCGAGGACATCAACAACACCTCGCACGCGCTGATGCTGACGCGCGCCCGCAACGAGGTCGTGGTGCCGCGCCTGCGCGAACTGGCCGCCAAGCTGAACGACATGGCCGTGGCCCAGGCCGACCAACCCATGCTGTCGCGCACCCACGGCCAGCCCGCCAGCCCGACGACCCTGGGCAAGGAATTCGCCAACGTGGCCGCGCGCCTGAATCGCGCCATCGCCGCGGTCGAGGCCGTCGAGCCGCTGGCCAAGCTGAACGGCGCCACCGGCAACTACAACGCCCACCTGTCGGCCTATCCTGAAATCGACTGGCCCGCCTTCAGCCAGCGCGTGCTGGCCGGGCTGGGCCTGACCCAGAACCGCCACACCATCCAGATCGAGCCGCATGACTGGATGTCGGCCTTGTTCGACGCCATCACGCGCGCCAACATCATCGTGCTGGACCTGGACCGCGACATCTGGGGCTACGTGGCGCTGGGCTACTTCAAGCAACGCCTGAAGGAAGGCGAGGTCGGTTCCTCCACCATGCCGCACAAGGTCAACCCGATCGACTTCGAAAACTCCGAAGGCAACCTGGGCCTGGCCAACGCCGTGCTGCGCCACCTCTCGGACAAGCTGCCGATCTCCCGCTGGCAGCGCGACCTGACCGACTCCACCGTGCTGCGCAATCTGGGCGTGGGCCTGGGCTACTGCCTGGTGGCTTGGGATGCCTGCATGCGCGGCCTGGGCAAGCTTGAGGTCAACACTGCCGCCATCGACGCCGACATCGACGCTTGCTGGGAAGTGCTGGCCGAGCCGGTGCAGACCGTCATGCGCCGCTATGGCCTGCCGCAGCCGTACGAGCAACTCAAGGCTTTGACGCGCGGCAAGGGCATCACCGAGGAAGGCTTGCGAGAATTCATCCAGGGCCTGGCCCTGCCCGAAGAGCCCAAGGCGCGCCTGTTGGCGATGACCCCGCGCTCCTACATCGGGCTGGCCGCAGACTTGGCCCGGGCGGTATAGTCGCCTTGCCGCGCGCCCGGGGCGCGCGGCCTCTGTTGACCTTACGGGAGATTGCAATGAAGAAGTTGTCCACGCTTGCCGCGTTGGCCTGTATGACGGTTGGGCCCCTGCTGGCGACGAGCGCGTCCGCGCAGTTCGCCAAGCCGGAGGACGCGGTCAAGTACCGCCAATCGGCGCTGACGCTGATGGCTTCCCACTTTGGCCGCATGGCGCCAGTGGTCAAGGGCCAGCAGCCCTATGACGCCGCGCAGATCAAGGCCAACGTGGAAGTGCTGAAGACCTTGTCGGCCTTGCCGTGGACGGCTTTTGGCGCGGGCACCGAAGGCGGTGATGCGCGTCCGGAAATCTGGAGTGACGCTGCGGGCTTCAAGCAGAAGCAACAGGCCTTCCAGGACAATATCGTCAAGCTGTCGGCCGCTGCCGATGCCGGCGACCTGGACAAGCTGCGCGCTGCGTTTGGCGACGTCGGCGCAAGCTGCAAGGCCTGCCACGACTCGTACCGCAAGAAGAAATAAGGCGCCTGCCGTCCGCGGGCGGCATGTGGGCAAAGAGGCGCCAGCGTAACGGTTGGCGCTTTTTTTATGGCTTTGCCGGGCGTGACCTCGCGGGACTGCGCGTCGGTCTTGCACAGGAGGGAAGCGATGAAATCCTTTGATGAGCTGGTGGCAGAGGCCGAAGCCGCCGATGTCGGCGGGTGGGGCTTCGGCTGGCTGGCGGGGCGCGCTTCCGAGCAGCGTCCGCCGTGGGGCTATGCCAGGCTGCTTGCGCAGCGCCTGGCCAGTGTGCAGTCGGCGCTGGACCTGGATACGGGCGGCGGCGAAGTGTTGGGCGAGGCGCCCCGCTTTCCGCCGGTGATGTGCGCGACCGAAGCCTGGCCGCCCAATGCCAGGAAAGCGCATGAACGCCTGGCCGCTCGTGGCTTGCGGCTAGTGCAGACAGCGCCGGGCGCGGGCTTGCCGTTTGCCGATGCGGCGTTTGAACTCGTGACGTCCAGGCACCCTGTGAACGCGGACTGGGCGGAAATCCACCGCGTCCTCAAGCCGGGCGGGCATTACTTCGCCCAGCATGTGGGGCCGGCTTCGGCCTTTGAACTGATCGAGCATTTCCTGGGGCCTTTGCCAGCGCAGCGGCGCCTGCGGGATCCGCAGGATGAGGCGGCCGCCGCGGCGGCTGCTGGACTTGCCGTGACGGACTTGCGCGCGGCCCGTTGCCAGATGGTGTTCCATGACGTGGGCGCCGTGGTCTGGATCCTGCGCAAGTGCGTGTGGTGGGTGCCCGATTTTTCGGTGGCGAGGTATCGCGATGCCCTGCTGGCGCTGGATGAGCGGATGCGTCGGGGAGAGCCGTTCGTGGCTCATTCGACGCGGCACTTGATCGAGGCGCGGCGTTGAGCGGGCCGCAGCGCTGTCTTCGCGCTGCGTGAACCGTCAGGAAAAAGACATGTCGGCCGCGACTTCCAGCGACCGGATCCACAGTACCAGGACCGTGACGCCGGCGCCCAGCACCAGCGCACGCAGCCAGACGGCGAAACCGTCCTGCGTGGGGGCCGTGCCGGCGGGCACGTCCTTGGCATCGACCTTGCCGGTGATGATGGCGCGCACCAGGCGCTTGCGGCGCACCAGCGCGTACCAGAGCACCGCTGCAATATGAAGGGCGACCAGGGCCAGGATGACCCATTCATTGAGCTTGTGCCAGGACGTCATGGCGGCGGAAACGGTTTCGCTGACGTGGCCGAACAAGGGGCCCTGCGTCATGATGTCGTCGGTGGTGAACAGGCCGCTGAGCGCCTGGAATCCGATGACCAGCAGCAGCGCCAGCACCGATAGCGCGCCCAGCGGGTTGTGGCCTGCGGGCGCCGCGGCGCCTTTCAGATAGCGGGCCACGGCCGCCGGGCCGCGCACGAAGTGCGTGAAGCGGGCGTAGCGCGGGCCGATGAATCCCCAGAGCAGGCGGAAGAGGATCAGACCCAACGCCGTACAGCCGAAGCGCACGTGCCAATCCATGTACAGGCCGCCCAGCTTCACGCTGACGAACGCGCCGACGATGCAGACGACGAGCGCCCAATGGAAGAGGCGGGTGGGAAGGTCCCAAATGTGGACCGCGAGACGGTTGTTCTGCATGGTGGGATCGCCAGGGCTGTATTGCCGGGGACTTTATCACGCACAAATTGCCCCGTTGCTTGCGCAAACGGGGCGGGATACCGCTTTAGTGAGTGGTGCTGCGCACCGGTTCGATGCGATGCACGTGCTCATGGCGGAAGCGGATGCGCTGGCCCGGGGCCTTTTGCGCGGGTGCGCCGCAGGGCACGACTTCGGTCGTGTAGGTGGTCGTGCCATCGATGGGCGCGTTGTAGATGACCGTGGCGCGGATTTCCGGGCCATTCGCGGGCTTCAGGTAAACGATGTCGCCGATATGGATCGGCATGTTGTCCAGCGTGGTGTGCGCCGGGCGTCGGATCAGGTCCGAGGTCGTGAAACGAGTATTCATGGTGTTTGTTCTCTTGGTTTCTAGTTATGGGAAAAGCCGCGTCTGGCCACGTGGCGCGCAGCGTTCCTGCCGCATGCCGCTGCCAGCCGTACTGAATCGGGCAGGCGTGTGTCGTGACACTAACGCATATATGCCGCCGTCCTTTTGCGCATTCTCATGTTTTGCGCGCTCGGCCTGGCGGCGCGACGCTGTCCATCAGTCCGGGACAGCGTCGTTTCGGGTTGCGCGATGCGCGAACAAGCGCAAAGCATGCATGCGGACATGCGCGGCCCGAGAAGTCATGCAGGACGGACAGGCCCTGCTGGTTGCGGCGCGGTTATCGGTATTCGTCGCTTGCGCGTGTTGTAGGCGCCGCTGATTGTCTTGTTGCTTCTTGCCAAGCCGGACTGGCGGTTGGGTGAAGGCGTTTTGTTCCAGGCCGCAATCCGGATTTGCGGTTTTCGCAAATGGGACGGGATGCTTGGGCTTGGGTATTTTCGAGGATCTGCTTCGGCGTCTGGGGAGGGGCTGATGTACAGGCCTCAGTGCCAGCGCCGTCGTTTATCACCGCGTTTTTTCGTATGGAATTTGGCGAAAACGGCAGAACTCAACTAGCAATAGTACAGGCAGTTGATGTTTTTGGCAAGCGTTTTGTGGTGGGGGGAGACTCCTCCCCCGTTCCAGGCCTTTAATGGGTCGCTGGGCGAGCCTGGCGCTGGGCCTCGATGATGAGGCCTTCCAGGCGTGGCGACATGCGTAGCGCCACTTGCGCGCTGGTCTGGCCGTCAGGCTGGTTGTCGGTTTCCAGGGCGAGTTCGATGCGCTCGTTGTCGAAGGCTTCGGGGGCGGCCTGAATGTCCACGTAGCGGGCCAGCAAGGCATCGACCGCCTTTTGCGCATCGGCCAGCGCTTCGTTGGACAGCTGTCCCGGGCTCAGGTATTGGTTGACCACCCGCGCCAGGTCGTTCATGAAGAACAGCAGGGCGGCCGCGCCGCGGCAATCGGGATGGGCAAAGCCCCAGGTATCGGAGGTGGCGTTTTGAGTCATGTCTTGGGGCTGGGCCTGTATTGCGGGGCCGTGATGGCCGAAAACGCCATTTTATGGGATCGGACGCCGGGCCCGCATCAGGCATACTGCCATGCCTATGATCAGACTCGCACGACCTACAGACCTGGCCAGCCTGGCCGATATCGAACGCTCCGCCGCGCGGCGCTTCCTGGGCACGCATATGGCGTGGGCCGCTGGCGACGATACGGCGCCGCAGGCCGAGCTGGCGCAGGCGCAGGCGGCCGGCCTGCTGTGGGTCGCGGAAGGCGAGGGCCAGTGCGCGGGCTTTGCGCTGACGCGGCCCATGGACGGCGATCTCTACCTGGCCGAAATGGCGGTAGCGTTGCCGTGGCAGGGGCGCGGCCTGGGGCGGGCGCTCCTGGCCGCCGTATGCACGCATGCCCGCAGTGCCGGTCGCTACCGGTTCGTGCTGCTGACCACCGACCGCGAACTGCCTTGGAACAGGCCGTTTTACCTGCGGCAAGGTTTCGTCGATATCGCGGCAGGGGAGCTCCCGCCCGGGTTGCGCGAGCGCTTGAGCCATGAGGCGGCCATGGGTTTTGACCCCGCGCGCCGTTGCGCCATGGCGTACCCCCTGGAGCCATGATGCGGGCGGCGCACCCTGTGTCAACACGCTTCGATAGCAACAAAATCCGCCCGCCGGCAGCGTCGGAAAGCGCCTTCGGGATAATCTGCCGGAGGGCGGCCGCCCAGTTCGCGGGCGGCGCCGGTTTTGCGAACCCGCATGCAAGGAGGATGCGCATGGCATTGCTGCGAGCTTGCCTGCTGGGCCTGGCGATGGCGTCGATGTTGTTTCTGTCGGCCTGCGTCAACAAAGAGCCCCAGGAGCGGGCCGCGTTCATCCAGCTGCTGCAAAGCCGGATGAACAGCGCGTCGCTGCTGCCCATAGGCGTCCTGAGCGAGCAGGAAAAGGAGGCCGTCGGCGGCTATGCCGATGCCTACGAGGTCATCGCCGATTTTCAGGAAATCCTGACGCAGGCGGCGGCGTCCATGCGTGACGCGTCGGAAGTCGAGACCCTGCGTTCGGTGGCCGAGATCGTGGAGCGGCGGGACCGCCTCGAGGCCGCGCGCAAGACGCTGGCCGAGCAGGCTGCCGAGGTCCAGCGGGCTCAGGTCAGGGCGGACAAGGCGCGTGCGGCGCTGACGCTGCCGGCCGATCTGGCGCCCGTCTACGACGGTGTCTATGACGAGGCAGTGACGGCGCCCGCGGCCGAGGTGCTCGATGCCGCGGCCGCCATGGACGCGGTGGCGCGCGATGCGCTGGGCGTGGCGGATTTCGTCGCCGCCCATGCGCAGGACATCCTGCTAGCGGATGGGCAGGCGCGCGTCGCCACGCCCACGCTGCAGCAGGAGTTGAACCTGCGCCTGCAGCGGTTGAACGCGCAGTCGGAGGTTCTGGAGCATGCGCGCGCCGCATTGCGTCAGGCCGCCGGACAGCCGCAGGACGCCCGCTGAACGGCGCTTTGTACAATGCGGGTCTCGCGGCGCAAGCCGAGCCTGGGACGTAATATGAGCCAATCTTCCAGCGTGCACTACAGAACCTTTCTGCTCCTGCTGGTGGTGGTCACCATCGCATTCGGCTGGTTGTTGTGGCCGTTCTACGGCGCTGTTTTCTGGGGCGCCGTCCTTGCCATCATCTTTGCGCCGCTGCAGCGCCGGCTGGTGGCGCGCATCGGCGGACGGCGCAACCTGGCCGCGCTGATCACTTTGCTGCTGGTGCTGCTGCTGGTGATCCTGCCGCTCATCGTCATCAGCGGATCGCTGGTGCGCGAAGGCGCGAACCTCTATCAGAGCGTCAAGTCGGGGCAGATCAACTTCGGCGACTATTTCCAGCAGGCCATGGCGGCGCTGCCGCCGTCGGTGCATGATCTGCTGGCGCGCTTCGACCTGGCCGACATACCGAGCCTGCAGGAAAAGCTCAGCGCGGGCGCCATGCAGGCCAGCCAGTTCTTGGCGACGCAGGCCTTGAACATCGGGCAGGACACGTTCCAGTTCGTGATCAGCTTCGGCATCATGCTGTACCTGCTGTTCTTCCTGTTGCGCGACGGCCCGCAGCTATCGGCGCGGCTCAAGCGCGCCATGCCGCTGAGCGACACGCACAAGCAGCATCTGCTGCGCAAGTTCACCACCGTGGTGCGCGCCACCGTCAAGGGCAACGTCGCGGTGGCCGCGGCGCAGGGCGCGCTGGGCGGCATCATCTTCTCGATCCTGTCTATCCAGGGCGCGCTGCTGTGGGGCGTGATCATGGGCTTTCTGTCCTTGCTGCCCGCGATCGGCGCGGGGTTGATCTGGGCGCCGGTCGCGATCTACTTCCTGTTGACCGGCGCCACGATCAAGGGCGTCGTGCTGATCGCTTTCGGCGTGCTGGTCATCGGCATGGTGGACAACGTGCTGCGCCCCATTCTGGTCGGCAAGGACACCAAGATGCCGGACTATGTGGTGCTGATCTCCACGCTGGGGGGCATGGCTTTGTTCGGCCTGAACGGCTTCGTGATCGGCCCGCTGATCGCCGCGCTGTTCATGGCCAGCTGGGACTTGTTTGCGCCGCCGGTGGAGGGATACGCGGACGCCGCCGCAGACAAGCCGAGCGCCCGAAAGTAGGCGCGGCGGATCGGCCGTCAGTCCGTCCGTCCCAAGACGGGTGTATGGTGTAGCAGGCCGGCTTCCATCGGGGCCGGCCTGTCGTATCAACCTCGACTATTCGGGAGCGCGTCGGATATGGAATGGAAACTGCATCGATCGGGCTGGATCGAAGAACGCAACTTCGACATCGAATTCGCCGAGACGCCCGACGGCTATCACGCCCGGGTGCGGGTCTTCGGATTCCCGGTGCTGGAAGACACCAAGCATGTGTTTCCCAATGAGGCGCTGGCCGAAAAAGGGGCGCTGACGCTGCTCAAGACCCAGTTCACCGGCACCCCGGACCTGGAAGACCAGTAGACGAACCAGGCGCCGCGTCTCCGGAATAAATTGGGGACGCGCCCTTTAAGCCACATCCGTCTCGACGCGGCGAGGGGATTCCCATGGCGCGGATTGTGCGATTGCGAACTTCTGCAATAATTTCTGGCGTTCGTTCGTCCTCTGCTCGTGGGCCGGGCGGAGCGTATCGGGAGGCGCATGGGTCCAGAGGTGTGGTTTCGGTCGGCAGGGCGACGTTTGCGGACGTCGCAAGGCGAGGTTCCCGTGGCTGACGGCGAGAGCCTGGCCGTCGCGCGGGCGCGTCGGCCGCGCCGTTATTCCATGCGCACGGGCCTGCTCACGCTTGTGTTCGCCTGTATTACGCCCGCGCTGGTCATGGCGTCCGTGGCGGTCTACGAAAGCTACGTCATCCAGAAAGAGCGGATCTTCCGCGACACGATATTCCTGGCGCGCAATCTCACCGCGATTCTCGACCGCGAACTCACCGGCGTCGAGGCTGGCTTGCAGATGCTGGCGTCGTCGCCGGATCTCGTCGCCGGCGACCTGGCCGGTTTTCATAGGCGGGCGCGCGAGTCCGTGCGCTTCCAGATCATCGACAGCTATGTCCTGACCGACAAGGATGGCCGTCAATTGATCAACACGTCCGTTCCGTTCGGCAACGCCTTGCCGCCGACGGGTGCGTCCGCCGAGCTGGCCCACGTTTTCCAGACACGGACTGCGGTGTTGACGGGGCTGTTCACCAGCAGGGTCAATCAAGCTCCGCTGATTGCGCTGGGCGTGCCGGTGCTGCGCAACGGCGAGGTCGCCTACAGCCTGAACGTCGGCATCTTGCCTGAGCGCATCGGCAATCTGCTGGGCAGGCGCGCCTTGCCGGACGGCTGGGTGGCCGCCGTGCTGGACGACAGCGGCACGATACTGGCGCGCACGCGCGACACCTCGAAATTCGTGGGCCAGAAGGCCGTTCCCGAACTGGCGCGGGCGGTGCAGCAGGAAAGCGAGGGCTCGCTGGAAACCATTACCAAGGAAGGCACGCCGGTCTACACCGCCTTCAGCCGCTCGTCGTTATCTGGCTGGACGGTCGCCGCCGGCGCGCCGATGAGCCTGCTGACCACGGACCTCTATCGCTCCATCGCCTGGATCGCCCTGGGCACCTTGCTGGCCTTCGGGCTGGGCTTGCTGCTGGCCTTGCGGCTGGCCCAGCGCCTGACCTCGTCCGTGCAGAGCCTGGTCGCGCCGGCGCTGGCGCTGGGCAAAGGGCATGCGGTGATGGTGCCGGGCACGCGCGTCAAGGAGGTTGCGGAAGTGGGCGGCGCCCTGGTGCAGGCCTCGCGCATGCTGACGCATGCCCAGCACCTGGCGCACTACGATCCGCTTACCGGGCTGTGCAACCGCGTGCTGTTCAACGAATTGGTGCTGCGCGAGGTGGCGGTGGCGCAGCGCAGCGGCGAATCCTTCGCCATCCTGGCGATCGATCTGGACGGCTTCAAGGCGGTCAACGACCTGCATGGCCATGCGGCCGGCGATGCGGTGCTGCAGGAAGCGGCGGAGCGCATGGCCGATGCGATCCGCGTGTCCGACGTGGCGGCGCGGCTTGGAGGCGACGAATTCGCGGTGTTGCTGCTGGGCGCGGACAAGGAAAACGCCGGGCATGTCGCGCAGGCGCTGGTCGAAAACCTGTCCCTGCCGTATCCCGACGTCAGTGTCGCCGTATCCGCCAGCGTGGGCATAGCCGTGTATCCGCAATCCGGCGTCACCGTGCGCGAATTGCTGGAGCGCGCGGACAGGGCGCTCTACAAGGCCAAGGGCCAGGGCAAGCGGCGGGTGGAGGCGGATCAGTAGCTCCGCCAGCCTCAGAGGTCGGAGAGCGGCGGCGCCAGGGCGGTCAGGACTTCGCCCGATTTCAGCCTGTACCGGTTCCGGTCCAGCGGCAACACCAACTCCCCCTCGGTGGTGCGGTGTATGTAGCGGGCCGCGTTAGGCCGGGCCGCGTCAGGCCGGGCCGCGTCAGCCTGCAACGCAGCCGCTCCCGGCTCTTCCGCCCGCAAGAACACCTCAATCCGGTAGAGCCGGCCCGATTCCGTGCTGGCCAGCACGTCGCTCAATCTGCGTGTGGATATGGTCATGCGACGCTTGCTCCTTCTTCTGCATTGTTCTGGCGGTCATTCCGGGCTCGGGAGGCCGGCTCCGCCGTAAGGCGGGGGCCGCCCGCGGAGCGTTTGGGTTTTCGCTAAACTGCCCGGCTTGACGCCCCAAGACGGGCAATCGGAATCGGTAATGCAACTCTCCCTGAGCCGGAACACGGCGACTTCACTGGGCTTGCTGGCGGTGCTGCTGTGGGGCACCGTGGTTGGCCTGATCCGCAGTGTCAGCGAAAGCTTTGGGCCGGTCGGCGGCGCCGCGCTCATTTACACGGCGGGTTCGGCGTTCCTCGTGCTGCTGCTGGGCTTTCCGAAGCTGCGGACCTTTCCGCGTTCCTATCTCATCGTCGGCAGCCTGCTGTTCGTTGCCTACGAGATCTGCCTGTCGCTTTCCCTGGGATTCGCTGCCAACCGTGGCCAGGCGATCGAGCTGGGCATCGTCAACTATCTCTGGCCTTGCTTTACCGTGATTCTGGCCATGCTCATCAATGGCCAGCGCGCCAACGCGTGGGTGGTGCCCGGCATACTGCTGTCGCTTGCCGGCATCGTCTGGGTCCTGGGCGGATCCGGCGGGCTTTCCTGGGAGCGCACCCTCGCCAACGTGTCCAGCAATCCCCTCAGTTATGGGCTGGCCTTCAGCGGCGCCGTGATCTGGGCCGTCTATTGCAACGTCACGACGCGATTCGCCGATGGCAAGAATGGCGTTGCCTTGTTCTTCATGCTGACCGCGCTTGCCCTGTGGATCAAGTACCTGTCGGGCGCCGAGCCTGCGCTGGCCTTCTCCTGGCCCGCCACGCTGGAGCTGCTGGTGACCGGCGGCGCCATGGCGGCGGGCTACGCGCTGTGGAACGTAGGGATACTCAAAGGCAACCTGACCTTGCTGGCCACGGCGTCCTACTTCACGCCGGTGTTTTCGACGTTCTTTGCTGCCGTGTGGCTGTCGACCCGTCTGAACGCATCATTCTGGCAGGGCGTGGCCATGGTGACCGCCGGGTCGCTGCTGTGCTGGGCCGCAACGCGCGGCAAAGCCGCCCGGGGCGCGTAGCCCCAGGCGCATGCGTTGCAATGATGGAATTATTCGATCAGCACGGTCTGCGCGACCGCGTATCCGAGCGGAATCAACAAGAGTGAAGCGAACAAGGAACTGGTGATCGCCGCCGAGATTCTCAGCCAGGGTTCGGACCCTGCGCTTTGAACCGTTTGAATCACCAACGCGACGATACCCACAACCATCAAACAGCTGATAACCACTGCTACATAAGTCATGTTGTCTCCGTCCTCGCCTGATTAAAGGGATGCGGCTGCCGCTGAGCGGTCTAGATGTTTGTATTGATTGTGCGCCTGTATTGGCGCAACAGGCCCTAGGGTTTTCCTGACGCGACGCGCGGTTTGTGGCGTTTTTGCTGCGGGGTCTGCAGCATGAATTCATGTGCGGTCGCAGCATTCATGGCCGTGTCGCCAGCACCGGGGTTGCGCCGGCGCGTCTTGCGCTACGATGGCGGCGTCGAGTCACGTTAAAGGCCGTCCCATGCCGCAACTGCGCCCAGGCACGCGCGCCACGTTGCAAGTCAGGCAACTGATGCCGGGAGAATTCGCCTGGATCATCACCTTGTTCGATCCCGAAACCGGCAATGTGCGCAGCACCAATTATTCGCCGAGGCGTTATGCCAGCCAGGACGAAGCCTCCGCCGCGGGCAAGGCTGCTGTCGTCGAATTTCTTGGCGGCGGCGGCCAGAAAGCCGCCGAACCGGCCAGGGACGGCAAGAGCAAATCCTGACCCTGCTGGCTGCGCATGCATGAAAGCCCTCGCGAAGAGGGCTTTTTTCGTTCAGGGGCCACAAGCCGGGAATGCGGTTTGCTGATGGGGCTGGGCGGCGCGCCAGGCGCCGCTTCAGGAGAACGCCATGTCCCAATCCATGCATCGCGAACCCGGTGGGGGCGACCCGCCCGCGCCCGACGATCCCGCCTTTCCCAATAATCCGCCGCCGGACGACCCGCCGCTCGATCCGACGCGGCCACGCAGCGATCCCGACGTCATCGATCCCGTGCAGCCGCCGCCGAATCCGCGCGCGCCCGGCACCATCGACCTGGCCTGAGCGTTGCGAGCAACGCGCAGGACATCATCCAAGGAGGCTTTATGCGTTCCATCTTGCTTTGGCTATTGGGCGTGCCCATTCCCATCATCATCCTGCTGGCGCTTTTCTGGCATTGACCCGCGAGGCTTTCCGCCGCGGCAGCGCGTATCCGCGCCGCCGCGATGAACCGTGAACAAGGAACAGATCCATGGAAAACGCAACTTCATTGAGCCAGCCCTATCCCGGAGGCGTGCCGCCGAGGGAATCTGCCATCTCCGCCGTCTCCTGGGCCGCGGTGATCGCGGGGGCGGTCATCGCCGCGGCCCTTTCGCTGGCGTTGTTCGCTGGCGGCACCGGGCTGGGCTTTCTTTCGGTTTCGCCCTGGAGCGGCGAGGGCGCGACCGCGCCCGCGATAGGCATCGGCCTCATCGTGTGGATGTTGGCCACGCAGATCGTCGCCTATGGCATCGGCGGCTACGTCGCGGGGCGGCTGCGCACCAAATGGGTCGACGTGCACTCGGACGAGGTTTACTTCCGCGACACGGCGCACGGCTTTCTGGTGTGGGCGTTGAGCGCGGTCGTAAGCGCGGTGTTGCTGGGCGCTTCCATCGCGGCCTTGGCTTCAGGCGTGGCGAAGGCGGGCGCTTCTGTCGCGGCAGGGGCCGGCACGGCTGCGACGGCCGCGGCAGCCGCCGCGGGCGGCAGTGACGGAATGGCGCAGATGCAGGGCTACTTCTCGGACGCCTTGCTGCGCTCGGAGCGGCCCGATGCCGGCGCCGACCGTAACGGCGCGAGAGTGGAGGTGGGCCGCATCATGGCGATGAGCGCGGCGCGCGGCTCGATGACGGGCGAGGACCGCGACTATGTCGTGAAGGTCGTGGCGGCGCAGACCGGCATGGAGCCGGCGGCGGCGCAGCGCCGCGTCGAGCAGGCCGTGCAGAACATGAAGCAAGCCGCCGACGACGCCCGGCAAAAGGCCAAGGAGGCCGCAGACCAGGCGCGCAAGGCCGCGGCCGCATTCGCGCTGTGGGGCTTCGCCTCGATGCTGATCGGCGCCTTCGTGGCCAGTCTGGCGGCGACCTGGGGCGGCCGGCGGCGCGACGCGGTGCGGCTGCCTTGACTGGAAGGCAGGCGCCGGGCTGCTCCCGTCAGGCAGCGGCCCGCGCCGGATCCGGACGCTTCTCGCCGAAGATGAACACGTGCGCGTAGCTGTCGTTCATGGCATGGCGCGCCTGTGTGACTCCCGGGATGGCCGGCGTCATGGGGGCAAACAGATCCCGCCATGCGATGTCCACCTCGAAGGGGGCGTGTTCGGGCGTATCGTTGTAGCCCAGGATCAAAAGCCCGCCAGGCTTGAGCACGCGATGGCATTGCTCCATCAGGCGTTCGAAATCGGCTCGCTCGTTGAGGCCCCAGCCGATCAAGCCATTGGCCACCACGACGTCGAACGAGGCTTCGGGGTAGAACGCCGACATGTTGGTTGCGCTTCCGATGGTGTGCCTGCCGGCTGGGCCGTAGATGGCTTGTTCGGGATCCATGTCCAGCGAATGGAAATCCATCTTCAGCAAGCGAGGGTAGTGCCAGGTGTATTCATGCATGCCGACGAACAGGCACTGCATGGGGCTGCTGGCCTGGGCAGCCGATTGGTTCAGGTAGCCGAATATCTGCTGTTCCAGGAAACTGCGATTCGGCGCCTTCAGCCGGAAATCAAAACCGCAACGTGCGGCCAGTTCTGGCGACCAATGAAATAGCCTCTTTTTTGCTCTACGGATAAGTCGGCGCAAGGGAATTTGATCGCTCCTGGGAGGTTGCTCGGGGTGGCGGCTGTGCGATGGCAAGTGAGGCTGTATGGTCCCCATGCCGGCGGCGATACCGCGTCGTGAGACAGGCTTCCTGCGACTAGAGTTCCGATGCGAAAACAAAAAGGGCGCCCACTTGTGTGGGCGCCCTTTGAATTCCTGGTGGCGCATCCCTGATTCGAACAGGGGACCTGCGGATTATGATTCCGTCGCTCTAACCGGCTGAGCTAATGCGCCATTTCGATCAACCTCTGGGTTTGCGTCACATCCGTGTCGCAATCAGTGATCAACGAAGAACGAAATTCTAGCACGAAATTTTTGACGCGTGCAAGCGATCCTCGGTCAAATTTCAAAGAAAGGCTTCAGGTGTCCCGCGCCAGCCGGATGCCAGAGAACTGCCAGCGGGCCTCGGGCGGGAAAAAATTGCGGTAACTGGGGCGGATGTGGTCCCTGGGGGTGGCGCAGGAGCCGCCTCGCAAGACGTACTGGTTGCACATGAACTTGCCGTTGTATTCGCCCACCGCGCCGCTGTCGGGCTTGAAGCCGGGGTAGGCATCGTAGGCGCTGGAGGTCCATTCCCAGGCGTCGCCGAATAGTTGCACGGGGCCGCCCGTGCCGCTGCGCGCGGGCGCCGGTCGCGTGTCCAGGTGGCCGTTCTCCAGCATGTTGGCGCGCCCGGCCAGCGCGCCTTCGGGCTGTTGGCGGGCGGCATGTTCCCATTCGGCTTCGCGCGGCAGCCGTACGCGCGCCCAGCGGGCGTAGGCGTCGGCCTCGAAATAGCTGACGTGCGTGACCGGCGCCTGCAGTTCGAGTTCCTGCATGCCGCGCAGCGTGAAGATGCGCCAATCGTCGCGCTGTCCTTCCCAGTAAAGCGGCGCGCGCCAGCCTTCGGCGCAGGCTATGTCCCAGCCCAGCGACAGCCAGAGTTCGGGCCGCTTGTAGCCGCCGTCCCGGATGAAGGCCAGGTATTCGTGCTGGGTCACCAACCGGTCGGCCAGGTGGAACGGGGCCAGCAGCAAGTCATGGGCTGGCCCCTCGTTGTCGAAACCGAAGCCATTGCCGTCATGGCCGATGCGGGTGATGCCGCCGCCATAGCGGGTCCAGCCGGCCGGTGTGGAAGGTGGCAGCGCGGGCGGGCCGGGCGCGACGTAGGCGGGTTTGAGCGGATTGGCCGACAGCATGTGCTTCAGGTCGGTCAGGATCAGCTCCTGGTGTTGTTGTTCGTGATTCAGGCCCAGTTCCAGCAAAGCGTCGAAGGCGGGGTCGTTGCCGCCCAGGCGCGAGATCAGCTCGTGCATGGCGCCGTCCACATGCCGGCGGTAGTGCTGTACTTCCGCCAGCGCGGGACGCGACAGCAGGCCGCGGCGCGGACGCGGATGCTTGGCGCCGACGGCGTTGTAGTAGGAGTTGAACAGCATGCGGTACTGCGGATGGAACACCGCATAGGACGGGTGAAAGCGCGTCAGCAAAAAGGTCTCGAAGAACCAGGTGGTGTGGGCCAGATGCCATTTGACCGGGCTGCAGTCCGGCATGGATTGCACCTGGCAATCCTCGGGACTCAGCGGGGCGGCCAGGGCCGTGCTGGTGGAGCGCACCGCGTCGTAGCGGTCGTGCTGGCCCGCCTGGCCGGCAGCGTAAGGTCCGGTGGCAGGGTGAGTCAGCAGGCACGCAGGTTCCATGGCGATCCTCCAGTGGCGTTGAGGGCAGGCCCGCTTTACGCGCGGGCGCTGAAAATCGAGAACCAGCCGCGGGAATCCGACCAGTGCGCGACGTCGCGGTAGCCGGCGCTTTGCAGCAGGTCGGCGAAGGCTTGGGGAGTGAACTTGTAGGAGTTTTCAGTGTGGATGCGTTCGCCGGCGCTGAACGCGCGCGCGCCGCCCGGCCACGCCACGCGCACCGCGCGCAGCGCTTCCAGATGCATTTCGATGCGCGAGTCGGCGCTGTTGAACAGCGCCACGTGGCGCCAGTCGTCCACGTCGAAATCGGCGTCCAGCACGCTGTTCACGTGCCGCAGCAGGTTCAGGTTGAAGGCTGCGGTCAGGTGCAGCGCGTCGTCGTAGGCGGGCTCCAGTACTTGTTTGGGCTTGACGCGGTCCACCCCGACCAGCAAGCCGCCGCCCGCGCATTGCTCGCGGATGCGCCGCAGCATGGCGTGCGCGTCCGCGGGGCTGAGATTGCCGATGCTGGAACCGGGATAGAAGAACAGCCGCTGTTCGGCCGGAATGCTGGCGGGCAGGGCCAACGCGTGCGTAAAGTCCTGGCCGATAGCGGTGATCTGCAGGTCGGGGTAGGACAGCTGCAGGCGGCGCACCGCGGCTTGCAGGTAGTCGGCCGAAATGTCGATGGGCACGTAATGGCGCGGGCGCAGGCTGGGGAACAGGCGTTCGGCCTTGACGCAATCGCCCGCGCCCAGGTCGATCATGGAGAGCACCGGTCCGACGCGGCGCGCAATGTCGGCGCCGTGGCGCTGGAAGATCTCCGACTCGCAGCGCGTCGGGTAATACTCCGGGAGCTGTGTGATCGCGGTAAAGAGCGCCGAGCCCAGCGCGTCATAGAGGAACTTGGGATCGATGTGCGCGTGGCGCGCCAGCAAGCCTTCGTGCAGTTCAAGCTGCTCGGCGCTGGGAGGCTGCGGCGCTTGCGCGATGAATTTCGGCGCGGCGGGGGCAAACAGTGCGGAAGGCGAAACCATGCGTCCTGTTCCTTTTCTGTCGCCGGGACTGCCCGCCGTGGGTGCGCCCAGGATGGGGCGGCGGGCGGTCGGGAGGCGCGGCGTTGGGAGGCTCAGACCAGGCGGTTCTGGCGCATTGCAAAAGTCTATTGTGGCGGTCAGGGCGGGGCCGGTGTCAAGCGCCAAGCCGCTGAATGCAATGGATTTTTACGAATTTGAAAGACGGCATGCAAGCTCCGGCTCCGGCCTGCGGGGCGCGCGCTTCCGATACCTTTGCTTGCGTTGAAATATCGGTTTACGGCTGGTTGCCAAAGCTCTGGCGGCCGCGGCCGTTGATGGTCACAATGGGACTCTTCAATGCGCGGCGCGCTTCGGGTACCGAGCGTGCTGCATTGCGTCAGGCGGCCCGACTCCGCGAGGCCCAACAACTACAAAGGAGCGACCATGAACCGAAAGCACCAACGCGCCGAAATGGCCCTGCATCGTGAGCGCGTCAGCGACAGCTTCCACGAGCTGCTCGCCGGCACGGAAGACCTGTTGCGCTCGACGGCGTCGTACACCGGCTCCGAGATCGAGGCGGCGCGCGCCCGCCTGAGGCGCCAATTGGCCGACGCGCGCGAGTCCGCCGGCGATTGGGAGGGCGCGGCGCGGGAACGCGCGCGCCGCGCAACCGCCTATGCTGACGAGTACGTGCATGAACATGCCTGGAAGTCGGTGGGCGTGGCGGCGCTGGTGGGCGCCTTGCTAGGCTGCCTCCTGGCGTCGGGCGGCCGCCGCTAAGCCCTGACGCCATGAAGCCGCCCGGGGCTGCGCGCCGGTCGGGACTGCGGCGGGATTGGCGGGCGTGGATGGCCCGCGCACACCGGTTGCTGCTGCCGCTGGCGTGTGCGGTCTGGCTTGCGGCCTGCGCCAGCGTTCCTGATTCGCAGGAGCGCCGCGCGCGCGCATCGCAGGCCAGCCTGTCTTCCGACGCGGCCTCGGACAGCTATCGCCGCGGGCAGGGCATCGCCGCGGACCCGCGGACTCCCAAGGGCGACTTTCTCGCGCGTCACCTTGCCGTCGAGCGAGCAGTCAGCGGCGCGCCCCTGGTTGCCGGCAACCGTGTCCGGCTGCTGGCGGACGGCCCCAGCACCTACCGCGCCATGCTGCATTCCATCGCGCAGGCTCGCCGGTACGTGCACATGGAAACCTATATCTTCGATGACGATGCCGAAGGTTCGCGCTTTGCCGAAGCTCTGATCGCGGCGCGCAATCGCGGCGCCGAAGTGTCCTTGATGGTCGACGCGGTCGGCACGATCAAGACGCCCGATGCCTTGTTCCAGCGCCTGCGCGATGCGGGCGTACAGGTGGCGATCTTCAATCCGGTCAACCCGGCGAGCGGCCGCGCGGGCTGGTCGCCGAACCAGCGCAACCATCGCAAGGTGCTGGTCGTGGACGGCAAGGTCGGCTACCTGGGCGGCATCAACGTCAGCAGCGTCTACGAGTCTTCCCCGAGTTCGGGATCGGGTAGCGGAGGCAGTGCAGGCAAGGCGGACGCGCCAGCGGCCGCCGACGCCCGGGCGGCGCCCTGGCGCGACACGCATCTGCGCATCGAAGGGCCTGCCGTGGCCCAACTGGAGCAGGTCATCCGCGCGGGTTGGGAGTCCCAGTCCGAGGAGCCGATCAAGGGGGGCGATTCGCAGGTGGCGCCGCCCGTGGGTGCAACGACGGTGCGGATACTGGCCAATCAGCCGGACCGCAGCGATGGCTACACCGTCTACCTGACGCTGATGTCGGCGTTTGAAAGCGCACAGGAATACATCCATATCACCATGGCGTACTTCGTGCCGGATCCCGCCTTCATCGAAGTCCTGACGGACGCGGCCCGGCGTGGCGTCGACGTGGCGCTGGTGCTGCCCGGCTTCAGCGACTCGTCGCTAGTGTTCCATGCGGGACGTTCGCACTATACGGACCTGCTCAAGGCCGGCGTGAAAATCTACGAGCGGCGCGATGCGCTCTTGCATGCCAAGACCGCGGTGGTGGACGGCGTGTGGTCCACGGTGGGGTCCAGCAACCTGGATTGGCGCAGCTTTGCGCTGAACTACGAAATCAATGCCGTGGTGCTGGGGCCTGAATTCGCGGCCGAAATGGAGGCGCTGTTCCAGCGCGACGTCGCCGATTCGGTGCGGATCACGCCCGAGGCCTGGCAAGCCAGGGGCGTGGGTGACCGTTCGATGGAGTTCTTCTCGCGCATGTTCGAGCGCTGGCTGTAGCGCCCGGCGGCAGCCGGATCAGACTTGCGCGGCGGCCGGCGCAGCATGGGCGGCATGCTCTTGCGCCAATGCGGTGGTGATGTCGTGGGTCGGCTGGAACGAACTGGCCTGGGCCATGGCCCAGCCCGCGCGGAACACCTGATGGCGGAATTCGCCGCGCAGCAGTTCGCCCGGCGCGAGTTCCGGGAACAGCGCCGACAGCAGCCGGATTTCACTGGAGGAGATGCGGCGTGCGATATGGTGCGGGCGCAGTTGGCCGGGGTGGGTCAGGCCGGCCGCGGCCAGCAGTTCCGCCAGCGCATGCAGCGTATTGCGGTGGAAGTTGGCGACGCGCTGCGCCTTGTCCGGTACCACCAGCGCGCGCTGGCGCAGCGGGTCCTGCGTGGTGACGCCGGTGGGGCATTTGCCGGTGTGGCAGGCTTGCGCCTGGATGCAGCCGATGGCGAACATGAAGCCGCGCGCGGCGTTGCACCAGTCCGCGCCCATGGCCATGACACGGGCCATATCGAAAGCGGTGATGATCTTGCCGGATGCGCCCAGCTTGATGCGGTCGCGCAGGTTCACGCCGATCAGCGTGTTGTGGACCAGGCGCAGCGCTTCGCGCAGCGGCGTGCCGACGTGGTCGACGAACTCCACGGGCGCGGCGCCGGTGCCGCCTTCGGCCCCGTCCACCACGATGAAATCCGGCGTGATGCCGGTTTCCAGCATGGCCTTGACGATGGCGAACCACTCCCACGGGTGGCCCACGCAGAACTTGAAGCCCACCGGCTTGCCGCCGGACAGTTCGCGCAGGCGCGCCACGAACTTCATCAGGCCGATGGGCGTATCGAAGGCGGAATGGGTGGCCGGCGAATTGCAGTCCTGCCAGGCCACGACGCCGCGCGCTTCGGCGATCTCCGGCGTCACCTTGCCGGCGGGCAGGATGCCGCCATGGCCGGGCTTTGCGCCCTGCGACAGCTTGATCTCGATCATCTTGACCTGCGGCGTACAGGCATTCTTGACGAAAGCCTCTTCGGAGAACGCGCCGTGTTCGTCGCGGCAACCGAAGTAGCCCGAGCCGATGTTCCAGACCAGGCTGCCGCCCGGTTGGCGGTGGTAGCGGCTGATGCCGCCTTCACCGGTGTCGTGCGCGAAGTCGCCCTGGCGCGCGCCTTCGTTCAGGGCCAGGATGGCATTGGCCGACAAGGCGCCAAAGCTCATGGCCGACACGTTGAACGCGGACATGGAGTAGGGCTGCTTGCACTCGGGGCCGCCCACCGTGACGCGGAAGTCGGTGTCGGGGATTTGCGAGGGCGACATGGAATGGTTGATCCATTCGTAGCGGTCGCCGTAGACGTCTTCCTGGGTGCCAAAGGGACGCTTGTCGATCTCGCGCTTGGCGCGCTGGTAGACGATGGAGCGCTGCGCGCGCGAGAACGGCGCGGCCTGCGTGTCGTCTTCCAGGAAGTACTGGCGGATCTCGGGCCGGATGAATTCGAACAGGAAGCGCAGATTGCCCAGGACCGGATAGTTGCGGCGGATGGCGTGGCGCGTTTGCGCCAGGTCATAGACGCCCAGCGCGGCCAGCAGTGTCAGCGGCACGGCCAGCCAAAGCCACCCGGGCGAGCTGGCCGCGGCCAGGGCGGCGGTAACTGCGGCGCCGATCAGGGTCAGTAAAAAAGCCGTGTAGCGGCCGAAAATCCAGCTCATGTCCATCTCCGTATTTCGGGATGGAGCAACCATACACCAGGAGCTGTCCCGCCGTGCCAGCGGACAGCCCTGGAATACTGTTTCTCAGCAGCTGGACGCCGCCGGGGTCTTCTCGACGGCGAGGCCGAAGGCGGGGCGCAGGCGCACACCCAGGGCGCTGCCGGCGAAGGCGGCCGGCAGCCACAGCCAGGCATGCAGGCTGCCCGACAGGATGCCGCTGAAGTAGGCGCCGATATTGCAGCCGAAGGCCAGGCGCGAACCATAGCCCAGCAGCAGGCCGCCGATGACGGCGCCGGCCAGCGAGCGGGCCGGCACCTTCCAGATGGGCGCGAACTTGCCGGCGGCGCTGGCCGCGGCCAGCGCGCCCAGCATCAGGCCGATGTCCATGACGGTGGTGACGTCCTGGCGCAGCGGCGCGGCCAGCGAGGGCTGCTTGGCCCAGTAGGCCCAGGTGGCCACGTCGCCGCCCAAGGCGTCGAGGGTCTTGGCGCCCCACAGCGCGAAGGCGGACGTGATGCCCCAGGGGCGGCCAGCCAGCGCCAGCGTGGCGAAGTTCAGCACAACCAGCGCCACGCCGCCCCAGATCAGCGGCCAGGGGCCTTGCAGCAGGGAGGCCGGGCGCGCGGTGCGCGAGGCGAACGAGATCACATGGCCGTGGCGGCGCTTCTCCAGCGCCGTGGCCGCCCACGCGATCAGCGCGAACACGGCCAGGTTGATGGCCAGCGCGGGCGCCAGGCCCCAGGTCTTGATCAGCGAGGTCGGCGCCAGCGCCGGCAGGCTCGACCACCAGCCGAAGTTGGCGGTCGCAATGACCGAGCCGATGATGAAGAACAGCAGCGTGACCACCATGCGGGTGTTGCCGCCGCCGACCGCGAACAGCGTACCCGAGGCGCAGCCGCCGCCCAGCTGCATGCCGATGCCGAACAGGAAGGCGCCCAGCAGGACAGAGACTCCCGGGGGCGACACGAAGCCGCTGACGGGTTGGCCAAACAGCGTGCCGGCCGCCAGGAAGGGGAAGAACAGCAGCACGCCCGCGGCCAGCATCAGCATCTGCGCGCGCAGCCCCGCGCCGCGGCGGTCGGACACGAACACGCGCCAGGCCTGCGTGAAGCCGAAGGAGGCGTGGTACAGGGTCACGCCCAGCAGGGCGCCGACGATCCACAGCGCGCCCTGGCGCCAGCTGACGGTCTCGTGCAGGTACAGGGCGCCCGCCAGCACCAGCAGCAGGGCGATCCAGAGCGGCTTGCGGTTGATCTGGATGGGCGGCAGGGCCGAGGAAGGCAGGGGGAGAGTCGAGGCGTTGGTGCTCATGGGCGAGTCCCGGAACTTGATACGTAAGAAAGCAAAACGGGCGCGCGCAGGCACCCGTGTGATGGTTGGAAGTCTAAAGCGGTGGACGGCTGGATCAAAACACCAATTAATGCCTTTTATATAACTAAAAGCTATATGGAGTTTACTGCAGGCGCCAAGCCAGCGCGGCCAGCGTCAGCAGCAGCACTGGCAACGTCAGCACGATGCCGACCTTGAAGTAGTAGCCCCAGGTGATGCGCAGACCCTTGCGCGCCAGCACGTGCAGCCACAGCAGCGTGGCCAGGCTGCCGATAGGCGTGATCTTGGGCCCCAGATCGCTGCCGATGATGTTGGCGTAGATCATTGCGTCCTTCACGGCTCCCGTGGCGCTGGTGTCCGCGATCGACAGCGCGCCCACCAGCACGGTAGGCAGGTTGTTCATGATGGACGACAGGAAGGCGGTGATGAGGCCCGTGCCCATCGCCGCGCCCCAGACGCCGTATTCCGCGCAGCGGTCCAGCACTTGCGCCAGGTGCGCAGTCAGGCCGGCGTTGCGCAGGCCATACACCACCAGGTACATGCCCAGCGAGAACACCACGATGTGCCAGGGCGCCTCGCGCATGATGCGGCGCGTGCCGACGATGTGCTGCCGTCCCGCGATCAGCAGCAGGCCCAGCGCGCCGACGGCGGCGATGGCGCTGACCGGGATGCCCATGGGTTCCAGGATGAAAAAGCCCGCCAGCAGCAGGGTCAGCACGACCCAGCCGGCGCGGAAGGTGGTCAGGTCGCGGATGGCGGACGCGGGCGCGGGCAACTGGCTCACGTCGTAGCGCGGCGGAATGCTGCGGTGGAAAAACAGCAGCAGCACCCCCAGCGTGGACGCCACGGCCATCAGGTTCACCGGCAGCATTACCGATGCGTACTCGCCGAAGCCGATATTGAAGAAGTCGGCCGACACGATGTTGACCAGGTTGGATACGATCAGCGCGATGCTGCCCGTGTCCGCGATGAAGCCCGCGGCCATCACGAAGGCCAGCGATGCGCCGGGGCCGAAGCCCAGCGCCACCAGCATTTCCATGACGATGGGCGTAAGGATCAGCGCCGCGCCGTCGTTGGCGAACAGCGCGGACACGGCGGCGCCCAGCAGCACGATCAATACGAACAGCAGCCGGCCGCGGCCGCCGCCCCAGCGCGCCACGTGCAGCGCGGACCATTCGAAAAAGCCGGCCTCGTCCAGGATCAGGCTGGTGACGATGATGGCGATGAAGGTGGCGGTCGCGTTCCAGACAATGCGCCAGACATCCGCGATGTCGGCCAGATGGACCACGCCCGTGGCCAGGGCAAGCGCCGCGCCCAGCACGGCGCTCCAGCCGATCGACAGGCCCCTGGGCTGCCAGATGACCAGCGTGATGGTGAGTACGAAGATGGCGACGGCGAGCAACATGATGAAGAGCAATCAGGAGATCGGGTGTGCGCTGATCCAGGCGACCAGCAGGCTGACGGTCAGCACCGATGCGACGGTGGAAACCAGGATGGCGCGCGAGGTCACGCGGGCGTCGCGGCCGTACATCTGGGCCAGCATGAAAGGGCCGGTGCCGATGGGCAGCGCGCTCATCAGCACGGCGGTCCAGGCCCACACTGGCGGCATGGCGAAGACGTAGAACGCCAGCACTGCCGTGACGGCGGGCTGCAGCAGCAGCTTGCCGGCGACCAGGCGCATGACGCCGGGTCCCGAGCTGGACGTCTCCGTCTGCGCCAGGAACAGGCCGATCGTGACCAGGGCGCAGGGACTGGCGGACGCGCCCAGCAAGGCTACGTAGCGGTCCACGCCCTCCGGCAGCGCGAGGCCGGTGAAAGCCCAGGCCAGGCCCAGCAGCGGCGCCGCCAGCAGCGGGTTGCGTAGCAGCGCGCGGCCGACCTTGAACAGGGTCAAGGACAGGTTGGGCGTCTGCTGGCGGTCGAACTCGATCAAGGCGATGGCGAAGCCGAACAGCACGCTGGCGGTGAGCAGGGTGGTGAATGTGGCGGGCGCCATGCTGTCAGGGCCCAACAGCGCCAGGCACAGCGGAATGCCCATGTAGCCGGCGTTGGCATAGGACGCGGCCAGGCCCTGGATGCCACGGTCGGTCAGCGCGCGCTGCGTGCGGCGCGCGCCGAGAAACGAGGCCAGGAACGTGACGGCGATGCCACCCGCGAAGGCGCCCACGAAACCCCAGTGCGCCATGTGCGTCAGGTCCACCTGCGTCATGGCGCGGAACAGCAGCGCGGGCAGCGACAAATAGACGACATAGCGGTTCAGCGCGTCGGTGGCGCCGGCGCCCAGGATGCGCCAACGGGCGGCTAGCCAGCCGGTCAGGATCAGCGCGAAGACCGGCAGGGCGGAGGTAACGACAGCGTTCATGGGCAGGGATCTGGTGGGGCGCTCATTCTACTTGGCGGCGGTGCGTGCCGTGCGCGTCACCAGCAGGATGCCGAGCGCCGCCAACGCCATGCCCGGCCAGGCCAGCGCGGGAATGGCTTCGCCCAGGATGATCAGCGCAATGATGGCGGTGCAAGGCGGCACCAGGAAGAACAGCGCCGACACGCGCGAGGCCTCGCCGTAGCGGATCATGGTCAGCAGCAAGGTGATCGCGACCAGCGAATTGCCCACGACCAGGTAAGCCAGCGAACCCAGCAGGGGCCCGGTCCATTCGATGTGCATCGGCTCCAGCCAGAACGCCAGCGGCGCGGTGGCGATCAGGCCGACCGCGTACTGCACCATGTTCGAGGTGACGGGATGCGTCTGCACGCCAAAGCGCTTTTCATACAGCGTGCCGCCGGTGATGCAGAGCAGGGCGCTGATGGCGAACGCCAGGCCCAGCGGAGAGATCACGTCGATCGAGGCCTTGGCGATGATCACGAGCGCCGCGCCCGATACCCCCAGCCCCAAGCCTGCCCAACGGCGGGCATCGACCTTCTCGTGCGCAATCACCGGCGCCAGCAGGCCGATCAGGATGGGTTGCAGCGACGTGATCAGCGCCAGGGCGCCGGCCGACATCCCCTGTTTGAGCGAAAGGTAGGTAAAGCAGAAGTAGCCTGCCTGCAACAGCAGCCCGACCATCGCCAGGTGGCCCCAGGCACTGGTGCCGCGCGGCAGCGGCGGGCGCAGGAACAGCATGAAGGGCGCAAGTATCAGCACCACGCAGGCGTAGCGCAGCGCCAGGAACGTCATGGGGTCGGCATAGGCCAGGCCCACTTTGAGCACAACGAAACCGCTGGACCAGAGAAGCAGGAAGAGCGCGGGCGCGGCTTTCAACCAGGCGGGGGGAGCGGCAGGCGGCATGTGGGGGAACATGGACGACGTGGGCAAGCCGCGATCGTACCCCCTTTTGGCCATTGTTCATCCCTGCCAAAATGGGGTTTAGGATTCTTTTATTCATTTGCTGCACGCGAGGGATGGACATGTCGACCAACAAACAAGCAACGGTGCGTATCGCCCTGGGAACCTGGGACCGTTTGCGCGACGACGCGTATTCGGTGCGCCACGAAGTGTTCGTCGTCGAACAGAAAGTGCCGCCCGAGGTCGAGCTGGACGACGATGACGCCGTGTCGGTACACGCCGTGGCATACGGCCCGGACGGCACGCCGATGGGCACGGGCCGGCTTCTGCCCGATGGCCATATCGGCCGCATGGCGGTCCACAAGAAGGCCCGTGGCATGGGCGTCGGCAGTCAGTTGCTGGACGCGTTGATCGAACAGGGGCATGGCGACGGCCATCGCATGCTGGTGCTGCACGCGCAGACGCACGCGGCGGGCTTCTACCAAGCCCATGGCTTCAATGTGGAAGGCGAGGAATTCGTCGAGGCCGGTATTCCGCACGTGGTCATGACCCGCGTGCTGAAGTAAGGCGGGCCGCCCGGCTCAAAGCGTCTGCCTGTGAGCCGGGCCGGGCAATCAAACAGGCTGGATAAAGAAAAGGGCCGGACAAAGAAAAAACCCCGGACGCTTACGCGTTCGGGGTTTTTTTGGCGCATCACGCAGGTACCTCGTGATGTAATAATTGGTGCCCAGGAGAGGACTCGAACCTCCACACCTTGCGGCACATGGACCTGAACCATGCGCGTCTACCAATTCCGCCACCTGGGCGCTGATGCTTTACTTGTCGCTTCGCTTTCGCGTTGTTTCTTGTTCAGCAGCAGAGGAATGAGATTATGCACACTTTTTTTGAAGTGTGCAAGTCGTGTGGCTTTTTTTTCATATTTTTTTGCTGCCGGGCCGCTTTCGAACTTTCGATATAGTGTCGCCCCATGTCCCGTACCCTCTGCACGCGTTGTCTGCGTCCTCTATCGCACTGCCTGTGCGCGCTGATTCCCTCGCTTTCCTGCCGCACCCAAGTGGTGGTGCTGCAGCATCCGAGCGAGGCGCGCCACGCCTTGAACACCGCGAGGCTGGCTGTGCTGGGTCTGGATGGCGCGCGCCGCGTCGTTGGCGAATATTTTTCGGAAGACGATTGGGCGTTGCCGGGCTATCTGCCGCGCCTGCTGTTTCCGGGCGAAGGCGCTGAGGTACTGACGCCGGGCTATGGGCAGGAGCTTGGCGCGCCGATCAGATTGATCGTGCCCGACGGCACCTGGGGGCATGCGCGCAAGCTGCTGCATATCAATCCCGGGCTTGCCGCCTTGCCGCGCGTGATGCTGCCTGCGGGACTTTCCACGCGCTACCGGGTTCGCCACGCCGACGTGCCAGGTGCGCTGTCGACGATAGAGGCTGTGACGCATGCCTTGAATGCGCTTGAGGCGCCGATGAATTTCGATGCGTTGTTAAAGCCTTTCGAGGCCTTGATCGACGGTCAGATCGACGGCATGGGCGCCGACCTGTATGCGCGGCATCATTTGAATCGCAAGGTGCCGTGGCGTTGAAGCGACGAGGGTAGGGCGATGCAAAGCAAAAGCCCCGGAAATCTTGCGATTTCCGGGGCTTTTTAGCTTTTGCCATCAAGACCGGCTTGCATGGTCTTGATTGAAATTCCGTGGTGCCCAGGAGAGGACTCGAACCTCCACACCTTGCGGCACATGGACCTGAACCATGCGCGTCTACCAATTCCGCCACCTGGGCACTGAGAGATACTGTCAGAAGTATGTGATACGCTGCCGCTCTAGTTGCATCGCTTCAGTTAAAACACATTAACTAAAACATGCGTCCAAAGTGCAGTTGGTTCTACAATAAGGTTTTTAAGCAACTTGCTTTTCAAACCCCGGCTGGGTTTTAAACTTCCCGGCCCTTCTGACCATTTTCTGCTTCAGTGTTCAGCCTTGGGCGAACCACAGAAGCTGCGCATTATATACGGAAATTTTAGCTTTGGCAAAACGATCGAATAACGAATCGAATAACAACAGATCAACACCCTTGCCCGAAGCGCCGCCGGACTTCGATCCTGATGTCCCGTCCCGTGAAGCCATCCTGAAAGCGCTGCGCGCCGCAGGCTCGCCGCTGTCTCCGGTGGAACTGGCCGAACGCATGGGCGTCGAGCGCGCCGCGACGATGGTGGGATTTGAGCGCCGCCTGGGCGCCATGGAGCGCGACGGCCAATTGATGCCCAACCGCAAGGGCGTGTTGCTGCTGGCCACCAAACTGGACTTCGTTGCCGGCAAGGTGCTGGGGCATCGCGACGGCTTCGGCTTCCTGCTGCGTGATGACGGCGGCCCGGACCTGTTCCTGTCGCCGCGCGAAATGCTCAAGGTGCTGCATGGCGACCGCGTACTGGTAAAGCCCACTGGCGAATACCGCGGCAAGCCGGAAGGCACCATCGTCGAAGTCATTGAGCGCCGTACCAACAAGCTGGTGGGGCGCTTCCTGCACGAGCATGGCCTGTCCATCGTCGTGCCCGAGGACCAGCGCATCAAGCATGACATCCTGATTCCGCCCAGCGACACCAACGGCGCCCAACATGGGCAGGTGGTCGCGGTTGAAATCATGGAGCAGCCCACGCGCCATACGCAGCCGCTGGGCCGTGTGGCCGAGGTGCTGGGTGAGATCGACGATCCTGGCATGGAGATCGAGATCGCGGTGCGCAAGTTCGACGTGCCGGTCGATTTCTCCGAGGCCGCGCTCAAGCAGGCCGCCCGCCTGCCGGACGTGGTCAGGAAGACCGATCTCAAGGACCGCGTCGACCTGCGCGACGTGCCGCTCATCACCATCGACGGCGAGGACGCGCGCGACTTCGACGACGCGGTGTACTGTGAACCCGTGGAGCTGGGCACGGGTCAGCGCAAGCGTCCGGGCTGGCGCCTGCTGGTGGCCATCGCCGACGTCAGCCACTATGTGCGTCCGGGTGACGCCCTGGACGACGACGCGATCGAACGCGGCACCAGCGTGTACTTCCCGCGCCGGGTCATCCCGATGCTGCCGGAGTCCCTGTCCAACGGCTTGTGTTCGCTGAACCCGGACGTCGACCGCCTGGTGCTGGTTTGCGACATGGTCATTCCGGCCAGCGGCGCCAAGGCCGGCACCGTCACCGCCTACCAGTTCTATAACGCGGTCATGCACTCGCATGCGCGCACCACCTATACGAACATCTGGGCCGCCCTGCAGCAGCCCGGCGGTCCGGCCGCGCACGCCATGCGCAGCGTCATGCCCCAGGTCCAGCACCTGTACGAACTCTTTCAACTGCTGGCGCAAGGGCGCAAGAAGCGCGGCGCCATCGACTTCGACACGGTCGAAACCAAGATCGTCTGCAACGAGCTCGGCCGCATCGAACAGATCGTGCCGTCGGTGCGCAACGATGCCCACAAGCTGATTGAAGAATGCATGCTGGCCGCCAATACCTGCGCGGCCGACTTCATGGCCCGCAGCAAGCATCCCGGCCTGTACCGCATCCACGAAGGCCCCACGCCCGAGCGCCTGCAATCGCTGCGCGAGTTCCTGCGCACCATGGGCCTGTCGCTGGGCGGCGGCGAGACGCCCACGGCCAAGGATTACGGCGATTTCCTGGATTCGGTGCGCGGACGCCCCGACTACCAGCTATTGCAGACGATGTGCCTGCGCTCCATGCAGCAGGCGGTCTACAGCCCCGACAACATGGGCCACTTCGGCCTGTCCTATCCCGGCTACAGCCACTTCACCTCGCCCATCCGCCGCTATCCCGACCTGCTGACGCATCGTGTCATCAAGGCGTTGCTGGCTGGTCAGCGCTACGTGCCCAGCCTGGAAGACCAGCCCGTGGTGATCGGCCGCACGCAGCGCGAGCACGAACATGCCATCTGGGAAAAGATGGGCCTGGTGCTGTCTGCCAGCGAGCGCCGCGCCGACGAGGCGTCGCGCGACGTCGAGGCCTGGCTCAAGTGCTGGTTCGTCAAGGAACGCGTGGGCGAGGACTTCAGCGGCACCGTTACCGGCGTCGCCAGCTTCGGCATCTTCGTCACGCTGGATACCCTGCACGTCGAAGGGCTGGTGCATGTTTCCGAGCTGGGCGGCGAGTACTTCCAGTTCAACGACGCCCTGCACGAGTTGCGCGGCGAGCGTACCGGCATGCGTTACCGCCTGACCGACAAGGTGCAGGTGCAGGTGTCGCGCGTGGACCTCGAAGCCCGCCGCATCGAGTTCCGCCTGGTGCAGGGCACCAGCTTCGACGCCTTGCGCAAGGCCTCGGCCCGCAGTCCGGACGAGTCTTCCCGCCGCGTCAAGAAGGCAGCGTCGCCCAAGCCCGCCGCCCTGAAGGGCCAAACCGCCAAGGAGCGGCGCGCCGAGGCCAAGAAGGCCAGCAAGCCGCCGCGGGCGCCCAAGGCATCCAAGCGCGCCGCGCCGGCCAAGAAGGCCGCGCACAAGCGCCACTGACACTTCCTTATGGCGCGGCCGTCGTAGGGCGGCCGCGCCATAAGGGGTAACATTGCATCTATGGCCGGCTTGGTCCGGTGGCCCGCCCCGCTCTGGGGCGGGTATTCGTTTATCTAAAGGTATTGCATTTATGGCGTCGACCCAAGTCCTGGCCGGGTTTCACGCGGTTGTTGCGCGGCTGCGCCACGCGCCCGACTCGATCAAGGAAATCTATGTAGAGGCGTCGCGCCGCGACAAGCGGATGCAGACGTTCATCGAGCAAGCCGAAAAAGCGGGCTGCCGCCTGCATCCGGTCCCCATGGAGCGTCTGGACGGGCTATCCCGCGGCACCCGCCATCAGGGCGTGGTGGCGCTGGCCGAAGAGCGCCAGCTGGCGGTGGACGTCGATGAGGTGCTCGACGTCATCGACGGTCCGCCGCTGCTGTTGATCCTGGATGGCGTGACCGATCCCCACAACCTGGGCGCCTGCCTGCGCACCGCGGATGCCGCCGGCGTGCACGCCGTCATCGCGCCGCGCGACCGGGCCGTCGGCCTGAACGCGACCGTGCAGCGCGTGGCGTGCGGCGCGGCCGATACGGTGCCCTATCTGATGGTGACCAACCTGGCGCGCACCATGCGCAGCCTGAAGGACCGCGGCGTGTGGCTGGTGGGCACGGACGACCAGGCCACCGACAGCATGCACCAGATCGATGCGCGCCAGCCCATGGCCTGGGTCATGGGGGCGGAAGGCGAGGGCATGCGCCGCCTGACGCGGGAAACCTGCGATCAACTGGTGAACATTCCCATGCTGGGTTCGGTGGAAAGCCTGAACGTCAGCGTGGCCAGCGCCGTCTGCCTCTATGAAACCGTGCGCCAGCGCCGTTCCTGATTCATCCGTCTTGCCTATCTTGTAGACCACACCCTCTTCGCGTCAGCCCATCATGCACCAGAACGGCTTTACCACCACGATCCTCCATTCCGACCGCAAGCAATCCGTCGAGCACGGAGCGGTGCACAAGCCCATGCATCCGTCCTCGGAGTTCGCCTACGAAGACGCGCGCGAGCTGGCCGCGGTTTTCCAGGGCAAGGCCGGCTTCACCTACGCCCGCCAAGGCACGCCCACCACCACCGCGCTGGAGGCCAAGGTCAACCAGATGGAGGGCGGCAAGGGCACGGTCAGCTTCGCGACCGGCATGGCCGCGCTGGCTGCCATCTTCACCACGCTGCTGCGCCGCGGCGATCACCTGGTGTCCAGCCAGTTCGTGTTCGGCAACACCAACAGCCTGCTGGGCACGCTGCTGGAGCTGGGCGTGGAGATCACCTTCGTGGACGCAACCGATTCGGCGCAGGTGCGCGCGGCGATCCAGCCCAACACCCGCATGGTTTTCACCGAAACCATCGCCAACCCGGGCACGCAAGTTGCTGACCTGGCCGTGATCGGGGAAATCTGCCGCGAGAAGGGTCTGGTCTATGTCGTCGACAACACCTTGACCTCGCCCTGGATGTTCCGGCCGGTCTCGGTCGGGGCGTCCCTGGTGATGAACTCGCTGTCCAAATACATTGGCGGTCATGGCAATGCATTGGGTGGCGCCGTCACGGACACGGGGCTGTATGACTGGTCGAACTACTCGAACATCTACGAGGCCTATCGCAAGGGGCCGTCCACCAGTTGGGGGCTTACGCAGGTCAAGAAGAAGGGTCTGCGCGACATGGGAGGCACCTTGGCGGCCGAACCCGCGCACCGCATCGCGGTGGGTGCCGAGACCCTGGCCCTGCGCATGGCCAAGCACTGCGCCAACGCGCTGGCGCTGGCGCGCTTCCTGGAGGATCATCCGGGCGTGGCCAAGGTGCATTACCCCGGGCTTGCCAGCCACCCGCAGCATGCGCGCGCGGCGGCGCTGTTCGGCTCGCGCTTCGGCGGCCTGCTGGGCGTCGAGCTGGCGGACGGGGTGGACTGCTTCGATTTCCTGAACCGCCTGCGCATCGTGCTGATGGCGACCCACCTGGGCGATACGCGTAGCCTGGCGCTGCCTGCCGCCCACACCATCTATTACGAAATGGGCGCCGAGCGCCGTAAGCAAATGGGCATCGCGGACAGTCTCATCCGCGTGTCCGTGGGCATCGAAGACGAGGCCGATCTGCTGTTTGATTTCGATCAGGCGCTCAACGGTTGCCTGCAGGGATAATGCGGCACGCGCGCGGCCGGTGGCCGGGCGCGCTTGCAACGCAATCGGGATAGCGCCCATGCTCATACAGATCGCAGAAGTTTTCACGCCAGAAGAGGCGGCCGAGATCCGGCGCCGCCTGGATGCCGCCGATTGGGTCGACGGCAAAGTCACGGCCGGCTATCAGTCGGCCGAAGTCAAGCGCAACCGCCAACTGCCGGAGCAGCATCCTCTGGCGCAGGAGCTGGGCAATCTGATCCTGCAGCGCCTGGCGGCCAACAACCTGTTCATGTCGGCCGCGCTGCCGCGCAAGATCTTTCCGCCCTTGTTCAATCGCTACGAGGGCGGGGAAGCGTTCGGCTATCACGTGGACAACGCGGTGCGCGGCATCGCCGGCACGGCTGAGCGCGTGCGCACCGACCTGTCGGCAACGCTGTTCTTCTCCGACCCCGACTCCTACGACGGCGGCGAGCTGGTCATCGATGACACCTATGGTCCGCGCGCGGTGAAGCTGCCGGCAGGGCACATGGTGCTGTACCCAGGCACCAGCCTGCACAAGGTCAATCCGGTGACGCGCGGCGCGCGCGTGTCGTCG
This sequence comes from Achromobacter sp. PD1, assembly GCF_048541815.1. Taxonomy (NCBI): domain Bacteria; kingdom Pseudomonadati; phylum Pseudomonadota; class Betaproteobacteria; order Burkholderiales; family Alcaligenaceae; genus Achromobacter; species Achromobacter sp. PD1. Next base: position 1,201,757 of record NZ_CP183349.1, read on the forward strand.
TTTTTCTGGATGCAAAGCCTGGTGCGCGAAGACAGTCAGCGCGCGCTGCTGCTGGACATGGACGTGGCCATACAGCGCTTGAATCAGGATGCCGCGGGGCATCTCTCGATCGTGCAACTCACCGGCATTTATCACAATTTGCTGCGTCGATGGGCCGATGTCTGACGCAAGTTAACGATCGTTTTCGAGGGTGTCGCGCAAACACCGAAATGCGTGTTTCTGTTTATTGCGAAACGGTCTAAAAGCTAGTATTGACGCGGGTTGTGGTGAGGTTTTCGCTTGACAGCCGCGCCACGCCAAGGCCTAATACACGTCTGCGTCGCTGGTGATTTGAAGGCAATTTGCCATTGAATCCAGGCGGCGCAGCAGTTTAAAAGTTGTGCTTCGCAGCGCAAGAAAAAAGTTTATCCACTGTCTGTTCGTCGTTTGTCGGTTTTGCGTCTTCAGCGGCGTCCATCATGACGGCCATGAACTGCACTCCGGCAGACTCAATACCTTGTGAGGGGTACACCTGAATGAACAAAACCGAACTCATCGATCACATCGCCAGCAAGGCCGACATCTCCAAGGCCGCCGCTGGTCGTTCGCTCGACGCCCTGATCGGTGCCGTCAAGACCACCCTGAAGAAGGGCGGTACGGTTACGTTGGTTGGCTTTGGCACGTTCGCTGTGTCGGCTCGCGCCGCTCGCACCGGCCGTAATCCGCGCACTGGCGAAACCATCAAGATCAAGAAGGCCAAGGTGCCGAAGTTCCGTCCGGGCAAGGCCCTGAAGGACGCCGTCAACTAATGGACGGCGGGCGGGTCGCAGGCATTCAGCCCTGGCGATTTGCCCACAATTGCGCGGTCCGGTATACTCCGGCCCGCGTATTGCTTTTGAGTGCCCCGGTTGGCAGTTGCTTGTACGGATTTTTCGCGAATTTCGTCTTGAGGCTGCATCAAAATGGGTGCTTAGCTCAGTTGGTAGAGCGGCGCCCTTACAAGGCGTAGGTCACAGGTTCGACCCCTGTAGCACCCACCAAAAGCTCCGATATGCGCTCCGCACAAAACCCGCACACGTCATGGTGGCGGGTTTTTTGTTTTGCGCGCGCCGTAACGCTCATGCCTGTTGATCCCGCCCGGAAATGTAAGACGGGGTCAGATGAAATAGGACTTGCGAATCATTCGCATTTAAGATATTGTTGTGGGCTTGTACCGGTCAGCCGGCGTCGCCATCGCGTGTGCGTCTTTCCTGGCTGGCCGGATAAGTCAATGCACCCTGGCTGATTCATGCCTAGTTTTCAACGCGGTTGGAATTCTTCTTCGCGCTCTTCATTCGGTATACGCGCAGGCGCTGGCCTGACGGTCCTGGCGCTGCATGCGGCAGTGATCGGCGCCATCTTCATGGCACCCGAGAATCGTCCTGAACTCGAGGAACCCGAAGCCATCATGGTGAGTGTGGTGGATGCGCCCATACCCCAGATCGCCAAGGCCGAACCCACTCCCGAGGAGCCGCAGCCGGTGACGGAAACTCCACCCGAGCCGCCGCAGCCCGAAGTCGAACCCGAGCCTGAACCCGAGCTCAAGCCCGAGCCGGAGCCTGAACCCGAACCGGAGCCAGTGGTCGAAAAGCCGCCGATGCCGGCGCCCAAACCCAAGCCCAAGCCGCCTCCCAAGCCTAAACCCAAGCCCGAGCCCAAGCAGGACGTCAAGGTCGAGCCCAAGCCGGAAGCGCCGAAGACGCCGCCCAGCGGCGCGCCCGAAGGCACGCAGGCGCCGCAAGGGCCGCAGCAGGGGCCGCCGCCGGATCAGCCGGTGCTGGTGTCCAGCATTGAATTCCAAGGCGCGCGCCCGATGCCCAACTATCCGATGGCGTCGCGCCGCATGCGGGAAGAGGGCCGGGTGGTGGTGCTGGTCGAGATCAACACCCAGGGGCTGGTAGAGCGGGCAACCATCGATGCGTCCTCGGGCTTTCCGCGCCTGGACGAATCGGCGCTGGCAGCCGCCCGCAAGGGCCGATTCAAACCGTATACCCGTAACGGCGTGGCCTATCCCGCCAAAGCCAAAATTCCGTTCGATTTCGTAATGAGGAACTGAGATGTCCAACGCACTGCATAGCGCCACCCTGGTGGCGCAGGCGACCACCAGCCCGGCAGCACCGGCTGCCGCCGCCGCTGCGCCCGCCGCGGCTGCGGCCGCGCCCGCAGCTCAACAAGCCGCCTCGACCGTCGGCGCCGTGGCTCAGCAATCGGCCGATGCGCTGCAAGGCGCTGCTGCCGCGCTGCCCTCGGCGCTGCCTGCCGCGCCGGCGCCCGCCGCGGTTCCCGACATGGGCTTCCTGCACTTCGTTGCGCAGAGCGACTTCGTCGGCAAGAGCCTCTTCATCATCCTGATCCTGATGTCGCTGGTGACCTGGTATCTGATCCTGGTCAAGGTCGCCAGCAACGTCAGCATGCGCAAGCGCTCGGCGGACTTTCTGAACAAGTTCTGGAACGCCAGCTCGCTCGAGCAGGTCGAAAACGAAATCGTCACGCACGGCGCGCGCGACCCGTTCTCGCACCTGGCCAGCCACGCCATGCATGCGCAGGCGCATCACAACAAGTTCGGCGCGACCAAGCTTGAAGAGTCGGGCAGCAACTCCGATTTCGTCACGCGCACCATGCGCAAGGTCATCGACGAAGAAACCGCCAAGCTGGAAAACGGCCTGACCGTGTTGGCCTCGGTGGGTTCGACGGCGCCGTTCGTGGGCCTGTTCGGCACGGTCTGGGGCGTGTACCATGCCCTGGTCGGCATCGGCCTGTCCGACGGCGTGACCATCAACCGCATCGCCGGTCCGGTGGGCGAAGCGCTGATCATGACGGGCCTGGGCCTGGCGGTCGCCATTCCCGCGGTGCTGGCCTACAACACCTTCGTGCGCAACAACCGCGTGTTCCTGTCGCGCCTGGATGCCTTTGCGCATGATTTGTTCGCGTTCCTGACCACCGGCCAGCAGGTCGCTCTGTCCGATGGCAAGGTGCGCGCCCTGCGCCGCCAGAACGGTAACGGCGCTGCGGCTCAACGCGGGAGCGAATAATGGCCTTTGGCAGCTTCGAGGGCAAAGGATCCGGAAGCAGTACGGTTTCCGAGATCAACATGGTGCCCCTGATCGACGTGATGCTGGTGCTGCTGGTGATCTTCATCATCACCGCGCCGCTGCTGGCGCATTCGATCAAGATCAACATGCCCCAGGTGGCGGCCGAGCAGATCGAGGAAGAACCCAAGACCGTCGACCTGGCCATCGATGCCAGCGGGGCGCTGTTCTGGGACGAGAAGCCGGTCAATATCGATGACCTGCCCAACCGCTTCAAGTCGATTGCCGGCACCAAGCCGCAACCCGAGATCCGCATCCGTGCGGACCAGAATACCCGCTACGAGACCCTGGCCAAGGTCATGGCTTCGGCGCGCCGTTCGGGCATGACGCGCATCGGGTTCGTCACCACGCCTCCTTCGGGCGGCGTCGCCGGCTCCGCCGCGCCCGCGGCAGCCGTGGCCGCCCCGGCTCCGTCCGCACCTTGAACGCTTCCCGGCCCCGGGGCGCATTTCGCGCCCCGTTCCGGCCGGGATCGCGCTAGAATCGCCGCATGCGAGTTCTGGTAATCGAAGACGACACCACCCTGGGCCACGCGCTCCAGGAATTTCTGGCCGACCAAGGCTATGCGGTCGACTGGCTGACCGAGGGCGACCGGGTTCTGGGCGCCTTGGCGGGGCAGCCTTACGACCTCATGCTGCTCGACCTCAACCTTCCTGGCATGAGCGGGCTGGACGTGCTGCGGCAATTGCGGCAGGACGGCAACCAGGTCCCTGTGTTGATCCTCACCGCCCGCGATGGCATCGAGGACCGCGTCGCCGGCCTGGACGCCGGGGCGGACGATTACGTCACCAAGCCTTTTGAACTGCCCGAGCTGGCGGCGCGCGTGCGCGCCTTCGGCCGGCGCCGCGCCGGTCAGGCGCAGCCCTTGATTGAAGTCGGCCCGCTGGTGTTCGACACCGTCGGCCGCGAAGTCCGCGCCAATGGCCAACGCCTGTCGCTGTCGGTGCGCGAGCTCTCCGTGCTGGAAATGCTGATGGCCCGCGTCGGCCGCGTCGTGACCAAGCGCCAGATCGTGAACTCGCTGTCGGCCTGGGATGCCGATTTCAGCGAAAACGCCGTCGAAGTCTATGTGTACCGCCTGCGCAAGCGCCTGGAAGGCACGGGCGCCAGCATTCAAACGGTGCGCGGCTTTGGCTACATGCTGGATGTGGAAACGGCCTGACGGGCCGGCTGCGGCCGCGTCGCGCCGGCCGCGCGCATCCATACGCCTAGGCGAGGGCATTGCGTCATGATGCAGGAACGCACTCCTACCGCTACTCCGGTTTCCCGTCCCTTGCTTCCCTCCCGTTCGCTGGCGCGGCATCTGGTCATTCGCCTGATGCCGCCGATCCTGCTGCTGGTCCTCTTGGACTTGGCGGCCACCTGGGTCATCACGCACAAGATCGACATGTCGCTCTGGATGCTGGAAGATTTCTTCTGGCTGATGGTGGTGGGGCAGGTCGCGCTGATCGCGCTGTTCACGTGGGTGGTGGTGCAGGGCGTGCGCTCGGGGCTGCGCTCGGTCAATCATCTGTCCGAAGAGATCCGGCAACGCTCCATCGACGACATGCAGCCGCTGGAAGTGGCAGGCGTGCCGGTCGAAATCGAGCCCTTGGTCACGCACACCAATGATTTGCTGCTGCGCCTGGATGCCTCGCTGGCGGCGCAGCGCCGCTTTATCGGCCATGCCGCGCACCAGCTGCGCACGCCCTTGTCGGGCCTGCGCCTGGAGTCGGAGCTGATGCTGGCGCGCCCCTTGCCCGACGACGTGCGCGCGCGGGCCGAGCGCATCAAGGCAGTGAGCGACCGCATGATCCGTCTGGGGCAGCAGCTGCTGGTCCTGGCGCGGGCCGATCCCAACGCCCGGCCGCAGGACAGCTTCGTGCGCATCGACCTCTGCGAATGGGTGCGGGCGAACGGCGCCGAATGGTTTCCGCGGGTGCGCGAGGCGCACTACGAGCTGGATCTGGTGGCGCCGGACGCGCCCATCTGGATCGACGCCGACCCCTTGCTGCTGGCCGAGCTGCTGGGCAACCTCATCGACAACGCGCTGCGCTACGGCAACAAGACCGGCCGCATCACGCTGATCGTCGGCGCCAATCCGCCTTCGCTGACCGTGGAGGACGATGGGCCGGGGATTTCCCCCGATGAGCGCGAACGCGTGTTCGAGGCCTTCTACCGTTCTCCCACCGCGACCGCGGGCGGGTCGGGCCTGGGGCTGGCCATCGTGCGTGAAATCGCGCACGCGCACGGCGCCTGGTGGAAGCTCACCAGCCGTCCGGACTTTTCAGGAACACGGCTGTCCGTCGTGTTTCCCGGCCCTCGCAAGGGGGCCCAACTTACTCGTCAAGAACCTACATCATGAGCCAAGGTTCGGTCAGCGTTCCTTCATCGTCCAACGGGCAGGCACTCGGCGGGCACGCGCCATCGTCGCGGGCCGCCCTCATCATGGGGGCGCTGGGCGTGGTGTACGGCGACATCGGCACCAGCCCCCTGTATACCCTGCGCGCCTGTCTGACGGGCCTGAGCGTGCACACCGACCTGGAGCCTGCCCACCTGCTGGGCGTACTGTCCATCCTGTTCTGGATGCTGATGGTGGTGGTGTCGTTCAAGTATGTGACGCTGGTGCTGCGCGCCGACAACCGTGGCGAGGGCGGCACGCTGGCCTTGCTGGAGCTGGCGGTGCGCGGGCGGGAAGGCAAGCTGCGCTGGGTGCTGATCGTGCTGGGCATTTTCGGCGCGGCGCTGTTCTATGGCGATAGCATGATCACGCCGGCCATTTCAGTGCTGTCGGCGCTGGAGGGGATAGGCATCGTGTCGCATCAGCTGGACGCCTGGGTCGTGCCACTGTCGCTGGTGGTGCTGATCGCGCTGTTTGCGATCCAGTCGCACGGCACGGGGGCCATGGGCAAGCTGTTCGGTCCGGTGATGCTGTTGTGGTTCGGCACGCTGGCCGCGCTGGGCGGCTGGCAGATCTGGCAGACGCCGGAAGTGCTGCGGGCCTTGAATCCGATGTGGGGCCTGCGTTTCATCGTCGAGTTTCCGTGGATCAGTTTCGTGCTGCTGGGGGCGGTGGTGCTGGCCCTGACTGGCGCCGAAGCGTTGTATGCCGACATGGGCCACTTCGGCCGTCCGGCGATCCGCCGCGCCTGGTTCAGCATGGTGCTGCCGGCCCTGACGCTGTGCTATTTCGGCCAGGGCGCGCTGCTGTTGCGCGATCCGACCGCGATCCGTAATCCGTTCTTCATGATGGCGCCGGAATGGGGGCTGGCCCCGCTGGTGGCGCTGGCCACCATTGCGACCATCGTGGCGTCGCAGGCGGTGATTTCCGGCGCCTACTCGGTCACGCGCCAGGCGGTGCAGCTGGGTTTCTGGCCGCGCATGCAGATCCTGCACACCTCGGCCATCGAGAAGGGCCAGATCTATCTGCCGCAGGTCAATGCGCTGCTGTTGTGCGCGGTGCTGGTCCTGGTGCTGCTGTTCCGCAATTCGGACAACCTGGCTGCCGCCTATGGGTTCGCGGTCACGGGAACGATGTTGACGACGTCGGTGCTGGCGTTCGCGGTGCTGCCGCGCGGTTCGACCGGCATCAAGCGCGTGCTGTGGCTGGTGGCGCTGGGCCTGTTGCTGCTGTTCGATGTGCTGCTGTTCTCGGCCAACGTGTTCAAGATCCACGAGGGCGGCTGGTTGCCGCTGCTGGTGGCGATCGTGGTGTTCACGCTGATGATGACGTGGCGTCGCGGCCGCAGGCTGCTGTCGGAGATGCAGAAGCGGGACCGCCAGCCGCTCAAGGAATTCATGGCGCAGCTCGAAGAGTACCCGCCGTCGCGGGTGCCGGGCACGGCCATCTTCATGACGATGAACTCGGGCAATGTGCCGCCGGCGTTGCTGCATAACCTGAAGCACAACAAGGTGCTGCACGACCATGTGCTGTTCCTGACGATTCTGGTGGCGGACGTGCCCTATGTCTCGCCCGAGGAGCGCTTCTCCGTGACCAAGCTGTCGGCGTCGAGCTGGCAGGCGACGATCAATTACGGCTTCAAGGAAGATCCGGACGTGCCGGAGGCGCTGCGGCTGGTGGCGGAGGCGTATCCGGAGATCGATCTGGAACCGATGCGGACTTCCTACTTCCTGTCGCGGCAGACCGTGGTGGCGGCGAAGAAGCCGGCGTTGTGGCGCTGGCGGCGGGCGGTGTTTTCGTTCATGGCGCGGAACTCTACGCGGAGTACGAAGTTCTTCAAGATTCCGGCTAATCGGGTGGTGGAGATGGGGATGCAGGTGGAGCTTTAGGCTCTGGGGTTCTTGCGCCGGGGTGATGAGTTCTTATGACGCCTGTGGCGAGGGGGCCTGGGACGCGCGGGGCAACGATTGCGGCCCGGAGCCTTCGCTCCGGGCTTCCCCGTCGTCATCGTCGTCCTCGCCTTCGGCGACTCCTACCGATTCCCTCGGGCTTATCGACGCCCCGCGCGTCCCAGGCCCCCTCGCCACAGGCTGCGTCAGCTGAATTTGTCCGGTCGCAGGGGAGGGCGGTGTGCTTGGCGTTCTCGCCTAGGGTGGGGGTATGGCGATGGATCTTGCGGGGCTCGCCCCCGGCCGGCCGCGCGGGCGGCCTTTGGGGGCTTACGCGGTGTCTTGCGATTGATGATGGCGCTGCGCGGCGGTGGTGACTGCTTCTGGTGGTGACGCGCCTCTTTGACTTTGGCGCCCGATTCATGCGCTCCAAACAAAAAGCCCTTCGGCATGCCGAAGGGCTTTTTGGTTTTTGGCTTTGAAGAATTACTTCTTCTTGCCTTCGTCGCTCAGCTGCGGCAGCGAGCTGCCGGAGGAGGCGAGCAGGCCGGTCTTCACGTAGGTGAAGAGCTTGCCGCGGGTGTCGACGATGTCGAGGTTGCGCATGGTGAGCTGGCCGATGCGGTCCGCGGGCGTGAACGGGGCGTTTTCGACCTTTTCCATGGACAGGCGCTCGGGTGCGTAGGTCAGGTTGGGCGATTCGGTGTTCAGCAGCGAGTAGTCGTTGCCGCGGCGCAGTTCGATGGTGACTTCGCCGGTGACGGCGCGGGCGACCCAGCGTTGGGCGGCTTCGCGCAGCATGATGGCTTGCGGGTCGAACCAGCGGCCCTGGTACAGCAGGCGGCCCAGCTTGCGGCCGCTTTCGCGGTACTGCTCGATGGTGTCTTCGTTGTGGATGCCGGTGACCAGGCGCTCGTAGGCGATGAACAGCAGGGCCAGGCCCGGGGCTTCGTAGATGCCGCGGCTCTTGGCTTCGATGATGCGGTTTTCGATCTGGTCGCTCATGCCCAGGCCGTGGCGGCCGCCGATGCGGTTGGCTTCGAGCATCAGCTCGACCGGGTCGCTGTATTCCACGCCGTTCAGGGCGACCGGATGGCCTTCCTCGAAGCGGACGGTGACTTCCTCGGCCTTGACGGCGACGTCGTCGCGCCAGAAGGCGACGCCCATGATGGGCTTGACGATGCGGATGCCGGAGTTCAGGTGCTCCAGGTCCTTGGCTTCGTGGGTGGCGCCCAGCAGGTTGGAGTCGGTGGAGTAGGCCTTTTCAGCCGACATCTTGTAGTCGAAGCCGGCCTGGCGCATGTACTCGGACATTTCCGAACGGCCGCCGAGTTCGTCGATGAAGCGCTGGTCCAGCCAGGGCTTGTAGATCTTCAGGTCCGGATTGGTCAGCAGACCGTAGCGGTAGAAGCGCTCGATGTCGTTGCCCTTGAAGGTGCTGCCGTCGCCCCAGATGTTGACGTCGTCTTCCTTCATGGCCGCCACCAGCATCGTGCCGGTCACTGCGCGGCCGATGGGGGTGGTGTTGAAGTAGGTGATGCCGGCGGTCGAGATGTGGAACGCGCCCGATTGCAGGGCGGCGATGCCTTCGGCCACCATCTGCGCGCGGCAGTCGATCAGGCGGGCCTTTTCAGCGCCGTAGGCCATGGCCTTGCGCGGGATCTCGTCGTAGTCGGACTCGTCGGGCTGGCCCAGGTTCGCGGTGTAGGCGTAGGGGATGGCGCCGTTGTTGCGCATCCACAGGAGCGCTGCGCTGGTGTCGAGGCCGCCGGAGAAGGCGATGCCGACCTTCTGGCCGGTGGGAAGGTTCGGGAGGATAGTGGTCATTGTTTGAAGTGAGACGCCAACAGGACTTGGACAGCAGACTTTGACAGCTGCTAGCCGCCAAACAAGAGAAACGGACGCTATTTTAACTCTTTTGCCGCGGTCGGGCCGGCGGGGCGAACAGGGCCGGCAGCTCCAGCCGGCGGATCAGGAGCGCGGTGGCGGCAGCCAGCCGGGTGGCCGGGCGGTGGCGGGCGCTGGCCAGCACCAGATCATTGGTGATGGTCGGGTCGACGATGTCGCACAGCGACAGCTCATGCTCGGCGGCGGGGCCGCGCGCGGCCGAGCGCGGCAGGATGGCGTAGGCGTCGCCCTGGGCGGCCAGTTCGACGATGGTCTGGACCGCGTCGACCTCGACGGCGATGGTCAGGCGCACGCCCTGGGCGCGGCACACGCTTTCGACCAGGGTGCGGATGGCGTTGGGCAGGCTGGGCACCACCAGCGGGTAGTCGCCCAGTTGCGCCACGGCGATGCGCGGGGGCAGGGCGGGCCGGTGGCCGGCCGCGGCCACCAGCACCAGGTCTTCGCGGAACAGCGATTCGTAGGCCAGCTGGGGCGAGGGCGCGGGATCGTAGAGCAGGGCCAGGTCGACGCGGCCGGCCAGCAGCCATTCGCGCACCTGGGCGCTGAGGCCCTCGGCCACGGCGATGGAAGCCTCGGGGAAACTGCGGCGGAAGGCCTGGACCAGCGGCGGCGTGAGTACACGCGCGATGCGGGGCGGCAGGCCCACCACGACCTTGCCGGTGGGCGTCTCGCGCAGGCTTTGCAGGTCTTCCTTGGCGCGTTCGGCCAGGGTCAGCAGGGCGCGGGCGTGCTCCAGGAAGCGCAACCCGGCTTCGGTGGGTTCGGCGCCGCGCCCGTTGCGGTAGAGCAGATGCTGGCCAAGCTCCAGTTCCAGCAGGCGGACCTGGCGGCTGAGCGTGGGCTGCGCCACGTCCAGCATTTCGGCCGCGCGCGAGAAGCTGCGCCGCTCCGCCACGCGCAGGAAGTATTCGATCTGCTTGAGGTCCATCGGATATTCGAAAAATCTATATCTGAAATCAAAGATATAGCATTGTTGGGCGGCGGGCAATCCGGGACCATGGCGTTTTCAACGCAGGAACTCGCCCGTGCCCGATTGCCGTCCTCCACTAGCCGCGCCGTCCCGTCCCCGCCACGCCTTGCCGCCGGGCGCCTGCGATGCGCATTGCCACGTGTTCGGGCCGGCCGACGTGTTTCCGTACGCCGAGGGCCGCTCGTACACGCCGCCGGATGCGCCTTACCAGGCCATGGCGGCGCTGCACAACCGCCTGGGCGTGGAGCGCGCGGTGGTGGTGCAGGCCAATTGCCATGGCTCGGATCATCGCGCCCTGCTGGATGCGCTGGCCCAAAGCGGCGGCCGCTATCGCGGCGTCGCTCTGCTGGGAGCGGACGCGACCGAGGCCGGCGTCAAGCAACTGCATGAGGGCGGCGTGCGCGCCGCCCGTTTCAACTTCGTGCCGCATTTGGGCGGCGCGCCCGATCCGGCGGTCTTTGACCGCGTCGTGGCGCTGATCGCGCCGCTGGGCTGGCACCTGTGCCTGCACCTGGACGGCGCGATGCTGCCGGAGCTGCTGCCGCGCCTGGCCGCGCTGCCGCTGCCCTTCGTGGTCGACCACATGGGACGGCTGAAGGCGAGCGATGGCTTGGCGTCGCCGGCGATGCGGGCGCTGCTGGGCCTGGCGCAGGTGCCGCAGGCCTGGGTCAAGGTATCGGGCATCGACCGCATCGCGTCGGGCAAGCGTCCATACGCCGAGGGCCTGCCCTTCGTGCGCGCGCTGGCCGAGGCCTTGCCCGAACGCTGCCTGTGGGGCACGGACTGGCCGCATCCGAACGTGGCGGGCGACATGCCGGATGACGGCGAGCTGGTCGACCTGTTTTTCGAAGCTTGCCCCGATGCGGCCCTGCGCCAGCGCATCCTGGTGGACAACCCGGCGCGGCTGTACGGATTCGAGTAGGCGCGGCAAACGCCGCCGCCATCTGGCGGCGTGCGAACGACAAGAAAATTCCATTCAATCAGGAGACACCATGTTCAAGAAAATACTGTCCGCCGGCCTGCTGAGCCTGGCCGCCCTGGGATCCGCCCATGCCGATGGGCCGGTGCGCCTCATCATCGCCTTCCCGCCTGGCGGGCCGGTGGATCTGGTCGGCCGGGTCTTGGCCGAGCAATTGGGCAAGGAGCTCAAGCAGCAGGTCATCGTGGAGAACAAGGCCGGCGCCAACGGCAACATCGCCGCAGCCTACGTTGCCAAGGCGCCCGCTGACGGCTCGGTGCTGTTCCTGACCAGCGTGGGCGCGGTCGCGATCAGCCCGGCGCTGTACAAGGACTTGCCGTATGACCCCGTGCGCGATTTCGCGCCGGTGTCCAAGGTGGTCAACAACGCCACGGTGTTCGTGGTCAATCCGTCCAATCCGGCGGCCGACGCGGCTGACTTCGTCAAGAAGTCCCAGGCTGCCTCGCAGTCGGTGGCGATCGGCTCGTCGGGCATCGGCAGCATTCCCCACCTGACTCTGGAAATGTTCGCCGATTCCAGCAAGGCGAACGTGATGCACGTGCCTTACAAGGGCGCGGCGCCGGTCATCAATGACGTGATGGGCAACCAGGTGTCGGGCTTCTTCGGCGACGTGCCGGGCCTGATCGGCCATATCCAGGGCGGCAAGCTGAAGCCCCTGGGCATCGCCGCGCCTACCCGCCATCCGCTGCTGCCCGAGGTCAAGACCCTGGCCGAGCAGGGCATTGCCGGCGTGGAGTCCAACAATTGGTACGGCATCGTGGCGCCGGCCGCCACGCCGCCTGCCACGATCGACAAGCTCAACCAGGCCGTGCGCGCCGCGCTGAACACGGAGAGCGTGCGCGCCCGGCTGGAGAAGTTCGGGGCGCAGGCCGCGCCCGGCAGCCCGCAGGAACTGGCTGCCCTGATCGCATCCGACCGCGAGAAGTGGACCTCGCTGATCCAGCGCAAGAACATCCGTCCGGAGTGAAGATGAACGCATGCAGAGTAGGGCTGGTGACGCCGGGCAGCCGCCCGGAACTGGCCGCGATCGAGGCGCGGATATCGGCTGCACGGGGGCGCATCTCGCCGCTGTACCAGGTGTTGCTGAACAGCCCGGCCGTGGTTCAGGGCTGGGAGGCCATGCTGACCGCGATCCGCCTGAACACGGCGGTGCCGCCGCGCCTGCGCGAACTGATCATCCTGCGCGTGGCGACCTTGAACAATGCGCCGTACGAGTTCGAGGCGCATGTGCCGCACGCGCTGGCCGCTGGCATGCCGCAGGCGCTGGTGGACGCATTGCGCGGCGGTCCGGCGCCGTCGGCGCTGCAGGGCCTGGAAGCCGGCGAGGCCGAAGTGCTGGCGCTGACGGACGCCATGACGCGCGACATCGAGGTGCCGGACGCCGTGTTCGCGCCGCTGCGCGCGCGCTACGATGACACGCAGCTGGTGGAACTGGCGGCGACCGTGGGCGCGTACAACATGGTGTCGCGCTTCCTGGTGGCCTTGCGCGTCGGACATTGAAGGAGACTGGAGTGCAGGAAACCGTATTGCTGGTATCGCTGGGCGAGCGCTTCGACACGCCGCGCGCACTTGAACTTGAACAGACCCTGACCCAAGGATTGGCAGGCTTGCGCGCCGCCGCTTATGCCGCCCTGGAAGAGGACGAAACCTACGTCTATCTGCGCGGATCGGCAGCGGCCTTGCCGGAAGCGCAGGCCCGCCTGGCCGAGAGCTTCCCGGGCGCGCGCAGCCGCGTGCTGCATCAGACGCTGGACCTGGCGGGCGCCTCGGCGGGGCAGGACGCGCCGTGGCATTACATCGTCGAGACCGACGTGTTGCCCGAGGCGGAAGCCGACCTGAACGCCTGGTACGACCAGGAGCATCTGCCGGGCCTGGCCTCGGTGCCTGGCACGGTGCGCGCCATGCGCTATGAATGCCGCGACGAGTCGCCGCGCTATCTGGCCTGCTACGACCTGCACACGCGCGAAACCTTCGGCAGCCCGCCCTGGCTGGCCGTGCGCGCCAGCGACTGGAGCAGCCGCGTGCGGCCATCCTTCCGCAATACGCGCCGGACCATGTTCAAACGGATTCTGTAATTGCGCGGCGTCCGCCGCATCGGATTTGAATTCGGGTTTGTCGTGCCCATGAAAAAAGCCTGCGCATCGCGAGATGCACAGGCTTTTCCATATGGGGGTGGTCTTACTTGATCTGGCCCAGCAGCAGGAACTCCATCAGCGCCTTCTGCACGTGCAGGCGGTTTTCGGCTTCGTCCCAGACCACGCTTTGCGGGCCGTCGATGACTTCGCCGGTGACTTCCTCGCCGCGATGGGCGGGCAGGCAGTGCATGAACACGGCCTGGGAATCGGCGGCGGCCATCATTTCGGCGTCCACGCACCAGTCGGCGAAAGCGGCGCGGCGCTCTTCGTTTTCGGCTTCATAGCCCATGCTGGTCCAGACGTCGGTGGTGACCAGGTGCGCGCCCTTGCAGGCTTCCATGGGGTCCTTGAATTGGCGCAGCACCGTGGCCGGCGGCGTGCCGATGCGCGAGGCTTCGAGTTCGTAGCCGGCCGGGGTCGACACGTGCAGCGTGAAACCCAGCATTTCCGCGGCTTGCAGCCAGGTATAGGCCATGTTGTTGGCATCGCCCACCCAGGCCACCGTCTTGCCGGCGATGGGGCCGCGGTGCTCGATGTAGGTGAAGATGTCCGCCAGGATCTGGCAGGGGTGGAATTCGTTGGTCAGGCCGTTGATCACCGGCACGCGCGAGTGCGAGGCGAAGCGCTCGATGCGGGTCTGCTCGAACGTGCGGATCATGACGATGTCGACCATGCGCGAGATGACGCGCGCGGTGTCTTCGATGGGCTCGGAGCGACCCAGCTGCGAATCGTTGGAGGTCAGGTTGATGACCGAACCGCCCATCTGGTACATGCCGGCCTCGAACGACACTCGGGTGCGCGTGCTGGCCTTTTCGAACACCATCGCCAGCGTGCGGTCATGCAGCGGCATGTGGGGTTCGTAGCGTTTGAACTTGTCCTTGATCAGGCGCGCGCGGTCCAGCACGTAGGCGATCTCGGCGGACGAGAAGTCCTTGAACTGCAGGAAGTGCCGCAGCGGGCCGTTTTGAGTCGTGGGAGGTGTCATGGTGATGTCGCAGGTCATGGGGCCCGGCCAGGCTCATGGCCCGGGCGGGACGTTGATTTTATGGTGTTTCGGCCAGGAATTCCTGGATGAGCGGAACCAGGATGGCGACGATGCGGTCGGCTTCGTCGCGGTTGAGGATGAGCGGCGGCAACATGCGGATCACGCGGTCGCGCGTGACGTTGATAAGCAGGCCGGCCTGCATGGCGCGCAGGGCCAGCACGCCGCAGGGGCGGGCCAGCTCGATGCCCAGCATCAGGCCGCGGCCGCGGATGTCGGTGACGCCCGCGACGCCGGTCAGCGCATCGGCCAGGGCGGTTTTCAGGTGATTGCCCACGTCGTGGGCGTTGGCGAGCAGGTTTTCGGATTCCAGCGCATCCAGCACGGCCAGCCCGGCCGCACAGACCAGCGGGCCGCCGCCGAACGTGGTGCCGTGGCTGCCGGGGGTTAATACGCCCGCGGCGGGGCCGGCGGCCAGCATGGCGCCGATGGGCACGCCGCCCGCCAGGCCCTTGGCCAGGGTCATGACGTCGGGCACGATGTCGGCCCACTGGTGGGCGAACCACTTGCCGGTGCGGCCGATGCCGGACTGGACTTCGTCGATCATGAGCAGCCAGCCGCGCTCGGTGCACAGCCGCCGCACTTCCTGCAGATAGGCGATGTCGGAGGGGCGGATGCCGCCTTCGCCCTGCAGCACTTCCAGCAGCACCGCAGCCACGCGCGGCTCGGCGTCGCCGGCGGCGCGCACCGCGTCCACGCTGTTGTAAGGCACCTGAATGAAGCCCGAGGGCAGGGGCTCGAAGCCCTTGCGCGCCTTTTCGCTGCCCGTGGCCGCCAGCGTGGCCAGCGTGCGGCCATGCCAGGACGAATCCATGGTGATGATGTGGGCGTGCTTGTTGCCGCGCTGGTAGGCGTAGTAGCGCGCCAGCTTGATCGCGGCTTCGTTGGCCTCGGAGCCGCTGTTGTTGAACGCGACTTCCCGCATGCCGGACAGCTGCGTCAGGCGAGCGGCCAGCGCGGTCTGCTGCGGCACTTCGTAGATGTTCGAGGTATGGATGACGCGGGCGGCCTGCTCGCTGATGGCGGCCACCAGTTTCGGATGGGCGTGGCCCAGGCAGGACACCCCGATGCCGGCCAGCGCGTCCAGGTACTTGCGGCCTTCGGCGTCCCACAGCCAGACGCCCTGGCCGTGCGTGAACGATACCGGCAGCCGGGCGTAGATATTGGCCAGAGGCGAAGTCATCGAGGATCCTCCTGTGGATGAAGCGGATTGCGCCGGGACTCAGCCGGAGTTCCCGTGGGATGCCGCCGGGGTTGGCAGTCCGGACAGCTCGTTTTCCCAGGCGAATCGCTTTTTGAAAGAGGGCAAAGGATCAATCATATACAATTCGCGGCGCAGGGCGCATGTTTGATCACGCCGAAGATCCGGCTTTCGTGAAGGGCGCGCTGTAGTGAAGAACTCATGGCAACTCGCGTCAGACAATTCGTAATTCATGGCGTTACCGAAAGCGGTAGCCGCTTTCGCCCCAGCGATTGGGCGGAACGGCTCGCCGGCGTAATGGCACAATTCCGGCCCGCCGGCTGTGCCGGTAACCACCTCACCTATTCGCCCTATGTGCTGCCCGTCGTGATCGACGGCGTGCGCGGGATCGTGGTCGATCTGCGTTTGCGCGATCTGGAACCGCTGGCGTACAAGTTCGTGGTGGATTTCGCTCGCGACAACAACCTCAAGACGGAAGAGCGCGAAATCTAGGCTCTCCAACCAAAAAAGCGCCCTCACCGGGCGCTTTTTCGTTGGGGGGCTTCGTGCGTCCCTACGTGCCGTAGCGGTCCAGGATCTTGCGGATATCGCGCACGCCCTGGCCGTCCGCGGTCAGCAGCGCGCGCGCGGTCACCGATTCCAGGTGATGCTCCAGCAGGTGCAGCACGTGCTTCTCGTCGCGCGCGCGCAGGCCCGCCACGATCTCCATGTGTTCACTGACGGCGCATTCGCTCGAATGCGGCCGGCCATAGAGGGCCAGGATCAGCGAGCAGCGCGACACGATCTCGTTCACGTAGCGCGCATACACCGCATTGCCCGACAGCTCCGCCATCAGGATATGGAATTCGCCTGACAGCCGGATGGATTCGTTGGTGCTGCTGCGCTTGCGGGCTTCCTCTTCCTGCGCCACGTGCTGTTCCAGCCTGGTCAGTCCGGCTTCGGTGATGTGCTGCAGCAGCCGGCGCGTGACGTCGCGCTCCAGGCAGCGGCGCGCCTCGAAGATGTCGTGCGCCTCTTCCAGGCTGGGGCGGGCCACCGCGGCGCCGCGGTTCGGCCGCAAATCCACCAGCCCTTCGCTGAACAAGCGTGTCAGCACGCTGCGGACGATGGTCCGGCTGACGCCAAAACGCTCGCCGATGATGTCCTCGGGCAGCTTGTCGCCGGGCAACAGGGCCTGCTCGATGATGGCTCTGCGCAAATTTTTGTATACGATTTCGTTGCGACTGATGTCTTTCTTGGCGGGCTCGTCGGCCGGCGGCGCGAGGGACTTCATCTTCTTGTTGGCTCCTATGCCTGCGCGCTTTTTAGGGTGTTGGAATGGTCCGGCAGGCGCTGCCGGCGCGCGTTTTTCTCTGTGCTGGGAAGCATACTACACCCGGGCCTAAGGGTTAGCGATAGCTTGCCGTCGAGATTCTGCGGAGTACATTGGCGACATAAATCGTATACAAATTTTTATACAAAACAAGCGTGATCGTTCTTTAATGATCATATTGTTTGTATACAAGTTCACAAAGGCTGATCCATGTCCGCTGTACCCCAGGCCGTCGCACCCGAGCTGTCCCTTTCCTCGCCTTACCGCCTGCTGGTGGTCAACGGCAACACCACCTCCGAGCTGACGGCCAGCCTCGCCAGCCAGGCCGAGGCCTTTTACGGGGACAGGGTCCGCATCCATGCGGTTACCGCCGGGTTCGGCCCCGCCTACATCGCCAGCCGCGCGGAGGCGGCTGTTGCCGCCCACGCCGTGCTGGACATCGTGGAGCGGGCGGCGGGCGAGGGGCCGGACGGCGGATTCGACGCCTGCCTGCTGGCCTGCTTTGGCGAACCCGGCATCGGCGCCGTGCGCGAACGCCTGGACGTACCCGTGGTGGGCATGGCCGAGGCCTCCATCCTGAGCGCCCTGCAGCGCGGCGACCGCTACGCCATCGTGACGGTGGGACAGCGCTGGCCCGGCATGCTGCGCGAGCAGATCCGGCAGCTGGGACTGGAGTCCCGCTGCGCCGGCATCCTGGCCCTGCCGGGCAATGCCCTGGACTACGTGTCGCGTTCGGCCGAGTCGGCCTTGCAGGTCAGTCGGGCGCTGGACGCCGCGGTGGCGCAGGGTGCGGACGTGGTGATCGTGGCGGGCGCGGCGCTGGCCGGCTACCTGCCCAGCCTGCCGCGCCTGCCGGCCGTGCCCATCATCGATTCCTACCGCGCCGCCCTGGCCCAGGTGCTGGCGCTGGCGTCCCTGGAGCGCGCGCAGCGGCTGTCGCTCGTCCGCCCGGGCGCGCATTCCTAGCCATTTCGTCTTACCCACCGCGCCGGGCTCGACCCCGGCGAGTTCAGACCGATACACAAGGGAGAGTTGCAGCCATGAAGACTTTGCTCAAGTGGACCGCGGGCGCCGTGATCGCGCTGTCGGCCATCACGGGGGCCAACGCCGCCAACACGCTGAAGTGGGGCGCGGCCCGGGACCTGGATTCGCTGGATCCGTATTCCTACGGCAGCACCTTCAACCTGGCGTTCCTGAACCATGTGTACGAAGCGCTGATCCGCTATGACGACAAGTTCAACATCACGCCCGCGCTGGCGGAGTCCTGGGAGACGCCGTCGCCCACGGTGCTGCGCTTTCATTTGCGCAAAGGGGTGAAGTTCCACAATGGCGCGCCGTTCTCGGCGGACGACGTGGTGGCGTCGATGACGCGGGTCTCGGACGAAGCTTCTCCCCTGAAGGGCAATCTGCCGGCCTTCAAGGCGGTGCGCAAGGTCGATGACTACACGGTCGACATCGAAATGACGCATCCGTATCCGTTGATGCTCAACGACCTGACCAACATCTTCATCTTCAACCGCCAGTGGCTGGTGGACAACAACAGCCTGAAGCCGACGGACGCCGCCAAGAAGATCGAAGGCTATGCCACGCATAACGCCAACGGCACCGGCCCCTTCAAGGTGGAGTCGTACCGTCCGGATACGCGCACCGTGCTGGTGGTCAACCCCGGCTGGTGGGACAAGCCGCGCCACAACCTGGACCGCATCGAATTCACGCCCATCGCTTCCGCGCCCACGCGGGTGGCGGCGTTGCTGTCGGGCGATATCAATTTCACCGAGAACGCGCCGCTGCAGGACCTGGACCGGCTGCGCGCGGCGTCCAACGTCAAGGTGCTGGCCTCGACCGAGCTGCGCACGCTCTATTTCGGTTTCAACCTGGGCGACAAGCTGGTCGGCTCCAACATCACCGACAAGAATCCGCTGAAGGATCTGAAGGTGCGCCAGGCGCTGTACATGGCGCTGTCGCCGGAGCTGATCCAGAAGCGCGTGATGCGCGGCCTGTCGCGCACCACGGGCGCGCTGGTGGCGCCGTCCATCCCGGGCTACGAGGCCAGGCAGGAAGAGCGCCTGCCGTTCGACGCCGCGCGTGCCAAGAAGCTGCTGG
This sequence comes from Achromobacter sp. PD1, assembly GCF_048541815.1. NCBI lineage: Bacteria > Pseudomonadati > Pseudomonadota > Betaproteobacteria > Burkholderiales > Alcaligenaceae > Achromobacter > Achromobacter sp. PD1. The sequence goes on from NZ_CP183349.1 coordinate 1,220,783, forward strand.
CCGAGGCGGGCTATCCGGATGGCTTCACGGTGTCGCTGCTCTGCTCGAACGACATGTTCGTCAACGAGGAGGAAATCTGCCAGGCCGCCGCCTCCATGTGGGCGCGCATTGGCGTGAAGGCCTCGCTGGCCAGCGGTCCGCGTTCGCTGCAGAACCCCAAGCGTTCGCGCGGCGAGTTCGACATCACCATCCACGGCTGGGCCAACGAGCCGCAGATCGACGCGCTGTCCATCCTGCTGCAGGTGATGCACAGCCGCAGCGGCCCGGCTGGGGTCTTCAACTGGGGCCAATGGGGCGATCCGGCGCTGGACGCCAGGATCGACGCCGCCGCGGCTGAAATGGACCGTCCCAAGCGGGTGCAGATGATGGCCGACGTGCTGCAGACGCTGCATGACGACGTGCGCTTCCTGCCGCTGCATCAGCAGCCGATGGCCTGGGCCGTGGGCAAGAGCGTGGGCGAGGTGCTGCAGATGCCGGACAACAAGGCGCGCCTGTGGACCGTACGCATGCAGTGACACCGCGGACCGCCGTCTGCCGGCGGTCCTGCGTATGACTAGGGTCTGAAGGGGAGCCGCACATGCTGGCATTCATAGTGAGACGGGTCTTCAACGCGGTCGGCGTCATGCTGGCGGTGGCGCTGATGGCCTTCGTGATTTTCCGGTTCGTCGGCGACCCCGTCGACATGATGCTCAACGAGCAGGCCTCGCAAACGCAGCGCGATGAACTGCGCGAACGCCTGGGGCTGAACGCGTCGGTGGGCATGCAGTTCGTGCACTTCGTGACCAACGCGGCGCAGGGCGAGTTCGGCATTTCCTACCGCAACCAGCAGGACGTGTTCGCGCTGGTGGCCGAACGTTTTCCGGCCACGTTTGAACTGGTGCTGATGGCGACGCTGCTGTCGCTGGTCATCGGCGTGCCGCTGGGCGTGCTGACCGCCATCTACCGCAAGTCGCGCCTGGCGCAGGCGCTGCAGTTCGTGTCCATCCTGGGCATATCGCTGCCCAGCTTCGTGGTCGGGATCATGCTGATCCTGATCTTTTCGGTGCAGCTGGGCTGGCTGCCGGGCTTCGGGCGCGGCGACACGGTGAAGATTGGCTGGTGGACCACCGGCCTGCTCACGCCCTCGGGCCGCGCCGCGCTGGTGCTGCCGTCCATCACGCTGGCGCTGTTCCAGATCACGCTCATCATGCGCCTGGTGCGGGCCGAAATGCTGGAGACGCTGCGCACCGAGTTCATCAAGTTCGCCCGCGCGCGCGGCCTGCCGGATCGCATCGTGCATTTCCGGCTGGCCCTGCGCAACTGCCTGATGCCGGTGATTACCGTGACTGGCATGCAGATCGGCAACCTGATTGCCTTCGCGCTGATTACTGAAACAGTCTTCCAGTGGCCCGGCATGGGGCTGCTGTTCATCCAATCGGTCATGTTCGTGGACATCCCCGTCATGGCCGCTTATCTGGTGATCGTGTCCTTCATCTTCGTGGCGCTGAACACGCTGGTGGACATGATGTACGGCGTGGTCGACCCGCGCCTGCGCAGCCAGCACGTCAAGGGAGGCGCCAATGCTCACTAAGCCATTTTCCGCAACGGGGCAGGGCCGGCTTGCCCGCTTCCTGCGCAGCGATCTCTGGTGGAACCTGAGGCAGGACTACGTAGCCATGGGCGCGGGCATCGTGCTGCTGGCGGTGGTGCTGCTGGCCGTATTCGCGCCCTGGATCGCGCCGCAGAACCCGTACGACCTGGCGCAGCTGGACCTGTTGAACGCGGAGCTGCCGCCCGTCTGGGAGGCAGGCTCGGATCCGCAGTTCCTGTTGGGCACGGACACGCAGGGCCGCGACGTCTGGTCCGCCATCCTGTACGGCTCGCGCATGTCGCTGGTGATCGGACTGGCCACGGTGGTGCTGTCGCTGGCCATCGGCCTGCTGGTGGGGCTGGCGGCGGGCTATTTCGGCGGCTGGGTCGACAACGCGCTGATGCGCCTGGGCGATACGTTGCTGAGCATCCCGACGATCCTGGTCGCGATCCTGGTGACGGCGGTGTTCCGCCAGCTGTTGCCGCCCGGCATGCGCGAAACCCTGTCGGCCGTGATCCTGATCCTGGCCATCTCCATGACCAACTGGGTGCAGTACGCCCGCACGGTGCGGGCTTCGGCCCTGGTGGAGCGCGGCAAGGAGTACGTGCAGGCGGCGCGCCTGATCCGCGTGAGTTCGCTGCGCATCATGCTGACCCACATCCTGCCCAACACGCTGACGCCGGTCATGGTGACGGCCACCTTGAACCTGGGCCTGGCGATCCTGATCGAGGCCACGCTCAGCTTCCTGGGCGTGGGCATGCCGCCCACCGAACCGTCGCTGGGCACGCTGATCCGCCTGGGCAACCAGTTCCTGTTTTCGGGGCAGTGGTGGGTGGTGGTGTTTCCCGCGCTGTACCTGAGCCTGATCGTGCTGGTGGTGAACCTGCTGGGCGACTGGCTGCGCGACGCCCTGAACCCCCGCCTGCGCTGAACGCAAACCGACAAGAGTAGAACGATGGAAAACGCAACGCTGTATACCCAAGTCCGCCCGGCAGGCGGCGAGATGACTTCGGTGCTGGTGCGCGACGGCCGCATCCAGGCGCTGGGCGGACCGGCTCCCGCCGGCGTGCCGGTGGTGGAGGGGGGCGGCGCGCTGATGCTGCCGGGCCTGATCGACGCCCACGCGCACCTGGACAAGACCATGTACGGCATGCCCTGGTATCGCAATGAAGTCGGCCCGCGCCTGATCGACAAGATCGAGAACGAGCGCGCCGAGAAGAGGCGCCTGGGCATCGATCCGTACCGCCAGTCGGCGCGCCAGCTGGTGATGTCGATCGGCGACGGCACCAGCCATATCCGCAGCCATGTGGACGTGGACACGGACATCGGTCTGGCAGCGATCGAAGGCGTGATGCGCGCGCGCGAGCAGTACCGCGACCAGATCGACGTGGAGATCGTCGCCTTCCCGCAGAGCGGGCTGCTGATCCGCCCCGGCACGCTGGAACTGATGGACGAGGCCCTGCGCATGGGCGCGGAAGTCGTGGGCGGGCTGGATCCGGCCGGCATGGACCGTGATCCCAAGGGCCATCTGGACGCCATCTTCGGGCTGGCCCAACGGCACGGCAAGCCCATCGACATCCATCTGCACGAAGCGGGCGAACTCGGCGCGTTCTCGATGCAGATGACCATAGACCGGGTGCTGGCGCTGGGCATGCAGGGCAAGGTCACCTTGTCGCATTCATTCTGCCTGGGGATGCCCGACACTTACGCAGTGCAGGCATTGACCGAAGGCTTGCTGAAGGCCGGCGTGCACATCATGACCACGGGCTCGGCCTCGCGGCCGGTGCCCAACGTGGCGAAGCTGCACGCGGCCGGCGTCACGGTCTGTACCGGCAACGACGGCATGCGCGACACCTGGGGCCCCTACGGCAAGCCCGACATGCTGGAGCGGACCATGCTGGTGGGCCTGCGCAACAACTTCCGCCGCGACGACGAACTGGATCTGGCGCTGCACGTGGCCACCTACGGCAATGCGCAGGTCATGGGCTTGTCCGACTACGGTCTGGCGCCAGGCTGCCACGCCGACTTCGTGCTGGTGGACGCCGAGACGGTGGCCGAAGCCATCGTCTCGCGCCCGCCGCGCAAGCTGGTCGTCAAGGGCGGGCGCGTGGTCGCGCGCGACGGCCGGGCGCTGGCGGAGGCGCCGTGATGAGCGCGCCGCAAGGTCCCGTCCTGCTGACCGCCCGTTGGGTGGTGGGCCACGAGAACGGCCGCCATTGCCTGTACGAGAACGGCGAGGTGGTGTTCGAGGGCGACCGCATCGTCTACGTCGGCCACCGCTATCCGGGGCAGGTCGCGCAGCGCCGCGATTACGGCCGGGCGTTGATCGGCCCGGGCTTCGTGGACCTGGACGCGCTGTCCGACCTGGACACGACCATCCTGGGCTTCGACAATTCGCCCGCCTGGAAAAAGGGCCGCATCTGGCCCGAGAGCTGCATGAAGCGCGGGCCGTACGAGATGTACACGGCCTCCGAGCTGGCGTTCCAGAAGCGCTATGCCTTCGCCCAGCTGATACGCAACGGCATCACGACGGCGCTGCCGATCGCGTCGCTGTTTTACCGGGTGTGGGGCGAGACCCGCGACGAATTCCTGTCGGCGGCCAACGCGGCCGGCGAACTGGGTCTGCGCGTCTACCTGGGGCCGGCCTATCGAAGCGGCCACACCTATGTGGACGCTGCGGGCAAGATCCGCTGCCACTACGACGAGGCGCGCGGCATGGCGGGGCTGGCCGAGGCCCTGGCTTTCTGCGACGAGATCGAAGGCCGCCACAACGGCCGGGTGCGCGCCATGCTGTCGCCCGACCGCATCGAAACCTGCACGCCTGCGCTGTTGCGCGCTTCGGCCGCCGCGGCGCGCGAGCGGAACATTCCGATCCGGCTGCATTGCTGCCAATCGCGCCTGGAGTACGACCTGGTGCTGGAGCAGCACGGCATGAGTCCGCCGGAATGGCTGCAAAGCCTGGACTTCCTGTCCGAGCGCGCCTTGCTGCCGCATGGCACCTACGTGTCGGGTTCGCGCCATATCGAGCGGCCCGGGCGCGACCTGGAAATCATCCGCGACGCCGGCGCCAGCATCGTGCATTGCCCGTTGGTATCGGGACGCCACGGCGCCACGCTTGAATCGTTCGCGCGCTACCGCAAGCTGGGCGTGAACATCGGCATGGGCACGGACACCTGGCCGCCCGACATGGTGCTGAACATGCAGGTGGGCATGATGCTGTGCCGAGTGGCCGATGGCTCGACCGAGGCGGTCCGCTCCGAGGACTACTACGACGCGGCCACGGTGGGCGGGGCTGACGCGCTGGGCCGCCCGGACCTGGGCCGGCTGGCCGTGGGCGCCAAGGCCGACATCGTGGTGTTCGATTTTTCGCACGACCGCAACGGCCAACTGATCGATCCCGTCCAGACGCTGATGGTGAGCGGCAGCGGGCGCGACGTGTCGCAGGTGGTGATCGACGGCCGCTTCGTGATGGTGGACGGGCGCATCCCCGGTTTCGATGCGCGCCTGGCGCAAGAGCAGGCGCAGACGCAGTTCGACGGGCTGGTGGCCCGCTACCCCGACCGCACCTGGGGCCATCCGCCGGCCGAGCAGATTTTCTCCTCCAGCTATCCGCGTCCCGCAAGGAGTCCGTCATGATGGCCATCGTTCCCAACACCACGCAGCCGCCGGCCGCGGCCAACGTCGCGCCGACCCTGTCCGTGCGCGGCCTGTCGGTCGAATTCCCCACGCGCCACGGCGTCCTGGTCGCCACGCGCGACATCAGCTTCGATATCCAGCCCGGCGAGATCCTGGGCATGGTCGGCGAATCCGGCGCCGGCAAGTCGCTGACCGGCATGGCGGTGATCGGCTTGCTGGAGCCGCCCGGACGGCTGGGCGGCGGCGAGATCCATCTGGCGGGCAGGCGCATCGACACCCTGCCGCCCAAGGCGCGCCAACGCTTGCGCGGCAAGGAAATCGGCGCGATCTTCCAGGATCCGCTGACCAGCCTGCATCCGCTGTTCACGGTGGGCGACCAGCTGGTCGAGACAATCCGCCATCATGACAAGGTGAGCGCTCAGGCGGCGCGCCAGCGGGCGCTGGAGCTGCTGCTGGCCGTGGGCATTCCGGCGGCGGACAAGCGCATTGACCACTATCCGCACCAGTTCTCCGGCGGCATGCGCCAGCGCGTGGTGATCGCGCTGGCCCTGGCGGCGCGGCCGGCGCTCATCATCGCCGATGAACCCACCACGGCGCTGGACGTATCGGTGCAGGCGCAGATCACGGCGCTGTTGCGCCGCCTGTGCCGCGAGCAGGGCACCTCGGTGCTGCTGGTGACGCACGACATGGGCGTGATCGCCGAGACCACCGACCGCGTGGCGGTGATGTACGCGGGCCGCATCGTCGAGATCGGACCGGTGCTGGACGTGCTGCGCCGGCCAGGCCACCCCTACACGCAAGGCCTGATGAATGCGATTCCCGGCCTGCGCCAGCGCGCGGCCCGGCTGAACCAGATTGACGGCGCCATGCCGCGCCTGCACGCCATGCCCGACGGCTGTGCTTTCCACCCGCGCTGTGCGATGGCGGGGCCGCGCTGCAGTCAGCAGCGCCCGCCGCTGGGGGCGTCCCCGGCCGGCGCCACCGTCAGCGCCTGCTGGCTGCATCAAGGAGGAGTCGCCCATGCCGCATAACGATGATGTGTTGTTGCGGGCCGAAGACCTGGCCTGCTGGTTCGACGTGTCGCCGCCCTGGCTGGAACGCACGTTGTCGCGCCAGCCCGAGCAGACCTTGAAGGCGGTGGACGGGGTGTCGTTATCCGTGCCGCGGGGAACGACGTTGAGCATCGTGGGCGAATCGGGCTGCGGCAAGTCCACGCTGGCGAAGTTGCTGGTGGGGCTGGTGGCGCCGACGCGCGGAACGCTGCGCTACGGGCGCAACCGCAAGGGCGGCGTGCTGCATCCGCAGATGATCTTCCAGGATCCGTATGCCAGCCTGAATCCGCGCTGGCGGGTGGGCAATATCGTGGCCGAACCAATCACGACGCTGGGCTTGCGGGCCACGCCGGCCGAGACGCGGCGCAGGGTCGACGAGCTGCTGGAGCTGGTGGGCCTGTCCGCCAGCGACGCCGGCCGTTTCCCGCACGAGTTCTCCGGTGGCCAACGGCAGCGCATCTCGATCGCGCGGGCGCTGGCGACGGAGGCGGAATTCCTGGTGTGCGACGAGCCGACCTCGGCGCTGGACGTGTCGGTGCAGGCGCAGATCCTGAACCTGATGGGCGATCTGCAGAAGGAGTTCGGGCTGACGTACGTGTTCATCAGCCACAACCTGTCGGTGGTGCGGCATGTGTCCGACAGCGTGGCGGTGATGTACCTGGGCCGCATCGTGGAGCAGGCGCCTGCGGATCAGCTGTTTGATTCGCCACAGCATCCGTATACGCGGATGCTGCTGGATACGATTCCGGATCTGGATGATCCGCGGCGGGATCGGGAGCCGATGGGGGGCGAGGTGCCGAATCCTATATTGCCGCCGTCAGGGTGTACGTTTCATCCACGGTGTCCGATGGCGCGGGAGCAGTGCAAGGTGGAGGCGCCGGCGGTTGTCGGGGTCGGCGGGCGGCAGTTGCGGTGTCACGCGGTGGCTTGGGATGCAGTGCGCGCCGCGTGATCTTGTCGAGGATCGGCTCCTAGGGCGCCAACCGCGCCGTGGATGAGCCGGTTTCAGTCGGATCTGAGCGCTTCAATCGGACTCAATTTCGAGGCTACAAAGGCGGGATAGATACCGAAGAACAATCCGGTCAAAAGCGACATGCCGAACCCGAGTAGTGCCGCCAGAGCCGATAGCGTCGGCTCCCAGCCCGTGAACCACGCGTAGAGCACGGAGGCGAGCATGCCGAGCAGGGTGCCTGCTCCGCCTCCCACGAACGAGAGGCTGACCGCCTCCGTGACGATCATTGTCATGATGCCCCACTGGTCGGCGCCGATGGCCATGCGCAGCCCGATCTCGCGGCGTCGTTCGGCGATACCGGCCAGCATGACGTTCATGATGCCAATGCCGCCAACAAGCAGCGAGATGGAGGCCACTCCACCCAACATCCATTTGAACATCTGCCCTTGCTGCCGCATGCCGTCGAGCAGCAGCAGCGCTCCCTGCGCCTGGGCGTTGCTGCCCTTGCGCTGAAGAAACGAGGAGACCTCGGTGAGCGCATGCAGAGGGTCGTGGCCCTCGGCAACGCGAAGCAGGATGTTGGATAGCGCTCCGGTCGCGGAGTTCGCGCGGCGATCCGCCTTGATCGGCAGAATCAGGGCGTTGTCGAGATCGAACGGCAGTAGTGGGTTGCGTGGCGCACTACGCAGGACTCCCACGACCGTATAGCGGTAGTTGTCCATGCGGATCTCATCGCCCAGCGCCAGCTCTGTGCCGCCGCCGACGAGTTGTGTAGCCAGATTCCCTCCGACCACCACCACGGTGTTCAATCCATCCCGGTGGGAAATGAATCGGCCGCGGGCGAGTTCCAGCCGAGCTGCGGTCATCAGGTGTTCCGTGGTGCCAATGGCCGTCGCGTCGAGCAACTTTCCTCCTGTGCCGGTCTTGACTGGCGTCGTCGATAGCGGAGCGGCCAGGGAAACCCCAGCGATACTGTTTGCCATTTCTTGCGCGTCTTCGCTCCTGAGTGGGGGGGCTTTGCGCTGTCCGCCGAGGGCGGGGCTGTCCTGAACGATGATGAGGTCCGTCCCCATCGACTTAAATTGGCGCGCAGCCTCGTCCGAGGTGTTCTCTCCGATGTTCAAGAGCGCCACGACGGCCGCAGCGCCGATGGCTATGCCGACCAGGGACAGAAGGGTGCGCTGCCGAACCGCGACCATATTGTCGATGGCATCCTCGACAATGGCGCGCAAGGAGCCGGTCGCGCGCGGGAGATTCATCCACGCCATGGCGCACTCTCGCGAACGAAGGCCCGCCCGTGACTGACGGCGATTTCCCGCTGACACTTGACGCTGATGGCTGGGTCGTGGGTCACGATGACGACGGCGACGCCGGATTCCCGGCTCAGTTCGCCGAGTAGGCTGAGAATGTCCTGCGCCGCCTTCGGATCAAGGTTGCCGGTGGGTTCATCGGCGAGCACGAGCTGTGGCGCTCCGACTAGGGCCCGCGCGATGGCGACTCGCTGCTTCTGTCCGCCGGATAGCGAGTCCGGCAGGTACTCTGCGCGATCGGCCAACCCGACGCGCTCCAGCCAGCGCTGCGCCCGTCGGCGGCGCTCGGACTTGCCGATGCCGCGGTAGAGCAGGGGAAGGCCGACGTTGTCGAGTGCGCTCATGCGCGGCAGCAGATTGAAGGCTTGGAATACGAATCCGATGTGGCGATTGCGCAGGTCAGCTCGCGTCTTCAAGTCCGCATCATGCACGGGCTTGCCCCGGTAGAGCACGGCGCCGCTATCCGGCGCGTCGAGCAACCCCATGATGTTGAGCAACGTGCTCTTGCCCGACCCCGATGCTCCGACGATGGCGCACATTTCGCCAGCGCCGACCTCGAGGCATACGTCTTGCAGCACAGGCACTGCACCGCTGCCATTGTGGTAGGCCTTGCTGATCCGGTCCAGTTTCAGCATTTCAGTTTCTTGTCTGCACAGGCGACCTGCCGATACGCGCTGGGCCGCCTGGCTCGGGATTCGCGGCGCCTCGGGTTTTTATGCGAAGGTTGCAGGACATTCCGACGCGCAGCCTCCTGCGCTGCTCCTTGCTCAATGCCGGCAGATCGACGCTCACGTCGAACAGGGCGCTGCGGACGCCGTTGCCGCTTTGGATGGCCTGTGCCGAGATACTGGCAAGGTTTCCTAGGAGGGGGGCGATCTCCTGTGAATCGATCCACACTTCCACAGGCATGCCTGTGGCGAGGCCGACGACGTCCGCTTCGTCGACCCGGGCCGACACGCGCAGCTTGCCGGTAAGCGCGACGTTGAACAGCAGCTGACCCTTCGTGATCCGGCTTCCCGCATCAAGTGTTGCCGGCGCTTGTCCAGAGGATGCTGGCGCCTTCGACAGAATGCCGGCACGCGGCGCGGCGATGCGTGCCAGCAGCGCGCTCCTGGCCAAGTCCTCGTGCTTCGCCCTGGCCTGCTCATACTCGATTTTGGCGATCTCCAGGTTGCTCTTGTCGGCTTTGTCCTGGGTGGCTTTCAGGTCATCCGCTGCCGCCGCCAACTGGGCCTTGAAACCGTTGAGCTGTTCCGCCACGATGTCGTACTCGTTCCGGGCGAGAATGCCCTTCTTGACCAGCCCGTCGGTTTCCCGCACTTTGCGCTCAGTTTGCTCGACCTGCTGGCGGGCCACCACGAACGTGCGTCTCGCCCGCGAGACTTCGGCGCCTCTGTCCCAGCGCTCAAGTTCCTGCATGGTCTTGGCGGCCTTGAGCATCGCCACCCTGGCTTCTTGGACGCGTTGGTTCAAGTCGTTTGGGTCCAGTATCAGCAGCAACTGATCTTGCTTGACTTCCGTGTCGAACGAGAAGTGCCTTTCTTTGATGACGCCATCGAAAGGGGCCGAAACGCCGAGCGTTTCGTTGGCCTCGATGGTGCCGATGACGGAAATGTAGGCCGGGGTGGTGGGTGCCATGATTGGCGTCATCGAAGCCGACGCGGCTGCACTCGCTCCAGATGAGGCCGTCGGCGGAGCCGCGCCGGGGCCAAACGTTTTCCCAAGCAGCACAGCGACCAAGAGGGCCGCCGAGCTACCGGCGGCCAGCCTGGGAATTTTGGTGCGCCCCGCGCGCCGCGCTGCGGCTGCGGGTGCGACCGAGGGGAGTGGGGTATCGAGCAGAATCAACCAACGGCCATCAGCTTCGGGGCCGGGAAGCCGTTCGCATTGCACGTACAGCCGTGTGGCGTGATGGTGTCTTTCTCGAGCACTGCCGCCGCGCGGCGGTGTGCCGAACCGTGAGATCAACGTGCTCGCGGACGTTTCGTCAGCGATATCGAGCAATGCCGTAACGGCCGGCTGGCCGATGAGCGATACACTCGGTAGCCGCAGAAGCACCTCCGCCTCGGTGTTGAGTGATTCGATGATGCCGACGGCGCTCACGACTACGAGGCCGACTTGCCGGGCTGACGGCATGGACTCTTCAGTTCTCATAACCATTGGTCTGGATGATGGGGATGCTCCAGACGTCGAGGGTCTTGCCCATGCGTTCGTCCAGTTCGGTGAGCGTGTTCAGGTACGTGATCTGCGCATTGAGGCGGGCGCTCTCGGCATTGCGCAGGTCGTTCTCGAAGGACAGCACCTGGAAGTTCGACGATTGGCCGACCTGTAGCTTTTCCTTCTCCGCCTCAAGCTTCTGCCGGGACAAGTTGCGGGCCTTGATCGAGAGTTCCAGCTGGCGCCATCGGGTTTGGACATTGCGCGTGGCATCGCGGATGCGGTGCTCCACCGTTTGACGCGTTTCAAGCAACTTGAGTTCTTGGGTGTGCAGATCCACGGAGGCGCGCACCTCGGATTGCTTGATGGAGCGGTCCCCTAAGGGGATGGTGAGCTGCAGGCCCGCGTAGCTGCCGTCGGTCCGGGCGCCGGACGCCTGAATGTCCATGGCTCCCAACGACGCGCCGCTGCTCCGGGCCTGGGTTCTGGTGGCCACCAGCGACAAATCCCACAGCTGCTGGTTCTTGGCATAGTCCAGACTGATCTTGGCCCGTTCGACCAGGATTTTCATGGAGAGGTAGTCGGGCTGAAGCGTGAGCGCCGTTTCCAGGGCGCGCGTCGGGTCGGTAGGACGCCAGTCCACGCTGGTTGGAGCGGTCGCGTATAGAGGTGTGCGCGGCTCCAGAGCAAGCAACGCTACAAGGGCCAGCCGGGCCGTGTCGATCTGGTTCTCCGCTTCTTCCAGCGCTACTTCTCGATTCGCGACTTCGGCCTGCGTTTGCAGGATCTCCACCTTGGCCATGCGTCCTGCCGCAATCAGCGCGCGGTTGACCTCGTACAGGTCTTTGTTGCGTGCCAGGGCTGCTTCGGCGATCACCTTCTGTTCCTGGGCGCGCAGGAGCTCGCGGTAGGCGTAGATCACCTGCGCGACGGTTTGGGAGAGCGTTGCCTTGAGTGCTAGTCGGCTGATTTCATCATCGAGGCGCGCGATGCGGACTGATGCCGTGTTCGCATCGATTCCTGCGTTTTTCAGCAGGGGCTGGCTCAGCGTGACCGATGTAGACGAAGGTGTGCCCGCGGTGCTCCTGCCCTGGACATTGGCGATAGATACGGTCGCCCCGGTCGGCAAGGTGAGCGATGCGTTGGTGTTCAGGTCTTTCGCGTTGCTGGAGGTACCGTTGACTTTGCTCGTCAATGCGGACGTGGTGAGCAGCAGTTTTGGGTAGAACTTCCCTTCGCTGACGTAGAGGTCGAATTTCTGGCTGATGCGCTGGACGTAGGCGCTTTTCACCAACCTGTTGTCCCTCACCGCCAGCGCGATGGCTTCTTCCAGCGGAAACGCGAACGCACTTTGCCGCTGTTTGGCTTGGTACTCGGAATAAAGAACATCCGCACCGAACGCGGCGTCGCACGTCAAAAGAAGCAATCCGGTCAGCGCGGCCGTGAGGTAACGCCGAGGGTTCAGTGGCTTGCTCTGAGAACGCGTGTGCGTAGGATGGAAAAAGTCAGAAAAGTCCCATTTTTCGCTCACTTTTTGGACTAAAGGCTCGCGATCCTTCAATCTAGCATCAGGCGATAAGTTAAGACGCTGTTCTATCAACGTAGCTTTCCGTGGCGTAGGCGCCAAGAAGATTAGGAAAAAATACTTCAAGGCTCGCCACTTTCTGTATTGATTGGAGATGTGAATGAATATTCAGTCTGGCTTTAGCGTTCTTTCGTTCCAAGGCGCAGATCGAGTGGGCTTTTCGAAGCTGAGTTCCACTACGACGAAATCAACGCCGGTGGACGTGGCGGGGTTTCAGGGACTCTTTCAGGGATTCAATTCTTCGACCACACAAGTGGGCATTTCCGATGCGGCTCGAAAGCGCTCGAGCCAGGAGGGAGCCGCGACGCAGGGCCGCACGGCGATTCAGGAAAAGTGGTTGAATTCCGCAGCTTCCGACCCGCAATACGCTGAACAGTTCGCGTATGACATGGTGAACATACCCAGCACGATCTGGTACGACATACGCGACCAGCTTGCACCGGGAAGAGGGGGGGAGCCGCTGAATAAGCTCTCTTCCGGGCGCATCATTGACGAAACCTTCAAGGAGAATTTTTCCAAGGAGGCTGCCGTGATCGACGCGCAGCGCAAGGCGATATACGACTCCGAGAAGGCAAAGGGTACTCCTGCGGCTCAGATTCTTGCCAAGCTCTTTGACCATACGAACTCGCAATCCGAAGACTACCTTGAGGCTAGTGGCTGGCTCACACCGGCGGGCCGAAAGGCCGCGTAGTTGCAGATTCATCATTCACGGCGAGCCGGGGTGAGACCCATTGCCCGCTCGCCGATTACCGGATCAGTCGTCGTACATCACCGACACGTTGGCGGTGCCATCACCCATCAGGGGTGACATCGTGCCATTGCCACCGACGCGTGCATGGAAGCGGACCGGCGTGTTGGCCTTGACGCCTTTGCCTTTGAAGCTGACCGAGCCCGAGCCCCTGGAGGTCACGTCAGTGCAGTTGGTGCCGTTGTTGTCGCACAGCAGCACTTGAAAGCCGGTCGGGCGCGGAAAGCGATAGCCGTAGCTGTAGTACACCGTGGTGATGGTTGCAGTGCTCGGAGGGCTCCCGACCACGGGCGGTGCCACGGTGTACCAGTGGTTCTTGCTGTAGATGGTCGGCATGACCGCGGAACTCGAGTAGGCGCCCGCGGCCATGGCGTTCTGGGCGAGCGCCGCGAGTGTCAGGGAGGCGACAGCCAGCAGTGCTGGCGCAGCACGTTTCTTGAATCTCATAAGACGACTCCAGTGCTTGATACTGAGTTGATGGAACAGGTGTGAGCAGATCTGGACGAATCTCTCCCGCAACCCGGCCATGTCAATTCGTGAACTCTTTCTCGTGCGAAAGATGACTTGGCGAATGCAGGCTATCTGATAGACATCAGCTGCACATCTCCAAAAAAGACTAGGTGCATGACCGGCGACGCCGTGAGTCGGGGTTTCAGAGCGGCTAACACGGGCTTCGTCAGAGCTTTCTGCAGAACAGTTTTGCTTACTGCCCAATGGCACGACGACCCGCCAGTTAGCAAAGAGCTTTGGTGACAGCTACGCGAGCTGACGACTGAGAGCGCAAGCTCCGGCCGGAATGCACTTTGTCGCGTTGGTCCGAGCAGACCTGGAAGGCGTTGGACGGGGCGTCGCTCTCAGTGCCACGCGGGCAATATCGTCGCCGAATCGATCACGAGGCTGGGTCTGAGGGCCACTCCGGCCAAGGCGCGGCGCTGAGTCGACGAGCTGCTGGAACTGGTGAGCCTGTCCACCAACGACGGCGCATCTCGGTCTTCAAGCGCCAAGACGGAGTTGGCCAAGAATCGTCATTTCAACTTCGCCGCCGGATGGGTGGCGCGCGCGAACGGATCTTGATGCGTAAACGGCTGCTCGCCGCGCGCCACCCATCACCGCCCACCCACCAGATGCCGGTGCCATTAGCAAACAGCTCTCCGCATTCGCGCAAGCGCAGACAGCCCCGACGCCCACCAACACGTGTGCTGCTTGCGGCCGCCCGCGCGGCCGCAAGCAGCGGGCGACGCAAGACTCGCCACCAACCACAGCTCTAGCAGCGCAACAGGCCAAGAATCCGGTAGCTCGCCGGCGCGGGCGCCATGGGGGTGAGCAACCTCGATGCGCCCGAGGGAATCTGAAGGGAAGGCCGAAGGCCTGGACGAAGATGACGACGGGGCAGTCCGGAGCGAAGGCTCCGGACCGCAATCGTGGGCGCTCGCCCCCATGGCGCCCGCGCCGGCGAGCGGCCTACGAAGAGCCTCTGACGCCCGCCACCACTACAGAACCTGCAAACAGACTTACTTCGCGTAGACCAGATCCCGCAATCCCAGCGACAACCCCGGCCAATAAGTAATGATCATCAGGCAAACAATCACCACCCCCACAAACGGAATCAACGGCTTGATCAACCTCTCCAACGGCAACTTCGCCACCGCGCAAGCCGCGAAGAGATTCACCCCGAATGGCGGCGTAATCATCCCGAGCGCCAGGTTCACCACCATGATGATCCCGAAGTGCACCGGCTCCACGCCGAACTTCAGCGCCACCGGCAGCAGCAAGGGCGCCAGTACCACGATGGAGGCCGAGGTTTCGATGAACATGCCGATTATGAACAGCGCCGCGTTCACGCCCATCAGGAAGGTGAACTTGGTGTCGAAGATCTGCGCCAGCCACACGCCCAGCGCGTCCGGAATGCCCGCGCGATTGAGCAGGAAGCTGAAGATGCCGGCGTTGGCGATCACGAACATGATCACCGCCGTCGATACCACCGACTTGTGCAGCGTGGCGGACAGCTGCTTGAAGCTCAGGCGGCGGTAGATGAACTTGCCCACCACCACGGCGTACATTACGGCCACCACCGACGCTTCGGTCGGCGTGAAGATGCCGCCGTAGATGCCGCCCAGGATGATGACCGGCATCATCAGCGCCAGCCAGGCGTTCTTGAACGCGGGCCACAGCGGCAGGCGGCCTTCGCCGTCGCGCTTGCCCAGGTTGTTGCGCTTGGCGTAGAACCAGACGTAGAACATCAGCGCCACGCCGATCAGGATGCCAGGCATGACGCCGGCGATGAACAGTTCGCCGGTCGAGGTGTCGGTGGACACCGCGAACAGGATCATCGGGATGGACGGCGGGATGATCACGCCCAGTTCCGCCGCGCTGGCCTGCAATGAGGCGGCGAAGGGCGCCGGGTAACCGTGCCGGATCATGGCGGGAATCAGGATCGCGCCCACCGCGAAGGTGGTGGCCACGCTGGAGCCGGCCACGGCGGCGAAGATCATGCAGGTCAACACGCAGGTGCAGGCCAGGCCGCCCTGGATGCCGCCCACCACGCTCTTGGCGAACTCCACCATGCGTTCGGAGATGCCGCCCGCTTCCATCAGGTTGCCGGCCAGGATGAAGAAGGGAATGGCGACCAGCGGGTACTTGTCCAGCGCGGCGAAGAGTTGCTGCGCCACCACCACCCAGGGCAGGCCGGCAGCGCCGACTCCCGCCAGGCTGGCCAGGCCGATCGACACGGCGACCGGCACGGACAGCCCGAAGAAAATCAGCATCGAGACAATCATTAATTGGGACATGGCGATATCTGCTGCGTATGTTCGATGGGGGGGCTCAGCCTTGCGCGTCGTTGCGCACCGGCACCTCGTCTTCCTCGCCGGCGCACCAGCGGGCCAGCACGGCGATGGCGGCGAGGGTGGCGCCCACGGGGATGGCCAGGTAGATCCAGGAAATCGAAATGTCCAGGCTCGGCACGGTCTGGAAGCGCACGCGGTAGGTCATGTTGCCGCCGATCCAGGCCAGAAAGCCGAGGAATCCGGCGCAGATCAGGCCGATCACCGCTTCGAGCACGCGGCGGCGCGTGCCGCCCAGCAGGTTGCGCAGCAGCTCCACGCTGATCATGGCGCCGTGACGGAAGGCCAGGGCCACGCCCAGCAGCACGGTCCAGATCAGGAGGGCGCGGGTCAGCACCTCGCTCCAGTCGGCGGGGGAGTGCAGCACGAAGCGTGCGATGACTTGGTAGAAGGCGGCGGCTGCGGCGGCCACCAGCAGCAATTGGGCAAGGACCGAGACCAGTTTGAACAGGCCGCGGTCGAAGGCGCAGAGCAAACGCATGATGAATCCCGTTGGCGTTGTACGCAAAGGATGGGAACGAAAGCGGCGGGACCGGGATCCCGCCGCCAGGGGCGATTCGCCCCGGATCGGGGCGGGGGCCCGCTTACTTGGTGTCGCGGATCGCGTCGATCAGCTTCTTGTCGAACTTCTTGTAGTACTCGGGGTAGGCGGGCTCGACGGCGGCGGCGAAGGCAGCGCGGTCCACTTCGGACACCTGCATGCCTTCCTTCTTCAGCTGTTCGACACCCGTCTTCTCGATGTTGTCCACGTAGGCGCGCATGGCCTGGGCGGATTCCTTGCCGGCCTTGTCGAAGTTGGCCTTGTCCGCGGCCGACAGGCCCTCGTACACGTTGGCCGACATCAGCACCAGGGCCGGGCCATAGACGTGGCCGGTCAAGGACAGGTACTTCTGCATCTGCGACAGCTTGGCGGAGGTGATCACCGACAGCGGGTTTTCCTGGCCGTCGATGGTGCCTTGCTGCAGGGCGGTGGCGACTTCAGGCCAGGCCATGGGGGTCGGCAGGATGCCGATCTGGCGGAAGGCGGTGATGTGGATCGGGTTTTCCGTGGTGCGGATCTTCAGGCCCTTGGCGTCGGCCGGAGTCTTGACCGGGCGGACGTTGTTGGTCAGGTGGCGAAAGCCCTGTTCGCCCCAGGCCAGGGCGATGATGCCGCGGCTGGGGAACTTTGCCAGCATATCTTGTCCGATCTTGCTGTCGAGCACGTTGCGGGCGTGCGGCAAGTCGCGCAGCAGGAAGGGGATGTCGAAGACACCCGTTTCAGGCACGAAGTTCAGCGTGGCGCCGGTGGACACGATGGCCAGGTCGATGGTGCCGATCTGCAGGCCTTCGATCACTTCGCGTTCGCCGCCCAGCGCGCTGTTGGCGAATTGCTGTACTTTGTATTTCCCGCCGGTGGACGCTTCGATGGACTTGGCCAGCGCGTCGGCGCCAGCGCCGTAGTGCGAGGACGTGGACAGCGCGTAGGCCATCTTCAGAGTGTTCTGCGCCACGGCGGGCAGGGCGGTTGCGGCCGTGCAGGCGGCCAGAATCGTGGCGGCAAGCCAGGATTTACGCATCGTCTTCTCCAGGTTTTGAGTATCTTTATGGGTGGCTTCGCCTCCCGCCCCGGGATGATATCGGGATTCGGCCCCGATCTAGGCCGTTGGTTAACATTGTGGAATGATGGATTTCCCTGATACGTCACGGGCCAGGCGCCCAGGTTTTTGGTCCACCTTGCGCCAGGGCGCCAGGATGATGATGCGCGACGCCCGCGCCGGGGAACTGCGGCTGCTGGTGCTGGCGCTGGTCGTGGCGGTGGCCGCGGTGACCAGCGTCGGCTTCCTGGCGGACCGGGTCGGCCGGGCGCTGGAGCGCGACGCCGGGCAGATGCTGGGCGCCGACCTGGTGCTGGACGCCGACGAGCCGGTGCCTGCCGCCTTCATGGACCAGGCCCGCGAACGCGGGCTGGCCGTGTCCAGCACCTGGCAGTTCCCGTCCATGGTCGGGGCCGGCGACGGCGCCCAGCTGGCCGCGCTGAAAGCGGTGGAGCCGGGCTATCCGCTGCGCGGCGCCCTGCGCGTGGCGGGCGCGCCGTTCGAACCCGACGCCCCGACGCGCGACATTCCGCCCGAAGGGGCGGTCTGGGTGGACGCCCAATTGCTGTCCCTGCTGAACCTGAAGGTGGGCGGTACGCTCAACGTGGGCGACGCCCATCTGCGGGTGGACCGCGTCATCACCTATGAGCCGGACCGCGGCATGCAATTCGTCAACGTGGCGCCGCGGGTGCTGCTGCGCGCCAGCGATCTGCCCGCCACCGGCCTGATCGCGCCGGGCAGCCGCATCGGCTACGCCATGCTCGTTGCGGGCCAGCCCGACGCCGTGGCCGGCTACGCGACGTGGCTCAAGCAGAACCTGAAGCGCGGCCAGAAGGTTGCCACCCTGGAGTCCGGCCGGCCCGAAGTGCGCCGCACGCTGGACCGGGCGCAGCGCTTCCTGTCCCTGGTCGCGCTGCTGGCGGTGCTGATATCGGCCGTGGCAGTGGCCCTGGCCGCCGGCCGCTACATGACGCGCCACCGTGACGGCATCGCCGTCATGCGCTGCCTGGGGGCGGTGCAGTCGCAAGTGTCGCGCATGCTGACGCTGGAATTCACCCTGGTCGGCCTGTTCTCGTCGGCCGCGGGCTGCCTGCTGGGTTATGCGGTGCACCAGGTGCTGGTGATGCTGCTGGGTTCGCTGATCGATACCAGCCTGCCCGCGCCTTCGGCCATCCCGGCCTTGCAGGGGCTGCTGACCGGCCTCTTGCTGTTGCTGGGTTTCGCCCTGCCGGCGCTGGCCCAGCTGCGCCATGTGCCGCCGGCCCGGGTGCTGCGCCGCGACGCCGACGCGCTCAGCGCGCGCAGCGCCCTGGGCTATGTGCTGGGGGCCGCGGGCTTCGCGCTGCTGATCTGGTGGTTTGCCGGCGACGCCAAGCTGGGCGGCGTGGTGGCGGGCGGCTTTTTAGGAGCCTTCGCCGTATTCGCGCTGGTGGCCTGGCTCTGCATCCTGGGCCTGGCGAGGGTGCGCCGGCTGGCTGCCGGCCTGCCGGCGCTGCGTTTCGCGCTGGCTGGCGTGGTGCGCCGGCGCGCCGCCACCATCACCCAGGTGTGCGCCCTGGCGGTGGGCCTGATGGCGCTGCTGTTGCTGACCATGACGCGCACCGATCTGATCCAGGGTTGGCAGCGGACCCTGCCGCCGGATGCGCCCAACCGTTTCCTCATCAACGTGCAGCCGGACCAGCGCCAGGCCGTGACCGACGCGCTTACCCGCGAAGGCCTGGGCCGCGTCACGCTGGCGCCGATGGTGCGCGGGCGGCTGATTGCCATCAACGGCAAGCCCGTGGGGCCGGACGACTACGAGGAGCCCCGCGCCAAGCGACTGGTGGACCGCGAGTTCAACCTGTCCTATGGCGATGAATTGCCGTCCTCCAACCGCATCGAGCAGGGCCGCTGGCTGGAACCCGACGCGGCCGAGGTGTCGCTGGAGTCGGGCCTGGCCAAGACGCTGGGCCTGGCGCTGGGCGACAAGATGACCTTCGACGTGGCGGGCCAGCAGGTCGAAGTGGCCGTCACCAGCACCCGCCGGGTCGATTGGGATACGATGCGCGTCAATTTTTTCGCCATCCTGACGCCCGCCGCGTTGGCCGACATGCCCCAGAGCTGGATCACTTCGTTCTATCTGCCGCCCGAAAAGGCCTCGGTCCTGCCCGCGCTGGTGCGCGAGTTCCCGAACCTGACGGTGTTCGACGTGGGCGCCATCCTGCAGCAGCTGCAGTCCGTGCTGAACGAGGTGGGCAAGGCCGTGCAGCTACTGTTCCTGTTCACCCTGGCCGCCGGCGTGCTGGTGCTGTCCGCGGCGCTGACGGCCACACGCGACGAGCGCATGCGCGAAGCCGCGGTGCTGCGTGCGCTGGGCGCAACCCGCAGCCAGCTTGCGCGCTCCCAGCGCATCGAGCTGTGGGCCGTGGGCGGCCTGGCGGGCTTGCTGGCGGCGGCGGGCGCCACCGCGATCGCTTGGGCTTTGTCAACGCAGGTATTTGATTTCACGATTACTCTCAGCCTCTGGCCCTGGCTGGCGGGCATCGCCGCGGGCATGCTGGGCGCATGGGCCGGCGGCGCCCTGGCCCTGCGCGGCGTGTTGCGCACCCCGCCCCTGGTCACCCTACGAGAAACCTGATGCCGACGCGCGTCCATACGATTACCGAACCCGTGGAAAACTCCAGCAGCATTTTTGACCTACTTGGCGGCGAGCCGGGCGTGCGCGCCCTGGTGGACCGCTTTTATGACCTCATGGACATGGAGCCCGACCTGAAGGAGCTGCGGGCCGCCCATGGCCCCAGCCTGGACCAGGCGCGCGACAAGCTGTTCTGGTTTCTTTGCGGCTACTTCGGCGGTCCGGACCACTATATAGAACGTTTCGGCCATCCGCGGCTGCGCGCCAGGCACCTGCCGTTCTCGATCGGCGAGGTCGAGCGCGACCAGTGGGTCATCTGCATCGGCCGGGCCATGGAAGACCAGGGGATCGAACCGGCCCTGGTCGAACGCCTGCTGCAGTCCTTCTACGGCGTGGCCGACTGGATGCGCAACCGTGAAGGCTGAAGGCGATTCCCGATCCGGCGAACGGCGCCTGGCCTGGTCCGGCCCCCTGGGCGGCGCCATGCTGAGCGATCCCTCGCGGCTGGCCGAGGCCGGCCCGGACCTGTTCAACCCGGCGCACTACGGCGACCGGGCGCGGCCGGTGGATGCCGGCGGGCGCCAGGCGGCGTGGTTCGTGCAGGGGGCGGGCTGGCAGGGCGTGCTGCGCCGCTACCGCCGCGGCGGAATGATCGCGCGCATCAGCCGCGACGCCTATCTCTGGAATGGCGAGGCCCGCACCCGCAGCTTCCGCGAATACCGCCTGCTGGCCGCCATGCGCGCCCAAGGCCTGGCGGTGCCTGCACCGCTGGCCGCCGCCTACTGGCGGCAAGGCCCGATCTACCGCGCCGCCATCGTGGTCGAGCGCATCCCCGGCGTGCGGCCGCTGGCCCACATGCTGGCCGAGCCGGTCTGGCAGGCGGCGGCCGAGGCCATCGTGCGCATGCACCGGGCCGGCGTCTGGCATGCCGACCTCAATGCCTTCAACATCCTGGTGGGGGGCGACGGCCGCGTCTGGCTGATCGATTTCGATCGCGGCACGCAAGGTTCCCTGTCGGACCGCCAGCGCGAGGCCAACCTGGAACGCCTGCGCCGTTCGCTGCGCAAGGTGGCTGGGGAAGAGGGCGAGCGCTTCTGGCTGCGCCTGCGCGACAGCTACTGGACGGCCTGGGGCGTGGGAATCCAGCCCTGATCCGGGCGGCGGCGGCCAATTGCCTCCATCGGGCCCAAATCGCGCCAATTACCCGGCAAAGTTGGGCAGGTGATCGCTAAAAAGCTTTATCATTTCGCCTTTTGGTACTCCTGTCACATACGGCATAACGCAAGGGGGCTGGTGATGAAACTACGGGCGGGTATGCGCTTGGCGCTTGGAACGATGCTGGTCATGGCGGCCTCGTCGGCGGCGGTGGCGCAGAACAAGGTCGTCAACGTCTACAACTGGGCTGAATACACGGCTCCGGACACGATTCCCGGTTTTGAAAAGGAAACCGGCATCAAGGTCCGCTATGACGTCTACGACAGCAACGACACCCTGCAGGCCAAGCTGTTGGCCGGCAAGTCGGGTTACGACGTCGTTGTCCCGTCCACGCATTACGCCTCGCGCCAGATCGAAGCCGGCCTGTTCCAGAAGCTGGACAAGTCCAAGATCCCGAACTGGAAGTACCTGGATCCCGAAATCATGGCGCTGGTCGCCACCGTCGATCCCGGCAACGAATACGCCATTCCCTGGGGCTACGGCACCAACGGCCTGGGCTACAACGTCACCAAGGTCAAGCAGATCATGGGCGACGGCGTGGATCTGGCCAACTGGGACATGATCTTCAAGCCCGAGAACGCCGCCAAGCTGAAAGAGTGCGGCATCTCCATGCTGGACGAAGCCGCCCAGGTGTTCCCTGCCGTGCTCAAGTACCTGGGCAAGGACCCCAACAGCACCAACGCGGACGACTACAAGGCCGCGCTGGACGTGCTGATGAAGATCCGCCCGTACATCCGCCAGTTCAGCTCGTCGGGCTATATCGACGAGCTGGCCGTGGGCGACCTGTGCATGGTCTACGGCTTTTCCGGCGACGTGATGATCGCCCGCAAGCGCGCCCAGGACGCCAAGAAGTCCTATGAAGTGAACTACTTCATTCCGAAGGGCGGCGCGCCCGCGTGGTTCGACCTGATGGTCATCCCCAAGGATGCGCCGCATCCCGAAGAGGCGCTGGCCTTCATCAACTACATCGAAACGCCCAAGGTGCACGCGGCCATCACCAACACCATGTTCTACCCCAACGCCAACAAAGAGGCGCGGCAGTACGTGGTCAAGGACGTGGCCGACAACCCCATGATCTACCCGCCGGCGGACGTCTCCAAGACCCTGTATGTGATCAAGGCGCTGCCCTTGAACATCCAACGCCTGCAAAACCGGATGTGGTCCGAGCTGAAGTCTGGAAGATAAGTCATCATGAGCGATAGCCGTTACTCGGCGCAGCATTCGGCCGATCCGGACGAGTTCGTCCGGATCTCCGATGTCGTAAAGATCTTCGGCGATGTGGTCGCCGTCCGTTCCGTCAATCTCTCGGTCAAGCGCAACGAGATCTTCGCCCTGCTCGGCAGTTCGGGCAGCGGCAAGTCCACCTTGCTGCGCATGCTGGCGGGCTTCGAGGAAGCCACCTCGGGCCAGATCTTCCTGGATGGCGAGGACATCACGCACGTGCCGCCGTACCGCCGGCCCGTGAACATGATGTTCCAGTCCTACGCGCTGTTCCCGCACATGACGGTCGAGGCCAACGTGGCCTTCGGCCTGAAGCAGGAAGGCGTGGATCGGGCCGAGATCCACGACCGCGTGTTCGAAGCCCTGGACCTGGTCCAGATGGCCGGCTATTCGCGCCGCAAGCCCAACCAGCTGTCGGGCGGCCAGCAGCAGCGCGTGGCGCTGGCGCGCAGCCTGGTCAAGCGGCCCAAGCTGCTGCTGCTGGACGAGCCCATGTCCGCGTTGGACAAGCAGATCCGCCAGAAGACCCAGATCGAACTCGTGAAGATCCTGGAGCAGGTCGGCGTGACCTGCATCATGGTCACGCACGACCAGGAAGAAGCCATGACCATGGCCCATCGCCTGGCCGTCATGACCGAAGGCCAGATCGTCCAATGCGGCACGCCGCAGGACGTCTACGCCTTCCCGAATTCCCGCTTCGTCGCCAGCTTCATCGGTTCGACCAACATGTTCACCGGCACCATCGTGGTCGATGAACCCGACCATGTCGCCATCGAGTGCGGCGAGCTGACCCGTCCGCTCTTCGTCAACCACGGCGTGAGCGAACCGCTCGGCATGGAAGTGCACGTCTCCATCCGCCCTGAACGGTTGGTGGTGTCGCGCGAGCAGCCCGAAGCCGAGTACAACTGGGCCCACGGCATGGTCAGCCACATGGCCTGGATGGGCAGCTACGCGCTCTATCAGATCCGCCTGGATTCCGGCAAGACGGTCGAGGCCAGCGTGCCCAGCCAGCTGCTGGCCGCGATGGACGCGCCCGGCATCGACGAAGAGATCTTCGTCAGCTGGGACGCCGACAGCGCCACGGTGCTGGCGTCATGATCCGCTTTTCGCCCCGCGACTGGTTGCCGTCGGGCCGGGCGTTGGCGGTGGTGCCGCCGTTCGCCTGGCTGGTGCTGTTCCTGCTGGTGCCGTTCCTGCTGGTCCTGAAGATCAGTTTCGCCGAGCTGAAGTTCGGCATTCCGCCGTATACGTCGCTGGCGGAATTCAAGGACGAGGCGGTGCAGTTCAGCCTGCATCTGCGCGGCTACATCCTGCTGTTCACGGACAGCCTGTACTTCGCCACGTATCTGAATTCGGTGAAGATTGCCGCCATCACCACGCTCTTCTGCGTGCTGATCGGCTATCCCATCGCCTACTACATCGCGCGTTCGTCGCCGGCGGTGCGCAACCTGCTGCTCCTGGGCGTGATCCTGCCGTTCTGGACCTCGCTGCTGCTGCGCGTATACGCCTGGGTCGGCATCCTGCGCAACGACGGGTTGCTCAACAACCTGCTGCAGAGCCTGGGCATCATTTCCAGTCCGCTGGAAATCTACCGCACCGACGTCGCCGTCTACATCGGCATGGTTTACGCCTACCTGCCGTTCTTCATCCTGCCGCTGTATGCCACGCTGGTGAAGATGGACCTGCGCCTGCTCGAAGCCGCCTACGACCTGGGCGCCAAGCCCTGGCAGGCGTTCTGGCAGATCACCGTGCCGCTGTCGCGCCAGGGCGTGATCGCGGGCGCCATGCTGGTGTTCATCCCGGCGGTGGGCGAGTACGTGATCCCCGAAATGCTGGGCGGCGCCAACACGCTCATGATGGGCCGCGTGATGTGGAATGAATTCTTCAACAACGCCGACTGGCCCATGGCCTCGGCCGTGACCTGCGTGATGGTGCTGTTGCTGCTGGTGCCCCTGGTGTATTTCCAATACAACCAGGTCAAGCAGCAGGAACAGGCGAGCGGAGGCCGCAAATGAACGGGCCCAACAAGACTTTGCGCGCCGTCGTGCTGGGGCTGGGGTACTTCTTCCTGTACGTGCCCATCATCAGCCTGATGGTGTTCTCGTTCAACGAGTCGCCCACCGTCACGTCCTGGACCGGCTTCTCGTTCCGCTGGTATCACTCGCTGTTCAACGACGACGCGCTGCTGCGCGCGGCCTGGCTGTCGTTCCGCATCGCCGCCATGACCGCCACCGCCGCCGTCATCATCGGCACCTGGGCCGGCTATGTGCTGGGCCGCATGGGGCGCTTCCGCGGCTTCGCCCTGTATGTGGGCATGCTGAGCGCGCCGCTGGTCATCCCCGAAGTGGTGCTGGGCATCTCGCTCCTGCTGATGTTCGTGGAACTGCGCGGCAGCCTGGGCTGGCCCGCCGAAAACGGCATCTTCACGATCTGGGTCGGCCACGTGACCCTGTGCATGGCCTTCGTCGCGGTCGTCATCCAGACCCGCATCCGCGACCTGGACCGCTCGCTGGAAGAGGCCGCACTGGACCTGGGCGCCACGCCCATGACCGTGTTCTTCAAGATCACGCTGCCGCTGATCGCGCCGGCGCTGGCCTCGGCCTGGCTGCTGTCCTTCACCCTGTCGCTGGACGACGTGGTGCTGGCTTCGTTCCTGTCCGGCCCCAGCTCCAGCACGCTGCCCATGGAAGTTTTCTCGCGCGTGCGCCTGGGCTTGAAACCCGAAATCAATGCGCTGGCGACGCTCTTCATCCTGGCGGTCGGCACTTGCGTGATCCTGGCCAACCGCATGCAATGGCGCAAGGAGTCCGAACCCAAATGAAGCAAACCACCCTGTACGGCCTGACGAAGTGCAGCACCTGCGTCAAGGCGCGCGACTGGCTGACCGCGCATGGCGTTGCCCATGCGTTCGTGGACTACCGCGACAATCCGGTGCCGGCCGCCACGCTGAAGTCCTGGGCTGACCAGGTCGGCGGCTGGGAAAAGCTGGTCAACCGCACGTCCATGACCTGGCGCAACCTGCCGGAAGAGCGCAAGACGGCGCACACCGATGCGCAGTGGAGCCAGTTGATCGCCGAGTATCCGGCGCTGGTGCGCCGCCCGGTTACGGTCACGCCCGATGGCGAGGTGAGCGTTGGCTTCAGCGAAAAGCGCTACGGCGAACGTTTCGCCTGAGGTCCAGGCCGGCCTGGCGCCGGGCGCGCCCGGCCGGGCCTTGCCCGACGCCTTCTTCGACCGCGACGCCGCGCAGCTGGCGCGCGAGTTGCCGGGCAAGGTGATCCGCCACCGCGTGGGCGACCTGTGGCTGTCGGCCCGCATCATCGAGACCGAGGCCTATTACCTGGAAGAGAAGGGCAGCCATGCGTCGCTGGGCTACACCCACAAGCGGCGCGCCCTGTTCATGGACGGCGGCACGGTCTACATGTATTACGCCCGCGGCGGGGATTCGCTGAACTTCAGCGCCGGCGGGCCGGGCAACGCCGTGCTGATCAAATCCGCCTATCCCTGGACGGACGCGCTGTCCGGTCCGCAGGCGCTGGCCCGCATGCTGCAGTTGAACCCGGATGCACAGGGGCGGCCGCGGCCGGTCTCGGGCCTGTGCGCCGGCCAGACGCTGCTGTGCCGGGCGTTGGGCCTGAAGGTGCCGGACTGGGATGCACGCGGTTTCGACCCGCAGGCGCTGTACGTGGAGGATGTGGGCGAGTCGCCCGAGGCCCTGATCTGCACCACGCGCCTGGGCATTCCGCTAGGGCGGGACGAACACCTGCACTACCGTTTTGTGGATCCTGCTTATGCGGCCTTCTGCACGCGCAATCCCTTGCGCCGCGGACAGCGCGCCGGCCACGACTACGTATGGGTAGACCGCCAGGGCGTGGTGTTGCCGCAGGCGCCGCAGGCGTAGCCGACCAGCCCGCGCCCCGGCCGCGCTTGCGTAAGGCGCCTCAGAACCCGCCAATGGCGATGCGTTCGGCCAGGGCCGCGCGCATGCGCGTGTACTTGCGGTGGATGCGCCGGCTGTTCAGGCGCTTGCTCCAGGCATAGATCGGAATCAGGGGCAGCCCGCCGAAGCCGTCGATCAGGTACAGGCCTTGCTTGCCGTCGGCATTCAGGCCACAGGCGATGTTGCTGGCGGAGATGTCGTGCAGGACCACGTGGGCATCGGCCAAGTCCTGGAAGAATTCGTCCAGCTGCGCGCTGAGGGCGTCGTCCAGCTTGCCCTGCTTGGCCAGATCCGTCACGGTGGGAGCAATATTGCCGTTGGTATCGCAGATTTTCTCGACGACCAGCCCCAAGCCCAGCGTGGTTTGGGCCACGCCGAGTATGCGCGCCATGGGTACCTGCCAGACGCCCGAGGGGCGGGTGGTGGTGGTGACGTACTCGGAAATTTCGGCCAGGTAGACGCGGTACGCGCTTTCACGCTGGTACTGCTTGTACCAGCGCTTGAACGGGCGCGATTCCAGGTACACCGCGCGGGCGCGCATATCCATGACCTTGACGAGCAAGGACGGCATGTTGGGGTGCTGGAATATGTGCCTGTCGTGCCCCGAGGCGAGCGGCGTGGCGGCGTTCAGGTCCAGCGGGCCGAAGACGGACTGGAATGAAGCCGCGGCGAGACAGGGGATGGGATCTGGGGGGGTCAAGGGGGAGCAAACCTGTTTGAATGCCCCAAAGTTTAATCCCTTGTTTCCGTTTTACTTGCCCGGCAGCGGTCGATCCTAGCGGGATTCACCCTGAACGACGGGGGCCGCATCCTACAATCCCGGCTTTGGAGATGCATCTTTTGAACGACATACATCTGCTTTGGATCGCCGCAGGCGGCGCCGTTCTGGCCTTTCTGGCGGCGTTGCTGGCCTGGCTGCGCCCGCCCGCGCAGGACGCCCGGCTCGATGCGCTGCTGGAAAGCCTGGAACGCACCGAGCGCGCGCTGCGCTCCGACATCGCTGAAGGCCAGCGCGGCCTGCGCAGCGAATTCGCGGACTCCACGCGCGCCCTGCGGGTGGAGCTGTCGCAGTCGCATGGCGACCTGCGCGCCGGCTTGTCGCGCGATGCCCAGGCCGCGCGCGCCGAGTCGGCGGAATCCCTGACGCGCTTTGCAGCGGGCTTCTCCGAGCAACTGCAAGGCCTCATCCAGATCAACGAGCGGCGCCTGATGGAAGTGCGCGCCACGGTGGATCAGCGGCTGCAATCGTTGCAAACCGACAACAGCGCCAAGCTCGACGAAATGCGCCGCACCGTGGATGAAAAACTCCACGCCACGCTGGAGCAGCGCCTGGGCGAGTCCTTCAAGCTGGTGTCGGACCGCCTGGAGGCCGTGCACAAGGGCCTGGGGGAAATGCAGGCGCTGGCGGCGGGCGTGGGCGACCTGAAGCGGGTGCTGACCAACGTGAAGTCGCGCGGCACCTGGGGCGAGGTGCAGCTGGCCAGGCTGATCGAGGACAACATGACGCCGGACCAGTACGCCAGCAACATCAAGCCCGTGCCGGGCAGCGATGCGGTGGTGGAGTTCGCCATCCGCCTGCCGGGGCGCGGCGATGGCGGCGAACCCGTCTGGCTGCCGATCGACGCCAAGTTCCCCAAGGAAGAGTACGAGCGCCTCATGGACGCGCAGGAAGCCGCCGACATCGAAGGCGTGAAGAACGCCGGTGCCGCGCTGGGCCGGGCCGTCGAGCTGCAGGCGCGCCTGATCGCAGGCAAGTACGTCGCGCCGCCGCACACCACCGACTTCGCCATCATGTTCCTGCCCACCGAAAGCCTGTACGCCGAGGTGCTGCGCCGCCCGGGCCTGCTGGACAAGCTGCATGACCTGCGCGTCAACGTGGCCGGTCCCAGCAACCTGGCGGCGCTGCTGAACAGCCTGCAGATGGGGTTCCGCACGCTGGCGATCGAACAGCGCTCGTCCGAGGTCTGGCAGGTGCTGCGCGCGGTCAAGACGGAGTTCGGCAAGTTCGGCGAATCCCTGGCCAGCGTCAAGAGGACGCTGGACACCGCCAGCAACAAGATCGGGCAGACGGAAGTGCGCACCCGCGCCATGCTCAAGAACCTGAAGGCCGTCGAGGCGCTCCCCGAAGCCGACGCCCGGCTGCTGCTGGGCGCGGCGGACGAGGGCGGCCCCGGGGATGACGACGAAGACCAGGCTGCGGGCCAGAACTGATCCGGCCGCGGCGGCATCGCAGGGGCGTGAGCTTGTTGCCCGCTGCGACTGCCGATATCCTGGCGCTAGCGGCAATCCGCCGTCAGATACCTGGAGCATTGCAAGCATGAGCACCGCTGAACGCCATGATTCCTCCACCCCGGACGCGACGGCGCAGGGCGCCGATATCGCACAAGGGGCCACCACTGCGCTTGCTGCGATGCAGCAGGCGGTGGATCGGGTGGCGGCCCGCAATCCCTCGATCAACGCGGCCTGCGGCATGCAGGCGGAAATCGGCCTGCGCCTGGCGCAGTCGCTGGACGAGGAACTGGGCGGCCTGTCGCAGGAACAGCGCTTGGCGCAATTGCAGAAGCGGCCGTTCCTGGGCGTGCCCACCTTGCTCAAGGATCTGGGCACCGCGGCGTTGGGCCTGCCCAGCGCCATGGGGTCGGTGCTGTATGGCCAGGTGGAATGGAACGTCGACGCCGAGATCGTCAAGCGCTACCGTCGTGCCGGCCTGATTCCGTTCGGCCGCACGACCAGCGCGGAACTGGGCCTGAGCCCCACCACCGAATCGCCGGTCTACGGACCGGCCACGCAGAATCCCTGGAAGGCGGGCCATAGCGCGGGCGGGTCCAGCGGCGGAGCGGGCGCCGCGCTGGCCAGCGGCATGGTGCGCATCGCCCATGGCAGCGACGGCGGCGGGTCCATCCGCATTCCCTCGTCCTGCTGCGGCGTGCTGGGCCTGAAACCTTCGCGCGGCCTGATGCCGCTGGGTCCGCTGAAGGGCGAAGGCTGGGGCGGCCTGGCCACCGAACACATGATGACCCTGTCGGTGCGCGACTGCGCCGCGTCGCTGGACATCAGCGCCGGCGCCGACGTGGGCGCGCCATATGCCGCACCGGCGCTGCCGACGGATTCCTATCGCGCCGTGGTGGCGCGCGTGGCCGCCGATCCGCAATCGGCTGCGCGGCGCCGCATCGCCTTCGTCAACACCACCTACGAGGGCGAGGCCATCCATCCTGAAGTGGCGGCCGTCGTGGACGAGGCCGCGCGCCTCTTCGCCTCGCTGGGCCATGAATTGGCGCCTGCCGCGCCGCCGGTGGGATCCGAGGAGGTGCTGTCGCCCATGCTGCCGCTGATCGCGAGCGCGGCGGCCAACGCCATCGATGCCTTCGTGGCCGCGCGCGGCCGCCGCCTGGCCGCCGACGAACTGCAGCCGACCACGCTGGGCGCGCGCGAGTACGCCCGCGCCATCTCCGGCGCGCAGTACGTGGCCTGCGTCGATACCTGCCACGAGATCACGCGCCGGGTCGGCCGCTTCCTGGAACGCGACGGCACGCAAGGCTACGACCTGTTCCTCAGCCCTGTGCTGGCGCAGCCGCCGGCGGCCATTGGCCGCTACGCCATGGACAACGCCGACTACCTGGCCTACCGTTTGGGCAAGAAGGGCGTCATCGGTTATTCGCCTTTCGCGCCTTTGGCCAATCTGACGGGCATGCCCGCCATCTCCATCCCCTTCGGCATGTCGTCCGATGGCCTGCCCATCGGCATCCAGCTGATGGGGCCGCTGGGCAGCGAGGCGCTGTTGCTGGAACTGGCAGCGCAGGTCGAAGCGCTGCGGCCCTGGGCCCTGGTGGCGCCAATGGCCAGATAGGGCGGAAGGGGCAGACCGCGCCGCGGGCGGGCGGCGCATCAGTGGACCGATCCAGGGAGCAGCCATGTCATCGTTCGCGACGCATACCGTATCCAACCAGGTGCCGCCCCTGGAGGACTACTCCTTGTACGAGACCGATCCGGCCTTGCGCGAGGCGGTGCGGCGCGAAGGCGCGCAAGCCTGGGAGCCGGAACTGGCGGCGCACGGCGCCTGGCTGGGCCGCGCGCAGACGCTGGACGCCGGCGCGCAGGCCAACCGCTGCACGCCGCGCCTGGTCAGCTACGACCGCGGCGGCCATCGCATCGACCGCGTCGAGTTCCATCCGTCCTGGAATCTGCTGATGGGCGGCATCATGGCGCGCGGCCTGCACAGCCGCGCCTGGGCCCAACCCGAGCCGGGTGCGCAGGTGGCGCGGGCCGCGGCCTATGTCATGCAGGGGCAGGTCGAGGCGGGCAGCTTGTGTCCCACCACCATGACTTTTGCCGCCGTGCCGCTGTTGCAGCGCGAGCCTGCGGGCGTCGTGGACTTTGGCGGGCAGTGGCTGAACGCCTTGTATTCCCGCGAGTTCGACGGCGCCGACGCGCCGCTGGCCGCCAAGCGCTCGGCCCTGATAGGCATGGGCCTGACCGAAAAACAAGGTGGTTCTGACCTGCGCGCCGTCACCACGCGCGCCACGCCGCTGGGCGCGCCCGGCCGCGGCCGCGCCTATTTACTGGTCGGCCATAAATGGTTTTTCTCGGTGCCGCAGGCCGACGCGCATCTGGTGCTGGCGCAGACCGACGAAGGGCTCAGCTGCTTTTTCGTGCCGCGCTGGATACCGGACGGGCCGCGCAATGCCGTGCGCGTGCGCCGGCTGAAGGACAAGCTCGGCAATCGCAGCAACGCCAGCGCCGAGGTCGAATTCGAGGATGCCTGGGGCGTCATGGTGGGCGAACCGGGCCGCGGCCTGGCCGTGTTGCTGGAGATGGCCGCCACCACCCGGCTGGATTGCGTGCTGGGCAGCGCGGCGCTGCTGCGGCAGGCGCTGGTGCAGTCGGCGCATCATGCGCGCCATCGCCACGCCTTCGGCAAGCCCCTGATCGGGCAGCCGCTGATGCGCAACGTGCTGGCCGACCTGGCGCTTGAAAGCGAGGCGGCCATGATGCTGGGGCTGCGGCTGGCGCGCGCCGTGGACGAGCGCGCCGACGCCGAGGCGCGCGCCCTGGTCCGCGTGGGTACTCCCGCCGCCAAGCTTTGGGTCTGCAAGCGCGCCATCGCCGCGGTGGCCGAATGCATGGAGGTCTGGGGCGGCAACGGCTACGTGGACGACGGCCCCATGCCCCGGCTTTACCGCGAAACGCCGGTCAACTCCATCTGGGAGGGATCCGGCAACGTCATGGCGCTGGACGTGTTGCGCGCCTTGCAGCGCGAGGCCGGGGCGCTGCCCGCGCTGGAGCGCGAGTTCGCGCAGGCGGCGGGCCAGTACCAGGATTTCGACGACGCGCTGGCGCGCTGGCGGACCTTGTTGGCCGACGGCGCCCAGGCCGAGTTCCAGGCGCGCCGCATCGCCGCCGGCCTGGCGCGGCTGTGGCAGGCTGCCTTGCTGATCCAGCATGCGCCCGCGCCGGTGGCGCAGGCTTTCGTCGCCAGCCGCCTGATCGCGGGTGGCGGCGTGTTCGGCGAACTGGCCGCGGGCGCGGATGCGCAGGCCATCCTGGCGCGGGCGTGGCCCGCCGCCGCGTGCTAAATTTCCTGGCTCGACAAACCTTCCCGCATTTTTCGCCATGCTTTCCCAGCAAGAACTCAAGCAGCAAGCCGCAGACGCGGCCCTGGAATTCGTTGAACAGGTCGCAGGACCCGACGCCATCATCGGCGTAGGCACGGGCTCCACGGCTGATCTTTTCATCGACGGCCTGGCCCGTTTCAAGGGCCGGATCGGCGGCACGGTGGCCAGTTCCGAGCGCAGCGCCGCCCGGCTTGCCGGACACGGGCTGAAGGTGCTGGACCTGAACGACATCACCAGCATGCCGATCTATGTGGACGGCGCCGACGAGATCGACGCCAACCTGCACATGATCAAGGGCGGCGGCGGCGCGCTGACGCGCGAGAAGATCGTGGCCTCGGTGGCCGAGCGCTTCATCTGCATCGCCGACGAGTCCAAGCTGGTGCAGACCATGGGCAAGTTCCCGCTGCCTGTCGAAGTCATCCCGATGGCGCGCGCATCCGTGGCGCGCGCCCTGGCGGCGCTGGGCGGCCAGCCCAAGCTGCGCGAGGGATTCGTCACCGATAACGGTAACGTCATCCTGGACGTGTCCGGCCTGTCCATCACCGACGCGCCGGGCCTGGAAGCCCGGGTCAACAATCTGGCGGGCGTGGTGACCTGCGGCCTGTTCGCGATCGCGGGCGCCGACGTGGCCCTGCTGGCCACGCAAAACGGCATCCGCCGCCTGGACCGCCGCGCCTGAGTCCGCTGCCGACGCTTCCCGGCGTCGCCCCGGCCGGCCCGCCTTGTGGCGGCCGGGGTCCGTGTTCATAATCCTGTCACACTTGGGTCATAACCTTGCGGGTTGTGCAGGCCCAACTCGTAATATCCTTTTTTCAGGGCAGTGCAATGAGACCAAACACGCAGGGAGCCCGGATGTCGGAGCATACAAACAAGCAGTTCGATGCGGACCTGGAAAGTGTCCGTTCGCAGTTCCTGCAAATGGGCGGCCTGGTGGAAGCCATGATCCAGGAGGCCATCGACGCGCTCGCCAGCGGCGACATTTCGCTGGTCGAGAAAGTCCGTGAGCGGGAAAAGGAAGTCAACCGCCACGAAGTCGAAATCGACGAGAGCATCAGCCGCATCCTGGCGCGCCACCAGCCTACCGCCATCGACCTGCGCATGCTGATGGCCGTGTCCAAGATGCTGACCGACATGGAGCGTTCGGGCGATGAGGCCGAGAAGGTCGCCACCGTCGCGCGTCGCATCCACGAAGCCGAACTGCGCCATATCCCGGTGATCGAACTGCGCCACATGGCCGCCAATGTGCGCACCATGCTGCATCAGGCGCTGGACGCGTTCGCCCGCCTTGACCCCATCCAGGCCGCCGCCGTGGTGCGCAGCGACAAGGAAGTGGACAAGGAATGGAAGGGCGCGCTGCGCCACCTGATCACTTACATGATCGAAGATCCGCGCACCATTTCGCGCGCCATCGACATGATCTTCATCGCCCGCGCGCTGGAGCGCATCGGCGACCATGCCAAGAACATGTCCGAGCGCGTGATCTACATGGTCAAGGGCGCCGACGTGCGCCACACCGGCGTGAAGAACACCGAGCGCCTGGCGCGCGGCGAAGAAGAAGACACGGAAGAGTAACTACCGGATGCCCGGCGGCCCCTCGGTCGCCAGGCATCATTCCAGGGGCAGCGACGCCCCTGCTTCCAGCCGCGGGTCCGGCAGGCCGGCTTTGCCGGCGTCGATGCGGCCCGCCAGCCTGCGGCTGAAGGCCGGCATGGCGGGCGCGCTGATCTCCAGGTCGTACCATCCCTGGCAACCGCCATAGGCAAGCTCCAGCGAGCCGTCCGCCTGCACGTGCGCCATGGCGCACCAGCCGTCGCCCATGCGCGACTCCACTTTCACTGGCTGCGGTATTTCCGCGCGATTGACGAGGCGCAGGCTCAGGCCCGTCGCCGTCGCCGCCACTTGCGCTTCCAGCGTTCCGGCATCGCGCGCATCGCCGCGGAACTGCCGGTGCAGACCGTCGGGGCCCAACAGCCACAAGTCATAGGCGCCGCCTGCGTGCAGGCGCCAGCCGTCGTCCAGCCGCGCGCCCGCGCTCACGGTGTAGCGGCGCGGCGCGTGTTCCAGCGCGTGGCGGTCGTAGACATGCAGCACCGCGGCCGCGGCGCCGGGGTTGCGCAGGGTAAGCCGGTAATGCCCGCCGTCGGCGGCCATGCGCCCCTGCACGTCCAGCGCATAGGGCAGGGCGCAAGCCTGGCGCCGGCCTTCGGCGTGCGCACCGCGGGCGGCAGTGAAGTCGAAGGCCGAAGTCAGGTCGCCGGCGATCTCGCGCCGCCATGCGCTGATGTTGGGTTCAAGCACGCCGAAGCGCGCTTCCAGGAAGCGGATCACCGAAGTGTGGTCGAACACCTGGGAATTGACCCAGCCGCCGCGGCTCCAGGGCGATACCACCAACATCGGCACGCGCGGCCCCAAGCCGAACCCGCGGCCGTGCAGGCCGGCAGGGTCGTCAGGCGTGGCGGCGCTGGGGCCGTGGCGGGTATCGTGGTATTCGCCGTCCAGCTCGACCGTGGACAGGCCGCCCGACTGGCCGTCGGGCGCGCGGGCGGGCGGCGCGGGCGGCGGCATGTGGTCGAAAAAGCAGTCGTTCTCGTCGTACGTGACGAAGAACACGCAGCGGCTCCATACCTCCGGATTGCGCGTCAGGATCTCCAGCACGCGTTCCGTGTAGGCGCCGCCCCGCACGGGGGAGGAGACCTCGGGATGCTCGGAGTCGGCCGTGGGCGCGATGATCCACGACACCTGCGGTAGCGTGCCGCGGGCGACGTCGCGCGCCAGCTCGTCCAGCGTGCAGGTCGACAGGCCGCGGTCGCGCAAGGGCGCGTCGCCGGCGGCGTCGGCATGCTGCCGGCGGTATTGCTGGAAGCCGGCCAGCGGATTGTCGTGGTAGTTGTCCGCCATGTCCTGGTAGATGCGCCAGTCCACGCCGGCATCCTGCAGGCGTTCGGGGTAGGTGGTCCAGGCGTAGCCTTCGCCGGCCGGTCCCAGGCGGTCGTAGGTGTTGACCAGGGCCGGGCCGCCGGCCTGGCCTTGCGGATCATTGGTGCCGGTCCACAGGAACAGGCGGTTGGGATTGGTGCCTGCGTGGATCGAGCAGTGATACGCGTCGCACAGGGTGAAGGCGTTTGCCAGCGCGGTCTGGAACGGTATTTCCGCGCCGCGATAGGCGCCCATGCCGAGCCGGCTCTTGGCGGACAGCCATTGATCCATGCGGCCGTCGTTCCAGGCGCGCTGCGCGTCGTCCCAGGTATGCGGCGTGATGTAGCCCACCCGCGCATCGCTGGCGTATTCCGCTTGCAGCGCATAGGGACGGACCCGGGCCGCGCCGTCGGCCTGAGTCAGCACGTCGCCCGCCAGCGTGGGCGCGGGATGCGGATCGGCGAACCCGCGCACGCCCGGCAAGGTGCCGAAATAATGGTCGAAGGACCGGTTTTCCTGCATCAGGATCACCACGTGCTGCACGTCCTGCAGCGTACCCGTGCGGCGGTCGGGCGCGATGCCGAGCGCGCGTTCGATGGGCGAGGAGGGGGACAGGCGCGATTCTTCTTTCATGACAGCGATGATACGGCCAGCAATACTTGAATCTTAAGGCCGGCGCCAAGGCGGACGCTGGCGCCGGAAATGAACAGCCCCTCGCGGGCGAGGGGCTGTATCGGGTCGGCCGCCATCTGGTGGCGGCCGGAAAGGGCGCGACCGGATCAGGCCGAGGGCGGAACGTAACCCTGGGCTTCGACGGCGCCGTCTTCGAACAGGAAGCGCTCCATCTGTTCTTTCAGGTACTTGCGCGCACGGGCGTCCGCCAGGTTCAGGCGGTTTTCATTGACCAGGCGCGTTTGGATGCCCTTCCATTCTTCCCAAGCTTCCTTGGAAATGCTCTGCCAGATCTTGGTGCCGAGTTCGCCGGGGTAGGGGGGGAAATCCAGCCCTTCGGCTTCACGCTTCAGTTTTACACAGTTGACGATACGGGCCATGGTTCGCTGCCGGAAGAAATGAGTAATCCCGCATTTTAACGGGCTTGGCGCCGTGACGGCGACTAAGCCCTGCGGACCCTGCGGGTAGCCCGGTTGTTACAGCTTCTTGATGAAGACCAGGCTGTTGCGTGAACGGTTGTAATTGTGCTGCTTTTCGCGCGGCAGGTCGGCGATGCCGCCCTGCACGAAACCGCGCTTCATGAACCAGTGCGAGGTCCGCGTCGTCAGCACGAACAGGCGCTTGGCGCCGACGGCGCGTGCGCGCGATTCCATGTGGCGCAGCAGGATCTCGCCTTCGCCCGAACCTTGCCATTCCGGATGCACGATCAGGCAGGCCATTTCGGCCATCTGTTCTTCGGGGAAACTGTGCAGGGCCGCGCAGCCGTAGATGACGCCGTCGTGCTCCAGCACGGTGAAGTTTTCCACGTCGCGCTCGACCACGCTGCGCGGGCGCGGCACCAGGGTGCCGTCCGCTTCCAGCGGTTCGATCAGGCTGAGGATGGCGCCCACGTCGTCGATGGTGGCGGCGCGCAGATCGTCCAGCGTGTCTTCCACCACCATGGTGCCCACGCCGTCGTGGGTGAAGATTTCCAGCAGCACGCTGCCGTCCAGGGCGAACGGCAGCAGGTGGGCGCGGGCCACGCCGCGTTTGACCGCCAGCGAGGCGTACTGCAGGAAGGCGTGGGTCTCTTCGTCGAGTTCGCCGCCGGCCAGCAGCGCGTCGGCATCCACGCGGGCCAGTTCGGTGTCCAGCGTGCCGTCGTCGTTCAGCACGCCCTGCGAGCTGGACAGGAAGATCAGTTTTTCAGCGCGCAGCGCCACGGCGACGCTGGTGGCCAGGTCTTCCATGGCCAGGTTGAAGGCGTCGCCGGTGGGCGAGAAGCCGAGCGGCGACAGCAGCACCACGGACGAGCCCTTCTCGATGGCGAACTTGAGCGCGTCGATGTCGATCTTGCGCACCTGGCCGGTGTGCTTGTAGTCCACCCCGTCCAGCACGCCGGTCGGGCGGGCGGTGACGAAGTTGCCGGAGATCACGCGGATATGGGCGTGCGACATGGGCGTGTTGGGCAGCCCCTGGCTGAAGGCGGCCTCGATGTCCAGGCGGATCTCGCCGGCGGCTTCCTTGGCGCATTCCAGCGCGGCGGCGTCGGTGGGCGACAGGCCGCGGTCGAATTGCTGGGTAAAGCCCTTCAGGCGCAGCTGCTCATTGACCTGCGGACGCGAGCCGTGCACCAGCACCAGGCGGATGCCCAGCGAGGACAGCAGCGACAGGTCTTGCACCAGCGCGTTCAGCGCGCCGGCCTGCACCAGTTCACCGCCGAACGCCACCACGAACGTCTTGCCTCGGAACGCATGCACATAAGGCGCCACTTCTCGGAACCATCGGACGAACTGGGCGGGTGCGAATTCTGGGGCTTCGAGGGCGGAGACGGTGTCTGGTTCCAGGTCGGGCATGATGGGTGGAAGGATTCCTGAGAGTAAGCAAAAACGCGGCGCAGTGCCGCGCCATAGCGCCGTCGGGCGACGGCGTGGCGAAATTATATGACCGTCGCGCCCCGGCGCAGGCGGAAAAGAGTGCCAATTTGGTGCCGGATTTTCCGGTTTGCGCCCGCGGCGCCAGCAGGAGAGCCGCGGAAATTTATAATGCCGGGCTAACCGGACTAATCGTACATGCCTGAATCCTCCAGCCCGCGTGCGCCCAAGGCCGCGGACGCGGCGGCTCCAGCGGCAGCGGCGGACGCGCAGAACGCGCGCCGCGCGCCGCGTCCCGAGCGGCCCATACCCGTGGTCACCTACCCCGAAGACCTGCCCGTCAGTGCGCGGCGCCAGGAGATCGCGCGCGCCATCGCCAGCCACCAGGTGGTGATCGTCAGCGGCGAAACCGGCTCGGGCAAGACCACCCAGCTGCCCAAGATCTGCCTGGAACTGGGCCGCGGCCGCCAGAAGATGATCGGCCACACCCAGCCGCGCCGCCTGGCCGCGACCTCGGTGGCCAAGCGCATCGCGGAAGAGCTGAACACGCCCATGGGCGAGGTGGTGGGCTACCAGGTGCGCTTCAACGACCGCACCGGCCCCAACGCGTCCATCAAGCTGATGACGGACGGCATCCTGCTGGCCGAGTCGCAGCGCGATCCGCTCTTGCGCCGCTACGACACCATCATCATCGACGAGGCGCACGAGCGCAGCCTGAACATCGATTTCCTGCTGGGCTACCTGAAGCAGCTGCTGCCGCGCCGCCCGGATCTGAAAATCATCATCACCTCGGCCACCATCGACGCCGAGCGCTTCGCCCGGCACTTTGCCGCGTCCGAGGACAAGCTGGCGCCCGTCATCGAGGTGTCCGGCCGGCTGTATCCCGTCGAGGTCCGCTACCGCCCCGTGCGCGAGGAACTGGCGGAAGACGAAGCCGCGCCGGCCAAGCCCGGCCGCGACCGCGAACGCATGTCCGGCGACGAAGAGCGCGACCTGATCGACGCCATCGTGGACGCCGTGGACGAATGCGCGCGGCACGGCCCCGGTGATGTGCTGGTGTTCCTGCCCGGCGAGCGCGAGATCCGCGAATCCGCCGAGGCGCTGCGCAAGCGCCATCCGGCCGGCACCGAGGTCTTGCCGCTGTACGCGCGCCTGTCGCAGGCCGAGCAGGAGCAGATCTTTCATCCGCGCACCAATGCGCGGCGCATCGTGCTGGCCACCAACGTGGCGGAAACCTCGCTGACCGTGCCGGGCATCCGCTTCGTGGTCGACAGCGGGCTGGCGCGCATCAAGCGCTATTCCTGGCGCAACAAGGTCGAGCAGCTGCGCATCGAGCCGATCAGCCGCGCCTCGGCCAACCAGCGCGCCGGCCGTTGCGGCCGGGTGGGGCCGGGCGTCTGCATCCGGCTCTACGACGAGCTGGACTTCAACAACCGCGCGCCGTTCACGGATCCGGAAGTGCTGCGCTCGTCGCTGGCCTCGGTCATCCTGCGGATGAAGTCGCTGAAGCTGGACGACATCGAGCAGTTCCCCTTCGTCGAGGCGCCGCCGGGCCGCGCGGTGGCCGACGGCTACCACCTGCTGCAGGAGCTGGGCGCGATCGAACTGGCGTCGGCCTCGGACGACGACACGGATGCTTCGCGCACCGGCTCGTCCTTCGTGCTGACGCGCACGGGCCACGAACTGGCCAAGCTGCCGGTGGACCCGCGCATCGGCCGCATGATCCTGGCCGCGCGTGAACACCAGTGCCTGGCCGAGATGCTGATCATTGCCTCGGCCCTGTCGGTGCAGGACGCGCGCGACCGGCCCATGCAGGAGCGCGAGGCCGCCGAGGCGGCGCACGCCAAGTTCGCCGACGACAAGTCCGAGTTCATCTCCTTCCTGAAGCTGTGGCGCTGGTATGGCGAGCAGGTGCAGCACAAGGCCTCGCAGCGCAAGCTGGTGGCCCTGCTGCGCCAGAATTTCCTGTCGCCGATCCGGCTGCGCGAATGGCACGACGTGCACACCCAGCTGGCCGCGCTGGTCGGTGAGCAGGGCTGGCGCCTGAACCAGACCGAGGCCACCTACGAGCAGCTGCACATGGCGCTGCTGTCGGGCCTGTTGGGCAATATCGGCTTCAAGAGCGACGAAGGCGGCCACTACCAGGGCGCGCGCGAGATCCGTTTCCATATCCACCCGGGTTCGCGGCTGGTGAAAAAGGCGGGGCGCTGGATCATGGCGGCCGAACTGGTCGAGACCACCCGCCTGTACGCGCGCTGCGTGGCGCGCATCGATCCGGTGTGGCTGGAAAAGGTCGGCGCGCATCTGATCCGCAAGAACTGGTCCGATCCGCGATGGGAAAAGAAGGCCGGGCAAGTGGTGGCCAATGAACGGGCCACGCTGTACGGGCTGACCATTTACACCGGCCGGCGCATTCAGTACGGCCGGGTCAATCCGACCCAGGCGCGCGAGCTGTTCATCCGCCAGGCTTTGGTGCCGGGCGAGATCGACACGCGGCTGGCTTTCGTGGCGCACAACCGCAAGCTGATCGCGGGCATCGAAAAGCTGGAACATCAGACCCGCCGCCCGGACATCCTGGTCGACGACGAGCTGATCCACGCCTTCTACGACCGCCAGCTGCCGGCCGACATTTCGCAGACGGCGACGCTGGAAAAGTGGGTGTCGGGGCTGGACAAGGCGGCCGCCGCCAAGCTGCTGCTGACGCGCGACGAGCTGATGCGCCACGAAGCCGCGGGCGTCACGACCGACGTCTTCCCCAAGAAGGTGGAATGGCAGGGCGTGTCGATGGCGCTGGATTACCACTTCGAACCGGGTTCGCCGCGCGACGGCGTGACCCTGTCGGTGCCGCTGTTCGCGCTCAATCAGATCGATCCGGCGCGCTGCGAATGGCTGGTGCCTGGCATGCTCAAGGAAAAGGTGCACCTGCTCTTGAAGTCGCTGCCGCAGAAGCTGCGCCGCCATTGCGTGCCGCTGCCGGATTACGCCGCGGGCTTCTACGACCGCTGGTTCGAACGCCAGGCCGATCCCCAGCAGGGGCTGGTGGAGGCGATCATCGCCGACATGTGGGACCAGGTGCAGATCCGCCCCGCCGCGGCGGACTTCAAGCTGGAGACCCTGCCAGCCCACCTGTTCATGAATTTCCGGGTGGTGGACGAACACGGCCGCATGCTGGCGGCGGGACGCAACCTGGCGCAGCTGCGCGCCGAATTCGGCAAGCAGGCGCAGGCCACGTTCCAGCAGTTGGCGGCCAGCGACACCCAGGTGGCCCAGGCGCTGGCGCACGAGAACCTGACTGCCTGGTCTTTCGGCCCCTTGCCGGAGATCATGGAGATCAAGCGGCGCGGGCAGTCGGTGATCGGCTATCCGGCGCTGGTGGACCGCGGCGCGCATTGCGACCTGGACGTGTTCGACGATCCGGACGAAGCGCGCAAGCACCATCGCGCGGGCTTGCTCAGGCTGTTCCGGCTGGGGCTGCGCGAACAGGTGAAATTCCTGGAAAAGAACCTGGTGGACCTGACCAAGATCAGCATGCTCTACATGACGCTGGGGACGCAGGAAGAGCTGCGCGACCAGATCATCGATTGCGCGCTGGGGCAGGCCTGCCTGGCCGACCCCTGGCCGGTCAACGAGCAGCAGTTCGAAGCCCGGCGGGCCGAGGGCAAGGGCCGGCTGGGCCTCCTGGCGCAGGAAGTGGCGCGCTTGGCGGGGGCGGTGCTGACGGAGTGGGCCGCGGTGCAGCGCAAGCTGCCGCAGGCCAAGCCGCACGCTTCGGCCTATGCGGACCTGCAGGCCCAGTTGGGGGCGCTGATGCCGAAGTGGTTCATCCGCGACACCCCGTACGCCCAGCTGGCGCATTTCCCGCGCTATCTGAAGGCGGTGCTGGCGCGCATCGACAAGCTGCGCGCCGATCCGGCGCGCGACGCCAAGCTGGTGGCAGAGATGGCACCGCTGCTGACGCAGTACCAGCGGGCCAGATCCGCGCTGAAGGGGGCGCCCGACCCCCGCCTGGACGAGTTCCGCTGGCTGCTGGAGGAACTGCGCGTGGCGCTGTTCGCGCAGGAGCTGCGCACGCCCATGCCGGTCTCGGTGAAGCGGCTGATGAAAAGCTGGGAATCCCTGAAGCGTTGACTGCGGCGGGACGGCGCGAGCCGTCCCGTATTACTGCAGGATTTCAGGTCGTTTTCCGTTCAGAGACGCGTCATCTGGTTATGCTTCAATGCGCGGGCCTTCCCTCGCCGCTCCCAGGAGCATAGCCGCCATGTTCGAGCTCTTCAGCACGCGTACCCGCCCGGGCGCGTCGTCCCGGTCGACCCCGAACCGCTGGGACTGGGCTTTGCTGCCCCTGGTACTGGCCGTGCTGGCGCTGATGGCCTATGGCGCCTCCCAGATGAGCCGCCCCTTCGCCGTCGGGGAAGATCTCCCGATCTCGCTGGACCCGGTCTACCTGCCGTATTACCTGTTGCGCACCATCCTGCGGATGTTCACGGCGCTGGCCTTCTCGCTGCTGTTCAGCTTCGTCTTCGCCGCCATCGCC
Source organism: Achromobacter sp. PD1 (assembly GCF_048541815.1). NCBI lineage: Bacteria > Pseudomonadati > Pseudomonadota > Betaproteobacteria > Burkholderiales > Alcaligenaceae > Achromobacter > Achromobacter sp. PD1. The sequence continues at coordinate 1,262,790 of NZ_CP183349.1, forward strand.
GCCAAGTACCGGGCGGCGGAGAAGGCGATGATTCCGATGCTGGACATACTGCAATCCGTCCCCATCCTGGGCTTCCAGGCCATCGCGATCGCCCCGTTCATCGCCCTGTTCCCGGGCAATCTGCTTGGGGTGGAATGCGCGGCCATCTTTGCCATCTTCACCTCCCAGGCCTGGAACATGGCGTTCAGCCTGTACCAATCCATGCGCACGGTGCCCTCCGAGCTGAGCGAGGCGGCGCGCATTTTCCGCTTGTCCGGCTGGCAGCGGTTCTGGCGGCTGGAGCTGCCATACGCCACGCCCGGCCTGCTTTGGAACATGATGATGTCGATGTCCGGCGGCTGGTTCTTCCTGGTTGCCGCCGAGGCCATTTCGGTGGCGGGGCAGGACATCAAGCTGCCCGGTATCGGCTCCTATATCGCGGTGGCGATCGACGCGGAAAACGGCCGCGCCATCGCCTGGGCCATCGGCGCCATGATGGCGGGCATCCTGCTGTACGACCAGCTGTTCTTCCGGCCGCTGCTGGCCTGGGCCGACAAGTTCCGCTTCGAGGAGTCGCAGGGCGATGCCGCCCAGCAGTCCTGGCTGCTGGACTGGACCCGCCGCAGCCGCTGGATGAAGGCGCTGTCCAACGCCTTCTGGGCGCGCATGCGGCGCGCGCTGGGCTGGTTCAGCGTGCCGTACGACGGCACCTCGATCCGCGCCCGCGCCAAGACGCCCGATCCGCGCTGGACGCGGGCCTGGGATGCGCTGCTGGCGGCCGGCGCGCTGCTGGCCACCTACAAATTGGTGCGCTTCGTCCACGAGGACGTGGGTTGGGGCGAAGTGCTGCACGTGCTCGGGCTGGGAGGCATCACCCTGGTGCGCGTCATGCTGCTGATCACGCTGGCCTCGGCGGTCTGGGTGCCGATCGCCGTCTGGATCGGGCTGCGGCCCAAATACTCGCAGCGGGTCCAGGCGGTGGCGCAGTTCCTGGCCGCCTTTCCGGTGAACCTGCTGTTTCCGGCGGTGGTGTTCGTGATGGTGGCGTTGAAGCTCAACCCCAACATCTGGCTGAGTCCGCTGATCATCTTCGGCACCCAGTGGTACATCCTGTTCAATGTGGTGGCGGGGGCCTCGACCATCCCCAACGAACTGCGGTTGGCGGCGGGCAACCTGGGGCTCAAGGGCTGGCTGCTGTGGCGCCGGGTCTACCTGCCCGCGGTCTTTCCCAGCTTCATCACGGGAGCCATCACCGCCAGCGGCGGCTCCTGGAACGCCAGCATCGTGGCCGAGTACGTGACCTGGGGCAATACCTCGCTGGTCGCGGATGGCCTGGGCAGCTACATCAAACAGATGACGGAGCTGGGCGATTTCCACCGCATCGCGCTGGGCATCGGCGTCATGAGCATTTTCGTGATGCTGTTGAACCGCTTTTTCTGGCGCAAACTGTATTTGCTGGCCGAAGACCGCGGCCGCTAGGAGTCTCTCGTCATGGATCCCATTTCCCTGATCGATCTGCATGACGTCGGCAAGTCCTTCCGGGCCGCCGACGGCACCCAGCGGCATGTGCTGGAACACGTGGACTTCACGCTGAAAGAGGGCGAAATCGTCGCCCTGCTGGGCAAGTCCGGTTCGGGCAAGTCCACCCTGCTGCGCATCATGGCGGGCCTGGTCAACGCCGACCAGGGCACGGTCACCTACCGCGGCCAGCCGGTGTACGGCCCGGCCTCGGGCATCGCCATGGTGTTCCAGTCGTTCGCGCTGTTTCCCTGGCTGACCGCGCAGCAGAACGTCGAGCTGGGCCTGGAGGCGCAGGGCGTGGCGCCGGCCGAGCGCGCCAGGCGCGCGGACGCGGTACTGGACCTGATGGGCCTGGGCGGTTTCGGCGGCGCCCTGCCGCGCGAGCTTTCCGGCGGCATGCGGCAGCGGGTCGGCATCGCCCGCGCCCTGGTCATGAATCCCGACGTGCTGCTGATGGACGAGGCATTCTCGGCGCTGGACGTCCTGACCGGCGAGACGCTGCGCGACGACATGCTGGAGTTGTGGGAGGAAAGCCGCATTTCCACCAAGGGCATCCTGATCGTGTCGCACAACATCGAGGAAGCCGTGATGATGGCCGACCGCATCATCGTGTTTTCCAGCGACCCGGGACGTATCCGCAGCCAGGTCATGGTGGGCCTGCCGCGGCCGCGCGACGTGGATTCGGCGCCGGTGCGCGCGCTGATCGACGAGGTCTATGCGCTGATGACCATGCGGCCCGCGCACGACGTGCCGACGCCCTTGCAGCAAGGTCTGGGCTACCGTTTCCCGCAAACCGAAGTCGAGCGCATGGAAGGCGTGCTGGACGTGTTGGCGGAAGCGCCGTTCAACGGCCGGGCCGACCTGCCCAAGCTGGCCGAGGAGGCCGAGATCTCGGACGACGACCTGCTGCCGGCCTGCGAAGCGCTGGGCCTGTTCGGTTTAGCCCGGATCGACCGCGGCGACATCTTCCTGACGCCGCTGGGCCAGCGCTACGTGCTGGCCGAGCAGGCCCAGAAGCAAGCGATTTTCGGGCGCCAGCTGCTGGCGCACGTGCCGTTGGCCGCGCATATCCGCCACAGCCTGGAACAGGAGCCCACCGGCGCGCTGCCCGAAAAAGACTTCCTGGACTCGCTGGAAGAATTCCTCAAGCCCGACGAGGCGGAACGGGTGCTGAAGATCGCGGTGGAGTGGGGGCGCTACGGCGAGATCTATGGCTATGACTACCATACCGGGCTGCTGACGCTGCCCGCGCCCGACCCCGTCTGAGGGGCCGCCGCGCAAGAAAGCAGGGCGCCCGGGCCTGCCGGGCGCCGTTGGCTACAGGGCCAGGAATCCCGCGACGACCAGAATGATCAGGCCGTACTTGGTGGCCTTGTAGACCTTGCGGTTCCAGGCCTTGAAGGCCTTGCGCTTCTGGTCGATGACCCAGTGGGCGTGGGTCAGCTTGTTGATCGCGCCGGTCTGGTCGCCGCCGTCGTTGGGCGAACTGGCGGCGGACATCACGACGCGGCCGAACCAGCGGTTGAAGGCTTCGGCCCAGCGCCACTTCAGCGGGCGCTCCACGTCGCAGAACAGGATGATGCGGTTCTGGTCGGTGTGGTTGTAGGCTTCGTGCACGTAGGTTTCGTCGAACACCACGCTTTCGCCGTCGCGCCAGCTGTAGTGTTCGCCGTCGACGATGATGTGGCAGCCGTCATCGTTGGGGGTGACCAGGCCCAGGTGGTAGCGCAGCGACCCGGCGAACGGGTCGCGGTGGGGGTTCAGCTGGCCGCCGGGCGGGAGTTCGGCGAACATCGCGGCCTTGACCTTGGGCAGGGTCTTCAGGATGGCGACGGTCTTGGGGCAGAGTTCCTCGGCGGACGGGTGGCGCGCGTCATACCACTTCAGGTAGAAACGCTTCCAGCCGTACTTGAAGAAGGAATTGAAGCCGATGTCGTTATGGGTGTCGGCGGCCTTGATGCGGCGCAGCTCGGCCATCTGCATCGCCTCTTCGCGGATCGTCTCCCAGTTGTCGTCCAGCACCTTGAGTTCGGCGATTTCGCTGGTCGTCAGGTAGGGCGTGGTCGGAACCCGCGAGGTCAGCACCATGAAGGCGTTGACGGGGGCGAGCAGCACTGAATGGTCCAGCAATTGGCGGCCCAGCGGCAGCTTGACGCGGCCGCGGAAGTGCGCAAACAGGATGGCGCTCAGCCAGATCCCGGGAATTAGCCATTTCATAGGTGAATCTCGTGCGTAAATCTCATGTCAACAATGGAGGATGACGTGCAACGTGTATTGTTACACAGGCGCCCGCGTAGTCCTTTGCGCAACCGCATGGGCCTCGGCTTGGACCGCGTTGACTAGGTACAATTCCCTTTATGTCCGAAGAAGCCGTAACAACCCCGTCCCCATTTGTTCACCTGCGCGTACACTCCGAATTTTCGGTCGTGGACGGCATCGTGCGCATCCCTGACCTCATCAAGCGCGTGGCCAAGCTGGGCCAGCCCGCCGTCGCCTTGACGGATCTGTCGAACCTGTTCGGCCTGATCAAGTTCTACAAGGGCGCGCGCGGCGCCGGCATCAAGCCGATTGCCGGCTGCGATGTCTGGCTGTCCAACGACGACGACCCCGCCAAGCCTTTCCGCCTGCTGCTGCTGGTGCGCAACCACCAGGGCTACCTCAATCTCTGCGAACTGCTGACCAAAGCCTTCCTGACGAACCAGGGCAAGGGCCGCGCCGAGATCCGCCGCGAATGGCTGCAGGGGCAGGAGGGCCTGATCGCCCTGTCGGGCGGGCGCGGCGGCGATGTGGGCCAGGCGCTGGACGCGGGCAACGCCGTGTCGGCGCTGGCGCTGGCGCGCCAGTGGGCGCACCTGTTCCCGGGCAGCTACTACATCGAGTTGCAGCGCGCCGGCATGGACGGCGACGAAGCCTACACCCAGGCCGCCATGCGCCTGGCCAGCGAGGCCGGCTTGCCGGTGGTGGCGACGCATCCGGTGCAGTTCCTGGACGAGTTCGAATTCCAGGCGCACGAGGCCCGCGTCTGCATCGCCGAAGGCGAAATCCTGGCCAACCCGCGCCGCGTGCGCCGGTTCAGCAAGGAGCAATACCTGCTCAGCTCCGAGGAAATGGCCCGGCGCTTCGCCGACGTGCCCTCGGCGCTGGCCAACACGGTGGAAATCGCCAAGCGCTGCAACCTCAGCCTGGTGCTGGGCAAGCCGCGCCTGCCCAACTTCCCCACGCCGGACGGCGTGAGCCTGGACGACTACCTGGTCCAGCTGTCGGAAGAGGGCCTGGAAAAGCGCATGGAGTTCCTGTTCCCGGACGAGGCCGAACGCGCCTCCAAGCGCGAGCAGTACTACGAACGCCTGCGCTGGGAATGCAAGACCATCATCCAGATGGGCTTCCCCGGCTACTTCCTGATCGTGCAGGACTTCATCAACTGGGGCAAGAACAACGGCGTGCCGGTGGGGCCGGGCCGGGGTTCCGGCGCGGGCTCGCTGGTGGCCTATGCCCTGGGCATTACCGACCTGGATCCGATCCGCTACGACTTGCTGTTCGAGCGCTTCCTGAATCCCGAGCGGGTTTCCATGCCCGACTTCGATATCGACTTCTGCCAGGACAACCGCGAACGGGTCATCGACTACGTCAAGGAAAAGTACGGCCGCGCCGCCGTGAGCCAGATCGCCACCTTCGGCACGCTGGGCGCCAAGGCCGTGGTGCGCGACGCCGGCCGCGTGCTGGACATGCCCTATATGTTCTGCGACGGCCTGTCCAAGCTGATCCCGTTCAATCCGATGGATCCCTGGTCGCTCGAACGCACCCTGAAGGACGAGCCTGCCTTCAAGGACCGCTACGAACAGGAAGAGGAAGTGCGCGCGCTGGTGGACCTGGCGCAGCCGCTGGAAGGCCTGACCCGCAACATCGGCATGCACGCCGGCGGCGTGCTGATTGCGCCTGGCAAGCTGACGGACTTCTGCCCGCTGTATTGCCAACCCGGCCAGGAAAACAGCGCGGTCTCGCAGTTCGACAAGGACGACGTCGAGGCCGCCGGCCTGGTGAAGTTCGACTTCCTGGGCCTGCGCAACCTGACGATCCTGGACTGGGCCGTGCGCTACGTGCGCCAGTTCAACGAGGACAAGCGCGACTTCGACGTCATGGCCCTGGCGCTGGACGATCCGGCCGCCTACAAGATCCTGTGCGACGCCAACACGACCGCCGTGTTCCAGCTGGAATCGCGCGGCATGAAGGAACTGCTGAAGAAGCTGCGGCCCAACACCTTCGAAGACATCATCGCCATGCTGGCCCTGTACCGTCCGGGGCCGCTGGAATCGGGCATGGTGGACGACTTCGTCAACCGCAAGCACGGCCGCGCCGCGGTGGATTATTTCCACGACGACCTGGAGAACACCCTCAAGAGCACCTACGGGGTCATCGTCTACCAGGAACAGGTGATGCTGATCTCGCAGATCATCGGCGGCTATTCGCTGGGCGGCGCCGACCTGCTGCGGCGCGCCATGGGCAAGAAAAAGCCCGAGGAAATGGCCAAGCACCGGGAACTGTTCGAGCAGGGCGCCAAGGAAAAGGGCCACGATCCGGACCTGGCGGTCAAGCTGTTCGACCTGATGGAGAAGTTCGCGGGCTACGGCTTCAACAAGTCGCACTCGGCCGCGTACGCGCTGATCTCTTACCAGACGGCATGGCTCAAGGCCTACCATCCGACCGAGTTCCTGGCCGCGACCATGTCCTCGGACATGGACGACACCGATAAGGTCCAGATCTTCTGCCGCGACGCCCAGGATAACGGCGTCGAGGTGCTGCCGCCCGACGTCAATTTCTCGGGCTACCGCTTCGAGCCGGTCGCCGACAAGCACACCAAGAACGGCAAGCCGCCGCGCACCATGCGCTACGGCCTGGGGGCGGTCAAGGGCACGGGGCAGGGCGCGGTCGAGGACATCCTGCGCGCGCGCAAGGAAGGCGGCCCGTTCCAGAACCTGTTCGACTTCTGCCGCCGCGTCAGCAAGCAGGCGGTCAACCGCCGCACCATCGAAGCCCTGATCAAGGCCGGCGCCTTCGACACCATCGAGCCCAACCGGGCGGCGATGCTGGCTTCGGTGCCCACCGCCATGGAAGCCGCCGAGCAGGCGGCCCGCAGCGCCAACCAGGCCTCGCTGTTCGGCGACGACAGCGGTGACGTGGTGGCCGGCGAACTGGCCAAGGTCGCACCCTGGGATCTGCACAAGAAGCTGACCGAAGAAAAGTCCGCGCTGGGCTATTACTACAGCGGTCACCTGTTCGACGCCTGGCGCGACGAAGTGCGCCGTATCGTGCCCATGCAGCTGGTGCGGGTCGAACCGCAGCGCGACCTGCAATGGATGTGCGGCGTGCTGGCCAGCGTGCGCGTCATGATGACCCGCCGCGGCAAGATGGTCTTCGCGGTGCTGGACGACGGCACCGCGCAGGTCGAAATCTCGGTCTTCAACGAGCTCTACGAAAAGCACCGCAACCGCCTGCGCGAAGACCAGCTGGTGATCGTCCAGGGCAAGGTCAGCAATGACGACTACTCCGGCGGCATGCGCATCGTGGCCGAGCAGCTCTACGACCTGCAGCTGGCGCGCGAAGCCCGCGCCAAGTCCCTGCGCGTCAAGCTCAACGGCAGCGCCGACGCGGCGCGCCTGCGGCAGATGCTGAATCCGTTCCGGGCCGAGCCCGAGAACGGCATTCCAGGAGTGCCGGTCGATATCGTATATACCAAGAACAATTTCCTGTGCACCGTCCGCCTGGGCGAAGAGTGGCGCGTCCGCATGGCCGACACGCTGCTCGCCAACTTGAATGAATGGACCAAACCCGATGGCGTGGAGGTCACGTATTGATGCCTAGCCTGCGTATCGTTCACTCGGAAGCCGCAACCAGCTTCGGCGGCCAGGAAGGCCGGATCTTCAAAGAGATGACCGCCATGCGCGCGCGCGGCCATCACATGGAAGCCATCTGCCAACCCAAGGCGCAATTGGCCGAACGTCTGTCGGACGCCGGTTTTCCCGTGCACACCCTGGAAATGGATGGCGCGGTGAATTACCTGAAGGGCATCGCCACCATCCGCGGCATCCTGCGCGAAGGCCGCTTCGACGTGCTCAATACCCACAGCCGGCGCGATACGGTCATTGCCGCCGCCGCCGGCCGGCTGGCGGGGACGCCGCTCATCGTGCGGACCCGGCACCTGTCGAACAAGGTGGGATCGCTATGGTCCTACACCTGTCTGCCGCACAGGGTCACGACGGTCAGTGATCATGTGCGACAACACCTCATCGACCGTGGCGTGCCTGCTGGCAAGGTAGCCACCGTCTATTCCCCCATCGTGCTGCCGCCGCCCGTGGAACGCTCCACGCTGCGGGCAGAACTCGGCCTGGCCGATGACGACATCGTGGTCGGCTGCGTGGCCGTCATGCGCGCCACCAAGGGCCACAAGGACCTGATCGACGCGATCGCGCCGCTGATGGCCAGCCGGCCCAAGCTGCATCTGGTGTTCGTCGGCGGCGGTTCGCCGGTGTTCGAGCAGACCCAGGCCTATGTGGCCGAACTGGGGCTGCAGGACCGCATCCACCTGATGGGCATGCGGCGCGACGTGCCCAATCTGCTGGCGGGTTTCGATCTGTTCGCCCTGGCCACGCAGCAGGAAGCGTCCGGCACCGTCTACGTCGAGGCGCAGGCCAGCGGCCTGCCCGTGGTTGGCACGGACGTCGGCGGCGTGTCCGAAATGTTCCGCGACGGCGAAACCGGCATCCTGGTGCCGCCCAAGGACCCCGAGGCGCTCACCGCCGCGCTGGTGCGCTTGATCGACGACGCCGATCTGCGGCGGCGCATGGGCGAGGCCGGCCGCAAGATGGTCTGGGACGAGGGCGTGTTCTCGCCCGCCCGCCTGGCGGAAACCACCGAAGCCGTCTATGCCAAATGGCTGGCGGAGCGCGCGGGATGAACGCGCCCAACGTTCCGGTGCTGATGTATCACCACGTTACGCCGGCTGGCGGCATGATCGCCGCCACGCCCGACGTGTTCGAGGCGCAGATCTCGCGCCTGGCCCGCGCCGGCTACCAGTCCTTGTCCGCCGATCAGTTCGCGGCCTACCTGGCCGGCGGCGCCGCGCCCGAGCGCTCGGTGCTGATCACCTTCGACGATGGCTACCTGAACAACTGGGTGCATGCGCACCCGGTGCTGGCGCGCCACGGCATGCGCGCGGTGCTGTTCACCATCACCGGCTGGATCGGCGACGGGCCGGTGCGCCCGCATGCGGGCCAGGCCGGTCCCTTGCCCGCCACGCCCGACCACGACGCCTGCAAGCAGCTGGTGGCCGCGGGCCGGACCGACGAGGCCATGCTGCGCTGGAGCGAGATCGAGGCGATGCAGGCGGCGGGCACCTTTGAGTTCCATTCCCACACGCACTCCCATACCCGCTGGGACAAGGTCTGCGGCGCCGATGTCGACGCCAAGCGCGGCCATATTGCCCAGGAATTGCAGGAGTCCCGCGACACGCTGACGCGCCGCCTCGGCTCCGTCAGCGACCACCTCTGCTGGCCGCAAGGCTATTTCGACGCGGACTACGTGGCCGCGGCGCGGGCCGCCGGATTCCGGCACTTGTACACTACCGACCCTTTCGGCCAGAACACCCCCGGCGCGGATCCCGAACACATCTATCGTTTCGCGGTGCGCAACCAGGGCGGATCCTGGCTGAACCGGCGCATCTGGCTGTCGCGCGATCCCTTCTGGGGGCCGCGCTTTCATGCCTGGAAGGCCTGGAAAAAGCGTCTCAGGAATCGCGGATGAAGCTATCTGTCATCATCATTACCAAGAACGAGGTGGAGAACATCGCCGCCTGCATCAAGTCCGTGGCCTTCGCCGATGAATTCATCGTGGTGGACTCGGGCAGCACCGACGGCACCGTCGAAGTCGCGCGCGCCCTGGGCGCCCGGGTGGAAGTGACCCCGGACTGGCCCGGCTTCGGACCGCAAAAGAACCGCGCGCTGGACCTGGCGACGGGCGACTGGGTGCTGTCGATCGATGCCGACGAGCGCGTCACGCCGGAACTGGCCCAGGAAATCCAGGAAGCGCTGCGCGCGCCGCGCGCCGACGCCTACGAAATCGCGCGCCTGTCGAATTTCTGCGGCCGCGACATTCGCCACAGCGGCTGGTGGCCCGATTACGTGCTGCGCCTGTTCAAGCGCGGCACGGCGCGGTTCAACGACGTGGCCGTGCATGAGCGCGTGGTGCCGGCCAATGGCAAGCCGCTGCAGATGCGCGGCTACTTCCACCACTATCCCTACGACAACCTGGACGCGCTGATCACCAAGGTCAACCGCTACTCGTCCGACGCGGCCGCCATGATGTACGCCAAGGGCCGGCGCACCTCGATCTTCGGCGCGCTGGGCCACGGCTTCTGGACCTTTGTGCGGATCTACCTGATCCGGCGCGGCTTCCTGGACGGCAAGCACGGCCTGGTGCTGGCCGTGGTCGCCTCGGCCGGCAGCTTCTTCCGCTATTCGAAGCTGATGTTCCTGGCCGAGAAGAAGAAGTGAAGATCCTCTACACCAACTTCCACGCCGGCAACGGCGGCGGGCACGTCACCTACATCATCAATCTGGCCAAGGCCCTGTCCAAGGACCACCAGATCACGATCGCGGCGCCGGCCACCAGCCGCCTGTACCGTTACGCCAAGGCGATTCCGGGCGTGGCGGTGGAGGACATGCAGTACACGACGCGGCCCTCGTCCTGGTTCAAGGACCGTGCGCAACTGCGCCGCCTGATCAAGGCCGGCGGCTTCGACATCATCCACGCCAACGGCTCGGCCGACCACAAGCAGGTCATGCTGGCGACGCTGGGCATGCGCCACCGCCCGCGCATCGTTTTCACCAAGCACAACGACCATCCGCTGGCGAGCTTCGGCCACAAGTTGCGGGTGGCGCTGGCCACCGACCATGCCATCGCGGTCAGCGACTACGTCCATGGCCTGATGCAGCAGTCGCCCTACGGCAAGCGTCCCATCACCACCATCCGTCACGGCATCGACACCAATTTCTTCGCGCCGCCGCCGCCGGAAAGCCTGGACAAGCTGCGCGCCATCTTCTTCGGACCCGACTGGCACGGCAAGCTGCTGCTGGGCAGCGCCGGCGGCACAGACTACGACAAGGGCTGGCTGGACCTGGTGGCCGCGGTCGCCGCGTTGCCGCCGGAAGACCGCAAGCGCGTGCTGCTGATGGTGGCGGGCGACCCGCCCAACGAGGCCAAGCTCGCCCGGGTGCGCGAGTTGGGCATGATCGACCAGGTCCGCTTCCCAGGCTTGCTCGATGACGTGCGGGCGGCGCTGGCGTCCTGCCATGCGGGTTTCGTGCTGTCCTACCGCGAAGCCCTGTCGTTCGCCTGCCGCGAGATCATGGGGTTGGGGCTGCCCGCCTTGGTCAGCGACGCGGGCGGGCTGCCGGAGAATGTCACCGATGGGGTCGATGGCTGGATCGTGCCCGCGCGCGACGTGCCCGCCATCACGGCCAAGCTGCGTTTCATGCTGGACCATCCCGACGCCGTGCGCGCCATGGGCGTCCAGGCACGGGCAACCAGCCTGCGGGACTTCAATCTGGAACGTTTCGCCGCCGCCACACTGGACGTATACCGACGCACGCTGGGATAGGGCCGGGCTTTATAATCTGTCCCTATGTCTATCCCCATACTCATGTACCACCAGATCGGCGAGCCCAATCCCAAGGGCACGCCGTTCCGCGGGCTGACGGTGCACCCCGACAGCTTTGCCCGGCAGATGCGCTGGATGCGCAGGCTGGGCTATCGCGGCTTGTCCATGCGCGACGTCATGCCCTATGTGCGCGGAGAGCGCCAGGGCAAGGTGTTCGGTCTCACGTTCGACGACGGCTACCGCAATGTGCACCATAACGCCATGCCGGTGCTGAGCGAACTGGGCTTCACCGCCACCAACTATTTCGTGGCGCACCAGTTCGATGGCGGCAATGTGTGGGACCTGGAAAAAGGCATACCCTTCTCGGCCCTGATGACCGTGAACGAGATGCGGGAATGGGCGCAGGCTGGCAACGAGGTCGGCTCGCACACGCTGGACCACGTTCATCTGCCGGAAATGACGCCCGACGAAGCCCGCCGCCAGATCGTCCAATCCAAGGACGAACTGGAGCAGGCGCTGGGCGCGCCGGTCACGGCCTTCTGCTATCCCTATGGCGACCACGGCCCGGAGCATCGGGTCATGGCGCGCGAGGCTGGCTACGACAACGCCACGCTGACCCAGCGCGGCTTGGCGGCGGCCTCCGACGATCCCTTCGGACTGCCGCGGGTGACGGTGTCGCGTTCCACCAACATCATCCGTTTCCTGCAGAAGTGCCTGACCCGGTATGAAGACTCCCGCCGGCGCGCTTGAGCGGCGCCTGCGCATCGCGCTGCTGGTCGATCGCTTCGGCAATCGTTTCGGCGGCGCTGAAGCTTATGGCGTGGAGTTGATGCGGGTGCTGGGGCAGCGCCACGACGTCTCCGTGGTGGCGCGCGATTTCGACAGCGACCTGCCGTTCCCCTTCTTGCCCGTGCGCTTTCCAGGCTGGCTGCCCAGCTGGATGCGCGTGCTGTATTTCGCCTGGCGCGCCGACCGCCTGACCCGCGGCCGCTACGACATCGTGCATTCGCACATGAACGGCTGGGCGGGCGAGATCCAGGTCATGCACGTGACGCCGGTGCGCTACAACCGGCTGACCCGCGTCAAGCCGCTGCAACGCCTGACGGCCTGGCTCAGCCCGCGCCTGGTCACGTATCTGCTGCTGGAAAAGCTGCGCGTGCGCCCGGCGCCCGCGCGACGCGTGGTGGCGGTGTCCGGCCTCATCATGGACCAGTTGCACCGCAGCTACGGTCCGCAACTGCCGGTGGACATCATCGCGCCCGGGGTCAAGCTGCCGACCGCGGCGCAAATGGAAGGCCGCGAGGCCACGCGCGCCAGCCTGGGGTGGGACGCCGACACCATCGGCTGCCTGCTGGTCGCTCGCAATCCCTTGCGCAAGGGATTGCCGGCGCTATTGGATGCGCTGGCGCAATTGCCGCCGCAATACCGGCTGTTGGTCGTGGGCGCGGACGAGCCGACTCGTGAACGCGTGCGCGCGGCGGGCGCCATCGCCAGCCGCGTCACGCTGATCGACCCCACGCCCGACGTCGCCCGCTACTTCAGCGCCGCCGACATCTACGCGCATCCGACGCTGAACGACAGCTACGGCATGGCGCCGCTGGAAGCCATGTCGCACGGACTGCCGGTCGTGGTGAGTTCGCCCGCTTACTGCGGCTTCGCGCAATACCTGGCGGCGGGCAAGGACGCGCTCATCCTGCAGGATCCGCGCGACGGCGCCCAACTGGCGCAGGCGCTGGAGCGGTTGGGCTCCGAACCCGCGTTGCGGGCGGCCCTGGCCGAACGGGGTCTTGAGATCGCGCGTGAGCAAAGCTGGGAAACGGTGGCGGCGCGCTACGAGGCGCTGTACGACCAGGTGCTGCAAGAACGCCGCTGAGGCAGGTCCAGGCGGCGTTGCGGCGTGGCGTCAATGGCCGGGCGCCGTCGCCCGTTCCAGTTCGCCCAGCCAGCGGATCGCATGTTCGCGGTCGGCGCCGCACATCTCGGCCTGAGGCTGCAGTCCGCCGCAGAAATCCGGGCGCGACGGCTGGCCGAAAATCGCGCAGCGCATGTCAGGCAGCAGCTGGATACAGGGCACGCCGGCGGGTTTGCCTTGCGGCATGCCGGGTATCGGCCGGGTGATCGACGGCGCGATGCAACAGGCGCCGCAGCCGGGCCGGCATTCCAGCGCGGCGGGCGCCTGCAGGTTCAGACCCATCCGCGCAGCCAGTAGATGAACAGGCCCGCGTATTCCTTGAGAATGGAGCGGCTGGCGTCATAGGCGCGCTGATTCGGGAGCCACAGGGGTACGGAGCCATCGGCGGGTTCCACGATCTGCGGCGGCGCGGGGGCGGCGATCGCCTCCACGCCCTGCTTGGAAAAGGCCGCCATCGCACGCGGCATATGCAACGCGGAAGTCACCAGCAGCACCTTGCCGATGCCGCGCGCCTTGAGCTGATCCTCGGTCAAGGCCGCGTTTTCATATGTGGTGCGGCTGGAGTTTTCCAGGATGAGCGCCGTGTCTGGCACGCCCTGCTGGCGGATGGCGTGCGCCATGCCGCGGGCTTCGCTCACGTCGCCTTCCAGCGCGCCGCCCGACAGCAGCACCTTGGGCGCGCGTCCGGCCAGATAAAGTTGCGCTGCCGTGTCGATCCGGACCACGGCGGTTTCCTTGTCATACGGCAGGAACCAGTTGGCGCGCCCGTTGGCGGTGTTGCCGCCCAGCACCACGATGGCGTCGGCGGTCGGGGATTGCGCTGGCGGCAGATGCGGATAGCGGTGTTCCAACGCGCCGCCGGCCCAGATCGACGTCGCGGGCAGAGACCAGGCCAGCGACCACAAAAGGCCGGCGACGATGAGCGAACCGCCGGTCTTGCGGAGCCGGAACAGACCCAGCACCAGTCCGACGGCAACCAGGGTCAGGCTCAAGTTGTAAGGAATGATCAGATTTGTGAGATAGCTGGACAAGGGCATCTTGAAAAAAATCCTGATTACTACGTCTCGTCCAGCAGAAGGTTGGCTTGCTGTTCAACCTCTTCGCCAGACGGCCATGCATGCTCCGAGCCTACGCAGACGGCGCGCGGCGACCACGGACCGGTGCGTCCCGGACGCGTGACGCCGAACAGCGTCAGTTCGCTGGCGTTGGCGGCTGCGGCGACGTGCGAGACACCAGAATCGTTACAAATCACCAGCGCCGCCCGTGCCGTCAACGCTGCAAATGCGCCCAGGGACAGGGGAGGCAGCAGCATCGCCGTAGGGGCATTGCGCCGCGCTTCCTCGGTTTCGGCCGGAGGAGGGCACATTACCACGGTATGACCGCGGGCCTGCAAGGCCCTGGTAAGTGTATCGAATCCCGGCCAGACCTTGATCTTGCCCTTGTGCAGACCCGTGGCCGTGGGCGCGATCAGCACGAAACTCTGGCCTGCCAGCCCGGCGGCTTCCAGCGCCAGATCGGCGGCGCTCTGGTGGGCGGACGTCAGCGGCAGGTCCAGGGTCGGACCGGGTTCGGCCGGGCCGCTGGGCAGGCCCCAGCGGGTCAGGGCCTCGCGGGTCAGGTGATGCCAGGACTGGACCGCGTGCAGCGAGTCGCCGGGTTTGGCAACGGGCCAGCGCAACAGGAAGCTGCGGCCGTCGTCGCGATAGCCGGCCGAGGGCAGTCCCGCCAGCCGGAACACCAGCGCGCTGGACAGCGAGTCCGGCAGCAGCAGTCCGCGGGCGCGGCGCCCCTGGGCGCCCAGGCTGCGGCGGTGGGCGCTGACCGCTGCCCGGTCCGGGCCGACCTTGCCGCGCATGGGGATGAAATCCTGCTTGGCCACGCCGTCCAGCAGGTCGCGGGCCCAGGGGCGGGCGCAGATCACCAGGGGCAGGCCGCTGGCGTGCAGGGCGCGCAGGCTGGGCAGGCTCATGCAAACATCGCCCACCCAATTGGGCAAGCGGACGTACAGGCAGCTGATATCGGACATGGAAGGGCGCTGGGCGCGTTAAGGCTGAAGGGGATATGGCCCGGGCGGCGACTTGTCGCGCAGCCGGTACAATTCTGGCCACAATTGTATAAAAGCGAGTGATTCCTTTGAATTCTGCCGCACGCAACGCGCCCGCGAGTTCCCAACCTGTCAAAGCCGAACTCTGGAGTCGGATCTACAGCCGCGTGGGCTCCTACTGGAAGGGATTGTTGCTTGCCGTCCTGCTGATGGCCGGCGCGGCCGCCACGCAGCCCGTCCTGGCAGTCATCATGAAGCCCTTGCTGGACGGCGGCTTTTCGGGCGCCAAGCCGTACTACGTCTGGGCGCTGCCGCTGGCGGTGGTTGGCCTGATCCTGCTGCGCGGCATCTGCAACTTCTTCAGCGATTACCTGCTGGCCTGGGTGGCCAACAACGTGCTGCTGGGCATGCGCAAGGATATGTTCGAGCGCCTCCTGGGCCTGCCCGACGCCGACTTCAAGCAGGGCGATACCGGCCGCCTGCTCAACCGCTTCACCATCGATGCCGGCAACGTCACGGGCTACGCCACCGACGTCATCACGGTGCTGGTGCGCGAAACCCTGGTCGTCGTCGCGCTGATCTGCGTGCTGCTGTACATGTCCTGGGTGCTGACGCTGATCATCCTGATCATGTTGCCGGTGTCGGTGCTGATCTCGCGCTTCTTCATCAAGCGCCTGCGCCGCATCAACCGCGAAACCGTCAACATGAACGCCGAACTGACCCGCGTGGTCGGCGAAGGCATCGACGGCCAGCGCGTCATCAAGCTGTTCGACGGCTATGAAGTCGAACGCGGCCGCTTCGATTTCGTCAGCCGCCGCCTGCGCCGCTTCGCCATGCGCACGGCCACGGCCGATGCCGCCCTGACGCCGCTGACCCAGGTCTGCATTTCCATCTCGGTCGGCGCGGTCATCGCCGTGGCGCTCAGCCAGGCCAACCACGGCGCCCTGACCGTGGGCAGCTTCGCCTCCTTCATGGCGGCGCTGGCTCAGATTTTCGACCCCATCAAGCGCCTGACCAACGTCGCCGCCCGCATGCAGAAGATGCTGGTGTCGGCCGAAAGCGTGTTCACGCTGATCGACCAGGTACCCGAAAAGGATACCGGCACCAAGGAGCTGGCCGAGCCCGTGCGCGGCAAGGTCGAATTCCGCAGTGTCTCCCATCGTTTCCCCGATGCCGACCGCGATACCGTCAACGGCATTTCCTTCACTGTGGAGCCCGGCCAGACCGTGGCCCTGGTAGGACGTTCGGGCAGCGGCAAGACCACCCTGGTCAACATGCTGCCGCGCTTTGTGCTGGCCGATAGCGGTTCCATCCTGGTGGACGACACGCCGATCGACGAGCTGACGCTGCGCAGCCTGCGCTCGCATCTGTCGCTGGTGAGCCAGGACGTGGTGCTGTTCGACGACACCATCGCAGCCAACGTCGGCTACGGCGCGTTGGGCAAGTCGAGCGAGCAGAAGGTGCGCGATGCGCTGGCGGCCGCCAATCTGCTGGAATTCGTCGAGGGTCTGCCGCAGGGACTCAATACGCCGGTGGGCGAGAACGCCGCCCGCCTGTCCGGCGGCCAGCGCCAGCGCCTGGCGATCGCCCGCGCGCTGATCAAGAACGCGCCCATCCTGATCCTGGACGAAGCCACTTCCGCGCTCGATAACGAATCCGAGCGCCAGGTCCAGGCCTCGCTGGAGCGCCTGATGAAGGGCCGGACCACGCTGGTCATCGCCCACCGCCTGTCCACCGTGCAGAATGCCGACCGCATCATCGTGCTGGATGCCGGCAAGATCGTCGAGCAAGGCCCGCACGCCGAGCTGCTGGCCGCCAACGGCCTGTACGCCTCGCTCTACAAGATGCAATTCCGCGACGACTGATCGGCCAGCCGCCTGGCCTGGCGGTTGTTCGTTCCTGTCGCATTTCCGGATTGCCAAGCGTCCGGATTGCCGGAAAATGGAGCCGGGCCTGCCGGCAGGCCCGGCCCCCGTCCGCTGCGGGCGGGGCGGCGCCCCGAGGCGCTTTGGTCCGCCGTGCATCTGGAGCGCCCCATGTCCCTGCCTGCCGAAGGCAATCAGCTAGTCAATGTCGTCGTCCTGCTGGGGGCTGCGGTCGTCGCGGTTCCCCTGTTCAAGCGCCTGGGATTGGGATCCGTCCTGGGATACCTGGCCGCCGGCCTGGTGATCGGCCCCTTCGGCCTGGGTCTGTTCTCCGATCCCAAATCCATCCTGCACGTGGCCGAACTGGGCGTGGTGATGTTCCTGTTCATCATCGGCCTGGAAATGCAGCCCTCCCGGCTGTGGAAGCTGCGCGGCGAGATCTTCGGGCTGGGCGTCGCACAGGTGCTGGCCTGCGGCGGACTGCTGACGGTGGTCGGCCTGCTGGCGGGGCTGTCGGGTCCGGCGGCTTTCATGGCCGCGATGGGGTTCGTGCTGTCGTCCACCGCCATCGTCATGCAGATACTGGGCGAACGCGGCGACACCGCCAGCGCGCAGGGCCAGCGCATCGTCTCGATCCTGCTGCTGGAAGACCTGGCCATCGTGCCGCTGCTGGCCCTGGCGACCCTGCTGGCGCCGGCTGGCAATTCCAGCCATGGCGATCCGTGGATACAGTCGGCCATCGCGGTGGCGTGCATCCTGGCATTGCTGGCCGCCGGCCGCTGGCTGCTCAACCCGCTGTTTCGCCTGCTGGCCGCCGCGCATGCGCGCGAGGTCATGACGGCAGCCGCCTTGCTGGTGGTGCTGGGCGCGGCGCTGCTGATGGAATTGGGCGGCCTGTCGATGGCGATGGGCGCCTTCCTGGCAGGCGTGCTGCTGTCCGAATCCACCTTCCGCCATCAGCTGGAGGCCGAAGTCGAGCCGTTCCGCGGCATATTGCTGGGCCTGTTCTTCCTGGGCGTGGGCATGTCGCTGGACCTGTCGGCGGTGGCCCGCGAATGGCCGCTGATCCTGGCCGCGGTGGCGGTGTTCATGCTGGTGAAATCGGTGGGCGTGTACGTGGTGGCGCGGGTGCTGCGCGCGACCCACGCCGAGGCCATGACCCGCGCGGCCCTGCTGGCGCAGGGCGGTGAATTCGCTTTCGTGCTGTACGGGGCGGCAGCCGCCGCCGGCATCTTCGATGCCCACACCGGCGCCGTGCTGACTGCAGTCGTTATCATTTCCATGGCGCTCACGCCGCTGTGCGTGCTGGCGTTGCGCTGGCTTCTGCCCAAGCCGCAGCCTTCGATGGAAGACGTGGATGTGGCCAAGGATCTGGAGGGCTGCGCCCTCATCGTGGGCTTCGGGCGTTTTGGCCAGATCGTGACCCAGGCGATGCTGGCTCGCGACCTGACGGTCTCCATCCTGGATACCGACACCGACGCGATCCGGGCAGCGGCCAAATGGGGCGTCAAGGTCTATTACGGCGACGGCACGCGCATCGACATGCTGCGCACCGCCGGCGCGGAAAATGCCTGCGCCATCCTGATCTGCATCGACGACCCCAAGGCGGTCAACCACATGGTCAAGCTGATCAAGGCCGAATTCCCGCTGATACGGGTGGTGGTGCGCGCATACGACCGTATCCATTCGTTGGCGCTGGCCAAGGAAGGGGTCGACTACCAGGTGCGCGAAACCCTGGAATCGGCGCTGGCCTTTGGCGAGGCCGCGCTGCGCGTGATCGGCGTGCCTCCCGATGAAGCCGCCGAGGTGGTGCAGGATGTGCGCAGGCGCGACACCGAGCGTTTCGACCTGGAGGTGGCCGGCGGGCTGTTCGCCGGCCGCTCGCTGCTTTACGGCAATATGACCAGCGCCCCGGACGGCCGCAACGACCAGCCCGACCGGGAAACCGAGAGCGCCGCGCCCAGCCCGTCGGTGTAATAGACTATTTCCTGATCGTTGCATTACTTTTCGCATCATTTCACGCGCAGGCGCTGGTGGCTGAGGTAGATTTATCCGCACTGACTCGTCATCCATGATGAGCATTTGCCAGGGGGCTGCCATGCTGCAATCGGATCGGATTTCCACGACACCGCACGCTGTTGGAGTAGAACTGGCCCGGCGGCAGGCCCGGGCCTTGCGATGCGGATTTTCGGCGGGCTCCATGCGCCAATTGGTGTCGCACACGGGCGGAACCGGCCCGGCATGGTCGATCGGCGCGCACCGCGAAACTGACAGGGCCAAGGGCGCCAAGGCCTTTCCCTTCCGCATCGCGGCGGTCGCGGCGACCTGAGGAAGCTGCGGCGCGGAAAGCGCCGCGCGGGCGGCGCTGGGGTTTTTTAGGGGCGGATCTTGCGCGGCTTGTCCGGCGGCGGCATCATCTGCGGCGTAAATCTCTGCCGGAATGATCCGCGTCCCCCGGACGTCCCCGGCGTAGGAGCGCCGTATTGAAGTCTCGCGGGTTTGTGCAACGCGCCCTGTATGCGTTGGCGGTGCTCGTCGCAATCGGCATCTGCGCGGCCGCGGTCGCGCTGCTCTGGATCGACCGCCGCGCCACCTGGGACGCCGCCCACGCTTCGGCGCGCAACATCACCGGCGTGCTGTCCGCGGACATCAGCCGCACCCTGCATGTCTACGACCTGTCGCTGCAGGGCATGGCCGAACGCCTGCGCGAACCGGGCCTGGCTCAGCTGGCGCCTGAAACCCAGCACCGCTTCCTGTTCGACCGGCCATCCACCGCCGAATACCTGGGCGCCGTCGTGGTGCTGGATAAGGACGGCAATATCCGTTACCACTCCGGGGATCTGGATGCGCCGGATGTGAGTTTTGCCGACCGGGATTTCTTCCAGGTGCATCGCGATGCCGACGACGTCGGCATGTATGTCAGCAAACCCTACCGCAGCCGCCTGCGCGGTGGCGACGAGAGCATCGCCATCAGCCGGCGCCTGTCCAATCCGGACGGCAGCTTCGCCGGCGTGGTGGGCGGTTCGCTGCGCCTGGCCTATTTCCGCGACCGCTTTGCCGCGCTGTCGATCGGCGAGCGCGACGAAATAAGTGTCTTCCGCAACGATGGCCTGGTGTTGTTGCGCGCCCCATATTCCCTGAACGACCTGGGCAGCGACATCGGCATGGCGCTGGATTTCCAGCAATTCCTGATCCGCCGCGAAGGCTCGTTCGTCGGCGCGCTGTCTCCAGACGGCGTGAACCGCTACTACACCTTCGCCAGCATCGAGGACACGCCGCTCATCATCGACGTGGCCATGGACGTGGACGAGCTGATGGAGCCCTGGGACCGCCGCGCGCTCTTCATCATCCTGGTCACTACGGCGCTGCTGCTGTCGGTCGTGGCGCTGATCGTGCTGTTCAGGCGCGAGATGATCCTGCGCAAGGCGGTCGAGACGCAGCTGGCGATACAGGCGCGCACGGACGGGCTCACCGGCCTGGCCAACCGGCGCGCGTTCGACGAAACGCTGGAGCGCGAATGGCAGAATGCGCGCCGCGAGCGCGTGCCGCTATCGCTGCTGTTCCTGGATGCCGACCATTTCAAGCGCTACAACGATCGCTACGGCCACCAGCAGGGAGACCAACTGTTGGCGACGCTGGCGCGCGTGCTCAAGAAAAAGGCCCGGCGTCCGCGCGACCTGGCGGCGCGCTATGGCGGCGAGGAGTTCGTCGTGCTGCTGCCCAATACCAGCCGCCAGCGCGCCGCGGAGATCGCGGAGAGCATCCGGCGGGCGGTTGCCGGCCTGAAGGTGCCGCACGCGGACGCCGCCGCCGGCATCGTCACCATCAGCGTCGGGGTCGCGACCGCTGTGCCGCAGGGCGACGATACGGTCGCCGGCCTGGTGGAGGCGGCCGATGCGGCCGTCTACCAGGCCAAGGAGTCAGGCCGCAATCGCGTGGCAATGGCCGGGTCTTGATCCGGCGCTGAATGAAAAAGCCCCGCCGCGCTCATCGCGCGGCGGGGCTTTTTCGATCCTGCGTGGCTTAGCGGCCGACCATGACGGCCTGCATGCGCGTTTGCGCCTGTTGCACGTTCTTGGCTTGCGCGTTCAGGTCCTGCAGCAGCTTGTTCAGCTCGGCTTGCACGGCCGGATCCTGTACCTTGACGATGGGACCGGAAATGTCGATCTGCGCGGCATGCGCGGCAACGTAGTCGGCGATCTTCAGGCTGCTGTCGAAGGTTGCGTTCAGCTGCGGCAGCACGTCGCGGAAGGTGTCGGCCGGCAGGCTCACGGTCTTCTCGTAGGCCTTGTCGTACACCGCCTTCAGGTCTTCCGGCTGCTTGAGCTGAGCGCGCGCGGCGTCAGCCTTGGCCTGCTGTTCCTTCAACGCCGCGCCCATTTCATTGAGCGAGGCTTGCACGGTCTTGAGGTCGTCGCGACGCGTCACGATATCGTTCAGCGAACGCATGGAGCCTTTCTGCATGATGCCCGACAAGGGCTTCACCGAAGCATCCATGCCCGCATTGAAGTCGGTGATCACCGCATATTGCGCGGCGTAGTCGCCGAAGGACTTCTTCTCTTCATCCGTCAACTGCGGGACGCGCACGCCGGGCTTGTCGACGATGCGGGTCTGCAGGAACTGCGTGAACGCGGCACGCTGTTCGGGTTCCTTGTTGCCGCAAGCGGCCAGCATCAACGGCAGCGCTGCGGCCAAGACGAGGAACGGACGGAATAGGGACTTCATCGCATCGAACTCCTAAAAGCGAAAGAAAGAAATTTTCAGGGTATACCCTGAAGGCGCCCGCAGCTTATCGGGTCGCCTTCCTTGCCGCCATCGCTTTCAGAATTGTTTGCAATCGAATCTTTAAGACACAAAATCCACACATAATGAAGTGAAGTCGCGCCCGCTACCTGTTACGCGTGCGCGCGTGTTCCAGTTATTCCTGGACGGCGATTTCCCGCAATGCCGCGGTCAGCAGTTCCGCCGACCGCGACAGCGAGCGGCCCGCGCGCCGCAGGATGCCGATGTGCCGATATAACGGCGGACTGCTGATGGAAACGCAACGCAGGCGGTTGGTATCGCCTTCGCGGGCAGCCAATTCAGAAAGAATGGCGACGCCCAATCCTTGCGCCGCCATCGCCAGCACGGTCGAGTTGTAGACGACCTCATAGGCCGCCGGCAGCGAGATTTTCAATTTGTCGGCCGCCGCCTCGATATGCGTGCGGATGCTGCTTTCCCGCACCGGCAATATCAACGGATGCTCGGCCAGATCCTTGAGCGTCACGGTGTCCGGCGCGGCCCAGGGATAGTCATGCGCCATGTAAGCGCAAAAGCGGTCGGTCACCAGTTGCTCCCAGACCAGCTCCTGATCGCGCTTGATCGGACTGCCGATACCAAAATCGACCTCGCCGCTGCGCGTCATGTCGTTGACGCGGGAGGCCACGGTGTCCCGCACGCAGACGGTGATCCGCGGGTAGTCGCGGTTCAGCCTGTGGATCGCTTGCGGCAAGAGGCCGGCGGCCAGGGAGGGCAGCACGGCAACGGTCACCGTGCCGCGTTCCCGGTCGCTGGTGTCGCGGGCCTGGGTCACCAGGTCTTCGATTTCAGCCACCAGTTTTTCGATCCGCGGATAGAGCTCCTGGCCCCGCGGCGTCAGGCTGACGCTGCGGTGGTTGCGGTCGAACAGCCGCGTGCGCAGATGGGACTCGAGCTGCTGGATCTGTATGGTCAGCGCCGACTGGGAAATATTCAGTTCGTGAGCCGTCCTGGTGAAGTTGCCTAAACGCGCGATCGTGAGGAAAGCGCGTAACTGCTTGAGATCACTCAACATTATCGAAACTCCGAATCAAGACGCGAGGGCGCTGCGATCGTTTTTTTTGAAAAGAATGTTCCGTTATTTGAATTTTACGAATCGCATGCCGCTGAGTATATTTCCTATCGAACGCCTGGCTCAAAAAGGCGGCGAATAAATAAATGAGACAAAGAGGGAGGGCTCAGCATGGCCGGGTATTGTGCCTCACACCAGAGGCTTCAAACGCTGCAGCGAATAATGGATTCGATAAATGCCGCGGCTGAAAAGTGCGCCGGACTGTTTCTTATAGGAATGGTCCTGGCGATTTCAATTTCTGTATTTGTACGGCTGCTTTACACCTATACCGGCATTCCATTTTCCACGCCCTGGGCGGAAGAATTGGGCCGTTTCATGATGGTCGGCAGCGTCTTCATTGGCGGCGCGGTCGCCACCTACCGCCTGCGCCTGATCGGCGTCGATGCCTTCATCGGCATGGTGCCTGAGTCGGTCGCGCGCTGGCTGCGCGTTGTCGCCCATATCCTGACCTTGATGCTGGCCGTGCTGCTGGCCTGGAAGTCGATCAGATTGATCGAGCTTGGCATGAGGCAGACGTCGCCCGCGATGGAAATGCCCATGGCGTACATCTATGTGTTCATGTTCATCGGTTGTGTGCTGATGAGCCTGAATACCTTCGCGCATGTCATCAAGGAATTGATGAGTGTCGAAGCATCGCAGCCGGTCGGAGAGACGGAAAGAGCCGCCGCCGCCATGCAAAATAGTGAAGGAGGGGCGCTGTGATCCCGGTTCTGTTCTTATCGTTTACGGCGATCCTGATAATCGGCGCGCCCATCGTCACCGCCTTGGGCATGTCCGCCGCGTTTGCCCTGCAGGCGGGCGACCGCTCGCTGCTGATCGTCGCGCAGATGGCGTTTCAGTCGCTCGATTCGTTCAGCCTGATGGCCGTGCCATTCTTCATCCTGGCCGGGCATCTGATGTCCTCGGGCGGTGTCGCTGCCCGGCTGGTGCAACTGGCCAATGCCTTCGTCGGCTGGATCCGCGGCGGGCTGGGTGCGGTCGCGGTGCTGACCTCGCTGCTGTTTGCGACGGTTTCGGGTTCCTCGTCCGCAACTACCGCCGCGATCGGCTCCGTGCTGATTCCGGAAATGGAAAAGAAGGGCTACCCCAGGTCGTTCGCGGCTTCCATTGCCGCATCCTCCGGCGAGCTGGGGGCGATCATCCCGCCCTCGATCCCCATGATCGTGTATGCGCTGACGGCGAACGTGTCGGTCGGCTCGCTATTTCTCGCGGGCATCCTGCCGGGTCTGCTGATCACCGTGTCGCTGATCCTTACGGTCTGCCTGGTTGCCCGTTTCCAGGGCTTTGACGCAGTCACCGCGGTGAGCTTCACCGGATGGCTCAAGGGTGTCCTGGTCGCCCTGAAGGATGCGACGCTGGCGTTGATGATGCCGGTCATCATCCTGGGAGGGATCTACGGCGGGTTGTTTACCGCGACGGAAGCCTCCTGCATCGCCGTGTTGTACGGCCTCGCGCTTGGGCTGTTCGTCTACAAGGAAATAACGGTCAAGGATCTGCTCGGTATTTTCGCGCGCTCCGCGGTGATGTCCTCCATCATCCTGCTGATCGTGGCGTTCGCGGCCGTGTTCGCCTACCTGCTGACGATCAATCAGGTGCCGCAGCAGGTCGCTGCGATGCTCGGGTCGGTGACGACCAATCCGATCGTGTTCCTGCTGCTGGTGAACGTCATGCTGTTCCTGGTCGGCATGTTCATCGAGGCACTGGCGGCGATCCTCATCATCGTGCCCATCCTGGCGCCCATCAGCATCACCTTCGGCATCGATCCCATCCACTTCGGCATGATCGTCATCACCAACCTGGCGGTCGGCATGGTGACGCCTCCGGTCGGCGTGAACCTGTTCGTGGTGTGCGAAGTCGCCCAGTTGAAAATGCACCAGTTGGCGAAGTATCTGGTCATTTTCCTCGCCGTCCTGGTGCTCGATGTCCTGATTATTTCTTACGTGCCCGCCATTAGTACCTTTTTCTTATAAAAACTAGATCGGCTGCCCGAGGACAGCGTCCTTTGGGCGGCTGGAAAACCGAGGAGATGGAAGTGAAGCTATTCAAGAAGATGTTTGGCGCCGGCGTCCTGAGCGCACTCATGTTTGCCACGCCGTCGCATGCGCTGAACATGGACGTCGGGCACACGCTCACGACGGACAGCCCGTTTCACGTAGGCGCGCAGAAATTCGCCGAAGTGCTGAAGGCGAAGTCGAACGGGAAAATCACGATTTCCGTGTTTCCGCACTCCCAGCTGGGCGGCGAACTGACCATGATCCAGGGCGCGGTGGCCGGGGCCACCGACCTGGTCATCACGGGTCAACCGACCTTGAACGGTATCGTCAAGGAATTCCTGGTCTTTGACTCGCCGTTCCTGTTCGACAGCGTCGACCAGGCCAACCAGATCCTCAACGGGCCGGCTGGCGACAAATTCATGGAAGTCCTGCCCAAGTACGGCCTGGTTGGCCTGGGCTGGTTTTCGGCGATCGAACGCAACGTTTTCGGCAACCGGCCCGTCAATTCGGCCGAAGACCTGAAAGGCATGAAGATCCGCGTCATCCAGTCGCCGGGCTATGTCGAAAGCTACAAGGCCCTGGGGGCGCAAGCCACTCCCATGGCCTATTCGGAACTGTATCTTGCCCTGCAGCAGAAGGTGCTCGATGGCGGCGAGACGACGCCGGACCAGTTCGTCTCGGATAAATTCATCGAAGTCTCCAAGTACTTCAACATGACGCACGTCAATATCCATCCAGCGCTGCTGCTCATGTCCAAGGACCGCTGGGACCGCTTCTCGCCCGCGGAACAGAAAATGATCAAGGAGTCGGCGGACGAGGCCATGGCCTATGCGCGCGACTATTACAAGAAGGTCTACGACGAGGGTATGAAAACGATGGAGCAAAAGGGCGTGTCCATCGTCTATCCCAGCAATCTCGATTCCATGGTGCAGGCCACGCGGCCGGTCGTGAAAAAGCTCGTCGGCGAAGCGCCCAATGGCCAGGCGCTTTATGACGCGCTGATCGCCGCCAAGCAGAAGCAGTAACCGGCGCAAACGGCATCGGCCCCGGCGCTTTCCTATTCCCGAGAAACTGGACAGATTGATGACACCCTTCAACCAACCCGAAAACCTGCGCGTGTTGATTACCGGAGCGGCCGGAAACATAGGCCTTTGCCTGCGCACGCATCTGCGCGGCCGCTACGCCTTGCTGCGCCTGGCGGACATCGCGCCGCAGGAACCGGCGCAGGCCGGCGAGGAAATCTGCGCGATGGACGTCCGGGACATCGAGTCCCTGGAGCGCTGCATGGAGGGTATTGACTGCGTCATCCATCTGGCCGGTATCCCCGGCGCCGATGTCTGGGAAAAAATCCTGCCCATGAATATCGAGGGTTGCTACAACGTATTCGAGGCGGCCCGGCGTCAGAACGTGCGCCGGGTGGTCTTTGCCAGCTCGAATCACGCTATCGGCTATCACCGCCGGGAAAAATTCCTCGATGACACCGTGCAGCCCCGGCCCGACTCGCTGTATGGCGTCTCGAAGGTGTTCGGCGAGGCCCTGGGCCGGATGTACGCCGACAAGTACGGCATGTCAGTCGCCTGCCTGCGGATCGGGACGTTCCGTACGCCCGACCGCCCGAGCGAGGCCCGCCAGCTGTTGACCTGGATCAGCCACCGCGACATGGCGCAACTGGCGGCGCGCTGCGTCGAACACGCGTCCTACCATTTCACGGTGGTCTACGGGGTGTCGAACAACCTGCGCAACCGCTGGGACAATTCCAACGCGAAATTCCTGGGCTATGCGCCGCAGGACGATTCCGAGGTGTTCGCCCCGGAAATCCTGGCTCAGAACATCCCCGAGGATCCCATCGCCGCCCAGTTCCATGGGGGCTTTTATTGCCCCTTGGAATTCGTCGGAACCACGGACAGGATTTCCTGAAATCAGACCAGGATGATGTCGTACTGTTCTTGAGAGTACGCGCCTTCCACTTCCAGCGAAATGCGCTTGCCCACGAAGTCGCCCAGCATCGCCAGATGCTGGCTTTCTTCTTCGAGGAACAGGTCGACCACCTCTTGCGAGGCGAGGATGCGGAATTCCTTGGGATTGAATTGCCGCGCCTCGCGCAGGATTTCGCGCAGGATTTCATAGCAGACGGTGCGCGGCGTGCGCACGTTGCCCCGCGCCTCGCACATGGGGCAGGGCTCGCACAACTGATGCGCCAGCGAGTCGCGGGTGCGCTTGCGCGTCATTTCCACCAGGCCCAGCTGCGTAAAGCCGTTGACGGTCATGCGGGTGCGGTCGCGCGACAGCGCCTTCTTCAGTTCGGCCAGCACCGTTTCGCGGTGTTCCTGTTCCTCCATGTCGATGAAGTCCAGGATGACGATGCCGCCCAGGTTGCGCAGCCGCAGCTGGCGCGCGATGGCCTGGGCTGCTTCCAGGTTGGTCTTGAAGATGGTGTCGTCGAAATTGCGGCCGCCCACGAAACCGCCGGTATTGACGTCGACCGTGGTCAGCGCCTCGGTCTGGTCGATGATCAGATAGCCGCCCGACTTCAGGTCCACCCGTCGAGATAGCGCCCGGGCAATCTCATCGTCCACGTTGGCGGTGTCGAACAGGGGGCGCTCCCCGCTGTAGTGCTGGATGCGGCCCACGACCGAGGGCGTATAGATGCGCGCCCATTCCAGCATCGCGGCGCTGGTCGTGCGGGAATCCACAAGAATGGTGCCGGTGTTCGGGCCCACCATGTCGCGCAGCACGCGCTGCGCCAGGGTCAGATCCTGGTGCAGCAGGGCGGGGGCGGGCTGGGTGCGAGCCGCCGCCTGGACGCTGGTCCACAGTTTGCGCAGATACTCCAGGTCGGCAGTCAGTTCCTCGTCATTGGCGCCTTCGGCCTGTGTGCGGACGATGAAGCCGCCTTTTTCCTCTGCCGGCATCAAGGCCTGCAGGCGTTCGCGCAGCTGGATGCGCTCGGATTCGTCGTCGATCTTCTGTGAAATGCCGATATGCGGATCGTGGGGCAGGTAAACCAGCATCCGGCCGGCCATGCTGATCTGGGTGGAAAGCCGTGCGCCCTTGGTGCCCAGGGGATCCTTGACCACCTGAACCATGATGGTCTGTCCCTCGAATAACAGCTTTTCGATCGGAGTGGGAGTCAGTCCCTGGCTTCTTTCACCGCGGTTCTCGCGCAGGTCGGCAATGTGAATGAAAGCAGCACGCTCCAGTCCGATATCGATGAAGGCGCTCTGCATGCCCGGCAGTACGCGGACCACCCGCCCCAGATAAATATTACCGACATGGCCCCGCTGGATGCTGCGTTCCACGTGCAGCTCCTGTACCGAACCTTGTTCCACCAGCGCAACGCGGGTTTCGAAGGGGGTGACATTGATCAGGATATCTTCGCTCAGGGCGATGGCTGGGGGCATAGCGTGTTCGTCTCCAGTAAGGTGCGGCGTACAGGCGAATAGTAAACGTAGGGCAAGGTGGACGAGACAACTATCTATATGGGGCAACCGCGGGAATCACCACTATATATAGGGGAGAGGCGGTGATGGCAGCGGTACAGGTCCACGGGTTCGCCGTTTTGCGCCACGCGAAAAAACTGTGCTATAGTCTCGCTCCTTCGCAGTTCGGAGAGTTCTGAAGCGCGAAGCCAAGCAAGCACAACAGGTCGGGCAAGAAGATTCGAGCCAGGGTCTGCCGCAAAGCAGTCAGAAATGAACGCCGCGCGGTTATTGCAAGGATTGCAGCAAGTTAGGCAAAAGCCAGTTGCACAATCTGCAAAAATCGTGTTATAGTCTTGGGCTTGGCAGTTGCCGAAAACTTAGGGTTAACCCTGATATTTCGATAGCTGCTAAGAGAAGCGGACCTGAAGAGGTCGCAAGCAAGAAAGCGAAACGCAGTATGTGACGCTGACTTGACAAGCGGAAAAAACTTCTTCATAATCTCGCTTCTCTGCTGCAAACAGCGCGGCGCCAGCGAAAGCGGCGAAGCGAGCAGGCAGTAAGCAGTACAGAATTTAGCAGTGCCGCTCTTTAACAATTAAACAACCGATAAGTGTGGGCGCTTGATGCGAGTGCAGTGTGACTTCGGTCACAAGCACAATGAAATCAAGTGCTCACTAGAAGTGAAGTACCTTAGACGTCAAGTTTAAGAACATACCTCACTTCCTTTGAGTAGCGACGTATGACTCGACCCTTTCGGGGGTTAAGAAATACGAAACAAATACAGAGATTAAACTGAAGAGTTTGATCCTGGCTCAGATTGAACGCTAGCGGGATGCCTTACACATGCAAGTCGAACGGCAGCACGGACTTCGGTCTGGTGGCGAGTGGCGAACGGGTGAGTAATGTATCGGAACGTGCCCAGTAGCGGGGGATAACTACGCGAAAGCGTAGCTAATACCGCATACGCCCTACGGGGGAAAGCAGGGGATCGCAAGACCTTGCACTATTGGAGCGGCCGATATCGGATTAGCTAGTTGGTGGGGTAACGGCTCACCAAGGCGACGATCCGTAGCTGGTTTGAGAGGACGACCAGCCACACTGGGACTGAGACACGGCCCAGACTCCTACGGGAGGCAGCAGTGGGGAATTTTGGACAATGGGGGAAACCCTGATCCAGCCATCCCGCGTGTGCGATGAAGGCCTTCGGGTTGTAAAGCACTTTTGGCAGGAAAGAAACGTCATGGGTTAATACCCCGTGAAACTGACGGTACCTGCAGAATAAGCACCGGCTAACTACGTGCCAGCAGCCGCGGTAATACGTAGGGTGCAAGCGTTAATCGGAATTACTGGGCGTAAAGCGTGCGCAGGCGGTTCGGAAAGAAAGATGTGAAATCCCAGAGCTTAACTTTGGAACTGCATTTTTAACTACCGGGCTAGAGTGTGTCAGAGGGAGGTGGAATTCCGCGTGTAGCAGTGAAATGCGTAGATATGCGGAGGAACACCGATGGCGAAGGCAGCCTCCTGGGATAACACTGACGCTCATGCACGAAAGCGTGGGGAGCAAACAGGATTAGATACCCTGGTAGTCCACGCCCTAAACGATGTCAACTAGCTGTTGGGGTCTTCGGACCTTGGTAGCGCAGCTAACGCGTGAAGTTGACCGCCTGGGGAGTACGGTCGCAAGATTAAAACTCAAAGGAATTGACGGGGACCCGCACAAGCGGTGGATGATGTGGATTAATTCGATGCAACGCGAAAAACCTTACCTACCCTTGACATGTCTGGAATTCCGAAGAGATTTGGAAGTGCTCGCAAGAGAACCGGAACACAGGTGCTGCATGGCTGTCGTCAGCTCGTGTCGTGAGATGTTGGGTTAAGTCCCGCAACGAGCGCAACCCTTGTCATTAGTTGCTACGAAAGGGCACTCTAATGAGACTGCCGGTGACAAACCGGAGGAAGGTGGGGATGACGTCAAGTCCTCATGGCCCTTATGGGTAGGGCTTCACACGTCATACAATGGTCGGGACAGAGGGTCGCCAACCCGCGAGGGGGAGCCAATCCCAGAAACCCGATCGTAGTCCGGATCGCAGTCTGCAACTCGACTGCGTGAAGTCGGAATCGCTAGTAATCGCGGATCAGCATGTCGCGGTGAATACGTTCCCGGGTCTTGTACACACCGCCCGTCACACCATGGGAGTGGGTTTTACCAGAAGTAGTTAGCCTAACCGTAAGGGGGGCGATTACCACGGTAGGATTCATGACTGGGGTGAAGTCGTAACAAGGTAGCCGTATCGGAAGGTGCGGCTGGATCACCTCCTTTCAGAGCTTAGTGCTCGTGTTAAGCGTCCACTCTTATCGGTTGTTTGATATAGCTGGGATCAGTTGCAGGCTTGGGTCGAGGGAATCTTCCCTGGGTCTACAGCTTTCCTGACTGCTGATCCGAAAAGGTTTTTGGGTCTGTAGCTCAGTCGGTTAGAGCACCGTCTTGATAAGGCGGGGGTCGTTGGTTCGAATCCAACCAGACCCACCAAGTATTCTGCGCATGCGGGATATGGGGGTGTAGCTCAGCTGGGAGAGCGCCTGCTTTGCAAGCAGGATGTCATCGGTTCGATCCCGTTCACCTCCACCAAGTACTTGATGCCTGGTGATGTAGAGGCTAACTCATAGCGTCGTTGAAACGGCCTTATGAGTTAGGTTTTACCTGACAGCTATATTCGTTCTTTAACAATCTGGAAGAAGCACAACGAAAATGTACTTATCAAGTACTCGGCGCAAGTCGATGAAGATAAGTACGGGTTGTGATTGCATTAATTTTGTTCCAAGTTCTCAAGACTGGGGTGAATAACCTCAGACTGCTTTGAAACTTATGAACGGCACAAACGCTAATACTCAGGTCCTATAGCCTACAGCGTTATAGGATCAAGCGACTAAGTGCATATGGTGGATGCCTTGGCGATCACAGGCGATGAAGGACGTAGTAGCCTGCGAAAAGCTACGGGGAGCTGGCAAACAAGCTTTGATCCGTAGATGTCCGAATGGGGAAACCCACCGCAGCAATGCGGTATCCCTGGCTGAATACATAGGCCAGTGGAAGCGAACCGGGTGAACTGAAACATCTCAGTAGCTCGAGGAAAAGAAATCAACCGAGATTCCGAAAGTAGTGGCGAGCGAAATCGGAAGAGCCTTTACGTTTTAGCACGCAAGATAGTCGAACGGAATGGAAAGTCCGGCCGTAGCAGGTGATAGCCCTGTAGGCGAAATCTTGTGTGTGGAACTAAGCGTAAGAAAAGTAGGGCGGGACACGTGAAATCCTGTTTGAAGATGGGGGGACCATCCTCCAAGGCTAAATACTCGTGATCGACCGATAGTGAACCAGTACCGTGAGGGAAAGGCGAAAAGAACCCCGGAAGGGGAGTGAAATAGATCCTGAAACCGTATGCATACAAACAGTAGGAGCCTCCTTGTGGGGTGACTGCGTACCTTTTGTATAATGGGTCAGCGACTTACATTCAGTGGCAAGGTTAACCGAATAGGGAAGCCGTAGCGAAAGCGAGTCCGAATAGGGCGATTCAGTCGCTGGGTGTAGACCCGAAACCAGATGATCTATCCATGGCCAGGTTGAAGGCACGGTAACACGTGCTGGAGGACCGAACCCACTAATGTTGAAAAATTAGGGGATGAGCTGTGGATAGGGGTGAAAGGCTAAACAAATCTGGAAATAGCTGGTTCTCTCCGAAAACTATTTAGGTAGTGCCTCAAGTATTACTGCGGGGGGTAGAGCACTGTTATAGCTAGGGGGTCATGGCGACTTACCAAACTATGGCAAACTCCGAATACCCGCAAGTACAGCTTGGGAGACAGAGCACCGGGTGCTAACGTCCGGACTCAAGAGGGAAACAACCCAGACCGCCAGCTAAGGTCCCAAATTATCGCTAAGTGGGAAACGAAGTGGGAAGGCATAGACAGTCAGGAGGTTGGCTTAGAAGCAGCCATCCTTTAAAGAAAGCGTAATAGCTCACTGATCGAGTCGTCCTGCGCGGAAGATGTAACGGGGCTAAGCGATAAACCGAAGCTGCGGGTGTGCACTTTTAGTGCACGCGGTAGGAGAGCGTTCTGTAAGCCTGCGAAGGTGGCTTGTAAAGGCTGCTGGAGGTATCAGAAGTGCGAATGCTGACATGAGTAGCGATAAAGGGGGTGAAAAGCCCCCTCGCCGTAAGTCCAAGGTTTCCTGCGCAACGTTCATCGGCGCAGGGTGAGTCGGCCCCTAAGGCGAGGCAGAGATGCGTAGCTGATGGGAAGCTGGTTAATATTCCAGCACCGTCGTACAGTGCGATGGGGGGACGGATCGCGGAAGATCATCAGGGTGTTGGATGTCCCTGTTGCTGTATCGAAGATGGCGCTTAGGCAAATCCGGGCGCGTAAATCAAGGGTATGGCACGAGCGAGCATTGCTTGCGAAGTGATTGGAAGTGGTTCCAAGAAAAGCCTCTAAGCTTCAGCTGTACGAGACCGTACCGCAAACCGACACAGGTGGACGGGATGAATATTCCAAGGCGCTTGAGAGAACTCAGGAGAAGGAACTCGGCAAATTGATACCGTAACTTCGGGAGAAGGTATACCCCGGTAGTGTGAAGCGCCTGCGCGCTTAGCATGATGGGGTCGCAGAGAATCGGTGGCTGCGACTGTTTATTAAAAACACAGCACTCTGCAAAGACGAAAGTCGACGTATAGGGTGTGACGCCTGCCCGGTGCCGGAAGGTTAAGTGATGGGGTGCAAGCTCTTGATCGAAGCCCCGGTAAACGGCGGCCGTAACTATAACGGTCCTAAGGTAGCGAAATTCCTTGTCGGGTAAGTTCCGACCTGCACGAATGGCGTAACGATGGCCACACTGTCTCCTCCTGAGACTCAGCGAAGTTGAAGTGTTTGTGATGATGCAATCTACCCGCGGCTAGACGGAAAGACCCCATGAACCTTTACTGTAGCTTTGCATTGATCTGTGAACCGGCCTGTGTAGGATAGGTGGGAGGCTTTGAAGCGTGGTCGCTAGATCACGTGGAGCCATCCTTGAAATACCACCCTGGTTTGTTTGCGGTTCTAACCTTGGTCCGTTATCCGGATCGGGGACAGTGCATGGTGGGCAGTTTGACTGGGGCGGTCTCCTCCCAAAGTGTAACGGAGGAGTTCGAAGGTACGCTAGGTACGGTCGGAAATCGTGCTGATAGTGCAATGGCATAAGCGTGCTTGACTGTGAGACTGACAAGTCGAACAGGTGCGAAAGCAGGACATAGTGATCCGGTGGTTCTGAATGGAAGGGCCATCGCTCAACGGATAAAAGGTACTCTGGGGATAACAGGCTGATACCGCCCAAGAGTTCATATCGACGGCGGTGTTTGGCACCTCGATGTCGGCTCATCTCATCCTGGGGCTGTAGCCGGTCCCAAGGGTATGGCTGTTCGCCATTTAAAGAGGTACGTGAGCTGGGTTTAAAACGTCGTGAGACAGTTTGGTCCCTATCTGCCGTGGGCGTTGGATACTTGACGGAGCCTGCTCCTAGTACGAGAGGACCGGAGTGGACGTACCTCTGGTGTACCGGTTGTCATGCCAATGGCATTGCCGGGTAGCTAAGTACGGAAGAGATAACCGCTGAAGGCATCTAAGCGGGAAACTCGTCTGAAGATAAGGTATCCCGGGGACTTGATCCCCCTGAAGGGTCGTTCGAGACCAGGACGTTGATAGGTCGGGTGTGGAAGCGCAGTAATGCGTTAAGCTAACCGATACTAATTGCCCGTGAGGCTTGATCCTATAACACTGATGGTTATGACCTGGTGATGTAGCGTTCCAAGTGTCGTTCAATACAAAATCTGGCTGCACCGTCGGCAGCCAGCCAACACCAATTACACCCCACCGTGCGTGATCATCGAGTCTGACTCTGATCGCCACGCGTTGTGTTTCTTCCAAGATTGGAGCAGTTGCCTCAACCGCAGCCGCTCAACCAGTTACGCTTGACGACCATAGCGAGTTGGTCCCACTCCTTCCCATCCCGAACAGGACAGTGAAACGACTTTGCGCCGATGATAGTGGACGGACGTCTGTGAAAGTAGGTCATCGTCAAGCTTTTATTCCGCAAAACCCCACAGGTAACCCCTGTGGGGTTTTGTCTTTGTGGTGCCGCGTCGATGATTAGACTCATGCGGTCCGCAACCTCCAATGAAAAAGCCCTCGCAGGATGCTCCTGCGAGGGGCAATGCGGACGCCGCGCAGCCTACTGTTGCGTGTACTGCTGGCGGTCGATGCCGTGGCGCTGCAGCTTGTCGTAGAAGGTCTTGCGCGGAATGCCCAGCGACTCCAGAGTGGCCTTGATGTCGCCCTGGTGCGCCTGGAGCGCCTCGCGGATGAGCTGCGCTTCGAAGCGCTCCATCCGGTCCGGCAGGCTCGCCGCGGCGTCCTGGGCCATGGAGGTTGGCGGGGCAGGGGTATTCAGCACGCCAAGAACGACGCGTTCGGCGAAATGCGCGAGTTCACGCACATTGCCGGGCCAATCGTGCGTCATGACATGTTGCTTGATGGACGCCGGCATTTCCGGGATGTCGCGCTGGAAGCGGCGCGATGCGTGGCCAAGGTAGTGGGCAAACAGCAGCGGAATGTCCTCGCGGCGCTCGCGCAGCGGCGGAATCCGGATGGTGACGACATTGAGGCGGTAGAACAGGTCCTCGCGAAACTTGGCGCGTATGGCCGGACTGCCCAGGTCTTCCTTGGTGGCGGCGACCACGCGCAGGTCCAGATTGCGCACTTCGTTGCTGCCCAGCGGAGTGATCTGGCGGGATTCAAGCACGCGTAGCAACTTGACCTGCACTGCCAGCGGCATGCTTTCGATCTCGTCCAGGAACAGCGTGCCGCCACTGGCGTGCTCGATGCGGCCGATACGCTTCTTTTGGGCGCCGGTGAAAGCGCCGGGCTCGTGGCCGAACAGTTCGCTTTCGATGACGCTTTCGGGCAAGGCGCCGCAATTGATCGCGACGAGAGCGCGGTGCCTGCGGCGGCTCAGGCGATGCAAGGCGGTGGCAACGACTTCCTTGCCGGTTCCGGTCTCGCCTTCGACCAGGACGTCCACGTCCGCATCCGCGATATGCCGCAGCGTTTGCTTGATGCGCTGCATGGCGGGCGTGGCGCCGATGAAAGGCACTTCGTCGGCCTCGACGGCGAACGCGGCCTCGCGCAGCCGGCGGTTTTCCAGCACAAGGTGGCGCTTTTCCGCAGCGTGCATGATGGCGGTGATCAGCCTGTCGGCGGCATAGGGTTTCGCCAGGAAGTCGTAGGCGCCGTCTCGCATGCATTGCACGGCGGTGGCGATGTCGCCATGACCGGTGATCAGGATGACGGGAATGTCGGGGTCGATGTCCCGCAAGCGCTGGAAGAGCTGCAAGCCGTCCATGTCGGGCATACGAATGTCGCTGACGACCACGCCGTCGAAATCGCGCGTCAGCGCGGGCAGCGCAGAGCGCGCGCTGGCATGCGCGTCCACGGCGATGCCATGCAGTTTCAGCGTCTGCGCATTGGCGCGCAGCAGTTCGTCGTCGTCGTCGATGAACACGGCGCGCTGCGAGAACGGCTGGCGCAGGCTGTCGTCGATGGATGCCGGTGCGGCGGGAGGAAATTCAGGAGCGCGGTTCATGGTGTAGCTCGGTAGCGTTTTGCCGGCCAGGCGCCTTGCGCAACGTCAGGATGAACATGGCTCCGCGGCCCGGGGCATGCGGAGCCGGAAAGACGGGATCGGCCGGGCCGGCGGCGATCAAGTCGCCACCGAATTCGGTGACGATGTCGCGGCAGATGACCAGCCCCAGCCCGAGTCCTTCGGCCTTGGTCGTGTAGAAGGGAGTGAACAGGTGCGCCCGCGCCTCGGCCGACAGGCCGGGGCCGTTGTCGCTGACGTAGACCTGCACGGTCGCACCCAGGTCTTGCAGCGCTACGACGATGCGGCCGTCTGGCCGGCCTTCCAGGGCTTCCATCGCGTTTTGAAGCAGATTCACCAGCACCTGTTCCAGCCGTATGCGATTGGCCAGCACCTGGTAATTCTGATCCGCGGGCGGACGTTGCAGGACGATGCCCTGGCGCCGCGCCCGCGGGGCAACCAGCAGTAGCGCGCCCTCCAGGCAATCCTTCAGGCTGGCGGGTCCGATGGACGTGTCAGCCTTGCGCGAAAAGGCGCGCAGTTCCCCCGTGATGTGGCCGATCCGTTCCGTCAATGCGGCGATGGTGCCCAGGTTCTCCTGCGCCGAGCCTTCGTCTTGCCGGCGCAGGAATTCGGCGGCGTTGTCCGCATAGGCGCGTATGGCCGCGACAGGCTGGTTGATCTCGTGCGCCACGCCGGCAGCCACCTGTCCCAGCAGCGCGAGCTTGCTGGCCTGGACCAACTCCTCTTGCATGGTGTGCAGGCGGGCGGCGGTGCGCTGGCGCTCGTCCATCTCATCGACTAGTTGTTCGTTGACTTGCAGCAATTGAGCCGTGCGTTCGTCGACCAGGGAGGCCAGCTGTTCGTGGACGGCGGCCTGCTGTTCGGCGCGCTCGCGGTTGCGGTGGCGGCGGAAGAGAATGATGCCTACCAAGGCGGCCAACGCGCACTGCGCCAGCAGCGCGCCCAGCTGGGCGTTGGCGGTAGCCTGGTTGATGGCCGCCTGCACGGGTGATAACAGATGCAGCGTCCAACCTGGGGACTCGACGATGGGCAGCGTCGTGTGCACCATTGGCGTTCCTGCCGGGATCTGCGGCAGGGTTACGTCGGCGCGTATGAGCTGGCCGTGGCTGATGGGCTGCAGCTGCGGCCGCAAGGGCAGCGGCAGGAAGGGCGCGTCGCCGAATTGCAGGCTGGTGCGCAAGGTCCGGGCCAAGTCTGGGGTGAGCGGAGCCAGCACGTCGAAACGCCAGTCGGAAATACTGCCCAACAGCACCACGCCATGCTCGTCGGTGACGAAAATGGGCGAGACCGACTGGCGCCAGTCGGCCTCCAGGTCCCGGAAATCCACTTTCAACACGACTACGCCCAGCAGGGCGCCGTTGACGTCGTCCACGCGCCGCGACAAGTACAGCCCGGCCTCGTGGCTGATCGTGCCCAGGGCGAAATGTTCGGCCGAGCCATGGGCTACCGATCCCTGGAAATAGGGCCGGAACTGGTAGTCCACGCCGACAAACGTGGCGGGTTCGCGCCAGTTGCTCGCAGCGATTGCAAGGCCTTTCTTGTCCAGCACGTAAATGGCGGATGCGCCTACGCCGCGGCTTAGCGTATCGAGCTTCTCATCCAGGGATTCGATCTGTCCGTGCGAACCTTCCTGCAGCGCCGCGCGCACGTCGACATCGCGCGTCAGGACAAAGGGCAGCGCCCTGAACTTGTCCAGGTTGTTTCGCAGCAATGCCGCGTTGAGCTGGGCTGCCACGCGTGCCTGTTCCCCGGCATTCTTCAGCGCGCCGTCGCGCGCCCAGAGGGTGGCGGCGTGCAGCACCCCGTAGACGATGGCGACGACCAACAAGATGGCGATGGCCTTCCAGGGCCAAGGCCAGACGGGCGTATGCCGTGGGCGGCGCGGCTGGCTGGCCTGGTCCGGACCGGGCCAGGCATCGCGGGGGGAGGAGCGGGTCGACATGGGATGTGCGGTTTTTCGCACATTCTATATCTATTCTGTGTGAAATTCCGCCAAAAATCGTCGGGCCAGTGCGCCGGGGAAGAAAAAAGTTCGTTTCTGATCAAGGGCTTGGAGCTCAGGCGCGAGGCTGGTCGATGTTGGCATGCCTCTTGCATTAGTAAAGCCAAGCCTGGTGGAGCCGTCTGCCGGGTGAAATCGGCTTGCGGCGAGACGCGCTGGCCAGAAAACAGATAACGCCCCGTCGCCCGCGCTGAATCGCCCGGAGCAAGGGGCCTTGGTGGGGACAATCCCAATGATCGACGTGGATCAAGTCGCGCCCGCGCGCAAGCTCAAGTTCTATCAAATCCTTTATGTGCAGGTGATTTTCGCCATCGTGGTGGGCGTGCTGCTGGGCGCATTCAAGCCCGAGCTTGGCCAGCAGATGCAACCGCTGGGCGACGCCTTCATCAAACTGGTGAAGATGATCATCGCGCCGGTGATCTTTTTGACCGTAGCCACCGGCATCGCCGCGATGAGCGACCTGAAGAAGGTCGGTCGCGTGGCGGGCAAGGCCATGCTGTACTTCCTGGTGTTCTCGACGCTTGCGCTGATCGTAGGCATGATCGTCAGCCACATCGTCCAGCCGGGCGCCGGCATGCACATCGACCCCAAGACGCTGGACGAGAAGGCAGTGTCGGGCTACGTGGCCAAGGCGCATGACTCGACGATCACGGGCTTCCTGATGAACGTGATTCCGACCACGATCTTCAGCCCGTTTGTCGGCGGCGACATCCTCCAGGTGCTGTTCGTGGCGGTGTTGTTCGGCATTTCGCTGGCCATGGTGGGCGAACGTGGACAGCCGATACTGAACTTCATGACCGCCCTGGCGCAGCCCGTCTTCAGGCTGGTCGCCATCCTGATGAAGGCCGCACCCATCGGCGCCTTTGGCGCGATGGCCTTCACCATCGGCAAGTACGGCATCAAGTCCGTCATCAATCTGGCGATGCTGGTGGGTACGTTTTACGCAACCTCGGTGCTGTTCGTGGTCGTGGTGCTGGGCCTGGTGGCGCGCTACAACGGCTTTTCGATCCTGAAGCTGGTGCGCTACATCCGCGAAGAACTGCTGCTGGTGCTGGGCACCAGTTCGTCCGAAGCCGCGTTGCCTACGCTGATGCAGAAGATGGAACGGGCCGGCTGCTCGAAGTCGGTGGTCGGGCTGGTCGTGCCCACCGGCTACTCGTTCAACCTGGACGGCACCAACATCTACATGACGATGGCGGCGCTGTTCATCGCGCAGGCTTGCGACATTCCGCTGTCGTTGGGCGACCAGATCCTGCTGCTGCTGGTGGCGATGCTGAGCTCCAAGGGCGCGGCGGGCGTGACCGGGGCGGGCTTCATCACCTTGGCCGCGACCCTCTCGGTGGTGCCTTCCGTGCCGGTCGCCGGCATGGCGCTGATCCTGGGCGTGGACCGCTTCATGTCGGAATGCCGCGCGCTTACCAACCTGGTCGGCAACGCGACTGCCGCCGTGGTCGTGGCGCGCTGGGAAGGGGAACTGGACAAGGAACAGCTGCATGCCGCGCTTGAGGGCGAGCTGCAGCCCGTGCCCGTGCCTGCCCCGGCTCCGGTTCAGGAAGCGCCGAGGACTGGCGGCCTGCCCATGGGCCAGCCGATGCAGCACGGCTGAAGCGGTGTAGATCCGCAGTCGCCTGCGCGCGGCCGCGTCTGTTGATGCGGCGATGCTGCCCGGCGGTAAAAAGAAAATCCCCCGGACCGTGACGGTCTCGGGGGATTTTTTCCGGCAGGACGCCGCAGCTTTCAGGGCACCTGTATACCTGCCGCGCGCAACAGGTTCGCGGTTTCGAACAAGGGCAGGCCCATCACGCCGGTGTAGCTGCCGGCGATATGTGAAATGAACGTGCCTGCCAGGCCCTGGATGCCATAGGCGCCGGCCTTGCCGTAGGGTTCGCCGCTGTCGCAGTAGCGGCCGATTTCCTCATCCGTCAGCGCGCGCATGCGGACTTCGGTGATGGACACGGCCTCCAGCAACTGGTTTCCAGTCCAGACGGCGACAGCGGTATGCACTTCGTGGGTGGAGCCGGACAGGGCCCGCAAAATGCGCATGGCGTCGTCGCGGTCGGCCGGCTTGCCCAGTACCGCGCCCGCCAGGATGACGGTGGTGTCGGCGGCCAGCAGCGGCAGTTGCGGCAGGTCCTGGCTGAGCATCCAATCGCGTCCGCGCAAGGCCTTGTCGCGCGCAGTGCGTTGGACGTAGTTGGCGGCGCTTTCGCCAGGGTGCTGGGGTTCGTCCTCGCCCGGCGGGGCGGGTACGAGCAGGACTTCGTGGGCCAGGCCGACCTGGGTCAGCAGCTCGCGCCGCCGGGGACTGGCGGAGGCAAGGTAGAGGCGCGCGGAGGTTGGGGTGTCGGTCATGCGTCAGCGGGATGGGCGCCGGCCCGGCCAGAGGGTCAGGCGCGGTGGTAGGGATGGTTCGTCATGATGGCCCAGGCCCGGTAGAGCTGTTCGGCCAGCACCACGCGCACCATGGGGTGCGGCAGCGTCAGCGAGGACAGGCGCAATTGGCCGGAACAGGATGCCTTCAGGTCGGCATCCAGCCCGTCCGGGCCGCCGACGAGAAAAGCGACATCCTGGCCGCCTGCGCGCCATTGTTCCAGCTTTTGCGACAACGCCATGGTGGTGAGGTCGCGTCCGCGTTCGTCCAGCGCCAGGCGCAACGCACTGGCGGGCAGGGCGGCTTCGATCCGCTTGGCTTCCGCCGCCATCATCTGGGCAGGGGTTTTACCGGTGGTGCGGGGTTCGGGTTTGATTTCGCGCAGTTCCAGCGCGCAGTCGGCCGGCAGGCGCTTGGCGTAGTCGTCCCAGGCGGTTTGCACCCAGTCCGGCATGCGTGTGCCCACGGCCACGACGATCAGCTTCACGGCGCGCTCAGTACTCGGCGTCGTGCGCGCCGTCGTTGGCGACCGGCGCGGGGCGGGTGGACTCGGGCAGGAGCTTCACGCGCACCGGCTTGCCGCCCCAGATTTCTTCCAGGTTGTAGTACTGGCGGATGGCGGGTTGCATGATGTGCACGACTACGTCGCCCAGGTCGACCACGACCCATTCGCCGGTGTCTTCGCCTTCGATGGTGATGCCGGAGAGGTCGAGCGCGCGGCCGCGGTCCGCGACGCTGGAAGCGAGGGCGCGGGTCTGGCGGTTGGAGGTGGCGCTTGCAATCACGACGCGATCGAACAGGCTGGTCAGATGCGTGGTGTTGTAGACCTTGATGTCTTGCGCCTTGACGTCTTCGAGGGCGTCGATGACGGCGCGTTGGAGTTTTTGTATATCCATAGTCAGTAAATATAACCCGCGGGCGGACAGCGGATGCTGGCCCCGTGGCGCTTTCAGCGCACCGCGGGTGTAGGTTTATCGGTAAAGATGGTGCGCCGCAATATACGCGGCCACCGGTGCGGCAAGCAGGCCCTCGGTCGATTCGCCTTGCGCCAGGCGCTGGCGGATCTGCGAGGCCGAAACCGGCATGGGAGCAAAAGGCAGCTCCTGTAGTTCGCGACCCTGGTGGCGCAGGTGTTCGGCCAGCGCCGGCGGGGCGGTGAGCGCCGTGCCCGGGCGGGTGGCGACGGCCAGGTCCACCAGGCTGGCGATGTCCTGCCAGTCGCGCCAAGTGCAGAAATTCGCCAACTGGTCGGTACCCAGCAACCAGACATAGCGCGCGTCCTGGGGGAGGGCGCGCAGCGTGTCTATGGTGTAGGTCGCGCCGCCGCGTTCGATTTCAATGGGATTGACGATCAGGTGCGCATGGCCGGCGATGGCCAGTTGGAGCATGTCGCGGCGTTGTTCGGCCGTGGCGTGCAACGCCGCACGCTGCCAGGGATTGGCCGCGGGGATGAGCTGCACCTCGGCCAGGCCCAGCGTCTGCAAGGCATTTTGCGCCAGGGCGATGTGCGCGACGTGGACGGGGTCGAAACTGCCACCCAGCAGGCCGATGCGCTTCAAACCCAGTCCCGCGGTTTGAGGTAGGCGGCCAATTCGGCCTCGGGCGTGCCCGCTTCGGGCTGCCAGTCGTAGCGCCACTGCGCCAGCGGCGGCATGGACAGCAGGATCGACTCGGTGCGTCCGCCGGACTGCAGGCCGAACAGCGTGCCGCGGTCGAAGACCAGGTTGAACTCCACATAGCGTCCACGGCGGTAGGCCTGGAAATCGCGCTCGCGTTCGCCGTAGGATTGGTCGCGGCGGCGTTCCACGATCGGCATGTACGCCGGCAGGAAGGCGTCGCCCACCGAACGGGTCAGCGCGAACGAGGCGTCAAAGCCGGGAGCGTTCAGGTCGTCGTAGAAGATGCCGCCCACGCCGCGCGTTTCATTGCGGTGCTTGAGGAAGAAATACTCGTCGCACCAGCGCTTGTAGCGCGGGTAGTAGTCGGCGCCATGGCCAGCCAGCGCATCGCGGCAGGTGGCGT
Source organism: Achromobacter sp. PD1 (assembly GCF_048541815.1). Taxonomy (NCBI): domain Bacteria; kingdom Pseudomonadati; phylum Pseudomonadota; class Betaproteobacteria; order Burkholderiales; family Alcaligenaceae; genus Achromobacter; species Achromobacter sp. PD1. The sequence goes on from NZ_CP183349.1 coordinate 1,305,136, forward strand.
GGAAATGGCGGGCGTCTTCCTCGTAGGGATAGTAGGGCGTCAGGTCGATGCCGCCGCCGAACCAGAAGACGTCGGCCTCGTCGTGGCCAGGCCGCGCGGCGGCCAGGAACATGCGCACGTTCATGTGCGTGGTGGGCACATAGGGATTGCGCGGATGCAGCACCATGGACACGCCCATGGCTTCCCAGGAACGGCCGGCCAGTTCCGGGCGGTGCGCGCTGGCCGAGGGCGGCAGCTTGCTGCCCTGGACGTGGCTGAACAGCACGCCGGCCCGTTCGAACAGCGAGCCGCCTTCCAGCAGGCGCGACAGCCCGCCGCCGCCCTCGGGGCGGACCCATTCGTCGGTACGGAAGGCTGCGCCCTCGGCGGCTTCCAGGGCGCCGACGATGCGGGCCTGCAAGCCGGTGAGGTAGTCCCGGACGGAAGAGACGGGCAAGGCGTTCATTGACGGTTCCGGCTAGACGTTGGGCTTGGACTTCTGCTGCGAGGGCTTGAGCGCTCGCCAGCCGATGTCGCTGCGGTACTGGCGGCCGTCGAAGTGGATGCCGTCGATCGCTTCGTAGACGCGGTCGCGGGCCATCTTGACGGAGTCGCCCAGCGCCGTGACGCACAGCACGCGGCCGCCGGTGGTCTTGACTTCGTCGCCGTCGAGCTTGGTGGCGGCGTGGAACACCATGCAGTCTTCGGCGTCGGCGGGCAGGCCGCGGATGACATCGCCGGTGCGCGGCGTGTTGGGGTAGTTGTGCGCGGCCAGCACGGCGCCCAGGGCGGTACGGCGGTCCCAGGTGATGTCGGCCTGGTCGAGCGTGCCGTCGACGGCATGCTCCAGGGCGTCCAGCAGGTCGCTCTTGACGCGCATCATGATGGGCTGCGTTTCAGGATCGCCCATGCGGCAGTTGAATTCCAGGGTCTTGATCTCGCGGTCGGGGTCGTCGCCCGGGGCGATCATCAGGCCGGCGTACAGGAAGCCCGTGTACGGGATGCCGTCGCGCGTCATGCCCTGCACGGTCGGCAGGATGATTTCGCGCATGATGCGGTGGTGCAGTTCCGGGGTGACGATGGGCGCGGGCGAATACGCGCCCATGCCGCCGGTGTTGGGGCCCTGGTCGCCGTCCTGCAGGCGCTTGTGGTCCTGGCTGGTGGCCAGGGCCAGCACGTTGCGGCCGTCGCACATGACGATGAAGCTGGCTTCTTCGCCCACCAGGCATTCCTCGATGACGACGCGCGCGCCGGCGGCGCCCATGGAGCCGTCGCCCAGCATGGCGTCCACGGCGGCATGCGCTTCTTCCAGCGTGGCGGCGACCACGACGCCCTTGCCCGCGGCCAGGCCGTCGGCCTTGATCACGATGGGAGCGCCTTCCTGGTCGATGTAGGCATGCGCCTTGGCCGGATCGGTGAAGGTTTCGTAGCGGGCGGTCGGGATGTTGTGCCGGACCATGAAGGCCTTGGCGTAGTCCTTCGAGCTTTCCAGCTGAGCGGCGGCCTTGGTGGGGCCGAAGATCTTCAGGCCGCGGGCGCGGAACACGTCGACGACGCCGGCGGCCAGGGGGGCTTCAGGGCCGACGACGGTCAGGGCGACGCCTTCGCGTTGCACGAAATCAGCCAATTCCTCGGCATTGGTGAACGGGACGTTCTCGATCTGTTCGGCGCGTTGCGTGCCGCCGTTGCCGGGAGCGACGTATACCTTGTGGACGCGCGGGGAGCGGGCCAGCCGCCAGGCGAGGGCGTGTTCTCGGCCGCCAGAGCCAATTACCAGGAGTTTCATGTTGCGTGGTTCTTAAGGTTGCCAGTCGAGCGCCGCAAGGCGCCAGCCCGTGGAGTAGGCCAGGATCCAGGCGGACCCGGATCCGGTGACAGCGTGGCGCCGGACAGGCAAGGCCCGCCCGGCGCCAGGGTAATGGGTTTACTGCGCTTCGTCGAAAACGACGTTCGTATAGACTTCCTGCACGTCGTCCAGGCCTTCCAGGGCGTCGAGCAGTTTTTGCATCTTGATGGCGTCTTCTCCGGCGAGTTCGGTCTCGTTCAGGGCCTTCATGACGATGCCGTCCACTTCGGCCTTCAGGCCGGCGGCGTCGAAGGCGCCGCGCACGGCGGCGTAGTCAGCCGGGGCGCAGACCACTTCGATCACGCCTTCCTCGTCGGTCGTCACGTCTTCGGCGCCGGCTTCGAGGGCGGCTTCCATGACCTTGTCTTCCGAGGTTCCGGGGGCGAACACGAATTGGCCGCAATGCTTGAACATGAAGGCGACCGAGCCTTCCTGGCCCAGGTTGCCGCCGTTCTTGGCGAAGGCGTGGCGCACTTCGGCGACGGTGCGGGTGCGGTTGTCGGTCATGCAGTCGACGATCACGGCTGCGCCGCCGATGCCGTAGCCTTCGTAGCGGACTTCTTCGTAGGCCTCGCCGTCGGCGCCGCCCGCGCCGCGCTGGATGGCGCGCTGGATGTTGTCCTTGGGCATGTTGGCGTCGGTGGCCTTGTCCCAGGCCATGCGCAGACGCGGGTTGCTGTCCGGGTCAGGGCCGCCGGCACGCGCCGCCACGGTGATTTCACGAATGATCTTGGTCCAGAGCTTTCCGCGCTTGGCGTCTTGGCGCCCTTTGCGGTGCTGAATATTGGCCCATTTGCTGTGTCCGGCCATGGCTTCCCAGGGTAATTTGTCTGCAAAAATGGCATTTTACCGTGCCAGCGCCCGGCGCGCCCGGGGGCGGACCGCATGTGTCCATATTGCCACGCGCACAAGCGGCGCAGCAGGCTCTACACTTGGGCATCCATCTGATTCCCTGGTCCGGAGAGCTGCACATGCCCAACCCCATCGTCATCGCCAAGAATGCACAGACCGAATTGGCGCTGCTGCCCGCCCTGGCGAACCGCCACGGCTGCATCACGGGGGCCACGGGCACCGGCAAGACCGTCACCCTGCAGGTTCTGGCGGAATCCTTCTCGCGTATCGGTACGCCGGTGTTCATGGCCGACGTCAAGGGCGACCTGACCGGCATTTCCCAGGCCGGCGCGGCGACTCCCAAGCTGCTGGAACGCCTGAAGAACCTGGGCCTGAGCGAACCGGCCTGGGCGGCCAGCCCCGTCACCTTGTGGGACGTGTTCGGCGAGCAGGGGCTGCCGGTGCGGGCCACCGTGTCGGACATGGGGCCGCTGCTGCTGTCCCGCATCCTGGAATTGAACGATACGCAGGAAGGCGTGCTGACGCTGGTCTTCAAGGTTGCGGATGACGAAGGCCAGTTGCTGCTGGACCTGAAGGACCTGCGCGCCATGCTGCAGAACGTCGCCGACCGCGCTTCGGAACTGAAGACGCGTTACGGTAATGTGTCTTCCGCCAGCATCGGCGCGATCCAGCGCGGCTTGCTGGCCCTGGAATCGCAGGGCGCGGAGAAATTCTTCGGCGAACCCATGCTGGACGTGGCCGACCTGATGCGCACGGACGCGCAGGGGCGCGGCATGGTCAACGTGCTGGCCGCGGACAAGCTGATGCAGGCGCCGCGCCTGTATGCCATCTTCCTGTTGTGGCTGCTGGCGGACTTGTACGAGAAGCTGCCCGAAGTCGGCGACATGGACCAGCCCAAGCTGGTGTTTTTCTTCGACGAAGCCCACCTGCTGTTCAATGACGCGCCCGCCGCGCTGCTGAACAAGATCGAGCAGGTGGTGCGCCTGGTCCGCTCCAAGGGAGTGGGCGTCTATTTCGTGACGCAGAATCCGCTGGACATCCCCGACACCGTGCTGGGGCAATTGGGCAACCGCGTCCAGCACGCCTTGCGGGCGTTCACGCCGCGTGACCAGAAGGCGGTGAAGACGGCGGCCCAGACGATGCGGCCCAATCCGGGGCTGGACATCGAGGCCGCCATCACCGAGCTGGGCGTGGGCGAGGCGCTGATTTCCTTGCTGGACCCCAAGGGGCGGCCGATGCCGACCGAACGCGCCTACATCGTGCCGCCGGCCAGCCGGATCGGCCCGGCGACCGACGCGGAGCGGCAAGCGCTGCGCCAGGGCAGCCCGCTGGCGTCGAAGTACGAGAAATCGATAGACCGCGAGTCCGCCTATGAAGTGCTGGCCGGGCGCGCGGCCAAGCCGGCGGACCAGGCCGGCGCGGCCAGGAACGGTTCCGCGCAGCCCGAAGGCAAGGGCGCCGCGGAAGAATCGGGCGGCGGTCTGATGGACAGTTTGAACGAGGTTCTGTTCGGGTCGACGGGCCCGCGCGGCGGCAAGCGCGACGGTGTGGTGCAGACCATGGCCAAGAGCACGGTCCGGTCGATCGCGCGTGAATTGACCCGGGGCATCTTGGGTTCCTTGCTGGGCTCGAAAGGCCGGCGTTGAATCCCTCGTCCGGCGAGCCTGCCGGACGTCGTTGGTACGCCCGATTTGGGGCCGTATCGAGTAACATTCCCGTGCAATGACAAGGAGGTCGCGCGTGGCCGCTCAGACCCGTGGCACGCGCGATGCATCCAAAGAAAACAAAGGAAGACGTGGTGGCAAAGAAACACAAGATAGCGGTGATTCCCGGAGACGGCATCGGCAAGGAAGTCGTGCCCGAAGGCTTGAAAGTGCTGGATGCGGTCGCAACGCGATTTGGCATCGATTTTCAGTGGGACCATTTCGACTGGAGCTGCGACTACTACGCCAAGCACGGCAAGATGATGCCGGACGACTGGCAGGCGCAGATCGGCCAGCATGAAGCGATTTTCTTCGGCTCGATAGGCTGGCCCGCCACGGTGCCTGACCACGAAGCGCTGTGGGGCTCGCTGTTCAAGTTCCGCCGCGAGTTCGACCAGTACATCAACCTGCGCCCGGTGCGCCTGATGCCCGGCGTGCCTTCGCCGCTGAAGGACCGCCAGCCCGGCGAGATCGACTTCTTCATCGTGCGCGAGAACACGGAAGGCGAATACTCCAACAGCGGCGGCCGCCTGTTCGCGGGCACCGAGCGTGAAGTGGTCATTCAGGAAAGCGTCTTCACGCGCATCGGCGCCGATCGCGTGCTCAAGTTCGCTTTTGAACTGGCCCAGAAGCGCGGCAAGCACCTGACCGCGGCTACCAAGTCCAACGGCATTTCCATTTCGATGCCCTGGTGGGACGAGCGCGTGGCCGAGATGGGCGAAAAGTACCCGGACGTGCGCTGGGACAAGTACCACATCGACATCCTGTGCGCGCATTTCGTGCAGCATCCCGATTGGTTTGACGTGGTGGTGGCTTCCAACTTGTTTGGCGACATCCTGTCCGACCTGGGGCCGGCCTGCACGGGCACCATCGGCATCGCGCCTTCGGCCAACCTGAACCCTGAACGCAAGTTCCCGTCCCTGTTCGAACCGGTGCACGGTTCGGCGCCGGACATCTACGGCAAGGGCATCGCCAACCCGATCGGCCAGATCTGGAGCGGCGCGCTGATGCTGGATTTCCTGGGTTATCCAGACGCGTCGGCGGCGGTCGTCAAGGCCATCGAGACCGTCCTGGCGGAAGGTCCGCGCACCCGGGACATGAAAGGCACCGCCTCCACAGCCGACGTCGGCAGCGCGATTGCCGCGCTGGTCGCGGCGGGCTGAGGCAAGCCGCTGGCTAGGCTCACAGACTAGTCCATGGACGATTCCGTTTTTTCCCCTTCCTCCGCCCCCGTGGGCGGTGGAAGGGCCGACCGGTTTGCGCGCAAGCTGTTCCGCGTACTCCGGTCGCGCACGCAGCGGCACAATCAACATCTGTGGCCGTTCGTGCGCATCTGGAGGGATCGATCGGGCGTCATTTGCGGCTTTCGCGCCTTTGGCCGGTCGCAGCCAGTCACGCCGCTAGCCCAAGGCTACGATGCTGCCGACGAGGAAATTCATCTGATCCTGAGCGGACCGTCGGTTACTCAGATACCCTACGACCGGCTGAATATCCGTACGGCGATGGGCGTGAACGGCGCCATCATGCTGGCGCGCAAGTTCGATCTGCCGTTCAAGTATTACTGCATCATCGACCAGAACTTCGTGCGCCAGCGTATCGATCTGGTGCGCGAGATCGTGTCGCGCGACCTGACCCTGTACGTCTTGCCCGAGGTCCTGCGCTACATCATGCAGGGGCTGCCGCAGGAGTCGATCCGCTGCCGCATCTGCATCATCGAACTGATCGCCGAACGCGCCTACCAACGCATTTCCGCGCCGGCCGTGCTGCAGCGCATGGCGGCAGCCTCGCCCGACGTGCAACTGCTGGACGCGAAAAGGGGCATGGGATTCAGCTTCAATGTGGAACTGGGCGTGTTCGACGCCGATACCGTGGCCTATGCCGCCTTGCAGGTGCTGGTATCCAGCGGCGCACGCAAGGTCTACACGCATGGGCTGGATCTGACGCTGCAGAACGGCTTGCGCTTCTACAATGAAGGGCAGACGCCGCAGTCCAGCAGGCTGGCGCGCAAGTTCGCGCAACTTATCGAGCCATCGTTCCGCTTCGCGGCAGCGCAATGGCGCGCGCGCGGCATCTCGGTGTTCAACCTGTCGCCCATCAGCGCCTTGCCGGCCGACGTCATCGAGCGCGCCGACTGGCAGGTCTTGTTGAAGGAATAGGGGAAGGTATCGCCTGGTCCTGGACGCAACGCGATCCGGGACCAGGCGCTGCGCCCTAGTGGGCGCCTGCGGCCGCTTCGGCCGCGCCGCCGCCGCCCGCCTTGGCCGACCGGGGACGGGCGAACCACACCAGGCCGGTCAGGGCCAGGAAGATGATCGCGGAGGCATAGAACACGTCCACCGCTGACATGGTGAAGGCTTGCGCATTGATCAGTCCGTCCACCATCGTCAGCGCTTGCTGATGCGTCACGCCCAGCCCGTTCTGCAGCGTCGCCATGGTCTGGTCAAACGCCTGCTGGCCGGGCTTGGCGACTTCGGTGAGCTGCGCGTGATGCATGGTTGCGCGGTTTTCCCACAGCGTGGTGGCGATGGATGTGCCGAACGCGCCCGCGGTCAGGCGCAGGAAGTTCGACAGGCCCGAGGCCGCGGGGATGCGCCACGGCTCGATGCTGGACAGCGTGATCGAGGTAAGCGGCACGAAGAACGTCGCCATGGCCGCGCCCTGGATGATGGTCGGCACCATCAGCGTGCGGACATCGGTCTGGGTGTTGAATCCGGAACGCATGAAGCACACCAGCGCGAAGATCAGGAACGCCACCGTCGCGATTTGCCGCGGATCGCGCGTGGCCAGCATCTTGCCGACGATGGGCGTCAGCAGGATCGCCAGCAGGCCCACCGGCGCGGTCACCAACCCCGCGTAAGTCGCGGTGTAGCCCATGTTGCTTTGCAGCCAGAGCGGCAGCAGCACCACGTTGCCGAAGAAGACGCCGTAGGCCACCGCCAGCGTCAGCGCGCCGACCGTGAAATTGCGGATCTTGAACAGGCGCAGATCCACCACGGGGTGGGCGTCGGTCAGTTCCCAGATCAGGAAGAAGACGAAGGCGACGAAGGCGGTCGCGGCCAGCGCGATGATGGTGCCGCTGGCGAACCAGTCCAGCTCCTTGCCCTTGTCCAGCATGATCTGCAGCGCGCCTACCCACAACACCAGCAGCGCCAGGCCGACCTTGTCGATCGGCAGCTTGCGCGTGACCGATTCGCGGTCGCCATAGATGCGCCAGCTGATCCAGGCGGCCAGCAGGCCCACCGGCACGTTGATGTAGAAGATCCACGGCCAGGTGTAGTTGTCGGAGATCCAGCCGCCCAGCAGCGGCCCGGCGACGGGCGCGACCAGCGTGGTCATGGACCAGACCGCCAGCGCCATGCCCGCCTTGGACTTGGGGAAGCTCGCCAGCATCAACGCTTGCGACAGCGGAATCATGGGACCGGCGACCGCGCCTTGCAGCACGCGGAACGCGATCAGCGCTTCCAGCGAGGGCGCAAAGCCGCACAGCCACGACGCCAGCACGAACAGCAGCGTGGAAACCAGAAACAGCCGCACCTGTCCGAAGCGTTGCGTGAGCCAGCCCGTCAGCGGCACCGTGATCGCGTTGGCCACGGCAAACGAAGTGATGACCCAGGTGCCCTGGCTGGTGCTGACGCCCAGGTCGCCCGAGATGGTGGGGATGGACACATTCGCGATCGAGGTGTCCAGCACGTTCATGAACACCGCCGTGGACAGCGCGATGGACCCGATGATGCGGGTCGCGCCTTCCAGCGGCGGGTGGGAGCCTGGCGGGGGCGCCGGCGCGGCGGCAGGCTGCTTGGCGGCGCTCATGATGCGAGGTTGGCCTCGATGATCTTGCTGATCATGGCGTCGACTTCATCATGGGCCGGCTCGAAGGCGCGCGTCGACCAGGCCGGTTCCTTGCGTTCGGCCTGCGTCAGCGGTTCGCCTTCCTGCTTGCCCACGTCGACTTCCACGTCCATAGACAGACCCACGCGCAGCGGGTGCTTCTTCAGGTCCTCGGGGTCCAGCGCGATGCGCACCGGCACGCGCTGCACCACCTTGATCCAGTTGCCGGTGGCGTTCTGGGCGGGCAGCAGCGCGAAGGCGCTGCCCGTGCCGGCGTCCAGGCCCGCGATGGTGCCGTGGTAGGTGACCGCGCTGCCGTACAGGTCGGCCACCATCTTGGCCGGCTGGCCGATGCGCATCTTGCGCAGCTGGCCTTCCTTGAAGTTGGCTTCGACCCACACCTGGTCCAGCGGCACCACCGTCATCAGGGCCGAGCCGGGCGCGACGCGCTGGCCGACCTGCACACTGCGCCGGGCCACCACGCCGCCCACCGGAGCGGGCAGTACGGTGCGCGACTGCGCCAGCCAGGCGTTGCGCAGGCCGGCGGCGGCCTGCTGCACGTCGGGGTGGTTGGCGACCGTGGTGCCCTGGGTCAGGGCCTGGTTGGTGGCCAGCTTGGCGCGGGAAGCTGCCAGCGCCGCGCGCGCTTGCGCCAGGCCGGACTGGGCGGACTTCAGCGCGGCTTCGGCGTGCAGGATCTCTTCGCCGCTGACGCCGCCGGACTTGGCCAGCTGCTGGCGGCGGTTGACGTCGCTTTGCGCGCGGGTCAGCTCGGCCTGGGCGCGCAGGATGTCGGCGTTGCGCAGGTCGACGTCGGCGGCCAGGGCGTCGTTCTGGACGTAGATGGTGCGCACCTGGCGCACCGTTTGCGCCAGCTTGGCCTGGGCCTGCTGCAAGGCCACGTCGGTGTCGGCGGGATCCAGGCGCACCAGCGGCTGGCCTGCGGCCACGGTTTCGGTGTCATCGGCCTCGATGGCCACGACCGTGCCGGGCACTTGCGGCGTGATCTGCACCAGGTTGCCGTGCACGTAGGCGTCGTCGGTGCTCTCGAAGTGGGCGCCGAACAGCGCCCACCAGATGCCGTAGGCGATCGCGATGAGTATGAAGGCCCCGGTGGCCAGCAGCAGCAGGCGTTTGCGGGCGGGGTTGGCGGCGGGTGTGGCTGCGGTCATGACGTCTGAGTCCGGGGAACGTTCAATGGGTGGAGTTCGTGGCGGGGGCCGGCTCGGCCGCGGGGGCGTAGCCGCCGCCCAGCGCGTTGGCGAGACTGGCGTCCAGCTGATAGGCGCGGATACGCAGATCGGTGTCCAGCCGCGCCTGGGTCAGCACGCCGGTCTGCGCGATGAGCACGGAGATGTAGTTGCCCATGCCGGCCTTGTAGCGCTTGACGGCCAGGTCATAGGCAGCGTCGATGGCTTCGCGGGCCTGACGCTGCTGGGCCTTTTCCTGGTCCAGCAGGCGCAGACCGTCGAGCGCGTCGGCCACCTGGTGCACGGCGTCCAGCACGGTCTGGTTGTAGTCCGACACCGCGAGGTCGGCGTCGGCGCGCCGGCCCGCCAGGTTGGCGTTCAATTCGCCGCCGTGGAAGATCGGCAGCGTGACCGCCGGGCCGAAACCGGCCATGCGGGCATCCGCGCCCAGCAGGTTGCCGGTGCCCATGGCCTGGAAGCCGACGAACGCCGCCAGGTTCACATTGGGGTAGAACTCGGCGCGGGCGCTGTCGATGGCGTGGCGGGCGGCTTCGGCGCGCCATTTCGCGGCGGTGACGTCGGGGCGGTGGCCCAGCAGGTCCAGCGGCACGTTGGCGGGCACGCCGCCGGCGGGCGCCGTCAGCGCCACCGGCTGCAAGGATTGCCCGCGCTGCGGACCGGCCCCGGCCAGCGCGGCGACCTGATTGCGCAGCTGCGCCAGCGTGGTGTCGGTCTGGGTTAGTTCGACCTTGCCGGCGGCCAGCGACGATTCCGCCTGTTTGACTTCCACTTGGGTGTCCAGCCCGGCAGTGTAGCGGCCCTGGGTCAGCGACAGCACCTCGGCGCGCTGGGCCAGCACGCGGTTGAGCACGTCGCGCTGGGCGAAAGCGTTCTGCAGGTTCAGGTAGGCGCGGACCAGGGCGCCGGCCAGCAGATTGCGCGCCGCCTGCGCGTCGGCCGCGGCGGCGGCTTGCTGCGATACGGCCGCTTGCAGGCGCGAGCGGTTCTTGCCCCAGAAGTCCAGCTCATAGCTGAAGTCCAGCGCCAGGCGGTTGTCGCTCACGACCGAGCCGCCCATGGGAGCGGGGTAGATGTAATCCTTGGATAGGTGTTCGCGGGTCAGCGTGTAGTTGGCGTCCACCCGGGGCAGCAGCGGGGCGCGTGCGATGCCGACCGCGGCATTGGCCTTGGCCAGGCGGGCTTGCGCCGCGCTCATCGAGGGGTTGTTGGCCAAGCCCTCGTCCAGCAAGGCATTGAGCTGCGGATCGCCGTAGCGCTGCCACCATTGGGTTTCAGGCCAGACGGTGTCCTGGCTGGTGAGCCCCAGCTTGGCGCCGTCCAGCGCGGCCACGGGCTCGGAGCCGGATTCCATCAATGCGCAACCGCTCAGGGCCAGCACCAATACGGTAGTAAGAAGGCGTTTCATCCTGACTGTTTGCTGAAAGTAATTGATTGATCTGTATTTGCCTAGGCAATCATTATGCCAAATAAAACCCCGAAAGCCGGGGTTCGCTGGCGGCCCTTAGCGGTTTGGAGGTGCTGACGAGGCAGAGCCGTTGGCGATCATCCGGCGCAGCAGGTGCTTGAGCTGCGCGACTTCGTCGCTGGAAAACCCGCGCAGGTGGTAATTCAGTACTCGCGCAATATTGGGCGGGATCGCGCGCGCCTTGGCCTCGCCGATCTCGGTGAGTTCGATCTTGACGACCCGGCGGTCCGTCTGGCACCGGTTGCGGCGCAGCAGGCCCTTGGCTTCCAGCCGGTCCAATGCGCGGGTCATGGCGCCCGTGTCCATGCCGGTGAGCCTGGCGAGTTCCGCGGGCGTATCGGCGCGGCCCTGGAACACCAGCAGCACGGGACGCCATTGCATCGCGGTGAGCTCCAGCGGGGCCATTTCCTGGTCCAGCATCCGGTTCAGGGAATTGGAGACCAGCTTGATCAGGAAGCCGGCGTTTTCATCCATCACGCAGCTGGCGTCTGCACGGTAATGGACGGGGCCGTCGGACGAGGAAGGGGGAGGCGCAGCAGTCATATGCGCCGAATTTTACTGCCTAGTCAGTTATTGTCAAGGCTGTGTTTTCACCGCAGGGTCCGGCTGTGCGGCGGGCGCCTGCTTGCGCAGGCCCGACCAGACGATGGCGGCCACGATCAGGGCGGCGCCCGCCATCATGCGCGGCGTGGGTTCCTGGCTGAACAGCGCCCAGGCGAACGCGATCGCGTAGACGGGCTCCAGCGCGATGACCAGTCCGGCGCTGCGCGCGTTCAGCCGCGTCAGGCTGGAGACGAACAGATAGTGGGATAAGCCCGTGCAGAAGACGCCCAGCAGCGCCAGCCAGAACCAGTCCAGCGCAGGCAGCGCGGGCAACTGGGACACGGCGAAGGGCAGCATTACCAGCGCCACGATCAGGTTCTGCCAGCAGGCTACCTGCATCGGGTCCATGCCCGAGGCCGAACGGCGGTTGCTCAGCGCCAGCAGGGCGAAGCTCAGGCCCGACAACAGGCCCCAGGCCAGACCGATGGTGCCCTGGTCGGCCAGGTCGAACGCGGGGGTGACCAGAACCAGGCCTGCAGTCACCAGGCCCAGCAGCAACCATTCGGTCGGGCGGATGCGTTCCCGGAAGAGCAACCCCTCGAACAATGTGATGAAGGCGGGGAAACTGGCGAAACCCAGCGTGGCGATGGCGATGCCGCCGACTTTCACGGCGATGAAGAAGGTGACCCAGTGACCCGCAAGCAGGGCGCCGGATACCACCAGCACGAACAGCTGCGCGGGCGTCAGGGCGCCCAGCAGCGGCTTGCGGCGCATGCGCGCGAACAGCCCCAGCGCGAGCACCGCAAAGACGGCCCGGCCCAGCGTGATCACGGCGGCGCTGGCCTGGATCAATTCGCCGAACACGCCGGTCAGGCCGAAAAGCACGGCGGCAACGTGGATGTAGGTGAGGGCGCGGTGTCGGGTCATGCGTGAGGCAGGCGTATGGCGAAGAAAGCGTGGGTAAAGGCGTGCGGTGTTTTTGCACTGAACTTAAAATCATCGCATGAATCGCCTTGCCAAGCTTTCGCCGCCCTTCCGCCTTTCCAACCGCACTGCCGGCTTTTTCCTGGCAACCCTGGGCGCAGTCCTGTTCTCGGCCAAGGCCATCGTGGTGAAGTTCACCTACCGCTATGGCATCGACGCGGTCACCCTCATTGCTTTCCGCATGCTATTCGCCATGCCGTTCTTCGCGGCGGTGGCCTGGTATCAGTCGCGCCGCGCGGCGCGCGGCGAAATCCCCGTGATGACCTGGAAGGAGCGCGCGCAGGTCTGCGTGCTGGGCCTGCTGGGCTATTACCTGTCCAGCTTCCTGGACTTTCTGGGGCTGCGCTATATCACAGCCAGCCTGGAGCGCCTGATCCTGTTCCTGTCGCCCTCGCTGGTGGTGCTGTTGTCGGCGTTCTGGTTCAAACGCCCGGTCGAGCGCCGCCAGTGGATGGCCATGGCGCTGTCCTATGCCGGGGTGGTGCTGGTGTTCGCCCACGACCTGTCCTTCGGCGGTAGCGAGGTGCTGTTAGGGTCTTTGTTCGTTTTCGGGTCGGCCGCAAGCTATTCTGTGTACCTGATCTGTTCGGGGGAACTGGTCAAGCGCTTGGGCGCGACGCGCCTGGTGGCGTATGCCATGCTGGTGTCCTGCGTGGCCTGCATCATCCAGTTCTTTGCCGTGCATCCCCCGTCCATGCTGATCCAGCCTGCCGGGGTCTACGGGTATTCGGTGATCCACGCCACGCTGAATACCGTGGTGCCGGTGTTCATGCTGATGTGGGCGGTGGCGCTGATCGGCGCGCCCACCGCGTCGCTGCTGGGCATGATCGGGCCGGTATCGGTGCTGTTTCTGGCGTCGTGGTTCCTGCAAGAGCCCATCACGGTGTGGCAGATGGCGGGGACCGCGTTGGTGCTGGCAGGGGTATTCGTGCTGATGGGGGGCGGGGCCGGCAGGCTGGCGTCCGTCAGGCAGGACGAGGCCCGGCCATCGCGTTGAATCTGGTTTTTCTCGTTCAGGGGCCGCAGACAGGCTCTCGTTAGCATTTTTTCCAATGAAAGGAGGCCAGCATGGCCAGCAATCTCGTCAAGGCAATTCGTATCGAGCAGCACGGTGGTCCTGAAGTCCTGAAGCTGGTCGAGGTGGAAGTGCCTCCGCCCGCCGCCAATGAAGTCACGATCGAGCAGCACGCCGCCGGCCTGAACTTCATCGATATCTATTACCGCACGGGCTTGTATCCCCACGCGCTGCCGCATGGCCTGGGCTTCGAGGGCGCGGGCGTCGTGACCGCCGTCGGCGCCGACGTCACGCATCTGAAAAAGGGCGACCGCGTCGCCTACGGCCAGAGCCCCATCGGCGCCTACGCCAAGGCGCGCAATGTGCCGGCGGCGCAGGTCGTCAAGGTGCCCAAGGGCATCGGCTTTGACGAAGCCGCAGCCCTGATGCTCAAGGGCCTGACGGTGCAATACCTGTTCCGCCAGACCTACCGCCTGCAAGGCGGCGAGACCATCCTGTTCCACGCGGCTGCGGGCGGCGTGGGCCTGATTGCATGCCAATGGGCCAAGGCCCTGGGCGTGAAGCTGATCGGCACCGTCTCCAGCCCCGAGAAGGCCGAGCTGGCCCGCGCCAACGGCGCCTGGGAAACCATCGACTACTCGCGCGAGAACGTGGCCGAACGCGTGCTCGAGCTGACCGGCGGCAAGAAGGTGCCGGTGGTGTACGACGGCGTGGGCAAGGACACCTGGGAAACCTCGCTGGACTGCATCGAGCCGCGCGGCCTGATGGTGAGCTTCGGCAACGCGTCCGGCCCCGTGTCGGGCGTCAACCTGGCGACGCTGAACCAGAAGGGCTGCCTGTACGTGACGCGCCCGTCGCTGGGCCTGCACGTGAACACGCTGGCCAAGCTGCAGGCCGCCTCCGAGGAGCTGTTCGACCTGGTTCTGAAGAAGAAGATCAAGGTCCGCATCGACCAGCGCTACTCGCTGGAGCAGGCCGGCGAAGCCCAGACCGCGCTGGCCGCGCGCAAGACCACCGGCGCCACGGTGCTGATGCTGGACTGATCCGACGTCCGCGGTGCGCGGGCCCCAAAGGGGCGCCGCGCCAGGCCTGGCACCGCGCGGCGCGCATTGCCGGGCCTTTTTTTGCGCCGTGCGCAGAATGACAAATCGCCATGCACGGTCCGACAAGCCTTCCGGGAAGGCCGTTGCTATCCTGGCTTCAACCATTTCGTTGGAGCTTCGAATGTCTTCAGCAAGCGCAAGCGCCGCCGGCCACGCCGGATCTGACCGCCCGGAACTGGCCGCCATCCGGGAAGCCATGCTCATCGATGGCAAGCCGGTGCGCGAAGGACAAGGCGCGCCCATCGCCGTGCATGATCCGGCCACGGGCGCAGTCATCGCCCATCAGCCCGACGCCGGGCCGCGGCAGGTGGACCTGGCGGTGCAGGCCGCCAGGCGCGCCTTCGAATCCGGTCCCTGGCGCGACATGCTGCCCGCCGGGCGCGAACGCCTGTTACTGAAACTGGCCGACCTGATCGAGCAGCACGGCACCGAACTGGCCCGCCTGGAAACCCTGAACAACGGCAAGCTGCTGGGCGTGGCGCAGGGCCTGGAAGTCGGCTCGGGCGCACAGTGGCTGCGCTACATGGCGGGGTGGGCGACCAAGATCACGGGCGACACCTTGTCGCTGTCCATACCGTTTCCTCCGGGCGTGCGGTACAGCGCCTATACCTTGCCGCAGGCGGTGGGCGTGGTGGCCGCGATCATTCCGTGGAATTTTCCGCTGTTGATGGCGATCTGGAAGATCGCGCCCGCCTTGGCCGCGGGCTGCACCGTCGTGCTCAAGCCCGCCGAGGAAACGCCGCTGACGGCGCTGCGCCTGGCCGAGCTGGTGCTGGAGGCGGGCTTCCCGTCCGGCGTCGTCAACGTCGTGACCGGCCGGGGCGAGACTGCCGGCGCCGCGCTGGTCGCGCATCCTGGCGTGGACAAGATCGCGTTCACCGGTTCGACCGAAGTCGGCAAGCTGATCGGGCGCGCCGCGATGGACGACATGAAGCGGGTCTCGCTGGAGCTGGGCGGCAAGTCCCCCGTGATCGTGCTGGACGACTGCGACGTCGACCGCGCGGTGCAGGGTGCCGCCGCCGCCATTTTCTTCAACCAGGGGCAGGTCTGCACGGCGGGCTCGCGCCTGTATGTGCAGAAGGGCCTGTATCCCAAGGTCGTCCAGGGGCTGGCGGATCTGGCCGCCGGCATGAAGCTGGGTTCCGGATTCGATCCGGCCACGCAGGTCGGCCCGCTGGTGTCGGCCCGCCACCAGAAGCGCGTCATGGATTACATCGGCCTCGGACGCAGCGAAGGCGGACGGGTGCTGGCGGGCGGGGGTAGCGGCAGCGGTTCGGGCTACTTCGTGCAGCCCACCGTTTTTGCGGACGTGCCGCCGGGGGCGCGCATCGTCCGCGAGGAGATCTTCGGACCCGTGGTGGTGGCGCAGCCCTTCGACACGTTGGACGATGCGGTGCGGCTGGCCAATGACAGCGCCTACGGCCTGGGCGCCAGCCTCTGGAGCAACGATCTCTCCCGCGTGCAAAGCCTGATCCCGCGCATCGACGCCGGCACCGTCTGGGTGAACACGCACAACATGCTGGATCCCAACATGCCTTTCGGCGGATTCAAGCAGTCCGGCATCGGCCGCGAGCACGGCCGCGCCGTGCTGGAAATGTACCTGGAACGGAAGTCCGTTTGCATCGCTTACTAGAACGATGAGCGCTCGGCCCAAGCCGGGAAATACCGGTGGCCGCGCCTTCATGACACCAAGGGGAAGACATGGCAGGGACAGGTAGCCTGGCCCGCAGGCGGGCCGTGCTGTTGCTCGCGTGCGCGGCAGCGTCGCAGACGGCATGGGCGGGAGACCCCAGCGCGCGGGATTGGATACCCGCGCCGGTGGGCACCAATATCATCGCCGGGTATCTGGCGGGACTGCGATCCTCGGGCTTGTACTCCGAGGGGCAGCGGGTGGACGGCGCGTCCGTCGACGTGAATGCGCTGGTGTATCGCCAGATGCACTATCGCGACTTCTACGGCAAGACGATGCAGCTCGAATTCATCGTGCCGATGTATCGGACCTCGCTGGACCTGCCGGGCGCGCCCGGCGACCACCAGACGGGTATCGGCGACCTGACGCTCGGGTCGGCCATCTGGCTGTACAACAATGAGCAGACCAAGACCTGGTTCGCCTGGGAACCCTTTGTGGTGGCGCCGGTGGGCCGATACGACGGTTCGCGTCCCGACGTGTCTCCAGGCAAGAACCGCTGGTCCACCATCCAGGATTTCGCTTTCGTGCAGGGCTTCGGCGAATCCACCTATCTCGAAGCCATCGCCGAAGTGGAGATCTACGGCCGCAATACGGACTGGTATGGGCAGACGCTGAAGAAGGACCCCTCGTTCCGCTTCTTCGCGCTGGCCTCGACCAACCTGACGCCGGACACCTACACCGGCATCCGTTACCGCTACGAGACAGGCGGCAAGGAAACCTCGTCCGGCGAGACCGTCGCCACGCGGGCGCGCAATCATCAGCTGGCCGTCGAACTGACGCATCAGATCAACGACGCCAACCAGATTCAGATGCAGTACATCCACGACCTGAAGGTCGAGAACGGACCGCGGATGCGTGGCGTGCAGTTGCGCTACGTCTATGCGTTCTAGGAGAACCGGACCATGAGACCAGGAGAATATCGATGAACGCGCCTAGCGCCAGATCATGCGCATCGCGGGCCGGACGGTGGGCGCTGTGCGCCGCCCTGGCGGCGTCGGCGGGCCTAGCCCGGGCGGACCTGCCCGTGGAAGAGCTCAAGGGCGGCACCCGCCTGCCGCCGGCCACGCCGCACAGGCTGTACGTGATGGATGCCGTCTTCAACCACCTGGTCGACAGCCGGGTCAACATCTACGACGGCGACTCCATGAAGTTCCTGGGCATGGTGCCCGCGTCGTTCAACGGCCACATGACCGTGTCCGCGGACGGCAAGGACATCTACGTCATGACGACCTACTACGAGCGCTTGAACCGCGGCAAGCGCACCGACGTGGTGGAGGCTTGGGACGCCGAAACGCTCACGCCCAAGTACGAGGTGCCGATCCCGCAGAAGCGCGCGCAGGCGCTGAACTACCGCAACTATCTGCAGCAGAGCACGGACGGGGCGCTGCTGTTCGTGCAGAACGCCACGCCCGCGTCCTCGGTCACGGTGGTGAACCTGCAGACGCGCCAGTTCGCGGACGAGGTCACCGCGGCCGCAGGCTGCTGGAGCATCATCGTGCTGCCTTCGCGCCCGCGCAGCTTCGCCAGCATCTGCGGCGACGGCGCGCTGCTTACCGTGGACCTGGACCCGGCCGGCAAGCCAGCCGGGCAGCAGCGCAGCCAGCCCATGTTCGACCCCGAGAAGGATCCCATCTTCACGCACACCGAGAACCTGGGCGATACCTACTACTTCGTGTCCTACAACGGCAATGTCTACAGCGCCGATTTCAGCGGCAAGGAAGCCGCGTTCGGCAAGCCCTGGTCCCTGCTGGACGCTGCGGGCAAGGACCAGGGCTGGCGCCCTGGCGGCTACAACCTGCTGGCCATCAACAAGGCCGCCAAGCGGCTGTATGTGGGCATGCATCCCAACGGGGCCGAAGGTTCGCACAAGACGCCGGCCGCCGAGATCTGGGTCTACGACCTGGCCACGCACCAGCGGGTGGCGCGGGTGCCGGGCCAGAATGCCTTGTCGATGTCGGTTTCGCAGGACGACCAGCCGCGTCTGTACACGATCGACGGCGGCAACGTGAACGTCTACGACGCCGCGCCGGCCGCGCCGGTCCTCAAGGGCACGATCCAGGCGGCCGGCGAAACCGCGCTGCAGGTCGAACCGCAACCGCGAGGTGCGCGATGAACGATCCCGTGCTGCTGTATGCCGCGAGCGCGGCGCTGGCTTGCGTGCTGCTCCTGGGGGCGCTGGAAAAGCTGAAGGACATTGCAGGCTTCACCGCCATCGTGTCGGCCTACCGCATCCTGCCGGCGGGGTGGAGCGGCGCGTTCGCGTGGCTCTTCGTGCTGAGCGAAGCGCTGGCCGGCGCCTTGCTGCTGGCCCCGGCGCGACAGGCGGCGGGCGCGCAACTGGCGCTGCTGGTGTTGGCGGCTGCGACGCTGGCGCTGGCCTTCAACCTGCTGCGCGGCCATCGCGACATCGACTGCGGTTGCGGCGGTCCCGCCGCCAGCGGGCCGGGACGCGGCGCGCAACGTGGCGGGCTGTCGTGGTGGCTGGTGCTGCGCAACGCGTTGCTGGCGCTGTGGGCTGCGCCCGCGCTGATCGCCGCGGCGGGCCAATCGCGTGGCCTGCAGTGGGCCGACTCCGCCGCCGTCTTCGGCCTGGCCATGGCTGCCGTGGGCCTGTACTTCACCGCCAATCACCTGTTGGCCTCCCATCTCAAGTTGCGCAATCTCTGAAGGAAACTCACATGGATGCCTTGATCATTTCCAATTTCCTGCTGTGGGGCGTGGTGCTCTGCCTGGTGCTGGTCATCCTGGCGCTGTCGCGGCAGATCGGCGTGCTGTACGAGCGCGTGGCGCCGATGGGGGCGCTGACGATGGACAAGGGCCCTGGCGTGGGCGAGCCTGCGCCGCGCTTCGAGCTGCCGGATCTGCTGGGCCGCCGTATCGTCGTGGGCGAACGCGGCCAGCACAGCCAGCTGCTGTTCTTTCTTTCCCCGACCTGCCCGGTTTGCAAGAAGCTGCTGCCGATCCTCAAGTCGGTGGCCAGCACGGAAAGCGCCTGGCTGCGCATCGTGCTGGCCAGCGACGGCGAAATGCCCGAGCACCTGGCGTTCTACAAGCAGGCGGGCCTGGAGCGTTTCCCGTATTTGCTGTCGACCGAGCTGGGCATGAAGTTCCAGATCAGCAAGCTGCCCTATGCCGTGCTGATCGATGAAACCGGAACCCTGCGCGCCAAGGGCCTGATCAACTCGCGCGAACAGCTCGAAAGCCTGTTCACCGCGAAGGAGCTGGGCGTGGCTTCGGTGCAGGAGTTCCTGGCCGCCGGCACGCTGGAAGAAACCCGGATTTCCCGCAAGGAGAGCGGCAATGCAATGGCTGGATAAACTCGCGGAGCGCGCCGCGCGCTCGGTTGCGCACACCACTTCCCGGCGCAGCGTGCTCAACCGCATCGGCCGGGCGCTGGTCGGAACGGCATTCCTCATGCCGGTGCTGCCGGTGGCGCGGTCCGCGCCCACGGACCCCAAGAAGCCGCAGATGGACGACACGGCGTGCGACTACTGGCGCTATTGCGCGGTGGACGGCTTTCTGTGTTCATGCTGCGGGGGCAGCATGACGTCCTGCCCGCCAGGCACCTCGCCTTCGGCCGTGTCGTGGGTCGGCACCTGCCACAATCCCTTGGACGGCAAGGACTACCTGATCAGCTATAACGATTGCTGCGGCAAGGCTGCTTGCGGCAAATGCATGTGCGCGTCCGCCGAGCGCGAGCGGCCGGGCTATCAGATGTTCCTGCATAACGATGTGAACTGGTGCATGTCCAACGAGTCCTCCATCTTCCACTGCACGACTTCGGTGATCGTGGGTCTGGCCAAGCCGAAGCCAAAATCATGAGGCCGGAAAGGCGACCGCCGCGGCACGGGTGGCGCGGGTTGTGCGCCGCCGTCCTGCTTTGCGTGGGCGGGGCGGCGGCCGCAGAGCAGGCGGCCGCTGGCGGCGCCGCGGCCGACAGGCTGCGCGCGGCTGTCCGCGCCGACTACGTGCTGCAATGCGCGGGCTGCCATCGCGTGGACGGCCGCGGCAGCGGCCGCCATGGCATTCCTGATTTCCGCAATTCCGTGGGCGCGTTCGTGCATCTGCCGCAGGGCCGCGACTACCTGGTCCGCGTGCCGGGCGCCGCGCAATCGCAGCTCAGCGACGCCGAGCTCGCGGCCGTGCTGAACTGGGTGGTGCAGGAATTCAGCGCGGCGCAGTTGCCGCAGGATTTCCGGCCGTACACGGAACAGGAAGTCGCGCAGGTCCGGCCGCGCCGCTACGAGGACGTGGTGCCGGTGCGTCATGGCCTGGCTCAGGCGCTGTCGCAACTCGGTTTCCAATTGGCCGACTATTCCTATGGCAGCGACAGAAAACCTTAGAGGAACAGGCACTTAGGGGTTGTCACCGATACTCCCTGGCGCCGACCGATGCTAGAAAGAGGCAGCATTCCATTCAACGCTGTAGCTGTGTCGCCAGGCAGGCCGTCCCAGGCAAACAGGCACGCCGTTTCGAGACGCCGGAGTCGCCATGTCCCCATCCCTTCTGCGCAGCGAGCCCAGGCACTTCCTGGACTGCGCAAGCTGGCAGGAAAATGTCAGCGATACCTTCGTTCCCCTGGAAGTGTCCGCGGTGTTTCCGGCCCGTTTCCGCAACAGCGTGGCGGTGGATTCGCTGGGCTGGATGCAGGTCTGCGAGTTGCGCAGCAGCGCCCAGCGCGTGCGTCGCAGCAAGCTGCTGGCCAACCGTTCCGAGTCGTCCGGCTACAAGGTGACGCTGCAGCTCGCGGGCCGCAGCGAGATCCGCCAGTCGGGGCGCAGCGCCTTGCTGGTGCCGGGCGAATGGAGCATCTACGACACCACCCGGCCGTACGAAGTCGACGTCGACGATGGCGCGCACTTCCTGGTCATGCAGGTGCCCGGCAAGCATTTCGAGGCCTGGCAGTCTTTCATGCAGAATGCCGTGGCGCGCAGCTTCAGCGCGCGCCAGGGTTGCGGGCGCATGGCGATGGACTTGTTGCGCGTGGCGCTGACCGAGCACGCGCATCTGTCTGAAAGCGCCTCGCGCGATGCCGCCAATGCGGTGCTGCAGATGATGGGGCTGGATATCAGCGAGCGGGCAGGGGGGCAGGCCGAACACGACCAGGCCGAACTGCGCCAGGCGCAATTGCGCCGGGTGCAGCAGCACATGCTTGAAAACCTGCATGATCCGGCGCTGTCGCCGGCGACAGCTGCCGCGGCCTTCCGGATGTCGCGCCGCTATCTCTACAACCTGTTCGCGCAGGCTTCCACGACCCCGGCCGACTTCATCCTCAGCGCGCGGCTCGAGCGTTGCTGCGATACGCTGTGCGACCCCGTTCAGGCCGCGCGGCCGATCGGCGACATCGCCTACAGATTCGGGTTCTCAGATGCGGCGCGTTTCAGCCACGCGTTCCGCAAGCGTTTCGGCGTGTCGCCGTCGGAGTACCGGCGCCATGGGCGCCCGTCCTGATCAGAGCTGTTCCTCGTTGATCAGGTCTTCCTTGCCGTAGAACTTCACGCCGATGTGGATGCGTTCGCGGCCCTGCGAGCGGCGATGGCGGTTGGTGTCGCGCAGCGAATAGACGCAGCCGCAATACTCCTGCTGGTAGAAGTTTTCGCGCTTGCTGATTTCGATCATGCGGGCCGAGCCGCCGCCCTTGCGCCAGTTGTAGGTCCAGTAGATCAGATCGTCGTAGCGCGCCGCGGCGCGTTCGCCGCAACCGTTGATCTGGTTCATGTCCTTCCAGCGCGAAATGCCCAGCGAGCTGGTGATGGTGTCAAAGCCATGCTCGTGCGCGTAGAGCGCCGTGCGTTCGAAGCGCATGTCGAAGCAGGCCGTGCAGCGTTCGCCGCGTTCGGGCGCGTTTTCCATGCCCTTGACGCGGTCGAACCAGTTGTCCATGTCGTAGTCGGCGTCGATGAATTCAATGCCGTGCTGCTCGGCGAAGCGGATGTTCTCCTGCTTGCGGATTTCGTACTCTTTGACCGGGTGGATGTTCGGGTTGTAGAAGTAGATGGCGTAATCGATGCCTGAGGCGGTCATCGCTTCCATGACTTCGCCGGAACAGGGCGCGCAGCACGAGTGCATCAGCACCTTGCGGCGGCCGGCGGGCAGGTCGAGTTTGGGGCGCACGAGTTCGGACATGGCTTGCAGGAAACAAATAAGGCGGAAAACCCCTTATTTTACGCTGAGTTGCCGCTGAAGGGGGGCGCCCCGTCCCCCCCATGCTTTCAGCCCAGCACCGCGTCCCAGAGTTCGCGCACGGCAGCGCGCTCCTCCAGCAACTGGTCCTGCGGCACCCGCGCCTTTTCCACGCCTTGCAGGCGCATCTGGTGCTGGATGCGGCGCAGGGTGCGGTAGGCGTCGCCGGCGCGCGCGGCCAGCTCGGGAGCAATCAGGCCGGCCTCGCCGGACAGGCGCAGCAGGGCGATATTGCCCAGGTTGCGCACCAGCACCGGATGCGTGCCCGAGTGGCAGAGCACCAGGTATTGCGTGACGAACTCCACGTCGACCATGCCGCCGCGATCGTGCTTCAGGTCGAACAGCGGGCTGCTGTTGGGGTGGCCTGCGTTGATTTTTTCGCGCATCGCCAGCACTTCCTCGCGCAGCTTGGCGGCGTCGCGCGGCAGCACCAGGATGTCCTCGCGGATCTGCTCGAAGCGCGCGCCGACGCTGGCGTCGCCCGAGGCGTAGCGGGCGCGGGTCAGCGCCTGGTGCTCCCAGGCCCAGGCGTGCTTGTGCTGGTACTGCTCGAAAGCTTCCACGGACACCGCCAGCAGGCCGGCGTCGCCGTCCGGCCGCAGGCGCAGGTCGACTTCGTACAGGCGGCCGGACGAGGTCATGGTCGAGAGCCACGATGTCATGCGCCGGCCCAGCTTGGCGTAGACCTCGGCGGCGTCGTCGCGCGGGTCGTCGAACAGGAACACCAGGTCCAGGTCCGAGGCATAGCCCAGTTCCTTGCCGCCCAGCTTGCCGTAGGCGATGACGGCGAAGCGCGGTTCGGCGCCCTCGGCCTTGTTGACCAGCGGCCAGGTGCGGCGGATGGTTTCGGTCAGCAGCAGGTCGGCCAGCGCGGACAGCTGGTCGGCCAGCTTTTCCACGGTGAGTTCGCCTTCCAGGTCCTGCGCCAGCAATTGGAAGCTGGCCTGGCGCTGCATGTCGCGCATCAGGTTCATCTGGCGCTCGATGTCCGGGTCGCCGTCGGGCAGCCGGCAGGCGTCCAGATCGGCGGTCAGCTGGCGCGCGATCTGGCCGAAGTCGAGCGGTTCGAACAGGGTGCGCCAGTCGATCAGGCTGTCCAGCAGCAGGGGGTGCTGGGTCAGGTATTGCGCGGCCCAGGGGCTGGCGGCGACCATGCGCGCCACGCGCGCCAGAGTGTCGGGGTATTCGGCCAGCAGGGCCAGGTAGGCGCTGCGCTGGGCGATTTTCTCGATCAGGTCGAACAGCCGCACCGTGGCTTGCAGCGGCGCAGGGGTCTGCAGGGCCGCTCGCAGGGCGGCCGGCAGCAGCGCGTCCATGCGCTTGCGGCTGCTCTCGGGCAGGCTGCGCACGCGGTGGCTGCCCAGCAGGGTTTCGGTACGGCGCAACAGGTCCTGCGCGTCGTCGCCGAAGGCCTGGCTGATCTGTTCGGCCAGTTCGCAACTGCTGTCTGGCTCGTCCGGGCCGGACCCGGGGTCGGCAACGCCGGGCGCGGGCGCCGGCACTTCGGCGTCACCCATGCCGACCAGCCGGAATACGTTGCGGAAGGTCTGCGAGACGAATTGGCGGTGCGCGGTGAGCGTGCTTTCGAAGTCCGCGGGACTCATGCCCAGCGCCGCGGCCAGGGCGGCGCGCTGTTCGGGGTCGCCCGGCAGCAGATGGGTCTGGGCGTCCTCGCGGTATTGCAGGGCGTGCTCGGTGCGGCGCAGGTAGCGGTAGGCCTCTTCGAGCCGGCGCGCGTCTTCCTCGGGCACCAGGCCGGCGGCGCTTTCCGCGTGCAGCGCTTCCAGCAGGCCGCGCTTTTGCAGCGCGGGCATGCGGCCGCCGCGGATCAGCTGGGCAAGCTGCACCACGAATTCGATTTCGCGGATGCCGCCGTCGCCCAGCTTGATATTGTTGGCGCTGTCGATGCCGTTGCGCGCGCTGGCGCGCCGCTGCCAGTCCTGGCGGATGCGTTCCCGCAGCGCGCGCAGGGCCGAGAGCGCATCGAAGTCGAAATACTTGCGGTAGACGAAGGGCACGCGCAGGCTTTCCAGCTGGCGAGCCTGGGCGGCGCTGTCGCTGCCTTCGAAGGCCTGGGCCGGGATCAGCCGGGCCTTGAGCCAGGCGTAGCGTTCCCACTCGCGGCCCTGGCCGATCAGGTAGTGCTCCAACGCGTCCAGGCTCCAGGCCAGGGGACCGGCGTCGCCGTCGGGGCGCAGGCGCAGGTCGGTGCGGAACACCTGGCCGTTGGCGTCGACTTCGGACAGTACCGGCATCATGCGCCGCGTCAGGCGGCCGTAGAACTCGTGATGGCTGATGCGGCGCGGGCCGTCGGTTTCGCCTTCTTCGCCGTACAGCATGATCAGGTCGATGTCGGACGAGACATTCAGTTCGCAGCCGCCCAGCTTGCCCATGCCCACGATCAGCATTTCCTGGGGCAGGCCGGTGGCCGGGTCGCGCGGCACGCCATGCACGGCGGCGAGGTCCGCCGCCACGCTGCGATAGGCCGAGGCCACCGCGGTGTCGGCCAGCGTGGTCATGGCGCCCACGACTTCTTCCAGATCGGCCTGGCCGGTCAGGTCGCGCACGATGAGCGTGTTGAAGACCCGTTCGCGCAGCTTGCGCAGCACCATGCGGCAGGCGTCCACCGGCAGCGTGTCGCCTGCCTGGGGTCCGGCCAGCTCTGCCTGCCAGCGCGCGATCTGCGCGGGCGTGACGGGTTCGCGCACGGCATCGTTCAGCCAGGCGGCCAGATCCGGGTGGGCATCCAGGCGGCGGCGCAGATGGCCGGACCAGGCAAGGGCGGGGGCAAGCGTAGAGGGCGTGGACATGGCGAAAGGGGCGGCGCAATGGGCGCGTTTCAGGTATAAGTGGGGACGATACTGCAAGACCTCTTCTCCTGCCCACCGATCCGTGTCTGTTTCAAAAAAAGTGCTCTGTTGGGTGTTCTGGGCCGTACTGACCGTCTATGGCGTCGTGGCTCTCGGACTGTTGGGCGTGCGCTATTGGGTCCTGCCCCGCGTGGACCAATGGCGTCCCCAGATCGAAGCCTACGCCAGCAAGGCGTTGGGCTCCCGAGTGACCATCGGCTCCATCCAGGCGAACTGGCACGGCCTGAACCCCAAACTCGATCTCACCTCCGTCCAAGTCTACGACGACGAGGTGGACCCCGTGCTGTCCTTGCCTTCCGTTTCGGCGGTGCTGGCCTGGCGCAGCATCCTGGTCCTGTCGCCCAAGCTGCTGCGGCTGCAGCTCGACCGGCCCGAACTCCTTTTGCGGCGCGATCCCGCCAATCACCTGTGGGTCGCGGGCCAGGACATCGATCTCAATAGCGGCGATCAGCGTTCCGACCTGGACCATCCGGCCCTGCGCTGGCTGGGCGCGCAGCGCGAGCTGCGCATCCGCGGCGCGACCATACGCTGGCAGGATGAGTTGCGCCGCGCGCCGGAGCTGACCCTGACGGGCGTCGACTTCCTGGCGCGCAACGGCAGCTTGTCGCATCGCTTCGTGCTCAAGGCCGCAGCGGGCGACGCGTTGGCGCGCAATGTCGAGCTGCGCGGCGAATTCAACCGCAGCCTGTTTTCGGTGAACGCGGCGAATCCCGGTAATTGGGGCGGCCAGCTGTATGTCCAGCTGGACGACGCCGAACCGCTGGCGTGGCAGCCGTGGTTCGAGGTCCCGGCGGTAGCGGGCCGCCTGAGCGGGCGGGCATGGCTGCAGCTGGAGCGTGGCAAGTTCACTGACCTGACCTCGGACGCTGCCGTGCGCGGCCTGCAATGGACCGAGACGGCGCAAGGGGCCGCGGCGCCCGGTTTCAAGGCCGGCTATGTCCAGGCCCGCGTCCAGGGCTTGCCGGGCGACTTCATGCAACTGGAGAGCGTGCCGCTGGCGCGCAGCCCTGGCGCCCCGGCGGTGTCGGTCAGCGGCAAGGCCGAGCACTTGACGCTGTCCTTGCCCGGCGTCTTCGAGCAACCCACGCTGGCGGTGCGCGACGTGGCGCTGGATGCCTCCGTCAAGGGGCCGGACGCCAAGCATTGGTTCGTGGACATAGGCCAGCTGCAACTGGTCAACGACGACCTCGACGTGCGCGTGCAAGGACAGTGGCGCCCCGAGGGCAAGACCGCGGCGGGCAGCGTCGACATGCACGGCGTGATGGCGCGCGGCTCCATGTCCGCCATCCATCGCTATCTGCCGCTGGAGGTCAACGCCGATGCGCGCGAATGGCTGGCTATCGGCTTGCCCGCGGGCGAAATGCAATCCGCCTCCATCACGCTCAAGGGCGATCTCGACGAGTTTCCTTTTGGCGCGCCTGGGGCTCAGGGCGAATTTGTGATCGCCGGCGCATTCAGCGGCGCCAAGGTCGATTACGCGCCTGCGCGCGAACGGCGCAAGGGCTGGCCGATGCTGGAGAACCTGTCCGGCAATTTCCGCATCGACAAGGTCAGCCTGGCGCTGGACAGCGCGGGCGGCGCGGTCGCGCATACCGGGCCGGGGAATACCGTAACGCTCGGGGCGGTTTCCGCAACCATTCCCAACATGGAAGAGAACTCCGAACTGCTGCTGACCGGCGAGACGTCCGGCGCCGTGCCGGCCTATCTGGCGCTGGCCGCCAACTCGCCCTTGGGCGAGCTGCTGGATGGCGCGCTGGACGAGGCGCGCGGCACCGGCGACTGGCGGGTGGGGCTCAAGCTCAAGGTGCCGCTGTTGAACACCGATGACACCCAGGTCCAGGGGAACATCCTGTTCGCGGGCAACTCCTTCACCTTCATGCCGGAGATGCCGCTGCTCAGCCAGATGCACGGCGACCTGGCGTTCTCGGAGACGGGTGTCGAGGCCAAGGATCTGAGGGCCCAGTTCCTGGGCGGCCCGGCGCGGATATACGGACGCCTGGCGCAGAGCACGGACGCCCTGCGCTTCGAGGGCACGCTGGCCGGGCCGGCGCTGACCCAATTGAGCAACACGCCGTCCATGTCGCGCTTTTCGGGCAAGGCGGCCTACAAGGGCAAGGTGGGCTATCAGCGCGGCGGCGCGGTGGACATCTCCGTCGAATCCGATCTGATGGGCATGGCGATCGACATGCCCGCTCCGGTGGGCAAGGCCGCCCAGGCCTCGCAGTTGCTCAAAGTGCAATGGTCGCCCGCGCAGGACCGTGGGGCGCAGAACCGGCGCTGGCTCACCGCCAGCCTGGGCGATGGCGTCAACGCGTTGTTCGAACGGGCGCCGTCCGAAGGGGCGCAATCCTATTTCGCGCGCGGCGCGCTGGGCATCAATCGTCCGGCAAGCCTGCCGGAACGCGGATTCAGCCTGAACGCGAGCCTGCCCGAACTGGACATGGACGCCTGGGAAAAAGTGTCCGACGGCTTCAGTGCGCCTGCGGCCAAGGGCCGTGCCGCGCCCAAGCCCATGCTGCCTGCGGCCGAACGCATCAGCCTGGCGGCCGGCGTCTTGCGGACCGGCGGCTTTACCCTGAACGACCTGACGCTGTACGCGACCCGGCCGGGACCCGCGCAATGGCGCGTGGATCTGCAATCCAAACAGGCCACGGGTTCGCTTGAATGGCGCGAGGCTTCGGGCGCCATCGCCGGCCAGATCACCGCGCGCCTGAAGCACCTGTCGCTGGGCGGCGAGGGCGACACCAACAAAGCCGACGAGGCGCTGTCCTCTGGTAACGACCTGTCCGACATCCCGGCGATCGACCTGCAGGCCAAGGAATTCCTGCTGTACGGCAAGAATGTGGGCGAACTCCAGGTGCAGGGCACGAACCTGCAGCGCGGCCGCCAATGGCGCCTGGACAAGCTGTCCATCGTCAACGACGCGGCCTCGCTCAACGCCACCGGCAACTGGAACCTGGAAGGCCAGGGCCGCGGCCTGACCGTGGACGCCTCGGTCAAGTTCGAAGACGTAGGCAAGTTCCTGGACCGCATCGGCCTCGAGAAAGTGGTCTCGGGCGGAAAGGGCACGATGCAGGGCAAGGCCACCTGGTGCAATCTGCCCTGGACCCACAAGGTCGAAGACCTGACGGGCGAGGTCGACGTCAGTCTGGACAAGGGCCGTTTCATGCACGTCAACTCGCGCACCGCGCGACTGTTGGAGCTGCTGTCCCTGCAGTCGCTGCAGCGGCTGGCGCGGCTGGATGTGAACCCCACCAATCTGCTGCGCGACGGCTTCCCCTTCGACACCATCCGCGGCAAGGTCAAGCTGGCCGACGGCACGGCGTCGACCGAGGGCTATAAGATCAACGGGCCGGTGGCGGCCATCGTGCTGGCGGGCGGCGTCAACATCATCCGCGAACGCTGGGACATGAAGGCCGTGGTGATTCCGAACCTGGACGCCAGCGGGGCGGCCATGGTGACGGCGCTGGCGGTCAATCCGCTGATCGGCCTGGGTGCTTTCGTGACGCAGTGGCTGCTGAAGCAGCCGCTGGCGCGGGCCATGACCATGGAATACGCCGTCACCGGCAGCTGGGACGACCCCAAGATCGAGCCGATAGACGCGTCCGGCAAGCCGGCAGGCAACAAGCAGACCCCACGCCCGGCGCCGCAGCCCGGCACGCTGGAGGAGTTCATGGGCGGGCAGTGAGCCGCGCAGGCAGTCTGTCCGATCCATGAAAGAAAAACGCCCTGGGCGCAAGCGCTCCAGGGCGTTTTTCATGGCCGGGTCCGCGGCGCAGGCGCCGCGGACCGCGACTGGGCTTACTTCTTCTTCATCATGTCGAAGAATTCGGCGTTGGTCTTGGTGGCGCGCATCTTGTCCAGGATGAATTCCATGGACTGGACTTCGTCCATGTCGTGGATGAACTTGCGCAGCACCCAGACCTTCTGCAGCAGGTCCGGAGCGATCAGCAGCTCTTCGCGGCGAGTGCCGGACTTGTTCAGGTTGATCGACGGGTAGACGCGCTTTTCGGCCAGGCGGCGTTCGAGGTGGACTTCGGAGTTGCCGGTGCCCTTGAATTCTTCATAGATGACTTCATCCATGCGGCTGCCGGTTTCGATCAGCGCCGTACCCAGGATGGTCAGCGAACCGCCTTCTTCCAGGTTGCGGGCCGCGCCGAAGAAGCGCTTGGGGCGTTGCAGGGCGTTGGCGTCCACGCCGCCGGTCAGCACCTTGCCGGAGGCCGGCACCACGGTGTTGTAGGCGCGGGCCAGACGGGTGATCGAGTCCAGCAGGATCACGACGTCCTTCTTCATTTCGACCAGGCGCTTGGCCTTTTCGATGACCATTTCCGCGACCTGCACGTGGCGGGTGGCGGGCTCGTCGAAGGTCGAGGCCACCACTTCGCCGCGCACCGTGCGCTGCATTTCGGTCACTTCCTCGGGGCGTTCGTCCACCAGCAGGACGATCATGACCGCGTCGGGATAGTTGGTGGTGATGGCGTGCGCGATGTGCTGCATCATCACCGTCTTGCCGGACTTGGGGCTGGCGACGATCAGGCCGCGCTGGCCCATGCCGATGGGGGCGAAGACGTCGAGAATGCGGCCGGTGAGGTTTTCCTCGCTCTTGATGTCGCGTTCCAGGCGGATGTTGCGGTTCGGGTGCAGCGGCGTCAGGTTTTCGAACATGATGCGATGCTTGATCGCTTCCGGCGCCACGCCGTTGACCTTGTCCACCTTCACCAGGGCGAAATAGCGCTCGCCGTCCTTGGGCGTACGCACTTCGCCTTCGATCGAGTCGCCGGTGTGCAGGTTGAAGCGGCGGATCTGCGAGGGCGAGATGTAGATGTCGTCCGTGCTGGCCAGATACGAGGTCTCGGGCGAGCGCAGGAAGCCGAAGCCGTCGGGCAGGACTTCCAGGACGCCGTCGCCGAAGATCTGCTCGCCTTGCTTGGCGCGCCGTTTCATGATGGCGAACATCAGTTCCTGCTTGCGCAGGCGGTTGGCGTTCTCGATTTCCAGGCCGGCGGCCATTTCCAGCAGCTGCGAGACGTGCAGCGCCTTCAGTTCGTTGAGGTGCATCGCGGTGGATTTTTGGGGGAAAGTGAAGGAGAGTTCTGGCGGCGCGCCACGGACGGGCACACGCGGTATTGAATGAGCGCCGCCCCGAGGGCGGCGCCTTCGTTCACGGCACGCGGCTTACAGCGCGCCGTCCAGGAATGCGGTCAGTTGCGACTTCGACAGCGCGCCAACTTTGGTGGCGGCGGCTTGGCCGTCTTTAAAGAGCATAAGGGTGGGAATGCCGCGGATGCCGTACTTGGTGGCGGTGCCCTGGTTTTCGTCGACATTCAGCTTGGCGATCGTCAGGCGGCCAGCGTACTCCGTGGCGACTTCTTCCAGGATCGGGGCAATCATCTTGCAAGGGCCGCACCAGGCAGCCCAGTAGTCCACCAGCACCGGCTGGCCGGATTTCAACACATCGGCATCGAAGCTGGCGTCACTGACGTTCTTGATTTGGTCGCTCATGATGGTGATTCTCGGTTCGGCAGCAAAAGGCGCGTAAAAAGGGACGCGCCCCGCCGTTGTTCTTGTTTGTGGATGGACTCAAGCATACCACTGTCAATATCAACAGGCATACCACTGTTAATAACAACAGGAGTTGCTGGATTTGTGTAGGATGTTGCGGCGCAGTTATCGCGATCCGGGCCGTATCGACCCGATGCGCTGGCTGTGACTGTCATCATCCTACCGAATTCGGAGCTGCTCAGGTCGTGCTCATCCCACTGGGAGCCGCGCAGAATCTAGACTTATCCGTAAAATGTCGGTTTTTTTCCACAGATGTTGGGGATAACTTGGCCACTCCACGTTACACCGAGGCGTCCATTCGCGTCCTGAAGGGACTGGAGCCCGTGCGGCAGCGCCCGGGCATGTACACCCGAACCGAAAACCCCCTGCACGTCGTGCAGGAGGTCATTGATAACGCCGCAGACGAGGCATTGGCCGGCTACGGCAAGCAGATCCAGGTCACGCTGCACGTCGACGGCAGCGTTTCCGTCGAGGACGACGGGCGCGGCATTCCCGTCGGCCTGCACCCTGAAGAGAACGCTCCCGTGGTGGAGCTGGTGTTCACGCGCCTGCACGCGGGCGGCAAGTTCGACAAGGCGGGCGGCGGCGCCTACGCCTTCTCCGGCGGCCTGCACGGCGTGGGCGTGTCCGTCACCAATGCCCTGGCCACGCGCCTGGAAGTGGTGGTGTGGCGCGACGGCGCCGTCAACCGCCTGGTTTTCAAGGGCGGCGACGTGGCCGAGCCCCTGGCGCCCTACGACCAGGGCGGCCGCAAGAAGTCCGGCACCCGCGTGCGCGTGTGGCCGGATGCCAAGTATTTCGACAGCCCCAACATTCCGCTGGGCGAGCTGACGCACCTCTTGCGCAGCAAGGCCGTGCTGCTGCCGGGCGTCAAGGTGTCCCTGGTCAACGAGAAGACCGGCGACACCAAGACCTGGCAGTACCAGGACGGCCTGCGCGGCTATCTGTCCGAGGCGCTGGCCGGGGCGGAGCTGATGGTGCCGTTCTTCGAAGGCGAACAGTACGCCGGGGCCGACCATGAGAACTTCGCCGAAGGCGAGGGCGCCCAGTGGGTAGTGGCCTGGACCGAGGACGGCAACGCAGTGCGCGAGTCGTACGTGAACCTGATTCCGACGCCGGCCGGCGGCACCCATGAATCGGGCTTGCGCGAAGGCCTGTTCGGCGCGGTCAAGGGTTTCGCCGAACTGCACAGCCTGCTGCCCAAGGGCGTCAAGCTGCTGCCGGAAGACGTGTTCGCCCGCGCCAGCTTCGTGCTGTCGGCCAAGGTGCTGGACCCGCAGTTCCAGGGGCAGATCAAGGAACGCCTGAACAGCCGCGACGCGGTGCGCCTGGTTGGCGGCTTTTCCAAGAGCGCGCTGGACCTGTGGCTGCACAGCAACGTCGAGTACGGCAAGAAGCTGGCCGAACTCGCCATCCGCCAGGCCCAGGCGCGCCAGCGCTCGGCGCAGAAGGTCGAAAAGCGCAAGAGCTCGGGCGTGGCCGTGCTGCCGGGCAAGCTGACCGATTGCGAGTCCAGCGACGCGACCCGCACCGAAGTCTTCCTGGTCGAGGGCGACTCCGCCGGCGGTTCGGCCAAGATGGGCCGCGACAAGGAATTCCAGGCCATCCTGCCGCTGCGCGGCAAGGTGCTCAATTCCTGGGAAGTGGACCGCGACCGGCTCTTTGCCAACAACGAAATCCATGACATTTCCGTCGCCATCGGCGTGGACCCGCACGGCCCCGGCGACACGCCGGACCTGTCGGGCCTGCGCTACGGCCGCATCTGCATCCTGTCCGATGCGGACGTCGACGGCTCGCACATCCAGGTGCTGCTGCTGACGCTGTTCTACAAGCACTTCCCCAAGCTGGTCGAGGCCGGCAACGTGTTCGTGGCCAAGCCGCCGCTGTTCCGCCTGGACGTGCCGGCGCAGGGCAAGCGTCCGGCGCGCAAGATCTACTGCTTGGACGAAGGCGAACTTGAAGCCGCGCAGGACAAGCTGCGCAAGGAAGGCGTGCGTGAAGGCGCCTGGGCCGTCAGCCGCTTCAAGGGCCTGGGCGAAATGAACCCCGAGCAGCTGTGGGAAACCACCATGAATCCGGACACGCGCCGCCTGCTGCCCGTGGGCTACGGCGACCAGACTCCCGAGGACACCACCCGCATGTTCGACATGCTGATGGGCAAGGGCGAGTCCTCGCAGCGCCGCGCCTGGATCGAAGAGAAGGGCAACCTGGCGGAGCTGGACATCTGATGGCCGGGTCCGCGCCTGGCTCGGCCCGCATGGACGTCCAGATGACGGCCGACGACTACGCCGACTTCGCCGCTTACGTGTACAAGCGGCCGGAGCTGCGCCGCCGCCGCTACCGGTCCCATCTGCGATTCGCGGTCCTGATGATCGTGGCCCTGCTGGCCTACCTGATCTGGCAGACCTGGGACGGCAATACGCCGAACTGGGGGCGGATCCTGCCCGTGTATTTCCAGGGCTTGGCGGTGGGCCTGGGCATACTTGCGCTCCTGGCGCTGGCCTACGAGTACGTCCTGCCCTCGCTGGTCAGGATGAACACGCGCCGCATGTTGAAGCGACAGCCCGACGAGTTGTTCCTGGGCCGCCATCAGCTGGATTTCGGCCCCGATGGCATCACGGATACCACTGCCACCGCCTCCGGACGCATGGACTGGTCCGATGTGCGGCGGGTCGAGGAAACTCCGCAACATCTCTATGTCATTCTCGGCACCTTGCAAGGCGTGATCATCCCCAAACGCGGGCAGGATGCCGCCACGTTGGATGCGGTGCGGACCCAGTTGCGCGCGCATGTCGCCGATACGCAGCTGATGTCGTCCGCGCAGGCGCTTTGACGCCGTTTCGATGAAATTGTCTACCTGAATACATCATGACCGACAGCAATCAACCCGGCTTGTTCGATTCCAACCCGCCCGGCGGCGATGGCGGCGGCGATGGCGATGCCGCCATCACCCTGGCGCGCTACGCCGAGCAAGCCTATCTGGACTACGCGGTGTCCGTGGTGCGGGGCCGCGCCCTGCCGGACGTGGGCGACGGGCAGAAACCCGTGCAGCGGCGCATCCTGTTCGCCATGCAGGCGATGGGGCTGGCGGCTGGCGCCAAGCCCGTCAAATCCGCGCGCGTCGTGGGCGACGTGCTGGGCAAGTATCACCCGCATGGCGACCAGGCCGCCTATGACGCCATGGTGCGCATGGCGCAGGATTTCTCGCTGCGCTATCCGTTGATCGACGGCCAGGGCAACTTCGGTTCGCGCGACGGCGACAACGCCGCCGCCATGCGCTACACGGAAGCCCGCCTTACCCCCATCGCCAAGCTGCTGCTGGACGAGCTGGACGAAGGCACCGTGGACTTCGTGCCCAACTATGACGGCAGCCAGCAAGAGCCGCAGATGCTGCCGGCGCGCCTGCCCGTGATGCTGCTCAACGGCGCCTCGGGTATCGCGGTCGGCATGGCGACCGAGATCCCGCCGCACAACCTGCGCGAAGTGGCGCAGGCTTGCGTGGCGCTGCTGAAGCATCCGCAGATGCCGGACGCCGAGCTGCACGCCCTGATCCCGGGGCCGGACTTCGCGGGCGGCGGGCAGATCATCACGCCGGCCGAGGACATCGCCCAGATCTACGCGGGCGGCCGCGGTTCGCTCAAGGTGCGTGCGCGCTGGCAGTTCGAGGAAATGGCGCGCGGCCAATGGCAACTGGTGGTCACCGAGCTGCCGCCGGGCACCTCGGGCCAGAAGGTGCTGGAAGAGATCGAGGAAATCACCAACCCCAAGGTCAAGACCGGCAAGAAGAGCCTGACGCCCGAGCAGACGCAGGCCAAGGCCGTGATGCTGAACCTGCTGGACGCCGTGCGCGACGAGTCGGGCAAGGATGCCGCCGTGCGCCTGGTCTTCGAACCCAAGACCTCGCGCGTGGACCGCGACGAATTCGTCAACACGCTGCTGGCGCAGACCAGCATGGAAAGCAGCTCGTCCATCAACCTGGTGTGCATTGGCACCGACGGCCGGCCGCGCCAGAAGGGGCTGCGCGACATCCTGGTCGAATGGCTGGCGTTCCGCACCAATACCGTGGTGCGCCGCACGCGCTTCCGCCTGGACAAGGTCATCGACCGCATCCACGTGCTGGAAGGCCGCATGGTCGTCTACCTGAACGTGGACGAAGTCATCCAGACCATCCGCGAATCCGATGAGCCGCGCGCCGCGCTGATGGAACGCTTCAAGCTGTCCGAACGCCAGGCCGAGGACATCCTGGAAATGCGCCTGCGCCAGCTGGCGCGCCTGGAAGGCTTCAAGATCGAACAGGAACTGGCCGACAAGCGCGACGAGCAGGTGCGCCTGCAGGAACTGCTGGACAACCCCGCCTCGCTCAAGCGCCTGCTGATCAAGGAAATCGAAGCCGACGCCAAGCAATACGGCGACGACCGCCGTACGCTGATCGAGACCGCCGAACGCGCCGTGCTCGAAACCAAGGTGCTGGACGAACCCGTCACCGTGATCGTGTCGCAAAAGGGCTGGCTGCGCGCCCGCCAGGGCCACGGCCATGATGCGTCGCAATTCGGCTTCAAACAGGGCGATGATCTGTACGGCGCCTTCGAGTGCCGTACCACCGACACGCTGATCGCCGTGGGCGACAACGGCCGCGTCTATTCGGTGCCGGTCGCCGGGCTGCCTTCGGCGCGCGGCGACGGCCAGCCGGTCACCACCATGATCGACCTGGGCAGCGGCACGCGCATCGTCCACACCATCGCTGCCGCGCCCGACAGCCGCTGGCTGCTGGCCACGCGCGGCGGCTACGGCTTTGCCGCCAAGCTGTCCGACATGGTCAGCCGCCAGCGCGCCGGCAAGCAGTTCATCACCCTGGAAGAGGGCGACGAACTGCTGCGTCCGGTGCCGCTGTTCGACGGCGCCAAGCAATTGGCGCTGCTGTCGCACAAGGGCAAGTTCCTGGTGTTCGGCCTGGACGAGGTCAAGACGCTGTCCGGCGGCGGCCGTGGCACCATCCTGATGGGGCTGGACGGCAGCGACAAGCTGGACCAGACCGTGCCCATCGGCGCGGGCGGCCTGCGTGCGGCCGGCATCTACCGCAACAAGCACACCGAAGACATCCTGGTGGGCGACGCGCTGGCGCCTTACATCGGCAAGCGCGCCCGCAAGGGCCGGGCGCTGGATGTGCGGCCCAAGCAGCCGGTGCTGTCGCCGGTGCTGGGCTAGGCGTCGGGCAGGCAAGAGAATGGCGGGCTGCGGCCCGCCATTTTTTTCGTCTGTTGACTGGCTGCACGATTCCGGCATTTAATAGATAGATCGTTCAGTCTATTAATAACATGCGCAAGATCGACCCCATCAAACAGCAGGAACGGCGCAACCAGATATTGGCCGCCGCGGCGGATTGCTTTGCCGAGCACGGCTTCCACTCGACCTCGACGGCGCAGATCTGCGCCCGCGCCGGCATGAGTCCCGGCAACCTGTTCCACTACTACGGCAGCAAGGCCGAAATCATCGAAGCGATGATCGCGTCGGATACCGAATCCGCGCGCGACCGCATGCGGCAAGCGTGCGCCGCGCCCGACGCGAGGCGGGCGCTGGCGGACTGGGTCGCGGCGCAGTTGGCGCAGCATCAAGATCCGGCCTACGTCAGGCTGGGCATGGAGATCCTGGCCGAGGCCGTGCGCAACCCGCGCGTGCACGCCCTGGTGATGGAGAACGAGGCGGCGCGCAAGGCCGGCCTGGTGGCCTTGCTTGAAACGGTTTGGGCGCAACGCATGCCGCCGCAGCCCCTAGCCGAGATGGCCGATACGCTATTGCTGCTGCTGGACGGCGTCTACAGCCGGTCGGTGGTGGACCCCGCCTTTGGCGCGGCGGCGGGCAGCCGTCTCCTGGAGCAGGCCCTGTCGCGGTGCCTGCCTGATGGCGCGCAACAAGGCTCAGCCGCAGGGAGGCGGGCATGAACGCGCCGGCAACCCACGCGCGTCTGGCGCAGGTCGATGCGCTGCGCGGTTTCGCGCTCTTCGGCATCCTGGTGGTCAATATCGGCGTGTTCTCTTCGCCGTTCTATGGCGCCGGCGTGGCCGACCCGGCGTACTCGCAGCCCTTGGATCTGACCGTGCGCTGGCTGATCGCCTGGCTGTTCGAGACCAAGTTCTATCTGCTGTTCTCATTCCTGTTCGGCTACAGCTTCACCTTGCAGATGAGCGCCGCCGAACGCGGCCAGGCGGCTTTCGCGCCGCGCTTCCTGCGCCGCTTGGCGGGCCTGGCTTTGCTGGGGCTGGCGCACGCGGTGCTGTTCTACCAGGGCGACATACTCCTGACCTACGCGCTGCTGGGCCTGGCGTTGCTGCTGTGCCGGCGGATGGAGCCGCGGCGGGCGCTGCGCATTTCGCTGTGGCTCATCGTGCTGACGGCATCGTTGTGGGCCATTCTGGGCGCGTTGAGCTACCTGGACCCGGTGGCGCCCGGGTACGAGGCGCAGTATCAAGCGGACGCCCTGGCGGCGATCGATGCATACCGGGGCACCATCGGCACGACCATTGCGCAGCATTGGAATGAGCTGACCGGGGGCGTGTGGTTCACGGTGCTGTTCGTGCAGGGGCCGTTCGCGTTCGCCATGTTCCTGGCGGGCTACGCGCTGGGCCGCCGCAACGCGCTGGCCGATCCCTGGCGTCAGCCGCGGGCGCTGTGGCTGCTGTGCGCGCTGGGACTGGCGCCAGGCCTGGCCGGTTCCGCGGCCTATGCCTTCAGCACGCTGCCGTCGGCGGGGGCAGCCTGGGAATTGCCGGGCCTGGCGGTGGACCTGCTGACCGCGCCGCTGCTCAGCATGTCGTACGCGGCAGCCTTGCTGCTGGCCATGCGCACGCAGCCGGGGGCGCGGCTGGCGGGCTGGCTCGCGCCCGCCGGGCGGATGGCATTGAGCAATTACCTGATGCAATCCGTGGTCTGTGCCTTTCTCTTCACCGCCTGGGGCCTGCGCCTGTTCGGCTCGGTGTCGCCGCTGGCGACGTTCTGCATTGCCGTGGCGATATTCGCGGCGCAGTTGCCGCTGTCCGCCTGGTGGCTGCGGCGCCACGCCTACGGCCCGGTCGAGTGGTTCCTGCGCGCGCTCACCATCGGCGCCTGGCCGGCCTGGCGGCGCGCGCGGACAGACTGATCAGACCGGCTTGGCGCGCAGCCGGCCGACGGGGGCGCCGCCGTCGCGCCGGCCCTGGCGTGCCCACATTCCCGCCAGCAGCAGCAATGCGGGCACATAGACCCAGAAGTCGGACCAGCGCTGCGGGTTGGGCGCTTTGACTTCCAGCACGTCCCAGCCTTGTTCCCAGCCGGCGCGCTGGGCGCGGCTGCCGAAGCGCACGCCGCCGATCTGCGTCTGGTCGCCCAGGCTCATCAGCGTCAGTCCGGCTTCGGCCAGGCGCTTGCGGCCCGCGTCCTGCCCGGCTGCGTCGCCGGTCAATTCGGGCAGGGCAACGGCCACGGTCTTGGTCAGTTCATCGCCTTCCAGGTTGATGCCGCGCAGCACCACCGTCAGCCGTCCGTTGTCGGGCAGCGCGCCCGCGATGGCTTGCATCTCGGACGCCGGACGGCTTTCATGGCGCGGCGCGAAATGGTCCATGAACCAGTCCGGACGGAACAGCATGAACGTGATCAGCAGCAGTACCCCGACCTCGGCCAGCGTGCAGCGCACGCGGAACCAGCGCATGGTGGCGGCGGCGAAGGTCAGCGAGGCGATCGTGGCGCCCGTCACGACCAGCGCCAGTTCCCAACCGTAGGTGACGTCGATCAGCAGCAGCATGGGGTTGAACACGAACATGAACGGCAGGATGGCCGTGCGCGCCGCGTAGGTCACGCCCTGGATACCGGTCTTGATCGGGTCCTCGCCCGAGATGGCGGCGGCCGCGAAGGTCGCCAGGCCGACGGGCGGCGTGATGTCGGCCATGATGCCGTAATAGAAGACGAACATGTGCACCGCGATCAGCGGAATCACCAGGCCGCTCTGCGCGCCCAGCTCCACCACCACGGGCGCCATCAGCGTCGCCATCAGGATGTAGTTGGCCGTGGTCGGCATGCCCAGGCCCAGGATCAGGCACACCACCGCCGTGAAGATCAGCATCAGCAGCACGTTGCCCATCGACACCAGCTCGACGAAGGCCGTCATGCGCAGGCCCAGGCCGGTCAGTGTGATGGCGCCGACGATCAGTCCGGCGGTGCCGCAGGCGATGGCGATGCCTATCATGTTGCGGGCGCCGTCCTCCAGGCCGCCGAGGGCGTCGCGCCAGCCATGGCGCCAGGCCGCGGACACCGGCTGCTTGCGGAACCAGGCGATCAGCGGACGCTGCGTCACCATCTGGAACAGCATCGCCATCGCCGCCCAGAACGCCGACAGTCCGGCCGACAGCTCTTCCACGCTCAGGCACCAGACCAGGATGCCGATGGGTATCAGGAAGTAGAGTCCGGCGCGCACCGTGGGCCAGGGCTGCGGGCGCACGGGGTGGTTGATGTCGATGTCCTGCGGCAGATCGGGGTGGCGCGCCGCCACGCGCAGCAGCCACAGATAGAGCACGGCCAGGATGGCCAGCAGCACCCAGATGGCCGCGGCGCCCGCCACGGCCTGCACGCCCGTGCCTATCCAGTAGACCGCGCCCATCACCAGCAAGGTGCCGCTGATGCCCATGCCCCATCCGGCCAGCTTCTGCAGCGGCGTGCGGGCGGGGCCCGAGGCCATCATGGGCTGGATGCCCAGTTTCAGGGCTTCCAGGTGGACGATGTAGAACAGCGCGATGTAGGAGATCGCGGCCGGCAGGATCGCGTGGCGGATGATGTCGGTATAGGGGATGCCTACGTACTCGATCATCAGGAAGGCGGCCGCGCCCATCACGGGCGGCATGATCTGGCCGTTGACGGACGAGGCGGTCTCGATGGCCCCGGCGCGCACGCCGCCGTATCCGGCCTTCTTCATGAGCGGAATCGTGAAGATGCCGCCGGTCACCACATTGGCCACCGACGACGCCGACACCAGGCCGTTGACGGCGGAGGACACCACCGCCACCTTGGCCGGTCCGCCGCGCAGGTGCCCCAGCAGCGCGAACGACACCTGCATCATGTAGTTGCCGGCGCCGCACTTGTCCAGCATCGAGCCCAGCAGCACGAAGATGAAGATGTACGACACCGATACGCCCAGCGCCACGCCATAGACGCCTTCCGTCGTCAGCCACATGTGCGACATCAGGCGCTCCAGCGAAGCGCCGCGGTGCGCCAGCACGTCGGGCAGCCAGGGCCCGGCCAAGGCATAGGCCACGAACACCAGGCCCAGCACCGTCATGGGCAGGCCGAGCGCGCGGCGCGTCACCTCCAGCAGCAGGGCCAGGCCGATCGCGGCCGTGGCCACGTCCATGGTCGTGGGTTGGCCGGGGCGGCCCGCCAGCTCGTTGTAGAACAGGTACAGATAGCTGCCGCAGAAGCCCGCCATCAGCGCCAGCGCCCAGTCGTACCAGGGCATGCGGTCGCGCGCCGAGCGCTTGCTGGCCGGGTAGGCCAGATAGCCCAGGAACATGGCGATGCCCAGGTGCAGGGCGCGCGCCTCGGTGTCGTTGAAGATGCCCCAATTCAGGGAGAACGGCAACGGCGACGCGTACCAGAGCTGGAAGAGGGACCAGATCAGCGCGCCCGCCGCCAACGTGGCGCCCGCCAGGCCACGCACATTGCGGCCTCCGCGGTCGGCGTCGGCGACCAGCTGTTCCAGGTCCGGGGCCGGCGTATGCGGCTCTTTATTCATGAAATTCCCCTACGTGTCATGGCGCGCGCCGGCGGCGCGGCGCGCGTTGAGTCCCCGCGCTTGCTGTGCGTCAGGGACGGCAGCCTGCGTGGCCGGGCTGGACCGGGCTCCGCTGGCGTGCCGTTTCAGCGGCCCTTGGGCCCGGGCCTCAGAGCAGGCCCTTTTCCTTGAAGTACTTCTCGGCGCCCGGATGCAGCGGCGCCGACAGCCCGTTCTTCACCATGTCCGCCGCCTTCAGGTTGGCGAACGCGGGATGCAGCTTCTTGAAGTCGTCGAAGTTGTCGAACACCGCCTTGACCACGGTGTAGACAGTGGCTTCGGGCACGTCGGCCGAGGTGACGAAGGTGGCCGTCACGCCGTAGGTCTTGGTTTCCGTCGGGTTGTTCGGATACAGCCCGGCCGGAATCGAGGCGTGGGCGTAGTACGGGTACTTCTCGACCAGCTTGTCCACGGCCGGGCCGGTCAGCGACACGAGCTTGGCGCCGCAGCTGGTGGTGGGGTCCTGGATGTTGGCCGAGGGGTGGCCCACGCCATAGAAGAAGCCGTCGATCTTGCCGTCGCACAGCGCCGAG
The DNA here is from genome assembly GCF_048541815.1 of Achromobacter sp. PD1. Taxonomy (NCBI): domain Bacteria; kingdom Pseudomonadati; phylum Pseudomonadota; class Betaproteobacteria; order Burkholderiales; family Alcaligenaceae; genus Achromobacter; species Achromobacter sp. PD1. The sequence continues at coordinate 1,346,299 of NZ_CP183349.1, forward strand.
CCGTGCTCGTCGGGACGCAGTTCGGACGCCAGCGAGAAGTCCTTCAGGGTCCAGCCCATGGTGCTCAGCAACTCCTCCATCGAGGCGCGCGTGCCCGAGCCAGGGTTGCCGACGTTGAAGCGCTTGCCCTTGAGGTCTTCGAAGCTCTTGACGTTCGCTTCCTTGCGCGTCACGACGGTGAAGGGCTCGGGGTGGATGGAGAACACCGAGCGCAGCTTGGTGTACGGCCCGGCCTGCTTGAACTGGCCTTCGCCCTTGTAGGCGTTGAAGCCCACGTCGGATTGCACCACGCCCAGGTCCAGTTCGCCGGCCTTGATGGTGTTGGCGTTGAAGACCGAGCCGCCGGTCGATTCGACCGAGCAGCGGATGCCGTGGCTGGAGCGGTCTTTATTGACCAGGCGGCAGATGGCGCCGCCGGCGGCATAGTAGACGCCGGTGACGCCGCCCGTGCCGATGCTGACGAACTTCTGTTGAGCGGCGGCGGGCGCCGGCGCCGTGGACAGCAAGGCCGTGGCGAGGCCCGCGGCTGCGAGCGTCCAGGCGTTGCGATGGCCCAAGGGGTGTTTGACGGACGTGGTCATGCAAACTCCTTTTGGGGTTTTTCCCCGTGATATTGCCGGTCTTGGCCGGCGGTTGGTGCGCCCCGCGAGCCGCGGAGCACCCTGTGCGTATCATCACGAGCCCGCGCCAGGCGGGCGGCGCGGCGCATTCCCTTGCGCCGCGCTTGCAGCAGGCGGCTAGGCGCGCGCCTGCGCGATAGCGGCGTCGATGGCGCCGCTCAGACGTTCGGTCAACTGGTCCAGCTCATCGTCGGAGATGATGAAGGGCGGGGCGAGCAACACGTGGTCGCCGTGGCGGCCGTCGATGGTGCCGCCCATTGGGTAGACCATCAGGCCGCGCGCCATGGCCTCGCGCTTGATGCGGGCGTGCAGCGACAGCGCGGGGTCGAAGGTCTGCTTGCTGGCGCGGTCCTGCACCAGCTCGATGCCCATGAAGAGGCCGCGGCCGCGGATGTCGCCGACGTGCGGATGCGCGCCCAGCGCGCTGTCCAGCCGCTGGCGCAAGCCTGCGCCCTGCGCTTGCACGCGCGCCAGCAGGCCGTCGCGCCGGATCACTTCCTGCACGGCGAGCGACGCGGCGCAGGCGATCGCATGGCCCAGGTAGGTATGGCCATGCTGGAAGAAGCCGCTGCCTTGCTGCATGGCCTCCACGATGCGCTGCTGCACCATCACCGCGCCGATCGGCTGATAGCCGCCGCCCAGGCCCTTGGCGATGGTGATCAGGTCAGGCGTGACGCCTTCCTGTTCCACCGCGTACAGCGTGCCGGTGCGGCCCATGCCGCACATGACCTCGTCGGCGATCAGCAGCACGCCGTGACGGTCGCAGACTTCGCGGATACGGCTGAAATAGCCCGGCACCGCCGTGACGGCGCCGGCGGTGGCGCCGACCACGGGCTCGGCCACGAAAGCCATCACCGTGCCCGGACCCAGGCGCTCAAAGGTCTGTTCCAGTTCCTGCGCCAGGCGCTCGCCGTATTGCTCGGGGCTTTCGTCCTCGCGCTGGTCGCGGTAGGCGTAGCAGGGCGACACGTGCTCGACCTCGATCAACAGCGGCGCGAACTGCGCGCGGCGCCAGGCATTGCCGCCCACCGCCAGCGCGCCCAGCGTGTTGCCGTGATAGCTCTGGCGCCGCGCGACGATGTGGCGGCGTTCCGGCTGGCCGATTTCCACGAAATACTGCCGCGCCATTTTCAGCGCGGCTTCGACGGCTTCCGAGCCGCCCGAGACGAAGTAGGCGTGGGAAATGCCTGGCGGCGCATCGGCTACCAGGCGCTCGGCCAGTTGTTCCGCGACCTCGGTCGTGAAAAAGCTGGTGTGGGCATAGGCCAGCGCATCGATCTGCGCGTGCATGGCGGCCTGGATGTCGGGGTGGTTGTGTCCCAGGCAGGAGACCGCCGCGCCGCCCGAACCGTCGAGGTAGGAGCGGCCGGAGCTGTCATAGACCCACACGCCCTGGCCGCGGACTGCGACGGGAGGCGTCTGGCGCAATGAACGATGCATGACATGGGTGTGGCTCATGGGGCAATTCCGCAATGCAGGAGGTTGAAGGCGAATCCGGACGGGATGTCAGGCGGGGCGGCGCGGCGGCGCGCTGCTCCAGTAAACGTTGTCGTTGAGCAGGCGCTGCTCCACTTCGGTCAGGCGGTTCAGCACTTCCTCGCCGCCGCGCGCGGTCAGGCGGGCGATCAGGTGCTCGGCCAGGCCGAGCAGGCCGGCGGTGGTGTGGAAGAACGACCCGGGGCCCTGGCGCGCCGGGCGCGCCCGCACGCCTTCGCGATCCGGGGGCGCGAAGCGCAAGGTGTGGCGGGCGTCGACCGCCAGCGGCGACAAGGGGTCATCGGTCAGCGCGATCAGCGCCACGCCGCGCTGCACGGCCTGGCGGGCCAGCTGCACGGTGGCGGTGGGATAGGGCGCCTGCGAGATCACGATGAGCGCATCGCCGGTTCCCAGGTTGTCGGCCTGTTCGGCGGGGGCGCCGCCCAGACCGTCGATGAGCACGCTGTTGCGCCGCACCAGCTGGTACGCATAGCGCATCTGGAATGCGATGCCGAAAGCCGAGCGGGTACCCAGGAAGCCGACCTGCCTGGCTTCCAGCAGGGTCTGCACCGCAGCGTCGAAGGCGGAGGGCGGGTTCAGCGCGCAGACTGAGCTCATGGCCTGGACCTGATAGTCGGTGAGCACGTCGTGCCCGGCCGCCGCGGGTTCGCCCGCCGCCGCCTGCAGCGCGGCGGCGCGGTCACGCAGTCCTGGCGTGGCTTGTCCGGCCAGGGCCTGCTGGAAGGGTTGGCGGAAATCCTCATAGCTGGAAAAGCCGACGGCCCGCGCCAGCCGCAGCATGGTTGCCGGCGCCACGCCCAGGGTCTGGGCCTGGCGCCGCATGGACCACAGGCCGACCTCGGCGGGGTGTGCCACGACCCAGTGCGCCGCCCGCTGCAGTTCCGGCGGCAGTTGTTCCAGTTTTTCCTGGAGGGTCAGAAGGAGGTCGGACGGCAAGGACATGTACGGCGGCTGGAGTGCGTAAAAAACAGATGATAAATCTGTGTTCGATAAAAAAACATATGTTTTTATAAGGATTTCCACCTAGAACGCTTGTCGGCGAAGGCAAGGCTATTCTCAGGTAAGTCCTTGAAATTCGCTGCCAATTCCAGCAAATAGGAGCTTATTTACTTACATCATGCAACGGGATTTTTGTTTGACGGGAATGAATCGTGCGCATATCATTTGTGTAGAAATGAATTTGACCGAACACGCTTTTTCCCATGACTGACGCCGCGAAATCCGATCCCTCACAGCAATACGATTTGCGCATCTTGCGGGCGCTGCGCCGCATCACGCGTTCCATCGCCTTGCATTCGCGCCAGCTATCCGCGGTCAGCCACATTACGGCGCCGCAGCTGATGTGCCTGCGCACCGTGATCGCCAACGGCCCGATGACGGCCACCGCGATCAGCCGCGAAATGCACGTCAGTCCCAGCACCGTGGTCGGGATCCTGGATCGCCTGGAAGACAAGGGCTTGATCCGCCGCGAACGCGGCCGCGAAGACCGCCGCATCGTATTCGTCACGGCCACCGACGCGGGCCGCGAGTTGGCGCAAGGCGCGCCGTCGCCGCTGCAAAAGCATCTGGCCGACGCGCTCAATGCCTTGCCCGAACTGGAACAGGCCACCATCACGCTGTCCCTGGAGCGCATCGTGGCGCTCATGGAACAGGACGGCCAGGCCGCCGCCGACACGCATGGCGACGTGTCGTCGCCCATCCTTGAAGTGCCCACGGGCGGGGCACCCCCTGAATCGGGAATCGTTGCATGAAGAAAACCGAACTGGATACCCCAACCCTCTCAAGTGCCGTGGCGCCGGCGGTCAGCGCGCAGACCCATACCATGCGTCTGCCCGACCGCAAAGACGGCGCCGCCATCCACCGCCTCATTTCCGAGTGCCCGCCGCTCGACCTGAATTCCCTCTACGCGTACCTGCTCCTCGCTGAGCATTTTCGCGACACCTGCGTCCTGGCCGAAAGCGCCGGCGGACGCATCGACGGTTTTATCTCCGCATATGTGATCCCGGACCGGCCCGACACCTTGTTTGTCTGGCAGGTCGCGGTGCACACCCGCGCACGCGGCCATCGACTGGGCCGCGCCATGCTTCGCGAGCTCTTGCGCCGCAAGGGTCTCGAGCATGTCCGCTATCTCGAAACCACGGTGGGGCCTGACAACCAGGCATCGCGCCGCAGCTTTGCCGGCCTGGCCGGCGAACTTGGCGCCCACGTCTCCGAGCAGCCGTTCTTCGACCGGCAACTGTTCGGCGGCGCGGACCACGACGACGAGATGTTGTTGAGGATAGGTCCGTTTGCCTTGCCGGCCCCCTAGGGGCGGCGCAAGCCCAGCGGTCTTATCGAATACCGGGATGGTTGGCAGATCCGGATGCGCAAGCGCACCCGGAGGGGTTCTGGCCGTCCGTCCACTTATGAGATGAAAAAGGGAGGATTAATCATGGACTTGAAGATCTTTGACCGGATGGAGTCGGAGGTACGGGGCTACATCCGGTCGTTCCCCGTGATATTCAGCCAGGCCAGGGGCTCGACCCTGATCGATGAAGACGGCACCGAATACATCGATTTCTTCAGCGGCGCCGGCACGCTGAACTATGGCCACAACAATCCTGTTCTCAAGGAAAAGCTGCTGGAGTACGTCCAGTCGGACGGCGTGGTGCACGGCCTGGACATGGCCACCAGCGCGAAGAAGCGTTTCCTGGAGACGGTGGACCGCGTGCTGCTCAAGCCGCGCAACTGGCAGTACACCTTGCAGTTCACCGGTCCCACCGGCACCAACGCGGTGGAAGCCGCGCTGAAGATCGCGCGCCAGGTCAAGGGGCGTCCCAACGTCATCTCGTTCACTCACGGGTTTCATGGCGTGAGCGGCGGTTCGCTGGCCGTGACGGCCAACATGAAGTTCCGCGACGCGTCCGGCTATGCGCTGGGCAACACCACCTTCATGCCCTATGACGGATACTTCGGTCCGGACGTGGACACCATGGCCTATCTGGAGCGCATGCTGGAGGACCCCAGCAGCGGCATGGACAAGCCGGCGGCCGTCATCGTGGAAACGGTGCAGGGCGAAGGCGGCGTCAACGTGGCAACGCTGCGCTGGCTGAAGGAACTGGAAAAGCTGTGCAAGCGCCACGACATGTTGCTGATCGTGGACGACATCCAGGTCGGCTGCGGCCGCACCGGCACCTTCTTCAGCTTCGAGGCCGCCGGCATCCGCCCCGACATCATCACCCTGTCGAAATCGCTGTCCGGCTTCGGCCTGCCGATGTCGCTGGTGCTGATGAAGCCCGAGCTGGATATCTGGAAACCCGGCGCCCACAGCGGCACCTTCCGCGGCAACAACCTGGCTTTCGTCACGGCGGCCCAGGCCTTGGAAACCTATTGGGCCAACACAGCCTTCACCGCCGAGATCCAGCGCAAGGAGCGCCAGGTGCGCGACTGGCTGGAAAACCTGGTGCATAGCTATCCCAATGCCGGCCTGTCGGTGCGCGGCCGCGGCCTGATCCAGGGGCTGGTCTGCAACGCCACGCCGGCGCTGGCCAACCGCATCGCGCAAAGCGCCTTCAAGAAGGGCGTGGTGATCGAGACGTCCGGCGCGCACGATGAGGTGCTGAAGCTATTGCCCGCCCTGACCATCGAGGAAGAACTGCTGGGCAAGGGCCTGGACGTGATTGAAGCCAGCGTCGCGGAAGCGCTCGCCGAAGAAGGGCAGTCCGCCCGCATCCTGAAATTTGGAGGAAAACGTCAATGATCGTACGCAATGTCAAAGATGTGATCGGCACCGCCGACGAAGTCCGCACGGATACCTGGGTCAGCCGCCGCGTGCTGCTGAAGAAGGACGGCATGGGCTTCTCCTTTCACGAGACCACCATCTTTCCGGGCGGCCGCACCCACATCCATTACAAGAACCATCTTGAAGCGGTGTGGTGCATCGAAGGCGACGGTTCCATCGAGACCATCGCCGACGGCAAGAAATACGAACTGGGACCCGGCGTGGTCTACGCCCTGAACGAACACGATGAGCACTGGCTGTGCGGCGGCAAGGAGCCGCTGCGCGTCATCTGCGTCTTCAACCCGCCGCTGACCGGCCAGGAAGTGCACGATAAAGAAGGCGTCTACGCCTTGCCTGAAGCCGAAGCCCAAGCGGCCTGAAATACAAGGAGGTTCGCATGATCTCACCTGCACAGGATCCGTACGCCTCCCGTACGGATCGAAGTTCCGCCATCATCGCCCGCCAGGATCCGGTGGTCTATGAAAACGGCCAGTACGCCAGCGCGTTGAACGCCGGCCAGGTCGAGCAATACGAGCGCGACGGCTTCATCCTGCTGGAGAACCTGTTTTCCGACGATGAAATCCGCGCGCTGTCCACCGAGGTCGAGCGCATGACGCGCGACCCCTCGATCGTGCGCCGCGAAGAGTCCATCACCGAGCCAGGCAGCAATGCGGTGCGCTCGATCTTCATGGTGCACGTGCTCAACCCCATCCTGTCGCGCCTGGTGCGCGATCCGCGCCTGGTCAACGTGGCGCGGCAGATCCTGGGGTCAGAGGTGTACATCCACCAGTCGCGCGCCAACATGAAGCCCGGTTTCAAGGGCAAGGAGTTCTACTGGCACTCCGACTTCGAAACCTGGCACGTCGAAGACGGCATGCCGGCGATGCGTGCGCTGAGCTGCTCGGTGCTGCTGACCGACAACAACGAATGCAACGGCCCCCTGATGCTGGTGCCCGGATCGCATCGTCAGTTCATATCGTGCGTGGGCGAAACGCCCAACGAACACTACAAGCAGTCGCTGAAGAAACAGGAGTACGGCGTGCCGGACCCCGTCAGCCTGCAACTGCTGGTGGAGCAGGGCGGCATCCGCTCCATGACGGCCAAGGCCGGTTCGGTGGTGTTCTTCGACTGCAACACGATGCACGGCTCCAACAGCAACATCTCGCCGTGGCCGCGCGCCAACGTCTTCATGGTCTACAACAGCATGGAGAACACCTTGAATCCGCCCAAGTATGGGCTCACGCCGCGTCCCGAGCACATCGCGACGCGCAAGGGATTCAAGGCGGTCACCCCGCTGGATACCTTGAAGCTGGTGGGAGGCTGAGGCCCCTGTGAAAATGCCCAGGCGCTGCCTGGGCATTTTTTCTTCCGGGCGTCTGCTATTCTCTGCGCACTTCGCCTCATCGAGACTCCGCACGCCATGTCCGCCCGCATCCTCAGCCTGCACATCTACCCGGTCAAGTCCTGCGCAGGCATCGCCTTGAACGAATCGCCCATCGACCGCGCGGGCCTGGCCCATGACCGCCGCTGGATGCTGATCGGCGCCGACGGCCAGTTCATGACGCAACGGCAATGGCCCGCGATGGCGCTGATCCGCACGGCGCTCACGGCCGATACGCTGCGTTTGTCCGCGCCGGGCATGCCTGATCTGGACGTAGCCCTGGACGGCTCGGGACTGGAACAAGAGGCGCAGTCCGTGGCCGTGTGGAGCGATACCACTTCCGGCCGGCGCGAAAGCGCGGCGGCAGGGCAGTGGTTTTCCGATTTTCTCAAGACGCCGTGCCGCCTGTACAAGGTGGACGCGGCCGCGCAACGCAACGCCAAGCCGGACTGGGTGTCGCGCTGGCTGGATGCTCATCCCGACCTGGCCGAACCGTTCGCGGGCCAGCACTGTTTCGGCTTTGCCGACGGCTTCCCGCTGCTGGTGGCCAACCAGGCCTCGCTGGACGACCTGAACGCCCGCCTGCAGGCCAAGGGCGTGGCGCCGGTGCCGATGGACCGCTTCCGGCCCAACATCGTGGTCCAGGGCGAATGGGAGGCCTTCGAGGAAGACCACACCGCCATGATCGAGGCCGCGGGCGTGAAGATGGCTTTCGTCAAGCCTTGCACCCGTTGCTCGATTCCCGATATCGACCAGAACACCGCCCAACAGTATGAAGAGCCTGGCCGTACTCTGGCCGGCTACCGCAATCTGGAAATCGGCGTGGTGTTCGGCCAGAACGCGATCCTGGACGCGCCCGCAGGCGCGCGCCTGAAAGTCGGCGACGAGGTCGGGATCGAATTGGATTTCTGAATCCGCAGGCCCCGCCGCCGGGGCCTTAGGCCGAGGATAGCTTCAGGCCCACCAGGCCCAGCACGATGAGGGCCACGCTGGCGATGCGCATCCAGCTGGTGGATTCGCCGAACAGCACGATACCGGCCACGAAGGCGCCGATCGTGCCGATGCCCACCCATACCGCATAGGCCGTGCCCAGGGGCAGGGATTTCATGGCTACCGCCAGCAGCCAGACGCTGATGGCCATGCCTCCCGCGGTGATGGCCGAGGGCCAGAAACGGGTGAATCCGTGGGTATATTTCAGGCCTACGGCCCAGACGATTTCAAACAGGCCTGCGAGTACCAGGATGATCCAGGTCATTACGACTCCTACCTTGTGCTGCCGGCGTGCCGCCGGCGCGAGGGGCCGTCCCCAGAATCAAACGCGCCAGCCTTGCGGCCGCGCGCGGCAGCGGGCCGTCCCGCTGCGGCAAAAATTATAGAATACCGGGTTACTACGGCAAAACCGGGTGCCGGGCATCACTCTTGCAACACTTCGCGGTTCCGGGCCGCGAAACCAGGATATTTATCATGCAACGCATCATGCTGCGGGCAAAACTGCACCGCGTCACGGTCACCGAAGCCGACCTCCACTACGAGGGGTCTTGCGGCATCGACGAAGACTTGCTGGACGCTGCCGGCATGCGCGAGTTCGAACGTATCGAGCTCTACAACGTCACCAACGGCGAACGTTTCGACACCTACATCATCAAGGCGGCCCGCGGCAGCGGCGCCATCTCCCTGAACGGTGCCGCCGCGCGCCGCGCCCAGGTTGGCGATCTGATGATCATCTGCACCTACGGCCCGATGTCCGAGGCCGATTCGGCCACGCACAAGCCGCTGGTGGTGCTGGTCGACGACGCCAACCGCGTCAAGGAAATCCGCAAGTTCCCGGCCTGAGGCCGGGCCGGGCGGAGCGCTTCGCGAGCGAGGCGCTCCGCTAAAACCCTGAACCGTTTCATCATGAGCTTCCAGGTCATCATCCAACCCAGCCAGCACCAATTCCCGGTCGAACCCGGCCAGACCGTGCTCGATGCCGCGCTGGCCGCCGGCATCGTCCTGCCGTACAGCTGTCGCAACGGCGCCTGCTCCACCTGCAAGGGCCGCGTGGTGTCCGGGGAGTTCGACGCGGGACAGTATCCCGCACAGATTCTTTCACCCGAGGAACTGGCTGGCGGCTACACGCTGTTCTGCCAGGCCCGGCCTGAATCCGACATGGTGGTCGAATCCACCGAAGTCCGCCTGGCCAGCGACATCCAGATCCGCAAGCTGCCTTCGCGCGTGCAGGCGCTGGAACGCGTGGCCCCGGACGTCACCGTGATCAAGCTGCAACTGCCCGCCTCCGAGCAGTTCCGCTACTACGCCGGCCAGTACATCGAAGTCATCCTGAAGGACGGCCGCCGGCGCAGCTATTCGATGGCCGGCGCGCCCCACACCGGCAGCCCCCTCGAACTGCACATCCGGCACATGCCCGGCGGCGTGTTCACCGACCACGTGTTCGGCGCCGGCGACACGCAGATGAAAGAGCGCGAGATCCTGCGCCTGGAAGGGCCGTTCGGCTCGTTCTTCCTGCGTGAAGACAGCGACAAGCCCGTCGTGCTCCTGGCCAGCGGCACGGGCTTCGCCCCGGTCAAGGCCATCGTCGAGCACATGATCCACAACAACATCAAGCGCCCCGTGGCGCTGTATTGGGGAGGACGCCGTCCGCGCGACCTCTACATGGACGCGCTGGCGCAATCGTGGACCGGCATGCTGCCCGATTTCCGCTATGTGCCGGTCGTCTCCAATGCCTTGCAGGAAGACGGTTGGACCGGACGCACCGGCTTCGTCCACGAAGCCGTCATGCAGGACATCGCCGACCTCTCGGGCCATCAGGTCTACGCCTGCGGCACGCCGCTGATGGTGGACGCCGCAAGGCGCGAATTCAGCGCCCAGAATGGCTTGCCGCCCGAGGAGTTCTACGCCGACGCCTTCACGTCCGAAGCGGACCTGGCCCGGGCTGCAACCCAGTCTTGAGTAACAGGGCATGAGCGAATCGGGGTGGAACGAGCGGGCCAGGAAAGGTTTGTGACTTCCGCCCCTTTTTATTCCATAGGCGCGGGCAAAGCGCCGGGGTAAACTGCCGTGGCAGCAGCTTGCCATGGGGCGCGGACATAGGGTCGGCGAACCGAGCTGGCACGCAAGGAGCAATGCGGGCATGAAAGTAGCGGTATTGGGTGGCGGCATCATCGGAATCTCCAGCGCCTGGTGGCTGAACCAGGCCGGCCATGACGTCGTCGTCATAGATCGCTGCACCGGTCCCGCCCAGGAAACCAGTCTGGCCAATGGCGCCCAGATCTCGGTCTCCTACGCCGAACCCTGGGCCAATCCGCAGGCCCCGCTCAAACTGCTCAAATGGATGTTCCAGGACGACGCCCCGCTGCTGTTCCGTCCGCAGCTGGACTGGCGGCAATGGATGTGGGGGCTGGCGTTCCTGCGCGAGTGCCTGCCCAGCCGCCTCGCTCCCAATATCCGTGCCATGGTCCGCATGGCGGAATACAGCCGCGCGACGCTGCGCAGCATGCGCGCTGAACTGGGCATCCAGTACGACCACCTGGAACGCGGCATCCTCAATTTCTACCGCGATCCGCACGAATTCGAAAACTCGCAGCGCGCTGCGGGCCTCATGCGCGACTTCGGCGTAGAACGCCGCGTGGTCTCGACCGACGAGGTCATCGCCATCGAGCCCGCGCTGGCGCCGCACCGCCAGACCATCGTCGGCGGCGATTACACGCCCGAGGACGAGAGCGGCGACGTGCACCTGTTCACCGTGGCCCTGGCCGAGCGTTGCGCCCGGGCCGGCGTCGAATTCCGCTACAGCACGCGCGCCACGCGCCTGCTGACCAACGGCGGCACGGTGCAAAGCGTCGAGATCATCGAACCCGACGGCCGTTACGGCGTCTTGTCGGCCGATGCCTACGTCGTGGCGATGGGCAGTTTCAGCCCCTACCTGCTGCGGCCGCTGGGCGTGCCCTGCAATGTCTATCCGGCCAAGGGCTATTCCGCGACCTTCCCGGTGATCAAGCCGGACGCCACGCCCACGGTCAGCCTGACGGACAGCAGCCACAAGGTGGTTTTCTCGCGTCTGGGCGACCGCCTGCGCATGGCCGGAACCGCCGAGCTGTCGGGCTATTCCCGCAGCCTGAACACCGGACGCTGCGAAGCCATGACCCGCCTGGCGCGCGAACTTTTTCCCGACGCGCTCGATTTCGAGCGCGTCAGTTATTGGTCGGGCTTGCGCCCGTCCACTCCCTCGAACGTGCCCATCATCGGCCGCAGCCGTATCCCCAACCTGTACGTCAACACAGGACACGGTACGCTCGGTTGGACCATGGGCGTTGGCTCGGGCCGGGCCTTGGCCGATCTGCTCAGCGGAAGGCGGCCGGAACCGGAGTTTCCTTTTCTTGGTCTGTGAACCTATGAAGAATCTGCAATTGGCGGGCGTTGCCCGCGCGATGTTCGCCAGCCGGCGTGCATGGTTGTTCGGCGCCGCCATGGCGATGGCCGGGGCGGCGAATGCCGCCGCGGTCGAGATCCAGGTCTGGCACACGCTGACCGACGCAAACAAGGCCGAGTTCGAAAAGCTCGCCAAGCAATACAACAAGGAGCAGGACCAGGTCCGCGTGACGCTGCGCGGCTTCGCCTCGCCCAGCGCGCTGGAACAGGAAGCCGTCACGGCGGTCAAGGCCAAGAAGGGCCCGAACCTGCTGCAGCTGACCGACAACCATTCGCCTGAAGTCGTCGCCCAGCACAAGGCCGTGCTGCCGCTGTACGAACTGCTGGCCAAGTACCCGATCAAGGACCTGAACTGGTTCGTGCCGGCCACCAGCAGCTTTACGCGCGACAGCAAGGGCCGCCTGCTGGCCTTCCCCTGGATGGCCGAAGTGCCGGTGATGTTCTACAACACCGCCGCCTACAAGAAGGCGGGCCTGGATCCCAACAAGCCCGCGCGCACCTGGGCCGGCCTGCAAGGCGAATTGCTGAAGCTGCGCGACGTGGCCGACATCGACTGCCCTTACGCCTCCAGCGACCAGGTCACGGTCCACCTGGAGAACCTGGCGCCGATCAACAACCAGCAGTTCACCAGCAACAACAACGGCCTCGACGCTGTCACCAAGAAGTCGGCGGCGCCGGCCATGCAGTTCGACACGCTGTACATGCGCCACATCTCGCTCATGGTGAGCTGGAAGCGTTCGCTGCTGTTCACGGCGCATTCCGCCGACAACGCCAGCGACAAGCTGTTCGCCAAGGGTGAATGCGCCGTGCTGACCGCCAACACCGGCGCGTTCGGCCAGTTCATCAACACCAAGTCGCTGTCCTTCGGCGTGGCGCCCCTGCCTTACTACGACCAGGTCACCAAGGACGGCGGCAAGCCGTTCGTGAGCGGTTCGGCGCTGTGGGCGCTGGAAGGCCATCCCCAGGCCGAGGAAAAGGCCACGGCGCAGTTCCTGGCCTGGCTGTCCAAGCCCGTCGTCGCCGCGGAATGGCACCAGCGCACCGGCTTCCTGCCGCTGACGGAAGCCGCTTTCCGCGCTTCGGACGTGTCGTTCTATGACCGCATTCCGGGCGCTCAGGCGCTGATCGCGTCCATGCGCACCCCGCCCACGGCCAACAGCCGCGGTTTCCGCATGGCCAACTACACGCGCATCGAGCCGGTGCTGAACCAGCAGCTGGATGACGCCTTCGAAGGCAAGGTGCCGCCGGTCGCGGCGCTGAACAACGCCGCCACGCAGGCGCGCAGCATCGCAGCGCAACGCTGATTCAGGCGGGCGGCGCAAACGCCGCCACGCCCTGACGCAAACCCGGTCCCTGGACCGGGTTTTTTTTCGTCCGTCCGCCGCGCGACCAAACCATCCATGCGTACATGCCAGTCTGGCGACGCGGAGGGCGCTCATCCACCATGCCTCTCATGCGTATCGATTCCGGTGCGCCTTTTGCTCGCGGTGAGGCATGGTTCGTTTCTTCTTCCTGGCGGCAGGGCTGTCCTGCCTGGGGGCCTGCGCAGGGTCCGGCAAGAGTCCGGCCGCAACTTCATGGGAAGCCTCGCGGCAGGCGGCTCAAGGCTTCCGCTTCGACTGGCAATTGTCCGGCGATCCCTCGGTCGCACCCATGCAGGTATTCGACGACGGCAAGGAAACCTGGCTGCAGTTCGCGCCGGGCCAGCCGCTGCCGGCGATTTTCGGCGTAGGCAGCGACGGCGAGCGCGCCTTGCCCTATTTGCGGCGCGACCCCTATGTCGTGCTGGCGGGAGGGTGGAGCGGGCTGCTGTTTCGCGGCGGGCGTCTGAGCGCCCGCGCGCAGCGCCTGCAGGCGGTCGCCGACGCCCGGGCGGGGGGCAGGCCGCAGGATGAACCCGCAGCCCAGGCGCCGGCGGTCCTGGCTGAGCGCATCGGTGCGGCGCGGCCTGCCGAAACGGCAGCGTCCGCCATCGGCGCGTTGCAAGCCGCCGGGCCTTTGGCGGGCGCGGCTTCCGCCGCGGGCGTTGCGCTGGCCCCGGCTGCTGGCGTCGCGTCGGCACCGGTCTCGGCGGCGCAGCCCGTCTACCGCGCGGCGCCGCCGGACGCCACGCTGCGAGCCGTGCTGGCGCGCTGGGCGGACCTGGCGGGCTGGACCTTCCAGCCGCAGCACTGGGCCGTGGACGTGGACATCCCCTTGTCGGCGACGGCCGAATTCTCCGGCGACTTCAAGTCGGCCGTGCGCGAACTGCTGGGCGCCACAGAACTCGCCGAAAGGCCTCTGCAGCCTTGCTTCTACGGCAACCGGGTGCTGCGCGTCGTGCCATTGGCGCAGTCCTGCACGCGCATGGCCACGCCAGGAGGGGCCGCGGCATGATGCGCATATTGTTTTTGAGTGTGGCGGCGTGCGGCGTTCTGGGCGGTTGCGCGGTGTCGCAACAGGTCGCGGATCAGCGCCGCGCGGCAAACGCGCGTCAGGCTCAGGTGGCCGCCAGTCATAGGGCTTTCACCGAAGGGTTGTCGGACCGGGCCGCGCGCGTCGCGGCCCAGGATGTCGCCATGCCCTGGCTTGCCGGCAAGCCCCAGCCGTTGGCGCGGGAAGTGGCGCTGCCGCCCGCATTGCGCGAGAACGTGCGGACCACCTTGATACTGGCCGACGACGCCGATCTGCCGACCCTGGCCCAGCGCCTGAGCGCCATCACCGGCATCGCGGTGCGAGTGCGTCCGGACGCCTTGCTGCCGCTGGAACTGTTCCTGCCCCGGCTGGCCGTCAATGGCGCCTTGTCCGTGCCGGCGCCGGCCAGCCTGGAGATCCGCGCGGGCGCGCAGCCGCTGGCCGACTTGCTCGACACGCTGGCCGCGCGCTTCTCGGTGCATTGGCGCTACGAGCACAACGCGCTCGAGTTCTACCGCACCGAGACCCGCGTGTTCGATTTGCGCGCACTGTCGCTGAGCAGCAAGGTGGACGTGCGCCTGGGCCGCGAAGGCAGCCCGGAGGGCGAAGGCTTTGAAAGCACCTCCAACACTTCCCTGTCGGCGGGGCAGCACGACGCGTTGGCCATCCTGCGCGCCAACGTCATGCCGTTCCTGACGCGTTCCGGCGTGGTCGCCGAAGCGGTGGAGGGCTCCACCTCGATCGTCGTCACGGATACGCCCGAGGCGCTGGAGCGTGTCGCCCGTTACCTCGAACGTGAAAACAAGGCCTTGACCCGTCGGGTGCGGCTGGTGTTCGAGGAAATCACGGTCGTTGCCAACGACGCCGTTTCGGGGGGCATCGACTGGAACATCGTCTACGCCGCGGCGGGAGCGGCGGCGCGGCTGGCGCTGCCCGGGGCCGGATCGGGCGGGGGCAGCCTGGATGCTTCCACGGCCAGGGGGCCATTCGAAGGCTCGCAGGCCATCATCTCCGCGCTCAGCACGATGGGCGCTGTCGTGCGGCACAACAAGGTTCCCATCCTGACCTTGAACCGTCGCCCGGTTACCCATGCGGTCAGAACGACGTTCAGCTACATCGACCGGGTGCAGAGCACTGCTGTCCCAGGCACCACGGCAGGAGGCGCCAACGGTTCGCTGCCCGCGGTGTCCATCAGCCAGAAGGAAGAAACGGTAGGTTCCTTCCTGACGCTGTTGCCGGACATCCAGGAGGACGGCCAGATCCTGTTGTCGCTGGCCTATGACAACGCGGTCGCCCAACCCCTGAAGACCATCACGTTCGGCGAGCGCGGCAACCAGGTGCAGGTCCAGCAGGTCACGATCGACGGCAACGGCACGGTGCAGCAGGTCGAGCTGCGGCCCGGCCAGCCCATCATCGTCTCTGGCTTCGATCGCGGCCAGGAACAGCATGACCGCCAACGGCTTGCGCCGGGGCTGCCGCTCATCGCCGGTGGCCTGGATAGTGCCGCCTCGGAACGCACGACGACCCTGGTGCTGGTAACCGCCCAGGTCGAGGAAGGGTACTAGGCATGGAACGCGTCCCTCCCACCTTGTTGTTCGACGTTCCAGGCACCGGCCGTACGCTGGCATTCGGCTTGCGCTGGTTCGCCCTGATCGGTTCCAACATTCCCGCGCTGGCCCGTTCGCGCGGACGCCGCTTGCGGGCCAGCCATTATGTCGTGGGCGGGGCGCCGGCCATGGTGGCCGGCTATGGCCGCATGCGCTCGCCGTGGCGCGGCGGTGCGCGGGCGGGGCGGCGCAGGCAGGGACACATCCAGGCTGCCGCGCAGTTGTACGCCTTGTTGTATCCGGACGGGGGCCATAGCCTGATCAGCCTGCCCAGCGGCGGGCATTGGCTGGTGGCGGCGCAGCGCGGCACCGTGTTGTCGCAGGCGGACCGGGTATACGCCACGCTCGACGAAGCCTTGCGTGAACAGGCGCTGTTGCGCGCCCGGCGCCCCGCCTTGCCGGCGCGGGAAGCCGACGAGGCCTGGGCCTTGCTGATGCAGGCGGCGGACCCAGCCGCGCAGCTGCTCGCCTTGTCCTCGCGTTGGGCCGAGCTGCCGCTCGCGTTCCGCCTGTTCCTTGGCTGCGTGGCGCTTGCCGCCATTGCGCCGCCAATGTGGGACGGTTTGCTCGGATTGCGGCCGGACCGCACATCGCCCGATCAGCCCGCTGCGCAGGATATCCCGCCGCAACGGGATCCGTATCTGACCCTGCTGCAAAACACCGTGGCTCATGCTCCCGCCGAGGTCACCCGCTTGCTGGACGGCTTCGGCAGGCTCCCCATGCAGGTGCGCGGCTGGGCATTGAGCCGCGCACGCTGTCTGGCCGGGGATCAGTCGTGGAACTGCTCCGCGGTCTATGTCAGGGCGCATCCGCAGGCTGCCAACGATGTGTTGCATGCGCTGCGGCCCGCGGGCTGGCAAGTGACATTCCAGCCGCTGGAGGAAGCCACGCTGTCATGGCGCATGGCGTCCTCGCCGGTGGGGCTGGCGGACCTGGTCCTGCCCACGTCGCTGCAGGTCGATACCGGGTTGATCGCGGCGTTGCAACGCATGCGGGCGGCGTTTACTTCCGTGATCCTTGCAGCCGCATTGCCGCTGCGTTTGCCGGTGCAGTCCCAACCCGCTGGTCAACGCGTCGCCGGCCTACCCGATGCAGGTCAACCCGGCGCAGGTCAACCCGGCGTCGCCATCCCGCTGCAG
Organism: Achromobacter sp. PD1; assembly: GCF_048541815.1. Taxonomy (NCBI): domain Bacteria; kingdom Pseudomonadati; phylum Pseudomonadota; class Betaproteobacteria; order Burkholderiales; family Alcaligenaceae; genus Achromobacter; species Achromobacter sp. PD1. Next base: position 1,363,125 of record NZ_CP183349.1, read on the forward strand.
CCTGCCATCCGCAGCCGCGCCATCACCTTGCGGGGACCTCTGCGTTCCTTCGCGCTGCTCGACGGCGCTGTCGCGGCGGCCCGATGGTCCCGCCTGTCGCTGGACATCCAGGCGCAACCCAGGCCCACCTTGGTTTCCAGCACGCTGGTGGCCGAATTACAGGGAGAACTTTATGAACAGGAATAGGGGCGCCGTCACGCGCTCGAATCCCGTGGCAGGATTCATCGGGCGTCTGCTCTTGTCGGCCGCCTTGGTGCCGGCCGCTCACGGCCAACCGTCACCGCAAGGCGCCGACGAACCGCGGCCATGGCCAGAGACGGAAACCGTGCGCGCCTTGCTGCGCGCGGATGCTGCGGCCGCATTGGCGGACTGCCGGGTCCCCGGCCTGTGCCGTCCTGGACCCGAGTCCGTGGGGCAGGCGCCGCCGCCCGCCAGGGCATCCGACGATATCCGGGTGATGGCGATTTTCGGCCTTGCGCGACGCTTGAGCGCCGACGTCGCGGTCAATGGCGCCGTGCTCCGCTACCAGACCGGCAGGGGCGAACCCGTCGCGGGAGCCGTCGACGGCCGCGCCTACCAGCTGCTGGCGATCGATGACAGCTGCGTGAGGCTGCGCCGCGGCGATACGGAACGCACTGCCTGCGTCGATGCGGGCAGGGGGCGGCCATGACTGTGCATGCCTTGCAGCCCGTCGCGGCGCATCCGGCTGTGGTGCTTCCCATGGCAGCGGCTTGGGAGCCGCCCCAGCTGCAAACGGCCGAAGACATCGCCCGCTTGCAGCCCGCATTCGCGCGTGCGCTCGGACGCGATTTCGATCTTGCGGCGCTCGCCGGCAGGCTGTGTCCCGTGTTGCTCGAGAGCGGCGAGGCCGCCGTGTTCGCCGTAAAGGACTACACGGTGGGCGACCAGATCGACGAGGTCGAGCGCATGGTGCAGGCACGCGGTTACCGGTTGGCGCAAGTGTCCCGTTATCAGTTGCCCGCGCCGCTGCTGCTGATGATCGCGCGCGGTCAATTGGCCGCGCCAGCGCTGGCCGGGCGCGACAGGGAGCGGCGGGAAGAGCGCGTCTCGGCCCTGGCCGCCCTGTTCCAGGACATCGTGCGTTGGGGCGTGGCGCAGGGAGCGAGCGACGTGCACATCAACGTGAACCGGCGACGCGCTGCCTGCGATATCCGCTACACCATCGGCGGGGAATACGTCGGCACGGAACGCTTTGCGGGCCTGTCCAATGCGACGCTGCTGGAGGTTCTGGCGGTGGCCTGGATGGATGTCAGGGGGGGAAATGGCGCGGTGTTCGACCCCGCGCTGGAGCAGCAGGGGCGCATCGGGCTGGACATCGATGGCGTACCTATCGTGCTGCGCTGGGCCTCGCTGGCCGCCGATGCGGGGCCGTCGGTGTGCTTGCGCATATTGCGGCTGGACGCAACCGCCAATGCCGATCTGCTCGCGCTGGGCTATCTGCCCGCGCAGGTCGAAACGCTGGCGCGGGCGCGCGAGCGCGAGGGCGGGGCCATCGTGCTGGCGGGCGTGGTCGGTTCCGGCAAATCCACCACCATCGCGACGCTGATGCGCGGCATCGCGCCCACGCGCAAGGCCATCACGCTGGAAGATCCGGTCGAGTACATCATTGAGAACGCCTTGCAGAACACCCTGGGAGGCGCTCTGGCCGAATCCGCCTGGCCGGCGTTCGATGCCAAGCTCAAGACCATCAAACGCTCGGCGATGAACGATCTGCTGATCGGCGAGATCCGGGACGTCGACACCGGCCGTGCGTTCATGGATCTCGCCGGTTCGGGCGTCAGCCTGTACACCACCACCCACGCCGCTGGCGCCGTGCTGATACCCGAACGCCTGGCGTCGGATTCGATCGGCGTGTCGCGCGATTTTCTGGCGACGCCAGGCATCCTCAAGTTGTTGGTCTACCAGACCTTGCTGCCGCGTTTGTGCAGCCGCTGCTCACTGCCCGTGGACAGTCTGTGGTCCAGATCCGCCGGGGGCGGCAAGCGTCTCGAATGGCAGGCATGGTTGAAGCGGATGCGGCATGAGTTCCTGCTGGAGCCTGACACGCTCAGGGTCAGGAATGCCGCAGGCTGCAGTGCTTGCAGACGTGCGCAATTGCCTGAGTTGAACGGCATCGCAGGCCGCAGCGTGGCGGCGGAAATGCTTGAGCCCGAGCGCGTCGAAGGCTTTCTTGAAAGGGTGCGCACGCGCGACAACGTGGGGCTCAAGCGTCAGGCCGAGGCTGCCGGGCCCGCCGCCTGGCGCAACGAGGCCGCGCGCGGCGCGTTGGCGCGGGACTGCGCCCTGTACAAGGTCAGCCGCGGAGAAGTCGATCCCCGCGCGCTGCTGCGCCGCTTCGACTTTCCTGCGGTCTTGCCTGCGCAGGGCCCAGGATCTGGAGGGGGCGGCCATGGCTGAACCGCTGTCGCCGCGTTCTTTCCTCAGCCTGCCCTCCGGCCGCACCCTGTCGCTGCGCCTGGACGCGCTGCGCTTTCGTGCAGGGCGAGCGGACTATTACGAATATCTGGCCGACCTGGTCGAAGGAACACAGGGCCGCAAGAACCTGCGCGATGTCTTCGAGGATGACGCACGCCGTCATGGCGAGGATACCGTGCGGGGCCGGCTGTCGAGGCATTGGGCGGGCATGTATCTGGAGGCCGGCGGCGATCTGGGCGCCGCCTGGACGGACACGCTGCCGTCCAGCGAATGCGTGCTGCTCAGCTGCGTGCAGGAAGAGGGCGGAGATCTGTCCGCCGCGTTGCGGGACGTGGCGCGGGCCGTACGGCTGGCGTCGGATGCGTGGCTGGCGCTGGTCTCGGCCGCGGCGGCCGGCTTCGCGGCGGCAGCCGTCGCATTCGCCTTGCTGTGCGCCATTCCCTTCTTCAGCGTGCCGCGCTTGCAGCAGGTGTTCCAGGCCGTGCCGGCGGAGGAGTACGGTCGCCTGACCCGCGCGCTGTTCGCGCTGTCGCAAGGCCTGAGGCAATGGTTGGCCCTGTGGCTGGTGCTGTTGTTGGGCCTGGTCTTGCTGTGCCTGTGGTCGTTGCCGCGTTACACCGGCACCGCGCGGCCGCGGCTGGATCGCTGGCTGTTGTGGCGGCTCTACCGGGATTTCCACGCCATCCGCTTTCTTGCGTTGCTGGCCGTGCTGGTCAGGCAGCACGGCGCGGCCGACACTCGCCTCAGACGAGCCCTGGCCGTGCAGGCCCGGGATACGGCTCCCTGGATGCATGCGCATCTGCTGGACATGCTGGGGCGGATAGACGGTGGTCAGACGGGGCCGGAGATCTTCGGCACTGGGCTGCTGGACGCGGATACCTGGTGGTACATGGCCGACATGATGGACTGTCTGGGCATGGAGGCTGGGCTTGCGCAAGTACGGCTGCGCGTCGAGTCGCGCCTGCTGGCGCGGGTGCGCCGGCAGGCATCGGTGTTGCGCTGGACGTTGCTGCTCTCGTCCGTGGCCGCCGTGCTGGGTATCACGCTCTGGCATTACGCCGTGATCGACGAACTGCGCCAGGCGCTGACCAATTTTTACGCCAGCCAATAGGGGCTGCATCAGGCATGCGGCGCTTGTCCGCCTGCATGCTTTTTTTCACAAGGAGAGCAAGCATGCATCATGTCCACGCAGTCCTGCTACGCGCCAACCGGCAGCGGGGCTTTTCCCTGATGGAGGTGTCCATCGTCACCGCCATCGTCCTGCTGATCGCGATCGTCGGCATTCCGGCCATTGGCGCCTATGTCGTCGAGAACAAGGTTCCCAAGGTGGGCGAGGAACTGCAGCGTTTCATCGCCAGCATGAAGACCAATGCGCAAGGCGGCGGGGTCACGCCCTATGCCGGTCTCGACACCGGCGCCATGGCCAATGCGCTGCGGGAATCCAGCGTTTTGGCCGTCGACGGGACAGGGGGCGCGGCGCGCATCGCCCATGGCCTGGGCGGCAGCGGCGTTGGCGGCAATGGGGTGGTCGAGGTCGCCGCCGCCTCGTTCGGCAGCGCGGGGCAGGGTTCGGCGTTCTCCATCAAGCTGACCAATGTCAGCCAGGCCGCATGTCCGTCGCTGGCCTCGGTGCTGCAACGGATGTCCGAGACCATCTCGATAGGCGGCGGGGGAGGCGGCCTCAGAGTCGTGAAGGATGCGTTCGCAACGCCCAGCGTGCCCTACCGCGCGGCTTTGGCTCAGGCCCAATGCAGTCCGGGCGATGTCAACACCTTCTTGTTCGTCGCAAAATGAACCGGTCCGCGAGCTTCTTGATGGCCCGATCGCATGCTGCGGCGATGTGGCCGAGGCAGCGCGGATTCTCGCTGGCGGGCCTGGTGCTGGTGTTGGCCTTGAGCGCCATGGCGGCTATCTGGGCGTCCGGCCAGGTGGTGCAGCGGATCGAAGACGCCGCGGGCCGTGCCGCTGGCGTCTGGTTGACGCAGATCCGCCTGGCGGTGACGGAGATGCTGGCACTCCACTCCGCCACCCTTGCCAAGGGAGGCGTGCCGCGCAGCGAACAGGGGAACCCGCTGTTCGCGGATCCGCTGGCGCCCACTCTGGGCGAATTACGCGGACTGGGGCTGTTGCCCACCGATTTTCCCGACCGTTCCGCCCTGGGCTTCTCCGCGCAGATCAGGATCGCCAGGTCGCAGGCATGCCCGGGCGAACGCTGCCGCGTGGACGGACTGGTCTACAGCGCCACGCCTTTGATGAAAACGGGGACACAAACACCGGACCTGACCGGCATCGCCGCCGTGATCGATGCCGCCGGCGGCTACGGCGGGGCGGTGTGGCCGGCGGCGCCGGGACTGGTGCGCGGCGCGGCATTCAGTTTCGCCAATCCCCTGGCGTCCGGGGCGCCGGCGTACGCGCCCGGCACGCTCGCCCTGTGGGCGGGAGCCGGAACGGGCGCGCCGGATCTGGAGCGCTATGTCCGGATACGGGACACGCGCGATCCGCAGCTGCAGGGGGAATTGAGCGTCGCGGCCTCGGCTCAGGTCGGCTCGTATCTGAAGGTCGGCGCGCGCGCCAGCGCGGGGCAGCCATGCAGCGTCGCGAACGGCGCCGTGGCCACCTCGGAACAGGGGGAACTGCTGACATGCCAGTCCCGAGTCTGGGCTCCGGCCAGCGGCGGCTTTGGCGGCGCATTCAGCATTAATAGCCGGTATGGTTGTTACGATACCCGCGGCACATGGAGACCGAATCCCCGCTCCGGCGCTTGCTCCTGCCCTGCTGGCTATACGCCCATGGTAGTTTCCGAGCGGGGCGATTCGTTTGAATCCGGTGGCGTTACCACCGGCTACGTCTGCGTGCGCTAAGACTGCCGCGCCGCCTCTTTTCCTGGGATGCCCGCCAACCCTCTATAATCAAAAATTCGCCTAAATTCTGCTTCGCCCACGATGAAATCCTCCGAGATTCGCCAGCAGTTTCTGCAATTCTTCAAGTCCAAGGGACACACCATTGTTCCCTCGTCGTCGCTCGTCCCCGGCAACGACCCGACCCTGCTCTTCACCAATTCGGGCATGGTCCAGTTCAAGGACGTCTTCACGGGCAAGGAATCGCGGTCCTATACGCGTGCCACCTCGTCGCAGCGCAGCGTGCGCGCCGGCGGCAAGCACAATGACCTGGAGAACGTGGGCTATACCGCCCGCCACCATACGTTCTTCGAAATGCTGGGCAATTTCAGCTTCGGCGACTACTTCAAGCGCGACGCCATCCAGTACGCCTGGGAGCTGCTGACGCAGGTCTACAAGCTGCCCGCCGAGAAGCTCTGGGTCACGGTCTACCAGGAAGACGACGAGGCCTACGACATCTGGGCCAAGGAAGTCGGCGTGCCGGCCGAGCGCATCATCCGCATCGGCGACAACAAGGGCGCGCGCTACGCCTCGGACAACTTCTGGCAGATGGCGGACACCGGTCCTTGCGGCCCGTGCTCGGAAATCTTCTATGACCACGGTCCCGAAATCTGGGGCGGCCCCCCGGGATCGCCCGAGGAAGACGGCGACCGCTACATCGAGATCTGGAACCTGGTGTTCATGCAGTTCGAGCGCGACGCCGCCGGCAACATGCCGCGCCTGCCGCGTCCCTGTGTCGATACCGGCATGGGCCTGGAGCGCATCGCCGCCGTGCTGCAAGGCGTGCATTCCAACTACGAAATCGACCTGTTCCAGCACCTGATCGCCGCCGCCGCGCGCGAGACCGGCATCAAGAACCTGGAAGACAACTCGCTCAAGGTCATCGCCGACCACATCCGCGCCTGCTCGTTCCTGATCGTCGACGGCGTGATCCCCAGCAACGAAGGCCGCGGCTACGTGCTGCGCCGCATCGTCCGCCGCGCGCTGCGCCACGGCTACAAGCTGGGCCAGACCAAGCCGTTCTTCCATCGCCTGGTGCCGGACCTGGTCGCCGAAATGGGCGAGGCCTATCCGGAACTGGCCGCCACGGCCGACCGCGTCGCCCAGGTGCTCAAGCAGGAAGAAGAACGCTTCGGCGAAACGCTGGAACACGGCATGCGCATTCTGGATTCCGCCCTGGCCAACGTGCCCAAGGGCGGCCAACTGGACGGCACGACCCTGTTCACGCTGTACGACACCTATGGGTTCCCGGTGGACCTGACGGCCGACATCTGCCGCGAACGCGAAGTGGACGTGGACATGGCCGGCTTCGAAACCGCCATGGAGCGCCAGCGCGACCAGGCGCGCGCCGCCGGCAAGTTCAAGATGGCCGAAGGCCTGAGCTACGAAGGCGCGGACACGCGCTTCGAAGGCTACGAAAAGTTGGAACTGGATGGCGTCAAGGTCACGGCCCTGTACGTCGACGGCACGCAGGTGCAGCAGGTCAAGGCGGGCCAGAGCGCGGTCGTCGTGCTGGACGCCACGCCGTTCTACGCGGAGTCGGGCGGCCAGGTTGGCGATACCGGCCTGCTGGAAGCCGACGGCGTGCGTTTCGCCGTGGCCGACACCCTGAAGATCCAGGCTGGCGTCTTCGGCCACCACGGCGAGTTGGTGTCCGGCACGCTGTCGGTGGGCGATACGCTGCTTGCGCGCGTGGACGCGGTCCGCCGCGCCCGCACCGTGCGCAACCACTCGGCCACCCACCTGATGCACAAGGCGCTGCGCCAGGTGCTGGGCGCGCACGTGCAGCAGCGCGGCTCGCTGGTGGATCCCGACAAGACCCGCTTCGACTTCGCCCAGGACGCCCCGTTGACGGCCGAGCAGATCGCGCGCGTCGAAGCCATCGTCAACGCCGAGATCCTGGCCAACCAGCCCACCGTGGCGCAGGTCATGGGCTATGACGATGCCGTCAAGGGCGGCGCCATGGCGCTGTTCGGCGAAAAATACGGCGACACCGTCCGCGTGCTCGATATCGGCTTCTCGCGCGAACTCTGCGGCGGCACGCACGTCAGCCGCACGGGCGACATCGGCCTGTTCAAGATCGTGTCCGAAGGCGGCGTGGCCGCGGGCGTGCGCCGCGTCGAAGCCATCACTGGCGACAACGCGCTGGCCTGGGTGCAAAACCAGAATGCCTTGTTGACCCAGGTTGCCGGTATGCTGCGCAGCACGCCGGCGGATCTGCCGGCGCGCATCGCGCAGGTGCAGGAGCAGGTCAAGAGCCTCGAAAAGGATCTGGAACAGTCGCGCAACAAGCTTGCAGCCAGCGCCGGCAACGACCTGGCAACCAGCGCCGCGGTCGAGGTCAAGGGCATCAAGGTCCTGGCCGCCAGCATCGGCGACGTGGATCCCAAGGCCTTGCGCGGCATGGTCGACAATCTCAAGGACCGCCTGAAGCCCGCAGTCGTGCTGCTGGCCACCGGTTCGGCCGACGGCAAGATCAGCGTGGTGGGCGGCGTCACCGCCGACCTGACCGGCCGCGTCAAGGCGGGCGATCTGGTTGGCTTCGTCGCGGCCCAGGTGGGCGGCAAGGGCGGCGGCCGTCCCGACATGGCCATGGGCGGCGGCACCGACCTGGCTGCCTTGCCCGCGGCGATCGCCAGCGTGCAGAAGTGGGTGGATGAGCGTCTGTGATGAGCGGGGCGGATACCAGTCTTGATGGCGGCGCGCAGGCGCCGTCCTTCGAGCAGGAGGTCGATGCCAGCGGCTTGACCTGCCCGCTGCCCATCCTGCGTGCCAAGAAGGCCTTGGCGCAGATGGCCAGCGGCGAAGTGCTGCGCGTCATCACCACGGATCGCAACGCGGTCCGCGACTTCCAGGCTTTCGCCCGTCAGACTGGCAATGCGCTGGTCGCGCAGCAGGAGATCGACGGCCGCGGGGTGCATTTCCTGCGGCGGCGCTGATCCGCTTGCCGGCTGTATTCGCCAAGTAAGAGGGCCCGCCGCAAGGCGGGCCCTCTTACTTGGGGCGAGCCCGAGGTTACTTGCGGATGGCGGCGGCCACTGCCCGGGTGATCGTGAAGTCAACCAGATCGCCTTCCTTCAATTGCTGCAGGCGCGCCTGCAGGGCGGGATCCTGGACCTGGATGGTGCGCATGCCGCCTTGCGGCCCCTTCAGTGTCACCAGATTGGCGCTCTTGTTGATGTGCCAGATCTCGGCGGTGATGGTGGTCTGGCTTCCGGCCGCGCCGCCAGGCATGGCTCCCTTGGCGCTGCGGGTTGCCGCAGTTTCGGTTTTCACTTCCGGAATGCCGGAGCCGGCCGGGCGTACGTCGACCGCCACCGACTCGTAGTAGTCGAGCGTCAGCGTGTCGCCAGGCTTGATCTGCTGGAAGTTGCGGACATTGGGACCCGCCTGGATGTCCACGCTATTGCCGTTTTCGCCTTGCAGCGTGATGGTCCGGGTGGCCGGATCCACTGCAGTGACCTTGCCGGAGGCGGTCGTCAGGGCAGCGCCCACGACTCGGGCCGAGGCGGCCAGCGGCATGGCCAACGTACCCGCCAGCAAGCCCGCCAAGGCCAGGCGCGCAACAGGGGTGAAGACTGATTTCTGGTTCTTCATGGTGGTGCACCCTCCGGTTAGAGGAAGTTGGGGAAAAAACGCCGAAAAAGTGGGGGCAGGCGGCCGAAGGGCCGCTCTCACGGAGATGGCTTGAAGCGGGTGCGGTGGCGGCGCCGTGGACAGGCGGCAGGGAGGATCGAAGCGCGGGGTCTTGCGTAGGTCGACATAAAACCGATCTCCTCAATCGGGTTATTTCTTCACACGCACTGAGTTCTGACGCACTAAGACAAGCACGAGAGGGGCGGGGCGGCTACACTTCGGATTGCGGCGCGGGCCCCGGCCCGTGTTTGTAGAATACCCGGATGTGGTGTTTTAGGATACAAATCGCGCCGCTACGCACAATTCAGCACTGCCATTTGCCAGCAGGCGTGTTTAAGTGCTAGAATTTCCCGTTTTTCACAACTAATTCAAGGGATTACCTATGGTGGTGATTCGCCTGGCCCGCGGTGGGTCCAAGAAGCGTCCGTTTTACAACCTGGTGGCCACCGATTCGCGTAACCGTCGCGACGGCCGTTTCATCGAGCGCGTGGGTTTCTACAACCCCGTAGCCAGCGAAGGCACGGAAGCCCTGCGCATTGCGCTGGATCGCGTGCAGCACTGGACCAGCAACGGCGCCCAACTGTCGCCCGCTGTCGAGCGTCTGGTCAAAGAGTACTCGGCCAAGGTTTCCGCCGCGGCTTAATTGCCCGCGTCGCAGACCAAGCCCTGAGCTTTACCGCGCTTTAAAAGCTGCCATTCATAGCTGCTTCATAGTTACCAAGAGCACGATACATGCCTGATGCCGCAACCTCCAACGCGGCGCCGACGGATTTGATCGAGCTGGGCCGCATCAGTGCAGCCTACGGTGTGAAAGGCTGGGTCAAGGTGCAGCCACATTCGGCCAATGCCGAAGTGCTGCTCTCAGCATCTCAATGGTGGTTGACTCGCCCTGTGCCTGAATTGGCGCGGGGCGTTGTCGCGTCTGCGCCTGTCGCATACAAGGTCGTGCAAGTCCGTTCGCAAGGGGCCACCGTGGTGGCTCAATTGGCGGGCATTGCGGATCGCGACCAGGCCGAAGCCCTGCGCGGTTGTTCCGTGCAGGCGCCGCGGGGATCTTTCCCTGCGCCCGAGGAAGACGAATACTACTGGGTCGATCTCATCGGTTGCGCGCTGTATACCAGCGCCGACGGTGAGCCTGCGCTTTTGGGCGTGGTCGACGAGGTTCTCGACAACGGCGCTCATGCCGTGCTGAGGGTCTTGCGCCAGAAGGCAGGGGCCGCTGGCCCCGAGCCCGTCCTGAACGCCAAGGGTCGGCCCGCCGAAATGCTTGTTCCGTTCGTGCGCGCGCACATACACGCCGTCGATCTGTCAGCTCGCCGCATAGACAGCGACTGGCCGGCGGATACTTGATGCGTATAGACGTCGTTACGCTCTTTCCCGAAATGTTCGGGGTGGTGCGGGACCTGGGTGTCACCGGCCGGGCGCATGCCCAGGGCCGGTGGTCCCTGCATGCCTGGAATCCCCGTGATTTCACGCATGACGTGCACCGTACCGTGGACGACCGCCCGTACGGCGGCGGCCCCGGAATGGTGATGATGGCGGGGCCTCTGGAAGCCGCCGTCAACGCCGCCCAGGACGCGCGCGCTGCGCTTGGCCTGGGCCGCGCCCCTGTCGCGCTGCTGGCTCCGGTCGGCCGGCGCTACGATCAGGCGGGCGCCGAATCCCTGGCTGCAAGCGAAGGTCTCATCCTCATTTGCGGCCGCTACGAAGGCGTGGACCAGCGTTTCATTGCGCGCTGCGTCACGCAGGAAATCTCGCTGGGCGATTTTGTGCTGTCCGGCGGAGAGATCGCGGCGCTCGCCGTGATCGACGCCGCCGTGCGGTTGTTGCCCGGCGTACTCAACGATGGCGAATCCGCGCTGCAGGATTCATTCAACGACGCCTTGTCCGGCCTGCTGGATAGTCCGCACTACACGCGCCCCGAGGTCTACGAAGGCGAGCCGGTGCCCGCGCCCTTGCTTAGCGGGCATCACGCAAACATCGCCCGCTGGCGGCGTGAGCGTTCGCTGGAGCTGACTGCTGCCCGGCGTCCGGAATTGATCGAGGCTGCTCGCGCAAAAGGGGCGTTGACCCCGGGCGACGAACGCTATCTGGCCGAATTGGCGGGCACTCCGCTGCCGGAGCCTGCCAGGCGGCGCCGGACCTCCCGTCCCAAGCCGCCCAAGACTTCCTGAGAGATCTATCAGCCGCTGCCGGCTATGCCTGCGTCTGGCGCATCTTGCCGCGGCGCGCAAATAAAAAACCCCGGAACCAGGTTCCGGGGTTTTTGTTTTTAGCGCGAGGGCTTAGTTGCCCAGCTTGGCGCGCTGTTCGCGCACCTTGTCCAGGGTCTCGCCGAATTGCGCCATGCGCGCCTTTTCCTGCTCGACCACGGCGGCAGGCGCGCGCTCGACGAAGCTGGCGTTCGACAGCTTGCCGTTGGCCTTGGCGATTTCGCCTTCCAGGCGCGCGATTTCCTTGTCCAGGCGCACGCGTTCCGCTGCCACGTCGATTTCGACGTGCAGCATCAGGCGGCTGCCGCCAACGACCTGGACCGGCGCGCCGGCGTCGGGCAGGGCGTCGAGCACCTCGACCTGGCTCAGCTTGGCCAGGGCGGCCAGGTACGGCGCGTTGCGGGTGAGGGTGGGCGCATCGCCCTGGGCGCACAGCGGCACCTTCTGGGCAGGCGACAGGTTCATTTCGCCGCGCAGCGCGCGCACGGCTTCGACCTGTGCCTTCAGTTCGGCGACGTCGGCTTCGGCAGCGGTGTCGACCGCGTCGGGGTTGGCTTGCGGATAGGGCTGGACGCTGACGCTGTCAGCGACGCCTTCCTTGCGCTTGCCAGCCACCAGCGACACCTTTTGCCAGAGCTCTTCCGTGATGAACGGAATGATCGGGTGCGCCAGGCGCAGCACGCCTTCCAGCACGCGGATCAGCGTGCGGCGCGTGCCCAGTTGCTGGGCCGGCGTGCCGGTCTGGATCTGGACCTTGGCCAGTTCCAGGTACCAGTCGCAGTACTCGTCCCACACGTAGCGGTAGAGCGAGTTGGCGATGTTGTCGAAGCGGTAGTCGGCAAAGCCGCGCGCCACGTCGGCTTCCAGCGTCTGCAGCTGGCTGACGATCCAGCGGTCCACAAAGGATGTTTCGCCGGTTTCCGGGCCGGTCAGGTCGTGGCCTTCGGTGTTCATCAGCACAAAGCGCGTGGCGTTCCACAGCTTGTTGCAGAAGTTGCGGTAGCCCTCGCAGCGCTTCAGGTCGAAGTTGATGTTGCGGCCCAGCGTGGCGTAGGCCGCCATGGTGAAACGCAACGCATCGGTGCCGAAGGCCGGGATGCCGTCCGGATACTGGCGGCGCGTGGCTTTCTCGATGGCGCCGGCCTGCTTCGGATTCATCAGGCCGTAGGTGCGCTTGACCACCAGGCCGTCCAGGTCGATGCCGTCGATCAGGTCGACCGGATCCAGCGTGTTGCCCTTGGATTTACTCATCTTCTGGCCGTCCGCGTCGCGGATCAGGCCGTGCACATAGACGTGCTTGAACGGGATGTGGCCGGTCAGGTGGGTGGTCAGCATGACCATGCGCGCCACCCAGAAGAAGATGATGTCAAAGCCCGTGACCAGCACGCTGGACGGCAGGTAGCGTTGCAGGTCCGGGGTGTTTTCCGGCCAGCCCAGCGTGGTGAAGGGGACCAGGCCGGACGAGAACCAGGTGTCCAGCACGTCGGGGTCGCGCTTGAGCTCGCCGGTCACGCCGGCCGCGCGGGCCTGCGCCGTGGCTTCGGCTTCGTCGTGCGCGACGAAGATCTGGCCGTCTTCCGAGTACCAGGCCGGGATCTGGTGGCCCCACCAGAGCTGGCGCGAAATGCACCAGTCCTGGATGTTGTTCAGCCACTGATTGTAGATGGTGGTCCAGTTGTCCGGATAGAACTGGATGCGGCCGTCGGCCACGACTTCCAGCGCGACTTCGGTGATGCTCTTGCCCGGATTCAGCGTGCCTTCGGGGGCGGGCTTGCTCATCGCCACGAACCATTGGTCGGTCAGCATCGGCTCCAGCACGACGCCGGTGCGGTCGCCCTTGGGCTGCATCATCTTGTGCGCCTCGACCTTGACCAGATAGCCTTCGGCTTCCAGTTGCGCGACCACGGCCTTGCGGGCCTCGTAGCGTTCCATGCCCTGGAACTGCGCGGGACCGTTCTCGTTGATGTGGGCGTCCAGCGTGAAGATCACGATCATGGGCAGATCGTGGCGCAGCGCGCAGGCGTAATCGTTGAAATCGTGGGCGCCGGTGATCTTGACGCAGCCCGTGCCGAATTCAGGATCGACGAAATCGTCGGCGATGATGGGAATGTTGCGGTCGCACAGGGGCAGTTCGACCAGTTTGCCGACCAGGTGCTTGTAGCGCGGATCGTCGGGATGCACGCAGAGCGCGCCGTCGGCCAGCATGGTCTCGGGGCGCGTGGTGGCAATGGTCAGGCCGCGCAGCGTGACGCTCTGGCCGTCTTTATCGGTGATGGTCTGGGGGCCATCGACGAACGGGTAGAGGATGTGCCACATGTGGCCGTCGGTTTCCTCGGAAACGACTTCCAGGTCGGACACGGCGGTCAGCAGCTTCGGATCCCAGTTGACCAGGCGCTTGCCACGGTAGATCAGTCCCTGTTTATGCAGGCGCACGAAGGTTTCCACCACGCCGCGCGACATGCGGTCGTCCATGGTGAAGTACTCGCGCGGCCAGTCGGCCGAGGCGCCCAGGCGGCGCACCTGCCCGGTAATGGCGTTGCCCGACTTTTCCTTCCATTCCCACACTTTTTCCACGAATTTCTCGCGGCCGAGGTCATGGCGGGAAACCTTATCGGCGTCCAGCTGTCTTTCAACCACGATCTGCGTGGCGATGCCGGCGTGGTCGGTGCCGGGGATGAATACGGTGTCATCGCCCAGCATCCGGTGGTAGCGGACCAGGCCGTCCATGATGGTCTGGTTGAAGGCGTGGCCCATGTGCAGGGTGCCCGTCACGTTGGGCGGCGGGAACTGGATGACGTAGGGCTGGCTTTCAGTCCCCGTTTTTACATGCTGACCCGCCTGGAAGTACCCGCGCTTGTCCCACTCGGCGTACCAGCGGGATTCCAGCGCGGAGGGTTCGAAGCTCTTGGAGAGTTCCTGGGAGTCGCTCGCGGCGTTCGCGGCGTTCGGGGGAGCAGCTTGAGTCATTGCAGGGTTCCGGCAAACAGGGGCGCCCGGGCTAGGGACGCGGACGGCAAACCGCACATTTTAAGATGTAATGCGGTCTTCTCAGCGTGTTAGAATACCGGGTTACTGTAAACCTTTTAGAAGTCCCTGAATTCATTGAGGATTCCGGGTGAGTCCGACAGGTAGGCAGTGTCGAATCCCTGCCTTGGACCAGTGGTTCGGGCCGGCCCGAAACATGCATTCGTTTCGGACCGCCCGTGCGCCAACAGCGCGATGACGCTTCAAGGGTGACACCGACAAGCGCAGATCCACGCCAGGCAATTCATCAGAAACCAAGTCAGAAATCAGTTTTCGGAGTTCTTATGTCCATTCAACGCACCCTCTCGATCATCAAGCCCGACGCCGTCGCCAAGAACGTCATCGGCCAGATCGTCGGCCGTTTCGAACAAGCCGGCCTGAAGGTCATCGCCGCCCGCCTGGCCCAGCTGTCGCGCGCCGACGCCGAGCGTTTCTACGCCGTGCACAAGGAACGCCCCTTCTTCAAGGACCTGGTCGACTTCATGATCTCCGGCCCGGTGTTCGTGCAAGTGCTGGAAGGTGAAGACGCCATCCTGAAGAACCGCGACCTGATGGGCGCCACGGACCCCAAGAAGGCGGCTCCTGGCACCATCCGCGCCGACTTCGCCGACAGCATCGACGCCAACGCCGTGCACGGTTCCGACGCTCCGGAAACGGCCGCTGTCGAAGTCGCTTTCTTCTTCCCCGAAATCAACATCCACAGCCGTTGATTTTTGCGGAACATCTGTTCTAGCTTTTGAGTTTTACCCAGGTCATGGAATCCGTCGAACGAATCAATCTGCTGGGGCTTGACGGCTCCGCCCTGTCCGAACTCGTCGGAAAGTGGGGCGGCAAGCCGTTTCGGGCTCGCCAGTTGCAGCGCTGGATGCACCAGCGCGGCGCCGATTCGTTCGACGCCATGACCGACCTGGCCCGCGATTTCCGCGGCCAGCTTGCGCAGCATTGCCGCATCGAGGCTTTGCCCGTCAACATCGAGCAGCGCTCGACCGACGGCACCCGCAAGTGGCTGTTCGACGTGGGGCAGGGCAATGCCATCGAGACCGTCTTCATTCCCGAAGACGACCGCGGCACGCTATGCATTTCCAGCCAGGCCGGATGCGTGGTGAACTGCCGCTTCTGCTCGACTGGACACCAAGGTTTCAACCGCAACCTGAAGACCAGCGAGATCATCGGCCAGCTGTGGTGGGCCAAGCGCGTGCTGGAGGCCGACATCGGCACCGCCCGCCTGGAAAGCGCCCGCGCCACCGAAGACACTCGCGTCATCAGCAACGTGGTCATGATGGGCATGGGCGAACCCCTGCTCAACTACGACCAGGTCCTGCCCGCCTTGCGCCTGATGCTGGACGACAACGCCTACGGCCTGTCGCGCCGCCGCGTCACGGTGTCCACCTCCGGCGTGGTCCCCATGATGGACCGCCTGTCGCAGGACTGTCCCGTGGCCCTGGCCGTGTCCTTGCATGCGCCGAACGACGCATTGCGCGACGAGCTGGTGCCGCTGAACAAGAAGTACCCGTTGAAGGAATTGCTGGCGGCCTGCGAACGTTATCTGGCGTTTGCCCCGCGCGACTTCATCACTTTTGAATACTGCATGCTGGACGGCATCAACGATACCGACCAGCACGCCAAGGAACTGATCCAAATTGCACGCCAGCTGCGCTGCAAGCTCAATCTGATCCCGTTCAACCCCTTTCCCGAGTCCGGCCTGAAGCGTTCGAACTCGGCGCGGGTGAAGGTGTTTGCCCAGCGTCTGATGGACGCCGGCATCATCACCACCGTCCGCAAGACCCGGGGCGACGATATCGATGCGGCCTGTGGCCAACTGGCCGGAGAAGTGCGCGACCGTACCCGTATCACCGAACGGAACGCCGCACAGCGCCAGACCATACCAATTAAACAGGTGCACGCATGACGCAGGATTTCGCTTCTGCAGTTTCAGAAACGCCCGCCGGCGCTGTGGGTGGCATCGGCTCGGCATTGCGCGCGCTGCGCCAGTCCAAGGGCTGGTCGCTCGACGAAGTGTCCAGCCGCATCAAGTTTTCCACGAAGCAGATCGAAGCCCTGGAAAACGAGCAGTGGGCCAACCTGCCCACCGGCGTTTCGCTGCGCGGCCTGGTTCGCAACTATGCGCGCCTGCTGGGCGCGGACTCGCAGGCCATCGTCGATTCGCTCGACCCCAAGGCGCGCGTCACCGGTCCGGTGAAGCTCAGCCCCGGCGCCCTGCATTCGGCGCATTCCATTCCCCAGTCCAGCGCCGACGACGACCGTTCGTCCTCGACCTCGTGGGGCTGGCTCATCGCCATCGTGCTGGTGCTGGCCGCCGGCGTGGCGTATGCCTTCTGGCAAGGCTGGCTGCCGCAGCACTGGCTGCCGTCCGACTGGCTGCCGAAGTCGGCCAAGTAACAACCCGGTTCCACCGATGCAAGAATCTTCTCTGCCTTGCCAGGATGCCCCGCCTCCCTCCGTGGGAGCGGCTGAGCGCCGCGCCACGCGTTCGGTGGCGGTGAAGTGGGGCGATCGTGTCGTGAAAATAGGCGGCGATGCCCCGGTCGTGGTTCAGTCCATGACCAACACCGACACGGCGGACGCGATCGCCACCGCGATCCAGGTCAAGGAGCTGGCCCAGGCCGGCTCCGAGCTCGTCCGGATCACCGTGAATACGCCCGAAGCCGCGCGCGAAGTCATCGCCATCCGCGAACAGCTCGACCGCATGGGCGTGAACGTGCCGCTGGTGGGCGACTTCCACTACAACGGCCACAAGCTGCTGACGCAGTTCCCGGACTGCGCGCAAGCGCTGTCCAAGTACCGCATCAACCCTGGCAATATGGGCGGGGGCAAGCGGCGCGACGACAACTTCGCGCAGATGATCGAAGTTGCCTGCCGCTACGACAAGCCGGTGCGCATCGGCGTGAACTGGGGCAGCCTGGATCACGAGCTGATGGCGCGCAAGATGGACGAGAACAACCAGCGCGCCCAACCCTGGGAAGCGCAGGCCGTGATGCGCGACGCCCTGGTGGTGTCCGCCATCAGCAACGCGCAGCGCGCCGAAGAGCTCGGCCTGCGGCGCGACGCGATCATCCTGTCCTGCAAGGTCAGCCACGTGCAGGACCTGATCGCGGTCTATCGCGACCTGTCCGCGCGTTGCGACTATCCGCTGCATCTGGGCCTGACCGAGGCCGGCATGGGCAGCAAGGGCATTGTGGCGTCCACCGCCGCGCTGGCCGTGCTGCTGCAGCAGGGCATCGGCGACACCATCCGCATTTCGCTCACGCCCGAACCCGGCGGCGACCGCAGCCGCGAGGCCGTCGTGGCGCAGGAAATCCTGCAGACCATGGGCTTGCGCGCGTTTACGCCCATGGTCGTTGCCTGCCCTGGGTGCGGCCGCACCAGCAGCACGTTCTTCCAGGAACTAGCCGACAGCATCCAGACCTTCCTGCGCCGGCAGATGCCTGTCTGGCGCGCCCAGTACCCCGGCGTCGAAAGCATGAACGTTGCGGTCATGGGCTGTGTGGTCAACGGGCCGGGCGAAAGCCGCCATGCCGATATCGGCATCAGCCTGCCCGGCACCGGCGAAGTGCCGGCGGCGCCGGTATTCGTCGACGGCGAACGCACGGTCACGCTCAAGGGCGACCATATTGCCGAAGAGTTCCAGGCCATTGTCGAAGACTACGTCGCGCGCCGCTATGGCGCGCCCGCCTCTCATTAAAGTAAGGGTGTGGCCGCTAGCGCGCTTGCCGGCGCGCGATGCGGCATGATCAAGATGACTCAAGCTTTCCAGAAAGTCGCCGCCATCCGCGGCATGAATGAT
Organism: Achromobacter sp. PD1; assembly: GCF_048541815.1. Taxonomy (NCBI): domain Bacteria; kingdom Pseudomonadati; phylum Pseudomonadota; class Betaproteobacteria; order Burkholderiales; family Alcaligenaceae; genus Achromobacter; species Achromobacter sp. PD1. The sequence goes on from NZ_CP183349.1 coordinate 1,381,136, forward strand.
CTGTTGCCAGGGGCCAGCGCCCGCTGGGAACAATTCGAGGAAATCGTGCGCGGCTGGCTGCGCGGCTACGGCTATCGCAATGTGCGTACGCCCGTGCTTGAGCATACGCGCCTGTTCGCGCGCGGCATCGGCGAAGTGACCGACATCGTCGAAAAAGAGATGTACACCTTCACCGATGCGCTCAACGGCGAATCGCTGACCATACGTCCGGAAATGACGGCCGGCATCGTGCGCGCGTCCATCGAGCACAACCTGCTCTATGACCGTCCGCAGCGTGTCTATTCCATCGGTCCCGTGTTCCGCCACGAGCGCCCGCAACGCGGGCGCTACCGCCAGTTCCACCAGATCGACGTCGAGGCCCTGGGCTTCGCCGGTCCCGACGTGGATGCCGAACTCATCGTCATGCTGGCGCGCCTGTGGAAGCTGTTGGGCCTGACCGACGTGCGACTGGAGCTGAATTCGCTGGGCCAGCCGGCCGAACGCGCGGCTCACCGCGCCGCCCTGATCGAGCACCTGGAAAAGCACCGCGACATCCTGGACGAAGACGGCCAGCGCCGCATGTACAGCAATCCGCTGCGCGTGCTGGATACCAAGAATCCCGCCATGCAGGAAATGGCCGACAGCGCGCCGCGCCTGTTCGACTTCCTGGGGGAAGAGTCTCGTGCACACTTCGACGGCGTGTGCCAGCTGCTGGCCGACGCCGGCATCGAGTACCGCCTGAATCCGCGCCTGGTGCGCGGTCTGGACTACTACAACCTCACGGTGTTCGAGTGGGTTACCGACCGCCTCGGTTCCCAGGGCACCGTGTGCGGCGGCGGCCGCTACGACGGCCTGATCGAACTGCTGGGCGGCAAGCCCGCGCCCGCAGTGGGTTTTGCGATCGGCATGGAGCGCCTGCTGGACCTCTGGGAGCAGAGCGTGCAGGTCGAACAGCCGGCCGAGTGCGACGTCTACGTCGTCCATCAGGGCGAAGAGGCGCAGCGCCTGGCTGCGCGGGTCGGTGAAGACCTGCGCGATGCCGGCCTGTCGGTCATCGTGCATGCGGGTTCCGCAAGCTTCAAGTCGCAATTCAAGCGCGCCGATGCCAGCGGCGCCCGCGTTGCGGTTATTCTTGGCGCCGACGAAGTGGCTGCGCAGACGGCCAGCGTCAAGTTCCTGCGCGCCGAGGCGCAGGGCGAAGCGGCCCAACAGCAAGTCCCGTTGGCGGGATTGGCCGACGTATTGAATAACAAGGGTTAATGCATGGCATACGATCTCGAAGAACAGGAAAAACTCGACGCCATCAAGGCGTGGTGGGCGCGCTACGGCACCCTGGTGGTTACGCTGGTGGCGGCGGTCGCGCTGGCCTGGGGCGGCTGGTGGGGCTGGAAGGCCTACCAATCGCACCGCGCCAACCAGGCCATGGGTTACTTCGAAGCGCTGGAAGACGCGGCCCGCCTGGGCGGCGCCGATTCCTCGGTGCGTATCAAGACGGCCGCGGCCACGCTGCGCGAGCAATATCCGTCCACCGGCTACGCCGCGCGCGGTGCGCTGGTGGCGGCTCAGGCGCTGCAGGCTCAGAAGGATGACGCTGGCGCCCGCGAGCAGCTGGAATGGCTGGCCGCCCAGAGCAAGAACCCGTCCATGCAATCGGTGGCGCGCCTGCGCCTGGCCGGCATGATGCTGGACCAGAAGCAATACGATGCCGCGTTGGCACAGCTGAACAATCCGCCGGCAGCCTTCGCCGCCTTGTACGCGGATCGCCGCGGCGATATCCTCGCCGCGCAAGGCAAGCGCGAGGAAGCGCGCGCCGCCTGGCAAAGCGCCATCGATGGCCTGGGCACGGCAAATCCCCTGACCCAGGTTGTGCAACTGAAACTGGATGCCCTGAGCGGAGCGTGACTGTAATGCGTAAATTTGCACCTGGTCGTATGTGGCGTGGCGCCGTTTGCCTGGCGGGCTTGTTGGCCCTGGGCGGATGCGGCATGTTCTCCCATGATGACGGCCGCTACGATCCCGCGCCCCTGACCGAATACAAGGCCGGCATGTCCGTGCGCCAAGTCTGGAGCGTCTCGGTCGGCAGCGGCTCGGGACTGGGCTTTGCGCCCACGGTGCTGGGCGACGCCGTCTACGCCGCCACGCCCGATGGTTCGGTGGGCAAGTTCGACCTGCAGAGCGGCCGCGCCATCTGGAAAGCCAAGGTCGACGGCAAGCTGTCAGCCGGCGCCGGCAGCGATGGCACCACTACCGCCGTGGCCGCGCCGAACGGCGACGTCGTCGCCTTTGACGACACCGGCAAGGTGAAGTGGAAAGTCCGTGCCACCAGCGACGTGACCATTCCGCCCGTCGTGGGCTATGGCATCGTCGTGGTCCGCAGCGGCGACTACCGCATCCAGGCCTTCGACGCCAACAGCGGCGAACGCGTCTGGAACGTGCAGCGCCCGGGCCCCTCGCTGGCCCTGCGCAGCGTGTCGCAGATGGTCCTGGCCGAAGGCCTGGTCATTACCGGCCTGCCGGGCGGCAAACTGATGGCCATCGCGTCCAACAGTGGTAACGTGCAATGGGAAGGCACCGTGGCGACGCCGCGTGGCGCCAGCGACCTGGAGCGCCTGACCGACGTGGTCGGCGCGCCTCGTATCGCGGGCAACCTGCTTTGCGGCGTAGCTTATCAGGGACGCATCGTCTGCTTCGACGTCACCGCCGGCGGCCGCCCGTTGTGGGCCAAGGACTTCTCCAGCGTCAGCGGCCTGTCCCTGGACGAACGCTTTGCCTATGCGGCGGACCAGAACAGTGTGGTCAACGCATTTGCGCTGGATAATGGCGGCAACGTCTGGAAGCAGGCGGCATTGAAGAACCGCCAGGTCACCGCGCCCGCCATGCTGGGCGGTGCGCTGGCAGTGGGCGACCTGGAAGGCTATGTGCATTTCCTGTCGCGTAGCGACGGCAGCCTGATGGCGCGCCTGTCGGTAGGCGGCGGTCCCGTGGTGTCGCCGCCGCAGACCACCCCCCAGGGAGTGCTGATCCAGACGGGCAATGGCAACCTCGTCCTGATCGGCGCCAACTAAAACCTATAGAACAAAGCCTTACACCGTGTCTTTCAAGCCTGTCGTCGCCCTGGTCGGCCGCCCCAATGTGGGGAAGTCGACCCTATTCAACCGCCTGACGCGATCGCGCGCCGCGCTGGTGGCCGATTACTCCGGCCTGACCCGCGATCGCCATTACGGCGAGGGCAGGGTAGGCGAGATCCCCTTCATCGTCATCGATACCGGTGGTTTCGAACCCGTCGCCAAGGACGGCATCCTGCTGGAGATGGCGCGCCAGACCCGGCAGGCCATCGCCGAGGCCGATGTCGTGGTGTTCCTGGTTGATGCCCGCGCGGGCATCAACGCCCATGACCACGAAATCGCCCAGCTGCTGCGCAAATCCGGCCAGCAGCGCGTGCTGCTGGCGGTGAACAAGGCGGAAGGCATGGGCGCCAGCGGCGCCATTTCCGAGTTCCATGAACTCGGGCTGGGCCAGCCTTATCCGATTTCCGCGGCGCACGGCGACGGCATCGTCGACCTGATCGAGCTGGCGCTTCGAGATCTGGCCGAGCCGCCCGCCGAAGAAGACGCGTTCGAAGAGGCTGAGCACGATCACCGCATCAAGCTGGCCATCGTCGGCCGCCCCAACGTGGGCAAGTCCACGCTCATCAACACCTTGATGGGCGAAGAGCGCGTGATCGCGTTCGACATGCCGGGCACGACCCGCGACGCCATCGAGATCGACTTCGAGCGCGACGGCCGCCGCTACACGCTGATCGACACCGCCGGTCTGCGCAAGCGCGGCAAGGTGTTCGAGGCGGTCGAGAAGTTCTCCGTCATCAAGACGCTGCAGGCCATCGAGGCCAGCAACGTCGTGCTGCTGATGCTGGATGCGCAGACCGAAATCTCCGAGCAGGATGCGCACATCGCCGGCTTCGTGTTGGAAACGGGGCGCGCCGTGGTCGTGGCCATCAACAAATGGGACGGCCTGGACAGCGAAGCCAAGGAACGCATCGAACGCGAATTCCAGCGCAAGCTGCGCTTCCTGTCGTTCGCGCGCATGCACACCATTTCGGCGCTGCGCGGGCAGGGCGTGAAGCCTTTGCTCAAGTCGATCAACGCGGCGCACGCCGCGGCGTTCGCCAAGCTGTCCACGCCCAAGCTGACGCGCGAGCTGCAGATCGCTGTCGAGCAACAACAGCCGCCCCGCAAGGGCATCTTCCGTCCCAAGATGCGCTACGCGCACCAGGGCGGACAGAACCCGCCGCTGGTCATCATCCACGGCAACGCGCTGGACGCCATTCCGGACTCCTATCGCCGTTACCTGGAAACGCGTTTCCGTAACGCGTTCGATCTGGCCGGTACGCCGCTGCGCATCGAATTCAAGTCTTCGCACAACCCCTACACGCAGGAAAGCTGATCCATGAGCCGCTTCTGGAGTCCCGTGGTCGGGACGCTCAGTCCGTATGTTCCGGGCGAGCAGCCCAAGCTTCAGAACCTGGTCAAGTTGAACACCAACGAGCATCCGTATGGGCCGTCGCCCAAGGTGCTCGACGCGATCCGCTCTGCCTGCGACGACACGCTGAAGCTCTACCCGGACCCCTCGTCCGACCGCCTGCGGCAGACCATTGCCGGCACGGTCGGCGTGCAGCCGGGCCAGGTCTTCGTGGGCAACGGTTCCGACGAAGTGCTGGCGCATGTGTTCCTGGCGCTGCTCAAGCATGAGCGCCCGCTGCGCTTTCCGGACATCACTTACAGCTTCTATCCGGTCTATTGCGGTCTGTACGGCATCCAGTACGAAACGGTGCCGCTGACGGCGGATTTCAGGATCGCCGTCGAAGACTATCTGCCCGGCGGCAAGGGGCAGGCGGGCGCCATCATCTTCCCGAATCCCAATGCGCCCACCGGCCGCGCGCTCAGCGCGGCGGAAGTCGAGCGCATCGTGGCCGGCAATCCCGACGCGGTCGTTGTGGTGGATGAGGCCTACGTGGATTTTGGCGGAGAGTCCGTCATTCCTTTGGTGGACCGCTACGACAACCTGCTGGTCGTGCAGACGCTGTCCAAGTCGCGTTCGCTGGCGGGCTTGCGCGTCGGTTTTGCCGTAGGCAGCGCCGAGCTCATCGACGGGCTGGAGCGTGTAAAGAACAGTTTCAACTCCTACCCCATCGACCGCCTTGCCTCCGCGGGTGCGGTGGCGGCCCTGGAAGACGTGGAGTACTTTGAACGTACTCGCCAGGCCGTGATCGAAACCCGCTCGCGGATGACGGCGGGCCTGCAATCCCTGGGCTTCGAAGTGCTGCCCTCGGCCGCGAACTTCGTGTTTGCGCGGCACCCCTCAAAGGATGCCGCCGGCCTGGCCGCCGCCTTGCGCGAGCGCAGCATCATCGTGCGCCACTTCCGCCATGAACGCATCGATCAGTTTTTGCGTATTACCGTGGGCACCGATGAGCAGTGCGAACTGCTGTTGAAGGCGCTTGCGGAGGTCCTGCAGGCTTGAGCGGCAGCAGCTTTCCAGTCGGAAAACTCTGGTGTCACTTTTGCTTCCTGCCCAAGTAGCACGGGCCGGGAAAACCCTGTAGAGTACAAGTTTCGGCGTACCCCACCAGTACAGAAGTACGCCACCACTCAATAACAAACAAATGGAGCCTGGCCAATGAGCAATAAAGGGCAAACTCTGCAAGATCCGTTCCTGAACACGCTGCGCAAGGACCATGTGCCCGTGTCGATCTACTTGGTGAACGGCATCAAGCTTCAAGGGCAAATCGAATCCTTCGACCAGTACGTGGTGCTGCTGCGCAATACGGTCACGCAAATGGTCTACAAGCACGCCATTTCGACCGTCGTCCCCGCGCGTGCCGTGAATTTCCAGGTGGAAGTCCCTGCTGAGTAATCTCGCTCCAGCTTTACCTTTTATTGCCCGCCGGACGGTCCTCGTCGGCGGGCATTTTCGCTTTGGCTCCAATATGGTGCATGTATGCGCGCTCTGATTATCAGCGTCGATCTGGGAGATCCGGACTTCGCGGCCCATGCCGAGGAATTCGCCATGCTGGCCAAGGGCGCTGGCGCGGAAATCGTCGGCACCTTGACGGCGCGGCGGGACAGACCCGACGCCAAGTTCTTCATCGGTTCAGGCAAGGCCGATGAGGGTGTGGCGATGGCCCAGGCCTTGCTGGCCGACATCGTCCTTTTCGACCAGCCGCTGTCCCCCGCGCAGCAACGCAACCTGGAACGCGCCTTCAACCTGCGCGTGGTGGATCGCGTTGCGCTCATTCTCGACATCTTCGCGCTGCGCGCGAAGAGCCATGAAGGCAAGCTGCAGGTCGAATTGGCCCAGCTGCAGCATCTGGCCACGCGCCTGACCCGCATGTGGAGTCACCTGGAACGGCAGCGCGGCGGTATCGGCATGCGCGGGCCGGGTGAATCCCAGCTCGAAATGGACCGCCGCATGATCGGCGCCAAGGTCAAGGTACTGCGCGAACGTCTGGACAAGGTCGAACGCCAACGCGTGACCCAGCGCCGGGCGCGCGCGCGCGGCGGTGCGCTGTCGGTATCGCTGGTCGGCTATACCAACGCCGGCAAGTCCACCTTGTTCAATGCCCTGACGCGCGCAGACAGCTACGCCGCCGACCAGTTGTTCGCGACGCTGGATACGACCACGCGCCGCATCTGGATCGAAGGGGCGGGCTCGGTGGTGGTGTCCGACACGGTCGGGTTCATCCGCGATCTGCCCCACGGCCTGATTGCGGCGTTCCGCGCCACCCTGGAAGAAACCGTGCATGCCGACTTGCTGCTGCACGTGGTCGATGCCGCCAGCCCGCAGCGCGACGAACAGATCTTCGAGGTCAACAAGGTTCTGGCCGAAATCGGCGCGGCCGCGATTCCCACCATTCTGGTCTACAACAAGATCGATCTTGCCGGATTGGAGCCGCGGGTGGAACGCGATGCACATGGTACGATTGCGCGAGTATTTGTAAGCGCCACCGAGCGCGCCGGTTTGGATGCGTTGCGCGGGGCAATTGCGGAAACCGGACAGATTGTGGGAAACAATGCCGCGAATTATCAAACTCTTCAATCTGAATGACCCCGGCTGGGGTCGTGGGAACAACAATGGCTCCGAGCCGCCGCCCAAGCGGCCCCAAGGCAACGGAGACGGCCCTCCCGACCTGGACGAGGTCTGGCGCGATTTCAACAATCGCATCGGATCGTTGTTCGGGCGCAAGGGCGGGGGCGGCAATAACCGCCCCGGAAACCGCGGCGGCATGACGCCGCCATCGCCGCGCGGTGCGCGCATCGGCCTGGGGGTGATCGCCCTGGTCGCGGCCGGCATCTGGCTGGCCAGCGGTTTCTACATCGTGCAGGAAGGCCAGGTCGCGGTTGTGACACAGTTCGGCAAGTACAAGTCGACGTCGCAAGCCGGTTTCCAATGGCGCCTGCCGTATCCCATTCAAAGCCACGAAATGGTCAACGTGTCGCAACTGCGCACGTTCGAAGTCGGTTTCCGTGGCGGCGCGCGCAACAAGGTCCTGCCTGAAGCGCTGATGCTCACGACGGACGAGAACATCGTCGATATGCAGTTCGTCGTGCAGTACCGCCTGCGTGCCGACGGCGCGCCCGATTACCTGTTCATGACGCGCGACCCGGACGAATCCGTCCGCCAGGCCTCAGAAACGGCCATGCGCGAAGTCGTGGGCAAGCAGTCCATGGACTTCGTGCTCTACGAAGGCCGCACCACGGTGGCCACGCAAGTGCAAACCTTGATGCAGCAGATCCTGGACCGCTACCAGACCGGCGTGCAGGTCAGCACCGTGGCGATCCAGAACGTGCAGCCGCCTGAACAGGTGCAGGCCGCGTTCGATGACGCCGTCAAGGCAGGTCAGGACCGCGAGCGCCAGATCAACGAAGGCCAGGCCTACGCCAACCAGGTCGTGCCGCTGGCCAGCGGCCAGGCCTCCCGCATGACGGAGCAGGCCGAGGGTTACAAGGCCAAGGTTGTCGGCGACGCCCAGGGTAATACCTCGCGCTTCACCAGCATCCTCGGCGAATACGAGAAGTCGCCGCAGGTCATGCGCCAGCGCATGTATCTGGAAAGCATGCAGGAGATCTTCACGCGCGCCAGCAAGGTCATGGTCGACACCAAGAGCAACAACAACATGCTGTACCTGCCCTTGGACAAGATCATGCATCTGGCCGCTCAGGACGCCAGCAAGTCCGGTGTCACCGGTTCCGGTTCGACCACGCTGGCTCCGCCCGCGCAGTCGCCGGCGCGCGGCAGCGCCGCGCCGGTGCCTCAGTCTTCCGGCAGCAGCAATAGCAACACGCTGCCTCGCGACCGTACGTCGCGCTAACCCGGAGGAGTCCTGATCATGCAACGTCTCATGCCTATCCTGGTCGGCCTGCTCATCGTGCTGGCCGCCCTTTCTTCCTGCGTCTTCGTCGTGCGCGAGCGCGACTATGCCCTGGTGTTCTCGCTGGGTGAAGTACGCAAGACCATCAGCGAACCCGGCCTCTACTTCAAGGCGCCGCCTCCGTTCCAGAATGTCGTGACGCTCGACAAGCGCATTCTGACCATCGAAACCAACGAAGCCGAACGCATCCAGACTTCCGAAAAGAAGAACCTGCTGATCGATTCGTACGTCAAGTGGCGCATTCTGGATCCGCGCCAGTACTACGTGTCCACCGGCGGCAACGAGCGTGTGGCGCAGGAGCGCCTGCAGGCGCTGATCCGCGACGCGCTGAACGCCTCGGTCAACGTGCGCACGGTGCGCGACGTGGTATCGACCGAACGCGACAAGATCATGGCCGAAATCCTGACCAACGTCGCCAAGCGCGCCGAGCCGTTGGGCGTCCAGATCGTCGACGTGCGCCTGCGCCGCATCGAGTTCGCGCCGGAAATTTCGGAATCGGTGTACCGCCGCATGGAAGCGGAGCGTACGCGCGTCGCCAACGAGCTGCGCTCCATCGGCGCCGCCGAAGGCGAAAAGATCCGCGCCGAAGCCGACCGCCAGCGTGAAGTCATCGTGGCCCAGGCCTACGCCAAGGCCCAGGGCATCATGGGTGAGGGCGATGCCGCGGCCGCCGCGATCTATTCGCAGGCCTACGGCAAGAACCCGCAGTTCTACACGTACTACAAGAGCCTGGAAGCCTACCGCGCTTCGTTCTCGAAGCCGGGCGACGTGCTGGTTGTCGACCCCAGCTCCAGCTTCTTCCAGTTCATGAAGGACCCCACCGGCGACGCCCTGGCGCCGGTCACCGTGCCGGCCAAGTGACGCGGCGACGGTAATGCGGAAAAAAGCCCCTTGGAAGTCCAAGGGGCTTTTTGCTTGCGGGCAGGGCGGCATCCTGGGATCCCCCCCGCAATAAGGGACGGTTGTGCTGTCCCGGCTGGCGTTGGTCGCCGAACCATGTACAATACCCCGTAAGCTAGAAAACATTCCGCAGCGGCTGAGCGGGCTTACGCCCCCTCAGCCGCTTTTTCGTTTGGGCGACGCCCACGCATCACTTGGCGTTCTTCAGGTAAACATTCATGGGTAACTGGTTGCTGCCCGAGAGCCTTGCCGACGTACTTCCGGCAGAGGCCCGGCGCATCGAGGAATTGCGCCGCGAACTTCTCGATCTGTATCGCACTTACGGTTTCGAGCTGGTCGCGCCGCCCCTGGTCGAATACATCGATTCATTGCTGTCCGGCACGGGCAGCGATCTGGATCTGCGCACTTGCAAGCTGGTCGACCAATTGTCCGGACGCACGCTGGGCGTGCGCGCGGACATGACGCCCCAGGTTACGCGCATTGACGCGCACTTATTGAACCGGGCTGGCGTTACCCGCCTGTGCTATTGCGGCAATGTGCTGCATGCCCGCCCGGCGGACCTGCTGGCCAGTCGCGAGCTGCTGCAGATCGGCGCTGAAATCTACGGCCATGCCGGTTTCGAGGCCGACCTGGAGATCATCCAGCTGGTGCTGGAAACGGTGGCAATTGCCGGCGTGCGTAACCCGAGGCTTGATCTGTGTCATCCGGGCGTGCTGCGCGCGCTCCTGGAGTCCGATCCGGCGGCAACGGCCCTGTCGCAGGACGTCATTCTGCTGATGCGCGAGAAGGACGTTCCGGGGCTGGGCGAACTGGCCGAACGGGCTCCCGGCCTGCGTGCAGAGACCCTGAAGGCCCTGCAATTGCTGCCCAAGCTGTACGGCGGGCCGGAAGTGCTGAAGGAGGCACGCCGTGAGCTGCCCCTGCTGCCGGGCGTCGTGGCCGCGTTGGACGCCCTGCAATTGGTGGTCGACGCCATGCCCAATGTGGCGTTTGGCGTGGACTTGGCCGACGTCGGGGGCTATGGCTACCATTCCGGCGTGAAGTTCGCGCTGTATGCCGAAGGCTGGCGCGATGCGCTGGTCAGCGGCGGCCGTTATGACGATGTCAGCCGTGCGTTCGGCCGGGCCCGCCCCGCCACCGGCTTCAGTCTTGATTTACGCAAGCTGGCGGCGGGTTTGCCGCCGGCGGAAAGGGCGCGTGCGGTACGTGCGCCCTGGGGGCAAGCCCCCGCCCTGACCGAGGCGGTGCGCCGCCTGCGCCGGTCGGGGGAAATTGTCGTTCAGGTATTGCCCGGTCACGAGCAGGATCAGGACGAATTCGTTTGCGATCGCGAGCTGGCGCTGCAGGATGGCGCCTGGACGGTCAGAACGCTGTGACTAACCCCCTCTCGGCAACGAGAGGGCCGCGGGGAGATTTCCGGATTTCCCGAGAAACTCGATATTGATTCGTAACATGAGCAAGAACGTAGTCGTAATCGGCACCCAGTGGGGTGACGAGGGCAAGGGCAAGATCGTCGACTGGCTGGCGGAATCCGTCCAGGGCGTGGTCCGCTTCCAGGGCGGTCACAACGCCGGCCATACGCTGTGGATCAACGGCAAGAAGACGATTCTCCGCCTGATCCCGTCGGGCATCATGCATCCCGGCGTCACCTGCTTCATCGGCAACGGCGTCGTGCTGTCCCCGGAAGCCCTGCTCAAGGAAATCGAAGAGCTTGAGGCCGCCGGTCTGGACGTGCGTTCGCGCCTGCAGATTTCCGAAATCTGCCCGCTGATCCTGCCGTACCACGTCGCCATCGACAAGGCGCGCGAAGCGCGCAAGGGCGACGGCAAGATCGGCACGACCGGTCGCGGCATCGGCCCCGCCTATGAAGACAAGGTCGCCCGCCGCGCGCTGCGCGTGCAGGACCTGTTCAATCCCGCGCTGTTCGACGAAAAGCTGGCCGAAGTGCTGGATTACCACAACTTCGTGCTGACCAAGTACCTGGGCGCCGAGGCGGTTTCCGCCAACGAAGTGCGCGACCAGGCCATGGCGCTGGCTCCGGCTATCGCCCCGATGGTCAAGGACGTGTCGAGCAACCTGTATGCCATGCAACAGGAAGGCAAGCGCCTGCTGTTCGAAGGCGCGCAGGGCGCTTTGCTGGACGTCGATCACGGCACCTATCCCTTCGTCACCAGCAGCAATTGCGTGGCTGGCGCGGCGTCGGCTGGCGCAGGCGTCGGTCCGCAGCAGTTGGACTACGTCCTGGGCATCACCAAGGCCTACACGACCCGCGTCGGTTCGGGCCCGTTCCCCACGGAGCTGGTCGACGAGATCGGCACCCGCCTGGCCACGATCGGCAAGGAATTCGGTTCCGTTACGGGCCGTCCGCGCCGCTGCGGCTGGTTCGATGGCGCCGCGCTCAAGCGCTCGGTCCGCCTGAACGGCATCACCGGCCTGTGCATCACCAAGCTGGACGTGCTGGACGGCTTGGAAACCATCCAGCTGGGCGTCGGCTACCGCGTCAATGGCGAATTCCGCGACGTGCTGCCGTACGGCGCGCATGCCGTGGCGCAGGCGCAACCGGTGCTGGAAGAACTGCCCGGCTGGAGCGAATCCACCGTCGGCATCACCGAGTACGACAAGCTGCCCCAGGCAGCGCGTCGCTACCTGGAGCGCGTGGCCGAAGTTTGCGGCGTGCCCATCGACCTGGTGTCGACCGGCCCGGACCGCAATGAAACCATTGTGCTGCGTCATCCCCTGAAGGGCTGACATCGGGTTATTATTCGCAAGGCCGCCGCCGGTCTCATACCGGCGGCGGCCTTTTCGTATTTATTAAGCAGGAGATGCTTGCCTATGAGCACGCCGACCAATGATGACAGCCATCTGTGGGTGACGTGGGACGACTACAACCGCCTGATCGAGCGCCTAACCTTGCAGGTGCATCAATCGGGTTGGAAGTTCGACAAGATTCTTTGCCTGGCGCGCGGCGGCATGCGCGTCGGTGATGTTATGTCCCGTATTTTTGACGTACCCCTGGGCATCCTGGCCACGAGCAGCTATCGCGAAGCGGCCGGCACCAAGCAGGGCGACATGGATATCGCCCAGTTCATCACGATCACGCGCGGCACCCTGTCCGGGCGAGTGTTGCTGGTGGACGACATGGTCGATACCGGCAAGACCTTCAGCAAGGTCTACGATCACCTGAAAAGCCAGTTTGCCGACATTACCGAGCTGCGCAGCGCGGTGCTGTGGTGGAAGGGCCATTCTCAGGCGACGCCGGACTACTACGTCGACAAGCTGCCGACGAACCCCTGGATCCACCAGCCGTTCGAAGATTACGACAGCCTGCGTCCGCACCAGCTCGAGGCCTGGATCCGCAAGGGCTCCAAGAGCTGAGCATGGCGTTCCGGCAGGAGAGGGCATTCTGGCCGCCCAGGGCGCCAGACTGTCCCTCCAGTAGTCAAAGTGGCCGTGACCATGCTAGAATCGCTGGTTATCGCTAAACCGAACTTGGCTTGTTACTCTTTGGGTAGTCTTTGGGTAACGGAAACAGCCAGCGGAAATCCGGGATGGGTCTGTGGTTCAGGGCTGCCAAGCAGCGCTGAAGCCGGTCCGGCGCCTGGATTGCGCTTTCAAGGTTCCCCGTTCGCGGTACCTGCCTCTGTTGGTATGATTTCAGTATCGACGAGGCCGTTTACGCGTACCTGGACCCGCGCAGCGTTGCTGGTAAGCAAGCCAGGTTTGTCATCAACTTTTGTTACCCTACAAGCAGGCCAATCACTTTATGCCTATCGTTCGACTGAAGGAAAACGAACCGTTTGAAGCCGCTCTGCGCCGCTTCAAGCGCACCATCGAAAAGACCGGTTTGCTCACCGAGCTGCGTTCGCGCGAGTTCTATGAGAAGCCCACGGCTGAGCGCAAGCGCAAGCACGCCGCCGCTGTGAAGCGCCACTACAAGCGCATCCGTAGCCAACAACTGCCCCCGCGCCTGTATTGATCTTTGATTCCCGAATCTATTGATTCCAGAATCATTCATCCAGGATTTGCTCGCCCGAGTCGACGTCGTCGACATAGTCGGGCGATACGTGCAGTTGAGAAAGGGCGGGGCCAACTTGCTTGGCCTGTGCCCTTTTCATAACGAAAAAAGTCCCTCGTTCACTGTCAGCCCCACCAAGCAGTTCTATCACTGTTTCGGTTGCGGGGCGCATGGCAGCGCCATCACCTTCCTGATGGAACACACGGGCGCCAGTTTCCCCGATGCCGTGCGTACGCTCGCGGCGTCGGCGGGAATGACGGTCCCCGAAGAAAATCGCAGTCCACGCCAGCAGCAGGAATCCGCGCGCCGCAAGGCCGAGGAATCCCGCCACACGCAGGTGCTGGATGCCGCCCAGGCGCATTACCTCAAGCAGTTGCGGGCTTCGTCCGCGGCGATCCGCTATTTGAAGCAGCGTGGCCTGACCGGTGAAATCGCAGCGCATTTCGGCCTGGGATGGTCGGGCACAGACCGCCATGGCCTGTCGCAGGTCTTTCCGAATTACGAGGACCCTGTCCTGGTGGAATCCGGGCTGGTCATCGAATCCGAGGACGGCCGCCGCTACGACCGTTTTCGGGAACGTGTCATGTTCCCGATCCGCAATGCGCGGGGTAGTCTCATCGGTTTCGGCGGACGCATCATCGGCAAGGGCGAGCCCAAGTACCTGAATTCGCCCGAGACCCCGCTGTTTTCCAAGGGACACGAGCTCTATGGGTTGTGGGAGGCCCGTCAGGCCATACGCCAGGAAGGGCAGGTCATTGTGGTCGAAGGCTACATGGACGTGGTCGGCCTGGCGCAGCAAGGTATCGCCAACGCGGTAGCGACGCTGGGCACGGCCACCACGCCGGACCACGTCAAGAAGCTGCTGCGCGCCAGCGACAAGGTCATCTTCAGCTTCGACGGAGACGGCGCAGGCCGGCGCGCCGCGTGGCGCGCACTGCAGGCCTGCCTGCCGGTGCTGCGCGACGACATTGCGATCCGCTTCCTGTTTCTGCCGTCGGAGCACGATCCCGACTCGTATGTGCGCGAACTGGGCGCGGAAGCTTTCCGGGCATGCCTGGGAGAGGCCGTAGCGCTGTCCCGCTTCCTGCTGGACGAGCTGGCCTCGCGGCACAACATGAACGAAGCCGAAGGGCGGGCCAGTTGCCTGCACGAGGCCAAGCCCTTGCTGGCCGCCATTCCCGAATGCGCGCTGCGTGTGCAGATAGAGCGGGAAATGGCAAAGCTGGTGCAGCTGACGCCGGAGGAAATGGCTCAGGTGCTGGCTCAGCAGCCCGCCAAGCCCTTTGCGCCCGCGCCCAAGCCGGGCGCCGCGGGAGGCGATGCAGGCGCTGCTGCGGCGCCTGGCCACGAGCCGGGCTATCCGGACACGGGCTACGACTTCGCCGGACACGATTTTCATGACATTCCGGCCGATGAGTCCGACTACGCGGACCAGGTTCATCTGCCGTCCCAAAGTTCCGACTTTGGTGGGGCAGGAGCTCAGCGCGGCGGCGGCAAGCAGGAGTGGAAGGGTAAGAGCGACTGGAAGGGCAAGAGCGACTGGAAGGGCGGCAAGGGCGGTTGGAAAGGCAAGCGCGACAACGATGTGGGCGGGTTCGAAGGCCGCCGCACCATGCCGTCGCTGGCCAAGCGCCTGCTGGGATTGTTGCTGGCGCACCCTGAACTGGTCGACTCCATGGGTGACCAGCAGCTTGAAGTCATCGACCACGGCCCCCATCTAGGTCTTGTAAGAGACCTGATCATGCTGGCGCAATCCAGCGGTGCCCGCCACGTCGGCGCTTTGCTGGAAGCCGCGGAGCCGGATTCGGATCTGGCCACGGTGCTGAAGGGCCTGCGGGCCGACATCCTGTCCCAGGAAGACCTGCCTGATCCGCAAACGGAATGGGACGATGCCTTGAGGCGCATCGAGTTTGACTCGGCCAAGCTGGAAATGGCCAAGCTCGCTGCGGCGGGTCTGGCCACGGAAGATGCGCGCAAGCGCTATCAGGAGCTATCCAGCCGCATGGTAGTACTGAAAGGTGCTGGCGTGCGCTAAATGCGCTAAAATTAAAGGTTGTCCGTTCGCAAAGCGTGTTTTTGGGAGCGGGGCGGATAGAACTGGGCGGGTGTGTGCATTGCGCGAACCTGCCTGATCTGTCTTTGATGTACGCGGATTGTGGTGCTGGCAGTTGATTGCGGCCTGATTCTTGCTGAATTTGGCGGTAATCCTCGTGCCACGGTGCGCAGGCAACAAGAAATGCATTCGGCGGGCGGAATCTATTCCGGCAGCCGGAATCTAATGGATGTATAGGGTTTGACGCGGTACCGGCGATCCGGACGCGGCGGATGCTCCAGATAATGGAACGTTGGATGCGCAACGGCAGAAATAAAAGCGGATACGCGCGTCAAATTTGTTACATAGTTAATTAATATAGCTAAGCGGTGAATCAAGCAGTCCGGCGGCGGTTATCTCCGCATGGCGTTAGTGGTTTGGGTGCTGTGTCTACTCAGCTGCTTGGGGCAAAGGCCCGATAAGCAAGCAAAGCCTATTTATAGGCAGGCAGCCCCCCCGACGCCCGGGAGCCTCCGCAGGATGAGGTCATGCACGCAAGGCGCAAGTACGGTATCGCACCGGAACGGCGCCAAGCGGGCTCGCAAGAGTTGGCGCTGCGAACAACGCAGCCGCGTGATCTCCGCTGATTCACCTGATTTACCCGTATAAGCGCCGTGTTGGGCTGCCGTCCAAAGCGGCTTCATGCGGTGCAACATGCCCGAACGGGTTGCGACGACCACGGAAGCGACTATGACCAAATCCACCGGCAAATCCTCCTCTGCAATTGATGCGGCCGAAACCAAGGCCACCACGGCCAAGCGCGTCGTAAGCATGGCAGCGGAAAAGGCGCCCGCCAAGACGGCGGTGAAGGTCGCCAAGCCCGCAGCCAAGACGGCCGCCAAAAAGGCGACCAAGGCTGCCGCGGCTGACAAGCCCGAGAAGGTGACCAAGGCTCGCGCCAAGAAGGCCGAAGACAAGCTCGCCGACCTGGTGGGCAGCGCGCGCCCCGCGCCCAGCGGCCGCCGCCCGGGACGTCCCGCCAAGAACGCGAACAACGACTCCGACGGCTTTGACGACACCATGGACGGCGACGGCGAAGTTCTGCCCGATCTGAAGCCGCCCAAGCGCGGCGGCAAGCGCGGCAAGGCCGATCCCAAGGACCTGATCGCCCGCGGTCCCGTCACGCCCGAAGAATACGAAGCGCGCCGCAACCGCCTGAAGCAGCTGATCAAGCTGGGCAAGGACCGCGGCTACCTGACCTACGGCGAAATCAACGATCATCTGCCCGACGACCTGGTCGATGCGGAAGCGATCGACGGCATCATCAGCACGTTCAGCGACATGGGCATCGCGGTCTACGACCAGGCGCCCGATGCCGAAACGCTGTTGATGAGCGAAAACGCGCCGGTCGCGTCCAACGACGACGACGTCGAAGACGAAGCCGAAGCCGCGCTGACGACCGTGGATTCGGATTTCGGCCGCACCACGGACCCGGTGCGCATGTACATGCGTGAAATGGGCTCGGTGGAACTGCTGACGCGCGAAGGCGAAATCGAAATCGCCAAGCGCATCGAAGACGGCCTGAAGCACATGGTCATGGCCATCTCGGCCTGCCCGACCACGATCAACGAGATCCTGGCCCACATCCTGCGCGTGCGCGAAGGTCAAGCCCAGATCGACGAAGTGGTCGACGGCCTGGTCGATCCGGAAGACGGCGAAGAATACGCCGGCGCCGGCGTTTCCGCCGAGGAAGACGAAGGCGATGACGGCCCCGCCGGCGGCATGTCCAGCAAGCAGCTGGAAGACCTGCGCGTGAAGGCCCTGGCCAAGTTCGACGAAGTCGGCAAGCAGTTCGAAAAGATGCGCCACTCGTACGAGAAGGACGGCTACAAGTCGGACGTCTACGTGCGCGCCCAGGAATCCATCCAGAACGAACTGATGGGCATCCGCTTCACGGCCAAGATGGTCGAGAAGCTGGCGGACACCCTGCGTCAGCAGGTCGAGGAAGTGCGCCAGCTCGAACGCGCCGTCCTGCACACGTGTGTGGACCGTGCCGGCATGCCGCGCACGCACTTCATCAAGGTGTTCCCGGGCAACGAAACCAACATGCAGTGGGTTGTCGACGAAGTGGCCGCTGGCCATCCGTACGCCGAAACGCTGGAGCGTCAGATTCCCGCCGTGCAGGAACTGCAGCAGAAGCTCATCGACCTGCAAACGCGCGTCGTGCTGCCGCTGAAGGACCTGAAGGACGTCAACAAGCGCATGGCCACCGGCGAAGCCAAGGCTCGCAAGGCCAAGCGCGAAATGACCGAGGCCAACCTGCGCCTGGTGATCTCGATCGCCAAGAAGTACACGAACCGCGGCCTGCAGTTCCTGGACCTGATCCAGGAAGGCAACATCGGCCTGATGAAGGCCGTGGACAAGTTCGAGTACCGTCGCGGCTACAAGTTCTCGACCTACGCGACCTGGTGGATCCGTCAGGCCATCACGCGTTCCATCGCCGACCAGGCGCGCACCATCCGTATTCCGGTTCACATGATCGAAACGATCAACAAGATGAACCGGATCAGCCGCCAGATCCTGCAGGAAACCGGCGCCGAGCCGGATCCCGCGACCCTGGCGCAGAAGATGGACATGCCCGAGGACAAGATCCGCAAGATCCTGAAGATCGCCAAGGAACCGATCTCCATGGAAACGCCTATCGGTGACGACGACGACTCGCACCTGGGCGATTTCATCGAAGACACGTCCACGCTGGCGCCTTCCGACGCGGCTTTGCACGGTTCCATGCGCGATGTGGTCAAGGAAGTGCTAGACTCTCTCACCCCGCGTGAAGCCAAGGTCCTGCGCATGCGTTTCGGCATCGAAATGAGCACCGACCAGACCCTGGAAGAAGTGGGCAAGCAGTTCGACGTCACGCGCGAGCGCATCCGCCAAATAGAGGCGAAAGCGCTGCGCAAGCTGCGTCACCCCAGCCGGGCCGATAAGCTGAAGAGCTTCCTGGAAGGGCAGTAATCGTTTTCTGGGCCTCTAGCTCATGCCTGGTTAGAGCAGCGGACTCATAATCCGTTGGTGCCGAGTTCGACTCTCGGGGGGCCTACCAAGTAATGGCGCGGGTTTGCGTGTAGTTCACGCAACCCGCGCTTTTCTTTTGTCTGGGGATTCTTTGCCAATCTCCCCGAGCACCATTTTCATCGCGTCGGTCGCCAGGTGCGCATAGCGCTTGGTGCTAGTCGCCGACTGGTGGCCCAGCACCGCTCCCACGGTGTACAGATCCACCGTTGCGTTGATCATCGCGCTGGCGCGCACGGTGGCGCGGAGCCAGCCCTCGATGGTCTTGCTGGATGTACAGCAAGCCGTTCCTGGCATTTTTTCGGATGCTAAGTACGAAGAGTGCTACCGGAAGGGGTTCAATTCATTCGCTCGGTTCTCGCTGCTAAGTCGCAATAATGCTCGCACCTGCTTTTGCGTAGGTGCTACTGCATAGACCTTGCGCCAACAAAAGATCGCTCGAGGCGGGCTGTGGGGCGGTCGTGACGCGCTATACATCAACTTCTTTGAGTACTACGCCGAAGCCCCGCATCATCGCAAATGGTTGGGCGGACTTCTGCGGTTCCCTTATCGCGTTGGCGCAGGAAGACAGCGCGCATGCCGTCAGGACGAATTTGTTGGGCAGTGGGCGATTAGGACCAAACCATCGCGGGTTCCGGTCCCTCTCTATGGCCACCAGTTTGTTCACCAGATCGCGTGGGCTGCACCCAGATCCGTATGCTTGGAACTGAGCCACGGCCTGCCGTTACTCCGGAACTTTCGTATTGGCCTTTGCTCTGATCTCTCTTTGCGCACGACTGCAATGGAGAACTCCGATGAAATCCAAAGCCCTGCCCGGTACTGCCCTGGACCCGCTGGCTTTCGAGGCGGAAGCCCTGGCGTGGAGCGGCGTTCGCCCAATGGCGCCTGACATCTCAATGATGTCTCCCAGTGAGCTGATGAGGCATGCCTTGGTGAAGCTGGAAAGTTCGTCCGTTCACCAGACTCCGGAGAAAGTTGCCGCAATCCAATACCTGACCAGTGCATTGAGCATGGTCAGCGTTGTCACATGCAGCTAAGTGGGATCAAGGAACTGCGTCTGCCGCAGGCAAGGGAACAAGGCAGGCAGTGCATCAGTCGATGACTTCCGCGCAAGCATCCGTCGGCGCGGCAGCGACGTCGCCGACGACCGGCACGATCTTGATGGCGGCAGATGCAATGCGGCAAGGGGCGGCGACGACACCGCAGCCGGAAGCGAACATGCATAGCATTGAGACCAGAATCCACTTCATCGGACGTGCTCGGAAAAAATTGATCAAGGCGCGGCCTGGGTACGGGCTGGCGGTGTCGCACGGCGTCGATGTTGGTCATGTCCAGACGCAGATTTGCTTCTGAAGAAAATGTGCACGATGCCTGGCGCAGGCGGCATTCTGCTCTGTGTCTCCCCGCCGATTATTGGGGAAATGCTGGCCAAGTGTAATGACACTTGCTCGTATTGGAACAGGAGGTAACGCAGAGCCCGCTTGCAGGGCGCCAGGGCCGGAAATCCCAGGTAGGATGGTGGCGTTCCTTTCGGGCGTGCCTGGAAGGGGCGTCCAACAACAATAAGGAGCGCTACATGTTTGATACTCTCCCCAAGGCAGGCCGGGCCGGCGTGATCGCCGCGATGCTCGGCGTGGCCAGCCTGGTGTTCACCGGCTGCACCACGACCACTGCCCAATCCTCGGCCACGGCCGCGGAAAAGCGGCAGGAACTCGATACCGCGGCCGACGCGACCCTGACCAAGCTTTATCAGTCCTCGTCCCAGGCCAAGCAATTGGTGGAACGGGCGCGCGGCGTGCTGGTGTTTCCGGGCGTGCTGAGCGCGAGCTTTATTGTGGGAGCCCAGCATGGAACCGGCGTGCTGCGCGTAGGCGGGTCGGATACCGGCTACTACAGCATCACGGGCGGCTCCATCGGCTTGCAGGCCGGCGCGCAGTCCAAGGCGATGGTGGTGCTATTCATGACGGAGGGCGCCCTGGCCAAGTTCCGGGCCAGCAGCGGCTGGACGGTGGGGGCGGATGCCACTGTCGCGGTGGCTAACGTGGGCGTCAACGGCAGCATCGATACCTACACCGCGCAGCAACCCATCGTCGGTTTCGTCTTGAACAATGGCGGCCTCATGGCCGGAGTGTCGGTGGACGGCAGCAAGATTTCACCGCTGCTGTTGTAAGAGGCGCGCGCGCCTCATAAGCCCATGGCTTGCTCCCAAGGTAATTGGGGCGGCAGGGCTTCCACCATCGCATCTACAAAAGCGCGGATGCGCGGCGACAGGTGCCGGTTCGGCAGATAGACCAGCTGGACCGGTGCGCCGGGCGCCATCCAATCGGTCAGCACCAGTTTCAGGCGTCCGTCCAGCACGGCGGACTCCGCGATGAAGCTGGCCATGCGGGCAATGCCGGCGCCTGCCACCACGGCGTCCAGGATGGCTTCCGGATGGTTCACGTTCAGATTGCCGCCGGGCGTGATCGTGTAGCGCTCATCACCTTTCTGGAAATCCCATTCGTGATATCGGCCGGTCTGCCATTGGACGTAGGCCAGGCAATTGTGCCGTTCCAGCTCGTCGGGCGTGGCCGGTGCGCCATGCGTGGCCAGATAGGCGGGGCTGGCGCAGGTGACGTAGCGCAGCCGGGACAAGGTCTTGGCGATCACGCGCGAATCGGCCGTAACGCCGATGCGTATGGTGGCGTCCAATCCTTCTTCGGCCAGATTGGGCATGCGGTCGCTGAAATCGGCGTTGATCGATAGCTCCGGATAGCGCGCGGTCAGCGACAGCAGCGCGGGCATGATGACCTTTCTGCCCAAGCCGACCGGCGCATGCACGCGCAGCTTGCCGCGCGGGCTCACGCTGGCTCCCGTCACTTCGGCCTCGGCGGCTTCCACTTCCAGCAGGATGTGGCGGCAGCGCTGCAGCAGCAACTCGCCATCGTCGGTCAGCGACAGGTTTCGCGTGGTGCGGTTGAGCAGCTTCACGCCCAACTTGGCTTCAAGCAGCGAAACGCTCTTGCTTACCGCCGCGGTTGAAATGTCGAGCCGGTGCGCCGCGGCCGTAAAGCTGCCGCTGTCCGCGACGCGTACGAAATTCAGAACATGCTTGAGATGGTCTATCAGGATGTACATGGCTGTCGGGCTGATGGGTGCACGCCATCTTAGCCATTCTCGCGCGCAAAGTTAAAAGTGATTTGCCCTAGGGTCCGTTTATCTGCCGCGTTCCTGTCCCTACACTGAGCCGCAATGTTGGCAGGTTGAAAAAGACGACACGACAGGAGGCAAGGGTGGAGATCCAGAGCAGTGCGCAGGCGGTGGGCGGACCCGAGCAGATTTATCTGGAGGGCCTGGGGGCTGGCCGGTTTCAGATCCAACGCTGCGCCGATTGCAGCCAGGCGGTGTTCTATCCCCGCTGCGTATGTCCCCATTGCGGCGGTGCGGCATTGGATTGGTTCAGTCCCACGGGGGAGGGCGTGGTGTACGCCAGCACCACCGTGTATCGCAACACGGAGCAGGGCGGCGACTACAACGTCTGCCTCGTTGATCTGCAGGAAGGCGTGCGGATGATGAGCCGTGTCGCGGAGATCGCGCCAGGGCATGTGCGGATCGGCATGCGCGTCAGCGCCAGAATCGTCGGGGACGGCGAGGCGGCGAAAGTGGTCTTCGTGCCTACGGGAGCAGATGCATGACGCTGCGCGATTTGAGAGGCAAGACCGCCGTGGTCGGCGTCGGGCAGGCCGGACTGGGCCAGGCCCGCGGTTATACCGAGCAGGAAGTGCTGGCGCAGGCCGCCATGGCTGCGATTGCGGACGCCGGCCTGAGCCTCAAGGACATAGACGGCATCACGACCTGCAGTTCCCTGTCGCCCATGTGGGCGATGTCTGTGGTCGAGTATCTCGGCATACGGCCGACCTTCCTGGACAGCACCATGATAGGCGGCTCCAGCTACGTGGCGCATCTGCTGCCCGCCATGCACGCGCTGGCGTCCGGGCAGTGCAACGCGGTCCTCGTCTGCTACGGCAGCACCCAGCGCACCGCCAAGTTCAACCGCGCCGATCTGACCCGCGCGCGGAAATCCCTCGACCCTCAGCCTTACGAAACACCCTATGACCCGCCCCTGCCGGTGGCGGCCTATGCGTTGGCCGCGAGCCGCCACATGCACCAGTACGGCACCACGCGCAAGCAGCTGTCGGAGGTCGCGGTCGCTGCGCGGAAATGGGCGCAGTTGAACCCCGAAGCCACCATGCGCGAGCCGCTATCGCTGGCGGACGTGGAGGCGGCTCGCCCGGTCTGCGCGCCCTTTACGGTGCGCGACTGCTGCATGGTCAGCGATGGCGCCGGCGCCTTCGTGCTGACCCGCTCGGACCGGGCCCGCGATTGCGCCAGGAAGCCGGTGTACGTGATGGGCAACGCGACCGCGGTGTGGAACCGGCAGGTTTCGTCCATGCATGACCTGACGGTGACGGCGGCGTTTGAATCGGGCAAGCGCTGCTACGAGATGGCCGGCGTGTCCGCGAAGGATATGGACCTGGCCATGCTGTACGACGCCTTCACCATCAACACCATCCTGTTCCTGGAAGACCTGGGCTTCTGCCAGAAGGGCGAGGGCGGCGCGTTCGTGGACGACGGTGGGATCGCGCCCGGCGGGCGGCTGGCGGTCAATACCAACGGCGGCGGCCTGTCCTGCGTGCATCCGGGCATGTACGGCGTGTTTCTCATGGTGGAGGCCGTCAGGCAGTTGCGCGGCGAGTGCGGCGAGCGCCAGTTGAAGGATCCGAACCTGGCCCTGGTGCATGGCAATGGCGGCACCTTGTCCAGTCAGTCCACCGCGATCCTGAGCGCGTTGCCTGCGCTCTGACCGTCCGATAAGTCTGCGGTGGAGGCGCCGTGAGCGCGTCTGCCGTCATGGGGTGAGCAATGTTGAACAAGATCGTGCCTTCCCTGGAGGAGGCCGTGGCCGGCGTGGCGGATGGCGCCACGCTATTGATTGGCGGATTCGGCGCATCCGGCGTGCCGACGGAACTGCTGCAGGCGCTGCTGGAGACCGGCGCGCGCGAACTGACCATCGTCAACAACAACGCGGGTAATGGCGAGCAGGGTTTGAGCCAGTTGATCCGCGCGGGCCGGGTGCGCAGGGTGATCTGCTCCTTCGCCCGTTCCTCGAATCCCGAGAAGCCCAATGCCGCCGCGTTCGGCGAATGGTATGCGGCGGGCAGGATCGAACTGGAGGTGGTGCCGCAAGGCACCTTGGCCGAACGCCTGCGCGCCGCCGGCGCGGGCATGGGACCTTTCTTCACGCCCACCGCCTATGGAACGCGGCTGGCGCAAGGCAAGGAAACGCGCTCCATCAATGGCCGGGGCTATGTGCTGGAAGAGCCGCTGCCTGGCGATGTGGCTTTCGTGAAGGCCCAGTACGGCGACTGCGCGGGCAATCTGACCTACCGCTACGCCAGCCGTAATTTCGGACCTGTGATGTGCATGGCCGCAAGGCTCACCGTGGCCCAGGTCGACCAGGTGGTGCCGCTGGGAGCGCTGGCGCCGGAGCAGGTCATGACGCCTGGAATCTTCGTTCAACGCATCGTCGAGTGTCCCAATGAGCATCAATAGGCTGTCCCGCGCGCGCATGGCGCAGATCGTCGCCGACGATATTCCACCCGCCTCGTACGTCAACCTGGGCATAGGCATGCCGACGTCGGTGGCGGATCACTTGAAGCCCGAGCGCGGCGTAGTGCTGCACAGCGAAAACGGCATCCTGGGCATGAAAGGCCTGCCGCCAGGCGCCGAGATCGACAGGGATCTGCTCAATGCCAGCAAGGAGCCCGTCGCGCTGGATATCGGGGCGTCGATCACCGATCACGTAGTGTCCTTTTCGATGATGCGCGGCGGCCATATCGATCTCACCGTGCTGGGCGCCTTCCAGGTATCGGCCGACGGCGACCTGGCCAACTGGGACACGGGGCGCGAAGACTCGATTCCGGCGGTCGGCGGGGCCATGGACCTGGTGGCGGGCGCCAAGCGCATCTTCGTGATGATGCAGCACATGGACCGCGACGGCCGGCCGAAGATCGTGCCCGTATGCACCTACCCCCTTACCGGCAAGGCCGTGGTCGATCGCATCTACAGCGATCTGGCAATTCTGGACATCACGCCAGGTGGCCTACGGGTGCGGGCGATGGTGCGGGGCCTGGATTTCGCGGAGTTGCAGGCACGGACCGCGGTGGACTTGACGCTAGACGAGGCGTGGATCGAACTGGCGCCCTGAGCCTCAGGCTGGCGCCGTCATGGGAGGAAGTAATGAGCTGGACGCAGGAGTTGGACGAGCTGGCACGCCGCAAGGAGTTTTCCCTGAGCATGGGGGGCGTGGACAAGGTGAAGCGTCAGCATGACGCGGGCAAGCTGGACATCCGCCAACGGATCGAACGGCTGGTCGACGGCGGCTCGTTCGTCGAGGTCGGCGGATTGGCCGGCAGCGGCGAGTATGACGCGCAGGGCCGCCTGGTCCATGTGATGCCCTCGAACGTGATCATGGGGCGCGCGGCGCTGGACCGCAAAAACGTCGTGGTCGTTGGCGACGACTTCACCGTGCGCGGCGGCGCGAACGACGGCGCCGTGGGCGACAAGATGATATTCGCCGAGCAGATGGCGTTCGACCTGCGCATTCCGCTGGTGCGCCTGATCGACGGCACGGGCGGCGGCGGGTCGGTCAAGAACATCGAGAAGATGGGGCATGCGCTGCTGCCGAAAATGAAGATCTGGGCCTATGTGGCGCGCAACCTGGCTCAGGTCCCG
This sequence comes from Achromobacter sp. PD1, assembly GCF_048541815.1. Taxonomy (NCBI): domain Bacteria; kingdom Pseudomonadati; phylum Pseudomonadota; class Betaproteobacteria; order Burkholderiales; family Alcaligenaceae; genus Achromobacter; species Achromobacter sp. PD1. Next base: position 1,406,336 of record NZ_CP183349.1, read on the forward strand.
GTGGTGTCGCTGGCTCTTGGGTCGGTGGCGGGCCAAGGGGCTGCGCGCGTGGCGGGCAGCCACTATTCCGTCATGGTGAAGGACACGTCGCAGCTGTTCATCGCGGGTCCCCCGGTGGTGGCCAAGATCGGCCAGCATCTGGGCAAGAACGAACTCGGCGGAAGCGCCATCCACACCCGTAATGGCGTGGTCGACGACGAGGTGGGTTCCGAGGACGAGGCTTTCGCGGCCGCGCGGCGCTTCCTGTCGTACATGCCCGCCTCCGTGCACGATCTTGCGCCCAGGGGCGAGGTTCCGGCCGCGGCGGCGGAGCAGGAATGGCTGCGCACGGCCATTCCGAAGGACACGCGCAAGGTTTACAAGATCCGGCCCATACTGGAAACCTTGTTCGATCCCGGCAGCGTGTTCGAAATCGGCCGGCATTGGGGCAAGGCCATCGTGGGCGGGCTGGCTCGGGTGGATGGCTGGCCGGTGCTGTTCGCCGCCAGTAATCCTTATCACTATGGAGGCGGCTGGGACCGGCATACCGCCGAGAAATTCACTCGCCTGCTCGACCTGGCCGAGACCTTTCACCTGCCGGTGGTGAACCTGGTGGACATCGCGGGTTTCCAGATCGGCCTGGAAGCCGAGAAGGACGGCGTGATGCGCGCCGGCGTGAGAGCGCTGACGGCGGTCTCGCAGTCGACGGTGCCTTGGTTCTCGCTGATCATGCGGCGCGCTTTCGGCGTGGCCGCGGGCGGCCATCAGAATTCCAGCCGCTTCAACTTCCGCTATGCGTGGCCATCGGCGCAATGGGGTTCGCTGCCGATCGAGGGCGGCCTGGAGGTGGCGTACCGGTCCGAGATCGAGGCGGCCGCCGACCCAGAAGCCAAGCGCGCGGAGATCGAGGAAAGAGTGCGGGCCCTGACGTCCCCGTTCCGCAGCGCGGAAGCCTTCGTCATCGAGGACATCATCGATCCGGCCTGCACGCGCGCGCGCTTGGTCGAGTTCGCCAATCTGGCCGCGCCGCTGCGCCAGCCCGGCATGGTGGCCACCGGATACCGGCCCTGAGGGGATACAGATGAAGAAGATCCTGATTGCCAACCGGGGCACCGCCGCCGCGCGCATTCTGCGCGCCGTGAAGGCGCTGGGCCTGCAATCCGTGGCGGTGTACTCCGAGGCCGATGCTGACCTGCCATACGTGCGCCAAGCCGATGAAAGCTACTGCATCGGGCCTGCGCCTGCGCGGGCCAGTTATCTCAACCAGGACCTGCTGCTCGAGGTCATGGCGGGTTGTGGCGCCGACGCGCTGCATCCCGGCTACGGATTCCTGTCCGAGAACGCGCAGTTCGCGCGCCGGGTGGAAGCGGCGGGGCATTGCTTCATCGGACCTTCGTCCAGGTGGATCGATGTACTGGGCAACAAGGCGAGCGCGCGCGAGTTGATGCAACGGCACGGCTTGCAGGCAGGCGGCAGCACCGGCATCCTGCCTCGCGATGACCTGGTCGCGGTACGCCAGGCCGCCGGCGCGCTCGGGTATCCGGTGCTGATCAAGCCTGCGGGCGGCGGCGGGGGCATAGGCATGATCCCCGTCCACGATCCTCAGTCGCTGTCCGACAGCTGGGAACGGGCCAGCGGCATGGCGGAAAAGGCGTTCGCCAATCCCGCCCTGTACATGGAGCGATTCGTGCCATCGCCGCGGCATATCGAATTCCAGTTCCTGGCGGACAGGTTTGGCAATGTCCTGTCCCTGTTCGAACGGGACTGCTCCACCCAGCGCAGATACCAGAAGGTGATCGAGGAGGCGCCGGCGCCGGCCATCGACCGCCAGGCGGTCGCCGGCATGGCCGAGCGGCTGGCGGCCATCCTGGGAGAAATCGGCTACGACGTCATAGGCACGGTGGAGATGCTGTACACGCCGGACAGTGGCTTTTCGTTCCTCGAGGTCAACACGCGCCTGCAGGTCGAGCACGCCATCTCGGAAGCGGTCACCGGCGTGGACATCGTGCAGGCGCAGATCCGCCTGGCTGCGGGCGAAAAGCTGTCGTCGGTGATCGGCAGGCAACCGGCCGTGGCGGGGCATGCGATCGAGGCGCGCGTGTATGCCGAGGATCCCGTGCGTTTCCTGCCTTCGCCCGGCGTCCTGAAAACGTTCGAGTTACCGCCCTCCCGCCCAGGCCTACGGATAGAAACAGGCTACGCGCAGGGCAACCGGGTTTCCAGTCACTACGACCCCATGGTGGCGAAGGTCATCGCGCATGCAGGCGATCGCGCTGCCGCGATCCGGGAGTTGAGCGGTGCACTGGGCAGCATGCGGGTAGAGGGCATCAAGACCAACATTCCGATGATGCTTCAGGTGCTCGCGTCGGAGCGGTTCCAGGCCGGCACGATGACCGTCGACGGCTTGCAGGCAGTGATTTCAACAGAGTCGGTAAAGGAGCTGGCATGAAAAATATCGTTTCCAACGTCGCGGGCCGTGTGGTCGCGTGTTGCGTGGAAGAGGGCGCACGGATTCAGACGGGCGACGAGGCCTTCAAGGTCGAGTCCATGAAGATGGAGATTCCCGTGGAAAGCGAGGCAGCAGGCCGTATCGCCAAGATTCTGGTGGCGGTTGGCGATGAAGTGGAGGAAGGGCAGGATCTTGCTGTGCTGGATTGAGGCGGACCGCCTCTGAACCTGGATAAAAGAGCGAGGAGACTATGTTCAAGACAATCAAAAAAGACGCGTCCGGAGCTTCTGCGCGCAAGCGTCCCCTGAAGTTCCTGGCATTGCTGGGACTGGCGGCCCTGCTGGGCGCTGGCGCGGCGGGCGCGCAGACGGCGCAGGGCTTTCCCAACAAGCCGGTGACGATAAACGTGCCGTTCTCGGCGGGCGGCACGACCGATATCCTGGCGCGCGTGATAGGCCAGCGCCTGAGCGAACGCTGGGGCGTTTCCGTGGTGGTCGAGAACAAGCCCGGCGCGGGCGGCAACATCGGCACCGCGCAGGTGGCGCGCGCGGCGCCGGACGGCTACACGCTGGTGATGGGCACGATAGGCACGCACGCCATCAACCCCAGTCTCTACAAATCCATGCCCTACGACGCGATCAAGGACTTCGCGCCGATCACGCGTACCGCCATGGTGCCGAACGCCCTGGTGGTGCCCAAGAATGCGCCGTACGACACCGTGAAGGAGCTGATCGCCTACGGCCGCGCCCACCCGGGCAAGCTCACCTTTGGCTCTTCCGGACACGGAAGCACGCTGCACATGTCAGGCGAGACGTTCAAGATGATGACCGGCGTCGACATGGTGCACGTGCCCTACAAGGGCAGCACGCCGGCAGTGACGGATCTGCTGGGCGGCCAGATCTCCATGATTTTCGACAACCTGCCTTCGGCGCTACCGCACATCAAGGCGGGCCGGCTGAAGGTGCTGGCAGTGACCTCGGCTCAGCGTAGTGACCAGCTACCCGATGTGCCCACCGTGGCGGAGGCGGGCGTGCCCGGCTACGAGGTCGTGTCGTGGTTCGGCCTGTGGGCGCCCGCGAAGACGCCGGACGACGTCGTGTCGGAGATCAACAAGCAGGTGGTCGCCATCATCCAGACACCCGACATGCAGAAGCAGATCCGCGACCAGGGAGCGATGCCCAATCCCGATACGCCCGCGGAGTTCGCCGCCTTTATCGGCAGCGAAGGCAGGAAGTGGGCCGAGGTGGTGCGCCGCGCCAACGTAACGACCGAGTAGGTAATCGACAGCATTGGGCCTGCCGCAGACAGCCGGCGGGCCCGTTTTGAGGAGACATGGGCATGGAACGCATGATGGAAGGCAAGGTGGCGGTGGTGACCGGAGCCGGAGGCGGCATCGGCCGCGAGATCGCTTTGCAACTGGCGGCCGAGGGCGCCAAGGTCGTGGTCAACGATATCGGGGTTGCGCTCAATGGCGATGACCTGTCGGCCGCGGTGGCGCCCGCGGACGCAGTCGTCGCCGAGATCCGCGGCGCGGGCGGGACGGCCGTCGCCAACTTCGATTCGGTCGCGACGCACGCGTCCGCCAACGCCATCATCCAGTGCGCCATGGATCACTTCGGACGCATCGATGGCGTGGTCAACAACGCGGGCAACCTGCGCGACCGCTCCTTTCACAAGATGAGCGAGGAAGAATGGCGGGCCGTCATTGCGGTGCATCTGGATGGCACATTCTTCGTCAGCAGGGCGGCGGCCACGCACTTCCGCGAACAGGAGAGCGGCACGATGGTGCACATGACCTCGACGTCGGGGCTGATCGGCAACTACGGCCAGGCCAACTACGGAGCGGCCAAGCTGGGCATCGTGGCCTTGTCCAAGATGATTGCGCTGGACATGGGCCGCTATGGCGTGCGCTCCAACTGCATCGCCCCGTCAGCCTGGAGCCGCATGACCAGTTCCATCCCCACCGATACGCCGCAGCAGCGGGACCGCGTGGAAAAACTCAAGAAGATGGAAGCCGGCAAGATTGCGCCGATGGCCGTGTACTTGCTCAGCGATGCCGCGCGAGAGGTCAGCGGTCAGATATTCGCGGTGCGTGCCAACGAGATCATGTTGATGAGCCAACCACGTCCCATGCGTTCCGTGCACTTCAGCGAGGGCTGGACGCCGCAGCGCATTGCCGAGGTCGCCATTCCGGCGATGCAGAAGCACTTCTATCCGCTGGAGCGCTCGCCCGACGTGATGAGCTGGGATCCGATCTGACCCGGACGTCATGGTCATGGATGTGTTTTCGGGACCAAGGAGAAGAACGTCATGCGCTTGAGCCATGAACAACTGTTGAACTATGAACTGCCGGAAATCAGGCAGCGCTACACCGAGCGGGATGTCATGCTGTACGCGCTATCGGTGGGCCTGGGGCAGGATCCCGTGAATGAGTCCGACCTGGCCTATGTGGGCAGGCGGCACGATCCGCTCGTGCTGCCCTACATGGCCGTGGTGCTTGGCTATCCGGGTTTCTGGCTGGATGCGCCCGATATCGGGGCCGATACGGTGCGCTTGCTGCACGGCGAGCAGGGAATGGAACTGTTCCATCCCATACCCGCCGCCGGCGAACTGACAGGCAAGACCCGCGTGGTGGAGGTTGTCGACAAGGGCGAGAAGGGCCTGTTGCTGTATTCCGAGAAAACCTTGACGGATACCGGTACGGGACTGCTCATCGCGCGGACTTCCGCCACCCACGTGCTCAGGGGCGATGGCGGCATGGCGAATGCCGGCAGGCTGGCGCGCCCAGCGCACGCCATGCCCGACGGGCCGCCGGACTGGACCGTGCAGGCGCGCACCCGGCCCGAGCAGGCGCTGGTGTATCGCCTCAACGGCGACTACAACCCGCTGCACTGCGATCCGCAGGTCGCCCAGGCAGCCGGCTTTCCCCGCCCCATACTGCACGGCCTGTGCACGTTTGGCCTGGTGTCGCACACCGTCGCCAAGCAGCTGCAGCCTGCGGGCAATGGGGCGGTGCGTTCCGTGTCGCTGCGATTTTCCGGGCCGATGTACCCCGGCGAGACGCTGAGCATAGACGTCTGGGGGGACGGCTCCTTCCGGGCGAAGGTCGTCGAGCGCGACGCAATCGTTATCGACAATGGGGTGTTGCGGGTCGCCTAGCGCCTTGTAGGGCGGGGCGCGTCGGAACTGTTGCCCTGAGGGACGAGCATTTGCGCGCCGCAAAATGGAAGAGCGCCCCAGCTCAAGGTGAGTCTGAGGCGCTCCTGCCCGGCTTCGCACGCGATGGGTGTCAGACAGCCCGGCAACTCAAATCTACTGCTGAGCCATAGGTCGGGCAATAGGGAAAACCCTTGAATATTAAAGGGTTACAAGATTCATGTCGTTTTGCGCGGTGGCCAGCCTGCGCCGGCCGCTGCTGTCCGTGAACTGTCAACGAACCCGTGATCACTTTATCCGCCTCGGCATCCGCGAATAGCGACGCCGGGGGCGGACGCCGACACTGAAGCCTGTCTTCACAGTGCCGGAGAACGGATATGTCAGGGTTGCGCAAGCGTCAGTCGGGACAGGGTATGACGGAATACGTGGTGGTCGTGGCTTTGGTCGCGGTGGCGGCCATCGCGGTGTATCAGTACTTCGGCCAGGTGGTGCGATCGCAGACCGCCGCCATGGCGCGTGAACTGGCCGGCGAAGACGGCGGTGCGCAGAGCCGCGCGGCACAACAGGCGGCGCAAAAGGCGGCGGCGCAGACCAAGGCCCGTTCACTCAAATCCTTCACCGGCAATGCCACGGATGCGAAGTGAACACGCGTTCTTGCGCACCGCTTGCCCACCAGCGCGGCCAGGCGCTGGTCCTGGGCCTGTTGATGGCCGCGGTGGGAGGCATGTCCCTGGTCGTGCTGTACAACTTGGGGCAAACCGTGGGAGCGCGGCAGCGGCTGACGCATGCCGCGGACGCGGCCGCCTACAGCGGGGCGCTGGAGCAAGCGCGCGCGCTCAACGCCCTGGCCTATATCAACCGCACACAGATCGCGCATCAGGTCGCCATGGCGCATCTGGTCACGCTGGCTGCATCGGCGCAGTATGCCCGCACCATGCAGTCGCAGCGCGATCGGCGCAATCCGCCCGCAGGCCTGATCGCCATGTTGTTCGGCCCCGATGTGGGGGCAGCCTACCAAACGGTGCGGGCCGTGCCCGAGGCCGAGCAGAGACTCGCGTCCGCGTTTGGCGAGCATGACAGGGTGGTTCACCAGGTCCTGGAGGCTGCCGCGGCGTCCGCTGTCGCAGGTTTGGCGGCTTCGCGTGAGCGCATCATGAAGAAGGTGCTGTTTGCCAATCTGTCGGACGATGCGCCGTCGCCCGGCGTCGATGTTGCGCATGTCCGGGGCGCAAGCCTGCGGCTGTTGACCGATGAATGGCCTGGGTTCGTGGGGCGTCGTCTGGCCACACGCGAGGCGGGTTTGCGGCCGGCCGTCGAGCAGGCGGCGGCACGCTATGGCTTTCTCGACCGCCGCAGCGCCACGCGCCGCAATCCGTGGATGGTGCATCCGCTATGCCCTTTGTATCGCCACGAGTTGCGGCGCCGGGGTTCCACCTGGTTGGGGCCGGATGGACGGTGGGGCGCTCTCGATACCCAGTCCTTCCATGCGCTGCGTTTCAATCGCTGGAGAGGCTGCTACTTCCGCGAATACGCCATGGGCTGGGGCACGGCGCAAGGCCAGAAGATCAAGGCGCCCGAAGGCTTGACATATGTGGAAGAGCCGCCGTTCGATTTTTCCGAGCAGGATTTCTGGCGCTGGGTGGAGCTGTTGGCCAGATGGGATCTGCTCGACGACGTCACCAATCCGTTGGCCAACTCGTACGCCATGGCAGCCGTTCAGCGCTGGCCGGGGCGGGGTCTGCCAGCTTATCGCGACATCGCCTTGCCACGCAGCAGCAGTCCCCTGCGTTTCGCGGTGGCCGTCGGGCTTGCCGGTTCATCCTTGAAAACCACGAATGGCGACAGCGCAGTCCGCACGCCCTTGGGGGCGTTCCGCTATGGCGCGCTGGGACCGGAAGACGCCGTCACCGTCACTTCTGCGGCGGAAACCTACTTTGCGCGGCCGGAACGGCGGGCCGATGGCCGTGATGAACTTGCCACGCTTTTCCGCCCTTACTGGCAGGCGCGCTTGTCCGCCGTCAGCGCCGCAGAGGCCGCGCAGGCAAGGCGGGTGCCATGAACCGGATTCCCGCGCGCCAGCAAGGGCAGGCTCTGGTCGAAGCGTTGCTGATGCTGCCGCTGCTGGCCCTGCTGCTTTGGGCAGCGTCCTGGATTGGCGGATTGCAGTTCACGGCGCAGGAAATGGCGCAGGCCAGCCGCAAGACCGCGATGGCCGGCGCCTTGGGACAACCCGTGCGGAATTCGTCCGTACCCGGCGGCATGGCGCTCTCGGGCAGGGCCAGCGCGTTATCGGGTATCGCGCCGGCACAGGTCAAGGCCTTGCAGGACGAATGGTTCGGCGCGGATCTGAAACTGCTGTCGGTAACGGCAAGCGCTGCGCGCTTCGATCGGGATAGCGCGGCCTGGTTGCGCATCGCCCGCCGCACGCATGTGGCAAGCGGCGCCGGCTATGCGCACGGCGATACCGACACGCAGCGCAGGATCGGCCGGGCGCCTACATCCTGGAACAGGGCGGAACGAGCCTCCCTGGCCGAGGCCCGACGCTTGAAGCCTGTTGTCGATCGCCTGGACGGACCCTGGCGCAGGCCCGGCCTGTCGCTGGACTGGTTGTCCGAATGGGCGGATGTGGTGCCCGGGGAGCGGCTTGTCAGCCGCAAGGGAGCGGGCAAATGATCGGACTGCGCTGGTCTGCGTCTCTTGCCGGTTCGGCCCTGCCGAGGGACGACGGCCGGCGAAACTTGGCCATGGCAAAGACGCTGCGCCTATTGATGGCCGGCGCCCTGGCTGTCGCGGCGGTAGGGGGGCGCAATGTCGCGGCAGCTCAGGATCTTGCGACGGGCGGCGGGGAGTTCGGGGGCGGCGGCAGAAACCGGCCAGGCGTTGCTGCGCTGGAGGCATTGCGTCTTCCGGCAGGTTCGCGTCGCGGATTGTTGGCGGAGAGCATCTGGCTGCATGGAATCCCGGCGCGCGTGTTGGTATTCGATGCGCCGCTCAGCACGCCGGAGCTGATCCGCTATCTGTCCGCCCAGCAGCCGGCCTTGGCCAATCTCAACGTGTTTTCCGGCCAGGCCATCCTCTCAGGGCAGGTGGGGCAGGAGCAATGGGTCGTCCACCTTGAAGGCCTGGGCTCGCGTCGGACAGCCGGCAGCATTTCAGCGGTCAGCCTGCTGGCTGCGCCTGACAGCGCTACCCCTGCCTGGCTGCCCGCCGGGGGGCGTCTCAGATTGGACGTTGCTTTGACGGAGGAGGGCGTGCGCGTTTCCGAGCGAATCTGGCAATACGCGCAGCCCCCGGGACAGTTGGCTGCGCAGCTGGAGGAACGTCTGCTTCAGAACGGCTGGCGTCGCCTGCCCATCTCCGAGGATTCGGCGCATTGGTGGGTCCGCTCTGGCTCGCGCATGCGGCTGTCGCTGGTGCCGTTGGACGGCGGCAGCGGGCTTCTGGTCAGCGGAAGAGCGCCATGACGAACTGGATCACCCAGGTCGTGCCGCGCCTGCGCCGTATGGGCGTGTATGCCATTGCGCTGATCGCGGGTCTGGTATCCGCGTGGGCGGTGCGGGAACACGTGCAGCAGCGGGTCCAGGCGCTGGAGGCGGAGGCGCGCACGCCGATGGTCAGCCGGCTGGTCGCGGCGTACGACCTGCCCGCTGGCACGCAACTCGAAGAGGTGCACCTGGCCGTGCGCGAGATTCCGCAGCCTTGGGTGTCCCGGGCCAGCATCGATCCCCTGGATCTTTCCAGCCTGCTTGGCGCCACCTTGCTCGCCGATGTCGCCAATGGCGAGCCCTTGCTGCGGGGACACTTGACGTTCAGTCCTCCGGCCCCTGCCTTGGCGTCCCGCTTGCGCAGCGGGCAACGCGCGCTGACGGTGGCGGCGACGGACCTGGGCGGCTTGGCGGATGTATTGCGCGTGGGCGATGCCATCGATATCTACGTGAGTTTTTCGCATCGGCAGCGGGAGCTGACGGTGCCTCTCTTGCAAGGCATGCGTGTGCTGATGGTGGGGGGCGACGCCGAAGGTGAAAGCAAGGGCGGCAATATCACCTTGGCCGCAACGCCGGATGAGGCCATGCGATTCGTGGCGGCGCGGCAGAGCGGGGCGCTGACAGCGATGTTGCGCCATCGCGACGATGCCGCAGTGGTCAGCGGTGCAGCGCAGGGCGACCTTGCTTCGCTGGTCGGACTGGACCAGGAACCCCGGAATGCGCCGGGTGTGGCCATCCTGTACGGAGACAGGCTGGACCCCTCGGCAGGCGCAGGAGCAATGGATGTGGAAAGTGCAGTCGCGGCTCGACTTCAACGGGAGCGGCCATGAGACGCGTCGTCGTCAGGATGCTTGCCTGCGTGCTCTGGCTGGCCAGTCCCGCAGTGCGCGCGGAGGATGAGGCAATCGAACTTCAGGTGGGTGAAACGCGGATTCTGTCGCACCCCGGGGTCAAGCGCGTGGCGATAGGCAATGGCCAGGTAATCGGCGCCATCGAGGCCGAAGGGCGCGAGGTCGTGGTCTTTGCCCGTGCCGAGGGTGTTTCGTCCTTGCACGTCTGGGCGAATGGCGGGCGCGCCAAGGCCTATGAACTGAGGGTCGTGCCGGCCGGAGCGCCGCGTCTGCGCGCGGAGGTCGAGGCCTTGCTTGCCCGCATTCCCGGCGCGCGCAGTACCGAGGTGGGCGGCCGCATCCTGATCGAAGGCGACGACCTGTCCGACGATGACCGATTGCGCATCACGGCCCTGGCGGACCGCTATCCCGCCGTACTGGACTTTACCGGGCAAGTGGGCTGGGATCGCATGGTGCAGCTGGATGTGCAGGTCGTGGAAATCCCCACCTCAAGGCTGAGGGATCTGGGCGTGCGCTGGGACGGGCTGTCCCAAGGCGGCATCAACGCCGGCCTGGCCTGGGATGCGGGGTCGCGGGGGCGGATGAACCGTCCGGGCGAAGGGATCATAGAAACAGTGGGTCCGGTCTCTTCGGCGGCTGGCTATTTCGGCGTCAATGCGCTGCTGTCGTCCCGGATAGCGATGTTGGCGCAAAGCGGGGAGGCCGTCATGCTGGCTCAACCTCAACTGCTTGCGCGCAGCGGGGCCAGCGCCACCTTCCTGGCCGGTGGAGAGGTTCCCTACGCGTCGACCGACACGCGCGGCAACTCGACCACGATGTTCAAGCCCTATGGCGTCATGCTCAGGATCACCCCTCGCATCGACCGCAACGGGGTCATCCGATCCTTGATCGAGGTAGAAGCGAGTTCGGTGGACAACGCGCTGAGCGTGCCGGGCGGACCGGCGTTGCGTACGCGCCGCGCATCCACCGAGTTCAACGTGCGCTCCGGCGATACCCTGGTCATCGGTGGCTTCCTGTCGCGCGAGCGGGACGAGACCAGCGACGGTCTGCCATGGCTGAAAGACATCCCGGTCCTGGGAGCCTTGTTTTCGTCCCGGCGCTATCAATTGCGGGAAACCGAACTCGCCATATTCGTGACGCCCAAACTCATTACGCAGGCCGAGCCCGCCATGGCAGACCGGGTGCGGCGAGGACGTGGCGTACTTGAAGCGGCTTTTCCCGTGCCGCCTCGCCTGGGCACCGCCGTGCCTGCCGCGGCAGGGTGGGATGCCCACGCCGGCGCCGGTTCGCAATGGGGCTCGCCGCAAGACGGCGCGCCGATTTTTTCTTCGGAGACTCGGCCATGATCGACGTGGAAATGTTGTTCGAGGACGCCTCCGTGCACAGATCCACGGTGGCTGCTCCCGTGTTGATCGGAAGGGGCGCGCATTGCGGCGTGCGCATCGTGAACTGGAGGGTGGGGCGCCAGCACGCCCGCCTGTCGCGCGAAGCGGTCGGGATCGTGCTCGAAGACCTGGGCACGTTGGGCGGAACCCTGGTGAACGGGACGCGGATCGTGCGCCACGCGCCGGTGTTGCCCGACGACGAAATACTGATCGGGCCCTGCCGGCTGCGGATGTCGTTGGCGGACGTCCCGGAGCGCGCCGGGGGATCGGGCGGTGCGGCGGCTGGCGGCGCGGCTCGCGACACGGCTGCCGTGCAGGAATCGCCGATGTTGCCCGCGGCCTCGACGCCAATGCCGGTTCTGCCGCTGCCAAATCCGCTGCAGGAGCGCCGGCGCCTGCATGCGGCGCTGCTGGCGGCGCTGGATCTGCGCCGCCTTGACGTGGCGGGCATGAGCGACAGCATGCTGCGCGCCGAGGCCGAACGGCTGTTGACGCACATCGTCGCCACGGACACCGACTTGCCGCCCGGGGCGGACCGGGCCGCGCTTTGCCGCGAGGTGCTCGACGAAGCGGTCGGCCTGGGGCCGCTGGAGCCCTTGCTCGCCGCTGCCGACATCACAGAGATCATGGTCAACCGCCACGACGAGATCTATGTCGAACGTGCCGGCCGCTTGTCGCGCCATCAGGCGACCTTTACCAGCGAGCAATCGCTGCGCTGGGTCATCGAGCGCATCGTCACGCCCCTGGGACGACGCATCGACGAAAGTTCTCCCATGGTGGATGCGCGCCTGGCTGACGGGTCCCGGGTGCACGCCATCATTCCGCCGGTCGCTCTCAGGGGCGCCAGCCTGACCATACGCAAGTTTCCGCAGCGGCGCCCCGGAATGTCCGATCTGATCTCTGCGGGTTCGCTGAGCGGCGCCATGGCGCAATTCCTGGCGCTCTGCGTGAGGATGCGCAGGAATCTGGTGGTATCCGGAGGCACCGGGGCGGGAAAGACGACGTTGCTCAACATCCTGTCCAACGAGATTCCCGACGGTGAGCGCGTGGTGACCATCGAGGATGCGGCGGAGCTGCGCCTGAACCACGATCATCTGGTGGCGCTGGAGGCGCGTCCGGCCAACCAGGAGGGGCGCGGACGCATCGACATTCGCGAGCTCGTGCGCAACGCATTGCGCATGCGGCCAGACCGGATCGTCGTGGGCGAGTGCCGCGGGGCGGAGGCATTCGACATGTTGACCGCCATGAACACCGGGCACGAAGGCTCCCTGACGACGCTGCATGCCAACTCGCCGCGCGACGCGCTGGGGCGCCTGGAATCGATGATTCTGATGGCGGGACTCGATCTGCCTCTGGTTGCGGTGCGCGAACATATCGCAGCCAGCGTGGACATCGTGGTGCAGCAGGCGAGGCTGGGCGACGGGCGCCGCGTCGTGACGTCGATAGCGGAGATCACGGGCATGGAAAGCGGACGCATACAGCTCCAGGATCTGTTCCGCTACGACCGCGTGCGCGGCTTCACCGGCTGCGGGGCCTTGCCCGGCTTCATGCGCGAATGGACGCAGGTCGAGGAGGCCTTCGATCCCGCCTGGTTCTCCAACACCGAGCAGGCGGCGCCGGGGACCGCTGTCTTTGCGCAAGGAACGGCATGATCTGGCTATCTGCGGGGGCCGCCATGGTATGCGTGCTGCTACTGGCGTGGCGTGCTCAACACTGGTTTGCGCCGGCGCTGCGCCGCTACCGCGAGGTCTACACGCAGGAGGCGGGCCTGCGTCTGAGCGAGGTGTTTTTGTTCATAGACCCAGCCCAATTGTGGGCAGGCGCGGTGGCTTGCGCGGCGATGGCGGCGGCACTGGCCTTCGCCGCGACGGGCAGCGGCTTTGTCGCCACCGTCGCTGCGGCGCTTGCTTCGCACCTGCCTCGGACGCTGGTGAATGCGTTGCGGCGCCGGCGTGCCCGGCGGTTCGAGCAACAACTGCCGATGGCGCTGTTGATGCTCGCCTCTGCCTTGCGCGCGGGGGTGGCATTGACCACAGGCCTGCGCCATGTCGTCGAGCAGAGCAGCGCGCCCTTGGCTCAGGAGTTGGGCCTGATGTTGCGTGAACAGCGCATGGGAGTGCCATGGGACAGCGCGCTTGAGAACCTGCGTGGCCGCATGCCGGCCGATTCGACCGCGCTCGTCGTAGCGGCCATGCGCATTGCGGCGCAGACGGGCGGCAACCTGGCGGAGGCGCTGGAGAGTATCGCGCAGACCTTGCGCGCCCGCCTGCAGTTGCAGGCGAAGCTGCAGGCGCTGACCTCGCAAGGACGCATGCAGGCCTGGATCGTGGGGGCTTTGCCTTTGCTGCTGCTTGCCGTGCTCGACCGCCTGGAGCCGGAAATCATGGGCTTGCTGTGGCATACGCCCGTGGGTTGGGGCGTGTTGGCCATCGTGGCGGTACTGGAGACCGCGGGCATGCTGCTGATCCGGCGCATTGTCCGGATCGATATCTGACGGGAGCAGATGCGATGTGGCTGTACTTGAGCCTGTTGACGGCCGCGCTGGCCGCGGGATGGCTGGCGTGGGTGGTTTTGAAGCCGTTGTCGTTGGATAGCGAGGGCGCTTCGTCTGCCTTGCCTTGGTGGTGGCGAGCGGCCTGGCCCTGGATTTCGGCGGTGGCGCCCGTGGCGGGGCCTTTATGTTCCTGGCGTTGGCGCATACGGCTGACTCGCGCCATCGAGCGGGCGGCATTGCCCGCCGGCATCAGCTACGCGCATGTCGCGGCGCTGTGCTGGAGTGCGGCCGCGGCTGCCGGAGGGGTGACGGCGGCGGCAGCCATCCTTCTGGCGCAATCGCCATCCTGGGAGTGGATTCCTTGGATGGTAGCGTCCGCGCTGGCGGCAGGCGCCGCGCCCGGGCTTTGGCTGCGCAGTCTGGGCCGCAATCGGCGGCGCAGCATCGAACGCGACTTGCCTTTCGTGTTCGACATGATGACTTTGTGCGTGGAGGCGGGGCTGAGCGTGCACGGGGCATTGCAGATGGCAGCCCAGAGCGGGCCGGAGGGCATACTGCGGGATGCCCTGGCCGACGCATTGGCGGAGATGCGTGCGGGAGTCTCCAGGACCGCGGCGATCAAGGCCTTGGCGGAACGCAGCAATAGCCCGCTTGCGCGCAATTGGGCGGCCGCCCTGGCGCAGGCCGAAGCACTTGGGATAAGCCTGGGGCCAGTGTTGCGCGCACAGGCGGCGCAAGCCCGCAGCGATCGCCACGTGCGGGCGGAACAGCTGGCGATGCAGGCTCCGGTAAAGATGCTGCTGCCGCTGATCGGCTGCATCTTCCCCTGCACGTTCATCGTGCTGGCCTTTCCGGTGATGGTGCAATTGCTGCAGAGCGTGCAATGACTGGCGGCCAGCCGCCGGCGCCGCGCAGCGGACTCAGGCTGCTCAAAGTCGCCAGCTGCTACGGCCGCGCGCGGGGCCTGCTGGGACGCAAGCCGCCTGGGCCGCGGTCCGGCATCTTGTTGATGCCTTGCGCCGCGGTGCATACCTTTGGCATGCGCTATGCCATCGACGTGGCATTCATATCGCGGCAGGGAAGGGTGCTTGCGGTGCGCAGGGCGCTGGCGCCCTGCCGCGTGGCGTCATGCCTGGGCGCCGTTGCCGTCGTCGAGATGCGCGCTGGCGTTCTCGATACCGAACACGGAGGTATAGGCAGGATAGAAGCTGCAGTACAGCACGCCACCCGCGGCGATATTGAACGGAATCTGCAGCGTGCCGGCAAGCTGGGGTGACAGACCGATGGCGACCAGGAGGCCGGCGCAGAGGTCAATGAAAAGAAACACCAGGATCCAGGTGGCGCCGTAGACCAGGAAAGGCAGTTTGTTGCGCCAGCAGGCGATGCCGGAGAAGAACAGGGCCTGGATCAGCCGCAGCCCATGCCAGGCGACCAGGACGGGAGCGTGCCAGAACAGTGCGGCGATTATGACGTACACGATCGCGAACAAGGTCAGCGGAACGGCCATGGCAGACAGGATGGGTTCCATGGACTTTTCCACGGAGGCAATGCGCATGCCTTCGACCATCGCGTCCGTGAACGGCAGGAAGATGATCAGGCCGGTCGCAATGCAGAGCGCTGCGTACAGCAACCCCATCAGGAACAGTTTCCGGAACACGCCGGGCTGCTTGAGCGGCTTGGCCCACATCGAGGGCAGCATGATGCGGTCGGCTTCGACGTGCTTGCACGCCGATAGCGTCATCAGCGTGATGATGGGCATCAGCGCCACCACCAATATGGGGCCGACCGGCGGCGTCGCCGTGGCGAAGATGACCAGGAGGCTGATGGCCATGGCCCAGGTGAACATGGCCAGTGGTTGCTTGCGGAACAGACGGAAACCGTCTCGGACCCATTGCCAGCCGGATGTCGCGGGGAGGAATGCTGCTTGCATGGCTATTTAAAGGGGGTGATCTCTCAAAAAGGGACGTGCTAGCCCCATTATGGGGGGAGCAACGGTTACGGCAATATTGGCAGGCCCGGGCGGTGGCGCGCTTGCAACACTCTTTCGAAATGCCGGGGGTCGTGCGGTTTGAGGGTCTGAGCCGGCCGCGGCAGGAAAAAGTCGTACAGGCGCGATATCCAGAAGCGCAGCGCGGCGGCGCGCAGCATCAGCGGCCAGGCCTCGCGTTCCGCATCGGTGAACGGGCGCACGGCCGCATAGGCCGTCAGCCAGGACTCGACCAGTTCGGGCACGAATTCGCCGGTGTCGCGGTCGATGCACCAGTCGTTGACGCTTACCGCCACGTCGAACAGCCAGGTGTCGCAGCCGGCGAAGTAGAAGTCGATGATGCCGCCCATGAGCGGATCCTCGAAGGTGCCGGCGAACAGGACGTTGTCCCGGAACAGGTCGCAGTGGGCCGGACCGGTCTGCAAGGCCTGCCAGGCCGGCGTCGCGGCTGCGGCTTGCTGGTCGGCCAGCTCTGACGACAGCAGCTGAGCCTGCGCCGGTTCCAGGAAGGGCATGACCTTGGGGGCCGTTTCCAGCCACCAGGACAGTCCGCGCAGGTTGGGCTGGTGCAGCGGAAAGTCGCGTCCGGCCAGGTGGGCGCGGGCCAGCGTGGCGCCGGCCAGGGCGCAATGGGCGGCGCCGGGCGCGGGTTCGTAGCCGCCCGGCAGGCGCGAAACAATGGCGCAGGGCTTGCCGTGCAGGGTGGTCAGGCGGGTGCCGTCGCGCAGCGTCTGGGGCCGGGGCACGGGAATGCCGCGCTCGGCCAGGTGGTACATCAGTTCGATGTAGAACGGCAGTTGGGCCTGCGTCAGCACCTCGAACAGCGTCAGCACATACTCGCCGCGGGTCGTGTACAGGAAGTAGTTGGTATTCTCGATACCCGCCGTAATCCCCCGAAGCGAGACAAACTCGCCCAGATCGAAATGCGCCAGTAGGGCGCGAGCGTCGTCGTCGGAGACAGGGGTGAATACGGCCATTGATGTGCGGGATTTAGGGGTTGACGGGCGCGCGTGCAAGCCTGTTTCGGCTGCGGCGGCGCAATTTTAGACCACATGGCGGATCAGTCCGTCCGCCATCCGGCGGAGCGGACGCAGCCGCCTGCCAGACACAAAGCCGCCAAGCACCGTAAAATACCGCATCCCCTTGTTTTGTAGAGTGATTCTTGGACTCCCCCGACTGGCGGCTGTGCGTCGCCCCGATGATCGATGTGACCGACCGCCATTGCCGTTATTTCCACCGGCTGCTGGCGCCGCGCGCACGCTTGTACACGGAAATGATTACCACCGGCGCGTTGCTGCACGGCAATGTCGAGCGGCACCTGGACTTTGACGAGGCCGAGCATCCCGTGGCCCTGCAATTGGGCGGCAGCGAACCCGACGCGCTCGCGCATTCGGCCAGGCTGGGCAAAAAATGGGGTTACGACGAGATCAACCTGAATTGCGGTTGCCCGTCGGAACGGGTGCAGAAGGGCGCGTTCGGCGCCTGCCTGATGGCGGAACCGGCCCTGGTGGCCGATTGCATGAAGGCCATGCAGGACGCCGTGGATATCCCGGTCACCGTCAAACACCGGCTTGGCCTGGATTATGACGAGTCCTACGCGTTTGTCCGTGATTTCGTCGGCAAGATCTACGACACCGGCTGCCGGGTGTTCATCGCCCATGCCCGCAATGCGGTACTGAAGGGTCTGACGCCCAAGGACAACCGCGAGATTCCGCCTCTGCGCTATGACGTGGTGCGCCAATTGAAGCGCGACTTTCCGGATTGCACGTTCGTGCTCAACGGCGGTCTGGCCGACGCCGAGCAGTCCGTGCGCGCCGCGGGCGACTTCGATGGTGTCATGCTGGGCCGGGCTGCCTGGCACACGCCGCGGGTGCTGTCCGAGGTGTCTCTGCAGCTATGGCCGTCGCTGCGGTTGCCCAGTGATGCGCAGGTGGTGGACGCGATGATGGGATACGCAACGCGGCAGGTCGCGCGGGGCGTGCCCCTGCGGGTGATGACGCGGCCCATGCTGGGGCTGGTGAACGGCCAGTCCGGTGCGCGCCGTTGGCGTCGCATGTTGTCCGATCCGGCGTTGCTGGCCGCGAACAACCCTGAACTGATCTATGACGCCTGGCGCAGCCAGCGGCATGCGCCGGATATGCGCGGCGCCGCGATCGAAGCGGCGCCGGCTGGGGTTTGACTGGGGGCCAGCAGCGCTGGCCGCGGGCTCAGGACTTGGCCGGTTCGGCGCTTTCCGTGGGCCAGTCGCGGATATAGGCCTTCAGCATGTTGTTTTCGAACTGCTGGGCCGCGACGATGGCCTGGGCCATGTCGTAGAACGAAATGACGCCCATCAAGGTGGGGCCATCCATGACCGGGATGTAGCGCGCGTGCTTTTCGAGCATCAGGCGCTGCACTTCGTCGGCGCTGGTGTTGGGGGACACGCTGACCGGGGCATCGTCCATGATGGAGCGGATGGTGGTGTCGCCGGCGCCGCCATGCGCATGCATGTGGCGGATGATCTCGCGGAACGTGAGCATGCCGGTCAGCGTCCCGAATTCCATGATCACCAGAGAGCCTATGTCCTGCTCGCTCATTGTTTGCACGGCCTGGGACACAGGCATGTCGGGCGACGCCGTATAGAGCGTATCGCCCTTGACGCGCAAAATCTCGCTGACCTTCAACATCGGTTCCTCCTGGGCGGACTGCGCCCTGATCCTATTTGCTAATTTTTTTTCGCTTCCAGCTGCAGCACGGGAGCGATTCCATTTTCGGTATTTTGCGCTTCTCCGCAGACTTCTTCCAGCGTGGGCGCATTTTGCTGGGAAATCACGGCCGATGCGACTCGCAATATTTCCGGGTCATTGCGGACCCGGGGCTGGCCGCGGTCCAGCAGAAAACGGTCCACCACGGGTTCCATCGAGGTTTTGCGGGCGTCGCAGGTCAGAACCCAGAGGCCTTCGGGACTGCGCGTCGCCAAGCCCATTTCAGCCAGTGTTTCCAGGACTTCGTTCAGTTCGTCCTGGTGCAGGCGCAATTGCGCGGCCAGCAGATTGGCGGGCAGGCCTGGCGGATTGGCCGTCTGCGCCTGGCGCAGCGTGCGCAGCGCATCCACGGCGTCCACGAAGGGAGCGCCGGGATAGCGGTTGATTTCCCAGCGGCCCAGGCGGATCAGCGGTGCGCTCGACGCCAGGATCGCTCCCAGCAGCACGGCCAACCATGACAGGTAGATCCAGAGCAGGAAGATGGGCAGGGTGGCGAATGCGCCGTAAATAATGGTGTAGGTGGGGAAGCGGGTCAGGTAGTAGGCGAAAGCCGACTTCATGATTTCCAGCACGATCGCGGTCACGCAGCCCCCGACCAGGGCATCGCGCCAGAGCACCTCGCGGTTCGGGACCATGACGAACAGCGCGGCAAAACCGAGCGCGGTCAACACCAGCGGGATGAACGACACCGCGACGCTGACGGCTTCGGGCACGTCCCGGACCAGCCCCAGCGATTCGCGAGCCACGAACGAGGTCGCCCAAAGACTGGCGCCGGCCACGACCGGTCCTAGCGTGATGATGGCCCAGTACACCAGCGCGCGCTGCCGCAGCGGACGTTGGCGCGTCACGTGCCAGATGTCGTTGAACGCCTTGTCGATCGTCATGATCAGCAACAGCGAGGTGATCAGCAGGAACGCGCCGCCGATGGCGGTCAGGCGCGAAGCCTGGCGCGCGAACTGGTTCAGGTAGTCCATGATGTTGTCCGACACGGACGGCGGCATCAGGCTGTTGGTCAGGAAATCCTCGAGCGCGACGCGGAATTCCTGGAATACCGGGAAGGCGGTGAACAGCGACAGAACCACGGCCAGCATCGGCACGATGGCCAGGACGGTCGTGAAGGTGAGGCTGGACGCGACTTGCAGCAGTTTCTCTTCGCTGGCGCGTTCGGCGCTGAAGCGCACAACACGTCCGGCCCTCGCGATCCATGAAGAGCGCGAGGTCGAGTGCTCGGGGGCCGCCGGCGTCGTGGCGGCAGGCTCGGCAGGGCGATTCATCAGGCGATAATAGCAGCATGAACCCTGAACTCAACCCCCGCTTGCGCCTGTTGGCCTCGGTTTCGCTGTTCGCCCTGATCGTGCTTTGCGTCACCTGGGAGACCGTGGTGGCGCCGTTGCGGCCGGGCGGTTCCTGGATGCTGCTCAAGGCCCTGCCGCTGGCGTTTCCGCTGCGCGGCATCCTGCGCGGCAATCTCTATACCTACCAGTGGGCGTCGATGCTGTCGCTGCTCTACCTGATGGAGGGGGCGGTGCGGGCCATGTCGGATCCGGCTCCGCTGTCCGTATTGATGGCTTGGGGAGAGATCCTGCTGTCGGCCATTTTCTTTTTTAGCGCCATTTTCTACGTGCGGCCCGCCAAGCGGGCTGCCAGGAGGCAACGCGCATGAGCGCCCGTACGCTGTCCGACCTGCGCGTCGTCAACTCGTTTGCCGCCTTGCCTGCGGCCTTTTATACCCGGCTTGCGCCCCAGGCCTTGAACAATCCGCGCCTGCTGCACGGTAACGCGGAGGCGGCGGAACTGATCGGCCTGGACCCGTCGCTCCTGTCCACGCCCGAGTTCCTGAGCGTGTTTTCCGGGGCCCAGCCGCTGCCGGGCGGCGACACCCTGGCGGCGGTCTACAGCGGCCATCAGTTCGGCGTCTGGGCCGGCCAGTTGGGCGATGGCCGCGCCCATCTGTTGGGCGAGGTCGAGGGGCCGCGGGGCAGTTGGGAGTTGCAGCTCAAGGGTTCGGGCATGACGCCGTATTCGCGCATGGGCGATGGCCGCGCGGTGTTGCGTTCGTCGGTGCGCGAGTACCTTGCCAGCGAGGCCATGCACGGGCTGGGCGTGCCCACGACGCGGGCGCTGGCGCTGGTGGTTTCCGACGACCCGGTCATGCGGGAAACGGTGGAAACAGCTGCCATCGTGACGCGCATGTCACCCAGTTTCGTGCGCTTCGGCTCTTTCGAGCATTGGTCCTCGCGGCGCCAGCCCGATATGCTGAAGACGCTGGCGGACTACGTCATAGACCGTTATTACCCGGAATGCAGGGAAGCCGGAACGGGCGAGTCCTCGAACGAGGCGCTGCCCTATATCAACCTGCTGCGTGCCGTCACCCGGCGCACGGCGCTGCTGATGGCGGACTGGCAGGCGGTGGGCTTCTGCCATGGCGTGATGAATACCGACAATATGTCCATACTGGGACTGACGTTGGATTATGGTCCCTACGGTTTCATAGACGGTTTCCGGCTGGGCCATATCTGTAATCACTCGGACTCGGAAGGGCGCTATTCCTGGAACCGCCAGCCGTCCGTCGCTCTCTGGAACCTTTATCGCCTGGGCGGCAGCCTGCACACGCTGGTGCAGGATGTGGAAGGCCTGCGGGCCGTCCTGGATGAATTCGAGACGGTCTTCACGCGCGCCTTCCATGACCGCATGGGCGCCAAGCTGGGGCTGGCCGCCTGGACGCCGGCCGATGAACCGCTGCTGGACGACCTGCTCAAGCTGATGGACGCCAATCAGGCTGACTTCACGTTGACCTGGCGTCGCCTTGCCGATGCCTTGTCCGGCCAGCGCAGCGCGTTCGAAGACCTGTTCATCGACCGGCCCGCGGCAGGAGCCTGGCTGGATCGCCTGATGGCGCGGCACGCACAGGACGGCAGGTTGATGCAGAATGTAACCGCCGGCATGAATCGCGTGAATCCGCTCTACGTGCTGCGCAATCACCTGGCGGAAGAGGCGATCCGGGCGGCCAAGACGGGCGACGCCAGCGAGATCGATAACTTGATGAAGCTGTTGCGCAACCCCTACGAGGCCCAGCGGGGATATGAGCGGTATGCGGGTTTACCGCCGGATTGGGCGGGCAGTCTGGAGGTCAGCTGTTCGTCTTGAAACCGGCCGCCAGCCGTACAACTGGGACATTTGCGAAAGCGATTTTCCTGCGATTTACGGGAAAATAACCGTTTGGACAAGGAATATCGCAGTTTTTTTCCTTGCAATCATTCGTTTCCATTGTAAAAGACGTAAGATTGTCGCCAACGGAATACCCGGGACGCTGCGTCCGCGGGGCATTTGTCGATAATCTTCAAAATAAAGCACTCTAAATATGGCTGGCGCAGATGGTTTGCTGTGTATCGGTCTGCTTGAGGATGACGCCGACTTCCGGGAGGAGTTGGCGTTAGGCTTGGGTGGCTATGGTTTCCGGGTGGCATTCGCCTGTGATAATGCCGCGGCGTTTTATCGTCGGTTGCAGGAACAGCCCTGCGACATCGTCATTCTTGACGCCCACCTGCCCGGGGAAGACGGTTTCTCCGTGGCGACCCGCCTGCGCGCCCTCAGCCCCGTCGGTATCGTCATGCTGACAGGCCGTAGCGCGCTGGAAGACCGGGTGCGCGGCCTGGAAGGCGGCGCCGATGTCTACATGACCAAGCCTGTGGACCTGCTGGAACTCAGTTCCGTCATCCGCAGTTTGGCACGCCGGATGCGCCTGGCGAAGGCTCCGCGGCCGGTGGATGCGGAAACGCGCGCCACCGCCGACACGTCGTGGTCTCTGCAGGACGGAGGCTGGATCCTGGTTGCGCCCGATGGCGCCTCGCTGCACCTGAGCGCCCAGGAACGGACCTTCCTGGTCGCCTTGATGGATGCCGCTGGCAGCGCGGTCAGCCGTCAGGTCCTGGCGGAATTGTTCCTGCCGGACAGCCCGGGCGGCTTTGAATTGCGCCGTATCGACGTGCTGGTCAGCCGTTTGCGCGCCAAGGCGCAAAGCGCGGGCCTGAAGCTGCCCGTGTTGTCGGTGCGCGGCCAGGGTTACGTGTTCGCGGCCTGAAGACGCCAGGGGCGGTCAAGCCGCCGGAGCGCTGGCGGGCAGGGTGACGACGAAACGCGTGCCCACGCCGACTTCGCTTTCCACGGTCAGTGTGCCGCCCTGGTTCTCGCAGATGCGCCGGGCCAGGTAGAGTCCGATACCCATGCCCTGGGTTTCGCGGTGCGCCGTACGCCGGAAATGCGGCTCGAAGATCTTGGCTTGCTCCTCCAAGCCTATGCCCGGGCCGCGGTCGGTGACGGCGACCCACGCCATGGGAATGGCTCCCACCCGGGCTTCACCGGTTTCTATGCGCACGGGCTCATTCGCCGGCGAATATTTGATGGCATTGTGAATCAGGTTGCGCACCACCACGCTGGTCAGCGGGCGGTCGCAGTAGACCGGCAAGGAGGCGCTGGCTTGCACCATCAGCGCATGCGCGGTGTCGGGCTGCATGGCGGTGACGACATCGAGCACCAGATCCGCCATGTCCGTTTGCTCTCCGCGCGGCGTCCAGGCCTGTTCGCCCAGCCTGTCCTGGTTCAGCAGCTGATCCATGAGTTCGGTCATGCGGGCGACCGACCGATGTATGCGCGCCAAGCGGTTGTCCACGGCCTCGCCGCTCTCGGCAAGTATCATGTCCAGGGACTGGGCTGCCGCGCTGACGGTGGCAAGCGGCGCGCGCAGTTCGTGCGAGATCAGTGCGTTCATCTGGCGCTGCGTATCCAGCGCGCCGGCCAGTTCGGCCAGCCGCAACTCGCCCTGGGCCAGGTGTTCCGCGTCGGTGTGTTCGTGGTCTTTGCGTTTCGATCCCTGTTGCGGGTGGCCCTGTTGATTGATCGCCAGCAGGATCAAGGCGCTCGACACCAGCAGCAACCGCGCCAATTCGGCGAACGTTCCCGCTGCGGCCTGCGGCTGCCAGGCGTCCTGCCCCAGCAACCAGGCCGAGATGCCGTAGGCGCCGGCCAAGGTCAGCGCGACCGCTCTTGCTGGCGACGGGCTGGCGGCGCGGACCATGAGCCAGGTGGCCAGCGGCAGGCTGGCGATGGCGCAGGCCCCGGCGATCGCGGCGGACATGACACCGTTGCCTGGGTCGTACGCGAGGATCAACGCCAGTATCGCCACTATCATCAGGGCCAGGCTGGCCCAGCGGCAGGCTGTCGCCAGCTTGTCGGCGGCTGTTTCTTTTAGGATGGGTGCAGTGAGCGCCAGCAGGGCGGCATAGGAGCCGGCCTGTAGCGCCGCCGCCGGCAACAGCGCGGGTATGGAGCGGAACACTCCCTCGACCAACATGAAGGCCAGTCCCGCGCCGAAAATGGCATTGCGGGTGGCCGCCCATGCGACCGCGCAGGCTACGGCACAGGCCGTGGCGACACCGGCGGTCAGGCCCAGATGCAGGTCTTCGTGTGAAACGCCCATGCCGTAGGCCAGGGCCGCGTCGGGACCGAGCAGGGCGCATAGCAGCATCCCCCCGCGGGGCAGCATGGCTTGCCGAACCGCGGAGGCGTTACCGGTGCGCCGCGGGCGGGACGGCCAGAGAGCGCGAAAAAGCCAACAGATGCGAAGCAGCATGCCTTCCGTCAACTGGAAACCCATGGATGAGCAGGCGCGAGATCGTGCGCCTGGGCGGAGTTTACGACAGGCCCGCGCATGGCATGCACGCCCAGGCCCGCCAGGACATTCTGCGTGGCAATGTCTGGCACGTCCTCGGCGTAGACCGCGATATTCAGTGCGGCCGCCGTGGCCACCACCGTGGCGGCGAGGTGTTGGCTGCCCGGGCTGTGAAGCAGGCCGGTGATGAAGCCGCCACATAGCTTCAGATAGGACAAGGGGAATTCGTGCAGGTGCTCGATGGCGCCGAACTGGTATGACAGTCGGCTTACGCCGACGCGGGCGCCTGCAGCCACGACGATGTCGCAAAGCGGGTGCAAGTCGGTTCCCTGCGCGGCCAGGGCCGCCGCGTCGATTTCAACGATCAGGCGCGCGCTCAGGGCGGGGCGGTCGGCCAGCATGCGTTGGAGCCTGGACTGGAACGAAGGCTGGGCGATCGATGCCAGCGAAATTGGCACTGCCAGCGCGCCGGGGCGCGCGTACAGCCAGTCCAGCCCCAGGCGGATGGCTTGTATGTCGCATTCCGCGGACAGGCCGAGGCGGACGGCGGGAGGCATGAAGATCGTAGCCGGCACGGGATCCGCGTCGCTGGTGTCGTGCAGGGTCAGGCTGGCTTCCTGGTGCAGCAGGCTGCCGGAAAGATCGTGCAGAGGCTGCACGGACAAGGAGAACCTGTGCTGTTCGAGCGCGGTGACCAGCGCGTCGTGCCAGCTGTATTCGCCGATGTGCGTGCTGTCCGGCGCGCGGCTGGCCGGGGCGATCTGGTCGTCGTCGGCGCTTTCGGCGCACATCAGGGCGTGGTCCAGCCGCGCCAGCGTGTCGCTCATGCCGTCTCCTGGCGCGTAGGAGGCCATCGCCAAGGCCCAGCGGCAGGATTCGTGCTTGTCCATGGGCACGCGCAGCGAGCGCAGTTCGCGCCGCACCCGCTCGGCCAGCAGGCTGGCTTGAGGCGCCGAGGCGCGGGGCAGCAGCAGCGCAAAATCCGAACCGCTGATGCGCGCGAGCATGGCTCCCGGACCGCCGAATTCAGCGACCAGCTTGCGCAGCCGGTCGGAAGACGAGCGCAGCCACTGGTCCGTGAAGGCGCGCGAGAGATGTCGGTTGATCTGCGCCAAGTCGCGTTGCCGGAACATCAGCAGATGGCCGCCCGCGTCAGGGTCCTTGTCCGCCAGCGCCAATCTGAACTGGTCGACAAAATACTTGCGGTTGTGCAGCCGGGTGACGGGATCCCTGTAGATTTCGCTCTGTAGCGATTCGATCCGCGCATTCTGTTCCTGGACCGTGGCGGCGACTATGCGTTGCGCGTCCACCAGCGCCTGGTCGACGCCCGCCAGTTCGCAGGCGCCGTTCAATGTGTTGCGGTTGCCCGGCGCCAGCGCGCGCACGCGCTCACAGATGTCGCGCGAGGTGCGAGCTTCAATCCGCCGCGCCAGGTTCACGGAGAACAGGACCCATAGCAGGCCCGCGGCCAGCATCAATCCGAGGACCCGTACGCCGCCTTGCCATAGCGTATCGCGAGCAGTCCGCGAATCCGCTTGTACGGTCACGACACCTCGTGAACTGCCGTCCGGGGCCGAGTAGGGCCGCGATACGACGGGGGCGACCATGTTCAGCCAAGCGTCACGCCAATCGTACTCTCTGGTCTGCGGATCGGTTTGCGGCGTTTGGCGCTCGATGACGGGCGCGCCCCTGTCGTCCGTGATGCGCACCAGCGCATAGTCCCCTCCCGCGAACATTTCATCCGCCAGCGCAGTCCGTTCATCGGGGGTGGCAGTCGCATGCGACAAGGCCCAGGCCAGCGCGTTGGCGCCGTCGTCGCTCTGCTGCGCCAACTGCGCGCTCAGATAGCGGTGCGCGGCCAGCATCCCCACCGTCTGTGCGCCGAGCAGAACCAGGCCGATCAGGAGGGCAGTGAAGAAAAGGAGCCGGCGGAAAGTGGACATGTATTTGGAGGTTCCCTTCCTGGCCATTGCGTGGCCTGAACTGAGGACTGCCAGTTGTCCGGATGGAATGGCGTCGGATCGCGATCAGCGCTAGAGGGCCTGGATACGGGTGTGATACGAGTCACTAATACATCAGTGGTACAGCAATTCTACATGTCACAGAACGTGCCGAATATTACTAAATTCGTGCCGTAAGGGGCCAAGCTGTGCAATTATTTCGAAGCTGTCTGATTTTGAATGACAACTATCGAGACACGGTGTATTAATTTTTCGGGTGTAGCTGTCGTAAGTAGTAGGCGAGCATGGCGCGAGGGCCGGCGCCAATCTGCCGTGGCTCATCCCGAAGCCCTCCGTGAGCAACCAAAGTAACCGTAGGAATACAGGGAAAAGAGGTGCGTTGCCTCTGAAGTGTGGCGTTTTTTGCGAAAATAATGCATATTTTAAAAAATGTTACAGTCCTTGGGTTCCCTTTCGAACCGCAACGCCAGGGGCTTATGGATAGGGGGCTTCGTGCGTGAGAGTTACCTGCTCGCACTGTGCCTGACGCTTGCGGGCGCACTTGTAGCGATATGCTGGGTCTTCGTACGCAGGGAACGCCTGCTGCGTCAACGCCTGACGCGCGATGAACTGACCGGTGTCCTGAATCAGCAGGAATTGCACCGGCGCGCCCGCGCCTGGCTCAACAATGCAGAGGGCCGCTCGCGCCGCGGCGCGTTCTTCCTGGTGAGCTTCGAGCAATATGCCGAGATCAGCGCCATGTTGCGCGCGGGCGAAGATCAAGCCCTGCTGGTGCAGGTGGCCAATCGCCTGGGGTTGATCTGCCGGTCGATGGGCGGCATGGTGGCGCGTTCGGGGGCGGATGCTTTCACGGTCTGCGCACCCGATGTGGATGAGGCGGGGGCGGCCCAGGTGTCGGCCAAGCTGCTGGAAGCCCTGAGCGTACCCTACGAGCTGGGCGGACGTCCGCTGATGGCCATGTTCCGCGTCGGCGCCGCCTTGTATCCCGAGCACGGCCGCAGCGTGGAAGAACTGCAGCGCTGTGTCCAGGTGGCCCTGCTGCCGCTGAAGGAGCGCGGCGGCCCAGGCTGGAACTTGTTTGATTTCCGCATGCTGGCGCGCCAGCGCGACCAGCAGGGGCTGGAAAACGACCTGCGGCTGGCGCTGACCACGCCGGACATGGATCAGTTCGAACTGTATTACCAGCCGGTCTGTGACAGCGGCACCGGCATGGTGCAGGGCTGCGAGGCGCTGCTGCGCTGGCATCACCCCGTGCTCGGCAGCGTCTCGCCCGCGGTGACCATCGAATTGGCCGAGCGCAGCGGCCTGATCGTGCCGTTGGGAGCCTGGATATTGGAGCGGGCGTGTACCCAGGCGGCGCTATGGCCGGCGACCTGGCGCGTGCACGTAAACCTGTCGGTCAAGCAGATGAACGAAGATGGCTTGGTCGAACTCGTGTCGAATGCGCTGGCGGCCGCAAACCTTGCCCCGCGCAAGCTGGTGCTGGAGATAACGGAATCCCTCTTCATCCTGCATTACGAACGGCATGTGAAGATCCTGAACACGCTGCGTGCGATGGGCATCGGCGTGGCGTTGGACGATTTCGGCTGCGGCTATTCCAGTCTGAACCATCTGCGTTGCCTGCCGATCGACTGGGTCAAGATCGACCGCAGCTTCATCTCCGCGCTGGAATCCGATGCCGGCAGCCGCGAAGTGGTCTCGGCGCTGTTCGGCCTGTGCCAGGCGATGCATCTGCCGGTGGTGGCCGAAGGCGTCGAAACCGAGGGGCAGCGCGAGATCCTGAAGTCCCTGGGATGCCGGGTGATGCAAGGTTTCCTGTTGGGACGTCCCGCGCCGGCGTCCGAAATCCAGGCTTTGGCCTCGGCGGTGTCATAATCGGGGTTGCTTGCAAACCCCACCTGTTGACTCCCTATGCCCGGCAATACCCTAGGTACCCTCTTTACCGTCACCAATTTCGGCGAATCCCACGGGCCGGCCATCGGTTGCGTCGTGGACGGCTGTCCTCCGGGACTGTCGCTGGACGCTTCCGACATTCAGCTCGAACTGGACCGTCGCCGTCCTGGCACGTCACGTCACGTCACGCAGCGCCAGGAAGCAGATCAGGTGGAAATCCTGTCGGGCGTCTACGAGGGAGTGACGACGGGCACGCCCATCGGCCTGCTCATCCGCAACACGGATGCGCGCAGCAAGGACTACTCCAATATTGCCGATACCTTCCGTCCGGGCCATGCCGATTACGCCTACTGGCGCAAGTTCGGCGTGCGCGACCCGCGCGGGGGCGGCCGTTCCTCCGCGCGCTTGACGGCGCCGACCGTGGCGGCAGGCGCCATCGCCAAGAAATGGCTGGCGGAACAATACGGCGTCAAGGTGCGCGGCTATATGAGCCAGCTCGGCCCCATTGCGATCCCCTTCGTTTCGTGGGAAGACGTTCCCAATAATCCGTTCTATGCGCCAAACGCCGCGGTCGTTCCCGAACTGGAAGCCTACATGGACCAGTTGCGCCGCGACGGCGACTCCGTGGGCGCCCGGATCGAGGTCGTGGCCGAGAACCTGCCCGCGGGCTGGGGCGAACCGATCTACGACCGCCTGGACGCCGACATCGCACACGTGATGATGGGCCTGAATGCCGTGAAGGGCGTGTCGATCGGAGCGGGTTTTGACAGCATCGCTCAACGAGGCTCGGAGCACGGCGACGAAATTACCCCGGACGGTTTCCTGACCAATAACGCGGGCGGAGTGTTGGGCGGCATTTCCACTGGCCAGCCAGTCACCGTTTCGCTGGCCATCAAGCCGACCTCCAGTATCCGGGTCGAGCGCCGCTCCGTGAACCGCGCCAACGACCCGGTCATGGTGCAGACGCTGGGCCGTCACGACCCTTGCGTCGGCATCCGCGCCACGCCCATCGCAGAAGCGATGCTGGCGTTGGTCTTGATAGATCATGCCCTGCGCCACCGCGGCCAGTGCGGCGATCCGGTAGTCTGATACGCTGTTGTTCTTCGAATTGCCTGGGAGGTCCGTCATGAACCGGAAACGTCATCTGCTGCGCAACGCGGGCGCGGCGCTCGCGCTGGCGGCCCTGGCGGGCTGCACCGGCATGAATACCACGCAGTCGGGCGCCATCGGCGTCAACCGGACCCAGTACATGTCCAGCATGGTGCCTTCGCAGGCGCTGGAACAAGAGGCGACCCAGCAGTACGCCGACATACTCAAGCAGGCGCAAGCCAAGGGCCTGCTGGACCGCGACCCTCAACAGGTGGCGCGGGTCCGCACCATTTCCCAGCGGCTGATCGCGCAGGCAGGAGTCTTCCGGCCTGACGCCGCCAACTGGAAATGGGAGGTGCATGTGTTGTCCAGCAACGAGATCAACGCCTGGTGCATGCCGGGCGGCAAGATTGCGGTCTACACGGGCTTGCTGGCCAAGATCAAACCCACGGACGATGAGCTGGCGGCGGTGCTGGGCCATGAGATTTCGCACGCCTTGCGGGAGCATGCGCGCGAACGCGTATCCCAGCAGATGGCCACCAACCTGGGGTTGTCGGTGCTGGCGATCGCCACTGGGTCTTCCGCGGCGTCCGACCTGGGCGAACAGTTCACCAGCGTCATGTTCACGCTGCCCAACAGCCGCACGCACGAAACCGAAGCAGACCGCATGGGTGTGGAGCTGGCGGCCAGGGCGGGATACGATCCGCGCGCCGCCGTGACGCTGTGGCAGAAGATGGGCGCGGCAGATCAGGGCAGCGCGCCGCCTGAAATCCTGTCGACCCACCCGTCTGCCGCATCGCGCATCAGCGATCTGCAGGCCGCAGCCCAGCAGGTGCTGCCGCTGTACGAACAGTCCAAGGGTAAAGCCGCCCGCTGAGGCGGCTGCGGCGGCCGTGATTTTTACGGCCGCCTTTTGAATCGCTGTCTTATGACACGGCTGTCCTGACGCCGGGACCGCGCATGACAGCGATGCCCAGCCTGGCCAGGATGCGCTGCGTTTCGGCATCCGGCACATCTTCGGCATAGACCGCTATCTTCAAGCCGCGCGCGGTTTCCAGCACCGATGCCGTCAACTGTTGGCTGCCGGGGCTTTGCGACATGCCGCCGACGAAACCGCCGCCCAGTTTCACGTACGACAAGGGCAGGGTGTGCAACTGCGCAACTGCGCCGAACTGCTGAGCCAGGCGGCGCACGCCGATATGCGTGCCGAACTCCGATGCGACGCGGGCCAGCGTGGCGATCTGCTCGTGGCATTCCACCAGGCCGTGCGCGTCGATTTCCAGGTACAGACGGCGCGCCAGAGGCCGGTGTTCGGTCAGCAACAGGGCCAACTGGCGGAAGAACTTCTGGCCTCGCAACGAGGGCAGGGCCACCCGCACAGCCAGTTCGCCCGGGTTGGCGGCCAGCCAGTCCAGCCCCAGGCTCACGGCTTCCAGGTCGCAATCAGCCACCAGATCCAGGCGCACGGCCGGCGGGATGAACAGCGTGGCGGGGATCGGCACCTGGTCGGCCGCGGTCCGCAGCATCAGCATCGCTTCGGTACGGACGGTGCTGCCGTCGGTGGCTCGCAGGTCTTCCGTGGCCAGCTCGAAACAATGTTCCTCCAGGGCGGATTGGATCGCGTCCTTCCAGGCGCGTTCACCCGATTCCGAAGGCGACTGCATGTCGGTCGCTCCGGCGATCACGACATGGTCGTTGCCGGCGCTTTCCGCCCGCATCAAGCCGAAATCCAGGCGTGCAAGCACCGGCCCGGCCTGGCTGCCGTGGCCATAGTCGGTCATGGCCTGCGCCCAACGGCACAGATGTCCTTCACCCACGGGAATGCGGGAAGCGTGCAGGTCGGCGCGCACCTGCTCGGCCACCATCATGGCCTGGGGCGCCGCGCAGCCCGGCAGCAGCAAGGCGAAATCCGAGCCGTTCAGGCGGGCCAGCAGGGGCGAGGCCACGTGCATGCTCTTGAGCGTGCCGCGGATGCGCTCGCAAGCCGTGCGCAGCCATTGGTCGATGAACTCGCGCGGCATATGGCGATTCAGGTCCGCCAGGTCGCGTTGGCGGAACACCAGAACGTGGCCGCCGTCGATGCCACGGCCGCTTGTGAGGGCAGGGGCCTCCAGCGCGCGGCGGAACTCGTTGACGAAGTACTTGCGGTTCGGCAGGCCCGTGACCGGATCCTGGTTCAGCTCCAGCTCCAGCGACTCGATCTTGGCGTTCTGTTCTTCGACGCTGGCATGGATGCGTTCGCGGGTCTGGTTCAGCGCCTGCACCACCCCGGACAGTTCAGGCACGCGCGCCTCGACCTGTTCCGTCGGGGAGTCCTGGCCGATACTGCGCACGTGGTCGCTGATTTCACGCAGCAGGCGGTTCTTGATCCAGCCCACCAGCATGAAGGCGAATACGGCCCACAGGATGCCGGCGCCCACCACCAGGGCGATCATCTTGAGGCTGCTGCGCCACAGGGCTTCCCATGCATAGGCGTCGTTGGCGATTAGCGTGACCTCGCCGATCTGGCGCCAGCCGTCGCTGACGGCATGGCTGGCCGATTGCGTCGTCAAGGGGGCCAGCGCCTGAAACCAGGCCGGGACCGACGCCGCGGTGGCCGTGGATTTCCGTTCGATCAGAACCTTGCCTTCCGGATCGCTCAAGCGCACCAGCGAGAAATGCCCGCCGTCATAGAGCGCCGACACCAGCAGCTCTTGCACGACCGGGTCGTTGTTCGCTGGCTGCGAGAGCGACAGCGCCAACGACACGGCGGCGTCCGTGCTCTGCACCTGCAGTTGGCCGGACAGGTACTCCCGAGCGGAATTCACGCTGAGCGCGAGCGTGCCCAGCAGGATGACGCCGATGGCGAGGGTAACGCTGAGCAATAGCTGTCGAAGTATGGACATAGTCTTATTTCCGGACATCAGGGGCGCACGCCTTCCCGTTCCATGCGTTGAAGTAGATCACGCCAGCGGCTGAGACGGTCAACCGGCGCGGCGGGCTTGCCATCCACATAGACGCCGTCGGCATTGAAACTGAATACCGGCGTCAGGTCGCGACGCTGCGTGGCGGGCAAAATGGTCGAGATCAGGTTGTCCAGCACCAGCGGCACGGCATTGGGGGTTTCGTAATAACCCAGCACCATGTGGGCGATCTGGGTGCTGCTGGCCGCGCCGCCGATGCGCGCGCGGACATAGATGAATCGCAGCTTGTTGGCCGGCACGCCCAGCGCCAGCAGCGTGAAGTACTTGCCGATGACGTAGTCTTCGCAGTCGCCGGCGCCCCTGCCCAGCGATTCTAACGGCGTGGCCCAGTAATCGGCCTGTTTCCAGATGGTGATGTCCTCGCCGGACATCAGGGAGCGGTTCCAGAAATCATTGGCCTGTGTCAGCGCGCCTCTTTCCTGGGCAGAGGGGGGACTGCGCATCAATTGCAGCCATTCCGATACCGCCTTGGAGCCTTTTGCGCCATAGCGACTGGCCGACAGGCTTTGCAGCCGGTCGGCATTCACTTCCAGGGCGGAACTTCCGCCCCAGCCGCAAGCCAGGCATAGCAAAGCCAGTCGGCACAGATTCAGCGTGCGGCGGAAACGGCGGGACGATGGCATGAAACGGATTTTCACATTTTTCCGGGCATCTTAGACGCGCCCTGGGAAAAAATGCGTCATGCGGAGGCGGGAAGATCCGTTGCGGATCTTCCCGGGAGCTATTGC
The DNA here is from genome assembly GCF_048541815.1 of Achromobacter sp. PD1. Taxonomy (NCBI): domain Bacteria; kingdom Pseudomonadati; phylum Pseudomonadota; class Betaproteobacteria; order Burkholderiales; family Alcaligenaceae; genus Achromobacter; species Achromobacter sp. PD1. The sequence continues at coordinate 1,439,168 of NZ_CP183349.1, forward strand.
TCAGGCGTGGTCGACGGTCAGCTTACCTTTCTGCAGCAGGTCATTGATGATGGCCTGGTTGCTTATGGACTGGCCGTAGGCATCGTGGGTGAGATCCACGTTTGCCAGCACGATCTTCTGGTCCGCGCCCTGGGTACCCAGCTGGCCCTGGGTGTTCACATCGATGACCGTGTCGTTGTCTTCCTTGCGGAAGCCCAGGTAGTTGGTTAGGTTGCCGTCGTTTTCGCCGACGAGTAGTTCCTGCAAATCAAGAATGTCGCCGCCGTCGGCTTGCTTCTGAATCGAGAAGTCCATGATCCTATCCACAGCAGGGGCGTCCGTGGTGCCCTGGTCATTGAGTCCCCACTTGAACGTGTCGCTGTTGTCGTCATATCGGACGCCATTGCCGTCGCCGTACATGAGGTCATTACCCATGCCACCTATCAGAACATCACTGCCTGCATCGCCTTCGAGATAGTCGTTGCCTGTGCCGCCCGACAGGATGTCGCGGCCATAGCCACCGTACAAGGTGTCGTGGCTACCTTGGCCGTAGAGGATGTCGTCGCCATCGCCGCCGTGTAGGATATCGAAACTACCGCGTGTATCTCCATGCACTTCTAGGATTTCATGGTTTTCCGAGATGAACTTGTACAGATCTACATCCGTAGGCGGCACGCCAACCTTCAGAAACAAGAATTGCTTGAGCGCCTCCAGGCCCAACCCGTCGTGCAGACCTTCAGGTCTGGCGGGATTGCCATCGATGCCCCAGGGTAACTGATCGGTGTTGATCGCATCGCCGAACAGGATGTCTGAACCCTTTCCTCCGGAGATCCAATCTGTGTCCGGCAAGGCCAGTACATGGCCTGGCAAGTCGCCGGCCTCAGCTTCTCGGCCTTGAGAAATCCGAAAGTCAGCAGGTTTTGGGGGAGGAGGGGGAAGGCCGAGCATGCCTCCGTGGTCGCCTAGTATCACGTCATTGCCGTCTCCGCCGTACCAATTGTCGATGATCTGGGCTCGGTTGTAATCGTCGTCGCCACCGACGATGAGCTGGCCTACGTTGATTTTGAATGTCTGCTGATGGGATAGGTCGTCGCCTCCGTTGGAAGTGCCACCGTTATCTCTGACGCGAAAGTCGAAGGACGATGAAGTATTGTTTCCGTCGAAGGTCACAGCGTCGGGTTGGAACACTAACTTTCCGCTGGCCAGATCTTCAGTGCTGATTTCTTGTCCTTGCACAATCGCTTTGCCATTCAAGAGCAGCCTACCGTGTTGGGGTAGAGAGTCGATGATCACCGACTTCATCGAATGTCCTTCCCCTGGATCGGAGAATGGGAAATCATTCAGACTGAACGTGTAGCGGCCGCCTGCCACGACGTTGCCGGAGGCGTCTTGCGATACGGGGGCGTCGTTGACGGACAGAACTCGAATGTTCAAGGTGGATGAGGTCGTGAGCGTGCCGTCCGTCACGGTGTACGTGATCTGCGGGACGTTTCCGTTCCAGTTTGCGTCCGGTGTGAACACATAGTTGCCGTCGGCTTTCACGAGGATTGAGCCCACGCCCTCCATGTACGCAGTGATGCCGGCGGAGTACGTTGTGCCATTGAGGGTGAACGTTGTGACAGTCAGCGCGTCGTTGTCGACATCGATTGCCCCGATGAGCACGTTGCCGGATGCCGCGTGGTCCTCTAACACCTGGTTGTCGTGTGCCTGGAGGATCGGCGCGTCGTTGGCGCCCGTGATTTCAACGGTCAAGACGGCCGAGCTGGTACCACCCTCGCCATCGGAGACGGTATAAGTGATCGAACTGTAGGCTTTCTCGCCGACGCCGAGGTGTTGAAAGGCAGAGCCTGGGTCGAAGCTGTAGGAGCCATCGGCGTTCAGTGTGAATGTGCCGCCGTGGGAGCCCGCGATGGCGGCGCCTACGTTGGCTGTGTTGCCGTTCACTTGCGAAACGACAAGCGCGTCGCCGTCTGGGTCGTTGTCGTTTGCCAACACGCCGTTTTGAGCACCGACGTCGAGAGTCGAGTCCTCGCTGACAGCGCCCGAGTCTCCAGCCGCCAGGGGGGCGGGATTGGCAATGGCCCAGTCGAACTTCTGCGAGGTTGTCGCGCCAGAGGGGTCTGTGGCGGTAATGGTGACGTTGTATACGCCGATACTGCCGCCTTGCGACGCCGATGGATCGATATCACCGTTAATGATGCCGGTGCGCGGATCGATGCTCAGGCCGGGCGGCAAACCGGTTGCGGTGTAGGTAAGCTTGTCGCTCGCGTCCGGATCCGAGAAGCGGCCGGAGATGTCGTAGCTCACGTGGGTCTGAGCGTCCAGGCTGGATGTATCGGAAATGGCAGTGGAGACTGGCCCGTCGTTGGTGCCGGTGATCGTCACGACGGCGGTTGCCGTGGAGGTGGCGCCGCTGGGATCCGTGATGGTGTACGAAATGGTGCTGGTGGCGGTTTCGCCCGCGGCCAGGCGGTCAAACTCGTTTCCCGGCGTGAAGACATAGCTACCGTCAGGCAGGACTGTGAATGTGCCGCCATTGCTGCCCGCGATTGAAATGCCGTCCGCGGTCATGGGCCGGCTACCTACCGACGCTATCGTCAGGTGATCGCCGTCCGGGTCTGAGTCGTTCGAGAGCAGGTTGCCGCGTACCTGGCCGTTTTGATCGCCTTGCCCCGCATCGTCCCGCGCGGTGGGGGCATGGTTGACGCTGACGGGAGTGGGCGCCTGGTCGTCGCCATTGACGGGGCCAGTGCTGGACATGCGTGGCAAGACCGCTTCATCGCGTGCGGGATTCGAGTAGGCCAGATCGAGCGGACTGGTGGTTTCAAGAAGGCGAGCCAGTCGGACAAAGCTGCTGCCGCCTCCACCGCCGCCGCCTGCCACGACGGCGGCGGTGGGATCGAGTTCATCGAACAGGTCGCGGCCGTCTTGCAGTGCGGCCAACAATCGGTCGGAGTCGGTGCCAGCGGGCGGCGCTACCGCCGCTTCCGACGCATCATCCAGAATGCCGGTCATTTCGCTGGTCAGCGCGACGTCGCGGTCTTCGCCGATGACGATCGGCATGCCGTTTTCAATATGCAGGGAAACCGTGGCGCCCGAGGCTGTGACGACGTCACTGCCGACCGCGACTTTGCTGCCTTGATGCAGTTCGGTCAGGGAACCGTCGCTATTGCGTATCCATGCGCGACCGGAGATTTCGTTGACGATTGCGGCGGGAGTATTGGCCATGTTGGTCTCGTTTCAGAGCGTTGTCCAAGATGGTTTGATACTAGAGGGCGTTGCTGCCGCTCGATACTGCCAATACTAATAGTGCTAAGCAAAGACGTAGCAGCTTGATGGAAGACGAATCATGCGAGAAGGCCGTTTCCGGCCCTTCCTGGATTCGTCGCCTAGGCATGGTCGACGTTCAACTTTCCTTTCTGCAGCAGGTCATTGATGATGGCGTGGTTGTTCATGAGTTGGCCGTAAGCATCGTGGGTGAGGTCGACGTTCTCCAGTACGATTTTCTGATCTGCGCCCTGCGTGCCCAGCTTGCCCTGGGTGTTCACATCGATGACGGTATCGTTGCCTTCCTTGTGGAAATTCAGGTACTTGGCCAGTGAGCCGTCATTCTCGCCGACCAGCAACCCCTGCAGATCCAGAATGTCGCCGCCGTCGGCTGGCTTCAGGGGCGAGAAGTCCTTGATCGTATCCACGGCCGGGGTGCCTGCGGCGCCTTGGTCGTTGAACGCCCACTTGAATGTGTCGCCGCCTGAACCGTCGTACAGGATGTCATCGCCTTTGCCGCCAAGCAGAACATCGTTGCCGGCATCGCCAAACAGCGTGTCTTTGCTAGCGCCGCCGGACAGGACGTCGTTGCCATCGTCGCCGTGGAGCAGGTCGCTTCCTCCCTGGCCATAGAGAATGTCGTTGCCCGCGCCGCCATGCAGTTCATCATTGCCGCCGCGCGTATCTCCCTGTACGTCGAAAAGCGCGTGGTTGTCTGAGATGAACTTGTGCAGATCGGCGTCGGTGGGCTGGATGCCGTTCTTCAGAAGCAGGAACTGCTTGAGCGCGTCCAGGCTGGACCCGGCGGGAAGGTCCGCGGGCCGGGCAGGGTTGCCATCGATACCCCAGGGCAAGCGGTCCGTATTAATTGCATCGCCGAAGAGAATGTCCGAGCCGTCGCCGCCATGGAGCTTGTCGTTACCGACCGAGGCTGCCTCATTACTCGTCCGGCTGCCGATTAGCGCCGCCGTGAGATCTGAGGGATCCCGTACAACTTCTGAGCCACCCCCGCGTTTATCCGCGAGTGTATAAATGCCTCCGATTTCTGCATGGAGTTGACCGTTGGTTGGGCTATTGTCATTGAGCACAAATTGGTAGAGGTAATCGCCCGGCCCGTAAATGCTGTTGGTCTGAGTGGTCGCCTCGGAGCCCGATTCAACCACTGTCCATTCAGAACCGTTCCATTTCAGCAAGTTCCATTTGAATGTATCCACCGGACTCTTGTTGTAAAGCCACAAGTCGAATTTGAACGGGGCGCCGGCCGGATTGGTAATCGTAATTTTGTCGGCCACATTCATGGTTACGGTGAACGACTGGCCGTCGGCTGTTGTATCCGTGAGAGCCATCTTGCCTGATGTGAAGCGGCCCCAGCTTCCTCTGACAGTGTCAGCCTGACGCCCGACGGTGCCATCGCCTTCCTGCTGCCATCTGGCGGGGTCGTTGGCACCCTCGACCCAGTCGCCGTCGAAATTGATTTGCTTGGCATGATCGGAGGTATCCCAGAGCCAATCGCCGGTGTTGTCAAATTTATCGAGTACGCCTTGAACAACCCGCGGACCGACGCCAATAGCATGCACATCGCTGATTTCGGCAAGCCTCTTGAACTCGACGTCACGATCATAGTTGTACTCGGTGTTTGGCTCGCCATCCGTCAGAAAGTAGGTGATATTCTTGTACGGATTGCCCTTGTCATCCAACGTGGGCTGGCCATCAAACCAATTTTTGGTTTCATGGAGGGCCGCGCCATATGGCGTGCTGGGCCTGGTCTCTAAACGCAGAAGACTGCTCACTATTTCGTCGACATTGTCTGGTGTCAGGCCCGAGATCGACTTTTGTACCCTGGCATTCTCTCCATTGAACGTGATCAACGATACGTTGATGGTTCCGTCATGCGTTGCCAACTGATCTTCCAGCAAGTGCTTGAGTGCCTTCTTGGCGGCATCGAGCGGGGTTTCCCCATTTCGGTAGAACGCTTCCCCCCAGTCCATTGAGGTCGACAGGTCCAACAGCAGCGCGATGTTGTAGCTGGTACCTGCAATCACATTCTTCGCCATGCCGCCTTGGTCGCCCAGCAGCACGTCGTCACCTGAGCCGCCCAGTACCGTGTTGTTGCTGTTGTTGCTATCCAAGAATTGATCTACGTGTAGTCTGAACGTTTGTTGATCAGATCTATCCTCGCCGCCATCGGTGCTGCCGCCATTGTCCTTGACCCGGAACTCGAAGGATGCTCCAGCGCTTTCACCGGCACTGCGCGTGTCGGACTCGAACACCAACTTGCCGCTGGCCAGATCCTCCGCGCTGATCTCCTGTCCCTGCGCCACCGGTTTCCCGTCTAGAGACAGCACGCCGCCAGCGGGCAGGGAGTCGATGATCACGGATTGCAGCGAGTGTCCTTCTTCCGGATCGGAGAACGGAAAATCGTCCAGACTAAAAACGTAGCTACTTCCAGCCGCTACATGGCCAGAGCCGTCTAGCGAGAGGGGCGCGTCGTTGACGGCTTGGACATGGATATCCAAGGTGGATGAGCTTGTCTCCGTGCCGTCTGTCGCGGTGTAGGTGATCTGTGGGACATCTCCGTTCCAGTTCGAATCCGGTGTGAAGGTATAGCTGCCATCCGCGTTGATGAGGACCGAACCCACGCCAGCGAGGTATGCGGTGTTGCCCGCGTCATACTTTGCGCCGTTGATGGTGAATGTTGTGATGGTCAGCGTGTCATTGTCGACGTCGACCGCGCCTGCGAACACATTGCCAGACGCAGCATGGTCCTCCAGTACCTGGTTGATTTGAGCCTGGAGGATAGGCGCGTCGTTGGTTCCGATTATTTCGACGGTGAGAGTAGCGGAGCTTGTACCTCCCTCGCCATCGGAAACGGAATAGGTTATCGAACTGTGGGCCTTTTCTCCGATGCCGAGATATTGGAAGGCAGAGCCGGGATTGAAGGTGTAGGAACCGTCCGCGTTCAGCGTGAACATGCCGCCGTGAGTCCCGGCAATCGCCACACCGACGTTCGCTGCGCTGCCGTTGACGTGTGAAACGGCCAGGATGTCGCCATCCGAATCGCTGCTACTGGTTAGTACGCCATGCTGGGCGTTGACGTTGAGGGTAGTGTCCTCATCCGTGGTGCCTGTCGCGTCGGTACCGGCTGGAATTGTGTTGATGACGTCCCAGTGGAATTCCTGGGATGTCGTAGCGCCGGAAGCGTCGGTCGCTGTTATGGTGGCTGTATACCGTCCGCCGATACCGCCCTGCGAAGCGGAATGGTCGACATCACCGCTGATGATTCCGGTGTTCGGGTCAATGCTTAAACCGGGCGGTAAACCCGTGGCGGTAAAGGAGAGCCTGTCGCTGGCGTCTGGATCCGAGAAGTGGCCGGAGACGTCATAGCGCACGCTCGTCTGCCCATCCAGGCTGGAGGCGCCGGATATCGTGGTGGAAACCGGTCCGTCGTTGGCGCCGGTGATCGTCACGACGGCGGTTGCCGTGGCGGTGGCGCCGTTGGGGTCCGTGATGGAGTAGGAAACGGTACTGGTGGTAGTTTCGCCCGCGGCCAGGCGCTGATGCGCTTCCCCCGGGGTGAACACGTAACTCCCGTCAGACAGGACGGTGAATGTGCCGCCATTGCTGCCCGCGACCGTAACGCCGCCCGAGGTCATGGTCTTGCCGCCGACCGACGCTATCGCCAGCGGATCGCCGTCTGGGTCCGTGTCGTTCGCAAGCAGGCTGCCGCGTACCTGATGGTTCTGATCGCCTTGTCCTGCATCGTCTCGCGCGACGGGCGGGTGGTTGATGCTGACCGGCGTAGGCGGCTCGTCGTCGTCGCTGATGGCGCCGGTGCCGGACATGCGAGGCAACACTGCATCGCTGCGGCCGGGATTGGAATTGGAATAGCTCAGGTCAAGCGGGCTAGTGGTTTCAAGAAGGCGCGCCAAACGGACGAAACTGCTGCCACCTGCATCACCGCCACCGGCCACGACGACGGCGGTGGGATCGAGCTCATCGAACAGGTCGCGGCCGTTGCGCAGAGCGGCCAGCAAACGGTCAGAGTCGATGCCTGTGGGGGGCGTGACCGCCGCTTCGGACGCATCGTCGAGCGTGCCGGTCATTTCGCTGGTCAACGCGACCTCGCGGCCCTCGCCGATGATGATCGGCATGCCGTTTTCAACTTGGAGGGAAACCGTCGCGCCCGACGCAGTGACCAGGTCGCTGCCGGCCGGGACCTTGCTGCCGAGGTGCAGTTCGGTGAGGGATCCGTCGCTATGGCGCAGCCACGCGCGACCGGAAATTTCGTTGACGATTGCGGGAGACGTATTGGCCATGTTGGTTCCCTTTCCAGGGGGTTATCCAAGAAGGCCAGATACTAGATTTCGTTGCCAGAGCTCGATACTGGCAATACTGACAGTGCCAAGCCGCAATGCTGCTGCTTGGGGAAAGATGCCAAGCAGGGAAGGCCGTTGCCGGCCTTCCCTGGGGCTTGTTGCTTAGCTGTGGTCGACGTTCAGCTTACCCTTCTGCAGCAGGTCGTTGATGATGGCCTGATTGCTCATGGCCTGACCGTTCGCGTCATGGGTGAGATCGACGTTCTCCAGCACGATCTTCTGATCCGCGCCCTGGGTGCCAAGCTTGCCCTGGGTGTTGATCTCGACGAGCGTATTGTTGGAGTTGGCCGGATCCTGCTTGAAGTTCAGGTACTGCGACAGGTTGCCGTCCTTCTCGCCCACGAGCAGGTCCTTCAGGTCCAGCACATCCCCGCCGTCGGCGACCGAGGCCTTCGAGAAGTCCTTGATCGTGTCGATCGCGGGCTGCGCCGTGGTGCCCTGGTCGCCGAGCTGCCACTTGAACGTGTCGCTGCCGCCGTCACCCCACATGGTGTCGTTGCCCTTGCCGCCGACCAGGATGTCGTTGCCAGCGCCGCCGTGGAGCTCGTCGTTGCCGGTTCCGCCATAGAGCTTGTCGTTGCCGTCATCGCCCCACAAGACATCATTGCCGCCCTGGCCATAGATGATGTCGTCGCCCTTGCCGCCGTGCAATTCGTCATTGCCGCCACGCGTGTCGCCAGCCGCATCGAACTGTCCCGGATTCTGCTTGATGAACTCGTATATCCGTTCGTTGGTCGGCGCGACGCCGTCCACGGCAGTGAGGTAGTCCTTCAGCGAGTCGAGACCGCCACCATTGTGGGATCCCGCGGGATTGCCGGCCCACGCCAGGTGGTCGGTGTTGATCGCGTCACCGAAGATGATGTCGTTGCCGTCGCCGCCGTAGACGGTGTCGTGGCCGACTTCGGCCGGATTGCTCGTGCTGCTGCCTCCCTTGAGCGCGGCCGCCAGGTCGTTTGCGGTGTTGACGATGTCAATGGAACCAACCTTGCCGGTGACGGTGTCCCAGCCCCAGTAGTCAAACGAGATCTGGCCATTGCCGACAGTGTCCGTATTGTCGAAGAAGCGCAGGATGTTGCTGTCGATGCCGGTTCCGATACCGATGCCGTGGACCTTGCTGGTGCCACTCAAGGCTTTGAAGGCGTCGACGGATTCCTTCATGGTGTTGTAGTCGGTATCGTTACCCGGTCCTTTGACGCTCCCGCCGTTGTTGTAGTACTGAGTCGGATTGCCGTCGGTCAGGAAGAAGGTCAGGTTTTCGAACTTCACCCCATTCGGGGTCGCTTTGCCTTGGTCAGCAAACCACTTCACGGTGGCGTTGAACGCCGCCTCGTAGTTGGTGCCCGCGATATCGCCGCTCGCAATCGTGAGTTTGTTGATCGCCTCGATCAACTGGCTCAGATTGTCCTTCGTGAGGTTGTTGAACGTGATCGGAGCTTGAGCATGGGTTGCGAAGCCGATCAGCGATACATTGACGACGCCGTCGTGCTTCTCCAGGTCGGCGGCGAGCTTGACCAGCGCGTCCTTGACCAGCTGCATGCGGTTGACACCGGAACCCGATTGCGCGGACATGCTGCCCGAACGGTCCACCACCAGTGCGATGTTGTAGTTCGTGCCGGGGGTGACGTTCGTGACGTAGCCGCCGTGGTCCGCCAGGATGATGTCATCGCCCGACCCGCCGTTCAGCGGCGGCTTGCCGCCGCTGCCGCTGTTGTCATTGCCATTGGTCACCAGGTGATCGGCGGAGATGACGAACTTGTGCTCGGTCGAGGTGTCGTTGCCGCCATTCGCCGTGCCGCCATTGTCCTTCACTTGGAAATTGAAGGAGCTGTCCTGCTTGTCGGCGCCCGGAGTGAACTTCAGCAGGCCTTGTTCGATGGCCGACTTCGGAATCTCCATGCCGGCCGTGACCGGCTTGCCGTTATAGGTCATCGTGCCGCTGGTGGGCGGTTGGGTGATGATGACGCTTTGCAGGCTGTTGCCTTCCGCTCCATCGTCGAAGCGGAAATCGTTCAACGAGAAGACGTACTGGCTATCGTCAGCTTCCAGGTTCGCGGAACCGTCCACGGTCGTGGGCGCGTCGTTGACACCATTGATGGTAATGGTGATGGTGCTGGTGGCCGAGCCGTCGGCGGAGGCGACCGTGTAGGTCTCGACGATGCTTTCGCCCGCCTTGAGGAACTGGATCGCGGCGTTGTTGACGTTGTAGGTGTAGGTGCCATCGGCTTTCATTACGATGGCGCCCAGCGCTCCGCCCGCATGCGTACTGCTGGTGAGCTTGAGGGTGTTGGTGTCGAAGGTCGACTGGCCGGCATCGGGATCCGTGATCGTGACCGCGCCCTTGACGGTGAGATTTCCGGCCGTGACGTTCACATCTTCGGTGACAGACCGGAAGTCGTTGGTCATCACCGGCACGTCATTGGTGCCATTGATCGTGATGGTGATGGTCGTGGTGCTGAAGTCGCCGTCGGAATCGCGGATGGTGTACGAGAACACGTCCGAGAGCGTGTTGCCTTGCCCCAGCGCATTGACGCGCGGATCGCTGTTATTCAGAGTATAGGTATAGGTGCCATCGGCGTGGATGGTGATCTTGCCGTACACGCCATTGACCTCGGCGTCGACGTTGCCTTCGATCGCCTTGTTCGCGTTGGCAGCACCCTTGGCCACGCCGACCACGGTGGTCACGTCGGCGCCCACGGCGTCCGCACCGGTGCCGGTGATGACATTGCCCGTGGCTTCCAAGACCTTGTCTTCCGTCACGCTGGCCGTGTCCGGCTTTGCCTCGGGCGCGCTGTCGGTGATCTGGATGGTCAGCTTGCCGCTGCTGCCGTGGCCGCCAGCATTCTTGGCGGTCACGGTGAAATCGTCATGCACACTGTCCTTGCCGTTAGAGTGATCCTGGGATTTCCCCTTCTCGGTATAGGTGTAAGTGAGCTTGCCGGTAACCGGGTCGTAACCGGTGACCTTCAGCGTGCCCTTGCCCGTGGTCAGGCTGACGGGGTTGGCATTCGTCGCCTTGGTGACGTCCACGCCATTTACGTCGACGCTCACAATGCCCAACGCTGCAGAGATCTGCATCGTTCCCGTAACGGTGTCGCCCGTGGCTTCCGCGACCTTGTTCGTCGCGTTCGTAACGGCGGACTCCGCGGTGGAGGTCACGTTGAAATGCGTGTTCACCTTGTCGCCGTCGCCATCCGTTCCGGTAACGCCAACCGTGAAGTCCATCGGGCCGGCGGGAACGCTTTCCGTATAGGAGCCGGTCGTGAGGAAGGACATCCTGACGCCGCTGCCCGCGGCGACCTCGATGCTATCGAATTGAGAGAACGAGGGGGTGCCCTGGCTCAACATCTCCTTCGTGATGTGGATGGCGCCAGTCGTATTGTTCACGGGTACGGTGATGACCTTGGAAACGCCATCGCTCCATATCGTGACATTGAGCGTGCCGCTTCCCTTGACTTCCGCGACATTCAGCGTGAAATCCGAGAGGGCCTTCTTGAAGTCCATGCGGAAGCTTTCGCCCGAGTCGAAGGAGGTGTTGCCGATCCCGAACGAATTTCCGCTGCCGAACGTGTTGGCGTTGAACGTCTTTCCGCCGCCGGCGCTCAGCGTGGCATAGCCGAGGTCATAGGAGGATTGGGGGTTGTTGCTGATCGAGGAGGCCAAGTCGATCGACGCGGTCGTCCCGGGCCGGGCTTCGTGCTGGGTGACGGTATAGCCGCCCTCCGGATTCAGGGTCACCGTGAAGATCTTGGTCCCGTTGGGCGAGAAGATGTCGACCGAAGACTTGTTGAGCGCGCTGGTCGTCCAGTTCTGCGGCAGCTGACCGACAGACGACACAACCAGCGTGGCGCCCACGGCGTCGGCGCCCGTATGGAATTCCAGAATGCCGGTGGCGCTGGTAGCGGCATTCTCCATCACCGTATTGGTGACGGCGCCGAATTCCGGACTGTCATCCTCGATATTGATCGTGATGGTGCCGTTGCTGGTGGCGTGGCCATCGTTGACCTGCACGCCGATGCCCAGCTGGAGCACGTCCTCGATCGAGTTCGTCGGGTGATCCACTTGGCCCGACAGGGTTACGGTGTAGCCGCCCGCGTCGGTCATCGTGACGGTGATGACGGGGTTTCCGTGGAAGTCCTTGCCGACCAGGGTGTGGCCATTGTCCGACAAGGTCCAGACGACAGGTTTCCCTTGCGAGGTCAGGGCGTTGTCCGCCGGCTTGACCAAGGTGACGGTATGGGTGTCCTTCACATCCAAATCGGAGATGGTCAGGTTGCCGGAGTAGGTGACGGCGTTCGTCGTATCGATGGTGCCCGTGTTGTCGGGTATGCCGTGCGGCAGGCCTTCTTCGGACAGGTTGATGCTGGCGCTGCTGATGGAGGGCAGATCGTTCGTGCCGGTAATCGTAATCGTCAGCACGGCCTCGCTCTTGTCGCCGTCGGCATCGGTGATGGTGTAGCGGATGGTCTCGGTCAGCAATTCGCCCGCCTGCAGCCCCTGGACAGCTTGCAGGCTGTTGTTGAGCTGATAAGACCAGGTGCCATCGCCATTGTCCACCAGCGTGCCGTACTTGGCGTCGCCGGTAGTGATGACCGTCGTGACTGCATCGGCGCCGAGCGTGTCGTTGCCCAACAAGTTGCCGGAGATGGGGGCGGTCGTGCCTTCGGTGATGCCCGCCGTGTCGTTCTTGGCTTCCGGAGCGGTGTCGGTGATGAGCACGACCAGGTCGTCGGACTTGACCTGGTTGGCCGCGTCGGTGACGGTGACCGTGAACTTGTCGGTGACGGAGTCGTCGCCCTTGGTGTGATCCTTGGCGGTGCCGTCTTGCTGGTAGCTGTAGGTGATCTTGCCGCTGGTGGCGTCGTAGCCGGTCAGCGTGAGCTTGCCTTCGGTGCCGGTGATGACACGCGGGGTGGTCGGGCTCAGCGCCTGCAGCTCGGCCACGGTGAGGGTGACGTTGCCGATCTTGACGGTGGCCAGGCCTTCCGGCGCGGTGACGGTCAGTTCGCCGGTGACCGGCTGCGTGGCGTTCTCGGCGATGCTGACGTTGCCAGCGTCTGCGCCGTTGGCGTCGGGGACAGTCACGCCCGGCACGCCATCGGTGTGGCCGTTGATGGTGACCGTGATGGTGGTGGTGCTGACGTCGCCGTCGGCGTCACGGATCGTGTAGGTGAAGGTGTCCTTGAGCTGCTGGCCATCGAGCAGCGCGTTGACGCGCGGATCGTTGTTGTTCAGCTCGTAGGTGTAGGAGCCGTCGGCCTTGAGGACGATCTTGCCGTACTCGCCGTTGACTGCGGTGTTGACGTTGCCGGTGACGTTCTGGCCGGCGCCCACCGTGCCCTTGGCCACGCCCACGACGTTGGTGGCGTCTGCGCCGAGGGTGTCGGCGCCGGTGCCGGTGATGACGTTGCCGGAGGCGCTCAGCGCGGTGTCTTCGGTGACGGTAGCGGTGTCGGGCTTGGCTTCCGGGGCGGTGTCGGTGATGAGCACGACCAGGTCGTCGGACTTGACCTGGTTGGCCGCGTCGGTGACGGTGACCGTGAACTTGTCGGTGACGGAGTCGTCGCCCTTGGTGTGATCCTTGGCGGTGCCGTCTTGCTGGTAGCTGTAGGTGATCTTGCCGCTGGTGGCGTCGTAGCCGGTCAGCGTGAGCTTGCCCTGGGTGCCGTCGATGACACGCGGGGTGGTCGGGCTCAGCGCTTGCAGCTCGGCCACGGTGAGGGTGACGTTGCCGATCTTGACGGTGGCCAGGCCTTCCGGCGCGGTGACGGTCAGTTCGCCGGTGACCGGCTGCGTGGCGTTCTCGGCGATGCTGACGTTGCCAGCGTCTGCGCCGTTGGCGTCGGGGACAGTCACGCCCGGCACGCCATCGGTGTGGCCGTTGATGGTGACCGTGATGGTGGTGGTGCTGACGTCGCCGTCGGCGTCACGGATCGTGTAGGTGAAGGTGTCCTTGAGCTGCTGGCCATCGAGCAGCGCGTTGACGCGCGGATCGTTGTTGTTCAGCTCGTAGGTGTAGGAGCCGTCGGCCTTGAGGACGATCTTGCCGTACTCGCCGTTGACTGCGGTGTTGACGTTGCCGGTGACGTTCTGGCCGGCGCCCACCGTGCCCTTGGCCACGCCCACGACGTTGGTGGCGTCTGCGCCGAGGGTGTCGGCGCCGGTGCCGGTGATGACGTTGCCGGAGGCGCTCAGCGCGGTGTCTTCGGTGACGGTAGCGGTGTCGGGCTTGGCTTCAGGAGCGGTGTCGGTGATGAGCACGACCAGGTCGTCGGACTTGACCTGGTTGGCCGCGTCGGTGACGGTGACCGTGAACTTGTCGGTGACGGAGTCGTCGCCCTTGGTGTGATCCTTGGCGGTGCCGTCTTGCTGGTAGCTGTAGGTGATCTTGCCGCTGGTGGCGTCGTAGCCGGTCAGCGTGAGCTTGCCTTCGGTGCCGGTGATGACACGCGGGGTGGTCGGGCTCAGCGCCTGCAGCTCGGCCACGGTGAGGGTGACGTTGCCGATCTTGACGGTGGCCAGGCCTTCCGGCGCGGTGACGGTCAGTTCGCCGGTGACCGGCTGCGTGGCGTTCTCGGCGATGCTGACGTTGCCAGCGTCTGCGCCGTTGGCGTCGGGGACAGTCACGCCCGGCACGCCATCGGTGTGGCCGTTGATGGTGACCGTGATGGTGGTGGTGCTGACGTCGCCGTCGGCGTCACGGATCGTGTAGGTGAAGGTGTCCTTGAGCTGCTGGCCATCGAGCAGCGCGTTGACGCGCGGATCGTTGTTGTTCAGCTCGTAGGTGTAGGAGCCGTCGGCCTTGAGGACGATCTTGCCGTACTCGCCGTTGACTGCGGTGTTGACGTTGCCGGTGACGTTCTGGCCGGCGCCCACCGTGCCCTTGGCCACGCCCACGACGTTGGTGGCGTCCGCGCCGAGGGTGTCGGCGCCGGTGCCGGTGATGACGTTGCCGGAGGCGCTCAGCGCGGTGTCTTCGGTGACGGTAGCGGTGTCGGGCTTGGCTTCCGGAGCGGTGTCGGTGATGAGCACGACCAGGTCGTCGGACTTGACCTGGTTGGCCGCGTCGGTGACGGTGACCGTGAACTTGTCGGTGACGGAGTCGTCGCCCTTGGTGTGATCCTTGGCGGTGCCGTCTTGCTGGTAGCTGTAGGTGATCTTGCCGCTGGTGGCGTCGTAGCCGGTCAGCGTGAGCTTGCCCTGGGTGCCGTCGATGACACGCGGGGTGGTCGGGCTCAGCGCCTGCAGCTCGGCCACGGTGAGGGTGACGTTGCCGATCTTGACGGTGGCCAGGCCTTCCGGCGCGGTGACGGTCAGTTCGCCGGTGACCGGCTGCGTGGCGTTCTCGGCGATGCTGATGTTGCCGGCGTCTGCGCCGTTGTCGTCGGGGACGGTCACGCCCGGCACGCCATCGGTGTGGCCGTTGATGGTGACCGTGATGGTGGTGGTGCTGACGTCGCCGTCGGCGTCACGGATCGTGTAGGTGAAGGTGTCCTTGAGCTGCTGGCCATCGAGCAGCGCGTTGACGCGCGGGTCGTTGTTGTTCAGCTCGTAAGTGTAGGAGCCGTCGGCCTTGAGGACGATCTTGCCGTACTCGCCGTTGACCGCGGTGTTGACGTTGCCGGTGACGTTCTGGCCGGCAGCGACCGTGCCCTTGGCCACGCCCACGACGTTGGTGGCGTCCGCGCCGAGGGTGTCGGCGCCGGTGCCGGTGATGACGTTGCCGGAGGCGCTCAGCGCGGTGTCTTCGGTGACGGTAGCGGTGTCGGGCTTGGCTTCCGGAGCGGTGTCGGTAATGAGCACGACCAGGTCGTCGGACTTGACCTGGTTGGCCGCGTCGGTGACGGTGACCGTGAACTTGTCGGTGACGGAGTTGTCGCCGGCAGTGTGATCCTTGGCCGTACCGTCTTGCTGGTAGCTGTAGGTGATCTTGCCGCTGGTGGCGTCGTAGCCGGTCAGCGTGAGCTTGCCCTGGGTGCCGTCGATGACGCGCGGGGTGGTCGGGCTCAGCGCTTGCAGCTCGGCCACGGTGAGGGTGACGTTGCCGATCTTGACGGTGGCCAGGCCTTCCGGCGCGGTGACGGTCAGTTCGCCGGTGACCGGCTGCGTGGCGTTCTCGGCGATGCTGATGTTGCCGGCGTCTGCGCCGTTGTCGTCGGGGACGGTCACGCCCGGCACGCCATCGGTGTGGCCGTTGATGGTGACCGTGATGGTGGTGGTGCTGACGTCGCCGTCGGCGTCACGGATCGTGTAGGTGAAGGTGTCCTTGAGCTGCTGGCCATCGAGCAGCGCGTTGACGCGCGGATCGTTGTTGTTCAGCTCGTAGGTGTAGGAGCCGTCGGCCTTGAGGACGATCTTGCCGTACTCGCCGTTGACTGCGGTGTTGACGTTGCCGGTGACGTTCTGGCCGGCGCCCACCGTGCCCTTGGCCACGCCCACGACGTTGGTGGCGTCTGCGCCGAGGGTGTCGGCGCCGGTGCCGGTGATGACGTTGCCGGAGGCGCTCAGCGCGGTGTCTTCGGTGACGGTAGCGGTGTCGGGCTTGGCTTCCGGAGCGGTGTCGGTGATGAGCACGACCAGGTCGTCGGACTTGACCTGGTTGGCCGCGTCGGTGACGGTGACCGTGAACTTGTCGGTGACGGAGTTGTCGCCGGCAGTGTGATCCTTGGCCGTACCGTCTTGCTGGTAGCTGTAGGTGATCTTGCCGCTGGTGGCGTCGTAGCCGGTCAGCGTGAGCTTGCCCTGGGTGCCGTCGATGACGCGCGGGGTGGTCGGGCTCAGCGCTTGCAGCTCGGCCACGGTGAGGGTGACGTTGCCGATCTTGACGGTGGCCAGGCCTTCCGGCGCGGTGACGGTCAGTTCGCCGGTGACCGGCTGCGTGGCGTTCTCGGCGATGCTGATGTTGCCGGCGTCTGCGCCGTTGTCGTCGGGGACGGTCACGCCCGGCACGCCATCGGTGTGGCCGTTGATGGTGACCGTGATGGTGGTGGTGCTGACGTCGCCGTCGGCGTCACGGATCGTGTAGGTGAAGGTGTCCTTGAGCTGCTGGCCATCGAGCAGCGCGTTGACGCGCGGGTCGTTGTTGTTCAGCTCGTAGGTGTAGGAGCCGTCGGCCTTGAGGACGATCTTGCCGTACTCGCCGTTGACCGCGGTGTTGACGTTGCCGGTGACGTTCTGGCCGGCGCCCACCGTGCCCTTGGCCACGCCCACGACGTTGGTGGCATCTGCGCCGAGGGTGTCGGCGCCGGTGCCGGTGATGACGTTGCCGGAGGCGCTCAGCGCGGTGTCTTCGGTGACGGTAGCGGTGTCGGGCTTGGCTTCAGGAGCGGTGTCCGTGATCTGGATGATCAGGTCATTGCTGCGGGTCTCGCCGGCAAAGTCCGTGACGGAAACCTGGAAGAGGTCGCGGACCGAATCGTCGCCCTTGGAGTGATCGGCGGCTCCGCCAGTTTCCTGGTAGGAGTAGGTGATCTTGCCAGTGGCGGCGTCGTAATTGGTGATGGTCAGCACCCCCTTGTCGGTGGCGATGACTACCGGGTTGGCGGCGCTGGCGTTGCTGACATCCTTGCCGCCCACCGTGACCTTGTCGATGCCGGCCTCGGCGGAGACGGTCACGGAACCGGTGACCGTGGCGCCAGAGGCTTCGGCCACATTGTTATGACCCGCCGTCACATTGCCGTCGCTGTCTTCAGGCGTGATCACCGGAGGCGCATCGGTCTGGCCGGTGACCGTAATGGTCAGGGTGGCAGTGCTGGTCGCGCCTTGCGCGTCGGACACGGTGTACTTGATCGACGTCGTCGCGGTCTGGCCGTCATTCAAGTATTGGAAAGCCGTGCCGGGATTGAACGTGTACGTGCCGTCGGCATTGAGCGTGAACGTGCCGCCATTCGAACCGACGACAGGCTTGCCGACGTCGGCGTCGGCGCCATTGACTTGCGAAACGCGGATGGCGTCGCCGTCCGGATCGCGGTCGTTGCCCAGCACGCCTTCGGTAATGTGGTCAACGACCAGAGGCTTGTCTTCACCGGTGGTGCCTTGGTCATCGGTGGCGACCGGGACGGGGTTGCCCACGGTCCAGACGAAGGTCTGCGAAACGCTTGCGCCCGACTTGTCGGTGGCCGTTACGGTGATGAGGTACTCGCCCTTGACGCCCGTGTTGGTGTGATCGGACGCCCAGTTGGCGAACTGGCCGGTGAAGGTGCCGGTGGTGGGGTCGAACTTCAGGCCGCCGGGGATGTGGTCGACCGAGTAGACCAGGGAGTCGCCGTCGTCGCGGTCGCTGAAGAAGCCGGACAGGTTGTAGTTGACGACATCGCCGTCCATGTTGTCCTGGTTCTGCAGGGCAACCGCGGTCGGCGCGTCGTTGGTGCCGGTGATTTCGACTGTCAGCGTGGCGGAGCTGGTGCCGCCCTGGCCGTCCGTGACGGTATAGGTGATCGAGCTGGTCGCCGTTTGGCCAACAGCCAGATGCTGGAAGGCGTTGCCGGGGTTGAACGAGTACGAGCCGTCGGGGTTCAGGGTGAACGTGCCGCCATTGGAGCCGGCCGTCGGCGTGCCGACGTTGCCGGTGGCGCCGTTGACTTGCGAGACGGTCAGGGTATCGCCGTCCGGGTCGATGTCGTTGGACAAGACGCCGTTCTGGGCGTTGACGTTGAGCGTGGTGTCTTCGTTCGTGGTGCCGTTATCGTCGGCAGCCGTCGGTGCGGGATTGGTGACATCCCAGTTGAAGTCCTGGGACGTCGTGGCGCCGGACGGATCGGTGGCGGTCACCGTGACCGTGTAGACCCCATTGTTGCCGCCTTGCGAAGCGGAATGGTCGATGGTGCCGGTGATGATGCCGGTGTTCGGGTCGATGGTCAGGCCGGGCGGCAGGCCGGTGGCGGTAAAGGTGAGCTTGTCGGTGGTGTCCGGGTCCGAGAAATGGCTGGAGACGTTGTAGCTCACGCCGGTCTGGGCATCGATGCCCGAGGTGTCGGCGATGGAGGTGGACACCGGGCCGTCGTTGGTGCCGGTGATCGTCACGACGACGGTCGCCGTGGAGGTGGCGCCGCTGGGATCCGTGATGGTGTACGAAATGGTGCTGGTGGCCGTTTCGCCCACGGCCAGGTGGCCGTATTCGTTACCCGGGTTGAAAACGTAGCTGCCGTCGGGCAGGACCGTGAAGGTGCCGCCGTTGCTGCCGTTGACCGTGAGGCCGGCCGGGGTCATGGGGCGGCCGCTGACCGAGACGATCGCCAGCGGGTCGCCGTCGGGATCCGAGTCGTTCAGCAGCAGGTTGCCGCGCACCAGGCTGTTCTGCTCGCCGCTGCCGGTATCGTTCAGCGCGTTGGGCGGGGTGTTGACGGTGGCCGGGGTGGCCTCCTCGTCGCCGCCGGCGCCGGTGCCGGACAGACGGGGCAGGATCTCCTGGCCGCGGCTGGGGTTCGGGTAAGCCAGGTCGAGCGGGGTGGTGGTTTCCAGGATGCGGGCCAGGCGCACGAAGCTGCTGCCGCCGGCATCGCCGCCGCCGGCCACGACGGCAGCGGTGGGATCCAGTTCATCGAACGGGTCGCGGCCGTCGCGCAGGGCGGCCAGCAAGCGGTCGGAGTCGGTGCCGGAGGGCGGAGCCACGGCCGCTTCGGACGGGTCGGCCAGGGGACCAGTCATGTCGCCGGTCACGGCAACTTCGCGGCCTTCGCCGATGACGATCGGCATGCCGTTCTCGACCTGAAGCGAAACCGTGGCGCCCGAGGCAGTGACGACGTCGCTGCCGGCGGGGACCTTGCTGCCTTGATGCAGTTCAGTCAGGGAACCGTCGCTATTGCGTATCCACGCGCGACCGGAGATTTCGTTGACGACTGCGGGAGAAGTGTTGGCCATGTTGGTTCCGTTTCAGGGAGTTATCCAAGATGGCCAGATACTAGATTGCGCCGCCGGCGCGGGATATTGTCCTCAAGGACAGTATCAGGAAGTAATTTTGATTTTGGCGTCGGCGGGGGCAGAAATGCCGTGGACGAGCAGGGCGAGCTGCAGGCGATCGGTCACGCCCAGCTTTTCGAAAACGGCT
Source organism: Achromobacter sp. PD1 (assembly GCF_048541815.1). Classification (NCBI taxonomy): domain Bacteria; kingdom Pseudomonadati; phylum Pseudomonadota; class Betaproteobacteria; order Burkholderiales; family Alcaligenaceae; genus Achromobacter; species Achromobacter sp. PD1. The sequence continues at coordinate 1,458,833 of NZ_CP183349.1, forward strand.
GACAGGTGGGCCTTGACCGTGCGTTCGGTAATGCCCAGGGCTTCGGCGATCTGCGCATTGGCTTGGCCGCTGGAGGCATAGCGGGCCACGGTGATTTCGCGCTCGGTCAGCACGCCGCCATCCCAGGAGCTCTCGTCCTGAGCGCGTTCGGCAACCAGCTTGAGCAGGCGCGACACCAGCGAACGGCCCATCCAGATGCCGCCAGAGGCGACGACTTCCAGTGCCTGCGACAGCGAGGCGGCCGAGGCATAGCCGTGGCAATAGCCATGCGCGCCGGCGCCCAGTACCCGGGTGCCTTGCTCGTCGTTCGGACTGGGGCTGGCGACCACCACGTGCAGGTCCGCGAGCGTCGCGGCCCAGATGGGATCCTGCCAGGAAGGCAGCCGGGGCAGGTCCGCATCCAATACCGCCAGAGTGCGGCCCTGTTCGCGCCAGCGTTGCAGGTCGGCCAGGCCGCGCCCGCGGGCCGCCAGCCAGCGGGCCGGGTTCAGGCCGCGCCAATGCTGCCACAACAGGTCGTCGTGCGTAATCAACAGGACAGGAACGGGTTTCATAAAGCCTTGCAGCCCTCCTTTAACGTTCGGTAAAGGCATTCGCCTTAGCGCGCAGTATGGGCTTGAGCAGGTACTGCAGCACCGTGCGCTTGCCAGTCAGGATATGAACCTCCGCCACCATCCCGGGGATGATGGGCAACAGTTTGTCGCCTACCGTGCTGCGGTCCGTGCGGACCCGCACCACATAGTAGGAATTGCCTTTCTCGTCGGTCACGGTGTCCGCGCCGATTTGTTCCACCTTGCCTTCGAGGCCGCCGTAGATGGCGAAGTCGTAGGCCGTGAATTTCACTTCCGCCTTCTGGTCGGCATGCAGGAAGCCGATGTCGCGCGGCTGGATGCGGACCTCGAGCAGCAGCGTGTCGTCCTTGGGCACGATTTCGATGATGTCCTTGCCAGGCTGGACCACGCCGCCGACCGTGTTGTTGAATAGCGTCTTGACCGTGCCGCGCACCGGGGCGCGGACCTCGGCCAGCTTCACGCGGTCGGCCAGCGCCAGCTTGCCTTGGCGCAGGGTAGCCAGCTTGGTGTTGGTTTCGGAGAGTTCGTTGCGGGCCTGGTTGCGGATGTTCAGTTCGGCTTCCTGGAGCTTGCTTTCGGCTTCCTTGATGGAGGCCTGGAAGCGGTCGATCTGGGCTTCGGCGCCTTTCTGTTCGCCGCAGTAGCGGGCCACGTCGCGTTGCAGGCGCAACAGGTCGACTTCGGACACGGCGCCGCTCTTGAGCAGGGGACGGGTCACCTGCAACTCGCGCGAGGTCAGGCCGCAGCTGGCCGAGGCCTGGTCGCGTTTGGCGATCGTTTCGCGCAGGTCTTCCTGGCGCTGCTTGAGCTGTTCGCGGGCAACGTTGACGGTGGCGTTCAATTCCGTGGTGCGCGCCTGCCACGCATTGCGCTCCATTTCCACCAGTCCGGGCGCCTGCGCCAGCACTTCCGGGGGAGCCACGAAGGGGTCGCCGGTGGCCAAGGCCTGCAGGCGGGCCGCCTTGGCGAGCAGGGACAGGTATTCGGCGTTGTTCTCGCCCAGCGACGAGGCGAACCGGGTGGAGTCGATCTTCAGCAGGATTTCGCCGGCCTCGACTTCCTGGCCCGGACGCACCAGGATTTCCTCGACGATACCGCCGTCCAGACTCTGGATGATCTGGACCTGGCGCGAGGGTACGACCTTGCCTTCGCCGCGCACGACTTCGTCGATGCTGCCGGTGCCGGCCCAGAACAGCAGCCCGCCAGTGGCCAGCAGGCTGACCCACAGCAGGATGCGCGAACCGCGCGCCTGCGATTCATGGATGACCCATTCCGCGTTGCCTACGTAGTCGGAGCGTTGCTGGGGCTTGCCTTTTTCGGTTCCGTCCAGCAGGCGGTCGAAGAAGAACACGAACACGCCGCGCAGCTTGCGCCACAAGCTTCCAAACAGGCCGTGCCGGGTTTCGCCAGGATTGTTCAGCATGGTTTCCTCAGCTTCCGCGTCCGACGCGTCCTTGACGCAGTGCCTCGACCACTTGCTCCTTGGGACCGTCGGCCACGATATGGCCGTTGTCGATCACGATCAGGCGGTCGACCAGGTCCAGCAGGGCGGTGCGGTGCGTGACCAGCAGGATCGTCTTGGTGGCGCTGGCTTCACCCAGCCGCTTGCGCAGCTGCGCTTCACTCTGGTGATCCATGTTGCTGCTGGGCTCGTCCAGCAGCAGGATGGGCGGATCGTTGATCAGGGCGCGGGCCACCGCCACCGACTGGCGCTGGCCGCCGGAGAGGGATTCGCCGCGTTCGCCGATGATCATGTCGAAGCCATCGGGGTGCAGGTTGGCGAAGTCGGTGACGCCCGCCATGTTGGCGGCAGCCAGGATGCTGGCGTCGTCGGCGTAGGGCGCGCCCATCGCCAGGTTGTGCTTCAGGCTGCCATAAAACAGCAGCGGGTCCTGCGGAACGTGGCCGATGGCGCGCCGCACGTCGGCCGGATCGATCTGCCGCACGTCCACGCCGTCCAGCAGGACTGCGCCCTCGGTAGGTTGGTACAGCGCCAGGGCCAGCTTCTCCAGCGTGGTCTTGCCGGAGCCGATGCGGCCGATGATGCCGACCTTTTCGCCCGGCTTGAGCTTGAAGGACACTTTCTTCAGCACCGGCTGCTTGCTGCCGGGATAGCTGAAGGTCACGTCGCGGAACTCAATGCCGCCATGGAAGACCGGGCGATGCAGGAATTCGGCTTCCGCCGGACGTTCGATCGGCAGCTTCATATAGTTGTCGATCGAACCCAGCGAGGTGCGCGCGTTCTGGTACTGCATCAGCAGTCCGGCGACCTGGCCGAGCGGGGCCAGGCAGCGCCCGGCGATCATGGAGGCGGCGATGATGCCGCCCATCGATATGGCGGATTCCTGGGCCTGGTAGACGCCGATGATGACGACGGAGATCGACACCAGTTGCTGGATGGCCTGCACGAAGCCGACCGTGGACGACGAAATCAGCTTCAGTTTGCCGCCGGTCAGGGCGATGTACTCGGTGGCGCGCTCCCAGTTGCGCTGGATGGAGCCCTGCGCGTTGAGCGTCTTGACGGACTCCAGACCGGTCAGGGCCTCGACCAGGGTCGCATTGCGCTGCGACGAGGCCTGGTAGGAAGCCATGGTGAGGGATTCCATGCGGGCTTGCGCGGCCAGCGACACCAGCAGGATCAACACGATCGCGACCAGCGGCGGCAGCACCATCCAGGGCGAGATCCAGGCCAGCGCCAGCAGGAACAGCAGAATGAAGGGCAGGTCGACCAGGGTGGTGATGGTGGCCGATGCGATGAAGTCGCGGATGGATTCGAATGAACGCAGGTTGGCGGCGAAGGAGCCCACCGACACCGGCCGGCCCTCCATGCGCAGGTCCAGAACGCGTTCCATGATCTGCGCCGACAGGCGCACGTCGACCCGTTTGCTGGCGCTGTCGACCACGTGGGAGCGCGCAGTGCTCAGGATCATGTTGAAGATCACGACCAGGGTGATGCCGATGGCCAGCACCCAGAGCGTTTCGACAGCGTTGTTCGGCACGACGCGGTCATACACGTTCATGGTGAACAGCGGCATCGCCATCGCGAAGATGTTGATCAGCAGGGCGGCGATCAGCGCGTCGCGGTACAGGCGCCGGTTTTCCATGATGGCGGCCCAGAACCAATGGCGTTCGCGCACCTTGGCGACTTCGGGCGCGCGCGCGTCGAAACGGAACTGCGGGCGCACGAAGCACACCAGTCCGGTGTATTGCGCAGATAGTTCCGCGGCGCTCATTTCCATGGAGCTGCCGCCCAGTTCGGGGTGGCTGACGACGTAGTTTTCGCCGTCTTTCTTCAGCAGCAGGCAGGCGCGTTCGCCGTTGAGCAGCAGGATCGCGGGCAGCAGGTCTTGCGAAATGCTTTCCAGCGTGCGCTTGACCACGCGGGCCGAGAGCTGGGCACGCGCGGCGGCGCGCGGCAGCAATGCCGGCGTCAGCTTGTGTTCTTCCAGCGGCAGGCCGGCCGACAGCGCCTGAGCCGTCGCCGTCACGCCATGCAGCCGGGTGATTTCAACCAGGCAGTCCAGCAGCGGGTCGTCGTGCGCCGCGCGCGCGTCAGCGCGCCACTCCCGGGCCGCCATTTCAGATAACTTGTCCATCTTCGTCATCCAGCAGGTCGAGGTGTTCGGAGAGGCGCGCGCGCTGTTGCTTGCGCTGGGTCAGCTTTTGTTGAGCCTGGATAGGCAGGTCGGTCATACGCAAGGTGCCATTGGCTATCAGCGCGTCGATCAGGTCTTCCAGGACGCGGACGAAGTCCGCATCCAGTTGTGAGAAGTCGTTGCCCTGTTTCTGCATATGGTCTCCTTGCGCTTGCATCGCCTAGGGTTTGGCCTTGGGCGAGTTTACCGGGATGAACGTGGGCGGCAGGTTGCCCTCGTTGTATTGCACGCGCACGGGCGCCAGGCGGGCCGAGTCGGGGATCGTCGAGTTGCAGAGCTTGATGACTTCGTCGGAGACTTCCAGCTTGCCGTTTTCTTCAGGCATTTCGTTGCGCGCGGGCTGCAGCGACAGCGCCGGCAGCAGCGCGTGCGACAGCGCCAGCCAGCGGTATTGCGCGATCTGCAGGTCATACAGCGCGTTGGTCAGGGCGCGGCGCGATTCGAACAATTCGTTTTCGGTGTCCAGCAAGTCCAGCAGCGAACGCTGGCCGATCTGGAATTGCTGGCGGTAGGCTTCGCGCACCTTGGTGGTGGCCACTTCGTGGTCACGCAGGAAGGGCAGCTTCTGGCTCAGGCTGGCGACGTTGTTCCAGGCCACGGCCAGGTCCTGCTGCACATTGCGGCAGGTGTAGTCGCGGATGTCGCGCGCGGCATAGGACTGCGCGGAGGTCTGGCGCACGCGGGCGGAGTCGGAGCCGCCGCGATACAGGTTGTAGCTCATGACAACCTGGACGCTGGAGTTCTGGATGTCGCGGTTTTGCGGCGTCGGGTCGTTCTGGTCGCGGCCGGTGGCGGCCACGAACTCGAACTTGGGCGAGAAAGCGCCCTTGGACGAGGCGACGCCTGCCTGGGCGGCCTGCAGTCCGGCCTGCTTGGACAGGAAGCTGGGGTTGCGGCGCAGCGATTCGTTGAAATCGGCGGGTTTGACCGGCAGCTTGCCGCTGATATCGGGCGTGGGCTGCATCGCTTCAGGGGGCAGGGCACCGGTGACGCGCTGGAAACGCTGTTGCACGTCCAGCAGGTTGGCGGTTTCGGTCATCAGGTTGGTCTGGGCCAGCGCCAGGCGCCCGCCGGCCTGTTCCAGGTCGACGCGGCGGCCCACGCCCGATTCGGCGCGCTCATTGATCTGCTTGAGCGTTTCTTCGTGCAGGGTGTAGTTCTGGCGCGCCAGCAGTTCCATGTCGCGATAGCGCTGCAGGTCGATATAGGCCTGCACTGCGCCGAAGGCGGTGTTGTCGCTGGTCGCCAACAGGTCATAGAAGCGCGCCAGCTTGTCGAAGCCGGCTTGCTTGACGTCGTTGCTCGTACGGAAGCCGTCGAAAATCAGCTGACGCAATTCCACGCTATAGCCGGGGCGGTTCCAGCTCTGCGACCCGACTCCGGGCACGTTGTTGCGGTATTCGCGGCCCACGTAGCCTTGCGCATTGATCTGCGGGAAGAACGCGCCGCGAGCGACGGCCTGGCCTTCCAGCGAAGCCTGGAAATCATGGTACTTGGCCTGGATTTCCGGGTTGCTGAGCAGGGTCTGCTCGACGACCTGGTTCAGAGTGACCCCAGCTGCCCCGGAGGCGGGGGCTGCTGACTGTGCAAATGCCGCAGGAACGAATGCCAGGGCAAGGACCGAAGTCGTGCTTTTGAGCAAAAACGAAGCCATAGTGATTATTCGCGAGTCGAGTTAGGAATTAATGGCCGCCATATTGTGTGGAAATGTCAGATTTGACGAGTCAATATTTGTTAATTCTTGACGAAGTTTTCCGGTCGGCAGTTTGGGTTTCTTCGCGCATCATCTCTTAATTAGCTTGAATTTGCACTAATTTCGCGATATTCCAGATTTGTGATCCGGTTTAATGCAGGATAAATGCGGTTTATTGCGCTTTATTTCGCGGTTTGGGTGAACACGGCGCACAACGATTATATCGGTTTGATAATTTTGTATCTGTTTTAAATACCCGAATTTGTATCTGTAACTGTTTGGTTGCGGTTCGATTGAGGTATGGAAATAAGACGAAGTGACCCCGCCATGTCTTAGCATGGTAGTGTTGGTACTGGTATATAAGGTGCAGTTGTACTAGGTTGAGACCCTGTGCATAATTCGCTCATGCCGCAGTGGCTGGCGCCCGGGATCGTTGTTTGAACCGCGCGCGGCACGAGCCGGATTGTCTATTTGCAGAGCGCATCCATGGCCCAAACTCTTTACGACAAACTCTGGGACGCCCACGTCGTCCATCAGGAATCAGACGGCACCTGTCTGCTCTATATCGACCGCCACCTGGTGCACGAAGTCACCAGCCCGCAGGCGTTCGAGGGCCTGGCGATGGCCGGCCGCAAGCCGTGGCGCACGGGCGCCAACCTGGCAGTCGCGGACCACAACGTGCCGACGCTGAACCGCGCCCAGGGCATCGACGATCCGATTTCGCGCCTGCAGGTGGACACGCTGGACGCCAACTGCGAAAAGTACGGCATCACCGAATTCCGCATGAATGACCTGCGCCAGGGCATCGTGCACGTGATCGGCCCGGAGCAGGGCGCGACCCTGCCCGGCATGACCGTGGTCTGCGGCGACTCGCACACCAGCACGCACGGCGCCCTGGGTGCGCTGGCCTTCGGCATCGGCACTTCCGAAGTGGAGCACGTGCTGGCGACCCAGACGCTGCTCATGAAGAAAGCCAAGAGCATGCTGATCAAGGTCGACGGCGAATTGCCCTTCGGCTGTACGGCCAAGGACGTGGTCCTGCACATCATCGGCATCATCGGCACGGCCGGCGGCACGGGCTACGCCATCGAGTTCGCCGGCAGCACGATCCGCGCCCTGTCCGTGGAAGGCCGCATGACCGTCTGCAACATGGCCATCGAAGCCGGCGCTCGTTCCGGCATGGTGGCGGTGGACGACAAGACCGTCGAGTACTTCCGCGGCCGTCCCTTCGCGCCCACGGGCGTGCTCTGGGATCAGGCGGTGGGCTACTGGCGCACCCTGCATACCGATGAGGGCGCCAAGTTCGACGCCGTGGTGCAAGTCAACGCCCGCGACATCAAGCCGCAGGTCACCTGGGGCACGTCCCCGGAAATGGTGCTGCCGGTGGATTCCCGCGTGCCGGACCCCGATCGCGAAAAAGACGACGTGCGCCGCAGCGGCATGGAGCGCGCGTTGCAGTACATGGGCTTGAAGCCGAACACGCCGCTTACCGATATCCGCGTGGATCGCGTGTTCATCGGTTCTTGCACCAATTCGCGCATCGAAGACCTGCGCGCGGCGGCCGCGGTCGCACGCGGCAAGCATGTGGCCTCCAATGTGCGCCAGGCCATGGTGGTGCCGGGCTCGGGCCTGGTCAAGCAGCAGGCCGAGCGCGAAGGGCTGGACAAGATCTTCATCGAGGCGGGCTTTGAGTGGCGCGAGCCGGGCTGCTCCATGTGCCTGGCCATGAACGCCGACCGCCTGGAACCGGGCGAGCGTTGCGCCTCTACCTCGAACCGCAATTTCGAGGGCCGGCAAGGGCAGGGCGGGCGCACCCATCTGGTCAGCCCGGCCATGGCCGCCGCCGCCGCCGTCGCCGGCCATTTCGTCGACGTCCGCACTTTCCGTTAAACGTCACGCACCGAGTATCGACATCATGCAAGCATTTACCACTCACGAAGGCCTGGTGGCTCCGCTCGACCGCGAAAACGTGGACACGGACCTCATCATTCCCAAGCAGTTCCTCAAATCCATCCAGCGCACCGGCTTTGGTCCGAACCTGTTCGATGAACTGCGCTATCTGGACCATGGCGAACCCGGCATGGACAACAGCAAGCGTCCGCTGAATCCGGATTTCGTGCTGAACCAGCCGCGTTACCAGGGCGCGTCGGTGCTGCTGGCGCGCAAGAACTTCGGCTGCGGCTCCAGCCGCGAACATGCGCCCTGGGCGCTGACGCAGTTCGGTTTCCGCGCCATCATCGCGCCGTCCTATGCCGACATTTTCTTCAACAACAGCTTCAAGAACGGTCTCTTGCCCATCGTCCTGTCGGAACTGGAAGTCGCGCGCCTGTTCGACGAAGTGAAGGCTTTCCCCGGCTACAAGCTGCGCGTCGACCTCGACCGCCAGGTCGTGGTGGCGGCGGATGGGCGCGAGATGGGTTTCGACATCGAACCCTTCCGCAAGTACTGTCTGCTCAACGGCTTTGACGATATCGGGCTGACCCTGCGCCAGTCGGACAAGATCCGCGCTTTCGAGGCCGAGCGCCTGGCCCGCCATCCGTGGCTGGAAAGCCGTCCCATCGCCTGACGCCACCATTCTTCTGATTACAGGATCGTTTTCGTATGACTCACAACATCGCAGTCTTGCCGGGTGACGGCATCGGCCCGGAAATCGTCGAACAGGCCGTGCGCGTCCTGAAGGCGCTGGACGTGTCCTTCGATATCAAGCAAGCGCCCGTGGGCGGCGCCGCCTTCGATGCGTTCGAGCATCCGCTGCCGCCGGCCACGCTGAACCTGGCCAAGGAATCGGACGCCGTGCTGTTCGGCGCCGTGGGCGACTGGAAGTACGACAGCCTGCCGCGCGAGTTCCGCCCCGAGCAGGCCATTCTGGGCCTGCGCAAGGCGCTGGGCCTGTTCGCCAACCTGCGTCCGGCCATCCTGTATCCGGAACTGGCCAGCGCTTCGTCGTTGAAACCCGAGATCGTGTCCGGCCTGGACATCCTGATCATCCGCGAACTGACTGGCGACATCTATTTCGGCACGCCGCGCGGCGTGCGTTCCTCGCCCGACGGCGCCTTTACCGGCGAACGCGAAGGCTACGACACCATGCGCTACGCGGAATCCGAAGTGCGCCGCATCGCACGCATCGGCTTCGAATCGGCGCGCAAGCGCAACAAGAAGCTGTGCAGCGTGGACAAGGCCAACGTGCTGGAGACCTCGCAGTTCTGGCGCGACATCGTCATCGAAGTGGCGCGCGAGTATCCCGACGTGGAACTGTCGCACATGTATGTCGACAACGCCGCCATGCAGCTGGTGCGCAACCCGCGCCAGTTCGACGTCATCGTGACCGGCAATCTGTTCGGCGACATCCTGTCCGACGAAGCGGCCATGCTGACCGGCTCGATCGGCATGCTGCCTTCGGCTTCGCTGAACGCCGGCGGCCAAGGCTTGTACGAGCCCAGCCACGGTTCCGCGCCCGATATCGCCGGCCAAGGCATCGCCAATCCGCTGGCGACCATCCTGTCCGCGGCCATGCTGCTGCGCTATTCGCTGAATCTGGCGCCGCAGGCTGACCGCATCGAGGCCGCCGTGCGCCGTGTGCTGGCCGACGGTCTGCGCACCGCCGACATCTTCGAGCCGGGCACGACCAAGGTCGGCACGGCGCAGATGGGCGACGCAGTGCTGAAAGCGCTGGCCTGATCTTCTCGGGATCGAGCCGCCGGGCGCCCGTGCGCCTGGCGGTTGAAGCGCCGTAAAACAAGGGGCAGCCCGGCTGGGTCGCCCCTTGTTTTGCTGTTGTGGCATCGCCTCGAAAGCGCTCTGTATCCATTGCGGCCCCTATTATTTCTAGCTGCGCCGCAACATCCGGCCGTGCATTCTGATAAATTGTTGAATTGCACGGCTTTTTCCCCTGGACCCTAGTTTCCACACCTTTAAAGAGCGATTGAAATGAATCAAGCAGTAGGCCTTGTCGGCTGGCGCGGTATGGTCGGCTCGGTGCTCATGCAACGCATGCGCGACGAGAACGACTTCGCACTGATCGAACCGGTGTTTTTCTCCACCAGCAACGCTGGCGGCGCCGCGCCCACTTGGGCCACTGGCGCAGGCCCGCTGCAAGACGCCTACAACATTGACGCTCTGAAAAAACTGCCGATCATCGTGACGGCGCAAGGCGGCGACTACACCTCCGAGGTCTATCCCAAGCTGCGCGGCGCAGGCTGGAACGGCATCTGGATCGATGCCGCCAGCACCCTGCGCATGGCCGATGACGCCATCATCGTGCTGGATCCGGTCAACCGCCCGGTCATCGACGCAGCGCTCAAGCGCGGCGTGCGCAACTTCATCGGCGGCAACTGCACCGTCAGCTGCATGCTGATGGGCCTGGCCGGCCTGTTCAACAACGACCTGGTCGAATGGATGACCTCCATGACCTACCAGGCTGCTTCCGGCGGTGGCGCGCAGCACATGCGCGAGCTGCTGACCCAGTTCGGCGAGATCAACGGGTCGGTCAAGTCGTTGCTGGACGATCCCGCGTCGGCCATCCTGGAAATCGACCGCGGCGTGCTGGCCAAGCAAAAGGATCCGGCGCTGCCCCACGAGCACTTCGGCGTGCCGCTGGGTGGCAACCTGATTCCCTGGATCGACAAGGACCTGGGCAACGGCATGTCCAAGGAAGAGTGGAAGGGCGAGGTCGAGACCAACAAGATCCTGGGCCGCGGCGCCGCCTTCGGCACGCCCGCCACGCCGATCGACGGCCTGTGCGTGCGCATCGGCGCGATGCGCTGCCACAGTCAGGCGCTGACCATCAAGCTCAAGCGCGATGTGCCGCTGGACGAGATCGAAGCGCTGATCGCCGAAGGCACGCAGTGGGCCAAGGTCGTGCCCAACACCAAGGAAGCCACGGTTTCCGCGCTGACGCCGGTCGCTGTTACCGGCACGCTGGACATTCCCGTGGGCCGTCTGCGCAAGCTGTCGATGGGCTCGCAGTACCTGGGTGCTTTCACCGTGGGCGACCAGCTGCTGTGGGGCGCCGCCGAGCCGCTGCGCCGCATGCTGCGCATCGCGCTGGCCGAAGCCTGATGCCGTTGCAGGCGGCGTTCGGCGCCGCCTGAGCAGGCACGCAAGGCAAGCAAGGGCACCTCAGGGTGCCCTTGCCGTTTGCAGGGCGTCTGTACCGTGTCGGCGGACAGGCCTGCCAGCAAGCGCGGCCGGGCCTTTCAGGTTTGTGAAATGCGCATGATCCATTACACTTTTCCCGTGAATTGATGCCAGTTCTCACCGATATGGCGTGATCCGGCTCCAGCCCGCAAGTCGACTACAAGACGGAATTCCAGCTTATGACCCAGCGTTCGCGCCAAGTGAAGCATGCCCGCCGTTTAAAAGCCCTGCAGTGGGCGATTGCGCTGGCGATTGGCTCAAGCGTGTGCAGTACCGCCATGGCCATGCGCGTGGGGCATTCGCGGGTGGTTTCCGTGCCGGGCGCGCCGCTGCAGGCGGTGGTGGGATTGCAGGAACTTACGCCCGAGGAAATCGCATCGCTCAAGGTGTCGGTGGCCGACGAGGCCTCCTGGCAACGCGCGGGCCTGAAACCGCCGGTCCCGCTGGCAAGCATGGTGGTCCGGGTTGAGGACGGCCTGGACGCCACGCGCAAGAATCTGCGCGTGCGGGCCTCGCAGCCGCCGGCCAGCGGCGCGGTTGATCTGCTGCTTGATATCAGCTCCAGCTCCGGGCAGCGCCAAGTGCAGGTCAGCATCCTGGTGCCGTTGCGCGGCACCACGGCCGACGTGACGCCGGCCGCGGTCGGCACGCCGGGGCGTGCGGCGGGATCGCGTTCGGTCAACGTGAAGTCTGGCGACAATCTTTTCGCGATCGCGCAGCGCAATGCCGTGCCCAACGCGTCGGTCTATCAGATGCTGGTGGCCTTGTGGCGCGCCAATCCCGAGGCATTCATCCAGAACAATATGAATCTGGTGAAGGCTGGCCAGAGGTTGACGATTCCCGACGCGGCCACCGTGCGCGCGGTGGATCCGGCCGAAGCGCGGCGCATCTTCAATGAGCATGCCGAGGCATTCGCGAAGTACCGCGCGCGCATCGGCGCGGCGGCCGGCGCGAATCCGTCCGTGGTCCAGGGGCAGGGCGCGGCTTCGGGCAGCGTTGCGCCTCCCGCAGATGCCGGGGCGGCCAGCGCATCGCCGCCGCAGGATCGCGTTCGCTTGTCCTCCGGGCAGGCGCAAGACAGCGCGTCGGCCCAAGCCGAGGCGCAGGCTGACGCCAGGACGTCGAGCGAGCGCGCCATGGCCGATGTCCAGGGGCGTGTGAGCCAACTGCAGAGTAATGTCGACGATTTGAACAAGGCGGTGGCACAGCAGGGCACCGCTGGTGCAACGGGCGCTTCGGGTGCAACGGGCGCTTCGGGTGCAGCGGGCGCTTCGGGAGCAGCGGGCGCTTCGGGTGCAACGGGCGCTTCGGGTGCAGCGGGCGCTTCGGGAGCAGCGGGCGCTTCGGGTGCAACGGGCGCTTCGGGTGCAACGGGCGCTTCGGGTGCAACGGGCGCTTCGGGTGCAACGGGCGCTTCGGGTGCAACGGGCGCTTCGGGTGCAGCGGGCGCTTCGGGTGCAACGGGCGCTTCGGGTGCAGCGGGCGCTTCGGGTGCAGCGGGCGCTTCGGGTGCAACGGGCGCTTCGGGTGCGGCGGGTGCTCCGGGTGCGGCAGGCGCTTCGGGCGCTGCGGGTGCGGCAGGCGCTACGGGTGCGGCAGGCGCTTCGGGTGCAGCGGGCGCTTCGGGTGCAACGGGCGCTTCGGGCGCTTCGGGTGCAGCGGGCGCTTCGGGTGCAGCAGGCGCTCCGGGCGCGGCAGGCGCTCCCGGCGCAACAGGAACGGCAGGAGCCGCGAGCACTCCCGGCGCCGCCGGCGCTTCTGGGACACCTTCGCCAGATCAGGCCGCCGGTACGCCGGCAGGCAAGGATTCTGCCTCGGACATGCCTGCGTGGCTGGCCGACAATCTGCTCGTTATCGTCACCGCAGTGCTGGCGCTGATCGCATTCGCGATTGCCTGGCTCTTGCGCCGGGCCGGCGCGCGGCGCGGGGACGATGACGAGGAAACCTACGAATTCAACGAGCCAGCGCTGGATACGGCGGCGCTGAACCGCAAGCTCGGAAGCATCAATCTCGACCTGGACGAACCGCCCACGGACGAACCGCACCGTGTCGGCGGGCCACGGGTTTGATACATGTCTAGAGTTGCATTGGGGCTGGCGTATGACGGCTCCGCCTGGCAGGGTTGGCAGACACAGCCGCATCGGCAAACGGTGCAGGACACGCTGGAGGCCGCCCTGGGCAGTTTTTGTGGTGTGGAAGGGCCGGTGGCGACCATCTGCGCCGGCCGTACGGACACCGGTGTGCACGGCGCGATGCAGGTAGTCCATCTGGACACCGAGCTCGATCGCCGGATGGAATCCTGGGTCCGGGGGGTGAACGCCTTCCTGCCACCCAGTATTTCGGTCCAGTGGGCGCAGCCGGTATCGGACGAATTCCACGCGCGATTTTCCGCGCGCGCCCGCACCTACGTTTATCTGTTGTGGCGCGGCCGCGTTCGGCCTGCGTTGTGGGCCGGGCGGGCTGGCTGGTGTTTTCAGCCGCTGGACGTCGATGCCATGCGGGCCGCGGCAAACGCCTTGCTGGGCGAGCATGACTTTTCCAGCTTCCGTTCCTCGCAATGCCAGGCCAAGCATCCCGTGCGTCATCTCTACCGGCTGGACATCGATGAACGCGGGCCGTTCCTGGTGTTCACCCTGAAGGCCAATGCCTTCCTGCATCATATGGTGCGCAATATCATGGGCGCACTATTGCAGATCGGGCAAGGGCGCGAATCGGTGGACTGGATGGCGCAGTTGCTGTCCTGGCGCGACCGCAAGCGGGGCGCGCCGACCTTCGCGCCCGATGGGCTGTACCTGTCGGCCATCGATTATCCGGAAGCGTTCGGCCTGGATGAGCTCGACGGGGGATCGCAGTTGCTGTCGCCGTTTACTCAAACCTATTAGGGATGTCGCCGGCAACGGCGATGCCTGTCCATATCCGATGGAGGCTCTTGCCATGCAACGCCGCGCGTTTTTGAAGCAGACCGCCCTGGGCGGCGCCGCCCTGGTCGCTCCGGCGTTCGCGCAGGAAGTCCCGTCGACCGAGGAAAACGCCAGCGCTGTCCCGTCGGAACCGCCGTCGGCTCCGCAAGAGGCTCCGGCCAGTCCGCCGCCCGCTCCGGTGGCCGCGCCCGAAGCGCCCGCGGTGGTGGCAGCCCCATCCAAAGTCGCATGGCGGCTGGCCTCCAGTTTTCCCAACGAGTCTCCCACCTTGTTCGCCGGCGCCGAAGACGTGGCGCGTTACGTGAACGAGGTGACCGACGGGCGCTTCAGTATCGAGATCTTTCCCGCCGGCGACCTGGTGCAGCCGGGCCAGGTGCTGGAAGCCGTGCAGCACCGCGTCGTCGATTGCGGCCATACGGCGTCGACCCGCTACTTCGATATCGACCCTGCGCTGTGCTTTGACGCCGGCGTGCCGTTCGGCCTGAACACGCGGCAGATGAACGCGTGGATGACGCAGGGCGAAGGCCTGGCGCTCACGCGCGTGCTGTTCGACAAGTACAACATCCTGAACTTTCCCTGCGGCTATACCGGCGCGCAGATGGGCGGCTGGTTTCGCGGGGAAATCAAGACCGTGGACGACCTGCGGGGGCTCAAGGTGAAGGCCGGCGGGTTCGCCCGCCATGTGCTGGCGCGGATGGGCGCGACGCCCGTGGACGTTCCGGTGGCCGAAGCCTATGGCGCGCTGGAGCAGGGCGTCGTGGACGCCGTGGCGTGGATCGGCCCGTACGACGATGAAAACCTGGCTCTCTATAAAGTGGCCAGGAATTACTATTTTCCGGGCTGGTGGGCGGGCACGCTGCAGCTGTCCTTGTATGTGAACCAGGACGCCTACGACGAGTTGCCCAAGCCGTATCAGTCCGCTTTGACGCTGGCATGCCGCATGGCGACTGCCAACATGATCGCCAAGTACGACGCTGGCAATCCGGACGCGCTGCGCCGGCTGGTGTCGCGCGGTGCGCAGTTGAAGGCGTTTCCCAAGCCGGTCCTGCAGGCGAGCTACGAGGCGTCGCTGGCCGCCTACCAGGAAATGAGCGCCAAGGATCCCATGTTCAAGAAGCTGTACGACAGCATGGCGGCGTTTCGTGACAAGGAAACGCCCTGGTTCCGTCTGGCCGAGGGCAGTTTCGACAATCTCGTGGCCACCATGGGCCAGCCCGCCGCGTAGGCGGTGCCTGCACGCCGGATATACTGATTCGACCAGCCGCGCAGGGCGGCCACGCAAGCGAAGAGTTTCATGCGCACACGCATCAAGATCTGTGGATTGACCCGGGAACAGGACATCGACGCCGCCGTTGCGGCGGGCGTCGATGCGATCGGTTTTGTGTTTTACGCCAAGAGCAAGCGTTGCCTGACGCCGACGCGCGCAGCTCAGTTGCGGCGCATGGTGCCGGCCTTTGTCGACGTGGTGGCCTTGTTCGTGAATGCGCAAGAGGCCGAGGTGCAGGCCGTGCTGGACCAGGTCAAGCCGGAGCTGCTGCAGTTCCATGGCGATGAAACGCCGCAGGATTGCGCGCGCTACGGTCATCGCTTTCTAAGGGCATTCCGTGCCGGCGCGCCCGGTCTGGATACCGCGGAAAGCCTGGCCTCTTCGTGCCGCGCCTATGGCGAAGCCGCGGGCTGGTTGTTCGATAGTTACAGTGCGGGATACGGCGGCAGCGGCCATGGCTTCGACTACACCCTGCTAGACGAGGTGAGGGCCGATCCGGTGTCGCGGCCCCTGATTCTGTCGGGCGGCTTGAACGCAGAAAACGTCGGGCAGGCGGTGGAATTGATCAGGCCTTGGGCGGTCGATGTGAGTAGCGGCGTGGAGCTTGAGCAAGGAATTAAAAGTTCTGATAGAATCTCGTTCTTCGTTGCTGCAGCGCAAGCGGCAGACGCGAAGCTGAAGGGAAATTAGTTAGTGCAGTGCAGGCGGTTTGAAGCGGTGCGGCAATGCTGAAAAGCGGCGCTTAAAGTTTCTTGGAACAAGTTCCTAAGAACGGACTCTTCAAAACGCGTTGCGCAAGGAAGTTTGAAGGCATGCGAAAGTAAACGCCGCAAATTTCGAAGCGCAATAAATAATGCAAAAAATCTTGTTAGACGATTTGCATAGTTTAAAAAAGCACTATATAATTCTTCTTCTTTGCAGGCGGTTAGCTCAGCTGGTTAGAGCGCCACGTTGACATCGTGGAGGTCGTTGGTTCGATTCCAATACCGCCTACCAAATTCCTGCAAAGTGGTGCCTAGCACTGCCTGAAAAGCCGCGTAAGTCTTTGACTTCGCGGCTTTTTGCTTTCTGCGCCGCCAATTGCTGCCAAGTAGTGCCAAGAGATTTAAGGGTAGGAATGAGGGTAAGGCGTCCCGGGATAAGGGTAAGGCTTCCGTACCCTTATTGTTCTGGAGTTTGTGCGCACTCGTCGAGATAATCGGACCACCATTGCATTAACTGCCGGCGCTCATCGAGGTATTCAGCGTGGTTGTATGCGCGCCGGATTAAATTGCGTTCCTTGTGCGCCAGCTGCCGTTCGATTACCTCCGGGCGCGCACCGCTACGCTCGTTCATGATGGTAGAAGCTAGGCCACGGAAGCCGTGCCCGGTCTGCTCACCCTCAAACCCCAGAATTTTGAGCGCCTTGTTGATGGTCTCTGCGCTCATCGGAATCTTGGCCGGGTCGCGCAGCCCGGGGAACATCATGCGGTACCGGCCGGTGTACTGAGACAGCTCGTCCAGCAGGCCCTGAACTTGCCGCGACAGCGGGATTATGTGGTCCGCGCCGTTCTCCTTGGTGACCAGCGTCCCCTTCATCCTGCCGGCCGGGATCCGCCACAGCGCGCCGGCCCTGTCCAGCTCCGTCCATTCCGCCCAGCGCAGCTCATTGGTGCGCGGGAAGGTGTGCATCATGATCTGGATGGCAATCCGGGTTTCCGGCCGGCCGTGATAATTCTTCACGCGCCCGATGAGCGTGCCCAGGGCCGCCTCGTTCACGTGAGGGAAGTGCTTGACCGGCGCGCGCGGGTCCAAGAACCGTTTCAGTCCCTGGGTGGGATCTGCCGGCGCGCGGCCGGTGCCGACGGCGTACTGAAACACCATGCTGGTGGCGCTGATGAACCGCTCGGCCATATCCGGCGCACCGCGGGCTTCAATCCGCTTCGCCGCGTCCAAGACTGCCTTGCCTGGGATCGCATCGATCGCATCGGCGCCGAAGTAGGGGTAGGCGTCGTTCTTGAGCGTGTTCGAAATTCGTGCATGGTAGCCCGCGCTCCACGTCGGCAGCCTGAGCGCAAGCAGTTCGGCCGCCACCGCCTGGAACTGGCGCTCGGCGTCGGCCCGCTCGGCCTGCACTACCTCAAGGCGGTGTGCGACCGGATCCAGGCCCTGCGCCAGCAGCTCGTCGACGCGCGCGCGCTCGGCGCGGGCACGGGCCAGCGGCACCGCGGGGTAGTCCCCGAACGTGAGCATGCTTTCCTTGCCTGTTTGGGGGCTGCGATAGCGCATGCGCCACTTCTTGGCGCCGGAGCGCAGCACCTCCAGGTACAGGCCTCCACCGTCGAACAGCTTGTTTCCGCCGGCGGTGCTGAACTTGGCCAGGCGGCACTTGGGGTCTGTGAGAGGTACTACTTGACGAGCCATTGCGTCCTCAATTCAGTTCTTCGAAACGGCCTGATAGCCATCAGGATCGGCCAGCCAGGCGAGGATATCCGCGCCCCGGTACGCCGTGCAGTTCGGCGACCGGGACACCGGACGCGGCGCGCGGCCTTGCAGAATGCGGTGGCGCCAAGTCTCGCGCGAAAACGGCACGAGCGCCGCGAATTGCCCCCAACGGTATAGACCGTCAGGATGTATCGCGGCCTGGGGCGCAGGCGCCGCGGCCGGTGCTTGGTGTTGGGCTGCGTGTGCCATTACTGCTCCTTGTTGTCGGCTGAGGGGTTTACGCCCATCACATAGACGCAGTTCGGCGTTACCGCACACATGAGCATATGCTTATGCTGAGGTGGCGCTGCTTCCAGGACTAGGCTGAACGCGATGCTAAGCACCAATAGCCCAGCAACTGCTTTCCATATGTTCACGATCCCTCCTTCGCCAATTCATCAGCTCGCACAGTCACCCGCTCAACCGGTATGGCATTGCCGCTAGTGAACTTCTCCCGTAGCAGCATCCCATCCCTCGCCAGCGCCACCAGCTCGTCGCGCTCTACGCGGCTCAGGCTGACCGTCTCGCCGAAGGGCTTACAGCACGTTTGGCGCTGGGCTATCTGCTCCAGTTGGTCCTTGGTCATTACCATAGGTCCTCCGAAAATAGTTGGTCGCCTTGGTACTTGGTTGGGTCATCCGGCCGGATCATTTGCCCGTTCTTACTGGCCAACTCGTAAGCCTCGCGTCGGTTCAGGAATCGCCCGGTGTCATCCAGGAATCCCTGGATGTCAGGCCCAGGGATTCCGCCCATCGCTCGGATCACGTGGTGGTGCCGGTTGGGTGCAGGGAGCGAATGCACTTTCCCTGCATGCTTGATCGCTACATGCGTGATCTTGGGCAGGTCAGCCATTTGTGCCTCCGTCCTTGTTGTCGGGGTGGGCTCTGACAGCTATATCGGCTGCGGCACGAACGATGGCGCGATTCGGGTCAAAGTCTGTAGCTAGTGAGACTTCTCCGTCATAGTCCCAGGCGATGCAGTCCCAGCCGCCGCCCTCCAGGGGAACCAGGCCGAGCCGCAATTTCACCTGCAGACGGCGGTTGTCGCCGTCGTCGGTGAGCGGGTTCCAGATCCTATGTATATCTCCGGTGACATCCCACACGATCTTCCCGCCGGCCGTGAAGTCGAGCTTCATCCCAGCAGCCTTCGCCGCCAACTCCAACAATTCGCGGTCACTCTGCATCGCTCCCTCCGTTCTTCTGCGCGCCCGGTTGCGCGGAATCCGGCTCGGGCCAATCAATGCCTTCTGAACGTGCCAAGTTGCGCATGTCCGCAGCGATCTGCTGCGGCGTTTGCGGCTTCCACTTGTCGTCGCCTTCCGAATTCGGAGCGCCCGGTTGCGCGGACAGGGCGGCGCGGAGCCGTTCCACCTCATCCAATAGCATGGGCAATGCGGTGCGGGCCACCATGACGAATGCGGCGTTTGCTTCTTGCATGCCGCCCACGTGGGGAAATGGCAAGCAAACGGCTACCGGGCAAACGGTTGTTCCGTTCACTGAGGCGAAAAGCGGGAATTCTCGATACCCCTCATCGTCTGCATATGGTTTTCCGAGGCTCCAAGGACCTGGCGTCGCCTTCGCCAGTAGGCCGCGAAGTTGATCAATGTCGATGTTCATTGAGGCTCCCTGTT
The DNA here is from genome assembly GCF_048541815.1 of Achromobacter sp. PD1. Taxonomy (NCBI): domain Bacteria; kingdom Pseudomonadati; phylum Pseudomonadota; class Betaproteobacteria; order Burkholderiales; family Alcaligenaceae; genus Achromobacter; species Achromobacter sp. PD1. The sequence goes on from NZ_CP183349.1 coordinate 1,478,171, forward strand.
TACCTGGAGCATCTTCAGCGCACGGATATTTCGGCCCATCCTTTCCATGGTCTGGTTCGCCATTGCCTCGAGTTCCGTGCTGGGCGCGGCCATCAGCCACGAATCACACACGCTCGCCGCTTCCTCCAGCACCGCATTGCGCACCGCCTCGCTGGCCTGGGGCGCGGCATCGCCATACACCAGGGGCCGGACGTGGGCCTTTGCATCCCAGCCTGCGGCCTCGGCATTCAGGCGCTGCTGTTCGGCGTATTCGTGCGCGCTCTCTTCGTTGACCACCAGACGCTGGATGCGGCCATAGGAAATCACGGCATGCGCCACCGCCTCCCCGGCTACAGGGGCGCTTGCTTCACCTTTCAAGTGATCGCGGATCATGTAGGCCACATCCATATCCGCGCAGCTATCGCTATTCCCGCATCGTGGGCACACCGAATCTGAGTTCTCCAGGTCCTGTAGAACGCTCTGGAGCATGGCACGGTCAGTAGTCGTGGCTATAGGGGCGCTTGCCAGGGCGGCGCGGCGTCCTCGTTCTTGCCAAGCCGCGTGCGCTGCGTTCTCAGTCGTCAAAGAGTGTTCCGGGCACGCTTGGTTTTCATCCCACCAGATTCGGAACGCGGCATTCTCCGCATACCCGCGCTCGCGCTCATCGGCTACAGGGGCGCGCAGCTTGGACAGCAGGACGGATTCGACGGCGCGGCCCAGTTCCAATAACCCAGCATCGTCCATGATGGTGCGCGAGGGGCCACCCATTTCATGGACTCGGGTGATATTCAGACTGTCGGACGCGTTGATGGCAGAGCGCAGGATTTCTTCATCCGTCAGCACTGCTTCTTGCTTGGCCGACTGGGCGGCGGGGGTGTGGTCGGTCATTCGAATAGCTCCAGTTGCTGCGGCGCTGTTTGGATGCCGCGCGATTGTTTCCACTGCTCGAAGTCGCTGCCATCCTGGCCGCTCGTGTTGTGGCGGCGTCGGCGTTCGAGCAGGGCATCCCATTCGGCGTAGAGGCCCATGTCTCACCCCTCCTGCTGCTGAGAGGCGGAAAACGACGGCTCGAACTCAAGATCGACTTCCCACCGTCCAATCTCAGGGCCGGTCATCCCATCGAACAGGGCGAACGTCAGCGGCCAATTAGCCTCAAAGCCGTCATGGTTGTGGAAGTAGTCTTCGGCGCAGGCTTCCGCTTCTTCCTCGTCGATATCATCGACAGACGAGCGTTGAACAAAATCCGGGGCCATATCCCGGCTGCCTACGCCAGACTGCGGCCAGACACGCGCATACCAAATGCTCATGCTTCACCCCCTTTGCCCTGCTGGGCGGCAATGGCGGCATCAGCGGCCGCGTCCACCTGATCGGCGCTCGGCGGCGTTTCGTCGTCCAGGTCACACCCCAACGCTGTGAGGGCGGTGTCCATGCGATCCAGCCATCCCAAATCTTGTTGGGTGATAGCGTTGCGGAACGACCGCCACCGCTCCGCATCCCGCGCATCGCCAGCAGCGGGAGCGGGGACCGCATGCGCCCCGTTATAGATGCAGTGCGATCCCTGCCAGACGCCTACGCTGACGCCGCGAGGATCGGGGTCGAGGGATACGGTGATGGGAGCGTCCTGGGTGGTGGCGGGAGGGGTGCAGTCCGGGCACGGCTCAGCGTCGTAGCCGGAATGTGGCGTCAAGCCACCTACCATCCCGTGACCGTTGCAGGTCTGGCACGGCGCGGCGGGCAGCGGCATCCAGTGCGTGGGCTGACTGACCTTGTAGTCCTCATTCGTTTCCCACCATGCGCCGCGATGAAACTTCACCGCTCCAAAGCTGCAGTCGTGAAGTGCTCCGGTATTCCAGTAGCCGAGAATGCCGGTGCCGTCCTTCGGCGCTGATTCAATCGGCTTCCAGCCGGCGGGGAGGGTGGCGGTCATGTCAGGCTCCAGTGAAAAGGGTCAGCAGATAGCGCCAGAGGAAATAGAGGCCAGCGTTAAAAAACGCCAATCCGATGATCGCGCCCGGAAGACCCCAGGCGATGAGAAGGCTTTCAACGAAGTCATCGTCGTCTTCGTTCGGGTGCCACTTGTCTTCATTACGCATGGAAATCTCCAAGGCAATAGGAGGGCAGCCCCGCGAGGAGCTACCGGTAGGCTTTGGCCAAATCGGCGCTGATGGAATGGCCGCGCTTGCGCAAGGCATTCGCGATCAGTGCGCGGTCGCGGTGGCCGTCGACATGACGCAAGAGTCCGAGATAGCTGTTGCCAGTCTCGAAAACCTTCTCTTGGGGAAGCTCTTCGATGCGGCGCAGGGCGGTGCGGACGGAGCGGCGCCGGACTTCTCGGCGCCACGGCTTGATGACGTGCCCGGCGAAATCTACGCCGCGGTCGATGGGCTGGATGATGGTCTTGCGCGGGTTCAGTTCTAGGCCGAGCCGCGGCAGGTAGGCATTGACAGAGGCCAAGGCTTGCCGGAGCCACTGAGCGGACGGGTGAAGCAGTACAAAGTCATCCACGTAGCGCACGTAGTACTTGCCGCGTAGGCAGTGCTTCACGTGCTTATCGAGGCCGTCCAGCAGGATGTTGGCGAAGAACTGAGAGGAGAGGTTGCCTATGGGTAACCCGCAATGGTCTGGCGCTTCGCCCAGTCTCTTGTGCCTAGGAACCAATGCCAGCGTGGCGCGGTTGCCGCGTACCTCAACGTCCGGGCGAGGGTCATGAAACAGGATCTGGGCAGCAAGGCGCCGCCACCAGTGTTCAGGGATCTTCCCGCCTACCCGCAGCCAAAGGCTTCGCTTGTCGATGCTGACGAAGAAGTTGGCTAGGTCTGCCTTGAGGTACATGGCCGGGCGTGACCAGTTCTGCGTGACGCTGCGCACCTTCGAATCCAGCCGTTGGGCAGCATACAAAGTTCCTCGGCCGGGAATGCACGCACAGGAATCGGCAATGAACCCGGCCAGGAAGCGCGGGGCGATCTTGTTGTAGAGAAGGTGGTGAACCACACGATCCCGGAAATCTGCCGCCCAGACTTCGCGCGGCTTGGGGTGGGTAATCACAAAGCAGATCGAGCGGCCGGGGCGGTAGGCGCCACTCCGAAGTTCGTCGTCTAGCTGGGCCAGGTTGCGCTCAAGGTTCATTTCAAAGCGCAGGGCGCTGGCTGTAGTCCTTTTGAGCCGGCGACAGTCGAAGTAAGCCTGCACCAGCTCCGCGAACGAATGGCAAGAATCCATAGAAACTCCGAGCATGATTTGCGGACGGGGCGAACTCGGAACTCGTTGTTGCGGTTCCAGTTGTTGACGTTGCCGTTCTCGAAATTCACCGCCCAGGCGTTGTTGGAGCCGTAGGGCGAGACATCACGCTATCCACGTCGCCCCGCCGAAGGCTTGCCGGATCAGCGGGGAAACTGCGCGGGACCTGGGCGGCCTGAGCCGTTGGTTTCCTCTAAGGCGCATATCGGTGGCCTTGTGGGCCAGCGGCGTGACCAGATCATTAAGCGCGTTGACCCTGCCGCCGTGACGGCGGGGCAGCAAGCGCATTCTCGGAGTGTTTCAGCCATCCTGTGGCCTGACGGCCGATGCTGTCAGTCAAATTGATCGCTTCGCCGTACTGCCCGCGAGAGATCAACCGAAGATCGGCCGCCAGCCGAAGCGACAGATTTGCCGCCTCTACCCCTTCCCGAAGGATTCGGATGATGGGCGGCCTGTCCGATGCCGAATTAGCCCGATACACCAGTGTGACCAAGTCGAAGCACTGCTTGCGCAGGTCGGCTCCGAAGTCGGCCTTGTAGTTCCTGGGCATATTGGCCACCAGCTTCGTGACCAACAGGCTCAGGTCATAGGTAACCTTGAAAATCTTGGTGTCTGTGTGCAGGGCCATGGCATCAGCGGGCTACGCCCGCAAAGGGTTAAAGGGGTGAAGCGATGATGCTGCGGACGGGGCGAACTCGGAACTCGTAGCCGCGGTTCCAGTTGAGGACGTAGCCGTCCTCGAAATTCACCGCCCAGGCGTAGTCGGAGCCGTAGGGCTTGTTCGTCCAATACCAGTCGTCCTTTTCGAACAGGTCCGGCACGTTGATGTAGGCCAGCATCATGTCTTCCTGGTCTGGGGCGCGCCAGTCGCCATGGCCGTTGACTTCGCCCCGGTCAGCCACGGCAGTTGTCAGGTCGTTGAATGCGACATCCGCCAAGTCGAATTCCTTTCCACCAGGGACGATGACGTGATGGGCCACGCCATGGACGAGACGCGTGCCGATGAAGACGCCGCCCTGCTCGGGCCATTCCTGCCCGATGGCGGGCGTGCTGGTTGCGGTTGCGGTCATGCAAGTCTCCTGCGGGCTGCGCCCGCTTAAGGGATAAATGGATCAATAGGTAAATCTGCGGACGGGGCGAACTCGGAACTCGGTGCTGCGGTACCAGGTGAAGACGTGGCCGTTCTCGAAACTCACCGCCCAGGCGTAGCGGGAGCCGCAGGGCGTCGAGGTCCAGTACGGTTTCGGCTGGAACAGATGGGGCAAATTGGCAGCGATGATTTGCAATTCCCGCTTGGCCGGCAGATAGAAGTCGGCGTGACCGTCGGCGCTGTAGGCCTTGGCAGCACGCGCCGCGGGATGACTGGTGTTCAGCCGGAGCAGGGCGTTGGTGTTCACCAGGCCATCCCAGCTACTTGCCTGAATCTCGCCGTCATCAGGGCTCCATTGGTAGGTGCCCTGCAGATCATCCTCGGCCACCACAAGCCCATAGACCGTGCCGTCATCACCAAGAATGTCGCCGGCGTAGATCCCGCCCTGGCCCGGCAGGTATTCGCCGATCTTTACCTGGTGGATAGGCTTTGCCGGCCGGGCAGACAGATAGCTTGCCAACGCGCTGAGCAAGGTCGAAGCGGGAATTTCCAGGCGCAAGCCGCCCGGATCCAACGGGATCATGTTGTTCATGGTCGTCCTAGGGGTTTTGCCGCGGGCGCGGCATGGTGGGTCAGAAAGGCACGTCGTCTGACATATCGGCCAGGGTTGAGGCTTGGGAAGGCTGGGCGGCGCTGCGTTGCGGAGCGGGTTGGCTTTGCTGGCGCGGCGGTTCCGCTGCGGCCGGTTGTTGCTGAGCCGGCGCACCACCGAACTCGATGTTGGAAACGCGGCCAACCAACTTGGCGCCGCGCTCGCCGCCTTGCCGTTCGTAGGTTTCGATGTGCACTTCATCGATGGTGACGCTGACCTTGATGCCGACCGTGAGATACGGCGCGAGCGCTTCGGCGCGCTGGCCCCACAGTGAGGCGTCCACCCATTGAGTCGGTCGCTTACCGTCGGCGTCTTTCTTGCCGTAGGCAAAAGCCAGCGCCAGGTTCGCCACCGGCTCACCGCCTTGCGTGTGACGGACAACAACATCGCGGCCGATGCGGGCCAGGCCAAACAGTTGAGCCATGATTAAGCTGCCTCCTTGCGCAGCAGGTTTTCGTACTTGGAGACCAGGCGCTCGAATGCCATTAGGTCGCCTTCGAGTTCTTCGATGATGTCGTCGTCACGCTCGATGCGGATGATCGTGAGCTGACGTCCGATAGGATCCAGGTCGGGCGCCCACAGGATGAGGTCGACCCATTTGCGGCCGAGCAGCCACATGGCGCCGTTGCATTGGTCGATGTAGGCGCTGATGTCACCGTCGACCACAGCAGTGAAAAGGGTGTCGGACGAAACCATCGTCTTGATCTCGATGACGCCGTCTTCGTCGACGAGGCCGTCCACGCTCACGCCGAATAGGCCGTCGCCCGTGGTGATGAAGCCGGCCTCCTCAACGAAGTTTCCGGTCTTCGCCTCGTAGGCCGCGCGGGCGAAAGGCTCCTGCTCGGTGCCGGTACGCATGGCGGCGTTCGCGAAGACTTCCGGCGTCCGGCCGCCCATACGTTCGCGCGCAACATCCATCGCGTACTTGAGGCAGTCTTTCGAAGGCCCCCCGGCTTTCAGCTTGGACCGTGCGTCCTTGAAACGGCTGCCGGTTATGACGCCTCGGCGGGCGTCCAGCCATTCCTGAGACCCTTGCGGTGCGGTGTGGATGATCGGGTCCATTACTTGGTCTCCTGCTTGAGCATGTTGCGTTTGTCGCGATAGGCCTGCTTGAAAGCTGCAAAGGCGGCGAGGTTGTTGGTCTGTTCGATCGCTTTGCAGCCCGCTTGCCAGATGTCGGCAGCCGCTTCCAGGGTTTCGGCCTGGGCCAGCTTGCTGATCCATTCGTCCCGCAGATCAAGGGCGGCGTCATCAGCGCCGGCGCCGTCATTGTCGTCGCCCTTCTCGGAGATTCCGCAGACCGCTTTCAGCGTGTGACGCTCCAAGTAGGTGGTCGTGGAGACGATGGCCTGGATGGTGTTCTTGCCGCCGCTGTCGTCGGCGGGCGCGTCAAGGGTCACGGACTTCTCGTGGCCAAGACGATGCAGCAGCGTGCACGTGATGAAGATCCGGCCGTTCTTCTGCTCGGGGGTCCAGCTCCAAGAGAAGCCGTGGCGAGAAAGAGCAGGGCCGACTGCCTCGACGACGTCCGACAGTTCCGCGTGCTTGTACTGCGTGCGTCCCTTTTGCGTGGCGAAGTCGACCTGCTTTCGCTTGATCACTTCGACTGCTTCAGCCTTGAACGCCGCGAATGCTTCGTTGAAGGCCTTGCGCGCTTCGTCGGCCTCCCACTCGCGCTGGATCGCCATCATTTCCTTGATCTGATCCAGGGGGATGCCTTGCTTTACGGCAGCCATCATCATGCCCATGGGCGAATTGGCGGCGAGCACAGCGACTTGGCCGGCGGCCGGCTCGGGTTGCATGGCCACTGCGCGGGCCGGGGCGTCGATAACTTCGGTCATGGCGTCCTCAGTAGGTAATTCGAATGTTGGGAATCAGGCCCTTGGCGATCAGCGTGACCGCCTGCCGGGCGCAGTCCTCAGGCACGCCGCCGGCGACGAACGCATCCAGGGCGGCGCGGTTGATGCTTGCCTTGTGCGCCTTGTCTTCCTCGCGGCGCCGGATTTCGGCTTCTTCTGCTGCCTTGGCGTCGGCCTGGCGCTTGATTTCGGCGTGGCGCGCGTCCTCGGCGGCCTGGACCCGGTCCCGCTCGGCCTGCTCAGCGGCCAGGCGTTCACGTTCCGCCGCGGCCGCGCGGTCGATCTCCGCCTGTTTCTCGGCGGCGATGCGGCGCTGATCGGCCAGCTCGGCTTCCAGGCGGGCCGTCTCGGCAGCAGCCAGCGCAACAGCTTCTCGGCGCGCGGCGGCGTCGCGCTCCGCCTGGGCCCGCTCGTCTGCCTTGCGCTGCGCCTCCGCTGCTGCCTCGCGGGCGATGCGCTCTTCGCGGTCCTTCTGCTCGCGCGCCGCGGTCTCAGCGCGAAGCCGCGCCAGTTCGGCCTGGTCCGCGTCGTGCTTCTCCCGGGTGGCCAGGGCCTGCTGCAGCGCCTCCAGCGCGCGGGCTTTGACGCGGTGCGCCTCGGGTTCGAACTCTTCCCAGGATTCATTCACCGCGCGGGCCTGCACGTCGGCAATGGTGGCGCGAAGCTCGTCTGCATCCAGGTCGCGGTTCTCATCGGCGCGTAGCCGGAACCACTCGATACCCTGCTGGTGGCGCTGCTGGCGCGCTTCCTCCGCCTGTTCCCACTGATCCAGCGGTGCGCGGACCTCATCAGCCAGCGCGTCCAGGACGTCGCGCATGCGCTTGCGCTCTGCGTCGATCTTCTTCGGGATATCCTTCAGGCGGTCGACCTGCTCCTTGCCGACGCCATCCAGAGCGGTCTTCACCTTGCGGACCTTGAAGGCCAAGCTGGCGATCGCGTCACGGCCTTTCTTGGTCTTCAGGTCCGGAACGTGGCCCGTCACCTCGGCGCGGATCTTGTCGAGCCAAGGGTCCAGGCCGCCGGGCTTGGAGTAAACCTGCAGCGCAGTTTCCGCCGGCGGCAGCTCGGCAAGTTGGGTCGCTTCGGTCATGTCAGTCCTTGGCTGCGTATTTGGTTGTTCCATCACCCGCGAGGCGGGCAGCTTCGTCTTCCTGTTGCAGGACAGACATGACCCCGACGATGGCGCAGATGATCGAAAAAATGCCCACGGCGGTGTGGGCATCGGTTTGAAGCAAACGGCGAATTAGTTTCTTCATGTCATCCATCCAGTTCGATCTGCACGGCGTCTAGAATCTTTCGTTGGAGGCGCGCTATCTGCGAATCGCCGCTGCGCATCACTGCGCGCAGCATGTGTTCGGCGTCGTACACGTCCAGATCTCGGAACAGGTCCGTCTCCATCAACCGTGCCGCCCACCAGTGCGAGTTATGCCCATCAGAATCCCAGGCATGGATTGACTGCATGACCTCGCCAACCTCTTGAGGCGAAGTCGTCAAGACTTCTAGGTGTTCGTCACCGTGGATTCGGTCCATATCACCACCCGATCAGAAGAAATAGGACGCCGAACAGCACGAGCAGATAGGGCGCCCAGTATTTGAAGTTGTGGAACATGGCTGCTCCGTAGGAAGAGGTGCAGCCCTCTGGCCAATCCTTCACGGCGTTCGGCCGGTCACGCTCCGTGCGCACAGATTGCTGTAGGCCGATTGCTTGGAAGGCGGGAGAGGGCTGCGGTAAGACGTAGATGCTCAAGTCAGCGCACCCCAATGCCGGAGGGACGCACTTTTCGCGGAGTGGGTTGTGGCATGGCGGATGCCGTAGGGATGCGCTGGCCTGAGCAGCCAATGGGAGATCGCCCCGGCAGGCCGGGGCAAAGGGATTAATTGATCAAGCGATGATGCTGCGGACGGGGCGAACTCGGAACTCGAGGAAGCGGAACCAGCGGTAGACGCTGCCGTACTCGAAATCCACCGCCCAGGCGTTGCTGGAGCCGTAGGGCGTCGAGGTCCAGGTGTATTCGCCGTCGTCATTGAAGCCTTCCGAAGCTACCACTTGCAGCAGCTCACGATGGGCCGGCAGGTAGAAGTCGGCGTGGCTGTCGGCCGTGTATTCGGAGGCAGCCAGGGCTGCAGGATGGCCGCCACGCTCCAGCAGCTTGCGGGTATTCTCGGCGCCGTCCAGATCCGAGTAGCCTTCCAGCTTGTCGCCGTAGCCGCCGAATTCGAATTCACCATCCAACGGAGCGACCGCGGCGAACAGGTGGCGGCCTTGGGCCGTCAGGCCGATGTAGATCCCGCCTTGGCCTTCGGCGTACTGGCCAACTACGAATGCATTGCTCATGGTTTCTCCAAGTATTTGAGAGGCCCGATTCATGCCCGGGCGGTTGCTTCTGGGGTAGGGGACAGCCAAGGTGTGTGCACGGCCATTGCCTGATCTGCCGCGCTGCGGTAATCGCGGGCCTCATAGACCCGCACATACAAATCCTGCGTCTGCTGGTGCCCGACGATCTTCTTGACTGCCGGGCTGGCGATTGCCTTGTTGTAGGCGTCGCTTTGATCGCGGGCCTTGAATTCACCCGCGAGAACGGGGCGGGTCAGGCCGCTGCGGGAATGGACGAACGCGTAGAAAGTCATAGCGCTTTCCCGAGCACGTCCAGCAGGTAGGGGCGAAGAACTGAAATCGCCTCTTGGTCGTGGCCGCCGCGCACAAGCTCATGGAGCTTGCCCATCAAGTCCATATCGAGCAGAGGGGGGGCTTCCTTAAACACCGAGAAGCCGCGATTTCCCAGTTCTTCCGACAGGTCATCGGAATCAACATCATCGAGGTCAACATCAACCTCTACGGTCACTTTTGCCATGTTGGCCTCCTTGTTCATTCGTCAGCCATCGCTCATAGAACGGGCTGATGAAAGCGGCCTCTTGCGAGGCCGTTTGCGCCGGGATTCCAACCGGCGTAACCGTTTCTGTTCTTGGCCGTCTACGCCTCACCCAATTGATCCGTGAACCGCGCTTTGGCGGACTGGATACGGCAGGGACACCGCGCAGAGCTACGGCCATGCCCGTAGGTGCGATTGAGCCGGACGAACACCCCACAGGCGGGGTGAGCAACATCGGCGACTGGTTGTTAAAGAGCGGTACTGCTGGTGCAGCTGCCTCTTCTCCATGCCGACTCTTTATGTGTGTGGGCTAACGTCTGCCGCCGAGGTGTCCCGAGGGTGCGGCTCCGTGGAGGTCTTGCTTCGCTGTGTTTGCAGCGCATGGATGAACTATAGCAACGCTACAGTTTTATAGCAATAGCTATGCTATAGATTATTTGTAACTGGCGCAAAAAAGCCCGCTCGAGGCGGGTTTTAGTAGGAGCTGGGCCCTGCTATCCAAAAGCGCAGAACTCTGCGAACCTAAAGCAGTGAAATGTGAAGAGGGCGAGTCACCGTGACCGTCCAGTTATTCACTAGGAGAGTTCACTATGGAACTGATCAAAGCCTCTATCCACACGATGCAGACCAAGTTCGGTACTGAGATCGAGTACGCGCGGCTCACGTATCGGACCGCGAGAGGCATAGTTGGCCAGTCTATGCTGCTGGGTCGGCTGTCGCCTAAGACGCTGAGCCTCGCGCGGGCCGGCTACAGAACTGCGGATTGAGGAGGAGCGGCAACAAAAAAGCCACCCGGAGGTGGCTTGTTATGTCCCTAAATATAAGCAGAGCTATTGAATTTCGAATGGATCGGCTATATTCTGGACTTGCTCTTATTTGAGCAACTAAGGCCCCAGCAACTGGGGTTTCGCAGTAGCCGGAGAGGCGGCTTAGTCACCTCCAGGACCACTCCCCACCCCTTTCGATGCATTGTCACGCCTATACGAAACGGAGGGAGCCCTTGTGCAGAAAGGAGAAAGCCATGAAACCAGTCAAGAAACTAGAGTACGCGCGTTGGGTTGTCGCGGGCGCTATCTTTGGCGCGGCTGCGGCTGGGGCCTTTCTGGGAAAATTTGATGTCAATCTGGCGGGTTTGGACATGAACTCGATGGGCGCAATCGTCGGTGGCATTGCGACGGCATTGCTCGTCAAGGTGGTTCATCTCGTCTGATGTCGGAGTTAGTAGACGGTAACTGGGTAGATATGGCCACCATCGCGGTGGCCATTCTCTATGCAGCGTTCCGTTGCTGGCTGGACAAATGCCGGCGTTCGTGGGAATCGTTTGCCGGTGACGTGAGTTATGGCGTGGTCATCTTTCCCATGCTGCTACTATCCCTGACGGCCATATCCACCAAGGCCTTGCAGATGCTGCTGACCGGGAACAAGATTGTCATCTCCCTGGCTGGGCTGTTCTCCCTCATCGTGATTCTAAAGCGAACTTTCGAGAAGACGAACGGGCAAGCCGACAAGGTCAGTTAAGCCGCCTTTGAGGCGGCTTTTTCATTTCAAGACTTCACCCACTGCCCCGCCTCATCATCCCGCAGCCTGGCGCCAGACCAGACAACCTGGCCCAACACGCGCACAGGCGTGCCATTCTCAAGTGGGATGTCGGGGTAAGCCGGATTGAATGACCGCGCCACCCATTGCTTCGTCAGGCGATCCCGCGTCACCGTCTTCACGATCATCTTGCCGTCATAGTTGATGGCGTAGACGCCGCCCGCGGCCAAGTCACGCACGGTCAGATCCTCATTCGGCACGACTAGCAGTGCAGCTCCATCACGAATGATGGGTTCCATGCTGTCGCCCTTGGCGTAGACGACGCGAGCCTTCCCGGCATCTGCGCCCACGGCACGCAGGAACGAGCGGCGGAAGTGCATCACGCCGGTCTGCTCCTCAAGGTGGTTCTCGATACCGTCGCCCGCAGCTAGGCGGACGTCGGCCATCTCCGGCACCTTTTCGAACTTGTCGTTCGCAGCATATGGCTCGCCAGGGCCGACATTGGCCACCACTCCAGTCTGGGTGCTAATCCGGATCTTGGGATTGGCTTCTGCCTGGTGTGTTGTATTTCCCCCTTCCCACGGGGCAGGGGGGAGGCCTTTGATGCGCATGGGAAATTCGTCGGCGGCGACATCTATGTCGACCACCGAGCCGCGGGTTGGTGCGGCAAATGAGGATGCGGGCCGCTCTGGGACGGTGATCGTCGTAGCCCCATCCGAGTACCCCTGCAGCGCAAACAGCATCACGCCTTCAAGGTGTTTTAGCCGCTCGGCTGGCAACGCCTCAATCCGCTCTCGATCGATCGACGAAAACGGCCACGGGGCAACGGTCGGGCTCGCAGCAGGTGTCGCATCGGACGTTAGCGCCGCGGCCTTCTGTGCCTCGCCTGCGAGTCTTGGGCTGATCTCCGCAAGTGAGCAGCCGAAGCCCTTGGCATACACGGTAGCCGCTTCCAGGTTAAGAGGGCGCCTACCAGTAATGTGCTGGTAAATCATGGCCTGCCCGCCCTTCACCTCGTGGTCGCGAGCGAACGCAGCACGATTCACGCCTTCAAAGCGTGCGCGCAAGGCGGAGGCCTCCTCTTCGATCGTCCAAATTTTCATATAGCAATGCTATTCAAATAAATCTATAGCATGGCTTGCGAATAAACTGTAGCAACGCTATAGTTCAAGCCATGGATCTGAACAACTACCTCAATCGGGACGGAGCAATCAGCGCTGCGGCGCTTGCTCGGTGCGTGGGCGTGTCCCCGGCGCTTGTCTATCAATGGCGCACGGACCGCCGACCAGTCCCGGTCGAACACTGCGCTTCGATCGAACTTGCCACCGCCGGGGCCGTGACGCGCCGCGACTTGCGGCCAGAGGACTGGCAGCGCATCTGGCCCGAGCTGGCCGAGCAGCAGGAGGCGGCGTGATGTCATCGTCTGCGGAGTTTTTCGATGACCGTGGGCGCGGCCTGAGCGGTGACAGGCCCGCTCACGCATACGGGACAACCCAGCCAACCCCCCCACAGGGGCTGCATCAGCACCTTGCGCTGACCGGGCCCGTCGAAGCAGACCTGACAAAGGTAGTGCTCGAAATGCGCCGCGCTTGGATCGGCGGATTCGGAGTCTTCTGGGGTGGGATTTTTCCGGTAGGCAGCAAAGCCATTTCCGATCCCGACAAGCGTGTAATCGCCGCGCTGCGCAATGGCTTCTTTAACTTCGGCCAGCTCCTTTGTGGCCTTGAGATGCTCCTGTTGGAGAGCCATGAGCTGGGCGTTGTGCGTGAAGAGGCTCTGCTGGGCATTGAGCAACTTGTCGTTCATCTCCGCGACCACCGCGGCCAGTTTGTTGGCATCCCGAAGTCCGAGGGCTGCCTTGCCAAGGTCCAGCGCGCTGTTGATGGTCGTGACGGTACCGCTGATCAAGCTGAAGTCCATGAGGGTTCCCCCAACGTAGAAAAGGGCTGTGTGAGAACTCCCGATTCTACGTTGCGCGGGAACCACGGCGGGGAGGGCACATGACTCCATCAATGCACCGTCGCGCTTTCGCGCCCCTCGGTGGCCCACGCCATGCGGTCGCGCTCGGCGCACAGCTCCTTAAAGATCTCCAGCACTGCCTCTTCGGACGGATCGATAAAGGTCCTCTTGGCCACGTCCGCTGCGTTCTTAAGCAGTTTCTCGGTTTCGGTGGGAATCATGGTCGCTCCTTGGCGCGTTGTCGATGGAGCCATCTTCGAATCAGCCCACGCTGTAAGTCATCGTGTAACGCGTTGATTTTTTCCTATCGCGAAATCGCGCTTGGAGCACTGGTAGAGCATCAATTTCCACCGTTTTTTGTCAGCGCCGACTGCTTCGGCGCATTTAAGTCCGCAAAACGGTCCTGGCTATCACAAGCCCATTCTGTAATTCAAGCTGTAACTCGATGAATTTTCACTATGGCCACTAACGGTTCGGATATTTCCCCTGCGCTGATTGCTCTCGGCGCGCGAAATCTGCAGGGCGCCGCAACGGGGCGTTTTGTACCCGAGGCGCAGATCCGCGCATGCCAAACCTATCGCGCTGCAGTCCTTCTGGCGTGGGAGAACCGCAGCCGCAAATGGCTGACCCAGAGAGCACTGGCAGAAGAATGCGGCCTGTATGCGCCGCACGTGAGCAGCTATCTGCACCCCGAGCCGTTGGACGCGAAGAGCCGCCCGCGGCTGGACTTGCCGGCCGACTGCATCGATGCCTTCGAGGAGGCGGTCGGCAACCATGCAATCCGCCAGTACCTCAACCACCTTGGCCGGCTGACGATCATGGAAGAAGTCATTGCCCAGAGGGCCGCATGACCTATGAGCAAGCCCTGGCCATCACCAAGCGTGCCTTCGAAGAAGAGTTGCGCCGGCACAACTGGGACCGCGTGAAGGCATACGAGGAAATGATGCTGCGCGAGGACCGAGACCCCCAATTGCGTGAAGCCTTCCATGTGGCGGGCCTTCATTACGTATTTGCTACGAGGCACTAATGGATAAGCAAGTGTTCATCCTCGCCAATGAGCAGGTGCGTCGGAACGCCGTCATGGCGGTCATGGTGGCCGGCCTTGATATGCGCGTCGAGATCAAGCCTAAGGGACGCACGCCTGCGCAGAACGCCTTTTCGCACGTTTGGTACGAAGAGATTTCGGAAGCGTTCCCTGAAGACGACGAGCTTGGCTGGAAGTGCTATTGCAAGCTACACCACGGCGTACCTATCTTGCGCGCTGAAGACGAAGAATTTCGGCTCGCCTACGATGGGACCATCAAGGGTCTGACATACGAGCAGAAGTTGCTGGCGATGCGCGTCTTCCCCGTGACCTCCCGTATGAACGTGGGGCAGCTGACGAAGTACGCCAACGCTGTCCGCGATGACTTCGCGGCCCGCGGGCTGCTGCTCGAAGTGAAGGGGGGCTGAATGCGTACCTCCACGCTACAGCGAAAGACGCCGATGCGCCGGGCCAAGCCTAAGCGCGAGAAGGGCCTTGGCCACAAGATCGAGGTTGTCATGGGCTTCTACCGCCCGCCGGGCCACAAGCTGCCGACCCTGCTGCGCAGTGAACAGCATCGCCGCAATGTGGCGGCATTGGACTGCGCATGCTGCGGGCGCCAGGGGCCGAGCCAAGCGGCACACGCGAACATCACCAAGGGCATGGGCCTGAAGGCGTGCGACAGCCTCACTTTCCCGCTGTGCCCTGAATGTCACCGCGATCTGGATCAAGCCGGCAAGTTGCTCAAAGACGCCCGACGCCACCGTGAATGGGTCTATGTCGACTGGGCGCGCGCCGAACTCATGGCGCTAGGTAAGTGGACCCCGGAAATCGAATTGCACTATCGCAAGGCCATCGAGCCGTTGCGCGCGCTCGGCAATCCGGACGACGCAAAAGAAAAGGCCGCTGTGACGAGCGGCCCGGGTACTGCACTGATGGAGAAATTCTAATGGCACGGATCAGAACGATCAAGCCAGATTTTTGGACAGATGAGAAAGTCACGGAGTGCTCCATGAGCGCTCGCTTACTGTTCATTGGCATCTGGAACTTCGCGGACGATAACGGCAATCTTCAGCGCTCTGCGAAGAAGGTAAAGATGCAGGTGTTCCCTGCGGACTCGGTGGATTGCGAGCCCCTAATTCAAGAACTGATCGCTCACGGAATGCTCATTGAGTATTCCGTGAACGGCGATTTGTTCTTGCATATCAAGGGGTTCAAGAAGCATCAGGTCATCAATCGGCCTTCTAAATCCAACATTCCTCAGCCATCGATCAATGATGACTCACTGAGTGTTCCCGGAAGCATCATTGACGGAAAGGAAGGGAAAGGAAAGGAAGAGGATAAAGACCCCCCTAGCCCCCCTTCGCAGGGGGGTGACGAGCCCGGCGCGCCTTCGGCTGGCAAACCCAAGCGTGAGCGCCAGCCTGCCATCGCCCTGAAGACCTTTTTGGAAAAGTGCAAGGAGCGTGGCGAGAAGGCGATCAGCGAGCACAAGCCGCTGCTGACCTACGTCGAGGACACCCAGCTGCCGATGGATTTCGTCAACCTGGCGTGGATGGAGTTCAAGCGGCGGCACCTGCCCGAGGGGCCGGATGAACGCCGCCTGCAGGCTGACTGGCGCAAGCACTTCGTGAATTGCGTGACGAAGGGCTGGTACAAGCTCTGGTACGCCAGCGCTGACGGCGGCTACGCGCTGACGACGGTCGGAATCCAAGCTCAGCGCCTGCACGAGAAGCGGGAGGCCGCATGACCCCCGAGGCCGTACGAGTGCCGCCGCATTCCGTCGACGCCGAGCAGGGCGTGATTGGCGGCCTGCTGCTGGACAACCGCGCATGGGACCGCCTGGGCGACCTGCTGAGCGCGGAGGACTTCTACCGCCACGACCACCGGTTGATTTTCGGCGCCACGGCCGGCTTGCTGAACGCGAGCAAGCCGGCCGACGTGCTGACCGTGTTCGATTCGTTGCAGGCCGCCGGGCAGGCTGAGGATGCGGGGGGCTTGGCCTACCTGACCGCGATCGCCAACAGCGTGCCCAGCAGCGCCAACGTGCGCAGCTACGCGGAGATCGTCCGCGCCCACCGCGTTCGCCGCGACGTGCTGGCCGTTGGCCACGACATCGCCGAGCTCGCGGAAACAGCAGACCCGGCCGAGCTGGTGGAGCGTGCGACCGGCCTAGTCATGGCGCTGGCGGACACGCGCACCGCGGGCCGCGACCCGGTTGAGGTTGGCGCGCTGCTGCGGAACGTACTTGAGCAGCTTGAGGCCCGAGGGGAGCGTGAGGGCGGAGTTTCGGGCTTGGCCACTGGATTCGTCGACCTGGATGAGAAGACCAGCGGCTGCCAGGACGGCGACCTGATCATCGTGGCGGGCCGGCCATCGATGGGCAAGACCACGTTCGCCATCAACATCGCGGAGAACGTGACCGAGAAGGAGGGCGTTGCCCTCGTGATCAGCCTGGAAATGGCTGCCGCCCAGTTGGCGGAACGTTCCATTGCACGCTACGGCGCCATTGACACTCAGCGCCTGCGCACCGGGAAACTGCACCAAGGCGACTGGCCGCGGCTGACGCACGCCATCCAGATGCTGGAGAACCAGCGCTTGGTCATCGCAGACGATCCCAGCCTGGCCAACGTCGCGCGGATTCGGCTCACCGCGCGTAAGGTCAAGCAGCGCCAGGGACGCCTGGACCTGATCGTCGTCGACTACCTGCAGCTCATGCAGGGCGAGGGCTCCACGCGGAACGAAGACCTGGGTGGAATCACCCGAGCGATCAAGCTGCTGGCGCGTGAACTGGGCTGTCCGATCATCGTGCTGTCCCAGCTATCGCGGAAGGTCGAGGAGCGCCCCAATAAGCGGCCGATCCTCAGCGACCTGCGCGAATCCGGCGCGATCGAGCAAGACGCTGATGTGGTGCTGATGGTCTACCGGGACGAGTACTACCACGAGGACAGCCCGCTAAAGGGCTTGGCAGAGATCCTCATCCGCAAGCAACGCATGGGCCCTCTGGGCGAAGTCTTCCTGACATTCCAGGGGCAGCACTCCCGATTCCTGGACGCAGACCAGCAAGCAGTCGCCGAGGCCAGGAACGCCGTGACGTTCAAGCCGAAACAGAAATACAGCCAACTGAGGGATTGAAATGATCACTGTTGAACTCCCCTGGCCGCCCAAGGAACTCAGCCCGAACCACCGCGGGCATTGGGCGCCGGTGTCCCAAGCGAAGAAGCGCTATAGGACGGCAGCTCGCCTGCTGGCGCGTTCTGCGCTCTCTAAAGCGGATGACTTCAGCCAGTTTCTCGGGGTGCGCCTTGTGTACGAATTTTTCCCACCCGATGCGCGCGCGTATGACCGCGACAACCTCGCGGCCCGAATGAAGGCTGCAACGGATGGCATTGCCGATGCGGTAGGGATGAATGACCGCGGCTTTCACTTTGCCCCGGCCGAGATTCGCGAAAAGGTCAAGGGCGGCTTAGTCCGCGTCACTATCGAGCAGGTGAACCTATGACGATTATCGAAAAGCCCCGAGCCCGGGAAGAGGGCGGCATGTGGTTGGTCTGGTGCGCAGCTGTTGGCCCGAGCCCTCGCGTTACCTTCGAAGCGGCATATCTGGCTTGGGCCCGACGCCGGGGGGTGGCTCGCATGACGGCGGACCTGCAGAAGTGGGAATTCCGGGATCCGATGCTAGTGGTCATGAGCCGGCAGCAAGCCGCGGCGAATCGGTCGTGCAAGGGCTGTGCGCACGCCAAGACGATAGAGACGCCGTTCGGCGACACGATCACGCGTTGCCTGAAGGGCAAGCCCTATGGGAAGAAATGCAATAGGTACGAGGTGACCGATGAATAGCCTGACAGGTGACGACCTGCTCTGGAACTGGGCCCGCTGGACGTGGTCGGGGACCACGGTGGGCAACATGGAGGCGTATGTGTCCTGGGAAGATGACCACCGCCCGATCCTGACGGACCATGCCCTGGTCGTGGAGAGCATGCATGCGGCGCTCCCCTGGCATGAACGCATGGTGATCATCGCCGAGTATCCACAGAAGAACGCCATGTTCGGGGACCTGGATGCTCGGGCTCGGGTCAAAGCGGCGCGCGAATGGATCGCCAATACCACGGGCGTGGCGCTCACCGAAACCGACTACAAGCTGTACCTGGGCCTTTTCCGCAGCCAGGTCGAAAGGAGGCTGGCGTGAAGTACGCGCACGAGGTGATGGACTTGATGGGCGCGTATCCGATGCGAAGCTTCCGGATGATCGAGCTGGTGCGGCATGTGACCCGCGGCCGAACGCTCGAGCCGCGCGAGCGCGACGCCGCACGAAAGGCAGTTCAGCGGGTGCTTGACGCCCTGGTGGCGGCCGGATCCGTCCAGGTCAGCGCGCCCGCAGCGGGCCGCGGCGCCTTTGCGGGATACTCCGTGTCCCACAAGTGGGACATAAGCTCCACACAAGTGGGACGGGAAGTGGGACAATTCTCCCGGGCTCTTGCGCCCTGAAGAATTGAAGCCCCGGCCATGCGCTGGGGCTTTTTTGTTTTCACACGCTTGGCGATTGGCTGGGACCGCTAACGGGTAAGGCCGAGCAAAGGGCCGTCAGTCGCCAGCCGTGTGGGAACAGCCGCAGCAATCAACCAGTGACATACGCCAGGCGGACCAGAATGCAGGGGCGTGCGTATGTGCGGAGTGTTCCGCAAACAGGCTGGCTCTGACCTGCGCCGCCCGTTAAGCCCCTATCGGTCCAACCAGCGCACACCGAGGTGCGTCAAGGGGCGGGCCCCACAACCCACAAGGACCAGCATGGCCATCTTCGGACGCCTGACCGCCGAGCAGTTGGCGGCCGACTACACGCACTACGGTCGCATGTACAAAATCGTCCCGGTCTACCTAGGCGACCCGCATGGCGAGTGCCGCGTGGCAGTGCGCAACTGGTGGCCTGAATGGATGCTGGACGCGGCTGACTGGATCTGGTCGGCTGCTGTCGTCTGCATGCAGGCCATCAACCCTGAATTCGAACACCCCGGCTTCATGATCGCCATCGACGGCGAACTGAAGCACTGACCGCACCCCATGAGTCGCCTCAGCAGGCCTGGCGCCCGCGCAGGGGCAAATGCGCGGGACACTTCTTGCCGGTCTTGTCGCCGGTGGCCAGCGTGACGAGAACCGCGGCGCCCAGCTCGCTACAGCGAGTAGCCGGATGGGGGCAACAGCAGTGTCAGCGCGTGCCACATTTCGGGCACGGCTCTCCGTCCGCTTGAAAGGTTCTCTCCGTACCGGGCCAGCGAGCCCGGTGATCACCTGCTTCGACGCGCGTCGAGCTCCATTCCTTGGAATAGGGCTGGTCGTTCTCGCTGAAGACCTCGGTTGCGCGATAACCACAAGCCGGGCAGTGATAGTGCGTATAGGTGCGCATCGTCATATGAGCATCCATCAAGTGAACAGGGAAGTTTGATTGAACCATGGGACGACCGTCAAAGCTCACAGACGCCCAGTGGGAGACCATCGGCAAGCGCCTGCTGTCCGGTGAATCCACGTCTGCTCTGGCTCGAGAGTTCGGAGTCAGCAAGGGCGCCGTATCCAGCCGGTTTTCAAAACGCACGGAAACGATCAAAGCCGTTGCAAATCAATTGGTTGCGGCTGACCGGGCGATGGCGAATCTGAACGTTTCTGAACAGATTGCCGCCCGTTCACTTGCCGATGACCTGAAGGCGATATCCGAGCACCTGGCCGGAGCCGCGCGGTACGGCAGCGCCACCGCGCACCGACTGCTGGGCGTGGCTCACGGGAAGGTCGCGGAGATCGACGACGCTGACCCGCTCAATCCCGAGAGCGTGGAAGCCATGAAAGGCATCGCCGCCATGACCAGGTTGGCGAATGAATCCAGCGAAATCGCGGTGAACCTGCTGCGAGCCAACAAGGACAACATCGACGACCTCAACCGGGGCGGCAAGGACGTGCCGGCGGGTCTCGACCATTTCTACTCAGGGCAGTCATGAAAGAAATCCCCCTCTCTCGCGGGCTGGTAGCGCTTGTGGATGAAGCCGACTTTGACCGCCTACGAGCCTTCCGCTGGTGCGCCACTTCCCGTCGTTACGCCTACCGCCATGAGCAGGTGAATGGAAAGCAAACTGGGTATGCCATGCATCGGGAAATCATGGGCCTGTCGAAAGATGATCCCCACGAGGTCGATCACATCGACGGCAACCCGCTCAACAACCAGCGGTGCAATCTCCGCGTATGCAGTCACGCAGAGAACACCCAGAACAAGCGGAAAGGCCGCCGCAATGCATCCGGATATAAGGGCGTGACCTGGAGCAAGCGGGATCGCCGCTGGCAAGCCCAGATCATGCGGGCCGGTAAACAAAAATGGCTCGGGCTGTTCCCAACGGCGGAACTCGCGCATGCTGCGTATTGCCAGGCCGCTGACGCCTTACATGGCCAATTTGCGAACTATGGAGCTTCTTCAGTCTAGGCCGACGCTTAACCCGGCGCTGCGCGATTTCTGGCTCAAGCCCGCGCGCAACCGTGTTCTGCATGGCGGCCGGGCGTCCACGAAGTCCTGGGACGCGGCTGGCTTCGCCACCTTCCTGGCCAGCAACTACAAGCTCCGCATCCTCTGTGTCCGGCAGTTCCAGAACAAGATCGAGGAATCGGTCTACACGCTGCTGAAGACCCAGATCGAGCGATTCGGGTTGAACCCGCAGTTCCGGATCCTGGACAACAAGATCCACCACCGCAAGACCAAGACGGAATTTCTGTTCTACGGCTTGTGGCGGTCGATTGACGAAATCAAGTCGCTGGAGGGCATCGACGTCCTCTGGATTGAGGAAGCCCATAACCTGACCGCCGAGCAATGGGAGATCCTGGAACCGACCATCCGCAAGGCTGGGTCACAGATCTGGATCATCTTCAACCCCAAGCTGGCGACCGACTTCGCCTACAAGCGCTTCGTGCTGAACCCGCCGCCCAATACGGTGGTGCGCCAAATCAACTACGACGAGAACCCGTTTCTCTCGCAGACGATGCGCGACATCATCGAGGCGGCAAAAGCCGAGGACTATGACGAATACGCCCATGTGTACCTGGGCGTGCCACGCGACAGTGACGATGGCGTGATCATCCGTCGGGCCTGGATCATGGCCGCGATCGACGCGCACCTGAAACTTGGCTTTGAGGCCGCGGGCGACAAGCGGATCGGCTTTGACGTGGCCGACAGCGGCGACGACAAGTGCGCGAACGTCTACGCGCATGGTTCGGTGGTGTCCTGGGCGGACGAATGGAAAGCGGCCGAGGACGAACTGCTCAAGAGCTGCACGCGGACCTACGCAGCGGCCCGTGAGCGCGGCGCAGGCGTCACCTACGACTCTATTGGCGTAGGGGCTGGCTGCGGTGCCAAGTTCGGCGAGATCAACGAAGGGCGGCGCCATGAGAGCGACAACCAGCCTGTGCTGTACGAGAAGTTCAACGCTGGCGGTGCGGTGTTTGAGCCCGACGAGGAATACTCGCCCGGCACAACGAACAAGGACATGTTCGCCAACATCAAGGCTCAGGCCTGGTGGATGCTGGCAGACCGGTTCCGCAATACCTACAACGCGATCCACCGCGGCGAGAAATTCGATGTTGACCAGATGATCAGCATCACCAGCGACTGCCCGTACCTGGAAAAGCTGATCGACGAGTTGTCGACGCCGAAGCGCGACTACGACCAGAACGGGCGGGTCAAGGTGGAAAGTAAGAAGGATCTGGCCAAACCCACGCGGGAAGGTGGCCCGGTCAAGTCCCCCAACATCGCGGACGCGCTGGTCATGTGCTTTGCGCCCCGTGATCGCAGCCTGGAGGTCTGGGCGCGACTAGCAGCATAAGGAAAACCATGGGCCGTCGCTCATTCGGAAAGGTCGCAGCGCGTAAAGACGCTCAGGCCACTGTCACCGCGCCGGCCCGCGATTCCTTCGCTAACATCGAAGCACGCGTGGGCATCCAGGCGAACAATCAGGCGTCCCAGGGGCGTTACACGTTCGACCTGGTCAGCCGGAACCGCATCCAGATGGAGGCGGCCTACCGCTCGTCTTGGATCTGCGGGATGGCTGTTGACGCCGTCGCCGAAGACATGACGCGCGCGGGTATCGAGCTGGCCAGCGACATTGACCCGGACGATGTGGAGCGTATCCAGTCGACGATCGAGCAATTCCAGGTGTGGGACGCCTTGTGCGACACGGTCAAGTGGTCACGGCTGTATGGCGGCGCCATCGCGGTCATGCTGGTCGATGGCCAGGACGTAAGCACCCCGCTCAAGCTGGACAGCATCGGCAAGGGGCAGTTCAAGGGGCTGATGCCGCTCGACCGCTGGCTGGTGCAGCCATCGCTGACGCATCTGGTCCGCGAATACGGCCCAGACCTTGGCAAGCCGGAGTATTACGACGTCCTGATTGCCGCCCCGGCCTTGTCGGGACAGCGCGTGCACTACAGCCGCGTGATCCGCCTGGAGGGCCTGAAGCTGCCGTACTGGCAGCGCATCGCGGAGAACTTGTGGGGTCAATCGGTGCTGGAGCGCCTGTGGGATCGCCTTCTGGCATTCGACAGCACCACCGAGGGCGCCGCGCAGTTGGTCTATAAGGCCCACCTGCGCACGTACAAGGTCAAGAAGCTGCGCGAGATCCTGTCCATGGGCGGACCGGCCGAGGCAGGGCTGATGAAGCAAATCGACTTCATTCGCCGCTTTCAGTCGAACGAGGGTATGACCCTCATGGATGCGGATGACGAGTTCGAAGCGCACCAGTACACATTCAGCGGCTTGGACAACGTCCTGCTGCAGTTCGGCCAGCAGATCTCTGGAGCACTCCAAATTCCGCTGGTCCGCCTCTTCGGACAGTCCCCAGCTGGCCTGAACGCCTCGGGTGATTCGGACCTGCGTACCTATTACGACAACGTCGCAAACGGTCAGGACAAGCAGCTACGAGCAGGAATGAGCGTCTTGCTGGACGTCGTTCATCGGTCAACGCTGGGACGACCGCCAGATGACAAGTTCGGCTTCGAGTTCCGATCCTGCTGGCAGCTGACGGATACCGAGAAGGCGACAGTCGCCAAGGATGTCGAATCCGCGGTTGCGGATGCCTACGACAAAGGCATCATCGGTCGCAAGACGGCGCTGTCCGAGCTGCGCAAGTCGGGACACAAGACTGGCGTGTTTGCCACGATCACCGAGGAAGAGATTGATGCCGCAGACGACGAGCCGCCCGAACCTGGCGAGGTCGGCATACCTGGGCTCGATATCGGGAAGAACCCGGGACAAGCACCAGGGGCGCAAGCAGCCGCAACGGCGTGATCCGGTCAATGCTAGGAGGGCCGAGGGGCCATATGGCCGGCAGCTGAAGAAGGTGGCGCAGAACGTCGGGCGGATCATCAACGCGTTTCCGCCCGACGAGCCCAACGCAGTCCCTCCGATGGCGGCGGTGCTCAATGCCTATGCGGAGACACTCACCGAATGGGCGCGCGCTACCGCGCTACAGATGGTCACAGACGTGAACCGGCGCGACCGTGACGCCTTCATGGAGCGAGCCCGGGACTTGTCGACGGGACTTCGGCAGGAGCTGCGCAATGCCGAAACAGGCCGGGTGATGCGGCAATTGATGGGTGAGCAAGTCGACCTCATCAAGAGCATCCCGATCGAGGCCGCCAAGCGCGTTCATGTCCTGACGTCCGAGGCGTTGCTGGACAGTACGCGCGCCGCGGAGATCGCCAAGGAAATCAGGCGTTCAGGAAAAGTGGCCGAGAGCCGTGCACTCCTGATCGCTCGAACCGAGGTGGCCAGGACAGCCGCCAAGCTTACCGAGGCTCGCGCTCAGGCGGTTGGCAGTACCCACTACATCTGGCGCACGTCGGGAGATTCTGACGTTCGTGCTGGCCATAGGCACATGAACGGCAAGGTGTTCGCTTGGGATGACCCGCCCATGGTGAACGAAGGCGACGCGAAGCGTCCCAACTGGATCCGGCACCACCCTGGAGAGATCTGGAACTGCCGATGCTGGGCCGAGCCGATCTTGGCAAAGGAATGAGCATGCATACCACTGACCGAATGGCCAGCGGCTTCTACACGGTCGAACGCCTGGGCGCGAGGCAATCCGTCACCAATGACGGATTCCTGCTGTGCGAGGGCGTACCGATCGCGCGTATCGGCGAGCTGCTGTACGCCGATGGGGAAGTGCCGGTCGAGCCTGGGCGTGACGGGATCATCCGTATCGATCGCACGCCTGAAGAGGTATTCCGGTCTGAGACCCTGGCCAGCTTCGAGGGCAAGCCGGTCACGATGGACCACCCCGCCGAGTTTGTGACGCCGGACACATGGCGGCAATTGGCGGTTGGGATCACCCAGAACGTCCGGCGCGGCGAAGGCTTGGACGCCGACTACATCCTGGCCGACATGCTGATCACGGACCGCGCGGCCATTGATGCAGTGCGCGCCGGTCTGCGGGAGGTTTCCTGTGGGTATGACGCGGACTACGAACAGATTGAACCCGGGCGCGGGGTACAGCGCAACATCATCGGCAACCACACGGCGCTGGTAGAGCGTGGCCGCTGCGGCCCGCGTTGCGCAATCGGAGATAAGGAAAGCGATATGAGCAAGAAAAAGAGTACCTGGGACCGTATCCGGGCGGCCTTCAAGTCCAAGGACGAAGCCGCACTGGAAGAGGCGCTGGAGGATGCGGAGACGTCGGATGCCGATGGTGACGACGACGAAAAGGACAAGGACGATGACAAGTCGGCCAAGACCGGCGACGGCGCTACCCTGGACGCCATCCTTGGTGCCGTCCAGACGCTGACCAAGCGCGTCGGCGACATGGAAGCCAAGATGGACGAGAAGGACGACGAAAAGGAAACCAAGGACACCGTCCTGGAAGCCGAAGAAGCCGAACACAACTCAGAAGCGAAGGGCGAAACCTACACCGGCGACATGGCTACGGTTCGCTCCGGTGCGGAGATCTTGGCGCCCGGCATCAAGCTGCCTACCTTTGACAGCAAGAAGGTCAAGACGGCGGATGCTGTCTGCGCTTGCCAGCGCAAGGCCCTGGAAACGGCCTACGCCACCGACGCAGGCCGCGCTGCCATCGATCCCTTCCTGGCTGGCCGCGCGCCCGAGTTCGGCACGATGGACGCTTCCTCGGTGTCAACGATCTTCAATGGCGCGGCAGCCCTGCGCCGCCACCAAAACAACACCTCCGGCGTGCGCAGCGGCATCACCACGCAGGACTTCGGCCGGCCCTCTACGGTCAGCAGCATCAACGAGCAGAACCGCAAGTTCTGGGACGCCCGGACGGGCAACTAATAAGGAACCACCATCATGGTCGCATTTGTTTATCGCATGCCGTCCGGCATTCCGGGCGATGTCAGCCGTAAGGAAAACTCGGTCGTCGAGACCCAGATCCTGAACGCTTCCCTGCCGTTCTCGGCCTATGGCCTGGTCGGCAAGATGGCCGCGGGAAAGTTCGTGCCCTTCGCCGGCGGCGAAGCTGCCACCGACGCGTACGGCGTCCTGGTCCGTCCGTTCCCGACCAATTCGGGCACCGATGGCCTGGGCACGGCGACGCCGCCCGCTTCCGGCCCGGGCGATGTCCTGCGCCGCGGCTACATCACGGTCAAGCTGAACGGCGGCGCCACTGTGGCGGCTGGCGGCCAAGCGTACATTCGCGTCGCTGCTGCGGCGGCTGGCAAGCCTTTGGGCGGCTGGGAAGGCGCAGCCGACAGCACCAACACCGTCGCGATCAACGCCATCTTCATGTCGGGCGCTGACGCGGACGGCAACGTCGAAATTTCCTTCCGCAACTGATCCCCATCACCGGAACGGGCCACCTACGGGTGGCCTTTTTTTTCGCCCCTACGGAGCAAACATGAACCTGAGCAAAACCGAACTGGCGGCCGTGATGGATGCGACTCGCCGCCTCAAGCGCGCCCGCACCACGGACAGCATGATCACCTTCGACCGCCAGACGATCGACTCGGCCGGCGCCTTCCTCATCGGCGAACTTGAACGCCTCGACCAGACCCTGCACGCGCCGCTGGCGTCCGTGACCTGGTCCCGCGACATCGATCTGCGCGAAGACGTCTCGATTGCTGACGAAACCTCGTCCTTCACCAACTCCAGCTTTGCCGCTGCTGGCGGTCCGTCGCCCACTGGCAAGAGCTGGATCGGCAAGGATGCCAATTCCATCCAAGGCTTGGCCCTGGACATCGGCAAGACGGCCAGCCCCCTGACCCTGTGGGGCATGGAACTGGGCTGGACCATCCCCGAGCTGGAGTCTGCGCAGAAGTTGGGCCGCCCCGTCGACCAGCAGAAGTACGCCGGCATGCAGCTCAAGCACAACATGGACATCGATGAACAGGTGTACATCGGTGACGCCACGCTGGGCTTGTACGGTCTGGTCAACAGCCCGAAGGTCACGAACTCGAGCAATGCGCAGACGGGCAACTGGGCCACGGCCACGCCGCAGCAGATGCTGGACGACGTGAACGAGCTGATCAACAGCACTTGGGCCGCATCCGGCTATGCAATCTGCCCCAGCAAGCTGCTGCTGCCGCCGATCCAGTATTCCAAGCTGGTCGGCACGCTGGTCTCCAGCGCGGGCAATATCTCGGTGCTGGAATTCCTGCGCCAGAACAGCCTGGCCAACAGCGTCAACGGCCGGCCGCTGGACATCCAGCCGCTGAAGTGGCTGTATCAGCGCGGCGCCAGCAATGCCAACCGCATGATGGTCTACACGCAAGACCAGCAGCGCGTGCGCTTCCCGCTGGTGCCTCTGCAGCGTACTCCGCTGGAATACCGCAGCATCTACCAGATGACGACCTATTTCGGCCGTCTGGGCGCCGTCGAATTCGTGTACCCGGAAACGCTGGGCTACCGCGACGGCATCTAAGGAGAACGGCATGCCGAAAATCTACGTCAACCGCGAATTCACGCTGCAGCTGGGCGGGGAAAAGCGGCATTTCACGGTCGGCAACCACACTGTGGACGCCGAAACCGCCAGCCACTGGTATGTGAAGGCGCACGTCGGCGACGAGCCGGCGCTGGACCCGGACACCAGTGCCGCGGCGGATGCGTTGCTTTCGGAGCTGGACGCGCGCGCCAAGGTGCTTCAGGATGCCGAGTTGAAGGTCGCCCAGCGCGAGCAGGCGGCCGATAAGCGCGAGGCCAGCCTGGACGAGCGCGAAAAGGCTGTGGCCCAGCGTGAGCAGGCGGTGGTCGATGCCGAACAGGCCGCGGCTGCCAAGCCGAAAACTACCAAATAGGGACGCACAATGGACGCAGCCACTTTCCGCCAGGACTTTCCTGAGTTCTCGGACCTGCTGATCTATCCGGATTCGCAGGTCGACTTCTACCTTCGGGTGGCGGAAAAGCTGCTTCCGGAGTGCCGGTGGGGCGAAATGCTCCCCTACGCGATCGAGCTGTTCGTCGCACACCATCTGGCTATCGGGCGGCAGAATGATCAGGCGGCCAGCGTCGGAGCGGTCCCGGGCTCGGTGAAGGGGCCGACGACGTCCAAGGCGGTTGACAAGGTCAGCGTCGGATATGACGCGGGCTCGGTGGCGCTGGAGGACGGCGGGTTCTGGAACCTGACTACCTACGGGATCCGGTTCCTGCAGTTGGCGCGGTTGTTCGGCGCCGGAGGCGTGCAGCTATGAGCGGGAAATTCCGCGTCGATCGCTTAGATGGCGTCTTGGCCTCGATTAACGAGCTGGTCAAGAAGCAGGTCTTGGTCGGCGTGCCAGACAGCGCGCCAGACCGTAAGGAAGGCCCGTTGTCCAATGCCCAGATCGGCTACATCTTGGAGCACGGCTCGCCGGCGAACAACTTACCGCCGCGGCCGCATCTGCTGCCAGGCGTGCAGGACGCGCGCCCGAAGGTCGAACCCGAACTGCAGGCCGGCGTAAATGCTGCGCTTGACGGCGATGCGCAGCTGGTGGATACCCGCCTGAACCGCGCCGGGATCGTGGCGGCAAGCGCGGTCAAGGCGAAGGTCAACAGCAACGTGCAGCCGGCGCTTTCCGAACGGACGCTCGCAGATCGCCGCCGGCGCGGCGTCACTCGCGAGAATACGCTGGTCGACACCGCGCAGTATCGAAACTCGATTACCTATGTGGTTCGAAAGAGGGGATAGAGATGGCGCTTCTTGATGTCACCGACGTTCTGCTTGATCCGGACTTCATGGACACCGGCCTGGTCTGCAATCGGATGGCCCAGACGATTGACGTTGATGGCATCGCCACCAACACAGCGACCGCCCACCCATTCGCCGCGGTCGTCACCAGCGACAAGGGCGACCTTCTGCATCGCAATGCGGACGGGTCGCGCATCGTTGGCTCGATCACGGTCCACACCATCTTCCGTCTGTCGGACGGCAGCGCTGGCCAGGACGCGGACGAGATCGTGTGGCAGGGTCGTACCTATACGGTGGTTAACGTCAATGACTATTCGCACTTTGGGCGCGGCTTCGTCTGCGCTACCTGCGACCTGAAAACCCCTTTCAGTGGGTGAGCTATGAACGACAGTTCGACCGGTGGCTATCTCTCTCCCGCCGCCGCGACGCCGCCCGAGGAAGATCTGGAGCTCGATCGGCTTCTGAGCCAGATGGTCCGGGGTATCTCTGGACTACCCGCGGGGGCCGTCCGACCGCGCTGGCAGCCCACGACACCGAAGCAGCCGCCGAACCCAGACGAAAATTGGTGCGCTATTGGAATCTCCGACCAGACTCCCGACGCTTCTCCGGCGATCTTGCACGATCCAGCTGGCGATGGGCGGGACATCTACTGGCGGCACCAGGACATCGAGCTGCTGTGTACCTTCTATGGGGGCCAGGCGAAGATGCGGGCCCAAGCGCTGGCCGATGGCGTGGGAATCCCGCAGAACCGGGAGGCGCTGGGTCTGCGAGAAATGGCGGTGATTGGTACCGGCCCAATTCGGGCTGTGCCGGAGTTGGTCAACAACGTTTGGGTACGTCGCTATGACGTGGTCATTTTTCTGCGCAGGAAGATCAGCCGCACCTATTCCGTTCTCAACCTTCTGAGTGCGGAGACGACGACACACACCGAAGCCGGCGGGGCGGTAGTGGACTCGGTTCCATAAAGCCCCCCCCTTAGCACCGTATTTAGCCGCCTCCGGGCGGCTTTTCTTTTTCCGATCGTAGAGGATCCCATGGCCAATGGACTGCCTGTATCTCGTCTGATCAACGTATCGATCAACATGTCACCCCTGGCCGCACAGGGTGCGAATCTGAACACTGCTCTGCTCCTGGGAGCTTCTACCGTCATCGGCACAGGTGAGCGCATGCGGGCGTACGGAGATATCGATGCCGTAGCGGCGGATTTCGGGACAACGGCGCCCGAGTATCTGGCAGCGGCGCTGTACTTCCAACAAACACCTCAGCCGGCCCAGGTCTATATCGGCCGTTGGGCCAAGACGGCCAGTGCGGGC
Organism: Achromobacter sp. PD1; assembly: GCF_048541815.1. NCBI lineage: Bacteria > Pseudomonadati > Pseudomonadota > Betaproteobacteria > Burkholderiales > Alcaligenaceae > Achromobacter > Achromobacter sp. PD1. Next base: position 1,507,825 of record NZ_CP183349.1, read on the forward strand.
TCGTTGCGCGGGGCTGTGCTTTCCGCCGCTCAAAAAGACATGACGGTGTGGAACGCCGTGACAGCTGGCGGCTTCAAGATTCAGGTCGACGGGGCGGAAAAAACCGTCGCTGCCCTGGACTTTTCGACGGAGACCAATCTCAATGGCGTAGCCAGCCAAATCGACACGGCTCTGACCGGCGCATCGGTGGTCTGGAATGGATCGCAGTTTGTGGTTACCTCCGACACGACCGGCGTTGCTTCGACCATTGGCTATGCGACTGCGCCGGCAACGGGTACCGACGTATCCGCAATGCTCGGATTGACCTCGACGCAAGCAAGCGCGCCCGAGCCTGGGATTGTTGCAGAGAGCCCTGTCGATGCTGTGGCGGTGTTCCTGGATCGCTTTGCTAACAAGTTCCTGGGCCTGACCTTTGCCGATGCCGCTATGGAAGACAGCGACCATCTGGAGGTGGCTGCATTGATCGAGGCCGATCAGCGCCACCTGTACGCGGTCAGTACGAAGGAGGCCCAGGTGCTGGATCCTGTCTCTACGACGGATATAGCGAGCCAGTTCAAGGCGCTCAGTTACAAATACTCGATGGTGCAGTTCTCGAGTAGCAATTCTTATGCTGCCGCCTCTCTGCTGGGGCGCCTGTTGACGGTGAACTTCAACGCCAATAACACCACGATCACGCTCATGTACAAGCAGGAGCCGGGGATTGTGGCCGAGACGTTGACGAGCACGCAGGCCAACACATTGGAGGCCAAACGCTGCAACGTGTTCGTGGCTTACGACAACGATACGGCCATCATCCAGTACGGTGTGACGCCCAGCGGGATCTTCATCGACTCGGTCTACAACGCGATTTGGTTCCGCAACCGCGTGCAGACGGACGTCTACAACCTCTTGTACACCAGCCCCACCAAGGTGCCGCAGACCGACGCCGGAAATCAACTGATCGCCTCGGTTATCGAGGCGGCCTGCGAAGCCGCGGTCAACAACGGCTACCTGGCGCCAGGTGTGTGGAACTCGGGAGGTTTCGGCGCGCTGAAGCAGGGCGAGACGCTGGCCAAGGGCTACTACGTCTACGCGCCGGCGATCGCTACGCAGTCGCAGGCCGACCGCGAGGCGCGCAAGGCGGTTCCGTTCCAGGTCGCCGCCAAGGAGGCGGGCGCCATTCATACCGTCGACGTTCTGGTCACGGTCAACCGATAAGGGGCAAGCATGACCACTTACAGCTTTATGGATGTGTCCGCCAACCTGGTCGGGCCCGGCGGCGCGTTCAGCCTTGGCTATGGCTCGGCGAATGCAGAAGAGGGGATCACGATCGCGCCAGGCGCGGACAAGAACACCATGATGATCGGGGCGGACGGCGAGGGCATGCATAGTCTGCACGCCGACAAGTCCGGCCAGGTCACACTGCGATACTTGAAGACGTCGCCCACCAATGCACTGCTACAGGCGCTGTATGACGCCCAGTCGTTGGACAGCCGGCTGTGGGGCAAGAACCTGATCACGGTGACCAACAGCGCCAGCAATGACGTCACGGCCTGCCGGTCTTGTGCTTTCAAGCGAAAGCCGGATCTGACCTACGCCAAGGACGGCGATATCGTCGAGTGGGTGTTCGACTGCCTAAAGGTGGACACCCTGCTGGGGACCTACTGATGTCGAGGCGCCAAGATCTTTCCGCCGAGGAAATCCGCGCGCTGTTGGACTACGACGCCATGTCCGGAGAGTTTCGTTGGCACCGCGACATCACGACCGGAAAGGGGCGCGTACTTGCGGCCGCCGGCACTGTTGCGGGCTCTCGAAATCGAGGCGGATATGTCGTTGTGGGAATCCGCGGCCGACGATACATGGCCCATAGGCTTGCTTGGCTTCACGTGACCGGTTCTTGGCCGAATGAGGATGTGGACCATGTCGATGGAAATCCCGGGAACAACTCTTGGGAGAACCTGAGAGATGTTGCCCATGTCACGAATCTACAGAACCAGCGACATGCCCAGAAGGGAAGCCAGTCTGGAATTCTGGGCGTGACCTGGCAGCCGTCCAGGAACAAATGGCAAGCCCGGATCTGCGTGATGGGCAAGCAGATGCATCTGGGGCTTTTCCTGACTGCGACGGAGGCGAGTCTCGCCTACGTGAATGCCAAACGTGCCCTGCACCTCGGCGGCACACTTTGAGGAAATTATGGGTACAGAAATCGAACTTTCCGGGAACCGTTACTCCATCGGGCGCCTGAACGCGAAGCAGCAGTTTCACCTGTCGCGACGGATCGCGCCTGTCATTCCGCCCCTTATCCCGGTGTATCTGCGTCTGGCCCAGGGCGGAACACCGCTGATGGACGATCCTTCAAGCCTCGGTGAGCTGCTACAGCCGTTCACCGACGGCCTGGCGGCGATGAAGGATGAGGACGCGGACTACATCATGGGAGTCTGCCTCAGCGTGGTGCAGCGCCAGCAGAACGGCGCATGGGCCAACGTGTGGAGCGCGAGCCAGGGTGTATGCATGTTCCAAGACATGGATCTGGGCGTGATTCTGCCGCTGATCGTGCGCGTCATCACCCAGAACCTTGGCCCTTTTATGCAAGGCCTGCTTACCAGTCAAGGGAGCGGGCCGGCCGAAGCGCAATAGCCTGGGCCAGCCTGCCGGACGGCGAGGATTGGCTGCTGGCGCCAGTCCTGCGCGGTCACATCCACTACGACAAGCTGCTGGACGGCTCGATCGACCTGGCCGACATCGCGCTCATGAACGACGCGGCGGCCGTGCAGGCTGACAATGAAGTGCTCGCGCGGCGGGCAAGGGAAGAAGGCAATGGCCGGCAACGCTGAAGTGATCCGCGAATTTCTGGTCGCGCTTGGTTTCAAGGTCGACCAGAAGGGGCTCAAGACCTTCAAGGAAGGGGTTGAGGATTCCACCAAGGGCGTTGTGCGCCTGGTGGCAACCATCCAGGGGGCAGCCTTAACCATCGGCGCCAGCGTCGCCGGCTTCGCGTCCAAGATCGAGAGCCTGTATTTCGTCGGCCGTCGCGTAGGCGCCACGGAGAATAGCCTGCGGGCGCTTGGTGGAGCCGCGCGCGATTTCGGCGTGTCGGCAGACGTGGCCCTGGGCAGTGTGGAGGCCATTGCCAAGTTCATGCGGAACAATCCGGCCGGCGAGTCGTATATCGCTAGCCTGGGAGTTCAGACGCGCGACGCCAATGGCAATCTGCGCGACACGGTCGACCTCGTCGCGGACATCGGCCGCGTGATGGCTGCAAAGCCCACTTGGCTGGCCAGCCAGTACAGCAGTGTGCTCGGGATCGACGAGAACCTGATGCTCGCAATGCGGGATCCGGCTTTCGTCGAACGCCTGCAGCAGATCCGTAAGGAGTCCGAGAACAATGGCATGTCGCGGGCGGCCAAGGACGCCCACGAGCTGATGAACTCGATCCGTGAGCTTGGCCGCACCGCGGACAACATGTTCACGCTGATCCAGGCTGATCTGCAGGAAAAGGTCGGGCCTGAGCTGAAGCGGTTTTCAGCATGGTTCAAGGACAACGCGCCAGAAATTGCGAAACGCATCTCAGATGTGGCGCAGGTCGTGCTCAGGATGGCCGAGACAATTCTGCCGATCCTTGGCGTCGTAATCGAGAAGTTTGTCGAGTGGGACAAGGCAACCAACGGCTGGACGACCAACATTCTGTTGGCGGTGGCTGCTCTGAAGGTTCTTGGGGGCTTCCAGATCCTGAGCGGCCTTGGGAAGCTATCGGCGGCATTGCGCGGGGTGGGCGGGGCGGCAGCTGCAGCCCAGGCAGGAGCGGCGGCTGGTGGCGCTGCGGCAGCTGGCGCTGGCGTAGCGGCTGGGGCGACGATAGGCACGACCGCACTGGCCGCGGCAGCTATCGGCGCTCCTATAGCCATCGGGGGAGCCTACCTGCAGCACCAGATGACCGGCACGGAAGAGGGTATCAAACAACGTATTGCCGATCGCCAAGCCAGGATCAAGGAAAAGGACGAACTGATCGAGCTGGATCCTCGGAACGCGGCGAAGTACCAAGCGGAGAAGATCCCGCTAGAGCGGGATATTGCCGAGTACACAAAGAAGCTGGAGCAGTTGAAAGCCGCACCGGCGCCAGTGCCCGCGCCTACGCCGGCCGCCGCACCTGCTCCCGCCCCTCAAATCAGCGCTCCACCGAACCCCATGGCGGGGGCCTTGTTCGACAACCTGGAGAAGCAATACGGCTTACCTCTGGGCTTGTTGGACAGCGTTTGGCTGCAGGAATCGGGACGTGGCAAGAACATGCTGTCTCCGGCCGGGGCGGAGGGCCATTTCCAATTCATGCCGGAGACGGCTAAGGAAGTGGGCCTCAAGGATCCGAATGACCTGGAGCAGTCAGCCAACGCCGCGGCGCGCTACCTGAAATGGCTGCTTGGGCAGACTGGCGGTGATCTGAAGAAGGCGCTGGCGGCCTACAACGGCGGCATCGGGAACCTTGGCAAACTTGGCCTGGATGGTATGCCGGCCGAATCGCAGAAGTACTACCGCGACGTGCTCAGCAGGCTGGACCAACAGCCGTGGCAGGGGTACTACGCGGGGGCCGATCAGGGGCAGACCGTCGGAGTGGAAAAGGGAAGGGCCGTCTCGATGAACGCGAACACCACGATCTATGTCAGCGGAGCTCGCGATCCGATGGCGGTCGCTGAGGCCGTGGCCGACGAGCAGGGGCGCGTCAATGACGCGGCGGTACGAACTATTGGCGGGGCACAAGGATGAGCATTATCGATTCGCTGGGCCTGGACATGATCCTGCTGTCGTCGAAGAAGATCGGCGACATCACGATATCGGCCACGTTGGAAGAGGTCTACCACGACGAGCTGACCATCACGGAGCATCCCGTCGAGAACGGCGCCAATATCAACGATCACGCCTTCAAGCGGCCCAACGAGGTGATCATCAAATGTGGGTGGAGCAACTCCGACTACACGGCCATCCTGGGCGGCACGCCGGCCAAGGTGAACAACGGCATGCCGGCGACGTCTACCTATGTGGACGCCGTCTACTCCCAGCTGCTGGCCTTGCAAGAGTCCCGCAAGCCGTTCGACCTCGTCACCTGCCGGCGGCAGTACTCGAACATGCTCATCCAGAGCCTGATGGTGATAAACGACGATAAGACGTCTGGCGCGCTGATGGTCACGGCCACCCTGCGCGAGGTGATTATCGTCAAGACGAAGGCGACGACGCTGCCGCCGCGGGACGCGCAGGAAGACCCAGCCGCTACAGCGGAGACGGAGAACAAGGGATCAAAAGCGCCGGTACCAGGCACGCCGGCACCGGGTGGAGCATTGCCCGTTCCCAGTTCCATTGGAGGTTGACATGGCTGTGTATGAGATCCCGCTGACGCCAGCGCCTCAAACCTTCGGCATCACGCTGGGCGGCATCGACTACCGCCTGACGCTCCTTTACCGCGGCGGCTGGACAGTCGACATCGCCGACGGCGGGGGCAATCTTTTGGTAGGCGGAATCCCGCTTGTCACTGGCGCCGACCTGTTGGAGCAGTTCAGACATCTGGGATTCCTGGGAGGGCTATTCGTGCAGGGTGCCACCAGCCCAGACGAGTTGCCCACGTTCGAGGACCTCGGGTTCGGATCACGACTATTTTGGGTCACCAAGGAGTAGGCTTTGACCGCCCAAGAACTCCCCGCCATCACCACCTACGGCGACGACGTCACGGCAGCCGAAGACACTGAACAGTGGATCCGGAAGGCTTCGTTGATCGTCGGCACCGAGGACGCGCTGGACCTGTCCGATCTGCGCTTCATCTTCCGTATCAAGCGCGGCGACGTGCAGACGCCAAACACGCTCCGAGTCCGCGTCTATAACGTGGCGCCCCAGACGGCACTGCGCACGATGAAGGAATTCACCCGTGTCGTTTTGCAGGCCGGGTATGAGGGCAACTACGGCATCATTTTCGACGGAACGATCATTCAGGTACGGATCGGGCGAGAGAACCAGACCGACACGTACGTGGACATTCTGGCCGCCGACGGTGACAGCGCCTACAACTTCGGCTTCGTGAACACGACGCTGGCGGCCGGCGCCACCATGCAGGATGTGGTCGACGCTTCGCTTAAGGCCATGGCTCCCAAGGGCGTCACGAAGGGGTATATGGCGCCGCTGACGGAGCGACGACTGCCGCGGGGAAAGGTGATGTTCGGCTTAGCCCGAGATTTTATGGCCGGCGTGGCCCGCACCAGCCAATCCGTCTGGAGCATTCAGGATGGCAAGGCGGTCATGTGGCCAGAGACTTCCTACAACCCTGGCGATGTCCCCGAGATTGGTCCTGATTCTGGTTTGGTCGGGCTGCCGGAGCAAACGTCGAACGGCATCACCGCTCGCATGTTGCTCAATCCTAGCGTGAAAATCGGAACGCTGATCCGACTGAAGAACGAAGCGATCCAGCTGTACGAATACAGCCCTGTGGCAGACCAACAAGCGGAAAACTCGAGAGTGGCAATGCAGAGCGCCCTTCAGGAAGAGGGTTACTACTACGTGATGCTTGCGGAGCATTGGGGGGATACGCGTGGCAACGATTGGTACACCGAGGTGGTTTGCTTGTCAGCAGACGTGTCCGGGTTCCTCGGTTTCGCTCGGATCGGAAAGGCCGCTGACCCGGATCTGATGGTCGTAAAGACCAACCTTTAGCGCAGCGAGTCCTGATATCGCTTCACGTTCGCGCGGTATTGCTCTGGGCTCATGGCAGGCCCCTGAATGATGTATGCACCGGATCCATTGATCTTCGCGCGAGCAAAGTTCGTCAGGTTTAGATCGGAAGCGATGCTGCCGTATTCACCGATGACCACGACCTGGCTTTTCGTCGGCTCAAGGGCAATCCCCCAGCACCCCTTAGACGGGCGCTGCAGGTTGTAGATGTCGGCCAGCTTCAGATTCTTCTGGTTGGCTATCGGAAGGGGGCAAGGACGGCTCGTGTAGAGCGTATAGATAATTTCCTTTTTGGGCATTTCATTGCCGACATCGTCATAGCCTGGAAAGACGTAGACGTCCTCGGCCTGCGCATTGAAGCCAATCAGCGCCAGGGCCAGCAAAATTTTTTTCATATAGGCACCATGAAGCGAATCGAAAGGTCCGACAATCCAGAACTGGCATTTCGCCAGTCATTTCGAGGGCTGCAGGCAGAGATGTGGACGGCGCTACCCGGCATCGTGCAATCGTTCGATCCAGCCGCCCAGACCTGTGCCGTGCAGCCGTCGATCATGATGCCGATTCGCGGGGAGGATGAGACGTTCGTCGCCACGGCGTTGCCGCTACTGACGGACTGCCCGGTCCACTTCCCATCTGGCGGGAATTGTACGCTGACGTTTCCCGTCAAGGCCGGTGATGAGTGTTTGGTTGTTTTCTCGTCGCGGTGCATCGATAGCTGGTGGCAGTCGGGCGGCATTCAGGAGCAGGCCGAGCGGCGTATGCATGACCTGTCGGACGGCTTCGTCTTCGTGGGCGTCCGGTCCCAGCCGCACACCGTTCCGAGCATCAGTACCAGCGCCACGCAGTTGCGCAGCGACGACGGCCAGGCGTTCTTTGAACTGGACCCGAGCAGCCACAAGCTGCGCATCGTGGCGCCTGGCGGCCTGGAGGTGATCACGCCGCATGCCACATTCAGCGAGAGGGTGACCGTGACCGGCCTCTTTACGTTCCTGGGCGGCTTGATCGGCAGCGCGGTATCGGGTGCCGCGGCGACGATCACAGGCACCATCAACTTCTTCGGGTCGCTGACCTCGAACGGTAAGCGCATCGACGACACGCACGCCCACAGCGGCGTGCAGGGTGGCTCGTCCAACTCCGGGCCTGTTGTGTAGGAGATTCCATGCGGTACCGAAAACTAGACGCTAACGGGGATTACTCGTTCGGCGGGCAGCAGCTCGACTATTTCCGGGATACGCCGATGGCGGTGGCTCAGGCAGTCGAGACGAGGCTGATGCTGTTCCGGGGGGAATGGTTCTTGGACACGACAGACGGAACTCCCTGGATGCAGGAGATCCTGGGCAAGAACACGCGCTCGACCTATGACGCGGCTATCCGCCAGCGGATCCTCGGCACACCGGGGGTAACAGAGCTGCTGGCTTACAGCAGTGACCTCGATACAGAGGCAAGACACGTAGCCGTAGCGGCGACTATCAAGACGGTCTACGGACAGACCACGGTACAAGCGAGGATTTGATGGCCATCACCACGACGGCGCCGACGGTAGATGCCACCGGCATCCACGCGCCTACCTATGCGGAAGTCCTATCTTTCCTGCAGACCCAGTTCCGGGCGATCTATGGCGCCGACACGTATCTGGAGGCCGACAGCCAGGACGGCCAGTTTCTGGCCATCATCGCCGCGGCGATCAACGACACGAATACTGCAGCCGTCCAGGTGTACAACTCCTTCTCGCCGGCCAAGGGTATCGGCGCGGCGCTATCCAGCAACGTCAAGATCAACGGCATCAGCCGGGCCTCCGCGAGCGCGTCGACGGTCGATCTGCGGATTGTTGGCCAGGCAGGCACGACGATCCAGAACGGCATAGCCAAGGACGCGAACCAGCAGCAATGGGCGCTTCCTGCAACGGTGATTATCCCGCCCGCTGGCGAGGTGACCGTGACGGCAACCAACACTGTGCAGGGAGCCCTCGCGGCACCGGCAGGGACGATTACTCAGATCGGAACCCCCACACGGGGCTGGCAGTCGGTGACCAACCCGGCTGCGGCCACGCTGGGTGCGCCAGTCGAGAGCGACGCCGCATTGCGCGTGCGTCAGGCTGTTTCCGTTGCGCTGCCGTCTCGCACGGTGCTGGAAGGGACGGTGGGTGCGGTGGCATCTATTGCAGGCGTGGCGCGCTATCGAGCCTACGAGAACGACACCAATACTACTGACGCCAACGGCATCCCTGGTCACTGCATCAGCCTGGTAGTGGATGGAGGGGATGCGATGGCCATCGCCAGTGCTATCGCAGCCAAGAAAACGCCGGGAACTGGCACCTATGGGACCACTACCGAGATCGTCACCGACATCTACGGAATTGCGCATCCGATCCGCTTCTTCCGGCCGGTGGCCGCTCCCATCACCGCGGCGCTGACCATCAGGGCGTTGACGGGCTACACAACGATGATTGGCGATCAGATCAAGCAAGCCATCGCTGACTACGTGAATGCGGTGGAGATCGGTGGAGGGCTGGGTGGTTCTGTCGAGTGGGGCGATGCCATTACCGCAGCAAATTCAATCGGCGGCGGTGTCGTCTACAAGCTGGTCTCGCTGGCGCTGTCGGGGCCCGGAGGGGCTGGAGCGCCAGACGTGCCCCTTGCATTCAACGCGGCCGCAGACATGACGCCTGCGGCTGTCACGCTGATGGTGATCTAGATGGCCGACAACGAAAAGTACCTTGGATTGATCACTGCTTTACATCGTGACAAGCCGAAGTTCTCCGCGATGGTCGGCGCAGTGTCGCAGTCGTTCGTCGATGCCCAGGCTGTCTTTGCAGGCTTCATCCCGGGGTATGACCTTGACCTGGCTGTAGGGGTCCAACTGGATGCGATAGGCCTTTGGGTCGGCGTTTCTCGGCATGTCAGAACTCCACTTGAGGGCGTGTACTTCTCGCTTGACGTCTCCGGCCTAGGCTTTGATGAAGGCGTGTGGAAAGGACCGTTCGATCCAGATTCAGGTGTCACGACCCTTGACGATGACACGTATCGCTTGCTTATAAGGGCAAAGATTGGCGCCAACCACTGGGATGGCACTCTGGATGGGTCCGCGGCGATCTTGAAGCTGATCTTTGGCGACAGTACGCACGTCTTCATCCAAGACAACGGAGATATGTCGATCGACATAGGTGTCGCTGGAGTTCGTCCTTCAGCGGTGTTCCTTGCGCTCTTGGTCGGCGGCTACATCCCTATCAAGCCTGAGGGTGTACGCGTGAACTATTACATCGTCCCGGATGTGGAAGGGCCTTTATTTGGCTTTGACGTGGGAAATCAGTACATCGCAGGCTTCGATATCGGGGTCTGGGGTGATCTCATCCAACTACAGGAGTAGCAATGGCCACCAATCAGATCTTGCAGTTTGGCGCGAGCGCCGGCGCAAACGTTTTGACCCCGGCAGAATACAGCGCGCTTGTCGCGCGTGCCTCTGGATTTCTTTCTGGAGTGGCGAAGTCCAAAGAGGTGAATACACCGCTCCGACAGTCGGCATTTGTAGCGGCGATGATTGGTCAGTTCATCGCTGATACGGCGGCGGTTGATGTGCTGGATGACGGGAATCTCCCCGGCCTTCTAGCCAAGTTTGTTGCGGCCCTCAAGGCCCAAATGCAAGGTCAGGTCGCCACTACCGCCCAGGCCCAAGCCATGACCGACGACACGGTCCTGATGACGCCGAAGAAGCTGGCGGATGCATTCGCCGGCACCAATCAATCGTTGACTTCCCCTGGTTATCAGAAGCTTCCTGGCGGCTTGATACTGCAATGGTCAAAGGTCCTTAGCAACATTAACGGTTTTGCGCCGTGGACTTACCCCATATCGTTCCCAACCGAGGTATTGGGGATCCTGGCTACCGCTGGCACGATATCCACCGATGTCGATATGTCGGCTACCTTGGTTGACGAGCCCTCGGTCGTGAATTGCACGACTTCCGTTTTCGTGGGCGGCGTCCAATCTTCAGTGGCTGGCCAGGTCAGCGTTCGTTATCTCGCAATAGGGCGATAAGACTATGTACTTTTTTTCTCAAAGCACTGGTGGTTTCTATACCCGTGAAATTCACGGCGATGCGATCCCGGAGGATGCCGCAGAAATAAGCGATGAGCTTTACGCATCCCTTATGGGAGGGCAATCGCAAGGCAAGATGATCGTTGCCGGTGAGGACGGCCATCCGATTCTGGCCGATCCGCCGCCGCCCACGGCTGAGCAATTGGCGACGGCGGCTTTGATTAAGCGCGACCGCTTGCTGAGGGACGCGGCCACCCGCATTGCTCCGCTGCAGGACGCGGTTGATCTTGGCGTGGCTACGGAGGAAGAGGACGCCAAGCTGCTTGCGTGGAAACGCTATCGCGTCGCTCTCAATCGCATTGAGCAGCAACCGGGATACCCGAGTGACTTTGTATGGCCGGAGCGACCCGACCAGGCCGCATAACCCGCCCGCTTCGGCGGGCTTTTTTTCGTCTATAGGGGACGCGATGAACGATTTTGAAAAGACGATCGCCTGGTTGGCGGGTATGGGCGCCCTGATCGCCGTGGGACGGGCGCTGACCAGTCAGGAGAAGCTGTCGTGGCGGGTTGTGCTGGGGCGGACGATTTTGGGCAGTACCCTGGGCACGGTGGCGGCGCTGATCTACATCCCATTCCCGGACGCGCCTCAGGCCGTCGTGATCGGAGCGGGCGCAGGTCTTGGAATTCTGGGTGAGCAGGTCTTGGAGTTGGCGGCGCGCCGACTCATCTCGTTCAAGTTGGGAGGTGATTCGAAATGAGCCAATTTCAGCTATCGCAGCGCAGCCTGATGCGGCTGATCGGCGTGCATCCCGACCTGGTCGCCGTCGTGAAGCTGGCGATCCAGCGAACAGCTGTCGACTTCACGGTCGTAGAGGGCGTGCGCACTGTCGAGCAGCAGCGCGAGTATGTCGCCCGCGGAGCCAGCAAGACCATGGCCAGCTACCACTTACCGCAGGCCGACGGCCTGGGTCACGCCGTTGATCTGGCGCCGCTGGTGGGCGGTGGGATTCCCTGGAACGACTGGCAAGCGTTTGCCGACCTAGCCTCGGTGGTCAAGGCATGCGCCGCAGAGCTAGGCGTCCCGGTGGAGTGGGGCGGCGACTGGAAGTCGTTCAAGGACGGCCCGCACTTCCAGATTCCGCGCGACTGGAAGGGGCAGGCATGAACCCGCTGCTGCGCGCCGCGGCGCCATACCTGATTGGGGCGGCCCTAGTGGTGGTCGCGGTCCTGGGCGTGCGCTGGTATGGAGCCAGCCAGTACCAGGCGGGCGGTGACGCACGCCAGGCAGAAATCGAGAAGCGCCAGGCTGCCATCGAGCGCGCCTGGCAGGAGGAAAGAGACCGTGCTGATGCCAAACACCGCGGCGCCGTCCTGGCGCGAGAAGCTGCTGAAAAAACTGTTGCCGCTCAGCGTGGCCGGATTGACGGGCTGCTCCGCCAGCTTGCCAAGCGGCGCGCCGAGACTACCGGCGCCGGCGGCGGACCTGATGCAACCGGCCCCGACTGGATCGGAATTATTGGGTCGTGTGTCGGACGATATGAGCAGCTGGGAAAAGATGCTGCTCGATGGGCAGACCAGGTAAACGGTCTGCAGGGCTACATCCGCGGCCTGGGCGTCGCGCCCTAAGCGCGCTCTGCCCGAACCGCCACCCAGAACCAGTGGCTGAACTTTCCGCGCTTGGCCTTCTGCTTGCGGAAGAAGATGCGGACGCGGCCGACGTGCCCGGCATCCACCACGGCGTCATAGTCGCGGTCTTCCGCTGTCCCCACCTGTGGGAGCGCCTGTTTGGCCTGGGACACGAATGGGCCGGGCACTTGCTCGAGAATTCCGTTGTTGTCCATGGCAGGAAAATACTGTATGGTTGTACAGTATATTCCCGCTGGAATCGGGGTCAGCTTTCGGGCTTTCCCATAGGCTCTGCGACCAGCCGGTCGGCCGGGTAGGGGACCAGGAAATCCCGGGTATCCGCGGCCGGCGCCGTGAGCCAGTCCTGGTAGGCACCCTCTGGCAGGATGACGACCATGCGCTTTTCCTTGCCGGCCTGGTGGTAGTCCTTGAAGAGCGGATCCTGGTCGGCGTTGATGGTGAGCATGGTGTAGCTCTCCTGCCACTGGCCGGCGGCGTCTCGGTAGCGATCCCACAGGCCGGCGATGCCCAGCGGCGCGCCGTCGGCGCGGGTGAAGCGGGTAGCCACTGCGGCGCCGGATCTCCAGTCGGGCTCGAAGATGGCCTCAGCCGGGATGATGCAGTGCTGGGCCCGGCGCCAGGCGTTGCCGAAGGTGAACGACTTGGCCGCGGTCTCGCTGCGTGCGTTGAAGGTGGACAGCTTGCCGGCCTTGTCCAGGCCATCCGCCTTGGTCATGGCGCTGATCAGCCCCCAGCGGCCCACCACCGCCTCGCGCTCCGGCACGGCCTCATCGCCCGCGTCATGCTCCGGCGGTCGGCGCACGAACGGGCCCTGGTAGCGCGGCCACATATCCGACTTGGGCGGCAGCGGGATGCCGCGCGCCCGGAAGTACTTCTCCATCTGTTCCTGCTTCTTGAGCGCGGTGTAGTGGCTGCACATGGGGTACCCTTACACAATCCGGTGGCACCCAAGCATAGATGAATAAGGGTAGGAATGAGGGTAAGGGGATGTGGCGTGCTCGCTACGTCCCTTACAAATCAAAGGCTTGCGCGGCGCTTCTGATTCCAATACCGCCTACCAAATTCCTGCAAAGTGCTGTCAAGCACGGCAAAAAGAAAGCCGCTAGATCCATGATCTGGCGGCTTTTTTGTTTTCAACTCCCAAATGCGGGGAATCGAAGGCCTGGTGCAATGATTAACGCGTCTTCAGATTACAGCCCATTCTTGGGCGCGTTCAGGATAAGGCGCAACCCCAGCGCGGAAATGACGCCCGCAGCACCTCTATCTATCCATTTCTTCGCGCGCAAATAAACTTCTCGCGGGCCTTTGGTCGAAAAGCAAAGCGCCACGATGGCATACCAGCCGAACTCGACCAGGAATACCAGCGGCGGCAGCGCGAAGTAAATCCATGCTGGCGGGTGCTGGGGCAGCAACGCGGCGAAAATGCTTCCATACCAGATCGCAGTTTTGGGATTGCTTAACTGAGTCGTCAGTCCGATCCAGAAGGAACTCCGTCCATTGCGAGAGGTCGCGGCGCCGCCACCGGGCAAGGCGAAAGGTTGCTTGGCGCTACGCCAGATCCGGCCAGCGATGTAAAGCAAATAGGCGCCGCCTGCGATTTTCAGCGTGACATAAAGCCATTCCACGCTTTGCAGCAGAGAATACAGGCCCGCCAGCGCCAGGCCGGCGAACAGCATGCCGCCTGCGCCCATGCCGAAGGCCGAGGCCAGGCCGTCCCAGCGGGACTGGCCGATGGCCTTGCGCGCGACGATGATGAAACTCGGCCCGGGCAACATGGCTCCGAGCCACAGTGCACCGAGAATCGCGAGTATGGATGCGAGAGGAGTCATGATCGTTTGGGAGGCTGAAGCCGCGGGAGGCTTTGATTCTTCCACGAAAGCCGGACCCTGCAAAGGACAGCGCAGTGCCTGCCGCTGGCAGACGTCTTGCAGTTTTTGTATCAGCCGCCTGCCAGCGCCGCCGACGCGGCGAGCCCCTGATGCGTCACCCGCGGCGCTGCCTGTATTGGCGGCGACGGCTCATCCCGCAGGCGAAACACGCCCACGGCTTGCAACAGTTCGGCCGCCTGTGTTTGCAAGGCGGTAGAGGCGTCCGCGGCTTGCGCGACCCGGGCCGCATTCTGCCGGGTCAGCTCGTCCATCTGGGTCACCGCCTGGTTGACTTCGTCGATGTCAGTGGCCTGCGCGCGTCCCGCGTCGCCGATCTGGCTGACGATGCCGGCTACGCGCTCGATACTGGCCACGACTTCGCGGATCACGTGGGCGGCATGGTCGGCCTGGCGGAACCCGTCGCCGGTCTTGGTCAGCGAACCGTCGATCAGGCCGCGGATTTCGCGCGCGGCGCTGGCGCTGCGTTGCGCCAGCGCGCGCACCTCGGTGGCCACGACGGCGAAGCCGCGTCCGCTTTCGCCGGCGCGGGCCGCTTCCACCGCCGCGTTCAAGGCGAGGATGTTGGTCTGGAAGGCGATGCTGTCGATCAAGCCGGTAATCTCGGAAATCTTCTTGGCCTCTTGCTGGATTTCTCCCATCACGGCCGCGACGCCGGCGACAGCCGTGCTGCCGGTGTCGACGATGCGCCGGGCTTCGTCGCTCAGTTCACGGGCATGCTGCGCATTGGTGGCGTTGTCGTGGACGTTCGCCGCCAGGTCGCGCATGGATGTCACGGTGCGCTGCAGCGAATCGGCCTGGGTGCGGGTGCGTTCCTCCAGTTGCTGGTTGTCCTGCATGATGTCGCGCGACGCTGCCGAGAGGGCGGTTGCGGTGGTCCGGACCCCGCTCATGGTCCGGTGCACGGCATCCATCGTGGCTTTGAAGCTTTGCCCCAGGCGGCTATCCATGCTCAAGCCGCCGAAGCGCAAGTCGAACATGCCGGCCTCGCGGCCTATATGCGCGCTGAGCCGGGCCAGTTCCTCGGCTGCTACCGCGGCCCGCTCCATTTTCCAGGCCAGCCAGCCCAGCGCGGCGGCCTGCACCACCACGTAGACCGCATGCAGAAGCACCATGGGCAGGCTGGGTTCCGTGAAGCAGATCGTCCCGTAGCCCCACTGTTGCAGGAAATTGAACGACAGGTGGTGCAGCGCGATGACCACTGCCGCGCACAGGATCGTGCGCCAGTCGCGATAGGCCAGGAGCAGCGACAGCAACACGAAGATGCCGAAATGAATCTCGGCCATGCCGGACATCAAATGGATATGGAGCGCGGCCAGCACCATCAGGCCACAGGCGACGGTCAAACGCGTGCTCAGCCGGCCGGGTCGCCAGAGTATCAGCAGCGAGGGAATGCCTGCGCCGGCCAGGCCGACTGCGATGGCGGCGCCCCAACGCCCGTACTGCGGGGCCATGCACAATCCGACGGCGAACAGCAGCCAGAGCAGGGGCAACATCGCCCGGTCGGTCCGGCGGTACGAGTCTTCCAGCAAATCGCTTGCGTTGCGCATGGCATTTCCTCGCGACGGAAAGCGCGGAACCCCGCGCACGTACGATTTTTATTCAATAATTCCAATTTGTGAATATATATTCCAATTTATTCATATTTGTCCCAAATACGCCACCGACCGGGCCGGGGCGTTGGAGCGCCGCCGCCGACTTGCGCAGCGCGTTTGAAGCGACTGGAAAACCTGGGATATCCTGCTGCCCATCATGATGAGAGTACTGTGGCTCTGCCTGGGTTGCCTGATGCTGGCATTGGGTGTGATCGGCGCGTTTCTGCCCGTCATGCCGACGACCATATTCCTGATCCTGGCAGTCGCCTGCTTTTCGCGCTCTTCGCCGCGGCTGGAGAAGTGGCTGCTGGATAGCCCGACCTACGGTCCCGCGCTGCGCGCCTGGCGGGACCAGGGCGCCGTATCGCGCAAGGGCAAGACCTACGCCTGCCTGGGCATGGCCGTGGGCTACGTGCTGTTCTGGTGGGGCGCGCATCCGTCGTGGATGCTGGCCGCCGCCGTCGCCGTGTTTTTCCTGGCCAGCGCGGCCTACGTCGTTACGCGGCCGGCTCCGCAAGGGCCGCAAGCCGGCAGCGGCCAGGCCCCCCAATAGCTGCCAGCGTCAGTGCGAATGGCGGGGATCGCCCCGCGTTTCCACCACTTTCAGGTACAGCGTCGCAGGCTCCAGGCAGCCGCCGGTCGAAAGCTGACCGACCAATTGCCGGTAGAGTTCTTGCCAGGGCGTCTGCGAAGCCGGCGCCTGGTACGGCGGTTCCAGCTTGCGGCGTTCCATTTCGGTTTCGTCCACCAGCGCGGTGACCGAACGCTGGTTCAGGTCGACACGGATGCGGTCGCCCGTGCGCAATAGCGCCAGGCCTCCGCCCACCGCAGCCTCCGGAGACATGTTCAGAATGGACGGGCTGGCCGAGGTGCCGCTCTGGCGGCCGTCGCCCAGGCAGGGCAGCGAGTCTATGCCGCGCTTGAGCAGATGCGAGGGCGGCGCCATGTTGACCACTTCGGCGCTGCCCGGGTAGCCCACGGTGCCGGCGCCGCGAATCACCAGGATGCAATGCTCGTCGATGTTCAGGGCAGGGTCTTCGATGCGCGCGTGGTAGTCCTCCGGGCCTTCGAAGACGATGGCACGCGCTTCGAAGGCGTTCTCCGAACCGGGCTCCGACAGGTAGGCGCGGCGGAAGGCTTCACCCACGACCGACATCTTGATGATCGCGCTGTCGAAGAAATTGCCGGACAGGACGATGAATCCCGCGCGGTGCTTGAGCGGCGCGTCGCAGCTGCGGATGACATCGGCATTGTTGGTCTTGGCCGTGGCCGCGATTTCGCCGATGGTCTTGCCGGACACGGTGCCGCAATCGGTATGCAGGCGGCCGGCCGCCGCCAGTTCATGCAACACCGCCGGGACGCCGCCCGCGCGGTGAAAGCCCTCGCCCAGATGCTCGCCCGCAGGCACGCAGTTGACCAGCAGCGGCACGTCTTCGCCCAAGCGCTGCCAGTCGTCCAGGCTCAGGTCTATGCCAGTGTGGCGGGCGATGGCGATGAGATGCGGCGGGCAGTTGCTGGAGGCGCCCAGCGCCGAGGCCACGACGATGGCGTTCTCGAAAGCCTGGCGCGTCAGGATATGAGACGGGCGCAAGTCCTCGCGCACCATGTCGCAGATGCGCAGCCCGGTGGCGTAGGCCATCTGGCCGCGTTCGCGGTAGGGCGCGGGAATGCTGGCGCAGGTGGGCAGCGACATGCCCAACGCTTCGGCCAGCGAGTTCATCGACAGCGCCGTGCCCATGGTGTTGCAGTGGCCGATGGATGGCGACGACGCCGTGGCCAGCGTCATGAAGCCTTCGTAGTCCAGCTTGCCCGCGGCCATCAGGTTGCGCGCATGCCAGATGACGGTGCCGGAGCCGACGCGCTGGCCGTCGTGCCAGCCGTCCAGCATCGGTCCGCCGGACAGCACGATGGCGGGAATGTCGACGGTGGTCGCGGCCATGAGGCAGGCGGGCGTGGTCTTGTCGCAACCGGTCGTCAGGACCACGCCGTCCAGCGGATAGCCGTGCAGGATCTCGACCAGGCCGAGGTAGGCCAGGTTGCGGTCCAGCGCGGCGGTGGGGCGCCGGCCCTGTTCGGCCAGCGGGTGCACGGGAAACTCCATGGGGATGCCGCCTGCGTCGCGGATGCCGGCCTTGATGCGCTCGGCCAGCGCCAGGTGATGCCGGTTGCAGGGCGCCAGGTCGCTGCCGGTCTGGGCGATGCCGATGATCGGCCGCCCCGATTGCAGTTCCTGGCGCGTCAGGCCGTAGTTGAGATAGCGCTCGACATAGATGGCCGTCATGTCGGCGTGCGCCGGATCATCGAACCACTTCTGGCTGCGCAGCTTGCGGGGAGTCTGGGACATGGGATTCTCGTTTACAGCGGTTGCGTGGCAGCCCGGCGCGCGTCCGGGCCGCAAAAGGCCTAGTTGCGCGCCTTCTGGATTTCGTCGTTGAGCTGCTTGACCAGCTCGGGGCCGAGGTCCTGCGTGTACTTGTCGACCACCGGCTGCACCTTCTGGCGCATGCGCGCGATCTCTTCGGGCGAGACCGTGTTGATCTTCATGCCAGCCTTCTCCAGCGTGGTCATGGCCTTCTGCGAATCGGCGCGGCTGTCCTGGCGTTCAAAGTCGCGCGAGGACGCGGCGGCCTGGCGGATCAGCTTCTGTTCTTCCGGCGACAGGGTGTCCCACCATTTCTTGGACGCCAGTACCACCCAGGGCGTGTAGACGTGGCGGGTAATGGTCAGATAGGGCTGCACCTCGTAGAACTTGCTGCTCTGGATGGTGGTAATGGGGTTTTCCTGGCCGTCCACGGTGCGGGTTTCCAGCGCGGTGAACAGTTCGGAGAACGGCATGGGCACGGCGTTGGCGCCCAGCGTGTTGAAGACGCCCAGCGCGATCTGGTTCTGCATCACGCGCAGCTTGATGCCTTGCAGGTCTTCCGCGCGCGCGATGGGGCGCTTGGAATTGGTCATGTTGCGAAAGCCGTTTTCCCAATAGACCAGGCCGACGATGCCCTTGGCTTCCAGCTTCTTCAGCATGTCCTGACCCATCGGGCCGTCCAGCACGGCGTCCGCTTCCTTTTCGCTGTTGAAGAGGAAGGGCAGGTCGAACACGCCGAACTCCTTGACCATGCCGGCCAGGGGCGCGGTGGATCCCACCATCATTTCCTGTACGCCGCCCACCAGCGCGCTTTGCATCTGTTCGTCCGAGCCCAGGTTGGCCGAGCCGAAGGTCTTCATCTTGAGCTTGCCGCCGCTGATTTTTTCCAGTTCCTGCGCCAGGTGGCGCGCGGCGCGTCCCTGGACGCTTTCCTCGTTCAGGCCGTAGCCGAAACGGATCAGGCGCGGTTTGACGTCGGCGGCGGACGCGACGCCGGCGATAGCGCAGGACAGCGCCGTCGCCAGGACAAGCATGCGGGTCTTGAAACGGGTGATCATGGTGCTCCTCCTTGGGGGTTTTTCTAATGCATCCAGCGTGCGGGGACGGTGATCAGCTCGGGGAAGATCACCAGCAGGACCAGCAGCAGCGTGTAGGCGACGACGTAGCGCCACACGCCCCTGCAGATGGTTTCCATATTGATGCGGGCGACGCCGCAGACCACGTTGAGTACGGTGCCCACCGGCGGCGTCAGCAGGCCCACGCAACCCACCATGACGAACATCACGCCGAAATAGACGGGGTCGATCCCGGCCTTGGTGACCACCGGCATCAGCACCGGCGCCAGGATCAGGATGGTGGGCGTCAGGTCCATCACCGTGCCTACCAGCGTCAGCAGCACCAGCAGGGCGAACATCAGCAGCTTGGGCTGGTCCAGTACGGGTTCCAGCAGCGCGATCAGGTCCTGCGGCATGTCGGCCAGGGTGATCATGTAGGACGAGACCATGGCGGCGGCCACCAGGAACATGACGATGGCGGTGGTACTGGCGGCGTTGATGAAGAGCGGCGCCAGGTCGCGCACGCTGATTTCCCGGTAGACGAACAGGCTCACCAGCAACGCGTAGACCGCGGCGACGACGGCTGCCTCGGTCGGCGTGAAGATGCCGCCGCGCAGGCCGCCGATGATGATGACGGGCAACATCAGGGCCCACAGCGATTCGCGCAGCGCCTTCCAGCGCTTGCTCCACGGCTCGCGCGGCGAGGGCTTGATGCTGCCGTGCTTGCGCGCCACCCAGGTCCAGACCGCAACCAGGGTCAGGCCCATCATCAGCCCGGGCGCGATGCCGGCGAAGAACAGCTTGGTGATCGACACGTTGGTGGCGACGCCGAAGATGATGAACGAGATCGAGGGCGGAATGATCGGCGCGATGATGCCGCCGGCCGCGATCAGCCCCGAGGCCTGGCCCGCGTCGTAGCCTCTTTCGCGCAGCATGGGGATGAGCAGCGAGCCCAGCGCCGCGGCGTCGGCCACGGCCGAGCCGGACAGCGCGGCCAGCAGCACGCTGGCGAAGATGGCGACATAGCCCAGGCCGCCCTGGATGTGGCCCACGAAGGTGCTGGCCAGATTGACGATGCGGCGCGAAATGCCGCCGGCGTTCATCAGTTCGCCGGCCAGCATGAACAGCGGCACCGCCATGAGGGTGAAGCTGTTGGCGCCAGACAGCATGTTCTGCGCCAGGATCTGGGTATCGAAAAAGTCCAGCTGGAACATCATGGCGATCGCGCTGAGCAGCAGCGCGAAGGCGATAGGCATGCCGAGGGCAATCAGCCCCAGCAGCACGAGCAGGAAGACGGTCAGGATCATTGCGGGCGTCCGGGCGGGGTGGGAAAGTTGGAGGCGGAGCCGTCAGACCAGCGGGTCTTCGGGGCTGGATTCCGCCGGCAAGGGCCCGCCCGCAAGGACGCGCACCAGATCGATCAAGGTCAGGATGCCCATGGCGGCAGCCGCATAGAGCGCCGCGGCGTTGAACACCGCCAGCGACATGCCGGTCACAGGCAGCACCGTGTCCAGGCCGATGACGGTCTGGGTCCAGCTGCCCTCGGCCATCAGCCACAGCACCCACAGCGTCAGCAACTGGCAGAACACGTGCGTAGCGCGGCGGGCGGCGGGGCCGAAGCGTTCCACCAGCATGGTGACGCCGATGTGTTGATGCGAGCGCAGCGCTATCACCGAACCCAGGAAGATCATCCAGACGAAGGCCAGCCGGGAGATCTCGTCGGAGACGTTGATGCCGGAATTGAACAGGTAGCGCAGCGCGACGTTGCCGAACAGCAGCACCACCATGACGGCCAGACAGGCCACCATCAGCCAGGTCTGCAGCGCGAAGCACCAATTGGCGGCGCGGGCCAGCGGCGTGCCGCCAGGCCGCCCCGGGGGGGAAGCTTGCATGCTTGTCTCCTATCCGTTTCCCGGAATTTTTTAGGGTTATGCTGTGCGAAATGTTAGCGCTAACATTTTGCGTTTGGCAAGCCCCAGTTTTTTACGTCAGACTACGCGCTCAACAACCGATGCCGAGGACCGATGTCCATCCGTAAACCCCGCAGTTCACGCGCCGGCCGCGTCACCATGCAGGATGTCGCGCGCCACGTGGGCGTGAGCGCGATCACGGTATCGCGGGCGTTGCGCACGCCGGACAAGGTGGCGGAGGAATTGCGGCTGCGCATCGCGCGGGTGTGCCAGGAACTGGGTTACGTGCCCAACCATGCGGCCAGCGCGCTGGCGTCGGCGCGTTCGCAGACCATCGTGGCGCTGATTCCGTCGCTGAGCAACGTGGTGTTCGTCGACATCATCGCGGGGATCAAGGAAGAACTGGACCGGCACGGCTACCACATGCTGATCGGCGTGACCGGCTATGCGCCGGACGAAGAGGAGGCTCTGCTGCGCAAGTATCTGCAGCACGCGCCCGACGGCCTGATCCTGACCGGCATCGACCACAACCCGGGCGTATGGGACCTGCTGGACACGCAGCGCATTCCCACCGTGCACACGATCGAGACGCTGGACGGCGGCGAGCACATGAGCGTGGGCTTTTCGCAGTTCGATTCCGGCTATGCCGCCGGCCGCCATCTGGTGGAGCGGGGCTACCGCCGTATCGGCATCGTCGGCGCGCAGCTGGATCCGCGGTCGCTGCGCCGCTGCGAAGGCTGCCGCCAGGCGCTGCGGGATGCGGGCCTGTATGACCCGGCTCTGGAAATCATGACGCCGGAGAAATCATCCATCGGCCTGGGAGCCTCGCTGCTGGAAGCGCTGCGCACGCGCCATCCCGACTGCGACGCGCTGTTCTTCTGCAACGACGACCTGGCCCAGGGCGCGGTGTTCCAGTGTGGAAGGCTGGGCGTGCCGGTGCCGGAACGCATGGCCATCGTCGGCTTCCACGACGTGGCGGGCACGGCCTGGACCACGCCGCCGCTGTCGACCATCGCCACGCCGCGCTACCAGATCGGCGTATCGGCCGCGAACCTGTTGATGCGCCATCTGGCGGGCGAAGCCGTCGCCGAGCGCCATGTGGACCTGGGCTTCAAACTGGTCCAGCGCGAGACCAGCTGAACGCAATCCTCAGCCCCGGCGCAGCGCCAGGAACACGCCGGAGGCGATGATCAGCGCCATGCCGGCCAAGGCCAGCCCATCGGGCGGACGCTGGAACCAGAAGGTGCTGAACAGTACCGCCAGCAGCAGCTGGAAGTAGTTCAGGGGCGCCAACGTCGCCGCCGCCACGCGCTGGAAGGCGGATATCAGGAAGATCTGCGCCAATCCACTGCAGGCGCCCAAGCCGACGATGAAAAGCATATCGGCGAGATCCGGCCACGGGTCAGGCAGGAAGAATGGCGCCGGCAGCCCCGTGACGACAAGGCAGATGAAGGCCGTGTAGGCATACTGGACCGGTCCGGGCACCTTGCCGGAGAGCTTGCGCGTCAGCACCTGGAACACCGCGTAACTGACCGCGGACACCGCCATCAGCAGCGTGCCCAGCCACGGCAGGTTGGCGCCTGGCCGCACGATCAGCAGCATGCCGCCAAAGCCCGCCGCCACCGCCATCCACTGGGCGGGTCGCACCCGCTCGCCCAGCAGCCAGGGCGACAGCGCCACCATGATCAGGGGCGAGGTGAAGTAGATGGCCGTGGCTTCCGACAGCGGCATCCAGATCAGCGCCGTCATGAAGCAGGTACCCACCGTGGCCAGCAGCAGGCCTCGCAGGATCAACAGCGGTTTTTCGGGCGCATCGCGCAGGCGCGGACCGCCGCGGTGCCGCCACAGCAGCGCCAGCGCCAGCACGGCCACCGCCGAATAGCGCATGATGTTCAGGAAGGGCGCGGGGTAGCGGGCCAGCATGTGCTTGGACCCTGCATCGAAGGTGGCGAAGGCCACCAGCGCGGCAAAGAACAGCAGGATGCCGGTCTGGCGCGCGGCGGCCGGCGAGGGTAACGCAATGGGAACGGAGCTCATGTCGGCGGACGGGCTCAGGCTGCCGCCAGGCCCGCGCCCTGCAGGAACGCGTCCAGCGCGGGGCCGATGGCCTCGACCATGTAGCCGCCTTCCTGCACGATCACGGTGGGCAGCCCCAGGCTGGCGACGCGCGCGCCGATGTCGCGGTAGGCATCGATGTCGAGCTTGAGCACGCTGATGGGATCGTCCTTGTAGGTGTCGAAGCCCAGGGCCAGCACCAGCGCCTGCGGCGCGTAGCCGTCCAGGGCGGCGAGCGCCGTGTCCAGCGCGCGCAGGAAGGCGTCGTTGCCAGAACCGTGCGGCAGCGGCAGGTTCAGGTTGCAGCCTTCGCCCGCGCCGTAGCCGCGCTCATGCGTATAGCCGGTATAGAAGGGGTAGTAGGCGGCGGGGTCGGCGTGCAGGGATACCGTCATGACGTCGCCGCGCTGATAGAAGATGTTCTGCGTGCCGTCGCCATGGTGCGCGTCCACATCCAGCACGGCCACCTTGGACCAGGTCTGAAGCAGCCGGCTGGCCGCGGCCGCGCTGCTGTTCAGGTAACAGAAGCCGCCCGCGCGATCGCGGTGGGCATGGTGGCCGGAGGGCCGGCACAAGGCGTAGGCCATGCCCCCGGTGCTGGCGACGTGGTCGGCGGCCGCCACCGCGCTGTGCGTGGAGCGCAGCGCCGAGCGCCAGGTCTGCGGCCCGATGGGGCAGGACAGGTCGCTCAGGTAGTAGCCGGTCTGCGCCACGATGGAGGGCGACGGGCAGGGGCCGCGGCCAGCCAGCTCGACGCGGCCGTTGTAGTAAGGCGAAAGATTGGGCAGCACCTCGGGGCCTGGGTCCATGGCAGGCGAGCGCAAGGCCTGCCAGCGCGCATAGGCCGTTTCCAGATAGTCCAGGTAGTCCGGGCTATGGATGTCCTGCAGCGGCTTGCGGCCGTAGTCCGCCGGCGCTTGAACGCGG
Organism: Achromobacter sp. PD1; assembly: GCF_048541815.1. Classification (NCBI taxonomy): domain Bacteria; kingdom Pseudomonadati; phylum Pseudomonadota; class Betaproteobacteria; order Burkholderiales; family Alcaligenaceae; genus Achromobacter; species Achromobacter sp. PD1. The sequence goes on from NZ_CP183349.1 coordinate 1,531,977, forward strand.
ATGCCGCGCGTGGCCAGCGCGCCTTGCAGGCTTTCCGCCCGCGCCGGCAGATCGGTGGGCGCGCTGATGCGCCCAAGCCGCATGAATTGCTGCGGCGTATGCAGCAGCTGCTCTTCCGAGAAAAACGCCTTCATGGCTGCCCTCGCTGGCGTTATGCGTGCTTGAGTTCGATTTCGACGAACACGAATTCCGTGTCGCTGGGATTGATCACGTTGTGCTCTACACCCACGGGCCGGTAGTAGGCCACGCCGGCGGTGAGCTGGCTGGTGATTTCGCCGTCGGGCGTGTCCAGCAAGAGCGGGCCGGTGGTCTGCGGGACCACCACGTAGTTCATGCCATGGCGGTGCCATCCCGTTTCGCCGCCGGGCGGGAAGCGCCATTCGGTGACGGTGACCATGTCATTGTCGATCTGCACGGTCGGTATGGCGGCGGGGCGTTGCATGGAGCTTCTCCTTGGGGGTATGAATATTCTTGTGCGCTTCAGGCCGCTTGCGCCTTGGTCGGGTCCCAATGCTGGCCGGGGACCGCGGCGATCAGCTGCCGTGTATAGGCGTGTTGCGGGTTGTCGAAGATCTGCGCGGGCGAGCCGTACTCGACCACCTTGCCGCGATGCATGACCAGAACGGAATTGCAGATCTGGGCCGCCACGCGCAAATCGTGGGTAATGAAGACCAGCGCAATCTTCAGGCGTTGCTGCAAATCGTGCAATAGCTGCAGCACCTGCGCCTGAACCGAGACGTCCAGCGCCGACACTGATTCGTCGGCCACCAGCACCTTGGGCTCCAGCGCCAGCGCGCGTGCGATGCCGATGCGCTGGCGCTGTCCGCCCGAAAACTGGTTGGGATAGCGGTCGAAGGCGGACGGGTCCAGCCCGACCAGCGACAGCAGCTCGCGCACCCGCGCCTCGGCCTGCGCGCGCGGCACGCCGTTGGCGACGGGACCGTCGCTGATGATGCGGCCCACGGTATGGCGCGGGTTGAGCGAGGCGAACGGATCCTGGAAGATCATCTGGATATCGTGGCGCAACGGCCGGAAGCGCGATTCCGGCATGGCCGCAATGTCCTGGCCGTTGAAGATCAGCTGGCCGCCGTTGATGCCCACCAGCTTGAGCAGGCATTTGCCGATGGTGGACTTGCCGGAGCCCGATTCGCCCACGATGCCCAGCGTCTCGCCGCGCCGCACGCTGAAGCTGACGCCGTCCACCGCATGCACCTCGCGCTTGCCGCCCAGCCAGCCGCGGCCTACCACGTAGGTCTTCTTCAAGTCCCGCACGTCCAGCACGGGCTGGTCGTGCGCGGCGGACTCGCGCTCGGCGCCGCGGCGATGCGGCACGGCCGCGATCAGGCGTTGCGTGTAGGGGTGGCGGGGGCGGTTCAGTACCTCCTCGGCCGGCCCCTGTTCGACCAGGATGCCTTTTTCCATGACGGCGACCCGGTGGGCGATTTCGGCCACCACGCCGAAGTCATGGGTGACGAACATCACGCCCATGCCTTTCTCTTTCTGGATGCGGGCGATCAACGCCAGGATCTGCGCCTGGGTGGTGACGTCCAGCGCGGTGGTGGGTTCATCGGCGATCAGGAGCGCGGGCTCCAGCGCCAAGGCCATGGCGATCATCACGCGCTGGCGCTGGCCGCCCGACAGCCGGAACGGATAGACGTGGTAGAGCGTGGCGGGGTCGGGCAGGCCCACGAAGGCCAGCAGCTCCAGCGTGCGTGCCATGCGCTGCGCGCCCGGATAGGCGTTGTGCACGCGCATGACTTCGCTGATCTGCTCGCCTACCGTCATCAGCGGGTTGAGCGCCGACAGGGGCTCCTGGAAGATCATCGCCATGTCCTTGCCGCGCATGGCTTGCAGCGTGGCTTCGTCCTGCCGCAGCAGGTCCTGGCCGCGGAACAGGATGCGGCCCTGCTGCGGCGTCAGGTAGTCGGGCAGCAGGCCCATGATGGCGTTGGCGCTCATGGACTTGCCCGAGCCCGATTCGCCGACGATGCAGAGGATTTCGCCGGCGCGGATGTCGTAGGACACGTCCTGGACCGCATAGGGGCGGTCGCCGCCCTTGGGCAGGGCGATGCTCAGGTTCTGGATGGAGAGCAGAGGGGGGGATGCGTTCATGCCGTCCTCCTATTCGCCGCGCTTGCGCAGCTGCGGGTTGAGGGCGTCGTTCAGGCCTTCGCCGATCAGGTTGATGGCCAGCACCGTCAGCAGGATCGCGACGCCGGGCCAGACGCTCATCCACCAGGCTTCGCGGATCATGGTGCGGGCCGCGCCGATCATGAAGCCCCAGCTCATCAGGTTGCGGTCGCCCAAACCCAGGAAGGACAGCGAGGATTCCGTCAGGATCGCGGTGGCGACCATGAAGGACGCCGACACGATGATGGGCGACATGGCGTTGGGCAGGATCTGGGTGCCGACGATGCGGGCCGGCGTCTGCCCGATGACGATGGCGGCCTGCACGAACTCGCGCTGCTTGAGCGTCATGAATTCGGAGCGCACCAGCCGCGCAGCCGGCGGCCAGGAGACGACCGCGATGGCGCCCATGATGGAGTAGACGGACGGGCTCAGGATCGCCACCAGCACCACGGCCATGGCCAGCTGCGGGATGGTCTGGAAGAACTCCGTGAAGCGCATCAGCGCGTCGTCCACCCGGCCGCCGCAGTAACCCGCCACCGAGCCCACCACGATGCCGAACACCAGCGCCACGGCGGTGGACAAGAGACCCACCATCAACGAGACCCGGGCGCCCCAGACCAGCCCGGCCGTGATGTCGCGGCCCAGCATGTCGGTGCCGAAGGGGTAGTCGGCATTGGTGAAGGGCGGAATCAGCGGGTCGGCCACCATCATCCAGGGGGATTCTTCATACAGCAGCGGCGCGGCCAGGGCCACGACGATCACGACCAGCATGATGGCCAGTCCGGCCACCGCTCCGTAATTGCGCATGTAGCGCCGGGCAAATGACTTCATGCGGCGGCTCCTTGCTGCGCGCCCGCGCCGATGCGCGGATCGATGAGTCGGTACAGCACGTCGGTCAGCAGGTTGAACACCACCACCATGATGGAGGTGACCAGGAAGATGCCCAGCAGCAGCTGGTAGTCGCGCTGCAGCAGCGCGTCGAACATCAGCCTGCCTATGCCGGGCCATGCGAACACGGTTTCGGTCAATACCGCGCCGCCCGCCATCTGCCCCAACTGGATGCCGGCGAAGGTAATGACAGGCAGCAGCGCATTGCGCAGCACGTGGGCGCGGATCACGCGGCCGGGACTTACGCCCTTGGCGCGCGCCGTCTTCACGAAATCCATGCCTATCACTTCCAGCATGGAGGCGCGGGTCAGCCGCACGTAGACCGCCATGAAGAAGCAGCCCAGCGTCACGGTGGGCAGGATCAGGTGCTGGGCAATGTCGGCTGCGCGCGCCCAACCCTTCAGGTTGGCGCCCACGGTCTCCATGCCGAAGGCCGGCAGCCAGCCCAGCACCACCGAGAACAGCAGAATGCCCATCAGCGACAACCAGAACAGCGGCGTGGCATACAGCACCAGGGCGCCCGTCATGACGGAGCTGTCGATCCAGCGGCGCTTGTTGCGGTAGCGGGCCTTGGCCGCCACCACGCCCAGGAAGACGCCCAGCACGATGGAAAACACGAAGGCGCAGGACATCAGCAGGAAGGTGGCCGGCAGCCGTTCCAGGATCAGGTCCAGCACCGGCACATGGTTGCGGTACGAGAAGCCCAGGTCCAGCTGCACCACGCCCTTCAGGTACAGCATCAGCTGGGTCAGGATGGGCTTGTCCAGGCCGAACGCGACGCGCAATTGTTCGACGTAGGCGGCGTCGCCCGCGCCGGCCTGGCCTGCCAGCACGGCGGCGGGGTCGCCGGGAGCCAGGCGGATCAGGAAGAAATTGATGATCACCACGCCCAGCACGACCACCAGGGCCTTGCCGATGCGGGAAACAAGGAAAGACAGGAATTTCATGCTCGGGGTCCTCTCTGGTCGGGCGCGGCCTGCCTGGGGCAGCCGTAGTCCGGCCGGCATCCGCCGCCGCGGCAGGCCTGCCGCGGCGGCGTCCTGCGGCGCTTACTTCTCGATGTACACGTCGTCGAAGCTCTCGTTCAGGCCGATGGCGGTCTTGACCAGATTCTTCACGTTGCCGCGGTATAGCGTGGGGAACTCCATGTCCACCAGGAACCCGTTGGCGATCTCGTTGACCAGCGTCGTCTGCAGCTTGGTGTAGAGCTCCTGGCGCTTGGCGGGGTCAACTTCGGACGCGGCCGCCTCCCATTGCTTGTCGGTCTCCGGGTTGCTGTAGCCCTGCACGTTGGCGAAGGGCGACCCCTTGACGATGTTCGACGAGATATAGAGCCGCTGCACGCCCAGCGCGGGGTCGCCGTACTGGTAGGTGAAGGTGGTCGTCATGTCGAAGTCCCAGTTGCCGGTGCGGCTGGCCCAGCCGCCGGCGTCGGTGGCTTCCAGGTTGACCTTGAAGCCCAATTGCTCCAGCGCCTGCTTGGTGTATTCGCCCAGGCGGTCCCAGGTGGAGCCGTAGGGGAAGCTCAGTTGGCGGATCGTGTAGTCCTCGGGCTTGATGCCGGATTCCTTGATCAGCGCGCGCGCCTTCTTCATGTCGAACGCCAGCAGCGGCATGTTCTTGTCGTAGAACATCTCGGTGGTGACGAAGGGGCTGGTGGACACTTTGCCCAGGCCGAAGAAAATGTTGTTGACCACCATGTTGCGGTTGATGGCCGCCATCACCGCCTGGCGCACCTTCAGGTTGTCGAAGGGCGGCTTGCGCATATTGAAGATCAGGTAGGCCTGGGGCGAGAACATCTCCCAGCCAGCCGTCGTGTACTCGACCTTGGGCAGGGCGCGCAGGCGCTTGATGTCGACGTTGTCCACGTCGCCGCCGCGCAGCACGTCCACGCTGCCGCGCTCGAAAGCCACCGCGCGCGAGGCCGAGTCGGGGATGACGTTGAACACCAGTTCATCCAGATACGGCTTGCCGGGCTTCCAGTAGTCGGGGTTGCGGGTCAGCTTGATGTATTCGCCGCGCTTCCATTCCTTGAACATGAACGGACCCGTGCCGACCGGCTTCTGGTTGGCCGGGTTGGTCATGTAGTCGGTGCCTGCATAGATGTGCTTGGGCATCATGGGCGCAAAGCCCGGCTCGAACATCAGCATGAAGGCGGGGAAGGGCGTCTTCAGCTTGACGACCACCGTCTTTGCGTCTGGAGCCTGCACCGATTCCACGAACTTGTTCAGGATCACGCGGGCGCGCGCGTGAGTCTTGGGCAGCATGTCCGCCAGCGAGAAGACCACGTCCTCGGAGGTGAAGGGCTTGCCGTCATGCCACTTGACGTTGTCCTGCAGGTGAAAGGTGTAGGACAGGCCGTCGGCCGAGGCGTCCCAGGACTTGGCGAGGCCGGGCTGGGGCTTCAGGTCGGTGGAGTAGGTCAGCAGGCTCTCGTAGATCTTGCCGGCGACGAATTGCGTGGGACCCTGCTGATTGATGGCGGTGACGATCACCGGCGGTTCGGGCTGGACGATCATGTTCAGCGTGCCGCCCTTGGTCTGCGCCAGCGCTTGCGTGGCGGGCAGCGCGGCCGCGAGGACCAGTGCGCCGATGCTTAGGGAGAACCATTTCTTCGATTTCACTGCGAGCCTCCGGGCTGGAAAGGGTCTGACAGGTGTCCGCGTCGCGGATGCCGTGCACTGGCAAGCAAACCTCATGCCACCTGTGTTTTCAGGGGTACTACGGGTGGAGCCGCTACAACAATGCTTCGTACAGGTGCTCTTCAGCGCGCCGCGCACCATTGCGGAGCGCCGTTCTCGTCGCCAAAGTCTTCCCGCAGGCGCGCCAGGATGCCCAGCAGATGCGCATGCATGGCGTGCCGCGCGCGGATCGGGTCGCGCGCCTGGATGGCCGTCAGGATGCGCTGGTGCTCGGCATGGGCGATGGCCCAGACCTTGGTATCGACGAAGTAATCCTCCATGCGGCTGTACACGGGGCTGGTCTGCGTCAAGTCCCACAGATGGGCGACCGAGGCCGCTACCGCGGCGTTGCCGCAAGCCGCGGCAATGGCGTTGTGGAATTCGCGGTCGTGGCGGCCGGGCGAGTTGCCCAGCGACATGCCCTCGTGGGCGTCGCGGATGGCGGCAATCTGGGCGGGCGATCCATGCTGCGCGGCCATGCCGGCGCACTCGGGTTCGATCAGCATGCGCGCTTCGAGCAGGTCGAACGGGCCGATGCCGTCCTGTCCCGGCGTGGCGTACGTGGCGGGAGCGGAGGCTTCCCGGGAGGCGGTGACGAATACTCCGGTGCCTACGCGCACTTCGACATAGCCTTCAATTTCCAACGCGATCAAAGCCTCGCGGATCGACGCGCGGCTGACCTGCAGTTGTTCGGCCAGCTCCCGCTCGGAAGGCAGGCGCCCGCCGCGAGGGAATTCTCCGGCCCGGATCCGGCCGGCGATCTGGTCGGCGATGACGCGGTACAGGCGGGTGACGGTGGCAGCTTGGAAGGTGTTCATCGACGGTGGGGGCGGGAACTTGGAGCCAAGTGGTCAGGCCACCAAATATAGGCATCTGATCCTTGAATATGAAGGGAAATTTTCCAATTCAAGGGAAAACGATCACAGGGATTCCACCTCTTTCTTTAAGGTGGTCAGGCCAGTTAGGAATGCCTGGCGCGCTTTACAGTTTCCAGACAAATCCGCACAGAAACAGCGCTGTTGCGAACCCGCGCCATCCCATACTCCGTTGCGCCCGATAACGGGCGTGAAGCAAGGCAGTGCGCTGCGCCGGCAGGAAGGGGTAGGAAGTGCGGGAAGTGACGAAGCGGGCGTTCCAGCCCGAGGGCTGGTGGATCGGCGCGGGCATGGCGGTGTATGCGCTGGCGTGGTTGACGCTGCTGGACAGGGCGACCTTGGTGCCGCCCACCGACAACATCGAGCAACTGACCTGGGTACGCAGCCTGGAATGGGGCTATTACAAGCATCCGCCGCTACCGACCTGGTTGCTGTGGCCAGCGGTGCAATTGCTGGGTTGGTCGGCGTGGACCAGCTACATCGCCGGCGCGCTCTGCACCCTGGGCGCTTTCGCGTTGTTGTGGCGCTGGCTGCGGCGCATGCGCGGCAGCGGCCATGCGCGGGCGGCGTTGTTGGCCGGCCTGTGCATCACCTTCTACAACGGCCGCCTGCATTTCTACAACCACGAGATCGTACTGATTCCCCTGGCGGTGGGCTGTGCCGTCGCGTGCTGGAAAGCCTGGACCACGCGCCGGATCGGGTGGTGGATCGTGCTGGGCGCCAGCCTGGGTCTGGGCGCGCTATCCAAATACCAGAGCGCGGTGGCGGGCGCCGCCGTGCTGGTCTTTTGGCTGAGCCAGCGCGGCTGGCGCGATTCCATGCACCGGTTCGGGCTGCAGGTGGCGGCGCTGACCGCGCTGGCGGTCTTCGCGCCGCATCTCTGCTGGCTGGCCTACAACGGTTTCGAGCCCCTGAACTACGCAATGAACTCATCGCTGGCCGCTGGCCTGCCTTGGGCCCACCGCGTGGCGGAAGTGGCGCGGTGGTGGGGCGATCAGATGCTGAACCGCGCGCTGCCTGCGTGGGTGTTCCTGGGCGTCTTGTGGTGGCTGGCCCGCCGCCGCTCAACCGTGGCCGCTGTGAGGACGGAGGCGCTGCCGCGCGATGCTGGCCGCGCCATCCTGCTGTCGTTCGGCTTTACGCCACTGGTGTTCGTCAGCGTCATGACGCTTGCCAGCGGTTCCCATGTGCAACTGCACTGGGGCACGCCCTATCTGCTATTCGTGGCGCCCGCGATGATGGAGCTGGCGCGTGGCGGCGTCTGGGAGCGCGTGCGGCCGCGCGATGCCGTACTGGTGTTCGCTTTGGTCCAGGCGCTGTTGATGGTCCGGGTCGGGCTGACGTCCCCGGGCGGGGCGGGGCTTGTGCGCAAGGCGTCGGACTGGCGCTATTTCGATTCCCGGGCGCTGGCCCGGGCCTTGCATGAACCCGCCAAGGCCGCGCTGGGCGGACCCGTCACGGTGATATCGGGCCCGCCCGCCGAAGCCGGCGCGCTGGCCCTGAGGCTGCCCGAACAGCCGCTGGTGCTGATAGATGGACAGCTCCGTTTCAGTCCCTGGGTGCCGAAGGAGGTGGCCGAGGCTTGCGGCGCGTTGGAACTGGAGCTGGAACCGAGAACGCTCGGAGCGGGGTTCGTCGCAGTCGGCCAGGATTTTCCGGGCCTGCACTGGCGCGTGACGCCGGCCTCCCGGCTTTGCGGCGCGGCGCCTGGCGCGCGTGGCCCCTAGGGGCAGACTACTGCGCCTCGTCGTCCGGTTCGGGCGTCTGCGTGAAGGCGCGCACCAGCCGCGCGATGCCGTCCAGTTCATCGTGTGCGCCCGCCACCCATTCCGGTTTCTCGAACGGGCTGTCCGAAGGGGTGTTGTCCATGCTTGCCTTCAGGTCATTGAGCAGCTCCAGCGCCATGTCGGTGGCCTGGGGGCTGCTGCGGGTCGAGAGGGCGATGGCGATCGCCAGCGCCTGGCGCATGGCGAGCAGGCGGCCGTCCAGTTCAGTGCCCATGATGGTTTCCTTGTTGTGCATCTTTTTGACAGGCGCATTTTACGGGGACGAGGCCGCAAGCGTCGCAGGGAGTCCCTAGGGGGGCTGGCGGATAGGAGGCGGGTCAGCAAGACGCCGGCATTTGCGCAAGATCAACCCGGACTGGCCGGCGCAGGCGAATAATTCCAGGTATGCAAGCCGCCCTACGCCCGTCACAGACAGAATCCCGCGAGCCCTCCGCCGCCAGCCCATTGTTCCCGCCCCAACTTCTGGCGCGGCTGGACAAGAACGGACCCCGCTATACCTCGTATCCCACGGCCGACCGGTATCACGGCGGTTTCGGCGAGCAGGAGTACCGGCTGGCGCTGCAGCAGCGCCGCGCGGCGGCGCCGGCTGAGCCTTTGTCGCTCTACGTGCACATTCCGTTCTGTGAGTCGGTCTGTTATTACTGCGCCTGTAACAAGGTGGTGACCCGCCACCACGACCGCGCCGCCCGCTATCTGGACGCACTGGCGGCGGAGATCGAGCTGCATGTGCGCGAGCTGGGCGAGGGTGTGCCCGTATCGCAGTTGCATTTCGGGGGCGGCACGCCGACCTTCCTGTCCGACGAGGAACTGTCGCGCCTGATGGCAAACCTGCGCCGCGCCTTCCGCTTCGAGCCCGACGCGGAAATCTCGATAGAGGTCGATCCGCGCACCGCCACGCCCGAGCGCCTGGCCCATATGCGCGAACTGGGCTTTAACCGCCTGAGTTTCGGCGTGCAGGATTTCGATCCTCGGGTGCAGGCGGCGGTGCATCGCATGCAGTCGTTCGAAGACGTGCGGGCGCTGATGCTGAGCGCCCGGGCCTTGGGCTATGCCTCGGTCAACATGGATCTGATCTATGGCCTGCCGCTGCAGACCACGGAATCCTTTGCCCGCACCATCGCGCAGGTCATTGCGTTGCGACCCGACCGTATCGCGTTGTATGCCTACGCTCATCTGCCCGCGCGCTTCAAGCCGCAGCGCCGCATCAACGAGGCCGACCTGCCCGACAGGGAGACGCGGGTGGGGCTGCTGAGCGCCGCCATCGACGGTTTCCTGAAGCAGGGCTATGCCTACATCGGCATGGACCATTTCGCGCTGGAAACCGATGCGCTGGCGATCGCCAAGCGCAAGGGGGAACTGCACCGCAATTTCCAGGGCTACAGCACGCAGCCCGACCGCGACCTGGTCGCGCTGGGCGTGTCCGCGATCGGCCGCATTGGCAATACCTACAGCCAGAACGCCAAGGTCCTGGACGAGTATTACGCAGCGATCGAAGCGGGGCGCTTCGCCGTCGAAAGAGGGCTGGCGCTGAGCACGGACGATCTGGTTCGGCGCGAGATCATCATGGACATCATGTGCCAGGGCCGCGTGGACTACAGCCGGGTCGAGACGCGCCACGGACTGCGGTTCGCCGACAGCTTTGGCCCGGAACTGCAGCAGATGGCGAATCTGGCCGAGCTGGGCCTGGTCAACCTGCGCCCCGATGAGCTGCGGGTGACCGGCCTGGGCTGGTACTTCGTGCGAGCCGTCGCCATGGCGTTCGACGGCTACCTGCAGGCGCCGGGCACCGCGGCGAGTTACTCGCGGATCATCTGAGCCGCGGCGTTGCGCGGAGCCTGGGGCTGCGTTCATTCGGCGAACTTCTCCCGAAGATAGAGCGCCAGCGACAAATCGTCGGACAGCTGCAGCTTGCGCATGGCGCGGCGCTTGTGGGTGCTGATGGTCTTCTTGCTGCGCATCAGGCGCGCCGAGATCTGCGTGACGGACAGGCCCTGGCTGATGTGGCGCAGTACCTCCACTTCCGAGGTGGTCAAGGCCGAATGAGGGTGCGTCGGCTGCTGCGGCCGGACCTTGCCGTCCTGCACCGTGAGGAACGCCTCTTTGCCAGCCAGCACGCCGCGGATCATTTCCGGCAGCAGCACCATGCCGCATTCCTTGGCGAAGTAGCCGTTCGCGCCTGCGCGAAAGGCGGCGTATTGGGTTTCCTGGCGGCTGCCCGCCGAGAAGGTGATGAGCGCCATTTCCGGGTGGTGGCGGCGCAGGCGCCGCAGATAGTTCACGCCATCCCAGGGTTCCAGGGGCAGGTAGAAATCGACGAGGGCGACTTCGCAGGGCGAGTGGGACAGTTTCTCCAATAGGGAACGTGCCGAAGTTTCCCGATGCACCACCCGGAAGCCCGGCCGGCTCTCCAGATAGGCGCCCACGCCCACGGCAACCACGGGGTGGTCGTCCAGGATCGCCACCTTGATGAGAGGCGGCGGCCGGGACAGGAGCAGGTGCCGGCGCGTGCCCGGGCGGTCGCCGCTGTCGGCGGGCTCGGGGTTGAGGTGCGGGGGCGCTTTGAGGGTGAGCGCTGAGACAGTTTTCATCGATGCTCCACATGCAGGATGGGGGAACGCCGGCGGTCGATTGCGCAGGTCGCGGGTGTCCTGAATTTGCGAAGGCAGATTACGTTTTCGCATGGCCTGCGGGAGGTGAATCGCGCCAATATCAGACTGTTGCACCGTCGACCTGTCATATATGCGAGAAGCACGCGTGGAACAGCCGGGATTTAGGCCGCGACGGCAGATGAGGTTTTGAGTTATGGCGCCCGCGCGCGCCGGCGGGCGCAACCGACGCGCCCTGAAGGGCGTGTTGTGGCGCTTTAGCCACGGAAAAGGCGTAAGTAGTGATACAATCGTGGACGATAAGCACAGCTTCTGTTGCGCGGTGCATTGTTTGCTGTTTTTGATCCCTGCCGCTGCGGCGAGCATCATTAGGTCCAGACACCATGTTTTTCCCGCTGGCACGAACTACGACCCGGAACTTTCGCCCTATGTCGCGTTAAGTTTTCGTGCGTCGGGTTTCACCGTGTCAGGTCAGCGGTAGGACTCAGCAAGACAATCCAAGAAACGCGGCTCTCTGGCCGCGTTTTTCGTTTCCGTATTTTGTTTTTTTAGTTCCCAGAACCCCCCAGGAAGCACTCCCGATGGTACAGATCACATTGCCCGATGGTTCGCAGCGCCAATATCCGGGGCCGGTAACGGTTGCCGAAGTGGCGCAATCGATCGGTACGGGCCTGGCGAAGGCCGCCTTGGGCGGCCGCGTGACGTTTGAGGGCTCGGATTCCAAGCTGGTCGACACCAGCTTCCGCATCGAGGGCGACGCGCGCCTGGCCATCGTCACCGCCAAGGACGCCGACGGCCTGGATCTGATCCGCCACTCGACGGCGCACTTGCTGGCCTATGCCGTCAAGGAGCTGTTTCCCGATGCCCAGGTCACCATTGGTCCGGTGATCGACAACGGCTTCTACTACGACTTCTCGTACAAGCGCCCGTTCACGCCCGAAGACCTGGCCGCCATCGAGAAGAAGATGGCCGAACTCGCCAAGAAGGACGAAGTCGTCACGCGCGAGGAATGGTCGCGCGACGACGCCGTTGAGTTCTTCAAGGGCATCGGCGAAAAGTACAAGGCCGAGATCATCGCCTCGATTCCGTCGAACGAGCCGCTCAGTCTGTACCGTGAAGGCGACTTCATCGACCTTTGCCGCGGCCCCCACGTGCCGTCCACGGGCAAGCTGAAGGTCTTCAAGCTGATGAAGGTGGCCGGCGCCTACTGGCGCGGCGACAGCAAGAACGAGATGCTCCAGCGCATCTACGGCACGGCCTGGGCGACCAAGGAAGAGCAGGAAGCCTATCTGCACATGCTGGAAGAGGCCGAACGCCGCGACCACCGCAAGATTGGCCGCGAGCTGGACCTGTTCCATTTCCAGGACGAGGCCCCGGGCCTGATCTTCTGGCACCCCAAGGGCTGGGCGCTGTGGCAGCAGGTGGAGCAGTACATGCGCTCCGTCTACCGCGACAACGGCTACCAGGAAGTGAAGGCGCCGCAGATCCTCGACATTTCGCTCTGGAAAAAGACGGGCCACTGGGACAACTACCGTGAAAACATGTTCACGACGGAGTCCGAGAACCGCGTCTACGGCCTGAAACCGATGAACTGCCCGGGCCACGTGCAGATCTTCAACGCCGGCCTGCATTCCTATCGCGAGCTGCCCCTGCGCTACGGCGAATTCGGCCAGTGCCACCGCAACGAACCCTCGGGTTCGCTGCACGGCATGATGCGCGTGCGCGGCTTCACGCAGGACGACGGCCACATCTTCTGTACCGAAGAACAGCTGCAGGACGAGTGCGCCGATTTCACGGCGTTGCTGCAGAAGGTCTACCGCGACTTCGGCTTCACGGAAGTGCTGTACAAGGTCGCTACGCGTCCGGAAAAACGCATCGGCACGGACGAAGTCTGGGATACGGCGGAAGCCGCCCTGATGGAGAGCCTGCGCCGCACGGGTTGCGAATTCGAGATCTCGCCGGGAGAGGGCGCCTTCTATGGCCCCAAGGTGGAATACACCCTGAAGGACGCCATCGGCCGCCATTGGCAGTGCGGCACGATCCAGGTCGATTTCTCCATGCCCGTGCGCCTGGGCGCCGAGTACGTGGACCAGAACGACCAGCGCCGCCCGCCGGTCATGCTGCACCGCGCGATCCTCGGTTCGCTGGAGCGTTTTATCGGCATGCTGATCGAAAACCACGCCGGCGCCATGCCTCCCTGGCTGGCTCCGGTGCAGGCGGTCGTGTGCTGCATTTCCGAACCTTCGGCCGATTATGCGGCTGAAATCACGCAAAGCCTGAAAAAACAAGGCTTTAGAGTAGAGTCCGATTTGCGCGGTGAAAAAATCACTCGTAAAATTCGGGAGCACAGCCTGCAAAAGGTGCCGTACATCCTCGTCGTCGGCGACAAGGAAAAGCAAAACGGCACCGTAGCCGTACGCGGACTGGGCGGATTGGATCTTGGAGCCATCGCATACGACGAGTTCGTCGCGCGTTTGTCCGAGGACGTTTCCACCCGTCGCGACGTCGTTCATTCTGATAGCAGCGCTGCTTAACATTTCTAGGAGCTTTCAACATCGCCACTGAAAAAGCCAATCGCATCAACGGTGAAATCCGCGTCCCCGAGGTGCGCCTGATAGGTCTGGACGGAGAACAGCTCGGCATCGTCAAGATTGCCGACGCCTTCCGTCTTTCCGAGCAAAGCGACGTGGATCTGGTGGAAATCGCGCCGAACGCCGAACCGCCGGTCTGCCGTTTGATGGACTACGGCAAATTCAAGTACCAGGAGCAGAAGCGCCAAGCCGAAGCTCGTTCCAAGCAGAAGGTCATCCAGGTCAAGGAAGTCAAATTCCGTCCGGCCACCGACGAGGGCGACTACCAGGTCAAGCTGCGCAACCTGCGCCGCTTCCTCGAAGAAGGCGACAAGGCCAAGGTGACGCTGCGTTTCCGTGGCCGCGAAATGGCTCACCAGGAACTCGGTATGCGGGTGCTTGAACGTGTGCGCGACGATCTGCTGGAACTTGCCCAGGTCGAAGCCATGCCGAAGCTCGAAGGCCGTCAGATGGTCATGGTGCTGGCGCCGAAGAAAAAGGCCGTGCCTGCGGGCAAGCCTGAATCGGCTGCCTGAGCTCCTGCCGTAGTCTCCCCAGGGAGGCTACGCCGCTTGTGCGATCTGCCGCCAGTCATGGCGCCGGCGGGTTCGCTAATTGGGCGGCTCTGCGCTACGATGTCATAAAGCCGCCTTCCCGCGAGGGAAGGCGGTGTCCGTTCAGGGTGTCGCGATGCATGTATTGTTCGTTTTGGATCCCTTGCCGCTGCTCAAGGCGTACAAGGACAGCTCTGTCGCCATGATGCGCGCCCTGGTGGCGCGCGGCCATACGTTAAGCGTGGCCATGCAGGGCGATCTCTATATCGAGGCGGGCACGGTCAAGACCGCGGCCACCCCCATCGAATTGGTCGCGGACGCCGATCTGCACGGCCACGACTGGTGGCGCGAGTCTGCCGCCCAGGATCTGCCGTTGGCGGAATTCGGCGCGGTGGTCATGCGCAAGGATCCGCCGTTCGACATGGAGTATGTCTACTCCACGCACCTGCTCGAGTACGCCGAGGCGCAAGGCGCCCGCGTCTTCAATAGCGGCGCGGCGATCCGCAACCATCCCGAAAAGCTGGCCATCACCGAAATCAGCGAGTTCACCGCGCCTACGCTGGTGACCCGCAGCATGGCCCGCCTGAAGGCGTTCCACGACGAGCATCGCGATGTCATCGTCAAGCCGCTGGACGGCATGGGCGGCACGGGCGTGTTCCGGCTGCAGCCCAAGGATCCCAATCTCAACGCCATCCTGGAAACGCTGACGGACAATGGCGCGCGCACCATCATGGCGCAGCGCTACATTCCCGACATCGTCAAGGGCGACAAGCGCATCCTGCTGATCGGCGGGGTGCCGGTGCCGTATTCGCTGGCCCGCATTCCGCTGGCCGGTGAAACCCGCGGCAACCTGGCGGCCGGCGGCCGCGGGGTGGCCCAGGAACTTTCCCCGCGCGACCGCGAGATCGCCGAGGCCGTGGCCCCCAAGCTGGCCGCCCGCGGCCTGCTGCTGGTCGGCCTGGACGTCATTGGCGATTACGTTACCGAAGTCAACGTCACCAGCCCCACCTGTTTCGTGGAAATCGCGGAGCAAACCGGTTTCGACGTCGCGGGCATGTTCGTCCAGGCGCTGGAAAAGGCCGTGGCGACCCCTGCCGCTGCTGCTTGACCCGCCAGGATTCCTGTCATGACCACAGGTATAGTCATCGTCGTGCACGCGCCCCTGGGCGCAGCGATACGCGATTGCGCCAGCCACGTCATGGGCAACCTGGACGGCATGCTGGCCATACACGACATCCAGCCTGAAGACCGGCCGGACGATCTGGCGCCGCAAGTCCTCAAGGACATCCTGGAGCAGGAGCACGGCGCGGGCGTACTGGTGCTGACCGACCTGATCGGCGCCACGCCCGCCAATATTGCCAAGCGCGCCGTCTCCGATGCCCAGGCCCAGGGCATTCAGTGCTGCGTGCTGGCCGGATTGAACACCCCGATGCTGCTGCGGGCCCTGACCTATCGCAATCTGCCCTTGGCCGAAACCCGCGAGAAGGCGCTGGCCGGGGGGCTTCAGGGTGTCTTACGTGTAGACTGACGGGCGGAAGTTTGCCCTATTATGTCGGCTATCCATTCAGGCCGATTGACGGTTCGACGGTTTGCTGTGATCAACACTGCGGCCTCATGCCGCAGCCATAATATTTCCTATGCCTAATACAGACATCGTCATCAGCAATAAACTGGGCCTGCATGCCCGGGCGGCGGCCAAGCTGACGCAGCTGGCCAGCAAGTTTTCCAGCGAGATCTTCATCTCGCGCGGCGCGCAGCGCGTGAACGCCAAGAGCATCATGGGCGTCATGATGTTGGCGGCCGGGCTGGGTGTGACGGTAAAGCTGGAGGCCTCCGGCAATGACGCCGATCAGGCCCTTTCTGAAATTCAATCATTGTTCGATAGCAAATTCGGTGAGCAGGAATAGAATTTCTTCCGAATCCGCCGGCCTGAGCATCGCCCAGGCCGGCGCGTCTACGACCCTCAATGATGCACCCAACGGGGCTGGCTTTGCCGGCCCCGTTGTCTGTTTGTACGGCAAAGGCGTCGCCAAGGGATATGCCATCGGCCGCGCGGTCGTCATGGGCGCGGCGGCGCTGGAGGTCGCGCACTACCGCATCTCGCCTGAGGATGTGCCTGCCGAAAGCAGCCGGCTCACCGATGCGCTGGCTTCGGCGCAGCAGGAACTGCTGCAGCTGGCCGATACCTTGCCGGCCGACGCGCCGCGCGAGCTCGGCGCCATGCTCAACGTGCACAGCCTGCTGCTGGGCGACCCGCTGCTGGCCGAGCAGACCCTGGCGCTGATCGCCGAACGCCACTACAACGCCGAATGGGCCTTGACGACGCAGGGCCAGATCCTGGGCCAGCAATTCGACGCCATGGCGGACGAGTACCTGCGCGAGCGCGGGGCCGACGTGCGCCAGGTCATCGAACGGGTACTGCATGTGCTGGCCGGCACCTCGGCGATCCTGCCCGACATGTCTCACATGGGCGGCGACGACGCGCTGGTGGTCGTGGCCCACGACATTTCGCCCGCCGACATGCTGCGCCTGCGCGGCGGCCGCTTTGCCGCCTTCGTGACGGACCTGGGCGGTCCTACTTCGCATACCGCCATCGTGGCGCGCAGCATGGCCGTGCCCGCGGTGGTCGCCATGGGCAACGTGCGGGAACTGGTTCGCGACGGCGACATGCTGATCATCGACGGCGCGGCCGGCGCGGTGATCGTCAATCCGTCCAACCGCATTCTCGAGGAATACCGCCGCCGCCAGTCGGCCTATGCCGACGAGCGCGCCGAGCTGAGCCTGCTGCGCGACGAGCCTTCGGTCACGCTGGACGGCATCGATGTGGTGCTGCACGCCAACATCGAATTGCCTGAGGAAGCCGCGCTGGCGCTGGCTTCCGGTGCGCACGGCATCGGCTTGTTCCGCAGCGAATTCCTCTTCATGGGACGTCCGGACCTGCCGGGCGAGGAAGAGCAGTACGAAGCCTATTCGTCGGTGGTCAAGGTGATGGCCGGCAGGCCCGTCACGATCCGCACGCTGGACATCGGCTCGGACAAGACGCTGGACGGCGAGGCCACCGTGGCCACCAATCCCGCGCTCGGCCAGCGCGCCATCCGCTATTGCCTGGCGCGTCCGGAGATGTTCGCGACCCAGTTGCGCGCCATACTGCGGGCCTCGGCACACGGGCCCGTGCGCCTGCTGATTCCCATGATCGCGCACATGCACGAGGTGGTGGCGACCAAGGCTGCCATCGAATCCGCCCGCCGCGAGCTCGATGCGCGCGGCCAGGCCTACGCGCCCCACATGGACGTGGGCGCCATGGTCGAGGTGCCCGCCATCGCCATCGCCATCGAACCGTTCGCGCAGGCGCTGGATTTCCTGTCCATCGGCACCAACGACCTGATCCAGTACACGCTGGCGATCGATCGCGGCGACCACGACGTGGCGTCCCTGTACGATCCGCTGCATCCTGCGGTGCTGCGCCTGGTTGCGCACACCATCAATGCGGGCGAGCGCGCCGGCAAGCCGGTTGCCGTGTGCGGCGAGATGGCGGGGGATTCGCGCATGACCCGGCTGCTGTTGGGCCTGGGCCTGACCGAGTTCTCCATGCACCCCCAGCAGCTGCTGGACGTCAAGCGCGAGGTCCGGCGCGCGCACTCCAACGCCTTGCGCGTGAAGGTGGCCAGCGCCCTGAACCGCGCCTTGCCGGTGGACCTGGACACGCTGGACCTGGCCTGAGGCGGTTCGCCGCTGCATGAAAAAAGGCGCCGGGCGGAATGCCCCGGCGCCTTTTTTATCCCCGCCCGCCCATGCCATCCGGCGGGCGGGGGGAGAGGCTTCTGACTTAGCTGTGATACGCCGATTCGCCGTGGCTGGTGACGTCCAGGCCTTCGCGCTCCTGGTCTTCCGGCACGCGCATGCCGCACAGGGCGTTGGCGATCTTGTAGGCGATCCACGCCACCACGCCGGACCAGACAATGGTCAGCAGCACGCCTTCCAGCTGGACCCACAGTTGATGGCCGATCATGCCCGGCTCGGCCAGGCCGGGACCGCCGAGGATCTGCGCATTGAACACGCCAGTCAGCAGGGCGCCCACGATACCGCCCACGCCGTGTACGCCGAATACGTCCAGCGCGTCGTCGGCGCGCAGCAGGCGCTTCAGGCCGTTGACGCCCCAGACGCAGACGATGCCGGCAATGACGCCGATGACCAGCGCGCCCACCGGACCCACCAGGCCGGCGGCCGGGGTGATGCCGACCAGGCCGGCGACGGCGCCCGAGGCGGCGCCCAGCATCGAGGGCTTGCCCTTGACGGCCCATTCGGTGAACAGCCAGGACAGCACGGCGCCGGCGGTCGCGATCATGGTGTTGAAGAAGGCCAGGGTGGCGTTCTCATTGGCGGCCAAGGCGGAGCCGGCATTGAACCCGAACCAGCCCACCCACAGCAGCGCCGCGCCCACGAAGGTCATCGGCAGGTTGTGCGGCTGCATGGCTTCGCGGCCGTAGCCGACGCGCTTGCCCACCACGTAGGCGCCCACCAGGCCGGCCACGCCGGCGTTGATGTGCACCACGGTGCCGCCGGCGAAGTCCAGGGCGCCCTTGGCGTTCAGCAGGCCCGGCGCCGTTTCGGACGCGAACCAGACCATGTGGGCAATCGGTACGTAGGCGAACGTGAACCAGATCACCGTGAACACCAGCACCGCCGAGAAGCGGGCGCGTTCGGCGAAGCTGCCGACGATCAGCGCGCAGGTAATGCCGGCGAAGGTGGCCTGGAAGGAGGCGAACAGCAGTTCGGTCAGCGAGTTCGACATGGCGTACTTGCCGTCGGACGGGGTGAACATGCCGGAGAAGAAGGCGCGCGACAGGCCGCCGAAGAAGGCGTTGCCTTCGGTGAAGGCAAGGGAATATCCGTAGATGAACCAGAGCACCAGGCCCAGCACGAACGTGCACAGTACCTGCAGCAGCACGGACAACACGTTCTTGCTGCGCACCAGGCCGCCATAGAACATCGCCAGACCGGGTACGGCCATCATCAATACAAGCAGGGTAGAGACGAGCAACCAGGAGATATCTGCTTTATCCATTTTCAGGCTCCATTGAGTCTTTATTTATTTACAGCGCAGCTTCGCCGGATTCACCCGTTCTGATGCGGATCACTTGTTCGAGCGGCGCGGCGAAGATCTTGCCGTCGCCGATCTTGCCGGTGCGGGCCGCCTGTTCGATGGCTTCAATGACCTGATCGACCAGATGGTCAGGCACGGCGGCTTCGACGCGCAGCTTGGGCAGGAAATCGACGGCGTACTCGGCGCCGCGATACAGCTCGGTATGGCCCTTCTGGCGGCCAAATCCCTTTACTTCAGTGACAGTCAGACCCTGGACGCCGATCCCGGATAGAGCCACCCGCACTTCGTCGAGCTTGAAGGGCTTGATGATGGCGATGATGAGTTTCATGGCATTTCCTCTCATGGTTGCACGTTGGCCTCACCTATCAAGCAAATTCCATGCCATGTCGGACATGGCCCAGCGGAGGAGGTTGGTGCGCTGAAGGTGTGCCTGATTGCACCGATTTGGTGCTTCATGCACCGCTGGTCGGCTTCAAGTTGGTGCGCCGCGCCAGCCCTTGGGGCAAGCAACAAGATATGTTTCTCAACCAATATTTGTAGCAAATTGATGCGTGTTTTATTGCGTTTTATATTGGCATATCAGCTTATTTGTAGAACCATCGACGGACCGCCTGTTGCCCGCAGAGCCATGCGCGGCGCGCCTCTGGCGCAAATCGACAGACATGCGGCGAGACGTCGGAGCGCGCCGGAATCGGTGCGGCCGGCGCGGTCGCGTGATACGAGGGTTTACACCCGTCGGCTTGTTGCCGAAGAGCGGCTGCAGAAGAATCGATATCAGTTCAAGCCTGTCCCCAAACAGGCTGGGCCGCAGGCGGAGCCTCCGCGTCGACGGATCTCCAAGAGAAAGCAGGAACGGGAAGGGGTAGTCATGAAGATCCACCGCAAGGCTTTCTGCACTTTGGCCCTGGCCGCGTCGCTCGCCGCGCTGGCCGGTTGCAACAAGAGCGAAGAAAAGGCCGCCACGCCGGCCGCCACCGCTCCTGCGCCCGCACCTGCGGCTCCCGCGACGCCGCCTCCACCCGCAACTCCGCCTTCCTCGGCTGCTCCAGCGGCAGGCGCTGTGGCGTCCGTTCCCGCCGAGTGCGAGGCCTACGTCGCCAAGATCAATGCCTGCATGGACAAGCTCGGCAGCGGCAATCCGGCTGCCGCCGCGATCAAGGAGCAGCTTGACGCGGCCAGGGCGCAATGGGG
Organism: Achromobacter sp. PD1; assembly: GCF_048541815.1. Lineage (NCBI taxonomy): Bacteria > Pseudomonadati > Pseudomonadota > Betaproteobacteria > Burkholderiales > Alcaligenaceae > Achromobacter > Achromobacter sp. PD1. The sequence goes on from NZ_CP183349.1 coordinate 1,552,363, forward strand.
CGCGGTCAGCGACAAGGCGCAGCTGGCGGCGCAATGCAAGCAGTCGTCGGATACGTTCACGCAGTCGGCAAGCCAGATGGGTTGCCCGTAACGATGTTGGTAGGGGGTTGCCGCCATGGCAGCCCGGTTTTCTCCTGTGCTTTGAAGGGCGGTCACCGCATGCGGCCCGCCCTCTTTTTTTGGATCGAGGCGGCCCTTTTTTGCCGGACGGGTCCGGAAACGGCATTCCGACGCACTACACTTGAGGCATCAAGAACACAGTGAGGCCGTCATGAACAATCGCACCCAGTGGATGGAAGACATCCAGAAGAACATCTCCGACCTGATCGCCCGCAGCCCGGCCGCGGATGTCGAGCGCAACGTGCGCGCGATGATGACGCAGGCATTCTCCAAGCTGGATCTCGTCACGCGCGAGGAATTCGACGTCCAGGCCGACCTGCTGGCGCGCACCCGCGCTCGGGTGGATCAATTGGCCGCGCAGGTGCAGCAGCTGGAGTCGCGCTTGTCCGCGCTGGACAAGTAAGCGCTGGCGGCCGCATCGCGGCCGGCAGGGAACGCTTCCCGGAAACGGCCGCGATCAGCGGCCGTTTTCCATTTCCGCGTGCGCATCTGTGGCGGGCGGGCGTGATGCTTCTGTCACGGCCGCCGCCGCGGACGCCTCGCGTTTGCGGATACTGGCGGACCCAGCTCTTACTCGGAGGCCGCCTTGACGCTAGCCGTACTTGCCAGCCGCGCCCTGTGCGGCCTGGATGCCCATGCGGTCCGCGTGGAAACGCATCTGGGCCCGGGCCTGCCCAGCTTCAATGTGGTCGGCCTGCCCGATATCGAAGTGCGCGAAAGCCGCGAGCGCGTGCGCGCGGCCATCCTGAATAGCGGCTTCGAGTTCCCGCCGGGCAGGATCACCGTCAATCTTTCGCCCGCCGACATCCCCAAGGAGTCGGGGCGTTTCGACCTGCCCATTGCCCTGGGCCTGCTGCTGGCCTCCGGCCAGTTGGCCGCGCCGGCGGACGTCCGTGATCCGGAATCACCCGTTCGCGATCCGGCCCTGGCCGACCTGGTGCTGGCCGGCGAGCTATCCCTGACTGGCGCGTTGGTGCCGGTCGCGGCGCCGCTGGTCATCGCGCTGAGCGTCGCCCGGGAGGCGCCCGGCGCCACGCTCATCCTGCCTGCGGGCAGCGCCGAGCAGGCAGCCTGGGTTCCCGGGCTGCGCGTGCTGTCGGCGCGCACATTGGCCGACGTGGCTGCGCACGCCGCCGGTGCTTGTCTGTTGCCCAATGCCGTACCCCGGCCCTGGCCGGCGACTGCGCCCGGGCCGTGCCTGTCGGACGTTCGGGGGCAGCCGGGGGCGCGGCGGGCCCTGGAGGTTGCTGCGGCGGGCGGACATAGTCTCTTGATGATAGGGCCGCCGGGGGCGGGCAAGAGCATGTTGGCGGCGCGCCTGCCGGGGCTGCTGCCGCCGCTGGCGCGCGGCGAGGCGTTGGAAGTTGCCGCCGTTGCCGCGCTGGCTGGCTTGTCCGACGCGCCCGTGGGCCAGCCTCCGTTCCGGGCGCCGCACCATTCCGCCACGGCGGCGGCGCTGGTGGGCGGGGGGAGCCGTCCCCGTCCAGGCGAGATCAGCCTCGCGCATCATGGGGTGCTGTTTCTGGATGAATTGCCGGAGTTCAGCCGCCGTACGCTGGAGGCCCTGCGCGAACCCCTGGAGACGGGCAGGGTGGTCATCGCACGGGCGCTGCGCGCAGCGCAGTTTCCTGCCCGTTTCCAGTTGGTGGCGGCCATGAATCCGTGTCCTTGCGGTTGGCGTGGGCACCCGGGGCGGCCCTGCGCCTGCACGCCGGATCAGGTGGCGCGCTATGCAGGCAAGATATCGGGTCCGTTGCTGGACCGCATCGATCTGCACGTGGCCTTGCCGCCATCCGACCCCGAATGGATGGGCAAGCCGCCGGGGGAGGCGTCCGGCCCGGTCCGCGAACGTGTGGCGCGTTGCCGCCAGCGCCAGCAGGCCCGCCAGGGCAAGCCCAACGCCGCGCTGGCGGGAGCGGAACTGGACGAGCATTGCCGTCTGGATGACGAAGGCCAGGCCCTGCTGCTGCAGGCCATGCGCCGCCTGGCGGGCTCGGCCCGCGCCATGCACCGGGCGCTGCGGGTGGCGCGCACGATCGCCGATCTGGAAGGGGAGGACGCCCTGGGCGCCCGCCACATTGCCCAGGCGGTGCAGTACCGGCGGCCGGGCGTATGAGACTCCCTGCGGACGCCCAATGAGCCTGGGTTGCGCTTTGCCGGCTGCCTGGCTCGACAAAATGCAGGAAATCACCATATAATCAAAGGCTTTCCCGGATCTGGATCAGATTTGACCTGCTCTGGGGAGAATCCGCTTGGCAGCGATGCTGGCGGAAAGTACCCCGGAAGTACTTCGAGAAGTATCCCAAGAAGTACCCCCCCGGAAGTACCCCAAGTAGTACCCCAAGTAGTACCCCAAGAAGTGGCAACAGGTCTCCAAGTTTTGCCGCCATGGAAGGTTTCATCGGCCGTCCATGCGTCAAGCACCTGGTGTCATGCATATCAACAATGAGTGTTTAGTTTAGGGAATCAACATGCCCAAGATGAAAACCAAGAAAAGCGCCTCCAAGCGCTTTAAGGTTCGCGGCAGCGGCTCCATCAAGCGCGGTCAGGCGTTCAAGCGCCACATTCTGACCAAGAAGACCACCAAGGCCAAGCGTCAACTGCGCGGCTCGACGGCGGTCCATGAATCCAACGTGGCCTCCGTCAAGGCCATGATGCCTTTCGCTTGATCTAAGGGAGATCTACTATGCCTCGCGTCAAACGCGGCGTAACTGCCCGCGCACGTCACAAGAAAGTCATTGCCGCCGCCAAGGGTTACCGTGGCCGCCGCGGTAATGTGTTCCGTATTGCCAAGCAAGCAGTCATGCGCGCTGGCCAATACGCCTACCGCGACCGTCGTAACAAGAAGCGCACGTTCCGTGCTCTGTGGATCACGCGTATCAACGCCGCCGTCCGCGAACATGGCGTCAGCTACAGCGTGTTCATCGCCGGCCTGAAGAAGGCTTCGATCGAACTCGACCGCAAGGTTCTGGCCGACCTGGCCGTGCGCGACAAGGCCGGCTTTGCCGCCATCGTGCAGCAAGCCAAGGCTGCCTTGGCTGCCTGATCGCGCTTTAACTCATCGCGCATCGCTGCAAACGGGGCTGTAATGGCCCCGTTTGCGTTTTGAAGGCTGGATTTCATGACTCAAACGGTTGACGACCTGGTCTCCCAGGCGCAAGAACGCTTCGCCGCGGCCTCCGATGCCGCCGCGCTGGAAAATGCAAAGGCTCGGTTCCTGGGCAAGGAAGGCGCGCTGACGGTGCTGCTCAAAGCCCTAGGCAAGCTCGAACCCGAGCAGAAGCGCGAGATGGGCGCCCGGATCAATCAGGCCAAGCAACAGGTCGAAGAGCTCCTGAACCTGCGCCGCGCCGCGCTGGCACAGGCTGAACTGGACGCCCGCCTGGCATCCGAAACCATTGACGTCACCCTCCCGGGCCGCGGCCGCGCGCCGGGCGGCATCCATCCGGTGATCCGGACCTGGGAACGCGTGGAAGAGATCTTCCGTTCCATAGGCTTCGACGTGGCCGACGGCCCCGAAGTGGAAAACGACTGGACCAATTTCACCGCTTTGAACAACCCGCTGGACCATCCGGCGCGTTCCATGCAGGACACGTTCTACGTCGACATGAACGACGCCGACGGCCTGCCGCTGCTGTTGCGCACGCACACCAGCCCCATGCAGGTGCGTTACGCCCGCATGCACAAGCCGCCCATCAAGGTCATCGCGCCGGGGCGCACCTATCGCGTCGACAGCGACGCCACGCACTCGCCCATGTTCCACCAGGTGGAAGGGCTCTGGATCGCCGAGGACATCTCGTTTGCTGACCTCAAGGGCGTGTACACCGATTTCCTGCGCTGCTTCTTTGAAACCGACGACCTGGCCGTGCGTTTCCGCCCGTCGTTCTTCCCGTTTACGGAGCCGTCCGCCGAAATCGACATGATGTTCACCTCGGGTCCGAACCGCGGCCGCTGGCTGGAGATTTCTGGCTCGGGCCAGGTGCATCCGCAAGTGGTGCGCAACTTCGGCCTCGATCCCGAACGCTACATCGGCTTTGCCTTCGGTTCCGGACTTGAGCGCCTGACCATGTTGCGCTACGGCGTCAACGATCTGCGCCAGTTCTACGAAGGCGATTTGCGCTTCCTGCGCCAGTTCAACGAATAACAGACGGCTGATCATGCAATTTCCCGAATCCTGGCTGCGTACGCTGGTCAACCCCGCCATCGCCACCGATGAACTTGCACACCGGCTTACCATGGCCGGCCTGGAAGTCGAAGACACCGTGCCCGCCGCGCCCGCCTTTACCGGCGTGGTCGTGGGCCACATCGTCGAAATCGCGCCGCACCCCGACGCCGACAAGCTGCGCGTCTGCAAAGTAGACGACGGCTCCGGCGAACTGCTGCAGATCGTGTGCGGCGCGCCCAACGCGGCTGCCGGCCTGAAGGTGCCGCTGGCGCGCGTCGGCGCCGAGCTGCCTGGCGGCATGAAGATCGGCGTGGCCAAGATGCGCGGCGTGCAGTCCTCGGGCATGCTGTGCTCGGCCCGCGAACTGGGCCTGTCGCAAGACCATGCGGGCCTGTTGGAACTGCCTGCCGACATGACGCCGGGCCAGTCGATCCGCGAGGCGCTGGATCTGGACGACACGCTCTTCACGCTGAAGATGACGCCCAATCGCGCCGACTGCCTGTCCATCCTGGGCGTCGCGCGCGAAGTGGCCGCCCTGACTGGCGCACCGCTGTCGGTACCCACGGCCGTCGCCGTGCCCGTCACGCTGGATGAGCGCCTGCCAGTCAAGGTCGAAGCGCCCGATCTGTGCGGCCGTTTTGGCGGCCGCGTGATCCGCGGCGTCAACGCCCGCGCCGCGACTCCTGAATGGATGAAGACGCGCCTGGAGCGCGCCGGCCAACGTTCGGTGTCGGCGCTGGTGGACATCTCCAACTACGTCATGCTCGAACTGGGCCGCCCCTCGCACGTGTTCGACCTGGACAAGATCCGCGGCGACCTCAGCGTGCGCTGGGCCCGCGAAGGCGAGACGCTCGAACTGCTGAACGGCCAGACCGTTGCGCTGGACTCCAAGGTGGGCGTGGTCGTGGCCGGCGACCAGGTGGAAAGCCTGGCCGGCATCATGGGCGGCGAAGCCACCTCGGTCACGCTCGATACCCGCAACATCTATCTGGAAGCCGCGTTCTGGTGGCCGCAGTCGCTCGCCGGCCGCGCGCGCCGCTACAAGTTCAGCTCGGAAGCCAGCCACCGCGGCGAGCGTGGCGTGGACTACGCCACCATCCCCGAGCACATCGAATTCATCACGCGCCTGATCATTGACATCTGCGGCGGCGAAGCCGGCCCGCTGGATGATCAGATCGTCAACCTGCCCAAGCGTGAACCCGTGCGCATGCGCCTGGCGCGTTGCCACCGCGTGCTGGGCGTGCCCGTCACGCAGGCCGAAGTCGCCAAGATCTTCGGCAGCCTGGGCCTGGACTTCAAGATCGAAGGCGACGACTTCGTCGTCACGCCGCCGTCCTACCGCTTCGACCTGGAGCTTGAGGAAGACCTGATCGAGGAAGTGGCCCGCATCTACGGTTTTGAAAACATTCCGGCCGAGCCGCCCATGGCGCGCGCCAAGATGTACTCGCAGCCGGAGATCCGCCGTGGCGCCCACGCGCTGCGCCGCCTCACCGCCGCGCAGGACTACCAGGAAGTCGTGAACTACAGCTTCGTCGAAGCCGATTGGGAACGCGACTACGCCGGCAACGAGACGCCGGTGCGCCTGGTCAACCCGATTGCCAGCCATCTGTCGGTCATGCGCTCCAGCCTGATCGGCGGCCTGATTGCCAACATCCGCCACAACGCCAATCGCAAGCAGACGCGCGTGCGCCTGTTCGAACTGGGCCGCGTATTCATGCGCGATGCGTCCGCCCAGGATGGTCCGCTGGAAGTGGCCGGCGTGCGCCAGCCCATGAAACTGGCGGGCGCGGCCTGGGGGCCGGCCGTGGAAGAACAGTGGGGCGCCGCAACGCGCCAGGTGGACTTCTATGATGTGAAGATGGATGTCGAGGCGCTGTTCGGCGCGCGCGGCAGCCGTCTGCGCTTTGAAGCCGCCTCGCATCCCGCTCTGCATCCGGGCCGCGGCGCCCGCATCGAACTGGACGGCAAGCATGTCGGCTGGATCGGCGAGCTGCATCCGCGCTGGGCGCAACAAGCCGACCTGGCGCACGCGCCTGTCGTGTTCGAACTGGACGTCGCCGCGCTGTCCGAAGGCGAACTGCCGCAAGTGCGTGAACTCTCGCGCCAGCCCGTGGTGGTGCGCGATCTGGCGCTGTGGGTCGATGCTCATGTGTCGGCGCAATCCATGCTCGATACCGTCGCCGCGGCCGTCAAGGCGGACCCGCAGCTGTCGGTGGTGCAGGACGCGCGCCTGTTCGACGTGTGGCGCGAGAAGGCCCAAGGCAGCGAGCCCGTCTCGGAGAAAAGCCTTGCTTTCCGTTTCTGGCTACAGGACACTGAGGTCACGCTGGACGAGGCCCGCGTGGCGGATTGCCTGGCACGCATCAAGGAAGCCTTGGTGGCTGCGCACGGCGCTCGCCAACGCGCTTGAACCATGGGGAACAGTATGCTTGCTGCCGAGCCGCGCACTCTGACCAAGGCTGAACTGGCCGAACTGCTCTTCGAGCGGGTCGGCCTGAACAAGCGCGAAGCCAAGGACATCGTCGATACTTTCTTCGAGGAAATCCGCGACGCCTTGGCGCGCGGTGATTCCGTCAAGCTCTCCGGTTTCGGCAACTTCCAGGTGCGCGACAAGCCGCCGCGCCCTGGCCGCAATCCCAAGACCGGCGAAACCATCCCCATCGCCGCGCGCCGCGTGGTCACCTTCCACGCGAGCCAGAAGCTCAAGAGCGTGGTGGAGCAGGCAGCGCCCGCAGCACCCGACGCCGAGGAGTGATACGCTTTGTCGGCAATTGTTATCGGCACCTGACGCATCGCGGCATAAAATCCCCTTATGACACGTACCGAATCCACCGTTACCTTACCGCCCATTCCCGCCAAGCGTTACTTCACCATCGGTGAAGTCAGCGACCTGTGTGGCGTCAAGCCTCATGTCTTGCGGTATTGGGAACAGGAATTCACGCAGCTCAAGCCGGTGAAGCGGCGCGGTAACCGCCGCTACTACCAGCATCACGAAGTGCTGCTGATCCGCCGCATCCGCTCGCTGCTGTATGAGCAAGGCTTCACGATCAGCGGCGCGCGCAATCGCCTGGGCGATGCGCGCGACGTGCCGCATGATCAGGACGCGGCAGTGCGCCTGTCGGGCGCCGAGATGCAGGCCTTGCGTAATGAGCTGGGCAACGTCTCGACGATGCTGTCTGAAGCCTTGGGCACGGCGGCGAACGCTGCAGGCGCAAGCGCCAGCAACGCCAGCCCCGCGGCCTGAACGCGGCGCGTCGTCTTTCCCAATATTGTTTGAACGCAGTACCTGCAACGCGCGGCTCATGCCGCGCGTTGCATTGAGCAGTACCTCGCGCTGCAATCATCGATGCGCATGCGGTTGATGCACTCGATGAACGCAGCGCGAAAATTTTTTTGAGTATTCAGCACTTTTTTTGCACGAATGCGTGCAAACAATTTTTTGTTCTGCTATACTCTTTTTCTTTCGGGGCGTAGCGCAGCCTGGTAGCGCACTTGCATGGGGTGCAAGGGGTCGCGAGTTCGAATCCCGCCGTCCCGACCAGTAGTTCCAAAGGCCGTCAGTGAGAAATCACTGACGGCCTTTTCATTTTTGCTGCTCTATTTTCGATGCGACCAACGCAAGCCCAATGCATCGGCGCCTGCCAAAAGAAAGCCACCTGATGCAGGTGGCTTTTGTTTTCTTCCGATCAGCTTCGATACGCCAGATGGATCAGCGGGTATGGCCTGCCTTGATCATCAAGCGGCGAACGCCCTGTACGCCTGAAGCCCATCCTCTCATAGAAGCCTACCGCCTGGCCATTCTGTTCATTGACGTCCGTCGTCATGTTGGGATGAAGCGAGAGTCCGTGCCGCACCAGCGCGGCGCCGAGGCCTGTGCCGCGGCAGGCGGGATCGACGAACAACGCCTGCATGTGGCCGTCGTCGATCAGCATGAATGCCTGCGGATAATCGTTGGCGTCGACCGCAAGCCAGAGCGGCACTTGGGGGAGAAAGCCGCACACCATCTCGTCGATGGCCTGGCGATCCTCGGGTGAAAGAAAGTCGTGCGTGGCGTCCACCGCATTGCGCCAGATTTCGACGGCGCGCGCGCCTTCGTCGGGGCGGGAGGTTCTTATCGTAATCATCGGCGCAGAGTATTGGATTTTCTTTTGCGTCGTCAAATTGACGACGATCTGGTGCGTACCTGAATGGTATAAGTGCTCGGCAGCGCAACGACGGTGCGCTTGATGGTCACTGATTACTCCAGGCGGTCTGCGGATGAAAGTCATGAGAACTCTTGCGTTGCTCCTTTTGCTGACGCTACAGGCGGCCAACGCCGTTGCCGAAACGCAGGCGGACACGTCGGTCGCGCGCGTGGTGCAGGGCGGCCGCTGGACCGACGGCGCAGCCACGGGCGCGTACCGGATTGTCGTGGAAGAGGTCGGCTTCGAGCACGTCAGCTGCCGCATCCAGATTCAATGGGTCGCTTCCGCGCCCTCTGGCCGCCCCGCGAAGCTCGTCGCGGAACAGACCTTTGCTGAACTCTCAACCACCTTCTGGAGTTGCGGGCAGGGCAAGCAGAGCGTGCTCGTCGCGGGCAATGTGCTGAAAGTGCAGGCCACGCACGCGTATTCCGGCGAGTCCTGCACATTTACGGCAAGGCTCGGCAAGCCGGGCCGATATCAATACGAAGGATGCAGCAACGAGAAGCCTGCAACCAAGGCTGGCGGTTGAGTCGCTTACCGCGGTGGTAAATCGCGCACCGCGAACCCCTGCGACGTCACGCCCGGCTTGGTTAAGATAACGCCCACTCTTCGATATGCCTACCTGATGCCTCTATCCCAACGCCGGCCCCTGCTCAAAAGAATATTCGCCAGCAAGATCACGCTTCTGCTGATCGCCTGCAATATCGCCGTGTACGGCGTGGCGGGGTTTTTGGACTCGCGCGCGTTCGAAAGCCTGAGCGAAACCTCGTTCCTGATCGATTGGGGCGGAAACGTGCCCGCCTTGACCTTGTCCGGGGAATACTGGCGCCTGTTCACCAGCATGTTCCTGCATGTCGGCTTCCTGCATCTGGCAATCAACATGCTGGCGCTGTGGTCGCTGGGGATCATTCTGGAGGCGCGTATGCGCTCCTGGGTGTTCCTGGGCGTGTATCTGCTATCTGGCCTGTGCGGCAGCCTGGCTACGGCGCTATGGCATCGCGACGATTTTTTCCTGAGCTGCGGGGCTTCCGGCGCGATCCTGGGCATTTTCGGGGCGGCGATCGTTTATGGCCTGCATGACCGGCGCATGGGCCGGCCGCACATCCCTCCCGGCAATCTGCTGTTCAGCCTGGTGCTGACCTTCGGCGCCGGCTTCGCGTTCGACGTCGACAACGCGGCGCACCTGGGCGGCTTGCTGTCGGGAGCACTGCTCGCGGGTATCGCGCTATACGCCGAGCGCTTGCGGCCGATGACGGCGGCGGTGGTCCTGGCCGCGACGGGCATGCTCAGCGCCGCGGCGCTGGCGGCGGTGACGCTAGCCAATCATGACCGCGACATGCAGGAACAGCTTGCCGCCGCCCAGTTTGGGCGCACGCTGGGAAAAATGGGATTGCTGGGCTCGGATCAGGCGCTATGGAAGGCTCCGTCGCTGGATGAGTGCATTGCCGGCGCGTTGTCCGCCGCTGCGCGCGACGGATCGCAAACGCCGGATCTGCGAGGTTGCGCGAAACCCGGCGACAGGGATCTGGCCTTGTTGGCGAGGTTCATGCCGCAGCAATACCAAAGCTGCCATGCGCAGATCGCAGGGTTGCGGAAACTCTACACGGCTGCCGCTGCGCAAGAGGCATTGACCGCGGCAGACCAGTACTGCGAACTTCAAACCCGGATCTATGGCGCGGTCTTTCAAAAAGACGGCGCTGAGATCGATCCTGAAACAGCGCGCCAGACACGTTTGAAGATGAACTTCCTGCTCGACACGAAGGGGATGTATCGGACCGATTCGGCGCAATTGCGGGCGCAGGCAGCAGCCCTGAAGGCGATACTCCGGCGGCCGGGTGAACTCGCATTGGCGGTCATCAGCCGGTCTGGTTGCCCATACTGGAGTTGCGAGCGCTAGCGCCTGCGACCGGGGCCATAAGCAAACGCAGCAATAAACGGGAGGACAAGGCGCCCCGGCATTCGTAGGATGCAGGCATTGTTCATGTGCCTGGAGCAGACGCCGATGTCTTTATCTCTTGCTGGAAAAGTGGCTTTGGTGACGGGCGCGTCCTCGGGCATCGGGCGCGCGGTGGCGTTGCGCCTGGCAGCCGAGGGCGCGGCGCTGGTGCTGACGGCCAGGCGCCGTGATCCGCTGGAGCAGGTGGCCGATGAGATCAGAAGCGCTGGCGGGCGGGCCTGCGTTGCGGCGGGAGACGTCGCCTTGCCGGACACGCACAGACTGGCGGCGCAGAGCGCGCAGCGCGAGTTCGGCGGCCTGGATATCGCGATAAACAATGCCGGCACCATCGGGCCCTTCAAGCCGCTTGCGGAAGTGGCCCTGGACGAATGGGAACACACGCTGAGCGTCAATCTCACGGCGGCGTTCCTGGGGGCGCGGCATCAGATCCCGGCGATGCTGGAGCGGGGCGGCGGCGCGCTGGTCTTCGTGTCCAGCTTTGTGGGGACGAGCGTGGGCCTGCCCGGGATGGCTGCCTACGGCACGTCGAAAGCCGCGCTGATGGGCTTGGTCAAAGGCATTACGGCGGACTATGCCGCGCAAGGCATCCGGGCCAATGCGCTCTTGCCTGGCGGAGTGGACACCGAGATGGCCGGGAATCAGGAGCAGAAGGACTGGGCGGCCAGCCTGCACGCGATGAAGCGGATTGCGCGGGCCGATGAAATCGCCTCGGCGGCGCTGTTCCTGGCCAGCCCGATGGCAAGCTTCGTGACGGGGTCGGCGCTTTATGCGGATGGCGGCAACTCCGCGGTGAAGTGAGCGCGCGGCAAGCGCTCGCCGCGTGCGCTCAATCGTGCAAGACCGGCGCTTCGTTGGCAACCGCCTGCCGGCGCGAGTACATGTCCAGGGTTTCCTTGGCATTGACGCCCAACGGCCCGAGGACGCTATCCAGCGCCTTGGCATTGCGGGCAAGCTGATCGCGGCCGGGTAGTTCGCCGTTGACCGCCATGATGACGCGATTGCCTGTTTGCAGATTGAAGAACTCTCCGAACACCGCGGCATAGGTCGCCGATTCGCGCGCGTATAGCTGGCTCTCGGTGAACGTGTTCGCCACCGCCACGCCGCCCGGCGCGAGGATGCCGCGCACGTGCTGCAGGAACTCCAGCGTCATCAGGTGTTCAGGGATGTAGTCGACGTCGAACGCGTCCAGCATCACCATGTCGTATTGCAGGCCGTCGCGATGGGCGCGTTCGATGTGGGCGCGGCCGTCTTCCAGGAAGAGGCGTTGCCTGGGGCCTTCCTGATAGCCGAAGTAGCGCGCCGCGACCTTGCCCACGGCGGGATCGATTTCAACGGTATCGATGACGGTGTCGGGCAGGAGCGCGGCCAGGGTCTTCTGCAGCGTGGCGCCGCCCAATCCGACGATCAGGATGTTGCGCGGCTTGGGATTGATGTAGAGCGCGGTCATCATCATGCGCGTGTACGAAAACACCAGCTGCCCGGGATGCGCAAGGCTCATGCAGGTCTGGCGCCCGACGTCGTGCATGGAGTTGAAGTTCATGCAGCGCTCGCCGTTTTCCTCGAACACGAGCAGCTTGCCGAACTGCGAATCTTCGCTGTGGATCAGCTGGGGGCCGCCCGTGCCTCGCAGCAGCACCAAGGCGGCGCTGGCGATGACAAGGACGAGAATGGCGCGCAGGGCAATACGGAGCATGTAGCGGCAAGCAACAAGTGGGGGACGCGTCATCGTATCGTGCGCCGAGGCCTACCGTGCGGCGCGTTGGCGCGTGACCCCGGCTGGCAAGGCTGCGGCAACCTCGGGACAGCAGAAATCAACGATCGTTTTTTTGGAAAGACACGTTCGATATATTTCATTTCCTTAAATGCTCGGCTCTCCTTAGAATTTTGCTCGAAACGGGGCATAGATTCCCGTCCGGAAAATCAGAGGAGACCCGCATGTTCTACGATCCCGTCCCCAGGATTCAGGCCAGCGTATACGCCCGGCTGCCCGACGAGCTGAAGTGGCAAGGCCGGGACCTGAACGAGTGGGTCGCCAGCCAGCCGCAGGGCAATCCGCCGCGCTCGTTGCTGGAAGGGCCTTCCTTCGGGCCGGACGGCCTGTTGTATTGCGTGGACGTGATCAACGGCCGCGTCCTGCGTGTCGACGCGCGCGGCGAGTTCGAGCCGCTCGTGCAGTACGACGGCTGGCCCAATGGCCTGAAGTTCCATCGCGACGGCCGCATCTTCATCGCCGACTACAAGCACGGCATCATGCAGTTCGACCTCGAGCGCCGCGAGGTGCGTCCGGTGCTCGAACGCTACAACATCGAGCGCTTCAAGGGCGTTAACGACCTGTTCTTCTCGCAAGCGGGGGACCTCTATTTCACCGACCAGGGCATGACCGGCTGGCAGGATCCGACCGGCCGCTTGTTCCGCCTGCGGCCGGACGGAAAGCTGGACTGCCTGCTCGACTGCATCCCCAGCCCCAACGGCCTGGTGATGGATCTGGACGAGCACGCGCTGTATGTGGCGGCGACGCGGGCCAATGCCATCTGGAAGGTGCCGCTGCTGCGCAACGGCCAGGTCGGCAAGGTCGGCACCTTCATCCAGATGTCGGGCGGCGGCGGCCCGGACGGCCTGGCGCTGGATGCCCGGGGAGGGCTGTGCATCGCCCACGTGGGCCTGGGCACAGTGTGGTGCATGGACCCCCTGGGCCAGCCGGCCCTGCGCATCCAGTCTCCGGAAGGGCTGCACACCACCAATGTGGCCTTTGGCGGGCAGGGCGGGCGCACGCTTTACATCACCGAGTCCAGTTCGGCCAGCATCCTGCGCGTCGAACTCGACGTGGCGGGTAAACCCATGTACCTGCCGGCGCCGCAGGCGCAGGCTCTCTGAACACCACATACCCCAACTACCAAAAGGACGGAAAAGATGGATCAGGCAATTGTGCTGGGCGCGGGCACCATGGGGGCCGACGTCGCCGCCGGCTTTCATGCGGCCGGCTGGCGCGTATGGCTGGTGGAGCCCGACGCGGCGGCGCGCGCGGCGGCGACGCGGCGCGTGAACGCATCCAGCGAAATGATCGGCGGGCAGGCGGACGCCGGGCGCATCGTCACCAGCGCGACCATGGAGGAAATCGACTGGCGCGATACCCGCATCGTGGTCGAGTGCGTGCCGGAACTGCTGGAAACCAAGCGTGCGGTGTTCGCCCGTCTGGAACAGCTGGCGCCCGCTTCGATTCCCTTGACCAGCAATTCGTCGAGCTTTCCCATCAGCGCCATCGGCGAGGGCTTGCAGACCCGCGCACGCATGGTGGGCCTGCATTACTTCATGCCGGCCCATCTGGTGCCCGCCGTGGAGGTGATACGCGGCGAGGCCACCGATGAAGCCATGGCCCAGGAAGTCAGCCGCATCATGCGCGATACCGGCAAGAAGCCGGTGCAGGTCAAGCGCGACGTGCCTGGGTTTCTTGCCAACCGCATCCAGCACGCGCTGATGCGCGAGGCGATCGCGCTGGTCGAGGAGGGCTTCGCGTCCGCCGAGGACGTGGACACCGCCGTGCGCTACGGGTTCGGATTCCGCTACATCGCGGCCGGCCCGCTGCTGCAGAAGGATCTGGCCGGCATCGACATCCATTGCGCGGCGGCTGCGACCATGTATCCGCATCTGCGCACGGACGACAGGCCCAGCGCGCTCATGCGCGAGCTGGTCGAGCAGGGCAACATCGGCGTCAAGTCGCCGTCGCTGAAGGGCTTCTATCAATGGACGCCGGACCGTGTCGCCCAGGAGCAGCGGCGCTACCAGGTCGCCCTTGGCAAGGCCATGCAGATCCTGAAGGATGAGGAAGCGTTGGCCTGACGCAGATTGCGACCGGGCTTCGAGCTTGCGGATGTCAGGGTTCTTTAGCCGCCAAGGCAGCCCTGCGCCATTCCGATGCTCGCCCCAATGGGGCTGCGCTTCGGATGGCTCCGGGCCGCCTCGGCTGACAGTCGCCTAATGCGTTGGCTTCAGCCCCCCGTTTATGGGCAGATGCCGTGAGCCGGTGGCCGGGCGGAGGGATCCGAAGCGCAGCCCCACCGGGGCGAGCATCGGAATCCCGCAGCCCGGACGCCGGCGGCTCAAGAACCCTGCTTCACAACACCGAAGTGCGATCCCGGATTTCCCTCATCCGAACGCCCCAGGACTCGCATGGATTTTTTTGACAGAACATAAATTTTTTTCTCTTTTCGCAGACGAGAGTTTGCGAACATGCGCCTAGAGCTTTCAAGCCATAAGAACGCATCGGGAGACAACAATGTTCTGTAAGAATGCCGCGCGCAAGCGCATTCACATCGCCGCGGCCGCCTTCATCGCGGCAGCCGCCTTCACCGTTCCTGGCCATGCCTACGCACAGGGCGCCGATAGCTACCCCGGCAAGCCCATCCGCCTGATCATTCCGTACCCGCCGGGAGGCGCGACCGACGTGATCGGGCGCATCGTCGGCCAGCGCCTGAGCGAACAGATCGGCGGCCAGGTCGTGATCGAGAACCGGGGCGGAGCGGGCGGCAATATCGGCGCGGCCGAAGTGGCGCGCGCCCAGCCCGACGGCTACACATTGTTGATGGGGGCGCTGACTTCGCATTCGGTCATGGCGACCCTGGAGAAGGACACCATTCCCTACGATTTGCGCAAGGACTTCGCGCCCGCCGGAGTGGTCGGTTTCGTGCCGCTGGTGGCCGTGGTCAATCCCAAGCTGCCGATCAACTCGCTGGCCGATCTGGTGAGCTACGCCAAGGCGAATCCCGGAAAACTCAATTTCGCCTCGTCGGGCGCGGGCGCGCCGCAGCGCATGGCGATGGAACTCTTCAAGCAGATCGCGGGCGTCAACATCGTGCACGTGGCCTATCGCGGCAGCGGCCCGGCCATGACGGACCTGGTCGGCGGCCAGGTGGAGACGATGACAGAGACGGTGCCCGCCGCGATCTCCTTCATCAAGTCCGGCCAGCTGCGTCCGCTGGCCGTGCTGACGCCGCAGCGCGTTTCGATGCTGCCGGATATCCCCACCGCCGAGGAACAAGGCTTCAGCGGCTTCAACGTCAGTTCGCTCTTTGGCGTGATGGCGCCGGCCGGCACGCCGGCTCCCATCGTCGCCAAGATCAACAAGGCGCTGACCACGGCGCTGGCCAAGGACGATGCCAAGGCCCAGCTGTTGCAGCAAGGCGTTTACGCCGACGCGTTAGACGTCGAAGCCTCCAAGGCGCGCCTGAACGCTGAAATCGAGCAGTGGGCCAAGGTCATCCGCGACGGCGGCATTACCGCAAATTAACTGGAAGCAGCTTGAACAAGATGAGCAAGAAAAACACCGAGGCGTCGCAGGGCGAGGCCGGCGGCCTGCGCAAAGGCCTCACCAGCTATGGCGACAGCGGCTTTTCGCTGTTCCTGCGCAAGGCCTTCATCAAGGGCGCGGGCTACACGGACGGCGCGCTGGACCGGCCGGTGATCGGCATCGCCAACACGGGCAGCGCCTACAACCCCTGCCACGGCAACGCGCCGCAGCTGCTGGAGGCCGTGAAGCGCGGCATCATGTTCGCCGGCGGGCTGCCGATGGACTTCCCGACCATCTCCATCCACGAGAGCTTTTCCTTTCCCACCAGCATGTACTTGCGCAACCTCATGTCCATGGACACCGAGGAGCTGATACGCGCCCAGCCCATGGATGCGGTGGTGCTGATAGGCGGATGCGACAAGACCGTGCCCGCCCAGCTCATGGGGGCCGCGTCGGCGGACATCCCGGCGATCCAGCTGGTGACGGGGTCGATGCTGACGGGTTCGCACCGTTCGGAACGGGTGGGCGCATGCACGGATTGCCGCCGGTACTGGGGCAAGTACCGCGCCGAAGAGATCGACGCTCAGGAGATCGCAGACGTCAACAACCAGCTCGTGGCCAGCGTGGGCACCTGTTCGGTCATGGGCACGGCAAGCACCATGGCCTGTATCGCCGAAGCGCTGGGCATGACCGTGCCTGGCGGCGCCACGCCGCCGGCCGTCACGGCGGACCGGATGCGTATCGCTGAACTCACGGGCGCACAGGCCGTCGAGATCGCCAGGCAGCGCCTGTCGGTCTCGAAGATCCTGACCGCGGATTCCTTCGAGAATGCCATGCGCGTGCTGCTGGCCATCGGCGGGTCCACCAACGGCATCATCCACCTGACCGCCATCGCCGGCCGGCTGGGCCTGGACCTGGATCTGCAGGCGCTGGACCGCATGGGGCGCGAGACGCCCGTGCTGGTGGACCTGAAACCGTCGGGCCAGCACTACATGGAGGACTTCCACAAGGCGGGCGGCATGGCCACGCTGCTGCGCGAACTCAAGCCGCTGTTGAAGCTCGACGCGCTGACCGTGACCGGCAGGACGCTGGGCGAGGAGATCGAGCGCGCGGGGCCGGGGTTCCCGCAGACCGTGGTCAGGACCAGGCAGAACCCGATCTATCCGCAGGGCGGAATAGCGGTGCTGTCCGGCAACCTCGCGCCCGAGGGCGCCATCATCAAGCAGTCTTCCGCCAACGCCGGGCTGATGGAGCACGAAGGCCGCGCCGTGGTGTTCGAGAACGCCGAAGATCTGGCGGGCCGCATCGACGCCGCCGATCTGGACGTCACGCCGCAGGACATCCTGGTGCTGAAGAACATCGGTCCCAAGGGCGCGCCCGGCATGCCGGAGGCGGGCTACATCCCGATCCCCAAGAAACTGGCGTCGCAGGGGGTGAAGGACATCATCCGGATTTCGGACGGCCGCATGAGCGGCACCGCCTTTGGCACCATCGTGCTGCACGTCACGCCGGAAGCGGCCATAGGCGGGCCGCTGGCCTATGTCAGGAACGGCGACCGCATACGCCTGAGCGTGAGCCGGCGCGAGATCTCCCTGCTGGTGCCGGACGAAGAGCTGGACCGCCGCCGCCGCGAGCATCCAGTCACGCCGCCGACGGCCGAGCGCGGCTACAAGAAGCTCTTCCTCGATACGGTGACCCAGGCCGACAAGGGCGTGGATTTCGACTTCCTGCGCGGCGTGCCGGGCAAGTCGAAGTAGGGCTATGGCGTTACCCGGCGTGCTTCCATGTTGCCGAAGAGGGTCCGGGCATCCTGGGAAATCGACGCGGCCATCTTGGCATGATGGCCGCGGGTATTCCAGATCAGGCCGTTCCGGCGCACGGGCGCGCGGTTGGGCAGCGGGATGCGCGCCACGTCGAGCGACTTCCACATGGACGACCAGTCCGGAATCAGCGCAACGCCCAGGCCTTCGTGCACCAGCGCGACGATGGCAAGCAGGCCGTCGATTTCCAGCCGCTGCTTGGGCCAGATCTGATGGTCGCGCAGATAGCGGTCGGCCAACTGGCCGCCGTAGATGTTGCGGTCATACCGTATGAAGGGTTGGGTCGACAGCAGGGTGTGGGCGTCCTGGTCCGCAAGATGGGACGGCGCCACCACGACCAGCGGCTCTTCCATGAACGGCTGCCAGAGACAGCTCTTGGGCACGGCGAACTGCGGTTCCACCACGATGGCAGCGTCCAGTTCGCCGCTGACCACCTTGCCGCACAGGTCGATGGAGCCGCCGGGCGTGACGAAGACGCAGGCGTCCGGATGCTTGCGGTACAGCGATTTCAGTATCGGCGGCAGCACGTTCGTCAACGCGGACACGAAACAGCCGATGCGGAATTCGCCCGGCTGGTCGCCGTCGACGGCCATGGCGCGCAGATCGCGGATATTGCGGATGGCCGCCTTGGTGCCTTCGAGGATGCGCATGCCGCTCTCGGTCGGCCGCACCGAACGCCCGGAGCGCTTGACCAGCGCCACGCCCAGGTCCATCTCCAACGCCTTGATGCGCGCGGCGATGGCGGCCGAGGTCAGATCGAGCTTGCGCGCCGCTTCGGCGAATGAACCGGCTTCGACGACCGCGACGAAGCTCTGCATGCACTTGATGTCCATGATGCGATGGGCCTATTGCCCTGAAAGGAGAAACTTCAGGTTGAAGATCGCACGAACCGCTACGAACCCGGCTGCGATGGTTGCAGGCTTATCGCGCCAATTTTCCGTATGTTATAGCGTCGAGGTTGAAATCCATGATCGAGCATGAACTGGCCCAAGCGCGCCAGGCAGCAGCAAATGGCCCCGGCAAGGGGGACGGCGGGTTTCCCCCTCTGCTCAAGGTAGGGGTTTTTCCCGAGTCGGTGGAAGCGCAGTTCCGTTCGAGGTTCACGTTGATCGACGAGGAGGCGCTGCAAAACGATCCCGCGCAGGCCGAGGCGATCGGCGGCATCGTCACGCGCTCGAACTACCGGATTCCCGCCGAGCTGATGGATCGTTTGCCTGGGCTGCGCATCATCGCCACCAACGGCGTCGGCTACGACGGCATCGCGCTGGACCGCGCGCGTGAAAAGAACATCGTCGTGACCAACACGCCGGACGTGTTGAACAAGGCCGTGGCCGAATTGGCGGTGGGGCTGTTGCTCGCCTTGCTGCGCAAGCTGCCTGCGGCCGACAGCTTTGTGCGCGCGGGCGCATGGGAGGCCTCGCCCTTTCCGTTGGGGGCGAGCCTGGCGGGCAGGAAGGTCGGCATCGTCGGTTTAGGGCGCATCGGCAAAGAGATCGTCCAGCGGCTCGTGCCGTTTGAAGTGGACCTCAGCTACTTCGGCCGCACGCGCCAGGAGGCGCCGTGGCGGCATTTTGATTCTCTGCCTGCCATGGCCAGCCATGTGGACGTGCTGGTCCTGTCGTGCCCCGGCGGGGCGGCGACGCACCATATCGTCGACGCCGCCGTGTTGAGTGCGCTGGGGCCGGAGGGGCTGGTCGTCAACGTCGCCCGCGGCTCGGTGATCAACGAGGCCGACCTGTGCCATGCGCTGGCCAACGGCATCATCCAGGGCGCCGCGCTGGACGTGTTCGAAAGCGAGCCGTTGGGCGAGAGCCCGCTGCGGCACCTGTCCAACGTGATCCTGGCGCCCCATATCGGCAGCGCCACGCACGAAACTCGCCGCCAGATGGCGGAGCTGGCGATACGGAACCTGGTGTCGTTCTTTACGACGGGGAGGGCAGTTACGCCAGTGGCGTAGCTGGACGTTGGGCTGCCCGCTAGAACCACACCGTGGCAATCAACAGCGCGCAGCCCGCCGTCGCGGTGGCTGCCATGATGACGGCCAGGCGCAAGGCGATCTTGCGTTCCTTGCGGCCGACGTTGGGGTTGCCGACGTTGGCGGAGCGCAGTTGTTCCCAGGTCCACGCGGCGCCCGCTTCGCGGCTCTGCAAGGCCGAGGCGGCGTTCGCCGTGGAGCGGGAAATGCGAGTGAGCCGCAGCGCCGGATAGGCCAGCAGCAGCCCGGCCAGGAACAAGGCGCAGGCGCTGATTGCGCCCGCCGTGAAGGCCGAGTTGTCGCGCGCGGCGAACAGGATAAGGGACGCCGCCAGGCCGATGAGGTTCAAGCCGGCCAAGGCTTTCAGCGCCTGGACTCCCCAGGGGCCAGTGGCTTCCTCGGTGAAGTCTCCGACCGAGCGCCAGTAAGCGGCGTCGTTGGATGCGGCCTGGAAAAAGAAGGCGAGATCCCTCAGGAGCACGTCGCCTTGCCTGTCGTCGGGGCTCGTGTCCCGATGCCATTGGGTGGCGAACTTCCGGCTTCGATCGGCGTCCGCGTGATGCGCGCGGGCCCAGTTCTCTGCCAGACGTACCGCCGCTTCGACGGTAAGAGCCCCCGCGGGTCTTGCACTGTCTTTCATCTTTTTCATCCCCATATATGGGACATTGTACTAGGCCTGCGTGGGGGCGAGTTGATGCAAGACAGGAGGGCGAGGCGCCGCGGAGATCAAGGCAGGGCGGCGCCCGGACCTGGGGCAGGCCGGGAGAAACACACTTCGAGCAGACTGTTGCTGCGCAATTTGATGGTGACGTCCATT
This sequence comes from Achromobacter sp. PD1, assembly GCF_048541815.1. Classification (NCBI taxonomy): domain Bacteria; kingdom Pseudomonadati; phylum Pseudomonadota; class Betaproteobacteria; order Burkholderiales; family Alcaligenaceae; genus Achromobacter; species Achromobacter sp. PD1. The sequence goes on from NZ_CP183349.1 coordinate 1,572,685, forward strand.
CGTTGCCTGCCCGGGGCGGTGGCTGCAAGCAGTCCGAGGCCCAGGGCGCCGATCCAGGCGGGAAGAAAACTGGCCAGATCCCAACCCGTGATGCCGGTGTTGTAGGGCTGCTTGAGCACCCGAGCGGTCAGTCCGTGTTCATGGCAGAACGCCTGCATCGCCGCGGCGGTTTGATCGATGTCGACGATGTTCTCAAGAAAGAACGGCTCCTGCGCCAGCATCAGGCGGACAAGTTCACCAGCAGGCAGGCGGTTCTCGAAGTAGGTGCGTACCGTGGACATATGGCGGGTTCCGGGCGTGAGCAAATCGTCATGTGCCGGTGGCTGGAAGGCAAGCATGCCAGTCTTGGGGAATAGTCTATGCCAAATCCCCCCGCTGTTACGGTCCCGATTCACCGCCTCTGTGTCTGGCGGGCCACACGCTGGCCCCGCAAACTTTGCAGGTCGCCGCGCAGTCCGTGCGGTTTGAGAGGACGTTCCATGCGCTACCGTTATGTCACCGCCGATGTGTTCACCAGCCAAGCGTACGGCGGCAATCCGCTGGCCGTCGTGTTCGACGCCCAGGGGCTGAGCGCGGTGCAGATGCAGCGCATCGCGCGCGAGTTCAACTATTCCGAAACCAGCTTTGTGCTGCCGCCGCGGGATCCGGCCCATACCGCTTGGGTGCGTATCTTCACGCCCGACCGCGAAGTGCCGTTCGCGGGGCATCCCAACGTCGGTACGGCCGTGGTGCTGGCACGAGAAATGGCTGCCTCCGGCCGGACTGTGCCGGAAACCTTTGTGTTCGAGGAAGAGGCGGGACTGGTGCGCATTGCGCTGCGCACGGGCGCAAGCGGCTCGGCCGGTGCGCAACTGCTTGCGCCGCAACCGCTGTCGCGCGCCAGCGAGGCGCCAGCCGCCGCGGTCGCGCGGGCCTTGAGCCTGGAGCCTGCGGACATCGATACCTCCACGCATGCGCCGCAGGTGGCGTCGGTAGGCCTGATCTTCCTGGTGGTGCAATTGGCCAGCCGCGGCGCCTTGCGCCGGGCCGTGCCAGACCCGGCAGGCTACGCGGCCTTGCTGCCGCTGGACGGCGCAAAGTCCATCTATGCCTACACCACCGATACGGGCGCGGGTGCACAGGCGGATGTCCAGGCTCGCATGTTCACGGGTCGCATGACCGAAGACCCCGCGACCGGCAGCGCGACGGCGGCCATGACGGCCTTGCGCACGGCCCTGCGCGGCGCGGGCGCGCTGCGCCTGCGGGTGGAACAGGGCGTGGACATGGGACGCGCCACCGTGCTGCTGGCCCACGCCGAACCGCGCGCAGATGGCGTCTGGGCGGGTGTGGCGGGAGAGGCCGTGGTGGTGATGGAAGGTACGCTGGCGGCCCCTGATGTGTCTTGAGCCTGGCGGCTCCGCGTGGCCTCGTGTATGCTGACCGCATGAACGCACCGCATTTCGCGCCGATCTCCGGCGCAACCTGCCGACGAATCGCTCGACGTTTACGTTGAGTGGCCAGTCACGTCCAGGCGCCGAACCCTCGGCGCCTATCCCTGAAAGCCACGATACTCCTCGTGGCTTTTCTGTTTCTGGCTGGTCCCGCTGTCGAGGCGTATCGCAAGGCTTTCGTTGCCATCCTTGAAGGAACGAAGCATGAGTGCGCAAGACCTCGCCATCCGGCCCTACCATTCGACCGATGAAGCCGCGATCATCCAGCTGTGGCATGACTGCGGCCTGACCCGCCCATGGAACGATCCGCGCAAGGACATCGAGCGCAAGCTTGCAGTGCAGGCGGATCTGTTCCTGGTGGGAGAGGCGGACGGCGCGATCGTCGCGACGCTGATGGGCGGCTATGACGGCCATCGCGCCTGGATCAACTACCTGGCGGTCTCGCCCGCGCATCAGCGCCGCGGCCACGCGACCGCGCTGATGCAGGCAGTCGAACGCAGGTTGCTGGAAATGGGCTGCCCCAAGATCAATCTGCTGATCCGGTCCGGCAATGCCGCGGTGAAGGATTTCTACGCGACCCTGGGCTTTCAGCAGGACGAGGTCATCAGCCTGGGCAAGCGCCTGATTCCGGACCTTTGACGGCACCGGACCAGGCGCGCGCGGCAGCGATCAGATCGCCACGGTCAGGTATACCGCTTCGCGGCCCACGATGGGCATGCGGGTGGGCATGAAGATGGTGCAGTCATCGCAGGGCGAACGGATTTCCTCGGTGCCGTTCATGGCGATGAGTTCACCCTTGGCGAAGGTCTCGAAGCCGATCACCGGACGCGTGAAGGTGAAGTCCTCGGACTTCACCATATGCACTTCGAGCAGGCGGTAGCGCTGCGGCGCGGGCGGGGGCGGCGTGCCGGCAGGCATGTCGATCAGGCCCGTGTGCGCCAGGAAGCGCAGCGTGACGTTCGTGGCCAGGTCGGCGGCGGATTGCGCGAAGTGCTGGCCGCATTCGACCACCAGCGATCCGCTGCTGTCGGAGTGCGGATCGCCATGGCGGCCGTAGCCCATGACGCCGGTGCCAGGGAAAAGGTCGGGAGGCATCACCAGATGCACCTGCGGCACGCCGACGGCGCTGGCCAGCGCCGTGTTGCGGTCCATCTCGGTGTAGACCCAGAAGGGCTGCACCGGCGCACGCGTGGAGTGGATGTCGAGCACGAAGTCGGCGGCGTCGAGCACCGGACGCAGCTCGCGGGCGCGGCGCAGTTCGGGGCTGTCTTCCGGGCCGTCCAGCATGGCTGCCGACCAGATGCGGTTCAGGTTGTGGACGAGCTGGCGGTTCTCGTAGGGGTTTTCGATATCGAAGGCTTCATAGGCTTCGACGTGCGCGAAGCTGACGGTGAGCGTGCCGATCTTGGGGCGCACGCCGCTGTCCAGCAGATGGGTCGCAGCTACCATGCCGCAGATTTCGTTGCCGTGCGTGATGGCGTTGATCAGCACGTGCGGGCCGGGGCGGCCCGACTCGAAACGGTGCACGTAGGGAATGCCGACATTGCCCTCGCGGTAGGCCGAGAGATCGCGCGGCAGGACTTCGAGCGGAGCGGTGTCGGGTTCGAAAGCGGGATTTTTCATGGGAGTAGGGCCTATTCAGGACGGATGCCGGCGCGGTCGATCAGGTCTTTGTACAACGCCAGGCGCTCGGACATCATGGCGGTGAACTGCTGCGGAGTCTGGTTCTCGGGGGGCAGCGCGCCGGCCTTTTCCAGGGATTGCGGCATGCCGTCCTCGGTGGCGGCGGTGCGCACGGCGGCCAGCAGCTTCTGGACGATGTCGGGCGGCGTGCCGGCGGGCGCGGCCAGGCCGATCCACGACATGGAGTTGAGCACGGGATAGCCCAGTTCCTCGAAGGTCGGCACGTCGGGCAGGGAGTCCAGGCGCTTGGGGGCGGCCACCGCCAGCGCGCGCATCTTGCCGACCTGGATGTGGGGCAGGAAGGGCGCCAGGTTGTCCAGCGCGAACTGCGCCTGGTCGGACAGCAGCGCGTTGATCAGCGGCGCGCCGCCGCGATAGGGCACGTGCACAGCCTGAAGTTGCAAGGTGTTCTTCAGCAGTTCGGCGTTGAGCTGACCCATGCTGCCGATGCCCGCGGTGGCATAGTGCAGCTGGTCGGGGCGCGCCTTCAGCAGCGCCACGAATTCCGCCAGGTTGCGGGCCGGCACGGCGGCGTTGGTCACCAGCACATTGGGCGTGCGCGACAGCTGCGAGATCGAGACGAAGTCCTTGATCGGGTCGTAGCCCAGGTCATTGCGCATCAGCGGGTTGGCCAGGTGCGAGCTTTGCGAGGACGCGACCAAGGTGTAGCCGTCCGGCGTGGCGCGCGCGACGCGCTTGCTGCCGATGGCGCCGCCCGCGCCGTCGCGGTTCTCGATGATGACGCTGGTACCCAGCGCCTTGCCCAGGGCGTCCGCGTACAGCCGGCCGATCAGGTCGACGGAGCCGCCCGCAGGAAAGGGGACGACCAGCGTGATGGGGCGCGAAGGATAGGCGTCGGCGCGCGCGGCCAGCGGCAGCAAGGCGGCGCCCAGGCCGGCCAGGACCAGGCTGCGGCGGGTCAAGGACGGCCCCTGGGGGTGATGCTTCATGGAACTCTCTTGTGATGTCTGCGGGTTTGGTCTAATTTGCAATGAAAATTGCAGGCTGCAATATAAGATGCAATGTATGTTGTGAGATTTGGGGTTATCACCTAGGGCCATGCAAGGATGAACCTGCACCAACGTATCGCCGGCTACGGCCGCAAGCTCAGCAAGAGCGAACAAATGCTGGTCGAGGAAATGCAGGCGCGCTATCCGCAGAGCTTGCTGGAATCGGCGACGGCGCTGGCCAGGCAGGTCGGCACCAGCGCTTCCACCGTGGTGCGCCTGTTGGCCAAGCTCGGCTACGAAAGCTATGCGCAGGCGCAGATGGAGGCACGCGCGGAGGTGACGGCGCGCCTGGCCTCGCCCGGCGAACGCGCGGACGCGGTGGGCGCCGACAAGCCGTCGCCGCGCGCCTGCCTGCACAACGCCTTGCTGCACGACCAGCACAACCTGAAGGAGACTTACGCGTCGATCGACGTGGCGGCTTTCGAGGCCGCCGTGCGGCTGCTGACGCAGCGCAAGGGGCGGGTGCACGTGCTGGGGCTGCGCCAGGCCGCGCCGCTGGCCAGCCACGTGGCCTTGTACCTGAACCTGTGCCTGCCTTCGGTCAGGCCCATGGTCGCCGCCGGTCCGTTGTTCCTGGAAGACCAGCTGCTCTGGATCGACGAGGCCGACGTGCTGCTGGCGTTTACCTTCAGGCGCTATTCAGTTGCCGCGGCCAAGGCGGTGCAGTACTTCCGGCAGCGCGGTGGCAAGGTGATCCTGATCACTGATTCGGCGTCGGCGCCCGCTGCGGCGTCGGCACACCACGTGCTGATCGCGCGCAGCTCCAGCGCATCGCCTTTCGATTCCTACACCGCGGCCTTTTCCGTCTGCAATGCCTTGCTCGCGGCGGTGGCGCAGCGCAGCAAACAGGCCTTGGGCGCGGCGTTGGAGCGCGGCGAAGGCTTGTGGGATGCGCAATGGATACGCCCGCCGGGCGGCTGAAAGACGCGGCTCGCACCGTTGTGCGCGGCGAGTGCCAAAGGCCTGGATTCGGACCGATTTTCGGCCATTTGGAGGCGCGGCAAGATGCGTTCGCACTACCTGCTCTAGTACTCCATAACTCCTTGAAAACATTGCTTTTCAAGCCAAAAATTTTTTGGCATATTGCGGCCGGGAAAAGCAATTTCGAGGAGCAAGGAATGGGCGCGTGGCCACAGCGTCATATTGATGGATTCGAGGTGGAATGCCAGGTCATCCGGCTGGATACCGGCATGTTGGCGATCGAGGTTGCGGTATGCCGCAGGGTGGCAGGCGAATTCGAGCGCCGCTGGTCGCTGCCGCGCTTCGTGACCTTCGAGGATCCCGGGACGGCCAGACGCCATGCCGAACTGGTGCTGTCCGGCATCGTGTCGGTGGATGAAGCCACGGGCGAACCGCGCTACGGCATCCTGTAGCGGCGGGCCCGACCCGCGGCGGCAGGCAGGTTTTTGTTTCTTTTCACACAATCGCATGCTTTGCGCTGGCGGATTTGCCCGGTACATTGGTGTAGGGTGACAACAACAAAGGAGAGTTCCATGTTTGATACTTTTCCTGTCTTGCGCCGCGCTGGCCTGGCCGCCGCGGCGATCGGTGTGGCCGGCCTGATGTTTACCGGCTGCACCACCACCAGTCCCAAATCCTCGGCAACCGCGACTGAACAGCGCCAATCGCTGAACAGTGCGGCCGACGCCACCTTGGGCAAGCTCTATCAAGCCTCGCCGCAGTCCAGGGAACTGGTCGCGCGCGCCCGGGGCGTGCTGATCTTTCCCGATGTGTTGAGCGGCAGCTTCATCATCGGCGCCGAACATGGCAAGGGCGTGCTGCGCGTGGGCAGCTCCACCGCTGGCTACTACAGCACCACGGCGGGTTCCGTCGGCTTCCAGGCGGGCGCGCAGTCCAAGGCGATGGTGCTGTTGTTCATGACGGACGAGGCGCTTGCCAAGTTCCGCAACAGCAGCGGCTGGACCGTGGGCGCCGACGCGACGGTCGCGGTCGTCAACGTGGGCGCCAATGGCCGCATCGACACCAACACGGCGCAGCAGCCCATTGTCGGTTTCGTGATGAACAACGGCGGCCTGATGGCAGGCGTGTCCCTGGCTGGCACCAAGATCTCCAAACTGGATCTTTGAGCTGCCTGCCAAGCAAAACGCCGCGGATGGTCTCCGCGGCGTTTTTGTTTGGCGCGTCAGCCGGCGCTTCAGCCCATGAGCGTATCGCCGTTGTTGCGCACCGAACTCTCGCGCTGCATTTCGGCAGCTTCGATGTCCGGGTCCAGGCCGCGCCAGCGTTTGATGCGGCCGCGATCCTGCTCGGGCTCCCAGCCGAGCAGGCCGTAGCGCGTGATTTCGGTTTGACCCGTTTCGAATTCCACTTCGAAGTAGCCCTGACGATCGGGTAGCGTGCCGCCGGGGAACCAGTCGGTTTCAGGCATGGTGTTCTCCTTGCTAGGCGATGGGAGGGGCGCCGGCGCGGGGCGCGGCGCTTTCATTGTGGAGGGGCGTCGCGGATCCCGCAAGTTGCCGCCGCGGGCCTCACGCGAGCGGGACGGCAGTGGTGTACAGCACCTGCTTCAAGGCAAAGCTGGAACGGATGCTGGCTACGCCAGGGATGCGGGTGATGTGTTCGACGATCAGCCGCTCCAGTGCGTCCACGTCGGGCACCAGGGCGCGTATCAGGTAATCGGCGTCGCCTGACATGAGGTAGCACTCCATGATTTCCGGCAGGACCGCGATCTCGCGTTCGAACACGTCCAGCGCCGCCTTGCGCTGCTTGTCCAGCGAGATCTGGATGAACACGTTGACCTTCAGGCCCAGCTTGCGGGCATTGAGCAAGGTGACGCGGCGGTCGATCAGGCCCTCGGTTTCGAGCCGGCGCACGCGCGCCAGACAGGGCGAGGCGGACAGGTTCACGCGCGCGGCGAGCTCGACATTGGTCAGCCGCGCATCGCGTTGGAGTTCGTTGAGAATTCGGATGTCGGTGGCATCCAGGTTGATTTCCGGCATAAGTCACCCAGGTATGGTCATTCAGCAATTCATCTGTGCTGAGTATGACGGGTATCGCCCTTGAATGCAGTGAAATATGCTGGGGTTAACCCTATAGACTATTCCATCGTTTGGCAATTGTGCCAAAGCGCGGAATATTCAAGCAGTAGATTGGGCAGTAATGAGTCAGCAGAGCACGTTGGGCAGGTTTTTGCCGCTGGTCGGCGCGGTAGCCATCTGGGGCGGCAATTGGCCCGTCATGAAGCTGGGGCTGACGCACATGAGCCCGCTCTGGCTGGCCGCCAGCCGCTTCGGCTCGGCCGCGCTGATCAGCGCGCTGGTGCTGGGCATGCTGGGCCGCCTGCGCCTGCCCACGCGGCAGGAAATGCCGCTGGTGGCCGGCGTGGCGCTGCTGCAGATGGGCGCGTTCACGGCGCTGGCGCTGTGGGCGATGCAATACGTGGCGCCGGGGCGCGCGTCCGTGATCGCCTACGCCACTTCCATCTGGGTCATTCCGCTGTCCTCGCTGATCCTGAAGGAACGCCTGTCGATGGCGCAATGGCTGGCGACGGCGCTGAGCTATGCCGGCATCGCCGTCATCGTCGCGCCCGCGTTCAGCCCCTGGCAGGCGCACACGGTGGTCGGCCTGGCGATGCTGCTGGGCGCGTCCTTTGCATGGGCCTGCAACATCATCCAGCTGCGCGGCTACCGGCATATCCGCCTGGGCGCGGACATGATTCCCTGGCAGACCGCCATCGCGGCGCTGCCGCTGGCCGCGCTGGCGTGGATGCGCGATGGCGCGCCCGTCTTCCTGGCGCAGCCCGAGGCATGGCCGGTGATCCTGTACACCGGCCCGCTGGCTACCGCGCTGACCTTTATTGTGGTGCTGGGGATGACGCAGAAGATGCCGCCGGTGGCGACCTCGATCGCCATGCTGTGCGTGCCGGTGATCGGGCTGATCGTTTCGTCGCTGGTATTCCAGGAGCGCATCTCGGCCGACTTGGCGCTGGGCCTGGCCCTGATCGGCGCCAGCGTGGCGGCGTCGGCGGCGGCGACGCGCTTGAAGCGGCCTTTGGCGCTGCGCGCTTCGTAGTCCGCCTGCACGCCGCCGCCGCGAAACCAGCCAGCGATGCGGTCTAGAATGTCGAGCGCCGGAACCGTTCCGGCTTCTCTAGCAGGCATGCGGCGGGTATGGATTCCTTATATGTGCTGGTCGCGGCGGGCGCCATGGCCGCCGGGTTCGTGCAGGGCCTCTCGGGCTTCGGCTTCGGCATGGTGGCCATGTCGTTCTGGGCCTGGACGATAGATCCGAAACTCGCTGCCGCCATGGTGGTGTTCGGCTCGCTGACTGGCCAGTTGCTGGCCGCCTTTACCATGCGCCGCGGATTCGCGGCGGTGCATCTGCTGCCCTTCGTGGCAGGCGGATTGCTGGGGATTCCGTTGGGCGTCAAGCTGTTGCCATACCTGGATCCGCTGATGTTCAAAGCGCTGGTGGGCGGGCTGCTGGTGGTTTGGTGTCCGGTGATGCTGTTCGCGACGCGTTTGCCCCCCATCAAGGCAGGGGGGCGATTGGCCGATGGCGTGGTGGGCGCGATGGGCGGCGTCATGGGCGGCATAGGCGGATTCACCGGCGTCATTCCTACCTTGTGGTGCACCTTGCGCCGCTTTGACCGCGACGTACAGCGCGCGGTGATCCAGAACTTCAACCTGTCGATGCTGGTTGTGACGATGGCGAGCTATGTCTACACCGGTGTGGTGACGCGCGACATGCTGCCGCTGTTCGCGGTGATCGTGCCGGCGATGCTGGTGCCAACCTTATGGGGCACGCGCGTGTACGTGGGCATCAGCGACGTGTCGTTTCGCCGCATCGTGCTGGGCCTGCTCACCGTGTCGGGCGTGGCGCTGCTGGCGTCATCCTTGCCCAAGCTGCTTGCCTAGCGTCCCTTACCGGTCATCGGGGCGGGACCGGCGACATGCTATCGTTGGGTATTCAAGAGAGAATCACCGCATGGCATTGCACCGTTTCGAGAAAGGCGAGTTGGGACATTGGCTGCGCATCGTGGCCGACAATTGCGCGCCCGGCGCCGTCCAGACCGAAGTGCCCGCGCACGTCGCGCAGGCGCTGGAGACGCTGCGTTGCATTGCAGCCGACGCCGACGGCCGCTGGCTTATCACCGAGAAGGGCAAGCTCGCCCTGCGCATGGAAGAGCCTGGCGCCATCCACGTGCGCTGACCCGCGAAATCCGATTATGTCGACAGCAGCGGCCCGGGGCCGCTCTCCGCGTTTCGCTGCGTCTTGACCGTTTGGCGCGGGAATTTCCACACAATTTGCGAATGTTTTCGCAGTATTTCGCGAGTTCGCGACTACTAGGGCCGTGCTACGGGAATTTCCTGAGACGGAATGCGCGATTTGGCTGCTTTTCGACGTATCGCAGGCCACGAGTCGCCAGTAAGATGAACTTGCGTGACGTTTGCAGGTCTATTCATTTGCGCGGGGATTCTGCCCCCGCAACGTCACGCGTGGTTCACGCGTTTAGGTAACCGACTGGGAGGTAGCACATGCAGCATCGTGACCAGGAAGTTCTGATCGACGTTTCCACAGCGGCCATGGATACCGGCGGATATGGCGTACTGCTGACGGTTACGGCCGAGGGCGGCACCGAAGTGGATGCCGCGTTTTCCCACTTGGGCAACTGCGCTTCGTTGGACGAAGCACGCGATCGCGCGGAAGTATTCGCGCAGAACTGGGTAGAGGAAAACATCTTCCGATAGGGCGCCCCGCCCTGGACGGAGCTGATTGGCTGGACCGGTCTGTGTGAGCATGACGCTTCGGAGAATACTCAAAGGTTTGCGACGAAAATTTCGGTTATCGTTGCTGCTCCAAAATCTGGGGCCCTCAGTGGGTATGCGCCGTTCCAAGATGACTGCCGCACAGACCAACTCTTCACTTGCGGAACACATCCGCGCATTCCGCGACCATTTTGATTCCGTTGTCCTGCCTCTTTGGATGGGGCAGGGTTTCAATGGCGCGCTGGGTCTGCCTTTTGAATCGCTGGACGCAGCTACCGGCCGCCCGCTGCCGGCCGAGCGCTACCGCGCCATGGCTTGCGCGCGCCAGCTCTACGTTTTTTCAGAAGCGTCTGGCGCCGCCGCGCGCGCGCATGCCGATGTGCTGTTCGAATCGCTGCGCCGCGTATTCCGCGACGAGTCCCATGGCGGATGGCGCTACAGCGTGGACGCCGCTGCACATGCGCTGGACGACACGCAGGACCTGTACACCCACGCGTTCATCGTGCTGGCCTGCGCCGCCTATTTCCGCCGCAGCCGCAATGCCGATGCGCGCAAGCTCATGTTGTCGACGTCGTCGACCATCGAGGCGCGCTTCAAGACTGCCGACGGGCTGTATCACGCGGCGCTCAGCGCCGACCTGAGCCAGCCGCTGCGCGCGCCCGCGCAGAATCCCATGATGCATCTGACCGAGGCATATCTGGCCGCGGCCCAGGTCGCGGAGCCGGCGCTGTATGCGCAGCGTCTGCGCGGCCTGGCGCAAGGCATCAGCCATTTTTTCGTGCATGCGGCCTCCCAGTGCATCTCGGAACAGCGGCAGGGTACGGCCGGCAACCGGCTGGAGCCCGGGCATCAGTTCGAGTGGCTGTCGCTGGTGCAAGGCTCGGCCGAGGTTTTCGACGGCCTGGAGCTGACGGAGTCGCTGCCGCGCGCGGTGCGCTGGTCGCGCCGCCATGGCGTGGACGCGGGCGGGGTGGCGGCATCGCTGGACGAGTCCGGCGCCGTGATCGACGATACGCGCCGGATCTGGGCGCAGACCGAGTATTTGCGGGTGCTCGGCGTGCTGGGGGATCTGCCCGCGCTGGAGGCCGGCCTGGCCATGTTCCGCGCGCGTTTCCTGCACGCTGGCGGCTGGTACGAATGCCTGGACGCGGACGGGGCGGTGGTGCGCGCGGACATGCCTTCGACCTCCCCATACCACCTGGCTACCTGCCTGTCCGCCATGCCGACCGTTGTTTAATTGTGGCGTTAACAATTATTTTTGGATTTATCGTCATATATTGATAGAAAAGTATTGGTGGAATCCCTTACAATTTGGTTACTATGTTTGTAGGGAAGCATCAATGAGCGTTATGTGCCTGGCTTGCCAACGCATTAACCCTGGGCTTGCTGGCGTTGCGCCGCATGCCCATCTGGGGCATCAGGGATTCACCAACCCGACGCAGAAGGGCCGGGAAGAAAGCCGTGAAGACCACTTCCGCTGCCTGAATTGCGGGGCGAAATGGCTGCGTGAAACCGACAAGTGGGGCGTGGACCTGGGGTTCAAGCTCGCACCCTGAGCTATTCGCTGCGCCATCCAGACGGGCTCCTCAGGAGCCCATTTTCATTTCGTCGCAGTTGTTCTCCGTCACACGAAACCACATGTTGCTTGCTGCCGCTCAACCCGGGCCGGCGGCCACCACGTCGGGATCCTGCCCGGCAGTCTCCAGCAGCCATAGCCGGAAGCAGGCCAGCGCATAGTGGTCGCGGCGCTGGGCCGGCGCGCATAAGTGATAGCCGCGGGCGATGCGTATGGGCAGGTCGGGAAACGGGGCCGCCACGCGTCCCGCCTGCAGGTCGTCGCGGACCAGGCAGCGCTGCAGCACGGCAATGCCCATGTCGGCCATGACGGCGCGGACCAGGATGGAAACCTGGTCGAAACCATTGGACAGCTGGACCGAGGCGCGCGGCACGCCAGCAGCGGCCAGCCACTGCATCCAGTTGTCCATGCCATTCGAGTGATACAGCAGCGGCTCCCCAAGCAGGCCGGCCGGGGTCTCCCAGAGTCCCTGCGCGCGCCGCGCCGCCAGCCGGGCGGGGTGGCAGATGACGACCAGTTCGCGCCCGATCACGTAATCCACCTGCCAACCCGGCCATTGCTCGGGCAGGCCGGACAGGATGCTGGCATCGGGCGTCGCGCCGGAAAAGTCCTCGTTGCGGCGGTAGGCCGCGAAGCCGAGCTGGATATCCGGATGGCGCGCGTGAAAGTCGGACAGGCGGGGCACCAGCCAGGCGCTGGCCAGCGTCGGCACCGTCGACAGCGTCAGGCGCAGGCGGCGGTCGTTGGCGCGCAACCCGGCGCTGAGCGATTCGATCTGCTGCAGCGGGCCTTGCGTGCCGTCGTACAGGCGGCGTCCGGTTTCAGTCAGGGTCAGGCCATGGGCGTTGCGATGCATCAGCGGCTGGCCGAAATGCGCTTCCAGGCGGGAAATGGCGCGGCTGACGGCGCCCTGGGTGACGCACAAGACCTCCGCGGCGCGGGTGAAGCTGCCCAGGCGTGCCGCCGTCACGAAGGCGTGCAGTTCGGACATGGAGGGCGAGTGCAGTCGCATCTAGCATGACCATTGGTAATGAAGCCGTGCAATATAGTCGTTTGAAAGGGGATCGTAAAGTTCGGACACTGGCGGCCTTGTCGACTGACCTTCAACTTTCGGAGTCATCCCCATGTCCCGCCGCCTTCTGGGCCGATCCGCGCGCTTCGCGCTCGCCGGCATGTTCGCTACCCTGTCCTTCGCCGGCATCGCCCAAGCCGCCGACTATCCCGCCCGTCCCATCAAGCTGGTGGTGCCGTTCGCCGCCGGCGGTTCGACCGACATCGTGGCGCGCCTGGTGGCCGAGTACGCCGGCCGTGACCTGAAGCAGACCATCGTGGTCGAGAACAAGGCTGGCGCCGGCGGTTCCATGGGCATGGAGCAGGTGGCCCGCGCCACGCCCGACGGCTACACCATCGGCATGGCCACGATGAGCACGCATGGCTCGAATCCGGCCGTGTTCCGCAAGATGAACTACGACCCGGTGAAGGATTTCGTGCCGGTGGCCAACGTGGTCGCCGTGCCCAGCATCTTCGCGATCAACCCGGGTCTCCCGGCCAAGAACATGGCCGAGTTCGTGGCCCTGGCCAAGAAGCAGCCGGAACGCTATAGCTTCGCTTCGCCGGGCGTGGGTTCGCTGGGTCACGTGAACATCGAGAATTTCATGATGCTGTCCGGCATCAAGCTGCTGCACGTGCCGTACCGCGGAGCCGGTCCGGCGCTGAACGACGTGATGGGCGGCCAGGTGGACGCGATCACCGACAACCTGTCCTCGACCCTGCCGCAGGTGCAGGGCGGCAAGCTGCGCGCGCTGGCCGTGCTGGGCGCCGAACGCTCGCCGCTGCTGCCCGACGTGCCGACCTACATCGAGCTGGGCTACCCCGACATGGGCACGGGCGGCTGGTTCGGCCTGGTGGCGCCCGCCGGCACCCCGCCGGCCGTGATCGAGCGCCTGAACAAGGCGGTGCGCGCCGCCCAGGACGATCCGGAATTCCGCAAGAAGGCCGAGGAAGTGGGTGGTACGCTGGTGCGCACCACGCCCCAGGAATTCGAGGCGCAGATCCAGCAGGCCCTGGCGCGCTACGCCAAGGTCGCCAAGACTGCCAACATTCAGGCTGATTGACGATGACCCACGCCGACTTCGACGCTGTTTCCGTACACGAGCCCACCGGCCCGGCCTTGCCGCTGGTTTGCGATTCGCCGCATAGCGGCGAGCGCTATCCCGACGATTTCGGCGCCGCGGCCACCCTGGCGCAATTGCGCCAGGGCGAGGACACGCACGTGGACGCGTTGTGGTCGGCGGCGCCGGCCCTGGGCGCGACGCTGATTGCCGCGAACTTTCCGCGCGTCTATATCGATCCGAACCGCACGCTGCAGGACCTGGACCCGGAGCTGCTGGCGCAGCCCTGGCCCGAACCGCTGGACCCGGGCGAGAAGACGCGCCTGGGCAAGGGTTTGATCTGGCGCAGGATGGACAAGTCCACGCCGATCTACGATCGCAAGCTGACGCTGGCCGAAGTGCGCCACCGCATCCAGGCGTACTACGAGCCCTACCATGCTGCGCTGTCCCAGGCGATTCAGCAGGTGCGGCAGCGTTTTGGCGCGGTCTGGCATCTGAACCTGCATTCCATGCCCAACGACGCCTACGAGCGCCTGGGCCGCCAGAGCGAGCATCCGCTGGCGGACTTCGTGCTGGGCGATCGCGACGGCACGACCTGCGAACCCGAGTTCATCGCCCTGATCGAGACCGCCTTGCGCGACAAGGGTTACACCGTGGCGCGCAACGACCCCTACAAGGGCGTGCAGCTGATCGCGCAGATCGGCCAGCCGGCCTTGAACCGCCACAGCCTGCAGGTGGAAATCCGCCGTCCGCTGTACATGGACGAAGCCACGCGCGAGCGCAACTCGGGCTTTGCGCCGCTGCAGACCGACCTGTCCGACGTGCTGGCCCAGGTGGCGGCCTACGTGCGCGCGCGCCAGGCGGCGCCGGCTTAAGTTTCCCCGCGGCTGGCCGTAGTCGGTAACAAGGAACCGCGCTTTTTTTGGGCGCGGCCACACGGAACCGCAATGGCTGAGAAGATCATCAACGGATTTTCGGTGCTCGCGTACGCGACCCAACCCGAGGGGCGCGTGCCGCCGCGCGCTTTCATCGAAACGCGGCGGCTGCCGAAGAAAAAGAGCCAGGCCGAACTGGACGCGCAAGCCGCGACCCAGGCTGATGCCTCAGCGCCGCCGGATGAAGCCGCGCAGCAGGAAGCCGAGCCCGACACCCAGGCTTTCGAGATCTTTATCAGCCGACGCTTCCGCAGCACGGTCGAGGCCATGTCGGCCGCGCGCAACGCGCTGGACCGCGTCAAGCTGGTCGATGAGGACGGCGTTCCGGACCACTTGCCCGAATAGTCCGGCCATGGGGCGGCAACGCGCCGCTCATATTGTTATCCCGCCTTTGTATTTGTCGAGCCCCAGAGCGCAGGCCGATGATGCCGCATGGCAAGCATCGCCATGGGGTCGTTCCGGATAGACGCCGCGAACATTGGCCGCGGCGCTTGCCCGAACACATGCCAACTCCAAGCGAGGCAGTCAGAAAGAAAGCCTCAGGTCAGCGTGCTGCGCATCAGGATCTCGGTCAGCGCACGTGTGGGCTTGTTGGGCGCGGGCGCCGAGATCACGATGAATTCCACCTGTGGCAGCGCAGGCAGCTGCGCGGCGCCCGCCGGAGCGGCAAGGCCCAGGGTGGACAGGTGCGAAGGCTGCACCGTGATGCCCAGGCCGGCGCGGGCGGCCGCCTGGCAGCCCGCGTAGCTGGTGCTGGTGCACACGATCTGCCAGCTGCGGCCGGCGCGGGCCAGGGCGTCCAGCGTCAGGCTGCGGGTCACGCTGGGTTCGCGCAGCAGGATCAGCGGCAGCGGCTCGCCGGGCGCCAAGCGCAGGCCTTCCTTGGCCTGCCACAGCAGGGCTTCCTTGTGCAGGGTCTGGCCGCGCCGGTCGCCCTTGCGGCGCTTGCCTATCATGACGTCCAGGCCATTGTCGTCCAGCAGCTTGTAGAGCTCGCTGGTGACGCCGATGGTCAGGTCCAGTTCCACCTCGGGGTGGGCCAGCCGGAAGGCGGCCAGCACGTCGGGCAGCGGGCCCATCGCCAGGTCGTCCGAGGTGCCCAGGCGCACGCGCCCGCGCAGGCGGGGCGCGTCGAACAGGCGCTCGGCACGCTCGTGCGCGTCAAGGATGATCTGCGCATGCACCAGCAGGCTGCGGCCGTCGCTGGTGAGCGCGAGCGAGTGCGTGTCGCGCTGGAACAGGCGCCGGTTCAGGGCCTGTTCCAGCTGACGGATGTGCTCGCTGACCGTGGGCTGGGTCAGCCCCAGCCGCCGGGCGGTTTCGGTGAAGCTGGGCGCGGCGGCGGCAGCGGCGAAGGTCTTGAGCCACAGGGGATTGAGCATGGCGGCCTGGTCATAGGAAAGTCCGATGACAGTTAAAGTACCTAGTGGGCTTCACGATGGCAAGCGCCGTGCCTATAGTTTCCGCAATCCCTACGGAAACCTCTGCCATGCGCCGCTTCCTGCCCGACCAATTCACGCTCATCCTGATCGCCACGGTGGTCTTCGCCAGCTTTTTCCCGGCCGTGGGCAAGGGCGCGGCGTTCATGACCGTGGCCAGCAACATCGCCATTTCGCTGCTGTTCTTCCTGCACGGCGCCCGGCTGTCCACCGATGCCATCGTGGCCGGCGTGAAGGACGTGCGCCTGCACGCGCTGATCCTGGCTTGCACCTTCCTGCTGTTTCCCGCGCTGGGGCTGGGTTTGCGGGCGCTGTTTCCCAACCTGTTGACGCCGTCGCTGTGGCTGGGCGTGCTGTTCGTCTGCACCCTGTCGTCCACCGTGCAGTCGTCGATCGCCTTCACCTCCATGGCGCGCGGCAATGTGCCGGGCGCGATCTGCGCGGCCACCGCGTCGAACCTGCTGGGCACGGTGCTGACGCCGCTGCTGGTGGCGGTGCTGCTGCACCGCCAGGGCGGGGGCCACGGGCTGGCCGACGCCGGCCGCATCCTGCTGCAGCTGCTGCTGCCGTTCGCGGTGGGCAGCCTGCTGCGGCCCTGGATCGGCGCCTGGGCCCAGCGCAACAACCGCACGCTGTCGAAAGTGGACCGCAGTTCGATCCTGCTGGCTGTCTACACCGCGTTCAGCGAGGCGGTGGCGCAGGGCATCTGGCACGCGTTCCCGCCCATCGACCTGGCCTCCATGGTGCTGGTGAACGCCTTGTTGCTGGGAACGGTGCTGCTGATCACGACCTGGGGCAGCCGCAAGCTGGGGCTGTCCAAGGAAAACGAGATCACGCTGGTGTTCTGCGGCTCGAAGAAGTCGCTGGCCTCGGGCATTCCGCTGGCCACGGTGCTGTTCGGCACCTCGCAGATGGGCGTGGTGGTGCTGCCGCTGATGATCTTCCACCAGATGCAGCTGATGGTCTGCGCGGTGCTGGCGCGGCGCTACGCGGAACGGCAGGCGCCGGCGGAAGCGGCGGCGGCGCGGGCGTGAAATCCGCGCAAGGGTCCTGCTGGAGCGTACCGTTCTAGGCGGCCGCGTCTTCCCAAGGACGGATCTTGCCGGCCGGCTGCCAGTAGACTGCGCCGTCGCGTTCCTCGACGGCCAACGCGGTCAGTCGGCCGTTCTTACAGGGGCCGCCCACGCATAGCCCCGTGTCCGGCTGGTAGGTGGCGCCGTGGCGCGCGCACATGATCAGGTCGCCGGCGCGGGTGAAGAAGCTGCCTTCCCAATCCAGTTCCACGCCGACGTGCGCGCAGCGGTTCAGATAGCCGTGCACGCGGTCCTGATAGCGCACGAAGAAGGCCGTGGTGCGGCCGGCGGCATCCGACACGGGGAGCTTCACGCCCAGGCCGCCGTTGGCGAGATCGGAGGAAGCGCAGACGCGGACGGCGGGGAAGGGGGCTGAATCCTGCATGGTGGGCCTGGAAATCAAAGGGTGCGATGTTCGGACAGGGGGGGAGGGCTTGTCAATCCGGCGCGCCGGTCAGGGCGCTTTGCTGCTGGCGGGCCCACATGCCGGCGTAGATGCCGTCCTGCGCCAGCAGCTGCGCATGGCGGCCGCGTTCGACGATGCGGCCCTCGGCCAGCACGATGATCTCGTCCGCATCCGCCACGGTGGACAGGCGGTGGGCGATGATCAGCGTGCTGCGGCCCTGGCTGACTTCGCGCAGATTGGCCTGGATTTCGCGTTCGGTGTGGGTGTCCAGCGCGCTGGTGGCTTCGTCGAACAGGAAGATGGGCGGGTTCTTCAGGATGGTCCGGGCGATCGCCACGCGCTGCTTTTCGCCGCCGGACAGCTTCAGCCCGCGTTCGCCCACCATGGTCTGGTAGCCGTCCGGCATGGCCATGATCAGGTCGTGGATATGGGCCAGGCGCGCCGCCGCCTGGATCTCGTCCTCGCTGGCGCCGGGGCGGCCGTAACCGATGTTGTAGAGGATGGTGTCGTTGAACAGCACGGTGTCCTGCGGCACGACGCCGATCGCGGCGCGCAGGCTGGCCTGGGTCACGCTGCGCACGTCCTGGCCGTCGATGAGGATCGCGCCGCCGTCGGCGTCGTAGAAGCGGAACAGCAGGCGCGCGATGGTCGATTTGCCGGCGCCGGAGGTGCCGACGACGGCCACGGTCCTGCCCGCGGGGATGGTGAAGCTGACGCCCTTCAGGATGGGGCGGCGCGCGTCGTAGCCGAAATGCACGTCGCGGAACTCCACTGCGCCGCCTGCCACGCGCAGGGGCTGCGCATCGGGCCGGTCGGCCACTTCGCGGTCCTGTCCCAGCAGTTCGAACATGCGCTCCATGTCGATGATGGCTTGCTTGATCTCGCGGTAGACGAAGCCGAAGAAGCTCAGCGGCTGGTACAGCTGCAGCAGGTAGGTGTTGACCAGCACGAAATCGCCCAGCGTGTAGCGGCCCTCGGCGATGCCGGTGGCAGCCATCCACATGACCAGGGTGAGGCCCACCGAGATGATGGCGGCCTGGCCGATGTTGAGGATGGACAGGCTGACCTGGCTGCGCACGGCGGCGCGTTCATAGCGCTTGAGCGACGCGTCGTAGCGGCGCGCCTCGTGTTCCTCGTTGCCGAAGTATTTGACCGTCTCGTAGTTCAGCAGGCTCTCGATGGCCTTGGTGTTGGCCTCGGAGTCGGTTTCGTTCATCTGGCGCCGGAACTTGGCGCGCCATTCCGTGACCAGCAGCGTGTACGCCATGTACAGCGTGACGGTGGCGCCGGTGGCCAGCGCCAGCCAGATGTCGAACATCTTCCACAGCACCACGCAGACCAGCCCGATCTCGAAGAAGGTCGGCAGGATGCTGAAGAGCAGGAACGACAGCAGGGTCTGGATGCCCTTGGTGCCGCGCTCGATGGCGCGGTTCAGGCCGCCGGTCTGGCGCGTCAGGTGAAAGCGCAGCGCCAGCGCATGCAAGTGGCGAAAGACCTGCAGGCCGACCGCGCGGATGGCGTGCTGCCCGACGCGCGCGAAGATGGCGTCGCGCAGTTCCGAGAACAGCAGCGAAAGCACCCGGGCCGTGCCATAGGCCAGGATCAGGCCCAGCGGCACGGTGACGGAACCCGGGGCGCCCTGGCCCAGCTCGTCGATGGCGTGCTTGTACAGCAGCGGGACATAGACCGTGGCGACCTTGGCCGCGAACAGGCACAGCAGGGCCGCGATCACCCGCGTTTTCAGGCCCGTCTCGCCGGGCGGCCAGAGATAGGGAAAGAGGGTGCGCAGGGTGGAAAAGCCGCCGCGGCGTTCGGGCCGCGTGTCAGGAGCGTTCATGGTCAGGGGGGATGCATGGGCCGTCGGGCCGTCGGAAGCGCATTATCGGCCACAGGCGCCAATTCTGCCGCAGCACCGCGCCCAGGGGCGAAAACGCCTGCTTTGGCAGAGGGCATTCAGGGATTTTGCGGCTCTGGGGGTAATATCGGCCTCACGACCCCTGGGATGTGTAGACCTCTCCCGGGGGTTTTCAATCCGGCATGGTGACTCGGGCGCAGCCTGGCGGGCCCGTTCTTTACTGTCTCAACCAAGGATGAAGCCTGGCTGCCCCTTGGTTGCGCGACCCGGCGCATATTCGCCGCGCGGACGTCGCGTCGCAAGCTACGGAGGGTCTTATGGCGAAAGTACCGGCAATGCAATTGAACGACGGCGGCAAGATTCCCCAGTTGGGCCTGGGCGTCTGGCAGGTGCCGAACGATCAGGCCGCCGCAAGCGTGAAAGAGGCGCTGGCGGCAGGCTACCGCTCGGTGGACACCGCGGCCATCTATGGCAACGAGGCTGGCGTGGGCGCGGGCTTGCGCGCGGCCGGCGTGGCGCGCAAGGATCTGTACGTCACGACCAAGCTCTGGAACGACAGGCACGGCTACGACGAGGCCCATAAGGCCATGGACGAGAGCCTCGAAAAGCTGGGCCTGGCCTATGTGGACCTGTACCTGATCCATTGGCCCGTCGCCGGCAGCACGAAGTTCCTGGATGCCTGGAAGGCCATGATCGAAATGAAGGAAGACGGCCGCGCGCGCTCGATCGGCGTGTCCAACTTCACCCAGGCCAACCTGGAGCGGCTGCTCGACGCGTCTGGCGTGACGCCGGCCGTGAACCAGGTGGAACTGCACCCCGGCTTCACCCAGCAGGCGCTGCGGGCTTTCCACGCCAAGCACGGCATCGCGACGGAGTCATGGAGCCCCTTGGCCCAGGGCGGCGTGGCCAAGGACAAGGTCATCCTGGAATTGGCCAGGAAGCACGGCAAGTCGCCGGCCCAGGTGACGCTGCGCTGGCATCTGCAGCACGATCTGATCGTGATCCCGAAGTCGGTGACGCCCGCCCGCATCCGCGAGAACATCGACGTCTTCGACTTCGAACTGTCGGCGGCCGACATGGCCGCCATCGACGGCATCAAGCAAGGCGCGCGCCTGGGGCCGGACCCCGAGACCTTCGGCAAATAATGCCGGACGCCGGCACGGGCCTGGCGGTCGCGTCTAGCGCTGCAGCGGGAACACCCAGTAGCGCACGATGACCGCCAGCAGGATGGCCAGGGCGATCCAGGACGCCCAGTGCCAGCCTCCCGTGCCCAGCAGGGCGGCCAGCAGGCCGAACACGCTGAGCACGCCCAGCAGGATCGGCGCGCCCCAGACAAACATGAAACCACGGGCCGTCTTGCTCATGCGGGAGTCCTTTTCGGGATGGTGGCGGCCTGGTGCTTGCGCACGAGTTCGGCGATGCGCGCCTCGGTGGCGCGGCGGCGGGCCAGCCAGAGATAGAGGCCGCTGACCAGCACGATGATGGTGATGACGTCCAGCAGCGCCCAGATGATCTTCAGCGGCATGCCGCCGTAATCGCCGAAGTGCAGGGGCCGCGACAGTTCCAGCGCGGTCAGGTACCAGGGCATCTTGGCCACGGTGGTCAGTTCGCCGGTCTTGCCGTCCACCAGCACGGGCGTATTCAGCTTGGAGGTAAGCGGCGTGTCGCCGCGCATCCAGGTGATGTAGTGGTGGGGACTGCCGAAGGCGTTGCCGGGGAAGGCGATGAACGATACCTCGTTGCCGGGCAGCGCCTTTCTGGCCGTATCGGCCGCGCCTTGGGCCGAGGCCAGCTCGGTGGGGACGCTCTGGCCCTTGTAGGGTTCCAGGATGCGCACCAGTTCGGTGGACTGCCACAGGCGGAACAGCGGCGTGGAGAGTTCGTTGATCACGCCGGTCACGCCCACCACGAAGGCCCAGACCAGCGTCACGATGCCCAGCAGGTTGTGCAGGTCCAGCCATTTCAGGCGGGTGGAGCGGGCGACGCGTACCGTGCCGAATTCCAGCTTCTTCATGAAGGGGCCATAGAGCACCACGCCGGAAACGATCGCCACGCAGAACAGCAGCCCCATGAAGCCCAGGAACAGCTCGCCGGGCAGCCCCGCGAACAGGTCCACGTGCAACGCCAGCATGATGCCCATGAAGGAAAATTTGTCCTGGGTGTAGAGCGGGCCGTCCAGCAGCACGTCGCCGGTGCGGGCGTCCATGCGCACCGCGTGGCCGGATACCTGGCCGTCGCCGGGCGTTTTCGCCATGCCCACGTAGACCTGCGGCTCGTCGGGATCGAAGAACAGATAGTCGACGACCTCGCCCGGATACATGGCGCGGGCGCTGCCGACCAGCTTGTCCAGGTCGGCGCGAGGGGTCGAGGCCGGCACGTCGGACAGCGGCTTGCCGTCGTCGAGCCAATGTTCGATCTCGTGGTGGAACACCAGCGGCAAGCCGGTAAGACAGATGACGAGCAGGAATATCGTGCAGACCAGGCTGGTCCATTTATGGACCAGATACCAGGTTTTGATGGTGGACGCGGCAGTCATGGGGGAGGGCGGGGCCCTTGCAGGCGCGGATTTGAGAAAGCTGAATATTATCGCGAATGGTTTCGATTCTCGTAACCAAATTTTGACCATGACGGGGCAAAAGGGGATGGATGGGGCGGCGCGAAAGCGGGTTAAAAAGAGGGATCGAGCATCAACCAGTGGTAGCCCCGGATCATCATGGAGCAGCGTTTTCTCAAAGTCCCGCGCAACGAGCTAGGCCGCGATTTCGCGGTGGGCGATTTGCATGGGCATTTTTCCCGCCTGCAGGAAAGCCTGGACGAGTTCGGCTTCGATCCGTCCCGGGACCGCCTGTTTTCGGTCGGCGACCTGGTGGACCGGGGGCCGGAAAGCGAGGCCGCCCTGGAGTGGCTGGCGCGGCCATGGTTCCACGCGGTCCAGGGCAATCACGAGGATTACGCGATCCGCCACGTGCGTACGGGGCAGGTGGACGTGGACAACTGGCGCGGCTACGGCGGCGGCTGGTTCCTGGATCTGCCTGCTGATCGCCAAAAGGTCTTTGCCGAGGCTTTTGCGCAATTGCCCATCGCCATCGAGGTTGAAACCCTGGACGGCGCGGTGGGGCTGCTGCACGCGGATTGTCCGGTGCTGTTCTGGCCGCGGCTGGAATCCGCCTTGCAGGATCGCTACCGGCGCACCAGCGCCGCCTGCCAGTGGTCGCGCGACCGCCTGCGGCAAATGGACCGCACCGGCATCCGCGGGGTGCGGGCGGTGGTGGCCGGACACACGCCGGTCCCGGCGCCGCTGCTGCTGGGCAACGTCTACCACATCGATACCGAAGGCTGGAAATCCGGCTACTTCACTTTCCTGGACCTGGAATCCCTGCGGGCCTGGCCGCGCGAGGTCGTGACCGAACTCGCGGAGCAGGAATAGCAGGCCTGGATTCCCGGCGGCTGGCGCCGGCCGCGGTCAGAGCGGCCGGGCGGCCACCGGCGCGGCGCCACTGACGGCGCTGGCGCGGGCGGGGGCGTCCGCGTCCACGCGCGGCACGGGGATGGGCGGGATGGCGGGCGGCGCGTTGCCTGCCGGCGCGCCGCCGGCAGGGGCCACGGGAACGGGCACGGCCACCGGCGGTTGGGCGGGACTGCTTTGCGGCATTGCGCCGCCGCCGGGCGGCAGGGGCTTGACCGAGGTGTCCACGCCGTCCGTCGAACGGTTGTTGTTCAGGAAATCGGTCAGCGCGTCGCCCGAGGACAGGTCCAGCGAGGCCACGGCCTGGCCCGGCGGGAATTCCGAGAAATAGTATTCGCCGTTGTCCACGATCAGGCCGTCCGGCCGCGGCGCGGGCTTGGCTTCCGGCACGCCCTTCAACGCCGGCTGCATGTAGTCCAGCCAGGTGCTAAGCGCCAGGCCGCTGCCGAATTCGTTGGTGCCCAGCGACTTGGGCTGGTCAAAGCCCATCCAGACGGTGGTGGCCAGGCTGGGCGTGAAGCCCGAGAACCACACGTCCACGGCCTCGTTGGTGGTGCCGGTCTTGCCGCCGATGTCGTTGCGCTTGAGCACCTGGTGCGCGCGGGCGGCGGTGCCGCTGACCGTGACGCCGCGCAGGATGTCGTCCATGACCCAGGCGGTGCGGGGATCGATGGCGCGCGCCAGGGCGTCGCCGGCGACGACCGGCTGCGCCTGCATCAGCACGTTGCCCGAACGGTCGGTGACGCGGTCCACCAGATAGGGGGTGACGCGGTAGCCGCCATTGGCGAATACGCTGTAGCCGTTGACCACCTGCAGCGGCGTGGCGCCGCCGGCGCCCAGCGCCAGCGGCAGCACGGCCGGCCAGCGCGACTTGTCGAAGCCGAAGCGGGTCAGGTAGTCCTGCGCATACTGCGGCGAGATGGCCTGCAGGATGCGGATCGACACCATGTTCTTGGAACGCATGAGGCCCTGGCGCAGGGTCAGCATGGGTTCGTACTTGTTGCCGTCGTTCTTGGGCTGCCAGGCCTTGGAGCCGGTCTGCTCCGCGGTCAGCATGAAGGGCTGGTCGGAGATCTGGGTGGCCGGGGTCAGGCCGCGCTCCAGCGCCGCGGCGTAGACGAAGGGCTTGATGTTGGAGCCGGGCTGGCGCCAGGCTTGCGTCACGCGGTTGAAGCCGCCGCGGTTGTAGTCGAAGCCGCCGATCATGGCGCGGATGGCGCCGTCCTGGGGCACCATCGAGACCAGCGCCGCCTGCAGCGTCGGCATGTTGATGATTTCCCAGCCGTCGCCGTTCTTGTGGATGTAGACGACCGAGCCGCGGCGCAGCCGCTGGCTGTCGCTGGCCTTGGGGTTGAGGGCGCGCGCCACCACCGCCAGCGCCTTCTTGTCATTGATGGTGATGATGTCGCGCGCGCTGCGCGCCAGCGTCACTTCGGTGGGGCTGGCGGCCAGCACCACGGCGGTCAGCAGGTCTTCGCTGTCAGGCGTTTTTTCCTGCACGCCGTCCAGGATTTCATCCAGCGCGGCCGGGTCCTGCTCGACGCCCTCGGGCAGGTCGATCTGGTCTTCCGGACCCGGATAGACGGCGCGGCGCGTGTAGTCCATCACGCCGTCGCGCACGGCGCGGTAGGCGGCTTCCTGGTCCTTGGAATCGATGGTGGTGTAGACGTCGATGCCCTTGCTGTAGGTCTGTTCCTGGAACACGCCGTACATCAGCTGGCGCGCCAATTCGGCTGGGTAGTCGCCGTGGATCGCGAAGCCGCGCGCGCTGGCGCCGTCCGCGCCGCGGATGGTCAGGCGCTGCTTGAGCGCTTCGTCGGCCTGTTCGGGCGTGAGATAGCCCAGCGTTTTCATGCGGCCCAGCACGTAGTGCTGGCGGATCTCGGCGCGCGGGAAATTGGTGATGGGGTTGAAGCGCGACGGCGCCTTGGGGATGCCGGCGAGCATGGCGGCCTCGGCCGGCGTGACTTCCGACAGGGGCTTGCCCAGATAGGTGCGCGAGGCGGCCGCGAAACCATAGGCGCGGTGGCCCAGGTAGATCTGGTTCATGTAGAGCTCGAGGATCTGGTCCTTGGAGAGCTCGGATTCGATCTTGAACGTCAGCAGCAGTTCATAGAACTTGCGCGAATAGGTCTTTTCCGACGACAGGTAGAAATTGCGCGCCACCTGCATCGTGATGGTGCTGCCGCCCTGGCTCTTGGAGCCCTTGACGAGGTTGGTCAGCACCGCGCGCGCCACGCCCATCCAGTCGACGCCGCCGTGGCTGTAGAAGCGGTCGTCCTCGGCCGCCAGCACCGCCTGGCGCATTACGGGCGGAATTTCGTCAAAGCGCAGCACGTTGCGGTGCTCTTCGCCGTATTCGCCGATCAGCACCTTGTCCGCCGTGTAGATGCGCAGCGGCACCCGCGGGCGGTAGTCCGTCATGGCGTGCAGGTCGGGCAGGCTGGGCCAGGCCAGGGCCAGCGCCAGGCCGAGCGCGATGCCGCCGCACACGGCGAGGCCGCCGGCGGCCACGCCGGTCTTGACGAGGATACGTTTCCAGGGGAGGCCCGGTTTGCCGCCCGGGGTGGCGGAGGATTGCTGGGGGGTGCTCATTGCAGGCGATTCTAGGGCAGAACACGATGGACCGCCCAGAGGGTCATAAGGTTTCAGTAACTAAACATGAATTGCGTCGCGGATGACGCCAAATCCGGTTGCAGGCGTCAGCTATTGTTCAGGTAACGTTGCGGCGGCGCGCCCAGCGCGCGGTGGAACATGGCCGAGAAGGCGCTGGCGCTGCGGTAGCCCAGGTCGGCGGCGATGCGCGCGACCGGCACGCCCTGCGACAGCCGGCACACCGCCTCGGCCAGCCGGACCTGCTGCACCCACTGCCGGTAGTTCAGCCCCAGTTCCGCCTGGAACAGGCGGATCAGCGTGCGCGCGCTGGCGCCGACTTCGTCGCCCCAGTCTTCGATGCCGCGCTGCAGTCCGGGATCGTCCAGGATGGCCGCGCATATGGTCTGCAGGCGGCGGTCGCGCGGCCAGGGGATCTGCAGCGGCGCCACGCGGGCGGCGGCCAGTTCGGAGAGCAGCAGGGCGGCGACCTGCCCGGCGCGGCCGTCCAGCGGATAGTCGATGGGCTCGGCGGTCAGGGCCAGGATCAGCTCGCGCAGCAGGCCGCCGACCTCGACCACCTGGCACTGCGGCCAGTAGTCGCGGGCGGTCTCGGCTTCGAGGTAGAGCGAACGCATGGATACCGCGCCCACCATGTCCACGCCATGCGGCACGCCGGCAGGCACCCACAGCGCGCGCAGCGGCGGCAGGGCCCAGAAGCCGCTGGGCGTGGTGACGCGCATGACGCCTTCGACCGCGTAGACCAGTTGCGCTCGGGGGTGCGAGTGGGTGCCCGTGCGGGTGCCCGGCGGGAATTCCTTGGCCATGGCCGTGACGGCGCGCGGCCGATGCTGGTAGTCCTGCGGATTGACGCTGCGGGCGGGGTCGGGCAAAAGGAGTCGGGCGGGCATGCGTGTCACTTCCGGCATAAGGATGAGCAGGGCGGCTCAGGCGTGATTTGCGGTTTTTGTCACCGTATTTTGTCACTTGTGCGACGAAAATTGGCAGATCGGTTCCGTCCCGGATTCCTACACTGGCTACAGGTCCCGGCGCGCTGCCGGGCATGCTCCCACTTTATCCGCGTCCGCCACCCATGAATCCACCGCAGAATTCCGCCGCCGGCGTCACCGCCGCCAATACGGCTCCACCGCTCGCCGCCTCATCGGATCCGTCCACCGCCTTCAAGGTGCTGGGCGCGATCAGCGTGGCGCACCTGATGAACGACATGATCCAGTCGATCCTGTTGGCCATCTATCCCATGCTGAAGGATTCGTTCAGCCTGTCGTTCGCGCAGATCGGCCTGATCACCCTGGTCTATCAGCTTGCGGCCTCGCTGCTGCAGCCTTTCATCGGCTTTTATACGGACCGCAACCCCAAGCCGTACTCGCTGCCGGTGGGCATGGGCTTCACCCTGCTGGGGCTGTTGCTGCTGTCGATGGCGCCGTCGTTCGGCTGGCTGCTGGTGGCCGCGGTGCTGGTGGGCACGGGCTCGTCGGTGTTCCATCCGGAGTCCTCGCGCGTGGCGCGCATGGCGTCCGGCGGACGCCATGGATTGGCGCAGTCGCTGTTCCAGGTGGGCGGCAATGTGGGCTCGGCGCTGGGGCCGCTGCTGGCCGCGTTGTTCATCATTCCGCACGGGCAGCGCAGCGTGGCCTGGTTTTCGCTGGCGGCGCTGTTCGGCATCGTGGTGCTGACCGGCATCGGCCGCTGGTACAGCGCCAACCGCGTGCTGCTCAAGCCGCGCGCGCGGCGCGAGGGCGCGGGCAACGGGCTGTCGCGCAACCAGGTGCTGGGCGCATTGGCGGTGCTGGGCGTGCTGGTGTTCTCCAAGTATTTCTACCTGGCCAGCCTGAACAGCTATTTCACCTTCTACCTGATCGACAAGTTCGCGCTGTCGGTGCGCGAGGCGCAGCTCTACCTGTTCCTGTTCCTGGCCGCGGTGGCGGTAGGCACGGTGGTGGGCGGGCCGGTCGGCGACCGCATCGGCCGCAAGATCGTGATCTGGGTGTCGATCCTGGGCGTGGCGCCGTTCACGCTGCTGCTGCCCTACATGAACCTGTTCTGGACCGGCGTGCTGGTGGTGATCATCGGCATGGTGCTGGCCTCGGCGTTCTCGGCCATCGTGGTCTATGCGCAGGAGCTGGTGCCGGGCAAGGTGGGGATGATCGCCGGACTGTTCTTCGGCTTTGCCTTCGGCATGGGCGGCGTGGGCGCCGCGGCGCTGGGCAAGCTGGCCGACGCCACCAGCATCGGCTACGTGTACCAGGTCTGCGCCTATCTGCCGCTGCTGGGCGTGGTCGCGATCCTGCTGCCGAATGTGGAGAAGGCGCGCCGCTGAAGGCGGGCGCCGGGCCTGGCGCGGTCAAGCCATCCGGCTTGCGGCGCCAGACAGCGATAACATCAGCCGGCCTGCACCGCGTTCAGGCGAGGGCGGCCGATTTCGATGCCGGTGATGTCGCCGGCCGCGCCGTGGTGGACGATGCAGGTGTGCGCGGAACGCACCTGCATCAGCTGCGCCGTGCTGATCGCGAAGCTGGCCGCCACGCGGCGGTCGCCCACCGGCTTGATCGGCTTGCGGCGGTCGCGGCCGGCGAACTTGCGGTGGTTGTAGACGGCCCAGCCCACCAGCACGCCCGCGTTGATCAGCGCCAGCAGCGCATAGCCCCAGAGCGTGTGCACGGTGGGCAGGAACACCGGCCATAGCGAGACATCGGGGCCGCCGGCGGCGGCGCGCAGGATCGCCAGGATGCCGGCTCCGAACAGATACACGAAGGCGAACCAGCCGATGGCGGTCAGGACCAGGTCGAACAGATAGCCTGCGCGGGAACGTTGCGTGGTGATGATCATGACGTTGCGTCCGGTGATTTGATGCCCCGGTCCGGGCTGGTCCAGCGCGCGCGCCGGGCCTGCTTGCGGAGCATGACTTTGGGGAAGCTGACCAGGGTGGTGAACAGGCTCACCATCCAGAAGGCCAGCGGATACCAGATGACCCAGTACAGCGAGCGGGCCAGGCCGGGCTCGTAGCGGCGGTCGATCAGGATGCTGACGACGAATTGCAGCAGGCAGACCACGGCCAGCATCATGCCGGTGAAGGCGGGCGGCATCAGGCTGGCGATCTGCATGTTGTTGGGCAGCGTGACCACCTGGCTGACGGCCCACAGCAGCACCGACACGCCGAAGGCGAAGGCCCAGGCGGTGGACAGGCAGAACTCGGCCATCAGCGGCCACAGCCGGCGGTGGCGCCAGACCCAGATGGAACGCAGGTTCTTCAGGAAGACCTCGGCGCCGCCCTGGGCCCAGCGCAGCCGCTGCTTCCACAGTCCGCGCAGGGTTTCGGGCATCAGGATCCAGCACAGGCCGCGCGGCTCGTAGAAGATCGACCAGTGGTCGCGCTGCAGCTTCCAGCTGATGTCGATGTCCTCGGTGATCATGTCCAGGCTCCAGTAGCCCACGCGGTCCAGCGCCGCGCGCCGGAAGGCGGCGACCACGCCGGACACCGTGAACACCTGGCCATAGACGCGCTGGGTGCGCTTGATCAGGCCGATGATGGAAGAGAACTCGCCGACCTGGATGCGCCCGATCATGGTGGAGCGGGTGCGGATGCGCGGGTTGCCGGTGACGGCGCCCACACGCGGATTGTCGATCAGCGGCGCCACCAGGTAGGCGGCTGCGTCCGGGTCCAGCATGGCGTCGCCGTCGATGCAGACGAGATACTCGCTGCGTGCGGCCATGGCGCCCATGCGCAGCGCCATCGCCTTGCCCTGGTTCTGCGCCAGGTGCACCACGCGCAGCCGCGGATGGGCGGCGGCCATGCGGTCCAGCATGTCGGCGGTGCCGTCGCTGGAGCCGTCGTTGATGGCGATGACCTCGATGTGCGGATAGTTCTGGCCCAGCGCGGCCAGCAGCGTCTCTTCGCCGTTGTCGGCCTCGTTGTAGCAAGGCACCAGGATGGACACCAGCGGGTTGCCGGCCAGGACCGGCGGCTGGCTGTCCTTGCCCCATTTCCAGTGCCGCTCCCAATGCCACCAGAAATAGATGCCGCCGGCCATCCACATGCCGGACATGAACAGGGGGTAGAAGAACACGAAGCCCAGCA
The DNA here is from genome assembly GCF_048541815.1 of Achromobacter sp. PD1. NCBI lineage: Bacteria > Pseudomonadati > Pseudomonadota > Betaproteobacteria > Burkholderiales > Alcaligenaceae > Achromobacter > Achromobacter sp. PD1. The sequence continues at coordinate 1,602,086 of NZ_CP183349.1, forward strand.
GCGCCTCGCCGGTCAGCATCAGGGTGAAGCCGAAGGGCGCGCCAAGCACCGCGCAGAGAATCAGCAGGGCAATCAGTCGGTCTATCATTTGATCGGATACCAGGCTTCGGAAATGGCGGGCCGGATGCCTTGCAGCCGGGGCTGGTCTTGCGAGAAATCGTCGGGGTAGTAGCCGAAGCTGCGCGAGCCGCGCAACTGCAGGCGCTTCATCCAGCCGGCGAGCACGGCGGTGTCGACCGGCGTGGCTTCAGGACGGCCCGGGCCGGTGCGCCAGTCGCGCGCCTGCAGTTCGAACACGGTCTTGTCCAGCGCCCCGGGGCGCTGCGCGACGGTATCGACCAGCCGGTCCAGCCAGGCGTTTTCCTGGCCGGCCGGCACGTTTTCCATCAGCGGCATCGCCATCGGCGCGGTCCAGTCGTAGGCGCCGAGGAAGTCGTCCAGGTTCTGCGCGAACCAGGTTTCGCTGCCCGGATTCAGGATGGGTTCGGCAAAGATGTTGCGCGCCGTCTTGATCTGCGGGCCGCGCACCGCGCGCACCCGCTGCGTGAGTTCGGCGGTGAAGTCCACCAGCGCGCGGCTCTTGTAGCGGGTCCAGCGTTGCAGGGTGTCGGGATCCGCGCGCAGTTCGGCGATGCTGCCCGGCAGGCCCGCGGCGCGATAGGCGGCCAGCGCGCCGGGGCTGGCGTCTTCGAAGTCCGACAGCAGCGCGTCGTCATGGAACAGGATGCCGTCGAAGATCGCGTAGCGGGACAGGTCTTCGTACAGGTCGCCGATGCGCGCGCGCACGGTGGCGTCGAACGGCGACAGGCGGCGGTACTGGTCGGGATCCGGCTCCGGCTGCGCCTGGCCTTCCTGCCAGCGCGTGACGCGCGGCAGGGCGGGATCCAGGTCGAAGGACAGCACCGGCATCCAGGCGTAGACCATCACGTTGGCGCGGTTGTGCAACTGCCAGGCGGCGCGGTTGAACAGGTCGGCGCGCATCGGCAGCCAGCGGTTGGGGAAGTAGACCGATTTCACCAGGCCGTCTCCCACGGGGTCCGAGTAGGCCTGCAGGAACACCGTGTTGATCTGCATGTCCAGGATGCGTTGCACCAGCTCGCCCAGGTTGCGGTCGGTCTGCGCCGGGTCCGGGTCGTAGACGTAGTCCAGGTCCACGTGCGCCACGCGCATGAAGGGCTGGGCTTCCATGCCGACCACGCTGTTGGCGAAGGGCTTGAGCGTGGGGTCGCTGGACAGCAGCAGGCGCGGCGTGGACATCAGGCGGCCGACGCGTCCCGGGCCGTCCTCCAGCGTCAGCGCCAGCTGATAGCCGTGTTCGGCGGTGATGCGCAAGGTGGAGCCGCCTTCGGCGCCATAAGGCCAGACCCAGACGCGCGGCTTCTTGCCGGTGGCGCGGCGGATCTTCTCCGTGATGGCGGCGACGTCGCCGCCCATGCGCGCGTCGAACTCCGCCTCGGTTTCGTAGCGGCGGGTCTGCGCGTCATAGGCGCGGATGGCGGCGGCGGGCTCGGTATTGCCCTGGGGATTGGCCAGCGCGCCGTAGTGCGAGGCGTTGGTGTGCGCGGCGATCTCGACCAGCCCCGAGCGCGAGATCTCGCGGATCTCGTCCCAGTTGAGGAAGCGCTTGCGGTCTTCGGGGCTGCCGCCGAAGTCCACGCGCTGGTTGGCCGGCGTGTCCATCCAGACGCCGACCGGCGCCAGCAGCGCAGGCCATTGATAGGCCTTGAGGATGGGCAGCACGCGGGTGTAGAAGCTGCGGTAGCCGTCGTCGAAGGACAGCAGCACCGCGCGCTCGGGCAGCGGCTTGCCGCCCTGGCGCGCGGCCAGGATCTGGTCCACGGTCACGGCCTGGTAGCCGTTGGCGCGCAGCCAGGCCAACTGTTCGACCAGGCGGTCGGTGCGCACGCTGAGAAAGCCCTGGTCGGGGTCTTCGTCTTCGACGTCGTGGTAGGCCAGGGCCAGGAACTGGCCCTGGACCCAGGGCTGTTCGGCGGGGGCGAGCGGGCGCTGGTGCGGCGGCGTGTAGACCGGGATGTCCTTGGCGCAGGCGGTCAGCGCCAGGATCGCGAGCAGCAGCAGGCCGGCGAGAATCAGGCGGGTATGGGTTTTAAGCATCATGGCGTTACTCGGTACCGGGTTCAGAAGCGGTACGTCAGGTCGAACACGATGCGCAGTTCGCGCTCGCGTTCGCCGTCGTACGGGCGGCTGGTGCCGGTGATCATGGCGCCCATGTCGAGGACGTCGTTGGCGCGGTATCGCTGGCCGTAGCCCAGCGCGATCACGCCGCCGGTGCCGTAGCCTTGCTGGGTGTAGGCGCCGGCGCCCAGGGTGCCGATCTGTTCCCAGGCGGTTTCGTAGCGGCGGTACAGGGTGTGCGTGAGACGCACGCCGGGCAGCAGCATCAGATCCGAACGGGGATTGAAGTAGGGCACGTTGCTGTCATGGCTGTTGCGCTGGGTGGACGCTTCGAACTCCAGGTCCGCCAGCAGGTGCGGCGCGGTGTAGACGCGCTCGCGCCCGGCCAGGCCCAGCGCCCAGCGGTTGTTGCCGTCGCTGAAGTGCGAGGGCGACAGCGCCAGCGTCCATTCGCGGCGCTCGTCGGCGCGCCAGCGCACGTAGGCCGACACGCTGTTGGAGGTGATGCCGCTGGTCAGCGCGCGCAGCGGCGTTTCGCGCGACATGATTTCGCCCGAGCCGCCCACCTGCCAATAATCGTCCAGGTCGTAGGCGGCCGACAGGCGCGCGCCCGGCTTCACGCCGTGGCCGTAGTCGTGGGTGGAGACTTCGCCTTCGACCGTGAGGTCGCGGCCGCGCCATTCCACGCCGGTGCGCAGCCAGCGGTAGTTGCCGCGGCCTTCCTCGAAGTCGCCGGAGGCATAGCCGCCGCCGCCGAAGACCCGCCAGTTGTAGTCCAGCGGAGAGGAGTACAGCACGGCGTCGATGCCGAAGTCGCCGCTGCCGTTGACCGGGCTGTCCGATGCCAGGCCGCGGTAGCCGTTGATGCGCAGCTCGGCCTTGTTGTGCACTTCCCATTCGCGCGCCAGGCGGCGGCTGGTCAGGTTTTCGGGCGAGCGGGCCATGGTGTCCTGCGACAGGGCTTCGGCCTGGCGCCATTCCTGCAGGTCCAGCGCAGTGAAGCCCTGGCCGTTCTCCACGCCCAGGCTGCGCGGCGCCAGCGTCTCGGCCATCTTCAATTCGACCTCCGAGGCGCGGGGAAGCGAACGGGCGCGATAGACGGTGGCCAGATCGCTGCGCAGGCCAGAGTTGTTGGGCGCGTTCTCGACCATCTCTTCGAGGCGCTGCTGGGCGGCGACGGTGTCATTGGCCTGCAGACGGGCCGACGCCAGGGTCTGGCGGCTTTCCAGGTTCAGGTCGTTGGGCATGCGGGTGGCCTGGCCCTTGTAGTACAGCCAGGGGGCATAGCCCGATTCGACTTCGTCGGTGACGGCGCCGGTCTCGTTGAACTGCTCGCCCTCGGCCAGCGAGTAGTACAGGCCGGTTTCGGTCGCCAGGCGCTGTTCGGCATCGTCGCCGCGCAGGGCATCGTTGGCGGCGACCTGGCGGTAGATGTCGCGGGCGCGTTCTGGCTGGCGCACGTACAGGTAGGCCGATGCCACGTCGTTCAAGGCGTAGCGCGGCACCGTGACGCCTTCGGCCAGCAAGGCTTCGTATTCGCGGACCAGATCGGCCATGCGCACGCGGACGTGCAGGGCGTGCAAGCGGTCGATGCGGGCGCGCAGCGCGTCGGCGCGGGCGTCCTCCTGCTGCTGCCAGGCGGGGATCAGTTCGTCGTAACGGGCCAATGCCTTGTCGGCCAACACGAAACGCTCGGCCTCCGACCGCGTGGGCATGGCCGCCAGCCGTACCTGCTGGGCCAGCGCGTCGGCCTCGAAGCCGCGCATCTGGCCGGCGTCGAACAGGTCCTGGTGGCGGCGCGCCAGGTCCAGCGCCACGTCGGCCATGCGCGCGCGCTGCAGCGCCCAGATGTATTCGCGCAGCACGTAAGACGTGTTGGGCGCGGCGGCCAGGGCCAGGTCGGCCTGGTGCAGCGCTTCGTAGGGTTCGCCCTGGCGGGCGTGAACGTAGCTCAGGGCAAGGCGGGCGTCGACATCGCGGGGATGCCGCTTGAGCCAGCGCGCCGCGGCGTCGTGCGCCTCGGGGTAGCGGCCGGCGTCGGCCAGCGTCATGATTTCGCCGGCGGGGAAGGCGGACTGGCCGGGATGGCGGCGCGCGCCCGCCTGATACGCGGCCAGCGCCTCGGGCCAGCGCTGCAGGTCGCGGTAGGCGCGTGCGACGGCAAGCTGGATGTCGGCGGGTAGCGCCGCGCCTTGCGGCAACTGCTCGTAGGCGGCAACGGCTTCGGCCGGCTTGCCGGCCCAGCCCGCGATGATGATGTGGTCGTGGATGGCGCGGCTGCCGCCGGCCGGACCTTGCTGGCGCAGCATCGTCAGGGCGGGCTCGTAGTCGCCGGCGCGCGCCCGGGCGATCAGGGCGTCATAGTCATTGCCGGGGCCGGCCAGCGCCATGGCGGGCGCCAGGATGGCGCAAGCCGCCAGCAGGCTCAGTCTCGGTCCAACGGCACCCAGGGGTGTCGATCCTCTGTTTTGCATCTGTCTTACTTCCGCAGTTGCGACTCGGGGCGTTCCTGTTCCGGCCGCCCAGGGGCATGCCTTTTTTCGGCGCGAGCCGAGGCGACACCGGGCGCAAAGGCGCCGGCGGCACGGGAAGGAACATTGGGTTAGGACTGCGCGGCGCCCGCTGCGGGGACCTTCGCACTCGCGCAATGGGAGTGCATGGCTAGTACGCGCCACGCCCGTGGGGCGTGATTGCGGCGCTCTTCATGGCACCGTCAATGGCACGAATTATAAGTGTGTTAACTGTCAGTCAACTGTCAATTAGTGCAAAGGGCCATGGCGAAAGTCCTGCCGTGGCGTATTCTTCGTCGCTTGCCGCGCAATCGTCTTGGCGCGGGCGGTAAAGGTTCAGGGCGAAACGGCGTGCGGCGACGGACGGGCGCCAGGTAGTGCCGGTCTGTCGCTGTACGGGTAACAAAAAGCGTCAGGGGTGGTGGGATGTAACCCCTCCAGGCGCATGAACCCAGTGCAACAGCAATGACGAGCGACGGCGGGCGCCCTCGGGGCGCAAGCCGGCAAACACCATGACGACTTCTCTTTTCTTCCTGATGTGGGGCCTGGCCACGGCTCTGGCATTGCCATTGCTGGCGCCGTTGCGCGCCCGCGACGTGGGCGGCGTCGGCGCGTTCACGGCGGGCAACGCGCTGGCCGTGCTGTCGCTGCTGGCCTATGCCGCCTCGCCCATTCTGCCGTCCGCTGTCTATGTGATGGTCTCGAACGCCGCCTGGGTCTGCGCGGTCAGCCTGGTCTACGTCGGCGTGCGGCAGTTCTTCGGCCTGCGCCCGCTGGCGCGGCGCACGGCGGCGCTGGGCGCGCTCAGTATCTCTGCGTTCGCGCTGCTGCTGTACGTGGCGGATGACTTGCGGGCGCGCATGCTGCTGTTTTCCGCCTACACCTTCGTGGCCATGATGGCGACGGGCCTGGTGTTCTTCCGCCAGCGCAGGCGCCTGCACACGCGCGGGGTGATGCTGTACCTGATGCTGGCGAGCTTCGGCCTGGCCGCGCTGCATGCCCTGCGGCTGGCGGTCTACAGCATCGGCGGACAAGAACCCTCGTCGTTGCTCGAACCCAGTCCCTGGGGCCTGTTCTTCATTGTCTGCGGGACGGTGACCGTGCCCGGGCTGTTCCTGGCGCTGCTGCTTCTGATCCAGACCAGCCTGTCCGAACAGATGGAAGCTGCGCTGACCTTCGATGGCCTGACGGGCGCCTATTCGCGCCGCAGCATCCTGGACGAACTGGAGCGCGAGCTGCAGCGCTGCCAGCGCGCCGGCGGCAAGCTGGCGGTGCTGGTGCTGGACATCGATCACTTCAAGTCCATCAACGACCGCTACGGCCACGCCGCTGGCGACGCGGCGCTGCGCCATTTTTCGAAGGTGGTGCAGCGGGCGGTGCGCGCCAGCGACCGCTTCGGCCGGTTGGGCGGCGAGGAATTCGTGCTGCTGATGTACGACTGCGACCCGGCCCGCGCGCTGGTGCAGGCGCAGCGCGTCTGCGACGCCCTGCGCGACACGCCTTTCCACCTGCAAGGGCGCGAAGTGCGGATGACCACCAGCGGCGGCCTGGCTTCGTATCAGTCCGGAGACGGCGCGGACGGCATCCTGGCGCGCGCCGACGATGCGCTGTACCGCGCCAAGGCACATGGGCGCGACCGCGTCGAGATGGCCTGGATCGGCCGTCCCGCGGGCCGCGCGCAGGAGCGCGGCCCGGCGGTGCTGGAGGAGGAACTCAGGGCTTGAGGTGTTCCGTCAGGAACTTCTCCATGGCTTCGTAGAACTCGAACTTGTTCTCGTCGTTGTGGAAGCCGTGGCCTTCGTTGTCCTTGACCATGTACTCGACCTCGACGCCGCGGGCGCGCAGCGCCTTGACCATCTGGTCGCTTTCGTCTTTGTTGACGCGCGGATCCTTGGCGCCCTGGGCCACGAACAACGGCGTCTTGATCCTGTCCGCGTGCAGCGCGGGCGAGGTGGCGGCCAGGCGTTCGCGGTCGCGTTCGGGGTCGCCCACCATGTCCTGCATCTTGTCCAGCATGGGCTTCCAGTACGGCGGAATGGACTTCATGAACGTGAACAGGTTGGACACCCCCACGTAGTCCACTGCGGCGGCATACAGGTCGGGCGTGAACGCCACGCCGGCCAGCGTGGCGTAGCCGCCGTAGCTGGCGCCATAAATGCCGATGCGCTTGGGATCGGCGATGCCCTGTTTGACCAGCCACTGCACGCCGTCGGTGATGTCGTCCTGCATCTTCAGGCCCCATTGGCCGAAGCTGGCTTCCCAGAAGGCGCGGCCATAGCCGGTCGATCCGCGGAAGTTCATCTGCAGCACGCAGAAGCCGCGGTTGGCCAGGAACTGGACTTCGGGGTTGTAGCCCCAGCCGTCGCGCGCCCACGGGCCGCCGTGAGGATTCACGATGCAAGGCAGGTTCTTGGGATCGCGGCCGGCGGGCAGCGTCAGGTAGCCGTGGACCGTCAGGCCGTCGCGGGTCTGGTAGCTGATGGGCTGCACGCGCGACATGTCCGCCTCGGGAATGGCGGGGTTGATGTCGGCCAGCTTAGTCAGCGTGTCGGCGGCGGCGTCGTAGATGTAGCGCGAGCCGGGCGTGCGGTCGTTGTAGGCGGCGACGATGAACTTGTCCTCGTCGCGGTTGGAGCCCTGGATGGCGAAGTCGTAGCCGGTGAGCTGGGCCGACAGCTTCTTGAAGAGGGTCTCGGTCTGCGCGTCGAAGAACTTGTACTGCGGCTTGTCGGTCTGGTAGGCGGCCACCGTCAGCACGCGGCGCTTGCGCGAGTAGCCGGCGGAATCCAGGTCGACGGTGTCGGGCGTGAAGATCTCTTCCTCGGCCTCGGGCTTGGCGGGGTCGATCACCACCAGTGACAGCTTGTCGCGCCCGCGGTTGGACAGGGCGTAGAACTTCTTGTCGTCGAAGGTGAAGAACGCCGGACTGACGCTGGTGCGGTAATCGGTGGTGATGAGCGGACGGAACTCGGACGATTCGTCGTCGCGGTAAAGCAGGGTGGTGTTCAGGCCGTCGCTGGCGACGGCGGCGCGCACCTTGCCGGCGTGGTCGGTCTGCCAGCCGACGATGTTGCCCGGGTTCTGCGCCACCAGCTCCGCGGCGCCCGTGTGCACGTTGACGCGGTAGACGTCGAAGACTTCCGGATTGCGCTGGTTGTGGCTGATGAGGACGTGGTCGGGGTCGTCTTCCAGATCGTCCTCGATGCCGGCGCGCACGCCTTCATAGGGCGTCAGGTCGGTGATCTTGCCGGTCTTGGCGTTGACGGCCAGCACGTGGAAGTTCTCGTCGCCGCCGAAGTCCTTCTGGTAGAGCACCACGTCGGCGCCTTTCCAGAAGAAGTTGCTGATGTCGCGCACGGTTTCGCTGGTCAGCTGGCGCGCGTCGCCGACAGGCGTGCTGCCTTGCAGCGGCTGCACGTAGATGTTCATGCGGGCGGGATTGCCGTCCACGCTGGTGGGCTGCATGAAGCCCAGTGTGCGGCCGTCGTCGGCCAGGCGGAAGAAGCCCCGCTCGGGGTTGCGGAAGAAATCCTTGAGGGGATAGGCGCGCGGCGGTTGCGCGGCGCTGGCGCCCAGCGATACGCCGATGATGCTGGCGGCCAGGACGGTGCGCTTGAGGAATGAGAACAAGGGGGACCTCCGAAGTTGCCGCGGCGGGCGCTTGGGGCCGGCCGCCGGGTGGTCCGTCGATAATGCCATAGCGGCGCGGGCGGTGTCGAACCGCCCGCGGACGCTGTCGGCCGTGCCCCAGGCCTACTGCGGCTCCAGCCCCGTCGCCTTGACGATGGCGCCGTACTTGGCCATTTCGGCGCCGATGAAGGTTTTGAATTCCTGGGGCGGCTTATAGGAAATGGCCAGCCCTTGGCCCTGCAGTTTTTCCTTTACATCGGCGGCCTCCAGCGCCTGGGCCGTGTCCTTGGAAATGCGCTCCACCAGGGCCGGTGGCATGCCGGCGGGGCCGAACAGACCGAACCAGTTGGAAATGTCGAAGTCGTCCAGGCCGACCTCCTTGGCCGTCGGCGTCGAAGGCAGGACGTCTTGGCGTTGGGGACCGGCGATGAACAGCGGGTGCAGCTTGCCGGCGCCGATCTGGCCGATGATGGCTGGCGCCGTGGCGAAGAAGATGTCGATCTGGCCGCCCACCAGATCGGCCACGGCCAGCGCCGTGCCGCGGTAGGGCACGTGGGTCAGGTTCATGCCGGAACGCACCCGCAGCAGTTCGCCGGCCAGATGCTGCTGGCCGCCCATGCCCGGCGAACCGTAGACCAGCGGCGCCTTTGCGCCTTGTCGCTTGAGATCGCCGTAGGTGGTGGCGGGCAGCTTGGGACCGCTGACCAGCACCAGCGGCGCATCCGCCACGAGCGCGATGGGCTGCAGGTCCTTCAACGGGTCGTAGCGCATCTGTTTATAGACCAGCTTGTTGATCGAGACCTCGGGCGTGTAGGCCAGCAGCAGGGTGTAGCCGTCGGGCGTGGCGCGCGCGACCTGTTCGGCGCCTATCATGCCGCTGGCGCCGGACTTGTTCTCCACGATGACCTGCTGGCCCCAGCTTGTGCTCAGCTTCGCCGCGAGGATGCGGGCGATCACGTCGGTGGCGCCGCCGGGCGTGTAGGCGACGATCAGGCGCACCGGCTTGTCGGGATAGGGCTGCGCCTGCGCCAACATGGGAAGGCAGGCGGCGGCCAGGATGCCCGCGAGTTTGATTGCGTGTCGAAACATGGAGTGGCTCCTGTGCGGGGGATGGGGATTCAGCTGCGCTGGATCAGCAGCACGGCGTGGGCGGGCAGATGCAGGCGCGCGTACTCGTCCCAATCGTCCCGGGTCGGCAGCGCGCGCTGGGCCGTCAGGTCGACGACGCGTTTGAACGCGCCGGCCTCGACCTGGCGCTGGAGGGCCGGACCGGGGCCGTAGGCCAGTTCATAGGCCTGCTCGCCGTAGCGGTAGCGGCACAGGCGCAGGCCGGCTTCGCCGTCGATGCGTTCGACCCATCCGGCGCCTGCGGCCTGCCCTGCAAAAGCCGCGTTCAGCGCGGCCAGCGCCAGGCCGGCGGGTCGCGGATCGTAGCGGCGGTCGATCAGGCCGTTGCGCGGAAAGTAGCCGCGGTCCACGTCCATGAAGGTGTCGAAGGAATAGCTCACCGCGTCTGTGGCCCGGGCTGCCAGGAAGGCTTCCGCCACCAGCGCGGCGATGGCGGTGTCGTCGCTATTCGCCGCCGCCAGGCGGTCGGCCAGCTTGACGCCCACGTTCACCGTCGCGCCCCAGTCGCGCGCCTGCGCGGCCAGTTGCTGGTGCGTGGCGATCAGGTCGGAACCCCAGTCCAGGCGCACGGTGAAGCCGTCCAGGTTCTTCTGGGCGAAGTGCGGCAGCAGGGTGGATTGCGCTGCTTCGAGCTCGGAGGCGCGCAGTCCGGTGTTGACGAAATGGCTGTAGTGCTTGCCGTCGAAGTGGGCGTCGTCCGCGCCCGTACGGATCTTGCAATAGACGAGGCGGGCGTCGGTGTGCTCGCGCAGGCGCTGCAGGGCCGCGCCGGCCTCTTCCAGCGCCTGGGCGTTCAGGTTGACCTCGATCGCGGCGATGGCCACGCCGTGCTCGCGCGCCTGTTGCAGCAGTCTGGCGTCAGGCAAGCCCAGCGAGGTCAGCACGAAGCGGTGGCCGACGTCGGACATGAGACGCGCGCGGCGCAGGGTCTTGTCGTCGCGCAGATCCTGCACGGGAATCTTGAGGGTACGCAGCCCCATTTCCCACATGGACATCAGCGGATAGTCGTTGCGGGCCAGCTTGCGGCCGAACTCCTGCACCCCGCCGGTGCAGGGGATTTCGACGATTTCGGCCCAGGGATGCCGCATTTCGACCGCAATGCCGTCACAGGCGGCGGTCTTGGTATGGACGGTGGGCAGGGTGCGCGCCGCAGCCCGGTCCGTTTCGGCCTCGCCACGCATGGCGCCGTGCGTGCGGATCAGCTTGGCCACATGGCCTTGCTCATGAACATCGACGATGAAGTAGCCGAATTTCTCGACGTCGCCGCGGCCGAACTCATCCGCCGGCGGCACCCGGTAGAACTCGGAAAAGTCGTGCCGCAGGAAGGCGGTCGACGGCAGCATGTAGATCTCCGCGCCGCCGATGACGTCGTACCAGAAATTGTGGACGTGGCCGGCGAAAACGCCTTCGACGCGCGGATGGGCCAGGCGCGACAGCAGCCAGCCGCGGCCGGGCTCGTCGATGTTGTCGTAGGAACCGCGTTCGTGGGCGTCATGCAGGTAGGGCGGGTAATGCAGCGAAGCGAAGACGCGGCCGCTGGCGCTGGCCAATTGCTCGTCGATCCAGGCGCGTTGCGCGTCGTCCGCCGCCAGTCCGGAGTTGAACAGCAGCGCGTTCAGGAACAGGAAGCGCACGCCGCCATGGTCCACCGCGTAATAGTCCGGCCCGAACACCTGGCGGTACTTGTCCAGGTAGTCGTCGCAGACGATGTCGGCCGGCATCCAGTCGATGCGCTTGTCGCCGACGTCGTGGTTGCCGGGCACCAGGTGCAGCGGCATGTCGATCTGGCCGGCGATGGCCTTGAAGCGGTTGGCCGCCACTTCGAACGAGGGCATGCTGGGCACCGGATGGACGATGTCCCCGAGGTGGATGGTGAAGGCGGGGGCGGGGTCCAGTCCGGCGATGTCGGCGAAGACGTGCCGCGCCCGGGCATTGGCGCGGGCATTGGTGGCAAAGGGCGACGCGCAGGTGTCTTCCGATTCATTGACGTGGGTGTCGGCCACCACGGCAAAGCTGAACAGGCGGGCGCCCAGCGGCTGGCGGGAAAAGCAGGAATTCGTCATCAATCAGCCTTTCAATTTCAATAAATGGAATTCAAGTGTTTATAGTGAACGGAATGTTTGTATTTCGGCAGGCGATATACTGTCAATGCTCCGAATCCCTAGGCCGCCATGCACTCGAAAACGCCGCTCAACTACGAACTCGAATCTCGCGCTTCGCTGGAAGCGCATCCGCGATTTGCCTCCACGCTCTCCAACGGCTTGGACGTGCTCAAGTGTTTTTCCGCGGCCGAGCCGCTGTTGGGCAACAAGGAAATCGCCGAAATGCTGGGCCTGACGCGCCCGACGGTGTCCAGGCTGACATTCACGCTGGTGGGTTTGGGCTATCTGCGGCGCGACGAACGCACCGGCAAGTACTCGCTGGGTCCGGCCGTGTTGACGCTGGGCTATCCCTTGCTGGTGCACCTGACGCTGCGGCAACTGGCGGCGCACGACATGATCGAATTGGCGCGCTATGCCAAGGGACCGGTGTCCATGGCCATCCGCGACCGCCTGCAGGTGGTCTACGTCGAAACCGTGCATGACGGCGCGTCGAACGCCTCGCGCCCGGATATCGGCTCGGCCCGCCCCTTGCTGCGCACCGCCACCGGGCGCGCGCTGCTGTATGCGCAGACGCCGGACGAGCGCGAACTCATCTGCGGGCGGCTCGCGGAGGAATTTCCCGAGGACTGGGAGCGTTTCGGGCCGTCATTGCAGCCCGCGTTCGAGGCCATCGATCAGCACGGCTTCTGCGTGGTCAGCAAGGACTGGCGGGCGGAGCTGTGCGGCATCGCCACGCCGATGCGCTATCGCTCCAATGACTTGCCGCTGGCCTTCAACGTGACGATCCCGGCCGATAACCTGGACGAAAAGCACGTGTACGAGACCCTGGGCCCGCGCCTGCGGACCCTGGTGAAGAACCTGGAGTACCGCATCGGGATCATGTGAAAGCGGCTGCGCTTATCGCGCGCAGCCGATATGCGGGATAATCGCGGGCACTGATCTGGAGATACACATGTACTGGAAACTGGTCGCGGCTTCGGCGCTGGCCCTGGGCCTGGCAGGCTGCTCGATGGGCATTTCGTCCGGCAGCGCGTCGCCGCACAGCGAATTCAAGGCCCCGGTGGCCTTCAAGGACGCCTACGACGCGGCGATCCGGCAGGCCAATGCCTGCCTGCGCAGCACCGACAACGCCTACCGCGTGGTGGACACCATGAACGAAAGCGCGCAGTCCGGCGTGGTGCAGGTGCTGGCGCCCTACAGCGACAACGAGATGACGCGGGTCGAATTGAAGGCCGCCGGCCCCAAGACCACCGATGTGCGCATCGCGGTGTGGGGCAAGGGCACCTGGGACGCGGCGGCCATGCGCGCCATGCAGGACGCCATCTATTACAGCCTGGTGTCGTGCAGCAGCTATATGCCGCTGGATCCGCGTCCGCCGGTCAAGCCTTCGCGAGACCTGCCCAACTGAGGCGCAGGGGCCGGTGGCTAGCCGCCGCCGGCGCGCTCAGTCCCCGCCCGGGCGGCGGCGGATGATCTTGAAGGTGGCGGTGGCGCGCGCCACCAGTTCGCCGTCGGCGCGCCGCACCTCGCCTTCGCAGAAAGCGATCGAGGCCCCTTTGCGCAGGCAGCGCGCCTCGATCACCAGGTCGCCCGTGCCGGGCGACAGGAACGAGGTGTTCATATCGATGGTGGCCATGCCTTCCGTGCCGTCGGCCGAGCCGCGGGCGGCGGCGCTGAGCGTGAAGTCCAGCACGCTCATCAGCGTGCCGCCATGCACGTCGCCGCGGCTGTTGGTCAGGTCGGCGCGCCAGGGCAGCGAGGTGCGGGCATAGGCCGGCGCGATGCTCTCGGGCACCAGGCCGATGAAATGCATGAAGGGAATGGTCAGGCCGAAGTAGTCGGTTTGGGGCGTTGAGGCTGCAGTCATGGACCGTTGCGGGCAGGAATGGGAAGTCGGTTGTCGCCGGTCATAATATATGTTTTGCCACGGGGTTTCAGGCGATGAACGGCTCATGGGGGCAGCACCACCATGATTGAATTACGGAAGATCGTGCACGTGGACATGGACGCGTTCTACGCGTCCGTGGAACAGCGCGACAACCCCGAACTGCGCGGCAAGCCCGTGGTCGTGGCCTGGACCGGGCCGCGCTCGGTGGTGTGCGCCGCGTCCTACGAGGCGCGGCGGTTCGGCATCCATTCGGCCATGTCCGCCGCCCGCGCGGAGCGCCTGTGTCCGCATGCGATCTATGTGCCGCCGGATTTCAACCGCTACCGCGAGGTCTCGCGCCAGGTCAGGCAGATCTTCGCCCGCCATACCGACATGATCGAACCCCTGTCGCTGGACGAGGCCTATCTCGACGTCACGGTCAACAAGCTGGGCCTGCCCTCGGCCACCGAGGTGGCGCAGGTCATCCGGCAACAGATCCGCGAGGAAACCGGACTGACGGCTTCGGCCGGCGTCGCGCCCAATAAATTCCTGGCCAAGATCGCGTCCGACTGGAACAAGCCGGACGGCCTGTTCGTGGTCCGGCCCGCCAAGGTGCTGGCCTTCCTGGAGCCCCTGCCGGTGCGCAAGGTGCCGGGCGTGGGCAAGGTGACGCAGGCGCGCCTGGAACAGCTGGGCATCCATACCGTGGGCGACCTGGCCACGCACAGCGCCCAGGAACTGGAACATTACTTCGGCCGCTACGGCCGGCGCCTGTACGAATTGGCGCGCGGCATCGACGAGCGCGAGGTGCAGACGGACCAGCCCTTGCAGCAGGTCTCGTCGGAGACCACGTTCTCTGAGGATATCCGCCTGGACGCGGTGGGCGAGGCCATCGACCGCATGGCGGAACGCGTGTGGGACCAGGCGCTGAAGAAGGGCGCCCTGGGCCGCACGGTGGTGCTCAAGTTGAAGACGGACCGTTTCCGGATCCTCACGCGCAGTCAGACCAGCCTGAGTCCGCCTGGATCGGCGGCGGAGCTGGCCGCCGTCGCCAGGCTGCTGTGCGAACGCGTGGACTTGCCGCCGGAAACGCTGTACCGGCTGGCGGGGGTGGGGATGAGCAATTTCGCCGACCCGCAGGAGCAGTCGCGCCAGCCCGATCTGTTCGGCGCCGCGTTCTGAGCCGAGCGGGGCGGCTGGCAGCCAACCCCGGCAGGGTTTAGGCCAGGCGGGCCTTCACTTGCTGCGACAGCGCCGTCATGTCGGCGCGGCCGGCCAGGGCCTGCTTCAGCAGCGCCATGACCTTGCCCATGGCGGGCGCGCCGGTCACGCCCTGGGCGGCCACTTCGGCCAGCGCGGCGTCGATGGCGGCGGCGACTTCCTCGGGCGTGGCGGCTTGCGGCAGGAATTCCTGCAGCACCAGCAGTTCGGCCTTTTCCTGTTCGGCGGTTTCGGTGCGGCCGGCCTGTTCGAACGCGGCGATGGACTCGCGGCGCTGCTTGACCTGCTTTTCGATGATGGCGGTGATCTCGGCGTCGTTCAGGTCGCGGCGTTCGTCCACTTCCTTCTGCTTGACGGCCGCCAGCAGGAAGCGCAGCGTGGTCAGGCGTTCGGAGGCCTTGGCGCGCATCGCGTCCTTGACGGCATCGGAGAGGCGGGTCTTGAGCGTAGCAGTGCTCATGGGTAAACCTTTGTGGTGTGGCGACAAACAAGCAGTTTAAACCGGCGGCTGGCGATCCAGCGGCCGGCGCTCCGCGTTACTTCACCTTGGACAGGTCGCCGCGCAGGGCGACGCCGGCCACCATGGCGCCGGCATGGCATTCATAGTCGGTCTTGCTGCTGTATTCGTTCTTGCGGTAGTAGCTGACGATATTGGTCACCGCGTTCGCGCCGGCCTTCTTGGCCGCTTCATGCAGCGCGATGATGGCGGATTGGGCCACCCACAGGCAGGCGTCCTCGTCCTTCTTGGCGAAGGCGTTGGTCTTGCGGTTGGTGACGACGCCGGATTCCAGCACCGTGCCCTTGGGGCCGGTGCCGGCCAGGTAGAACTTGACGCTGCCATCGATCTTGCCGGCGGCCTGGGCGGCGTCGATCGCGGTCTGCATGGGCAGATGGACGGTACGGTCTGCCGCCAGGGCTTGCGCCGAGCATGCGAGCGACAGGAGCAGGGCGGCGGACAACTGGTAAGAAGCGTTCATGTCTGGCATTCCATTCGTGAGAGGGAAAAACGCGGGTATTGCGGACTTCAGCGCCAGCGGCGGAAGATCAACGAGGTGTTGATGCCGCCAAAGGCGAAGTTGTTGTTCATGACATATTCGTTGCTCATGCTGCGGCCCTCGGTCAGGTAGTCGAGTTCGCCGCAACGCGGATCGACGTTGCGCAGGTTGAGCGTGGGCGCGTACCAGTCGCGGTTGAGCATCTCGATGCTGAACCACGACTCCAGCACGCCGCAGGCGCCCAAGGTGTGGCCCAGGTAGCTCTTCTGCGAGCTGATGGGCATGCGGCTGCCGAACAGGCCGTGCGTGGCCTGCGTTTCGGCGATGTCGCCCTGTTCCGTGGCGGTGCCGTGGCCGTTGACGTAGCCGATGGCTTGCGGCGGCAGGCTGGCGTCGGCCAGCGCCATTTCCATCGCAATGCGCATGGTGCTGGCTTCCGGGCGCGTGATGTGGGTGCCGTCCGAATTGCTGCCGAAACCGACGATTTCCGCATGGATGCGCGCGCCGCGCGCCAGCGCGTGGTCCAGCGATTCCAGCACCAGCATGCCGCCGCCTTCGCCGATCACCAGGCCGTCGCGGTCGCGGTCGTAGGGGCGGGGCGTGAGTTCGGGCGTGTCGTTTTTCTGGCTGGTCGCGTAGAGCGCGTCGAACACCAGGGCTTCGCTGGCGCACAGCTCTTCCGCGCCGCCCGCCAGCATCAGCTCCTGGCGGCCGTAGCGGATGGCCTCGTAGGCGTAGCCGATACCCTGGCTGCCCGAGGTGCAGGCGCTGGACGTCGGGATGATGCGGCCCTTCAGTTCGAAGAAGATGCCGACGTTGGCCGCGGTGGTGTGGGGCATCATGCGGACGTAGGAATTGGCGTTGAGGTCGTCCGTGACGCCGTTGAGCAGCATGTTGCCGAAGGCGCGGATTTCGGCCGTGCTGCCCACCGACGAGCCGCAGGCCACGCCCATGCGGCCGTCGGCGATGCGCGGATCGCCCAGCAGCGCCGCGTCGTCCAGCGCCAGTTCCGCGGCGCGCACCGCCAGTTGGGAAACCCGTCCCATGCTGCGCAGTTGCTTGCGGGTCCAGTGCGCGGGCGTGCGGAAGTCCTCGATGGGGCCGGCCAGGCGGGTGTTGAGTTCGGCGTAGCGCGACCAGTCGGGCATGACGCGGATGGCGCTGCGGCCCGTCTGGAACGCCTGCTGCACGCTGGCCCAGTCGTTGCCGAGCGCGCTGATTCCGGCCATGCCGGTGATGACGACGCGTTTCATCAGCAGAGTCCTCCGTTGACGGCGATGACCTGGCGCGTGATGTAGGCGGCGCCGGGAGACATCAGGAACACGACGGTGGCGGCCACTTCCTCGGGCCGTCCCATGCGTTGCGCTGGCACGGCCTTCAGGATTTCCTCGACCGGCACGTGCTCGTCGATCATGTCGGTGTCGATCAGCCCCGGCGCCACGCAGTTGACGGTGATCTGGCGCTTGGCCAGTTCCACGGCCAGGGCTTTGGCGGCGCCGATGAGGCCGGCCTTGGAGGCGCTGTAGTTCACCTGGCCGCGGTTGCCCACCAGGCCGGACACGGACGCCATGCAGACCACGCGGCCAGGCGCGCGGCGGCGGATCATGGGCATGGCGAGCGGACTGAGCACGTTGTAGAAGCCGTCCAGGTTGGTGCGCAGCACCTGGTCCCAATCGTCGCCGGTCAGGGCGGGAAACGCGCCGTCGCGGGTCAGGCCGGCGTTGAGGACCACGCCGTAATAGGCGCCGTGCGCGTCGATGTCGGCCTGCAGGGCGGCGGCGCATTGCTGGCGGTCCGCCACGTCGAATTGCAGCACGCGCGCCTGGCGTCCGCGCGCCTGGACCTCGGCTTGCACGGCCTGGGCCTGGTCGAGTTGCTGGCGGCAGTGCAGCACCAGGTCGTGGCCGGCGTCGGCCAGGGCCAGCGCGATGGCGCGGCCGATGCCGCGGCTCGAGCCGGTTACGAGTATGGGGGCAGCGCTCATTCGGGTGATTCTTCCTGGATAAAAGCGGTGGGGTCCTTGGGCTGATAGACGTTCAGCCTGGCCTCGGCCAGCAGGCGCGCGTCGTCGCGCAGTTCGCATTCGAAGACGCTCATGCCGCTGGCGTCGACCAGCCCGCGGCGCGCGTGTATGGTCAGGCGGGCGCCGGCGGGCAGCGCGTCGGCATGGCTTTCGTAGCGCCGCGTGCCGAGCAGAAAGCCCAGCTTGACGGGGTCGCCCGCCTGGCGCGCCTGGCAACCGGCCCAGGCGCCCACGGCTTGCGCCATCAGCTCCATGCCCAGCCATGGCGGCAAGGAGCCGTCGGGCAGCGAGTAGGGGCCGGGCTTGACCAGGGCGCGCGCGGTCAGGCTGTCGGCGTCGTGGCTGCAGACCTCGTCGATCAGGATCATGTCGCCGGCGTGCGGCAGCAGGCTGGAGACGGGCCAAGTCGTCATGCTTGGGCTCCCAGGATCAGGCTGGCGTTGTTGCCGCCGAAGGCGAAGGAATTGCTCATGGCCAGGCGCGGCCGGCCTTGGGCGTAGCGGTGCTGCGCGGTGCTGAAATCCAGCGCCGGCAGGGCGGGATCGGGCTGTCCGTCCCAGACGTGGGGCATCAGCCGTCCTTGGGCATTGCCGGCCGACAGCGTGGCCCAGGCCAGCGCCGCTTCCAGCGCGCCTGCCGCGCCCAGCGCGTGGCCGGTCAGCGCCTTGGTCGAGGCGCAGGGCACGCCCTGCGGAAAAACGGCGTGCATGGCCAGGCTTTCCATGGCGTCGTTGTGGAGCGTGCCGGTGCCGTGCAGATTGACCCAGCCTATGCTGGCCGCGTCCACGCCGGCGGATCGCAGCGCGGCCTGCATGGCTGCCCGCGCGCCGGCGCCGCTGGGCTCGGGCGCGGACATGTGCCAGGCGTCGGAGCTGGCGCCGCCGCCCAGCAGCGCCACGGAGCGCTCCCCCGCGGGCTCGCGCTCCATCAGGAACAGCACGCCGGCTTCGCCGATGTTGATGCCGCGGCGGTTGGCGGAGAAGGGCAGGCACAGCGTGTCGTCGATGGCTTCCAGCGTGGCGAAGCCGTTGATGGTCAGGCGGCACAGGGTGTCCGCGCCGCCGCAGACCACGGCGTCGCACAGGCCCGAGGCGAGCAGGCGGCGCGCGGACAGCAGGGCGCGGGCGCTGGAGGTGCAGGCCGTGGACAGCGTATAGGCGGGGCCGGTGGCGCCCAGCCAGTCCGCGAAAAACGCGGCGGGAGACGACAAGGCCTGGCGGCGGTAGTCGTAGCCGTCCGGCCATGCGCCTTGCGCCGCCAACTGGCGGAAGGCGGGCGCATTGTCGTTGACGCCGGAAGTGCTGGTGCCCAGCACCACGGCGACGCGGTGGGCGCCATGGCGGGCCACGGCGGCGCGCAATTGCGGCTCGATCTGCAATGCGGCTGCCAGCAGCAATTGGTTGTTGCGGCTGTGGTGATGCGCGGGCAGCGTGTCGGGGATGGGCGGCAGCGCGTCCGCATGGCCGCCCAGCGTCAGCGTGCGGCCATGGACCCAATCCGGCTGCGGGCGCATGCCCAAGGTGTCGCCGGCGAAGGCGGCGCGGGCTACCGCGTCGATGCCGGCGCCCAGCGCGCACACCACGCCGGGGGTACCCAACCAGGTGTTCATGGCTGCTCCTTCAAGGGCGAGATCCGCCAGGTGACCTGGTCTGCGGTGGTGATGGTGAACGTGCCGGCCTGTGCGGCCGCTGGCCAGCGCACGCTCCAGCGCGGTCGGCCCCGGTCCAGCAGTTCGCGTTGCGCCGCGCCGCCGTCCTCGCGGCTGGCGCGCCAGTTGCCGGCGCCGTAGGCCGCATCCAGTTCCGCTTCGGGCGTCCACGCGAAGATCAGGGCGGCGAACAGATCGCGCGCCTGGGCGTTGGGCCGCAGGAAGCCGTCGTTGCGCCATTGGCCGCGTTCCAGCATCTGCCGCGCCTGCGGCACGCCCATGGGGTCGAACAGCGACCAGCGCAAGGCGGCGCCTTCGCGCTGCACCACCAAGAGCGTGTCCAGCGCGGGCTGGCCGGCGGCAGACTGCAGCACATGCAGCTGACGCGGCAGCGGAAAGTCCGCGTCGCGCGCCGGCACGGGCGGCGCGCCCGCGCAGCCCGCCAGCAGGGCGAGCGCCAGCAGCGCGCCCAGCGTGCGCGCGGCGGACAGGAAGGAGGAGCGGGTGGCGGACATGGTCGGAATCAGGCGGGCAGCGGCTGCGCTTCGGCGCCGCGGCACAGTTCGCTCAGCATGCGCAGGCGGCGCTGCGGGTTGGCGACGAAGGGGTTGTTCCGGTCCCAGGCGTAGCCCGCCAGGACGGAGCTGATCATGCGCCGGATCTCGGGCTGCGCGTGCTCGTAGAAGACCACGTCCTGGAATTCGCCGCTGTACCAGCCCTGGACATAGGCGCGGAAGGTTTCCACGCCCACCATCAGCGGATCGGCGAAATCGGCCTGCCAGTCGACCTGCGCACCCGTCAGTTGGCGGTGCAGCGCCTCGGCCGCCAGCTTGGACGAACGCAGGGCGATGGTGACGCCCGAGGAAAAGACCGGGTCGAGGAATTCCGCCGCGTTGCCCAGCAGCGCGTAACCGGGGCCGTGCAGCTGCCGCACGCTGGCCGAATAGCCGCCGATGGTGTTGGCGGGCGTGTCCCAGACGGCGTGCTTCAGGACGCGCTTGAGATTGGGCGCGGCGTCGGCCATCTCGCGCAGCGTGGCCATCAGGTCCTGGCCGGGGCCGCCAAAGAGGTTTTCGCCGCCCACGACGCCGAACGAGCAGCGGCCGTTGGAGAAGGGGATCAGCCAGTACCAGATGCCGCGTTCTTGCGGATGCACGCTGATCAGGATCTTCTCGCGGTCGAAGCCGGGGTCGTCGATGCGGTCTTCGATATGGGTGAAGATGGCCTTGCGCGGCGGCATCGACGACGGACGCTCCAGGTCCAGCAGGCGCGCCAGCACGCGGCCGTAGCCGCTGGCGTCGAGCACGAACCGGCTCTTCACTTGATAGGAAGTGCCGTCAGCGCTGCGCACGTCCAGTAGGGGGCCGTCGTCGCCGTCGAAATCGGCCGCCGTCACTTCCTGCAGATAGCGCACTTCCACGCCCTGGCGGGCGGCATCGTCCGCCAGGACTTTGTCGAAGTGCGCGCGTTGCACCTGGAACGTGGTGCCGGGGCCAGGGCTGAACTTGTCGCGGAAATCGAAGTGGGTGTAGCGTTCGCCGCAGGCGAAGGCGGCGCCGTTCTTGACCTGGAAGCCGGCGGCCTGCACCGCCGGCAGCATGCCCGCTTCCTCCACGAACTCCAGGCAATGGGCGAGCAGGCTTTCGCCGATGGAAAAGCGCGGAAACTGCTGGCGTTCCAGCATCAGGACGTCATGTCCCTGGCGCTTCAACAGGGCGGCGGCGACCGCGCCTGCCGGTCCCGCTCCTATGACTACAACTTCGCGATGTTCCATGCCGGAGATGTCCTTTTAGTTATTGAAAGCAGGATGCTGCGGCTGCGCGCGGCGGATTGATCCAGGGCGCCCACAGCAGCGAGAAGGCCACGCCCAGCGCCACCGCCAGCCCGAAGTTGGCGATGGCGGGCGTCTGGCTGACGGCGAGCAGTCCGAAGGACAGCAGCGTGGTGGCTGCGCCCAGCAGGATGCCGACCAGGCTGGCGGCCGCGCCCGCGACCCGTTCGTACATGAAGATGGCGTAGTCCACCCCGATGGCCGACACCAGCAGCAGGCCGAACAGGCTGAACAGGGTTAGCGGCTGGCCCAGGTAGCCCAGCGCGGCCAGGCTGCATGCGGTGGCCGCCAGCGGCACGGCCAGGATGCGCCAGGCGGCGGCGCGGCCCAGGGTCAGCAGCAGCAACAGCGCCGCGACCCCATAGGACAGCAGCTTGAGTTCGGCGGCTTCGATGCGCGTGGCCGCGAACATGCGGTTCAGTTCGCCGCTGCGGTCCACCAGCGTGACGTCCGGCGCAACCTGGGCGATGGCCTCCAGCGCGGACGCGTCGCGCAGGCCCAGCAAGGTCACCATGCCCGCAGCCTGCCCGTCGCGCAGGCCCAGCCATAGCGGCCGCCAGCGCTCCGCCAGCGGGCCTTGCAACGCGTCCTCGATGGCCAGCGGCGGCAGCGCGGCCATGGACTCCAGTTCCTGGCGCATGGCCGCGTAGGGGATGCCGATGTCGGTGAGCGGCTTCCAGGCGTCGGGCTGCGCG
The DNA here is from genome assembly GCF_048541815.1 of Achromobacter sp. PD1. Taxonomy (NCBI): domain Bacteria; kingdom Pseudomonadati; phylum Pseudomonadota; class Betaproteobacteria; order Burkholderiales; family Alcaligenaceae; genus Achromobacter; species Achromobacter sp. PD1. Next base: position 1,623,872 of record NZ_CP183349.1, read on the forward strand.
GCCAGGCCGGCCAGCGTCGCGCCCAGCGCCTTCTGGTCGGCAGCCGGCGAGACCAGCTGGCTCAAGGCGTTGTAGGCGGCGAGATCGCCGCGCGCGACCAGCGCGTCCAGCGCCTGCGACACCCGCGCCTGCCTGCGCAGCAACTCGTCGGCGTCGGGCGCGCGCACCAGGAAGAACTGGCTGGTCGGCATGAAGCCGGTGATTTCGCCGATCTGCCGGGCCTGCTGCAGCAAGGGCGCGGGCAGGCTGAGCCATTGCCGCAGATCGTCCTGGATGCTCAGCCGGCTGATGCCGCCGGCAGTGGCGGCGATAAGGGCCAGGGCGCCCAGCCAGAGCGCGGCGCGGCGTCCGGCCAGGCGCTGACGCGCGCGCAGCGCGGCCTCGGCAAAGCGCAGCAGCGGCTGCCAGGGGCGGGGCCGCCAGCCGTCCATCCAGGCCGGCAACTGGCACACGGTGCAGGCGTAGGCGCCCAGCAGGCCAGCGGCCGAAAACACCGCGGTCTGCGTCAGCGCGGGAAACGGCGTGAACGCCAGCGCGACGTAGCCGACCAGGCTGGCGGCGAGGCTGATGGTGAGCCCGGGCAGGACGCGCCGCAGCGCGGGCCAGGCCTGCCAGTCGGTCATGCCATAGCTCTTGCCCAGCCAGTGCATGGGGAAATCCACCGCCACCCCGATCAGGCTGGCGCCGATCACCAGGGTCAGGACATGGATGGAGCCGAACACCGCCACGCAGGCCACCGCGCCCGTCAGCAGCCCGACGGCGACCGGCACGAAAGCCAGCAGCGCGCGCACGCGCCGCAGCGCCAGCAGCAGGACCAGCACGATGCCGATGGTGGCGCCGGTACCGATCCAGCTGCTTTCGGCAACCGCTTGCGCCCGGCCCGCGGCCGCGTACAGGGGACCGCCCGCCACCAGCAGCTCGGCGCCGGCCGCGCCGAGTGCCGCGCGGTCCTGTTCGAGCTGCGCGGCGATTTGCTGGGGCGCGGCCGCGTCGAAGGCATCGCCGCGGGTTTCGGCGCGCACCAGCATCCAGCGCCTGCCGGCGTGTTCGGCCTGCAGCGTGCCCGTGCCCATGTCGTACTGCACCGCGCCGCCCGGGCGCAGCGCCTGTTCGGCGCGGCGCGTCAGGCCCAGCCAGTCCTGGTCCGCCGGCACCAGGCCCGAAGATGAAAACGGATCGAAGAGTTCGCGCGCGCGGCGCTGGGCGTAGGCCGCGGGATCGGTCTCGAGCTGATGCCGGTCGGCCGCAGGGAGCATGGCCAGCCTGCCCGCCAGCAGTTGCGCGCGCAGCGCGGGCACGTCGACTTGCAGTTCCACCTGCACGGAAGAAAACAGGCCGCTGTCGGTCCAGCGCTGCGCCAGCAGGCGTGCGGGGGCTGCGGCATCCGCGCCGGCGTTCGCGCTTTGAGCCGCGACCAGCGCGATGAGCTGCCGCGACAGGGGTTCCTGGATGCGGGCCTCGGCCAATTGGCGCGTGGCGTCGGCGCCGGCCTGGGGCACCAGCTCCATCAGGTTGGCCGACACCGGCCAGCCATGGCGGCTTTGCCAGGCGCCGGCGCAGAGAATCAGCAGCAGCCCCAGCTTGAACAGCCGTGGCAGCCAGCGCTCAATCGGCGAACGCACGTTGCTCCTCGGCGGTCAGGGCCTGGGCGGCCTGCGCATCCGTCATCTGCAGCACGCTGCGGTCACCCTGCGTCTCGCGCAGCTCGATGCGGTCGACCAGCTTGCCGCCGTTGATCTGGATGTTGTCAAAGATCTGCCGCAGCAGCGCCGAGCGCGGCGTCAGCAGCAGCTGCCAGGCATCGGCGTCGCCGCTGAGCGCCAGGTCGAAGTTTTCGCGCAGCCCGGCGGTGTCGCCTGCCAGCACGGACAGGAACAGCCGGTTCTCGCGGCCGGCGCCGGCGTGTTGCGGCAGGGCCTGCCATTTGCCGGCTTCATCGCGCCGCGAGATGCCGCGGGCGTCGATGCGCAGGTCCTGCGCGATCGGCGTGCGCAGCAGCCACAGCAGGCCCTTGCCCGCCGCCAGCGTGAAATCGCCGCGGCTGGTCAGCGGCTGCGGTAGCGAGCGCAGGAACTTCTGCTGCACGAAATGGCCGCGCACGACAGGCGTGGCGTTCAGTTGCGTTTGCAGATCGGCCAGGTCGAAGGCGCGGGCGGCCAGGGGCAGCAGGGCCAGGGCCAGCAGGGCGCACAGGCGGCGCATGAAAACCAGGCGGCGCGTCATGCGGGCGTCTCCATCGATTGCAGCTTGCGCCGCACGGCGTCGACCAGCGCGGCGGGCGAGGTCAATTGCATTTCGCGGGTCTGGATGCAGACCGCCACCTGTTCGGACGTGGCTCGCGTCAGGCGCTGGCCGCTGGCGGCGTCCAGGATCAGGTAGTTGATCTTCAGCCGGTGCTCCCATTCCACCAGTTCGGCGCGCACCGTCAGGCGCTGGCCGAATTGCGCGGGCTGCGCATAGCGCAGATGCAGGTCGATGACCGGCCAGGCGTAGCCGCTGGCGCGCATGGCGTCGTAGTTGTGCCCCAGCAGGTCCAGCAGCTCGCAGCGGGCCTGTTCCAGGTATTTGACGTAGTGTCCGTGCCAGACCACGTTGAGGGGATCCACGTCGAAGAAGGGCACGCGGATTTCGACTTCAGCGCCGATGACGCCCCGTTTACGCATCGTCTTTCCAGAAAGGGTAGAAGTTGAACCATTGCAGCGGCGCCAGGCGGCAGTGCGCGGCAAGGCGGTCGGCGTAGCGCTGGGCCAGCTCGGCGATGCGGGCCTGGCGCGTGGCGCGCGTCCATTCGATGCCGTCCGACAGGCGTTCCATCGCCACGCGGTAGCGCGCGCCGTGGCGCGTGCAGAACAGCAGGTTGACCGGGCAGCGCAACAGGCCGGCCAGCAGCCAGGGGCCTTGCGGCAGCAGCGCGCTGGCGCCCAGGAAGTCCACGGGCGTGCAACGGTCGCCCTGCAGCGGCACGCGGTCGCCGGCGATGGCCAGCCATTCGCCGCGGTCCAGGCGCTGCGCCAGGTCCAGCATGGCGGGAGCATCCAGCTCGCTGACCTGGATCATGCGCAGTCCGCCGCCGGCCTCGTGGAGCAGGCGGTTGAAATGAACCGCGTGCTTGTCGTGCACCAGCACATTGAGTTTCAAGGTGCCGCTTTGCTCCGCCAGCGCGCGGCAGACCTCGATATTGCCCAGGTGCGAGCCGACCAGGATCTGGCCACGGTTCCTGCCCATTTGCGCATGCAGGCCGTCAGGGTCGGCGATGTCCAGATGGGCCATCGTGATCTTGCCCTGCCAGACGTCCAGCTTGTCGAGGATGGCGTTGGCGAACGCGAGGTACTGCCGGTAGACCGGCATGCGGCGCGGCAGCGGCTCGGCCAGCGCGCCGGATTGCGCCAGACGGCGCTGGTAGGCCGCGATCGAACGCCGGGCGCGGCTGCCGCTGGCATAGAAATACAGCACGACCAGCCAGACCACGGGCGCGACGAGGCGGCGGCCCAGGGTGCGCGCGGCCCAGGCCGTCAGGCGCATCAGCAAGGCGCTGCCGCGCTCGGGCTGATCGGCCCAATGCTGATCGGCGGCGTTCATGGACGCGGACCTCCGGCAAGCCTGCGCCACAGCAGCGCCGGCGAGCGCGCCAGCATGCCGAAGAAAAGGCCCGCATGCATGCGGCTGATCAGCAGGTTGTCGCGCAGGCCCTTGAAGTGGGAAATGCCGTCTTCCGGGTAGGCCACGCGCGTCGGCAGCCACACCATCGCGACCCCGCGCCAGTGCAGGCGCACCAGGACGGCGATGTCGAAATCCATGCGCCGGCCTACGCGCGCGCCGTCGATCACGGGCAGCGCCGCGGCCAGCGGGTAGACGCGGAAACCGCACATGGCGTCGGGGATGTCGAGCGAAAGCGTGTTGATCCAGACCCACACGCGCGTCAGCCAGCGGCCGTAGAGACGGCTGCGCGGCACATCGTCGCCATACAGCGGCGCGCCGCACACAAGGGCTTCGGGCCGGGCGCGGGAGGCCGCCGCCAAGGCCGCCGCGTCCGCCAGGGCGTGCTGGCCGTCGGCGTCGACCTGCAAGGCGTGGGTATAGCCCAGCGCCGCCGCCGCGCGCAGTCCGTCCTGCACCGCCGCGCCCTTGCCGCCGTTGACCGCGCGCCGCAGCAGATGCGTATGCGGCTGGGTCGCCAGCGCATCCAGCGCCGCCGCGCAAGACGGCTCGGAGCCGTCGTCCACCAGCACGCAGGGCAAGCCTTGCGCCACCAGCTGCGCATGCACCGCGGCGACCGTGGCGCCGTGGTTGTACACGGGAATGAGCGCGCAGAGCTTATGCGGGGTCATGGCCGCCTGCCTGCAGAATGCGGCCGGACGAGCAGGGCGCGTCGTTGACCGTGTAGGTGAAATACAGCTTCTGCTTCGCGGCGTCCCATTTCAGCGCCAGCATGGCGGTATCGCCCGGACGCAGCAGCCGCTGGAATTTCAGCGCCTCCATGCCGGCGAAACGCAGCTCGGGATGAAGGTCGCGTTGCGCCAGCGACATGGCCCAGCCGATCTGGGCCACCCCGGGCACAACGGGAGCCGTGGGGAAATGGCCGCTGAAATGGGCGAGGTCGTAGGGAATTTCCAGCGCATAGCGGCGTTCGTGCTCCGACGGGCGGGGCAGTTCCACCGCCTCGGGCGCAAGCGGCCGGGCGCCCGCGGCGGCGTCGAACAGGCTGCGCGGCAGCTTGCCTTGGGCGTTGGCGGGCAGCTGTGCGAAGAAGCGCCAGGTGCGTGGAATGGCCAGCGATTCGAAGCCTGCGGCCAGATGCGCGCGCAGGGCGTCCACGACCGCCTTGCGGCCCTGGTTGCGCAAGGCATGCAGGCCCCGCGCCGACAGGGCGACCAGCGCGGCCAGGCGCGTGGCCCCGGCCAGACCGCCCAGGCGCGCTTCGGCAACGTAGGGATGGCGCGCCAGCGCCTGTTCCAGCATGGGCAGCGAAATGCGCTTTTCCTCGATCTTCACGATGCGGTCGAGGCGCCCCAGCAGCCGGAAACCGCCATGCGCAAGCTCCGCGCCGTCGGCGGTCTGCGCCTCGGCGGGGTTGACCCAGGGCGATTGCACGCGCAGGGCGCCTTCGGCGTTCAGTTCGACGGCCACGCCTGGCAGTGGCTGCCAGGGGCTGTCGCCTTCGCGCCAGGCGACGGCGCCGGTTTCGGAGCTGCCGTAGATCTCGCTGGGGCGCAGGCCCAGGTGCTGCGCGATATGGTCGGATGCCTCGGCGGGCAGTTCGCCGCCGGAGGAGTGGATGCGGGTCAGGCGGCCACGCAACTGGTTCCAATCCAGCCGCTGTCCCAGGCGGCGCAGCAGCGCGGGGCTGGCGATCCAGGTGCAGGCCGGATGGCGCAGGCTGGCCTGCTGCAGTTCTTCGGGATAGAGGCGCTGCGGCCGGTCCAGCTGGCGTCCCGCGCACAGCGGCCACAGCACCCTGAAGGGCAGGCCGTACATGTGCTGCGCCGATACGCTGCCCAGCACGGGGCCGCGCGCATCGGGCCATTGCCGTTGCAGCGCGCGGACTTCTTCCATCAGTTGCCGCCAGTGCTTGGCGATATGTTTGGGCGTGCCGCTGGATCCCGAGGTGCACAGCACCAGCGTCAACGCGGAATCCAGTTCGGCGGGCGCGAGCGGCGCGTGGCCTTGCAGGTCGGCCAGCCGGCACAGCCGTTGCGCCGGCAGTGGCAGTTCGGTGTCGCTCAGCCAGGCATCCACCGTGGCGTCGAGCATGGCGCAGGTCTGCGCCTGGGCATCGCCCGGCAGCACCGCGACCGCGCCGGCGCGCCAGCAGGCGAACAGGGCGACGGCCATCTGCGCGGCGTCCTCGAACCAGATCGCGACGCGCCGCAGCTGCCTGGCCTGCAAGGCGCCCGCAGCCTGCAGGCTGGCGCACGCAAAGGCCTTGCGCGTCAGCGGCGGCTCGTCGGCGACCAGGGCGCCGGCCAAGTCAGGCGGGGCGGGCAGCAGCAGCTGCGAGAGATCGGTCCAGGCCATGCTTTACGCCGCCTTGGCAGCGGCGGGGCGCAGCAGCCATTCGCCCGCCAATAGCAGGCCCATCAGGACATAGCTCACGGCGCCGTTGTAGGCGGTCCACCAGCTCCAGGGGCCCCAGGCCGCCAGCGCCGCGGCCACGCTGCCGTTCAGGGCGAAGAAGGCGCACCACACGCGGGTGACATTGCGGGTGTAGCGCACGCCTTCAGGCGGCAGGTCGGGATGGCGCAGGCGGGCCAGTTGTTCGATCACGGGGCGGCCGCGCCGCAGGCTGGCGCCGAAGATCGCCAGCATCATGCCGTTGACCAGCACCGGATACCAGCGCAGCCAGTCTTGCGAATTCGAGATGGCCAGGATCAGGCAGAACGCCACCGCCACGGCGGGCAGCAGGCGCGCGCCCGGCCGGGCGGCATCCGCGGTCAGGCCGCGCGCCAGCCACAGCAGGGCCAGCGGCAGCGCCAGCCAGGCGGGGCTCACCCGTCCCAGCGCCGCGTGGACGGCGAAGGGATAGGCGATGCCGGCCACGGCCAGGGCTGCCGCCACGCCGCGTCTCATGCCGCGGGGTCCTGTTTCTGGCACATGGCCTGCACCACGTCCTCGACCGTGCGCACGGTGCGGAAGTCGTTGGCGTCGAGCTTGCGGCCGGTCTGGCGGCGCACGTGGTCGATGAGGTCGATGGCGTCGATGCTGTCGATCTCCAGATCCGTGTACAGGTTCGCTTCGGGCGTGATGCGTTCAGGTTCGATCTCGAACAGTTCGACCAGCGCGCCGCGCAGCGTATTGAAGATTTCGTCGCGGGTATGCATCCTGGACTCCATATCCATTAGGCGCGGCGTTGGGCGCCGACAAACTCGGCCAGCTTGGCGATGCTGGCGAAATGCTCGCGCATGTTGCGCGTTTCGGGATCGATGGTGATGCCGTAGCGCTTTTGCAGCGCGAGGCCCAGCTCCAGGGCGTCCACCGAGTCCAGTCCCAGTCCGTCGCCGAAGAGGTGGGCATCGCTGTCGATATCGTCGGGCGCGATGTCCTCCAGGCCCAGCGATTCGATGACGAGGGTCTTGAGTTCAAATTCCAGTTGGTTCATCCGGTCAGGACTCCACTTCCACCGCCTGGGGCGGTTGTTCATTCATGATGGCGCCGGCGGGCGCGGCGGGCGCCAGCTCGGCTTCGAAATAGGCGTGCAGGTAATCGTTCATCTTGCGTCCGGCGATGGGCAGCGGGTGCGCGCCGCTCCAGGCGGCGGGATCGATGTCCTCGCCCACGCGGATCACGTAGCGCATGCGGCAGGGAGGAATCCGGTACCAGGGCTCGCCCTTGGTCAGGCTGCGGGGATTCATGCTGATGACCACGGGCGTGACCACGCGCGCGCCGCGCAGCGCGATGGCGCAGGCGCCGCGATGAAAGCGCGGCATGGCGTCGCGCGGCGTGCGCGTGCCTTCCGGAAAGACGATCAGGGTCTCGCCCGCGCGCAGCACGTCGGCGGCGCGGTCGAACATGTCGAAGCTTTCGTCGTTGGTGATGTAGCCGGCATTGGCCACCGGGCCGCGGGTGAACGGGTTGGTGGCCAGGCCGTGCTTGACGATGCAGTTGGCGTTCTTGACGTGGCCCACCAGGAACACCACGTCCAACAGCGAAGGGTGGTTGGCCAGGATCATCTGTCCGGGCTTGCCGAGACGTTCGGCGCCCTTGAATTCCACGGTCAGGATGCCGGTTCGGACCATGAAACGGATGAACAGGCGGAAGGTGCCGTTCAGCGCGCCGCGCGCGCGGCGCTGGCGGTCCGCCTTGTCGCCGGGCAGCAAGCGCTGCGGCGGGAACACCAGCACGCGCAGCAGCACGCCGCCCAGCCCGAAGAGGGTGAAGGCCATGCCGGTGGCGAACAGGCGCCAGAGCCAGAAGTCCTGCCGCGGTGGTGTGGCGCTCGTCATGCCGTGCGTGTCCAGTTCCATAGTCGGGAGCGGTTGGCGTGGCGCCAGCCGGGCGTGCGCAGCAGGAGGTGGCGCAGCAGGTTCAGGGGATTGGGCCAGGCCTGCGCGCCGCGGGCGGCATCGGGCGCCTGCGGAGCCAGGGCCAAGGTCCAGTCGGCGCCGGGCTGCAGATGCAGGGCGACCGCATAAGCGTAGGGCGCGTCATCCATCCAGGGGGCGTAAGGCGCGGGCGGCCGTTCCTCGGCCAGCACCACGAGCACGTCCTGGTGGCCGGCGTCGAACAGCATCGACGCTTCGATGCAGGCATGCTCCAGGCCGTCGTCTTCCACCGACAAGGCCACGGATTCGGTGGTTTCGCGGCGTATGATCGACCACTGCGCGGCGATGGCGTTGTGGACCGACAGGCCGAAGGCCGTGGGCGACAAGGGTTCGTCCGCCGCCAGTGCTTGCAGCAGGCCGAAGTTGCGGGTGGTTTCGCCATGGCGGGAGGCAAATACCAGCGGCATGGGCGGGCGTCCCTCGGCCAACGGCCACGCGCACTCGAACACCCCGCGAGCCAGCGGGCTCAGGCGGCGGCGTTGCAAGGGAGGCAGGAAGTCCAGGCGGGGCGGATTCTGATTTCCGATCGGGCAGAACGGATGTTCGGCCCATTTCAACCAGTCGCTGGGGCCATCGATTCCTTGCGCCCAACCCTGCCATTGCGCGATCGAAAACGTCAACATAGCGCGCGATTCTACTATGGCGATGTCAGGCCATTTTGATTTAAAACGTTACATAATACACAATATTTCCTGTATTTCTTACACTTAAGCTTGCTATTTGTTACTTTCTCCCGTGAGCGTTCAGGAACTTTTAATCTGGTGGGCGGACAAAGGCGCCGCTGCTGGCTACCGCAGCCAGGACCTGTCGGCCGCGGACGCCGCGCGTGCGCCGGCGCTGCGCAGTTCGAAGGCCCAGGTCGATTGGCGGGTCAGCAGGGCGCTGCTGCAGGACGCCAGGCAGGCCATGCCGCTTGCAACCCTGTCGCTCAGCCATAGCGGCGGTCACGCGGTCTGCGCGTCCGCCCCGCTGGGGTGGCAACTGGGCGCCGATCTGGAGCGAGTGCGGCCGCGCGAGGTCCTGCGCCTGGCCGAGTGGGTATGCGCGCCGGCCGAGCAAGCCGCGCTGGCCGGCCTGGAAGGCGCAGCCCAATTGGAACGCTTTTATCTCTTGTGGACGCTGAAGGAAGCCTTCATCAAGGCGGCCGGACTGGATTTCCCCGCGGACATGGCCGCAGTGGGCCTGGCGTTCGACGGCAAGGCGGGGTGGCGCCTGCGTGCGCCGCCGGGGCGGTGGCGCGCCTGTTCGTGGCGCCTGGGCGAGGACTGGATCGCGTCCGTGGCGTGGCGCGGACCGGCTGACGACGCAGCGCGACCCCAATGGCGCGCCGGGGCCGATTGCGTGTTACCGCCGCTTGCCATCCTGGGCGGGTGGACTTCCGGACTGGATTGAATCGCCCGGTGTTTTTCAGTGGGCATTTAAAGATGTATTATAAATGCATGTTTAATGGCGATTCCGATCGCGCCACAAGGAGCAGTTGATGTTGAGTCCCCAAATCCGCGCCCTGGTCAAGGGCACGGCGCCCGTTCTCAAGACGCACGGCGTTGCGCTGACCAAGCATTTCTATGCCCGCATGTTCAAGCACAACCCCGAGCTCAAGCATGTCTTCAATCAAGGCCACCAAGCCGGCGGCGAGCAGCAGCAGGCGCTGGCCGGCGCGGTCGCGGCCTATGCCGAGCACATCGACGATCCCTCGGTGCTGATGCCCGTGGTGACGCGCATCGTGCACAAGCATGTCAGCCTCGGCATCCGGCCCGAGCACTACCAGATCGTGGGCAAGCATCTGCTGGCCTCCATCAGCGAAGTGCTGGGCGAGGCGGCGACGGAAGAACTGGTGGCTGCCTGGGCCGCGGCCTACGGCCAACTGGCCGACCTGCTGATCGCCGAAGAGGCGCGCCTGTACGCGGAGTCGGCCGCCAAGCCGGGCGGCTGGACTGGCTGGCGCGCGTTCCGCGTGGTCGGCAAGCAGCGCGAAAGCGCCGAGATCACGTCCTTCTACCTGGCGCCGGCCGATGGCGGCGAAGTGCCCGCCTACCGCCCCGGCCAGTACGTGTCGGTGCGCGTGTTCGTGCCCGAACTGGGCCTGATGCAGCCGCGCCAGTACAGCCTGTCCGACGCGCCGGGCCAGGACCGCCTGCGCATCTCGGTCAAGCGCGAAGCGGCTGGCGCCGATACGCCGGCCGGCCGGGTTTCCAATGCCCTGCATGACCGCCTGGAAGAGGGCGGGGTGCTGGACGTGGCGCCGCCCCAGGGCGATTTCCATCTGCGCGACGAAGGCAGCGCGCCGGTGGTGCTGCTGAGCGGCGGCGTGGGCCTGACGCCCATGGTCTCCATCCTGAACCATCTGGTGGGGTTGAACGACGAGCGCCAGATCCGTTTCGTGCATGGCTGCCGCAACAACTCGGTCCACGCCATGCGCGATCACGTCAACAGCATCGCCGCCGAACGCGCCAACGTGCGCAAGGCCGTGTTCTACGAGGAGGTCGGCCACGGCGACCAGCCGGGCCGCGACTACGATTACGCCGGCCGGGTGGACCTGAACGCCATCCGCGACGAAGTCATCGTGCCTGGCGCGGACTACTACCTGTGTGGCCCGGCCGGCTTCATGCGCGCGCAGCGCGAGGCCTTGACCGGCCTGGGCGTGCCCGCGGACCGCATCCATGCCGAAGCCTTCGGCAGCGGCGGCGCGCCCGCTTGAGCGGTGTATCCTGGCGGCCTGAGTTTCCGGGCCGCCAGCGCCCATTCCTTTCGTCCCTGCCATGCAACTGACCCGATTCACCGATTTCGGCCTGCGCGTCCTGATGTACCTGACGCAATGCCGCGACCGGTCCGCCGCCGTCACCATTCCGGAGATCGCCGACCGCTTCAGCGTGTCGCGCAATCATCTGGTGAAGGTGGTGCACTTCATGGCGCAGCAGGGTTGGGTCAGCACCTCGCGCGGCAAGGGCGGCGGCCTGCGGCTGTCGCAGGCCGCCGACCGCTACCGGCTGGGCGACCTGATCCGGCAGCTGGAGCAGCAGGGGCCGCTGATCGACTGCCGCGAGCCTCCCTGTGCGCTGGACGGTGCGTGCCGCTTGTCCGGCGTGCTGGCGCAAACCTTGCAGGCCTTCTACGAGGCGCTCAACGGCTACACCCTGGCCGATCTGGTGCGCGACCCCACGGCCGCCGCCATCATCAAGCTGCACCGCGTCGCCTGAGGCGGGGCATGATGTTTTGTTATGGACCCTGCGGAGTTTGGCATTTGCCGGACGGGCGGGGCGCGTCCCAGAATAGCGCGGTGTCCCTGTCTTTCTGGATCTAAGAGTATGCGGGTTTGCGTAATCGGCGCTGGCGTCGTGGGCGTCACGTCGGCCTATTTCCTGGCGCGCCAGGGCCATGACGTGGTGCTGGTGGACAGCCAGGCGCGTCCGGCCGAGGTGTCCAGCTACGCCAATGGCGGCCAGCTCAGTTATAGCTACGTGGCGCCTTTGGCCGGTCCCGGCGTGCTGCCCAGCGTGCCGGGCTGGCTGCTGCGCGAGGATTCCCCGCTGCGTTTCCGGCCCAGGCTGGATCCCCATCAATGGCGCTGGTGCCTGCAATTCGCGCTGGCGTGCCGGGCCTCGGTGGCCAAGGCTTCCACGGTCCAGCTGGCTGGCCTGTCCTATCTGAGCCGGGACGTCATGCATTCGCTGCTGGAGCAGGAAGACCTGGATTTCGGCCATCTGAAGAACGGCAAGCTCATCGCCTACCGCAGTCCGGCCCTGCTGGACAAGGCGCGCGAACTGGTGGCGTACCAGGCCGACCACGGCGCCGAACAGCAGGTGCTGGACGCCGCCCAGACGCTGGCGCTGGAACCCGCGCTGGCCGGCATGGGCGCAAGCCTGGCCGGGGCCATCTACACCCCCAGCGAAGAGGCGGGCGACTGCCGCCAGTTCACCGAGGCGCTGTTCGACCGCCTGCAGACCATGGCCAACGTGCAATGCGCCATGTCCAATCCGGTGTCCGGCCTGCAGCGCGAAGGGCGCCGCATCGTGGCGGTGAACACGCGCGACGGCGACATCGGCGCCGACGCCATCGTGTTGGCCACCGGCATCGGCACGCGCACGCTGCTCAAACCGCTGGGCCATGACGTGCCGCTGTATCCCCTGAAGGGCTACAGCCTGAGCGTGCCGCTGGCCGAGGACGACGACTCGGTGGCGCCGCGCATCAGCGTCACGGACTACGAAAGGCGCATCGTCTACGCCCGCGTCGGCGGCGTGCTGCGGATCGCGGCCATGGTCGACATCGGCAGCGCCGATGCCGGCATCGACACGGCGCGCATCGGGTTGCTCAAGCGCCAGGTGCACGAGGCGTTTCCGGCGCTGGACCTGCGCCAGGCAGTACCTTGGGCGGGGCTGCGTCCGGCCACCCCCACCAGCAAGCCTCTGATCGGGCGCAGCCATGCCGCCGACAACCTGTGGCTGAACATCGGGCAGGGCGCGCTGGGCTTTACCCTGGCCTGCGGCAGCGCCGCGCTGTTGACGGCCCAGATGGGCGGACTGGAGCTGCCGCTGGATCCGGCGCCGTTCCGCCCCTGATACGGGGAATGTCCATTTTGCGATAGTGGCTGCCTTTTCATCGGCAGACGGGCTAGATTGCGCTCAATAGGATAGCGATACTCCTGCCGCCTGCGTCGCCCCAAAGGGGCGTCGCAGGCGGCAGGAGGCCATCTCTCATCCTCCGAGCGCAACCACCATGTCCTACTTGTTTCCGTTGTTCGCCATCCTGTTCTGGGCGGGCAACGTCATCGTCTCCAAGATGGCCGCCAGCGCCATCTCACCCACCGCCATCACCTTCTACCGGCTGGTGCTGGCCCTGTTCCTGATGGGCCTGTTCACGGCCGGCCCGGCCTGGCGCAACCGCAAGACCATCCTGCGCCATTGGCCCAAGCTGGCGCTGTACGGCGCCCTGTCGTCGGCAGTGTTCCAGGCGCTGTCCTATCGCGCAGCCGAAACCACCACCGCCACCAACATGGCCATCCTGACCGCGCTGATTCCCTTGCTGAGCATGCTGCTCAGCGTGGTGATCCTGCGCGATCCGCTGACCCTGGGCATGGCCGCCGGCGGCGCGCTGTCGTTCCTCGGCCTGCTGTACCTGGTGGGCCAGGGCGACATGCTGAGCGTGTTCCAGCACGGCATCCACGTCGGTGACGGCCTGATGCTGCTGGCCGCCTTGTCCTATGCGCTGTACGGCGTGCTGCTGCGCCACTGGAAGGTGCCGCTGCCGGCCTGGCAGTCCACCTTCGTGCAATCGATCTTCGCGCTGCTCTACATGCTGCCGCTGTACCTGCGCGTGCCGGCGGCGCAGGCTGCGCTGGACATGAACACGGTGCCGCTGATCCTGTACGCGGGCATCTTCTCGTCGGTGCTGCTGTCCTTCCTGTGGATCGAAGGCGTGCAGCGGCTGGGGCCCAATCGCTGCAGCATCTTCATCAACCTGTTGCCGCTGTTCACCGCGCTGGCCGCTTTCGTCATGCTGCGCGAGCAGCTGCACCTGTACCACCTGCTGGGCGGCGCGGTGACGCTGGCCGGCGTGCTGCTGGCGCAGACGGTGCAGCGCCCGCTGTTCGGTCGCGCCCGCGGGCTGGCGCTGGATTAGGCAGTTTTCACTGGCGTTCAAGACGGGCGCGCGCCGCACCGGCACAGTGGCTCTCTTTATAGGGAGAGAGCCCATGAGCATGTTCCAGAGAACCGCGATCGCGCTGGCGCGCAGCCCGGGCGTGGGGCGGGCGATGCGGGCCATGGCGGCCCGCACGTCGCTGGCGGCCCGTTTCGTCGGCGGCGCGGACGTCGACGCCGCCGTCCGCACGGCCGCCAGGCTGCGCGAGGCGCACGGCATCCGCGCCTCGCTCTTCTACCTGGGCGAATATGTGGACGATCCCCAGGCCATCGAGCAAAACGTGGCCCAGGCGCTCGGCGCCTGCCGGGCGCTGGAGCATGCGGGGCTGGACGTGCACGTGTCGGTCGATCCCACGGCCATCGGCTATATGCGCGACGATGCGCTGGGCCGCGACAATGCCCGGCGCATCGGCCTGGCGGCGCGCCGGACGGTCGGCCTGGGACGCGACTGGATGGTGCTGGACATGGAAGATTCCTCCATCTGTGACCGCACCTGCGCCTTGCACCGCGAACTGCTGCAAGCCGGCATACCGGCAGGCCTGACGCTACAGGCGCAGCGGCGCCGCACGCCGCAGGACCTGGCCTGGGCGATTCGCCAGCGCACGTCGCTGCGGCTGGTCAAGGGCGCGTTTCCGGAGCGCGCGCTGGACCATGCCGGCCGCGCGCGCATCGACCAGGCCTATCTGGACGCCGCCGCCATCATGCTGTCGCGCGAGGCGCTGGATTCCGGCTTCCAGCCCGTCTTCGGCACCCATGACGACCGCCTGGCCGGCGCCATCCTGGCGCTGGCGCGGGAGCGCGGCTGGCCGCCCGAAGCCTTCGAATTCGAAATGCTCTACGGCGTGCGGCCGGACTGGCAGCTCGCGCTGCGCCGTTTGGGCTATAACGTCAGGGTCTATCTGCCCTTTGGCGGCGACTGGTGGCCATATGCCGTGCGCCGCGTGGGCGAGAATCCCCGCAACGCATGGCTGCTGGCCCGCACGCTGACCTCGGACCAGAGCTACTTCGGCTAGGCGCCCCACGCACACGTATCCATGGCGGTTTCCCGACACATCTGGCATTGCGGCGCCGGCCTGCCCGGCGACGTCCTGATCGCGGACCTGCGCGGCTACCGCTATGCGCCGCACTTCCACGACGCCTGGTCCATCGGCGCCATCGCGCAGGGCCGCTGCGCCTTCACCGTGCATGGCGAGCCGCAGGCCGCGGGCGAGGGCGATCTGGTGGTGATTGCGCCTGGCCAAGTCCATACCGGCGGCACTTCGGATGCGCCGCTGGGGTACCGCATGGCCTATATCGATCAGGCCTGGTTCAGGAACCACGAACTTGCGCTGTACGCAGGCGGCGCAGCGCTGGCGGGGCCCGTCATCCGCGATACGGCGCTATGCCAGGCGTGGCTGGACGCGCTCACGCCAGATCCCATCGCCGACCCCGAGCGTCGCGAGCGCATCTCCGCCGCGCTGTTCGGCCTGCTGGCGGCGCATGCGCAGGCCAGCCCCGCAGCGGTCGACGACGAGTCCGACGTCTGCGCGCTGCTGCGCGCACGCATGGCCGCCGACCCGGCTTGCGCGCCGGACCTGGAGGCCCTGGCGTTGGCGCAGGACCGCCACCGGACCACCCTGGTCAAGCAGTTCGCGCGGCGCTACGGCCTGCCGCCGCAGGCCTGGCTGCGCAACTGGCGGGTGGCGCGGGCCCGGGCGCTGCTGCGCGACGGCCTGGCGCTGGCCGACGCCGCGCATGCCGTGGGCTTCGCCGACCAGGCCCATCTGACCCGCGTGTTCAAGCAGGTCTACGGCAGCACGCCCGGCGTGCTGCGCAACGCAGGGGCGGGCTCCCAGACATTGCGGGCGCGCGGTGTTTCCACCCGGTAGTCGGAGTACTTGCGGGTAAAGAACGCGGCGCCCAGTTCGGCCGCCGCCTGCAGCGGCTGGCGCGGATCCGCCGCGATTTCGCCGCGCAGGTTGCCGGCGCCATGCACGTAGCCGACGAAGTCCGAATGGGTGTAGCGCGCGTATTCCTGGATCTGGTGCACGATGCCCAGCGCCGCGCCGGGGTAGGTTTCCTCGGACGCGACCGCCAGGCCCAGGCGCTTGCCGGTCATGCGCTGCTTCACCCGGTCGGGCTCGGGGCCCTGGCCGGCATAGTGGCTGAACGATCGGTCGAAGAACGCCTTGGTCTGCGCCGACATGCCGTACCAGTAGATCGGGGTGCAGATCAGCACGCCGTCGGCCGGCAGGAAGTGTTCCAGGAACAGCTCGGAGTATCGGTCGGTCGGCGGGGGCGAACGCCGCAAGTCCGGCAGGAAGGCCTCGATGTAGTCGTCCAGGAACAGCAGCGTGGCCTGGGTGCCCGCCGTCTCGGCCCCGCGCAGCGCGGCCGCGCCCAGGGCCGCGCTGTTGCCGTCGCGCCGCGGGCTGCCGACCAGGATCAGCAGGCGCTTGGTGGGATGATCTGAATTCATGTCTGGTTCCTCTTGTTGGCATGGACGCTTCCATGTGGTGAGGAAAATTCTGTCTTACCGACTGACAGGCGACAAATGATGAATCCTTGAATATGATGAATTGATTTCATCCATAGAGCCAGGAATCCATGTTTGCCACGCTACCGGTGACCGCGTTGCGCACCTTCGAGGCAGCCGCCAGATTGCTCAGCTTCAAACTGGCCGCGGCCGAACTGGCGGTCACGGCCACGGCCGTGTCCCATCAGGTCAAGGCGCTGGAGCGGCACGTGGGCTACGCGCTCTTCGAACGCGTGCCGCGCGGCGTGCGCCTGACGGAGAAGGGGGCGCGCCTTTTTGCAGGCGTGCATGGCGCCTTGCTCGACGTGGCGCAGACCCTGGACGCCTTGCGCGCCGCGCCGGCCTCTGGCGCGCTGACGCTGTCCACCACGCATTCGTTCGCGGCCTTATGGCTGGTGCCGCGGCTGGGGCGCTTCTACGCGGCGTTTCCGCAATACCAGCTGAACCTGAACACCAGCCCCGAAACGGTGGACCTGCTGCGCGACGCCAGCGTGGACCTGGCCATCCGCTACAGCCGCGCGCGCTGGCCCGGGCTGCACGCCGCCTGCTCGTTGCAGGAGTGGTTCGGCGTCTATGGGGCGCCCGCGCTGGCCACCCGGCCGGGCAGGCGCGCGCCGTCGCTGGTGACCGTGCGCTGGCGCGATTCGCAGCTGTACGAGCAGGGCTGGCTGGACTGGTGCGAGGCGGCAGGCCTGCCGTCCTGGCGCAAGCCGGCGGCGCTGCATGCCTACGAGGAAGAGCACTATGCCCTGCAGGCCGCCATTGCCGGCCAGGGCCTGGTGCTGGCCAGCTCCGTCATGGTGTCGGACAGCGTGGCGGCGGGCACCCTGGCGGCGTATCGTCCTGAAGTGCGGGTGGCGGGGGCCGCCTACACCGCGCTGTGCGCGCCGGGCCGCGAACGCCATCCGCCGGTCAAGGCTTTCCTGGGGTGGTTGCGCAAGGAGTTCGATTGACGCGCCCCTGCGCGCGCTTCTACTCTCTTTCCGAAAATCAGCGCGGAGGCCGCAAGGCGTGAATCGATTCCATGAAATGAGCGTATTCCTGGCGGTGGCCGAAGCGCAGAGTTTCGCCGCGGCGGCGCGCCGCTTGGAGATGTCGGCGCCCACCGTCACGCGCAGCGTTTCGGCGCTGGAGCGGCGGCTGGGCGCCTTGCTGCTGGTGCGCACCACGCGCAGCCTGCGCCTGACCGAGGCCGGCCAGCGTTATGCCGACGACTGCCGCCGCATCCTCGACGAAGTGGAGCAGGCCGACGACGCCGTGGCCGGCGCGATGGCCGCGCCGCGAGGCGCGCTCAGCATCACTGCGCCGGCGTTCTTCGGCGAATTGCACGTGATGCCGGCGGTGCTGGCCTATCTGCGCACGCACCGCGAGGTTTCCGTGCGCACGCTGCTGGTGGACCGCGTGGTGAACCTGCTGGACGAACGGGTGGACGTCGCGGTGCGCATCGGCGCCTTGCCGGATTCGACGCTGACGGCGGTGCCGGTGGGGCAGGTGCGCCGCGTGGTCTGCGCCGCGCCCGCGTTCCTGCGCGAACACGGCGTACCGCAGGACCTGGAGTCGCTGCCGCGCTTTTGCACCGTCACCGCCGCCATGGAGGGCCGCACGCCGCAATGGCGCTTCCAGCAGGACGGCCAGCCCCGCAGCCTGCGCGTCGATTCGCAGCTGACGGTCACGTCCTTTCAGGCCGCGGTGCTGGCGGCCTGCGAGGGCTGGGGGCTGACGCAGGTGGTGTCCTACCAGGTGGCGCGGCACCTGGCCAGCGGCGCCCTGGAGGTGGTGCTGCGCGACTTCGAGCTGCCGCCGCTGCCGGTCCACCTGGTGTATCCGGAAGGCCGCAAGAGTTCGGCCAAGGTGCGCAGCTTCGTGGAGTTCTGCGTCGAGGCCTTGCGGCGCGATCTGGCGACGCTGCCGGCGTAGCGTCCGGGCCCGCGCTCGTCATCTTTCTTTCATCCGCTGCAAGAGTGTCTTGCCGCCGCTGGCCGTTCACGCGCGCCCGGCGCCGGCCCAAGATGGAGCCTGTATCCGACTTGGAGCCCGCTCATGCAAACCGCCCAGACCCCCTCGCTGACCTTCTATGGCTTTCCCCTGTCCGGCCACGCCCATCGCGTCGCCCTGATGCTGTCCCTGCTGGACGTGCCGCACCGCAAGGTCGACGTGGACCTGCGCGGCGGCGAGCAGAAACGCCCGCCGTTCCTGGCGCTCAACGCCTTCGGCCAGGTGCCGGTCATCGACGATGACGGAGTGGTGGTCGCGGATTCGACCGCCATCCTGGTCTACCTGGCCAAGCGCTACGGCGGCCAGGCCTGGCTGCCGGAGGATCCCGCCGGCGCGGCGGCGGTGCAGCGCTGGCTGTCGGTGGCATCCGGTCCGCTGGCCATCGGCCCGGCGGCTGCGCGCCTGGTGACGTTGTTCGGCGCGGCCTATGACGTGGACAGCACGCTGGCCCGCGCCCATGACTTGCTCAAGGTCATGGACGGCGAACTGGCCGGGCGCGATTTCCTGGCGGGCGCGGCGCCCACCATCGCGGACGTGGCCTGTTATGCCTATGTGGCGCATGCGCCTGAAGGCAACGTCTCGCTGGATGCCTATCCGCACGTGCGCGCCTGGCTGGGCCGCATCGAAAGCCTGCCGCGCTTCGTGGCCATGCCCCGCTCGCCCGTGGGTCTGCAGGCCGCCTGAGGGCGAGCGCCGCGCGCAAGGAGCACGCCATGTCCATCGCAGAGCCCGCCACCCTCCCGCCGTCGCCCTGGCATGCCGGCGAACGCCTGCTGCAACAGCACGTGGGGATCGCCGAACGCATGGCGGTGACCGGACCCAAAGTCATCCGCGACTACATGCCGGACCAGCACCGCCTGTTTTTTGAGCAGCTGCCGTTCCTGGTCGCAGGCGCGGTGGACGGGCAGGGCGATCCCTGGGCCGGCGTGCTGGAAGGCCTGCCCGGCTTCGTGTCCTCGCCCGATCCGCGCAGCCTGCGCGTGTCCGCCGTGCCGGATGCCGACGATCCGCTGCTGGCCGGCCTGGGGCCGGACCGGCAGGTGGGCCTGCTGGGAATCGAGCTGCACACGCGCCGGCGCAACCGTGCCAACGGTCGCATCGCGGCCTGGGACGGCAAGCGCTTCGAGGTGGCGGTGACGCAGTCCTTCGGCAATTGCCCGCAGTACATCCAGGCCCGGGAATTCCAGTTTTCGCGTTCGCCGGCGCTGCGCTTTCCGGGCGTGCCCAATGAGCGTGGCGGACTGGACGATGCCTCGCGGGCGCTGATCGCCCGGTCCGACACGTTCTTCGTGGCCACCTACGCGGACGAAGGCGGCCGCAAGGTCGACGTGTCGCACCGCGGCGGCAAGCCGGGCTTCGTGCGGGTGGAAGGCAACGTGCTGACCATTCCCGACTTTTCCGGCAACCGCTTCTTCAACACCCTGGGCAACATGGTGCTCAACCCGCGCGCCGGATTGCTGTTCATGGACTTCGAGCGCGGCGACGTGCTGCAGCTGACGGGCGCCGCTGAAATCATCCTGGACAGCCCGGAGATCGCGCAGTTCGAGGGCGCCGAGCGGCTGTGGCGGGTGCATGTGCGGCGTGTGGTCCGCCGGCCCGGCGCGCTGGCCTTGCGCTGGCGCTTCGATTCGTATTCGCCCACCGCGCTGGCAACCGGGCAATGGCCTGCCGCGGGGGCTGCGCAGCGGAGCTAGCCCGCGAGCGCGGTCTTCTGCACCACGGCATCGTCCGGCCCGAGCAGGCGGCCGTCCTGCGCGCGAATTTCCAGCTTGCGCACGGGCTGGCCGCGCTTGCGGTCGATCAGCGTCGAATGGGGTTCGGCGGGGCCGTAGTAGTGCTCTTCGCCCCATTGGCGCAAGCCCACGATCACCGGAAAGAGCGCCCGGCCTTTGTCCGTCAGCACGTATTCCTGGTAGGCGCTGCCGTCCGAGGCCGGCGCCACTTCCAGGATGCCGTGCGCCACCAGCGTGCGCAGCCGGTCGCTGAGGATGTTCTTGGCCACGCCCAGGCTTTTCTGCAATTCGCCGAAGCGCCGCAGTCCGTCGAAGGCGTCGCGCACGATCAACAGCGACCACCAGTCGCCGATCGCGTCCAGGGAGCGCGCCACCGGGCAGGCGGCGCCTTCGAGACTAGTGCGTTTGACCATATCGGATCCTTGCTGAGGGAAAGGCGGTGATGGCAGGCGTATTGAAATTTCGGTTGCATTATAAAACCTTGAAAACTACTATTCTGGTTTTATAAAGCAACCAAATTGGAGCAAGACATGTCAGCCCGACCAGAACCCGCCGATTCCGCACCCCCAGGCCCGACGCCCAGATCCCTGGTCATGCTGCTGGCGGTGGCCTGCGCCCTGAGCGTGGCGAATGTGTATTACGCCCAGCCCCTGCTGGACGCCATCGGCCGCGAGTTCGGCATCGCCGAAGGCGCGGTGGGTATCGTGGTCACGGCCACCCAACTGGGCTGCGCGCTGGCGCTGCTGTTCGTGGTGCCGCTGGGCGACCTGCTGGACCGCCGGCGCCTGATGCTGGGACAGTTGGCGCTGCTGGTGCTGTCCTTGGCGGCCGTGGCGCTGTCGGCCGGCACGCCCTGGCTATTGATGGGCATGGTGGCGCTGGGCTTGTTGGGAACGGCAATGACGCAGGGCCTGCTGGCCTTGTCCGCGGCGCTGGCCGCACCGGGCGAGCGAGGCCGCGTGGTTGGCGCCGCGCAAGGCGGGGTAGTCATCGGCCTGTTGCTGGCACGCACGCTGGCCGGAGCCGTGGCGGACCTTTGGGGCTGGCGCGCGGTCTACGTCGTGTCCGCGGCGCTGGCCGCCGTGCTGGCGGTGGTGCTGGCGCGGCGCCTGCCGCAACGCCGGCTGCCCTCGGTGGACATGGGTTACTGGGCCTTGCTGCGCTCGCTCTACGGCCTGTTGGCCACCGAACGCGTGCTGCGCGTGCGCGGCATGATCGCGCTGCTGATGTTCGCCGCCTTCAGCGCCTTCTGGACCGCGCTGGTACTGCCCCTGAGCGCGCCGCCGCATTCGCTGACGCATAGCGCGGTGGGCGCGTTCGGGTTGGTGGGCGTGGCGGGCGTGCTGATGGCGGCGCGCGCGGGACGACTGGCCGACAGCGGGCAGGGCGAGCGGACCACGGCCGTGGGCTTGGCGCTGCTATGCCTGGCGTGGGTGCCGATTGCCTTTCTGGATCAGAGTCTGTGGCTGCTGGCGTTGGGCGTGCTGGTCCTGGACATCGCCTTGCAGGCGCTGCACGTGACGAATCAAACCATGATCTTCAGCGTGAATCCGCAGGCGCATAGTCGATTGGTCGGCGGGTACATGATGTTCTATGCGGTGGGCAGCGGATTGGGGTCGATCGCTTCGACGGTGGTTTACGCGCAGGCGGGCTGGCTGGGGGTTTGCGTGTTGGGTGCCGGTATCAGTGTTGTGGCGTTGGTGTTCTGGGCGGTGACGGTGCCGCGTGGTGAGCGTTTGGCCGTTGGTTCTGAGGATGCTCGTCGTGGGGTTCTTTAGACGCCAGTCGCGTCGGGGGCTCGCGATGCGCGGGGCTGCGATTGCGGTCCGGAGCCTTCGCTCCGGACTTCCCCTTCGTCATCCTCGTTGCCGCCTGCGGCGGCTGCCTTCGGATTCCCTCGGGCTTATCGACGCCCCGCGCATCGCGAGCCCCCGACGCGACAGGCTCGGCTGGTTGAATCTTCACGGGCGCTGGGGCGGGCGGTGTGCTTGGCGTTCTGGTCACGGTCGGTGGGGTGGTGGCGTGTTTTGCGGGGCCCGCCCCAGGCCGGCCGCGCGGGCGGCCTCTTGGGGCTTACGTTGTGTCTTGCGTCGCGCGATGGCGCTGCGCGCGGGTGGTGGGGACGTTCTCTTGGTGACACGTATGGCAGGTGATAGCCGGGTAATTTGGTGGGGCGCTGCGTTCGAGGTGATTGCGCAGCGCAGCGGCGGCCAGCAATCGTCACTTCAACGCGGGTGCCGGATGGGTGGCGCGCGTCCAGGTCTGCGTGCGCAAGCGGCTACTCGCCGCGCGCCACCCATCACCGCCCATTCCCCCATGAGCTGGGGACCAATAGCAAATCAGTCATCGCATTCGCGTAAGCGAACACAATAGAAATTCAAGAAATCACGTATGTCATTCTCGGCCGCCCGCGCGGCCGAGAATGACGGGCAACACAAGCATCGTCCCTGACCACGGCTGCAGCAGCGCGCCAAGCCAAGATTCAAGTAGCTCGTCGGCGCGGGCGCCTGAGTGGCGGGCAACCTCGATGCGCCCGAGGGAATCCGTAGGGAAGGCCGCAGGCCTGGACGAGGATGACGACGGGGCAGTCCGGAGCGAACGCTCCGGACCGCAATCGTGGGCGCCCGCCACTCAGGCGCCCGCGTCGACGAGCGGCCTACGAAGCACTGGAACGCAACCCCGAAAGCCGCAAAACCTCAGACGCCCCTTGTATCAGGCCCGCCTGACGCCAATCGTCGGCAGTCAAGGCTGCACTTCATACTCTCCAGATCCCAGCACCACCGCCGCAAGCCCGGGCGCCTGGCTCAGCTTGTGCAGCGCGTAGCACTGCGCGGTGGCGATCTTGGCGTCGTGGAAAGCAGGGTCTTCCTGGCGCAGGTCCAGGCTGGCCAGCAGCGCTCGCGCCATCTGCCAGCCGGCAAACGTGGTGCCCGCCAGCAACAGATACGGCACCGCGGCCGCGAACACCGCGTTGGGGCGGCTGGCAGCGTTGGCCAGCACGAAGTCGATGGCGTCGGCCAGCGCCGCGCGGGCCTGGCGCAGCGGCGTCAGCATCAGGCGGGCGGCGGGTTCGCTGCGGGCCTCCAGCGCCGCTTCGGTCTTGCCGACTTCCGCCAGCAAGGCGCGGGCGACGGCGCCGCCGTCGCGTAGGGTCTTGCGGCCCACCAGGTCATTGGCCTGGATCGCCGTGGTGCCTTCGTAGATCGTGAGGATGCGCGCGTCGCGGTAGTACTGCGCCGCGCCGGTTTCCTCGATGAAACCCATGCCGCCGTGCACCTGCACGCCCAGGCTCGCCACGTCGATGGACATTTCGGTGCACCAGCCCTTGACGATGGGCACCAGGTATTCCTGTACCGCCAGATGGCGCTTGCGGGCCTCGGCGTCCGGGCTGGCGTGCGCCAGATCGGCGTGGCCCGCGGTGTAGTAGGCCAGCGCGCGGCCGGCTTCCGTCAGCGCGCGCATCGTGCCCAGCATGCGGCGCACGTCGGGGTGCTGGATGATGGGCACCGCATCCTTGGACGAGCCGTCCACCGGGCGGCTCTGCACGCGCTCGGCGGCATAGGCCAGCGCGTGCTGGTGGGCGCGGTCGGCGACGGCCACGCCCTGCACGCCCACCGCATAGCGCGCGGCGTTCATCATGATGAACATGGCGTCCAGGCCGCGGTTCTCCTGGCCCACCAGATAGCCCAGCGCGCCGCCCGCATCGCCGAACTGCAGCGTGCAGGTGGGGCTGGCCTTGATGCCCAGCTTGTGTTCGATCGACACGCAATGGACGTCGTTGCGCGCGCCCAGCGTGCCGTCTTCGTTGACCAGGAATTTGGGCACAAGGAACAGCGAAATGCCTTTGACGCCTTCGGGCGCGTCGGGCAGGCGCGCCAGCACCAGGTGCAGGATGTTCTCGGCCAGATCGTGCTCGCCGTAGGTGATGAAGATCTTGGTGCCGGAGATGCGGTAGGTGCCGTCGCCCACGGGCTGCGCGCGCGAGCGGACCATGGCCAGGTCCGAGCCTGCCTGCGGTTCGGTCAGGTTCATGGTGCCGGTCCAGCGTCCGGAAATCATGGGCTCGATGAAGCGCTGCTTCAGTTCAGGCGAACCGGCCGTCAGCAGCGCCTCGATCGCGCCATTGGTCAGCAGCGGACACAGCGCGAACGACAGGTTGGCGGCGTTCAGCATTTCCGAGCAGGGCGAACCGATCAGGCCGGGCAGGCCCTGGCCGCCGTATTCCACCGGATGCGTCATGCCCTGCCAGCCGGCCTCCGCGTACAGGTTGAACGCCTGCTTGAAACCCGGCGAGGTGGTGACCGCGCCGTCGCGCCAGGAGCTGGGCTCACGGTCGGCGGCATGGTTCAGCGGCGCCAGCACGTCGCCGGCGTAGCGCGCGGATTCCTCCAGCACGGCCTGGGTGGTGTCGGGCGTGGCCTCCTCGAAACCTGGCAGCGCGGCGACTTGCGGCAGGCCGGCAAGATGGTTCAACACGAACAGCATGTCTTTCACGGGGGCTTGGTACGTCATGGCGTCGGAGCTCCTGGATGGGATTTGGGGACGTGGAATTCAGCCGGTCTTCTTGCCGGAACCGGCCACGTCGATGGCCTGGGTCGCGCCGACGGCGGCGCGCAGTTCGAATTTCTGGATCTTGCCGGTGGAGGTCTTGGGCAGTTCGCCGAAGCGCACCGCGCGCGGCACCTTGAAGCCGGGCAGCAGCAGCTTGCAATGCGCAATGATCTCTTCGGCGGTGGCGCTGCAGCCGGGCTTGAGCTCGACGAAGGCGCAGGGCGTTTCGCCCCATTTGGGGTCGGGCATGGCCACCACGGCCACCGCCGCCACCGCGGGATGGCGATAGAGCGCGTCTTCCACTTCGATGCTGGAGATGTTCTCGCCGCCGGAAATGATGATGTCCTTGCTGCGGTCCTTGATGCGGACGTAGCCGTCGGCCGTCATCACGCCCAGGTCGCCGGTGCGGAACCAGCCGCCGGCAAAGGCCTGGTCGGTGGCGCGTTCGTTCTTCAGGTAGCCCTTCATGCAGATGTTGCCGCGGAACATGACCTCGCCCACGGTCTGCTCGTCGGCCGGCACCTCTTCCATGGTGTCGGGATCGCGCACGGACACGCCCGCCTGCAGGTGGTAGCGCACGCCCTGGCGCGCATTGCGCAGCGCGCGCTCTTCCTCGTCCAGCGCGTCCCAGGCTTCCTGGCGGGCGCATACGGCCGCGGGTCCATAGACCTCGGTCAGGCCGTACACATGGGTCAGCTCGAAACCGATGTCGCGCATCTTGGCGATGACGGCGGGCGCGGGCGCGGCGCCCGCCACCATGGTGCGTACCGTGTGGTCGATGCCGGCGCGCAGCTCGGCCGGCGCATTGGCCAGCGCGCTCTGCACGATGGGCGCGCCGCAATAATGGGTGACGCCTTCATTGCGGATCAGGTCGAACACGGTCTGCGGATCGAACTTGCGCAGGCACACGTTGACCCCGGCGCGCGCGGCCACCGTCCAGGCGAAGCACCAGCCGTTGCAATGGAACAGCGGCAGGGTCCACAGATAGACCGGGTGCTTGGGCATGTCCCATTCGAGGATGTTGCTGATGGCGTTCAGGTAGGCGCCGCGGTAGTGGTAGACCACGCCCTTGGGATCGCCGGTGGTGCCGGACGTGTAATTCAGCGCGATGGCGTCCCATTCGTCGGCGGGCGGCTTCCAGTCGTAGCGGGCGGGGGCGCCGGCCAGGAAGGCTTCGTAATCGACCGCGCCGGGCAGTTCCGCCGGGGCGCTTTCCAGGTCGTGCACCGAAATGAGCTTCAGGTGCGGGAATTCGGTCCGCGCGCGCTGGGCGAGTTCGGCGTACTCGGTGTCCACGATCAGCGCCTGCGCTTCGCCATGCCCCAGCATGAACAGCACGCTGGGCGTGTCCAGGCGGGTGTTCAGGGTATTGAGCACCGCGCCCAGCATGGGCACGCCGAAATGGGCTTCGACCATGGCGGGAATGTTGGGCAGCATCACGGCCACGGTGTCGCCGCGCTTGATGCCGGCTTGCGCCAGCGCGCCGGCCAGGCGCTGGGCGCGCTCGTAGGTCTGGGCCCAGTTGCGCCGCACCTCGCCGTGGACGATGGCCAGGCGCTGGCCATAGACTTGGGCCGCGCGGGCGATGAAATCCACCGGGGTCAGGGCTTCGTAGTTGGCGTCGCGGCGCTCAAGGCCGCGGTCGAACATACCGCTCATGCTTGTCTCCAGTTGGGACGCGCAGGCGTCCCTTATCCGTATGCCGGGAGTTTGATCCCCGTCGCTTGCCCTAGCTTACGGGGCCGCCGAAAATACTGTCTGTCACCTGCATGACAGACGGCCGGCCGACCTGGCTTCCCCAAGTTTTACACAGTTATTCCCATGTCCGACGTTTCAAACATCGTTTCCGCCGGGGAACTGGCCGGCCTGTTCGAGGCTTGCGCCTGGTTCGACGCGCTGGAGGCCCGCCACCAGGACCTGGTGCTGGCGACCGCGCGCGCCGAACACGTGGCCAACGGCGCCTGGATCGCGCGGCGCAATGCGCCCTCGGACTTTTGGCTGGGCGTGCATACGGGTCTTTTGAAGCTGGCCATCTACAACGAGTCGGGCCGCAGCTGCACCCTGTCGGGCGTGCCGCCGGGCGGCTGGTTCGGCGAAGGCAGCGTCATCAAGCGCGAACTGCGCAAGTACGACGTGGTGGCGATCCAGCCGTCGCTGGTGTTGCAGGTGCCTACGGCCACCTTCCATGCGCTGCTATCGGCCAGCCTGCCTTTTTCGCATTTCGTCATCGGCCAGTTGAACAACCGCATGGGCGAGTTCATCGCTTCCATCCAGAACCACCGTTTGCTGGATGCGGACGCGCGCGTGGCGCAGTCGCTGGCGCAGCTGTTCAATCCGCAGCTGTATCCGTCCACCGATCTGACGCTGGCGATCTCGCAGGAAGAACTAGGCTATCTGACGGGCCTGTCGCGCCAGCGCGTCAATCAGGCGCTGCAGGTGCTGGCGGACCAGGGCATGCTGGCGCTGGCCTACAACCAGATCAAGGTGCTGGATCTGGAGCGTCTGCGCCAATTCGGCCTGGACCAGATCTGAAGACGCCGGATCAGGCGCCGCGCAAGGCGCGGCTGAGCGCGGCGCGCGCCAGGATGCGGGTCGAATCCAGCGTGGGCAGGGCGGAATTGCCGTCGTTCAGCACCAGCGGCAACTCGGTGCAGCCCAGTACCACGGCGTCGCAGCCAGCTTCGCGCAGGCGCTCGATCACGGCTTGCAGCCGGGCCACGGATTCGGGCTTGAACACGCCATACACCAGCTCGTCCATGATGACGCGGGCCAGTGTGTCGCGGTCTGGTTCCGCCGGCCGCAGCCATTGCAGGCCGCGCGCTTCCAGCTTGTCCGGATAGACGCTGCTGTCCACCAGCCAGCGCGTGCCCAGGATGCCGATGCGGCGCAAACCGCGCGCCTGGGCCTCGGCCGCGACTTCCTCGGCGATGTGCAGCCAGGGCAGGGGCGACTGCGGCAGCACATGGCCCAGCGCCTGGTGGATGGTGTTGTCCGGGCAGATCAGGAAATCCGCGCCCGCGCGCGCCAGCTTGCCCGCCGAGGACTGCATCAACGCGCCCACGCCGGCCAGGTCGGCGCGGTCCAGGCAGGCGACGTAATCCGCCAGCGAATGCGTGTGCAGCGAAATCTCCGGATGCGCGTGCGGGCCCAGGCGCTGGGCGCCTTCCGCGCACAGCGTGCGGTAGCAAAGCGCGGCGCCTTCCGCCGAGCAGGCGACGATGCCGATATGCAGGGGCGTGGCGTTCATTCAGCAGACTCCTTGCTGGAGGCGCGCACGTGGCGCGCAATGTCCAGGAAGCTTGCCGCCATGGCGTCCTGCTGCGCCTGCGGCAGCCGCGACAGGAACAGTTCGTCGACGGCGGGGCCGTAGACCTTCCACATCTCGCGGCGCAGCGCGCGCCCCTTGGGCGTGAGGCGAGCGTAGGTGGCGCGGCGGTCCTCGTCCGAACGGAAGCGTTCGACCAAGCCGTCGGCCTCGATGCGGTCCATCAGGCGCGTCAGGTTGTAGCGCGCGATCACCATGCGCTCGGCGATCTCGAACATCCTGGCCGTGCCGTCAGGCGCGCGCTCCAGCGCCCATAAGGCGTCATACCAGGCCAGCGGCGGCAGGCCGGCGGCTGACAGGCGCTTTTCGATTTCTTCCACCACCAGCGCGTGCGCGGTCAGGAAGAGGCTCCACGCATCGGGCTTGCCCCTGGCCATGCGGTCGGTTCCTTTGAAAGAGGTGGGAATGCAGCGGGGATTGTAAGAGGCGGGCGCCTGGCGCGACGCCGGCATTTCGTGGTCCAAACAACCCTTTATCGGTGATTTATACCCTGGCCGGCAATGGTGAAAAAGACCGGGTGAATCGCAATGCCCTGATTTTCATGGGATTTTTCCTGGCACGAAATTCGCATATGGGTACGTACCCCAAAACCGCAACACTGGAGGGCGTTCCCATCATGGGTCCGTATCGGAAATTATGGTTCACCTTGATCGCCGTATTGGCGGTCACGTTCGCATTGCTGGGTTTCTACGGCGGCGAGGTCTATCGCCAGGCGCCGCCGATTCCCGGGCAGGTCGTGACGACCGACGGCAAACCGCTGTTCGGCCGCGACGACATCCTGGACGGCCAGACCGCCTGGCAATCGGTCGGCGGCATGCAGCTGGGATCGGTCTGGGGACACGGCGCCTACCAGGCGCCCGACTGGACGGCCGACTGGCTGCATCGCGAACTGACGGCCTGGCTGGACCTGGCCGCGCGCGAGCAGCACGGCCGGGACTATGCGCAGCTGGACGCGGGCGCCCAGGCCGCGCTGCGCGCGGAACTGAAGGCCGAGTACCGCGCCAACCGCAGCGACGCCGCCACCGACACGCTGGCGGTGAGCCCGCGGCGCGCGCGCGCCATGGCGCAGACGGCGGCCTACTACGACCAGCTGTTCTCCGACGCGCCCGCGTTGCATCGCAGCCGCGAGAATTTCGCGATGAAGGAAAACACGCTGCCCGACGCCGCACGCCGCACCCAGCTCACGCATTTCTTCTTCTGGACAGCGTGGGCCGCGGCCACCGAGCGCGAAGGCAAGGCGGTCACCTATACCAACAACTGGCCGCATGAGCCGCTGATCGACAACGTGCCCAGCGCCGAGAACGTCATGTGGTCCATCCTCAGCGTGGTGGTGCTGCTGGCCGGCATCGGCTTCCTGGTCTGGGCCTGGGCCTTCCTGCGCGGCAAGGAAGACGACGAGCCGCTGGCGCCGGCCAAGGATCCGCTGACCACCTTCGCCCTGACGCCGTCGCAGCGCGCCCTGGGCAAGTACCTGTTCCTGGTGGTGGCGCTGTTCGGCTTCCAGGTGCTGCTGGGCGCCTTCACCGCGCACTACACCGTCGAAGGGCAGAAGTTCTACGGCATCGACCTGTCGCAATGGTTCCCGTATTCGCTGGTGCGCACCTGGCATATCCAGAGCGCGCTGTTCTGGATCGCCACGGGTTTCCTGGCCGCCGGTCTGTTTCTTGCGCCGTTGATCAATGGTGGGCGCGATCCCAAATTCCAGAAGCTCGGGGTCGACATCCTGTTCTGGGCGCTGGTGCTGGTGGTGGTCGGATCGTTCACCGGCAACTATCTCGCGATCGCGCAGATCATGCCGCCGGACCTGAACTTCTGGCTGGGTCACCAGGGCTATGAATACGTGGACCTGGGCCGCCTGTGGCAGATCGGCAAGTTCGCGGGCATCTGCTTCTGGCTGGTGCTGATGTTGCGCGGCATCGTGCCCGCGCTGCGCACGCCGGGCGGCGACAAGAACCTGCTGGCCTTGCTGACCGCCTCGGTGGGCGCCATCGGCCTGTTCTACGGCGCGGGCTTTTTCTACGGCGAGCGCACGCACCTGACGGTGATGGAGTACTGGCGCTGGTGGATCGTGCACCTGTGGGTGGAGGGCTTCTTCGAAGTCTTCGCAACCACGGCGCTGGCCTTCATCTTTTCGACCCTGGGCCTGGTGTCGCGCCGCATGGCCACCACCGCCAGCCTGGCCTCGGCCTCGCTCTTCATGCTGGGCGGCATACCCGGCACCTTCCATCACCTGTATTTCGCCGGCACCACCACGCCCGTGATGGCCATCGGCGCCAGCTTCTCGGCGCTGGAAGTGGTGCCGCTCATCGTGCTGGGGCATGAGGCCTGGGAGAACTGGCGCCTGAAGACCCGCGCGCCCTGGATGGAAAACCTGAAGTGGCCGCTGATGTGCTTCGTGGCCGTGGCCTTCTGGAACATGCTGGGCGCGGGCGTCTTCGGCTTCATGATCAACCCGCCCGTTTCGCTGTACTACATCCAGGGCCTGAACACGACGCCGGTGCACGCGCACGCGGCCCTGTTCGGCGTGTATGGCTTCCTGGCGCTGGGCTTCACCCTGCTGGTGCTGCGCTACATCCGTCCGCAGTATGCGCTGAGCCCCGGCTTGATGAAGCTGGCGTTCTGGGGCATGAACCTGGGCCTGGCGCTGATGATCTTCACCAGCTTGCTGCCGGTGGGGCTGATCCAGTTCCACGCCAGCGTCAGCGAGGGCATGTGGTACGCCCGCAGCGAAGGCTTCATGCAGCAGGAGCTGCTGCAGAACCTGCGTTGGGGCCGCACCTTCGGCGACGTGGTGTTCCTGCTGGGCGCGCTGGCCATCGTGATGCAGGTGATCCTGGGCCTCTTGAGCGGCAAGCCCGCGCTGGCCGAGCCGCGCCTGCAGGCCAAGGCGGCGCGCGGCTAGCGTCCCGTCCCGCGCAGGCGTGGCGCACGCTTGCGCGGCAGGACGCCAGGCAAGCGCCGGGCTCTTTGCTTCAGCGCAAAGAGCCCGGCCGCCGCAGCCGGTCCAATGGAATCCAGCCCGCGCCCGACCGGCGCGGGCATTCCGGAGCACCGCCGCATGCGCATCCTGCCGACCGTCATTGTTCTATTGCTGTTGACCGCTTGCGGGCCCCAGGACGGGGCCCGCTTGGCTTTGCCGGAAATCACGCGCCTGCCGCCGGGCGAGGTGAGCTACGTGCCGCCGGGCGAGGCGCTGCGCAACGGCTATCCCGCCACGCCCGCGCCCCGCAGCGCGCGCTACCCGGATGGCCTGGCCATCATGACGCGGCAGGTCAGCCAGGCCGACTACGCGGCCTGCGTGCGCGCCGGCGGCTGCAAGCCGCTGGACCCCGCACAGCGCCAGGCGGCTGCGCCCGACCTGCCGGCGGTGGGCATCAGCTGGACCGACGCGTCCGCCTATGCCGCCTGGCTGTCCGAGCGCACCGGCAGGCGCCTGCGCCTGCCCAGCTATGCGGAATGGGTCTACGCGGCGGGCGAAGCCTATCGCGAGGAAGCCTTGCCGGCCTTGCCTGGCGGCAGCGACCCCGCGCAGCGCTGGCTGGCGGAATACGAGCAGCAGAGCCGCCGCGGCGCGCAGGGCGACGCCACGGTGCGGACCTTTGGGGCCTACGGCCGCAATCGTGCCGGCCTGATGGACATGGCGGGCAGCGTGTGGGACTGGACTGACGATTGCCATGCGCGGCGCGTGCTGGACGGGCTGCGCGATGGCGCAAGCTTCACCGCTGCGCAGGAGCAGGAAAGCCGCAACTGCGGCATACGCGTTGCGGCGGGCAGGCACATCGCCTATCTGCCCGACTTCATCCGCGATCCCAAGGGCGGGGCGTGTTCGGTAGGCGTGCCGCCGGCGAACCTGGGTCTGCGGCTGGTGCTGGAACCCGGCTAGGCCATGTTGCCTGCGCGCCATGCGCCGGCCAGCTCGGCGCTCGAGTCGCAGGCCTCGTCCGCGGCCGGCGATCCCTGGCGGCAGGACAGGCAGGCCGAACAGTCCACGGCGGGCGCGGCGTGCTCGCCCAGGCGGGCCAGCGCGGCGGGCGAGCGCAGCACCACGCGCTTGCGTCCGGCCGAGACGATGCCGCGCTGCTTCCAGTCGCTGAGCAGCCGGCTGACCGTGTGCAGGGTGGTGCCGGTCATTTCGGCGATGTCCTGGCGGGTGATGGGAAAGCCGATGCCGATGCCGTCCTGCATGGGCTGGCCGGATTGCTGCACCAGCCTCAGGATGGCGCGCGCCACGCGCTGTTCGACTTCGTCGGTGGACAGTTCCTGGATGCGGACGTGGGCGTCCTGCAGGCGCTGCCCCATGGTCTGCAGCGCGGCCGCGCCCAGCTGGGGATGGCAGGCGATGAAGCGTTCCCAGGCCGCGGCCGGCCACGCCAGGCAGACGCTTTCCTGCACCGCCTGCACGGTGGCGGGATAGCGGGGCTGCCGCATGGCGCAGGCCAGCCCGAACATGTCGCCGGGATGGACGTAGCGCACCACGACTTGTTCGCCCTCCGGCGTCAGCTGCGCCACCTTTAGACAGCCATGCAGCAGCACGAAAAAGTGCGCGGCCGCGGCGCCCTGGCGATAGGCCAATGCGCCGGCCTCCAGGCGGCAGGGCAGCGCGCCGCGCAGCGCGGCGTCCAGCTGCGCATCGGACAAGGGCCTGAACAGATCCAGGTTGCGGAGCAGGGCATGGCACAGGGGCGATGAGGCCGCAGGCCGCCCGGAAGCGTGTGGAGGGTCCATGCCCCGATGGTGACATCGCATCCGCGCAGCGGCAATGCGCGCCGGGCCGCGGGTTGGTTCGAAGTTTGCGCTACAGCAAAGAACACGAGCGATGCCCGGCCTTCAATGGAATCGCCGACAGACTCGGCGTTGCAGAAACCCGAACAGGAGTTGCACATGAACGCTTTGCGCCCCACCTTGCTTGCCATGGCATTGATCGCAGCGATGGCGGGCGGCCCAGCCGCCGCCCAGAACGCCGATCAGCTGGAACGCGCCAAGGTTGCGCTGGTCGCCCCGCCCATGGTCCACCCGCATGAGCAGGTGGCCCGTTCGGGCCCCAAGGTGATCGAATTCACGATGACCATCGAAGAAAAGAAGATGGTCATCGATGACAAGGGCACGACCTTGCAGGCAATGACGTTCGACGGATCCATGCCCGGTCCTACCCTGGTGGTGCACGAAGGCGATTATGTCGAGCTGACCCTGGTCAATCCGGCCACCAACGCCATGCCGCACAACGTGGATTTCCATGCCGCCACCGGCGCGCTGGGCGGGGCCAAGCTCACCAACGTGAACCCGGGCGAGCAGGCCACGCTGCGCTTCAAGGCGGACCGCAGCGGCACCTTCGTCTACCACTGTGCGCCCGAAGGCATGGTGCCCTGGCACGTGGTGGCGGGCATGAGCGGCACGCTGATGGTGCTGCCGCGCGACGGCCTGAAGGATCCGCAGGGCAAGCCGCTGCGCTACGACCGCGCCTACACGATAGGCGAGTTCGACCTGTACATCCCCAAGGACGCGAACGGCAAGTACAAGGACTACGCGACCTTGGCGGAAAGCTATGGCGACACGGTCGAAGTCATGCGCACGCTGACGCCATCGCATATCGTCTTCAATGGCAAGGTCGGGGCCTTGACGGGGGCGAACGCGCTTACGGCCAAGGTCGGCGAGACGGTGCTGCTGATCCATTCGCAGGCCAATCGCGACACGCGCCCGCATCTGATCGGCGGCCATGGCGACTGGGTCTGGGAAACCGGCAAGTTCGCCAATCCGCCGCAGAAGGACCTGGAGACCTGGTTCATCCGCGGCGGCTCGGCGGGCGCGGCGCTCTACACCTTCAAGCAGCCCGGCGTGTACGCCTACCTGAACCACAACCTGATCGAGGCCTTCGAACTGGGCGCGGCCGGGCATATCAAGGTCGAGGGCAAATGGAATGACGACCTGATGAAGCAGATCAAGGCGCCGGGTCCGATCCCGCGCTGAGCGCTGCGGCAGGGCGCGCTCAGCGCGCCTTGCCCGTATCGGTCCGCCACGCCGTCACGTATTTTCCTTCCGGAGCCATTCCATGTCCTCGCTTTATCGAATCGCGTTCGCCGCCGCGCTGGCCAGCCTGCCCGTCCCGCAAGCGGGCGCCGAGTCGCTGGCCGCCATCAACCCTGCCGGAGAAAAACTCTACAAGTCCGCCTGTGTCGTGTGCCACGCCAGCGGGGTCGCCAACGCGCCCAGGCTGGGTGACAAACAGGCCTGGTCGCCATTCATCGCGCAGGGCGCGGACGCGCTGTTGGCGACCGTGCTCAAAGGCAAGGGCGCGATGCCGCCGCGCGGCGGCTCATCGGCGGACGAGCCCACGCTCAGGGCCGCGGTGGAATTCATGATGGCCGCGTCCCGCTAGCCGCCGCGCGCGGCGGGCGGGCGGATTAATAGTTGCACTTGCAATTATTAAGAATCCTCCATACGATTGCAATTGCACATGATGCAATTGCAATTCACGATGCGAAATGACGGCGGCCGTACACCGGGATGCCGCCTTCGCGCCCACCAGGAGGACGCCATGGACACCCCGATAGAACCGACCGACGCCGATCCGCAGGAAACCCAGGAATGGCTGGAGGCCATGCAGGCCGTGCTGGCCCACGAGGGCCGGCCACGCACCCACTATTTGCTGGACCAATTGATCGGCCAGGACCGCGCCGGCCACGGCGGCTACGCCGCGCCGAACGCCACGCCCTACGTGAACACGATCCGGCCGGCAGACCAGGGGCTGTTCCCGGGCGACATGGGCATCGAGCTGCGGCTGGACGCCTATCTGCGCTGGAACGCCATGGCCATGGTGCTGCGCGCGGGCAAGACCTCGGGCGTGGGCGGACACATCGCGACCTACGCCTCGGCCACGACCTTGTACGAAACCGGCTTTCGCCATTTCTTCCGCGCGGCCACGCCGGATTTTCTGGGTGACATGCTGTACATCCAGGGCCACTCCGCGCCCGGCATCTATGCGCGCGCCTATCTGGAAGGCCGCATTTCCGAGGAAGAACTCGACCGCTTCCGGCGCGAGACGGCCGGCGGCGGACTGGCGTCCTATCCGCATCCGCGCACCATGCCCGGGTTCTGGCAGTTCCCGACCGTGTCGATGGGCCTGGGGCCGCTGATGGCCGCCTACCAGGCGCGCTACATGCGCTACCTGGAAGATCGCGAGCTGATCCCCGCGCAGGGCCGCAAGGTATGGGGCTTTCTGGGCGACGGCGAACAGGACCAGCCGGAGACGCTGGCGGCGGTGGCGATGGCCGGGCGCGAAAAACTGGACAACCTGATCTTCGTGGTGAACTGCAACCTACAGCGCCTGGACGGCCCGGTGCGCGGCAACGCCAAGATCATCCAGGAACTGGAAAGCGTGTACCGCGGCGCCGGCTGGAACGTCATCAAGGTGATCTGGGGAGCCGGCTGGGATGCGCTCTTGGCCCAGGACCACGACGGCCGCCTGCGCCAGCGCATGATGCAGTGCGTGGACGGCGAGTACCAGGTGTTCAAGGCGCGCGGCGGCGCCTACGTGCGCGAACATTTCTTCGGCGCGGACCCGGTGCTGCTGGAGCGCGTGGCGCACCTGAGCGATGAAGAGATCGGCGCGCTGAACCGTGGCGGCCACGATCCGGCCAAGATCTATGCCGCCTACGCCACGGCGCTGGCCCATCGCGGCCAGCCCACCGTCATCCTGGCCAAGACCGTCAAGGGCTATGGCATGGGCGCGGCGGGCGAGGCGGCCAACACCAACCACCAGCAGAAGAAGATGGCGGACCCGGCGGTGCGCGCCTTTCGCGACCGCTTCTCCATCCCGGTCCCCGACGATCTGCTGGAGCAGATTCCCTACATCAAGCCCGCGCCCGGCAGCGCCGAACGTACCTATTTCGACGCCGCGATCGCGCGCGCGGGCGGCCATCTGCCGCGGCGGCCGGCCGGGCCCGGCCCGTTGGCCACGCCGCCGCTGGAGGCTTTCGCCGCGCACCTGAAGGGCAGCGACGGCCGCGAGTTCTCGACCACCATGGCCTTCGTGCGGGTGCTGGCGCAATTGCTCAAGGACCCGGCCATCGGCCAGCGCGTGGTGCCCATCGTGCCCGACGAGTCGCGCACCTTCGGCATGGACGGCATGTTCCGGCAGGTGGGCATTTATTCGCACGTGGGGCAGCTGTACACGCCGCAGGACGCCGACCAGCTGAGCGTCTACCGCGAAGACCGGCGCGGCCAGATCCTGCAGGAAGGCATCAACGAATCGGGCGCGATGGCCTCGTGGATCGCGGCCGCCACCGCACACAGCACGCACGGCGTGGCGACGATTCCGTTCTACATTTTCTATTCCATGTTCGGCTTCCAGCGCGTGGGCGACCTGGCCTGGGCGGCGGGCGACATCCGCGCGCGCGGCTTCCTGCTGGGCGCGACCTCCGGACGCACCACGCTGGAAGGCGAGGGCCTGCAGCATGACGACGGCCACAGCCACGTGCTGGCTTCGGTCATCCCCTCATGCGTGGCCTACGACCCGGCCTACGCCTACGAGATCGCGGTGATCGTGCAGGACGGCATGCGCCGCATGTACCAGGACGAAGAAGACGTCTTCTACTACTTGACGCTGATCAACGAGAAGACCGCGCATCCGCCCATGCCGCAAGGCGCCGAGGAAGGCATCCTGCGCGGCATGTACCGCCTGCGCGACGGCGGCGATGGCGCGTTGCGGGTGCAGTTGCTGGGCAGCGGCGCCATCCTGGGCGAAACGCTGGCGGCGGCCGATCTGTTGCGTCAGGACTTCGGCGTGGCGGCCGACGTCTGGAGCGTGACCAGCTATTCGGAACTGGGCCGCGACGGCCAGGAGGCAGAACGCTGGAGCCGCCTGCATCCGCTGGAGGACAGGCGCCGCGGCTATGCGGAAACGGTCCTGGCGGACAGCGAGGGGCCGGTGGTGGCGGCCACCGACTACATGAAGACGGTGGCCGAACAGATACGCCCGTTCATGCAGGACCGCCGTTACGTCACGCTGGGCACCGACGGCTTTGGCCGGTCCGACACGCGGACGGCCTTGCGCGCCTACTTCGAGGTGGACCGGCATCACATCGCGTTGGCGGCCCTGAAGGCGCTGGCGGACGACGGGTTGATGCCGCGCGACTGCGCGGCGGACGCCATCGCCCGCTACGGCATCGATCCGGAGGCCGTGTCCGCGGCGCGGCCCTAGGGGCAGGCTAGACGCGCCGCGCCAGCAAGGCCCAGATCCCGGCGGCGGACAGCAGGGCGCCGCCGCCCAGGTTGAAGCCGCGCTGGGCGCGGGGCGAGGCCAGCAGGCGCCGGGCCGACCCGGCGAAGATGGCGTAGGCCGTGGCATTGATGCCGGCGCAGGCGACGAAGGTGGCCGACAGGATCCAGAGCTGGCGCGTCACGTCGCCCGCCGGATCGATGAACTGCGGCAGGAAGGCCACGAAGAAGATGATGCCCTTGGGGTTAAGCGCCGTCACCAGATAGGTGTTGGCGAACAGTTTCCAGCGCGAGCCCGCGGCGCTGGCGGCGGGCAGCGTCGCCGGCGAGACGCCGGCGCGCAGCAGCTTGAAGCCCAGGTACAGCAAGTACAGGCCGCCCACGATCTTGACCGCCGTGAACCAGAACGCCGACGCCGCCAGCAGGGCGCCCAGGCCCAGCAGCGACAGCAGCAGGGCGGTGGAGTCGCCCAGCGCCACCGCCAGCACCAGCGGCAGGCGGGCGCGCCGGCCTTGCGCGATGGAGTAGCTGATGACGGTGAGTATCGTGGGGCCGGGCAGCATCACGAGCAGGGCGGACGCGCCCAGGAAGGCCAGCCAGGTTTCAAGCGACATGGGATCTGCTCCAGGGGTGGGGCTGTGCGCGGCGGCCAGCCTGCGGGCCACTGTATAGCAATCGCGGCCGCCTGCAAACCGGGCGCGGCCGGGCGTCAGCGCCGGGTGGTGTTAAATACAGCTTTCCCGGACAGTGAACGCGGCGCCGCAAGGCGACGCGAAGGAAACACCATGGCATTCGATTTTGATCTGTTTGTGATCGGCGCAGGCTCCGGCGGCGTGCGCGCGGCGCGTTTCGCCGCGGGCTTCGGCGCGCGCGTGGCGGTGGCGGAAAGCCGCTACCTGGGCGGCACCTGCGTGAACGTGGGCTGCGTGCCCAAGAAACTGCTGGTCTATGGCGCGCATTACAGCGAGGACTTCGAGCAGGCCCGCGGTTTCGGCTGGAGCGCCGGCGAGCCCAGTTTCGACTGGCCCACGCTGATCGCGAACAAGAATCGGGAAATCGAGCGTCTTAACGGCATTTACCGCAATTTGCTGGTCAATAGCGGCGTGACCCTGCTGGAAGGCCACGCCCGCATCCTGGATCCGCACACGGTCGAGATCAACGGCAAATCCTATAGCGCCGCTCATATCCTGGTGGCGACCGGCGGCTGGCCCCAGGTGCCGGACATTCCGGGCAAGGAATACGCCACCACCTCGAACGAAGCCTTCTTCCTGAAGGAACTGCCGCGCCGCGTGCTGGTGGTGGGCGGCGGCTACATCGCCGTGGAATTCGCCTCCATTTTCAACGGCATGGGCGCGCAGACCACGCAGGTCTACCGCGGCCCGTTGTTCCTGCGCGGCTTCGACCAGGGCGTGCGCGAGCATCTGCGCGACGAGCTGGTGAAAAAGGGCATCGACCTGCGCTTCAACTCGGAAGTGACGCGCATCGACAAGCAGGCCGGCGGCACGCTGGCCGCCACCCTGAAGGACGGTTCCGTGGTCGAGGCCGATTGCGTGTTCTACGCCACCGGCCGCCGGCCCATGCTGGACAACCTGGGCCTGGAGAACACGGCGGTCAAGCTGGGCAAGGGCGGCTTCATCGAGGTGGACGACGAATACCGCACGGCCGAGCCTTCCATCCTGGCCATCGGTGACGTGATCGGCCGGGTGCCGCTGACGCCCGTGGCGCTGGCCGAAGGCATGGCGGTGGCGCGGCGCCTGTTCCGTCCCGAGGAATACCGCAAGGTCGACTACCAGCTGATCCCGACCGCCGTGTTCAGCCTGCCCAACATCGGCACGGTGGGCATGACGACGGAAGAGGCGCGCGCCGCCGGGCACGAGGTCAAGCTGTTCGAAAGCCGCTTCCGGCCCATGAAGCTGACGCTGACCGAGTCGCAGGAAAAGACGCTGATGAAGCTGATCGTGGACGCCAAGACCGACCGCGTGCTGGGCGTGCACATGGTCGGTCCGGACGCCGGCGAGATCGTGCAGGGCATCGCCATCGCGCTGAAGGCCGGCGCGACCAAGCAGGTGTTCGACGAGACCATCGGCATCCATCCCACGGCGGCCGAAGAGTTCGTGACCCTGCGCACCCCGGTCACCCAATAGGGCGCGCTACAGGCGTTCGATCATGGCGCGCGCCGCCAGCGGCGCGAGTTCCTTAGCGCCATTGATGAAGAACGCGAAGACGTTTCCCGGCCGCGCCGTCTTTTCCGGGGCGCCGGCGAGCGGCAGGTCGGCCGGGTGGCTGCCGCGGGCCCAGCCGCGCAGGCGGTCCGCCCAGGCGTCCAGCGCCTTGGGCGCGTAGCCCGCCTTGTAGGCGGTACTGGCGCGCATCAGCCGCGCATAGACGAAATCGGCGGTACGGTCGGCGATGGATGGGTAGTCCTCGCTATCCGTGTAGACGGTGGCTGCGCCGTGGCGCCGCGCCAGTTCCAGGTATTCCTCGCAGGCGAAGCTGGCATGGCGCACGTCCAGCACGTGGCGCAGCGGCAAGCCGTCCACCTTGTCTGGCAGCAGCGCGAGGAAGGCGGCGAAGTCGTCCGCATCGAACGCCTTGGTCGGCGCGAACTGCCAGACGATGGGCCCAAGCTTCGGACCCAGTTCGGCGATGCCGCTGTGCACGAAGCGGTGGATCGAGTCCTTGGCGCCCGCCAGTTCGCGGCGGTTGGTCGCGTAGCGCGAGGCCTTCAGCGAAAACACGAAGCCTTCGGGCGTCTCATCGCGCCATTTGGCGAAGGTGCCGGCTTCTGGCTGCTGTAGTAGGTGCCGTTGATCTCGATGGCGGTGAGCTGGCTGCTGGCGTATTCCAGTTCGCGCGCGTGCGGCAGGTTTTCGGGGTAGAAGACGCCGCGCCAGGGGGCGTAGGTCCAGCCGCCGATACCGATGCGGATGGCGCCGTCTTTCGGATGAGGATGCGCTTGCGGCATGTCCGGCCCTCCAGGCGTGGGAACCGGACAACTGTATCGCCGGCGCCACTGGTCCGCAAACCGCTGCCGGAAGTTCGCTGTTCCGATACAGTTTTGCGCTAAGGTGTGGATTCACGTTTCCACTTTCCGCACGGCCTCGCGCCGGCCCATCATGCCCGACCTTACCCATCTGATGACGTTCGCCCTGGTTGCCCTGGGCATGGTGCTCACGCCCGGGCCCAACATGATCTACCTGGTCTCCCGTTCCATCTCGCAGGGCGCGCAGGCGGGTCTGATTTCGCTGGGGGGCGTGGCGGTCGGCTTTGTCTTCTACGTGCTCTGCGCGGCCTTCGGCATCACGGCGCTGCTGATGGCGGTGCCTTACGCCTATGACGCGCTGCGCATCGGCGGCGCGCTGTACCTGCTGTACATGGCCTGGCAGGCCCTGCGCCCGGGCGGGCGTTCGCCGTTCCAGGTGCGCGAACTGCCCAAGAGCAGCCCGCGCACGCTGTTCACGATGGGGCTGGTGACCAACCTGCTCAACCCCAAGATCGCGATCATGTATGTGTCGTTGCTGCCGCAGTTCATCCAGCCCGAGCGCGGCAGCGTGTTCACGCAGTCGCTGGCGCTGGGCATGACGCAGGTGGCCATCAGCCTGACGGTCAATGCGCTGATCGCCATCATGGCCGGTTCCATCGCCGGGTTCCTGGCGGGCCGTCCCTTGTGGATGGTGGTGCAGCGCTGGCTGATGGGCACGGTGCTGGCCGGGCTGGCGGTGCGCATGCTGATGGACAATCGCCGCTGATGCAGGCCGAAGACGGTTTCTTCGCTTCCCTGGGCGGCATGCTGGGCGAGGCGCTGCGCAGCGTCGTCGCGGGCTTGAAGTGGCTGCTGGGCGGCCTGGGCCATGCCTTCGGCGATTTCTACTCGGGGCTGGCCGGCGCAATGGGCATGAGCCCTTCGATCTTCAATTTCATCCTGCTGGTGCTGGGGCTGATGTGCCTGTGGGCCGCGGTCAAGGCGCTGCTGCGCCGTTCCATCATCGGCTTCCTGTTCTGGCTGGTCGTGGCGCTACTGCTGCTGGGCGGACTGGGCGCCTAGCGCCTCTCCCAGCGCTTCCCGCAAGAGGGCGATGCGGGGGTTGGCCGGTCCCTTCCGGGTTATCAAGGCCACCACGCTGGAAGGCGGTTCCGGAAACACGCGTATCTGCCTGACCGCGCCTGCAAGCGCGACATCGTGGCGAATGAGGGCCATGTCCGGCACGATGCCGATGCCCAGGCCGCTGGCGACGAACTGCACGCCGGTGGTGGGGCTGGTTGATTCCACCACGGGCAGCGGCGCGGGCAGACCGGCATGGATGAAGCAGTCTTCTATCAGCTTGCGGCCCATGGATCCTTCGGCCGGCATGATCCAGCGTTCCCGCGCCAGGCGAGTCCAGTCCACGCGCCGTGCGCGGACCAGCGGATGGCTGGCCGCCGCGATCACCGCGAACTGCACTTCAAACAATTTGACGTACTGAAACGCGGCCGCCCCGGATTCCAGCATCTGCAGCGGGAAAGTGGAAATCAGCGCGTCGATTTCGCCCAGCTCCAGCGCGTGGAGCAGGGCGGGCACGCGCTCCTCCAGCAATTGCACGCGCATCGGCCTGGCATGGTTCACCAGCTTCTCGACCACGCCGCGCAGGTAGGTCTGCGCGAGGAAGGGAGGCGCGCCGATGCGGATCTTCGCTGCATAGCGATCGGCGGTCTGGGCGTCGGCGCGCAGATGTCCCAGCTCTTCAAGCAACAGCGCGGCGCCGCGCAGCACCACCTCTCCTTGCGCGGTCGGTTTCAGGCCGCGCGCGGTGCGCAGGAACAAGGCAAAGCCGAACGCGCTTTCGACTTCCGTCAGCGC
This sequence comes from Achromobacter sp. PD1, assembly GCF_048541815.1. NCBI lineage: Bacteria > Pseudomonadati > Pseudomonadota > Betaproteobacteria > Burkholderiales > Alcaligenaceae > Achromobacter > Achromobacter sp. PD1. The sequence goes on from NZ_CP183349.1 coordinate 1,665,716, forward strand.
CTTGCTGAGCGCGGGTTGCGTCAGATTGAGCGCCTGGCTCGCGGCCCGCAGGCTGCCCGTTCCCTGCACTACCTGCAGCATGCGCAGATGGCGGAAGCGCAGCTTGGATACCAGATGGTCGGGTTCGATGGCGCCGGTCATGGGTAGGTATAGAACTGAAAGTTATCGCTATATCAAAATATATCAATTTTTCGATTAACTGCGATCGCCTATCCTGCCCGCATAACAAGGAGACAACATGCAACGCCGTACTTTTTGCCTGGGCGCCCTAGGCGCGGGCATGATGTTCCGTGCCATGGCGAACGCCGCAGAGAGCTATCCGTCGCGGGCCGTGCGCGTCGTCGTTCCCTATGCCGCAGGCGGCGGGCCCGACATCATGGTGCGCCAATTCGGCCCGGTGCTCAGCGCCAGCATGGGTCAGCCGATCGTGGTGGAGAACAAGGTGGGCGCGGGCGGCGTGCTGGCCGCCCAATACGTGGCCCAGGCCGCGCCCGACGGCTACACCGTGCTGCTGGGATCCAACTCGCACCTGATCCAGAAAGCCCTGCAGCCCAGCCTGATGTTCGATCCCGAGCAGGACTTTCTGCCGGTGACGGTAATCGGCGCCTCGCCCAGCGTGCTGGTCGTGTCTGCCAAGTCGCCCTACCGCACGGCGCAAGATCTGATCGCCGCCCTGAAGGCGCAACCGGGCAAGATGAACTACGCCTCGGGCGGCATCGGCTCGGCCGCGCATCTGGGCGGCGCGACCTTCGTCACGCTGCTGGGCGCCGAAGCCACGCACGTTCCCTTCAAGGGGTCGGTGGAGATCCCGACCTCTCTGCTGCGCGGCGACACGGATTTCGCCTTCGCTATTGCCGGGACCGCCGTTCCGCAGGTGCAGGGCGGCCGGCTGCGCGCGCTGGCCGTGACCAGCCGCGAACCCATGGCGGAGCTTGCCGGCGTGCCCACGCTGCGGGAGATCCTGGGCAGCGATCTGGCGGTCCAGGAATTCTGGTTCGCCTTCTGGCTGCCGCGCAAATCGAGCGCCGAGGTGGTCGACAAGCTCTATGGCGCGACCACGGCTTCGCTCAAGGATCCGGGCGTGAAGAGCAATTTCGAGGCGGCCGGCGTCAGCGTGATGCATAGCGACAGCCCGCAAGCCGCCGCGTCGTTCGTGCGCGCCGAAGCCCGCAAATGGGCCGAAATCATCAAACTGACCGGCATCACCGCCGGCTGATCCGCAGGAAACTTATGGCCAAGCCTCTCGAAGGCGTACGCGTGCTCGACCTGTCGCACGTGATCGCCGGTCCTCTCGCTTCCTTCTATCTGGCGCAGCTGGGCGCCGAAGTCATCAAGGTCGAACCGCCGCTGGCGGGCGAAGTCCTGCGTTCGATGAAGAACGGCGTCGACACCGACACGCCCACCGGCTTCGCGGCCATCAACGCCGGCAAGCAATCGCTGGCGCTGGACATCCGGACCCGGCAGGGGGCGGACTTGCTGCGCTCGCTGGCCGCCTCGGCCGATGTGTTCATCGAAAACTTCAGGCCCGGCGTGGTGGCGCGTTACGGGCTGGATTACGCCTCGATCAAGGCGGTCAAGCCCGACATCGTGTACTGCTCCATCTCGGGCTTCGGCCAGCAAGGGGCCTGGTCGCAGCGCGGCGCTTACGACCATGTGGTCCAGGCGATGACCGGCATGATGATGATGTCGGGCGAGGGTGACGACGCGCCGCCGCTGAAAGTGGGTTTCCCGGTGATCGACGTGGCGGTGGGCATGCTGGGCGCGCTGTCCATCGTGTCGGCGCTGCACCGCAGGTTGCGCGAAGGCGCTGGCCAGTACATCGACGCGTCCATGGTCCAGGCCTCGCTGGCGCTGATGTACACCAATACCTGCGCCTACCTGAGCGACGGCACGCCGACGCGCAGGGTCGGCAATCGGGGCTACACCGGCAGTCCCGCCGCCGACACCTACCGCTGCGCCGACGGCTGGCTGGCGGTGGCCGCGAACACGCCGGAACAATTCCGCAAGCTCACCGCCGCCATTGGGGTGGAAGCACTATGCGGCGACGCCAGGGCGCTGGATCTGGAAGCCTTCAACCTGCCCAACGGATTCGTGGTGCCGAACGACCGCGAGTACGTGGTGCAACAGTTGAGAGCCGCGTTTTCGACCCGCAGCGCCGCGCAGCTCGAGGACCTGCTCAGCCAGGCCGGCGTGCCCGCGGCCAAGGTGAGAAAGCTCGAGGAGTTCCTCGACGAGGCGGACGTCACCGGCTGCGTGAGCCTGCCTGATCATCGTTTTCACCAGGGTGGACGCGAACTGCGCACGCATGGGCTAGGCTTTGCCTTCGAGCAGGACGGCGGTCCGACCAAGGCAGGTGCTCCCGCGCTGGGCGAGGGTACGCGCGAGGTGCTCAGGCGAGTGGGCCTGGACGACGCCGCGATTGCCGAGCTCGAGCGCGCCGGCGTCCTGCGGACCCAGGCCGACACCGCGCTTCCCCTGATCCCCTGAACAACCATTCATCCGGAGACTCTATGACTCAACTTTTGCAAGGCCGCGTCGCCATCGTGACCGGAGCCGGGCGTGGATTGGGCCGCTCGCATGCGCTGGAGCTTGCGCAGCACGGCGCCCAGGTGCTGGTCAACGACATGGGCGCGGACCAGCCGGACGCGCCGGCCCAGGCCGTGGTGGACGCGATCCGCGCGGCAGGCGGGGATGCCATGGCGCATGGCGCCGACGTGACCCAGCCGCAGCAGGTCGAGGCGATGGTGCAGGCGGCCATCGCAAGATGGGGGCGCGTCGACATCCTGGTCAACAATGCAGGCATCCTGCGCGACAAGACGTTCGCCAAGATGAGCCTGGAGGACTTCCGGCTCGTGATGGAGGTCCATCTGATGGGCGCGGTGCACTGCACCCAGGCGGTGTGGAACGCCATGCGTGAACAGAACTACGGCCGCATCGTCATGACCACGTCGTCCTCCGGGCTTTACGGCAACTTCGGCCAGGCCAATTACGGCGCGGCGAAGATGGCGCTGGTCGGCTTGATGCAGACCCTGGCCCTTGAAGGGGAACGCTACGGCGTGCGCGTGAATTGCCTGGCGCCGACGGCTGCCACGGCCATGACCGAAGGCCTGCTCGACGAGCAGGCGCTGGCCTTGTTGACGCCGGGCTCGGTCAGTCCCGCCCTGGTTGCCCTGGTGACGGAAAACGCGCCGACCCGGACCATCTTGATGGCGGGCGCGGGCAGTTTCGAGCAGGCCCACATCACCATGACCCGCGGTATCCACCTGAACGGCGCGGACTTGTCCGCCCAGGCACTGATCGACCGCCTGGACGAGGTTTCCGACCGCGCGCAAGAAACCGTGCCCGCCACTGGTTTCGACCAGTTGCGCCACGAGATCGCCAAGGCCCAGGCATGCGAAACCGAGAAGTTGTAGTCCTGTCGGGCGTGCGCACGGCCATCGGCAGTTTCGGCAAGAGCTTGAAGGACGTCCCGCCCACGGCGCTGGCCGCCGAGGCGCTGAAGGCCGCCGTGGCGCGCGCAGGCCTTGCGCCTGCGCAGGTCGAGCACGTCTGCTTCGGCCAGGTCATCACCACCGAAGCGCGTGACCTGTACCTGTCCCGGGTGGCGGCGATCGAGGCCGGTTGCGCCGACGGCACGCCGGCATTCAACGTCAACCGCTTGTGCGGTTCGGGATTGCAGGCGGTCGTTTCCGCGGCGCAATTCATCCTGCTTGGTGACTGCAAGGTCGCGGTGGCGGGCGGCGCCGAGAGCATGTCGCGCGCGCCGTACGCCACATCGGCGCTGCGCTTTGGCGCGCGCATGGGCGATGCGCCGATGACCGATATGCTGCTGGGCGCCTTGCATGATCCGTTCCACCGCATCCACATGGGCGTCACGGCGGAAAACGTCGCCAGGCGCTACGGCATTACGCGGGACGCGCAGGATGCGCTGGCGCTGGAGAGCCACCGCCGCGCCGCGCGCGCCGCGGCCGAAGGCCGCTTCGACGCGCAGCTTGTGGCCGTCACGACACCCGGCCGCAAGCCCGTCGTGTTCGCGCGGGACGAGCACGTCCGCGCCGATATCGCGCCGTCGGAGCTTGCCGCCCTCAGACCCGTATTTTCTTCCGACGATGGCACGGTCACGGCGGGCAACTCGTCCGGCATCAATGACGGCGCGGCCGCGCTGGTGCTGATGGAACGTTCTGAGGCGCTGGCCCTTGGCGCGCGTCCCATGGCCCGCCTGCTTGCCTATGCCCATGCCGGCGTGGACCCGCGCTACATGGGCATGGGCCCGGTTCCCGCCGTGCGCTGCGCCCTGGCCAAAGCGGGCTTGTCCGCCGCCGATATGGATGTGATCGAGTCCAACGAGGCCTTCGCGGCGCAGGCCTGCGCGGTGGCGCGCGAACTGGATCTGGATCCGGCCAAGGTCAATCCGAACGGGTCGGGCATCGCGTTGGGGCATCCGGTGGGCGCCACGGGCGCGATTATCGCGGTCAAGGCCTTGCACGAACTCGAGCGCATTGGCGGACGGTATGCGCTGGTCACCATGTGCATAGGCGGCGGGCAGGGCATCGCCGCAATTTTCGAACGCATCTGAAGCCGCCATGACACACAATCCTGTTGCCTCTCCGCAGCCGTTCGGCTCGGTCCAGTCTTTGCTGGACGCCGTGGGGCAGCCTCCCATTGTTTCCGATGCGCTGCTGATCGATCAGGGCATGATCGACCGGTTCGCGCAGGTCACGCTCGATACGCAGTGGATCCATGTGGACCGGTTGCGCGCGCAGGCGGAATCCCCTTACGGCGACACCATCGCGCATGGCTTTCTGGCGCTGTCGCTGCTGACGCACTGGCAGAACAGCTGCATCGCCTTTCCGGGCGCGGCGATGTTGCTGAACTACGGATTCGACAAGGTCCGCTTCACCGCACCCGTGGTTTCCGGCACGCGCGTGGCCGCCAGCTTTTCCTTGGCCGAGGTCGTGGAGAACGGCACAGGCGTGGCTCGCTGCGCCTGGAAGGTCGCGATCCAGGCCGAGGGGACGCCCAGGCCGTCGGTGCATGCCGACTGGCTGATCATGGTCCGCTACGGGAGCCCTTGAGGCCCAGCGCCACGTCGCGGAGCCTGCGCACCAGGCCCGCGAACCGCTCGGCCCCGGTGTTGCCGTACCCGATCACCAGGCCGTTGTCCTCCGCCCGCGGCGCCACCGCAAACGACGACAACGCGCCCGGATTCATGCCGATCTTGCGTGCCTGCTCCACGATCTCCCGGTCGGGATACGCGGCAGGCAGGCGCACCGTCAGATGCAGCCCCGAATGTCCGCCCAGGACCTCGTGTTCGATCCCCAGATGCGCCGCCAGCGCCTCGCGCAGCGCTCCCTGGCGTTCGCGGTACAGGCGCCGCATGCGGCCCAGGTGGCGCGAGAACTGGCTGTTTTCCATGAAGGCCGCCATGGTCAGCTGTTCCAGCCGGTGGCCGCCGCGCAGCATCTCGATGATGGACGGCATTGCCTGCGCGGCGATGGCTTCGGGCAGCACCAGGAAGCCCAGGCGCAGCGCCGGGAACATGGTCTTGCTGAAGGTGCCCACGTAGAGCACCGGCGCGTCTTCGACCAGGCCTTGCATCGCGGCGATGGGTTCGCCTTGATGGCGGAATTCGCTGTCGTAATCGTCTTCGATGATCCAGGCGCCGGCCTGGCGGGCGCGTTCGATCAGGCCCAGGCGGCGCGGCAAGGACAGCACCGCGCCCGTGGGGTACTGGTGCGACGGCGTGGTCTGGATGAGGCGGGGCGGACGTTCCTGCCAGGCGCTTTCGGGGATCACGATGCCGTCCGCGTCGACGCGCATGGCCACCACGTCCAGGTCGCCGCCATGGAAGGCGGACTTGGCGCCGCGGTAGCCGGGGTCTTCCAGCCAGGCGGTGTCGCCGGGGTTGGTCAGCAGCTGCACGCACAGCGCCAGCGCGCCCTGGGCGCCTTCTGTGATGACGATGCGCGAGGCGTCGCAGCGCACGCCGCGCGACACGCGCAGGTATTGGGCGATGGCTTCGCGCAGGGCGGGTTCGCCTACCGGATGGCCGTAGCCCAGGGCGGTGGCGGGCGCCGCTTGCAGCGCGTGGTCCTGCGCGCGGCGCCAGGCGCTTATTGGGAATTGCGTCAGCGCCGGGGTGCCGGGCGTCATGGGCAGCGACCCGTCATGGGCGTAGCGCGTGGAGACGATGCGCGTCAGCCGCTTGGCCGTCAGCGAGGGCTGGTCCGTGGGCGGTGTCGCGCGCTTGGCGGCGATGGCCGCGGCGGCCGACAGGGGCGCGACCCGCGTGCCCTGGCGGTCGGCGATCACGTAGCCTTCGGCCGTCAGTTGCTCGTAGGCGATCAGCACCGTGTTGCGCGAGATGGCCAGTTCCTCGGACAGGGCGCGCGACGAAGGCAGCTTGCCGCCCGCCGGCAGTTGGCCGGCCAGGATGGCCTGCTTGAGGCGCTGGATCAGCTGGCGCTGGCGCGGCAGCGCGCCGGGGCCGCGCGTGAGCGGGCTGGACAGCAGGGCGGGGGTGTTCATCTTGGCCCTATTAAAATTCGGGATCGTGGTGCTTTTTATGATGCCACGATTCCGATATCGTGAGGGCATGCGTACTGCGTCCGTCCCTTCGGGCGGCGCGCCAACCTGAAGAGGCCCCGTAGCATGCAACCCCGCGTCAACGCCTACCAGCAACCCATCGGCCCGGACATGACGGGCTGGACCACGCGCCCGCGTCCGCCCCTGACGCCCATCGTCGGCCGCTATTGCCGGCTGGAGCCGCTGTCGGCCGAGCGCCACGCCGAGGATCTGTATCACGCGTTCAGCCAGGCACCGGATGACAGCGACTGGACCTATATGTCGGTGGGGCCGTTCGCAGACCTGGCGGCCTACCGCCAATTCGCCGAGAAGGCGCAGGCCGGCAACGACCCCTTGCACCACGCCATCATCGACCTGGAAACGGGCCGCGCCATCGGCACGCTGGCGCTGATGCGCATCGACCCGGCCAACGGCGCGATCGAAGTCGGCTTCGTGTCGTTCTCGCGCCAGCTCAAGCGCACCCGCATCGCCACCGAGGCCCAGTTCCTGCTGATGCGCCGCGCCTTCGATGAGCTGGGCTATCGCCGCTACGAATGGAAGTGCGACAGCCTGAACGCGCCGTCGCGCGCGGCCGCCGCCCGCCTCGGATTCCAGTTCGAGGGCATCTTCCGCCAGGCCACGGTGTACAAGGGCCGCAGCCGCGACACGGCCTGGTTCGCGATGGTCGACGGCGATTGGCCCGCGCTGCGCGCCGCTTATGAACGCTGGCTGAGCCCGGACAACTTCGACGCGCAAGGGCGCCAGCGCCAGGGCCTGTCCGAGCTGACGGCCGAGGCGCGCGCCGCGTGCGCCTGATCCCGATTGCGCTGGCCCTGTTCTGGGGCCTGAACTGGCCGGCGGTGAAGATCATCCTGTCGATCTTCCCGCCGTTCACGCTGCGCCTGCTCGGCCTGGGCAGCGGCGCGGTATTGCTGTTGCTGCTGGCGCGCGCCAAGCGGGTCAGCTTGCTGCCGCCGCGCGAGTCGTGGCGCGGCATCATCGTGGGCGGCTTGCTTGCCGTCGCGGCCTTCAACCTGCTGGTGGCTTGGGCGCAGCTCAGCACCAGCACCTCGCGCGCGGCGGTGCTGACCTTCACCATGCCCATGATGTCGGCCCTGCTGGCCTGGGCGGTACTGGGCGAACGCCTGGACCGGCGCCGGGCGCTGGCGCTGCTGCTGGGCGCGGCGGGAGTGTCCATCCTGGCCTGGCCGGTGCTGCGCGCGGTCTTCGGCGAACACGACGCGGCCGCGGCCAAGGGCCTGGTGTTTCCGCTGGTGGCGGCTTTCGGCTGGGCTGCCGGCACGGTCTACCTGAAGGGCTGGCCGGTGGCCGGCGACCGCATCGTCGTCACGGCGTGGCAGTTGGCGGTGGGTGCGGCCTGCGCGCTGGGCGGCATGCTGATCGCGGGCGAATCGTTTCCCACGCAGGGCTGGAACGGCCGCGTGGTGGCGGCATTGTCGTTTCACATCATCCTGGGCACCGCCGTCGCGTACTGGCTCTGGTTCGTGCTGAGCGAGCGCGTCAGCGCCACGGTGGCCGCGCTGACCACATTGATGGTGCCGGTGGTGGGAGTGCTGGGCGCGATGGCGCTGGTGGGCGACCGGCCCGCGGCTTTGGACTGGTGGGGGTTCGCCCTGGTGCTGGGCGGCGCCGCGCTGATCGTGCTGAACCTGGGCGCGGCGCCCGCGCCGCGATCCAGGCCATAGGCGCGGGCGGTTCAGCGTGCGCGCCGCAGCTTCTCGCGCAGCAGTTCGGCGCCACTCACCAGGGTGATGCCGGCCAGCACCAGCAGGGCGCCCAACACAAAGCCGGCGTCCAGCGGTTCGTCCAGGATGAGCACGCCGAAGCTCACGCCGAACAGCGGCGTCATGAACGACAGGACGGACAGGCGCGAAGCCAGGTAGCGGCGCAGCAGCCAGAACCAGGCCAGATAGCTGGACAGGGCCACCACCACGGACTGGAAGGCGACGCTTAACACCGCCGCCTGCGTATAACGAAAACCGGCGTTGCCGGTGGCCGCGGCGTATGCCAGCAGGGTAATGGCCGCGACCGCCATCTGGTAGAACAGCGTCTTGGCGGGCGCGGCTTCGGACAGCGAGGTCTTGCGGATCGCCACGGTGGTGGCGCCCCAGAACAGGCCGGCCAGCAGGCCCATCGCATCGCCCAGCAGCATGTTGGGAGCGGCGTCGGAGCCCGCGGGCTGACCCTTGCCCAGGAAGGCCACGGCGATGCCGCAGAAGGCGATGGCCACGCCGACCCATTGCAGCGGCTTCAGGCGTTCTTCGGGCAGCAGCCAGTGCAGCCCCAGCGCGGCGAAGATGGGCGCGGTGTAGAGGAACACAGACATGTGCGAGGCGGTGGTGTAGACCAGGCCTTGCGCGACGAACAGGAATTCCCCGGCGAACAGCAGGCCCACGATCAGGCCGGGCAGCGCCGTGCCGTCCATGACGGCGCGCAGGCCTTCGCGCCGCCACACTGCCACGGCCAGGACCAGCGCCGCGAACGTCGAGCGCAGTCCGATCTGCATGATGGGCGACACGTCCGCGGCCACCAGCTTGATGGCGATCTGCTGGAAGCCCCAGCAGACGCACAAGAGCAGCATGGCGCCGGTCGCCAGTCCGTCCAGCGGCTGGCGCAGGGGCTTGGCGGCGCTCACGGCAGTTCGGCGGGGTAGCTGTCCAGGGCCAGCCCGATCTGCTGGCGCAGGTCCCATTCCGCCAGCGTCGATTGCACCGGGCCGAAGAAGGCGCCGTCGCGGGTCACGAACATGGCGGGCAGGTGGAAGACTTCGTAGCGTTCGACCAGGCCGCGGTTGTCGCCGGCATCGACCCAGCACACGCGTTCCACGGGCAGCTCCAGCTGCGGCAGTTGTTCGCGGGCGATGCGGCAGGTGCCGCAGGTGCGGCTGTGGAAGACCAGCAGGGACAGCCCGGGCGCGTCCAGCAGGTAGCGGTCGGCGGTGCTGTCGTTGAGTTCTATCTGTTCCATGGGGCGGGCAAGGCGGGAGAGGGGCGCCGGTCGCGGCGCGAGGCGCCCATTATGGCAGCGCCCCGCCCGTGGGCGGGAGATACCCGCGGACCTGGCAGGGACGCCCCGGCCTCAGGCGGCGCGCAGCTTGCGGTCCAGTTCCAGCACCGACTGGTACAGCACGCGGGTGCCGTCCAGCAGCTGCGCGGGTTCGATCCATTCTTCCGGACAGTGGCTGCGGCCGTTCAGGCAAGGGATGAAGATCATGCCGATGGGGCCGGTGGGCGCCATGTAGACCGCGTCGTGGCCCGCGCCGCTGGGCAGGCGCATGGAGGCGTAGCCCAGCTGGTCGGCGGCGGCCTGCACCGCGTCCATCACCAGCGGCGTGCAGTCGGTGGGGCGCGCGCGGCTCAGCTGCGTGAAGCTTGCGGACAGGCGCAGCGCGGTCAGGTCCGTGGCCACGCCGGCCATCAGGGTCTCGGGGAAGGCGTCCAGCACGGCGTCGCTGTCGCTGCGCATTTCCAGCGTCAGTTCGACGCGGCCCGGCACCGCGTTGGCGGCGTTGGGCGTCATGGACAGGCGGCCCACGGTGGCGACCACGTAATGCGGATTGCCGCTGGCCGCGCTGGCCTGGCGGTGGGCGGCATCGATGATGCGGGCCGCGCCCACCAGGGCGTCGCGGCGGATGTCCATGGGCGTGGTGCCGGCATGGTCGGGCTGGCCTTCCACCGTGATCAGCACGCGGCGGATGCCGACGATGTTGGTGACCACGCCGATGGGCAGGCCGCGGCTTTCCAGCACCGGACCTTGTTCGATATGCAGTTCCACGAACGCCGCGGTGCCATCGGCAGCGCGCAGCGGCGCGCCCAGCGCCGACGGGTCGCCGCCGATGCGGGCGATGCCGGCCGCCAGCGTTTCGCCCTCGGGGTTGCGGGCCGCCAGCATGTCGGGCGTCAACTGACCGCAGAGCGCGCGGCTGCCGACACAGGAAATGCCGTAGTCGCTGGGCTCCTCGGACAGGAAGTCGATGACCTCGAACGGGTGTTCCAGCTGCACGCCCTGTTCGCGCAGGGTGTGGGCGACTTCGATGCCGGCCAGCACGCCGATGATGCCGTCGAAACGGCCCCCGGCCATCACGGTGTCGCAGTGCGAGCCGGTGGCGATGGGCTTGCGCGCCGGGTCGCGCCCGGCCAGCGTGCCTATCAGGTTGCCGCCCGCGTCCAGGCGGGTCGTGAGGCCCGCGGCCTCGAATTCGCTGCGCAGCCAGGCGCGGGCTTCGTCGAACAGCGGCGAGAACGCGCGGCGGGTCCAGGGAACCTCGGGCAGGGTGTAGCGGGAAAGGGTTTCGACGCGGGCCCAGAGGCGCTCGGCGTTCAGGGGAGGAAAAGCGTGTGGCATGAGACTTCCTGAAAATACGCCAGGAATTATGGCATGCGTGCCGCAAGGCCCTGGCGGCGCGGCGCAGCGTTCAGCGCTTTGCGCGCCAGGCGGGCTCGCGCTTTTCCAGGAAGGCGCTGACCCCTTCGCGGGCTTCGGCCGTGCTGCGCACGGCCGCGATGCGCTCCACCGTGTCGGCGATGAGGGCGGCGTCGATCTCCTGGCCGGCGAAATCGCGCACCAGCCGCTTGCTGGCCTGCACCGCGCCGGGGCCGTTGTCGCACAGGGCGTGGCACAGCGCCTCGGCGCGCTGCGCCAGCTCGGCCAGGGGCGCGATATCGTGCACCAATCCCAGCCGGAACGCGGTCGCGGCGTCAAAGCGCTCGGCGGTCAGGAAGTACCGGTTGGCCGCGCGCTCGCCCATGGCGCGCAGCACGTAGGGGCTGATGGTGGCGGGCAGCAGCCCCAGCCGGGTTTCCGACAGGCAGAAATGCGCGCTGTCCGCGGCGATGGCGACGTCGCAGGCCGACACCAGGCCCATGCCGCCGGCATAGGCGTCGCCGTTGACGCAGGCCACCACGGGCTTGGGGCAGGACCAGATCGCGTGCAGCATGCGGGCCAGCTTGGCGGCGTCGGCGCGGTTCTCGGCGTCGGTCAGCGTGGCCATTTTGCGCATCCAGTTCAGGTCGCCGCCGGCGCAGAAGGCCTTGCCGGCGCCGGTCAGCAGCAGCACGCGCACGGCGGGATCGTCCACCGCAGCCTGCACGGCGCCGGTCAGGGCGGCGATCAGCGTGTCGTCGAACGCGTTGCGCATGTCGGGGCGGTTCAGCGTCAGGCGGGCGATGGGGCCGTCGTGGGCGACGTCCAGCGGGGCGGGCGTGGTCATTCCTGGTCTCCAGTTTTCTTGATTCAAGCTCAACAAAGCAACGGGACTAACGATCGATTCTAGGTTGAAATTTCTGTTCCGGCCATCGAATCGGAACAAATATTGAGTTATCCTCAAAAAAAATAATGGAGCGAGACATGAGCCAGAACGCAGGCGGCGCGGCCGCCGGCCAGCGCTACGCGTCGGTATTCCGGCCGGGCCTGTATCAAGGCAAGACCATCGTCGTGACCGGGGGCGGCAGCGGCCTGGGCCGCTGCACCGCGCACGAGCTGGCGTCGCTGGGCGCAGGCCTGGCGCTGGTGGGGCGCAAGCTGGACAAGCTGCAGGCGGCGCAGGACGAAATCTCCCGCATCTATCCGGAGGCCGCCAGCCGCATCAGCGTGCACGCCTGCGACATCCGCGACGAGGCCGGCGTGCGCGGCGCGGTTTCCGATGCGCTGGCGCGGCATGGCGCCATCGACGGCTTGTTCAATTGCGCGGGCGGCCAGTTCCCCGCGCCGCTGGACCGCATCAGCTACAACGGCTGGAACGCGGTGGTGCAGAACAATCTGCACGGCACCTTCCTGATGTCGCGCGAGGTCTATACCCAGCACATGCGCCAGCATGGCGGCGCCATTGTCAACATGCTGGCCGACATCTGGGGCGGCATGCCGGGCATGGGGCATTCGGGCGCGGCCCGCGCCGGCGTCTGGAACCTGACCGAAACCGCGGCCTGCGAATGGGGCCATGCGGGCGTGCGCGTCAACGCGGTGGCGCCGGGCTGGATCGCTTCCAGCGGCATGGACAGCTACGACGAGGACTACCGCGCCGTGCTGCGCGAATTGCGCACCAAGGTGCCGCTGCAGCGCTTCGGCACCGAGGCCGAGCTGGCGGCGGCGGTGGTGTTCCTGCTGTCGCCGGCCGCCGCCTTCATCAACGGCAGCGTCATCCGGGTGGATGGCGGCGTGCCCAACGCCCGCCATTCATGGACCCTGGCGCCCGCCGAGCGGGGCGAGGCCTACAACGGCTTTCCTCAGTACGAGCCGCCGTCCTTGTTTTCCGACGATTGAAGCCGATGCAGGGCGTCCCGTACTTCGCCGCGGAATTGCGCGAGCGCCAGCGCGTCCTGCGCGGGCGGTTGCAGCGCCTGCCACAGAAAGCCGACCAGCTGGTCGGCGGTGGCGGCCACGTTCACCCGCGCGCCGCGCAGGATGGCGTCCCACAGCACGTGCTCCATCGGCCCGTAGACGGCCGAGCGCAAGAGCCGCAGCGGCATGTCGCGGCGGATATCGCCGTCGGCCTGGCCCTGGGCCAGGATGCCCATCAGCGGCGCGGTGTAGCGGCGTTGCAGTTCCGCGTAGACCTCGCCGAAATCGTCGTTGCGCGCGCGCCCTTCGGACAGGATGAAGGCGCACAGCCCGGTGCCTTCGGCCAGCAGATGGCGCAGGTGCGCATGCACCAGGTAATGCAGCCGGGCCCGCGCGCCGTGCACGTGGGGCAGGCTGTCCTCGACCTTGGCGATGATCTCGTCGTACCAGTCGCTGATCACCCGCACGCACAGTTCGCGCTTGCCGCCGAAGTAAGTGAACACGGTGGCTTCGGACACGCCCAGGCGCTGCGCGATTTCGGTGGTGGTGGCCGCCTGGAAGCCGGCTTCGGAAAAGACCTGGCGGGCGACGCGCAGGATGTCGCGGATGCGCTGTTCGGATTTGGCGCTGGCTGGCGGGCGGCGCATCGGGACGGTGGCGGCTTTTTCCATGCGGCGGGGAGTGGGCTGGGGAGGGGCGGGGGCTTATTATTGAGCCAGGGTCAAGTTTGAGGCAAGACGTTACATCGCTGGCGCCGGGCGCCGGCGCGTTCGACAACAACATCAGAGACAAACCATGCTGTCCAGAGCCGATTCCTACGCGCAGCTCGCGTCCCAGTTCCAATGGCAGGTGCCGGCGGCCTACAACATCGGCGTCGACGCCTGCGACAAGTGGGCCGACGGCAGCGGCCGGCTGGCGCTGATCTACGAGCAGAGCGACGGCGCGCAATCGCGCTACACCTTCGATCAGATCAGGACCCAGTCCAACCGCCTGGCGCACAGCCTGGAGCGCCACGGCGTCAAGCGCGGCGACCGCGTCGCCGTCTACCTGCCGCAGGCGCCCGAAACGGCGGTGACCCATATCGCGGTCTACAAGATGGGCGCGGTGGCGGTGCCGTTGTTCACGCTGTTCGGCGTGGACGCGATCCAGTACCGCCTGGCCAACAGCGGCGCGGCCGCATTGGTGACCGATGCGGAAGGCTGCCGCAAGCTGCGCGAGATCCGCGCCGGGCTGCCCGACCTGAAGGTGGTCTATTGCATCGACCCAGACTGCCCGGACGACGCCGTGCCTTTCCACGCTGCGCTGGCCGCCGAATCCGACGACTACACGCCGGTGGCGACGGCGGCCGACGACCCGGCCGTCATCATCTATACGTCGGGCACCACCGGCAAGCCCAAGGGCGCGCTGCACGCGCACCGGGTGCTGCTGGGCCATCTGCCGGGCGTGGAGATGTCGCACGAATTCTTCCCGGAGAATGCCGCGCTGATGTGGACGCCGGCCGACTGGGCCTGGATCGGCGGCCTGCTGGACGTGCTGTTGCCGTCCTGGCACCACGGCGTGCCGGTGCTGGCGCGCCGCTTCGAGAAGTTCGACGGCGCCAGCGCCTTCGAGCTGATGGCGCGCCATGGCGTGACTCACACCTTCCTGCCGCCCACCGCACTCAAGATGATGCGCGGCGCCGAGCTGCCGGCCGGCGCCGGCGCGCTGGCGCTGCGCTCGGTGGCCAGCGGCGGCGAGTCGCTGGGGGCCGAACTCATAGACTGGGGCCGGCGCGTGCTGGGCGTGACCATCAACGAGTTCTACGGCCAGACCGAATGCAACATGCTGGTGTCGTCCTGCTCGTCCCTGTTCGACCCCTGCATTGGCGCCATCGGCCGCGCGGCGCCGGGCCACCGGGTTGCTATTGTGGATGACCGTGGTGTCGAAGTGGCGGATGGACAGGAGGGGAATATCGGCGTATTGCGGCCGGACCCCGTCATGTTCCTGGGCTATTGGAACAACCCCGAGGCCACCGCCGAAAAATTCGCGGGCGACTACCTGCTGACCGGCGACCAGGGCGTGCGCGATGCGCAGGGTTTCATCCGCTTCGTCGGCCGCAACGACGACGTCATTACCAGCGCCGGCTACCGCATCGGCCCGGGACCCATCGAGGACTGCCTGATCGGCCATCCGGCCGTGCGCATGGCCGCGGTGGTGGGTGTGCCGGACGCCCAGCGCACCGAGATCGTGATGGCCTATGTGGTGCTGAACGCAGGCTACGAAGGCAGCGACGCGCTGGTGCAGGAGCTGCAGGCCCACGTGCGCAAGCGCCTGGCGGCCCACGAGTATCCGCGCGCGGTCCGCTTTGTAACCAGTTTGCCGACGACCGCCACCGGCAAGATCATCCGCCGCGAGCTGCGCGACGGCCGCTACGTCTGACCCGTCTCAACCGGTGACAATGTCGTCCAAGAGGATGGGTTGACGGGCAACCAGCCGCTGCAAGTATGATGGCGCAAATTGATACGGCCCCATGCCAATTGGGGCCGTATCACCATTCGCCTTACTAGTATGGAGATAAACCCCGATGAATAAGCCTTTGGATGGGGGATTGGCAGCCTTGAACGTGCCTGCCTATGTGAAGCACCGCGGCCTGATCGACTGGGTCGCCAGCTTTGTGGCGCTGGCCAAGCCGGACCAGGTCGTCTGGTGCGACGGTTCCCAGGAAGAATATGACCGGCTGTGCGAACAGATGGTCCAGGCGGGCACGATGCGCAGGCTGAACCCCGCCAAGCGGCCTAATTCCTTCCTGGCGTGCTCGGATCCTTCCGACGTCGCCCGCGTGGAGGACCGCACCTTCATTTGCTCCGATCGCGCCGAGGACGCCGGCCCGACCAACAACTGGGCCGAGCCCGCCGCCATGCGCGAGACGCTCAACGGCCTGTTCGACGGCGCCATGCGCGGCCGTACGCTGTATGTCGTGCCGTTCTCGATGGGTCCGCTGGGTTCGGACATCGCCCACATCGGCGTGGAATTGTCCGACAGCCCCTACGTGGCCGTGAACATGCGCATCATGACGCGCATGGGCAAGCAGGTCTATGACGTGCTGGGCGCCGATGGCGACTTCGTGCCCTGTGTCCATTCGGTGGGCAAGCCGCTGGCCGCAGGCGAGGCCGACGTGGCCTGGCCGTGCAACCCGACCAAGTACATCGTCCATTTCCCCAAGACCCGCGAAATCTGGAGCTTCGGCTCGGGCTACGGCGGCAACGCGCTGCTGGGCAAGAAGTGCTTCGCGCTGCGCATCGCCTCCACCATGGGCCGCGACCAGGGCTGGCTGGCCGAACACATGCTGATCCTGGGCGTGACCTCGCCCAAGGGCCGCAAGTATCACGTGGCAGCCGCGTTCCCGTCGGCCTGCGGCAAGACCAACTTCGCCATGCTGATCCCGCCGCAAGGCATGGACGGCTGGAAGGTCACCACCATCGGCGACGACATCGCCTGGATCAAGCCCGGCAAGGACGGCCGCCTGCACGCCATCAACCCGGAAGCCGGCTACTTCGGCGTGGCCCCGGGCACCAGCGAGCAGACCAACTTCAACGCCATGGCCACGCTCAAGGCCAACGTCATCTTTACCAACGTGGCGCTCACCGATGACGGCGACGTCTGGTGGGAAGGCATGACGGACGAACCGCCGGCGCACCTGATCGACTGGCAGGGCCAGGACTGGACGCCCGCCATCGCGCGCGAAACCGGCCGCAAGGCCGCGCACCCGAACGCGCGCTTCACCGCGCCGGCCGCGCAATGCCCGTCCATCGACCCCGAATGGGAAAACCCCGAAGGCGTGGTCATCGACGCCTTCATCTTCGGCGGCCGCCGCTCCACCACCGTGCCGCTGGTCACCGAAGCCCGCAACTGGGTCGAAGGCGTCTACATGGCCGCCACCATGGGCTCGGAAACCACCGCCGCCGCTGCCGGCCAGCAGGGCGTGGTGCGCCGCGATCCCTTCGCCATGCTGCCGTTCTGCGGCTACAACATGAGCGACTACTTCAGCCACTGGCTGAAGCTGGGCAAGCAGCTGGAAGCCGCCGGCGCCACCTTGCCGCGCATCTACTGCGTCAACTGGTTCCGCAAGGGTCCGGACGGCAAGTTCGTCTGGCCGGGGTTCGGCGACAACATGCGCGTGCTGCGCTGGATGCTGGGCCGCATCGACGGCCAGTCCAAGGGCGTGGACCAGGTGTTCGGCATTTCGCCGAGCTACCAGGACATCGACTGGACCGGCCTGGAGTTCAGCCCGGACAAGTTCGAACAGGTCATGTCGGTCGACGCCGCCGCCTGGCGCGACGAACTGGCATTGCACCAGGAACTCTTCGCCCAGCTCAAGCAGGGCCTGCCCGCAGACCTGCCGGCCACCAAGGCCAGCATCGAAGGCCGCCTGGCGGCCTGAGGCCGGCAGGGCGTCGAGAGGGTGTCCGACGCTGGCGCACTGCCGGCGTCTGACACTCCATGGGAAGCTTGCGCAGGTTGAGACGGATCCGCCCGGTTGCCAGACAGCCGGACGGAGCCGGCCTCCGGCGACGGCCGCATGCGGTTTTTTGCGGCACAATCACCCCATGAAACTCGACGCCGAAGACCTCGCCAAGATCAGCTCCCTGACCGTCGCGCACTACCAAGAGAACGCGGAATCGTTCGAGGCCGGCACGCGCGACCATGACGTCAGCCAGAACATTGCGGCGCTTCTGCGCCACATCGAAGGCGATCCTCCCTACGACATCCTGGATTTCGGCTGCGGGCCGGGCCGCGACCTGAAAACGTTCGCGGCCCTGGGCCACCGGCCGGTCGGTCTGGACGGGACGCCGCGCTTCGTCGAGATGGCGCGGCAGGCCACTGGCTGCGAGGTCTGGCAGCAGGACTTCCTGCGCCTGGCGTTGCCGCCAGAGCGCTTCGACGGCATCTTTGCCAACGCCGCCTTGTTCCACGTGCCTGGCCAGGAACTGCCGCAGGTGCTGCGCGCCTTGCATGGCGCGCTCAAGCCGCGCGGCGTGCTGTTCAGCTCCAACCCGCGCGGCGGCAACCAGGAAGGCTGGAACCGCGGGCGCTACGGCGCCTACCATGACCTGGAAGGCTGGAGCGCGCTGCTGACGGCGGCCGGCTTCGAGGCGCTGGAACACTACTACCGGCCGCAGGGCCTGCCGCGCGAGCAACAGCCCTGGCTGGCCAGCGTCTGGCGGCGTACGGCGTAGTTCAGGCGGCCTGGATGGTCCAGGGCGCATCCGGCAGATCGATCACTTCGCAATCCACCGTGGGGCCTGCGCGCTCCAGCACGGCGAATTCGCCGTCCGTCAGCGCCATCAGCGGGTGGTGCCAGACATCCCTGCGCAGCGTGATGCCCACGCCCACGCCCGCCATGAAGGCGCGCAGCGTGGCCAGGTCCGGCGCCTCCGCGCCCAGTGCCACCAGCACCACATAAGGCGTGCCTGCCAGCGGCAGGAAGGTCTGGCTGCCCAGCCTGTGGCGTTCCAGCATGCGCGCGGCAAAGGGCAGGGCGATCGCCTGCGCACGGAAAACCGATAGCGAAGGCCGGCCTTCCGCGTCCAGCAGATCGGGTTCGCCCATTTCCACCCGCAGCGAGGTGCCGGCGTTGATGGAACGGCCGGCGCGGCCGGCGCTGCTGACGACCTCGCCATAGGGAGCGAAGGTCTCGGGTGTCAGGGGCTGGGCGATCAGGGTGCGGGCAGCCATCAGAAATTGATCCCCAGCCATTCGCGCACCTGCTCGTGCAGGTCGCCGGCGAAGTCCTCCGGCGAACCCGAGGCGGTGATCTCGCCCAGGCTCAGCACGTAGATGTGGTTGGACATGGCCACCACCCGGCGCACGTTGTGGTCCACCAGCAGGATGCCCATGCCGGCGTCGGCGAAGGCGCGGATCCATTGGAAGACTTCGGCCGCGACGCGCGGCGCCAGGCCGATGCTGGGCTCGTCGATCAGGCAGACCTGCGGCTGCACCATGTAGGCCTTGGCGAATTCCAGCGATTTCTGCTGGCCGCCGGACAGGTTGCCGGCCTGGTCCTTGAGCTTTTCCTTCAGCACCGGAAAGCGCTCCAGCGTTTCCTTGAAGCGCGGCTCCAGCACGTCGCCGTAGCGCTTGCGCCGGCCTTCCAGCGGCAGGCGCAGGTTCTCTTCCACCGTCAGGTAGGGGAACAGGCTCGACTCCTGCGGGATGTACCAGAGGCCGTCGTCGATCATGCGGTGCGGCGGCTGGCCCGAGATGTCGCGCCCGGCGCGCGTGACGCGGCCGGACTTGGGCCGCAGGAAGCCGCAGATGGCTTTCATCAGCGTGGACTTGCCCGCGCCGTTCAGGCCGATCAGGCCGCTGATGCGGCCGGCCTGCACCGTGAGCGAGACGTTGCGCAGCACGTCGATGTCGCCCATGTAGCCCGCGGTCACGCCTTCCATGGCGAGCAGCGTGTCAGGCATGGTCCTGCTCCTCTTGTCCCGGTTCGCCCAGATAGGCTTCGATCACCGCGGGTTCGCGCAGCACCTGCTGCGTGGGGCCGTCGGCCAGCACGCGGCCGGCGTTCATGCACACCGAGCGCGGGCACAAGTCCACCACCACCGGCATGTCGTGGCTGACCAGGATGAAGGTCTGGCCGCTCTGGTTGCGGCGGCGGATGAATTCCGACATGGTTTCCTTCATGACTGGATGCACCGCGGCGAAGGGCTCGTCCAGCAGCGCGATGCGCGGCTGCGCCATGAAGCAGGCGCCGAACTCCAACAGCTTCTTCTGTCCGCCCGATAACTGTCCGGCGTCCAGGTGCATGACGTGGGCCAGCTTGAGCTCGTCCAGCAGATCCAGCGCGCGGCGGCTTGCGGCCGTTTCGTCCAGGCCCATGGCCAGCCCGCACACGATCAGGTTGTCATAGGCGCTGACCCGGTTGAAGACGCGGGTCATCTGGAACATGCGCAGCACGCCCAGCCGCGTCAGCCGCGTGGGATTCAGGCCCATCACGCTGCGGCCGTCCAGCAGCACCTGTCCCGCGTCCGCCGCCAGGTGGCCGGACAGCACGTTGAGCAGGGTGGTCTTGCCGGAGCCGTTGGGGCCGATCAGTCCCAGGAGCTCGCCGTCGGCGACGTCCATGCCCGCGGCGTTCACGGCCAGCAGGCCGCCGAAGCGTTTTTGTATTCCGGATATCTGCAGCAGTGGCATCAGGCCCC
Source organism: Achromobacter sp. PD1 (assembly GCF_048541815.1). Classification (NCBI taxonomy): domain Bacteria; kingdom Pseudomonadati; phylum Pseudomonadota; class Betaproteobacteria; order Burkholderiales; family Alcaligenaceae; genus Achromobacter; species Achromobacter sp. PD1. The sequence goes on from NZ_CP183349.1 coordinate 1,685,764, forward strand.
CCTGGCGCTGGCGCGGGCGTCGCTGGATCGGCGCAGGAAGGCGCGGCGCGCCAGGCCCCACAGCCCTTCGCGGAAGAAGCGCGCGAAGATGATGACCAGCAGCGCGAATACGATCATCTGGATGTTGCCCGCGTCGCGCAGCAGTTCCGACGCGACGTACACCAGCACCGCGCCCAGGAGCGGCCCGACCAGCGTGCCCATGCCGCCGATCACCACCATGGCAATCACCATGCCGGTCTGCGTCACGATGCCGAGTTCCGGGCTGACCAGCTGCGCGAAGGTGCCGTACAGGCCGCCGGCGAAGCCGCAGATGGCGCAGCTGGCCAGGAACGCCAGCGTCTTGTAGCGCACCACGTCGATGCCGCGGCTGGCCGCGCCGATCTCGTCGTCGCGGATGGCCTGCAGGAAGCGCCCCGGGCGCGCCCGCAGCAGCACGAAGATCAGCAGCGTCACCGCCGCCAGCGCGGCCAGGAACAGGTAATAGTTGCCCACGCGGCTCTCCAGCAGCGCCGGCACGTGCAGACCCTGGTCGCCCCGCGTGAAGTCGATGGAGTTGTAGATCACCAGGCGCACGATCTCGGCGAAGGACAGCGTGGTCAGCGCCAGGTAGGGCCCGGACAGACGCAGCACGATGCGGCCCAGCACCAAGCCGACCAGTCCGGGCACCACCGCGGACAGCGGCAGGCCCAGCCACAGCGGCACCTGCCAGTGATAGGCCAGGAGACCAGTGGTGTAGCCGCCCAGCATGGCGAAGGCGGCCGGCGCCAGCGAGAACTGGCCGGCATAGCCCGCCAGCAGGTTCCAGCCGCAGGCCAGCATGGCGAAGTACATGCTGACGATCAGCACGCCCAGCCAGTACGGCGAGGACACGCCCAGCGGCAGCAGCGCCAGCACGGCCAGGAACGCCAGCGACAGCCGCATTTCCTGGGTCAGCTTGTTGCGCAGCAGATTGGGATGGGTCAGCGGATCCATGTTCAGACCTCCCGCGCGCGCTCGCCGAACAGGCCCTTGGGCCGGAACAGCAGGATCAGGATCAGCAAGGCCAGGCCGAAGGTGTCGCGGTAGTCATAGGACAGGTAGACCGCGCCGAAGCTCTCCAGCACCCCCAGCGCCAGCGCCGCGACGATGCTGCCGGGAATCGAGCCCATGCCGCCTATGACCACGATCACATAGGACTTGATCGCCGGAAACGCGCCCACGTCCGGCGCCGGGTTGATGACCGGCGCCAGCAGCGCGCCGGCCAGCGCCGCCAGCACGCCGGAGGCCATGAAGATGATGCTGCTGGCGCGCGCCGTGTCGATGCCGGCGATAGAGGCGCCCAGCCGGTTCTGCGCCACCGCCTGCACCTGCCGGCCCCACAGCGAGCGCTTGATGAAGAGCGCCAGTCCGATCAGCAGCACGATGGACAGGCCCGCGGTGATCAGCTTCTGGCCGCTCATCATGAAGGGGCCGATCGCCATGCGCGTCACGTCGGACAGCGCCGGGCCGCGCATGGGGTAGGGGCCCACGACCTTGTCCACCAGGTTGATCAGCAGCAGCGACAGGCCGAAGGTAACGACCACCGCGTACTCGTCCTTCATCAGCCCCCAGGAGCCGTAGCCCGCATACAGCGGACGCATCAGCCAGCGTTCCGTGGCCCAGCCCAGCAGCGCGCCAGCGGCGGCTGCCACGGGCAGCGCCAGCCAGGGCGGTACGCCCAGGGCCAGCGACACCAGGGTGTAGGTGTAGGCGCCTATCATGTAGAACTCGCCATGGGCGAAGTTCACGACCTTCAGGATGCCGAAGATCATGGTCAGGCCGACCGCCATCAGCGCGTAGTACAGGCCGATGATCAGGCCGTTGACGAACAGGTCCAATGCCAGCACTCGATTCTCCCTGGCGCCGGGGCGGGGCCCCGGCCTGTGTTGCGGTCATGCTGTCGAGACGATCCGGTTCTTTTCGCCGCCGGGCCGCCCCAAGGCAAAAAGCGCCCCCTCGGGGGGCAGCAAGCCGAAGGCGCGGCGTGGGGGGCACCATTACTTGGCCGGTTTGACCAGCTTGTCGACCTGCAGCGGTTGGCCGGTGGCTTGGATCAGCGTGGTCTTGCTCAGTGGCTGGTCCACCTCGGTCAGCTGATAGGTGACGTAGGGAATGTCGACCCACTGCTGGTAGGTGTAGCCGGGCTGCTGCGAGAACCCGAACTTGCCGCGCACGCCTTCGAACTGCATGCCTTGCAGCGCCTTGATGATGGCGGCGCTGTCGGTGGACTTGGCCTCTTCGATGGCGCGGGCGATCAGGAGCACCGAGTCCGCGGCCTGGAAGATCAGGCGATTGGGTTCGGTCTTGGCCTGCTTCTGGTAAGTGGCGGCCACGTCCAGGCCCATCTGCGGCATGGGCATCTGCGGGTGGTAAAGGCCGAAGGCCAGCATGTACTTGCCGGCTTCCTTCACGTTCTTCCAGAAGTCCGGATAGTCGGCGATGCCGGCGCCGTCGTAGAACCAGGTCTTGGCGCTGGGCGCCACGCCTTGTTCGTAGAGCTGGTTCATCAGGATGTAGGCGGCCGGCGGCAGCATGATGTTGACCACCAGGTCCGGCGGGCTTGCGCGCAACGGCAGCACGGCCGGCGTGAAGTCCTTGCCGGCGCGGTCCAGCGCCACGTACTTGTACTGGGTCTGCGGCGCGGCCTTCTTGAGGAACTCGCCCAGCAGCTTGGCCTGGCCGATACCGTAGTCGGTGTTCTCGGCGAAGGCGATCACGTTCTTGACCTTCAGCGCCGCGATGGTGTCGGCCATGGCGCTGGAGACGCGGGTGTTGTAGTTGGCCGGATTGAAGACTTCCGGATAGCCCTTGGCGCGCACGTCGTCGGACCAGCAATTGGTGTTGACGTAGGGCACCTTGTAGCGGTGCGCGACTTCGATTTCGGCCAGGCAGACCGAGCTTTGGTGGCCGCCCGTCACGGCCACGACCTTGTCGCGCGAGATCAGTTTCTCGGCCGCCGCGCGGCCTTTTTCCGGAATGCCCTGGTTGTCTTCGTAGACGATCTTCAGCGGCCGGCCCAGCACGCCGCCCTTGTCGTTGATCATCTTGGCGATGATTTCCACGCCGTCCTTCACCTGGGTGCCTTGCACCACCGAGCCGGGCGGGGACTGCGCGATGCTCACGCCGATGACGACAGGATCGGCGCCGTGGGCGGCAGAGGCAAGTACGACCGCGGATACGGCTGCGGCTAAGCGGAGCAGTTTCATCGTGGTTTCCTTTTGGAAAGGATCAACGGCGATGCCGTCGCTCGCGCGGGCGAGGCGTCGGCGGGCGGGAACTCTGCTTGTTTGTAATCTTGTAGTACCGGTCTGACCAGTTAGGGCTTACCAGCATGGAGACCGGGGCCGGCGATGGCGCCGGCCCTGGCGGCGTCAGGCCGCCAGCAGGCTTTCCACGCGCGCGGCCGTGTTCAGCACGCGCCAATCGGCGCCGCGCGCACCGGCGATCTGCAAGCCCAGCGGCAAGCCGTTGCGGCCGCTGCCGCAGGGCAGCGTCAACGCCGGCATGCCGGTCAGGTTGAAGGGCATGGTGAGGCCCGTGACGGCGGTGTGCAGCGGCACTTCGCGGCCCCCGATGGTGACCGCGCCGGCGCCGGAGCGCGGCGGCTCGATGCGCAGCGTGGGGGTGACCAGCACGTCCACCGACTGCATCGCCTGGTCGAACATGCGCGCCAGCGCGGCGCGGCCGCGCTGCGCCCGCGTGTACCAGGTGGCAGGGAAGAACTGGCCGATCTCCAGGCGCACGCGCACGTCGTCGCCCAGCGTCTCGGGCTGGTCGACCAGCCGGCGCCAGTGGATGTCGGTGGCTTCGCTGCACAGGGTGGCGAATTGCAGCGCCGCGCTGTGCTCGACGCCGGGCAGGTCCAGCGGCACCAGCGTGGCGCCGTCGGCCTGCATCCGCGCCAGCGCATGGTCGACTGCCTGCGCCACGTCCTCGGCCAGCGGGTCGTAGAAGTAATTGCGCGGCACGCCCACGCGCAGGCCCGTCAGCGCGCCGGCGCTGACGGTGCGTTCGGCCTGGCCCGACATGATCGAATAGGCCAGGGCGGCATCCGCCACGCTGGCGGCAATGGGACCCAGGTGGTCCAGGCTGGCGCCCAGCGCCTGCGCGCCCTCGCGCGAAATGGCGTCGAAGGTGGGTTTGAAACCGACCACGCCGCAGCAGGCGGCGGGGATGCGGATGGAGCCCGCGGTGTCGGTGCCGATGGCCAGGCGGACGATGCCGGCGGCCACCGCCGCGGCCGAGCCGCCGCTGGAGCCGCCCGCGGTATAGCCCGCCCCGCGCGGATTGCCGACCCAGCCGTAATGCGGGTTTTCGCTGGTGATGCCGTAGGCGAGCTCGTGCAGGTTGGTCGTGCCCACCACCAGCGCGCCGGCTTCGCGCAGCCGCGCCACGGCCAGCGCATCGTGCAACGCGGGCGGCGGCTTCAGGCCGCCGCTGCCGTTGGTCTGGGGAAAGCCTGCGACCTGCATCAGGTCCTTGACGGCGATCGGCACGCCCATCAGCGGCATGGCCGCGCCTTCGCGCAGCCTGCGCGCGGCCGCGGCCGCGGCGCCGTCCAGCGCCGGGGTGTCGGACAGGCTGATGAAGGCATTCAGACCGGCCTGCTGCCGGGCTGCGGCCAGCGCGGCGCGGGCGGCGTCGGCGGCGCGTGCCGGGTCCTCGCGGCATTCGCGGGCAATCGCGGCGATGCCGCGCGCGTGGCGCGACACCGCGACGCCGCGGCCGGCCTGCGCGGCGGGCAGCCGTTCAGCGGGCGCGGCGGGCGGCGGCGCCAGGTAGCCCAGCTCGGCTTCCGGCGCCAGCGAGTCCAGCACGGTGAGTTCGGGCAGATTGACGCGCAGCCGGTCCAGCCAGGCCTGGCGGCGTTCGGAATAGGGGTAGTCAGCCAGTCGGGCCATGGCGTCGACGGCGCGGGCAAATCGATCGTAGAGGTCGGTCATGAGCGGCGCTATGTACGAGAGAGTGCGTGGGGCCCGCGGCCGTGCCGGGGCGCTTTGCAGTACGGCTTTATCCTAACCGGTCAGACCAGTTGAATGTCATAATGCCCAGGCAGTATATGGCTGTCAACGCCAAACCGGGCGGTAGCCGCGCACCCCTGCCTTGAGAATTCCGCGATGAACACCGTCGAACACATAGCCCAGCAGTTGCAGGCCCGCATCCGCCAGCGCGATTGGGCCGAGGCCGGCAAGCTGCCGGGGCAGCGCCAGTTGGCCGAGGAACTGGGCGTGAGCCGCGCCTCGCTGCGCGAGGCCATCACCATGCTGGAAGGGCTGGGACTGCTGCGCAGCGAAGCTGGCCGCGGCGTGTTCATCGCTCGGCCCGGCGAAAAAGGCCTGGGCAGCGCCTACGGCCGCTGGCGCTTCCAGGGCCGCTATGCCTTGCGCGACGTCTATCTGGTGCGCAACCAGCTGGAGGAGTTGGCCGCCGGCCTGGCCGCGGGCGTCGTCACCCAGGCGGGGCTGGCCCGCCTGCGCGCCACCATCACGCACATGGAGCAGGCCGCCGACGCCGGCGACCTGGTGGCCATGTCGGAAGGCGACCGCGCCTTCCACGCCTGCCTGTACGAGATCGCCGGCAGCCCCATGCTGCTGGACCTGGCCGAGAACATCGCCGAAGTGGTGGACGGCAGCCGGCAGGTCGCGTTCGCCGATCCGGCGCGCGTGCGCGAGCCGATCTACGAGCACGCGGCCATCATCGACGCGCTGGCCACCGGTTCCGCCGACGCCGCGCGCCGCGCCATGCGCGCCCATATCTGCAACGTGGCCGACCGCGCGGGCCTGTCGCTGACGATCCCGGGCGCCTGAGTCTCCCTAGCGCTGTCCGTCGTGCACGGACACGGCTTCCTTGGTCAGTCCGCCCAGCCGCGAATGCACCCGGCCGCCCGTGCCCATGACCAGGGCGAACAGGATCTCGTTGGCGCGCGGCGCATCCTGGATGCCGATCTCGATGCTGTTGAAGTGGCTGCGCACATACGAAGCGTGGATGTAGTGCACCGGCACCATCATGCGGTAGCCGGCCACGGCCACGGCCTTGACGGCGGGCACCATGGCTTTGGGTTCGCCCAGCACGCTGCGCATGGCCCAGCCGCCGGCCTCGTGCCAGACCGCGCCATGCTCCATTTCGCCATCCAGGCCGACGATGGCGGCCTTGCTGTAGACCTCGATCTGGTCCTTGCCGCCCAGCGTTTCGACCAGCTCGGTCGCCAGCAGCGTACCCAGGCTGCGCAGTTCCGCCATGAAGGGCATCAGGTCCGGTTCGTAGCGGCCGGCGTAGGGATTGCGGATGACGGCGCAGGAAGCCGCCAGCTTGAGCGGGCGTTCGGGGGCCGGGCCGTTCTCGTGATACGTGGTCTCGACTATGAGGCAGCGTTTGCGGATATCGATCAGCGACATGCGGGGAATTCCTGGTAGCGGTTGAAAGAGGGTGTTCTATTGCGGCGGAATGCCGGTTTCCTTGACGATGGCGGCCCATTTGTCGATCTCGGCGCGCACGAAGCCGCCGAATTCGGCCGGCGTCTGCTGCTTGACGCTCAGGCCCTGGCGTTCATAGGTCTGCTTGAGTTCGCCGTTGGCCAGGGCCTTGCCCAGCGATTGCGACAGGCGTTCGACCACGGGCGCGGGCAGGCCGGCCGGACCCATCAGGCCGAACCACACGGTCAGGTCGAAGCCGGCGGCGCCGGTTTCGTTGAGCGTGGGAATGTCCGGGGCCAGCGGAAAGCGTTCGGGGGTGCTGACGCCGTAGGTCTTGACCTTGCCGGCGCGCGCCTGCTGCAGGCCGTTGGCCAGATCGGTGAAGGTAAGGTCGACGGTGCCGCCGATGACGTCGGTGAGCGCCTGCGGACCGCCGCGATAAGGTACGGGCGTGACGTTGATCTTGCCCATGGCCGCGAGCTTGGCGCCGAACACCTGCGCGCTGCCCGAGCCATAGGCATAGGTCAGCTTGCCCGGATGCTGGGCGCCGTAGGCAAACAGATCGGATACCTGGGTGCCCGGCATGCGTGGCGAACCCACCAGCAGATAGGGCGTTTCGGCGACGGCGCCGATGGGCGCGAGGTCGGTGGCGGGGTTGTAGGGCAGGTCCTTGAACAGGCTCACGCCGCTGGCCGCCGTGGACACGCCCACCACCACCAGGGTGTAGCCGTCGGGCTTGGCGCGGGCCACGTCGTGGGTGCCGATGATGCCGTTGGCGCCGGGCTTGTTCTCCACCACCACCGGCTGGCCCAAATCGTCGGCCATGGCTTTACCCAGGCTGCGGGCCACCACGTCGGTGATGCTGCCTGGCGGGAAGGGCACGACCATGCGGATGGGGTGGTCGGGGTAGCCCGCGGCGACGGCGGGCGCGAGCGGCGCGCCCAGCCCCAGCGCCAGCGCAAGCGCGGCGGCGGATCGTTTCATGCTTGTCTCCTGTGGATCTCGTTATCGTTGGCGTCCGGCGCTTCAGGCCGGCGCCGGGGCTTCCAGGCCTTGCAGGTAGCGGTGGATTTCGGTGTTGTCGACGCCGGCGGGCATGTCGGCAAGCGCGCGCTGCCACAGCGCCGTGCACAGCGACAGCTGCGAGGCCGGAACGCCGGCCAGGGTCTGCAGCGCATCGGCGGTGCGCAGGTCCTTGGCCATCAGCGCCAGGGCAAAGCCGCCGTTGTAGCTGCCGGGCACGATGAACTGGCGCAGCTTGGTTTCGGTGGCGACGTTGCGGCCGCTGGAGGCGTTGAGCACGTCGGTGAACACTTCCAGGTCCAGGTCCATGCGCTGCGCGATCAGGAGCGCTTCGCTGGCCGCCAGCAGGCCGGCCGCGTAGACGTAGTTGTTCAGCGCCTTCATGGCATGGGCGGAACCCACGGCGCCGGTGTGGATGAGCGAAGCGCCCATGCGCGAGAGCAGCGGGCGCACGCGCGCCAGGCCGTCGGCATCGGCGCCCACCATGATGGCCAGGGTGCCGGCGGCCGCCTTGGCCACCGCGCCCGACACCGGGGCATCGATGAGCGTCACGCCCGCCGCGCGCAACAGCGGCGCCAGCCGCAGCGTTTCGGCCGGGCTGGACGAACCCATGTCCAGCAGCACGGAGCCGGGGCGCATCACGCCCGCCAGTCCGTGTTCGCCTTCGATCACCGCGTTGGTGATGGCGCTGTCGGGCAGCATGGTGATGACCACGTCGCAGGCGGCCAGCGCCTGCAGGCCGGCGGCCGGTTTGAGCGTCTGGTTCCAGGCGGGGTGGTCCGCCAGGCGCTCCAGGCGCGCGGGGTCGCGGTCATACGCCAGGATGTTGTAGCGCTCCTCGCCGCGGGCGAGGTTTTCCAGCATGGGCAGGCCCATCATGCCCAGGCCCACGAAACCTACTGTGAGTGTCATGCATTCCCTTTATCGAATCGTCCTGGAAAGCGCGCCAGGAGCCATCTGGGATGCTAATGAATGCGTGATTTCAGCGCTTATGCTAAGTTGGCCAGGGGTTATAACAAACGATTATCGGATCAGCCATGCGATTCAAGCTCAGGCAGATGGAAGCGTTCCGGGCGGTGATGCTGACCGGTTCTATGAACGGTGCAGCCAAGCTGCTGTTCGTGTCGCAGCCCGCGGTCAGCCGCCTCATCGCTCATACCGAGCAAAGCCTGGGCCTGCAACTGTTCGAACGCGACAAGGGCAAGCTCACGCCCACCCCTGAAGCGCAGCGCCTGTTCCAGGAGGTGGGGCCGTTGTTCGACGAAGCCCTGCGCATCGACGAACTGGCGCGCGACCTGGCCGAGCGGCCGGAGGGCGCGTTGACCCTGTGTTCCAGCCCCAGCCTGGCGTTGAACTTCGTGCCGCCCGTGATCGCGCAGTACATGGAGCTGTACCCCAACGTCAGGCTCAAGTTCCACACCACGCTGCTGTCCGACATGGCGCACGAGCTGTTGGGGCGCAAGGCGGAATTGGCCGTGTCGGTGCTGCCGATAGACCATCCCAATCTGGTGGTCGAGCCGCTGGCCACCGGCGAGATGGTTTGCATCTTGCCGCAAGGCCATGCCCTGGCCGCAAAACGGGCGGTCAGCCTGGCCGAGCTGGCCGAGTGCCGGCTGATCCTCTACAACCGCAACATTCCGTTCGGACAGTTGGTGGCCGCGGCCTTCCAGCGTGCCGGCGTCGGCTGGAATCCGGCCGTGGAAATCGTGCGCGCCGAACTGGCCTGCGCCCTGGTGCGGGTGGGCGCGGGCGTGGCCATCGTCGACGAGTTCTCGGTCGGGCAGCAGGGCTGGCCCGGCGTGGTGACGCGGCCGCTGCGCGAGTCCATCCCGCTGTCGCTGAGCCTGGTGCGTTCGCGCTTCGAGCGCCCCGGCCGCCAGGTGCAGCGCTTCGTGCGCCTGATCAAAGAGCACGCGCGGACCTCGCGCAAGCCGGGCCGCGCCCGGCCGGCTGCGTAGCCGGCATCCGCAGGGAACGGACAGCCGGCGCATTTTCCGGACACGCCTGTTGGACCTGGCGCAAGCTTGCCTCGAATAAACGCAGTTTGCGGATAGCGTCGGCCGGATCCGGCTAACGCGGCCGCGGCGCGCGGCGCCAGTATTCGCCTCACTCAATCAGCCAACGGTGAGGTGATGCGATGAAGGGTCTGGACAATAAAGTGGCCATCGTGACCGGCGGCGCCACGCTGATCGGCGCGGGCGTGGTCGCCGCGCTGCGCGCCTACGGCGTGCGCGTGGCGCTGTTCGATATCGACGCGGCCGGCGGCGAACGCGTGGCCGCCGCCGATCCGGCCGGCACGCGCTTCTGGCCGGTGGACATCGCGGAGGACGCGCAACTGGAACGCGGCGTGGCCGATGCCGCGGCGCATTTCGGCCGCATCGATTTTCTCGTCAACCTGGCCGCGACCTACCTGGACGACGGCGCCGCATCGGGCCGCGCCGACTGGCTGCGCGCGCTCGACGTGAACGTGGTCAGCGCCGTGATGGCCGCGCGCGCGGTCCATCCGCATCTGCTTGCCGCCGGCGGCGGGGCCATCGTCAATTTCACCAGCATCTCCTCGCGCGTCGCGCAGACCGGACGCTGGCTCTATCCGGTGTCCAAGGCGGCGCTGCTGCAGGTCACCCGCAACATGGCGATGGACTATGCCGCCGACGGCATACGCGTCAACTCCGTGTCGCCAGGCTGGACCTGGTCGCGCGTGATGGACGAGCTGACGCAGGGCGACCGCGCCAAGACCGACCGGGTGGCTGCGGACTACCACCTGCTGGGCCGCGCCGGCGATCCGGCCGAAGTGGCAGAGGTGGTTGCCTTCCTGCTTTCAGACCATGCCAGCTTCGTCACCGGCGCCGACTACGCGGTGGACGGCGGCTATTCCGCCATGGGCCCCGAACAGGCCAAGCCCGCGATTCCGCGCCTGGCCGCCTAGCCATACAAAGGAGAACAGACATGCGTCGAATCGCGATCGTGGGTGGAGGGCAGGCCGGCCTGCCCCTGGCGTTGGGACTGCTGGACAAAGGGTATGAAGTGACTGTCGTCACCAACCGCGAGCCGGACGATATCCGGCGCGGCAAAGTGATGTCCAGTCAGTGCATGTTCGATGCCTCGCTGCAGGTCGAGCGTGACTTGGGTTTGAATCAGTGGGAGGCCGACTGTCCGACCGTCGACGGCATCGGCCTGGCGATACCGCATCCTGAGCGGCCCGGCCACAAGCTGATCGATTGGGTCGCGCGCCTGGACCGTCCCGCGCAGGCGGTGGACCAGCGCATCAAGATGCCCGCCTGGATGGAGCTGTTCGCCGCGCGCGGCGGCCGGCTGCTGATCCAGGACGGCGGCGTGGCCGAACTCGAATTGCTGGCGGCCTCGCACGACCTGGTGTTGCTGGCCGCGGGCAAGGGCGAGGTGGTCAAACTGTTCGAGCGCGATGCGCTGCGCTCGCGCTTTGACCGGCCGCAGCGCGCGCTGGCGCTGACCTATGTGCACGGCATGCGCCCGGCGCCGGAGCATTCGCGCGTCGCCTTCAACCTGATTCCGGGCGTGGGCGAGTACTTCGTGTTTCCGGCGCTGACCGTCAGCGGTCCCTGCGAGATCATGGTGTTCGAAGGCGTACCCGGTGGTCCGATGGATTGCTGGCGCGACATCAAGTCCCCGCAGGAGCATCTGGCGCAAAGCCTGCATATCCTGCACGCCTATCTGCCCTGGGAGGCCGAGCGCTGCAGCGCGGTGGAGCTGACCGACGCCAACGGCATCCTGGCCGGCAGCTTCGCGCCCACGGTGCGCAAGCCGGTGCTGACCTTGCCGTCGGGCCGGCTGGTGTTCGGCCTGGGCGATGCGGTGGTGACCAACGACCCGATCACGGGGCAGGGCTCTAACAACGCCACCAAGGCCTGCGCCGTGTACCTGGACGCGATCCTGTCGCATGGCGACGCCACCTTCACGGCGGAATGGATGCAGCGCACCTTCGAGCGTTTCTGGGACTACGCGGGCGCGGTGGTGGAATGGACCAATTCGATGTTGTTGCCGCCGCCGCCTCACCTGCTCAAGCTGCTGCAGGCCGCGGACCACACGCCGGCGATCGCCAGTACCATCGCCAACGGCTTCAACCATCCGCCGTCGCTGTACCCCTGGTGGGGCGACGCCACGGCCTGCGAAGCCTTCATCGCGGCGCAGCCGGCGCGGGCGGCGGCATGAAGCCCGATTGCGCGGCGGGCCTGCCCCTGGACTGGGGCTGCACCGATCTGCACCCCAAGGTCCTGCGCGGCGTGCTCGGCAGCTATCCGACCGGCGTGGCCATCGTCGCCACGCGTTGTCCGGACGGCCGCCGGGTCGGGCTCACCATCAACTCCTTCGCCTCGCTGTCGCTGGACCCGCCGCTGGTGTTGTGGAGCCTGGTGAACCATTCGCCCAACCTGGCGGCGTTCCGCGATTGCAGCCACTTCACCATCAGCGTTCTGGCCTGCGGCCAGGAAGAGTTGGCAATGCGCTTTGCCAGTTCCGCGGTGCCGGACAAGTTCGCGGGGGCGCCCGTGCACGACGTGCCGGAAGGCGTGCCCGCCATCGAAGGGGCGGTGGCCACCCTGGTCTGCGCCAACGACCAGCAAAGCCCCGCGGGCGACCATCTGCTGTTGTTCGGCCGGGTGCTGCGCGTGGCCAGCGTGGCGGCCACGCCCCTGGTGTTCCATGCCGGGCGCTTTACCGCGCTGACCGCCGCATAGCGGCCCACTTTCATCGGAGCGCATCATGCCCCTGGAGTCAGAGGCGCAGGTCATCATCGTCGGCAGCGGCATGAATTCGCTGGTCTGCGCCGCCTTGCTGGCGCAGCGCGGCAAGTCCGTGTTGGTGCTGGAACGCAACGACAGGCTGGGCGGCTGCATCCGCACCGAGGAGCTGTTCCCCGGCTACCGCCACGACGTGCTGTCCTGCTGGTATCCGCTGTTCATGGGCAGCCCGGCCTACGCGGCGCTCAAGCCCGCGCTGCACGAGGCCGGGCTGGAATTCATGCAGGGCGAGTACGCCACCGGGTTGGTGCTGCCCGACGGTTCGGGCCTGGCCTTGAAGCAGGACGTGGCGGACAGCGCGCGGCGGCTGGATGCCTGGGCGCCCGGCGACGGCGCGGCCTTCGGCGCGATGGCGCAGCGCCTGTTCGGCGAGGACGCGGCGCTGACCTTCGGCCTGCTGGGGCAGAACCCCTACGGCGCGGGCATGCTCAAACTGCTGTTCGGCGAATGGCGCAAGCGCGGCATGAACGGCCTCGCGGCCTTTGCCGCCGACTCGATGGAGAGCTTTCGCCGCTGGTCCGAACGCGCGCTGCAGTCGGATGCCGCGCGCGCGCTGATCGCGCCCTGGGTGCTGCACACCGGCCTGGGTCCGGACGATGCCTGTTCCGCGCTGATCGGCAAGCTGACTTTCGCCGCGGTGGTGGCCGGCGGCATGCCGGTGGTCAAGGGCGGCGGCAGCGGCGTGGTGGACGCGCTGGCCGCCGTCATCGAACGGCACGGCGGCCACTGGCAGACTGGCGTCGAGGTCGAACGCGTCATCACTAGCGGCCAGGGCAAGAGGCGCCGTGCGGTGGGCGTGCTGGCGGGTGGACGCGAGTATCGCGCGACAGAAGCCGTGGTCTGCAACGTGACGCCCGGCCAGTTGTACGGGCGGTTGCTGCCCGATGCGCCACCCGCCGTGCGCGAACGCGCCGCCGGCTATCGGTACGGCCGCGGCGGCATGCAGATCCATTTTGCGCTGAACGCGCCGCCGGACTGGCTGACGCCGGAGCTGCGCTACGTGCCGCTGGTGCACCTGACCGAGAGCATGGAGCAGGTCTGCGCCTCGGTGACCGAGGCCAACAACGGCCTGCTGCCCGCGCGTCCCACGCTGGCCATCGGCCAGCCCGTCGCGGTCGACCCCACGCGCGCGCCGCCCGGCGGCTGGATCCTGTGGGTGCAGATGCAGGAACTGCCGGCGCGGATCAAGGGCGATGCCGCGGGCGAGCTGGCCGCGCCCGCCGACGGCCGCTGGAACGAGGCCTTGCGCGAGGCGATGGCCGACCGGGTGCAGGCGCGCATGGAGCGCGTGATGCCAGGCCTGGCGCGGCGCATCGTCGGCCGGCGCGCGTACTCGCCGGCGGACCTGGAAGGGCTGAACTGCAATCTGGTGGGCGGCGATCCCTACTCGGGCGTGTGTTCGCCCGACCAGTTCTTCTGGCTGCGGCCCTTTGCCGGCGACCAGGGCGCGCGCGGCCACCGCACGCCGCTGCGGAATCTCTTTCACATCGGCGCCGCCACCCACCCGGGCCCCGGCCTCGGCGGCGGCTCCGGCTATCTCGTCGCACAACAAATAGGCAGGAGGGGAACATGAACGGACACCTGAAACTCCGGCGGCTGGCCAGCGCCTTGGCATTGGCGCTGGCCAGCGCGGGGGCCCAGGCCACCGAGGGCGGCGGCCTGGGCATCTACCCGGACGGCCTGGAAAACTTCATGTCGGGCGCGCTGCCGCCGCCGGGCGTGCATATGCTGGTCTATGCCGGCGGGGCGCGCTACGACACGCTGCGCGGCAATGACGGCCAGCGCGTGCCGGTGCCCGGCTTCAAGGTGGACGTCAACGTGCTGGCCCCGCGCCTGATCTGGGTCACGCAACAGCAGGTCATGGGCGGACAGCTGGCCTTCCATGCCATCGCGCCGCTGCTGGACGTGACCGCCAAGGCGGCCGGACAGCGCAACCGCAGCACCGGCCTGGGCGACATGACGCTGGGCGTGGCGCTGGGTTATCACCCGTCCGAAAGCCTGCATTACGTAGTGGGGCTGGACATGTACGCACCCACCGGCGAGTACGACCGCAAGGACCCGTCCAGCCTGGGCAAGAACTACTGGACCGCGCAGCCGGTGTTCGCATTGAGCCGCATCAGTCCGGACGGTTTCAACGCCGACCTGAAAGTCATGTACGACTTCAATTTCACCAATTCCGCCACCGACACGCGCTCGGGCCAGGCCCTGCACGCCGACTACGCGCTGGGCTGGGGCGTGGGCAAGGGCTGGGTGCTGGGGGTGGGCGGCTACGCCTTCCAGCAGGTCACGGACGACAGCGGCCCCAACAGCGCCGCCGGCCGCGCCCGCGCCTTCGGTGTCGGCCCTTCGGTGCGCTACATGAACGAAAAAGGTTGGTTGTTCACGGCGAAGTGGCAGCAGGACTTCAAGGTCAAGAACCGGCCCGAGGGCGCGCAGCTGTATGTGAAGCTGGGGATTCCGTTCTAAGGCGGGACACCTCCGCCAGCGCCACTGTCGCGACTGCGCTCAGCGCAATGAACGCTGAACCGTAACCGTAGCGTTGCGCGATCGCGCCAGCAAGCGCGGGGCTCAGCGCCGCACCGATCCCCTGGATGGTCATGACGGCGCCCAGCCCTGCGTTGACGTGACCGCTGCCTCTCAGGATCGAGGCGACCAGTCCAGGGAGCGCCACGCCGAGAAGGCCGGCGCCCACGCCGTCCATGAGTTGCACCGGAATCAGGGCCAATGGCGAGGGCCAGGCGGCTGCGACCAAGCCGCGTAGCGGCAGTACCCAGCAGGCCAGCGCAACCAATTTCCAGTAGCCGTGTTGCTGGGCGTACCGTCCGGCAAGCAAGGCGACCGGAATCATGGCGAGTTGGGAGACGATGATCGTAAGCGCCGTGAAGGCGCTGGCGTCAGCCTGGCCGCGCGAGACGGCTGCCTGACCCAGCAAGGGCAACATCGCCGCGTTGCCCAGATGGAACAGCATCATCACCAAGGCCACTCGGCGCAGCGGCCCCGACCGGGCCAGCACCCGCCAACTGGACGGTGCGCAAGTCGTAGCGGCTGGGCCGGCAGCGACAGCGGTGTCCAGGCCGCGGGCGACGGCATGATCGATGTCCTCGGGCCGAATTCTGCGCAGGTAGAAGAATGCGCCGAAAGGCATCACGACCATGAGCATGAATACGGCCGACAAGCCCCATCGGTAACCGGCGATGCCCGCGAGCGCCGCCGCCGCCACGTTGCCTGCATGGTTCCAGGCCTCGTTCCGACCCAGTTGCCGGGGCAGCCCGCGCGGTCCGACCAGGCCCAGCGTCAGGCCCATGATGGCGGGGCCGAACAACGCTCCAACGATTGCCGCAAGAATCTGCGTGATCACCGTTACGCTCACGACGGGCATCGCCCATAGCGCCAGGTTGGCGATGATCAAGGCGAGCGAAGCGCCGGCCAGCAAGCCCCGCTTGCGATGGGAAGAGTCCACCCAAGCTCCCATCGGTGTCGTGGCCAGCATTCCCGCCAGGCCGGCGGCTGTCATCAGATAGCCGATATCGTCGGCGCGCCAACCATGGCTCAACAGAAACACGCCAAGAAAGGGCCCCAGCCCGTCGCGCACATCGGCAAGGAAAAAATTCACGCCTGCCAATGCACGATGCGAGCCTTTGCGCATGTGCCGGATCCGCATCATCGTTTCCTAGTTCAACGGCCCTTTGAATACGAAAAAGGCGCCCAGCCCGATAAAGCCGAATCCCGCCAGGTGGTTGTAGGTCAGCCGCTCTCCCAGGTAGAACACCGAGAACACGCTGAATACCGTCAACGTGATGACCTCTTGCATGGTCTTGAGCTCGGCGGCGCTGTAGACGTTGTGGCCGATGCGGTTGGCGGGTACCGCAAAGCAATACTCTGCAAGGGCGATCAACCAGCTGACCAGTATCACCAGGTACAACGGCTTGCCGCCAAACTTGAGGTGTCCATACCAGGCGAAGGTCATGAACACGTTGGAGGCCAGCAGCAAGACGATGGGTAGTAGCTTTGGAGACATTTGCGAACAATGAAAATGATGGGCGACGGGAGGCCTCGAGCCGGCACGCTGGCCGGACCCGATATACATGCGCTGCGCTCAGGGCGCGCTGCCATACAAGGGTTGCAGCGCCGAGAGGCTAGTTCCCACGCTGATGGCCTCGATGGATACCCCCAGGGTGTTGCGCGTGCCCACGCCATTGGCCGCAAACGGCGCGCCGGGCTGTACTGACAGGCGCAGGCTTTCGGGCGGAAAGCGGACGATGCTGCCGTCGGACAAGATGACGCCATTGGCTTCGCCGCGCGGCCCGGTGAGAATGGCATCGACCTGGCCCTCGACTTGTTGCGGACGCAGCGCCTGTGCGCGCAAATGAGGCGGTAAAGGCGGCAAGCCCACGCCAGGCGTCGGGGGCTGGTCATAGATGGTTTGCCCGCTGGTGGTGTTGACGATGGCGTCAGCTTTGACCGTACCCCGCACTTGCAGCCGGCCGATGATGCGTACGGCATCGCCAGGCTTGACCGCGGCATTCAGCGCCGTGGACAGGTGCGGCGGAAACAGAACCAGCGTGCCGTCGGCCAGACGCAGTCCGTCTATCTCCCCATAGGGGTTCATCAACATCCGCGTGACTGTGCCTTGCGCCGCGTCGGCGGCAGCGTCAACCCTGGGCAAGGGCGGTGGGGCAGCAGGAGGCGGTGGGGCGGCGTGCGCGTAAGGCGCGCTGAGCGCAAAGGCCATTCCCAGCAGGCAAAGTGGGCGTCGAAACATGGTGAACTCCTTGGAGGTAGGGATCGTCCACGTCTAGATGCAATTGCCATGCCAGGGATAAATCGCCGTCAAATCATGGATCTACGATTCCATGCGGCTAGAAGCTGTCCGATTCTTTGACACGTCGGCGTCGCAGAATCGGACACTTTTATTCGAGCCCGTGTTCAGCCAGTTTGCGATACAGCTGCTGTCGCGATAGTCCAAGCCGGCGTGCCGCCTCGGCCCGGTTGCCGCTTGCTGCGGCCAGGGCCCGCCGGATCATTGCGCATTCGAGCGCGGCCACCGCCGGGGCCAGCGGACCATCCAGTGCAATACCGGGTACGTTTGCGGCAGGGTCCGCCACTAGCACGCCAAGATGTTCCGGCTCAATGGCCGATCCGCGGCTCAGTACCGCCGCGCGTTCCATCGCATTGCGCAATTCGCGTACATTGCCAGGCCATGAGTGGGCCAACAGCCGTTGCGCCGCGGCAGCCGTAAGACGCTTGGGAGCCCGCCCTCCGATCCTCCGGAGAAAATGCTCGGCTAGCAGCAGGACATCGCCCAGCCGCTCGCGCAAGGGGGGCAGCTCTATGGGCACTACCTGTAACCGGTACCACAGGTCTTGCCGAAACCTGCCAGCCTCGACCGCGGCCGGCAGGTCGCGGTGCGTAGCCGCAACGATGCGCACATTCACGGGCACGACGCGCGTGCCGCCTACTGGCGTGATCTCGCGTTCCTGCAGAACACGCAGAATCTTGGACTGCGTGGACAAGGGCATATCGCCGATTTCGTCGAGGAACAGCGTTCCGCCCTCCGCTTCACGGAAACGCCCGGCACGATCGCTGGTAGCGCCGGTGTAGGCTCCCTTGACGTGACCGAACAGTTCGCTTTCCATCAGTTCGGCGGGAATGGCGGCGCAGTTGACCGCCACGAACGCCCGCGCCGCGCGAGGGCTGTTGCGGTGCACGGCGCGTGCGACCAGCTCCTTGCCTGTACCGGTCTCGCCCAGAATCAGCACTGTGGCGTCGCTGCCTGCCGTCATCCCGATGCGCTTGAAAACATCGCGCATGGCCTCGCTGCCGCTGACAAGCTCAAGATCTTCGCCGGGACTCGATTCCGTCTGGGCGGTGTTAATGTCAGCCACTGGCGACTGCTGCAATGCCCGTTCCAGCGTCTGTACCAGCGTGGCGCGCGACACGGGTTTGGTCAGGTGATCGAATGCGCCCAGCCGCAAGGCTTCAATGGTGTTGCCGCCACTTGCATATGCCGTCAGCATGATGCACGGAACCGGCTTGATTGCCGCGGCCTTGCGTAGGAAGACCAAGCCGTCCTCATCGCGCATGCGCAGGTCGACAATTGCCAAATCCACGGCTTCGGTCCGTAACCTGTTCAAGCCTGCACTGGTGGATGTGGCCTGAAGCACGGAATGGCCCAGGTCATGAAGGGTCTCGGACAAACTGTCCAGAAACGCCACGTCGTCATCGACGATCAGGATGCGGGCCATGGCAGCTCCATTTCGATACGGGCGCCACGTGGCGACTTCGCCAGCCGGACTTGTCCGCCGTGTGCTTCGATGATTTCTTTTACCAGTGCGAGCCCGAGGCCCGTGCCGCCGGCACGCGCGGTGGCAAAAGGTTCGAAGAGGGTGTCACGCAGGCCGTCCGGCACCCCTGGGCCGTTGTCGGCTATCCATAAAAACAGAGCGCCCTGCGGCGTGCGGCCTGCGCCCAACTCAATGACGCCGTCTTCGCCGGTATGCGCCAGCGCGTTGAGCAGCAGATTGTCGTACACCCTTGCCATCTGGACGGGATCGAACCAGGCGCGTACGGGCAGGATTTCAGTATCGCTTGCCTCTGACAGCAGCAGCCGTACCCCCGCCTGTTGGGCTGCTGCGGCATGCGTCAGTATGCGCTGGTCCAGAAACGCGCGCAGAGCAAGCGGCTGGCGCTCGACCCGGAACGGTTGTGTCAGGGCCAGTAGCGTGGACACCAAGGACTCCAGGCGTTCGGTCTGTGTCAGTACCGCCTCCAGCGCGCTGGCCACGCGCGCCTCGCGCACGGGCTCGGGCGCCACCAGCGCGTTCTCGACTTTCATGCGCATGGTGCCCAACGGGTTGCGTATCTCATGCGCGAGGCCGGCCGACACACGGCCCAACGTGGCAAGCCGCTCAGCCTGTTGCAATTGCCGTTGCAGTTCGTCGGAGCGTGCCCGCCAGCGGGAGAAGGTGCGGCCCAG
Source organism: Achromobacter sp. PD1 (assembly GCF_048541815.1). Classification (NCBI taxonomy): domain Bacteria; kingdom Pseudomonadati; phylum Pseudomonadota; class Betaproteobacteria; order Burkholderiales; family Alcaligenaceae; genus Achromobacter; species Achromobacter sp. PD1. Next base: position 1,704,969 of record NZ_CP183349.1, read on the forward strand.
CCATATCCCTGATAGCACCACTGAGCTCAACAACAGACTGATCGCAAGAATCAGGGAATTAATGACGTCGCTGCCTATCAGCGGAACGCGAGCCAACGTCCAGGCGGCCAATGCCGGCAAGGAACTATCGGCAGGACAGGCTGCGAAGACCACCGCTTCGCGTAGCCCTGGCCGTACGTCCGTGATCAGTGCGGACGCGTCCAGCGCCCGCTGTGCCGTCGCGCCGATGCGTTCAAGTTCTGCGCTGGGCGGGTCGCGTTTGATGCCCGTGCCATCGTAGGTGGGAAAGGCGTAAGCCACGACCCCGGCGTCCGCCTGCCAGAACCCTCCTTCCATGCCGGCGCGGTCGCGTAAGGCCAGGTCCAAAATGGCCTGGGCGCCGGGAAGGGGCCGTGTCCCGGAGGCCTGGCCTGGCGTCGTCGCCAGATGCAGGCGTGTCGCTCCGGCACGCAGGGTTTCGCAGCTGACCGCGGCCAAGTCGCGCGCCCGTGCGATCTGCGGGCCGGCACTTTGGCGAATAAGCACCACCAGCAGGCCGGCCAGCACCAGTGAGACAATGACGATCCAGAACCAGAGGATGGCCAAATCCCGACGAATCGACTTTTGCGGTGACAGCGCCATTCTCCTTGGTGTGAGCACTCGCAAGAATAGCTTATGAGCCGGGCCATGCCGCTTCCCCGTCCTTCCGTATGGCTGGAGGATGGTGGCGTTCGCAGGAGGTGACAGATTGCGTTCCGCCCAGTACTTCTGGCTTCTGACGGAAGCGGCGCTGGCCTGGGTCTGGACGGGCGCTGTCCGTGCCCGCCGCCTCAGGCGCGCCGCCGCAGGCTCTGGCTGGGGCTTTCCCCGTAGCGTTCCTTGTAGCCGGCGCTGAAGCGCCCCATGTGCGCGAAGCCCCAGCGCAACGCCACGCCGGCGATATTGCGGCTTTCGCCCGAGACCAGCTCGGCGTGCGCGCGCTCCATGCGCAGGTCGCGCAGGTAATGCATGGGACTCACGCCCAGGAATTCCTTGAATCCCGCGTACAGGCTGCGCACGCTGACGCCGGCGATGCGCGCCAGCTGTTCGGCGCTGACGGGTTCGTGCGCGTGCGCCTGCAGGTAATCCTGGACGCTGCGCACGTGGCGCGGCAGCACCGCGCCGCGGCGGCCGGGCAGGGCGCCGGTGTAGTTGTGGGGCTGGGCCGACAGCAGGGTGGCGGCGACCAGCTGTTCCATCTGGTGCACGATGAGCTTGTGCTCGGCCAGGTTGGCATGCTGCGTCGAGCAGTCCAGCAGATAGCTCATCAGGCAGCGCCAGGCGGGACATTCGCGCCAGCGGAATCCCAGTTGGAAACGTAGCGGCCGGTCCAGCGCACAGCCCAGATGGCCCACCAGCGTGCGTTCCAGCAGCGAACGGCCCACGCGCAGCATGAACTGGTCGTTGTCGTCGGCCCAGCGCATGGCCAGGTCGTCGTCCGGGCTGACGACCGAGGCGACCTCGGGCGTCGAATCCAGCTGCTGCGGGCCGCTGCTGATGCGGGCGCAGCCCGACAGTGGCATCTGCACCAGGAAGAAGTCCTCCAGCGGACCGGGACGGATCTCGACGTTGGCGCCGTAGCGCAGGCGGTTCAGCGAGACCTCGCCCAGCGGCTGGTGGTGCATGCGGGCGTCCAGGCGCTGCAGCGCGCCGACCACACCCAGGTGGTGCGGACGCATGACGCGGCCGACCATGGAACGGGCTTCGTCCAGATCGCCGGAGGCGAACAATTGCTGCGCCGGCAGGCCCAGGACCGACTCGATCCGCGGCGCGGCCGGCGGCCAAGTCGTGCTGGTGGCGGACTGCATCGTGTCGAGCATGGGGAAACTCCACTGCCGGGGTCTTGAAGGCTTTGATAGTAAAGCTGCGCCGGACAGGGCGGACTGGTGGAAAACCCGTCCAGAGGCAGGGGACGCTATCCGTTTTTTGCGGCGGCTGTCCGGTGTACGCAGAAAAACAGTCGAGATTTATATTGACAACCAGTTTCCATAGTTGGAAACTGGTTGTCAATTAAGCCAAAAGACCGGGAGGCCAGCAATGAATCCAACCAAGGAAGAACGGCTCACCGGGGTGATCCTGACCTTGTTCCAGTTGAACGGCGCGCTGCTCGATTGGGGCGATGCCTTCGTCGCGCCGCAGGCGCTGACCAGCGCGCGCTGGCAGATGCTGGGCGCCCTGGCGTTGGCGGGACAGCCTCTGAGCGCGCCGCAGGTCGCCGCCGCCATGGGCGTGACGCGCCAGGGCGCGCAGAAGCAGCTCAATCTGCTGTCCGAGGCGCAACTGGTGGAGGTCCGCCCCAATCCGCAACACAAGCGCTCGCCGCTGTACCGGCTGACCGATGAGGGGCGGCGCGTCTATGGCGCCATCGACGCGCGCTGGAAGGAGCGCGCGCGCCAACTGGCCGGCGGCTTCAGCGCCGCTGAACTGGAAACGGCGGGGAGGGTGCTGGCGGGCCTGCTGGCCGCGCACGTTCCCGCGCACGGGGAGCAAGGTCATGAAACATAGAATCCATGCCGCTGCCGCCATGTCGACGCTGCTGTTTTTGGCGGCGTTCTGGATTTCGACGGTGGTGTCCGAACTGTTCCTGACCGCGTCCGCGGTGGCCCAGGTCAAGCTTGCCATCGCCTATGCGCTGTTGGGTTTCGTGCCCGTCATGATGCTGACCGCCGCCAGCGGCTTCCTGATGGGCGGCAAGGGCAGGCACCCGCTGCTGCTGGCCAAGCGCAAACGCATGCCTTTCATCGCGGCCAATGGTTTGCTGATTCTGGTTCCCGCGGCGGTGTTCCTGGCGCTGCGCGCGCAGGCGGGCTTGCTGGATGGGGTGTTCTACGGGGTGCAGGCGGTGGAGCTGGCGGCAGGCGCGGCCAACCTGACGCTGATCGGATTGAACATCCGTGACGGCCTCAGGCTGGGCCGCTTGCGGCGGGGCGCGCGAGAACAGGGCCGGTCCTAGCCTCCCGTCCCGCTGTTCGGGGCGAGAGGCCAGCCGGCCCTGTTGCCTCAGTGCATCTTGCCGTAGCGGCCGGCGTTGAAGTCCTGGATCGCTTCAACAATTTCCGCCTGCGTGTTCATCACGAAGGGGCCGTAGCCGACCACCGGCTCGTCGATGGGCTCGCCGCTCAACACCAGGAACACTGCGTCGTTGTTGGCTTCGACGGTGATGTCCTCGCCCTCCAGGGAGAACAGCGCCAGCTGCGCATCGCGCGCCACGGTTTCGCCGTTGACCAGCATCGTGCCGCGCAGCACCACCAGCATGCTGTTGCGGCCCTCGGCGACGGGGAAGGTCGCCGACTTGCCGGCGGCCAGCCTCACGTCCCACACGTCCATCGGCGTGAAGGTGCGCGCCGGTCCCGCGTGGCCCGCGTAATTGCCCGCGATCACGCGCAGCGTGCCCGCGCCGTCAGGCAGTTCCACCGCCGGGATGTCCGCGTTGAGGATGCCCTGGTAGCCGGCCGGCGCCATCTTGTCCTTGGCGGGCAGGTTGACCCAGAGCTGCACCATTTCCAGCTCGCCGCCCTTGCGGGTGAAGGCGTGGGAATGGAATTCCTCATGCAGGATGCCGGAGGCCGCCGTCATCCATTGCACGTCGCCGGGACCGATGACGCCGCCGTTGCCGGTGGAATCGCGGTGCTCGACTTCGCCGCTATAGACGATGGTCACGGTTTCAAAGCCGCGGTGCGGATGCTGCCCGACGCCGCGCGGATGCTCGGCCGGCTCGAACTGCGCCGGTCCGGCGTAGTCCAGCAGCAGGAACGGGCTGGTGTTCTTGCCTTTGTCGTTGTAGGAGAACATGGAGCGCACCGGGAAGCCGTCGCCCACCCAGTGGGGACGGGGGCTGGCATGCAATCCGAGGATCTTCTTCATGGTCGTATTTCCTGTTGCGCGGCCCCATCGGGGCCGTTCGTCATGATTAATAAGATAAGGGCGCCACCTCTTCGGCGGTAGTCCCCGGCATTGATAAGCACTGTTCCATGAATCGGACAGTGGGGCCGGAACTTGCGGCTGGCGTATCCTTCGGTCATGGAAGACGGCATGAATACGGCCCAGGCGGGCGGCAACAACGATCAGGTCCAAGGCTTTGCCCCGGTGGTGGGGGCTGGCGCGCGCGTGCTGGTGCTGGGTTCGATGCCTGGCGTGGCATCGTTGCGGCAGGGCCGCTATTACGCGCATCCGCGCAACGCCTTCTGGCCCATCGCGGCCAGCGTCTTCGGCTTCGATCCCGGCCTGGACTATGCGCAGCGCTTGCAGGCCCTGCAAGCCGCTGGCGTCGCCTTGTGGGACGTGCTGCAAGCCTGCGAGCGTCCCGGCAGCCTGGACGCCGATATCCGTGGCGACACCCTGGTCGCCAACGACTTCGCCGCATTCCTGGAACGCCACCCCGGCATCGTCCGGGTCTGCTTCAACGGCGCCAAGGCCGCGGCGATGTACCGCCGCCACGTGCTGCCCGGGCTGGCCGTCTCGTTGGAATACATGGACCTGCCGTCGACCAGCCCGGCGCATGCGGCGGCGTCGTTCGAGCACAAGTTGGCTGCCTGGGGCCGGGCGCTCAAGATCGAGGATTGACGGGTTGGGCCGCAGACCGGCTCCGGGTTTACACTTATCCGTCCCCGGTTTGATACTTATCAAGTCTCTATATAACTCCAAGTGATAAGTTAATTCCTGTAACAGAATTAACGCTTGGAGAAGCACTATGAGTACCCCCGCCAGCCCCCCGGAACCGCCACTCCCGGGTAAACGTGGCTTCCTGAAGGGCTTATTGGGGTTGGGGGCCGCGGCCACCGTCATACCCATCCGCGCCGAGGCCGCCGGCATCAACGGCCAGCCGCCGCGCCGCCCCGGCATGGCGGGCAAGCGCTACGGCATGGTCGTGGATATGCGCAAGTGCATCGGCTGCCAGTCCTGTACGGTCAGCTGTTCCATGGAGAACCTGCCTCCCATCGGGCAGTTCCGCACCACCGTCCTGCAATACGAAGTCCTGCCCGACGCCGGCGGCCCCGCCTCCATGGTGATGCTGCCGCGCCTGTGCAACCACTGCGACAACCCGCCTTGCGTGCCCGTCTGTCCGGTGCAGGCCACCTTCCAGCGCGAAGATGGCATCGTGCTGGTCGACAACGAGCGCTGCGTGGGCTGCGCCTATTGCGTGCAGGCCTGTCCCTACGACGCCCGCTTCATCAACCACGAAACGCAGACCGCCGACAAATGCACCTTCTGCGAGCACCGCCTGGAAGCGGGGCTGCTGCCGGCCTGCGTGGAAAGCTGCGTGGGCGGCGCGCGCGTCATCGGCGACATGAACGATCCCGACAGCGCGATTTCCAGGCTGCTGGTCGAGCACAAGCAAGACATCAAGGTGCTCAAGCCCGAAATGAAGACCGATCCCCACGTCTATTACATCGGCCTGCCCGATGCGTTCGTCCATCAGGTCGACGGCCAGGCCGGCGTGCGGCTGGCTGGCGGCCATTGAGCCATTAAAGGGGATGAGCATGCAGATCTCTGAATTGTTGACGCCGGTCTACGACGCCGCCTGGCTGCCGTGGGCCGTGCAGTACTTCTTCCTCATCGGCATCAGCGCCACCACCGCGCTGACCGCCGCGTTTGCGGCCTTTGGCAGCGCGGGCTCGCCTGCCCGTCGCCTGCTGCCCGCGGCCGTGACGGTGCTGCTGGTCAGCGCCATCGCCGCGCCCGTGTCGCTGTTGGCGGACCTGCACCAGCCGGGCCGCTTCTGGCACTTCTACGCGCATGTCACGCCCTGGTCCTGGATGTGGCTGGGCGCCTTGCTGCTGCCGGTGTTCGTGACCCTGGCGCTGTTGTTCTGTGCCGCCTGGTGGTGGGGCCGCATCGGCTGGGTGCGCGTGCTGGGCATGGCGCTGGCGGTGTCGGCGCTGTCCATCCTGGTCTATACCGGCGCGGAAGTGATGGTGCTGCGTTCGCGGCCGTTGTGGCACACGGTGTTCCTGCCGGTGAACTTCGCGTTGACCGCCTGGCTGGGCGCGTTGGGGGCCATGTTCCTGGTGGGCCGCTGGCTGCGCGGCGGTACGCAGGCCATGCCGGTGGAACTGTTGCGCAGCCTGAGCGTGACCGCGGTGGTGATGATGGCGCTGGGCGCCGGCGCCTGGGCGCTGCTGGGCCTCTTGGGCATGGACCCTTCGTTCGACGCCGCGCTGCGGCTGTTCGCGGAGTTTCCGATCTGGCGCGTCAGCCTGGCGGGTGCGGTGGCGACCGGCTTCTGCATGATCGCGCTGTTGCAGCGTCCGGCGCGCACGCTGGCCGCGCCGCTGCCTTCAGCCGCGCTGGCGCTGACCATGCTGGCGGCCGCGTGGATCTTCCGCTGGGTGGTCTTCATGAGCGTGCAGGGCGTGCCGAAGTACGGCGCCGGCCTCTATCTGTACGACATGCCCTGGGGCAGCGATGGACTGCTGGGCATGGTGGGCGTGCTGGGCCTGTGCGTGGCGCTGATCGCCGCCGTGACCTACGCGCTGGAGCTGTTTCCGGCGCGCACGCGCGGCCTGGCGGCCTGAGCGCCGCCGCCTGGGCCTGTGTGTGCACAGGTCCTAGACGAAAGAACATGGAATGAAAGCAATGGACAAGCAACACGAAGACGACAAGCGCGGCGCCCCGCCGGACGAGGCCGCCGATCAACCGCGCGACGAGGCGCGGCGCAAGATGATGGTGCGCGGCGGCGTGGTCGCCGGCGGCATGGCGGCGTTCGCGGCGGGCTACGGCGAGACCGTGGTCCGGGCCGTGAAGGGCCTGGCTCAAGGCACGGCGGGCGTGCCCACGGCGCATGCCGTGCGCGGCAATTCGCTGACGCCGGAATTCCGCATCGATCCCCTGACCGGCGTGCTCAGCGCGCAGCCGGGCCAGACGGTCAGCCCCTCCAGCTGCCTGGGCTGCTGGACCCAGTGCGGCGTGCGCCTGCGCGTGGATACACAGGAAAACCGCATCCTGCGCGTGGCCGGCAACCCCTACCATCCGCTGGCCACGACCCGGCCGGCCGCGATGGACGCGCCGGTGCGCGAGGTCTACGCGCAACTGGGCGGCGACAACGGCCTGGAAGGGCGCGCCACGTCCTGCGCGCGCGGTTCGGCCATGCTGGAGCAGATGAACAGCCCGTTCCGCGTGCTGCAGCCGCTCAAGCGCGTGGGCAAGCGCGGCGAGGGCAAGTGGCAGACGATCTCGTTCGAACAGCTGGTGCAGGAAGTCTGCGAAGGCGGCGATCTGTTCGGCGAAGGCCAGGTGGACGGCCTGCGCGCCATCTTCGACCGCGAAACGCCGCTGGACCCGCAGAATCCCGAGTACGGCGCCAAGGTCAACCAGTTCCTGTTCACCGATGCATCCAACGAAGGCCGTACCCCGCTGATCCAGCGCTTTGCCGGGCAATCGTTCGGCACGGTCAATTTCAGCAACCACGGTTCCTATTGCGGCCAGAGCTTCCGCGTGGGAGCGGGCGCGGCGCTGGGCGATCTGAAGGGCATGCCCCACGGCAAGCCGGACTGGGACAATGCGCGCTTTGGCCTGTTCATCGGCGCGGCCCCGGCGCAGGCCGGCAACCCGTTCCAGCGCCAGGCCCGCCAATTGGCCGAGGCCCGCGTGCGGCCGGAAGAGACTGGTTTCACCTACGTGGTCGTGTCGCCGATGCTGCCGGCCTCGTCCAGCCTGTCGACCGGATCGGGCAATGAATGGGTGCCGGTCAATCCGGCCGGCGACCTGGGCCTGGCCATGGGCCTGATCCGCTGGATCCTGGATAACGAGCGCTACGATGCCCGCGCGCTGGCGCAGCCCGGCCCTGCGGCCATGAAGGCCGCGGGCGAGGCGGCCTGGACCAACGCCACCCATCTGGTGGTGGCGGAACCCGGCCATCCGCATCTGGGCAGTTTCCTGCGCGGCGCCGATCTGGGCTGGCCGCGCCCGGCCGATGCCGGCGAGAAGTGGGAAGACGTGTACGTCGTGCGCCTTGAAGACGGCACGCTGGCGCCGCATACCGCGGCCGCGCCCGCCACGCTGTTCGTGGACGACACGGTCGCCGCGCCCGGCATGGACGGCGCGCCGCAAGCGCTGCGCGTGCGCAGTTCGCTGTCGCTGCTGCGCGAGGAAGCGCGCCGCAAGACGCTGGACGAATACGCGGAACTGAGCGGCGTGCCGGCCGCCAAGATCGCGTCGCTGGCCGAGCGTTTCACCAGCTACGGCAAGCGCGCCGTGGCCGACGCGCACGGCGGCACCATGAGCGGCTCGGGTTTCTATACGGCCTATGCCATCGCCATGCTGAACACGCTGGTGGGCAACCTCAATGTCGAAGGCGGCCTGGTGCTGGACGCCGGCCCGTTCCCGCCCTACGGGCAGGGGCCGCGCTACAACATCGCCGGCTTCGCCAACCGCGCCACGCCCAAGGGCGTGGGCCTGTCGCGTAACCGCTTTCCGTACGAGAAGTCCAGCGAGTTCAAGCGCAAGAAGGCCGCCGGCCAGCCGGCCTATCCGGCCGCCGCGCCCTGGTATCCGGCCACCGGCGGGCTCAGCTCGGAAATGCTGGCGTCCGCGCTGGCGGGCTATCCGTACCATGCCAAGGTCTGGTTCAACCACATGAGCAACCCGATCTACGGCATCGCCGGCTTGAAGAGCGTCATCATCGACAAGATGAAGGATCCGCGCCTCTTGCCGCTGTCGGTATCGATCAACCCCTTCATCAACGAGACCAACGCGTTGGCCGACTACATCGTGCCGGACACGGTGACCTACGAAAGCTGGGGCGTCTCCGCGCCCTGGGCGGACGTGGTGGCCAAGGCGTCCACCGTGCGCTGGCCTGCCGTGCAGCCGCGCGTGGCCCGCACGGCCACGGGCGAGCCGGTCTGCCTGGAGACCTTCCTGATCGCCTGCGCCAAGCGGCTGGGCATGCCGGGCTTCGGCGCGGGCGCCATCTCCGACAAGGACGGCGTCAAGTACGCGCTGGACACGCCGGAGGACTTCTTCCTGCGCGGCATCGCCAACATCGCCTTCGCGGCCGGCAAGCCGGTGCCGGAGGCCAGCGATGACGACATGGCGCTCACCGGCGTGGACCGCTACGGTCCGTTGTTGCAGCAGAAGCTCAAACCGGGCGAATGGCGCCAGGTGGCCATGGTGATGAGCCGCGGCGGGCGCTTCGACAAGATGCAGGACGCCTGGGTGGAAGAGGGCGGGACGCGCCAGACGCGCGCCGCCTACGCCAAGCCGCTGCAGGTCTGGAGCGAGGAACTGGCGGGCTTTCGCCATTCCATGACGGGCGAGCGCTATAGCGGCTGTCCGACCTGGTACCCGACGCGGCTGGCCGACGGCAGTGATATGCGCGCGCAATACACGCGGCAGGACTGGCCCTTCCTGCTCAGCTCGTTCAAGTCCAACCTGATGAGCTCCATGTCCATCGGCGTGAACCGCCTGCGCCAGGTGCATCCGCACAACCCGGTGTCGATCAACCGGCAGGACGGCGAACGCCTGGGCATCCGCAACGGCGATACGGTGCGCATCGTGACGCCGGGCGGCGCGGTGACCGGGCTGGCGCTGCTGCGCGACGGCATCCAGCCGGGCGCGGTGGGTATCGAGCACGGCTACGGCCACACCGAGCTGGGCGCGCGCGCCCACGTGGTGGATGGCAAGCCCATGGCGCACGATCCGGCGCTGGCCGCGGGCGTGAACCTGAACGACCTGGGATTCGGCGACGCCACGCGCGGCGAGCATGCCAACGTCTGGATCGATTGGGTGTCCGGCGCGGCGGTGCGCCAGGGGCTGCCGGCGCGGATCGAGCGAGTCTGAGGGCGCAGGCGGCCGGTATCGTGTGCCTCAGGGCACGACGGTATCGGCCACCAGCGTCAGTCCGTTCGCGTGGACGCCGATGCCGGATAGCGCGCCGCCCAGGTCGCCCGCCCGCGCGGCCGCCGTGCCGGACTTGCTGACGCGGATCTCCACCCGCACCTTGCTGGCACGCGACAAGGTCGCGTCCGGCGACATGGCGCTGCTATCGTCCAGCACGAAATCCCGCGGCAGGTCCGAGACCTGCATGCGCAGGATGGCCAGCGGCATGCGCGATCCCTCCTCGGGACGCGCCAGGATGAACACGGTATCGGAGGGCTGGACCCGGCCGCGCAGCGCGTCGGCGATGCTGGCGCGTCCGCTGATGCGGGCAGCGGTGACTGCGGGCGTAGGCGCTGCGCCAGCGGCGGGAGGAGCCGATGCCGAGATGGGGGCGGATCCGGAGGCCGAGGCTGTGGCAGTTGTACTGGCAGGCGCGCCCGCCATGGCGCGCGCCTGCGCGATGTTGGACTGGATCTGGCGCGCGGCTTCCGAGTCCGGCGGCAACTGTGCCTGCAGCCGTTCCCAATGCGCCAGCGCCTCGGCCGCGTCGCCGCGGCGCAACGCCATCATGCCGGCCAAGGCCAGGGCCTTGGGTTGGTCCGGCTGCGCGGCCAGGGCTTGCGCCACCGCCGCGATGGAGGCGTCGTCGGGGTTGCCCTGGTTGGCCGATAGCAGCGCGTCGGCCAGGTCGGCCAGTACCGCGGGCTGGCCAGGAACCAATCGCAGCACCTGTTGGTAAGCCGCTACCGCATCGGTATAGCGTCCCAGGGTTTCATACGAACGCGCCAGCATGTACCAGCCGTCGGCGTCATCGGGCGCGGTCCGCAGCCGCTGGGCCAGGGCATTGATGGCCAGCGTCATGTCATTGCCGGCGTCCGCCGCATGCGGTTCGGCGGGTTGGCCCGCGCTGGCGCTGGCCGCCGCGCGCGGGTTGCCCAATTGGCCGTACAGCAGCACGGCCGCCACCGGAATCAGCACGGTCAGCAGGCAGGCGGCGGTGATCCCGGCGCGTTGTCCAGCCCAGGGCGCGCTGCGGCCGCGCCGCAAGTCCAGGTCCTGCAACAGGTCGCGCTGCAGCTCTTCCTCCGCGCGTATGCCGGCGGCGGCAGTGAGGCTGCCGTTGTCCATGTCCCGCCGCAATTGCTCGCGCTGCGCCAGATAAAACGCGCGCACATTGGCCTCGGACGTGGGTTGTGCGGCGGGCGCGCGTCGCAGCAAGGGCGGAATCAGGCAGAGCAGGGTCGCCAGCAGCAGGAGCACCACGATGATCCAGAGTGCGGTCATGAGCCGGTATCCAGGAAGCGCGCCGCGCGCGCGCGTTCGTCGGCGGTCAGGGGCGCGCGCGCGCCGGCGCGGCGCTTCAAGGTGCGCACCAGCACCACGAAGCCCAACGCCAGCAGCGCGAACGGCCCCAGCCATAGCAGCCAGGTGATGGGTTTGAAGGGCGGGTCGTAGCGCACGAAGTCGCCATAGCGGTCTTCGAAGAAGCGCATGATCTGCGCGTCGCTGCGGCCTTCGGCCAATTGATCGCGGATCAGCTTGCGCATGTCCTGGGCCAACGGCGCGTTCGACTCGGCCAGGGTCTGGTTCTGGCATACCAGGCAGCGCAGTCCGTGGGCCAGCTTGTCGGCGCGTTGTTCCAGGACAGGGGGCAAGGGCTGCGCGGCGCCGGCGTGGACCTGGGCGCGCGCGGCAGCGGTCAAGGCCAGCGCCAGCAGCAAGGCGCGCAGGGCGGTCCGCAACAAGCGGCAAGGCAGGGCGGCGGGCCGTTTCATTGCAGCGCCTCGATGGCGGGCTGGATGCGGTCGCGCCAGATCTCCGGCGTGATCAGGCCCAACTGCTTGTAGCGGATACGGCCGTCGCGGTCGATCACGAAGGTCTCGGGCACGCCGTAGACGCCATATTCGATGCCGACGCGGCCATCGATGTCGCTGGCGGACGCGATGTAGGGGTTGCCGTTGCGCGCCAGCCAGGCTTCGGCTTCTTCCGGCTTGTCCTTGTAGTTCAAACCATACAGCGGAATGCCGTGGCGCCGGGCGGCTTCGCGCAGCACCGGCAGTTCGTCCTTGCACGGCCCGCACCAGGACGCCCACACGTTCAGCAGCCAGACCTGGCCGCGCAGCGATTGCACTTCCAGTTTCCTGCCGGGGTCCAGCAGCACGGGCAGGCCGATGGCGGGGGCGGGCTTGTCTATCATGGCCGAGGGCACCGCGCGCGGATCGCGCGACAGGCCCATCGCCAGGAACACGGCCATCGCCAGGAAAGCGGCCAGCGGCACCAGGTAGCGCAGCATCAGGCGCCCTCCCGCGTGGGCCGCGCGGCCCCGGGCATGGTGGGCTGCGGCGCGCGCGCCGGCTCCTGCGCGCGGCGGTAGCGCTTGTCGCCGGCCGCAAGCAGGCCGCCCAGCGCCATCAGGATGCAGCCCGTCCAGATCCAGGTCATGAAGGGCTTGACCTGCAGGCGCACCGTCCAGGCCTTGTCGCCCACCGGTTCGCCCAGCGCCACGAACAGGTCGCGGGTGAAGCCGCTGTCGATGTCGGCCTGGCTCAGCGCCATGTCCTGCACCGTGTAGAGGCGCTTTTCCGGATACAGGGTGAGCACCGGCTTGCCGTCGCGGGTCACCGGGAACACGGCGCGCTGCGCGCTGTAGTTCGGCCCGGCAGCCGGGGCGATGCTGGCGAAGGTGAAGGCGTAGCCGCCGGCTTCCTGGGTGGCGCCCAGCTCCATCCGCAGCTCCTGCTTGACCTCATAGCCATTGGCCAGCGTGACCCCGGCGATGAAGACACCCATGCCCGCGTGTGCCAGCAGCATGCCGTACCAGGAGCGCGGCTGGCGCCCCAAGCGGCGCAGCCAGTTGCCGTCGCCGTCCGTCAGACGCTGCCAGGCGTGCGCGGCGGCGCTGGCGACCGACCACGCGGCCAGCCACAGGCCCAGCATCACCATGGGCGAGCCCAGCCGCGCCGGGCCCGGCATGGCCAGTGGCAGCAGCACGGCCGTGGCCACGCTGACCGCGAAGGCGATGCGCAGGCGGCGGCCCAGGTCGGGCAGCTCGGCCTGTTTCCAGCGCGCCACCGGACCGACGCCCATCAGGAAGATGGCAGGCGTCATCAGCGGCACGAATACGGCTTCGAAATAGGGCGGACCGATGGAGATCTTGCCCCACTCCAGCACGTCCAGCACCACCGGGTAGAGCGTGCCCAGCAGCACCGATCCCGCCGCCACGGTCAGCACCACATTGTTGGATAGCAGCAGGGATTCGCGCGACAGCAGCGAGAATCCTCCGCCCAGGCCCACCGTGGGCGCGCGCCAGGCATAGAGCGCCAGCGATCCGCCCACGATCACCAGCATGAATCCCAGTATGTACAGTCCGCGGCCCGGGTCCACGGCGAAGGCATGGACGGAAGTCAGCACGCCCGAGCGCACCAGGAACGTGCCCAGGATGCTGAGCGAAAACGTGCAGATCGCCAGCAGCACGGTCCAGCTGCGGAAGGCGCCGCGCCTCTCCGTGACGATGAGGGAATGGATCAGCGCGGTACCCGCCAGCCAGGGCATGAAGGAGGCGTTTTCCACCGGATCCCAAAACCACCAGCCGCCCCAGCCCAGCACGTAATAGGCCCAGGCGCTGCCCAGGAGGATGCCTATGGTCAGGAAGGTCCAGGCCGCCAGCGTCCAGGGGCGTACCCAGCGCGCCCACATGGCGTCCAGCTCGCCCGACAGCAACGCGGCGATGGCGAAGGCGAAGGCCACCGAAAAGCCCACGTAGCCCATGTACAGCATGGGCGGATGCACGATCATGCCGGGATCCTGCAACAGCGGATTTAGGTCGCGGCCGGCCATGGCGGGCGGCATCAGGCGTTCGAAGGGGTTGGACAGGAACAGCAGGAACAGCAGGAAGCCCACGCTGATCCAGCCCATCACCGCCAGCACGCGGCCGACGAAGGGCAAGGGCAGGCGGCGGCTGCACAGCGCCACGGCCAGGGTCCAGGCGGTCAAGAGGTAAAGCCACAACAGCAGCGATCCTTCATGTCCGCCCCAGACGGCCGCGAAGCGGTAGGCGGCCGGCAGGTCCGCGTGGGAGTTGGCGGCCACGTACAGCACGGAAAAATCATTGTCCAGGAATGCCCAGGCCAGGCAGCCTATGGCCACGGTGGTCAAGCCGAACTGGCCGATGGCGGCGGGCCGCGCCACCCGCAACCCCGCTTGCCAGCCGGTGGTGGCGCCCACCAGCGGCAGCACGCCCTGCGCCAGCGCCACCAGCAGCGCCAGGATCAGGCTGAACAGGCCGATCTCGGGAATCATTGCGCCTCCGCGCGCATGGCGTTAGGCCCGGCGCCCGCGCGCTTGATCGCATCGGCGGCCTCGGGCGGCATGTAGTTTTCGTCGTGCTTGGCCAGCACCTCGGTCGCGCGGAACACGCCGTCTGGTCCCAGCTTGCCGGCCACCACCACGCCCTTGCCCTCGCGGAACAGGTCGGGCAGCAGGCCCTGATACGTGACCGGCACGGTGTGCGCGGTGTCCGTCACCACGAAGCGCAGGGTCAGGCCGTCGGCCTCGCGGCGCAGCGAGCCTTGCTCCACCAGGCCGCCGACGCGGAAGCTGCCGTTGGCGGGCGCTTCCTGCGCCACCACCTGGGTAGGGCTGAAGAAGAACACCAGGTTGGATTGCAGGGCGTTGAGCACCAGCGCGGCGGCCGCGGCCAACAGGCCCAGGCCGCCCACGATGGCCAGCGCGCGGCGCTTGCGCGGGCTCATGGCGCCGTCCCGTCCACGCGGGCGGCAGCCTGCGCCGCGCGCCGGACGCGGCTGCGCCGCCACAGCACCAACGCTTCCAGGCCGATCAGCGCCAGCGTCACGCCATACGCGCCCAGCAGATAGGGGCTATGGCCTTGCAGGGAGAACAGCGCGTCCCAGCTCATGCCGCCTCCCGCCGCGTCCTGTCCGCCCGGACCGCGCCCGGCTCGCGCTCGGCAATGATGCCGCGCACACGCGCCAGCGCCGCCGCCGCGCTGTAGAGCCAGAACGCCGCCACCATCAGCAGCATTGCGGTCACCATGATGTGGGCCATGCTGGGCGCGGTGGTGAGGTTGATCGACGCGCCCTGGTGCAGCGTGCTCCACCAGCGCACCGAGAAATAGATGATGGGCACGTTGATCACGCCCGCCAGCACCAGGATGGCGCCGCCGCGGTCGGCCCGCTGCGCGTCGTCGGCAGCGGCCGCCTGCAAGGCCATGAAGCCCAGGTACAGGAACAGCAGTATCAGTTCGGAGGTGAGCCGGGCGTCCCAGACCCACCAGGCGCCCCAGGTCGGCTTGCCCCACAGCGCGCCGGTCCACAGGGTCAGGAAGGTGAACAACGCGCCGGTGGGGGCCAGCGCCCGCATCATCATGAACGACAGGCGGGTGTTGAAGATCAGTCCCAGGGCGGCGTACAGCGCCATGACCAGGTACAGGAACATTGACATCCATGCCGCCCCGACGTGGATGAAGAGGATGCGGTAGACCTCGCCCTGCTGGCTGTCGGTGGGCGCGACCGCCAGCCCCACGTACAGGCCTGCGGCCGCGAACAGCGCGGCGCCCAGCGCCAGCCATGGAATCATGCGGCCGGCCAGCGGATAGAACGCGGCGGGCGAGGCGTACCGCAGCCAGCCCGCGCCGGCTGCCGCGGCGGGCGGATATGCGTTCAGGGCAGGGTGCTTGTGCATGGCGTCCTCAGTCCAGCGCCACGCGCAGCGCCGCCGAGGCGCTCCAGGGGCACAACAGGATGGCCAGGCACAGGCATGCGCCCAGCAATGACAATTGCGGTCCGGCGCCCATTCCCGCGTGCGAGGCCGACACCGCGCCCGCGCCGAAGATCAGCACCGGCACGTACAGCGGCAGCACCAGCAGCGGCAGCAGGGCGCCGCCGCGCAGGCCCAGCGTCAGCGCCGCGCCCAGCCCGCCCACCAGCGCCAGCGTCGGCGTGCCCAGCAGCAGCGACAGGACCAGGATGCCGATGGCCTGCGGCGACAGGCCGAACTGCAGCGCCAGCACCGGGCTGGCCAGGATCAGGGGCAGGCAGCTGCTGAACCAGTGCGCCGCCAGCTTGGCGCCCACCAGCAGCGGCAGCGGGTGCGGCGACACCAGCAGTTGTTCCAGCGCGCCGTTGTCGTAGTCCTGGGCGAAAGGCCGGTTCAGCGTCAGCAGGATGCCGAGCAGGGCGCAGACCCACAGCACGCCCGGTCCGATGGCCACCAGCAGCGCGGGGTCGGGGCCGACCGCCAGGGGGAACAGCGTGCCGGCCACGATGAAGAACAGGGTGGCGCCCAGCGTGTCCGCGGGCCGTCTCCAGGCCAAACGGATTTCACGCAATGCCAACTGCGACAGCGTAGCCAGCATCCGCGTAGTCATCCATGTTCAGGGTTTGGGTATGCGTGGCGGCGGTGCCGGGTTCGCGGTGCGAAGCGAGCACGGCGGCGCCGCCGGCCGCGAGGTGGGCTTCCAGCGCCAGGCGCAGATGTTCCAGGCTGGCCGCGTCCAGGCCGGCGTCGGGTTCATCCAGCAGCCACAGGGGCTTGGCGCCGAGCACGACCGCCGCCAGCGCCAGCCGCCGGCCCTGTCCCTGGGACAGGCGCAGCGCGGGCATGTCGGCACAGGATTCCAGGCGCCATGCGCGTAGGGTGCCCGATAACCGAGCTTCGGCCTGCGGCGTGCCGGCGACGTGCAGGGCGTAGCGCAGGTTCTCGGCGGCGCTCAGTTCGCCGCACAGGCCGTTGCCGTGTCCCAGGTAGGCCATGCAGGCGCGGTAGCCGGCGGCATCGCGGCGCGCATCGTCGCCGCGCCACAGCACGCTGCCCGCCAGCGGCCGCAGCAGGCCGGCCAACATGCGCAGCAGGCTGGTCTTGCCGCTGCCGTTGGCGCCGCGCACGTGCAGCAACTGGCCGCCATGCAGCTCGAAATCCACGGGCGCGGAACATCCGCGGCGGCTGGCCAGGCCGCGCGCGCAAAGCATGGGCGGCGGCGCGTCAGCGGGCCGCATGCGCCACTTCCTTCGCCGGACCTGCCGGCGCCGGCGCCATGGAGGTCGGGCCCGGCCCCATGTTGGGCAGCTTGTGGGCGATGCCCTTGTGGCAGTCGATGCAGGTCTTGCTCTTGTCCGCCAGATAGGTCGAATGCATGTTCTGCGCGCGCGGACTCTGGCGCGTGAAGTCCATGTATTCGTAGTTGTGGCAGTTGCGGCATTCCAGCGAGTCATTGGCCTTGAAGCGCGCCCATTCGTGCTGGGCCAGCTCCAGGCGCTTTTCCACGAACTTTTCGCGCGTGTCGATGGTGCCGAAGATCTTGCCCCAGACCTCCTTGGACGCCTGCATCTTGCGCGCGATCTTGTCGGTCCAGTTGTGCGGCACGTGGCAGTCCGAGCACAGCGCCCGCACGCCGGAACGGTTGGTGAAGTGGATGGTGCCCTTCAACTCGGCGTACACGTTGTCGCGCATCTCGTGGCAGCCGGTGCAGAACTTCTCGGTGTTGGTGAGTTCCATGGCGGTGTTGAAGGCGCCCCAGAACAGGATGCCGCCGATGAATCCGCCGACCGTCAGGAAGCCCAGGCTGAAATGCACGCTGGGCCGTCGGATGATGTTCCAGTAGCGCTTGATGAGTCCGAGCATGGCTGCCTCCGTCGCTTACTTCTTGGCGGGCGCCGGGGCGGTCAGGCGCTTGAGGATCACATCGATGTCCTGGTAGGTATTGGACACCAGCGGCTTGGCCTCGGTCTGCGGCACGTGGCACTGCACACAGAAGTAGCGGCGCGGCGAGACTTCCGCCAGCACGTTGCTGTCGCGGTCCATGTAGTGGGTCACGCTCAGGGGCGGGGCCTGGGTCTCCTCGGTGTTCACGCGCGCGTGACAGGCCAGGCAGCGGTTGAAGTCCTTGTCGACCTGGTAGCCGTCGATCTTGTGCGGAATGGTGGGCGGCTGCATCGAATACGTGCGCATGCGCCGGATGTCCTTATTTTCGACCGGGCTGATGAGCGGCGGGTCGGTTTCCTGCGCGACGGGGGTGGGGCCGCGCATGGGGTCTTCGACCTCCAGCGGCGGCGCCGCCCAGGCGGCCGAACCAAGGATGACGCATGTCGCGAGAGTAAGGGCGCGTAGGTTCATGGCTGTCTCCGGTTCGCCTTTCAGACCTTGACGATCTTGACCGCGCACTTCTTGAAGTCGGTCTGGAACGAGATCGGATCGGTGGCGTCCAGCGTGACCTTGTTGATCAGCTGGCCGGCGTCGAACCAAGGCACGAACACCAGGCCGCGCGGCGGCTTGTCGCGGCCGCGGGTCTCCAGGCGCGTGCGCATCTTGCCGCGCCGCGACACGACCTCCACCTCGACGCCGCGCCGCAGGCCCATTTCCTGGGCGTCGTCGGGGTGCATGAAACAGACCGCGTTGGGAAAGGCGCGGTATAGCTCCGGCACCCGCCGCGTCATCGAGCCGGAATGCCAGTGCTCCAGGACGCGTCCGGTGGACAGCCAGAACGGGTATTCCTTGTCCGGCGATTCGGCGGGCGGTTCATAGGGCAGGGCGTAGATCACCGCGCGGCCGTCGGCGTTGCCGTAGAACTCGAAGCCGGCGCCCGGCTTCACGTAGGGGTCGCTGCCTTCGCGGTAGCGCCACAGCGTTTCCTTGCCCTTGACCACGGGCCAGCGCAGGCCGCGCACTTCATGGTAAGTATCGAACGGCGCCAGGTCATGCCCATGGCCGCGCCCGAATTCGGCGTATTCCTCGAACAACCCCTTTTGCGCATAGAAGCCGAAAGCCTCGGCTTCCTGGTTGGCGTAGTCCTTGTCGCGCTCGGTGTTGGGGTAACGATTGACCTTGCCGTTGGCGAACAGCACGTCGAACAGCGTCTTGCCCCGGTACTCGGGCTTCTTGGCCAGCAGATCCGCGGGCCAGACCTCCTCGACCTTGAAGCGCTTGGAGAACTCCATCAACTGCCACAGGTCCGAGCGCGCCTCGCCCGGCGCGTTGACCAGCTGGTGCCAGAACTGGGTGCGGCGTTCCGCGTTGCCGTAGGCGCCTTCCTTTTCGACCCACATGGCGGTGGGCAGGATCAGGTCGGCCGATATCGTCGTGACCGTGGGGTAGGCGTCCGAGACCACGATGAAGTTCTCGGGGTTGCGGTAGCCGGGCAGGCCTTCGTTCATCAGGTTGGCCGCGGCCTGCATATTGTTGTTGACCATCACCCAGTAGGCGTTGATCTGGCCATCCTTGAGCATGCGGTTCTGCAGGACGGCATGCGCGCCCACCTTGCTGGGGATGGTGCCGTCGGGCAACTGCCAGATTTCCTCGGCGTGCGCGCGGTGCTTGGGATTGGTCACCACCAGGTCGGCCGGCAGACGGTGCGAGAACGTGCCCACTTCCCGGGCGGTGCCACAGGCAGAGGGCTGGCCGGTCAGCGAGAATGGGCTGTTGCCCGGGGTGGAGATCTTGCCGGTCAGCAGATGGATGTTGTAGGCCATGTTGTTGGCCCACACGCCGCGCGTATGCTGGTTGAAGCCCATGGTCCAGAAAGAGGTCACGCGTACTTTCGGGTCGGCATAGAGTTCGGCCAGTTCCTCCAGTTGCTTCTTGGGCACGCCGCTCAGCTTGGCGGTGTAGTCCAGATCGTACTTGGAGACGAATTTGGCGAATTCGTCGAAAGTCATCGGCTTGGAGCCGCCGGCATCGCGGGCGTTCTTGGCGGCTTTTTGCAGCGGATGGTCGGGGCGCAGCCCATAGCCGATGTCGGTATTGCCTTCGCGGAACGTCGTGTGTTTGTCGACGAAGTCGCGGTTCACGCGCTTGGTCTGGATGATATGGTTGGCGATGTAGTTCAGGATCGCCAGGTCCGTCTGCGGCGTGAACGTCAACGCCATGTCGGCCAGCTCGTAGGAGCGGTGCTCGAAGGTGGACAGCACCACCACCCGGGTCTTGGGGGCGGACAGCCGGCGGTCGGTCACGCGGGTCCACAGGATGGGGTGCATCTCCGCCATGTTGGAGCCCCACAGCACGAAGGCATCGGCGTTCTCGATGTCGTCGTAACAGCCCATGGGTTCGTCGGCGCCGAAGGTGCGCATGAAGCCCACCGCCGCCGAGGCCATGCAGTGGCGCGCGTTCGGGTCCAGGTTGTTGGTCCGGAAGCCCGCCTTCATCAGCTTGAGCGCGGCGTAGCCTTCCCAGATGGTCCATTGCCCCGAGCCGAACATGCCCACGGCCTCGGGGCCCTTGTCCTTCAGCACTCGCTTGAATTGCTCGGCCATGACGTCGAAGGCCTGGTCCCAGGACACCGGCGCAAATTCCCCGTCCTTGGCGTACTTGCCGTCCTTCATGCGCAGGAGCGGCGTGGTCAGCCGGTCGTTGCCGTACATGATCTTGGACAGGAAATAGCCCTTGACGCAGTTCAGGCCCTTGTTCACCTCGGCGTTGAAGTCGCCGTGCGTGGCCACGACCTGGTTGTCCTTCACGGCGACGTTCACGCCGCAGCCGGTCCCGCAGAACCTACAGGGCGCCTTGGACCACTTGAGCTTGGCGGCCTCGGATTCGGTGACGATGTTCTGCGTGTAGCCGACGATGGGTATGCCGGCCACGGTGGCGGCTGCTGCGGCGGCGGATTGCTTGATGAAGTCTCTACGAGCCATTGCCATCGTCAATCTCCTCGTTCATCGCGTCCAGCGAGTCGGCATGCTGGTAGACCAGCGCCGAAGCCAGCACGCCATCCAGGCGCTGGATCTCGGAGATCCGGGCCATCATGTCGTCGGTGGAGGGGGCTTCCAGGGTGACCACCAGTTTTCCGGTGTCGGAAGCGCCATGGATTTCCGCTCCGGAGATCGCAAGAATCGCCAGGCGGACGTCGGGCAAGCGGCGCGGCGCGGCGTGCACCACCATGCTGGCGATATGCAGCTCTGGCGGCGCCGCAGGCGGCGCGGAATGGGGGAGCGCGGACATGGGAGGGGTTCCGTCGCGTCGCATCAGCTACCGGGGGGGCCGGCGATCAGTTGATAGAACCAGACGAGGAAACCGTAACCTGCCACGATGATGACCGACAGGACGGGGGCCATGACGGCCGTCAGGAACAGGAAACTTCGAAGTTCCTGAGGCTTGGTGTAGCCATCGGACTCGTTTTGCACACAGCACCTCACTACGACAGTTGGGGCATTGCGTTTAACGTGCGGATATCGAGGCTTTTAGCAGATGGCTTTGAAAGGCGTCAATGTTGCACCACGGCGTAACAATGTGCGCGCGGCGCTGTATAGCAAGATGCAAAACGGTCAGGCTGGCGATGAAAAAACCGTCATTGAAAGATCTGGCTGCAGATGGATGACCCGAAGGCGCGCCAAGGCGCAGAGGCCGACGCGCGGTTCAAACCGCGGGCTGGAGCAGCGCCGGAATGTCCCGCTTCAGCAGTTCCAGGACCGCCCGCACGCGTTGCGGCATCGGACGCAGGGGCGGAAGCAGCGCATTGAGCGGAAGCGGCGGCACGCGATAGCCGTCCAGCAGTTCGACGAGGCGTCCTTGCGCCAATGCCTTGGCGCACGCGGGATGCTGCAGGATGCCGATGCCGCCGCCAGCGAGGATCAGATCGTACATGGGGCGCCAGTGGCTGACGGTCATGGCGGTCTTGATGCGCGTCTGGGTCACCGGGCCGTTCTCGCGCGCCAGCGGCACTTGATCGTTCGCGAAAATAGCCTTCAAACGGATGAACGGATGGGACGCCAGGTCCGCCGGCGCTTCTATTGGGCCGTGAGCCGCAAGGTAAGACGGCGCCGCTACCAGCTTGCGGGCCACCCAGCCAAGCGGAAAGGCAATGTAGCCCCCGTTTTCGTTGAGACGGCCCAGGCGCAGCGAAATGTCGAGGCCTTCGGTGACCGGGTCGGCGATGGTGTCGTTCAGCATGAGATCGATGTGCAGATCGGGGTGGGCCGTGCGCACGTTCATCAGAGCTTTGGGAACCACGATCTCGCCCAGGCACTGCGGCACGGCGAGTCTCAAACTTCCTTGTATCTGAAGGTTGCTCAATGATACGGAATTTATCGTCATTTCCGCCGCATCCAACAACTGCTTGCCCTGTTCGCAGAACGTCCGGCCTTCAGCGGTGCAGCTCAGTTTGCGCGAACTGCGCACCAAGAGGCGGGCACTGAGGAAACGCTCCAGCTTGTCGATGCGTTCGCTCACTGACGGTTGGCTCAGGTCGAGATCTCGTGCCGCGCCCGAGATGGTTCCGCGTTCCACCACGCGGAGAAAGATGCGTATCGCTGCCAGCAAATCCACGGAACCGCTCCTCAAGAAACCCATGCCCCGATCCACAGACGGATGAGCGGTCCATTTGTTTAGTGGGCGCAGCGGCGGGCATGCCAGTTCCGGCTGTTACCCGCTAGCGGCCTGCCGGTATAGGCAGGCTAAGCCGATACGTCCCATAGGCCCAAGTGCAATGTGCGATTGCAATTGCGCGCCGTAGTCTTGGTCTCAATGCATCACCCGATGCAGTCGCTGCGGGACTCCTCCGCCGGCAAGCGAGGCGTCCCGCGATGGTCCCGGCGCATTTCCTTTTCCATCTCCATCAATAGATCGACCGCTTGCGTAGCGCAGTTGGCGAGAGTCCGGCTTCGGCCAGAGCGCTTGCGTAGCCGGGTGGCGTGAGTCGCCGCAGCGTGTTCACGGTGCCGTCAGCGCCGCAGGGAATGGCTGCGAAGACGAGAAGTTCCCTAGAGTTTTTGAACTGGAGCACCCATTCATGAACAAGATACTCAGGAACGTTTGGATCAGTGCGGACGAAGACAGGGCGGCAGGCGGGCAATCCGTTCGGAAGCGCCCGAAGCTGAACATGAGGCTCGATATTGCAGCGGGACTTGCGGTACTGGCCAGCCTGGTGGGAACGAGTCCGCAAGTTCATGCGGCAACGTACAACCCGAATGGTTGCGCTTCTCCCAAAGGGACGGGACCTGACGGCATAGCCTATCCTGCGGGTAAGGGTCCGCGCGATGGATCCGGCCTGTGGTCCAACGTGATTGGATGCGATGCCGATGGCGGCAATTTCGTAGGCGTGCAGGTCCTGGGTTTTCAAGCGACGGCGACGGGCAATGCCGCGACCGCCCTGGGGTTTGCGGCTACGGCGGCAATCCGCAGCACAGCCGTAGGCATGCAGGCGGGAGCCCTCGCCCTGGGCTCCACCGCTCTTGGCCAATGGGCGCGCGCCACGGCGGTCGGCAGCGTCGCCATCGGCGGCAATAACTCCTCCAATACCGCGGCGGCGGGGGCGCAGGCTTCGGGTCTCAATGCCGTCGCGATCGCAGGGGAGTCGCGTGCCATGGGGGCGGATTCCGTTGCGATAGGCACGCGTGCGCAGGCTCGGCGCGATGGCGATGTGGCCGTCGGCATCGACAGCGTGGCGGATGGCGCCACAGGGAATTTCTCGGCCGTGGCCATCGGCCGCGGTAGTTCGGCGATCGGTGAAAACTCGGTGGTGTTGGGCAATGCCAATCGGGCCACCGGAGCCGGGGCCGTCGCGCTGGGCAATAGCTCGGCGGCTGCGGGCGCCGCGGCATTGGCTGTTGGCAACGATGCCAACGCGCTGGCCGCGCGCAGCATGGCGTTGGGGTTCGATTCGGTCGCAACCAACTCGGACGACGTCGCGCTGGGGGCGGGATCGGCCACCTCGGCAGCCGTCGGCACGTCCGGCGCCGCAATCGCGGGGCGATCCTACTCGTTCGCCGGGGCGACGCCCGCCAGCACGGTCAGTGTGGGCAGCACGGGTGTGGAGCGCTCCATCACGAACGTTGCGGCAGGGCGGCTCGGCGCTCTCAGCACGGATGCCGTCAACGGCTCGCAGCTTCATGCCACGAATCAGGCGGTGAATGCCTTGGGCGACCGGGCGGTGACCTATGACGGCAACGAGGGCGATCCCAAGAGCCTGATCACATTGGCGGGTTCCGCGTCCACGGACGGCGGCGCGACCGGCGGCACCAGGCTGACCAATCTCGCACGGGGGGCGTTATCGGCCACCAGCACCGATGCCGTGAACGGCGCGCAGTTGCATGAGACGAACCAGGACGTGCAGCGCGTGGGCGACCGGGTGACGACCATGGGCGACACGGTGACCAGCATGGGTAACACCGTGACGACGATGGGTAACACGGTGACGACCCTGGGTGACACCGTGACGAACCTCGGCGACACGGTCACGAGCATCGGAGGCACCGTCACGACCCTGAACGATACGCTCACCAGTCTTGGCGGCTCGTTGGCGAACCTGACCGGCGATACGAGCGGGACGTATACCGATGCCAATGGCCTGGGCATCCGCTATGCGCGGACTAACGAACGGGGGCTGACGCCCAGCGACGCCTACGCGCAGAACCCGGGTAGTACAGCGCTGGGCTACAACGCGCGGGCCACGGCCGACAATGCGCTGGCAATTGGGCGCGAAGCTCAGGCAAGCCATGCCGGCAGCGTGGCGCTGGGCGCGAACGCGGTCGCCAACGGCGCGACGCTGGGCGCGGCGGCGTATCGGTCAGGTACGGCAGCGGTGGCGGGCGCGGCGCCGGTGGGCGAGGTGAGCATAGGCTCGACGGGCGCAGAGCGCCGCCTCACTCACTTGGCTGCGGGCGCTTCCGACACGGATGCGGTGAACGTAAGCCAGCTCAAGTCCGTGGCCGAGAATGTCGGCAGCCTGGGCGACCGGGCGGTGACCTATGACGGCAACACGGGTGATCGCAAGAGCCTCATCACGCTGGCGGGATCGGCATCCACGGACGGTGGCATGACGGGCGGCACCAAGCTCACCAACCTGGCGCGGGGGACGCTGTCGGCCACCAGCACCGACGCGGTGAACGGTTCGCAGCTGCATGAGACGAACCAGGAAGTGCAGCGCGTGGGAGACAGGGTGACGACGATAGGCGACACGGTGACGAACCTCGGCGACACGGTCACGACCATCGGGGGGACCGTCACGACCCTGGGCGATACGCTCACCAGCCTTGGCGGCTCATTGGCGAACCTGACCGGCGATACGAGCGGGACGTATACCGACGCCAATGGCCTGGGCATCCGCTATGCGCGGACCAACGAACGCGGATTGGCGGCCAGCGATGCCTATGCCCAGAACCCGGGTAGTACAGCGCTGGGCTACAACGCGCGAGCCACGGCCGACAACGCGTTGGCGTTGGGCCGCGAGTCCCAGGCGAACCATGCCGGCAGCGTGGCGTTGGGCGCGAACGCGGTCGCCAATGGCGCAAAGCTGGGCGCGGCGGCGTACCGGTCGGGTACGGCGGCGGTGGCGGGCGCTGCGCCCGTGGGCGAGGTGAGCATAGGCTCGACGGGCGCGGAGCGCCGCCTCACTCATCTGGCCGCGGGCGCGTCCGACACGGACGCGGTGAACGTAAGCCAGCTCAAGTCCGTGGCCGAGAATGTCGGCAGCCTGGGCGACCGGGCGGTGACCTATGACGGCATTGCAGGTGATCCCAAGAGCCTTGTCACCCTGGCGGGATCCGCGTCCCTGGACGGCGGCATGACAGGGGGCACCAAACTCACCAACGTGGCGCGGGGAACGTTGTCGGCCACCAGCACCGATGCGGTGAATGGTTCGCAACTGCACGAGACGAACCTGGACGTGCAGCGCATGGGCGGCAGGCTGACCGACCTTGGCGATACCTTGACGACCATGGGCGACACGTACACACACTTGACGGGGAACCCCAACCTGACCAACAAGGCCGACAACGGGCTGGGCTTACGCTATGCGCGGACCAACGAATCGGGGCTGGCGGAAGACGACGCCTACGCGCAGGGCGTGGGCAGCACGGCGCTGGGCTACAACGCGCGGGCCTCGGCCGGCAACGCGCTGGTGCTGGGCCGTGAGGCCCAGGCGAGCCAGGACGGGAGCGTGGCGCTGGGTTCCGGTTCTGTGTCCGCCCGGGCGTTGACGCCGACCACGGGCAGTCTTGCGGTCGGCAGCGGCGGCGCCCTGGTGCCGTTCAACACGGCGGATCTCACCTTGCTTGGCGCGGTATCCGTGGGCCACGATGGCGCGTACCGTCAGATTACCAACGTGGCGGACGGTACAGACGAGCATGATGCGGTGACCTTGCGCCAACTGACTGGCGCGATCGGCTCCTTGACGACCACGGGGACTCAGTACTTCCATGTCAACTCGGCGGCTTCCGATTCCCTGGCGGTGGGGATTGAGTCGATCGCGGTCGGACCGCAGGCGGTGGTCAATGGCGACCGCGGTCTGGGGATCGGGGATCGGGCTGTGGTGGATCAGGGCGCGCCCGGCGGCATCGCCCTGGGACAGCAGGCGCGCACGACGTCGGCGGATGGCATCGCGATGGGAACGCAAGCCTTGGCTGACGCGGCCCAGGGAGTCGCCTTGGGCGCGGGCAGCCAGGTCGTCGCGGGCGGTGGCGTAGCGATGGGCGCGAGATCGGTCGCCAAGGCGGTGGCCGGGGCAGCAGGGTATGTGCCCCTGGGCGCCAATGGCGCGGCCGTGAACGCCACGCGCAGCACCTTGGCCGCGTTGTCCGTGGGTGACGCCGATACCGGTATGTATCGGCAGATCAACGGGGTGGCTGCGGGTACTGTGGATTCCGACGCTGTGAACGTCAGCCAGTTGAAGGCGCTGGCCTCGAATGTGAGCGGGCTCGAAGCGGGAGGGGTGAAATATGACCTCAATGCGGACGGCACCACCAACTACGCCATGGTGACCTTGAACCCCGGCGGCGCAGCCTCCGTGCTGAGGAACGTGGCGCGGGGCGCGCTGTCGGCGGACAGCACGGAGGCGGTCAATGGCTCGCAGCTGTTCGAGACCAATCAGTACGTCAAGTCGATCGGCGATACGGTCGATAACTTCACCAAGGGAGGCGCTGGGATCAAATACTTCCATGCCAATGGCGGGGCGTCGGCGATGCTGCCGGACTCGCAGGCCAACGGCGTCGGGAGTATTGCAATGGGACCGGGCGCGGCGGCCAATGGCGGCGACTCGGTTGCCTTGGGCAATGGCGCGGCAGCGGGCAAGGACGGCGATGTCGCGCTGGGCGCAGGCGCCGTGGCGGACAGGGGCGCGGAGAACTACGCCGGCAAGTATTCGGACACGCAAAACAAGTCGGTCGGCACGGTATCCGTGGGCTCGTCGGGGGCGGAGCGCACGCTCAGCAATCTGGCCGATGGCCGCGAGGCCACGGACGGCGTGAATCTGCGGCAGCTGGACGGCGCGCTCAAGCAGGCCAACGACTATACCGACAAGCGCTTGCAAGATGTGGCAGGCAATGTGCTCCAGGTCGGCGACCAGCTCACCGCGCTGGATGAGCGTGTGGCCAATGTCGAAGGCGATGTGACGAGCATCAGCAATGGCGCCGCCGGCATGTTCCGGACCAGCCAGGAGGAAAAGGCGGCCAAGCCGCCCAAGGCCAGCGGCAGCAATTCGGCGGCGGGCGGTGCAGGCGCGGTGGCCTCGGGCAAGAACAGCACCGCGATCGGCAATGGCGCGCAGGCGACCGGCGCGGGAACCACCGCGTTGGGCAACGGCAGCAAGGCGTCGGGCAGCAATGCCGTGGCGCTGGGCGCGGGGTCTGTCGCCGACCGCGACAACACGGTTTCGGTGGGCTCGGCCGGGGCCGAACGCCAGATCACGCACGTGGCCCGCGGCACCGCCGGAACCGATGCGGTGAACGTGAACCAGTTGCGGGAAGTCGCGAGCGGCTTGAGCAACCAGGTGGCGGGCTTGCGCAAGGACGTGCAAGGGCTGGACAACCGGTTGAGCGCCGGCGTCGCTTCCGCCATGGCGATGTCGGCGCTGCCTCAGGCCTATCTGCCCGGCAGGAGCATGCTCAGCATGGGCGGCGGCACGTGGGGCGGGGAAAGCGGCTTCGCCATGGGGCTGTCCACGGTGTCCGACAGCGGCAGATGGGTGGTGAAGGGCCTGGCCAGCAGCAGTTCGCGCGGCGACTACGGCGCGAGCGTGGGAGTGGGATATCAATGGTGAATACATGCCGCACGAACGCAGGCTCGCGGCCTGCCGCCGCGGACTCAATGATTCATGAGAGGTATACAGCCATGACACGTCGCATCATTCTTCCGGCTTTGATTGCATCGAGCGCATTGCTGGCGGCTTGCCAGCCCATGGCGCCTCAGAAGGGCGCGAATGCCGCGACCCCTGCCATCCAGCCTGCGCCGCAAGACACCGCGGCGCAGGCGCGGACTGCCACGCCGGCGGTCGAGTTCCGCCTGGCCCAGGACCGGCCGGGCGCCGATCTGCGCGAGCTGCGCATGTCCGACAAGACCTACTACTTCCTGCTGGCGCCCGCGCTTACCCGGGCGGATCTGAATGCCGCCACGCCCATGAAGACCCGGGAGGGACAGCCTTTCGTCAGCCTGCGGTTCACGCCGCCGGGTGCGCAGAAGCTGGCGCAGATCGGCCGCCAGTACCCGGGAAAGTGGCTGGTCTTCACCATAGACGGCAGGCTGGTGGGCGTGCCGCGCATCGCAGGCCCCATGGAGGAGGGCATCCTGAACCTGACGATGAACTCGGAGGAACAGGCAATCAACGTTGCGCAGGCGATAGAAGGGGCGGCGCAGTAGCGCCGCCCAGGCCGCGTCAGCCGATCGCCCCATAGATGCGGCGCGCGTCGGCGGCCGTGGCCAGCGGGCGGCCCAGCGCCTGCGCGCCTTGCGCGGCCTGCAGCACCAGCGTCGAATTGCCCGGCGCGGTGCTGCCGTCGCGCAGCTTCAAGTTGTTTTCGAAGCCCACGCGCATGTGGCCGCCGAACGCGGCGGCGGTGGTGACGCAGGCGTTCTCCTCGGGGCCGAAGGCGCATACTGCCCAGGGCAGGGACTGGTCGTACGCGGCCAGGAAGGGCAGCAGGTCATAGGCCGAAGAGGTCTGGCCCGCGCTGTAGCGGCCCAGCACGAACAGCACCGACCACGCTCCCGGCGGCACCAGGCCGCGCGCGCGCAGCGACAGCCAGCGGCGCACGTCGCCTTCGTCGTACAAGATGATCTGCGTCATGATGCGGCGTTCGGCGATCCAGGCCAGGAAAGCCGCAAGCTCGCTTTCCGGGATATCCGGCACGGCGATCTCGCGCAGTCCGATGGACACGGCCTCGGGTTGCAGCTCGCGCACCAGGGCGATCTGCTCTGCCGCCTTGTAGACGCCGGCGGCCTCGCTGGTCACCTGCACCAGCAGTTCGTCGCCCACGGCGCCGTGCACCGCGGCCAGGGCGTCACGGTAGGCCTGGGCGTCCAGCAGGTGGCTGCCGTCGGGTTTGCGCACGTGCATGTGCATCATGGCGGCGCCGGCGTCCAGGCAGGCGCGCGCTTCGCGCGCCAGCGCCTCGGCGGTAAGGGGCATGGCCGGATGGTCGGCGGCCTTCTTGTAGGCGCCATTGGGCGCCACGGTGATGATGACGGGCGAGTCGGCCAGCGCGGCGCGGGGCAGGGGGGTGTTGCTCACGGCTTGATCTCCGGCAGTTCGGGGGCAATCAGGTCCAGGCCCGCGCGCAACAGGCGGTCGTAGCGCGCGCGTTCGGCACTGATGGTTTCGGGCGTCCAGGCGTAGAAGCCCTCGCCCGTCTTCATGCCGTGGCGGCCGTCCTGGGCGCGTTCGGTCAGGCAGCGCGCCGGTTCGCTGGCGTTGCAGAACGTGGGGTACATGGTGGCGCCGGCCGCGGCATGCACGTCGATGCCGGCATGGTCGCGCTGCATCACGGGGCCGGCCGCCAGGAAGCGGAAACCGAAGCCGAAGCGCACCGCCGCGTCCACGTCTTCCGGCGAGGCGATGCCGCGGTCGATCAGGTCGAAGGCTTCGCGCGACAGCGCGTGCTGCAGGCGGTTGGCCAGGAAACCCGGCAGGTCCTGGCGCACCTTCACCGGCACGCTGCCGCAGCGCCGCATGAATTCGATCAGCGTGTCGGCGCAGGCGTTGTCGCTGGCTTCGCCCAGCACCACTTCCACCAGCGGCACCAGATGCGCGGGCATGAAGAAGTGCAGGCCCAGCATGCGGCCACGGGTATCCAGGCCCTGGCTGATGGCGCTGATCGGGAAGCTGGAACTGTTGCTGGCCAGGATGGCGTCGGGCCGGGCGCGTTGCGCCAGGTCCGAGAACAGCGCCTGCTTGATGTCCAGGCGTTCGGGGATGCACTCGATGACCAGGTCCACGCCGGACCAGTCCACCTCGTCCAGGCTGGCGGCGGTGGACAGCAGGGCGGCGTTCGCCTCCCGGCCTATGGTCTTGAGGTTTTCCGCGACGCGGGCGGGCACGCCCGCCGCGCGCCCGGCATTCGATTCGATCACCGTCGTGCGGCAGGCCGCGCGGGTCAATACCACGGCCACGTCGGCTCCCATGGTGCCGCCGCCCACCACCACCGCATGCGCCGCGCCCGGATTGGGCAGCGCGATCGCGTCCGTCTGCATGGTTTGCTCCTTCATCTGAAACTACGCTGCAGGCGAGTGTAGAGAACCCGCTTTGATTGATGAATCAGATTTTTTGGATAGAATGATCTTGTATTTAGATCAATAGAGAGGCCGCGCCCGGCATGCAGATCAATCTTTCGATGCGCGATATCGATACCACGCTGGTGCTGGGCCGCACGCTCAACTTCCGCCAGGCGGCGGCGCAGCTGCACCTGTCGCAGTCGGCCCTGTCCACGCAGATCCAGCGTATCGAAGACGCGCTGGGCGTGCGCCTGTTCGACCGCACCACGCGCACCGTCCGCCTCACCGCCGCGGGCGAGGTCTTCATGCAGCAGGCTGCCGCCCTGCAAGCGGCCTTCCGCGACGCCATTGCCGCGGTCAGCGGCATCGTCAATGCGGAACAGGGCCAGGTATCGGTGGCGGCCTTGCCCTCGATTGCCGCCCGCCTGCTGCCGCGGGTGCTCATGGCCTATCGCCAGGCCCATCCGCTGGTCGCCCTGAAGGTGCGGGACACCTTGTCGGGCCCGGCTTTCGACTTGGTGCGCGCGGGCGAGGTCGACTTCGCCCTGACCGCGGCCGACCCGCAGCACGGGGATCTGCACTACGTGCCGCTGATGTCCGACAGTTTCCTGCTTTTGATCCCCGAAGCCCATCCGCTGGCGCGCGCCCGCGGGCCGCTGCGCTGGGCCGATACGGCGGATGCGGCGCACGTGTCCATGGTGCAGCCCAGCAGTGTGCGGCAGTACACGGAATGGGCTTTCCTGCAGAACCGGATACGCTTTACGCCTGCCTTCGAGGCCGAACATCTGACCACCATCGTCGCCATGGTCGAATGCGGATTCGGCGTCGCCGCGCTGCCCGAAATCGCTGCCGCGGCGGTGGCGCAAAATGGCATCGTGCAGCGTCCCCTGATCGGACCGGTGGCCGAGCGTTCGATCGGGCTGGTCACGGCGCGCAACCGCAGCCTGTCGCCCGCCGCGGCGGCGTTGGTGCAGACGTTGAAGGAATATCTGGCGCAGCAGGCGCGATAGGCCGGGTGGCTGGTTCCGCGGCTGCGCGCTGTGCGGTTTTGATTTCACGCAAGCGTCGGCAGTGTGCCGCTCGACAGGCGGGAGGCGGTGGTATTATCCTCAGTACACTAACTAAACTGGAGCTGCCTCAACGTGCCGGATGTACAGAAAAAGACGACGTCCCAGAAGCGCGTCGCAACTCATAAGGCAGACACCAAGATCTTCGATCCGGCCAAGCAGGTGCTTTGGTCGCGTCCTGGATATCTGGTGCGGCGCCTGAACCAGATCCACTACGCCATGTTCTACGAGGAGTGCAAGACGCAGAACGTGACGCCGGTGCAGTATGGCGTGCTGACCGCGCTGTCGCTCAGCCCCTGGCTGGACCAGACCGCCATCGGCATGGAGCTGGGCCTGGATCGCACCACCACGGCGGATGTGGTCAAGCGCCTGCAGGAACGCGGCCTGGTGGAACGGCGCATCAATCCCAACGACAAGCGCTCGCGCCAGGCCGTCATCACCCAGGAAGGCCTGCGCATCATGGGCATCTTGCAGGAGGGCATGGCCCGCGCCCAGCAGCGCCTGCTGGAGCCGCTGTCCACGCGCAACCAGGAAATCTTCATGAAGCTGCTTTCCACCCTGGTGGAAGCCAATAACCAGTACAGCCGCACCACGCTCAAGCCCATGTAGGACAGGGGCCTGCCTGCTTCAGCCTGGCAGCGCGCTGGTTTGGGGCGCGCTGCGGGTGGCCTCGCCGTCGCCCAGCGTATTGCGGACCCAGATCAGTTCGGCGGCGATCGCCACCGCAATCTCGGCCGGCGTCTTGCTGGCGATGCGCAGGCCCACCGGGCCGTGCAGGCGCGCGATCTGGCTGTCGTCCAGGTCGAACAAGCGCAGCCGTTCGCGGCGCTTCTGCTGGTTGGCGCGCGAACCCAGCGCGCCCACATAGAAGGCCCGCGATTTCAGCGCTTCCAGCAAGGCCATGTCGTCGAGCTTGGGATCGTGGGTGACCGCCACGATGGCGGTGCGTTCGTCGGTGCCGATTTCCAGCACGGCGTCGTCGGGCATGCTGGTGAGCAGGGTTGCCTGGGACAGATTCCAGTCGCCGTAGAACTCCTCGCGCGGGTCGCAGACCGTGACGTGGAAATCCAGCGTGGCGGCGATGTTGGCCAGCACCTGCGCGGTCTGGTTGGCGCCGATGATGAGCAGCCGCCAGCGCGGACCGTAGACGCTGCGGAAGATGCGGCCGTCGAAATCCGGGCCGTCGGCCGGGCCGGCGGGAGACACCGAGCTGCTGCCGTCCTGCAGGTCCACCGTGCGCTGGATCAGGCCATGGCCGCGTATGGCTTGCAGCACCAGGTCCAGCCATTGGGTGTCGCGCAGCGGTTCGCTGATCAGGCGCAGCGTGCCGCCGCAAGGCAGGCCGAAGCGTGCTGCCTCGTCGCGGGTGACGCCGTAGGTCAGGCGCGCCGGGGCGTCCGCGAGCGTGCCTTCGCGGGCGCGCAGCATCAGGTCGTCTTCGATGCAGCCGCCGGAAACCGAACCGACCATGCGGCCATCCTCGCGCACGGCCAGCATGGCGCCCGCCTGGCGCGGGGCCGAGCCCCAGGTCTGCACCACGGTCACCAGGTGCACGCGGCTGCCCGCGGCTACCCAGTCCCGCGCATGTTGCAATACGTCCAGATCCAGAGCGTTCATCGGCTTCTCACAGTGAAAGGCCGCGGCGCTGCCACGGCTTATATTCACTATACTGATCATTATGGCGACTGTCTCTAGTGTCTATCCCTACCCGGGCCCCGCGCGCGCCGGCATCCTGCTGGCGGCGGGGCAGGGCTCGCGCTACGCCGCGCAGCGGCCGGGCGCCGACAAGCTGCTGGCGCCGCTGCCGCAGGGCGTGTGCGTGGCGGCGGCCAGCGCCCGGACGCTGCGCGCGGCGGTGGACATGGTCGTCGCCGTGGTGCGGCCCGGCCGCGCCGCGCTGGCTGGATTGTTGCGGGCGGAAGACTGCGTGGTGTTGGAGACGGACCGGGCGGAGGAGGGCATGGGGGCCAGCCTGGCCGTGGCAGCGCAGTATCTGCAGGGCCTGCCCGGCACGCCTGCCGCGGTGCTGGTCGCGCTGGCCGACATGCCCTGGATCCGCCGCGCAAGCCTGGAGAGCGTGCTGGATGCGCTGCGCGATGCGCCGATGGCCGCGCCCGCGTACCAGGGGCAGCGCGGCCATCCGGTGGGATTTCGCGCGGAATTGCTGCCGCAGCTGGCGGCGCTGAGCGGGGACGAAGGCGCGCGGCGGCTGCTCAAACAACCCGGACTGCAATGGGTCCCCACCGAAGATCCCGGGGTGTTGCGCGATGTCGACACGCCTGCCGACCTGGACGACGGCGGCTGAACACCGCCTGTAGGCCAGGCCGCCGCGGCGGCCTTTTTTTGCGCTCCGGGATTTCCCTAATTTGTCAGTACGCTGACTATAAAGTCAGTATACTGACGTAAATTTGGAAGCCCTCGCAGGACTTTTCCCAATGGAAAAGCGGCTGCGCGCGATTCCGATTGTTCCGATGTAATAGTCAGTGTACTGATAAACAATGCTGACGCGCCGTGGCAGGACAGGGTCCGCGCCATCAAACTGGGAGTAGGGGAATGAGCAAAGTACGCAAGATCGCGTTTGAGGAGCACTACACCGCGGTCGGATTCAAGGACTATTCGAAGAGCTTCGCGCAGCACATCGATCCCGCCGTGCTGGCCGACCTGGCCGCGCGCCTGGTGGATTTCGACGAAGTCCGGCTGGGCGAAATGGACCGCGGCGGCATCGACTACGTCATCCTGTCGCAGACCGGGCCGGGCGTGCAGGCTGAAGCCGACGCCGCCGTCGCGCTGCGCCGCGCCAAGGAAAACAACGACTTCCTGGTCGAGCAGGTGGCCCGCCACCCGACGCGCTACGGCGCCTTCGCCACCGTGCCCATGCATGATCCGCTGGTCGCCGCCGCCGAACTGGAGCGCTGCGTCAAGCAGCTGGGCTTCAAGGGCGCGCTGATCAACGGCCACACCAATGGCGTGTACTACGACGGCCGCGCCTACGACCCGTTCTGGGAAAAGGTGCAGGAGCTGGACGTGCCCGTCTACCTGCACCCGTCCGATCCCTACGTCATTCCGCAGGCCTACTCGGGCCACCCCGAGCTGGTGGGCGCGTGCTGGGGCTGGGGCGTCGAAACCGCCACCCATGCGTTGCGCCTGCTGTTCGGCGGCGTGTTCGACCGGTTCCCCGCGGTCAAGCTGATCCTTGGCCACATGGGCGAAGGCCTGCCGTTCCTGCGCTGGCGCTTCGACAGCCGCTTCGCGGTCTATTCGCACGGCATCAAGCTGGCGCGCGCGCCTTCCGAATACCTGGGCAGCAACATCCTCATCACCACGTCCGGGGTCTGTTCGCCTCCCACGCTGATGGCCGCCATCGCCGAAATGGGCCGCGAGGCCGTGATGTTCTCGGTGGACTATCCCTACGAATCGACCGCGCTGGCCGTGGAATTCATCGAGCAGACGCCGATGGACGACGCGACCCGCGAACTGATCTGCAACGGCAACGCGCGACGCCTGTTCAAACTCTGAGCCCAGCCCGGGAGACTGACATGAGCAACTTCCTGTATGGCGGCAACGTCCATGCCAATGGGATCCGCCAGCATTACCTGCGCTACGGCGGCGAACGCGGCGCTGGGCGCGATCCAGTCATCATCGTGCCGGGCATCACCAGCCCGGCGGTCACCTGGGGTTTCGTCGGCGAGCGCTTCGGCGCGGCTTTCGACACCTATGTGCTGGACGTGCGCGGCCGCGGCCTGTCCGCAGCCGGCGCCACGCTGGACTACAGCCTGGACGCGCAGGCCGCCGACGTGCTGGCCTTCGCAGAGGCGCTGGGCCTGGCGCGCTACAGCCTGGTCGGCCATTCGATGGGCGGACGCATCGGCGTGCGCGCCGGGCGCGGCCAGCCGGCAGGACTGAGCCGCCTGGTCCTGGTGGACCCGCCGGTGTCCGGTCCCGGCCGCCGGCCGTATCCCGCCAAACTGCCCTGGTATGTCGATTCCATGGCGCAGGCGCGCCACGGCATGGACGCCGAGGCCATGCGCGCGTTCTGCCCGACCTGGACCGAGGAGCAGCGCCAGCTGCGCGCCGAATGGCTGCACACCTGCGACGAGCGCGCCATCATCCAGAGCTTCGAGGCCTTCCAGAGCGATGACATCCACGCCGACCTGCCGCTCCTGGACGTGCCGGTCCTGCTGATCACGGCGGAGCGGGGCGACGTGGTGCTGGACGCCGACGTGGCCGAGATCCAACGCCTGGCTCCCGGCACGCAACATCACCGCGTGCCCGCCGCCGGCCACATGATTCCGTGGGACAACGAGGAAGGCTTCTATGCCGCCTTCGGCGATTTCCTGGGCGCGCCGCTGGCGCGCGGCTGAAGCGCGCGACCGTCAAGCAAGGAGGGCATCATGCCTATAAGCGACTACGAAATGGTGAAGGCCTGGCAGCAGGTATTGACCCTGTCCAAGCTGCAAGCGGGGCAGACCGTCACGGTGCTGACCAGCGCGGCTACCCATCCGCAAACCCTGGCGACGGCGCTGATCGCGACGCAAGCCATGGGCGCCATCGTGAACCGTCTGGACCTGCCGCCCGTCAATGGCGAGCGGGCGCTGAGCCGGGACTCGCTGGCCTACCTGGGCACCACGCCGTTGACCGGCAACAAGGCCGCCATTGCGGCCCTGAAGGAAAGCGACCTGGTGCTGGACCTGATGACGCTGCTGTTCTCCCCGGAACAGCACGAGATCCTGGCCACCGGCACCAAGATCCTGCTGGCGGTGGAGCCGCCGGAAGTGCTGGCGCGGCTGGTGCCGACCGAGGCCGACCGCGCGCGGGTCAAGGCGGCGGCCGCGCGCATCGGCGCGGCGCGCGAGATGAGCGTGGTATCGGAGGCGGGCACGGACTTGCGCTGCCCGCTGGGCGAGTTCCCGGCCATCAGCGAGTACGGCTTCGTCGATGAACCCGGGCGCTGGGACCATTGGCCCAGCGGCTTCGTGCTGACCTGGCCGAACGAAGGCGGCGCCAACGGCAAGATCGTGATCGACGTCGGCGACATCCTGCTGCCGCAGAAGCTCTACGTGCGCTCGGCCATCGAGCTGACCGTAGAGAACGGCTACGCCACGCGCATCGACGGTGGCGTGGATGCGGAACTGCTGCGCGAGTACGTGGCCTCGTTCAAGGATCCGGAAGCCTACGCGATTTCGCACATAGGCTGGGGCCTGCAGCCGCGCGCGCACTGGACCACGCTGGGCCTGTACGACCGCGAAGCCACCATAGGCATGGACGCGCGGGCCTATGAGGGCAACTTCCTGTTCTCGCTGGGTCCCAACAACGAAGCCGGCGGCAACCGGACCACCACCTGCCACATCGACATCCCCCTGCGCGCCTGCACGGTGCGGCTGGACGGGGAAGACGTGGTGCGCCAGGGCAAGGTGCTGGACGGCGCCGGCCCCAGGCTTAGCACGCAATCACCGTACTAGGAGTTCCCTACATGAATGACGATATCTCGGCCTACGCGCGCCAGGGCTTCGGCACGGCGATGGCGCCCAAGGCGCCCTACGGCCTGCTGATCGT
Organism: Achromobacter sp. PD1; assembly: GCF_048541815.1. Taxonomy (NCBI): domain Bacteria; kingdom Pseudomonadati; phylum Pseudomonadota; class Betaproteobacteria; order Burkholderiales; family Alcaligenaceae; genus Achromobacter; species Achromobacter sp. PD1. The sequence continues at coordinate 1,741,847 of NZ_CP183349.1, forward strand.
GGACCTGGTCAACGGCTTTGCCGATCCGGCGGTGTTTGGCGGCGGCAATATCCCCCAGGCCATCGAACAGACCGTGGGCCTGTTGGCGCATGCGCGCAAGCAGGGCTGGCCGGTGGCGCACAGCCGCATCGTGTTCGCCGACGACGACGCGGACCACAACATCTTCACCTTGAAGGTGCCGGGCATGCTGACGCTGAAGGAAGCGGACCACAACAGCGCCATCGTGCCGCAGCTTGCGCCCGCGGCCGGCGAGCTGGTGGTGCGCAAGACGGTGCCCTCGGCGTTCTTCGGCACCAGCCTGGCGGCCTGGCTGTCGCAGCGCGGGGTGCAGACGCTGCTGGTGGCGGGCGCGGTCACCAGCGGCTGCGTGCGGGCCAGCGTGGTGGATGCCATGCAGTACGGCTTCCGGCCGCTGGTGGTGTCGGATTGCGTGGGCGACCGCGCCATCGGCCCGCATGACGCCAACCTCTTCGACATGCAGCAGAAGTACGCCACCGTGCTGACGCGGGACGAAGCCGTGCGCGCCACGCAGGCCTGAACCGGCGCGGCATGCGGGAAAAAAAAGGGTTGCGCCTCGCCGGCGCAACCCTTTTGTGTTGGTCTCCCGCGTTCTAGACGGGATAGACCAGGTCGTTGGCCAGGATGGTGGTGTCATACACCACCTGCCGTTCCTTCAGCTTGAGCACGCCGTCCTGCCGCGTGTAGCGGTCGTAGTAGGTGCCGGCCAAGTGCAGCGTGGTGGGGCCTTCCACCAGCGTCTGCATCAGCATGAACGCGGCCTGGGACTCGATCTCGCCGTTGGCGGATTCGCTGATGACGCGGGTGTTGCTGACCAGATGCAGCATGTAGCGCGGGGCGAACATCTGGGTGCGTGAAATGGCCACGGCGCGGTCATGCATCATGGCGCGGCCTTCGGAGTACACCAAGCCGACGGGCAGGCCCAGTTCGGCGTTCTCGCGCGCGGTGACGCGGTACAGGCCGTCCTCGGTGAAGAAGTCCGGCCAGGCCTCGACCTGGCCCGCATCCAGGGCGGCGCAGTAGTCGGCGTGGAATTCCTCGATCTCCAGTCGCAGCGCGATGGCGCGCGCGGGATCGATCTTGCGGGGGGAGTATTCGAATCGGGTTCTCATGTTTCCTGGTTCCTGCCTCAGAAGCCCATCACGCTGCGGTAATAGCTGTACATGGAGCGGATCGCGGCTTCCGAGATCAGCGTGTTGGAGGTGCCTTGCTTGCCGGATTCCAGCTTCAGCACGTTGACGTCGGTGCTGGCGCGGCGCACGCCTTCCTGCACGAACTTCATGGCTTCGTTGTCCTCCAGGCCGAGGAAGCCCGCCGGCCCCATCAGGTTGCCCTGGCGCAGACGGTGGCGCTCCATCTCGGGCGTGTCGTCCTCGTAGCCGAACATGGTCCATTGCATGATCATGCTGTCGGGTCCGTTGGGCACGATCTGGCGCACGCCCAGCGTGTTCATTTCACGTTGCACGATCAGGTTGGGCCAGACGGTCTGCATGGTGACCGACCAGGGCGAATCGAATTCCTTGACGAACTCCAGGAAGCGATCGTCCTGCAGGTGCAGGCCATCGTGGAAGGAGCGCATTTCCTTCTTGTTCTCTTCGCTGACGTTGGCGTATTTGTCCTCGCTCTTGGCCGAGGCCATGGTGCCGTGGCGGCCATGCACCGGGTCGACCAGCATGGCGGACTTGTTGCCCGCCACCAGCAGCCCGAACACCACCAGGAACGAATGCAGCAGCGTCGCGTGGTACGGATCCTTCAGATTCTCGTGGTACATCTTCCAGTTGCACGGCAGCTCGTTGCGGTAGTAGCCGTGGATCTTGAGCTTCTTGCCCGGGAAGACGGTATCGAAATCGGCCAGGATCTCCGGCGTCAGGTATTCCTCGATGGGTTCGACCTCATCGCTGTAGGACGCGAAGATGACGCCGTTGCGCGTGGTGACGCGCAGCTTGCGCAGGCCGTGGTCTTCGTTCTTGAAGTCCTTGGGCATGCCGCCCTCGCGGTTCACGCCGCGCTTGAAGGGGATGCCCTGCAGATTGCCCTTGAGGTCGTAGGACCACTGGTGGTAGGGGCAGACGAATTCCTTGGCGTTGCCCTGGCTGTGGCGGCAGAACTCCGCGCCGCGGTGGGCGCAGCGGTTCTCGAACACATTGACCGAGCCATCTTCGGCGCGCGACACCACCACCGGGGTCGGCCCGACGTAGGACCGCTTGTAGTCGCCCGCGTTCGGCAGCTCGGCTTCCAGGGCCACGTAGTTCCAGGTCTTGCCGTGAAAGATCTTCTCCACTTCCTGGTCGTAGACGGCGCGGCTGGTGTAGACCCAGTCCGGGATGTAGTGCAGCGCGTCTTCCGGCCAGACACAGTCGGCCAGGGCAGTGTCCTTGGACGCCATCGTAAGGCCGATGACGGTTTGCGATTGATACATGAAAAGCTCCTGTCGATGCGGGGGCGGTATTGGTGGGGTTCAGGACGCGGCGGCGTTCTGCTGGCAGGCTTTCACCAGCGGCTTGAGCGCCACGGTTTCGTCGGCGTAGCGCTCGGGATCGATGGCGATGCCTTGTTCGAACAGCACGCGCAGCTGGCGCAGGTCGCCGCCGGCGTTGATGGCGATGGCATGCACCGGCACGCCGTCGCGGTGGCCAAGCCAGATGAACTTGGGCGCCTCGGCCTGCGCTTGGGGCACGCCGCGGCAGGCATAGACGAGGTCCGGCTGGGGCAGGCCCAGCATCTGCACGTTGCAGCCGTATTGGTCGGTCCAGAACCACGGATAGGGCTCGGCCGGCGCGGGCTGGTCCAGCATGCCGGCCGCGGCCGCGCGCGCCTGTTCGTTGGCGTTCTGCCAGGATTCCAGCCGCAACGCCATGTTCAGGTGGCGCCGGTGCTGGCTGGCGCAATCGCCGGCCGCATATAGATAAGGGTCGCTGCTGCGGCAGGCGGCGTCCACCGCGATGCCGCCATTGGCGGGGTCCAGCGCCAGGCCGGCCTGCGCGGCCAGCGACACGTCGGGCACCAGGCCGATGGCCACGACCACGACGTCGGCCTCGATGGAGGAGGCGTCCTGCAATTCAATGTTGAAGCGCGCCTGATGCCGCACAGCGGTATCCGCATGGGGCTGCCAGTCGGTGCGGACGATGCGCGCATCCAGGCGCAGGTCCACGCCGGCGTGGCGGACGCGTTCGGCCAGCCAATCCGACAGGGCCGCGGGCAGCACGCGTTCCAGCAGGCGGGGCGCGCTTTCCAGCACGGTGACTGCGGCGCCCAGGGCGCGTGCGGTGGACGCCACCTCCAGGCCCAGGAAGCCGCCGCCGATGACGGCCACGCGCGCCTGCGGCGTAAGGCCGGCGCGCAGCGCCGCGGCATCGTCCAGCGTCCTGATGTAATGCACGCCCGGCGTGCCGCGCGGCAGGCTGGGCAGTTCGCGCGCGCGCCCGCCGGTGGCGAGCAGGCAGCGGCTATAGGGGAGGCTGCGGCCGTCGGCCAGTTCGACCAGGCGCTTGGCAGCGTCGATCCGCAAGGCCTCGATGCCGGTCAGCAGCGTGACGCCTTGCTGTTCATAGAAGTCTTGGGGGTGGACTGCGGTCTGGCCGTGCGCGCCGGGGTTCTGCAGCACGTCCTTGGACAGGGGCGGACGCTCGTAGGGCGCGTGCGCTTCCTGGCCGATCAGCGTGATGGGGCCAGCGTGGCCCAGGCCGCGCAGCGTGGCCGCCGCCACCGCGCCGGTCTGGCCGGCGCCGATGATGAGGATCGGATCTGCGTCAGCCATGGTCAGCCTTGCAGGTTGGCATAGATGTCCTGGCCTTCGACCTTGACCGGATAGATGCGGATGCCGGTGGTGGCGGGCGCGCACATGGCCTGGCCGGTGCGGATGTCGAATTTGGCCTGGTGCAGCGGACATTCGATGCAGCCGTCTTCCAGATAGCCGTCGGACAGCAGCGCGTAGGCGTGGGTACAGACATTGTCGGAGGCGTGGAACTCGCCTTCGATGCGATACAGCGCAAGCTGTTTTTCGCCGGCGGCGACGGGGATCACCTCGTCGTCTTCGGTCAGTTGGTCGGTAGAGGCAATGCGGATCCAGTTCATATCAACTCGCTCGTCAGTATGCTGAGTAATTGTCGTCAGTGTACTGCCTAAAAAAACAAGTCAGGAGCTAGGGATTTCCCCGACAGGCGGCGGGTCGAAGGGCGGCGGCGGGGGCCTATTATGCACGGCGTTCGCAGCCCGCAATCGCGGCCGTCCGCTATATGTAAGGAGTACCCGCAAATAGCCCTCGGACCCGTGAAAAAAATTCGCCGAAATGAGTGCAAACCCAGGCGTTTCGCGGGCGTCGGCAGTGGGGATTTACCTTGTTGACACTCAAAATTACTGTCAGTATGCTGATCAACAATTCAGTGTGCTAACGTTTTTTTCGGGTGTACGCGAGTGGCGTTGGCATGAGTTGAGGCGGGTCCAAGGGGACTCAATCGAACCAGATCGGGAGCAATGAATGCAACGACGCCGTTTCCTCGCACAAGCCGCCGGCGCAGCCGGCGCGGGCCTCGCCACTGTGGGCATGCCTGCCGTGGCGCAATCCGCGCCGTCGGTGCGCTGGCGCATGTCCACCAGCTGGCCCAAGAGCCTGGACACCATCTACGGCTCGGCCGAAGAACTCTGCAAGCGCGTGGCGCAGCTGACCGACGGCAAGTTCGAGATCCGCGCCTTTCCCGGCGGCGAATTGGTGCCCGCGGCGCAGAACATGGACGCGGTCAGCAATGGCACGGTGGAATGCAACCACGTGCTGAGCACGGCCTACATCGGCAAGAACACCGCCCTGACGTTCGACACCGGCCTGTCCTTCGGCCTGAGCGCGCGCCAGCACAACGCCTGGATCGCCTACGGCGGCGGCTTGAAGATGCTGCGCGCGCTCTACAAGAAGTACAACATCGTCAACCACGTCTGTGGCAACGTCGGCGTGCAGATGGGCGGCTGGTACCGCAAGGAAATCAAGTCCGTCGCCGACCTGAAGGGCCTGAACATGCGCATCGGCGGCATCGGCGGCATGGTGCTGTCCAAGCTGGGCGCGGTGCCGCAGCAGATCCCGCCGGGCGACATCTATCCCGCGCTGGAAAAAGGCACCATCGACGCGGCCGAATGGATCGGCCCCTACGACGACGAGAAGCTGGGCTTCAACAAGGTGGCGCCGTACTACTACTCGCCGGGTTGGTTCGAAGGCAGCGCCTCGATCACCAGCATGGTGCACGACAAGGCATGGGAAGCCCTGCCGCCGGCCTACCAGGCCGCGTTCGAGGCGGCGGCCGGCGAGCAGACCATGCGCATGCTGGCCAACTACGATGCGCGCAATCCGCTGGCGCTGCGCAAGCTGATCGCCGGCGGCGCCAAGGTCAGCTTCTTCCCCAAGGAAGTGATGGACGCGGCGTACAACGCCTCGCAGGAACTGTGGGTCGAGCTCTCGGCCAAGAACCCGGACTTTGCCGCCATCTTCCCCGATTGGAAGAAATTCCAGGCCGAGCAGGCGGCTTGGTTCCGCGTGGCTGAAAGCCCGCTGGACAACTACACCTTCGCCGCCGTGGCGAAGGCCCAGGCCAAATAACAAGCAGGAGATAAAGGGTAGTCATGACGACAGCAAACGCCGATACGCACGGCCGGCCAGGCAAGCCGCAGGGAGTAGGCGCGCGGGTGCCGCGCAAGGAGGACGCGCGTCATCTGCACGGCAAGGGCAATTTCGTGGCCGACATGGCCATGCCCGGTCTCTGCGAGGTGGCTTTCCTGCGCAGTCCGCTGGCGCATGCGCGCATCGCCTCGGTGCGCGTGGCCGAGCAGATCGCGGACAAGGCGTTTGTGCGTCAGGCCATGGCCGACGCGCGCGACATCGTGGCGGATTCCACCTTGCCCAGCTACCAGGTCTCGGCCCAGCCGCCGCTGGCCTCGGGCAAGGTGCGCTTCGTGGGCGAGCCCGTGGCCATGGTGTTCGCGCCGACTCGCGCCGAAGCCGAGGACTACGCCGAGATGATCGAGGTCGACTACGACGATCTGCCGGTGTATGCGGACGTCGTCAGCGCCCAGGCCGCCCAGGGCGATTTCGTGCACGAGCAGTGGCGCGACAATGTCTTCGTCACGCTCAACGTCGACAAGCAGTTCGACGAGCTGGCGGCGCAGGCCGACGTGGTCGTGCGCCGCAAGATCGACCTGTCGCGGCAATGCATGGTGCCGATGGAAGGAAAGGCCGTGCTGGCCTACTGGGACCATCAGGCCGACCAGCTGGTGGTGGTCAGCGCGACCCAGGTGCCGCACATGATACGCAGCGTGCTGGCGCAGTGCCTGGACCTGGAGCAGGGCCGGGTGCGGGTGGTGTCGCCGGACGTGGGTGGCGCCTTCGGCTACAAGTGCGTGCTGCAGCAGGAAGAGCTGTGCGTGGCCTGGCTGGCCAAGACCTTCAAGAAGCCGTTCCGCTTCATCGAAGACCGCCGCGAACACCTGACCGCGGGCGCCAATTCGCGCGAGCACCATTATGAAATGGTGGCCTACGCCGACCGCCGCGGCAAGCTGCTGGCGCTGGACGCCAAGATCACCATCGACGGCGGGGCCTATTCGGTCTGGCCGTTCACCATCGGCCTGGAACCGGGCCAGGCCATCGGCAACCTGCCGGGACCTTATGCATTCAAGGGCTATCGCTGCGTGACGCGGGCGGTGGCCACCAACAAGCCGGGCTTCGTGCCGTATCGCGGCGTGGCGCGCACGGGCGTGTGTTTCGCCATGGAACTGACGATGGACGCGATCGCCCGCGAGGTCGGACGCGAGCCTTGGGAAATCCGCCAGGAGAACCTGGTGCAGGGCGAGCAGATGCCCTATGTCAACGTCACCGGCAAGCACCTGGACAGCGGCGATTATCCGGCCAGCCTGCAGCAGGCCATGGACATGATAGGGGTGGACGCCGTCCGCGAGCGTCAGCGCCAGGGCGAAGCGGACGGCCGCCTCATCGGCGTGGGCCTGGCGACGTACACCGAGCAGGCCGCGCACGGCACTTCGGTGTTCGCCGCCTGGGGCACGCCCGTGATACCGGGCTTCGACCAGGCGACCGCGCGGGTCACGCCGGACGGCGGGCTGGAACTGCGGGTCGGCGTGCATTCGCACGGGCAGGGCATGGAAACCACCTTCGCCCAGATCGCCAATGAGATCCTGGGCGTGGACGTCGCCAGCATCAAGCTGCTGCACGGCGATACGGGCCAGACGCCGTTTTCCACCGGGACCTACGCCTCGCGTTCGCTGGTGATGTCCGGCGGCGCCGTGTCGCAGGCCTGCAAGCGCCTGCTGCCGCGGCTCACGCATATCGGCGCGCATCTGCTGCAGGCCGACCCCGCCAGCGTGACCTGGAACGGCGACCGGCTGGAAGCCGGCGGCAAATCGGTGTCGGTCAAGGACGTCGCCGACGCATGGTACTTGCGGCCGCAATTGCTGCCGCCCGACGTGGACCCCGCTGGCCTGGAAGTCACCGTGGGCTACAAGCCCAAGGTCGACACCGGCTGTTTCACCTATGCCACCCATGCGGCGGTGGTGGCGGTGGACCCGGGCACGGGCGGCGTGGAAATTCTGGATTATGTAGTGGTGGAGGACTGCGGGACCATGATCAACCCCATGGTGGTCGAAGGCCAGACCATAGGCGGCGTGGCCCAGGGCATAGGCACCGCGTTCTACGAGGAAACGCCTTACGACGACAACGGCCAGCCGCTGGCTTCGACCCTGGCGGACTACATGCTGCCTGGGGCCACCGAGGTTCCGAACATGCGCCTGCACCACTTCGAGACGCCGTCGCCGCATACCGAATTCGGCGCCAAGGGCATGGGCGAGGGTGGCGCCATCGCGCCGCCGGCGGTGCTGTTCAATGCGGTCAACGACGCGCTGCGGCCGTTGGGCGCGGCCGAACTGCTGCGCACGCCCTTGTCTCCGACGCGGGTGCTGGCCGCCATCGCTCAGGGCAGCCGCAAAACCGCAACCGTCGCCGCGGAGGTGACGGCATGAAGGCCGCCGCATTCGAATATTCCCGCCCGGACACGCTGCAGGACGCCTTGCGGGCGCTGCGCGGGCACGAGGGCCGCGCCAAGCTCATGGCCGGCGGCCAATCGCTGGGTCCCATGTTGAACCTGCGCCTGGCGCGTCCGCCCGTCGTCATCGACATCTCCGGTTTGTCCGAACTGCGCACGGTCTCGCGGCAGGATGGCAGGCTGCGCGTCGGCGCGGCCGTGACCCATGCCGAGATCGAGGACGGCGTGCACGAACTGTTGCGCGGGACGCCCATGCAGCAGGTGGCGCCGGGCATCGCCTATCGCGCCATCCGCAACCGCGGCACGCTGGGCGGCAGCCTGGCGCATGCCGATCCGGCCGCCGACTGGGTGCTGACCGTGGTCGGCCTGGGCGCGACGCTGGAGATCGCCGGGCCGGACGGCGTGCGCATGCTGCCGGCGGAAGACTACATGCAGGGCGCCTACACCACCGGGCTGCGCGAAGACGAGCTGATCGCCGCGGTGCACATCCCGGAAGCCGGGCCGCAGGCGCGCTGGGGCTACTACAAGTTCTGCCGCAAGACCGGCGAATTCGCCGAGGCCAGTTGCGCCGCGTGGTTCGATCCGTCCTCGAAGACGGCGCGCATCGCGGTGGGGGCCCTGGACGGCGCGCCCAGATTGCTGCCCCAACTGGCCGCGCGCATCGCGCAGCACGGACTGGCGGGCCTGGATGACGCGCTGCTGGCCAGCGAGCTGGCCGGCGTCATGCAGGACAAGGATGAACACCATCGCAAGCTGCACGGGACCGCGGTGACGCGCTGCCTGGCGCAGGCCTTGGGTTGACAGGAATGAGCATGGTTCAGGTGACATTGGAAGTAAACGGCAAGCGCGTGTCGCACGAGGCGCCAGCGCGCATGCATCTGGGGGATTTCCTGCGGGATCAGGCGCGCCTGACCGGCACCCATCTTGGCTGCGAGCACGGCGTCTGCGGCGCCTGCACGGTGCTGGTGGATGGCGCGCCGGTGCGCTCCTGTATCTCCTTCGCAGTGGCCTGCGAAGGCCGGCAGGTGACCACCATCGAAGGCTATGACGCCGATCCGGTGATGCAGCGGCTGCGCGCCGCCTTTACCAGACACCACGCCTTGCAATGCGGTTATTGCACCCCGGGCATGCTGGCGACCTCGCGCGATATCGTGCTGCGCTTGCCGGATGCGGACGAAGGCCGGGTGCGTGTCGAGCTGTCCGGCAATCTGTGCCGCTGCACCGGCTACATGGGCATCGTCGCCGCCGTCATGTCGGTGCTGGCCGAGCTCCGGGAACAACCCGACCCCGCGGTAGAGGCGCTGCGCGCCGCCCAGGCGCAGGGCCGCGGCGCCGCGCCTGCGGCGGAAAAGCCGGTGGCGTTCGCGGGGTTCACGCCGGCCGCGGCCAGCCAGCCGGCTGCAAGCGCCGCTGCGGCGCCGGCTCCGGCAGCCGCCCCGGCCGGTAGGAAGGAAGGCAAGAAGGAAGGCCGTGGCAGCCAGATCGACGGCGGCTTCAAGGTGCCTTTCCCGGCTGCGGAGGTCTGGGCCTTCATGGTGGATCTGCCGGCCCTGGCCAGCTGCCTGCCGGGCGCCTCGATCGAGGAGCACGAGGGCGACCGGGTCAAGGGCAAGATCGCGATCAAGTTCGGCCCCATGTCCGCCGCCTTCAATGGCGCGGCCCGCCTGGAACGCGACGACGCCGCCATGCAGGCGGTGTTCCGCGGGGCAGGGCAGGACTCGCTCAGCCAGTCGCGGGCCAACGGCGACATCACGTATCGCGTGGAGGCGCTGTCGCCTACGGAAACGCAGGTCCACGTGAACCTGCTGTATTCGCTGCAGGGACCGTTGGCGCAGTTCTCGCGCTCCGGCCTGGTGCAGGACTTCGTGCGCCGCATGATCGCGGATTTCGGCAACAACGTTACCGCCCGGCTGCGCCGGCCCGCCGCCGCGGGCGAAGCGCCGGTCCAGGCCAGTTTCAATCCCACGGCCATGTTCTTCAGCGTGCTGTGGGCGCGCATCAAGCGGTGGTTCGGCCGCGGCGGCTGAACACGCGTGGTACCGGCGGCCGCGGGCGCGGCCGCACAGTGTCGACACATAACGGGGAAAATCATGCTCGCGGTATTCGCAAGAAACTGGCGCAACGCATTGTTGGGCCTGGCCGCTGTCGCGCTCAGCGCGCCCGCCTGGTCCCAGGCTTTGGAGCCTTTGAAGGTGCGGCTGGACTGGACGCCCTGGGGCGTGCACGGCGCGTTCCACCTGGCGCAGCAGAAAGGCTGGTACAAGCAGGCCGGCCTGGACGTGACGCTGGAAGACGGCAACGGATCCGTCACGACGGTGCAGATCGTCGGCGCCGGCGACAGCTTCGACCTGGGGCATGCCGCCCTGGCTTCGGCCATGATCGCCCGCGAGAAAGGCATGCCGGTCAAGGCCGTGGCCGTGTTCGCCCGGCAGAGCGATATCGGGCTGCTGGTCCCGGCCGACGCCGGCATCACCGGCCCGGCGCAGCTCAAGGGCAAGAAGGTGGCCTATACGGCGGGCTCGCTGGAAGCGCCGTTCATCGACGCCTTCCTGGCCGCGGGCAAGCTCAAGAAGAGCGATCTGGAACTCATCAACGTGGATGCCGCCAGCAAGGCATCGACCTATGCCGTGGGACGGGCCGACGCGGCATTCTCCACCATTCCGTTCTTCCTGCCCGTGGTGTCGCAGAACCGCCCGTCCAGCGCGGTGCGCTTCGCCGATTACGGCCTGAACATGCCCAGCTTCGGCCTGTTTGCCAATGAGTCCAAGCTGGCACAGCGGCGCGATGCCATCGCGCGCTTTGCCAGCGTCAGCGCGCGGGCCTGGGAGTACATCTACGCGGGACACCAGGACGAGGCGGTCGCCGCCATCCTGGCGCAGCGGCCGCAGGCGCGGCTGGACAAGAAGGTGCTGCGCGGGCAGATCGACGCCTTGCAGCCGTACTTCGGCCAGCCGGCGGCGGGCGCGCGGCTGGGCGCCATCGTGCCGCAGGACTGGACGCAGGCCGTAACGACCTTGTCGACGGTCGGGTTGATCAGCGCCAGCGCGCAGCCCGCCACGTTCTATGCGCCCGACCTGGTGCATCCGGAACGCTACGACAGCCTGGTGCAGCCATGACGCAATGGGCCGTGTCCGCCAAGGACGTGCGCAAGCGCTACCCGGGCGCGGCAGGCGTCGAAGCGCTGGCGTCGGTGTCGGTCGACGTGCCGCGCGGCCGCTTCGTCAGCATCCTGGGACCCAGCGGCTGCGGCAAGAGCACGTTCCTGCGTTGCGTGGCCGGGCTGGAGACCGTCTCCAGCGGCGAGCTGCGGGTGGAGGGCGTGCCGGTGCAGGGGCCGCCGGACGGCATGGGCATGGTGTTCCAGCGCGACGCGCTGCTGGAATGGCGCAGCGTGCGCCGCAACATCCTGCTGCCGGTGGAATTCGCGCACAAGCCGGTGGCCGCCTATGCCGACAAGGTGCGCGCGCTGCTGGCCCTGACCGGGCTGGAGAAGTTCGCCGAGAGCTACCCGCGCGAGTTGTCCGGCGGCATGCGCCAGCGCGCCGCCATCTGCCGGGCGCTGGTGGACGATCCGAAGCTGCTGCTCATGGACGAACCCTTCGGCGCGCTGGATGCGCTGACGCGCGACCAGATGAACGTCGAGCTGCAGCGGATCTGGATGGAAACCCGCAACACGGTGCTGTTCGTGACGCACGGCATCGCCGAGGCCGTGTTCCTGGGCGACGTGGTGATGGTGTTCTCGCCGCGCCCGGGCCGCATCCTCGAAACCATAGAAATCGACCTGCCGCGGCCCCGGCCGCTGGCGCTGCGCGAGACGCCGCAATTCGGCGAATACGTGCGGCACATCCGCGGCATGTTCCAGAGCATGGGCCTGATAGACGAGGGCGCGCGCGCCGCGTCCGGCGTGGAGTCCGTCCAATGAGCGCGCTCTTGAAAGGCGCGGGCCGGCGCATGGCCGGGCTGGTGTCGGTGTTGGTCTTCCTGCTGCTGTGGGAAGCCGCGGCGCGGATTTTCCATGTGCGCGCCATCATGCTGCCGCTGCCTGGCCAGGTGGCGCTGGAGCTGGCCGCGGAATGGAGCTGGTACGCCGGCCATGCCGCCTACACGCTGATGACCACGCTGGCCGGCTTTGCGCTGGCGGTGGTGGCCGGCGTCGCGATCGCGGTCATGCTGGTGGGATCGCGTTGGTTCGAACGCTTCATCTATCCCTTGATCGTGGCCCTGAACAGCGTGCCCAAGGTCGCCATCGCGCCCTTGTTCGTGATCTGGATGGGCACGGGCGCCGAACCCAAGATCGCCATTGCCTTCCTGATCGCCGTGTTCGCGATGATCGTGGACACCGTCCACGGCCTGCGCTCGGTGCCGCAGGACGTGCTGGACCTGGGCCGCGTGCTGAAAGGTTCGCGCCGCGATTTCTTCTTCAAGGTGCGGCTGCCGAGCGCGCTGCCTTCGGTCCTGGCGGGCATGAAGGTCTCGATTTCGCTGGCGCTGGTGGGCGCCATCGTCGGCGAGTTCGTCTCCTCGCAGCGCGGTTTGGGCTACGTGATCATGAGCGCCCAGGGCACCTTCGACACGGTGCGGGTGTTCGCCGCGATCTTCGTGCTGGCCCTGATGGGCATGCTGCTGTTCGCCTTGCTGGGGTGGCTGGAAAGGCGCGTGACGCCCTGGCTGCGCCACCACCGCGAAGACGACTGACAGGTTCAAGCCCGGGGCACCACGGGCTGAATGTGGGGCAGGTGCGTGATTAGAAACGATTCTGGGGAAAACAGATGCAAGCACTACTCGCCTTGTCGCGTGGCATAGACGCGATCAATCTGCGCATGGGCCGGGCCGTGTCCTGGGTCACGCTGCTGGTTGTGCTGGTGAGCGCCGGCAACGCCATCATGCGCAAGATATTCCATGACAGCTCGAACGCCTGGCTGGAGCTGCAGTGGTACATGTTCGGCGCCATGTTCCTGCTGACCGCAGGCTACACGCTGCTGAAGAACGACCACGTCAGGGTGGACATCGTTGCGTCGCGGCTATCGCGCCGCGCGCAGATCGGGATCGAGATCTTCGGCGTGCTGTTCTTCCTGCTGCCCGCCTGCCTGCTGATCATGTACCTGTCCTGGCCGGTGTTCATGGATTCGTACCTCAGCAACGAGCATTCCTCCAATTCCGGCGGACTGATCCGCTGGCCGGTCAAGCTGCTGATTCCGGTGGGCTTCGCGCTGCTGGTGCTGGCCGGCGTGTCGCACCTGATCAAGTGCGTGGGCTTCCTGATGGGACGCTGCCGCGATCCGCGCGAACGCGAAGGCGCCAAGAGCGCGGAAGAAGAACTGGCCGAGGAAATCGCCCGCGAAGCGCAGGCGCGCGAAGCGGCCGCGCAGAACGAACTGGATAAGAAGGGCCGCTGATCATGGAGTTTCTCATTGCCAATCTGGCGCCGATCATGTTCGCGACGCTGATTATCTTTCTTCTGTTGGGCTTTCCGGTGGCGTTCGCGCTGGCGGCCAACGGCATTCTGTTCGGCCTGGTCGGCATGGAGCTGGGTCTGCTCAACTCCTCGCTGTTCCAGGCGCTGCCGCAGCGCGTGTTCGGCATCATTTCCAACGACACGCTGTTGGCGGTGCCGTTCTTCACGCTGATGGGCCTGGTGCTGGAACGATCCGGCATGGCCGAGGACCTGTTGGAGACCATAGGCCAGCTGTTCGGCTCGATCCGTGGCGGCCTGGCCATCGCGGTGGTCTTCGTGGGCGCGATGTTGGCGGCGACCACGGGCGTGGTGTCGGCCTCGGTCATTTCCATGGGCTTGATCTCGCTGCCCATCATGTTGCGCAACGGCTACGACCGCAAACTGGCCAGCGGCGTGATCGCGGCGTCCGGCACGTTGTCGCAGATCATTCCGCCTTCGCTGGTGCTTATCATCCTGGCGGACCAGCTTGGACGTTCCATCGGCGACATCTACCGCGCCGCCATGGTGCCGGGCTTCATCCTGGCGGGCCTGTACATCGTCTACGTCGTCATCATGAGCCTGCTGAAGCCGGATTCGGCGCCCGCGCTGCCGGAAGAGGCGCGCCGCTTCCAGGAGCCGAACGGCGGCCGCGGCGGACGTTCGCTGCTGGTGCTGATGACGATTTCCGCCGTGTCGGCCTACTTCCTGGGACTCTGGGTCGAGAACAACACCGCGCCGATGGACGAGCGCATCGTGGTGGCGCTGCTGTTCTGGGGCGCGACGGCCTTCGTCATCGCGCTGGTGAACAAGGCGCTGGGCCTGGGCCTGCTGTCGGCCCTGGCCGAACGCGTAACCTTCGTGATGATCCCGCCGCTGGCGCTGATCTTCCTGGTGCTGGGCACCATCTTCATCGGCGTGGCCACGCCCACGGAAGGCGGCGCCATGGGCGCGGTGGGCGCCATCCTGATGGCGGTGGCGCGCCGCCGCCTGTCGCTGGACCTGCTCAAGCAGGCCATGGACACGACCACCAAGCTGTCCTGCTTCGTGGTGTTCATCCTGGTGGGTTCCACCGTGTTCGGCCTGACCTTCCGCGCCGTCAACGGCGACCTGTGGGTCGAGCATCTGCTGACCGGCCTGCCGGGCGGACAGTGGGGCTTCCTGATCGTGGTCAGCATCCTGACCTTCGTGCTGGCCTTCTTCCTGGACTTCTTCGAACTGGCGTTCATCATCGTGCCGCTGCTGGGGCCGGTGGCCGACAAGCTGGGCATCGACCTGATCTGGTTCGGCGTGATCCTGGCCGTCAACATGCAGACCTCGTTCATGCACCCGCCGTTCGGCTTCGCGCTGTTCTACCTGCGATCCGTGGCGCCGCGCGACCGCTACAAGGACCGGGTCACGGGCAAGATGATCGAGCCGGTCACCACGGGACAGATCTATTGGGGTTCGGTGCCGTTCATCGTGATCCAGCTGTTGATGGTGGCCGCGGTGATGGCGTTCCCGGGCATGGTGATGCACTACAAGGGCACGGCCGCCGTCGTCGATCCCAGTTCGGTTTCGCTGGAGGTCGGGGGCAGCGGCTACGGGGGCAGCGCCTACGGCGCGGATGCCAATCCGTTCAAGTGATGCGGCAGGGGCGCCCAGGGGGCGCCCCTTGATTTTCAGGGCTTGACCGCGTGTGTGGCCAGGAACGTCGGCAGGAAACGGTCGATCAGGAAGCGCGGCTGAGGCTGCTCATCCTCATAGAATCCCTTCAACAGGAATCCGGCTTCCAGCTGGCCGCCGATCTGTTCGCCCAGACTGTGCCCGAACACCAGCGCGTCGCCCCGGCCCTGCTTTTCCGCCAGTTCCGATGCGCTCAGGTCGCGCAGGTCGGAGTAGGGCAGCCGGAAGCGCGGCCGGATCAGACCCTGTTCGGCCAGTTCCGGCGCGCGGTCTCCGACGAACACGACCGGGTTGTAGAAGCTGCTGAGCAGCCTGCCGCCATGCTTCAACACCCTGAAGCACTCCCGCCATACGGGCCGCACGTCAGGCACGTACAGGTTGGAGATCGGATGCACGATGCAGTCGAAGGACGCGTCGGCGAACGCCGAAAGATCCCGCATGTCTCCCTGCGCGGTTACGAGCGCCAGGCCGTCGCGGCGCGCGACCATCTCGTCCTGGGCCAGCTGCAGCGGCGAAGCGTCGAACACGGTCACGTCCGCGCCGGCCGCGGCCAGCACGGGCGCCTGTTGGCCGCCGGCGGAGGCCAGGCACAGGATGCGCGGAGCCGGAGTCATCGCCGGCAGCCAATCCGCGGGCAGGGCGCGCGGCGTGATGTGCACCCGCCAGTCGCCGCGGCGCGCGGCCTCGATCGTTTCGGGGCCGACCGGTTGCGACCAGGCGCATTGCTGCGCGGCCTGGCGGTCCCAGGCGGCGCGGTTGTGTTGATAGATATCGATGGTGGTGTCAGTCGCAGGCATTGCATTTTCCTTGTGTGAAGGGGAAAACTGCCGATGCGCGGAATCCGCGAGCCTGAGCCTTGCGGGGGCAGTCCGCGGCGCGCCGATGGGCGCCGGGTCCTGCAAGACATCAGAATGGAACAAGCAATGCGGCTCGCGCGCCAGGCAGCGCGGGGAGTCAAGATGCGCGTGGGCATCCCGGCATTTACTTGTTCACTCTGAGTGCTCCGGTGGAAGGGGAGAGGGTTGCAAGCTTAACCCGGGCGGCGCGGCGGGGACAAATGACGGTCTGGAACCGGCGCAGGCTCGACGCGGCGCCGGACCCGCCACTACGCGCCGCGCGGCGCCGTGATGACATGCGCCTGGATTCTTCCTGTGATGGGACCCGCGCCGTAGCGCGCGCGCAGCGCGTCGGCCGCCGCATTGACGGCCTGATCCAGCATGTCCGCGCCGCGGGCCTCGATCTCGTTGCGCAACGGCGTACCCTGGCAATAGGCCATGGCAGCCGTTTGGGGCGTGTCCGCACGGCTTTCGAAGGCAACGGTTTCCAGCGTCTGCCGGTCGGTGAATCCGGCGCGGGCCAAGTCGGCTCTGATGACGGCTGCGTCGTAATAGCCATGGGGAATCCGGCTCATGAACCGGGGCGGGTCGCCGGGGAACAGCCGAGCCAGCGCCTGCTCCACCGTATCGGCAAACGCGTTGTCCTCGATGCGGTCCCAGACGTTGAACAGGAAGGCGCCGCCGGGCCGCAAGACCCGGCGCGCTTCGGCGTAGGCTGCGGCCTTGTCCGGCAGGAACATGTAGCCGAACTGGCAGACCACGGCATCGAAGGCCTGGTCCTCAAACGGCAGCTTCAGGGCGTCGGCCTGGCGCCAGGTGACTGCGCGGCTTGTGCCCAGGGCCTGGGCCTGTTCCAGCATGGCCGGATTCAGGTCGGTCGCGACGATGGCCGCGCCAGCGGGCAATTGGTCCGCGAGCTGGCGCGTCACCGCGCCGGTGCCTGCGGCGACCTCCAGCACGGCGGAAGGGCGCAGCGCTGCGGTTCGCGCGGCGATGTCCGCCGCATAGGGTTGGAAGACGAGAGGAACCATGTACCGCTGGTAGAACTGCGGAATGGATCCGGAGAAAACACGATCGCCAGGGGTGGTGTTCATGATGTTCGACTCCAAAGCGGCCGCGCGGAGCGGTCTTCAGATTGAACGCAGCCGCGTCCGGCGGCTGGGAAACACCATTTTAGGCGCGGCGTGGCCTCCTGGCGACTGGCGCCGGGCACGGCCTTATGGCCCCAGCCGCGCCTGTTCCGCCGCCAGATAAGCGTCCCGCGACGGCAGCAGATGCTCCCGGCACAGCGCCATCAACCCCTCCCGGTCGCCATCCCGCAGCGCGTGGATCATGGCCCAGTGTTCCTGGCGGGCGCGTTCGCGGTAGCCGGCGGCGGCCAGCGAGCCGAAGCGGATGGGGTGGGTGCGGCGGGCGTATTCCTCGATGGCCTGGCCCAGCACCGCGTTGTCCAGCAGGCTGAAGAACTCGCGATGAAAGCGCTGGTTGCTGCGGAACACGCGACGCGCGTCGCCATCGGCGACCGCGGCATCGTGTTCACGCTGCACGGCCACCAGCGCCGCCAGCCGCGCCTGCGGCATGGGCAGCGGGATCTGGCTGGCGGCATGCACTTCCAGCACCTGGCGCAGCGCGTACAGCTCCATGACTTCGCGCACTGCGTACGCGCGCACGACCGCGCCGATGTTGCGCTTTTTCTCCACCACGCCGAGCGCCTCCAGGTCGGCCAGCACCTGGCGCACCATGTGGCGCTTGAGCGAGAAGCGCGCCATGAGTTCGTCTTCGGTCAGGCGCTGGCGCGGGTGCAGCCGGCCGAAGACGATGTCTTCTTCCAGGATGGCGACCGCGGCCTGCGCGGCGTCCGGGGCCAGTACCGGCGCGGAGTCGGGGGCGAGGGCGTCCATGGGCTTGCCGCCTACTTCTTGGGCACGGTGTCGCGCGTGACGCCGGCGCGCAGGAAGTCGAAGTCCACGCCCTGGTCGGCCTGGGTCACGGTCTGCAGGAACAGCTTGCGGTAGCCGCGTTCTGCGACGGGGCGGACGATGGGCTGGGCCGCGGCGCGGCGCGCCAGTTCGGCGTCGTCCACCAGCAGCGCTATCTCGCGGTTGGCCACCGACAGGCGGATGCGGTCGCCGTTCTGCACGTAGGCCAGCGGGCCGCCGATGGCGGCTTCGGGCGTGACGTGCAGCACGATGGTGCCGGCGGCGGTGCCGCTCATGCGGCCGTCGGAGATGCGCACCATGTCCTTGACGCCGGCGCGCGCCAGCTTCCTGGGGATGGGCATGTAGCCGGCTTCGGGCATGCCCGGCGCGCCGGTCGGGCCGATGCGCTTGAGCACCAGGATGTCTTCGGCGGTGACGTCCAGCGCCTCGTCGTCGATGCGCCGCGCCATGTCCTCGGCGTCCTCGAACACCACGGCGCGGCCTTCGTGCTCCATCAGCTTGGGGTTGGCGGCGGATTGCTTGATGATGGCGCCGCCGGGGGCCAGGTTGCCGCGCAGCACGGCCAGGCCGCCCACGGGGTATATGGGCGAGGCCGCCGTGCGGATCACGTCCTGCGGGAAAGCGGGCGGGGCGTCGTCGAGTTCCTCGCCCAGCGTGCGGCCCGACACGGTCAGCGCGTCCAGGTGCAGGTAGGGACGCAGCTCGCGCAGCAGCGCCGGCATGCCGCCGGCGTGGTGGAAGTCTTCCATGTAGTGCTGGCCGGAGGGCTTGAGGTCGACCAGCACGGGCGTTTCGCGGCTGATGCGGTCCAGTCCGGCCAGGTCGATGTCGATGCCCAGGCGGCCGGCGATGGCCGTCAGGTGCACGATGCCGTTGGTGGAGCCGCCGATGGCCAGCAGCACGCGCAGGGCGTTCTCGATGGACTTGCCGGTGAGGATGCGCTCGGGCGTCAGGCGCGAGGCGGCCATGGCCACGGCGGTGGCGCCGGTCTTCTCGGCGACGCGCACGCGGTCGGCGGTGACGGCCGGGGCCGACGCGCCGCCGGCCACCATCATGCCCAGGGCTTCGGTGATGCAGGCCATGGTGCTGGCCGTACCCATCACGGAACAGGTGCCCACGCTGGCGACCAGCTGGTTGTTCACGTCCGAGATCTCGGCCGCGTCGATTTCTTCGGCGCGGTAGCGGCCCCAGTAGCGGCGGCAGTCGGTGCAGGCGCCCACGCGCTCGCCGCGGTGCGAGCCGGTCAGCATGGATCCCGTGACCAGCTGGATGGCGGGCACGCCGGCGGACGCCGCGCCCATCAGTTGGGCCGGTACGGTCTTGTCGCAGCCGCCGATCAATACCACGGCGTCCATGGGCTGGGCCCGGATCATTTCCTCGGTGTCCATGGACATGAGGTTGCGCAGGTACATGCTGGTGGGCTGGGAGAAGCTCTCGTGCACCGAAATGGTGGGGAAGTCCATGGGCAGGCCGCCGGCCAGCATGACGCCGCGCTTGACCGCCTCGATCAGTTGCGGGGCGTTGCCGTGGCAGGGGTTGTAGCTGCTGCCCGTGTTGACGATGCCGATGATGGGGCGCGACAAGGCGTCGTCGGTCAAGCCCGCTCCCTTGATGAAGGCCTTGCGCAGGAACAGCGAAAAGCCGGTGTCGCCGTAGTTGGTGAGCCCGCGGGCCACGCCGCGCGCCGTGGCGCCGTCACTGCTGAAAGGGCCCGGCGCAGCTGCGTCGTTCTTGGTCTCGTCCTTCATTTTTGATCTCGATAATATTATTGATAATCTGATGGCGGCATCATAGCCAGCCTTTGAAAACGCCCGCAAGCGATTTATCAGTGCCGTTCAATTGATCTTATAAATAGATCAGTCGATAGAAAAATTCTGATTCTTCAATCAAGTTGCCGAACCTACACTGGCCCGGTTGACGAGCCGGGCGTCCGTTTCATTCCTATACCCATCCCGGCAGGAGACCTACATGTCAGACCTGCGTCTGCGGCCGCGCCGCGCCGTGTTGTTTTCCCTGCTGGCCTTGTGCGCCGGCATGTCCGCTCCCGCCCTGGCCGCCGACGCCTACCCCGACAAGCCCATCCGCATGATCGTGCCGTACCCGCCCGGAGGCGCGACCGACGTCATCGGCCGCGTGCTGGCGCAGGAGCTGACCGGCGCGCTGGGCCAGTCGGTGATCGTGGAGAACCGGGCGGGCGCCGCCGGCAACATCGGCGCCGACCAGGTCGCCAAGGCGCAGCCCGACGGCTACACGCTGCTGATGGGCGCGCTGACCAGCCATTCCATCAACGCCGCCCTGTACCGCGGCCGCGTCACCTATGACGTGGAGAAGAGCTTCGCGCCGGTGTCCATCGTGGGCACGGTGCCGCTGGTGTTCGTGGTGAATCCGTCGGTGCAGGCGAAAACGCTCGCCGAGTTCATCGCGCTGGCCAAGTCCAAGCCCGGCTACATCACCATGGGTTCTGCCGGCAACGGTTCGCCGCAGCATCTGGCCGCCGAAATGTTCAAGCGCACCGCTGGCGTGGAAGTGCTGCACGTGCCCTACAAGGGCAGCGGCCCGGCCATGACCGACCTGATGGGCGGGCAGGTGCTCAGCATGATCGAAACCGTGCCCGCGGCGCAGGGCAGCATCAAGGCCGGCAAGCTGCGCGCGCTGGCGGTGACGTCGGCGCAACGGGTGGACGCGCTGCCGGACGTGCCGACCGCGGCCGAAGCCGGCCTGAAGGATTTCGAGGTCAGTTCGATGTTCGGGATCGTGGCGCCGGCCAATACCCCGGCGCCGGTGATCGAGCGTTTGAATGGCGAGCTGAAGAAGATCCTGGCCAAGCCGGAGGTCCAGGCCTCGCTGCTGAACCAGGGCGCCATCGCCACCTGGACCACGCCGGCCGACGCCGGCGCCCGCGTGTCGGCCGAACTGGCGCGTTGGACCAAGGTCATCGACGAAGCGGGCGTGAAGGGGGATTAATACCCCTAAAGTTGTGGCTATACGTCACACGCCGGAAGTTCCGCCGGGAACCTCCGGCGATTTTGTTTGTGCGCGCGCTCGCGAAAGACGCAACAAGGCTTGCGCGCAAACTGAGGAATACGCACTGAAAAAAGGGTGCATGCAAAGTTTTGCGCTATGAACCGCCAAAAGGGACGCAATAAACCGCAATAAAGCTCTCGCGAGATTGTATACAGTGGTTGACCCCGAATAGACTAGGCCGTAATGTAGTTTGCGGGCCTTCCCAGGACGGCAGAAGGGGGATAACAATGACAGACGACCAGGACGAAAAGTCGATTCTGTACACGCATTTCGGAACGCATAGTCCGTATTGGCGTCTGTCCGCCGATAGCGACGCGTTCGAACTTGCAGCAGTCAAGGGCGCAGCCAATATCGCGATGGCATTGCGCCCGGAACAAGCCGAGACGATACGCAGCCTGACGGGCATCACGTCCAGCGTGCGCATCGACATCTCGCTGTACGGCGACATGCTCAGGCTCCACCTGGTGGGCCGCAAGATCAATCCCAACGAATGGGCCGGCACCGCGTCCGCCCATTCCGACACTGAATCCGTGGCCAAGGATCTGGTCGAAGGCCTGTCCTTTGCCGAGACCGTGGTGTCCGAGGCCAACTCGGTCATCGTCATCGTCGACCAGAACGGCCGGGTGCAGCGCTTCAACAAGCTCAGCGAGGAATACACCGGCAAGCGCGAGCAGGACATCATCGGCCGCAGCGTGTTCGAGATGTTCATGACGCGCGAAGAGGCGATCGCCTCGCGCCGCAATATCGCCGAGTTCTACAAGCGCGGGCAATCCTACGAGGCCGAGCGCCTCATCAATACGGTCAAGGGGCCGCGCCTCTTCCTGTTCCGCAACAAGTTCGTCACCAGCGGCAGCGGCGAAAAGCGCGTCTACCTGATCTGCTCGGGCACCGACATCACCGAGGAACGCCAGGCGCAGGAGCGCTTGCGGGTGCTGGCCAATACCGACATGCTGACCAACCTGCCCAACCGCCACGCGATCACGACGCGGCTGAAGGCGGCGCTGGCGGCGGGCGAGGACGGGCGGGGCGGCGTGCTGTTCCTGGACCTGGACAATTTCAAGCGCATCAACGATCACTACGGCCACGGCTTCGGCGACCGTCTGTTGAAGTCGGTGGCGGTCGCGATCTCGTCCTGCCTCGCCGAAGGCCAGACCCTGGCGCGGCTGGGCGGGGACGAATTCATCGTGCTGCACGAGGCCGCGCAGACCTGGGAGCTGGAGGCGACCGCCCAGCGCATCATCGAACGGCTGCGCGAGCCTTTCCGCCAGGGGTTGATCGAGGTCTACACCAGTTGCTCCATCGGCATCGCCATGTATCCGGAGCACGGCGCCGACCTGGACAGCGTGGTGCGCAGCGCCGACATCGCCATGTATGTGGCCAAGGAAGCGGGCCGCCATACCTACCGCGTGTTCCAGCCCGAGATGGACCGCCGCAACGCGGACTACGTCTGGCTGGACACCAATCTGCGCAAGGCGCTGGCCGAAGACCATCTGATGCTGTACTACCAGCCCAAGCTGGCCGGCCGCAATGGCGAGGTCGACGGGGTCGAAGCTCTGGTGCGCTGGCGTTCGCCGGAACGCGGCATGGTCGGCCCCGCCGTCTTCATTCCGTACGCCGAGGAGTCGGGCCTGATCTCGCCGCTGGGCGTATGGGTCATGCGTGAAGCGGCCAGGCAGGCCGCGGCCTGGAAGCGCGACGGCCTGAACATCCGCATCGCCATCAATATGTCGGCGCGGCAGTTGAATGACAAGGGCGTGGTCAGCGACTTCATGCGCGCCATCGGCGACGCCAGCCTGGATCCCTGCCTGCTGGACATCGAACTGACCGAAAGCTGCCTGATCGACGACGAAGGCGCCGCCATCGAGCTGATCAAGCAGTTCCGCCAACTTGGCGCGCGGGTCCATCTGGACGACTTCGGCACCGGCTACTCCTCGCTGTCGCAGCTGGCCCGCATTCCGTTGGACGCGATCAAGCTGGACGCCAGCTTCGTGCGCGGCGTCAACGAGAACCCGGTGTCGCAGGCGCTGGCGCGCGCCATCGTCGCGGTGGCGCGCACGCTGGAGCTCAAGGTGATCGCCGAGGGCGTGGAAACGACCGAAGAAGCCGTGTTCGTCGACACCCTGGGCGTGGACGCCAAACAGGGCTACCTGTACGCCAAGCCCATGCCGGCGGCGGAGTTCACCGCCTGGCTGGCTCAGCGCCGCCGGCTGCATCTCATTGCCTGACGCAGCCGGCAGCGCGTTACCGCATCAATGCATGGTGGCTTCCAGCGCGGACTCCGCGCTGGAAGAACTGCGGCGGTTCTGCGCCATCACCAGGCGCTCCATGTAGGCGCGGTCCTTCGGGTCGATCGAGAACGCGGCTTCGACCCAATCTTCGGTAATGTCCATCAGCTCCGAGCGCGACAGGCTCAGCACGCGCTGGCGCGCGCGCAGCATGGCGCGCATGCCGTTGAGCTTGGGCCGCATCACGTCGATGAAGGTGCGCGTGGCCTTGTAGGCGTCGCCCGGCTCGAACAGCACGTCGACCAGGCCGCGGCCATGGAACCATTCGGCGGTGTGGGATTCGCCCGTGCCTATCAGTTCTTCGGCCAGCTTCATGCCCGAGCGCCGCGCCACCAGCGAGTAGCCGCCCATGCCAGGGAAGAGGTTGAACGCCATTTCAGGAAAGCCCATGCGGGCGGTGTTCTGCGCCAGCACGAAGTGGTGCGCCAACGCGGCCTCGAAGCCGCCGCCCAGGGCGGTGCCTTCGATCATCGCCAGCGAGATCGCGCCAGTGTCGAAGCCGCGGGTGGCGGCATGCACGCAATCCACGCAAGCCCGGGCGTACGCCCGCAGCGCTTCGCGCTTGCCGGTGCGTATGGCTTCCGCGAAGAAATTCAGATCGCCGCCCACGTTATAGATCTGAGGAACGAGCGAGCCGGTGACCCAGAAGTCGATCGGCAGGCCAGAGTCCTTGGCGGCGCGCGCCAGGGTCATGATCTCGTCGATCAGTTCATGGTTGAAGCACGGACGCGGTTGAGCGCGCAGCATCATCCACATGACCCGACGTCCCTCCTCGTAGAACGCCGAGAGCTGCTTCAGGTTGCCGGCGGCGGTGAAGGGGTGGCAATCCGGATGAATGAGTTGATTCATTTACTTTCGTCCAATTGATCAAGGTGAGTCGGAGTACTACGGGATCAGCCTAATACAGACCTTCCGGCTCTCGTCTCATGCAAAACTCGTCCAGCTGGCCAGACTTGTCCGTAAGTCAAAGGCCCGAGTGATCAACGGAGAAACGCGATGAGCGGACGCGGCCGCTCAACCCATCAGGCGATGGGGGCATGGGTAAAACGGATGAGGGGTACACGCAATTTCGCGGCTATCGGGGCGATGCGCCGCGCGTGCGCCGAAGTCGGCGCGCTCATGCGTAGGGATGAGGGATGGCGCGGCCGGGCGGCCGCGCGCGGGCTTGCGTTTTGCGGTTCTGGAATGCGCCAGGTCAGGCGACGCCGCCGTTGGCGCGCAGGATCTGGCCGTTGACCCAGCCCGCCTCGGGGCCCGCCAGGAACGACACCACGTTGGCGATGTCATCGGGCTGGCCCAGGCGCTCCAGCGGCGGCATCTTGGCATAGTGCTCGATCAGCTCGGGGCTCTTGCCGTTGAGGAAGAGGTCGGTGGCGACGGGGCCGGGCGCCACCGCGTTGACGGTGATGCGGCGGCCGCGCAATTCCTTGGCGAACACCTGGGTGAGGCTTTCCACCGCCGCCTTGCTGGCGATGTAGACGGAGTAGTTCGGCAGGTTGAGCGCGATGGTGGTGCTGGACACGTTGACGATGCTGCCGCCGTCGGCCAGGCGCGTGGCGGCTTCGCGCAGCGTGTTGAAGGTGCCGCGGGTGTTGATGCCGAAGGTCTGGTCGTAGAGCTCGTCGCTGGTTTCGGCCAGCGGCACCATCTTCAGGATGCCGGCGCTGTTGACCAGCACGTCGATGCGCCCCAGCTCCGCTTCCACCTGGTCGAACATGGCGCGTACCTGGTCCGACCGCGACACGTCGGCGCGCACGGCCAGGGCGCGGCCGCCCGCCGCGCGGATGTCATCGGCCAGGGTTTCGGCCTCGGCGGCGCTGGAGGCGTAGTTGATGGCGACGGCGTGGCCGTCGCGCGCCAGGCGGCGGACGATGGCGGCGCCTATGCCGCGCGATCCGCCGGTGACGAGCGCGATGCGTTGCGTGGCCTGGGTGTTCATGTCGTATCTCCGGTTGGATTGGGGGGTGAGGCGTATCTTGAACTATTCCAGAAGAAAGATAATTACTCTATATTCGCTAACATAATTTCATCTGCATTAATAATAGGTGAGTGACGATGGACCGGTTCCAGGAAATGCTGGTGTTCGTGCGCATCGCCGAAAGGCGCAGCTTTTCCAAGGCCGCCGAGGACCTGCAGATTCCGCGCCCCACGGTCACCAACCTGGTCAAGCGGATGGAAGCGCGCCTGGGGGCGCGGCTGCTTGAACGCACCACGCGCCAGGTGCGGCTGACCCATGACGGCGAGGCCCACTACCAGCGCTGCGTGCGGCTCCTGGCGGATCTGGAAGAGGCCGACGGCGCATTCCTGGACACCTCGCCCAAGGGCCTGCTGCGCGTCAACGCGCAGGGCACGCTGGCCAGGTTCTTCGTCATGCCCGGACTGCCGGCCTTCCTGGAACGCTATCCGGACATCGTGCTGCAGCTGGGCGAGGACGACCGGCTGGTGGACCTGGTGCGCGAAGGCGTGGATTGCGTGCTGCGTACCGGCACGCTGCAGGATTCTTCGCTGGTGGGACGCCAGATCGCGCTGATGCCGCAAGTCACGGTGGCCAGCCCCGCCTATCTGGCGCGCTACGGCGAGCCGCGGCGGCTGGAAGACCTGGAAGGCCACCGGGCGGTGGACTACCTGTCCAGCGCCACGGGGCGCAGCCTGCCGCTGGATTTCACGGTCGATGGCAAGAACGTGCAGGTGCGCCCCAGGGCCGTGGTCAGCGTGACCGGCGCGGAGCTCTACACCAGCGCCGCGCTGGCCGGACTGGGATTGGTGCAGGTGCCGCGTTACCGCGTCGAGCGCGAGCTGGCGGCGGGCGAGCTGAGGATCGTGCTGCCCGGCGCGCCGCCCGCGCCCATGCCCGTGTCGGTGCTGTATCCGCAGAACCGCCAGGTGTCGGCGCGGGTGCGCGTCTTCACGCAATGGCTGGCAGAGGTCATCGCCGCCGGCCTGGCTCAGACGATGCCGGTCAGGTAGTACACCGCGATCGCCAGGAAGACCGAAGCGGTCGATATCAACGTGATGGCGAAGATGTCGCCGTAGGACTGGCGGTGCGTCAGGCCCGTGACCGCCAGCAGCGTGATGACCGCGCCGTTGTGCGGCAGCGTGTCCATGCCGCCGCTGGCCATGGCGGCGATGCGGTGCAGCACCTCCATGGGGATGCCCGCCGCGTGGGCGCTGTCGATGAAGGTCTGCGCCATGGCCGCCAGCGCGATGCTCATGCCGCCCGAGGCCGAACCTGTGATGCCGGCCAGCGAGGTCACGGCCACTGCCTCGCCCACCAGCGGGTCGGGGATGGCCTTGAGCGCGTCGGCCACCAGCAGGAAGCCGGGCAGGGCGGCAATGACGCCGCCAAAGCCGTATTCCGCCGCCGTGTTCATCGACGCCAGCAACGCGCCCGACACTGCGTTCTTGCTGCCTTCGGCGAAGTGCGCCTTGATGCCGCGGAACGAGAACAGCAGGATGGTGACGATGCCTGCGATCAGCGCGCCCATCACCGCCCACAGCGCCACCTGGTCTTCGGCATTGACGGGCATGGGCTTGGGCAGGCCGGGCAGCGCGACTTCGGAGCCGGCCGGATACCAGCCCGGTATCCAGCGCGTCAGCAGGTAGTTGACGACGCCCACCACCACCAGCGGCAGCAGGGCGACCAGCGGATGGTGTTCGCGTTCATTGGGCGGCGTGACCGGTTCGTTGCGCAGGTCGGTGCCGTAGGTCTCGCCGGCGGCCGCCGCGCGCTTGCGCCGCCACTCCAGATAGGCGATGCCAGCGGTCAGCGTGAAGCAGGCGCCGATCAGGCCCAGCCAGGGCGCGGCCCAGGTGGTCGTTTCGAAGAAGGTGGTGGGGATGATGTTCTGGATCTGCGGCGTGCCGGGCAGGGCGGTCATGGTGAAGGTGAACGCGCCCAGGGCGATCGCGCCCGGCATCAGCCGCTTCGGGATGCCGCCCTGGCGGAACATCTCGGCCGCGAACGGATAGACCGCGAACACCACCACGAACAGCGACACGCCGCCGTAGGTCAGCACCGCGCAGACCAGCACGATGGCCATGATGGCGCGTTCGGCGCCGATCAGGCGCAGCACCGCCTGCACGATGGCGCGCGAGAAGCCCGACAGCTCGATCAGCTTGCCGAACACGGCGCCCAGCAAGAACACGGGGAAGTAGAGCTTGGCGAAGCCCGCCATGCGCTCCATGAAGATGCCCGAGAACACGGGCGCCAGCGCCGACGGGTCGGTCAGCAGCACCGCGCCCATGGCCGCAATGGGCGCGCACAGGATCACGCTATAGCCTCGATACGCCGCCAGCATCAGGAACGCCAGCGCCGCCACCACGATGAACAATCCGGTCATTCGGTACTCCGGGAATGAAGAGATAAGGGGTGTGGGGCTACACCTTACCGCATCAAACCGGATACCTTGTTTGCAACGGCCGGGATTCAGCGATCCAGCAGCGCCTGCGCCTGGCGGGCGATATCCAGGTCGATCGCGGCGTCCTCGCCTCCACCCATGAACCACGCGGCGGACAGGCCGCACCAGGCCAGGATCCATTGCAGCAGCCGGCGGCGCTCCAGGCCGGATTGCGCCACGACAAGTTCCAGCCGCCGCTCGAAGCGTCCTGGCACGATGGCGACGGGCGGGATCGGATCCGCCAGGTCCGGGTTGCAGAAGATGTTGGCGTAGTCGAAGGCGCGCTCGCCGTGCAGGCGCTTGGGGTCGATGACCAGCCAGCCGCGCTCGCCGAAGTCCAGGATGTTGTCGTGGTGCACGTCGCCGTGCAGCACTGTCGGGTCGCGCGGACTGTCGAGCAGGGCGCGGGCGTGGCGCGCGCTGTGCGCCAGGATGCCGCCTTGCGCCTGCGCCATGGGCCACAGTTCCTCGAACCATTCTTCCAGCGGACGCAGCGCGGGCAGCGGCCGGGCGCGCGGCGCGTGCAGATCCTGCAGCACGCCGCAGATGATGCGGGTGGCCTCGTCGTCGCGCCCATTGCGGGCGTAGTCGGCCAGCGAGCGCGTGCCGGTGGCCCGCTCCAGCAGGATGGCTGCGTCGTCGTGCGCCAGCACGCGCGCGGCGCCCTGGCCGTCCCACCAGCGCATCAGCACGCCGCCTTGCTTCTCGTCTTCCTCGTGCGAGACCTTGAGCATGGCGGCTTGGCCGCGATGGCGCACGGGCAGCAATTGGGCGGCGCGCGTGATGATGGGAGCGCCGTCGGGGGTCAGTTGCCAGCGGGAAAGGTAGGTGTCGAACATGGGCTTGCAGGGAGTGCTGGGACGGACCTCTATAGTAGAACCCGGCGCGGCATGGCCTGCGTCGCGCGTTGCCGCGGCAGCAATGCCGTAATCGCCGCCGCCAGCGCATTGCCTGCCGCGCTGGCGACGATGGGCAGCAGATAGGAGCCGCTGAGGTCGTACGCATGGCCCGCCGCCACCGGGCCGATCAGCGTGCCGAACGCCACGCTGGTGTAGAGCGCGCCGATGATGCCGCTGACGTGGCGGCCGCCGAAGTAATCCATGACCACCGCCAGCATCAAGGCCACCCAGCCGCCGTAGAACGCGCCGAACACCAGCGCGAACAGCGCCAGCGTCCAGAACTGGCCGCAAGCACCCCATAGCGCCAGCGACGCCGCCATGCCGCCATACATCGTGGCGAGCGAGGCGCGCCGGCCCAGCCGGTCGGCCAGCGAACCCAGCAGGAACCGGCCCGCCGTGCTGCCCACGCCGACCATGCCCAGCAGCAGCACGGCCCGTCCCGGCGCGATGCCGTGATCCAGGGCATAGGGGATGAGATGCACGAAGGGCACGAAGACGCCGAAGGCGCCGGCCATGGCCGCCAGGTACAGCAGCAGGAAGACCCTGCTGCGGATGGCGGCGAGCACCGGCACGCCGGCAGGCGCGGATGCAGGCGCCGCGCGGACGGGGGGCGCGGCGTCGCCATCGGGCTGCAGTCCCCGGTCTTGCGGCGAATTTTCAACCCAGCGCGCCGCGGCGCAGCCCAGCACCGCCACGGCGGCGGCCAGCGCCAGATAGGCGGCGCGCCAGCCCCACAGGTCGATCAAGGCAGAGGCGAGCGGCGGCACCAGCAGCGTGCCCACGCCGATGCCGCTGACCGCCAGCCCCGAGGCCAGCGCGCGCCGGCGCAGGAACCAGCGCTGCACCGCGCCTACCACCGGCACGTAGGCGCAGCCCACCCCCAGCCCGACGCCCAAGCCGTAGGCCAGGTAGATCTGCATCATGCTCTGCGCGGCGCTGGCAAGCGCCAGGCCCAGCGCCACCAGCAGCATGCCTATCCAGGCCATGCGGCGCGAGCCGTAGCGGTCCGCCAGCGGACCGCTGACGACGCCAAAACCGAAGTAGAGGAATCCCGCCAGCGAGAACACCAGCGACACTGCGCCGCGCGTGGCCGAGAAGTCGCGTTGCAAGGCGTCGACGAAGGCGCTGAAGGAATAGGCGCTGCCAAAGCCCAGCAAGGTGATGGCGAAGGCCGCGGCCACCACCCGCCAGCCATGGAAGATCGCGCTGGCGCCGTGTTGCGCATGCAGGTTCATCGTCGGCCTCACAGCGCCGGCCGGCGCAGATGCCAGCTTGTCGCCGCCTGGAACGCGGCGCCCAGCCGGAACAGCACGGATTCGTCCAGATGGGCCGCCACCAGTTGCATGCCCATGGGCATGCCGGCTTCGCACTGCCCGGCGGGCAGCGTCAGGCAGGGATGACCCGTCATGTCGAACACGCAGGTGTAGCGTTGCAGCGCTTCGACCAGTCCGGGCTGCAGTCCCAGGACGCTGATGGCTTCGAGCGTGAGCGGCGCCATGGGCTGCACCGGCGTCAGCAGCGCATCGACCCGGCCGAGCAAGGCATCGACCTTGCCTCGCGTGGCCATGCGGCGCAACAGGATGCGCTGGTATTCGAGGCCGGAGAGCGCGCTTCCCGCTTCGATCACGCCGGCCAGCACCGGTCCGTACTCCGCCTTGCGGGATGGATAGGTGCCGGCGTGCGCAACCGCTGCTTCGACCGCGCAGAGCGGGGCCCAGTCGCGCACGGCCTGCGCCGCGTCCTCGATGGGGAACTGCAGCGGCACCAGGGCCGCGCCCAGCTGTTCGAAGACCCGCATTGCCGTTTCCATCATGCGCTGAGTCCGCGCATCGACGTTGCCGTGGTTCCAGTTCACATCCACGCCGATCCGCAGGCCGGCGACCGGAACGGCGGCCTCCAGGGTGTAGCGCGGCACGGGCGCTTGCAGCGCGGTCGGATCCTTCGCATCGGGGCCGGCTATCGCTTCCAGCAGCGCCGCGGCGTCGGCCGCGCTGCGCGCGATGACGCCGGCGTGATCCAGCGAGGCCGCCAGTTCGAACACGCCGTGGCGGCTGACGCGGCCCCAGGTCGGCTTGATGCCGGTCAGCCCCGCGGCCGCGCAAGGCCAGCGGATGGAACCGCCGGTGTCCGAGGCGGTCGCGCCGAAGCACAGGCCGGCGGCCGTCGCCACCGCCGATCCGCTGGATGAGATGCCGATCCAGTAATCCGCGTGCCAGGGATTGCGCGGCGGCGCGACGTCGGGGTGATGGTCGGAGTACGCGCCTTCGGTCATTTGAAGTTGCCCCAGCAGCACGGCGCCCGCGTCGCGCAGGCGGCGGACTACCGTGGCGTCATGGTCGGCGGGCACGTCGCGGTGAATCGCGGTGCCGGCAGCCGTCGGCACGCCCTTGCGCCGGAACAGGTCCTTCAGCGCGAGGGGGACGCCATGCAGGGGGCCGCGGTAGCGCCCCTGGCGTATTTCGTTTTCGGCGGCCTGCGCTTCCTGCAGCGCGGAGGCCGCGGTTACATGGGCATAACTGCGCAGATCGCCGTCCAGCGCTTCGATGCGCCGTAGTTGCGCGCGCGTGATCTCCACCGGCGAGACCTCGCCCGACCGGATCAGGGCGGCGAGCGCCAGCAGGTCGAGGTGGTGCAGGTCGGCGGCCTTGATGTCTTCCGTATAGTTCATCTATTCTTTATCCATCTTGTACATGTCACAGACCCGATCAAGTTAATGTCTGTATGGCGTGGGTACAAACCATGATTTCTATTCGATTTGAATTAGAAAAACTAAATTATTAAATTTTTCGGACATGACCACTCCGCGACTGCCTCCGCTCAACGCGCTGCGCGCCTTCGAAGCTGCCGCCCGCCATCTGTCGGTGAAGGACGCGGCGCAGGAACTGTGCGTGACGCCCGGGGCGGTCAGCCAGATGATCAAGTCGCTGGAGCAGCATCTGGGCGTGGCCCTGTTCCTGCGCGTGAACCGCGGCATCCAGCTGACGGACGCCGGTCACGGTTTCCTGCCGCCGGTGCGCAACGCCTTCCGCCAGATCCTGGCCGCGTCCGCCCGCGTTGCCCAACCGCCCGAAAGCCGCGTGCTCACCGTCAGCACCACCGCGTTCTTCGCGTCGGCCTGGCTGATCCCCCGGCTGCACGAGTTCCAAGCCCGCCATCCGGAGATCGATCTGCAGCTCGTCACCAGCAACGCGTTGGCGGCTTTCGGCCGGGACGGCGCAGACATCGCCATCCGCCACGGACTGGGCCGCTATGCGGGACTGCAAAGCGAACACCTGCTGACCGTGGAAGTGGTGCCGGTGGCATCGGCTGCTTTGGTAACCAAGCTGGGCATGCCGGCCGGTGTGCGGGATCTGCTGCGCTGGCCGCGCGTGCACGACGAAGCGCGCAACGGCTGGCAACTGTGGTTCGCGGCCCAGGGCGTGGAGGACGCGGGCATGCCTAGAGGCCCCGCTTTCGATGATGGCAGCCTGTTGCTGCAGGCCGTGGCCGCGGGCCAGGGGGCGGGCCTGCTGCCCGTGGCGATGGTGCAGGACGACGTGGCGGCCGGACGCCTGGTCCGGCTGGCCGGCGACGCCTGGCTGGATGAGTTCGGCTACTACCTTGTGTGGCCGGGCAGGGGCGCCATGCCGGAGAAGGCGCGGGTGTTTCGCGATTGGCTGCTGGAAAGCGGCCTGGGGGCGCCTGCCTGAAGCGCTACGGCGCGGCGGACGACAGCGTCGCGGCCTTGCGCGCCAGTTCGGCCACGCCGAAGGGTCGCGAGCGAATGATCTTCCAATGCTTCCTGCGGCACCCAGCGGGCGTCGGCGGCGTCGTCGCCCGCCACCGGCTCGCCGGATTGCCAGCGGCACAGCACCGCGATCAGGATGAAGTGGCGACGCAGCGCGCCCGCGTCGTCGCGGTCGTAGACGTCCACCGCGTCGAATACCTGCAGCGGTAGCGCGCGCACGCCGGTTTCCTCCAGCAGTTCACGCGCGGCGGCGGCAAGCACGCCTTCGCCCGCATCGATCTTGCCGCCGGGAAAGGCCCAGCGGCCCTGGTCGGGCGGGTTGGCGCGTTGCACCAGCAGCACGCGGCCGTCGCGCACGACTGCGGCGATGGTGGCGGCGATGGGACGTTGGGGCGGGGGCGCGGTCATGCGGGGTTCCTTTGCGCAGGTGGGGGCCGAGTATGCCAGGGTACGCCAAGCCGGGCTTAGCGCAAATCACCGTGGTGCCGGACCGGCCCCTGGTGCACACTGTCAGCCGCGCCGCATGAGCGCATCGAAAAGGGGGCGGGAGGGCAGCATGGATACACCGGACCGGCAGTTGCGCTATTTCTTGCGCATCGCGGAACTCAAATCGCTATCGCGCGCGGCGGAAGACCTGGACCAGACCCAGTCCGGGCTGAGCCGGCAACTGGCGGCGTTGGAAGCCCACGTGGGCAAGCCGCTGTTCGTGCGCACCGGCCGCGGAGTCGAGCTGACCGAGGCGGGCGCGCGGCTGTTCGACGGCATCCAGCCCGCGTACAAGAACATCGACCGGGTGCTGGAGGCCGTGCGCCAGCGCGAAGGCGTGACGCAGGGCACAGTCCGGCTGGCTACCGTGCATACGCTCAGCTACTACTTCATGGCCGAGGTGGTGGCCAGTTTCGTCAGCAGCCATGAACACGTGAACCTGTCCGTGATGGGCCGCAGTTCGCCCGAGGTGGTGGCGCTGGTGGAAAGCGGCAAGGCGGACGTGGGCTTTGTCTACGACGCGGCGGTCGCCTCGGACAACCTGGCGTCGGCCACGCTGTTCGACGACGACATGTGCCTGATCGTGCGCGGCGACGTGGAACTGCCGGACGACGTCGACCTGGCCGGCATGGACCTGCGGCTGGTGGGCTTTCCGCCGCACTACGCGCTGCGCAAGATGATCCATAGCGCGGGACTGGAGCCGGAGTTCGTGGCCGAGGCCGAAACCATAGACGCCATGCTCAAGCTGGTGTCCTCGGGCGTGGGCGCCTGTATCCTGCCGTCCCGCATCCCCGACAAGCTGCTGACCGAATACGGCCTGCGCAAGGTCCGGGTCCAGAGCCCCATCTTGCGGCGCCGCGTGGTCGCCATCACCTTGGCCAACCGCCAGCCTCTGCCGCTGGTGAGCGAACTGCTGGCCGTCGCCCACCGCATCGCGCTGCAGTAGCGGAGCCGGCAGGCTCGAATAGCAGCTATGACCCTGGCTGCATGGCTGTATCGCGGCTGGCTTTCCATACTGTGCATACCTCGCGCGGCGTCCGGTGGCGCCGATGACGCGGGTATTACACAGGGGAAGGCATGAGCACCGCATTAAGAGAGAAATCCTATTTCGACTCCCGCGCCACGCAGGAAATGGCGCAGCATCTGCGCGCCGTGCCGCGCAGCATCCAGGAAACCATGGCCTATGCCTGTCGCATCCTGGCCATGACCGAGCAGGAAGCCGGGCTGGCCGGCCAGATCAGCGTGCGCTCGCAGCGTCCGGGCGCCTACTGGACCTTGCGCTTCGGGCTGGGCTTTGACGAAGCCACGCCGGCCGATTTCATCGAAGTCGACCGCGACCTGCACACGCTGACGGGGGAAGGCATGGCCAACCCGGCCACGCGTTTTCATCTGTGGGTGTACGAGGCGCGGCCCGACGTGCAGTCCATCATCCACACGCATTCGCCCTGGGCCTCGGCGCTGGCCGCGGCGCGCCAGCCGCTGGTGATCTCGCAGATGGACATGACGCCGCTGCACGACGACTGCGCCTTCCTGGGCGAATGGCCGGGCGTGCCGATCGCGG
Source organism: Achromobacter sp. PD1 (assembly GCF_048541815.1). Classification (NCBI taxonomy): domain Bacteria; kingdom Pseudomonadati; phylum Pseudomonadota; class Betaproteobacteria; order Burkholderiales; family Alcaligenaceae; genus Achromobacter; species Achromobacter sp. PD1. Next base: position 1,776,146 of record NZ_CP183349.1, read on the forward strand.
ACCAGGAAGGGGTGATCATCTCCGGCGCGCTGGGTAAAAAGCGCGCCATCATCCTGGCGCATCACGGCTACCTGACGGCCGGCGTTTCGTGCGAAGAGGCGACCTACCTGTCGGTCTACCTGGAGCGCGCGGCGCGCATGCAGATCCGCGCGCAGGCGTTCGGTCCGCTGACGCCGGTCGATGACGCGCTGGCGCGCGAAGCGCACGACTATCTGCTCAAGCCCTCGATCGTCAACGCGACGTTCAATTACTGGGCTCGGCAGACGCATGGCATTGCGCCCTTGCCGCTGCCCGCCGCCTGATACGCGCAGCTCCATTCTTCCAGCACTTTTTTCGGGGAGTCATGATGATGACGACCAAGCCTGCGGCTGCGCGCTCGCGCCGCGATTACGTGACGGCCGGACTGGCCAGCATGATGGGCACCACCATCGAGTGGTACGACTTTTTTCTCTACGGCACCGCTGCCGCGCTGATCTTCAACAAAATCTTCTTTCCGTCCTTCGACCCGTTGACGGGCACGCTGGCGGCGTTCGCCACCTATTCCGTGGGCTTTTTCGCGCGGCCGCTGGGCGGCGTGATCTTCGGCCATTACGGCGACAAGATCGGCCGCAAATCCATGCTGCTCATCACCCTGTTGCTGATGGGCGTGCCCACCATCCTGATCGGGTTGATCCCTTCGTATGAGCAGATCGGCTACTGGGCCGCAGTGCTGCTGGTGCTGATGCGCTTCCTGCAAGGCATCGCCGTCGGCGGCGAGTGGGGCGGGGCGGTGCTGATGGCGGTGGAGCACGCGCCGGACGGCAAGAAGGGCTTTTTCGGCAGCCTGCCGCAGGCCGGCGTGGCGCCGGGCCTGATCCTGTCGTCGCTGGCGATGGGGGCGGTGGCCAGCCTGCCCGAGGCCGACATGCTGGCCTGGGGCTGGCGCCTGCCGTTCCTGGCCAGCGTGGTCTTGCTGCTGGTGGGCTGGTTCATCCGGGTCAAGGTGGCCGAGTCGCCCGACTTCGAGCAGATGAAGGAGAAGGGCGCCAAGGTCGAGGTGCCGGTGGCGGAAGTCCTGAAGCACCACCGCCGCGCGCTGCTGGTGGTGGTGGGCGCCAGGCTGGCGGAGGTGACCTGGTTCTACACCGTGGTGACCTTCTCGCTGGCCTACGCCACGGGCACCGTGGGCATCGCGCGCTCGGTGATGCTGGATGCCACGATCTGGGGCGCGGCCGTGGCGCTGTTCACCATGCCGCTGTTCGGCATGCTGGGCGACAAGATCGGCCACAAGTGGGTATTCATGGTCGGCACCCTGGGCATCCTGGCCTGCGCGCCGGTGTTCTTCCATCTGCTGGGCACGCGGGACACGGGGTGGATCATCCTGGCGGTTTGCCTGGCGGTCGGCCTGGTCTACGCTTGCCTCTACGGGCCGGAAGGCACCTTGTTCTCCAGCCAGTTTCCGGCCGAGGTGCGCTACACCGGCATTTCGCTGGCGGTGCAGGTGTCCGGCGCCATCGGCGGCGGCCTGGCGCCCATCGTGGCGACCTGGCTGCTGGCCAAGGGCGGGGGCGATCCGCAGTACGTGGTGTGGTACTTGAGCATTCTCGGTGTGATCGCCTTGTTCAGCGCCTGGCTGATGCGCAGCGAGGCGCCTGCGGTTGCGGCCCTGCGGGTGCCTGCCCGCGCCAACCTGAGAACGCCATGATTGAGGACGCCATGAAGACCATCGACTACTACTTCTGGATGAACTCCGACTGGGCCTACCTCGGCGCCGACAGGCTGGAGGCGCTGGCGGCCCGGCAGCAGGCGCGGATCCGCTATCTGCCGGTGGACCTGCCCGAGGTCTATGCCCGCACCGGCGGCATCCTGCTGGGCCTGCGCGCGCCCGAGCGCCAGGCTTACCGCGTGACGGAGCTGGCGCGCTGGTGCCGCAAGCTGGACATCCACGTCAATCCGCAGCCGGCCTACATGTGCCCGGATGCCAGCCTGGCTTCGCGCATCGTGATCGCGGCCGACCACGCCGGCCTGCCGGTGGCGGCGCTGTACAAGGCCATCCTGAAAGCGGAGTGGTGCGACGAGCAGGACATCTCCGACGAGGCCACCCTGCGCGCCATCCTGCGGCAGCAGGGGCTGGACGCCCCGGCATTGCTGACCGCGGCGGACGAGCCCGGCATCGAGGCCGTCTACCGCCGCAACACCAACGACGCGGTCGCGGCCGGGGTGTTCGGATCGCCTTCGTATGTGTACCGGGGCGAGGTGTTCTGGGGCCAGGACCGGTTGGAGATGCTGGAGGAGGCCGTGGCGGCCTGAATAAAGCAGGAGTTGGCGGGCCGTTGTGAACTTCTTGCTCGACGGCCCGCCAGGGCGATGTCAGATATGCTTGCCCTGCGGCAGCACGGTCAGGGCTAGCAGCGCGACGAGACTGGCGGCCATGACATACAGCGCCGGGGCAAAGGCCACGCCCGTGGTGTAAGTGATCCAGGTCAGGATGGCCGGAGCGAAGCCTCCCAGCACGGTTACCGCCGTGTTGTACGTCAGGGACATGCCCGAGGAACGTACCGCGGTGGGAAAGACCTCGGACAGCGCGGCGGGCGCCACGCCGACATACATAGCCACCATCAGACAGAACAATGACTGCACCACGATCAGCGTCATCTGCGTGTGCGATGCCTGCAGCCACATCATCAGGGGATAGACGGCGACCATCAGCACTGCGGCGGCGGCGCGCAGCATGTTGCGGCGTCCGTAGCGGTCCGACAGGGTGCCGGAGAACACACAGCCTCCAGTCAAGAACAGATTGCCCACCAGCGCCGCCAGGAAGGCTTCCGAACTCGTGAACCCCATCGATTTCTGTACGTAGATCGGCATGAAAATGATGAGGGCATAGGGGCCGACTGCCCAGAGCACTGACATGCAGAGGCCGGTCAGCAGTTCCTTGGGATAGTCACGGATGACGGCCAACAGGGGCGCCTTGACGCGGGCATTCTGGCGGGCCTGGCGTTCCTGTTCCTCGCGGAAGTGCGGCGTTTCGTCCAGCGCCGCGCGCATCCACAAGCCCACCGGCGCGATGGCCAGGCCCAGGATGAAGGGTATGCGCCAGCCCCATTCACCAACCTGTTCTTCGGTAAGCAGGGTGGTGACCAGGGTTGCCACGAGCGCGCCCAGCAAATTGGAGATGCCCATGCTTGCCTGCAGCCAGGAAGCGTACTGGCCGCGTTTGCCTGCGGGGGCGTGCTCCACCAGGAAGGCCGTGGCGCCGCCGACTTCGCCGCCGGCCGAGAAGCCTTGCAACACTCGGCCGCAGACGATCAGGAGCGGGGCGCCCACGCCGATGGCGGCATAGGGAGGCGCGGCAGCGATCAGCAGCGTGCCCAGGGCCATCAGCATGATGGTTAGCGTCAGGGTCGCCTTGCGGCCGGCCCGGTCGCCATAGGAGCCAAGCACCAGCGCGCCCAGCGGACGGACCACAAAGCCCAGACCGAAGGCCAGGAACGACGTCATCAATTGCACGGTCGGGTTGGCGTTCTGAAAAAAGTTCTGCCCGATGTAGACCGCGAACAGGGCATAGACGGTGAAGTCATACCATTCGAGCGCATTGCCTGCCGAAGCGGCAATGACTGCCTTGCGTCCGCTGTGATGCTGCGCGGATTGGGTCGCGTTGCGGGTCGGCACGGCCTCGGCTCCCAGGTTCATCGATATGTCCTTCATTGTTTCCCAGTTCAGATCGTGAGCGTTCGGGGGGCGTCCTGGCGCATAGATGACCAGTTCCCCGGAACAGACGAGCGCATCATAGAAATCAATGCCGATAATGTCGTATTACCTTTTGTTCCTGGTCCATAACATCACATTAATCATTCGCCCACGCCATAGCGGGGCGTGGGGGACGGTTCAGGTCAGGATAAGGGATAACCCCAGGAGGCTTGAGCGGACCAGGAGAACCTAGTTGTGCCGCTCCAACTCGTGCAGCACGTTGATGAAAGCCAGCGCGGGGCGCGACAGGGGCTGCAACTGCAAGTAGAAGACGTTCACTGGCGCGTTGACGGTGCCCCGGATGGGCACCGCCACCACGTTCGACCAGGTAGGGCCAGCCACCGTGATTTCGTCCACCAGCGCCACGCCTGCGCCCGCCTGCACCAGGGCGCAGGCGACATGGGCCTGCTGCACCTCGATGAGCGGCTCGGGCCGCGAGTCCTCGTTGCCGAATAGCCGGTTGATCAGCATGCCAAAAGGGATGTCGGCGCTGTAGCCGATCAGGGGTTCGTTGACCAGATCGGGCACCTCTACCTGGCCTTGCGCCGCCAGCGGATGTCCCTTGGGCAGGACCGCGACGATCTTGTTTTCGTAGAGAGGTTGAGAGGCCAGGCTCGGGTGTTCCACCGGCATATAAGCCACGCCCAATTCGATCTGCTGCGTCAGCAAGGCCTGTTGCAGTGTTGCCGGTATCTGAGTTTGCAGCACGATGCGCATCTGGGGATAACGCTTGCGGAACAGCGCGATCGCGCGGGGCAGCAAGGACTGGCCCAGGCTGGGGCTGCAGGACAGCCGCAGTTGCCCCTCGCGGTTTTCGGCGAGATTGTCGGCGACCTCGTTCACGCGCTGCACGTTCTGGTATAGCGCCGTGACTTCCACGAACAGGCGGTGGGCCTCAGGCGTGGGGTAGAGCCGGCCCTTGATGCGCTGGAACAGCATCAGGCCCAGGCGCTGCTCCGTATAGGCGATCAGCCGGCTGACCGCGGGCTGGGACACGAAAAGCAGCTTGGAGGCGCCACTGATGGAACCGCTGAGCATGATCGCCCGGAAGATCTCGATCTGCCGTAGATTCAATTTCATATGATTAACCTGATGTTAATTCTCACGCACATATAAGCATAAGACGTTTTGGATGGCCGCTCCTACACTGCCTGCACTCAACACAGGATGGAAGCGGTCATGAGCGATTTCGATTTGGTGGTGCGCGGCAATATCGTCGACCCGGATGGCGTGGTGATGGATGGCTGGCTGGCGGTGAGAGACGGCAGGATCGCGGCGCGCGGCGCTGGCCAGGCCCCCGCGGGCCGCGACAGCGTGGATGCGCGGGGCCAGTGGATCGTGCCCGGCGTGGTCGACGGCCAGGTGCACTCCGGCAGCCAGCTGAACCAGGAAGGACTGGGCTGGGCGTCGCGTGCGGCCGCCGCCGGCGGGGTGACGGTCATGGTGGACATGCCCTACGACGATCCGGAACCCGTGGCTTCGCGTCCGCAGCTGGACGCCAAGATCGCCGAGGTGGAGCGCGATTGCCATGTGGACGTGGCGCTGTTCGGCACCCTGAACACCCAGCACGGCCTGGCGGCTGCGGCGGGTCTCATCGAAGGCGGCGTATGCGCCTTCAAGTTTTCGACCTTCGAAGCCACCCCGGGCCGCTTTCCCCGCATCGAAGAAGACGACCTGTATGAAGCCTTCCGCCTGATTGCTCCGTCCGGACTGGTTTGCGGCGTGCACAACCAGATGCAGGAACTGACTCGCAAGAACATCGCGCGGCTGGTCGAGGCCGACGATACCGGCTGGGACGCGTTCATGCGGGCGCATACGCCGCTGATCGAGAACCTGGCGACGGCGCTGATCTATGAAATCGGCGCCGAAACCGGCGCGCGCGCCCATGCGGTACACGTATCGACTTCCCGCGGTTTCGAGATCTGCAACATGTACCGCCGCAATGGCCATCGCGCCAGCATTGAAACCTGCGTGCAGTACCTGATGCTGAACCATGAAGAGCACACCCGCCGCTTCGGCGCGAAAACCAAGCACTATCCGCCGATCCGTCCCAAGGCCGAGGTCGATCTGCTCTGGACCCATATCGCCAAGGATGAATGCACCTTCGTGTCGTCGGACCATGTCAGTTGGGGCCTGGAGCGCAAGCAGAATCCGAACGTATTCAAGAACTCGTCCGGCGGCCCCGGCCTGGAAACGCTGTTGCCCGCTTTCTGGACCGGCTGCGAAGAGCACGGCATCGCGCCGTCCATGGTGGTGCGCCAACTGAGCCGCAACCCCGCGCAGCACTTCCTGTTGGATGACCGCAAGGGCTCGTTGGAGGTGGGCAAGGACGCCGACATCGTCATCCTCAAGCCGGAACGTTATGCCTTTGATCCGTCCACCAGTCTGTCGGCGGTGCAGTGGAGTTCGTTCGAAGGCCGCGAGTTCACCGTGCGCGTCGCGGGCACCTGGTGCCGCGGCCAGCAAGTCTATGACGGCAAGGGCATCGTCAACCAGAAGGGCGACGGCCGCTTCCTGCGTCCGCGCCAGGCCTGAGGGAAACGGCTATGTCTGTGCAGTTTCCCCCCCTGAACGCCGAACGCCTCTGGGCCCGCGTCGAAACCCTTTCCCGCTACACCCTGCCCGAGGTCCCCTGGACCCGCCGCGCGTTCTCGCCGCTGTTCGACGAAGCCCGCGCCTGGCTGCGCAGCGAGTTCGAGGCCGCGGGCCTCACGACCCGCCTGGACGCGGGCGGCAACCTGATAGGCACGCTGGCCGGGCGCGACCCGGCGCGCAAGCCCATCGCCACCGGCTCGCACTGCGACACCGTGATGGCCGGGGGCCGTTTCGACGGCATCATCGGCGTGCTGGCCGGCATCGAAGTGGCCCACACCTTGCGCGAACAGGGCGTGCAACTGGAACACCCGTTCGAGGTCATCGACTTCCTGTCCGAGGAGCCCAGCGACTACGGCATTTCCTGTGTCGGCAGCCGCGCGCTCTGCGGTCAGTTGACGCCCGACATGCTGGCGGCCCGCAACCCCGAGGGCGAGACGCTCGCGGCCGGCATTGCCCGCATCGGCGGCGACCCGTCGGCGCTGGGCGCGTCATTGCGCGGCCCGGACGGCACCGCGGCGTTCGTGGAACTGCATATCGAACAAGGCCCGGTGCTGGAAAGCCGCGGCCTGCCCATCGGCGTGGTCACCAACATCGTCGGCATCCGTCGCGTGCTGATCACGGTGGAAGGCCAGCCGGACCATGCCGGCACCACGCCCATGGACATCCGCCGCGACGCCCTGGTGGGCGCGGCCCGCATCATCGATGCCGCCCACCGCCAGGCCAGCGCCGCCAGCGGCAATCCGCATTACGTGGTCGCCACCGTGGGCCGCCTGTCCATGACGCCCAACGCCGCCAACGCGGTGCCGGGCCGCGTCGAACTGACGCTGGAAATGCGCAGCGACAGCGACGCCGTGCTGGACGCCTTCCCCGAGACTCTGATGGCCGGCGTGGCCACGGACCTGACCGCGCTGCGCCTGTCCGCAAGCTTCACCCAGCTGAGCCGCGCGCGGCCCACCGACTGCACGCCGCTGGTGATGGACGCGGTGCAGGCCGCCGCCGACCAGCTGGGCTACGCCTCCATGCGCCTGCCCAGCGGCGCGGGCCACGACGCGGTCTACATGGCGCCCACCGGCCCCATCGGCATGATCTTCATCCCTTGCCTGAACGGCCGCAGCCATTGCCCGGAAGAGTGGATCGAACCCGCGCAGCTGCTGGACGGCACCCGCGTGCTGTACCAGTCGGTGCTGGAACTGGACCGCAAGCTGCGGGCATAGCGAGGCGGGCGCCTGCCGGGCGCCCGCAAAACCGCTACTTCTTCACCAACGGGCAGGACGAGCGCGACAGCGGCATGAAGGCCTGATCGCCGGGCAGGGTGGCCACGAGCTTGTAGTAGTCCCAGGGGCGCTTGGACTCGGACGGCTTCTTCACTTCGAACAGGTACATGTCGTGCACCATGCGGCCGTCCTCGCGGATGCGGCCGTTGGTGGCGAAGAAGTCGTTGATGGGCATGGACTTCATCTGCTTCATCACTGCCGTGGGTTCGTCGGTGCCGGCCGCCTGCACCGCCTTCAGGTAGTGCATCACCGATGAATATGTGCCGGCCTGGCTCATGTTGGGCATCTTCTTGAGCTTGTCGTAGTAGCGCTGGGACCAGGCCCGGGTCTGGTCGTTCATGTCCCAGTAGAAGGCTTCGGTCAGCGTCAGCCCGGCGGCGGCGTCCAGGCCGATGGCGTGGATGTCGTTGATGTACAGCAGCAGTCCGGCCATCTTCTGGCCACCCTTGGTCAGCCCGAATTCGCTGGCGGCCTTGATGGCGTTGACCGTGTCGCCGCCGGCGTTGGCCAGGCCCACGATCTGCGCGCGGCTGGCCTGGGCCTGCAGCAGGTACGAGGCGAAGTCGCTGGAGCCCAGGGGGTGGCGCGACGCGCCCAGCACGGTGCCGCCGTTGGCCTTGACGACTTCGGTGGCGGACGCCTGCAAGGTGTGGCCGAAAGCGTAGTCGGCCGTCAGGAAGTACCAGCTCTTGCCGCCTTGCTCGACCGTGGCGCGCGCCGTGGTGTTGGCCAGCGACCAGGTGTCGTAGGTGTAGTGCACGGAATAGGGCGAGCACAGGTCGTTGGTGATGCGTTCGGTGCCAGGCCCGCTGAACACCACGATCTTCTTTTTCTCGCGGGCCACTTCCAGCACGGCCAGCGCGGGGGCGGAGCCGGCCACGTCCATGATGGCGTCGACCTTCTGGGTGTCGTACCACTCGCGCGCCTTGGCGGCGGCGATGTCGGCCTTGTTCTGGTGATCCACCACCATCAGGTCGATCTTCTTGCCGAGCACCGTGCCGCCGAAGTCGGCGATGGCCATTTCGGCGGCGGTCGCGCTGCCCTTGCCCGTGACGTCGGCATACACGCCGCTCATGTCCAGGATCAGGCCCAGGCGGACCATGTCGTCGGAGATTGCCTGCGCCATGGCGCTGGGCGCGGCGGCAAAGGCGGATAACAGGGCTAGCGTGCTGCGCAACTTCAGGGAAATCCGGGGGGTTCTACGGCATTGCATGGTTGTCTCCTTTATGCCGGATCTTGTTCGGATACTGCTGGCGCTTGGGGATCTGCTGCGGCGCTCTGTTCTGGCTTGACGCTGGCGGGTCGAGGTGGGGGACTCCTTGTCTTGAATGTGGTCTAGCGATGGGACAGCAGGTCGAATTCCATCCGCACCTTGCTGAACGGGAACTCCAGCCGCGCGTAATACACCACGCGGCCGTCGATGCAGGCGTAGCGGCGTATTTCCGCCACGGGCGAGGACACGGGAATCTGCAGGGACTCGGCGGATTCCTGGCCGGCTTCGATCACGTTCAGCACCTGGCGCGCTTCGCTGATGCGCGCGCCGTAGAACTGGTCCAGCACCGGCGCCACGGTGCTCTTGCGGATTTGGGCGCGGTGCTTGCGGAACAGCGCGCTGTCCAGGAAGACCTCGCTGTAGCAGAAGGGGGCGCCATCAGTGGTGTGCACCCGCCGCAGGTACTGGAAGCTGCCGCCGCGGTCGGCGTCGCAAGGCATGCCCAGGGTGTCGGGCAGGGGCGAATCGGCGCTGGACTCCACCAGTGAAACCGTACCCAGCTGGTTGCTCAGCTCCACGGTTTCGGCCCAGGTCTTGGGGATCAGCAGGGTGGGCGTTTCAGGCAGTTCGGCATTGACGAAAGTGCCCGACCCGCGCGAGCGGCGGATCAGGCCATCGTCTTCCAGCAGGCCGAATGCCTGGCGGATGGTCGCCCGCGAAATGCCATAGGTTTCCATCAGCGCTTCCAGCGGCGGAATCTGCTGGCCGGGCCGCCACGTGCGGTTCTGGATATTGCTGCGAAACAGCGCCGCCGCCTGCAGATACAGCGGCTGCGGGCTGCGCGAGAAGAGCTTGGGGTCGGGCATGTTCAGGCGGAGGGCGTCGTGGTCGGAGCCGCGAGTATGGCATCGGCCATTTCGCGCAGCCGGTGCTTCTGGATCTTGACCGAGTTGGCGCTTTCCACCGAGGGGAATTCATCCAGCACGGTAAAGCCCGCCGGCGTCTTGAAGCCCGCCATCGCGGCTTTGCACGCGGCGGTCCAGCCCGCCGGGTCGGCCGCGGCGCCCGGTTGCAGCAGCACGAAGGCGTAGGGCACGGTCTTGCCCTTTTGCGTCGCGCCGACCACCTGGCAGGCGCGCACGCCCTGCAGGGTTTCGACCACCTGTTCGATTTCCACCGGATTGACCAGGAAGCCGGACAGGCGCAATGAATCGCCCATGCGGGTCTGGAACACGAACTGGCGCGGATTCAGCGTGTAGCCGAGATCGCCGGTCTTGAAGTAGCCGTCATCCGTGCAGGCGCCGCGGGTGGCCTCGGGATTGTCCAGATAGCCCTGCATCAGGCTGGGCGAGAGGATTTCGAGTTCGCCGGACTGGCCATGCGGCAGGATTTCGCCCGTGGCGGGATCGCGGGCGCGCACGCGCGCCTCGGGGTAGATCAGCGTGCCGCCCGGCTGGTGGCGCGCGGACACGTCGCCCTCGGCGGGATCGCGCGGCTGGCCGGCGACCAGGGCCACCAGCTCGCTGGAACCGTACAGGCCGGTCAGCGGCACGCCGGCCTCGCGGGCCAGGTCCAGCATGTTGTCCAGCGCCGGCGTGAAGCTGGCGAAGCCGAACAGCCGCACCGAGTCGAAGTCGCCTTGGGCTCCCGCCCGCATCATGCCGACCAGGGCCTCGTTGTTGGCGTAGGTGTGCGTCACCGCGTGGCGGCGCACCGCGGCAGAGGACTGGGCGGCGTCGAACACCGGCGCGCAGACCACGGGCGCGCCTTGCGCCAGGCCGCCGGCCAGCGTCGCGAAGCCGAAGGCGCCGCAGAAGGGCGCGCTGGCGAGCACGCAGCTTCGGTCGTCATAGCCATAGGCCCGCGCCACGGTCGCGCCGTGGTTCAACAGCGTGCGCTGGTCGTGCAGCACGAACTTGGGCTTGGACGTGGTGCCGGACGTGGTGAAGCACAGCACGCCCGCATTGGTCTGGGCCGGCGGCGCCGCGTCTGTGCAGGACCGCAGGTCCTGGTAGCGGTGGGCAGGCTTGCCATGAAAGCTGGCGGGCAGCGTCTCGTCGGCATTCGTCAGCGCGATCACGCCTTGCAGGCGCTCCAGATGTTCCGGCGCGACCTCGCCCAGGATGCCCTGGAAGTCTATGCCCTTGAACCCCGGCCAGAACACCAGCCAGTCCGCCTTGCCGCGTCCCAGGATGTCGGCCAGCTCCAGCGCCCGGAAGCGCGTGTTGACCGCCAGCACCAGCGCGCCCAGGTGCGCGCAGGCCAGGAACGATTCCACCCAGGCGGCGCAATTGGGCAGCCAGACCGCCACGCGCTGCCCCGGGCGCACGCCGATGCGGGCAAGGCCGGCGGCCAGCGCGCGGCTGTGCGTCCGCAGTTGCGCCGCGCCGATGGGCTGGTCCTGGTCGATCAGCAGCGGCGCATCGGGCTGGTGCGCGGCCAAGGCGTCCAGGTGTTCGGAGAAAGTCGAGTACGGCATGTTCATGGCTTACACCGTGGCGATGGGCGTCACGGGAGAACCCACCGCGCCAGGCATGCGCAAGGGCGGGGCGGTCAGCAGGAAGCGGTTGCGGCCTTGCGCGTGCAGCCAGTCGGCCAGGTCCTTCAGGTACCAGAGTTCGGCCAGCGGCAGGCCCAGCTTGAAGAGGCAATGGTGGTGCAGCGGCAGGATCGAATGCCCAGGGCCGGAGGTGCGCGCCGGATAGGCTTCGACCGCATAGTTGTCCGCGCAGATCGCGGCGATGCCGGATTGCGTGATCCAGTCCAGCAGCGCCGGGTCGGAGCCGTCCAGCACGGCGCCGGTCTGTTCCAGCTTGTGCGGGTCGGGCCGGCCGTCCATGGCCACGATTTCCTCGGCAAAGCCGGTGCGCAGCACCAGCATGTCGCCGCGTTCCACCGTGACGTTCTGCGCCCGCATGGCGGCCTGCAGGCCCGCCAGGTCGACGACCGTGCGGCCGGAGCCGTAGGCGCGCGCCAGGTCCACCAGCACGCCGCGGCCCTGCATGCCTTTCTCGGCATAGCGGTTGATGCCGAGCTTGCGCGCATACGATCCGCCGGGCGGGCAGCAGGCGTCGTCCGAGTTGTCGGGATCCGCGCCGCCGAACACGTCCACGCCGGCCGCGTAGCCGTTGTAGTAGACGCGGCGCGCCTCGCCGTCCCCTTGGATGTCGAACAGCGCGCCCACGTGGCACAGGCCGTCCCACTGGGTGGAGTACTGCATGGACAGCGTGACCTGGTCGTCGGACAGTACGTCCACGGCTTCGGGCTGCACCTGCGACATCTGGAAGTTCAGATAGGGCGTGCCTTCGCGGAAGGTGGGCTTGAGTGTGGGGGCGTGGCGGCGCGGATTCAGCACGTTGCCGCCCGGCAGGTCCAGCGGCAGCGACAGGCAGAACACCTTGCCCGCGCGCACTTCCCGCACCGCCTGCAGCACTTTTTCCTCGGTCAGCAGGTTCAGGCGGCCGATCTCGTCATCCGGGCCGAAGTCGCCCCAGGTGGAGCCTTCGGGGCGTTGGGTCCAGCGTTTCATCTGCTTGTCTCCTGGAGGTTTTCTATGTTCTTATGAATATAGTACGTATTTACGTACTTTAAAAAGAAATCCGCAATCAGCGGGTTCGATAGGAGACAAGCCCATGACGCAATTCCTGCAGCGCAGGTTGGCGATCACTGCGCCGGCCCTGGCCGCGCTGGCCTTCCTGACCTTGCCCGCGGCGCACGCCGCCGGCTATCCCGATCATCCCGTCACCGTTGTCGTGCCTTATCCGCCGGGCGGGGGCGCCGACATCTTCGGCCGCGCCATCGCCCACGCGCTGGAACCGGGCCTGAAGCAGACCGTGCTGGTTGAGAACAAGCCCGGCGCCGGCGGCAACATCGGCATGGCCTACGTGGCGCGCGCCAAGCCCGACGGCTACACGCTGGGCCTGGGCACCATCGGCACCCAGACCATCAACCAGTTCCTCTACAACAACATGGCGTTCGACCCCGAACGCGACCTGGTGCCCATCGCGCTGGTGTCCACCACGCCCAACGTCATCGCCGTCAGCGCCAAGTCGCCCTACAAAACGGTGGCGGACGTGATCAAGGCGGCCCAGCAGTCCAAGGATAAGAAACTGACCTATGCGTCGCCCGGCATCGGGTCCTCGGTGCACCTGACCGGCGCTTATTTCGAAGCCATGGCGGGCGTGACCATGCTGCACGTGCCGTTCAAGGGCACGTCCGCATCGCTGCCGGCGGTGGCCGGCGGGCAGGTCGACCTGCTGTTCGACAACCTGCCGGGCGCGCTGGCGCAGATCAAGGACGGCAATCTGGTCCGAGGCGTGGCGGTCACGTCCGCGGCTCGCGATGCTTCGGTGCCCAACCTGCCCACCGTCGCGGAATCCGGCCTGCCGGGCTTTGACGTCACCGCCTGGTTTGCGCTGTACGCTCCGCGCAACACGCCGGAGCCCGTGGTCCGGCAGCTGATCGAAGCCGCGCGCAGCGGGCTGAAGAATCCGGCCGTCGCGGCCAACTTCGCCGGCATGGGCGCCAAGCCTGGCACGCTCTTCGGCGCGGACCTGGCGGCCTTCGAGGCCGCGGAACGCAAGAAGTGGGGCGGACTCATCAAGGACAAGGGAATCACCGCGCAATGAACACGCCCACCGCACTGGTCACCGGCGGCAGCCGGGGCATAGGCCGCGCCATCATCGCGCGCCTGATCGATGATGGCTTCCAGGTCGTCAACTTCAGCCGCGGCGCGCCCGAAGCCCTCTTGCCTGGCGAGACGTTCCGCTCGGTCGACCTGGGCGACCCCGCAGCCACCGTGGCCGCCGCGCAGGAGTTGGCGGCCGAACGCCGGGTCCTGCATCTGGTCAACAACGCCGGCATGATCCAGGTCGCGCGCATCGGCGACGTCACCCAGGAGCAGATGGCGCGGATCATGGCGCTGAACGTCACTGCGCCGGTCCTGCTGATGCAGGCCCTGCTGCCCGGCATGCGGGCGGCGGGCTACGGGCGTGTGGTGAACATCGGCAGCCGCGCCGCCCTGGGCAAGGACGGACGCACCGTCTACGGCGCGTCCAAGGCGGCGTTGGCCGGGATGACGCGGACCTGGGCGCTGGAGCTGGCGGGCAGCGGCATCACGGTGAACACCGTGGCGCCCGGACCCATCGCGACTGAACTGTTCAACCAGTCCAACCCGCCGGGCGCGCCACAGACCTTGGCCTTGGAGGCGGCGATTCCGGCAGGAAGGGTGGGCCGGCCCGAAGAGGTCGCGCATGCGGTCTCCATGTTCATGGACCGGCGGGCGGGTTTCATGACGGGACAGATGCTGTACGTGTGCGGCGGCGTGTCGGTGGGGCTGGCCGGCTAGCCGCTCAGCGCCTGACCCAGCTGCGCCATTTCCTTCCTGGACATCTTGCCGGATGCCGCCAGCGCCTGCGCCCGCTCCAGGCGCAGGCGCTTGAGCACTTCGGTGGGCGCGACGCCGAAATGCGCGGCGAATTTCCGCTGGAAGGTGCGGCGCGACATCTGGCAGGCATCGGCCATGTCGTCGACCGACCAGCGCGCCGACAACTGCGCCTCGATTTTTTCCACCAGGTCGCGGAACGGCGCGGCCACGCGGTCCTGCATACGCAGCGCCTGGCTGTACTGGCGCTGGTCGCCGTTGCGGCGCATGAATACGACCAACCGGCGCGCGACCCGCTGCGACAGGTCGGCGCCGAAGTCGCGTTCGATCAGCGCCAGCGCCAGGTCGATGCCGGCAGTGACGCCGGCCGAGGTCCAGTACTTGCCGCTTTCGATGTAGATGCGGTCGTCTTCGACGCGCAGGGCCGGGTGTAGCTGGCGCAGCCGATCGGCCGAGCGCCAGTGGGTGGTGACGGCGCGACCGTCCAGCAGGCCGGCGGCGGCCAGCACGAAGGCGCCGGTGCAGACGCTGCAAGTGCGTCCGGCGTCCGCGTCGCGGCGGCGCAGCCAGGCGCGCGTCTCGCCATGGGCGCCCGCGAAATCGGCGCCGGGACCGCCGGGTACGAACATCATGTCCAGACGCTCATCGCCGTCGTCGGCAAAAGTGCCGTCCACCTGCATGCGCAGGCCCTGTTCCCAGGTGGAGACCTGCGGCGTGGCGCCGATGGTGCCCAGGCGGTAGAGCTTGCGGCCGGCTTCCTCGTTGGCCGAACTGAAGGCTTGCCATGGTCCGGCCAGATCCAGCGGCTGGAAGCCGTCATACAGGACGAATTGCACGCGCAATGGCGCATCGGGCGGCGTATTTGGCGCACGCGTCCGGGCGCGTCCGCCTATGCTGGAAGTCGTCGTTTCTAACGGAGCATCGTCATGCATGTGAATTTTCTCTTGTTCGAAGGGCTGACCCAGCTGAATATGACCGGACCGTACGAAGTGCTGGCAGGCGCGCCGGGCTTCACCGTGGATTTTGTCGCAAAAACGCGCGATCCGGTGCGCAGCGATCGCGGGCTGTGTTTCGTGCCCACGCAGGCCATCGCATCGGCGCCGCCCTGCGACTTGCTGGTGGTGCCAGGCGGGCCGGGCACGGATGATGCCATTGTCGACGCCGACTGGGTAGCGTTTACACGTGCGCAAGGCCTGGCGGCGCGCTACGTATTCGGCATCTGCACCGGTTCGCTGCTGCTGGGCGCGGCTGGCCTGCTGCGCGGCAGGCGTGCTTCCAGCCACTGGCGCGCACGTGAACTGCTGTCGCGCTTCGGCGCCATTCCCAGCGATGAGCGCATGTGCGTGGACGGCAAGTTCTACACCGCGGGCGGCGTGACCTCCGGCATCGACATGGGGCTGAAAGTGGTGGCGGACCTGTGCGGCGAGGACGTGGCCAAGCTGATCCAGCTGCAGATCGAATACGACCCCAAGCCGCCGTTTCCTGGCGGCACGCCCAAGACTTCGGAGCCGGCCGTGGTGCAGCGTTATCTGGAGATGTCGCAGGCGCGCTTCGAGCGCCGCTCGCAGGCGGTGGACCGGGCCGCGGCCGCGATGGCGTGAGTTCGTGCGCGCGGCGCGCTCACTTCGCCAGATGATCCAGCGGCAGCGGGCTTTGCGGCTTGACGGTCTGGATGGCGAAGTTGCTGCGGATGTCCTTCACGCCGGGCAGCTTCAATAGCGTGCCCAGCAGGAAGCGTTCGTAGGCGCGCAGGTCGGGCACCACCACCTGCAGCAGAAAGTCGGACTCGCCCGACACCAGGTGCGCGGCGATGACTTCCGGCAAGGTGCTGACTTCCTCGCGGAACAGGGCCGAGTCGCGCTCGTGGTGCCGCTCCACCTTGATGCCGACGAAGACGGTCAGGCCCAGGCCAACTTCGTCCGGCGCCAGGCGGGCTTCGTATCCCTGGATGACGCCGGCTTCTTCCAGCAGCCGCACCCGCCGCAGGCAGGGCGAAGGGGACAGGCCGATCTGTTCGGCGAGTTCGACATTGGTCAGCCGGCCGTTCTGCTGCAGGGCTTCCAGGATCCGGCGGTCGTAGGCGTCCAGTTCGCGTTTTGGCATGGAATTAGGATTAGGTTTGTTTGATTGGTTGAATATGCCAATCATCATAAATCTGATGGCATGAATAGGATGCACATGCCAGCGCCATTTTCCTAGAATGATCGCCTGAGTCAGGACGGAAAGGAGCGGGGAAATGGCGGATATGGCGATGTTTCTAGGGGCTTTGCTGATCGTCTACGTGGTGCCGGGACCCGACATGATCCTGCTGCTGGAAACCGGTGTGCTGCGCGGCAGAGGGCAGGCGCTGGCCGTGGCCGCGGGGCTGGCCATCGCGCGGGCCGCCCACGTGACCCTGGCCGCGCTGGGCTTGGCGGCGCTGTTCAAGACCCATCCCTGGGCGTTCGATGCGGCGCGCACGGTGGGCGGCTGCTATCTGGTCTGGTTGGGCTTGCGGCTATTGCGCGCAGGACCCGTGTCCTACGATGCTTCCGGGCAGGCGCCCGCGAGCCGCGCGGGACTGGGGCCGGCGCTATTGAGCGGCGTGTTGACCAATGTGCTCAATCCCAAGGCCTTGCTGTTCTGCTCGGTGCTGCTGCCGCAATTCGTGTCGCCCGCCCAGGGGCCGATAGGCCAGCAGTTCGCCGTGCTGGGCGTGATCCTGGTCAGCCTGGGCCTGGCGCTGGACGTGCTGTGCGCGTTGGCGGGCGGGGCGGTGGGGCGCTGGATGTCGGCCAGCCCCCGTGCGCAGAAGATCCAGAGCCGGGTGTTCGGGCTGGCGTTGATCGGCTTCGGCTTGCGCCTGACCGTGGCCCAGCGTCCGGCCTGAACCGCCGGCCCCGCAGCTTGCGCCGCGGGACCGGCCGCCAGGTTTACTTGGCGTAGGCGTACGAGGACTCGTCGGCTTCCTCGTCCTTCGGCCGCGGCGGGACCGCGCCGTCCTCCAGCAATTCCGACTGCGTCAGGCCCTTGGTCAGCTCCAGCGCCTGGCGTTCGAACAGGCGCCGGTACAGGCCGCCCTTCAGGCGGATCAGCGCGTCATGGCTGCCTTCCTCGATGACGCGGCCGCGGTCCATCACCAGCAGGCGGTCCAGCGCACGCACCGTGGACAGGCGGTGCGCCACCACTAGCGTGGTGCGGCCCACCATCAGGCGGTCCATGGCCTGCTGGATCAGCACTTCGCTTTCGCTGTCTAGGCTGGACGTGGCTTCGTCCAGGATCAGGATGGGCGCATCGGCCAGGAAGGCGCGGGCCAGGGCCACGCGCTGGCGTTCGCCGCCCGACAGCTTGACGCCGCGTTCGCCGACCAGCGTGTCGTAGCCCTTGGGCAGCGCCATGATGAAGTCATGGGCGCTGGCCAGCCTTGCCGCCTGCTCGATCTCGGCCTGCGTGGCGCCGGGGCGGGCATAGGCGATGTTCTCCGCCAGCGTGCGATGGAACAGCACGGGTTCCTGCTGCACGATGGCGATCTGGCTGCGCAAAGACGCCTGCCGCGCCTGGGCGATGTCCTGCCCGTCGATCGTGATGCGACCGTCGTTCACGTCGTACAGGCGCTGGATCAGCTTGATGAACGTGGTCTTGCCCGAACCCGAATGGCCGACCAGGCCGACCCGTTCGCCCGGGGCGATGCGCACCGAGAAATGGTCATACAGCGCCTTGTCGTGCGCGCCATAGCGGAACGTCACATCTTCGAAGCGGATCTCGCCAGCCGTCACGCGTAGCTCGCCCGCGCCGGGCCGGTCGTCCACGCCCAGCGGCTGCTTTTCCAGCGCGACCAGTTCTTCCATGTCGTTGACCGAGCGCTGCAGGTTGCGGATGTGCATGCCCACGTCGCGCAGATAACCTTGCAGCATGAAGAACATCGTCAGGGCGAAGGTGATGTCGCCCACGCTGGCCTGGCCGCGCGACCACAGCAGCAGCGACGCGCCCAGGATGCCCGCCTGCATGGCGACCAGCATGGCGCCCTGGATGCCGCCGTTGATCGTGCCGCGGATCCAGGTGCGGCGCGTGCGGCGGCGCCATTTGTCGACGACGCGGTCCAGCCTGACTTCTTCGCGCGCTTCGGCGCCGAAGGCCTTGACGACCGCATTGCAGCTGACGGCGTCGGCCAGCGCGCCGCCCATGCGCGTGTCCCAGGCGTTGCCCAGCCGCGCGGCCGGCGCCACATAGCCCAGCGACAACGCCGCGGTCACGGCGATGTACAGCACCGAGCCCAGGCCCACCACCAGCCCCATGATGGGCCAGTGCGCGCCCAGCAGGGCGGTGGCGCCCACCAGCATCACGACCGACGGCAACAGCGCGATCAGCAGCGTGTCGTTGAGGATGTCCACCGCCCACATGCCGCGCGTGATCTTGCGCACCGTGGAGCCGGCGAAGCTGTTGGCGTGCCAGTCCGTGGAAAAGCGCTGCACGCGGTAGAACGCGCTGGACACGATCCCATTCATCATCTTCAGCGTGAAGGTGATGATGTTCTGGAATATGGCCTGGCGCAGTAGCGTGCCGCCGATGCCCAGCGCGATCAGCAGCCAGAACGCGGTGACGGCCGCGCTCCAGACGATTTCGTCGCCGGCCGCGCCCGAGGCCACTGCGTCAACCAGTTTGCCGGCGTACAGCGGCGTCAGCACATCGGTCACCGCCGACAGCAGGGCGAGCACGATGATGCCGGAGGTACGCCAGGGCTGCGCGCGCCAATGGCGGAAGGTAAAGCCAAGGACATCCTTGAAGGTCTGTCCTCGTAGATCGATTTTTTTTCTGGCCATTGCAATGGCCCGGCGTCACCAGGACGCCGGGAGTCCTTGTGTGGAAAGAGGAAGGAGCGGCCTGCGCGGCGAGGCGCGGGCGATTGCGTTCAGGTTTTTGGGGCAGGCACGGAGGACCAGTCGCTAGATAGGCATCCAGCGATGGGTCCGCGCGGGCGACGACTTAATGGCGTCGCGGGGACACGCGCGGGATGGCGGTATGCGGATTCATCATCTTGCGCCTCCCAGTGGTGTGAGATGTGGGGGAAAAGGAATGGGCAGAGGCCCGAATTGAAGATTCTATAGAAGTGGTGTAAGCGAAGCAACGGGTAGGCGCGCGCCGGTGTGGGTTTTTTTCAACTGCGCGCGGCGTTCAGCCTGGGGTGAACAGCGTGGGCGGCAGGCGCGCCACGGCGTCGTAGGTCAGGCGGATGTGGGCGGCCAGCAGGTCACAGGCGTGGTCGGCATCGCGCGCCAGCGTGGCGTCCAGGATGCCCTTGTGCTCATCGTCCAGGTCGCGCGCGATGGGTTTGCGCGTGACGGTCAGGCGGCGGTAGCGCTCGGCCTGCTGGTACAGGATGCCTAGGAAATGGTGCAGCCAGCGCGACGGACAGGCGCGGATCAGTTCGCGGTGGAATTCGCGGTTGCGCTGCTCCCATTCTTCAAAGCGGGTGTCGGGGTCGGCGGCCAGGCGCTGCTCGGCCTTGCTCAGCCGGTGGAAGGCGGCCAGCACCGCGCTTTCCCAGTCGTCGTCGCCCAGCGCGATGGACTGGCGCAGGGCCTGGGTTTCAAGCAGCACGCGGTTCTCGGTGATGTCGCGGAAGTCTTCCAGCGAAATCGGCGTGACGTGGAAGCCGCGCTGTCCTTGCGCGATGACCAGCGCGTCCGACACCAGCAGCGCCAGCGCTTCGCGCAGCGTGCCTGCGCCCACGCCGTAATCGTCCTTCAGGTGTTCGACGCGCAGGCGGGAACCCGGCGGATGCACGCCCTGGATGATGTCGCGGCGCAGGTTGACATAGGCCGCGCCGACCAGGGTGTTGGCCGAGGCGGAATGGGCGAGCGGGGGGAGGGTGGCGCCGTCTGACATGGGAGCTACTTTATCACTGCGTTCAAAAAATCTCGATAAAAATTATTGACGCCGAGATTTATGCTGCTTATCGTAGAAAAAAAGCGTCGAGACCACGACCGGCAAGGAGCCGGCGGCAGGCGCAACCTGGAGACAAGCAGTGATACGGCTACACGACATCCGGTACGTCCGGCTGGGTACCCGCGACCTGGAATCCGCGGTCCGCTACGCGACCGCGGTGCTGGGGCTGGAAGTGGCGCGCAAGGAGCACGGCGCGGTCTACTTCAAGTCCGACTCGCGCGACCACACCCTTTGCTACTTCGAAGGCGATCCGCGCGACCACACCACCGCGTTCGAAGTGGACACGTCCGAAGAACTCGAGCATGCCGGCGCGGTGCTGGAGCGCAGCGGCTATCAGGTCGCCGCAGGCAAGCGCGAGGACGCCGAGCAGCGCTACGTGCGCGATTTCCTCAGTTTCATCGACCCCTCCGGCAACCGCATCGAGCTGGTGCACGCGCCGCATCACAGCGGCCGCCGCTACTTCCCCAGCCGCGATGCGGGCGTGACCGGCTTTTCGCATATCGGCCTGCGCACGCTGGACGCGCGGCGCGACGAAGCCTTCTGGACCGGCCTGCTGTCGGCCCGGGTCAGCGACCGCATCGGCGAAGCGCCGCTGCTGCGCATCGACGAAGTGCACCACAAGATTGCGCTGTTCCCGTCCAGCTATCCGGGCGTGCAGCACATCAACCACCAGGTCGAGAGCATCGACGACATCATGCGCGCCTGGTATCAGCTGAAGGAATGGCAGGTGCCGATCCGCTTCGGCCCGGGGCGGCATCCGACCTCGGGGGCGATGTTCCTGTATTTCGACGGCCCCGACGGCATGATCTACGAATACTCCACCGGCGTGCGCCTGATCACCGCCGAAGACGAGAAGACCTACCGGCCGCGCAGCTTTCCCGCGGTGCCGTCCTCGTTCTGCATGTGGGGCGCCAAGCCCGACATCCCGGAGTTCAAGACGTGAGCGCCGCGCCGATGAAAGCCGACGCCGGCCAGGAAGCCCTGGTGCGGACGGCGGCGCGCGGCCTGGCCCGCGCCGGCCTGGTCCACGCCTACGGCCATTGCAGCAGCCGCCTCGACGCCGGTCACTTCCTGGTATGCGCCGCGCGGCCCATGGGCCTGATCGAACCGGGCGAGGCGGGCACGGTGGTGCCGGTGCACGGCGAGCTGCCCGAGGGCGTGCTGGGCGAGGTCCGCATCCATCAGCACATCTACCGCATGCGCCCCGAAGTGGGCGGGGTGGTGCGTTCCATGCCGCCCACGGTCATGACGCTGTCCTCGGCCCGCGTGACGCCGCAGCCGCGCCATGGCATGGGCTCGTATTTTTCTCCGTCCGTGCCGCTCTGGGACGATCCGCAGCTGGTGCGCAGCGACGCCCAGGCGCGCGGCGTGGCCCAGACCCTGGGCGCGGCGCGCGCCGTGGCCATGCGCGGCAACGGCGCGGTGGTGGCGGCCGAATCGCTGATGCATGCCGTGGTGCTGACCTGGTATCTGGAGGATGCCGCGCGCATCGAATGGCAACTGCGCTCGGCCGGCCTGGCCGAAGGCGCGCCCACGCTCTCGCCGGAAGAGGCGGCTACCCGCGCCGTGGGCACGGGCCGCATCTACGAGCGCATGTGGGAATACCTGACCGCCGGCGACCCTGAAGCGGCGCTGGCAGACCTGTCACAACCGAGGACGCAATGACCGATTTCCGCAATTTCATCAATGGCGAATGGGTCGCCACGGACAAGACGTTCGACAACCGCGATCCGGTCGACAACCGCCTGATCGGACGCATCCACGAGGCCGGCGACGCCGAGGTCGACGCCGCCGTGCGGGCCGCCAAGGCGGCGCTGCGCGGCCCCTGGGGCAAACTCAAGACGCAGCAGCGCGTGGAGCTGCTGCACGCGGTGGCCGACGGCATCATCCGCCGCTTCGACGAGTTCGTCGATGCCGAGATCGCCGACACCGGCAAGCCCTACGACCTGGCCAGCCATCTGGACATTCCGCGCGGCGCGGCGAACTTCAAGATCTTCGCCGACCTGGTGCGCAACATTCCCAACGAGACCTTCGACCTGGAAACGCCGGATGGCGGCCATGCCCTGAACTACGGCGTGCGCGTGCCGCGCGGCGTGATCGGCGTGATCTGCCCCTGGAACCTGCCGCTGCTGCTGATGACCTGGAAGGTGGGGCCGGCGCTGGCCTGCGGCAACACCGTGGTGGTCAAGCCTTCCGAAGACACCCCGGCCACGGCCACGCTGCTGGGCGAAGTCATGAACGAGGTCGGCGTGCCGCCCGGCGTCTACAACGTGGTGCATGGCCGCGGCCCCGGTTCGGCGGGCGAAAAGCTCACGCGCCATCCGTTGGTCGACGGCATCACCTTCACCGGCGAAACCCGCACCGGCGAAGCCATCATGCAGGCCGCGGCGGTGGGCGTGCGCCCCGTGTCCTTTGAACTGGGCGGCAAGAACGCGGGCATCGTGTTCGCCGACGCGGACTTCGACAAGGCGGTGGCCGGCATCGCGCGCGCCGCCTTCGACAACACCGGGCAGGTCTGCCTGGGCACCGAGCGCGTCTACGTGCAGCGGCCGATCTTCGACCGCTTCGTGGCGGCGCTGGGCGAGCGCGCCCGCGGCTTCAAGCTGGGCCGTCCGAAGGACCCTGGCGTCAACCTGGGGCCGTTGATCTCGCAGCGTCACCGCGACAAGGTGCTGGGCTATTACGCCCGCGCCCGCGAAGAGGGCGCCACGGTGGTCGCGGGCGGCGGCGTGCCGGACATGCCGGATGAGCTGGCCGGCGGCGCGTGGATCCAGCCCACCGTGTGGACCGGACTGCCGGAAACCTCGGCCGTGATCCAGCAGGAAATCTTCGGCCCCTGCTGCCACATCGCGCCCTTCGACACGGAAGAAGAAGCCGTCGCCCTGGCCAACGCCACGCCCTACGGCCTGGCGGCCTCGGTCTGGACCAGCAACGTGGGCACCGCCCATCGCATGGGGCAGGCCCTGGAAGTGGGCATCTGCTGGATCAATTCCTGGTTCCTGCGCGACCTGCGCACGGCCTTCGGCGGGGCCAAGCAGTCCGGCATCGGCCGCGAGGGCGGCGTGCACTCGCTCGAGTTCTACACGGAGCTGCGCAATGTCTGCGTGAAGCTCTGACCTGTAAGCAAGCCTTAGTACCGGCAGGCGCCGCGCAGAACGGCGCCGCCGTCCATCCCCCAAGGAGACTTAGCATGCAAGCATACGCACGCGGCCTGTCCGCGCTGGCCGCGGTCGCGGCCTTGACCGTGGCCAACGCCGCAATGGCGGACATCCGCATCGGCTTTACCGGGGTGCTGTCCGGCCCCCAGGCGGCATTGGGCCAGGATCAGTACGACGGCCTGATGTTGGGCATCGAGCAGCTGGGCGGCAGCCTGGGCGGCCAGAAGGCCGTGGTGATCCGCGACGACGACCAGCTCAAGCCCGACGTGGGCGCGCAGATCGTTCAGAAGTTCATCGAGAAGGACAAGGTGGACGTGATCGTCGGCCTGGGCTTCTCCAATGTGCTCATGGCCGAACTGCGGCGCATCAAGGAGTCGGGCGTGGTGGCCCTGTCCACCAATGCCGGGCCCGCGCCCATCGCCGGCCGCATGTGCCTGCCCAACCTGTTCGTACTCGGCTGGCAGAACGACAGCATGTCCGAAGCCATGGGCAAGTACGTCAAGGACCAGGGCTACAAGCGCGCCTACCTGATGTCGTCCAACTACCAGGCCGGCAAGGACAAGCTGGCGGGCTTCAAGCGCTTCTATGGCGCCGCGCCCGCCGACGAGATCTACACCCAGCTGGGGCAGCTGGATTATTCGGCCGAGATCTCGCGCATGCAGTCGGCCTCGCCCGACGCGCTGTTCGTGTTCTACACCGGCGGGGTGGGCGTGAACTTCGTGCGCCAGCTGCGCCAGGCCGGCCTGATGGAAAAACTGCCGTTCTTCTCGGAAAGCCTGATCGACTCCAACACGCTGACCGCGCTGAAGGAACAGGCGGTGGGCGCGATCTACGGCACGCCTTGGGCCACCACGCTGGACAACCCGCAGAACCGCAAGTTCGTCGAGGCCTTCAAGGCCAAGTACGGCCGCTTGCCGTCGGAATATGCGGTAGGCGGCTATGACGCGGCGTTCCTGCTGGATGCCGCCATCAAGCAGCAGGGCGGCAAGGTCGGCGACAGCAAGGCGCTGGCCGCGGCGGTAAAGGCCGCCGGCGCCAACTTCCCCACGGTGCGCGGCAAGTTCCGCTTCAACAGCAACAACATGCCGGTGCAGGACCTGTATGCCTATCAGGTCGTGAAGGAAGGCGACAGCGTGGGCCTGAAGCAGCTGGCCAAGGTGTTCACCGACCACCAGGACGCCTACGTGGCGGACTGCCCGCTGAAGTAACCGTCCCGGGAGACGCCCCATGAACGGATCCTTGCTGTTGTCGCAGATGCTCAATGGCCTGCAGCTCGGCGCCTTGCTGTTCCTGCTGTCCTCGGGGCTGACCCTGATCTTCGGCATCATGAACTTCATCAACCTGGCGCACGGGTCGCTGTACATGATCGGCGCTTTCCTGGGCGCCACCGCCTACAACGCCAGCGGCTCGTTCGCCTTCGCCATCCTGGCGGCGGTGACGGGCAGCGGCCTGGTGGGCGTGGCGCTGGAACGCCTGATCGCGCGGCCGCTGTACAAGCACGACCACCTGTACCAAGTGCTGGCCACCTTCGGGCTGATGATGTTCTTCAATGAACTGGCTTCCGTCATCTGGGGCAGCCGGCCGTATTACGCCGCCGTGCCGCAGGGGCTGGAAGGTGCCGTCAGCCTGTTCGGCAACGACTATCCGGTGTATCGCCTGATGATCATCGGCGTGGGCGCGCTGGTGGCGGTGGGCGCCTGGTTCCTGATCCAGCGCACGCGCTTCGGCATGCTGATCCGCGCGGGCGCCAGCAACGCGCCCATGGCCAGCGTGCTGGGCGCCAACGTGGACCTGCAGAAGACGCTGCTGTTCCTGCTGGGCGCGGTGCTGGCCGGCGTGGCGGGGGCGTTGGCGGGGCCGATCCTGTCGGTGCAGTCCGGCATGGGCGAGCCGGTGCTGATCCTGGCGCTGGTGGTGATCGTGGTCGGCGGCATCGGCTCGGTGCGCGGCACGCTGGTCGCGGCGCTGCTGATCGCGATGATAGACACGCTGGGCCGGGCCTTCCTGCCCGACCTGCTGCGCGCCGTGTTCGACGCCTCCGTCGCCAACGCGGTCGGGCCGGCCCTGGCTTCCATGCTGATCTACGTGCTGATGGCCGTGGTGCTGGCGTTCCGGCCGCAAGGCCTGGTCTTCTCGGCGCGCCGTTGACGCGCGCTTGTACTGGGGTTGGATCATCATGCAAGAACACACATACCGGCGCTGGGCGCTGCCCTTGCTGTTCCTGGTCCTGGCCGGCGTGCCTTTCGTGGCGCAATGGCTGGGCGAACCGTTCTACGTGACGCTGGGCGCGCGCATCCTGATCTATGCGTTGGCCGCGCTGGCGCTGAACCTGGTGCTGGGCTTTGCCGGATTGGTGAGCTTCGGCCACGCCATGTTCCTGGGCCTGGGCTGCTATGCCGTGGGCATCCTCAGCTATTACGGCTTCGGCAACGGCTGGCTGCAACTGGCCGTCTGCATCGCGGTGTGCGCGCTGGTGGCGCTGATCGTCGGCACGGTCTGCCTGCGCACCTCGGGCATAGGCTTCATCATGATTACGCTGGCGTTTGCGCAGATGTTCTATTTCCTGGCGGTCAGCCTGCGCGAGTATGGCGGCGACGACGGCCTGAACATCTACGAAGCCAGTTCCTTCGGCCTGTTCGACCTGGGCGGCAGCCAGCCGGTGTACTGGGCGGCCTGGGCGGTGCTGCTGGTGTCCAGCCTGGCGATGCTGCGCCTGCGCCGCTCGCCCTTCGGCATGATCCTGCGCGCCACCCATGCCAACCCGCGCCGCGTGGACGCGCTGGGCTATTCGGTATTCGGCGTGCGTCTGACGGCCTACGTGGCCTCTGGCGTCCTGACCGGCGTGGCCGGGCTGCTGCTGGCCAACCTGACCGCCTTCGCCTCGCCCAGCTACATGTCCTGGCCGGTGTCGGGCGAGCTCATCGTCATGGTGGTGATAGGCGGGCTGGGCAATGTGCTGGGTCCGATCTTCGGCGCCGTTGCCTATCTGTTGATGGAAGAAGCCTTCAAGAGCATGACGCAGCATTGGATGCTGCTGATGGGGCCGGCGGTGGTGATCATCGCCATGGTGGCCAAGGGCGGCTATGCCAATTCGCTGGCCTGGCTGCGGCGTCCGCCGCCCGCCGCGCCTGCG
Organism: Achromobacter sp. PD1; assembly: GCF_048541815.1. Lineage (NCBI taxonomy): Bacteria > Pseudomonadati > Pseudomonadota > Betaproteobacteria > Burkholderiales > Alcaligenaceae > Achromobacter > Achromobacter sp. PD1. Next base: position 1,802,556 of record NZ_CP183349.1, read on the forward strand.
GCTCAGCCGCCGGCCGCGGGTGAGCAACAGGACCGCCGCCCGCCGGACGCGATCGCCAAGGAGGCTTCGGCATGAGCACGCAAACCGCTGCCGCGCCCGTTGGACTGTCCACGCAGGACCTGGTGCGCCGCTTCGGCGGCCTGAAGGCGACCGACGGCGTGTCGCTGGACGTGGCCCCTGGCGAACTGCACGCGCTGATCGGCCCCAACGGCGCGGGCAAGACGACTTTGATCAACCTGCTGTCGGGCGAGCTGCGGCCCGATGGCGGCGCCGTGCGCCTGGGCGCCTCCGACGTTTCCCGCGCCTCGGTGCAGGAGCGCGTGGCGCTGGGCATGCTGCGTTCCTATCAGGTGACCTCGGTGTTCGACAGCTACACGGTGCTGGACAACGCCTGCCTGGCGGCCTTGCGCAAGCGCCGCCGGCGCTTGTCGGGCTGGACCGCCTTGCGCGATTGCGCCGACGTGGTCGACGCCGCGACCGAGGCGCTGCGGGCCTGCAAGCTGGAAGACGTGGCCGAGGCGCAGGTGGACAGCCTGGCCTACGGCCAGCGCCGCCAGCTGGAGATTGCCATGGCCTTGGCGGGCGAGCCGTCGGTGCTGCTGCTGGACGAGCCCATGGCCGGGATGAGCGCGGCCGAAAGCGCCGGCGTGATCGCCTTGCTGCAAAGCCTGAAGGGCCGCTACACCATCGTGCTGGTCGAACACGACATGAACGCCGTGTTTGCGCTGGCCGACCGCATCAGCGTGCTGGTCTACGGCAAAGTCATCGCCACCGGCAGCGCGGACCAGATACGCAACCATCCCGACGTGCGCCGCGCCTATCTGGGCGACGACGCCGACGCATAAGGAGCCCCGCCATGTTGAGCATCAGCGGATTGACGGCGGCCTACGGGCATTGCCAGGCCTTGTTCGGCGTAGACCTGGACGTGGGCCAGGGCGAGGTCGTCGGCCTGATCGGCCGCAACGGCATGGGCCGCAGCACCGTCATCAAATGCCTGTTCGGCCTGCTGCCGGCCAGCCAGGGCAGCATCCGCTACGGCGAACGGTCCCTGCGCGGACTGGCGCCGTACCGCATCGGCCGGCTGGGCCTGTCGCTGGTGCCTGAAGGGCGCCAGATCTTCCCGACCCTGACGGTGGAAGAGAACCTGATCGCCACGGCGATACACCGCGGCGGCGGCCGCGGCTGGACGCTGGAACGCGTGTATGAACTGTTTCCGCGCCTGCACGAACGCCGCGCCAACCTGGGCACGCAACTATCCGGCGGCGAGCAGCAGATGCTGGCGCTGGGCCGGGCGCTGATGACCAACCCCAGCCTGCTGGTGCTGGACGAAGCCACCGAAGGGCTGGCGCCGGTGGTGCGCGCCGAAATCTGGCGCGTGCTGGCCCAATTGAAAGCCGAAGGTTTGTCGATGATCGTGGTGGACAAGAACACCACGGCCTTGCTGCGCCTGTCGGACCGCAACGTCATCCTCGACAAGGGCGTGACGGTGTGGCGCGGCAGCTCGGCGGAATTGTCCCAGCGGCCCGACCTGGTGGCCGCCTACGTAGGAGTCTGAGATGAGATTGCAGGACAAGGTGGCGCTGGTCACCGGCGCGGCCGGGGGCATCGGGCTGGCGATCGCGCGGCGCTTCGCGGCCGAGGGCGCATACGTGCTGCTGGCCGACCGCAAGGAGGCCGAACTGATGGCCGCGGCCCGCGCCCTGGGCGACCGCGCCGCCGCGCTGGTGGCCGACGTGACCGACCCGGCCGACGCCCAGAAGCTGGCCGGCGAGTGCGTGCGGCGCTGGGGCGGCCTGGACATCTGCGTCTGCAACGCCGGCGTGATCCGCGCGGCGGACTTCCTGGACCTGAAGCTGGAAGACCTGGATGCGGTCATGAACGTCAACGTACGCGGCACCTTCCTGGTGGCGCAGGCCGCCGCGCGCGCCATGGTGGCGGGCGGACGCGGCAACGGCGCCATCGTGACCCTGTCCTCGATGACGGCGGAACTGGCGATGCCAGACCAGTTGGCCTACGGCGCCAGCAAGGGCGCGGTGCGCCAGATGACCAAGTCGATGGCGCTGTCCCTGGCGCCGCACGGCATCCGCGTCAACGCCATCGGCCCCGGCAGCATCGACACCGAGATCCTGGCCACGATCACCAGCAACCCCGAAGCCCGCAGGACCGTGCTGTCGCGCATTCCGATGCAGCGCCTGGGATCGACCGACGAAGTCGCCAAGGTGGCGGTGTTCCTGGCCAGCGATGACGCCAGCTACGTGACCGGGCAGACGGTGTACGCGGATGGCGGCAGGCTGGCGCTGAACTATACGGTGCCGGTGCAGGAGTAGGGGGCGCGTGCCGACGCCGGATGGGTTTCGACAGCGGGCGGGGCAGGGTGATAAATTTTCGGGCGTCACCTGGAAAACGAACCCTGTCCATGAAAACCGCCGCAATTACCTCCTGCCGGGATAACGCCTGGCTCCAACTGCGCATGGCGCTTTGGCCTGACGCGTCAGCTGCCGAGCATCAGGACGATATGGACGATCAGGTCTGCGCGCCGGACCGGTACGTTCAGTTCCTGGTGCGCGCCGACGACGGGCTCGCGATTGGGTTGGCCGAAGCTTCCATCAGGACGGACTACGTCAATGGAACGGACTCCAGTCCGGTGGCGTTCCTGGAAGGCCTGTACGTCATGCCCGAGGCCAGGCGGCAGGGCGCGGCCAGGGCCTTGATTGCTGCCGTCCGGGCATGGGCCAGCGACAGGGGGTGCAAGGAGCTGGCCTCGGATACCGCGCTGGACAATGTCGTAAGCCAGGCCGCGCATGCGCGTCTGGGATTCAGCGAGACGGAGCGGGTCGTCTATTTCAACATGCCGATCTGAGACGCCAACGCGAGCCTCGCATTGCGAGTAAGGTATGGGCTGGAGGCCCTGATTTTCTGGCACCCAGGCCTGTGCCCTTCAGCGGGAACCCGAACACCATGAAGATACTTCGTCCGGCGCTGCGGACCGTTCTTGCCGCAGCCGCATGCACCTTGATCGCCGCTTGCGCGGACAAACCTCCCCAGCAAACCGAGCTGGACTATCGCAGCCGCTCTCCGTCCACGGGGCAGGGCACGAACAACGCGCCTGGATCCTCGGACCAACGCCTGACCATACAATCCGGCGAAGGCGAGCGCCTGAATCTGCCCTGGTTCGTCCGGGATACGCAGGAATGGATCAATAGCAACTGACACATGACCAAGCCCATGACCATGCGATGGATACTCCTGGCGCTTGCCGCGCTGGCGGTGTCGCCCGCCATCAATGCCCAAACCACTTCCAAGCCTGCCGCCTGGACCCCGCCCGGCCCGACCGCATGCAGCTTCTCCGGCTGGACGACGAACGACAAGCCGGCCATCCAGGTGCGCGCGGCGGCATCCGCTCAGGCAGCGGTGCTGGGCAGCCTGCCGACGACGCGCGGCGACGGCCCCGATCCCGGGATCGACTACTACAGCGTGACCTTCGACGTGACCGAGGCGCGCGACGGCTGGCTCAAGATCAGGAACGCCAGCGACGACAAGACCGGCGACGAACAGAGCAAGCCGCGGCCCGTGTATCGGGGCGAGGGTTGGATCGAAGCCGCGGATGCGCAGGTCGGCATCCAGTCGGCGCGAGGCTACGCCCGGCCGGATGCAGGCAGTGAACGTTTGCTGGACCTGGGCGGCGACTGGCTGACCGAGCGCGCCACGCTGCGCGGCATCGTCGCCTGCCAGGGCGAATGGCTGTTGCTGGACTACGAGCTGCGCAACAGCGACACGTTCGAACCGCTGGCGCCCAAGGACCGCACGCGCGGGCGGGCGTGGTTTCGCGGCATCTGCTCGTCGTCGGAGACGACTTGCGACATGCGGTCGGTGGACAAGTAGGGCGCGGCACGCAGGGCTCAAATCCAATTTATTGACATATCGGGAAATCCCGATATCATGACGGCATGGATCTGCTCGAAATATTCAAAGCCCTCTCCAACCGTACGCGCCTTGAGATCCTCAAAGGATTGAAGGACCCCGCGAAGAACTTCCCGCCGCAGGACGAAGGCGATGTTCACACGGTGGGCGTCTGCGTCAGCAGCATCCAGGAAGGCGTGGGGCTGTCGCAGTCCACGGTGTCTGACTACCTGGCGACGCTGCAACGCGCCGGCCTGGTGGAAGCCAGGCGCATTGGTCAGTGGACCTACTACAAGCGGAACGAAGCAACCATACGCGCTCTTGCCGGGCTCATCGGGAAAGAGCTGTAATTTTTTTGCAGGTAAATATCGGAATTTCCCGATATCCCTATTTTTCGAATCAAGGAAAACCATGAAAGCGATGACACTCCAATCATTCGGCGGCCCGGAGTCGTTCGAACTCCGCGACCTGCCCAAGCCCGTGCCGCAGGCGGGACAAGTCCTGGTCCGGGTACACGCCACCTCGATCAATCCCCTGGATTACCAGGTCCGGCGCGGCGACTATGCCGATCTGGTGCCGCTGCCGGCCATCACCGGGCACGACGTCTCGGGCGTGGTTGAAGCCGTGGGGCCGGGCGTGACGGCTTTCGTTCCTGGCGACGAAGTCTGGTACACCCCGCAAATCTTCGACGGGCCGGGCAGCTATGCCGAGTACCACGTCGCAGCAGAAGGCATCGTCGGCAGGAAGCCGCCCGCGCTCAGCCATCTGGAGGCGGCAAGCCTGAGCCTGGTCGGCGGGACCGCTTGGGAAGCGCTGGTCGTGCGCGCGGGGCTGAGAGTCGGGGAGAGCGTTCTGGTGCACGGCGGCGCGGGCGGCGTCGGCCATGTGGCGATCCAGCTGGCGAAGGCCATCGGAGCTCAGGTGTACACGACCGTGCGCGCAGCCAACGCGGAATTCGCACGCAGCATGGGCGCCGACGGGGTCATCGACTACGAAAAGGAAGACTACGTCGACGCCGTCATGCGCGAGACGGGCGGGCGCGGCTTCGACGTCGTGTTCGACACCATTGGCGGCAATAGCCTGGCGCGCAGCCCCGATGCGCTGGCGCAACTGGGGCGGGTCGTCTCGATCGTGGACATCGCCCAGCCGCAAAACCTGATCCAGGCCTGGGGCAAGAATGCGAGCTACCACTTCGTGTTCACGCGGCAGAACCGCGGCAAGCTCGACGAGCTGAGCGCGTTGGTTGCGCGCGGCCAACTACGGCCGCACGTGGGCGCGGTCTATGCGCTTGCCGAGATCCCGCTCGCCCATGCGCGGCTGGAGAGTCCCAATCACGGGGTGCGCGGCAAGATTGCGATTGCCGTTGCGCCCTAGGCTTGGGGGCGGCTGCTTACCAGTTGATGCGTGCCGTCAGCGTGACGTTGCGTTCATCGCCATAGAAGCAGGTGCCGGGGCAGGCGGCCACATAGGTCTTGTTGGCCAGGTTCTTCACGTTCAGGGCGAACTGCCACTTGTCCCATTGATAGCGCAGCGCGGCATCGTACGTGGTGTACGACGGCACCGCCAGGTCGTAGATCTCCTGGCGTCCCACGTAGCGCACGCCGACGCCCGCGCTCAGGCCCGGCACGGAAGCAAAGCGGTAGTCCATCCAGAGCGAGGCCATGTTGCGCGGGACCGAAGCGGGCCGCGAGCCTTCATTGCCCAGATTGCTCTTGGTGACGCGGGCATCCGTCGTTGCCAGCGCCGCCACCAGGTCCAGTTGGCGATTCAGGCTGGCGCGGGCCTCGATCTCGGCGCCCTTCGAACGCACTTCGCCGGTCTGCACCAGGAAGCCCGCGTGGGCGGGATCTCTGGTCAGCACATTGCGTTGCGTGATTTCGTAGAGCGCCACGGTGATGGACGCGTCCACGCCCTTGGGTTCGTACTTCAGGCCGATCTCGTGCTGCACGCCCGTGGTCGGTTTGAAGGGATTGGCGTTGAAGTCCAGGCCCGGGGTGGGTTGGAAGGACTTGCTGTAGCTGTAGTAGGGGGCCAGGCCGTTGTCGAACAGGTACATCAGGCCGGCGCGCGGCGTGAAGGCATGGGAGCTCTCTTCACCCGTACCCGGCCTTGTGTCGGTGCGGACCGAATCGTAGCGGCCGCCCAGCAGCACGATCCAGCGGTCCTTGAACTTGATCTGGTCCTGCGCGTAGAAGCCCAGTTGGCGCATGCTGTTTTCGGAATAGTTGGCGGGGCCAAGATTCGGCCGGGCGCCATAGACGGGCTTGTACAGATCGATCGGCGCGATGCTGCCGAACTCCTGGGAACGCGTGAATTCGCTCTTGCTCCAGTCGATTCCGAACAGCAGCGTGTGTTCGACGCTGCCGTGGCGCAGCTTGCCCAGCAGCTGGTTGTCCACGGCGAGTCCCTTGTCGGTGTCGTAACGGGTTATGGCATAGCGATTGCCCAGGGCGGGGGTCGACGGATTCACGCGCGCGCTCACGGCGGCATACTGGTTGTCGGCCTTGTGTTCGTAGGCCAGCAGGTTCTGTTTCACCTGCCAGTCGTCGTTCAACCGGTGTTCGAGCAGGTAGCCCAGGGTCGTGCCCTTGACGACATAGCGGTCGAAGCCGGGTTCGCCGACGAAGCGGGAGCGCGATATGGGGCCGTTGGGATTGGATAGCAGCGTGCCTTCCAGCGGTTTGCCTGAATCGTAGGGGCTGTCGGTCCGGCTGTAGCTGGCCAGGAGCGTGATCAAGGTGGCGTCGCTGATCTGCCACTCCAGCGCGCCGGCAAGCGACCTGCGGTCATTGTTGATGTAATCGATCATGGTGTCGCTGTCGCGCGCCAGTCCAGTGAGGCGGTAGCGCACGTTTCCGTCCTCCGTCACCGGGCCGCCCAGGTCCATGGCGATCTGCTTCTTGTTCCAGCTGCCTGTCTGCAATTCGAATTCGCGCAGGGGTTCCGCCGTGGGGCGCTTGCTGACCAGGTTGATGATGCCGCCCGGCGCGGCCTGGCCGTACAGGATCGAGGCCGGCCCCTTGAGCAGTTCGATGCGCTCGAAGTTGTAAGGCTCGATCGCGCCGCTGAGCGAATTGATGGGGAACTTGGTGCCGTTCAGATACAGCGGGGCCGCGCCCGTGATGTTGAAGCCGCGGACCGTGAAGCGTGTGCCTATGTGCCTGAGCGCTCCGCCTTCCAGCGACATGACGCTGGCGGTGTAGCCCAGCGCCTGGTCGAGCGAGTCCGCAGCCTGCGCGACGACCTGGTCGCGCGGAACCACCGATACGGACTGGGGCGTTTCGTGCAGCGGCGTGTCGGTCTTGGTGGCGGTCGCGCTGCGGTGGGCGACGAATCCCTGCACCGGGCCGGAGGCGGACTCATGGATGCCCGTGACCGTGACCGCGGGCAAGGTCTGCGCGGACTCCTGGCCCGTCTGCCCGCCGGGCAGCGGGCGCAGCACGTAGCCGCCATTCGGCTGCAGGCGGGCCGCCAGTCCGGTGCCCGCCAGCAGCCTGGCCAAGCCCTCGGACGCCTGGAAGCTGCCTTGCAGGCCGGAACTGCGCTTGTCCGCGATATCGCTGGCCGAATAGGACAGCATCAATCCGCTTTCGAGCGCATAGCGGGTCAGCGCGCTTTCCAGCGGGCCGGCGGGGATCGCGTAGGTCCTGGCGCTGGCTTGGGCCAGGACGGGGGGCGTGCCGGCGCTCAAGGCGATGCCCGTTGCCGTGAACCAGAAGGCGCGGCTTGCGGCCAGCGCCAGAGTGCTGCGGGTAAGGAGGCGCGCGGCGCGCCGAGACAGGCGGTAGTCCATGAGAGATACGGTTTCCGGTAGAAAAATGTGGCTTCTATTAGGTTTGCCACTTGAGAATCGGAAACCCCTCACGTTTGCCCAAAAAATCAGGCGGATGTCTTGCGCATCGCGGCGCTAGATCGTGCGCAGGCGCACGGTGACCCAATACCGCGTCATCCGGTCGACTTCGATCGGATGAGTCCGGCGCAGCATGTCCAGCACCCGGTCGGTGTCGTCCAGCGGATAGACGCCGGAAACCTTCAGGCGGCCGGCATCGGTATCGCAGGACAGCCGGCCGGGCATGTACCGCGCAAGTTCAGCAATGAAATCGGACAGAGGCATGTCCTGCGCGACCAGCATGCCCACGGACCATGAGGCGTCACGCGGGCTGGAGGGGCGGCTGGGCCCCATCGAGTCTTGGGTGAACGAGGCCTGTTCGCCAGCATGGATAAGCCGCGGCGCGTCCGCATGGAGCGCGGGACGGATTTCCACTGTGCCCTCGAACACCGCGACGTGGCTGCGGCCTGGGAACTGGCGCACGCTGTAGCGGGTGCCCAGGGCGCGCACGCGGCCCTGGGCCGTCTCCACGATGAAGGGGCGTCCAGCAGGGGAGACCGGATCGGGAGCGGTGGCGACGAGTATCTGGCCGCGCAGCAGCCGGACCAGGCGCTGCGCGCCATCGAAGCGCACGTCGATGGCGCTTCCGGTGTCCAGGTCGATGCGGCTGGCGTCGGCCAGCGTGATGCCCTGGCGTTCGCCGGTACGCGTGTGATAGTCGGACTGCCAGTCTTGCCAGCCGCGCCACAGGCTGTCGCGCGCCAGCCAGGCGCCGCCGCCGGCGAACAGGGCCAGGGCCAGCGTCTTGACGGCGCGGCGGCGCGCCCGGCCGCCTCGTTCATCATGCGCCAGCGTGCCGCGCACCAGCGGCGTGTTCAATTCCCGCAGTTGCTGGCCGAACGTCTCGATGTGCCGCCAGGCGCGCTCATGGTCGGGATGCGCCTGGCGCCAGCGTTGGCAGGCTTCGCGCGTGGCGTTGCTGGCATCGGCGGCTTGCAGTGCGACCAGCCATTCCACGGCGCGCAGGCTGACACTCGCGGGCAGCGGCGGGCCGTCCAGCAGGGGAAATGCGGTCGGGCTCGGGTCCGTGGAGGCGATGGGCATGGCGGTGTGGGTCGCGGCCGCGGGAGGGCGGCGATCAGGCGCCGAAAAAACAAAGGTGCGCCGCTTTTGCGATATGGCGCTGCACGGTAGCGAGCGAGACGTTCAGCGTTGCGGCGATGTCCGCCTGCTTCATGCCTTCAAGCTGCGAGAGCAGGAATGCCTGGCGCACCGGCGCGGCCAGCGTATCCAGGCGGCGGTCCAGTTCGATCAGCGTCTCGAGCAGGATGGCGCGCGTCTCGGGGCCAGGCGCTTCCCGCTCCGGCAGGTTGGCCAGGCTGGCCAGATAGGCCTCTTCGATCCTGCGGCGCCGCATGAAATTGGACACCACGCCCTGCGCCACCGTGGTCAGCAGCGCGCGCGGTTCGCGCACCGCGACGGTCTCGCCCCGGACCAGCAGACGCATGAACGTATCGTGTGCGAGATCGGCCGCGTCAGAGGAATTGCCCAGCCGCCGCCGCAGCCAGCCCTTCAGCCAGCCATGGTGATTCGCGTACAGCACATCGATGCCCTGGGGCGGCACTGCAAACTCGGTCGCGGACATGCGGCCCTCCGGCTCGTCGCGGGCCAGGAGGAAACCGGTGCCCGGAAATAATGAGAATCATCCGCATTCTAAGATGAGTCGCGACGCGCCGACAAGAGGCCGGAGAGCAAGGAGCCGGTGGCGGTTCTTCTCGATCCGGCCTGGCAAGGCTCCTGATTGATTGAAGCGTAGAAGAGGGCAGCGGAGGCAAACCTTCAAGCCGCGCCGTGCGCGGCGATGTTCCGATACTGTCCTTTGAAATACAGCAACGGCTGCGTGGAAGCAGCTTCTTGCAGATTCAACGCTTTCACTTCGCCAATCACGATCAGGTGATCGCCCGCGGCGTGTTCGGCATAGATCTCGCAATCAAGCCAGTGCAGGCTGCCGGCGATGATGGGATTGCCGAGCGGCGATTCCTGCCACGCGACTTCGTGCCACTTGTCCGTGCCGCGCTGGGCGAATTGGTTGGAAATCCTGACTTGCTCGTCTGACAGGATATTGACTACGAACCGGCCTGCCCGGCGAATCTTGGGGTAGCTGGCCGAACTGGTCATCACATTGAACGACACCAGCGGCGGATTCATCGAAACGCTATGGAACGACTGGCAGGTGAAGCCTATCGGCTCGCCTTCGATGTGCGACGTTATTACCGTGATGCCGGACGCGTAGTGCCCGAGAGCTTCGCGAAAGCGCCTGGGCTCGATCGCAGTACTGGAAAGTGACATAGTGGGGGTTGAATACTGGGTGCAGCTCGATTTGGTCGCCGCGAGCCGCTCGCGACGACCATTTCCGCCTGGGAATCAGTTCGAGAGTTCCCTGCGGACGATTTCAGCGCCGGCGCTCAAGGCGCTCAGCTTGCCTCGTGCGACTGCGCGGGACAGAGGAGCCATGCCGCAGTTGGTGCAAGGATAGAGCTTGTCGGCATCGACAAATTGCAGCGCCTTGCGCAGGGTGTCGGCGACTTCCTCGGGAGTTTCAATGGTATTGGTCGCCACATCGATGGCGCCGACCATCACCTTCTTGCCCCGAATCAGCTCGATCAGATCCATGGGAACGCGAGAGTTCTGGCATTCCAGCGAGACGATGTCGATACTGGATTTTTGCAGCTTGGGAAAAGCCTCTTCGTATTGCCGCCACTCCGATCCCAGCGTTTTCTTCCAATCCGTATTGGCCTTGATGCCATAGCCATAGCAGATGTGGACGGCGGTTTCGCACTTGAGCCCTTCAATGGCTTTTTCCAGCGTGGCCACGCCCCAATCATTCACTTCGTCAAAGAACACGTTGAAGGCGGGCTCGTCAAACTGGATGATGTCGACGCCAGCAGCCTCCAGTTCCCGGGCTTCCTGATTGAGAATCTTGGCGAATTCCCACGCCAGCTTTTCGCGGCTTTGATAGTGGCCGTCGTAAAGCGTATCGATCATCGTCATGGGACCCGGCAAGGCCCATTTGATCGGTTGCTTGGTCTGCTGGCGCAAGAACTTGGCGTCTTCGACGAACACCGGCTTGCGGCGCGCCACGGCGCCCACGACCGTCGGCACGCTGGCATCGTAGCGGTCGCGGATCCTGACCGTCTTGCGGTTCTCGAAATCAACGCCTTCCAGGTGCTCGATAAACGTCGTCACGAAATGCTGACGCGTTTGTTCGCCATCGCTGACGATATCGATGCCGGCGTGCTGCTGTTCCTGCAGAGACAAACGCAGCGCATCCTGCTTGCCCTCGGCCAAGCCCTCGTCCTGCAATTTCCAGGGAGACCAGAGTTTTTCAGGTTCTGCGAGCCAGGAGGGTTTAGGCAGGCTGCCGGCAGTGGAAGTAGGTAGCAATTTTTTCACAATAGATGCCTTGGTGCTTTTGATGATCAAAGAGGGGTGTTTGCGGACCACTGCTCAAGAATCGCCTGGTATGGTTTGATGAAATGCTCTTCGACAAACCGTCCCTGCTCTATAGCCAGCTGGCTACGCTCCTCTCGGTCATAGACAATCCGGGTCAACGAATAATCCTGGTGCTTCAAACTGGGCTGATAGGATTTTCCGGCCGCGGAATTCGCGTTGTAGATCTCTGGCCGGTAAATCTTCTGGAAAGTGTCCATCGTGCTGATGGTGCTGATGAGCTCAAGATTGGTGTAGTCGCTCAGCAAATCGCCGGAAAAATAAAAAGCCAAGGGCGCGGCGCTGTTCGGCGGCATGAAGTAACGAACCTTCATCCCCATCTTCTTGAAATATTCATCCGTCAGCGAGTATTCATCCTGCTGGTATTCCACGCCCAATACAGGATGCTGATTTTCAGTCCGATGATAGGTCTTGCTGCTGGATACGCTCAGGCATATGACGGGCGGCTTGCTGAAGTGCTCTTTGTAAGTGCTTGAATTTACAAAGCACTTGAACAGCTTGCCGTGGAGGTCTCCAAAATTGTCCGGAGTGCTGAACGTGGCTTGATTCTTGGTGTGTTCCAGCAGCAGCACGCTGAAGTCGTAATCCCGCACATACGAGGAGAAGTTATTTCCTACGATGCCTTCAATGCGCTCGTTGGTCTTGCTGTCGACGATGCTGGTCTTCAGTATTTCGATCAAGGGGAGGGCATTGCCGCTGCTTGCGCCGTCTATGCTCATCTCGACGGAAATGATCTCAAGGTTGACGGCATAGCGGTCGCCCTTGGGATTGTCCCAATGCGCCAAGGCATTGAAGCGATTGTCAATCATCCGGAGGGTGTTGCGCAGGTTCTCCTGGCGACTCGTGCCCCTGGCCAGATTGGCGAAGTTGGTCGTGATCCGCGTATTGTCTGAAGGACGATAGTCCTCATCGAAACAAATGCTCTTGATGGCAAATGCAAACTCGTTACTCATGGTGCTCTGCTGCCCTGAATCCTGGATAAAACCCGCGTCTATTTCCTGCTTTTTCAGCGCTGCTTTTTTTATTCAGCAGTCTTGACATTGACGATATAGGAGGCGTAGTTTATGTCGGGCTATCCATGAATAAAAGTGAATTGATCTCATGAAGCCATTAGCTTCATTCATGGATGGATTTGCGGTCGATCGGTCTCGGATCCGACCGCCTGGCGAGCAGACGCTACCGTGAAGAATCAAGCCGCGGCGGGCCTTTTGGCTTGTTCAATGAATGCGCGCAGGTAGTCGATTCCCACGTCCGCCTGGCGAGCGCCCAGATAAATGTGCTTGGCAATGCCTTTCTTGCCCAGCCGGACTGGCACCACATTCATCGTGTCCGCGTACTCCAGCACCAGCCAGCGTGGCAACGCCGCCACCCCGCGGCCGCTGGCGACCATCTGCAGCATGATGTCCGTGGTCTCGATGGCCTTGTGCCGCCTGGGCGTGATGCCGGCCGGCGTCAGGAACATGTTGTAGATGTCGAGCCTGTCGACCGGCACCGGATAGGCCACCAGCACTTCGTTGGAGAGTTGTTTGGGGGTGACGTACTCCTCCCGGGCGAGAGGATGGTTGCCAGCGACGACCAGCACCTGTTCGTAGTCGAATACAGGCTCGAACACGAGTCCGGGCTTGTTCAGCGGATCGGGTGTGACCAGCAGGTCGATTTCGTAGCCGAACAGCGCCCCGATGCCCCCGAACTGGAATTTCTGCTTCACATCCACGTCCACATCCGGCCAGGCCGCCAGATACGGGGAGACGATCTTCAGCAGCCACTGGTAGCAGGGATGGCATTCCATGCCGATGCGCAGCGACCCGCGCTCTCCCTGGGCGAACTGGCGCAGACGCTCTTCGGCCAGAGCCAGTTGCGGCAACACCCGGTTGGCCACCGCCAACAGGTATTGACCGGCTTGGGTGAGTCGCAGGCTGCGGCCTTCACGCAGCCAGATGTCGGTCCCCAGTTGCTGCTCCAGCTTCTTCATGCTGTGGCTCAGGGCCGACTGCGTCACGTGCAGGACGCCTGCGGCGGCAGTCAGCGAACCCTGCTTTTCGACCTCCTGCACGATGGATAGATGGATACGATCAAGCATGATGAAAATTCATGGTTTATTGAGATAAAACCATTCTACTTAATCGTTTCGCCCTATCAGAAGGTCCCGCGTACCGTCAGCGTCGCGTTGCGCGGTTCACCATAGAAGCTGCCCCATCCCGGGGCGCCTATCGTCTGGTAGTAGGTCTTGTCGAACAGGTTGTTCACGTTCAATGCCGCCGACCAGTTCTTGTTGATCTTGTAGCCGATGCGCGCATTCCAGACGGCGTAAGGCGCCTGCGAGACCCGCACCGAGCGGGTTTCCGTGTAGCTGCCGGTCTGGTAGTTCACGCCGCCGCCCAAGGTCCACGCCGACCATTCGCCGGGCAGGCGGTAGTCGGACCACAGGCGCAGGATGTGCTTGGGCGTTACCGTGCGTCCGAAGTTGGTGCTGGATACTTCGGTGTCGTCCAGGAACTTCAGGGTGTTGAAGGTGTAGCCGGCAAACAGCTGCCAGCCGGGGGCCACCTCGCCGCTGATTTCGGCGTCCACGCCCTGGCTGCGCACCTTGCCGCTGGACAGATAGCAGATGTCGCCCACGGAGCATGCGCTGACCAGGTCTTGCTGGGCGCGGTTCTTCTGGTCGACGCGGAAGAGGGCGACCGAGGCGTTGACCCGGCCGTCGAGCAGCTCGCCCTTGATGCCCGCTTCATAGTTCTTGCCCAGGATGGGGTCCAGTATCTGGCCCGATGCGTCCACGGCGTTCTGCGGTTCGAAGATCTCCGCAAAGCTGACGTAGCCGGACCACTGGGGATTGAAGGCGTAGATCAGGCCGCCGTAGGGCGTGACGACGCCATTTTCCTTGTAGGGGTCGGTGTACTGCTTGCCATCGTCCCGGTACTTGCCGGTGTTCTCGTACCAGCTGACGCGGGCGCCCGCCACCAGCGTCAACGGATCGGCCAACTTGAAGCGGCCGACGCCGTAGACGCCGGTCTGCTTCATCGTGATGACGGTCGCGGCGCCGCGGTAGGCGTTCTCGCGCAGCCAGTCATCGGTGGGTTCGGGCACGTGGTGATCCGGATCCCAGACGTTCACGGCGCGGTTCAGGCGCGCAGTCGCGAAATCGTTCTTGCTGGTCAGTTCGTTGATGCTGGCGCCCACGCTGATCGAGTGCTTGCGGCCCAGCGCCTCAAACGCGCCGTCCACGTCCAGGTTGAGCGCCTTGTTGTGCGTGGAAAAATCGAAGATGCCGGCGTACATCGTCGGCCCGAGCCCGGTGGCCGGATTGACCGCGCCTTCGGTGAAGGCGTATTTGGAATCGTTGGACTCCTGGGTGGAAGTCCCGGTAAGTTTCAGCGACCAGTCCTGGTTGAAGCGGTGCGCGAGTTCGGCGAACACCGTGGTCTGCTTGCCGTTCCAGCGGTTCCAGTCTTGCGAGAGCGAGGTCGAACGCTTCAGCCCGATGTCGTCGCCGTTGGTGTAGTGGGGCAGGCCGTGGAAGAACGGCGTGGATCGCAGTTCTTCGTAGCTGATGCCGCCGGTCAAGGTGGTGGCGGGTCCCAGGTCGTAGCTCAGTACGCCGTACAGCACGCCGGTGCGGCTGTCGGCGTTGTCGTAGAAGTATTCCCGGTCGTTGTAGCTGGCCACGGCGCGGCCGCGCAGGGAGCCTGACGCGTTCAAGGGGCCGGTCGCATCGATGTCGGCGCGATAGTTGTTCCAGGAGCCGCCGCTGGCCAACAGCTGTACCTGGTTTTCGGCCAGTGGGCGCTTGCGCACCAGGTTGACCGCGGCGCTGGGCGAACCGGCGCCCTGCAGCAGGCCGGTGGCGCCTCGGATGATTTCCACGCGGTCCAGGATCACGGTGCTGCTGGTGAAGCTGTTGGCCTGGGGGTAATAGAACGCGCGGTTGACGCCGTCGAACTGATAGCTGTCGACCCGGAAGCCGCGCG
The DNA here is from genome assembly GCF_048541815.1 of Achromobacter sp. PD1. Taxonomy (NCBI): domain Bacteria; kingdom Pseudomonadati; phylum Pseudomonadota; class Betaproteobacteria; order Burkholderiales; family Alcaligenaceae; genus Achromobacter; species Achromobacter sp. PD1. The sequence continues at coordinate 1,817,763 of NZ_CP183349.1, forward strand.
AGAACACATAGTTTCCGCCCATCGGGCTCTTGTAGAGCGTCATGCCGGTGCTGTTGGCCAGCACGTCGTCCAGCGTGTTGGCGTTCTGGTCGTCCATGCGCTGGCGCGTCACCACGGTGACCGACTGCGGGATCTCTTTCAGGGTCTGCTCGCCCTTGCCTATGGTCACGATCCCGCTGGTATAGCTGCCCGTGCCTTCCGTGACGGCCGGGTCGGCCATGCCCGTCACCGTGACTGGCGCGAGAGTGGTCGCGTCTCCTTGCGGAATGCGGCGCAGGTGATAACCCTCTCCGTTGGCGTTGGCCACGGCTTGCAGGCCCGTGCCTGCAAGCAGGCGCGTGAGGCCCTGTTCCGCGGTGTAGCGGCCCGTAAGCCCTTGCGTCATCACCCCGCGGGTCAGCGTCGGCGACGCGGCCACGGTGATGTTGGCGGCGACTCCGAACTGGCCCAGCGCTTCATCCAGCGTCGTAGGGGCGATGGCGAAAGCGACCCCTTGCGCGGTCGCGGGCTGAGCCCAGGACGCGGCGGGCGCGGCGAATGGAGCCATTGCGGCCAGAGCCAGATGGACGGCAAGGCGCAAGCGCGCCGGACCTGCCCCGGGCGTCTGGGGCGCGGCAAGAGTAGAGGGTGTATGGCGTGCGGCCATGAGGGCTTCCTGGTTCGTCGATGGGTAGGGCCAGACCGCGGGCGCCTCGGGTCTGTCTCTATGTCTAACGAACCACATCCGAAAATCTTCGCTGGCGTTACAAATTTCCCGGGAGAGCGCCCGGGTTGCGGCTCCGCGCGTCAGGCGCGATCGACGCTGACCCAATAGCGCGTGCGGTATCGCAGCCTCAGGTCGAGTACGCCGGCCAGCACTTCCAGCGCCCGGTCGGTGTCGTCGATGCGGAAGGCCCCCGTGACTTCGAGGTCCGCCACCCTGGGGGCGCAGTGCAGGATGCCGACGCGATAGCGTCCCAGTTCCGCGAGGAACTGATCCAGCCGCATGCGGTTCGCGACCAGCATGCCTGCGGCCCAGGCAGGCTCGGTGCCGTCGACCCGGGTTGCGGGAGACAGCGTGCGGTCGTTGAATTCCGCCTGTTCGCCGGCATGCACGGTCCGCCCGGCGGGGGCCACGCGCACGGCCCCTTCAAAGACGGCAAGACGCGTCGAGCCATCGTTGTCGTCCAGTTGGCGCACGGCAAAGCGCGTGCCGAGCGGCGTGAGCAGGCCGTGCCGGGTCTGCACGCTGAAGGGGCGTCCAGCGCCATCCGCGGCCGTCGCGATCAGGATTTCTCCGCTGCGCAATGTGACGCGGCGTTGCTGCGCGTCGTAGCGCAGCGCCACCGCGGTATCGGTGTTCAGGGTCAGGAGGGTGCCGTCGGGCAGGGTCATGGTCCGCTGCTCGCCGGTGGCGGTGCGATAGACGGTGCTGCCTTCCCACCAGCCCTCGCGCGCGCCTGCCCATGCCAACGTGCCCAGGCAGAAGCTGCCGGCCGCCCATTTCATGACGCTGCGGCGCGAACGCTGTTCGCAGTAGCGCAGGATGGTCTGGCTGGCGGCGCCCTCGGATACTGTGGTGGCATTGATCTCGCGCCCGATGCCCTGGAGGCGTTGCCACGCGAGCTCGTGGCGCACGTCTGCCTGGCGCCATGCCGCACAGGCGGCCTGCGTGGCCGCGTCGGGGGCATCCCCGGTCCGCATCATCCATCGCGCCGCCTGCCTGATGATGTCGGGATGCAGCCGTTCGGCCTGGGCGGCGTTCATGCGTACAGCACCGCGTAGCAATGCTCCCAGGCCTTGACGATGTCGCGCTGCACGGCCGCCACCGAAATATCGAGTTGCCGGGCGATGTCGCGGTAGGGCAGGCCTTCCAGCTGCGCCAGCACGAAGACCCGGCGCGCCCGTGGCGGCAACTGCTCCAGCATGCGGCATACGGCGTTCAGCGCTTCCATCACCAGCGCGTGCGTTTCGGGGCTGGGCTCGACGGCCTCGTTGCGCGATGCCAGCGTTTCCAGATAGGCCTGTTCCACGGCGCGGCGGCGCGACTGGTCGATCAGAAGACGCTTGGCGACGGTGGTGAGAAAGCCGCGCGGCTCGGCAAACGCCGCGCGCGACTCGCTGCGCATGACGCGTTCGAAGGTGTCGTGCGCCAGATCCGCGGCGTTTTCGGTATTGCCGCTGAGCCGGCGGCGCAGCATTTGCACGAGCCAGCCGTGATGCTCTCGATACAGGCTGACGAAATCGTCGGAGGAGGCAAAGTCGGCGGGGGGCAAGGGGGGTTCCGTTCAAATGCTAATGGGAATGATTTCTAATTGTATAGGATCGTCATTCCAGGTGTTCCCCACGATGTCGCGCCGCATTGGCCAGGTCCGCAATCGGCGCCAGCAGCCCCCGATCAAAGCTTTCCAGCGCCGCGCCCGCGTGCAATCTTGCAGGCCAATCGGAATGCGTCAGCGCGCCGCGTCCGAGCGAGACGAAGTCTGCCTCCTGCCGCGCCATCATCCCGCCGGCCGCCATCGGGTCATGCAGCGACCCGTTGGCCAGTACCGGGACCGCAACGTGCTGCCGCGCCAATGCCGCGAGGCTTGGACCCTGATCTCCAAAAGCCGGACGCCAAGCCTCGAACTCGGTCGTGTGCAGGTAGTCGATGGGCTGCGCGCCCAGCGTTCGGTAGATCTGCGCCGCATCGGCCTCGCCGCCTTCCCACTTGTGGCTGAAGTCATTGACCTTGCCCTGCGAGCTGCGCACGCCCACGACATAGCGCGGTCCGGTAGCTCGGCGCACGGCCTGGATGACCTCCACCGTCAAGCGCAGCCGGTTGTCCAGGCTGCCGCCATAGCGGTCCGCGCGCAGATTGGTGTAGCTGGTGAGGAACTGGTCCAGCAGGTAGCCGTTGGCGCCGTGGATTTCGACGCCGTCGAAGCCGGCCTCCTGCGCTCTGCGCGCAGCCTGGGCAAAGCCGTCGATGGCCTCTGCGATGTCCTTGTCCGACATGGCTTCAGGCATCCGGTACGGCCCGTCGCCCCTATAGAACGCCATTTGCTGTCCCTTGGGCTGTACGGCCGACGGACCCTTGGGCGTGCCGCAATGAGGATTGCCCTGCGACAGCGCGCCCGCATGCATGAGCTGCGCGATGATGCGGCCGCCGTGCGCGTGCACGCGGTCGACCACGGTGCGCCAGGCGTCGCGCTGCGCGTCGTCGGTCAGGCCGGGCTGGAACAGGTAGCCCTGCGCATGCGCCCGGTCGGTGTAGATGCCCTCGGTGATCACCAGGCCGAAGCCGCCTGCCGCGAAGGCTTGGTAGTAATCGGCCATTTGCGACGTGGCGCGGCCATCTTCCGTGGCGCTGACTCGAGTCATGGGGGCGACGGCGAGACGATTGGCCAGGGTCAAGCCCCTTTCCAGCTGTAGCGGCGCGAACAGTCCGACCTGCGCAGCATCGTTCGTACGATAGTCGAGCGCGCCCATGTCAACGGCCCTCCTGCGGACGCACGGCGGCGATGGCCTCGATCTCGATCATGGCGGCCGGGTCGTAGAGCGCCTTGATCTCGGCGATCGTGTCGGCGGGGTAGGGGGCCGAGAAGTGGCGGCGGCGCAGCGTGACCACGTCCTGGAAGTGCCCCATGTCGGTGACGAAGATGGTGACCTTGATGACGTCCTTCAGGCTGGAGCCGCCGGCTTCCAGCGCGCGGCGCAAGTTCAGGAAGGCTTGTTCGCCTTGAGCCAGAAAGCCGCCCTCGACGATCTTGCCGTCATCGCCGGCGCCCGCCTGGCCGGAGATGAAAAGCAGGTTGCCGAACTGGATGCCCTGCGACAGCAGGAAGGGTTCGTAGTTGTCGGGCTGGGTGACGACGCGCTGTAGCATGATGCGATTTCCTTCATTTATGGTTTGGAGGTGAATCAGCGCGAAAATCGCTGATCCATGTCGTAAATGTAGGAATATGCGGGGATGCTGACAAAGGTTCATTTATCAGCTATAAGATGAGAAAATCTCATCCATGATCATGCAACGCCGATCTCTTCCGCTCTCCGGACTGCGCGTATTCGAGGCCGCCGCGCGCCTGGGCAGTTTCAAGGCCGCGGCCGAGGAACTGGCCGTGACGCCGACCGCCGTCAGCCATCAGATCCGCGCGCTGGAAGCGCAGACCGGGCTGGTGCTGTTCGACCGCCACGTGCGCAGGGTGTCGTTGACCGAGGCGGGCGCGCAGCTCTATCCCGTGCTGCGGGATGGCTTCGATGCCTTCGAGGCGGTGCTGGCGCGCCTGACGCAGCAGCGCACGCGGATGCAGGTGAGCATCTCCGCGACCAACGCCTTCACGGTGAAGTGGCTGGTGCCGCGCATGGCGGATTTCCGCAGCAGGCATCCCGGCATCGACCTGCAGCTGCAGGCCAGCGACGACGTGGTCGATCTGCGATCGGCCGCGGTCGACATCGCGATCCGCTATGGCCGCGGGCCATATCCGGGCCTCGTCGCGCAGCCGCTGTTCACGGACCGGTTCGCGCCCGTGGCGAATCCGCGGCTGGGCGTGGCCTCACCAGACGATCTGGCCGGCGTGCCGTTGATCCGTTTCAACTGGAAGCGGTCCCATCCGGACAATCCGACCTGGGAGCGCTGGTTCGAAGTTGCGCGCCGTTCCCTGCCACGGCAGGCGAGCCAGCTGCGTTTTTCCGATGAGGGCCATGCCATACAGGCGGCCGTGGCCGGCCATGGCGTGGCGCTGGTCAGCCTGGCGTTGATAGCGGAAGAGCTGGAAGCGGGCCATCTGGTGCAGCCCTTCGGCCCGGTGATCGCCGGGCATACCTACCATCTGGCCATGCCCGCCGACCGGCCGCCCTCGGCGCCTGTCCAGGCCGTGGCGCAATGGTTGCGCATGCAGGCGGCGGCGCACGAGCCGGGTCGCAAGAAAGCGTAGGCGGGCTGATCGGGAGCCTGGTTCGCGGTTGTCAGCGAGCCGCTTTTGCAAGCACTTCCATGGCGGCTGCCTTGGCGCGGCCGAACTCCGCATGGTCGTCCATCGACGCGGCGACGTTGGCGTATGCCTGGTAGGCCAGCAGCTCCATGACCAGTTTCGCCTCGTCGGCGTCGGCCGCGATTTGCCCTTGCGCCCGGGCTTCGCGGAGCAATTCGTGAAGACGCGCGCGTCCTGCCTCGCGGTATTGCTGGATGGCGTCGCGCAGGGGGCCGGGACGCGCACGATACTCGCTGCTTACCGCAGTGATGACGCAGCCGCCCGGCAGCTGGCGGGTCTCCACGAAGTCGAACCAGCCGGTCATCAGGGCGCGCAGCCGCGTCAGCGGCGTGCGCTTGCGCATGGCCGGTTCGACGACCTGGGTCTGGTACAGGCCTATCGCATGGGCCAAGGCTGCCAGTTGCAGGTTTTCCTTGTCGCCGAACAGAACCTGAAGATTGCTTTTCCCCACTTCGGCCATGTCGGCCACCTGGCCGAAGGTGAGGCCGCCCAGTCCTTCGACGGAGAGGAGCTTTACGGCTTCGTCCAGCACGCGGGTGCGCGCGCGCTCGCCGCGCAAGCGGCGGCCATCGGTTGGGGGAGAGGGGGGCAACGGGTTCATCGGACCTTGTTTTTCTGCTTGCACGGGTTTCATTCTTTCACGATACTATAAATACGATCGTACATATATAAATGTAAAGAATGAACCCTGAATCCGCGCTGCAAGCTGAAAAGAACCACCCCTGGCGCGCCCTCGCGGTGCTGTTGACGGGCAACTTCGTGACGATCCTGGATCTCTTCATCGTCAATGTCGCGTTGCCCAGCATCCAGAGCGGCTTGTCGGCATCCGATACCGATCTGCAGCTGATCGTGGTGGCTTACGCATTGGCTTATGGCCTGTGCCTGATCAATGGCGCGCGTTTGGGCGATCTGTTCGGGCGGCGGCGCTTGTTCCTGGCCGGCATGGGGCTGTTCACCGTGGCTTCGGCGCTATGCGGGGTGGCGGTTACGCCGTGGCAGCTCATCCTGGCGCGCGCCTTGCAGGGGGTGGGGGCGGGCGTGCTGATGCCGCAGGTGCTGGCTTCGATCAGTGTGGTGTTCGAGGGCGAGGCGCGCAGGCGCGCGTTCGGCATCATGGGCGCGGTGCAGGGCGTGGCCGCAAGCATCTCGCAGCTGCTGGGCGGCATGCTCATCACGCTGGATCCGCTGGATCTGGGGTGGCGGCTGGTGTTTCTCATCAACGTGCCGATAGGCATTGCCGCGTTGCTCGCGGGGCGCCGGGCGCTTCCCGAATGGCGCGCGCCGGTTCCGACGCGGGTGGACCTGCGCGGCGCGCTTGCGGGCGCTGCCGGGCTGGCCCTTATCCTGGTGCCTGTCATGGAGGGACGAGAGCATGGCTGGCCCTGGTGGTCGCTTGCCGGGCCTGTGCTGGCGTTGGGCGTGCTGGCGTATTTCGTCCGCTATGAGAAAGCGCTGGCCCGGCGCGGTGGCGTGCCTGTGCTGGATATGGCGCTGTTTGCCAACCGGCCATTCGTGGCTGGCATAGGCGCGGTGTTCTTCTTTTTTTCAGCCATCAGTTCGTTCTTCTTCGCGTTGACGCTGCTGTTGCAGTTCGGGCTCGGATTCGCGCCGCTGGCGGCGGGCGCCGTGTTCACGCCTTCGGCGCTGGCGTTCTTTGGCGCGTCGCTTGCCGGTCCGAAACTGGCCGCCCGCCATGGACGCGGGGCGCTGCTGTTCGGTGTCCTGGTCTTCACCGCGGGCTTGGCGCTGTCTGCGGTTACCGCCGCGACGCAGCCCCAGAACCTGGCGCTGCTGGTGGCCTCGCTGGTGCTGAATGGCGCAGGGCAAGGGCTGGTGATCCCGCTGGCATTCAACGCCATTCTGGGTTCGGTGCGGGAGGAGCAGGCCGGCATGGCTTCCGGCATGCTCAGCACCTTGCAAGTCGTGGGGACGTCCACCGGCGTGGCGGTGGTGGGCGGCGTTATCTTCACAATGCTCGAGGCCGCGGGAAGCCTGTCCACCGGTGATGGCGCATCGGTCCATGGGCGGGCGCTGGCGGCGGCCATGCTTTACAACATTGCCGCTGCGCTGCTCAGCCTCGTCCTTTTCAGGCTGGCGACGCGCCGATAGGCGCCAAGAATCCGTCCCAGCATTCCCGGGTGAACTCATACAACGCATCCTGCGCCGTCAACGGCGTGCGCCCTGCCAGCCGGGCCAGCGCGTAGTGTCCCTGGCGCTGCGGGTCGGACGGGATCGGCACTTCGACCAGCAGGCCGGCTTCCTGCTGCTGGCGCGTGACGCAGATCACGCCCAATAGCAAGGCGTCCGTGCGCAGCGCCAATTCCACCAGCGCGTCCAGATTCTCGCAGCGGTGCGTGACCATTTGTTCCGGCGCGCCGCCTGGCCCCAGGGTTTCCGCCAGCCGCAGCGAGACTTCCGGGCTGAGAGTGGTGGACGCCACGGGGTATTGGCGGATTTGTTCTATGCCTGGCCGCTTGTGGGCGAGGATGGGATGGCCCTTGCGGCAGACCAGGCCCGCGCGCAGCGCAGGCAGGGCGCGGGTTTCCAGGTCGGCCGCGTCATACAGCATGCGGGCGTCGCAGACCATGGCGTCGATGCGTTCGTCGCGCAGCATTTCCAGCAAGGCGGCGGTGGCGCCCAGTTCGACGCCCACGCGCACCTGGGGATGGCGCTCGGCCATGTGGGCCAGGAAGGGCGACAGCAGCAGGGACGCGGGCGCCGGGCTCAGCCCGATGGACAGCGTGCCCGATTCGCCGCTATGCAGGGTTTTCAGTTCGCGCTGCAGCTCGGCTTCCTCGAAGCGCATGCGGCGCGCGCGTTCGGCCACGCAGGCGCCGTAGGGCGTGAGGCGCACGCGGCGGGTGCCGCGGTCGAGCAAGGGCAGGCCCAGTTCGGCTTCGAGCGCCTGGATGCTGCGGCTGAGCGCTGGTTGCGACAGATTGACCGCCTCTGCGGCACGCGAGTAAGTGCCGTGTTCGACCACCGCCAGCAGGTGTTTGAGTTTCTGAAAATCCATGCTCAGGCCGCATAAATACTATGAAATAAATGCATTGGAATTATAGATAAGCTGTTCGTATCATGGTCCGCAGACGGCGCCCGCAGAGGCGCCGCACACCGCGTCCGGGACTCGCACCGCGGCGCGGCTCGTCAAATACGGAGACAGATTCGAATGAAGCAGCACTTGTTGTCGGCCGCCATCCTGGCGGCCTGCGCGGCCATGGGCGCTCAAGCCCAGGCCCAGGAAGTCCAGCAGAACGCGCAGAAGCAGTCCCAGGCCGCGATGCGCCCGGCGGGCGCGGCCAGCGGCCAGGTCACGATACGGCGCGACGGCTATGGCATGCCGCACGTCTACGCCAACACCGTGTACGGCATTTTCTACGGCTATGGCTATGCGGTGGCGCAGGACCGCCTGTTCCAGATGGAAATGGCGCGGCGCAGTACCCAGGGCCGCGTGGCCGAGGTGTTGGGCCAGTCCATGGTGGGGTTCGACAAATCCATCCGCGGCAATTTCTCGCCGGAGCGCATCCAGCGCCAACTGGCCGCGCTGCCGGCATCCGAGCGCCAGATCCTGGACGGCTATGCGGCCGGCATGAACGCCTGGATCGCGCGGGTGCGCGCCGAGCCCGGCAGCCTGATGCCGAAGGAGTTCAACGATCTGCGCTTCCAGCCCGCGGACTGGACGGCCTATGACGTGGCGATGGTGTTCGTGGGCACGATGGCCAACCGCTTCTCCGATGCCAATAGCGAGATCGACAACCTGGCGCTGCTGACCGCCCTGAAGGACCGGCATGGCGACGAGCGCGCCATGCAGATCTTCAATCAGCTGCGCTGGATGACCGACAGCCGCGCGCCGACCACCGTGCCCGAGGAAGAGGGCGTGTACCGGCCCGATGGCGCCAAGCCCTCCGCCAGGCTGTCCTATGCGCTGCCGCGCTACGACGGCACGCCGCCCATGCTGGAACGCGTGGCGCGCGATCCGCAGACGCGCGGCGTGCTGGACGAGGCGCCCGCGGCCGCGTCGGCGCGCCTGCTGGCGCAGTTCGCGGAATCGGGGCAGCCCGGCATCGCCGGTTTTCCGACCACCAGCAATATGTGGATCGTGGGCCGCGACCATGCCAAGGACGCCCGTTCCATCCTGCTGAACGGGCCGCAGTTCGGCTGGTGGAATCCCGCCTACACCTACGGCATCGGCCTGCATGGCGCGGGCTTCGACGTGGTTGGCAACACGCCGTTCGCCTATCCCAGCATCCTGTTCGGCCACAACGCGCACGTGACCTGGGGCTCGACCGCGGGCTTTGGCGACGACGTGGACATCTACGCCGAAAAACTCGATCCGAACGACCGCACGCGCTACTTCCACGACGGCGTCTGGAAGACGATGGAAAAGCGCACCGAGCTCATCGAGGTCAAGGATGGGCAGCCGGTGATGATGGACGTGTACCGTACGGTGCACGGCATCGTCACCAAGTTCGATGACAAGCAGCACGTGGCTTATGCCAAGGCGCGCGCCTGGGAAGGCTTTGAGCTGCAATCGCTGATGGCCTGGACCCACAAGGCGCAGTCGCGCAATTGGGACCAGTGGAAGCAGCAGGCGGCGCGCCATGCGCTGACCATCAATTGGTACTACGCCGACGACAAGGGCAATATCGGCTACGCGCACACGGGCTTCTATCCCAAGCGCCGTCCGGGCCACGATCCGCGCCTGCCCGTGCCGGGCACGGGCGAGATGGACTGGGACGGCATGCTGCCGTTCTCGACCAATCCTCAGGTCTACAACCCGCGCCAAGGCTTCATCGCCAACTGGAACAACCAGCCTATGCGCGGCTATCCGTCCACCGACCTGTTCGCCATCGTGTGGGGCCAGGCCGACCGCTACGCCGAGATCGAGACCCGCCTGAAAGCCATGACGGCCAATGGCGGCAAGGTCAGCGCGCAGCAAATGTGGGACCTGATCCGCACCACCAGCTATGCCGACGTGAACCGGCGCCACTTCCTGCCGTTCCTGCAGCAGGCGGTGCAGGGGCTGCCGGCGGACGATGCGCGAGCCAGGCTGGTTGCGGGGCTGGCGTCCTGGGACGGCATGGGCACGAGCGACAAGCAGGCCGGCTATTACGACAACGCGGGGCCTGCCGTGATGGACGCCTGGCTGCGCGCCATGCTCAAGCGCACGCTGGCCGACGAGATGCCCGCGGACTTCTTCAAGTGGTACAGCGCCACCGGCTATCCGACGCAGGCGGCACCCGCCACGGGATCGGTCAACCTGACGGTGGGGGTGAAGGCGCTGTTCAACGCGCTGGCCGGCCGCGATTCGGGCGTGCCGCAGAAGTACGACTTCTTCAACGGCCAGCGGCCGCAGGACGTGAGCCTGGCCGCGCTGGATGATGCGCTGGCGGCGTTGCAGAAGGCCTACGGCCAGGATCCGGCAAGCTGGCGCATACCCGCGCCGCCCATGGTGTTCGCGCCCAAGAACTTCCTGGGCGTGCCGCAGGCGGACGACAAGGCGGTGTTGAGCTTCCCGGCCACGCAGAACCGCGGCACCGAGAACAACATGACGGTGTTCGACGGCCAGGGCGTGCGCGCGGTGGACGTGGTGGCGCCGGGGCAGAGCGGTTTCGTCGCCCCGGACGGTACGCCGTCGGCCCACACCCGCGACCAGTTCGACCTGTACACCAGCTTCGGCAACAAGCGGGTCTGGTTCACGGACGCGGAAGTGCGCGCCAACGCTAAGTCGGTAGAGACGTTGCGCTATTGACGGCGTAGCCGCCCTGGTGGCTGGCCAGGCGCGCATAGACCCCTTGCCGCTTGAGCAACTGGTCGTGCGTGCCGGCCTCCGCCAGCGTGCCGCGTTCCAGCACCAGGATCAGGTCGGCATCGCGTATCGTCGACAGGCGGTGCGCGATGACCAGCGTGGTGCGGTGGCGCATCAGCACGTCCAGCGCGCCGCGTACCTGCATTTCCGATAGCGTGTCCAGGTGCGAGGTGGCTTCGTCCAGGATCAGCACGGGGGCGTTCTTCAGGAAGGCGCGGGCAATCGAGATGCGCTGGCGTTGGCCGCCCGACAACTGCATGCCGCGTTCACCCACGCGCGTCGCCAGGCCCTCTGGCAGAGCGCGCACGAAGTCCGCCAGCGCGGCTTGCTCCAGCGCGCGCGCCAGGTCCGCGGGGCTGGCTTCGGGCCGGGCCAGCCGGATGTTGCCTTCCAGCGTGTCGTTGAACAGATAGGTGTCCTGCGTCACCAGCGCCACGCGCTCGCGCAGGCCGTCGAGCTGCAGTTCGCGCAGGTCCACGCCATCGAGCTTGACCTGTCCCGCGCGCGGATCCCAGAAGCGCAGCAGCAGGCTGGCCACCGTGCTCTTGCCCGCGCCCGATGCGCCCACCACCGCCACGGTGGCGCCGGCCGGCACCTTGAAGCTCAGGCCGCGCAAGGTGTCCGCGTTCTTGCCCGGATAAGCGAAGCTGACGTGCTCGAAGGCCAGCGACAGGCCGTGGGCGGAGACGGGGGCCGGCAGCGGTCCGTCCGTCACCGGTTCCGGTTCGTTGGCGACCACGTGCAGGCGGCGGGTGGCGGCGATGGTGTCCGCCAATTGCCGGCTGACCTGCGAGATCTCGGACACGGGCAGGAAAGTAGCCAGCGCGATCAGCACCAACAGGGGCAGCATGCCGGCCGACAGCGCGCCGGCCGATACCTGCAGCGCGCCCACGACGGCCACCGCCAGGCCGCCCAGGCCCATCGCGATTTCAAAGCCCGCGGTCTGGCGCGACAGGTCGTCCAGGATGTCCAGGCGGCGGGTGCGGTAGCGGTCCGCCACGCGCAGGAATTCATCGCGCCGGCGGCCGGTGGCCTGGAAGGCGGTCAGGTCGGCCAGGCCCTGGATGGTGTCGGTGGTGTGCGCGCTCATCTCGCCCAGCGCCTCGCGCGCCTTGTCGCCCAGCGCGTCGACCTTGCGGCGTCCGCGCACCGGCGACACCAGCGCATAGGCCAGGAAGGGCAGCAGCGCCAGCGCCACCGGCCAGCTGTAGACGCCCAGGAAACCCAGCACGGACAGCGGCACCAGCACCGAGACGATGGCGGGAGCGATGGTGTGGGCGTAGAAGTACTCCACCATTTCCACGTCCTGGGTGGCCAGTGCCACCAGGTCGCCGGAGCGGCGCTGCAACAGGTAGGCCGGCGCCAGGCGCTCCAGCTTGTCGTAGAGCTTGACCCGCATGTCGGCCAGCAGCTGGTACGCCATGGCGTGGGCCAGCCAGGACTCCAGCCAGTGGAACAGCGCGGCCAGGGGCGCTGCGACCAGCAGGCCGGCGATCAGGGCCGAATAGTCGCGGCCGTCGCGGATGGCGGCGACGATCAGCGCGCTGAACACGCCCACGCCGATGTAGGCCGCGACCCGCGCCACGCCCAGCAGGATCGTGGCGGTCAGCGTGCCGCGCCACGGCCGCACCACTGAAAGCAGGGTGCCGAGCGTGGCGCGCCAGCCGACCTGCACCGCGTCCGCGTCCAGCGAGCGCAGGGCCGGGCCTTGTCCGCCGGATTCCTGAGCGGGATCATCGCGGTTCGTCGTCTGCGCAGGGGCGGCGGCGGCCGGGGCGGCGGATCCCGCCGACGGATTGCGGTGCGCGGCCGCCTGTTCGTGCATCAGGCGGTAGTACAGGCCGCCTTGCCGCATCAGTTCCGCATGGGGGCCTTCTTCCGCGACCCGGCCCTGGTCCAGCACCAGGCAGCGGTCGGCGCCGATGACGCTGGCCAGGCGGTGCGCCAGGATCAGCGTGGTACGGCCGGCCATCAAGCGGTCCAGCGCCTGCTGGATCAGCGCCTCATTCTCGGTGTCCACCGACGACAGCGCCTCGTCCAGGATCAGGATGGGCGCGTCGCGCAGCAGCGCGCGGGCGATTGCCACGCGCTGGCGCTGGCCGCCGGACAGCTGCAGGCCGCGCTCGCCGATGCGGGTGGCGTAGCCCTCGGGCAGCGCCATGATGAAGTCGTCGATATTGGCGGCGCGGGCGGCGGCGCGCACCTGTTCGTGGGTCGCGTCGGGGCGTCCCAGCCGCAGGTTGTCGTCGATGGTGCCGTGGAACAGCGTGATGTCCTGGCTCACCAGCGCGATGTGCGACAGCAGCGCCTGCGTGTCGAGTTCGTTCACGTCATGGCCGCCGATGCGGATGCGGCCGGACTGGGGCACGCATTCGCGCAGCAGCAGGCGCACGATGGTGGACTTGCCGGCGCCGCTGGGGCCGACCACGCCGACGCGTTCGCCCGCCGCGATGCGGAAGCTCAAGCCCTGGTGGGCGCGGCGCTCGGGCGTGTAGGAAAACGCCACGTTGTCGAATTCGATGGTGGGCGCGAGCCGGCCTGGCGTCTTGCCGCCGGCCTCCGGCGCGGGCGTCAGCGGCTGCGCGTCCGTCAACGCATGGATGCTGGCGGCGGCCGACTGGCCCAGCATGCCCCGGTGCAGCACCGAGCGCAGGTCGCGCAGCGGGCGGAAGATCTCGGTGCCGGCCATCAGCACGATCAGCAGGGCCTCCACGCTCATGTCGCCGTGGGCCACGCGCCAGGCGCCCAGCGTCAGCGCCAGCGCCGCGCCCAGGGCCACGCCCAGGTCGCTGATGCCGCGCGTCAAGAGGCTGACCGACAGCACCCAGAAGGTGTTGTCCGACAGGCTGCGGGCGCGGGCCGCCAGCCGCTGGCCCCAGGCCTTGCCCTGGCCATAGGACTTCAGCGTGGGCAGGCCCTGCACGGCGTCCAGGAAGTCCTCGCCGAAATCGTTCAGGGACTTGCTGCGGGCCAGGCTGGCGCGGCGGTCCAGCATGTGCACCGCCATCGGCCCGAACAGCGCGAACAGCGCGGCCGCCAGGAACACCAGCGCGGTGGGCACGTCCCAGAACGCGATCACGGCGAAGATGGCGAAGGGCGCCGCGGCGGCGATCGCGACTTGCGGCAGATATTGGCCGAAGAAGGCTTGCAACTGCTCGACCCCGTCGACCACCGTCAGCATCACGCCGCCCGTGCGCTGGTTGGCGAACCAGGCCGGGCCCAGGCTCACGATGCGGTCATAAAGCCGGGCGCGCAGCGCATGCTGCACGGTGGCGGCGCAGCGGTTGGCCTGCACGGTGCGCCAGTGGTCCAGGAAGGCGCGCAGCAGCACCATGGCGGCGGCCCACAGCGCGGGGGCGAGCCAGTCCTGCCAGGGGGCGCCGTCGAACACGCGGGCCAGCAGCTGGCCCAGGAACACGTAGCGGGCGATGCCGGCGGCCAGGGCCAGCAGGCCCAGGCAGATGCCGCCCGCCATGCCGGCGCGCAGGCCCGCCGTCAACTGCCAGAGGCGCGAATCGAAATACATAGCAAACTCCTTTCAGTGCTTGCATGGTCCCCGATCCCGCGACCCGGCGAAAGCGATAGTTTTTCAATCTAGGGTTGAGCTAGACTTGACCCATGGCCGATCTCCCCAACCACACGCCGCCCCTGGCGGCCTTGCGCGCCTTCGAGGCCGTCGCCCGCCTGGGCAGCCTGAGCCGCGCCGCCGCCGAACTCCACGTCACCAAAAGCGCCGTCAGCCATCAGCTGCGGGCGCTGGAGGCGGATCTGGGGGTGGCGCTGCTGCGCCGCGGCGGCACGGTACGCCGCGCCGAGACCACCGCGGCGGGCGCGGATCTGCTGGCGTCGGTGCAACAGGCCTTGACCCTGTTGGAGACCGCCTGCCGCAACGTGCGGGCCTCGGCCCGCGGCAAACGGCGCAATACCCTGAACGTTTCCGCCAACCCGTCGCTGGCCGCCATGTGGCTGGCGCCGCGCATCGGACGTTTCATCGAGCTGCACCCCGGCATCGACATCCAGGTGTACCTGCACGCCAGCCAGGACCCGGCCTGGAAAAGCCAGGACATAGACCTGGCGTTCCTGCACGTGCGCGCCATGGGGCCGCATATCGCGGAACCCGGCGACATTCCGCTCATGACCGAAACGGTGGTGCCGGTTTGCAGTCCGTCCCTGGTCGATCCGGCCGAGCGCGGCGATCCCGCCGTGTTCCTGCGCCATCGCTGGCTGGAGGAAAAGCACGTGGACAGCCCCGAGACCGACTGGCGCACCTGGAGCCCGCGCCTGGGACTGGCCGAATCGGACTGGCAGGAGCCCATGGTGCTGAGCGGCCTGAGCACGGTCGCCGCGGCCGCGGCTGCCGGCGTCGGCATCGCGCTGGGCCGCGCGCCGCTGATCGACGAGGAACTGGCCAGCGGCCGGCTGGTACCCCTGGTGCCGCAGCTGCGCATGGCAGGCTCCTGGGGCTACGTGATGCGGATCCAGGCCAACCGGCCGATGGACGCCGCCTTGCCGACGCTGGTGGAGTTCCTGGCGGAAGAAGGGCGCAGCACCGGCGCCTGGCAGAACCTGGCGGACGCGGGGCGTTGAGCCCGCGTCCGGGCGTCAGTCCGCGCCGCCCCGGCCGCGCGGCGGAGAGCTGATGGTGACCGCCGAGGTGACGATCAGCTCCATCAGGATGTTGCGCGCGAGGTTTTCGGCATAGTCGTTGCGCGCCTCCGCCGTGGCAATGGCGCGTTCCACCGACCCCTCCACGATGGCGTTGATCTGCTGGATGTGCAGCTCGCAGATCTGCACCAGGTCCGGGTGGCGCTTCTGGTGGAAGTACAGGAAGCGCCGCGCCAGCGTCTGCAGCATGGCGTGGAACTCGGCCGCGTAGCTGTTGCGCGAGGCGACGCCGATCTGGCTGGTCAGGCTGAAATGCAGGCGCATGTACATGCGCATGTCGTTGACCGCCTTCAGGTCTTCGAGCTCCCGGGCCAGGCGCGCCAGTTCGGCGCGCTCGCGGTCGTCGGCCCACTGCGCCGCCTGCGCCACGATCAGCCGTTCGATCTCGCGGCGCGCCTGGATGATCTTCAACTGGCCTTGGTAGTCGATCTCGGAGATGAAGATGCCTTGGCGCGGGGCGATTTCCACCAGGCGCTGGAACGCCAGCTTCTGCAGGGCGTCGCGCACCGGCGAGCGGCCGATCCCGACGCGTTCGCTCAGGGTGGTTTCCGACCACTGGCTGCCGGGCGGCAGTTCGCCGGTGACGATCATTTCCTCCAGGGCGCAATAGGCCTTTTCGGTCTGGCTGACAGCGGTGCGGCCAAAGAGGGGGAAAGCTTGGGTCATGGAGTCGGAAGCGCGCGTTGTTGAAGTTCGCGTTTTAACACTTTGCCGGTGCTGTTTTTCGGCAATTCATCCAGAAAGACATAGCGCTTGGGGCGCTTGAAGCGCGCGATGGATTCCAGGCACAGCCGGTCCAGGTCCCTGTCCGAGGCCTGGGCGCCGGGCTTCAACACCACGAAGGCCAGCACCGACTCGCCCCATTCGGGGTCGGGGCTGCCGACCACCGAGACTTCCTGCACGGCATCGTGGCGCATCAGCGCCTCTTCGACCTCGCGCGGATAGATGTTGGTGCCGCCGCTGATGATGACGTCCTTGGAACGGTCTTTCAGGTGCAGCAGGCCGCGCTCGTCCAGGATGCCGATATCGCCCGTGTGCAGCCAGCCGCCGGCCAGCGTGTCGGTGGTGGCGCGCGGATTGTTCCAGTAGCCCTGCATGACCGTTGGTCCGCTGACGACGACTTCGCCCAATTCGCCAGGGGCTGCGGGCCGGCCGGATGCCTCGCGGATTTCGACGTCCATGGCCGACTGGATGTATCCCACCGAGCCCAGCAGCGCGTCATCGTTGCGAGCTACCGCGTCGGCAATCTGGGCCGCGGACAGGGCCGAGATCGACATGGGGCTTTCACCCTGTCCGTAGATCTGCGCCACGCGCGCGCCGTAGCAGGCCACCGCGTCCTTGATGTCCTCGATGTAGAAGGGCGCGCCGCCCACGATCAGCGTGCGCAGACCGGGGGGCGCGCCGCCCGCCAGGCGGGCGTGGCGCACCATGCGCTGCACGATGGTGGGCGAGGCGAACAGGCTGACATTGCGGTAGTGCGTCAGCAGCCCTGATAGTTCGTCTTCGTCCAGGCCGCCGCTGTCCGGCACGATCTGCAAGGCGCCGTGCAGCCAGTACGGAATGCTGTAGAGGCCGCCGCCATGCGACAGCGGCGCCACGTGGACCATGGCGTCGCCAGGCTGTACCGACTGCACGTCGGCATAGAAGTTCAGGCACATACCGAACAGGTTGGCGTGGCTGAGCATGACGCCCTTGGGCTTGCCGGTGGTGCCGCTGGTATAGAACAGCCAGGCCAGGTCCTGCGGCGGACGCGTTTCCAGGGGCAGCCGGGGACCCAGGGCGCCGGCCGCGTAGTCGGCCGATTCCACGTCCACCACGCGCGTCGCGGGCAGGCTGCGAGCGACGGGCGCCAGCGCCTGCAGCAATTCGCCTTGCGACAGGCACAGGCGCGCATCGCAGTCGCGCAGGATGTACTCGAGTTCGTTGGGATGCAGCTTGGCGTTGACCGGCACGGCGCACAGGCCGGCGTGCCAGATGGCGAGCATCGATTCGATATAGCTGGGGTGGTTGCGCAGCGCCAGCATGACGCGCTGGCCGGGCGCCAGGCCCAGCGGGCCGCGCAGCCAGCCGGCCAGTGCCTGCACCCGGGCCTGGAGCTGGGCGTAGCTGAGGGGATCGCGGGTGCCAGCGGCCAGCGCCGGCTGGTCGGCATAGGTGGTGGCGCTGCGGTGAAAGAGAGAGCTGAGATGCATGGCGGTTTCTGGGTTGATGGGGGCGTGGATCAGCGGCCAAGCAGGGTGATGCAGGTCACTGCCTCTTCCACGCCGTTGAAGCCGCCGCCGTTCTCGGCGATGGCGAAGCGCGCGCCTTCGACCTGGCGGGCGCCGGCTTCGCCGCGCAGCTGGATCACCATTTCATGGACCTGCGCCAGCCCGGTCGCGCCGATGGGGTGGCCGCGCGACAGCAGGCCGCCGGATACGTTGATGGGGATGCGGCCGCCCAGGCTGGTGGCGCCGGATTCGGCCATCGGTCCGCCTTCGCCGAAGGCGCAGAAGCCCAGCGCCTCGGTCTGCTGGATCTCGGCAAATGCCGTGGCGTCGTGCACTTCCGCCAGCGACATGTCCTGCGGGCCGACCCCCGCGCGTTCATAGGCTTCGAGCGCGGCCAGGTGGCACAGATGTTGGTCGTAGCGGACGGCCGGGCGGTCCGTGGCGGTGCGCAGCACGCTGGCGTACAGGCGCACGGCGCGGGCGCGTTGCAGGCGCTTCAGGCCCTGGGCGTTGCAGACGATGGCGGCGGCCGCGCCGTCGCTGATGGGCGCGCACATGGGCAGGGTCAGCGGCCAGGACACGGGCCGGGCGGCCAGGGCCTCGTCTATCGTCATGGGGTACTGGAACTGGGCCAGCGGATTGCGGGTGGAATGCATGTGGTTCTTGGCGGCCACGGCGGCGAGCTGGCGCTGGGTGGTGCCGAAAGTCTTCATGTGCAGCCGCGCCAGGCTGGCGTAGATGTCCATGAATACGCTGCGCTTGCCAGGCTCTTCGAAGCCGGGCGGAGGCGTCACGTCGGGCGCCAGCGCCATCAGGCGCGCCATCTGCGCTTGTGCGTCGTGCACGTCCCAGGCGCCGTCGAACACGGCGAAGCTCTTCGCCTTGTCCTCGGAAAACAGCTTGTCTACGCCCACGGCCAGGCAGATGTCGCCCGCGCCCGAGGCCACGTACAGGTGCGCCGCGTTCAACGCCGTGCTGGAGCTGGCGCAGGCGTTCTCCACGTTGGTGACGGGGATGCCGGCAATGCCCATGGCCTTCAGCGCGACCTGGCCCGCCACCATGTATTGGCCTTCGATGGAACCCTGGCCAGCGGTGGCGAAGTACGCTGCCTGCAGGTCGGCGGCGTCGCAGCCCGCGTCGGCCAACGCCTGCGTCACGGCGTCGCGCGCCAGGTCCTTGACGCTTTTGGCAGGCTGCTTGTCGAAGCGGGTGATGCCCACGCCCGCGATGTATGTGGTGTCGTTGCTCATGCTTGGATGCCCGTGGTGAGGATGGATTCAATGATGTGGCGGTTGGTCTCGACTTCGGCGGCCGATCCGCTCCAGGCGATTTCGCCGTGGTCCAGCACGTACTGGCGGTGCGCCAGGCGGGCGGGGACCTTCAGGTTCTGCTCGACCAGCACAATGCCGGTGCCTTGGCGGTGGACTTCGGCGAACACTTCGATCAGTTCGTTGACAATGCGCGGCGCCAACCCCTCGGTCGGTTCGTCCAGCAGCAGGACGCGCGGATTGCCCAGCAGCGCGCGCGCGATCGACAACATCTGCTGTTCGCCGCCGGACAACTGGTCGCCATGGAAGCCTATGCGTTCACCCAGCCGGGGAAAGACCCGCAGCACGCGGTCCTGCGTCCAGTAGCCGGGCTGGTGCGCCAGCGCGCCCATGCGCAGGTTTTCGCGCACGGTCAGGTTGGGGAAGATGCGGCGGGTGTCAGGCACCAGCGCGATGCCGTCGCGGCTGATCTGTTCGACGGCGCGGCGCGTGGCGTCCTGGCCGCCGATCAGCCGGTTGCCGGCCGAAAGGGGCAGCAGCCCGATCAGCGTTTTGAGCACGGTGGACTTGCCGGCGCCGTTGCGCCCCACGATGGCGACGATTTCGTCCTGGGCCGCGCGCAAGCCTATGTTCTTGAGCGCCAACGCCTGGCCGTAATGCACGCTGGCATGTTGCAGTTCGATCATGCCGCCACCTCTTCGCCCAGGTAGACGGCGCGCACGGTGGCGTCGTCGCGGATGGCGGCGGGCGGCCCCTCGGCGACCTTGCGGCCGTTGGACAGCACCACGATGTGTTCCGACAGCGTCATGATCACGTCCATGTTGTGTTCGATCAGCAGTACCGTGCGGCCGGCGGCCGCATGGCGGATCAGGCGGTTGGCGGCGGCGATTTCGTGGTGGCCGACGCCGGCCAGCGGTTCGTCCAGCAGCAGGATGCGCGGATCGGGCAGCAGGGTCAGGCCCAGTTCCAGCGCCCGTTGCAAGCCATACGACAAGGTGCCCGCCATGGTGTCGCGCCAGGCCGTCAGGTCGGTCAGCTCCAGCATGGCGTCGATGGTGGACGCCAGGCGGCGGTCGTAGCGTGGCGCCAGCCAGAACGGCAGCAGATGGGAGTGGCTGATCTGCGCGGCGATGCGCAGGTTCTCCAGCACCGTCATTTCAGGAAAGATCTTGGTGATCTGGAAGCTGCGGCCGATGCCGTGCCTGGCGCGCTCATGGGCCCGCAGGCGCGAGATGTCCGCGCCGTGGCACAGGATGCGCCCGCCATGCCCGGGCAGGTTGCCGGACAGCACGTTGAGCAGGGTGGTCTTGCCCGCGCCGTTGGGGCCGATCAAGCCGTAGACGCGGCCGGTTTCGAAGGCGTAGCTGAAGTCCTCGATGGCGCGCAGCGCGCCGAAGGTGACGCTGACCTGTTCGCATTGCAGGGCGATGTCGCTCATGACGGGCTCCCTTCGCGCGGGGCCAGCGGCACGGCCGGCGCGGATGGACTGGCGGGGGCGGGCGCCGGGGGGCGCTTGCGGCTCCAGCGTGCCTGCAGCGCGCCCAGCACCCCTTGCGGGAAGTACAGCGTGGCCAGAATGAAGACCAGGCCCAGGATGCCGTACCAATAGGGCGTCCAGCCGCTGAGCCATTCCTTCAGGGCTTCGAACAGCAGCACGCCGGCCACCGGCCCCCACAGCGTGCCGGCGCCGCCCAGCAGGGTCATGATGATGACGTCGCCGGAGGTGGTCCAATGCAGCATCTGCGGATTCATGTACATCAGCACCGCGGCCAGCAGTCCGCCCGCCAGGCCGCCGACGGCGCCCGACACGAGGAAGGTGATCTGCTTCAGGCGCTGCACGTTGTAGCCCAGCTGGGCGGCGCGGATCTCGTTCTGGCGCACGCCCGCGACCGCGCGGCCGAAGGGCGAAGCGCGCAGCATCGCCATCAGCGCCATCACCAGGGCGAACACGGCGGCGACATACCAATAGAAGTTCACGGTATCGAAGAAATCGATGCCGGCGAGTTCCGGCCGGCCGATGCCGGGCAGGCCGTCCGCGCCGCCGGTCCATTCGCGCAGCTTGCTGTCGGCCAGGATGTACATGAGCTGCGACAGCGCCAGCGTGACCAGCGCAAAGAAGATCCCCGAGACCCGCAGCGCGAACACGCTGAAGATCCAGGCGCAGGCCGCGCCCGCCACGATGGCGAGCGCCAGCCCCGCCTCGAACGGCAGGCCGTAGCGCTGGGTCGCCAGCGCCAGCGCGTAGCCACCCGTGCCCAGGAAGGCGGCGTGGCCGAAGGACACCATGCCCAGCAGACCGAACACCAGGTCGAAACCCACGGCGAAGATGGACCACACCATGATCAGGATGGTCAGGTTCAACAGAAAGTCGTTTTGCGTGCAGAAGGGCACCGCGATCACCGCGGCGGCCATGCCTGCCGCGATGGCGGCATCTTGGCGGGAAGTCGTCATGCCAGCCTCGCTTGGCGGGAGAACAGTCCTTGCGGACGGGTGAGCAGGGTGGCGATCAGCATGGCGAACGTCAGGATGTCGACCCAGCTGGGCATGAAGGTGTAGCCCACGGCGCGCACCATGCCGATCAGCAGCGACGCCGCGACCACGCCGCGGATGTTGCCCAGCCCGCCCAGGATCACCACGATGAAGCAGTCGATGATGGTGTTGGTGGCCATGCCCAGCTCGATCGGAAACAGCGGCGCGGAGATGGCGCCGGCCAGCCCGGCCAGCGCCGCGCCCACGCCGAACACCGCGCTGCGGATGGTGGCGGCCGGCAGGCCCAGGATGCGCACCATTTCGCCGTCGCTGCTGGCGGCGCGCACCAGCATGCCGAAGGTGCTTTTC
The DNA here is from genome assembly GCF_048541815.1 of Achromobacter sp. PD1. Lineage (NCBI taxonomy): Bacteria > Pseudomonadati > Pseudomonadota > Betaproteobacteria > Burkholderiales > Alcaligenaceae > Achromobacter > Achromobacter sp. PD1. The sequence continues at coordinate 1,839,505 of NZ_CP183349.1, forward strand.
TCCAGCACGAAGAACAGCGCGGCGGACACCAGCAGGCCGAAGGCGATGACGAACAGGCGGTAGACCGGGATGGTGCTGCCGGCCAGCTCGACCGTGCCCGCCAGCAGCGCCGGCATCGGCGTTTCCTGGTAGCCCAGGCCCCAGACGAACTTCACGGCCTCGCTGATGACGAGGATGAAGCCGAAGGTCAGGATCAGCTGATAGAAGTGCGGGCGGTTGTACAGCGGCCGCAGGGCCAGCCTTTCCATCGCCACGCCGACGAGGCCGACGCCCACCGTTGCCACGACCAGCCCGGCGATGAAGGAACCGGTGCGCAACTGGATGTCGAAGGCCAGGTAGGCGCCCAGCATGTACAGCGCGCCATGGGCGAAGTTGATGACGCCCAGCATGCCGAAGATAAGCGTAAGGCCGGACGCCAGCAGGAATAGCAGCATTCCCAGGCTCAGGCCGATGATCACGGTGGACATGGCAGAAATCCGTCAGGCGGCGCGCAGGGCGCGCCGGGGGGAGAGCCGGTCCGCAGGGGCCGGCGGGTGCGTGACGCGGTGGCTTCAGCCCGCGCAGGGTTCGAAAACCTGATCCGGCGGGAACACCTTGACGATGTCCATGACGTAGGCCGGCTGCGGCGGCTTGCCCGTGGCCACCACGCCCCACAGGCCGTTCTGCATGGCCTGGTGGTCGCAGGCGCGCATGGTCTTCTTGCCTTCCACGGAGTTGGCGCGTTCGCTGGCGGCAAACGCCTCGACCCACTTTTCCTTGTCCCAGGTGCCGGTCTTGTCGACCACGTCCAGCCACCAGCTCATGCCGTCGTAGGCTTCGCCTGCGGCGGCCGAGGGGAACTCGTTGTATTTCTTGCGGAAAGCCTCGACGAAGGCCTTGTTGGCGTCGTTCTCGACGGTGAAGTGATATCTCACGCCCGATTGCACGCCGACCGCGGTGGGGCCGACGCCGGCTGCCATGGTCTCGTCGGCGATCACCGGACCAAAGATCTTGCGCGTCTTGCCGAGTTCGATCTGGCCGGCCTGCTTGACCATGGTGACGGCGTCCGAGCCCGTCATGAACAGCGCCACGCCGTCGGCGTTGGAGCGCGCGATCTTGTCGGCGATTGAGGAATAGTCGCGGTTGCCCAGCGGCGGGAAGTCGGCGCCCACGATCTCGATGCCGGCCTTCTCGGCTTCGCGCCGGTACCAGTCCCAGCTGTCGCGCGTGGCCTGGTAGTCGGCCGTCACGCCGTAGATGCGCTTGAGCTTCTGCTCCTTGGAGTAGGCCAGCGCCATGCGCTGCTCCATGCCCAGCGTGTTGGAGGTGCGGAAGGTGTAGCGCGAGCCGCCCGGCACCGTGATCTTGTCGTCGGCCGACATGGTGACCAGATGGGGAATCTTGCGCTGCTTGGCGATGTTCATGATGGCCAGCGTGCTGGCCGAGCTGACCGCGCCGAAGATCATCTGCGATCCATCGGAGATCAGGCGGGTGGTTTTCTGTACCGCGGGCTGCGGCTTGGTTTCATCGTCTTCCCAGGTGACCTGGATGGGCTTGCCCAGCACCTTGCCGCCGCGCTGCTCGATGGCGATGGTGACGCCCTTGCGCATGTCTTCGCCAAAGATGCCGTAGGTCCCCGACAGCGAGACCACGCCGCCGATCTTGAACGTGTCGGGATCGGCGGCGCGCGCCCCTGTCGCATACAGGGCGCACAGCGCCAGCGCGCCGCAGGCGGCGTGACTCCATGTCTTCATTTTTGTCTCCACGTATTTTTCATTATGGCTCGTAATGTTTTACGTAGCTCAGTTGAAATACTACGTTTTGGACTGTGATGTGAAAAATTGGGGAATACCCGAGCGCCCAGACAAAAAAACCGCCCCGAGGCGGCTAGCGCCTGGGGCGGTTTGGGGTGGGGGCCGGCTTGCGGTCAGCGCTGGCGCGCCTTGGTCTGCTTCAGCGCCGACTGCACCATGCCTTCGACCAGCGGAATGACCTTGTCCGCCAGCTCGGGCCGATAGCCGTAGGGATGCGTTTCGTCCATGTAGGTGGACTGGCACATTTCCAGCTGGATGGCGTGGACGTTGTCGGCGGGCTTGCCGTAGTGGCGTGTGATGTAGCCGCCCTTGAAGCGGCCGTTCACCGCCCAGGTGTAGGCGGTGTTTTCGCGCAGCCGCTCTTCGACTGGCGCCAGGATGTCGGGCGCGCAGGCCGCGCCGTCGGCGGTGCCGATGTTCAGGTCGGGCAGCTTGCCTTCGAACAGGCGTGGCAGCACGCTGGCGATCGAGTGCGCTTCCCACAGCAGCACGGTGCCGTGCTCGGCCTTGATGCGGTCGATTTCCTCGCACAGCTTGGCGTGGTAGGGCTTCCAGTAGGTCTGTAGCCGGTGTTCGCGTTCCGCGTCGGTCAGGACGGCCGCGTTGCGGTAGAGGGCGTCGCCGCGGAAAGTCTGGGTCGGGCACAGACCGGTCTTGGTCTGGCCGGGATACAGGCTTTCATCGTTGGGCGGACGGTTCAGGTCCACCACGTAGCGCGAATAGCGCGCGCCAATGACGGACGCGCCCAGCGTCTCGGCGAACTTGTACAGCGTGTCCAGGTGCCAGTCGGTGTCGCCCGACTGCAGCCCCAGCGGCGTCATCTGCGCGCGCTGCGCGTCGGGGATCATGCTGCCCAGGTGGGGAATGGAGATCAGCAGCGGCGCCGTGCCGCGGCTGAATTGGTAGATATCGCTCAAGTAAAACTCCGGGGGAAATGGCGGGGCGCAGGCAAGGGCATGCCTGGCAGCGTCCCTGGGTATCCGGTATTGCGCCCGGCGGGGCAATGCCGGTAATCATAGTGGATCGGGCGCATGCCTAAGGCCGCGGCGGCGCGGCGTCGCCGGCCCAGGGCGCGCCGCCGCGCCATCTGTCGGCGATGGCGTCGATCAGGACGCGCACCTTGGGCGCCAGATGGCGGCGGTGCGGATAGACCGCGCACACCGGCGCGCCAGGTGGAGCTACGGATTCCAGCACCGGCGCGAGCCGGCCGGCGCGCAAGTCCTCGCCCACCAGGAAGGCGCCCAATTGGACGATGCCCTCGCCCGCCAGCGCGGCGTCGCGCAGCGCTTCGGTGTTGCCCAGCCGCAGGCGTCCAGCGATATGCACGCTGCGTTCCTGGCCGTTGACGGCAAAGCGCCAGGGGACCAGCGCGCCGGCATGGGTGTAGGCCAGGGTGTGGTGGCCGGCCAGGTCGTCCGGGCTGGCCGGCACGCCATGGCGGTCCAGGTAGCCGGGGGCGGCGCAGGTGATCAGGCGGTGCGGCGCCAGCACGCGGCGCACCAGCCGGCTGTCGGTTTCGCCGCCGATGCGGATGGCGACGTCCACGCCGTCGCGCACCAGGTCGATGTAGTCATCCGAAAAGCTGACGTCCGCCTCGACTTCGGGCCAATCGCGCAGGTACTCGCGCAGCAGCGGCATGATGTGCAGCCGCCCCAGCGATACCGGCAGGTCGATGCGCAGCCGGCCGCGCGGCGCCTGCTTGCGGCTGGCCATGGCGTCGGTGGCGTTGTCGACCTCGGACAGGATGCGCTGCGCGTGTTCGTAGAAGACGCGGCCCTCATCGCTGAGGCTGACGCTGCGCGTGCTGCGATGGAGCAGCCGGGCGCCCAGGCCCAGTTCCAGGCGCGCGATGCACTTGCCGACGGCCGAACGCGACAGGCCCAGCTTTTCGGCCGCGGCGGTAAAGCTCTGCGTGTCAGCCACGCGCACGAATGCGAGCAGGTCGCCGATGTGATCCAACCGGGCGGCCGGGTAGGATGAATTGCGCACGATTCGTCCCTTGTGTTTATTGATATTCCTACTTTATCAGCGAAATGGAAACAGTAGACTGCCTAGGGGTCGGCCCGGCAAGGGCTTTATTGGAACCCCTGATCATGACCCGCGGCATTTCCCCTGAAGACCACGCCTTCGCTGGCGCTTCGTGTACCGAACCCATGCCCGAGCGCGCCGGCTGGCGCGCGTGGCTGGGCGTGATCGCCGTGGGCCTGGCGACCTTTTGCGTGGTCACGACCGAAATGCTGCCGGTCGGGCTGTTCGTGCCCATCACCGCGGCGCTGGACGTTTCGGTGGGCATGGGCGGCTTCATGCTGTTCGTGCCCGCCATCCTGGCGGCGCTGTTCGCGCCGCTGGTCGTCATCGGCGCAAAGGGGGCGGACCGCCGCGTGATCCTTGGCGGTCTGCTGGCGTTGCTGGTCTGCGCCAACGCGGCCAGCGCCTGGGCGCCCAGCATGCCTTGGTTCCTGGCGGCGCGGGTGCTGGTGGGCTTTTGCATCGGCGGCGTCTGGGCGATCGCTGGCGGACTGGCGGGCCGGCTGGTCGGGCCGGGCTCGGTGGGATTGGCCACGTCCGTCATTTTCGGCGGCGTCGCGGTGGCGTCCGTGCTGGGCGTGCCCCTGGGCGCCTTCATCGGCGAGCTGGCCGGCTGGCGCGCGGCCTTCGGCGCCATGGCGGCGCTGTGCGCGGCCGTGCTGCTGCTGAATCTGCTCAGCCTGCCGCCGTTGCCCGCGGCGCGCACGCTGCGTCCGCGCCAACTGGTGTCGCAATTGGCCAATCCGAGCTTGCGGCGGGGTCTCCTGATCACGCTGTTCCTGGTCGCGGGCCATTTCATGGCCTACACCTTCGTTCGTCCGCTGCTGCAGATCCACGCGGCGTTCGGCCAGAACTGGATCGGACCGCTGCTTTTCGCCTACGGCGCGGCAGGCGTGGCGGGCAACTTCCTGGGCGGGACCGCGGCCGCCAGGCGGCCGGCCGCGACGCTGCTGCTGATCGCGCTCAGCCTGCTGGTGGTCTTGCTGCTGCTGGGCATACTGGGGCAACTGCGTCCAGCCGCCGCGGCCTTGCTCTTGCTGTGGGGCTTGGCCTATGGCGCGGTGTCGGTGTCGCTGCAAACCTGGATGATGAAGGCCGCGCCGGATGCCGTGGAAGCCGCCACCTCGCTGTTCGTCGCGGTGTTCAACCTGGGCATCGCGGCAGGTTCGCTGCTGGGCGTGCCCAGCGTGGACGCGCTGGGGCTGCGGACCAATTTGTGGCTGGCCGCGGCCTGCATGCTGTGGCCGGCGTGGATGCTGGCGCGGGCAGGGTGGGGCGAGTGGCGCGGCGGCTACGCGCGAAAGGCGCGCAACAGGGTGTCCACGCCGTAGCGGCAGGTAGCCAGATGCTCTTCGTTCGGGCCTTCGGCGCGGCCGCCGGTCAGCCGCGCGTGCGACGCGATGCCGTCGATCAGGTTGCCCAGGGTACGCGCCGCCTGGCGCGGATCGTCGATGCGCAGTTCTCCGCGATCGCATGCCCGTTTCAGGCACTGTTCCAGGGGCGCATGCAGTTGTACTTCCACCGCCAGCCGCAGGGATTCGGCCAGGTGCGGCAGGCGATGCGATTCCGAGACGATCAGGCGGTAGAGCGCGGCCGATTTGGGTAGCAGGGAGTAGTTCAAGAGGCGTCGCGACAGCTCGTGCAGGGCGGGGCCGACGGGCTGGTCCAGCATGGTGTCCGGGAATACCGTCGCGCGCATGTCGTTCAATTCATGCTCCAGCACCGCGACCAGCAACCCCTCCTTGTTGCCGAACAACTGGTAGGCGGTGGCCGCCGATCCGCCGGCCTGCCGCACGATGCTCTGGATGGAGGTTTGCGCGTAGCCGTGCTCCAGCAGTGACTGTGTGGCGGCTTCGAGCAGGCGCTCGCGGCGCGCCTCGCCCCGGCTGGTCAGCGCGCGCGGCGCCGTATCGTCTGGAATCGTGTTCACTTCATTCCCATGGCCGCGTGTGGGTCGCGGACTCTCTAGCGCCACGCGGGTGCCTGGCTAAAAATGTGTAATGTATAGTACATTACGCACTTGACTTCATTCAAGCAGCTGTGACCCGCCGCAACGGCGCCGCCTGCAGCGCTCATCACCATGATCGACGACCTGGTTCAATTGGGAAAACTGGTCAGCCTGGGGCTGGCCTTGATGCTGCCCCTGGCCAACCCCCTGACCTCCATGACATTGCTGCTGTCCCTGGGCCAGCAGATTCCCTATAAAGAGCGAGAACGCCAGGTCACACAGGCCGCCTTTTACGTGGTTGGCATCATGCTGGTCACCTACTACGCCGGCGCCTGGATCATGCATACCTTCGGCATTTCGATTCCGGGGCTGCGCATCGCGGGCGGGCTGATCGTAGCCAGCATCGGCTTCAGCATGGTGTTCCCGTCCGCGCCGTCGACCGCCTCCGAGGCCGACGTGGCTGACGCCCAGGCCAACCGGCAGACGCCCAACATCGCCTTCGTGCCGCTGGCGATGCCGGGCACGGCGGGTCCGGGCTCCATCGCCATGATCATCAGCGGCGCGGCAACCCTCGATGCCTCGGTGACGCAGACCTATGCGCCCTGGGTGATGGCGGTGACGCCCATCCTGGTGTTCTCCCTGCTTGGCCTGCTGTTCTGGATTTGCCTGCGGTCGGCGGGCCGCATCGTGGCCGTGATCGGCCAGGGCGGGGTGGAGGCCATCTCCCGCATCATGGGCTTCCTGCTCGTGTGCATGGCGGTGCAGTTCGTGATCAACGGCGTTCTGGAAATCGTGCAACAGCATGGCGGCATCTAATCGGGCCCGGCGCGGCTGCCTGGCGATTGCCGGGCGCGTCATCTTCAGCCTTGTTCTCATTCTGTCCGCGCTGTGGGGCGGCCTGGCCCTGGCCTACCGCTTGCCGGGCGGCGCGGTAGTGCAAGGCGCGGCGGCGCTGGCCTGGGCCGGGCTGTGCCTGTACGCGGCCATCGCGCTGTGGCGCGGGCGCGCGCGGCGCGCCGCCTGGACCTGGCTGGTCGGCATGGCCGCGCTATGCGTCTGGTGGCAGACGCTGGTCCCGTCCAACGACCGCATCTGGGCCGACGACGTGGCGCGCACGCTGCGCGGCAGCGTCTCCGGATCCATCGTCACCTTGGACAGCGTGCGCAATTTCGATTGGCAGGCCGATACCGACACGCGCTACACGGCGCGCTGGGAAAGCCAGCAATACAACCTGAACGAGCTGGTTTCCGTAGACATGGTCCTGTCGTACTGGGGCAGCCCGGCCATCGCCCATACGCTGGTCTCCTTCGGCTTCACCGACGGCCGCCACGTCGTGTTCTCGGTCGAGATCCGCAAGGAGCGCGGCGAACAGTTTTCCGAGGTCGGCGGCTTCTTCAAGCAGTTCGAACTGAGCGTGATCGCAGCGCAGGAGCGCGACATCCTTTACGTGCGAGCCGGGCCGCGCGCCGAACGCGTGTACCTGTATCCCGTCGACATGCCCGTGGCCGCCATGCGTGAACTGTTCCTGTCCTATGTGCGTACCGCCAACGAGCTGGCCGACGCGCCGCGCTTCTATCACACGGTGACGGCCAACTGCACGACGCTGGTCTACAGCATGGTGCGCGCCATAGTGCCGGGCCTGCCAATGGACTACCGCATCCTCCTGTCGGGCTACCTGCCGGAATACCTCTACGAACAAGGGGGACTGGATACCAGCAAGCCTCTGGCCCAGTTGCGCGAACAAGCCTACCTCGGCAAGCCCGCCTTGCCCGGTCCGGATCCGGTTGCGTTCTCGCGCGCCATCCGCCAACCGCCCGCCGCCGGGGCCGCGCAATGAGTGGAATCTGGACGGCCGGCGCGAAGGGCTGCGCGATCCTGGCCCTGCTGGCGTGCGCCGGCTGCGCAGGCGTCAAGGTATCGTCTGTCAGCACCCAGGATTACATCGCCCAGCGCCGCGGCGACGTGCTCACCACCGGCCAGCTGAGCGCGTCCGCGCGCGAGTCCATGGCCGTGCTGGGCCTGAACGCGCAGGAATGCCGCAAGGACCGCGACGCCTGCACCCATGCGCTTGCCACCATGGATGGACTAGACAGCGAACGGCGCCTCTCCACGCTGTCCGAAGTCTGGCTGATGGAGGCGCTGGCCACGGAAAAACAGCGCCCCGACAGCCAGGCCGGCCAGGACGAACTGCTGGACGCCTATCTGCAGACGGCGCGGGCCGCCTACGCCTATCTGTTCTTCACGCCGCGCTCGCCCAGCGACCGCGCCTTCGAGGACCGCCAGACGCAGGTGCGCGACTATTACAACTACGCGGTGCAACAGGCCGTCACGCGCCTGTTCGAGCAGCATCGCGGCCGTCCGCCGGAGCCCGGGGCCAGCATGGCGGCGGGGCCCTGGCAGGTGGTGGGCGAGATGTCCGACGTCAAACTGCCCGGCGGCAAGCAGTTTCCGCACGAACTGGTGCCCGCGGCGAACTTGACCTTCCGCGGGCTGCGCAGCATGTACCGGCGCGACGGCTTCGGCGCCGAACTGGTGGCGGTCACGGCGCGCCGCGTGAACGATGCCGACACCTTCAAGACGCGGTACAGCGAAACGCCGTTTCCCGCCGTGACCGTCATCATGGGCTTTCCCGGCGATACGCTGGAACAGGTCATGGCCACGCAAAACGCGACCCTGGCAGCCTACGACCCCTACAAGCGGGACACGGTGGAACTGGCCGGCACGACGGTGCCGCTGGCCGCCAACTTCACCTCCGGCTACGGCTTGTGGCTGGCGCGCTCGGGCTTCGCCACCCAGGCGCTGCGCAACGTGCTGGGCAATGAAGAGGGCATCGACGCGCCGCACGTCTATCTGTTGCAGCCCTACGACCCGGACCGGCGCACCGTCGTCATGCTGCACGGCCTGGCCAGCAGCCCCGAGGCCTGGATCAACGTCGCCAACGAAGTGCTGGGCGACGAAACCCTGCGCCAGAATTACCAGATCTGGCAGGTTTATTACCCGACCAACGCGCCGCTGGCGCTGAACAACCGCGCCATCCGCGACGCGCTGCGCCAGACGATCGGGCATTTCGATCCCATGGGCGCGGCGCAGGCTTCGCGCGACGCCGTCATCATCGGGCACAGCATGGGCGGCGTATTGAGCCGGTTGCTGGTATCCTCCTCCGGCACCGTGCTGTGGGATGCGCTGCGCGACCACGCCAAGCTGGACGATGCCCGCCTGGCCCAGGCGCGCGCCGAATTCGATCCGGTGTTGAGCTTCGAGGCGTTTCCCGGTATTTCACGCGCGGTGTTCATCGCGGCGCCGCACCGGGGCACGCCCTTTGCCGAGAACACTTTGTCGCGTTGGCTGTCCAACCTGATCACGCTGCCCGTGACCGTAGTCAGGCAGTTCGCCAAGCTCAACAGGCTGGCCGACGGCGATGGGCCGGCCCGCGAATCCTCGATCCGGATATCCAATGGCGTGGACAACCTGAGCGAAAAGGACCAATTTGTGAGACTGACCGCGTCCATGCCGATTTCGCCGGCGGTGCGTTACCACAGCATCATCGCGAACAACACGCCCGGCATCCCGCTGGCGGATTCGGATGACGGCCTGGTCCCGTACCGCAGCGCGCATCTGGACGGGGCCGAATCCGAGAAGATCATCGACTTCTCGCATAGCGTGCAGGAGACGCCGCAGGCGATCCTGGAGCTCAGGCGCATTTTGCGGCTGCAGCTGGAACAGGGGGCGCGCTGATGCACGGGTTATTGTTCGGCCTGCTGGGCGCTGCCGCCGGTATCTTGATCGCGGCGCTGTTGCGCCAGCCGGGCGTGCTGCTCTATGACTGGATCGCGACGCGCGCGGCGGCCAGGCATCAGGCCGTCCTGCGCAAACGCCAAGCCCTGATCGTCGAGGCGGCGGCGCGCGATGCCGCGAAGGCCAAGCGCGGCCGGCCGCCTGTCACGCAAGCCGGATAACCCTGAGCGGCGCGCCGAGATGGCCCGCCGGGGACGGCCGAGCCGGCCTATCGGGATCCCAGTCCCAGGTGCCCGCGCAGCGTGCTGTGTTGGTACTCGGTGCGGAACAAGCCCCGGCGTTGCAGCACCGGAATCACGTGCTCGACGAAATCGTCGATCCCCCCGGGCAGGGAAGGCGGCATCAGATTGAAGCCATCGGCGCCTTCGTTGCGGTACCAATGCTCCATCCGGTCGGCGATCTGTTCGGGCGTGCCCACCATGGTGCAGTGGCCGCCGCCGGCCGCCAGCCGTCCGAGCAACTGGCGCACGGTGGGCTTTTCGGTTTCGATGATGCGCAGGATGGTCGCGTAGCGGCCCTTGGGGCCGGTGAATTCCGCCAGGGGCGGCAGAGCCGGCACGGGCGCGTCCAGCTCCCAGGCGGAGCAGTCCTGCAGCACGAACATGCCCAGCTGGCGCAGCGAAGCGTCGCTGGGCAGCAACACGTCGAGCTCGCGCTGCTTGGCCCGGGCCTCGGCCTCGGTTGAACCCACGTAGGTGACCAGGCCCGGCATGATCGGCACGAAATCCTGGCGTCCGGCGGCCAGCACGCGCCGCTTGATGTCGCGGTAGTAGGCTTGCGCAGCGGGCAGGTCGTAGGCGACTGCGTAGATCGCTTCGGCGCGCCGGGCGGCCAGATCGCGCCCCTGGTCCGAGGCGCCGGCCTGGAACAGCACCGGGCGGCCTTGCGGCGGACGCGGCACCGTCAGGGGGCCATCCACCAGGAAATGCTCGCCGTGATGGCCGATCTTGTGCACGCGCGCGGGCACGCCGTAGTCGCCGGCGCGGTCGATGGCCAGGGCATCCGCGTCCCACGAGTCAAACAGCTTCAAGGCGACGTCGACGAATTCCTCGGCGCGCGCATAGCGCCAGTCATGCCCCGGCATGGACTCGTAGCCATGATTGCGCGCTTCCGCGTCGAACATGGATGTGACCACGTTCCAGCCCATCCGACCGCCCGAAATATGGTCCAGCGAGGCCACCATGCGGGCCGCGTGAAAGGGCGTGAAGAAGGTGCTGGAGACCGTGCTGATCAGGCCGATGCGGGAGGTGGCGCGCGCGATCGCGGCCATGGCGGTCAGCGGTTCCAGGTGCCAGCGCGGGCCGTCGCCGATGTTGTCGACCGATTGCCCATCGGCAAAGAAGATGGCGTCCAGCTTGCCGCGTTCGGCGGTGCGCGCCAGTTCTTCGTAATAGGCGATGTCGCCCAGCCGCTCGGCGGCCGAGTCCGGATGGCGCCAGGCGGCGCGGTGATGGCCGCAGCCGAAAATGAACAGGTTCAGATGCAGCATGGCGATCCGGCCCGGACAGGGGCGGTAAAAGGCGCGATAGGCATGGTCAGGCTCTACGATTGCAGCGGCGGACAGGAAAACGGCCGCCGCACGCGGGCGAACTTAGCACAAAAGCCGCTGGCGGGCGTCCGCGCCCGGCGCGTTGACATTGGCGTGCCGCTCTCCTAATCTTGCGGCAATTCCTGGGGGAGCCCTGCAAGGGCTGAGATTCCGCGACATCGCGGTAACCCTTTGAACCTGATCCGGGTAATGCCGGCGAAGGGAAGGACATCGCGCAGTCCGCGCGCCCTCCCTAGACTTTCATTCATCTTGCGGCCTGCGTGCCAGCGGGGCCGCCGCGTTGCGCGTCCGGCCACCCGCCGGCAGCGGGAGGACCGAAACCCATGTTGACCCAATCCACCGCCCTGATGTGGCTGCTGCTGTTTTCGGGCGGCTTTGCCGTGGCCAGCGTGCTGTACACGCGCCGCAAGCGCGGCACGCTGGAGGACTACATCGTCGCCCGCAACAGCCAGGGCGCCTTCGGCACCATCCTGACGCTGATGGCTTCGACCCTGGGCGCGTGGATCCTGTTCTCGCCCGCGCAGGCTGCCACCTGGGGCGGCCTGGCGGCGGTGATCGGCTACGCGCTGGGATCGATGTCGCCGCGCCTGGTCATGATTCCGCTGGGACGGCGCATGCGCGAACTGATTCCCCACGGACACACCCTGACGGAGTTCCTGATGGCCCGCTACGGCCGGCCCATGTACGGCCTGGCGCTGTTCATCATGCTGTTTTATCTCTTCATTGCCCTGTCGGCCGAAGTCACGGCGATCGCCAAGCTGGTCACCATGCTGGCGCCCGTGCCGCTGTGGGCCACCGCCGCCATCGTGATGGGCACCACCTTGCTCTACACCACCTACGGCGGCCTGCGCTCGTCGATCTTCACCGACCAGGTGCAGATGATGGTGATCGTGCCCCTGCTGGTGATTCTGTGCGTGGTCGGCTGGCAGGCCGCGGGCGGCGCCATGCCCACCATCGAAGCGCTGCAGGCCAAGGCGCCGCAGCTGCTGGACCTGACCGATCCGGTGGGCATCAAGGCGGGGCTGACCTTTTTCGTCGCCATCCTGCTGACGGGGATTTTCCACCAGGGCAACTGGCAGCGCATCTATGCCGCCCGCGATGCCCGCTCTATGCGCAACGGCTTCCTGCTGGGCGGCCTGCTGGTCGCGCCCTTCATCTTCCTCATGGGACTGTTCGGCCTGGCCTTCGTCGGCCTGGCGCCCCAGGGCGACAGCTCCATCGCGCTCTTCAGCGTCATCATGCCGCATGCGCCCGCGTGGTTCGTGATCGCGTTGATTCCCTTGGGGCTGTCGCTGGTCATGAGCACCGCCGACACGGCGATCAGCGCCGTCTCCAGCATCATCGCGGTCGACATGCGCCGCCTGATGCCCAACGCCAGTTCCATGACCATGAAGCGCCTGGCGCGCTGGCTGGTGCTGTTGATGGCCATTCCGGTCATGATCGTGGCCTCGCAGGGCTACAGCGTGCTGTACCTGTTCCTGCTGGCCGACCTGCTGTGCTCCGCCGCTGCCTTTCCGGTGTTCTATGGATTGTTCAGCCGCAAGCACGACGGCCTCACCGCCACTGTCGCGACCCTCTCCGGCTTGGCGGCAGGCCTGTTCTACTTCCCGGCGCCGGGCGACAAGCCCTCGTTCCTGCTGGAGTCCTTCCTGCTGGCGGCGGTGGTGCCGGTGGTGACGACGGTGCTGATGCGATGCCTGCTGCGCGGCCGCAAGGAGTTCGATTTCTCGACCCTGAGCGCGGCGGTGCGCAGGCTGGATCGGGACCCGGCGTGAGCAGCGGGCCGGCTGCGTGACGCCCCTGCCGGGGCGCCGCGCAGCTCTTATGGCGCGCGCAGCGCCTTCTTGTCCACCTTGTTGGCGCCCGTGTAGGGCAGGGCGTCGAGTATGCAGACGACCGCCGGCACCTTGTAGCGCGCCAGGTTCGACTGGCAGTGCGCGATCAGCCCGGCTTCGTCGATTGCCGCGCCCGGCCGCAGGACGACGAAGGCGCGGATGACCTCGCCGCGATAGCTGTCCGGCCAACCCACCGCGGCGGCTTCGGCCACGTCCGGATGCAGGTACAGCACCTCGTCGATCTCGCGCGGGTAGACGTTGTAGCCGCCGGAAATCACCAGATCCTTTTTACGGTCGCGGATGTACAGGAAACCGTCCTCCGCGAACTCGCCGATATCGCCCGTATAGAGCCAGCCGTCGCGCAGGGTTTCAGCGGTGGCGTCCGGCCTGGCCAGATAGCCTTGCATGATCTGCGGCCCACGCGCGCGGATTTCGCCGCGCTGGCCGGGCGGCAGCACGACCGTGCCTGATTCCAGGTCGACCACCTGTACCTCGGTGCCGGCCACGGGCGTGCCGACCGAACCATGGCGGGCGCCGGCCGGGCCGTTGTAGGTGAGGATGGGGCCCGCTTCAGTCTGGCCATAGCCCTCGTAGATCGGCGCGCCTACCGCAGCTTCCCAGCGCCGGTGCACTTCTTCGGCCAGCGGGGCGGATCCGGAATAGCAGACGCGCACGCTGGACCAGTCGGTGGCCGCGAAGCGCGGGTGCGACAGCAAGCCGGTGTAGATGGTGGGGCTGCCGGGAAACAACGTAATGCGCTCGCGCTCTACGGTGTCGCAGACGTCGTCGGGCCGGTAACGCGGCAGCACCACCAGCGTGGCCGCGGCGCTGGCGGCCAGGAACAGGCCCATGGCCATGCCGTAGGAATGGAACAGCGGCATGGCGCAAAGCACGCTGTCGGCGCCGTAGCGGGTGGGCAGGGCCAATTCCCGCTGCAGCACATTGGTGGCGATGGCGTCGCGTCCGAGGATCACGCCCTTCGGGTGTCCGGTCGTGCCGCCGGTGTATTGGAGCAAGGCCGGCGCCTGGGCGTCGGCATCGTCCAGCGGCGCATCGTCCAGGCCTGGCTCCGGCTTCAGCCACTCACGGGCCTCGTCTTCGGCGACCAACGGGATGCCCAGCGCCGCGGCCAGCGACGCCGCGACGGCCGCCGATGCCGCGTCCGCAATCAGCAGAGCGGGCTGCGCGTCGCGCAGGATGAACTCCAGTTCGCGCGCGGTATACAGCGGATTGAGCGGCACATGCTGGTTGCCGGAGCACTGCAGCGCCAGCGTCACCACGCAGGCCAGGTCCGAATTGCCCAGCAGCGTTGCGATGCGCGCGCCGCAAGGCGCGTGGACGCGCAGATGGCGGGCCGTCGCCCAGACTTCGGCGGCGTAGCGCCGGTAATCGACGCGACGTGTGCCGCAAACCAGGGCCGTGCGTTCGGGCCAGTCGCGCGCCGCGCGGGCCAGCAGGGCGGGAATGCGCAGGACGCCTTCAAGGCTGGATTGGCTCATCGTGCCGCTCCGCCAGCGTCCACGCGCAAGACCACGGCCATCGCGCTGTCGCCGGCCGCGCAGCCCGTGAACAGGCCCAGGCCGCCGCCACGCTCGGCCAGTTCTTCGATGAGCTCGATGACGGACCGAAGGCCGGTCGGACTTTGGGGATGGCCCCACACCAGCGAGCAGCCATAGTTGTTCATGGCCATGACGTCGAACCCCGTGGCGCGCGCCAGCGCAATGTCCGAGACCACGAAGGGGTTGTGCGTCTTCACCGCATGCAGGTCGGACACGGCCAGGTTGGCGCGTTGCAGCGCGTGGCCGGCGGCTTCGATCGGCGCCTGCGGCATGTAGCCCTTTTCGGTGCGCGACTGGCCGAAGCCCAGAATCTCGATGCCGATCTCGGGGCGGCGCGACAACTCACGCGCACGCGCGGCGGTTGCCAGAACCATGCCCGCGTTGCCGTCGGCCGGATGCGTCTGCCCGCCATAGGTGATGGTGCCGCCGGGCAGCACGGGCGCCAGGCGCGCCAGACCCGCTTCTGTGGTGGCATGGATGCCTTCGTCACCTTCCAGCACCGATGCGATTTTGGCGTAGCGCGGGTCGGGCACCTCGAAGGGCAGCGTCATGTAACGCTGTTGGAACCGGCGGCCGCCGGCGCAGGCCTGCGCGTACTGCTCGTAGCGGCGCAGCGTGACGGCATTCTGTTCGTCCGTGGAGATGCCATGGCGCTCGGCCACGCGCTCGCCGGTCTGCAGCATGGACAGGCCGCTCCAGGGATCGTGCGAAAAATTGTCCAACACCCAGTTTTCATGCGCGCCGGAGCCGCCGGGGCCGGCGGGATCGGGATGGTAGAGCTGCGGGCCGTTGGACACGCGGTCGGCCATGAGGACCAGCGAGGTTTCGGCGTTGCCGAGCATGAGTTCGGCCGAGGCCGCGGCCAGGCCCCGCACCGAGGTGGCGCAAGCCTGCGAGACCACCGGCCCCGCCAGATGGGGCGCGCCAAGCATGCCGGCCACCCAGGGCAGGCCGTAGAACGAGCCCTGCTGCGGCACCGAGCAGCCCAGCACCGCGCTTTGCAGCGCCGCGGGCGAGATGCCGCGGCGCTCCAGTTCACGGCTCGCGGTCCAGGCCGCGAAACGCAGGCTGTGCAGGCGCGACAGGCTGCCCTGCCAGCGCGAGAATGGGGTGCTCCAATACACGCCATAGGGAATGTGTACGCCGGTCATGCGGACTCCTGTTGCAAGAAGGGCGGCTTACGGCAGGAACTGCCAGGCGCCCGAACGGGCCTGCATCAGCACGACGCCGCGCTCGTCCAGACCGTTGTGGTTGGTGGGCGACATCATGTAGATGCCCTGGGTGCCGACGGTGCCCTGCAGGCTTTCCAGGGCGTCGCGCAGCGCCTGGCGGAAGGCGGGGGTGCCGGGCTGGGTGCCCGCGGGAATCTTGGCCACGGCCGCGTCCAGCAACAGGTAGGCGTCGTAGGTGTAAGGCGCGAAGGCGTTGCGCGAATCGGCGCCGTAGGTCGATTCATACTGCTGGGCGTAGCGCGTGGCGACCGGCTTGATCGGGCTGTCCGCGGGCAGCTGTTCCACCACCTGCACCGGGCCGCTGGGCACAATGACGCCATCCACGCCCTTGCCGCCCAGCTTCAGGAAATCCTTGTTGATCACGCCATGCGTGTTGTACTGGACGCCCTGATAGCCGCGTTCGCGCAGCGACAGATGGGGCAGGGCGCCCGGCGTGCCCGAGCCGCCGACCAACACCGCGCCGGGGTTGAGAGCGACAATCTTCAGCACCTGCGCCGTGACCGAGTTGTCGGTGCGCGCGTAGCGTTCGTTGCTGAGCACCGTGATGCCGCGCTTGGCGGCCGATTCCTGCAACGCGCGGTAGACGGCGTCGCCCCAGGCGTCCGAGAAACCGATGTAGGCCACGCTCTTCACGCCGCGCTTGGCCATGTCGGCGGTCAGCGAGTCCACCATCAGGTCTATGCCATGGGCCACCACGAAGATCCATTCGGCGCGGTCGGGGCTGACCATGATGGGCGCCAACGAGAGCTGCGGCGTGCGCGCTTCGCGGGCGACTTCCGTGACCGCCATCGAGGTCGGCACATTGCTCGGGCCGATGATGGCGTCCACCTTGTTCTCGGTGATCAGCTTGCGCGCCGTCCTGACCGCGGACGACGGATCGGTCGCATCGTCCAGCGCGATGTACTCCACCGGTTGGCCGCCCAGCGTCTTGGGCAGGAGCGGCACGGTGCTGCGGTATAGCGACCCCATGGAGGCTCCGGGGCCGGTGCTGCTGGCGATCACGCCGATGCGGATGTCGGCGGACGCGGCGGCGGGCGCCAGGGCGCAGGCCAGCGCCAGCGCGGCAAGACGATGAAACATGGCTATTCCCCTTTTTTTGGATATCACCCGGTTAGCGGGATGACCCTAGTATGGGCGTGTTGGCGATAACTGGATAATTGCGATTCCTTATCAATCGATAACCAACTTGCCGGGCGTATTCCATGCCGGACATCCCCCCTTTGCGGCAGCTGCGGTCGCGCCTGCGCATCCGCCACCTGGTCTTGCTGGACGAGCTGGGACGGGTCGGCAATCTGCACCGGGCAGCCGAAGCGATGCACCTCAGCCAGCCCGCGCTGAGCAAGCTGCTGGGCGAGGCCGAAGCGCTGGCCGGTCAGCCCTTGTTCGAGCGTTCGCATCACGGCGTCGCGCCGACCGCGCTGGGTTTGCTGATGATCGACCGCGCCCGCCTGCTGCTGAACGAACTCGACGCGACGCACGCCGAACTCGCCGCCGCTGCCAACGGCGCAAGCGGCAAGGTGAGGGCGGGCATTTTCCCGGTGGTGGCGCATCTGCTCGTGCCCCTTGCGGCGCAACGCCTGCAGGAGACGCATCCGGCCCTGCGCATCGAGCTGTCCGAAGGCCTGGAAAAGCAGTTGTTGCCCGCCTTGCGCGCAGGCGAGCTGGACTGCGTGGTGGGACGGCTCGGGGTGGATGGGGCGGACGCCGACCTGCAATGCGAGATCCTTTACGACGAGGCCACCGCCGTGGTCTGCGGCCCGGCCCATCCGCTGGCCTCGCGCAGCCGGTTGAGCGGCGCGGCGCTGGACAAATGCCGCTGGGTGCTGCCGTCGCGCAACGCGGCGCTCTACAGCATGGTCGCCGCCGCCGTCTCGGCGCGCGGCGCGGGCTTCCCGCAGGTTGCCATCGAATCCAGCGCCATTCTGACCATCGTCTCGCTATTGCAGCGGACCTCGCTGCTGTCGGCCATTCCGCTGCGTGTGGCTCGTGCTCTGGCGGCCAATGGGCAACTGGCCATCCTGCCGCTGGCCTTGCAGGCGCGGCTGCACCCCGTGGGCATCATGACGCGGCGGGACGTGCGCACTGCGGCTGCGGCGTCGTTGTTCCTGGATGCGTTGCGAGACGCCGCGACGACAGTGCGCGTCGACGAAAACGTTTGAATATCGCCTGTCAATAAATAAAAAATGAACAAGTAATTATATTTGTTTAAATTTTGAAATATTTCAGGAGTTTAACTATATTGTGACTGCGGCGTTATTGATTTTCAGCCGTGCGATTTTCAAATGATGGCGATGCAAATGCACGAGGGTGGAATTCGGAATGAAGCCGTGGGCACAAGACCTTTTATTGGCGACTAATAGCGCGACCACTGAGCAAGCCGTTTTCACGGAGGTGGCCACCGCTGCATTGAATCTGGGGTTTTCTTATTGCGGGTATGTGGTGGGGGCGGCCTTGCCGTTTACCAATCCCCAGGTCGTCATGATCAGCAATTATCCAATCTCCTGGCAGGAGCGTTACGCGCAGGCGCGTTACGTGGAGATCGACCCCACCGTAAAGCACTGCGGCCAGTCCGCGATACCCATCGTCTGGTCGGACAGGGTGTTTGCGGGAACGCCTGAGCTTTGGGACGAGGCGCAGGCGGCAGGCCTTTGTGTGGGGTGGTCTCAGTCGAACCTGGACGCTTACGGAACCGGGGGGATGCTGACGCTGGCCAGACAGAAGGAGCAACTCTCCGACGAGGAACTGATTAGCAAGGAATTGCGCATGCGATGGCTGGTGACCGCTGCGCACCTGGCATTGAGCAGGGTCACGCTGCCGCGATTCAAATTGGCGCCGGATACTCCATTGACGCGTCGCGAGACCGAAATTCTAAAATGGGCGGCGGACGGAAAGACCAGCAGCGACGTGTCCGAAATACTGGCGATTGCCGAGTCGACGGTCAGATTTCACACGAAGAACGCCATTTCCAAGCTCGGCGCCCGAAATCGGACTGCAGCCGTGGCGCGCGCCGCGCTGCTCGGACTCTTGCGATAGGTGGGCGGCGCATTGGCGGCCCGCCGATCTCCGCATGTTGCGGGATCGAGATTCCGCAGGCGCCGGAATCCGGCGCATAAAGCAAAACAGGGCACCACATCGCTAAATGTAGTGCCCTGTCTTGGCGGGAATTTTGGTGGAGCGGAGGAGGATCGAACTCCCGACCTTCGCATTGCGAACGCGACGCTCTCCCAGCTGAGCTACCGCCCCAATGAAGCAAGACCAAGACTATACAGGAATGTTCTTGGCCTGCGCAATATGCCGCCGTGCAAAAAATCAGGCGAATTCCAAGGTTGCCACCACGGGGGCGTGATCGGACGGTTGCTCGTTGCGGCGCGGCTCCTTGTCGATGACGCAGGCGGTGCAGCGTTTGACCAGCGGCGCGGACAGAAGGACGTGATCAATGCGCAGGCCGGCATTGCGGCGGAACGCGAACTGGCGGTAGTCCCACCAGCTGAAGGATTTCTCCGGCTGCTCGAAAAGGCGGAAGGAATCCGCCAGTCCCAGGTCGATCAGGGCGCCGAAGGCCTTGCGCTCCGGCTCGGACACCAGCACCTGGCCTTCCCATTTCTCGGGGTTATGCACGTCTTCGTCGGCTGGCGCGACGTTGTAGTCGCCCAGCACCGCCAGCCGCGGATACTGCTTGATCTCGTCGGCCAGCCAGGCGCGCATGGCTTCGAACCAGTCCAGCTTGTAGGCGTACTTGTCCGAACCCACCGCCTGGCCGTTGGGGCAGTAGGCGCAGACGACGCGTACGTCGCCTTCGGCGCTGGGAAAGGTCAGCGCCAGGACGCGCTGCTGCGGATCCTCATAGCCGGGAATGTTGCGCACCATGGACGTGCCGGGCACGCGCGAAATGATGGCGACGCCGTTATAGGTTTTCTGGCCGGCCCAGACGGCGCGGTAGCCGGCCTCGGTGAAGGCGGCTTCGGGGAACTTGTCATCCGTGAGCTTGAGTTCCTGGATGCACAGCACGTCGACGGGATTGGCTGCCAGCCAGTCCAGCACCTGCGGCAGGCGCACATTCAGGGAGTTCACGTTCCAGGTGGCTAATTTCATGATTTTCGTAGACCGTTTGTTTATGCGGTTCTTGAGGGTGCTGCCTTCCAAAAACCCGTTCTAGCTACTCATCTGGCTACTCATCCGGGGCGTGGTTGGCAGGCGCCGGGGACAAGGCCAGATGATACCCGCTCATGCTGCCTTCTTCTGCTTGCTCCGTTCGATCAGCGCCTGGACGCTCTCGACGGTAATACGGGTGGCGTCGCCGATCTGCACTTTCTCCAGGTCGCCGCGCTTGATCAGCCTGTAGATCATGGTGCGCGACAGGCCCAGCACTTCCTCCGCCTCCCTCAGTCGATATAGCAGCTTCGGCGCCGCGACCGGTGTTTGGTGTGTGGCTGCGTGTGCCATTACTGCTCCTTGTTGTCGGTGCGCACGCCGATGGCGTAGACCGTGACCGGGTCCGGGCCGAAGTGCGGGTGCGTGATGGTCTTGATGGTGTAGCCCTGCCAGGGGAGCACTAGGCGGCGGTCGGCATCGTCGCGGCGCGGGTAGCCGCGGGTCAGCACGATCCGGTCATAGCTCCTGTCCTCCAGCCTGTTGGCCCAATGGAGTGAGAGAAGCCGGTATTCCTCCGTCTTCATGCCGGCCTTGATGGCGTCGAAGTATTCGCCCTTGAGGGCCAGATGCAGGTCAGCCATTTGCGCCTCCGTCCTAGTTGTCGGGGGCGATGGGCGGCAGCGGCGGCAGCTTTATGTCGTCAGGCATTGCCAGTCTCCTCGATTCGGTACTCGCGATGGAAGCCGCCGCCGGGCCCTTCGTGCATCACCTGCGTAACCTTGATGCCGTGGGGGCGGCCCTGCCTATCCTCGATGCTGCCGTGCGCCCAGGGCCCGAGCAGCGCTTTCCAGTCCTCTGGAATCAGTGCCAGCACCTGGGCATCTGTGCCAGCTCGGTCTGGGTAAGCCTTGATGGTGGCGATGATGGTCTCGATGAAATCGCTGCTCATGGAAATGCCCGCCCTGGCCGAGTCTGAGGGTGACATTCCTGGGAACGGCCAGTCGTAATGAGGGACCAGTATCGGTGCCCGCGGGATTTTGACTGTGGACGCCAGGTTGGCCGCCGAGAACAATTTGCCCTGCATGCGGTCAGGCATCGTTGCCTCCCTTCTGCGCGCCCGGTTGCGAGGACAGTGCATCCAGTACATGCAGAACTTGCGCCAGTTCGGGCCACTCGTCGCCCTCGTAGAGGTCGGTGATTTGTTGCGCTGCTGATCTCAAGGCATCGCGCACCGCCTCGCTGGCCTGGGCCGCGGCATAGAGCTTTGTTCCAGCGTCCACCGCCTCGAAGTCCACCAGCGGCACGATGATGGCGCGCTCGTCGTCGGGCGGGCTATGCGGGTCAATCTGCACCTCTGCAACCGCCTCCCCGGCTACAGAGGCGCTTGCCAGGGCGGCGTGCGCGGCCTGGCCCTCTCTGTATGCATCGAAATAGATGCGGCCAGCGCGCAGCACCGGCGGCTCGTCGTCAAAGCCCTTCTGCCAGGCTTCGGCCAGGTCCTGATGGCCGGCGTGCGGCTTCACTGGCCGCTCATTGGCTACAGGGGCGCGCAGCTTGGACAGCAGGGCGGCCTGCACAGCAACGCATGCCATCAGCAGCCCGTCGGGTGAGTACGCCTCATTGGAATGCACTTCCCATGCGGCGGTGGCGATCGCCATCAATTGGTCATCACTAAACCGGATTTCATGCGCCTGGGCGGCGGTGGTTTGGTCGGTCATGAGAAAAGATCCTTTTGCCCGCCTACCTCGATTTGCCGGTAGTAGAGCGGTTCGTAGTAGGCCGCCACGGTGTCTTTCCAGACGCCTGGCGCGATGCGTTCAAGGTTGGTGAGGTAGTGCAGCGCGCTGTTGCCGCGCGGGCCGTCGTCAAGGTACGGCTGGTGGTGTGAGTTCAAGCCCCAGCGGCGCATGGTCCAGTGATCGGGGCCCTGGGTGTCGTCGGGCAGGATCTGGACCACCTCGTAGCAGTAGAGGAAGGGGTGGAGCCGGGCCACGGGCCGCAGGAACGTGCCAGGTACTGGGAACATGGCGGGGTCCATTCCTCACCTCCCTCCGGCCTGGTTGAACTGGCCGGCGCCCTTCGATTCCACGGTCACCGTTCGGAAGCAGTCCTTCCCGCAGTTTTCGGTGTGCTTCGCTGTGACATCGCCGGCAATGCTGGAGAAGTAGACACGTCGGTTGCCGTCGCTGAATCGGTAGATAGTGACGCCGCGGTGCGTGAATAGCTCGTCGACCTGAATTTCCCTGTTGTCGGTGCCGGATACGGACACAGGGTCTTTGGAGCAGCCCACAAGGGCGAGGGCTGTCATGATCATGACCAGGCTGCGCATGGTTACCTCTCTCCCTGGATGCAGTGCGGGATAGCGTCGAAGATCTCTTCGGGCGATTGGCGGACGGTATGGCTCTTTCCGTTTTGGGTGTGGATTACTGCTCTCGATCCGTGATAGCTGTTCAGCACGGCGGTCACGGAGACTATGAAATTCGGATTGATCGCGAGGGCATTCCCGTCGATATCCGTTAACAGGATCAGGCTCATGCCCCACCCCCTTTGCCCTGCTGGGCGGCAATGGCGGCGGCATAGTGCTCCTGCGAGCAGTACCCGTTGCCCATATGGAGGATGTTGGACGGGAGTCCGCATTGGCACGCCGGCAAGGGATCGGCCTGGTTGGCGTCGAAGTACGCCTGCGCCTCGGTGCCGTAGGGTTCATCCTCCTCGGGAATGTGACCCGGCCCGGCTAAGCCGTTCTCGATCCACCGCATACCTGCCTCGGCGCCTGCGCCGTGCTGCCATTCGATCCAGGCCGCCTGCTGCGCGACCGTAATGTTGTGGATGATCTTGCTGAGCTCGGCAATCAGGTCGGTCTTACGCGTGAGCTCATGCGCATCGCCAGCAGCGGAGAAGCCCGCCGCCGCAAGGGCAGCGCGCATGCGAATGCGGAAATGCTCCTGCTGATCCCTGCTATCCGGGAGGGTGCTGAACCAGCCATTGATGGCGGCGTCCACGACTTCAACGGGGATGGATATCTCGGGGGCGCTCATGCTGTGACTTCCTCCTTGCTGCGGTCGTAGGTTTCAATGCCCCAGGCAAGGGCGAAGCAGCACCAGCGGAACCGGCGCGTGTAGTCGTTGAAGTTGTGGTCCCAGAGATCGTCAAAGAACCAGGTACGGCCAGGGCCGGGGGTATAGCGGGACGGGGTCCAATTGAAGTCGTTTGCGGCGGTGCAGGCGTAGTGTTCGCCGTCATTGATCCGGTTCAGCACGTCGCAATCCACTGCCTCCCAGAGTTCGCGCCGTTCGTCCTTGGTCAACAGCCTGCGCGCATCGCCGCGGATCCAGTTCAGCCGATACTCTTCTATGACCTTGCGGAACTTTGCCAGGTCGAACTCTTCGGCAGCCCCACCGCGCCGACTGCCGTTGACGGCCTCAAGCTTCTCGGACCAGTACGACAGATTGACCGCCAGTCGGCGCCCGCGCCGTTGTGCGTACTCGCGATCTGTGCGGAAGAACTCGAACATGTCGGCCAAGCGCGTAAACACATAGGTACCCATGTCGCCCGTGTAGCAGAGGTATCCCGGCCAGGTGATCAGATCGAAGTGCATGCACATCGTGCCGGGCTTGCGGAAGCGGATGTGGCGGTACACGCCGTCATCCCGCTTGACCTCCATGACGTGATCGGCCACGTCGCGCAGGAATTCGTTTTCGGTAAGAGCGCTCATGCGGTGGCTTCCTCTTGTTCAAGGTCGATAGGTGCCTGTGTATCGGGGGCGGCTTGCTGTGCCTCCGTGGCGGCTTTCTCGGCGCGTTTGGCGCGGACGGTTTCGACGGCGCCGTGTGCCCGAAACAGGTTGATCAGGTCTTCGGCCTTTACCGTGATGGTGTCGGCGGCTACGCGGCCTTCCTGGATGTCGATGAGGATTGCGCGCTGGTTGGCGTCCAGTCCCTTGATGAAGGAGTCCACGCCGCTGATGAGCGGGGAGACGACTTTGCGGGGGAGGGCGCGGCCGTGGATGGTGCTGGCGGTCACCTTGGACTTGCCGGCGGCCTTGACCTGGTCAACCT
Source organism: Achromobacter sp. PD1 (assembly GCF_048541815.1). Taxonomy (NCBI): domain Bacteria; kingdom Pseudomonadati; phylum Pseudomonadota; class Betaproteobacteria; order Burkholderiales; family Alcaligenaceae; genus Achromobacter; species Achromobacter sp. PD1. Next base: position 1,863,394 of record NZ_CP183349.1, read on the forward strand.
TGCCGCTGAGGAAGTCGCCAGCCTTGGCGCCCAGCCTGCGCACGGCGTCGATAGCGACCTCGGCGGACACCTTGCAGCTGCGGACCAGTTCTTGCACTTCGCGTTCGGCGTCGGCCAGGACAAGGTAGTTTTCGACATGGGTACGGCTGCAATGGACGAGGGCGGCAATCTCGGCGCTGTCCAGGCCGGCGCCGCGGAAACGCTTGAAGCCACGCGCCGCTTCCAGGGGACGCAGGGGAGAATTCTTGTTGCTGGTGTATACGCGTGCCAGGCGATCAATCTTGTTGCCCTGGAAGGCCACGATGGAAACCCAATCGATGGGGAATCCCTGGGCGATGGCGCGTCCCATGGCATCGAAGCGCCGATGCCCGTCGACAAGCTCAACGCCCGACCCGTCAGCCATCGCGATGACCTCCAGCGGCGGCAGCGTACCGCCGGCCAGGATGTGGGCAAGCAGTTCCTGAATGTCGGTTTCGTAGAAGTCGTCCAAATCGCGCGGGTTGAAGTCGGGGGCAACGTGAATCCGGTCGTACTGGATCTTCATCGCGTCGGCGCGCTTGATCGTCTTGTCCAGAATCATCGTCTTGAACGATGCGGGGGGATGGGTCATGCTGACACTCCGGGGAGTTAAGATGCAAAACTTCAGCGGCGGGAGGGGATGAAAGATGACAAAGGCAGAGCAATTCTTGTGGTGTGTGCAAACGGCGATCCTGAGTAATCAGGTAGCTCTTTCACGCGAGATTGAGACTCGGGATATCGCCGGCCAGTTGTCGTTTAACGCGCTGGACAGACAACTGGCGCTGGCGCTGGCCGCTGCGGCCAGTATTCCCGCGGATGTGAGCGTGCGAGAGGCCGTGCGTGACTTTTGCCTGGTGCATATCGAGCGCCTTTGGTCATCGGACTACAAGGCCGCAGATTGGGTGCGTTCGCTGGCGGTCGATTAGAGGCGTTTCTCGCCTCCCAGGGCTTCGACCAGCTCGGCCATCATCTTGGCCAGCTCACCCGTCATCAGCAGCATGTCCGAATCGAATTTCTCGTCATCGTTGGCGGCCATGCCTTCATTGCCTTCCTTCAGTACATCGAGGGGAGACACGCGCTTGATATCCAGCCCTTCGGTGAGGACGAAGGAAATGCGGTCAGCCCACGTCATGGCGAGACGGGTGCATTGCTTGCCGGACTGGATGTGTCGGCGGGCGTCGTCGGCATCGATGGAGTGCTTGACGTAGCGAATGGCTGCGCCGCTCAGGCCAGATGACCGCAGTTCAGTGTCCTGATCGATGCTGAAGTTGGCCGGGGCCTCGTCGTCGGCCAGCCAGTTGGTCATGGCGGACGCGGGCGACTGGGCTACATAGAGGTTTTCTAGCGGGAACGGGTCGATGCACTTAGCCAGGATGCCGATCACCTCATCGGCCTTGTTGGAGGTTGCCGCGTCGATCACCAGCCAGCGATAGCGCGGGTCAATCCACACGCGGGTATCGCGGTAGATGCTGAAGGCGCGGGGCAGGAGTTCGTCCGTCACGCGCTCCTTGATTTCCTTCATCTGCTGGCGGCCCGGCTTGTAGCCTTGCTGCTCTTCGATTTCCTGGGCGCGGGACTTCGCCACCTGGTTGATGACCGTGCCATGGAGCTGCTTCTTTTCGGCGCGCAGGGTCAGCAGGATCTGGCCGTTGACAACGTGGGCGAGTCCGCCGTTCTCGCGGGGCTCGACCCAGCCGATGCACTGCATTTCCAAGTTCGTGCCGGGCTGGTACGCCTGGCGCGCCAGTGCGGCCTCCAGGTGATCGCCGAACAGCGACCAGGCGGCGGACAGGCGGTAGATCTTCAGGTTCTTGAACCACATGAGAGAGGACTCCGGTTTATCCCTTGGCGGCGTAAGCGGTCTTGCCGCCGTCCTGGGCTGTGATGGAGGATTCGTCGGCTTGTTGGCGCTCGCCATAGCCAAGCAGGGCGGCGGCGATGGCAATGACGCAGAAGGTGATGTTCATGAGCAGTTCGCCATGGACGCGCAGAATTCGGCGGATCATGAGGGGCTCCAAGGATCGGCCGCGACATAGCGGCGGGTGAAGTAGTTGCCAATGGGGACCAGGGCCACCGCCACGAGGGCGAGCAGCGCCAAGCCCCACCAGATGGCGGGGATAGTTGAGGGCATGGAGATTTGCGCGGTGTGCGCGGTGGTGGGTGGGCTTCGGGGAGCGGGCCGGTAGCCCGGTGAATTCCTGAAAGTCACTTTCAGCGCCGGTGACGTCGCAGCGCCGCCCGCTCTCTGAAGCCACGAAGAATGGGATTCAGGGAGTGTGTTAATTCGTAACAGCTATATCTTTGTTGCGGCTAATCATTGATAGTGGCCGCGGGAACATTTTCCCTGCAAATCTAGGACTTACATTGAAGATTGAAACTGGTATCGTGAAGTGGTTTAACAACGACAAGGGCTTCGGCTTTATCATGCCGGAGCTGGGTGGCAAAGACCTCTTCGCCCATTTCTCTGAAATTCAGGGTGATGGCCACAAATCTCTGGAAGAGAACCAGCGTGTCTCCTTCGTGGCCGGTCAAGGGCAAAAAGGCCCCACGGCAACGATGATCAAAGCGATTTAATCGGCAGCTTGCCCTAAGGCAAGTTGCTTGCGGTACAGGGGCTGGATCCATTGAAACAGTGGATCCAGCCCTTTGGTTTTGTGGGCAACAGGTTGCATTGGGCCGATGCCCCGTTGCCCGCTTTTGAATCGAAGCGGCTTGCTGAAAGGTTGAAGGGGCTTTCTGCTCCAGCACTTCTTGGTGGAGGTCGCTTTTTTTGCATTCTCATCGGCATCCGTTTGGAAATTCGATAGTGGTTCAACGAAGCTTGACCCACCGTTCTCGCTTCCATGTAAGACGTTGTCTTCTGCCGCCAAGTTTGTATTCCTGTCCAAGTCACGTAAGGTAGCCTACTTATCTTGACATGGAGAAGAAATGCCAAATAGGTACGGAAAACTCGCTTCCTGGATCTACCACCTAGATAAGCCCATTGGCCACTCATTCGGCGATCTGGAATTTTATCGGCAGCGCCTGACTGGATGTGATGGCCCGATCTTGGAACCTGCGGTCGGCAATGGCCGGGTCTTCATACCGATGCTTGAGATGGGGCTAGCGATGGAAGGTTTCGACGCGTCGCAAGACATGCTCGACTACTGTAGGCAGGAGTGCCTAAGTAGAGGTCTGGCTCCCGCACTGACCTGTCAAACATTCGAACAATTTAGCTACGATCGACGCTTCGCATGCATTGTCATGCCGGCGGGGTCGCTGCAGTTGATTACAGAGACCGCTTCTGCAATGGTCGTGCTCAAGCGGTTTTGGGATCATCTGCTGCCCGGTGGCAGGCTGATCGTAGATATTGACCCCATCGAGAGCCTCATTGGAGGGGCGAGCTCCGTGCGCAGTTGGGCGGTAGATGGCAGCGATTTGCTGACGCTGACCAGTCATCGGGCCGAGATTGATTACATCAAACAAACAACCCTTGATCATCTGCGCTACGAACACTGGCGGGATGGGGCGTTGCTGTCGACAGAGCTTGACCTATTCCATTTGCGCTGGTGGGGTGTCGAGGAGTTGGCTCTCGCATTGCGGGAAACTGGATTTGTAGATGTGGTCGTGTCGGGTGACTACCAGCATGGACGCTATCCCCGCAACGGCGCCCGGATCATCAGCTTTGAGGCGAGCCGCCCGAGTAGGTGTATTTGACCTAACCGAGCAATGCAATCGTAGTCCGCTTCTGGTTGGCGGTTGATCCTCTGTGGTTCTGCACGGTGTGTGTGGTTGTGGGCTTCGGAGAGCAGGCCGAAGGCCCGTTCATCGTTTTACGTTGGAAAGTCACTTTTGCACCGGTGACGTTGCGGCGCTGGCCCGCTCTCCGAAGCCGCGTCGCACAAGTTGATGCTGCCGTGGTCGACTTCAGATAGGCGTAATAGCCCTTCGCCTAAAATCCCAGATCTTCGACTGCGAACTCCTTGCAGGCCAGAGCATGAGCTTGAGCACGACCTTGAGAACTTGGGCTAAGCGCGTAAAACGCGATGGCCTCACCTTGTGGTTTGCGAGCAAGCATCCCAGGACGCCCTGGCACGCCAAAGCGCTAGGGGTGTTTGTTGTGGCTTACGCGTTGAGTCCAATTGACCTGATCCCGGATTTCATTCCGGTGATTGGGTACTTGGACGACGTGATCCTGCTACCGGGGTTGATCTGGCTCGCGATCAAGTTGCTGCCGGCCGACGTGCTTGTGGAATGTCGTATCAAGGCGGATGAATGGATGCGCGAGAGGGGAGCCAAACCTAGTAGCAGGATCGGTGCGGTGGCAATCGTGGCTTTGTGGGTCGCTGTCGGGATGGCCATTTGGTACTGGTTGGCCTCCTAGTGAGAGTGCGGATTCAGATTGCCTCTGTGATATCGAATTACAGCTTTCCGTTGCGGTCCAGCACGCTGAGAATGGGCGCGAGAATGTCCAGCAGGGCTTCAATGAACTTGATCATAGGTATTCCTGGGTAGGGGGAGGATCAGGCAACAGCGCCTGCCAATACTCCGCACGCGAGGCATGAGCCGGGGCTGTCAGGCGGGGAGTGCTTCGCCGTGGGCGCTGCTCCCGTTCGTGGATTTCATGTGCAGGGCTTCGCAATGGGGGCAGGTGGACAGCGTGTCCCACGATTCGCCTTCCGGCGCTGCCTTGGTGTCGATCACGCCGCCGCAGTCCGGGCATTCATAATTCGTGATTTCATCGCCGCGAGCGCGCAGGCGAGCTATGTAGTTTTCGTACTGTTGCTTCAGGCTCATGGTCATTTCCTCAGTGCTGGGGTTGCCGGCGAGGGCTCGGAACGGGCGTCAGGGTGCCGTAGTCGTCCATTACGCCGGGCAGACAATCGCCCTGAGTACTGAGGTCTACGCTTGCCCATGCAAGCCAGTACCGGCGGTCGCGGTGGAGGCGGCCGCCGAATATTCCGCCGGGGGTCTCATCCAGGTAGTCGCCGCCTAAGTGGTCGTAGGTTTCGATGGTGGACATCATCAGCGGCTTCAGGTCAGGCAGAGACCGGCGTGCAGTGGTCGACCGCCACGCAGCCGCGTTTGCCTTCAAGCCACACGACGGCGGTGTGGCCGCTCAATACTTCGGCTTCGGTCTTGGTCTTGAACGTCTGGGGTTCGGTCAGTCCTTTCACTTCGGCGTACTGGACCATTTGGCCGATCTGAACGCGAGCGTTCCAGGCATCGACCTCTTTCTGCGGGTTGGGTCTGCGGTTCATAGTTGGCTTCTCGGTGCTGCCCGTCATACGGGCAATTAACTGGGGGTTCATTTACCTGCCCAGACCTAGACGTGCTACGGTAATTGCCCCTCTACGAATCTCCTCAATCTCAACAATGAAAACGGAAAATGAGTTGAAAGCGGCAATTGACGCGGAATTGGACAGAGACCTTCTGATCGCGATATTCGGATCGCTGTCCGAAGACTCGCGCAGGAGCATCGCTCGCTCTATGAATGAATCTGTGCTGCGTCGGAATCACGTAATTCATCAAGAACTCGTTGACGAATCTGCTCGAGAGATTTCAGGAACGACGCAGCAGCAGGACAGTGGAGAGGGTCAGTCTCAAGCGTCTGAATTAACGAAAGAGCTATCGCTGCGCCAACGTGCTTGGGGCGATCTGCGAGACCGTCTAAAACTCTAAGTGCATAGGTGTAGTGACTTGCTTCGGCGTATGTTGCGCCTTGGTTCTTCCCGTCAAGCGGCATGGTTTGCTCCTCCTGTGAAATGTTCAAAATTGACCCTCCTTTTCAATAATTGGCTTCGGTAAGCGCCGCACGCGGCGGAGGCTAGAACCCGCACTTTTGGCGCTCCGGTTAACATCGAAGGGGACTTCGATCCGGGGGGACAGGGATGGGTATCCTTTCTTGCGAAAATTGTCGCGCTATCGTTCATGACAAAGTTGCAATTTGCCCGTCCTGCGGTGAGAAGGTGTTCGCCCGAAGCAGTCCGCAATTGGAAGGCGCGTTAGGGCGACAGCGGCATCGGTCATTGCGTGTAGACCTGATTGCACAAACTTTGCTTTGGGTCGCGGCAGTGGTCGCGGTGTTGTTCGCGAGTTGGTGGCTTTTTCTCACATGGGCTATGTCTGGCCCAGATCCCGTTGAGAAAAGGGCTAGGAAAGCCTGTGAATCGGCACTTCGGAGCGGATCTTTGGATGGCGGGCGAATCGCGATACCGCAGCCAAAAATCCATATTCAAGACGGCCGTTACAGGCTGGAGTGGCTTGCTGGGCAGGGGCTGACCATGCCAAATGGCTACGGCGCGAATCTCGCCGCATACGCGACCTGTTTCTACGACGGTTTTACTGGCACGATCACGAGTTTGCGCGTGAACGGTAAGTCGTTCCCGTAAATCCTGTTCAACGGGCAGTGACCTGGCGGTTTCCTGCCTTTCAGCGGGTTCGGAAAACGGCCGGGGTTATCGTCGCCACGCCCGGCTGGGCGTTGCCTGGGTTTGGAAGCCCAAGCACACAGGGTCCGGGGGCGCGCTGGCGTCTGGTTGTCCTGTTTCGCCCTTCCCCGGTGGGGGCGGGCGGCCTCGGTTGTTAAAGAGCGGTACTTCTGGTGCTGCTGCCTCTTCTCCATGCCGACTCTTTATGTGTGTGGGCTAACGTCTGCCGCCGAGGTGTCCCGAGGGTGCGGCTCCGTGGAGGTCTTGCTTCGCTGTGTTTGCAGCGCATGGGTGTAATGTGCCACAAGAAAAACTAGCATGCAAGAAAAACTAGCAAATAACGTTGTAACGGCTGCGCCGGGACGCAAAAAAAAGCCCGCTCGAGGCGGGCGGGGTTGAGGGGAAGACTTAGTAGGCCGGTGTGGCCCAGAGGGCCATTAGCACCACTAAGAGCCAGATCATGATGCGGATCATGGAGTGCTCCAGTACCTAGGCATCTTTTCACCTAGTACATGTGTAGTCATGATCAATTGGAGGTATTCGCAGGTCGCCGTTAGATATCGGCTAGCATCATGGAATCTTTTGTTACGTGGGGAGCGATGTGGTCGAAGTCACATTACGGTGGGTGCTGGGCACGCTCTTAGCGGGAGCGCCTTGGGCCGCAGCGCAGGCGAACAGCGTCGATTGCCAGAAGCCGGCGACGAAGATAGATCAGATGGTGTGTGGCAATCAGTCCCTGCTGAACCTAGACACCAAATACGCCCAGGCATACAGAGCAGCTCGGGATAGCGCCGAGGACCGCGATAAATTCATGAAGCTGGCCGCGTCCGATCTGAAGTGGCGCGCCGACAACTGCGCCGACGTAGCATGCGTAGAAGAGTGGTACGGGAATGTGACCCCAAGGTATCGTGCGTTCGCCAGTAATGCTCGGCTGCCCGCCCTGGAAAAGGGAAGGGAGCGATCAGAACCTGTCGAGTCTCGATCGTCGAAGGAAGTGAGCGTAAGTCCTAAGAATCTTGCAGTTGGTCAATGCCGAGTAGTACGTGGGTACATGTCGTCAGTTCCCCTATGGAGAGACAATGGGGTGCCGGTGGCGCAAGCATGGACCAATGTTGGGCGAGCGATTGCTGCTTTTGTACCGAGCTCCGATGTGATCCAACAGTGGGAGCAGGCAGTCAGAAGCATCTACGCATCGAGAGCAACCATCGCGGACGTTGAGAAGCGTTATGAGTCCTTGTGCGATCAATATGAAGGATTGCAGATAGCCGCGCCGAGGCCCCTCTAGTCTTGCGTGGCCCACGCCCGCTCGAGGCGGGGGTGGCCTAGTAGGCTGGCTGGCCCCAGAGGGCCAGTACCAGCACTACCACCACCCAGATGATGAACTTCATCATGCTGGCTCCTGCATCTGGGCTTCATTGCCCAGGTACATGGAAAGTCATGATCAATTGCAGGTAGTGCGCAGCGGGCAACAAAAAAGCCACCCGGAGGTGGCCTTGTTTATCAAACGTCCCTTGGCAGGCGGCGTTGAGTTTGTGCGGGATGAATGTTGTACTCAGAGACCTCCATCAATCGCGGACGCCCATCCCTGTCGACGTCGTACCAGCCCGAGACGCTAATCGTCCGGCCCAGGACTCGCTTGCTCAGGTTCTCATCGAACTTGCTGACGCAGCGTAGTGTGCCCACCCCCTCCACGCCTCTCAGCTGAAATCTACTGGAGTCTAGGTCTATTTCGCGCACTTGGCCCACAAACGAGCCACGCCTACGCTCTTTCATAAAGGGCCGAGAAGTTGCCTCGCGAAGGACTACTCGTTCTCGCTGGCCGAGCGTTCCTGTTCGAATGCTCGTGCGGGGCGCGGAGATCTCAAGCGTGTGGATTCCCTTGCGCCCTGTCGGAGCTATCTCGAATGCGGCCACTATCAACGCGTCCCTCAGCGCGGGATCTGGAAATGCGTCCATGATCTCAGAGCTCACATCAACGTCCGTCACAAATTGGGGTATGACTTGGATGCTCTGCAGCGCAGACCGAATAGACTGCACGAGCGATAAATCGGAAGCCTCCATGCCTGGCAGCGACGCCGCAATCTCCGCCAGAGCGATCCCCATGTAAAGGCTGCCAGGAGCAATGCCGGTGAGGCGAAGATCAAGCTTGCGGGCGGCGACACGCGCGTCAGCTTCCACCAACGGAGTCAGCGATTGGGCCAACTCACGAAGGCGGCGCTCCATTCGGACACCGAGCCAATTGACAGTGTCCAGCCGCGGGCTTTCATGGCCGGCACCAGGACCCTCTGCATGGAACAGGAGATCAGATTCATCTGTCAGCTTGGCAAGCTGAAAGTCTTCTTCATATAACCGAGTTACTTTGGTCAGGTAGGGATTGTTGGCCCAAAAATCTTCTTTGGTGACCAGGCCCGAGTCCTTGATGGCATCCCACATGGCGTTCGCTTGGCTCACCCACGTGAGAGCCTCACCATGCACCAGATTGCGCGTATCGTTCACCATGTCGTCACCTGTACAATGCCGCGCCGCTCCTTAGCTGGCAAGCCCTTCGCAGCGCCGGTCTTGATACCGACGTACTGGAAAAAATCCCGAAAATCATTGCCCGCTCCCGCAACCATCACATAGTAGTCTACGTGCTGTTGCGCATGCCATATGTGACGGTTTGCTTGGAAGCACACGTAACACTCGCCAATTACTGCTACTGGAAAATCAGGCGGCAGAGCGAGCACTGCTTCAATGTCCCCAGGGGCCGGCTTGTCAGAGAAATAGCTCCCTGCGAGGGTTAGCGGTGGTGGAGGCAACCCTCGTTGCGTGAAGGGCGAGCGGATAGTAGGCAGCACGCTACGTAACCCTGCCCAGATTCCCTGCCTATGAAGGTCTTCCTGCGCCCATCTTTCCGCCTCATCAAGTGCGCATTCATGGACGCCCGCAGGGAGCAGGCCACGATCATCTAATGGAGGAATCAAGTCCGACTCTCATCTGTTTGAACATGGCCAAGTTTCCAGTGGCCTTTCGCTAAAACCATCTCATCACAGCAGTATTAACTAGCTACGACCGCACCCACTGCCCCGCCTCATCATCCCGCAGCCTGGCGCCAGCCCAGGAATAGAGGATCACAGCCTGAACCCGACCCAAAAGACCCTGCCGATGATCTCGATTTCAGGGTCTTCGAAGTCCAGGTGTAGGTCAGGGTTCCCAACGAGGTTCTCCGACCTGGCGATAAAGCCGCCGTTGCCTTTGTGCAAACGCTTGACTCTGACCTCGTCACGCTGGCGAAAGGCATAGACCTTCCCATTGACGATTGAAGTCGCCGCACGGTTCACAAGGACCGTCGCCCCGTCGGGGATCAGCGGCTCCATGCTGGATCCCGTTACCGACACAGACACGGTTTGCTCCGGCGTAGCTCCAGCGGTGCGCAGAAAGTCCGCGCGGAACGAGAGGCGGCTCTTCTCATCTTCGGATAAGACGATCTCACCATGACCGGCAGAGAGGCGCACGTCTAGGCGACGGACCGCAACGAACTCGTCGGTGTCTGGATCCGTGACGGGACCCACAGCCAAATACTCAGGAGTCGTGTTCAAGGCCTTGGCGACGGCTTCCAGCCGGGCGCGCTTGGGCGCGGTCTTGCCGTTCTCCCACTGTTGAACTGTTTGCCAGGAAACGGGCACGCGCTCGGCGAGCTGTTCCATGGACAGCCCGAGCTTCTCTCTCAGGTCTTTGATTCGTTTGTGGATCGTGGGCATGCGCGCGAGATTACCCACAAGAAAGGCTTGTGTCATTGCAGGAATTTCTTGCATTGCTAGTTTTTCTTGTATAGAGTGGGCGAATGGACAAGAACCCTCATATCGCTCAAGCCATCGCCAACGCCGGCGGACCGGTGGCAACGGCTAGGAAGACCGGCGCGAACAACTACCAGACCGTCCAGCAATGGGAGAAGTCTGGAAATGTTCCGGCGGAGTACGCGACCGCCCTTGAGACGGCTTCCGGCATATCGAAGCGGCTCTTGTGCAAGCAATGGGCGAAGGTATGGCCCGAGTTGGCCGAAGAGGCGAGGGCGGCATGACATCAACACCCCGCAATTCGCACTTTGGGTTTCGCGTTCATCAGGAGCCCTCCCATGCATAGGTCGGCGCAGACGCTTGAGCTGCTTCCCACCTCCTTGGTTTTTCGCAACGGCCAGTGCGTCATGGAGGTATCGACCAGCGTTGACGGATTCTGGGTCGAACTTGGCCCAGAAGCGGGATTCGCACTGTTCATGAGGTCATCCCCAACAGGGTTCCGACTGCAGCAAGTGCGGCCGGTCCCGACTCCAGGCCTTTATCAACGAGCTTCAGTACGAGGTGTTTTGTGGTCTCGGCGGGCAGCGATCGAAGCTGATCGAGCCATCTCTTCTTTTCTGGCTGCGGGAGGTCCGATTGCAGGATCGTAGATTCAATCATCGCCTTGATGGTGTCGTCATGGAGCCGCACGGTCACTACACCGAGGATCGCGCCGAGGCCTCCATCGTCGGCAAGGAAATCCATCCCTTGCGCGGTGATGCAGGCAGCAACGACCTGAGCAGGCCCGGACATGGGGCGCACGATGGTTGCGTTGATCAAGCCGTGTTCATGCAGGTACGCAAGGTTCACGGAGCAGTCAGGGAACTCGTTTTCCCAGGAATCTACATCAACCTCGTTCGGATATTCCGCGGCCAGGCGTTGAAGGCAAATCAGCTGAGTCTCGCGATTGAGAGTCGCCATGGCAATTCCTTATCAGAAGGTGTGTGGATTGAGGGCGCAAGTCATAGCAGACGGGAGCTGCTCACTCCGCTTCGGGAGCCCTCCCATGCATAGCCTCTACGCCCGATTCGTTCTGTGGTTGATCAGACCAGCGGTGGAACGCATCGCCGATGAGCGTATTGCGGCGGCAACGCGCCAAGGCGGCGCACTTTGGCGGGCGGGAGTAGCCCTTGATGGAGTGCGCCTCCCTGGCCGCGTTGTGATTAGTTCGGAACGACTGCCGGGAGGGCGTCCATCGTGTCGGCAGCTTCGTTGAGCTTTTCCGCGATTGCTCGCGCCCCATCGGGCGTCATTCGCCAGCCGGGCGCGGCAACAAGCTTCCCGTCGAAAAGAGTTGACGGCAGGAGCGTGACAACCCGAGTGATCGGATCGATAGCGATTTCCGCATGGTCGAGGCGAGTGAAAACCGCTTGCCCGTTTTTGTTCATGGTCAGCCCCCTCCTGTTCGGGGCGAGTGCTTTGTGTGAGAGCAAACATTCTAAGGGGCTGGCCACCTGTTTTATGGAGAGGGCGCATGGATAGCGCGACGACGCCGGCCCAGCCGGCACCGCAGCCGCCGGCACCGGCAAAGCCTAGCGACAAGGTCCAGATCGGGCCGTTGGACGTGTAGGGCGCACTTCGCTTTTCCATGCAGCGCATCGTAAGGCCGCTGCTGAGCAATAGATACGTTCAGGAAATCAGGAAATGAACATCACCACTGCGGCCGATTTGACGGTGCATGAGTACAGGGGGGGGAGCGAGTCATTGGGGCCGTTGGTCGGCATTTCGGCGGCCGTCCTGCGCAACAAGGTCAATCCCAACAACAACACGCACCACCTGACCCTTGCCGAGGCGGACCGCATTGTCCGCATGACGGGGGATGCCCGGATTTTGGCGGCGTTTGCGCATAGCAACGGCTATCTGCTGGTGAAGGCTCCGGAGACATGTGGCGAAAGCGACATTTCCGTGCTGGAACAGGTTGCCGGCCTGATGGTCGCCCACGGCAAGTTTGGTCATGAGGTGTACGACGCCCTGGCCGACGGCGGCGTGGACCAGCAGGAGGTGGCACGCGTCACCGCGGCTGGACGCGTGGTCATGGAGGCTGTGGCGAGTGTTGCGAACCGTCTGAGCGGGATGGCCGAAGAATGATCCAGCGCGGAACATCGGGAGTACCCGTGCGGGCGCGAGTCCCGTCCACGGAGCGCAAGGGGGGCGCGCGGGCGCGTGCGGCCGACCAGCTCTGTAGGAGCGCTCGGTTCCAGGACTGGGTTGTTGCCCGCGTCGGCGCTGCCCCCCAGGGCGTGACAGCTAAACAGCACGCGGCGCAGTTCGTCCGCGACGTGTGCGGCATCACCAGCCGCGCCGAGCTGGATCACAACGCCCAGGCGGCCAGCTTGTTTTATCTGGCAATCCGAAAGCCGTTCATCAAGTGGAGCGGCATCTATGGCTGACTGCCTGCACATGTTCAGGGGCTACCGAGTGCCACCAGCGACGGTCGAGGCAGTGCGGCAGGCCATCATCGACACCCCGCGGCAAGTTCAAGTCGGCGCGCTACGGGCCATGGTTTCGCCTGCCATGGTGGCCGTCAGCCCTTGGCTGCGGACCACCCGGGATGACGCCGCAGCTGCTGCGGTGGAGTCGTTCCTGTTCGACGCCGTGCGCGCCGGCCTGGTCAGGCGTCACATGAACGGTTGGAAGTTCTCGCACTGGTCGCGCGTCCGAAAGCAGCGGGGCGCGGCATGACGTTGCAACGCAAGACGCCGCTTCGCCAGAAGACGCCTATGAAGCGTGGTGCGCCGCTGAAAGCGAAGGCCCCGATGATGCGCGCCAAGCCGCTGCCGCCGCCCCGAGCCTCGATGAAGGCGCGCAAGAAGGGCAAGAAGCCGCCCAAGACCGTTTATCGCAACCCGGCGCTGCTGGACCTTGCCAAGGGCGAGGAATGCTTACTGCGCGTTCCCAAGTACTGCCAGGGTGGCACGGACACCACGGTCGCCTGCCATTCCAACCGCCTGCGGGACGGCAAAGGGAAGGGCATCAAGGCCCACGACTGGGCTATCGCCTTCGGCTGCGGCGGGTGCCATTGGTTCATTGACCACTCCAAGGCCACGATGGAAATGAAGCTGTCCTATTTCATCCCGGGCTTGCGGCTTACGCGGCTGCGGATCGTTGCGATGGGCAAATGGCCGGAGGAAGCCGAGCGCGGGTATCAGCAGCTCTACGGGGAGGCGGCATGAGCGCCGTAGTCTTGAAGATGACGCCGAAATCTCCCCAGCTTGAGGAAGGCCATACGCAGATTTCCAACGAACTGCTGGAGGCGATCACTGCGCATCCGTTCAAGCAGACGACTTTGCGCGTGCTGCTGGCGCTTATCCGCAAGACCTACGGTTTCAACAAGAAGGAAGACGACCTGTCCGCCTCGCAGTTGGGCGCATTGCTGGGCGACATGAAGCGCCAGCACATCACCACGGCGCTGAATGAGCTTGCGGCGATGCGGGTCATTCACAAGCGGCCGGGCAAGTACGGCTCCATCGTGGGGATCAACAAGGACTACTCGGTGTGGCTGGATAGTCCGAAATCCGGACAGGTGAACGAATCTCGGACTAGTGGAACTACTAGTCCGAATCTCGGACAGGTGAACGAATCCGGGACTACCACTAGTCCGAATCTCGGACAGGTCGCTAGTCCGAAATTCGGACACACAAAAGACAACCTTCCAAAAGACAACCAACAAAAGGAATCTGCTGACGCAGATTCTTGCGCCGACCAGCTCGCGCTGCTTGGCGCCGAAGACGGCAATGCTCCGCCTCCCGTCGTTCAGCTTCCGCTGCAAGACGGCTCCGAGTTTCTGCCCACCGATGTCCAGCTCGCGGAGTGGAGCGCGGCTTTTCCTCAGGTCGACGTGCCGGGGGCGTTGAAGCGGATGCGGGTCTGGTGCACAGCCAAGCCGGCGAACCGCAAGACGCGCCGGGGCATCTCCGCATTCATCGTCAACTGGTTGGCCGGTGACCAGACAAAGGCAACAACCCCAGGGGCAGACCAGCGCCGCCCCGCGAAAGGAGCAAAGATCCATGGAAACTTCAGCAGCCAGGACTACCGGCATGGTGTTGACGACGATGGCCGGTTTTAACTTCGCCACGGAGGAGCGGCATTGCTCCGAGCATGGGGCGTATACCGCCATGAAGACGCCGGTAGGGTGGTCGGACTGCACCATGTGCAATGCCAAGCGCCAGCAGGCCGAGCGCTTTCGCCTGGAGGCCGAAGCCAGCCGCCTGACCATCATGCGCCAGGCCGAGGTGCCCTTGCGCTATCACGGCAAGACGCTGGATAACTACGACGCCTCGAACGAAGGCCAGGGACGCGCACTGCGTGTGGCGACCGAGTACGCCGATAGTTTCGCCACTGCGCGGGCCGCAGGCCGCGGGCTGATCTTCTGCGGCACTCCGGGAACGGGAAAAACGCATTTGGCCGTGGGGATCATGCATCAGGTGCTGGAGGCCGGGTACTCCGCGCGCTTTGCCGTGGTGCTGGACGCCATGCAGGCGGTGAAAAGCACGTATCGCCGGGACGCGGCCAGCACCGAGGCCGCCGTGTTGGAGAAGCTGACGGCGCCCGACCTTCTGGTGCTGGACGAGATCGGAAACCAGTACGGGTCCGACACCGAGCGGATGATCCTGACGAACGTCATCAACAACCGCTACAACGCGATGAAGCCCACCATCATGCTGAGCAACTTGGCAAAGGACAAGCTGGGGGCGGAGCTGGGCGAGCGCGTCATTGACCGGATGCGCGAAGGCGGCGGGCGCATGGTCATCTTTGACTGGGACAGCCACCGGGGGGCGCACGCATGAAGCCCTGGCCGAATATTGGCGTCAAGCGCTCGCCTCGCTGTTCGAGCGGTGCGGCGAAGCTCGCTGGCCCGAGCGAAGACACCATCCAGGCCCAGGTGATCAGGTGGGCGACCCTTCAGGCCGGGGTATGTCCGGAGCTCGCGCGACTCTTCCATGTTCCCAACGGCGGCCAGCGCCATGCGGCAGTGGCGGCAAAGCTGAAGGGGCAGGGCGTGAAGCCTGGGGTGCCAGACCTCTGTTTACCCGTGCCGCGCTTCGGATGCCCCGGGCTGTGGATCGAAATGAAGACCAGCGACGGCCGGGTCAGCACAAATCAGAAGGATTGGATTGCATACCTCAAGGGTGCGGGATATCGCGTCGAGGTGTGCCGGAGCTTCGATGAGGCGCGGGGCGTCCTACTGGACTACCTGAATCCGAAAGTGCCTTTCTCCCTGGGGGTGATTTGATGACTTCGGGACGAAATGCGGCATTGCTGGCAGGACAGACAGCGCTGGCTCAGAAGATCTATGTAGTCCTGCCGGCCGAGCGCACCACTGCCTTTACTGCGTTGCGGATTGCTCAGGCTATTAAGGACGCCACGGGCGCATCCCCGGATATCCACACCATGCGCGGATGTTTGAGGAGGCTGAGGGAGGCGGGTCTGATCAAAGAGGTTGTGCCGGGGTCGTTCCGGCGCATTGAGGTGAAGGAAAAATTGACGATGACGAATCAGGGGCAGCAGATGATGAGCAACAACTCCAACGGCAAGGAACCCGTTGATGTACTCGGGGGCGCAAAGCAAGCGGCGCCCATGGACGTGCTGGTGATCATCGCCGAAAAGGTTCGGACGGTTATGGCTGGGCTGGGGACGTTGGCCGAAGAGATCGACCAAGCCGCAATCATGATCGAGGAACGCACCGCAGCGAATGCTAATGAGCTGGCCAAGGTCAAACAGATCGCCACGTTGCTCAAGGAGCTGGGCTAAGGCTCGGGGGCGCAATGGCTGACCGATTCGACGCTAACGCCGTTTTGTGGAACTGGGCGCGCTGGTGCTGGTCCGGTGCATCAGTCGGAAACATGGTGTGGTACGAGCCGGCGACTGAGGATTACCACCCCATCGAGGTGGACCATGCGATGGCGGTTGAGCGTCTGCATCAGGCGCTACCTCTCCTTGAACGCATGATCATCATCGCCGAGTATCCGCAGCGTCATGAACGGTTCGCAGGGCTGGAGGCGCACCAGCGGCGCTCGGCAGCCCTGCGCTGGATTGCCCAGGTGACGGGCAAGGCAATTTCGGCCACCGAATACAGGCTGTATCTGGGGCTTTTCAAAGACAAGGTGAAACGTGAAGTTTGCTAAGGAAATCATCGGGTTGATGGCCCCGTATCCCGGCCGAGAATTCAAGATGGCGGATCTCGTGAGAGCCGCGACGGGGGCGCGGGAACTGACAATCAAGGAACGCACGGCGGCGCGGCAAGGCGTACTGCGCGCGGTCACCGCACTTATCGACCACGGGCAAGTGTTGCGCCGGCCCAGCCGCCCCGGTGTTCGCAACGCTGCTGTGTACCGGTGGAAAAGTGCGACATGAAGTAGTTGATTAGTGCGACAGGAACCGCGACAATTTGTCCGTCCACAGGTGCGCCCGCATGTAATGCACCCGAAAACCCGCCAGGCGAAAGCAGGCGGGTTTTTTCATGCACCTCGCGGAGGTGGTGACTAGTCAAGGCTTGACTCTCATGGACACGTCCACATGCGTGCCACGATCAAAATCTGCTCCTGGTGTTTTTTCCCATTGAGGAAGAGAAAGCAATTCTTTGCCAACTTCGCCAGTTTGGATGCGGCGAGCAACGTCATCTAGCAATTGGGTGCGATTCGCAAAGTTCCTGCCGCTCAATCCACCGATGAAAAGTCGATAGGTGAGGTTGGGCATTTGGCCCTTCATGACTCCCAGATCGAGCACTTGACCTTGCTCGTTTCGAATTAGCAGATGACCAGGGCGGGCATAGATCCGATAGATGCGCCATGGTGACGAAATCGCCGCGTGGGTCGGCTTCGTTCCTACACTCGGCTCTCGTTTCGCGCTTTGGGGCGGGGTTGGTGGAAGGAGCTTGACAAAGGCATGAGCGAACTTAGCAATGGACCTTCTGAGTGCTCTCACCTGGCTGTCGCTAATATCACGAACGTTGCCCTTTGCCGATTAAGCAGGGTAGGTGGGTTCTGCTGGCGTTGTGCTCGATGCATATTTGCACTCCTAAATGGCGAGGCGGCGAGGTGACGCACGTTCAAGCGCCAAATTCTCAGGGTACGCGACTTGTGACTCGCAAATTGGAACAATGGAAGGTCGTTACACAAAACTCGGCTAAATGTGGTGCCATGCAAGATCGGCCTGCTGACAAAGGGCTCCAACCTTGGTTTGGTGCTATTTGGAAACGCAGGTTGACTTTCGGAGATTACGCAACCATAGTGACTAAGCGGCTTTTCGAGCAACGCGATTTCCGTCCGGTCTTGCGCCCTCAAGGTGCTTCATTGTTCGCAGTCCTTTCCTTGACTAGCTCCCTTTTCGGGCGTTGCCCGCCATGTCAGGAGTCGAAGAATGGAAACCGGAATTGTTAAGTGGTTCAATGATGCTAAGGGCTTTGGGTTCATCATGCCGGAGGATGGTGGCAAGGACCTATTTGCTCATTTCTCTGAAATCGTGAGCGGCGATGGCCACAAAGTTTTGGTCGAGAATCAACGTGTTAGCTACGTAACCGCGCAAGGGGCTAAAGGCCCGCATGCAACGCAAATTCGCGCATTGTGAACAACGGTCCTGGACTGATGAACGGACAGGGAGGACTAATGTTCCATAACAACATGGTCTATAAAGGTTATCGACTGACAGCTAGTGTCTCTCGCATATCGGCTGGCGGCAGTCGTCGGCCCGCCTTTATCGCAACTGTGGCATTGGGTGCCGTTTCGGACCAACATGAGTTGAACGAGCCACAAGTAGTACCGCTTTTTGCCTCAGGAGGCTTTGTTTCAAGCCCAGTAATGGCGGTAGATGCGGCCATAAATCATGGGCGTAATTTGGTCGACGCTTACGTGCGGCCTTCCTGAGCAGCGTCCGCCAGTCTGCCTCACAGCGGGCTTTAGCTATGTTTCGATAGGCGGCGCGATGTTGATTCAGCAAATGAGCAGGTACGATCTGGCAAATCGACTGCGCGAGATGGCGGATGCGATAGAGCGAAACGTACTCATCCA
Source organism: Achromobacter sp. PD1 (assembly GCF_048541815.1). NCBI lineage: Bacteria > Pseudomonadati > Pseudomonadota > Betaproteobacteria > Burkholderiales > Alcaligenaceae > Achromobacter > Achromobacter sp. PD1. The sequence goes on from NZ_CP183349.1 coordinate 1,881,643, forward strand.
TTGGGCCACGCTTGAGATGAGCGCGATGTCCGCTGGAGAGTTTGCGTCGGGTGAATGTCCCGGGGCCGAAGGACAAATGCGAGGCCCAACAGCGCCAGAGAGTGTGGTCGAGCAAACCATTACGATCAGGCTGATGCGCGAAGGCTGAGCGTTTTGCCTGTCTAAATCACAATGATGAATCTGAATCCGCCCCGAGAATTGCGGGCGGATTTTTTTGCATTTCTACGCGCTTTGCGCGGCGTGCCAACTCTTCTCAGGTTGTCGGGGTGGAGCGCCGATCAAAGCCGTCTCGTGGATGGCATTGGCAAGCCCTCTGCCGTTGCGAGCTTCTCCATAGCGACTTCCAAGATGGCACGTGCCTGGCCTGCGGCTCGCTGCAAATCGCTATGCAACTGGGCATCGTCCGCACTGCGAGATGCACATTGGGCGCTGTAGCGTTCGAAGCTTCCCACCATCATCAACAGGTCCGCCAGATGTTTTGGACATTCGCAAGCCAAACCGCTGCCGGAGGCCATGATGGTCAGGAGTGCGCTTTCATCAAACCGGATGTCGGGCATGTGTGACTGTTGGTGTGGAGGAAGACGTTCTCCGGTAAGGGCTGAGCGGCAAAGGAGCGCGAGCTCGTTTACATCGGCTGGAACGCGCGTAACTAGGCAGGCCTGGGCGCGGAGGGCTCGAATGGTCGCGCTGGCGCAGAAGCGATAGAGAACTACAACAGCGACCGCACCCCAGATATTCCTGACATTAGCTATCAGCGGAACCGCGCTGTCGTGCAATTCTGATTGCTCGATGACTAGAACCTCCACGCCAGTGTTTGGTGGTTCCTGCACAGCTTGCTCAAGCTGAGAGCAGCTGTATTCCAGCACCAGATCTGCTCTATCGCGTGCGCCGCCAGAAATGCGTTTCGCTAGATTGCTCCCAATTACCCCAATTCGAATTGGTCCGACTACATCAGGCTGAGTGTATGCAGCATTGGCGAGCTCTTGAAGTTGGTTGTCGGGCATCAGGGCGAGCACGCCAATAGCATGGCCCTGGTCCACCAACTGTTTCAACAGGCTCAATTTTCGGACCTGTTCCGCGGAATACAAGCGCTGCCCTCGCTCGGAACGCTCAGTGTTCGAAAGGTTGTACCTGCGCTCCCAAACGCGCAGGGTTTCTGGGGAAAGGCCCGCTAGGCGGGCGGCCGCGCCGCTGCGATAGGTCACGTGCTGCTGTTCTGAAGAAGTCTGATGTTCCATATCTATGCTGCTCCAAATGACCCGATATTGACCCGTTTTGTTTATATTGTAGCGGGTCATTTTGTGGACCAGGAAGGTTTTGGCGCGTAAATTTACTCCTAAGCGGTTCAAGTGACCCACTCGATGCCGCGTACCAAGGGCGCCGACTTCATCGTGCAGCCCCTCATCAATTAAAGGAGTCGATTATGAAACGCGTCCTGACCACCCTAACGTTCGCTCTGGCACTTGGCACTGCGCAAGCCGCCGACATCGTGGACACAGCGAAGTCAGCGGGTTCCTTCAATACGTTGGTTACTGCGGTGCAAGCCGCGGGATTGGTCGACACACTCAAGGGCCCTGGCCCGTTCACAGTGTTTGCGCCGACCGATGATGCATTCGCCAAGATCCCCAAAGACAAACTCGACGCACTGCTGAAAGATAAAGCCGCATTGACTAAGGTTCTTACTTACCATGTCGTGCCAGGAAAAGTGATGGCAAAGGACATCAAGGCTGGCCCTGTGAAGACTGTTGAAGGAGACTCGTTGACAGTGGCCCTGAATGGCGGACAGGTTAGCGTCGACAATGCCAAGGTAGTGAAGGCAGACGTGGCGGCGGACAATGGTGTGATTCATGTTATCGATACCGTTGTGATGCCCAAGTGACGCGCGTTTAGTTTTCTTGCGTAAAGCGCGGCTGTAGTCATTACCACTTAACCCAAAGCCATACGCAACACACCGAATAATGCGGTGGGTTCATCTATTCTGCGAGCATGGCCGCAGCACTATTTTTTTGCCCTGTGCGAGTTATTTGCACGGGGCTTTTTTTTCCCCTCGTTCTTGGGAGTGCCGCGCGTTGGGCATGGCGTGTGGGGGAGGGCGCGCGCCGCCGAAGTGGGGGCGAGGTGGGCCCGCCTAGGGAAGGCCGGGGGCCCCTGCAAAATTCGGTCCGATAAGGGTAATTCGAACCCCGAACGCTCGCTAGTCACGGGCGCGCTAAGGGGGGGTAATAATAATTTCGCCCACCTATCCATCGCGCGGATTCGGCGGTGAGGGGCACAAATCTGAGACCGTCATGAAGCTGCGCCACCACTCTACGATTCGTGAGGGCGTGGATTTCTACGGCCAGGTTCAGAGGCAGCTGCCATATGCGACAGCCTTGGCCTTGAATCGGGTCGGGCAACACGTCCTCGATGCGCTGGCGCAGGTCACCGCAGAGGTCTTTGATCGCCCGACCCCGTACACGATGCGGGCGTTGCGACTTGTCCGGGCCACCAAAGACAATCTGGTGGCCACGGTCGATTACCGCGACGCCGCCGGCAAGGGAATTTCCGCCGACAAGTATCTGCCGCCCCAGGTTCTAGGTGGTGGGCGCAGGCTAAAGCGGTCCGAGCGCGCACTTGCCAGAGTAGGGCTTCCGACGGGGGCGTTTACGGTGCCGGCCGCCGCGGCGGAAATGGATGCCTACGGCAACATGTCGCGCGGCCAGGTCGTGCGCCTGTTGTCGTACCTGCAGGCGTTCGGCGAGCAAGGCTACAGGGCGAACTCCACGCCGCGCAGCCGCGCACGCACTGCGAAGGTGGGGCGGTCGCCTGAAGGCTACAGGCGCATCAACGGCGTGCAGTACTTCGTTTCCCGCGGCAAGGGGTCCATGTCCGGAAATCGTGAGCAGCATCTGCCTGCTGGTGTATGGCGGAAGACCGGAACGCACGGAGCGGACGTAAAGCCGGTCCTGCTTGCGGTGGCCCAGCCGACCTATACGCAGCGATTCCCCTTCTACGAAACGGCAGAGGCGGTCTATGGCGAACGCTACGACTCCGAATTTTCCACCGCCTTAGATCTGGCCCTGTCCACCGCAAGATGATCGACCTTGACAAGAAGACGACCCAGGCCCGGTTCGGGCAACTGGTCGGGATCACGCAGCCTGCCGTCAGCGGCTTGCTCATGCGTGGCGTCATGGTCGCGGGCGATACGCTGGGAAACTGGCTGCTGTCCTACTGTGGGCACATTCGAGACATAGCGGCAGGGCGCCAGGCCGGCGAGGAAACAAGAACGCTCGATCCTGCGGAGGAAAAGGCGCGGCTATATGCGGCACAGGCCGACAAGATCGAGATGGAGAACTCGGTTGCCCGCGGCGAGCTTGCGCCCGTCAGCGTGCTGGAGGAGGTCTTGACTCGGGCGGGCACGAAGGTAAGCGCGGCTATGGATGCTATTCCCACGGCACTGAAGCGCCGGCTGCCGAATCTGACTGATGCGGATCTGACGATTGTGCGCCGCGAGCTTGCAAGGGCTCGCAACGCAATTGCATCCCTGTCGCTGGAGGATCTGGAGGCTGACGAAGAGAACGAGGGTGAGTAATGCTCATAGAGTCCAATCGCGCCGCGGTCGCGCGCGCGCTGCGACGTGGGCTTGCAACCTTCGCCACTCCCGAGCCAATGACGTTGCGGGAGTGGGCCGAGCGCAACTTTTATCTCTCGGCCGAATCGTCGTATGTCGAACAGCGTTGGGAGGCTTGGCCGTTTCAGCGTGCCATCCTTGCCTGCGTTGGCAGCGACGATGTGCACGAGGTTGACGTAATCAAGTCGGCCCGCGTTGGTTACACGAAGATCTTGCTGGCGGCCATTGGGTACTTCGCGGAGCATAAGCGGCGCAATCAGGCGCTTTGGCAGCCCACGGACAGCGCCCGCGACGAGTTCGTCAAGACCGAACTGGAACCGATGCTGCGCGACGTGACGGCGATGCATCCGATCTTTCCGACTCGCCTGGCGCGGCACAAGGACAACACGCTCCTGGTTAAGAAATTCCGTGGCAGCGTGCTGCACCTTCGCGGCGGTCGTTCGGGCGACAACTACCGACGGCTGTCTATCGGTGTCGCATTCTTGGACGAGTTCAGTTCGTTCGATTCGAACATTGACGGTGAGGGCGACCCCGGCCAGCTGGCGGCCAAGCGTCTTGAGGGCGCCACGTTCCCGAAGATGGTGGTTGGGTCCACGCCCAAGCTGAAAGAGACCTGCCTGATGGATAAGCGCGCAGCCGGCGCCGATGCGCGATATGACTATCACATCACGTGCCCCCACTGCGACGGGCATCATGCGCTGACCTGGGGAGGTAAGGACGAAGCGCACGGGTTCAAGTGGATCGACGGCGATCCAGAATCGGTGAAGCACTTATGCCCGCACTGTGGTTGTCTTATCACCCAGAGCGAGTACCTGGAGGCATCGGAATCCGGATTCTGGTGCGGTTCGGACGGCACCACCATCGACCGCGACGGAGTTTTCCGTAGCGCGGCTGGCGAGGTAATACCGGCTCATCGGCGCGTCGCTTTCCACGTGTGGACTGCGTACAGCCCAATGGTTAGCTGGGCCAAGCTGGTCCGTGAGTTCATGGAGGCCTACGCCAAGGCAAAGCTGGGCGATGACGAGCCGCTGAAGACCTTCTGGAACACCACCCTGGGCCATGCCTGGGAGGGCGAGGTCGAGAAGATCGAGGCGGACGAGCTGAAGCGGCGCGCCGAGATCGAGGCCTATCGCCTTCCAGGCTTGGCCGAGAACCTCGTTCCTATGGGCTGTTCGTTGTTGCTCGCAGGTTGCGACACCCAGGGCAATCGGGTGGAGGTTGGCGTCTGGGGATTCGGTCGCGGCGGAGAAATGTGGACCGTCGATCACCAGATATTCCACGGGAACCCGGCGGAGGACGAGGTCTGGTCCAACGTGGCGGCTTATCTGTTCGAGCGGCGCTTCCAGCATGAAGGCGGCCAGCAGATGAGTATCTACGCCACGGCCATTGACAGCGGCGGCCACCATTCGAATGCGGTCTACGATTTCGCGCGCCGCAACAAGGCGCGCCGGGTCTTTGCCGTCCGCGGTCGCCCCTTCGGTGAGAAGGCCATCAAGGATGGCGCCGGCCAGGTGGATATCGACTGGCGAGGGAAGCGGATCAAGAAGGGCGTGATCCTGTGGCACGTCGGCACGAACCTGGCCAAGGATCTGCTGCACAGTCGCCTGGCTATTGAGACGCCGGGCCCGGGCTATGTGCACCTTTCGGAGGACTTGTCGGACGAATGGTTCCGGCAGTTCTCAGGCGAGGCGCGGGTGTCGCGCAAGACGGCGACCGGCGTTCGTACGCTGTGGACGGCGCTGCGCAAGCGCGTCGAAGCACTGGACTGCGCGGTGTATGCGCTATGGGTGGCGGAGCATCTGGGCCTTTCTCGCAAGTCGGACGCTTGGTGGGATGCCATGGCGGAAAAGCTTGATGCGTTGCCGCCACCGCGGGACGAGGAGGCTGAGGCGCCGCCGACATCAACCACGCGGCCGGCCGCCCCGGCGAAGGCCGCGCCAGCGGCGCCAGCGGCGCGTGCCGGGCCGGCCGTCAAGCCGGCGCGCCGGCGAGTGGCGGCTTCCAGCTACCTCCGGGGGCGCAGGTAGGCCGCAGAACAGAAACCAATAAGGCAAGGTCATGGCATACACCCAGGCGGACCTGGAACGGCTGGATCGCGCGATAGCGAACAGCCAATTGGAGGTCCAGTACGACGGCAAGCGCGTGCGTTTCCGCAGCACGGACGAATTGATGCGCGCCCGCGCCCATGTGGAGCGGGAACTCAGCAAAGGAAAGGGGCGCTCGCGGCAGTTCAGGCTGCGCAACGCCGGCAAGGGGATCCGATGAGCTATCTGAAACATCGTGGTTCCAGTCTGCTTGTGCCTCGTCGCCTTAGCGCGCAGATGAGCAGCAGCTACGAAAGCGGAAGCGCCACGGGGAGCCGGGCCCGAAATTGGAATCCCTCGGGGTCGGGGCCGAACGCCGCGGCGACGCAGAACCTGGGTCTGCAGCGTCGCCGCGCGCGCGACGCCGTGCGCAATGATCCATGGGCATTGACTGCGACCACACGCTGGGTATCCAACGTGGTCGGCACGGGGATCCAGCCGTACCCCAAGCACCCGGACCCCAACGTCCGACGGGCGCTGAAGGAACTGTGGGCCGACTGGGTGCAGGAGGCCGATGCCGACGGCAGGCTGGACTTCTACGGAATGCAGGCCCTGGCTGTGCGCAGCATCTTCCAGGATGGTGAGACCTTGTTCCGTTTGCGCGCTCGGCGGCCTCAGGACGGATTGTCCGTACCTCTGCAATTGCAGCAGATGGAGGGAGACCAGCTGCCGGTCGAGCGGTCGCTTACCCTGCCGAACGGCGGGGAGATCGTGAATGGCGTGGAGTTCGATTCTATCGGGCGGCGCACTGCCTATCACATGTGGCGTCGTCATCCTGGCGAATTCGGCCGAAACGCGGCTGGGCAGGATACGGTCAGGGTGCCAGCCGAGCAGGTCATCCACGCCTATCCAATGTTGCGGCCCGGGCAGGTACGGGGGGTGACTGCTCTGGCTACCGTCCTGCTCCGCCTGAAGTCCATCGACAACTTGGACGACGCCGTCATGTACCGGCAGGAGGTGGCAAACCTCTTCGCGGGCTTCATCACCAAACCGGATCCCGATGCCGATCCAAATAACCCTCTTACGGGCGAGGCGGACGGTTATGAGATCGATTACGACGGCACGCCGCTCGTCTCCATGGAGCCGGGCACGATGCAGGAGCTGGCACCAGGTGAAGAGGTGACATTCTCCAGTCCGCCAGATGCCGGCAACAACTACGAGGGATTTATGCGGCAGCAGTTGATGGGGGCGTTTGCCTCTGTCGGCGTGCCTTACGAAATCGCAACAGGCGACCTGCGCGGTATCAGCGATCGAACGCTGCGGGTGGTGGTCAACGAGTTTCACCGGCTCATCGAGCAATACCAATGGCACTGCGTGATCCATCAGCTCTGCCGCCCCGTCTGGAATGCCTGGATCGACGCCCTGGCGCTTTCTGGCACCTTCCCCATGCCGGATTTCCACCGCCGCCGCCGTGAATGGTTGCGCGTGCTGTGGGTGCCCCAGGGATGGCCGTACTTCAACCCCGTGCAGGACGCGCAGGCCGACAAGGAGTCGGTGCGAAGCGGCTTTTCCAGCCGGTCGTCAATCATCCTCAAGAAGGGCGACGATCCAGACCACATTGCGGCGGAGATTCGCGCCGACAACGAAACGGCCGACGCCGAGGGCTTTGTGTTCGATAGCGATCCTCGGCATACGACCAGCGCCGGTAAGGCGACGGGATCAGAAGGGGGCAGCAGCCCCGACCCTCTCAATCAATGAATGGAGCCAATATGGCAAAGAAGGCTTGGTATTCGATCAGCGTCAATGCGCAGGCGGATAAGCCGGTGGTCGAGATTCGCATTTATGGCGAAATTGGGTTCTGGGGAACTACGGCCGAAGCGTTCGTCGCAGAACTGGACGCAGCAGCGGCAGGTGGTGCCGACATCTTGGTGTCGCTGAACAGCCCAGGGGGCGACGTTTTCGACGCGTTTGCAATCTACAACGCGCTTCATCGGTACGCCGGTCGGGTAACCACGCGAGTGGACGGCGTCGCCGCCTCCGCGGCCTCATTGATCGCGATGGCCGGCAAGCCAACGATCATGCCCGAGAATACGCAGATGATGATCCACAACGCTTGGATCATCACTGGTGGTACGGCCGAGGATCTGCGCACCACTGCAGAAATGATGGATCGGATCCGAGACGGCGTGGTGGCAGCCTACTCCCGTAAGAGTGGACTGGACAGTGACAAGATCATCGAAATGATGGACGCGACCACGTGGATGTCTGCGCTCGAGGCGCAGGCGTTGGGATTTTGCGACCTGATCGAGGAGCCCGTGCGTCTGCAGATGTCGGATAGTGCGGCTGCGGTGCTGCAAAAGCACAAGAATCTGCCTGACGACGTGAAAGCTATGCTCAAGTCCCTGGAAGAGAGCGACCCCGAGCCCGCGCCGAATCCGAATCCGAAGCCCGAGCCCGAGCCCGAGCCCGAGCCCGAGCCCGAGCCGTCCCCGGCTCCTCCGGCGGATGCGCCGACGGCATCTGCGCTGGCCGCCCGTGTCTATGCGTCCTGCCGGCAAGAGGGGATTGCGGATCTGGCGGAAGGTGTGCTGCTCAGCGGTGCGCTGGATAGTCTTGAACTGGCGGATCAACGGGTCACGCAAGCCAAAGAGATCGCCGGCATCTGCTTGGCAGCAAAGCTGCCTGAGATGGCTGCCGCTTTCGTGTCTGCGGGCCTCACGGTAGACCAGGCGCGTGCGCGCCTGTTCGAGCATGTTGTGGCCGATGCGGGCGACTCTATCAATAACCGACCTCCCACCAATTCATCGGCCCAGAAGCAGAGCGGGCCGAATCCCCAGGCGATCTACGCCAAACGAAAAGCCCTCTCTGCCCACTAGGAGTCAGCACCATGCCTTTCATCCATCAACAGGCCAGAACGGCCGATTTCATCCTCTCCGAAGCCAACGGCCAGCGTTCTCGCGAAAACGCAATCTTGGCTGCCACCCTCGTCGCCCTGGCTGCAGGGCAATTGCTCACGCTGGGCGACGACGGCAAATATGCCGCCTACGCCGGCCCGGGGGCGGACCCCGGCGCGCCGATCACCGCTGACGCCGTGCTGTACGGCAATGCCCCGGTGTCCGACGATGATCAGCAGATCGTCGTCATCGCGCGTGACGCGGAACTGGCGGGCGTGCTGCTTGTCGGCTTGGATGCGCCGGCGCGCGTTGCCCTGCAGTCGGCTGGCATCATCGTCCGCTGATCCCACCAACACAACTCCATCCATCCAACATTCGCGGTCGCCTCCGGGCGGCCGTTTCTATTTCTGGAGCCTGACATGGCCGATATCAATATCTTCCAAGACGAGAAATTCACGGTTTCCGCCTTGACCGCCGCCATCAACGAGCTGGAGAGCATCCCGGGCCGCATCGGCAAGCTCGGCCTTTACTCGGAAGAGGGCGTTTCCTCCACCGTGGTGCAAATCGAATACGACGGCCAGACACTGGGTCTGGTGTCCGCCAAGCCCCGTGGTGGTGTCGGTCAATCGGTCGTCCTGACCGGCCGCAAGCTGATTCCGTTCAACACCGTGCACTTGCCGCAACGTTCCACGATGCTGGCCGACGAAATCCAGGGCATCCGCGCGTTCGGGAGCCAATCGGAGCTGGAATCGGCCGAGGCGCGGGTTGCCAAGTACCAGAGGAAGCATCGCCAGCAACTCGATCTGACGCACGAATATCAGCGCGTGGGCGGCATCAAGGGGCAGATCCTGGATGCCGACGGCACTTCGGTGTTGCTCGACGTTTACCATTCCTTCGGCATCGTCCAGCAGGAATTCCCGATGGAACTCACGAGCGCAACCACCCTCGTTCGCCAGAAATCGGACGACGTCGTGGATCTGGTCGAGGATGCCCTGGGCGCCACCCCGGCCAGCGGCGTTCGCGCGCTGTGCGGCAAGGACTTCTGGAAGACGTTGATCAACCACAAGAGCGTACGCGAGACGTACCTGAATACCGCGCAAGCAGCCGAGCTGCGGGGCAAACCGGCCGACTCCTTCGAGATCGGCGGCATTACCTACGAACGCTACCGCGGCAAGCTGGGGGGCGCTCCCTTCATCGGCGACGAGGAGGCTTACGCCTTTCCCGATGGCGTGTCCGATTTCTTCATCACGCGCTTCGCGCCGGCCGACTATATGGAAACGGTCAACACCGATGGCCTGCCGTATTACACGCGGGTCGAGCCGTTGCCGTTCGGGAAGGGGCTTGAGATCGAAAGCCAGTCCAATCCGCTGCATCTGCCGACGCGGCCCAAGGCCATCATCAAACTGAAGATGGGCACCTGAAGCCATGGAATGGGATAACTCCGTGTTCGACGAAGCCTTCGATGCGGTGGGTCTGCGCGAGCCGGCGTTGCTGCTGGATACGGAGCCTCCCGTTCCATTCAAGGTTCGGTTCGACCGCCCGCAGGTCATCGACGAAGGGGACCTGGTGCACTCGACCGACTACGAGATCGAGTACACCACCGCCGACGTCCCCGACCTTGCGTACCAAAGTCAGGTGGAAATCGGGGGCGTCCGCTACCGAGTCCGCCAGGAGCCGACCGCGGTAGGCGACGGCTTCTGGTCGCGCGCGATGCTGGAGCAGCTTCCATGACCACGCTGGCAATGCAATACGTGGTGGACCTCCGTGCCGCCCTCAAGGCGGCGCCCGGATTCCCCGCCGAAGTCGAGGCATCGCCTGTACGGGCAATCGCCAGAGAGGATCCGATGGTGATCTCTGTGCAGTTGGGCGGGGAGTCGGTGGAGAGCATTCACCCGCCGCGCGCCACCCGCGTACGTGAAATCCATGTCCTCGTTCACACAGCAGGCGATGACCATCAGGCCTTCGCAGAGGCGGTGTTCGAGCAGGCCCACCCCGTCGTTATGGCATACGCCGGCCCCAACGTGGTCGAGGTTGCCGAGTTCGGGACCGATGAGCCCAAGTACGTCAATGGCGACCTGCGGCGGCAGATTGTGAACAAGCGCTACCGCATCACCTACCAAACCGATGAGCACTCCCTAAGCGCCTGAACTATCGGAGAAAGCATGAACAAAGAAAGGAAATCAGTCGCAGACGATCCGGTGAGTACCGATATCGCCCAGCCTGCGCAGGCGGTGACCGGGCCCCAGATCGATGAACACCATGGCCGCGGCGGGAGCTATCTCCGTGATTCGGCTACCGGCGAGCGAATTCTGATCGAGCGGACCGAACCCTGCTCAGGCCGCCAGGCCCGGTAGGGCCGTCTCGCTATCAATCTGGCCCTTATTGGGCCTTCATTCTTGGAGCCCATGATGGCAAAGAAAACTCGCAATTCCGTCGTGTTGGCGAAACTGCAGACCACGGCCGGCACTGCCGCTCAGCCTGCCGGGGCCACGGACGCGGTGCTGGTCCGAAGCCTGACGGCGACGCCTCTGTCGGCAGAGTTCGTGGAACGCGAACTCCTGCGGCCCTACATGGGGAATTCCGGGCAAATCGCGACCACGCAGTATGCCCAGCTCGAATTCGAAGTGGAACTCGCAGGAGCAGGCACCGCGGGCAAGGCGCCTGCGTGGGGTCCGCTGCTGCGCGCCTGCGGATTCGCGGAGACGGTTACGGTGGGCACCGACGTGCGCTATCTGCCGGTGTCGACCGACTTTGAACTGATCACTCTGCATTATTTCCTGGACGGGCTGTTCCACAAGATCGTGGATGCCCGGGGAACGGTCGCCTTCGATCTGACGGCCAAGAGCATTCCGGTTCTGCGCTATCGGTTCATGGGTGCCTATGTGCCGATCACGGACGGCGCCATGCCTGCAGGCGTGGATTTCACCGCTTTCCAGATCCCGAAGGCGGTAAACAAGGCGAACACGCCGGCCTGGTCGCTCGGCGCCTATTCGGGCTGCTTGCAGTCTATGACCTTCGACGTGGCGAACCAGCTGGTTTGGCGCTCGCTCATCGGCTGCGAGGGGGCGGAGATAACGGACCGCAAGCCGACGGGAAAGCTCGTTCTGGAGCTGCCGCGCATTGCTGACCTTGACTGGCCGACCATGGTCCTGTCAGGCGCCGGATCGCCACTGTCGGTCACCCATGGGGTGGTCGCAGGCCATATCGTGGAAATCAAAGCCAGCTCGGCCCAGATGACCAATCCGACGTACTCGGACCAGGAAGGGGTGGCGATGCTGAACCTGGACACGAACATCAACCCCGGCGCGGTCGGCAACGATGAGCTGGAGATCATCGTCAGGTAGCGCCGCAGTTATCGCCCTTCCACCATTCGTATCACGACATGCCCGGGATATCCCGGGCATTTTGCATTTGGAGCCTTATATGTCTTTCGTCGTCACCAAGCGTCCTGTCGCCGCCATGCCCATTGAGGTCATCGTCAACGGTACCAATGGCAATCCGATGGAAATCAAATTCATCGCCCAGTACCACCGTCATACGCCTCAGCAGCTGGCAGATCTGCGTGATGGGATGACCGATCAGGTGCGCGCCGGTCAAGGGCTGGAGCCGTTGCAGCGTCCGGGCGGTACCCGTGCCCCCGCGTACCAGTATGCGAGCGATATCGACTTCTTGAAGGACAAGATGGCCAGTTGGCTGGGCGTTCGAGACGGGGCCGGTGAGTCCATCACATACAGCGTGGATCAGCTTGAAGCCCTGCTCGCCGACTGGCCGGAGCTGGTCATCCCGTTGTTCAACGGATTCTTCGGCGCCCACGAGGGAGCGAAGAAAAAAAACTGATCGAGGCCGCCAGGTACTGGGCCGGAGGAGGCACGTCGTCAAGTGGCGGGTTTGTGGCCGACGACCAGGTGCTGGCGGCATTGAGGGCGGCGGGGGCGCCGCCGGAGATTTTGGACGCAGCGCGCCCAAGTTCACCGTCTGAAGACGAAGTATTTGAGGTTTGGCCTGAAAACTGGCCAACAGTAGAGGCATTCCTGGCTCTCGGGCACAGCTGGATGTGGGTCGCGCCCGGGATGGGTACGCCTGTACGAGTCGGCATCCCAGCGACCGAGGTGGATTCCACGCTCAGGCTGTTGGATGTGCAGCGGCCAGGGCGTCGCGAAATGTTCTTGGAACTCAGGGCGATGGAGCAGGCCGCCCTTGAGGTCTTTGAAGGCAACGAGTAGGCGCAACGCCGGAAAAATATATGAACGAGAAGATCCTTGCCGTACGGTTGACCGGCGACGAGGCGGACTTGTTGCGTTCGTACGGAGCTGGCAGTGCTGCGTCGGCGCAGTTTGCCGCGGCCACCGAAGCTTCGCTGACTCGCGCGGCCACCGCGGCGGATAGGGTGGGGACGTCGTCCAGCCAAATGTCCTTGGCGGTCAATGCTGCATCCGCTGGTGCCCAGGCATATGCGACCGCTGGTGATAGGTTCCTGCAGAGCCTGGAGCGCCAGGCGCAGGCTGCGGGCAGGACCCGATCTCAGTTGCTGGAGCTGCGTGCTGCAGAACTCGGCGTAGCCGCACAGGCCGCGCCAATGATTGGCCACCTAAAGGCGCAAGAGTCCGCCTTGAATTCCGGGGCGGTGGCCTTCAATAAGCACGCCAGGTCGGCCGCGCAGACTGAAGCTGCGATGCGTGGCGTACCCGCGCAGATCACCGATATTGTGGTTTCGCTGCAGAGCGGACAGCAGCCCATGACTGTGGCGCTACAGCAAGGCGGTCAGCTGAAAGATATGTTCGGCGGGCTAGTCCCTGCAGCTCGTGCGCTGGGATCCACCCTGTTGGGGATGGTGAACCCGTGGACGCTGCTCGCCGGCGCTGCTGTGGCCTGGGGTATTGCTGCCTATCAGGGGGACCAGGAGACAGATCGGCTAAATCGGACGATCCGCCTGACAGGGAACTATGCAGGCGTCACTGCCGCGAGTATCCGCGAAATGTCGGCCGCTTCCGCCAAGATTGGGGGCGGGGGCATCGGAAATGCGCGTGATGCGGTTGAAGGATTGGTCGCTACCGGCCAAATCTCGAAGGCCACGATTGCTGATCTGAGCGCCACGATGGTGGAGCTGGAGCGCGTTTCCAAGCAGTCCATGGACGAAATCTCCAAGGACTTTGCTCGGATGCCGGAAGGTGTCACGAAGTGGGCGGAAGAACATAACCGCTCGATGAACTTCATGAGCCTGGCGCATTGGGAGTACATCCGCACGCTGGAGGAAAGCGGCAATCGCGAAGCCGCGATGCAGGCGACTTCGAAGGCTCTGCATGATTACCTGGGTGATGAGGCTCCTGCGAAGCTGGGTTTGCTGGAGCGAGCCTGGCGCGGGGTCAAACAGGAAGTCTCCGGCGCGTGGGAGGCGATGAAGCAGGTTGGGCAGGAGCAAGATCCGCTTGATGCTCGCATTACGTCACTCCGTAAGAATCTTGACCTTATCCGAGACAGAGCAAATGGGCCTGCCGGCATTAACGCGGCAGGCCAGGCCAAATTGGCGGCTGCCGAAGGGCGGCTGCGGGATGCTGAGGATCAGAGAGCCTTGGCAGAGGCGGTTTCACAGGTCCACGGGCTCAATGCCGCCGCCAATGCCAGCGCCATCACTGCGGCAAAGGCACTCGAATCGCTAGATGAGGCGACAAACAAGTCGCGTCGGCTGGAAAAGGCGCTCGAAGAAAACGCACGAAATGAAGCGAGTCTGAGGGCAATCGACCCGAACGATGATCGGATATCCGCCACCGCCATCCGCGCACGGGAAGCTGCCACCCGAAAGCGCTTTGAGGACAAGGGCGCTGGCGCAGGAGTCCAAAGCGGCATTTCCGCTCAGCTGGCCGCAATGCAGGCGCAGGCGCGCTTGCGAGAGGAAGAGCTTCGACGGGAAACTACGCGCCTGGAGGGCGAACGTGCCCGCGGTCTGCTGTCGGAGGAGCAATTCATCCACCGGCGCGCCGAGGCACAGCGCGCGGCCCTGCAAGATGAGCTGGAGGTGGCTCGCAAGCAGGCGGAGATTGCCGGAGGAAAGAAGCAGCTTTCGGAGCGGGAGCGTTATCTTGGCCGCGTAAAAGAGCTTGAGGCCCAGATCGTTCGCTCCCAGGAGCAAGAGGCCACCGATATCGAGAAGTACCAGGAGAAGATCCGCGGAGCGTTGCGGGCTACTCAGCTGGACATCGAGAACTATCGCGAGACGCGTGACCTGCAGGCTAACCGCCAAGTCAACGCCATGACGCTGGGTGCGAATGATCGCGCCCTGGTGGACTCTGTGAATCAGGCGCAGGACCGATTCCGGCGTATCCGCGACAGCTTTACCGACAAGATGCTGCGCGAAGGCGGGGCGGGCGCGCTGGATTCTGCGCAGTACCAGCAAGGGATTGCCCAGATCGATGCGGCCATGCTGGCCCAGGTTGAGCGTGAGCGCGCCTACATGCAGGAGCGTGTGGCAATCCAGTCTGACTGGAAGAACGGTGCACTGCTCGCCGTAAACGACTGGCTCGATGGCACTGCGAACCTGATGGCGCAGTCGCAGCAGGTCTTTTCATCCCTGTTCACCGGGATGGAGAACGTCGTTGCGAGCTTCGTGACCACCGGGAAGTCGAAATTCTCGGACTTCACCCGCAGCGTTCTGGCGGATATCGCAAAGATTGCGGCGCGCCAGGCCATGGTCGGATTCGTAAGCAGCATATCCGGAATGCTCTTCAGTGGGGTTTCGGCGGCTGCCAACTATGCCGGGGCTGGCCAGGTGGCGACCGGAGACACATCGGGCATGTCTGGCAGCTGGGGGGCAGTCAAGAACGCAAAGGGCAACGTCTATTCGTCGCCCAGCTTGTCCGCCTATTCGAACGGGGTCTATGACACACCGCAGGTCTTCGCCTTCGCGAAGGGCGCGGGTGTCTTTGCCGAGGCTGGTCCTGAAGCAATCATGCCGCTGAAGCGCGCGCCGGACGGGAGCCTTGGTGTCCGCGCACAGATTCCGAACTTCTCCCAGGCCGCGGCGGGCGATGACCTGCGGGCAGGCAATCGCCCAGTCCAGGTGCAGATCTACCTGCAAGAAGGGGAGGGAGTTCGCACGAACGCACCGGCCGGCCTGGAGCAATTCGGCAAGGAAATCGGCGAATTCGTTGACCAGCGGTTTGAGCGCCTCCTGGCCCGGTCCTACCGGCCCGGGGGGACTTCTTGGAACCGTCAGAACGGTAGGTGAGCTTCGTGGAAATTTTTACCTGGTGCCCCCGGAGAAATCCGAAGGGGGAGGTCGCCTTTCGCGGGTTGAGCGCGCAATTCGGCGATGGATTCGCGCAGGTCGCCGAAGACGGCATCAATTCCCGCTCTGAGTCTTGGCCGCTTGAGTTCTTCGGGACCGAGGCTGAGATCCAGCCAATCAAAAAGTTCCTTGACCGCCACGGGACCTGGACGGGGTTCCTTTGGACGCCGCCCCTGGGGCAGCAGGCGGTCTTCCTGATGGAGCGGGGTTACAGCCCTGTGCCTCTGGGTGGCGGCTGGTTCACGTTGGCCGTCACCTTCAAACAGAAATTCATTCCCTGATGACCATGGTGAACCTCGAAATCATCAACGTTGGGCAAGCACCCAATGATGGAACCGGCGATACGCACCGGGATTCGTTTCAAAAAATGAACCGGAATATGGCGTTGCTGAAAGCGGCGCTGGAGGATGCGTTCAAGGCCGCTGAAATGCCCGCGTCCGCGAACCTGAACGCGTATACGGCTACTGGCACGTTCCACCAGTCCGCGGACGCTGGCGCAGTGGGTGGTTCGAACTATCCTGAAGGTGCCGCAGGATTGCTGCAGGTCGTGGCGGCCGGTACGTCGTTTGTGTACCAGCGCTATGTCACCACAGCACGCAGGAGCTATTGGCGGACGCGCGTCGGTAGTGTGTGGGCTGGCTGGTTGCGAATGCTGGACGCCTCGATGCTGGGCGCTGCCAACGGTGCGGCATCGCTTGGCGCCGACAGCAAGATCCCGCGTGAGCAGTTACCATTCTTGACCGCTCTACCGATCGCGGCAGGCACCGACGCCAACACGGTTGTCGACCCTGGCCCCTACTACATCAACGATGACGCCGACGCGGTGCTGGCCAACAACTGGCCCGAGCTGCGAGCAGGCACGTTGGTGGTGGAGCGGTCCACCGCCGGCAACATGCAGGTCACCCAGACTTACACCACCCGTAGCGGCTCGGGCGGCGTGTCGCGTACCTACAAGCGCGTGCGATTTGCGGCGTCGCTTACTTGGAGCGGCTGGCAGGAGCTGGCGCGGGCTGTGGACACGGTGCGTAAAGTTTCCCTGACCTCGGCCATAGACGCCAACACCCTGACGACGGAGAACGTCTACTTCACTTGGGCGGGCGGCGCGGCAATGGTCGGCGGGGCGAACTGGCCTGCGACGATCTTCGGATCTGGCTCGCTGCAGGTGACCATGATCAACGCCACCGACCTCCTGCAGAGCTTGACTATAGTCCCAGGCGCAGGCCGCCGACCCACCAATTTCCAGCGCGCGCAGATCGGCGGTACCTGGGGCTCCTGGTATGTAGTTGCGCCCGTCAGCACTGTGGCCGATCTGCCCACGGCCGACCACGGCGACGTCTATGTGGACGGGGTTGGGTGGCACAAGTGGAACTCTGAGACGGGCAGCTACCTGCGCGCTTCCTTCGCAGCCGATATCCCCGATGGCGTGAATTTGAACATTTACGACGTCCCCGGCAGCTATGCGTGCCATGTTTCGGCTTATGCCACGCCGGCGAGCAATTACCCGGTTCAACTGGCGGGGATCTTGACCGTAGAGGCAGCGGCACCCTTTCCCGCCAGCAACCTTCAGGTCACACAGACCTATACGGCCTTCCCCGAAACTAACCCGGTGACCTACAAGCGCGTGCGCTTTGGTGCGTCGAAGGTGTGGGGGGCGTGGTTTGAGCAGGCCCGTCTCAAGGACGCTATGCACCGGGTGGTCCTGAGCGGCGCTTCCGGCGTGAACGCCAATACGCTCACCGCGGACAACACGTTCTACACCTGGGACTCCGGATCCACTATCACGGGTGCCGGCGGCGCCAACTGGCCGCCCGTGCAAAACGGCACGGTCGGCGCAGGTTTCCTGGAAGTGTTCTACATCACCTCCGGCCTAGCCGTTCAGCGCTGCACGTTGCTGGGTAACGGGCAGAAACCCCGCATCTTCCAACGATTCGGTTCAGGCAGTTCCTGGGAAGGTTGGAAGATCACCTCGGTCCTCAGCTCTGTGGCGTTCCTGCCCGTGGCTGACTGCGGCGACATCTACGTTGACGCGGTTGGCTGGTATCGCTGGAACGGTTCGGTCTACATTCCTCAAACCTTGGCTACGGGCGATTTGCAGCTGATGCCTGGGACGACTCTGAGGGGGTCGTTCACCGGCGACTACACCGACGGGGTCAGCACGGTGGTGCAGGCCAATTCCACCTCTACCTATCTCACCGTGGTTCCTGGGTCCGCAGGCACTTACGCCGGGCTCCTGGCGCGGGCACGCAAGGATCCCAATTCGCAATTCGTTTTGTTGGGCATCAACCAAGCCACGGGCCTCGGTCAGATCCTTTTCAGCAAGCACGGCACAGCTGGCACCCCGTATCACATGACCTTTGACTCCGCGACCGGGGAGTGCGGGCGCGTGATGGAGGACGGGCGCTGGATGTTCGGGCGGTTTCTAAACCCCAACGTGCAGTCCAAGCTCCATGTAGCCTTCAACGGCGGTGGCCTGGAGTACGGAATCGTGACGCGTCCGATCAATCCGTCGGACTCCACAGCCATCCAGTTCCAGTCGTCCACTGGCGGCGTAGCCGGGTATATCTATTCGACGCAGGCGCTGACCACGACCTACGCCACGACCTCCGACTACCGCGCCAAGACCGACCTGGGGGACATGAACCCCACGGACTCCCTGGTAACCGTCAACGCGCTGCGGCCCATCTTCTTCCGCATGAACGAGGCGCCGGAAGGCTCCGAGGTTCAACGCGGCTTCATTGCCCACGAGCTGCAGGCCCTGGTCCCCACCGCGGTGGTGGGCAAGAAGGACGAGATGATGAAGGGGCCCGACGGCAAGGACGTGCCCAGGTATCAGGGCGTGGACATGTCGCGCATCATGCCCGACATGGTGGCTGCGGTGCAGTGCCTGACCCAGATGCTGGAGGAAACCAACAGATCGTTGGTGACGGCCAACAACAGGATCGCGCAACTGGAAGCTGCGGGCTCGCCCGCTACCCCGGAGTAGTGCAATGGGGATCTATGCGGATGTTCAAAAGCTGGAGGTCGGCCAACTGGTCGACTTGTTCGAGCTGGACGCCACCGGCATTGGCGGCACGCTCCAGCGCTTTCACGGATACGCCCAGGTAGGCCCGATCTGGTGGCAAGGGAATCAGTACGACCCCTGGGCTATCCAGGCGGAGGGGTTTGAGCAGGTGGGTGAGGGGCAGCAGCCTACGCCCACGTTGTCCGTAGGCAACATTGGGCAGGACGCAGAGGGCAACCCCATGCCGGGTGTCATTTCCGCACTATGCATCCAGCTTGACGACCTGGTGGGCGCTCGCGTGGTTGTTCGGCGGACGCTCGGGAAGTACTTGGACGCGCGCAACTTCCCCGACGGTAATCCTACCGCCTCACCGGACGAAGAACTGGCGCCGGAGATCTGGATTGTCCAGCAGAAGACGAGCGATCTTCCCGAAGTCGTGGAGTTCGAACTATCGAGCGCGCTGGATTTCAACGGCCAGCAGCTTCCCGGCCGCCAGGTCATCGCCGGCGTCTGCGGTTGGCTGACGAGGGGCGGATACCGCGGCACGTACTGCGGATACACCGGGTCGCGCATGTTCGACCTTGACGGAAACCCCGTCACGGATCCCGCTCTTGATCGTTGCTCTGGCCTGTTGAGCGACTGCAAGAAGCGCTTCGGCGATTTCGAAGTTATCAATTTCGGCGGCTTTCCATCGGCTGACCGACTCAGAGGCTAACCATGCGCAAGAGGACTTTGACGGCCATCCGGGCTCACGCGATGGCGGAGTACCCGCGCGAGTGCTGCGGCCTGGTCGTGATGGCAGCCAGGCGCGAATCGTACTGGCCATGCCGAAATCTGGCGACCGGTACAGACCATTTCGTGATGGATCCAGAGGACTACGCCAAGGCAGAGGAGGCTGGGCGGATTACCGCCATCATCCATTCCCACCCGGACGTACCTATTGACCCCAGCGAGGCGGACCGCGTTGCATGCGAGGCGAGCGGCTTACCGTGGTTCATTGTCGGGGTGGAGAAGGATGCCGCCGGCGCCGTCGTGGCAGGAGACGTACGCGGGTTCGCGCCCGAGGGGTATGTGGCTCCGCTGCTTGGGCGTCCCTTTGCCCACGGTGTCCTGGACTGCTACAGCCTGATTCGTGATGGGTACGCGCGCGAGCTGGATATCTCCTTGCCTGACTTTCACAGGGATGATGGTTGGTGGGAGCCAGGCCGGGAGGGAGACCTTTACATGGACCATTTCGCCGAGGCGGGCTTCCGACCTCTGACCGTCGGCGAGGAATTGCAGTTTGGTGACGTGGTGCTGATGCAGATTCGTTCGGATCGTGTCAATCACGCCGGCCTGTTCATCGGAAGCCGCCCATTGAAGGAAGCGCCCGATCTCTTTCCGGTGCCCAACGCGATGCTCCATCACCTGTACGGGCGGGATTCTGAACGCGTGGTCTATGGCGGCTACTGGCGCGAGGCCACGCGCCTCGCACTTCGATATGAGGGTGCCCAATGAGCGAAACACTGCGTGAAGTGCGGCTGTATGGCCGGCTGGGCGCGCGATTCGGGAGAGTTCACAGGCTCGCCGTATGCAGCACCGCCGAAGCAATCCGCGCGCTATGCGTACTGATGCCAGGGTTTGAACGCGAGTTATCGGAAAGCGAGCTGCACGGCGTGCGGTACGCCTGTTTCCTCGGCAAGCGCAATATCGGCGAGGACGACATTGGGCATCCAGTGGGTTCCGATTCGATCCGCATCGCACCTGTCTTAGCTGGCGCTAAGCGCGGCGGACTTTTCCAGACCATTCTCGGTGCTGTCCTGATTGTGGCGGGGGCGGCAGTGAACGTCTTCGCTCCCGGGGCCGGCACGCCGTTTATGCAATTGGGAGCGGCGATGGCGCTTGGTGGCGTCATTCAGATGCTCTCGCCGCAGCAGCGCGGGCTCAGTGCGCGGGATAGCCCCGAGCATGGCGCTTCCTACAACTTCAATGGCGCGGTCAACACTTCAGCGCAGGGCAATCCTGCGCCGCTCTTGTATGGCCGAATGATCGTGGGCAGCGCGGTGATCTCGGCGGGGATCTACGCAGAGGATCAAGTATGACGATGCAATTCAATCGAGCCAGCGAGGCGCCTTCGGGCGCCTTTTTCGTTTCTGGCGGCTCGCGTCGGAGGGGTAGGCCCGTGGTCGGCCACGGGGGCGGGAAGAGTGGCGGCGGCGGCCGCTCTCCGAGGGAGGCGCCCGACAGTCTCCATAGCACCGCCTACGCCCGCATTATCGACTTGGTGTCGGAAGGGGAGATTTTTGGGCCAACCCATGGTTTGGGCGGCGCGTTGCGTGATGTGTACTTGGACGGTACGCCAGTAGCGAATGAAGACGGCTCGTTGAATTTTCAGAATGTCGCTATCGACTTTCGCACCGGCACACAGACGCAGGATCCATTGCCGGGATTCCCTGCGTCCGAGGTGACCACCGCGGCCAACGTCGAACTGACCGCGGCGTTGCCATGGGTTCGTTCGTTCTCTGACACGCAGCTGTCCGCAATTCGAATAACGCTCGCAGTCAACGGTCTGTCCCAAGCGAACACGAGCAATGGCGACATTACGGGCTATCGCGTCGAGTATCGAATCGAAGTCAGTACAGACGGAGGCGCGTATCAGACAACGCTTACGTCGGCCTTTGATGGCAAGACCACCCAGCGCTACGCACGATCGCACCGAATAGATTTGCCTGCGGCTCGTTCTGGCTGGTCGGTTCGCGTGGTTCGGACTACTGCCAACGCAGGCAGTAGCACCGTTTCTGATCGGACCTTTGTAGACGCCTATACCGAAGTGATCGATGCGAAGCTGCGCTACCCGATGTCGGCCGTGTTCGGGATCAAGGTCGATGCATCCCAGTTTCAGAATATCCCCGTTCGGGCGTATGACTTGAAAGGGCGCATCATTCGCGTCCCGTCAAATTATGACCCTGAGTCGCGCTCCTATGCGGGGACATGGGACGGCACATTCAAACTCGCATGGACGGATAACCCAGCCTGGATCTTCGTCGATCTGGTGAGCAACGACCGGTATGGCTTGGGCGAGCGCATCCCGGCCGGATGGTTGGATAAGTGGGGGCTGTACCAGATTGCCCGCTATTGCGATGAACTGGTGCCTGACGGATTCGGCGGGCAGGAGCCGCGTTTCACCTGCAACGTCTATCTGCAAACGGCCGCTGATGCCTATCGTGTACTTCAGGATCTGGCGTCGGTGTTTCGCGGCATGTCGTACTGGGCTAGCGGTTCTGTCTTTGCCGTGGCGGACATGCCTGGCGACCCGATCTATACATTCACGTCCGCAAACGTCATTGATGGGCGCTTCCATTACGCCGGATCGGCTCTTAACACCCGCTACACCGTGGCGTTGGTGTCATGGAACGATCTTTCTGACATGGGGCGGCAGAAGGTTGAATATGTGGAAGACCGCAGCGGCCTGGTGCGGTACGGCCTCCGGCAGATCGAAGTCAGCGCATTCGGGTGCACATCGCGAGGGCAAGCGAACCGCGTAGGAAAGTGGCTTTTGCTGACCTCCCGCATGGAAACGCGGTCCGTTTCGTTCTCGGTAGGGTTGGATTCTTGCCGTGTTCACCCGGGCAGCATCATCCGCGTGGCAGACCAGCACCTAGCGGGGCGTCGAATCGGAGGGCGGATTCATGCGGCGACCGGAACGGTGATTACTGTTGACGCCGCGCTGGGTGTCCGGCCAGGCGATCGCCTGACGGTCAACTTGCCCAGCGGTGTGTCCGAGACGCGAATCATCAGCACCGCAGTGGGTCAGGGACTGACTGCGGACATGACGACCTTCACAGTCGATTCCACCGAGCTGACTGCGGATATGGTGGGTCTTCCGGGAACAGTCCTCATTTTGACCGTTACGGCGCCTTATTCGGAGGTTCCTGAACCCGAATGCGTGTGGACACTGGAATCCGAGACGCTATCTGCACAACGCTTTCGAGTATTGAAGGTGAAGCGCAAGGAAGGGCTTGTCGCCGAGATCGCCGCTGTTCAGCATGAACCGGGAAAGTTCGACAACGTGGATTTCGGCACGCGGCTGGAACCGGTGCCGATCACGGTTATCCCGCCTGGCGTGCAGCCGCCTCCCTCCGAGGTGACTATCACGTCCTATCCCGTGATCAGCCAGGGCTTCGCCAGCCATACCGCCGTGTTTTCTTGGAAGCGCGCGGAGAGTGCTGTGGCCTATGAGGTGCAGTGGCGCCGGGATAACTCGGAATGGGTGAATATGCCGCGCACGGGGTCGGCGAGCGTTGAGGTGCCGAACGTCTACGCGGGGGCATTCCTGTGCCGGGTGCGTGCGCTGAATGCCTTGGATATCGCCTCTGTGTGGGCCACGTCGACGCTTACGCAGTTGGACGGCATTCTGGCTCCGCCTCCGGCCGTCACTAGCCTGGTGCCGACCGCTTTGGTCTTCGCTATTCGATTGAAGTGGGGGCTGCCTGCGGGCCCGTCCATTCTGGAACGGACCGAGATCTGGTACAGCGCCTCGCCTGCATTCGAGTCCGCGCAGAAGTTGGGAGACTACGCGTTCCCCCAAGACAGCACGACGCTGATGGGCTTGTCCGCCGGCGCGCGGCTGCACTTCTGGGCGATCCTGCGAGACAGGAACGGCGTAGCAGGGCCGCGCTATCCGGCGGGGAATGGCGTGCTTGGTCAGGCAAGCTCCGACGCCGGCGAAATTCTCGAGTACCTCACCGACAAGATCACCCAGACCCAACTGGCGCGAGACGTCCTCGAGCCGATTGAGCGGATCCCGGTGCTTGAAACTCGGATAGCTCAGGAGGAGGCGACTCGGCAGAGCCAGAATGAGGCGATGGCTCAGACGATCAGTACCGTCAGCGCGAAGGTCAACGAGAACACCGGCCTAATTCAGCAGGAGTCGCTTACCCGCGCGAATGAGAATGAAGCGATGAGCCGACGCGTCACGGACGTGCAAGCGACGGCCGGGGCAGCGTCACAAAAGGCAGATCAGGCGTTCGCCGGAGTTCAAGAGACGAGCCAGGCCATCGCCAAGACCAATGGCGATCTGTCGGCGATGTGGACGATTAAGGCGCAGACCACTGCGGGAGGTCGCAGCTACATGGCCGGCATCGGGGTGGGCGTGTCGAACACAGGCGGCATCGTCGAGTCGCAGGTGCTGGTGATGGCGGATCGCTTCGCGGTTCTGCATCCGAACGGCAGCAGCGTTACGTCGCCCTTCGTTATCCAGGGCGGCCAGGTGTTCATGAACCAAGCCTTTATCGGCAGGGCATTCATCGGGTCCGCGCAGTTGGCCGATCTACTTCAATCTGACGCAGTGAACAGCCTTGGGCAACCCATATTTACGCTGAATATGCGCTCAGGCCTGATGTCCTTCAATGGCCAAGACTCGGACGGATCGCGGACTGAAGTGAACAATAAGGGTGTGCGCTACTACTACCCGAACGGGCAGCTTGGCTTGCGTCTTGGCGGGGCTGCGTAGATGGCACTCGTACCGCTTGAAATTTGGGATCAGAACGGCGTCCCGCTGTTTAAGTTCGGCACTCGGGTCGCGCGCCAGTTCGGGTATTTCGATACGACAGCTGGCAACGGTTCGCGCTTCGTGGATGTGCTCGCTCAGCAGAATTCGTGGTTTGTTTGCAGCCCGAGGTTCGGCGGGACTGAGTGGCCGGCCATTACACGCAATGGCGGCACCATAAGTTGGGAAATTGTTGGCAACCCTAACAACGATGTTGTTAGGGTGCGCGTCTACTACGGGATGTTGTGATATGGCGGATGCTGCACTTTTGCTATACGACGAAGCCGGAAATCTGATCGTCGATAGCAAGAACGTCAATATGTTCTTGCGCTATCAGGGCGTTGGAAATTCGTTCACTTTCGCGGCGCTAGAGCCGGTGGTGTTCTTCCGGCCGACGCAGCAGTTTTCAAGCATGCGGGCTTTGATACCGAATGGCAACGGGACCTACACGGTCACCTTCGATGGCGCGGCGGTCGAATACTACATCTTCGACAGGCCCTGGGTGGCGGGTGGCCCGATCGATATCTGGGCCGAAGACGGGCGTCATATTTTCATGAGTACTGCGAAGCCGATGAACGTCTATCGGACCATGCAAATGGGTCGCTACTGGAATCCTGACGGGAGCGGCCGGGGAGCATACGACGGGGTTGAGTATGGCGGGCTACCGTATGCAAAGTGGGCGTACTGCCCATCGTTCTACCGTCAAGGCTACAACTGTACACGCGGTCCTGCCGGCATGACCTCCACCCTTCTGGGGGAGCATTTTGCTGCTCGAAACACAGGGGTCTTTTCCAAGTTCGGTCAGAACCTGGGTTTCTTCTATGGCTGGGCGCCGTTGACGGTGAACGCCTTCTACACCAAATCATCAACCAATGACATGGCCTATCTCGATGTGACGGGCTGGTTATAGCCCTGAGGACAGTAGGGCAGTTTTAGCGGACCCGCATTGGCGGGCTTTTTTTCGTCTATAGGGAACGCAATGAACGATTTTGAAAAGACGCTTGCCTGGTTGGCCGGCATGGGCGCGCTGATCGCAGTAGGACGTGCACTTACCAGTCAGGACAAGCTCTCGTGGAGGGTTGTCCTGGGCCGGACGATATTGGGCAGCGCGCTGGGTACCGTGGCGGCGCTGATCTACATCCCGTTCCCAGACGCGCCCCAGGTCGTCGTGATAGGCGCGGGCGCCGGTTTGGGAATTCTGGGTGAGCAGATCCTGGAGCTGGCGGCACGCCGGCTCATCTCGTTCAAGCTGGGGGGTGATTCGAAATGAGCCAATTTCAGCTGTCGCAGCGCAGCCTGACGCGTCTGGTTGGCGTGCATCCTGACCTGGTCGCCGTCGTGAAACTGGCGATCCAGCGGACGGCGGTGGACTTCTCTGTGGTTGAGGGCGTGCGCACGGTTGCGCAGCAGCGCGAGTATGTCGCGCGGGGCGCCAGCCAGACGATGGCCAGCTATCACTTACCGCAGGCCGACGGCCTGGGCCACGCCGTTGATCTGGCGCCGCTGGTGGGAGGCGCGATCCCATGGAACGACTGGGCGAAGTTCAAGGACCTGGCGGATGTAATGAAAGGCTGCGCCGCGGAATTGGGCGTGCCGGTGGAGTGGGGCGGGGATTGGAAGACGTTCAAGGACGGCCCGCATTTCCAGATTCCGCGCGAATGGAAGGGGCAGGCATGAACCCGCTGCTGCGCGCCGCATTGCCGTACCTGGTCGGCGCCGCGGTGCTGGCTGCCGCAGTGCTGGGCGTGCGCTGGTACGGCGCCGTCCAGTACCGGGCCGGTATTGACCAGGCGAAGGTGGATCACATGCTGGCTGAGCTCGTGGAGTTCAAGGCCCAGACAGCCAGAATCAGCGGCATTTCGGAAACCCTGGAAAGCGCGCTGGCGGCGCTGCGTGCCGCCAGCCCCAAGATCATTGAGAGGTATACACGTGTCGAAGTTCAGAGCCCTCTGCCTGCTGGCTGCCGCATTGATTCTGAGCGGTTGCAGCGCATCAACGAAGCCGGCCACATGGCCAATTCTGCCAGCCAATCTGGCCCAGCCGTGCCCGCCGGTTCCCGAGGTGATCAGTGATAGCTGGGATGACTTCGCCCGCAGCTACATGGCCCTGGCGTTGCAGTATGGGGAATGCGCTGCCCGGCACCGGGCTGCGGTGAATGCCTGGGCCAAGTCCTAGCGGGGCTCCATCCCCTTACGGAGCTTGCGCGGTGATTCCAAGTCTTGGGCCATGCCAGACGTAGCGGACGGCGACCCGGACCCTTAGCTCGGTTGTATTTCCAGTGCTACCCTGGGTATGAATCTTGCTGCGCTCAGCAAGAACTCTTGGGGATCGATGTGAATACGGACGAGTTTGTTTCTAAGATGATCGTGACCGCCGGCCCTGAGAATTTGGGATTCGGAGACTGGGCGGAGGTGCTCTACGCCTACGCTGCAGTGTTGGAGCGGATAGAAGCGCGGTTGACCGTGGAGGAGATTCACGAACTGGTCGGCGTGGGCGGCCAGTTCTATCGGACTCTCGCGCGTGCTGAAGACTATCGCCGCATGTTTAGGCGACATTCTGCCGCGGAGTGAACCTCGCGGCGATTCAGGTACGCGCCCCATAAAGGGACGCGTGCTTGAGACTTACACCGTATGTAGGCCTGCCAATTGAGCGGGGCTCGGCGGCGGTCTTGTCACTTCCTTTTCCTTCGCCCATCCTGCTTCCCACGCATCGACCTTGGCCTGCCAAACTCTGGGTGATTCTCCCGTGTGCCCGGGCATTGCCTGGGCCTTGAGGTAGGGGCAGTCCCAAAGAGGCGATCCTTGGCGGGCGGCCGCTGCTCCCTGCTTTCGGATGTCGTCATACATTGCGCAACCCTCCAAAAGTAGATGATCGAGGGCCAAGTATGAAACGAGTGGAGAGGCGAACGCAATAGTATGTCCGTACCAAGGGCGCTAGCGCGGCGACATCCCCTTGCGCAGTTTGTGCGGCGATTCCAGCAGGTGGGCCGTCATCTGGTCCCTCTCCAGCACACAGGGCTCTTTGGCCAGGCCGGCCAGCAGATCGTCGTAGATGTCGCCCGTCAGGCCGGCAGGCCGCTTCAGCTCAAAGGACACCTGATGCATGCGCAGCAGGGCCGCGCGCAGGCGCTTCACCTCCCAAAGCAGGGAGAGCACATCAGGGTTCCAGGGCTGACGCTCCCGGATGGCCCGGAGGTCGGCGAAGGTGAGCGGGTCTTTGAACGGCATGGCGGAAAACACTGGTTGAGTATCCAGTATATTCCGTCGATAATTGGGTCAGCTATCGGGCTTTCCCATGTCGCGTGCCCAGCGTCGAGATCTCGTTTCAGCGATCCAGCCACTTTGCCACGCTTCAAATCTCTCTCTCCAGCTCACCGGGGACTCTCCCGTCTGCCCCGGCATTGCCTCTGGTTTCAGAAATGGGCAATCTAATAGCGTCGCTCCTTCACGCGCGGCCTGCGCGCCTTGCTTTCGGATGTCGTCGTGCACTTGTGCACCCCCCAAAAGTGGCTGATCGGGCGAATAGTATCGAGCCGGCCGGGATCGGATTGCAATAGTGTGTCGATCCTGGCTTAGGTCGAATGTCGCTATGCCGCGGTCGAGTCCAGGCCCAAAAAAGCCACCCGGAGGTGGCTGCCCTGAGGCGTCGCGTGCCGGTACAAAAGGCGCCAAGTGATATCCGTCTCGGCAATATAAGTAGGTATTTTTTAAAAAATACTTGCATTGCTTGGGCTGCATAGTGAGAATGTAGGTACTTTTTAAAAGGAACCTACATGAGTTCGACTGATACCAAGGTGACGGGCAGAGCCAAAGGCGGGGTCCAGCGGGCGATTAATGCTTCCCCCGAGCGGCTTAGTGAGATTGGCCGGCTTGGGGCGGAGATCAAGAAGTTGCCAAGGGCCACGCATGGAGCCGCAGATAAGCCTCTGGTGATCGGCGACATCGAAATCACTTGCTACGTGCTTGAGGATGGCCGGCGTGTGCTGGCTCAACGTGGTCTCCAGCAGGGGATAGGTCTCTCGCAAGGAGGTGGACATACTGGCGCGCGCAGAATCGCCGAATTTCTGGCTAGGCTGGAGAAAAAAGGTATATTAATCAATGACTTGATCGCGCGCGCAAATTCCCCAATTCGCTTCGTTCCGCCGCATGGAGGGAACCCAGCCGATGGTTACGACGCCACAATTCTTCCCGACATTTGTGCAGCGATTATCGCGGCTGATCAGTCCGGTGCGCTCGACAAACGGCTAAAAAGGGTGGCCGAGCGTGCTGCTATTCTTCAACACGGATTTGCGACGATTGGGATCATCGCGCTGGTCGACGAGGCAACTGGGTATCAAGAAGTTAGGCCTCAAGACGCGCTTCAGGCCTACCTTGAAAAGGTGATCAGCAAAGAATTGGCCGCCTGGGTTAAAAAATTCCCCGACGAGTTCTACGAGAATATCTACAAGCTTCGTGGATGGCCATGGCCCGGCATGAGCAAAAATCGCTACAGTGTTGTGGGAACCTATACCCGCGACTTGGTTTTCGAAAGGCTAGCGCCTGGGTTGCTACCCGAACTTGAAAGACGGTTGCCTAAAGATGAAAAGGGAAATCGTGTCGCTAAGTTGCACCAGCACTTAACTCAAGATATTGGCGACCCTATGCTCGCTCAGCACATGCACACGCTCGTGATGTTCCAGCGTGTGGCGCTTCAAAATGGTTATGGCTGGGCGCGCTTCGTAAAAATGGTGGATGCAGCAATGCCGAAGCGCGGGAACACCCTGGAATTGGCTTTGACAGAGGTTTGACAGGAGCTAGGCCTCGCGCCTCTAACCAGGCGTGCGGCTATTAGCCTTCACGACCGCACCCACTGCCCCGCCTCATCATCCCGCAGCCTGGCGCCAGCCAAAACGAAAACGCCCCAACTCGTGAGGGAGTTGGGGCGAGTGCCCATATGCCGCCGGCCAAGGACGCACATGGGCGCCAGGAGTGTATCAGTCGTACAGTTCGGCATCCTTCAGGGTCTGATAGTGGCTGCACATGGTCCCTCCCATCGGAAGGGCCAGTATAGGATCAGGACGCGGCGCGCAGCGGGGTGACGTTCCACTCGGTGCCGGCGGCGCAGCTTTCCAGGTAGGCTGCCCAGAGCTCGAGCGCGGCCCGGCGCTCCGGGATGTCGTCGCGCACGTCGTAAATGGCCTCCATGCCCTTTAGCTTGTGGTTCAGGGCAAGCTCGGAGATCTCATTGGTGACGCCCAGGTTGCGCATATGGCCCTTGGCCGTGCTGCGGGTGTCGTGCGGGGTGAATCGGCGGATATCCAGGTCGCCGCGGTCGAAGGCGCGCCGCAATGCTGCCCATAGGGTGGTGCTTCCGACGTGCGTGTCGCCGCCCTGGTTGCGCCGGCGCCGCTCGTGGCGCGCGGGCAGAACCCATTCCGACGTGCCGGCCAGGGCCTGCAACTGCCGGAACCAACCGGCCACGGTCGGCGTGAGCGGCACGGTGAAGCCGCGGCGGACCTTGACGTTTTCCTCTGGCACCCACCACGTGCCGCGCTCGAGGTCGACATATTCCCATCGCGCCTTGGCCAGTTCCACCGACCGCACGCAGGTGGCCAGCAGGATGCGCAGCGCCAGTGCGTTCTCGGTGCCGATATCCTCGATGCTGGTCAGCAGGCCACGTAGATCGGCCTCAGTCAGCATCACCCGGCGTTTCACTGGCGGGCGTGGGCCCATGAGGGACACCAGGTCCACGCCTGCGGCGGGGTTTGTGTCGATGAGGCGTAGGCCACAAGCGTGGGCGAAAAGTTGCTTGGCCGTCGTGAGGATCCGCTTGCTGATCGTCCACGTGCGTTTGGCCGAAGTCAGCATATAAACAACGTCGGAGGGTTGCACTTGGTCGACAGGAATGGGGCCCAGCTTTGGGATGATGACCTTGTCCAGATCCCAGTTTCGGTAGGTGATAGTGTCGGCGGCCAGGCCGGCCAGCTTCTTGCTGCGGAAGTCGTCGACTAGTGTGCGGACGTTGGACACCTTCGTCGCCCGCGCCTTGCCCCGCTGCTTCTCCAGCGCGGGGTCAGCGCCGCGATCGATGGCGGCCCGAAAATCCCTGGCGGCCTTGCGCGCTGCCGCCAGGGAAATATCCGGGTAGTTTCCTATGGTGACTTCCTTCTGCGGGCCGCCCTGGCGATACCGCAGTACCCAGGCAGCGGTGCCGGCCGCCGACAGAGTGAATGTGAGGCCGTCGCCGTCGCTGCGCGCCAGCTTCTCGCCAGCGCTAACCCAGCGCCGCAGCTGGATATCGTCCAGCAGATTCTTCCCCCGCTTTGCCACCGTGTTCTCCCTGTGAAATGAGTAGCTAGCGGTCCTGGCTACTCATCTAGCTACTCATTGAACTGTCGCCAGCAAAGTACTACACGGAACACCCGGAAACAAAACAGCCCGCGTTTATGCGGGCTGGCGGGGAGGTGGGTGCATGGCAGGAAACAAAGGTGCACCTGCATGGGGCTTGCAGGTGGCTAATTTCATGATTTTCGTAGACCGTTCATTCATGCGGCTTGCGGCGGCGTCGCCCGCCACGATCCCGGTTCCAGTTGATCTTCTGGCCATGCATCCGGGGCGTGGTCGGCGGTCGCCGGGGACAGACGCAGATGATACCGTGGCTGCGCCGCCCGGGCCGGCGGCCTGTCCGCGCTGAAGCTGACTCTCAGGCTTGCAGGGCGCCATGCAGTAGCTAGCTTGAGGCCCTATAAAAAGAGCCGGGTTGGGCGAACAAAGGGGGCGCGGCGTTAGATATTCGATCTTCCATTAATAATAATTTTTCTCAATAGATTGAGTTATTTCAAGTCACCATAGATCTGTGCGCGGAGGCACTTCGATGTCCATGGGTTCGCAGGGAGCGGGGCTTGGAGACGTTTTCATTGCACATCGGGCGCAGCTGCGTCGCATCGCGCAAAGAATCGTCGGCACGCCGGAGATCGCGGATGAAGTGACGCAAGACGCCTACCTGAAGCTCATTGAAGGGTCATGCGCGCGCGACGTCAGCGAACCTTTTGGTTACTGCTGCCAGGTGGTCCGTAATCTGGCGTTGGACCATTGCCGCCGTCAGGCCGTCGAATCCACGTATCGCATCTATACGGACGATGGGGAATTGCCGCAGGTCGCTGGCGGCTGCGTGCCGGAGCGTCGCTTCCAGGAGCGGCAGGTGATCGATGCCATCGACCAGATCCTCGGCACCTTGCCGCCCAGGACGCGGCGCGCCTTCGAACTCTATAGGCTCGGCGGTTTGACGCAACGTGAGGTGGCGCGGCAAATGGGCTGCTCGGCCACGCTTGTGAACTTTATGCTCCGGGATGCCACTGAGGCCGTCGCCAGCTGCCGCGATTTGTTGGAGGTCTGAGTCCGCAGGCATCGGGCTGCGCAGTTGCGCCTTGGGCTTGGTTGGCGCAAGCATGCGGTTCGGACGGTATGCCGCCGCCCAAAGAAGTTATCGTGGATAGCCTTTTCCTATACCATAGCGCCGACTAGCCATTCAGGCCCGACGGTAGCCAATGGGCGATGACATCGATTCGAAGCAAGACCCGGTCTGGGATGCTGCCTGGTCCTGGGTGCTGCGCCAGCACGAGCACGATAGCTTCGACGCAAACGCTGAAGCCGAGTTGGTGCAATGGCTTGCCGTCGATGCGGCCCATCGTCAGGCCTACGACAAGGCCGGCCGCCTGTGGTTGATGGTGGGCTTGGTTCCTCCCGCGAACGATATCAATATCCCCGGCGCCGAGGAGCGCGGCGGCAAGGCCTAGTTTTCAGGCTTGTTCTCGCCACGTTTGCAGCCATCGACGCCATGCCGCTGTGCGCGGTTTGCATCTCCTTCCCCCTGCACGCTCGATCAGCGCCGCATCCGCAAGGATGCGCTTGCACATGTTCGCGCGCTGCTTGACCGGCGGCTGGCGCGCTGTCGACGGCGTCAAGGGAGACAAGAAAACCGTTCTCGATTATGTCGAGAAGACTTGGACCGACATGCGGCCGCTGTCGCCGCGCAGGTGGATGGACGAACAATCTGCGGCGATGCAAGGCCGGCCATGGCATGGCAAGCCACGACGAGCGCTATTTCCATCTGGCCGACCGCCTGATACGGATGGAGAACGGTCAGATCACGGCGATCGAGACATCGGTTGGAGGGGATCTGGCGAAGTTGGCGCCCGCCGAGCTGGTTGCCGTGCAATGAGAGGCTGTCGTTCGCCGGCGTTGCCCAGATAGTTTATGTGTGAATTTTTATTTCCACCCTGAGTGGATGGCGCAGCCTGGGATGGCTCGCTCCAGGCCGCGGGCGGGGAAGTACACAAAATGTTCTATTTTTTGCGGTTTTCTAATGCCTGAGAATTGACGCGGCGTCTACGCTCCCTACAGTTTCCTGAACGGAGAGGAGTATGAAGCCCCTTGATTTGGATCAGGTTCCTCCTGGCGTGGCCGGAGTTCCCGGCATCCCCATCGTCGGCTGGCTGCTGGACGGGCCGCAGCCCGAGTTCACCGATATCGTCAGCGTTGCCCGCCAATGGATGGCGGACGGGCAGCGCGTGTCCGAAGTGGTGCGGGCCCAGGACTGCCGGGGAGCGCCCGCGGCGGGGCCTGGGCTCATCCTGATGCGCGCCTGCGGCCTCGCGGGAAAGCGCTCGGGCGCGGAGAGAAAACAATGAAAACCGGAGTGATCAGGCTCAACGGGCATCAGCTCGAATATGAACTCAGGCCGCTGGCGGCGCAGCAAGGCTACGAAGCCTGGGTACGCACCGCGCCAGGCCGCGAATGGACGCGGATAGGCGTGGGCGATTCCGCCTTCGTGAGCGAGGATGCCGCGCTCAAGGGCATCAAGTACGCCGCAGTGGAAATCAGCGCGCGACGGCTGCAGGCCTAGGGTTTGCCGGCCCATGGCGCGTCAGGCCGTCGCGTCTTGCATCAGCCTTTTACCAGCCCGCCGTCGACGATCAGGTTCTGTCCGGTCACCGCGCGCGACCAGGGGCTGGCGAAGAACAGCACGGCGTCGGCGAATTGCTCGGGCGTGGTGACTTCGCGCAGCGGCGTGCCCGCGGCAATCATGTCGAAGACCGCGTCCGGCGTGGCCGCCGAGGCGTCGGTGGTGCGCAGCAAGCCGCCCGAAACCATATTGACGGTAATGCCATCGGCCCCCAATTCATGCGACAAGGTGCGGGTGAAAGCCAGCAGCGCGGCCTTGGCCGCGGTGTAGTCGTGGTATGGCACCACCGGGTTCTGGACCAGGTTGGTGCCGACGTTGATGATGCGTCCGCCGCCAGCTGTCCGCATGCCGGGCAGGGCTGCCTGCGTGGTGTTGAGCGCGGCGCGCACGCTGCCTTCCAGCTGCGCGTTCATCTGCGTCCAGTCCAGCGCGCCGGCATGCGGACGGGCGTCGCCGTTGAACTGGAAGGCCGGCAGGGCGTTGTTGACGACCGTGGCAACGGGCTGGCCGAAATGCTTGGCGGCCTGCGCGAACATGGCGGCGACGGCGGCCGGGTCGCGCACGTCGGCCTGCAGCGCGATGGCGCGGTCCGGCGCGCTGGCGGCCAGCGCCTGCGCGCGTTCGGCGCTGTTCAGATAGTTGACGACGACCTTGGCGCCTTCGCGCAGGAAGGCGCGGGCGATGGCGGCGCCCAGGCCGCGGCTGGCGCCGGTGACGACGACGAGTTGCTGGTTCAGGTCCAGGGAGGGGCGTTGCTGCGATGACATGTCGTTAAGGCTTCCTGCTCAGTGTTCCGAGCCGCTGTTCAGCATGCGGCTGCGGGCTTTTTCAATATGGGCGCGCATGACGTTGCGTGCGCCTTCGGCGTCCTGTTCCTGGATCAGCCGGTAAATGTGGCGGTGTTCCTCGATGGCGGCGCGGGTGCGCTTCCAGGGTTCGCTGTGGACCAGGTGGCGCATGACGTTCACGGCGTGGCTGACGTCGTACTCCAGGGACTTCAGCACCTGCACGAAGCGCTGGTTGCTGGTGGCCGCGGCGATGGCGCGGTGGAATCCGTAATCGTGATGGTGGGCGATGGCGCCGGAAGCGTCGGCTTCTTCGTAGCCGGTCAGCATGCGGTCCATTTCGCGCAGGTCTTCGTCGGTGCGGCGCAAGGCGGCCAGGTAGGCGCATTCGGGCTCGATCACCATGCGCAGTTCCAGGCCTTCCAGGATGTGGCCAACGCGGCGCGCCGGGTCCACCGCGGGCATGCCGCCCATCAGGTCGGGCTTTGCGCGCACGTAGGTGCCCGAGCCGCGGATGGAGTCCACCAGCTGGTCTTCGCGCAGCCGATCCAGCGCCTGCCTGACCACTGGCCGCGATACCTCGAACAGTGCGGCCAGCTCCAGTTCCGTTGGCAGCTTGTTGCCGGGCGCGATCTTGCCGGTGGCAATGGCATAGAACAGGCTTTCGTAGACGCGCTCCGCAAAGCGCTCGGCGCGCACGTAGCCCAGGCCCGAGGCCACTTCCGCCAGCACGTCCAATTCCGGCCGGGGGCGGTCCACGGCTTGCAGCAGCGATTCCAGCTGTGGATCCCGCACATTGCTCATCGTCATTCCTACATGCATTGCCGGGCTTGTCAGTCACCATGACAAATCCGGGGTGGCGTTAAGCCGCTGAATTATTAGGGATTACCCGAGGTGACCAGGAAATATCCTGACTCTTGGGACAAAAGCTGTCAATTCAATTGACAAGTTGCGGGCCGCTCCCGTACCTTGACCCGAAACCAAAACGCAATCCGCGCGCGACGCCATATCCCCGCAACCGGCCGTCCGGCCGCTACTTTACTCCGCACATCGTGACTCAGAAGAACTTTATCGCCAACCAATGGGTGGCAGCCGCCACCGGTGAAACCATTCCCGTCCTGAACCCGTCCGATGGCAAGCCCTTCGAGGCGATCGCGCGCTCGGGCGCCGCGGACGTGGATCGCGCGGTGACCGCGGCGCGCGAGGCTTTCGAAGGGGAGTGGGGCCAGATGGCGCCCGCCGCGCGCAGCCGCCTGCTGATGCGCATCGCCTTCGCGCTGCTGGACCGCCAGGAAGAACTGGCACAGTTGGAATCGGCCGACACCGGCAAGCCCATCAAGCAGGCGCGCGCCGATGCCGCCGCCGTGGCGCGCTACTTCGAGTTCTATGCCGGCGCGGTCGACAAGCTGCATGGCGAGACCATTCCCTACACCCCGGGCTTCACCGTGCTGACGGTGCGCGAAGCGCACGGCGTCACCGGCCACATCGTGCCCTGGAACTACCCGCTGCAGATCTTCGGCCGCAGCGTGGGCGCGGCTCTGGCCGCCGGCAACGCCTGCGTGGTCAAGCCGGCGGAAGACGCCTGCCTGTCGCTCCTGAAGCTGGCGGAGATCGCCGCCGAAGTCGGCCTGCCGGCCGGCGCGCTGAACATCTGCACGGGTTATGGCCATGAAGCCGGCGCGGCGCTGTCCGCCCACCCGGGCATCGACCATATCTCTTTCACCGGTTCGCCGCAGACGGGCAAGATGGTGGCGCATGCCGCCGCCGAGAACCATGTGCCGGTCACGCTGGAACTGGGCGGCAAGTCGCCCCAGATCGTGTTCGACGACGCCGACCTGGACGCCGCCATGCCGGTGCTGCTGGCGGCCATCATCCAGAACGCGGGCCAGACCTGCTCGGCCGGCAGCCGCGTGCTGATCCAGCGCGGCGTGTACGAAACGGTGCTCAAACGCCTGTCCGACGCGTTTTCGGCCACCGTCACCGGTCCAGCCGCGGCCGACCTGGACGTGGGTCCGCTGATCAACGCGCGCCAGCAGGACCGCGTGCGCGGCTTCCTGGCTGAAGCCGAGGCCGAAGGCATGAAGGTCGCCGCCCGCGGCAAGTTGAAGGAAGGCACGCCCGAGGCCGGTTTCTACCAGCCGCCCGTACTGTTCCGCGACGTGCCGCCCAACAGCCGCCTGGCGCAGGAAGAAGTCTTCGGTCCGGTGCTGGCCGCCATGGTGTTCGACACCGAGGAAGAGGCGCTGGAAATCGCCAATGGCACGTTGTACGGCCTGGTGGCCGGCGTCTGGACCCGCGACGGCGGCCGCCAGCTGCGCCTGGCGCGCAAGCTGCGCGCCGGTCAGGTGTTCATCAACAATTACGGCGCCGGCGGCGGCGTGGAGCTGCCGTTCGGCGGTTCGCGCCAATCGGGCTACGGCCGCGAGAAGGGCTTTGAAGCGCTGTACGGCTTCACCACCCTGAAGACGATCGCCATCCGCCACTGATCCTGGCTTGCGGGCAGTCCGGCCCCTGGCAAAATATCGGTTAACGTTGATGTTTTGCTTCAGGGGCCCGGCCCCGCATTCAGGATCCGTATGTTCACCGGTATTGTTCAAGGCACCGCGAAGATCGCCAAGATCGCGGATCGCGAAGGCCTGCGCACTTTCACGCTGGATTTCCCCCCTGGTTTTTGCGTGGACCTGGCCATCGGCGCCAGCGTGTCCACCGATGGCGTCTGCCTGACCGTCACGGAAATCCTGTCCGAGAACCAGGCGACTTTCGACGTCATGCTGCAAAGCCTGGCCATCACCACCCTGGGCAGCTACCAGGAGGGCGACCGCGCCAACGTCGAGCGGGCCGCCAAGGATGGCGCCGAGATCGGCGGCCATCCCTTGTCCGGGCACGTGGACTTCACCTCTGAAGTGGTGATGGTGAAGTCATCCGACACCAACCGTCTGATGCGCTTCAGCATCCCCGAGGCTTTCCGCAAGTATGTCTTCGCCAAGGGCTATATCGCCATCAACGGCGCCAGCCTGACCGTATCGGAAGTCAATCGCGCCGAGGGCTGGTTCGAGGTCTGGCTGATTCCGGAAACCCGCCGCATGACGGTGTTCGAGGACAAGCAGGTGGGCGATTTCGTCAATATCGAAATCGAACGCAGCACCCAGGTGGTGGTCGATACCGTGCGCGAAACCGTGCAGGAAAGCCTGGGCAGGCTGCAGCCGCTGCTGGAAGCCATCCTGAAGGAAAAGGGCCTGACGCTGGAAGACTTCGTCAGTCCGCAGGGCAAGCTGAAGTAGTGAGCGGGGGCGGGGCAGGCCGCGCCTGGCCCCTCAGCCGGAAAGCCGGGCCGAAGTCAGATCGGTCAGCACGCCATTTTCCAGGACGGCCATCGTCAACCTGTCGACCGTGCCGCGGATTTCGAGTCCGTTGCGGTTGAGTTCGTCGCACAGCGATTTCATCAGTGCGCGATTGGTGGACGACCCCATGGTGATGTGCGGCACATAAGGAATGTCCAGGCGCAAGGTCGGCGCCAGCACCTGGCGGTACAGGGCGTCATGCAGGCGCGACAGCTGGCTGTGGCCTTCATCGGGAACCAGGTACGCATAAGCGTGCGCGGAGTCGGCGCCCAGCATGGCGTAGCGGCATACGAAGTCTATCGGGCCGAGCAGGCCGGCGACTTCTTCGAGGTGCTGCTGGTAGGCCTGTTCGTCGATGCCCGCGCAGCCGAATGCCATGGTGAAGTGCGCTTGCACCAGCGGATGCTGGCCGTCATGCTGGCGTCGGCACTCCTCGATGAACGCGAAGTCCGGCGCGCTGAGGCGCGGATAGGCGAGCGTGTGGAGCTTTTTCATGCCTCCAGTCTGCCACTGCGTCGCGCGAAAGCAAACCCCGCCGGCTGGCGGCGGGGTGGGGGGGCTCAGTCAGAGAACGGCTTGCCTTGCGGACGCACGCGGATGCCGGGCTGCAGCCGGGTCCAGGGCAGGTCGGCCGGGTCGGCCTGCATCGGGCCGGGCGCCTTGGCCACCAGCACTTCGTGGGCGATGGGCTGGAAGTCCGCACGGAAGTGCACGGAACTCTTCACCACCAGTATCGCCATCTCCTCGGGCTGCACGCCGCCGACGCGGAACAGGTTGCGGTCCAGCATCTGCGACTTGGTGGCGCTGACCACCACCCGCACGCCGCCGATCCGCAGGCCGGCCACGGCTTCCAGGTCCACGTCCATGCCGTTCATCATCGGTCCGTCAAAGCGCAGCTTGCCGGGCGACAGGGTTTCGACCACGAATTCGCCTTCGAAAGCCGAATCGCCTGCCACGCCGGATTGGCCGCCCAGGCTCAGCCGGACCTTGCCGCCGACGCCGGCCGCCGTGGCCTGGCGCACCGCCTCGGGGTCGTAGAACAGCCCCAGCGCCGCATTCTGGGCGTCGGCCTGAACCAGCGCACGCAGCATGCCGGTGGTGTTGGCGTCGCCGCCCGCGCCCGGATTGTCCTGCGTGTCGGCGATGACCACCGGGCGCGACGCGCCCGCCGCCAGGGCCTGCGCACGGCGCACGGCCTCGGACGGTTCGAGGAAGTCGGGCGACCATTGCGGCTCCAGTTCCAGCACGCGCTGGTACAGGGTTTCGGTCACGCTTTCGACGGCTGCCGCATCGGTGCCGTAGGCCCAGACCACCGGGCCGCACTCGGGGAAGTCGGCCGCCGGAAAACCCGGCGCGAACGAGATGGAGGTCACGCCGGGCGTCCGCTCCAGGCGTTCCAGCAGTTCGTACACGCCTTGCGAGGGCTGCAGCATCGTGCACATGCCGTTGATGGGAATCAGGAAGGGCAGGCGGCGCTCGCTGCGGTGCCAGTTGCCGCCGGCGGCGATGCGGGCCAACAGCAGGCGCGCCGCGTGCACGCCGGTATCCGCCATGTCCACGTGCGGGTAGGTGCGGAACGCGGCCAGGCCGTCGGCTTCATGCAGCATCTGCGCGGTCACGTTGGCGTGCAGGTCCAGGCTGGCGACTACCGGAACCGTCGGGCCGACGATCTGGCGCATGCGCGCCAGCAGTTCGCCTTCGCCGTCATCGAGGTGCTCGGCCACCATGGCGCCGTGCAGGTCCAGATAGACGGCGTCATAGGCGCCCTTGCGGGCGGCGTCCAGGATTTCGCCGGCGATCCGTTCGTAGGCGTCGCGCGTCACGTGCGCGGACGGGCTGGCGCCGGCCCAGATCACGGTTTCCATGGTGTGGCCCTGGGCGGTCATCGCGTTGATGAAGCCGCCGGCGGGGATGTTGACCTCGCGCAGCGCCAGCATGTCCTTGCCGCGCACCATGGCGGGGAAGCCTTCGCCGCGCACGAAGTTGTCGTAGGCGGCGAGCGACGGCGCGAAGGTGTTGGTTTCGTGCTGGAAGCCAGCAACCAGAATATGCATGATCGTTTCCTGTGAGTTGGACTTCAGGCGCGGGCGGGCGCGGAACGGGGCGGACGGTTCACCAGCAGGAGCAGGGCGCCTGCCACCAGCAAGGCGGAAATCACGTACAGGCCGCCAGCCAGCGTGCCGGTGGCTTCCTTGGACCAGCCGATGATGGACGGGCTGAGGAAGCCGCCGAGCAGGCCGATGCTGTTGATGAGGGCGATGCCGCCGGCTGCTGCCTCTCCTTTGAGGTACTGCGAAGGAATCGCCCAGAATACCGTGTACGAGGCCCACATGAAGCCCGTGGCGAGCGTGATGGCCGTCAGGGATAGCGCGAATTGCGTCGGCGCGGCGGTGGCGATGCAGAGCGACACGCCGGCCAGCAGGGCGGGCACCAGGGTGTGCCAGCGCCGTTCCTGCATGCGGTCCGAGCTGCGCGCGAACCACAGCATGAAGGCGGCCGCCGCGATGTACGGAACGGCGGAATACAGGCCGATTTCCATAGTGTCCTGCACGCCGGCCAGCTTGAGCAGCGTGGGCAGCCAGAAGCTGACGGCATAGATGCCGCAAATCAGGCAGAAGTACGTCAACGCCATGCGGTAGATGGCGGGATCGCGCAGCACCTGCTTGAAGGCATGCTTCTGCTGCGCGCCTCGGGTTTCCAGGTCGGCGGCCAGCAGCGCCTTTTCATCGGCGCTGAGCCACTTGGCCTCGGCGGGCTTGTCGTCCAGGTAGCGGTAGGCGATCACGCCCAGCAGCACGCAGGGCAGGCCTTCCAGCAGGAACATCCATTGCCAGCCGTCCAGGCCGTGCGCGCCCGAGAACGCGGTCATGATCCAGGCGGATACCGGACCGCCGACGATGCCGCCGATGGGGCCGGCCAGCATCACCACCGCCATGACGCCGGCCATGCGCGACTGCGAATACCAGTAGGTCAGGTAGAAGATCATGCCGGGCGCGAAGCCGGCTTCGAACACGCCCAGCATGAAGCGCAGGATGTAGAAGCTCCATTCGCCCTGCACGAACAGCATCGAGGCGGAGGTCAGGCCCCACAGCACCATGATGCGGCTGATGGTGCGGCGCGCGCCGATACGGGTCAGCAACAGGTTGCTGGGCACTTCGAAGATGACGTAGCCCAGGAAGAAGATGCCGGCGCCCAGGCCGTAGACGGCGTCGGAGATGCCGATGTCCTGCTGCATCTGCAGCTTGGCGAAGCCGATGTTGATGCGGTCCAGGTAGGCAAAGACGTAACAGAGCAGCAAGAAGGGCAGCAGGCGCCACGTGATCTTGCGATAGAGCGGGGCCAGGCGCGGGTCCGCGCCCGGCGTGGTCGGATGGGGCATTGCATGTCTCCTCGCGCGGGTCTGGCGCCCGCGGTGGCTGGGGTTGGGCCGGAATCCTCATGGCTTCCGGGCCGCCATATTGGAAGACTGCGGCGTTCCGAACAATGACCAGGGTGATAAATTATCGTTGCCCTATGGGCAACACTCGAA
This sequence comes from Achromobacter sp. PD1, assembly GCF_048541815.1. Classification (NCBI taxonomy): domain Bacteria; kingdom Pseudomonadati; phylum Pseudomonadota; class Betaproteobacteria; order Burkholderiales; family Alcaligenaceae; genus Achromobacter; species Achromobacter sp. PD1. The sequence continues at coordinate 1,922,579 of NZ_CP183349.1, forward strand.
TCACTTTCAACTGGCGCGGCCTAGCGCCCCAGGAACGCGGGATATGCAGGAAATCAGCCAGGTCCGCCTGAAGTACTTCAACGAGGTCATGGCCTGCGGCTCGATACGGGGCGCGGCCGACAAGCTGGATACGGCGGCCTCGGTCATCAGCCGGCAGATCCAGCTGCTGGAAAAGGAGCTGGGCGTGCAACTGTTCGAGCGGCGCTCGCGCGGACTGACGCCCACCGAGGCCGCCGACATGCTGCTGGAGTACCACCGCGGCTGCCGCGCCCAGCAGGAACACCTGAACGCGCGCCTGCAGGAATTGCGCGGCATGCAGCGTGGCAACGTGCAGCTGATGATCAGCGAAGGCTTCATCGACGGCTTGATGGAGCACGTGGTCGGACCGTTCTGCATCGAATATCCGCAGATCAACATCAGCGTCAACGTCGGTTCGGTCAACGAGGTGGTCGAGGCGGTGGCTTCGGACGCGGCCCACATCGGGCTGGCCTACAACCCGCCGGTGGACCCGCGGCTGCGCTGCCGCGCCAGCCGCAAGCATCCGGTCTGCCTGCTGGCGGGCCGCGGCCACGCCTTGGCCTCGCGTCCAGGGCCGCTGACCATCGCCGACATCATGCCGTATCCCTTCGCGCTGATGTCCGCGCCCTACGGGCTGCGCCAGGCGGTGGACCTGCTGGAATTCACCGAGCGCATCCACCTGACGCCCAGCCTCACCACCAATTCGCTGCGCGTACTGAAGCAGTACGCAATGACGGGGGCCGGCGTGACGCTGATGCCGAACCTGGGCGTGCATCATGAGCTGGCCAGTGGCGAACTGGTGGCGATTCCGATCGCGCATCCCATCCTGAGCGCGCCCGAATGCCAGGCGCTCCTGCGGCTGGGAAGGCCGCTGTCGTCCGCCGCCAATGAGGTCATGCGGCGCATCGAACAACGCCTGCCGGCGTTCTCGGGCGGCTGAGCGCCAGCGCGTCGGGCCGCGCCCGCTTACAATGGGCGCACTTTCGGAGGTATCACCATGTCGGTCACAACCGATATCAAAATACGCCCCCTGGAGCGTGGCGACCTGCACTTCGTGCACAAGATCAACAATAACGACGTCATCATGCGTTATTGGTTCGAAGAGCCCTACGAGGCCTACGACGAACTGGTCGCCCTGTATGACCGCCACTTGCACGACCAGAACGAGCGGCGCTTCATCATCGAGCACGACACCGGGCAGCCCGCCGGCCTGGTCGAGCTGGTGGAAATCGACTACATCCACCGCCGCGCCGAATTCCAGATCATCATCGCGCCCAGCTATCAGGGCCGGGGCTACGCCAAGGCGGCGACGCGCATCGCGGTGGGCTATGCCTTTCGCGTGCTGAACTTGCACAAGGTCTATCTGGTGGTGGACAAGGACAACACCGCCGCCGTGCACATCTACGAGCGCTGCGGCTTCCAGATCGAAGGGCTGTTGAAGGAAGAGTTCTTTTCCAACGGCGGCTACCGCGACGCCTACCGCATGGCCCTGCTGCAGCACGACCATCTGCGCGACGTGGGGCCTGGCGCACCGGATGCGCCGGTGCTGCGCGACTGGCCGCAGGAAGAGCAGGCGGGCTGAGGCGGGCATGGTTGCCAGCAAAGCGTCGGGCAGAGTTGCCCGGCGCTTGTTCCTTGCCGGCTGGGCGGCTTCAGCCTTCGCGGCCCGAAACGCTTTCCCAGTTCAAGCCGAATCTCAGCAGATATTTGCGCAGGCGGTCAGCATCGTTGACCACGGTGCGTTGCGCGCGCGAGCGGTTGTACAGCTTGCGTCCCGCCTCGGACAGCGAGTCCGATTGCCGGCACACGCCGATGACGGCTTGGAGCTGCAGGCGATCGAACAGGTCGAGGCCATCGGCCGCGTCGGCGGGCAGCAGCGCGTCCAGGCGCGTCCTGTCGCCGTCGCGGTCCGCGGGCGCGCCGCGCTGCCATAGCCAGTTCAGACGCTGGATCTCGGCTTCCACCAGTTCCAGCGGGATCCGGCCGCCGTCCGCCAGCGTCGCCAGCCGCGTGATACTGGCCGACAGGTCGCGGAAGTTGCCGATCCATTTGGCCTCGGACGATCTGGCGAACTTCAGGTAGCGCGTGCGCGCTTCGGCGTTGAACCGGACCACGGCGCCGGTTTCCTCGGCGGACCGCATGAGCAGGTGGTCGACGTTGGGCTCGATGTCCTCGGGCCGCTGCGCCAGTCCGGGCAGGTCATAGGACCACAGGTTGATGCGCGCATACAGGTCTTCGCGGAAGCGCCCCTGCGCCACGTCCACGCGGAGGTCGCGGTGGGTGCCGGCGATCAGCTGGAAGTCGCTGCTGGTCTCGCGGTCGCTGCCCATGGGCAGGAAGCGCTTTTCTTCCACGGCCTTGAGCAGCATGGCCTGCTCGTCCAGGCCGAGTTCGCCGATTTCGTCCAGGAACAGCACGCCCTGGTGGGCCGTGCGCAGCAGGCCAGCCCGGTCCGCGGCCGCGCCGGTGAAAGCGCCTTTCTTGTGGCCGAACAGCGTCGAGGCGGCGCCGTCGCCGCGCAGCGTGGCGCAATTGACCTCGACAAATTCGCCCTGGACCTGGTGACGGGACTTCTTCAATTCGTACATGCGGCGCGCCAGGTGCGACTTGCCCGCGCCGGTGGGGCCGGTCAGCAGGATGGGCGCCTGCGAGCGCACCGCCACCCGTTCTATCTCTTCGATCAGCGTATTGAACGCCTTGTTGCGCGTGGCAATGCCGCTCTTGAGGAATTGCAGCGCGTCCTCGCGCGCCTGGCTGAAGCGGCGGGCCAGCACGTCGTAGCGCGACAGGTCCAGATCGATCAGTGTGTACTTGCCGGGACCTTCGCTCGCCTGCTTCCTGGGCGGCGCGGTCTGCAATAGCACGCCAGGAATGGCGCGCGACTCCACCATCAGGAACATGCAGATCTGCGCGACGTGCGTGCCGGTGGTGATGTGCGCCCAGTACTGCTCGCGCTCCGGATCGAAACGATAGCCGCGCGTCCAGTCGTAGAGCGCCGCGTACATTTCGCCAAAATCCCAGGGATCGGCGAAGTCCATCGGGATCAGGTTCACGATGGTGTCGGGCGACAGGTTGGCGATGTCCTGCTGCATCACCTGGGCCAGCGCCTTGTAGCGCGTCGGATAGAACAGCTCGAGCCGGTGGATCAGCGTGTCTTCGTGCTGGACCAGCGATACCGTGGGCCGCCATTTCGCCCAGCGGCCTGCACCCTGGCCGGCATCCAGCTGGGTGCCGAGGAAGCCGATGACGACGTTCTTCTTTTGCATAGTTTTTTAGATAAATGACTAGCTAATATTCTATATAAATCCTAGAGGCGATGAGATGAGATTTTCTTTCTGCCCGTTTTGGAAATTAATTAATAGTTAAGAATCAATGGCTTGAGAAAAACTTCCGACCGTTCCGGCAAAGTTGGCACGCCCTTTGCATAAGGAGATGCATAGACAACGAATCGCATGCAAGAAGGAGAACGCTCCATGGTCAACACGCAACTCTTCCAATCCCTGCGCGGCGCGCTGCTGCCGGCAGCCTTGGACGCCAATCAGGAACGGGCGCCGGCCTATGAATTCGGCCCGCGCCATCAACTGGCCCAGCTTGCCGTTACCGGCTGCCTGCGCCAGACGTTCTACGCCCAGGCGCAGGATCAGCTGGATCGCGTGCTGGCACTGGCCGCGAGCGTAGATCCGGCCTTCGTGGCCAAGACGGCGATCCATGCCCGCGAATCCGGCTACATGAAGGACATGCCGGCGCTGCTGGCCGCAATCCTGGCCGTGCGCGACCTGAGCCTGCTGGCCCAGGTGTTCCCGCGGGTGGTGGACAACGGCAAGATGCTGCGCAACTTCGTGCAGATCCTGCGCAGCGGGGCCGTGGGCCGCAAGTCGCTGGGCACTCGGCCGAAAAAGCTGGTGCAGCGCTGGTTGCTGCAAGCCACGGAAAAACAGTTGCTGAACGCGGCCGTGGGCAATGCGCCGTCGCTCGCCGACGTGGTGAAGATGGTGCATCCCAAGCCTGCCGAGGCCTGGCGCGCGGCCTGGTTTGCCTGGCTGATCGGCAAGCCCTATGACGAAGCCGCGTTGCCGCCCGCGACGCAGGCGTTTGAGCGCTACAAGCGCGATGCCACGGGCGTGCCGCCGGACGTGCCGTTCCAGATGCTGACCTCGCTCGAGATGGGGCCGGCGCAGTGGGCCCAGGTCGCGCGGGCCGGGTCCTGGCAGATGGTGCGCCAGAACCTGAATACCTTTGCGCGCCACGGGGTGTTCGAACTGCCGGGCATGGCGAAGGCCATTGCCGCCAAGCTGCGCGATCCGCAGGCCGTGGCCCAGGCGCGGGTGTTGCCGTACCAGCTCATGTCGGCCTTCAAGGCGACGGGCGAGGCGGTTCCGGAGGTGGTGCGGGATGCGCTGCAGGACGCGATGGAGCTGGCGATCGCCAACGTGCCCCGCTTCAGCGGTCGTGTGGTCGTGTGTCCCGACGTGTCGGGGTCGATGCAGTCCGCGGTAACGGGCTGGGCCGGGTCGGCGACGTCGGCGGTGCGCTGCATCGACGTGGCGGCCTTGGTGGCGGCCGCCGTGCTGCGCAAGAACGGCCGCGCCCGGGTGCTGCCGTTCGAGTGCGACGTGGTCGATGTGCGGCTGAACCCGCGCGATTCAGTCATGACCAACGCCCAGAAGCTGGCTGAAGTCGGCGGAGGCGGCACCAGCTGCAGCGCGCCGCTGGCTTGCCTGAACCGGGAACGGGCCAAGGTGGACCTGGTGATCCTGGTCTCGGACAACGAGTCCTGGATGGATGCGCGGCGCCAGGGAGCGACCGAAACCATGCGCCAGTGGGAGGCGCTGAAACAGCGCAACCCGCGCGCGCGGCTGGTGTGTATCGATATCCAGCCGCAGGCGACCACGCAGGCGGCGGAGCGTTCCGACATTCTGAACGTGGGCGGTTTTTCCGACGCCGTGTTCGAGATGGTGGCAAGCTTCGCCGAAGGACGGATGGGCGCCGAGCACTGGATCGGCGAGATCGAGGCCGTGTCGCTGGGAGTCCAGTAGGCGGCCAGGCCGCCGCAGGAAATTGATGTACCGATTACGCGCGAATGCCGGCAGGACTACATCGGATGCCACGGGGTTCAAATCCTCAGGCCGGGAAACCGGAGCAGGCTACGTCTTGCCAATCTGGTCGCGCATTGTCTTGCTCCGGAGGAGGTTCCTCCGGGGCGAGTTGGACGAATGCGGGCGGGACTACATTCCAAATTGTCCGTCTCGCCCACGAACTAGTCGTCCGTTGCTCGCCTTATGCAACAGTATTGTTCAATAGAAAAGAAGAAGATCAACATGTCGAATCAGAACTACAACGTCGAGGAAATCGCTGGCGGCGTGCCGGTGAAAATGTGGACCAAGGGCGTGCCCGTCGAAGACGACGCCAAGCGCCAGCTGGCGAACGCCGCCCGTCTGCCCATCGTGTTCAAGCACATCGCGGCCATGCCGGACGTGCACTTGGGCATCGGCGCGACCGTGGGATCGGTGATCCCGACGGTCAAGGCCATCATCCCGGCGGCGGTGGGCGTGGACATCGGCTGCGGCATGATGGCCGCCAAGACCACGCTGCGCGCCGAGGACCTGCCCGACAACCTGGGCCCGCTGCGTGCGGCCATCGAGCAGGCCGTGCCGCACGGCTCGGCGCCGCGCGGACGCCGCGACACGGGCAGCTGGGAGAACCCGCCCGTGTCGGTGGACCAGGTCTGGGCCACGCTGGCAGACGAGTTCGATGCCTTGTGCGAGCTGCATCCGCGCCTGCGCAACACCAACAACCGCAAGCACCTGGGCACGCTGGGCACGGGCAATCACTTCATCGAGGTTTGCCTGGATGAGGCGGGCTTCGTGTGGTTCATGCTGCACTCGGGTTCGCGCGGCGTGGGCAACGCCATCGGCACGCATTTCATCGAGCTGGCCAAGAAGGACGCGCAGCGCCACCAGAGCAATCTGCCGGACGAGAACCTGGCCTACTTCGAGGAAGGCGCGCAGTATTTCGGCCACTATGTGCGCGCGGTGTCGTGGGCGCAGCAGTTCGCGCTGCGCAACCGCGAGGTAATGATGGCCAACCTGATCGCGACGGTGCGCAAGGTCATCGCCAAGCCCTTCGAGTCGCACGTGGAGGCGGTGAACTGCCACCACAACTACGTGCAGCGCGAACGCCACTTCGGCGAGGATGTGTTCGTGACCCGCAAGGGCGCGGTCAGCGCCAAGCGCGGCGAACTGGGCATCATCCCGGGCAGCATGGGGGCGCGCAGCTACATTGTGCGCGGCCTGGGCAACCCGGAGAGCTTCGAGAGCTGCAGCCACGGCGCGGGCCGCGTCATGAGCCGCACCAAGGCAAAGAAGATGTACACGGTGCAAGACCAGGTCCGCGCAACAGAAGGCGTGGAATGCCGCAAGGACGCCAATGTCATCGACGAAATTCCGATGGCCTACAAGGACATCGACGCCGTCATGGCGGCGCAGCGCGACCTGGTGGAAGTGGTGCACACCCTGAAGCAGGTGGTGTGCGTGAAAGGCTGACGGAGCGGGGCGCTGGCCCCATTCCCCAAGGAGAAGAACATGAAGCAGGAAAGCGTCATGAGCGCGCATCCGGTGTCGGACGACATGCGCGCGCTCATCGCCGAGAAACTCGCCGACATCGAGCGCCAGCACCAGGTGACGGTGCTGTACGCCTGCGAGTCGGGCAGCCGGGGCTGGGGTTTCGCCTCGCCCGATAGCGACTACGACGTGCGTTTCGTCTACGTGCACCGGCTGTCCTGGTACCTGACCGTGCTGCCGGGGCGCGACGTCATCGAACAACCCATCAGCGGCGACCTGGACATCAACGGCTGGGACCTGCGCAAGACCCTGGGACTGCTGCGCGATTCCAATCCGACGCTGCTGGAATGGCTGCGTTCGCCCATCGTCTATCGCGCCGTCGAGCCCTGGGCGCCGCGCCTGCGGGCGCTGGCCGAAGAGGAGTTCTCGCTGGTCCGCGGCTATCACCATTACGTGTCCATGGCCCGCAAGAATCTGCGCGAGCATCTGCTGGGCGAGGTCGTGCGCTACAAGAAGTACCTGTACGTGCTGCGGCCGCTGCTGGCGGCGCGCTGGATCAGGGATGGGCGCGGCGCGCCGCCCATGCGCTTCGCCGAGCTGGCGAGCGCGACGCTGACCGACCAGGCGCTGCTCGATGAACTCAACGCCTTGCTGGCGGTGAAGATGCGCGCGGGAGAGGCCGCGACCAGCCCGCGCTGGCCGGGTCTGCATGACTTCATCCTGCGCGAGTTGGAAGCGGCGCAGGCGCACGTTCCGGTTGCGGGCGACAGGCCGGACCTGTCGCGGCTGGACCGGTACCTGCACGATGCCGTCCTGCATTTCGATGCCGGACCCGAGTGAAACAGAATTGGATGTGTATGAAAGTGATAGAAATCGACGGGGCCGCCGGAGAGGGCGGCGGCCAACTCCTGCGGACGTCGCTGGCGCTGTCCATGTGCACGGGCCAGCCTTTCGCCATGACCCGCATCCGGGCAGGGCGGGCCAAGCCCGGGCTGATGCGGCAGCATCTGGGCTGCGTCAACGCCGCGGCCGAGATCAGCGGCGCACGCACGCAGGGCGCGGAATTGAACTCGCAGTCGCTGAGCTTCGCGCCAGGCAAACCGCGGGCGGGTGACTACCGTTTCCATCTGGGCACGGCGGGCAGTTGCGGACTGCTGCTGCAGACGCTGTGGCCGGCCCTGATGATGGCGGACGCGCCCAGCCGCCTGTCGCTGGGCGGCGGCACGCATAACCCGGCCGCGCCGCCATTCCATTTCCTGGCGCGCAGCTATGCGCCCCTGCTGGGGCGGCTCGGCGCGCGGGCGGAACTGAACCTGCGCCGATTGGGCTTCTACCCCGCAGGCGGCGGTGAGATCGACGTCTCGATCTGGCCTGCCGCCGACGCGCTGGAGCCGTTCGACCTGACCGAGCGCGGCGCGCCCGCCGCGCGCTACGCCGAGTGTTATGCGCCAGCCCTGCCGCGCGCGGTCGCGCGGCGTGAACTGGAGCATCTGGGCGAGGCGTTGGGCTGGACCGCGGAGCAGTTGCGCGTCGCGCCCGCGCGCCAGCACGAGGGGCCGGGCAACGCGCTGCTGGCGACGCTGGAGCATGAGCACGTTTGCGAGGTCTACACCCGTTTCGGCGCCAAGGGCGTGGGCGCTGAGCAGGTGGCCCAGGAGCTGGCGCAGGACCTGCGCGGCTATCTGGACAGTGACGCGGCGCTGGGGCCGTACCTGGCGGATCAGTGGGCCTTGCCGCTGGCCCTGGCCGTCTGGCGCCGTGGCCGGCCCGCGCGCTACACCTGCACGGAACTGACCGCGCATGCGCACAGTAACTTCGCGGTCATCCAGCAGTTTTTGCCGGTGAAGTTCGCCGCCGTCCCGCAAGGCGCGGGCTGGCGCGTATCGGTCGAGCCCGCCTAGGGCGGGCTGGTCCTAGTGGGCGGCAGGCGCCGCCCGCAACAGCCGCAAGCCGTTCGCCACCACCAGCAGGCTGGCGCCCACGTCGGCGAACACCGCCATCCACAGCGTGGCGTTGCCGGTCATGGCCAAGGTCAGGAACACGGCCTTGATGCCCAGCGCCAGCGCGATGTTCTGCACCAGCACGCGATGCGTGGCGTGGGACAGGCGCAGGAAGGTGCCGATCTTGCGCAGGTCGTCGTCCATCAGGGCGACGTCGGCCGTTTCGATGGCGGTGCCGGTGCCGGCCGCGCCCATGGCGAAGCCGATGTCGGCGCGGGCCAGGGCGGGGGCGTCGTTGATGCCGTCGCCCACCATGCCGACGCGGCCGCCCGACGCCAGCTTGCTTTCGATGGCGGTCAGCTTGTCTTCGGGCAACTGGTCGCCGCGGGCTTCGTCGATGCCGACCTGTTGCGCGATGGCTTGCGCCGTGGGCGTGTTGTCGCCCGTCAGCATCAGGGTGCGCACGCCCAGGGCGTGCAGGTCCGCGATGGCGGCGGCGCTGGTCGGCTTGACCGTGTCGGCCACGGCGGCCACGGCCAGCACGCGGCTGCCGTCGGTCAGCGCGATGGCGCTCTTGCCCTGGCGTTCCAGTTCATCCAGGCGCGCTTCCAGCTTGGGGCTGGAGACGCCCAGTTCGCGCATCAGGCGGCGGTTGCCCAGCTGGAAGGTCACGCCGTCCAGCGTGGCGCTGACGCCGCGACCGGGCAGGGCGGTGAAGTCCCGCACGTCCAGCAAGGCCGTGCCGGCGTCGCGCGCGGCATTGGCCACGGCCAGCGACACCGGGTGGTCGGAGCGGGCGGCCAGGCTGGCGGCGACCAGCGCGGCCGGTTGGCGGCTTTGGTCGGACACGTCCCAATCCTGGATGTCGGTCTGCACCGGCTTGCCGTGGGTCAGCGTGCCGGTCTTGTCCAGCGCCAGCCATTTCAGGTTGCGGCCTTCTTCGAGATACACGCCGCCCTTGACCAGGATGCCGCGGCGCGAGGCCGCGGTCAGGCCGCTGACGATGCTGACCGGGGTGGAAATGACCAGCGCGCAGGGGCAGGCGATGATCAACAGCGCCAGGGCGCGGTAGATCGCGTCGAACCAGGGCTGGCTCCAGAACAGCGGGGGCAGCACCGCCACCAGCACCGCGATGCCCACCACGGTCGGCGTATAGATGCGCGAGAAGCGGTCGATGAAGCGCTGGGTCGGCGCGCGCGCGCCTTGCGCCTGTTCGACGGCGTGGATGATGCGCGCCAGCGTGGTGTTGCCCGCCGCTGCGGTGACGCGGTATTCGAAGGAGCCGGCGGCGTTCACGGTAGCCGCGTAGACCGGGTCGTTCTGTGTCTTTTCCACCGGCAGGCTTTCACCGGTGATGGGGGACTGGTCCACCGCCGAGCTGCCGCTGACGATGATGCCATCGGCCGCGATGCGTTCGCCCGGGCGCACCCGCACGATGTCGCCCACCTGCAATTTGGCGGCGGGCACTTCCAGCCAGTCGCCATTGGCCTGGCGCACGGTGGCGGTTTCCGGCGCCAGGTCGAGCAGGCCGCGGATGGCGTTGCGCGCCCGGTCCAGGGAGCGGGCTTCGATCAGTTCGGCCACGTTGAACAGGAACATCACCATGGCCGCTTCGGGCCATTGGCCGATCAGCACGGCGCCGGTGACGGCGATGCTCATCAGGGCATTGATGTTGAGGTTGCCGTTGCGCACGGCGATCCAGCCCTTGCGGTAGGTGCTGACGCCGCAGGCCAGGATGGCGGCCACGGCCAGGGCCGCGGTGACGCCCAGCGGCCAGCCGGCGAAATGCGACAGTTCCGACAGCGCCGCCAGGACGCCGGAGCCGCCGATCAGCCACCAGTTCACCGGCTTGGCCGCGGGGGCGGGTGTGCCGGGGGCGTTGTCGGCCAGGGGCTCGGGCGTCATGTCCAGCGACTTGATGGCGGCCATGACGCGGTCCAGCGCGCCTTCGGCATGCACCACCGTCAGGACGCGCTGCATCAGGTTGAAGTCCAACGCGTGCACGTCGGCCATGTTGTCGAGCTTCTTGCGGATCAGCGTTTCCTCGGTGGGGCAGTCCATCTGTCCGATGCGCAGGCGCGCCAGCGACTGGCCGGGGCCGGCGGTAAGCGCGGCCGCGCCGGCGCCCGAGACGCTGAAGGGCTGGCCGTCGCCGTGGCCGCAGCAGGCGTCGCCGCCGTGGTCGTGCTTGTGGCTGTGGTCGTGCTTGCGACCGTGGGCGTGATCGTGGCCGGCGTGGTCGTGGCTGTGATCGTGGCCCGCGTGGCTGTGATCGTGGCCCGCGTGGCTGTGATCCGCGTGATCATGCCCCGCATGATCGTGTCCGGCATGCGCCTGGGCGTTCTTGGCGGGAGCGTCGCATGCGTCATGCGCGCAGCAGGCGCCGCCTTGCCCGGCGGGCATATGTTCGTGTTTTTTGACCGGAGGTAAAGACATCGTCCTCTGCCTTGAAATAAGCTGGTGACGCTATTCCACACCTTGGAGTTACTATAGGGTCAACCCCCTATATCAATCGGATGCGATCCGGGAGGCAGCGATGCGTATCGGCGAATTGGCCACGGCGGCCGGGACCACGGTCGAGACCGTCAGGTATTACGAGAAAGAAGGGCTGTTGCCGGCCCCGGAACGGGGGCTGAACAATTACCGCAGCTACGGCCAGCCCCATCTGGAGCGGCTGCGGCTGATTCGCAATTGCCGGGCGCTGGACATGACGCAGGACGAGATCCGCGCCATTCTGTCGCTGGCGGACAACCATCAAAGCGGTTGCGGCCCCATCAATGAACTGTTCGACGAGCACATCTCCCACGTGGACGAGCGCATCGCCGAGCTGACCCAGCTCAAGACCCAGCTCACCGAACTGCGCCAGCGCTGCCTGTCGGCCCGGCCCGACACGGAAGACTGCGGCATCCTGCATGGCCTGAGCGAAATGCAGGTCGAAGAGCGCCAGGAACGCCACACCCACCTGGGCTGACACCGGCCCTGCAAAGGGCGGCATCACGGAATACAGGCCTGATGGCCTAGGGAAAACCCGCCGCGCAAAAAGCGCGGCGGCGTCTTGTTGCGCCCAAAATCAACATGTAAGATGTCCAACATCCAACAAATAATGACAAGGCGGCGCGGTTCACCCCCCCAGCGACGCCGAACAGAGAGGCAGACAAGCATGGATTCCAAGCCCTTGGGCCGATTCACCGTCCTGGACCTGACGCGAGTGCGCTCGGGACCCGCCGCCGTGCGCCAGTTCGCGGACTGGGGCGCCACCGTCATCAAGATCGAAGAGCCGGGTGACGAGCAGGACGACAAGCCGGGCGGTTCCGCCCAGTTCGCCGACTACCAGAACACCCACCGCAACAAGCGCAGCGTCACGCTGAATCTGAAGCACCCGCAGGGCCGGGCGCTGTTCCTGGACCTGGTGCGCCAGGCCGACGTGGTGGTGGAAAACTACCGGCCCAACGTCAAGTTCAAGTTGGGCATCGACTACGAGACGTTGCGCCAGGTGAACCCGCGCATCGTCTACGCCAGCGTGTCCGGCTTCGGGCAGGACGGCCCCTACGCCGGACGGCCAGGGCTGGACCAGATCGCACAGGGCATAGGCGGGCTGATGTCGGTGACGGGCGAGCCCGGCCGTGGCCCCATGCGGGCCGGGATCCCGGTGGCGGACCTGACTTCCGGCCTGTTCTGCGCCATCGGCATCTTCATCGCGCTGCTGGAGCGCGAGGTGTCGGGGCAGGGGCAGTGGGTGCAGACCTCGTTGCTGCAATCGCAGGTCTGGATGATGGATTTCCAGGCGATGCGCTGGCTGATGAACGGCGAGGTGCCGGGCCAGAGCGGCAACGACCATCCCACCAGCAGCCCGACCGGCGTGTTTCCCACCAGTGACGGCTATATGAACATCGCGGCCATGGGCAACGATATCTATGCGCGCCTGTGCCGCGTGCTGGAACTGCCGGAACTGATCGAGGACGAGCGCTTCCTGACCGTGCCGCTGCGGGCGCGCAACCGTCCGGCGCTGAACGCGGCCATCGGCGCGCGCACCGCGACCCGACGCACCGCCGAATGGATCGCGTTGATGAACAAGGAAGGCGTGCCTTGCGGTCCGATCCTGGGCATGGACCAGACCTTCGAGGATCCGCAGGTGCGCCACCTGGGACTCAGCCGCGAGATTCGCCATCCCGCGCTGGGGCCGATCTCGGTGGTGGGGCAGCCGATGATCCTGAGCCGCTCGAGCGCTGGGGAAATGGCGCCCGCGCCCGAGCGCGGCCAGCACAATGGCGACGTCTACGGCGGCATGCTGGGCTTGGCGCCCGCCGACTTGCAGCAGCTGGCCCGCGAAGGCGTCATTTAAGGGATCCGTCCAGGCACCGAGCATAAAATCGCCGCCAAGGCCGCCCGCGTATCCGGCGGCCCAGACGGAGACAGCCCCCATGAACGCACCATCCACCGCCGCCGACCAGGTCTTTTCCAGCCTGGGACGCCCCGACAACCTGCCGGACGAGATCGCTTCGCAGATCCGCCAGAAGATCGTGGCGCGCGAATTCGAGCCCGGCCAGCGCCTGCCCACGGAGTTCGAGCTGGCGCAGATGTTCGCCGTCAGCCGCAATGTGGTGCGCGAGGCGATCGCGCGGCTGAAGCTGTCGGGATATGTGGATACGCGGCGCGGCGTGGGCTCCTTCGTGGCGCAGGACGTGGGCACGCGCAATTTCGAGATCGCGCCCGAAGACCTGCTGCAGCCCGAGCCGCTGGCGCACATCTTCCAACTGCGCGTGGAGCTGGAATCCGGCGCGGCCGCGCAGGCGGCCTTGCACCGCACCCCCGAACAGATCGAAACCCTGCGCCAGGCCCTGCAACGGGTAGACGCGGCTGGCAACGACTGGCAGGCCGGCGCCGACCACGCGCTGGACTTCCACATGGCCGTGGGCGAGGCTACCAACAACCCTTACTTCGTGCGCCTGTTGGCGCACCTGCGCCACGTGTTCCGCGGCGCCGTGCGCACGCTGCGCTACACCAGCGCGGGCACCGAGCGCGTGCCGGAAATCGAACGCGAACATCACCGCATCTTCGATGCCATCGTGGCTGGCGACAGCGAGGCCGCGCGCCTTGCCATGCGCGCCCACCTGACCAATGGCATTCAACGGCACCAGACAGTCATACAAGGAAAGCAACCGTGACCATACAACGCATCCTGCAGGGCGATATCACCGACAGCATCGTGGCCGAAAAGCGCGGCGCGGTGGGCTGGCTGACCTTCAACGATCCGCAGCGGCACAACGCCGTGTCGTTCGCCATGTGGGAGGCGGTGCCGGTGGTGCTGGAAGCCTTCCGCCAGGACCCGGAGATCCGGGCGGTGGTGCTGCAGGGCGCGGGCGGCAAGGCCTTCGTCAGCGGCGCCAACATCTCGCAGTTCGACAAGCTGCGCAGCGGCGAAGACGCCGTGGTGGAATACGAACGCGTGGCCGAAACCGCGCAGCTGGCGCTGTACGACTACGACAAGCCCACGATTGCGTACATCCAGGGCTATTGCATCGGCGGCGGCCTGAACATCGCCCTGTGCTGCGACATCCGCATCGCCTCGGCCAACAGCAGCTTCGCCATTCCCGCCGGCAAGCTGGGCCTGGGCTACCGCCTGACCGCGATCCGCAACCTGGTGACGGCGGTCGGTCCGGCCAACGCGTTGGAGATCTTCCTTACGGCGGCGCGCTACGACGCCCATCAGGCCAAGGAACTGGGCCTGATCCGCAGGGTGGCCCCGGCGGACGAACTGCCGCAGGTGCTGGAGACCATGCTGGCGCAGATCCAGGCCAACGCGCCGCTGACGCTGCGCGCCGGCAAGAAGATGATCCGGCAGCTCCAGCAGCTGGGGCCGGAGGTCGACGTGGAAGGCATGCGCCGCCTGGTGCTGGAGTGTTTCGAAAGCAATGACTACCGCGAAGGCCGCAAGGCGTTCGCGGAAAAGAGAGCGCCGGTGTTCACCGGCACCTGATCTCCGGCCGCGGGCCGGATTCCCTACGCGGCTTGCAGGTCCGCGCCGTCGCCGGCGCGGCCCGGGGGAGGCTTGCGTCCTGAATCCGCCGCGGACCGGATCAACCCGGCCACCGATCCCACCGGGGACGGCCAGGCCATAGACCGCGCAGCAGAAGCGCGGCGACGAGGAGACAGACATGAAAGCGGTTCATCTGAGGGCAGGCCTGGCGGGTTTGGCGGCGTGGCTGTGCGCGGCGCCGCTGCACGCGCAGGGGGCGTACCCTAGCCAGCCGGTGCGCATCGTGGTGGGCTACGCCGCCGGCGGCACCACGGACATCCTGGCGCGGGCGCTGGGCGAGCAGTTGAGCAAGGAGCTCAAGCAGCCCGTCATCATCGAAAACAAGGCCGGCGCCGCCGGCAACATCGCCGCGGCCTCCGTGCAGCAGGCCGCGCCCGATGGCTACACCTTGTTCATGGCCACCGTGTCCAGCCATGGCATCAATCCGGTCGTGTACAAGAAGTCGCTGGGCTACGACCCGGTGGGCGGCTTCACGCCGGTCAGCATGATCGCGTCCATCCCGCTGGTGCTGGTCGCCAATCCCAAGCTGCCGGTCGCCTCGGTGGCCGATCTGGTCAAGCTGGCGCGCGAGAAGCCGGGCGACCTGAACTATTCCTCCAGCGGCAATGGCTCGCCGGTGCACGTGGCTGGCGCCATGTTCGCCTCGGAGGCCAAGGTGCAGATCCAGCACGTGCCGTACCGGGGCGGGTCGCTGGCCAATTCCTCGGTCATGAGCGGCGAGACCCAGTTCAGCTTCGCCACCTTGCCGGCGGCCTTGCCGCAGGTTCGCGCGGGCGCCTTGCGCGCCCTGGCCGTGACCACGCGTGACCGTTCGGCAGAACTGCCCGACGTGCCGACGGTGGCCGAGGACCCGATGTTCAAGGGCTACGAGATCAACACCTGGAATGCGTTGATGGCCCCCAAGGGCACGCCCGACGCGGTGGTGGCGGTGCTGAACCAGGCGGTGGCGCGCTCGCTGGCGGTGCCGGCCCTGCAGACCCGTTTCAAAGGCGAGGGCGCCACGCCCGGCGCCAGCAGCCCGGCCGAGCTGGGCCAGTTCGTCAACGCGGAGCTGGCGCGCTGGGCGGGCGTCATCAAAGAGGTCGGCATCCAGATCGAATGACCTCTGGCGGTCCGGGGGGATGACGGCCTGCGGCGGCGGAGTGGCGTAATATGAATTGTGTTTCTTTCTCATTGACGCCTGATCCGATGACCACTAGCCAGAACGCCACCCCGACCGCCACCCCGTTGCACGCCCTGAATACGCGCCGTTCCTTCAAGTTCCTCCGCGCCCCGGCGCCCAAGCCCGAGGAACTCGAACAGATCCTGCAGGCGGCCATGTCGGCGCCCGACCATGGCGCCTTGCGCCCGTGGCGTTTCGTGGTGATCCAGGGCGAGGCCATCGGCAAGCTGGCCGATCTGGCGCTGGACGCCGTCAAGCGCAGCGGCGATCCGCGCATGACGCCGGAAAAGGAAAAGTCGGTGCGCGAATGGATGGCCGGCGTGCCGCTCTTCGTCGCGGTGGCGCAGAAGATCGCGCACGACAACACCAAGATTCCGGAGCAGGAACAGCTGCTGGCCACCGGCGCCGCCACCATGAACCTGCTGAACGCCGTGCACATGCTGGGCTACGGCGCGTTCTGGAGCACCGGTATCGGCACCTACGTCGAAGACGTGCAGAACGCGCTGGGCCTGGACGCGCTGGACTACCGTTTCCTGGGCTTCTTGGCCATTGGCACGCCGGCTTGCGCGGTGCCGCCGGCCAACCGCCCGGACTACCGGGAATTCGTCACGGAGTGGACCGGTCCGGTCTGAGTCCGCTGTGTTTCTCCCTGGCTGCCCGAGACGGGCGTACGCTGAAGCAGCAGCGAAGCCAGGGCAGAGACGATGCTGAGCAGCCCCGCGATCAGGAATGCCGCGTGATACCCGGCCAGTTCAGCCACTTGCGGTATTTCGCCGCCGGCCAGGTGAGCCGTCGTCACGCCATGGGCCACAGAAGCCAGAATGGCAATGCCGACGGCGCCGCCCAATTGGCGTGAGGTGTTTTGCAGACCTGCCGCCAATCCAGAATCCTGGCGGGGTACCCCGGCCAGCACGGCCTGGGTCGCGCTCATCATCACCAGGCCGTTACCTGCGCCGACCAGCAGGGTTGGTAGCAGAAGTTCGGTCGCATGCACTGGATGCATGGGCAGCCAATAGAGCCAGATCAACCCGCCCGCAGCGATCAAGCCGCCGATCAATGGCAAGCGGGTGAAACCGGCATCGCGCAAAGAGCGGGAAGCCATTGCCGCGATTGCCAGGGCGAGGGCCATCGGCAACAGTGCCAAGCCTGTTTCCAGCGCGTTGCGTCCATCAATGCGCTGCAGCGCCAAAGACAGGAAGAACGCCGAGGCCGTGAGAATTGCGCCTAGCCCCGAGACCATGACCATCCCGATGGGAACATTGCGCAATCGGAAGATGCCGAATCGGACCAGCGGCTGCTTGGCGCGAAATTCCCGGAACACGAACGCCAGGAACATGATCAGTGCAAAAACCATTGCATTGAATACGAGCTTGTCGCTCCAGCCTGCATGAGCCGATTGCGATATGGCGTACAGAAATGATGCCAAGGACAGCGTCACCGTGATGGCTCCCGGTATGTCCAGCTTGGCCCTTGGCGTATCCGGATGCAGCGGACTCAGGCTGAGCATGACCGCTGCGAACAGAATCAGGCCCAGCGGCACATTGACGAACATGACCCAGCGCCAATCGACCAGACTGGTCAGTACGCCGCCGATCACCACGCCGAAAGCAGAGCCCATCGCGGCACACGCTGCCCAACAACCAATCGCGCGATCCTGGCCGGCTCCAGGGGGATGAGCAGCCACGATCACAGCCAGCGGCGATGTTGCCAGCGCTGCGGCGCCAAATCCTTGCACTGCGCGAGCAACCAGCAGGATCGCTCCTGATTGCGCCAAGCCACCCATCAGGCTGGCGCCGGTGAACAACGCCAATCCCCATAGCAACACGTTTCGCCGGCCATAGATGTCGCTGGCGCGAGCCGCCAGCAGCATGAAGCCACCCAGCAGCAAAAGATAGATATCGACCACCCATTGAAGCTGTACCGCAGATAGCCCCAGGTCGTCCCGCATCGCCGGGAGCGCGACACTCACGATGGCGCCATCCATCACGACCATGAAGGCGCACAGGCAGGCGACCAGGGTGGCAACCCAAGTTGAAATTCCATCGCGTAAAAGCGGTGGGGGCATGACTGGCGTAGAGGTGGAAGACATGTGTACCTGATCCCGAATGAAGAATGGTCAATCTATCGTTGTGAAACCTGCAGATAGGCCATTGTGGTTGGCGGGAGGTAAACTGATATAACGGCAAATGGACTAAAAATAGTGAAAAATGGCCAATACGCCCGAACCGGCCCGACCCTCTTCAACCGTTGATCTCAGCGAGTGGCTCGAAGGACCTTTCCTTATCGCGCTAAGAGGCAATGACAAGCCCGACAATGAATTCCAGCTCGGGACGCGGGAGTACGACTGGCATCAGCATGCGAGAGGCCAGGTCTTCTGTGTCGAAGCGGGGATGATTCAGGTCAGGACACAGCATGGCTCGTGGCTGCTGCCCCCGCACCGTGCAGGCTGGATACCGCCGAACATTCCGCATCAGGTGCGGGTAAGTGGCGCGCTGACGGGCTGGAGCCTGCTGATCACTCCTCATGGAGGAAGACGGCTACCGAAACAGCCGTGCGTCATCGGCATTTCGGAGGTCTTGCATGCTCTGGTGCGGCGTGCCGAGAATTGGGATAAGCATGCGCTGCTGGCGCCGGAGCAGGTTCGCATCGCCGCGGTCATCCTCGACGAAATCCGCCGAGCGCCGCATGAGTCGCTTCACATCCCCATGCCTTCCGACCCGCGGCTGGCCCGTGTGGCGCAGGCGATTCTGGAAAACCCTGGCAATCCGCGCACATTGGAGGACTGGGCGCAGTGGGGAGCCATGTCGGCCCGAACCTTGAGGCGGCTGATCCTGTCGGAAACAGGCTTGAGCTTCGCCCAATGGCGCCAGCAGGCGCAATTGGGACATGCGCTGGAAATGCTGGCGCGCGGTGCGTCAGTAACGGATGTTTCCGATCAATTGGGTTACGCCTCGCCAAGCAACTTCATTGCCATGTTCCGCCGCGCCTTCGGAGATTCGCCCGCGCA
Source organism: Achromobacter sp. PD1 (assembly GCF_048541815.1). Taxonomy (NCBI): domain Bacteria; kingdom Pseudomonadati; phylum Pseudomonadota; class Betaproteobacteria; order Burkholderiales; family Alcaligenaceae; genus Achromobacter; species Achromobacter sp. PD1. Next base: position 1,941,303 of record NZ_CP183349.1, read on the forward strand.
TTACTTCTTGACCAAAAAAGGAAGCTAGAGATGGCAATGTCCTTCGCGGACTACGCCACTGACCGCCGCGTGGCTTCAGGGCTAGTCATCGCGGTGCATTCATACTGCCCTTGGTCGACAATGCGAGGAAGACCGGCAATCGCAAGAACCAAGCCTGACCCATGGCCCCGCATGGCCTGTTTTGCTGTTGCGCGCGCAAGGAAAAACCGGGCGGCGGCAATTCTTCATGGGCGGCTTGCCTGGCGCCGGTCCCCGAACGGCCGGAAGGCCAGGCGCACGAGCCGCTCCAGGCTCCAGCCCGCGAAGTAGAAGAGGGCCAGCGTGGGCAGTCCGATCAGCAGGTAGCCGCCGACCCAGGACAGGCCTTCCAGCAAACGGTCCAAGTTCAGTTCATGCAGTAGCGCCAGTTGCAGCGCCAGCGGCAATTGCAGCAGCACGAAACGCCCCTTGTCGTCGCCGCCGGCCGACAGCGCGGCGGCAACGCAGAGGATGACGATGGCGAGGTACAGCGCGGCGAACACGATGCCGGTCCAGCTGAACCATTTCGAGGCGGTCGATCGGGGCACGTCGGTTTCCAGCGGATCAGGGACAGGCAGTATATGACGTCGCCGGCCGCCGCCACCGCGACCCCGCCAGCGCCGCATGGCCCGCGACCGGCGCGGGCAACGAGGCCCGGCGCGGCCCCTGTTTCGGGGCTGCGCCCTGTGCTACTCTGGCTGCCGGTCGTGCATGTTCATCCCTTTGCACCGGCCGACGATGGCAATGTCCGAGGTCACCCCCTTGGGCAGTGTCTTGGTAAGAAGAATGCGCATGACACGATCAAGCGTGGAGACAATACATGAGCCAATATGGGCCGTTGAAGTTGCACGTCCCGGAGCCTACAGGGCGCCCGGGTTGCAAGACCGATTTTTCCTACCTGCACCTGTCGCCGCCCGGCGATGTGCCCAAACCACCCATTGATGTTGCCGCGGTCGATACCGGCGGACTGGCCTACAGCCTGGTCCGGGTGATCGCGGACGACGGCAGCGCCGTCGGACCGTGGGCGCCGGAACTCAGCCATGAGCAGCTGCGCGCCGGCATGCGCAACATGCTGAAGACGCGTCTGTTCGATGCGCGCATGCTGACCGCCCAGCGCAAGAAGAAGATCTCGTTCTACATGCAGAGCCTGGGCGAAGAGGCCATCGGCACGGCCCACGCCATGGCGCTGGAGCAGGGCGACATGTGCTTTCCGACCTACCGCCAGCAGAGCATCCTGCTGGCGCGCGACGCCTCGCTGGTCACCATGATGTGCCAGCTGATGTCCAACGAACGCGATCCGCTCAAGGGGCGCCAACTGCCGGTCATGTATTCCGACCGCGAACGGGGCTTCTTCAGCATCTCCGGCAACCTGGCCACGCAATTCATCCAGGCGGTGGGCTGGGGCATGGCCTCGGCCATCAAGGGCGACACCCGCATCGCTTCCGGCTGGATCGGCGACGGCGCCACCGCCGAGGCCGACTTCCACACCGCACTGACCTTCGCCCACGTCTACCGCGCGCCGGTCATCCTGAACGTGGTCAACAACCAGTGGGCCATCTCCACCTTCCAGGCCATCGCCGGCGGCGAAGGCGCGACCTTCGCGGGCCGCGGCGTGGGCTGCGGCATCGCCTCGCTGCGGGTGGACGGCAACGATTTTCTGGCGGTCTACTCCGCCTCGCGCTGGGCCGCCGAACGCGCCCGCAGCAATCTGGGGCCGACCCTGATCGAATGGGTGACCTACCGCGCCGGGCCGCACTCGACGTCCGACGATCCCTCCAAGTACCGTCCCGGCGACGATTGGAGCCACTTCCCGCTGGGCGATCCGATCGCGCGTTTCAAGAAGCACCTGATCCTGCTGGGCATCTGGTCCGATGAAGAGCATGAAGCCGTCAAGGCCGAGCTCGACGCCGAGATCCTGGCGGCGCAGAAGGAAGCGGAAAGCTACGGCACCCTGGTGGACGGCCACGTCCCCAGCGCCGCCAGCATCTTTGAAGACGTGTACAAGGACATGCCGGAGCATCTGCGCCGGCAGCGTCAGCAGCTCGGAGTCTGATCATGGCTATCGATAACAACGCTGGTCCGGCCTCCGCGCCGATGACCATGATCCAGGCTTTGCGCTCGGCCATGGATGTGATGCTGGAGCGCGACAACAACGTGGTGGTGTTCGGGCAGGACGTCGGCTATTTCGGCGGCGTGTTCCGCTGCACCGAAGGCCTGCAGGCCAAGTACGGCAGCTCGCGCGTGTTCGACACGCCCATCTCCGAAGGCGGCATCGTCGGCGTGGCGGTGGGCATGGGCGCCTACGGCTTGCGCCCCGTCTGCGAGATCCAGTTCGCCGACTATTTCTATCCCGCTTCGGACCAGATCGTGTCCGAGGCCGCGCGCCTGCGCTACCGCTCGGTCAACGAATTCGTCGCGCCCATGACCATCCGCATGCCTTGCGGCGGCGGCATCTACGGCGGCCAGACGCACAGCCAGAGCCCCGAGGCCATGTTCACGCAAGTCTGCGGGCTGCGCACGGTGATGCCGTCCAATCCGTACGATGCCAAGGGCCTGCTGATCGCGTCCATCGAGAACGACGACCCGGTCATCTTCCTGGAGCCCAAGCGGCTCTACAACGGCCCGTTCGATGGTCACCATGACCGGCCCGTCACGCCCTGGACCGGGCGGCCGGGCAGCGTGGTGCCCACCGGCTACTACACCGTGCCGCTGGACTCGGCCGCCATCGTGCGGCCCGGCAACGCGCTGACCGTGCTGACCTACGGCACCACCGTGCACGTGTCGCTGACGGCCGCCGAGGAAACCGGCATCGACGCCGAGATCATCGACCTGCGCAGCCTGTGGCCGCTGGACCTGGACGCCATCGTCAACTCGGTCAAGAAGACCGGCCGCTGCGTGGTGGTGCACGAAGCCACGCGCACCTGCGGCTTCGGCGCCGAGCTGATCGCGCTGGTGCAGGAACACTGCTTCCATCATCTGGAGGCGCCCGTGGAACGCGTGACCGGCTGGGATACGCCGTATCCCCACGCGCAGGAATGGGCGTACTTCCCCGGCCCGCGCCGGGTCGGCGAAGCGTTCAAGCGCGCGATGGAGGGTTGAGAGATGGGTATTCATGTCATCAAGATGCCCGACATCGGCGAAGGCATCGCGGAAGTGGAACTGGTCGCCTGGCACGTGAAGATCGGCGACATGGTGGCCGAGGACCAGCCCCTGGCCGACGTCATGACGGACAAGGCCACGGTCGAGATTCCCGCGCCGGTGGTCGGCCGCGTGGTCGCGCTGGGCGGGGACGTGGGCCAGGTCATGGCGGTGGGCGGCGAGCTGATCCGCCTGGAAGTCGAAGGCGAGGGCAACCTGAAGCCCGGCGCCGATGCGCCGCCGGCCAAGGCGGCTGCGGCTCCCGCGGCGGCACAACCTGCCGCCGCAGCGCCTGCGCCGCAGCCCGCGCCTGCGCCGAAGGCAGAGGCCGCCGCGCTCGCGAAGCCGGCCGCGCCGCCAGCCGCGCCGGCCAAGCCCGCGCGCCAGGCGACCGCCGCCGTCGCGCGCCAGCCCGGCGACAAGCCGCTGGCGTCGCCCGCGGTGCGCAAGCGCGCCTGGGACCTGGGCGTCGAACTGCGCTACGTGCACGGCAGCGGCCCGGCCGGCCGCATCCTGCACGAAGACCTGGACGCCTACCTGCAAGGGCAGGGCGGGGGCGCCCAAGCCCGCGGCGGCGTGGCCTACGCCGAGCGCAACGACGAGGAAAACGTGCCGGTCATCGGCCTGCGCCGCAAGATCGCGCAGAAGATGGCGGAGTCCAAACGCCGCATTCCGCACTTCAGCTACGTCGAGGAAATCGACGTGACCGAACTGGAAGAGTTGCGCGCCAGCCTCAACCAGAAGTGGGGCGCGACGCGAGGCAAGCTCACGCTATTGCCGCTGCTGGCGCGCGCCATGGTGGTGGCGCTGCGCGATTTTCCGCAGATCAACGCGCGCTACGACGACGAGGGCGGCGTGGTCACGCGCTACGGCGGGGTCCACATCGGCATCGCCACGCAGAGCGACGGCGGCCTGATGGTGCCGGTCATGCGCCACGCCGAGGCGCGCGACCTCTGGTCCATGGCGGCCGAGATCGTCCGCCTGGCCGAGGCGGTGCGCACGGGCAGCGCCAGCCGCGACGAGCTGTCGGGGTCGACCATCACCATTACCAGCCTGGGGCCTTTGGGCGGCATCGTCACCACGCCGGTGATCAACCATCCCGAGGTCGGCATCGTGGGCGTGAACCGCATCGTCGAGCGGCCCGCTATCCGCAATGGCGCCGTGGTGGCGCGCAAGCTGATGAACCTGTCGTCGTCCTTCGACCACCGCGTGGTGGACGGCATGGACGCGGCGCGCTTCATCCAGGCGGTGCGCGCGCTGCTGGAACAACCCGCGCTGCTTTTCGTGGAGTAAGCATGAGCCAGATCACTAAGACTACGACTTTGCTGGTGATCGGCGGCGGCCCCGGCGGCTACGTCGCCGCCATCCGCGCCGGCCAGCTGGGCGTGCCGACCATCCTGGTCGAAGGCGCCCAGCTGGGCGGCACCTGCCTGAACATCGGCTGCATCCCCTCCAAGGCGCTGATCCACGCGGCCGAGGAATTCGACAAGGCGCGCCACTACGCGGGCAAGTCGGCGCTGGGCATTTCCGTGTCGGCGCCCGCCATCGACCTGGCCCAGACCGTGGCCTGGAAGGACGGCATCGTCGGCAAGCTGACCGGCGGCGTGGCCGCGTTGCTGAAGAAGAACGGCGTGGAAGTGGTGCGCGGCTGGGCCCGGTTGCTGGACGGCAAGACCGTGGAAGTGGAAGGCGGCGAGTCCGGCGTCATCCGCATCCAGTGCGAACATCTGCTGCTGGCGGCGGGATCCGAACCGACGCCGCTGCCGTCCATGCCTTTCGGCGGCATGGTGGTGTCGTCCACCGAAGCCTTGTCGCCTGCCAGCATCCCCAGGCAATTGGTGGTGGTGGGCGGCGGCTACATCGGCCTGGAACTCGGCACCGTGTACCGCAAGCTGGGCGCCGAAGTGGCCGTGGTGGAAGCGCAGGACCGCATCCTGCCGACCTACGACGCCGAACTTACCAAGCCGGTGGCGGCGGCGCTAGGCAAAATGGGCGTGGACCTGCACCTGGGCCGCAAGGTGCTGGGCCTGAACGGCGCCGGCAATGCGGTGCGCGTGCAGGACGCGGCGGGCGTCGAAACCCTGCTGCCGGCCGACCGCGTGCTGATCGCGGTGGGACGGCGTCCGCGCACGCAGGATTGGGGGCTGGAAAGCCTGCAGCTGGACCGCAAGGGCAACGCGCTGCGCATCGACGACCAGTGCCGCACCTCCATGCGCGACGTCTGGGCCATCGGCGACATCGCTGGCGAACCCATGTTGGCGCACCGCGCCATGGCGCAGGGCGAGATGGTGGCCGAGCTGGTTTCGGGCAAGCGCCGCCATTTCCAGCCTGCCTCCATCCCGGCGGTCTGCTTCACCGACCCCGAGGTCGTGGTGGCGGGCCTGTCGCCCGCGGAGGCGGAAAGCGCGGGGCTGGACTGCCTGACGGCGTCCTTCCCGTTCGCCGCCAACGGCCGCTCGATGACGCTGGAATCCACCGACGGCTTCGTGCGCGTGGTCGCGCGCCGCGACAACCACCTGATCGTGGGCTGGCAGGCAGTGGGACGCGGCGTGTCCGAGCTGTCGACGGCCTTCGGCCAGTCGCTGGAAATGGGCGCCACGCTGGAAGACGTGGCGGGCACCATTCACGCGCATCCGACGCTGGGCGAAGCGGTGCAGGAAGCGGCGCTCAAGGCGCTGGGCCACGCGCTGCACATCTAGGCGCAATGGAACGCCGCGCTTGCGCGGCGTTCCAACGCAAGCCCGGACAAGTGCCTAGCGAGGGGTTACGGCTTGCGCCAATGCGGCGCTGAATCCTTCCACCGCAGGATTGCCTTGGTCGCGCAACGCCGCCAGCACCACCTGGGCCGTGGCTCCCGCCACAGCGCGCAAAGGCAGGAAGCGCAATGAATCCGAGCGCATGCGGGACAATGATTGGGGTACCAGTGCAGGGCCGACGCCGGCTTCCACCAGCGTCAGCAAAGTCGGAATGACGCTTTCCTGCGCAATTTCCGGCTTCAGCTGCGCGCGCGCGTACAGCGCCTGGATCATGCTGCGGAAGTACGGCGAGACGTCCTGGCGGTAACCCACCAAGGGATATTCCAGCAGTTCTTCCAGCGAAACATCACGCTGATGCGCCAGCGCATGATCATGGCGCAGCGCCACGCGCAGGGGCTCTTCGTAGATGACGCGGGTCACGATATCCGCATCCAGCGGATGCGGTCGCATCAGCGCCACATCGACGGCGCGCGACCGCAGCGCCGGCTCCATGTCGACGGAATTCATTTCGCGCAGATCGATGCGGACTTCCGGGTGTGCATCGCGGTAATGGCTGAGCGCCGACACCAGCGGCGAGCTTGCCGCGCTGGGCGTGATGCCTATCACCAGCGACCCGGTCTCGCCGCGGGCCGTGCGCCGCGCCTGCCGCAGCATCAGCTGGGTGTCGGCTGCGATCTTGCGCGCTCGTTCATACATGATTTCGCCAGCAGGCGTCAGCTTTACCGAGCGCGTGGTGCGTACGAACAGCGGCACGCCGACGATCGCTTCCAGCCGCTTGATCTGCTGCGTGAGGGGCGGTTGGGTCATGAACAGGCGCGCCGCCGCTCGCGCGAAGTGCAGTTCTTCCGCCAGCGTGCAGAACAGGACCAGCAAGCGACCGTCCAGGAAGATTAATTCGGATTTCGACATAATCAGGGCGAAATTACATATTGGACATAGATTAGTCGAGTTCCTAAGATGCCGCATCGCTACACACCGCCGGCATTCCGGATTCGCACATGTCCCTCGCTTCCATTCCTGCCTCAGTCGCCGCCATCGCTCAAAGCGTGAGGGAAGGCGAGGTGGCGGCGTTCGCGGCGGCGCGCCAGAGCCTGGCGGCCATTGCGCGGCAAGACCCGGCAATCCGCGCCTGGAGCCATGTGCTGCCCGCCGCGGCGCTGGAGCAGATGGACCCGGCGCGGCACGCCGCTGGCGCGCTGGCCGGCGTGCCTATCGGCATCAAGGATGTGATCGACGTAGCGGACATGCCCACAGGTTTCGGCGCGCCAGGCTTGATTACCGGCAAGGCGGCGTTCGACGCCTGCAGCGTCGGCATGCTGCGGGCGGTCGGCGCGATCCCCGTGGGCAAGACCGTGACCGCCGAGTTCGCGTTCAGGACACCGGGCCCCACCCGCAATCCCCATGCCCTGGCGCATACGCCCGGCGGCTCCTCCAGCGGCTCCGCCGCCGCGGTGGCGGCCGGCATGGTGCCGGCCGCGTTGGGCACGCAGACGGGGGGCTCCATGATCCGTCCGGCGGCCTATTGCGGCGTTGTCGGGTTCAAACCCAGCGCTGGCCGAGTGTTCCGGGACGGCATGAAGCTCACTTGCGAATCGTTGGACACCATAGGCTGGTACGCGAACAGCGTGGCGGACGCCCAGCTCATCGCGGACGTGCTCGTGGGCGGCGCGCATGCGCCCGTACCGTCCGGTCGCCAACTGACCGTCGCGGTGCAATTGAACAATCCGAAAGCCGGATTGTGTGTCGAGAGCCGTGCCGAGATCGATCGCGCCCTTGCGGTGCTGGCCGCGCATGGCGTGCAGTGCGTGGCCGTGCAAGCCGAACGCGAGACGGCGCTTTTGCTCCAGGCGCACGATGTGATCATGCACTACGAGTTCGCACGCAGTCTGGCGCCGGTAGTGGAGCGCCAAGGCCATGCCCTGAGCGCCGTCTTGCGCCAGGCGGTGACGCGTGGCCTGGCCATCGGGGCAGGGGAGTACCACGAGATGCTTGGGATGCAGGCAGCGCTGCGCCAGGGCTGGGGCGCGCTCTATGGCGGCGCCGACTTGGTGCTTACGCCCAGCACGCCGGGGCCGGCGCCCCTTGGGCTGGAGCACACCGGCGACGCTTCATACAACAAGATCTGGTCGGTGCTGGGGTGGCCATGCCTGCACCTGCCGACCGGATTCAGCCGCGCGGGACTGCCCATGGGCATGCAATTGGTCGGCGATCTGGGCAAGGACCTGGCCTTGCTCGCCATCGGCCGGGATTTACATCATCTGCTGAAACAGCAAGGGGAATGAAATGGGATTCAAGAAACTGAGGCAGGGCGTGCTGGCCCTGTGCGCCGCCGCAGCGGTGACAGGATTGGGGCAGGCCCACGCCGCCTTTCCCGACCGTCCGATCAATGTCGTCGTGCCCACGGCGGCCGGCGGCACGGTGGATATCGTTGCGCGCATCATGGCGGAAAAACTCGGCGCCGAGCTGGGACAGCCCGTGGTTGTCATCAACAAGCCTGGCGCCGGCGGCGTCGTCGGCACGCAGGCGTTCCTGCGCGAGCCGCAGGATGGCTACACCGTGCTGTTCACGGCGAACAGCAATCAGCTGATCGTGCCTTGGGTCTACAAAGATGCGAAGTTCGATCCGATCAAGGACTTCGCGCCGATCGCCGCGGTGGGCGAAGTGCCCAACGTGCTGTGCGTGAACCCGGCCTTTCCCGCGAAGGACATGAAGGAGTTCATGGCCTTGATCAAGGCCCACCCGGAAAAGTACCAGTACGCCTCGGCCGGCGCGGGGACCTTGAACCATCTGCTGGGCGTCATGCTGGACCAGATGGGCGGGCTGCGCATGCAGCACATTCCTTATCGCGGCGTGTCGCCGGCCATGGCGGATGTGATGGGCAATCAGGTGCCGATGCTGTTCGCCAGCCTGCCCTCGGCGGTGGAAGGCATCAAGGCCGGCAAGCTGCGCGCGCTGGGCGTCAGCAGCGAAAAGCGCAACGCCTTGCTGCCCGATGTTCCTGCCATCAACGAAGCCATACCAGGATTCCGCGGCGACCTGTGGGTAGCGTTCTATGGCGCAAAGGAGGCGCCCCGCGCGACTATCGAGACCTTGCATCAGGCCATCCGCAAAGTCCTGGCCGACCAGGCGCTGCAACAGAAGTTCGACCAGCTGGGGGTCACCATGATGCATGACGGGCCGGCCGAGCTGGCGGCGCGCCAGCAGGCCGAGTTCATGCAGTGGAAGCAGGTCGTGCAGGCCTCGGGAGCGAGTCCGGATTAAGGCCTAACGGCTGCCGTCGATGTACGGCCGGGCCTGCAGGATCAGGATGTCGTCACCCTGCACGGCCCATTCGATATCCTGGTCCGCGCCGCCCAGGCGCTGCTTGACCTGGCTGCCCACAGCAGCCAGGCGCGCCACCAGGGCATCGTTCAACACCTGGCGCGCGCCCTCGATCGGCACTTCGCGCACGCCGCCCGCGGCGTCCGCCACCAGTTGGGTGTCTTCGGCGGAGCGCGTCAGCACCTGCACCGCCTTGGACCAGCTGGAGTACATCAGCTGTTCGGCCTGCCGCTTGCCTTCCACCACCTTGATGCCCAGGCCGCGCTTGGCCGAGATGTAGGTGACGTAGCGGCGCGAGGCGTCGAAGGGATCGCGGGTGATCATGACGCCCGAGCTGTCCGATGCCGCCGCCTGTTGCACCAGCACCGCCATCACCACGCCGTCCTGGCCGATGCCGGCCGCGCGCCGGGCTTCGTACGCTTCGTAGTTGTAGACCGAGGCCCACACGGTCTGCACGGCTTGCGCCAGCGCGTCGGCCTGTGTCACGTTGGGCACGGTGGTGTAGAGCCCCGCGCCGCTGAATCCCGGCAGGTCCTCGGAATTGGACGAGCTGCGCACGAATACGCCGCGGCCCTGCAACTGCTTTTGCCAGCGTTCGCGCCAGGCGGCGGCCAAGGCCGGATCCGGTTGGGCCTGGATGATGTCCTGGCGCAGCGCGGCCAGTTCGGCGCGGCGCACGTTGGCATCGTTGGCGAAGTCCGCCCGCTGCTCCAGCGCGGCCATGCGCTGCGGCACGCCCAGCTGCGCCATGAAGGCCGCGTACTGCGCGAAGGGGATGCAGAAGCCGTCCGGCACGGTGGCCGCGGGCGGCAGCGTGGACTTCAGCGCGCCCAGGTTGGCCGCCTTCACGCCGCAATGGCGGCTGTCGCGCGTGACCATGCCGGAGAGCGGCTTGATCGCCTTGACCGTCAGGTCGGGCTTGGGCAGCGGCAGGGCGGCCCTGGGCGGCGGGGCTTCAGGCTTGGCGATGCGTTGCACCTGATAGCCGCTGCTGGTGACGGTCAGCTCGACCCATTGGCCGTCGTGCTCGCGCAGTGCGGCGACGGCATCGCGCACATAGGCGTTGGGAATGCGCCAGCCCTTTGCCAGCAGATTGACGTGGGACAGCAGGGTGGAGGGGCGCTGCGTGACCAGGCCGGCCACGGGCGGCAGCGCCACCGGAACCTCGTCCAGCACCAGGATGTCGGTCGGCGCCAGGTCCGGCGTGTCGTCCACCGAAGCCACGATGCGCAGCCGGCCTTGCGCCTGGCCGGTGTTCAGCGGCAGGAAGGTCTGTTCGCGCAGCAGCGATTCCTGCGTCACGGGCTTCAGGCCAGAATTCTGCGCGACCTGTTCGTGCAGCGTGGAATTGGCCTTGAAGCGCACGGGTTCGTAGAAGCTGGCCTGCAGTTTTTCCTCGGTCAGCTTCAACAGCTCCGGGGTGAGCCGGTCGCCTTCCCAGAATTCATAGGTGTAGCCGGGCAGGTCGCGCTGCCAACTGAGCGTGCCGAACAGCAGGCGCCGCTGCGGCTCCTTGTACTGCGCGATCAGCGTGGCCTTGTCGTTGGCGGGCAAGAGGCGACGTTCACGCGCGAAGTTCTCGTGCAGCGTGTAGCGCGGTGTATTGACGTAGTAGATCTTGCCGCCCTGTTTCCGGTCGATCACGAACAGCACGTGGGGGATCTCCAACGGCGTGCCGGGGTTGTAGACCCGGGCAAGCTGCTGGAATTCGGCCTGGGTCTGGATTTTCCCCAGGAAGGCGGGGCCGGTTTTCCTGGCGTCTTCCGCCTGCTGCGCCGCGCGCTCGTCGGCGGTCAACGGCCGCGAGTTTTCATAGGGCGAAGGCTTGCGGGCGGTTTGCGACTGGACGGGCGGGCCAAAGCTGGCCGCCGCCGCGCCCAGCGCGGCCAGGACGATCAGGCGGGTCAGGTGGCAGGACGAAAGGCGGCGGGCGGAAGATGGACTCATGAACGGGCGGGCGGGGCGCAGGGAGCCGCGATGATATCGGAGTGCCGCCGGCGTTTGTTTCTGGATGTGGCCAACTATGCGTTGACGTTGCTGCGGGGCGCAAAATACCCAATTTCAGTGATGTGCCTGGGGCCAGGAATGGCGTCTAATTCCGCCCAGGCTTGATCGCGCCCGCCGGCGCCGCGAGAAACCGGCCATCTCCGTACGAGAGGATGGAGACGGTTTTTCCGCAAGGTCTTTTTTAAGGAGCAGCTATCGCTGCTCTTTTTTTTCGCCTGCTCGGGAAATTCCCTAGCTGCTGAGGGCGTGCCGCCCGTTGACAGCGGCCTGCAGTGACTCGATACTCGAATCCAGTACGTATACGTACAAAATAATGGGCCTCGCAGCATCGGTCGACATCGGGTTCCCACTGCTCTCGCAAAGGAGTAAGCAATGAAGGACGGCGAAATTCTTTCCGGATTCCTGGCTCCCCATCCGCCGCACCTGGTGTACGGCGAGAACCCGCCGCAGAACGAGCCGCGCTCGCGCGGCGGCTGGGAAACCTTGCGCTGGGCCTACGATCATGTGCGCGAGAGCATCGAACGCCTGCGGCCCGATGTGCTGCTGGTGCATTCGCCGCACTGGATCACGCAGGTGGGCCACCATTTCCTGGGCGTGCCGCGCCTGGCGGGCCGCTCGGTGGACCCGATCTTTCCCGACCTGTTCCGCTACGACTTCGGCATGGACGTGGACGTAGAACTGGCCGAAGCCTGCTGCGAGGAAGGCCGCAAGCTGGGCCTGGTCACCAAGATGATGCGCAACCCGAAGTTCAGGGTGGACTACGGCACCATCACCACGCTGCACATGGTGCGGCCGCAATGGGACATTCCGGTGGTGGGGCTGTCGGCGAACAACACGCCGTACTACCTCAACACCAAAGAGGGGCTCAAGGAAATGGACCTGCTGGGCCGGGCCACGCGCGAAGCCATACGCAAGAGCGGGCGGCGCGCGGTACTGCTGGCCAGCAATACGCTGTCGCACTGGCATTTTCATGAACAGCCCGAGGTGCCCGAGGACATGTCCAAGGAGCATCCAGCGCGCTACGACGGCTATCTGTGGGACATCCGCATGATCGAGCTGATGCGCAAGGGCAGGATGGGCGAGGTGTTCGAGCTGCTGCCGCAGTTCATCGACGAAGCCTTCGCTGAAGTGAAATCCGGCGCCTTCACCTGGATGCACGCGGCCATGGGCTATCCGCAGCTGGCGGGCAAGTTCCACGGCTACGGCACCGTGATCGGCACCGGTAACGCGGTGATGGAATGGAATCTTCAGGAGGCCGGGCTGTCCCGCCTCGAAGCATCCGCCGGTGCGACCGCCTAGCCCTCGAAGGACACATGCCATGACCCTCGTTTCCGCATTTCTCGTTCCCGGCAGCCCGCTGCCGCAATTGCGCAGCGACGTGGCGCCCTGGGGGCGGCTGAACCAGGCGCTGCGCGCGGCCGGCAAGTCGCTGGCGGCTTCCCGGCCCGACGTGGTGCTGGTGTATTCGACCCAGTGGATGGCAGTGCTGGACCAGCTATGGATCACCCGCGCGCGCAGCACTGGCGTGCACGTGGATGAGAACTGGCACGAGTATGGCGAGCTGCCCTTCGACATCGCCAGCGATACGGTTCTGGCCGAAGCCTGTGTGCAGGGCTGCCGCGATGCCGGCATCCATGCGCGCGGCGTGGACTACGACCACTTTCCCATCGACACGGGCACCATCACGGTCAGCACGTTGATGGGCTTCGGCACCGATCAGCTACCGGTGACGCTGGCGGCCAACAACCTCTACCACGACCACGCGCAGACGGAGCAGCTCAGCCGCATCGCCCTGCAGGCGGCCGCGCTCCAGAACAAGCGGGCAGCGGTCATCGGCATAGGCGGACTGTCCAACACCATGTTCCGCGAGCCGGTGGCGCCGGACTCGGATTGTGTGATCTCGCCGGCCGACGACGAGTGGAACCGCCGCATGTTGGCGTTGCTGGAAGGCGGCGATGCCGGACAACTGCGTGAACTCATGCCCGAGTACGCCGGGCAGGCCAAGGCGGAGATGGGCTTCAAGCACATGTCCTGGCTGCTGGGCGCGTTGGGCGGGCAGTTCCGCGGCGCCAAGGTGCTGGAATATGCGCCGCTGTATGGCAGCGGCGGGGCGGTGGTGGAATTCAAGGTGGGTTGAGGGCGCGCCGGGGCGCGGCGGGATCCAGGCTGCCCCTACCAGGACGGCATCGACCTTCGTCGTCAGGCAGTCCCCGTCAACGCCACCGGTATTTCCCTGGCCCCCGCCGTCCGGCGCCACTGCGCCGGCCCCGACACATGCAGGTTGCCGCCTTCGGCGTCCACCGCCACGGTCACGGGCATGTCCTGGACTTCGAACTCATGGATCGCTTCCATGCCCAGGTCCTCGAAGGCGACCACGCGTGCGCTGCGGATGGCGCGGGACACGAGATAGGCGGCGCCGCCCACGGCGATCAGGTAGGCCGCCCGGTGGCGCCGGATCGCCTCGACCGCCTGCGGACCGCGCTCCGCCTTGCCTATCATCGCCAGCAGTCCCGTGCGCTCCAGCATCATGCCGGTGTAGCCGTCCATGCGCGTCGACGTGGTGGGGCCGGCGGGTCCGACGGCTTCGTCGCGCACGGCGTCCACCGGCCCTACGTAGTAGATGGCGCGGCCGCGGAAGTCGGCCGGCAATGGTTCGCCGCGCGCCAGCATTTCACGGATGCGCTGGTGCGCGGCATCGCGTCCGGTCAGCATGCGGCCGTTGAGCAACAGGGTTTCGCCCGCGCGCCAGGATGCGACTTCCTCGCGGGTAAGCGTGTCCAGGTTCACGCGCCGGCCGGCGCTGGATCCGCGCGCGGCTCCCAGGTCGGGCCACAGGTCCAGCGACGGCGGGGCCAGGTGCGCGGGGCCGGAACCGTCCAGCACGAAGCGGGCATGGCGCGTGGCCGCGCAATTGGGGATCAGCGCGACGGGCTTGGCGGCGGCGTGCGTGGGGTAGGTCTTGATCTTCACGTCCAGCACGGTCGTGAGGCCGCCCAGGCCCTGCGCGCCCACGCCCAGCGCGTTGATGCGTTCGTGCAGTTCCAGCCGCAGCGCGTCCTCGGGCGCCAGCGCGTCGCCGCGCCGAGCCCGCGCCTGCAGTTCATGCATGTCCAGCGGCTGCATCAGGCTTTCCTTGGCCAGCAGCACCGCCTTTTCGGCCGTGCCGCCCACGCCTATGCCCAGCATGCCGGGCGGACACCAGCCGGCGCCCATGGCGGGTATCTGCGCCAGCACCCAGTCGACGATGCTGTCGGCCGGGTTCAGCATGGCCAGCCGCGCCTTGTTTTCCGAGCCGCCGCCCTTGGCCGCGACCGTGACGGCCACGCTGGCGCCCGGCACGATGCGCGTGCTGATGACGGCGGGCGTGTTGTCGCGGGTGTTGCCGCGGCCGAACAGCGGGTCGGCCACCACCGAGGCCCGCAACGGATTGTCCGGGTCCAGGTAGGCGCGCCGCACGCCGGCGTTGACGGCGTCTTCCAGGCTGGCGGTAAAGCCCTCCCAGCGCACGTCCATGCCGACTTCCAGGAAGACGTTGACGATGCCGGTGTCCTGGCAGATCGGCCGGCGGCCGATGGCGGCCATGCGCGAGCTGGCCAGGATCTGCGCCATGGCGTCGCGCGCCGGCGCGCTGGCCTCACATTCGTAGGCGCGGGCCAGGTGCGCGATGTAATCGGCCGGATGGTAGTGGCTGATGTACTGCAGCGCGCTGGCGATGGATTCGATCAGGTCGTCCTGGCGGATGAAGGTGCTCATGGCATGCGTGGGTAGGTGGCTTCAGCAGAGGATCAAGTTCAGTCGGCGTGCAGCGTGACGCCGGGCCGGTCCTTGACCAGGCTCACGGCCACGAAGGACACCAAGGCCATGGCGATGACGTAGACACCCACATGCCAGGACTGTCCGGTGGCGGTGATGATGGACTGCGCGATCATCGCGGCGAAGGCGCCGCCCAGGATGGAGCCCAGCGCGTAGCCCGCCGACACGCCCGAGTAGCGCACGTCGGCCGGGAACATCTCGGCGTACAGCGCGGCCTGCGGACCATAGGTCAGGCCCAGCGGCACCGACAGCACGGCCAGGGCGAAGGCGAACTGCATGACGTCGCCGGAGTCGACGAAGGACCACATCGGCACCGCCCACAGCGCCAGCAGCACGTAGCCGAGCTGGAAGGTGCGCACGCGGCCGATGCGGTCGCCGAGCCAGCCGCCCAGCAGCGTGGTGCCCAGCCAGCAGGCCGCGGCCAGCGTGCAGATCATCAGCACCTGCTGCGGCGGCATGCGCAGCGCCCGGCTGCCGTAGCTGATGAAGAAGCCGACCAGCAGGTAGCCGGCCGTGCTGTTGCCCACGAAGATCAGCGTGGTCAGCAGGATCTGGCGCGGATGCTTGCGCAACAGCGTGCCCAGCGGCGCAGAGGAATGGCTGCGGCGCGACTGCATCTCCAGGAACACGGGGGATTCCTCGACCGCGCGGCGGATGAAGACGCCGACGACGATGAGCGCGATGGACAGCAGGAAGGACACGCGCCAGCCCCAGGCCATGAAATTGTCGGGGCCGACCAGGGAGGTAATGCACCACAGCACGCCGGTGGCGACGATCATGCCCAGCGGCACGCCGATCTGCGGAAAGGCGCCGAACAGCGAACGCCGGTCGCGGGGCGCGTGCTCGACCGCCATGAGGGCCGCGCCGCCCCATTCGCCGCCGGCGGAGAAGCCTTGCAGCACGCGCAGCGTCACCAGCATCACCGGCGCCCAGATGCCGATCTGCGCATAGGTGGGCAGCACGCCGATCAGCGCGGTGGACACGCCCATCAGGATCAGCGTGGCCGCCAGCACCCGCTTGCGGCCGTAGCGGTCGCCCAGATGGCCGCAGACGATGGCGCCCAGCGGCCGGAACAGGAAGGCCACGCCCACTGTCGCGAACGACAGGATCAGCGACAGTTCCGGGTTCTCCTTGGCGAAAGGCGCGAAGAACAGCGAGCCCAGCACCAGGCCGGCCGCCTGGACGTAGATGAAATAGTCGTACCACTCGATGGCCGAGCCGACCAGCGTGGCGGCCAGCACCTTGCGGTCGTCGGCGCTGACCAGCGGGCCGGACGCGGAACGGCCGGGGGCTGCGACGGCGGCGCCGTCAGCGGGAATTTCTGTCTGCATGATTGTCTCCGTGGGGGGAATGCGGCGGTTCAGCTTCTTATTCGGGGGTGTTGCCTAGGCCGCCGCGCTCTGCGGCGCGTCGGGTTGGTTTTCCGGACGGGCCGCTTCGAACGCGGGCAGCCCGGCGCAGGCCTGGACGATGGCGCGGATCCGCTCGAAGGGCGTCAGGTCCGCGCCGTAGCGCAAGGCGTTGTAGACCTGCGGGATCAGGTAGCACTCGACCAGCGTGGGCGCGGCGCCCAGCGCGTAGCGGCCGTCCTGCGCCGCGGGCAGCGCCGCCTCGAAGGCCTGGAAGCCTTCGGCGCACCAGTGGCGGTACCAGTCCTGGATCTGTTCGTCATCCGCGCCGAACTGGGCGCGCAGGCGCTTGAGCGCACGCAGGTTGTTGAGCGGATGCATTTCGCAGGCGATCAATTGCGCCAGTGCGCGGGCTTGCGCGCGCAGCG
This sequence comes from Achromobacter sp. PD1, assembly GCF_048541815.1. NCBI lineage: Bacteria > Pseudomonadati > Pseudomonadota > Betaproteobacteria > Burkholderiales > Alcaligenaceae > Achromobacter > Achromobacter sp. PD1. The sequence goes on from NZ_CP183349.1 coordinate 1,958,133, forward strand.
CCGGATCGGCCGGCAGCAGCGGCGCGCCGGGATGGCGCTCGTCCAGGTACTCGATGATGGCCAGCGACTGCTGCAGGCGCAGGCCGTCGATTTCCAGCATGGGCACCAGGCCGAAGGGCGCCAGCGATCGGTAGGCGGGCTGCTGGTGTTCGCCCTTGACCATGTGCCAGGTGACCTGCCGGTAAGGCAGGCCCTTCAAGGCCAGGGCGATGCGGACCCGGTAGGCCGCGGAACTGCGCCAGTAGCTGTGCAGGGTGAGGGCAGGCGTATCGGCCATGGCGGTCTCCGGTCAGGCGGCGGCAGTTTCGGGCGTACCGGCCGATACGGCGCCAGGCATTGGGCGCGTGCCGGGAATGCGCACCTGCTGGTCGATGTCGCCGAACAGGCTTGCGCCCGCGTCGTCGTGCATGCCGATGCGCACCCGGTCGCCGTGCTTGAGGAAGGGCGTGCGCATTTCGCCGTCGCGCAGCTTTTCCCGCACGCGCGCCTCGACCAGGCAGCACACTCCGGCGGCGTCGCTGGCATTCGAAATGGTGCCGCTGCCCACCAGGGTGCCGGCGCCCAGGCGGCGCGTGCGGGCCGCGTGCGCGATCAGTTCGCCGAAATGGAATTGCATTTCCTCGCCCGCCTGGGGCTGGCCGATCTGCCGGCCGTTTAGCCACACCTGCATGGCGCGGTGCAGCTTGCCGCCGCGCCAGTAGGGCGCGAGCTCGTCGGGCGTGACCAGCACGGGCGACAGCGCCGATGCGGGCTTGCCCTGCAGGAAGCCGAAGCCCTTGGACAGCTCGGGCAGCACCACGTTGCGCAGGGTCACGTCGTTGACCAGGCCCAGCAGCACGACGTGTTCGAGCGCCGCGTCCGGGTCCACGCCCAGCGGCACGTCGTCGGTCACGACCACGATCTCCGCCTCCAGGTCCACGCCCAGTTCCTCGCTGGCGGCGGTGATGTCTTCGCAGGGGCCCATGAAGTCATCCGAGGCGCCCTGGTACATCAGCGGATCGGTCAGGAACGAAGGCGGCATCTCGCCGCCGCGGGCGCGGCGCGTCAGCTCCACGTGGTTCAGGTAGGCCGACGCGTCCAGCCATTGGTAGGCGCGCGGCAGGGGCGCGGCGCAGCGGGCAGGGTCGAAGGGCTGGCTGGCGCCCTCGCTGGCGTTCAGCGCTTCGTATTCGGCCTGCAGCAGCGGCGCGGCGCGGGCCCAGTCGTCCAGCGCCTGCTGCAAGGTGGCGGCGATGTGCGGCACGGTGCGCATGCGGGTCAGGTTGCGGTCGACGACGGCCAGGGCGCCGTCGCGGGCGCCGTTGGTCAGGGTGGCGAGTTTCATCTTCAGGTGCTCCGTATCGGAAAGGCAGGCCCGCGGCGGGGCCTCGTCGTGCGGGGATCAGGCGGTGAGTTCCGCCCACATGTCGCGGTCGCGCTGGGCGGTCCAGACGCGCGGATCGGCGATACCGCTGGCCTCGTCATAAGCGCGCGAAACGTCGAAGGGAATGGCGTGTTCGTAGATGACGACATGACCGAACTCGGGGTCCATCACGCGGCGCGTGTCTTCATAGACCTGCTTCAGGCTCTTGCCTTGCTCCACGCCCTGGCGGGCGCAGCCGTACAGCGTTTCGACCCAGCTGCGCGTGTAGCCGATGGCCTCGCGGCAGGCGGCGGGCGTGGTCAGGGCGGGACCGCGGCCCGGCACCATCTGGCGCGGTTGCAGCGCTTGCAACGCGTCCAGCGTGGCGGGCCAGTCCGACAGGTAGGCATCGCCCGTGTACACGCCCGCGTTGAATTCCACCAGGTCGCCGGAGAAACAGATGCCCTGCGACGGAATCCAGACGATGGAGTCGCCCCGGGTGTGGCCGGCGCCCAGGTGCAGCATGCGCACTTCGAGGCTGCCCAGGAAAACGGTCAGCTCGCGCTCGAACACCACGGTGGGCCAGGTCAGCCCGGGGATGGTCTCGGCGGACTGGAACAGCCGCGGGAAGCGGCCGATCTCCGAATCCATGTCGGCCTGGCCGCGTTCGACGATGAGCTCATGCGTGCCGCGGCTGGCGTACACGTTGGCCGCGCCCTCGGCCACGAAGGCGGACGCGCCCAGTACGCGCACGGCGTGGTAGTGCGTCAGCGCCACGTGGCGGATGGGCTTGTCGGTGACGCCGCGGATGGCGCGGATCAGCGCCTGCGCCATGGCCGGGGTGGCGGTCGCGTCGACCACCATCACGCTGTCGTCGCCGATGATCACGCCCGAGTTGGGGTCGCCGTCGGCCACGTAGGCGTAGGCGTTGTCGGACAGGCGCTCGAAGGAGATCTTCTTTTCCGCCAGGTCGGCCTGGGAGGCGAAGGGTTTGCTCATGGTGTTCCTTTGATGAATGGAAAGTGGGCGTTTCAGCTGGCGTGGGCCTGGCCGCGCTGCTGGCTGCTGGTGCCGGTGGCGCCGGGCATCAGCCCGGCGGCCTTGTCGCGGGTCCAGGCAGCCAGGTCGTCATGGGCGCTGCGGCGCTTGCGAGCCACGTAGTCGTCCACGGGTAGGCGCAGGGTCAGTTCGAGCCGGATGCCGTTGGGGTCGAAGAAATAGATCGAGCGGATGAAGTGGTGGTCGGTCGGCCCCACCACGTCGACGCCGTGGGACAGCAGCCGCTGGCGCATCCGTTCCAGCTCGGCTTCGCCGCCGATTTCCATGGCGAAGTGGTTGACCCAGCGCGGCGTGGCGGGATCGGGCTGGCTCTGTCCGTTGTCGCCCAGGTCGAAGAAGGCGATGTGCGAGCCGTCGGCGAATTCGAAGAACAGGTGCACGAAGGGGCAGTGTTCGCCGGTGGAGGGCACGCGTTCTTCCTTGACCACGTGCACCAGCGGCAGGCCGAGGATGTCTTCGTAGAAATGCCGGGTTTCCTCCGCGTCGCGGCAGCGCCAGGCGAAGTGATGCAGGCCCTGGATGGCGGGGCAGGCGGGGGGGGGTTGCAGCGTCATGGCGCCGTCTCCGTGGTTCATGGAATGTTCAAGGCGGGCGAACCGGGTTGGCTCGCCAGCATCTCGTCGACCGCCGCCTGCACCCGGGCCGCGTCGTCCACGGCTTCGATGAGCAGCAGCGACAGCCGGGCCAGGCTGTCGCGCTGGGCCGCGGGGTCGGGCACGTTGGTCAGCGCAATGAGGCGCTCGAGCAGGTCGTCAAGCTGTTGCTGGGATAGCGGCATGGCTGGCGCCTCCGGTTGAGCGGTAGAGGCCGCGGGCCTCGGATAGGGGTTCGGTACAGGCGCCGGGGGCATCCAGCGCCGCGCTGATCCAGGCCTGCACGGCCTCGGGATCGCGCGTCTCGGGCGTGGCGGCGGCCATGACATGCTGGTCGGGGCGCAGCAGCCAGGCCTGGCCGTCCAGCGTCTGGCCGAGCTGGTGCGCCAGGGCGGCGCGTCCGCGCTCATCGCAAAGCGGGCCGACGGCGATCCAGCGCAGCAGGCCGTCGCCGTCCTCCGCGCCGGCGGGCAGGGCATCGCCGAACACCAGCACGGTGAACCAGGGGCCGAGCAGCCCATGCAGGGTCAGGCCGTCGCTTTGCCGCAGCACCACGTTGGGCAGCGCGCGCCCGGCCAGGGCGTGCGCGCCGCGCGCCAATGCCGACGCCGGATAGACGGCCGGCATGCACAGGCGGCCGGTGTTGATCATGCGGGCGGCGGTGGCGTGGCGCGGCGCCAGGTCGATGATGGCGTCGCGCCACAGCGCGGCCGAGCGGGCCGCGCCCGGGTAGACGAAGCGCGAGGAGCGGCGCGCCTGGCGGATGTTCTCCATCGCCGCGTGCTTGCGCTCCACGCTGTAGGTGTCCAGCAGTGAGTCGCCCGCGCGGCCTTGCAGCAGCAGGGCCAGCTTCCAGCCCAGGTTGTCGGCGTCCTGGATGCCGCCGTTGCCGCCGCGCGCGCCGAACGGCGCGACCAGGTGGGCCGAGTCGCCCGCGAACAGCACGCGGCCGTGGCGCAGGCTGTCCAGGCATTCATGGCGGTAGGCCCAGACGCCGTGCCAGGCGATGTCGAATTCCACGCGTTCGCCCAGCAGGTCCCAGACGCGCTGACGCATGGCCGCGTCGGTGGCCGCCTCGGCCGGGTCTTCGTCCGCGCGCAGCTGGAAATCCAGCCGCCAGGTGTCGTCGGCCATCTTGTGGCGCCAGACCGCGCGGCCATGGTTGCTGCGCGCGTCCAGCCAGGTCCAGCGTTCCTCCGGCCAGGTGGTGTCGCGCAGCACGATGTCGATGATGATCCAGCGGTCCTCGGTCTGGTCGTACACCCGCGGGCTGAGGCCCAGCATGCCGCGCACCGCGCTCTTGGCGCCGTCGCAGGCGACGACCCATTGCGCGCGGCACGGGTAGGCGCCATCGGGCGTCTCCACCTGCAGCGTCGCCGGGCCGTCCGCTTGCGGTTCGATGCCGGCGACGCGGTTCAGCCAGCGCAGCTCGGCCAGCGGCTCGCGCATCAGCGCGTCCACCAGGAAGGCTTCCAGGTAGTACTGCTGCAGGTTGACGAAGCCGTTGTGGCGCATGTCGGGCTGGTCCTGCAGCGTGAAGGACGCCACCGCCATGTCGCGGCACAGCACGCGGCCCACGTTCCAGCGCACGCCCTTGCCGACCACGTCGCCGGCCATGCCGAGCCGGTCGAAGATGTCCAGCGTGCGCTGCGCCCAGACCATGCCGCGCGAGGCCAGGCCGCGCACGCCGACGGTGTTGTCGTCGTCCAGCACGACTACGGGGATGCCCCGCCGCACCAGGTCCAGCGCCAGCGTCAGCCCGGTCAATCCGGCCCCCACGACCGCCACCGGATGCGGATCGCGGCGCGGGCGGTCCATTTCCTCGGGCCTGACGTATGGATAGATGGGAAGCTCTTTCATCGTTTTCCCTAGTTCGATGTGGTTTGTTGCAGGCCCCACTCTAGGAGCGCCGCGCGGGCCCGTCATGTCCTCACGGAAGAGGACATCGCGGCGGCGGGGGATGACCTTAGAATCGGGAAAACACGCGCAAGCGGGGGAAAACGACACCATGGAAGAGACAAACAACCCTATGCCCGCGGGCGGGGGGCCGGACCGTTGGGCCGAGTCCGCCGTCATGGACCTGGGCGGTCCGATGTTCCATGCCGCGCTGCTGCTGGCACTGCGCGAAACCGTGGCCGCCGACCACGTGTCGCACGTGTTCTACGGCCAGGAAGGCTCGGTGCAGTATTCGTCCGCGGCCAGCCTGCTGAACCAGTCCCTGATCGAATGGACCACCAACGTATTCGTGGACAACGAGTTCTACCGGCGCGACCCCAACTACGGCCTGCTGCGCGACATGGCCTGCCGGCCCGGCCATCATCCCGACCTGGTCGTCCAGACCGCGTCGCCCGAACGCATCGCGGATGACGAGTACCGCCGCCTGCTGTTCGAGCGCCCGGGCTTCGCCAGCAAGATCTCGCTCATCGGCTGCCGCGACGAGGGCATCAGCTACCTGAACCTGTATTTCTCGCACGCCCATTCGCCGAACGTGGCCGAGCTGATGCGCGGGCGCGCGCCCTTGCTGATCGCGCTGGCGCGGCGCCATCACCAGTTGTGCCGCGTGCAAGCGGACGCGCCGCGCGTGCCGTCCTGGTGCAGCGGACTGTCGCTGCGCGAGATCCAGGTGGCGGACCTGCTGCGCCAGGGCCATACCGCGAAGGAAGTGGGGCGCGAGCTGGGCCTGTCGCCCACCACCGTGGTCACCTACAAGAACCGCATCTTCAAGAAGAACAACGTGGCCAGCCTGAAGGAGTTCCTGATCAAGGCGCCGGCCGCATGCGCCGTGCCGGCCTGTATGCCGGAGGCGGGCAGGCGCTGAGCAACGCGCCTGCGTTCGGGGTTGCAGCCGCTGCTGCCGGGTTTCCAGCCTCCGGGCGCCCGGTGGCCGCTCGCGCGATTCGGGATCAGACCTTGCGGATGGCCGCAGACGGGCGACGGCAGGAACCGCCAGGGCCGCCAGCAGCGCCACGGCCCCGGCGATATAGCCCACGCTGCCCAGCCCCCATTGCGCGATCGCCCATCCGCCCAGCATGGCGCCGGCGCCAATGCCGGCATTGGCTGCCGACACGTTCAGCGTCCCCGCCATGGCCTGGGCTTGCGGCGCGACCTGCATCACGCGCACCTGGCACACCGGATACAGGGCCGTGTTGGCGATGCTCCAGGCAGCCAGCGCCGGCAGCAGCCCGGCTGGCGTCGACGCCAGCGGCATGGCGGCCATCATGCCCAGGCCCAGCAGCAGGGTGAATGCCAGGGTCGCGGCCAGCGGATTGCGGTCGGCCGCCAGTCCGCCCAGCCAGTTGCCCGCCAGGCCCGCCGCGCCAAACCCCATCAGCCACCAACCCACCTGCGCCGGCGGCACGCCGGCGATACGTTCCAGCGCATCGGCGAGATAGGTGTAGGCAGTGAACATCGCGGTGAACACCGCGACGGACAGGGCGATGTGGGCCAGCATGCGAGGGTCGCGCAGTATCCGCGCCTGCTCGCGCAGGCCCGCGCGCGGCGGGCGCGGCAAGGCCGGCATGCAGGCCCACATCAAGGCGGCCAGCGCCAGGGACAGCGCTGCCAGTCCCCAGAAACTGCCGCGCCAGCCTATGGATGCGGCCGCCAGGGTGCCTAGCGGAATGCCGAACAGCAGCGCGGCGGAAATGCCCAGGTAGACGCGCGCCACCGCCTGTCCGGCACGGCGGGGGCCGGCCAGTTGCGCCGCGGCTTCGCTGGCCGTGCCCCAGAACACCGGCAGGGCCAGCGCGGGTATGAAGCGCGCCACTGCCAGCACCCAGATGTTGGGCGCGGCAGCGGCCAGCGCATTGGCGGCGGCGAAGACCAGCAGGATCGCGACGAACAGGCGCTTGCGCTCCACGTGCGATAGCGCCGCCGTCAGCAAGGGCCCCGACAGCATCACGGTGAATGCGAACAGGGTTACAAGCTGGCCCGCGGCGGATACGGAGATGGACAGGTCGCGGGCCAGTTCGGGCAGCAGTCCCACGATCAGGAACTCCGTGGAAACGATGACGAAGGCCGCGACGGCGAGGATGGCGATGGAAAGCGTGGCGGAGCGGGCGGGGACAGATGGCGATGCCAGGGAGGTTTCGAGCATGGATGGGTTCAAGAGCAAGACGGTCTTGAACGATATTGGAGATAGAATTTCTTATCTCAGGTATTTATTCCATAAATTAAGGAATCTAATTCCTTAATAATCGCCGCCATGATCCCGTCCGAACGCCTGAAAGGCATCGAAGCTTTCGTCACCACCGCGGACGCGGGCAGCTTCACCGCCGCCGCTGACCGGCTCCACCTCACCGCGTCGGCGGTGGGCAAGAGCGTCGCGCGGCTGGAAGCCCGCCTGCGCACCCGCCTGTTCGAACGCAGCACCCGCCGCCTGGCGCTGACGGATGCGGGCAGCGCCTACTACCGCACCTGCGTGCGCGTACTGGCCGAATTGCAGGACGCCGAAGCGGTGCTGGCGGCGCAGCGCCAGGAACCGGCCGGCCGCCTGCGCCTGGACCTGCCCGCGACCTTCGGCCGCAGGGTCGCGCTGCCGCTGCTGTTGCAGTTCGCCAAGCGCCATCCGTTGTTGCGGGCGCAAGTGTCGTTCACGGACCGTCATGTGGATCTGGCCGCCGAAGGCATAGACGTGGCCGTGCGCATCGGCGGGCCGCAGCAGTGGGCGCCCGGCCTGGGCCATCGTTACCTGGGCTCGGAACGCGTGATTTTCTGCGCTTCGCCGCAATACCTGGCGCAACGCGGCCCGCCGCTCACCGCCGACGACCTGGCGCAGCATGACGCGGTGGCCTACGGCCGCGCGGACGGGGAGCCCCCGGTGTGGCGCATCGCGCAGGACGCCGGACCCGCCAGCCTGCGGCCGATCGACGGCGTGATGTTGCTGGACAGCGCCGAAGCCCAGGTCGACGCCGTCGCCGCCGGCTTCGGCATCGCGCAACTGGCGACCTGGCTGGCGGCCGACGCCTTGCGCGATGGGCGGGTGGTCGAAGTGCTGCCGCAATTGGCCACCGAAGGCCTGCCGTTGCACCTGGCGTGGCCGCTGGGCAAGCAGTTGTTGCCCAAGGTGAATGCGGTGGTGGAAATGCTGGGGGAGTCGCTCAGTATCGTGTAGCGGGCGGCCAATGGACCGTATGCACAGGCGGTCTGGCGCTCAAATGAAAATCGGCCCCGATCAATCGGGGCCGATAGTCCTGCATCGGAAAACCAGGCTTACTCCGCCGTATCCTGCAGCACGCGCTTGGCTTCCTCGGCCACGCGCTCCGGGGCGGTGCCGCCCACGTGCTTGCGGGCCGCGACCGAGCCTTCCAGGGTCAGGACCTGGTGCACGTCGTCGCCGATGCTGGCGTGGTACGCCTTGAGTTCGTCCAGCGACAGGTCGGCCAGGTCGCAGCCGCGCTGTTCGCAGTCGCGCACGGCGTGGGCCACGACTTCGTGGGCGTCGCGGAACGGCACGCCGCGCTTGACCAGGTAGTCGGCCAGGTCGGTGGCGGTGGCAAAGCCTTGCAAGGCGGCTGCGCGCATGTTGTCGGCCTTGACCTTGATGCCGCCGGCCATGTCCGCAAAGATCGTCAGCGTGTCGCGCACGGTGTCGACGGTGTCGAACAGGCCTTCCTTGTCTTCCTGGTTGTCCTTGTTGTAGGCCAGGGGCTGGCCCTTCATCAGGGTCAGCAGGGCGACCAGGTGGCCGTTGACGCGGCCCGTCTTGCCGCGGGCCAGCTCGGGCACGTCGGGGTTCTTTTTCTGCGGCATGATCGAACTGCCGGTGCAGAAGCGGTCGGCCAGGTCGATGAAGCCCACGCGCGGGCTCATCCAGAGCACCAGCTCTTCGGACAGGCGCGAGACGTGCGTCATGATCAGCGCGCCGGCGGCGCAGAATTCGATGGCGAAGTCGCGGTCGGACACGGCGTCCAGCGAATTGCGGCACACGCCGTCAAAGCCCAGGGTCTTGGCGACGCGCTCGCGGTCGATCGGGTAGGACGTGCCGGCCAGGGCGGCGGCGCCCAGCGGCAGGCGGTTCACGCGGCGGCGGCAGTCGGCCAGGCGCTCGGCGTCGCGGCCGAACATTTCGGCATAGGCCATCAGATGATGGCCAAAGGTGACGGGCTGGGCGACCTGCAGGTGCGTGAAGCCGGGCATGATGGTGCCGGCGTTGTCCAGCGCCACCGTGGCCAGGGCGTGGCGCAGCTGGCGCAGCAGGTCCAGCAGGTTGTCGATTTCGGCGCGCAGCCACAGGCGGATGTCGGTGGCGACCTGGTCGTTGCGCGAACGGCCGGTGTGCAGGCGCTTGCCCGCGTCGCCCACCAGTTCCACCAGGCGCTTTTCGATGTTCAGGTGCACGTCTTCGAGGTCGAGCAGCCATTGGAAGCTGCCGGCGTCGATTTCAGACAGGATCTGCGTCATGCCGCGCTGGATGTCGGCCAGGTCCTGGGCGCCGATGATGCCCTGGGCGGCCAGCATGTCCGCGTGCGCGAGCGAACCTTGAATGTCGTAGCGCGCCAGGCGCTTGTCGAAATCCACGGACGCCGTATAGCGCTTGACGAGTTCGGAAACCGGTTCCGAGAACCGGGCGGACCAGGCCTGCGCCTTGTTGGCGAACTGGTTTTGATCGGGGGAGGGAGTGTTTGCCATGATGGTCGGAATTATAGGGCCTGGCGCGGCAGGCCGGCGGCGCCGGGCGCGGGTCCCGCGGGCGGCGAACCCTCCGGCCCGGCCTTTGTCGGATAATCCTGGATTAGTTTCAAGACCTTAGAGCAGGAAGAGAGTCTATGCCCCTGGAATGGGAAGAACTGGTCACCCAATTGGATACCCATCTGCCGCGCGAAGCCTGGGCGCAGACCTTGATCGGGATCGGCGCGCTGATCCTGGCCGCGTTGTTCGTGCAGTGGGTGGTGGCGCGGGTCGTGCTGCTGCTGGCGCACCGCGTGCTGGTGCTGAGCGGCCGCGGCGACTGGGATAAGGCCCTGCAACGCCGCCGCGCCTACCAGAACCTCTGGTATGCGGTGCCGTTCGCGGTGGTGTCGCTGGGTATAGACCTGGTGCCGCATGTCGAGCGGGCGGTGACCATCGTCGGGCGGCTGGCGCATGCCGGCGCCTGGATCTGCGTGTTCATGGCGTTTTCCGGGGTGCTGAGCGCCTGGCAGGATACCTATTCCGCCACCACCCGGGCGCAGACCCGCTCCATCAAGGGCTATATCCAGATCGGCAAGCTGATCCTGATGGCGGTATGCACCGTTTTGGTGCTTTCCATCCTGATCGACCGCTCGCCGCTCTGGATGATCTCCGGCCTGGGCGCGCTGTCCGCCGTGCTGCTGCTGGTGTTCAAGGACACGCTGCTGTCGCTGGTGGCCAGCACCCAGCTGACCAGCAACGACATGCTGCGCATCGGCGACTGGATCGAAATGCCGCAGTCCAACGCCGACGGCTTCGTCAAGGACATCGCGCTGCACACGGTCAAGGTGCAGAACTGGGACAACACCGTCACCACGGTGCCCACCTATAAGCTGTTCTCGGAGAGCTACCGCAACTACCGCCACATGTTCGAATCGGGCGGACGGCGCATCAAGCGCACCGTCCGCATCGACTCGGCCAGCGTGCGCTTCCTGACCGACGACGAGGCGCAGCGGCTGATGCGTTTTCGCCTCTTGCACGACTACCTGCAGGCCAAGACCCACGATATCGCCCAGGCCAACCAGACCATGGGCGAACTGGCCAGCGTGCCGGCCAACCGCCGCCGCCTGACCAATATCGGCACCTTGCGCGCCTATGCGCTGGCCTACCTGAAGCAGAATCCCGAGGTCCGCCAGGACATGGCGATGATGGTGCGCATGATGGAGCCCACCTCCGAGGGCATCCCGGTCGAGGTCTATTGCTTTACCGCCGTCACCGCCTGGGTCGAGTACGAGCGCATCCAGGGCGACATCTTCGACCATCTGCTGGCCATCCTGCCCGAACTGGGCCTGCGCCTGTACCAGCAGCCGTCCGGCGCCGACATCGGCGCGATGGGCGTCCATCTGCGCGAAGGCGCCTTGCAGGCTGCGCTGGCCGGTGAAGGCGGCCGTCCGGGCCTGGCCGCGCCGTCGGAACGCGGACTGACCGACGAGAAGATGCCGCGCTAGCGGACAGCGGGCGCGGCAAGGCGCCGGGGCGGGGCCGGCGGGTGGCCCCGTGAGATAATCCAGGCGTTGAAATCCCAGGCGATAGACCCGATGTCGAACCCGTTCTTCAACCTGTATTCCCACGGCTTTGCCCGGGTGGCCGTCGGCGTGCCCGAATGCAAGGTCGCGGACCCCGCGTTCAATGCCGCCCAGACCATCGCGCTGGCGCAGCAGGCCGCCCAGGGCGGCGCGGTGCTGGCGGCGTTTCCCGAACTGGGCCTGTCCGCCTATACCTGCGACGACCTGTTCCACCAGAAGGCCTTGCTGGACGAATGCGAGGCCGCGCTGGCCCAGGTGGTGGCGGCAACCGCGGAAATGGACATCGCCGTCGTGGTCGGCGCGCCGCTGCGCGTGGCCCACCAGCTGTTCAATTGCGCCGTGGTCGCCGCCGGCGGCCGCGTGCTGGGCGTGGTGCCCAAGAGCTACCTGCCCAACTACGGCGAATTCTACGAAGCGCGCCAGTTCAGCGCCGGGGATTGCGCAGCCGTGTCCGAGATCAGCCTGCTGGGGCAGACCGTGCCGTTCGGCTCCGAGCTGGTCTTCCAGATGGAAAAGCTGCCGCTGTTCCAGTTCCACGTCGAAATCTGCGAAGACGTCTGGGTGCCGATCCCGCCGTCTTCCTACGCCGCGCTGGCGGGCGCCACCGTGTTGGTGAACCTGTCGGCCTCCAATATCGTGGTCGGCAAGTCCGAATACCGCCACCAACTGGTGGCGCAGCAGTCGGCGCGCTGCCTGTCGGCCTACATGTACACCTCCGCCGGGCGGGGCGAGTCCTCCACCGACATGGCCTGGGACGGCCAGGCGCTGATCTACGAAAACGGCGAACTGCTGGGCGAATCCGAACGTTTCCTCGGCCATTCCCATCTGCTGTTCGCGGACGTGGACCTCGAACGCCTGTCGCGCGAACGCATGCGCCAGACCACCTTCGGCCAGTCCGTGCGCCGCCATCAGGACGAAGTCCGCAAGTTCCGCAGTGTGGCGGTGCCCGTGAATCCGCCGCTGGAAGACGCCGAGCTGCCGCTGGAGCGGCGCGTGGCGCGCTTTCCCTATGTGCCGGCCGACCCGCAGCGCCGCGATGCCCGCTGCAAGGAGGTCTACAGCATCCAGGTGCAGGCCCTGGTCCAGCGCCTGTCGGCCAGCCGCATGTCCAAGGTCGTCATCGGCATTTCCGGCGGGCTGGATTCCACCCATGCGCTGCTGGTCTGCGCCAAGGCCATGGACGCGCTGGACCTGCCGCGCGCCAACATCCTGGCCGTCACCATGCCGGGCTTTGCCACCAGCTCGCGCACGCTGCAGCAGGCGCGCAAGCTGATGGAGGTGGTGGGGTGCACGGCTTCCGAGATCGACATCCGGCCGAGCTGCCTGCAGATGCTCAAGGATCTGGGCCATCCTTATGCCGACGGCAAGCCGGTCTATGACATCACCTTCGAGAACGTGCAGGCCGGCGAACGCACCAACCACCTGTTCCGCATCGCGAATTTCAACAACGCCATCGTCATCGGCACAGGCGACCTGAGCGAGCTGGCCCTGGGCTGGTGCACCTACGGCGTGGGCGACCACATGTCGCACTACAGCGTCAACGCCAGCGTACCCAAGACGCTCATCACCCACCTGGTGCGCTGGGTCGCCGAATCCGGCCGCCTGGGCGAGGAGGGGGCGCAGGTGCTGCTGGACGTGCTGGGCACCGACGTCAGTCCCGAACTGGTGCCGGGCGGAGCCGACGACAAGCCGGTGCAGAAGAGCGAAGACTCCATCGGCCCCTACGAACTGCAGGACTTCAACCTGTACTACACGCTGCGCTACGGCTTTGCGCCGACCAAGGTGGCTTTCCTGGCGCTGGCGGCCTGGCGCGACCGCGAGGCCGGCGCCTGGCCCGAGGGCGGCCACGTGGCCCGCAACCAGTACGATCTGGCGGCCATCAAGCGCAACCTTAAGATTTTCCTGGACCGTTTCTTCCGCCTCAGCCAGTTCAAGCGCACCTGCGTGCCCAACGCGCCCAAGGTCGGCTCCGGCGGTTCGCTGTCGCCGCGCGGCGACTGGCGCGCGCCCAGCGACTCCGAGTCGGCGGTGTGGATGCGCGACGCCGAACGCATTCCCGACGAGGCCTGACCGGGATTTCCCGCCCAAGGGGGACCCGGCGTCCGGGTCCCCGCGGGTGGTATTCTCTTATCCGATGCGCCCTGCAGCCATATCTAGCCAGGGCGCCGCAACAGATCAAAACCCAGGACGACCAACGTGAAACAAGTCACCGCCATCATCAAACCCTTCAAGCTCGACGAAGTCCGCGAAGCGCTGGCCGAAGTCGGCGTCAGCGGCCTGACCGTTACCGAAGTCAAGGGTTTCGGCCGCCAGAAAGGCCATACCGAGCTCTACCGCGGCGCCGAGTACGTGGTGGACTTCCTGCCCAAGATCCGCGTCGAAGTGGTGCTGCCCGACAGCCAGGTCGAAGCCGCCATCGAGGCCGTGGTCAAGGCTGCCCGCACCGGCAAGATCGGCGACGGCAAGATCTTTGTCACTCCGGTCGAACAGGCCATCCGCATCCGCACGGGCGAGAGCGACGAAGAGGCGCTATAAGTTCCACGGGGCTTGCGGCTGGCCGGATCCGCCGGCGGCCGCGAGACCGCGGCAGGATGTTGCGGGCTTGGCGCGGCGAGGATCCTGCCGCACCAAGCCCGCAACGCATTTTCCGGCCTAGCGGATGAGCTGGTTCATCTCCAGGATCGGGCTCATCACCGCCAGCACGATCAGCAGCACGAATCCCCCCATCAGCAATATCAGCGCCGGTTCCAGCAGCGCCGTCATGGCCATGGCGCGCCGCTCCAGATCGCGCGACAGGTTCTGCGCGCCGCGGTCCAGCAGTTCAGGCAGGCGGCCGGTCTTCTCGCCGCTGGCGATCAGATGCACCAGCAGCGACGGAAACACCTTTTGCGCGCCCAAGGATGCCGATAGCGACGCGCCTTCGCGCACGCGCGCCGAGGCTTCGTCCACGGCCTGGCGCAGCACATCGTTGCCCAGGGTGCGGCGCGCCGCCTCCAGGGCCGTCAGCAATGCCACGCCGCTGCCCGAGAGGATCGCCAGCGTGGACGCGAAGCGCGCGGCATTCACGCCCAGCACGAAGCGCCCGGCCAAGGGCAGCTTCAGCACGCGCGCATGCCAGGCGCGCCGCGCGGCGGGCGCGCGCAGCGCGTAGCGCCACAGCGCGACGGCCGCCGCCAGCGCCGCGCCGGTCGCGACGCCCCATTCGCGCACGTAGTCCGACAGCGCCAGCATGATGCGCGTCAGGAGCGGCAGCTCCTGCTTGGCCTGGCTGAACGCCGACACCACCTGCGGCACCACGTAGCCCAGCAGGAAGATCACGATGATCACCGACACGCAGGCCACCACCGCCGGATAGATGAACGCGGTCAGCACCTTGCTGCGCAAGGCGTTGCGCTCCTCGATGTAGTCCGCCAGCTTCTCCATCACTTGCGCGAGATCGCCCGATTCTTCGCCGGCGCCGATCAGCGCGCGGTAGATCTCCGGGAAGTCGCGCGGCCGCGCGGCCAGGGCGGTCGACAGCTTGTGGCCCGCGCGCACATCGTCGCGCACGCCGCCCAGCGTAGCGGCGATGTGTTTTTTCTCGGCCTGTTCCAGCGTGGCGCTCAGGGCCGCGTCCAGCGGCAGGCTCGCGGCCAGCAGGCTGGCCAGCTGGCGGGTGAGCCAGGCCAGATCCGCATCCGACAGGCGCGTGCGCAGCGATGCGCCGAAGCCTTCGGCGCGCGCCGCGAGGGACGTGGACAGCGGCAGCAGGCCGCGGCCGCGCAGCTGGTTGCGGGCGCCGCGTTCGCTGTCGGCGTCGATCGTGCCGCGCACGATCTTCCCCAACGCATCGGTGGCTTCGTAACGGAAGGAAGGCATCTGGAAAGCATGGCCAGCGCGCATGAAAAAAACGCGCAAAGCCCCGAATTTAAAGGGTTTCAAGGCCGCTACGATGCCTGCGAATTATGACCGTAGTGTTGCACTGTCACCCCGTATACTCCGACGCGCTTTCACGTTTTTTCACACGATTTCACGTTTCAGGCACCTATCCCGTCATGCGTCATATTGCGCAATTCAGCCTTGCGGTACTGCTCGCCGCAAGCCAGCTCGGACCCGCGGCCAGCACAGTCCATGCTCAACAGACCGACAATCGCGTCAGTCTGAATTTCGTCGACACCGATATCCCCGCCGTGCTGCGCGCGCTGTCGCTGTTCACGCAGCGCAACTTCCTGGTGGATCCGCGCGTCAAGGGCAAGCTGACGCTGGTGTCGGACCGTCCCGTGGACAGCGCGCAGGCGTTGTCGATGCTGACGGGCGCGCTGCGCATGCAGGGCTTTGCCATCGTCGAGGTGGACGGCGTGACGCGCGTGGTGCCCGAGGCCGACGGCAAGCTGCAAGGCAGCGTGGTGGCGGGCAGCGCACGTCCCGCGCAAGCCGTGGGCGGCGCGCCTGCCGGCGGCGCGGGCCGTGGTCCCGTGCCCGTGTCCGCGTTCGCCAAGGGCAGCAGTGGCGAAATGCTGACCCGCGTGTTCCCGCTGAAGTACGAGAACGCCGCCAACCTGGTGCCGGTGCTGCGCCCCATGGTGCCGCCCAATAACCCGATCAACGCCTATCCCGGCAACAACACGCTGGTGGTGACGGACTACGCCGATAACCTGGAACGGATCGCGCAGGTCATTGCGCGCATCGACGTGCCCAGCTCGATCGACACGGACGTGGTGCCGGTGCGTTCGGCCGTCGCCACCGACCTCGCCATCCTGGCCTCGCAGCTGCTGGATACGCAAAGCAGCGATCCGACGCAGCGCATCGCCGTGGTGGCCGATCCGCGCAGCAACAGCGTGCTGGTGCGTTCCGGCAGCCCGGCGCGCACCCGGCTGGCGCGCGATCTCATCATGAAGCTGGACGCGCAGCAGAACCGCGCCGGCAATCTGCACGTGGTCTACATGCGCAACGCGCAGGCCACGCGCATCGCCGAGGTGCTGGGCGGACTATTGACCGGGCAGGCGAATTCCGCGCCTGGCGCCACGGGTGGCGCCAGCGGCGGCGCGGCGGCGCAGGGCGGAGCGCGCACGCAGAACGCCGCGCCAGGCATGGCTGCCCAGGCGGCGGGCATGGCCGGCATGTCGGGTTCGAACAAAGGCGGATTGTCGGGCGAGCAGGAACGCATCTCGCGCGAAGACAACAGCACGCAGGCCGTGTCGTATTCGGCCGGCGGCGCCACCATCCAGGCCGACCCGGCCACCAACTCGCTCATCATCTCCGCGCCCGAGCCGCTGTACCGCAGCCTGCGTGAAGTCATCGACCAGCTCGACCAGCGTCGCGCGCAGGTGCTGGTGGAAAGCCTGATCGTGGAAGTCAGCGAGGCCAAGGCGGCGGAGTTCGGCATCCAGTGGATGACGGGCGCCGGCAACATCAACAGCGACGGCACCAGCTTCATCGGCGGCACCAACCTGGGCGGCAGCGGCATCACCGGCAAGGGGCCGACCACCATCGACGGCATCGGCAGCGGCCTGAGCCTGGGGGTGGTCAAGGGCACGGTCGACGTGCTGGGCAACAAGGTGATCAACCTGGGCGTGCTGGCGCGCGCCATGGAGAACACCGGCGAAGCCAACATCCTGTCCACGCCCAACCTGCTGACCCTGGACAACCAATCGGCCAGCATCCTGGTGGGCAAGACCGTGCCGTTCGTGACCGGGCAGTACGTGACGTCGGGCAGCAACGGCAGCACCAATCCGTTCCAGACCATCGAACGCGAGGACGTGGGCCTGAAGCTGAACATCCGGCCGCAGATTTCCGAGGGCGGCGCGGTAAAGCTGGACATCTACCAGGAAGTCAGCAGCATCGACGAAAGCCGCTCCAACTCCACCACTGGCATCGTGACCAACAAGCGCGCCATCGACACCAGCGTGCTGATCGACGACGGCCAGATCATCGTGCTGGGCGGCCTGTTGGAAGACAACGTCACGCTCTCCACCAACAGCGTGCCGCTGCTGGGATCCTTGCCCGTGATCGGCTCGTTGTTCCGCTACGATTCGCGCAAGCGCACCAAGACCAACTTGATGGTGTTCCTGCGTCCCTACGTGGTGCGCGACGCCAATCGCACGGCGGGCGTCACCATGGACCGCTACGACTACATGCGCCGCGCGCAGGCGGCGGTGCAGCCAGGCCAGCACTGGGCGCTGCCCGACATGCAGGCGCCGATGCTGCCGGCGTCGGGCTCCGCGCCTTCGGTGTCGAACAACGCCTATGACCTGCGCCCGGAACATCAGGCCGAAACGTTGCGCCGGCCGGCGCCGGTCACGGCCCAGTCCTTCGCGGTGCGCCAGTATCCCGGCACGGAGTCTGCGCGCGACGCTTCGGACGCCATCCGCGTGTCGCGCACGCTGATGCACAGCGTGGCCGTGGACCCCGATACGCTGCTATGAGCGCGCATCCCTTGCCTTATGCCTGGGCCCGGGCGCAGCGCGCGATGTTGTCGCTGCGCGGCGGCCAGGCCCGCCTGACCGTCAGCCCGCGCACGCCGGAATGGGCGGTGCGCGAGATCCGCCGCTGCCACGGCGACATCGAACTGGCGCAGGTCGACGACCAGGCGCTGGAAACCCTGCTGACCGCGGCCTACAGCCACTCGGAAGACGCGGCTTCGGTCATGGGCGTGGCCGAGAACGAGATCGACCTGGACCGCCTGATGCAGGACATGCCCGAGGTGGCTGACCTGCTCGAAGCCCAGGACGACGCGCCCGTGATCCGCATGATCAACGCGCTGTTCGCCCAGGCGGCGCGCGACGGCGCCAGCGACATCCACATCGAACCCTTCGAGACCCACTCGGTGGTGCGCTACCGGGTCGACGGCACCTTGCGCGACGTGGTGTCGCCGCGCAAGGCGCTGCATGCCGCGCTGATCTCGCGCATCAAGATCATGGCGCACCTGGACATCGCCGAAAAGCGCTTGCCGCAGGACGGTCGTATTGCGCTGCGCGTGGGCGGACGGCCCATCGACGTGCGCGTGTCCACCTTGCCCACCGGACACGGCGAACGCGCGGTGCTGCGCCTGCTGGACAAGGAAGCGGGGCGCCTGCAGCTGGAAAAGCTGGGCATGGATGCGGGCGTGCTGGGCCAGCTGGACCGGTTGATCCGCCAGCCGCACGGCATCGTGCTGGTGACCGGACCCACCGGCAGCGGCAAGACCACCACGCTGTACGCGGCGCTCAGCCGCCTGGACGCCTCTACGAGCAACATCCTCACGGTCGAGGACCCGATCGAGTACGACCTGGCCGGCATCAGCCAGACGCAGGTCAACGCCAAGATCGACATGAGCTTCGCGCTGGCCCTGCGCGCGATCCTGCGGCAGGACCCCGACGTCATCATGATTGGCGAAATCCGCGACCTGGAGACCGCGCAGATCGCGGTGCAGGCCTCGCTCACCGGCCACCTGGTGCTGGCCACGCTGCACACCAACGACTCGGTGTCCGCCGTGACCCGGCTCACGGACATGGGGGTCGAACCCTTCCTGCTGGCGTCGTCGCTATTGGGCGTACTGGCCCAACGCCTGGTGCGCAAGCTGTGCCCGGCTTGCAAGCAGCCCGCCATGCAGGACGGCGCGCGCGTGTTCCATCCGGTGGGCTGCGACGCCTGCAACCATACCGGCTACAGCGGGCGTTCCGGCATCCACGAACTCTTCACGGTGGACGACGAGGCGCGCCGGCTGATCCACGAAGGACGCGACGAGCGCGAACTGCGGCGCGCGGCGGCCGCGTCAGGCATGCGCACCATGCGCGAGGACGGACAGCGCTGGGTCGACAGCGGGCAGACCTCGCCGGAGGAGATCCTGCGGGTGACGCGGGATGCCTAGGGTCTATCCCCGCCAGCGGTCTGGAAAGTCGAAGGAAAGCTGGCGGTGCTTGAGGGCCGACACCGCGCTTAGCGCGTCCTTGAGCTTGCCGGCCGCAACATCGGACAAGCTCCGGCTAGCATCGTCGATCAACAGCAGGTGGATGCGTTCCTGTTCCAGTCGCTGGTAGTGGTCCAGCCGCTCGGCGTCGATCAGCGCGACGTAGCTTTCACCATTCTTGGTGATGATCTTCTCGGCTCCGGACTTGACCTGATCAGCGAACTGGGACAAATTGGATCGAGCTTGGGGCAACGGAATCACATCGGCGGAGGAGATGCTCTTGACAGGCTCCGCGGGCGAAATACTTGTACCTAACAACGCATAGTCTAGTGCCGAGCTTGCCTTCTCTGGTTCATGTCCCGAAGGTCGTAACATCCCCCGAACGCCGCCCCAGCGCCGACAACAGTCCATCCAGCGCCGCCCGGTCCGCTTCACGCGCGGCGTCGGCGTAGGTCGCCTGGCCCCGGAACTTCAGGCCGCCGCGCCCGCCTGCGCTGCCCTGGCCGGTGACCTCGAGCAGGCCGCTTTCCGTGCTCAGGGCCAGCGTGGAGCCTGACTTGCCGCCTTGCACCCGCAGCAGATACGAGCCCACGGGCGCCACCGGCGTCAGCGCGGTGCTGGCGTTGCGCCAGCGCAGTTCGGCCACCGGGCCTGCGGGCAGGGCCGCGCCCAGCCGCAGCGGCTGCCAGCGGATTTCCAGCGTGCCCTGCGGGGCGATGGTGTTCCACGGCGCGCCCAGCGCGGACAGGATGGAGGCGGGCGCGCGCAGCGACTGGGCCGGCACCGACACGCCGTTCCAGGCGGGCGTCGCGCGCAAGGGACCTTGCAGCCAGGGGTGGGAGATATCCAGCGCGAGCGCGTCCCAGCGCCATTGCCACTGCACCGGTTGCGGCAACATGCGGCGCGCGCCGGGAGGTCCCAGCGCGATCCAGGCGCTGCCGCGCCACAAGGTGCCGCTGGCGTCGGCCAGCGTGATCGGCGCCTTGTCCGGCAGCACGGCCAGCAGCCAGCGTGCGGGCAGCACGGTGATGGCGGCTGCGGCGGCACAGACGGTGCCGGCCAGGAGCAGCGCGGCGGAACGTTTGGAAAGTCGGACGGCAGACATCTCAGCCACGCTCCGACGCTTGCGGCGCCGCCAGGCTCACCTTGCCATTGACCAGGCCGGGCAGCGGCCGCCCGTTGACATTGGCGGCACGGGTGAGCTGCACCTCCTTGACGGCCAGGCCCCAGTCGCGCGCCGCACCGTCCAGCCAGCGCAGCAAGGCCGAAGAGGGCGCCTGCTTCAGCGTCAGCAGCATGCCCGATCCCTGCTCGGGCTGACCCAGCGTCCATAGCTCCGCGGCGAGTCCGGCGCGTTCCAGCGAGGCGCCCAGCTCCGCGGTGCTGGGCATGGCGCCGGCGGGCGCCGCCGACTTGTGCCGCAATGCCGTGGCTTGCGCGGTCAGGTCGGCGACCGTGGCGGCCTGGCCGCGCAGCGCGGGTAATTCCGCCTGCAGCTTGCGCAGCGTGTTCAAGGGCGGTTCGATCAGGGTGACGAAGACCAGCGCGCCGCCCAGCAGCAGGCCGGCCGCGGTCACCAGCCGGCGCTCACGCGGCGCCAGCGCCCGGTAGCGTTGCCCGGCGCGCGTCAGCGCGGGCGTGAGGGTCTTGGCCAGCGACTGCCTGGCCGCATGCAGGGCTTGCGGGAGTTTCATGGTTGCGCGCGCACGATGCGCCAGGTGTTGTCGTTATCGCCGCGTTCGAGCTTCAGGCCCAGGGCGGCGGCTTGCTGGATCAGCGCGGGGGTTTCCGCGACACGTTGCGACTGCTCGCCGGCGTCCGCCAGCTGCAGCGTCAGCGCCTGTTCGGCGTAGCCCAGGCGGGCCACCTTGTCGGCGGCGAAGGGCAGGGCCTGGGCCGCGGCGCGCGCCAGGGGCAGGAAGTCGGCGGCATTGGCCGCGCCGCGGTTCGCTTGCAGCGCGTCCAGGCCTTGCTGCGCCTGGCGCGGCGGGTCCAGGACCACCGGCAGGTCGGGGAACGCGGCCAGGACCTGCGCGTGCATGCCATTGCGCAACGCGTCGGCTTCGGCTTGCAGCTGCGAGGCGTACAGATTCAGCCCGCCTATCCAGACGACTGCCGCGGCCGCGGCCCAGCGCCAGGCGGGGCGCCAGGCTGAAACGCGGGCCGGCGCCAGCTGGGGCATGGCCAGCGACCACGAAGGCGAGGGCGCCAGCCAGCGGGGATCGGCGGGGTCGCGCAATGGTTCCGTGGTCTCGGCGCCCAGCGCTTGCGGCGCGATGAGCGCCTGCGTGCGCAAGCCCTGCGCATTCAGCAGGCTCCAGCCGCGGCGCACGGGTTCGCGCGCGGCCCAGGCCAGCGGCACGGTGCCGTCGGCCGAGCGCGGGCCGTGGCCGATAGCCAGCGCGTCCAGGTCGCTGAGCACCAGCGGCTCCAGCGCGCTGTGCACCGCGGCCGCAAAGCGGGCGCGCGCCACCGCGGGGATCTGCACGCTGGCGGCGATCACGTCGGCAGGATGCAGCACGGCTTCGCAGGCGGCGTGGGGGTAGGCGTGCCCCAGGGCTTCAAGTGTGAGCTCGCCCTGGCGGGCGCAGCGTCCGCGCCGGTCGAACCAGGCATAGGGCAGGAGAGAGCCGGAGCCGAACTCGTCCAGCGGGGGCAGCGCGATGCGCAGGATGTTCTTCAAGGAATTTCTCTGGTCCATAAGGTGTCGGGGGCGGCGGGCGGCGAGCTGCGCAGCAGCGCCTGCATGGAGATGCGCGCCCGCTCATAGGCCACGGTGCCGCTGGCCAGGAACCAGCCGCTGGTGGTGGCGACGGCCGGCGCAGGCGTCTTCACGCCCGCGCCGGCCAGGCGGTTGGCGAAATCGCCGGAATTGTTGAACCAGTTGCCGCGGTCGCGTTCGCCCGCCATGGACCGGGCCTGGCTGAGCGACAGGCCGGGCACCAGCGCTGCAAGCACCTCCGCGGGCGCGGTGTTGACGTTGACGCTGGTGGCGACGGGCAGCACTGTCATCGTGCGGCGCAGCTCGTTGCGCGCCGACGGCTCCAGCGCCAGCAGGGCCGCCACTTCGTCCACGCCGCGCGGCAAAGGGGCGCGGGCGTCGGGCGCGGGCCGTCCCTGCGGCGCCGAAGCCGCATCCGCCGGCGGCGCCACGGGCTGCGCGGCCGACATAATGTCCACCATGCGCGCGGCCAGGGTGTCGGGCAGCTGCAGCGTGTTCAGCAGCCTGCGCAGCACCAGTTCCTGCTCGGGCTGCGGCACGCCATTGTTCGCCAGGTTATAGAGGTTGTACTTGCCTTGCTCGTCCTGCACGCGGCCGGAGAACACCGCAACGCGTTCGTCGCCGGGCCGTTCGATGCGCGTGTCCAGCACCGGGGTGGCCCATATCTGGTCGCCGCGGGTGATCGGTTCGCGCTTGCTGTGGTCGCGCACGATCAGGCGGGCCCAGTCTATGCCGCCGGCCAGCATGGCGCGCGCCTGCACCCGCGCCATCTCGTTTTCCACGCGCCGCGTGCTGGCGGTCTGGCGCTGGAACAGTCCGGTGGTCAGGGCGGCGACGATGGCGACGATGATGAGCGCGCTGATGACCGCCGCGCCGCGTTCTGCGTTGCGCGTGCGTTTCATGGCAGCTCCAGCACGCGGGTGTAGCGCTCGGGGGATCCCGGCGCGCCGCGTTCCAGCGCGATCTCCAGGCCGCTCGGGGCCGCGGCCTGACTGCCTTCGCCATTCACCCAACCGGTCCCCGGCACCCAGGCGCGCAGCGTCAAGGCCCGCGTGCCGGGCAGCAGGAGGATGCCGTTGTCCGTCGCGGGCAGCGGACTGCGCGCCGCCGACGGCCCGCTGGCGCGCCACAGGCCGTCCTTGCGCACCTGCCATTGCACGCGCTGCCACAGGCCGTTGTCGTCCGGGTCGGGGCGCAGGATCTCGAACACGGGACCGCCGCCTGCGCGGCGCAGCAGGCGCAGGCCGCTGGTGTAAGCCTGCACATCCAGGCCCGCCGGCTCGAAGCCGGGACCGGTGTAGGACAGATCCACATCGCGCGCCATCTGGCCCAGCGTGCGGACGATGGCATCGATGTCCTCGGCCTGCGCCTCGATCCGCTCGCGCGCGCCGGATACGCTGGCCAGGCCGCGCCAGGCCATCAGGCTGACCAGCGCCATCAGGGCCAGGGCCACCAGCACTTCGATCAGCGTGAAGCCGGCTTGGGATCGGGGAGGGCGGCGCATGGCTATCGCAGGCTGGACAAGAGGCCGTCCAGCTGCAGCAGCACGGCGTCCGCCTGCGAGGCGCCGGCGTCGCGCACCTTGATCGACACCTGGCGGAAGCTGCGGTTCATCGAATTCGTAAACTCCATTTCGCACTGCAAAGCCCGGCCGCCCTGCGGACAAGGCGCGCTGCGCGTGCCCGCGCGCGGCAGCGCCTGTTCCAGCCGCAACTGGGCAAGCGCGTTCTGCGCGGCCAGCAGCGCCAGCGTCTTGTCCTGCAGGGCGCGGTTGTTCTCCGCCATGACGCCGGTCGCGCGCAGGGCGGCGCCCATGGCGACGGCGATGATGGCCAGGGCCACCAGCACTTCGATCAGCGTGAACCCGCGTTGCCGATCGGGCGGGCGGGGCGGTTCATTGAATTTCATAGCGGCCCGCGGCGTCGCGCCGCAAGGTGACGCGGGCATCGCCCGCGCTCAGCGTCAGCGTGACGGGCGCGGCGACCCATTCCGTGTTGAACACCAGCGGCCGGTCCGGATCGAGCCGCAGCGCCACCGGCGCCGTCGACCAGGATTGCGGGCGCAGCACCTCGTCGCGTTCCAGCCGGTCTGGCGGCAACGGCCTGTCTTCCTCGGCGTTCGGGCCCGGCAGCCGCCCCTGGCGTTCGAACGACCAGCCCTGGCCATTGGCGAGCCAACGGATGGGGCGGCCGTCGCTGCGGGCCTCGCTCTGGGCCACGGTGAAGGCGTCGGCCAGGCGCTGGGCGTCGCCGCGCAGACGGTTGTCGCCGCGGCCGACGGACAGGCTCACCATGCTGGCCGCGATCGCCACGATCACCAGGACCACCAGGACTTCGACCAGCGTGAAGCCGCGCTCAGAGTTCCCAGGAGCCGATGTCGGCATCGCCGCTTTCTCCACCGGGCTTGTTGTCGGCGCCGAACGAGAACACGTCGATATCGCCTTTGACGCCAGGGCTCAGGTATTGATAGGGATGGCCCCAGGGATCGTTGGGCAGCTTGTCCAGGTAGCCGCGCCAGTTGTTCGCGCCCTCGGGTTTCTGCACCAGCGCGCGCAAGCCCTGCGCGGTGCTGGGGTAGCGGCCATTGTCCAGGCGGTACAGCTTCAGCGCCTGCATGATACCGGCGATGTCCTGACGCGCGGCGACCTGGCGGGCCTGGTCGGGACGGTCCAGCACGCGGGGGACGATCAACGCCGCAAGTATCCCCATGATCACAATCACCACCATGATCTCGATGAGGGTGAAACCTTGCTGGCGGGCAAGCCCGCGCGGTAACTGACGCACTTGATGACTCCGGTCTTTCAGTAGGAGCGGAGGATTGTGGACATGAAATATGACAGCAATACTCACGCCGCCGCCAAATGCGCAAAGAGCCGGCCCGCGCGCGGCGCGGCCTACTTTTCGCGCGATATGCCGGCGGGCGCGGGCAGGGCGGCCGGCGCTGGCAGGCGGCTTGAGCGTCCGGCCTGTTCCACCGTCACCGCGTCCGCGGCGACTGCGCGCAGCACGATGCCGGGGGCCACTTCGCCGCCCGCGCGCCAGGCCAGCGGCGGGCCGCCGTCGACGCTGAGCACGGCGGCGCCGTCGGCGCCCGCGGCGATCACGCCCAGCACGGTGATCTGCGTGCGCATGGCTTCGTCCTTGCCGAACCACAGCGCCACGGGCGTGTTGTCGGCGGCGCGCGGCGCTCCCGCCGATACCGCCGCAGGCAAGGCGCCGGCCTTGGGCGCAAGCAGGATCGACGCCCATACGCCCAGGCCCGCGGCCAGGGCCAGCACGGCAAGAACGCGGAACGCGGCGGGCAGGTTCGGGCGCAGGGAGAAGGGCATGGAACAGGCGGGAAGGGCGGGTTGCGACGGGCCGACTATAGCGTCGCTACATGACAGGCTTGCGATGCCCCGCGGTATCTGCCATCGCTCTTGTTGCGCGGGGCCTTCTGTCATCGTTCGTACATGCCCCATGTCTAGCATGCGCTGAAGTCCGGATGCCGCATCCGGGCAGACCTCCTTTCCAACAGGGAACCCGCATGCAAGACCTGAACCAAGCCAATCGCCGCCGACTCCTCAAAATGCTGGGAGGCGCGCCGATGCTGCCGCTGGGCGGCGTCAGCCTGACCGCGCTGCTGGCCGGCTGTAATTCCAGCGATGACGATGACGACAGCACGCCGCCCGTCGCGCCGGTCACCTTCAAGTCCGCCTCCTTCAGGTCCATGGCCGCGCCCTCGCTGTCCCAGCCTGAACTGATGGCGCGTACCACCGTCGCCTCGGCGCTGGAGCTGACGTTCAGCGACGGCTCCAAGCGCAGCGTCGAGCTGGGCTACGAGCCTTTCTTCATGACGGGCGACGCCGTGCCGGACGGCAAGGGCGGCACCGTGGTCGCCGGCGGCTACTACAACCTGGCCGGCGCGCCCATCGTCGACAATTCGGTGCCCGCGAAGGCGCGGCAGTTCTTCTCGAACTGTCCGGACGGCATGTCGCTGCTGTCCTTGTCGGAACCGACCAAGGTGGCGGGCGTGGCCGGCAACGCGCTGTACGCGGTGGTGCAGTTCGAGTACCAGTCCATGGACCAGGCCGGCAAGGACATGTACGGCCTGCTGCCGTCGCAGATCGCGGTGCTGACGCTGTCGCAGGACACCAACACCGGCAAGCTCAGCCTGGTGAAGTACCACACCGTGGACACGTCGTCGGTGCATGGCCTGTGGATCACCTGTGGCGCGAGCCTCTCGCCCTGGAACACCCATCTGTCCAGCGAAGAGTACGAACCCGACGCCACCACGGCCAAGGCGTCGTCCTCGTTCCAGGCCTACAGCCAGAATCTCTACGGCGATCCGGCCAAGGCCAATCCCTACCACTACGGCCACATGCCCGAGGTCACCGTCAACCCGGACGGCACCGGCACTATCAAGAAGCACTATTGCATGGGCCGCATTTCGCACGAGCTGGTGCAGGTCATGCCGGACCAGCGCACCGCGCTGATGGGCGACGACGCCACCAACGGCGGCCTGTTCATGTTCGTGGCCGACCGCAAGGCCGATCTGTCGGCCGGCACGCTGTATGTCGCCAAATGGAACCAGACCTCGGGCACCGGCCCCGGCGCCGGCACGCTGACCTGGATCAAGCTGGGCCACGCGACCAGCGCCGAAGTGCAGGCGCTGGCCGACCAGCTGAGCGCCGCCGACATCATGGACGTGCGCACCGCCGACCCGCTGGATGCCGCCTTCACCAAGATCCGCTATTCCGGCAAGGACAACTGGGTCAAGCTGCAGCCCGGGCGCAACGTGGCCGCGGCCTTTCTGGAAACCCACCGTTACGCCGCCATGGTGGGCGGCACGCTGGCCTTCTCCAAGATGGAGGGCACCACCGTCAACGCCAAGGACAAGATCGCCTACAGCGCGATGTCGCGCGTGGACAGCTCGATGACCGACGGCTTGTCGCCCGGCTTCAAGGTCGAAGGCCCGGCGGCGGGCGCGGTCTACCAGCTGCACATGAAGGAAGGCCAGGTCGACACGGACGGGAAGGCTATCGACAGCGCCTGGGTGCCGGTGGACATGGCCGCGGTGCCGGAACTGGTGGGCGAAGTGCTGGCCGCGCGCGATGCGCTGGGCAATACCCACGCCGCCGACAAGATCTCCAACCCCGACAACCTCAAGTTCTCGGAGAAGCTGCGCACGCTCTTCGTGGGCGAGGACAGCGGCGGCCACGTCAACAACTTCCTGTGGGCCTACAACGTCGACACCAGGCAGTTGTCGCGCCTGCTGTCCTGCCCGGTGGCCGCGGAATCCACCGGCCTGCAGGCCGTGGACGAGATCAACGGCTGGACCTACATCACCAGCAACTTCCAGCACGCGGCCGATTGGGGCAGCGTGCACTCGGTGGTGCGGCCCACGCTGGAACCCCTGGTCAAGGCCAACTACAAGGACGGCTTTGGCGCGTCGGTGGGTTATCTGACCGGCGTCAAGATCGGCGCCTAGGCTTGCGGCAGGCGCCAGCCTGCCTCCGGCTGTGCCGCGGCTTCCTTCGGGAAGCCGTTTTTTTTTGCGGATCGCGCGCAAAAGAATCCTGATCCGTCGATCAAGGT
This sequence comes from Achromobacter sp. PD1, assembly GCF_048541815.1. Lineage (NCBI taxonomy): Bacteria > Pseudomonadati > Pseudomonadota > Betaproteobacteria > Burkholderiales > Alcaligenaceae > Achromobacter > Achromobacter sp. PD1. The sequence goes on from NZ_CP183349.1 coordinate 1,985,487, forward strand.
TTCTCTTCTTTGCTTCACGGGGCTTTCACCTTGGCTGGCCATCATGTAGCCCTGCATAAAACCCTGTTCATGACTAGAGAAGAGAAGCATGCAAGCATTGAATTGGAGAAGATGGTGCGCGGCCCTGCTGGCGACCAGCGCCCTGGCGGGCTGCGGAGGCAGCGACGATGACGACGACACCGATGCGCCGCCGACCCAGCCGCCCGTGACCCAGCCGGACCCCACGCCCGCCGACAAGGTGCTGTTCATCGGCGTCGACGGCCTGACCTACGACGCGATGCGCCGCGGCGTGGCCGACAAGTTCCTGCCCAACATCGCGCAGTTCAATGCCACGCGCGCCTGGACCGGCGGCGTGACGGACGCGCCCACGCAGCAGCCGACGCTGCTGGCGCCGGGCTGGGCGACGTTGCTGACCGGGCAATGGGCCGACCAGCATGGCGTGCGCTACAGCGTGCAGGGCGAAACGCTGCAATCGCCGACCCTGTTCCAGCGCGTCAAGCAGGCGCGTCCCGAAGCGCGCAGCGCCGCCGCCTTCAATTCGACGGTGCTGGCCGGGTTGATCGCCGGTCAACGCGACGCGGGCTATCTGCAGTCGCTGACCGACTGTGCAGGCGCGGACGATTGCGTCGCCGCCCAGGCGCGCGACCGCATTACCGAAGGCTATGACGTGGTGGTGGCGCAGTTCGGCGCGCCGGAACGCGTGGCGTCGGAGAACGGCTTCGGCTCGGCCTATGACAGCGCGATCCGCCAGGCCGACGCCGCCATCGGCGCGCTGGCCAAGCAGATCGCCGACCGCAAGGCGGAGCATCCGGGCGAGAAGTGGCTGGTGATCGTGGCTTCCAGCCACGGCCTGGGCAAGACTGGCGCCAGCGACGGCCGTCCCATGTCCTCGAACAAGACCATCCTGTTGGCCGCCAACCAGCCTGCGCTGCTGGGCGGCAGCGCCGACGATGCATCGTTTGACGGCCTGTGGGACAACAACTGGTACGCGCTGCCCAGCGCGGCCGATGTGACGCCGACGGTGCTGGACCATCTGAAGGCGCTGCCGGCCGCCGCCAAGTACGACATGGCGGGCACGTCGCTTGCCGGCAAGCTGGCGTTGCGCCACACCGCGGCCCGCACCTCCACCGACAACAAGAGCGTGACGCTGAGCTGGGTGCGCGTGGGCGAACCCGCCGGCGACATCGTGGTCAGCCGCGACGGCGTGGAGATCGCGCGCGTGCCTGGCACGGCCGCCGAGTACGTCGACAAGGGTTTCAAGTTCGAGACCGAGGGCGTGCATACCTTGAACTACAGCGTGGCGGTCGGCAACGCGGTCAGCGCGGCGCGCACCACCGTGGCCTACACCAAGCCGCTGCCGCTGCTGGCTTCGCTGCGCACCGGCCTGACGATGCTGTTCCCGTTCGAAGGCAACATGACCGACCTCGCCGCCGGCGGCGGAGCCATCACGCCGTTCGACGGCACGCAGGCGCCGGTCTACGCGGATGCAGGCGTGTTCGGCAAGATGTTCAAGAACGACCGCAGCGCGGCTGCCCTGGGCGGCTTCAAGCTGGACTATCCGGCCGGCATGCTGGACGCGGCCCAGGCCTTCACCATCGGCTTCTGGTATCAGTCCGACGGCACCGCCAATGACCGTTCCATCCTGGGCAACAAGGACTACAACTCCGGCGGCAACCCCGGCATCACCATCGCGCAGTGGGCCGGTCCGGTGCTGTATTTCAACCTGGCTGGCGGCGGCTCGCGGGTCGACATCAACAACGTCAAGTTCACCCCGAACAAGCCGGTCTACGTCGCGATGACCGTGAACAAGACGGCCAAGACCCTGACGGCGTCCGTCTACGACAGCGAACTGGGCTTCTCCCAGCGCACCATCGGCACGGGCTCGGTCGACCTGACCAAGATCGCCGGCGTCTACGGTCCGCACCTGGGCCTGAATGAAGACGGACGCGGCACCTATGGCGTCTGCTGCGCCGGCACCAAGGGTCCCTACACGATGTACTTCGACGACCTGGCGTACTGGTCGCGCGCGCTCACCGAAGCTGAAGTGAAGTCGCTCGCCCTCTCCGGCAAGTCCGTTTCCGAACTGTTTCCCTGATGTATCGAGGATAAAAAAATGAGCATGTCCATGATCTTGCGCGGTTTCCTGCGCCTGGGCGCGGTGCTGATGCTGAGCGCCACGCTGGCTGCCTGCGGCGGCGATGACGGCGACAGCGACGGCGGCAAAGACCCCGGCACCGGCCAACCCGAGACGCCGAAGCCCGAGCCCGTCAAACCCGAATTGCGTTGCGCGCCTTGAGCCGCGCGTCCACCCGATCCATAGGAATAGAATCCGTGACGTTCGATAAAGACCAGGTCCACGCCGGCAAGCGCCGTTTCTTGCGCAACGCGGCCGCCTCGACCGCAGGCTTGACCGCGCTGTCGATGTTTCCGCCGGCGATCCGCCGCGCGCTGGCCATCCCCGCCAACAACCGCACCGGCACCATCAACGACGTCGAGCACGTGGTCATCCTGATGCAGGAAAACCGCTCCTTCGACATGTACTTCGGCACGTTCAAGGGCGTGCGCGGCTTCGGCGACCGCATCACCATCCCGCTGCCTGAAAAGCGCTCGGTCTGGGAGCAGAGCAACGGCACGCGCGTTGTCATGCCGTATCACCTGGACAGCACGCAGGGCAACGCCCAGCGCGTGGCCGGCACGCCGCACGACTACATGGACGCGCAGATGGCCTGGGACGGCGGCCGCATGGACCACTGGCCGCGCTACAAGCAGAACCAGTCCATGGGCTACTACAAGAAGAAGGAGGTGGAGTTCCAGTTCGCGCTGGCCGAAGCCTTCACGCTGTGCGATGCCTACCATTGCTCGACCCACGGCGGCACCAACACCAACCGCCTGTTCCTCTGGACCGGCACCAACGACCCGCTGTCCCTGGGCAACGGCCCTTCGACCCGCAACCAGTGGGACAGCCTGGGCGCCTCGTCCACCGGCTGGACCTGGAAGACCTATCCCGAACGCCTGCAGGAAGCGGGCGTCACCTGGAAGGTTTACCAGAACCTGCCGGAGAACTTCGGCGACAACTCGCTGGCCGGCTTCAAGCAGTACCGCCGCGCCAACGAGCTGGCCGGCAACAGCGCCAACGGCGCGCCGTACCCGGCCTGGACCCCGTCCATGGACGCCGCCAACCCGCTCTACAAGGGCACGGCCAACACCATGCCCGACGGCGGCTTCCTGAAGGCGCTGCGCGAGGACGCCCTCAACGGCACGCTGCCGCAGGTGTCGTGGATCGTGGCGCCCGCCACGTATTCCGAGCACCCCGGTCCGTCCAGCCCGATCCAGGGCGCCTGGTACATCCAGGAAGCGCTGGACGCGCTGACGGCCAATCCCGAGGTCTGGAGCAAGACCGTGCTGCTCATCAACTTCGACGAGAACGACGGCTATTTCGACCACGTGCCGCCGCCCGCCGCGCCCTCGCTGAATCCGGACGGCTCGATGGCCGGCGCCTCCACCGTCAACACCGACCTGGAGCGTCACACCCATGCCTCGGCCCAGGATGCCGCCGACGACCGCGTCTATGGCCCCGGCCCGCGCGTCCCCATGTACGTGGTGTCGCCCTGGAGCCGTGGCGGCTGGGTCAATTCCCAGGCCTTCGACCACACCTCGGTGCTGCGCTTCCTGGAAGCCCGCTTCGGCGTGGCCGAGGACAACATCAGCCCCTGGCGCCGCGCGGTGCTGGGCGACCTGACCTCGGCCTTCAACTTCGCCACGCCCAATAACGAAAAGCTGCCCGACCTGAATCTGCTTACCCGCGCGGGTTCCGACAGTGAGCGCAGCGCGCAGGAAGCGCTGCAGGCCGTGCCGCTGCCCGACCCCAGCACCCAGGCCAAGCCGGTGCAGGAGCAGGGCGTGCGCTATTCCCGCGCCTTGCCCTACGAACTGCACACCAGCGGCCGCGCCCAGCCCGACACGGGCGCCATGCGCCTGGTGTTCTCCAATACGGGCAAGCAGGCGGCGGTGTTCCATGTCTATGACCGCCTGCACCTGGACCGCCTGCCGCGCCGCTACACGGTGGAGCCGGACAAGCAGCTCGAAGGCAGCTGGGACGCGGCGGCCGACGGCGGCAAGTACGACCTCTGGGTGCTGGGCCCCAACGGCTACCACCGCCATTTCGCGGGCGACCTGGCCTTGGCCCGCACGTCGGCGCTGGCGGCGGAAATCCGGGTCTGCTATGAAATCGCCAAGGGCGACGTCTACGTCAGCTTCATCAACGGCGGCCAGAACCCCTGCACCTTCGAAGTCGCGCCCAATGCCTATTACGCCAACCACGAGCGCTGGAAGTTCACCGTGCCCGCGGGCGGCCAGGTCGAACAGCACTGGGCGCTGGAAGGCAGCCAGGGCTGGTACGACTTCACCGTGCGCCTGGCCGAGGATCCGGCCTATCTGCGCCGCTTTGCCGGCCGCGTGGAAACCGGCCGTTCGTCGGTGACGGATCCGGCGATGGGGCTGTAAGCCTCAGGCGGCGGTCTGCGGTTCGCGCGCCTGGAACGCCTGGGCGCACGCCTCGCAGATCGCCGCCGTGATGCCCTGGCGCGCATGCTCGCGCCGCTCCAGCATGCCGATGGCGCGCGCCATCGGCCCCAGGTCCTGCGGCAGCGTGAGAATCCGCAGTTCCGGACTGTGCTGCCAGTTGGAGCCGTTGATCAGCGGCAGCAGCGTCACGCCGACTTCCTGGCGCACCAGTTCGACCAGGGTCTCGATCGCGTTGAGTTCCAGGAATTCATTCAGCGGCACCGCCAGGCGGCGCAGCAGCCGGTCTATCTGCAGGCCGGTGCGCTGGGTGCGGTCAAAGCGCAGGAAGGGGTTCTGCGCCAGCACCTGGCGCGCGTCTTCGCCCGGCGCCGAGCGCGGCGCGATCACCACCAGTTGCTCTTCATATAGCGCGGTCCAGCGCGTGCTGGCCATCTTGCGCCCGGCCTCCACCAGGAAGGCCGCGTCCAGCTCGCCGTCCTCGACCTTGCCCGCCAGCTCGCTGGCCTTGCCCGACAGGATGCGCACGTCCAGCTTGGGGTGCTGCTTCTTCATGCCCGATACGACCTTGGACAGGGTGCCCATGCAGGACACGATGCTGCCCACGGCGACCGACCCGGCCAGCTCGCCAGGTACGGTGCGCGGCAGCCGCATGCGGTCGTAAAGGTCCAGCAAGTGCTTGATTTCAGGGAGTAATTCCCGGCCGGCGGCGTTCAGGATGGCGAGCCGGCCGCTGCGGTCGAAGAGTTCGCGGCCCAGTTCCGCTTCCAGGGAGCGCATCTGGAAGCTGACGGCGGCCTGCGTCAGCGCCACCTGCTCGGCCGCTTCCGAAAAGGAACCGTGGTGTGCGACCGCCAGGAAAGTGCGCAGAAAGCGGATGGTACTCACAAAAATCTCTTTTATGACGGAACAAAATTTCAAATTGATTTAATTAAACCACGGGAGTAACTTCGGCCGCTTACCCGTTATGAGACTAGCCACATGAAATCCTTCGACTGGGGCAACCCGTATCCTTCCGTCCGCATTCCGCTGTTCGCCCGCAATGTGGTGTCCACGTCGCATCCGCTGGCGGCGCAGGCAGGGTTGCGCATGCTGCTCAAGGGCGGCAATGCCGTGGACGCCGCCATCGCCGCGGCCGCCACCATCGTCCTGGTCGAACCCGTGTCCTGCGGCCTGGGCGGCGACTGTTTCGCCATCGTCTGGGACGGCAAGGAATTGCACGGCCTGAACTCCTCGGGCGTGGCACCGGCGGCCTGGAGCACCGAATACTTCAAGCGCAAGCACGGCGTGGGCGCCAACGGCCTGGCGATCCAGCCCAAGCGCGGCTGGGACGCCGTGACGGTGCCGGGCGTGGTGGCTGGCTGGGCCGCGCTGCATGAAAAGCTGGGCAAGCTGCCGTTCGAGCAACTGTTCGAACCCGCCATCGAAATCGCCGAGCGCGGCTACGCCGTGCCGCCGGTGGTGGCGCACAAGTGGGCCGCCGCGGCCGAGGAACTGAAATCGCAGCCGGGCTACGCCCAGGCCTTCCTGCCCGAAGGCCGCGCGCCCAAGGTCGGCGAACACTTCCGTTTCCCGGACGCTGCCAATACGCTGCGCCGCATCGCCGCCTCCAAGGGCCGCGACTTCTATGAAGGCGAACTGGCCGAGCGCATCGCCGCTTTCAGCCAGGAATGCGGCGGCGCCATGACCCTGGAAGACCTGCGCAACTACCGCCCGGAATGGGTCAAGCCTATTTCCAAGTCCTATCGCGGCTACGAGCTGCACGAGATCCCGCCGAACGGGCAGGGCATTGCCGCGCTGATCGCGCTGGGCATCGTCGAACGCTTCGACATGGCCGACATCCCGGTGGACTCGGTGCAGTCGCAGCACATCCAGATCGAAGCCATGAAGCTGGCTTTCGCCGACCTGTACAAGTACGTGGCGGATCCGCGTTCCATGCAGGTGACGCCGGAGCAGATGCTGTCCGACGCCTACCTGGACAGCCGCGCCAAGCTGATCCGCCTGGACCGCGCCACCCATTTCGAGGCGGGCCGTCCGCACGCCGGCGGCACCATCTACCTGACCGCCGCCGACGAAAACGGCATGATGATCTCGTTCATCCAGTCCAACTACATGGGCTTCGGCTCGGGCGTGGTGGTGCCGGGCACCGGCATCAGCATGCAGAACCGCGGCGTGGGCTTCTCGATGGATCCGAAGTCGGCCAACGTGGTCGAAGGCGGCAAGCGTCCCTTCCACACCATCATCCCGGGCTTCCTGACCCGCGGCGGCAAGCCGGTCATGAGCTTTGGCGTGATGGGCGGCGACATGCAGCCGCAAGGCCACATGCAGACCGTGGTGCGCATGCTGGACTATCACCAGAATCCGCAGGCCGCCTGCTGCGCGCCGCGCTGGAAGGTCAACCGCGATTTCACGCTGGACATCGAGACCAATATGAAGGCTTCCACCATTGCGGGCCTGAAAGACCTCGGGCATGCTTTGAAGTCGGTCGACGATCCGTACATGGATTTCGGCGCGGGCCAGTTCATCTGGCGCATGTCCGAAAACGACAACGAGCTTGGCTACGTCGCCGCCAGCGACAGCCGGCGCGATGGTCAGGCGGTCGGCTTCTAATACGCAATAGCGCAGCCACAAGGGGAATTTAAATAATGAAACGCTTGACCTTGACCTTCGGCGCCAGCCTGCTGGCGCTGGCCGCGGGCGCGGCTTCCGCCCAGAACATCCGAATCGGCCTGCAGGAAGATCCGGACGTGCTGGACCCGCACCGGGCGCGCACGTACGTGGGCCGCATCGTCTTCACCTCGCTGTGCGACAAGCTGATCGACATCGATCCCAAGCTGCACTTCGTGCCGCAGCTGGCCACCTCGTGGTCGTTCAGTCCCGACAACAAGGTGCTGACCTTCAAGCTGCGCGAAGACGCGCTGTTCCATGACGGCTCCAAGTTCGACGCCGCCGCGGCCAAGGCCAACCTGGAACGGGCCATGTCCTTGCCGGACAGCCTGCGCAAGGGCGAACTGGCCTCGGTCGAAAAGGTCGACGCGCCTGATGCCGCGACGCTGGTGCTGACGCTGAAAAAGCCCGACGCCACCTTGCTGGCGCAACTGTCCGACCGCGCCGGCATGATGCTGTCGCCCAAGACTTTCACCGACGACGTCGCCGCCGTTGGCCGCAAGCCGGTGTGCTCCGGTCCCTACAAGTTCGTCGAACGCATCCAGAACGACCGCATCGTGCTGGAAAAATTCGACCAGTACTACGACGCCAAGGATTTCGCCTTCAAGCGCGTGACCTTCCTGCCGATCCCGGACACCACCGTGCGCCTGTCCAACCTGCGCGCGGGCGACCTGGACATGCTGGAACGACTGAATCCCTCCGACGTGCCGCAGGTCAAGAGCGACGCCAGCCTGACTTTCGCGCCGGTGGCCGGCCTGGGCTTCCAGCAGTTCATGTTCAACGTCGCCAACGGCAAGCGCGCCGAGGACAATCCGTTCAAGAACAAGCTGGTGCGCCAGGCGTTCCAGTACGCCATCGACCGCAACGCCATCAGCGAAGTGGCCGGCGGCGGCATCTTCGATCCGGCGCAGCAGCCGTTCCCGCCCGCCAGCCCCTACCACAGCGACAAGTTCCCGCCGACCAAGCGCGACGTCGCCAAGGCCAAGGCGCTGCTCAAGCAGGCGGGCTTCGACCGCGTGAAGGCCGAGGTCATGTTCGGCAACAACACCACCACGTCTTCGATCGCCGAGATCGTGCAGGCCATGGCGTCCGAGGCGGGCTTTGACCTGTCGCTGCGCCCGACCGAGTACGCGGCCCTGCAGAAGGAATCGGCCGGCGGCAACTTCCAGGTCGTGATGCTGGGCTGGTCGGGCCGGGTCGATCCGGACGGCAACATCCACGCCTTCGTCACCTGCAAGGGCGCGCTGAACGACGGCCACTACTGCAACCCGGAAGTGGACAAGCTGCTGAACGAGGCCCGCACCGTGCCCGACGAAGCCAAGCGCAAGGCCATCTACGACCAGGCGCAGACCATCATCCAGGACGAATTGCCCGGGGTGTATAACTACTATCAGCCCTGGCCCTTCGCCATGGCCAAGAAGGTCAAGGGCTTCACGCCTTATCCTGACGGCATGATCCGCCTGAAAGGCGTGACGTTCGCGCAGAAGTGATCGCGGCGCGGCAGTCAAGCGCCGCGCCAGCCGGACGCGCCTCGCGCGTCCGGTTGTCGTTTGCGGCGGCAGGGCGCCGCGGTTTATCTTCCGCGCCCCGTCCGCCGTTCCTGTCTTACGGTTTCTCATATGCTTAAACTCATCTTGCGCCGCGTGCTCGTCGCGATACCGACACTGATATTGGTGTCGATGATCGTCTTCATGCTGCAGAAAATCCTGCCCGGCGACCCGGTGCTGACACTGGCCGGCGAAGAACGCGATCCGGCCGTCCTGGACTACTTGCGCGACAAGTACCGCCTCAACGATCCTCTGCCCGTGCAGTACGCCGCCTGGGCCGGACAGGTCCTGCAAGGCGACCTGGGCAAATCGCTGCGCACCGACGTTCCCGTCACCACGCTGATCGGCCAGAAGCTGCCGGTCACGCTGCAACTGGCCGCCATGGCCATGTTCTTCGCGCTGCTGATCGGCATTCCCATGGGGATCGTCGCCGCGGTGCGCAAGGGCAAGCCCATCGAAATGGGCGCCAACATCGCCGCGCTGTCAGGCATGTCCATCCCCAACTTCTGGCTCGGCATCATCCTCATCATGGTGGTGTCGGTGCAGTGGAAACTGCTGCCGGCCTCGGGCTACGTGTCGCCGTCCGAGGACTTCTGGCTGTCGATCAAGACCATGCTGATGCCGTCCCTGGTGCTGTCCACGGCCATCGCGGCCTACCTCATGCGCCATACCCGTTCGGCCATGCTGGAAGCCCTGTCGGCCGACTATGTGCGTACCGCGCGCGCCAAGGGCGTGTCGCCGCGCAGCGTGGTGCTGCGCCACGCCCTGCGCAATGCGCTCATGCCGATCGTCACGCTGGTGACGCTGCTGTTCGGCGAACTGCTGGCCGGCGCCGTGCTGACCGAGCAGGTATTCACGATTCCGGGCTTCGGCAAGCTGGTGGTCGACGCGGTCTTTACGCGCGACTACGCGGTGGTGCAGGGCGTGGTGCTCTGCGTGGCGGTGGGTTTCATCATCATGAACCTGCTGGCCGACATCCTGTACATCCTGGTCAATCCCCGCCTGAGGCACTCATGAGCGCAATTCCTGCAACGGCCGCAGCCGTCACGCCGCCCCGCAGCCGCAACCGCGCCTGGGGCAAATTCAAGCGCAACCACATCGCCATGCTGGGCCTGGGGATCGTGCTGTTCTTTGTCGTGATCGCCATCCTGGCGCCGCTGATCGCCAGCCACGATCCCTTCCAGACCAGCTTCACCACCATCCGCAAGGCGCCCTCGGCGTCCTACTGGCTGGGCACGGACGAGCTGGGCCGCGACATCTTCAGCCGCATGGTCTATGGCGCCCGCGCGTCGCTGATGGCGGGCCTGGTGTCGGTCCTGATCGCGCTGGCGGTGGGCGTGCCCTTCGGCCTGGCCGCCGGCTACTTCGGCGGCTGGACCGACAGCATCATCTCCCGCGCCACCGAAGCGCTGCTGGCCATTCCCTTCCTGATCCTGGCCATCGCGCTGGCCGCGTTCCTTGGACCCAGCCTGACCAACGCCATGATCGCCATCGGCGTCTCGGCCGCGCCCAAATTCATCCGCCTCACGCGCGGACAGGTGCTGGCGGTCAAGAACGAGGACTACGTGCAGAGCGCGCGTGCCCTGGGCGCGTCCGACCTGCGCATCATCGGCCGGCACGTGTTCCCCAACGTGATGCCGCCCTTGATCGTGCAGGCCACCATCACCATCGCCACGGCCATCATCGCCGAGGCCAGCCTGTCGTTCCTGGGCCTGGGGCTGCAACCGCCGAATCCGTCCTGGGGTTCGATGCTGAACACCGCGAAGAACTTCATGACCCAGGCGCCCTGGATGTCCATCTTCCCCGGATCGGCCATTTTCCTGGTGGTGCTGGGCTTCAATCTGCTGGGCGACGGCCTGCGCGACGCGCTCGATCCGCGTCAGGAAAAGTAATCACCATGACAACAACAATGGACCCCAAGCGCGTCGTCCAGGTCAACGACCTGACCGTGCGCTTCAAGACCCCCGAGCGCACGGTGGAAGCGGTGCGCAAAGTCTCCTTCCACGTCGACCGCGGCGAGACCCTGGCCATCGTCGGCGAATCCGGCTCGGGCAAGTCGGTGACCTCGCTGGCGCTGATGCGCCTGGTCGAGTATGGCGGCGGCCGTATCGTCAATGGCGGCATGCTGCTGCGCCGGCGCAGCGGCGAAGTGCTGGACCTGCTCAACGCGCCCGACAGCACGCTGCAGCGCGTGCGCGGCGCGGACGTGGCCATGATCTTCCAGGAGCCCATGACGTCCCTGAACCCCAGCTTCACGGCCGGCAACCAGATTGCCGAAGCCCTGCAGCTGCACCAGGGGCTGGACGCCGCCGCGGCCCGCGCCGAGACGCTGCGCATGCTGGAGCGGGTGCGCATCCCCGAGGCCCGCGCCATCCTGGACCGCTATCCGCACCAGCTATCGGGCGGCATGCGCCAGCGCGTCATGATCGCCATGGCGCTGTCGTGCAAGCCCCAGCTGCTGATCGCCGACGAGCCGACCACGGCCCTGGACGTGACCATCCAGGCCCAGATCCTGCAGCTGATCCGCCAGTTGCAGGAAGAAATGGACATGGGCGTGATCTTCATCACGCACGACATGGGCGTGGTGGCGGAAGTGGCCGACCGCGTGCTGGTCATGTATCGCGGCGACAAGGTGGAAGAGGGCAGCTCGGACGAGGTCTTCGCCCGTCCGCAGCACGCCTACACGCGCGCGCTGCTGTCGGCGGTGCCGCGGCTGGGCGCCATGCAGGGCACGGACGAGCCCGCGCCGTTCCCGCTGCTGCGCGTGGACGACGCCACGGCGCGACCGCAAGCCGCCGCGCCCGTCGCGGCCGCGTCCACCGTGCGCCGCGAAAACGGCCCGGTGCTGAAGGTGCGCGACCTGACCACCAGTTTCGACATCACCGGCGGCATCCTGGGCCGGGTGCAGAAGCGCGTGCACGCGGTGGAGAAGGTCAGTTTCGACCTGTATCCGGGCGAGACGCTGTCGCTGGTGGGCGAGTCCGGCTGCGGCAAGACCACGACCGGCCGTTCGCTGCTGCAGCTGGTCAAGAGCAAGGCCGGCAGCATCGAATTCGACGGCAAGAACATCGGCGCGCTGCGCGGCAGCGCCATGCAGACCCTGCGCCAGCACATCCAGTTCATCTTCCAGGATCCGTTCGCCTCGCTGGATCCGCGCATGACGGTGGGCTACTCCATCATGGAGCCGCTGCTGATCCACGGCGTAGCGCGCGGCAAGGCGGCGCAGGACCGGGTGCGCTGGCTGATGGACAAGTGCGGCCTGTTGCCGGAAATGATCGACCGCTATCCGCACGAGTTCTCGGGCGGCCAGCGCCAGCGCATCTGCATTGCGCGCGCCCTGGCGCTGAACCCCAAGGTGGTGATCGCCGACGAATCCGTGTCGGCGCTGGACGTGTCGATCCAGGCGCAGATCGTCAATCTGTTGCTGGACCTGCAGCGTGAACTGGGCGTGTCGTTCCTGTTCATCTCGCATGACATGGCGGTGGTCGAGCGCGTCAGCCACCGGGTGGCGGTGATGTACCTGGGCCAGATCGTCGAGATCGGCCCGCGCCGGGCCATCTTCGAGAACCCGCAGCATCCTTACACCAAGAAGCTGATGGCGGCGGTGCCCATCGCCGACCCGCAGCGCCGCCACCGCGAGCGCTCGCTGCTGGTCGACGAGATCCCCAGCCCGATGCGCAAGCTGGGCGACGATCCGCTGGTCGAGCCCCTGGTCGCCGTGGGCGAAGGCCACTTCGTGGCCCGCCATTCGATCGGGGTCTATTGAGGCAGAAGGCCGCCGGCTGGCAGCCGGCGGCATCCCCCCGCTGCGTGCAGGGGGAGCCGAAACTAGCGCTTTTCCAGCGCCAGCTTCAGGCCGAAGGCGATGAAGACCGCGCCCGTCATGCGGTCCAGCCCGCGCATCACGGCCGGCCGCGACAGCCAGCGCGCCAGCGGGCGCGTCGCCGCCACCAGCACGCCAAACCATACTATCCCCAGCATCGCGTGTATGCCTGCCAGCAGCAGGCTGAAGCGCAGCACGTCCGCGCCCGCGGGGATGAACTGCGGCAGGAAGGTGATGTAGAAGATCCCGATCTTCGGATTGAGGGCATTGGTCAGGCAGCCGCGCATGAACCAGCCGCCGGCGCTGGCCGCCGCGGCGGGGGCGGGCGGCGCGGAATCGGGGGTGGCTTGCTTGCCTTGCCGGGCGCCCCACAGCAGCTTCACCCCCAGATAGAACAGGTATAGCGCGGCGCAGATGCGCAGCGCGTCGTAGGCCAGGGTCGATACCAGCAGCAGCGATCCCAGGCCGAATGCCGCCACCACGCCCCAGGCCAGGCATCCGGCGGCGATACCCAGGCCAGCCATGAGCGCGCGGCGGCCGCCCTCGACGGCGGCGGTGCGCAGCACCAGGGCGGTATCCATGCCGGGCGTGACGGTCAGGATGGCGGCGGCCAGGGTAAAGGCGAGCAGGGCGGCGGTGGCGGTCATGGGCGGGGTCCGGTAGCGGGCGTGGCGAGGCGGAGCTGGCCAGTGTAGCGCCGCCGGGACGGCGTCCGCGGCCGTCTGTCGCCGTGCCGCAGCGCCGCAGGCGTTATCATGGCGGCCTTCAGCAATTCGCTACATTCACCGGATTTACGCCATGGCCCTGCGCGCCACCATCTACAAGGCCGAGCTCAACGTCGCCGACACCGACCGCCACTACTACGGCAGCCACTCGCTGACGGTCGCCCGCCATCCCTCGGAAACCGACGAGCGCATGATGGTGCGGCTGGTCGCCTACGCCCTGCACGCGCAGGAGGAACTGGCCTTCACCAAGGGGCTGAGCGACACCGACGAGCCCGACCTGTGGGTCAAGGACCTGACCGGCGCGGTCAAGCTCTGGATCGAAGTCGGCCAGCCCGAAGAGCGCCGCATCCTGCGCGCCTGCGGCCGCGCCGACGAAGTCATCGTCTATTGCTATGGCGGTTCCGCCAGCAAGATCTGGTGGGACGGCGTGAAGAACAAGCTGGAACGCACGCGCAACCTCAAGATCGTGAACCTGCCGTCCGACCAGACCCGCGCCCTGGCCCAGCTGGCCGAGCGCACCATGCGTCTGAACGCCAACATTTCGGACGGCGTGGTGTATTTCTCGGCCGACAAGGGCGAGGTCAGCGTCGAGCCGGAAACCTGGCGCTAGGTTCCCGGCGGGCACGCTATTCGCGCTTGATGCCGGCTTGCTTGACCAGGGCCGGCCAGCGTTCGCGTTCCATGGCTATGAGCTTGGACAGCGCCGCGCCATCGGTGAGCTCCGGTACCGTGCCCATATTCTTCAGCGCGTCCAGAAAGGGCGTGTTTCCAGACATGCCGCGGATGGCCGCGCCGATTTTCGCGACCGCCGCCGGGTCCATGGCGGCCGGTCCGAACAAGGCAAACCAGGCATCGACCTGAAAATTGTCGATGCCGGCCTCCTGCATGGTTTGCACGTCGGGCAGGATGGCCGCGCGGTGGGCGCTGGTGACGGCCAGGGCGCGCAATTTTCCAGATTGGATGAACGGCAGCGCAGACGGCAGGTTGTCGAACAGCAGGTCGACCTCGCCGCCGAGCAGCGCGGTGATGGCCGGCGCGCCTCCCTGGTAGGGCACGTGGGTCAGGTTGAGGCTGGTGCGCGCCTTGAACAGTTCGCCCGTGAGATGCGGGCCGTTACCCGTGCCGGTGGAGGCGAAAAAGCCGCCGCCCTTCTTGTTTTTCAAGTAGGCGATCAGTTCCTGCACGGTCTTGGCCGGCGTGGCGGGATTGACCACCAGCACGTTCGGCACGCTGGCCACCAGGCTCAGCGCGGTCAGGTCCTTCTGCGAGTCATAGGGGATATTGGCGTAGGTGGCGTAATTCAGCGCCAGGTTGCCCGCGCTGCCCACGCCCAGCGTATAGCCGTCAGGCTCGGCGCGAGCAACCTGGTTCGCTCCCAGCCCGCCGCCCGCGCCGGGCTTGTTTTCGACCGCGACCGGCTGTTTCAGCGCCTGCATCAATTGCTGTCCCAGCGCGCGCGCCAGCAGGTCCGTGGTGCCTCCCGGCGGATACCCCACCAGCAGTCTGATCGGTTTGGAGGGGTAATCCGGCGGCGCCGCCGTGGCGCCAGCGGCGAGGATGGACAGCGCCAGGCCCAGCAGCGTTTTTCCCAGTGGTATGCCTTTCATGGTTTGTCTCCGTGTGGCGGGGCTATTGTTGTTTGAATACGGTCCAGAGCTTGCCGTCAGCGCTGTCGCCGCCGTCGTTTTCCAGGTCCACGGCCAGGCGCAGTATGGCGGCATTGAAGCGGAAAGGGGGACGGTAGGCCTCGGTCAGCGGCACGCCCGCCAACCCGCAGGTCAGACCGGCGGTGGTGCTGTAGGTCCACCAGGTTTTCGGCAGCTCAAGTTCTCCCATCAGTTCGCCGTTGACGCGTAGCGCGATGCGTCCGGCATTCTGGCCAGTGCGCGTGAATTGCAGCGTGACGGTGGCGGTGCCTTGCGGCAGCGGGACCGCCAGGCGATGGGCGACGGTTTCTGTATAGATGTACTCGTAGACCAGTTCACCGCCCAGGGCGTACAAGGCAAAGCCGGCGAATCTGCTGCCCCAGGAAAAGACCACGCCTTCGGTGGCGCCCGACAGGTCCGCCAATTCCGCCGTGATGCAGTAGCTGCGGTCGCTGATTTCCGGAACCATGAAGCGGTCGATGCGCGCCATGTCCGGCTGGAATTCGTAGTGCGTGCGGGTTTGCGTGCCCAGGAAGTCGCGGGCGCGCTCGGCCTCGCGGTCGTCCAGCGGCAGCACGCCGAACTCGTCCGCCTGCTGCCACCACAGGTCCAGCAGTTCCCGCAGCTTGTCGGGATGGGACTGGGCCAGATCGCGCGTTTCGGTGAAATCGTCGTCCAGCTTGTAGAGTTCCCAGCGGTCCTCGGTGTCGTAGTCCTGGCCCTTGACGTGGCGCGCCACGGCTTTCCAGCCGCGATCCCAGATGGCGCGGTCGCCCAGCAGTTCGAAATACTGGGTGGTCTTGGCGGTGGGGGCATCGGGCTCGGCAAAGCTGTAGCGCATGCTCACGCCATGCAGCGGCAGCTGCTTGTAGCCCTGGTGGACGGATGGCGGCTCCACGCCCAGGCAGTCGAGCACCGTCGGGACGACGTCGATCACATGATGAAACTGGGTGCGCAGCCCGCCGGCCTGCTTGATGCGTTCCGGCCAGTGCATGATCAGCGGGGCGCGCACGCCGCCGCCATGGGTGTCCTTCTTGAACCACTTGAGCGGAGTGTTGGAAACCTGCGCCCATCCCATCGGGTAATGGCTGAATGAATGCTCGCTGCCAATCAGGTCGATATGGGGCAGGGCGGAGGCCACGGTTTCCTGTTCGTGGGTCATGTGCTTGCGCATATTGATCGCGCCCGTGGGGCCGCCCTCGGCGCTGGCGCCGTTATCCGACAGCAGCACGATCAGCGTGTTGTCCAGCTGTCCGATGGACCGCAGATAATCCACCAGGCGGCCGATCTCGGCATCGGTATGGTCCAGGAACGCCGCGTAGGTTTCCTGCAGGCGGCAGCCCAGGCGCCGCATGTCTTCCGACAGATCTTCCCATGCGCCTATGCCGGGATTGCGGGGAGCCATCTCCGCGTTCTGCGGAACCACGCCCATGGCCTTTTGCCGGGCGAAACGTTCGGCGCGCACGGCGTCCCAACCCTGGTCGTAGCGGCCCTTGTACTTCTGGATGTAGTTGGCGGGAACCTGGTGCGGCCAGTGGCAGGCGCCAAAAGCCAGGTAGCTGAAAAATGGCCGGTTGTCGGACGAGGTCACGTGATCGCGGATCTGCGAGATGGTCTTGTCGACCAGGTCGGATGACAGGTGGTATCCCGGTTGCGGCGCGATATGAATGGGGTGGTTGTCCTCGTAGAGCTCGGGATTCCATTGGTCGATCAGGGCGCCATGAAAGCCGTACCAGCGGGAGAACCCGCGGCCCAGCGGCCAGTCGCCGTGCGGCCCCGATGCACCGTAATCGGCGAGATTGGTCAGATGCCATTTGCCGGTGGCGTAGCAGCCATAGGCATAGTCGCCCAGGATCTCCGGCAAGGTGGCGGCCTGGCGGGTGATCCGCCCTTGATAAGAGGGATAGCCGTTGGCCCATTCCGAAATGATGCCCACGCCGACCGAATGCGCGTTGCGCCCGGTCATGAGGCAGGCCCGGGTGGGCGAACACATGGCGGTGACATGGAAGTTGGTATAGCGCAGCCCGCCCGCAGCCAGCCGGTCCATGTTCGGGGTGTGGATCTCGGAGCCGTAGCAGCCCAGGTCGGAGAAGCCTACGTCGTCGAGCACCAGGAAGAGGACGTTTGGCGCCTGTTCGGGAGCTGCTGGCTTGCGCGGCCAGTCCGGCGTCGAATCGCGGTAGGTCTTGCCGATGACGCCGTTGAACGAGTGGTCGTTGGGGTGAGGCATTGCGCGGTCTCCGTGGGTATCGATTCGTTGTGCCTGCATCGTAGGCCGCTGTACCGCAAAGCCAGTGGTACAGTTGGCCGCTACAGTTGGATATCCGCCATGGCCACTCGTTTCCCGCCGGACCTTCTTTCCGAGCAGATCGCCAACCAGATCAAGCTGCAGATACGGCAGGGTGATCTGGCCCCAGGCGCCAAGCTGCCCTCGCTGCGGCACTACTCGCAGATCAAGGGGGTCGCCAAGAACACGGTGGTGCAGGCCTATGAACTGCTGGTGGCGGATGGCTATGTGGAGCCTCGCCATGGTTCGGGGTTCTACGTGGTGGGCGTGCCGCAGGCGCCGGTTTCGGCGGAGCGCTGGGCGCCGGCCCTGGATCACGCGCTGGCGGGCATCGGCATAGACCGGTCGGCGTTCCATCTGGCTGGAGGCGGCCATTCGGTGGGCGAGGGCCTGCCGCCCTCGGCCTGGCTGGAGAACTGCCGGCTCGACCGCTACATGCACAAGATCGGGCGCAGCGGGCTGGGCAGCGTGTTCCGCTACGGCGACCCCTACGGCTATCTGCCGTTGCGCCAGAGCATTTCGCAAAAGCTCGGCGCCTATGGCATCGAGGCGCGTTCGGACCAGATCATCCTCACCCAGGGCGCCTACCAGGCGGTCGATATCCTGATCCGCCACATGGTCCGGCCGGGAGACACCGTGCTGGTCGACGCGCCCGGCTTCTATCCCACCTTCAACAAGCTCAGCCTGCAAGGCGCAAGAATCATTGGGGTGCCCCGAACGCCGCTAGGGCCCGATCTGGTTTTTCTGAAGCGGGCGCTGCGGGCCAGCCGGGCCAAGCTGTTCTTCACGCAGTCCGTGGGCCATAACCCGACGGGCAGCGACATTTCTGCGGAAACAGCGCGCGAGCTGCTGGCGCTGGCGGCTTCGGCGGGGCTGACGATCGTCGACGATGATGCGCTGGCGGACTACAAGCCGGGGCATTGCGCGCGCCTGGCCTCGCTGGACCAGCTGGAAAACACGATATACGTGGGGAGTTTTTCCAAGTCGCTGTCCAGCGTGGTGCGCGTCGGCTTCCTGGCCTGTGCGCCGCGGCATGTCAGGGAACTGGTGTCGGTCAAGACCGTGCTGTCGCTCAACAGCTCCCCGTTCGCCGAGCGCACGGTTCATGCGGTGATCACTGAAGGACGATTCCACAAGCACGTGCTGGACCTGCAACAGCGGACCCGGCGCGCCGTGAAGGATGCGCTCAGGCAGTTTGGCAAGCATGGCGCGACCGTGTTCTGCACGCCCGAACATTCGCTCTTTCTCTGGGTCAAGCTGCCTGGCGTGGAGGACGCGGCGGCATGCACCCGTGCTCTGTTGGAACGCGGCTTCGCGCTGACGCCCGGGGCCATATTCCTGCCCGAGCCCGGAGCCGTCTCGCCGTGGTTCCGGTTCAATGTGGGCTTCATGCAGGATGCGGAGCGGATGTCCGCGTTATGGCGGGCGATCGCGACGCAGCAGCGCGGAGCGTGAGGCCCGGGCCGTGCCGCGCGCCTCAGCCGCAGGCGTCGGCGGCCTGATTCCCGGGATCGGCGCAGGCGCGCCAGCGGGCCTCGTCCATGGCGGGCAGCAGCAGCACCCGGCTCATCAGGTCCGAATACCAGAAGATCCTGCCAGGCTTGTCGCGCATGGCCTGCCAGACGCGCGCCTGCGCGTCCGCCGAGAGCGGCGCGCGGCCTTGCGCGTCGGTCACGCCCTGGGCCAGGATGGTTTGCGTGTCCGGATTCCAGGACTGCATGTCCGGATCGTCCAGCGCCACCTCGTCGGCGATGCTGACGATGCGCCAGTCATTGCCCGGAACCTCGGTGGATAGCTGGTTCAACTCTGCCTGGTGCACCGGATAAGGGCGGGAGTCCGGGGAGGCGTGCGCGACGGAGGCGTAGGATTTGGCGCCATCCCCGGGGGAATAGCGGCGCACATAACGTTGTTTTGGCTGACCCTCGGCATCATAGGTCTGGACCTGGAATGCGCCGCCTTGCTCGGCGGTATCGATGGCGCGCAGCAGGCGGCCTGCGGCGTCGCGCGCGTAGAACCGGCCGGCGGCCGGCTCTTGCCTGGCGTCGCAAGCTCCATCGCTGAAGGCGGTCAGTGCGCCCCGGGCATCGCGTTTCAGGCAGGCCTGGCCGCTTGCCTCGTAGGTGGCCGGCCGGCGCACCGCGGTCTGTTCGTACTCGACCACGCGCGTCAGGGCGCCGTTGCCGTCGTATTCCAGCGTGTAACCGCCCGACAGGAAGGGGGCGGCGTCGCCGCGCCGGGGCAGGTCGTAGGACTCCGCGCGGCACAGCCGGCCATCGTCGTCGAAGTACAACCTCGTGGGCGCCCGCGAGGCGCTCTCCAGCCGGTAGGCGGACCAATCGACCTTGTCCATCCAGGTCCGGGGCATCGGATCGCCGGTTTCGTCGACCCATACCGGCTTGTTGCGGGCGGCAACGCGTTCGCCCCGGCGGCCCAGCAGGACACGGTCGCCGCCCAGGCCGACCGAGACGGGCACCGCCTTCAGCGCCACGGGCGCGGCGAAATCGACGGCGGCCGGGCCGCAGGCCGCCAGGGCAGGGCCGGCATGCGCGATGGCCGCCAGCAGCAGGACCAGTCGCTTACGCATATTGCTGCGTATCCATGAACTTCACCAGATCCCAGAATTCCTTGGACACGCCGCCCAGCCGCAGCTTGCCCTCATGTTCCTCGAACAGCAGGAAGGGGTAGGCGTCGCGCTCCAGGGTGCCGGGCGCGGGCAGGCGGTAGGGCTTGAAGTTTTCGGGGTCGTTGAAAAAAGACTCCAGCCGGCCGCCGCCGTCCACGTGCATGTAACGCACGCGCAATACTTGTTTCTGATACTTGGCCTGCGTTTCGGGGTAGTTGCCGCCGTCGCTCGCCACCACGGCGTTGGCCAGGGCGGCCAGGAAGACGCGTTGCAAGCCTGCGTAGTGGACCTCGCCGCTGGTGGAGTCGCCGGGCGCCTCCACCAGTGTCCTGACCAGCTGGGTGCCGCGGGAAGCCGGCACGATGGTCTTCGCGAACAGGCTGTCGATGTCGGCCTTGGCCGGATCGGGCGATTGCCGCAGGCGCTGCAGGTCGGCGCGGAAGTCCTCCAGCCATTGCCGGTAACGGGCGTTCTCCGCCTGGCGGTCGAACGCCTGGGCGTGGGCCAGGCCGCCGTGGAGGGTGATCAGGATGGCCAGCAGCAGGAGCCAGGCGCGTTGCAGCAGGCGGGTAGGGTGTTCCATAGGCCGGTGATCATATCGTTCAAAATGATGCTATTTTGGTGCAGAGCGTGACAAAATGTCAGTCATGGCCACCGGCATGGCCATGTCTATGAATCTCGTGTTGAGTCAGGTCCAGACATGCCAGCAACAGGTGACGTTCCCCCTGCATGCGCGCCCGCCGGCGGCGCGGAGAATGTGCAAACCGGGCTCGACGGCCCCCTGGACCGGCTCGTCCGCTTGGCCAGGCGGCAGTTCGGCGTGGACATGGCGCTGGTCGCCTGCAGCGACGCCGACGGCGTCTGGCAGGCCCAGGCAGGCGCCTTGCCTGCCGCCGCGGCCGGCACGCTTCCTTTCTCCGTGGATTGCCCGCTGCATGCCTGCGACGGCCGCCGGCTGGGTACGTTCCGGCTGCTGCACGGCCAGCCGCGGGACTTCGGCGACGAAGACCTGGATGCCTTGCACGATTTCGCCAAACTGGCCGTCGCGGCCGTCGAGAAGCGCGAGGCCCTGGCGGCGGAACGGGCGGCGGAAGACGGCTGGCGCACCGAGGCGCGCAATCTGTCCATGGCCATTGCAGGCAGCGGCACGGGCATCTGGGACCGCAATGTCGTAACCGGCGAAATCACCTATTCGCCGGGCTGGAAGGCCCTGCTGGGCTACGCCGAATCCGAAGTCACCAACCGCATCGAGGACTCCTACAAACGCCTGCACCCCGACGACGCCGACTATGTGCGCGCCGCCATGCAGGCGCATTTCGAGGGCAAGACCGAGAGCTACGAAGTCGAGCACCGCATCCTTTGCAAGGACGGCAGCTACAAGTGGATCTGCAGCCGCGGCAAGGTCGTCAGCCGCGACGCGCAGGGGCGGGCCTTGCGCATGATGGGCACCACCACCGACATCAGCGCGATGCGCGCGATGTCGGAACGCCTGCGGCGCACGGCGGACCTGCTGGTCAACCTGACCGACGCCGTGCCGGGCATGGTGTTCCAGTGCGGCCAGCGGCCCGGGGGCGGGTCGCGCTTCCTGTATGTCAGCGCGGGCATCTGGGACATGTTCGAACTCACGCCTTACGAGGTGCGCACCAACCCCGCGGCGATCGAGCTGCGCGTCCATCCCGAGGACCTGGCCACCTATCACGCCTCGCTGCAGGCCGCGGCCGCGGCGCAGACCCCTTGGCACCTGGAGTTCCGCGTCTGCCTGCCGCAGCAGGGCCTGCGCTGGCGCCAGGGCGACGCCAGTCCGCGCAAGGCGGCCGACGGTGGCGTGGTCTGGCACGGTTTCGTGACCGACATCACCGACCGCAAGCGCGCCGACTTCGAACTGCGCGAACTCGCCGCCACCGACGCCCTGACCACGCTGCCGAACCGCCGCCATTTCATGTCGCGCATCGCCGCGGAACTGGCCCGGATCAAGCGCCAGGGCAGCGATTGCGCCGCCGTGCTGATGTGCGACCTGGACCATTTCAAGCGCATCAACGACACCTGGGGCCACGCCATCGGCGACGGCGTGCTGCAGCACTTCGCCAATACGCTGCGGGCCCAGCTGCGGGCGGTCGACCTGGTGGGGCGCATCGGCGGCGAGGAATTCGCCGTGGTGCTGCCGGATACCGACATCGAGCGCGCGCACGCCTTCGCCACGCGCGTGCAGCAGCGCATTGCGGCCGCGCCGTTTTCGCTGGGCGACGACCGGCATATTCCGCTGACGGTCAGCATCGGCATCTCGACCATGCACACCATGGACGCGGACGCCGAGCTGGCGCTCAGCCGCAGCGACCGCGCCCTGTATTACGCCAAGCAGCGCGGGCGCAACCGGATCGAGTCCGCGCCCTCAGTGTTTTCCCGATAGAACAACCGTCTAAGTCATTTGTTCCATTGACGGTACATTAGGACACTCCTAGAGTTCCCGTCATGGGAACCTCATTACCTCTGCCGAAGTACCACCAGATCTACCTCGTCCTGCGCGAACAGGTGCAGGAAGGGCGCTTCGATCAGGACGGCGTGCCAGGCGAGCACGCGCTGGCCCACCAGTTCGACGTGGCCCGCATCACCATCCGCAAGGCCATGGAGATGCTGGTGGCTGACGGACTGGTGTCGCGCCGGCCCGGCCTGGGCACCTGGCCGCTGCGCGCGCCGGCGAATCCGGCCAGCGCGCCCAAGGCCAATCCGCCGCAGAAGGCGCACCTCACCGGCCTGCTGGAGAACATCGTCAACATGGGCCTGCGCACCTCGGTGCAGGTGCTGGACAGCGCCCTGGTGTCGGCGCCGCCCGTGGTGGCCGAGGCGCTGGACCTGGCGCCCGGCGCGCCCGTGCACAAGAGCCTGCGCGTGCGCAGCACCGAGGCCGGGCCGCTGTCCCACATCACGACCTACGTGCCGCAGGCCGTGGCCGATTTCACGCGCGCAGACCTGGAGCGCGAACCCCTGCTGATGTTGCTGGAAGCGGCCGGCGTGGAGTTCGGCGGCGCGACCCAGACCATTTCGGCGCGGCTGGCCGATGCGCAGGTGGCGCGCCACCTGGACGTGGCCGTGGGCTCCGCGCTGCTGGCCGTGACGCGCATCGTGCGCGACGTGAACGAGCGGCCGGTGCAGCTGCTGCAAGGCCTGTACCGCCCCGATCGCTATCAGTACCAGTTGCAGCTGTCACGCGTCGGCAGCATCGACGCCAAGGTATGGGTCAGCGAAGAGCTGTCCGCCCAATTCCATTGAACTCTCGGAGATCGCCCATGAATTCGCGCCGCACTTTCCTCTATCAATCCGCCGCCGCAGCTGCCCTGGTGTCGGCGCCATGGGTGGCACGCGCCCAGGGCGCCAAACCCGTGAAGGTCGGCATCCTGCATCCGGTGACGGGGGCGCTGGCCTATTCGGGCCAGCAATGCCGCTTGGGCGCGCTGCTGGCGATCGAGGACATCAACAAGGCCGGCGGCATCAAGTCGCTGGGCGGCGCGCCGCTGGAAGCCATGCTGGGCGACGCGCAGTCGCGCCCCGAGGCGGGTTCGGCCGAGGTCGAAAAAATGAACGAGGCGGGCGTGTCGGCCATCGTCGGCGCCTATGCGTCGGCGATCTGCCTGGCCACCACGCAGACCGCGGCCAAGTACAACCTGCCGCACGTGGTGGACGTGGGCGTGGCCGACCAGATCGTCGAGCGCGGCCTGAAGAACACTTTCCGTTTCGGCCCGGGCTACCGCGCCTGTAGCGAACGCGCCATCACCGACCTGGCCGCGCTCAACGACGCGGCGGGCAAGCCGGCCAAGACCGTGATGATCGTGCACGAGGATTCGCTGTTCGGCACCGGCACCGCGGCGCTGCTGTCCAAGGCCCTGCCGCAGCATGGCTTCGAGGTCAAGGACGTGGTCAAGCATCCGAACCCGACCCGCGATTTCAACAACATCGTGCTGCGCATGAAGTCCCTCAATCCGGACATCGTGATCCCGGCCAACTACTACAACGAATACGCCTTGCTGCTGCGCGCCATGAAGCAGCAGAAGGTGCAGCCCAAGGCGATCTACTCGGTGCTGGGCGGCGCGGCCTCCAGCTACAAGTTCCTGAAGGAATTCCCCGACATCGCCAACGGCATCCTCGACTGCAACCACTGGTTCAACCCCAAGGATGCGCGCGTTGCCCCGCTGAAGGCGCGCGTGGAAGAGAAGGGCGCCTACTTCAGCTACGAGGTCTTCATGACCTATACCTCGGTGCTGCTGCTGGCCGACGCGCTGGAACGCGCCAAGTCCGCCGACCGCGCCGCCATCACCGAGGCGCTGGCCTCCAGCACCTTCTCGGACCACATCATGCCCTACGGCCCGACCAAGTTCGTGGACGGCCAGAACACCGGCGCGCAGCCTCTGCTGACGCAAGTGATCGGCGGCGACATCAAGGTCGTCATCCCGGCCGACTACCGCCAGGCCGATGCCATCTTCCCGCTGAAGGCCTGAGCGTGCTCGATCCAGCCATCCTCTTTTCCTCGGTGCTCAACGGGCTGACCACCGGCGCGGTGTACGCGCTGATCGCCCTGGGCCTGACCTTGATCTACGGCGTGCTGCACATCATCAACTTCGCCCATGGGGCGGCGTTGATGGTGGCGCTGTACGCCGTGTATCTGCTGAAGGACCGCCTCGGCATCGACCCCTACGCCGCCTTGCCGCTGGTGGTGGCGGGCATGTTCGCGCTGGGCTATGCCCTGCAGCGCTACGTGATCAACCGCGCCAGCCACGGCAAGGACGAGAACATCCTGCTGGTGACGCTGGGCCTGGCCATCGTGCTGGAGAACCTGGCGCTGGTGTGGTTCAAGTCGGACACGCGCACCATCGACACGGCCTACACGCTGTCCACGGTGGAGATCGGGCCGGCCATGATCGCGTTGCCCAAGATCATCGCCTTCTGCGGCGCGCTGGCGGTGGCGGCGGTGCTGTTCTGGATCATCCGCAGCACCGACCTGGGCCGGGCGATCCGCGCGGTGGCCAAGGAAAAGCAGGGCGCCAAGCTCATGGGCATAGACGTGGAAAAGGTCTACGCGCTGTCGTTCGGCATCGGCATGGCCTGCCTGGGCGCGGCGGCCTGCTTCCTGCTGCCGGCGTACTACGTGAATCCGCAGGTCGGCGGCGGCTTCGTGCTGGTGGCCTTCACCATCGTGGTGCTGGGCGGCATGGGCAGCTTCGTGGGCGCGCTGGTCGGCGGCCTGCTGATCGGCGTGGTGGAGTCCATCGGGGGCCTGTTCCTGGGCGACTCGCTGGGCCAGATGGGCATATTCGCGATCTTCATCGCGGTGCTGCTGTTTCGCCCGCAGGGGCTGTTCGGGGCGAGGGGCTGAGCATGGGCAAGGATCTTTTGACTATCGCGCTGTTCGGCGCGGCGCTGGCGGCCGCCGCCGCGCTGACGGAGTCGGGCGTCGCCCTGACCTTCGTGATGATGTCGCTGTACGCGGCGCTGCTGTCGCAGGCCTGGAACATCCTGGGCGGCTACGGCGGCCAGCTGTCGTTCGGCCATGCGCTGTTCTTCGGCGTGGGCGCTTATGCCCAGGCGCTGGGCCAGCTCAACCTGGGCATCAACCCCTGGCTGGCGCTGCCCATGGCCATCGCGCTGGGCGCGCTGGTCGGGCTGGCGGTGGGCGGGCTGACGTTCCGCTATGGCCTGAAAGGCTCCTATTTCGCGCTGGTGACGCTGGCGTTTGCGGAAGTGTTCCGCATCCTGGCGCTGTCGGTGTCGTTCACCGGGGGCGGCGTGGGCCTGATGGTGCCGTTGCAGGAGGGCGTGGCGAACATGCAGTTCGCTTCGCGCCGCGGCTACATCTACCTGCTGTTGGGCTTCGTGCTGCTGGCGCTGGTGGTTACGGCATGGCTGCGGCATTCGCGCTTCGGCGCCTATCTGCAGGCGGTGCGCGACAACGAGGACGCGGCGCGCGCCATCGGCGTGAATCCGCTGCGGGTCAAGCTCGGCGGCATCGCGCTGTCGGCCGCCTTCATGAGCGCGGCTGGGGCCTTCTACGTGCAGGTGTTCCAGTACATCGATCCGGGCATCGCCTTCGGCTCGGCCGTGTCGGTGGAGGCGCTGGTCGGCGCCATCGTCGGCGGCCTGGGCACTCTGTGGGGACCGCTGCTGGGGGCGGTCACGCTGCATGCGCTGAGCGACCTGACGCGCAACCTGTTCGGCGAGCTGCCGGGCATCAGCATGGTCATCTACGGCGTGGTGCTCATCGTGATCGTGATGTTCCTGCCCCGCGGCATCACCGGCAGCGGTCAGGCTTTGAGCCGGCTGTTCAGTGCCAAGGAGCGCGCCCGTGTCTGAGATCCTGCTGCAAGCGCGCAATCTTTCCATCACTTTCGGCGGCCTGAAGGCAGTCCAGGACGTGAGCCTGGACGTACGCCAGGGCTCGCTGACGGCCCTGGTCGGCCCCAACGGCGCGGGCAAGACCACGCTGTTCGGCCTTTTGTCCGGTTTCCTCAAGCCCGGTTCCGGTTCGGTGCATTTCGCCGGCGCGGACATCACCGGCCGCCCGCCGCATGAGTCGGCGCGGCTCGGGCTGACCCGCACCTTCCAGATCGTGCAGCCCTTCGGCGCGCAGACGGTGCGCCAGAACATCGCCGTGGGAGCGCACTTGCGCCTGGGCAACCGCCGCGAGGCGCTGGAAGCGGCCGAAGAGGTGGCCGCCCGAGTGAACCTGCAAGCCTTGCTGGACCGGCCGGCGGCGGACCTGACCGTGGCCGGACGCAAGCGACTGGAGCTGGCGCGCGCGCTGGCCACGCGGCCGCGCCTGCTGCTGCTGGACGAAGTATTGGCGGGGCTCAACCCCAGCGAGATCGACGAGATGATACCGGTGGTGAAGAAGCTGGCCGACGACGGCGTGACCGTGTTGATGATCGAACACGTGATGCGCGCGGTGATGAGCCTGGCCGAGCACGTCTGGGTACTGGCGCAGGGCCGCCTGATCGCCTCGGGCACGCCGGGCGAGGTCACGCGCGATCCGGCGGTGGTCGAGGCCTATCTGGGCCAGGGCGCGGCGGCCAGGCTGGCCGCGCAGGGAGCGCCGGCATGAGCGCGCTGCTGGAAGTCCAGGGATTGCGCGCCGGCTACGGCCGCATGGAAGTGCTGCGCGGCGTCGACCTGCGGGTGGACCAGGGCGAGATCGTGGTGCTGTTGGGCAGCAACGGCGCCGGCAAGTCCACGCTGAACAACACGGTCTGCGGGCTGTGCCGGCCTTGGGGCGGCACGGTGCGCTTCGAAGGCCAGGACCTGACCGGCCGCCATTACCGCGACGTGGTCAAGGCCGGACTGATCCAGGTGCCCGAAGGCCGCCGCGTGTTCCCCAACCTGAGCGTGCGCGAGAACCTTGAACTGGGTTCGTTCACCCGGGCCCGCGAGCGCCGCGCCGCCAACCTGGAGAAAGTGCTGCACATCTTCCCGCGCCTGCGCGAGCGCCTGGTCCAGCTGGCCGGCACCATGTCCGGCGGTGAACAGCAGATGCTGGCCATCGGCCGCGGCCTGATGGCCGAGCCGCGCCTCCTGATCCTGGACGAGCCGTCGCTGGGCCTGTCGCCGCTGATGGTCGAAGAGCTGTTCGGCTTGATCACGCGCCTGCATGGCGAGGGGCTGGCGATCCTGCTGGTGGAGCAGAACGTGGGCCAGTCGCTGGAAACGGGACAGCGCGCCTACGTGCTGGAAAACGGGGCGGTGCGCTATAGCGGCGCCTGCCCGGAATTGATGGCCAGCGACGACGTGCGCCGGGCCTATCTCGGGATGTAGCTATGGCCGAGCCTCAAACACTGGCGCAGAAGCTGATCGCGGCGGCCTGTGGCCGCGCTTCCGTCGCCGAGGGCGAAATCGTCACCTGCGCGGTCGACCTGGCCATGTTCCATGATTCCAGCGGCCCGCGCCGCCTGCAGCCCATGCTGCAGGAACTGGGCGCCACGCTGTGGGATCCGTCCAGGATCGTGCTGGTCATCGACCACTACGTGCCCGAATCCGACGACGAATCGCGCCGCATCGTGCGCATCGCGCGCGACTGGGCGGCCGAACAGCAACTGCCCAACGTCTATGACTCGCTCGGCATCTGCCACGTGGTGGTGCCGCAGCACGGGCATATCCGTCCCGGCATGTTCTGCGTAGGCGGGGACTCGCATTCGCCCACGGGCGGCGCGTTCGGCGCCTACATGTTCGGCATCGGCAGCACCGAGATGCTGGGCGTGGCCGTCACCGGGCAGATCTGGGTGAAGGTGCCGCAGACCCTGATGATGCGCTGGAACGGCCGGCTGTCGGCTGGCGTGACCGCCAAGGACATGATGCTGCACATGATAGGCCGCTATGGCATGAACGGCGGCCGCTACCAGGCGGTGGAATTCTGCGGCGAGGCGGTGCGCGCCTTGTCGATGCAGGAACGCATGACCTTGTCCAACATGAGCGCGGAGCTGGGCTCGCAGGTCGGCCTGATCGCGCCGGATGCCACCACGGTTGCCTACCTGCGCGAGGCAGGCGTCACGGACGAGATCGATCTGGCGCGCTGGCGCAGCGACGAAGGCGCGCAGGCCGAGTGGCACGAATTCGACGCCGCGGCGCTGGCGCCGCAGGTTGCCGCGCCGCACAGCCCGGCCAATGCGCGCGACGTGGATCAGTATGGCGACGTGCCGCTGCAGGTGGCCTACATCGGCGCCTGCACCGGCGCCAAGCTGGAGGACCTGCGCGCCGCGGCCAGCGTGCTGCGCGGCCGCCGGCTGGCCGCCGGCATGCGCCTGATGGTGGCGCCGGCCAGCCAGCAGGACCAGCGCCAAGCCGAGGCGGAAGGGGTGATGCAGACGCTGCGCGAGGCCGGCGCCGATATGCTGGCCACCTCCTGCGGCGCCTGTGCGGGCTACGGCGGGTCCATCCCGGACGGCGCCAGCGTCATCGCCACCACGGCGCGCAATTTCAAGGGGCGCATGGGCTCGGAGACGGCCCAGGTCTATCTGGCCTCGCCCTATACGGTGGCGGCATCGGCGGTAGCCGGCCGCATCACCGATCCCCGGGAGTTCATGGCATGACCGAGCAGTCCGTGACGCACCGCGTCTGGCGCGTGGGCGCAGATATCGACACCGACGCGTTGGCGCCGGGCGCCTATATGAAGTTCGGCATCGACGAGATCGCGCGCCATTGCCTGCAGCGCGTGCGGCCCGAGTTCGCCGCCGGCGCGCGGCCGGGCGACGTGCTGGTGGCCGGCCCGAACTTCGGCATCGGCTCCTCGCGCGAGCAGGCGGCTGCGGCGCTGGTGCGCCTGGGCATCGCCGCGGTGGTCGCGCCATCCTTCAACGGCCTGTATTTCCGCAACGCCTTCAACGTGGGCCTGCTGCTGTTGACCTGCCCACAGGCCGAAACCCTGCAAGAGGGCGAGCGCATCGCCCTGGACCCCGCCGCCGGCCGCATCCGCCGCGCCGCGGGGCAACCCGCGGAACTGCATTGCGACACCGTGCCCGCCTTCCTGCTGGAAATGGTGCAGGCCGGCGGACTGCTGAATTTGCTGAAACAGCGCAAGACTCATTAGGAACCACATCATGCTTGATCCCGTCACACTCGCGGTCCTGAAAGGCCGCCTGGAACAGATCGCCGACGAGATGGACGCCACGCTGTACCGCAGCGCGTTCAATCCCATCATCGCCGAGGCCCATGACGCCTGCCACGGCATGTACGATGCCGCCACCGGCGCCACGCTGGTGCAGGGCAAGTCCGGCCTGCCGGTATTCGTGGGCGCGATGGCCTTTGCCGTCAAGGCCGCGGCCAAGGCGGCCGCCGAGCGCGGCGGCATGGTCGACGGCGACGTCTGGCTGTTCAACGATCCCTATGAAGGCGGCACCCACGCCAATGATTTCAAGCTGGTGCGTCCGGTGTTCCGCGACGGCAAGCTGTTCTGCTTCCTGGCCTCGGCGGCCCATTGGCATGACGTCGGCGGCGCGGTGCCGGGCAACTACAACCCCGCCGCCACCGAATGCTGGCAGGAAGCCGTGCAGATTCCGCCGGTGCGCATCGTGCGCGCGGGCGTGCTGGACCTGGACGTGCTGGCTATTCTGAAGGCCAACACGCGCCTGCCGGACAGCCTGTGGGGCGACCTGAACGGGCAGCTGGCGGCGCTGGAACTGGGCGCGGGCCGGCTGGACGGCCTGCTCGACGAATACGGCGACGCCACCGTGCTGGAATCGCTGGACACCTTGCGGGAGCGGGCGCGCCGCCTGATGCGCGACCACATCTCGCGCCTGCCCGACGGCGAATACGCCTTCGAGGACATGCTGGACAACGACGGCGTGCGCGACCAGCCGCTGCGCATCGCGCTCAAGCTCATCGTCCAGGGCGACCGCCTGACGCTGGATTTCACCGGCACTTCGCCTGCCTGCGCCGGGCCGGTGAATATCTCCCGCGCCACGGCGATCGCGGCCTGCTATGTGGCCCTGAAGCACCTGTTCCCGGACGTGCCGGCCAATGCCGGCGTGCTGGACGCGGTGGACGTGGTGCTTCCGGACGGCCTGGTGATCTCGGCGGACCGCCCGCGACCGGTCGGAGGCTACACGGAAACCATTCTGCGCATGATCGACGTGATCTTCTGCGCCATGGCCCAGGCCGAGCCGGCGCGCGCGCTGGCGCAGGCCTACGGCACCATCAATGCCTTGTCGATCGCCGGCTACCGTAGCGACCCCGCCCGGCGCGGCCAGCGCTGGGTGATGTTCAGCTTCTTTGGCGGCGGCCATGGCGGCCACTCGGACGGCGACGGGCTCAGCCATGGCAACGCGCCCATCTCCACGGCCACCATTCCGCCGCTGGAAATCCTGGAAGCGGCCTATCCCGTGCGTTTCACGCAATGGGCGCTGCGACCCGATTCGGCGGGCGACGGCCAGCACCGCGGCGGGCTGGGCGCCATCTATGAAATCGAACTGCTGGAAGACAGCGCCGAGGCCTTCATCTTCGGCGAACGCGGCAAGAGCGCGCCCAAGGGTATCGCCGGCGGCAGGGAAGCGGCGCTGAACGTCTTCCGCTATCAGCTGGACGGCGGCTGGCAGACGCCACCCATGCGTTCAAAGATGCTGGGCATCCAGCTCAAGCGCGGCGACCGGGTCCGCCTGGAAACACCGGGGGGAGGCGGTTACGGCGAGCCTGCCGCGCGCACGCAGGCGGCGCGCGAGCATGACCGCAAGATGGGTTACGTGAGCGGAAATCTGAAGGAGCAGTCGGCATGAGCGCGGCACAAGGTTTGGTCGTAGGCGTGGACGTGGGCGGTACGTTCACCGATATATTCGTGCTGGACGAGGCGGGCGGCAGCGCCCGCGTGGTGAAGGTGCCTTCCACTCGCGGCGAGGAAGCGCGCGGCTTCATGAACGGCATCGCCCGCGTCGCCGACGGCGCGGACGCCATCGCCACCATCGTGCACGGCACGACGGTGGGCACCAACGCGCTGCTGGAGCGCAAGGTGGCGCGCACCGGCATCATCACCACGGCCGGCTTTCGCGACGTGCTGGAAATGCGCCGGCGCGACCGGCCCCAGACCTGGGGCCTGCGCGGCAACTATGAGCCGGTGGTCCCGCGCGACCTGCGTCTGGAAGTCGAAGAGCGCGTGCTGGCCGACGGCACCTTGCATACGCCAGTGAACCTGGCCCAGGTCGAGGCCGCGGCCCGCCAATTGCTGGAGCAGGGCTGCGAGGCGGTCTGCCTCTTTTTCGTCAACGCCTATGCCAATCCGGCCAACGAGGCGCAGGCCGCGGCCTGCGTGCGCGCGCTGTGGCCCAACGGCAACGTCACCGCCGCCACCGAGGTGCTGCCCGAGATCCGCGAATTCGAGCGCTGCTCCACCGCCGTGCTCAATGCCGCGCTGCAGCCGGTGGTCGGCGGCTATCTGACCCGGCTGGAAGCGGACCTGAAGGACAACGGCTTCGGCGGCGAACTGCTGGTGGTGCAGAGCAACGGCGGCGTGATGTCGCGCCAGACGGCCTGCGACGTGCCGGTGCGCACCGCGCTGTCCGGCCCGGCCGCGGGTGTCATCGCCTGCGCCGCCATCGCGCGCGCCGCGGGCTTTCCCAACGTGGTCAGCGGCGACATGGGCGGCACTTCCTTCGACGTGTCGCTGGTGGCCGACGGCGAGGCCTCGCTGTCGGCGCAGACCGCCATCGACTTCGGCATGGTGGTGCGCGCGCCCATGATCCAGATCGAGACCATCGGCGCGGGCGGCGGCTCTATCGCCAGCGTGGACGCGGGCGGCCTGTTGCAGGTGGGTCCCGAATCCGCCGGCAGCGTGCCGGGGCCGGCCTGCTATGGCCGGGGCAATACCCGTCCCACCGTGACCGACGCCAACGTGCTGCTGGGCCGCATCGCGGCCGAACGCCCGCTGGGCGGCGGGCTGCTTGCCACCATGGACGTGGCGCTGGCGCGCGCCGCCATCGAAGAGCATGTAGCCAAGCCGCTCGGCCTGGACGTGCATGCCGCGGCCGAGGCCATCCTGACCGTGGCCAATGCCAAGATGGCGGGCGCGATCCGCGTCGTGTCCATCGAGCGCGGCCATGACCCGCGCAAGTTCGCCTACATGCCGTTTGGCGGCGGCGGCGCGCTGCACGTCTGCGCCATGATGAACGAAGTGGACGCGGCCCGCGGCATCGTGCCGCGCTATCCCGGCGTGACCTCGGCCTTGGGCTGCGTCATGGCCGACATGCGGCACGACGGCGTGCAGACCTTGAACGTGGCGCTGGCCGCGCTGGACGCCGACGACCTGCTGGCCCGCATCGACGGCCTGGCGCTGGCCTGCCAGGAGCGGCTGGATTCCGCGGGCGTGGGCTTTCAGGGCATACGCGAGAGCATCGAGCTGGACATGCTGTACGTCGGGCAGAGCCATACGGTGCGGGTGGAAGTCGGGCGTGATGAACTGAACCGCGCCGGCATCGGCGCAGCCTTCGAGCGTGCCTACCGCGCCGCCTTCGGCCGCAGCCTGGACGGCATCGCGGTGCGCATCCTGAACCTGCGCTATGCGCGCATCGGCCAGCGGCCCAAGTTCGATCTGGCGCTGCTGGCGCCGACCAGCACCGCAATGCCGGACGCGCTGGGCACGCAACCCGTCTTCCACGGCGGGCAATGGCATGACGCCATGCGCTACGCGCGGCTGGATCTGCCGGTGGGCGCGGAGGTGGCGGGGCCCGCCATCCTGGAGCAGCCGGACACCACGATCTGGATCGAGCCCGGCTTTGCCGGCCAGGTCGATTCCCTGGGCAATCTGCTGATCGCCCGCCAGGTTTCCTAGGAGCAGAGCCCATGTCAGCCTTCGATCCCCGCAGCACCGCGCTGGTCGTCATCGATCTGCAGAACGATTTCCTCGCGCCCGGCGGCGCCTATGACCGCGGCGGCGCCGTCAGCCCGCAGGCGCGGGCCTTGCCCGCCCGGGTCGCGCCCGTGGCCCGCGCGCTCAAGGCGCGAGGCGGCTTCGTGGCGGCCAGCCAGTTCACGCTATGGCCGGACGCGCACGGCGAACCCATGATTTCGCCGCATCTGCGGCAGTTGCGCCCATTCCTGCGCAAGGGCGATTTCGTCGCCGGCTCCAAGGGGCAGGCCAACGTGGCCGAGCTGGATGGGCTGGTGGACGTGTCGGTCTGGAAGGTGGCGTACTCCGCCTTCTTCAATACCCAGCTGGACTGGGTGCTGCGGCGCGCGGGCATCTCCAACGTGGTGATCGCCGGCATCGTCACCAATGGCGGCGTGGCCAGCACGGCGCGCGATGCCCACATGCGGGACTATCACGTAGCGGTGCTGGCCGACGGCTGCGCCGCGCCCACGCCGGCCATGCACGATGCCGCGCTGGCGGATTTGCGCACCGTGGCCGACGTGCTGTCCTGCCAGGACTTCCTGGGCAGGCTGGCTTCGTGAGCGCGCCGCAAGTCCTGCGGGGCTTGGCTCCCGGCGCGGACGCGATGCATGTGCCGGTGGCCATCATCGGCGCCGGCGCTTGCGGCCTGACCGCCGCGCTGCGCCTGGCCGATGCCGGCATCGAGACCGTGCTGATCGAGCGCGATGCCGCGCCCAGCGGCTCCACCGCCTTGTCGTCCGGCTTCATTCCGGCGGCGGGATCGGCGGTACAGCGGGCCGCTGGCATCGAGGACGACGCGCAGCGCTTTGCCGCGGACATCCAGGCCAAGGCGGGCGGCACGGCCGCGCCGCAGCTGGTCGATGCCTACACGGGTGCGGCAGCTGCCGCAGTGGACAATCTTGCCCGCCACGGCCTGGATTTCCAGGTGCTGGACGGCTTCCTGTATCCGGGCCACAGCGCCCGCCGCATGCACACCTTGCCCGAGCGCACGGGCGCGGCCCTGGTCGCCGCGCTGGAGCGCGCCGCCACCGGGGCCGGCGCCTATCTGCTGACCCGCGCCCTGGCACGGCAGATCTGGACGGACGAGGGCGGCCGCGTCACCGCGGTGGGCTGCGAACGTCCGGACGGCTCCATCGACGTGATCGGCTGCGACGTGCTGATCCTGGCCTGCAACGGCTTTGGCGGCAATGCCGCGATGGTGGGCGCACATCTGCCGGCCATGCGGGGGGCTGTCTACGGCGGCCATGTCGGCAACGACGGCAGCGCGATCGAATGGGGAGTGCAACTGGGCGCGCGCCTGGCCGACCTGGGCGGCTACCAGGGGCACGGCTCCTGGGCCACGCCGCAGGGCGCACTGATCTCCTGGGCCGTGATGATGGACGGCGGCGTGCAGATCAATGGCGCGGGGCGGCGCTTTCATGACGAGACCCACGGCTATTCCGAGGCCGCGGTCCATGTGCTGGCGCAACCCGGCGGCGTGGCCTGGAACGTATTCGACGACCGCACGCTGGCGCTGGCGCGCGGCTTTCCGGACTTCGTCCAGGCAGAGATGGGCCAGGCGCTGAAGACTTGCGCCGACGTCGGGGCGCTGGCGGCCCTGATCGGCTGCGACGAAGCCACGCTGCGCGCGACGCTGGCGGGGGTGTCGCCCGGCGCCGCCGACGCCCTCGGCCGGCGCTTCGAGCGCGCGCTGCAAGCGCCGTACCACGCGATCAAAGTGACGGGCGCGCTGTTCCATACGCAGGGCGGTCTGGACATCGACGCGCATTGCCGCGTGCTGGACCGGATGGGCAACCCCTTGCCCAACCTGCTGGCGGCAGGCGGCGCGGCGCGCGGCGTGTCGGGCAACGACGTGTCCGGCTACCTGTCCGGCAACGGTCTGCTCAGCGCGGTGGCGGGCGGCCATATCGCCGCGGCGACGGCCGCATCCCTGCTGGGCCGCGAGCTTTCCTAGGAGTTTCCAAACCATGCACAAACAGAATCTGCAAGCACAGCTGGCCGGCGGCGCCGTGCTGGCTCCCGGCGTCTACGACGCCTTGTCCGCGCTGATCGCCGAACAGGCGGGTTTCGGCGCGCTATACCTGTCGGGCGCGTCCATTGCCTACACGCGGCTGGGCCGCTCGGATATCGGCCTCACCACGTACAGCGAGGTCGAGGACACGCTGGCCCGCATCACCGAGCGGGTGGCCACGCCCGTCATCGTGGACGCCGACACGGGCTTCGGCAATGCCTTGAATACGCAGCGCACCGTACGCGGACTGGAACGCGCCGGCGCCGCCATGATCCAGCTGGAAGACCAGACCTTCCCCAAGCGCTGCGGCCACCTGGACGGCAAGGCCGTGATCCCGACCGCCGAAATGTGCGGCAAGCTGCGGGCCGCGGTGGATACGCGCGCGCAGGCGTCCACCTTGATCCTGGCGCGTACCGACGCGCTGGCCGTGGAAGGGCTGGAAGCCGCCCTGGACCGCGCCGACTCGTATCTGGAAGCGGGCGCGGACGCGCTGTTCATCGAGGCGTTGCGCACGCCGGAGCAGATGCAGGCGGCGTGCAGCCGTTTTGCGCATCGCGTGCCGCTGCTGGCCAATATGGTCGAAGGCGGCAAGACTCCGGTGCAAAGCGCGGATGCGCTGACCGCGCTGGGATTCCGCATCGTCATCTTTCCTGGCGGCACGGCGCGCGCGGTGGCGCACACGCTGCAGGGCTACTACGCCAGCCTGCGCCAGCATGGCACGACCGCGCCGTGGCGCGAGGGCATGCTGGATTTCGACGGTCTGAACGCCGTGATCGGCACGCCCGAACTGCTGGAGCGCGGACGCCGCTACGAAGGCTGAGGCCGGGGTGTCAGCGCGGCGTGCGCTGGTGCGGCACCAGCGGCGGCACCGGCTGATCAGCAACCAGCTCCCAGAACGCCGGCAGGAAGCACTCGGCCACCAGCAGCGGCTGGCCCTGGCGCCAGAACACCGAGCGGCGCGCCCAGATGCGCCCGCCATCGCGGTCGCGCTGCCCGGTCGGCAATGCCCCCAGCGCGGTGGCATGAAACGGCACCGGCGAGGCCAGCCGGCGGCAGGCAAACGGCGAACGCACCACAGTGCTGTCGTGGTAAAGCATGTCCGCCAATGGCCGGGTCAGGAGGCGGCGCATGCCTTGCCAGGCGCCGTGGGACGCGCGCAGCGGCGTCAGGCTGCGGGCGGGCACGCTGTCCACGCCGTCCACCGACATCAGCACCTCACGGATCCATACCGGCGCGCCGGGCGCGATGCCCATCGCCCGGGCTTCATCCAGCGGCGCGCCATCGGCGTACTCGGCCAGCACGCGCAGGCGCACCTGGCCAACCTGGCGCAAGCCGGCGGTCAGCGCGCCGGGGCGGAACAGCCAGTGGCGCGGGGCAGGAGGCAGGATGGGAGGCGCGCTGGCCAGCCAGCCTGCGGCAAGGGGAGGGTGGTGTGCTGCGGGTTTGCTCATGGCTGCGTATTATGCCAAGCCGGGTGGGACGACCCAATGCGTCGCAATGACGCAGCGCCGGAACGCGCGTTTTGGCGGACCGTCCTGCCGTCCGGGAAAGCACTTATTGTCCCAGGAACCCGCGTCTCCCTATCATTCGCACACGGTCAACATTGACCTGAACGGCTTGCAGTACCCCGCAGCAATGATTGCTGCCTGAACATACAGTCTTGGCTATAGAAGCCCCCGACTTGCACGCAATGCGTGGTCGGGGGCTTTTTCGTTTTCAATTTCTGAATATGGAGCTCGCATGCAAGCGTCGGAACCGCAACGTTCTCCCGCCGCCGTGACCTGGGTGGCCAGTGTGCAAATGGAGCCCGCGATCGGCGAAACCGCCGCCAACATCGCGCGTTCCATCGAACTGGTGGAGCAGGCCGCGGCCCAGGGCGCGCGGCTGGTGGTGCTGCCTGAACTGGCCAACACGGGATATATGTTCGATAGCCGCGATGAGGCCTACGCCCTGGCCGAAGCCGTGCCGGAAGGCCCCAGCTCGCAGGCCTGGATCGCGTTGGCGCAGCGCCTGGGCATCTACCTGGTGGCGGGCATTGCGGAACGCGCCGGCGGGCGCCTCTACAACTCCGCGCTGGTCGCGGGCCCGGATGGCTATCTGGGGACCTATCGCAAGCTGCACCTCTGGGGCGACGAGAACCTGTACTTCGAGGCGGGCGACCTGGGGTTGCCGGTATTCGACACCGAGCTGGGCCGCATCGGCGTGGCCATCTGCTACGACGGCTGGTTTCCCGAAGTCTACCGGCTGCTGGCGGTGCGCGGCGCGGACATCGTGGCGGTGCCAACCAATTGGGTGCCGATGCCGGGGCAGACCCGCGACGGGCCGGTCATGGCCCATGCGCTGACCATGAGCGGCGCCCACAGCAACGGCTTGACGGTGGTGTGCGCCGACCGGGTCGGCACCGAGCGCGGCCAGCCCTTCGTGGGCCGCAGCCTGATCGTGGGGTCCCAGGGTTGGACGGCGGCAGGACCCGCCAGCATCGACCAGGAGGAGGTGCTGCTGGCGCCCATAGACCTAAAGGCCTCGCGCCGCGCGCGCCAGTTGAATGATTTCAACCATGTGCTGCGCGACAGGCGCCGCGACATCTATGACGAGCAGTTGGGCGCCGCCGCAGGCCTGCGGCAACGCTGAACGACGGTCCACGGCCGTTCCCCCAAGGAGAAAACCCATGAAGAGCCTATTGAATAGCTGCCGGATCCGCCTGTCGTTTGTCGCATTGCTGGCTGGCGCTGCCAGCGCGCATGCCGCCGA
Source organism: Achromobacter sp. PD1 (assembly GCF_048541815.1). Lineage (NCBI taxonomy): Bacteria > Pseudomonadati > Pseudomonadota > Betaproteobacteria > Burkholderiales > Alcaligenaceae > Achromobacter > Achromobacter sp. PD1. The sequence goes on from NZ_CP183349.1 coordinate 2,023,436, forward strand.
ACCGTTGCGCATCGGCGTGCCCGTCGGCCTGTCCGGCGCAAACAGCGTGGTCGCGCCGGGCGTGGTGCAGGCCTCGCAACTGGCTGCCGACGAGATCAATGCGGCCGGCGGCATCCTGGGCCGCCAGATCGTGCTGGAGATCGCCGATGACGCCTCGGGCGCGGTCGGGGCGCAGAAGGCGTATGACACCCTGGTGTTCCAGAAAAAGGTGGACGCGATCATCGCCATGGAAACCAGCGCGGCGCGCAATGCCGCGCTGCCCATCGTGTCGCGCGGCAAGGTGCCCTATATCTACACGTCATTCTATGAAGGCCGTTCCTGCAACCGCTGGCTACACGTGAATGGCTGGGTGCCGGAACAGCAGGTTGCGCCGGTGGTAGACCACTTCATGCAGGACCGCAAGGCCAAGACCTTCTTCCTGGTGGGCAGCGACTACGCCTTCGGCCGCGGCATGCTCAAGTTCACACGGGAATATATTGAAAAGCAGGGCGGACGCGTGGTGGGCGAAGAGTACCTGCCGATCGACGGTTCCGACTGGACGCCGGTGGTCTCCAAGATCCGCTCGGCCAACCCGGACGCGTTGATCAGCTCCACGGCCGGCGGCGGACCCAACGTCAGCCTGGCCAAGCAGGTCAAGGCTGCTGGCCTGTCCATGCCCTACGGCAATCTGGCGATCGACGAAGGCACGGCCAAGACCATGGGCGACACGGCGGTGGGCATGTACATGTCGGCCTCGTACCTGACCAGCATCGACACGCCGCAGAACCGCAAATTCCTGGACGGCCTGAAGGCGAAGTTCGGCAACGACGCCAAGACCGCCAACGAATTCTCCGCGCCGCAGTATGAAGCCTTCTACCTGTACAAGGCGGCGGTCGAAAAGGCCGGCGGCACCGATGCGCCCAAGGTGGTGCAGGCCTTGAGCGCAGTCACGTTCGACGGCCCGCGCGGCCCGGTGACCATGGACCGCCAGCGCCACGCGGCGTTGACCATGCGCCTGGGGCAGGTGCAGCAGGACGGTTCCATCAAGATCCTGCAGACCTTCGACAAGGTCGACCCGGGCGCGCAGTGTCCGGACCTGAAGTGACGGCCATGCCATGACAAGCGCCGCCGGTCCTGCCGGCGGCGTCGGAGAGCGATATGGGTTTGCTGCTGGACATCCTGAGCACGGCCGCCATGCTGTTCATCGTGACGGCCGGGCTGATGATCATCTTCGGCGTGATGAAGATCGTCAACTTTGCGCATGGCGCGATTCTTACGCTGGGCAGTTACGCCAGCCTGGTGGTGACGCAGCTGGGGCTGAATCCCTGGCTGGCGCTGCCGTTCGCGCTGGCGGTCGGCGTGCTGGTGGGCATGGGCGTGGAACGGCTGATCGTGCAGCCGCTGTACAAGCGGCCGCTGGACGCCATCCTGGCCACCTGGGGACTGGGCATCGTGATCGGCCAGCTCATCACCATGGCATTCGGGCGCGAAGTGAAGTTCGCGGATTCGCCCATCCACGGCGCCGTGTCCTTCCTGGGCACGGAGTATTCGGCGTACCGCCTGTTCCTGGTGCCCGCGGCCTTGCTGATGTATGCCGCCATGACGCTGCTGCTCAGCGGCACGCGCTTTGGCGTGCGGACCCGGGCCGTGATCATGAACGAGGACCTGGCGCGCGGCCTGGGCATCAATGCCGAGCGCATCCGTTTCACCACCTTTGGCCTGGGAGCGGGGCTGGGCGCGCTGGCCGGCGCGCTGATCACGCCCTTGTCCAGCGTCGACCCGAACATGGGGCTGCCGTGGCTGGTCAGCGCTTTCATGCTGGTCATGGTGTCGGGCCATTCGATCACCGCGCTGCTGCTGACCTGCCTGGTCTACGGCGCCTGCCAGGTGCTGGTAAGCGTCTACGTCAGCCCGATCCTGGGCGGCGTCACCATCGCCGTCCTGGCCGCGCTGACGCTGCGTTTGCGTCCTCAAGGATTCGCCCATGACTGACCGCGCATTGACCCCTCAAACGCTGGCTGGCGCCGCTGACGACGCCTCGGCGCAAAAGGCCGCGCGCAGCCGCAGCCTGCTGGGCCTGGCCGGGCTCTGCCTGGTGCTGACCGCGGCCGGCCCCTGGCTGTTCGACACTTATCTGCTGAACGTGCTGATCAAGGCGCTGTTCTTCGCCGTGGCGGCGGTCACCGTGGACGTGCTGTGGGGCTACACCGGCTACCTGACCTTCGGCCAGTCTGCCTTTTTCGGGGTTGGCGCATATGCCGCGGGCCTGGCCTTCACGCACTACGGATTCTCGCCTGCGATAGCGGCGCTGGCCGCCTTGGCGGCAGTGGGCGCCGCGGCGTTGCTGGCGCTGGTGACCGGCTGGCTGTCGTTCTACCGTGGGGCCTCGCCATTCTTCGCCACGGTGATCTCGTTGGTGCTGCCCATCGTGCTGATGCAGCTGGTGCTGTCCGGCGGCACCTACACCGGCTCTTCGTCCGGCCTGACGGGGTACGAAACCTTCGACTTGTCGCTGGAGGCCTGGTACGTGATCGCGGCGGGCGGCCTGTCCGCGGTGGCGTTGCTGGCCTGGGTGGTGGTGCGCAGCGATGGCGGCCGCATCCTGGTGGCGCTGCGCGACAACGAGGCGCGGTGCAGCTACTTGGGGTTGAACACCGCCCATTGGCGCATCGCGCTGCTGGTGGCCTGCGGCGCGGTGGCCGGCCTGGCGGGCTTCGGCTATGGCGCGTTCAGCGGCGTGGTGGCGCCGGAACTCACGGGCTTCGTCTTCGGCACGGAACTCATCATCTGGGTGGCGCTGGGCGGGCGCGGCACCATCTGGGGGCCGGTGCTGGGAGCCATACTCATCAATGTGGCGGGCTCCTATCTCAGCGGCAACATGCCGTTCGTCTGGCAGTTGCTGCTGGGGGTGACCTTCGTCCTGGTGATCCTGCTGCTGCCGCGGGGGCTTCTGCCCCTGCTGATCGCGCCTTGGCGCGCAAGGGCGGGTAGGGCGGCCACACCCGCGCTGGGCGAGCGCGCCATCCCACCGCGGCAAGCCGGCGGCGCGGCCCAGGCCTTGAGCCTGGCGGGCGTTTCCAAGCACTTCGGGAGCCTGAAGGTGCTGGAAGGCATAGACCTGCAAGCCCGCGGCGGCGAACTGGTCGGGCTGATCGGCCCCAACGGCGCCGGCAAGACCACGCTGATGCGCTGCATCGCGGACGGCGCCGAGCGGTCCCAGGGCAGGCTGGAACTTTATGGCCACGAAGTGCGGCGCGACGGACCGGAGCAATGCGTGCGCCATGGGCTGGGCCGCAAGTTCCAGAATGCCAACGTGTTCGATACGCTGACCGTGGCCGAAAGCCTGCGCATCGCGACCACGCTGCGCGAACGGACGTCGTGGTGGCGCCGGTCGCCCACGCTGCATCTGCCGCCCTATGCGCTGGAGACATTGCGCGTGACCGGCCTGGACCACTGCCTGGATCACGTGGCGCGCGACCTGTCGCATGGACAGCAGCAGGCCCTGGAGCTGGCGATGGTGCTGGCGCTGGAACCGGGCATCGTGCTGCTGGACGAGCCCACCGCCGGGCTGAGCAAGGCCGAACGCCTGCAGATCGGCCACGTGCTGTCGTCCCTGGCGCACCGTTATGGCCTGTGCTGCCTGCTGGTGGAACATGACCTGGATTTCGTCAAGGAGATCGCGACGCGCATTGTGGTCCTGCACCAGGGCCGCATCGTCATGGACGGAGGATTCCGCGAGGTCGTGGAATCAGAACTGGTGCGCACCATTTACGCCGGCGGCGCGCCGGCCGCGCAAGGAGCAGGGCAATGACGAGCATCGCAGCGCCGGCGTTGAGCATGGAAGCGGTGTCCAGCGGCTACAAGCGGGCCATGGTGCTGCATGACGTGTCGCTCACGGTCGAGCGCGGCGCCTGCGTGGCGCTGCTGGGCAAGAATGGCATGGGCAAGAGCACCTTGCTCAAGACCGTCATGGGTTATCTGCCCAAGCAGCGCGGGCGGGTCAGCGTGGGCGGGGTCGACGCCACCCGGCTGCGGCCGCACGAAGTGGCGCGCTGCGGCGTGGCCTACGCCGCCCAGGAACAGCCGCTGTTTCCTGACCTGAGCATCCGCGACAACCTGCGCCTGGGACTGCCGCACGAGCAACTCTTCGACGAACGCTTCGCCCAGATCGCCGAGCTGTTTCCGGTGTTCACGAGCCGCTTGCGCCAGCATGCCGGCACCCTGTCGGGCGGCGAGCAGAAGATGCTGTTGGTGGCGCGCGGGCTGATGCAGCGGCCCGCGCTGCTGCTGTTGGACGAGATCACGGAAGGGCTGCAGCCCTCGGTGATCGAGCGCCTGGGCCGCGCGCTGAACTGGGAACGCGAGCGGCACGGCACAACAATGTTCATCGTGGAGCAGAACGTGGCGTTCGCGCTGGACGTGGCCGATCGCTATCTGGTGCTCAAGCAGGGCAGCATCGTCGATGAAGGCGAGGCTGGCGCGCCCGAGGCGGCGGGCAATATCATTGCTCATCTGAAAGTATGAAGGCCACGCGGCCCGGATTCGCCATGACGCACACGCGCACTACACGTTCAAGGATTCCCTCATGAGTACGCCCCAGGACAAGCACGCAGAGCGGCCGGACTGGCGCATCGGCGTGCTCTATTCGCGCAGCGGCGTCACCGGAACCACGGAATCGCAGCACTTCTTCGGCACGGTACTGGCGGTGGAGGAGATCAACGAACTGGGCGGCGTGCTGGGGCGGCCATTGGCGCCGGTGGTGTATGACCCGCGCAGCGACGCCGAAGAGTACCGCCGGCTGGCGGCCCGGCTGCTGCTGGACGACGAGGTCAGCGTCATCTTTGGCGGCTGCACCTCGCACTGCCGCAAGGCCATGCTGCCGGTGGTCGAGCGCAGCAATTCCCTGCTGTGGTACGGCTCGGTCTACGAAGGCTTCGAATATTCGCCCAACGTCATCTATACCGGCGCGGCGCCGAACCAGGGCAGCATGCAACTGGCTGCATACCTGATCCAGAATTGCGGCTCGCGCATCTTCCTGGTGGGCGCGGACTACATCTACCCGCGCGAGACCAACCGCATCATGCGCGAAACGGTCGAGGAGCATGGCGGCGAGATCCTGGATGAAACCTATCTGCCCCTGGGCTGCGACGACAGCGAGATCAACGACGTGGTTGCTGACATTCGCCGCATCCAGCCGGACGTGGTGTTTTCCACCCTGATCGGCTCCGATGCGCAGCGCTTCTACCAGCGCTACCACGAGGCCTGCCAAGCCGAAGGCGCGGCCACCGCCCACATCCCCATCGCCAGCCTGACCATGGCGGAGTCGGAGGTGGCGGAGATCGGGCCGCGGCGCTGTGTGGGCCACATCACCGCTGCGACCTATTTCAATACGGTGGATACGCCCGCCAACGCGCATTTCCTGGAACGCTGGCGCGCCCGCTTCGGCGACCATCCCGCCAGCGTCTATGCCGAGACCTGCTACAGCCAGATGCACCTGTTCGCGCGCGCCTTGCAGCGCGTGGGCAGCATGGACACCCGCAAACTGGTGCAGGCGGTGCATCAGGTGCAGTTCGACGCGCCGGACGGGCAGATGTCCGTGCTGGCGGAAAACAACCATAGCGTGCTGACGCCGCGCATAGGCGTGTGCCGCGAGGACGGACGCTTCGACATCGTCTGGGAAAGCGACGAACCCGTGAAGCCGGACCCGTACCTCACCGCGTTCGGCCTGGACGAGTTCTGGTTGAAATAGCCATGGACCATAGCCTACGCCGCCTCTACGAGGACCTGCGCAGCGTGGCCGTCGCCGTGGTGTATCCGCCGGGCGAGGACCGCGACCTGCTGGTCGAACAGCTCAAGCGCATCGGTTGCCGCATCCATCTGCACTGGCCGTTTCCGGATGGTCCGCCCGCCGGCGTGGACGTCATCTTCTTCCAGGTATCCCAATGCGGCCGCAACAGCGCCGCCTGGACGGCCAGCGAGGTCGAGGCCACCCTGATCGCCTTGTCCGAGTACGAAACCCCGACCACGCTGAAGCAATTGCTGAAGACCAACGCGCACGGCGTGCTGACGCGGCCGTTCCGCTCCGCGGGGGTGCTCAGCACGCTGGTGCTGGCGCGTTCGGCCAAGCAGTTCCAGAGTCGCCAGCAGTCCAAGATCAACAAGCTGGAAAGCACGATCAAGGCGCGGCGCGTCATCGAAAAGGCCATCCGCGTGCTGATGGACCACCAGCGCCTGGATGAGCGCGCCGCCTATGAGCACATGCGGACCCGGGCGACGGGCCTGCGCGTGAGCGTGGCGGAAGTGGCCGCGATGATCGTCGAGGCCAGCGAGGCCATGGAAAAGCTTGGCCTGGGGGCCTTGCGCCCGGGGCCGTCTCAGAACAACTGAACGAACTGAATGCGCATGCCGCAGGAGCCGGACAATGAAGGTCATGATCGCCCGCCTGAACCACGAGACCAATACGTTCTCGCCGGTGCCCACGCCGCTGTCCGCATTCGGCAATGACGGCCCCGCCTACGGCGCCCAGGCCTATGCAGAGAACAAGGGCAAGCGCACGGCCATGTCCGCCTTCATCGATATTGCCGAGGCCAACGGCGCGACGGTGGTGACGCCGGTTTCCGCCACGGCCTACCCCAGCGGCCGGGTGTCGGCAGAAGCCTATAGCCAACTGTGCGATGCAATCGTGGCCGGCGCTCAGGGCTGCGGCGCCATCCTGCTCGATCTGCATGGCGCGATGGTGGCCGAAACTACCGACGACGGCGAAGGCGACCTGCTCGAACGCCTGCGGTGCCGCACGCCCGACGTACCCATCGCCGTGGCGCTGGACCTGCACGGCAATGTCACGCCCAAGATGATGGCCAACGCCGACGTGATCATCAGCTTCAAGACCTATCCGCACGTGGACATGTACGAGACCGGCGAGCACGCGGGCCGCATCCTGTACGACTGGCTCAATGGCGGCCCGCGCCCGGTGATGGCCTGGCGCCGCCTGCCGCTGATGACGCACACCCTGCGCAGCGCCACGGCCCAGGGCGCCATGCGCCGCGCGGTGCAGGCGGCGCGGGGCGCGGAAGCGGACGGCATGCTGGGCGTCTCCGTGCTGGCGGGCTTCGCCCTGGCTGACATCCCCAATCCATGCCTGAGCGTGGTCGTGGTGGGCTCCGGGCCGCGGGAGCAGGCGGAACGGGTCGCAAGCGATATGGCGCAGGCCATCTGGGCCGAGCGCGACGGCTACTTCTACGATAGCGAGCCCCTGGGCGAATCGCTGGCCCGCGCGGCGCAACTGGCCCGCGGCGCGGACAAGCCCGTGCTCCTGCTGGACCATGGCGACAACTGCATGTCCGGCGGCACCTGCGACACCATGGAGGTGCTGACGGCCGCGGTCGACGCCGGCCTGACGGGCATCATTGCGGGCCTGTACTGCGACCCAGAGGCAGTCGCCGCGCTGGCCGCGGCGGGCGAGGGCGCGCAGGTGGAGCTGGCGGTGGGCAACAAACGGCCGATTCCGGCCATCGGCCGCCCGGCGGCGCCCGTGCTGCTGCGCGGAGTGGTCCGCGCCGTGACTGGCGGCGAATATGTCATTACCGGTCCGACGTACACGGGGCAGACGGCATGCATGGGCCGCAGCGCGGTGTTGGACATAGGCGTCGCGCAATTGGTGATCACCGAGAGAACCCACGAGCCCTGGGATCTGGGCGTGTTCGAGAGCATGGGGCTGGATCCGCGCCGGGCCCGCTTCGTGCTGGTGAAGTCGCGCATGTATTGCCGCCCTGTGTTCGAACCTATCTCCCAGGCGCTGGTGGAATGCGCCAGCGCGGGCGTCACCAGCTCGGACTTCGCGCTGTTTCCCTATCAGCGGCGCAGCCGGCCGCTCCATCCGCTGGATCCCATGGCGCCGTCGGACTACGACCCCGCGGCCTGAAGAGGGGGGCATGGCGTCCGCATACAATACCGGCCATGGAAAAAGTACGTATCTCCAAGCTCATGTCCGAGCGTGGGCTGTGTTCGCGCCGCGAGGCCGACACCTATATCGAGCGCGGCTGGGTCCGCGTGGACGGCGTTGTGGTATCCGAACTGGGCGCCCGGGCCTACCCTGACCAGGTCATCACCCTGGAGCGCGCCGCGCAGGCGCGCCAGACCTCGCGCGTCACCATCCTGATCAACAAGCCCGTGGGCTACGTCTCGGGCCAGGCCGAAAAGGGCTATACGCCCGCCGTGGCCCTGATCGACTCCCGCTCCCGCTATGCCGGCGACCGCGCGCCGCAGCGTTTCGAGCGTGCGCACCTGGACGGGCTGGCCGTGGCCGGCCGCCTGGACATCGATTCCCAAGGCCTGCTGGTGCTGACCCAGGACGGGCGCATCGCCAAGCACCTGATCGGCGAAGATTCCAGCGTGGACAAGGAATACCTGGTGCGGGTGCAGGGCAACCTGTCCGAAAACGGGTTGGCGCTGTTGAACCACGGCCTGTCCCTGGACGGCAAGGCGCTCAAGCCGGCGCAGGTGCGTTGGCAGAACAGCGACCAGCTGCGTTTCGTGCTGCGGGAAGGCAAAAAGCGGCAGATCCGCCGCATGTGCGAACTGGTAGGCCTGAAGGTGATAGGCCTGAAACGGGTGCGCATCGGACGGGTGTCGCTGGGTGACCTGCCGCTGGGCCAATGGCGCTACCTGCGCGAAGACGAGCGCTTCTGATTGGCCGAGCTGGCCGACAGGTGTTGTCGGGCAGTCCTAAATTTTTCAATCTGTTTCCGACTTCCGTTTATTTCATGAAAGCGGGAGTATTCTTCGCCTGCCCGACATCGCCCAGGCGCTCCATCAGGAATTCGATGAAGATCCGGGTCTTGGCGGGCAGCAGCCGCGTCTCCGTCACCGCGTAGACCGGAAACGGACCCAGTTGCCAGTCAGGCAGCACACGCTGCAATTGGCCGGACTGCTGTTCGGCCGACTGGTCGCCCAGCAGCACCACGATGCCCGCGCCCAGCAGGGCCAGGCGCCGGGCCATGGCGACGCCGTTGACGGAAAAGCGGTTGCCGGGAGTGAATTCGATGTGCTGCTGGCCGTCGGTCAGGGGCCAGCGGGTCACCTGTCCGGCGCCCTTGGCGCGGAACTCTATGCACTCGTGGCGGGTCAAGTCGCTGGGATGCCGCGGTTCGCCGTGCTTCTTCAGGTATTCGCGCGAGGCGTACAGATGGGCCGGCAGCATGCCCAAGAGCCTCGCAATCTGTGACGAATCGGGCAGTTCGCCGATTTCGATCGAAATATCGCAGGTCTGGAACACGCGCTGCGCGTGATCCGGATTGGCCAGATCCAGGAAAAACGTGACGTCGGGGTAGCGGCGGGAAAATTCCATGAACGATTCAGCCAGGAAGTCCGTGCCGAAATCCGCGGGCATGTTCACCCGCAGCGGCCCGGCCGGCGTATCGACCAGCTTCTGCAGTTCCTCATGGGCGATCTGCGCCTCGGCCACGATGCGCTGGCAGCGGTCGAAGTACAGGCGGCCCGCGTCGGTCAGTTCGACCTTGCGGGTGGTGCGGCTGAGCAGGCGCAGGCCCACGGAGCGCTCCAGTTCGGCCACCTGGCGGGACAGTGTCGATTTCGGCACGCCGAGCATCGCCGCCGCGCGGCTGAAGCTGCGCGTTTTGGCGACTTCGACGAATAGTTCCATGCCTTGCAAGCGTTTCATGGCGGAATTTTGTCATATTCAACGGTGAAGCCATTGTCCCATAAATGGAATGATGTTTTCTCAACATGCCTCTTTGTTTCTGGGACGGGATAACGCAGAATGCGAGTTCTGCAATGCAGCAATGCGACAAAGCCCAGCCTGCGTGTTCGAGGCAAATCCACCCAATCGATGCGCACGGAACGCTCATTACGCGATCCGGGGCGGGCTTTTTTTTTGTTGAAATCGGGAATGCAATCTATGGATAAGAAAAGCGCTATGTGGCGCAGCGCGGCAGTCGTCACGCTGACGGCATCGGCCCTCATGCTGGCCGCTTGCGGCAAGAAGCAAGACGCTCCCCAGGCGGGCAAGCCCCAGGTAACGGTAGTGACGCTTGCCACGCAGCCGGTTTCGCTGACGACTGAACTGCCTGGCCGCACCTCGCCGTTCCGCGTGGCCGAAGTGCGTCCCCAGGTCAATGGCATCGTCCAGAAGCGCCTCTTTACCGAAGGCGGCGAGGTCAAGGCGGGCCAACAGCTCTACCAGATCGATCCCGCGCTCTACCAGGCCAGCCTGGACAGCCAGAAGGCCGCCCTGGCGCGCGCCCAGGCGCAGCAAAAGACGGCCGCGCTGCTGGCCGAGCGCTACAAGCCGCTGGTCGCCACCCGCGCGGTCAGCCAGCAGACCTATGACAACGCCGTCGCCTCGCGCGATCAGGCCGCCGCCGACGTGTTGTCGGCCAAGGCGGCGCTGGACACGGCGCGCATCAACCTGGTCTACACCAAGGTGCTGTCGCCCATCGACGGCATCATCGGCCGTTCGGCGGTGACCGAAGGCGCGCTGGTCACGGCCAACCAGACCACCGCCCTGGCCGCGGTGCAGCAGATCGATCCCATCTACGTCGACGTGACCCAATCCAGCGTCCAGCTGCTGCGTCTGCAGAACGCGCTGGCCAGCGGCCTGCTGAAGAAGGCCGACGGCGAGCAGGCCGCGCTGGTGACGCTGACCCTGGAAGACGGCTCGCAATACGCCCAGCCGGGCAAGCTGCAGTTCTCCGAAGTCACGGTGGACCAGGGCACGGGCTCGGTCACCTTGCGCGCGGTGTTCCCCAATCCGGAACGCCGCCTGTTGCCGGGCATGTTCGTGCGCGCCCGCCTGGCCGACGGCGTCGCCGCCGATGGCCTGCTGGTGCCGCAGCGCGGCGTGACGCGCAACCAGCGCGGCGTCCCGACGGCGCTGGTGGTCAACGCCAAGAACCAGGTCGAACTGCGTGAACTGAAGACCGACCGCGCCATCGGCGACAAGTGGCTGGTCACCGACGGCCTGGCCGCCGGCGACAAGGTCATCGTGGAAGGTCTGCAGATGGTGCGTCCGGGGGCTGAAGTCGTCGCCACCGAAGCCAGTGCCGCGCAGCCGGCGCAGCAGCCGCAAGCAGCCGCCGCGGCGGCCAAGCAGTAGTAGTCAGGAGCCTTGCATGGCAAAGTTTTTTATCGATAGACCGGTCTTCGCATGGGTGATCGCGATCGTGCTGATGATGGCCGGCGCGCTGTCCATCCTGAAGCTGCCGGTCTCCCAATACCCCAACATCGCGCCGCCAGCCATCGGCATTGCGGTGACCTACCCGGGCGCTTCCGCGCAGACCGTGCAGGACACCGTGGTGCAGGTGATCGAGCAGCAGATGAACGGCCTGGACGGCCTGCAGTACATCTCCTCGGAAAGCAACTCCGACGGCAGCATGTCCATCACCCTGACCTTCACGCAGGGCACCAACCCTGATACCGCGCAGGTCCAGGTGCAGAACAAGCTGTCGCTGGCGCAGCCGCTCTTGCCGCAGGAAGTGCAGCAGCAGGGCATTCGCGTCACCAAGGCCACCAAGAACTTCCTGATCGTGGCGGGCTTCGTGTCCACCGACGGCTCGATGACCAAGGACGACCTGGCCGACTATGTCGCCTCCTATGTCCAGGATCCCATCAGCCGCACGCAGGGCGTGGGCGACTTCCAGCTGTTCGGCTCGCAGTACGCGATGCGCATCTGGCTGGATCCCGCCAAGCTCGTCAACTACGGCCTGACCACGGTCGACGTGGTGGCGGCGATCAAGGAACAGAACGTGCAGGTGTCGTCCGGCCAGCTGGGCGGCCTGCCGTCCGTGCGCGGCCAGCAATTGAACGCCACCATCATCGGGCCGTCGCGCCTGGAGAAGGCGGAAGACTTCGGCCGCATCCTGCTCAAGGTCAACGCCGACGGCTCGCAAGTGCGCCTGGGCGACGTGTCCACCATCGAACTGGGCGGACAGACCTACGCCATCGACAGCTTCTACAACGGCAAGCCGGCCTCGGGCCTGGCGGTCAAGCTGGCGCCGGGCGCCAACGCGCTGGATACGGCCCAGGCGGTGCGCGACACCATCAACAACCTGAAGCCTTACTTCCCGCCGGGCATGGACGTCGTCTATCCGTACGACACCACGCCGTTCGTCAGCCTGTCGATCCACGAGGTGTTCAAGACGCTGATCGAGGCCATCATCCTGGTCTTCCTGGTGATGTACCTGTTCCTGCAGAACTTCCGCGCCACCATCATTCCCACCCTGGCGGTGCCGGTGGTGCTGTTGGGCACGTTCGGCGTGCTGGCGGCGTTCGGTTATTCCATCAATACCCTGACCATGTTCGGCATGGTGCTGGCCATCGGCCTGCTGGTGGACGACGCCATCGTGGTGGTGGAAAACGTCGAGCGCGTGATGGCCGAAGAGGGCTTGTCGCCCAAGCAGGCTACCCGCAAGTCCATGTCGCAGATCACCGGCGCCCTGATCGGCATCGCCATGGTGCTGGCGGCGGTGTTCATTCCCATGGCCTTCTTCGGCGGCTCCACGGGCGTGATCTACCGCCAGTTCTCCATCACCATCGTGTCCTCCATGGTGCTGTCGGTGATCGTGGCCATCGTGTTCACGCCGGCCTTGTGCGCGACCTTGCTCAAGCCCATCCCCAAGGGCCATCATGGTTCCAAGAAGGGTTTCTTCGGCTGGTTCAACCGCGCGTTCGACCGCAGCAGCCACGGCTATGCCAATACCGTCGCACGCGGCCTGAACCGCACCAAACGCCTGATGGTGGTGTACCTGGCGCTGGTTATCGCCATGGGCTGGATGTTCACCCGCATCCCGACCGCGTTCCTGCCGGACGAGGACCAGGGCATTCTGTTCGCCCAGATCCAGACGCCTGCCGGCGCGACGGCGGAAAGCACCAAGGCCGTCATCGACGACGCCACCAAGTATCTGCTGACCGAGGAAAAGGACGCCGTCACCTCGGTGTTCGCCGTCAACGGCTTCAACTTCGGCGGCCGTGGCCAGAACGCGTCCATCCTGTTCATCAAGCTGCGCGACTGGGAAGAACGCGGCGACGCGCGTCTGAAGGCCGGCGCCGTGGCGGGACGGGCCAACGCGCACTTCCGCAAGACGGAGCGCCGTGCGCAATTGTTCGTGGTGCCGCCGCCGTCCGTGATGGAACTGGGCAACGTCACCGGCTTCGACTTCCAGTTGATGGACCGCGCGGGCGTGGGCCATGAGCGGCTGCTTGCCGCGCGCAACCAGCTGCTGGGCGAAGCCGCCAAGAGTCCGGTCCTGCAGGGCGTGCGCCCCAACGGCATCGAAGACGCGCCGCAGTATCAGCTGGACATCGACCGCGAGAAGGCGCGCGCCTTGGGCGTGGCCGTCTCGGACATCAACAGCACGCTGGCCACGGCCTGGGGTTCGTCGTACGTCAACGACTTCATCGACCGCGGCCGCGTGAAGAAGGTGTTCGCGCAGGGCGAGGCGTCGTCGCGCATGCTGCCGGAAGACCTGAACAAATGGTACGTGCGCAACAAAGAGGGCGACATGGTGCCGTTCTCGGCCTTCGCCAAGGCCACCTGGAGCTACGGCCCGCAAAAGCTGAACCGCTATAACGGCGTGCCGTCGTACAACATCCAGGGCCAGGCGGCGCCGGGCTACAGCTCGGGCGCGGCCATGGAGGAAATGGAACGCCTGGCGAGCAAGCTGCCAGTGGGCGTGGGCTTTGAATGGACTGGACTGTCGTTCGAAGAACGCCTGTCCGGCGCCCAGGCGCCCGCGCTCTACGCGATTTCGCTGATCGTGGTGTTCCTGTGCCTGGCTGCGCTGTACGAAAGCTGGACCATCCCGTCGGCGGTGATGCTGGTGGTGCCGTTGGGCATCATCGGGGCCTTGCTCGCCACCATGATGCGGGGCTTGTCCAACGACGTGTACTTCCAGGTGGGCCTGCTCACAACCATCGGTCTCGCGGCCAAGAACGCCATCCTGATCGTGGAGTTCGCCAAGGAGCACTACGAGCATGGCGCCAGCCTGACGGAATCGGCCATCCACGCCGCGCGGCAGCGCCTGCGTCCCATCCTGATGACGTCGCTGGCGTTCATCCTGGGCGTGACGCCGCTGGCGATCTCGTCGGGGGCGGGCTCGGGCAGCCAGAACGCCATCGGCACGGGCGTGATCGGCGGCATGCTGACCGGCACCTTCCTGGCCATCTTCTTTGTTCCGGCCTTCTTCGTGATCATGCTGCGCGTCTTCAAGGTCAAGCGCATGAGCGAAAACGTCGACGAGCACGACACCAGCGCCAACGGCACGCAGGGCGTCTCGACGGAGGGCCAACCGCAATGACATTCCCGATGAGAACCTTGCTGTCTGTTTCCCTGGCGGCGGCCCTGGCGGGCTGCTCGCTGGCCCCCACCTACGAACGGCCGGACGCGCCGATCGATGCGGCCTATCCCACGGGTCCGTCCTACCAGGCGGCCCAGCCCGCCGACGCGGGCGGCCTGATGACGGCCGATATCGGCTGGCGCGATTTCTTCGGCTCGGATCCGCTGCTGCAACAGCTGATCGAACAGTCCTTGGCGAACAACCGCGACCTGCGCGTGGCGGCCCTGAACGTCGAGGCGGCGCGCGCCCAGTACCGCATCCAGCGCGCCGACCTGATGCCCAGCATCGGCATCGCCGGCCAGGAGTCGGCCCAGCGCTCGCCGGCCGACTTGTCGGCCAGCGGCCGCGCCACCACCAGCCACAGCTACCAGGTCGGCGCCGCCATGTCGGCCTGGGAGCTGGACCTGTTCGGCCGCATCCGCAGCCTGAGCGACAAGGCGCTGGAATCCTATCTGGCGCTGGATGAAACCCGCACTGCGACCCAGCTGACGCTGATCGCCGAAGTGGCCAATGCCTACCTGACCCTGCGCGCCGACCAGGAACTCGTCGGCCTGACGCGCGACACGCTCAAGAGCCAGCAGGATTCCTTCAAGCTCACGCAGCAGAGCTACGACCAGGGCCTGTCCACGGCGCTGGACCTGAGCCAGGCGGAAGTGTCGCTGCGTACCGCCGAGCGCAACCTGTCGCAATACACGCGCCAGGCCGCGCAGGACCGCAATGCGCTGGTCCTGCTAGTGGGCCAGCCGCTGTCGCCCGAGCTGACGGCGGCGCTGGACAACGCCGTCCAGCTCGACGATGGCATGTTGCCGACCACCTTGCCCGCCGGCCTTCCGTCGGACCTGCTGGCCCGCCGCCCGGACATCCGCGCGGCCGAGCACCAGTTGAAGGGCGCCAACGCCAATATCGGCGCGGCGCGCGCCGCCTTCTTCCCGACCATCAGCCTGACGGGCTCGGCCGGCACCGCCAGCGCCAGCCTGGGCGGGCTGTTCGAAGGCGGCTCGGGCGCCTGGAGCTTCGTGCCCCAGATCACCGTGCCGATCTTCGCGGGCGGCTCGCTGCTTGCCGGCCTGGATCTGGCCAAGGTGCAGAAGAACATCCAGGTCGCGCAGTACGAGAAGTCGATCCAGACGGGGTTCCGCGAAGTGGCGGACGCCCTGGCCGGACGCGGCACCCTGGACGAGCAAATCCAGGCGCAGCGGCTCCTGGTAGCCGCCAACCAGCGCGCCTACGACGCGTCGGACCAGCGTTTCCGCCAGGGTATCGATGACTACCTGAGCGTGCTGGATTCGCAGCGTTCGCTGTACACCGCGCAGCAGGCGCTGGTGGATACGCGCCGGGCCAGGTTGTCCAATCTCGTCACCCTGTACAAGGTGCTGGGCGGCGGCTGGACCGAACGCACGGCGACCGCGCAGGCCCAGCAGCAGTAAGGGCAGGCGAAAAAAACGGGCCGATCTTTCGATCGGCCCGTTTTCATTTCAGGTCCAGCAGAACGTCAGGCGCGTTTCTTGGCGATCAGGCCAACCACGAACAGCACGACGATCGCGCCGACGACCGATCCGATCCACCCGGCGGGTTCGCCCGGCGCGTACCAGCCCAGCGATTGGCCCAGGAAGCCGGCGACGACCGAACCGACGATACCCAGGATGGTGGTCATGATGATCCCCATGTTCTGGTCTCCGGGCATGATGGCGCGGGCGATCAGGCCCACGACGAACCCGACGATGATCATGATGATTATGCTCATGCGCGTACTCCTTGCTGGAAGTAAAAGGGGGCAGTGTGGCTAGATGATACTCACGCCCCGCGCGCAGCGGCTGTAACAACTGGTGTATGGGGCGCGCGGGCAACACCGCGCCCTGCTGGCGCTCAGGAAGTCAGGTCGATCAACTGGCGCACGTCCTTGGTCATGGCCTCGATGCTGTCGGTATCCGAAGCCAGCAAGCGCGCCTTGCCGTCCTTGTCGAATATATACACGCCGCGGCTGTGCGTGACTTCGTACATATCGGCGTCGTCCCCGGGGCGCGGTTTCTCGATCTGGTAGGCCACGCGGTAGCGGCGCGCCAGGTCGGCGATCTGCTTTTCATCGCCGGTCACGCCGATGGCGTTGTTGTTGAAGGCGTTGACGTAGGCCTGCAGGATGTCCGGCGTGTCGCGGTGCGGGTCCACGCTGACGAACAGGATGCGCACGTCGCGGGCCTTGTCGCCCAGGTTCTGCAGCACGGCCGTCAACTGCGCCATGGTGGTGGGGCAGACGTCCGGGCAACTGGCGTAGCCGAAGAACAGCAGCACGGTCTTGCCCTTCAAATCGTCGCTGCTGACCATCTTGCCGCCTGCGCCAGGCAGGGAGAACTTCAGGTCGGGCAGGTGCCCCTTCACGTTGTACAGGGTCCAATCGACGTTCCTGTCGCCGCAGGCAGCGAGAAACACGCACAGGGTCAGCAGCAGGCTGCGCAGGGCGCGGCCGGAAATGAGGTGTCGCATGAGTCCAAGGGCCGGTAGGGGGTAAACCTTTTGATTCTACCCGCAAGCCGCGGGCAGGGCGCAGCGGGCAAGGGGCGCCAACTTGGGGGCGGCTTGTCCTGGCGCAAGCCGCGGGGCCGCCCCGCCCACTTGTAAAGCTTTGTCTAGTTATTGTTTGGAAGTGGCGAATTCTCCAGACCGGGTGCCATGGCTGCCGCTACATTCAGGGCCGTGTCAGATTTCAAGATCTAGAGGCGCCACATATGGACATGCCGGTCAGGAATTCCTTGGGCTATCCCTACTATCCGTACTACCCCGTCGTGCTCGACATCCTGCGCAGCCGCCTGGCGGATTCGGTGCTGGACGCGCCTTGCGGATTGGGCTGGCTGGGCGACATGCTGCCCGCCGCCAGCGGCCGGCAGGTCGATATCGATGGCGTGGGTTTGTGGGAGTTTCCGCCGGCGGACGGCGGCTACCGCCAGGTGGCGGAGCACGACCTGGAAACGCCATTGACGGTTTCCGCTGCCTACGATGCCGTGGTCTGCTGCGAGGCGATCCACTTGCTGACCAACCCCGGCGTGCTGATGCAGAGCTTTTATCGCGCGCTGCGGCCGGGCGGCACGCTGATCGTCACCACGCCCAACACCTGGTACTTCCGTTCGCGCCTGCAGTTCCTGCTGCGCGGCTTTCATTCGGGGTTCCGGCCCATGGTCGGACGGCAGCGTGGCGAGGATTACGTCACATACTTTCCGTGGAGCTTTCCGCAGCTGCATCTGCTGTTCAAGCACTACGGCTACACCGACATCACCTTGCACGACGTGGACGAGAACAAGCCCAAGCGCATGGCGGAGCATGTGCTGGCCGTGCCGTCGCGGCTCTACTACGGCCGCAGGCTCAAGCAGGCGCAGGATGAGGAAAGCCGTCGCTACTGGAAGCAGGCCGGTTCCGACCAGTCCGTGCACGGGCGCTGGCTGGTGATGTCGGCGCGCCGGCCGGTGGACGATTCCGCCGCGGCATAGAAAACGGCCCGCCAGGGCGGGCCGTCGGATTGCGCGCGGAGGCGCGGTCGCTCAGGCAGGCGTCATGCCGCTATGGCGCAGCAGGGCGTCGATGCGCGGCGCGCGCCCGCGGAAGGCGGCGAAGGACTCTGCCGCCGGGCGCGATCCGCCCACGGCCAGCACCTCGCGGCGGAAGCGTGCGCCCGTTTCGGGATCCAGCGTGCCCAGCGCGTTGCCGGCCTGGCGCGCCGCCGCCTCTTCGAAGGCTTCGTAGGCGTCGGCCGACAGCACCTCCGCCCACTTGTAGCTGTAATAGCCCGCGCCGTAGCCGCCCGCGAACAGGTGCGAGAAGGCGTGCGGCAGGCGGTGCCAGGCGGGCGGGAACAGCACGGCCACTTCCTGGCGCACTTCCTGCAGCAGGGCCAGCACTTCGGCAATCGACGAGCCCTGGGCGCGGTCATGCATCAGCATGTCGAACAGCGCGAACTCGATCTGGCGCACGGTCTGCATGCCGCTCTGGTAATTGCGGGCGGCGACCAGGCGGTCATACAGGGCGCGCGGCAGGGGCTCGCCCGTGTCGACGTGGGCGGACAGCTTCTGCACCACCGCCCATTCCCAGCAGAAGTTCTCCATGAACTGCGAGGGCAGTTCGATCGCGTCCCATTCGACGCTGGCGAAGGCCGCGGCGCCGGGTTCGTCCACTTCGGACAGCAGGGCGTGCAGCGCATGGCCGGTTTCATGGAACAGCGTGATGACGTCGTCATGCGTCAGGACGGCCGGCTTGTCGCCGTTGGGACGCGAGAAATTGCAGGTCAGGTAGGCGATGGGCGTCTGCACCTTGCCAGCCACGACGCGGCGCGTGCGTTCGCTGTCGACCCAGGCGCCGCTCTGCTTGCCGGCGCGGGCGTACAGGTCCAGGTACAGATAACCAATGAGTTCGCCCTTGGGGCTTTCCACGCGCACGCCGCGCACGTCGCCATGCCAGGACGAGACGGGCGTTTCCGCCAGGCGCACGTCGAACAGGGTCTCGATGACCTCGAACAGGCCGGACAGCACGCGCGGTTCGGTGAAATACTGCTTCACCTCGTCTTCGGAATAGGCATAGCGCGATTCGCGCAGGCGCTCGGAAGCGTAGGCCACGTCCCAGGGCTGCAGGTCGTCCAGGCCCAGCTCGCCGGTGGCGTAGGCTTTCAGCTCCGCCAGGTCGCGCTGGGCGTAGGGCTTGGCGCGCGCCGCCAGGTCGCGCAGGAATACGGTGACTTCCTGCGCGTCGCGCGCCATGCGCGTTTGCAGGCGCAGCGCGGCGAAGGTGCCCAGGCCGAGCAGGCCGGCTTCTTCGGCGCGCAGGGACAGCAGCTCTTCGATGAGCGGCGAATTGTCGAACTTGCCATCGCCGTGTTCCGACGCCACGGTGCCGTAGCCGCGGTACAGCGCTTCGCGCAGCGTACGGTCCTGGGCATACTGCATCACGGGCAGGTAGCACGGCATCTTCAGCGTCAGCTTCCAGCCCGGCTTGCCGTCTTCCTCAGCCGCCGCGCGGGCGGCGGCCCGCACGTCGGCCGGAATGCCTGCCAGGCGGGCCTCGTCCTCGACCAGCAGCGACCAGGCGTCGATCGAGTCCAGCACGTTTTCGGAGAATTTCTGCGAGGCCTGGGCCTCGCGGTCGGAAATGGCGGCGTAGCGTTCGCGGTCGGCGCCTTGCAGCTCCACGCCGCTCAGGCGGAAGTCGCGCAGGGCCATTTCCACGATGCGGCGGCGCACCGGCGTCCAGGACGCGAAATCGGGGGCGGCGGCCAGGCGCTGGTACTGCTTGTACAGGCCTTCGTGCAGGCCGACCCAGGTGGAGAATTCGGTCACCAGGGGCAGGGCGGCGTTATACGCTTCGCGCAGCTCCGGGGTGTTGACCACGGCATTCAGGTGGCCGGCGACCGACCAGGCGCGCCACAGGCGTTCCGATGCGGTATCCAGCGGCTCAACCACGGCTTCCCAGGTGGGCGCCAGCGCGGTGTCGGCGGCGCGGTCCACGGCCAGGCGGGCGATGCCCAGCAGCTCCTCGACTGCCGGCACGATGTGTCCGGGTTTGACGGCCGCATAGTCGACGAGGTCGGAAACAGGGGCGAGCAGGGGATTCTGGGACATGGCGGTAGCGGCGGGAATAGGGACAAGAATCAGTTTGGGGCGATTCCCCGGAATGCAAGTGCGATGGGCGCGGCGCGGGAGTTCTGGCAGAAGAACTCCCGCGCCGCGCCCATGACATGCAAAGTATCAGCCTGCGGCGCGTTCCGCGGCTTCGATGGTGTTGACCAGCAGCATGGCGATGGTCATGGGACCCACGCCGCCCGGAACGGGGGTGATGGCGCCCGCCACTTCCTTGGCCGAGGCGAAGTCCACGTCGCCGCACAGCTTGCCGTCAGCGCCGCGGTTGATGCCCACGTCGATGACGACCGCGCCGGGCTTGATCATCGAACCGTCGATCATGCCGGGCTTGCCGGTGGCGACCACCAGCACGTCGGCGCGGCGGGTCTGGGCCGCCAGGTCGCGGGTCTTGGAATTGCAGATGGTGATGGTGGCGCCGGCCTGCAGCAGCAGCATCGCCATGGGCTTGCCGACGATGTTGCTCGCGCCCACGATCACGGCTTCGGCGCCACGCAGCGTCACGCCTTCCGATTCCAGCATCTTCATCACGCCATAGGGCGTGCAGGGGCGGAACAGGGGCTGGCCGGTCATGAGCAGGCCGGCGTTGCTGATATGGAAGCCGTCCACGTCCTTCTCGGCCGCGATGGCTTCGATGACCTTGTGGGAGTCCATGTGCTTGGGCAGCGGCAACTGCACCAGGATGCCGTGGATGGTCGGGTCCTGGTTCAGGATGGCGATGCGGGCCAGCAGCTCGGCCTCGGTCATGTCCGCGGGGTACTGTTCCTTGACGGAATGCAGGCCGGCCTTTTCGCAGGCCGCTACCTTATTGCGGACGTACACCTGGGAAGCGGGGTCTTCACCCACCAGCACCACGGCCAGGCCGGGGCGGGTGCCCTTGGCGGCCAGGGCCGCAACGCGTTGGGCAGCTTCTTCGCGAATGCGCGCCGACAGGGCCGCGCCGTCGATAATCCTTGCAGTCATTCGGCGGCCTCCGCGCTACGCGCTGCGGTATTCGCCTTGGGATCGGCCCGGCGGCTCATGCCGTCGCCTCGGGTTTGGCCAAGGCCACTTTCATCAAATCAGCTACGGTGGTCACTTCAAGTTTTTCCATGATGTTGGCGCGGTGCGCCTCTACGGTCTTGATGCTGATGCCCAGGTCGTCGGCGATCTGCTTGTTCAAGCGGCCCGCGACGATGCGCTCCAGCACCTGCTGCTCGCGCGCGGTCAGGCGCGCCAGCATGGCTTCGTGGTCTTTCTGGGCCTGGTGCTTGCTCACGCGCTGCGTGGCCTGCTCCAGCA
Organism: Achromobacter sp. PD1; assembly: GCF_048541815.1. Taxonomy (NCBI): domain Bacteria; kingdom Pseudomonadati; phylum Pseudomonadota; class Betaproteobacteria; order Burkholderiales; family Alcaligenaceae; genus Achromobacter; species Achromobacter sp. PD1. Next base: position 2,044,659 of record NZ_CP183349.1, read on the forward strand.
TGCGCGCCACGATCTCGCGCAAATCGGATTCATTGAACGGCTTTTCCAGGAAGTCGACCGCGCCTTTCTTCATGGTGGACACGGCCATCGGCACGTCGCCGTGGCCGGTGATGAACACGATGGGCAGCGGGGCATTGCGGGCGATCAACTGTTCCTGCAGTTCCAGGCCGCTCATGCCGGGCATGCGCACGTCGGCGATCAGCACGCCGATCTGGCTGGCGTCGTAGTCTTCCAGGAAGGACTCGCCGCTGGCGTAGGCGCGAACGCGATAGCCATTGGCCTCCAATAGCCAGCGCAGCGAATCGCGGACCGCTTCGTCGTCGTCAACAATGAAAACCGTGCTCGACAGGTGGGGCGTGTTCATGCGTGCAACTCCTCGGACTGATCGTTCTGGGCCTGCGACTGGGGTGCAGCGCAGGGCAGGGTAAAGCGGAAAATGGTGCCGCCGGCGGGATTGGGATCCGCCCACAAGCGGCCATGGTGCGATTCAATAATGGTACGGCAGATGTTCAGCCCCATGCCCAGGCCCTGGGTCTTGGTGCTGAAGAAGGGTTCGAACAGGCGTTCGGGTTCGGCCAGGCCGTGGCCGCGGTCCACGACCGCGACCTCGATGTGCTGTTCGTGCAGGATCACGGCGACCTTGAGTTCGTCGGATTCGCTGTTTTCCATGGCCTCCAGCCCGTTCTTCAGCAGGTTCAACAGCACCTGCTCGATCAGGATGGGGTCGGCCAGCACGTCCGGCGCGTTCGACGGCACAAAGCGGTCGATGCGGATGCGGCGCTTGCGGGCGTCGATCTCGGCGAAGCCGATGGCATTGTCGACGATCCGGCTGATGGTCACGCGCTGGCGGCGGGGCTCGCTGCGCTTCACGAATTCGCGGATGCGGCTGATGATCTTGCCGGCGCGCTCGGCCTGCGAGGCGGCCTTTTCCAGGGCCGGCAGCAGCATGTTGGGGCTGGTGTGGCCGGCCTTGACCAGGGCGACCGCGCCCATGCTGTAGTTGGCGATGGCGGTCAGCGGCTGGTTCAGTTCATGCGCCAGCGAGGAGGCCATTTCGCCCATGGTGGTCAGGCGGCTGGTGAGCTGGATCTTTTCCTGCTGCACGCGCGAGGCTTCCTCGTGCACGCGGCGCTCGGTGATGTCGCGCGCCACCTGCATGCGCACGCGGCGGCCGTCGGTCCAGGCCAGCATGCGGTGGTGCACTTCGAACCAGCGCTGAACCGAGGGCGCGAAGACTTCGACGGATTCGTCGGTGAAGCGGCCGCGGCGGCCGGCCAGCAGCTCGTCGTGGCCGCCGGTCTGCGCGCCGAACACGCGGCGGTAGGTGCGGTTGGCGAACAGCAGCTCCAGGCCGTCGTGGGTGTCGGCGGTGACCGAGATGGCGTCGTCCAGGCCTTCCAGCACCGTCATGAAGCGTTCGTGCGCGGCGGTCAGGGCCTCGCGGATGCGCTTGGGCTCGGTGATGTCGGTCATGGAGGTCATCCAGCCGATCTGGTTGCCGTTCGGGTCCAGCAGCGGGGACACGTACATCCGCGCCGTGAAACGCGAACCGTCGCGGCGCTGCGCCTCGACTTCCAGGCCGCTGCTGGGCGTCTTGCCGGACATCAGCACGTCCAGGGTGTGCTGGTGCTGTTCGTGGCGACCCGGCACCCAATAAGGGAAGGGCGGGCTGCGGCCGATCAGGTCGGCCTCGTTCCAGCCGATCATGCGGCAGAAGGCCGGATTCACGTAGGCGATGCGGCCTTCCATGTCCAGCACCCGCATGCCGGTGGACATGGAGTTCTCCATGGCGCGGCGGAAGCCCGTCTCGGCGATCAGGGCGGCTTCGGCCGCCGAGCGGAAACGGGTATAGCGCCACAGCATCAGCAGGCTGATGACGATCACACAGGACAGGGCCAGCACCACCCAGATCAGGCGCTGCTGGCGCATTTCCTGGTCGATGGTGACAAACATGACGCTGTCGTCATGGATGCGTTGCAGCCAGAAGAACACCGCCATCACACAGATATAGAGGATCAGCACCATGGCTGGCGTGACCCAGTACACCCCGCGTCGGCGAGTGCGGGCGTGATCGTGGAATGGCGTAGGAATATTGGACTTGGGCGCGCTGGACATGGAATTCGGGCCGGATAGACCGCGCATTTTAGTGCGTGTTGGCAGGGATTTGCCGGGAATCGACTCGTCCTTTTGGAGTCCCTGGGTAAAAGTATGACGCCAAAGCGTTCAGCTTGCTTTAAATTTTTCGTATTATGAAATGCCGTACCGCAACATGAAATTTTGCTTGCGACCGGTTAACCTTCTTTCTTAGAATGCCCGCTGATAGGGAACCGACCCAGTAGCAGGTCTCTAGAACAACCCGACCCCATGCCTTGCATGGTAGCCCGGATGATCCCGGCTACCATGCAAGGTCCGCGAGTAGATAAGTAAGCGGGTGCGGTCACGAACAATCCAACAGGAGACACACGATGTCCTCTTACGCCCAGGCTGGCGCCGTACAGGCTGCCAACGACGAAGACACCCTTGAAACCCAGGAGTGGCTCGAAGCCCTGGCGGCTGTCCTTGATCGTGAAGGACCGCAGCGCGCCCACTATCTGCTCGAACGCCTGATCGACGAAGCCCGCCGTTCCGGCGCGCATATCCCGTTCTCGCCCAACACCGCCTACGTCAACACGATTCCCCCCGGCCTGGAGCCGGCCCACCCGGGCAACCTGGAGCTGGAATCGCGCATCCGCTCGTACGTGCGCTGGAACGCCATGGCCATGGTGGTCAAGGCCAACAAGCACAACCCGCCGGACGGCGGCGACCTGGGCGGCCACATCGCCTCCTTCGCCTCGCTGGCCACCATGATCGGCTGCGGCCAGAACCACTTCTGGCACGCCGAAGACGAAAACCACGGCGGCGACCTGGTCTACTTCCAGGGCCACACGTCGCCCGGCATGTACGGCCGCGCCTACCTCGAAGGCCGCCTGACCGAAGACCAGCTGAACCACTTCCGCCAGGAAGTGGACGGCAAGGGCCTGTCCTCGTACCCGCATCCGAAGCTGATGCCGGACTTCTGGCAGTTCCCGACGGTGTCGATGGGCCTGGGCCCGCTGATGGCCATCTACCAGGCCCGCTTCCTGAAGTACCTGCACGCCCGCGGCATCGCCGACACCAGCAAGCGCAAGGTCTGGGTGTTCTGCGGCGACGGCGAAATGGACGAACCCGAATCGCTGGGCGCCATCGCCCTGGCTGCCCGCGAAAAGCTGGACAACCTGATCTTCGTCATCAACTGCAACCTGCAGCGCCTGGACGGTCCGGTGCGCGGCAACGGCAAGATCATCCAGGAACTCGAAGGCGACTTCCGCGGCTCGGGCTGGAACGTGATCAAGCTGATCTGGGGCGGCTACTGGGATCCGCTGCTGGCGCACGACAAGGAAGGCATCCTGCGCAAGATCATGGAAGACACCGTCGACGGCGAGTACCAGGCGTACAAGGCCAACGACGGCAAGTTCGTGCGCGAACACTTCTTCGGCAAGCATCCGAAGCTGCTGGAAGCCGTGTCGCGCATGAGCGACGAAGACATCTGGCGCCTGAACCGCGGCGGCCATGACCCGCACAAGGTGTACGCCGCGTTCAACGCCGCCGCCACCCACGAGGGCCAGCCCACCGTCATCCTGGCCAAGACCATCAAGGGCTACGGCATGGGCCACGTCGGCCAGGCCAAGAACCCGACCCACCAGCAGAAGAAGCTGGAGCTGGACTCGATCCGCGAATTCCGCGACCGTTTCGGCATCCCCATTCCGGACGACCAGCTGGCCGACCTGCCGTACTTCAAGCCGGCCGAAGACTCGCCCGAAATGAAGTACCTGCACGAGCGCCGCGCCGCGCTGGGCGGCTATCTGCCGCGCCGCCGCGCCAAGGCCGACGAGCACCTCAAGGCTCCCGCCCTGGACGCCTTCAAGGCCGTGCTGGAACCCACCGCCGAAGGCCGTGAAATCTCCACCACCCAAGCCTTCGTGCGCATCCTGAACCAGGTGCTGCGCGACAAGGAGCTGGGTCCGCGCGTCGTGCCGATCCTGGCCGACGAATCGCGTACCTTCGGCATGGAAGGCCTGTTCCGCCAGATCGGCATCTACGCGCCGGAAGGCCAGAAGTACACCCCGGTCGACAAGGACCAGGTCATGTACTACAAGGAAGCGGCCGACGGCCAGCTCCTGCAGGAAGGCATCAACGAAGCGGGCGCGATGAGCTCCTGGATTGCGGCGGCCACGTCGTACTCCTCGAACAACCGCATCATGATCCCGTTCTTCATCTACTACTCGATGTTCGGGTTCCAGCGCATCGGCGACCTGGCCTGGGCGGCCGGCGACATGCAGGCGCGCGGCTTCCTCCTGGGCGGCACCGCCGGGCGCACCACGCTCAACGGCGAAGGCCTGCAGCACGAAGACGGCCACAGCCACATCCTGGCGTCCACCATCCCGAACTGCGTCTCGTACGACCCGACCTTCGGCCACGAACTGGCCGTGATCATCCAGCATGGCTTGAAGCGCATGGTGGAAGACCAGGAAAACGTCTACTACTACCTGACGGTGATGAACGAAAACTACCCGCAGCCCGGTCTGACCCAGGGCGACGAGGAAGGCATCATCAAGGGCATGTACAAGCTCAAGTCGCACGGCAAGGGCAAGAACCGCGTGCAGCTGATGGGCTCGGGCACCATCCTGCGCGAAGTCATGGCCGCGCAAGAACTGCTGGAAGCCGACTGGGGCGTGGCTTCGGACCTCTGGAGCGTCACCAGCTTCACGGAACTGCGCCGCAACGGCCTGGACGCCGAACGCCACAACATGCTGCACCCCGACGAAAAGAAGCCGCAGGTGGCTTACGTCACGGAACAGCTGGCCAAGACGGAAGGCCCGATCATCGCGTCGACCGACTACATGAAGCTCTTCGCCGACCAGATCCGCCCGTTCGTGCCCAAGGGCCGCGAATACAAGGTGCTGGGCACCGACGGTTTCGGCCGCTCGGATTTCCGCTCGAAGCTGCGCGAGCACTTCGAAGTGGACCGCCACTTCGTCGTGGTCGCCGCGCTGCGCGCGCTTGCCGACGAAGGCAAGGTGCCGGTTGCCAAGGTGGCTGAAGCCATCAAGAAGTACGGCATCAATCCGAACAAAGCCAACCCGCAATACGCCTGAGGGTAAAGAGACATGAGCAACATCGTGCAAATCAAGGTTCCCGACATCGGCGACTTCAAGGAAGTGGAAGTCATCGAAGTGCTGGTGGCGGTGGGCGACACGATCAAGGCCGAACAAAGCCTGATCACCGTCGAATCCGACAAGGCCTCGATGGAGATCCCCGCGTCGCAAGGCGGCGTGGTGAAGTCGATCAGCGTCAAGGTGGGCGACAAGGTTGCCGAAGGCACGGTCGTGCTGGAAGTGGAAGCGTCGGGCGCGGGCGAAGCTGCGGCCCCCGCAGCCGCGCCGGCCAAGGAAGAGGCTCCCAAGGCCGAAGCCAAGGCTGCCGCGCAGCCGGCCGCTGCCGCCGCTGCGCCGGCCGCCTCCAGCGGTCCGGTGAACATCGAAGTGCCCGACATCGGCGACTTCAAGGAAGTCGAAGTCATCGAAGTCATGGTCGCCGTGGGCGACACCATCAAGGCCGAGCAAAGCCTGATCACCGTCGAGTCCGACAAGGCCTCGATGGAAATCCCCGCCTCGCAAGGCGGCGTGGTCAAGGAAGTGAAGGTCAAGGTCGGCGACAAGGTCGCCAAGGGCTCGGTCGTGGTCGTGGTGGAGGGCGCCGCGCCCGCCGCCGCTGCCGCCGCGGCCCCGGCTCCTGCCGCCAAGGCGGAAGCCGCTGCCGCGCCCGCCGCCAAGACCGAAGCGCCGGCGCCTGCCGCGCAGCGTCCGGCTCCGGCCGCCGCGCTCGAAGACGCCAACCTCAAGCCGGGCCAGCTGCCGCACGCGTCGCCCTCGGTGCGCAAGTTCGCGCGCGAACTGGGCGTCAACCTGAGCAAGGTCAAGGGCTCCGGTCCCAAGGACCGCATCACCGCCGACGACGTGCGCGGCTTCGTCAAGCAGGCGCTCGCCGCCGGTCCGGTGGCCGCTACGGGCGGTTCGGCCGATGGCGCCGCGCTGGGCCTGTTGCCGTGGCCCAAGATCGACTTCACCAAGTTCGGCCCGATCGAAGCCAAGCCGCTGTCGCGCATCAAGAAGATCTCCGGCGCGAACCTGCACCGCAACTGGGTCATGATCCCGCACGTCACCAACAACGACGAAGCGGACATCACCGACCTGGAAGCGCTGCGCGTCACGCTGAACAAGGAAAACGAGAAGTCGGGCATCAAGGTCACGATGCTGGCCTTCCTGATCAAGGCCGTGGTCGCGGCCCTGAAGAAGTTCCCCGAGTTCAACGCCTCGCTGGACGGCGACAACCTGGTGCTCAAGCAGTACTACCACATCGGCTTCGCCGCCGACACGCCCAACGGGCTGGTAGTGCCGGTGATCCGCGATGCCGACAAGAAGGGCATCCTGCAGATCGCCCAGGAAATGACCGACCTGTCCAAGAAGGCGCGCGACGGCAAGATCTCGCCCGCCGAAATGCAGGGCGGCTGCTTCTCGATCTCGTCCCTGGGCGGCATCGGCGGCACCTCGTTCACACCCATCATCAACGCCCCTGAAGTGGCGATCCTGGGCGTGTCGCGCTCCGCGCACAAGCCCGTGTGGGACGGCAAGCAGTTCGTGCCGCGCCTGATCGTGCCGCTGTCGCTGTCGTACGACCACCGCGTCATCGACGGCGCCTCCGCCGCGCGCTTCAACGCCTATCTGGGCGCCTTGCTGGCCGACTTCCGCCGCATCGCGCTGTAAACGGGGAGCCCCATGAGCAATACCGTTCAAATCAAAGTGCCGGACATCGGCGACTTCAAGGAAGTGGAAGTCATCGAAGTGCTGGTGGCGGTGGGCGACACGATCAAGGCTGAACAAAGCCTGATCACCGTCGAGTCCGACAAGGCCTCCATGGAAATCCCCGCGTCGCAGGGCGGCGTGGTGAAGTCCATCAACGTGAAGGTCGGCGACAAGGTCGCCGAAGGCACGGTCGTGCTGGAAGTGGAAGCTGCAGCGGGTGCCGCAGCCGCCGCCGCGCCTGCCGCCAAGGAAGCCCCCAAGGCCGCCGAGGCGCCCAAGCAGGCTGCCGCGGCGCCTGCCGCCGCGCCCGCCGCGGCCAGCTTCAAGGGCTCGGCCGACGGCGAGTACGACATGCTGGTGCTGGGCGCCGGCCCCGGCGGCTACTCCGCCGCCTTCCGCGCCGCCGACCTGGGCCTGTCCGTGGTCCTGGTGGAACGCTACGACACGCTGGGCGGCGTCTGCCTGAACGTCGGCTGCATTCCGTCCAAGGCGCTGCTGCACAACGCCGCCGTCATCGACGAAGCCCGCGAACTGGCCGCCCACGGCATCAGCTTCGGCGAGCCCAAGATCGACCTGGACAAGCTGCGCGGCTACAAGGACAGCGTGGTCGCCAAGCTGACCGGTGGCCTGGCCGGCATGGCCAAGGCGCGCAAGGTCACCGTGGTGCATGGCGTGGGCGAGTTCGCCGACGCCAACCACCTGACCGTCAAGGCCGCCGACGGCAAGACCCAGACCCTGCGCTTCAAGCAAGCCATCATCGCCGCCGGCAGCCAGTCGGTGAAGCTGCCGTTCCTGCCCCAGGACGACCGCATCGTCGACTCCACCGGCGCCTTGCTGCTGCGTGAAGTCCCCAAGAAGATGCTCATCATCGGCGGCGGCATCATCGGCCTGGAAATGGGCACGGTGTACTCCACGCTGGGCGCGCGCCTGGACGTGGTCGAAATGCTGGACGGCCTGATGCAGGGCGCCGACCGCGACCTGGTCAAGGTATGGCAGAAGAAGAACGCCTACCGCTTCGACAACATCATGTTGAAGACCAAGACCGTGGGCGCCGAAGCCAAGAAGGATGGCATCTACGTCAGCTTCGAAGGCGAAGGCGCGCCCAAGGAGCCGCAGCGCTACGACCTGGTTCTCCAGGCAGTGGGCCGCAGCCCCAACGGCAAGAAAATCGGCGCTGACAAGGCTGGCATTGCCGTGACCGACCGCGGCTTCATCGAGGTCGATCGCCAGATGCGCACCAACGTGCCGCACATCTACGCCATCGGCGACATCGTCGGCCAGCCCATGCTGGCGCACAAGGCCGTGCACGAAGGCCACGTCGCCGCCGAAGCCGCCGCAGGCCAGAAGTCCTTCTTCGACGCCCGCGTCATTCCGTCGGTGGCCTACACCGATCCGGAAGTGGCCTGGGTCGGCTTGACCGAAGACGAGGCCAAGAAGCAGGGCATCAAGATCGAGAAGGGCGTGTTCCCCTGGGCCGCCTCCGGCCGCGCCATCGCCAATGGCCGCGACGAAGGCTTCACCAAGCTCATCTTCGACGCTGAAACGCATCGCATCCTGGGCGGCAGCATCGTCGGCACCCACGCCGGCGACCTGATCAGCGAACTGGCCCTGGCCGTGGAGATGGGCGCCGACGTCGTCGACATCGCCAAGACCATCCACCCGCACCCGACCCTGGGTGAATCGGTGGGCATGGCTGCCGAAGTCGCAGAGGGCGTGTGCACCGACTTGCCGCCGATGAAGAAGAAGTAATGCGCAGGAGGGCGGTCATGCCGCCCGCACAATGCAAAAGCGCCGGCCCTGGACAGGGACCGGCGCTTTTTTTTTTTGTGTGCGTATGGCGCGGCGTTCAGGCGTGCGTATCGATGCGCGAACCCAGCGTGGCGTCCACTGCCAGCACCGGCAGCGACTGCATCAGCGTCAAGGCCGTGTCCGCTTGCGCATTGAGCGCCTTCTTCAGTACGCGGGCCTGTACTTCCTGCATGAGGTTCGCGTCCTGCAGGGCCAGGGCAGTATTGACGGTGTTGCTGATCGATGCGTCCATGCTTGGGGTGTCCTAGTGTTTGGTAGGGGGCTTAAGCCGGTATTGGATTATCGCGTGGACCGCACCCGGATGCACGGGATTCGTGGCGGTCCTCACGGTCGATTCGGGCATTCCTTGATGGTGCCCCACGCGCTATTGGGTTCACAGAACTGTCGGCGTGCGGCCCAGGCGCAGTCGGGGCGATCAAAGAACCCCAGCGTTGCGCAACGTGCCAACTCACCTTTCAGCTCTTCCACCCAGGCCATGGGGTCTGCTGCGGGGATTTCGGTCATGCGCAGGGTAGACCTGGGAGCAGTGTTCACCGTGTCCACCGCCGTGCTCGCTGCCGCGCGCGACGCCGCATCGTGCTCGGGCTGCGCCTGCGAGGTGGGTTGCTGTTCAGCAGGGGCGGGCTGTGCCGTGGGCTCAGGTTGCGGTTCTGCCGAACCTGGGCCCGAACCGGAATCGGAGTCCGAATCTGGAACGGGTACTGGCACCGCCAACGACGTCAATTCCGGGTGGCCGAATACAGGTTCCGCGTTCGCAGGTGGCGCCGGTGTCAGAGGTATCCGTACCGGGCCGGCAGCCGTGGAGCCCGAAACGGTCGTATTCGGCGAGCTCCATGACACCACCAGCAAAACCAGCGCGCCATAGATTGCCAGCGTATACAGCACGGTCAATGTGGCATATCCCACGCGTTTACCCGTGATCGGCCGCGCGTCTTCGCGTCCTACCAGGGCGCGCCAGCGGACCAGTGCAGCGCCAGGCGCCGATATCAACCACCAGAACATCCGCCGTAGCGGACCGGGTTCCTGCGGCGCGGGCGCGGCCTGCGCCTGCGCCACCAGCAATTCGCGCAAGGCGCGGTTCTCTTCGCGCAGACGCAGGGTCTGCTCATCCATCGGCGCCTGGGCATCGGGATCCGGAATGCTGCTGTGCTGCGTAGCGAGTGGATCGGGAGGCGTCGCGGTCATGTTGTGAAAACTATGGATACAAAAACGTGCAGCCGCGAGTATGAGGCAATTGAGAGGAGTGAAAAAGGGGAACAGTCCGAAAAAATGGGGCTTGATTAGGACTCGAAGGGGGATTACCGCAGGAACCGGCAAAAACCTGCGTTTTTCCAACGATTTAGCCAGCGCGGCCGCTGATACTCTCGCCACACTTGCCACAGCTACTTGCCCGATGCGGAGTTTTTTTGAACGCGCCTGAGTCCTTACCCGATGGGGGTCGCGAGGTTGCGATCGCTCCCGCCTTGGCCGACCACGCCATCAACTTCCTGAGTTCGCCGGGCCACTTGCGGGCGACGGCGCATTTGTATGGTCTTTCCAGTGTGCCACTGGATCAGGCTCGCGTGCTGGTACTCGGGTGCCGCGCAGGAGCCAATGTCTTCCCTTTTGCCGCGGCCTATCCTCAAGCTCGTGTGGTCGGGATCGACCCTGACGCCGGCCAAATCGAGCTGGCGCGTCAGCATGCCGAGGGGCTGGGCTTGGGAAACGCGGAGTTCTTTGCGGCCGATTACGCCGCGGTGACGCCGGAGTTGGGCGAATTCGACTATATCGTCGCCCATGATGTCTACAGTTTGCTGGATCGCAGCCAGGCAGTCGAAATTCTGCGCATCTGCCGCCTGAACCTGTCGTTCGAAGGCATCGCGTACGTCAATTACGACACCTACCCGGGCGCGCGCGTGGACGAGGCGGTGCGCGACGCCATGTTGCTCTACGGCCATGGTGCCGACACCGCGGAAGAACAGACTGCTGCTGCCCGCACTGCTTTGACCCTATTTTCCAACGGAATGGCATCGGGTAATCCGATGGCCGGCGCCTTCGTCGCGGCTGCCGAGATTGGCAAAGCTGATCTCGATGCCGGGTTGTTCGGTTTCTCACGCCAGGCCTATTACTTCGTGGAGTTTTCGGAACTCGTGTCCGGTTACGCCTTGATCTGCGCGGGCGATGCCGAGCCGCAAATCGAGATGGCCGACACCTATGGAGGCAATGTATCGCTTGCGCATGGATTGCTGGGTCTCGGCAAGCCGCGGGTCTTGCGGCAACAGAACCTGGACTTTTCAGTCGGCCGCCGCCATCGCCGCACGCTCATCGTGCATCAGGAGCGCGCGGAGCAGGCTTCGCCGCAGATCGATGTGGCGCGTTTGATGGAATTGCGCTGGGCCGGCCGGTTCAGGCGTTGCGCGCTGGGCTTGCGCGACGTCAAGAATATCTATTTCGAAACCTCGCCAGGGCAGGTGTTCTGCACCGACGATCCCGTGGTTCAGCGTGTCCTGGATGCGCTGGGTTGCGCTTGGCCCGAGTCGCTCGATGCGGCGGGCCTGGCTGACTTCGTGGCTGCGGGGCCGTCGGTGGGCGAGGGCAAGACGGCATTTGAAGCAACGCAGGCAGCGCTGCTGTATCTGGTGCGCCGCGGACTCGTGCGTTACTCGGTGGATCGCACGCCTTACGACACGATCGGGGCGGACGCCCTGGCCGTGGTTGCGCAGGCGCTTCCCGCACTTTCAGATCGCGAGCGGGGCGGGCAGGCTCCGTTGTTCAACTGGTGGCACGAGCCAGTGACCGAGATCATCGACCGGCACGTGCTGGAACTGCTGGCTCAAGGGCAGTCCCTGGCGGCGCTGGACGCCTATGTCGAAAAAGAGAAGGCCGAGTCGAAATCGAGCGGCCCGCTTGGCGAAAAGCCGGCGACTGCGCCGCAGGGTGTGTCTCTGACTCAGCAATTGCGGATGCTGCGGCGGTCCGCCTTGGTGCTTGCCGGGCCAACACGTTGGCGCGATTTCCTGGCGGATGGCCTGGAGGCCAGCAAGGGCGAGCGCCATTCATGGATGCTCTATGTGCAGGCATTGTCGAGGTGCCTGTTGCAGCAAGTACCCCCCAAGGGACTGCGAGGCGTCACCCCTGCACAGCACAGGGAGGCCGTGGAGCTGCGGAATCTCGCGTACAAGGGCAAGGTCAGCGCCGAGACCGAGGCGCAAGTGCGCCGCCTGATCAAGCAGGCTCCCCGGAACGATGCCGCGTGGGACGCGCTGTCGTGCATTGTGCGCGACAAGGGTGAGAACACTGAATCGTTGATGGCCTTGTTGCATGCGCTGCGCCTGGATCCGACGCCTGCGCACCGCTACGCCCTGCTGGCCTTGACGCTGTTGGCGCGGGATTCGTTGGATGACGCGGAGCAGAGCGCTTTGCTGGCGCTGACGATTCACCCGAAGTACGCCTCCGCGCACAACGTCCTGGGTAGCTGCTATCACAAGGCCTCGCGCTTCTACGACGCGATTTATCACTACGGGCGCGCCCTGGAAGAGGATCCTTCGGTCGTGGATTCCCACGGCAACTTGGGTGTGGTCCTGGCGGATATCGGCGATTTCGACGGGGCGGAGAAAAAGTACAAGGAAGTGCTGCGTCTGGTACCGGACAATCCACAGGTCTGGGGTAGCCGGTTTTTCGGCTTGAATTACTTCCCCGATCGTACGGCCGAACAGATTTTCGAGGTCTACAAGGAATTCGACGAGATATTTGGCAAGCCGATGCGTAAGCATTGGTTGCCTCACCGCAACGACAAAGATTCCGGACGACGGCTGCGGATCGGCTATGTCTCGCCGGATATCCGATTCCACCCCGTGACCCTGTTTCTTGAGCCCCTGATGGCTCACCACAATCCGGATGAATTCGAGGTGCATATATATGCGCACCTGGATGTCGAGGACAAGGTCACCGAAGCGTTCAAGGGGTACGCCCAGCACTGGACGCGTACGAACGGCATGACGGACGACGCGCTGGCGCGTCGCATACGCGCCGACAAGATCGACATTCTGGTGGATCTGGCCGGCCATACCGGCAACAACCGCCTAGGCGTATTTGCGCGCAAGCCGGCTCCCATCCAGCTCACATGGTTGGGTTTCGGATGCACGACCGGCCTGACGGCCATTGACTACATTCTGAGCGATGCTGAAATGGCGCCGCCTGGATCCGACCATTTGTTCGCGGAGAAGCCTTGGCGCTTGAGCGGCAGCAATTTTGCCTACAGGCCGAAATCCGGCATGGGTGATGCAGGGCCGTTGCCGGCCCTGGCCAATGGCCATGTCCGGTTCATCACGCTCTCCAGGGCAATCCGTTTCAACGATCATCTGATTCGCACGTGGGCGGAGATCATGCGCCGGGTGCCGTCATCCAAGCTGGTGGTGGATAGCCGCAGCTACGTGTCTCCGGGACTGAGGGAAGAGCTGGAGTCGCGGTTCGCGGTACACGGTGTGCAGGCATCGCGTCTCGAAATCGGCTTTCATTCACCTCCTTGGGACCTGCTGCGCAGCGCGGACATTACGCTGGACTGTTTTCCGCACAACTCCGGAACGACGTTGTTCGAGAGCCTTTATCAAGGCCTTCCGTTCATTACGTTGGCGGGCCGGCCCGGCGTCGGCCGTATTGGCGCGTCCACCCTGATAGGCCTGGGGCGCGGCGACTGGATCGCGTCGACCGAGGCGGAATACATCGATAAGGTGGTGGCGCTGGCCAGCGATATCCCGGCCCTCGAGCGCATACGCGCCGGACTGCGTGCCGAAATGCAGGCCAGCAGCCTCATGGACGAACCCGCTTTTGCGCGCAAGGTCGAGACGGCCTTTCGCGCCATGTTCAAACAATGGTGTGAGAAACAAGCATGAAGGCGATTATTCTTGCGGGCGGCCTTGGCACGCGCATTTCCGAAGAAACGCATGTCAAGCCGAAGCCCATGGTGGAGATCGGCGGAAAGCCCATTCTGTGGCACATCATGAAGATGTACTCGGCCCACGGCGTCAATGATTTTGTGATCTGCTGCGGCTACAAGGGCTATGTCATAAAGGAGTACTTTGCCAATTACTTCCTGCATATGTCGGACGTGACGTTCGACATGGCCAACAACCAGATGGAAGTGCATCAGCGCAAGGCGGAGCCCTGGCGCGTCACGCTGGTGGATACGGGCGACGACACCATGACTGGCGGACGCCTCAAGCGCGTGGCCGCTTACGTCAAAGACGAAGATGCGTTTTGCTTTACCTATGGTGACGGGGTCGCTGACGTGGATATCTCCGCGTTGATCGCGTTCCACCGCAAGCACGGACGCTCGGCGACCGTCACGGCCGTGCAGCCCCCCGGGCGCTATGGCGCATTGAAGATGGAGAACGATCTGGTGGCGGGCTTCACGGAGAAGCCGCGCGGCGATGGCGGCCTGATCAATGGCGGTTTTTTCGTGCTCTCTCCCAAGGTCCTGCCGCTGATCGAAGGCGACCATATTTCCTGGGAAATGGAGCCATTGGAAACCCTGGCGCGCAATGGCGATCTCATGGCTTACAAGCACATGGGTTTCTGGCAACCCATGGACACGCTGCGTGAAAAGCGCATGCTGGAATCCCTGTGGGAAGCGGGCAAGGCGCCCTGGAGGGTGTGGTGATCAGCGACGCCGCCAGCTTCTGGCGCGGCAAGCGTGTCTTCCTGACCGGCCACACCGGCTTCAAGGGGGGCTGGATGGCGCTGTGGCTACGTCTGCTGGGGGCGGAAGTATGCGCCGCGTCGCTGGCCCCGCCTGTCGGTCAGACCAGCCTGTTTGAGGCAGCCGGCATCGCGCGCGTGCTGGACAGCCACATTCTCGATATCCGCGATGCGGCAGGGCTGGCTGCGCTCGTACGCCAAGCGCAACCTGAAATCGTGCTGCACTTGGCAGCCCAGCCGCTGGTCCGCGCCAGCTATCGCGAACCGCTGCAGACCTTCGGCACCAACGTAATGGGGACGGCGCATGTCCTGGATGCGCTGCGCGGCGTGCCGGACGCGCGCGTGGCGCTGTGCATCACGACCGACAAGGTCTATCGCAACGAGGAGTGGCCGCATCCGTATCGCGAGGGCGACGCCTTGGGCGGACACGACCCCTACAGCGCCAGCAAGGCTGCCGCCGAACTGGTCGCGGCCTGTTACCGCGATGCGTTCCTGGCGCAACAGGGTGTCGCAGTTGCAACTGCCCGGGCGGGAAATGTCATAGGCGGCGGCGATTGGTCCGAAGACCGTTTGCTGCCGGATGCTGTGCGGGCCTGGCAGGCGCAGGACAAGCTTGAAATCCGCAACCCGGGATCGGTTCGCCCCTGGCAGCATGTCCTCGAGCCCCTGACCGGGTATCTGCGCCTGGCGCGAACGCTATGGGATCGTCCCGACTTGGCCGGTCCGTACAATTTCGGGCCTCCGTCGCACGAGGCGGCCACGGTGCGCGAAGTCGTCGAGCTTGCCCGCGACGCCTATGGCAGCGGCGACGTGGCTTACGGTACGGAGGTCCAGGGGCCTCACGAAGCTGGCCTGCTGACGCTCGATACTTCGCGCGCGCGTTCCATTCTGCAGGTGCAGGCGCGTTGGAGCCTGTCCCGTTCAGTGACTGAAACAATGCAGTGGTACCGCGCCCAATACGAAGGCGCGGACGCGCGCGCCTTGTGCGAGGCGCAGATAGAGGCTTACGGCCCTCCGTGACCCTGGCGTGAGTCCTCGCGACACCGCCTAGACAAGAACACCTGGTTTTAGAGAAATAGCATGAGTCCTAACGAAATTCGGGCGCAGATCGCCCTGCTGGTCGACCAGTATCACGAGGCCCAGGAGCGCGAGCGCGCAGCCTTCGCTCCAGGAAAGACCGTTGTGCCGCCTTCGGGCAAGCTGATCGGCGCGGCCGAGCTCAAGTCCATGGTCGAGGCATCGCTGGACGGTTGGCTGACGACGGGCCGCTTCAATGACGCCTTCGAACAACGCCTGGCCCAGTATCTGGGCGTAAAGCACCTGATCACCGTCAACTCCGGGTCCTCGGCCAATCTGGTGGCATTTTCCACGCTCACTTCGCCGAAATTGGGCGAACGGGCTATCCGGCGGGGCGATGAAGTGATCGGCGTGGCGGCCGGCTTTCCCACCACGGTCAACCCGATTCTGCAATTTGGCGCCGTGCCCGTGTTTGTGGACGTGGAACTCGGCACCTACAACGTGGACGCCAGCCTGCTGGAGGCCGCGATCACCCCCCGCACCAAGGCCATCATGCTGGCGCACACGCTGGGCAACCCGTACAACCTGGACGTCGTGACCGCCTTGTGCAGGAAGTACGGGCTGTGGCTCATCGAAGACTGTTGCGATGCCTTGGGTTCGACCTACAACGGCCGCATGGTCGGAACCTTCGGTGATATCGGCACGCTCAGCTTCTATCCCGCGCATCACATCACGATGGGCGAGGGCGGGGCGGTCTTCACGAACGACCCGCACCTGAAGATGATCGCGGAGTCGTTCCGCGACTGGGGCCGCGACTGCTACTGCGGGCCCGGCAAGGACAATACCTGCGGACGGCGCTTCTGCCAGAAGCTGGGCAGCCTGCCCGAAGGCTACGACCACAAGTACACCTATTCGCACATCGGCTACAACCTGAAGATCACCGACATGCAGGCCGCTTGCGGTCTGGCGCAGTTGGACCGGGTCGAGGAGTTCGTGACGCAGCGCAAGGCCAATTTCCGCTTTCTGAAAGAGCGGCTGGCCTCCTGCGAGGAATTCCTGATCCTGCCCGAGGCCACGCCCGGTTCCGATCCTTCCTGGTTCGGCTTCCCGATCACGTTGCGGCCCGAAGCCGAAGTGCGCCGCGTCGACCTGCTGACGTACCTGGACCAGGACAAGATCGGCACGCGCTTGCTGTTCGCCGGCAACCTGACCCGCCAACCCTCGATGGTCGGCCAGCATTACCGCGTGGCAGGCGAGCTGACGAACACCGAAATCATCATGAACAACACGTTCTGGATCGGCGTGCAGCCTGCGTTGACTCCCGAGATGTTGGACTATGCCGCCAGCCGCATCGAGCTGTTCTTCGGCGTCGGGCTCTGACATGGAAGCCAGGGCCTTGGATATTCCGGGCTGCTACTTGTTCAGCCTTCCGCGCTTTCCCGATGCACGCGGCGAATTCCGCAAGCTTTTGCACGCGCCCACGCTGACCGCCTTGGGGTTGGAAGCCGACTATGCCGAATCCTATGTATCGGTATCGCATCGCGGCGTCTTGCGGGGCCTGCATTTCCAGGCGCCGCCGTCGGATCATGCCAAGCTCGTGACCTGCGTGTCGGGCCGGGCGCGCGATGGCTTGCTGGACCTGCGGCGGGGGTCGCCGACGTTCAGACAGTCCCTGTCCTTGATCCTGGACGGCGATGAGCCGCAAGCGGTTTATGTGCCCCGAGGCGTCGCCCATGGATTTGCCGCGCACCGGGACCAGACGGCATTGCTCTATTACACGACATCGGTTCACGATCCATCGCGGGACGCGGGTGTCGACCCGCGCAGCGCCGGCATCGACTGGTGGGCTGGCGAATCAGGCATGAAAGAACCCATCATGTCGCCGCGCGATGCCGGCCTGCCTGCGCTGGACGATTTCATCACCCCCTTTACGTACGCAGGGGCGCCATGACGTCGCGGGTACTGCTTACCGGAGCCCGCGGATACGCGGGCGGGGCGGTTGCCGCACGCTTGCGCGCTCATGGCGTGGACGTCGTCACCGCGGGCCGGGCGCCGTCGGATGACATCCGCCTGGACCTGTCGGACCCGGACGCCGTGGCCGGCTTGGCACTCCCGGATGGCTTGGACGCCTGCATCCATGCTGCGGCGATGCACGAGGTGGCTTGCCGCGCCAATCCGTCATTGGCTTATGTCGTCAATGTCGCGGGAACCCGGGCTCTGTTGGAGGCCTGCGCGCGCGCGGGGATCGAGCGCCATGCCTATGTTTCCACTTTCCACGTGTTCGGGCGGCCCGCGGCGCTGTTGGACGAGCTTGCGCCCGCCGTGCCTGCCAACGACTACGGACTGACCCATAGGCAGGCAGAAGAGTTGTACGCCCTGGCTGCGAGGGAGCAAGGCATGTCAGTGGACATCTTGCGGCCCGCGAATCTCTTCGGGGTGCCCGCTCGCTGGACAGGCTTCGACCGCTGGACCCTGGCGCCATTTGATTTCTGCCGCCAGGCGGTGGCAAACGGCCGGATCGTCCTGCATGGGCAAGGCGAAGCGCGGCGTAACTACTTGAGCGTGGAGCATTTCGCACAGGTGCTGGCGCGGCGTCTGCCAGGCGCCGGTTCCGGCGTGCTGCATGTGGCGGGGGCTGACTGGTTGATCCGCGATCTCGCGGGCCTGGCCGCGTCTCGTGCCACGCGACTCCTGGGCAGGAACATTCCGGTACAGTTCGGCTCGGCTGAGGAGCTGCCCGCGCCTGACTATCAATTCATGTCACGGCATGAGGCTGCGGAGGGTGGCGATGCCAATGACGCCATGGCGATGTTCTTCGACAAGACCCTGGCACATCTGATGGAAGAGAAGCGATGAATCGGCTATCCGTCCTGGCAAAGATCTCCCCCTTGGCCGATATCGAGCAATCGGTGCGAGGCAACAGTGTCACGGTGGGCGACCACGTCACGATAGACAGTTTCGTGAAGATCAAATTCGCCGGCGGTGACGGTGATGTGCTCATCGGCGACCATGTCTACCTGAATTCCGGCGTGGTCATCTATTCAGGCAACGGCGTCGACATTGGCCGCGGAACCCTGATCGCGGCCAATACTACGCTGGCGCCCACCAACCACGAGTATCGCCGCAGCGATCTGACCATCATCGAGCAGCGGTTCATGCCCAGCAAAGGCGGCATCCTGATCGAAGAGGATTGTTGGATCGGCGCCAACTGCGTGCTGTTGGATGGCTGTATATTGCGGCGCGGTTGCGTCGTCGCGGCGGGGACGGTGCTGCGTGGCGAATGGCCGGAATATGCGGTGATCGCAGGCAGCCCGGCAGCGGTGATACGTCATCGCACCCCGGATGCGTATTGAAAATCTATTGGAGTACAACAGGTGAAAGCAAACAAGAAGACTGCGCCTAAGCCCGCCACCGGCCAGACGATGAGCGTGGATGACGCTTTTGGCGTCGCAGCGCGCGCGTGGCACGAGAACCGGCAGGCGGACGCCGCTCAAATTTGCAGGCAGATCCAGGCGATCCGCCCTGAGCATCAGGGCGTCAAGCATTTGAACCTGACGCTGCAGCATGGTGTGCGGGGCCTGGTTTTCACGGCGCTCGGTTTGGTTGATCCGGATATTTACAGCGTTGGCGACTTTTCCTACGGCGTACCGTCGGTATTTCCACACAATCAACCCCATGAGCCTGCCCGATTGTCGATCGGGAATTTTTGTACGATCGGCCACCACGTTGAGATTATTCTAGGAGCCTATCACCGCCAGGATACGTATACGATCTATCCCTTCTCGGCGCCGCACTTCGGCACCTTGTTCGCCTCCACGCAGTCAATCGCGGATTACTCCACGACACGGGGCGGAGTAACGATTGGGCATGATGTCTGGATTGGCGCCGGTGCCAAGATCATGTCTGGCGTGACGATTGGCACGGGTGCCGTGATTGGCGCTGGCTCCGTCGTGTCACGCGATGTCGGTAGCTACGAAATCTGGGCTGGCAACCCTGCGCAGTTTCGGCGGAGACGCTTCGACGTAGCGGTATCGGACCGACTCATGCGTGCGCGCTGGTGGGATTGGCCGAAGGACCTGATCGAACGCTATGCGCGTGACATCATGCATGGCACGCCAGAAGCGCTCGAAGCGCTGGAGCAGGGCCATGAGGAATGGCTGACGAGGTTGAGCGCGCAGGTGACCGCGCCCTTCGAAGCGCTGAGAGGGCACTCCGGGCTAATTCGAGCGCGTCGTAGCGCCGGTTGGCGCGAAGGGCGCGCGACGTGGATTGTGCTGCACGGTTCGCTGGGCAGTATCGCCACCGTACAAGGCTTTGAATCCCACCTGCCCGATGCCAATCTGCTGTTCGTGGATATGCCAGGTTGTGGCGCCAGCACGGCGCCGCTGGACATGTCTGTCAACGGGTTTGTGGATGAGCTGTTGCCCGCGTTGTTGGCGGCGGCGCCATCAGGCTTTGGCATGCTGGGCGTGTCCTTCGGCGGCAGTGTTTCCTTGGAGATTGCGCGTCGGACGCCCCTGTGCAAGCAGGTAGTACTTCTTGATACGCCGTTCTCGGCCGCGAAACTATGGCATAACCACGCATTTTTGCGGGGAGCTATCGCAGCTCGCCCGGACGACCGGTACTTGCGTAGCTTCGCTCTGGAGATCTATGGCGTCACACCTACGGCAGCGGTCGAGCGCGATTATTGGTCTTTGATGGATGGCGTCGTGCAGTCGGTGACGGTCGTAACTGGCAATGTGTCGATGCAGCCTCCCCGTCAGATGCCGCCCGTGCCATGCTGCTTGGACGAAGACGACTTGATGCGCCTGGATGCTCTGGGTTGCCGATTGGAGCGCATCCCGGGTGGTCATGATTTGATCAACGATAGTCCCGCCGCTGTCGCGGCTGTATTGCGCTCAGTGCAACTGTAGGTCTGAGTTAAGCATTCCAATGCGACGCTGAGTAGGGAAGACATGCTGCAAGCATAAGGAGCGAATCAGTAACTCGCTCCTTTTTTGCGTCTGCGGCGCGCGCTTATTGCGGAAGATCCACACATAAAAAAAACCAGCCCGAAGGCTGGCTTTTCTTGTTCCGCTGGAGTGTGGAGCCGTCCCGCAACTCCACACCCCGGGGAGGGGGCGGTTCGCTGGAATTAACGCAGCAGCGACAGAACCGTTTGCGGCACTTGGTTGGCTTGAGCCAGAACCGAGGTGCCAGCCTGTTGCAGGATCTGAGCCTTGGTCATGTTCGACACTTCCGTAGCGTAGTCGGCGTCTTGAATACGCGAACGAGCGGCGGACAGGTTGTTGATCGTGTTGTTCAGGTTGGCAACAGTCGACTCGAAGCGGTTCTGGATCGCGCCCAGGTCGCTGCGCAGGTTGTCGACTTGCGACAGGGCCTTGTCGATGGCTGCCAGCGGGTTGCTGGTGGCGGCGAACGTCGAGGCCGTCGCATCCTTGGCGCCAACGGTAAGCGTTCCATTGGCTGCAACGCTCAGGTCCGACGGCTTGACCGACACGTACATCTTTTGGCCAGCAGTGACGCCCGGCTTCGTCGCGCCAGTGCCTGCGGTGACTTCGACGAACAAGTTGCCCTTGCTGTCTTTGACCAGCGAACCGGAGGTCGGTGCGTTGGTGCCAGAGCCCAGATCGGAAGCGTTGTTGATGGTGACAGCGTTCGTGGCACCGGTGGTGACGCTGCCGGTGGCGAGGCTCAGGAAGCTTTCGACGTCGCTGTTGGCAGCGGCGGAAGTCGTACCTTGCGGGCCGTTCAGGCTCAGCTTTTCCAGACCCAGCGACTTGGCATCGATCTTTTCCAGATTGATGGTGATCGTTTCGTTGTCGTTGGCGCCGACTTGGATCGTCAGCGTGTTGTCCTTGGCCAGAACCTTGACGCCGTTGAACTGGGTCTGTTCCGACACGCGGGTGATTTCGCCCAGGCGTTGCGAGATTTCAGCTTGGATCGAGTCCAGGTCGGTCTGCGAGTTCGTGCCGTTGGTGGCTTGAACCGACAGTTGGCGGATGCGCTGCAGGTTGTTGTTGACTTCGTTCAGCGCGCCTTCGGTCGTTTGAGCGATCGAGATGCCGTCGTTGGCGTTACGGGCGGCTTGGGTCAGGCCGTTCACGTTGGCGGTGAAGCGGTTGGCGATGGCTTGGCCAGCGGCGTCGTCCTTGGCGCTGTTGATGCGCAGGCCCGAGGACAGGCGCTCAATGGCGCTGCCCAGGGTCGATTGCGATTTGTTCAGGTTGTTCTGTGCAACCAGGGACAGGTAGTTGGTATTGATGACTGCCATGTGAGGCTCCCAAGAGAGAAAGGCTTCTTCAAACTGGGCAGCAAGGCCGCCCACTGGTGTTAACGGGAAAGTTCGTCGACTTCTTGTCTAGGAATCTCTCCGTTGCCAGGATTACGGCAGTCCAAAATCAATCTTTAGCGCTATTTCGCGAAAGTCGACATTTTTCTTCCATCCGGTCGGAGAAGGCGGGCATTCGACCCAAGTCGGGCAACTACCGCCGATGCGGCGCCCTTAATGCAAGCCACCAGTCTTTGGAAGTTTGCAGACCACGCGTGCCCTCGGTTCTCTATCCATCGTCTCTTTAGGCGTCGCGCAATGAGAAACGGACGCGAGGTGCGTCCGTTATGTTGAGAGCCTTTAGTGGCCAGGGGGGGCAAAGGTGCCTCGCCGCGCGACGTCCTTCTATATCACCTGCGCAATCTGCCCGTCCTGGGGCAGTTCCTGCCAAGCCTGTTCCTTCAGCTTCGCCCGTATCCGCGCCGTCGCCTGCGACCTTAGTTGGCACACCCGTGCCTCGGTCACATTCAGGATCGCGCCGATTTCCTTCAGGTTCAGTCCTTGCTCGTAGCAAAGTGACAACAGCAACTTTTCACGCTCGGGCAGGGCGTCGATCGCGTGGATCAGCGCCTGGCGGAAGTCCCCGGCCAGCAGCGAATCCAGCGGATTGCCGCCGGCCGCGCCATGGTTCAGGGTGGCCGCCCAGTCGGATTGACCGCCAGCCGAATCGGGCTCGGTGGTGAAGTCTTCGTAGTGCACGATTTGCACGCCCTGGGCGTCGTGCAACAGTGTTTGATAGTCACCCAGGGGCATGTCGAGCTGCTGCGCGATTTCGGCTTCGCTTGGTGCGCGCATCAAACGTTGTTCGAGCTGTTGGATGGCCTGTTCGATCTTGCGCGCCTTGGCGCGCACGCTGCGGGGCAGCCAATCCTGGCCACGCAGCTCATCCAGCATCGCGCCGCGGATGCGGGTGGTGGCGTAGGTCTCGAATTGGGCGTCGGCCGTTTCCTGGTAGCGGCGCACGGCATCGAGCAGGCCGATCATGCCGGCCTGGATCAGGTCGTCGAGTTCTACGCTGGCGGGTAGCCGGGCGAGCAATTGCAGGGCCAGCTTCCGCACTAGCGGGGCATATTCGACCAGGCTGTCATCTGCGTGAGGCATTGCGGGAGTGTCGGGCGGTGTCCATCGTGGCGCGCTGTCTGTTGTTGTCAATTTGCTACATTGTCGACAAACGCGCGGCGGCGCTGAAGCTAGGTGGATTTAGTGATCTGCAAGCTGCCATTGTCGGCAAACAACACCGTTTCATTCCTCAAAGTACGCAATGTTTTGAATGCTTATTTGCCAAATTGACGTAAAGTCGGCTGAAATTTATATGTCAAGGTGTATCGGGAAAGGTAAGTTGCGCAACATCAACAAAGTTTTGTCATATAAGTCATAGAAAATGACATTAGCTGTGGTAAATTTTACTTAAATTGCGAACAAATGATACATTTCGCATCAAAGCGGAATGCATCGAACGCAATGGCAACGGAATTCCGGTGCTTTTGCTTACACAAGCCCCCGTCGGCGGGATAGGGAATAGGGAGTTGGGCGTGCAACAAGTCGAAAATTCATTGCTGACAGACATTCGCGAAGTGAATCTGTCATATTTGTTACTGGCGCAACGTATGTTGCGGGACGATTACGCGGCATCGATGTTCCGCCTTGGATTCAGCAACGAAGTTGCCGATATCCTGATGCGTCTTTCGCCCGCTCAGTTGGTCAAGCTGGCCAGCTCCAGCTCGCTGCTGTGCCGGTTCCGCTTTGACGATTACAGCCTGCTGTCCGCGCTGACCCATGACGTTCTGGGCGGTGCGTTGCAGCAAGCGCACGCCACCATCCTGCTGGCCAAGCAGCCTGTCGAAGAATTGGCCTGACGGCCTGATCATTCCATCCGGAAGCACGTGTAATGGCCACCAAGAGCGTTTCGCAGGAAGCGGATGACATTCTGCTAGCCAGCTCCATGATCA
This sequence comes from Achromobacter sp. PD1, assembly GCF_048541815.1. Taxonomy (NCBI): domain Bacteria; kingdom Pseudomonadati; phylum Pseudomonadota; class Betaproteobacteria; order Burkholderiales; family Alcaligenaceae; genus Achromobacter; species Achromobacter sp. PD1. The sequence continues at coordinate 2,068,322 of NZ_CP183349.1, forward strand.
CTTTGGGAGCCCGGCTGCAGGTGCTGGAGGCTGAAACCAGCCTTAGCCACGACCGCCTGGCACGCCTGTACCGCGAAATCCGCGGCTGCTCGCCACCCAAGGGCATGCTGCCCTTTTCGGTTGACTGGTTCATGACCTGGCTGCCGAACATCCATTCCTCGCTCTTCTACAACGTGTATTCGTTCCTGAATACGCGTACCAGCAGCAGAGGCATACGCGCCACCATCGACGCCTATCGCCTCTATCTCGAAAACGCCGGCACCGATGCCGCTGAAGGCGCAGAGCCCGTCCTGAGCTTCACGCGCGCCTGGATGCTGGTGCGTTTTTTCGATAGCGGCATGCTGCAAATGTCCGCCTGCCGCCAGTGCGGGGGGCATTTCATCGCCCATGCGCACGATCCCCAGTCGGATTTCGTGTGCGCGATCTGCCGGCCGCCACCCCGCGCCGGCAAGACGCGCGCTGCGGCCAAGGCGCGCTCCGGCTCCCGCCCCGCACCCGTTGCGAATGCCGCCCGGCTCTGACCGGCGGTATTCAAATACATCAAAAGCCCTGGAAAACCCCCCGTAACCCGCCTTTTTGGGTCGAGGGGAACAGGGGATCATTGACGCCAGTTTTAGACTTCGTTGGCAGGGGCCTGATGTGTTGATTGTTATCGGTTTTCTCGTGGTGGCCGTGTCGGTCGTCGGCAGCTTCATAGCGCTGGGCGGCCATTTGGGCGCGCTATACCAGCCGTTCGAGCTCACGCTGATTTTTGGGGCGGCTTTCGGCGCCTTCCTCGCCAGCAACAGCAAAAAGTCGCTGATGCTGGTCAAGGCCGCCTTGCCCGACGCCTTGAAAAGCTCGCGTTACGGCAAGGACGTGTACATGGAGCTGATGGCGCTCCTGTATGTGTTGCTGAACAAGGCGCGCCGCGAAGGCCTCATGGCCATCGAATCGCATATCGAAGACCCGGAATCCAGTCCGATCTTCAGCGAATATCCCCGTATCGCCAAAGACGCCAAGCTGATGGAGTTCATTACGGACTACCTGCGCATCATGATCAGCGGCAACATGAGCTCGTTCGAAATCGAGACGCTCATGGACGAGGAAATCGAAACCTACCGCCATGAGCGCGAAGTTCCCGTGCGCGCCCTGCAGCAAATGGCCGACGGCCTGCCGGCCTTCGGTATCGTGGCCGCCGTGCTGGGCGTGATCAAGGCGCTGGCCGCCGTGGACCAGCCGCCGGCGATCCTGGGCGACCTGATTTCCAAGGCCATGGTGGGCACGTTCCTGGGTATTCTGCTGGCTTACGGCTTTGTCGGTCCTCTGGCATCGCGCATCGATCGCCGAAGCGACGAGGCCACCAAGGTACTGGAGTGCATCAAGACCACGCTGTTGGCCAGCATGAATGGCTACCCGCCCCAGTTGGCGGTGGAATTCGGCCGCAAGGTGCTGTTCTCGGCTGTGCGCCCGACCTTCGGTGAGCTGGAAGAGCACGTCCGGCAAGCCAAGTCCGCCACGACCGGCAAGGCCTGACGGAGCGGGCCATGAGTACGGTAAACAATCACCGCGTGGTGATCCGCCGCAAGAAGGGGGGGCATGGCGGGGGGCACCATGGGGGCAGCTGGAAGATCGCGTACGCCGACTTCATCACCGCGATGATGGCGTTCTTTCTGGTGATGTGGCTGATCAGCGTGGTCCCGCGCGAAGAACTCAAGGGCATTGCGGAGTATTTCCGCATGCCGCTGCGCGTCGCCATCACCGGCGGGCCCAGCAGCTCGGCCGAAACCAGCGCGGTGCCGGGAGGCGGTCGCGACCCCTTGCGCAGCGAGGGCGATGTGCGCCGCGCGCAGGGCAATCGCGTGGAGGCCCAGCCCATGGGCGACGCCGAGCGTCGCGAACAGCATCGCTTGGAAAACCTGAAGAAGCGCATTGAAAACGTCATAGAGACCAGTCCGGTGCTGAAAACGTTCAGGCCGCAACTGCTGATCGACCTGACCACCGAAGGCCTGCGTATCCAGATCATCGACAACCAGAACCGTCCGATGTTCGCCACCGGCCGCGCGGAGGTGCAGCCCTACATGCGCGACATCCTCAGGGAACTGGGCCCGGTCCTGAACGAATTGCCCAACAAGGTCAGCATCTCCGGTCACACCGACGCCTCGCAGTACGCCCGCGGAGAGCGCGCCTACAGCAACTGGGAGCTGTCGGCCGACCGCGCCAACGCGTCGCGCCAGGAGTTGGTGGCGGGCGGCATGAACGAAAGCAAGGTCCTGCGCATCCAGGGGCTGTCGTCCAGCATGAGTCTGGTTAAAGATGACCCGTATGCGGCCGTTAATAGACGTATCAGCCTTGTGGTGCTCAATCAGAGCACCCAGCGGCGCATCGAAAGCGAGAACGCCGCGGCTGCGGACGTCAGCGCCAAGGATGCCCGCGAGGTAGGAACGGCAGTGGAAGCGGCGCAAGCCGCGGCCCAGGCCACGACGGCAACCAAACCAGGCGAGGCGGAGAGCAACCCGCCCGCGGAAGGGGTTCGATAGCAATGGCTGCAACGATTCTTGTGGCGGACGATTCGGCGACGATGCGGATGATCGTCCAGGCGACGTTGACGGGCGCGGGATGGAAAGTCCTGACGGCCGGCAATGGCCAGGAAGCGCTGGAATTGGCCAAGAGCCACCCGGTGGATCTGGTGGTCAGCGACTGGAACATGCCGGTCATGGGCGGCCTGGAGCTGATCCAGGGACTGCGCCAGGAAGACGAGTACCTGGACGTGCCGGTGCTGGTGTTGACCACCGAGGACGACGTGGACAGCAAGATGGCCGCCCGGGATCTGGGGGTCTGTGGCTGGCTCTCCAAGCCGGTCGATCCTGATGTGCTGGTGGAATTGGCGTCTGAACTGCTCGACGAGCAGGCCGGCGCGTAAGCAAGTTCATTTTTGAAGGCGTACGGGTCATGAGTTCTGGTTTGGACCTCAGTCAGTTTTACGAGACCTTTTTCGACGAGGCGGACGAGCTGCTCGCGCAAATGGAGCAACTGCTGCTCGAGCTGGATGTGGGCGCGCCCGACATCGAACAGCTCAACGCGATCTTCCGCGCCGCCCACTCGATCAAGGGCGGGGCGGCCACGTTCGGCTGTTTCACGCAGCTGGCGGGCACGACCCATTTGCTGGAAAACCTCCTGGATGCGATCCGTCGCGGCGAAATGGCGCTGCGCACGGACATGATCGATATTTTCTTGGAAACAAAAGACGTGCTCAAAAGCCAACTGGATGCCTATCGGGCCTCCGAAGAGCCCGATGAAGCCGTGTTTGAGCGTATCTGCGCCGTACTGAGGCAGCTTGCGCTGGAGCATAAGGATCCCGCCGCGGCAGCCGCGCCGGCCGGGGCCCCTGCAGCCGTGGCAGCGCCGGCTCCGGCCCCCGCACCGGTGGTTGCCCCGGCGCCTGCCCCCGAGCCCGCAGCGCAAGCGCCGGCCGCGGAAGCGGGCAGCCTGCCTCTGCGTGTGCGGATCACCAAGGTTTCGGACAAGGACGCCGCCTCCCTGCTCGAGGAAATGGGCAATCTCGGCAACGTCAAGGCCAGCGAACGCGCCGACGGCACCTTGACCGTATGGATGGACAGCACCTGCACGCCGGACGATATCGAGGCCGTATGCTGCTTCATCGTCGACGGCGACCAGCTGGAAATCAGCCGCGAAGCCGCTCCGGCGGGCGTGACGCAGGCTGCAGCGCCGGTTGCGGCCGCGACGCCTGCGCCAGCCCCTGCGCCTACGGTAGCCGAAGCGCCCGCCGTGGCCGAGTCGGCCGCGGCCGCCGAGGCCATCACACAATCCGCCCGCGTGGCGCGGCCTGCCGCGGCGGCTCCGGCGCACGCGGACAAGGAATCCACCTCGATCCGCGTCGGCGTCGAGAAGGTCGACCAGGTCATCAACCTGGTGGGCGAACTCGTCATCACCCAAGCCATGCTGGCGCAGACCGCTTCCACCCTGGATCCGGTGCTGCACGACCGCCTGCTCAATGGCATGGAACAGCTTGAGCGCAATGCCCGCGACCTGCAGGAAGCGGTCATGTCCATCCGGATGATGCCGATGGACTACGTGTTCAGCCGCTTCCCGCGCCTGGTGCGCGACATCGCCAGCAAGATGGGCAAGCAGATCGAACTGCAGACCCACGGCCGCGCGACGGAATTGGACAAGAGCCTGATCGAACGCATCATCGATCCGCTGACGCACCTGGTGCGCAACAGCCTGGACCATGGCATCGAGACGCCCGAAAAGCGCGTTGCCGCTGGCAAGGACCCCGTCGGGCAACTGGTGCTGTCCGCCCAGCATAACGGCGGCAACATCGTCATTGAAGTCAGCGACGACGGCGGCGGGCTGAACCGCGACAAAATTCTGAAAAAGGCAATCGCCCAGGGCCTGCCGGTCAACGAGAATTCGCCGGACGACGAAATCTGGCAACTGATCTTCGCGCCGGGCTTCTCCACCGCCGAAAAGGTGACGGATATCTCCGGCCGCGGCGTGGGCATGGACGTGGTGCGCCGGAACATCCAGGACATGGGCGGCCACGTGCAGCTGTCGTGCGAGCCGGGCAACGGCACCACGACGCGCATCGTCCTGCCGCTGACGCTGGCCATTCTGGACGGCATGTCGGTGCGCGTCGGCGAGGAGACCTTCATCCTGCCGCTGAATCACGTAACCGAATCGCTGCAGCCCACCAATGACCAGATCTACTCGGTGGCGGGCAATGAGCGTGTGATGCACGTGCGCGGCGAGTACCTGCCGCTGGTTGAGATGCACCGGGTGTTTTCGGTCGGTGACGCCCAGACCGATCCCACGCAGGCCATCGCGGTCATCATGCAGGCCGAAGACCGCCGTTTTGCGCTGCTGGTGGATCACCTGATCGGCCAGCACCAGGTCGTGGTGAAGAATCTGGAATCGAATTACCGCAAGGTGCCGGGCATTTCCGCCGCCACCATCCTGGGCGATGGCAGCGTGGCCTTGATTGTCGACGTATTTGCGCTTGCGCGCGCCAACCGCGAGCGTTGGTCGCAGCCCGAAGCCATTCTGAATTGACGGAGAAATAAACCTCATGGCAGCTAACCCGCAAACGCAAGCCCGACGCAAGGAAGATGTCGGCAGCGAGTTCCTGGTCTTCACGCTGGGCGACGAAGAGTACGGCATCGACATCCTGAAGGTGCAGGAGATCCGCGGCTACGACGCCGATTCGGTCACGCGCATCGCGAATGTGCCGCCGTTCATCAAGGGCGTGACAAATCTGCGCGGCATCATCGTGCCTATCGTCGACCTGCGCATCAAGTTCAACCTGGGGCGCGTCGAGTACAACGAACAGACCGTGGTCATCATTCTCAACCTCGATCGCCGCGTCGTCGGCATCGTGGTGGATGGCGTGTCTGATGTGTTGATGCTCAATTTGGGACAGATCCGCCCGGCGCCGGAGTTTGGCGCAACCCTGTCCACCGAGTACCTGACGGGTCTGGGCACGGTGGACGAGCGCATGCTGATCCTGGTGGATATTGAAAAAATGATGACCAGCGACGAAATGGCGCTGGTGGAGAAGGCCGCGTCCTGATCGGAACGGCCTGCTTGGGAGGTAGAAGCGCCATATTGAACCCAATGTGGCGCTTTCCTTTAACGACTTCAATCTGGGAGTGGTTCTTGTGATGCGCAAGTTCTTCGCAAACATGACGATACGCAGCAGCCTGTTGTGGGTGCTGGCGTTTTTCTCATTCATGTTGGTGATAGGGGCCGCGCTGGGCGTGCTGTCCCTGCGCATCAGCAATGGCACTCTGGCGCAGATCAAGCAATCGCAAGAGCTGGATGACGCGGTCGGCCGTGTGGTTTCCAGCTACAAGGACTCCATGACCGGCCTGGGCCGCGCGGCCGCGGCCAACTATGCTGACATCGTGAAGAGCGTGGGGCAGCCGACCTTGCTGACCCAGGGCCTGTCATCCGAGGCGGCCGGCTTGTTGGAGCGCGCCAAGGCCTCCATGAACAAGGGGCAGGCCGAGTACGAGTATTACAAGAGCCTGGCCCGGCCGGCCGAAGCGGCCGACGCCCTGAAGGAAATCGACGAATCCTATGACGCGCTGGTCCGGCAAGGACTGGCGCCGCTGGTGGCCGCCCTGGAAAAGGCGGACATGCCCGCCTACCAGAAGCAGGTCCAGACGGTACAGGACGCGCTCGAGGGACGCTACGCGCGAGCCATCGAAGGCTTTGACTTCTGGCGCGCCAGCAAGACGCTGGATGCCCACGAGGTGGCGCAGGTGCGTTACCAGTTCGTCCTGATGGCGGTAGCGGCTGGCGGCGTGATCGCCGCGTTGCTGGTGTTTGCCACCTACGTGTTCCTGCGCCGCCGCGTGCTGCTGCCGTTGAAGGAAGCCGGTCATCATTTCGACCGCATCGCCGGTGGCGACCTCACCGCCCGCGTGGACGTGCGCAATACCAACGAAATCGGCCAGTTGTTCGCCGCGTTGAAGCGCATGCAGGAAAGCCTGACGCGCACCGTGGCGTCGGTGCGCCGCGGGGTGGATGAGATCAACGTCGGCTCGCACGAGATCGCGGCGGGTAATACGGACCTGTCCAGCCGCACCGAGCAGCAGGCAGCCTCGCTGGAAGAAACCGCGGCCTCGATGGAAGAGCTGGCCTCGACCGTCAAGCAGAACGCAGACAATGCGCGCCAGGCCAACCAGCTGGCGGCCAGCGCCTCGGACGTGGCTGAGCGCGGCGGTTCGGCGGTGTCGGAAGTGGTCAGCACCATGCAGGAAATCTCGGCCAGCTCGCGCAAGATCTCCGAGATCGTATCGGTGATCGACGGCATCGCCTTCCAGACCAATATTCTGGCGCTGAACGCGGCGGTGGAAGCGGCGCGCGCCGGTGAGCAAGGCAAGGGTTTCGCAGTAGTGGCGGGCGAAGTGCGCTCGCTGGCGCAACGTAGCGCCCAGGCAGCCAAGGAAATCAAGGGTTTGATCGAGGACTCCGTGACCAAGGTCGGCGCGGGTTCGCAGCAGGTGGAGCGCGCTGGCTCGACGATGCAGGAAATCGTGGCTTCGGTGAAGCGTGTGACGGACATCATGGGCGAGATCTCGGCGGCGTCGGAAGAACAGTCCAGCGGCATCGACCAGGTCAATCGAGCCGTGTCGCAGATGGATGAGGTGACCCAGCAGAACGCGGCGCTGGTGGAAGAGGCGGCGGCTGCCGCGGGTTCCCTGCAGGAACAGGCACAACGCCTGGCCGAAGCGGTATCCGTGTTCAAGATCAATGCGGGCGAGGTCATCGAAGTTCCGGCCCAGCGCCTGTCGTCGGCGCGTTCTTCCGGCGACGATACACGTTTGCAGGCGCCTGACGCGCTTGCGCTTGGGCACTGAGGATAGCAGTGGCTACAACAGCGGCAACCCAGGCGCCGTCCATTTCGGTGGAACGCCAATTCGATTTTCGCGATGCGGACTTTTCGCGCGTGCGCAAGATGATCCATGCCTACGCGGGCATTTCGTTGGGCACGCACAAGCGCGAAATGGTCTACAGCCGCTTGGCCCGGCGCCTGCGTGCGCTGGGCATGCAGGATTTCGGCAGCTATCTGGACCAGCTGGAAAATGAGCCGAATGCGGCCGAGTGGGAAGATTTCGTCAACGCATTGACGACCAACTTGACCGCTTTCTTCCGCGAAGCCCATCACTTTCCCATCCTGGCCGACTTCGCCAAGCGGCGTGGCGGTCCGGTGTCGGTGTGGTGCTGTGCGGCCTCCACCGGGGAAGAGCCGTATTCGATCGCCATGACGCTGGTGGAAGCGCTGGGCCCCAGGGCCAGCGCAAGTTCGGTGCTGGCCACCGATATCGACACTAATGTGCTCAACCGCGCGCGGGCTGGAGTCTATCCGGCCGAGCGCGTGGACAAAATGGACGGCGAGCGTCTGCGGCGTTTCTTCCTGAAGGGCCGCGGCGCCAACGAAGGGCAGGTGCGGGTGCGTCCGGAAATCGCTGACATGGTCCGCTACGAGACCCTGAATCTCTTGGCGCCGGCTTGGCAGATCAATGAGCAGTTCGATGTGATCTTCTGCCGCAACGTCATGATCTATTTCGACAAACCCACCCAGGCCAGGATCCTGGAGCGGTTTGTGCCGCTGCTCAAGCCGGGTGGCTTGCTGTTTGCCGGCCATTCCGAAAACTTCACCTACATCAGCCGGGATTTTCGTCTGCGCGGGCAGACCGTCTATGAATGCGCGGGCAGGTCCTGAGCGGGACGAGGCAGCAAAAAATGAAGAAAATTAGCGTTTTGTGTGTGGACGATTCGGCATTGGTGCGTGGCCTGATGACCGAGATCATCAACAGCCAGCCGGACATGGAGGTGGTCGCAACCGCGCCCGATCCACTGGTGGCGCGCGAACTCATCAAGCGCCACAACCCCGACGTGCTGACGCTGGACGTGGAAATGCCCCGCATGGACGGGCTGGATTTCCTTGAAAAACTGATGCGCCTGCGTCCCATGCCGGTGGTGATGGTGTCGTCGCTGACCGAACGCGGCGGCGAAATCACGCTGCGGGCCTTGGAACTGGGCGCGATCGACTTTGTCACCAAACCCAAGCTGGGCATCCGCGACGGCCTGCTCGAATACACCGAGATCATCGCCGACAAGATACGCGCCGCCTCGCGCGCCAAGCTGCGCGCGCCCACGGCGCATGCCGCGCCCGCCGCACCCGCACCCATGTTGCGCCGCCCGCTGGCCAGCTCGGAAAAACTGGTGATCGTCGGCGCGTCCACGGGGGGCACGGAGGCGATCCGCGAGGTTCTGCAGCCGCTGCCGCCCGACAGCCCGGCCATCCTGATTACGCAACACATGCCGGCGGGTTTCACGCGTTCCTTCGCGCAGCGCCTGGACGCCCTGTGCGCCGTGACCGTCCGCGAAGCCGTGCATGGCGACCGCGTACTGCCCGGACACGTGTATCTGGCGCCGGGCGGCGACATGCACATGCGTTTGGGCCGCAGCGGCGCCAACTACGTGATCGAACTTGAAGCCAGCGAACCCGTCAACCGCCACCGTCCGTCGGTGGACGTGCTGTTCAATTCGGCCGCCGTCGCCGCCGGCAAGAACGCCATCGGCGTCATCCTGACCGGCATGGGCAAGGACGGCGCTGCCGGCATGTTGGCCATGCACCGCGCGGGCGCCCACACGATTGCGCAGGACGAGGCCAGTTGCGTCGTCTTCGGCATGCCCCGCGAAGCGATCGCCTTGGGCGCCGCGGATGAAGTGGTTTCGTTGTCGGCGATAAGCGAACGCATTCTGACTCGCCTGGGCGATCGCGGGCACCGCGTCTGACGCGCAAGGCTCCCCGATCGGTCCAAGCTAAATTTTTTCTGGAGTAGAAGATGGTAGACAAGGGCCTGAAGATTCTGGTGGTGGATGACTTCCCCACCATGCGGCGGATCATCCGCAACCTGCTCAAGGAGCTGGGTTTCGAGAACGTGGATGAAGCCGAAGACGGCGCCATCGGCCTGGAAAAGCTGCGCAACGGCGGTTTCCAGTTCGTGGTGTCCGACTGGAACATGCCCAATCTCGACGGCCTGGAGATGCTCAAGCAGATCCGCGCCGACGCGGCGCTGGCCTCGCTGCCCGTGCTGATGGTGACGGCCGAGGCCAAGAAGGAAAACATCGTTGCCGCGGCCCAGGCCGGCGCCAACGGTTATGTGGTCAAGCCTTTCACGGCGGCGACGCTGGAAGAGAAGCTCAACAAGATCTTCGAGAAAATCGCCGGTTGAGGTGAGCCATGAGCACGACGGAACATGAGAGCCCGGGCGAATCCCCCGACCTGATCCATCGCATCGCGTCGCTGACGCGCATGCTGCGCGACAGCATGCGCGAGCTGGGGCTGGATCAGGCCATCAAGGACGCCGCCAACGCCATTCCCGACGCCCGCGATCGTCTGCGCTACGTGGCGCAGATGACGGAGCAGGCCGCCAACCGCGTCTTGAACGCCACCGAGCAGGCTGGTCCCATCCAGGACGGCCTGTCGCGTTCGGCGCAGGCGCTGGATGCGCGCTGGCAGCAGTGGTACGACCAACCCCTGGAACTGCCCGAGGCGCGCGAACTGGTGAAGGACACCCGCGCCTACCTGCAAGATGTGCCGAAACAGGCGCAGCAGACGCAATCCCAGCTGATGGAAATCATCATGGCGCAGGATTTCCAGGACCTCACGGGCCAGGTCATCATGCGCATGATGGACGTGGTGGGCGCGATCGAGCGCGAACTGCTGCAGGTGCTGCTGGACAACGTCCCGCAAGAACGCCGCGACGAAGCGAACAGCCTGCTCAACGGGCCGCAGATCAGTCCGCAAGGCAAGACCGACGTGGTGACCAGCCAGGATCAGGTCGACGACCTGCTGGCCAGCCTGGGCTTCTAGCCGGGAGCCGCGCCGCCGGACAGGGTCTCCGGCGGCGCGTTTTCCTGGTGGTGCCGCCCGCGCATGAAGGTAGTCCGCATGAAGGTAGTCCCTAAGGGCGCAAAGAGCGCCTCATGGATAGACTCCCCTCCAGAACAATAATCAGGGGCTGTGCAGCGTGAATCATGGCGCGCAATGCGCGCCAGGCAACGGATGCCCATAGAAGGCGATCCGGGCCGGCACAAGGAGGTTGATCATGGCCAGATCCGTATTCCGCCTGGGCGGCATGTGGCGGTTGTTGCGGCGGCTCAATCGCGGCGACGCGACACTGTCGGAACGCACGCTATCCATCAGTCCGGCTGTTTGGCCGCTGTACGGTTTCATGACGCGCATACGCAGCCGCATCATGACCGTACGCCAGTCCAGCATAGAAATCGCGCTGAATGCCGCGCGCACGCAGTTCCAGGCGGGCCATTGCTCGATCCTGGCGCAGGAGCAGGCGCGGGCTGCTGAGGCGCTCGCGGCCAGCGGCGCGCAAATCGCCGCCTTGTCGACATCAACATCCACCCATGCGCGCGAGATTGCCGAGGTGTCGGGGCAGAATCTGCACGCGGCGCAGCAGGCGCTGGCCGAACTGTCGGACGTCAAGGGGCGGGTAGAGCGCATGACGCGGGAGATGGCTTCATTCACCGAGGTGGTCGGGCAACTGACGGACCGCGCCCAATCGGTCGGCGACATCAGCAAGCTGATCAAGGAGATCGCCCTGCAGACGCAGCTCCTGGCCCTGAACGCCGGGGTCGAGGCGGCCCGGGCAGGGGACGCGGGAAGGGGGTTCGCGGTGGTCGCCAGCGAGGTCGGGCGGCTGGCCGAACGCGTGAACTCGGCCACCAGCGATATCGGCCGACATACCGCCGAGATGTTGGAGCTGGTGGAGACGACCCAGCATCAGACCGGCACGCTGCGCGAGGACGTCAACGCTTCCGGCGTAGTGCTGGATCGGACATGCTCAGGCTTTGAGCGTTTCGTGCGCGACTTCGACAGCATGAACCGCCAGGTCGGCGACGTCGTTCAGGCCATCGGCGAGGTGGACTCGACCAACCACGGCATGAGCGAAGAGGTGGGGCGGATTGCCGCGCTGAGCGCCGACGTGTTGAAACGCGTGGGCCATATGTCCGGCGAGATCGACCGCATCCGCCGCCAGACGGAAAGCGTGCAGGAGGTGCTGGCCGACATGCGCACCGGCAATACCGCTTTTGACGGCCTGTCCCAGGCTCTCGAAGCCTTCCGGGATGCCGCCGTCAACCTGCTGGAAGACGCCAGGAGCCGCGGAGCGGACGTGTTCGACCGCCACTACCGGCGCATTCCCGGCAGCGAACCCGCGCGCTACCACACCAGTTACGACCGGCAGATCGACGAGACGGTGACGCAGCTGCTGGATAGCGTTCTGGATGGCGTGCCGGGCGGGATCTACACGATCCTGGTGGACGGCCGGGGTTACGCGCCGGCCCACAATCGCCGCTTTTCCCAGGCGCCTACCGGCGATCCGAAGCAGGACATCCTGCGGGTGCGCAACAAGCGCATCTTCGATGATCCGGTGGGCTTGCGCCTGGCGACCAATACCGGCGGAATGCTGCTGCAGACCTATTCCCGCGATACGGGCGAAATCGTCAATGACATATCCATTCCGGTCTATCTGGGGTCGGAACATTGGGGCGCGGTGCGGATTGGCCTGGATTTCGGCCGCTTCCAAGCGGCGGCCGGAGAGGGCGAGGCAGACCGGCTGGTGGTCGCCACGGGCGGCTGACGCCGCTGGCCCGCCCGGGGCCGGGCGCGTTCAGGGCGGGCCTGGAACGCGCTGCCTGAAACGCATCCGGGAATAGCGCCGCTTTCCCCCCGTTTCTTGGCTTATCGCCGAGCCCCTGGGCCTCCTAGAATCTCGGCGGGCAGCTCGTCATTCCATAATCCGCGAGCCGCGACAATACCGCAGAGCATGGCCGAAGAAAGCGACCTCGAAAAAACCGAAGCCGCCTCTCCCAGGCGCCTGGAAAAGGCGCGCGAGGAGGGGCAGATTGCGCGTTCCCGCGAATTGGGAACGTTCATGATGCTGGCGGCGGGCGTGGGCGCCATCTGGGTGGGCGGCAGTTCGCTCTACCAGACCCTGAGCGGCGTGTTGCGAAACGGCCTGGCGTTTGATCAGCGTATCGTGCTCGATCCCGGCGTGATGGTCGAACGCGCGGTCGAAGGTTTCGGCGAGGCCTTGCTGGTGCTGCTGCCGATTTTCGGGCTGCTGGCTGTCATCGCGGTGCTGTCCAGCGTGCTTTTGGGCGGCATCGTCATCTCGGGCAAGCCCCTGCAGTTCAATTTCTCCAAGCTCAGCCCCATTGCGGGCGTGAAGCGGATGTTCTCGTCGCAGACGGTGGTGGAGCTGATCAAGGCGCTGGCCAAGGCCGCGCTGGTCGGCGGGGTGGCGGTCTGGGTCATCTGGCGCTACCACGACGACATGCTCAGCCTGATGCACGTGGCGCCGTCGGCGGCGCTGATCAAGGCGCTGACGCTGGTGGCGATGTGCTGCGCCTTCATCGTGGCTTCGCTGATGGTCATCGTCATGCTGGACGTGCCGTGGCAGATCTGGAGCCACCTGAAGAAGCTGCGCATGTCCAAGGAAGACGTGCGCCAGGAGCACAAGGAAAGCGAAGGCGACCCCCACGTGAAGGCGCGCATCCGGCAGCAGCAGCGCCAGGCGGCGCGCCGCCGCATGATGGCGGAAGTGCCCAAGGCGGACGTGGTGGTGACCAACCCCACGCACTACGCCGTGGCTCTCAAGTACGACGAGGAAAAGAGCGGCGCGCCGCGCGTGCTGGCCAAGGGTACGGGCCTGATCGCGGCCAAGATCCGCGAGCTTGCCGCCGAGAACCGCATCCCGACATTGGAAGCGCCGCCCCTGGCGCGCGCATTGCATCAACACGTGGAGATTGGGCAGGAAATTCCGTCCGAACTCTACACCGCGGTGGCAGAAGTGCTGGCGTGGGTCTTCCAGCTGCGCTCCTGGCGGGCCGGTTGGGGCGCCGAACCGACGGCCCCGACCCGGTTGCCCGTGCCGGTCGAGCTGGACCCGCAAGCCAAAACCGCAGCACAAGGAGCTTAAGGAATGAGCGCTTTGCTCACCATGTTGAAGAGTAACGGGGCCACGCATGCGCGGCTGCTGGCAGGGCCGATCCTGATCGTGATGGTGCTGGGCATGATGGTCTTGCCCCTGCCCACGTTCCTGCTCGACCTGCTGTTCACCTTCAACATCGCGTTGTCGGTGATGATCCTGCTGGTGGCCATGTTCACGCGCAAGCCGCTGGATTTTGCGGCATTCCCGGCCGTGCTGCTGTTCGCCACGCTGCTGCGCCTGTCGTTGAACGTCGCCTCCACCCGCGTGGTGCTGCTCCATGGCCATACCGGGCCCGACGCTGCAGGCAAGGTCATTGAGGCCTTCGGCCACTTCCTGGTCGGCGGCAACTTCGCCGTGGGGATCATCGTCTTCGTGATCCTGACCATCATCAACTTCATCGTCATCACCAAGGGCGCGGGCCGTATCGCCGAGGTGGGCGCGCGCTTCACCCTGGACGCGATGCCGGGCAAGCAGATGGCGATCGATGCGGACCTGAATGCCGGCCTGATCGGCGAAGACGAGGCGCGCAAGCGCCGCGCGGAAGTCTCTCAGGAATCCGACTTCTTCGGCTCGATGGACGGCGCCAGCAAGTTCGTGCGGGGCGACGCCATCGCCGGCCTGCTGATCATGGCGATCAACATCATCGGCGGCCTGATCGTGGGCGTGGCCCAGCATGACATGTCGATGGGTGATTCGGCGCGCGTCTACACGCTGCTGACCATCGGCGACGGCCTGGTGGCGCAGATCCCGGCGCTGGTGATCTCCACCGCCGCGGGCGTGGTGGTATCGCGCGTATCGACCGACCAGGACATCGGCCAGCAGATTCTCAGCCAGCTGTTCTCCAACCCCAGCGTGCTGTTCCTGACGGCCGGCATCGTCGGCATCATGGGCCTGATCCCCAACATGCCGCACGTTGCGTTCCTGACCCTGGCCGGCGCGCTGGGCTGGGGCGGTTGGATGCTGTACAAGCGGCAAACTGCGGCGGCGGCCGCGGCGGCCGAGGTGCCGCCACAGGCCGTTACGCAGGCTCAGGCCGCGGCGGCCGAGGCCAGTTGGGACGACGTGTCCATGGTGGACCAGCTGGGCCTCGAGGTCGGCTACCGCCTGATCCCGCTGGTGGATCATGCCCAAAACGGGGAGCTGCTGCACCGGATCCGCAGCCTGCGCAAGAAATTCGCTCAGGACGTGGGCTTTTTGCCGCCGGTCGTGCATATCCGCGACAACCTGGAACTCAAGCCCAACGATTACCGCATCCTGCTGTCCGGCGTGGAGGTCGGCCACGGCGTCGCCATGCCGGGCCAGTGGCTGGCCATCGACCCGGGCGGCGTGACCGTGCAGATCAAGGGCACGCCCACGACCGATCCCGCCTTCGGCTTGCCGGCGCTGTGGATCGACGGCAGCCTGCGCGATCAGGCGCAGGTGGCGGGCTATACGGTGGTGGATGCCGGCACCGTGGTCGCGACGCACCTGAATCACCTGATGCACCGTCACGGTTCCAATCTGCTGGGCCGCCAGGAAGTGCAGCAATTGCTGGACCGCATTGGACGCGACGCGCCCAAGCTGGTCGAGGACCTGGTGCCCAAGACCCTGTCGCTTACGGCGCTGCAGAAGGTGCTGCAGGGCCTGCTGTCGGAAGAAGTGCCGATCCGCGACATGCGCACCATCATCGATACCTTGTCCGAACATGGTCCGCGCCTGGCGGCGCTGGCCGCCGGCACCGGCAGCCAGCCCGACATCAACGAACTGATCGCGCTGACGCGCCGTTCGCTGGGCCGCGCCATTACCCAGCAATGGTTCCCGGGAGAGGGCGAGCTGCGGGTAATCGGCCTGGACGTGAAACTCGAGCGCGTGCTTTCGCAGGCGATGACGACCAGCGGCGGCCTGGAACCCGGGTTGGCCGATACGTTGTTGCGCGAAGCGCAGGCCGCGGTCGAGCGCCAGGAATCGCAAGGCAATGCGCCGGTGTTGCTGGTGTCTCCGGTCTTGCGTGCGCCTTTGTCGCGCTTCCTGCGGCACCATCTGCCGCAGCTGGGCGTGTTGTCGAATACGGAAATACCCGATGAGCGCATGGTGCGTGTTACCGCGCTGATCGGCGGAGGTAATGGGGCATGAAGATAAGCCGATTTTTTGGGGCGAACAGCCGCGATGTGATGCGCCAGGTCCGGCAGGTGCTGGGACCGGACGCGCTGATCGTGTCGAACCGTAGCGTCGATGGCGGCGTCGAGGTGCTGGCTACCGTCGAAGGCGCTTTTGACGATGCCGCTCACGAGCCCGCGCCGCGCCAGGAAGCTGCGCCCGTCCGGCCGCTCGAAGCGCGGCCGCTGCCACCTGCGGGCGCGCCGGCAGGCATGCGCTTCGATGCGTCTGAGCAGGCAGGACGTGCGCCCGCGCCCGTGATGCCCCAGGGCGGATACGCGGCGCCGTCGCGTTCGATCGCCGCATACCAGACCGCTTACGCATCTTCGACACAGCCTGAAGATGAAGCGCCCCAGGTTGCTCCTATAGCGCCCCAGCCGGCGGCGCCCGTGCGGGTTGAATTGCCATCCCTGCCGCCGTTGCGCCAGGTCCCCGCTGATCAGTCCGCCGCATCCGCTGCCGCGCCTGGCGCTCCTGCGGCATCATCCGCGTATGCTGTTGCGCCCGCGGGGCAGGCCCCGGCGGCTGCCGCTGCCTATTCGGGCGTGCCTGCAAGCGCGGCTCCGGCGCCTGCGGCTTATACGCCAGCCACGCCCCAACCGGCGCCTCCGGCTTATACGCCAGCCACGCCCCAACCGGCACCGGCGCCTTACACGCCGGCCGCCCCTCAACCGGCACCCGCGCCTACGATGGCCCGCATGCCGGATGCGCCGTTGCGCCAACCGCCGGTTTTGCCGCCTGCGGCGATGCCGGCTGACGCCGCAGCGGGATTGCAGGACGCCATCAGCGCACTGCGTGGCGCTCTGGAAAGCCGCATGGACGGCCTGCTCTGGGGCGGCCGCCAAGGACCGGGCCGGGAACCCGCGGGCGCGGCGCTGTTCCGCAGCCTGCTGGACGCGGGGTTCAGCACCAAGCTGGTGCGCACCCTGGTGGAGCGCCTCCCGGAAGGAATGACGCCGGAAGCGGCGCTGAGCTGGGCCCGCAACGAGCTGGTGACCCACCTCCCGGTGCTGCGTTCCGAAGATGAGTTCCTGGCCGGCGGCGTATACGCCCTGGTCGGCCCGACCGGGGTGGGCAAGACGACCACGCTGGCCAAGCTGGCCGCGCGTTGCGTGGCGCGCGAGGGCCGCGAGCAGGTCGCGATGCTGACCACCGACAATTTCCGGATCGGCGCGCTGGAACAGTTGCAGATTTACGGACGCCTGATGGGCGTGCCCGCCCATTCGGTGCGCGATGCGGGCGAGCTGCGCCGCATCCTGGCTGAGTTGGGCAGCCGCAAGATCGTGCTGATCGATACCACCGGCATCAGCCAGCGCGACCGCCAGGTGGCGGAGCAGGCGGCCATGCTGTGCAATGCGGGCAAGCCGGTGCGCCGGCTGCTGGTGCTCAACGCGGCCAGCCAGGGCGACACGCTGGACGAAGTGGCGCATGCGTATCGCAATGGCGTGGGCGAGGATGTCGCGGGCTGCATCATTACCAAGCTGGACGAGGCTACCCGCCTGGGCGCGGCGCTGGATACGGCCATCCGTCATCGTTTGCCGATCCATTACATGTCGGTCGGGCAAAAGGTGCCTGAACACATGGAGCTGGCTCGCGCCGACGTGCTGATCGACCGCGCTTTCTCGATGGTCGAGCGCGCCCGCGCGCTGTACACCCCCAGCGAGGCAGACCTTGCGACGCTGGTGTCCGCGTCGCGGGAGCCCGAAAGCGCGGATCCGGCGCGCAAGCGGCAATTGCTGGCTTCCGCCATCCTGCGTCCGCAAGGTGGCGCGAGTTCCATCGAGGCGGCCCAGAACCTGGACGACGCCATTTCCTGGCTGGAAAGCGATCCGGCCTGCGTGCAGGCTCGCGCGTCCTGGCGCGGCTATGTCGGCGACAGTTCGGGCGCGAGCGTAGCTGCGCTGGGCGATGAACCCTTGGCGATGGTGCGCCGAGAATTTTCCGCGGTCTGCGGACGGCACCTGCTTGCCATGCATGGCAAGGCCGCCATGAAGGGAGAGGGTCTTCCTGGCGGAGCCGTGTTGGGCACGCTGTTGATGAGCGATCGTGGCACGGCTCTGGCGGCACCCGCGCAGCAATTGGTTTTGCCGCATGGGCTGCTCTCTTCATTTGCGCCTGCGGCGCCGGCACAGCCAGACGCGGCCCTGGCGTTGCAGGGGCGTGTTACCTGGCTGGCCGAGAAGCTGGAGCGCGTCCCGGTTGTTCAGATGCTGGAAACGGGCACATCCGCCTTGTGGCCGGCTTTGAGCGAGCAGGGCGTCGCCTGGGTTGCGCGCAGCGCCGGCGGCCAGCGCGTCATCCAGGATGACTGCCCGACCAATCTGAATGCCGTGGGTAAGAGCGTGGGCTATTTGCCCGTCGGCCAGCCCGGCGATATGCCGGGGCTGCACAGCGTCCAGGGCAGCAAGCGCGTGCCCCTGGCGTTGTGGGCTTCGGGTACGGAAGTGACCCTGCCTGGCCGTAGCGGCGGCGAACCCGTCCGGCTGGTCTGCGCCCGACTGATCGACACGGTCAGCGGCGAGGTGGCCGGGCAGCTGTTTGGCATGACCAATCTGCCCGCGTCCCAAGCGGATGCGGCCACCGTAGCGCGCTGGCTGGTGCTGCAGGATGAGGCCAAGGCGGGGTTCCGCTATATGGCTAATGCGTGGCAGGCTTTGCCGGCGGTGGACGGCGCCCATGCCTTGGCGCGCCAATCGCTGATGGCCGGTCAGATGGGCGCGGCATGCTGGCAGCTGGCGCACACGTCGGCGGCGGAAGTGCTGCGCGGACCCTTGTTGGGCATTATGGGAACGGATCGCAAGCTGTCCGGGCGCATGTTGCCGCTGGCTTTGCTGAAGATGTATGCGATGCTGGAGATGACAGCGGGGTAACGAAGGCCGTGGCTGGGGTGGTTTTGCGCAAGTGCGTGAGGGGTTGTGCGCGATAGCGAGGTGGGTTCCGGCGCGCGAACCGGCGCGCTTTACCTATCCTACGTCGGTTCAGCCCGCTACGATGGGTTTGCGGCCGGGGCCGCTGCGTGCACCACGGCCGCGGGCGTCGTAAGTGGATACAGTACCACCCGCCGCACCCAAGCCGCGCAGGGCGTCCAGTGACTGCTGCGTGTAGCGCAGATGCACGTCGATGAGCGCGCCGTTGCGCAAGTTGATTTCGTTGGCGGATGCCGATTTGCTCAGCAAAGCCTGCCAGACGCCCGACAGCTGTGGATGCAGAACGGCTGCCTGTTCGGTGCCGGTATGCCCGGCGGGCAGGCCGATCTCCGCGAGCAGGGAGTCCCGGACCTGGCTCAGGTCCACGAGCTTGCGGGCGACGTCGCCCTTGCGCTCGGTGATTTCCTGCAGCGTGCCGACGCTTCCCAAGCCCACCAGCACTTCGGTCTCTTCTTCCAGAATGGCGGAGAACTCGGTGATCAGGGCATCTTCCTGGCGCATGCAGGATTGCAGGGATTCGACGGTGCTCATGGTCATGCTGTTCGGCTCGGGAGGTTCGGGGTTACTTCAGCAAATCGCGGGCGCTGGCAATCAGGCTGTCCGCGATGCGGCCGGTGTCGATCTTCAACTGACCCGAAGCGATTGCCGCGCGGATGGCGGCCACGCGTTCGACGTTGATGTCATTGGACCCGTCCTGCAGCGCCAGCAGTTTGCGCGACGCCGAGCTCAGCGCCACCTGCGAGCTGCTGGAGCCGCTGGCACTGCCGGCGCCGTAGGCCTGGGCAACCGCCGAGTCGGCGCGGGGCGCGACGGCGTCAGCCGATAGGGGGCGGTTGGTGGTGGAATTGATCTTCAAGATTTTCTCCGCAGGGCGTCCTGGGTCGGTTGTGCGACGGTTTCGCCTACTTATGCCTCAGTAACGGCAGGGCCGGAAGGAACTTTAGGGGAGGGCGGTGTGTTGGTGCAATGCGACATGTAACAACAATTACAGTTGTATTTCCACCAGGCTGGCGTTGCGCACCACGCCGCTGACCACCTGGCCGCCCGCGGTGCGGACCTGCACGGTTGCGCCGGGCGCCGCGTTGTCGAGCGCCTGGCCTTCGCTGCTGACGACGAAGCCGTTGCCGCGCGCGTTGATGCGGACGTTGGCGCCGCGCACCACCGATTGTGCGTTGCGCAACCCGGAACCCCGTACTGCTTGCCCGGCATTGATCCGGTGCACGGCCGTCATGCCCACCACCGTCTGCGGATCCGTAATCGCGCCCGGGGGCAGGGCGACCAGGTCGCCGTCCCGTGGGGCGAGGTCGTCCGGCGTCAGGGCCTGCCCTGCGGCAATCATGCGTGCGGCGACGTAATAGTGGCCCGGCACGCTCACCGTCGCCTGAACATAGGCCGTCCAAGGTTTGGGGGCGTTGCAGCGCACCCCGACGGTCATGCGCGAACGCAGTTTCATGCCCGAGGGCATAAAAGGGGACATGGCGTCGCAAGGCGCCAGGCGTTCCGCGCGCGGCGGGTCTATCGCTATCGAGGGTTGCCCTGGAAGGCCGGCCAATTGATCCAGCAGATAGGTTTGCGCGACAAGAGCGATCGCCTCGGGCGCCTGGGTGGCGGTTTCCTGCCCCTGCGCGGCGGCCAGGGGCAACAGCAGGGCTGCCAGGCAGCTTGCGCGCGCGCGGAGTCGGGGGGCGGATATTTTCATGATGGAGGAATTGTAGAAGTCCGCGGCATTCGGCAATACGTGAATTGGATGAGAAATGGCGGGTTATTTGGCTGATTGTGTTGAGCCACCGGCCCCTATGATGCCGTCATCCAATGGGATAACGGTCTGTCCGGCATCCCTGGCTTTATCTGAATTGCAACGCACCAAGGCGCCCCGATGCTAGACAGGCTTAATGAAGATTTCCGGTTTTTCCAGCAGTCCCTGGGACTGCGCGCGCAACGCCAGGAAGTGCTGTCGTCGAACATCGCCAACGCCGATACGCCCAACTACAAAGCGCGCGATTTCGACTTCAAGACGGCCATGGCCAACGCCATGGAAGGCACGAAACGCCTGCCCGACACCGCGCTCACGCTGACTGCCGCTCGCCATATTCCGGCCAAGGCTGTATCGCAAGGTCCGACGGAACTCCTGTACCGCCTGCCGTACCAGCCGAGCATGGATGGCAACACGGTGGACATGGACATCGAACGCGTGCAGTTCGCCGATAACACCCTGCATTACCAAAGCACGATGCAGATGCTGTCTGGCCGTATCCGGACCATGATGGCCGCAATTCAGGAATGATTCTTTAAAGGGAGCGGCAGGCAATGTCCTTGTTGAGCATTTTCGATATCGCCGGTTCGGCGCTCAGCGCGCAATCGCAGCGCATGAACGTGGCGGCCAGCAACATGGCCAACGCCGACAGCGTGGTTGGCCCCGACGGCAAACCCTACCGCGCCCGCCAGGTCGTGTTCCAGGTGAATCCCCCGGCCGGCCAGGCGCTGGGCCAGGAAATAGGCGGCGTGCGCGTGGCTGGGGTGGTAGAAGACCAGTCTCCCTTGAAGCAGGTCTATGACCCGCAGCACCCCATGGCCGACGCTCAGGGCTACGTCAGCATGCCCAACGTTGACCCGGTGGCCGAAACCGTGAACATGATCGCGGCCTCGCGCTCTTACCAGGCAAACGTGGAGGTGCTCAACACCGCCAAGGCGCTGATGCAGAAGACCCTTACCATCGGCCAGTCCTAATTTCCGGAACCAGTTAATCCATGACCACTATCGACCAATCGACGAGCAAGACCGGTTTGGGCCTGGCTCAAACGGGCGCCAATAGCAGCAGCACGGCGCAAGGCTTGCAGGACCAGTTCCTGAAGCTGCTGGTCACGCAGCTGCAGAACCAGGATCCCCTGAATCCGATGCAGAACGCCGAGCTGACCTCCCAGCTGGCGCAGATCTCCACGGTGGAAGGCATCACCAACCTGAAGAACACCATGCTCGCCATCAGCGGCCAGATCGACGTGTCTCAGTCGATGAATGCCGTGGCCATGATAGGCAAGGGCGTGCTGATTCCCGGCTCCAAGATCAAGTCCGGCGTGGATGCTACGGATCCGGGTGGCCGCGTCGTCACGCCTTACGGTCTGGATCTGCAGGGCGATGCCCAGAAGGTGCAGATCCGTATCTCCGACGCCAACGGCGCGGTCGTGCGCACGATCGAAACGAAGGACCAGAAGCCTGGCGTGTACACGCTGTCCTGGGATGGCAAGAACGATCAAGGCATTGCGCTGGAGCCGGGTGCGTACACCGTGTCCGTTCTGGCCACGGATGCCGATGGCAAGAAGGTGAACGCAGAAGTCCTGAGCTACGGCCAGGTCAAGAGCGTGGCGTACTCCACTGAAGGCCTGAGGCTGGATCTGGGCCTGGATGGCCAGACCAGCATGCTGGACGTGCGCAAGGTGATCGGCGCCTGAAGCGTGCGCAATGTATCGGTGCCGGCGCATGGGCGGCGGCTTCCCCTAGTTAAAGATTAGCGAGAACAAACATGGGTTTCGGACAAGGATTGAGCGGCTTGAACGCCGCAGCGCAGAACCTGGACGTCATCGGCAACAACATCGCCAACTCTGGCACGGTCGGCTTCAAGTCCGCCACCGCCTCGTTCGCCGACGTCTACGCCAGCTCGCGCGTCGGCCTGGGCGTGAAGGTCGCGGCCATCAACCAGCGCTTTACCGTGGGCACGGTGAATGGCGGCGGCGGCGAGTACGACATCGCCATTGACGGCGCCAAGGGCATGTTCCGCGTCACCGACCAGAGCGGCGCGGTGATGTACACCCGCAACGGCGAATTCCTGGTCGACAAGAACAACTTCATCGTGAACGCTCAGGGCTATCGCCTGACGGGCTATCCGCCGGGCTCGGTTGGAGCCAACCCGGTGGAATTGCAGCTGCCCACCGCCAACGTGGCGCCCAAGGCGACCGCAGCAGGCACTACCGTTGCCAACCTGAACGCCAATGCCAAGGTTATCTACGAAACCAATACGACGACGGATCCTGGTTCCGATGGCACTGTCACGCTCAATGGCTTGCCGTACACGTTTACCAGGAACGGGACGGGAGCGTTGGTATGGGCCGGAGCTGCCCCGGCCGACGGCACATACACGAACGGCGCCAATAGTGTCACTATCACTGGCGGAGTAGTCACCGGCGATATCAAGACCATGGCCGGTTACAGCGAATACGTGGCCCCCACCGTGGAGGTCGGCAAGCCGTTCGATCCGAAGCAGTCCAGCACCTACACGAACGCATCGCCGATGACGGTGTTCGATTCGCTGGGCAACTCGCATCAGGTCATGCAGTACTTCGTGAAGCGTCCTTCGACCGGTCCCGATATCAGCAACTATGACGTCTATTACACGATAGATGGCAAAGCCATGGCGCCGACGACCGAAGCTGGTGGTGTATGGGGCAATCCGCAGAAGTTCACCTTCAACAAGGCGGGTGTGATGACCAGCGCGCCAGTGGTGAACCTGTCGTTTGCAACCCCGGGTGAAGGCGCTGCTCCGGCCGATCCCATCAACATCGCAATGAACTACGCGGGCACCACGCAGTTTGGCAGCGCCTACACCTTGGTGGCCAAGCCGGACGGCTACGCATCCGGTGAATTCAGCGGCATCAACATCGGCGGCGACGGCAGCCTGGTGGCAAGCTACACCAACGGCCAGACCCAGGTCGTCGGTACCATCGTGCTGGCCGACTTCTCCAACCTGCAGGGTCTGCAGCCCGTGGGCAACAACGCCTGGACGGAAACCTCCGCGTCCGGCCAGCCCATCTTGGGCCAGCCCGGCACCAACGGCCTCTCCAAGGTCGTGGGCCAGGCCACGGAGTCGTCCAACGTCGACATGAGCAAGGAACTGGTCAACATGATCATTGCCCAGCGCACCTACCAGGCCAACTCGCAGACCATCAAGACCCAGGACGAAATCATGCAAGTCCTGATGAACCTGAAGTAAGCCCGGCAGGCACGAGACGACACCGACGGAATAGGCAATGGACCGTATCATCTACACCGCCATGAATGGCGCGGCGCGCATCACCGAGCATCAGGCCGCGCTTTCCAACAACATGGCCAACGTGAACACGGCGGGTTTCCGCGAGCAGATCGCGCTGTACCGCTCCGTGCCGGTCACGGATGGGACGAGCCTGCCCACGCGTGTTTCGACGGTGGCGTCGACGCCGCGCAACAGCTTCCAGATGGGCAATATGCAGACCACGGGCCGGGATCTGGACGTGGCGCTGTCCAGCGAGCGCGGCTGGATCGTTGTGCAGACGCCGCAAGGCGAGGCCTACACTCGCGCCGGCAGCCTGCAGGTCGGCATCAATGGCCTGTTGCAGACCTCGCTGGGCCAGCCCGTGCTGTCTGACCAGGGCGGTCCCATCGACGTGCCCGACCAGGCTGCGCTGACGATCACGGCGGACGGCACCATTACCGCCATCGGCGCTGGCGACGCGCCGAACAACATCCTGAACCTGGGCCGGATCAAACTGGCCAACCCGCAGAACGAGCAGCTGGTGCACGGCGACGACGGCGTATTTCGCATGGCGCCCGTCAATGGCCAGCCTGCGCCTCCGGTACCCGCCGACCCCAGCCTGCGGCTGTTGTCGGGCGTGCTGGAAGGCAGTAATACCAATCCGATGGCGGCGATGGTAGGCATGATCGCCAACGCCCGCCGCTTCGAGCAGCAGATGCAGGTGATCCAGCAGTCGGACCGCAACGCCGAACGCGCCAACGGCATCCTGTCGGTAAGCGCCTGATACGGCAACTGAACTAGAAACAATTTTTGCGCGCGGCCGGGCCGCGACACCAGGAGTACTTCATCATGATGCGTTCGCTGTGGATCGCCAAGACGGGCCTGGAAGGTCAGCAGACCTCCATGGACGTGATTTCGAACAACTTGGCCAACGTTTCGACCAATGGCTTCAAGCGCGGCCGCGCCGTGTTCCAGGACCTGATGTACCAGACGCTGCGTCAGCCCGGCGCCCAGGTCGGCGACGCCACCCAGCTGCCGTCGGGCCTGCAATTGGGTACCGGTGCGCGCGTCGCCGCGACCGAGCGCATCCACACCGCCGGAAACCTGAACAACACCGGCAGCGAGATGGACATCGCCATCAACGGCCGCGGTTTCCTGCAGGTCGAACTACCTGACGGCACCCAAGCCTACACCCGTGACGGTGCACTGCAACGCGACCAGAACGGCCAGTTGACGACCGTCAGCGGCTACGTGATCCAGCCGCCGATGAACATCCCCGACAATGCGCTGTCGATCTCTATCGGCAACGACGGCATCGTTTCGGTTACGCAGCCCGGCGCCGCTGGCATCAACGTACAGATCGGCCAGCTGCAGATCGCCACGTTCATCAACCCCACCGGGTTGCAGAGCGTAGGTGAAAACCTGTATCTGGAAACCGACGCTTCGGGTCCCGCCAACCTGTTGCAGCCTGGCGTGGATGGCGCCGGTTCGATCATGCAGAAGTACGTTGAAACTTCCAACGTCAACGTCGCCGAAGAACTGGTCAACATGATCACCACGCAGCGCGCGTACGAAATGAACAGCAAGGCCGTCAAGACCTCGGACGAAATGCTGGCTCGCCTGACTCAACTGTGATGTCCATGTCTGTCCTGCGCCTGGTATCGAGTGCGGCCCTGGCTATGCTGGTGGTCGGTTGCGCCATGATCCCGCCCGAGCCCATCGTGACCGGGCCGACGACGGCGGCGCCGCCGCCGCCGCCCACGCCCATGGCGCAGCCGACGGGCTCGATCTATCAGCCGACGACCTACGGCAACTATCCCTTGTTCGAGGATCGCCGGCCGCGCAACGTGGGCGACATCGTCACTATCGTCCTGAACGAGAAGACCAACGCTTCCAAGAACGTCGCCACCAACACTAACCGTAGCGGCAGTGCCTCCCTGGGCATCGCCGCCGCGCCGTCCTTCATGGATAGCTGGGCCAACGCCAACCTGAACACCGACGCCAAGGGCGGCAATGTGTCGCAGGGCAAGGGCGACAGCACGGCGAACAATGCCTTTACCGGCACCATCACGACCACGGTGGTGGGGGTGATGTCCAACGGCAACCTGCAGGTCGCGGGCGAAAAGCAGATCGCCATCAACCGGGGCAGCGAATTCGTGCGCTTCTCCGGCGTGGTCGATCCGCGCTCCATCACCGGCACCAACACCGTGTCGTCCACGCAGGTGGCCGACGCCCGCATCGAGTACCGCAGCAAAGGCGTTATGGACGAAGTTCAGACCATGGGCTGGCTGCAACGCTTCTTCCTGATCGCTTCGCCGTTCTGAACATGAAACAACCGAATCCGATATCCGCCTTGGTGTCCTTGTTGGCGCGCGTCTGCATTTCGGTCGGGCTGGTGGCCGGCGCGGGCGCGGCACACGCCGAACGGCTCAAGGATCTGGCTTCAATCCAGGGCGTGCGGGGCAACCAGCTGATCGGCTATGGCCTGGTCGTGGGCCTGGACGGCAGCGGTGACCAAGTGCGGCAGACGCCGTTCACGCAGCAAAGTCTGACCAATATGCTGTCGCAGCTGGGCATCACCGTTCCGCCCGGCAGCAATATGCAGTTGAAGAACGTGGCCGCGGTCATGGTCACGACCACGCTGCCGGCTTTCGCCCGCCCGGGGCAGACGCTGGACGTGGTGGTGTCGTCCATGGGTAACGCCAAGAGCCTGCGCGGCGGCACGTTGCTGATGACTCCGCTCAAAGGCGCCGACAGCCAGGTCTACGCCATCGCCCAGGGCAATATCCTGGTGGGCGGTGCGGGCGCCTCCGCCGGCGGTTCCAGCGTGCAGATCAACCAGTTGAACGGTGGACGCATCAGTGCCGGCGCCATTGTCGAGCGCGGCGTGCCCACCACGTTCTCGCGCGACGGCTACGTTTACGTGGAACTGAACAACACCGATTTCGGCACGGCGCAGAATGTGTCCATGGCGTTGAACCGCAAGTTCGGCCAAGGCACCGCCACCGCCCTGGACGGACGCGTGGTGCAGGTCCGTACGCCGATGGACCAGGTGTCGCAGGCGCGTTTCCTGTCGCAGCTCGAAGACTTGCAGGTGACGCGCGCACCTACCGTGGCCAAGGTCATCATCAATGCGCGCACGGGTTCGGTCGTCATGAACCGTACCGTCATGATCGAAGAGGCCGCCGTGGCCCACGGCAATCTGTCGGTCATCATCAATCGCCAGAACCAGGTGTCTCAGCCTGACACGCCGTTCACGGAAGGGCAGACGGTAGTGGTGCCCAATACCCAGATCGAGGTGCGCCAGGAAAACGGCTCCCTGCAGCGCGTGAGCACCAGCGCCAATCTGGCGGACGTAGTCAAGGGCTTGAACGCCTTGGGCGCCACGCCGCAGGACCTGCTGGCGATTCTGCAGGCCATGAAGACCGCCGGCGCCTTGCGCGCCGAACTGGAAATCATCTGACGGCCATGGCTTACACCAATGATGCAGCGCGCGGCGCCAGCCGGCAGGATTCGGTCTTCGACATGGGCCGCCTGTCGGACTTGAAGCGCGACGTCAAGAAAGATCCTGAGGGGACCGAGCAGCAGAAGCAGGTCGCCAAGCAGTTCGAGGCCCTGTTCCTGCAGATGATGGTCAAGCGCATGCGCGAGGCGACGCCCAAGGAGGGGCTGTTCGACTCGCAGCAGACGCAGATGCTGCAGTCCATGGCGGACGAGCAACTGGCCTTGCATCTGGCGTCGCCCGGCATCGGATTGTCTGGTGCCATCTTGGCGCAGATGCAGCAGGGCAAGCCTGGCGAGCTGGGCGCGGATGCCGTCAAGCGCCTGGGAGAGGGTTCGGATCTCGATTTCCGCTCGGCCGGCTCGCGCGAAGTCTCGGCCCTGTTGAATGTGATGCGCAACAACAGCGCGCAGAACCGGGCGCTGGCCGCCGCGGAAGGCGCGCCCGACCACGTGGTCGCTTTCGTGTCCAAAATGTCGCGCGCCGCCAATCTCGCTTCCCAGCAAAGCGGCGTGCCGGCCCGCCTCATCATGGGCCAGGCGGCGCTGGAGTCGGGCTGGGGCAAGCGCGAGATTAAACACCAGGACGGCAGCACCAGCTACAACCTGTTCGGCATCAAGGCGGGTTCCAGCTGGAAGGGCCAGGTCGTCAATGTGCTGACCACCGAATACGAAGACGGCGTAGCTAAAAAGGTGACGCAACCTTTCCGCGCCTACGCGTCCTATGAGGAATCGTTCGCGGATTACGCCCGTCTGATCGGCAATAGCCCGCGCTACGAGGGCGTCACGCAGGCGCGCAACGAGATCGAGGCGGCCCGCCGGATCCAGGACGCGGGCTATGCGACGGATCCGCAGTACGCGCAAAAATTGATCGGCGTGATGAGCCAGTTGCGGGGCGCGGCATCCAAGGTGGAAATTTCTCGCCAGATGTTGGAAGGACTCTAAATTCGGATCATCTCCTGCCGTTAATTGGATATCCAGGCATATCAGCGGTTAAATACGGGGCATTGTCAGCATGAACATGTATAAATTGGCGCTGGGCGGGCTGAACGCCGCTCAGGCAGGGCTGGCCACCACCAGCCACAATATCAACAATGCCACCACGGTTGGTTACAACCGCCAGCGCGTCATGGTCTCGACCGCAGGCGCCCAGGCGACCAGCAACGGCTATATCGGCCGCGGCGTGCAGGTCGACACGGTCGTGCGCAGCTACGACAGCTTCCTGTACAAGCAACTGGTCGGCGCTCAGGGCAGCGGTGCCCAGTTGCAGACGCAATACAACCAGGTCTCGGCAATCAACAACCTGTTTGCCGACCGCACCGTCGGTATCGCGCCAGGCCTGACAAATTTCTTCACCAGCATGAACGCGGTAGCCAGCAAGCCTGCCGACCCCGCTGCGCGCCAGGATTTGCTGGGCAAGGCCAACAGCCTGGCTACCCAGATCCGCTCGGCATACACCGAGATGCAGAATCAGCGCATCGGCCTGAATACGCAGATCACGACGACGGTTGAGCAGGTCAACAGCTATCTGACGCGTATCGACGACCTGAACCAGCAAATCTCGCTGGCTACGGGCAAGGCCGGCGGCGGTCCTCCCAATGATCTGCTGGATCAGCGTGACCAAGCCGTCATGGAACTGAATCAGCTGGTAGGTATCACCACCTACGAGCAAGGCGACAAGATCAACATTACGCTGGCCAACGGCGGCCAAGCGCTGCTGTCCGGCAACACCATCTATCCGTTGCAAGCGGTGGCTTCCTCCAAGGATACGGGGCGTACCGCCATTGCCTACACGCTGCCGGCCGGCTCGGGTAAGACGGTTGCCGTGGAGCTGGGTGATGCGGAAGTGACCGGTGGGTCGCTGGGCGGCTTGCTGCAATTCCGCGCGACTTCGCTGGATGTCATGCAAAGCCAGCTGGGTCAGATGGCCGTCGGCCTGGCGCTGTCCTTCAACGAGCAGCACAAGCAGGGCCTGGACCAGAACGGCAATCCCGGCACGGATTTCTTTGGCATCGGTTCGCCGCAGGGCGTGCCGAATGCGCAGAACAAGAGCAACGCGTCGCTTTCGGGTCAGTTCACGAACGTGAACAACATCAACGCCAAGGAATACGAGATTTCCTTTGATGGCACGAACTACCGCGTGCTGCGCATGCCCGAGGGTTCGCAGGTCTACAACGGTCCGGCTACCGGCACGCCAGGCACGCTGAATCTCGACAGCGAGATGGGTGTGACCCTGACCATCAGCGAGCCGCCCCAGGCTGGCGACAAATGGTCGCTGGCGCCCACGCGCGATGCGGCGCGTGATATCACCGTACTGATTTCCGATCCCTACAAGATCGCGGCCGCCGATGCGGCGGGCGGTGATGCCAATGGCAAGAACGCGTTGAAGCTGGCGCAACTGCAGAACAGCAAAGTGCTGGGTAACGGCACGATGAGCGTGAACGACATGTTCGGCCAGGTGGTGAATACGGTCGGGGTGCAAACCGCTCAACTCAAGTCCGCGGCGACCGCGCAGGCAAACCTGATCACGCAGAAGACTGCGGCGCAGCAGGCTGTCTCGGGCGTCAACCTGAACGAAGAATACGTCAGCCTGTCGCTGTACCAGGAACAGTATCAAGCCAGTGCTCGCATCATTGATGTGGCCAGCACCATGTTCGACACGCTGCTGGGTCTGCGCGGCTGATCGGATCGTTGAATCGTGACAAATAAAGAAAATTTCGGAGCTTCACCATGCGCCTGAGCACCTCGATGATGTACTCGAACGGCCTGAAGGGCGTTCTCTCTCAGGAATCCGATATGAACCGCCTGGTTGAGCAGGTCGGTAGCGGACGCAAGAATCTGAGCCCTGCCGATGACCCCTTGGCGGCGGCGCAGGCCATCAGCGTCGCACAGACGCAGAGCATGAACAGTACGTATGGCATGAACCGCCAGACGGCCAATACGAACCTGGGTCAAGAGAACAACACCTTGACCGCCGTCACGAACGCTCTGCAGGAAGCGAGAACACGCATCATCCAGGCGGGTGGCGTGCTGTCCGATACGGATCGCCAGACTCTCTCCGCGGCACTCAAGAGTACCCGTGAAGCGATGCTGGGCTTGGCCAATACCACCGATGGCAATGGCCAGTACCTGTTCTCCGGTAATGATGGCAGCGTCATGCCGTACGCGAAGAATGCTGCCGGTCAGATTGTTTACAGCGGCTCGGTCGGCGAACGAACCATTCAGGTTGATCAAAGCCGGCAACTGTCCACCAGTGACCTGGGCAAGGACATTTTTGCCCGAGCCAATCCGGGTTCGCAGGCTTTCGTCGCATCGGCTGCAAGCGCCAATACCGGGACTGCCCAGTTCGGCGCGCCTTCCGTTGTGCCCGGATCTGCCAACAACGGAAAGAGTTTTGCCGTGCAGTTTGAGGCCGATGCGGCTACGGGCGCTATCGGTTACCGGGTTACGACGACCAATCCCGACGGATCTAGCTCCACAGTACCGGCTGCGGGGTTGCCTGCTACCGGGTATACCGATGGTGCGACCATTGATTTTGGCGGCGTGTCGGTGGCAATCAAGGGTGCTCCCAACGCAGGCGACGTGATCAATGTCGAGAGCGTTCAGGCCGCCGATATGGATGTGTTCGCAGCCCTGGACGATGTGATCGCTGCTCTGGATGCGCCCAGCAGCGGCGATCCGGTGGCGACGGCAAAGTTGAACAATGCACTCGCTACCGCCAACAAGAAGTTGGCAAATACCTATGACAACGTGCTGACGGTACAAGCTTCGGTCGGCGCTCGCATGAATGAACTGGATGCGCTGGATGCCACCGGTACGCAGAAGGGGCTGTCCTATTCCAAATCTCTCTCGGATCTGGAAGAGCTGGACTACTACCAAGGCGCCAGCCAGCTCGCGTTGCGCCAGGTCGCCCTGCAAGCGGCGTCGGCAGCATTCATGACCATTCAGGGATCAAGTCTGTTCAGCCGCAAGTAGTACTGCGGTAGGTACAAAAACGCGCCATCGGGTGCGTAGGGTTGCGCCTTTGCGGACGCTACTGGCCAGGGGCCGGGGCGTCCGTGTGTGCGTGCAGAGTAGGAAATAGTCGTTTCACATTGCTTAACGCTCGGATATTCCATGCTTGTCAACTTGAAAGTCCGCACCTGTCTCGTTCTGGTGTTGCTGCTCTTCACGGGCGCCATGTTCATCTCAAATGGCGTGGCGTGGATGGGGCTGAACTCGAGCAATGAGAAGCTGGAGCGGGTCAACGACGCCTATTCCACGCAGGCCTCGCAGCTGAACCGGGCCTACATCCTGTTCCTGCGCGGCCGCTTGCTGTTGGCGACGTCGCTGATGGATCTGCAGCAAGGAAAGACCGAACAGGCGACTTCGCAGGCCAAGCGCGCCGAAGGTTTGATGCAGGAAGGCGCCCAGGCGCTGGACGCATACCGCAAGGCACCCCGCCTGGAAGGCTCGGAGGCGTTGAATCAAAAGCTGGAAGACGCCTACAAGCAATTCAGCGACGTGGTCAGGCGTCAGGCGGCCGCGTTGTCGACCATGGCCGTGCAGGACTACCTGGATCTGAACGACGCGGGGAGCGCGGCGAACACGGCTCTGAGAGAGGCCGTCGGCGGCGTGCTGGCGCATATCGACTCCAGCACCGATGAGCTCGTGGTGCAGGCCGAAGCGTCCCACGGCGTTTCGCGCACGGTCACGATAGTCATGCTGGCGATCTCCCTGGCCTTGGCATTGGGCTGCTGGCTGTTCATCAGCCGGACCGTGCTGCGCCCGTTGCGGGAAGCGGGCGACCATTTTGAAAAGATCTCGGGCGGCGATTTCACCGGTCGCATCGACGTGCGCAGCACCAACGAGATTGGCCAATTGTTTGGCGCTATCAAGCGTATGCAGGAAAGCCTGACCCGCACCGTGGCGCTGGTGCGCCGTGGCGTGGACGAGATCAACGTGGGCTCGAGCGAGATTTCCGCCGGCAACACGGACCTGTCCAGCCGCACCGAGCAGCAGGCGGCCTCGCTGGAGGAAACCGCGGCTTCGATGGAAGAGCTGGCGTCGACCGTGAAGCAGAACGCGGACAACGCGCGCCAGGCCAATCAGCTGGCGGCCAGCGCGTCCGACGTGGCGGAGCGCGGCGGTTCGGCTGTGTCGGAAGTGGTCAGCACGATGCAAGGCATCTCGGCCAGCTCGCGCAAGATCTCCGAGATCGTATCGGTGATCGACGGCATCGCGTTCCAGACCAACATCCTGGCGCTGAACGCGGCTGTGGAAGCGGCGCGCGCGGGTGAGCAGGGCAAGGGCTTTGCCGTGGTGGCGGGCGAGGTGCGTTCGCTGGCGCAGCGCAGCGCCCAGGCGGCCAAGGAAATCAAGGGCTTGATCGAGGATTCGGTGAGCAAGGTCGGCGCGGGCTCGCAGCAGGTGGAGCGCGCGGGCGCAACGATGCAGGAGATCGTGGCGTCGGTGAAGCGCGTGACGGACATCATGGGCGAGATCTCGGCGGCGTCCGAAGAGCAGTCCAGCGGCATCGACCAGGTGAACCGCGCGGTGTCGCAGATGGACGAGGTGACGCAGCAGAACGCGGCGCTGGTGGAAGAGGCTGCAGCGGCTGCAGGGTCTCTGCAAGAGCAGGCGCAGCGCCTGGCCGAAGCAGTATCCGTGTTCAAGATCAATGCGGGCGAAGTGATTGAAGTCCCCGCGCAGCAACTGGCGTCGCAACGCGCCGCGCCGCGCATGCCGGCTCCGTCCGCGCCGCAGGCAGCAGCGGCAAGCAAGGTGTCCACCGAACCTGCCAAGGCAGAAGCGCCTCAGCCGGCGGAACCTGCGCCGAAGGCGGCGCCTGCGCCCCGCCTGACGCAGGTCGCCCGACCCAAGCCAGCGCCGGAAGCAGCCACTACCGTTCGTCCGCTACGCCGGCCGGCCAGCCGGCCGACGAGTGCCAAGGACGCCGCGCCTGCGGCGCCAGCCGCCAGCCGACGCCCAGCGCCTGCGGCGGACGACGATTGGGAGTCTTTCTGACGGAGGGATCCGTCAGCGCAGCACACGCAGTAAAGCTACCCCCTATTTACGGCTTGGCGGCATGAATGCCGCCGGGACGACTACCGGAATATACGGAAATGTTTAGCAATCTGAAGGTGCGCACGGGCTTGATGCTCGCCCAGTTGGCCGTGGCGCTGGCCGCGCTGGTGTCCATCGTCCTGGGCTGGAACAGCATGCGTTCCAGCTCCGAGGCGATCAATGCGCTGGACACCTTGAGCGTGCAGCAGGCGAATCTGATCAAGGACGCTTACACGCAGATGTTGCGCGCGACCATACGCGCCGACATCGCCGCCGCGCAGCGGGCCACGGGCGACGCCAACGGCGCCAGCGAGAACACGCGCACGGTGCAGCAGCTGGTCGCCGACGCCAAGAAGAAGATGGAAACCTTCAAGGCCATCCCGAAGACTACGGCGCTTGGCAAGAGCGCCGAAGGCGATCTTATTTCGTCCTTCAACGGGTTCGCCGACGCGCTGCAGGCCATGATGTCGGCCTTGGACAAGGGCGATTCGGCGGCTTACCTGGATCTGAAGAACACCAGGGCCGGCGCCGCGAGTGGGGCATTCTCGAAGCAACTGACCGAATTTGCCAAGGACATCACCTCCTATAGCGAAGAGATGGTGTCGTCTTCGCGTTCGCAGGCGGCGACGATGGCGATTGTGTACGTCGCGCTCGCCGTGCTGATCTTGGCCGTATGGATGGGAGCCTTCCTGTTCATGAACCGCGTGGTGCTGCGTCCCTTGCGCGCTGTCAGCGACAGTTTCGATAAGATCGCCGGCGGCGATCTCACCGTGCGCGTGGACGCGACCTCCACCAATGAGATCGGCATGCTGATGGCGGCGGTCAAGCGCATGCAGGAAAGCCTGACGCGCACGGTGGCGTCGGTGCGTCGCGGAGTGGATGAAATCAATGTGGGTTCGCGGGAGATTTCCGCGGGCAATACGGATCTCTCCAGCCGCACGGAGGAACAGGCGGCTTCTCTGGAGGAAACCGCCGCCTCGATGGAACAGTTGGCTTCGACCGTCAAGCAGAACGCGGACAACGCACGCCAGGCGAACCAGTTGGCCGCCAGTGCCTCGGACGTGGCCGAGCGTGGCGGTTCGGCGGTGTCGGAAGTGGTCAATACCATGCAGGAAATCTCTGCCAGCTCGCGCAAGATTTCTGAAATCGTTTCGGTGATCGATGGCATTGCGTTCCAAACCAACATCCTGGCGCTGAACGCCGCGGTGGAGGCTGCGCGTGCGGGCGAGCAGGGCAAGGGTTTTGCCGTGGTGGCGGGCGAGGTGCGCTCGCTGGCGCAGCGCAGCGCCCAGGCGGCCAAGGAAATCAAGGGCCTGATCGAGGATTCGGTGAGCAAGGTCGGCGCGGGCTCGCAGCAGGTGGAACGCGCGGGCGCAACGATGCAGGAGATCGTGGCTTCGGTGAAGCGCGTGACGGACATCATGGGCGAGATCTCGGCGGCGTCGGAAGAACAGTCCAGCGGCATCGACCAGGTGAACCGCGCGGTGTCGCAGATGGACGAGGTGACGCAGCAGAACGCGGCGCTGGTGGAAGAGGCGGCTGCCGCCGCAGGTTCGCTGCAGGAACAGGCCGAACGCCTGGCCGAAGCGGTGGCCGTGTTCAAGATCAATGCGGGCGAAGTGATCGAAGTCCCCGCGCATCAGTTGGCGGGGCGACGCCCGGCGGCGCGCGTGGCTGCCCCGGTTGCTCCCTCCGCCCCGGCGGCGCAGGCGGACGCGCCTGCGGCAGAGGCCAAGGCGGTACCGGCCGTGCGTTTGACGCATTCCGCGCGGGCCAAGCCGGCTGCGGCCGAAGGGGCGACTGCGGCACGGCCGCTGCGCCGTCCCACTGTGCGTCCGGCCGCTGCGCCAGCGGCGAAGCCCGCGACGACGCCAAGCCGCCGATCGGCGCCTGCGGATGACGATTGGGAATCTTTCTGACACCGGCCTTGCCGGTAAATGGGTAGGGTATGCGAGGCTATATACATCTTCTGGCAACGGCCGTGTTGGCGGTCTTTCTGGTTGGCTGCGCGGCGACCGGGCACAATTTCGACCCGGACAAGCTGTCGACCTTGACCCCTGGGCAAACGACGCTGGAAGAGGCCTCTCGTGCGCTGACCGCCCCGCCCGACAAACTCTATAAGCAGACCGACGGTACGTTGCTCGCGCTCTGGGCCTTCAAAATCACCTTCGTCGCGGACGGCTTGTACAGCCGCAAGGAAGCGCTGCTGCAGTTCGGCCCGGATGGCCGGCTGCTGCGCCTCGTCGACAGCACCAATATCTTGCTGGAACCCTGGGAACGCCAGAAGCTGCTGGGACCCGCGCCTGTGCCTGACCTGCGTCAGGATATGGCGCCGCCCGCTGCGGCCCCCGAGGTGCAGACCATCTACATACCGGGTCCGGGTGAAGCGGCCGGCTTGCAGCCTCAGGGCAAATAACGCCCTGTAGTCCAGCGGGGAGCATCGCGGCGCGCGCCGCGATGTACGTCGCCCGGAGTTCGTGCCTCGTGTAACAAGGCATGTCCACCGGGTGGTTTTTCATTTGGTCAGAGTAGTTCCTGAGGGATGGGGAAATAATATGGAAGCGAGTCTCGAGTCCGGTACGAAATCCGGAAAAGTCGGCAAGAAGAAGGCCGCGCGCGCACCCAAGGTGAAGCGCAAGCTGCGGTTGCGCGATGCCCGCGTCGGCACCATGTTGCTGTGGGTCATGGCGTTTTTCGCCGTGTTGATCGCGGCGGTGGGCGGTTTGGCCGCGTATTTCCTGCAGAACAACTATGAGTCGATCCGCGAAGTCAATGCCTTGACCGAGCGTGCGAAGCAGGTCGAAGTGATCAACAGCGACATGTTGCGCGCGCGCGTTGCGCTGATGGTCGCCGCGCGCCATCTGCAGGAATCCGGTTGGGGCAGCGGCGAGAACTCGGCCCGCGATGCCGCGGCGGCCTTGAAGGGCGCCACGGACCTGCTGACCGGCGTGCGTAGCCGCTTCGCCGATTTCCAGAAGAACATGCTGCAGGACGATACGGGCCGTCAGTTGTCGATGAACCTGGTCCGTCGTTATCGTTCGTACATCGACGATGGCGTGGATACCATGGTCGAAGCCCTGCGCAGCGAAGACTATTCCACCTTCTACATGGTGAACAACGAGTACGGCACGCCGCGTAGCGCAGCCTTCATCGAGGCGCTCAGCGAGTTCGGCAAGTACATCGGCGACCAGCAGCAGGAGACGATCAACGAGGCGGAAGCCAACTTCAACCTCGCCATGGTGGCGGTGGGCGTCGCCGTCGGTCTGGCGGTGTTGCTGATGATTCTGGCGCGTCTGGTATTTGGTCGCCTGGTGGTGCGCCCCTTGGTGGAAGCCGGCCAGCACTTCGACAAGATTGCTGCCGGAGACTTGACCAGCCGCGTGGAAGTGCGTTCGCACAACGAGATCGGCCAGTTGTTCGCCGCACTCAAGCGCATGCAGGAAAGCCTGACTCGTACCGTGTCCGCGGTACGCAGCGGCGTGGACGAAATCACGGTGGGCTCGCGCGAGATTTCCGCCGGCAACACGGACTTGTCCAGCCGTACGGAAGAGCAGGCGGCTTCGCTGGAGGAAACCGCGGCCTCGATGGAAGAGCTGGCGTCGACCGTGAAGCAGAACGCGGACAACGCGCGCCAGGCCAATCAGCTGGCGGCCAGCGCGTCCGACGTGGCGGAGCGCGGCGGTTCGGCTGTGTCGGAAGTGGTCAGCACGATGCAAGGCATCTCGGCCAGCTCGCGCAAGATCTCCGAGATCGTGTCGGTGATCGACGGCATTGCCTTCCAGACCAACATCCTGGCGCTGAACGCGGCTGTGGAAGCGGCGCGCGCGGGCGAGCAGGGCAAGGGTTTTGCCGTGGTGGCAGGCGAGGTGCGCTCGCTGGCGCAGCGCAGCGCCCAGGCGGCCAAGGAAATCAAGGGCCTGATCGAGGATTCGGTGAGCAAGGTCGGCGCGGGCTCGCAGCAGGTGGAGCGCGCGGGCGCAACGATGCAGGAGATCGTGGCGTCGGTGAAGCGCGTGACGGACATCATGGGCGAAATCTCGGCGGCGTCCGAAGAGCAGTCCAGCGGCATCGACCAGGTGAACCGCGCGGTGTCGCAGATGGACGAGGTGACGCAGCAGAACGCGGCGCTGGTGGAAGAGGCTGCAGCGGCAGCGGGGTCTCTGCAAGAGCAGGCGCAGCGCCTGGCCGAAGCGGTGGCCGTGTTCAAGATCAACACGGGTGAAGTGATCGAGGTCCCCGCGCACCAGTTGTCGGGCGGTTATGCCGCGCCGACGCTGACGCAGGCTTGATGCCCGTCTTCTAACGTCTGCAACAGGACCGCGGCCGCGCTGATGCGCGGCCGCGGTCCATGTGCTTTACGCCTTGGTGTGCGCAAAATTCATGCGCACGTTAAGTTTTCGAAAATTTGGTCGTTAACAACAATAACGCCTGAAAAGGGCGGTGAACAGTGTTCGAAAACGCGGGGGCCATGCCGTCCCGGAGCCTGACGAACCTGGCGGGGGAACACGTCTATGCGGGGCGTCAGATCCGGTTTGCTCGCCGATATTCATTCGCTGCTCGACATGATGTATCCGGAGACAAGCTGTGCGCGTCAACCTACCTGTCCACAATGTAGAAACCAAGCTGCGCGAGGATCAATACCTGATCTCGCGTACTGATACCAAGGGCCGGATCGTCTATGCGAACCCGGCCTTTGTCGAAGTCAGCGGTTTTTCCCGAGAAGAACTCATCGGCAAGCCGCACAATATCGTGCGTCATCCCGACATGCCGGCCGAAGCCTACGAAGATCTGTGGGAAACGCTGCAGGCCGGAGAGTCCTGGCTGGGGCTGGTGAAGAACCGGCGCAAGGACGGCGGTTACTACTGGGTGCTGGCCAACGCGACGCCCATCGTCGAAAACGGCGAGGTCGTGGCGTATTCCTCGGTGCGGGTGCGCCCCTCCGAAGAACAGATCGAAATGGCTGAGGATTTGTATGCCCGCATTCGCGAGGGCACGGCCAAGGGCGTGCGCATCCTGCGCGGGCGTCCCGTGCGGGCAGGCTGGCGCCGCGGCGTGGACGTGCTGGCATTTCCGTTCCGGCGTAATGTCCGCAGCCGCATGCTGCGCCACGCGCTGCTGTCATCGGCAATCATGGCCGGCGCCGGTATTTACGGCCTGCGGGCCAACTGGGCGGAACTGGGCACCTTGGGCGCGAGCGTCGGCTGCGCGGCCATCGCGCTGGGCGTTTTCGCCATCTTTGGCATGGGTTGGCGCCTGTCGCGCTCGCTGCTGGATCCGATGGTGGATGCCGCCAATATGGCGCGTCAGGTCGCCGCAGGCAATCTGACCACGCAGATCGTGGCGGATTCCGATGATGAAGTCGGAAGCTTGAAATTTTCGCTCGATGTGATGCGCAAGAGCCTGATCGGGATCGCGCAGGATGTGTATCGCGGCATCGAGGGTACGACCCATGCCGCGGCGCATATCGCGCGCGGCAACCAGGAACTCGCGGGCCGTACCGAAGGCCAGGCGGCGTCCTTGCAGCAGACCGCGGCCAGCATGGAACAGCTGACCTCCACGGTGCGGCAGAACGCGGACAATGCGCGACAGGCCAATCAGCTGGCCGCCAGCAGCATGGAAGTGGCGCGCAAGGGCGGTGTGGCGGTCGGGCAGGTGGTGAGCACCATGCACGGCATTTCGGACAGTTCCCGCAAAATTGCCGACATCGTCAGCATCATTGAAGGCATTGCATTCCAGACCAACATCCTGGCGTTGAACGCTGCCGTGGAAGCGGCTCGCGCCGGAGAGTCGGGCAAGGGCTTCGCGGTGGTGGCGGGCGAGGTGCGCAGCCTGGCGCAGAAGAGCGCCCAGGCAGCCAAGGAGATCAAGGGCCTGATCGAAGACTCGGTGGAACGCGTGACCGAAGGCTCCCTGCAGGCCGAGCAGGCGGGCGCGACGATGCAGGACATCGTGGCCGCCGTGCATCGTGTCACCGACATCATTGGCGAGATTTCGCAGGCCTCGCAGGAACAGTCCAGCGGCATCGAGCAGGTGGATACGGCGGTGTCGCAGATGGATGTGATGACGGTGCAGAACTCCGCGCTGGTCCAGGACCTGGGGGGCGCGGTGGTCCAACTGGGCAACCAATCCGGCGCGCTGCGCGAGACGATCCGGGTGTTCCGTCTTACCGGGCAGCAGTGATCGGGCGCGGGGCGGTGTCACACACCGCCCCGGCGGTCCCTATGAGTCCAGTCCTACTTGCCCGCCAGGGCGTCGGCGACGCGGCTCATCGCGGTGAGGCCGGATTCGAGCAGCGATTCCAGGAAGGGCCCGGCGTGCGGCAGGACGACCGCCAGAATGGTGACGCCGATGATGAGCGTCACGGGAAATCCGATCGAGAACACGGATAGCTGCTGCGCCGCGCGGTTCAGGATGCCCATGGCCAGGTTGATGGTCAGCAGCGCGCAGATCAGGGGCAGGGCCAGCAGCAGACCCGATACGAATATGGTCTTGCCCCATTCCACCACCACGCCAAAGCCGTTCTGATGCAACTGGATCATGGCAACGGGCAAGGTGTCGAAGGAGCGTACCAGTGCCGCCAGGACCAGTAGATGGCCGTCCAATGCCAGGAATGTCAGCATCGCAATGATGTTGAACAGGCGCGACAGCACCGCGGTATTGGCGCCGGAGCTCGGGTCGAAGAACGACGCGAACGACAGGCCCATCTGCAGGCCGACGAATTCACCGGCGGTCTGCACGGCGGCGAACACCAGGCGCATGGTGAATCCCAGCGCGATGCCGATCAGCACCTGCTGCATCACCATCCACAATCCGGCGAACGAACCGGGCGCTATGGGCGGCACGGGGTCAAGCGCCGGACTGATCGCAACGGCCAGGACGAAGGACAGCCCGACCTTGACCTTGATGGGAATCAGCGATTCCGAGAACAGCGGGGCGGTGCCCACGAGCGCCAGAATGCGCACGAACGGCCAGAGAAACTGGCCGATCCAGCCGTTGAGCTGCTCGAGCGTGAAGGCGATCATGGGGAAAGGTCCGGTGTCCGGCGGCGGGCGCCGCTCAGGACACCAGCATGGGGATCTGGCCGATCAGCTGCCGTATGTAGTCGACCATGACGCCGATAAGCCAGGGACCGAGCAGCACCAGCACGCCGCACATGGCCAACAGCTTCGGAATGAACGACAACGTCATTTCGTTGATCTGCGTGGCGGCCTGGAAGATGCTGATGACCAGGCCCACCACCAGTGTCACGAGCAGCAAGGGCCCAGCCATCGCAAGCACGATCTTCATAGCCTGGTAGGTCATGGTCATGACGGTTTCGGCGGTCATGGCGATTCTCCTCCAGGCGTTATTGATAGAAGCTCTGGGCCAGGGAGCCCATGAGCAGGTTCCAGCCGTCGGCCAGCACGAAAAGCATCAGCTTGAAGGGCAGGGCCACCGTCACCGGAGGAACCATCATCATGCCCAGTGCCATCAGCACGCTGGCGACGACCAGGTCGATGATGAGGAAGGGTATGAAGATGGTGAAGCCGATCTGGAAGGCGGTCTTGAGTTCGCTGGTGATGAACGCCGGCACCAGGATGCGCAGAGGCACCTGAGTAGGGTCTTCCAGGGCGGGCTGCTTGGCCAGGTTGGCGAACAGCGACAGATCGTTCTCGCGCGTCTGGTGCAGCATGAAGGTGCGCAGCGGCGCGGCGGCGCGCTCGACGGCTGCCTCGAACTGGATCGAGCCTTCGGACAGCGGCTTGTAGGCGTCGGTGTATATCTTGTCGAATACCGGCGACATCGTATAGAAGGTCAGGAACAGCGCCAGGCCGATCAGCACGTGGTTGGGCGGCGACATGGCCGTTCCCATGGCGCTGCGCAGCAGGCCCAGCACGATGATGATGCGGGTGAAGCCCGTCATCATGAGCAGCGCGGCGGGCAGGAACGACAGCGAGGTCATCAGCAGCAGGGTCTGCATGCTGAGCGAATAGGTTTCGGAACCGTTCGGACCCGGCGTTGCGGTCAGCGCGGGCAAGGTGGCCTGCGCGACGACACCCGCGGGAAACAGGGCCAGGCCTAGCAGGGCGGCGGCGCCGAGCAGGTGTAGCGCGCCGGGCCGGGCGCGGACGGTTGTCGTGCTGGTGAGCAAACTCATGGGTGTCGCTTGGAGGGCGCGGCAGCGCTAGCGGCGCTTGAGCGCCTGGCCCAGCTTGGCCGCGAAGGCGGCCGCGGGCAAGGTCGAAGCCTCCGGCAGTTGGCCGGCGGGCAGGGTATGCAGGGTATTGAGCTGGTTCGGGCCGACGCCCACCACCAGCCAGGTGTTCTCGACTTCCACCACCACGATGCTCTGGCGCGGACCGACGGGCAGGCTTGCGACCTGCCGCAACAGGCTGCCGCCGCCGCGCTGTGTCAGCCCGGCGCGGCGCGCCAGCCAGGCCGAGGCCAGGATGGCGGCCACGACCAGGATCAGGCCG
The DNA here is from genome assembly GCF_048541815.1 of Achromobacter sp. PD1. Taxonomy (NCBI): domain Bacteria; kingdom Pseudomonadati; phylum Pseudomonadota; class Betaproteobacteria; order Burkholderiales; family Alcaligenaceae; genus Achromobacter; species Achromobacter sp. PD1. The sequence continues at coordinate 2,109,912 of NZ_CP183349.1, forward strand.
GCAAAGACGCGCAGGAGGGTGGAATCGTCCATGACGCCAGGATCAGCGGCGGTTGTTCAAGCGGTTGATCCGCTCGGACGGCGTGATGATGTCGGTCAGGCGGATACCGTACTTGTCTTCCACGACCACGACTTCGCCCTGGGCGATCAGGTAGCCGTTGACGAAGATGTCCATCGGCTCGCCTGCCAGGCCGTCCAGCTCGACCACAGAACCCTGGCCCAGCTGGAGCAGGTTCTTGATGGTCAGGCGGGTGCGGCCCAGCTCGACCGTCAGCTGGACGGGTACGTCCATGATCAGGTCGATATCCGCGCCCGTGCCACCGGTGGCGCCGGCCAGGGGTTTGAATACGGATTGCGCGGCAGGTTGGGCGGCTGCGGCAGGAGCGGCAGGCGCCGCCGCTGCGGGAGCCGGCGCGGCAGCGGGCGCCGCCGCACTGGTCTGCTCGGCCATGGCTGCGGCCCAGTCGTCCTGGGGCTTCAGGCCGTCGGCCTGGGTGGGCGGATTGGCGCGGGATTGTTCGGCGAGCGCGTCGGCCCAGTCGTCGGCCGGGGACGAGCCGGTACCGGGCTCGTTCTTGTCAGTCATGGTCAGAGGCCTCGTTGGATTCTGTATCGTGGGTAAACATGTTCTGTACGCGCAAGGCGTACTGGCCATTGAAGACGCCGTAGCCGCATTCCATCAACGGCACGCCGTCGACGCTGGCGACTATGGTTTCGGGTACGGTCACGGGAAGGACGTCGCCGACTTTCAGGCTCATCAGTTCGCGGATCGACGAGGGAATGCGGGCAAATTCCGCAACCACGTCGATATCGGCGCTGCGCACCTGGCGCGAGAGCTGCTGCGCCCAGCGCTGGTCCACTTCTTCGAGTGTGGTTTCCTGCAGCGGGCGCGTCAGCAGGTCGCGCACCGGTTCGATCATGGAATAGGGCAGGCAGATGTTCAGGTCGCCGCCGGTCGCGCCGAATTCGATGTGGAACGAGGTGACGACCACCACTTCATTGTTGCCGGTGATGCTGGCGAACTTGGTGTGCATCTCTGAGCGCACGTACTCGAATTCGATCGGGTAGACGGGATCCCAGGACTTGCCGTAGCTTTCCAGGGTCAGGTTGAGCAGGCGCCGGATGATGCGCTGTTCGGTCGTGGTGAAGTCCCGGCCTTCGACGCGTGTGTGGTAGCGGCCATCGCCGCCGAACAGGCTGTCGATGACCAGGAACACCAGGTTCGGGTCATAGGTGAAGAGGGCCGTGCCGCGCAGGGGCTTCATCTGAATCATGTTCAGATTGCTCGGCACGGGCAGGTTGCGTTCGAAATCCGCGTACTTCTGGATCTTGATCGAACCCACGGTAATGTCGGCGCTGCGGCGCATGAAGTTCAGCAGCACGTGGCGCATCTGCCGGGCGAAACGCTCGTTGATGAGCTCCAGCGTCTGCATGCGGCGGCGCACGACGCGCTCGGGCGAACTCAGGTCGTAAGCGCGGGCGCCGGCGTTCGGGTCCGCGGCGGTAGTTTTGCTGTCGCTTTCGCCGGTGACGCCCGCCAACAGCGCATCAACCTCGTCCTGCGAAAGAAATGCCTCGTAGGCCATGCTTATTGCACCACGAACGCCGTGTACAGTACGTCGGTGACATACTGGCCGTCCGGCAGGGGCGAGAAGGGGCGATTCACGGCCTGCTTGATCGCGTTGGCCATGTCGGTCTTGCCTTGCTGAGTCTGCACGCCGGTGGGCGATTGCGACGACAGCACCATCAGGATGCGGCTGCGCACTTCAGGCATGTACTTTTCGAGGCGCGTACGGGTCTGCTCGTCGCTGACGCGCAGCGTCAGGCCCACATGCATGATGCGTTCCGTATCCGGATTTTGCAGCGTGACGGTAAAGGGTTCGATCGGCACGAAGATCGGAGCGGGCACGGCGACCGGGTTGGCCGGCGGCGCGACAAAGGTGGTCGGGGTGGCTTGCGGGCCTTGTTCCGGCTGACCCGGCTGGCCGGGTTGGCCAGGCTGTCCGGCGGGCACCTGACCGACGCCGAGCTGCACGGTTGCGCTGTTCTGCGGCTGCATCCGTTGGGTGATGAACCAGGTCGCGCCGGCGCTGGCCGCGGCAACGATGAGCAGGACCAGGATTGCCAGCAAGGGGCGAAGAATACGGCCCATGCCGCCGGAGCGGGAAGAAGGCGCGCCGCGCGCAGGCATGGGTGAAGGTTTGGAAGTCGCCATCTCGGTGTCGATGCGTGTTTTGCCGCTGATGAAAACGGGTTCTTAGTGGATGAAAGCATTCTGCCCCAAATGCCGCTTCCGCTTGGAGGCGAAAAACAGGGCGAAAGCCGCGTATCTCAAGCTATTGCTGCACCGCCCGCAGCCGTGGCCAGAGGCGATGCGTTGCTTTGTCAGGCGAAGGTGTCCACCAGCGCGTTGGCGTTGCGCGGGCTTGCCACCGCAACGGGGGCTTCAGCCGCGGCCTCGGCGCCAGTCTGGCTGCCGCCGGCATGGCGCTGCGAGCCGTTGCCGCCTTGCTGCGCGAACTCCTGTTGGGCGGCTTGTTCACCCACGCTGGTCTGGCCGAGCGAGATGCCGGCCTGGGCCAGCGCCTGCTGCAGTTGCGGGATCGCGGTTTCGATCGCCTGGCGGACCGAGGCGTGGGCCGACACGAACGAAGCGCTGGCTACGCCGTCCGTCAGGTTCAGGCTGACGCGCAGCGGACCCAGATCGGGCGGATCGAGGCGCAGTTCGGCAGTTTGCATGCCCTGGCGTGCGCTGTGGCTCATCATGACGACCTGTTGGCCGAGCTCTGTGCCCCAATGGGTGCCGCCCACGGGAGTGGCGACTTGAAGCACCACCGGTACGACGGGTGCGGCGACAGCTGCCGGATTTGCAACCGGAGCGGCGGCAGGACGCTGCGCGGCTGCGGCAAGCGCCTGGGCCAGGTGGTCCTGGGCCGAGGCGCCATGTTGCGGCGCCTGGAATTGCTGTTGGGCGCTGGCCAGGGCCGGCGTTTCGTCGGTCTGTTCAGGCATGGCGGCGTGGCCCGCAGCCGGGCGCGCATCGCGCGCGGGACGGGGCAGCGCGACTTCCGCGGCGAGTCGCGGCGTTTCGGCCTTGACGGGCGCGGCAGCGGCCGGGGTGCGGACCGGCGCTTGCGCGACTGCCACCGCGTCAGTGCCGGGCTTGGCTGCCGCGGTGACGACCGGCACGGCGATTTCGGCCTCGCGGGCGGCAAGCGCGGCGGCAGCCTCTGCTTGCGGAGCGGTCAGGCCAACAGCGCCAGAGGCGGCGATGGCAGCGGCCTGCGCCTGCGTTGCGGGCGCGGCGTCGGCGGCATTCAGCGCGGCGGTCAGAACGGCGGCGCCGCTGCTCATCGCTGCGGCGGCAGCGGCGGCGTTGCCGCGTGCGAGCTGCACTTGTTCTGCGGCCTGGGCCGCGATTTCCAGGGCTTGCTGCGGGAGAATGACCGCGGGTTGCGCGGCCGCGACGGCCAGCGCGCCTGCCTCGGCCTGCGCGGCGGTTTGCACCGCCTCGTCGATGGCGCCGGCGGCGGCGCCTTCGGCTCGGGCGGCCGGGTCGCTGGAAGTCTTGCCATCAGCGGACATCTTGGCGCCGTTGTTCGCGGGCCGCGAATCGGCGGCCTGGCTGGGGCGTTGTTGCGCGGGACGCTGCTGGGCCAGCACGTCGGAGAAGCTGGGGCCCTTCTTGTTTACAGGCGCGCTCTTGGCGCCGAGCGCGTCGGCGATCGACGAGGGCGCGGCGGGCGCGATAGAGGGCAGGGGCAGGGGAGCGTTCATCTGGGGCTTCCTGTGAGGTATTGCTTAATGCATGCCGGTCTGGCGTTGGACCAGGCGGGCGGAGTATTCATCGTTGGCGCGCTGTTCGCGGCGGGATTCCACGACGGCCTGGGCGCGCAGTTCGCGCTGCGCCAGGGCGTCGTAGGAGTTGAGCTTGCGTTTTTCCTGTTGCCAGTAAAGCCGGCCCTTGGCGAGGTTGTCGTCCGCCTGGCGCAACACGCCTTGTTGCTGGCTGATGGCGTCGTCCAGCGTGCTGATGAAGCGCTGATAGTTATGGCAGTCGCTGGCCGACATTCCGCTGGTCATCGCCTGTTGCAGCCGTTCCAGGTAGTCCTGGCGGTAGTCGTGCAGCATGGATAGCTGGCGTTCGGCGTTGGTGCGTTCGGCGCTGAGCCTGCCGAGCAGGCGGGCGGCTTCGTCCGTGCTCTCTTTGGCCAGGTTGATCAGCATGTCCAAAGGCAATTGGCTAGGCATAAGCGTTCCTCAATTCGAAACTGGCCTGCAGTTGGTTGACGGCGGCTTCATAACCGACGTTTTCGCCTATGTCTTGCTGCAGGAAGGCTTCCAGGCGCGGATAGCGGGCGATGGCGTCGTCCAGCTGCGGGTCATTGCCGGCGGCGTAGGCGCCCACCGCGATCAGATCGCGGTTGCGCTGGTAGCGCGACAGGCTTTGCTTGAAGCGTCGCACCACGGCGAACTGCTCGGGCGTGATCAGCGAGGTCATGGCGCGCGAGATAGACGCTTCGATGTCGATGGCCGGGTAGTGGCCGGCTTCGGCCAGGTGGCGTGACAGCACGACGTGGCCGTCCAGGATGGCGCGGGCCGAATCCGCGATCGGATCCTGTTGGTCGTCGCCTTCGGCCAGCACGGTGTAGAACGCAGTGATCGAGCCGGCTTTGCCGGACGGTCCGGGCGCGCCCATGCCCGCGCGTTCGACCAGCGTCGGCAGCTTGGCGAAGACCGAGGGCGGATAGCCCTTGGTGGCAGGCGGCTCGCCGATGGCCAGCGCGATTTCGCGCTGCGCCATGGCGTAGCGGGTCAGCGAATCCATGATCAGGAGCACGTCCAGGCCCTGATCGCGGAAGTGTTCGGCCAGGCGCGTGGCGTAGGCGGCGCCTTGCAGGCGCAACAGCGCCGACACGTCGGCCGGCGCAGCCACCACGACCGAGCGCGCCAGGCCTTCGGGGCCGAGGTTGTGCTCGATGAATTCCTTGACTTCGCGGCCGCGTTCGCCGATCAGCCCGACGACGATCACGTCGGCCTTGGTGTAGCGGGCCATCATGCCGAGCAACACGCTCTTGCCGACGCCGGAACCGGCGAACAGGCCCATGCGCTGCCCCCGGCCCACGGTGAGCAGGCCGTTGATGGCGCGCACGCCGGTGTCGAGCACCGTATCGATGGGTGCGCGCGACAGCGGGTTGATCGGCTGGGCGGACAGGGGGGCGAGTTCGGCGCCGTTGAGCGGACCCAGTCCGTCCAGCGGCCGGCCGGCGCCGTCCAGTACCCGGCCCAGCAGGGCGTTGCCGACCGGCAGGTGGCGGCCCAGCTGCGGCTTGGCGTTGCCGTTCAGTTCGGCCTTGCGCGGCAGCGGGATCTGGCGTTGCACGGGAGGCTCGCCAGGCACGACGCGCGCGCCGGGCGGCAAGCCGGAAATATCCGCCTGCGGCATCAGATAGAGGGTGTGGCCGTCGAAACCTACGACTTCTGCATCGGCCCAGTGGTCGTGGCCGCGGGCGATTTCGATGCGGGCGGCCGCCCCGACGGGCAGACGCAGGCCGGTGGCGTGCAGCACCAGGCCGGTGGCGCGCGTGATCTTACCGCTCACGAGCCACGGGTCGGTCGAGGCCGCGCGGATCGAGCCGATCTGTAGCTGAGTCTGCCAGCGGTCGATGACCGGCACCGCGGTAGCGGGCGCGGCCGGCTGGCCGGGCAGGGCGGGAGCCGGATTGGCGCTCACACCGGCTCCTCCCAGGAGACGTTGCGGCCCAGCGAGGCCGCGACCCGGCGCCAGCGCGTCTGCAAGGTGGCGTCGATGTCGCCGAAGGGCGTTTCGGCGCGGCAGCCGCCGCGCGAGATGGACTCATCGGCCAGAACGCGCCAGTGGCCTTCCTTGAGCTCGTCCGCCAGATGCAGGCGGATCAGTTCGATGTCGTCGGGGTTGGCCCACAGGCGCATCTGGCCGCCGGCGGTGGGATTGATGTGCAGCACTTCGCGCACCGCGTTGACAACGGTTTCCGGCTGGTCGGCGAGCGTGGTGCGCACGACCTGCTGGGCGATGTCGAGAGCCAGGGTCAGCAGGCCTTGGCCCATTTTTTCTTCGAGCGAGCCTAGGGACGCGGCGCAAGCCTCTACCAGCGCATGCAGGCGCTGCGCTTCCGCGGCGCCCTGTTCGCGGGCCTGGACGAGGCCTTCTGCGTAGCCTTGTTCGCGGCCGGCGGCGAGCCCGGCCTCATAGCCAGCCTGTTGGCCGACTTCGAGGCCGGCGGCGTGGCCCAGCGCGTGGCCTTCCTCGCGGCCTTCGGCAAGCGCCTGGGCGCGCAGCTGGGCCATCACCACTTCGGGATCCGGCCCGGGGTCGGGTTCGGGTTCCGGCTCGGCTTCGACGACCGCGGGCTCGTCGAACGACAGCATCTGCCAACGCCGCCAGGCGGCGCTGCGCGAGATGAGCGCCGTGGCGCCGCTGTCGACCTCAGACATAGGTGTCGTCTCCCTGGTTGCCCAGGACGATCTGGCCGCTCTCGGCCAGGCGGCGCGCGATCTGCAAGATCTTCTTCTGCTCGGTCTCGACCTTGGACATGCGGATCGGACCTTGCGCGTCCAGGTCTTCGCGCAGCATTTCGGCGGCGCGGCTGGACATGTTGCGCAGGAACTTGGCGCGCAGCTCTTCCGGGGCGCCCTTGAGCGCAACCATGAGCGTGTCGTTGTCGATTTCCTTGAGGATGAGCTGGATGGCGCGATCCTCGACGTCGAGCAGGTTGTCGAAGACGAACATCTCGTCGATGATCTTCTGCGCCAGGTCGTTGTCGCGCTCGCGCAGGCTGGCGACCACGGTTTCTTCCTGGGTCGAGTTCATCATGTTGAGGATCTCGGCCGCGGTGCGCACGCCGCCCATCTTGCTGCGCTTTGCGCCCTGGCCGGCCAGGACCGAATTCAGGACTTCCGTGAGCTCGGACAGCGCTGCTGGCTGCACGCCGCCGAAAGTGGCGATGCGCAGCATCACGTCGTTGCGCAGACGGTCCGTCAGGAGCGCCAGCACGCCGGCGGCGCGGTCGCGCTCCAGATGCACCAGGATGGTCGCGATGATCTGCGGGTGTTCGTCGCCGATCAGTTCTGCGACGGTGTTCGGATCGAGCCAGTTCAGCGCATCGATGCCGCTGCCGCCTTCGCCGGCTTCGAGGATGTCTTCGATCAGGCCGGCCGCGCGGTCGCTGCCCAGGGCCTTGGTCAGCACGGTGCGGATGTAGTCGTCCGAACCCAGCGTTACAGCCATGAACTGGTCGGCCTCCTGGCGGAACTCTTCCAGCACCACCGCAACGTCGCTGCGCGTGACCTGTTTGAGGCTGGCCATGGCGGCGCCGACCTGCTGGACTTCACGAGCGCCGAGGTACTTGAAGACCTCGGCTGCTGCATCTTCGCCCAGCGACATCATCAGCACGGCGCTGCGCGTCATGCCGTCCAGCGGGGTGGAATCATTTTTCATCTTTGTTCATCCAGGTGCGCAGAACCATGGCGACGGCGCGCGGATCCTTGGTGGCCATCGTGCGGGCGCGTTCCAGGTTGTCTTGGTAGCGGTCCACTTCCTTGGCGCGGGCCGCGTCCTGGGCCTCGCGTGCGGCTTCGACGCGTTCGGCTTCAGCCTGTTCCGGATCGACCGGCGGGTAGAGGTAGTCGCCCACCGTGCGGCGCAGCAGGCGATACAGCCACAGCGCCAGCACGCCACCGACCAGCCAGGCCAGGATCGTCTTGAACAGCGAGATCATTTCCGGATCGCGCCACATCGGCACCGGCGGCGGGCCGTCGTTGAATTGGCTGTTGACCAGGTTGAGCGAATCGCCGCGGGTCTCGGAGTAGCCCATGGCTTCGCGCACGAGGTTGGTCAGCTTGTTCAGTTCTTCAGGCGGCAGGGGCTGCAGTTCGCCGTCCTTGTCGCGCATGTAGTTGACGACCACGGCGACCGACAGGCGCTTGAGGTTGCCCACCGGCTGCTTGATGTGGCTGATCGTGCGGTCCACTTCGTAGTTGGTGGTGGCGTCGCGGCGTTCATTGAGGTTGCCGGTGACCGCCTGCGTGCCGGTCTGCTGCTGGGCATTGGCCGGTTGCTGCGGCTGGCCGGGGCGGGGCGGCTGGGGTTGCGGCGGGTTGGCGATGGGAGCCTGCGGATTGGCCGGCGCCTGGTTCGACAGCGCGCCAGGCACGCCTTGCGCGGGATTGATGCCGCGCTGGGTCGAGTCGCTGGTTTGCTGGCTGCGCACGGCGGCCTGGCCGGGCTCCTGGTTAGGGCGGTAGACCTCGGAGGTTTCTTCGCGGCGGGCGAAGTCGACGTCGGCGCTGGCCTGGGCGTGCACATTGCCCGGGCCGACCAGCGGATTGAGGATGGTGAGGATGCGTTCGACCGTGCGCTGTTCCATTTCGCGCACGAAACGCATCTGGTCGGCGTCCATGCCGCGGCCTTCGCCCATCGGCGCCGACAGCAGGCGGCCGTTCTGGTCCACGATGGATACGTTTTCGGCGGTGAGTTCGGGAACGCTCGAGGCCACCAGCCAGGAAATCGCGGAGACCTGGGCGTCGCTCAGGCTGCGCCCCGGATGCATGTTCAGCAGCACCGAGGCGGTGGGCGCCTGGCGTTCGCGCACGAACAGCGACTGGCGCGGCATGGCCAGGTGCACGCGGGCGTGCTGCACGGTGTGCATGGCTTCGATCGAACGCGCCAGCTCGCCTTCCAGGCCGCGCTGGTAGTTGATCTGTTCCGTGAACTGGCTGGCGCCGAAGCGGGCGTTGTCCATCAGTTCGAAACCGACGGAGCCGCCGCGCGGCAGCCCCTGGGACGCCAGTTGCAGACGGGCGTCGTACACGCGGTCGGCCGGAACCAGCACGGCGGTGCCGGTTTCGTTGTAGCGGTAGGGCACGTTCATCGTGCCGAGCGCCGCCACGATGGCGCCGCCATCGCGGTCGTCCAGGTTCGAGAAGAGCACCTTGTACTTGGGCTCGCTGCTCCACATCGCCACGGCGACGATGACCGCGACGAGAGCCGCCGCCGCGCCCAGCAGGACAGGCTTGGGCAGCGCGCGCACCTTCTCCAGCACGGGGAACTTCGTCAGCAGCGACGAACTCAGGGTGGCCTGCTGGTTCATTGGCGGCCCCCGCTGGCCACGCGGAGCTGGAATTGGGACTTCATGTCTGGGTAGGGCAGATTACACATGCAACGTGCTTCTGGTCTGGGGAGAGCGTGGATTATTGCCCCTGAGACGTCCATCCCAATCGTTGAAAACGGCCGGTTTTTGGCGTTACTTATCTCCTATGTCCCCGACAAGGCGGACAAAGCCGCGGCCGCCCTGACGGCAAGCGGCCGCATTCGTGGAAATGTCGGGTTTTTTGGCGGTTCTTGTCGGCTATGAACCGGCGGAGTTGGCGTTACGCTGTGCGCACAATTGGTGTAATCCCAACCAGCAAGGAATCAGGTAATGGCTGTATCAGGCTTGTCCGGCATCGAAAGCATGCTTCAGCAGATGCGCGCGGTAGTGAGCAAGGCGGAGACCGGTAATCTCAGCGCGGGTGAAATGGTCGGTCAGCCGGACGGCTTTGCCGCGGAGCTGCAACGCTCCATCCGTCGCGTCACTTCCGCCCAGAATGCCGCCACGGCCCAGGCCAAGGCGTTCGAGCTGGGAGCGCCCGATATTTCCCTCAACGACGTCATGATCGACATGCAGAAGGCCAGCATCGGCTTCCAGACGGCGGTGCAGGTGCGCAACAAGCTGGTTGCGGCCTACAAGGAAATTTCCTCGATGGCGGTCTGAGTCCCGTCGCGGGAACAGCGCTTGCGCGTACGCCGCAAGCGCAGCAGGCATCAGGGGCGGGGCGCTTGCCGCGCATGGCTCCGCCAAACCAGGTATCAATTGCGCTGGGCGCCTCTTTCCAGGCGCCAGACTACCTGCTGCAGCCAGTTTTCCTGGCGCGCATCCAGATTCAGGAAGACGGCTCCCAGGTGGCTGACGGGCGGTTCGCCAGTCAGCGAAACATGCCTTGCCGCCGGTTCGTCCGAATCGGCGGATGAGACCATGGGCTGCCCGGAAACCGGGTATACATTGCGCACTTCCAGGCTAGCGTTGAGCTTGCCCTGGTCGCCAAAATCCAGTTGCACATTTTCCAGCACGGTGCCGCGTTCCGGCAGGGCGGAGACCGCGAGTCCTGCGCGCAGGCCTACGCCGTCGACCGAGATGTCGCGTATCGTGAACGCGTAGGGCTTGTCGTTGGGCGTGGCTTGCCAACTGGCGCGGCATACGTTGGCGGCCGCGATCAGGGACGCGCGGAACATCTTGCGGCGCTGGATGCGGGCCAGGCGTTCCGGGAACGGCGATACCAGCGCGGCGCTGCCGTCGTCGAAATGAATGATCTGGGGCCGCTGCACGCGAAAGCGGATCTGCACGCCGCCATAGGCGGTGGCATGGAAGTGGAAGGTGGTGCCGCTCAGCAAGCCCATGGAGTCGGACTGCTCGAAGTCCGCGCCGGCGTAATCGCGCGGCCTCCAGAAGAATTCGCCGGCCTGCTTGTCCACGCCGAGGATCAGCACGGCCATCTCCCGGTCCGCGGCGTCGCGTACCAGGATGTGGCTGTCGGGGTGGGTGAGTTCGAACAGGGCCGAACGCATCTCGTCAGGCCGGGTCAGCAGGAACTCCGGGTCGCTGGCATCCAACACTTTGGTCTTCCTCAGGTAATAGGGTCAGGCGGGTGGGGCGGGTTCGGGGAACTCGCGCGATTCCAGGCGGTAAAGCCAGGCCAGCAATTCTGCCACCGCTACATAGAGTTGGGGAGGAATATGTGCGTCCAGGTCCACCTGCATCAGCAGGCCGACCAGTTCGCGCGACTCGTGGACGTAGAGGCCGTTTTCCTGCGCGGCGCGGACGATGGTGTCCGCGAGCTGGCCGTAGCCCTTGGCGACGACGCGCGGAGCGCCGTCCTTTTCTTCGTAGGAAATGGCGACCGCCGCGTTGCGGCCGGCGTTCGGGTCCGATTCCGGATGGAGGGTGAGGCGGCTCATCAGATATCGGCGGGAATGTCGAGGCGCGGTTCGACCACGCTCACCGACAGATTGCTCAAGGTCAGGCCGGCTGCCAGCAGGCGCGAACGCAGCGCGTCCGAGGAGTCATTGATCTCGGCCGCGCTGTGCGGCGCGACGAGTTGCAGGACGATCTGATCGCCGGCCAGGTTCAGTCGGGCATCGACCAGGCCCAGTCGGGGCAGGTCCAGCTTCAGGCGCGTGGCCCAGGTGGAAACCGCCGAGTCCGGGTCGCCGCCGTAGGGGTCGCGCTCGACTTCCCATTCCATGGGCGCGCCGGGCCAGGCTTCGCCTTGCCAGGTCAGCGCCTGGTTGGCCAGCACGTCCAGTTGCTGGCGGACGAGTACGGTCAGGTCCTGGTGTATGCCGGTGATGGGCGTGCCGGGAGCAGGCGTGCCGGAGGCGGGCGAGCTGGCGGAGCCTGCGCCGCCGGGTGTGGCGTCGACGCCTGTGCGGCCGCTGGGGGCTGCGCCCGCCCGCGGCCGCGAAGGCGCGGCCTCCTGCGCGGGCGGATTCTTGCCGAGCACCGCCTGCGGCTCGTTGCGCAATTGCTCGGGGTTGGCGCGGCCGAAGACCATGTCCGTCAGATGGGACTCGTAAAACAGGCCGCTGCCTTGGAGCGCCTGACGCAGAGCCTGTCCCAGCGCGCGCGCCGAAGGTCCGCCAGCCGCCAGGGCGACATGCGCGGCAGCGTCGGGTCCTTTGGCGGCGCTGGGATTGACGCCCGGTCCGGCCGGCCGGTCCTGTGTTGCACCGGTTGCCGGAGTGTCGCCGTCAAGCGCCGCCGCGGCCGAAGCCGCGAGCGCGCCGGCTTGCTGGGGAAGGGCCGGCGCCGGCGTTTGGCCAGGCAATGGCTGGGATGCTTGCGCAGTGGCCTGTGCCGTTTGTTGGCCTGCTTGCGCTGCCGGCATGGGGCCGGCGCTAGCGCCACCGCCGGATTGGCCCGGCTGCGCATGCGCGGTCCATAAGGGGGCACGGCCCTGGACCGCAGGTGCGGCCTCTGGGAATTGGGCGAGCAAGGCAAGAATCGTACGCGCCGTCGTGCCCAGCGTGGTCGGGGCCGAGGCGGTGGTGTCGCTGCTGGTCACCAGGCCGCGGGCGGCCAGCGCCAGCGCTGCGGCGATTTTGGGGTCGACGACAGTATTCGGACGGTCGCCGCGGGCGCCGCCGGGCTGTATGCCCTGCCGCGAGTCGCGTGTTGATCCATCCGAGGCGCCGGGCTTTTCCAGGCTGCCGGGCTGGCTGACCGCGTCGGGGCGGGCGCCGGATACCTGGTTGGCGCTGGCGGCGGACATCGTCGTGCCCAGCACGGCGTCCAGCCGCTGCACCAGGACGTTGCCGAGTGCGGCGGGACCTACGCTCATTCTTCAGGCGCCTGCTGGTAACCGTAGGCGGACAGCAGGGTCTGCTGGCGCTTCATGCGTCCCAGAAGGTCGCCCAGACGGGCCAGCTGCGGCAGCGCCAGATCCCGGGTGAGCGCGTCGTTTTCCAGGATGCGCACGAGCAGGTCGTATTTCATGGCGCGGCCGGCTTCGTCCAGTGGCGCCGAATGTTCGGTCTGGCGCAGTCGTTCCACCAGTTCGCAATATTGCTGTCCATGGACCATGGCGCCGTCCCAGTCGCCGGCTTGCGCCGCCACTAGCATTTCTCCCGTGATGAGAGCGATCTCCTGGTAGTGTTCCAGGATGGGGGAGGTGTACTGGGTCGTGGACGTCATGGAAATCTCGGGCGTTCGATGGCTGGCTGGGGCTTATGCGATGCCGTCAAGGCTGCACGCCCCCGGCAGGGCGATCAATGGATGTTTGCCAGGCCTCGGCCAGATCGGCCAAGAGGCGGTCTGCCGTTTCGAGCGCTTCCGCGTCTGCTTTAAGGTTAGCCATCAACAGCGTGCGGACGATGTAGTCGTATAGAAGAGCGAGATTTGCGGCGATTTCGCCGCCCGCCTCCATATTCAGTCCGGTTTTCAGGCCTTCGTCGACGATTCTGATGGCTTTCGAGATGGCAGCTCCTCGGTCCGTGGTTCTGCCCTCCTGCAAGTGCAGGCGTGCCTGCCCGATCGCTGCCCGGGCTCCCATGTACAGCAGCGAAATCAGTCGCTCAGGGCTGGCTCCCAGGATTTGGGTCTCCAGACCGATATCGGTGTAGGAGCGTACGGAATGGGATCCGGTTGGGCGTCGGGCGGCGTAAGTCATCAATACATCTTCTATAAATTACTTGGACTTGCTCATGGCCGCGAATTGCTGGGTCAGGTAGTTGGCGGTAACAGTCTGCTGCGAAACGAACTTGTCGAGCGCGACGAACTGGGCACGCATGGCTGCCATGGATGCTACGCTCGACGCCTTTGCGCGGACCAGTTGCTCCTTCACGTCCTTGATCGATTCGTTCAGGCCATCCTGGCTGATCTTGATGGAGCCATTGCTGCCGAGGATGCCCTTGGCGGCGGCGTCAAACTTCGCGGCGAGTCCATCGGACGAAGTCATGATGCGCTTGACGTCGGCCGGGTTGGTCGTCAAAGCCTTATCGAGTGCGGTTTGATCGAGCTTCAGGACGCCGGTTTTGGGATCCATGGAGATGCCAAGGTCGGCAATCGAACGCAGCGAGCCTTCACCTGTTATGACCTGTAGGGCGCTCGACATTGACGACTGTATGCTGCGTGTCGTGCTGTCGCCCGTCAGCGCCTGATTCGTTTGTGCGGTAACGTCAAACGCAGTCAGTTTGGAGATCGTGCTTTGCAGCGAGTTGTACGCGCTGACGAAATCCTGGACTGCCTTGCTGGCGACACTGGTGTCGCTTTGCAGCTTCAGGGTCACCGTCTTGTCTGCCGGCGTCGTGGCCGTGAGGTTTAGCGTGACGCCGTCGATTGCGTCGGAAATATTATTGCTGCCGCTCTTGACCACGATGCCGTTGATTTCGACTTCCGCATCAGCTGCCTGGGTTTGCTGTGTCAGCTGAGCGCCGGTGCCTGAGTTGTAGCTCAGGATGTCCTGCAGTTTCTGGTCGCCCGTCACCGTGATGGAGCTTACCGATGCTTGCACGCCCGTGTCTTTGGCGCTGAGCATCAGATAGCTGCCGCTCTCGTTGGTGATGATGGTCGCCCGAACGCCGGCTTTGTCATCACTGTTGATAGCTTTGGCGATACCGTTCAGGGAGGTGTCGTCCGTCAGATTGACGGTGTGCTTATCGCCATTGGTCAGCTGAATTTCGAATGAGCCAGTGGCGCCGTTGGAGGCGGTGCGGTCGGCGACCTTGCCAGATTGCAGGGTTTGAGCTGCCGCCAAAGTCTTTACCTTGATGGTGTACTCACCCATCGTGGCACCATTTTCGCCGATGGTCGCCGTCAGGCCGTCGCCGATCACATTGGGTTTTACGGCGTCCAGCGTGGACGACTTACCCAATGCCGCTGCTGCTTTCTGCAGGGCTTCAACCGCGCTTTGAATCTGGCCAAAGGCGCTTACACGGGCCTCGTAACTGGCTTGGCGATTCGTGTACAGGCTGAGCTTCTTGTCCTCGGCCGCCTGGAGATCGGTCAGGATCTTTTCGAGGGGCAAGCCGGTGGTCGAGCCGAGGTTGGTGATAGAGGCCATGTGAAATTCCTTCCTAGCGATGCGATTCTGTCAAAAATACGGTGGCGGCGATTGGCCGGGTAAGGGCATTAGGCGGGCCTAATTCGACGCTTCCATGGCGGGTACGCTCGATGGCGGCGGACGGCGCATGAAATCAGGGTCGAATCAGGCTGTGGTCTTGATGCCGTTTCCTTGCATGTTCACGATCATTTTGGCGATTTTCAGCAGGGTTTCGCTGGGGATCGTGCGTATGACGTCGCCCGATTCCGCGTCTATCACCGATACCACTACTTGGTGCACGTTGGGGTCGATCTCGAACTGGAGCTGAGTGGACCAAGCCTTCATCTGGTCGTTGATTTCGTCCAGAGCCTTGTCCAGGGGAAGCTTTTGCGAATCGGATTGATCCGATGTCGCGCTGTCTGAAGCTCCGCTGTTCGTTGCGGCAGCTGCGGGCGCCACACTCATGGATGGGTCCGGCGCAACCGGCGCGGCCGCGACCGGCGCTGGTGCAAACGATGCGGGGGCTAGGGGGGTTACGGCCATGATCACTCCAACGGCGATGTGGGCGTCTCGGAGGAACGCGCTGTTTTCAGGG
Organism: Achromobacter sp. PD1; assembly: GCF_048541815.1. Lineage (NCBI taxonomy): Bacteria > Pseudomonadati > Pseudomonadota > Betaproteobacteria > Burkholderiales > Alcaligenaceae > Achromobacter > Achromobacter sp. PD1. The sequence continues at coordinate 2,125,119 of NZ_CP183349.1, forward strand.
AATTCTCAGCTACCATTACGGCAGGCCCGCAGGGAACTTTAGCCGCCGGCGAGCCAGATGTTTCACGTGCTAAACAGTTCGGACCAGGTAATGAGTGTCAAGACGGCGCTGCGAGTTATCGAAATCATCGAAACCTATGCCCGCGAAAAGCGCGCGCTGCCGCTATCGGAACTGGCCCGGCTGCTGGATGTGCCGGTGTCCAGCTGCCTGGCCCTGATCCGCACCCTGACCGGCCTGGGTTACCTGTATGAAACCGGCCGGCGCCAGGGCTACTACCCGACCGGCAGGCTATTGGCCATGGCGCAGCGCATCGCCCGCGCCGATCCGGTGCTGGACCGGGTCTATCCCAGCCTTACCGAATTAAGGGACGCCACCCGCGAAACGATTGTTTTCGCCAAGTTGAGCCAGGACGGCCGGGTGGTCTACCTGGATGTGCTGGATTCCCCGCATACGATCAGATACGCGCCGGTTGCGGGTGAGTTCAAGGACGTTCACGCGAATTCTCTCGGAAAGGCGCTGCTGTCCCTGTTGGACACACCGGCCCGCGACGCCATGCTCGCGGACATGACCATGACCCGCCACAACGAGCGCACCCTGGTCACACGCGAGGCGCTGCTGGCGGACCTGGAGCTGTCGCGCCAGCGCGGCTGGTTCATGAACAGCGGCGAGTCCATTGCGGACGTGGGTGCCATCGCCTGGCCCGTTACGCTGTCCGGCGAACACTACGCGATTTCGGTGGGCGGGCCGATCTACCGGATCGAGCCGCAGCGGGAGGCCTACGCGCGCATCCTGCGCTCAGCCTGCACCGCGCTGGAGCAGCAGGCCTGACGGGCAGGCCTGGGCGCCTATCGAACGCCGTCGCTCAGTAGGACTTGGGCAGTCCCAGCACTTTCTCCGCGATGAAGCACATGATCAGCTGCGGACTGACCGGCGCGATGCGGGGAATGAAGCTTTCGCGCAGCAGGCGCTCCACGTGGTATTCCTTGGCGTAACCCATGCCGCCCAGGGTCATGACCGCGGTCTGGCAGGCGTTGTAGCCGGCCTCGGCCGCCAGGTACTTGGCCGAGTTGGCGTAGGGGCCGCAGGGCTTGCCGGCGTCATACAGGCTGGCGGCCTTGAATACCATCAGGTCGGCGGCTTCGAGCTGCATCCAGGCTTGCGCCAGGGGGTGCTGGACGCCCTGGTTCTGCCCGATGGGACGTCCGAACACGGTACGCTCGCCGGCGTATTTCACCGCCCGGTCCAATGCGGCGCGACCGATGCCCACGGCCTCGGCCGCGATCAGGATGCGTTCGGGGTTCAAGCCGTGCAGGATGTATTCGAAGCCGCGGCCTTCCTCGCCGATGCGGTCGGCCACGGGGATGCGCAGGCCGTCGATGAACAGCATGTTCGAGTCCACCGCCTTGCGGCCCATCTTCTCGATTTCACGCACTTCTATCTTGCTGCGGTCCAGATCCGTATAGAACAGCGACAAGCCCTGGGTGGGCTTGTCGACGTCTGACAGCGGGGTGGTGCGGGCCAGCAGCAGCATCTTGTGGGCGACCTGGGCGGTCGAGATCCAGATCTTGCGGCCATGCACCACGTACTCGTCGCCCTGGCGCACGGCGCGGGTGCTGAGCTTGGTGGTGTCGAGCCCGGCGTCGGGCTCGGTGACGGCGAAGCAGGCCTTTTCGCGGCCGGCGATCAGGGGCCCGAGCCAGCGCTGGCGCTGCTCGTCGCTGCCGAAGACCACCACCGGGTTCAGGCCGAAGATATTCATATGGACCGCCGAGGCGCCGGTGAAGCCTGCGCCGGAGGCCGCGATGGTCTGCATCATCAACGCCGCTTCGGTCATGCCCAAGCCTGCGCCGCCATATTCCTGCGGCATGGCGATGCCCAGCCAGCCGTCGCGCGCCAGATCGGCATGCAGGGGTTCCGGAAAGCCGCCTTCGCGGTCGCGTTCCAGCCAATATTCGTCCGGATAGCGTTCGCAGATGCGGGACACGGCGTCCCGCAGCGCCAACTGGTCGGGGGTGAATTCAAAGTCCATCAGTCGTTTCCATTCAAGGTGATGCCGCGGGCCGCCATGGCGTCGATCCGGGCGGGGTCATAGCCGGCTTCGGCCAGCACCTCGCGGCTGTGCTGGCCCAGCCTGGGAGCGGGGCGGCGTATCGAGGTGGGGGTGCATTCGTATCTGCCCAGCGGCGCGGTCGTGCGTATCGGGCCCTCGCTGGGGTGGTCCATGGTCCGGATGAAGCCGGTCGCGGCCAGATGCTCGTCCTGCAGCAGGTCGTCCACGGAATAGAGCGGCGAGGCGGGAATGTCCGCCTGCGCCAGGCCTTCCAGCCAGTCCTGGCTGCCCCGGGTGGCGATGACGTCGGCGACGAAGGCGTAGACCTCGCCGATATGGGCGGCGCGTGCGCCGTGAGTGCTGAAGCGCGGGTCCCGCGACAATTCGGGCCGGTCGATCAGGTCGAAGAAGTTGCGCCAGTGCTTGTCGTTATAGATCAGCAGGCTGATGTAGCCATCGGCCGTGGCGTAGGGGCGGCGATGCGGCGCCAGCAGGCGTGCGTAACCAGTGGGGCCGAGCGGGGGATCGAAGGTGGCGCCGCCGAGATGGTCTCCCAGCACGAGGTGGGCCATGCCCTCGAACATGGGGATTTCCACCTGCTGGCCTTGCCCCGTGCCGCGCGCATGCAGCACCGCTGACACCAGCGCGATGCCGACGTGCAACCCGACCGCGCGGTCGGCCAGGGTCAGCGGCGCGTAGCGCGGCACGTCTCCACTGTGCTGGGCAGAGAGGGCGGCGATGCCGGTCTGGCCCTGGATCAGGTCGTCGTAGGCGGGACGCCCGGCGTACGGGCCGGCCTCGCCATAGCCGTAGGCGCCCAGGTAGACGATGCGCGGATTGCGCGCCGCGACCGTCTCGTAGGACAGGCCCAGCCGGGCCATCGCTTGCGGGCGGATGTTGTAGAGCAGGGCGTCGCAGCTTTCGGCCAGCTTCAGGCAGGCCTCCAGTCCCTCCGGCGTCTTCAGGTCCAGCACGACCGATCGCTTGTTGCGGTTCAGGTGCAGATAGATATGGCCCATGCCGGGGTTGCGCATGGGGCCGACGGCCCGCATGTTGTCGCCCGCCGGCGGCTCGACCTTGATGACGTCGGCGCCCAGGTCGGCGAGGACCTGGGTGGCATAGGGACCCATCACGACGGTGCTCAGGTCCAGGATGCGCACGCCCGCCAGCGGGCCGCCGGGGGTTTCGGATTGCGGCCGCTCGTTCATTGCTGTTCGATTCCCGCGTCGCGGATCAGCTTGCCCCACAGGTCCAGCTGCGCACCGACGAACTGGGAAAAGGCCTCGGGCGTGCTGGAGAAGGCGTCGAATCCCAGGCCGGCCAAGCGCTTTTTCACGTCAGGCTTGGCGACCACCTGGTTGATCGCGGCATTCAGCTTGGCCACGATCTCCGGGGGCATGCCCGCCGGGCCGAAGTAGCCGTTCCAGGAGTTCAGGTCGAAATCCTGCACGCCGGATTCGGCCATGGACGGCAGGTCCGGGACGATGGCGCTGCGTTCGGCGGTTGATACCGCCAGGGCGCGCAACTGGCCCGATTGCACGAAGGGCAGGCCGGAAGCCAGGTCGGTGAACATGAAATCGACCTGCCCGCCGACCACGTCGGTCAACCCTTGCGGCGTGCCTTTATAAGGCACGTGCAGGATGTCGATCTTGGCGCGGTTCGCCAGCGTGGCGCCGGCGACGATGCCCGTGCTGTTGCCGCTGGCGTAGGTGATGCGGCCGGGACGCTGGCGCGCGTCGGCGACCAGTTCGCCCACGGTTTTCCAGGGGCGTTTCGGGTTCACCACCAGGATGAAGGGCAGGTTGCCGCCGCGCGCGATGGGGGTGAAGTCCTTGACCGGATCGTAGGGCACGTTCTTCATCAGCCAGGGCGCGGCCGAATGCGAGGTATTGGTGGTGACGAAAAGCGTGTAGCCGTCGGGCTTGGCGCGCGCCACGTAGTTGGCGGCGATGGTGGCGTTGGCCCCGGGCTTGTTCTCCACCACGACCTGCTGGCCGAGGATGTTGCCCAATTCGGCGCCGAAGATGCGGCCCACGGCGTCGGTGCCGGACCCGGCGGGAAAGGGGACGATCAGGGTAATGGGTTTGGCTGGGTAGTCGGTGGCGTGGGCGGCGGGGCCGGCGAACAGCGCCGCGCCGCCGATGAGGGCGGCGCCCAGCAGGCTTAGTGGTCTCATGGGTTTGTCTCCTGTGTGCTTCGGGTCCAGGCGCGGTTTCTGCGTCCGCTGCCCGGGGCTGCGCCGCGTCAAGCGGCTGGGGATGGCGCCGGAAAGCCGCGTATCACGCGGTCTGGGGATTCTTCATAAGGGGGCGTGTAGATCACCAGCAGGCGGGCGGGCTCGTCGCTGGTGACGGTGAAGACGTGCGGAATGTCCGGAGGGAAGTAGCAGCAGTCGCCGGGTCCCATGTCGGCCCATTCGTCCTGCACCTGGGCGCGCGCCGTGCCGGACAGCAGGTAGCAGACCTGCTCGATGCCGGGGTGGGCGTGCGGCAGGGCGCCCTTGCCCTTGTCGATCACGCCCAGCAGCACTTCCACGCCCCGGGAGCCGACGGTGTCCGGGCCGATCAGGCGCCGGTTCAGGGTGCCGGTGTGATTGGCGGGGTGGTAGCCGGGCACATCGGCCTCGCGCACCAGCCAGGCGGGGGTCTTGCCTTGCGTCATGGTTGATCCGTTTAAGTTTTCATACGTGAAATTATTTTTATGTATGAGAAAAATAGTGGCAAGCAGTTTTTCGCTGCGGATACCTTGCCGCTCCCTGGGGGATTAGGGAAAACACCGGGCGCGGACTGCTAAAATCGAAGGCTGACCTCACTACCGGCTTTGTCATGTCTTCTGCCCGCACGCCCGACGTTTCCGCCACCCTGTCCGATTGGCTGCAGTACCTGGAATCGATCCACGCCACCGCCATCGACATGGGCCTGGACCGGGTGCGCGAAGTGGCGGGGCGCCTGGGGCTGGAGCTTTCCGGCGTGAAGTTCGTGGTCGGCGGCACCAACGGCAAGGGTTCCACCTGTGCCATGCTGGAGGCAATCCTGCTTGCGGCCGGCTACAAGGTCGGGCTGTATACATCCCCGCACCTGATCAATTTCAACGAACGCGCCCGCATCAACGGCCAGATCGCCACGGACGAGGCCCTGATCGCCCAGTTCCAGGCGGTCGAAGCCGCGCGCGGCGACGTGTCGCTGACCTATTTCGAGTTCACCACGCTGGCGATCCTGCGGCTGTTCTCGCAGTCGAAGCTGGACGCCGTGGTGCTGGAGGTCGGCTTGGGCGGACGGTTGGATGCGGTCAATATCGTCGATGCCGATTGCTCCATCGTCACCAGCGTGGACCTGGACCACACCGACTGGCTGGGCGATACGCGCGAGAAGATCGGCTTCGAGAAAGCGCACATCTACCGCAGCGGCCGGCCGGCCATCTGCAGCGATCCGATGCCGCCGCAATCGTTGCTGGACCACGTCCAGGAAATCGGCGCGGACCTGTGGCTGTTCGGGCGCGACTTCAACTATTCCGGCGACCGCCAGCAATGGGCCTACGGCGGCCGCGAGCAGCGGCGCAATTCACTGGCCTATCCGGCGCTGCGCGGCGCCAACCAATTGCTGAACGCCTCGGCCGCGCTGGCCGCGCTGGAATCGGTGCGCGACCGCCTGCCGGTGCCGCAGCAGGCCGTGCGCCTGGGCTTGCTGCAGGCTTCCCTGCCTGGCCGTTTCCAGATCCTGCCGGGCCAGCCCGCGGTGATCCTGGACGTGGCGCACAATCCGCATGCCGCGGCGGTGCTGGCGCAGAACCTGGACAACATGGGCTTCCATCCCTACACCCACGCGGTGTTCGGCATGCTCAACGACAAGGATCTGGCCGGCGTCATCGCCAAGCTCGGCACGCGCATCGACAACTGGTACTGCGCCGGCCTGCCGGGTCCGCGCGGCACCTCTGGAGACGCGCTGGCGGAGCAGGTCGCCGCCGCGCTGCCGCCTGCGCCGGCGGATGGCGAAAAACCAGGCGTCTCCGCTTACCCGGATCCCGCCCAGGCCTTTGCGGCAGCGCGCGAACGGGCAGGGGAGAATGATAGAATCGTAGTGTTCGGCTCGTTTCTCACCGTAGCCTCGGTTTTGCAGGCTCTGGGTCGCAAGGCATAGGCAGCAGCGGGTCAGTCGCGTCCAGGCGGCCCGCCGCCATATCGCCGCAAGGAATTCTCCTCCATGGGTTTTTTCAAACGCAAAGATCCTGCCGACCAGGCGCAGTCCTCCAAACGGGCGGCTGTGCCCAGCGAGGTGCAGGCTGCGGAGCTGCGCGGCCGCGCGCGGCGCAGGCTGGCAGGCGCTGTCGCGCTGGTGCTGGCAGCCGTCATCATCCTGCCCATGGTGCTCGATTCGCAGCCCACGCCTGTGGACGACAACATTCCCATCAGGGTGCCGGACCGCAATACGCCGTTCCAGCCGCAAGTGACCGAACCGCAAGTCGCCGCGCCGCAGACGCCCGCGCCGGGCAGCGCCACGCCGACGGATCCTTCGGCCATTCCCACGCCGCCTCCGGTCACCTCCGTGCCGCCGCCGGCAACGACGACGCCTCCGGCCGCTCAGCCCGCGACGCCGCCCGCGACCGCCGCCGTCACGCCGCCCAAGCCCGAGCCCAAGCCGGCCACGCCGCCCAAGCCCGAACCCAAGCCCGCGACGCCGGCCAAGCCCGATAACCGTTCGGATGACGGCGCGCGCGCACTGGCCTTGCTGGAAGGGCGTCCGGCGCCCGCGGCTTCGGCGCCCGCGCCCAAGCCGGCCGCCAAGGGCAATTTCGTGTTGCAGATCGCCGCCTACACCACATCCGAGGACGCCCAGTCGCGGCGCAGCAAGCTGCACCAGGCTGGCGTCACCAACGCATTCGTGGAACAAGCCACCATCAATGGCAAACAGCAGTACCGTCTGCGGGTGGGGCCGTTCCCCTCGCGCGAGGCGGCGCAGGCGGCCCAGGCGCGGTTGCGCACCCTGGGCTATGACAATGGTTTCATCGCCGCCCAATAGTGACCGGCTTCGACTTCGTCGTGCTGGCCATCCTGGTGGTTTCGGGTGTGCTGGGCCTGGTGCGCGGCCTGCTCAAAGAGGTGCTGTCGCTGGTCGCCTATCTGCTGGCCTTCGTGGCCGCGATATGGTGGGGGCCCACGGTCTATGCCTGGCTGGAGCCCTATATTGAAACGACGCTGCTGCGCATGGGAGTTTCGTACGCTGCAGTGTTCATCATCGTGCTGCTCGGCGTGGGCTTGGTCAACATGACGCTTGCCGCCCTGATCCGCAGCACCGGACTGAGTCCCGCCGACCACGGCCTGGGCGGGATGTTCGGGCTGGCCCGTGGCCTGTTGATCGTGCTGGCGCTGGTCGCCGCCGCAGGCTACACGCCGCTGCCGCAGGAGCCGTGGTGGAAGGACGCCATGTTTTCGCATTCGGCCATCGAGGCCATCAAACATATCAAGACGTGGCTGCCGCCGTCCCTGGCGACGTGGCTGCCGTATTGATTAGCTTTAAATCAACCAGGAACTCTCACCATGTGTGGAATCGTAGGGGTCATCGGGCGCGGGCCGGTCAACCAGCTGCTCTATGACAGCTTGCTGCTGTTGCAGCATCGCGGGCAGGACGCCGCGGGCATCGCGACATCGCAAGGCAACCAATTCAATATGTACAAGGCGCACGGCCTGGTGCGCGACGTCTTCCGTACGCGCAACATGCGCGCGCTGCCGGGTACGTCGGGCGTCGGCCAGGTCCGCTATCCCACCGCGGGCTCCAGCGCCAGCGAGGAAGAGGCCCAGCCGTTCTACGTCAACGCGCCGTTCGGCATCATGTTGTCCCACAACGGCAATCTGACCAACTGGCGCGAGCTGCGCGAATCGCTCTACCGCGTCGACCGCCGCCACATCAACACCAACTCCGATTCCGAAGTCCTGCTGAACGTGCTGGCGCACGAGCTGCAATCGGCGGCCAGCGGCGTGTCGCTGGACGACGACGCGATCTTCCGCGCAGTGTCGGCCCTACACAAGCGCGTGCGCGGCGCCTATGCCGTGGTGGCGCAGATCTCCGGTTACGGCCTGCTGGCCTTCCGCGATCCCAACGGCATCCGTCCGCTGTGCATCGGCCGCCAGGAAACCGAAGAGGGCGTGGAGTGGATGGTCGCGTCGGAATCCGTGGCGCTGGAAGGCAGCGGCTTTGCCTTCGTGCGCGACGTCGAGCCCGGCGAAGCCGTGTTCATCGACCTGGACGGCCGCTTCGTCAGCCGCCAGTGCGCCGACAATCCGCAACTCGTGCCCTGCATTTTCGAATACGTGTATTTCGCGCGTCCGGATTCGCTGATCGACGGCGTGTCGGTATACGACGCCCGCCTGCGCATGGGCGAGTACCTGGCCGACAAGGTGGCGCGCAACATGCGCCTGGGCGATATCGACGTGGTCATGCCGATTCCGGATTCCTCGCGTCCCGCCGCCATGCAGCTGGCCGCGCGGCTGAACCTGGACTATCGCGAAGGCCTGATCAAGAACCGCTACGTGGGCCGCACCTTCATCATGCCGGGCCAGGCCGTGCGCCGTAAGTCCGTGCGCCAGAAGCTCAATGCCATTGGCATGGAGTTCAAGGGCAAGAACGTGCTGCTGGTGGACGACTCCATCGTGCGCGGCACGACCAGCCGCGAGATCGTGGACATGGCCCGCGCCGCCGGCGCCAACAAGGTCTACTTCGCCTCGGCGGCGCCTCCGGTGCGCTTCCCGAACGTCTACGGCATCGACATGCCCACGCAGAGCGAACTCATCGCCACCGGCCGCACCGACGAGGAAATCGCCCGCGCGATCGGCGCCGACTCGCTGGTCTACCAGGACCTGCACGACATGCAGCAGGCGGTCCGGGATATCAATCCCAAGCTGTCGCGCTTCGAGGCGTCCTGCTTTGACGGTCAGTACGTTACGGGCGACATCACCCCCGAGTACTTGGCTCGCCTGGGCCAGTCCCGTGGCGAACCGGGCGAGGAAGGGGGCGCGAGCGGCTTGCAGTTCAACATGGGCTACGCCGCCAGCGACGCCTGACGCGTCTGTCTGGTGGCAAGAAAAATGCCGTCCTTCGGGACGGCATTTTTTATTGCGCGGTACTGAGCGCTTGCTCAGGGATATCAGGCCGCCGCCTTCCACAAGGTTTCGCGTGTCGCCTCCAGGTGCGTCAGATACAGCCGCAAGTCGAACTCGTACTGGTGGTACTGCGGTTCCATGCGCAGGCACAGGTTGTAGAAGGCCTTGTTGTGGTCTTTTTCCTTCAGGTGGGCCAGCTCATGCACCGTGATCATCTTCAGGAATTCCGCCGGCACGGTCTTGAACAGCGTCGCCACCCGGATTTCATGCTTGGCCTTGAGCTTGCCGCCCTGCACGCGCGAGATGTAGGTGTGCTGGCCGAGCGCATGCTGGATCACATGGATCTTGCTGTCGAAGGCGACCTTGTTGATCTGGTCGCCGTTGCGCATATAAGTGTTCTTCAGGTCGGTCACGTACTGATAGAGCGCCCGGTCGGTGCGCACGTCATGAGGGCCGGCGGGATAGCGCGCCAGCAGCGCCGGACCCAGCTTGTCTTGGTCGAGCAGCTTTTGGGCCTGGGCGAGCAGGGATTCCGGGTATCCGGTCAGGTATTTCAGGGTGGACATGATCGAGGCGGGCGTGGTCAGGCAGCCCGGCGTTTGGCTGCCGCCCGCAAGACTGCAGGCGGCATCGGGAAGATGAGGTTACTGCGACCCGCCGCGCCGGAATACGACCGGCAGCGCCATGAAAAAGATGATGACGAAGAGCGCCAGGCTCCAAAGCGCGTATTCGATGCCCAGCACCGGCACCTTGGCGTCCATGCAGGTGGCATAGATGCCGAACAGCCACGGCACGGCGCTTTCCAGGCCGATGCCCGTCATGAAGCGGTCGGCGAAGGTCTGGTCGCAGGACAGCATGTTGGCCGCTACGCTGTACTGATACCAGGCGGCCGCGATGCCGCTCAGGGACAGCAGCGCGGCGAGTGCGCCGCACAGGCGCGTCAGCGCGCGTCCGCCGCCGAATCCGCCCACCAGCGCGATGACGCCGATCACCAGGTAGATCAGGCGCTGCATGACGCACCAGGCGCAGGGAGGCATGTCGAAGACATGCTGGGAAACCAGGGCGAGGCCGACGGCGCCGAAGCAGAAGAGGGCGATCAGGCGGAGCAGGCGTTCTGAGCGAGAGGTCATTGTTGCTTTGCAAGGGTTGGAAAAGGGGGGCTGGACACGGCCCCGAGCCAGGCTTAGGCCTTGGGAATCGGAATTGGTTGCATCACTTGCTGCAACACGCCCAGCAGCAGCTCGCGGGATCCTTCCCAGAAGATCTGCACGCCCAGGCACAGCATGATGAAGGCCGACAGGCGCATGAACACGGCGGTGCCATTGTCGCCCAGGCGGTGCAGCATCTGCGCCGCAAAGCGCAGGCAGATGTAGAGCGTGACCGACACGACGATGATGCCCGGAATCGATCCGCCCAACCGCAGCAGGCTCAGCACGTGGTTCTGGTCGCGCAGCGACACCCCCACGGTGATGGCCGCGGCGATGGATCCGGGGCCGCAGCTGATGGGGAAGGTCAGGGGATAGAACGCGCGGGCCTTGGCCATTTCCGGAGTGAAGGACTCGGCCATGCGCGCCACGCGTTCGGTGTCGGCGTCGGGTGAATTCACCAGCCGCCAGGCGCTGGCGATCACGAGCATGCCGCCGCCGACTCGCACGATGGACAGCGAAATGCCGAAGAAGCTGAGCAGCACGTTGCCCGCGACCATGGCGACGATCAGCATCAGGCAGACATTGATGGCCACGCGCTTGGCCAGCACCATCCGGGTGGACGACGACGCGCCCTCGGTCAGCGACAGGAAGATCGGCGCGATCGCGGGCGGGTTGAGGAACGGCAACAGGGTAGCCAGCGCGAAAAAGAAGCTGGTACCGAAAACGCGCAGATAATCGTTTAGCTCCATGGGGAGGGCATCGCCTGGCCGAAAACCGGGATTGTATGCGGTCCCGGCGGCGCTGGCGATGCCGGGCGCCCGCGGTCAGGCGGCGCGCTGCTGGGCTTCCTCGCCCGCCAGGGCGTCCAGGACGTCGCGCTCGAACTGCATCTGGCTGCGCGGGCGCGTCAGCGCGGTGCCGTCGACGATGAAGACGTCTTCGACCCGGTCGCCCAGCGTCATGATCTTGGCCATCAGCAGGTTCACCTCGTGGCTGGCAAAGACGCGGGCCAGGGCGTGCAGCAGGCCGGGCCGGTCGGTGGCAGTCACGGACAGGCGCCAGGAGGTGCTGCGCTCGTCGGGCTGCAGTTCAGCCTGCGGCATGACCGGGAACACCCGCGACACGCGGGACTGGCGGCCGCGGCTGTAGTAGCCGCCGCGAGCGGGCTGTTGCAAGGCGGCGGCGTGCGGGTCCTTGAGGCGTTCGGCCAGTTCGTGTTCGACCAGGGTGGCCTGGGCGCGCAGGTCGCTGGCGCCTTCCGGCAGCAGCACGATGAAGCTGTCCAGCGCCCAGCCGTGGCGCGTGGTGTGGATGCGGGCATCCTGAATGGAAAGCGACTTGGCGTCGAAATAGCCGCAGATCGCCACGAACAGGTCGGGCGCATCGCGGGTGTACACCATGATCTGCAGGCCTTCGCCGTGTTCGGTCGGGCGGGCCTTGACCACCGCCTGCGCTGGCGCGACCTGGTGGTATAGGTGGCGGGTGTGCCAGGCGATGTCCGAGGCGTCGTGGCGCAGGAAGTACGCCACGTCGAGCTGGTTCCAGAAGGCCTCGCGGGCGTCGTCGCGCAGGCCCGCCAGGCGGGTCAGGCGGGCGGCTTCTTCCTTGCGTTCGGTCAGGACAGTGTGGGCGTCGGCATGGGCGCCGCCCAGGGCGGCCAGCGTCAGCTTGTACAGATCTTCCAGCAGCTTGCCCTTCCAGGCGTTCCAGACCTTGGGGCTGGTGCCGCGGATATCGGCCACCGTCAGCAGATACAGCGCTGTCAGATGGCGCTCGTCCTTCACGGTGGCGGCGAAGTCCTGCACCACGGTCGGATCGGACAGGTCGCGCTTTTGCGCCACGGCCGACATCAGCAGATGCTGGCGGACCAGGAACTCGACCAGCTTGGCGTCCTCGGGCTCCATGCCGTGGTCTTGGGCAAACTTGCGCACTTCGCGCGCGCCCAGCTCGGAGTGGTCGCCGCCGCGGCCCTTGGCGATGTCGTGGAACAGCGCGGCCACGTACAGCAGCCAGTGCCGGTCCAGGCCGGCGATCAGCTGGCTGGCCAGCGGATATTCCTGGGCGTGCTCCGGCATGGTGAAGCGGCGCAGGTTGCGCACCACCGCCAGCGTGTGCTGGTCTACCGTGTAGGCGTGGAACAGGTCATGCTGCATCTGGCCGACGATGCGGCGGAATACCGGCAGATAGCGCGGCAGGATGTTCAGCATGGTCATGCGCCGCAGCTCGTGCACGATGCCGCGCGGCTGCTGCAGGATTTGCAGGAACAGCTTGCGGTTGACCGGGTTGCGGCGGAACTGCGCGTCGATGCGGTGGCGCGAATGCCAGATGGCGCGCAGCGTGCGCGCCGACATGCTGGTCAGTTCCGGGTGCTGCTGCATCACCAGGAAGGCGCGCAGCAGCAGGGTGGGATTGCGCTCGAAACCGTCGTCGCGAATGATGTCCAGGCGGTCCCGCAGATTGCGGAAGTCGTCGTCGATGTCGCGCGCGTCGCTATCCGGGCGCGGGAACAGCCGTTCCTCGATGTTCTGCACCAGGATGCCGTTGAGCTGCGTCACCAGACGCGCCGCCCAGTAGTAGCGCTGCATCAGCAGCTCGCTGCCGCGGCGGGTGGCGGTGGCGTGGATGCCGTAGACCTCGGCCAGGGCGGGCTGCAGGTCGAACAGCACGCGGTCTTCGCGCCGGTTCGCCAGCAGGTGCAATTCGATGCGCAGGCGCTTGAAGGCTTGTTCGGCCTTGCGCAGGTCGCGCGCCTCGGACGAAGTAAGCAGGCCGGCCTGCGCCACGGAGCGCCAGCTGTTGCCAAAGCCGGCCGCCCGGGCCATCCACAGGATGACCTGCAGGTCGCGCAGTCCGCCCGGCGACTCCTTGCAGTTCGGCTCCAGCGCATAGGGCGTGTCTTGGTAGCGCGCGTGGCGCTGCTGCATTTCGACGCGTTTGGCGCGAAAAAAAGCGCGCGGGTCCAGGCGGGACTTGGTCGCGGCTTCGAAGGCCTTCATCAGCGTGCGGCTGCCGGCCAGCCAGCGGGATTCCAGCAGAGCCGTTTCCACGGTGATATCGGCATCCGCCTCGCGTTCGCAGTCCTCGATGGTGCGTACGCTATGGCCGGGCTCCAGGCCCAGGTCCCACAGCGAGGCCACCAGCTTCTCGATGGCCGACTCGTCCTCGGGCGTGGGCGCGTGCGGCAGCAGGATCAGCAGGTCCACGTCGGAGTGCGGGTAAAGCTCGCCCCGGCCATAGCCGCCCACGGCCGCCAGCGTGGCGCCGGCGGGCAGCGGGCAATGCTTGATCAGGTCGCGCAGCGCGGCGTCGACGATGCGGCGCAGCTCGGACAGCAGGGTGTCCGGCCGCAGGTGCGTGCGGAATTGCGCCACCGCGGTCCGCCGGGCTTCCTGGATGCGTTCGCGCAGGGCGCTGAGTATGGCGGCGGTCATGGTGGCTAAGCTTGTGTATCAGACGGCTGGGATGACCAGGGGGTCGGTGACGAAGGCGGGCGGCTTGGGCATTCCTGGCGACAGGGTCAATACTTCGTAGCCGGTCTCGGTGACACAGACAGCATGCTCCCATTGGGCCGACAGGCTGTGGTCGCGGGTGACGACCGTCCAGCCGTCGGACAGCTGGCGGATCTCGCGGCGTCCGGCATTGATCATGGGTTCGATGGTGAACAGCATGCCCGTCGTCAGCTTCACGCCCGTACCCGGCTTGCCATAGTGCAGCACCTGCGGGTCTTCGTGGAAGCGCTGGCCGATGCCGTGGCCGCAGAACTCGCGCACTACTGAAAAGCCGTTGGCCTCGGCGTGCTTCTGGATCGCGTTGCCGATGTCGCCCAACGTGGCCCCGTTTTTCACCTGCTGGATGCCCTTCCACATGCATTCGAAGGTGATCTCGGTCAGGCGGCGCGACAATATGGACTGTTCGCCTACCGCGTACATGCGGCTGGTGTCACCGAACCAGCCATCCTTGATGATGGTGACGTCGATATTCAGCGAGTCGCCGTTTTTCAGCACCTTATCGCCCGGGATGCCATGGCAGACTTGGTGGTTGACCGAGGTGCAGATGGCGCCGGGGAAGGGCGGATAGCCCGGGGGCGCATAGCCCACCGTGGCGGATTTCACGCCCAGTTCATCGGTCAGGTACTCCAGGCAGAGGCGGTCCAGCTCCCCGGTGGTGACCCCAGGCTTGACGTAAGGCGTGATGAAATCGAGGACTTTGGCCGCATCCTGGCAGGCGGCGCGCATCTTGGCCAGGTCGGCTTGATTGGTGATAGTGCCCATGGAATAGCTTGGCGATGTCTCGCTTGAATGTCTGCTTGAAAGAATAGTAGAATTATAGGCTTCCCTAAAATTTTGGGGAGCAATCGGGTTACGGCAAAGGCTGAACCCGGCGGGTGCAGGCAGCGGAACCGATGCCTCGCAAACCCGGCAGTTGTTCTGGCAGCGGGTCCTTTCATAGTGATCGGCGGCGCGCCCTGAAGTTTCACCGCAAGCGAAGGTTGTGGAGCGAAATCGGGCAGGCCGTTGATTCCGTGGGTGGATACGCGAACAGGAAACCAGTCGGGCGGGCGGGGATAGCGGCAAATCCGGAGCAGGCGCCAGGCTGGGGACGCGGCGTGCTTGTAAGCCCGGTCATGTTTTAGAGCGGCGATGCAGGCTCAGGGTTTGGACTCGGTGTGGATGTCGGCTTAAGTTATTGAAAACGTTCGCGTTTTCTTAAGAAATGCCCCGATGGTCTGATGCGCGGTCGAACTGAAGTCTGGGTGTAAAAACCCCTTGCTTGAACGCGAAGAGCTGGATTTTCCAGAGCTGGATTTCGCCGCCAACAAAACAGGTCCGGGTGCGCTTTCGGGAAACCGCCGGAAACTTCCAGGAAATTCCTGGTGGGTCTGGAAAAGCGCCTGCAAGCAAGCGGTGCAAGGCCTTGGTCGTGGCGGCCGTCTGGGTTTATCGCGGCAGCGTAGTAGAAGGCGCCCCAGGGCGTCGTAGTTATTGCGGCAGTGATCGGTCGGCCCGGTTAAAATTTTGTCATCCCGCATTTGCGGGAAATCGCGCGCAACACCACCCAGGGTGTCAGTCAAAGGCTGATGCAGGTGCGGCGCAAGAAATCAACCCTTGGAGAAAGTTATGTCTTTGATGCGCGAAATGCTGGAAGCGGGTGTCCACTTTGGTCACCAGACCCGCTACTGGAACCCCAAGATGGCCCCCTTCATCTTCGGCCATCGCAACAAGATTCACATCATCAACCTGGAAAAGACGGTTGATAAGTACCAGGAAGCCACCAAGTTCGTGAAGCAGCTGGCTGCTCGCGGCGGCAACATCCTGTTCGTCGGCACCAAGCGCGCTGCCCGCGAGCTGGTCGCCGCTGAAGCCTCCCGTTGCGGCATGCCCTTCGTCGACGCCCGCTGGCTCGGCGGCATGCTGACCAACTTCAAGACGGTCAAGACCTCGGTCAAGCGCCTGAAGGACATGGAAGCCGTTGTCGCCGAAGGCGGCGCCGAGCGCATGATCAAGAAGGAAGGCCTGCTGTTCCAGCGCGAACTGGAAAAGCTGAACAAGTCGATCGGCGGCATCAAGGACATGAACGGTCTGCCTGACGCCATTTTCGTGATCGACGTCGGCTACCACAAGATCGCCATCGCCGAAGCCAAGACCCTGGGTATCCCCGTGGTCGCCGTGGTTGACACCAACCACTCGCCCGAAGGCATCGACTACGTCATCCCCGGCAACGACGACTCGGCCAAGGCCATCGCGCTGTACGCCAAGGGCATCGCCGACGCCGTGCTGGAAGGCCGCGAACAGAACCTGAACGGTCTGGTCGAAGAACTGGGCGAAGGCCAGGAAGAGTTCGTCGAAGTGCAGGACAACCAGGCCTAAGCCTGTTGTCATGTCCGGCGGTTAGCGTCTGGGAGCGGTGCCGAAATCGGTCCGCTCCCGCCTCGCCGGCAATGCGAAGGTGGGCTCCCATCTTCCTGATCCGCTAGTCGCGGATGTCCCATCGAATCAAACCACTGTCCCGGTGCGCCGGGGCATGTTCTAGCAAATTGGAGCAAACATGGCTGAAATTACCGCTGCCCTGGTCAAGGAACTGCGCGAAAAGACCGACGCGCCCATGATGGAGTGCAAGAAGGCCTTGACGGAAGCCGAGGGCGACCTGGCCCGCGCCGAGGAAATCCTGCGCGTCAAGCTGGGCAACAAGGCCAGCAAGGCTGCCGCTCGCGTCACCGCTGAAGGCCTGATCGGTCTGTTCATCTCCGCCGACGCCAAGAAGGGCGCCGTCATCGAAATCAACTGCGAAACCGACTTCGTCGCCAAGAACGACGACTTCGTCGGCTTCGTGAACAAGCTGGCTGAACTGGTCGCCACGCAGAATCCCGCCACGGTGGAAGCCCTGTCGGCGCTGCCCTACGGCGACGGCACGGTTGAAAGCACCCGCACCGCCCTGATCGGCAAGATCGGCGAAAACATCTCGATCCGCCGCTTCGAGCGCATCGAGACCCCGAACGCGCTGGCCAGCTACGTGCACGGCGGCAAGATCGGCGTGCTGGTCGAATACACCGGCGCGGAAGAAGTGGGCAAGGACCTGGCGATGCACATCGCCGCCACCAAGCCCAAGGCTCTGAACGCCGACGGCGTGAACCCCGCCGACATCGCCGCCGAACGCTCGGTCGCCGAACAGAAGGCCGCCGAATCGGGCAAGCCGGCTGACATCGTCGCCAAGATGGTCGAAGGCTCGGTCGCGAAGTTCCTGAAGGAAGTCACCCTGCTGTCGCAGCCGTTCGTCAAGAGCGACAAGCACAGCGTTGAGCAGATGCTCAAGGAAAAGGGCGCTTCGATCAGCAAGTTCGTGCTGTTCGTTGTCGGCGAAGGTATCGAGAAGAAGACCAGCGATTTCGCCGCTGAGGTCGCCGCTGCCGCCGCCGGCCGCGCCTGACCCAGGGTAGTGCTTAAGGGCCGGCGCTAGATTAAATTCTAGTCCGGCCTATTTCTTGTCTTACACTTTCGTCGGATTGTTCTTCGGGATATCACCTATGAGCAGCAGAGCATACAAACGGGTTCTTCTCAAACTTTCCGGCGAGGCGCTGATGGGCGACGATGCATTCGGCATCAACCGCTCCACCATCGTCCGCATGACCGATGAGGTCGCTGAAGTCGCCGCCACGGGCGTCGAGCTGGCCATCGTCATCGGCGGGGGCAATATTTTCCGTGGCGTCGCCCCGGGCGCGCAGGGCATGGACCGCGCGACCGCCGACTACATGGGCATGATGGCCACCATCATGAACGCGCTTGCGCTGCAAGACGCGCTCAAGCACAAGGGTGTCGACACCCGCGTGCAATCGGCCTTGAATATCGATCAGGTCGTCGAACCGTACATCCGCCCGAAGGCGCTGCGCTACCTCGAAGAGGGCAAGGTCGTCATCTTCGCGGCAGGTACCGGCAATCCCTTCTTCACCACGGACACGGCTGCTGCGTTGCGCGGCGCCGAGATCGGGGCGGAGATCGTGCTGAAGGCCACCAAGGTCGACGGCATCTACAGCGCGGATCCCAACAAGGATCCCACCGCCACGCGTTACTCGCGCATCAGCTTCGACGAAGCGATCGTCCGCCGGCTGGAAGTCATGGATGCCACCGCCTTCGCGCTGTGCCGTGACCAGAAGCTGCCGATCAAAGTGTTTTCGATCAATAAGTCCGGCGCCCTCAAGCGGGTCGTCAGCGGCGAAGACGAAGGCACCTTGGTACACGTCTAAAGAAAAGGAAATTCCATGAGCGTCGCAGAAATCCGCAAATCCGCCGAAGCCAGGATGGCCAAGTCGCTTGACACGCTCAAGACCAACCTGGCCAAGATCCGTACGGGCCGCGCCCACACCGGCATCCTGGACCACGTGCAGGTCGAGTACTACGGCTCGCCCGTGCCGATCAGCCAGGTTGGCAACGTGAACCTCGTGGACGCCCGCACCATCAGCGTGCAGCCCTACGAGAAGAGCATGGCCTCCGCGATCGAAAAGGCGATCCGCGAATCGGACCTGGGTCTGAACCCCATGTCGATGGGCGACACGATCCGCGTGCCGATGCCTGCGCTGACCGAAGAGCGCCGCCGCGACCTGACCAAGGTGGTCCGCAGCGAAGGCGAGGACGCCAAGGTGGCCGTGCGCAACCTGCGCCGCGAAGCCAACGAAGCGCTGAAGAAGCTGGTCAAGGACAAGGAAATCTCCGAGGACGACGAACGCCGTTCGCAGGACGACGTCCAGAAGCTGACCGATCGCAGCGTGGCTGACATCGACAAGATGGTCACGCAGAAAGAAGCGGAAATCATGACCGTATAATTCCTGGATGCCGTCAGGGTGACAGGCTAGCCCCTATCTCCCTGGCGACCGGGATATCCTGCCTGAGCGCCGTCCTGTCCATTGATTCGCAGCCTTGCTGCCTAGCGGTGGAACGACGGCGCAGGCTTTTCTTCACGTAATTCCGTTTTCGCCGTTTCACCGCGCGCAGCCCCAGACCAATGGCAACCAGTTCGACCCAGGCGGTTCCCGCTACCCGCGACATTCCCGAGCACGTGGCCATCATCATGGATGGCAATGGCCGGTGGGCGACTAGGCGGCTGCTGCCGCGCACCGCGGGCCACGCCAAGGGCGTGCAGGCGGTGCGGCGCGTGGTCGAGGCCTGCGGCCGCGCCGGCGTGCGCTATCTGACCCTGTTCGCCTTCAGTTCCGAGAACTGGCGCCGTCCGGCAGAGGAAGTGTCGCTGCTCATGCGCCTGTTCGTGCAGGCGCTGGAGCGCGAGATCGGCAAGCTGGAAGAGCAGGGCGTGCGCCTGCACGTCATCGGCGACCTGTCGGCCTTCGAGCCCCGTTTGCAGGAGCTGATCTTCGCGGCCCAGGAGCGCACGGCCCACAACGACCGCCTGCACCTGACGGTCGCCGCCAACTATGGCGGTCGCTGGGACATCCTGCAGGCGACCCGCGCCATGCTGGCCGCCGAGCCCGCACTGGCCACCCAGCCCCAGCTGGTGGACGAGGAGCGCCTGGCGCGCCATCTGTCCATGTCCTGGGCGCCAGAACCCGATCTGTTCATCCGCACCGGCGGCGAACAGCGCATTTCCAATTTCCTGATCTGGCAGATGGCTTACGCGGAGTTCTACTTCACGGATCGCTACTGGCCGGATTTCGGCGCCGCCGAGCTCGCGGCCGCCTTTGACTGGTACCGCACGCGCGAACGCCGCTTCGGCCGTACCAGCGCGCAAGTCAGCGAAAACGGCGCGAAATAAAACGGACGGCGACTAGCGCGTCTTTCCAGGGCTGTACACGAGGAGACCGTCAAATGTTGGGCCAGCGTATCGTTACCGCAGTCGTTCTGTTGGCCGTTCTGGCCGCCGCGATGGTCAGCGCGAACCCCTGGTGGTTCGTTGCGCTTCTGGCCCTGGCTGCCGCCTGCGCCAATTGGGAGTGGCTGCGCCTGACCCTGCCGCAACCGCCTTCCCCTCTCATTGCCGTCGGCGTCGCCGTCCTGCTGTTCGGGGGCATGCTGGCGTTGGCGTCCGCCTGGCTCGCGGGGCAGAATGCCGGCATCGCGGATCCCGTCTGGGTGCTGCGTTACGTGGTGCCGGCGGTGGCCGCGGTTTGGCTGTTCGGCGGTCTGACGGCGGTGGTGCGCGGGCGCTCCGATGCGCCTCCCGCCAGCTTGGGCTGGTCGGTTTTTTCCGTGCCCGCGGCGTTTGCCGCCTGGGCCGTGCTGGCGCAGATGTTCGTGGCGCATGGCGCCGGTTTCGTGGTGTCGCTGCTGGCACTGGTCTGGGTCGCCGACATTGCCGCCTATTTTGCCGGCAGAGCCTTTGGCAAGCGTAAACTGGCCCCGCGGGTCAGCCCGGGCAAGACGGTCGCGGGCGCGGTTGCCGGCGTCCTGGGCGCGGTGATCTGGATCGGTCTTTCCAGCCTGTGGGAAGGCACTTACGGCCATGCGCTGGTCGAGCGCTGGAGCTTCTGGCTGGCTCTGCCCATTGCCGCCGTGCTCGGCGTGCTGTCGATCGTGGGCGACCTGTTCGAATCGCTGCTCAAGCGGCGTGCCGGCCGCAAGGATTCCAGCACGCTGCTGCCTGGCCACGGCGGGGTCTATGACCGCATCGACGCGATTCTCCCGGTCGCGCCGTTTGCGCTACTTTTGTCTGGAGTGTTGTTTTGACGGCTTTTCAACGCGTCGTCGTGCTGGGATCGACCGGTTCGATCGGTGAAAGCACGCTGGATGTGATCGCCCGCCACCCCGAGCGCCTGGCGGTTTACGCGCTGTCGGCGTACAGCCGGATGGCGCGCCTGGCGGAGCAGGCGCAGGCCAGCCGCGCTGCCGTGGTGGTGGTGCCGGACTCGGCGGCCCGCGAGAAATTCATTGCCGCATGGGCGGGCGGCCAGCCCATGCCGGAAATCCGGGTCGGCGCTCAGGCGTTGGCCGATACCGCCGCCGATCCCCAATGCGACTCCGTCATGGCGGCCATCGTGGGGGCTGCGGGACTGCCCGCTGCCCTGGCGGCCGCCCGCAGCGGCAAGCGCGTATTGCTGGCCAACAAGGAAGCGCTGGTTGCAGCCGGCTCGCTCTTCATGCAGGCCGTACGCGACAACGGCGCCGAACTGCTGCCTATCGACAGCGAACATAATGCCATTTTCCAATGCCTGCCTCATGGCGGGCGAGCCGTCGCGCCGGATCGCCCGGCGCCCGGCGTGCGCCGTCTGCTGCTGACCGCCTCCGGCGGCCCTTTCCGCGGACGCGACCTGGAAGACCTGCACGATGTGACGCCGGCCCAGGCTTGCGCTCATCCCAACTGGAGCATGGGCCGCAAGATCTCGGTCGATTCCGCCACCATGCTCAACAAGGGCCTGGAGGTGATCGAGGCGCATTGGCTGTTCGCGATGCCTGCTGACCGCATCGAGGTGGTGGTGCATCCCCAGAGCGTGGTGCATTCCATGGTCGAGTACGACGACGGCTCGGTGCTGGCTCAGCTTGGCCAGCCCGACATGCGCACGCCCATCGCCTACGGCCTGGGCTTTCCCGAACGCCTGGACAGCGGCGTCGGTCCGCTGGACCTGACGCGCCTGGGGCGGCTGGACTTCGAAAAGCCGGATCTGGCCCGCTTTCCGTGCCTGGCCCTGTCGTTCGCGGCGCTGCGCGCCGGGCAGGGAGCCTGCGTGGCGCTGAACGCCGCCAACGAGATCGCCGTGGAGGCCTTCCTGAGCGGTCGGCTGCCCTATACCTGGATTCCGCGGGTAATCGAGGCTTCCCTGGAGTGGCAGGCGCGGCAAGCATCTGTTACGCTCAACAGTCTTGACGACGTGCTCGCGCTTGATTCCGACGCGCGCGTCTTCGCGGGCAACCTGGGCCTGGCCTGACGCAGGCTCGGTCGCCACCGTCCGCCTGCCTCTGATTTCCTAGATTTCTCCGATTCCGATGCTTTTCACCCTGCTGGCCTTTGCGGTTGCGCTTGGCTCCCTGATCATCTTCCATGAACTGGGGCACTATTGGGTGGCCCGTCTGTGCGGCGTGAAGGTGCTGCGCTTCTCGGTGGGATTTGGCAAGGTCATCCTGCGCCGCACCGACCGCCACGGCACGGAATGGGCCGTTTCGGCCCTGCCGCTGGGCGGCTACGTCAAGATGCAGGACGATCCCCCCGCCGGCGCGAGCCCGGCGGAAGTGGCAGGGGCCTTCAACAGCAAGCCCGTCGGCCAGCGTATCGCCATCGTCGCCGCCGGCCCCATTTTCAACCTGATACTCGCGGTCTTCCTCTACGCCGGCCTGAACATGGCCGGCACCGAAGAGCCCGTGGCCGTCATCGCCCAGCCCGCGGCCGACACGCCGGCCGCGCGCGCCGGCCTTTTGTCGGGCGACCGCATCCTGGCCATCAACGGCGAAGAGGTGGCCTCCTGGTCCGACGCGCGCTGGCGCCTGATGGACGTCATGGCCACCGGCGGCAGCGCCAGGATCGAGGTCAAGACGCCTGCGGGCGCGGTCCAGCAGCGCGAACTGGTGCTGCCGTCGAACACGATGGATCCGGCTGGCGGCGACCCGCTGGCCGCAGCCGGTGTGCGCCTGGCCCAGCCCAAGCCCGCTGTGCGCGTTGTCAACGACGGCGGCGAAGGGCAGGCGGCAGGCCTGCGGGCGGGTGACCTGGTCCTGGCCGTGAACGGCGTTCCCACCCCGGACACCAGCGCGCTGGTCCGGCAGATCCAGGAAAGCGCCGGCAAGACCCTGGCCATGACCCTGGCGCGCGACGGCGCCAATGTTTCCCTGAACGTCACGCCCCGTGCCGAGACGGTCAACGGCCGGGTAATAGGCCGCCTGGGCGTCCAGCTGGGCGGCGACATTCCCATGGTGACCGTGCGCTACGGTGTATTCGAAAGCCTGTGGAAGGGCGCCGTGCGCACCTGGGACACCGCCTGGTTCTCCCTGCGCATGATGGGGCGCATGGTCACGGGCGACGTTTCCTGGCGCAATGTCAGCGGTCCCGTGACCATCGCCGATTACGCCGGCCAGACCGCCAGAATCGGAATTGTTGCGTACATCGCTTATATCGCCTTGATCAGTATCAGCCTGGGCGTACTAAATTTGCTGCCCATTCCCATGCTGGACGGTGGCCATCTGCTGTACTATCTCGTCGAAATTGTGCGGGGTAGCCCGCCGCCAGCAAGGTGGATCGATATCGGACAGCGCGCCGGCATAGGTTTATTGGCAAGCCTGATGGGGCTTGCGCTGTTCAATGATTTCACGCGTTTGTTCACTTGAACGCGATTTAGCATAAAATCCCCCGCCATTTGCACGACCGAGGATACTCAAGGATGTCTTTTCGCCGGATGTTTCATCACAAAAAGGGTGTACTGCCGGGTTTGATCGCCGCACTGCTGGTTCCGGCCATCGCCCACGCCTTCGACCCTTTTGTCGTGCGGGATATCCGCGTAGAGGGTATTCAACGAACTGACGCCGGCACCGTCTTCGGCTATCTCCCCGTCAAAGTGGGCGAAAAGTTCACCGAAGAAGAAGCCACTGAAGCCATCCGCCGCTTGTACGGCACAGGCTTTTTCACCGACGTACAGATCCAGACGGACAACAACGTCGTCGTGGTGGTCGTGCAGGAACGCCCCACGATTGCGTCGGTGAACTTCAACGGCATGCGCGAGTTCGACTCCAAGGCGATCACCACGTCGCTGGCGCAGGTCGGCTTCGCCGAAGGCCGCATCTTCGACCGCTCCATGCTCGAGCGCGCCGAATACGAACTGAAGCAGCAGTACCTGTCCAAGGGCAAGTACGGCATCGAAGTGACTTCCACCGTGACCCCGCTGCCGCGCAACCGCGTGGGCGTGAGCTTTGACGTGTTCGAAGGCTCGGTCGCGCGCATCCAGGAAATCCGCTTCGTGGGCAACAAGGCTTTCTCCGAAAGCGATCTGCTCGACGAGTTCAAGCTGACCACGCCGGGCTGGCTGACCTGGTATACGGATACCGACAAGTACTCGCGCGAAAAGCTCGAGGGCGATCTGGAGCGCCTGCGCTCGTTCTACCTGGATCGCGGCTACCTCGAGTTCTCGGTCGAGCCGCCGCAGGTCACGATTTCGCCGGACCGCAAGGACATCCGCATCACGATTACCGTGCACGAAGGCGAGCCTTACAAGGTGCGCAGCGTGAAGCTGGCCGGCAATCTGCTGGGCCTGGACAAGGAAATCAACGCGCTGCTGGAAATCAAGCCGGAAGAGACGTTCTCGGCCGCCAAGGCCAACGGCTCGGCCAAGGCCATCACCGACTACCTGGGCGAACTGGGCTACGCGTTTGCCAACGTCAACCCGAACCCGCAGCTGGATCGCGCCAAGCATGAGGCCGACCTGACGTTCTACGTCGACCCCAGCCGCCGCGTGTACGTGCGCCGTATCCAGATCGGCGGCAATACCCGCACCCGCGACGAAGTCGTGCGCCGCGAAATGCGCCAGCAGGAAGCCGCCTGGTACGACGCCAAGGACATCAAGACCTCGCGCGACCGCGTCGACCGCCTGGGCTATTTCAGCGACGTCAACGTCAAGACCGATCCGGTCCCGGGTTCGCCCGACCAGGTCGACGTCAACGTCGACGTCAAGGAAAAGCCCACCGGCATGATCAACCTGGGCGTGGGCTACGGCTCGTCCGAAAAGGCCATTCTGTCGGCCGGTATCAGCGAAGACAACGTCTTTGGCAGCGGCACCAACCTGACCCTGCAGCTGAACACCAGCAAGACCAACCGCGCCGTGGTGCTGTCGCACACCGACCCGTACTGGACCAAGGACGGCATCAGCCGCACCACGTCCGCCTACTACCGCGTGACCGAGCCCTGGAACAACAACGACGGCGACTACCGTGTCAAGGCCATGGGCCTGGGCATGAACTTCGGCGTGCCGATTTCCGAGTATGACCGCATCATGCTGGGCGCGAACTTCGAACGCAACCAGATCGATCTGTTCAACAACTCGCCGGCAGCCTACGAGAAATTCGTCAACGATTACGGCGATTCGACCAACTCGGTGATCTTCACCACCGGCTGGACCAAGGATACCCGCGACAGCGGCCTGGCGCCGACCAAGGGCGGCTACACCCGCCTGAAGGCGGACCTGTCGACCGTGGACCTGAAGTACACGATGTTGACGGCTCAGCAACAGTACTTTGTGCCGCTGGGCGGCTCCTACACCCTGGCCTTGAACGGCATGGTCGATTGGGGCCAGAGCTACGGCGGCAAGGACTACCCGGTCATCAAGAACGTCTATGCCGGCGGTATCGGCACGGTTCGCGGCTACGAAGGCTCGTCGCTGGGTCCGCGCGACACGAAGACGGGCGACTACCTGGGCGGCACGCGGCGCGTCATCGCCAACGCGCAGCTTTACCTGCCGTTCCCTGGCGCCTCGAAGGACCGCACCTTGCGCTGGTTCATCTTCTCGGATGCCGGCCAGGTTTCGTCGGGCAGCGGCTTGCAATGCACCGGCGGCAAACCTGGCAGCGAGGTCGAGGATCCTTGCGGCTGGAGGTTCTCGGCAGGTATCGGGCTGTCGTGGCAGTCGCCGATGGGGCCGTTGCAGTTGTCTTATGCGCGTCCGCTCAATTCGAAGCCTGGCGACGACAAGCAAAGCTTCCAGTTCCAGATCGGGACCGGTTTCTAAGCGCCTCGTTACGCTTGAAAACAAGGGAGAAGGGCGTACGGCCGGCTCCCTTGCTGTTTAGTGGCACAATACACACTTTGGCTTTGCCTTACTGGAAGGTGAGATTTTCATGATGTCTGATTCCGCACTTAAAACCTCGAAATCGCTGCGCACCATGCGCCGCGGCAAACTGGGCGGCTCCATTGCCCTGGTAGGTGCGCTCATTCTCGGTTCGGCTGCTGCGATTCCCGCGCAGGCCCAAGGCACGAAGATCGGTTTCGTCAATACCGAGCGGATCCTGCGCGAGTCGGGTCCGGCCAAGGCTGCGCAAAGCAAGATCGAAGCCGAATTCAAGAAGCGCGACGATGAGCTTCAGCGCCTGAACAACAGCCTGCGTTCGCAAGCCGAGAAGTTCGACAAGGACGCGCCTGTCCTGTCGGAGTCCGATCGCGTCAAGCGCCAGCGTGAACTGTCCAACCTGGATACCGACCTGCAGCGCAAGCGCCGCGAGTTCCAGGAAGACTTCAATCGCCGCCGCAACGAAGAGTTCTCGGGCATCGTGACGAAGGCCAACGACGCCATCAAGCGCATCGCCGAACAGGAAAGCTACGACCTGATCATCCAGGACGCAGTGACCGTCAACCCGCGCATCGACATCACCGACAAGGTGATCCAGAGCCTGGGCAAGTAAGCAGCACCCGTCACGTTATGCCGGTTCTACTGGATCTTGCCCGCGCGCCAACGCTGGAAACACTGTTGAGCGCCGCCAACACCCAGGGGATGGACTGGCGTATCAGCGCGGTTCCCGGCGCGGACCCCATGCGGGTCTGCGGCATCGGAACCCTGTCATCGGCGGGTCGGCAGGAAATCGCTTTCCTGGCCAACCCCCGCTACCAGAGCCAGTTAGGCGCCACGCAGGCGGGGGCGGTCATCGTCTCGCCGGACGTGGCGCAGGCTCTGGAGGCCGAGGGCAACGCCCGGCCGCCGTTCGCGCTGGTCGTCTGTCAGCATCCCTATCTGCTTTATGCCCGCGTGGCGCAATGGTTCGATGCCGCGAGACGGCCCGAGCTGCCCGCATCCACGCATCCTTCCGCCGTGGTCGCCGCTGACGCCATCATCGAAGAAGGCGTGCGCATCGGCCCGAATTGCGTCGTCGAATCCGGCGCCCGCATTGGCCGCGATACCGTGCTCGGACCTGGCTGCGTCATCGGCGCAGGCTCGTCCGTCGGTCCCGGCAGCCGCCTGTACGCCCACGTCACCTTGTATGACGGGGTCAAGGTGGGCGCGCGCGCCATCATCCATAGCGGCGCGGTGCTGGGCGCGGACGGCTTCGGCTTCGCGCCCGATCCCACGCTGGGCAAGGGCGCCTGGGGCAAGATTCCGCAGCTCGGCGGCGTGACCGTCGGTGACGACGTCGAAATCGGCGCCAACACCACCGTTGACCGGGGCGCGCTGGAAGACACCGTCCTGGCCGACGGGGTGAAGCTGGACAACCAGATCATGGTGGCGCACAACTGCCGGATCGGCGCGCATACCGCGATTGCGGCCTGCGTGGGCGTGGCCGGCTCGACCACCATCGGTGAGCGCTGCACCATAGGCGGCGCCGCCATGCTGTCCGGGCACCTCACGCTGGGCGACGATGTGCATGTTTCCGGCGGCACCGCGGTGACGTCCAGCATTTCGAAGCCTGGCCGCTATACCGGGGTCTTCCCGTACGCGGAACATGGCGAATGGCAGCGCAACGCCGCCGTGATACAACAGTTGGCGCAATTGCGCCGGCGCGTGCGGACGCTGGAAAAAGACTAGGGCGGCGCACTGCCGCCCCTGGCGCGTCCGCGCCGCATGATTACTTTACTTCGCAGGAAAGCATAGAAAAATGGAACTCGACATCAAGGGGATCATGGAGAGACTGCCGCATCGTTATCCGATGCTGCTGATTGACCGCGTCGTCGAAATGGTGCCTGGCAAGTCCATCGTGGCCATCAAGAACGTCTCGATCAATGAACCGTTTTTCAACGGCCATTTCCCGCACCACCCGGTGATGCCGGGTGTGCTCATCGTGGAAGCCATGGCTCAGGCCTCCGCGCTGTTCTCGTTCACCGACGAGAATGGCGGGCTGAAGTGCGAAGGTTCCAAGACCGCGTATTACCTGGTCGGCATCGACGGCGCGCGTTTCCGCCGCCCCGTGGTGCCGGGCGACCAGTTGCGCATCGAGGTCGAAGCCGAACGCCTGAGCCGCAGCATCTGTAAGTACCAAGCGCGCGCGACGGTGGACGGCCAGGAAGTCGCTTCGGCCAAGCTGATGTGCGCGATTCGCAGCCTGGAAGAGTAAATGGCAGGAAACATTCACCCCTCCGCCGTCATTGATCCGGCGGCAAAGCTCGACCCGACCGTCGTGGTCGGTCCGTTCGCGACCATCGGTCCCAACGTGACCATAGGCGCGGGCACCGAGATCGGCCCGTACTGCATGGTGGACGGGGTGACGACCATCGGGCGCGACAACCGTTTCTATCGGTACTGCTCGATTGGCGGCATGCCGCAGGACAAGAAGTACCAGGGCGAGCCTACCCGCCTGGAAATCGGCGACCGTAATACGTTCCGGGAATTCGTCACGCTCAACACGGGCACCGTGCAGGACGGCGGCGTCACGACGATTGCCGACGACAACTGGGTCATGGCGTACGTGCACGTTGCACACGATTGCCACATCGGAAGCAACACCATCCTGGCCAATTCGGTGCAACTGGGCGGCCACGTCCATGTTGGCGATTGGGCCATCGTGGGCGGCCTGACCGGCGTGCACCAGTTTTCGCGCATCGGCGCGCACAGCATGACGGGCGGCAACAGCTCCCTGATGCAGGACACGCCGCCGTTCGTGCTGGCCGCGGGCAATCCGTGCCGTCCGGTGGGCGTCAACGTCGAAGGGCTGAAGCGTCGCGGCTTTACGGCCGCCGACATTTCGGCGCTGCGCGACGCCTACAAGATCATCTACCGCCGTGGCCTGTCCCTGGACGCGGCGCGGGCTGAACTGCGCGCCCGCCAAGAGGCGGAGCCCGAGGTGGCCCCGCACCTGCAGACCCTGCTCGACTTTCTGGACGTCGCAAGCCGCGGCATCATCCGCCCATGAACGCTCGGATCGGCATGGTGGCCGGCGAGCCTTCGGGCGACCTGCTGGCTGGTCGCATCATTGCCGGTCTGCAAGCGCGCGACGCCGGCGTGCGCTGCGAGGGTATCGGCGGGCCGCAGATGCAGGCCCATGGTTTCGATACCTGGCACCCCATGCATGCCTTGACCGTGTTCGGCTATGTCGACGCGCTCAAGCGCCTACCCAGCCTGCTTGGTACCTATCGCGACGTCAAGCGGCGCTGGCTGGCGGAGCCGCCCGCCGTGTTCGTCGGCATCGACGCACCGGACTTCAATCTGCGGCTGGAGCACCAGCTACGCCAGGCAGGCACGCCCACGGTGCACTTCGTTGGGCCGTCGATCTGGGCCTGGCGCTATGAGCGCATCCACAAGATCCGCGAGTCGGTATCGCACATGCTGGTGCTGTTCCCGTTCGAGGAAGAGATCTACCGCAAGGAAGGGATTCCGGTCACTTATGTGGGCCATCCGCTGGCCGGGGCCGTGCCCATGCAGCCGGACCGCGCCGCGGCGCGCGCGCGCCTGGGCCTCGACCAGAATGCGCGCGTGCTGGCGATCCTGCCGGGCAGCCGCTCGTCCGAGATCCGTCTGCTGGCGCCGCGCTTCCTGCAAGCCGCGCAGATCCTGCAGAAAAAGGACCCGGCCCTGCAATGCGTCGTCCCCATGGTCAACGACCAGCGGCGCGCGGAGTTCCAGTCCATTCTGGCCCAGTACCCCGTACCGGGGCTGCGCTGCGTCACCGCGAATGATCTGCACGGCGACGGCGGAGAGCGCCAGGCGCCCGTCGCCTGGTCCGTCATGGAAGCGGCCACGGCGGTGCTGGTGGCCAGCGGCACGGCCACGCTGGAAACGGCGCTGTACAAGCGGCCCATGGTGATTTCCTACGTGCTGTCGCCCTGGATGCGCCGCATCATGGCCTGGAAGTCCGGCCAGCAGCGTCCCTATCTGCCCTGGGTGGGCCTGCCGAACGTGCTGCTGCGCGATTTCGCCGTGCCTGAGCTGCTGCAGGACGATGCCACGCCCGAGAAACTCGCGGAGGCGACCTGGACGTCCCTGACCGACGACGCGGGCAGGGCGCGCATCGAAGCCCGCTTTACCGCCCTGCATCAGGAGCTGCTGCGCGACACGCCCGCGCTGGCTGCGCAGGCGATCCTGGAGGTGGCCGGTGGAGCAGCCTGACCTGTTCGCGGCGCCCGAGCAGCCTGCCATGATTACGGCGGGCGTGGACGAGGCGGGCCGCGGCCCGCTGGCGGGCGCCGTGTACGCCGCGGCCGTCATCCTGGATCCCGCCCGACCGATCGCCGGGCTGGCGGATTCCAAGGTGCTCAAGGCTGCCACGCGCGAGGCGCTGGCGCTCGAAATCCAGGAATTCGCGCTGGCCTGGTGCATCGCCAGCGCCAGTGTGGCCGAGATCGACAGCATGAACATCCTGCGCGCCACGATGCTGGCGATGCAGCGTGCGGTGCAGGGCCTCGCCACCATGCCGCAGCTGGCGCTGGTGGACGGCAACCAGGCTCCCAAGTTGGGCTGCACCGTGCAGACCGTCATCAAGGGCGATGCGCTGGTGCCCGCGATTTCCGCGGCTTCCATTCTTGCCAAGACCGCGCGCGACGCGGACCTGCTGCGCCTGCACGCCCTGTATCCCCAATATGCCTTCGATCAGCACAAGGGTTACGGCACCCCGCTGCATCTGGAGATGCTGCGCGAGCACGGCCCATGCGCCGAGCACCGGCGCAGCTTCGCACCCATCAAGGCCTTCGGCCTGAATCCATGAAGCACATCAGTTCTCGCGACAATCCCGCAGTCAAGGCGCTGGCCAAGCTGGCCGGCACGGCGGGCAAGCGCGGCGCGCCGGTGCTGCTGGACGGCGTGCACCTGTGCCAGGCGTGGCTGCGGCATCACGGCGCGCCCGATCAGGCGATCTTCGACGTGGAGCGCCTGTCCCAGCCCGACATCGCGGCGCTTGCGGCCGCGGTGCCGGACCGCGACTGCCTGGCCTTGGACGCGCGGCTGATGCAGTCCCTGGCGGCCGTGGAAAGCGGGCAGGGCGTGGCTTTTCAGGTGACGCCGCCCATCCTGGACCTGCCGGATGCAGTGGACGAAAACTGCGTGCTATTCGACCGCATCCAGGATCCCGGCAATGTCGGCACGCTGCTGCGCACCTGCGCGGCGGCGGGCGTGAAGCGCGTCTTTCTGGCGACGGGCACGGCCGCGGCCTGGTCGCCCAAGGTGTTGCGCAGCGGCCAGGGCGCCCATTTCGCCTTGGCCATCCACGAACACGTCGATCTGGCTGCCTTGCTGCCCAGATTGAGGGTGCCGCTGGTGGCGACCGCGCTGGATGGCGCGCGCGACCTGTACGAGGACGCGTTGCCGCAACGCTGCGCCTGGGTATTCGGTCACGAAGGCCAGGGCGTGGCCGCGGAACTGCTTTCCGCGGCGCGCCTCAAGGTGCGCATACCGCACGACATGGCGGCGGTGGAATCGCTCAATGTGGGCGCCGCAGCCGCGATCTGCCTCTTCGAGCAGCGGCGCCAAGCCTTGCGCGGCAAGCTGGACTGAACGCCGATCTGGCCATCGTTTCGCCGCTTTTCCGCCGATTGCAGGCACCGTCCCCTGTTTATACTGCCCCGTTTGCCCGAGCCGGGCGGTCTTGAGCCGCGCCTCGAGGCCAGGATCCGATCAAGGACGGGACATGAAAAGCTGGATCAAATCGAGTCTTGCCGCGCTGGGCGCGGCGGTGTTGCTTTCTGCTTGCGCCGGCCCCCGGTATGGCGATGTGGCGGACCGCATCCCGGCGCTGGAGGCTGCCGAAGGCCGGATTTACTTCTACCAGCCCGCAACGCCCAATGGCGACAAGGTCGCGCAGCCCGCGATCCTGGTCGACGGCCGCAAGGTCGGCCGCTCCAAATCCGGCCGTTTCTTCTTCGTGGACCGCGCGCCCGGCGAGGTGGAAGTCATCACCGCCACCGACCGCAAGGAGCGCAAGGACGCGCTCAAGGTTCCGCTGGCCGGCGGGCAGACCCAATACGTGCGCGTGGATGTTGCGGGGGGCAGGCAGGTTCTGCGGCTGGAGGCCTCCGCTGACGTCGCCGTGCAAGCGATGTCGGACCTGCGCTACTGGGGCGCCGGACGGCGCGAGCGAGAGCCGCTGCGCTATGAGTAAAATTACAATATGTAGGTTTTAGACTCATCCATATACGTTCTCGCGGGATCCATCGAGCTGATGGCCTGTGGGGCTGGCACATCGGAGAAGACGGAATGAAGCGCAGGTTCAAGATGGTGGCTGCCGCCGTGCTGGGCGCGGCCTTGTTGGCGGGTTGCGGCGGTCCCCGGTACAAGGACGTTGCCAGCACCATCCCCATGATGGTGCCGGAAACCGGGCGCATCTATTTCTATCAGCCGCCGGCGCCGGTTGGCGTGGTGTCGGCCCAGCCGTACCTGCGCGTGAACGGTCTGAAGGTCGGCCGTTCCAAGCCGGGCAGCTTCTTCTATGTGAACCGGCCTGCCGGCAAGTACGTGGTCGACACGTTGCGCGACGACGAGCAACTGTCGTTCACGCTGGCCCCGGGCCAGACCCGTTACGTGCGATTGAGCATCGAGGGCGTGAGCGGCAATTCGTCCAACATGGGCCGCCAGGATATGCGCCTGGAAGACTCGGAGGCGACCGCCCAGCAGGAGATGGGGCCGCTGAAGTACTGGGGCGCCGGCTCGCGCGAACGCGTCAAGCTGCGTCCCTGATCCGGACTACGCTGCAAGGAAGGGCGCGCCATGGGCGCGCCCTTGTCGTTTTCAGCCCCGGTCCAGGCCCACTTCCTGCAACACCGTCGTGGCGATCTCCTCGATCGATTTAGTGGTGCTGGACAGCCAGGAAATGCCCTCGCGGCGCATCATGCGTTCGGCCTCGGCCACTTCGTAGCGGCATTGCTCCAGCTGCGCATAGCGGCTGTTGGGGCGGCGCTCGTTGCGGACTTCGGCCAGGCGTTCGGGCTGGATCGACAGGCCGAACAGCTTGCCGCGGTGCGGGGCGATGGTGGAGGGCAGGGTGCCGCGCTCGAAATCGTCCGGCGTCAGGGGGAAATTGGCCGCCTTGATGGCGTATTGCATGGCCAGATACAGGCTGGTGGGCGTCTTGCCGCAGCGCGACACGCCGACCAGGATCACGTCCGCCTGGTCCAGCTGGTTCACGAACTGGCCGTCGTCATGCGCCAGGCTGAAGTTGATGGCGTCGATGCGGTTGCGGTACTTTTCCGAGTTGGCCTGCATGTGCGAGCGGCCGATGGAATGGCTGGACTTCAGGCCCAGCGCCTGCTCGATATGGCTGACGAAGGTGCCGAACAGGTCCAGGAAAACCCCGTTCGCCTGACGAACGCGCGCCAGGATGTCCGGATTAACCAGGGTGCTGAACACGATCGGGGGAACGCCGGCCTCCAGGGCGCTGCGGTCGATCCGCATGGCCACTTCCGCGGCCTTTTCCAGCGTGTCGACGAAGGGCAGGCGGACAGGCTTGAAATTGACCTCTTCAAACTGTGAGAGCACTGACTGGCTGAAGGTTTCTGCGGTGATGCCGGTACTGTCGGAAACGATGTATACCGTGCGTATGATCGGGGTAGATGTCATGTGTAAAAAATTCCAACCAGGCAGATGGCCGGACGCACTCCACCGAGTACAATCAGGCCCCTATAAGTCACCCCAAGGGCGGTCCAAGGCCAGTTTGGTCAGCGCGTAAATTGGGGCTGCGATCCGACTGTGATCCAGCTTCCTGATGCATTGACCAAACTCGCTTTCATTCCATTGTAAAAGGTGACTTCAATGTCGTACGTTGTTTTGTTCGAGCAGCTCCGCATGACGGACGTGGACTCGGTAGGAGGCAAGAACGCATCACTAGGCGAAATGATCAGCCAGCTGTCTGGCGCGGGTGTCCGCGTGCCGGGCGGCTTTGCCACGACCGCTGATGCTTTCCGCGACTTCCTCAAGGCCTCCGGCCTGGACAAGCGCATCGCCGAACGTCTGACCACACTGAACCCCGAAGACGTGCGCGAACTGGCCAACGCCGGCTCGCAGATCCGTCAATGGATCATCGACGCGCCGTTCTCGCCCGAGTTCGAATCGCAGATCCGTACCGCCTTTGCCAAGCTCGACGCTGATGGCAAGGGTTCGTTCGCCGTGCGCTCCTCCGCCACCGCCGAAGACCTGCCCGACGCCTCGTTCGCCGGCCAGCAGGAAACCTTCCTGAACGTCGTCGGCATCGACGACGTGCTGGACAAGATCCGCCACGTGTTCGCGTCGCTGTACAACGACCGCGCCATTTCCTATCGCGTGCACAAGGGCTACGCCCACGCCGACGTCGCGCTGTCGGCCGGCATCCAGCGCATGGTGCGTTCCGACAAGGGCAGCGCCGGCGTCATGTTCACCATCGACACCGAATCGGGCTTCCAGGATGTGGTGTTCATCACCTCGTCCTACGGCCTGGGCGAAACCGTGGTGCAGGGCGCGGTCAACCCCGACGAGTTCTACGTCTTCAAGCCGACGCTGGCCCAGGGCCACTACCCGATCGTGGGCCGCCGCATCGGCTCCAAGCTGATCAAGATGGAGTTCGATCCCGAGCGTCCCGAAGGCCGCGCCGTGCGCACGGTCGACGTGCCGGTGTCCGAGCGCAACCGCTACTCGCTGACCGACGACGAGGTCAACGAACTGGCCCGCTACGCCGTCATCATTGAAAAGCACTACGGCCGCCCGATGGACATCGAGTGGGGCCGCGACGGCATCGACGGCAAGATCTACATCCTGCAGGCGCGTCCGGAAACCGTGAAGTCGCAGCAGGGCGTCAACGACGTGCAGCAGCGCTACCGCCTGAAGGCCACCGGCCAGGTCCTGATCACCGGCCGCGCGATCGGCCAGAAGATCGGCGCGGGTCCGGTGCGCGTGGTCGGCGACATCTCCGACATGGACAAGGTCCAGCCGGGCGACGTGTTGGTCACCGACATGACGGATCCCAACTGGGAACCCGTGATGAAGCGCGCTTCCGCCATCGTCACCAACCGCGGCGGTCGCACCTGCCACGCGGCGATCATCGCGCGCGAGCTGGGCATTCCGGCAGTCGTGGGCTGCGGCAACGCGACCGACCTCCTGAAGGAAGGCCAGGCCGTGACCGTGTCTTGCGCCGAGGGCGACGAAGGCCGCATCTATGACGGCCTGATCGAAACCGAAGTGGAAGAAGTGCGCCGCGGCGACATGCCCCCCATCGATCTGAAGATCATGATGAACGTGGGCAACCCGCAACTGGCTTTCGACTTCGCCCAGATCCCCAACGGCGGCGTGGGTCTGGCCCGCCTGGAATTCATCATCAACAACAACATCGGCATCCACCCCAAGGCGGTGCTGGACTATCCGAACGTCGATGGCGAACTGAAGAAAGCCGTAGAATCGGCCGCTCGCGGTCACGCCAGCCCGCGCGCCTTCTTCGTCGAGAAGATGGCAGAAGGCGTGGCGACCATCGCCGCTGCCTTCTACCCCAAGCCCGTCATCGTGCGCATGTCGGACTTCAAGTCCAACGAGTACCGCAAGCTGGTCGGCGGTTCGCGCTACGAGCCCGAGGAAGAGAACCCCATGCTGGGCTTCCGCGGCGCGTCGCGCTACATCGCCGAGGACTTCGCCGAGTGCTTCCGCATGGAATGCGAAGCGCTGAAGAAGGTGCGCGATGAAATGGGCCTGACCAACGTCGAGATCATGGTGCCCTTCGTGCGCACCCTGGGCCAGGCGGCCAAGGTGGTGGACCTGCTCGCCAAGCATGGCTTGGCGCGAGGCGAAAACGGCCTGAAGCTCATCATGATGTGCGAAGTGCCGTCCAACGCCATCCTGGCCGACGAGTTCCTGCAGTACTTCGACGGCTTCTCGATCGGTTCGAACGACATGACCCAGCTGACGCTGGGCCTGGACCGCGATTCGGGCATGGAACTGCTGGCTGCCGATTTCGACGAACGCGACGAGGCCGTGAAGTTCATGCTGCGCCGCGCGATCAAGGCTTGCCTGGCCGCCAACAAGTACGTGGGCATCTGCGGCCAAGGCCCCAGCGACCACCCGGACTTCGCGCAATGGCTGAAGGAAGAGGGCATCCTGTCGATGTCGCTCAACCCGGATACCGTTGTCGATACCTGGCAGCGTCTGGCCAAGAACTGATCGGCTTGCTGATGTGAAAACCCCGCGCCTGCAAGGGCGCGGGGTTTTTTTACGCGTGCAAGCGGGAAAGGACTATGCCGCCAGCGCTTCGCGCGCAATCAATTCGCGCTTGCGGTCTATGCCCCAACGGTAGCCGGCCAGCGAGCCGTCGGTGCGCACCACCCGGTGGCAGGGGATGGCCAGCGCGATGTTGTTGGTGGCGCAGGCGCGGGCCACGGCGCGCACGGCTCGCGGCGAGCCTATGCGTTCGGCGATATCGGTGTAGGTGGCGGTTTCACCCACGGGGATCTCGCGCAGGGCTTGCCATACCTGGCGCTGGAAGGCCGTGCCGCGCACGTCCAAGGGCAGGTCCAGGCCGCGGGAGGGGTCTTCGACGAAGCCCACCACGGCCGCCACCCAGCCTTCGAACTGCGTGTCCGCGCCGATCAGGCGGGCGGCCTTGAAGCGGTCCTGCAGGTTGCGCACCAGTTGTTCCGGGTCTTCGTGCAGCGCGATCTCGCAGATGCCGGTGTCGCTGGCCGCCACCAGCAGCGCGCCCAGGGAGCATTGCGCCACCGCGAAGCGGATATCCACGCCCTCGCCGCTCTTGCGAAAGGCGGTGGGCGTCATGCCCAGGATGGCGGGGGCGGCTTCGTAGAAGCGGCCGCTGGAATTGAAGCCGGCGTCGTACATGGCGTCCGTGACGCTGGCGCTTTGCTTGAGATGCTGGCGGGCGCGGCTGGCGCGCAGGGCGTCGGCGTAGGCCTTGGGAGTGATGCCGGTGGCCGCCTTGAAGACGCGGTGGAAATGGAAGCGGCTCATGCCGGCCTGTTCGGCCAGGGTGGACAGATCCGGCGGCTGCTCGGCTTCCAGGGCGCGGCAGGCGCGTTCGACGGCGGCGGCGTGCTGTTTGCTCAGGGCGGCGGCTTGGTTCATGAAAAAGCTCCTGTTGCGCGTGGATTCGCGCGCTTGGACCCATCGTCTCAAAAGCCTGCCGCCGCCGCACTCCGTATATTGCGCGGGGGCCGCGCAGGGCGCTACGCGGGGGCGTAGGCGTCCAGAAAGCGCCGCAGCAGGCCGCCCGCGACGGGCGTGGCGCGGACGTTGGCGGACAGCCCCGGGACGTCCAGGTTTTCAGCCGCGTAGCGACGGCCGAAGCGTTCCAGATGGGCGCGGATGAAGTCAGGGCCGAATTCGGGATGGAACTGGGTCGAGAATACGTTGCGGCCGATGCGGATCATCTGATGTTCGTCCAGGTCCGAGCGCGCCAGCACGGCGGCGCCGGGCGGGGGTTGCAGCACGGTCTGCGCATGCAGCATCTGGGCGGGGAAGGTGGACGGCAGTCCGGCCAGCAGCTTGTCGCCGGCGGCGGGCGGCAGCAGCTCAACGGTCTGGGTGCCGACTTCGCGCCCGGCGGGGTTGTAGCCGACCTTGCCGCCCAGCGCGTAGGCCAGCAACTGATGGCCGTAGCAGACGCCGAACATGGGCAGGCCGGTTGCGGCGGCTTCGCGCAGCCAGGCGGCGGTGTCCTCGCTCCAGGGTTCCTTGTCGGTCACCATGGCAGGCGAACCCGTGATCAGCGCGGCGCGATAGCGGGCGGGAGCCTGCGGCCGCTTGCCCTCGTGGACGGGCACGATTTCCATGGCCTCGGCGGTCAGGCCGGCGGCCTGCGCGAGTTGTTCGGCATAGCCGCCGAACTGGCTTTTGAGCGTGTCGTCCGGATCGCCGGTGTGCAGGATCAGAACGGGGAGAACGGTGGGTATTGCAGCGGTCATTGGGGGCTAGTGCGTAAAGGATGCGGGCGCCGGGTTCCAGGGGGAGATCCACCGCCAGCGCACATCATAATCCAGCGCCCGGATCCATGATGAAAGCCGCTTTTCCGTTCCGTCCCGGAAATACGTACAATCGCGCTCAGAGACTCATCCTTTCGGGCGAACGAAGACTATGTGGATTTGGCTGGGACTGGCCGCGCTGGCCCTGATCGGGGAATTGGCGACCGGCACTTTCTATCTGCTGCTGGTGGCCCTGGGGCTGGCAGCCGGGGGCGTGGCCGCCTGGTTCGGCGCCGGGCTGGAGTGGCAATTGCTGGGCTGCGGCATCGTATTGCTGCTGGGGCTGCTGGTGCTGCGCAAGACCCGCGTGTTGAAAAAGCGCGAGGTCAATTCCGCCCGCAATGCCGACGTCAATCTGGACATCGGCCAGACGGTGTCGGTCGAGGCCTGGTCCGGCCAGGGGACCGCGCGCGTCTGGTATCGCGGCGCGCATTGGCATGCGGAACTGGCGCGGGGGCATGCGCCGGTCGCGGGCGAACAGACCATTACGGAAATGCGCGGTTCGACTCTGGTTCTGACCCCCAAGGGCAAGCCCGGCTCGGCCTAAGCAGCGCCCGCGCCAGTTCCGCGCGGCGCCCGTGCACCTATTTACCAGAAGGAGAGGCTCCGAATCATGATGATCGATACATCCACCATCGTCCTGCTCGTCATCGTCGCGCTGGCGATACTGATAGTCATCAAGTCGATCGCCATCGTGCCTCAGCAGCACGCCTGGGTGGTCGAACGGCTGGGCAAGTTCGACCGGGTCCTGTCGCCCGGCGCGGGCTTCGTCATTCCGTTCATCGAACGCGTGTCGTACAAGCACTCGCTCAAGGAAATCCCGCTGGACGTGCCCAGCCAGGTCTGCATCACGCGCGACAACACGCAGCTGCAGGTCGACGGCGTGCTGTATTTCCAGGTGACCGATCCGATGCGCGCGTCTTACGGTTCGTCCAATTACATCTCGGCCATCACGCAGCTGGCGCAGACGACCCTGCGTTCGGTCATCGGCAAGATGGAACTGGACCGCACCTTTGAAGAGCGCGACTCCATCAACAGCAACATCGTGTCTTCGCTGGACGAGGCAGCGCTGAACTGGGGCGTGAAGGTGCTGCGCTACGAGATCAAGGACTTGACCCCGCCCAACGAGATCCTGCGCGCGATGCAGGCGCAGATCACCGCCGAGCGTGAAAAGCGCGCGCTGATCGCGGCCTCGGAAGGCCGCCGCCAGGAACAGATCAACATCGCTACCGGCGAGCGCGAAGCCGCCATCGCCCGTTCCGAAGGCGAGAAGCAGGCTCAGATCAACCAGGCCCAGGGCGAGGCCGCCGCGGTGCTGGCGATTGCCGAGGCCACCGCCAAGGCCATCACCCAGGTGGCGGACTCCGTGCGCCAGCCGGGCGGCATGGAAGCGGTGAACCTGAAGGTCGCCGAGCGCTACGTCGAGGCCTTCGGCAATGTCGCCAAGGAAGGCAACACCTTGATCCTGCCGGCGAACCTGGCGGACGTGGGCGGCATGATCGCCTCCGCCATGACCATCGTGAAGTCCACTCGCAACAGCTGATAACCGCGCCCGGCGGCGCCTGACGATGATCGCTCCCGTTAACTTGCTTTTGATAGCAGCATTGGCGGGAGTGCTTGCGCTGTGCGTGCTGGGGTCGCTGGCCCGCAGCGGCATGGCCGGCATCAAGGAGACGATACGCGCCAACCTGCTGACGCTGGCGGCGTTCGGGCTCTACGCCTTCCAGATCACCGAGGCGCCGCTATGGGTGTCGGTGATGGCGGCGAACACCGCCGTTGCCCTGGCCCTCTGTGCCTATTACACCGGATTGCGCCGGCTGGTCGGCCTGACCGTGCCCAAGCGCCTGATGGCGCTGGTGTCCTGTGCCACGCTGCTGGCGCTGGCGTACTACACCTACATTGATCCTCAGATCGGGCCGCGCATGGTGGTCATGTCCTGGCTGATGTTCGGGTTCATGGTGGCCATCGCCATGACGGTCAAGCGCGGCATGCCGATGAACCGGTCTCGCTACAGCTACCATTTCGTGTGCGTGGTGGCCCTGATCTCGGCGCTGGTGTGCGCGACGCGGGCCGTCGTCTACATGTTCGACATCGCCATCGCGCAGGCCCTGTTGCTGCCCTCGGCCTGGAACATCGCATTCATGACGCTGGGCGTGCTGACGATGCCATGCCTGACCCTGGGCACCATCATGATCATCCACGACCGCATGCTGGCCGACCGCGAACAGGAGGCCAGCACCGACTTCCTGACTGGCCTGATGTCGCGCAAGGCCTGGTGGCTGCAGGCCGAGCGCTATTGCGCCCAGGCGCTGCGCACGCGGCGGCCGCTGACGCTGCTGTTGCTGGACATCGACCATTTCAAGCGTATCAACGACACCCATGGCCACGCGGCCGGCGATGCGGTGCTGCGCCATTTCGGCCTGCTGGCGACCGCCACGCTGCGCACCGGCGATCATGTCGGACGCGTGGGCGGCGAGGAGTTTGCGGTGCTGTTTCCGGATATGCGCAGCGATGCCGTGCTGGATGTGGCGGAGCGGCTGCTGGATTCGGTGCGGCGCACGCCTTGTGCGCACGGCGGCAGCACCATGTCCTATACGTTCAGCGCCGGGGTGGCGGACTGGATGCCCGGAGAGAGCCTGCAGGCGTTTTTCGAGCGGGCCGACCGCAAGCTGTATAGGTCCAAGTCGGCCGGGCGCAACCGCATCACGGGACCGGGGCAGGATGCCGAGCGCCAGATGCTGCCCGAGGCCGCCTGATCAGTCGTCCTTGCCTTTGCGCGGCGCGCGGGTGTCGTGCTTCATGATGCGCTCTTTCTCGCGCTGCCAGTCCTTTTCGCGCGCGGTGTCGCGCTTGTCGAACAGCTTCTTGCCGCGGCCCAGCGCGAAGTCCAGCTTGATGCGCCCGTTCTTGTAGTGCAGGTTGAGCGGCACCAGCGTGTAGCCGCGCTGCTCGACCTTGCCGATGAGCTTGCTGATTTCCTCGGCCTTGAGCAGCAGCTTGCGCGTGCGCATGGCGTCGGGGTGGATATGGGTGGAGGCCGTGGGCAGGGGGCTGACGTGCATGCCCAGCAGGTAGAGCTCGCCGTCGCGCACGATGACGTAGCTTTCCTTGAGCTGCACGCGGCCATCGCGGATCGCCTTGACTTCCCAGCCTTGCAGCACCAGGCCGGCCTCGTAGCGGTCTTCGATGAAATAGTCGTGCGTGGCCTTGCGGTTGTCGATAATGCTCATAAAGCCCTTGTGCCTGGGTGCCGCGCGCTATGGCTAGAGGCGTATTCTGGCCCCAGGTCGTGTTGTGCCGGTAAAATCGTGCCATTCTAGCCATTTGCGATAGTCGATGCACAAAGTACAACGATCCGTCCTGGTGCCTTACAGCGCCGCCCAGATGTTCGATCTGGTCGCCGACGTGGAGAAGTACCCCGAGTTCATGCCCTGGTGCGGCGGCGCCGAGGTGCAAACCCGCGACGAGCACGGCATGCAGGCCTCCATCCTGATCAGCTTCGCGGGCATGAAGCAGCGCTTCACCACCCGCAACACCCATGCCTATCCCGACCGGATCGACCTGGAGCTGGTCGACGGCCCGTTCTCCAGCCTGGTGGGACACTGGGAGTTCCAGCCGCTGGCCGAGGACGCCTGCAAGGTCCTGTTCACCATGGAGTACGCGTTTTCCAACCGCGCGCTGGAAATGGTGGTGGGGCCGGTGTTCAACCGCATCGCCACCAGCTTCATCGATTCCTTCACCAAGCGCGCGCAGGCCAAGTATGGCGAATGAGCCGTTCGCGGGGCCGCAGATCGGCGTCAGCGTCTGCTACGCCTTGCCGGGCCATGTCTGGCTGCGGGAGTTGCGCCTGCCCGACGGCGCCACTGTGGCCGACGCGCTGGCGGCCAGCGGCTTTGGCGAGGCCTTTCCCGTGGTTGAACCCTGGACCCGGGGCGTGGGCATTTTCGGCCGCGCCACCGAGCCGCAGGCCAGGCTGGCCGATGGTGACCGGGTAGAGATCTACCGCGGCCTGAGTTTCGATCCCAAGGAGTCGCGGCGCCGCCGCGCCGAACACCGCCGCGCCAAGACGGCGAAGAACGGCAGGGTCCGCCCGGCCGGGCTGCTGTAGGGCAGCGCTCAGAGGGGCGGCGCGCCGCCCCGCACAATGTCGCAAATAGGACAAATCGCCGTGCCGCTTCCGGCGTAACATAAGCATCGTCACGCATTTACGTTTACGTCAACGTCATGTCAAAATCGACGGGCTGGCGTTCACGAGACGGCAGCAACGCCAACAGACAATACTCAGTACAACAGGAGACAGGCTGTGGACTTTGAACTGACCGACGAGCAACGCGCTTTTGCGCAGGCGGCGCGCGACTACGCCGAGGGCGAACTGGCGCCCAACGCCGCGCGCTGGGACGCCGAAGGCATCTTCCCGCGCGAGGCTTTCGCGCGGGCGGGCGAGATGGGTTTCTGCGCCATCTATGCCAGCGAGGACATCGGCGGCCTGGGCCTGCCGCGGCTGGACGCCACGCTGGTGTTCGAGGAAATGGCGGCGGTGGATCCGTCGACCACGGCTTTCCTCACGATCCACAACATGGCTACCTGGATGGTCGGCAACTGGGGCCAGCCCGCGCTGCGGGAAGCCTGGGGGCCATTGCTGGCCAGCGGCCAGAAGTTGGCATCCTATTGCCTGACCGAGCCGGGCGCCGGTTCGGATGCGGCGTCGCTGTCGACCCGCGCGCAGCGCCAGGGCGATGACTATATCGTCAACGGCGCCAAGGCCTTCATTTCGGGCGGTGGCGACACGGACCTGCTGGTGGTCATGGCGCGCACCGGCGGCGAGGGCGCGGGCGGCATCAGCGCGTTCGCCATTCCGGCCGACAGCGAGGGCATAAGCTACGGCCGCAAGGAGGAGAAGATGGGCTGGAACAGCCAGTCCACCCGTCCCATCACCTTCGAGAACGTGCGCGTGCCGGCGGCCAACATGCTGGGCCAGGAGGGCGAGGGCTTCAAGATCGCGATGAAGGGCCTGGACGGCGGACGCATCAACATCGGCACCTGCTCGGTGGGCGCGGCGCAAGGCGCGCTCGATGCCGCCCGGCGCTACATGGACGAACGGCGCCAGTTCAACCGCCGCCTGGCCGAGTTCCAGGCCTTGCAATTCAAGCTGGCCGACATGGCGACGCACCTGGTGGCGGCGCGCCAGATGGTGCGCCTGGCGGCCTGCAAGCTGGATGCGGGGGCTTCGGACGCGGCGACCTACTGCGCCATGGCCAAGCGCTTCGCCACCGACATGGGTTTCCAGATTTGCCTGGACGCGCAGCAGATCCACGGCGGCTACGGATACCTGCGGGACTATCCCTTGGAGCGTCTGGTGCGCGATACTCGCGTTCATCAGATTCTGGAGGGGACCAACGAGATCATGCGCGTGATCATCGCCCGCCAATTGTTGGAAAAAGGAGCCGACATAAGATGAATGCACCGGTGCTGTTCGAAGAAAAAACCGCTGCCAATGGAGTACGGTTCGGGATCGCGACGCTGAATTCGCCGCAGACCCTGAATGGCCTGTCGCTGGAAATGGTGGATCTGCTGGCCGAACGGCTGGACGCCTGGGCCCGTGATCCCGGCGTGGCCCTGGTGGTCCTGCAGGGCGCGGGCGACAAGGCCTTCTGCGCGGGCGGAGACCTGCATGGCCTGTACCGCAGCATGACGGAAAACGCCGGCAAGCCGGGCTGGAACAACGCCTATGCGCGCCGCTTCTTCGAGCACGAGTACCGGCTGGACTACCGCATCCATACCTACCCCAAGCCGGTGCTGTGCTGGGGCCATGGCATCGTCATGGGCGGCGGCATCGGCCTGATGATGGGCGCCAGCCACCGCGTGGTCAGCGAGACCTCGCGCCTGGCGATGCCGGAGGTCACGATCGGCCTGTTCCCGGACGTCGGCGGCAGCTGGCTGCTGAATCGCATGTCGGGCAGGATCGGACTGTTCCTGGCCTTGACCGGGGCGCAGCTGGGCACGTCGGATGCTTTCTTCGCCGGCCTGGCGGACTTCCGGCTGGATCACGCGGATTGGCCCAAGCTGCTGGCTTCGCTGGAAGAGCAGCCCTGGGCCGGCCAGGCAGCCGGCACGGCGGAGGATGCCATTCCTCCGCGCGCGATCAACGACGGCCTGCTGCGCCGCGCCCTGACGGCGCTGGAGCCTAAGACGCCGTTGGCGCCTGGCAGCCTGCGCCAACACTCGTTCCTGATCAACAGCCTGTGCAGCGGCAACCGCCTGGACGATATCTACGAAGAGCTGGCCGCGCTGAAGGACCACGAGGATCCTTGGCTGGCGCGCGCGGCCCAGACGATGCTGGCCGGCTCGCCCGGATCGGTGCGCCTGTCGTTCGCGCTGCAGC
The DNA here is from genome assembly GCF_048541815.1 of Achromobacter sp. PD1. Taxonomy (NCBI): domain Bacteria; kingdom Pseudomonadati; phylum Pseudomonadota; class Betaproteobacteria; order Burkholderiales; family Alcaligenaceae; genus Achromobacter; species Achromobacter sp. PD1. The sequence continues at coordinate 2,169,041 of NZ_CP183349.1, forward strand.
AGCGGCTGCGCCTGCGTTCGCTGGACGACGTGTTCCGCGCCGAGTACATCGCGGCGCTGGCCTGCACCGCCCATGGCGATTTCGCCGAGGGCATCCGCGCCTTGCTGATCGACAAGGACAAGAAGCCGCGCTGGAGTCCCGCCGTCATCGACATGGCGACCGACGCCTGGGTGCAGAAATTCTTTGACGAACCCTGGCCCGAGGGCGAGCCCCACCCGTTGGCGGACCTGGGCCAGGAGGGCCGCTAGGCGCCACGCGGCGGCGGCCCGGCCGCCGCCCGCCGGCGCGGCAACGCTAGTACCACGATGGTTTCACACCTATAGCTATAGCAACAGGAGACAGGACATCATGAGCAGCATCGCGTTTATCGGTTTGGGCAATATGGGCGCGCCCATGGCATTGAATCTGGTCAAGGCCGGACATAGCGTGACGGTTTTCGATCTGGTGCCGGCGGCGGTGAAAACCCTGACGGACGCCGGCGCCAAGGCTGCCGCGTCCGCTTCGGAAGCAGTCAAGGGCGCCGAGGTGGTGGTTTCGATGCTGCCCGCCAGCAAGCACGTCGAAGGTCTGTATCTGGGCGAGGACCTGCTGGGCAAGATCCCGTCCAGCGCGCTGGTCATCGAATGCAGCACCATCGCGCCCGACTCGGCGCGCAAGGTGGCGCAGGCGGCCGAGGTGCGTGGCATCGCCATGATCGACGCGCCGGTGTCCGGCGGCACGGGCGGCGCGGCCGCAGGCACGCTGACCTTCATCGTCGGCGGTCAGGCCGCGGCGCTGGAGCGCGCCCGCCCGATCCTGGAAAAGATGGGCAAGAACATCTTCCATGCCGGTCCGGCCGGCGCCGGCCAGGTGGCCAAGATCTGCAACAACATGCTGTTGGGCATCCTGATGGCCGGCACGTCCGAAGCCCTGGCGCTGGGCGTGGCCAACGGGCTGGATCCCAAGGTGCTGTCGGACATCATCGCCAAGAGTTCGGGCCGCAATTGGGCCACGGAACTGTACAACCCCTGGCCCGGCGTGATGGAGCATGCGCCGGCCTCCAAGGGCTATGCGGGCGGCTTCGGCGTGGACCTGATGCTGAAGGACCTGGGCCTGGCGGCCGAGGCGGCCTTGTCGGCGCGGGCCTCGATCCCGCTGGGCGAGCTGGCGCGCAACCTGTATTCGCTGCATAGTTCCGGCGGTTCGGGCAAACTGGACTTCTCCAGCATCGTCAACCTGGTCAAGCGCGAGCAGGACTGACATGGCGGCATCGCACGCGCAGCCGGACCCAGCCGCACGGGTCCAGGAGAGCTTCGCCCGGCAAAGCATCATGACCTTGCTGGGCGCGGCGCTGGACGTGGTCGAGCCGGGCAGGGTGGACATCGTGCTGCCTTACCGCGCCGACCTCTGCCAGCAGAACGGTTTTCTGCACGCCGGTATTTCCACGACCATCGCCGACAGCGCCGGCGGCTATGCCGCCTATACCTTGTTCGCGCCAGGCGAGGACGTGCTGACCTCGGAGTTCAAGATGAACTTCCTGGCGCCTGCCAAGGGCAGCCGCTACGTGGCCAGCGGCCGCGTGGTCAAACCCGGCAAGCGCCTGTCCGTCTGCCAGGTCGAAGTGCATGCGTACGACGGCGAGCAAGCTACGCTTTGCGTGATAGGCTTGCTTACCGCGGTGCGCGTGACGCCGCGCTGAATCCCGCGCGCGGCGGGTCCTGCGCAAGCCGGACCTGCCGCGCGTTCATCACGCGGCGCATGGGTTTGTGGCAATGCCTTCAAAAGAACATCATCGGATTTTTCGCAGCAACTGGCTGCGCGCGGCCGTGCTGGGCGCAAACGACGGTATCGTGTCCACCGCCAGCATCATCACCGGCGTCGCGGCGGCGCAGGCCACGCAGGGCGCCATCCTGACCTCGGGGCTGGCTGGCCTGGTGGCCGGCGCGCTGTCGATGGCGGCGGGAGAGTATGTGTCGGTGAAGTCGCAGGCCGACATCGAGGCGGCGGACCTGCGCATGGAGCAGCGTTCGCTCAAGCGCAATTCCGGCGAGGAATTGGCCGAGCTGGTCGATATCTACGTGGACCGCGGCCTGACCCGCGACCTGGCCGAGCAGGTGGCGCGCCAACTGACCAGCCACGACGCCCTCGACGCGCACGCGCGCGACGAATTGGGCATCTCTCTTCATAACCGCGCCCGCCCGGTGCAGGCCGCCGTGGCGTCCGCCGCGTCGTTCGCCGCAGGCGCGGCGCTGCCGCTGGCGGTGGCCGCCGTGACGCCAGGGTCGCAACTCATCGGCTGGGTAATCGGCGCATCGGTGGTTTGCCTGGCCGCTCTGGGTGCCCTGGCCGCCGGGGCTGGCGGGGCGCCCAAGGGGCCGGCGGTGTTGCGCGTCACGGTTCTGGGCGCGTTGGCCATGGCCGTGACGGCGGGCGTGGGCGCGTTGTTCGGCGTGGCGGCCTAGGACCGCCACGGTCCGCGCGGGGCGGGGAGCTCAGGGCGTGATGGAATAGGGCAGCGCGGCGGCCGCAATGCGCGGACCGTCCGCGGCGCCCAGCCGCAGGTCGCCTTCCGGCAGGGCCGCCAGCGTGGTTTCGAATAGCACCGAGACCACGCCTTGCGTGCCGGCCGCGTCCACGATCCGTCCGGTGGGTTCGCCGGGCTGGGTGGCGTCATAGACGTCCACGCCGGCCAGCGCCTGGCCTTGAACGGCGGCGTCGGCAATGGTGCCGTAGGCCATGCGCCGCTTGACCGTGCCGCGGTAGTGGCTGCGCGCCACCACTTCCTGGCCCGGGTAACAGCCCTTGGTGAAGCTCACGCCCTGGATCAGGTCCAGGTTGACCGTCTGCGGGATGAAGACATCCTGCGTGGCCGCAGTGATCCACGGGATGCCCGCTGCCAGGTCTGCGGCGCGCCATTGCGCGGCGGGCGCCAGGCCCAGCGCGCCGGCCAGCGCGGCCGACTGGTCCAGTTGTTCGTCCGATGCGATCCACCACCAGCGCAGATGCGCGTTGGCGGACGGCGCGGCGATCCAGGTGCCGGATGGCAGGTCGACGCGCTGCCAGGGCGCGCGCGGCAGCGCGCCGGCGGCGGCTTCCAGCGCCGCCGCGTCCGCGGGCGAGGCCGTCACGCCCGCCACATGCAGCGGCGTGGCGGCGAGCTTGGCCTTGGCGCGCAGCACGAACATCGACAGGCGTTTGAGCAGTGCCTGCGCCAGATCCTGAGGCACCAGGCCGTAAAGCTGGGGCGCGTCGTCCGCGCCGGGGGCGGCGCGCCACATCACCAGGGTGGCCAGCAGGCGGCCCTTGGCGGTGCAGTAGCCCGCCAGGCGGGCGGCGTCCTGGGGCAGGCCGGTGACGTCCTGCGTGAGCTGGCCGTGCAGGAAACCGAGGGCGTCCGCGCCGGATGCGGCGAAGACCAGGAAATCGTCCAGCGGCGCAATTTGCGCGCAACCTTCTGCGCGGACGGGAATCGAAGAATGGAAAGCGTGCATGGAGGCGGTGTTATCGCGTCATCAAAGTGCTGATGATAGCCGCGTTCCCCTCCGGGCTGGGCCATGTCCCCGCCGCGCGCAGGGACGCGCGCTACGTTCCGCCCCTCTTTAGCCGCAAGAGTTCCGCGCGATCAATTAAACTTCCGACACTTATGAAGAAGCGACTCTTTTTTTACGTCCTGTGGTTTTTCCTGTTGATCGCGCTGGCTGCCGCCGCAGCCGTGGGCGGCGCTTGGTATTGGGCCCACAAGCCCATGCAGCTGAAAGCCGACAGGATCGATTTCGTGGTGGATCCGGGCAGCAGTCCGCGCACGGTCGCGCGGGTGCTCAACGAGGCCGGCGTGCCGGTCTGGGAGCCGGGTTTCATCTGGATGGCGCGCCTGTCCGAACTCGACAAGCAGATGAAGGCGGGCGGCTACCAGGCCATCAACGGCGACTCGCCCTGGAAGTTGCTGGAGCGCATGGCGCGCGGCGACATGACGCAGCGGCAGATCACCTTCCTGGAAGGCTGGACCTACCGCCAGATCCGCCAGGCGCTGCGCGCGAATCCCGACGTCAAGCAGACGCTGGGCGAAACCACCGATGAAGAACTGATGGAACGCCTGGGCTCGGAAATCAAGCAGCCGGAAGGGCTGTTCTTCCCGGACACCTACATCTTCACGCCCGGCAGCACCGATTACGATCTGCTGCGCCGCGCCTACCAGGAAGGCCAGCGCATCCTGCAGGACACCTGGGCCAAGCGCCAACCAAACCTGCCGGTGACCACGCCCTACGAGGCCCTGGTGCTCGCATCGATCGTTGAAAAGGAAACAGGCCATGGGCCGGACCGCCGCCGCGTGGCAGGCGTGTTCACCAACCGGCTCAAGATCGGCATGCTGCTGCAGACCGATCCGACGGTGATCTACGGCATGGGCGACGCCTACCAAGGCCGCATCCGCAAGCGCGACCTGCAGACCGACACGCCCTGGAACACCTATACGCGTCCGGGCCTGCCGCCCACGCCGATCGCGGCGCCTGGCCGCGCGGCGCTGCTGGCGGCGGTGCAGCCGGAGCAGCACAAGTTCCTCTTTTTCGTTTCCCGCGGCAACGGCACCAGCGAGTTCTCGGTCAACTTGAACGAGCACAACCGCAACGTTTCCCGCTACATCCTGGGCCAGGGCCAAGGCCAGAATGCCGCGCCCAGCCCGGCTTCGAGCCGCGGCGCGGCCAATGGCAATCCGGCCAACGGCACGCCCGCAGCCGCGCCCAGCGCCAGCCCGGCGCCGGACGCCGCGCCCGAGCCGGACCAGGGACAGGCACAAGTACAAGGACAAGACCAATGACCACGCGCGGACGCTTTATCACGCTGGAAGGCGTGGACGGCGCGGGCAAGAGCACGCATACCGTCTGGATCGCCGATTTCCTGCGTGCGCAGGGGCTGGACGTGGTGTCCACCCGCGAACCCGGCGGTACGCCGCTGGGCGAGAAGCTGCGCGCCTTGCTGCTGACCGACTCCATGGGGCTGGACACCGAGACGCTCCTGATGTTCGCGGCCCGTTGCGAGCACCTGCATCAGGTCATTGAACCGGCCCTGGCGCGCGGCGCCTGGGTGGTCTGCGACCGCTACACCGATGCCACCTATGCCTATCAGGGCGGCGGGCGCGGTCTGGGCGCGGCGCGCGTGGCCGCGCTGGAGGCCTGGATGCAGGCCGGCCAGCCCGACCGCACCTGGCTCTTTGACGTGCCGCTGGAAGTGGCGCGCGCCCGGCTGGCCGACGCGCGCGAGCCGGACCGCTTCGAGCGCGAGGGCGCGGCCTTTTTCGAACGCACCCGCGAGGCCTACCACGCCCGCGCCGAGGCTGATCCGCAGCGCATCCGCATCGTCGATTCCACCCAGTCCATCGCCCAGATCCGCACCGGCCTTGAGGCGGGACTGCGCGAACTGCTGGGGCAGTCGGCATGAATGCGACCCGCGCCGCCAAAGACGAGGACGTCAAGGCGTCCAACGCGCCGCAGTTCCTGCCCTGGCAGGCCGAGACGGCGCGCAACTGGCTCGGCAACCGCGATCGCTTCGCCCATGCTTGGCTGATCCATGGGCTGGCCGGCATCGGCAAACTGGACTTCGCGGTCGCCGCGGCGGCCAGCCTGCTGTGCGAAACGCCGGACAATGGCCTGGCTTGCGGCCGTTGCGCCGCCTGCGCCTGGTTCGCCAGCGGCAATCATCCCGACCTGCGCCGCATCCGCCCCGAGGCCGTCGCGGTGGAAGAGGGCGCGGACGCCGCCGAGCCCTCGGAAGACGCCGAACCCGCCACGGGCGCGGCCAAGCGCGCGCCGTCCAAGGAAATACGCATAGACCAGATCCGTTCGCTGGAATCCTGGTTCAACACCGCCACGCACCGCGGCGGCTGGCGCGTGGCGCTGCTGTACCCGGCCCATGCGCTGAACGTGGTGTCGTCCAACGCCTTGCTCAAAGTGCTGGAAGAGCCGCCGCCGCACACGGTCTTTCTGCTGGTCGCGGATGCGCCGGACCGCCTTTTGCCCACGCTGGTGTCACGTTGCCGGCGTTTGCCGCTGCCCGCGCCGGACCCCGACACCGCGCTGCAATGGCTGCGCGAGCAGAACGTGGAACCGGCCCGCGAATGGCTGGCGGCGGCCGGCGGCGCGCCGCTGGCGGCGTTGAGGCTGGCCCAGTCGAACGAGTCCGCTTGTCCGCCCTGGCTGACCCAGCTGGTCGGGCCGCTGTCCAAGGGCCAGTCGCCCGACGTCGGCACGCTGGCCGAGGCCCTGGAAAAAGTGGCGGCCAGCGAATGGATCGACGCCTTGCAGCGCCTATATACGGACCTGATGCTGGCCGGCGCGGGGGCGCCGTCGCGCTACTTCCCGGCCCTGGGCAGCGCGGTTGCGCAAGTCGCCGCGCGCATGAATCCGGCCAAGGTGGCCGAGGCCGCGCGCTGGCTGACGCGCCAGCGCGCGCTGGCCACCCACCCCTTGAACGCCAAGCTCTTCGCCCACGCGACCTTGCAGCGCGTGGTGCTATCCTGCCTGGCGTAAGCCCTTGATCCGGCGGCGCTTCGTCCGGTAAAGGGCGCGGCGCCGCGGCACTTGTATCCAGACTCATCATGTACGTCGATTCCCACTGCCATTTGAACTTCCCGGAACTGGCCGCCGACCTGCCGGCCATACTTGACCGGATGGCTGCCAACCAGGTCACGCACGCGCTGGTCGTCAGCGTCAACATGCCGGAATGGCCGGGCCTGATGTCGCTGGTCGAGCCGCAGGCCAATCTGTGGGCCTCGGTCGGCGTGCATCCCGATTACGAAGACACCCCGGACCCCACGCCCGAAGAGCTGGCGCGCCTGTCCGAGCATCCCAAGGTCGTGGCCATCGGCGAGACCGGGCTGGACTATTACCGCCTGTCCGAACCCCTGGACTGGCAGCGCGAGCGCTTTCGCCGCCACATCCGCGCCGCCCGCGATACGGGCCTGCCCCTGATCGTGCACACGCGCTCGTCCGCCGAGGACACCGTGCGCATGCTGCGCGAAGAGCAGGCGGCCGAGGTCGGCGGCGTGATGCATTGCTTTACCGAAAATTGGGAAGTGGCACAGGCTGCGTTGGACCAGAACTTCTATATTTCGCTGTCTGGCATCGTGACCTTCAAGAATGCGCAGATCGTGCATGAAGTGGCTGCCAAGGTGCCGCTGGACCGTTTGCTGATCGAAACCGATTCGCCGTATCTGGCGCCTGTGCCGTACCGCGGCAAGTTGAACGATCCGTCCAAGGTGATTCACGTGGCCGAGAAGATCGCGGATCTCAGGGGTATACCGGTGGCTGATGTGGCGCGCGCTTCAACGGATAATTTCTTCCGTCTTTTCAATAAGATAAAGAAATAATCTAATCTTATTTATTTAAAGTGATTTATAGGAAACCCATGGCTGCCCGCAACGCTTCCGTCCAGAACACCCTCTTGTCGTGTTGCCGTGGAGCGCTGCTGGCGCTGGCCATGGGCATGGCGGTTCCCGCCGCGGCGCAGGCCGCCAATCCCGGCGATTGGTGGGTCTATGTCGCCAATGACTACCCGGACGACATCAAGGAACTGCTGGCGCGCGGCGAGGATCCCAACGTGCGCTACAAGAACGGCCAGCCGGCCCTGATGCGCGCGGTGGTGGACGGCGCCTGGAAGGTGTTCGACGTGATCGCGGCCGACAAGCGCACCGACGTCAACGCCGAGAACCCGGCGGGCGAGACGCCGCTGATGTATCTGGCCATCGCCGGCCAAACCGAACGCGCCAAGAAGCTGATCGCGCGCGGCGCCCAGGTCAACCGCCTGGGCTGGACGCCGCTGCACTACGCGGCCTCGAAGGGGCAGCTGGAAATGGCGCGCCTGCTGCTGGCGCACAAGGCCATGGTCAACGCGCCCGCGCCCAATGGCGAAACGCCGCTGATGATGGCGGCGCTTTCTGGCCGCAAGCCCATGGTGGACCTGTTGCTCAAGGCAGGGGCGGATGTGGGCTCGCGTGATACCAAGGGCCAGACTCCGGCCGATTGGGCCAGGACGGGCAAGTCCACGGCGGTGGCGGCGGAACTGGACAAGCTGATTGCGCAGCAAGAGGAAGCGCGCCGCAAGCTGCGCGCGGCGCGGCCGGCCGAAGAGGGCGCCGAGGCGGCGGGTGCGCAGGCAGGCGCGGCAGTGGGCGCGCCGGCCAGCCCGGAGCCGGGCGCGGCAGCCGCGCAGGCTCCCGCCGCGGAAAAGAAAGCCCCGGCCGCGTCGTCCGCGGTCCAGGGCGTTTCGGGCGTGAAGCTCAACAACTACGACGAGCCCGCCGCGCCCTGAGGCGCGGGCTTGCCCGAGGCCGGCCCGCAAGGGGCCGGCCCGATTCAGATCACGTAGTTCTTGTAGCGCTCGATGTAGTCGCGGGCGCTGCCGTTCAGTTCGCGCACGCAGCGCTCGGCCTCGTCGCCGTCGCCGCGCACCATGGCGTCCAGCAGGGCGCGGTATTGCTTGATCCCCATCTCTGAGCGGCCCGGCAGCAGGGCCACGCGGCGCATCGACACGCGGGTGCGGTCGTAGATGCGCTCGATCATGTCGCTTAGCACCGGATTGCGCGCCAGTTTCTTGATGTGGTTGCGGAACTGTTCGATCGTGGCCACGTGGGCCTCGATGTCGCCGCTTTTCAGGCTTTGTTCGAAAGGCTCGCCCAGCAGGGCCTGCATCGCTTCCCAGTCGGCGGGGGTGGCGTTGGCCATGGCCAGCCGTACCGCCAGTCCGTCCAGGGCTTCACGCACCTGGTACAGGCGGTAGGTGGTTTCCATGTCGACCAGGGCCACCACGGCGCCCTTGTTGGGCACCCGTTCCACCAGCGCGCGGTCTTCCAGCGTCGCCAGCACTTCGCGCGCCTTGGCGCGCGGGATGTCGTAGGCCTGCGCCAGGTCTTCTTCCGGCACGCGAGTGCCGGGCAGCAAGGCCTGCGACGCAATGCGTTCCCGCATATCGAGTATGACTTCGTGGGTGGAGGCCGCCTTGCGTGTTTCGGGGGCGGCGGCGTCAGCAGAGGCAGTCGCGCGTTTAGTGGGCATGTAGGCACCTGGGTTGAGTGGAGCAAAGCATAGCACATTTTGAACGCAAGATTGTGCACAATTTAGAATGCGTAGTTGTAAATCAGCATTGACACAATAAAACGCACAAGAATATAGTGGCTCCACTTCGTCGCGGTACCCACTCATTCAAGGAGCCCTGGGCAATGAAAGACGCCGTGCAGTCCCCTCAACTTCCCGGCCCGCAGTGCCAGGCATATCTGGCCCGGCGCAATGCCGCCGTCGCGCTGGGCGTGGCCAACGGTCCCCCGGTGTTCGCGGCCGCTGCCCGCGGCGCCACGCTGACCGACCTGGACGGCAACGCCTACATCGATTTCGCCGGCGGCATCGGCACCCTGAACGTGGGCCACGCGCATCCCGAGGTGGTGGCTGCGGTCCAGGCGCAGGCGGCGCGCTATCTGCACACCTGCTTCAACATCGTCATGTATCCGGAATACATCGAGCTGGCCGAAACGCTGGTCGGCCTGGTGCCCGGATCCTGGCCGAAGAAGGCCATGCTGCAGACCACCGGCGCCGAGGCCGTGGAAAACGCCATCAAGGTGGCCCGCCGCGCCACTGGCCGGCAGGCGGTGGTGGCCTTCGAGAACGCCTTCCACGGCCGCACCTACATGGCGCTGTCCCTGACCGCCAAGGCGCCCGCCTACAAGACCGGCTTTGGTCCCTTCGCGTCCGAGGTCTATCGCGCGCCGTTCCCGGTGCGCTACCGCTCGGGGCTGACCGAAGCCGAATGCGCCGAGGCCGCCTTCAATGAATTCCGCCGCCTGGTCGAAACCGAGGTCACGCCGGAGCAGGTCGCCGCAGTGATCATCGAGCCGGTCCAGGGCGAGGGCGGCTTCCATGCCGCGCCGCCCGCCTTTCTGCAGGCGCTGCGCGCCTATTGCACCCAACACGGCATCGTGCTGATCGCCGACGAGATCCAGTCGGGCTTCTGCCGCACCGGAGAATGGTTCGCCACCCAGCATGCCGGCATCGAAGCCGACCTCTACACCCTGGCCAAGTCCATGGGCGGGGGGCTGCCGATAGCGGCGCTGGTGGGGCGCGCCGATCTGATGGACGCGCCGGCCGTGGGCGGCCTGGGCGGCACCTATGGCGGCAACCCGCTGGCGTGCGCCGCGGCGCTCGCCACCATCGCGGTCATGCAGCGCGAAGACTACGCGGCGCGCGCCCGCGACCTCGGCGGCCGGGTGCACGCACGCTTTGCGGACTGGGCCGGCCAGTACGGCATCGTGGGCGACGTGCGCGGCCAGGGCGCCATGGTCGCGTTCGAAGTCGTGCGCGGCGCGGGCGACGACAGTCCCGCCGGCGACCTGGCGGCCCACATCGTGCAGGCCGCCTACCAGGGCGGGCTGGTGCTGGTGAAGGCGGGCTTTTACGGCAACGTGATCCGCTTCCTGGCGCCGCTTTCCATTACTGATGAGGAATTGGCCCGCGGCCTGGACATCCTCGGGCGCGCGGTGGCGGATGCCCAGCGCATCGCCGACGCGCGCGCGTCGCAAGCGGCTTGAGGAGCACACCATGCATACGCTGTTGAAACTGAAGAACGCGCGCAAGGTGGTCAGCCAGCTGGGCGCGGCCAAGCCAGGCATGGAAGTGCTGGTGCTGTATGACCTGCATACCCACCACAACGTCGAGCCCCTGGCCATTGCGGTGGACGAAGCGGGCGCCGGCCTGCACCTGCTGCAGATCGCCGGCTCCGCGCGCCATGGCCGGCAGTTGTCGCCGGTGGTGGCCCAGGCCATGCAGGCGGCCGACCTGGTGATTGCATTGACCCGCGCCAACGCCGCGCATACCGATGCGCGCCAGCAGGCCACGCGCGCCGGGGTCGGCGTGATCGTGCTGCCTGAATCGCATCTGCCCGATTTCTTCCTGGCCGAAGGCTGGGACTGCGACTTCGACGCGCTGCGCCCGCAGATCCAGGGGCTGGCCGACGCACTGACCCGCGCCGACACGGCCCGCGTCACCAGCGAGCTCGGCACCGACGTGACCATGAGCATCGCCGGCCGCCGCGGCCGCGCGCTGCACGGCTTCGCCAACACCACCGACATCTCGGCGGGCTATTGCCTGGAGTCCAGCCTGGCGCCGGTGGAAGGCACGGCCGAAGGCGTGATCGTGGTCAACGCCAGCATTCCCGGCGTCTCGCTGATCCGCGACGAACCCGTGCGCATCCATATGGAAAAGGGCATGGCCGTGGCGATCGAGGGCGGCGCGGTGGCGCGCCAGTTCCGCGATCTGCTGGCCAGCTTCAACGATCCGCTGGTCTACAACCTGGGCGAGCTGGGCGTGGGCATGAACCCGCGCTGCCAGCTGGACGGCACCATGCTGTCCGACGAATCGGTCTACGGCTCGATCCAGTTGGCGCTGGGCACCAGCGCCTACATCGGCGGCACCGTCAAGGCCGCCGCCCACTACGACACCATCGTCACCGACGCCACGCTGGAACTGGACGGCAGGGTGGTGCTCAAGGGCACCGAACTGCGCCTGGAGGACGTGGCATGAGCATAGACCTGAGCCGCGACGCCGACGGCGTGGCCACCGTGCTGATGAACCGCCCGGAAAAGCGCAATGCGTTCACGCTGGACATGTACCGCGAGTTCGGCCGGGTCATGCGTGAACTCGATGCCGACGATAGCGTGCGCTGCGTGGTGCTGCGGGGCGCGGGCGGCGCCTTCTGCGCCGGCAGCGATATCGGCGGCTTCGAGGAAGACCGCGACGGCGCGGCGCAGGCGGCCGAGTACGCGCTCTTCACGCTTTCCATGACCGACACGCTCAAGCACCTGCGCCACCCCACCGTGGCCTGCATCGAAGGCGTGTGCGTGGGCGGCGGGCTGGAACTGGCCGCCTTGTGCGACATCCGCATCGGCGGGCGCAACAGCCGCTACGGCATCCCGGTGAATCGCATCGGGCTGACCGTGGACCACCAGGAACTGGCCGACCTGATCCGCGTGGTGGGCGCTGCGCGCGTGCTGGAAATCCTGCTGGAAGGAAACATCTTCGGCGCCGAAGAAGCCATGTCCAAGGGCCTGCTGACCCGCGTGGTGGATGACGAGCGCGTGGCGGAACAAACCTACGCCACCGCCCGCCGCATCGCCGCGGCGGCGCCGCTGGTCAACCGCTGGCACAAGCGCTTCGTGGGCCAGTTGCGCGAAGGACGCGCGTTGAGCGCGCAAGAGCGCAGCGAAGCCTACGAATGCTTCGGCACCGAGGACTACCGGCGCGGCCGCGAGGCCTTCGCCGCCAAGCGCATTCCCGAATTCATCGGCCGCTGATCCGGCCACCGACCCAAGACGGACCGCATATGACTCAAGCTGCATCCCCCCTTGCCGGCATCAAGATCCTGGATCTTTCGCAGATCATGGCCGGCCCGTACTGCACCATGGTGCTGGCCGACCTGGGCGCCGAGGTCATCAAGGTCGAGAAGACCGGCGCCGGCGACGACTCCCGCGAAATGGGCCCCTACGTGAACGGCGAATCCACCTGTTTCGCCCAGATCAATCGCAACAAGCAGGGCGTGGCGCTGAACCTGAAGGATCCCGAGGCGCGCGAGGTGCTGTACGAGCTGGCGCGCTGGGCCGACGTGGTGGTGGAGAACTACCGCGTGGGCGTGACCAAGTCGCTGGGCGTGGACTACGAAACGCTGTCGCGCATCAATCCGCGCCTGGTGTATTGCTCCATCTCCGGCTACGGCCATTCCGGACCCTACGCGGGCAAGGGCGGCTTCGACCTGGTGGCCCAGGGCATGAGCGGCATCATGAGCATGACGGGCGAGCCCGACGGGCGGCCCTTGAAGTCGGGCATCGCCATTTATGACGTGGGGGCGGGGCTGACCGCGGTCTACGCCATCCTGGCCGCCTGCATCCACCAGATGAAGACGGGCGAAGGCCAGCACATCGACATCGCGCTGGCCGAGTGCGGCTTGCCCTGGTTCGTCTGGGAAGCCGCCGCCTATTTCGCCGACGGCACGGTGCCGCAAGGCACCGGCAGCCGCCACCGCGTGTCGGCGCCATACCAGGCCTTCGGCACGCGCCAGGGCTTCATCATGATAGGCGCGGCCAACCAGCGCACCTGGGAGCGCCTGTGCGCGGACGTGCTGGAGCGGCCCGAACTGATCACCGATCCGCGCTTCATCACCAACTCCGACCGGCTGGCCAACATCGCCGAGCTGGAGCCGTTGCTGGAAGCCGAATTCGCGCGTGCCGACGCGGCTGAATGGATCGAGCGCTGCGAACGGGCCTCCGTGCCTTGCGGCCCGATCAACGATTTCGGCCAGGCCATGCAGGACCCGCATTACCTGGCGCGCGGCATGGTGCAGGAACTGGACCATCCCGCGCTGGGCAAGATGAAGACCATCGGCATTCCGACCAAGTTTTCCAAAACGCCCGGCGCCTTGCGCACGGCGGCGCCGCTGATGGGCCAGCACACGGACGAGGTGCTGCGCCACTTCGGCGTGGCGGAAGACAGAATTGCAGGCATGCGCGCCCGAGGAGTCATCGCGTAGCAGGCAAACCGCAGCAGGCAGTATCGAAGTCGCATCCAAGCTCCAAGGGGACGCCGGCGCTATTGACGCCGGCGGCTATTCGAAGTTGAACAAAGATGTTCACGCCGCAAGGAACCTTCATGACACAGCCCATCCATCTTTCCCGCCGCGGCTTTATCGCGGCCAGCGCCGCGCTGGCCGCTTGCGCCGCCGCGCCCTCACTGGTCCGGGCGCAGTCGGCCCAGCCGTTCCGCCTGGGGGCGCTCAATTCCATCACCGGCGTCGGCGGTCCCTACGGGCCGGCCATGCTGGAAGCCATCAAGATCGCCATTGATGAGGTCAACGCCGCCGGCGGCGCCGCCGGCCGCAAGATCCAGCTCTACGCCGAAGACGACCAGACCAAGCCCGACGCGGCCGTTCTGGCCGTGAAGAAGCTGATCGAGATCAACAAGGTCGAGGCGGTGGTCGGCATCTGGCCCTCGTCGGTAGGCCTGGCCGCCATGCCCATCACCAATGCCGCGGGCCTCATCACCATGAACACCTGCGGCGCGCCGGAAATGCTGACCGAGAACAAGCAGGGGCTGGCCTGGATGTTCCAGGCCTCCAACGCGGTGTTCGGCCGCGCCTTCGCGGAAGTGGCGCGCCAGCGCGGCTTCAAGCGGCCGGCGGTCATGGCCTTCAATAACTCCACGTTTGTGGGGCAGGCCAACTACTTCCGTGATGCCTGGCAGGAAAAGGGCGGACAGGTCAGCGCCTTCACCATCTACGAGCCCAACCAGACCACCTACCGCACCGAACTGACCAAGGTGCTGGCCTCCAAGCCCGACGTGATTTCGCTGAGCGCCTACCGGCCCGACGCCACCATCATCCTGAAGGAGTGGTTCCAGACCAGCCAGGACTGCAAGTTCATCATGCCGGGCTGGACCGCCAACGAAGACCTGGTGAAGGCGCTGGGCAAGGAGGCCACCGAAGGCATCATTTCGATCTCCAACGTCGCCGCCCACGAGCATCAGGCCTACAAGCACTTCGCCGCCGAATTCCGCAAGCGCACCAAGCGCGAACCGGACATCTTCGCGTCGCAGTCCTACGACATGGTGATCACGCTGGCGCTGGCGATCGAGGCGGCGGGGGCTGCCGCGGACGTGGCTGCCATCAACGGCAAGATCCGCGCCGTGACCGCGCAGGGCGGCGGCGAAAAGGTCAGCGGCTTCGCGCAAGGCCAGGCGCTGCTGCGCGCCGGCAAGCCGGTGGACTACGACGGCGCGTCCTCGCGCCTGGACTTCGGCAAGCAGGGCGAGACCGTGCCGGACTTTGGCGTCTTCGACATCCGCGACGGCAAGCTGGTGCTCAATGAAGTCATCGCCGGCAAAGTCTGACGACAAAAACACTAGGGGAACACAAGTATGGATGCAATCACCGTCATCAACGCCGCGATCAACGGCGTTGTGATCGGGATGCTGCTGGCCTTGCCGGCACTGGCGATCACGCTGGTGTTCGGCATCGCCCGCTTTCCCAACGCCGCCAGCGGCGACTACATGACGTTGGGCGCCTACGCCGCCGTCTTCACGCAGGCGCTGGCTGGCGGCTCGATGCTGGCGGGCGGCCTGGCCGCCGTCGCCGGCACCACCCTGGTCAGCTTGTTCTTCTATGCCTGGGTGTTCCGGCCGCTGGAGTCGCGCTCCAACGTGTCGCGCCTGATCGCGTCCATCGGCGTGGCGTTCGCGCTGCGCAGCACGATCACCTTCTTCGCCGGGCAGGACCAGTACACCTTCGACCTGCCGCTCACGCGCGCCTGGAATTTCGGCGGCGTGCGCATTTTGCCTACCGACCTGTACATCGTCGGCACGGCGGTGGCCGCGCTGGCGCTGGTGTTCGCCCTGATGCACATGACGCCCACCGGGCGGCGCATGCGGGCGGTGGCGGACAACCCCGAGCTGGCCGCGGCCAGCGGTATCCGCGGACGGCGCGTGATGATCACGCTGTGGAGCATCGCGGGCGCCTATTGCGGGCTGGGCGGCGTACTGCTGGGTATCAAGGCGGTGGTGATCCCCGAGCTGGGCTGGGAATTGCTGATGCCCATGTTCGCGGCCGTGATCCTGGGCGGCATCGGCAATCCGGTGGGCGCCATCGTCGGGATCATGGTGTTCAGCATTGCGCAGGAAGTCGCCAGCCTGGTGGTGGGACCTGCCTACAAGATCGTATTCGCCTTCGCGGTGCTGCTGTGCGTGCTGCTGCTGCGTCCCCAGGGCATCTTCGGCCGTCCGATGGCGGCGAGGTGAAATCATGGAAGCCTATCTGATTGCTATTGCCATCGGGATCCTGATCTACATGCTGCTGGCCTTCGGCCTGTCGCTGCACTACGGGTTCACCGGACTGATCAACTTCGGCCACGTCGGCTTCTTCGCCATCGGCGCCTACACCTCGGCCCTGCTGTCGCTCAAGGGCGTGCCCATACCCATCTCCATGGCGGCGGCCGCGGCGTTCGCGGCGCTGGCCGCGTGGCCGCTGGGCATGATCGCCTTGCGGCTGGGCAGCGACTACCTCGCCATCGTGACGCTGGGTTTCTCGGAGTCGGTGCGCATGATGCTGCAGACCGAGGAATGGCTGACGCGCGGGATGCACGGCCTGCCGGGCATCCCGCGGCTGTTCGCGGGCTGGGCCTCGCCGCAGACGGTGGACCTGTGGATCATGCTGTTGCTTCTGGCGGTCAACGCCGGCGCCTTGTTCCTCATCCACCTGGTGATACGCAGCCCGTTTGGCCGCGTGATCGAGGCGGTGCGGGACAACGAAGTCGCGGTGCGGGCGCTGGGCAAGGACCCGGCCCGCTTCAAGACCCGTTCGCTGATGCTGGGCGCGGGCCTGGCCGGCCTGGCGGGCGCCTTCCAGGCGCACTACCTGACCTTCATCAGCCCCGAGCAGTTCGTGCCGCTGATCACCTTCTACATCTGGATCGCCATCATCCTGGGCGGGGTGGGGCGCCTGAGCGGCGTGGTGGCCGGCACGGTGCTGCTGGTCGGGTTCCTGGAAGGCTCGCGCTTCGTGCGCGACTTCGTCGGCGGCATCTCGGAGGTGCAGATGGCCAGCGTGCGCATCGGCGTCATCGGCCTGGCGCTCATCTGCGTGGTGCTTTACCGGCCCCAGGGCATTTTTGGCAACGCGGGCACTACGCGCAGGAGAAAGGCATGACGCTGCTTTGCATCAAAGGGCTGAGCGCCAGCTTCGGCGGCTTCAAGGCGCTGGACGACGTATCGCTGGAAGTGCGCAAGGGTGAAATGGTCGGGGTGATCGGCACCAACGGCGCGGGCAAGAGCACGCTGTTCTCGGTGGTCACGGGCTACATCCCGCCCAGTTCCGGGTCGGTGCGCTTCGCCGACGAGGACATCACGGGCGTGGCCGTGCACCAGCGCGTGCGCCGGGGCCTGGCGCGGACCTTCCAGGTGCCGCGCGAGTTCAGCCAGCTGACGGTCTTTGACAACATGATGGCGGCCGCGCCGGACCAGCGCGGCGAAAAGCTGGCGGCGCTGGTCTTCGCCCGCCGCGAAGTCGCCCGCGAAGAGGCGCGCAACGCGGAGCGGGTGCACGAGCTGCTGGCCTTCCTGAATCTGTCCCGGGTGGCGGACGAGCCCGCCGGCAAGTTGTCGGGCGGGCAGAAGAAGCTGCTGGAGCTGGGGCGGCTCTTGATGCTGGAGCCGCGCTGCATCCTGCTGGACGAGCCGTTCGCCGGGGTCAATCCGGTGCTGATCGAAGAGCTGTCGGCGCGCATCGTGGAACTGAACCAGCGCGGCCTGACCGTCGCCATCATCGAACACAACCTGGAAGAGCTGTCGCGCATCGTGCCGCGCATGTACGTCATGGACCGCGGCCGGGTCATCGCCGAAGGCACGCCCGACAGCGTGCTGGCCAATGAACAGGTGCGCGAAGCGTACATGGGGGGAGTGATATGAGCCAGCTCGTCATGCAAGGCCTGTCCGGGGGCTACGGCGAGGTCGATATCGTGTCCGGCATCGACATGCACGTGGCGCCGCGCGAGATCGTCACCATCGCCGGCACCAACGGCGCGGGCAAGTCCACGCTGGTCAAGGCGGTGATGGGTTTGTTGCCGCGCATCGCCGGCACCATGACCTTCGATGGCCGCGACCTGCTCGCGCTGCCGGTCGAGGAGCGCGTGCGCATCGGCATCTCATACGTGCCGCAGGTGCGCAACGTGTTCGGCGCGCTGACGGTGCTGGAAAACCTGCAGGTGGTGGAGCACGTGCAGGCGCGCGAAAAGCGCATCCGCGACATGTTCGACCTGTTTCCCGCGCTGGCCGGGCGGCGCAAGACCCATGCCGAGAACCTCTCCGGCGGCGAACGCCAGCAGCTGGCCTTTGCCCGCGCGCTGATGTCTTCGCCGCGCCTGATGGTGCTGGACGAACCGTCCGCCGCCTTGTCGCCGGCGCTGACCGAGCAGGTGTTCGCCGAAGTGCGGCGCTTGCCCCAGATCGGCGTGGGCGTGCTGATGGTGGAGCAGCGCGCGCGCCAGGCGCTGGCATTCAGCGACCGCGGCTACATCCTGGATTCCGGCCGCATCGTGCTGACCGACACGGGGCAGGCGCTGCTGGCCAACCAGCACATGAGCGATCTGTACATAGGGCGGGGCGGCCATGCGGGCGCGGACCGTCCGCCCAGCGGCAGCGTTCCCGCTTGAAACCGCCAGAGCCATCCCGCCGGCAGCCGCCGTCGCGGATGGCAAATCCATATTCCCATATCTCTTTGCAGGAGCCGTATCTTGCCTATTTCCGAAACCATGGTTTCCCCGGCGCCCGTTGCGCGCCGTCCGGCGCCTGGCGCCATCGCCGCTTTGACCGCCACCGAGGGCCTGGCCGCGCTGGAGCAGGGCAAGCTGACTTGCGAGGCCTGGGCGCGCGCCTGCCTGGAGCGCATCGAGGAGCGCAACGGCGGCGTCAAGGCCTGGGTCCGGGTCGACGCCGAGGGCGCGCTGGCCCGCGCCCGCGAATGGGACCGCCATGGCCGGCAGCGCGCGCTGGACGGCGTGCCGCTGGGCATCAAGGACACCATCGACACCGCGGCCATGCCCACCGAATTGGGCGACCCCGAGATCTTCCCCGGCCGCCAGCCCGAGGCCGATGCGCCCGTGGTGACGCAGGCGCAGGAGCTGGGCTTCAACGTGCTGGGCAAGAACACCGTGTCGCGCCACGCCATCATGCTGCCCGGGCCTGCGCGCAACCCGCATGATCTGACCCGCACGCCGGCCGCGTCCTCGGCCGGTTCGGCGGCGGCCGTCGCCGACTTCATGGCGCCGCTGTCCATCGGCACGCAGACGGCGGGCTCCATCCTGCGGCCATCTGCATTCTGCGGCGCGGTCGGCTTCAAGCCCACGCTGGACGCCATTCCCTACGTGGCGATCCGGCGCTATTCGCGGGTACTGGACGTGATCGGGCCGATCTCGCGTTCGGTCGACGACGCGGCCTTGTTCATGCGTGCGTTTACGGGCGATCCCCGGTTTGATCCGGCGTCCTCGCTGCGCAACGACTTCCGTCTGGGCGTGTGGCGCCCCAAGGATTGGGCCGACACCGAACCCTGCATGCGCGAGAGCTTCGAGGCCAATCTGCGCGTCTTGTCGACCGCCGGGGTCAAGGTCACAGAGCTGGTCATGCCGCCGGCCTTCGACACCATGGGCGAGGCGCAGGACGTGATCATGGCCTACGACCTGGCGCGCGAGTATGCCGCCATCAAGCGCGACCATGCGGCGCTGTGCGATCCCGGGCTGATCGAGTACCTGACGATGGGCGAGGGCCTGTCCGCGGCCGATTACGCCGGCGCGCTGGATGCCGCCGACGCCTGTCGCCGGGCGTTCTACGACGTTGCGCGCGAGGTCGACGCAGTGGCCATGCCGTCCACGCTGGGCGAGGCGCCGCTCGCCAGCTCGACCGGCAGCTCGGCCTTCATCCGCATCTGGTCGTTGCTGCACAACCCGTCCATTACCTTGCCGGTCGCGCGCGGCCCCAACGGGCTGCCGCTGGGCTTCCAGATGGTCGGCTTCGTAAAGGAAGATGCGCGGCTGCTGTACTGGGCGCGTTGCGCCGAGCGCATCCTGGGGTCGACCGCCCACCAACCCTGACCGGCCCCAGGACAGGGTCAGGTCCGACGCGCGCCGCCGGGGCGCGGCGGACGCTTTGGCGCCTTCGGGCGCTTTTTTTACGTCCGCCATTCGGGGTTTTCCCCAGCTATTCTCAGTATTCGGGAATAAAAAGCAGAGTTAGAGCCATAAATTGATAATCTGCGCTCCGTTAGCTTGGAGCCACATGTTGAAAGCGGATCTATCAGTCGGGGCAGGCGCGGATCGCGTGCTGTATGTGCTGGCCACCTTGGCCAGGCACGACGGCCCCCTTAGCATCGCCGCGTTGGCCGAGCAGACCGGCCTGGCGCAAAGCACCCTGTACCGCCAGGTGGCGCTGCTCAAGCGCTGGGGTTTTGTCGCCGAGCACGACGGCGAATACGGCCCCGGCCCGCTATGCGTGCAGCTGGCCTGGGGCTTTGACCAGTCCTCGTTCCTGATCCATGAAGCGCAGCCCGACATGGCCGCGCTGGCCGCCGCCTCCGGCGAGACCATAGGCCTGCTGGTGGCGGTCAAGGACCAGGCGGTCTGCCTGGACATGATCGAAAGCCAGCATCCGCTGCGCTGTTCCTTCACCAAGGGGCGCGGCCTGCCGCTGGCGCGCGGCGCCTCGGCCAAGTCGCTGCTGGCCTTCATGCCGCTGGCCCGGCAGCAGGCCGCGCTGGCTTATCTGGCGGCCGAGGCCGACGTGGACGCCGGCCGGTTGGGCCACGAGCTGGAAGCCATCCGCGCCCAGGGTTATGCCGTCACCGACAGCGAAGTCGATGCCGGCGTCTGGGGTGTCAGCGTCCCTATTTTTCAACGCGCCAATCAGGCCGTGGCCTCGATCACGCTGATGGCGCCATCGACCCGGGCCGCCCAGCGGCCCGAGGCATTGACCGAAATGACCGTGGCCGCGGCCCGGCGCATCTCGGCGAAGTTGCAGGTTCATTGAAACAGCCTTCTTCCATTCCACGCCGTACCCATACCCACCCGACCGCCGTATCCCCATTCCATAGAGGACCCACCATGACCACTCGCCGCACACTGCTGACCGCCGCCCTGACGCTGGGCCTCGCCTGGAGCGCCGGTCCGGCGTTCGCCCAGGAAACCATCCGCGCCGTCACCGACGCGACCTTCCCGCCGATGGAGTTCGTCAAGGACGGCAAGCGCACCGGGTTCGACATCGAACTGGTGGAAGCGCTGGCCGGCGCCATGGGCAAGAAGGTCGAGTGGATCGACATCGACTTCAAGGGCCTGATTCCCGCGCTGCAGGCCGGCCGCGCCGATATCGCCGTGTCCGCCATCTACATCACGCCCGAGCGCGCCAAGGTGGTGGACTTCACCGATCCCTACTACGCGGGCGGCCTGGTCGTGATGACCAAGAAGGACGGCCCGGTCAAGACGCTGAAGGACCTGGACGGCCGCAAGGTCTCGGTGCAGGTCGGCACCAAGTCGGTCAACTACCTGAAGGAACACTACCCGGCGGTGCAGCGCGTGGAAGTCGAGAAGAACCAGGAAATGTTCAACCTGGTGCAGATCGGCCGCGCCGAAGCCGCCGTGACCGGCAAGCCCGCCGCCAAGCTGTTCGCCCAGAGCACGCCGGACCTGACGGTGCTGAACGACCAGATCACCACCGAGGACTACGGCATCGCCGTACCCAAGAACAAGCCCGAGCTGACCCGTGAACTGAACGCCGCGCTGCAGAAGCTCAAGGCCGACGGCAGCTACCAGGCCATCGTCAACAAGTGGTTCGAGGCCCCCGCGAAATGAACCTGGATTTTTCTCCCGTCTTTGCCGACTTCGGCGCGCTGATCAATGGCGCCGTGGTCACCGTCGAGGTGACCGCGGGCGCCTTGCTGCTGGCCTGCGTCATCGGCCTGCTGGTGGGCGTGGGGCGCCTGAACCCCAAGCGCTACGTCATCTACAACCTGTGCAGCGTCTACCTGCTGCTGTTCCGCGGCACGCCGCTGCTGGTGCAGCTGTTCATCTGGTTCTTCGGCTTGCCGCATTTCGGCATCACCCTGCCGGCGTTCGCCTGCGGCGTGCTGGGGCTGGGCATGTATTCCGGCGCCTACGTGTCCGAAATCGTGCGCGGCGCGATCCAGTCGGTGGACCGCGGCCAGACCGAAGCGGCGCGCTCGCTGGGCATGTCGTCCGGCCAGGCCATGCGCATCATCGTGCTGCCGCAGGCGGTGGTGCGCATGATCCCGCCGCTGGGCAATGAATTCATCGCGCTGATCAAGAACTCGGCCCTGGTGTCGCTCTTGACGATCCACGACCTGATGCATGAAGGCCAGAAGATCATCAGCGTGTCCTATCGCTCGCTGGAAACCTATCTGGTGGTGGCGCTGATTTATCTGATCCTGACCACGGCCACCATGCTGGTGCTGCGCAAGGTTGAACACCGCCTGCGCGCGGGAGGGATGGTGCAATGAACTCCGCAATGAACTCCGCTACGACCCGGGCCGCGGACCCGCAAGAAATGATCCGCATCCGCGGCCTGCGCAAGTCCTACGGCGACCACGAAGTCCTGCGCGGCATCGACTTCGACGTGCTGCCGTCCCAGGTGGTGGTGGTGATCGGGCCCAGCGGTTCGGGCAAGAGCACCTTGCTGCGCTGCTGCAACGGGCTGGAAGTGGCGCAGACCGGCACCATCGACATCTGCGGCCAGACCTTGCTGGACCACGGCAAGCTGTTGCCCGAGGCCGAGCTCAACCAGCTGCGCATGCAGGTGGGCATGGTGTTCCAGGGCTTCAACCTGTTCCCGCACCTGTCGGTGCTGGACAACGTGACGGTCGGTCCGCGCAAGCTGCGCGGCATGGGCCGCGAAGAAGCCCACGCGCTGGCGGCGGACCTGCTGGACAAGGTCGGCCTGGGCCAGAAGATGTCGGCCATGCCGGCCAGCCTGTCCGGCGGGCAGAAGCAGCGCGTCGCCATCGCGCGCGCGCTGGCCATGCAGCCCAAGGTCATGCTGTTCGACGAGCCGACCTCGGCGCTGGACCCGGAGCTGGTGGGTGAAGTGCTGCAGGTCATGAAGCTGCTGGCCAAGGAAGGCATGACCATGATGGTGGTCACGCACGAAATGGGTTTCGCCCGCGACGTGGCCGACGTGGTGGCGGTGATGGACGGCGGCGTGATCCTGGAGTCCGGTTCGCCCGACGTGATCTTCACCCAGCCGCGCGAGCCGCGCACCCGCGAGTTCCTGCAGGCGGTGCTGAACGCGGGGCAGGGGGCGGCATGAGCGTGGCGCAATTCGACCGAAGCTTGTGGAAGGCCCGCGACGACAGCGCCGAACAAGGCGACACGCGCCGCCTGGCGCATATCGTCGAAGCGGCCGCCGGCCAAGCCCGCAAAGGCGAAGCGGTGTTGCTGGGCTTCGCCTGCGACGCCGGCGTGGCCCGCAACCAGGGCCGCATCGGCGCGGCTGAAGGCCCGTCGGCCATCCGCAAGTTCCTGGCGGGCCTGCCGGCCCACGGCCTCACGCGCCTGCTGGACGCGGGCGACGTGGCCTGCGAAGGCGACCGGCTCGAAGACGCCCAGGAACAGCTGGGCCTGCGCGTGGCGGAACTGATGGAGCAGGGCGCCCGCCCGCTGGTGCTGGGCGGCGGCCACGAGATCGCCTGGGGCAGCTTCCAGGGCCTGGCGCGCTGGCTGGACGCCCGCGGCGACACGGAGCCCGTGCTGGTGCTGAACCTGGACGCGCACTTCGACCTGCGCACCGGACGGCCCGGCAGCTCCGGCACGCCGTTCGACCAGATTTCGCGCTATTGCGAGGAACGCGGGCGGGCCCTGCAATATGCCTGCCTGGGCGTATCGCGGCTGGCCAACACGCCGGCGCTGTATGCGCGCGCTGCTGAAGTCGGCGCCGTCTGGGTCGAGGACCGCGACATGCAGGAGCGCCACCTGGCGGCGCGCCTGGCCAACGTCGACGCCTTGCTGGCCCGGGCGCGCCACGTCTACCTGACCATCGACCTGGACGTGCTGCCCGCGGCGGTCATGCCCGGGGTGTCGGCGCCGGCGCCCTATGGGGTGCCGCTGCCGGTGATCGAGGAAATCGTGCTGCGGGTCAAGGCCAGCGGAAAACTGCGCCTGGCCGACATGGCGGAGTTCAACCCGCGTTTCGACCAGGACGGCCACGGCGCGCGGGCGGCCGCCCGCCTGGCCTGGCAGTTGTTGAACGATTGAGCGGACCGGCGCCTCATCCTTCGGATGTGGGCAGGATCGGGCGGGGCGGTTTCCTGGGAGGAAGCCGCCCCGTTTTTCATCCCCCTTATGGCGGGCGGAAGGGCTTGCGGCTTATGGCTGGCAGGCTGGACGCTGCCGATTTGGCGGCTTAGGATAAGGGCAGCATCAGGCTTGGGTTTGCGGCCCGTTCAACCGCCGCAACAGTTATATGTCCCTAATTAAAATATTTTCGTTTTAAATGGGGACGCTATAACTTTCGTGGATAAAATGGCGCAACTTTGTCAGGAGAGCCAGCTCATGTCTCAAACTCCCACCCACGCATTGCCGTCTTATCTGAACGCCGAGGACCTCGGTCCCTGGGGCAACTACCTGCAACAAGTCGACCGGGTCACCCCGTATCTTGGTTCGCTGGCGCGTTGGGTCGAGACCCTGAAGCGCCCGAAGCGTTCCCTGATCGTCGACGTGCCGATCGAACTCGATAATGGCAGCATCGCCCACTTCGAGGGCTACCGCGTCCAGCACAACACCTCGCGCGGCCCCGGCAAGGGCGGCGTGCGTTTCCACCAGGACGTCACGCTCTCCGAAGTGATGGCGCTGGCGGCCTGGATGTCGATCAAGAACGCCGCGGTGAACCTGCCCTACGGCGGCGCCAAGGGCGGCGTGCGCGTCGATCCGCGCAAGCTGTCGGCCTCCGAACTCGAGCGCATGACGCGCCGCTACACCTCGGAAATCGGCGTCATCATCGGACCGTCCAAGGACATCCCGGCGCCCGACGTGAACACCAACGCCCAGACCATGGCCTGGATGATGGACACGTACTCCATGAACGAAGGCGCCACCGCCACGGGCGTGGTCACCGGCAAGCCGATCGCGCTGGGCGGCAGCCTGGGCCGCGTCGAGGCCACCGGCCGCGGCGTGTTCGTGGTGGGCTGCGAAGCCGCGCGCGACCTCAACATCGACGTGTCCAAGGCGCGCGTGGTGGTGCAGGGCTTCGGCAACGTGGGCGGCACCGCCGCCCGTCTGTTCCATGAAGCCGGCGCCAAGGTCATCGCCGCGCAGGACCACACCGGCACCGTCCACAATCCGGCGGGCCTGGACGTGCACAAGCTGCTGTCCTACGTGTCGCAGCACGGCGGCGTGGGCGGCTTCTCCGGCGGCCAGGCCATGGACAAGGCTGAATTCTGGACGCTGGAAACCGAATTCCTGATCCCGGCCGCCCTGGAAAGCCAGATCACCGCCGACAACGCCGCCAAGGTGCGCGCGAAGATCGTGGTGGAAGGCGCCAACGGCCCGACCACGCCGGAAGCGGACGACATCCTGGCCGAACACGGCGTGTACGTGGTGCCGGACGTGCTGGCCAACGCCGGCGGCGTGACGGTCAGCTACTTCGAATGGGTGCAGGACTTCTCCAGCTTCTTCTGGAGCGAGGACGAGATCAACCAGCGCCTGGAGCGCCTGATGCGCGAAGCCTACGCGTCGGTGTCGCAAGTGGCCAAGGAACACAAGGTCACGCTGCGCACGGCGGCGTTCATCGTCGCTTGCACGCGCATCCTGCAGGCGCGCCAGGTGCGCGGCCTGTACCCCTGATACCGGATACGGCGGGGCGTCCCCAGACGCCGCGCCGAGGAGGGCAGGGAGACAAAAACGGAAATCGCCCCGCAAGGGGCGATTTCCATTTGCGCGTCCGCAAGCGCAACGCGCACGAATAGCACACCGGTATTGCAGGCCTGCGGGCGCCGCGCGATGGCATGCGGGCTGTCGGCGGTGCGCCACATCCCGGGCGCTTTTTTGCAGCCTAGGGATTTTCCCAGCTTGCGTAACAAGAACTGACACATTGCGTCCCTAGAATTCGTTCCTGCCATGCGCCGAGCGCGCCGCACGCGATGCGTGCCAGCCCGGATGCGCATGTCTGTTCAATCAATGGGAATTTGCAATGAAAAAGACTTTGTTCGTCACCGCGATGCTGGCTGCCTTCGGCGCAACGGCGCAAGCGGAAACCTCGGTGACGCTCTACGGCCTGATCGATACGGGTATCGGCTACCAGCGCATCAAGGGCGACGGTTACCATGAGTCCAAGGTTGGCATGGTCAATGGCGTGTCCAGCGGTTCGCGCTGGGGCCTGCGCGGCGCCGAGGACCTGGGCGACGGCCTGAGCGCCGTGTTCACGCTGGAAAGCGGCTTCAACTCGGCCAACGGCACGTCGGGCCAGAACAGCCGCCTGTTCGGCCGCCAAGCCACCATCGGCCTGAAGAGCACCTCGTGGGGCCTTCTGGAACTGGGTCGTCAGACCAACATCGCCTCGAAGTACTTCGCCGCGATCGATCCGTTCGGCGGCAGCTACGGCCAGGCCAACGTCGGCGTGGCCTTCAGCGCCGCCAACACGGTCCGCTACGACAACATGGTGCAGTACTCGACGCCGTCGTTCAGCGGCCTGCAGTTCGGCATCGGCTATTCGTTCAATGCTTCCGACACGACCACCGCGCAGACCGGCTTCAAGACCGCCGACAACACCCGCGCCATCACCACCGGCCTGCGCTATGTCAGCGGCCCGGTGAACGTGGCGCTGACGTATGACCAGCTGAGCCCCGCGAACCAGTTGAACGCCGATGCCACGCCCAAGTCGTGGATGATCGGCGGTTCGTACGATTTCGAAGTGCTGAAGCTGGCGCTGGCCTACGGCCAGACGCGTGACGGCTGGTTCACCGGCCAGGGCGCCAATGCCTTCGGCAGCGGCAGCCCCACGGCCAAGGGCTTTGGCACCAACGTTGCGGTGTCGGGCTTCAAGGCCAATTCCTACCTGGTGGGCCTGAGCGTGCCGATCGGCGGCGCCAGCAACCTCCTGGCGTCGTGGCAGCGTGCCGACACGGACAGCACCAAGCTGACCGGCGACGACGCCACCATGAACATCTACAGCCTGGGCTACACCTACAACCTGTCCAAGCGCACCAACCTGTACGCCTTGGGTTCGTATGCCACCAACTTCGCGTTCACCGACGGCGTGAAGAGCACGGTGGCCATGGTGGGCGTGCGTCACCGCTTCTAAGACGAGAGGCGCGCAAGGGCGGCGCGTCGGCGCCGCCCTGCCGCCGCGGTTGCACTGAGCGGACTGGGCGTCTTACCCGGCCACAGACGCGAAAAAAGCGGCCACCTCCCTAGCTCCATCCTCAGTCCGCTCAACCGAACCCCGGTTCGCTGCCGCAGGGAGCGCCCGCGCAGGCCGCGGGCGCTTCCGGGGGCGGCCTACGAAGCCGGCAGCAGTTCCGGCTTCAGGATCCCGCGCAGTTCCGCATAGGGAATGCTCAGCTCGGGTTCGCCATGCGAATACGGCGCGATGGAATAGGCGTCGTACTTGACCACGATGCCGTCGCGCGTCAGCGCGTAGTTGTCGCTTTCCTGGAACGGCCACATCTTGTTGTAGGCCGCCGGATCGCGGCGCGCGTCCGGATTGCCGGCCAGCCACTTGGCGTGCGCCTGGCGCAGCGCCGCCACGTATTGCGGATGGCGCCCCGGTATCAAGGCTTCTTCCAGGCTCATCACGCGGCCGCGGCTGCGTTCCCAGTTCAGGTACTGGGTGGCCGGAATGCCGTGCGCGGCGCCGGTGATGAATTGTTCGGTGTGCAGTTCCACGGCCACGACGTCACCCACCGTGTCCTTCACGCTGGCCTTGAAATAGGTGGCGTCGCGCGGACGCGCGACCGACCAGAAATACTGCGTGTATTCGGACAGCGTGTCGTAAGGGCCGCGGCGGTTGGCGTCGGTGCCGGTCATGTAGGCCAACACGTGGTCCACCAGCGCGGTCAGCTTGGGTATGCCTGGAAACGCGACGCTGTCGATTTCGATGCGGGGGCAATCGCCCTCGCAGCCCGGTTTGCTGGATGCCCACTTGATGCGCTCGGTGGACAGGTCGCCGACTTTTTCCGGCGTGGACGCCGAGGCCGGCGCCTGCGTGGCCAGGGTGATGTCGGCGGGCGGCGTGCTGCCGCAGCCCGCCAGCGCCAGCAGGGCCGCGCCCAGGATGAGACCGCTTATCGCGCCTTGCGGCGTGAATGTGCGACGCATTGAAACTACCTCCAGAAAATCGGGGCGCGGCCGTTCAGGGCACCACGCCGGTCCATTCGGGCGTGGAGAACTTCTCGGCCGCCTGCGCTTGCGCGCGCGCCAGCGTGTCGCTGCCTATCTGCCCGGGGGTGAGACGGTGCAGGCCGGCAAAAGTTTCCACCATGCGGTCAATGATCACTTCCCGCGCCAGCCCGGTCTGGGTGCGCAAGGGATCGACGCGCTTCTTGGCGCTGGTGGTGCCTTTGTCCGACAGTTTTTCGCGGCCGATGCGCAGGACCTCGACCATTTTATCCGCGTCGATGTCGTAGGACATGGTGACGTGGTGCAGCACCGCGCCGCCGCGGCGGGCCTGCGCCGCGCCGCCGATCTTGCCGATGTCCGAGGCGATGTCGTTGAGCGGCTGGTACCAGGCCTTGATGCCCAGGCCCTGCAAGGCGGTCAGCACCCAGGCGTCCAGGAAGGCGTAGGACTCCTGGAAGCTCATGCCGTGCACCAGCGCCTGCGGGGCGCTGAGCGAATAGGTGATGGAGTTGCCGGGCTCCATGAACATCGCGCCGCCGCCGCTGACGCGGCGCACGACCTGGATGCCGTGGCGGCGCGCGCCGTCGGGGTCGACTTCGTTCTTGAGCGATTGGAAGCGGCCGATCACGACCGCCGGCGCCGCCCATTCCCAGATGCGCAGGGTGGGCGGGCGCAGGCTGGCGCCGACCTCGTCGGTGATGACGGCGTCCAGCGCCATGTGCAGCACCGGGTCTTGCGGCCCTTCATGGATCAGTTGCCAGTCGTAGTCGTTCCAGTCGGTGCGCGTCATGCCAGCGCCCTCCGCAGCACCACGGCGACGGCCTCGGCCGAGAAGCCGAACATTTCGGCATCGGCGGGCAGCGCCGATTGCACGGCCAGCGCCAGTTCCAGTTCGCCGGCATCGGCCGGCAGGCCGTTCAGGCCGCTGTTGATGGCGTCCAGGGCCTCGGGCGGTTCAAGAAAAAAGTCGCCGCTGATGCGCACGTCGGCCAAGCGGCCGTCGCGCACTTCCAGATCCGCGACGACCAGTTTGCCGCCGGGGACTTTGTATTCGCCATGCATGGGCGTTCCTTCCAAATCAGTACTGAAAAACTACAGGCTGAGCTTCATGCCGTCGTGGCTGGCCTTGAAGCCCAGGCTTTCATAGAACCTGCGCGCATCGGGGCGGGCGCGGTCGGTGGTCAGTTGTACCAGGCTGCAGCCCTGGGTGCGGCATTGCTCGATCGCCCACTCGAACATCCTGCGTCCGAGGCCGGCGCCGCGCGAGGACGAGGCGATGCGCACGCTCTCGATCTGCCCGCGCCACTGGCCCAGCCGCGACAGGCCGGGTATGAACGATAACTGCAAACAGCCGACCAGTTGCGAGTCCTGCTCGACCACGGCCAGGAATTGATTGGAATCCTGGCCGATTGCGGCAAAGGCGGCAGCATAGCGCGGGTCCAGCGGCAGCGCGGGATTCTCGCGCGTGGCGCCGAGCTCGTCATCGGCCAGCAGGGCGACGATGCCCGGCAGATCCCCCAGGCGCGCGCGGCGGAAAACCAGTTGCGGGTCGGGCATGGCGGCTCCTTCAGCGGGCGGTGTTCTGGGCGGTCTGGCCGAACAGGATGCGGCGCGATTCCTCGTCGCTGACGGAGGGCGCCGTATTGATGGTGTCGGCCAGGGCATAGGCGTGCTGCGTGGCGGGGCGGGCCGCAATGGCGTCGAACCAGCGCTTGAGGTGCGGGAACTCGTTCAGGTCCTGGCCCTGCTTGGTGTGCGGCACGATCCAGGGGTAGGCCGCCATGTCGGCGATGGAATAGTCGCCGGCGACGAATTCGCGGTCCGCCAGGCGCTTGTTCAATACGCCGTAGAGGCGGTTGGTTTCCTTGACGTAGCGGTCGATGGCGTAAGGAATGCGCTCTTGCGCGTAGCCGGAAAAGTGGTGGTTCTGGCCGGCCATGGGACCCAGGCCGCCCATCTGCCAGAAGAGCCATTGTGACACTTCGGCGCGGCCGCGCAGGTCGGCGGGCAGGAAGCGGCCGGTCTTCTCGGCCAGGTACAGCAGGATGGCGCCCGACTCGAACAGCGAGATCGGCGCGCCGCCGCCGGCCGGGGCCTGGTCGACGATCGCCGGAATGCGGTTGTTCGGCGCGATCGCCAGGAACTCGGGCTTGAACTGATCGCCGCGGCCGATGTTCACCGGATGGATCTTGTAGGGCAGGCCGGTTTCTTCGAGGAACAGCGTGATCTTGTGGCCGTTGGGGGTGGTCCAGTAGTAGAGATCGATCATGGGATGTCCTGTGCGTTGCGCCGGCGGCGGCCGGCGCAGGGAAAAGCCATGATAGCGGGGCCGGGTTGGCGCCGGCCCCAATAACCGGGGGGCGGGTACGGGTTTGCCCCGGTGGCGGCCCGGGGCTTGCCCATGCCGCGGCCCGCATTCAGGCCGTGCCCGCGCGCGGCCGCCCCGGCAGGCGCCAGCTCCAGTTCAGGCTCACGCCGGCCGCCGCCAGGAAGATCATGGCCACGCCCGCGATCTGCGTGGCGTCCATGCGGTGTCCGTAGACCACGAAGTCCAGCAGGATGGCGACGGCGGGATAGATGAAGCTCAACGCGGCGGTGGACGTGGTTGGCAGCTTCTGGATGGCCGAGTACATCAGGATGTACATCAGGCAGGTGTGGATCAGCCCCAGCGCCACCAGATAGCTCCATTGCAGGGGCGCGGCGGGCAGGGCGTTGAAGTCCGCCATGGGCAGCAGCATCACCGCGCCCAGCGTCACCTGCACCAGCGCCAGCACCTGCGGCGGAATGTGCTTGAGCCGCTTGACGATGATGGCGGTGACGCCATAGAGCGCCGCCGCGCCCAGCCCCAGCATCAGCCCCGACAGGTAGGCCCGGCCGTCCGCGCCGCCCGCGTCGGACAGGCGCAGCACCAGCATCAGGCCGGCGAAGGCCAGCACGGACCAGGCCAGCTTGCCGCGCGTGGGCCGTTCGCCCAGGAACAGCACGCCCAGGCCGATCAGGAAGAAGGGCTGCACGTTGTAGACCGCGGTGGCCAGCGAAATGGACGCCAGCCGGTAGGCGGAAAACAGCAGCACCCAATTCAGCACCAGCGCGGCGCCCGCGGCCAGGGCCAGCGCCAGCGTGCGGGCGGTGAACAGGCCCGGCTTGAGCAGGCCGCGCGCCCAGCAATACAGGAACAGGGAGAGGGCGCCGAACACGCAGCGGAAGAAAACCACGTTCCAGGCGCTTTGCCCCGACTCCAGCACAAACACGCCCAGGGTGCCGGACAGGGTCATCGCCGCGGCCATCTGGGCCAGGCCCACGCGTTCTGATGAGGGATTCATGAGGGTTCTCCAGGGCCCTGCGGCCGCGATGTTCGATGGAGAAATTATCCCAGGCGGATCAAGCTGGTTATATGATGTTGATGTGGTGAATCGATTCCGAAACCTTTGTTTAGGTGGAATTTATGCAAAACGACCTAAAAAGTGAAAGCCCGGTCCTGGACGGCATCGACCGCCGCCTGGTGGAGACGCTGACGGCCAATGCGCGCACCACCACGGCCGACCTGGCGCGCCAGGTCGGGATGTCCGCGCCCAGCGTCGCGGACCGCTTGCGGCGGCTGGAAGAGTCGGGCGTGATCCGCGCCTATACCCTGGACGTGGACCCGGTGGCGCTGGGCTACGCGCTGGAGGCCATCGTCCGCATCCGCCCCTTGCCCGGGCAGCTACGCCACGTGGAAGGCCTGATCCAGGAAATCCCGGAATTCGTGGAATGCGACAAGGTGACGGGCGACGATTGCTTCATCGCCCGCGTGGTGCTGCGCTCGATCTCGCATCTGGACGGCATCCTGGAGCGCGTGACCGAATACGCCGAAACCAACACCGCCATCGTCAAGTCGCACACGGTGCGCCGCCGGTTGCCGCCGCTGCGCTGACGCGCGGCTCAGACCGGCGCGGACAGCGCCTTTTCGATGTCGTCCTTGATGCCGGCCGGCGTGTCGGTGGGCGCGTAGCGCTTGATGACCTGGCCGTCGCGGCCCACCAGGAACTTGGTGAAGTTCCACTTGATGCCCTCGGTGCCGAAGACGCCGGGCTTCTCGCCCTTGAGCCAGCGGTACAGCGGATGGGCGTCCTCGCCGTTGACGTTGATCTTGGCGTAGAGCGGGAAGGTGATGTCGTACTGCGTGCTGCAGAAATTGCGGATTTCGGCTTCGTCGCCGGGTTCCTGGTGGCCGAACTGGTCGCAAGGAAAGCCCAGCACCGCGAAGCCGTCGTCGTGGAACGAGCGGTAGAGTTCTTCCAGGCCGGCGTACTGCGGCGTGAAGCCGCATTTGGAGGCCACGTTCACCACCAGCAGCACGCGGCCGCGGTAGGTGTCCAGGGACTGTTCCGTGCCGTCGATGGCGCGGGCGGAAAAATCGTAGAGGGTGCTCATGCGGGCTCCTTAGGCGTCCGAACGCGAGGGTGTCAGCGCGCCGGCTTGTTGTCCAGCGAGTGTAGCCCCGGCGTCGCGGCCGTAGTAGCGCGTACCCCACAAGGTCAGCAGCAGGACGGCGGCGGTGATGCCGGCCGACATCCAGGGCAGGTCCGTCAGCGGCAGGCCGTGGCCCAGCGCCACGCTGCCCAGCCAGGCGCCGCCCGCATTGCCCAGGTTGAATGCGCCCTGATTGAGGGTCGACGCCAGGTTGGGCGCGTCGGCCGCCTGGTCCACGATCAGCGTCTGCAGCAACGGCACGACGGCAAAGCCCAGCACGCCCCAGATGAAGGTCATGACCAGCATGGGGGCCAGCGCGTGGATGGCCTGGCTGAGCGCCAGGAACACCAGCAGCAGGCCAATGAAGATGCGGCGCAACGACACTTCCAGGTTGCGGTCGCCCAGTTTGCCGCCCAGGGTGCTGCCCACCGTCAGCGCCACGCCGAAGAGCAGCAGCACGCCGGTGACGCCGCGTTCGGACACGCGGGTCACTTCGCGCAAGAGCGGCGCGATGTAGGTCAGCACGCAGAACAGCGCTGCGGAGGCAAGCACGCTGGCGGCCAGCGGCCAGACCACCCGCGCGTCGCGCAGCACCTTGAATTCGCGCAGGATGTTGCCGGGCTGCATGGGGATGCGCGCCGGCAGCCAGGCAGCCAGCGCGGCCACGGCCAGCAAACCGATGCCGCTGACCACCCAGAACGTCGAGCGCCAGCCGGCCACCTGGCCCAGCGCCGTGCCCAGCGGTACGCCCAGCACATTGGCCAGCGTCAGGCCGGTGAACATCAGCGCGATGGCGCTGGCGCGCTGGTTGCGCGCCACCAGGTCCGCGGCCACCACCGCGCCCAGGCCGAAGAAGGCGCCATGGCAGAACGCGGTGAACACGCGCGCGGCCATCAGCAAGCCGTAATTCGGCGCCAGCGCGCACAGCAAATTGCCCACCACGAAGGTGCTGGCCAGGCCGATCAGCGTGGCCTTGCGCGGCAGCCTGGCGGTAATGATGGCCATGATGGGCGCGCCGATCACCACGCCCATGGCGTAGCCGGTGATCAGCAGGCCGGCGATGTCGATGCTGACTTGAAGGTCCTGGGCGACGTTGGGCAGGAGGCCCATGATGACGAACTCGCTGGTGCCGATGCCGAAAGCGGCGGCGGCCAGCGCGATGAGGTGCAGGGGCATGGGAGCAGGGCCGGGACGAAAGGGAGGGCCGCGGCGGCAATGACTGGGCAAGGACGGAATTCTAGCGCAGGCTAGACCAGCTTCAGGTCCACGGGCGCGACGCCCGGAAACACCTGCGCCAGCCTCGCACGGTCCAGCCCGTACAGCCGCGAGAACAGGCCGGCGAACACGGCGCGGTACTCATTCAGCACGGGATAGTCGCGGTCCTGGAACAGGGTCTCGCGCTTGACCTCCACCTGGCGGCCCGCGATGCGTCCGCCGCGCACATTGCCGCCCATGATCCAGTAGACCGTGCCGTGGCCGTGATCGGTGCCCTTGTTGCCGTTCTCGCGGAAAGTGCGGCCGAATTCGCTGATGACCACGACCGTGGTCTGCTTCCAGGCCGGGCCCATGGCGTCGGCATAGGCGGCCAGCGCCCGGCCCAACTGGCCCAGGCGGTTCGACAACAGGCCGCTGGCGGCGCCCTGGCCGACGTGGGTGTCCCAGCCGCCGACGTCGACGAAACCCAGGTTGTAGCGGTCGGTCATGAAGCGCGCGATGCGGCGCGCCTCCTGTTCCAGCCTGTCGGCCGACACGGCGTTGCCGCTGGCGGCCTGCATTTCCGCGTCTATCTCCTCGCGCGCCGCGCCCATGACGCGCTGTCCCTCGGCGACCGAGGCATGCAGATCGGTGTTCCGGTACATGGACGCGATGACGCGGTTGTCGTCCGCCGTCAGCCGCGACTTGCGCGCGGCGCCGATCAGGTCGACGTTAGGCACGGGTTCGTCGCCGCGGAATATCTGCGGCACCTCGCTGGTGAATGCGGCGGGTCGGGTCCGGCCCGTGTTCAGCGTCGCCGCGAGCCGGTTCAGGAAGCCCGAACGGTAGTCGCCGCCCTTGCTCGCGCCTTGCCCCAGTTCGATGCTGTTCTGGGTTTCGAAATGGCTGCGGCTGGTGTCGTCGGTGCCGGCGAACGGCAGGAACGCGAGTTGGCGCCTTTCGTAGTAGGGCAGCAGGCTTTCGGCCAGTGCCGGGTGCAGGGCCCAGCCGTCGCTCAGGGGCAGGGCGGCGCCGGGTGCGTCGCCCGGGCGGGCAATGGCGATGTTGGGCCGGGATTCGTAATAGAAGTCGCTCGTGGCCGGCACCAGCAGGCTGGCGGCGTCGTAGGCGCCGCGCATGAAGACAAGCAGCAGGCGGTTGCCGGAAGCGGCGGGGGCGGCGTACAAGCGGCTGCTGCCCAGCGCCAGCGGTGCGGAGGCCATCAGTTGCAACAGGCGGCGGCGGTCCATGATCCGTTCCCTTGTTCTTGTCCTGCGGGCGCTTCAGCGGCGCATGAATTCAGGCGAGGCCAGCAGATAGAGGTTGGCGTCCCGGGACGATCCTGCTTGCGCGATGGCCTCGCGCGTGGCGGGCGACAGTCCGGCGAACATGCCGTTGCCCTCGCTTGCCTTCAGCAGGTTCGGCAGGCGCGGCGGATTGGCCGGCGCGGCGCCGTCCTCCTGATACAGGGCCTTGGCCGCGCCAACCACCGCGCCGGCGACCTCGAAGCGCACGGCCATCTGCCCGGACCCGGACCAGTCCGCCTTGCCCATCGGATAGCCGTCAGGCGTCAGGCGCTGGTTCAGCGGCTGGCCGAGCTGCTTCAGCATACCCAGGCCCGGCTGGGGATTCAGGATCGGCGGCATGTCGCCATAGGCCAGCCGCAGCGACGAATAGACGTAGTGCACGGGATCCTTGAACACGCCGGTCTTGAGCGAGGCCGCGAACTCCGGCGACGCGAACAGCGTGCGCAGGGTGGCGGCGATGTCGCCGTCGGCGGCGAGGAAGGTCTTGCTCATCTTGCCGACCAGCGTCGCGGGCGGATTGTCGCCCACGAAGTAGGCGGCGAGCTTGCCGCTGACATGCCTGGCGGTGGCCGGGCTGCGGGCCAGCAGATCGGCCGCCTCGTCCACTTCCCGAATCCCGGCCGCGGCGATGCGATGGCCCAGGAACGTCTTGTCGCCCTGGTCGTGGCGCGCGGGGTTGAAGAGGAACAGTCCTTCCTGCACGACCTGCGCACGCCATTGCGGCCGGACCTTGGGCGGTTCGGGCTTGGCGGCGACGCCCATGCCGGTCAGGATGCGGGCCAGTTCCTGCACGTCGGCCTGCGTGTATCCGCCGCCCACGCCCAGCGTATGCAGTTCCATCAGCTCGCGCGCGTAGTTCTCGTTGATCTTGCCGGCGACATTCTGCGCATTGTCCAGATAGATCAGCATGGCAGGCGCGCGCATGGTGGCCTTCAGCAGGTCGCCGAACTTGCCTAGCGCATGCGGGCGGATGGCTTGGTCTTCGTATTGCGAAAGAAAGATGCCCACGTCGCCTTTCTGCAGGTCGATATTGAAGTGGTTCATCCAGAACCAGGTCATCTGGTCCTGCAACTGCCTGTCCGAATACAACGCGCGCCACACGGCGCGCTGGTTGACCTCCGCGGCCCGCTGCAGCGAAAACTGGCGGGCTTCGCGCATGGCTTTCTGCTGTTCGTCCGGCGGCAGCTTTTTGGCCGCGGCGCGCATGTCCAGCTGGGTCGCGCGCGCGTCCTCGTCGGAGCGCTGCGAGATCGAGAGCGCGTCGATGCGTTCCTGCACCGCCGGCGGCAGCTTGCCTTCGGCGGTGGGGCGCAGTTGCGCCTGCAGGTAGCGTTCGGGTCCCATCTTCTGGATGCGGGCCAGCTCGACAGGCGTTGCGCCCCAGGTCACGCGGTTGACCAGGGCGGCTTCGCCCGTCCGGTTGTCGGGTTCCGCTTGAGCCAGCGCGGTCGCCGCCAGCGGCAGCAGGAGCAGGGGCGTGGCGCGCAACAGGCGCAGGCACAAGAGCTTCATGGGGCGGATACCTTGCGGAAGGCAACTTGAGGTAAGACAGGATAGTCCCCAATGAATTCACCCCGGCCCGGCATTGAAACGCGCCGAAATGGGTTTCTGCGTGGACACCTGCGCGGATGTCCGCGCCATCCCGCCCATCTCCGCGCGCGGCGCGGGGCCTTTGCGTGGATCGCGGCGCGGCCGTCCTATCATGTGCGCATCGCAGCAATGCACGAGCGCCCGCAGGAGGCCGACCATGGAAGGAATGACCCAACGCCTGGAGGCGATGCTGGCCAAGGGCACGGACAACATGCTGTTGCGCTTTTCGCTGGGCAAGGCCTATGCGGAGCAAGACTGCTTCCGCGAGGCCGAGACCCATCTGCGCGCGGCGCTGGCGTTCGATCCCGCCTATTCGGTGGCCTGGAAATGGCTGGGCAAGGCTTGCCTGGGACAAGGCGACAAGGCCGGCGCGCGCGCCGCCTGGGAGTCAGGCTTGCAGGCCGCGCAGGCGCGCGGCGATCAGCAGGTGGTGAAGGAGTTGCAGGTGTTCATCAAGCGGCTGGACAAGGAGGCCGCGGCCGGCGGTTGACGCGCGGACGCGGCGCGGCCCGGGGCCATGCCGGGCAACAGGCCTAGGCGGCCGGGTGCGCAGGCCGCGGCTGGGCGCGCGCGATCCGCAATACCTCGATGGCGTGGCGCAGATCCTCTGTTTCGACCCGCTGCGCAACCGTTCCAGGCGCGTCCGCGATGCCGGTGTGCACGTCGCGGGCCAGTCCGACCAGGTTCCTGCGCGTGGCCTCCAGCGAAAACCTGAGCGCGCCGGTTTCATCGTCCGGATTGCCTGGCGCCAGCGGCGTGCCCAGATTGCCGGCGGCGATCTGCCGAGTGAAGTCGGTGGCCGTGTTCAGCAAGCCGGAAAGCGTGCGGGCGTAGGCCCAGCCCGAAGCGAAGATCAGGCAGACGCCGGCCGCCAGTACCGCAGCAGCCAAGGCCAGTTGTTCGATATTCAGATTGGCCGCCATGCCGTGCAGCGCGATGCCGCCAGCGGCCAGGAACAGCGCGGACGAAAGTCCCGCCCAGGCCAGCATGCGCGCGCGTATGCCCGACGCCCGCCAGTCGCGCAGACGCGCCAGCAGGCCTCCCGGCACGATCCGTCCCGCGCGCAATCGCAAGCCGCCGGTAATGCCGGTACGCAGGCGCCGGTAGGCGCTGTCTGCCGTCTCGATCTGGGCGCGCGTCGGCTTTACGCGCACGCAGGCATAGCAGACGGTGACGCCGCGCTCCACCACCGGGGTGATGCTGGCCAGCGACCAATAGTGGCCGCCGTGCTTGCGCCGGTTCTTGATCAC
The DNA here is from genome assembly GCF_048541815.1 of Achromobacter sp. PD1. NCBI lineage: Bacteria > Pseudomonadati > Pseudomonadota > Betaproteobacteria > Burkholderiales > Alcaligenaceae > Achromobacter > Achromobacter sp. PD1. The sequence continues at coordinate 2,206,714 of NZ_CP183349.1, forward strand.
GCCCGTCCAGGACTGGCCGCGCTGTATCGTGCGCCACAGGTCGTCGTAGGCGGCCAGCGGCATGTCGGGATGGCGCATGGTGTCATGGCCCTTGCCCATCAGGTCCGCTTGCGTGTAGCCGCTGACCTCCAGGAAGGCGGGATTGGCGTAGATGATGCGGCCGCGCGCGTCGGTGCGGGTGATGAGGCACTGCTCGTCGTGCAGCGTGTATTCCTGGTCGTGGACCTGCGGATGGTCGCGCATGGCTGTGTCGTCCTGCGATCGGCGTTGGCGGGATGTCGCAGACCGATCATCCGGGACGCGGACGGAAGCGGCGTTGACCTAGGTCAAGCGCGGTCGACGTCGTTCCCGCCCGCGGCCAGCGCTCAGGCCGGCGGCAGCCCGCTGAACGCCTCCAGCGCGCGCAGCCGGCTCTGGGCCAGGTCGACAATGGGCAGCGGATAGCCAGCGGCGGCGCGCTCCATGGGGCTGGGATCATGGATGGCGCGGCTGTCCAGATGCGCCAGTTCCGGCAGCCATTCGCGCAGGAACACGCCGTCCGGATCGAACTTGCGCGACTGCGACAGCGGATTGAAGATGCGGAAGTAGGGTACGGCGTCCGCGCCCGTGGATGCGCTCCATTGCCAGCCGCCGTTGTTGGCGGCGAGATCGCCGTCCACCAGCTGCGCCATGAACCAGGCTTCGCCCAGCCGCCAGTCGATCAGCAGGTTCTTGGACAGGAACATGGCCGTCACCATGCGCAGGCGATTGTGCATCCAGCCCAGCGCCAGCAACTGCCGCATGGCCGCGTCGACGATGGGAATGCCGGTCTGGCCCTGCTGCCAGGCATACAGGTCCTTCGGCGCGTCGCGCCACGGCACCGCGGCAGTTTCCGGCTTCATGGGCTGGTGCATGGACAGTACGGGGTAGGCGGCCAATAGATGCTGGTAGAACTCGCGCCATAGCAATTCGTTGATCCAGGTGGCGGCGCCGCGCTTGCCGCCTTCCACCTCGCCATGGTTGGCGGTCAGCGCGGCGCGCAAGGCCTGGCCCGGCGACAGCACGCCTGCCGCCAGATAGGGCGACAGGCAGCTGGTGGCGGGCAGCGAGGGAAAATCGCGTTCTTCCTGGTAAGCGTCAATGACGCCGTCGGCAAAGGCGTCGAGCCGTTCGCTGGCCGCGTGCTCGCCCGCAGGCCAGAGCGCGCGTACGGGCTCGGCGGGCGCGTCGAACCCTTCGAAGGCCGCGGGCAGCGGATCCGCCGGCCAGGGCGGCGGGGTCTGCGCGCGCGGGGCCGGCAGGGCGCGCAGCGGCGCCGTGCGCAGCCGTTCGCGGCAGGCGCGCGCGTAAGGGGTATAGACGCGGTAGCACTCGCCCTTGCCGGTCAGCACCGTGCCGGGCCGCAGCAGCGAAGCGCCATGATGCAGCGTCCAGTCCACGTCCAGGGTCCGCAGGCGGGCGGCGACCGCGGCATCGCGGCGGCGTTCATTGACGGCCCATTCGGCGTTGACGTGAACCTGGCCGATGGCGTGGTCGCGGCAGAAAGCGGCCAGCGCGTCCGGCGCCTGGCTCCAGTCATGCACCGTCAGCAGCCGCAGCGGAATGCCCAGGCGGCCAAGCTCGCGCGAAAGTTCGCGCAGATTGCGCAGCCAGAAATCGACCTTGGCCGGCGCGTCGCCATGCAGCCGCCATTGGCCGGGCGCGGCCAGGAACAGGGCGGTGACCGTGCCGGCTTCGGCGGCGGCGGCCAGGGCAGGGTTGTCATGCGCGCGCAGGTCGGTGCGCAGCCAAAGCAGCGTGTTCATGGGCGGTCCAGGGCAGGGGGCGGCGAGGCTGGCATTCTATATTGCGCCCGCCGCGCGGACGCGCCGGCAGACCGGCCTTGGAAGACGATGTAAAAACTACGAGTAGATGTGTCCTGGCCTGCCCAGGCCGGCGCCGCCGGCCTCGCGGGGGAAAGCGCTCGGCGTGGCCGGATCGCGGCGCTTTGCGGTCAAACCATGAAACACGCTGGCGCGCCGCGGATATTGACGCGGCCTGGACCCCGCCATGTAATTCAAATAAACGACTAGAGCAAGATGAACGCTATGGGAAATCTGATGGACCTACGCCCGTCTTTTCTGAGGGGCCGCACACCCGCAGGCAACGCGTCCCGCGACGTCTTGCAAAAGCTCTGGCGCTCGGTGGATCTGCCCGACGAATCGCTGGAGCACGTGGTGTTGACTGGCGCCGATCCAGTAGTCCCATCGTCCTTCGCCGTCGGCGCCGCGGCGCAGACCAGCCTGGCCGCGGCCGCGCTGGCCGCGGCGGAAATCTGGAATTTGCGCGGCGGCGCCAGGCAGCAGGTCGCCGTCGACATGCTGCACGCGGCGCAGGAATGCCGCAGCCACTACACGATCAACGGCATTACGCCCAATCCCTGGGACCCCATCACCGGGCTGTATCGCTGCGGAGACGGGGGCTGGGTCCGCATCCACGCCAATTTCGCCCATCATCGCGATGGCGCGCTGGCGCTGCTGGGCTGTCCGGCTGGCGAAGACACCACCCGCGCCATGGTCGAGCGCGCCTTGAGCCGCTGGAAGGCCTTGGACTTCGAACAGGTGGCCGCCGACGCGGGGCTGCCCGTGGCTGCCATGCGCAGCTTCGACGAATGGGACCGCCATCCCCAAGCCCTGGCGGTGGCCGCCCAGCCTCTGCTGACCATCGAGCGCATCGGCGAAGCCGATCCGCGGCCCTTGCCCAAGTACGGCAACGGCGCCCGGCCGCTCAAGGATATCCGCGTGCTGGACCTGACCCGCATCATCGCCGGACCGGTCTGCGGACGGGCGCTGGCGGCGTACGGCGCCGACGTGATGCTGCTCAACTCCCCGCATCTGCCCAACATCGACAACATCATCGACACCAGCCGCGGCAAGTTGTCGGTGCTGGCCGATCTGGATACGGCCGACGGCCGCATCGCGCTGGGCAACCTGTTGCGCAGCGCGCACGTGTTCGTGCAGGGCTACCGCCCTGGCGGCCTGGCCGCGCTGGGCTTCGGCCCGCAGGACGCGGCGCGCCTGCGTCCGGGCATTGTCTACGTGTCCTTGACCGCCTATGGCGACAAGGGCCCATGGGCTGGCCGCCGCGGCTTCGATTCCCTGGTGCAGACCGCCACGGGCTTCAACCACGCGGAGGCGCAGGCCGCGGGCCAGGACGCGCCCAAGCCCATGCCCATGCAGATCCTGGATCATGCCTCGGGCTACCTGATGGCGTTCGGCGCGCAAGCCGCGCTGGCGCGCCAAGCGACCGAAGGCGGCAGCTGGCATGTGCGCGTGTCGCTGGCGCAGACCGCGCATTGGCTGCGCGGCCTGGGCCGCGTCGAGGGCGGCTTGGCGTGTCCGATGCCAGGTTTCGAAGGCCTGCTGGAAACCGAGCCCTCTGGCTTTGGCGAGCTGGTGGCGCTGCGCCACGCCGCGCAGTTCTCCGATACGCCGGCCCGTTGGACGCGTCTGTCCAGCCCGCCCGGCACGCATCCGCCGGTCTGGCCGTTCAACTAGGAAGGCCGGCTCAGCCTGCGCACCCCGTGCTCAGCCTTGGCTGAGCCGTCCCCATCACTCTGCAACACGAGTCCGCCCGATGCTGCCATGCGCGCAGTCATCGGGTTTTCTGTTATGGAATAAAGAAATTACATATTGATATCAACAGTTATATAAATAGCATGTCGTCATATTTTGTCATTATTAAGTAACAAGAATCCCGGGGCGTGATTGCTTTGAGCGCTGGCAGGACTTCGTCCTGCATATGACTCAGAACGAATCCGCCAATGCCGCACTTCAGTAGTTTGGCGGCTCTGCCTGGTTGGCGCATTGCCCGCCCGCGGGATTCCTATCAGACAAGGTCATGACGATGCTGAAGCCATCCAAGGCACACGCTTGGTGCAGAGCGGCTGCGCGCCAAGTCAGAAAGGCGCTCTGCACGGCGCTTTCCGGTTTGCTGCTGTTCCAGGGGTGCACCGCGCCGCTGGCCGGCGAACAACGCAAGCCGTTCCCCGGCGCCGAAGGCCGCGCCGCATCCGCCAGCGTTGCAGTTCAGGACGGGGATCGGGCGAAGGATCCAGGCGCGGCCGCAGCGAACGCGCCGATTCCCGCAGGCATGGAGCCCGCGCCCGATCTGGAAGGGCGCCCCTTGCCCGCCAATCCCAATCAAATGGCCAGCGCGGACGCCAGGTCGACGGCCAGCGGCAAGGCCGTCGGCGTAGCCAAGCAGGCTGCGGAAAGCTGGCTGGGCCAGTTCGGCACCGCCAGGCTGGACCTGTTGGGCAACTTCCACGGCGGAGGCCTCGACATGCTGTTCCCGCTCCACGATTCTGGGACGGGTCTGATTTTTTCCCAGTTCGGCGCGCGGCGGACCAACCTGCTGCAAGAGTCCTACCGGACCACGGTCAACCTCGGGCTGGGCTACCGCCATTTCGGCGACGGCTACATGGTCGGCGGCAACGCCTTCCTGGACCAGGACGTGTCGCGCGGCCACCGGCGGCTGGGTCTGGGTAGCGAATGGTGGGCGGACTATCTGAAGCTCAGCATGAACGGCTACTTCCGGCTGAGCGACTGGAAGCGTTCGCCCGACGCGCGGGACTATCAGGAACGTCCGGCCAGCGGCTGGGATATCCGGACCGAAGGCTATCTGCCGCAGTATCCGCAGCTGGGCGGCAAGCTGATGTTCGAGAAGTACTACGGCGAAGAGGTCGGACTGTTCGGCGCCAGCAACCGGCAACGCAATCCCAGCGCCTGGACCCTGGGCGTTTCCTATACGCCGGCGCCGCTGGTCACGCTGGGCCTGGACCATCGCATGGGGCAGGGCGGGCAGTCCGACACCAGCTTCAAGCTGGGCCTGAAGTACGCGCTCGGCGTGCCATTGGCCAAGCAGTTGCAGCCGGGCGAAGTCGCGCGCAGCCGCAAGCTTGCCGGCATGCGCATGGATCTAGTGGAACGCAACAACGAAATCGTCCTGGAATACAAGAAGAACGATCCCATGACGATACAGTTGCCGGCGGCCGCTTCCGGGTATCCGCAGACGGTCGTCAGTTTCCCGGTAACGCTGGCGGGCGCGGATGCCGCGCCCAGGATCGAATGGTCCGGTTCCGCGGCGCCGTTTGCGATGCCATACAGCGGCGGCGCATCCGCATCGCTGACGCTGCCGGACTACCGCAGCGGCGGCGTCAACAGCTATCAGCTGATGGCGTCCGCCACCGATGCGCATGGCCGCAGGATCCGTTCCAACATCATGAATGTCAGCGTCAATCCGCTCAGCGTCAGCGTGGTCCGCTCCAAGGCCGCCGCCATGGCGGACGGCGTCGACAGCGTCAGGTTCACGGCCCAGGTTCGCGGCATTCAGGCCGAACCCATGGCGGGGCGCATCGTCACATGGGCTGTGCAGGGACCAGGCACGATCCAGGAGTCCTCGGACCGCACCGACGCCGATGGCATGGCGTATGCCCTGGTCAGCAGCACTGCCGCGGGCATGATCGGGGTCGAGGCGATGGAAGAGCACGGGTTCAAGGGCAGGAGCGAGGCGGAGTTCCTTGAAGCGCCGAGCGCGGCCAGCGTGGCGCAGCTCGTTGCGGAACCCGCGTCCATTCTTGCAAACGGCAGGGACAAGACGGTACTGAAGGCGACGGTCAAGGACGGCAAGGGCAATGCGGTAGGCGCGGGCGTGGCGGTGAGCTGGACTGCCACCGGCGGGCGGCTTTCCAGCAACAGCAGCAATACCGACGCGAACGGCATCGCCGTGGCGGAACTGCTGTCCGCCACCGTTCCAGGCATTGCGGCCATCACCGCCAAGGCCGGCTCCCAGGATCAGGGAAAGACGGGGTCCGTTGCCTTCCTGCTCGATGCATCCGAGGCCCAGGTGCTGCGGCTCACGCCAAGCAAGACTACCGCCTTGGCCGACGGTCTGGACACGGTGACCTTTACCGCCACCGTGGCGGATGGCCGCGGCAATCCGGTAGGGGCGGGCATCGCCGTCAACTGGAGCGCCAGCCTGGGCATGTTGGGCGCCGCTTCCAGCAACACCGACGCGAGCAGCCAGGCCACAGTCGTGCTGACCGCGCCGACCGCGGCTGGCGCGGCGACGATCACCGCCCGGGCCGCAAGCGGCGACCCGGGCAAGACCGCTGCGGTTGCCTTCGTCGCGGACACCGCGACCGCGCGCGTTGTCCAGCTCACGCCCAGCCAGGCCAGCGGCACGGCCAATGGCGCGGATGCCGTGGTTTTCACCGCCATGGTCGAAGATGGCCGCGGCAATCCGGTGGGGGCGGGCGTCACCGTCAACTGGAGCGCCAGCCTGGGGACGCTTGCCGCTACCAGCGTCACCAATGCCAGCGGCCAGGCTTCGGCCTTGCTGATCGCGCCTATCGTTCCCGGCACGGCGACCGTCACTGCCCGGGCGGCGGCTGGCGATGCCGGCAAGACCGCCTCGGCCGTCTTCGCGGCAGACGAACTGAGGGCCCGCGTGGCCGCACTCAGCCCAAGCAAGATCACCGGCCTGGCCAACGGCACCGACACCATCACACTCACGGCCACGATCGATGATGGCCGCGGCAATCCAGTGGGGGCGGGCATCGTGGTCAATTGGAGCGCCGATCGGGGCACGATAGGCGCTTCCAGTATCACCAATGCCAGCAGTCAGGCCACTGTCGTCCTGACCGCGCCTACCGCGACCGGCGCGGCGACTGTCACCGCCAAGTGCGCGCCGGCCCGCCAGGCGAAGAGCGCCGGCGGAGATCCGGGCAAGACCGCCGCCATCGATTTCATCGCTGACGCCTCCAGCGCCCACGTCATCGAGCTGGTCGCGAGCAAGACCGACGCGGTGGCCAACGGCGCCGATACCGTGACCCTCCGGGCCGTCGTCGTCGACAAGCAAGGCAATCGGGTCGGCGCAGGTGTTACCGTCAACTGGAGTACAAGTCTGGGCCAGCTCCCGGCGGCCACCACGACCGACAGCAAGAGCGAAACCACGGCCGTTCTGATCGCGCCGACTTCCACGGGCGTCGCGACGGTTAACGCCAAGGCTGCGGGCGGCGATGCGGGGCAGGTTGTGTCTGTCACCTTCATGGCGGACGCGTCGACCGCCCGCGTGGCGACAGTCGCGGCGAGCAAGACGAGCGGCTTGGCCGATGGCACGGATACCGTGACCTTCACGGCCACGGTTGCGGACGCCAAGGGCAATCCGGTGGGGGCTGGCGTCGCGGTCAACTGGGGGGCCAGCCTGGGCACGCTGGCTGCGACGGTCAGCAAGACCGACGCCCACAGCCAAGCCTCGGTTGTATTGACCGCGCCGACTGCTGTGGGCACTGCGAGCGTCAACGCCCGGGCCGCGGGCGGCGACGCGGGCCAGACCGCCACGATAGCCTTTGTGGCCGATGCCTCCAGCGCGCGCGTGGTGAGTTTGGCAATTAGTAGCAATAGGACGACGGTACGGGCCAACGGTACAGACACTGTCTTCCTCTGGGCCTATGTGAAAGACGCCATGGGCAATCGCGTGGCGGGGGCCACCGTCGACTGGGCCGCCAGCATAGGCAGCCTGGATAGTGCTACGAGCGTCACCGACGCCCAGGGCGAGGCCCAGGTCAAGCTGGTGTCGACGGTCGCCGCTCGGGTTTTGACGAGGGCCCGGGCAGGAGCGGCGGATCCGGGCAAGACCTCGCTCGTCTTCTTCGAGGCCGACCCCACCAGCGCCCGCGTGGTCGCGCTCACCCAAAGCAAGACCAACGGCGTTGCCGACGGCGCCGATACGGTGAGCTTTACCGCCACGGTACAGGACGCATACGGCAATCCGATGATTGGGTGGAACAGTAACGGCTATGCAATGGGTGGCGACATGGTTGTCAACTGGACCGCGTCCGGCGGCACGCTGGCCGATGCTGTCAGCAGCCCCGACGCCAGCGGCAAGGCCACGATGGTACTGACCGCGCCGAAGGCTGCCGGCAACGTAAATGTCACCGCCGCGGCCTCGGGGCGGGACGCGGGCAGGGTAGCCAGCGTGACCTTTGCGCCCGCTACGCCCAGCACCCGCGTTGGCAGCGCCTCGGCCAGCAAGACCAGCATCGCGTAGCCAATGCTCGCGACACCGTGGTCTTCACGGCGGTGGTGCTGGACGGTAACGGCCGTTCAGGAGGCGCAGGTCATGTGGTCAACTGGAGCACCGATCTCGGCACGCTGGAAGCGTCATCCACCAGAACCAACGCGCAGGGCGAGGCCACTGTCGTGCTGACGGCGGGAAAGCTTGCGGGGTACGCCACGGTGACGGCCAAGACGGGTGCAGACGATTCGGGCCGGACCTTCCGCGTGGCCTTGACCGCGGATCCCATCACCGCCCGCGTCGCCTCCCTGGCCAGCAGCAAGACCTCCGCTCGGGCCGACGGCCAGGAGAAGCTGATCCTCAAGGCGACCGTCAAGGATGCCAACGGCAATCTGGAGGTCGCGGGCGTCACGGTCAACTGGCGGACCAACCTCGGGGCGCTGCTCTCGGCTACCAGCAGCACCGACGACTATGGCGTTGCCACGATGGAGCTGCGCGCGCCAGTCTCTCCAGGCACCGCCGTGCTTACCGCGAGGGCCATTGCGGCGGATGCGGGCAAGACCATACGCGTCGCGTTCAGTTCGGGTACGGCTCTGCTGCCGCCGCCGCAGCCATGAACACCTCAGCTCCATGCGGTCGGCGCTTGCGGCGAGTCCGTCCTGGATGGCGCCGAACCTGGACGGCAATGCCTACTGCTTGGCCTTCCAGTCGCGCAAGGCGCGCATGGTATTGGCCACGTGGGAATCGGGATTCATGTCGGTGTATTCATACAGGATCTTGCCCTGCGGCGAGATCACGTAAGAGATGCGCTGCGCGTACTCGGGGCGCTTGTCGTGAACCGCGTCGTAGGCCTTCATGATCTTGCCATCGCCGTCGGCCGCCACCGCGAACTTGCCGCGGCATTCGCTGACCGAGAACTTGTTCAAGGTGTCGATATTGTCGGTCGACACGCCGATGACGGTGGCGCCCAGGGACTTGTACTCGTCGGTGGCTTCGGCGAAGTTGTGCGCCTCTATCGTGCAGCCCTGGGTGAACGCGGCGGGGAAGAAGTACAGCACCACCGGCCCTTTCTTGAGGGCCTCGCCGAGCGAGAACGTGTAGACCTTGCCGCCCAGCGAGGCCTGGGTGCTGAAATCCGGGGCGGGGGCGCCCACGTCCAGCGCGGCCTGGGCCGACGGGCCGGCCAGCAGGCCGCAGAGGAGTAACCAGGGGGCAATGCGCTTCATCGGAATCTCCAGGAGTCTCAGGGGCCGCGCGGCGACTGGTCTACTGTAGCCGCGCGGGAAGCGGGGGTCCAGCAAGCGGCGCGGCGTCGCCCATCCTAATCGCGTCCGGAGCCGCCGCGGCCATTCCCGTTGCCATTGCCGTCTCCGCGCGGTTGATCGCGCTGCTGTTGCTGACGCGCCTGTTGCTGGGCCTGCTGGTCGCGCTGTTGCTGCTGACGCGCCTGTTGCTGAGCCTGCTGGTCGCGCTGCTGTTGCTGACGCGCCTGTTGCTGGGCCTGCTGGTCGCGCTGCTGTTGCTGACGCGCTTGCTGCTGCGCCTGCTGGTCACGCTGTTGCTGCTGACGCGCTTGCTGCTGAGCCTGTTGGTCGCGTTGCTGTTGCTGGCGCTCCTGCTGCTGGGCCTGCTGGTCGCGTTGCTGTTGCTGACGCGCTTGCTGCTGGGCCTGCTGGTCGCGTTGCTGTTGCTGACGCGCTTGCTGCTGAGCCTGTTGGTCGCGTTGCTGTTGCTGGCGCTCCTGCTGCTGGGCCTGCTGGTCGCGTTGCTGTTGCTGACGCGCCTGCTGCTGAGCCTGCTGGTCGCGTTGCTGTTGCTGACGCGCCTGTTGCTGGGCTTGCTGATCGCGTTGCTGTTGCTCGCGCGCCTGTTGCCCCTGTGCTTGCTGAGGGCGGCCTGTCTGCCCGGCAGACATATCGCGTCCGCGCTGCATGTCGCCGCGGTCCGCGTTGTTCCGGTCAGCACCGCCGCGGTTATCGCGCCCGTCGTTGTCCGGGCCGCGGTCGCGTCCATCCCGTCCATTGCCTGGACGCTGGCCTTCGGGCGGCCGGCCATTGGATTGATGGTCGACGTAGGCCTGGGGCGGCCGGCCCTTGTTGTGGTCATAGAACTGGGCCCGGTTGTTACCCGCGTCGCGCGCATAGCCGCGCTGTATATCCGTCTGCGGAGAATGGCGTTCCTTGCGCGCGGCAAGTTCGCGCGGGTCCGCGTCGCGCCGGATGCCCGACGGGCCGCCGTGGTAGCTGACGCGGCGGTTGTCCACGTTGTTCACGACCACGGTGTGGTTATAGACATTGGTCACGCGCGTGACGTTCACGTTCGTGACGGAACGGTTGTAGTAGAAGCGGTCGCGCTTCCAGTAGCCGCCTACATAGCCCAGGCCGTTGTAGCCGAAGCCGTAGTTGATTCCGCCATAGAAGCCCACGTGGGGGCCCCAATAACCGGGGGTCCACAGGTAGATGCCATTGCTGAAGCCCCAATAGCCGGGGGTCCAGAGCGCGCCGGCATAGGGCGCGAGCACCCATGCGCCGGGCACCCAGAAAAACCCGTAGCGGTTCAGGCTCCAGTAGCCCGGCACCCACATATAGCCGTCGGCGGGCGCCGGCGGCTGGACATAGACGGGCAGGGGCGGCGGCGGCTGGGGGCTGCGGTCCACCAGCGCCAGGTTGGCGTTGGCAGGATCGCCGTCGTCATAGACGGGCGCGGCGGGCGCCGGCGGCGGCTCATAGGTCTGGGCCGCCGCGCTGGCACAGGCGGCGATCAGGACAGCCGCGGCCAAAGGGCGCGGGCGCAGGATCCGGGAACAGGTATTCATGGTTTTTCCTTGGCGCAACGGGCGCGCGGATCAATAGCCACGATAGTAGTAATGGGGGGCTGGGTACGCCGGGTAGTAGTAATGCGGCGTGTAGTACACCGGCGCCGGGCGGTAATACGCCGGCCTGGCGGGCACGACCACGCAACCGGTCAAGGCGCTGGTCATGGCCAGCATAAGCAACAGACTCTTCTTCATTTTGCGACTCCTGCCGAGCGCCAGGCGTGGCTCACGCCTTTGTTGCGCTCGTCAGGATTAGGCCACAGGCCAGTCCTTACGGTTCTGGACTGTAATCGTTCCGAAACAGCTTTCCGGTGACGGATGTTTGCGCCTGCGTGACTGTCGATTTCGTTCGTATCAATGTCCGCGCATAAAAAAGGGGCCGCCTCGGCGACCCCCTGTCAGCGCGTAGCGCCGTGTTACGGCTGTTAGTTCCAGCGGCCGCCGTTGCCGGCCAGGCTGAAGCGGCCCGCGCCCATGAAGGCGATGGCCAGGCCGGTGAACAGGAACATGCCTTGCAGTTCCAGCGCCCAGCCGCCATTGTTGGTCATGCTGCTGATCTGGCCGGAGTGGGCCAGCAGGATGGCGACGACCATGTTGATCGCGATCAGCAAGCCGCCCAGGCGGGTGTAGATGCCGACGATGAGCAGGACGGGCGCCAGGATTTCGCCGACGTACGCGCCATAGGCGAGGAAGCCCGGCAGGCCGTGCGAGGACAGCATGCCGCTGATGCCGCCGACGCCGCCGCCGGTCAGTTTGAACAGGCCATGCAGCAGAATCAGAATGCCGAGGGTCAGGCGCAGGATCAGCTTGCCGGTATCGTCGGATTTGATCATGGTGAGTTTCTCATCTATTGGTTGAAAGGGGACTGCGGCCGTTGGAACAGGTTGCGAGCCTTTGGTTCCGCGCTCCGGCTATCGCGAGTAGGGCGGCGGCGGTGGCAGGCCGCGCCATTATTGCAAAACCCGAGCAAAATCATCAAGTTTTTGTCACCCGCAGACGCTCAGAACTCTTCCAGATAGCGCATGCGGAAGCGCCGGCCCTTGATATTGCTGTTGGACAGGCGCGAGAACGCCTGCTTGGCGATCTGCCGGTCCAGCGCCACGTAGGAGTTGAATTCGGTGATGTTGATCTTGCCGACCTGCTCGAACGTCAGGCCGCCGTCGCCGGTCAGCGCGCCCAGCAGGTCGCCCGGGCGCAGCTTGTCCTTCTTGCCGCCCTGGATGCACAAGGTGATCATGGGCGCGCGCAAGGGACGATCCGCCTTGGGCCGCAAGGCCTTGATGTCGCCCCATACCAGCGGTGCGCCCTGATACTGCTCGATCAGGTTGGCCCAGCGCATTTCCTCGGGCGAGCACAGGCTCAGCGCCAGGCCCTTCTGGTCGCCGCGGCCGCTGCGGCCGATGCGGTGCACGTGGACCTCGGTGTCCTTGGTCACGTCGACGTTGATCACGGCGCTCAGGTTCTGGATGTCCAGGCCGCGCGCGGCCACGTCGGTGGCCACCAGCACGGCGCAGCTGCGGTTGGCGAACTGGATCAGGATTTCGTCGCGTTCGCGCTGTTCCAGGTCGCCGTTCAGGGCCTGGGCGCTGATGCCCTCGGCCTGCAGCCGTTCCACCAGGTCGTGGCTGCGGATCTTGGTGTTGCAGAAGGCCAGCGTGGATTCAGGGCGGAAGTGCGCCAGCAGGCGCGTCACCGCGTCGAGCCGGTCCTTTTCGTCGATTTCGTAGAAGATCTGCTCGATGCGGCTGGCGTCATGCTGCGCCTCGACCTTGACCTCGGCGGGATTGCGCAGGAAACGGGCGCTGAGCTTGCGGATGTTGTCGGGATACGTGGCCGAGAACAGCAGCGTCTGGCGCTTGCTGGGGCAATGCGAGGCGATGGCCACGATATCGTCATAAAAGCCCATGTCGACCATGCGGTCGGCCTCGTCCAGCACCAGGGTGTTCAGGCCCGACAGGTCCAGGCTGCCGCGCTCCAGGTGGTCCTGGATGCGCCCGGGCGTGCCCACCACCAGGTGCGCGCCGCGCGCCAGCGATTCGGCCTGGGGGCGGGCGGCGGCGCCGCCGCACAGGGTCAGGATCTTGACGTTGGCGATCTGGCGCGCCAGCCGGCGCAGTTCCTGCGCGACCTGGTCCGCCAGTTCACGCGTGGGGCAGACCAGCAGCGCCTGCGGCGTCAGCCGCGCGGGATCGAGCTTCTGCAGCACGCCCAGGCCGAAGGCCGCGGTCTTGCCGCTGCCGGTCTTGGCCTGCGCAATGAGATCGCGGCCTTCCAGGATGAGCGGCAGGCTCTGGGCCTGGATGGGTGTCATCTGCTCGAAGCCCAGGCTCTTCAGGTTGTCGAGCAGGGCGGGCAGCAGGGGCAGGGAGGTAAAGGAGGTGTCGGTCACGATAGAGAGAGTCGCTTTCTGCCCGGCATCGGCCTGGCGGCAAAAGGAAGGGGCGGCAGCGTAAAAGGCGGCATGCGCGCGTACGCCCAAGAGTGTAATGCCTGTGGCCGATGGGCCTCGCAACAAATGCCGGAACATTGCGTTCCAGACGCGCCCCTGGGAGGGCGGGAGCCGCCGGCCGCTAGGCGTCAGGCCCGTAGGTGCCGGCCAGCGCCCGGGCGGCCTCCTGCATGCGCGGCAGCCAGGCGCGCGCGCCTTCGATGGACAACCGGGCTACGGGCGCGTGCAGGGCGACCGCGGCAATGGCGCGCGTGCCATGCAGAATGGGCACCGCCATGCAGACGATACCCAGCAGGAATTCCTCGCGGTCGAAGCTCGCGCCTTCCTTCTTGATGGTGCGCAGTTCCTGCTCCAGAGCGGCCACGTCGCACAGCGTGTTGGGCGTGTAGCGCGGCAAGGGCGCCGCGGCCAGCAGCCGCTGACGCGCCTCGCGCCGCATGTGCGCCAGGAACAGCTTGCCGCTGGCCGAGCAATGCAGCGGGACGCGCGAGCCCGATTGCAGGTTCACCCGCAGCGGCCAGGCGGTTTCGACGCGGTCCAGGTAGATGACCTCGTCACCGTCCAGCATGGTGCAGTTGCAGGTTTCGCCGATTTCGTCGACCAGGCTGTCCAGGATGCGGTGGCGCTCGCCGCGCAAGGGCGAATTCAACAGGGTGTCGCGCGCCAGCGCGCTCAGGCGCGGGCCGCTGACGTAACTTTTGCCGGCGGGCTCGCGCAGCAACATGCCGGCGTCGACCAGCCGTGACAGGATGCGCAGCACGGAGGGCTTGGGCAGGCCGGTGGCGTCCGTCAGCGCGGCCAGCGATACCGGCTGCCCGGAGCGGGCAACCTGTTCCAGCAGGGTCAGCGCGCGCAGCGCTGCGGAGGATTCGTCTTTCATCTTTCAATAATTGAAGATTCGGCGGCTTGCCGCGCATCGTCGCACGGATTTTGCAGAAAATGAAACGCCGTGGGCTGGGAACGGGCAGGTTTCTGCTGCAGTATCGGATCATGCCGGCCCAGATGCAATCCGACACCGCCGGCCTGCCAGGAGAGAGACCATGAGCAGCAAGCAACACATGACCCCCAGCGAAGCGTTTGTGGAAACGCTGGTCGCGCAGGGCGTCAAGGACGTATTCGGCATCGTCGGCTCGGCCTTCATGGACGCGCTGGACCTGTTTCCGGCGGCCGGCATCCGCTTCGTGCCGACGGTGCACGAGCAGGGCGCCGCGCACATGGCCGACGGTTATTCGCGCGTCACCGGCCGCCACGGCGTCTGCATTGCGCAAAACGGCCCCGGCATCACCAATTTCGTGACCGGCGTGGCCGCGGCGTACTGGGCGCATAGCCCGGTCGTGGCCATCACGCCCGAGACCGGCACCGCAGGCATGGGGCTGGGCGGCTTCCAGGAAACCGAACAGCTGCCGATCTTCTCGCGCATCACCAAATACCAGGCCCACGTGAACCGGCCCGACCGCATGGCCGAATTCACGGCCAAGGCCTTCGACAATGCGCTGGCCGAACGCGGCCCCACGCAGCTGAACATCCCGCGCGATTATTTCTACGGCGAGATCGATGTGGCGATTCCGGAGCCGCGCCGCATCCGCCGCGGCCCGGGTTCGGAAGAGGACCTGGAGGCGGCGGCGCAAATGCTGGCGCAGGCCAAGTTCCCCGTCATCGTGGCGGGCGGAGGGGTGCTGTTCTCGGAAGGCCAGGCGGAATGCGTGGCCCTGGCCGAGCTGCTGGGCGCGCCAGTGGTCACCAGCTATCTGCACAACGACGCCTTCCCGGCCAGCCATCCGCTGTGGTGCGGCCCGCTGGGCTACCAGGGCGCCAAGGCCGGCATGAAACTGTTGTCGCAGGCCGACGTGGTGCTGGCGCTGGGCACGCGCCTGGGACCCTTCGGCACCTTGCCGCAGCACGGGCTGGATTACTGGCCGCAAGGCGCGCGCATCATTCAGGTGGACGCCGACCACCGCATGCTGGGCCTGGTGCGTCCGGTGTCGGTCGGCATCTGCGGCGATGCCAAGCCGGCGGCGGCGGCGTTGACCGCCAAGCTGCGGGGACGCGAGGTCGCCTGCGCCGCCACCAAGGGCGGCCGCGGCGAACAGATCGCGGCGCAGAAGGCCGAATGGGAAAAGGAACTGGACAGCTGGTCGCATGAACGCGACGACTGGAGCCTGGACATCATCGAGCACGGCGGCGGCCGCATGCATCCGCGCCGCATGCTGCGCGAGCTGGAACGCGCCATGCCCAAGCACGTGATGGTCTCCACCGACATCGGCAACATCTGCTCGGTGTCCAACAGCTATCTGCGCTTTGACGAACCGAACTCCATGCTGGCCGCCATGAGCTTTGGCAATTGCGGCTACGCCTTGCCGGCGTTGATCGGCGCCAAGCTTGGCCGGCCCGACCGGCCCGCCGTGGCCTATGTCGGCGATGGGGCCTGGTGCATGAGCTTCCAGG
This sequence comes from Achromobacter sp. PD1, assembly GCF_048541815.1. NCBI lineage: Bacteria > Pseudomonadati > Pseudomonadota > Betaproteobacteria > Burkholderiales > Alcaligenaceae > Achromobacter > Achromobacter sp. PD1. Next base: position 2,222,460 of record NZ_CP183349.1, read on the forward strand.
AATTGCTGACCTGCGTGCGCGAGAAGATACCGGTGACGGCCGTGGTCTTCCATAACGGCCAATGGGGCGCGGAAAAGAAGAACCAGGTGGACTTCTATGGTCGCCGCTTCGTCGGCAGCAACCTGAAGAATCCAAACTTCTCGGAGCTGGCGCGGGCCATGGGCGCGGAAGGCATACGGGTGGAGCATGCCGATCAGGTGGGCGCGGCCCTGCAGGCCGCATGCAAGGCGCAGTCCGAAGGCAAGACCACCGTGCTGGAGATGATGGTCAGCCAGGAACTGGGCGACCCGTTCCGCCGCGATGCGCTCAAGCAGCCGGTGCGCTTCCTGGACAAGTACAAGCAGTACGTGAACCAGCCGTTCCATCCGGGCGAGGTGCCGCTGTCGATCGATCCCGCCAAGCGCTGATCGCATAGCGTGCGTCCGGCGCGGCGGCGGCCGCGCCGGAATTCTCTCGCCAGGCGCCGCGGATCTCCGCGGCAGGAGCAGACCAAAATGGAAAGCGATCGCTTGTTCGAGCCGCTGCGCAATGCCGCGCTGTCGGCCGGACGCTTGCGCACCGCGGTGGCGTATCCGCTGTGTCCGACCAGCCTGGGCGCGGCCGTGCAGGCGCGCGACGCGGGCTACATCGAACCCGTGCTGGTCGGCCCCGCCGGCAGGCTGCGCGTCCTGATGGCGGATCTGGGGCTGCGCGCAGACGAACTGGAAGTGGTCGACACGCCCGACGACGAGGTGCAGGCCGCGCGCGCCGCGGCCGCGCTGGCGCGCGACGGAGCCGTGCGCATGTTGATGAAGGGAAGCTTGCATACCGACCACTTCATGTCGGCCGTGGTGGCGCGAGACGCGGGCCTGCGCACGGACAGGCGCATCAGCCATGCCTTCGTGATGGCGGTAGCGGCCTATCCCAAGCTCTTCATCCTGACCGATGCCGCGGTCAACATCGCACCCAGCCTGCAGGAAAAGGCCGACATCGCGCAGAACGCCATCGACCTGGCGCGCGCGCTGGGCGTCGACCGCCCCAAGCTCGCGGTGCTGTGCGCCACCGAGTCGGTCAATCCTGCGATGCCCGCCACGCTGGATGCGGCCGCCCTGTCGAAGATGGCCGACCGCCAGCAAATCCGCGGCGGCGAGATCGACGGCCCGCTGGCCTTCGACAACGCCATCTCGCGGGAGGCGGCCGATCAGAAGGGCATCGTGTCGCGCGTGGCGGGCGATGCCGACATCCTGCTGGTGCCCGACATCGAGGCCGGCAACATGCTCTACAAGGAGCTGACCTGGCTGGCCGGCGCGGGTACGGCCGGACTGGTGCTGGGTACGCGCGTGCCGGTGCTGCTGACCAGCCGCTCCGATTCCATGCAGGCCCGCGTCAACAGCTGCGCGGTCGCTTCGCTGTACGCGCGGGCGCTGGCCGGTTGAATCCGGTCCGTCTGCGGGGCTGGCTCCAAAAAGTCCGGCGGTTTGGTACTAAGCCTGGACCAGCTGGCTGGATACGCTACCCCCAAGACCATCCGATGAATGGTTCGTGACACTGGACACAAAGGGGTAGAACATGCGCAGCGTAAAAAAATGCCTGACCACGATACTGACGACGCTGGCCCTGGCGGGCGGGGCCAGCGCCGCGGATGCGCCCAAACCAGGCGGCACGCTGGTAATCGGTTCAACGCAGGTGCCGCGCCATCTGAACGGCGCGGTGCAATCGGGCATTGCAACCGCCTTGCCCAGCACGCAGCTGTTCGCCAGCCTGCTGCGCTACGACGCCGATTGGAAGCCGCAGCCCTATCTGGCGCAATCGTGGGAACTGGCGCCGGACGGCAAGTCCCTGACGCTGCATCTGCGTAAGGACGCCGTATTCCACGACGGCAAGCCGGTGACCTCGGCCGACGTGGCGTTCTCGGTCATGGCGGTCAAGAAGAACCATCCGTTCCAGACCATGTTCGCACCCGTGGAAGCGGTGGACACGCCGGATCCCTACACGGTGGTGCTGCGCATGAGCAAACCGCATCCAGCCATTCTGCTGGCGCTGTCGCCGGCCCTGATGCCGGTGCTGCCCAAGCACATCTACGACGATGGACAGGACCTCAAGAGCCATCCGCGCAACTCGGCCGACGTGGTTGGGTCGGGTCCGTTCAAGTTCAAGGAATTCAAGCCGGGCCAGGAGATCGTGCTGGAGAAGTTCGATAAATTCTTCCTGCCCGGCAAGCCCTACCTGGACCGGATCGTGGTGAAGATCAATCCCGACGCCACCAATCTGCTGATCGGCTTGGAGCGCGGCGACATCGGCGTATTGCCCTTCATGACCGAGCCCACCATCCTGCGGCGCGCCAAGGACAATCCCGCCATCGTCATGACCAGCAAGGGCTATGAAGGCATAGGCGCCTTGAGCTGGCTGGCTTTCAACACGGCGCGCAAGCCCTTGAACGACGTGCGGGTGCGGCAGGCCATCGCCTATGCCACCGACAAGGGCTTCATCACCAAGGCTCTGAACGCCGGCTTCGCCAAGCCTGCCGACGGCCCCATTATCGGCACCAGTCCGTTTGCCACCCAGGACGTGGCGAAGTATCCGCTGGACCTGAAGAAGTCCGAGCAACTGCTGGAAGAAGCGGGCTACAAGAAGGATGCCAAGGGCGAACGCCTGTCGCTCACGGTGGACTACATGCCGGGCTCCGACGTGCAGGGCAAGAATGTGGCGGAGTACCTGCGCAGCCAGTTGAAGAAGGTCGGCATCGCGGTGCAGGTGCGCGCCTCGCCGGACTTCCCGACCTGGGCCAAGCGCATCGCCGGCAAGGATTTCGACATGACCACGGATATCGTCTTCAACTGGGGCGATCCGGTGATCGGCGTGCACCGCACCTACCTGTCCAGCAACATCCGCGACATCATCTGGACCAACACGCAGTCCTATTCCAACCCCAAGGTGGACGAACTGCTGGAGCAGGCCGGCACCGAAACCGACGCCGACAAACGCCGCGCGCTCTACGCGGAATTCCAGCGGCTGGTCACGGCCGATGTGCCCATCGACTTCCTCACGGTCATTCCGTACCACACCCTGTCGTTGAAGAAGGTGCACGGCCTGCCGGACGGCATCTGGGGCGTCATATCGCCCATGGACGACACCTACCTGCAGTAAGGCGGAACTGCCATGACGCGCTATCTCTTGCGCCGCCTGGCCTATGCGCTGGTGCTGCTGCTGGCCGTGGTGACGCTGAATTTCCTGCTGATCCACATTTCGCCGGGCGATCCGGTCGAGACCATCGCGGGCTCCATGGGCGGCATCAGCGAAGAACTGCGGGCGCAGCTGCGCGCGCAGTACGGGCTGGATAAGCCCTTCCTGACGCAGCTGGGCATCTATCTGATGCAGGTGCTGCGGGGCGACCTGGGCTATTCCTATTTCTTCAACGTGCCGGTGGCGCAGCTGATCTGGGACCGCGTGCCAGCCACGCTGCTGCTGGTGGTGACCTCGGTGCTGAGCGCGTTCCTGGCCGGCACGCTGCTGGGCACGCTGGCCGCGCGCAAGCCCAACGGGCCGCTGTCGCAAGGCATCACGCTGTTGTCGGTGGTGGGCTATTCCGCGCCAGTGTTCTGGACCGGCATCATCCTCATCATCCTGTTCGCCTCGGCGCTGCCGATCTTCCCGGTGTCCGACATGCGTTCTGCCGGCGGGCCGCAGGACGGCTGGGCGGGCGTGCTGGACGTGCTGCACCACCTGGTGCTGCCGGCCTTCACCCTGGCCTTCGTCTATCTGGCGCAGTACAGCCGGCTGGCGCGCGCCAGCGTCATGGAGGCGTTGTCGGCCGACTACATCCGCACCGCGCGCGCCAAGGGCCTGCCAGAGCGCTCCGTGCTCTACAAGCACGCGCTGCGCAACGGCGTGCTGCCGGTGGTGACCATGCTGGGCCTGCAGTTCGGCAATGTGCTGGCGGGCGCGATCCTGGTCGAAACGGTCTTCAACTGGCCCGGGCTGGGCCGGCTGGCGTTCGACTCCGTGCTCAGGCGCGACTATCCCACGCTGCTGGGCATCCTGCTGTTCGCCTCGCTGCTGGTGGTCGTGATGAATCAGCTTACCGATCTGGCCTACCGCCTGATCGATCCCAGGATCAAGACCTCATGAGCCAGACCCCTCCCGCCGTATCCATTGCCGCCTTGCCGGGCCAGGCGGCGCGGCCGCCGGCCCGCCCGTCGTACGAGGCCTTGCGGGTATTCGCGCGCAATCCCTCGGCGCTGTCCGGCGTGCTGCTGCTGGCCGCCATCCTCGCCGTGACGCTCTTCGGACCCATGATCATGGAGGCGGATCCCTTCGAGATTGCGGGCGCGCCGATGACGCCACCGGGCGCGGACGCGCTGCTGGGCACCGACTACCTGGGCCGCGACGTGCTGACTGGCATGGTCTATGGCGGCCGCGCCACGCTGCTGGTGGGCGTGGTGGCGGCGGTGCTGTCCATGGCCATCGGGCTGACGGTGGGCGCGCTTGCGGGCTACTACGGCGGCTGGATCGACGAAACCTTGATGCGCATCACCGAGTTCTTTCAGGTGCTGCCCACCTTGCTGTTCGCCATGGTGCTGGTGACGCTGTTCTCGCCGTCGCTGGCGACCATCGCCATCGCCATCGGCGTGGTCAGCTGGCCGGGCACGGCGCGGCTGGCGCGCGGCGAATTCCTGCGCCTCAAGCGCCGCGAGTACGTGCTGGCCGAGAGGGTGATAGGCGCGGGCGACGCGCGCATCATCTGGCGCGTGATCCTGCCCAACGCGCTGGCGCCGCTGATCGTGTCGGCCACGCTGGCGATAGGCACGGCGATCCTGTTCGAGGCCGGCCTGTCGTTCCTGGGGCTGGGCGATCCCAACATCATGAGCTGGGGCCTGATGATAGGCAGCAACCGCCCCTACATCCTGACCGCGTGGTGGGCGGTGACCCTGCCGGGCGCCGCCATCTTCCTGACCGTGCTGGCCGTCAGCCTGATCGGCGACGGGCTGAACGACGCCCTCAACCCGAACTCGCGGGGGCGGGCATGAACGCCGCGCAGCAGACGCCCGTGCTGGAGGTCGACAGCCTGAGCTTGGAGTTCCAGTCGCGCGGCCGCGTGGCCGAGGTGTTGAGCGCGGTGAGCTTCGACCTGAACCCCGGCGAGACCCTGTGCCTGGTGGGCGAGTCCGGCTGCGGCAAGAGCATGACGGCGCTGGCCATCATGCGGCTGATTCCCGCGCCGGGACGCATCGGCGGGGGCCGCGTGCGCCTGCGCGGCGACGACCTGGCCGGCCGCGACGAGGAGGCCATGCGCCAGGTGCGCGGCAACAAGATATCCATGATCTTCCAGGAGCCCATGACGGCGCTGAACCCTGTGTACACGGTCGGCGACCAGATCGCGGAACCCCTGCGGCTGCACCAGGGCCTGAGCAAGGGCCAGGCGCGCGAGCGCGCCATCGAGATGCTGAAGTCGGTGGGCATCCCCTTGCCGGAGCGGCGCGTGGACGATTATCCGCACCAGATGTCCGGTGGCATGCGGCAGCGCGTAATGATCGCCATCGCGCTGGCCTGCGATCCAGACGTGCTGATCGCCGACGAGCCGACAACAGCGCTGGACGTGACGGTCCAGGCGCAGATCTTCGACCTGCTGCGCGAACAGCAGGCGCGGCGCGGCACCGCGGTGCTGCTGATCACGCATGACATGGGCGCGGTGTCGGAGATGGCCGACCGCGTCGTGGTCATGTACGGCGGGCGGGTGGTGGAGCAGGGCGGCGTGCGCGAGATCCTGGCGCAGCCCCGCCATCCCTACACGCAGGGGCTGATCGCCTGTCTGCCCGAACTGGACCGCGAGCCCGACGACGTGCGCCCCGACCTGCCGGAGATTCCCGGCGTGGTGCCGTCGATCTGGGAGCGCGGCGCGGGCTGTCCCTTCATGGAACGTTGCGGGCAGGCCATGGCGCGCTGCCGCGACGCGTTTCCGCCCCTGACCCGTGTAGGCGAGGGCCAGGAAGTTGCCTGTTGGCTGTATCCGGAGGCCGCGCAATGACGTCACCGCAATCTCCCGCCTTGCTGTCCGTGCGCGATCTTGCCGTGCATTTTCCCATCGGCGGACGCGGCCGCGACGGCAAGCCGGTGGTCGTGAAGGCCGTGGACGGCGTGTCCTTCGAACTGCAGCGCGGCCGCACGCTGGCGATCGTGGGCGAGTCCGGCTCGGGCAAGACCACCACGGCCTTGTCCGTGCTGCGGTTGGCGGACCCGACCGCGGGCTCCATCCACTTCGACGGTACGGACATGACGGCGCTGAACGGCTCGGCCCTGCGTCGCATGCGCCGCCGCGTGCAGCTGGTGTTCCAGGATCCGTATTCCTCGCTCAATCCGCGCCAGCGGGCTGGCGACATCGTGCGCTCGCCCTTGGACCTGATGGGCATCGATCCGCCGGGCGGACGCGAGGCGCGCGTGGCCCGCATGTTCGAACTGGTGGGCCTGCGCCCGGAGCAGCGGCAACTGTTTCCGCACCAGTTTTCCGGCGGCCAGCGGCAGCGGCTTAACGTGGCCCGCGCGCTGGCCAGCGCGCCCGACCTGATCGTCTGCGACGAACCGGTGTCGGCCCTGGATATCGCGATCCGCGCGCAGATCCTGAACCTGCTGCGGCGCATCCAGCGCGAGCAGGGGCAGTCCTTCCTGTTCATCTCGCACGACATGGCGGTGGTGGAGCACATCTGCGACGACATCGCCGTCATGTACCTGGGCAAGATCATCGAGCAGGCCACGCGCAACGCCTTCTTCACGCGGCCGCTGCATCCCTACAGCGTCGCCCTGATGTCGGCGGTGCCGACCGTGAAGGGCGGGCGCGAGCTGGCCGCGCGCCGCGTGCGGCTGGCGGGCGATCCGCCCAGTCCGGTCGATCCGCCGCCGGGCTGCCGTTTTGCCGGCCGCTGCCCGGCCGCGCAGCCGCTCTGTAGCACGCGCGAGCCCAGCTTGCGCGAAGTCGCGCCGGGCCACCGCGTGGCCTGCCATTTCGTCGAATCCCGCGACGGCGTCCTGGCGTCGCCGCTGCAGGGATGAGCCCACCCTCCGATAGAAGGACAGACCGATGACCCAGACCCGCGCCCGAACCACGATCTATGCCGCGCGCAGCATCCTGACCATGAACCCGATGCAGCCCCGCGCCACGCACGTGGCGGTGCGGGAGGGCCGTATCCTGGGCGTGGGCAGCCGCGAGGAGCTGGCGGGCTGGGGGCCTGCCGACCTCGACGAGCGTTATGCGGACAAGGTGCTCATGCCCGGCCTGGTCGAAGGGCATTGCCATCTGCCGGAAGGCGGCATGTGGAAGTTCGTGTACGTGGGCTTCTATGACCGGCGCGGACCCGATGGCAAGCTGTGGGAAGGCTTGAAGAGTTTCGAGGCTGTGGCCGCGCGGCTGCGCGAGGCCGAACGCGCCCTGGCGACCGGCGAGACGCTGATAGGGTGGGGCTTCGACCCGATCTTCTTCGACGGCGCGCGCATGCGCGTGCAGGACCTGGACGCGGTGTCCGCCGAGCGGCCCGTGGTGGTCATGCACGCCAGCATGCACCTGATGAACGTGAACACGCCCATGTTGGCGCGCGCCGGCATAGACCGCGATACCGACATCGAGGGCGTGACGCGCATGGAAGACGGACGGCCCAGCGGCGAACTCTGCGAATTTGCCGCCATGTTCCCCGTCATGCGCCTGATCGGCAGCCCGTTCCGCACCGTGGGGGTATCGGAAGAGGGCCTGCGCATGTTTGGCAAGGTGGCGCAGTGGGCGGGCGTCACCACGGCCACGGACCTGGTCAACGAGCTGGGCGACGAGGGCCTGGCGACGCTGGCCCGCATCACCGCCGAGCCGGACTACCCGGTGCGCATTGTGCCGGCCGCGTCCGCGCTGACCTACGCGGGCGATCCGCAGCGCTGCCTGGCCAAGCTGGCCGAGGCCCGGCGCCTGAACAACGACAAGCTGCATCTGGGCATGGTCAAGCTGGTGGTGGACGGTTCGATCCAGGGCTTTACCGCCCGGCTGCGCTGGCCGGGCTACTACAACGGCGCGCCCAACGGCATCTGGGTGATCGCGCCGGCCGAGCTGGACGCGATGGTCCAGGCCTATCACGACGCCGGGGTGCAGCTGCACATCCACACCAATGGCGACGAAGCCACCGAGCTTGCGATCGACGCGGTGGACCGCGCCCTGCGCCGCAGCCCGCGGCGCGATCACCGCCATACCCTGCAGCATTGCCAGATGGCCGACGCGGCGCAGTTCCGGCGCATGGCCAGCCTGGGCATGTGCGCCAATCTCTTTGCCAACCACATCTTCTACTGGGGCGACGCGCATCACGCCCTGACCATGGGTCCGGACCGCGCCAACCGCATGGACGCCTGTGCCTCGGCCGCGCGCGCCGGCGTGCCGTTCTCCGTCCATTCGGACGCGCCCATCACGCCGCTGGGACCGCTTTTCACGGCCTGGTGCGCGGTGAACCGCCAGACGTCGTCGGGCAAGGTGCTGGGGGAGTCCGAGCGCATTGGCGTGGAGCAGGCCCTGCACGCCGTCACGCTGGGCGCGGCGTACACCCTGCACCTGGATCACCTGGTCGGCTCCATCGAGATCGGCAAGCATGCGGACTTCTGCGTGCTGCAGGACGACCCGCTGGAGGTCGCTCCCGAGAAACTGAAGGACGTGCGCGTGCTGGGCACCGTCATCGGCGGCAGGCCCTTGCCGCTGCGGGAAGCCTGAGATGGCGGCCCATGGCGCACCGCGCATCGCGCTGACCGTGGTGGGCGGATTCCTGGGCGCGGGCAAGACCAGTCTGCTCAATCACGTGTTGGCCCGCAGCCAGCGCCGCGCGGCGGTCCTGGTCAATGACTTCGGCCCTGTCGATATCGACGCCGGGCTGATCGCGCAGCGCAGCGATCAGGTGATCAGGCTGGCCAACGGCTGCGTCTGCTGTTCCATGGCGGGCGGCCTGGACGATGCCCTGGCGCGCGTGCTGGCGCTGGACCCCTTGCCCGAATGGATCGTGATCGAAGCCAGCGGCGTGTCCGATCCCGGCCGCATCGCGCAGGTCGGCATGGCCGATCCCATGCTGCAGCTGGAGGGCGTGGTGGTGCTGGCCGATGCCGCGAACGTGCGCGCGCTGGCGGCGGATCCCTTGCTGGCCGATACGCTGGGCCGCCAGTTCAAGGCCGCCGATCTGCTGGTGTTGAACAAGACCGATCTGGCGCCTGCCGAGGAGCTGCCGTCGCTGCGCCTATGGCTGCACGCGGCGACGCGCGGGGCCGCGATGGTCGAGACGCGCGAAGGGCGCGTGGACCTGCGCCATCTGCTGGGCGAGGGCGGGGCTTGCAGCCTTGCGCATGAATGCGCCAGCGGCGCTTGCGGCCATGCGGGACACGTCCACGCCGCAACCCCCGATGACCCCGATCATCCGTTCCAGAGCTGGCTGTGGCGCGCGCCCGCGCTGCTCGACGCCGATCGGCTCGCCAGCCGGCTGCGCGACGCGCCCAGGCAGCTGCTGCGCGCCAAGGGCTGGGTGCGCACCGACCGGCACGGCCTGGTGCTGGTGCAACTGGCGGGCCGGCGCGTGCGCTACGACACGCAAGCCAGGCCGCCGGCGGATCTGGACGAACCGGCGCTGGTGCTGATCGGCATGCGCGGCGCCGTCGATCCCGCCGGCATGGACGCCTGGCTGGCGCCGGCCGCGGCGCGATGAGCGAGCAAGCGTCTGGTGCAAGCGATTTCCCGTGTCTGGTTCTAGACCCTGCCTGGGGGCTCACTTACCTTGGATCCTGAATGCTGGCGCGCGTCGCGCCAGCGTCTACCGGAGGTATGCAATGCAGAAGACCGTCACCGCGGACATGCTGGCCGAATTCGCGGCGGCCTGGAACCGCCACGATATCGACGCCCTGATGTCCTTCATGAGCGACGACTGCGTGTTCGAGACCGTGGCCGGCCCCGAGCGATGGGGCGCGCGGCACGAAGGCCGCGAGGCGGTGCGCGCCGCCTTCGCGGCGGCCTGGGCGAATTTTCCCGACGCGCAGTGGCAGAACGGCACGCATTGGGTGGCCGGCGACCGCGGCGTGTCCGAATCGACCTTTACCGGCACAGCCGCAGACGGCTCCCGCGTGGAGGCGGACATGGTGGACGTCTTCACCTTCCAGGACGGCAAGATCCGCGTCAAGAACGCCTACCGCAAGCAGCGCCCGGTATTGCCGGCCCGCGGCTGAGCACGCCCCGCACCCAGCTACCGGAACGCCGCATGGATACTCAAATGTCCTTCCAACCTGCAGGTCCGGCCCCCGCTGGCCGGACGGCGATCAGCGCCTACAACCCGGCCTACGATCCGCTGGTGTCCCCGCCCGGCCGCGGGCAGGACTACGCGCCCACCTACTGGGTCGCGACCGCGGGCGAGCCGCCCGAGGACGACGGTCCTGTCAACGGCGATATCGATGCCGACGTGGTGATCGTGGGCTCGGGCTTCACCGGGCTGTCGGCGGCGCTGACGCTGGCCCGCGACTTTGGCGTGAAGGCCGTGGTGCTGGAAGCCAACCGCGTGGTGTGGGGCTGCACCAGCCGCAACGGCGGACAGGGACAGAATGCGTCCGGACGCCTGTACCGTTCGCAATGGATAGCGCGCTGGGGATTGGCGACCGCCAAGCGCCTGGATGCCGAGATCCGCGAAGGCTTCGAATACTGGAAGAGCCTGGTGGCCCAGGTGGATTGCGACGCGCAGCCGGGCGGCCACCTGTACACCGCGCACCGCCAGAAGAAGATGGCATTCCTGGAGAACGAGGCCCGCGTGATGCGCGAGGTGTTCGGCTATGACGCCAGGATGTTGAGCCGGGAGGAATTGCGCGAACGCTACGTGTACGACCGCGAGGCGGTGGGCGCGATGCACGAGCCGGACGGCGTGGGCGTGCATCCCTTGAAGCTCGCCTATGGCTATATGCGGCAGGCGCGGGCCCTGGGCGTGCGCATCCATCCGGGCAGCCCGGTGCTGGGCTGGCGCGCCGAGAACGGCGGCGTGCGGCTGCAGACGCCCAACGGCTACGTGCGTGCGCGCCGCGTGGCGTTCGCCACTGGCGGCTACACCGCGCAGGGCGTCAACCGCTTGCTGGACAATCGCATCATGCCGGTGCTTTCGAACTCGCTGGTGACGCGGGTGCTGACGCCGGCGGAACGCGACGCCGCGGGTCTGAAGAGCACGGTGTTCATTACCGATACACGGACGCTGCGCTTCTATTACCGTCTGCTGCCCGATGGCCGCATGCAGATCGGCAGCCGCAGCGCGCTGCGCGGCGCCGACGCGCAGCACCCGCGCCATCTGGCGCTGCTGCGCGAGGGGCTGGCGCGCAAGTTCCCCACGCTGGCGGGGGTGGACGTGGACTATTCCTGGTGGGGCTGGGTCGACGTGAGCCACGACATGATGCCGCGCGTCACGCAGCCCGACCCGGCGCAGCCGGTCTATTACGCCTTCGGCTACGGCGGCAATGGCGTGGCGTTCTCGGCCCACGCCGGCAAACGCCTGGCGCAGCGCATGATGGGCAAGGACGGCGTGTCCTGGGACCTGCCGATCTACGACTCGCCCTTGCCGGGGCATATGTTCGCGCCGTTCCGCAGGCTGGGCCAGGGCCTGCTGTACCGCTGGTACTACCTAAGAGACGAAGTGCTCTAGCGCGTGCAGGTCCGGGCCCTGCGGGGCCTGCTTGCCGTCCGCGGCGCGGCCGCGGTAGCGGTCGACGACCTTGGCCAGCCTGGCGATCCCCGGCTCGATGTGTTCCGGCCGGATCGAGGTGAAGCCGACCCGCAGGAAGTTGCGCGGCGCGTCGGCGCCGTTCATGAAGAAGACGTCGCCGGGCTCCACCACCACGCCTTCGGCCAGCGCGGCGTCGGATAGCTCGCAGGCGTTGAGCCAGGGCGGCCCTTGCAGCCAGCAGGACGAGGATCCGGTAATGGGGATGACCTTGAAATCGGGCAGGTGCCGCGCCAGCGCGCGGGCCAGCTCGGTGCCGCGTTCCTGGTAGGCCTGCGATTGCCTGCGCAGCAGCGAATGGTGGTGGCCCAGCGAAATGAACAGCGAAAACGCCCGCTGGATGTAGGCCGAAGGGTGGCGCAGCATCAGGCGGCGCAGGGCGCGCAGTTCGGCGGTGAGCTCGCGCGGCGCCACGATGTAGCCGATGCGCAGGCCCGGCGCGAAGGACTTGGCCAGGCTGCCCACGTAGATCACGCGGCCGTCGCGGTCCAGGCTCTTCAAGGCGGGAATCGCGCCTTCGCCCCAGCGGCTTTCGCTTTCGAAGTCATCCTCGATGATCAGGCTGTCGGCCTGGCGCGCCAGCGTCAGCAGGTTCTGGCGGCGCTCCGGCGATAGCGTGACCGTGGTGGGGCACTGGTGGCCCGGCGTGACGAAAATGTAGTCGCAGCCCAGTAGATGGGTGCCGGTGCACAGCCCTTGTTCGTCCACCGGCAGGGGCAGCAGATTGCGCGTGTGGCTGGCGAAGATGTTGCGGGCGTCGGGATAGCCGGGGTCTTCCATGCCGACCACGGTGTCCTCGTTGACCAGCAGGTCGGCCAGCAGGTAGAGCGCATGCTGCGCGCCCACCGTGATGACGATTTCCTCGGCGTCGGCCCAGACGCCGCGGCGTGGCAGCACCTGGGTACGGATCTGCTCGATGAGCGCCGGGTCGTCGTGGGTGATCAGGTCCGGCGCCCAACTGCGGATGTCCAGCACGGACAGCGCCTTGATGCAGCATTCGCGCCATTCCGCGGTGGGGAACAGGTCCTGGTCGAACTGGGCGTAGACGAAGGGGTAGGGCTGCTTCTGCCAGTCGCGCGGCTTGGTGATGTTGCGCTGCCGGGACGGGCGAAAGCGCAGCCTTTCATCCCAGCGCACGTCGGGCTCGCCGCCGTCGGCGGGCGGGGCGTCGGCAGCCGGCCCGGAATGGCCCCGCATGACCGTGTCGCTGACGAAGTGGCCGCTGCGTTCGCGCGACACCAGATAGCCCTCGCTGACCAGTTGCTGGTAGGCGAAAACCACGGTGTTGCGCGCGATGCGCAGCTGGTCGGCCAGATGCCGGCTGGACGGCACCGGCGTGCCCGGCGGCAGGTGGCCGCTGAGGATGGCGGACACCAGCATCTGGCGCACGCAGCCCTGCAGGCTGAGATTGGGCGCGCTTTCGCGTTCGAACAGGCGCTCCCACAACACAGGCTTGAGCATCGAGGCCTGGCTGGACATGACGGCTCCTTGTCTAGGCCGCGCAGCCGGTAGCCGCTGCGCAGGCGCCGCTCTTGAGGATAGAGGAGCCGGATGGGGGACGAAATGAGGGATTGCCCGGGCGCGTTTCAGACCCGTCCCTTCCAGGGTATGGCGAACTTCTCCAGATAACGGACCAGCAGGTCGAAGGCGAAGGCGAACACGCCGATCACGATGATGCCCATGATGACGGTGTCGCTGGCCAGGAACTGGGCGGCGTTCAGCACCATGAAGCCCAGGCCGCGGTCGGCGGCCACCATTTCGGCGGCCACCAGCGTGGTCCAGCCCACGCCGATGCCGATGCGCATGCCCGTGAAGATTTCCGGCATGGCGGCCTTCAGGATCACGTGCCAGACCACCTGCGCGGGCGTGCCTCCCATGGCGTAGGCCGCGTGGATCTGTTCGATCGACACCGAGCGCACGCCGGCGCGCGCGGCGATCGCCATGGGCGCGAAGATCGCCAGGTAGATCAGCAGGACCTTGGGGAACTCGCCGATGCCGAACCAGATGATGATGAGCGGCAGGTAAGCCAGCGGCGGCAGCGGGCGGTAGAACTCGATGGGCGGATCGAAGATGCCGCGCGCGTAGCGGTTCACACCCATCAGGATGCCGACGGGAATGGCGGTCACGCAGGCCAGGAAGAAGGCGCCGAACACCCGCGACAGGCTGGCCAGCGCATGTTCGGTAAGCGTGGAGTTGGCCACGCCGTCGGTCATGGCCGAGACGAACTTGTCGTACACGGCCAGGGGCGAAGGCAGGAACAGCGGCCGCACCCAGCCGGCGCTGGTCACCAGGAACCACAGGCCGATGAGCGCCAGGCTGGTGATCAGGCTGATGTGGCCGCTGTAGCCCGCGCCCGGCGCGCCGTAGACCTTGCCCGGCGCGGCGGGCTTGTGTCCCGGGCGGTTGCTAGCCATGGAAGCCTTGGGGGGAGGAGGCTCGCTCGTCGCCATAGATGATGCCAAGGACTTGTTCGCGCATGGCGATGAAGTCGGGACTGGATTTGATGCTGCGGCCATCGCGGGTCTCCAGGTAGCGCCGGTTGAAGTCCGGGGTGAAGGTGTGCGTGATGCGGCCCGGGCGGGGCGACATGACGATCAGCCGCGAACCCAGAAACAGCGCTTCTTCGACGCTGTGCGTGATGAAGAAGAACATCTTGTTGGTCTGCCGCCAGATGTCCAGCAGCAGCTCCTGGATGGTCTCGCGGGTCAGCGCGTCGAGCGCCGCCATGGGCTCGTCCATCAACAGCATGGCGGGGTTGCAGGTCAGCGCGCGCGCAATGCCCACGCGCTGCTGCATGCCGCCCGACAGCTGGTAGATCATGTGGCGGTGGAAGTCCTGCAGGCCCACCAGCTCCAGATTGCGGCGCGCGCGGGCGCGGCGGGTTTCCTTGTCCACGCCTTGCAGCTTCAGGCCGAACTCGGTGTTCTCCAGCACATTCAGCCAGGGCAGCAGGGCGTGCTTCTGGAACACCACGCCGCGGTCGGCGCCGGGACCCACGATGGGCCGGCCGCCCAGCGTGATCTCGCCCTCGGTGGGCGACAGGAACCCGGCCAGCAGGCTGAGCAAGGTGGTCTTGCCGCAACCCGAGGCGCCCAGCGCGACGACGAACTCGCCGGGCTGGATGGTCAGGTTGACGTTCTGCAGCGCAATGACCGGACCGCTTTCGTGCAGGCCGGGGTAGGTGACGCTGACTTTCTCCGCGCACAGGCTATGCGTGGCGGACGTGGACTGCATGGTCATGCCGGCTCCCCTAGTTGCGGCGGGCTGCGCGCAGCCCTGCGGGATGCTGGGCAGGCGGCGCCGGACGGGCCGCCTTGGCCGCAAGCGCTTCTTACTTCTCGGCCGCCCGGGCGTACTTGTCCGTGACGTGCGGGCTGTAGTCGGCCAGGGCGCGGTCGATCTGCTTCTGGTCTTTCAGGAACTGGGCGCTGGCCGCGAAGGCGCGCGCGGCGCCCGATTCCTTGCCGCCGCCCAGCCAGACATTGGAGGCCTGTTCCTGCACGGTCGGGAAGACCAGCAGCTGGAGCGCCTCGACCATGTCCTCGGGCTTGCCGCCGATCAGTTTGACGATGCTCTTGACCTGCGGCGAGTCGGCGGTCCATTTGGCGCTGTTGGCGCGGTAGTCCGCGTAGGATTTGGCCAATACGCTGGTGAAGGCGGCCATGAACTTGGGGTTCTTGGCGGCCCAGGCGCGATCCACCACGATGCCGTCGAAGGTCGGCACGCTGGCTTTGCCGATCTGTTCCGAGTCGGCAATGATCTTGCCGCTCTTGGCGATCTCGGTCAGCGCGGGCGGCCAGACGTAGGCCGCGTCGATGTCGCCGCGCTGCCACGCGGCCACGATCTGCGGCGGCTGCATGTTCAGGATGCGCACGTCGCGCGGATTGATCTTCCAGACCTGTTCCAGCCCGACCAGCAGATGGAAGTGCGAGGTGGACACGAAAGGCGTGGCGACCCGCTTGCCCTTCAGGTCGGCCGTGCTGTTGATGCCGGAACCGTTGCGCGCCACCAGCGCCTCGGACTTGCCGATGTTGTCCAGGATCCAGAACAGCTCCATGTCCACGCCGCGGGTCGCGGCCGCGGTGATGCCGGTGGAACCCAGCACGCCGACCGGCACGTTGCCGGAGGCCAGCGCGGTGGAGATGTCGCCGCCGGAGGTGAACTGGCGCCAGTCCACCTGGTAGCCGGCGTCCTTCAAGGCCTTGTCGAAACTGCCGTCGGCGATCGCCGTCAGGAACGGCCCGACGATCAGCTGGTAGCCGACCACCAGCTTGGTCTGGGCATAGGCGGGAGCGGCCAACAGCGCGGCGGCCAGGCCGGCCAGGGTGCAGCGGCGGATGAGGCGGAATATCGCGTTCATGGAGATCTCCGGGAGGGAACGGCCGCGCTCCGGCGCGACCGGGATGCTGGAGCCAGTTTGCCCGGATGGGGCCAGAACGCTAGGGCCAGATGCCCGGATCAGTAGGAGCCAAAAGCGGGCCGGGCCCGCCTGCCGGCCGGCGGCGCCAGGGCTGGCGCGGCCGGCGCGGCGGGGTGCGGCCGGCGAGGCGGCCCGCGATATGCGCCAAAAGGGGGAGGGGGAATCCGGCTAGGCGCCCCCGGCTAGCGGATGAGGCTGAGGAATTCGGCCCGGGTCGACGGATTGTCGTGGAATTCACCCAGCATGACCGAGGTCACCATGGACGAGTTCTGCTTTTCCACGCCGCGCATCATCATGCACATGTGCTGGGCTTCGATGACCACGGCCACGCCGGCCGCGCCGGTCACGGACTGCACGGCTTCGGCCACCTGGCGGCTGAGGTTTTCCTGGATCTGCAGGCGGCGCGCGTACATCTCGACGATGCGCGCGACCTTGGACAGGCCCAGCACCTTGCCGTTGGGCAGGTAGGCCACGTGGGCCTTGCCGATGAAGGGCAGCATGTGGTGCTCGCAGAGCGAATACAGCTCGATGTTCTTGACCAGCACGATCTCGCGCGTGTCCGAGGTGAACAGCGCGCCGTTGACGATTTCGTCCAGGTTCTGGCCGTAGCCGCGGCACAGGTGGCGCATGGCCTTGGCCGCGCGGGCGGGCGTGTCCGCCAGTCCTTCGCGGGACGGATCTTCCCCTAGTTCTTCAAGAATGGCGGTGTAGTGCTTTTCCAATGACATCGGGGACTCCTGGGGGCGGCGCTGGTTGCGGCGCTTTACTGTGTGTAGCGTAGTGCTGCAAGTCTACCTCAGGCCACAAGAAGGGTTTCCCCGCCGGGCCGCCCCAAGGGGAAACAGCCCCCCTCGGGGGGGCAGCAAGCACGCGTAGCGTGCGCGGCGTGGGGGGCTACACCCCACGGTTTTCGACGGCGTACTTGATCAGCTCAGCCTGTCCATCTATGCCCAGCTTGCGCTTGATGTTCAGGCGATGGGTTTCCACCGTGCGCACCGACAGCCCCAGCGCCTGCGCGATCTGCTTGTTGGCCTCGCCGCTGGCGATGTGGCGCAGCACGTCGCGTTCGCGCTGCGTCAGCATGGTGGCCGGCGCCGTGGCCTGCGACAGGCGCACCGCGACCGCCGCGCTGAAATAGCTGCGGCCCGCCATGACCGCGCCGATGGCGGTGACGATTTCCTGCGCCGGCTCGTCCTTCAGCAGATAGCCGCGCGCGCCGGCCTTGACGGCTTGCAGCATGTATTCGGGGTTGTCGTGCATGGACAGCACCAGCACGGCGATCTGCGGGTAGCGCTCGTGCAGCAGGGCGGTCAGCTCCAACCCGCCCACGCCCGGCATGTTGAGGTCCATCAGCGCCAGGTGCGGCAGGGTGCCGCCCTGCGGATCCTCGGCCAGGCAGGCGGCCAGAAAGGCCTGGGCGGCGGCGGCGTTGCCGGCCTCGCCCACTACCTGCAACTGCGGCACGGTTTCCAGGCGCAGCCTCAGCCCGTCCCGCACCAGCGGGTGGTCGTCGATCAGCAGCAGCCGGATGGGGTCGGGCTTGTGGGTCATGCGTCGGAGCTCGCGGGTAGAGGGGCGGCGGGCAGCGGCAGCCAGGCCTGCAGGACCGTGCCGTGGGAGGTGGAGCGGAATGTCAGCGTGCCGGACAGCGCGTTCATGCGTTCGCGCATATTGCGCAGGCCGATGCCGCGGCGCGGATCCTGCTGCACCTCGGCATAGTCGAAGCCGCGGCCGTCGTCGGCGATGGTCAGGCGCAGGTCGCGCTGGGAATAAGCCAGCGTCATGTCGGCGCGGGTGGCGCCGGCATGGCGGATGACGTTGGTCAGGGCTTCCTGGGTGACGCGGAACAGGGCGGTGGCATAGGCTTCGGGCAGCTTCACCGGCTGCCCGGCGGTGTGCAGGCGCACGGCCAGCGGCGGGGCGCCATCCTGGCTGGGGATGGCGAACTCGCGGCCCAGATGTTCGAGTGCGGCCGGCAGGCCCAGGTCGTCCAGCAGCGTCGGCCGCAGGTTGTGCGAAATACGCCGGACCTCGCCCACGGCGGTATTCAACCGGTCCAGTGCGCCGCCCAGGGGGGTGTCGATATGAGCGAGGGCGCGCGGCTCGGCCGGCAAGGTCTGCCGCAGCCGCTCCCGCGCCGCTTCCAGGGACAGCTTGATCGACACCAGCACCTGGCTGATGCCGTCGTGCAGCTCGCGCGAGAGCCGCGCGCGCTCGTCCTCCTGCGAACGCACCAGCTGCCGCGCCATCAGCCGCAGCTTGGCGTCGGACTGGCGATGGTCGCTGATGTTCAGGGCCAGGCCGCAGGCCGCCACGCCCAGGATGGACACGGCGGCGATGCCGGCCACCCAGGCAAACATATCGCGGATATTGGCTTGCGCGGCGGCGTCGATGCGCTCCAGCGCCTGCTGCACGTCGTCCAGGTAGATGCCGGTGCCCAGCATCCAGCCCCAGCGCTCCAGCACCACCACGTAACCCAGCTTTTCCTCGGTCTGGTGGGTGGAGGGCTTTTCCCATAGATAGTGAACCGCTTCACCGTCCTGGCCGCCGCGCCGGGCGGCGGTCAGCAGGTTCTGGATCACGGGCTGGCCCTTGGTGTCGCGCAGCTCCCAGAGGTCCTGGCCGACCAGCTCCGGCTGGCGCGGGTGCATCAGGTTCCGGCCCTTCAGGTCATAGACGAAAAAATAGCCGTCGTGGCCGAATTCCATCTGCGCCAGCAGGTCGAGCGCGCGCTGGCGGGTGGCGTCGTCGTCGGCCGCCGCCTGCAGGGGCGCGATGGCGCTGTAGGCCAGGTTGACGTAGTGGCGCAGTTCGCCTTCCTTGCTGGCCAGCCAGGCGTTTTCCACGACCTGCTTTTCGCGCTGCGCCAGCTGCAGGCCCTGCACGTAGACGGCCACCGTGATGGCGGCGACGGCCACCAGCAGGGGGACCGCGGCGAGCAGCAGGATTTTCAGGCGCAGCTTCATGAAGGATTTGTATCAGCGCGAACGCGAATATTGCGACGCAGCATTTTGCCTGCCGCAGTCAGGATCGGGAAATTTCAGCCGTGATTTTACGGTTTCCGCCAAATCATGCTGCGGCGCATTGCGTAGTAACACGTAGCGGAATTGCGTAGTTTCGCGCTTGTTGCTGCGTAGTCAAAACGAAATACTAGCGTCCGCGTCGACACGGCGCTGCGTGGACGCGCGCGCGTCCGCCACCCCACAACAATGAGTCTGCCTTCCGCGGGACGATAAAAGCGTTTCACGCCAAAAGCATGGCGGGAGGCTAGAGGAGCACTTATGCAAACCAGCAGTAAGGGACTGGGTCAGCACCTGGTCTGGCTGGCGGTTGCGGTACTGGGCGCGTTCGCGCTGGGCACCGTGGCGCTGGCCAGAGGGGAGACCATCAATGCGCTATGGGTGGTGATCGCCGCCGTATGCGTGTACTTGATCGCATACCGTTATTACAGCCGCTTCATCGCCAAGAACGTCTTCCAGCTGGATCCGACGCGCATGACGCCGGCATGGAAGCACAACGACGGCCTGGACTACGTGCCCACCAACAAGCACGTGCTGTTCGGCCACCACTTCGCCGCCATCGCCGGCGCCGGCCCGCTGGTGGGCCCGGTGCTGGCCGCGCAGATGGGCTATCTGCCGGGCATGCTGTGGATCCTGGCCGGCGTGGTGTTCGCCGGCGCCGTGCAGGACTTCACCATCCTCTTCATCTCGACCCGCCGCGACGGCCGTTCGCTGGGTGACCTGGTCAAGTCCGAACTGGGCAAGATCCCGGGCGTGATCGCGCTGTTCGGCGCCTTCATGATCATGGTCATCATCCTGGCCGTGCTGGCGCTGATCGTGGTCAAGGCGCTGACGCACTCGCCCTGGGGCACCTTCACGGTGGCCGCGACCATCCCCATCGCGCTGTTCATGGGCGTGTACCTGCGCTATATCCGTCCAGGCAAGATCGGCGAAGTGTCCATCATCGGCTTCGTCGGCCTGATGGCTGCCATCACCTTCGGCCAGGACGTGGCCGCGCACCCGGTGATCGGCCCCATGTTCGACTTCGACGGCAAGGGCCTGACCTGGATCCTGATCGTCTACGGCTTCATCGCCTCGGTGCTGCCGGTGTGGCTGCTGCTGGCCCCGCGCGACTACCT
Organism: Achromobacter sp. PD1; assembly: GCF_048541815.1. Lineage (NCBI taxonomy): Bacteria > Pseudomonadati > Pseudomonadota > Betaproteobacteria > Burkholderiales > Alcaligenaceae > Achromobacter > Achromobacter sp. PD1. Next base: position 2,242,741 of record NZ_CP183349.1, read on the forward strand.
GTCGACCTTCCTGAAGATCGGCACCATCGTCGGCCTGGCCATCGGCATCGTGGTGGTCGCGCCCGAGCTGAAAATGCCCGCGCTGACCCAGTTCGTCGACGGCAGCGGTCCGGTGTGGTCGGGCAACCTGTTCCCGTTCCTCTTCATCACCATCGCCTGCGGCGCCGTGTCGGGCTTCCACGCCCTGATCTCCTCGGGCACCACGCCCAAGCTGATCGAGAACGAAACCCAGGCCCGCTATATCGGTTACGGCGGCATGCTGATGGAATCCTTCGTCGCCATCATGGCGCTGGTGGCGGCTTGCGTGATCGAGCCGGGCATCTACTACGCCATGAACAGCCCGGCGGCCGTGATCGGCACCACGCCCGACCAGGTGGCCCAGGTGGTCTCCAGCTGGGGCTTCGTGGTGACGCCCGCGGATCTGATCCAGACCGCCAAGGACGTGGGCGAAAGCACCATCATCTCGCGCGCCGGCGGCGCGCCTACGCTGGCCGTGGGCATGGCGCACATCCTGCACCAGGCCATCGGCGGCCCGGGCATGATGGCCTTCTGGTACCACTTCGCCATCCTGTTCGAAGCGCTCTTCATCCTGACCGCTGTCGACGCCGGCACCCGCGCGGGCCGCTTCATGCTGCAAGACCTGCTGGGCACCTTCGCCCCGTCGCTCAAGCGCACCGACTCGCTGCCCGCCAACCTGATCGCCACCGGCCTGTGCGTGGCGGCCTGGGGCTACTTCCTGTATCAGGGCGTGGTCGATCCGCTGGGCGGCATCAACACGCTGTGGCCGCTGTTCGGCATCGCCAACCAGATGCTGGCCGCGATCGCGCTGACCCTGGGCACCGTGGTGCTGTTCAAGATGAAGCGCGACCGCTACGCCTGGGTCACGGTGCTGCCGACCCTGTGGCTGCTGGCATGCACGCTGACCGCCGGCTGGCAGAAGCTGTTCCACGCCGACCCGCGCGTCAGCTTCCTGGCGCACGCCGACAAGTACAACGCGGCCATCGCCGAAGGCAAGGTCCTGGCCCCGGCCAAGTCCCTGGGCGAGATGTCGCGCGTGGTGTTGAACGACTACATCAACGCCGGTCTGTGCGCGATCTTCATCTTCGTGGTGGTGAGCATCGTGGTGTTCGGCCTGCGCTCGGTACAGCGCGCGCGCAACGAGCACAAGCCCACCGCCCGCGAAATGCCTTACGAAACGCTGCCGGTTGCCGCCGGCGCGGACTGAGCGCAGCAGGGAGACGACGCATGCTGTTTACGAACATGAGTTCCGCGGCCGGCGCCGCCGGCCGCTACCTGGGGCAGACGCTCCGGCTGATGGTCGGCGTGCCGGACTACGAAACGTATGTGGCCCACATGCGGCGCACGCACCCGGACCAGGAGCCGATGAGCTACGAAGCATTTTTCCGCGAGCGGCAGGACGCGCGCTATGGCGGGAAGAAGCGGATCGGCTGCTGCTGACGAAGAGGCCTCGCTTGCGAGGCCTTTTTTTCCGGCTTCTGGTCAGGCGGCCTTCCTGCGCAGCTTCTCCGCATAAATCACCAGCGGCACCGCGCCGACAGCGCACAACGCCATCACCAGGAACCCTCCCGGCGCATAGCTGCGATACAGCGCGCCGCCCAGCTGGATGCTGGCGAACATGAAGACTCCGCCCGACAGCAAGGCGTAAAGCGCGATCGCCGAGGTCTTGATCGCGGCGGGCACGTGCCGGGTGATGTACCACATGATGGCGGCGTTGTTGCCGGCCAATGTGAAGCACTGCAGCAGCTGCAGCGCCGCGATCAGCGTGGGATCGGTAGTGGCGGAGAGCCCGGTCCAGCGGATCGCGGTCATGACGGCGGACGCCAGGATCAGCCATTGCGCGCCCGTGCGGGCCAGGATGCGGGGCGCCAGGAAGAAGAACAGGACCTCGCTGGCCACGCCCACCACCCACAGCATGGATATCAGCGAAGTCGACAGGCCGCTGGCGGTCCAGTACAGCGTGGAATAGGAATAGAGAAAGCCGTTGCTGGCCTGGACCAGCGAGGCCGCCGCGATGCACATGAGCAGCGGGCGGTCGCGCAGGACCTCGAGCATGGGCAGGCGCGCCGCTGGCGCGGGCGCCTCGTCGGGAGTGGGGCGTGCCGCCCGGGGCAGCAGCCGCACGCAAGCCAGGCAGGCGATGATGAGGAGGATGGACAGCCACATCACCCAGTTGGCGTCAAAGGTCTTGATCAGGTAGCCGCCGATCACGGTGACCACGGCAAAGCCCAGCGAGCCGCAGGCGCGCATGACCGTGTAGGAACTGCCTTGGCCCCGGCCGCTGGCGATGGCCATGCGGTCCATCAGCGGCAATACCGCCGGGAAGACGGCGTTGAGCAGCAGGGTGATGGCCAGCAGCCAGCCGGGCGTGCTGCTGAACGGATAGCAGACGAACAGCGCCAGCGACGCCGCCAGCGCCGCGGCGATCAGGGCGTGCGCGCGGCCGGTCTGGTCGGCGACGTGGGCGACCACGGGCGTGGACAGGATCTTGGGCAGGAAGGACGTGGCGACGATCAGGCCGATGACGGCGGGATCCAGGCCGCGGCTGGCGAACCACAGGGGCAGGAAGGGAATGCTGACTCCCTGCAGGCCGTAGTACAGGAAGTAAAACCCGTGCAGGGCGATGGCGCCTTGCCTGGTGTTGGGATTGCCGCGCATGGCGATGAAGGGATCCGGCTGAATTGACGCGCCGTAGCATACTCCTAGCCGGACCGGATTTCAGAAGGGGGAGCGCCTTGATCCAGGACATTGGCAAAAAAGCGCGGGCGGATTTACGCTAGCGAAGTCGCGGCGTAAGCAAGCCTCGCGCCGCGCGTGCGTTTTCACCATCATTCCTAGGAGTTGCGACCCATGGCCAAGAAACTGGATGAGAAGACCACCAAAGCCCTGAAAGAGCGCCGCAAGCGCCCGCTGGCGACGCCGACCGACCTGGCGTCGGCGGCCACCAGGGATATTTCCGCCGCGCTGAACCAGATACTCGCCGACGTGTTCGCGCTGTATCTCAAGACCAAGAACTTTCATTGGCATGTCAGCGGCCCCCATTTCCGGGATTACCACCTGCTGCTGGACGAGCAGGGCGACCAGCTGTTCGCCATGACGGATCCCATCGCCGAGCGCATCCGCAAGATCGGCGGCACGACGCTGCGGTCCATCGGACACATCGCGCGCTCGCAGCGTATCTCGGACAACGATGCGGATTACGTGCAGCCGCTGGACATGCTGGCCGAGCTGCGCGAGGACAACAAGGTCCTGGCGGCGGCGTTGCGCGAAGCGCACAACATCACCGATGAACACCGCGACATCGCCAGCTCCAGCCTGATCGAGAACTGGATCGACGAGACCGAACGGCGCACCTGGTTCCTGTTCGAAGCCAGCCGGGAAGGGGATTCGACCGGGCACTGAGCCGGCCGCGATGGTTTGATTCAGTGGGACAAAGCTGGCTGCGTTGACGTGGCCAGCTTTGCTTTTGCGCGCGGGCGCCGCAGCGGCCGGCAGCCGGTGCTTGTCAGCGCCGCGTATCAGCCGTGCTTGCCGAAACCGCCGCTGGCCCACTCCGAGGCGCGCTGCACGCTCAGCTTGTACGTCGGCGCGACCTGGGTCCGCGCCAATTGTTCGCCGGACTCGTCGTAGGCGCTCAACACGGCGTAGGGCTCGTCTTCGTCGGGAACGATATCCAGCTTGATGGTCAGGCGGCCCGCGGCGGCGTCGATCTTCACGCTCTTGTGCAGCGTCGCGTGCAATTGCTGCTCGTGACGGCGCAGGACTTCCCGGGCGGTCTTGACCAGGGTGATGAAGGCGGGGGAGTCGAGCGGCTTGGGGTTCTTCTTGTCGCGGCCCATGGTCCATGGGCCGACCAGCGCGGGCTCGGCTTCTCCGTCCATGGTCATCTCCACGGCCCAGCCGTCGTCTTCCTCGTTCTTGATGATCCGGGCGGTCCAGCCGTCATCGCGCCACAGCGTGGGCAGCTGTTCTTTGCGGTCGTCGGGGGCTTCCGTTTCCGGAATGTGGGTATCGTTCACTGCTGTACTTCTCCTGGACTCGTTTGCCGGCAACGCCGGTCTTGGCCAGCATGATACCGCCCAGCGTCGCGCCGCCGCCGTTGAGCACTGCGGTATGTCCGGCTGCGGCCGATGGCGCCGCACAGGTTGGCCAACGGCACGCCCGCGACGGTGGCGATCGAAATTCCGCCAAAAATGATGGCGGTGGCCAGGCCGCCGCGCGCGGGCGGGGTAATGCGCGTGCCGGTCGCCGCGGCCAAGGCCCAGAACACGCCGTGGGCAATGGCGCCCAGCGCACGTCCGCCGAGCCGCGCGAGCATCGGGCTAGCCGATGCCTCAATCAAACATTCCTGCTGGCGCCCGGCAGCGCGTAACGCCACCATCGCTTACTCCAAACACGTATTTCAAGGAAATGAGCATGGGCAATGGTCTTGCGGGGCAACGGGTTGTGGTGGTCGGAGGTAGTTCCGGCATGGGGCTGGCCGTCAGCGAGCGATTGCTGGGCATGCACTGCGAGGTGCTGATCGTGGGCAGATCCCGCGGCAAGCTCGAGGCGGCGCGGGAGCAGTTGCGAGCGTTTGGCGCGCCGCGCCTGCACCAGGCGGATGTGACGAGTGAAGCGCAAGTGCAACGGCTGTTTGAAGAATCAGGCCCGGTGGATCATCTGGTCTGCACGGCTGCCGACATACGCGGCGCCTATGAGCTGCTACCGGACCTCTCGCTGGACGCGCTCGACCGGGCCATCCGCTCGAAGGTCGTCGCGCCGATCCTGCTGGCCAAACATGGCGCCCAGCGCATGGCGGCGCACGGTTCCATCACCCTGACTTCCGGCATTGCCGCCTACCGTCCCCGGCCGAAGGGCATCGCCGTGGCCGCGATCAATGCCGCGTTGGAGGGTGTGGTGCGCGCCATGGCGGTCGAGCTTGCGCCGTTGCGGATCAATGCCGTATCGCCGGGCTGGGTGGATACGCCCATCTGGAATGACGTGGCCGGCGCCGACAGCGGACCGCTTTTGGCGTCGATGGCCGAGCGGCTACCCGTGGGCCGAGTCGGTGCTGGCAGCGATATCGCGGATGCCATCGGCTTCCTGATCGGCAATGGCTACACGACCGGTACCGTGCTGCATGTCGATGGCGGCCATCGGCTCGTCTGAGCCGGCCGCCGCGAGGCGGATCATCTCGATAAAGGCGGCCACCTGACGCGTAGGCGTTCGGTGCAAGATGAGCAGGCAGATGGGAAGACCGGCTCCCGCAGTGGACAATGGCCGCCACTGGACGCCTGCCGTTGTTAATGCGGGATCCATGGCCATCCGCGGCAGGATCGATACCCCGAGGCCTGCGGACACCATCTGTATCAAGGCCGGTACGCTCTCGGCGACACCGCGGATACGCGGCTGCGCCGGGGCTTCCTGCAGCACGGCCTCCAGGTATGCCCGATACCGGCAGCCTTCCATCGTGACAACCAGCGGAAACGCGGCAAGCGCGTCGGCCTGGATGTCAGCAGCCTGGCATAGCGGATGCCCTGGGGGCATCACGACCACCGGCATGTCCCGCGCAATGGCTTCCACCCGAAGGTCGGCGTCGTTTTCCGGCCATCCGTGCACCAGACCAAGGTCGGCCGTCCCATCGAGCACCGCCTGGGCGGTTACCATGGAGTTTTTTTCCTGGACCGCAACCTGCGTTCCGGGATGCATGCCGGCAAAGCGCACCAGTTGCGGAACCAACACACTGGTGCACAAAGTCTGCGGCGCGGCGACCCGGATCGTGCCGCCCGAATCGCCGACGTTTTCGCGGACTTCCCGGAAGGCGTCATCGGCCCGCGCAAGCAATTCGCGCGCTCGAATGGCCAATCTCTCTGCGGCCGGGGTGGGTTGCAGGCGATTGTTCTGGCGGACGAACAGCGCCTGGCCGACGCTCTCTTCCAGCGCCCGTATCTGTTCCGTAACGCTTGGTTGGGACAGATGCACCTGTTTGGCGGCTTTCGTGAAGCTCAGCGTTTCCATCGCCGCGACGAAAATCTTTAGCTGTCGTAGTTGGAACATGTGGGTACGGGGTTGTGCCGAGCGGTTCAAGTCCAATGCGTACAAATCGAACAGTTCAACAAATTGTATGGTGTTCGACGGCAAAATTTGACGGCTTGTGGGAGTTTGGCGCTCACTCTGCCCATTTTCAACCTCTTTCAGCATTGCCATTTTTCAGGCAACCATTAGGTGTAGGCATGGGAAGCGTCTACGGTTTCCGTCTACGGTACCTGCTGCTTGTCTTTGCCTGGCCCACGAGCGGCAAATGAAGCTGCTGAAGCAGTATTTTGAGGAAATGATGAATCTTCGGGTCCTGTAGTCTTCGGTGCGTTCAAACTCCCGGCGTTGGGTACGGGCACGTTTCTCGCCATCAAGTCCCATTACGGTGGAGAAAAACGGAGACGCAGGAAGAGAAGGAGATGAGAGCTTCGTAGCCTGGCGCGCGGCCGACTTCATTCCGCGCGGCCGGCTCCATCTATCGTTTTCAGTTCACCAGCACGGGCTTGTCCCGATAGCGCTGCGGAAACGTCTTCGCCAGGTTCTCGACCTTGGGCACGTCGTTCACCATGATGTACATGCTGTACGGATGGCGCACGAGATAGTCCTGGTGATAGTCCTCGGCGGGGTAGAAGGCCTTCAGCGGTTCTATCGTCGTGGCAAGCGCCTTGGGATAGACGCCGGTCTTGTTCAGTTGCGCGATGTAGGCCTCGGCCACCTTGCGCTGGTCGTCGTTCGCGGGGAAGACCGCGGAGCGGTACTGGGTGCCGGTGTCCGGACCCTGGCGGTTGAGCTGGGTGGGGTCGTGGGCCACCGAAAAATAGATCTGCAGCAGCTGGCCGTAGCTGACCTGGGCGGGGTCGTAGGTGATCTCGACCGCTTCGGCGTGGCCGCTGCGTCCTCCGCTGACGGTGTCGTAATTGGCGGTGGACGCCTGGCCGCCGGCGTAGCCGGAGACGGCCGAGCTCACCCCCTTGACGTGCTGGAACACGGCTTGCACGCCCCAGAAGCAACCGCCGGCGATGACGGCCTTTTGCGGAGCGGCGGCCGAGGGCTGGTCCAGGGCCGGGGGCGGAATGACGAAGGCGGTTTCGGCGGCGCTGGCCGAGGCGGCGCCCAAGAGGCCGCAGGCGGCGGCCAGCGCGGTGCAGAGTTTGCGGGGCAGGCGGGTGGCGGACATGGTCTCTCCTGATGGATGGGGCGGCCGGAGTTCAGGCCTGCGGGGTGAATGCGAGGGCCACGCCATTCATGCAATAGCGTAGTCCGGTCGGGCGGGGGCCGTCGTCGAAGACATGGCCCAGATGGCCGCCGCAGTTGGCGCAATGCACGGCGATGCGCGTCATGCCGAAGCTGCGATCCTTGGTCTCGCCGACGGCGCCGTCCAGCGGTTGCCAGAAGCTGGGCCAGCCGGTGCCGCTGTCGAACTTGGTGGACGACGAGAACAGCGGATGGGCGCAGCCGGCGCAGGCGTAGGCGCCCTTGCGATGCTCCTTGTCCAGCGGGCTGGAGTAGGGACGCTCGGTGCCTTCGCGGCGCAGTACCTCATATTGTTCGCGCGTGAGCCGTTCGCGCCATTGCGCGTCGCTCAGCGTGTAGGGGAAGGCCTGGGCGGCGGCGGCCGGGCCGCCGCGCGCCGCAAGGACCGGGGCCAGGCCGGCGGCGATGGCCGCCGCGCTGCCCAGGCCCAGGAAATGCCTGCGGTCTAGTCTCATGACATGCTCCGGAACAGGGCTGGTAGATTGGGCGTTACTGCTTCATGCCGTCTTTGGACATGCTGTCCTTGGACATTCCGCCTTTGGACATGCCGTCCTTCGACATGCTGTCTTTCGACATGCCATCCTTCGACATGCTGTCTTTCGACATGCTGTCTTTCGACATGCTGTCTTTCGACATGCTGTCTTTCGACATGGAGTCCTTCGACATCCCATCTTTCGACATGCCGTCCTTGGACATGCCGCTCTTCGACATCCCATCCTTCGACATGCCATCCTTGGACATCGAGTCCTTGGACATCGAGCCGCCGCCCATGGCGTCCTTGCTCATGTTGTCGGCGGCGTGGACTGCCGCGGCGCCGAAAGCCAGGCACAGGGACAGCGCGGCGGTGGTAGCGATTTTCTTCATGATGCGTTCCTTTATGGAGAGTGAAAGCGTGAAAGATTCCACCTAGCTGCCGCCGAACCAGTTGTAGCCCTGGTCCTCCCAGTAACCGCCCGGGTAGGTGTTGGTGACGAAAATTGCCTGTATGTGCTTGGGGTTCTTGTAGCCAAGCTTGGTAGGCATGCGCAGCTTCATGGGGAAGCCGTACTCTGGTGGCAGCGTCTGGCCGTCATAGGTCAGCGCCAGGATGGTCTGGGGGTGCAGTGCGGTGGGCATGTCGATGCTGGTGTAGTAGTCGTCGGCGCATTTGAAGCCCACGTACTTGGCGCTCAGGTCCGCGCCCACGCGCTTGAGGAAGGCGGAGAACGGCACGCCGCCCCATTTGCCGATGGCGCTCCAGCCTTCGACGCAGATGTGCCGCGTCACCTGGTCGATCTGCGCCATGGCGCGCAGTTCCTCCAGCCGCCAGCGGCGCGTGTCGGCGACCAGTCCGCTGACTTCCAGGCGGAACGATTCCTCGTCCACGTGGCGGACCTCGTCAATGCCGTAGTAGGCATTGAAGGGGAAGGGCCGCGTGATCATCGATTCGGGATAGGTCGGCGCCAGCTTGTTGGGGTCGAAGATCCAGCCCTGCACCCGGTCATTGAAGCGAGAAACCGCGGTCAGCGCTTGTTCCACGCTGTCATCGTCCGACAGCGAGCAGCCCGACAGCATGGCCAGCCCGCCCAGGGTCAGGCTGTTGCGCAGGAAGGCGCGGCGCGAGGGCTGTTCGACCCGTTTTTGCAGGATCCTTCCGGCTTCCTTGAGAATGGCCGGGCCGTCCAGGCCGGGCAGGGAGGGGCGCTTGTGCTTGTTCACGGAGGGCTCCTTATTTGCCGCGGATCATGGCGATCAGGCTGCGTGGCACCAGTGCCACCATCACCAGATGGATCGCCACGAAAGCCGTCAGCAAGGCCATGGCAATGAAGTGCACGCGGCGCGCGGTCTCGTATCCGCCCAGCAGCTCGCGCAGCAGTTCGAACTGCACCGACTTCCACAGTACCAGCCCGGACAGCACCAGCACGGCGATGTCGGCCATCACGAACAGGTAGGCCAGCCGCTGCACCTGGTTGTAGCGGCGCGGATCGGCGTGGGCGAGCTTGCCGCGCAGCGCCGCGCCCAGGTCTGCGGCAATGCCGCGGATGCTCAAGGGGAAGAACTTGCGCCAGAGGCGGCCGGTGGCCAGATTCATGGCCAGGTACAGGATGCCGTTGAAGAACAGCAGCCACATGCCGGCGAAGTGCCATTGCAGGGCGCCGCCGAGCCAGCCGCCCAGCGTGATCTCCCGGGGGAAGACGAAGTCGAACAAGGGCGAGGCGTTGTAGATGCGCCAGCCGCTCATTGCCATGACCACCACGGCCAGGGTGTTGAGCCAGTGCATGGCGCGCAGCCAGCCGGGATGGACGGGAGCATTGGCGGGCGGGACGGGCGGCGCGTCGTGGCTTGCGGGGGTGGCCAGCATGGCGGGCTCCGGGGGGTGGCTGGTTGTCGTTGGAGCCATTCTTCCCCGTGGCCGATACCGAAGTCCTCACGCAAACTTAAATTAATTGTGATAACTCGGCGGCGCGGATTGGCGACAATAGGCGCATAACCCTTTTTGAGTTTCCCGCCCATGGACACGCCCCGACGCGTACTCATCGTCGAAGACGACGCCCACATCGCCGAACTGCTGCGCCTGCATCTGCGGGACGAAGGCTACGCGGTCGAGCATGCCGCCGACGGCAACGAAGGCATGCGCAGGCTGGAGGAAGGCGGCTGGGACGCCCTGGTGCTGGACCTGATGCTGCCCGGCATCGACGGCCTGGAAATCTGCAAGCGCGCCCGCGCCATGGCGCGCTACACGCCCATCATCATCACCAGCGCGCGCTCCAGCGAGGTGCACCGCATCCTGGGCCTGGAGCTGGGCGCGGACGACTACCTGGCCAAGCCGTTCTCGATGCTGGAACTGGTGGCGCGGGTGCGGGCGCTCCTGCGCCGCAGCGAAGCCCTGGAGCGCAACGCGCGCATCGACGCCGGCAGCCTGGCCCTGCACGGCGTGGCCATCGACCCGGTGGCGCGCACGGCCGAGGTCGACGGCCGCCGGCTGGACCTGACGCCGCGCGAGTTCGACCTGCTGCATTTTTTCGCGCGCCACCCGGACAAGGTTTTTTCGCGCATGGATCTGCTGAACCAGGTATGGGGCTACCAGCACGAAGGCTATGAACACACGGTCAACACCCACATCAACCGGCTGCGGGTGAAGATCGAGGCGGACCCGTCGGATCCGCAGCGCATTCTGACGGTGTGGGGCAAGGGCTATAAATTCGCCGCGGGGCCGGCCGGCGCGGGAGGCGCATCATGAAGCGGTTCACGCTTACCCAACGGCTGTCCGCCGTGTTCGCGCTGTTGTTGCTTGCCAGCTGCGGCGCCTCGGCCTGGCTGCAGATCGCGGCCAATTCCCGCTATGAGCAGGAGGTGGTCCAACGCCTGTCCAGCGGACTGGCGCAGCACATCGCCGGCGCCAACGAATTGATGGACACCAACGGCTGGAAGCCCGCCGCGGTGCGCTCGCTGTTTGACATGCTGATGGCGGTGAATCCGGCGGTCGAGGTTTACCTGCTGTCCAATGACGGCCGCATCGTGGGCGATGCCGCGCCCGCCGGCCAGATCAAGCGCGACCATGTCGACCTGGGACCGGTCAAGCGCCTGTTGGCCGGCGACATGCTGCCCATCACCGGCGATGACCCGCGCAGCCTGGACGCGCAGAAAGTCTTCAGCGCCGCGCCGGTGCGCGTGGGCGGGCAGGAAAAGGGCTACGTCTACGTGGTCTTGCAGGGCCAGGCGCACGACGCGTTGGCGATGGCCGTGTCGCGCAGCTCGGTGCTGCGCACGACCTTGTGGTCGATCGCGCTGGTCGCGCTGCTGGGCCTGGTGGCGGGCCTGGCGGCGTTTGCCTTGATCACGCGCCCGCTGCGCGGCCTGACGCGCGCGGTGCGCGCCTTCGACGGCGACGACGGGCAGGCCCTGGCCGCGCTGGAGCGTCCGGGCGACGCAGCGGCGCGCAATGGCGACGAGATCGCGGTGTTGCGGCGCAGCTTCGTGCAGATGGGCAAGCGCATATCCGACCAGTGGCGCGAACTGACGCGGCAAGACCAGCAGCGGCGCGACCTGGTCGCCAATATCTCGCACGATCTGCGCACGCCGCTGACCTCGCTGCACGGCTATCTGGAAACCCTGAGGCTGAAGGACCAGACGCTGGACGCGGACGAGCGTCGCCGCTACCTGGACATTGCGCTGGCCCAGAGCCGCAAGGTCGGCCGCCTGGCGCAGGAACTCTTCGAATTGGCGCGGCTGGAGTCCGGGCTGGCGCGGCTGGAGCCCGAGACCTTTTCGCTGCCGGAACTGGTGCAGGACGTGATCCAGAAGTTCGAGCTGGCGGCCGAGGCGCGGCAGCAGCGCCTGACCACCGATATCCCGCGCGAGTTGCCGCCGGTGCGCGCGGACCTGGGGCTGATCGAACGCGTGCTGACCAACCTGCTGGACAACGCCATCCGCCACAGCCCGCCCGGCGGCCTCATCGAACTGCGGCTGGGCAGCGCGCATGACCTGGTGCAGGTGCAAGTCAGCGATACAGGCGAGGGCATACCGCAGGCGCTGCGCGCGGGGCTTTTCACGCGGGCCAGCGCCTTGAATCGCGGCCCTGGCGACGGCGGCGGCCTGGGGCTGGTGATCGTGCAGCGCATCCTGCAGCTGCATCACAGCGAGATCAGGCTGGTGGACCGCGCCGGAGCGGGCGCGGTGTTCCAGTTCGATCTGGCCGCGGCGCGCTAGCAGGCTTCTACGGGCCGGATGGACCCGGGCTGGAAGCGGATGCCAGCCGCCGCACCGTGCCGCGCGACGCGTCCACGTCCAGCATGTCGCCGGTGGCGACGTGCCGCATGATGCCCTGCACATTGACGATTGCCGGTATGCCGAACTCGCGCGCCACGATGGCGCCATGCGACAGGTAGCCGCCTGCCTCCATGACCAGGGCGCCCGCCCGCAGGAACAGCGGCGTCCAGGCCGGGTCGGTGGACGCCGCCACCAGGACGCCGCCTGCGGGCATGGCCAGGCCCTCGGATGGCGTGCGGGCCACGAAGGCGCTTGCCTGCGCGCGGCCTCCGGCTGCGGGCGTGCCGCGCCAGGTACCGGTGGCGTCGGTATTGTCAGACGCGAGGGGCGATAGCGTTGTGGAAGCGCCCTTGGCGCATTCGGCGATGACGTCCTGATCCGGCGTAGCCGCCCAGGATTCCAGCTGCGTCCGGCGCAGGGCGGCGCGGCGGCCTGCCGCGGCGGGCGCGAGCCTGGCTTCGGCCAAGGCGACGAGTTCGGCGGCGGTCAGATGGAAGATGTCGTCCGCGGCGGCCAGGCCGTCGGGACGGACGTAGCGTCGGCCCAGCGCCAGCGCGTTCCTGCGAGCGGCCGCAAGATAGGCTACCAGGACGCTGCGCGCGGCCTCGCGTTGCCTGCCCTCGATGCGTGCCGCGGCCAGCAGCCGGGCGATCAGCGGCCGCTGCCAGAAAGGCAATGCCGCGCGCAGGCGCTGCCGGGCCTGGCTTGCCGCGCTGTCCTGCCGGGCGCGCAGCGCGGCAGCGTCGGCGTCGGTCAGCTGCAGCACGCTGTCTAGCAGATAGGCGGGATCTTCGCGCCAGCGCGGGTTGCGCAGATAGGTTTCATAAACGGCGCGGTGGCCATACTGGCGCAGGAAATCCGCGAAGGCCGGCTTGAAGGGAGCCCCATCCGGCAAGGCGTTCTGCCAGCCGGCGCTGTCGCGCCGGGGATCGCGCAGCCTGTCCATCACCCGTGCGTCGCCAGCGGCCAGCTTGGCCAGCGCCATGAGGGCGTAGCTTTGCGCGGCGGTCACGCTGGGTTCGCCGCCAGCCATCAACGCGGCCGTGAGCGCATGGCCTTCGCCCGGACAGGCCTTTTCCACCAGTTCCAGCAGCTTGTGCAGCGCGCCGCCGCCCGATCCTTGCAGGAAGAACAGTTGGTCCGCCGCCAGCACGGTGAGGAACTGGTCCCACAAGCGGGCGCCCAACGCGGCGTTGGATGCGGGCGCGGGCTCGTCCAGCCAGGCCTGGGCGCGGGCGAACAGGCGCGGCAGGTCCAGTTCCGCCTGCTTGCGCAAGGGCGCTGCGCGGCGCAGGTAGCGCAGGATGCGCGCGCCGTGCCGCAAGCGTTGGCCCAGCGTCAGAGGCGCTACCTCGATCTCGGGCTGGGGGCCGCCCAAGAGGGCGTTCATGGCTTTAGGCTGCACGCCCAGCGCGTCATAACCCACCCACTGGATAAGCGAGGCGTCCAGATAGACCCGGCCCTGGAATAGCGCCGCCAGCCGCAAGCCCGGCAGGGGGGTATAGCCGCTCAATTCAAAGCCCGTGATCAGCATGCGTTGCGCCATGACGCGCCCCGTATCCCATTCCAGCGCCGACATGGCCAGCGGCAGCACTTCGCGGGTGTTGCCGCGCGACCAATAGGCGGGCTGTGCGCGCAGCGCCGGATAGGTGTGGCGCGCCGCGGCGGTGACGGGACGGGCCTGCACGATCCAGAAGCGCCGCCCGTCCCAGACCCATTCGATGTCGTAGCCGCCGCCGGCATAGTCCAGCGCGCGCGCCGCGTCGCGCACGATGTCGCCCAGGGCTACGGCCTGCGCGTCGCTCAGCACGGCCTGGGCCGCGAGCGCGGCGGGCGTGGAAGCAAGCAAGGTGCCGGAGCCTTCCGCGGCCTGGCTGGCGTGGCGTTTGGCGCCGATGCGCCGGTCGGCCAGCGGCCAAGCCTGGCGCAGATAGTCTTCGCGCAGGCGGTATTCGTCGCCTTGCGCCGCGCCGTCGACCAGCGACTCGCCCAAGCCCCAGTTGGCGTGGATGACCATCTCATCGTGCCGCCCCGACACGGGATCGATGGTGAAGGCGATGCCCGAGGCGACCGCGTCGATCAGCGGCATGACGACCACGGCCATGCCGGCAGGGTCCAGCCCCAGCTTCTGCCGGTAGGCGCGCGCCTGCGGCGTCCATTGCGAATCCCAAACCTGCCGGACCGCGTCGCTCGCCGCATCCGCACCGCGCACGTTCAGGCAGGAAAGATGGATCCCCGCGAATGAGGCGCCCGCGGAATCTTCCTGTGGTGCAGACGAGCGCAAGGCCAGCGGCCGCTCGAGCCAGCCGCGCGCGGCCAGTTCATCGCGCAGCGCCTGGGTGACGGCGGGCGGCAGCGCCTGGCCCGGTTCGTGGTCAAGGCTCAGCGCGGCCGGCAGCACGAAGCCGTCGGGCACCGGCACACCCAGTTGCGCCATGCGGCCCAGCTGCCAGCCCTTGCCGCCGACGGCGTGCGGGCCGGCCAGGGCGGCGGCAGCCCAGTCCAGCGCGGCGGCAGTCATGCTCCGGCCTCGGGGTGTATGCCGCGCACGAAGAGACTGATGGCGGCATCGAATTCTGCCTTCAGGCTGCTGCGAGGTTGATCCAACCAGCGCAGCATCGCGCCCAGATACAGGAATTGCAGCTGATGGGCCAGTTGCCCGGCGGCAAGATCGGTACGCGCCTGGCCGGCGGCCTGCGCTTCTTCGATCAGCGCGGTGTACAGCGCCTGCATGCCGCTGCGCGGGTAGCGGCCGTCGTCGTGCGCGCCGGGCTGCAGCGTGGACAGCCGGTAGCGCAGGTACGGCCCCAGATAGGCGCGATGCGATTCGGACCAATGGGCCGACGCATGCAGTAGCCGCGTCAGGCGCTGCGCGAGGGTGGGCAGGGCGCGCAGCGCGGGCTGGAGGTCGCGGACGCTGGCCGCCAGCTCGCCATGGAAGCGGTGCGCGAGCAGGGCTTCCTTGACGGGGAAATGGTTGTACAGCGTGCCCTTGGACACGTCCGCCTGCGCGGCGATCTGTTCCATGGTGACCGCGTCATAGCCCAGGGTCTCGAACAGGCGCCAGGCGGTCTGCGCCAGGTGGTCCAGGGTCTGCAGGCGCTTGCGTTCGCGACGCCCGGCTTCGGGCGCGGCGGATTCGGATGAAGGGAGGGCAGAGGAATCCATGATGCGAAAATAATTGAACGACGAATAATATTGTACGTCGTTCAATTATTTTTGGAAATCCCGCCCAAGACGGTCTTGCGCGACTCAGGCCGCGGCGGGCATCTCGCCGTGCAGCAGATAGTCCATCAATTCACGCACTGAACGTACGGCGTTGCCGAAGGGCAGCTTGGACGCGCCGCGGAAGAATAGGCCGCGGCTGACTTCGCCGCGCATCGCGGCCGCCAGCTTCAGGTCGATGCAGAATTGCCCGAAGCGCGCCAGGCCGTCGCGCAATCCGCATTGCGTCAGGCAGTCCATGCGCTGGCTGCAGCGGCGCGCATCGCAGCGGGTGTTGGCCTGCAGCGTCTTTTCCTGGCGCAGGTAGCGCGTCAGCCAGGGCGTTTCCACGGCGCGGGCGGGCAGGCCCGCGACGCTGGTGAATTCGGCCAGCTTGTCCGGATCGGCGTCGATCAGCACGCGCTTGAAGTTCTCGTGCGCGTCGCCTTCGCTGGTGACGGCAAACGCCGTGCCGACCTGCACGCCGTCCGCGCCGTTGGCCAGCCAATGGCGCACTTGCTCATGGCTGCCCACGCCGCCCGCCACGATCAAGCGGGGGGCATCGGAACCCAGCGCCAGTTCCTGGAACAGCTTATGGCAATCGGCCAGCACATGCTGGAAGTCGAAGCGCTCGCTGTGCACGTCATCCAGCCGGGCCGCGCCCAGATGGCCGCCGGCGTACCCAGGGTGTTCGATCACCACGGCGTCGGCCATGCGGCCCTTTTTCATCCATTTCTTCAGTACCACGGCCACGCCGCGCGCCTCGGACAGGATGGGCACCAGCGCTACCTTGGGGTAGTCGGCCGTCATTTCGGGCAGGTCCAGCGGCAGGCCGGCGCCCATCACGATGGCGTGGGCGCCGCTTTCGCAGGCCTGGCGCACCAGGGCGGGGTGGTCGCGCACCGCCTTCATGACGTTCACCGCCACCAGGCCGCGGCCCTGAGCGGTGTCCAGCGCGGCGCGCACCTCGCGGTCGAGCGCTTCCTGGTTGGCGCTGTCGATGATGTCGCGGTCATGGCAACGCTCGGTTTTCTCCAGCAGATCGGGGTGGTGGTGGCGCAAATCCACACTGGCGATGGTGCCCATGGCGTTCTGGCTGGCGACCGCGCCGGCCAGGCGATGGGCGGATACGCCGACGCCCATGCCGCCCTGGACGATGGGCAGCAATTCGCGTCCGGCGAGGGTGAGTGATTTGAACCACGTCATGATGAGTCTTTCCTCTTTTCAAGTGGACAGAGGCTAGAGCAAGGGGAGTTGGGTCGCCTTGCGCAGAATCAAGCGGGGGGCAATGGGGGGGCGGGGCGTAGGGGTCCTCGGCGCGGGGGCCCTCGGCGCGGGGGCCTCACGCGCTGGCCCACCGCCGGGCCGCCCCAAGGTGGGCCAGCCCCCTCGGGGGGCAGCTAGCCCCGCAGGGGGGCGGCGTGGGGGCCCTTTAACCCAGCAGTTTGACGATAGCCGGCACCGACAGCACGGCGGTGTAATAACCCATGAACTGCACGCCCGTATTGAAGCCGAACAGGCGCGACAGCAAGCCGCCGATCAGGCCCATGGTCAGGATCACCAGCAGGCCCAGGAACTGGCCTTCCCAGATGCTGATGACGATGATCAGGCCGACGAAGGTAGCGATGATGGCTTCATGGCTGACCTTGCGCGACACGAACAGCGCGGCGCGGCGTGCGAAATTCATGGCGAACGGATAGGACACCACCGCGGCCAGCAACACTGCCAGCATGCCGTAACCCAGGAATTCCCAGTGGTTCAGCAGATTGTGCAGATTGTGAGTCTGGCCCGAGGCGGCATCCACCGTGAAGCGCGGCGGCGCGTTGAAGAGCGGCGCGGCAGGGCCGGCGGCGACCGGGCTTAGCGGCAGGCCGAAGGCGATCAGCGGGATCAGCGCCTCGGCGATGTAGGTGGCCTCGGTCACGCCGTTGCGCGCGCTCAGCACTGTCGTCAGGCGGTGGTAGGCATGCTTGATACGCGAGCCGACCAGTTCGCCGAGCACCACGGTCATGGCCACGGGGCTGAACACGAAGGTGGCGCTGGAGATCGCGGCCGTGGCCAAGGTCCAGCGCGTCTGCGTGCGGTCCATGACCTTCAGCGGGTTGGGAAAGTAGCCCGACCAGCCCTTGACGTCGGGCGCCAGCGAGAACGTGCGTACCTTGTCGCGCATCATGCGCGAGCGGCCCTGGGGCGAGATCACCGTGAACAGATCCGCGATCAGTGGGCCGATGGCGATGCCCAGGAAGTAGCTGATGCTCAGCTTGACGCCGTACTTGGCCGTGAGGCTTTGCAGCGCGATGATGACCACCACGAAGGGCACCAGCAGCGCCACGGCGGCCCAGCGTCCGGCCGAGAAATAGGCGATCAGCACTGCGGCGGCCAGGAAAATCCAGGGCGCGGACTTGGTGATGGCGGCGCCGAACGGGGCCAGCAGCACCGCGAACAGCACAGCCAGCGGCACGGCCACGAAAGCCGCGACGATGGCGCCGGACACCATCTTGCGCAGCGCGATGTGCGGCACGCCCAGCTTGCGCAGCATGTTCGCGTCCTGCAGCAGCGGCGTGGCCAGCGTATCGCCGGGAATGCCGAGCAGGGCCGTCGGTACGGCATGCGTCATGTGCTTGGCGACCGCGCCGGCCAGGAAGAAGGTGAATACGCCCGCAGGCGGCACGCCCAGCAGCACCACCAGCAGGGTCAGCGGCGCCAGCGTGGTGGTTTCGTCGGTGCCGGACACCAGGCCGATGGCCGCGAACACCACCGCGCCCAGCAGCCCCATCGCGGCGGCCACCATGATCTGTTCAAGAAGGATGGGATCGCTCATGCCAGCGCCTCCTTGCTAGCGCCTGCCTGCGTAGCCGCAGGTTGCTGCTGCGCGGGTTGGGCGGTGGCTTCGGCGAACAGTTCGTACAGACCCAGTTCCTTCAGTTCGCGCTTGGTGGGCTCAGGCAGGTCCGCCAGGGAGCCCAGGCCGCCCGGTTGCTCGGCCAGTTCAGCCAGGACTTCGGCGCGCCAGGCAGGATCATGCGCGGCGCTGTGTTCGATGACTTCGCGCTTGGGCGGAAACAGCCGGGCGCAGATCACGCCCGCCAGCACGCAGCCGGCCAGGCCGGCCAACATGGCGTAGGCGTGCGCAAGTTCGGGCGACGCCACGATGCCGCGCAGCCAGCGGCTGGCGGCATAGAAGCCCGCCACGCTGATGACGATGCCGAGGCCGATGGCCCAGGCGAGCTGGCGCAGGTCCACCGTGTCGCTCCAGACTTCCGCCAGGCGCCAGGAGGGCGCCGGGGTGCTTGGTTTCATGTCTCTCTCCTGTGTGGTCGGGCGGCGTCCGGGGAGTCCGTGCACCGCCTCTGTCGTTGTCCAGGGGCCCGCGTGAGGCTCCTGTCGTTGCATGCAGGGCCGCGCGGCCTTGCGGGGCAAGCTCATCGCGGGTTGCGCAGTTCCTCCAGCAAGACCAGTGCGCGGTCGGTGCGGACGTCCTTTTCCGCCGCCATGCGCTTGGCGACCGTGTCGATCTCCGCGCCCGTTGCGCCGGCCACCAACGCGATATTGCGGGCATGCAAGGCCATGTGGCCGCGCTGTATGCCTTCGGTGGCCAGCGCGCGCAACGCGCCCAGGTTCTGCGCCAGGCCCACGGCCACGGCGATTTCGCCCAGTTCCTGGGCGGAGCGCAGGTCCATGATCTTCAGCGCTACCTGCGCCAGCGGATGCGTCTTGGTCGCCCCGCCCACCAGACCCACCGGCATCGGCATTTCTATCGTGCCCACCAGTGCGCCCGAATTGTCTTTCTCCCATTGCGTGAGCGAGGTGTAGCGCCCCGAGCGGCTGGCATAGGCATGGGCGCCGGCCTCGACCGCGCGCCAATCGTTGCCGGTGGCGACGATGAGGGGGTCGATGCCGTTCATGATGCCCTTGTTGTGGGTGGCGGCGCGGTAGGGGTCGACGGCGGCGAAGGTGTAGGCGTCCAGCACGCCTTCGATGATGTCGGCGCCGCTGCGCTCCTTGGTGTCCAGTACTTGCGGCGTGAGGCGTACGCGGGCGCGGGCCAGGCGCAGGTCGGCCAGGTTGGACAGGATGCGCAGTCGCACCGAGCCGGCGGTGATCTGTTCGATCAGCGGTGCCACGGCCTCGGCCATGGTGTTGACCGTATTGGCGCCCATGGCGTCGCGCACGTCCACGATCAGGTGCATCACGATCATGGGGCCGCGCGGCGTGTCGGGGAACACATGGACCTCGATGTCCTGGCAGCCGCCGCCCAATTCGATCAGCATCTTGTCGCGGCTGTTGGCCAGCGCGACGATGCGCTCGCGTTCGCGCAGCAACGCCAGGCGCGCCCCTTGCGGGTCGCCCAGTCCCAGCACCTGCACCTGCGCGCGCATCAGCGGGCGGGTGCTGGAGGTTTCGAAGCCGCCGCATTCGCGCGCCAGCTTGGCCATATAGGATGCGGCCGCCACCACCGAGGGCTCTTCGACCGCCATGGGCACCAGCACATCGCGGCCATTGATCTGGAAGTTGCCGGCTACGCCCAGCGGCAGCTCGAACGAACCGATGACGTTCTCGATCATGCCGTCGGCACGGTCCAGGCCGAGCGCGCCCGGTCGGGCGAGCAGCGCGCGCTCCTCGGGCGTCAGCGCGGCAGCGTCGGCAATGGCTGCCAAGCGTTGTGCAGGGGTCAGGGCGCGGAAGTTGGGCAGGCGTGAATCGGCCACGATGAGGTGTCTCCGTATAAGAATCGAGTGGCCTGATTCTAGGTAAACTGTACCGCTATTGAGAGGTACAGTTTGGGCAAACAGTACCATTGCACTGCACCAATTTCGATAGTTCATTCAACAGGAAAACGCACTTGGAAGCAGCACAAACCAGCGGCAGGCCGCAGCGCGCCGCGCCCATCGCCGAAAGCCTGGCCAAGTTGATCGGCCAGCAGATCGCCGACGGCGTCTATCGGCCGGGCGACAAGCTGCCGTCCCTGCGCGAACTGGCGCAGTTGCATCGCTATGCGAAGAACACGGTGGTGGTGGCGTTTGAAATGCTGGTGGCGCAAGGGCTGGTGGAGCCGCGGCGAGGCTCGGGCTTTTTTGTGCTGGAGACGGATTTCGCGAGCAAGGCCGCAGAAGAAGAGCCTGGACAGTTGAGCCGCGCCATGGACATCGTGTGGCTGATGCGCGAACAGCTCAAGACCCAGCCCGACGCCGTGGCCGTCGGGGACGGCTTTCCGCCCGTGGAATGGCTGGCGGACATGCGCATGGACCGCTATCACCAGAAGGTGGTGCGCACCGGGCTGGGCGCCTTGTTCCGTTACGGCAGCCGCTTCGGTTATGCGCCGCTGCGCGAGAGCCTGGTGCGCAAACTGGGTGACGTGGGCATCAACGCGGCGCCGCCGCAGCTGGTGCTGACACACGGGGCGAACGAAGCCATGGATCTGGTGATCCGCTATTTCGTGCCGTCGGGCGCCGCCGTGCTGGTGGACAACCCCGGCTACTACCCGCTGTTCGGCAAGCTGAAGCTGGCCGGCGCGCGCATGCTGGGCGTGCCGCGCCTGGCGGACGGTCCCGACGTGGCTGCGCTGGAAACGCTGCTGCAACGCGAAAAGCCGCGCCTGTTCTTCACCCAGTCGCTGGCCCACAATCCCACTGGCTCGGACATATCGCTCGCCAAGGCCTACAAGGTCCTGCAGCTATCGGAACGCTACAACCTGACGGTGGTGGAGAACGATCCGTTGGCCGATTTCAAGCCCACCTCGGCCGTGCGCCTGTCGGCGCTGGATCAACTGGAACGCACGATCTATATAGGCAGTTTTTCAAAGTCCTTTTCGGCTGCGCTGCGGGTCGGCTTCATCGCTTGCAACGCGGCCCTGGCCAGCGACCTGGCCGACCTGAAGGCGCTGGTGCATGTCAGCAGTTCCGAATACTGCGAGCGCATGGTGGACGTGATGCTGCGCGAAGGGCACTACGAGCGGCATCTGGTCAGGCTGCGCCAGCGGCTGGAGGCGGCCACCGGCCATGCCTTGCAGGTGCTGGATGCGCTGGGCGCCGAGGTATACGCCCGGCCGACCAGTTCGCTATACCTGTGGTCGACCTTTCCGGGCGTGGACGATTCCCTCAAGCTGGCGGCGGACTTGATACCCGAGAAGGTCACCATGGCGCCGGGGCGCGTGTTCAGCGTGGATCCGACAGCGGTGTCGCCGTGGTCCCGCTGCAATGTGGGCGCGGTGGGATCGCCTCGTTTTCTAGCCACCATGCGGCAGCACCTGGCTCAGCGATAGGCGAACTCCTCGAACCATTGCATCAGCAGCGCCAGGGCCGGGGCGCTTAGCGCGCGCACCGGGGGCGCGTCGGGCGAGCGGCGCACGCCCTGCACCGCGAAGCGGCGCACGCCGCGGCGCGCCAGCTCGCGGGCCAGGGTCAGCAGCCGCGTCTCGTCCAGCCAATCCGGATGCCAGGTGATGCGGCACTCGAAATCGATGCCGGCAGCCAGCAGTTGCGTCAGGCAGGCCAGCGCGGGGCGCTGCGAATCGCGGCGGCCGGTGATGTCGTCATAGCCCTGGGCGTCGGCCTTGATGTCCAGGCCGACCCAATCCAGATGGCGCAGCACGTCGGCCAGGCGCAGGGGATAGATGCCGGCGGTATGCAGGCCGACGCGGTAGCCCATGCGCCGGACGTCGCGGATCATCTGCGGCAGGCGCGGTTCGCTCAAGGGCTCGCCGCCGGAGAACACGATGGCGTCCAGCAGGCCTTTGCGCGTTTCCAGGAAGGCGCGGATCTCGCGCCAGTCGTAGCGGGCGGCGCGGGTCTGGAGTTCGACGTTGTGGCAGTAGTGGCAGCGCCAGGGGCAGCCCGCGATGAATACGACCGCCGCCAGTTGTCCGGGCCAGTCCACGGTGGAAAACGGCACCAGCCCGCCGACGGCGTGTGAATGCCGCGGCAAGGGCTGGGCCACCGGTTGCGGCGCAGCCGGGTAGGCCGGGCGCGCCGTCAGCCGCCGCGTGCCCGGGCCGCAGCCCGGGGTCGACGCGGCGGCTCGCGTGGCGCCCTCAGGCGCGGCGTTCGACGAAGAAGCGGCGTTCATTGAATTCGCCCTGTTTGCCGGTGTTGAAGGAAGTGACAGGGCGGTGGTAGCCCATGACGCGGGTCCAGATCTCGCAGCGCACGCGCTGGCTGTCGTCCAATTGCGCGGCGGGAGCGGTGGCGACTTCGGGAGCGATCAAGGTTTGCATGGCGGTTCCTTATGGAGTGGATGCCGGGCGGGCTGCCCGGCGGTCCGGCCTGGGGGCTGGCCTTTACAGCCCTAGGCCGGGGTGCAGCATGCCGCTTGCTTGGCCAGCAGTTCGGCATCGCATTTCGGGCAGAACTCGTGGTGCCCCGCCAGATAGCCATGGTTGGGGCAGATGGAGAAGGTCGGCGTGACCGTGATGTAGGGCAGCCGGAAATTCGACAGCGCGCGGCGCACCAGCTGCTTGCATGCGGCGGAAGAAGAAACGGCTTCGTTCATGTACAGATGCAGCACGGTGCCGCCGGTGTACTTGCCCTGTAGCGTTTCCTGCAGCTCCAGCGCATGGAAAGGATCGTCGGTGTGGCCCACCGGCAGCTGGCTGGAGTTGGTGTAGTAGGGCTGCGTCTCGCTGCCCGCTTGCAGGATGGCGGGATAGCGCTTCCTGTCTTCGCGCGCGAAGCGGTAGGTGGTGCCTTCGGCGGGCGTGGCTTCCAGGTTGTACAGGTGGCCGGTCTGTTCCTGGAACTCGGTCATGCGGTCGCGCACGCGGTCCAGGAGGCGCACGGCCAGGGCGTGGCCCGCGGCGGTGGTGATGTCCTCGGCGTCGGCCGTGAAGTTGCGGACCATCTCGTTGATGCCGTTCACGCCCAGCGTGCTGAAGTGATTACGCAGGGTGCCCAGATAGCGGCGGGTATAGGGGTAGAGGCCCTGATCGATGTAGCGCTGCACCACCTTGCGCTTGGTTTCCAGCACGTCGCGGCCCAGTTCCAGCAGGTGGTCCAGTTGCTGCATCAGCCGCGCTTCGTCGCCGCGGCAGGTGTAGCCCAGGCGCGCGCAGTTGACCGTCACCACGCCGACCGACCCCGTCTGCTCGGCCGAGCCGAACAGGCCGTTGCCACGCTTGAGCAGTTCGCGCAGGTCCAGCTGCAGGCGGCAGCACATGGAGCGCACCATGTGCGGCTCCAGGTCCGAATTCAGGAAGTTCTGGAAATAGGGCAGGCCGTAGCGCGCCGTCATTTCAAACAGGCGCTCGGTGTTGGGGTGGTCCCAGTCGAAGTCGGGGGTGATGTTGTAGGTGGGGATGGGGAAGGTGAACACGCGGCCCTTGGCGTCGCCAGCCATCATGACTTCGATGTAGGCGCGGTTGATCATGTCCATCTCGGTCTGCAGGTCGCCGTAGGAAAAAGGCATTTCCTCGCCGCCGATGTACGGGATCTGGTCCTTCAGGTCCGGCGGGCAGGTCCAGTCGAACGTGAGGTTGGTGAAGGGCGTCTGCGTGCCCCAGCGGCTGGGCACGTTCAGGTTGTAGATGAGTTCCTGCATGGACTGCTTCACGTCGGCGTACGTCATGGCGTCGCGGCGGATGAAGGGCGCCATGTAGGTATCGAAGGAGCTGAACGCCTGCGCGCCGGCCCACTCATTCTGCAGCGTGCCCAGGAAGTTGACGATCTGGCCGATGGCCGCGGACATGTGGCGCGGCGGCGTGGCTTCGACCTTGCCGGGGATGCCGTTGAAGCCTTCGGTCAGCAGCTGGCGCAGCGACCAGCCGGCGCAATAGCCGCTCAGCATGTCCAGGTCGTGGATGTGGATGTCGCCTTCGCGGTGGGCGCGGCCCGCCTCGGGCGCGAACACGTTGGACAGCCAGTAATTGGCGGTGACTTTGCCCGCCACGTTCAGGATCAGGCCGCCCAGGCTGTAGCCCTGGTTGGCGTTGGCGTTGACGCGCCAGTCGCGCTGGTCCAGGTATTCCTCCATCGCGCTTTCCACGTCCACCAGCGTGTGGCGCAGCGCGCGCAGCCGGGCGTGCTGTTCGCGGTGCACGATGTAGGCCCGCGCGGTGCGCCAATGGCCTGCCTGGACCAGGGCTTCCTCGACGCGGTTCTGGATGGTCTCGACGCCAGGGCAGGGGTTGCCTTCCAGCGCGGCGATGACGGTGTCGGTCAGGACTTGCGCGCCCGCCAGATCCAGTTCTCCCGTGCTGCTGCCGGCGGCCGCCATGGCTTGGGCGATCTTGTCGCGGTCGAACGCCGCGACCCGGCCGTCGCGCTTGAGGATGTGCTGGATATGCATGACTGACACCATATGTAGTAGGGTGTGGAAACTCTACCACCACATATGGTGCAGGAATTGCCCCGCACCGCCGGGATATCAGGCTTGCTTGATGCGCGTCAAACCTGCGCTTCAGAAGCCGATGCCGACCCCGGCCAGGGATATTGCCACGGCCAGCGCCGCGGTACGGGCCGCCGGACGCGGCGCCCATGACAGCATGCCGACCCAGAGCAGCGCGCCCGCCGACAGCCAGCCCAGCCATGCCACCACGCCCACGGTATTGCCCCACAGGCCCACGCAGGGCAGCAGGGCCAACGCCAGCAGCAGCACGCCGGCGCCGCGCAGCACGCGGGTATGGCCGGCGGAGGGATCGCGTCCCCAGACCTGGTCGTAGTGGCGCGGCATGGCCAGGCTCAGGCAGGCCATGCCCGAATAGGTCAGCAGCAGCGCCATGGAAATTGCGTACAGGTCGTTGGTGTTCATGCGGCCGCCTCTGCGTCACTGCGGGGATTGCGCCGGACGGGCGCGGATGCGGGCCGTCGCCACAACAGCAGGGCCGCCCAGCCCGATAGTACGCCGAATGCGACGGACGTCAGTTCGACGCCGGCGCTCTCCCAATCGCCGCGCGCGATCTGCGCTGCCGGATGGTCGCCCAATGCGATGAACGACAGCGCCGGCAGCAGCAGGCACAGCGCCGACAGCAGCACCAATTGCGAGATCCAGGCGCGGCGCGGGCTGCACAGCCAGGCATGCGCCAGGGTCAGCGCCCACGCCAGGAAGAAGCAGCGCAGTTCCCAAAGCGCGCGGTTCTCCAGCGCCACGGGCAGCAGGCGGTTGGCCCAGAGGTAGCTGATGCAGGCGATCGCCAATCCGGCCAGCGCGGCCACGTTCAATCCTTCTATCAGCCGGTACATGCGCGCCGTGGCGCTGCCGAACTCGCCGCCATGCTTGGCGCGGCGCTTGACCATGAACAGCAAGGCGCCCGTGCCCATCATGGCCGCGCCCGCCAGTCCGCAGATGAAGTACAGCCAGCTGACGCCCAGCCCGCCGAACTTGGACATGTGCAGGTCGCTCATCACCTGGAACGTCAGCGCCGGCGCGCCGCCGTGCACGCCGCCTGCGGGCCGCAGGCGCAGCAGCTCGCCGCTGGCGGAGAACTCCGCCATGCCCGTGGTGGCGCTCAGATTGCGGAAGGTGTCGGCGTCTTCGTTCCAGCCATAGACGCCGATGCGCATGGAGCTGTCTTCGGGATTGTTGATGACGATGGCGCGCGCGGTCTGCCCGATCAGTCGTTCGCCGCGGGCCACGATGGGCTCGAGCGCCGGCATGGCCAGCGCCACGCCGCTGCGGGCGGGCCGTTCTTCGCCCGTCAGCTCGGCCAGGTACAGGCGGCTGGCCTGCGGGCCGGCGCCATAGGTCGCCGTGACCGGGGCCGGCATGAGCTGGGCGCTGGAAATCACGATTCCCGTGTAGGCAATCATGAACTGGAAGGGCAGGGTCAGCACCGCCACCGCGTTGTGCGCGTCCAGCCAGGACCGTTGGCCCTTCTTGGCGCGGAAGGTGAAGAAGTCCTGGAAGATGCGCTTGTGCGTGACCACGCCGGAAATCAGCGCGACCAGCATGGCCATGCTGGCGAAGGCGACGATCCACAGCCCCAGGCCGGCGTCGTGCAGCGTGTAGTGGAAGTCCACGAAATGCGCGCCGCCCATCGTCGCGCGGCCTTCGGCATCGTGGTGGTCATCCAGTTCGGCGCCTGTCTCGGGGTCGAGCTCGGCATCCGCATATAGGCCGTTCTGGTCGAACCAATAGGCCGTCAGGCCGTTTTCGTGAAAGCGGTCCACCGGCCAGATTTCCCACATGCCGGCGCCGGCATGGTTGCGCGCCATGTAGTCCACCGCCAGTTCCAGCCGGCGGGCGCGGTCCACCGGCACGCTTTCCTTTTGCGCGGCCAGGGCTTCCGCCTCGCGGTGCTCGGGCGTCATCCAGTGGGTAATGGGCTCGGAGAAGACGGCCAGCGATCCCGTCAGGAAGACGGCGAACAGCAGCCAGGAAAACCACAGGCCGACCCAGGTATGGAGCCAGGCCATGGATGGGCGGAAACCGGATTTCAGGACGAGCCTCTTTCTTGTTGGCGCCGCCGCGAGCCTGGCGGTCTGATTTTATTGAGAATGGTTCCAATTCTAGTCTAAATGGGGACGAGGTTGTCCTTGCCCACAGTCTTGTATTTTTTGCCGCGGACGCGGCATCCGCTCCGGGCTGCCGCAGGGCAAGTGCCACCGCGCGGGCCGGGCATGGGGATTGCTGGGTAGGCGCTCCATCCGCATATCCGCCGCGGGCATGCGCGGATGCCCATCCAGAAGAGGAGCACACAATGAAACGCAAAGCCGGAAATGCCTCGCAAATCGAGGAACTGCTGTACCAGGCCCTGGAAACCGAAATTGGTGGCCTGGCCGTGTACGAAACCGCCGTGTCCTGCGCGGTGAACGAAGATCTGAAAAAGGAATGGCTCGGCTATCTGGAAGAAACCCGCACCCATCGCCGGGTGCTGTTGACCGTATTCGAGCAGCTGGGCCTGGACCCGCAGGCGCAGCCGCCGGGCCGCCAGGTCGTGCGCCACATCGGCGAGGCGCTGGTCAAGGCCATGAAGATGGCGATCAGCGCCGGCGATCCGGACGCCGCCCAATTGGTCGCCACCGAATGCGTGGTGCTGGCCGAAACCAAGGATCACGCGAACTGGTCCCTGATCGGCGTGATTGCCGAACAGCACAGCGGCGACGAGGCCAAGGTGTTGAAGCAGGCTCACGACGCCGTGGCCACGGACGAGGACCATCATCTCTATCACACGCAGGGCTGGTCGCGCGAGCTGTGGATCGAATCACTCGGATTCCCCGCCGTGCTGCCGCCTCCCGAAGAGGTCAAGCAGGTCGAGACCGCCATCGGCGCCTCGCGGGCCGAGCAGGCGCGCGGCAAGATGCTGAGCCACTAGGAGATTGCGATGCCAGCCAAGAAAGCAGCAGGCAAGGGCGGCGCGGGCGCGGCCGTGGACACTGCCTATCTGAACACGGACAGCGGCCCGGCGTCCGGACCCGCGGGCAAGCCCAGCCACCCGGCGCTCAAGCGCGCCGCGGCCGTGGGCGAAACGGCCGCCGCGATTCCCCACAATGCCGGCAAGGCGGCGGAGTACGGCGAAGAAGGGGCGCGCTGCCCCTATGCCGGCGCGCACGTCGCGGCAGCGGATCCGTCCGCGACGGCCAGTTCGCTGTCCGAAGCCGAGACCTCGGCCAAGACCGGGGGCGCGGCCGCGGCCGGCGTCAATGCGGCCGACGGACGGCTGGAGCGCGTGCGCGCCGATGCTGGCGGGCAGATGCTGACCACCAACCAGGGCGTGCGCGTCAGCGATAACCAGCACTCGCTCAAGGCGGGCCTGCGCGGGCCGGCTTTGCTCAAGGACTTCATCCTGCGCGAGAAGATCACGCATTTCGACCACGAGCGGATTCCCGAACGCATCGTGCATGCGCGCGGTTCGGCGGCGCACGGCTATTTCGAATGCTACAAGCCGCTGACCGGCCTGACCGCCGCGTCTCTGTTCGCCGAAGCCGGCAAGCGCACGCCGGTGTTCGTGCGCTTTTCGACGGTGGCGGGCGAACGCGGCTCCAAGGACACGGCGCGGGACGTCCGCGGTTTCGCCGTGAAGTTCTATACCGACGAAGGCAACTGGGATCTGGTCGGGAACAACATGCCGGTCTTCTTCATCCAGGACGCGATGAAATTCCCGGACCTGGTGCACGCCGTCAAGCCCGAGCCGCATCATGGCATGCCCCAGGCCGCGTCCGCGCACGATACCTTCTGGGACTTCGTGTCGCTGATGCCGGAATCCACTCACATGCTGATGTGGCTGATGTCGGACCGCGCCATCCCGCGCAGCTACCGGATGATGCAGGGCTTTGGCGTGCATACGTTCCGCTTCGTCAACGCGGCGGGCGAGTCGCGGCTGGTGAAGTTCCATTGGAATCCCATTCTCGGCACGCATTCGCAGGTGTGGAATGAAGCCGTCAAGGTGTCTGGCGCGGATCCCGACTTCCACCGCCGCGATCTTTGGGAGGCGATCGACGCCGGCAATGGCCCGCAGTGGGAGCTGGGCGTGCAGGTGTTCACCGATGAGCAGGCCGAAGGCTTCAGCTTCGACGTGCTGGACGCGACCAAGATCGTGCCCGAGGAGCTGGTGCCCGTGGTGCCGGTGGGGCGGATGGTGCTGGACCGCAACCCCGACAACTTCTTCGCCGAGACCGAGCAGGTCGCCTTTTGCGCCGCCCACATCGTGCCGGGCCTGGACTTCACCAATGACCCGCTATTGGCAGGGCGCATCCACTCCTACGTGGACACGCAGATTTCGCGGCTGGGCGGTCCCAACTTCCATGAAATCCCGATCAATGCGCCGCTTGCGCCCGTGCACAACAACCAGCGCGACGGCATGCATCGCCAGGCCATCCACCGCGGCCGCGTGGCCTACGAGCCCAACTCGCTTGCAGGCGGCTGTCCCTTCCAGGCCGGCATGGAAGGCTTCGTGTCGTTTCCGGAGCCGGAGACGGGCGACGAGCTGCGAGGGCATCCTGAAAAATTCGCCGAGCATTACAACCAGGCGACGCTGTTCTATGAAAGCCAGGCGGACTGGGAAAAGCGCCACATCGTCGACGCCTATGCCTTCGAGTTGAGCAAGGTCACGGTGCCGGCGGTGCGCCAGCGCATGGTCGCGTCGCTGCGCAATGTGTCCGAAGAACTGGCGCGGGGCGTAGCCGACCAACTGGGCATGGGCTTGCCTGCGCCCTTGCCGCGGGCGATCGAGCTTCCGCCCAAGCCGGAGGTCGAGGTGTCGCCGGCATTGTCGTTGGCCGCGCGCCCTGGCGACGGCGGCATCGCCACGCGCAAGGTCGCAATCCTGGTGGCGGAGGGCGCGGATGGCAAGAGCGTGTCAGCCGTGGCCCAGGGCCTGATCGCGGCGGGCGCCATTGTGCGGCTGGTCGGGCAGCGCATCGGACCCGTTCCGGCGGCCGGGGGCGGCACGCTGGATGCCGACGCCTCCCTGGACAACCATCCTTCGGCGCTGTTCGATGGCGTGGTGGCGGCGGGCGGCGAGGCCGCCGTGGCCCGCCTGGAATCGGACGGACGCGCGCTGGAGTTCCTGCGCGACGCCTACCGCCATGGCAAGACCTTGATGGGCATGGGCGAGGGCGTGCAGTTGCTTGCCGCGGCGGGCCTGTCCGCCGATCCGGCGGATGGCGGACTGCTGACGATGGACGCGACGGCCCCCGCCAAGAGCGTGTCGTTCTTCATCGAAGCCCTGGGCCGGCATCGCCACCCGCAACGGGAGACTTCGCCGCCCAGGGTTTGACGTGGCCTCGGTGGCCGGGTGCGCATGCATCTTGACAAGGCATCGGCGCCTGCCAATACTCATCCAGCAAGTCGGGGCGAGCGCGTCGGCGCTTGCCGTCCTTTTCCTTTCGAGATCAGGGGGCTGTATGCGTCGCGCATCCGTTTTGCCTATGAGTATCCGCGGCTGGCTTTGGGCCAGCCTTTTTTTGTGGGTTGCCTGTTTCTTCCTCGCGCCGCAGGCCAGGGCGGAGTCCGCGGCAGAGCTCAGCCGGGAAGCGCGGGGTGCGCTGGATCGCCTCTACCAGCAGGAACCCAAGACGCGTTTACTGGGCGACAAGGCGGTGGGCGTGCTGGTGTTCCCCCGCATCCTGAAGGGGGGGCTGCTGGTCGGCGCGGAAACCGGCGACGGCGCGCTCATGCGCGGCGGCAAGGTCCAGGCCTACTACAACATATCGGCGGTGTCGTTCGGTCTTCAGGCCGGCGCTCAGGAGTTCAGCTATGCGCTGTTCTTCATGAATGAGCCGGCGCTGCGGTACCTGGACCAGAGCGACGGCTGGTCGCTCGGCGCCGGCCCCAGCCTGGTCGTGGTGGACGACAGCTATGCCGCCAGCATTACCACCACCACCCTTAGCCAGGACGTATATGCCGTGCCATTCGGCGGACAGGGACTGATGGCGGGCATGGGCCTGGAAGGGTCCAAGATCACCCGCACCCAACCGGACTGAGGCCAGGCGTCAGCCCGCCGCGGCTAGTCCAGGGTGATGCCGGCGCGGGCCGCCACTTCAGAAAAGGTGCGCAGTTCCTTCGTGATCTGCGCCTTGAAGGCCGGGGCGGGCAGATACACGGGATCGAGCGCCAGGTCGGCCACCGATTTGCGCACCTGCGGGTCTTCCATGATTTCCGCCACGGCGCGGCTCAGGGTGTCCACCACGGGGGCCGGCGTGCGCGCCGGCGCCACCAGCGCGTACCAGCCCACGAAGGAAACGTCCGCCATGCCGGCCTCCGCGAAAGTCGGCACATCGGGCAGTTGCGGCATGCGGCGTTCGCCCGTCACGGCCAGCGCGCGGATCTTGCCGGCGCGGACCTGCGGCGCGGCGGAGGACACGGTGTCCACGCCCAGGTCGACCTCGCCGCCTATCATGGCCGTGACCAACTGCGCGCTGCCCTTGTAGGGCACCGGCAACATCTTGGCGCCCGCGGCCTCGGCGTACATCTCGCCGGCCAGGTGCGGCGCGGACCCGGGACCGAAGGTGCCGTACATCAGGCCGCCCTTGGCGCTTTGCTGCCGGGCCAGCGCCGCCGCTTCCTGCACGGTGCCGGCCGCCAGGCCGTTCTTGGCCAGCAGCACCACGGGCGCCATGGCGACGATGGCGATGTGTTCGTAGCTCTTTTGCGGATCGTAGGGCAGGCCGGGCTTGAGCGCCGGCAGCACGGTATAGGTGGTGCTGCCCGACAGCATCAGGGTGTAGCCGTCAGGCTGCGCGCGCGCCGCCGCTTCCGCGCCGATCACGGTGGATGCGCCCGGGCGGTTTTCCACGATGACCGGCTGGCCGAACTTGCCGGACAGCTTGTTGGCCAGCAGCCGCGCCACGGCGTCTGTCGCGCCGCCCGGCGTGAAGGGCACGACGATCTTGATCGCCTGTTCGGGATAGGCGGCATGGGCGCCGCCCGCATGCGCGGCGGCGGCAAGGCTTGCGGCTACGAAGGCGGCGCGGAGTTTGACGTTCATGTCGGAGATCCCGGTCACTTGGTGTTGGAAGACGGAGTTGCGGCCGCCAGGCGCAGGGCGCTGCCCTGGTCGCCCAGGTCCCAGAACAGGCCGGCCATGATGGCCAACCCCTCGCGGGCGACGCTGCCCAGCAGGTGTTCGTTGGGTGCGTGCTGGGCGCAGGCGGGATAGGAATGCGGCACCCACAAGGTGGGCAGGCCCAGCTGGTCGGCGAAGATGTCGTTGGGCAGGGAACCGCCCAGGTTCGGCAACAGCGCCGGCCGCTTGCCGGTGCTGCGTTCCAGCGAGGCCGCGGCCCAACGCACCCAGGGATTGTCGGGCGACAGGCGGGTGGCGCCGGCCTGCATGCCGATGCGCACTTGCACGTCCTCGAAGCCCGCCGCGCGCAGATGCTCCTTTACATGCGTTTCCAGCGCCCGCCAGTCCGTGCCCACCACGAATCGCAGCTGGCACCAGGCCACGGCTTCGGGCGGGATGGCGTTGACCGGCTTGGCCGGATCGCCGGCGCCAAAGGTCAGGACGTCCAGGCTGTTCCAGCCGAACACTTTTTCGGGCGCGCTCAGCCCGGGTTCGCCCCACCAGGCGTTGATGTCGGGGTCGTCCTCGCCGCCGCCGACTTCCAGGTCGGCCAGCGCCTCGGCCACCGCGTCCGGGATGGGGGGCGGACGCAGGCCGGGCACGGTGATGCGGCCGCGCGCGTCCACCAGCGTGGCGATGGCATGCGCCAACACGATGGCGGGGTTGGCCAGCAGGCCGCCCCAGTTGCCCGAGTGATAGCCGCGTTCGCGCGCACGCAGCTTCAATTCGAAGTTCACCGCGCCGCGCGAGCCCATGAACAGGGTGGGACGCCGGGCGCTCAGGCGCGGGCCGTCGCTGGCGATGAACACGTCCGCCGCCAGGGCCTCGCGCTGCGCCTCGCAGAAGGCGGCCAGTCCGGGCGAACCCGCTTCCTCGCCGGTTTCGATCAGCCAGATCGCGTTGAAGCCCAGCGCGCCGCCGCGCGCGGCGATGACCTGGCGCAAGGCTTCCAGGTTGATGCTGTGCTGGCCCTTGTTGTCGGCGGTGCCGCGCCCGTACCAGCGGTCACCCTCGACCTGCAGGCGCCAGGGATCGCGGCCGGCTTCCCAACGGGCGGCATTGCCGCGCACCACGTCGCCATGGCCGTACATCAGCACCGTGGGCAGGCCGGCCTGCTCGATGCGCCGCGCCACCAGGATGGGCAGGTCGGCGCCCGAGGGATTGGGATGCACCTCGCAGGCGAAGCCCAGCTCCTTGAGCAAGGGCAGCAGTTCTTCATTGAGGTAGGCATGCTGGGCCGGCGCCTGGTCGGGCACTTCGCTTTCCGTCGCGTAGGCGACGCGACGGGCCAGCGCGGCATGCAGGTCGCCATTGTCGTAGGCTTGAACGGCTTGGAGCAGGGCTTGTTCGCGTGTCACTTGGGCGGCTGGGATGCTGAGGGAGGCACAAAGTTATTACGCTTCATAACATGCCACAATTAGATAATTAGCATTCTTTCGTTGCCATAAAGGCATGGGTAAGAGGGGCCGTCATGATTTCGCTGGGCTTGAGGTACTTCCTGGAGGTCGCGCGCTGCGGCTCCATCGCGGGCGCCGCGGCGGCGCAGCACGTGGCGGCCTCGGCCGTCAGCAGGCAGATCGCCAAGCTGGAGGACGGGCTGGGCATCGCGCTGTTCGAGCGGCAGGCGCGCGGCATGGAACTGAGCGAGGCCGGCCGCCAACTGGCGGCGTACGCCAATGCCGCCGCGCTGGAAGCCGAGCGCGTCACCACCGAGATCCGCCAGCGCAGCCACCTGGGCGACGTGACCATACGCCTGGCCTGCACCGAGGGTTTCGCCCACCGATTCCTGCCCATGTGCATGGCCGAGTTCAAGCGGGTGCGGCCCGAGGCCCGCTTCCATCTGCATGTGGAGCGCCCCGAGGAGGTCAGCCGCCAGATCCTGGAAGGCCTGTCGCAGCTGGCGCTGCGCTACACCACCGCGCAGGACGACCGGCTCAAGACCGAATTGCTGGTGCGCGCGCCGGTCTATGCGGTCATGTGCCGCAACCATCCGCTGGCCAGCCGCCGCAGCCTGAGCGTGCGCGACCTGACCAAGGTGCCGCTGTCGCTGGGCGACCATGGCACCACCGTGCGGCAGCTGTTCGACGCGGCCTGCGCCAATGCCGGGCTGCATATCGAGCCGGCCTATGTGTCCAATCATTCCGCGGCCTTCCTGCCCATGCTGCCGGGCAGCGACATCGTGGCGCTGTCGGGCTACCTGACGATGCTGGGACAGCGCGACGGCGAGGGCTTGGCGGCGGTGCCGTTCAGCAATCCGGAAATGCGGCAGCGGAGCATCCAGGTCCTGACCTTGCAGGGCCGGACCTTGCCGGCGCTGGCGCGCGAATTCCTGGAGTTCATGGCGCAGCGGCTGACGGCCACTCCCAAGGCGCCGGAAGGGTAGCGGGGCCGCCGCGGGCAGCCCCGGGACGGTGCCTCAGTCCAGCGAGATATTGGCCTCTTTGACCACTGCCGCAAAGCGCGCCGAATCGGCGTCGCGGGCCTGGGCCAGCGCGGCGGCGTCCTGCGGCCAGGCGTCGAAGCCATAGGTTTCGAAGCGTTTGCGCACGGCGGGCGTGACCACGGCCTGGGCGATGGCGGCGTTGATGCGCTTGACCACGGCATCCGGCGTGCCCTTGGGCGCGAAGGCCGCGACCCAGGTCTTCAACTCGAAGTCCTTGGGGCCGCCGGCCTCGCTGACCGTGGGCACGTCCGCGTAGGAACCCAGGCGGGACGGCGCCGCCAGCGCCAGCAGCTTGACGCGCTTGGCCTGGTACAGGTTCTGCACCGTGGCCGCCGTGCCGAAAGCCCAATCGACCTCGCCATTGGCCACCGCCGTGTAGAGCTGGGCCAGGTCCTTGAAGGGCACGTGCGTCATGCTGGTCTGCGTGGCGGTCTGGAACATGGAGGTGCCCACGTGCGCCACGCTGCCCATGCCCCAGGTGCCGTAGGTCAGCTTGCCGGGCTGGGCCTTGGCCGCCGCGATCAGGTCGGTGACGTTGTTCCAGGGGGACGAGGCCGACACCACCATGAAGAAATGCGTGGTGTAGATCGGCGCCACCGGGACGAAATCCTTGACCGGATCGAAGGGCAGGCTGCGGTAGAGCTGTGGTTGCAGCGTCATGTGGGTGTTGTCCACCACCGCCAGCGAGTAGCCGTCGGGCGTGGCGCGCTTGACCTCGCCGATCGCCAGCCAGCCGTTGGCGCCAGGCTTGTTCTCGACGATGAGCGGCTGCTTCCAGGCCGCCGTGAGCTGTTCGCCCAGCATGCGGGCGACGGCGTCGGGGCCGCTGCCCACCGAATAGGGCAGCACGATGCGCACCGGCCGTTCGGGGTACTTGTCGGATTGGGCCTGTGCCGAGGCGCAGGCCAGGGCGCCAGTCAGCGCCAGGCACCAAAGAGTATTTTTCATGTCTCCTCCACTTTCCATGGATGGTTTTTGCGGCGCTTCCCCGCGCCGCTTATCGTTGAGGCCGCAAGCGCGGGTGCGCCGCGGCCGGGTACTCACAACAAAACAGTGCGCCGCTCAGGACACGGCCGCCGCCTCCGGGTGCAGCGCCTCGTGGGCCGCGGCGAAGCCCGGATCGCGCTGGCGCAGGTCGTCGTGGCTGACCTGGCCCGTGCGGCGCATGTAGTCGTAGGCGAAGGACACCGGGTCCAGGTGCATCTTGTCGGCCACGTTCTCGTACCAGTCCAGGCTGCGCGCGGCGGCGCTCTGGAAGTTGGACGAAGCCGGGCGGCGCTGCGCCTCGAAGTGCGTGAACGCGGCCTGCGTGTCGTCGGGATGCTGCGTGAGGCCTTGATGCAGCGCGATCGCGTCCTGCATCGCCATGCGGGTGCCGGAGCCGAGCGAGAAATGCACGGTGCGCAACGCGTCGCCAAGCAGGACGATGTTGCGGTGCGACCAGCGCTCATTGCGCACGATGTTGGCCTCGAACCAGAGCGAACGGTTGCCCAGCAGTTCGTTGGCGCCCAGGTCGGCGCGGAAAACTTCTGCGCAATAGCGGCGGCTTGCGTCCTCGCTGGCCGCGTCCAGGCCGGCGCGTTGCCAGGTGTCCGGGTCCACTTCCACCAGGAAGGTGCTGAGGTCCTTGCTGTACTGGTAGCTGTGCGCGATGAAGATGCCGTGGTCCGTTTCGCGGAAGATCAGCGACACCGGATGAAAGCGCTGGCGCGTGCCGTACCAGGCGAACTTGTTGCGGCGGCGTTCGAAGCTCGGCCGGAAGTGTTCGGCGTACTGCTTGCGCACGGCGCTGTTGCTGCCGTCGGCGGCCACCACCATGTCCACTTCCGCGGCCAGCCGCTCCACGTCGTCGATCCGCTGTTCGTGCAGGATCTTGACGCCCGCTTCCAGGCAGGCGCGCTCCAGGACTTCCAGCATGTCGATGCGGGCCGTGCGCGAGAAATGGTTGCCCTGGACCTGGACGCGGGCGCCCTGATGGATGATTTCCATGTAGTCGCAGCGTTCGTGGTGCGCGACGAAGGCCTTGAAGAATTCCGGGTCGGCTTCGCGCAGGAAGGACAGGCCGATGTCCGAGAACACCACGCCCCAGCCGTAGGTGGCGCCGCGCGGGTTCCGTTCGTACACGGTGATTTCATGCTGCGGCGCATGCTTCTTGGCGAGCAGCGAAAAGTACAGGCCGGCGGGGCCGGCTCCGATGACGGCGATCTTCATTTGGCTTCACTCCTGTTTGCTTCGGCCTGCGCGCAGGCTTGCTGATATGACTGCAGCGCGCCGCGCAGCGCGGCGGGCACTTCGATGCCGCGCCGTTCGCCGCGCGCCACGCAGATCGGGGTCAGCCTGGCGTCGAACGCCGGCTGGCCGCGCACGCTGCCGGCCACGTGCAGGGTGTAGGTGCGGGTGCGGATTTCCTCGACCCTGACGCACATGTCGAATTCCTCGTCGGGCCACAGCGAGGCCTGGAAGTCGAAGGACAGCGCGCGCGTCGGCGTGCCGAAGCCGTGCTCATCCTTGATGCGCTGCGGCGTGCCGTTGAACAGGTGGCCGTAGAACAGTTCGGCCGCTGACAGCACGTATTCGCCAAAAGTGACGGTGTAGACCACGCCGGCGGGATCGCAGTCGCCCCATTTGACGCGGCGGCGCACGATGAAAGGCGTTTCGCTCAAGACGTATTCAGTGCTGGTCATTGCCGTTCTCCCGGGCCTTTGCGGCTTCCTGATTGAGCATTTCCGCGACGCTATGGCGCAGGGCGGCCTTGTCGAGCTTGCCGACCTTGGTGACGGGGAAGGCTTCGATCTGCTCGATGCGTTCGGGGCATTTGTATTTGGCGAGCCCCTGGCCCGTGAGGAAGTCCGCCAGTTCCGTCAGGCTGGGCGCCGCGTGGCCAGGCCGGACGATGATGAAGATGCAGCCTTTCTCCCCGTAGAAGGGGTCGGGCATGGCCACCAGGCGCGCTTCGGAAATCGCGGGATGCGCGCCGACCAGCGCCTCGACTTCCTCGCAGCCGATCTTCTCGCCGCCGCGGTTGATGTTGTCGCGCAGGCGGCCTTCGAAGGCGTAGCAGGTTGCGCCATCGACCACGCGCGCCGTCATCATGTCGCCGGTGCGGTAATAGCCGTCCGAGGTATAGGCCGAGGCGTTCGCCGCCGGGGCATCGAAGAATCCGGGCAGCGTGGCGGGGCCGCGGAAGCAGAGTTCGCCCATCTGGCCTTCGGCCACTGGTTCCTCGGTGCCGGGCGCCAGCAGGCGGATGTCGTCCTCGGGGCAGCCCGAGCGGCCTTGCGTATGGTGCCGCTCGTACTCGGACGCGTCGGCGGGCGAGCCCAGCAGCAATCCTTCCGTGATACCGAACAGGTTGGAGCAGGGCACGTTCAGATGCGCTTCGAGGCGGTCCGCGGCGCTCATGGTGATGAACAGGCGCAAGGAGGACAGGTCGTAGTTCGCCAGGTCGGGAAAGGCCATGATCTGCGGCGCTATCGGCCCGATGGACATGGCGCGGGTGACGCGGTGGCGTTCGATCAGCTCCAGCATGCGCGGCACGTCGACCCGCGGCATCAGCACCGCGGACACGCCCATGGCGATGACGGGGATCAGCACATAGACCTGGGCCGCGTTGTGCAGCAGGGGCAGCGCCCAGATGATGCGGTCGTCGTCCTGCATCTTGTAGCGCCGGGCGCAGGCCAGCGAATGGCCCAGATACTCGGCGTGGAAGCGCGGGATGATCTTGGGCATGCCGGTCGTGCCGCCCGACAGCTGGAAGCTCAGCACGTCCTCGCAGCCGGGTCCCTGGTCCGCCAGGATGAGGCGGGCCTCGGCCAGCGGCATCGCATCGAGCAGGGCATGCAGGGACTCGCCATGCGGCGAGTCGCCGCGCGCCACGACCAGGTGTTCCAGCGTGTCGCTGGCGGCCAGCATGCCGGCGGCAAAGGCCGGCAGATCGAACTTGCCGAAGTCGGCCTGCACGAAATAGCCGCGGGCGCGGGTCTGGCGCGAGAGCTGGCCGATCTCCAGTTCGCGGTGCTGCGGCAACGAACAGACCGGGACGATCCCTGCCTTGTAGCAGGCCAGCAAGGCCAGCGCGGTTTCCAGCGTGGTGCCCATCTGGAAGATGGCGCGGTCCGCGGGCGCCAGGCCCAGCTTCAGCAAGGCGGCGGCCAGCCGGTCGGTCTGTTCGTCCAGTTCGCGAAAGCTCAGGCTGCCTTCGTCGATGATCAGCGCGGTGCGTTCGGGGCAGCGCCGGGCCGTGGCGTGCAGCGCCGCGCCCACGGTCGAATGCTCCCAGGCGCCGCTGGCGAAATACTGGCGGGCGCGCTCGGGGTGGTGGTAGATCACGCCCTCTATGGGGTGGCGTATATCTCGCATGATGGTCTCCTCCTGGCCCGTGTCTCAGTGGCGCGCGGCCGAGATCCGGACGCGGTCCCGATCCAATACGTCGATCGTGCCGCTGACGCCGCCGGTGAACAAGCCATACCAGACGGCGGGCTTGAGCCCCAGGGCCTTGCGCTGGAACTCCAGCGGGCCGTCGGAAACGATGCAGTCGAAATGCTCGCCCGGCACCACGGTGCAGTTTTCGCGTCCCGAGGCGTCCTCGACCAGGGACGAAAACTCCTCGACGCGCGGCACGAAGATCCGCACGGGCGGCTCGGCGCCGCCATCGGCCAGCTCCAGCCTGTCTTGCAGCAGCGCCGCCTTGCGCGCCCAGACGTCGTCGATGTGCCGGATGCGTCCGCCAGCCGATTCCGCATCGGCTTCGGCCTGCATGGCCGCCTGCAGCGTCAAGGCGGCGTCGATCGCGTCGACTTCGCCCAGGGGCCGCAGCTTGCGTGTGAATTCGATGAAATAGCCGTTGGGATCGCGTACGTAGATGGATTCGATCACTTCATGGCGGGTTTCGACCGAGACTTCCAGCCCGGCATCCTGCAGCTTCTGCTTCCAGGCCTTGAGCTCGTCCTCGCTTTCCACCAGCCAGGCGGTATGCGTGGCGTCGAACACATGGTCTTCGGGCAGCGGCCGCATGCGGCTGCGTCCGCGCAGCGCTTCGGGTTCGTCCGAGCCCAGGTAATAGAAGAACGCGATGGTGCTGCCCTGGCCGCTGTCGAAGAAGAAATGCAGGAAGTCCGGGTGCGTGGCGGGACCCCAGCCGCGCGCCGAGATCACATGCACCAGCGGCAGGCCGAGGATGTCGCGGTAGAAGGCGACCGTTTGGCGCAGGCGCCAGGTGGGCCGCGCCGTATGGTCCACGCCGTGCAGGCGCAGGGGGGCGGGGGGCTTGGGAGTTGCGGTCATGACTTGCTCCGTCGGCATTCGGATTACAGGAAACGTTGGCGCAGCCAGGCGGCCAGTTCGCGGCCGGCCGCGTAGCGCCCGGGTTCTTCGCCTTCGACCAGCGCGCGGCCGTGGTGGTCGCCGCGGATGCGCAGGTGGGTCTTGTCCGGCGCGGGGATGGCGTCGTGGATGGCGCGCACGTCGGAAGGGAAACAGGCCTGGTCGCCGGTGTATTCGACGATCAGGGTGGGCTGATTGATGCCGCCGGCGGTGCGCGCCATGCTGGCGTTGGAAGACAGGCCGGACCAGGTCGACAGCCAGCTCTCGGGCGTGCAGAAGCGGGCGAAGCCGACGGCGCCATAGTTCGACGCGTAGGGATCCTTGCCCCACAGCGAGCCCGGGTGGCGGTCGGAAGGATCCAGGCTGAGGTCCAGGCAGCGCAGGTCGGCGTCGGTGCGCCAGACCACCAGCACCGGCGTGTGCGCGGCCTGGCGGCGGCGTGCGGCGGATGTGTCGGCGCCGCTCTTGAGGTCGGCGCGGGCCGCCAGGCGGTCGGCGATCATCTGCCGCGCCTGCGCGTCCAGGCGCGCCACGCGGTCGCGCTGCGCCTGGCGGTAGCGGGCGACGAACTCCGGCGCATAGCGCGCCTGGCCCTTGGGCCGGTAGCCGTTCTCGGGCGCCAGCGGATCCAGGTCCGGCGCCGCCGATAGCGCGTCGTTCTCGTCGGCGACAGAGGGGTCGATGCAATTCAGCAGCAGCGGACCCTGGCCCGGATGCGGACCCACCAGCACCAGGCCATGCACCTCGGGCATGTCCAGTTCATCCAGCCCGCTGGGCTTGCCGCCCGGGGTGCGGGCGACGCGCTCGCCGGCGGGCAGGCCGGCCTGCTGCGCATAGAACGCGTACAGGCCGGCGCCGCCGGAATTGCCCAGCAGCACGATCTTCTTGAAACCCTGCTCGCGCAGGAAGCGCAGGCCGGCGGCCACGTCCTGCAGCGCCTGTTCGTGTTCCAGCCTGAGATCGTTGCCGACCGAGCGCGCGCCTTGCGACCACGCCGCAAGACCGGCGCCGACGATGTCGGGGATCAGGTAGTGGCAGGCCATGAACTCGCGCGGATGCATCACGCAGACCACGGTGTCGGGACGGGGGCCGGCCGGCTGGTACAGCGATCCGGAGGTGGCGGCGCCGTCCGCGGTGCGCAGCACGACGTTGCGGGTCGAGGCGCCGGCGGGCAGGTCGCGCGGATTCCAATCGGTGTTGAGAAAGCCGGCGGTGATCTGGCTGGAGGGGGCGGCGGTAGTCACATTCGTCTCCTGTGGCGATGGTCCTGAGACCTCGGTTTGACGTATTAGACGAATATTTGACTTTAGTGTCAATTAAATTTAAAAAACTGACAGTAGCGTCAAAAATTAGGGACTCAGCCGCGGGAGAACGCCGGCGGGCGCGGGTTGGGGACGTAAACGCGCATGCCATAATTTCGGGACGGGGCCGTCCCGAACGGTCCATTCGAGGAACATCGCAACGTGAACGACGCAAGCACCAAGGGAGCGCTGAAGGGCGAAGCGCTGCGCACCGCCATACTCGACGCCGCCGCCACGCTATTCATCAAGCGCGGCAGCGGCGGCACCAGCATCCAGGACATCGCCGAATCCCTGGGCCTGAGCCGCACCGCGGTCTACTACTACTTCAAGAGCAAGGACGAGATCCTGCGCTCGTTGACCGAGGACGTGCTGAGCGCGGCCAAGAAAATGGCCGGCGAGACCGCCACCCGCGAGGACCTGGATCCAGTCGAGGCGCTGCGCGCGCTGGTCACGCGGCATGCCGACCTGATCCTGTCGCGCACCGCCGAGTTCCGCGTGGCCGACCGGACCGAGGCCGACATGACGCCCAAGCAGCGCGCCGCGGTGCAGGCGTCGCGCCGCAACGTGCTGGAGAACTTCAGCCGCGTCATCGAAAACGGCATCCGCGACGGCCAATTCCGCATGGTCGATCCGCACGTCGCCGCCTTCAGCCTCATCGGCATGTGCAACTGGTCGGCGTGGTGGTACAAGCCCGACGGCCGCCTGAGCCGCGCCGAAGTCGCGGCCATCATGGCCGACATGGCGGTGCAGTCATTGCTGCGCGACGCCTCCCGGCGTCCGAGGTCGCCGGACGTAAGCGAGTCCTTGCGGCTGGTGCGCGAGGATCTGGATTATCTGGAGAAGCTGGTGCTGCCGGGCGGGCAGCTGCCCTGATTGGCGTGGGCGGCTTGCGTCAGAGAAAGACCCTGCGCTTGCCCTCATGGATCAAGGGCAGTCCGTGGGCGGCCTGGGCCTGGGAGAGTCGCGCGGTGACTTCATCGAAGTCCATTTCCCGATGCTGCAGCAAGGCCCGAATGCAGGTCTCGTCCGAGGTCCAGGACTGGATCAGTCCCAAGGCCGCCATTGCGTTCACATGGCTTCCTTCTTCGTCCAGGATCTGCCAGAGTCCGTCGGTGCGCAACGTTTTCAGGCAGGCGTCCAGATGGGCGTCGACCACGAAGCGCATCGCATGGTTGAAGTAGAAGTGTTCGGCCAGGCGCGCGACCGCGCCCGGCCGCAGCAGCGGTTCGTCGCGCAAGCCGGCGTGCATGCGCAGATAGGAGCCCAGGATTTCCCGCCGGTCGTGGTCGCCGAGGACGATGCGGATCGCCTGCGTGAGCGTTTCCTGTTGCGTGGCGGAAACGCGGTCCCCGAAGAGCGCGAACAGGGCGCCCTTGTCGTCCACGCACACCAGCGCGATCTCGTACTCGTCGGGCAGGTAGTAGAGCGCCAACGAGGCCGGGTTGCGGCCGTCGGGTTTGCGCTTGGGCCGGGCGGTTGCGGAGAAGACGGGATCGCCGTTCGCATAGACCGTGCATCTGCCGTCCGCGCCTGTTTCGCATTCCACCTGATCTACCCGCAAGCACACGATGGCGCGGTGCAACAGGTGCGCCCAGATCCTGAGCAGGCGCTGCAGGTCAGCCGGATCCACCTTGTCGATACCCGTTGCCGCCCGGTCCAGCGCCGCGCCGAACTCGCGGATCGCATGTAGTTTTTCCGCCCGCGTCATGCCTTTGAGGTCGGGCCCCTTCAGATCCTTCAAGCCGGGTGCGATGGCGCGCAAACGCTGGTAAAGGCGCCAGTTGACGTCCTCGACCAACTGATCGTCCAGGTAGATGCAGCGGCCGTGGCCCTCCAGGTCGGAGTACTTCTCCAGCGCTTCCTCCATTTCCGCTACGCGCTGCTCCAGATCCGGCGCCGACAACAGCTTGAGGCGCTCGTTCAGATGGCTGGCAAGGCCGTCGAAGGCTTGCGTGCCGTGCAGCGCCTGCGCGCCGGCGTCGAGCAGCTTGTCCACGAATCCCGCGTCGTCGAAGACCAGATTGCGCAGGTACAGCAGAAACAGGTCGGCGTCGGCCAGGCGGGGGGAGGCCTTGCGCGCCTGCATCCACAGGTTCTTCACGCTGAGATAACCCAGCAGATAGCCGCCGTTGCGGCTGCTCATGGCCTGCACCAGCAATCCGCTCTTGCTGCGCAGGGCTTGGTCGGACAGGCGGTATTCGATCAGCCGGTGGCGCAGCGCGTCGATGACGTCCGCCGCCGTCTCGTCTTCTTCAGGGGGAAACAGACGTCCCAGCATGGCCAGCGTGCCGGACAGGACCGGAGAGGGCCCGGGATAGACGTCGAACTGCGCGAACATGGCCATGCCTTCCAGCAGCGGCTCCAGCAGCGCGCGCGCGAACTCCACCGTGTCCCACTGCGCCAGCACGATGTCATCGGCATAGAGCGGAAACAGGGGAGAGGCCGCCAGATGTTCTTGCGACTCCAGGCTGAGTTCGGCCAGCGCGCGGCCGACGCAACCAGACAGGCACCAATGGTGCGTCAGTTCATGCAGGACCGTGGGCAGGAGCGCGCGCGGCAGCTTGCCATGCATGGCCCATTTCACGTACTCGCGCACCGGGCTGTCGCAGACGAACACCGTGTTGGTGTCCGGGTCCATCTGGCCGGCGGCCGGCCGCATTCATTGCTCCTTGGCGGGCGTAGACACGTTGGAAAATGCGGCCTGGAGTTCCTTGAGGACCTCTGCCTTGATTTCGTCCTCGGATCGGCCGGTCAGTTCCAACTTGCGTACCAGGCGGTTGCCTTCGGCAGTCTCGATCACAAGGTGGTCGCGCAGCGTCACCTTCCTTCCGCCCTTGGCCAGCCAGATGGCCAGCACGACGCCGGCGGCGTTGATGGTGGCCAGCGAAATGCTGACGATGGCGGTGAGCGTATCGAGTTCGCCCAGGCGTCCATCCGCCGGCCGCGTCTCCACGAAACGCACGGCATCGGCCCCCATCAATTTGGCAAGTTCACGCCGGTCCAGCTCCGTCAAGTGGTCGATCCGCAGTTGCAGGGCTTCGGGTGCCATGGAGGGACTCCGGCCGTGGAGGGAAATGCATTGTTTATCCGCTGGTTCGGGCTTGTCCATCGTGCGGAAGGACCGGTTTTTTTACACTGCCCGGCGGTATTCGCGGCCTTCGCGTCCGCTAGCCCACTTTTCCGGTCAGGCGCCGCGCCGCCTCCTGCACCGCTGCCAGATGGGCGGCAACATAACGATGGACGGGGGCGGTCAGCGTCACCGCCGCTGCGATCTCGCCATTGAGCAGAAAGACTGGGGCGGAAATGCCCGCCACTTCCGCCAGGCGGTCGCCCATGGCCGCGAAATAGCCGTCGGCGCGGATGCGCGCATGCAGTTCCTGATCCGGTCCCGGCGCCCGCCCCAACACGGGGTCGTAGGCCGTCAGGACGCGCCCGCCGCTGCCGCGGTCCAGCGGCAGCAAATCGCCCGCACGGATGTGGTCGCGCACCGGATGCGGCGAATCCACGCGGTAAAGGCACAGGCGCGCATCGCCCTGGCGCACGTGATAGGCCGCGCTTTCGCCGGTCGCGGCGACCAGGTCGCGCAACACCGGCATGACCACCTCTTCCAACGAAAACGAGGCGGCGTAGAGACCGTGGAGACGGGCGATTTCTCCACCCAGGGCATAGCGGCCGTCGTCCAGGCGCTGGATCCATCCGGCATGCTCCAGCGACGCCAGCAGTCGCAGGACCGTGCTCTTGTACAGGCGCGTACGCTCGGCCAGTTCTCCCAGTGACAGGGCCTTGTCACCCGGCGCGTAAACCGACATCAGGCTG
This sequence comes from Achromobacter sp. PD1, assembly GCF_048541815.1. NCBI lineage: Bacteria > Pseudomonadati > Pseudomonadota > Betaproteobacteria > Burkholderiales > Alcaligenaceae > Achromobacter > Achromobacter sp. PD1. Next base: position 2,287,301 of record NZ_CP183349.1, read on the forward strand.
AGCGCGCGGTCCACCGCGGCCACGCCGCCCTGGGCGGCATCGCTATCGGCCAGGGATTCCGTGGCGGCTTTACGGGGCATGCGCGGCTCCGCAGGGTTGATTCCAGGGCTGGGCCATATTCCATCCTTTAGAACGAGTGACGGCATTGTAGGCGCTGCCTGGCGCGCGGCTCGTGGTTTTCCCGGGCGAGCCGGCGCTTGACAGTTGCGGCGGGTGAATTCCATAATTCTATCTAAAGAAACAACGTTCTATAAGATAGAATTTTCGGAGACATCAAGCCATGGCCCATCCCAGCGACCGGAACCCCGACGTCTTGATCAGCGAAGTGGGCCCGCGCGATGGCTTGCAGTCGGTCAAGGCGACCATGCCCACCGCCGACAAGCTGCGCTGGATCGATGCGCTGGTCGCGGCCGGCGTGCGTGAAATCGAAGTGGCTTCCTTCGTGCCGGCGCGCCTGCTGCCGCAGATGGCGGACGCTGCCGAGGTGGTGCGGCATGCGGCGCGCCATCCGGCGCTTACCGTCATGGCGCTGGTGCCCAACCTGCGTGGCGCAGAGGCGGCGCTGAAGGCAGGCGTCCACAAGCTGACGATGCCGGTCTCCGCCAGCCGCGAGCATTCGCTGGCCAATGTGCGCAAGACGCCAGAAGAAATGGTGGAGGAGGTTCGGGCGATCGCGAGGCTGCGCGACGAGCTGGCTCCCGCGGTCAAGCTGGAGGCCGGCATTTCAACGGCCTTCGGCTGCACCTTGCAAGGCGCGGTGCCCGAAGACGAGGTCATCCGCCTGGCGGCGCTGTGCGTGGCCGCGGGCGCTGACGAATCGGGGCTGTCGGACACCGTGGGCTATGCCAATCCCGCGCAAGTGCGCCGGCTGTTCCGCCGCCTGCGCGCAGAAATCGGCGATAAGGCGGGCGCCGCCCACATGCACAACACGCGCGGCCTGGGCCTGGCCAACTGCCTGGCTGCCTGGGAGGAAGGCGTGCGCACCTTCGACAGTTCGCTGGGCGGCCTGGGCGGCTGCCCCTATGCGCCGGGCGCGTCCGGCAACGTCGTGACCGAAGACCTGGTCTTCATGTTCGAGGCCATGGGCGTGCGCACCGGCATCGATCTGGAAGGCATCGTTGCCGCGCGCGCGCCGCTTGCCGCCGGACTTCCGGGAGAGCCCCTCTACGGCATGACGCCGGACGCGGGATTGCCCAAGGGATTCGGCCAGGCTTGAGCGCCGGGGATCCCGACATCAGAAACATGCGGCCGCGCCGGTCCTGCGGCAGCCGCCCACACTTGCAGAAGATCCACGCACATGTCCAGTCCGCGCCTTCCTTACGAGCACATCCGCGTCGTCGAATTCACCCACATGGTCATGGGCCCCACCTGCGGCATGCTGTTGGCCGACCTGGGCGCCGAGGTCATCAAGGTTGAACCGGTGGGCGGCGACAGCACGCGCCGCTTGCTGGGGTCGGGGGCGGGCTTCTTCCCGATGTTCAACCGCAACAAGAAGAGCATCGCCCTGGACCTGAAGCAGCCCGAGGGCATAGAGGCCGCGTTGCGCCTGATCGACTCGGCCGACATCGTGAGCGAGAACTTCAAGGCCGGCGTCATGCAGAAGCTGGGCCTGGACTACGCCACCCTCAAGCAACGCAATCCCCGCCTCATCTATGTCAGCCACAAGGGCTTCCTGCCCGGACCCTACGAACACCGCACCGCGCTGGATGAAGTCGTGCAGATGATGGGCGGCCTGGCCTACATGACCGGGCGTCCTGGCGATCCCCTGCGCGCGGGCGCCAGCGTCAACGACATCATGGGCGGCATGTTCGGCGCCATTGGCGCCATGGCGGCCCTCGCGCAGCGCGAGCAGACGGGAGAGGGCACCGAAGTGCAGGCCTCGCTGTTCGAGAACAACGTCTTCCTGGTCGGCCAGCACATGATGCAGTACGCCGTCACCGGGCGCGCGGCCGCGCCCATGCCCAGCCGCATCTCGGCCTGGGCCATCTACGACGTGTTTACCGTCAAGGACGGCGAACAGATCTTCCTGGCCGTGGTCAGCGACAAGCAATGGGGCATCTTCTGCCGCGCCTTCGGCCTGGCGGAGCTGCTGGCCGATCCGCGCCTGGCCAGCAACAACGACCGCGTGCAGGCGCGCGACTGGCTGATGCCGCAGCTGCGTTCGCACCTGGCGGACCGCAGCGCGGCCGAGTTGGCGGCGGTATTCGAGCGCGAAGGTTTGCCCTTCGCGCCGATCACGCGGCCTGAGCAACTGTTCGACGATCCGCATCTGGCGGCTACCGGCGGCCTCGCGCCCATCACCCTGGAGGACGGGCGCGAGTCCCTGGCGCCGCTGGCGCCCTTCACGCTGGGCGGCGCCCAGCCCGGAATACGCCTGCAGCCGCCTGCGGTGGGCGAACACACCGACGCGCTGCTGCGCGGCGTCGGCTATCGCGACGACGAAATCGCGGCCTTGAAAGCAAGGCAAATCACACAAGGAGACTAACCATGATCACGCTATCCCGCCGCGCTTTCCTGGGCGCCGCGATGTGCGCCGCGGCCTTGCCGCTGCGCGCCCAGACTGCGGCCGCCTACCCGAACGGGCGGCCGGTGCGCCTCATCGTTCCCTATACGCCGGGCGGAGGCACGGACTCCGTGGCGCGCGCCATCGCGGCCAAGGTCACTGCCATGGCAGGCTGGTCGGTGGTGGTGGAAAACCGTCCCGGCGCGGGCGGCAACATCGGCATGGACTTCGTCGCCAAGGCCAAGCCGGATGGCTACATGCTGGGCCTGGGCCAGACCGCCAACCTGGCCATCAATCCCGCCCTGATGCCGCAGATTCCCTTCGACGCGGAAAAAGACTTCGCGGCGGTCTCCCTGATCGCGTCGCTGCCGGTGGTGCTGGTGGTCAAGGCCAACGCGCGCTGGCAGACCTTGGCCGACCTGATCAAGGATGCGCGGGCCGAGCCTGGCTCCATCAAGCAGGCCCTGGCGGGTTCCGGCACGGTAGGCCATCTGGCGGGCGAACTGCTCGCCTATCAGGGCAAGTTCCAGGTGCTGAACGTGCCATATCGCGGCGCGGCGCCGGCGCTCAACGATTTGCTGGGCGGCAGTACGGACTACATGTTCGCCACGCCGCAGGCCGCCCAGGAAATGCTCAAGGGCAAGGTGTTGCGGTCCTTGGCCGTCAGCTCGCGCGCGCGGCTGGCGATCCTGCCCGATGTGCCCACCGTGGCCGAGTCCGGCTACGAGGGATTCGAGGCGCTGGACTGGAAGGCCCTGGTGGCGCCGGCGGGCACGCCGCCCGAGGTCGTGCGGGCCGTCAATGCGGTGGTGGAAAAGGTGCTGGCGGATCCGGCCACCGTGGCCATGTTCACCGCCGAGGGCAGCACGGCCATGGGCGGATCTCCAGAGGTGGCGCAGCGCTACATCCAGGAAGAACAGAAGAAGTGGGCGCGCCTGATACGCGAAGCCGGCATCCAGACGGCCGCCTGACGCGCGCCGCAGAACATACCAGGAGACAAATCCGTGAAGCATCTTTTAGGAATCGCCGCGCTTGCCTGCGCTGCCGTGGCGCAGCCCGCCCTGGGCAATACCGGGGCGCAGTGGCCCGAACGTTCCATCCGGCTGGTCGTACCGTTTCCCGCAGGCGGTCCGACCGATATCGCCGCGCGCGTGGTCGGCAAGGCGCTCTCCGACCGCTTGGGCACGCCTTTCGTCATCGAGAACAAGGCTGGCGCGCATGGCTTCATCGGCGCCGGCGATGTCGCCCGCAGCAAGCCGGACGGATACACGCTGATGATGGCCAGCATCGGCACCATGGCGATCAATCCGGGGCTCTATCCCGACATACCCTACGATGCGAACAAGGACTTTACGCCCCTGGCGCTGGTCCTTACGGTGCCCATCGCAGTCGTGATCAACCCGCAACAGATGCCGGTGCAGACCGTGGGCGAACTGGTGGACTACCTGAAAGCCCACCCTGATCGCGTGAACTACGGTTCGGCAGGGAATGGCGGTTCTTCCCACCTGGTGCCGGAGTACTTCAAGTACAAGACCGGCACCTCCATGACCCACATCCCCTACAAGGGCTCAAGCCCGGCCGTGACCGATCTGGTGGCGGGGCAGGTCCAGGTCATGTTCGATACGTTGTTGACCAGCACGCCTTTCGTGAAGGCCGGCAAACTGCGCATGCTGGCTGTCACGACGGCGCAGCGGCTGCCGGACTATCCGCAGGTGCCGACCATGGCCGAGGCCTTGGGCGCGCCGGATTTCGAAGCCTCGTCCTGGTTCGCGATGTATGCGCCGGCAGGCACGCCGCAGGCGGTGCAGCAAAAGTTGTCCCTGGCCATCAACCAGGCCCTGGGCGACGCAGCAGTGAAGCAGCGTCTGGCTGAACTGGGCGCGATTCCGGCGGGCGGCACGCCGGGTGAACTGGCGGATTTCCAGCGGGCTGAGCAGCGCAAATGGGCGCAGGTCATCAAGGCGGCGGGAATACTCCCGGACTGACCCTGCAGGCTGGCCCGTGCTTCAGACCTCGGGGCCAGGCCGCAGCCGGCCAGCCTTCCATTTCAACCGCAGCCGTTCCAGCGCCAGATACACGATGGGCGTGGTGTACAGCGTCAAGAACTGGCTGATGAGCAGGCCGCCGACGATGGCGATGCCCAGCGGCCGGCGCAGCTCCGAGCCTTCGCCCATGCCCAGCACCAGGGGCAGGGCGCCCAACAGCCCCGCCAGGTTGGTCATGACGATGGGCCGCAGCCGCAGCATGGCGGCGCGGTGGATGGCCTGCTCGGGCGTCAGCCCTTCGCGCCGTTCCAGGCTGAGGGCGAAGTCGATCATCAGGATGGCGTTCTTCATGACGATGCCCACCAGCAGGAACAGCCCCAGCAACGCGATCAGCGTGAATTCGATGCCGGCCAGGCGCAGCGCCAGCAGCGCGCCCACGCCGGCGGACGGCAAGGTCGACAGGATGGTGAGCGGATGCAGGGGGCTTTCGTACAGGATGCCCAGCACCAGGTAGATCGCCACCAGCACCGCCAGGATCAGCCAGGGCTGGTCCTGCAGGCTTTGCTGGAAGTTGCGCGCGTCGCCGCCCAGGCGGGTCTGGATGGATGAGGGCACCATCAGCTCGGCCATGGTTCTGTCGATGGCGGCCAGGGCCTGTTGTAGCGACACGCCTTCGGCCAACGAAAAGCCCACCCCCACGGCGGCGAACAGGCCGTCATGGAACACGCGGTCGTTCACCAGCCCGTAGTCATAGGTGGCGAAGGCCGTCAGCGGCACGCGGGTGCCGTCCGCCGCGACCACTTGCACCTGTTCCAGCACCTCGGGGTCCTCGGTGTAGCGCGGGTCCAGTTCCAGCACCACGCGGTACTGGTTCATGGCGTCGTAGAGCGTCGCGACCTGACGCTGGCTGAAGGAGTTGCTGAGCACGCTGCTGATGGTGCCCATGTCCACGCCCAGGCGTTGCGCGGCGGCGCGGTCTATGTCGATCACGACCTGCTGGGTGGCGCCGTCGCCTTCCGCATCGACGTCGCGCAGCTCGGGGATCTCCTGCATGGCCTTGGAGATCTTGCGCGACCATTGCCGCAGCGCCGGCACGTCGCTGGCCATGATGGCCAGTTCATGGTCGCCGGAGTTGCCAAAGCCGCCGGGCATGCGCAGGTCCTGGTCCACGTTCAGGAAGAACATGCCGCCCGGCACGGCCGGGGCGTTGGTGCGCAGCCAGTTGATGACCTCGGTCGACGATTCCTTGCGTTCGGCGGCGGGCTTCAGGCGGATCAGGAACAGGGAGTTGCTGATGCCCAGGCTGCCGCCGTTGTAGCCGATGACGTCCTGCACCGCCGGATGCTTCAGCACCAGTTGGCGGTATTGGTCGATCTTGGGTTGCATGACCTGGAACGAGAAGCCATCGTCGCCGCGCACGAAGCCCACCAGTTGGCCGGTATCCTGCACCGGCAGGAAGCCTTTGGGCGCCTGCACGTACAGGTAGACGTTCAGCCCCACCACGGCGGCCAGCAGCAACAGCGTCAGGCGGGCATGGCCCAGCACCCGCCACAGGGTGCTGCCGTACCAGGCATGGAGGCGCTCGAAGATCGCGCGCATGCGCGATGGACGCGCGTTCGCCGTGGGCGTGGCCGGGCCGGCGGGCTTGAGCCAGCGGGCGCACAGGCTGGGGATGATGGCCACCGAGACCACCAGCGAAATGACGGTGGCGGCGACCAGGGTGATGGAGAACTCGCGAAACAGCCGCTCGACCAGGCCGCCCATGAACAGGATGGACACGAAGACCACGCTCAGCGCCACGGTCATGGCCACCAGCGTGAAGCCCACTTCGCGTACGCCTCGCAGCGCGGCCTTGCGCGGCGAGAGGCCGCGCTCGATATGGCGCGAGATGTTCTCCAGCACCACGATGGCGTCGTCGACCACCAGGCCGGCCGCGACGATCAGCGCCATCAGCGACAGGTTGTTCAGCGAAAAGCCCCACAGGTACATGACGGCGAAGGTGGCGATCAGGCACACCGGAATCGCCACGCTGGGAATGGCCGCCGCCCGCGCATTGCCCAGGAACGCCCACACCACCAGGATCACCAGCGCGGTGGCCAGCCCCAGCGTGATGTGCGCTTCGCGCAAGGTGGCGTTGATACCCGGCGAGCGGTCCAGCGCCACGGTCAGGTCCACGTCGGCCGGCATCAGCGCGCGCAGGCCGGGCAGGGCCTGGTTGATGGCGCCTATGGTTTCGATGATGTTCGAACCCGGCTGGCGGCTGATGGTCAGGACCACCGCCGGGTTGCGGTTGTGAAAGCCGCTGCTGTAGCGGTTTTCCACCGAGTCGCTCACGCGCGCGATCTGCGACAGCCGGATCACCGCGCCGTCCTGGTGGCGCACGATCAGGCTTTCGTAGTCGCGCGCGGCGCGGGGCTGCTCGGGCGTGCCGACTTCCCAGCGCTGGCTGGCGGAATCCAGCTGGCCTTGCGGGCGCATGGGCGCGGCGTCGGCGATGGCCTGGCGCACTTCGTCCAGCGCCACGCCGTAGTGGGCCAAGGCGTTGGAATTGACTTGCACGCGCACCGCGGGCAGGGAGCTGCCGCCCATGGTCACTTCGCCCACGCCGTTGATCTGCGAGATCTTCTGCGCCAGCACGGTCGAACCCAGGTCGTAGAGTTCGCCCGCGGGGCGCGTGGGCGAACTGAGCGCCAGCGCCATGATGGGGGCCTGGGACGGGTTGACCTTGCGATAGCTGGGATTGCCCGGCATGCCGGCGGGCTGCTCGGCGCGGGCCGCGTTGATGGCTGCCTGCACGTCGCGCGCGGCCTCGTTGATGTCGCGGTCCAGGTCGAACTGCAGTTGCACACGGGTCGCGCCCTGGTTGCTGGACGAAGTCATGGCGCTGACGCCGGCGATGCTGCCCAATGCACGCTCCAGCGGCGCGGCCACCGTGCTGGCCATGCTTTCGGGACTGGCGCCCGGCAGCTCGGCGCGCACCTCGATGGTGGGAAAGTCGACCTGGGGCAGCGGCGCCACGGGCAGCAGCCGCCATGCGACCGCGCCCAGCAAAGTCAGCGCGATCGCCAGGAAGATGCAGGCGGTCGGGCGGTGCAGCAAGGCGCGGATCATGGCGCCGGGCCTTCCATCCCGGGTTTGGCGGCCGCGGCGCCGCGGCGCTGGCCCAGGCGATGGAAGAACAGGTACACGGCAGGCGTGGTGAACAGGGTCAGCACCTGGCTGACCAGCAGCCCGCCCACCATGACCCAGCCCAGCGGCTGGCGCAGTTCCGCGCCCGAGCCCGTGGCCAGCATCAGCGGCAGCGCGCCGAACAGCGCGGCCAGCGTGGTCATCAGAATCGGACGCAGGCGCAGCAGCGCGGCTTCGCGGATGGCGGCCTGCGGCGTCAGGCCGCGAGAGCGTTCGGCCTCCAGCGCAAAGTCCACCATCATGATGCCGTTCTTCTTCACCAGCCCGATCAACAGGATGATGCCGATGACGGCGATCAGGTCCAGCGGACGCCCGGTGAGCAGCAGCGCCAGCAAGGCGCCCACCGCGGCCGAGGGCAGGGTGGACAGGATGGTCACCGGATGGATGGCGCTTTCATACAGCATGCCCAGCACCAAGTACATGGTGACCACGGCGGCCAGCATCAGCCACAGCGTGTTCGACAGCGAGGCCTGGAAGGCCGCCGCCGCGCCCTGCAAGCGCAGCTCCACGCTGACCGGCATGCCGATCTCCTGCCGCGCCGACTCGATGGCCGCGATGGCCGCGCCCAGCGAGCCGCCCGCGGGCAGGTTGAAGGACAGGTTGACCGCGGGGAATTGCGACAGGTGGTTCACGGCCAGCGGCGCCGCGCGCTCGCTGACGGTGGCCAGCGCCGACAGCGGAATCGCCTGCCCGTCTTCGGATTGCAGATGGATGCGTTCCAGCGCGTCCGGGTTGAGCGCCAGCTTGCGGTCCACTTCCAGCACCACCCGGTACTGGTTGGACTGCGTGAACAGGGTGGCCACCTGGCGCTGGCCGAAGGCGTTGTAGAGGGTCTGCGCCACGTCGTCCATCGTCACCCCCAGGCGGGCCGCGGCGTCGCGCGAGACCTGCAGGTAAGCCTGGCGGCCGTCGCCTTGCAGGTCGGTGGAAACGTCGGCCAGCTTGGGCGCCTGCGCCAGGCGTTCAGCCAGCGCGCGGGTCCAGCGCGCCAGCAGCGCGCTGTCCGGCGAGGTCAGCGTGAACTGGTACTGGCCGCGGCTCACGCGGTCCTCGATATTGAGTTCCTGCACCGGCTGCAGGTAGAGCGAAATGCCCTGGACCTCGCGGGCGCGGCCATCCAGCCGCGCCATGATGTCCGCCAGCGGCGCGCTGCGCTCTGACCAGGGCTTCAGGTTGATCAGCAGCCGGCCGGTGTTCAAGGTGGCGTTCATGCCGTCGATGCCGATGAAGGACGACAGGCTGGCGACGTCCGGGTCTGCCAGCAAGGCCTCGGCCACCGCTTGCTGGCGCTGCGACATGGCATCGAACGAGATGCTCTGGGACGATTGCGTCACCCCTTGCAGCGTGCCGCCGTCCTGGGTCGGGAAGAAGCCCTTGGGCACGGCCAGGTACAGCAGTCCGGTCAGCGCCACCGTCGCCAGCATTACCGTCAGCGTCAGCCGTTGATGGCGCAAGGTCAGGTCCAGCCAGCCGGCGTAGCGCGCCTGGATGCGGTCCAGCAGCCCGGGGCGCGTCGCTTCGTGCGCAGGCAGAAGGCGCGCGCACATCATGGGCGTCAGGGTCAGCGACACCGCCAGCGATATCAGGATGGCGACGGCCAGCGTCACCGCGAACTCGCGGAACAGCCGGCCCACCACGTCCTCCATGAACAGCAGCGGGATCAATACCGCGATCAGCGACAGCGTCAGGGACACCAGCGTGAAGCCGATCTGTCCGGCGCCCTTGAGCGCGGCCGACATGGGGCTGTGGCCTTGCTCGCGATAGCGCGCAATGTTCTCCAGCATCACGATGGCATCGTCCACCACGAAGCCCGCGCCGATGGTCAACGCCATCAGCGTCAGGTTGTTGGTGGAGAAGCCCGCCAGGTGCATGAAGCCGAAGGTGCCGATCAGGGACAGCGGCACGGCCAGGCTGGGGATCAGCGTGGCGGGCAGGTTGCGCAGGAACAGGAACGTCACCAGCACCACCAGGCCCACGGCGAAGGCCAGCTCCCATTGCACGCCGCGCACCGATGCGCGGATGCTCTCGGTGCGGTCGGTCAGCACGCGGACCTGCGCGGCGGCGGGCAAGCTGGCCGTCAGTTGCGGCAGCAGCGCCTTGACCTGGTCGGCCACGGCGATGACGTTGGCGCCCGGCTGGCGCTGGATGTTGACCAGCACGGCGGGCTGCTTGTCGACCCAGGCGGCCAGATAGCGGTCTTCGGCGCCGTTCTCTACCGTCGCGACCTGACCCAGCCGCACCGGCGCGCCGTTGCGCCAGGCGACGATCAGTTCGCGGTACTCCTCGGCGCTTTGCAACTGGTCGTTGACGTCCATGATGACCGAACGCACCGGCCCGTCGAAGCTGCCCTTGGGCTGGTTCGAATTGGCCTTGCCGATGGCTTCCTGCACATCGGCCAGCTGCAGGCCGCGCGCGGCCAGCGCCATGGGATTGACCTGCACCCGCACCGCCGGCCGTTGGCCGCCCGCCAGGCTGACCATGCCCACGCCGGACAACTGCGACAGGCGTTGCGTCATGCGGGTGTCGACCAGGTCGTAGACCTGCGGCAGCGGCAGGGAATCGGACGTGACCGCCAGTGTCAGCATAGGCACGTCGGCGGGATTGACCTTGCGGTACACGGGCGGCGTCGGCAGGTCGTTGGGCAGCAGCGCGCCGCTGGCGCTGATGGCCGCCTGGACTTCCTGCTCGGCCACCCCCAGCGATACGTCCAGCGAGAATTGCAGCGTGATCACCGAGATGCCGCTGCCGCTGGTGGACGACATCTGTTTCAGACCCGGGATCTGCCCGAAGCGCCGCTCCAGCGGCGCGGTGACGGTGCGGGCCGTCACGTTCGGACTGGCGCCGGGATACTGCGTGGTCACCTGGATGATGGGGTAGTCCACCTGCGGCAGCGCCGCCACGGGCAGCATGCGCCACGCCAGGATGCCCGACAGCAGCAGGGCGATCATCAGGAAGGACGTGGCGACGGGGCGCAGGATGAAGGGGCGCGACAGGCTCATGATCTCGGCGGTTCGACAATCTGTACGTCACGGCCGTCGTGCAGGCGGTCGACGCCTTCGACCACGACGCGTTCGCCTGCAGCCAGGCCGGCCTGCACCACGATGCGGCCGGCGTTGGCGGGGCCCAGCTCCAGCACGCGGCGGGTGGCGCGCGTGTCCTCGCCGATCACGAACACGAAGGCGCCTTCGGCGCCGTACTGCACCGCGGCCGTGGGTATGGAAATGACGTTGTCCTGCTGCACCACCGCCAGCCGGATGTTGACGAACTGATTCGGGAACAGCGATTCGTCGGCATTGGCAAAGCGCGCACGCAGGCGGACGGTGCCGCTGGCGGCCTGGATGCGGTTGTCCAGCGCCTCCAAAGTGCCTTCGGCCAGCAGGCGGCGGTCGTCCGCGTCCCAGGCCTGGACCCGCAGCGCGGCGTCGCGCGCCTGGGCCTGGCGCAAGATGTCCAGGCGCGTTTCGGAAATGCTGAAGAGCGCCGAGATCGGCCGGGTCTGCACCAGGGTGGTCAGGCCGTCGGCGTCGGCGGCGCGCACGTGGTTGCCGGCGTCGATGCGGCGCAGCCCGATACGGCCGTCATGGGGCGCGACGATGCGCGTGTGGTCCAGCAGGCGCCGGGCATCGGCCACCTGGGCCTGGTTGCGCAGCCGCAGGGCCGCATAGGCGCGCACCTGGGCTTCGGCGGTATCCAGCTGCTGGCCCGACACCGCTTCCTGGCGCGCCAGCTTGCGGTAGCGCTGCAGATCGGCCTCGGCGTTCTCCAGCAGCGCCTGGGTGCGCGCCAGTTCGCCTTCGGCCGCGGCCAGCGCCGCAAGGTAGGGGCGCGCATCGATCTCGGCCAGCAGCTGGCCGCGCGCGACGGCCTGGCCTTCGGTGAAATGCAGCTTCAGCAGTTCCCCATCGACCTGGCTGCGCAGGGTGACCTGCGCCAGCGGCGTTATGGTGCCAAGCGCATGCAGGTCGCGCTGCAGCGGACCGGCGCTGGCGGCTGCAACCGCGACGGCTACCGGAATCTGCCCATATTCGGGCGGGCGCGCGGCGGGGGACCCCTTGGATCCGGCATACCAGAACGCCAAAGCGATCAAGGCCGCCAAGGCCAGCGCGGCGGTCAGGATCAGGCATTTGCGTGGGAAATCAGGGCCCGTGGAAGGGGGCAGGGACATCGGGACTGCCAGGCTAGGGGGTTGCGGACAGTCCGGATTCTATATGAATAATAACTATTCGCGTCTTTGCGTCAGTGAAATGTCAGCTTCGCGCGGATTCGCGATCACGGTCCGCAGCAGTTCCCCGCGTAATCGGCCCGCGGCGCGCCGGCATAGGCGGCAAACACCAGCGGATTCCGTTGTGCCACCGCAGTATGGGACAGCACCAGATTCTCCAGTTTGGACCAGGGAAAATTGGTTCCGGGGTCCGACCGGCGATTCGGGTCCAGCTTGGCATGCGAAATGACATGCTTCAGGTTCGGATACTTGCTCCAGGCATAGGTAATGATCTGTGCCGTCGCTTCAACTTGCCAATCCGAATAGGGGTCCTTGTAATTCTGGACATCCTGGGTGTTGACGATCTCGATTCCCAGGCTGCGGTTATTGACGTTCGGACCCTGGCCCAGATGCGGCGCGTAGTTGACGTCCCCGACATGGAATGCCGCCTTGGCTTCAGCGACCACGGACCAGACGAAGTGGCCGTGCTGGGGCTCGTCTTCATCCGGGACGATCCAGTGGGCGCTTGCCTTTCTATCCTTCCATGTGTCAATCGCGTGCTGGGTGGCATAACCCGCCGTGGCGTGAATCACGATCGTATCGATCACCGCGAAGACGTCGGCGCCGCGCGACCGTGCGCGATTCGCGGTCAGCCAACCGAAGTCGGGGTGTACCTCCTCGTTCAGCGGGCTGAACGAAGGGCGCTTGTCCACTGGAAGGATGAAATGAAAACTCTTGGGGTCCATGGCGACATCTCCTGATTCCTCGTGCTCATAAGTACTTGGGGGAGGGCGCCTGCGGCAACATGATCGACAACACGGTGGCCCGGGAACCGCTGCCAGCGACTTTTGCAGTTCTGGCGTGGCGGGGCAATACTCCAAATCGAGTATCCGCGATCGTCGGATTTGGACTAGGGCATGGCAGCAAGAGACGCGCCTGACGCCTCATTGGACGGCCTGCGCCCGGGTTCAAGGACGGCTGGAGGGCGTCCGCGCAGCCGGTTCGCAGGAATCGCGATAGGCAACCGCATACATCGCCGCCACCACAAACACGAGCGGGATGCAGAGCAGGGCGCTTATCGCAGCCCGCGCCAACCCAACATCCGGGTAGCCGTACGCGAGCATGCCCAGGATGTAGCCAGCGTGGCCGGCCGCCGCGATCAACATGAGCAACGCCAGCATCAGCGGCCAGGGCTTGTACGGCATGGCGGTGCGCGCGGCTTGGAAACCGTACTTGCCGGTTACCGCAACGCGCGGCAGGCTCAGGCCGTACATCGCCAGCGCGTACAGCGTTGGCACCCAGATCAGCGCCAGCGCGGCGCACAAGGCGCTCCAGAACACAGCGTCATTCGATCCGGCCAGCACCATGTAGATCACATAGGGCAGGTCTCCGGTGGCTCGAGCCATCGCAGTGGCTGTGATGACGAGCGCGCCAAGCAACGCCAGGTGGCGGGCCTGCGCCGCGTTGCCGCGGTGGGCGCCGACGCCCGTCAGGTCGCCCGGCTTGACGACGCGATGCCAGGCGCAGGTCATGCGCGCCAACGCGATCAGGTTGATCAGCGCCAGCGCCATGAACAGCCCATTCCCGTACGGAAACAGGTTGCTGATCAGCAAGGCGAAAGGCAGCGACAGGATGAACAGCGCCAGGGACCAGGGCGCCGCGGCCAGCATGGCCCGGCCCCGCTGGCGTATGGCGTCAGCCGTCGCGGCGACGAAATGGCGGGCTCCGAGTTTGTTCGACAAGATGGGGCGCCGCCTTAATTGCTGCGGTAGTTGTTGGCTTCGCGTTCGCCGGCCCACTTGCGCAGCGCGGCGATGAATTCAGGGCATACGTTGCCGTCCACCTGGCTGTCGATAATGACGCTGTTCTGCATGCGCATCACCACGGTGCATTCGTAAACCCTGGTGCGGTTGTTGTAATAGCCATGGTTGGTGTTCTGGAACACGGGGGTCGCGGCGCTGGTCGAGGTAGCCGGAATCATGCCCACGACCTGCTGCGAGGTACCGGTCGAGACCCATTCGGTATAGGGGGCGGTCTGGTAGTCGGACCAGATGAGCTCCATCGTGTTGCCCACGCCGCGCTTCTTCGACGGTTCGCCCAGCGCCGTGATGGCGTCGGAGACCGGACGGCCCTTCATGTTCTTGGCCACGTTCACGCTGGGCGAGAGCGATAGCCCGGACGAGAAGATATTGGTCAGCGACGGCAGCGTGGAACTGCCGCCCGTGGGCATCGGCGCGCAGCCGGCCAAGGCGGCCAGGGCCAAGGCCGCCGGCAGGGCGCGGCCCAGCAACCAGGTCGAACGGAGTCGCGATTTATTCATGCTGGGCCCTAGCTCCCTCAAAGATCCGGCGTGCCGCAACATAATTCAGCAACCGCAAGATTTTGTCTTGTTTTGGTTTCGTTTCGTGACGAGTCGTATCGCGACGCCGAAGCGTCCGCAGGGCGGCGGATACCCGCAAGCGGCCGCTCGGCGCTGCGCCATGAGGGCAGAATGTTAACGAAAAAATAGTGGCGCATCAGCTTTCAGCCGTCGCAAAATTGGTTACGTAATGCCTGGAAACGTGGAAAAGCAGGGCATGGAAGACAAACTGTAACGTGTTACGATCCGCGCGTTCTGCGCCCCGGGGCGCCCTGGCGATGACAGATCGCAGGGGTGCGCGGCGCCACAACCACTGGATATTGCACACCCATGATGCTCGCGCGATTGCTCGTTCAGTTCCGTTCCACCGTGGCCGCATTGGCCGGCGCAGGCGCGCTGGCGCTGGGCCTGGCCGCTGCGCCCGCGGCGCATGCCGACACGCTGTACGGCGCCGTGGCCACCGACGAAGCGCACGCCAAGCTGTATTGGGTCATGCCCGAAACTTCCACCAAGGAAGCGCAGGACGCCGCGCTGGCCAAGTGCAACAAGGCCGGCGGCAAGGGCTGCAAGAGCGTGACCTCATTCTCCGACAGCTGCGTGGCGTTCTCGCGCAATTCGCGCGACGACCTGTTCTGGGGTGCCAGCGTGTCTTCCGAGGTCGCCGCGAAGAAGGCTATCCGCACCTGCACCAACGACAGCGCCGACGGCAAGTGCAAGCTTGCCGTCATGCCCCTGTGCGTTGGCCCCGGCTACAGCGAAGCCGACCTGAAGGCGCCCGACAGCGCCACGCCAGCCCAGCTCGAAGCCCTGTCGGCCAAGCTGGATTCGCGCGGCTACTGGGGCTCCGTGGCCGAGAAGGACTCGGGCCAGCTGACCTATGCCGACGGCTACCCGAGCGAGAAGGAAGCGGTCGACGCCTTGCTCAAGTGGGAAGACTGCGTGGGCTGCCGCACGGTGCTCACCTATACCGACACCTGCGTCGGCATGGCCTGGGGCAAGGGCAGCAAGGGCCGCGGCACCAGCTTTACCGCGAAGAATCCAGATCCGGTGGCCGCGCGCAACGAGGCGCGCGCCACCTGCGACGCCAAGAGCGGCGGCCTGACCTGCGTGGCCTTCGTGCGCTGCTCGGGGCGCGCCTATATCAGCGGTTACAAGGGCGAGGACGAAAAGGCGAATTGATCGCGGCTCTCAGGCCACGATCCGCACAGCGGTGTCGGATGGTGTCAGCGCACGGGTCAGCTTGACCCAATCCGCGCGAGTCAGATGCGGCCGCACCGCGTCGAGCACGGCGGCGTAGACAGGCGCGGGCGCGGCAGCCCGTACGCCTGCCAGCAGTTCGGCGCGCTCGGCGGGCGTCATGGCCGGAACCATCCAGCGCATGATGCAAAGGTTCTCGGCCGGCGGCAGCGATGCCACGATGGCGCCTTCCAGCGCGCGCAGCTCATCGTCGCTGTAGCAAGACCACAATACCTGGTTGTGCTGCGTTTCCTCCACGTGCATATGGGCGAAGTTCTCGCCGACGAACAGCGCCAGTTGCCGGTACAGCAGCAGCGCGGCTTCTGCTTGCGTTGCGCCACAGCCGGCTGCAAGCAGGGCGGAGGCCGCGGCGCGCAAGCGGGCAATTGCCGCAAGGTGTTCGACATGCTCCGCGGCGATGCGCCCGCTGGATCCGGGGCGGCGCGCTTCCATCGCCGCATGCAAAAAATCGTTTTCATGTCCCAGGTGGCTGGCGCAGATGTCGGCCAGCGCCTGCACGCGTTCGCATGCCGCGCGCGTTTCGGCGGGGTCGGCCGTGTCGACGCGGCCCACGGCCAGCAGCGTGTCAAGCATCATGGCGCGCAAGGCCTTGTGGATGCCGACATAGATGTCCATGCGCGGGGGCATGCCGGCGCTGGACGTAGGGAAATACTGGGCTTCGGTATTGCAGTTCATGGTGCTGGCCTTGAAAAGAGGACGGGCGAGGCGGTTGCCGGTTGCCCGGAAATGGCCGGATTCGGTCCGGAAACCGGGCAAGGAAAGTGTAGGAACGCCGCGCTGCGCGCGTTGCTAAGAGTTTGTTAAGCAAGCGCTAAAAAAACGCTAATTGCCATGCCATCCGGGCAGGGGCCTTGGGCTATGATTTCTGGCACCGTCGAGCTTCAACAGCCCAGGGGTTTCCCGCCGTGCCCATACTGCCCGCCGAATGGATCCTGTGCCTGCCCATGCTGCCTTCGCTGCGGCTGGGCAGTTGCGATCGAGACGGCAATCCCCATGTCTGCAGAGCCCTGGCCGCCGATACGCTGCCGGACGGCCGCATGCTGGTGCTGGTGGCGGAAAATGCCGCGCCCCGGGTCGTGGCCGCCATCCGCGAAACCGCGCAGGTCGCCATGCTGGCCACCTCGCCCCGCACGAACCGCACGCTGCATCTCAAAGGCCGCGACGCCCGCGTCGAAGCCGCCTTGCCCGCGCATGCCGAATTGCTGGCATTGCGGCGCAACACGCTGACCCGGGAGCTCGCCGAAGTCGACGGTTTCGCGGGGGCGCCTTTCCTGGACCACTGGTACGGCGTGGCGGTGCACGAATTGGTGGCGTTGCGCTTTACCGTGGCGGGAGCCTGGAACCAGACGCCGGGTCCGCATGCCGGGCAGGCAGTGGAACTGGAGCCTGGCCCATGAGCGCATTGACCCTGCTGGCGGTTCGACGTGTCCTGGATGGCGGCATTCCGCCCACCTTGTGCAGCGTCTCGGCCGATGGCATCCCCCATGTCAATCTGCTGTCGCACGTGGAGTACGTGGATGGCTGCCACGTGGCCTTGACCTTCCAGTTCTTCAACCGCAGCCGCGAGAACATTCTCGCCACCGGGCGTGCCAGCCTGATGGTGGAGGACCCTTGCACCGGGGCCAGCCTGGCTTTGCAATTGCGTTATCTGCGCACCGAAACCGAAGGCCCGGTGTTCGAGCGCCTGCGCGCCAAGCTGGCCGGCATTGCCGCGCATACCGGCATGGAACACGTGTTCCGGCTGCGCGGCGCCGACATCTACGAGGTGCTGGACATCCAGCCCATGCACGCCGGCGCGTCGCTGCCGACGCTGCAGCCGCGCTGCGATCTGGCCGCCGGCGCGCGGGCCGTGTCGGCACGGCTTGCCGAGTGCGACGAGCTTAGCCTGTTGCCCCAGGTCGCCATGGATGGCTTGCGCCGCGATCTGGCGGTGAGCCATGCCATTCTCTGGTTGCTGGATGAGCAGCGCCAGACCCTGTATGCCTTGGCCAGCATGGGTTATGCGCAGCAGGGCGTGGGCGCCGAAGTGCCGCTGGCCGGAGCCGGCCTGGCGGGCGTAGCCGCGCGCGAAGGCGTGGCGCTGCGCATCGGCCATATGGCGCGCATGTACCGGTACGGCCGCACCCTGCACGAGATGGCCAGCGGCTTGGGCCCGATCGAAGGCCTGCCCATCGCGCTGCCCGGCCTGGCCACCCCTTGCAGCCAGTTGGCCGTCCCGCTGCG
Source organism: Achromobacter sp. PD1 (assembly GCF_048541815.1). NCBI lineage: Bacteria > Pseudomonadati > Pseudomonadota > Betaproteobacteria > Burkholderiales > Alcaligenaceae > Achromobacter > Achromobacter sp. PD1. The sequence continues at coordinate 2,305,018 of NZ_CP183349.1, forward strand.
CGCGCGGGGGCGCACAGTGGGCGCGCTGCTGGTCGAAAGCGAGAACGACCAGTTCTTCGGGTATGACGACGAGGATGCCTTGGCGGTATTGTGCGCGCAGCTGGCGCAAGCCCTGGTAACGCTGCAAGGCGCCGAGCTGGATGCAGGCGCTCCGCTGCCGCAGGAGACGTCGATCGGGCTGGCGGCGCAGCCGGGCGCGCCTCTCAGCCTGCGCTACTTTCCGCGCGACGGCACGGTCTTCATCGACGGGCAATACCTGATCAAGGGCGTGGCGGGAGCGATTCTGTGGAAGCTGGCCTGCGATGCGCAGCGCCACGGCCGCTGGGGCTTTTCCACGCGCGAACTGCGGCTGGCCGGAAGCGCCCTGGGACTGCCCGATGTGCAGGACAACCTGGGCGTGCGCCTGTTGCTATTGCAGCGCCGCCTGGCGGATTGGGGCGGACCCTTGCAGATCCGCAAGCTGCGCCGCGGCTGCTATGAATTGGTGCCGGGCAGGGCGCTGTCGCTGGAATCCGCGGGCGGGGTTCCGGCCTGATTTCCGCAGGAAGTAACTGTGCCTGGCAGGCGATCGCGGCCAGCCAGGCGGCGCTAAACTGAAACGTCCAGGGTCCCTCACCATCAATGGAGTTTTTCATGAAAAAGTCCATACGCCCCTGTACCGCGACGCTGCTTTCCCTGTTCTGCCTGTGCGCCGGCGCACAGACGGTAACGCCGCTCAAAGGGCAGTCGCCCCAAACCACCCAGCAGGACATCAGCGCATGCCAGGCTTTGTCAGGCAGCGGCGCCAGCGCCAGCACGAACGATCCTAAATCCGGCGGACGGGTCCGTGGCGCCGCCGCGGGCGCGGCAGCAGGTGCGGCAGTAGCCGGCGTGCGCGGCAATCAGCACGAGGAGGTCTACGACCGGATGAGCGACGACGCCAAGCAGCAGTACCGGCAGAACCAGGCGAAAGACGCGGCGGCGGCAGGGATGGTTGTGGGCGGTTCGCGGCAACGCCAGGACCGCCGCCAGGATCGCGCCGAAGCGTCGCAGCAGAATGCGGCAGCGGCCTCCGCGTACAGCAATTGCATGCAGCAGCGCGGGTATCAAGTGGCGCCGTGAGTCGCGAGGCTGGTAGGGATGGGTGAAAGGCACGGGGCCGGGCTGCATTGCGATTGAGAATAAATCTCAGTACAATCCGGCCACTTTCAAATGACCCGCGCCGCATGAGCCGCAACCCTTTGCTGGCGTCCGACACGACACCCGCATCCGCCGACGACAAGAACGGAGATTCCAGCGCGATCGCCAAAGCCTACGCGCGCTGGCGCTTGCCGCTCATGCGCGGCCTGGCGCGGTTCAAGGGCAGCATAGGCAGCGCCGAAGACGCGTTGCACGATGGCGTCGTCAAATGGGTGGCGGCGAATCCCGCGCTGGACTCTTCCGATGAACAGGGCGCCTACCTGCGCAGGACGGTGTTGAACGGCGTGGCGGACGAATTCCGCGAACGCAAGGCAGGCCGGCGCTTGCAGACGGTGTCGCTCGATGAAGCGGAAGAGGGCGTGCAGGCCATGGCGGCGGGCGATGCGGCGTGTCCCATGCGCGCGGCCGCGCATCAGCAACGGCTTGCGCGCCTGGGCGAAGCCTTGCAGGAACTCCCCGAACGCCAGCGTGAAGCCTTTGTGCTGAGCCGTTTCGATGGATTGACTCAGGACGAAGTCGCTGCCCGCATGCAGATATCGCGGCGCATGGTCGTCAAGCATCTGGCGCGGGCCATCGCGTACTGCGAGGTCCGCGTGCACTATGCTACGGTTGCGCAGATGCAGCAATTGCATCGGCCTGCTGGCGGCGATGCCGGCCTGGACAATAACAACAACAGCGACGCTGCCTCGTCATGACCGACCCGTCTTCCTCTGCCTCGCCGGACACGCTTGCCCTGCACGAAGCGGCGGCCGAGTGGCTGGTGCGCCGCCAGGATGCCAGCTGGTCGGACGCCGATGAAGAGGAGCTGCATGCCTGGCTGGCCGCGCGGCCCGCGCATCGGCAGGCCTATTCGCGGGTATCGCGAACCTGGGAGGACCTGTCGCAGGCGCCGCGGCCCGCCTTGGCCTCCGACGCGCAGGCCGCCAGCCGTTCATCCCCGCGCTTGCCGCGCCGCGCTTCGCGGAAGGCCTCCGTCCGGCCGGGCTTCTGGGGCGCGCTGTTGGGGCAACCGGGTTTCTCCAAGACCTTCGCCGCCGCCTGTGCGGCGCTGGTGGTGGGCGGCGGCTACGGTTGGTATCGCTGGGACAACACGCCCGGCTATGTACTGAGCGTGAGCACCGCCGCGGGAGAGGTGCGTCAGCTGGACCTGCCCGACGGCTCGCATGTCGCGTTGAATTTCGGCAGCACGCTGGAGGTCCGCTACTACCCGCGGCGCCGCGAGCTGGTGTTGAACCAGGGCGAAGGGTTTTTTGACGTGGCGCCGGACGCCGGCCGGCCATTTACCGTTGATGCCCGCCGCAGCAGGATCACCGTGGTGGGCACGGCCTTCAATGTGCGCAACACGCCAGAGGAAGTCATCGTCAAGGTGTCGCACGGCCGCGTGCGCGTGCAGCCCGACCGCGACCAGGCCAGGCCGGAGCTGTCGCTGGGCGCGGAACAAGGCGTGACCGTGGATGCGCGCAACGCCACCCATCAGGCGGTGACGGCGGTGCCGGACGGGGTGGGCGGATGGCGCACTGGCCGTCTGGCGTACCGGCGCACGCCGCTGGGCGAAGTGGCCCAGGAAGTTGCGCAGTACTTGGGCAAGCCGGTGGCGCTGGACAACCCGGGCCTGAAGTCCCTGCCGGTCTCGGGCTTTGCCGCGACCAATGCGCCGGCCGCATTCCTGGAAGCCCTGCCGGATCTGCTGCCGGTGCAGGTCAAGCGCGCGCCCGACGGCGGCTACCTGATCCTGGATCGCTGAGCGTGCAGGCGCCTGCCTGGAAATTATTTTTGTTTGCAGGCGGTATGCGGGTTCCCAATCCCGTGCCGCAATCCGTTTACTCCCGCAAGGCCGGTAGCGGCCAACAACGATGGAGCGGGAATGGGACGGGGATTGTTGAAGGACGCGCTGGCTGGCGGCGCGTTGACGGCGGGCATGCAACTCAGGGCCATGCCGGTGATGGTGGCGTGCGCGCTGGCCGCCCTGGCGTCGCCCGCTGCGGTGCACGCGCAGCAGCAGGCGCAGGTGGATTTCAGCATTCCGGCTCAACCGCTGGAACATGCCTTGAGGCTGTTTTCGGAACAGTCCCGGCATCAGGTGCTGTTCGATGAGGCCGTGGTGGCGGGCAAGCGCGCGCCAGCGGTCAATGGCCGCCTTACGCCGCGGGAGGCGCTGGATCAGTTGCTGGCCGGCGCCAATGTGCGCGTGAACAGCGCCAGACCGAACGTGTACACCTTGACGGCCATCGGGCAATCGTCGGGCGATGCGGTGACGCTGCAGTCGGTGACGGTCAGCGGCAGCGGCGTGGGCAATCCGACCACCGAAGGAACCGGCTCGTACACGAGCGACGCCATCACGATCAGCAAGATGACGCAGTCGGTCAGGGAAACGCCGCAGTCGGTCAGCGTGCTCACGCGCCAGTTGCTGGACGACAAGAACCTGACCACCCTGGACGAGGCGCTGGCGCAGACCACCGGCGTGACGAAGACGGCCAGAAACTTCGGCAACCACAAGTTCTCGATACGCGGCTTCACCGTCGACGACAACAACTATCTGGTCGATGGCGTGGCCGGGGTGGTCTATGCCCCGGTGGGCTGGCTGCCCATCGACACCGCGGTATTCGACCGGGTCGAAGTGCTGCGCGGCGCGGCCGGCTTGATGCTGGGCTCGGCGGACCCCAGCGGCGCGATCAACATGGTGCGCAAGCGCCCGCGCGGCGAAGGCCATTTCGAGGGTTCCACCACGGTCGGATCCTGGAACAACTACCGCATGGAACTTGATGGCGGCGGCCCGCTCAACGAGTCCGGCACGGTGCGCGGCCGCCTGGTGACCGCCTATCAGGACCGCCATTACTTCTACGATGGCACGAAGTCGAAGTCGCCCCTGGTCTACGGCGTGATCGACGCCGATCTCGGGCGCGACACCACGCTGACGTTCGGGGCGCGCCACCAGGCCACCGACACGGACGGCTATTGGCTGTTCGGCCTGCCGCGCTATACCGATGGCGGCGCGCTGGACGTTTCACGCTCGACCTCGCTGATCCAGGACTGGAATCGGCAGAAGGGCCAGGTGAACGAAGTGTTCGCCGAAGCCGAGCACCGGTTCGACAAGGACTGGAAGCTGCGCCTGTCTCTCAACCACACCGAGGTGGACCTGGACCAGCGCGTGGCCATTCCGATCGGCGGCGTGGATCGGGCGACTGGCGTCGGTTCGAGCTTCTACACCATCTACTTCAACAATGCGCGGGTGAAGAGCGATGGCGTCGATCTGAACACGACGGGCAGTTTCCAGGCGCTGGGCGGCACGCACCAGATTCTGCTTGGCACCAGCTGGTCGCGCCAGCGCGTCAATCAGAAGTCGGCGAATCTGGACAGCGACTCGCCCATCAACGTGTACCACCCGGACCATTCCTCCATCCCTGAGCCGGCGCGTCCAGCGTGGGACAGCAAGGAGACCTCGCAGTTGGAGCAGACCAGCCTGTACGGCAGCATGCGCCTGCAACTGGCGGAGCCCCTGCATTTGCTGCTGGGCGGCAAGTTCAGCTGGCTGAAGTACCGGTCCGACGACGGGCTGACGGGCGCGAGAACCCGGGACTATGAGCAGAAGCATGAATTCACGCCCTATGCCGGACTGGTCTACGACCTGGACCAGCAATGGTCGGTCTACACCAGCTACGCCGACACCTACCAGCCGCAGAGCACCTACGTAACGTCTTCGGGCAAGCCGCTGGACCCGTCCATCGGCGCCAATTACGAGGCGGGGGTGAAGGGCGAACTCTACGACGGACGCCTGAACGTATCCGCCGCGGTATTCGCGGTGAAGAAGTCCGGCATCGCCGTGGAGGACATGTCTGCCCCTGGCAACTGCCCGGGTTCGCTGGCCTCGCCCAATTGCTATCGCAACGGCGGCACCCTGCGCAGCAAGGGCTTTGAACTGGAAGCCAGCGGGGAATTGTCGCCGGGCTGGCAGGTGATGGCCGGCTACACCTACGTCACCAGCCGCGACGACGAAGGCGAAACGATCAGCGCGGAAACGCCGCGCCATCTGTTCCGCCTGTCCACCACCTACCAGTTGCCGGGCCGTTGGAATGCCTTCAGCGTCGGCGGCGGCGTGTCGGCGCAAAGCGGCTACTCGTACAAGGCCTACGACGACATGTCGGTGCGGATGGGCGCGCCCGGCCGCGCGGTGTGGGATTTGCGCGCGGGCTATCGCATCAACAAGCACTGGTCCGCCAGCCTGAACGTGGCGAACGTGTTCGACAAGGACTACTACGGCATGGTCAGCCAGATCCGGCGCGGCAACCATTACGGCGAGCCCCGCAACGTGATGCTGACCTTGCGGGGCACGTTGTGACCGGCCGGTTGTCGGTCGGTGATCGCTGCGGCCTGCGGACCCGATTGTGAAAGGGGTATTCCGTCAAAGCATGTCCTGGCTGCACACCTGGTGCGGCCTGACTTGCGGCTGGCTGCTGTGCGCGATCTTCCTGACCGGCACGCTCAGCGTGTTCCGGGAACCCATCACGCGCTGGATGGAAGCGGGGCCGCCGGCCAGCTCCGCCTCTGATGCCGCTGCGGATGCCAAGCAGTGGCTGCCGCGGGCAACGCAGGAGTTGTCGTCCCGCGCCGCGGCGGCCTCCGCCTGGGATATCGCCCTGCCGGCCAGACCCGGCTGGCCCGTGCAGCTGTCCTGGCGCACGGACGATGGCGCGCGCCACGAGGTCTGGCTGGACTCCCGGACTGGCGCGGTGCAGCCGCCGCCCCAGATACGCGAGACCGAGGGCGGCCGGCATTTCATGTCCTTTCACTACACCTTGCACGGCGGCTTGCCGGGTTACTGGCTGGTGGGTTGGATATCCATGTGCATGCTGGTCGCGCTGGTCTCGGGCGTGGTGGTGCACAAGCGCATCTTCAAGGATTTCTTCACTTTTCGCCCGGGCAAGGGGCTGCGCAGCTGGCTGGATGCCCATAACGCCACGGCGGTGCTGACGCTGCCGTTCCTGTTCATGATCGGGTACACGGGACTGGCGTTCTTCTACACCAGCTACATGCCGTGGCCGCTGCATGCGGTGTATGGCGGGGACGCCGGCGCCTATCGCCGTTACCAGGCCCAACTTGCGCCTGCGCTGCCTGCGCCTGGCTTCGCAGGGCCGGGTTTGGGCGGGGTGCCGGATCTGTATCCCTTGCTATCGCGCGCGCGCGAGCTGACCGGGCAGGATGCTGCGCGCATCACGATAGACCGTCCGGGCGACGCCCGCAGCATGGTCCTGGTGTCCGGCCGCAAGCCCTTGGCCAGCGCGGCCCCGCAGCTGCTCACCGATGCCAGCCGCGTCGCGTTCGATGCGGCAAGCGCAGCGGTATTGCAGGTCGTGCCCGCTCAGCACGACGGGTTTGAAGCCAGGCAGGTCCACGAGACGATCGAAGCCCTGCACAAGGCGGATTTCGGCGGATGGACCATCAAGTGGCTGTACTTCTTCAGCGGTCTGATGGGCACCGCCATGATCGCCATCGGTACGCTGTTGTTCTCCATCAAGCGGCGCAGGAAGAGCGAGCATGAGTTCGGCGGGGCCACGGCTCTGGTTTACCGTTGGGTCGAGGCCTTCAACGTCGCCGCGCTGGCAGGCATTGCGCTGGCAAGCATCGCCTACTTTTACGGCAACAGGTTGATTCCGGCGTCCTGGCCCCAGCGCAGCGCCGCAGAGATTCAGTTCTTTTTCGCGGTGTGGACCGCCTCATTGGCCCATGCGTTGTGGCGCCAGCCCCGACAAGCGTGGATCGAGCAGCTGGCAGCAGCGGCCGTGCTATGCGTGGGTTTGCCGGTGTTGAACTGGGCGACGACCGGGCGGCATTTGCAGGCGTATGCCGTCAGCGGGGAGGGGTTGCTCGCAGCGGTGGAACTCACCGCGCTCGTCTTCGGCCTGGCGCTGGCATACATGGCTTGCGCGCTGCGGCGGCATTGGGGGGGTGAGCCAACGGCCGCTGCAGCGCAGCCGCGGAAAGCGCGGCTCGCCGGCGACGGAACCGCGGCACAGCGATGGCGGACCGGCGGCCGCGTGCTGGCGGCCGCCGCGGGCGGCTATCTGGTGTCGGCCCTGGCGATGTCGGCGTTGGCGCTGATTCTGCCGGCCGTGGCCGGCGCGTCGCGGGCTGTGGGCGTACTGACTGGAACGCTATTGAGTTTTGTCGCATATGCCGCGATCGCGGTGGGCGTATTTGGCGCCCGTAGCGCAGGGCGGGCCTGGTCGGCGCTGGCAATGGCGTGCGTGGCGGCTGGGGCGCTGTTGGCGTGGTTGGGCACGTAGAGAGAGGTTGCCGACCGGGGGGATGGGGTTTTAATAATCTTATGATTCTTGCTGGAGCCTTGACTCTAGAGAATGAGGCCTCTTCTTCATTCTCTCCTTGTCCAGGTCGCAGGCTTATTGATCGATAGGCAATGCACTATCGCGGGTGATTTGCGATGTTCGTCAGCGGACCTTGGCAGGGGCCAAGGAATCCACCATGAACCAGCATCTCACCCCCATTATGATCGGCATACTGGCCGCCACGCTTCCCGCCTACCCGGTCGTCGGCGTTGCGGCGGAACTCGGCCAGGTGGATGTATCGGATCCAACGGGCGGCACGCAGATGACGTTGGAGTCCGGGGCTACGGTCACCCATGCTGGCGCCGGAGCAGCCATCACTGTCTCTATCGCGGGCAACAAGGTGATCGGAGACGGCATCCGTATCACCGCGGGCGGAGCAGGCGGCCAGAACACCCCGGGCGTCAAGGCCAGCCAGGGCGGGGCGGCGGAACTGTCCAACGGCAGCGTGCAGACCGTGGGCACCGGGTATTACGCATATGGCCTGCATGCGACGGGCGCGGGCAGTTCGATATCGGCCGTCAATACCGAAATCAGCACCGCGGGCTTGTATTCCCATGGGGCCTACGCGCAGTCGGGCGGAAAAGTCACCCTGAAAGGCGGCAGCGTCTCCCTGGCAAACAACGGCAGCACCGGATTGCGCGCGGAAGGCGCAAACTCCCTCATCACGGCGGAGTCCCTCGATATCACCACGGCCGCCAATAACAGCGCCGCCGTTTATGTCGATAACGGCGGTCGGGTCGAACTGACAGGCGTCAATGCCAGCGTGCGTGGCAATACGATCGCCGCGATGGCCGCGAGAGGCGCCACGTCGACGCTGTCGCTCAAGGACACGCACCTCACGGCTGTCTCCGGCAGGGGCATCGACGCGGAAAGCGGGAGGCTCGTGATGGCGGGCGGCTCGGTGACCGCCTATGGCGACGCGATCATGGCGAACAGCGTTTACGGCGTCCCGGGCGGCGCCGTGGAAGTCAGCGATGCGACGCTGTCGAGTTCCAACGGGTACGGCATCAATCTCAACGCGGACGGCGCTTCGGCCAAGCTGCGCGACGTATCAATCTCGGCCACGCGTTCGTGGGGAGCGGGGATCTGGCTCATCGGCGTCGATAGCGAACTTGACGCGGTCGGCCTGCACATCGACTCCCAGTCGCTCGGTATCGACAACCGGCGGGGCCGCGCGATCCTGCGCGGGGGCTCCATCACCACGCGTGGCAACAATGCGCATGGGCTGTATGCGTCGCGCGAAGGGGGAACCCAGGCCACCATAGAAACCTACGGCACACGGATCCAGACCAGCGGCGCGGGTTCGGTTGGCGCGCTGGCGCGGGTATCCGGCGCCAGCATTTCGTTGACGGACTCCACCATCGAAACCGAAGGCGTCGTGGCGCACGGACTGTTTTCCAGCGGAACCAACTCGAAGGTCAGCGCGACAGGAACCGTCGTGCGCACTAGCGGCGTCGACGCCACGGGCCTCGCCATGAGCAACCGGACCATCGTGATGCTGGACAGCACGCAGCTGAGTACCCAAGGCGTCGACGCATTCGGGATCTGGAGCTACGTGACGGGCGATGACATCACCAATACGCTATTCCTCACGAACGGAAGCCGCGTCGACACGCAGGACGCCACGGCGTTGCTGGTCACTGGCGGCAACCATGATTTCACGCTGCGCGACGCGCAAGTCACGGCGCGCCGTGGCGGTGTCGAGGACGGCGCCTTGCTTCTGCACGCGCGGGCGATCGATGTCACCAGCGGCGGCACTACCACGACCATCGAAGCGGGGCAGGTCAACCTGGACGCCGCTGGCTCCACCCTGGTCGGTGACATCCTGGCCGACAGCGGCGTAGTGGACGTTGCGCTCAAGAACTCCAGCGTGTTGACCGGCGCGCTCATCTCCCGCGGGGGCCGCATCAATAGTCTGGGCGTGGACGCCACCAGCACCTGGAATGTTCGGGGCGATTCTTCCTTCGGCGTCCTGAACAACGCGGGCACGGTGAGTTTCGTCGCACCCGACGCGCACGCGGGCTTCAAGACGGTGACCGTCAACGACTACGCCGGCGGCGGCACGCTGGTCATGAACACTCGGCTGGGCGATGATGGTTCCCTGACCGACAAGCTGGTGATCGACGGCGGTTCCACCTCCGGCACCACGGCCATGCGTATTGTCAACGCGGGCGGCGCGGGCGGGCAGACCACGCAAGGCATCCGACTGGTGGAAACGATCAACGGAGGCACCACCACTGCGGACGCGTTTCGCCTGGACGCCGGGTCGACGGGCTACCGCGCTAGCGCGGGAACCATCGCGATCAATGGCTATGACTACAGCCTTGTGCGCGGCGGCGCCAATGGCGTGGCGTCAGACTGGTACCTGACTTCCGTCTATACGCCGGGCGGCGAGGTCGACCCGGAAACGCCGGAGCCGCCGATCACGGATCCAGGCGGTGAGGTCGACCCGGAAAAGCCGGAACCGCCGGTCACTGAGCCCGGCGGGCCGGTGGCGCCGCCCGAGATCACCCCGCCCGGCGGCGAGGGCTACGTCAACGTCTCGCCGGAAAGTGGCGCGTACCTGGGCAACCAGTTGGCGGCGACGCGGATGTTCATGCACAGCCTGCATGACCGCGCGGTGGGTCGGATCCCGTCGGCTAATGATGCGACGGATAAAGCCGGCAATACGCTCTGGGCGCGCGTGAAAGGTAGCCACGACAGCGGCCTGCGCATGACACAGGGCAAGGTCGACGTCGACACGGACAGCTACGTCATGCAGTTGGGCGGCGATGTGCTGCACGCCCGCGCGGGTCAGGACGGCGTCATGTTTGCCGGCGTGATGGCGGGTTACGGCGATGCGCGGGCGAACTCCACGTCGCGGCTCATGCTGCCTGGCTCGAACTCGTCCGTGAACGCGCGAGCGCGGGGCAAGGTTACGGGCTACTCCGTCGGCGTGTATGCCACGGCCTACGCCAATGACGTCACCCGCCTGGGCGCCTATGCGGACTCCACGCTGCAGTACGCCCGCTACTCGAACCAGATCAGCAGCGAACTGGGATCGGCGCGCTATCACGCCCATGCCTGGATGGCTTCGGTCGAAGCAGGCTATGCGGTGCGGCCGTTCGCGCCCGGTTCGGTCCTGGCCGCCGTGGTGGTCGAGCCTCAGGTTCAAGTGGCCTACACCCGGTACGACGCCGAAGACGCCAGGCTGCCGGGCATGAAGCTGGAGAGCGGCAGCGCGAATTCAGTGACCACGCGGGTCGGCGCGCGCGTTTATCCTCTGGGCAAGTCCGAGGTTGGGGCGACGATGCGTCCGTTCCTGGAGGCCAATTGGCTGCACAATACAGGCACCCCGCAGGTCGCGATCGGTGACGGGCGCTTCAGCGTCAAGCCGTTGCGCGACGCGGCTGAGTTGAAGATGGGCGCCGAGGGCAGGATAGGCAAGTCCCTTTATCTGGCGGGCCAGGTGTCTGGCCTGGCCGGTAGCGGCGACCAGCGCGGGATAGGCGGGATGTTGAACGTGACCTATCGCTGGTAAGGGCCGGTCAGCGTCAAGCAACGCCCGGTTGCGCGGTGAGCGCAGCCGGGCGTTACGCGTGGACGGGCGGGACGGCGCTCAGGCGAATCCTTGTTCGTCGGCGTAGCGCAGCAGTTCGGCGTTGCTGTCGATGTTGAGCTTGCGCATGGCCGACTGCTTTTGCGTGCCGATGGTTGCGACGGACCGGTTCAGCCGGCGCGCGATCTCCGTCACCGACAGCCCCAGCGCGAACAGGCGCACCACTTCGAGTTCCTTGGGCGACAGGCTCTTGGTGCGGCCAGCGCCTCCCATCGTCACATCATTCTGGCTGAGCCGCTTGTCGACGCCGGCCGACAGGATCGTCTCTGCTCCGGTCATGGCGCGTACGCATACCGCCACCAGCTTGTCGATGGGTTCGTCTTTGCCGACGATGCCCGCCACGCCCAGTTGCCGCAATTGGCTGAGAATGCCGCTATTGGTCAGCATCGTGAAGACCACGATCGGGATCTGCGGAAATTGGCGCTGCAGGCGCTCGATGAGGCGCAGGCCGTCCTCGTCCGCTGCGTCGGACTGCATCGTGAAGTCGGTCACGATCAAGTTGCAGGGGTGGTTTTGGGCCGCCGCAAGGAGTTCCAGTCCGGAGCGGGCAGTCGCCACGACGCTGAAGCCCGGAACCCCATTGAGAGATTCGGCCACGGCAAGCGAGATGATCGGATGATCATCGGCGACGATGATACGTACATCCTGTGCAGACAAAGGCTTGCTCATGAATGGGCTATCGAATGGCGCGGCTTCCGAAGCCATCCAGGCTTCCGAGTGTGGTCATTCTAATCCAAGTTCCTGCCGGGACACGGCGAAAACGGGTTTAGATTTCCGCCAGCATGCGTCGTAGCGCGCCGGCCAGGGCTTGGGCTTCGCTGAACGTCACCGCGTTCAGTCCTTCGTTGTGCAGCGCCGCTTCCAGCGCCTCCAGCCTGCGGGTCAGCGCTGTCATGTGCACGACGCCGACCGCGCCCCGGATGCGGTGCAGCGTCTTTTGCAGCAGGTGCAGGTCGTCGGCCGCCAGTGTCTGTTCCAGCTGCTCCAGATCGTCCTGCATCGTAGTGATGAAAAGCGCGCGGAACTTGATGGACGCCGGGGGCGGCGTGCTGGCTGCCGCGGGAAGCAAGCGGGTCATGGCCGTCGCGATGCCCGAAGCGCCGGCGTTGCGGTGCTGCAGATGGCGGCGCAGCGTGCGCAACTCGATAGGCTTGACGAGCCATGACGTCATGCCTGCATCCAGGCAGCGCTCTTCCTCTTCGCGCATCGCGTTTGCCGTGACGCCGATGATAGGGACCTTGACGCCTTGGGCGCGCAGTTCGCGAGCCAGGTCGTAGCCGTTCATGCGGGGCATGTTGACGTCGGTCAGCAGCACGTCGTAGGTTCCCAGTCCCCAAAGCGTCAATGCCTCGGCGCCATTCGGGGCCACTGTCGCGGTACAGCCCAGCTGTTGCAGCTGATTCTGCAACGTCGCCTGATTGATCGGGTTGTCTTCGGCGACCAGGACCCGCAGCCCCAAAGGCGCGAATATGATCGCTTCCGCAGCGCCAGGCGGCGGTGTCAGCTGGCCCCGCAAGGCGCCCAGGATGCCGGCGGCGATCTGATCCACGCCGGGTATGACCCGGATGGTGCGGGCGGAGGGCGCCTTGACGCCAGCGGCCGCCAGCACGTGGTGGCCGGCCCAGTCCAGGGCATCCAGGTCGGGTCCGCTGAACAGCACGTCCAGCAGCACCTCGTCGGGCGCGCCCAAGGGCAGGGGGGCCGGAGCGGGGGCGGCCTGCGCGCCCCAGAGATTCAGCCACAGGCAAACGTTGTCGGTCAGCTCGCGATTGGGGCTGCGCACCAGGACGCGAGCGCCGCGCAGATCGGGCGTATCGAGCGGCCGGCCGGGCACGGTCCGCAGCGGCAACTCCAGCGAAAAGCTGCTGCCCAGCCCCAGTTCGCTGGTCACCCGTATCTCGCTGCCCATCAGCTTGGCCAGGCGCGCGCAGATGGGCAGGCCGATCCCCGTGCCTCGCACCGTATGCGATGCGCCATCGATCTGGTAGAAGGGCACGAAGAGTTGGGTCTGTTCGTCCTTGCCGATGCCGATGCCCGTATCGACGACCTGGAGCGTGAGGGTCGTTTGGTCGGCCGCGGCGCTTGCAACCTTCAGGCGTGCGATCACATGCCCCGATTCGCTGAATTTGATGGCGTTGCTCAGCAGGTTGCCCAGTATCTGCCGGATTCGGGCGGCGTCGCCCGTCACCCAGGGCGGCACGTCGATGTCCACGCAACAGAACAGCAGCAGGCCCTTTTGCTCGGCCATCGCCGCATAGGAGCTGGTGCAGCTCTGCACCAGTTCACGAGGGTTGAACTCCGTGGACTCCAGCACAAGCTGGCCGGCTTCGATCTTGGTGATGTCCAGGATGTCGCTGATGAGCTGGAGCAGGATTGCCGACGAGCTTTGCATGCGCTCCAGATGCTGGCGTTGTTCGCGGTCCAGCTGCGTCAACCCCATCAGTTCCAATGTCCCCAGCACGCCATAGAGTGGCGTGCGGATTTCGTGGCTCATGGTCGCCAGGAACGTGGACTTGGCTTCGCTGGCCTTATCCGCTTCCCGCTTGGCCTGTGCCAGCGCGCGTTCTATCGACGCCCGGGCGCTGATGTCGGAAAAGGCGCACAGCACGACATCCCGGTTGTTATAGCGCGTCGGTGCATAGGCGACATACAGCGGGCGGCCGTCGGCGGCATGGAAATTGGCGATGGTTCCCGGCGCGGTCGCCGCCAGCACCTGGCGCAGCAGCAGATTGGCCTCCGGCGTGTTTTCGAGCGGCTGGCCGGCTTCGACGCCCAGCCATTGCAGCGCCAGGCCGTTGCCGAACACGATGTCGCCCGTGGGACGCGCCAGCAGGCAGAGCGCCACGGGCGCGGTCTCGATCAGCGTGCGGCTGAATTCTTCTCGTTCGACGATTTTGTGCTGGGCATTCTGCGCGGGCGCGATCACGCTGCGGTTGAACCAGCGCACGAAGGCGAAGCCGCCGCCCAGGCTCAAGAGCAGGAGCAAGGCGGCGGTGATCGGCAGCCAGAGATTGTCCTGGAAGAAAACGGGATAGTCGACCCGATACACGCCGGTCCAGACGCCGGTCGAGTCGGTGGTGCGCAGCACCAGCCCGTCGGCCGTATAGTGCAGCCCGTTCTCGCTCACCCTTGGACGGTCGCCGTCGCCCAGCAGTATGCCGGCTTCGCGGTGCGACAGCCAGAATCCGCCGTACAGGGGCCGGCTCATCGCCTTTTCGAAGATGCTGATGCGGTGGTGGCTGAGCAGCGTGGCGGCATAGATCGCGGGCGTTGTCCCCGGTCTGCCGCTCCATGCCGATGGCGGGACGTTGGCGTAGATCATTCCCAACATGCTGCCCGGCAGCTCTGCCGTACGGAACCAATGAATGCGGCCCGCGCTGGCCGGCCCCGGCAAGCCGGGCAGATCCTGATCGATCAGGCGTTGCTGGACCGCATCCAGTTGGCGTAGTTCCGCGCGTATGGCGTCCGTGGCCGCCAGGAAGTGCCGCGGGGTCAGCATCTCGTAGCCGGACGGCGCGTCGACCGCCGGGACGCTGAGACTGATGCTGTCGTTCTGGTTGACCAGGAAACTGGTGGACGCGGGGAAATAGGACGACGCCCAGTAGGTGGAGTAGAAATTCGCCAGATAGCCGCCCAGGCCCGCCAGCCGCCGGCCGGCCGTGGGACAGTCGGACGGGTCCCCGCATGCCAGGGAGAACGCCATTTCGGCGCTGCTGTGCTGCCCATCGAGGAGCTGCATGCCGAAGCGTTCGCGGACGCTCGTTGCATGCAGGGAAATCGTGGTCGAAGTGTTTTCGGCAGGCAGCGATGGGCTATGCGAGCGCAGCTTGTTCAGGAACTGTTCCTGGGCATGGACATAGCCGATGAGTATGGTGAAATCCAGGTTCAGGCGTTCGCGCTCTTGTTCGATGATGCGCTGCAGGCCCCAGAAAAGCGCGCTGCCCAGCACCAGCACCAGGGGCAATATGCCGAACAAGGCCAGGTTCAACCAGCGCGAGGTGCGCGTAATCCTGCCGAATGGCGTGTCCTGCAAGGGCATGAACGGCTTCCTCAACGTTAGGATGGGTTCATCGCCTGGCGCTCCAGGGCCAGCAGATTACTGAAGGCATCGGCGTCGACCGCGGCGGAAATCAGAAAGCCCTGTGCGCAGTCGCAGCCTATGCGCCGGAGAAACTCAAGGTCCTTGCCGGTTTCAACGCCCTCGGCCGTGATCTGGAGCCCCAGCTGCCGTCCCAACTGAACCGAAGACACGAGCGCGGCGGCGCGGCCTTCGTCGCCGGCGGCGCCGCTGACAAACGCCCGGTCGATCTTCAGCTCGGTGAACGGAGTGCAAATCAAGCTGTACATGGAGCTATATCCTATGCCGAAATCGTCTTGTGCCAAGCCGAATCCTTTCAGCCGCAATCTGCTTGCGCCCATATAGTATTGGCCTTGGACCGAGGTTGTCTCGTCTTCCAGCAATTCAAATGAGATTTCCTGCGGCGCCACGTCCGCGGCCAGCACGATGCGCTCGAGTTCGTCGGGCAGGTCCGGGTCGTCCAGCAGCTGGGTCGGCAGGTTCACGGATACGGGCATCCTGTATCCCTCCCGCCGCCAACGCGTGTAGGCTTCCAAGGCGTCTCCCAGCATCCGCAGGAGCAGCGCGCGGTCCAGCGAGTGGCGCTTCACCGCGGACAGGAACGATCCTGGCAGCATGAATCCGAATTCGGGGTGCTGCCACCGGACCAGCGCTTCGGCACTGACGATGCGGCCGCTGGCCAGCGCTTTCTTGGGCTGGAACCAGGCCCGCAGCTGCCCCTGCCGCAATGCGTGTTCGAGGGTTCCGCGGTCGAACAAGACATCGGTATTGGACAGCGAGACCGGGGCGCGCGCTTCGGTTCGACTTTGCCGCAGTTGGCTGGTCAACTGCCGGGCGTGATCCGCCGTCAGCGGTTTCGCAAACGTGCCCAGCACCGCCAGGCCTTTTTCCTTTGCCATCAACGCCACGCTGTTCATGATGCGGCGCGGACACGCAGACACGATGGCCAGCATGGGATTGTGGTGCAGCGTGGCGAGCCGGTCGATGAACTGAACGCCATCCATGCCCGGCATGTTCAGGTCGATCAGCACGAGGTGATAGGGCGCTACGCCGATCATCTCCAGCGCGGCTTCGGCGGATGCAGCGACGTCCGCGGGGGCGAATCCGGCGGCTTCCAGCAGCGTCGTCATGTGGACGCATTGGAGGGGGTGGTCTTCCACGACCAGAATCCTGTAGTCGGCGAGCTGCTTCATCATGAGGCTTCCTTAAGGGCAACGAGGGTTTGGCGCAATGCGTCTATGGGTAAGGGCTTGAGCAGGACCTTGGTCATGCCGACGGCGGCGCTGCGCCGCAGGTCTTCGGTGAATGCGTTGGCCGTGATACCGACGACGGGACGGGTATAGCCCTGGCTTCGAAGGGCCAGAGTCAGTTCATGACCGTCCATCTGGGGCATCTGGAGATCGGTCAGGATGGCGTCAAAAGCGGTCACGTCCGAATGGGCCAAGGCTTCGCGGCCGTTGGCGGCCAGAACCACGGTGCAGCCCAGATGTTCCAGCTGCTCCCGCAAGATATGCTGGCTGACCAGGTTGTCCTCGACTACCAGCAGGCGCATGTCCAGAACCTCGCGCACGGCCTTGGTTTCGAGGGATTCCTTGGCCGCCGCGCCATCCTGCGCCTGGCGCACCGCGGCGGCGATATCGGCCAGGCTGTAGGCGTTGGCCATCCAGCTGCTGCGTGCCTGGTCCTGGCGGGGTAGCGTGCCGGGAGGGCATGCAATTACCCGGGCGCCTGACCAATGCGACGGGTTCGGGACCCGCGGCCAGGCATCCACCAACACGCCGGCTTCCGCCTGGTTGTGGTCTTCGGCTTGGTAAGGCAGGGCCAGGGCGCCCCAATGGCGCAGCCAGTGGCACAGGTTGTTGACGACTTCGTTCACGGCGCCGCGCACGAAGACCGGCGTGGCGTCCAGGCGGACCCTCGTGTCATCGCGGACGCCGCCGGCCAATGGCAGCGTCAGGTCCAGCGATATGCTGGTGCCGAGGCCGGGCTCGCTGACAGCTTGGAGCGATCCCCCCATCATCTCCGACAGGCGCGCGCAGATCGCCAGTCCCAGTCCGGTGCCGGGAACAGCGCCGGACTGGCCCGATTCGGCGCGATAGTAGGGTTCGAACAACTGGGTGTGGTGTTCCGGCGGAATCCCGACACCCGTGTCCGCTACCTGGAACCTCAGCGTCGCGGTCTCCGTGTCGCTGCGCAAGACCCGCAGGCGCAACACGATTTGGCCCGAATCCGTGAATTTGATGGCGTTACTGACCAGGTTGTTGAGTATCTGCCGCGTGCGGGTAAGATCGCCCAGCACCGACGCAGGCGCTTGCACGTCGGCCACCGCATAGAGGTGCAACCCCTTGCTTTCGGCGCGCGCGGCATAGCCGCTGACCACGGCGTCCAGCAGCTCCGCCGGAGAATAAGCCTCTGACTCCAGCTCCAGGTAGCCGGCTTCGATGCGGGACAGGTCCAGCGTGTCATTGATGGTGCGCAGCAGCGTCGATGAGGACTGCTGCATGGTTTCCAGGTATTGGCGCTGTTGGTTGTCGACCGCCGTCAGGCCGAGCATTTCCAGCGTGCCCAGGATGCCGAACAAAGGCGTCCGGATTTCGTGGCTCATGGTCGTCAGGAACACGGTCTTGGCGTGGTTCGCGGCGTCGGCATCGAGCTTGGCCCGCATGATCGAGCGCTCTACCTGCTTGAAGGGTGTGATGTCGTTGATGCCGCACAACACCACCTCCTGGCCGCGATAGGTGATGCCGGCAAACGTGATGTGGACGTTGCGGCCGTCCTGCAAGGCGTACTCGCGCGTCGAATTGAGGCCGGCGGAGGTGGCCGCGCTGCACAGCAGGCCGGCATCGCTGAGCAGCCATTGGCGGGCCAGTTCATTGGACAGGATGAGCTTGTGGTCGGCGCGCCGCAGCAGGCACAGGCCCACCGGCGCCACCTCGACGAGCTTGCGGGTCAGCGACACGCTGTCGGCCAAGGCTTCGTATTGCTGGATGGCCGGCGCGATCAGTGTTTTCTTGATATGCCTCGCGCCAAGGACCACTGCCGCGAGCAGCAGGACCGCGGCGGCCAGTGTCGCCTGGACCGCAACAGCCGTGTTGCCGAGAATGCGGCTGATTGGCGTGTGGTAGACCAGCCGCCAGCCTGCCGCGCCGACGGATTTGTTCAGCACCACATATTCGGGCAGCAGCCCGGGTCCCCACCAGCCGAAGGAGTCCGCTTGCGCGTCGCGCGGGCTGGACATGGCCAGGAACGAGGCGGCCGGACTGTGCAGCACGGGTGCGCCGTCCTGGTCGTACAAGGCGTAGCTGCCGCCGATCAGGGGCGACAGATCGATGGCGGCATCGATATCCACCACTTCCAGGCCGATCCACCCCGAGTCCGGTGCGGTGGAATCCATGGGCGTGTACAGGTACAACCGGTTTGTCTGATCCATCGGCGGCCTGAGCCAGACGATCGGATGGCGGCCGGCGGGGTCCAGGCTGGGATCGGCTGCCGCCAGCGCGCGCGCAATCCAGCGCTGCTTGGCCGGGTCCATCTCGTTCTGTTCATGTCCAGGCAGCGGCACCAGCAGGGAGGTCTGGCCCGTGCGCACCGAGCTGTACAGCAACTGGGTATGGGCAAGACCTACGTCGTTCAGGTCGCGGGGGGTGAGGATCAGGGCCCAGTCGTAGGCGTCCTGCTCTTCCTGCAGCGGAAACACCTCGATCTGCCGCGTATTGCCGAAGAAGCGCGGTGTCTGGGAGACCGGCGCGCGGTCCGTGTTGCGCACCGCAGAAGAGGACAGGGAGCGCAGCAGGATCTCCCGTTGGTCGAAAAAGAGCTGCGCGGTGTAGGCCGCGGCATTCATCTGGCGGCGATAGGCCGAAACGGTGTCGCTGAAGGCCCAATAGAGGGAGAGGGCCGCCGCGGCCCCAATGCACGCCAAGAGCGCGAGGGCGAACAGATGCAGCAATAGTGTCGGCCCTCTGAGGGGGACCTCGACATTGTCATGCGAGAGGGGTTGGGATTCCTGGACGGGCATGAGCCCATCGTAGAAACGGGGGGCGGCACGGAACATCAAAAGATTTTGAAAATGCTGGTCGCCGTCCTTCAGACGCGCTCGGGCGCATCCGAAGGGGGAGCGCGCTTCCAGGACTTGGAGAATCAGAATCTTATGATGGGAGCGCCTTGCGGCGGTCCGTACTCTGGCGCCAGCAGGCTGAGCGCCGTTCCCGCGCCGGCGGAATCACAGAAAACACGCATGAACGTCAACGATAGGACCGAAGCCACGCCATGCCCGGGCAGTTCGCTGAAGATTCAGCCCATTCTGGACGCAAGCGGCGCCGTCTGCGAAATGGCGCTGGCGGGGGATTGGATGAGCCGCCAGCCCACGGGCGCATCGCACGCAGCCGCGGCATCCGCGTTGCGGGCCGCGTGCCGCATTCTCCAGGAGAGCGGCAGCCTGGCGCCGTTGACCATGGACCATCCGCTCAACGTGCACGCGGGGAGAGGCCTGGCCGAACAGCTTTGCCTCGATCTGCGCATAGCGGAGGTGGGTAGCAACTTGCTGCCGGATGGGCCCCTGCTCCGGGAAAGGCCGCAGCCGATTTACCCGAGCGTGCGCGTTGTGTTCAATATCCCGTTGAGCAGTCGCGTCGCCGAAGGCGCCGAGTTCTTCCGGCGCTACGGTGATTTCAAGGCCACGCTGCGCGTCCGCCTTCTTCCCTGTAGCCGGGCCGGCGCGCCCACGCCATTCGGCGTCCTGCGCGCGGTGGGCCTGCGCGTGGATATTCCCGCGGGCATCAGCCAGGTCGATGCGTTGCAGGAGCAGTTCTTCAGCTTGCTCGGGCACGCGTCCAGAAAGGGCGTCAAAGTGCTGGCAAGCAGGATCCGGACCATCGAGGACTTCAATTGGCTGCGGTTGCAGCCTGATCTGCGATTTCAGGGCGACGTGCTGTCCACCGCCTTGAGCCTGTGCTACGTACGGCATTGGCTGTCAGGCGCCGACGCCGACTGGCGCGCATTCCGGATGGGAGAAAAGGTCGATCCGGCCCGCTCGGCGCCCGACCTGGCGCCTAGCGACGGCTAGCGCGCGTGGCGCGGCATCGTCAGGATTCCGCGGTTGCCGGTCGTCCCGCGTTGCCCAACCGCAGCTGCATCAACTCCAGCAGCGCCCGCACCCGCGCAGTCACCGAATGGCGATGGCTGTATGCCCCCAGCAGTTGCAGCGGCGCCGGCCGCAGATCCAGCGGCACCTCCACCAGGCGGCCCGCGGCAAGGTCTTCCTGGCAGCCAAAGGCCGTCAGTATCGCGAAGCCTATGCCTTGG
The DNA here is from genome assembly GCF_048541815.1 of Achromobacter sp. PD1. Taxonomy (NCBI): domain Bacteria; kingdom Pseudomonadati; phylum Pseudomonadota; class Betaproteobacteria; order Burkholderiales; family Alcaligenaceae; genus Achromobacter; species Achromobacter sp. PD1. Next base: position 2,325,518 of record NZ_CP183349.1, read on the forward strand.
CGCGCGCCCGCGCCCGCCAGTTCGCCACTGTTGACGCGGTAGCGGCTGCGGACCGGCACCTTGACGATCTCGCCGGCGGCGTCGACGAATTGCCAGGGCTGGCCTTTCAGCGCGCTCAGGGTGGTGATGCAGGGCAGGGACTTGAGTTCCCGCACGTGGCGAGGCGTTCCGGTCTGCGCAAGCAGGCTGGGCGCCGCGACCACGATGCTGGGCAGGGTGGCCAGTTCACGCGTGATGAAGGCGCTGTCGTCCTGCCGGCCGCGATGGAAGACGATGGCCAGGTCCACGTCTTCGTCCCGCAGTGACTCCAGCCCGCTCATGCGCGTATCGCATTCGAGTTCCACGCCGGGGTGCAGGCTGCAGAACTCGGCAAGGATGGGGGCCAACAATCTGGGCGCTTCGCCCGGCATGCACATTTTCAGGGACCCGCGCAGCTCGCGTTGCACCGCGCCCAGTTCTTCTTCGGTGGCGAGCAAGGCATCGAGCAGGGGCTTGGCGCGTTCGTACAACAGCCTGCCGGCTTCCGTCATGCGCAGATGGCGGGTGCTGCGCTCCAGCAGGCGCACGCCCAGCCGGCGTTCCAGCGACGCGACGTGACGGCTGACATTGGATGACGGCAGCGCCAGCAGGCGGGCCGCGCCGGCGAAGCTCTGTTCGTCGACGACCGCCGCATAGACGCGGACGGTGTTCAGGTCGAGGGCGTCTCGCATGATTATCCCGATTGAGGTAATTAATAGGCCAATTTTGGCATGCTAGTTATCAAAAGTGGCGGACTCTAAGATGCCCCCATCGCCCGATGTAGCGCCGCTAGCGGCGCGTCGAGGCGGGCATTGAAGGAGAGCAAAAGCGTGGAAATCGGAATACTGGGCGGCGGCATTGCGGGCTTGAGCGTGGCGTTGGCGTTGCGCCAGCAGGGGCACAGGCCGCGCGTGTACGAACGCAGGTCGCAGCCCGCGGCCATGGGGGCTGGCGTGACGTTGTGGCCCAATGCGGGCTTTGTGCTCAAGGAGTTGGGGCTGTTGCAGGACATCGCGGCGGTAAGCGGCCGGCCGGCCGCGATGCGCCGGCTGGACGCGGCAGGCAATCCGCTGGGAGGCCTGGATATCGCGCTGCTGGACCGTTTGATGGGACACCCGACCCATACGGTATTGCGCAGGGATCTGCAGACGGTGCTGCTGGACGCTGCCGCGGCGGCCGGCATCCCGGTGGCGTACGGGCATCGGGCGGTGACGATCGAGCCGGACGGAGGCGGCCGGGCGGTGGCGCGGTTCGAAAACGGGCTGAGTATCCGCCCGGACCTGCTCATCGGCGCCGACGGTCGCATGGATTCGGTGGCGCGCCGCTATGTCGCGGGCGATAACGCGCCGGTCTACCAGGGCTTCGTGAACTGGATAGGCGTGGCGCAGGCGGATGACGCGCTGGTCGATGAAATCGCCATCCGGGACTATTGGGGCGCGGGCGAGCGCTTTGGCGCCGTGGCGGTGCGGCCAGGGCTGGTCTATTGGGCGGGGGCGCAGGCGCGGCCCTTGCGCGCGACGGCGCCTGCCACGGACCCGCGCCAGGAGGTAGAGACCTTGTTCGGCGGGTGGCCTGAGCCTGTCGCCCGCATCATCCGCGCAACGCCGGCGCATGCGGTCCATCTGATCTTCGTGCATGATCATGAACCCTTGAAAATCTGGAGCCGGGACAACGTGCTGCTGGTGGGCGATGCCGCGCACGCGCCCTTGCCTACCTCGGGGCAGGGCGCGTGCCAGGCCCTGGAGGACGCCTGGCACCTGGCCCGATGCCTGGACGGCGGACACGATGCGCTGGAGGCGGCCTTGCTGCGCTTTGCGCAGCTACGCGCTCCCAAGACCGCGCAGCTGATCGAGCAGGCCAGGGTACACGCGCGCGGCCTGTTCGCCGCCGATCCCGAAACCTGCCGCATGCGCGATGAACGCGCCAAGGCCTCCGACCCCGTACGCGACGCGCAGGCCTTGGCGGCAGGGTGGGCACAGGGCTTGCCGATGACGGGCGGCGCACCGGACGCCTTGGGGCGCGATGCGGGCTTCGGCAGCCGGTATCGGGACTGAACCAGCCCCGGGCACGCGGCTTGCTGAGCGGACTGTCCGCTAGGACTGGACGCAACACCATGCCGAGCACCAGCATTCCCCGACGTCAGCAAGCCCGGGAGGGCGCGCGCCTGAGCCGGCCACTCCTTAGCCGGCCGCACCGCGCGGCACGCACCGGCCGAGCCTCAGGCGGTGGCGCCTCAGCCGGCCGCGCCAACCCCATCTCCCGGTTCTTCGACCATTTCGCCGCGCACGTGACCAGATGGGTGGGTTCGCCAATCGCCTTCGGGCTGGCGCTGATCGCCGTGATCATCTGGGCCGCGACCGGCCCGGCCTTCAGGTATTCCGAAATCTGGCAGTTGGTGATCAATACCGGGACGACCATCGTGACGTTCCTGATGGTGTTCCTGATCCAGCAGAGCCAGAACAAGGACAGCGAGGCGCTGCACCTGAAACTGGACGAATTGCTGATCGCGCTCAAGGGCGCGGACGAAGGGCTGGTCGACGCCGAGCGCCTGGACGAAGACAAGTTGCTGGCGTTGGCCGCGGCCTGTACCGCGCGCGCCCGGCAAGAGCGGCGCCGCAAACGCGCCAGGAGAGAACCATGACCGAAATCGGACCGTCGGTGCGCAAGGGACAGTATGGCGGCCCCCTTGCGCGGGAAGAATTCCGCCTGCGCTTCATGCGGCGCTTCTACGATCCAGCCTTCCAGACCGAGCGCGCCGCCCTCGAGCGCCTGGAGGCGATCGCATGGGATGCCTACGAAAACGGCCGCAAGGCGCCCCTCACGGCCAAGGCCGGCCCGGATTACGCGGACCCTGATTACGACTTGTCCGTGGAGTGGCAGGAAACCCGTGACCGGCTGGCGCGCGCCGCAGCAGTGCAGCGCGATCCGGCCACGCCGTCTCGTGTCCTGGTGATCGTCGGGGCCGCGCGCAATGACGGCACCTGTCCGGGGGAGGCTTCCAAGAGCTGGCGGCTGGCGCGCATCGTCCTGGATGAACTGCAAACGGCGGGCCTGCAGACGGATCTGCTGGATCTCAGCCGCCTGGTTTCCGAGTACGAGTACCGCATCCATCCCTGCAAGGGCTGCGTGTCGACCGCGATGCCCTTGTGCCATTGGCCATGCAGCTGCTACCCGAACCACTCGCTGGGACAGTCCAATGACGCCATGGCCGGCATCTACGAGCAATGGGTCGCGGCTCATGGCGTGATCCTGCTGGCGCCCACGTATTGGTACCAATCGCCCAGCCCTTTGAAGCTGATGATAGACAGGCTGGTGTGCGCCGACGGCGGCAATCCCGATCCCACGCTGACACGCGGCAAGGATCCGCTCAAGGCCAAGCAGGTAGAGCTTGCCGGTTGGCCATACCCCAAGCATCTGGCCGGCCGCGCCTACGGCCTGGTGGTGCATGGAGACGTGGCCGGCATCGAGGCGCAGCGGCGCGGCCTCGCCGATTGGCTGGACTGGATGGGGCTGATGGATGCCGGCGCGGCCTCGCGGCTGGACCGCTACATCAGCTATTACCGCCCGTATGCCACCAGCCACGACGATCTCGACCGGGACCAGGCGGTGCAGCAGGAAGTGCGCAATGTGGCGCGCGCCATGGCCAATTTCCTGCCGCGCCTGCGGCGCGGCGAATTCGAGGGACTAGGCCAGGGCATCCGCGACCCTCGCCCCAAGTAAACCGCAGTAGCATGAAAGCAGGATTCGACAGGAGGCCCTATGGAACACGCCAGATGGGATTTCGAGCTCGAGCGTCCGGTTGAGCAACAGGGCAGCTGGAGCATTGCTTACGTACTGGTTCCGCCGGCGGCGGGCGCGCCGCAAGAGCGTATTGCCGTCGAAGAGCGCTTCGCGTCGGCCCAGGTTGCGATCGACGAAGCGACGCGGCTGGCCCAGATCCACGTCGCGGACCTGAACGGCGATACGGCGTCTTTCGAGAAACCGACGGACACGGAAGTGCCGTTCGGCAAGAATCCGCGCTTCTGATGCCTCTTGCGCTGGCTTGGTGGCATGGCGCTTGCTGATACAGGGCTGCGGCGGATTTCGCCGCATTTCCTGATAGGTGCCGCGATGCCCCAGATCCAATTCGAGTTGGCCTTGCATCCGATAACGATGGCGTCCGTGCCGCCGCCCGGGACTGCGGTCCACCGGCCGCCGCCGGTGAACCCGGACGACGCCAGTGACAGCGCTCAGGGCGACGAGGTGCCCGACGAGGACATCGAACCCGCCGACACGACGGCCAAGGACAACGCCGCCGAGGGTTCGGCCGACAGGTAACCTAAAATGGCGCTCCGATCATTTCAAGGCGCTCCAGGCGCCGCCTGCCCAGGTTCTCTCCATGCAAGAAAACACGTCCGCCGCGCTGCCGGCATCCGGAACGCCGCAACGCCAGCGATTCGAGTCGCTCGCGCGCACGCTAGAAGAGCAGCGCGCCCGCCTGCGGGGGTGGCAGGCCGTGCTACCCGAATACCAGAAGAAATACGAGGACGTGCTGGCGCCGCTGGAGACGGTCGAGGTCGAACTGAAGGCCAAGCTGGTGGCCTGCTTCGACCACGCCTGCAAGCAGAAGGAACTGACCAAGGCGGAACGCGCCCTGGCATCCGAAATTGCCGCGCAGCTGGCGCAAGAGACGCTGGACGCCATCGTGCTGGACGGCACGCCGGCCGAGTGCGACACGGACAGGCTGAAGGCCTTGTATCTCAAGCATGCCGGCTCGGATTACGACGCCAGCGCGGAAGACGCACAGGACGAGGACGGGGTCGAAGTCGAAGCGCCGCCGGCCCAGGCGGCGGCCGGCCGGGCTGCGCCGACGCTCGAGACGCTGGCGGAAATCGACGCCTTGGCCGCTGCCGGTCCGGATGGGCTGGCTGGCGTCGATGAGGAACGCTACGCGCAGTACAACCAGGCGCTGGACGCGCAGCTCGCCGTGTTGGCCGGCGACATCGCGGCCGCGGAAGACGGCTTCAAGGCCAAATACCATTTCGATCCCGCGCAGTCCATAGATCCTGCCGACCTGATGGAAGACCTGGACGCGGAGATCGCCGATGCCGAGGAATACATAGGCGAACTCGAGTTCGAGTTGTCGCAGTTCGTGGACATGCAGCAGGTCAAGGCCTGGCTCAAGGCCATGAAGCAGCAGCTCGCGGCCACGCGCCGGCGCGAAGGGCGAGGCTGAGGCTCAGGCGGCCGGACGCCGCCCGACCGCCACCACCTTCATCACTGGCGCTGCGGTCTTGCCCGCATCGGCCCGCGGCCGGATCATCATCGGGAAGAAGCGCCACAGGTACAGCGCGAAGGCCAGCGCCCAGGCGGTGGCCGAGGCGTGCAGGAAGCCGATGGCGGCGGCGGTCGGGAGCAGGGCGGCCAGGCGCAGCAGGGCCGCCAGAATCATCAGCGCATAGCTCAGCACCATGCTGCGGTCAGTCTGCAACGGCCGGCCCAGGTGGCCGAGCGCGGTGCGCGTGACCATGCCCAGGATCAGCACCGAGAATCCGGCCACGCCGATCACGTGGGCGGGCCAGGCGGGCCGCAGCACGTAGCCGGCCAGTTGCGCCGCGCCCACCAGAAGGCCGATGCCCAGGCCGCCGTACCCCGCGTACAGAATCCATAGCAGCGGCACCTTGCGTACCGCCCAGGGCTTCCACGATACCCATTGCGCCAGGGCGATCAGCCCGGTCGCGGCCAATGCCAGCGCGGCGGCCTGAGGCTGGCCGGCAAGCAGGCAGGCGATGGCGACGATGCCCGTGCCCAGCTGCCAGTGGCCGCTGCGGGTGTGCGGCGGGATGTCCAGTCCCGCCACGGCGCGCTTGGCGAAGAAGGGGATGACGCGGCGCGCGATCAGCAGCGTCAGCACCGCCATGCACAGCAGGCCGGCGTTGAAGTAGCGCATCAGTGCGAAGTAGTCGCCCTGGACCGAGGCCCAGAGGTAGAGCGCGTTGGTGGCGGCCAGGCCCAGCAGCAGGAAGGGAATGCCGTAATTGCGCTGATTGCGCGTGACGGCGACGGCTCGGCCCAGCGCGCCCGCGGCCCACAGGAAGAACAGCAGATCCGCCGACGCGGCCACCACGAAGGCCGGGCGTCCTGGCACGAGATAGCCCGCGCGCGCCACGATCCACACCGCGCACAGGACCGCCAGAGGCGTGCCGCGCAAGGGGTTCTTGCCGGTCCAGTTGGCGCCTGCCGTCAGCAGGAAGCCGACCGCGATGGTGGCGACGAAGCCCCACAGCATTTCGTGCGCATGCCAGAACATGCCGTTCAACACGCCCGTCAAGCGGGCAGGGGCATGCACCCACAGCAGCACGGACGCCAGCGCCCAGAAGCAGCCGGCCAGGTATAGCGGCCGGAAGCCCATTTCCGTGAAGGCGCTCCATTGGGGCTTTGCGCGGCGGGGGGCCGCCGCCGGCTCTTCGATGCTAAGCAGCGTGCTCATGTGGGTAGTCGCGGCGCCGTTTCGGCTTCGCTTTTAAAGGTGTATTTGAAATGCATATTAATGCGTCCGGCGCTTTGCCGCCAGCGCGGCCGCTTGATCCAGCGCAAGCCGGGCCGGCAAGAAAGGGGTGACTAGTCACATCGGCACGGGGCTTCTGGTCGGCTGGCGAATGGTCCGCAAGGCCCGCCATGCCTAGGCTAGCCACATGTCTTCGTGAGTAAAGCGAGAGTAACCATGGCAGCAAGTCAACCTTCCGCCGGCGCGCCGATGCGGGTCCTGATTTCAAGCACATTCGCCTTCACCATCTGTTTCGCGGTGTGGATGATCTTTGCGGTGCTGGGCATTCCCATCAAGCAGCAACTGGGCCTGTCTGAAACCGAGTTCGGCCTGCTGGCCGCCATGCCGGTGCTGACCGGTTCGCTGGTGCGGGTGCCGCTGGGCATCTGGACCGACCGCTACGGCGGGCGGCCGGTGTTCTTCATGCTGATGCTGCTGGCGGTGGTGCCGATCTGGCTGCTGTCCTACGCCACCGAATACTGGCAGTTCCTGGTGCTGGCGCTGTTCGTCGGCCTGACGGGCGGCTCGTTCTCGGTGGGTACGCCCTACGTGGCGCGCTGGTTCCCGCGCAACAAGCAGGGCCTGGCGATGGGCGTGTTCGGCGCCGGCAACTCGGGCTCGGCCATCACCAAGTTCGTGGCCCCCGCGCTGATCGCGGCGGCGGGCGGGGCCTGGGTCATCGTGCCCCAGGTCTATGCCGTGGCGTTGCTGGTCACCGCCATCTTGTTCTGGCTGTTCTCTTCTTCCGACCCCTCGCACCGCGTCAAGAGCGGCGCCAGCCTGTCGGCGCAGATGGCCATGCTGAAGGACCCGCGCGTCTGGCGCTATTGCCAGTACTACTCGGTGGTGTTCGGCGGCTACGTGGCGCTGGCGCTGTGGATGACCAAGTACTACATCGGCGAATACGGCTTCGACATGAAGCTGGCGGCGTTGCTGGCGGCCTGCTTTTCCCTGCCCGGCGGCGTGCTGCGCGCGGTGGGCGGCTGGATCTCCGACCGCTACGGCGCCTACAAGACCACCTGGTGGGTGATGTGGGTGTGCTGGGTCGCGTTCTTCCTGCTGAGCTATCCGCAAACGGAATTCACCATCGCAACGGCCAACGGCCCGCGCAGCTTCGGCATTGCGCTGGGACCGGTCACCTTCACCGTGCTGCTGTTCGTGGTCGGCATCGCCATGGCCATCGGCAAGGCCTCGGTCTTCAAGTTCATCTCGGACGAGTTCGGCGAAAACATCGGCGCCGTGTCCGGCATCGTCGGCCTGGCCGGCGGCCTGGGCGGCTTCGTGCTGCCGATCATGTTCGGGGTTCTGCTCGACCTGACGGGCGTCCGCTCCAGCGCCTTCATGCTGCTGTACGGCACCGTCTGCGTCTCCCTCATCTTCATGCATTTCAGTTTCCGGCCGGAAAGCGCGGCCATCGCCCGGCAACACGCCGTCTCTCCTTCCACCACCTCCTGAGAGTATCCCTATGTCTTCCACTCAAGTCCTTGCGCGCTGGGAGCCGGATAATCCCGGCTTCTGGAAGCAGACCGGCGCCCGCGTCGCCAACCGCAATCTCTGGATCTCCATTCCGGCGCTGATGCTGGCGTTCAGCATCTGGATGCTGTGGAGCGTGGTGGTGGTCAACCTGGACCGCGCCGGCTTCATGCTGTCCAAGAACCAGATGTTCTGGCTGACGGCGTTGCCCGCGCTGTCGGGCGCGACCCTGCGCATCTTCTATTCCTTTCTGGTGCCGGTGTTCGGCGGGCGCAAGTGGACGGCCATCTCCACGGCCTCGCTGCTGATCCCGGCGCTCGGCATGGGCTTCGCCCTGCGCGACCCGACCACCTCGTTCCCGACCCTGCTGATCCTGGCGCTGCTGTGTGGCCTGGGGGGCGGCAACTTCAGCTCCAGCATGGCCAACATCAGCTTCTTCTTCCCCAAGGAGAAGAAGGGCCTGGCCACCGGGCTGAATGCCGGCATCGGCAACCTGGGCGTTTCCCTGGTGCAGTTCGTGGTGCCGGTGGTGATTTCCATCGGCGTGTTCGGCGTGGCGGGCGGCGAGCCCCAGGTCATCAACGCCAATGGCGCGCAGCAGAATCTGTGGCTGCAGAACGCCGGCTTCATCTGGGTGATCCCGATTGCGCTGGCCTCGATCGCGGCGTGGTTCGGCATGAACGACATCGCCGACGCCCGCGCCTCGTTCGCGGACCAGGCCGTCATCTTCAAGCGCAAGCACAACTGGCTGATGTGCTGGCTGTACGTGGGCACCTTCGGCTCCTTCATCGGCTTCTCGGCGGGCTTCGCCATGCTGACCAAGACGCTGTTCCCGCAGGTCGACCCCATGGCCTATGCCTTCCTGGGCCCGCTGGTGGGATCGCTGACGCGGCCGTTTGGCGGCTGGGTGTCGGACAAGCTGGGCGGCGCGCGCGTCACGCTGTTCACCTTCGCGGCCATGATCGCGGCGGTGCTGGGCGTGGTGACGTTCCTGCCGGTCGCCGGGCAGGCCGGCAATTTCAATGGCTTCCTGGCCATGTTCATCGTGCTGTTCGCGCTGACCGGCGTGGGCAACGGCTCGACCTTCCGCATGATTCCCGTGATCTTCCTGCGCGAACGCACGCAGGCGGCCGAAGGCAAGGGTGCCGCCGCTCAGAAGCAGGCCCAGGCGGACGCCGCCAAGGAATCGGCCGCGGTGCTGGGCTTCTCGGGCGCGATCGGCGCATACGGCGGCTTCTTCATCCCGCGCAGCTTCGGCACCTCGCTCGAGATGACCGGCAGCGTGCAGGCCGCCCTGTATTGCTTCATCGGGTTCTACGCCACTTGCATGGTCATCACCTGGTGGTACTACGCCCGCCGCAATGCGCCGGTGCCTTGCTAGCGCGTAGCGGACGCGGCCGGAGTGACTAGTCATTCTGCCGCGCCCGGCCTGTGCCACCGGCGAATGGTCCGGCAGGCGGGCCGCGCCCACAATGGATTCAACAGCATCGATCGCAGTACGCGCCGGCGGGGCCGGCGCTCTTGGAGAATAGAGAATGAGCCATTTTCTGGACCGCTTGAAGTTCATGTCGCGGGTGAAATCCACCTTCGCGGACGGTCACGGCGAAACGGTCAACGAGGACCGCAAGTGGGAGAACGCCTACCGCGCCCGCTGGCAGCATGACAAGGTGGTGCGTTCGACGCACGGCGTGAACTGCACCGGCTCCTGCTCCTGGAAGGTCTACGTCAAGAACGGCCTGATCACCTGGGAAACCCAGCAGACCGACTACCCGCGCACGCGGCCGGACCTGCCCAACCATGAACCCCGCGGCTGTCCGCGAGGCGCCTCCTACAGCTGGTACGTCTACTCGGCGCAGCGCGTGAAGTATCCGATGATCCGCGGCCGCCTCATGGAAATGTGGCGCGAGGCGCGCAAGACCATGGACCCGATCGCGGCCTGGGAATGGATCAGCCAAGATCCCAAGCGCGCCAAGCGCTACAAGGCCGTGCGCGGACTGGGCGGCTTCGTGCGTGCGGACTGGGACACGGCGATGGAGATCGTGGCCGCCGCCAACGCGCTCACGATCAAGAAGTTCGGCCCTGACCGCGTGATCGGCTTTTCGCCGATCCCGGCCATGTCCATGGTCAGCTATGCGGCAGGCGCGCGCTATCTCAGCCTGCTGGGCGGCGCCTGCCTGAGCTTTTACGACTGGTACTGCGACCTGCCGCCCGCCAGCCCGCAGATCTGGGGCGAACAGACCGACGTGCCGGAATCGGCCGACTGGTACAACTCGACCTACCTGATGGTGTGGGGCTCCAACGTGCCCCAGACCCGCACGCCCGACGCGCACTTCTACACCGAGGTCCGCTACAAGGGCACCAAGACGGTGGCCGTGTCCAGCGACTTCGGCGAAATGGTCAAGTTCGGCGACATCTGGCTGGCGCCCAAGCAGGGCACGGATGCCGCGCTCGCCATGGCCATGGGCCATGTGATCCTGAAGGAATTCCATCTGTCCGGCGCGTCGGAATACTTCCGCGACTACGTGCGCCGCTACACCGACATGCCCATGCTGGTGCTGCTGAAGGAGCGCGACGGCTTCCACGCGCCGGACCACTTCCTGCGCGCCTCGCATCTGGACGGCGCCCTGGGCGAACAGAACAACCCCGACTGGAAGACGCTGGTGCTGGACGCCAAGACCGGCGACCTGGTCGCGCCCAATGGCAGCATCGGTTTCCGCTGGGGCGAAGGCGCGGTCAACGGCGGCGAGAAGGTCGGCCGTTGGAACCTGGAGTCCAAGGACGGCGGCAGCGGCCGCGAGATCGAACCCGCGCTGAGCCTGTTGGATCAGTCCGATGCCGTGGTCGGCGTGGGCTTCCCGTATTTCGGCAGCGAGCATGGCGAGCTGCAGGTGCGCAATGTGCCTGCGCGCCGCATCCGCCTGGCCGACGGCAGCGAGGCCCTGGTGGCCACGGTGTACGACCTGCAGATGGCCAACTATGGCCTGGATCGCGGCCTGGGCGGCGGCAACGTCGCCAGCTCCTATGACGATGACGTGCCTTACACGCCCGCCTGGCAGGAAAAGCACACCGGCGTGCCGCGCGCGCAGGTCATCCAGGTGGCGCGCGAGTTCGCGCAGAACGCCCACGACACCGAAGGCAAGTCCATGGTGATCGTCGGCGCCGGCCTGAACCACTGGTACCACATGGACATGATCTACCGCGGCATCATCAACATGCTGATGATGTGCGGCTGCGTTGGCAAGAGCGGCGGCGGCTGGGCGCACTACGTGGGCCAGGAAAAGCTGCGCCCGCAGTTCGGCTGGGCGCCGCTGGCCTTCGCCGCCGACTGGGTCCGCCCGCCGCGCCAGATGAACGGCACGTCGTTCTTCTATGCGCACACCAGCCAGTGGCGCCATGAAAAGCTGAACGTCCAGGAAATCCTGGGCCCGACGGCGGACCGTGGCCGCTATGGCGACCTCAGCATGATCGACCTGAACGCCCGCGCCGAGCGCATGGGCTGGCTGCCGTCGGCGCCGCAATTGCGCACCAATCCGCTGGACGTGGTGGCGCAGGCCGAAAGCCAGGGCAAGGACCCGGTGGCTTACGTGGCTGAACAGCTGAAGTCGGGCGAACTGCGCATGTCCTGCGAGAACCCCGACGACCCGGCCAACTTCCCGCGCAACATGTTCGTGTGGCGCTCCAACATCCTGGGCTCCAGCGGCAAGGGCCACGAGTACTTCCTGAAATACCTGCTGGGCACGCAGAACGCGGTGTTCGGCGACGAAGCGGAAGCGATCAAGCCCACCGAGGTGACCTACCAGGAAGACGCGGCCGAAGGCAAGCTGGACCTGCTGACGGTGCTGGACTTCCGCATGAGCACCACCTGCCTGTATGGCGACATCGTGCTGCCCACGGCCACCTGGTATGAAAAGGACGACCTCAATACCTCGGACATGCACCCCTTCATCCACCCGCTGAGCGAAGCCGTGCAGCCGCTGTGGGAAAGCAAGACCGACTGGGAGATCTACAAGCTGCTGGCCAAGAAGTTCAGCGAGATCGGCGGCCCCTACCTGGGCAAGCGCCGTGACGTGGTGCTGACCCCGCTGATGCACGACACCCCGGGAGAACTGGGCCAGGCTTTCGAACCCAAGGACTGGAAGCTGGGCGAATGCGACCTGGTTCCCGGCAAGACCGCGCCCAACATGACGGTGGTCGAACGCGACTACAACGACATCTACCGCAAGTTCACCTCGGTGGGGCCGCTGCTGGACAAGCTGGGCAACGGCGGCAAGGGCATCAACTGGAACACCGAGCACGAGGTGCATGAGCTGGCCGGCATCAACGAGGCCGTGACCGAGCCGGGCGTGAGCCAGGGCCGGCCCAAGCTCGACACCGCCATCGATGCGGCCGAGATGATCCTGACTTTCGCGCCCGAGACCAACGGCCACGTGTCGGTCAAGGCCTGGGAAGCGTTGGGCAAGATCACCGGACGCGACCACGCGCACCTGGCCATCGGCCGCGAGCACGACAAGATCCGCTTCCGCGACATCCAGGCGCAGCCGCGCAAGATCATCTCCGCACCCACCTGGTCGGGTCTGGAAAGCGAAGAGGTCAGCTACAACGCCGGCTACACCAACGTGCACGAGCTGATTCCATGGCGCACGCTGACCGGCCGCCAGCAGTTCTACCAGGACCACCGCTGGATGCTGGACTTCGGTGAAGGCTCCTGCGTGTACAAGCCCGCAATCGACACCAAGACGGTTGCGCCCATGCTGGGCCGCTACCCGAACGGCGAGAAGGAACTGGTCCTGAACTGGCTGACGCCGCACCAGAAATGGGGCATCCACAGCACGTACTCGGACAACCTGCGCATGCTGACGCTGAGCCGCGGCGGTCCTCACGTGTGGATCTCGGAAGCCGAGGCCAAGCAGGCCGGGCTGGTCGACAACGACTGGGTCGAAGTCTTCAACGTGAACGGCACCCTGACGGCGCGGGTGGTGGTCAGCCAGCGCGTGCCGGTGGGCATGTGCCTGATGTACCACGCGCAGGAAAAGATCGTGAACGTGCCTGGGGCGGAAACCAGCGGCAAGCGCGGCGGCATCCATAACTCGGTCACGCGCACGGTGCTCAAGCCCACGCACATGATCGGCGGCTACGCCCAGCAGGCCTACGGCTTCAACTACTACGGCACCGTGGGCGCCAACCGCGATGAATTCGTGGTGCTGCGCAAGATGAAGAAGGTGGACTGGCTCGAAGGTCCGCTGGTTGAAGCAACGCAACAAGAAGAGAAGCAATCATGAGGATACGCGCCCAAATCGGCATGGTGCTGAACCTGGACAAGTGCATCGGCTGCCACACTTGCTCGGTCACCTGCAAGAACGTCTGGACCAGCCGCGACGGCGTCGAGTACGCCTGGTTCAACAACGTGGAAACCAAGCCCGGCATCGGCTATCCCAAGGAATGGGAGAACCAGGAGAAGTGGAAGGGCGGCTGGAAGCGTACCGCCGCCGGCAAGCTGGAACCGCGCCAGGGCGGCAAGCTGCGCATCCTGGCCAACCTCTTCGCCAACCCGAACCTGCCGCAGATCGACGACTACTACGAGCCGTTCACCTTCGACTACGAGCACCTGCAAAAGGCGCCGCTGTCGCAAACGCCACCCACCGCGCGTCCGGTGTCGGTGCTGACCGGCAAGAAAATGGACAAGATCCATTGGGGCCCGAACTGGGAAGACGACCTGGGCGGCGAATTCAGCGCGCGCAGCCGCGACGCCTTGTTCGAGGGCGTGCAGAAGGAGATGTACTCGACCTTCGAGAACACCTTCATGATGTACCTGCCGCGCCTGTGCGAACACTGCCTGAACCCGGCCTGTGTCGCCAGCTGCCCGTCCGGTTCCATCTACAAGCGTGAAGACGACGGCATCGTGCTGGTCGACCAGGACAAGTGCCGCGGCTGGCGCATGTGCATCTCGGGTTGCCCGTACAAGAAGATCTACTACAACTGGAGCAGCGGCAAGGCCGAGAAGTGCACCTTCTGCTATCCGCGCATCGAGGCCGGCCAGCCGACCGTGTGTTCGGAAACCTGCGTGGGCCGGATCCGCTACCTGGGCGTGATGCTGTATGACGCCGACCAGATCGAGCACGCTGCGTCCACCGCCAGCGAACAGGACCTGTACCAGTCGCAGCTCGACCTGTTCCTGGACCCGCATTCGCCCGAGGTGATTGCCGCGGCGCGCGAGCAGGGCATCCCGGAATCGTGGCTGGAGGCCGCGCGTAAATCGCCGGTCTACAAGATGGCGGTGGAGTGGCGCGTCGCCTTCCCGCTGCATCCGGAATACCGCACCTTGCCCATGGTCTGGTACATCCCGCCGCTGTCGCCCATCCAGACGGCCGCCGAGTCCGGCCAGATGCCGCGCCGCACGGTGGGCAAGAGCGGCATGATTCCCGACGTCTCCAGCCTGCGCATCCCGGTACGCTACCTGGCCAACCTGCTCACGGCGGGCAAGGAAGCGCCGGTGGTGCAGGCGCTGGAACGCATGCTGGCCATGCGTGCCTACAAGCGCTCCGAGACCGTGCATGGCGAACGCGACACGGCCTTGCTGGACCAGGTGGGGCTGACGGAGGCCACGGTGCAGGACATGTACAAGATCATGGCCATCGCCGACTACGAAGACCGCTTCGTGGTACCCAGCAGCCACAAGGAAGTCGTCGAGGACAGCTTCAACGAGAAGGGCAGCTGCGGCTTCACCTTCGGCAACGGCTGCTCCGGCGGGGTGTCGGAAGGCACCTTGTTCGGACGCAAGCCCCAGGGCAGCGAGATCTTCATCGAGATGCCGAAATCCCGCAAGAAGGCCGCTTCGGCCTAGGAAAGGAGAAAACCATGAGTCTTTACCGCCTGCTTTCCGCCTTGCTGTGCTACCCGGAACCCGAGCTGCTGGACGCGCTGGGTGAAGTCGAAACCGCCTTGGCCGACTATCCCGACGCAGAGGAAACCCTGCAGCCGCTGGTCGGCTACCTGGCCACCAACGACCTGATCGCGCTGCAGGAGAACTACGTCGCCACCTTTGACCGCAACCGCTCGCATTCGCTGCACTTGTTCGAACACGTGCACGGCGAAAGCCGCGACCGCGGCCAGGCCATGGTGGACCTGCTGGACACCTACCGCGAGCACGGATTCGAGCCGGTGGTGTCCGAGCTGCCTGACCATGTGCCGCTGTTCCTGGAGTTCCTGGGCGTCATCGACCCGGCCCAGGCGCAGGACCTGCTGGACGACGCCATCCACGTGCTGGCCGCCATCGGCGCGCGCCTGGCCAAGGGCGAAAGCCCCTACGCCTGCATCTTCGCGGTGCTGCGCGCCCAGTCCCGCGTGATTCCGCGCGAACAGACCGAGGCGCCCGTGCGCGACATGGACGAGGCGATGGAAACGTTCGGCATAGGCGCGGACGGCGTGGAACCGCTGCTGCGGCCGTTCTCGGGCGATGGCGCGCAGACCGTGCGCTTCTATCCCCGCGCGCCCGCGGCTCATTAATCTTCAGGACGACGCATCATGAACTCCCTGAATCAGTTCTTCTTCGGCATCTATCCCTACATCGCGCTGACGATCTTCCTGTTGGGCAGCCTCGTGCGCTTCGAGCGCGAGCAATACACCTGGAAGACGGACAGCTCGCAGCTGCTGCACCGCGGGCAATTGCGGCTGGGCAACATCCTGTTCCACGTCGGCATCCTGGGCCTGTTCTTCGGGCATCTGGCCGGATTGCTGACGCCGGTGGTGGTGTGGGACACGCTGGGCGTGTCGCACAGCCTGAAGCAGACCGTGGCCATGGTGGCCGGCGGCGTCATGGGCGGGCTGTGCCTGATCGGCCTCCTGATCCTGATCCATCGCCGCCTGAGCGACCCGCGCATCCGCGCCACCACGCGGCCCGGCGACAAGCTGCTGCTGTTGTGGATCCTGGTCACGCTGTTGCTGGGCCTGTCCACCATCGCGCTGTCGGCCGGCCACATGGACGGTGAAATGATGGTGCGCCTGATGACCTGGGCGCAGCACATCGTCACCTTCCAGGGCGACGCGGCCAGCCATATTGCCGACGTGCCGCTGCTGTTCAAGGCGCACCTCTTCATGGGCCTCACGCTGTTCGTGATCTTTCCGTTCACGCGCCTGGTCCACGTCTGGAGCGGCTTCGCCTCGGTGGGCTATCTGGGCCGCGCCTGGCAGCTGGTCCGTCCGCGCTGATTCCCTGTCCCAGGAGCCGACCATGCCTGTCATCGTCAATGGCGTCGAACTGAACGACGCGGATCTGGAACGCGAACTGCCCCTGCATGCGGAGGCCGGCAATCCCATGCGCGAGGCGATCACCGCCCTGGTGCTGCGCCGCGTGCTGCTGGACGAGGCCAGCCGGCTGGGCCTGGACCCCGCGGACGAGGAGGGCGCCATCGGCGCCTTGCTGGCCCGCGAGGCGCCGGCGCCCGAGGCCGACGAGGCCGCCTGCCGCCGCTTCTACCAGATGCACCCGCAACGCTTCATGGCGGGTGAGCTGATCGAGGCGGACCACATCCTGTTCCAGGTCACGCCGGGCGTGAACCTGGACATGCTGCGGGCCCATGGCAACGCCGTGCTGGCGGAGTTGATGGAAGATCCGTCGCGCTTCGCCGAGGTGGCGCGCGAACAATCGAACTGCCCGTCCGCCGCGGTGGGCGGCAGCCTGGGCCAACTGGGCCGCGGCGACACGGTGCCGGAATTCGAGCGGGCGGTGTTCGCGCTGCCCGCGGGAGGCCTGTTGCCGCAGTTGCTGGAAACCCGCCACGGCCTGCATATCGTGCGCGTCACGCGGCGTATCGAAGGCCGCATGCAACCCTACGAGCATGTGGCCGGACAGATCGCCGCCGCGCTGTCGTCCATGAGCCGCGATACGGCCTGGCGCCAGTACGCCAAGCTGCTGGTCGAACGCGCCGACATCCAGGGCATAGACCTGCAGGGCGAAGAGCCCGAGCGCGTCTACAGCGGGAGCGCCGCATGATGGACGAGCCGGCTGCGGGACCCCTGGTGGACGGCCATGGCCGCCGCATCGACTATCTTAGGGTGTCGGTCACGGACCGCTGCGACCTGCGTTGCAGCTATTGCCTGCCCAAGGATTTCAAAGGATTCGAAACCCCCGCGAATTGGCTGCGCCACGACGAGATGGCGCGGCTGGTGGGGTTGTTCGCCGGCTTGGGCGTGAGCAAGGTCCGGCTGACCGGCGGCGAGCCGCTGCTGCGCCGCGGCGTTGCAGGTCTGGCTGGCGTCATCGCCGCCATGCCCGGTTTGAAGGATCTGTCCGTGTCCACCAACGGCACGCAGCTCGCGCGCCACGCGCACGACCTGCGCGCCGCGGGCGTGGACCGGCTGAACATCAGCCTGGACACGCTGGATGCCGCCGCCTTCAGCCAGATCACCGGCCGGGATTGCCTGGAGTCGGTGCTGGCCGGGCTGGCGGCGGCCAAGCAGGCGGGCTTTGCGCCCATCAAGCTCAACAGCGTGGTGCATGCGGCCACGCCCGAGGCCGAAGTGCGCAGGCTGCTGGATTACGCGGTGGCGCAGGGCTTCGTGCTGCGCCTGATCGAGCCCATGCCCATGGGCAGCTGCGGCCAGGGCTACGCCCACATCGACTTGAATGCCCTGGGAGCACGGCTGGCCGCCGAAACCGGCCTGGTTCCCGCCCTGGGCGGGGCGGGCGCGGGACCGGCGCGCTACTGGACCACGGGCCATGGGACGCCCGTGCTGGGCGTGATCACCCCCATGTCGCGCCATTTCTGCGCGAGCTGCAACCGCGTCCGGCTGGGCGTGGACGGCACCCTGTACTTGTGCCTGGGGCAGGAAGACCAGGTGCCGCTGGGCCGCCTGTTGCGCGCGGGCGCCAGCGACGCCGAATTGATCCAGGCGATCCGGGCCGGCATCGCCGCCAAGCCGGAACGCCACGATTTTGTGGCCCGTCCGGAACGCATCGTGCGCTTCATGGCGCAGACGGGAGGCTGACATGCGCGACATCGAACGGCTGGTCGACGGCTTCCAGCGCTTTCAGCAGCAGTACTACGAGGACGCGCCATCGCTATACCGCAATCTCTGCGAAGGCCAGCACCCCAGCACCTTGCTGGTGGGCTGCTGCGATTCGCGGGTGGATCCGGCCATGCTACTGGGCTGCGACCCCGGCGACATCTTCACGGTGCGCAATGTCGCCAACCTGGTGCCGCCGGCCAGCACCGACCGCGGCCTGCAGGGCGTGCTGGCCGCGATACAGTTCGCGGTGGAGCAGTTGCAGGTCAGCCGCATCATCGTGCTGGGCCACGCCCACTGCGGCGGCATACGGGCGCTGATGGACCGGCGCACCCGGGGCGACGGCGAGACCGACTACCTGGAGCGCTGGATGGACATCGCGGAACCGGCCCGCAGGCAGGTGCTGCAGCAGATGCCGCAGGCGACCGCGGCCGAACGCCGGCGCGCCTGCGAGCAGGCCTCGATCCTGATTTCGCTGCGCAATCTGGAAGACCTGCCCTTTGTGCGGCGCGCGGTGGAGGCGGGCAGCCTGACCCTGCATGGCTGGTACTTCGACCTGGTGGCGGGCGCTTTGCTGGCATACTCGGCGCGGGCGGACGGATTCCTGCCCATCGTATGCCCATTGTTCACGGAGCTTGCATGACCCCAGTTTTCGGCATCGCCGGCCGTTCCGGCAGCGGCAAGACCACCCTGATCGAGGCCATGTTGCCGCTGCTGGCCGCGCGCGGCCTGCGGGTCAGCGTCATCAAGCACAGCCACCACGATTTCCAGATGGAGCCGCCCGGCAAGGATAGCGCGCGCTTCCGCCAGGCGGGCGCCCTGGAGGTGATGGTGGCCTCGCCGTTCCGCTACGCCATCGTCCACGAGCTGCGCGACGCGCCGGAACCCACGCTGGACGAGCAGCTGGCGCGCCTGTCGCCGGCCGACCTGGTGCTGGTCGAAGGCTTCAAGCAGGCCGCGATCCCGCGCATCGAAGTGTACCGGCCGGCCCTGGGCAAGCCGCCCCTGCATGCGCAAGACAGCGGTTTCCTGGCGGTGGCCACCGACGCGCCGCTGGATACCGATTTGCCCTGCCTGCCGGTCAACGAACCGGCGCAAGTCGCGGATTTCATTTGCCGCACCCTGGGGCTGGCTTGAGGGCGTGGCTCCGGAACAAGAGGCGCTGCGGCTACACTGGAAGCCGCAGCATTCCTCCAGCAAGACCGCGTTGAAAGCCATGAAGCCCACCGATACCGCCGCCCCAGCCGACGGCCTGCCTTCGCCCTGGCATCGCCTGTCCACGCGCATCGTCATCAGCTCCCTGGTGGCGCTGGTGGTGGTGCTGTCCATGGTCAGCTGGACGCTATGGCTGTCCTGGCAGCTGGAAGGCGCGGGCGCGGCCATCAACGACACGGGCAGCCTGCGCATGCGGGCCAACCGCGTGGCGGTGGAGCTGATGCGGCCGCAGGCCGGACGCGAGTTCCGCACCAACGAGCAGGTCCTGCTCATGGACGATACCATCGCGCGGCTGGCGCGCGGCAACCCCGCGCGCCCGCTGTTCATTCCCAACGACCAGGCCATCCGCAAGCAATGGCATGACGTGGCCGCCTACTGGTACGACATCATGAAGCCGGCCGCCACGCGCGCCCTGGCGCAGCCGGATGCCGCCACCTATCTGGAGACCCTGCCGGAATTCGTGGCCCGGGCCGACACGCTGGTGCGCATGATCGAACAGGACAACGCCGGCAAGACCACCTCGCTGCGGTTGTCGCAGGGCGTGCTGGCGGCTATCGCCAGCGCCGGCACGCTGGCAATGATCTACCTGCTTTACCTCTGGATCATTTCGCCGGTACTGCGCCTGCGCGATGGCCTGCAACGCATGGCGGCCAGGGAATTCAGCACCCGGCTGCCGGTGGAAAGCCAGGACGAGTTCGGCGTGCTGGCGCGCGGCTACAACCGCATGGCCGATGAATTGCAGGACCTGTACACCGGCCTGGAGCGGCGGGTGGAAGAAAAGACCGCGCAACTGGCCGCGCAGAACCGCGACATCGGCGCGCTCTACGACATGGCCGCCTTCCTGAACCAGCCCAACGAGATCGAGGCGCTGTGCGACGGCTTCTTGCGGCGTGTGATGCTGCAGTTCGACGCCGAGGGCGGCAGCATCCGGGCGCTGGATCCCAACAACGAGAAGCTCAACCTGATGGTGTCGGTGGGGCTGTCGGACGAACTGGTCGAGTCCGAGCATTGCATGCGTGTGAACGACTGCTATTGCGGCGTCGCCACGCGGCAGGCTGGGGTCATCGTCATCCAGGATTTCCGCGAGTCGCCGCCGGCCATGGAACTGAATTGCCAGCGCGACGGCTTTGCCAGCGTGGCCGTGTTCCGCATCGTCACGCGCGACGAGGTGCTGGGTTCATATTCCCTGCATTTCCGCCAGCAGCGCCGCTTGTCACCGGCCGAATCGCAGTTGCTGGAAACACTGGGCCAGCATCTGGGCGTGGCCCTGGACAACCGCCGCCTCAGCGCGCAGGCGCGCCAACTGGCGGTGGTGCGCGAACGCGGACTGGTGGCGCAGGGGCTGCACGACAGCCTGGCGCAGGGCCTGAACTTCCTGAACCTGCAATTGCAGATGCTGGACGCCGCCGTCAAGCGCGGCGACCAGGCGGAGATCGACGAGATCCTGCCGCTGTTGCGTACCGGCGTGGACGAAAGCTACCAGGACGTGCGCGAACTGCTGACCAACTTCCGCACCAAGCTGTCGCAGGGCGACCTGCAGGCCGGTATCGAAGACACCGTGGCGCGGTTCCGGCGGCAGACCGGGATCGAAACCGAGCTGCGCTTCGGCCCTGGCGCGGGCGCGCCGCTGGCACCCGACGAGCAGTTGCAGGTGCTCTTCATCCTGCAGGAAGCGCTGTCCAACGTGCGCAAGCATTCCGAAGCCAGCCACGTGCGCATTGACGTCGCCAACGACCGCGACTTCAGCCTGGTCATTGCCGACGACGGCCAAGGGTACGACCCCGCCGAGGTGGCCGAACGCGGCGAATCGCACGTGGGCCTGCACATCATGCGCGAACGCGCCGCGCGCATGCGCGCCGTGATAAAACTTGAATCGCAGCCCGGCGCCGGCACGCGCGTCGCGCTGACCTTGCCCGGCAGCGAACGCCAGGCCGCTTGAATATTCCGACCATGCCCATCCGTATACTCCTCGTCGACGACCACACCCTGTTCCGCTCGGGCGTGCGCTTGCTGCTGCAACGCCAGCCCGACTTCGAGGTCGTGGCCGAGGCCGGCGACGGCGTCGAAGGCCTGAAACGCGCCAAGGAACTCAAGCCGGACGTGGTCCTGCTGGACCTCAACCTGCCGGGCCTGTCGGGGCTGGAAACGCTGCAGCTGCTGACGCAGGAATTGCCATCGTGCGCGGTCATCATCCTGACGGTGTCGGAAGAGGCCGATGAACTGGGGCAGGCGCTGCGCGACGGCGCCCGTGGCTATCTGGTCAAGAACATCGACGCCGAGGCGCTGACCGCCGCGATCCGCCGCGCGGCGGGCGGCGAGCCGGTCATCGCCGAAAGCATGACGGCCAAGCTGGTCGAGCAATTCCGCGGCCAGGCCAGCCTGGCGGCGCAAGCGCCGCAGCCAGGGGGCAGCGCGGAGCGCCATCGCCTCACCGCGCGCGAAACCCAAATCGTGCAATGGCTGGCGCGCGGCGCCAGCAACAAGGTGATTGCGCGCGAACTGGACGTCAGCGAAAGCACGGTCAAGATCCACGTGCAAAACGTGTTGAAGAAACTGAACCTCACCAGCCGGGTGCAGGTCGCGGTGTACGCGGTCGAACACGGCCTGTACACGGAAGAATAGGGCGGCATGCGGCATCCGGCACGGGCCGTTTGATCTGCGACAAGGCCAGGGGCGTGGCGGCCCCCTAGACTGGCCGGCATGGAAACTCGAACCTCTCCCATGGAGCTCGTGGCCCCCGCCGGCAGCCTGGCCGCGCTGAAGGCCGCCATCGATGCCGGCGCCGACACCGTCTACCTCGGGCTCAAGAACGCCACCAATGCCCGCAACTTCGCCGGGCTCAATTTCACCGAAAGCGATATCCGCGCCGGCGTCGAGCTGGCCCACAGCCGCGGACGGCAAGTGCTGTTCGCCATCAACACGTTTGTGCAGGCTGGCCGGGCGCCCGAATGGCGCGCCGCCGTCGACGCTGCCTATGGATTGGGCGCCGATGCGGTCATCATGGCCGACGCCGGGCTGCTGGCCTACGCCAGCGACCGCTATCCGGACCTGCGCCTGCACCTGTCGGTGCAGGGTTCCGCCACGCATGCTGACGCCATCGAGCTGATGAAGGAACAGTTCGGCATACGCCGCGTGGTGCTGCCGCGCGTGCTGACGCTGGCGGAGATCGCGCGCATCTGCGCCAATGTCAGCGTCGAGGTCGAGGTGTTCGGCTTCGGCAGCCTGTGCGTCATGGCCGAAGGCCGCTGCCTGTTGTCGTCCTACGCCACCGGCGATTCTCCCAACAACAAGGGCGTCTGTTCGCCCGCGCATGCCGTGCGCTGGTCGGAAGAGAACGGCCGCATGGATGCGCGCTTGAACGGCATCCTGATCGACCGCTACGAACCGGGCGAACCCGCCGCCTATCCCACCCTGTGCAAGGGCCGCTTCGATGTGGACGGCCAGGCGGATCACGCGCTGGAGGAACCCACCAGCCTGAACGCCATCGGCCTGTTGCCGCGGTTGGCGGAGATGGGCGTGTCCGCCATCAAGATCGAAGGGCGGCAGCGCAGCCCGGCCTATGTCACCCAGGTGGTGTCGACCTTGCGCGCCGCGTTGGACAGCGCGCATGCGGACGCTTCCCGCTTTTCGCCCCGTCCCGAATGGAACGCCATGCTGGCGCGCCATTCCGAGGGTTCCCAAGTCACGCAAGGCGCATTCGAACGTCCATGGAAATGAAACCTAGCGCGTACCGGATATCGGTCGCACCGTTGCAGTACTACTGGCCGCGCCAGCACACGCTGGATTTCTACGCGTCGCTGGCCGATGGCCCCGCCGACATCATCTACGTGGGCGAAACCGTCTGTAGCCGCAGGCACGAGCTGCGCGCCGAGGACTGGATGGAGCTGGCGCGCGACCTGCGCGCTGCGGGCAAGACGGTGGTGCTGTCGGGCCGCACGCTGATCGAGACCGGCGCCGAGGCCAGCGCGTTGAAGAAGCTCTGCGGGCAGGACGACTTCATGGTCGAAGCCGGCGAGCTGGGCGCGGTGCGGCACCTGAACGGCCGCGCCTTCGTGGCGGGGCCCCATGTCAATGCCTATCACGGCGGCACCCTCGAATGGCTGGCCGCGCGCGGCGCCGCGCGCTTCGTCGCGCCGCTGGAAATGGACGGCCGGACGCTGGCTCTTCTCATGGCGGAAAGGCCCGCTGGCCTGGAGGCGGAAGTCATGGTCTGGGGCCGCATGGCGCTGGCGTTCTCGGCGCGCTGCTTCACCGCACGGCATTTCCGTTTGAAGAAGGACGACTGCGGATTTCGCTGCATCGAGCATCCGGACGGCCTGGACATGCGCACGCGGGAGTCGAGGGATTTCCTGGCGATCAACGGTATCCAGGTGCAGTCCGGAGCCTGCCTGGACCTGCTGTCGCAGGCGCCGGCGCTGGCCGCCATGGGCGTGGAGGTGCTGCGGGTGAGTCCGCAATCGACCGGCACGCTGGACGCGATCGCCGCGCTGGATGCGATGCGGCGCGGCCTGGCGCCGATGGAGGCGCAGCCGCCCGCGGGCATGGTCCGCTGCAACGGCTACTTCCATGGCCAGCCGGGCATCGATCTGTTGGAGGCCGTGGCATGAGCGCGGCGATTCAAGTGCCGGGCGTGCTCGCCCGGCTGGGCCGGCGTCTACCCGCGCCGTTCGTCTCGCTGCACTTCACCGCCGGGCTGGAACTGGCGCGGCGGCTGAAATGGCTCACACCGCCGTCCGAACTGGAAGGCCGCAGCTTCGCCATCACGGTCGAGGACCTGGGCCTGCGCAGCAGCTTCGCGGTGCGCCAGGGCGCCTTCCGGCCGGTATGGAACGGCGCTCCCGCCGAACTGGAGCTGGGCGCCAAGCTGGCGGATCTGCTGGCCTTGATGCGCTCGGAAACGGATGCCGATACCTTGTTTTTCCAGCGCCGGCTGCGGATCTCGGGCGATACCGAGCTGGGGCTGATCGTCAAGAACTGGCTGGACGCGGCGCCGCGGCCGGCATGGCTGCAGGGCGCGGTCCGCTAGCCGCGCAATGCCCGCCAGCGCTTGCGGGCATTGCGGGAATCCGGCGCTGATCGTGCTATACCCGGCGTCATTGCCGCGGGCAGCATTGCCGTTTGCCCAGGCGCGATCGAACGGAGGCAGCAATGCGGGTCATGGTAGTAGGCGCCAGCAAGGGACTGGGCAGGGCATTCGTGGAGGGATTGGGCCAGGATGCCTCGTTGATCGTGGGCGTGGCTCGCCGCGCGCCGGCGGACATTACTGTGCCGCCCGGTTGCGAACTGCGCTGGATAGCAGCCGACCTGTCACGCCCCGAGGCCGCCGTCGAGCAGATTGCCGCGCAGGCCCCGGATGGACTCGATGCCATCCTCTACAACCTGGGCGTGTGGGAAGAGCACGCCTTCAGCGAGGATTACGATTTCCTGGCTGACTCGCCGGCGGAGATCGCGCGCATGGTGAACATCAACGTCACCGCGACCATCCTCTTGCTTCAGCGCTTGATTCCGCGCGTCCTGGGCGCACGCAAGCCGCAAGTCATTCTGACCGGCTCGACTTCCGCGCTGGCCGGCAGCGGCCGTCCCGAAGTCACGTTCGGCGCGTCCAAGCACGCGTTGCGCGGCATCGCCGACGCCTTGCGCGAGAGCTTCAGGGCGCGGCGGCTGGCGGTGACCTGCCTGCAATTGGGCTACCTGAACACGGAAGACGGCCTGGACGTGCCGCGCGACGCCGCCAGCCTGCGGGGAGAGGGCAGTTTGATACCCGTGCACGACGTGGTGGCGATGACACGCGCGCTGCTGAATCTGTCGGACGCGTCGTTCGTGCGGGAAATCGTCATGCCGGCGCTGATGGACGAGCGTTTCTGAGTGACGCACCGTGGGTGATATGGTTATGAGCGCCTGGCGGTATGCATATCCCGCCCGCCTAACTACAATCCGGCCTGGACTGCATACCGCGCCATCAGCATCAACAAGGAGACATGCGTGACCCAACAGAACAAGCCGTGGCGGCTGGAGACCATTGCCGTGCATGGCGGCTACCGCCCCGATCCGACCACGCGCGCCGTGGCCGTGCCCATCTACCAGACCGTGGCCTACGCGTTCGACGACACGCAGCATGGCGCCGACCTGTTCGACCTCAAGGTGCCGGGCAACATCTACACCCGCATCATGAACCCGACCACCGACGTGCTGGAGCAGCGCGTGGCGGCCCTGGAGGGCGGCATCGCCGCGCTGGCGCTGGCCTCGGGCCAGGCCGCGGTGACCTATGCCATCCTGACCATCGCCGAAGCGGGCGACAACATCGTCTCGTCCAGCACGCTGTACGGCGGCACCTACAACCTGTTCGCGCATACGCTGCCGCAGTACGGCATCACCACGCGTTTCGCCAATCCTTCCGACCTGGCCGCCTTCGAGGCCCAGATCGATGACCGCACCAAGGCCATCTTCGCGGAATCCGTGGGCAATCCGCTTGGCAACATCACGGACATCGCTGCGCTGGCCGAGCTGGCGCATCGCCATGGCCTGCCGCTGATCGTCGACAACACCGTGCCGTCGCCGTACCTGCTGCGTCCCATCGAACACGGCGCCGACATCGTGGTGCAGTCGTTGACCAAGTACCTGGGCGGCCACGGCACCAGCCTGGGCGGCGCCATCATCGATTCCGGCAAGTTCCCGTGGGCGGAACACAAAGAGCGTTTCAAGCGCTTGAATACGCCTGACGTCAGCTACCACGGCGTGGTCTACACCGAAGCCTTCGGTCCGGCCGCCTACATCGGCCGCGCTCGCGTGGTGCCGCTGCGCAATACCGGCGCGGCGATCTCGCCCTTCAACTCGTTCCAGATCCTGCAAGGCATCGAGACCCTGGCGCTGCGCGTGGACCGCATCGTCGAGAACACCGTCAAGATCGCCAACTACCTGCGCGAACATCCGAAGGTCGAGTGGGTCAACTACGCAGGCCTGCCGGACCATCCCGACCACGCGCTGGCGCAGAAGTACCTGGGCGGCAAGGCGCCTGGGCTCTTCACCTTCGGCGTGAAGGGCGGCCGCGAGGCCGGCGCGCGCTTCCAGGACGCGCTGCAGCTGTTCACCCGCCTGGTCAATATCGGCGACTCCAAGTCGCTGGCCACGCACCCTGCGTCGACCACGCACCGCCAGCTCAATCCCGAAGAGCTGCAGAAGGCCGGCGTGCGCGAGGAAACCGTGCGCCTGTCGATCGGCATCGAGCACATCGACGACCTGCTGGCGGATCTGGACCAGGCGCTGGCGCAGGTTTAAGCCATGACGATGCTTCCCCGCAGAACGTTGTTGAAGCTGGCCGCGGGCTTGCCCGCGCTGGCAGCTGCGGGAGCGGCCGGGGCGGCAGCTCCGGCTGCCCCGACCGCAAAGGCCCGCAACTACGTCCTGGCCCACGGCTCCTGGCATGGCGGCTGGTGCTGGCGCCCGGTGGCGGACCGTCTGCTGGCCGCAGGCCACCGCGTGTACGCGCCCAGCTACACGGGCATGGGCGACCGCGCCCACCTGTTGAGCAAGAGCATCACCATCGACACCTTCGTCGAGGATCTGGTCCAGGTCATCGAGACGCAGGAACTGAAGGACGTGATCCTGGTGGGCCACAGCTTCGGCGGCATTCCCATCACGGGCGTGGCCGACCGGATACCGCAGCGGCTTGCGCATCTGGTGTACTTCGACGCCATCGTGCTGCAAAGCGGCCAGAATGCGTTCTCCGTGTATCCGAAGGCGGATGCCGACGCGCGCATTGCGGCCGCCTCGAAGGCCACCGATGGACTGGCCGTGCCGATTCCCGATCCGCTGCCTGCAGCCTGGGGATTCACGCCGGGCAGCGCCGACCATGACTGGGTCAAGCGCCGCCTGACCGCGCATCCGCTGGCCAGCTACACCACGCCGCTGAACCTGAAGCACCCCATCGGCAACGGCGTGGCCCGTACCTACATCCATTGCACCCAGCCCGAACTGCCGGTGCTGGACGATTCGCGCAAGCTGGTGAAGTCCCAAGCGGGTTGGAACTGGGTCGACATTGCCGCGCCGCACGAAGCCCACATCACGCATCCGGCCTTGCTGGCCGATTTGCTGCTGGGCCTGGCCTGATCCAGCCAGGCCAGGACGGGCGGCTGATATGGTCGTCCGGGCGTCGCAGTTTGAGGGCATCATGCGAGATTGCGCCGGGCCGCCCGCGCCGGCGCATCCCATGACGACCCGCTGGAGACTCCCATGGCCCTTACGCCCGTCCACGCCGCGCTGCCGGCAGACCTGAAAGCCTGGCTGCGGCAACACGCCGACGCCTTGGACGACGGCAGCCTGGACGCGGCGGAGTTGTTGCCGCGGCTGGCCGCCGCCGACGTGTTGCGCCATGGCGTGCCCGTGGCGCAAGGCGGCTTGCCGGGCACGGATATCGGCGATGCCATCGAAACCATTGCGCAGTTGGCGGAACTGTCCGTCGCCGGCGCCTTCGTGGCCTGGAGCCAGCGCGTTTTCATCGAGTACCTGTTGCGCAGTCCGAACGCCGGTCTGGCGGACGCCTGGCTGGGGCCATTGCTCCAGGGCGGGCAGGCCGGCGCGACCGCGCTGTCGAACGCCATGAAGTTCCTCAGCGGCATCGAATCGCTGCAGATCGCCGCGCGCGAGGCGGGCGACGCGTGGGCGCTGGACGGGCAGATGCCTTGGGTCACGAACCTGCGGCCGCAAGGCTTCCTGGTGGCGGCCGCGGTCGCCGCGCCTGATGGCACGCCGGCGGTGGTGGCGCTGCCGCACGACATTGCGGGGCTGGAGCGCAGCGCGGACCTGCCTTTGCTGGCGTTGCAGTCGACCAATACCGCCGCGCTGGCGCTGCGTGATGTGCGCATCGGCCCCGAATGGCTGATCCATTCCGACGCGCGCCAATACCTGCCCCAGGCCCGGCCGGCCTTCGCCGGCATGCAGTGCGGCCTGTCCATCGGCTTGGCGCGGGGCGCCTTGCGCGCCGCGCTGGAGGCCGGGCAGGGCCAGGCCTCGCGCGGCATCCTGGGCCAGCCGCTGCAAGCGCTGGGCGCGCAACTGGATGCATTGACCGCGGGCTTGATCGAAGGCGTGCGTAGCGGAAGCTTCGTGGCGCAGCCCTGGCGGCTGTTCGAAATCCGCATCGCCTTGGCCGAAGCGGCCCAGCAGGCGGTGCAGCTGGAATTGCAGGCCAGCGGCGGCGGGGCCTATCTGCGGCAGGCTGGCTCAGGCTTTGCCCGGCGTTGGCGGGAAGCGGCCTTCCTGCCCATCGTTACGCCCAGCCTGGTGCAGTTGAAAACCGAACTGGCCAAACGCCAGGCGCGGCTGGCGGCCGAAGCGGCGGGATAGGCGCGCGGCGCGGCAGCGACGGCCGGCTGCTGCTACTTGCGCGGCCCCTTGCCGTTGGCCGGGCAGACGATCTCGCGCAGCTTGCGCTGTACAGGGTCTTGCGTGATGGGCGCATTGCGGATGCCGGGCGGGGGCAGGGATTCGACGACGGGGCCGGTGGCGTTCTCGCCAGCATGGTGCACGACCTGGCTGACGGTATAAGTGCCGGCGGTGCAATTCATGGTGACCGGTTGGGTCACGGAGCGGTAGGGCTGCCCGTTGGCGGCGGAAATCTTGGGCTGGGCATAGAACCAGGCCACGTTCACTGCCCTGACGGCGGGGCGCTCCGATACGACCTTGACCGACGCGCTGTCATAGAACACGCCTGGCATGGCTTGC
This sequence comes from Achromobacter sp. PD1, assembly GCF_048541815.1. Taxonomy (NCBI): domain Bacteria; kingdom Pseudomonadati; phylum Pseudomonadota; class Betaproteobacteria; order Burkholderiales; family Alcaligenaceae; genus Achromobacter; species Achromobacter sp. PD1. Next base: position 2,354,472 of record NZ_CP183349.1, read on the forward strand.
GGGTCGAGCGGCAGCCAGTCCGGTTCGGCGGACACCATGCCGCCGGGTCCAGGGTCACGCGGCACGATGTTCACGGCGCAGGCGTCGGCGGGGACTGGGTCGCCTTCGCGTACCGTGACGGTTTCGCAGGCGCCGGGCGGGGCGGCCTGCGCGGGGTGGGTCCAGGCGGTCACGGCCAGGGCGATCAGGAATGCGTGCCTTGCGGTCATTGGTGTTTTCCGGTGGTGGCGCGGGGCGCCGGCGCCAGGCTTGTGGCCACGGCGTGTCCCCGATCATACCGGGCAGGGCGCGCGTGCGCGGGGCGAATACGTCCGAGGGGCGGCGGGGCCTACGCCGTCAGCACATATTCCGGATAGCGCTTGCAGATCTCGGCCACTTGGCTGAGGGTGCCCGAAAGGTGTTCCCGCAGCACCTGCTGGGCGCGCTGCGGGTCCTGCGCGACGATGGCGTCCAGCAGGCGCTGGTGGTCGTCCAGGATGCGTTCGGCCTTGCCGGCCTCGGGCAGGTGCAAGCGGCGCAAGCGGTCCAGGTGGCCGCTGTAGCGTTGCGCGAGTTCCCACAGCCGGGTCACGCCGGCGGCTTCGTGCATGTCGCGGTGGAAGGCCTGGTCGGCGTCGATGAAACGCTGGAACTGGCTGCTGGCGTGGCTGGCGCGCTGCAGGTCGATGCTGGCCTGCAGGCGCTGGAAGAGCTGGGGATCCGGGCGCTGCGCCAGCATCTGCACGATTTCGAGCTCCAGCGAGCGGCGCAGGAAATGCGCTTCGCGCGCGGCGTCCACGTCGATGCGGCTGACCACCGTGGTGTGCTGCGGATAGATCTCGACCAGCGCTTCTTCGGCCAGCCGCATCAGCGCGTCGCGGATCGGGGTCTGGCTCAGGCCGTAGGTTTCCGCCAGCGTGATGCGCGACAGGGGAGTACCCGGGGCCAGTTCCAGGGACACGATCTGTTCGCGTAGATGTTCAAAGACCTGGGGCGCGGCGTGGCGCGAACGGTCCAGTCTGAGCTTGGTGCTTTGCATCGGGTCGCGTGCGGAGTTGGGCCTGAAGAGTAACGGAGTTTAGCGGGTTTTTACCAGGCTGACGCACTAATGTATTAGTGTTTAAATGGCCCGGTCGCCACTATGAAACTCCGCCTCGCCCCTATGAAACGCTCCTACGAAAGCCTGCGCAGCGCCGCCTGGATGGCCAAGGACGACCTGCGTTCCTTCGGCCACCGCTCCCGCATGATGCAGATGGGCTATGGCCCCGACGACTGGGCGGGCCGCCCCGTCATCGCCATCATCAACACCTGGTCGGACCTCAATCCCTGCCACAGCCACTTCAAGCAGCGCGTCGAGGACGTCAAGCGCGGCGTGTTCCAGGCGGGCGGCTTTCCGGTGGAACTGCCCGCGATCTCGGTGTCGGAGTCCTTCGTCAAGCCGACCACCATGCTGTACCGCAATTTCCTGGCCATGGAGACCGAGGAGCTGCTGCGCAGCCACCCGGTCGACGGCGCCGTGCTCATGGGCGGCTGCGACAAGACCACGCCGGGTCTCATCATGGGCGCGGTCAGCGCCGGGCTGCCCTGTGTCTATGTGCCCGCCGGCCCCATGTTGCGCGGCAACTGGAAGGGCAAGATCCTGGGATCCGGGTCGGATGCCTGGAAGCTCTGGGACGAGCGCCGCGCCGGCAAGATCACGCAGGAGCAATGGACCGAGGTCGAGGGCGGCATCGCCCGCAGCTACGGCACCTGCATGACCATGGGCACCGCCAGCACCATGACCGCCATCGCCGAAGCCATAGGCATGACGCTGCCGGGCGCATCCTCGATCCCGGCGGCAGACGTCAACCACATGCGCATGTCGGCCGAATGCGGCCGGCGCGTGGTGGAGATGGTCTGGGAAGACCTGACACCGCAGCGCATCCTGAGCCTGGCGTCCTTCAAGAACGCCATCAACGTGGCCATGGCCATGGGCTGCTCAACCAACGCCATCGTGCACCTGGTCGCCATGTCGCGCCGCGCCGGCTGCGCCGTGGGACTGGACGATTTCGACGCCGCCAGCCGCAAGGTGCCGGTGATCGCTAACATCCGGCCCAGCGGCGACACCTATCTGATGGAAGACTTCTTCTACGCGGGCGGGCTGCCGGCGCTGATGTCGCGGCTGCAAGACCATCTGGATCCGTCCGCCATGACCGTCACCGGCAAGACGCTGGGCGAGAACATCGCCGGCGCCGAGGTCTACAACGACGATGTGATCCGCCCGCTGGACCAGGCCATCTACGACGAAGGCGCGCTGGCCGTGCTGCGCGGCAATATCGCGCCGGACGGCTGCGTCATCAAGCCCAGCGCATGCGCGCCGCAGTACCTGCGGCATACCGGCCCGGCCCTGGTGTTCGACGATTACCCCAGCATGAAGGCCGCGGTGGACGACGAGAACCTGGACGTCACCGCCGACCACATCATGATCCTGCGCAATGCCGGACCGCAGGGCGGCCCCGGCATGCCAGAGTGGGGCATGCTGCCCATCCCGACCAAGCTGGTGAAGCAGGGCGTGCGCGACATGCTGCGCCTGTCCGACGCGCGCATGAGCGGCACCAGCTACGGCGCCTGCATCCTGCACGTGGCGCCGGAAAGCTATATCGGCGGCCCGCTGGCCCTGGTGAAGACGGGCGACCTGATCACCGTGGACGTGCCCGCGCGCAGCATCCACCTGAACGTCAGCGACGACGAGCTGGCCGCGCGCCGCGCCGCCTGGACGCCGCCGCCCAGGCGCTACGAGCGCGGCTACGGCTGGATGTACTCGAAGCACATCCTCCAAGCCAACGACGGCTGCGATTTCGATTTCCTGGAAACCGCTTTCGGCGCACCCGTACCCGAACCCGAGATCTTCTAGCGCGCCATCCGCGTCCACCCCATTGCCTTCAGCCCCCCCGGAGCCATCGTGTCCCAAATGAATCCCGAAACCCGCGCCCGCCTGGCCGGCGTCAGCACCGCCACCCTGTGCACGGCCTTGTTCAAGCGCGGCCTGCGCAACCAGTTCATCCAGGACGTGCGTCCGCTGAACGCCACGCTGCCCAATATGGTCGGCCCGGCGTTCACGCTGCGCTACATCCCTGCGCGCGAGGACCTGAATACCATCAAGGTGTTCGAGGACCGCGCCCATCCGCAGCGCGTTGCGGTCGAGACCTGCCCGGAAGGCGCGGTGCTGGTCATGGACAGCCGCAAGGACGCGCGCGCGGCTTCCGCCGGCTCCATCCTGGTGACGCGGCTGATGAAGCGCGGCGTGGCTGGGGTGGTCACGGACGGCGGCTTCCGCGATTCGCCCGAGATTGCCGAGTTGGGCTTTGCCGCCTATCACCAGCGGCCTTCGGCGCCCACCAACCTGACCCTGCACCAGGCCTTGGACATCAATGCGCCCATCGGCTGCGGCGATGTGGCGGTGTGGCCGGGCGATATCGTCGTGGGCGACCGCGAGGGCGTGGTGGTGATACCCGCCAGCCTGGCCGACGAGATCGCCGTCGAAGCCGTGGAGATGACGGCCTTCGAGGACTTCGTGACCAGCGAGGTGCAGCAGGGCGCGTCCATCCTGGGGCTGTATCCGCCCACGGACCCCGGCACCAAGGACAAGTTCGCCGCATGGCGCAAGCAACAGGGCCGCTGAGCCTTGCCGCCGGCGCAGCCGGCAACCCCATAAGCCAAACAAGAGGCAGGAGACAACCATGAACACGCAACGACGCGGCGCGCTGGCCGCGCTGCTGGCCGCCGCCATGCTGGGTACGCTGGCGGCGCCCGCGCAGGCCGCCGACTGGCCCGCGCAGAAGCCGATTTCCTATGTGGTGCCATTCACCGTGGGCGGTTCGACCGACGTGGTGGGCCGGGTGCTGGCGCAGAAGCTGGGCGACCGCCTGCACCAGAACGTCATCGTCGAGAACAAGCCCGGCGCCGCGGGCGGCATCGGCGCGACCTATGTGGCCAAGGCCACGCCCGACGGCTACACCCTGTTCGGCGGCACCATCAGCACGCACGCCATCAACGCCAGCCTGTACAAGAACCTGAAGTACGACCCGGTCAAGGACTTCGAGCCGGTTTCGCTGATCGCCTACCTGCCTAATGTGCTGCTGGTGGACCCCAACCTGGGCGTGAATTCGGTGGCCGACCTGATCGCGCTGTTGAAGCGCGACCCGTCCAAGCGCACCTTCGCGTCCTCGGGCGCGGGCACCTCCACGCATCTGGCCGGCGAACTGTTTTCCAGCATGATAGGCGTGCCGCTCACGCACGTGCCGTACAAGGGCACGCCGCCCGCCATGGTGGACGTGTCCTCCGGCGCGGTGACCTTCATGTTCGACCAGATGACGGCGGCCTTGCCTCTGCTGCAGACCGGCAAGCTCAAGCTCCTGGCCGTGACCACCAAGGACCGCATCGCGCTGGCGCCCGAGGTGCCGACCATGCAGGAGGCCGGCGTGCCGGGCTTCCAGATGGCGTCCTGGCAGGCGGTATACGCGCCCAAGGGCACGCCCAAACCCATCCTCGACAAGCTGGCCCAGGAAATCGCAGCGATCCTGAAAGAGCCGGACGTGCAGGAGAAGCTGGGCAAGACCATGGGGATGGAACTGGTCGGCAGCACGCCCGAACAACTGCGGGACCTGATGGCGACGGAAATCCCGCGTTGGGCGGAAGTGGTGAAGAAGTCGGGCGCGACGGTCGAATAGGCGGATCGGGCGAGCGGGCGTGGCGCGCCCGCCGCCGTTCAGGGCTACGCGTTCAGGGCTTCAGATTGAGCTTGGGCACCAAGGCCTTGAACGCCTCTTCCTGGCGCGCCACGTCGGCCGTGAATTGCGGCAGGTCGGCGTAGGAGGGCGTCAGGTTCTGCTTGCGCATCAAGGCCTGGAAGTCCTGCGATTGCGCCACCTGGCGGGCCGCGGCCCGCCATTTCTCGACCGCGTCGGCGGGCGTGGCCTTGGGCAGGCCGATGCCGCGCCAGACGCTGAACTGCAGGTCCGCGCCTTTCTCCTTCATGGTCGGGACAGAGGGCAGGTTGTCCAGGCGCTTGGGCGCCATGACGGCCAGGGTGCGCAGCTTGCCGGTCTCGACGTGCTGCTGCAGTTCGGCGTAGGCGACCGTGGTGGCTTGCACATCGCCCGCCAGGAGGCCCATGATGGCCGGGGCCGAACCCTGGTAAGGCACGTGCACGAACTTCACGCCGGCCTGTTCGCCCAGCGCCGCCGCCGCCATGTGCGGCACCGTGCCGATGCCGGCATTGGACACGGCGACGCGTTCGGGATTCTTCCTGGCGTCCGCCAGGAATTCCTCCACCGTCTTCCAGGGTGCGTCGGCGCGCACCGTGACCGATGAGGGATCGTCGGTGAAGCGGGCGATGGGCTGGAAGTCGCCCACCGTGGTCTTGCCTATGCCCATCAGCGGCACCACCAGCATTTCGGGCGTCATCAACACCAGCTTGTAGCCGTCGGGCTGCGCGTTGGCCACGTAGGCCCAGCCGATGGAGCCGCTGGCGCCCGGCTTGTTGATCACCACTGTGGGCTGCGCCAGCAGGGGCGGGCGCACCGCCTCGGCGATGGCGCGCGCGGTGTTGTCGCTGCCGCCGCCGGGCTGGTAGGCGACCACCAGTTCCATCGAGCGGGCGGGGTAGTCCGCGGCATGCGCGGCGGACAGGACGGAAACTGCGGACAGGGCGCTGAGGGCCAGCGCGGACAGGCGGTAGGGGCGCATGGTGGCGGCTCCGGTATCAGTAGCCCAGGGCGGAAAGATCCGCGAGCGTCTGTTTGGTGATGGCGATGGTGCGTTCGCGTTCGGCTCCGGCCAGGTCCAGGCGCGGCGGCTTGACGGTTTCGGCGCTGCCGGTGATCAGGTGTTCGGCCAGCTTGATGTGCTGCACCAGCTTGACCACGGTGTCCAGGTGGAACAGCGGCGTCAACGCGGCATAGAGCTTGCGGGCCCGCACGAAATCGCCTTCGACGGCCAGCTTCAGCAGGTCCACCGAAGCCTTGGGCACGGCGTTGGCCATGCCGGATACCCAGGCCGTCACGCCCAGCGCGGCGCTTTCCAGGATCAGGTCGTCCACGCCGCAGACCACGGCAAGGCGGTCGCCGAAGCGCGTGATCAGGTCGGTGACGCGGGTGGTGTCGTAGGACTCCTCCTTGATGGCGACGATGGTCGGCTCTTCCAGCAGCTCGGCCACCAGGTCCGGCGTCAGGTCCACGCCGTAGCCGCGCGGGTTGTTGTAGAGCAAGATGGGCAGGGCGCTGGCGCGCGCCACTTCGCGATAGAAGGCCACGGTCTCGCGGCCGTCGGACTTGTAGGTCAGGCCGGGGAACACCATCAGGCCGTTCACGCCAATGCGCGCGGCTTCCTGCGCGAAGGCGGCGGCGCGGGCGGTGCCGGTTTCCGCCACGCCAGAAATCACCGGCACCCGGCCGCGCACGGTGTCCACGGCGGTGCGCAGCACCTGCAGCTTCTCTTCGGGCGAGAGCTGGGCGTTTTCGCCCACCATGCCCATCATCACGACGCCGCCCACGCCGTTCTCGATCAGGCGTTCCAGTCCCAGGCGGATGGCCTCCAGGTCCAGCGAAAAATCGGGTTTCAGCTTGGTGGTGACGGCGGGGAATACGCCTTGCCATTGAATGCTCATGCTGCGGCTCCTGATGCGTGGTCCAGCCGGTGCAATCCGGCTGGATGGTGGTTATTGGATATTGGATCCAAAAATATGGGGCTTAAAAAAACGAGGCTCGGGCCTCGGTCCGTCGCCCTGGCGGGCGGCGGTTTGAACTGGATCATGGATCCAATATACTCACATTAAAAGGGCTGTGGCTATCGGCTGTCTCTCGGGGTTTTCCTGGGCATGGCGGCGCGGGTTCCGCGTAGTCCCTCCCGTGCCGCTCCCGCCGCACGGTGCAACCAGGCAGGTTTCATGTCACAGAATTCGCCGCTTTCCGCTTCCAACCCGTCCCGTTCCCAGGCCGCCAGCCCCGGCCGTTTGGTGCGCAAGACCGCCGTCGAACTGGTGGTCGACGAATTGCGCGACCGCATCCTGTCCGGCGCGCTTCCTCCCGGCTCTGCGCTGCGCCAGGAATTGTTCGCCGAGGAACTGGGGGTGAGCCGGCTGCCTGTGCGCGAGGCTATCCGCCAGCTCAGCGCCGAAGGGCTGATCGACATGATTCCGCATCGCGGCGCCTACGTCTCCATGCTGTCGCGCGCCGAGGTGCAGGAGTTCTTCGACATCCGGCTGCGGCTGGAGCCATGGCTGTTGCGCCTGGCCGTGCAGCAGCGCGAGCCCCAGGACCTGGAGCTGGCGAGCCAGGTGGTGGCGCAGATGGACACGGCCGAGCCCGAGCAATGGGGGCGCCTGAACTGGCAACTGCACGAACTGCTGTACCGTTCGGCGCAACGGCCCGCCGCGCTGGCCATGGTGCGCGCGCTGCACGAAAAATCCGAACGCTATTTCCGCTTCCAGATCGTCAACGCGCCGATCCGCCAGCAGGCCCACGACGAGCACAGTGAACTGATCGCGCTCGCCCGGCAGGGCCGGGCCGAAGACGCCGAAGCCGCGCTGGAGCGGCATATCGGCGAAGCCGCCGAGCAGATACTCGCCATCGTCGATCATCTGCTGGATGCGTCGGCCTTGCAGGAACCCGCCTAGACGTCCAGCTCCAGCGTGCCGCAGCCGCGCTGGCCTCAATTGATCTTGATGTTGCGTTCCTTCACCAGCGTCTTCCATTGCGCGGTCTCGCGCGCCAGGTGGTCGCGCAGTTCATCCGGCATGCCGCCGATGGGCTCGGCGCCGATGGAGTCCAGCGTGGCGCGCACCTTGGCGTCGTTCAGCGACGCGCGCATCGCGGCGTTCAGTTTCGCGACCACCTCGGGCGGCGTGCCGGCGGGGGCGAAGGCCGCGAACCAGGGCATCAATTCGTAGCCGGGCAGGCCGCTTTCCGCGACGGTGGGCACGTCGGGCAGGGCGGCCGAGCGCTTGCTGGTGGTCACTGCCAGCGCCCGCAGCTTGCCGGCTTCGATGTGCGGCTTGGCGGAGGTGATGCTGTCGAACACGTAGTCCACCTGTCCGCCCAGCAGGTCGGCGACGGCGGGGCCGCTGCCTTTGTAGGGCACGTGCAGCATATCCACCTGGGCCATGGACAGGAACAGCTCGCCCGCCAGATGGATGGAGGTTCCCACGCCGGCCGAGGCGTAGGTGTAGTGGTTGGGCTGTGCCTTTGCCTTGGCAATGACGTCCTGCACGCTGGTGGCGCCGGTGCGCGCGGGATTGGTGACCAGCACGTTCGGCACCACGGCCAGCAGCGAGATCGGGGCGAAATCCTTGATCGGGTCGTAGTTCAGGTCCTTGTACAGGGCCGGGTTGACCGCCATGCCGTTGGCGACGATCAGGATGGTGTAGCCGTCGGGCTTGGCGCGGGCCACGCTGGCCGCGCCGATATTGCCGCCCGCGCCCGCGCGGTTCTCCACGATGAAGGTGGTGTTGAGCTGCTTGCCCATGGATTCGCCCAGGGTGCGGGCGATGCTGTCCATCGCGCCGCCGGGCGGGAAGGGAACGATCCATTTGACCGGGTGGTCCGGGTACGTCTGGGCCAGCGTTGCGGACGCGCCGCCCAGCAGCGCCAGGCCGGCACAGGCCAGGGCGATTCGTTTGAATACAGGGCGCAAGCGCATGATGGTCTCCGTAATGCTGGAATTATTGTGTTGCCGCGCGCCTTTGGCCCAAGGATCCCGGGCAAGTAACTTCCGGGATTCATACTTTCAAAGTGCAGGCTTGCGCGACGGTTCAGTATGGCTTGCGTTTTCCCTGCGAGTCCAAGACTATATGGGTTCCGATTGATACCTTTATGGTATGTATGGAGCCATGCCATGCAACTGAGGCAACTGCGTTATTTCCAGGCTGTGGCGGAGGAAGGCAGCTTCACCCGCGCGGCCGCCCGGCTGCACATGGCCCAACCGCCCCTCAGCCGCCAGATCCGCCTGTTCGAGGAAGAACTCGGTGTGCAGCTGTTCGAACGCACCACGCGGGCGCTGCGTCTGACGGAAGCGGGCCGCTTCCTGCTGGAACAATCGCGCCTGCTGACCGCGCGCCTGGAAGAGGTGCTGGAAGGCACGCGCCGGCTGGGGCAGACCCAGCGGCGCTGGTTCGGCATAGGCTTTGTGCCGTCATCCCTGTACGGCTTCGTGCCCGAGCTGATCCGGCAGTTGCGCAACGCCGACCCGCAGGTCGAGGTGGGTCTCACGGAAATGACCACCTTGCCGCAGCTGGAAGCGCTCAAGGCCGGCCGCATCGACCTGGGCATAGGCCGCATCCTGTTCGACGATCCCGCCATCGAGCGGCGGGTGCTGATGACCGAAGCGCTGATGGCCGCGGTGCCGCTGGGCCATCCGATCGCGCGGCTGCGGCGCGTGTCCGTCGAACGCCTGGCGCGCGAACCTTTCGTGCTGTATCCGGCGCGCCCGCGGCCGAACTTCTCCGACCATGTGTTGGGCCTGTTCCGTGCAGCGGGACATGCGCCGCAGGTGGTGCAGGAAGCCAACGAACTTCAGACCGCCATCGGCCTGGTGGCGGCGGGGCTGGGCGTGACGGTGGTGCCGGCGTCGGTGCAGCGCCTGCAGCGGCAGGATGTGGCGCACGTGGCGATCGATGCCGATACCTTCGTGTCGCCGGTGATCGTCAGCTACCGCAAGGATGACACGTCGGCGTTCCTGGCGCGGGCGTTGGGGCTGGCGCAGGCGCTGGCCGGTTAGCAGCAAGGAGACATGACCATGCCGGATCAGGCCGCAAAATCCCTCTCCCTCAGGCAACTGGAACTGCTGCTGGCGCTGGCCTCCGCCGACAGCATCGCGGGCGCGGGCGCGCGGCTGGGGATGACGCCCTCGGCCACCAGCCACGCCCTGCGCACGCTGGAGGCCACGCTGGGAGCGCCCTTACTCGACCGCAACGCATCGGGCGTGCATCTTACCTATGCCGGGCAGCAGATCCTGCCGCACGTCAGGGACGTGTTCGCCTCCCTGCAGATCGTGCGGGCGACGGCGAACGCCAGCGCGGGCTTGCGTTCGGGTCTGCTGAATCTGGGTTCGCTGGGGGCGAGTTCCTCACTGAACATCCTGCCGCAGCTGCTGGAGATGTTCAAAGCCCGATATCCGGGCGTCGATGTGTTCGTTACCGAGAAGCCAGACCCGGAACTGGAGCGCGCGCTGGTCGAACGACGCATCGAGATCGGCGTGGTGGCCTTGCCCAAACCGGATTTCGACACGCTGCCGCTCGTTACCGACGAGCTGATGGTGGTGCTTCCTGCCGGCCACCCGCTGGCCGGGCGCAAGACGATCGCGGTGAAGGAGCTGATCGACTATCCCCTGATCATGACGCGCGCCGGTTCGCAGCCTGTCATTACGCGCATGTTCGAGCGCGCCGGCGCCAAGCCGCATATCGCGCACGATCTTTCGCAGATCATGTCCATCCTGGAATTCGTCCGGCGCGGGCAGGGCATCTCCGTGCTGGCGTCGCTGGTGCTGCCGCAGGCCTACGACGGGCTGGTCTACCGGAAGATCAGCCCCGCTTCCAAGCGCAGGATCGGGTTGGCCTGCCTCAATGAACGCAAGCTGTCGCCTGCCGCGCATGCCTTCTGGGCCATGGTCAGGGACGCCGCGCCCAAGCTGAAGTTTCCGGTCAAGTAGCGCCGCGCGTCGCCCGTCCGGACCGGGCGGCAAGCCGTCCTTCATATTGAAAAAAAACTCAATTGAAGGTGAGGATTGCGAATTTTAGACTGCATCGATCGACTCTGATGGAGAAGGCGTATGCAGTCAGTGGAAGCTTCCGCGCTCAAGGGCGTGCGTGTCCTGGACCTCTCGCGCATCCTGGCGGGTCCCAGCGCGACGCAGCTGTTGGGCGACCTGGGCGCGGACGTGGTCAAGGTGGAAAAGCCGGACGAGGGCGATGACACCCGCAAATGGGGGCCGCCGTACATCAACGACCAGGACGGCCGCGCGACCGCGGAAAGCGCCTACTACCTGAGCGCCAACCGCAACAAGCGGTCGATCGCGATCGACATCGCCACGGCGGCGGGCCAGGAAACGCTGCATCAACTGCTGGACCACGCCGACGTGCTGGTCGAGAACTACAAGGTCGGCGGCCTGGCCAAGCACGGGCTGGACTATGAACAGCTCAAGCACCGGTATCCGCGCCTGGTCTATTGCTCCATCACCGGCTTCGGGCAGACGGGGCCATACGCCAAGCGCGCGGGCTACGACTTCCTGATCCAGGGCATGGGCGGGATCATGAGCCTTACCGGCGAGCCGCAAGGCGCGCCCATGAAGGTGGGCGTGGGCATCGCCGACGTCATGACCGGGATGTATGCCGCCGTCGGCATCCTGGCGGCGCTGCGCCACCGCGACCTGACCGGCCAGGGCCAGCACATCGACATCTCGCTGCTGGACAGCCAGATTGCCTGGCTGGTGAACGCCGGGACGAACTATCTCGCCAGGCAGGAGCCGCCCGTCCGCCTGGGCAACGGCCACCCCAACATCGTGCCCTACCAGGTATTCGACGCGGCGGACGGTCCCATGATTCTTGCCGTGGGCAACGATGCGCAGTTCCGGCGCTTCTGCGAGGTTGCCGGCGTGGCCGGGCTGGCGGACGACGAGCGCTATGCCTCCAATGCGGCCCGCGTCGCCCACCGCGTCGAACTCTGCCAGCGGGTACAGGAAGCGCTGGCCCGGCGCCCCAGGCAGGTCTGGCTGGAACAGCTGGAAGCCGTGGGCGTGCCTTGCGGTCCGGTCAACGACCTGCGCGACGTATTCAACGACCCGCACGTACAGGCTCGCGGCGCGCAGTTGCGCATGCCCTGCGCATGGGCGCAAGGCGGCGAACTGAACCTGTTGGCCAATCCGCTGAAGCTGTCCGCCACGCCGGTCTCCTACCGCAATCCGCCGCCCCGCCTGAACGAGCATGCGCGGCAGATCCTGGACGATTGGACGGCGGGCGGTCCGCCGGACTGACGTCACACATCTTAGACAACACCGCTTCGACGAAGGCGGACACAAGAGGAGAGAGGCATGGATAGGAGACAGTTGCTGGCGCTGGCCGCATTGACGCCATTGAGCCGCGCATTTGCGCAAGGCAAGTATCCGTCGCAGAGCATCAGGCTGGTCGCGCCCTATGCGCCGGGTGGAACCGTGGACATCCTGTCGCGGCAACTGGCCGAGCCGCTGCGCGCCAGCCTGGCCCAGTCGGTGATCGTGGAAAACCGCGGCGGCGCCGGTGGCACGCTGGGCGCCGACGCCGTGGCCAAGGCCCGTCCCGATGGCTACGCGATCCTGTTCGGGGCGGTGCATCACGCGATCGCCCAGTCGGTGTATCCGAAGCTGGGATACGACATCCGCGAGATGACGGCGGTGGGTTTTCTGGGACGCGTCAACCACGCGCTGATCGTCAACAAGGAGCTGCCCGCGCAGAATGTGCAGGAGCTGGTAGCGCTGCTGAAGGCCAATCCGGACAAGTACAGCTATGCCACGCCGGGCGCGGGCACCATGCAGCACCTGATGGCCGAATACTTCAAGAACGTCACCGGCACCCAGATGATGCACGTGCCTTACCGCGGCTCGGCGCCGGCGATCGTGGACATCATTGCCGGGAACGTGCACATGATGTTCGAGACCATGCCTTCGGCCATCCAGCACATCAGGGCCGGCAGCGTGCGCGCGATCGCGGTGACGTCCAAGGTGCGTTCGCCCAGCCTGCCCGACGTGCCCACGGCGGCGGAGAGCGGCGCGGCCAATTACGACGCGACCAGCTGGTATGGCATCTATGCGCCGCCGTCCACGCCCGCGGACGTGGTGCGCGTGCTCAATGCGGCGGTCAACGAGGCGTTCGCCGATCCGGCTTTCGTGCAGCGCTGGATTGCGTTGGGCGCCGACGCGGGCGGCGGCACGCCGCAGGAGCTCGCCGCCCTGACGCGCAGCGAAGTCGAGCGCTGGGCCGAGGTGGCGCGGCGCGCGGATATCAAGGTGGGTTGATGCCGGCGGGCCTGGCGGCCCGGCCGGAGTTTTGCACGTAGCAAGGATGAACCATGACTGAGCTTTCTCAAGAACAATCGGCGCTGCAGCAGCGCGCGCGCGAACTGGCGCAGACCGTATTCAAACCGACGGCCGCGGCCACCGACCAATCCGAACAGTATCCCTGGGACAATGTCCGCCTGCTGCGCGAAAGCGGCTTCATGGGCATGACGATTCCGCGCGAGTACGGCGGACAGGGGCTGAGCTATCTCGATACCGTCCTGGTCGTGGAGGAAATGGCCAAGGCTTGCGCCACCATGGGACGCATCACGGTGGAAGCCAATATGGGCGCAATCGGCGCCATCATGCAATACGGCAGCCATGAGCAGAAGACGCTGGCCGCCGGGTGCGTGCTGGCGGGCGACAAGCCCGCCATCTGCATCTCGGAGCCCCAGGCCGGCAGCGCCGCCAGCGAAATGGGCACACGCGCCGTGCGCATGGGCGACGACTACGTCATCAACGGCGAGAAATACTGGATCACCGGAGGCGGGGTGTCGCGCCTGCACCTGATCTTCGCGCGCGTGTTCGACGAGGGCGTGGATCTGGGCATAGGCGCCTTCATCCACGTGCGCGAGCCCGACGCCGCGGACGATGGCCTGGAGATCGCCAAGCGTTCCTACGCCATGGGCGTGCGGGGCATACCCGAGACGTACATCAAGTTCCGCGACCTCAAGGTGCACAAGTCCATGCTGGTGGCGCCGCCCGAGGGCCTGAAACGCGGCTTCGCCGGGCTGATGCAGGCCTACAACGCCCAGCGCGTGGGCGCGGGCACCGTGGCGCTGGGCATTGCGCAGGGCGCCTTTGAAGAAGCCGTGGAATACGTCAAGCAGCGCCAGCAGTTCGGCCGGCCGATAGCGGAGTTCCAGGGCTTGCAGTGGATGGTTGCCGACATGGCCATCCAGTTGAACGCCGCGCGCCACATGCTTCATGCGGCCGCGCGCAGCGGCACGCCGCGGACTTTCGGCTTTCCGGACTTGTCGCTGGCCGCGCAGGCCAAGATATACGCGGCGGAAACGGCGCAGCGCGTGACCAACGACGCCTTGCAGCTGCACGGTTCGTCAGGCTATGGGCGCGACCTGCCGATGGAGCGCCACGTGCGCGACGCACGCATGTTCACGATCGCCGGCGGCACGGCGCAGATCCTGCGGACTCAGGTCGCCTCCGCCGTGCTGGGGATGAAGCTGCCGCAGACGCGGGATGGGTATTTGCGGGGACGGTGACTTGCCGTCCTGAAGCAACGCCCTGGCGTAAAATCAGGGCGTTTTCACATTTTTAGCTTGTATATATTGGATATGGCCTGCTGATTATCCAATACGGATTTGGGAGTAGGTCGCACGGTGCGCCTTGGCGCGACAAAATCAGTCAACGCCTGCAAACAAAAAAGCCAACGAACAGCATTCCAATTAAGGTTCCTCCCAGAGCCAGCGCTGCGAGCTCTCCGCGTTGCGACTCGTGGAAATACAAAATACACGAGAAGGCAGCGGTAAGCACGATCAACAGGACCAAAACAAAAGCGCGCCATTTTTTCAGAAACGCACAGCGCACATCGTGCAAGGCGAGTTCAGGTTTGCGCATGAGTTTTCGCGTAGAAATACGGCCGGTATTAAATTCTGCCAAATATCCCGCTGATGGGATAGTGATTTCCAGCGCATAATCTGTTCGTATAAACCCTGATTCCTTGTTGGTGCGCATCCTTTGCATTAGTTCGTTGATGGGAATCGTATTCGATCGCGTTAATGCCAGTACCGTTTCATTAATCGTGACATGGCAAAGATGATTCGGCCCGCCGAATATCGCAAACTGCGGTTTGGATTCTCTGGATTAACTAGTGGCAGGACACCAGTTCAGGGGTAATGCCGGCGAGCAAAGATCCGTGCGTTCCCAGAATAGGCCGGTCGCAAGGCCCGGGCAGTGGGCCTTTGAGATCGATCGCAAGCGGCGCAACGTCGGGGTCCGTGGTCCATTCCAAACCACTACGATGGCGGTCTATTCCGCCGTCAGCGCCGGGCTCGGCATCGCCTATTCGCCACGGTGGCAGATCAGGCACCTGCTGGATGCGGGGCAGGTAGACTAAGAATCCCCCAATCCCGATGCGCAGCAATCATGTCTTCCCAAACGCAGGTCCGAATCGCCCAGAGCGTAGACATCGATTCGATTGTTGAACTGGATCCGATCGCCAGGCGGGAACCGGGCAGGAGGACATTTATCGCCCGGGCGTTGGCTGCTGGCCAATGCTGGGCCGCGACGGCAGCGGAGGATGCTTCGGCGCTGGTCGGTTATGGGGTGCTTGACCGCTCGTTCTTCGGACATGATTTCATTCCGCTGATCGTCGTCAAGCGTTCGGCTCGACGCCGTGGCGTCGCGACAGCCATCATGCGGACCCTGGAACTGCAATGCCAGGAAGGAAAATTGTTCACGTCGACAAACACGTCAAACATCGCGATGCGCCAATTGCTGGGCCGGCTTGGCTTTATCAGAAGCGGCCAAATCGAGAATCTGGACGACGGCGACCCCGAGCTCGTATTCGTGAAGCTCCGATCGTCCCTTTGAGGGGCGTCATAGGTCTGAGGTTGTCCAACGCCACCCCATCACGGCGGACAAGGCCGCGATGCCACATGGCGCGGAAGGCGAAGGACTTTCTCTATTGCTTCAGCGCACCGGCAGCAGATATTTCAGGGCCTGCATAAAGCCGCGCGGCGCCACGGTGAGATGGTCCTCGTCATTCAGTACCACCGACTTCAGTTTCAAGCCTGGATACTTCCGGCTTTGCAGCGCCGCCTCCAGCGCACGGTTGTCGGCGACCATGTCCACCGTCTGGTTGTAGCGACGGTCGCCTTTGCGCAGGGCTTCGTAGGCGCCGACATAAAGATAGACATTCGCCGTCAGGTCCCGATGCTGCTGGGCATAGCGCGCTTCGAGTTTCAAGGCATGCCGTTTGTCGTACCAGAGGGACGGGCTGCCGAGGACATAGCCGTTGAACATGCCGGGTTCGGTGAACAGGATCTGTGTCCCCAGCAGCGCCCCATAGGAGTGGCCGAGAAAGAGGGTTCTGGCCGGGTCGGTCCGGTAGCGGGCGGTGATGTAAGGCTTCACCTGATCGCGCAGATACGCTTGATAGGCGCGCGCCTGGCCATGGACCGCGTTGGCCGGTGCCGTGCTTGGGCCGTTCGGTGTCGGCGTGTAGTCGCGCTGGCGGCTGACTCCGCCATCTTCCCCCTTGCCATATGACAGGCCGACAAGAATGAACTCCTCGATTTGCGGTCCCTCCACGTTCAGGCGGCGCGCCAACTGCCGGATGATCGGGAAGGCGTAGTCGGCGTCGGTCACATAAAGCACCGGGTAGCGCCGTTGCGGCTGTTTCGCATAGGACGGCGGCAACGCGACATAGACCTGATAGCCGCGGCCCGACACGGGATCGGGCACGTCCCATACTTCGCTATCGGCAATTTCATATGGGCGGCCCTCGCCAGATTGCGCCTTTGGCGTCGACTGGGCCAGCGCTTGCGTCGAACCGCCGGGCACGCCGACGCTCACCAGGAGGGTAACCAACAGGGCATTCAAAAGGCGTCGTTGCATGTGGGGAAACGGCGTCAGCCTGCAATCTTGAGTGCATGAAGTGGGCGGAATTGTAGACTGGCAACATAATCCCGATCCGTCGCCGCCAGCAGGCGTGATGAGTGCCGTACGCTTGCCTGCAGGAAGATCGCCCTGCAAGTGCGCCGCGGCGACGGCGTTCGTACCGCAAGGAGCAAGATCATGGCCACAAGCCTGCGCGCAATCCGTTCAGATATCACGAAGCTGCACGTGGACGCCATCGTTAACGCCGCAAACTCCTCATTGCTGGGCGGAGGGGGCGTCGATGGCGCCATCCACCGCGCCGCGGGTCCGGATCTTGTGCATGAATGCAGATTGCTGGGCGGCTGCAAGACGGGGGATGCGAAGGTGACCAAGGCCTATCGCCTGTCCGCGCAGTACATCATCCATACCGTGGGGCCGGTGTGGCGGGGCGGAGAGAGCGGGGAGCCGGCGCTGCTGGCCAGTTGCTACCGCCGATGCATCGAGCTGGCGGAAGAAAGGGCGGTCACGTCGATTGCGTTGCCCAGCATCAGCACGGGGATATATGGGTATCCCATAGCGTTGGCGGCGGAGGTCGCTGCCAAAAGCGTCCGCGAAAGTCTGGCCGGGGACTCATCCATACTGGAGGTGATCTTCTGCTGCTTTTCTGCGGAAGACCTTCTTCAATATGAGCGCATCTTGAATCGGCCGCGTGCATGACACTGTGCAGGGCTGCCGCGAGTGGTTTGTTGGACTGCCATTGAACGGAACGCTCCATGACTGAACCTCGCCTGACATTCCTGGCCCAGAGCGAATGGGAAGACTGGTTGACGCACAACGGCGAGACGTCGGCGGGGGTATGGCTGCGCATCGCCAAGAAAGGCGCCGGGCAGCGGACCTTGACGTACGCGCAGGCGGTGGAGAGCGCGCTTTGCCATGGCTGGATCGATGGCCAAAAACAGGCTGAAAGCGAAGAAACCTGGCTGCAGCGCTTTACCCGGCGTTCTCCGAAGAGTATTTGGGCCAAGCTCAACGCGGATCGGGCCGAAGCGCTCATCGCTGCAGGCAGAATGCTCCCTGCCGGCATGCGGGAAATCGAAAAGGCCAAACAGGACGGACGCTGGGCCGCCGCCTATGCCTCTCCCAGCAATTCGGTCGTGCCGGACGACCTGCAAGCCGCGCTGGACGCCAATCCCCAGGCCAGCGCGTTCTTTGCGACGCTGAACAGCCGGAACCGCTACGCCATTCTGTTCCGGATCCAGCATGCCAAAAGGCCCGCAACGCGGGCGCGCAAGATCCAAGAGTTCATCGGCATGCTTGATCGCGGTGAAACGATTCATCCCTGAAGCGGGACGTTCGACAGCCGATGAAAGCCGCAGGACAATGCCAAGTTCGACCCGGGAGAATCCGCATGCCAGCATTTCAGATCAAGCACCTGGACCATGTCGTGCTCAGGGTTCAAGACCTGGCGCGCAGTGTGGACTTCTACACGAAGGTATTAGGCTGCTCCGTCAAGAAGAAGAACGACAAGCTCGCCATGATCCACCTGAGCGCCGGCGGGTCCATGATCGATCTGATCGATGTGCAAGGACCCTTGGGTGCCGCTGGCGGGGCCGCGCCAGAAAAAGAGCGGCGCAACGTCGACCACTTTTGCCTGCGGGTCGATCCGTTCGATGAAGCGGCCATCGTGCAACATCTACAAGCGTTTGGCATTGCCGCGGACAAGGCCGTGTTGCGGTATGGCGCGGAAGGCGAAGGGCTTTCGATCTATTGCTTCGATCCCGATGGCAATCAAATCGAGCTGAAGGGGCCCGCGGTCTAGGGCAAGCACAGTACGAAACCGGCCCGCGTGCGTGGGCCTCAGCGCGTGGCGCCTTCGATCGCCGCCATCAGGTCATCCGGGTGCGCCATCAGTTCGCGCGCCTGGCATAGCGTCGGGTATTGCTGCAGCACGCCGGCCCATTGGGCCGATTGCAGCAGCTGTTGCCAGACCGGTTCCAAGGTCTCGGGGGCCGCGTCCAGACCCTGCGCCAGAAGACCGGCATATTCCAGGCTGGGCGGCGCGGACAGCAGCTGCATGCGGCTGGCGGCGCTGAGCAGGCGCGGGATCGCATCGGCCGGGCCGTCGCAGACATAGAGCACGGTGGTATCGAGCTGCGGGCCTTCGGCGGGCAACGCCCGCAGCGCCGCGCCACGCAGGGGGTACCGGCCCTGGCGCGTACTGAAGGCGTAGTCGGTCCGTGGATCGGCTTGCGTCAGCAGGCGCAGCCCGCGCAGCAGGCGCGGGAAGTCGGTGGCGGCTGCGTCGGCCGAGGCCTTGGCTTCGAGCAGCAGGCACAGGTCCCAGGCCGGCGGCGCGCCATCGCCCGCAGCCCGGCGCAGCAGCGCGGCATCCCATTCTGTCTTGGCGCGGTCGGTGTTGGCGGGCATCGAAGGCGGTACGCGCATGGAGGACACGGCCTGGTAGGCCTGGCTGCCGTCGGCGTCGTTGAGACGGCGCGCCAGGGCC
Source organism: Achromobacter sp. PD1 (assembly GCF_048541815.1). Classification (NCBI taxonomy): domain Bacteria; kingdom Pseudomonadati; phylum Pseudomonadota; class Betaproteobacteria; order Burkholderiales; family Alcaligenaceae; genus Achromobacter; species Achromobacter sp. PD1. Next base: position 2,373,574 of record NZ_CP183349.1, read on the forward strand.
TGGAGCGCTTGCAGCGCCTGCGCCTCGACGGCGTCGCCGCGCAACCGCGAGGCGTTGCCTTCGGCCAGGGCGGTGGCGCTGCCGGGGCGCGGGCCTTGCTGTTCCCACAAGGCGCGGTAGCGGCGCACGTCGCTGTCGGCGGTCAGGGCGTCCAGGCGTTGCAGATGATCCAGCGCGGGGCTGGCGAGCAGGCGGTCGAGCGCGGCGGAGGCCGGCTGGGTTTCGGAGGACAAACTGAGAAGCCGGCGCGCGGCTTCGGGCAGCGCCGCCCAGGACTCGGACGCCGCCGCCGCTTGCAAGGCGGCCATGGCGTCGCGCGCGGGGCCTGCCGGCATGCGTTCAATCTTGGCGGGGTGGGCGATGGCGTTGGCGGCGGCAATGATCTCGCGGCGGTCCTGGGCGGCGCGCGCGGCCAGGGAGGCATACTCGCGCACGAGCGGCAGGCGGTGCCGCAGCAGCATGGCCTGGAATGCGGGATCGCCGTCGGACTCGCGCATGGCGTCGCGTATCAGGCGCGCCAGGGCGTCGAGAAAGGCCTGCTTGACCGTGGCCGGCGGCGCGCCGCCATCTTCGAGCGACTGGCGGGCCTGTTCGATAGCGACGGCGAGCGCGGTTGCGGGCGCGGCGTCTTCGGCGGGGATGCGGGAAATGGCGGGTACGCGATAGCGCCGGGCGGTGCGGCGCAGGATGGCGTCGAGCAGGGAGAGGGAGGGCGGCTGGGGCATGGCGCCCCAAGCCTACCGCGATGCCGCTGGCGCCGCAAACGCGCCGCGTCCCGGCCGGCAGCGGCTTACTTGAACAGTTCGGCGTTCTCTTGCAGGGCGGTGTCCGCGCATTGCGCGTCCAGGTTGCCGCCGGGAGCGCCCGCCACGCCGATGGCGCCGATCACGGCCGAGCCGGCCTTGACGGGCACGCCGCCGCCCAGCACCAGGAAGCCCGGAATGTCGGTCAAGGTGGCCGCGGCGGGATTCTTCTGCACGTTTTCCAGCATCGTCAGCGTCGGCGTCTTGGCCGAGACGGCGGTGTAGGCCTTGGCGCGGCTGGCCTCGATGGTGTGCGGGCCGGCATTGTCGGCGCGGGCGAAGGCCTTGAGCAGGCCGGCGCGGTCCACCACCGAGGCGCTCACGTTGTAGCCCTTGGCCTGGCAGGCGGCGACGGTGGCCGTGGCCAGCTTCTGCGCGTCGGCCATGGACAGGTTGCTCTCGTTGAGCACGGCGGCGTTGGCGGCGCCGGCGCAGGCGAACAGGGCGGCGAAAGCGATGAGTTTGGGCGACATGTCTGTGTCCTTAGTGGGTCGGTGACGGGAACAGACAGAGTAAAGATGGCGGCCGATCGGCGGTATTCGGTCGGCTACGCTGGGGCCTCCGTAGGGCTACGGAGGGGGGCCGTGCAAGGTTGCTGGCCGCCTGGACCGGCCTTAGCCCAGCAGCCCCGCGTACTCGCGGATAAGCCCGGCCAGGTTGTCCGCTTCCAGCTTGGCGAAGACGTTGGCGCGATAGGTCTCCACCGTGCGCGGCGACAGGTCGAACTCGCGCGCGATCTCCTTGTTGCTCAGGCCCTGCACGACGCGTTCCAGCACGTCGCGCTCGCGCCCGGACAACTTGTCCAGCCGTTCCTGCGCGGCCTGGGTCACGGCGAGTTTTTCGCGGCTGGCGATGTGGGTGCGCACGGCGGCCTGCACCGCGTCCAGGAAGACGTCGTCGTCGACGGGCTTTTGCAGGAATTCCATGGCGCCGCCCTTGAAGGCGCGGCGGCACAGGTCCACGTTGGCATGGCCGGTCAGCATGACCACGGGCAGGTCCGATTGCTCGGCCAGCCGGCTCAGCACGTCCAGGCCGCTGATGCCGGGCATGCGGATGTCCAGGACCACGCAGCCGATGGCCTGCGGGTGCAACTGGGCCAGGAAGGCCAGCGGGTCGCCGTAGCCCTCGCTGCGCAGGCCCACGCTGCGCAGCAGCAGCGCCAGGCCGTCGCGCACGGCGTCGTCGTCATCGACCAGGTAGACCAGCGGGGATTGTTCGAACATGGGAGATTCCTGCGGCGTCAAACGGCGGCGGCGCGCGGCAGGCTGACCGTGAAGCAGGCGCCTGCCGGGCTGAGATTGCGCGCGGCGATGCGGCCGTCCATGGAGCCGGCCAGCGTGTCGCACAGCGCCAGCCCCAGGCCCATGCCTTGCGGCCGCGTGGTGTAGAAAGGAGCGAACAGGCGCGGCAACGCGTCGGCGGCGATGCCGGGGCCGGTGTCGCTGACGCTGAACAGATAGGTGTCGCCATCGGCGCGGCCCTCCAGCGAGATCTGGCGCGGCCCGGCAACGTCGGCCAGCGCATCGGCGGCGTTCTGCACCAGGTTGTGCAGGATCTGCTCCAGGGCCACGCGGTCGCCCAGCGGACGCATGCCCGGGTTGGCGTTGTGCCAGCTCAGCCGTATGCCCAGCCGGGCCAGTTCCGTTTCGCGCAGAAAGCGCAGCGACGCCACCAATGCGTCGGGGTCCAGCGCTTCGCGCCGGGCGGGCGAGCTGGGCTGCACCAGGGCGCGCATGCGGCTGATGATGTCGGCGGCGCGCTTGGCCTGTTCGGCGCTGGCCAAGAGCGCGTGGCGCACGGCGGGGCGTTCCTCTTCGTCGTCCAACAGCCGCTCGGCGGCGCGGGTCTGGGCCAGGATGGCGGTCAGCGGCTGGTTCAGTTCGTGGGCGATGCCGGCGGCCATTTCGCCTAGCGTGCTCAGGCGCGCCATGGCGCCCAGGCGCAGTTGCTCCTGGTGGCGGCGGGCCTGGGCGCGAGAACGCTGCCAGGCCGCGGCGCCGGCCACCAGCAGCGCGCTGGCCAAGCCCCAGGCGAGCCAGGTGCCCCAGGGCCAGACGCCGGGTGTCAGCGTGCGCGTGCTGCGCATCTGGAAGGGCTGGCTGGCCGCGCCCAGCGGCTTTTGCAGGGCCAGCGGCCAGCCGGGACCGCTGGCGTCTGGCTGCTTGTCCAGCAGCCGCAGCGGGGTCTGGTCCACCGTCAGGGTCAAGTTGGCCAGGCCGGGAGGAAAGTCGGCCGCGGGTATCAGCTGGCTGGCGTCCAGCAGCAGGCTCCAGCTGGAGGGCGCCACCAGCCAATAGCGTGCGGTGTCCACCGGCAGCGTCACGGGCCGGCCCAGGCCGCGCGCGCGTTCGACGGCTGCCGCCAGGCCCGGGGGTTCGGCCACGCTGCCACTCCAGGCGCCGCCGGACAGGTAGCCCAGCCCCAGCAGTTGGGGCATGGCCGGCCGCAGGCTGGGATAGAGGCGTTCCGGAGCAGGCGGGTGGGAGAGGGCGGCCAGGGTCGCCAGCACGGCTTCATGCTGCACCGTCTTCTGGCTCAGCATGCGCTGCGCCACGCTGGTGCTCTGGGTGAAGCGTTCGTACTGGTCCACATAGTCCTGCCGCCCGATCCAGAGGGCGCCGAAGGTGAACAGGACCAGCCAGCAGAAGAAGGCGCGAGCGCGCGATAGGGGATTCACGCCTGAAATTATGCCTTGCGGCCAACGCGGGCAGGAATCCGTAGGGCTACGGAGGGTCGGCGCTCAGGCCGCCAGCCGCTGGGCGTCCGGGTCCGGCGCCTGCGAGCTGGCCGCGAGCGCGATCTGGTACAGCGCCGCCACCAGGTCCGATTGCGTCACCAGTCCGACCAGGTTGCGCGCTTCATCCAGCACCGGCACGCAATGCAGGCTGTCCGACATGGGGCGGGCCAGTTCGATGACGGGCAGGCCCGGGGTGGCGAAGGGCACTTCGCTGCGCATGCAGTCGGCCACCAGCAGGCCGGGCGCGGCATCCGCGTCGACGGCGACGGCAGCCAGCCGGGTTTGGCGCGCCAGCACGTCGCCCTGGCTGACCATGCCGGCGTAGCGGCCGGCCGAATCCAGCACCGGCAGCGCCTGCAGGCGATGCTTGTCGAACAGACGCACGGCGTAGTCCAGCGGGTCCTGGGCCTGCACCGTGACCACGTCACGCGACATGATGTCGGCGCAATGCACGTCGCCAAAGCGCCGTACGCTGGCGCGCATTTCCGCGGCCAGGACGATTTCTTCCAGGTCTTCCTTGCTGATGTCCAGCAGCTCGCCGCGTTGCGTGAGCGCGTCGTCCAGGTCGGCCAGGCTGAAGCCCAGGCGGGCGCTGGGCGCTAGGTCGCGGGTGTTGTGGCCGGCGGCCGGGTCGGCGTGGCGGCGCGGATAGTTGCGCTTGAGCGCGCCATTGAAGACCACGGCGATGCAAAGCAGGATGGCGGAGTTCAGGGCCACGGGCCAGAGCGCGAAGCCGTAGCCCAGGCTGGCGACGGCGGGGCCGCCCAGCACGGCGGTCAGCGCCACCGCGCCGCTGGGCGGATGCAGGCAGCGCAAGGAGAACATGGCGCCGATGGCCAGCGCCACCGCCACGGCGGCGGCCACGCCAGGCACGGGGATGAACTGGGCGCAGAAGACGCCGATCAGGGCCGATACCAGATTGCCGGCCATGATGGACCAGGGCTGGGCGAGCGGACTGGCGGGGGCGGCGAATAGCAGCACGGCGGACGCGCCCATGGGGGCGATGAACCAGGGGCTGGCGTCGCCCAGCGCGTGGCGGCCCACCCATTCCGTGCAGAACAGGCCGAGCAGCGCGCCCATCGCGCCGTACAGTTTCTCGCGTCCGTTGACGCCCACCGGCGCTGGCGCGAACGAGCCCAGCCAGCGCTTGATTGCTACACCCAAAACGATCTCCTCGCGCATCGATATGTCGCGGGGCGACAATTTATCACGCGAGGCAAGGCTGCGCTGCATAAGCTTATGCAGCAGGACGTGGATCAGGCGTTGCCGGAGTCGTCGCCGATGCGGGTCAGCAGGCGCGTCAGCAGCGGGCGCATGGCGCGCAATTCTTCCAGGTGCGAGGCGGAGAGGTCTTCGAGCATGCGCTCGGCCTTTGCGGTCAGCACGACCTCGACGCGGCGACCGTCTTCGGGGTCCGCCTCGCGGCTGACCAGGTCCAGGCGCGCCAGTCGGCCCACCAGTTCGGCGGCGGTGTGCGGGCGGATCAGGAGGCGTTCGGCGATTTCGCCGACATACAGGCCACGGCGGCCGGGGGCGTTCTTGCGGGTGCCCTTGATGGCGAGCAGGGCCTGGTGCTGCTGCGGCATCAGGTCCAGCCCGGCGGCGGCGTTTTCGCTGAAGGCGGCAAAGCGGCGCAGCGCATAGCGGAAGTCGGCCAGGAGCTCGTAGTCCGTGGCGGTCAGCTGGGGTGGGGGCGGGGGCGGTTTCACCTGGTCGATTCTAATATATGTCGTGATACGATATATATGACATTTCGCAAATCCCTGCGCAATTCTTCCCGTCTTCGAACATGCCTCCCACTTCTTCCTCCGCCCGGGCCGCGCTGCGCCTGGGCGACTTCACCACGGACAAGCGCGTGGTCCTGCTCATGGGGCTGGCCATCCCGGTCGGCCTGGCCAGCGTGGCCGCGGCCTGGGCCTTGCTGCGGCTGATCGCGCTGTGCACCAATCTGGCCTACCACCACCAGTTCTCCTTCAAGGACCAGCCCATCACGACCGGCCATCTGGGCCTGGCTTCCGTCGCCATTCCGGTCGTGGGCTGTCTCATCATCGGCCTGATGGCGCGCTACGGTTCGGAGAAGATCCGCGGCCACGGGATTCCGGAAGCGATGGAAGCCATCCTGATCGGCAAGAGCCGCATCCAGCCCAAGGTGGCGGTGTTGAAGCCGGTGTCGTCGGCCATCTCCATCGGCACGGGCGGCCCGTTCGGCGCCGAAGGCCCGATCATCATGACGGGCGGCGCCATCGGTTCGCTGTTGGCGCAGACCATCCACCTGGACGACGGCGAGCGCAAGACCCTGCTGGTGGCCGGCGCGGCCGCGGGCATGACGGCGATCTTCGCCACGCCCTTGGCGGCGGTGCTGCTGGCGGTCGAGCTGCTGCTGTTCGAATGGAAGCCGCGCAGCTTCCTGCCGGTGGCGATGGCGGCGCTGGTGGCTGCGGCCACGCGCGCATTCGTGCTCGATGGCGGCCCGATATTCGCGTATTCGGGGTCGCTGCCGTTCACGCCCGCGCACCTGCTGGCCTGCGCGGCCGTAGGCGTGCTGGCCGGGCTGGGATCGGGCGTGCTGACGTCCATGGTCTACGCCGCCGAGGACCTGTTCGAGAAACTGCCGCTGCACTGGATGTGGTGGCCGGCCTTCGGCGGCCTGGTGATCGGCCTGGGCGGGCTGATCGAGCCGGCGGCGCTGGGCGTGGGCTACGACAACATCCGCCATCTGCTGGCGGGCGATCTGGCGTTCCAGGCCGTGCTCCTGCTTCTGGCGGTCAAGGTCATCATCTGGTCCGTGGCGCTGGGTTCGGGGACCTCGGGCGGGGTGCTGGCGCCGTTGCTGATATTCGGCGGCGCGCTGGGCGCGTTGGCCGCGCCGCTGCTGCCGCAGGCCGACCCGGGCTTCTGGGCGCTGCTGGGCATGGCCGCGATGATGGGCGGCACCATGCGCGCGCCGCTGACCGCGACCCTGTTCGCGGTGGAGCTGACCGGCGACATGGGCGCGCTGCTGCCGGTGCTGGCGGCCTGCGTGTTCGCGTACGGGATGACGGTGCTGCTGCTCAAGCGCTCGATACTGACCGAGAAGATCGCGCGGCGCGGCCATCACATCAGCCGCGAGTACCGCGTGGATCCCTTCGACCTGCTGCGGGTCAGCCAGGTGATGACCACGCCGGTCCAGACGCTGCCGGCCGATTGGACGGTGGCGCAAGCCATCGCGCATTTCACGACGGCGCAGCCGGTGCACACCAGCTATCCGGTGCTGGATGCCGAAGGCGCGGTGGTGGGTGAAGTCACGCGCGCGGACACGCTGGCCTGGGCCATCGACGACGAGCAGACCGGGCGCACGCTGGGGGAAGCGCTGCAAGGCCGCGACCTGGTGTACGGCCATCCCGAGGAACTGGCCAGCCAGATCGCCGACCGCATGGCGCTGACCGGCGCCGGCCGCATACCGATTCTTGACCGGGCCAACGGCCGGCTGGTCGGCATCGTGGGGCGCAAGGACCTGTTCCGCTCGCGCGCGCGCCGGCTGCGCGAGGAAAGCCAGCGCACCGCGTACTTCCGCCGCACGCCCTCAGCGGGCGGGTGAGGCGCGAAGCTCCCACAACACGTCCAGCACGTGCTGGGTGGCTTGTTCCACCTGCCCGGCGCGGTGCGCGATGCCCAGCGGGCGCCAAAGGGCCGGCCGCAGCGCGCGCATCTGGATGCGCGGATCCGGCTGCGGCGCGGTGGCCTCGTGCGGCAACAGGGTGGCGCCGTAGCCCGCGGCCACCAGGCTCTTGATGGCGTCGTTGTAGTTCAGCTGGATGCGGGCGCGCGGGTTCAGCCCGGCGGCGGCGAACCATTCGCCCGTCAGGCGCGACAGCCGCGTGCTGGCGTCGTTCAGGATGAGCGGCCGTTCGGCCAGCCAGGCCGGCGTCAGGCGCGCGGGCGCTTTCCATCCGGCGGGCAGGAAGGCCATGACCGGGTCGCGTCGCCAGGGGCGCAGCACCAGGCCTTCCAGCGGCGGCTGGGGCAGGGCCACCAGGCCCACGTCCAGCGAGCCGTCGGCCAGGCGCAGCAGGGTTTCCTGCGAAGTCAGCACGGCCACCTGCACGTCGATGCCGGGATGGTTGCGCCCCAGCGTTTCCAAAGCCTGCGGCAGCAGATGGGCAATGGCGCCGGTGGAGGCGCCCAGCCGCACGCGGCCGGACAAGCCCTGCACCTGCCGCTGCACGTCGTCCAGCGCCTGGTCGGCATCGGCCAGCAGGCGGCGCGCGCGTTCCAGCAGGGTTTCGCCGATGGCGGTGGCGCGGACCTGGCCGCGCTTGCGCGTGAGCAGCGGCGCGCCGATGCGCGCCTCCAGGTCGGCCACGTGCAGGCTGACGGTGGGCGGGGCCAGATGCAGCGCGCGCGCCGCATCTGCGAACGAGCCCAGGTCGGCGATGGCAACCAGGGTGCGCAGGCGGTCCAGGCTGATTTCACGCATGGCGGTTTCGTTCAGGAAAGCTGAATTGGATAGTCATGATATTCGACTTTTGTTATCTGGCTTCCAGTCCGATGATGGAGTCCTGCGCCCGGAACCTTCCGGCGCCCCTTTGATCCAGGACGCAAGCGCCATGACCCAACCTCTAGTTTTCATCGACGGCGACCAGGGCACCACCGGCCTGCAGATCCACGAACGCCTGCACGGGCGCACGGATCTGCGGCTGCTGACGCTGCCCGAGGCGGAACGCAAGGACCCGCAACGCCGCGCGCAGGCGATCAACGGCTGCGACATCGCCATCCTCTGCCTGCCGGACGAACCGGCGCGGCAGGCCGCCGCGTCCATCGTCAATCCCGCGGTACGGGTGATAGACGCCAGTTCCGCCCACCGCACGACGCCGGGCTGGGTCTATGGCTTTCCGGAAATGAACGCGGAACAGTCCGGGCTGATCGCCCAGGCGCGGCGCGTCAGCAACCCCGGCTGCTATCCCACGGGCGCGGTCGCCTTGCTGGGTCCGCTGCTGCGGGCGGGGCTGGTGCCGGCCGACTACCCGGTAGTGGTGCACGCGGTGTCCGGCTATTCGGGCGGCGGGCGCGCGGCGGTGGACGCCTACGAAGCCGCGGACGGCGCGCCGGGACCGGCGTTCCAGCTCTATGGCCTGGGCCTGGCGCACAAGCACACGCCCGAGATCGAGCGGCATGCCGGCCTGACGCAGCGGCCGGTGTTCGTGCCAGCCTATGGCGCCTATCGCCAGGGCATCGTCCTGACGGTGCCGCTGCAGCTGCGCCTGCTGCCGGCGGGCGTGGACATGGAGCGCCTGCACGCCTGCCTGCAGCAGCATTACAAGGGCGCGCACCACGTGCAGGTCGTGGCGCCGCAGGACGCGGCCGCCCATACGCACCTGGATCCGCAGGCGCTCAACGGCACCAACGACCTGCGTCTGGCCGTCTACGGCAATGCGCAGCACGGACAGGTACTGCTGACGGCGGTGTTTGACAACCTGGGCAAGGGCGCGTCGGGCGCGGCGGTCCAGAACCTGGACCTGATGCTGGCCGCGATGCGATAAGCGCCGCGCCTGGGCGGGCTCAGGCCGGGTCCGCCAGCGTTTCCACCACCAGGCGGCGCAGCCAGACGGTGCCCGGGTCGCTTTCGAAGCGGGCGTGCCAATGCACGGTCACGGACAGGGGCGGCAGCGCGATCGGCAGCGGGCGTATCTGGAACGCGTCGTCGTGGTTGAACCAGATCGCGGCCCGCAGCGGCAAGGTCATGGTGAGATCGGTGCGCCGCACGATCTCGGCCGCCGCCGAGAAATGCGGCAAGGTCAGATACGGCCTGCGCGGCAGGCCGGCCTCGCTCAGCACATCGTCCAGCAAACGGTGGGCGCTGGCGCGCGAGGCCACCAGGATGTGGTCCAGGCGCTTGTACTGGCTGCGCGTCAGGCCCGTCGACAACACCGGATGGCCGCGCCTGCCCATGCAGGTGTAGCGTTCGCTGAACAATTCCGCATGGCAGGTTTCGCTGCCCAACCCGGCCAGGTTGCCGATGGCGAGATCGACCTCGCCTTCTTTAAGAGCCTGCGGCAGCCGTTCCAGCGGGATCTCCAATACTTCCACCTGCAGGCGCGGCGCCAGGGCGTGCACGCGTTCCATCAGCGACGGCAGGAACACCATTTCACCGATATCGGACATGGACAGGCGAAAGCGGCGGGTGCTGCTGGCGGGCTCGAAGCGCTGCCGCAGGCTGACCGCCTCCGCAAAGCTGTTCATGCCGCGCTCGATGGGGTCGGCCAGGGCAAAGGCGACCGGCGTGGGCTGCATGCCGGACGCCGTGCGCGCGAACAGGGGATCGTCGAACTTTTCGCGCAGGCGCGCCAGCGCGTAGCTCACGGCGGGCTGCGTCAGGTTCAGGCGCTGCGCCGCGCGCGTGACGCTGCGCTCCTGCAGCACGGTCAGGAAAACCCGCATGAGGTTGAGATCAAAATCCACGCATGCCTCTCATATCAGCTTGATTTATAAGATAAATAATATCCATAAATTTGACATATAAATAGTTGATTCCTAGACTAATTTCATAAGGCTGGGGCAACGCTTGCCGAGGGCCGCAACAAAGGGGAAGCACCGCCATGCATGCGTTGACACTGCCGTCGTTGTTGCTGGAGCAGGGCGCCCGATGGGGCGAGCGCACATGGGTACAGGCGCCGGGCGGCGCGCTGCGTTACGGCGATGCTCCCGGGCATGCGGCGGCCTGGGCCGCGCGCCTGGCCCAAGCCGGGATCGCCCGGGGCGACCGGGTCGGGCTGATGGCCGGCAACCGGCATGAGTTCCTGTCCATCGTGCTGGGCTGCGGCTGGCTGGGGGCGGTGGTGGTGCCTATCAACACCGCGTCGCGCGGCATGCAGTTGCAGCACATCCTGGCCAACAGCGGTTGCCGCTTGCTGGTGGCCGACGCCGCGTCCTGTCCGGCGCTGGCCGCACTGGACATGCAGCCTCTGGCCTTGAACCGCATCTGGCTGTTGGACGGCAATGCCGACGCGCTGCCGGTGCACGCGTGTCCGCCTCCTCCTGCGCCGGACGCGCCGCTCCCGCCGGCGGCCGACCTTGGGCCGGGAGATACGCTGGCCATCCTGTACACCTCTGGCACGTCAGGCCTGTCCAAGGGCGTGTGCTGTCCTCATGCGCAGTTCTATTGGTGGGGCAGGATCGCCGCGCGCAACCTGGAAATCGTCGAGAGCGACGTGCTCTACACGAGCCTGCCGCTCTTTCACACCAATGCCCTGAACGCCTGCTTCCAGGCCCTGGTCACGGGCGCGACCATCGTCTGCGACGAGCGTTTCTCGGCCAGCCGCTATTTCGACCGGCTCGAGGCCACGGGCGCCACGGTGACCTATCTGCTGGGCGCCATGGTGCCCATGCTGTTGGCGCAGCCGCCTGCCGCAGCCGAACGGCGCCAGCGCGCGCGGATCGCGCTGGCGCCCGGGGTGCCCGAACGCTTCCATGCGGCGTTCGCCGAACGTACCGGCATTGCGCTGCTGGAAGGCTACGGCTCCACCGAAACCAATTTCGCGCTGGGCGGCATGCTGGCCGAGCAACGCCCCGGCACGATGGGACGGGCCGCGCCTGAGTTCGACGCGATGGCGGCCGACGAGCACGACGCGGCGGTGCCCGACGGCACGCCGGGCGAATTGCTGCTGCGCGCACATGTGCCATATGCCATCGCCACAGGCTATTTCGGCATGGATGACAAGACGGTGGAAGCCTGGCGCAACCTCTGGTTCCACACGGGCGACCGGGTGGTGCGCGATGCGGACGGCTATTTCCGCTTCCTGGACCGCACGAAGGATGCCATCCGCCGGCGCGGCGAGAACATTTCCTCGTACGAGGTGGAGCAGGTGCTGCTGGCGCATCCGGCGGTGGCTGCCGCGGCGGTCTATGCGGTGCGTTCCGATCTGGCGGAAGACGAGGTCATGGCGGCGCTGGTCTACAAGACCGGGCAGGCCATCGCGCCCGAGGCGCTGCTGGACTTCTGCCAGCCTCGCATGCCGTATTTCGCCGTGCCGCGCTATCTGCGCGTGCTGGAGGATTTGCCGCGCACCGAGAACGGCAAGATCCGCAAGTTCCGCTTGCGGGATGAGGGCATTACCGGCGACGCCTGGGACCGCGACGCCGTCGGTTATCGCGTGGCGCGCTGAGCGTCATCAATCCATTCAAACAGACTAGGGGCGGCAATGACGATGGCATACAAGGGAGCGGCCGCGGCCGCTGGCGACGATGCGCGCAGAAAGCGCACGCGGCGCGTGGTGATGGCGTCCGTCGCGGGCAACGCGATGGAATGGTATGACTTCTTCATCTACGGCACGGCGGCGGCGCTGGTGTTTGGCGAACTGTTCTTTCCCAAGGGCACCGACCCGCTGCTGGGCACCATGGGGGCGTTTGCCGGCTTTGCGGTCGGCTTCCTGGCGCGGCCGCTGGGCGGCGTGATCTTCGGTCATATCGGCGACCGCTACGGCCGCAAGCTGGCGCTGGAATGGACCCTCGGCCTGATGGGCGCCGCGACCTTCCTGATCGGGCTGTTGCCCACCTATGACCAGGTCGGCTTCTGGGCGCCGGTGGCCATGGTGGTGCTGCGCATCCTGCAAGGCGCGGCCGCGGGCGGGGAATGGGGCGGCGGCGTGCTGCTGATCAGCGAGGCGGTCGGAGGCAAGCGCCGCGGCTACTTCTCTTCCTTCAGCCAACTGGGCGTGGCGGGCGGCTTCGTGCTGTCCTCGGGCGTCTTCATGCTGGCGCAGCAGTTGCCGCAAGAAGCCTTCATGAGCTGGGGCTGGCGCCTGCCGTTCCTCTTGAGCGTGCTGATCTTCGGCGTGGGCTTGTACATCCGCAAGCACATCCCGGAAAGCGATGAGTTCGTGCAAGCCGCCAAGACCGCCAAGCGCGGCATGCCGGCAGTCGAAGTGTTCCGCCGCTATCCGCGCCAAGTGTTTACCGCGATGGGTCTGCGCGTGGCCGAGAACGGCGGGTCGTACATCTTCCTGGCGTTCGCGCTGGCCTATGGCAAGTTCCTGGGCATTCCCAACGACGTCATGCTGGGCGGCGTGCTGGTGTCGATGTTCATCGAGCTGGGCACGCTGGTCTGGTTCGGCCACCTGTCCGACCGCATCGGGCGGCGCACGGTGTACCTGATCGGTTCGGCCGGCCTGGTGCTGGTGGCCTTCCCGTTCTTCTGGCTGGTGCAGACCAAGGAGCCGGTATGGATATTCCTGGCCTTTTTCCTGGGCAACACGGTCTGCCACGCCGCGATGATCGGCACCCAGCCGGCGTATTTCGCCGAACTGTTTCCTGCAGAGGTCCGCTACACCGGACTGGCGCTGGGGCATGAACTGGCGTCTGTCTTCGCTGGCGGCCTGTCGCCGCTGATCGCCATGGCGCTGCTGCGCAAGTATGAATCGGCGACCCCGGTGGCGTGGTTCCTGGTGGGCATGGCCGCGGTCACGGTGTTGACCTTGTTGCTGACGCGCGAACCGCCGCGGCAGGAATCGGCATGAGCGCGGCGCGCGGCCCGGGCATCGTAGGCGTGGGCGAAACGCCTTCGTTGCGCCATCCCGGCCCGGGGACCAGCACGGCCGGCCTTATGGCCGAGGCGATCGCGCAGGCGCTGCGCGGCGCAGGGTTGGAGCCCGGCGATGTGGACGGACTGGGCGTGGCTTCATTCACGTTGCGCCCCGACCGCGCGATCGATCTGGCGTGGCGTCTGGGACTGCGGCTGAACTGGTGCATGCAGGACGAGATGGGCGGCGCCAGCGCCATCAATCTGTTGCGCCAGGCCTGGCTGGCGTTGCAAGCAGGGCAGGCCGAGACCATCGTGCTGGTCGCGGGAGACCATTTCACGGGCGCCGATTTCGCGGGGCTGGTGCGGGGCTATAACCGCAGCGCGCAGGACTATCTCAGCCCCCTGGGCTGCGAGGGTCCGAACCCCTTGTTCGCCATGCTCACGCAGCGGCAGATGGCGCATACCGGCCTTGCCCGGGAAGACTATGGCGCGCTGTGTGTCGCGCAGCGGCAATGGGCGGCCGGCAATCCCAACGCGGCGTATCGCGAGCCCATGAGCCTGGCGCAGTACCTGGCCGCGCCCATGGTCGCGCCGCCGCTGGGACGCCTGGATTGCGTGCCGGTGGTCAGCGGCGCTTGCGCGTTGGTGCTGAGCGCGCGTCCGGCGGGAATCAGCGTGCGGCTGCTGGCCAGCGATGCCCGCTATAACGACGACCAGCAGGAAGGGGACGGGCTGCAGACCGGCATCGCGGCGTTCGCGCCTGCGCTCTGGCAGCGCGCGGGCCTGGGGCCGCAAGACATGGATGTGCTCAGCGTGTATGACGACTATCCCGCCATGGCGCTGGCGCAGCTGTGCGATCTGGGCGTCGCCAGCGTGGATGACTTGCCTGGCTTCATCGCGCGCCGCCTGGCCTCGCGTGACTTGCCCGTCAACACCGCGGGCGGCCAACTGTCCGCCGGGCAGGCGGGCACCGCCGGCGGCATGCATGGCCTGGTCGAAGTGGCGCGCCAATTGCTGGGGCAGGCAGGGGAACGGCAGGTACGCGGCGCGCGCCACGGCGTGGCTACCGGCTACGGCATGGTGCAGCTGCGCTACGGCATGTGCGCCAACGCCGCGGTGCTGGCGCGGGAGGAAGCATGAGCGTCAACGTCAGCCTATGCAGCAGCTGCGGCCATCTGGTCTATCCCGTGCGGCTGTGGTGCCCGGCTTGCGGCCATGGACAGGCGCGCGCGGCGGCGGTGGAGCAGGCGGAGTTGCTGGCCTGGACCGAGTTGCCGTCGCGGGACGGTGCACCTGCCGCAGTCATTGCCACGGTCCGGGCGCTGCCCGCGGGACCGGTCCTGGTCGTCCGGTTGGAAGAACCGCCCACCCATGCAGGCCAGCTCCTGTCGCTATTCGAACGCGATACGGACGGGCGGCCCTTGCCGTGGGCCCGCCTTGTGGCCGAGCCGCGGTCCTGAAGCGCTCTTGGGTCAATCGCCGCTGGCCGGCGCCTGGATCGCCTCCAGGCGCTGGGCCAGCGAGGCCGCCGACAGCTCGCCCACGCGCAGGTCGACCAGCCGTCCCCGGGCATCCAGGAACAGCGTGGCGGGCAGGCCGCGGTTGCTCATCTGGCGCGAGGCCGCGCCTGCGGGGTCGAGCAGCACGTTGCGCAGCGTCGGCGCGTGTTGCGCCAGGAACGCCGTGACGTCCGGCGGCGCCTCGGCCTGGTTCAGGAAGACAAAATTCACATTGGGATGCGCCGCTTGGGCCGCGGCGAAGGCGGGCATTTCGCGGCGGCAGGGCGGGCACCAGCTCGCCCACAGATTGATGACGGTGGGCTTGCCCTGGTAGGCCGCCAGCGCCGCGGGTGCGCCGTCCAGCTGGCGCAAGGCCAGCGCGGCCAGTTCGGGCTGGGCCTGCGGCGCGGGCGCCAGCCAGCGGCCGCCGCCTATCCAGATCGCGCTGGCCAACGCCAGCGCGCCCAGCAGCGCGGGCCGCGGCGCCTGGCGGCGCAAGGCCGCGTACAGCGCGTAGAGCCATGCCGCGGCAAGCCCGGCCATCCCGGCCCAGCCGCCATCGCGCAGGTCCAGGATCCGGAGCGGATTCTCGATGAAGTGGGCCTGGTACTGCCAGACGAAGCCCAGCCGGGCGACCACCAGGCCGATGATCAACGCCCGCCAGAGCACCGTGCCCATATCGGGCCGGGGCTGTAGCTTGCGGGTGAATATCCTGGCGGCCAGCAGCCCGACGGCGGCGGCAACGATTAGGACCAGCAGGTCCGAGGGAAAGACGAGGGGACCGATACGGATGGCGGGTGTCATGCGTGAACCTGGGACTGGGGGCGTGGATCAGGCCGCTTGCGGCAGCTTGGTCGGCGCCTGCGCGATGCGGTGCAACTGGAGCGGTCGTGCGCGTTGATGTGCTGCGAGGTTGCACCAACGGGCGCGGATTGGCAAATCACTCCGGGGGACGGATCTCACTCCCGCAAGAGGATAAAATACCGGCTCGCGGCTTTTTGACTGGCCATTCCGGCATTCTTCATTCTTGCGCCCGGCGCATCCATAACGATGAAAAAACTGACAGCTGTACTCCTCGCTTCCGCCACCGCGCTGCTCACGGCTTGCGGCCCCAGCGACAATGCGCCCGCCGCCGGCGCGCAGGCGCCTGCCGCCGCCAAGAAGGTCGTGGTCGGCCTGGATGACAACTTCCCGCCCATGGGTTTTCGCGATTCGAACAACCAGATCGTCGGTTTCGACATCGACATGGCCAAGGAAGCCAGCAAGCGCCTGGGCCTGGAAGTGGAGTTCAAGCCCATCGACTGGAGCGCCAAGGAAGCCGAACTCAACGGCAAGCGCGTCGACGTGCTGTGGAACGGCCTGACCATCACCGAAGAGCGCAAGAAGAACATCAGCTTCACCGCGCCCTATATGGCCAACCACCAGATCATCATCGTCGGCAACGCCTCGCCCGTGAAGGCCAAGGCTGACCTGGCCGGCAAGGTCGTGGGCGCCCAGGACGGCAGCAGCGCCACCGACGCCATCGCCAAGGACCCGGTCGCGGCCCAGATCAAGGAAGTGAAGAAGTTCGGCGACAACGTCACCGCGCTGATGGACCTGGCCGCCGGCCGCCTGGACGCCATCGTGGTGGACGAAGTGGTGGGCCGCTACCTGATCAGCAAGCGCGCCGGCGAATACCGCGTGCTGGACGAGAACTTCGGCACCGAAGACTACGGCGTCGGCGTGCGCAAGGACGACACCGAGCTGCTGGGCAAGCTGGACAAGACCCTGGATTCGATGAAGCAGGACGGCACCGCCGGCCGCATCGCCACCCAGTGGTTCGGCGCCAACATCATCAAGTAAGGGGCGGGCGGCGTCCGCGGCCATTCGGCGCGGGCGTCCCGGCCTGTATTTCGCAGCCCGCCGCGGCGCCAAGGCGCCAGGCGGGCTTACTCATGAATCGATCCAGCCCCGGCGTCCACCGACGCTGACGGCGCGAACCCACTGCATGGACTACGTTCTCTCCCTATTGGGGCCATTGGCGCAAGGCGCGAAAGTCACCCTGACGCTGTTTTTCATCACGCTGGCGCTGGCCGTCCCGCTGGGCCTGGTGCTGGCGCTGGTGCGGATCTCCAAATGGCGCCTGGCCAGCAGCCTGGTCAACGGCTATATCTGGCTCATGCGCGGCACGCCGCTGATGCTGCAGATGCTGTTCATCTACTTCGCGCTGCCGTTCGTGCCGGTGATCGGGATCCGCCTGCCGGACTTTCCGGCCGCCGTGGTGGCCTTCGCGCTGAACTACGCGGCCTATTTCGCCGAGATCTTCCGCGCCGGCATCCAGTCGGTGGACCGCGGCCAGTACGAGGGCAGCAAGGTCCTGGGCATGACCTATCTGCAGACCCTGCGCCGCATCGTGCTGCCGCAGATGGTGCAGCGGGTGCTGCCGCCCATGAGCAACGAGACCATCACCCTGGTCAAGGACACCTCGCTCATCTACGTGCTGGCGCTCAACGACATCCTGCGCACGGCGCGCGGCATCGTGCAGCGCGATTTCACGACCACGCCGTTCCTGGTCGCCGCCGCCTTCTATCTCATCATGACGCTGATCCTGACGTGGTTCTTCCAGCACATGGAAAAGCGCTATGCCAAATATGACCAGTAATTCTCCGTCCGCGCGTCCCGTCATGATCGAGGCCCGCGAAATCATCAAGTCGTTCGGCCCCAACCGCGTGCTGGACCGGGTATCGCTCAGCCTGGGCCAGGGTGAAGTGGTCGCGGTGATCGGCCCGTCCGGCTCCGGCAAGAGCACCTTCCTGCGCTGCCTGAACCACCTGGAAACCATCGACGAGGGCAGCATCGAGGTCGAAGGCGAGGCCATGGCCCGCGCCGTGCCGGGCGGACGCAGCCAGTACGCCAGCGACGCCGACGTGCGCCGCATCTGCCGCAAGATGGGCATGGTGTTCCAGTCGTTCAACCTGTTCCCGCACATGACCGTGCTGCAGAACATCATCGAGGCGCCCATCACCGTCAAGGGCATGACCCGCGCCCAGATCGTGCCCAAGGCCGAAGAGCTGCTGCGCAAGGTGGGCCTGCTGAACAAGCGCGACAACTACCCGACGCGCCTGTCCGGCGGCCAGAAGCAGCGCGTGGCGATCGCGCGCGCGCTGGCCATGGAACCGGACATCATGTTGTTCGACGAACCCACCTCGGCGCTGGACCCGGAGTTGACCGGCGAAGTGCTGCGCACCATGAAGCAGCTGGCCGACGAGCGCATGACCATGCTGGTCGTCACCCATGAAATGGGCTTTGCGCGCGAAGTGGCTCACCGGGTCATCTTCATGGACGAAGGCCGCATCATCGAGGAAGCGCCTTCGGCGGACTTTTTCCGCGCTCCGCAAGAGGCGCGCAGCCGCGAGTTCCTGGCGCACATGCTCTGAGGCGCCGGCGTCGCAGGAAAAAGCCCGCTCAGGCGGGCTTTTTCATTTCGCAAACACTCCTGTCACTGCCGGGCGATGCCCAAGGACGAGCGGACCGTCTCTGCAATGAGCGCAAAAGGCAGCTTCTGGGCACTGCGCGGGAGCTTGGCGGAAGTGAAGCCGTCGGCCAGCCAGCCCTGCAGGGCTTGTTCCGGACGCTCTTGCGGGGAGGCCGCCGCCACCGCCTTGGGCACGGAGATGGCAAGCAGCAAGGACTCCTTCTTCGCGTAGTACCTGGCGCTGGAAGAAAAGCCTTGTGGTCCGTAGTCGGTGATGCTGCCGCCGATCCACAATTCGACGTCGAGGGTCCGCAGGCCGGCGACGGACAGGTCGGCCAGGGCGGACTTCAGCTTCGGCCGAAGCTGGACGATGCTGGCGAGCCAGGCGACGCCGGCCTCGGGCCCGCCCATTCTGCCACTCAAGGAAACTTCCATCGAAACTCCTGAAAAGGCGCGCCGGTGTACGGGCTGCGTCGCGCTATCGTCGCACGCCAGCGGGCCATGATGGGCGCTTGAGATTAACGCATCACCGAGGCGGTTCCGGGTGCGGACCGGGGCGCCACGGGCTAAGATCTGTATCCATGCCGAACACCACCACCGACGCGCACCCGCTGCTCAGGCTGCGCGGTATCTATAGCGAACGCCTTGCGCCCGTCGGCCTGGACCTGGCCGCAGGCGAATGCGCCGCCATCATGGGGCCGTCAGGTTCCGGCAAATCCCTTCTGCTGCGCCAGATCGCCGACCTCGACCCCGGGCATGGCGAAGCGCTGCTTGAGGGCCGCCCGCGCTCGGGCATGCGGGGTCATGAATGGCGCCGCAAGGTCATGTACTGCCAGGCGGAAGCAGGCTGGTGGGACGATCTGGTGCTGCGGCATTTCACGGACCGCGCCCAGGCCTTGGCCATCATGCAACGCCTGGGGCTGTCGCCTGACAAGCTGGATGCGCTGGTGCATGAACTGTCCACGGGCGAACGCCAGCGCCTGGGTCTGGTGCGCGCATTGGCGCTGGCGCCCCGCGTGCTGCTGCTGGACGAGCCGACCGCCGCGCTGGATCAGGCCGCTACGGACCAGGTGGAAGCGGAGCTGCGGCGCTACCTGGACGGCGGGGCAGCGATCTTGATGGTGACGCACAGCCCGGCGCAGGCGCAGCGTCTGGCGCGCCGTTCCTGGCGCATGGAGCAGGGCAGGCTGGAACCGCTATGGACGTGATCAAACTGCAGGCCTCCGACCTGGCCATTGCCTCGCTGCTGGTGCTGCTCAGCGCCGGCATCTCTTTCGCCCTGCGCCTGAACCTGCAGCGGCAGGTGCTGTGGGCCGCGGTGCGCACCGTCGTGCAGCTGCTGCTGGTCGGCCACATCCTGCGCATCGTGTTCGCGCACGCCGCGCCCTGGCTGACGGCGCTGGTGGTGGCGGTGATGATGGCGCTGGCGGCGCGGGAAGTGGCCGCGCGGCCCAGGGCCAGGCTGACCGGCCGCGGCAACGGCTGGGTCGGCGCGATGGCGGTGGCGGGAACCACGGTCATCACGGTGCTGTTCATCCTGAACACGGCGCTGCGTCCGGACCCCTGGTACGACCCGCGCTACACCATCGCGCTGATCGGCATCGTGCTGGGCAGCGTGCTCAACGCGGCCAGCCTGGCGCTGGACGGGGTCTTGTCCGGCGCGCGGCGCGAGAAACTGGCGATCGAGGCGCGGTTGGCCCTGGGCGCGACGGTGCACGAGGCGTTTTCGTCCTTGCTGCGCGAATCTGTGCGGCGCGGCATCGTGCCCAGCATCAATCAGATGTCGGCCGCCGGCATCATCACCCTGCCGGGCATCATGACCGGGCAGATCATCGCCGGCATGGATCCGATCGAGGCCGCAAAGTACCAGATACTGCTGATGTTCCTGCTATGCGGCGCCAGCGGCATGGCGGCGATTGCGGCGGCCTATGGCGCCATGCGCCGCCTGACGGACGAGCGCGAGCGGCTCAGGCTGGACCGGCTGCATCCGACGTAGGCGGCAGGCAAATTTTTTGGAAATTTCATGAAAGCTTGACGCGCGCCTGGCGATACTGCGCGCAATCTTGCATTTTCCTGAACCCTTTCCGGCTCCTCATGCGACTAGCGTCCCGTCCCGAAGCACCTCCGCAGCACATTGCCTCCGTCCAGCGCCGTCTATGGGCGCGCCGCAGTGCCTGGCCCGCCTGGCTGGTGCTGGCTTGCCTGGCCCTGTGGCTGGGGGCGCTGGCCTGGGCGCGCTGGCTGACGCTGCCCGACGAGGGGCGTTATGCCGGGGTGGCCTGGGAAATGCTGCGCAGCGGCTCGCCCATGGTGCCCTTGCTTGACGGCATGCCGTACTTCCACAAGCCGCCGCTGTACTACTGGCTTGCGCAGATCAGCTATGTCCTGTTCGGCGTGCACGAGTTCAGCGCGCGGTTGCCTTCGCTGCTGGGCGCCTGGAGCGCGGGCGCCGCGCTCTACGCCTTCGTGGCGCGCTACCGCAATGCCGCGCAGGCGCGCTGGGCCGTGGTGATCCTGGGCATGATGCCGCTGTTCTTTGGCGCCGCCCAGTTCGCCAATATGGACATGCTGGTGGCCAGCATGATCACCCTGTGCGTGCTGGCGGCGGCCGACACCGCCTTGCGCCGCGCCGCGGGGCGGCCGTTCCGCGCCATGGCGGTGGCCACGGGCGTGCTGGCCGCGCTGGCGGTGCTGGCCAAGGGGCTGATCGGCGTGGCGCTGCCCGGCGCCATCGTGCTGGCCTGGCTGCTGCTGCGCCGCGACTGGCCCGGCGTGCGCGCCTTGCTGTGGGTGCCGGCCTTGCTGGCGTTCGCGCTGGTGGCGGTGCCGTGGTTCTGGCTGATGGAATTGCGCCATCCCGGCTTCTACCAGTACTTCTTCGTTTACCAGCAGTTCGAGCGTTTTTCGCAGGGCGGCTTCAACAACGCGCAACCGTTCTGGTTCTACCTGCCCATCGTGGCGGGGCTGTCGCTGCCGTGGTCGGTGTGGGGCATTTCGATCTTCAAGCCGGCCTATTGGCGCGAGTCCGATCCGCAGGGCCTGCGGCGCCTGATGGCGATCTGGATCGCGGTCGTGATCGTGTTCTTCTCGATTCCCAATTCCAAGCTGATCGGCTACGTGCTGCCGGTGTTCCCGCCGCTGGCGTTCCTGATCTGCGAACGGGTCGCGCCCGCCTGGGCGGCCGGCAAACGGCGCGGCGCCTGGATCGCCGTCGGGGTATCCGCCGTGATCTGCCTGGCCGCGGTCATCGTCGCGTCGTCCAATCCGCGCGGCAGCGCCGGGCCGCTGGCCAGGGAATTGCGCAAGGAAATGCAGCCGCAGGACATCCACATGGCGCTGCATACCTTGCCTTTCGACCTGGGTTTCTATACCCAGGCCAAGGAACCCGCCTGGATCGTCGACGATTGGCAGAACCCCGAGATCCCCAAGCGCGACAACTGGCGCAAGGAACTGTACGACGCCGCCCAGTTCGACCCGGTGATGGGCAAGCGCGTGCTGATCGGCGCCGACGACATGCGCGTGCGCATGTGCGCAGCGGCGGACGGATCGCGCTTCTGGATTTGGGGCCAGGAAGACGACGGCGGACGCTATCCGGTACTCGCCGGCGTGGCGCCGAGGCTGTCCGTCGGGAAGCGGTTCGTCTGGCGCATCGATATCGACGCCGCGTCCCGCCAGCGCATGTGCGCCGGCATGCCGGCGGCGCCGGCGCAGGCCAAACCTTGATTCAAAGATTCGATCATGAGCATTACTGAAGTGTTTTCCTGGCTGACCAGCGAGCAGGGCCTGATGGCGGTGCTGGCGCAGAATTGGGTGCTGGGCACCGCGATCATCGCCGCGGTCATCTTCGTGGAAACGGGCCTGGTGGTGATGCCATTCCTGCCCGGCGATTCGCTGCTGTTCGCCGCGGGCGCGTTCCTGGGGCTGGCCGGCGTCGATCCGGCCATCTCGCTGGCGGCCATCACCGCTGCCGCCATCGCGGGAGACGCGCTGAACTATTCCATAGGATCTTCTCGCTGGGGGCAGAGGCTTGCCAGCAGCCGCTGGATCAAGCCCGATCACATGGAGCGGGCGCGCGCGTACTTCGCGCGCTTCGGCGCGATGACCATCACCGTGGCGCGTTTCGTGCCCATCGTCCGGACCGTGGCGCCGTTCGTCGCCGGCCTGTCGCAGATGCCGCGCCGCACGTTCTACACCTACAACGTCATCGGCGGCATCCTGTGGTGCTCGTCGATGCTGCTGGCCGGCTACTGGCTGGGTTCGATCCCGTGGGTGCGGGCCAACCTGCATTGGGTCTCGGTCATCATCATCGGCCTGTCGCTGATTCCCGTCGCGCTTCAGTTCCTGCAGGTGCGCCAGCTGCGGCACCGCGAAGCGCAGCGCTAGGCGCGCGCAAAGGAAAAGGCCGGCAGCCCTGGGGCTGTCGGCCTTTTATTGTTGCCGCGCCGAGGCGCGGCAGCAGGGGCTTAGGCGATCGAGGCCAGGGCCTGGTTCAGCGTGGCGCTGGGGCGCATGGCCTGGCTGGCGAGGGCTTCGTTGGGCTGGTAGTAGCCGCCGATGTCGACGGGCTTGCCCTGGGCAGCCTTCAGTTCGGCCAGGATCTTGTCCTCGCCGTCGGCCAGCGCGCGAGCCGGCGCCGCGAACAGGGCAGCCAGTTCACGGTCGTCGGTCTGCGCGGCCACGGCCTGGGCCCAGTACATGGCCAGGTAGTAGTGGCTGCCGCGGTTGTCCAGGCCGCCGACCTTGCGCTCGGGCGACTTGTTCTCGTCCAGGAACTTGGCGGTCGCCAGGTCCAGCGTCTTGGCCAGGACCTGTGCGCGGGCGTTGCCGTAGCTGCGGCCCAGGTGGTCCAGCGATTCGGCCAGGGCCATGAACTCGCCCAGCGAATCCCAGCGCAGGAAGCCTTCTTCCAGGAACTGCTGCACGTGCTTGGGGGCGGAACCGCCCGCGCCCGTTTCAAACAGGCCGCCGCCGGCGACCAGCGGCACGATCGACAGCATCTTGGCGCTGGTGCCCAGTTCCATGATGGGGAACAGGTCGGTCAGGTAGTCGCGCAGCACGTTGCCGGTCACCGAGATGGTGTCCAGGCCTTCGCGGATGCGCTTGACCGAGAACTTGGTGGCTTCGACCGGGCTCAGGATGCGCAGATCCAGGCCGCTGGTGTCGTGGTCCTTCAGGTAGTGCTTGACCTTGGCGATGATCTGCGCGTCGTGGGCGCGGTTCTCGTCCAGCCAGAACACGGCGGGCGTCTTGGTGGCGCGGGCGCGGGTGACGGCCAGCTTGACCCAGTCCTGCACGGCGGCGTCCTTGGTCTGGCACATGCGCCAGAGGTCGCCGGCTTCGACGGCCTGTTCCAGCAGCACCTTGCCCGAAGCGTCGGTGACGCGCACGGTGCCGGCAGCCGGGATGACGAAGGTCTTGTTGTGCGAGCCGTATTCCTCGGCGGCCTGGGCCATCAGGCCGACGTTGGGCACGCTGCCCATCGTGACCGGGTTGTAGGCGCCGTTGCGCTTGCAGTCTTCGATGACGGCCTGGTAGACGCCGGCGTAGCTGCGGTCGGGGATCACGGCCTTGGCGTCCTGCAGATTGCCTTCGGCGTTCCACATCTTGCCCGAGTCGCGGATCATGGCGGGCATGGATGCGTCGACGATGACGTCGCTGGGCACGTGCAGGTTGGTGATGCCGCGGTCGGAATTCACCATGGCCAGCTGCGGCAGGGTCTTGTAGGCGGCGTCGATGTCGGCGGTGATCTCGGCCTGCTTGTCGGCGGGCAGGGACTGGATCTTGGCGTACAGGTCGCCGATGCCGTTGTTGGGATCGAAGCCGGCTTGCTTGAGCGCATCGGCGTGCTTGGCCAGCACGTCCTTGTAGAACACGGACACGACGTGGCCGAAGATGACCGGGTCGGAGACCTTCATCATCGTGGCCTTCAGGTGCACCGAGAACAGCACGCCGGTGGCGCGGGCATCGTCGATCTGCGCTTGCAGGAAGGACTTCAGCTTGGCCGTGGACAGCACGGCGGCGTCGATGATCTCGCCGGCCTTGACCGGGGTCTTTTCCTTCAGGACGGTCTTCGCGCCGTCGGCGGCGGTCAGTTCGATCTTGACGTCGCCGGCTTCCGAAATCAGCGCCGACTTCTCGGTGCCGTAGAAGTCGCCTTCGCTCATGTGGGCGACGTGCGACTTGGAGTCAGCCGACCAGGCGCCCATCTTGTGCGGGTGCTTGCGGGCGTAGTTCTTGACCGACAGCGGGGCGCGGCGGTCGGAGTTGCCTTCGCGCAGGACCGGGTTCACGGCGCTGCCCTTGACCTTGTCGTAGCGGGCCTTGACGTCGCGCTCGGTGTCGTTGGCGGGGGCGTCCGGGTAGTCGGGCAGCTTGTAGCCCTGGTCCTGGAGTTCCTTGATGGCGGCCTTCAGCTGCGGCATGGACGCGCTGATGTTGGGCAGCTTGATGATGTTGGCTTCGGGCTGGACGGCGAGGGCGCCGAGTTCCGACAGGGCATCGCCCAGTTTCTGGCTGTCTTCGAGGTAGTCGGGGAAGACCGAGATGATGCGGCCTGCCAGCGAGATGTCGCGGGTCTCGACCGTGATGCCTGCGGGCTTGGCGAAAGCCTGGACGATGGGCAGCAGCGAACGGGTTGCAAGCGCCGGAGCTTCATCGGTGAGGGTATAGATAATCTTCGGAGTAAGAGACATGATCCTTGAATCTGTTCGGCAGGCGCTAGGCGCAAACCCGAACATGCTATGCGGCCAGAAGCCGGTAGATGTTGTCGGAGAGTGGGTTGGTTTGGGCAAGCACGCGGACGCGTCCAGGATTTGGCCGGAAGGCGTATACCCAACATGACCGACGCCTGCCCCTTTTTGATTTGGGAAAGTGCGACTGCCACGAACCTTCCATTGTAATACCGCGCTACGCCTGCTGCGCAGCAAAAAACCGCGGATTCGGCCGGGATGTGGCCATAATGGCGCCAAATTAAATGGGGACGTATTTAATCGGGAGCGCCGGGGCCGGTTGGCCGTTTGACAAAGCGCCGCACAAGGAGGAAGCTACGTCCCCATGAATTTCCGCGCCGTCCGCATTTCGCTGATTATTACCATCATTCCTGGAATGGTGGGTTAGCGCGCGACCGCAACAGTCACAGCCACCCGCCCCACGAGGCGGGTTTTTTGTGGCCGCCTCTGCCGGGCAAGCACACCGAAGCAGAGAGCCAGATGCACCACACCCCGCAAGCCAGCCAGCAAACCGCCGCGCCGACCGCATTCCAGGACGGCAGGGCCTCGCCGATGGAATACCTGAGGCAGATCCTGACCGCACGCATTTACGACATCGCCCGCGAAACCGAGCTGGATCGCGCCCGCGGCCTGTCGGCCCGGCTGGGCAACCCGGTCTACTTCAAGCGCGAGGACAACCAGCCGGTCTTTTCCTTCAAGGTGCGCGGCGCCTACAACAAGATGCGCAACACGCCGCAGGCGGCGCTGGACCGGGGCGTCATCACGGCGTCCGCCGGCAACCATGCGCAGGGCGTGGCGATCTCGGCGGCCAGGATGGGCGTGCGCGCCATCATCGTGGTGCCGCAGACCACGCCGCAGGTGAAGGTGGATGCGGTCAAGGCGCATGGCGGCCCCACGGTGACGGTGGTGCAGGCGGGCGATTCCTATAGCGATGCCTATGGCCACGCCCAGAAGCTGGCGAGCGCGCAGGACCTGACCTTCATTCCTGCCTTCGACGATCCCTATGTGATCGCCGGCCAGGGCACGGTGGGCATGGAGATCCTGCGCCAGCACGCGGGCCCCTTGCATGCCGTCTTCGTGCCGATCGGCGGCGGCGGGCTGGCCGCGGGCGTGGCGACCTACATCAAGGCGGTGGACCCCGGCGTCAAGGTCATCGGCGTGCAGACCGAGGATTCCTGCGCCATGTCCCTGTCGATGCAGGTGGGCGAACGGGTCAACCTGCCCGAAGTGGGCCTGTTCTCGGATGGCACGGCGGTCAAGCTGGTGGGCGAGGAGACCTTCCGCCTGTGCCGCGAATACCTGGACGAGATCATCCTGGTGGATACGGACGCGGTCTGCGCGGCGATCAAGGACGTGTTCCTGGATACCCGCAGCGTGCTGGAGCCGGCGGGCGCGCTGGCGGTGGCCGGGCTGAAGAAGTATGTAGAGCGCGAAGGCGTGCAAGGCCTGCCCATGGTGGCGGTGACCTCGGGCGCGAACATGAACTTCGACCGCCTGCGCTTCGTCGCAGACCGCGCCGAGGTTGGCGAGGCGCGCGAGGCGGTCTTCGCCGTGACGGTGCCGGAAGAGCGCGGCAGCTTCCGCCGCTTCTGCAGCGTGATCGGTCAGCGTAGCGTGACGGAATTCAACTACCGCATCGCCGACGCGCGCACCGCCCACATCTTCGTCAGCATGCAGATCTCGCGGCGCGGCGACGCGGCGGAAATCATGACGGCGCTGCAGGAACAGGGTTTCTCCGTCGGCGACCTCAGCAACAACGAAGTGTCCAAGCAGCACATCCGCTACATGGTGGGCGGCCGCTCGCCGCTGGCGGCGGGCGAGCGCCTGTTCCGCTTCGAGTTTCCTGAGCGCCCCGGGGCGCTGATGAAGTTCCTGTCCGAGATGGCGCCCAACTGGAACATCAGCCTGTTCCATTACCGCAACCAGGGCACGGAGTTCAGCTCGGCCTTGGTCGGCATCCAGGCGCCGCTGGCGGACAGCGCGGCGCTGGACGCGTTCCTGCGCCAGCTGGGCTACGCTCATACCGAGGAAACCGGCAACGAGGCCTACCGCCAGTTCCTGATCTGAGCGGGCCAGATCAACCGGGCGCGCAGCCGGGCTTGCGTGGCAGGGTCACGCCCGGCTGCAGGCGCAGCGCGGCGCGTCCCTGCGCCGCCTGCGTCAGCTGCAGGGTGGCGGCGCGCCAGGCCGGCACGTCGTCGAAGGCCACGCCGGGCGCGGCCGAGGACTTGGACTGCGCGTCCGGACGATCGAATTGGATCGCGGGCAGGCGCAGGCAGACATCCTTGAAATCCAGCCGGGCCAGTTCGCGCCCGTCGCTCATGCGCACCGCGCGGAACGCCATCGGAGTGTCCACGAACTTGGTGATGGCCGGCACGATCTGCAGATAGCCGTCGGCGTCCTTGACCCGCTTGGTGGGCTCGATCTCGACCGCGTCCCTGCCTGGCGGCACGGCCAGGTAGGCCACGCCGTCCGCCACGTCCAGCAGCTTGCCCGGCCCCAGGTTCAGGGCGGCGAGCGGCGCGTGGCGGATCATCACGGTTTCGTTCCAGGACGTCTGGACGCGCGTCCAGCCAGGCAGGCGCGCGTCCTCGAAGCGCGTGGTGGCGATGCGATCGCGGTCCGGCTTGGCCGACAAGGCCAGGCGCTGGACCCGCAGCGCGCCGTTGGCCGCGCTCAGCTGCGCCAGCACGGTATTGGCGCTGGAACTGGTGAAGTAGGCCAGCACGGCGTCCGTTTCCAAGGCCTTGGCGGTGGATGCGCAGAAGAACGCGCGGGCCTCGACGCTCTGACCATCGGGATAGAGCAGGGCGCCGACGTCCTTGCCGCACAGCGGCTTGCCCTGGTAGGTGATGGTGGTGGCGCGGGTGGTCTGCCGCTGGCCGGTATTCCAGTCGCTGCGGCTGCCGGTGGTGGCTTCGACCACCAGGCCGTGGTTGTCGTAGACGACGGCCGCGCCCGCGGGCGCGGCAAGCATGCTGAGCAGAAACGCGAGGTTGCGTCGACGCGCCATAGGCTGACTCCCGGGTGTGGCTGGACCGGTCTATATATACCACCGCCCGGGAGGGCTCCTTACTGCGGGCCGAGCTTGCGGATCAGAGCGCCCAGCATCTCCAGTTCATCGGCCCGCAGGTCGGTCAGGGGCGCGCGCACCGGACCCGCGTCGCGGCCCACCAATTTGGCGCCGGCCTTGACGATGCTGACGGCATAGCCCGGGACGCGGTTGCGGATCTCGAGGTAAGGCAGGAAGAAATCGTCCAGCAGGCGATTGGTGGTGTCATGGTCGCCCGCGGCGATGGCGCGGTAGAACTCCATGGCGGTGCGCGGCACGAAATTGAACACGGCCGACGAATAGACCGGCACGCCCAGCGCGCGGTAGGCGGCGGCGTAGACCTCGGCCGTGGGCAGGCCGCCCAGGTAGGAAAAGCGGTCGCCCAGCTTGCGGCGGATGCGCACCATGGCTTCGATGTCGCCCACGCCGTCCTTGAAACCCACCAGGTTGGGGCAGCGTTCGGCCAGTTGCGCCAGGCTGTCGGCCGACAGGCGCGACTGCGCGCGGTTGTAGACGATGACGCCGATATCCACGGACTTGCAGACCTGTTCGACGTGCGCGGCGATGCCTGGTTGCGAGGCTTCGGTCAGGTAGTGGGGCAGCAGCAGTATGCCTTTGGCGCCCAGGCGCTCGGCCTCTTGCGCATAGGCGATGGCCGTGCGGGTCGGGCCGCCAGCGCCGGCCAGGATGGGGACCTTTCCCGCGCAGGTCTGCACCGCGGTGCGGATCACGTCCGCGTATTCCTCTGGCGCCAGCGAAAAGAACTCGCCCGTGCCGCCCGCGGCGAACAGGGCGGTCGCGCCGTAGGGGGCCAGCCATTCCAGGCGCTGCGCATAGCCCCTGGCGTTGAAGTCGCCGTTCTGGTCGAAATCGGTGACGGGAAAGGACAGCAACCCTTCCGAAACGATGTGCTTGAGTTCCTGCGGGGTGGTCATGTTGCGTTGATCCGTATGGGGGCGTCATCGAACGGCAGGAGTCTGCCGGTAGCCTGGTTAAGAGGTAAGTCATCGTACAACATGAAATGCCCACTATTCAAGCAAAGGTCGCTGAGAAAATTGGATTTATAGGTGCATACCCGATAGATGAATATTTCGCTTCCCAACAATAATTTCATAGTTGTACGATGACATAGGCAGAACATATGCGGCAGGCGCAGGCGCGCGCGGCGGCCAATCCGAAGAGGTTGTCCCAGAGAGCCCGGGCGCAGCGTCCGCCCGCAAGACATTCCAGAGGAGACTCCATGAACCCAAGCAAGAGACAGTTCCTGGGCGGCGCCGCGGCGCTTTGCCTGTCGCCGTGGCTACCGGCATGGGCACAGCAGCCGGGCGACTGGCCGACGCGCGCGGTCCGGATCATCGTGCCTTACCCGCCCGGCGGCTCGTCGGACATCATCGCCCGCATCCTGGCGCCGCGCCTGGCCGATGCCCTGAAGCAGACCGTGGTGGTCGAGAACAAGCCCGGAGCCAATGGCAATCTGGGCGCAGGCCTGGTGGTGCAGTCCGCGCAAGAGGGCCATACCGTGCTCTTGTGCGACGTAGGGGCGCTGGCGATCAGCCCGTCCGTTTACACCAAACTGTCTTTCGATCCCTCCACGGACTTGCGCGCGGTCGGCATGCTGGCCTATTCGCCGCACGTGCTGGCCGTGCATCCCGACGTGCCGGCCAAGACGGTGCCGGAGCTGGTGGCCTTGTCCAAGCAACAGCGCCTGAACTTCGCCGTGACCGCCATCGGCAGCGCGCCGCACCTGGCTGCCGTCGCCGTGCAGCAGGCCACGGGAGCGAAATGGGAGTACGTGCCCTACAAGGGCGGTTCGCAGGCGGTGACGGACACCATAGGCGGGCAGACCCAGGTCATCATGAATGGGTTGCTGGCCACGCTGCCCCACATCAAGGCCGGCAAGCTGCGGCCGATCGCGATCTCCAAGCGCGAACGCATGCAGCTGGTTCCCGACATTCCCACCATTTCTGAACAGGGCGTGGCCGGCTTCGAGTCCGGCACCTGGCAGGGGGTGATGGCGCCCGTGACCACGGCCGATCCCGTCGCCATCCGCTTGTCGGAACTGATGGCGCAAATCGTCAACCAGCCGGACGTGAAGGCGCAGCTGAACGAACAGGGCGCCGAAATCGTTACCCGCAATCCCGCCGAACTGGCGCAGTTCTTCAACAGCGAGCGCGCGCGCTGGGCCTCGGTAGTGAAAAGCGCGGATATCCGGCTGGATTGACGCCGGGCCTGTCTGGACAGGCCCTCAGGCGCGGGGGCACACTGGAATCATCCCGCGCCCGCCCAGGCCCCGGCGCGACGCGGGGCCGGGCCGAGGGACGCTATGCGGCGCCCGGCCGCAGACCAGGGGCAGGGCACGCAGCCATGAAAATCCTTGGTGCAGTCGCGCTGCTGGCGGCCGCCTGGGGGCAAGCCGTCGCGCAAGGCGCCGGACCTGGCATTCCCCAACCCCCGCCTTCGGCCCGCGTCATTCCCGATGCCTGCGTTGGGGCTTCCTGTCCCCGGCTGGTCAATCCGGGCGCTACCCAGGAACCCTGCCTGGGCACCGGTTGCGCCACCGCCGGCAGGCCGCCCGGCCCGCCCGCGCCGCCTTCCAGCGGACCGAGCCGCCAGCCCGGCTGGGTAAGCCCTGCGCCGTCCCGCCTGCCGCCGATGCCGGCGCAGCGCGGCGTGCCGACGGGGCCGCTGACGCCCGCGCCCCCGTTGCCGGTGCCGCGTTGATGTTTCCGGATTGCGCCATCGTGGCGGCAGAAAAAACGGTATAAAAAAGGGTTGAAATAGCGGAATTTAAAGTTCTTGTTTTAGCAATTTATACATCAATTATTTAATATAATTAGTCGGTTAGAATGAAGAGAATCGGAAAAAAAACCGGAAATAATATATGTACGATTCTCCGCAACAGTTTCTACCCTTGATGCCCGCTGTGCACATGCTCGTCCCGTACTTGGAACGAGCAGCCAGCATCGTGTATCGGGCCGCCGAGCTGAGCGGATTTGCACATCCCAACACCCGGGGGGCGCTGCGGGATCTGCTTCGCAGCATGAATTCGTATTACAGCAACGGGATCGCGGGGCAGGGCACGTCGCCCAGGAACATCGATGCAGCCCTGCGTCAGGAGTTCTCGGACCGCCCGGAAATCGCGCGGCTGCAGCGCATTGCCGTGGCCCATATGGACGCGGAAAGAGAAGTTGAAGAGCAGGCGGCGCGGGTTTCGCCGTTGAATGCGGATTTCGTCCAGATCGCCCATCATGCGCTATACGGACGCTTGGAGTCCCATGACCGGACAACCAAGGACGGGCTGGTCGTGGAACCGGGAACACTGCGGGAGATCGACGTCACGGTTGGCCGCCATAGCCCGCCAGCCTGGCAGTCATTGCCACAATTCATGGAGGCCTTTACCTCTCATTACGGCAGGCAATGGACCAACGAACTCCGCTTGATCGCCATCGCTTGCGCGCATCAACGCATGGCCTGGATGCATCCGTTTGCGGATGGCAATGGTCGGGCCACGCGACTGCAAACGCATGCCGCCATGTGGCCTGTCACCAGGGGACTTTGGTCCGTCAATCGTGGATTGGCGCGTGGGGTGCAGGATTACCACGGTCATCTGGCCGCTGCGGACGCGCCGCGTCAAGACGATCTTGACGGCCGGGGCAACCTTACGCAAACAGGTTTGCTGCTGTGGATCGACTACTTCCTGCGCGTGTGCGAAGAGCAGGTTGACTATATGTCCCGGATGCTGGCGTTGAACTCGATGAAGGAAAAGATCAAGGCGTCCGTTCTGATTGAAACCGCGAAAGGACGGCTGCGCGCAGAGGCCGCCTTGCCGATCTACCACCTGTTCGCTGCGGGGCCGGCCACGCGGGGCGAGTTCATTCAGATGACTGGCCTGGGCGAACGCACGGGCAGGTCCTTGCTGGCGGCCGCCTTGAAATGCGGATTGGTTGCCTCCGACACCTCCCACGCGCCCGTCAGATTCGCCTTTCCGCTGGACTCGCTGCCGATTCTGCTGCCGGCGCTCTACGGCGCTGAAGAGTAGGCGCGGACAGTTCCGGATTGGGCCTGCGCGTCAGGGCCGGGCTGAAACGCAGCGGCCGCCAAGCTCACGCGGACACGGCGCGCGCATCCGCCATCCGCATATACGAGCGGTAAGGCTCCGCCTCAACCATGTCCCGCAGCAATTCACGCAGAATGTCCTGCACGATTTTCACCGCCTGCGTCAGCGGCCGGTTCGATGCGGTGGCCAGCATCAGGCGGGTGGACAGGGCGGGATTGACGATCCTGCGGGCGACGAGCTGGCCGCTGTTCAATTCGCCCACTACCGCGGGCAGGGCCAGCACCGTGTGGGCCAGTCCGTTCAACACGATTTCCTTCATCAGTTCCAGCGCGTCCATTTCGAAAACGACGTTCAAGGGCGCGTCGGCCTGCGCGGCCGCCTGCTCCAGCGTGCGGCGCAGGCCGTGGCTGCGCGTGGGCAGCGCCAGGGGCAGATCAACCAACTGGGCGAAGTCGATGGAGGACAAGGCCCGCGCGGCGGGCGACAGGTTCTGTACGGGCGATACCAGCGCCAGGTCCAGCTCGGCCAGGGGATCGACCACCACATGCTGGGAACGCCGCGCGTCATGCAGCACCGCGATGTCGACGCGGGCGTTGGCCAGCCATTCATGCACGTAGCCGCTATAGCCCGTGATGACGTTGAGCTGGATGCGCGGATGGCGCTTCCAGACTGCCGCCACCAGCGGCATGCCGACCATGTGGGATAGCGTGGGCGTCAGGCCCAGCGTGACCTGGCCGGAGGGCGACTTCTGCTCGTCGTGGAATTCGGTCACGACCCGCGCCATTTGCGCGAGCAAGGGGCGCAGGCTATCCAGCAGCTTCTCGCCTTCCGGGGTCAAGGACACGCCGCGGCCATTGCGGTAGAGCAGGGCGCAGCCGCATTCGTCTTCCAGCTTCCTGACTTGGCGGCCCAGCGCCGATTGCGCGATGCCCAGCACCGAAGCGGCCTTGGAGAAGCTGCCCGAGTCGGCCACGTGGATCAGGTTTTCGATCTTGCGCAGGTCCATCGCGATGTCTCGCCGCCGGCGCTTGCGGGCGGCTCCTCCTTGTGTGCGTTTTTTGTATATCTGATAGGCACAGTATGCCTACATGGCCCGCCGCCAGCCACCCTAGAATTCCTGCGTATCAGACCCGCGCCTGCGCGCTAGCCCCTAGGTTTACGGCCATCCATGACACCCGCTTCCGAACTGAACACGTCTTCCCACGCCTTGCTCGGGGTCTTCGCCCGCAACGGCATCGACCGCGTCTTCCTGGTTCCCGGCGAAAGCTATCTGGGCGTGCTCGACGCCTTGCATGATTTCCCGGGCATCGATGTGGTGACCTGCAGGCACGAAGGCGGCGCGAGCTTCATGGCGTGCGCCGACGGGCGGCTGACGGGCCGCCCTGGGGTGGTCATGGTGTCGAGGGGGCCGGGCGCGGCGAACGCGGCCATCGGCGTGCATGCCGCGCAGCAGGACGGCGTGCCGCTGATCCTGCTGATCGGCCAAGTCCCGCGCAAGGACCTGCGCAAGGAGGCCTTCCAGGAAATCGATTACCAGAAGATGTTCGGTTCCATCGCCAAATGGGTGCACGAGGTGGCGGCGCCGGAGGACATGGCCTGCGCCGCATTCAAGGCGCTGCGCGTCGCAACTTCGGGCACGCCGGGGCCGGTGGTGCTGGTGGTGCCGGAAGACGTGCAGCAGCCGCGCGTGCCGCAACCGGATTGGGTCGCGCAGCCGGCCAGTCCGGCGCAGCCCGCGCCCGCCACGTTGCAGCGGCTGCATGCGTCGTTGGACGCAGCCCACAAGCCGCTCATCATCGCCGGTGGCGCATTCAATGCGCCGGGCGGCCGCGACGCCTTGCGCCAATTGGCCGAACGGCACGGCATACCGGTGGCGGTATCGTTCCGCCAGCATGACATCTTTCCCAATACGCACCCGCTCTACGCGGGCGACCTGGACCTGGCGACGCAGCCCGCGCAGGTCGCGGCGTTCGATTCCAGCGATCTCATTCTGGCCCTGGGTACGCGCCTGGGCGATATCACCACGCAGGGCTACACGTTCCCCGGCTACCCGCGGCCTTCGCGGACGCTGGTGCATTGCCACGTCGACGCCCATATCGTGAACCAGCATTTCGCGGCCGACGTCGGCATCGTCGCCGATCCGGCGGCCACCGCGCAGGCGTTGGCGGCTCTGCCTGCGACGGGAAACGCGGCGCGCGGCGATTGGGCGGCGTCCTTGCGCGCCATCCGAGAACGCTCCGCCGCCTGGCCAGATCCAAAAGCCGATGATGGCGTGCCCTTCGTGTCGGTGGTGCGAGCGCTGGCCGAACAGGCGCCGCCGGACGTCATGGTGTGCCTGGACGCGGGCACCTTCGCCGCGCCGGTGTACCGCCATTTTCCCTTCGTCTACCCGCAACGGCTGATGGCCTCGCAGTCGGGCGCGATGGGGTACGGCACGCCGGCGGCGATTGCCTCGCAGTTGCGCCATCCGCAAAGCAAGGTCGTGTGCCTGGTGGGCGATGGCGGCTTCCTGATGACCGGCAATGAAATGATGGCCGCCGCCGAGCGCGGACTGCCGGTGCTCTTCATCGTGTCCAACAACAATTGCTATGGCTCCATCCGCCTGCATCAGGCGCGCACCTATCCCGGGCGGTATGCGGGCACCAATCTCGCCAGTCCCGATTTCACGATGATGGCGCGCGCCTGCGGCATGCAGGCCGAGTACGTCACCCATCCGGACCAGGTGGCCGCGGCCATCGCGCGCGGGCTGGGTTCGGCCGTTCCGTACTTCCTGGAGGTCAAGACCAGCCTCGCGGCGATCCTGCCGGAAGGCGCGGACAGCGCGGCCGGCATCGACCTCCTGGGGCGGGGCCAGGCAAGGACTCAGTCGCGATAGCCGGGATCCTTCCTGTCCATCAGGCGCAGCATGGCCGGCCATTCCAGTTCGCCGAAGGGGCGGCGCGTGGTGGGCTGGTACAGGTGCCAGGTCTTCTCGATCACTTCCGGCGGCGGGACGCAGAGTTCGCGGTTGGCGGCCAGGGCATCCACCTGCGCCTTGCAGGCCATCTCCAGCCAGTACAGCGTATTGAATGCCTGCGCGATGCTGGGGCCGGCGGCCAGCAGGCCGTGGTTGCGCAGGATCATCGCCTCGGATTGGCCCAGGTCCGCCACCAGGCGCGCGCGCTCATCCAGGTCCAAGGCCACGCTTTCGTAATCGTGGTAAGGAATCTTGGCGAAGCGCATGGCGGTCTGCGTCAGCGGCAGCAAGCCGCATTGCAGCGCCGACACCGCCATGCCGGCGCGCGTATGCGTATGGATGACGCATTGCACGTCGTGGCGGGCGCCGTGCACGGCGCTGTGGATGACGTAGCCGGCCGCATTGATGCCGTACTCGCCCGGATTGTCCAGCACCTTCCCGTCCAGATCTATCCTGACCAGGCTGGATGCGGTGATCTCGTCATACATCATGCCGTAGGGGTTGATGAGCAGATGTCCCTCCGGGCCAGGGATGCGCGCGGTGATGTGGTTGTAGATGAGATCGCTCATGCCGAAGTGGGACACCAGCCGGTAGCAGGCGGCCAGTTGAATGCGGGTGTCACGCTCAGCGGGGCTCATGGTGCTATGCATGGTTCGGGTCTCCGGTTCAGTCGCTGGCTTTGACGTTGAAATCGCGGACCACCTTGCCCCACGATTCGTATTCGGATTTCATCAACGCGCCGAACTCGGCGGGCGTGGCGGTGGTGCGGACCTGGGCGCCCAGGTCCGCCAGCTTGTCGCGCACGGCCGGATCCGCCAGCACGGCGTTGACCTCGGCGGCAAGCTTCTGCTGGATCCCGGGCGGGATGCCGGCGGGCGCGATCAGGCCCAGCCAGGCGCCCATGTCGAAGCCGGGGTATCCCTGTTCGGCGACGGTGGGCACGTCCGGCAGGCTCGCGACCCGTTGCGGCGTGCTGACGGCGATCGCTTTCAGGCGCCCGGCTTTCACCAGCGCCAGCGAGGACACCATGGTGTCGAAGGTGGCGTAGGTGCGCCCGCCCACGATGTCGGTCTGCGCCTGGCTGCTGCCCTTGTAAGGCACGTGGATCATGCTGGCGCCGGCCTTGGCCAGCAGCACCGAGGTCACCAGGTGGCTGGTGGTGCCCACGCCTGTGGTGGCGTAGGTGTACTGGTTCGGTTTGGCCTTTACGGCCGCGAGAAAGTCCTGCAGGTTGTTGGCGGGATTGTCCGGACTGACGACGAACAGGTAGGGCAGCCAGGTCAGCAGGCCGATGGGCGCGAAGTCCTTTCGCGCGTCGTAGTTCAGGTTGGGATAGACGTGCGGGTTGATGGCTTGCGGCGCGGATGCGCCGATCATGAGCGTATAGCCGTCGGGCTTGGCCCGCGCGCCCAGGCCGGCGGCGATGGAGCCGCCCGCGCCGGGCTTGTTCTCGACGATGAACTGCTGGCCCAGGCGCTGCGCCAGGCGGTCGCCGACCATGCGGGCGACGGTGTCGGTGGCCGTGCCGGGCGGAAATCCGACCAGGATGGTGACGGGTTTGGAGGGATAAGGGGCTTGCGCCCAGGCCGGCCCGGCCGCGGTCCAGGCCAAAACGCCCAGCATGGCTGCCAGCGCGGCTCGCCTTGTCGCATTGCGCATCGTAGTCTCCAGTCATTGTTCTGATGGCGGGAGAGCGCCTGCGCCTGCCCGCAACGGAACCGCGGTGGGCAGCCCGTCGCTGTTCAAGGTCGCACAAGGGGCCCCCGCCTTCAATGGCACTGGCGGCCAAGCAGATAACGCGAAATGGCAAGGATGGCGGACGCCGCGCAGGCGTCCGCCCCGGGGATCAAGCCGTCAGGCTGATCCAGGTGGTCTTCAGGTCGCTGTACTTGTCCAGCGCATGCAGCGACTTGTCGCGGCCGAAGCCCGATTGCTTGACGCCACCGAATGGCACGGTGATGTCGCCGTCGGCGTAGCAGTTGACCCAGACCAGGCCCGCGCGCAGGCGGCGCGAGAGGCGGTGGGCGCGCGACAGGTTGGCGGTCCAGAGTCCGGCGCCCAGGCCGTAGACCGAGTCGTTGGCCAGCCGCACCGCGTCGTCTTCCGTGGCGAAGCGCTGCGCGGCCAGCACCGGGCCGAAGATCTCCTCGCGCACCAGGCTGTTGTCCTGGCCGGCGCAATCGAAGATGGTCGGTTCGATGTAGTAGCCGCCCGTGTCGCCGCGGGCCTGGCGGCCGCCCATGCGCAGGCGCGCGCCCTCGGCGGAGCCCGCTTCGATGCGGGCCAGCACGCCGCGCATCTGGCGTTCGTCGACCATGGCGCCCATGGCGGTGGCGGGGTCCAGAGGATCGCCCGGCTGCAGTGCGGCGGCGTAGTCCGCGACCTTGGCCATGAAGGCGTCGTAGATGCCGTCCTGCACGTACAGGCGCGAACCCGCGATGCAGACTTCGCCCTGGTTGGAGAAGATGGCCAGCGCCGCGGCCTGGGCGGCGCGGTCCAGGTCGGGGCAATCCTCGAACACGATGTGGGGAGACTTGCCGCCGCACTCCAGCCACACGCGCTTCAGGTTCGATTGTCCCGAGTACTCCATGAAGCGCTTGCCGGTGGCGGTCGAACCGGTGAAGGCGATGCAGTCCACGTCGGGATGCAGGCCCAGCGCCTGGCCGGCCTGCGCGCCCAGACCGGGCACCACGCTGAAGACGCCGGCGGGAATGCCGGCTTCCTCGGCCAGGGCCGCCAGCCGGATGGCCGACAGCGAGGCCTGTTCAGCAGGCTTGAGGATGACGCTGTTGCCGGCCGCCAGGGCCGGCGCGACTTTCCAGGCGGCCATCATCAGCGGATAGTTCCACGGCACCACCGCCGCGACCACACCCAGCGCTTCGCGCGTGATGGTGGCCAGCGCGTCCGGGCCGGTGGGGGCGATCTCGTCGTAGATCTTGTCGATGGCTTCGGCGTACCAGGCGTAGCAGCGCGCCGTCTCCGGCACGTCGAAGGCCAGCGCATCGCGGATCGGCTTGCCCATGTCCAGCGTTTCCAGCAGCGCGAGTTCCTCGCGGTGCTCATCGATCAGCGCGGCCAGGCGCAGCAGATGCTGCTTGCGCTGGCGCGGCGCCAGGCCGCTCCAGACGCCGGCCTCGAAGGCGCGGCGGGCGGCCTGCACGGCGCGGTCCACGTCGGCCGCGCCGCAAGACGCCACGTCGGCCAGCTTGCGCCCGTCTATCGGGCTGGTGGCGGGGAAGGTGGCGCCATCGGCCGCGCCGCAATAGGCGCCGTCGATGTAGGCCTGGCCGTTGAAAGCGAGCGCGGCGGCGCGGGTGCGCCAGTAGGCGGCGTCCTGGCTCATGAGCGGACCTCCTGGGCGTTGGCGCGCGCCACCATGGCGTCGAGCAGCACATTGCAGCCGGCTTCCAGGTCGGCGGGCTTGGCGTCCTCGATCTCGTTGTGGCTGACGCCGTCCTTGCAGGGCACGAAGATCATGGCGGTGGGGGTGACGGCGGCCATGTAGACCGCGTCATGGCCGGCGCCGGTGACGATGTCCATGGCGGCCAGGCCGCGGCGCGCGGCGCCGTCGCGCACCTTGCCCACCAGGTCCGGGTCGAACGGGGTGGGCGGGAAATACTGCACGTGCTTCACGTCCACTTCCACGTTGTGGCGCTGGGCGATTTCGGCGCAGACTTCGTGCCAGCGCTGGTCCATGCGGGTGAGCGTGGCTTCGTCCTCGTGACGCAGGTCCGCCGTGAAGCGCACCTGGCCCGGGATGACGTTGCGCGAACCGGGGTGCGCGTAGATCTCGCCCACGGTGCCGCGGCCATGCGGCTGGTTGCCGTTGGCAATGTCCACCACCGCCTGCAGCAGGAAGCTGGCGGCATACAGCGCGTCGCGGCGGATCGGCATGGGGGTGGGGCCGGCATGCATTTCCATGCCGGTCACGGTCACGTCGTACCAGCGCAGGCCGAGCGATCCGGTCACCACGCCGACCACCTTTTCCTCGTGCTCCAGGATCGGGCCCTGTTCGATGTGGGCCTCGAAGTACGCGCCCACCGGGCGGCCGCCCACGGGGTCCGTGCCGGCATAGCCGATGGCGGCCAGCTCGTCGGCCACCGACTTGCCGTCGCGGTCGGTGGCGGACAGCGCCACTTCCAGCGGGAACTTGCCGGCGAATA
This sequence comes from Achromobacter sp. PD1, assembly GCF_048541815.1. NCBI lineage: Bacteria > Pseudomonadati > Pseudomonadota > Betaproteobacteria > Burkholderiales > Alcaligenaceae > Achromobacter > Achromobacter sp. PD1. The sequence goes on from NZ_CP183349.1 coordinate 2,412,519, forward strand.
CGCCCGAACCCATCATCACGGGCACGAAGCGCGAGCCTTCCTCGTTGGTCCAGATGGCCACTTCCAGCGGCGCTTCCGTGACCACGCCATGGTCGTTCAGGCTGCGCATGACCTCCAGGCCCGCCAGCACGCCGTAGCAGCCGTCGAACTTGCCGCCGGTCGGCTGCGTGTCGATATGGCTGCCGGTCATGACCGGCGGCAGGTCATTGTTGCGGCCGGCGCGGCGGGCGAAAATGTTGCCCACCTGGTCCACGCGCAGCGTCATGCCGGCATCGCGCATCCAGCCGGTGACCAGGTCGCGGCCCTGGCCGTCCAGCGCGGTCAGCGCCAGGCGGCAGTTGCCGCCCTTGGCGGTGGCGCCGATCTGCGCCAGGTCCATCAGCGACTGCCACAGCCGCTGTCCGTTGATCGAGATAGTCGTCGTCATGGTGGAGTCCCTCTGTGTCAGTGGCTGGCGGCGGCATTGCGGGCCAGCGCGGCCTCGCGGATGCCCATCAAGGTTTCGCCCGGCGAAATGCCGTTGGCGTCGTAGCGGATTTCCAGCAGGGCCGGCATGTTCTCGCGTTCGGCAAAGGCCAGCGCGCGCTCGAAGGCGGGGCCGAAGCTCGCCGTGTCTTCCACGGCCTCGCCATAGCCGCCGTAGCCGCGGATGATCTGGGTGAAGTCCGGGTTCTCGAAGGACAGCGCAATCGGGCGCGCCGGAAACTCGCGTTCCTGGTGCGCGCGGATGGTGCCCCAGATGCCGTTGTTGAACACCAGCACCACCACGCCCAAACGGTATTGCAGCGCCACGCCCAGTTCCTGCATGTTCATCTGGAAGCAGCCGTCGCCGGCATAGCAGACCACCGTGCGCTTGCGGTCCTCCAGCTTGGCCGAGATCGCCGCCGGCAGGCCGTAGCCCATGGAGCCCACGGTAGGCGTGAGGCTGGTGCCGGGGCCGGCATAGCGGCGATAGCGGTGGGGATATAGCGCATAGTTGCCCGCGCCCACGGTGATGCAGGCGTCGGCCGGCACGTGCGCGTCGACGTAGGCGGCTGCCTGGTCCAGGCTCATGGGCCCGGGCGAGGGCAGCGGCTTCAGATTGTCGACCAGTTCCTGGTGCGCGGCGCGGACCGCCTCGCCGCGCGCCGTCTTGTGGCCGGGGACCAGGCCCGCCACGCTGGCGGCGAAGCTGGCTACGTCCGCCACGATGGCCTGGGTCGGCGAGAACACGCGGCCCAGTTCGGCGGCGTCCGGATACACATGGATCAGCTGCTGGCGCGGCAGCGGGCTTTCGATGACGGTATAGCCTTCGGTCGTGGCCTCGCCCATGCGCGTGCCCACTGCCAGCACCAGATCGGCGTCGCGCAGGCGCTGGCGCAGTTGCGGCGTCATGGCCCAGCCGACGTGGCCGGCCGCGTTGGGGTGGCGCTGGTCGAAGCATTCCAGGCGGCGCCAGGCCGTGCCTACCGGCAGCTCGAAGCGCTCGGCGAAGCCGGCGATCTGGTCGATGGCGGTTTGGTGCCAGCCGTTGCCGCCCAGCAGCAGGAAGGGACGTTCGGCGGCGTCCAGCAATTGGGTCATGCGGGTCAGGTCGGCAGCGCCGGGGTGGCTGTGCACGCGCGGGTAGCGCGGCAGGTCGGCCACGCGGGCGCGGCCCCACAGGGTGTCTTCGGGCAAGGCCAGCACCACGGGGCCGGGACGGCCGCTGGTGGCCACGGCGAAGGCGCGCGAGATGTACTCGGGGATGCGGTCGGTGCGGTCGATCTGCGCCACCCATTTGGCCATCTGGCCGAACATGCGGCGATAGTCGATTTCCTGGAAGGCTTCGCGCTCCATGAAGTCGTTGCCCACCTGGCCCACGAACAGGATCATCGGGGTGGAGTCCTGATAGGCGGTATGCACGCCGATGCTGGCGTTGGTGGCGCCGGGGCCGCGCGTGACGAAGCAGATGCCGGGCTCGCCGGTCAGCTTGCCGTAGGCCTCGGCCATGTAGGCCGCGCCGCTTTCCTGGCGGCAGACGATGGCTTCGATGGCATCGGTGTGGTCATTCAGCGCGTCGATGCAGGGCAGATAGCTTTCGCCAGGAATCATGAACACGCGGCGCGCGCCATGGATGCGCAGCTGCTGCATCAGGATCTGACCGCCATTGCGTTCGGGAATTGCTGCTGACGTCATGCGGAGTCTCCTTGTTGCGGGACGGCCTGCGCGCGGCGCTCGGCGGCCCATCGTTCGAATTGGTGATGGCGCGCCAACAGGCGGCGCGCGGTGTTGTAGACAGGCGGATCGATGCGTTCGGCGTCATGACGGCCGGCGCGCTGGGCTTCATAGCGGGCGACGCAATCGTGGGCCGCCATGACTTCGTCCGGGGCGGGCGTGAAGACGGCGTGGATCAGCTTGACCTGGTCGGCCACGGTGGCGCACTTGGACTTCAGGCCCATGCGGCGGGCCCAGCGCACGTCGGCTTCCAGCGCCGGCATGTCGCGGTAGTTGAACGGGCAGTCGATCGGCAGGCAGCCTGCCGCCGTGCAGTCCAGCAGGAAGCGGGCGCGCAGGTGATGCAGCTCGATGCCGTCCTTGCCGCGTTCAGCGCCCAGGCTGGCGGTCAGGTCCTCGGCGGCCAGCAGGCAGGCGGAGACGCGCGGGCTGGCGGTCAGGATGTCATAGGCGCGGTGCACGCCCAGCGCCGACTCCAGCGTGGGCACGATCTCGGTGCTGCCGGCGGGCAAGCCCAGTTCGGCCTCCAGCGCGGTGATCGCCTGGTCCAGCGCGGCGATCTGCGCCGCGCTTTCGGCGTGCGGCAGGAACACCGCGTCCGGCGCGCCAGGCATCACGCCGCGCAGGTCCGCCAGGCCGTCGTCCTCAAGCTTGTTGATGCGCACCGCGGCCACCACGCCCAGGGCGCGGCAGCGGCCGAACAGTTCGGCGATGATGGGGCGCGCGGCCGGCCGGTCCGCCGGGGCGGTGAACTCTTCCAGGTCCGCGACCAGCGCATCGGCGCCGCTGGCCAGGCCGTCGGCCTGGGCGTTGGCGTCGAGTCCGGGCACGAACATCCAGCTGCGGCGCAGGAAGGGGGGACGGCGGGAGGGGGTGATAGGGGTCATTGCACGTGCCTCGGCAGGAACAGCACCAGTTCAGGTACGAAAGTCAGCAGCAGCATGACCGCGGTCATGGCCAGCATCATCCAGGACAGCGGGCGCAGGGTCTGCATCATGTTGATGCCGCCGATCTTGCACGCGGCCATCAGGTCGACCCCGACCGGCGGTGTGTTGGCGCCAATGGCCATGTTGATCGACAGCAGGATGCCGAAGTGCACGGGATCGATGTTGTAGTGCGCCAGCACCGGCATCACGACCGGAGCCACGATGATGATGACCGGAATCGCTTCCATGAAGGTGCCCAGGAGCAGCAGCACCACGGTCAGCACCAGCAGCACGGCGGTCTTGCTGTCGGTCCATTCGACCAGCAGCGTGGACAGCGCCTGCGGCACCTGCTCGGCCACCAGCACCCAGGCGAACAGGCCCGACGCGCCAATGATCAGCAGGATGGACGCGCTGCTTTCACCGGTGGACTTCAGGTTGTCCCACAGCGACTTCAGGCTCAGCGTGCGGTACCAGAAAAAGCCGATCAGCAGGGCGTAGATAATGGCGCTGGACGCGGCCTCGGTGGCGGTGAAGATGCCGAAGCGGATGCCGCCGATGATCAGCACCGGCACCATCAGCGCGGGCAGCGCGTCGACGGCGGCGGCGCGCAGCTCGGTCCAGCTGAACGGCTGGCCCCCGGCCCAGTTGTGCTTGCGCGATTGCCAGATCGCCACGCCGATCAGCGACAGCCCCAGCAGGATGCCGGGGATGATGCCGGCCACGAACAGCTTGCCCACCGAGGTGTCGGTGATGGTGCCGTAGACGATCAGCACGATGCTGGGCGGAATGATGGTGGAGGTGGCGCCGGCGCTGCCGACCAGGGCGCAGGAAAAGCCCTTGTCGTAGCCGCTGCGGGCCATGGCGGGCAGCAGCAGGCTGCCGATGGCGACCACGTCGGCCACGCCCGAACCCGATAGCGCGCCGAACATCAGGCAGGCCAGCACGGCCACCACCGCCAGGCCGCCCTTGATGTCGCCGACGATGGCGGCGCACAGGCGCACGATGCGCTGCGTCAGGCCGGCGCCGTTCATCAGCTGCGCGGCCAGGATGAAGAGCGGAATCGCCAGCAGCGTGAAGCTGTCCAGCCCCACCACGTACTGCTGCGCCGCCACCATCATGGGCGCGGAGTCGAAGACCGCCAGATAGGCCAGGCAGGACAACACCAGGCCGAAAGCGATGGGCATGTCGATCAGCACCGTGATCGTGAACACGCCCATCAGGAAGAGAGCACCCGTAGACATCTGGTTATTCCTTTGCAGCGGCGGGAGCGGGCGAGAACAGTTGCGCCAGGTGCACCACGATGGTGATGGCGCAGGCGAAAGGCAGCGCCAGGTAGACGGCGCCGGCGGACACGTCCAGCGCGGGCAGGGTCTGGTCCATGGTCAGCTCGGCCAGCTGCCAGCCGGCGTAGCCCAGCGCCGCCAGGCCGACGATGATGAGGGTCTGGTTGATGCGTTCGAAGACGTTCAGGATGCGGGGATTGCGCACCACGAACGGCAGCAGCCCGGCCATCAGGTGCGAACGCTCGAAGCTGCAGACGACGCCGCCGATGAAGGCCGACCACACCAGCACCAGCCGCGGCAGTTCCTCGGCCCAGTGCGGCGTGGTATGGGTGACGAAGCGGGCGAACACCACGTAGGAGATCAGGATCGCCAGCAAGGCCACCGCCAGGGCGGCGAAGGCCTTGCTGATGCCCGACAGGATCGCGGACAGTCGGTTGAGCATTACTTGGCCTCGCGGTACTTCTGCACCAGCGCCATCAGCTCGGGGCCGTAGGTGACCGAGTAGGTCTTCCAGACCGGCTCCACCGTGGCGGCGAAGGCAGCCTTATCGACCTCGTTGACCTGCATGCCCTTTTCCTTCAGCTGGGCGATGTACTGCTGGTCGCCGTCGGTAATCATCTGGCGCTGGGCGTCGCGCCACTTGTCGGCGGCCGCCTGCACGATCTTCTTGTCCTCGGCCGAGAGACGGTTCCAGACCGGCTTGGAAATGATCAGGTTGGCCGGACCCCAGACGTGGCCGGTCAGCGACAGGTACTTCTGCACCTCGAAGAAGGACGAGGTGTAGATGATGGACAGCGGGTTCTCCTGGGCGTCGAACACCTTCTGCTGCAGGGCCGAATACAGTTCGCCGAAGGCCAGCGGCGCGGGGTTGGCGCCCAGCGCGGTAAAGGTGTCCAGACGCATTTTGTCGGGCGTGACGCGGGTCTTCAGGCCGGCCAGGTCGGCGGGCTTGGCCACCGCGCCGCGGTTGTTGGTGACGTGGCGAAAGCCGTTTTCCCACCACGAGATGATGGTCAGGTTCTTCTTGTCGGCCAGCTTGGCCAGGGCCTCGCCGAGTTCGCCGTCGAAGGCCTTGTAGGCCTGCTGCGAAGTCGACCAGGTATAGGGCAGCTCGACCACGCCGAACTTGGGTTCGATGGGCTGCAGCGAGCCCGAGCCGATGATGGCCGCGCCCTGGCTGCCGATCTGCAGGCCTTCCAGCATGGTCTTTTCATTGCCCAGCTGGCCGCTGGGGAACAACACGAAATTGACGCGGCCGGCGGTCTTTTCCTTGACCTCGGCGGCGAAGCCTTCGGCGGCTTTGTTCCAGCTATGGCTGGGCGCCAGCACGTGGCCGAGCTTGATGTCCAGGGCATGGGCAGACAGCGGCGCGAGGCCGGCGAGGGCGAGCAGGGCGGCGGCCAGCAGGGCCGGTTTCTTTTGAGGAGCGGTGGTCATGGCGGAACTCCGGGAGCAGGGGGGGATGGGTAGGGTCAGTAGGATTGGGCGCGCATCGAAGCGGGCCGTCCGGGCAGGGCGATGCGGGTGCCGGTGTCGCTCAGGCCGTGGTCGTCCACGGCGAGAACCTGCATTTCGGCATCCAGGAAATTGCCGACGTAGAGGTAGCGGCTGTCGGGGCTGAAGGCCACGCCCTCGGGCAGCGCGCCGACCTCGATGGCGCCGGCGCGGGTCACGGACTGGCCGTCGATGCGCAGCAAAATAATCTGTCCGCGCGGGTGGTGGAACCAGGCGCTGGACGGGTTGTTCGAACCTTGCACGATGGCGACTGCGGCATGGCGTCCGTCGGGACTGATGGCGATGCCTTCCGGGCCGTCCTCGACCATGAGGCGGTCGATCACGCGGGGCGGATCGGCGCGCAAGTCCACCACGCTGACCGAATCCGCATGGCCGTCCGACGCGGTCGGGCTGCCCATGTCCACCACCAGCGCCAGCGCGCCGTCGGGCGACACCACCAGGTTGAACGGCACCAGGCCGGTGGTCAGGTCTTCGGCGGGATCGTGGGTCACGCGGGGCGCCGCGCCGCTCTCGTCGATACGCAGCACCCCCAGGCGATGGGTGTCGGTCTTGACCACGAAGGCGCGGCGGCCGTCGGCGGAAAATGACACGGCCACGACAGGGGTGCCTACGTCCACTTCGCCGCAGACCTCGGCGCGCTTGTCCGCAATGCGCAGCACCGACACGGAACGGCCGGCCTTGTTGGCCACCAGCGCCAGCGTGCCGGCGCGGTTGATCGACAGGCCCGAAGGCTGCAGCCCTATCTCCAGCCGCTGCACGATGGCGGGCGGATTGGCTTGCAGGTCGATCACATACAGACCGCGGCCCGGTTCGGGCTGCCAGCCCGCGCCGTCGGCGCGCGCGCGCCAGTCCATGGAGTCCGCGATCAGGCCCAGGCGCTGGTCCGGCGTGACCGCCAGGTTGACCGGCGGGCCGAACAGCGAATTCGGCAGCGGCAAGGTGGCGACCAGTTCGGGCACGGCGGGATTCGCGCCGGCATCGTAGACGCACAGGCTGTCGTTGCCGGGGGCCAGGAAACGGATCTGGCCGTCGTCCCAGGTGACCTTTTGGTCGTTGCCGACCAGCAGCAGGTGGCGTTCGCCTTGCGGGTTCATGCCGCGAGCTCCTGCGCCTGCGGCACCGCCAGGGTGGCGCCGATGAGCTGCCGCGTGTACGGGTGGACCGGCTCGAAATATACCTGGCTGGCAGGGCCGCGTTCGACCACGCGGCCGCCTTGCAGCACCACGATTTCGTCGGCGATGTGTTGCACCACGGCCAGGTTGTGGCTGATGAACAGATAGCCCAGGCCGCGTTCGCGTTGCAGCTCCATCAAGAGGTTCAGGATTTGCGCCTGCACCGACACGTCCAGCGCCGAAGTGGGTTCGTCGCAGATCAGCAGCTGCGGCTCCAGCATCAGGGCGCGCGCGATGGCCACGCGCTGGCGCTGGCCGCCGGACAGCTCGCGCGGATAGCGCGCGGCGAAGGCCGGCACCAGGCCCACGGCATCCATCATGCGGCGCACCGCGGCGGCCTGCGAGGCTGCATTGCCGATGCCATGCGTGCGCAGCGGCGCGGTCAGGATTTCGTTGATGGTGCGGCGCGGGTTGAGCGAGGAATACGGATCCTGGAACACCATCTGGATGCGGCGGGCGCGGGCGCGGGCCGGCATCGCGGCCAGCGGCTTGCCGTCCAGCAGCGCCTGGCCTTGCGTGGGCGCCAACAGGCCCAGCATCAGCTTGGCGATGGTGGACTTGCCGCTGCCGGATTCGCCAACGAGGCCGATGGTCTGGCCGGCGGGCACGTGCAGGTCGATGTCATGCAGGATGCGCGGCGCGGGCCGGCGCGAGAACAGGCCGGCGCGGCCGTACTGGAAACACAGCGCGTTCAGGCTGATGCTGGCGGAAGAGACGGTCGGGCTGCTCATGCCGTGGCTCCTAGGCGCAGGGCGCCGGGTTTGATGCACAGGCAGCGGTGTCCGCCCTGCACGCGCGCGGGAAAGGGCTGGGCGCAGCGGGCTTCCGCCGCCGGGCAGCGTTCGCGGAAGGCGCAGCCGCGGATGGCGGTGTCCAGCGAGGGCACGGCGCCGGCGATGGTGGGCAGGTCGGCGCGCGGCGCGGTGCGTCCGGGCTGGGGGATGCAGTTCAGCAGCATCGCGGTATAGGGATGGCTGGGTTGTTCCAGCACCTCGCGCACGCTGCCGCCTTCGACGATGTCGCCCGCGTACATGACGATGACGTGGTCAGCGATGCGCGCCACCAGGCCCATGTCGTGGGAGATGAACACCAGCCCCAGGCCGAACTCGGCCTGGATGTCGCGCAACAGGTCCAGCAGCTCGGCCTGCACGGTGACGTCCAGCGCGGTGGTGGGCTCGTCGGCGATCAACAGCTCGGGGCCGCACATGAGCGCCATCGCGATCATCACGCGCTGGCGCAGTCCGCCCGAGAGTTCAAAGGGATACTGCTGCATGCGGTCGCGCGGATTGGCGATGCCGACGCGGCGCAGCAGGTATTCGGCGCGCTCCTCGGCCGCGCGGCGGCTGACGCGCTTGTGCCGGCGCAGCACGTCGACCAGCTGGGTACCGATGGGGAACACCGGGTTCAGCGAGGTCATCGGATCCTGGAAGATCATGGCGATGCGCGCGCCGCGCAGCTGCCCGAGTTCAGCGGGCGTGAGCGCGCTCAAGTCCTGGCCCGCGAATTCTAGCTTGGCGACGCGGCGGCGCGCGGCCGCCGGCAGCAGGTCCAGCAGGGCCAGCGCGGTCAGCGATTTGCCGCAGCCCGATTCGCCCACGATGCACAGCGTCTTGCCGCGCTCCAGGTTGAAGTCCACCGCGCGTACCACGTGCTTGACGTGGGTCGGCGTCTGGATGTCGATGTGCAGGTCCTGGACCCGCAGCAAGGGATGGCTGGTATCGGTCATGGCATCAGCCCTTCTTCATTTGCACGGCGCGCAGCGATTCGCCGGCGCGGTTCACGCACAGCACCAGCACGAACAGCACGACGCTGGGAATCACCACAAGAGAGGGCTGGAACAGCATGTTTTCCTTGCCTTCGGCGATCATCAGGCCCAATGACGGCATCGGCGCCGGCACGCCCAGGCCCAGGAACGATAGCGACGCTTCCAGCGTGATCGCCATGGCGGCGTCCACGGTGCCGATGATGAGCAGGTTGCCCACCAGATTGGGCAGGATGTCGCGCCAGATGATCTGCAGGTGGGTGCAGCCCTGCAGGCGCGAGGCCGTGACGAACTCGGCGTTGCGCAGGCCGGCCGCCATGGTGCGGGCCACCAGCGCATAGCGTTCCCACAGCAGCAGGCCCAGCACCAGCACCACCACGGTGAGCGAGGCGCCCACCACCGACACCACGGCCAGCGCCACCAGGATGATGGGCAGCGCCAGGCGCGCGGTGATCAGGAAGGAGACGATGCGGTCCACGGCGCCGCCGAAGTAGCCGGCGGCCACGCCCAGCGTGGTGCCGATCAGCCCGCCCATCAGCGCGACCGACAGGCCGATCAACGCCGACACGCGCACGCCGTACAGCGCGCGCGCCAGCACGTCGCGCCCTAGCTGGTCGGTGCCGAGGATGTGGTTCCAGCTGCCGTCTTCGCCCCAGACGGGCTCTTGCAGGCGCGCCAGCAGGTCTTGCGTGTACGGGTCGTGCGGCACCAGGTAGGGGCCGAGCAGGCCGGCCAGCACCAGCAGCGCCAGCACGGCCAGGCCAAGGTTGCGGCCCAGGCGGGCCGCGCGTGCGCCGCGCGAGCGGACGGGAAGGGGGGAGGCGATGACGCTGCTCATGATGAAACTCGCACGCGGGGGTCGAGCCAACCGTTGATCAGGTCGGCGACCAGGGTCAGGACGATGTAGATCAGGGCGAAGATCAGGATCAGCGCCTGCATCGTGGGAAAGTCGCCGCGCAGGATCGAGGTCCAGGCCAGGAGGCCCGCGCCGTTGATGGCGAACACGGTCTCGATGACGACGGAACCGGCCAGCAGCGTGCCCATCTGGGCCGCGGCCAGCGATACCAGCGGCCGCAAGGCGTTGCGCAGCGCGTACTTGAGCACCACGCTGGCGCCGCCCAGGCCCATGGCGCGCGCGGTGCGGATGTAGTCGGTGGCCAGCACGGTTTCCATCTCGGACTTCATCAGCCGCAGCATCGCCGGCATGGCGAACAGCCCCAGCGCGGTCACCGGCATCACGTAGTGCTTCCAGCTGTCGAAGCCCGAGGCCGGCAGCCATTGGTTGCGCACGCTGAAAAGGATGATGAGCAGGAAGGCCAGGCAGAATGGCGGCATGGCCTGGGCGCAAGCCGACAGCAGCATGGTGGCGCGGTCGATCAGCGAGCCCCGGCGCAAACCGGCCGCCACGCCCAGCGGTATCGCCAGCAGCAGCGCGAACAGCATGGCGGCCAGGCCCAGCTTGGCGGTGGCGGGGAAATGCTGGGTCAGCAGTTCGGCCACCGGGCGGCTGAAGTACAGGCTGTCGCCGAAGTCGCCGCGGGCGACGCCGGCCAGCCAGCGGCCGTACTGCACCAGGATGGGATCGTTGAAGCCATGCAGCTGGGCCAGGCGGGCGGCGTCGGCGGCGCTGCCTTCCCCGGCCAGGCGAGCGGCCGGATTGCCGGACGCGAACACCAGCGAGAAGCTGATCAGCGAGACGAACACCACCAGCAGCGCGGACACCACCAGGCGGCGAAACAGGAATGCAATCATGGGGCTTACCTATGACGGAGTGCGCCGCAGCGGCCGGCGTTCCCGCCCGCTCGGGCTGGGGAACGCAGCCGCGCCGGCGGGGCCGGTCAGTTCCAGCGGGCCTTGTAGAAACGCGGGAACTCGTCGCCGTCGACCGAGAAATTCAGGTCCTTGGACTGCACGGCGTTGAGCGAGTGGTTCCACAGCGGCACCCAGTAGGCCTGTTCGGCCACGATCTTCTGGGCGGCGGCGTAGTTCTTGGCGCGCAACTCGCGGTCCACGGAGGTGTCGGCGGTTTCCAGGTACTTGATGACTTCCGGATTGCGCGCCTGGTCGTCCGGGCCGCCGCGGAAGAAGTTGCTGGTCGACAGCGCCGCGTCGGCGATGCCGTAGGAACCCCAGTTGGACGACAGCATGGCGATCTTGCCTTCGCGCCAGTTGGTCATGGCGGTGCCGTATTGCTGCTCGACCAGGTTCAGCTTGATGCCGGCCTGCGCCATCTGCGCGGCGGCGGCGTCCAGGATGGCGCGCGGCGGGGCCGAGATCACCAGGTCCAGGGTCACGCCGTTGGGGTAGCCGGCCTGGGCCAGCAGCTGCTTGGCGCGGGCCGGGTCGAACTTGTAGGACTGCACGTCGGCGGCGCAACCGAACTGCGCCGGGTTGCAGGCCGCGTTGATCACCTTGGAGGCGCCGCCCACCAGGGCTTTGCGGATGGCTTCGCGGTCGATGGCGTAATTGATGGCCTGGCGCACTTCCTGCTTGGCCAGCGGCGACTTGCCGTCGTCCGCGCGCGGGTTCAGCGAGATATAGCTGATGCGCATGATGCTGCTGCTCTTGACCGTGACGGCCGGCTGCTTTTCCATGCGCTTGGCCACGTCCGGCGGCACGCGCCAGATCCAGTCCAGGCCGCCGGACAGCATCTCCGCGTATTGGGTATTGGCGTCCGGCAGCACGCGCACCACCAGCTTCTGCACGGCGGGCTTGGGGCCGAAGTAGTCCTCGAAGCGCTCGTACACGTAGCGGCTGCCTGGCTGGCTTTCCACCAGGCGGTAGGGACCGGTGCCGATGGGCTTGGCGCCCATGTCGGACTGGTTGGCCTCGTAGTACTTGCGCGGATAGATCGGCAGGTTCTCCGACAGCATCTCCAGCGCCAGCGGGTAGGGCGTCTTCATCTTGATGCGGACCGTGTCGTCGGAAGCCTTCTCGGCCTTGGCAATCCAGGCGACCTGATTCTGGAAGCGTGCCTTGTAGCCTTCGGAGGACACCAGGTTCAGCGTGTACAGCACGTCGTCGATGGTCAGCAACGAGCCGTCATGGAACTTCACGTCCTTGCGGATCGGCAGTTCGATGGTGGTGTCGTCCACGAACTTGTAGCCGGTGGCGATGGCCGGGCCGAATTCGCCCGTGTCCTGGTTCTTCTGCAGCAGACCCGAGAAGACCATGCGCGCCAGCGCCAGGCCGGGACGGTCCGATTCCTTGTAGGCGTCCAGCGTGGCGGGCGCCGCGTCGAAGGCGATGTTGAGGGAGTTGTCAGCCTTGTTGGCCTGGGCGGCATGGGCGCCAAGCGCCAATAGCGCCGCGCTCAAAAGCTTCACGGTACGGGTCAGCTGCATGTTTTCACCTTGATGTGTTTTAGGTATGGGACTTACGGGTACTGAGGGTGCTGCGGAACTGCTGTTTGCGTATCGGCGGGCAAGCCGCTCCCCTTGCCGCAGGCGGCGCGTTCTGCGCCGGCGGTGCTTGCACGGGTCGGTAGGGAAAGGGGCCTGGGCGTCAGGCCGGGATTCAGGCGTTCATCAAATCATCGGATCCCAGCGCTGCCGAAGTCTTCCCGCAGGCGGGCCAGGATGCCGACCAGATGGTCGTGCATGGCGTGGCGCGCGCGGATGGGATCGCGGTCGGAAATGGCCGCGAGGATGCGTTCGTGTTCCTGCTGGGCTTCGCTCCACACCTTGGTGGTCACGAAGTGCTCTTCAAGACGGTTGAATACCGGGCTGAGCGTGCTCAGGTGCCAGATATGGGAAATTGCCGCCGCCAGCGCCGCGTTGCCGCAGGCCGCGCCGATCGCGCTGTGGAAGGCGCGGTCGTGCACGCTGGGGGATTCGGTCAGGGACATGCCTTCGTGCGCCGCGCGGATCGCCGCGATCTGGGCCGGCGATGCCTTCTGTGCCGCCAGGGCCGCGCACTCGGGTTCCAGCAGCAGGCGGGTTTCCAGCAGGTCGAAGGGGCCGATGTCGGTCGCTTCGACGCCGTTGGCGGCTGCCGGCGCTTGTTGCGGCGACTGGTACTGGCCGTCTTCGCGCGCCTGGTTAACGAATACGCCCGTGCCTACCCGGACCTCCACATAACCTTCGATTTCCAGCGCGATCAGCGCTTCGCGCACCGAGGCGCGGCTGACCTGCAACTGCTCGGCCAGTTCACGCTCGGCCGGCAGCCGCCCGCCCGCGGGGAAGTCGCCCGCCTTGATGCGCGCGGCGATCTGGTCGGCAATCATGCGGTAGAGGCGGGTGGAGGCGACGGCCTGGAGAGAGGTCATTGTTGCGTTCGGGTGGATGGTCGGGATGTAGAGGGTAATGGGTCTGCCCGGGCTTGTCTTGCATGGCGCCCCCGGGGAATCTCCGGGAGTGTCTGGATATCTGGTGGCCCAGTGGTCAGGCCACTGGACGAAATGTACCGGAGGCGCTCCGGCTTGTGAACCGGGCTTTTCCATTTTTAGGGAAAACCACTAGCGCGGCATTCGCGCCGCGCCAGCGGGCTTGCGGCCGGCGTCCGCGGCGGGACGCCGGCGCGGTGCGCGATCAGGCGGCAGCCAGCCCGCCGAAGAAGCGCGCGGCGTTCGACTCCAGGCCTTCGATGTAGTAGCCGCCTTCCTGCACGATCAGGGTGGGCAGCGCAAGGCCGCCGACTTCCCGGCCCAGGCGTTCAAAGCCGTTTTCGCTGACCGCGACCATGGCCTGCGGGTCCTTCTCGAAGATGTCGAAGCCCAGCGACAGCACCAGGGCGTCGGGCTGGAACAGTTCGATGGCGCGGCGCGCCTGGGCCAGCTTGTCGAAGAACACCGATTCCGGAGACCCATGCGGCATGGGCAGGTTGATGTTGTAGCCGTAGCCCGCGCCGGCGCCACGCTCGTCTTCGTAGCCGGCGACGACAGGGTAGAAGTTCTCGGGATCGCCGTGGATGGACACATACAGCACGTCGCTGCGCTCGTAGAAGATCTCCTGGATGCCCTGGCCGTGGTGCATGTCGGTGTCCAGGATCGCCACGCGCGGAAAGCGCGAGGTCAGGCGCTGCGCGGCGATGGCGGCATTGTTCAGGTAGCAGAAGCCGCCGGCCGCGTCGCGCCGGGCATGGTGGCCGGGCGGGCGGCAGATGGCGTAGGCGTGGCGCTCGCCCGCCAACAGCGCATCGGCGCCGGCGATGGCGCATTGCGCCGACCAGTAGGCCGAGTGCCAGGTGTGCTGGCCGACCGGGCAGCTGCCGTCGGCCAGGTAGCGCGCGGCCTGGGCCAGTACGCCGCGCAGGGCGTTGGGTTCGCGCACGAAGACGTTGGAGACGACCTCGTCGCCCCAATCGTCGGGCAGTTGCTTCCAGGCGGCGTGCGCTCCTTGCAGAAAGCGCAGGTAGTCCAGCGTGTGCACCGCCGAAATCGCGCCCGCGCCCTGGTCGGGCGGCGCCTGCACCTCAAAGCCCAGCTTGCGCGCGGCCTCGGCCAACGCGTCCAGGCGCGAGGGCACTTCCTGGGGCGTGCGCATCTTGCCGCGCGAGAAATAGGTCTGCGGATGGTGCAGTTTCTGGTCGTCGTGGAAGTATGCCTTCATGCGGGATGACACCTGGTTGCGGGTTGACGCCACGCCGGCCGGGGCTGTCGTCTCCCGGGCAGGCGGCCAAGACGACGTTATACGTGGCTGCGGTCCGCAGGACAATCGGCAACACCCTGGATTCAGCGCAAGGCGGCGCGCGCGGCGGTCTCCAGGCTGAGCAGATGTTCCTCGAGTTTCTGGCGGTCCTGCGCCGACGCATATTGTCCCATCTGCATGCAGAGGTCGGCCACGGCGGTCTTGCCTATCATGGAAAAGGCGCCCCGGATCGAGTGGCATTGTTCGCGCACGCTTTTGAAGTCCGCGCGCGTCAGCGCTTCGCGGATCGCCGCCAGCGAGGCGCCCAGGCTGGAGTCCAGCGCGGCCAGCACGGCGGGTTCCGGCGGCAGCGTCGCCGGGTCGGTGAAGGCAAGGGATTCGTCGCCTAGCCGGGCCTGCGGAATGTGTTCGCGTATCGTGCGTTGCAGCGCCCGTAGCGACAAGGGCTTGAGCAATATCGCGTCAAAGTCCGCGGCGCTGCTGTGCAGTTCGTCGGGTTCCACGTGCGCCGTCACTGCCACGACAGGGAGTGCGGGGCCGCGCGCTCGCAGGAACTGCGCCAGGGCGTAGCCGTTGATCTCCGGCATGGAGATATCCGTCAGCACCATGTCGTAGCGGCGCATTCTGACCCAGCGCATCGCGGCCGCCGCGCCTTCGGCGGCATCGGCGGCGATGCCCAGAGCGGCGAGCTGGTCCAGGATCAGCTCGCGGTTGGCGGGGTGGTCGTCCACCACCAGCACGCGGATGTCGCGCGCCAGTCCGCAAGACGCGGCCGTGGCGGGCGGGCCGACCGGGCCGGCGGACAGTGGCGCCGCGTCAGCCGTTTGTGGGCAGGCTTGCAGCGGCAACGCCACGCTGAAGACGCTGCCTCTTCCGACTGAGCAGGCGACGGACAGCGTCCCGTCCATCATTTCGACCAGCTTCTTGCTGATCGGCAATCCCAATCCGGTGCCGCCGTAACGGCGGCTGATCGACCCGTCGGTCTGCGCATACAGGGTGAACACGCGGGCCGCCTGCTCGGTCGTCATGCCGATTCCGGTGTCGCGCACGCGCAGCTGCACGCCGGTTCCGCCGGCCAGGCCACGGCCAGGCGTCGCGGTGATTTCCACTTCGCCGGCCTCGGTGAATTTGACGGCATTGCCCACCAGGTTCACCAGGACCTGGCGTATGCGGGTCGGATCGCCGGCATAGGACTGCGCCAGCCCGCTGTGGGGCTTGAACGACAGCCGCAGCCCCTTGGCGCGGGCGGCGGGTTCGAACATGGCTACGACCTGGGCGGCGATCTGCGCCAGATCGAACGGTATGCGCTCGATCGTCATCTGCCCGGACTCCATCCGCGACACGTCCAGGATGTCATTGATCAGATCGACCAGCGCGCGCGAGGCCTCGCGCACGGTGCGCAGGCGCCCGCCCTGGCCCACGGCGTTCGGATCCCGGTCCAGCAGTTCCAGATGGCCCAGCACCAGGTTCAAGGGCGTGCGGATTTCGTGGCTCATGGTCGCCAGGAACACGGACTTGGCGCGCGCCGCATCGATGGCGGCGATCCTCGCGTCATCGCGCCGCCTCTCGATGTACTTGCGCGCCGTCGCGTCCGAGAAACTGCACAGCAGCACGTCGTCGCCGTGGTAGCGCGTCTTGACGATATTGACCAGCAGTTCGCACTCGCGGCCGTCGTCCAGCTTCAGGGTGACTTCTCGGTCGCGCTGGACCCAGGCGTCGCGGTCGCCGCGGGCATGACAATCACGCAGCAAGCCGTGCAGCGACACGCCGGCCGCGGCCCGGGCGGCGTAGCGCTCCATCATCGCGTTCTGCAGCAGCGCCTCGCCGCTCGCGCACGAGACCAGGCCCACGCCGAACTGCGCCGATGCGATGATGGAGCGATTCATGTGCTCGCTTTCGAACACGTGCCGCGAGCGGCGGTACACAGGGACCAGCGCCTTGCGGTGGAACCACAGCAACAGTGCCCAGAGCGTGCTGAGCAGCAGGATGGTCACGGTCAGGTACAACGCCAGGCTGGGCAGGAGCGCGGCGACGACGGTGCGCCAGGAGTAGGCGTACACCAGGGTCCAGCCGGTGTCCAGCAGCGGGCCGCTGACGTTGAAGACGCCATGCTGGTAGCGCGTCTGCGGCTCCGTCGCAGTGGGCTTCCAGGAGCCGGACGCCAGCGCCGTGCGCACCGGCCCATCGGAGTGAGCGATGGGCCGCGCGCGGTCGGTTTCAAGCAGGATGCGGCCGTCGCCATCCACCAGCGCCACGGCGGTGCCGTCCGGGATCGCGTCCAGGCGCGCGGCCAAGGCGCCGACCGGATAGTCGCTCACGAAGATCATGAACGGCTGCAGGCCGTCGAATGCGGGTTCGACCAGCTTGATCACGTTCTGCCCGGTCAACGGGTTGACCGCCGGCGCTTGCCACAGGATGCGGCGCGTAGAGGCCCATAGCGCGGCCGCGTCCGGATCCTTCAAGACGGCCAGGTCATAGGACAGGCGGCTGATGAGGCCAGCGGTGTCCGAGGCGCCGACGCGCTCCAGCAGTTGCGGAAAATCCAGGCGCGGCGCGGGCATCAAGGCCAGGAAGCGCAGGTCGGGGCTGTATCCATATGCCATCAGCGGCGACTTTCTTTCCTGTTGGCTGGCGGTCGCCGTATAGGCCTGCAGTTCCAGCATGCCGAGGTAGCGGGCGTGTTCGTCGGCGGCCGATGCCGCGGCGGTGTCGGCCACCGCCAGAATGGGCGTAAGCCCGGCGCTGGCCTGCAATCGGACCCGGCCATGGCCGGCGCGCAACGCGGCTTCATTTTCAGGCGTGGGGGCGGGCCGCGCTTGCCATAGCAGTTCGGCATTGATGACGCCGCGCCGCATGGCGGTCTGCTTGCCTTCGAGATCCAGGCTCACGAGAGACTGGTGCGCGGCGAGTTCCGTGTGCAGCCTGGCGATGGCGGCATGCGCCGCGTTGTACAGGACCAGACAGGCCGCAAGCACGATCAGAACGGACAGCACCATGCCGCCGCCGAACAGCATCACGGAGTGATAGCGGGCGAGGAGGCTGAGTTCCCGGTCGTGTTGCATCCCCGCGCTGAGCAGGTCTTGCGTATCGCCAAGGCTGGCCATGGCGGTGGAGTTAGGCATATCGGTCTTTCGGTATGGGTCGCGCGCGTGGACGTGTGGCGCGCTTGATGCAGACGCGAAGAATCCCATGAAAACCCGGCTTGCAATCCGTTTTCAGGGCTATATTTGCATTTGTTTTGCAGTATTCAGACTAGCCCTATATCCAAGCCCAATGAACTAGGACTGGGCTTATGAATTCGGCATGGGGCAGGACTGGGGGCAGGCTGCGGACCGCCACGCCCATCCAGCGCCGGCATGCGCGGCCTGGTCCGGGCTCGCGACGGCCGGCGGCCCTTGTCGGGACTGCAAGCAAGAATTTGCGGCGCCCCTGCCGCAATTGTTGAGGAGTTGACATGAGGCATCCTGCGAGGGTTTCTGTTCGTATGGTCATGGCAGGCGTGTTGGCGGCGGGTGTGATACCCATGGCGGCTCATGCCGCATCGGGAACCATCACGTTCACAGGGGGAGTGTCCGCAGCTTCGTTTACGCGCGATCTGCGGCAGGCGCCGGACGGAGCGGCTCTGCAGTTCCAGGGCGCCCGGGTCGAACGCAGCAGCGCGACCGTGAGCCTGCGGAACCTGGATTCGGCGTCGTACGGCTTGGCTTGCCCGGGCGTGCGCATGCAGCCGGACGCGGCCTGTCATCTGCCAGGGGGCGGCGGCGCACTGGCGCTGACAGCGAGCCGGTCGCATCCTGCCGCGGGGCCGGCCAGGGCCATCGTCACGCTGGCCTACGACTAGCCTCGGCCGCGAAGACTTATCTATCGGGCCGGCCAATGAGCGCCGGCCCGGGACCTTGCGCAAAGGCTCCTTTTCAGACGAACAGTCCCTAGAGACTCGGGCATGGACGAATTCAAGATCAAGGTGATGCTGGCGGACGACCATCCCGGCATGGTGGCGGGCGTGCAGCACGCGCTGGCCGAGGTGGCTACGATTTCGCTGGTGGGCGCGGCGGCCAATTCCACCGAACTGGTCGCGCTGCTGGATCGCGTTCCTTGCGATGTGGTGGTGTCCGACTACTCCATGCCCGCCGGCGATTTCGGCGATGGGGCGTCGCTGTTCGGCTTGTTGCAGCGGCGTTATCCGCAGCTGAAGCTGGTGGTGCTGACCATGCTGGACAATGCCGCGGTCATGCACACGCTGGTGACGCTGGGCATAGGCGGCATTGTCAGCAAGTCCGACGCGCTGGCGCATCTGATCCCGGCCATCCACGCCGCCCACACTGGCGGGAAGTACTACTCGCCCAGCGCCAACAAGGTGATCCAGGGCATAGACTGGAACCGGCGCGGGCGCAATGCCGAAAGCGTGCTGAGCCAGCGCGAATCAGAGGTCGTGCGGCTGTATGCCTCGGGCCTCACCATCAACGAAATCGCCGAGCGCCTGCACCGCAGCAAGAAGACCATCAGCACCCAGAAAGCCAAGGCCATGGAAAAGCTCGGCATCGAGCGCGAGGTCGACCTGTTCCGGTATGCAATGGAGAACGGCCTGACCGCCACGCTGGCCGAGGAATCCGCGCCGGCGGGGCAACAGCAGGATTCAGGCACGCCGGGCTGAGGCCCGGGCGCGCATGGGCTTACGCCGACGCGGCTTCCTGGGTTGCGCCGGCAGGGCCGGAGGACGGGCTGGCGCTGATCAGTCCCGATTCGATCCCGTAACGCAGCAGTTCGATGTCGCGCTCCAATCCCAGCTTGAGCATGGCTGTGCCTTTCTGCGTGCTGATGGTCTTCTTGCTGCGGTGCAGGCGCTCGGCGATTTCATTGATCGTCAGGCCGGACACGAACAGGCGCACCACTTCCAGCTCGCGCCGGGTCAGCATGTGGATGCCATAGTCGCCGCGGTCCAGGGCGTTTGCCAGCTCGGAGATCCGCGGCGAAAGATAGCGGCCGTTGGCGTGGGCGCCGTGTATCGCCGGCAATAGATGATTCAGCGAATCGGACTTGCTGAGGACGGCGGGGATGCCGAGGTTCAAGAGCGAATGCACGATGCCCGGGCTTTCCAGCATGGTCAGCACCACGATCTTCAGGGCGGGGTAGCGCTGGCGGATCAAGCCGAACAGCGTGATGCCGTCGCCGAACCGCCCGCCCGGCATGGAATAGTCGGAAATCAGGACTTCGCACGGATGCCGGCCCAGCATCTCCATCAGTTCTGAGGAGTCGCGGGCCGCGCCGATCACGGATACGGTGCTGCTGGTAGCCAGCGTGTGCTGCACGCCGGCGCGTACGGCGGGATGGTCGTCGGCGACCATGACGCGTAGATTGAGTGGCTTCATCATGGAACAGGGTAGGAGCAAAGCTGGCGTGGCCGCCAGGCGCGTCGAGGCGGCGCAGCACAGACTTTATGGGCGCGCGCGCTGGCGGATAAGCAGCCAGGTCCGATTGCGGGCCCCTTCGGGATAGGACTAAGCCTATTTTTCCGGGTCGCGGGGTTTGCGCCGCGTCAGCGCCGCCTCTGCCAGGGGTTCGAAGGCATCCAGGGCGTCGGCCAGGGCTTCGGTGCGCCGGCTGCGAGCCAGCTCTTCCATTTGCGCGCACAGGTCGGCGAGCGCCGTCTCGTGAATCATGGCGCAGGCTCCGCGCAAGGAGTGCAGATGCGCGCCCGCCTCGGTCTCCTGGGAATCATTGCCGGCGCGGATCGCGGCGAGTTCCTTGCGGATGGCCGCGAGCGATTGCCGCAATGACAGGACCAGGGCCTCATGCACGCGTGCGGGCAGCGGGCCTTGCGCGATTTCGTCCCGGGCGCGCGGGCCAGCGGCAGGCGCTGCGCCTGGACGCAGCAGGCGCCGGATCGCCGCGTCCAGCTTGCCCAGCAGCAGCGGCTTGACCAGCACCGCGTCAATGCCGGCATCGCGGCATTGCTGGTGTTCCTGCGCGCCGACGTGGGCGGTGTAGGCGATGATGGGCACCTGCGCGCCCTGCGCGCGCAGGCAGCGAGCCACGGCGTAGCCGTCCATGCCCGGCATGTTCACGTCCGTGATCACCAGGTCGTAGGCTTGCTCCATGTAGCGTCCGAGGGCGGCGCTGCCGTCCGCGGCGAGGTCTGTCTGGTAGCCCAGCGTTTCGAGCTGCATCTTCATCAGTTCCCGATTGGCGGGATTGTCGTCCGCCACCAGGATGCATGCGGTGATGGGCTGGTCCTGATGCCAGGCCGCGGCGTCATCGGCGGCAGGGGTTTCCTGGACTTCAGCGGGCGCGGCGCGCAGGGGCAGGGTCACGAGGAACGTGCTGCCTTGCTGTGGCGCGCTGGTGACGGCAATGCCGCCGCGCATCAGCGCCGCCAACCGGCCGCACAGCGCCAGGCCTAGCCCGGTGCCGCCATAGCGCCGGGCGATGGAGGAATCCGCCTGGGTGAACGGCCGGAACAGCGTGGCCTGCTGCGCCGGCGTCATGCCGATGCCGGTGTCGCTGACGCCGATCACGATCGGCGTGTCGGGGGCGTTGTCATCCTGGCGGTAGACCTCGAGGAGCACATCGCCGCGGGAGGTGAATTTGATGGCATTGCCGACCAGGTTGAACATGATTTGGCGGATGCGCGTCGGGTCGCCCAGATAGCGCGGCGCCAGGCCGTCGTCAATGCTGCAGTCCAGCTCCAGCCCCTTGGCCTGCGCGGCCGGCGTGAAGACGGCGATGACCTGGCGGGCCACCTCGGCCAAGTCGAACGGAATGGACTCCACGCTCATCTGGCCGGACTCGACCTTGGAGAAATCCAGGATGTCGTTGATGATGTCCAGCAAGGTCGCCGAGGACGAGGTGACGGCGCGCAGGCGCTCGCTCTGCGGCGCCGAGAGGCCGGAGCGTTCCAGCAGTTCGAGATTGCCCAGGATGGCGTTGAGCGGCGTGCGGATCTCATGGCTCATGGTGGCCAGGAAGGCGGACTTTGCCTGGTTCGCCGTGTCTGCCGCGACGCGGGCCTCTTCCAGTTTTTGCTCGAGCTGCTTGCGCGCGGTGATGTCGGTGAAGTTGCAGAGCAATACCTCCACGCCCTGATATTTGGTGCGCACCGCGCTTACCAGCAGATCGCTGCGGCTGCCGTCGGCGCGCGGGTAGGCGAGTTCCAGGCCGGCGTGCCAGCCGGCCGCTTCCGAAGCGTCGTGATACTGGGCGAGCAGGCGCGAATGCAGGGGCGGGCTGCCGGGCGCGCCGCTGGCGGCGTAGTCCTGCATGACCTCGTTCTGCAACAGCACTTCGCCGGTGTTCAGCGACAGCAGGGCGAGCCCCGAGGGCGCGGTGGCGACCATGGTGCGGTTCAGGTTTTCGCTTTCGAAGATGCGTTGGGAGCGGGCATAGCCGGGCTTGAAGACCTTGCGGTCGAGCAACAGCAGCACGCCCCAGACGAACGCCACCATCAGCAGCGTCGCGACCGCATAGCTCGCCAGCCGCGGCCACAGGTCGGCAACGATGGTGCGCCAGGAAAATGCATAGATCAGGTTCCAGCCGGATTCCGAGACCTGTTCGCCCAGGATGAAGAGGCCATCGCGATAGCGCAGATCCGCCGGCGCGGACGGAGCCGAGCGCGCCGCGTCCAGGATCCGGGCGGTGAGCTGCGGATCCTGCGCGTCCATGTCCGTCGGCAGGAGCTGGCGTCCATCCTTGTCGACGATCAGGGCCGCTTCTTCGTAGCGCGTTGTCGTCAGATAGGCGTTCAGGGCATCGGCAGGGTAGATCGCGACGAAAATGGCGAATATCCGGCCCTCGCTGCTGGCTGCCTGGTACAGCCGTAGGGACAGCTTGTGCGTCAGCGGGTCGATGGCCGGCGGCAGCCAGCGAGGTCCGCCCGCCGCCATCAGGCGTTGCCGGACCTCGGGCGAGTCCAGGTCGCCCAGATCCGGGGCGATCGTCCGGATCAGTTCCGGGACGTCTTTCGCGCCCACCAGCGTGAGCGGGTCCACGGTCTCGGACATGGGACCCACGCCGAGGAAGCTGCGATCGGGGCTGTAGAAGAAGCCGCTGACCGAGAGCGCCTTGGCATAGGCCGCGGCCGAATAGCTGATCTCGTCGGTCAGGTGCAGGTAGGGCAGATAGGCCGCCGCGGGCCGGCCGGGTTCGATGTCGGCCAAGGCCACCACTGGCGGGAAGTTGGGATTGCGCTGGAACTCCATGCGTCCTTGCTGCCGCGCGAAGGCTTGCACCAGCTCGGGCGCGGCCTCCGACGCGCGCCCGGGCCAGGCGTATTCCTCGTGGGACAGACCGATGCGGAAGGCTCCCTCGCGCACGCCCAGCGCCGTCTGCAGCAGCGCCTTGCGCACCACAAAGCCGGCGTAGCGTTCCGCGACGTAATCCCTGGCCTGCGAGAACACCATGACGCCGGCGACGGCCAGCAGCACCAGGGTGGTCACAGCGCCGCCCACGTACAGCAGGGCGCGCTGGTAGCGGTTCAGGATGCTGATGGCGCTGCGTGATGGCCGGCCGGCGGTGTCGGACTCTTGGACGTCGTGGGGGTGCGCGGCCATGCTGGGTTCGGCTCCGCCGGGATGGGTGACGCCATGATAGAGCCAATCAGGCCAAAAACGGAAAATAGGACTCGGCTGATTTCCGTTCCCGGCCGCGGGTGGAACAATGAATTCGTCGGCAGTTCGCTGCCTGGCCTCCCGCCTGCAGGCGCCTTGCCGCAGCGCCATGGGCCCGCCGTTCATGAGGAACATCATGCTCAAATCCGCCCTGGTTGTCGATCAAGACGAACTCCAACGCTCCGCGCTGACGCGGATGCTGGGCAAGATCGGCGTGCCCGAGGTGGCGGTGGCGCACGACGGCGCGTCGGCCGTGGCGGCGATCCAGCAGCGGCAGTGGGATCTGGTCATCGTCGACCTCGACATGACGGACCGCACCGGGCTGCAGATGATCGACGCGCTGGCCGAGGCCGGCGGCTGCGGCGGCATCGCGATCGCCAGCAGCCATCCGTCCCGGATCCTGCAGGCCGCGGCGGCCTACGCCAGGAATCGCGGCCTGCCCATCATTGCCGCGCTTGGCAAGCCGCTGGAAGCGGCCTGCTTGATTGCAATGATCGAATCCCTGGCCCGGACGGCGCTGGCCGATGGCGCGGCGACGCTGCGCGCCGCGGCGCAGAGCAGCAGCGTGGCGCTGGCCGGCCTGGACGCCGAACGCCTGCGCCGCGCCCTGGCGCAGCGCGAGATCACCGCATACTTCCAGCCGCAGCATTGCGCCTCGACGGGCGAGCTGCGCGGCGCCGAAATGCTGGCCCGCTGGGTCGCCGACGACGGCACGATGATTCCTCCGGCCGCGTTCCTGCCGGCTTTCGAGTCAGCCGGCTTGCTCGGATCGCTGACCGACTACATGCTGGCGCGCGCCTTCGAGGCGCTGCGCGAACTCGGCAACCGGCCCGATTGCGTCATCAGCATCAACGTGCCGGCGACCGTTGCAAGTTCCATCTGCTGGGCGCAGGACGTGGCCGACCGCGCCGAGTTCGCAGGCGTGGATCCGAGCCGCATCGTCATCGAGATCACCGAGGACGGAGGCGCCCGTTCCAATGGGGCGTTGGCGGGGGCCGTCACGCAACTGCGCCTGCGCGGCTTCAGCTGCGCGATCGACGACTTCGGCACCGGCGATTCCTCGCTCGACCGGCTGCTGTGCGCGCCTTTCGACGAACTGAAGATAGATCGCGACCTGATCTCCCGTGCGGGCCGCCATCGGCACGCCCAGGACGTCCTGGCCTGCACCGTGGAGATGGCGCGGTCGCTGGACATGACGGTGGTGGCCGAAGGCATCGAAACCCAGGAGGAATACGACATGGTGTGCGCATTGGGGGCGCAGGTCACGCAAGGGTACTTCCATGGCAGGCCGATGCCGCTGGGCGCATTCAGCCAGTACGCGCTCAGCCAGGGCGTGATCGGACATGGAATCCTGCGGATGTACGCACGCGCCTGAAGCCGGCGCGCACCGTACATCGCGGGCGAGTCGCGGATCGCGATCAGGCTCCGGTCAGCACCACCAGTACCGCCAGGCACAGCAGCAGTCCGAACGCCGCCAGCGCATAGGGCAACAGCTGCACATACACGCCGCGCTCTTCGCCGCGCCCGTGCGCCAGGCCGGCCGCGATCGACATTCGCACGGGTGAAAAAATTCCCATCGACGTGCCCGACACATGCAGCAGCGCTGCCGCGGCCGGCACGCTCAGGCCCGCATTCAAGGCCAGCGACAGCTGCGCGGGCATGAACAGGCTGTTGGGCGCATTGCCGCTGTTGGCCAGGATGCCGAACACGCCGGCCAGCAGCGGCGTGATCAATAGGGTCCAGTCCTGCAGGCCGGCGAACAGGCCGTCGGCATACGCTTGCGAGATGCCGGCGCCGGCCAGGACTTCGGCCATCATGGCGAACAGGAACACGGAGTAAACCGCGTGCCGTCCCGTGGTCCAGGCCGCGCGCGCCTGTGCCACGAGCAGGCCGCGCTGGCGGCAGAAGGCGGCCATGAGCACGGCGCCCGCGATCAGCCAGCTGCCGGCATGCAGCAGCGGCATCCAGCTGGGCAGGTCCGGAAATGGCTTGAACGCAGCCAGTCCGGCCAGGCCCCCGTTCAAGCCTGGCAGCAAGCGCGTGGCCACCAGCCACGCAATCATCAGGATATAGGGCAGCGCCTTGCGCGCCGCCGCCATCATCCGGGGCCGGTCCGGCCGGCGGTCCAGCAGGAAGCGCAGCACGATGAGCGGGCCGTAGGCCGACAGCAGCGCGGTTTCCGGTCCCAGCAGCGCCGTCGCGGCGCTCAGGGCGCCCAGGCTCGCGATCATCCAGACGGCTTCGCGCGCATGCTCCGCGGGTTCGGCCCGCAAGCCCGCGCGCCTGGCGGTGCGCCAATACAGCAGCATCCACAATACCGTCAGCAAGGCGACCGGCACCATGCCGTACAGCGCCAGTTGCGACGCCGGGACGCGCGCGTAGGCCGAAGCCAGCAGCGTGCCGCTGCCCATGGCGCCCCAGGGGATCAGGGTCTGGCTCAGCAGCGCGAACACCATGGTTTCGCGTGGCTTCAAATCCAAAGGCCGGATCAGCAGCACCGTACCCAGCATGCCCACGCCGAAACCGGTGGCCGATTCGGCGAAAGGGCCGACCAGGAAACAGGCAAAGAACAGCAGCCGGCGGCGCGCCAGGGGATGGGCCAATGCGGCTTTGGCGCCGTCCGCCGCCGCGTGCGGCGCGCGTCCTTGCGCCGCCATGTTCCAGAACAGCAGCCCGCCCAGAATGTACGGCGTGATGATCCAGCCTATCCAGAGGCCGCGTTCCAGCGCCAGCCCGAGCTGCCCGGCGCCGAAGGATGCTGGCGCCGCATACAGGGCGATGGGCACGGCAGCCAGCAGGCCCAGCACGGCGGCGGCGGTGGTGGTCAGGCGTCCGCTGGCGATGGCGCCGATGACGGCCAGGGCGGGTAACGACCACAGTAGGTACATCATGGATTGAGCGTCGGCATGGCGGGGTCCGGGACTGGCATGGCGCGTAGCAGTGTATGCCGAGAGGCCGGCGGCGGCGGGTCATGCCTGCCCGATCGCAGGGTCTTTTGGAAGTGGCGGCGACCGTACGCTGCGTTCTGCGTTCGGAACTCAGGACGATGACAAAATGCCGCAACCTGCGGGGGCAGGTTCAGCAGTCCAGTCTGGCGTGGGGCCAGCGCTGCTGCGCCACCAGTTCGCGCGCCAACGAGGGCAACGCCGCCTTTGTGACCGGCGATGTCGCGCCGGAGGGCGTGCCGGGCGCGAATTCGAAGGGCTTCCAGGTCGGGATCAGCCATTCGTTCTGAGCGAATTGCGACGCGGCCCCGCGCTCAGGGCGGGGCCGTTTTCTTTATCGGACCGCCTTGGCCGGCGGCGCCGGCAACACCCCGGCGTCATGCACCGGCTTGCCGCCCAGCAGCGTGAGCACCGAATTGATGGCGTGGATCTGGTCCGCCGGCATCGTCAGGTAGGGCTGGTCCAGCACTGCCAGGTCGGCCAGCTTGCCAGCGTTCAGTTGACCGCGGTCGTCTTCGTCGAACGCCAGCCAGGCGGCCTGGCGGGTGTAGAGCGCCAGCGCTTCCTCCCGCGTGAGCAAGGCGCCGGGCTCGCGCAGCACCGTGGCGCCGATGGCGCGCCCCTGCACGTGGTACTCCACCGCCTGCCAGACCCCGGCCACGCCGATGCGGGTGGAATCGGTGCCGCCCGCGACCGGCAGGCCCAGGTCCAGCGCCGTGCGCACTGGCGGCGAATGCTGCTCCGTTCTCTTGGGATTGGCCGCGCGTATCGCCTCGCCCTCGAAGTACGGACCCATCTGCACCGTGTAGGCCAGCCCCAGGCGCGACATGCGTTCCAGCGTGCGGCGCGAGCCGGTGTTCAGGTGCGCGATCGACCAGCGCAGCGGACGCAGGTCGTGGTCGCGGCCGACTTCCTCGAACACATCGAGAATCGCGCTGGCGGCATCGTCGGTGTAGGCGTGGATCTCCAGCGGGATGCGGCGTTCGGCCGCGTAGCGGGCGATGCGGGCGAGTTCCTGGCGCGCTTCGGCCGGCGGCTTGAATCCCGGTCCCATGCGCACGCCGTCGTTCATGGCGGACACCAGGTTTTCGCCCAATCCCAGGAACGCGAGTTTGCCGTCGTCATGGCGCGGCGGGCGGAAGGCCATGATGTCGCGGAACCATTGTGCCTCGCCGCCTGCGCGCAGGGCCGAGATCCGGTAGCCCGCACGCACGGTGAGTTCGCCGCGGTCACGCAGCGCGTAGAGCGGCTCGTAGGCTTCAGCGGCGCCGGCCGATGGATCGATGAAGCCGGTCAACCCGCGCGCGTTCATGGCGCGCAGAAAGGTTTGCAGTCCGGCGGGACGGTCGGCGGTATGGCTGAGGCGGGCGAACAGCGCGTTGAACGGGCCGATGCCGCCCAGTAGCCTGCCGGTGGCGCGGCCTTGCGCGTCGCGCTCGACCGTGATGCCGTGCAGTTCCGGCGGCTGCGGGGCGTCCAGGCCCAGGGCTTCGATGCCGCGGCTGTTGAGCAGGGCGTAGTCGTACAGGTATTGGACATAGGCGGGATGCCCGGGAACCGCCTGGTCCAGGTCGGCGCGCGTGGGCGCGCGGCGCTCGAGGAATTGCCGCGGATGCCAGGATCCGACCACCGCGACCCAATGGTCGCGCGGACGTTGCGCGGCGTCGCGCGCCAGCCGGCCCAGCGCGTCCGCCAGGCTGGGCGCGTCATACCAGTAGGTTTCGAACGCATAGGTCTGGCCGCCGCGGATGGCGTGGATATGAGTGTCGATGAGGCCGGGTATCACCGTGCGGCCTTGCAGATCCAATTGGCGCGTGGCCGGTCCGACGTGTTGTTCGACATCGCCGTCCCCGCCCACCGCGACGATGCGTTCGCCCTGGATCGCGAGTGCCGTGGCGCGCGGCGCGGCGGGGTCCATGGTGATGATCTGCCCGTTGCGCAGCACCAGGTCGGCGTCGCGGCTGTGGGCGGCGCAGGGCAGCGCGGCTGCCAATGCGAGGACGAGCGCCGTGGTTCTTTTCATGTGTAGTCTCCGGTCGTCAAGGATGTTCAGTAGCGCCATAGCGCTTCCAGGCCAAAAAAATGGACGGTTTCGGCGCGGCCGGTATCGCGGATGAAGCTTCCAGGCCGGAACACCGAGTAGGCCGCTTCGAAACTCAGGTGGCGCGACACTTCCCAGCCCAGCACCACGTCGGCTTGCGTGCCGATGTAGCGCGCGCGGCTGGCGCCGGCCGGGCGCAGCAGATTGCCGGACACGCCGTACACGCCGTCCTGCAGGCTCTGACGCCAATAGAAGACCGCCGCGGTGCCCAGCGTCCAGCCGGAGCCCAGGTCCAGCGTGAGCGAAGGATGCAGATTGATGAGGTTGGAAGGGCCGATCAGGCCCGCTTCGCCGAAGTACTTGCCCTTGGGGAAGAAGACGGCAAAGGTCTGGAGCTTGGAATCGTCGGGATTGCGGTCGCCGCTGATGATGTTGGCCTTCAGCCCCAGGCGCGGCTGCAGCGGCGCGCCGCGGAAGGTGTAGCTCACATCGCTGGCGAGCGACCAGGCCCGCGCCGGCGCGCCGGCGAAGCTGCCGTATTGGTAGACCGCTTCCAGGTCCCAGCGCCAGGAGGCGCGCTTGCCGAAGTAGCGTGCGCCCAACGCATTGCGGGTTTCGGGGCCGCTGCCCTGGTTGTAGCTGGCCGAGTCGCTGGACAAGGACAGCAGGTAGGCATCCAGGCCGGTGTCGGCCAGGCCGCCGGGCGCGGACCAGGTGCCGTAAAGGCCGCCGAGCCTGCGCTGCGGGTCGGCGCGGTCACTGAAATCGTCGGGATCGTTGCGCACCGGGCGCACCAGGAAGCCGTCCAGGCGCAGCCCCTGGCCTGCCCAGCTGAGCGCGCCGCCGTCGAACGAGCGCAACACGTTGGGGCCGTAGCGCGCCGAGATCAGCCGTTCGCTGCCGTAGGCCATGACCTGGCGGCCCGCGCGCGCAGTCCAGGTTCCGGCATCGCCGGCAAGGGATATGTCGACGAAAGCCTGCAGCACGTCGCTGCCGGTGTCGTCGGGCGGTCCGATGGAGCCGGCGTCGCGCTCGGCATGGGTCAGATTCAACTGGCCGAAGGCGCGCACCTGCCGGCCCAGCCGCAGGTCGGCATAGGGCAGGAAACGGTAGAGCTGGTAGCCCTCGTCGGGCACGGTCGCGTCGCCGAATTCGTTGTTGCGGTAGCGCTCATAGCGGGCGCGCAGCTCGGCGCCCAGGGTCAGCGCGGAGGAGTCGCCCAGCCGGATCCACTTGCCGGCTTCGCCCCAGGCGCCGGTGCGTTTGGCGGGGTCGTCCAGGTAGCTGTAGTCCTCGGTATAACGCCAGGGATCGATGGGCGGCAGCGCGGGTTCGGCGGCCTGCGCGGCGCCGAATGCCAGCGCGGCCAGCGGAAGGATTGCGAATCTGTGGAAGTTCAAGTTGCCTGGGCTGCAGCCGGCGCATGCGGGCGTCGACAGCGGTAAAAGAAACCAGGCGGCAAGATAAAGTAAGGACTATGGCGTCGGTAGTCGCCATTTTTCGTCCTGGCTGTCCTGAAAACGGAACGCTGGGGCTTAGTCCTCCTGCAACTTCCCGAAGCGCTCCGCCAGATAATCCACCAAGGCCCTGACCGACGACAGCAGGCCGCGCCGGGATGGGAACACCGCGTGTATCAGTTCGCGGCGCGGCGCCCAGTCGGGCAGCAGCCGGACCAGCTGTCCCGCCTGCAACTGGTCCCGCACCATCATGGTCGGCAGCTGCACCACGCCCACGCCGGCCACCGCCGCGTTGCGCAGCGCAATCATGTCGGTGGTGATCATCCTGGGGGCCAGCGAAACCGTGGCTTGCTGCCCGTCCTGCTTGTATAGCTCCAGACGATAGGTTTGGTTGGGCGAGCCTAGCGCCAGGCTGGGCCATGCGCCCAAGTCGTCCGGGGTCGTGGGTTGGCCGCATTCGGCCGTCAGGGCAGGGCTGGCCACCAGGCTCTGGCCGCGATCCGACAGCACGCGCATGACCAGTTCGCTGTCCTCCAGCGGAGGCGGCCGCACGCGGATCGCCACGTCCACGGCTTCGCCCAGCACGTCAACGCGGCGGTTGGTGGCTTCCAGCTGTATCACCACGCGCGGGTACTTGATCATGAAGTCGGCAAGCATGCCGCCCACATGGGTATGCAGCAGGGCGATCGGGCAGGTCAGCTTGACCACGCCGCGCGGTTCGACCTGGGCCGCGTCTATCACTTCCTGCGCAGCTTCCGCTTCGGCCAGCATGGCCTTGCAGCGCTCGTAGTAGGTCTGGCCAATGTCCGTGACCATGAAGTGCCGGGTGGACCGCTGGATCAGCCGCACGCCCAGGCGCTCTTCCAGCAGGGCCAGCCTGCGGCTGAGGCGGGACTTGGGCATGCCGAGCGCGCGTCCCGCGGGTGCAAAGCCCTGGTGCTCGACGGTCTGCACGAAATAGAAGAGGTCGTTGAGATCCTGCATGGCATCCCTTTTGGTTCAAAAAATAGAACGCTGAAAGCAAAAAATGGGTCTTCCGCTAATTTTGTTCCATTTTTAATATTTGTGCAGCCATAAGGCTTCTGATTCGGCCACAAGCCGTCGACCTTCCAAATTAGGAGTACACCATGTCCGCACCCGCCAACTTCAACGGCCAACGTCCTGTCATCGACGCCGACGACGCCGTCATGCTGCTGATCGACCACCAGAGCGGCCTGTTCCAGACCGTGGGCGACATGCCCATGCCGGAACTGCGCGCCCGCGCAGGCGCCTTGGCGTCGATGGCCACGCTGGCCAAGATGCCCGTCATCACCACGGCTTCCGTGCCGCAAGGCCCGAACGGTCCGCTGATTCCGGAGATCCACGCCAACGCTCCGCATGCGCAATACATTGCGCGCAAGGGCGAGATCAACGCCTGGGATAATCCCGAGTTCGTTGCCGCCGTGAAGGCCACCGGCCGCAAGACGCTCATCATTGCCGGCACCATCACCAGCGTGTGCATGGCGTTCCCCGCCATCAGCGCGGTCGCCGACGGCTACAAGGTGTTCGCGGTGATCGACGCCTCCGGCACGTACACCAAGATGGCCCAGGAAATCACGCTGGCGCGCGTAGTGCAGGCCGGCGTGGTGCCGATGGACACCGCCGCCGTGGCCTCGGAGCTGCAGAAGACCTGGAACCGCGAAGACGCCATGCAGTGGGCCGAGGTCTATACCAAGGTGTTCCCGGCCTACCAGCTGCTGATCGAAAGCTACTCCAAGGCGCAGGAAGTGGTGAAGAACAACGAAGTGCTGGATTCGCAGCGCTGATCCGTTTGCGCCTCGGCGGCCTGATCCGGCCGCAAGCCGCCCGGATCAGGCCGCCACGCCATGCCGCTCGGCGATGCGTAGCAGCAAGGCTTCCAGGTCCTGAAGGATGGGCCGGTGGTCGTCCACCCGCCTGACCAGGGCCGAGGGCATGGCGGGCAGGTCTATCTCCACGAAGGCGATCTCGGGCGTCGCGTAGTAGCTGGCGGCGCGCTTGGTCAGCATCAGCAACCCTTCGCGCGTGTTCACCGCCGCAATGCCTTCGCGGATCGTGCGCACCACCGGGCCGTCGCCGATGGGCTTGCCCTTGGGCGTATGGCGCGGAAAGTGATAGTCCTGCCATTCCTGGTTGACCGATCCCGGCACCATGCGCACCAGCCGTTCCTCGGCCAGCAGCTCGGGGTCCAGCAGGGTCGCCGCGGCAAACGGATGATCCAGCGGGACGCACAGCATGCGCTGGTCCCGCAGCACGATGGGTCCATGGCACAGGCCGTCCGCGCCCAGCGGCAAACGGCAGAACGCGATGTCGACCGAGCCGTCCGCGACCGCCGCGTAGTGGGTGACATAGGTCAGTTCCACGAACTCCAGTTCCACGTTGGGATGCGCCGCCTTGAACTCCGAGACCAGCGGACGGTATAGCTCGTAGAAGCCGCCGCCCAGGAAACCGATGCGTAGATGGCGCGGCTTGCCCGCGGCCTGGCGCTTGCAGTCGTCCAGCGCGGCTTTCAGCATGACCACGGCGGGTCCCGCGCCCAGTTGCAGGGTTACGCCCAGCGGCGTTAGCGCCACCCGGCGGCTGCTGCGCTCGAACAAGGGGGCGCCCAGCGTCTTTTCCAGCGCCTTGACCGCTTCCGATACGGAGGACTGGCTCATGTGCAGCGCTTCCGCCGCGCGGCCGAAATGCAGCTTGTCGGCGACGGCCAGAAAACAATCGAATTGGCGTAGATCCATGGCTTCGGGGCGCATTGCGCGCGCGTAGTGGTCATTCTTATATCAATCGGAATTAACGATTGATGGCGTGAATAATAGCGCTTGTTCGCTCCAGGCCCGATGGGCAGAATTCGACCTGTTCACACAAGCTTAGCCCATTGATGGGCGATAAGGAGACAGGCATGAGTTCCTCTGTGCCAGAACGAACAGGCCTAAAAGGATCGGCAGAGCCGATTGAATTCCTGGTCGAAGGAGATCTGGTCCGCGGCACCTTCTACCGGCCCGAGCAGGCCAGCGGCCCGGTGGGCGCGGTCGCGCTCGCGCACGGCTGGTCCATGGTCGCGGGAGGCGACCTGGAAGAGTACGCGGCCGCGGTGGTGGCCCGCGGCCTGGCCGCGCTGACCTTCGACTTCCGCAATCTCGGCCGCAGCGAGGGCATGCCGCGCCAGGAGATCGATCCGCAGCGGCAGATCCAGGACTTCCGCTCGGCGATTTCCTATCTGCGCCGGCGTCCGGAAGTGGACCGCGAGCGTATCGGCATCTGGGGCAGCAGCTACAGCGGCGGCCATGCCCTGACGGTTGCCGCCATCGACCGGCGCGTCAAGTGCGTGGTCAGCCAGGTTCCCACCACCAGCGGGTTCTCGGCGGCGCAACGGCGCGTGCGCTACGACAAGGCGCAGGCGCTGCAGGCCGCGTTCGAAGCCGACCGCGAGGCCCGCGACGCGGGCCAGCCGCCGGCGACGCTGCGCATGGTCGATGCCGATCCCGACGCGCCGGTCGCGTATCCGGGCCCGGACTCCTACAACTACATGACGGGCGAAGCGCGCCGCTGCCCGAGCTGGGTCAATGAAGTCACGCTGCGGTCACTGGAACTGGCCCGCGCCTATGAGCCCGGCATGTATGTGCGGCGCATCGCGCCCACGCCGCTCCTGATGATCGTCGCCACCGGCGACGGCCTGACGCCTGCCGATCTGCAGCAGGACGCTTTCAACGCGGCCCATCAGCCCAAGGAATTGCTGCTGCTGCCCGGCGGCCATTACTCGGTCTACACGGAACATTTCGAACGCACCAGCAGCGCCGCGGCCAACTGGTTCGCGCGGCACCTCGGCCAAGACCAGCACGGATAAGAACATGACGACGACAATAATGATGGAGACACAGGACCGCCAACGCCGCCAGGCTTCGCTGCGCGCGGCGGCGGTGGGCAATGCCCTGGAATGGTTCGACTGGACCCTGTACGGCACGTTCTCGGCCTATCTGGCCATGAACCTGTTCGACCCGTCCGACCGCGGCTCGGCGCTGCTGGCCACGTTGGCCGTGTTCGCGGGGGGATTCCTGGCGCGGCCGATCGGCGGCTGGCTGTTCGGCCGCATCGGCGACCGCTACGGCCGCAAGTTCACGCTGGTCCTGACCATGTGCCTGCTGGCCTTGACCAGCCTGGCGATCGCGCTGCTGCCCACCTATGAGCAGGCCGGGGTGCTGGCTTCGGTATTGCTCTTCATTTGCCGCCTGATGCAGGGATTGGCGCATGGCGGCGAGTCCGGCGTGGCCTATACCTACGTTGCCGAAATCGCGCCGCCGGCGCGGCGCGGACTGTGGTCGAGTTCGGTGTTCGTCAGCGTGACCATCGGCGTCATGGCCGCGACCGCGCTGGCCGCCTTGCTGACGTCCTGGCTGGGCAAGCCCGCGATGGAAGCCTGGGGCTGGCGCGTGGGCTTTGGCGTGGGGGCGCTGTTGGGCGTCTACGCGCTGTTCCTGCGCCGCAGCGCGAGCGAAAGCGAGGTCTTCGAACACAGCGCGGCGCAGGGCGGCGCGCAGAAGGTGTCGGCGCGCCAGGCCTTGAAGATTGCGCGCAACATCGTGATGATCGCCGCGGCGTCCAACGCCACTTACTACACCTGGGTCACCTTCGCGCCGGCCACGGCCATCGCGACCAAGGGCATGGATCCGGCGGGCGCCTACACGGCCAGCCTGATCGCGCAGCTGGTGTGCCTGTTGTGGCTGCCCGTCTGCGGCTGGATGGCGGACCGCTACGGTCGCAAGCCCATCGTGATGGCCTTTGGCCTGGGCGTGGCGCTGGCAGTGTTCCCGGTGTCGCACATCGTGACCGACCAGCCCTGGACGCTGTTCGTGGGCCAACTGATAGGGCTGCTGGTCTGGGCGCTGCTGGCGGCGATCTTCCCGGCCGTGGTGGCCGAGCAGGTGCCTACCGGCGCGCGCGCCATGGGGGTGGGCTTCATCTCTTCGCTGTCGGTCGCGATCTTCGGCGGCACCGCGCCCTATATCAATGCCTGGCTGGGCGCCCAGGGGCTGGAATGGGTCTACACGGCCTATGTGGGGGCGTTGGGGCTGATGGCCTTTGCCGGCGCCTTCCTCATCAAGGAAACCGCGGGCATGGACCTCAACGACATCCGGTTGCCGGGCGATGAATCCGGCAATGCCGCCAACAAGGCCGCCAAGCGCGCGGCGTTCAACTGAACTTCAATCTTTCCATCATCACATGAGCAAAATGAACTATCCGGATCTGGCAGGGAAAATCGCGGTCGTCACGGGCGCCGGGGGCGGTATCGGTCGCGCCATGGCGGCGGCGTTCCGCCAGCAGGGCGCGACCGTGGTCGCCACCGACCTGGACCTTGAGGCGCTGTCGGGCGTGGACGCGGATTGCCGCCAGCTGGACGTCACGCAAGCGCAGGCGGTGCGCGAGCTGGCCGACGCGGTGGCCGCGCGGTACGGCGCGCTGGACGTGTGGGTCAACAATGCCGGCTTCATGGCGCGCATGCCCGCCCTGGACCTGGACGAAGCCGCCTGGCAACGCACCATGGACATCAACCTGAAAGGCACGTTCTTCGGCGCCCAGGCGGCCGCGCGGCACATGATTGCGCAAGGCAGCGGCGCCATCATCAACCTGTCCAGCTATGCCGGCGTCAAGCCGCGCCCGAATTGCGCCGACTACGCGGCGGCCAAGGCCGGCGTGGCCCATCTGACCCAATGCCTGGCGCTGGAGTGGAGCCCCAAGGGGCTGCGCGTCAACGCCATCGCGCCCGGTTTCATTGAAACGCCGATGAGCAGCTGGATGCACGCCGACGCCGCCACCTATGCCGAATACGTCGAGCGGCTGCCGGCGCGGCGCGTGGGCCAGCCGTCCGAGATCGCCGACGCGGCGCTGTACCTGGCCTCGCAGGCATCTGCCTATGTCACCGGCCACGTGCTGATGGTCGACGGCGGAGTCTCCAAGACATGAGCGACGGCAAAGATCTGGCGTCGTGGTGGAACGGCAAGGCGGCCGTGGTGACGGGCGCGGCCAGAGGGCAGGGCGCGGCCGAGGCGTTGCGTTTGCTGCAGGCCGGCGCGACCGTCTACGCGCTGGACGTCTTGCCCGAAGGCGACGCGACCTGGACGGAATTGCGCGCGGCGGCGGGCGCGGATGCCGAGCGGCTGCGCATCCGGGTGGCGGACGTGGCCCGCGAGTCCGATTGGCTGGCGTTGGCCGACGAGATTTCGCAGGCGGGCGTGCCGCTCTACGGTCTGGTCAACAACGCCGGCGTGACCCTGCGCAAGACCGTGACCGAGACCACGCACGCGGAATGGCGGCGGCTGCTGGACATCAATCTGGACGGGCCGTTCCTTGCCATCCGCAACCTGGCCACGCTGATGCCGCAGGGCGCGGCCATCGTCAATACATCTTCGACGGCCGGACTCACCGGCTACTTCAGCGCGGCCTACACCGCCAGCAAGTGGGCCTTGCGCGGCCTGACGCGGGCGGCGTCGCTGGAGCTGGCCGGGCGCGGCATACGCGTCAACACGGTATGTCCGGGTTTGGTGGAAACGCCCATGATCATGCAGCCCAATGCCGTGCATGACGCAGGCCGGGCGCGCCTGTTCTATGAAGGCAACCGCGACGCCACGCCGCTGTCGCGCGGCGCGGATGCCGACGAGATCGCGGCGGCGGTGATGTTCCTGTTGGGACCGGAGGCTTCGTTCATCACCGGCGCGGACCTGCCGGTCGACGGCGGCATGACGGGAGGGGGCGTGTACTGGCGGATCGGCAAGTCCACCGGCAATCTGTAGCGACAGTCCCGGGCCGCGGCCCGGGACTGGCCATTGCGCAAGGGCGCAGGCTTAGTGCTTGTCGCCATAGATGTTGCCGGCAATGCCGCCGGCGGCGGCGCCGATGGCGGCCCCGGTCCAGCCGCTGCCGCCCGCGATGGCGGCAATGCCCGCGCCGGCGGCCGCGCCGATGGCCGCGCCCGACAGCGTGCCTTGCTGCTTGGAACTCATGTTGGTGCAGGCAACCAGCGACCCCATCATGAGGCCTATGGCAATCGATCGGATGACTTTCATGGCTGACTCCTAGCGGGCGCGCTTGGCGGGAGCGGCGGGGGTGGCCGGCGCCGCGGGCGCGACGATTTCGAACCAGAGCGTTTCGACCACGGGGCGGTCCATCCGGGTCGGATTGGCGGCGTACCAGCTATCCAGCCGTTCGCGCACCGAATCGAGCGTATGGCTCTGTAAACCCTTGGCAAAGCGCGGGATCAGCGTCTGGTTGTCGGCCGGCGCGCGGCGCTGCTGATAGGCTTGCTCCACTTGGATGAGGTTCGCCATGCCCAGCAGGTAGGCCTTCTTCAGATTTGTGTCGGACTCCGTCCATTGCTTCCCGGTGACGATGGGCGCTGGATCGGAAGGCGCCGCCGTCACCGGCGCGGCGACCAGCAACGACAGCGCGAGCGCTACAGGACCTAACAGGTGTTTCACTTTCATCGCATCGCTCCTTGGAGGAACAAAAGACAGAAAAACAACCCAGTGACGCCATACGCGCCGCGCGCTTGCAAGGGCCGGGCGGCGGGCGACAACAATCAATGTAGGCTCGAAAGCAGGCCGGCGCAAGAGGCGCGGCGGACCGGTTCAGATTCCAAGATAGGCTTGCCGAACCTTGGGATCGGACAGCAGCGATTGCGCCGGACCGGAAAGCGCGATGCGGCCGGTTTCCATGACATAGCCGCGGTCGGCGCCCGTCAGCGCAAGGTGGATGTCCTGCTCCACCAGCAGCACCGTGACGCCTTCCTGGCGGATGCCGGCCAACACCTCCATCAATTGCTCGACCACCACCGGCGCCAGGCCCAGGCTCATTTCGTCGATCATCATCAGCGCGGGCGCGGCCATCAGCGCGCGCGCCATGGCGCACATCTGCTGTTCACCGCCGGACATGCTGCCGGCGAGCTGGCGGCGGCGCTCGGACAGCCGCGGAAAGTAGCCGTAGACGCGGTCCAGGTCGCGCGCGACGGCCGCCTTGCCGCGGCGGCGGTAGGCGCCCATGAGCAGGTTGTCCTGCACGGTCATGCGGTCGAACAGCTGGCGTCCCTCGGGCACCTGCACCATGCCGCTGGCGAAAGCCTCGTCCGGCGTGGCGCGCGACAGCTGGCGGCCGTCCATCACGATGCTGCCGGTGCAGGGCAGCACCCGCGACAGCGCCCGCAGCAGGGTGGTCTTGCCCGCGCCATTGCTGCCCACCAGCGCCACGATCTCGGCGCGGCGGACCTCGAGCGCAATATCCTGCAGCACCGGCAACTCGCCATAGTCGGCGCTCAGCCCTTCCACCTTCAGCAGCGGGGCGGCGGCGTCGTTCATGCGCGCCTCTTGCCCAGATAGGCCTGCACCACCTCGGGGTCGGCCAGCACCTCGTCGGGCGCGCCGTCCGCGATCTTTTCGCCGTGATGCAGCACCAGCAGCCGGTCCGACAGGCTCTTGATCGCCTTGATGACGTGTTCGATCACCAGCACGCTGATGCCGCTGGCGCGGACCTTGCGGATGACCTCGATGACTTCGTCGATCTCCACCAGGTTGAGCCCGGCCATGACTTCGTCGCACAGCAGCACCTTGGGCTGCATGGCCAGCGCCTTGGCCAGTTCCAGCCGCTTGCGGCCCGGCCCGCCCAGCTCGTCGGCGCGCTGTCCGGCCGCGCGGCCCAGGCCAACGAAATCCAGGCAGGCACGCGCCTGCTCGCGCGCCAGCGCCAGCTTGGGCTGGCCGCCGCCATGCCCGAACAAGGCGCCCACCGCCACATTGTCCAGCACCGACAGGCCGGGGAAGGGCCGCATGATCTGGAAGGTGCGGCCTATGCCCAGGCGGGCGCGCCTGTACGCCGGCAATGCGTCGATCGGCTTGTCCTGGAACAGGATCTCGCCCGCGGTCGGCGCCAGCGTGCCGCTGATCAGGCTGACCAGCGTGGTCTTGCCGGCGCCGTTGGGACCGATCAGGCCGAGGATCTCGCCCTCGGCCAGCGTGAAGCTGACCTGGTTCACGGCCACCAGCCCGGCGAAGCTCCGGGTCACGTTGCGCACGTCCAGGATCGGGTTCATAGCCGGTGCGCCCGTATGTTGTCGGTGAAATAGCGCCAGCCCGACTTGCGCGCGCGCCGCAGCAGGTCGGCCAGTCCGCGCGGCATCAGCACTACCGCCGCGACGATTACCGCGCCGTAGAACAGCCCCGCCACGCTGGTGATCTCGCTGGACAGCAGTTCCGATATGGCCGACAGCGAGAAAGCGCCCACCACCGGGCCGAGCACGGTGCCCGCGCCGCCGAACACGGCCATGATGATCATCTTCACGTTCAGGCTGATGTCGAAGGCGCTTTCAGGATCGAGGAAGGTGATCCAGTAGGCATGGATGCCGCCGGCCAGGGCGCTGAACACCCCCGAGATGGCAAACGCCGTCACCTTGTACAGCGTCGTGTTCACGCCCATGACGGCCGCGCCTTCCTCGTTTTCGCGGATCGCGATCAGGCCGAAGCCGAAGCGGCTGCGCGTGAGCCAGGCGACGGTAAGCGTGGCCAGCGTCAGCAGGCCCAGGGCCAGTTCGTAGAACAGCGGGTCGTTGTTCAGCGGCGGCAGCACCAGTCCGATGTTCTGCCCGGCCAGCCCGATGTTGGAGACGATGGCCGTCATGACCTGCGCCAGCGCCAAGGTGGCGATGGCGAAGTAATGGCCGCGCAGCCTCAGCACCGGCATGCCCAGCAGCACCGCGAAGACCAGGGCCAGCACGACGCCCAGCGCCAGCCCCGCGGCGAATGGCAGTTCCCACTGCGCCATGGCGATGGCCACGCCGTAGCTGCCCAATCCATAGAAGACGGAATTGCCGAAGGACGCATAGCCGGCGTATCCGCCGATGATGTTCCAGCCCTGGGCCAGCACCGCCAGCAACAGCGTGTTGATGCCGAACTGCACCAGCACGTCGGAGCCATACCAGGGCACGCCTGCCAGCACGGCCAGCGCCAGCAATGCCAGCAGCACGCGCGGCGTCTTCATGCCGCTCTGCCCAACAGGCCGCTGGGCTTGACCAGCAGCACCAGCACCAGGATGCCGAAGCTGGCCACATCGGCGTAGGTCGGTCCCAAGTACAGCGTGGTCAGCGATTCGACGATGCCCAGGAACAGGCCGCCCACCATCACGCCCAGCGGATTGTCCAGTCCGCCAATGATGGAAATGGCGAAGCACTTCGCCGTCAGCGTGGCGCCGATGTAGGGATTGATCTGCGAGACCGTGCCGTACAGGCCGCCGGCCGCGCCTGCCAACGCCAGGCCCAGGCCGAACGTCACCGCGTACAGGTGGCGCGGCTCCACGCCATAGAGCCTGGCGGCGACCAGATTCTGCGCGGTGGCGCGGATCGCGCGGCCCAGGCGGCTGTGCAGCAGGAACAGCCACATGCCCAGCGTGATGGCCAGCGCCACGCCAAAGGCGGCCAGCCGCGCCATGGGCAGCGTGACGGGACCCAGCGCATAGCTGTCGCCGGCATAAGGCGGGTTGATGGTGCGGAAGTCGGCCGAGAACGCCAGCTGCGCCAGATAGGTCAGCACGACCTCCAGGCCGAAGGTGATGAGCAGGGTGTTGAACATGGGCGCGCGCACCACCAGATTGAGCAACCCGCGCTGCAAGGCGTAGCCCAGCAGGAACATCGCGGCCGCCGTCAAGGGCAGGCCCAGGAAGGGATCGACGCCCGCGTCGTTGTACAGATACCAGGACGCGTACGCGCCCAGCATGATGAACGCGCCGTGCGCCAGGTTGACGATGTTCAGCACCCCCCAGACCAGCGCCAGGCCTTGCGCCATCACGGCATACAGCCCGCCGAGCAGTATGCCGTTGACGAGGATTTGCGCGAGCAGATCCATCGTGTCCTCCCGCCGGTCCTAGCGCGCGTTCCAGGCTGGCATCGGATACTTGGGCTGCGTGATGAAGCCCTTGGCGCCGTAGATCTCGGCCAAGCGGCCATCCTGCACCTGGATCACCACCTGAGGCAGGTCGATTTGCCCCTGGGCGTTGAAGGCGACCGGGCCGTACAGGCTGTCGAACCTGATCTTGGCCAAGGCGTCGCGCACCTTCTGCGGATTGGCGCTGCCGGCGCTTTCCATGGCGTAGACCAGCGCTTCGACGTCGGCCACGCCGGACGCCGCGTGATAGTCCGGGTCATAGCCGAACTTGGCCTTGTAGGCGCGGGCGAACTGCTCCGCGTCGCCGAACCAGCGGTCCTTCAAGGCCGCCGAAGGCAGCCATGCCGTCATGCCAAAGGCGTAATCCGCGTCGCGGCCCAGCGCCTTGCGGAAATCCTCCGACGGCACGCCCACGGTGAAGGAATACATCTTGGGCGCGACGGCCAGGCTCTTGGCCTGGCGCACGAAATTCAGGATCTCGGTTTCGTGTCCGGCCACCAGCACCGCATCCACGTTCTTGCTCTTGATCTGCGACAGCAGCGAGTTGAAGTCGGTGGCGTTGGTGCTGTAGCGCTCGTCCATGGCGATGGGCAGGCCCGCGGATTTCAGCAACGGGCGGGTGCCCTCGGCCACCGAGACGTCGAAGGCGTCATCCGCATACAGCAAGGCCACGCTGGCCGGCGCGGGCTTGAGCATCTTCAGCATTTCCACGGTGCTGCCGAAGTAGTTGCTGGCCGGCGCCAGCGTGCCGAAGATGTACTTGAATTTGCGCGAGAAAATCTGATCCGAGGCGCCGCCGCCCTGGACCATGGGCACCTTGTACTTTTCCGACACCGCCGAGTCGGCCAGCGCGAAATTACTGGCGAAGGGACCCAGCAACAGATTTGCCTTGTCCTGCGTGACGAGTTGCGTGTACTGCCGCACGCTCAGATTGACGTCCGACTGGTTGTCGTAGATCTTGAGCGCCAGCTTGCGCGTTTCGCCGCCGATCTTCACGCCGCCCGCGGCGTTGATCTGGTCCACCGCCATCTGGTAGGCATCGCGGTAGTAGCGGCCGGTGTTGGCGACGGGGCCGGTCAGTTGCACGGACGCGCCCAGCAGGACATCGGGCGCCGGCGCCGCTGCCGCGGCGGCGCTGTACAAGGCCAGCGCCAGGACGGGCAGGGCGAGCAATAGTCTCCGAGACATGATGATGTCTCCTGCAAGTTCCTATGCGGTCCATTTTCTGCCCATGCGTTTACGTCTACCTGAACCTCGGCAGGGGTCGGCGCTGGTTACATATTCTGACTAAGCTGATCAAATGAAACAGCGTTCCACCGCAAGCCGATTTGGTTGTACATATGGCAAGGGCCTGGAGCGGCCCTGACTGTCGCATTGGGCGGCATGACCCTCGATGCCCGACAGGCAGATAGAAGACAAATAAACCCGAGGAGGAGTCAATGCGTATGTTCAATCGCAGGGCCGCGGCATTCCTGGCGAGCGGGCTCATGGCAGTGCTGGCAGGCTGCGCGTCGCCCGGAGGCAAAAAAGAAACCGTCGATATGAAGGGGCTGTCCCAGCCCGTGGAGATCGTGCGCGACCGCCACGGGGTGTCCCACATCTACGCGCAGAACCAGGACGACCTGTTCTTCGCCCAAGGCTTCAACGCGGCGCGCGACCGCCTCTGGCAGCTCGACCTCTGGCGCCGCCAGGGCGAGGGCAAGATGGCCGAACAGTTCGGCCCGCGCTTTGTCGAGCAGGACCGCGCCGCGCGCCTGTTCCTGTACCGCGGCGATATGCAGGCCGAATTCGCCAGCTACCATCCGCAGGGCAAGGCGATCCTCACGTCCTTCGCGGCGGGCATCAACGCCTACATTGATTGGGTCAAGGCCAATCCCGAACAGATGCCGCCGGAATTCAAGCTGACCGGCACCGAACCCGGCTATTGGAGCCCCGAGACCTCGCTCATCCGCATCTACGGCCTGACCCGCAACCTCAGCGAAGAGGTGCGGATGGCGCAACGCGTCGCGGCGCTGGGCCTGAACGCCGTGCAGGGACTCAGCACCTTCGAGCCGCCCCTGGCGTTGCAGGTGCCCGCCGGACTGGACGTGCGCGACGTCGACAGCAAGGTCCTGGGGGACTACAACCTGGCGCGCAACGGCCAGAAATTCGTCGCCGCCGACTTCCCGCGCAGCCCGCTCGCGGCCGCGGAGCGCGAAAAGCTCGCGCAGGAATTGTCCGCCAACCTGCTGGCGTCGCTGGATCCTGCGTTCGACCCCATGGCGACCCGCTACGAGAGCAACAACTGGACCATGGCCGGGCAGCATACGGCCAGCGGCAAGCCCATCCTCGCGGGCGATCCGCACCGGTCCATCACCATGCCATCGCTGCGCTACATGGTGCACCTGAACGCGCCGGGCTGGAACGTGATCGGCGCCGGTGAACCGGCGCTGCCGGGCGTGTCCATGGGCCACAACGACCGCATCGCTTTCGGACTGACGATCTTCGCCTTCGGCGACGAGGAAGACCTGTACGTCTACGATACCAATCCCGCCAAACCGGACGAGTATCGCTACAACGGCCGCTGGGAAAAGATGCGGCAGGTGGACGAGTCGATCCCCGTGCGCGGGCAGTCCGCCGCGGTGCGCCAGCTGAAGTTCACCCGCCACGGCCCGGTGATTTACGTGGATCCGGTGAAGCGCAAGGCCTATGCCTTGCGCGCGGCCTACCTGGAATTCCCCGGAACCGCGGCCTATCTTGCCAGCCTGCGGCTGAACCAGGCGCAGAACTGGAACGAGTTCGTCGCCGGCATGGAGAAGCACTACACCCCCAGCGAGAACATGGTGTACGCCGACGTCGACGGCAACATCGGCTGGTTTGGCGGCAGCATCGCGCCGATACGCCCGCGCGCGGATTGGTCCGGGATGCTGCCGGTGCCGGGCAATGGCGAGTTCGAATGGCGCGGCGTGCTGCCCGGCAGCGCGCTGCCCCGCGCCTACAACCCGCCCGAAGGCTATATCGCCACCGCCAACGAATACAACCTGCCGGCCGATTACCGCTATAAGGACATGTCGGCCCGCACCTGGGCCGAACCCTACCGCGTGCAGCGCATACGCGAGGTGCTGGCCGACAGCAAGGGGCAGACGGTGCATAGTTCGCAGGCGCTGCAGTACGACAACCTGTCCATTCCGGCGCGCACGCTGACGGGCTACGCGAAGTCGTTGAATTCGGCCGATCCCGCGACGTCGCAGGCCTTGAGCATGCTGAAGGACTGGGATGCCCGCGTGGGAACGGAATCGCGCGCGGCGACCGTCTACGAGTTCTGGCTGCCCGAGGTCGTCAAGCGCGTGACTGAACTCTACGTGCCCGCCAACGGCCGCGCCGCCTTCGGCAATCTGTCCACCGCGAAAACGCTGGAGAAGCTGGCCACGCCGGACAGCGCCTTCGGC
Source organism: Achromobacter sp. PD1 (assembly GCF_048541815.1). NCBI lineage: Bacteria > Pseudomonadati > Pseudomonadota > Betaproteobacteria > Burkholderiales > Alcaligenaceae > Achromobacter > Achromobacter sp. PD1. Next base: position 2,456,366 of record NZ_CP183349.1, read on the forward strand.
GCGCAGCCGCAGCAGGGCCGCGACGCGCTGCTGCTGCAGGCGCTGAACGACGGCCTGCAGAAACTGCGCGCCAAGCTGGGACCGGATTCCTCGCAATGGCAGTGGGGCAAGCTGCACCACATCCAGTTCGAGCACAGCCTGGCCGGCCTGTTGCCCGAGGCCACGGCCAATGCCTACGGCACGCCGCGCTATCCGGTCAGCGGCGACAACGACACCGTGCACCGCGCCACGTTCCGCGCCAGCGACTTCCGCCAGACCAGCGGCGCGTCGTACCGCCAGGTGATCGACGTGGCCGACTGGGACAACTCGCGCATGCAGAACGTGCCGGGACAATCCGCTGACCCGCGCAGCCCGTACTACCAGAACCTGCTCAAGGACTGGGCTACCGGCGAGTACTTCCCCATGGCGTTCAGCCGCGCCAAGGTGGATAGCGAGAAGGCCGGCACCCTGAATCTGCGGCCGGCTCAGCGCTGATTCAGGCCAGGCGTCCCGTGGAGCGCCGTTCGATCAGCGTGGCCTGGGTGATCGAACGGCGCGCAAACGCAGGCAGGCGAGAGTTATGCAACCTGAACTTTCCGCCTGCGGTCGCGCATGGGCGCGGCGGGCATGCCTTGCGCGGCTGAATTGACAAGGGTGCTTACCGACGGTTGCGGGCGCGGCGGGCCTGGCGCAGTTAAGGTTTCGGGGTCGTACGGAATTCCCGATCCAGGAGACTGAGGCCTCATGCATTCCACGCAATCCTACAAGACCGTTGTTCCGCGCCAGCCTGCGAGCCGCTCGCCGATGGGCTGGTTGCAGGAGCGCACGCAGTTCGTCCGGGCGCTGCTGTCCAATCCCGCGGCCATAGGCGCGGTGGCGCCATCCGGCCCGGCGTTGGCCGCGGCCATTACCGCTTGCATTCCGCCCGGCGCGGGCAAAGTCCTGGAACTGGGCTGCGGCACGGGCGTCTTCACCCGCGAAATGCTGCGCCGGGGCGTGGACCCGGCCAATCTGGTGCTGGTCGAACAGGACATGGCCATGAGCAGCAGCTTGCAGGCGCAGTTTCCGGAGGCGGCGGTGCTACGGGTGCCGGCGCAGGATCTCTGCCGCAAGCGCCATCCCGAAATGGATGGGATCGGCGCCGCCATCTGCGGCCTGCCGTTGCGCAATATGAGCCAGGCGCATCACCAGCAACTGCTGGCCGCCGTATTCGACGCGCTGCCGGCAGAGGGCTCGATGGCCCTTTTCACCTATGGGGTGCGCTGTCCGATATCCGCCAGCGTGCTGGAGGCCTGCGGCTTGATGGCCAGCAAGGTCAGGTTTGTGCCGCTGAACCTGCCGCCGGCTTCGGTCTACCGCCTGGTCCGGCAGGCGTAGGCGGCTGGCCTATCCAAACGGGCTAGGGCAGGGTATTGCAAATAACTAATTGACACGAAAAGATCGCTCAACCAACATCGCAGTCATAACTATTGGCGGCCTGGGACACGTGCGTGCGGGGTAAACAGCCACGTCGTAGCAGACCGGCAGGGTTCTGGAACACCAACGATTCCGGACCCCAACGAGGAGACTGCAATGCGTTCATCCCTGATCGAGAGCGCGGCGCGACGGCGCCTGTTGGCTGGCGGCGCCAGCGCCCTGGCCGCAGCAGGCCTGGGACGCGCGGCATTGGCCGCCGAGCAGAAAGCCGCGCCAGCCGCGGCTGCCGCACCGGCGCCGGCATCTGCCGCCAAGCCGCTGCCGGCTTATGCGGCCTGGAAGCAACCCGATGCGATGATCGTGCACAGCGCCAACACCATAGAGACGCGGCGCGAGGCATTCGGCAACGGGGTGGTCACGCCGCTGCGCCAACTCTACGTGCGCAACAATCTGCCGCCGCCTGACGAGTCCATCGTCGCCGACCGGGACGCATGGGTCGTCGAAATCGCCGGAGTGGCCAAACCGATGTCGTTGAGCGTGGGGCAATTGAAGACCATGGGCTTGCAGACTTTAGCCATGGTCTTGCAGTGTTCCGGCAACGGCCGCGGCTATTTCCCGAACAAGCCCAGCGGCACGCCCTGGCAGGTCGGCGCGGCCGGTTGCGTGATCTGGAGCGGCTTGCCGGTCAGCGTGCTGGTCGAGCACTGCGGCGGCATGGAGGCGGCGGCCGTGTTCATGACCGGAACCGGCGGCGAGAAGCTGCCTGACGGCCTGGATCCGAACATGGTCATGGTCGAACGTTCCGTGCCCAAGGAAGCGATGCGGGATGCGCTCTTGGCGTGGGAACTGAACGGCGAGCCGATCCCGCTGGCCCATGGCGGTCCCTTGCGCCTGATCGTGCCGGGCTACACGGGCGTGAACAGCGTCAAATACATCAAACGACTGGCCTTCACCGAAAAGGAAAGCGCGGCCGCGATCCAGCAGACCGGCTATCGCCTGGCGCCGCCGGGCCAAAAGGGAGACCCCAGCCAACCCTCGGTCTGGGCCATGGGCGTGAAGTCGTGGATCAATACGCCCAATCCGGCCGCCTCCACCTTGAAGGCCGGGCGCGTCGTGGTGCAAGGCGTGGCTTTTGGCGGCACCAACGGCATCAAGCTGGTCGAGGTTTCGATCGACGGCGGCAAAAACTGGCAGAAAGCGGAACTGGTCGGCCCGGATCTGGGGCGTTATGCGTGGCGCCAGTTCGCATTGCCGGTGGAACTCACGGCCGGCGAACATGTGCTCGTCAGCCGCGCGACCGATACCGAAGGCCGGGTGCAGGAAGAAGAACGTCCGCAGAATTCCGGCGGATACATCAATAGCAGTTGGCGCGATCATGCCGTGGCCGTGGTGGCCAAGGCATGAGGGAAACCGCGCTGGCGTTACCCAGGAAGCGAGCATTTGGCGCCGGATTATTGATCGCCTGCCTGCATGCCGGCGTGTTGGCAGCGGACCCCGACATGGAGGCGGGCCGCGCCTTGTTCGTCGGCGCGACGCCAGCCTGTGCGATATGCCATACCCTGAACGACGCCCAGTCCAGCGGCGCCATCGGCCCCAAGCTCGATGAGCTCAAGCCCGATGCGGCGCGCGTGGAGACGGCCATCCGCAACGGCATCGGCCAGATGCCGGCTTATACGAGCTTGTCGGATAAGGAAATCGAGGTGTTGGCGGCGTATGTGGCCAAGGCTACCGGCGCGCAGCAGTGAACCCGCCGGAATTGCGGCGGGAAAGCGCGAGACTCGAGCCTTAGGCGGCCGGGTTGGCCGCCCCTTCCAGAAAGAGCTTCTGCACCATCGACGCCATCCCTAGCGGCGCGATTTCCCCGCGCTGCGCGGCATCCATCGCCGCATACAGCAGATAGTCGTACGCCCTGACCAGCCACAGTGAAGGCACGTCTATGCGGAAGACGCCCGCCTTCTGGCCGTTCAGGAAGAAGGTCTCCAGCGCTTCCCCGTAGAACGACGGTATCGGTACGTTGGCGTCCTCGGTTCGCGCATCGATCACGCGGATCCACTCGGCGTGGTTCCAGAACAGGTAGTACTCCCGGCCCTGGACCACCGCTTCGGTCAGGCGCTGCAGCGCCGCCGCATGGGGTGGCGTCTCCAGGTCCGCCCGGGCCAGCGCATCCTGCAGGTGTTGGGTGGCCCGTTCCATGAGCAGGTCGATGACCCCCTCGCGGGTGGGCGATATCCGGTACAGCGTGGCCTTGCTGATCCCGGCGCTGCGCGCCAGCTGCTGCAGGTTCGCCCTGGGCTGTTGCGAGACGGACAGGGCCAATGCGCGAGCGAGTTTGTCGTCGAGGCCTTCAGACATGGGAGTTCTCCTGGCGACCGATGTTGATGAGTCTTTTTGAATTCAGTTGTGGGGAAAAACACACGCATAAAGTCTACTACGGATCTAAAGAGTCTAATCAAGTTCTAATGAATCTATATTGACTCATTTAAATCCAATAAGTACTATCGGGTCCTAGATCGCCTCAGCCTGAGGCGGCAATGGATGTCAGAGGACTACATGACCCGATTCAGAGCCAGCGCCGTGGCGCTATGCCTACTCGCCGTTCTCGCCGGGTGCGGCAAGCCGGAACCGCAAGCGGCGCAGGTGCCGCCCATCGAAGTGGCGCCGCTGGTCATTGCTCCCCGGCCTCAGGCGATCATGGTCGACCTGCCCGGGCGGATTTCGCCCGTGCGCGTGGCCGAAGTGCGCGCCCGGGTGGCGGGCATCGTCCAGAAGCGGCACTTCGAGGAAGGGGCCACAGTCAAGGAGGGCGATCTGCTGTTCACGATCGAGCCGGCGCCGTTGGATGCCGCGCTGGGGCGCGCACGAGCAGCGCTGGCGCGCACCCAGGCCCAGGTCAAGCAGGCCCAGGCCCTGGTCAGCCGTTACCAGCCGCTGGTGAAGATCGAGGCCGTCAGCCGCCAGGAATATGACGACGCCGTGGCCGCGCTTCAGACTGCGCAGGCCAATCAGCAGTCGGCCCAGGCGGACGTCAAGACCGCGCAGCTGGATCTGGGCTACGCCAGCGTGCGCGCACCCATCTCGGGCCGCATCGGCCGCGGCCTGGTGACCGAAGGCAGCCTGGTCGGGCAGGGCGAATCGACGCCCATGGCGCTGATCCAGCAGATCGATCCCATCTATGCGGACTTCCGGCAGCCCGTGAATGCGGTGCTCAAGCTGCGCGAGGCCGCCGCGGGCGGCCAGATGCAGGCGGGCGGGCAGGGCGAATCGGCGGTGAGCGTGCGCGTCGACGGCACGAACTACACGGCCCAGGGCAAGCTCCTGTTCTCCGACGTCTCCGTGGATCCGGGCACGGGCCAGGTGTTGCTGCGCGGCGAGTTCAGCAATCCCGACGGATTGCTGCTGCCGGGCATGTACGTGCGCGTCAGCGCGGAGCAGGGCAGGGACCAGAACGCGATCTTTGTGCCCCAGCGCGCCGTGATGCGCGGCGCCGACGGCCAGGCCAAGTTGTTGCTGGTGTCGGCCGAGGGCCAGGCAGAGGAGCGCGCGGTGCAGACCGGCGCGATGCAGGGTATGGAGTGGCAGATTACGCAGGGGTTGGCGGCGGGCGACAAGGTCATCGTGGACGGCGCCGCCAAGATCCCCGCCGGCACGCCCGTGACCGTCAAACAACCTTGAGCCCGGACGGATCACATCATGCCGAACTTCTTCATCCAGCGGCCCAACTTCGCGTTGGTCATCGCGATCTTCATTTCCCTGGCGGGCCTGCTTGCCATCTTTGCGCTGCCGGTGGCCCAATACCCCAGCGTTGCGCCGCCACAGGTGATCATCAAGGCGACCTATCCGGGCGCATCCGCCGAAGTCATCAATAACACCGTCATCAGCCTGATCGAGGAAGAGCTCAACGGCGCCAAGGGCCTGCTGTACTACGAGTCGCAGAGCAACAGCTCGGGCGTGGCGGAAACCACGGTGACTTTCGAGCCGGGCACCAACCCCGACCTGGCGCAGGTGGACGTGCAGAACCGCATCAAGCGGGTGGAGTCGCGCCTGCCCCAGGCGGTCATCCAGCAGGGCCTGCAGCTCGAGCAGGCCAGTTCCAGCTTCTTGCTGATCTACGCGCTGACGTACAAGGACGCCGGCAAGGACCAGGTGGGCCTCGCGGACTACGCCGCCCGCAACATCAACAACGAAATCCGGCGCGTGCCCGGCGTGGGCCGGGTACAGATGTTCGCGGCCGAACGGGCGCTGCGCATCTGGATCGATCCGGCCAAGCTGGTCGGCTACGGCTTGTCGGTAGATGAGGTCAACAAGGCCATCGCCGCGCAGAACGTCCAGGTCTCGGGCGGCTCCACGGGTGAACAGCCCAGTCCGGCGACGCAGGAAATCACCGCGAGCATCATGGTCCAGGGCCAGCTCACGAGCATCCCGGAGTTCGAAGGCATCGTGCTGCGCGCCAATCCGGACGGTTCCACGGTGCGGCTGGGCGACGTCGCCCGCATCGAGCTGGGACGCCAGGACTACCGCCTGTCCAGCCGTCTGAACGGCCAACCGGCGGCGGCCATGGGCGTGCAGCTCGCGCCCGGCGCCAATGCGCTGGAAACCGCCAAGGGCATCAAGTCGCGCCTGGCCGAGCTGTCCAAGAATTTCCCCAGCGACATTGAGTACAGCGTGCCGTTCGACACCTCGATCTTCGTCGAGGTGGCCATCTCCAAGGTGTTGATGACCCTGGCCGAGGCCGTGGTCCTGGTGTTCCTGGTAATGCTGTTGTTCCTGCAGAACTTCCGCTACACCCTGATCCCGACCATCGTCGTGCCCATCTGCCTGCTGGGAACCCTGGCGGTGATGCTGCCGCTGGGCTTCTCCGTCAACATGATGACCATGTTCGGCATGGTGCTGGCGATCGGCATCCTGGTGGACGATGCCATCGTGGTGGTCGAGAACGTTGAACGGCTGATGGCCGACGAGGGCTTGTCGCCGAAGGAGGCGACCATCAAGGCCATGGGGCAGATCAGCGGCGCGATCGTGGGCATTACGCTGGTGCTGGCGGCGGTGTTCCTGCCGCTGGCCTTCATGACGGGCTCCGTTGGCGTGATCTACCGCCAATTCTCGGTGTCGCTGGCGGTGTCCATCCTGTTCTCGGGCTTCCTGGCACTGACCCTGACGCCGGCGCTCAGCATCCTGTTGCTCAAGCCGATCGAGAAAGGGCACCACGAGAAGAAGGGCTTCTTCGGCTGGTTCAACCGCGTGTTCGCGCGCATGACCGAGCGCTATTCGGCCACCAATGCCCGCCTGCTGGCCCGCACCGGCCGCATGATGGTGCTGTATGTCGTCCTGGTGGGTGCGCTGGGCTACGTCTATACGAGCCTGCCGTCGGCCTTCCTGCCGACCGAAGACCAGGGCTATATGAACACGGACGTGCAGTTGCCGCCGGGCGCCACGCTGTCGCGCACGCTGGAAACGACCCAGCAGCTGGAAGGCTACCTGGACACACGCCCGGCGGTATCGGACGTGCTGACACTGCAAGGCTTCAGCTTTTCCGGCCAGGGCCAGAACGCGGGCCTGGGCTTCGTGATGTTCAAGGATTGGGCCCAGCGCGGCAAGAGCGAGTCGGCCATGGCCGAGGCGGACCAGGCCAACCAGGCCCTCGCGGGCGTTCCCGACGGCGTGCTGTTTTCGGTGGTGCCGCCGTCGGTGGAAGGCATGGGCAATTCCTCGGGCTTTGCGCTGCGCTTGCAAGACCGTGCGGGCCTGGGCCGGGAAGCCTTGCTGTCGGCGACTGAGACCCTGATGAAAAAGGTGTACGAGAATCCCAAGGTCTTCTCCTACATCCTGATCGAGGGCCTATCCGACGCGCCCGAGCTGGACCTGCGCATCGACCGCAGCAAGGCCGAGGCCCTGGGCGTGTCGTTCGACGCCATCAACTCGGCGCTATCCACCGCGTTCGGCTCGGCGCTGGTCAACGAGTTTCCCAACCAGGGCCGCATGCAGCGCGTCATCGTGCAGGCCCAGCCCGAAAGCCGCGATACGCCGGAATCGGTGGCCAAGCTCAACGTCCTCAACCGTGCAGGCGAACTGGTGCCGCTGGAGTCCTTCAGCGAGATCGGCTGGAAGCACGGCCCGGTCCAGTTGATCCGCTACAACGGCTACCCCAGCATCAAGCTGATCGGCGATGCCGCGCCGGGCGGCAGCACGGGCGAGGCGATGAAGGAAGTCGAACGCCTGATCTCGGAATTGCCTGCCGGCATCGGCTTCGAGTGGACCGGCCTGTCGTTCCAGGAAAAAGCCACGGGTTCGCAAGCCCCCATGCTGCTGGCGCTGGCGCTGCTGGTGGTGTTCCTGGTGCTGGTCGCGCTGTACGAAAGCTGGAAGATCCCCGCGTCGGTGCTGCTGATCGTGCCGGTAGGCGCGCTGGGCGCGGTGGCGGCGGTGATCGTGGCCGGCTTGCCCAACGACGTGTATTTCAAGGTGGGGCTGGTGACCATCATCGGGCTGGCGGCCAAGAACGCGATCCTGATCATCGAGTTCGCCAAGGACCTGCATGAGCAAGGCCGCTCGCTCAAGGAGGCCGCGATCGAGGCCGCGCGGCTGCGGTTCCGTCCCATCGTGATGACCTCGGTCGCCTTCATCCTGGGCGTGGTGCCGCTGGTCATCGCAACGGGAGCGGGCGCCACCAGCCAGCGCGCCATCGGCACGGGTGTGCTGGGCGGCATGCTCAGCGCCACCATCCTGGGCGTGCTGTTCGTACCCGTGTTCTTCGTCTGGACGCTATCCGTGTTCAAGCGCCGCAAGGCGCAGCCCGCGCCTGGCCAATTGGCGACCAACCAAGCAGGTGAAAAGTGAAAGCGATGAGCCTTACCCTCATGCGGTTCAAGCCGCTGGCCGCGGCCGCCGCCGTCGTGGCAATACTGTCGGGCTGCGCGCTGGCGCCGACTTATGAGCGCCCCGCGTCCCCCGTCGCCCAACAGTGGGGCGCCGAAGGCCAGGCGGACTTCGCGTCCGAAACGGGCTCGGCCGCCGCCACCCTGGACTGGCGCGGCTTCGTGACCGACCCTACGCTGCGTGGACTGATCGAAACTGCGCTGGCCAATAACCGGGACTTGCGGCGCGCCTTGCTCAACGTCGAGGCGGCGCGCGCGATGTACCGCGTGCAGCGGTCCGAGCAGCCGCCGTCCATCGGCGCCCAGGCCAGCGGCTCGCGTCAGCATAATCCAGCGGATCTGAATACCAATGGCACGTCCGGCGTGCAGAGCGAATGGCGCGCCGGCGTGGGCGTCACGGCTTTCGAGCTGGACCTGTTCGGCCGCGTGCGCAGCCTGTCGGAGACGGCGCTGCAAGAGTATCTGGCCACCGAGAACGGCGCCCACAGCGCCCGCATCAGCCTGATCGCGGAAGTGATAGAGGCCTACCTGACACGCGAAGGCGCGCGCCAGCGCGGCCTGCATACCGAGCGGACGCTGGCATCGCGTGAGCAGTCCTTGCAACTGATCGCCCGGCGCCGCGCCGAAGGCGTTGGTAGCGCCCTGGATTATGAGCAGGCGAAGGGCCTGGCGGACCAGGCGCGCGCCGATCTGGCGCGCATGGAGCGGCAGTACCGGCAGTCGACCAATGCGCTGACGCTGTTGGCAGGAATCAGCGACATGAGTCCGTACCTGGCTCCCAACGACGGCGCCGCGCCCATGCTGGTGCAGCAACTGCGTGCGGGTGTGCCGTCCGAGCTGCTGACCAACCGGCCGGACATCCTCGCCGCCGAGCATCGCTTGCAGGCACGTAACGCCGACATAGGTGCCGCGCGCGCGGCATTTTTCCCCCGGATTTCCTTGACCGGCATGTTCGGTAGCGCCAGTTCTGATCTGTCGGATCTGTTTTCGGGTGGCCAGCGGGCCTGGTCCTTCGCGCCACAAATCACGCTGCCCATCTTCGACGGCGGCCGCAACCAGGCCAACCTGGATTTGGCCCGGGTCCGCAAGGAAGCGGCGGTGGCCGAATACGAACAGTCCATCCAGACCGCGTTCCGCGAGGTCATGGACGGGCTGGCCGCGACCGACACCTTGCGCAGGCAGGAGGACGCGCTGCGCGCGCAGACCGACAGCAGCCAGGCCGCGCTGCGCCTGTCCGAGGCGCGCTATCGCGGCGGCGTGGACAACTATCTGCGCTACCTGGATGCGCAGCGCAGCGACTTCGCCAACCAGATCGCGCTGATCGAAGTGCGTACCGAGCGCCAGATCGCCCTGGCCTCGTTGTTTCGCGCGCTGGGCGGCGGCTGGCGCGGTGATGAGGTGGCCGGAAAGTAGGGCGGCCATCTTGCGGCGGCCGGTCCTGGCGGCGGGCCGCAATCATGAAAGGTGGTTCCTGGATTCTCTGTGACGACGATGCTGTTTCTATCCGCCAGCTACTTGCTGATCTACGCCAACATCGCTGCCGCGCTGCGTTACGCAGCCGGACCGTTGGACGGCCGTTCGGCGCTACGGGGCGCCGGGCACGCGACGGCGGGCTGCGCGGCACTGGCGGGGCTGCTATTGGGAACTGAGGTCATGGGTCCTGCGACCTGGAATGGGCCGTATGTGGAGACGCGGAACTGGTCTCCCGCCGCCTATTTCGCCTCCGGATTGCTGAGCATGGCGCTCCTGGTCGCTGCGAAGCCGTTGCAGGCGCGCGCGGAACGCGTGCGTGGCGTGGCGGCTCTCAGGACAGGAGTCTTGTGGTTGACGGCGGTGGCGGGTCTGTACGTTTGCCTGGCCGTCCTGGACCATGCGTACTTCTTTCGTGATCCCGCGATGACCCGCCGCGTCAGGCCCGAAGCGGCCGAGGCAGGGTTGGAGTGCGTGGGCGATAGCTTGCTGGTTCGGTTGGAAGGCGACGCGGCGGATTACAGGTGTCCGACCTCGGTGTTGTTCGGCCGGCATTATCGCGAGGTCTTCGCGCCATGGCCGGGCTATGAAGCGGGAGCTAGCGTCCGGCTCAAGCAGCGCGTCGACGCAGGGAGGTGAGGGAAGGGCATCACGCGCTCTGGTCCGAAGCCTCGGCCGAGCGCTTGGGCGGACGCGCCCTGGACAGCTGCACGTTCATGCGCGGCATGGACGGTTCCAGTCCGGCCTGATCCAGCCGGCGCCGCAGGCGCAGGTTGAAGGCGCGCTGGACTTCCCATTGCCGCAGCGGCGCCGTCTTGAAGCGGAAGCGCAGGATGGCCTGGCCGTTGTCGAAGCTTTCGACTCCTTGCTGTTCTATCGGAGACCACAGGAAGGGATAGATCGCCGGATCGGTGCGCAGCTCCATGGCCACCTCGCGGATCAGCGCCTCGGCGTCGTCGATCGGCATGGTGGCCGGCACCGGCCAGCGGAACATGGCGTAGCCGAACTCGCGCGAGTAGTTCTTGATGGTCTTGATCTCGCTGAACGGAATTGTGTGCACCACGCCATCCAGGTCTCTCAAGCGCACGGTGCGAATGGTCAGCCCCTCGACAAACCCAAGGTGATTGCCCACGTCCACGTAGTCATCGATGGAAAGGGAGTTCTCGATGATGATGAACAAGCCCGTGATAAGGTCGGCCACCAGCGATTGCGCGCCGAAGCCGATGGCCAGGCCGATGACACCGGCGCCAGCCAGCAGCGGCGTGACGTTCATGCCCATGTTGGCCAGCGCGACGATCACTGCAATCACGAAAATCGTGGCGAACAGGATATTGCGAATCAGCGGCAGCATGGTCAGCGCGCGGACATTGGCCCGGTTCTTCCCGCTTGCGCCCAGGGCGTGCTGCAGCGCGGTGTCCGTGAGTATCCAGATCAGCCAGGCCACCAGAAGGGTGCCGACGAAGCTCGCGACCCTGGGGCCGATCGCCGATCCGCTGGTTTCCATGAGCCCGATCAGCGACAGGCCCAGCACGCGCAGGCCGATTTCCAGGAACACCAGCAGGTTGGCGACCCAGAGCACGGTGTAGCCGAAGTATCTGAACTGTCCCAGGTAGGCAGTGCGCCGGTTGGCGGCGCGGCTGGAATTCAGGTAGGCGCGGCGGATGATGGCGCTTGCGGCCATGCCCGCGATGGCCACCAGCGCGCAGAGCAGGGCGCGGCGTATCACCTGATCGCTGTCGTCGGCGGTGGCGAGGGTGGTGACCAGCGAGATGCCGACCAGGATGAGGAATGGGATGAACCACAGCGGACCGACCAGCCGCAACAGTTTGTGCAGCCCCTGGCGCTTGACGCGACGATCTCTGGGCTGATTGCGGATCAGGTGCGTGACGGGCCGGCGGAACCGCAGGATGAACAGCGCGCTCAGCGTCGCGGCGGCCACGTTGGCCAACAGGCCGGCGAATTGCGCGATGCCCGGTCCGAACACGCCGGTTATCTCAGGATCGTGCAAGGCGTCGCCCAGGGCGGCCAAGCTGCCTATCAGCCAGAGTGGCAAGGCCGCGCGCCGCTGCAGGATGTCGAGCGCCTGGCCGCGGTGCGGGCCGTCCAGCAGGGTCAGGGCGATCAGGCAGAGGGATGAAAACAAGGCGCCGACGAGCAACACGTAGGCGAGCACCAAGGCCCCGAGCCGGCCCACGGAGTCCGGCGTCAGGACGGAAAGAGAGAGCATGATCACGAAGGCGATGGCCCAGGGCGCCAACTGCCGCGCCGCCTGCCAGAGCAGCTGGCGGGTCTTCGGACGGCCGCGCGCCGCGTCCGCCGGCGCCCGACGGCGCTCGAGGCGCCGGCCTATCCAGCGCAGCGCCAGGGCCAGACCGGCCCAGATCGCCAGGACCATCAGGAAATCGGCTATCAGCGTGGGCCACTCGCGCCATGCGGGCAAACCGGTTGCGAGTTCGGCTCGTGCCTGCCGGTACAGCATGCCCCAGCGGGTCAAGGCGCCTTCGGGGCCGTCCAGGCGTCTTTCCAGGCTTTCGGCGGTGTCGCGGATGAGGGCGAGAATGCCGTCTTTTTCGTTCGTCGCACCTGGCTTGGTGGCGTCGCGCAGTTGCTTCAACTGGCCCAGGAGGTCTGCGCGTTGCTTGTCGTTTTCCAGCGTCTGGATGACCTGGTCCAGCGATTGGTTCAGCTCCGTGCGGTCGACGGGCTTGCTGGCAGTCGATCCGGTCAGGCTGGGTAGCGCTGCAGACGAGGCCGGAGGGAAACCCAGGATCAACGCGAGGAGTATCAGCGGCAGGTACAGGCGGAAATGGCGCAGGGTTGAAACTTGCAAGATCGCCTCGCTGGTGATGATACGGATACGTTTTAGAGGAGTCCCGGATGTGGCGCAAGGTTTAGTCTTGCAAGCCGCCGGCAGAGCGATTCCTGGACCGTCAGCTCGGGATTGTGGCGAAGGATGCCAAGCTGTCCGCCAGCGGCTATGGGCAACTCTGCCTGATCTATCCGTAATACGCATAATGTATATTATGTAAAGTAAGTGATATGAGCTTCGCGCTCTATCCGCGGCAGTTCTCCATTGGCCAATAATTCAACAATCGTTGTATGATTGAATCATGAACGAAGATCAAGCCATCTCAGCGCTCGGCGCTCTCGCCCATCCCCAACGACTGCGGACTTTCCGCGCGCTCGTGGTGGCCGGGTTGCCAGGACTCATGCCTAGCGTCCTGGCGGACCAGCTCGGAGTCGCGCGCAACACGCTTTCCTTTCACCTGAAGGAGCTGGCGCATGCGGGCCTGGTCAGCGTCGAGCAACAGGGGCGCAATCTGATCTACCGCGCCGATTTCTCGAAGATGAATGGCTTGCTCGGCTATCTCACCGAGCATTGTTGCCAGGGAGCGCCCTGCGAGGCTTCCGGTCCCGCGGCCTGCACGACCTGCTAATCAGGAGTTCTCCATGAAGCGCTTCCACGTCCATCTACATGTCGATGACCTGGCCAGGAACATTGGTTTCTATTCCCGGCTTTTCGCCCTTGAGCCAGCCCGCGTCGAATCCGACTACGCAAAGTGGATGCTGGATGATCCTCCTGTGAACTTCGCCGTATCGACCCGTGGCGCCGGCCTGGGCGTTGATCACTTCGGGATTCAGGCCGACAGCGCCGAGGAACTGGATGCATTGAAATCCCGGGCGCAGGCTGCGAGCCTGGTTCTGGATGATCAGGGAGAAACGTCCTGCTGCTATGCCCGCAGCGAGAAATACTGGGTCACCGATCCACAAGGATTGGCCTGGGAGCACTTCCACACGCTGGGCTCCATCCCCGTCTATGGCGAGGCGCACAGCGCTCATGTCGATCAGGTGGCGGCGCCCGACTGCGATTCGCCGTCGATCAAAGCTGCGGCGCCCACCGGTTGCTGTACACCACAAGCAAACTCCACTACCCGTTGCTGCTAGGAAATCTCATGTCGCACTCCCCTTTCAATGTGCTCTTTCTATGCACAGGCAATTCCGCGCGTTCAATCCTGGCCGAAGGGCTGCTTAAGGGTTTGGGCGCTGGCCGGTTTCAGGCGTACTCGGCTGGTAGCACTCCCAAGGGCGAGGTCCACCCTCTAGCTCTCGCCACCCTCAAATCCTATTCGTTGCCCGCGGATGGGTACCGGAGCAAGAGTTGGGACGAGTTCGCCACCCCGGATGCCCCCAGGATGGACTTCATCATCACGGTGTGCGACAACGCGGCGGGTGAAGTCTGCCCGGTATGGCCGGGGCATCCGATGACTGCGCATTGGGGCGTGGCGGATCCGGCGGCGCATGAGGGCAGCGAGGAAGAACGCCTCAAGGCCTTCCACGAAGCTGCGCGAATGCTCAAGCGCCGTATCGAACTGTTCTTGTCCTTGCCGCTTGACCGCCTCGATGCCATGTCGCTGCAGACCGAGCTGCGCGGCATTGGCCAGTCCCGGGAGTAAACCGATGTCGTCCAGTACGCAGGCGGCGCCGGCCCCGCGCGAGCGCCCCGGGATGAGTGTTTTCGAGCGCTACCTCACGTTGTGGGTCTTCCTCTGCATCGTCCTGGGGGTGACGCTTGGGCAGTTTATGCCGGCGTTGTTCCAGGCGATTGGCCGCCTGGAGGTCGCCCAGGTCAACCTGCCGGTTGGGGTCCTGATCTGGGTGATGATCATTCCGATGCTGCTCAAGGTGGACTTCGGCGCACTGGGCCAGGTCAAGCAGCATTGGCGCGGCATCGGCGTGACGCTGTTCATCAATTGGGCCGTCAAGCCCTTTTCGATGGCCTTTCTGGGGTGGCTTTTCATCCGCCAGATCTTTTCCCCGTGGTTGCCCGCCGACCAATTGGATAGCTACATCGCCGGCCTGATCCTCCTGGCCGCGGCGCCGTGTACCGCCATGGTTTTCGTCTGGAGCCGGTTGACCGGCGGCGATCCGGTTTTCACGCTGTCCCAGGTGGCGCTGAACGACACCATCATGGTGTTCGCGTTCGCGCCCGTGGTTGGACTGCTGTTGGGTCTATCGGCCATCACCGTGCCTTGGGACACGCTCTTGGTGTCCGTCGGGCTGTACATCGTGATTCCGGTCATTCTTGCCCAGCTCTGGCGCCGGGCGCTGCTTCGCCGCGGCCAGGCGGCGTTTGAAGCGGCGCTGGAGCGAATCGGGCCATTCTCGATGGCCGCCCTGCTGCTGACGCTGGTACTGCTCTTCGCGTTCCAGGGCGAGGCCATCATCGGGCAGCCGCTGGTTATCGCCATGCTGGCCGTACCCATTCTTATCCAGGTGTTCTTCAACTCCGGCCTGGCGTACTGGCTCAATCGCCGGGTCGGCGAGAAGCACAGCATTGCGTGCCCGTCGGCGCTAATCGGCGCATCCAATTTCTTTGAACTGGCCGTTGCCGCCGCGATCAGCCTGTTTGGTTTCCAGTCCGGTGCCGCGTTGGCGACTGTCGTTGGCGTGCTCATCGAGGTGCCCGTGATGTTGCTCGTCGTGCGGATCGTCAATCGGAGCAAAGGCTGGTACGACGCTGGCGCCATGCGGAATTGATGTATGGCCAGCGCCCCTGTCCGCGTTGTCGGCGCCCTGGGAACGGCCCAAACCCTGGCCTGGGCGTCTTCCTACTACTTGCCGGCAATGCTGGCCGATCCAATGGCTCGCGATCTGGAGCTCTCCGCGCCAACGGTATACGCGGCCTTTTCGATAGCCATGGTTGCATCGGCACTGGTCGGCCCGTGGGCAGGACAAGCAATCGATCGTCGCGGTGGTCGCATCGTGCTGGTCGGCACGAGTTTGCTGTTCGCCTTGGGGCTGGGGATGCTAGGCAGCGCTCAGGGGCTCTGGACGATGGTGGCCGCCTGGCTCGTCATGGGAGTGGCGATGGGATCCGGACTATACGAGGCGGCGTTTTCCAGCCTGGTGCGCCTCTATGGTCATCGTGCCCGTGGCGCCATTACGGGGATCACGCTGATCGCAGGGTTCGCCAGTACCGTGGGATGGCCGCTTTCCGCCTGGATGGAAGCGCAGTTCGGCTGGCGCGGCGCATGCCTGGGCTGGGCAGGCTTGCATCTATTGGTCGGCCTGCCGCTGAACGCCTGGCTCCCCAAGGCGGCGGCTGTTCCGAAGGCGGAAGCCCCGAATGTCACCGGCAGCGTGGATGCCGGGCCGCGCGCCGTGCCCGAGTCGAAACCGCAGAGGTATGCCACTGCCCTCCTCGCTTTCGTGTTTGCTGCGACCTGGTTCATCAGTACCGCGATGGCCACGCACTTGCCGCGCATGCTGGAAGCTGCTGGCGCGACCCTCGCCGCTGCTGTGGCCGTGGGCGCGCTGATCGGTCCCGCGCAGGTGGCTGGACGCCTACTCGAGTTTGGGCTGCTACGCCAGGTTCATCCCTTGTTGTCGGCGCGCCTGGCGGCTCTTGCGCATCCGGCCGGCGTTGCGGTGCTGTTGACCGGCGGACCGGTAATGGCGCCGGTGTTCGCCATTCTGCACGGAGCGGGCAACGGCATTCTGACCATCGCCAAGGGCACGTTGCCGTTGGCGCTGTTTGGCCCGCAGGGCTATGGCGCCCGCCAGGGATGGTTGATGATGCCGGCGCGTGTCGCGCAAGCGGCCGCCCCGTTTCTCTTCGGCCTGGCGCTGGACGCATGGGGCGCCAACGCTCTGTGGCTATCCGGGGCCATAGGCCTGGCGGCCTGCGCGGCCTTGCTGGTACTGCGAGCGCGGCCTGCGCTCGATTGAAGTTTGAATTCCGTATCAATAGAGGTGTTTCATGAGTTCCATCACGATTTATCACAACCCGGCCTGCCGCACGTCGCGCGATGCGGAGGGCAACCGTGTCTGAGTTCCTCGCCGATTTGCCGAATATCGATCCCTCGCTGTTTGAAAAACCAAGCCTGGCCGAGCTGTTCTCGCCCGAACGTGCCACGCACGCGCCGCGCTTCCTGCTGTTGTATGGGTCGTTGCGGGAGCGTTCTTACAGCCGTTTGGTTGCCGAGGAAGCGGCGCGCCTGCTCGAGGCGCTGGGTGGCGAAACCCGGTTGTTCAACCCTTCCGGCCTGCCGCTGGTCGATGACGCCACGGAGGACCATCCCAAGGTTCGTGAGCTTCACGAATTGGTCCAATGGGCCGACGGCATGGTCTGGAGTTCGCCCGAGCGTCACGGCGCGATGACGGGATTGATGAAGACGCAGATTGACTGGATCCCGCTGTCGGTGGGCGCCGTGCGACCGACTCAGGGCAAGACGCTGGCGGTGATGCAGGTGTCGGGCGGCTCGCAGTCGTTCAACGCCGTGAACCAGATGCGGGTGTTGGGGCGCTGGATGCGCATGTTGACTATCCCGAATCAATCGTCGGTAGCCAAGGCTTACCAAGAGTTCGACGATACGGGACGTATGAAGCCCTCCCCTTACTACGATCGAATCGTGGACGTTGTCGAGGAGTTGATGAAGTTCACGTTGCTCACTCGGGATTCGACACCCTACTTGGTGGATCGCTACAGCGAACGCAAGGAAACCGCCGCTGCGCTGTCGAGCCGAATGAAGCAAAGCTCAATCTAGCTGTGGCGGAGGGCGACTTGCGGCTGAGCTGCGTGTTCCAGACGCTGAAATCACTGGGGTCAACAAGAATCCGGGTGGTCAGAACGGCACCATTACCTTCAACGTGCCGCGATGGCTTTGTATGTGGGACGAAAAGTCGCCGTCGTACTGCAGCCGGAAGTCCAGGCCGCCGGCGTTCGACACCTGCAGGCCTGCGCCGATGCGGCCGATGACGTCGTCCATGGGCACCGAGGTGTCGAAGGCGCCGGAGCCTGCCGGCGCGCCCTGCAAGCGCGACTTGACCGTGTACTCGTTCTTGGACAGGAACGACACGCCGCCATACATGTAGGGGCGCATGGACGCGCCGTTCTTCAGCGCCACCTTGCCGCCCAGCTCCAGCGTCGGCGACAGCGCCATGACGAACTGGTTGCTGCTTTCCACGTCCAGATGCAGGGCGTCGCGGGATTCGCTGTAGCCGGGCATATGGGTGTAGGACGCGTCCAGATCCACATAGGGTTTCAGGTAGACGTGTTCCGCGGCGTAGGTGCGGGCGATGCGCAGGCGCAAGGCCGCGCCATAGACGTCCAGGTCCGAGTCGGCCGTGCTCTGCATGCCGGGGATGCGAATGCTGCGGTTGATATCGTATTGGCCATAGCCGCCGCCCAGGGCCGCGGACAGGGTCCAGGGCCCGGTTTCGCGCTTGACCACCACGCCGGCATAGCCGCTGTCGCCCTTGCCGCTGACCCGTCCATCGTCGCCGCTCAGATGGCTGTTCTGGTAGGCGACGGAGCCGCCCAGGAACCAGCCCGGGCTGACCTGGCGCTGGCCGCCGAACTGGTAGGTGACGCCATCGAACGAGAAACCGGAGACGCCGCCGTCGCCGTCCTGGTTGGTATTGATGCCGGACACCTGGCCCCAGAGGCAATCCTGCTCGCCGGTCAGCGCGTCGCCGCCCTGGAATGCCGGGCACGACATCATGGCGCCGGTAAAGCGCGCCATGCTGGCCTGCATCTGCGCGGCGGGCGCCACGGTGACGCCGGCCGACAGGTCGGACAGCCGGTTCGAATAGGTGTCGGCGCTTTCGCGGGAGGCCATGTCCAGCGCCGCGAACAAGGACGCCATGGCGGCATTGCCGCCCAGGTTCCAGGCGCCTTGCAGATGACTCGCGACCGAGCGCTGGTTGGCGGCCAATTGCATGGACGGCGCGGCGAAGTCGGCCTGCGCGGCGCGCACGCGCACGTTCTTGCCGTCCAGCCTGGCGTCGTAGTCGATCACCGGGCTGTCCTTGGCAACGGGACTGCCTTGCACATCGCCTTGCAGCGTCGCCACGGTGACTTCGTGATCGGGCAGCAAGGTGATGGGCTGGACATTGACCTGGCCGTCCAGGCGGGTGTCGCCCTGCACCACCATGCTCGGCGATTTGAGGTTGGCGAAGTCCACGTCAGCCTGCAGCAGGCCGCCGGCCCGCAGGTTGAAATTCCCCGCGACCGTGAGCGTGTCGAAGGCGCCGGTCCTGCCTATGGCCACGACACCCGCGTTGTCGATGTTGGCCTGATAGAGCGTGGCGTCGCTCAGGGTGCCGCTGGCGGCGTTCCAGACATTGCAGGCGATGCCGCCCGCGCCGCCGCCGCATTCGATGTTGCCGAGGACGGTCCCCGCATTGTTGATGGACAGGCTGGCGCTGGGGGCGCTGGCCAGGAAACTCACGGTCTTGGCCTGCTGCAGGGTGGCGCCGTCGTAGCGCACCGCGCTGCCGCCGGCGCCGGCCGCGATCATGCCCGCCGCGCCTACGGTCAGCGTGTTCTGCTGGTCGCCCACGATCCAGACGCCATAGGCGCCCGCGCCGGTGCCGCCGCTGACCGAACCGTCGACGGTGACGGCCACCTGGCCAGACCCCTGGGGTCCGGCGCTTTGCGCAAAGATGCCGGTGGCGCCGGCGCCGGTCGCGGCGATGCTGCCGCTTTGCGTCAGCGTGACGTTCCCGCCTGATCCCGTGCTGCCGGCGCCTGCCGTGCTGCCGGCGAAGCCGCCAGCGGCATTGCCGCCCAGCCCGCCCCCGCCGCCGATGGATTGGGCGATTACGCCGAAGGCGTAGGCGCCGTGGGTTTCGATATTGCTGGCGACATTGAGAGCGACCGTTCCGCCGCTGCCGCTGCCGCCCGTCTGCCCGCCGCTTGGGGTCCAACCGCCCGAACCCAATTGCAGCCCCTTGCTGGTGTCGCCCGCGATGCCTCCGCCGCCGCCGATGGACTGGGCGATCAGGCCATGCGAGCCCGCGCCGCTGGTGCTGATGTGGCCGTCGGCATTCAAGGTCAAGGTCACGGTTCCGCCATCGCCGGCCGCGCCGCCGCGCCCGCCCAGCGACACGCTGGCCAGATTGCTGGCGTCGCCCGCGCCGCCCAGGCCGCCGCCGCCGCCGATCGATTGCGCCAGCACGCCGTAGGCGCGCGCCCCTTGCGTGGTGGCGGCGATGCCGGTAGCGACATCGATGTTGCCGCCCGAGCCGGACAAGCCGCCGTTGCCGCCCACCGCGACGCTCATGGAATGGCTGTCCTGCTGCAGCTTGGAGCTGCTGTTGCCCGCGCCGGCCGTGCCGCCGCCGCCACCGATCGACTGCATCGCCAGCGCCGGAGAGTCGTCGCCCGTGGTCTGGACGTTCAGCCAACTGCCGCCGCCAGAGGTCAGGATGCCGCCGCCGTCGCCGGCCACGCCGCCGGTTCCGCCGAAGGAGGCGCCGACGGTGATGGTGCCCTGGGCCTGATCGGAACCGTCGCCGCCCTGCCCGCCGCCCCCGCCGATCGATTGCAGCAGCACGCCGTAGGCGTTGTAGCCGGTTGTGGCGATGCTGTTGCCATGGTCGTCGTCGAAGTAGAAGCTCAGGGCGCCGCCGTTGCCGCCCGCGCCGCCGCTGCCGCCCACGCCGATGATCGCGTTGGCCTTGATCTTGCTGCCCGAGGCGCTGGACGATCCGCCCACGCCGCCACCCCCGCCTATGGATTGGGCGACCAGGCCGTCGGCCCAGTCGCCGGCGGTGGCGATCTTGCCCGCGTAGTTCACGGTGACGTTGCCGCCATGACCGCCCGTGCCCCCGGTGCCGCCCACGTCGACGCCGAATTGATAAGTGCTGTTTTCGTCGTCGAGCCGTTCCTTGTTGTCGCTGTGGTTGCCGATGCGGTCCAGGATGGGATAGGACGAGGCGTCGGCGCCCAGCGATCCGCCCAGACCGCCGCCGCCGCCGATCGATTGCAGCAGGACGCCGTCGGCATCGCCGCCTTCGGTGCGGATGGCGCCGAGCAAGACCGCGGCGATGCTGCCGCCGGTGGCGCCGGAACCGCCCGTGGCGCCCAGGCCCACCTGCAGGCGGGCGGACGGCCGTTCCTCGGCGCTGCCGGCCACGTTCAGCGTGCCGCCCTGCGAGGCACCGCCGCCGCCGCCGATGGACTGCGCCACGATGCCGCGCGAGCCCGAGCCCAGCGTGCGGATGGCGAAGTTGGGGTTCTGCGTCACGTCCACATTGCCGCCGGTGCCGCCCGAGCCGCCGGTGCCGCCCAGGGCCAGGGTCAGCTTGACGTTGGTGGGCCCGCCGTGGGTGTAGGCATTGCTGCTGCCGACCCCGCCGTTGCCGCCGCCTCCGCCTATGGATTGCGCCAACACGCCGTTGGCGTAGTCGCCATAGGTCACGATGGTGGACGCCGGCGGCACGCGCACGCCGGGCGGGGTCAGCAACGACGGCGGCATGGCGACATAGGCGCCGTTGGCATCGCCCAGGCTCACGCCCACCGCGCCGCCGTCGCCGCCTGCCGAGCCGGAACCGCCCAGTGTCATGCCCGCGGACAGCGAGATCGTGGTCGCATCGCCCAGCACGGTGGACAGCACGGACGAATCGCCGCCATTGCCGCCGCCTCCGCCTATGGATTGCGCCATCACGGCGTGGGAGCCGTCGCCCAGGGTGGCGACCGTGGAGCCGTTGCTGAGGTTGATCTGGGTGACGCACGCCGCGTCTCCCGGCGGGCAGGCGCTGCCGCCCGCCCCGCCGCTGCCGCCCACCGCGGCTTCGAAGTTGAACGCCAGGGATGCGCCCTCGCCGGTGGGCACCGCCACCACCAGGTCGCTGGCGCTGGAACTGCCGCCATTGCCGCCGCCTCCGCCTATGGTCTGCGCCAGGATGCCGAACGAATCGTTGGGCGCATAAGTGGCGGGATCGATGTTCGGGCTGGCGTAGTCCATGCCCGTGGCGACGTGCGAACCGCTCAGGTTCACGATGGAGGACTGGCCGGCGCCGCCCGAGCCGCCGCTGCCGCCCAGCACCACCGCCGCGTTGAAACCGATCGTCACGTCGTAATAGCTGGCGTCGCCGCCGTTGCCGCCGCCTCCGCCGATGGACTGGGCCAGGATGCCGGCCGAGTGCGAGCCGCCGGTGCTGATGTTGAGGTTGCTGTAACCCACCTTGACCTCGGCGGCATTGCCGCCGGCGCCGCCGCTGCCGCCCAGTTGCAAGGCCGCGAAGGACGCCACGCTGGCGTTCTTGACGCTGCCGCCCGTGCCGCCGCCCCCGCCGACGCTTTGCGCGATGATGCCGGGCGCGTAGTTGCCATGGGTGGCGATGTTCGAGGTGGAGTACGTCAGCGTGCCGTCGCAGCCGCCCTGGTTGCTCATGCAGACCGTGCCGCCGTTGCCGCCGCCGCTGGCGCTGCCGCCGATCGCCACCGATACGCCCACCGATGCGGTGAAGGTATCGCCGCCGTTGCCGCCCCCGCCGCCCACGGATTGGGCCAGCACGCCCGCGCCGAACTGGCCGGCGGTCTGGATCGAGCCCAGGTCCTGGATGATGACGTTGCCGCCCGCGCCGCCCCCGGCGCCGCCACCGCCCACGCCCAGCACGCCGATACTGTCGCCGCCGCTGCCCCCGCCGCCGCCGATGGACTGGGCCACCATGCCGATGGCGGCGTTGCCGGCCGTCGAGATGGAGCCGGTATTGCCCATGACCACCGTGCTGCCGGAGGATCCGGTGGCCCCGGCCGAACTGCCGCCCACGCTCAGCAGGCCGGTCGCGCTGCCGGAAGCGCCGCCGCCGCCGCCGATGGACTGGCCGATCATGCCGTGCGAGCTGTAGCCCGAGGTGGCGATGGACCCGCTGTTGCTCATGGTGACCTGGCTGGCCGCGCCGCCGCCTGCGCCGTCCCCGCCCAGGGAAACGAGTTCGGCCGTGTCCGCACCGCCTGCCCCGCCGCTGCCGGCGATGGACTGGGCCAGCACGCCGTAGGCGTGGTCGCCGCCGGTGGTGACCGTGCCGGCGGTCGCGACATTGACCGCGCCGGCGTTGCCGCCATTGCCGCCGTTGCCTCCCTGGCCGCCCAGCACCGACACGAAGTCGCTGCCCGTGCCGCCGCCGCCGCCAACCGATTGCGCCACGATGCCGGTGGAAAACTTGCCCGTGGTGCTGATGGCGCTGCCGCTGGCGGTGGAAATGTTGACGGCGCTGGCGTTGCCGCCAAACCCGCCGCCCCCGCCCTGCCCGGCCAGCTTGGTGCTGTCGGTGCCGTCGCCGCCCTGCCCGCCCAGGCTTTGCGCCGCCAGGCCGGGCAGGTTGTCGCCGCGGGTCGCGACGCTGCCGCCCTGATAGAGATTGATCGCCACGGCGCCCCCCGCGCCGCCATTGCCGCCGGAATGGTCCTTGTCCGGGCCTTTGCCGCCCTTGCCGCCGATGGCGCGGGCGGCAACGCCGGCGCCCTGCACGGTCGCGCCGGCCGCCGAACCGGCCACGTCCAGCAGCACCGAGCCGTTCACGTCCACGGTCACCTTCTGGGTCCAGCTATCCGAGGTGCCGCCGCCGTTGCCGCCGTTGTCGCTGTTGTCGGTCGACGCGGTTCCGTCGCCGCCGATGCTTTGCGCATAGATGCCAAAGACCGTGCCGCTGTCGAAAACCTGCCAGTAGCTGTTGGCCTGGCCCTGGTGCGTTACCTGCACCGTGCCGCCCGTGCCGGCATTGCCGTTGTTGTAGCCGCCCATGCCGCCCACGGAGTTCGCGTAGATGGCCGCGCCGGTTGCGTAGGTGCGCAGCCTTGTGGCGCTGCTGCCCAGGTTGATGGCGCCGGTGTTGCTGACCGTGACCGTGCTGGCGTTGCCGCCATTGCCGCCGATTTGGTCGCCGTATTCCAGCGTCGGATCGTTCTGGTCGCCGCCCGCCCCGCCCACGGCCCGCGCGTTGATGCCGTACAAGCCTTGGCGCGGGGTGGGCAATGAACCCGCCAGCGTCAGGTTGCCGGAATTGGTCACGGTCACGTTCTGGCCCAGTCCGCCATGTCCGCCGTTCGAATCGTTGTTGTCGTTGGCGGGGTCGCCGATGCCGCCGGACGAGACCGCCATGATCAGGCTGTTGAAGTTGCTGAGCGCCGTGCCGTTGAGCGCGATGTCGCCGCTGCTGGACACGGTGATGTGGCCGCCATCGCCTGCCGTGCCTTCATCCACGCCGTCGCCGCCGCGCGATATGGCCGTGACCACGCCCACTGGGTTCAGCCGGGTCTGGTTCTCGTTGGCGTTGTAGTTGCCCGAGGACGTGACCGACACGTCCGGTCCGTTCTGGCCGTTCTTTTCGTTGTCATGGTCTACGCCGCTGTCGCCCTCGCAGATGGCCTGGGCGCTTGGGTAGTTGCCGGACGGCACGTTCAAGGTGGGGCCGCCTGCGCATGCGTAGCCGGCCTGCGCGCTGCCCGCCGCGCCCCAGGCGCAGGCGCCCAGCGCGGACGCGATGGCCAGCCGCAAGGTGTTCTGCCGCAGCAGAGGGAAAGGCAGGCCGTGGCCGCGCGTGGGGCGAGAGAGGGGCTTCATGGATGAGCGGATTCTTGTTGCCTGAGCGCGGAACCCGTCCGGCAGCTGGACGCGTCGCTCAGTAGTAACTGGCAAAGTTTCGCCACTAGAATCCGCAGGCCGTGTGGTCGGTGCAACGCTTTTTCGACGAATCAGCGCTTTTTTTCGACGA
Organism: Achromobacter sp. PD1; assembly: GCF_048541815.1. Classification (NCBI taxonomy): domain Bacteria; kingdom Pseudomonadati; phylum Pseudomonadota; class Betaproteobacteria; order Burkholderiales; family Alcaligenaceae; genus Achromobacter; species Achromobacter sp. PD1. The sequence goes on from NZ_CP183349.1 coordinate 2,480,608, forward strand.
AATCGGCAAAAAAAGCTACATCGTTACATCGAGCCGGGAGCGGATGTAAGCAAAGGTTGGCGCGAGGCAGCCGGCCCTTCGTATCAAGGGCGTGCACGGGCGCCGGCCGACGCCAGGAGGGTCCGGCCTTTTGGCGTCAGGATGACGACCGGTTCGGCGCGCGCATCGTCCCGGTCCCGGGACATGTCCACGAGTCCGTTGGCGGTCGCGTCTTCCCAGGCGGACAGGCGCGGACAGGAACTGCGCCAGGCGTCCATGGTCTGCGCATAGGTGCGCGGCCGTTCGGCGATCCAGGCCAGGAATTGCAGCAGGTTGCCGAGCTGGGAGGCGCCTGCCTCCAGCTCCGGGTTTGCGTCGTTTCTCTTCATCGCCATGCGCTCCCGACCAGGATGTAAAAGGCGTTCTGGTCCTTGCCGCGGGCGATGTCCATCCCCACGGCCTATCCCGGCTTGGCTGCGAGCCGATACCGGAAGCCTGTGTCGATGATGACACGGCGGCGGATCTTGCGCACGGCTTCCTCCCCCGTAGCCTAGACCGCGAGCCTGCGCATCGTCAGCGCGACGACCGCCGTGGCGACAAGCTGCATGCCGGCCACGACGTACAGGCCGGCGGCCACGCCGCCTGTCCATTCCTTGAGCCAGCCCATCATGAAGGGCGTGGCGAAGCCGGCCAGGTTGCCGACCGAATTGATGAAGGCAATGCCGCCCGCGGCCGCGGTGCCGGTCAGGAATGCTGCCGGAATGGCCCAGAAGACGGGGAACGCGCCAAGCACGCCGATGGCGGCGATGCTCAAGGCGCCCATCGCCAGCACGGGGCTGCCGATGTAGGCGCCGGTCAAGGACAGGCCCAGCGCGCCGACAAGTGTGGCGCCCGCGCAATGCAGCCGGCGTTCACGGGTGGAGTCGGAATGCGCGCCGTTGATCACCATCGCGGCCGTGCCCAGGATGAAAGGGATGGCCGACAACAGGCCTATGTTCAGGGCGCCTTGCACACCGAGCTCGCGCACGATGGAAGGCATCCAGAACGCCAGCGTCGCATTGCCGCCGACGATGCAGAAGTACGCCGCGGTGCACAGCCACAAGGCCGGCAGGCGCAGGGCCTGGGCGAAGCTGGCATGTTTGCCGGGATCCAGGCGTTCGCTGTCCAGCTCAGCCGTCAGCGCGGCCTTCTCCGCCGCGCTGAGCCAGCGCGCCTGTTGGGGGCGGTCCGGCAGGTAGGCCAGCACCACCAGTCCGGCGATCACCGATGGAATGCCTTCCAGCACGAACAGCCATTGCCAGTTGCGCAGCGGCGCCACGCCGTCCATGCCGCTCATGATGAGCCCGGCTATCGGCCCGCCGACGATGCCGGCGATCCCGAATGACGTCATGAACCAGCCATTGATGCGCCCTCGCCTGCCTGCCGGTATCCAGTACGTCAGATAGAGCATGACGCCGGGGAAGAAGCCCGCTTCGAAGGCGCCGAGCAGAAAGCGCAGGACATAGAAGGAAGTCGGCGTGGTCACGAATGCCATCGCCATCGAGGTCAGCCCCCACAGGATGGTGATGCGGGCCAGGGTCTTGCGCGCGCCGATGCGCTGCAGCAGCAGGTTGCTGGGCACTTCGAAGATGAAGTAGCCGATGAAGAAGATGCCCGCCCCCAGACCGTACACGGCTTCGCTGAAGCGCAGGTCCTGCAGCATCTGCAGTTTGGCGAAACCGACGTTGACGCGGTCGATCCACGCCAGCAGGAACAGGAAAATCAGGAAAGGAATGAGGCGCCAGGCGACCTTGCGGTGCATCTGGCCTGAATCGGCGGTGGGCGCTGGGCCGTGCGCCGGCGCGGTGAGGGGTTGCGGTGAAACAGCATCCATAGCGGGTTCCTCGGTGGAGCGGATCAGGGGAGCGCCCTAGCCCGCCGACACCGGGGCAAGGTCACGCGAGCAGATGTTTTTGTCTGCTATAAATATATTTTGCCATTTTGAAAAAATACAATAATCAGGATTAACCCGCGGTGAGCACCGCCGGCGACGCCCCCGCCGGCGCGTCTTCATGCCAGCAGGTTCTTGGGTAGCGCGGCGATAAAGGACGCGAAGCTGGTGGCCCCCTGCCCGGGGCTCATGTGCTGGGTCATGACCGCGGCCGCGCGCGCCGGGTCCTGCGCCTGGATCGCCTCGAGCAGCTGGCCATGCTGTTCCCACGACGAGGCCAGGCGGCCGAAAGCCGAAAAGGCGTGCAGCCGGTAGGCGCCGGTGCGCGACCGCATGCGCAGGATCTCCTGGCGCAGATAGGGATTGCGGGCCCCTTGGTACAGGGCATCGTGGAAGCGCCGGTTGTGCTCCTGCCAGGCGTCGGTGTCCTCGCGCCTTACCACGGCCGCGGCGCGTTCATGGATGGCCGCCAGCTCGTCGCGTTCGGCCGGCGTCATGCGTTCGCAAGCCAGGCGCGCGCCTATGCCTTCCAGCTCCGCCAGCAGCTCCCACATCGCCAGCAACTGGGCCACGTCCATCTTCGCCACCACCATGCCGCCGCGCGGCAGGCTGGCCACCAGGCCTTGCGCTTGCAGTTGCAGCAGCGCCTCGCGCACCGGCGTGCGGGAGACCTCGTAGGTCTGCATCAGCATTTGTTCATCGACCGGATCTCCCGGCAGCAGGCTGCCATCGCGGATGGACTCTTCGACGGACAGGCGGATGCGCTCAGCGGCTTTCATGGCGGACTCCGGTCAAGGGGGGAAGAAAATTCACGCTAGGCATAGTATTTTCTTGACTTCTATAAATATATTTATGAGACTAGACTTTTATTTTAACGAGCAAAACGCGGCAGGAGGTAATGAGCATGGAAGACTCGCCCAAGCAGGAATGGCAGGCCTGGGTCGCCCTGGCCTGCAAGACGCATGGCCTGGAGGTACCCGTGGAGACGCAAGCGGCGGTCGCACGCACGCTTTTGCGTCTTGCCGCCGTGGAGGCCGAGATCGCGGGCTGCGGGGATGGCGATGCCTGATCCTCTGCTGCATCTCTCCGTGGCCGACATGCGCCAAAACTACGCCCAGGCCGCGCCCGGCGCACGCGCCGCCTTGGTCGCGGCCCAGGCTGCGGCGTTCCAGCGCCGCGCGGCCGACTTGCACTGCGCCACGCGCACCTATCAGCCCTCCCCGCCAACCGTGCGTTCCCGCGGCCTGCTTGACGGGGTGGCGCTGGCGCACAAGGATGCGTTCCAGACCGGCATGCACGCGCCGGGGCGCGGACGGCCATTGCGCGACGAAGCCGCGGGTCCGATGGCCACGGCGCTGCGCCGCTTGCAGGACCACGGCGCGCTGAACCTGGGCGCGCTGGCGATGGCCGAGCACGCCTGCGGCGCGACAGCCGAAAACCCCCACGGCGCGCCGCTGGCCAATCCGCTGGACGCCGCCGCCGCGGTGGGCGGATCGTCCAGCGGCTGCGCCGTTGCAGTGGCGGCGGGCCTGGTACCCGCAACGCTGGGCACCGATACGGCCGGCTCGGTGCGCATGCCGGCCGCGACCTGCGGCCTGGTCGGACTCAAGCCGACGCCAGGGGCGATCCCGGCGGACGGCGTGGCGGCCTTGGCGCCTACCTTGGACACGGTGGGCGTGATGGGCCGCAGCGCGCTGGATGCGGCCTGCGTCTACGCCGCGTTGCTGCCAGCGCCGGCAACGGCGTCCGCCTTGCCCGCGGACGCCACGCAGATCGAACAGGAACTATCCAGGCCGCGGCGTTGGCGGCTGGCCTCGACGCTGGCGACCGCCGGGGCGCGCGCCGACGTGGCGGCGGCGATGGCGCGATTCGAACACGGCCTGCCCGATCCACATCGCATCGGCTTGCGCCCCGCGCCCGACCTGGACCGCTTGAACCGCCTGGCCCAGATCGTGCTGCATGCCGAAGCCGCGGTCACGCTTGCGGACAGCGCGCGCCATGAATTGGCCTCGCTGGCGCCCGCCACCCGGGCCATCGCGCTGCCGGGCTGGGCCATGCCGGCGGTCTGGTATCGCCATGCCTTGTCGCAGATCGCGCCATTGCGCGCCGCCTTCCTCGCCACCTGTCTGGCCGACGCGGACCTGCTGCTCATGCCCTGCCTGCCGCAAGGCGTGCCGGACCGCGCCGCAGTCACCACCAGCAGCCCCGACTTCGATCCGCGCGCCCTGGCCGCGCTGCACCGCCACCACGCCTACCTCAACTATCTGGGCCTGCCGGCGCTGGTCTTGCCCGTCGGCATCGATGCGCAAGGCCGCCCCGTCTGCTTGCAAGCGGTCGGCGCGCCCGGCAGCGAAGCGCTGCTGCTGGCCTTCGCGCATCAGTTCGCCCTGCCCTTTTCCGCCATCCTGCAACGCTAATCCACGGACTCATCATGGCCAGAATCAATGCCTCCCCCACTCTTGCGCGCTTTCGCGTGCTGGACCTCTCGCGCGTGCGCGCCGGCCCGACCTGCGTGCGCATCCTGGCCGATTTCGGCGCGGACGTGATCCGCATCGAACCGCCAGCCGGGATCGATCCCAATGAAGCCATGTTCGCCGCCGACCGTACCGGCGGCGACTTCCAGAACCTGAACCGCAACAAGCGGTCGATGACGCTGAACCTGAAGAAGCCCGAAGGCCTGGCCGTGTTCAAGCAGCTGGTGGCCACGGCCGACGTGGTGGTCGAGAACTGGCGCCCCGACGTCAAGACGCGCCTGGGTGTGGACTACGACGCCCTGCGCGCCATCAATCCCCGCATCATCCTGGCCAGCATTTCCGGCTTTGGGCAGGACGGTCCCTATGCGGACCGGCCGGGCTTTGACCAGATCATCCAGGGCATGGGCGGGCTCATGTCGGTCACGGGCTTTGCCGGCGGCGGTCCGCTGCGCGCCGGACTCGCGGTCGCCGACTGCGGCACGGGCATCTATGCCGCGGTCGGCATCCTGCTGGCCCTGCTGGAGCGTGAACACTCCGGCGCGGGCCAATGGGTCCACAGTTCCCTGCTGCATACGCAGATCGCGCTGATGGACTTCCAGGCGGCGCGCTATCTGAACGACGGCGACACGCCGGTGCAGGCGGGCAACGACCATCCGACCAGCAGTCCGATGGGGTTGTTCGAGGCCAGCGACGGCGCATTCAACCTGGGCGCGTCCGGCGAAGGCAACTGGCGCCGCCTGTGCGAGTGCCTGGACGCGCCGCAATGGCTGGAGGACCCGCGCTATGCGACCGAGAAGCTGCGCGTGGCCAACCGGGCCGCGCTCAACGCATCCCTGGCGCAGCGCTTCCGCCAGCAGGGCGTCGCGCACTGGGTCGGGCTGCTGAACCGCGCCGGCGTGCCGGCAGGCCCGGTCTACAGCATTCCGCAGGTATTCGAGGACGAACAGGTGCGCCATCTGGGCGTGGCGCAGAGGGTTGCGGACGAGACCGGGCACGAATACCGCTTGATCTCGCAGCCCGTGGCCTTGACGCGCACGCCCGCCCATATCGCGAGGCCCGCCCCGGGCTGGGGCGAACACACCCGCGAGATGCTGGCGGAGTTGGGCTATGCCACGGGCGACGTCGAGCGCCTGTATGAAGAGGGCGTGGTATGAGCGGCGGCCAGATCCAGCTGGATTTCCAGGACGGCATCGCAACCCTGACGGTCTGCCATCCGGAACGGCGCAATGCGATGACGCTGGCCATGTGGCAGCAACTGGCCGCGGCGCTGCGTGAGCTCGAAGGCGCCGAGGTCCGGGTGCTGGCGCTGACCGGCGCCGGTAGCCGGGCCTTCGTGTCCGGGGCCGACATCAGCGAGTTTGACCAGGCTCGCGACGGCGCGGCCGCGGTCGCCCGGTACAACCAGGCGGTGGCCGATGCGCAGCAGCTGCTGGCGGACTTCCCCGCGCCTACGGTCGCGCTGATACAAGGCGCCTGCATGGGCGGCGGCATCGGCCTGGCGCTGGCTTGCGACCTGCGCTATGCCAGCGCCAGCGCCCGCTTCCGCATGCCGGCGGCAAGACTGGGGCTGGGCTACTCCTATGCCGACATGCGCAGGCTGGCAGGCGTGGTCGGCGCGGCATCCGCCTTCGATCTGTTCTATACCGCCCGCATCCTTGACGCCGAGCAGGCCGAACGCCGCGGCCTGGTCCACGAACGGTACGCCGACGACGATTTCGTTCGCCAGACGCAGGCCCGGGTGCGCGCCATCGCCGCCAATGCGCCCCTCTCCCTGCGCGCGGCAAAGGCGGCCATACTGGCGACCATGAATCCGCCCGCGCCCGCGCAGCTCGATGCGATCGACGCGCTGGTGGCCCAGTGCTTCGCCAGCGAGGACTACGCCGAAGGCCGGCGGGCGTTCGCCGAGAAACGCGATCCGGTCTTCCTTGGCCGCTGAGCCGTCTTTGAACCATGAGCAAGATGCCATGAACAATCCACGCATTCCTTTCATGCTTTCCAGCCAGCGCCCGCCCCTGGCGGCGCTGGACGGCCGGGCCATCCTGGTGCACCTGGTCGTCAATGTGGAGCATTGGCCGTTCGACCAGCCCATGCCCCGCACCCTGCTGACCGCGCCGCATGGGCGCGAGACGGTGCCGGACGTGCCCAACTACAGCTGGGCCGAGTACGGCCTGCGCTGCGGGCTGCCGCGGCTCATCGACGCCATCCGCGGCCGCGGCCTGCCTGCCTCGGCCAGCCTGAACGCCTCGGTCATCGATGCCTACCCCGAGGCGGCCCAGGCGCTGCTGGAGGCCGGCTGGGAATTCATCGGCCACGGCATCCATCAGCGGGCCTTGTCGCAAGAGGACGGCGACGGCCAGGCGCGCACCATCGCGGCGGCGCTGGACCGGATCGAGCGCTTCAGCGGCCGCCGGCCGCGCGGCTGGCTCTCGCCGGGCCTGCGCGAGACGCAGGATACGCCGGATCTACTGGCCCAGGCCGGCATCGACTACCTGTTCGACTGGTGCCTGGACGATCTGCCCAACTGGATGCAGACCGCCGGCAAGCCCCTGCTGGCGCTGCCCTATGCGCTGGAGCTGAACGATTCGGTCATCCACGCCGTGGAAAAGCATGCCACCGGAGAGTTCGGCCGGCGCCTCGAGCGGACGCTGGACCTGTACGCCGACGAGGCCAGGACCGCCGGCCGTCCGCGCGTCCTCACGCTGGGACTGCATCCCCACCTGATGGGCGTGCCGCACCGCTACGCCGACCTGCTGGCCATGCTGGACCTGCTGCAAAAGCACCCCATGACCACCTTCGTCACCGGCGCCGCGATGCATGATTGGTACGCCCGCCAGGTTCCCGCCCAGCACGATGGAGCCGCCGCATGAATGCCATCGATACCCTGGTCGCGCATTTGCTGCGCACCCAATACGAGCACCTGCCGGCAACGGCGGTGGACGCGGCCAAGACTTTCATTCTGGATGCGGTCGGCGTCGGTCTGTCCGGCTCGCGCCATCCCCGCATGCCCTCGCTGCGCCAGGCGGCCCAGGCCCTGGGCCAGGGCGCGGAAGCAACCGTCTGGGGCAGCGGCGAGCAGCTGCCCCTTGCCAGCGCAGTCATGCTGAACGCATACCAGGTCTTCAATCAGGAGTTCGACGCGATCCACGACCAGGCCGTGGTGCACGCGTTTGCCTGCATCGTGCCGGCGGCGCTGGGCTACGCCGAACGCGAAGGCGGCGTCGACGGTCCCCGGTTGATCACCGCCGTCGCCGCCGGATTGGACTTCGCCATCTATGTCGCGCTGGCCCAGCGCGCACCCATGCGTTTTTTCCGGCCGGCCATGTGCGGCGGCCTGGGCGCCACGGCTACGCTGTGCAAGCTTGGCCGGCTGGATGAGAGCGCCACGCGCGATGCGCTGGGGCTGGCGTACAGCCATCTCTCCGGCACCATGCAGGCGCATATCGAAGGTTCTCCCGCGGTCGGCCTGCAAGTCGGCCTGAACGCCAGGGCGGCGGTTACGGCCTTCGAACTGGCGCGCGCGGGCTTCCCCGGTCCGCGCGACATCCTGGAAGGCCCATACGGCTACTTTGCGCTGTACGACGCCGGCCAGGCCGACTGGGACGCGGTCCGCGCGGACGTGGGCCGGGTGTTCCAGATCAGCCGCATGAGCCACAAGCCCTACCCGACCGGCCGGGCCACCCATAGCGGCATCGGCGCCGTGCTGGACCTCATGCGCGTTCATGCGCTGCAGCCGGGGGACGTGGACCGGATCACGGTCCGCGCGTCGTCGCTGATCGTGCGCCTGGTGGGACGGCCGGCCCACCCGGGCATGGATTCCGCCACCGCCCGGCTCTGCATGGGCTATGCCATCGCCACGGCCCTGCTGCGCGGCCGGGTCGGCATACCCGACTTCGATCCCGACGCGCTGGCCGAGACCAGGACTTTCGAACTGGCCGCGCGCGTTCAGGTGCTGGATGACGGCAATCCGGATCCCAACGCCATGAGCCCCCAGCGCGTCGAATTGCGGCTGAAGGACGGCCGCGAATTCACGGTCGACATGCCGGCCTTTCCTGGCAGCCCGGAACGCCCCCTGGGCGTGGCGGAACAGGACTCCAAGTTCGAAGCCTGCTGCGCGTCCGCGCAGCCGCCCTTGCCCGCCGCCCAGGTGCGGGAGCTGGCGCGACGGCTGCGTGGGCTGGAGGCCGAACAGGACCTGCGCGCCATCGTCCGCCTGCTGACGACTGGGCGCCCGTCCTAACCGCGTATGCCGGACTGGGCGCGTCAGTACTTGAAGCTCACGCGCGCCCAGACGGTGCGGCCCGGTTCATTGACTGCGGTGTTGGCGGCATAGCCGAAACCCGCATTTCCGGCCAGGTTCAAGTGTTCGCTGTAGGTCTTGTTGAACAGATTGTCCACACCCAGCGACAGGCGGACCTGCTTGTTGACCGCGTAGCCGCCGTTGACGGAGAAAACGCCGAAGCCCGCGCTTGGGCCGAAGTCCTTGCCCACGACGTTGCCCTCGTTCAAGGCGTAGCGCCTTTGCGCGGCCACGATGCGCCACAGCGCCCCGGCCGACCAGGTGCCGTCATCGTAGGCGGCGCTTAGCCTGGCCTCCAGCGGCGGCATCTGCGGCAGCGCCCTGCCGTCGCTGCGGTTCTCGCCCCAGGCATACGCGAGCGTGGCTCCCAGCTTCCACGCGGGCGCGGGCTTGTATGAGACGCCGAGTTCGCCGCCAGCAATGCGCGCATCGACATTGCTGGCCTGCGACGCCGGACCCATCATGCCGCCCGAGGTGTAGCTGAACAGGATGAAGTCATTGACGTAACCCGCGTAGCCTGAGAACCAGGCGTCCAGTGCTTCGGTCTTATACTGCGCGCCGAAATCCAGCTGGGTGGTTTTCTCGGGCTTCACCCCCTGGAAGGCGTTGACGGACCCGGCAGGCCCCTGGTCCGGAGAGAACAGTTCCCAGTAATCGGGGAAGCGCTCGACGTGGCCCAGGCCCACATAGACCGTGGCCGGCAGTGTGGCCAGATCCTGCTCATATCGCAGGAAGCCGCTGGGCAGCGTGTCCTTGCGGCGTTCATCCGCAGTGGGATTGGGCATGGGCATCATCATCGAGCCTGTGCCCTGGCGGAAGTCCTTGGCCGAGGCCCAGTCGATCCGCGCCCCGCCGATGACGCGGCTGTCCTGCGCGGCGCGCCAGGTCAGTTCGCCGAACAACCCGGTGTTGGAAAAGTCGGCATCCTTGACCCAGCTCTGGCTGCTGTACGGCACCGTGTCGGTGCCGCTGCGCGAGCGATGGCGGCTCTGCTGGAAATCCAGGCCGGTGACCAGGCTGACATCCGGTGTCAGTTCCCAGGTGCCGGCGTAGCGGCCGCCCCAGGTCGCGCGGTCCACGTCGGCCGCCATGGCCATGGGCATGGCGCTCATGGGGTCCGGCGCGCGCAGCGTGTAGTTGTCCATCACATGGTCGGCGTAGTTGTAGTACAGCTGCGCTTCGACCTTGCCCAGCACGGGTCCCAGGTTGCGCTTCTCGAAACGCAGGCCGAAACTCTCGCGCTTGAACTGGGAGCCGTCCATGCCGCGGCCGGCATAGCGCGCTTCGCCATCGCCCGTGCCCGCGGTCAGTTCGTACAGCGTGTCGGCGTCAGGCGTGTAGCCCAGGGTCAGGTCGGCGTTCCACTTGTCCCAGCGCGAAGGCACGGTGTTGCCGTCGCCGTCCTTGTAGTCCTGGGAGTGGGAATGGTTGGCGGTGATGCGCGTGTAGACCTTGTCGTTGCCCAAGGTCAGATCGGCGGCCTGGTCGTTGCGGCCGAACGAGCCGCCCGTCAGGCTGCCGTCGAATCGCACGCCGGCCGCCGTGAAGCGAGGCGTGTCGCGGTCGAACTTGACCGTGCCGGCGGACGCGCCGGGTCCCCACAGCACCGTCTGCGGCCCCTTGATGACCGTGAGCTGGTCGAAGTTCTCGGGCGAGATATAGGAACTGGGCGCGTCCATGCGCGCCGGGCAGGCGCCTGGCATGGACGTGCCGTTGGTCAGCAGATTCAGGCGCGAGCCGAACATGCCCCGCAGCACGGGATCGCCGTTGGTGCCGCCATTGCGGATGGCCGAGAAGCCGGGAATCGTCTTCAGATAGTCGGTCCCGTCGCTGGCCGGCAGCGGCTGGCGCGGGATCTTGGGATCCGTGGTGAAGGTCAACGGCGCGCTGGGTTCTACGCCCGTGATGACCACGGGATCGGTGGTGTAGACGTTGGGCGTGCCGGCGGCTTGGGGCCAGGCGGGAAATGAGGCGGCCACTGCGGCGGCCAGGCAACTCAGGCGCAGGAATTCTTGGTTAATGGTCATGTCTGGTGTCTGTCGATCGGGAACGTGCGATGGCAGGCGCAGACGGGCGGCGCGGCCGTCTCCCCTTAAGGAAGGCGTGACAGGAGCGCGCAGTCTGCGCATGGGCGTGACGAAAGGGGGACCCTCCCCGCGCGGCGCAAAAGGACCATGGCCCGCTGCGCGCCGATGACGCTGGCGCAAGCGCTCAGGCCCGCGGAAACACGGGCTGCGCGGATGGCATGTCGTTGAAGTCTGGGGAGAGGGTCAGGCGGATGGCGGCGGCGCGCGCGACCGTTGCGGCAGCCGGGTCAAGGCGCTTGCAATATGGGGTTCGGCGGCCGGGGGATGGACTGCGGGGGCTGCGGCTGGCAGGAGCCAGGCCAGCAGGATGATTGCGGGCGGCAGCGCGTCGCTCAGCATGGCGCAGCCCACGCTGCAGCAGTGCGGCAAAGCGCCACTGTGCTGCTGCTGCGCACCCTGCTTTTGCCCATCGGCATCCAGCGTCACCACGCGCGGGCCGCTGGCCGTGCAGACGATGGTGGTCACGCCTGCCTGGCCCGTTCCGATGCCCGAGGCCGCCAGCGCCGAAGACGCGATTAGCGCCTGGAAGACGAACAGGGCCATCGCGACCAGCGCGACCCAACGTCTACGGGCATGGGCAGATGCGTGCATTCGGCGGTTCCTTATCGGCGCAGATGCTATCACGCAAGACGGAGCAGATGCCGTGGACGAATGGCAACGCGCAGCCAATTCGGATTGCCGCCTGATGTAGATCAGACAATGCCGCCGCTTCTTGCGCGTCGCCGCCAAACTTGGCGCAGGCAAGTGATCGGGCTACCCTGTAGCCGGCAGCCCGTTGCGGCGACTTGGCTTTTCAACCATAGAAAGTAGAGGATGCGGATGTCCCGTTGGACTTTTTACTCAGCCCCTGGCACCTGTGCGCTGGCGACGCATATCGCCCTGCATGAAGCGGGCGCCGATTTCGACCTGGTCAAGCTCGACATGGGCGCCGGGCAGCAGCAGAGCCCCGAGTACCTGCGCGTCAATCCCAAGGGCCGCGTGCCGGCGCTGGCGACCGAGCACGGCGTGCTGACCGAGACCCCTGCCCTGCTCGCCTTCGTGGCGCAGAGCTTTCCGGCCGCGCAACTGGCGCCGGTCGACGATCCCTTCGCCTTCGCGCGCATGCAGGAGCTGGCGAGCTATCTGGCGTCCACCGCCCACGTGGCCCACGCGCACAAGCGCCGCGGCGCGCGCTGGGCCGACGATCCGGCCGCGCACGCCGCCATGCAGGCCAAGGTGCCGCAGACCATGACCGCCTGCGCCGCCTATCTGGAATCGCAGATCGTCGGTCCCTGGGCTGCGGGCGAGCGCTACAGCGTGGTCGACGGCTATCTCTTTACGATAGGCAGCTGGTTGGAGGGCGACGGCGTCGACCTTGCGCAGTTCCCCAAGCTCGCGGCCTATCTGGCCCGGGTCGCGGCAAGACCCGCCGTGCAGCGCGCACGGGCCGAAGCCCAGGCTTCCTGACGGCGGCGGGCTGGCCGGCGCGCGAGGCCCGGCCAGCACTGCCACTTATCGTATCGGTTTGATTGGCATCAAAACTGGAACGCTGCAGTCAGTTTCGGCGTACTAGCGCGGTATTGCATCCTTTCCTATCCTTCTTCCGTGCCGTTGCTGTCAGCGCGTTTTAAGCTGGCGGGCTGACGGAATGCGCGTCCTGGCTCCTCCAGACGCCAAACATACCGAGAATCGAATGAAGCACACCTACGCAGCATTTCTGGCCGCCTCGCTGCTGGCCTTGGGCAGCCTGCCGGCGCACGCCGCGCCCGTGGACTACCAGATCGACCCGGAACACACGGAAGTCGTGGTGACTTGGGACCACCTGGGTTTCTCCAAGCCCACCGCGCATGCCGGCGCCGTGACGGGCGTCATCCGCTACGACGCAGCTCAACCCGCGAAGTCGGCCGTCGACCTGCGCGTGCCGGTGGCGCGCCTGACGTCGCACGTGCCCAAGCTGGACGAAATGCTGCAAGGCGCCGAGTTCTTCCAGGCGGCCAAGTATCCGGAGATCCAGTTCAAGAGCACCTCGGTGGCCGACCACGGCAATGGCAATCTCAGCATCAGCGGCGTCCTGCGCATCAAGGACATCGAAAAGCCGGTGGTGTTGCAGGCGCGCCAGAACAAGCAAGGCATCCATCCGATGGCGCAGCGTCCGGCCATCGGCTTTGACGCCATGACAGTCGTCAAGCGCAGCGATTTCGGCGTGGATGCGTTCGCGCCAGGCGTGAGCGACGAGGTGCAACTGCGCATCACGGTCGAGGCCGTGGCCGACGCCGCGCGCTGAATTCCCGGGCGCTGCGATCGCCGCACGCGCAAGGTCCTGGCTGCTAAGACAGGAACCCGATCCAGCGCCCCGCCACCAGGCAAGCCAGCCATAGAAATAGCGAGGCGCCTGCGCGCACGCGCATGGCGCCCGTCGCCCTGCCTTCGCCCTGCACCGTCTGCCAGGCTTTGCTGCGGCGCGCGAGCACGGCATTGGCCGCGGCCGCGGCCAACAGGCCCATCTTGATTCCGAACGCGGGATTCGCCAGGTATTCCAGCGGCTGGACGCTGAAAAGCATGGCGCCCGTCAATACCGCCAGCGCCAAGCCCACCGCCGCGGTCCTGGCGAACACGGGCGCCAGCACAGCCAGCGGTCCGGGCTTGAGCAGCCCCAGCAGGCGCAGGTCCAGCGGAACGATGGAGCCTATGAGCAGGCCGATGGCGCCGATGTGGGCGGCATTCACCAGCAGGTACAGCGTGCTCCACCGCCGCAGCCAGATCGACGGCGGCAGGGTCTCAAGCTGTTCGAGCGCAAGGCGCAGCAGCTCAGGCATGGCCCGGCCGGTCAGGGCTTCTTGATGCGGCTGGGATAAATGTCGTAGGTCTTGCCGCCCACCTTGATCTGGACGGCCTTCATGCGCTTGGCGTCCGACTCGCGGTCGCGGTTGCCGATGGCGGTGATGGCGTCGCCCGGCTTGGCGGAGCCTTCGACGAATCCGGCGTCCTTGGTCTGGGTGGGATTGCCCAGCTCCACGCGCCAGACGCCGTCGTCGGCGCGCACGTCCAGCCAGGGATGCGGGGGCGCAATCTGCACTTGCTGGACCGTGCCTTGCAGCGTCATCTGTTCGGATTCGGCCCAAGACCAGCCGTGATGCGCCATCGCGGCGGGCGCCAGGCCCATCAGTCCGGAAAGCGCCAGCGCTGCCGTGGCCACGCGTATGGATAGCTTCATGTCGCTGCTCCTGAATTACGGTTTGGCTCCCTTCCCTGCGCGGCGGCCGCTCGTGTGGCGCGCGTCCGGCGCAACCAGCATAACGCGGCAGGTCAGCCATATCGAGCGTGATTCAATGCTAAGAAATCACTTTAAATAAAACACTTCAAGAACATAAATAATCATCTAAAAATCAATGGCATAGAGAGTTATTTTTATAGTTTGGATGATGCTGAATCTACGCTGAATTCAAGAAATCAGCGATTGTTTCGGGAAAACCCGAAGAAACTTTCCCGCTTGCACACTGGTCGCAAATTGTTCAGGTGATTGTCAGGCACCGTCCCCAAATGGCGCCGTCTCCGCGCGCCCGCCGCGCCCAACCGAGAGCATCCGATGACACAGCCCACCCTGCGTTCGTCCGCGAATCCGGCCCTGTTGCTCCAGCCGCGCGCGTCGGCCGGTTTATCGGTGATGGATGCCACCATGGTGCTGGTAGGCGTGGTGATCGGGATCGGCATATTCGGCTTTCCGCCGCTGGTGGCGCAGCACGCGGGTTCCGAGGCGATGTACATCGCCTTATGGTGCGCGGGCGGCCTGGTGATGCTGGTTGGCGCGCTTTGCTACGGCGAGCTGGGTTCGGCCTATCCCGGCGCGGGCGGCGAATACCTGTATCTGACGCGGGCCTGGGGGCGGCAGGTGGGACTGATGTTCGCCTGGGCGCGTTGCTCTGTCATCCAGACCGGCGCCATCGCCGTGGTCGCCTATATCTATGGCGATTACGCGCAACGGCTCGCGCCCCTCGGTCCGTACGGCCCTGCCCTGCACGCGGCGATATCGGTGGTGGCGCTGACCGCCTTGAACGTGGCGGGAACGCGCTATTCCAAGCGGCTGCAATGGGTATTCACCGCGCTGACGGTGGCGGCCCTGGCGGCGGTGCTGATCGCCAGCCTGGCCGCCGCGGGAGACAGCCCGCTGCGCAGCGATGCCGAACCGATGCCTTTGACCGGCAATACCGCGGGCCTGCTGGGCATGGGCATGGTGTTCGTGTTGCTGACCTACGGCGGCTGGAACGAAGCCGCTTATCTCAGCGGCGAGCTGCGCGACCCGGGCCGCAACATGAGCCGGGTGCTGCTGATCGGCACGCTGCTGGTGACGGGCGCGTATGTGTTGACCAACCTGGCGTTGCTGGAGATCTTCGGCCTGCAGGGACTGCGCGATACACCAGCGCTGGGGGCGGACGTGATGCAGCTGGCGGCCGGCCCCTACGCAGCCGCCCTGCTCAGCCTGACGATCTGCGCCACGGCGCTCAGCACCATCAACGGCACCATCATCACCGGGGCGCGGGTGTATTGCGCCCTGGGCCGCGACGTGCCGCGGCTGCGCGCGCTGGCGGCGTGGAACGCGCAAGGCGAGACGCCCGCTTCCGCGCTGCTGGTCCAGGGCGCGATCACGCTTGCGCTGATCGCGCTAGGCGCCTTCAGCCAGAACAGCGTGCAGACCCTGGTCGCCTACACCGCGCCGGTGTTCTGGATCTTCATGCTGCTGGTTGCGGCCTCGGTGTGGCGGCTGCGGCGCATCGATCCAGACCGGCCGCGCCCGTTCCGCGTGCCGCTCTATCCCTTGCCCCCGCTGCTGCTGGCGCTGACCTGCGCGGGCCTGGTGGTGTCCAGCGCCATGTACGCCGGCGCCGGCGCGCTGATCGGGCTGGCGGTGCTGGCGGCGGGCCTGCCGCTGCTGCGCCTGCTGGGTCCCGCGCAGCCGCGGGCCTGATCACCGTTTCCCCGGGGCGGCGGTTCCGTCCGCATGCCTTACCTGCAAGGAGTCCACATCATGCACATCGCGATTCAATCCTTCGGATCCGCCGCCCGTACCGCCATGCCGCCGTTGCGCGGCGCCTTGATCGCGTCGGCAGCCGCGCTGGCGCTGGCATGCGCTCCGCTGCCGTCGCTGGCCGCCACCGCGCAGCCCTCGGAACAGAAAGAGTACGTGCCCGACGTCGGTCAGGACGGCAAGGACGTCATCTGGGTGCCTACGCCCCAGGCCTTGGTCGATACCATGCTGGACATGGCCAAGGTCACGCCCAAGGACAGATTGATGGACCTGGGCTCGGGCGATGGACGCACCGTCATTACCGCGGCCCAGCGCGGCCTGACGGCCCAGGGCATCGAGTACAACCCGGATCTGGTCGAACTGTCGCGCCGCAACGCGCAGCGCGCCGGCGTTGCCGACCGCGCCACCTTCGTGACGGCGGACCTGTTCGCCACCGATTTGTCGCAGGCGGACGTGATCACCATGTTCCTGCTGTCGACCATCAACGAAAAGCTGCGGCCCAAGCTGCTGGAACTGGCGCCGGGCACCCGCATCGTGTCGAACTCCTTCCGCATGGGCGATTGGGAGCCGGACGCCGAGGAAACCATCCGGCAGGACTGCAACACCTACTGCACGGCGCTCCTGTGGATCGTGCCCGCCAAGGTGGCGGGCAACTGGGAGGTGGACGGCCAGCCCCTGCAGCTGGAGCAGCGCTACCAGCGCCTGTCGGGCAAGCTGGGCGGCGCGCCGATTTCGGAGGCGCGGCTGAACGGCGCCGAGATCTCCTTTGTCGCCAACGGCGTGCGCTATACCGGGACGGTGAACGGCAAGCAGATGAACGGCAGCGCCGCCGGCGGGGGGAGCTGGTCGGCCAAGCGGGTGTAAGGCCGGCGCGGGCGTGTCATGCGGCGTGGCGCCAGGCCATCAAGGACGCTTCCACATACCCGATTTCCTGAGCCGTCATGCCTGCCATGCCGTAATAGCGCTGGCGCTGCGCCACCACCTCGCGCACGTGCTCCAGGATGCCGCGCGCGACGGCTTCCGAGCGCAGGCCGAAGCGCCGGTACTCGCTCAGGCAGTTCTGGAATGAGCTTTCGCGGCCGGCCGCGCCGATGTGCAGGTAGTGCCTGGCGGAGCCTTCCTGCGTGACCACGTCGAACAGGGGCGACAGCCGGTAGGTCTGCGCGCCCTCGTCCTTCACGAAGCCGACGTTCTTCAGGTGGTCGTCGGTATTGTGGACGGCCACGTTCAGGACCATGCGCGCGTACAGCTCTTTCAGGTCCTGCACCGGGTTGGACGAAATCCGGCGCGTGACGTCCGCCAGCCGCGCGTAGGAATACGTGGCCTTGCCGCGCGCCTCGTCGAGCTCGCGCTTGCCGATCTGCGCCGAGGGGCTGATCAGCGCTGCGCCGCTGAGGAAATGGCGGCGCGCGACGATCGGGGTTGCGCCCTGCCCGGCCGGCAGCAGTTCGCGGTCGAAGCGGTGCGTCAGCAGGACCGCGCCCAGATGCGTTTCAGCCAGGCGGATCTCGGGCACCGTCATGCCGATGGCGCGCGCCATCTGCAGGTTGGCGTACTCGACGCGCTGGCGGTCGTAGGAATCCCCCTTGCGCGGAAACTTGGCGATCCACATTTCGCCGCGCTCGTCGCGCACGATGGTCTTGGGGCGCGCGCCGCCGATGTCCCAGGAACTGCCCAGGATGTCGCGGTACAGGCCCTTGGGCTTGACGCCCTGGTCGATGTCGGCGAGCAGGTCGGCAAGCGATTCCACCTGGCTGAGTTCCGGCAGGCGGTAGGTCTTGCGCATGTTCGGCGTGAGCCGGCGGGCGCTGAAGAACAAGGCCCCCACGCCCATGCCGCGGCCCTTGAGCAGCACTTCGTCCTCGGTCACGCGGGCGCCGGCGTTGTCCACGCGCATGACGTTGCGGCCCCAGGCGTCGGGCGCGGCGTCAAAGATCGCGCCCAGCGTTTCGTAGCGGCTTTCGGTGCGGAAGGTGGTGCGCGCATCCACCAGCGGCAGGTTCAGCGGATCCAGCGCAAAGGCGCGCGGGTCGTTCACGTAGGACTGCACATAGGTGAATTCGGCGTAGAAGCGGCTTTCGTCCGAATCGTCCAGCGTCAGCAGGCCGGCGAGCACGGCCTCGCCGCGGATGTCGACGTAGACATACAGCTCGCTCTCCACCGATTTGTGTTTTCTTGCTTTCACGATTTGCGTGGCGCTATAGCTGGGTAGGATCGGCGCGGTGCGTGTTGGGCGTTTTGCCGCTGCCCCGGCTGGGCCGGCGCACCGCGTCCAGGCGTTTGCCTACGCCGTCCAGGTCGGGGTCGCCCAGGGCGTAGACCTGCTCCGCGTAGCCGTACTGCAGCAAGGCTTCAATGGCCAGCGCCAGGGACACGCCGCCGTCGCCGCGTTCCAGGCGCGTGACCGTGGCGCGCGACACGCCCATGCGGGCAGCCAGCATGGACTCGGTTTCGGCGCGGCGCAACCGGGCGGTGCGGATGTTGGCGCCAAGGCGCGCAAGCGCCATGGCGGCATCGAAGCTGGGTTCGATCTTCTTTTTCATGAATCAATAATAGTGCGTTGCTTGGTAATTTGCACTATTAATGAGTCATTTTTGTATTTAAGAATGCTATTTTAATAAGGCGTAGCCAAGTTTTATGCCTCATTAATGGATCATTCCGGGTCACACCACCACTGCTTGCTCCAGCCGCAATCCGCCACGCCCCGTGTCCAGCGTGACCTGTGCGCCCAGCGGCAAGGTCAGGTTCGGATCGCCATGGCCGCTGGGCCATCCCGCCAGCACCGGAATGCCGCGCGAGCGGAACTGGTCGAGTAGCAGCGGGTACAGCAGCCCCTGCGCCTGGGCATCGTCGCCCGGCACGCCCAGGATGCGCGTGAAGTTGCCGACCAGCACTCCCTTGAGGTCATCGAACTTGCCCGCCGCAGCCAACTGGCTCAACAGCCGGTCGATGCGAGGCAAGGCTTCGTTGACGTCCTCGATGAAAAGAATGGCGCCGCTGGTGTCGATTTCGCTATCGGACCCGATCAGTGCGCCGATCAGCGCCAGATTGCCGCCGATCAGCCGTCCGGTCGCCGTGCCCGGTATCAGTTCCGCCGTGGCGGTGGCGTAAGGCGGCGGCGTGATCCACGCCCCCTGCCCCACCTGGCCGCTGATCATGGACAGCAGGTTCGATTCGGTGGGTTCGCGCTTGCCGGCCAGCAGGTCCTGCGCCAGCATCGGCCCGTGGAACGTGACGAAACCGGCGCGGCGCTGCATGGCCAGGTGCAGGGCCGTGATGTCGCTATAGCCGATGAACGGCTTGGGGTGGCGGCGCAGCAGATCGAAGTCCAGCTGATCCAGCAGGCGCCAGGAACCAAAGCCGCCCTGCAGGCACCAGACGGCGCCGATATCGGGCGCGGCGAACGCCGCATGCAGGTCGGCCAACCGGTCGGCGTCCGATCCCGCCAGATAGTCATAGGGGGCGTCCAGCCGTGAACGCGCGGCCGGCATGACCTGCGGCACGTAGCCCCGCGCGGACAGCCATTCGGCCGCTTCGTCCGCGGCATCCAGCGCGGCGGACGCGGGCGCCACGATGGCGATGCGCGCGCCGGGTTTGAGCGCGGGCACGGGGGCTGCGGCGCTGCTGACAACCGGGGGCGCGACGGAGCCGGGCTTGGCCGACTGCGGCGCGCGGCGCGGCGCAGGCTTGGGCGCCGCGCAGCCGGCCAAGGCGGCGGACAGGCACAGGGCGCCGGCATTGATCAAGAAACCCCGGCGTCCGGGATCGCGCTGTGGTCGCTGGCCTTGCGGCGCTTGTTCCATGGTCATCCCTGCTGCCGTCAGAAGCGTTCGTAGTCCAGGCGGTAACGCCATTGCCCCAGGCCCAGGCCGGCCATCGGCAGGCGGCCGATGCGAATGCGGCGCAGGGCCTGCAGGCGCAATCCCGCCGCATCGCACACGTACTCGATGAAGCCGGGCGCGGGCGTCTTCAGGGCGAAGCGCAGATGGGTTTCGTTCTGCCAGCTGACCTTCATGGGCGTGGCGGCGCGGCCATCGTAAGCCATGCCGCGCTGCAGGCGCGCCAGGTCGGCGGCGCTGAGCTGGCCGGACACCTGGGCCACGTACTCCTGCTCCACGTAGCGCCCCTCTTCCACCAGCTTGCGGGCGATCGGGTACTCCTGCGTGTAGACGACCAGGCCGCTGGCTGCGCGCTCCAGCGGCGTGACCAGCTTCAGGCCATTGAACATGCGCTTCAGGTAGCGCTGCCCGGAACGGTCGCCGGGCATCAGGTTCTCAGGCAGGATCAGGTCGCGCGCGGAGCCGGGCTCGTCATTGGCGTAAAGGCCGGCGGGCTTGTGCAGCAGTACGGTCACGGGACGCGCGTCTTCCAGGCGCGCGCCCGGCAACAGGCCCACGGACTGGCCGGGCGCCACCCGGTAGCCGGGCTCCTCGACCTGCTTGCCGTCCACGGCGGCCCAACCGCCCTCTATGTAGCGTTCCGCGTCGCCGCGCGAGCAGGACAGTTCGGAGGCCAGACGCTTGGCCAGGCGTACGCTTTCGCTCATCGCGCCACCGCCTTGTGCGGGAAAGCCGCGGGGCCGGGTGTGGAACCAGGCCGTGTATCGAGCCGTGCTTCGAGCCGTGCTTCGGGCAGGGCTTCGGACCAGGAAGAGTAGCCGCCTTGCAGCGGCGCCAGAGGGTGCATCGTCATGAGGTATTGCCGGGGTGTTGCCAGAAAAGCGGGCAATGCGCCCGCGACGTGAGGCAGATGTTACGCCCTTCCCCGGCAGGCTGCCCGGCGCGGCCTGGCTGGCAGCCGATGCCGGCGGCGTTCAGACCGGCGGAAATCCGGCGCGTTCCGCGGGCGTTGCGGCGGGCTCCGTTTCCGCGTCCAACGCGGCGGGCGGCGGCACTTCTTCGATCCAGGCGTTGAGCAGCGTATGGGTCACCGCCAGGATCACCGGGCCGATGAACAGCCCCACGATGCCGAAGGCAAACAGTCCGCCCAGCACGCCCACCAGGATCAGCAGCAAGGACAGATTGACGCCGCGCTTGATGAGCAACGGCCGCAGCAGGTTGTCCAGCATCGCCACCAGCACCGCCCAGACCAGCAGCACCGCGGCCGCCAGCTTCATGTCGTTCTGGAACAGCCAGACCACGCCAGCCAGCATCGGCAGGAATGGCCCCAGCTGCGCCAGGCACAGCATCACCATCAGCGCGGTGAGGATACCGGCAGCCGGCACGCCCGCGATCCACAGGCCGATCCCGCCCAGCCCGGACTGCACCACGGCGGTCACGACGATGCCCAGCGCCACGGCGCGTATCGCCTGCCCGGCAAGCTTTACGGCCGCCAGGCCGCGCTGGCCCGCCAGCCGGTTGAAGAAGCGCCGCACGAAATCGACCGCCACCTCGCCCTTGGTATAGAGGATGCCGGCCACGACCACGGTGATCAGCATGTGCATCATGAAGGCGCCGACGATGGCGGCATGCCCGAGCAGCCAGGCCGCGGCGCTTGTCAGATACGGTTCGAGCTTGGCCAGCAGGCCGCCGGCGCCGGCGTCCGACAGGGTCTGCCATTCCTGCGCGATCTTGGGGCCGACCAGTGGAATGCCGTGGACCCACGCGGGCGGCGCCAGCAGCGCGTAGTCGGGCAGGCTCTTGACCGCCGCCATGATCGAGCTGCTGTGCAAGGCCAGCGTCGAGATCACCTCGTAGAGCGGCAGCACGATGACGAACAGCAGGATGACCAGCATGGTCAGGGTACCCATCCAGCGCCGTCCGCCGCAATAGCGCTGGATCGCCAGCATGACCGGCCAGGTCGCGACGACGATCGTGGTGGCCCAGACCAGGCCGGGCAGGAACGGGCGCAGGATGTAGACGCTGCCTGCCATCAGGCCGGCCAGGATCACGATGACGAGGATGATGCGGGCGAGATCGACCGTCTGGCGTGGAAGAGGATTCAACCGCGGCTCCTGACAGGGCCGGCAGCCCTGATCTGTGGCGCATCGATGCCGGCGGGGCGTCTGCCGGATGGGTGCATGCGGATGCGCCTGTGGCGAATTTATCCGAAAAACCCGCGGACATACACCGTGGCGGCCCGCAAGCGGCGCCGCCTCCGGCTAGCGCGGCGTCCCCGCGCCGTCGCCCGCGCCCTGCGCGCGCACCAGCGTATAGGCGATGTAGTACTTGAAGATATTGCTCACGTATTGCACGGTTTCGCGCCCGATGCGCTCGGCCGCCACCCGCTCCACATTGTCGAACCAGACGTTCGGGTCCAGTCCGCTGGCGGCGGCTTCCTTGCGCAGCTGGTTGATCCGGCCGGGGCCGGCGTTATAGGAAGCGAAAGCGAACAGCCCCTTGTTCAAGTCCGTCATGGGCTCTTTCGCGTAGTACTGGTCGATCATGAAACGGATGTACTTGACGCCGGCGTGTATGTTGAACTCCTCGCGCCGGATATCGCCTACCTTCAGTTCCTTGCCGGTGGCCGGCATGATCTGCATGACGCCTATCGCCCCGACCGAGCTCTTGGCATCCTGGTCCAGTCGCGACTCCTGGTAGCCCTGGGCCATCATGAGCAGCCAGTCTATGTTGTATTCATCCCCGTACTTGCGGAAGAACTCCGCCAGGCGGTGGAATTTCTCGATTTCCTCGGGGTCGGTGGCGCCCTTCACCCATTTCACGGATTTCAGGTACTTGGTGAGCTGCTGGTTGCCGAAAGAGGTGCCGACGCGGTTCTTCTCCATGAAGGGGTTGAGCACCGCCGCGAGCTTGGGCGAGTTCTTGCGGAAGGCGAAGGCGATGTCGTTGCCCTTGTCGATCTCCAGGTTCGCGTAGACCTTGATCTGCGGGAAGATCTGCTTCCAGAAATTGGCCAGGTAGCGGTCGGCGACGGTGTACTTGACCAGATCCGCGCTGGCCATCTCCAGGATGTCATCGGTCTCGAAGTTGCCGGGCGCATCGCGGATGACGGCGGGCTTCAGGCCTCTGGCCTCCAGATCCGCGTTCAATGTCTTGACGCTGCCGTAGTAGCTGCTGACGGGGTTGATGAAGATTTCCTGCCCGGAAAGATCGTCCAGCGACTTGAGCTCGGGCGCGCCTGGCGAGGCCACGACCAGCTCCGGCACGCCCGACGCCAGCGGCGTGGAAAAATCGACCAGCTTCCGGCGTTCCTCGGTGACCGTCAGGTTGGCCGCGACGATGTCGCCCTTGCCCGCCAGCAGATCGGGAATCAGGCGTTCGCGCGAGGTCGGCAGAAGCACCACGTACACGCGGATGTTCTTGTTCTTGAGCTGCCGGTTCAGGTCGTTCTCGAACTCGGTCATCATCTCGGCGATGATGCCGCGCTGCGTGCCGCCCTTGTCCAGGAAATACAGGGTTTTGTTGTAAGGCACCAGCACGCGGACCTGCCGGCGCTTGACCATGCCGTCGAAATCCCCGGTCCAGGGCTTCATGTTGTAGGCCAGCGCCAGCGGGTCGCCTTTGCCCTTTGTCGCCTGGGTATACCCAGGCGATGGAGGCAGCCACAGCAACAGCGCGCAGAGCATCGAGGCAATCACGCGAAATGACATAGTTCCTCCGGCTGGCCGGGTTACTGCGTCGCTATATATATGTGCCGCGTGGCGGGGCGCGTTGCGCGCTTCGCCACGCCTATAACAATAATCCGAATCGGGTCGCCGGGGGCATGCAGCGCATCCTTTTGCCGCGAACCTCGAACCGTGATGCGCCAGGCGGCGCGCGCGGCGCTAGGACCCGGGATGCTCCGGCCGCGCCTGCCCCGGATCCTGCCGCTGGACTTGCGCCAGCAGATGCCGGGTCAGTTCGCCCAGTTGCTCATCCTTCCCTTTCAACTGCGCGAGGTAGTCGGACGCGCGTTGCTCGGCCGCCGCCAGCCGGAATTCCAGCGCCATTTCGCGTTCACGCGCTGCCGCCCGCGCCGCGCTGGCCGCGGCCTGATCGGCTTGCTGGCGCGCTTGCAGGGCCTGGGTCTCGCCGCCCGCAGCCTGCGCCTTATGTTCGGCCTGGCGGCGCAGCTCCTGTTCCTGCTCCAGCGCCTTGCGCGCCTGCGCCGCCTGCTGCTGGCTGGCGGCCTGCGCCTCGTCCAGCCGGGTCTGCAAGCGTTTGACGGCGCCGCGCTCGCTGTCCAGTTCGTTCAGCCAGCGGCGCTCGTGGGCAGTGTGCCGGGTTTCCAGCGCGTCGAGCGCCTGGGCATGCTGGGTGCGGATCTTTTCGCTTTCCGCCTGCGCCGCCTGCGTGGCGCCGCGTGCGTCTTCCAGCTGCAGCTGGTTGCGCCTGAGCAGTTCATCGCGTTGGCGCAACTGCTGTTCGGCCGCCAGCAGCCGGTCTTCGGCGGCGGCCAATTGGGAAGTGGCCACCCTCAGGGCTTCCTGCAGATCCTGTTCGCGATGCGCAAGCTGGGCTTCGCGCTGCTGCAGCTGTTCGGCGTCGGAGGCGAGCTGCTCCCCTTCCCGCGCCAGTTCTTCCCAGCGACCGCGATAGGCCTGTTCCTGCTGCGCGCGGGCCTCGGCCAAGGCGGCTTCCCAGAAGTGCGAGGCCGCCTGCGCTACCGGGTCGGGTACGGCCGCGGGCGCCGCGAACGCGCCCGGGTCCTTGATGCGCGCGCCCAGCGAACGGAACCAGGTTTCGAGATAGGGGCTGACGGTGTTGGGCGAACCCCGGCCGATCTTCTGCCGCACCCGTTCGATGGTGGGCCGCGCGCCCTCCAGCAGCAAGGCGTCGGCGGCGGTCCAGACGTCAGTTTCGGTAATTCCGGTGGCCATGCGCGTGCTCCGTGCCGGATTCGGCAACTGTAGGATAATTACTCGCGATAATGGAACCTTATCGTGAGTAAATTGATATTAATGTTAGATATCATACAGCATACATAATAATATGTATGAAATATGATTTTCCCCACCCTTTTCAACATGACACAGCTGAAAACGCAGGCGCCGCTTCCCGCTCTGGACCCGCTGACCCTGGACGCCCAGGCCGACGCTGCCGCCCGCGCCTTGATGCGCGAAGGCAGTTCGGCCAACACGGTCGCCAGCTACCGCGCCGCCATCCGCTACTGGAGCGCCTGGTTCGAACTGCGCTACGCCCGTCCTTTTGCCCTGCCCTTGCCGGAAGCCGCCGTGGTCCAGTTCGTGGTCGACCATGCCCAGCGGTCCACCGAGCAAGGCCTGAAATGGGAATTGCCGCTGGCGTTGGACCAGGAGCTGGTCCGGCTCAAAGCCAAAGGCAGGCTGGGAGCGCCCAGCCTCAACACGCTGCTGCAGCGCATCTCCGTGCTGTCCAAGGCGCACGAACTTCAAGGCCACCCCAACCCCTGCCGCGCGGCCGCGGTGCGCGAACTGCTTGCCAGGACGCGGCGCGCCTACGCCCGGCGCGGCGTCGCGCCCGCCAAGAAGGTGGCGCTGACGCGCGAACCGCTGGAGGCCATGCTGGCCACCTGCGACGGCTCGCTGCGCGGGCTGCGCGATCGCGCCCTGCTGCTGTTCGCCTGGGCCAGCGGCGGGCGCAGGCGCTCCGAAGTCGTGCACGCCACGATGGAAAACACGCGGCGCACGGCCGAGGGCTTTCTGTACGCGCTGGCGTATTCCAAGACCAACCAGGCGGGCGCCCACCGCGCCAACGACCAGAAGCCCATCGTGGGCGTGGCTGCGCAGGCGCTCGATGCCTGGCTGCGCGCCAGCGGCATCACGCAAGGTCCGCTGTTCCGGCGCGTGCGGCGCGGCGACGTGCTGGGTGAGCCGCTGGCCGCGGCCGCGGTGCGGGACATCGTGCTGGAACGCTGCAAGCTGGCCGGCCTGGAAGGCGAGTTTTCGGCGCACAGCCTGCGATCCGGATTCGTGACCGAGGCCGGACGGCGGAACGTGCCGCTGGGCGACACCATGGCCATGACCGGACACGCCAGCGTGGCCACCGTCATGGGGTACTTCCGCGCCGGGGCGGCGGCCGAATCGCCAGCGGCCCGGCTGTTGGACGAGCCGGACGCCCCGCGCGGGTAAAATCCCGCGCACTCGCCGCAACCCGAATCCTGCCCGACACGATCTTCATGCGAATCAACCTACGCGGGCTGGTGCTTGCGCTTACCGTATGCAGCGCCCTCGCCGCCACCGCCAACGCCCTGTATGCCAGTTATCGGGTGCAGCGCGAACAGCTCATCGCCAATACGCTGGAATCCAACCGGGTGTATGCCGCCAAGCTGGCCGAGAGCGCGGGCACTTTCCTGGAATCGGCCCTGCAGCAACTGGAGTACAGCGCCCGCCATGTCGCCTGGCGCTTCGATGCGCCGGAGGTCCTGAACGCGGAAGTCGCGCGCCTGCGGGAGCAGACGGACAGCTTCAACTCGGTCGCCATCATCCGCGCCGACGGCGTCATGGTGGCGGCCAGCCAGGCCATCCGCAGCTTCCAGGGAACGCGGGTCGACAACGCCGCCAGCCGCATGGCGCTGCAAACGCGCAAGCCCCTGATCAGCAAGCCCTATGTATCGGTCGCCGGCAACCTGTTGATCAACGTCTCGTATCCCATTCATTCGGAGAGCGGCGTCTACCTGGGCTATGTCTCTGGCACGATCTACCTGCGCAACGAAGGCGCCCTGCACAACCTGCTGGGCAAGCATCCGTATCAGGACGGCTCCTATCTGTACGTGGTGGATCACGAGGGGCGGCTGATCTATCACGCCGAGAGCGGGCGCGTTGGCGAGGACGTCACCGGCAATCCCGTGGTGGCCGCGGTGATGCGCGGCGAAGACGGCGCGCAGCGCCTGATCAACACGCGCGGGGTGGACATGCTGGCCGGCTACGCCCATGTTTCGCGCAGCGGCTGGGGCGTGATCGCGCAGCGCCCCGCGCTGGCCACGCTGGAGCCCTTGCACGATCTCATCTGGGCGCTGATCCGCTATGCGGCGCCCTTCGCGCTGCTGTTCCTGCTGGCCATCTGGTGGTGCGCGCGCAAGATTTCGCAGCCGCTATCGCAACTGGCGACCAACGTCGAGCACCATGACATGGCGGTGGCCATGCAGCGGGTGCGCTCGGTGAAAGCGTGGTATTTCGAGGCGCAGCGCCTCAAGCGCGCAGTGATCCGCAGCTACACCAACCTGCAGGACAAGATCGGCCAGCTCAATCAGGCCAGCATCACCGATCCGCTGACCGGGCTGCGCAACCGCCGCGGCATGCGGCAGGCGGTGGACGCGCTGCAGGCGGCCGACACGCCCTTTGCCGTGATCGCCTTGGACATCGACCATTTCAAGCGGGTCAATGACACCTACGGCCATACGGCGGGCGATGAAGTGATACAGGGAATGGCGCAGTTGATGCGCGACTGTTCGCGCCCGACCGACATACTCTGCCGCAACGGCGGCGAGGAGTTCCTGATCCTGCTGCCCACGGCGGGTCCCAGGGAGGCCTCGGGCATGGCCGAGCGCCTGCGCAAGGCGACGGAGATGCGCCGCTTGAGCGGCGCCCCGGAAATCACGGTGTCAGCCGGCGTGGCGCACTGGCCGGCGGGCGGCGCGGATGTGGAGCCGGTTTTTCAGGCGGCCGATGCCGCGCTGTACGCGGCCAAGCAGCAGGGGCGCAATCGCGTGGTGACGCACGCGGGCTGACGCCCCTGCCCGCCCGGCGGCTATTTCAGGGTTGTGGCAACGCCCGGTCAGGCGTCCTGGTCTTCGGCGGCATCGGCGTCCGCGGCAACGGTCTTGATGTCCGCGTCCTTATTGGTCTCGGGCGCCTTCCAGTCCAGGGGAGGAATCTCGAATTGCCACTTCTTGCCAACGAGTTGATGAGACATGAACGTTCTCCTGTTCAGGACGCATGGCTTTCCCCCGCGCAAAGCGCAATGCATGAGATTCGTGCGTGCCATGGATGCTGTTTCCAATGGATGCCATCGGGGCGCGGGGGGCATGCGCGCAGGCAACGCAAACGAAAATGGCGGCCGCGGCCGCCAGCGACTTTTTCGGCGCTTGGTTTATTGTAATTTTGCCGAAAGTTGATGTATTTTAGCATCATATTGCCTGCAAAAGCAATAGCATCGCCGGCGGCCGCGATACCAGTCCCGCCGCCCTGCCCTGGTGACGTTGACGCAAATCCCCCCGCAGCGTGACGCGATCGCCACTGCCCGGCGGCCAGCGGCCTCAATACACTGGATGCGCACCTTCCCAGGAGACGCATCGTGACTCAGGCTCCCATCGAAGGCGGCTGCGATTGCGGCGCGGTCCGCTACCGCCTCGCCAGCCCGCCCATGTTTGTCCATTGCTGCCATTGCACCGTGTGCCAACGGCACTCCGGCACCGCCTTTGCGATGAACGCGGTGATCGAATCCGACCGCGTGCAGCGCCTGCGCGGCGAGGTGCGCCGCCATCCCGCGGACAAGAACGCCAATGATGGCGAGACCGTCGTGGTCGTGCGTTGCGCGGCCTGCCTCGGCCTGCTGTGGAGCCATCACCCGGGTTACGGCGAAACGGTGGCGCTGATCTACGCGGGCACGCTGGACCGCGCCGCCGACTTCCCGCCTGGCGCGCATTGCTTCGTGCGTTCCAGGCACCCATGGGTGGGCATACCGGACGACGTGCCGGCGGCCGAAGCGTTCTACGACATGGACGCCTGTTGGCCCCTGGCCGCCAGGCAGCGCCTGGACGTCGCGTTGGCCGGCAGCCCGCGCAAGCCCTGGACGCCCAAGGGCTGAGAACCCGCCGCCGCGGCGCGCGGCGCATAGCCGCAACAAACGCTTGCGCGCAGCGCATCGGCCCTGCCCGCCATTCTCGCGGGCTTAGGGATTTCCCCCGTTTTTGCCGAAAAAACGCCTGTTTGGCGCATTGCCCGTGCGCCTGAAAGGTGAACGGAAGTTTGAATTCCTAGACTTCCGCGTTCATTCAAAAGTCAGCTTTTGTTCAGAACGTAGTCAGGCAAAAGCACAACAACGGGAGGACTACAGATGCAATCCAAACGCAGCGCCGCGCGGCGCGAGGTCTGGGCAGCCGGCACGATGATCGTGCTGGGCCTGGGCGCCATCGCGCAGGCATCCACCTACAACATCGGCAGCCTGGCGCGCATGGGACCGGGGATGTTCCCCGCGATCCTGGGCGTGCTGCTGGTGCTGTTGGGCCTGATGATCGCGCGCATGGCGGCGGCGCCCGCGGCACCCGATGAGGACGCCGAAGACGAGCCCCCGCCCGATTGGCGCGGCTGGGGCTGCATCATCGGCGGACTGATGACCTTCATCCTGCTGGGCAAGTATGGCGGCCTGGTGCCCGCGACCTTTGCGCTGGTCTTCATTTCCGCGATGGGCGACCGCCAGCACACGCCGCGCAGCGCGGCGCTGCTGGCCGCCGGCGTAACCGTGCTGGGCGTCGCCGTTTTCTCCTGGGCGCTGCAACTGCAGTTTCCGCTGTTCCGCTGGGGCTGATCGATGGAAATCTTCAACAACCTGATGCACGGGTTCTCCGTCGCCTTCGCGCTGGACAACCTCATGTGGGCCGTATTCGGCGTGTTCATGGGCAACCTTATCGGCGTGCTGCCGGGCATGGGCGTGCTGGCCGCGATCTCCATCCTGCTGCCGCTGACCTACACCATGACGCCCACGGCGGCGCTGGTGATGCTGTCGGGCATCTACTACGGGTCGCAGTACGGCGGCGGGATTACCTCCATCATGCTGAACCTGCCCGGCACCGCGTCGCACGCGGTGGCCTGCCTGGACGGCAATCCGCTGGCGCGCAACGGCAAGGCTGGCTCGGCGCTGTTCATGCTGATGTTCTCGTCGTTCTGCGGCGCGTCGGTCGGCATTCTGGCGATGATCCTGTTCTCCCCTATGCTGGTGGACGTGGCCTTCAAGTTCGGCCCCGCCGAGTACTTCTCCATGATGATGCTGGGCCTGCTGGCCGGCGCCACCTTGGCCAAGGGATCGGCGATCAAGGGCGTGGCGATGGTGGTGGTGGGTCTGCTGCTGGGCGTGGTGGGCACCGACGTCAACACCGGCACGATGCGCTTTCACTTCGGCATCCTGGAGCTGTCCGACGGCCTGCAGATCGTGGCGCTGGCCATGGGTCTGTTCGGCGTGGCGGACTTCCTGAAGAACATCAACCGCATCGGCGGCGACGCCAAGGTGACCACCGCCAAGATCAGCATGAAGTCGATGCGGCCCGAGGCCGGCGACATCAAGCAGTCGCGCGGCGCGCTGGTGCGCGGCACGGCCATCGGCGCGGCTTTTGGCATCCTGCCCGGCACCGGTCCCACCATCGCCTCGTTCATTTCGTATGCGACGGAAAAGAAGGTGGCGCGCGAGCCGCGCCGCTTCGGCCGCGGCGCCATCGAAGGCATCGCCGGACCGGAAGCGGCCACCAGCGCGTCGACCCAGACCAGCTTCATTCCCACCATGAGCCTGGGCATCCCCGGCGATCCGGTGATGGCGCTGATGCTGGGCGCGCTGATCATCCACGGCATCCAGCCGGGACCCCAGATGATGGTGGAGCACGCCGACATGTTCTGGGGGCTGATCGCCAGCTTCTGGGTGGGCAACGTGCTGTTGCTGCTCTTGAACCTGCCGCTCATCGGCATGTGGGTGCGGCTCCTGACGGTGCCTTTCCGCTACCTGTTCCCGGCGGCGCTGTTCTTTGTCTGCGTGGGCGTCTACAGCACCAACAACAATCTGTTCGACGTGGCCATGGTGACCTTGTTCGGCGCTGCGGGCTATGCGCTGATCCGCATGCGCTTCGAACCCGCGCCGCTGTTGCTGGGCTTTGTGCTCGGCCCCATGGTGGAAGAGAACTTCCGCCGCGCCCTGCTGCTGTCGCGCGGCGACCTGACGATCTTCGTCTCGCGGCCCATCAGCCTGGGCTTCGTGGTGGCGTGCGTGGGCTTGATTACGCTGCTGGTGGTGTCGGCCATGCGCCAACGCAAGCAGCGCGCGGGCCTGGCGCAAGCGGAGTCTTCCGCCTGAAGCCTGCCGCTGCGTGGCAACGGGCCGGCTCTTGCGGGGCCGGTCCGCATGCGCTTCAGGCGTCGGGCGCGGCCAGCGGGCCGGCGGAGTGGCCGTCGATATGGCCCAGCGTGCGGCCGGGATCGAGGCGGTCGCGCACGCGCTGCTTCAGTTCCTTGGCCGAGGGGAAGCCGCCATCGCTCTTGCGGTCCCAGATCAGGTCGCCGTTGTAGGTGACCTGGAAGATCCCGCCGGTGCCAGGCTGCAGCACGACCTCGCCCAGATCGGTCGAAAACGTGGACAGGAGTTCCTGGGCCATCCAGCCGGCGCGCAGCAGCCACTGGCACTGCGTGCAGTAATGGATGACGATGCGGGGACGCAGGGCGGGTGTGTTCATAGCTGGGAGATTCTACGCCGGTTCATGGATAATATCGGGTTTTCCCGGGTCCGCAATGGACCCCGAGCCTGCCATGAAGTCTGCATTATCCCCTCGCGGCCAACGCTGGCTGATCGGTCTCCTGATGGGACTGGTCACGCTTACGCCCATGGGCATCGATATCTACCTGCCCTCCTTGCCCGTCATGGCGCAGGATTACGGCCAGCCAGTCTCCGCGCTGCAAGCCAGCATCACCCTCTTCATCTTCGCCGTGGGCGTGGGCCAGGTGCTGATCGGTCCGCTGGCCGACCGCTATGGCCGGCGGCCCGTGGCGCTGGGCGGCGCGCTGGCCTATCTGCTGGGCTCGGCGCTGGGCGCCGCGGCCACGTCGCTGGACGTGTTCTATGTTGCCCGCGTGATCCAGGGGCTGGGCGCGTGCTCGGCCTCGCTGGTCGCCTTTGCCGCGGTCCGTGATTGCTTCAGCCCCGCGGTCGGCGCGCGCGTCTACAGCTATTTGAACGGCGCCTTGTGCACCGTGCCTGCGCTGGCGCCCATGGTGGGCGGCGCGCTGGCCGTGCACGCGGGCTGGCGCAGCACCTTCGTCTTCATGGTGCTGTTCGCCTTGACCCTTGCGGGATTCCTGGCGATCCGCTTCGAGGAAACCCGCGCAGCGCCGCCCAAGCCCCACGGCGCGCTCTACAGCCTGCGCCGCTATGCGCCGATCGCGGCCAGCGGACGCTTTCTGTATTTCGCGGCGTTCGGCATGGCCGGCATGGCGATGATCCTGGTGTTCGTGTCCGCCGCGCCGGTAGTGCTGGTGCAGCAACTGGGCTATTCCGAACTGGGCTTCTCCGCCTGGTTCGGCGGCAACGCGGCGATCAATATCGGCGCCTTCTTCCTGGCCCCTGCCTTCATCGCGCGCTTTGGCCGCCACACCATGGTGCGCGTGGGCATGGCCGCCCTGCTTGCGGCCGCCGCCATGCACCTGGCCGCGTGGCTGTGGCTGCCCCTGTCGGCCTGGGTCTTCATGTTGCCGGTGGCGGTGTTGACCGTGGGCTTTTCGCTGGCGCTGGGGTCCGGGCTGAGCCTGGCGCTGGAGCCCTTCGCCGAGCGCGCCGGCACCGCGGCCGCGGTCTATGGCCTGTTCCAGATGAGCGGATCGGCCGTCATCGCCACCCTCCTGCTGGACAGCGGCATGGCGCCGCAAGCGGCGATGGCGCTGATCGGCGCGGTCATCGTCGGGCCGCTGCTGTGCCTGTCGCCGGGCATGGCGCGGCGTCTGGCGGCGGGCTGACGCCGATCGGCGTATGCCTCTACTATCCAGGGATGGCCCACCCTGGAGACGACATGAACAACGAAGCAGCGACGCAAGAGCCGATCCTGGCGCGCCACGCCGAAGACGGCGTGGTGACGCTGCGCCTGAACCGCCCCGGGCAGTTCAACGCGCTGTCCGAAGGCCTGCTGGCCGCGCTGCAAGCGGAGATCGACGCGCTGTCGCGCGATGCCGGCGTGCGCTGCGTGGTGCTCGAATCCAGCGGCCGGGCGTTCTGCGCCGGCCACGACCTGCGCGAAATGCGCAGCCAGCCATCGCTGGATTACTACCGCGACCTCTTCAGGAAATGCAGCGCCGTGATGCAGGGTTTGCAGGCCTTGCCGGTGCCGGTGATCGCCAAGGTGCACGGCATCGCCACCGCGGCAGGCTGCCAGCTGGTGGCCAGCTGCGACCTGGCCGTGGCGGCCGACACGGCGAAGTTCGCGGTATCCGGCATCAACGTCGGCCTGTTCTGCTCCACGCCCGCCGTCGCGCTCAGCCGCAACGTATCGGCCAAGCGCGCCTTTGAAATGCTGGTGACGGCGCGCTTCATCGATGCCGGCCAGGCCAGGGATTGGGGCCTGATCAACGACGCGGTGCCCGAGGCGCAGCTGGACCAGCGCGTGCGCGCGCTGGTCGACGACATCCTGGCCAAGAGTCCCACGGCCATCCGTTACGGCAAGCGCATGTTCTACAAGCAGCGGCAGATGGCGCTGGCGGATGCCTATGACTACGCGGGCGACGTGATGGCGCGCAACATGATGGAAGCCGACGCCTGCGAAGGCATAGACGCCTTCCTGCAAAAACGCCCGCCGCGCTGGCAGTCCTGATTCAACGCCGCGGGGTTGTCTTGGGGCGGCTGCGCTAGGCCAACGCCCAGCCGCCGGCCGCGGCCAGCAGCACCACCCAGACGGGCGACCAGCGCGCATAGACCAGCAGGCCGAACAGCAGCAAGGCCAGCCCGAAGTCCGCGCGGTCGCGGATGGCGCTGATCCAGACCGGGTCGTACAGCGCCGACAGCAGGATGCCCACGACGCTCGCGTTCACGCCCGCGATCAGGTTGCGCACGCCCGCGCGCCGCCGCAGGCTTTCCCAGAACGGCAGCGCAGCCGCCACCAGCAAGGCGCCTGGCAGGAAGATGGCCGCCAGCAACACCAGTCCGCCAGCCCAGCCCGACAAGGGACCGGACGACATCGCGCCCAGGAAGGCGGCAAAAGCGAATAGCGGCCCCGGCATGGCTTGCGCCGCGCCGTAGCCTGCCAGGAAATCGGCGTTGGAAACCATGCCGCCCGCCACCGAGGCGGATTCCAGCAAGGGCAGCACCACGTGGCCGCCGCCAAACACCAGCGCGCCCGCGCGGAAGAAGCCCGAGAGCTGCTGCGCCAGCGGCATGCCGCTGATCGCCGCCCAAGCCGGCAAGGCCGCCAACAGCAGCACGAATAGCGCCAATGCCGTGTATCCGGCGCGGCGCGAGATCTTCAGCGGCTGCACCGCCAGGGCCGGACGCGGCGGTACCTGCAGCGCGGCCATGCCGGCGATGGCGCCCAGCAGGATCGCGCTCAATTGCCCCAGGGTCGTCGGCATCAGGATGGTGATGAGCGCCGCAGCCACCGCCAGCCCCGCCCGCTCGCGGTCGGGACAGAGCGAGCGGCCCATGCCCCAGACCGCCTGCGCGATGATGGCCACCGCCGCGATCTTCAGCCCATGGATGGCGCCCGACGCGGACAGCCAGCCGAACTGCGCCAGGCCCAGCGCGAAGAGAATCAGCGCGATCGCCGTGGGCAGCGTGAACGCCACCCAGGCCGCCAGCATGCCGGCCCATCCGGCGCGCTTCAGGCCTATCGCCATGCCGACCTGGCTGCTGGCCGGCCCCGGCAGGAACTGGCACAGCGCCACCAGGTCGGAATACGCGTAGTCGTCCAGCCAGCGCCGGCGCTCCACGAATTCCGTGCGGAAGTACGCCAGATGCGCCACCGGCCCGCCGAACGACGTCAGCCCCAGGCGCAGGAAAACCAGGAAGACTTCCAGACAGGAGCCCTGGCCGGGCTGCTCGCGCGTGGCGGTGGCGGGCTTGCTGGCGACATGTTCGTCTTGGTGGGGGGGCAGCGGCGGCATGGGATTCGGCTTCATCGGCAGGCGGGGCATGAGGGTCCTGCCCCCGCCCCATGCTTATAGCCGGGCGCCGCGGCAGATTCAACCGCCTGAACGGGCCGGGCCATATGGCGGGTTTACCTCGCCCGCGCAGCCGCTACAAACAACTTTACAAATACCGTACAAATATCGGCGGACTGCCCGGCGGTATGCCTCTAGCATCGCGAGTCCTCATCCGGCCGTATCCCACATGTTCAAGTTCGCGATCCGCATCTTTGTCGTCGCCGCCATCGGTTATGTCGCGGGGTCGCAATTGGTGGAACGCAGCCTGATGTATCTGCTGGATTCGGTCAGCGCGGATCTGTCGTACCAGGCCGTCCGGGGACAGATGCATGTGCTGCGCAAGGAACTCGATGGCATTGCCCCGGTTGCGCGCGCCGAACACCTGCGCGACGACATCCAGCCGCTCTATGGACTGGGCCTGAGCCTGCTCTCCGACGAGAAGGTCACGCCCAGCGAAGCGGAGCAGCGGCAACTGGCCGCGCTCGGCATGATCATGCGCGACGAGTACAACGTTTACCTCGTCCCATTGTCCGGCGAGCCCAGACAGTGGCTGGAAGTCCGCCTGCCGCGCGCGCCGGTGCTGGAACGGTGGGTCACCGTCGGCGTATGGGCCGCGCTAAGCCTGATCGTCGGGATCATCCTGCTGCTGCTCTGGGCGCTGCCCCTGTGGCGTGATCTGGACCGGCTGCGCAACGCCACGCTGCGCATGGGCCAGGGCGAACTCGGCGTGCGGGTGCGGCTGTCGCGGCTGGCCGGCATGCGGCACGTGGGCGAGAGCTTCAATCAGATGGCCGAGCGCATTTCGGCGCTGGTCGAAAACCAGCGCAGCCTGACCAACGCGGTCTCGCACGAATTGCGCACGCCGCTGGCGCGCCTGTCCTTCGAGGTCGCCCTGCTGGGCCAGGACCAGCACCAGCCCAAGCGGAATCAGATACTGCGCGACATGCAGGCCGACATCTGCGAACTGGAAACGCTGGTGGCCGAACTGCTGGTCTATGCGCGGCTGGAGCGTCCCAGCGACGACTCCGTCAGGCTGGAAACCGTGGACACCTGCGACTGGCTGGGCGAAGCGCTGGCCCAGGTGGCGCACCAGGCCGAGGCGCGTGCGATCCAGTGCCATGTGCATCGCGACTACCCGCCGCGCGTGCGGCTGCATCCGCGCTACATGAGCCGGGCCTTGCTGAACCTGGTGCAAAACGCGGTGCGCTATGCCAGCCGTCACGTGGAGGTCAAGCTCACCCAGTGTCCGGCGGGCGGCTTCGAGCTGATCGTGGACGACGATGGCGGCGGCATCGCGCCGGCCGACCGCGCGCGGGTGTTCGAACCCTTCATCCGCCTGGACGAAAGCCGGGACCGCGGCACCGGCGGCGCCGGCCTGGGCCTGGCCATCGTCTGGCGGGTAGCCGCCAGCCACGGCGGCGGCATCGAAATCCACGACAGCCCCCTGGGCGGCGCCCGCTTCGTGCTGCGCTGGCCGGCCTGAGCATGGCCCAGGCGAAAACTGCATTTATGGCACTACCTTCCTGGGCCAAGCCGCGGCATCCTGTCAGCACGAGATTCTGCTCGGCAACACGCATCGAAAAGGTAGGAACATGAGCCAGCGTTTGAATTATTTCCAGGTGTCCGAGGAACAGTCCAGGAAGTACCTGGAATTCAGCATGTCGCTGAAGAAGACCCCCATCGTGCAAGAGGTCGGCGAACTGGTGGATATCCGCGCCTCGCAGATCAACGGCTGCGGCTTCTGCCTGGACATGCACGTCAAGCAGGCCCGCATCGCCGGCGAGCGCGAGCTGCGCCTGCATCACATCGCCATCTGGCGCGAGTCCACGCTGTTCTCGCCGCGCGAGCGCGCGGCGCTGGCCTGGACCGAGGCGGTCACCACCCTGTCGGCGCAGGGCGTATCGGATGCGGTCTATGACGAGGCGCGCGCGCAGCTTTCTGAGAAGGAGATCTCGGACCTCACCCTGCTGGTGGTCGGGATCAACGGCTGGAACCGGCTGAACGTGGCGTTCCGCACCGTGCCGGGTTCGGCCGATGCGGCCTACGGCCTGGACAAGGCCGGGCTGAACTAAGGCTGCATCAGCTGCAATATGCGCAGGCCCAGTTCGCGGGCCTGCGCCTGCGTGGCAATATTGGTGAAGCTGAGCAGCAGCGCGGATTGCGGCTGCGGCGCGGCGCACCAGCGCGACAGCGCGCCCGCATACATGCCCTGCTCTTCCATCCGCCCGGCCAACGCCACGTCGCTCTGGCCGGGTTCCAGACGCGCCACCAGATGCATGCCGCCGGGCTGCGGTTCGATCCGCAGGCGCTGCCCCAGCGCATCATGCAGGCCCGCCACCGCCGCCGCGCGCCGTTCCGCGTACAGCTTGCGCATGCGCTGGATGTGGCGGGCGAAATGGCCTTCGGCCATGAAGGCGCTCAATATCGCCTGGGTCAGGCCCGGCGCGGCGCCCGCCTGCAGGCGCGCCGATAGCGCGAAGCGCGCGGCCTGCGCCTCGGGCACCACCAGATAGGCCAACCGCAGGCCGGGAAACAGCACCTTGCTGAAGGTGCCCGCGTACAGCACCCGCCCCTGCGTATCCAGGCTCTTCAGGGCAGGCAGCGGGCGGCCGACGTAGCGGTATTCGCCGTCGTAATCGTCTTCCACGATCCAGGCTCCGCAACGCTCGGCCCAGTCCAGCAGCGCCTGCCGGCGCGGCAATGACAAGGACATGCTCAAGGGGCTTTGATGGGCAGGCGTCACCACCGCGCCGCGCGCCCGTCCCGCCCGCTCGATGCCGGCGCCGACCATGATGCCGTCCTGGTCCACCGGCACGGGTACGGGTTTCAAGCGCGCCTGCTCCAGCAGCGCGCGGGTCGGGGGATAGCCTGGATCTTCCATCCAGACCTGGTCGCCGGCTTCGAACAGCGTCTGCAGGATCAGCGCCATCGTGCTGTTGTAGCCGGCCGTGATGAACACCTGCGAGGGCTGGCAATGGATGCCGCGCGCCACCTGCAGATAGGCGGCGGTCGCGCCGCGCAGGGCCGGCAGGCCGCCATGGGGCGGATAGGCCAGGTCCGTGGCCTGCAGGCCGCGCAACTGCCTCGCGCCCAGGCGGGCCCAGAGCTTGCGGGGAAATTCATCCAGCGCCGGCAGGCCCATCTGGAACGGCCGCAAGCCCGAAGGCTCGCGCCAGCCCGGGCCGTCGCCGGGCGTCTCGGGCGGAATGGCCACGGCGGGCGGCGGCGCGTGCTGGGGCTGCAGGTCGGGCGCCACCACCGTGCCGGCCTGGCCGCGCGCCTGGATATAGCCTTCCGATGCCAGCAGCGAATACGCGACCTCCACCGTGCCGCGCGCCACGCCCATTTCCTTGGCCAGCGCCCGCGCCGACGGAATGCGGTCGCCCGGCTTGAGCGTGCCCTGCGCGATGGCGCCGCGAAAGCGCTCATAGACTTGGCGGTACAGGGGCTCGGCGCCGTCCGGCGGCGCCGGCGGGTCCTGTGGCTGCGGGCTGATCATGGCATAGTCCAGAATTCAATTTATGGCCCTTCTAATTATGGCATGCGGCTCCTAACATGACTGCACATGAACCCCGACACCGCTAGTGCATCCATGACCGAAGCCACCATGCAACACATCGAAAGCCCGCAGGATCTGCGGGCCTGCCTGCCGCTCATGCGCGAACTCAGGCCTCATCTGAAGGAAGACGCCGATTTCATCGAGCGCGTGAGCCGCATGCGCGCCGATGGCTACCGGCTGCTGGCCGCCATGGACCAGGGCCAAGCCGTCGCGCTGGCCGGCTACCGCCTGCAGGAAAACCTGATCTACGGCCGCTTCCTGTATGTGGACGACCTGGTGGTGGCCAACGGCCGTCGCGGCGAACGCTGGGGCGCCCGGCTGCTGCAAGCCCTGGACACCGCCGCGCGTGACAACGGCTGCGCCCGCCTGGTGCTCGACACCGGCCTGGGCAACGCCCTGGCCCAGCGCTTCTACTTCCGCGCCGGTCTCTTGACCAGCGCCATCCGATTCAGCAAATCCCTGGAAACTTCCGCGTCATGAATATCCTGCGCATCATCTGCAGCCCGCGCGGCCGCGCCTCCGAAAGCTATCGCCTGTCGCAAGCCATCGTCGACCAGCTCACCGCCGCCGCCCCGGGCGCGGCCGTGGTCGATGTGGACGCGACTGCCCTGCCCTTGGTCGACTCCGACTATGCGGCCGCACTGAGCGCGCGCCAGGACCCCACGGACGGACGCGAGCATCGCGGCGCGCTGGGCCTCTCATCCGAATTGATCCAGTCCCTGCAGGCCGCGACCCATGTCGTCATCGCGACCCCGATGCACAACTTCACCGTGCCGGCATCGTTGAAAACCTGGATCGACCACGTGGTGCGGGTGCGCAGCACCTTCCAGATCACGGCCCGCGGCAAGGAAGGCAGCCTGGAGGACCGCCCGGTATACGTGGCGATCTCCTCGGGCGGCGACTTCGGCTGCGACGGACAGAGCCAGCCGGACTTCCTTACGCCGTATCTGCAGCACGTGCTGGGTACGATGGGGCTGAAGAACGTGACCTTCTTCTCGGTGCAAGGCACCGCACGCGGCGCGGACGCGTTGCAGGCGGCCCGCGCGCAGGCGCAATCGGAGGTCGTCGCGCATCCGTTCGCGGCAGGATTGCATCCGGAGTTCGCGGCAGCTTGATCGCGCCGGGCTGGTGCCCGCGCATCATGGCGCGCGCACCAAGCCGCCTCATGCTTAGGAATAGCGCCGGCGCCCGGCCCGCGTCCGCAAGAAGTATTAGGCAATCGGGCTGCGTTGACACCTCCAAATAGCCGGCACTACGCTCTTGGCCAGAACCCTCTCGCCTGACCAGACTACGCCGTACATCCTCATTCGGGCATGGGTGCAGGAGGCGTGCAATGACACTGACCAGTCCCGGCATTTTCCTGGCCGCCGCGCTCGCGCTGTGGGTTCTCGCCGCGCCGCGCGCCGAGGCGGCCTGCGCTGACAAGAAGATCCTGTCCATGGCCAACGACGGCCGCACGGTCAATGCCATCGCCAAGGCCTGCAGCATGCCGGCGGCCAAGGTCCGGGGCGTGATCGAGCGCGCCGATGCCGCCGACGACGCGCCGCCGCCCGCACCAACGCCCAAGGCCAAGGCCGAACGCGCCGCCGCGCCGGAGCCGCCTCGGAAGCTGCCGTCCGGCGCAGGACTGGCGCAATGCGATTGCCAGGGCATGGTGCCTTATGGCGAACGGGCGCCGGACCTGCGCTGCCAGAGCGGCATGTCGATGGCGACGCCCTGCGCGGGCTACTGCTCGCCCCACGGGGTCGCGCCATGGCGGCGCATATGTAGTTGAGACCCGCAGTCAGCGCCCGCCGTCAAGACTCGCACAGCCACGCCCTACTGCCTGGCGCTGGGCATGAACCAGCGGTAGTAGGCGTTGTCGCCGTCGTCGCGCGCCAGCTTGTTCATTTCCCTGCCCCAGGTTTCACGATCCCCCACATAGGCCGCCAGCGAAGCCCGGTAGAACGTGTCCAGCCGCGCCCGCTCCAGCTGCATGTCGGCGCGCAGCGCGTCGGACGCGCCGACCAGCGGCGGTTCGCTGCGCAAGGCCAGCAGCGCGGGCAGGACGCGCGCCACTTCGCGCGGCCGGACCCAGGTCGCATACTCGATGCCGGGGCGGTCGTCGGTCACGGCCGGGGTATCGCCGGCAAAGCGCGCCAGGCCGTCCCGGTCTGTGACCCAGGTGGACAACAAGGCCGCGGCCGATGGTACGCCCACTGCCCGCAACGCGGCGGCGGTATCGGGCTGGGCGTAGCGCGCCTGGATGCGGGCCGCGTCCAGCGTCAGCGGCTGCATCGAACCCAACAGCAGCATTTCATGCAGTTCGCTGGTCCAGAGCTGGGCATGCGGAAAGACCTGGATGAAGCTGGCGATGAGCGCGCGGGTGTCGTCCTCGTTCTGCGTGGGCAGCGGCAGCCATTGCGCCACGATGCCTTGCGGCGCGAGCCGGCTTGCGGCCAGTTGGTAGAAGTCGCGGGAATACAGATTCACCACGCCCGCGGCCGAGGGCGGCGGCGGCTCCAGCGTGATCAGGTCCCAGCGTTCGGCGCTGGCCTGCAGCTCGCGGCGTCCGTCGCGCAGCCGTTTGTCCAGGCCCGGATCGGTGGCGGCCTGGAACGTGCCCTGGAAGTGCGGCGCGGCGCGCAGCACGGCCGGCAGCAGCTCGGCGACCGCGCGCTTTTCCAGCCCGCGGTACTGCGACAAGGCGCCGGCCGTGATGCCGGTGCCATAGCCCACCACCAGCGCGGACCTGGGTTCGCCCGCATGCACGATCAAGGGCAGCAGCGCCTGCAGCCGCATGTATCGCAGCGAAGGCATGGCGTCGCCCGAGTTCGATACGCCCTGGATGTAGAGCCGGTGGAAGCGATTGCCGTTGCCGGCGCGCTCGACCACGGCCACCGTGCCGCCATGGCTTTCCTCGTAGAACACCAGGCCCGCGCCGCTCGCCCCGGGCAGTAGCCGCGCAAACTGGTCTGCCGGCAGCATGGCGACCACCGCCAGCGTGGCGAGGCCCGCGATGCCGGTGGCCCAGCCAGTGGCGGCGCGGCCATCCGACCTTCCGCGCCAGGCCGCCACGGCGCCCACCGCCGCTGCGATGGCCGCCAGCACGCTCAGCGTGCGCACCAGCCCCAGGGCGGGCAACAGCAGGAATCCCGTCAACAAGGTGCCCGCGATGCCGCCCAGCGTGTTGCCGGCGAGTACGGCGCCGGCCTTGCAACATCAGCCGGCCTGCGGCGCCTCCTGCCGCATCAGGCTGGCGCGCACCTGGTCGATGCGCAGGCCGTCGCGGCGGGTGACCTCGAAGCGCCAATCGCGCCACTCGATCGCGTCCCCGGCTTCGGGGATCCGGCCGCCGGCGCGCAGCAGGCAGCCCGCCAGCGTGGCATCCGGGTACTCCTCGGCCAGGTCCGGCGCGTCCAGCAGGCGCGCGGCTTCCGCAACGGCCAGGCGGCCTTCCAGCAGCCAGGTTCCATCCGCCAGCTGCAAGGCTTCGGGCTGGTCTTCCTGATGCTCGGGCAGGTCGCCCGCGACGGCGGTCAGCACGTCCATGGGCGTGATCAGACCTTCGCACACGCCATGCTCGTCGACCACGATCAGCATGTGCTCGCGCGAACCGCGCAGCTCATCCAGCACCTTGAGCACCGGCATGGTTTCCATCACATAGCGCGGTTCGCGCGCCAGCTCC
This sequence comes from Achromobacter sp. PD1, assembly GCF_048541815.1. Lineage (NCBI taxonomy): Bacteria > Pseudomonadati > Pseudomonadota > Betaproteobacteria > Burkholderiales > Alcaligenaceae > Achromobacter > Achromobacter sp. PD1. The sequence goes on from NZ_CP183349.1 coordinate 2,522,339, forward strand.
ACCAGATCGATCGGGCCAGGGTTCTGCAACAGCGGCAATACGTCCTTGAAGTGCAGCACGCCCAACACATTGGACGGATCGCCCGCGCACAGCGGCAGGCGCGAGTGGCCGCTGCCGAACTTGCGCACGATGATCTCCGGCGTATCGGCCACGTCCAGCCAGACCATGTCGCCGCGCGCCACCATGATGGAACGCACGTCCCGCCCGCCGATCGACAGCACGCGTTCGATCATGGTGCTTTCCTCGGGCGCGAAGGCCGGTTCGCCGTCCGCGCCGTCGACCAGCGCGGCCACCTCGTCGGCCTGGCCGGCGGCCTGCCCCGCACGGCCGGCGCGCAGCAGGCGCAGCACGGCCTGCGCGGTGCGCTGGCGGCGGCCCAGGGCGTGGGTGCCTTTGACGCGGTTGCGGCGCGCCAGCTGATTGAACAGCTCGATCAGGATCGAGAAGCCGATCGCGGCGTACAGATAGCCCTTGGGCACGTGGAAGCCCAGGCCTTCCGCCACCAGGCTGAAGCCGATCATCAGCAGCAGGCCCAGGCACAGGATCACCACCGTCGGGTGGCGGCCCACGAAAGCCATCAGCGGGCGGCTGGCCAGCATCATCACGGCCATGGCCACGATCACCGCGATCATCATGATGCTGAGGTCCTGCACCATGCCCACGGCGGTAATCACCGAGTCCAGCGAGAACACCGCATCCAGCACCACGATCTGCAGGATCACCTGCCAGAACACGGCATGCTGCGGCTTCTGGCCTTGCTCGTGGCCGGCGCTGCCTTCCACGCGCTCATGCAGCTCCATGGTGCCCTTGAAGAGCAGGAACAGGCCGCCCAGGATCAGGATCAGGTCGCGTCCGGAGATCTCCGCGCCCAGCAGCGTGAACATGGGTTCGGTCAGCGTGACCACCCACGCGATGCTCGCCAACAGGCCCAGGCGCATCACCATCGCCAGCGTCAGGCCGATCAGGCGCGCGCGGTTGCGCTGCTCGGGCGGCAGCTTGTCGGCCAGGATGGCGATGAACACCAGGTTGTCGATACCCAGCACAATTTCAAGCACGACCAGGGTCGCCAGGCCCAGCCAGGCGGTGGGGTCGGACATCCAATCGAAAATCATCGAGGTTCCATGCAAATCGGGACCGGGCGCCATGCGGCGCCGGCCAGGATCAAGGGGAATGCGCCGCGGATGCGGGCATGAGGCTCAGTGCGGGCGCGAACGGCCCCAAGGACGGCCGGCGGAGCGCGGCCGCCCAGGCGCGGCGTGGCCGCGGCGGCGAACATGGAGTCGGCTTGCGGGCTGCGCGCCCGGGCCGTGGCGGGAAGATGGGGCATCGGGCGCCGGCTTGCTTGCGGCGCCCTGCTAGGGGGTGGGTCTTCAGTCATAGATGGCGGACGGCTCAGGCTGCCGGGGCAGCAAACGGATAGAGCGCCCGCCTTGCTCTCTTTCTTACGGGAAACTGAATACTACATGAATCCGGTCTCTCCCGCATCCGACGAAGCCCAGGCATGCCATGCCGCGGGCACGCTGCTTTGCGGCATTTTTACTGGTGTTTACCCTAGGTCGACGATATACTGCGGGCACCTTCAACTCACCAGAGATCAATGTGGACAACGACGGATGTAGTCGGAACACGACTGCAAGCGCCGCTTGACGCAGGATCCGCGGAAATAGTCCGCGCCGGTCCTGTCTGACAGCCAGGACCCGGCTCTTCGGTACCCGACACGGGACCGCCAGCCCTCTCCCCTACTGCTTGCCGACGCGATGCGTTGCGCCTTGTTGCGCGCGCCTGCGCACCGGCCTGGCGGCGCATGCACGTGGACCTGCCACCGTACTCCCCGCTAAGGAGACGATCATGCGTATCAAGCAATTCCTGCCCTTCCTGGACCGGAGCGGCGCGGCCGCGCCCATGGCGGCCGCGTCCAAGACGGCCCCTACCACCTATCAATTCACCATCGTGAGCCTGGGCGACACGCTCAACGCGCTGCGCAAGCAGCTCTACTACGAACTGCGCGACCTGGACTTGCGCGTGCTGGCGGTGCGGATTTCGCGCGCCGAATCGGACCAGCTCGCATCCACCGTCGTCACGCTGCATTGCCCGCCGCATCTGCGCAATCTGTTGGGCGCGGTGGCCTTGCGGCTGGGCCAGAGCCCGGACGTGCGCCGAGTGCACTGGGAATGCGAGTCCGGCGCGGCCATTGCCGTGCTGCCCGCCTGACGCCAACTCGCGGCCAGGAGGCTGTCATGAAAGATCCGTACAAAACCCTGATGATTGCGCGCGTCGTCCTGCTGGCGCTGATCTGGCTGGCGGGACTGCTGCTGGTCCTGGCGTCGGTCTGGCGCCTGCCCTGAGCCCGCCCGCGCCCATCCATAACATGCTGAAGAAGAGAGAAGAAGATGAAGAACTTCGAAAACATCCAATTCATCACGCTGGCCAATACCCTGGTCAGCCTGCTGACCGCGTTCGTGCTGGGCTCGGTGGTCGGCTTTGAGCGCCAGTTCCGCCAACGCACGGCCGGCCTGCGCACCAATGTGCTGGTGGCGGTGGGCGCCGCCATCTTCGTGGACCTGGCGTTCCGAGTGGGCGGCGCCGATGGCGGCTCACGCGTCATTTCCTACGTGGTCTCGGGCGTGGGCTTCCTGGGCGCCGGCGCCATCATGCGCGAAGGCGGCAGCATCCGCGGCCTGAACACCGCCGCCACGCTGTGGGGCTCCGCCGCCATCGGCGCCTGCGCGGGCGCATCGTTGATCCTGGAAGCGGTTGCCGCCACCGCCTTCGTGCTGGCGGCGAACACCTTGCTGCGTCCGGTGGTCAGCTACGTCAACCGCCAGCCGGTCGACTCGCAGACCACCGAAGTCACGACCGTGATACATGTAATCGCGAACGTGGAGCAGCGGCAGGCGGCCATGACGGTGCTGGAAGACGTGCTCGAAACCGAACAGCTGCCCCTGTCCGAACTGAAGATCGACCAGTTCGGCGAGAACGAAGTCGAAATCGAGGCGGCGTTGAGCGAGGCTTCGGTCGACGAGCTGGACCTGGACCGCGTGACCGCCAGCATCGCGGCCTCGCCCGCCGTGCGCACTGCCTTCTGGGCCGCCCGCACCGTGTAGCGCTGCCCGCCTGGCGCAATGCCGCCGAGGCCGGATCCCAGCGCCGCCCCGGCAGTTACGCCTATTTACGTTTTGGGAACGCGGATTGCTCCGCTTTCCGGATCGACCCATCCGGAGCGTCCATGCCCTCCTCCCGCTACATCGATGCCACCACGCTGACCGTGCTGACCGTGAACACGCACAAGGGTTTCACCAGCTTCAACCGCCGCTTCATGCTGCATGAACTGCGCGAAGCCTTGCGGATGGCGAGCCCCGACATCGTGTTCCTGCAGGAAGTGCTGGGAGAACACCAGGGGCACGCCGAACGGCATCAGGCCTGGCCTGCCCTGTCCCAGTACGAATTCCTGGCGGACTCGCTGTGGACCGATTTCGCCTACGGCCGCAACGCGGTCTACCCGGCGGGACACCATGGCAATGCGCTCCTGTCGAGATATCCCATCGAACGCCACGAAAACCATGACGTCACCGTGCATGGGCATGAGGGCCGCGGACTCCTGCACTGTGTGCTGCGGGTGCCCTCGCTGGATACGCCGGTGCATGCGATATGCGTGCACCTGGGCCTGCTGGAAGGCCACCGGGGCAAGCAGTTGCGCCGCCTGTGCGAACTGGTGGCGCAAGGCGTACCCGCCAGCGAACCGCTGCTGATCGCAGGCGACTTCAACGACTGGCGCCTGCGCGCCGACTCGCTGATGCGGGATTGCGGCACGCGCGAGGTCTACACGTCGCGTCTGGGCCGCCCCGCCCGCACGTTTCCTGCGCGCTGGCCCTTGTTGCGGCTGGACCGCATCTATGTGCGCAACGTCCGGGACTGGCAGCCGGTGCCGCTGGCCTCGCGGATCTGGTCGCGCCTGTCTGACCATGTGCCGATCTGCGCGGAGATCGCGCTATGAACCTGCGCTGGCGCGAGAACAACCGCTACACGCTGCTGGAGAATGGCACCGGGTATTTTCCGGCCGTGCTCGATGCGATTGCCGCGGCGCGCGGCGAAGTGCTGGTGGAAACCTTCATCCTGTTCGACGATGCCGTGGGGCAGGAGTTCCAGCGCGCCCTGATCGCCGCCGCCCGTCGCGGCGTCAGCGTGGACCTGACGGTGGACGGCTATGGCTCGGACGAGCTGGACGGCGCCTTCGTCGGCGCCATGACCGAAAGCGGCATCCGTGTGCATGTGTTTGATCCGCGTCCGCGCTTGCTCGGCGTGCGCACCAATGTGTTCAGGCGCATGCACCGCAAGATCGTGGCGGTCGACCGCCGGGTCGCCTTTGTCGGGGGTATCAATCTTTCCGCCGACCACCTGCCCGACTACGGGCCGCAAGCCAAGCAGGACTATGCGGTGCGGCTGGAAGGCCCGCTGGCCGCGGACGTCGCCGACTTCGCGCGCGAGGCGCTCGCGGTGGACGCGTGGACCCGCAAGCGGCGGCGGCCGGCGCGCCTGGATCCCATGCCGGAAGGCGACGGCGGCGGCCGCCTGGTGGTGCGCGACAACATCGAGCATCAGACGGACATCGAACGCTACTACCGGGCCGGCGTGCGCGCCGCGCGCGAGGACGTGCTGATCGCCAACGCCTATTTCTTCCCCGGATATCAGTTGCTGCACGACCTGGCCAACGCCGCCCGTCGCGGCGTGCGCGTGCGGCTGCTGCTGCAAGGCGAACCCGATGTGCTGGTCGCCCGCCTGGCGGCGTCCATGCTGTATGACTACCTGATCGATGCGGGCGTGGAGATCTACGAGTACTGCAAGCGCCCGCTGCACGGCAAGGTTGCCTGCGTGGACCGAGACTGGAGCACCATCGGATCCAGCAATCTGGACCCGCTCAGCCTGGCGCTCAATCTGGAAGCCAACGTGGTGGCGCGCGACGCCGGTTTGAACGCCGCGCTGCGCCGCAGCCTTGACCGGCTCATCGAACAGGATTGCCGGCGCATCGAGCTGCCCGAGGGGTCCAGGCGGCGCTTGCGGCGGCTGTGGATCGGCGTGGTGGTATTCCATTTCCTGCGGCGCTTTCCCGCCTGGGCCGGCAGCCTGCCCGCGCACAAGCCCCGCCTGAAGTCGCTGCCTATCCAGGCGCAACAGGAGTCGGCATGAGAGTGTTCCGCTCCACGTTGACGCGCGCGTGGAGGCACCGCTGGCCGCGGGTCAAGCGTGCCTTGCCGGTGATCGTGTTGGCGTTGGTGGCGGCGCTGCTGTACTACTTCGGCCGCTCGGTAGACTGGGCGCAGGTCTGGATCGCCATGCGTAGGATACCGCCGGAGACCATAGCCGCTGCCGCCGCACTGGTCGTGGCGGGCTACCTGACCTACGGCGGCATGGATCTCCTGAGCAAGCGCTACACCCGGCATACCCTGCCCTGGCCCAAGGTGTTGGGCGTGGCCATGATGAGCTATGCCCTGAATCTGAACCTGGGCGTGCTGCTCGGCGGCCTGGGCGCGCGCCTCAGGCTGTACGCGCGGCTGGGCTGCCGCAAGTCGGTGGCGACGCGCGTCACGCTGTTTTCGGCAGTGTCGAACTGGATAGGCTACGCGTGGATCGCGGGCGCGCTGTTCGCGGCGGGCGCGGTGTCCGTGCCGCAGGGTTGGGCCATCGGGTCACACCTGCTGCGTGCACTCGGCGTCGCGTTGCTGTTGCTGGCGGCAGGCTACGTGGCTGTGTGCGCACGGGCGAAGCGGCGCACCTGGACCTGGATGGGACAGCATGCGGTGCTGCCCGGCGCCGGCATGGCGGTGGCGCAAAGCGTGGTCGCGGCCCTGTCGTGGGCCATCATGGGGGCCATCATCCATCTGCTGCTGCAAGGCAAGGCCAGCTATTTTGCGGTGCTTGGCATCCTGCTTTGCGCCAGCTTCGCGGCCCTGGTCATCCGCGTGCCGGGCGGACTGGGCACCACGGAAGCCATCTTCGTGGCCACGCTCGCGCCCGGGATCCCTGCTGCCGAGGTGCTGGGCGCGGCGCTGGCCTACCGGGCGCTCTATGCGTTCGCGCCCTTGTTCCTGGCCCTGGCGGCCTTTGCCGCGTTGGAGGTGAAACTGAGGCACAGGCGCGCGCAACCGGCAGTTGAGCCCAGGCCGGCTGCGGCTGACAGGCGCCGCAACGACGCCGGCCACTCGTTCAAGGCTTAGGCGTGAGCAGGTCCGACAAGGCGTTGCCCAGTTCCTTCACGGCGCCGGTAACGCCTTCGGCCGCACCTTCGGCGCCCACGCCGATCGCATGGCTGAAGCCCTGGGCCACCTGGGCGGTAAAGCCGCGCGCGACGGAGAACTTGGGATTGTCGAGGTCGCCTGCCAGGGAAAAATCGAAGCGCAGCGTGCCGCTCTGGTCCTTCAGCGCCGCCAGCACCGCCTTGCGCGGCAGTGAAAACAGGTCGCCGTTGCCGCCGAAGCGCAAGCCTCGCAGGGCCACGGTGCCCGTGGCCTGCAGCCGTCGCTTGGTGATGGCGGTGCGCATGTCCAGGTCCATGGCGCCCGCGGCCAAGGACGTGGCGCCGTTGTCGGCCAGGTACGGCGCGGCATGCTGGATGTCCATGTTGCGCACCGCCACCTTGATGTCGGCATCCGTGCCGCCCAGCACCAGCCAACCCTGCGCGCGCACCGTGGCGGCCCCGTTGCGGTTGCCTTCGACATTGCCGGAGAATTCCATCTCGCTGCGCGAGCCGTCGCCGGGGATGGTCAGCGGACGCAGACTCGCCTCGACGCCCGAAAACGGGATCCTATGCGCGGGCCGAGAGACTGCGGCGTCCTCGAAATCCAGCCGGCCGTCGCGCAGTATCAATTCCGCGATGCGGATAGGCATGTTGCGGCGCGGCTGGCCGTCGCCGCCTTCGCCCGCCCGCATCGAGGCCTGCAACGCGGGCGCAATGTCCATATCGCCATTGGCCCGGCGCACCACGGTGAAGTCGAAGCCTTCGATGATGACGGTCTTGAAGACCGTCTCATGGCGCAGGAAGGCAGACCAGTCCGGCTCCAGGATCACGTGCCGCGCGCGGGCTCCTGCCTGGCCCGTGCCGCCGGATATCGTCACGTCCTTGAGGATCACCTGCCGATAGCCGATGTCGACCTGCCCCACCTCGCCGCGCGGACCCAACATGTTGGCGATGCGCTGCTCGGCGATGCGCAAGGCGGCGAACGCCAGCACGACGCCCACCGCCGCAACCAGGGTCACGACCGCCAAGGCTTTCCCCCATGGCGATTTGCGGCGTGGCGCGGTTGGGTCGAGGTTCATCGTGGATTCCGGTGTTGCGGCGCAATCCGAGCATGGTCCTGGAAACGCCCCGCCCTATCAATGGGCAAAAAGGATTAGGCGCTCAGCGGCGTTTATGGTCGGCCATGAGGCACACGCCCGCCAGCACGCCGATCAGCGCCGCGCCCGCCAGGCTCTTCCAGGCGTTTTCATGGACGTACTCGTCGGCGGCATGGGAAGCATGCCGGGCGCGCTCCCAGGCCGCACGCTCCCAGCCCTTGGCGTGCTCGCGCGCGGCTTCGAGCTGCTGCTTGAGGCTGTCGCGCGCAGCTTCGATCTCGGAACCGCTATAGCTCGCCGTGCTGCGCAAGAGCGCCTCGGTGCCGGCAATCAGTTCGCGCACCGTGCGCGTGTTGTTGTCGGCGGGTTGAAACATGTCCCGCAATCCGTGGTGCTTGTTCATACGTGCTCCTTGTGAAAAAACATGTGCGGCAGAAGGCCGCGGTTCCTCAAAGCCTGTCGATCCCCGGCGTCTGCTGGGGATCCAGTCCGGGCATGGGGTTGGGCAGGCTGTCGGGCGGCCAACGGCCGTGCCGGTCGGTCTCGTGCCGGCCTGGGTCGGGGGTGGGCTGTTCGGCGGGATGCTGCTCCGGCCCTGGCGGTTTGGGGTCCGCGGGCCGGGAAGGCCCGGAAGGTCTGGTCTTGGTCATGGCATGCTCCTGAACGACAGAATGCGATCGATGCGGCCGCGGCCTCATCCCGCCCACCATTGCTTGATGGTCGCGCGCAAGGCCGCGCCTGCCGCGCCGCCCTCTTCCTTGCGCAGCGCCTGGAAGTACGCGGCCACCTGCTTGGCCGGAATGTGCGGCGGCAAGGGTGGCACCTCGGGGTCGGTCACCATTTCCAGCACGACCGGACGGGTCGCCGCCAGGGCTTGGTCCCAGGCGTCTCCCACGGCGTCCGGACTGTCCACCCGTATGCCTTCCAGGCCTAACAGGCGGCCATACTCCGCGTACGAAAACCGGGGCAGCCATTGCGAATCCGGGAACCTGGGGTCGCCTCCCATGACGCGCTGCTCCCAGGTGACCAGATTGAGGTCGCCGTTGTTCAGGACCATGACGATCAAGGTCGGGTTGGCCCAGTCCTTCCAGCGGTGGGCGATGGTGATCAGCTCGTTCATGCCCAGCATCTGCATGGCGCCGTCTCCGACCAGCGCGATGACGGGCCGCTCCGGATGCGCCAGCTTGGCGGCAAGCGCATAAGGCACGCCGCAGCCCATGGTGGCCAGGCCACCCGATACCGAGCCCATCATTCCATCGCGCATGGCGATGTCGCGCGCATACCAGTTCGCCGCCGAGCCCGAGTCGCAGGTCAGAATGCTGCGCGGCGGCAGCCGTTTGGATAGTTCCAGGAAGGGACGTTGCGGATTCAGCGGCCGGGCCTGCACCATTGCGCGCGCCTCCACGGTTTCGTGCCAGCGCGCGACCTTGCCCTCGATGCGTTCGCGCCAGCGGCGCGCGGTCTTGGGCTGCAACAAGGGAATCAGGGCCTGCAGGGTCAACCGGCTGTCGCCGACCAAGCCAAGTTCCACGGGATAGCGCAGGCTGAGCTTGCGGCCGTCCAGATCGATCTGCACCGCCCTCGCCTGTCCTGGCGGCGGCAGGAACTCCGAGTACGGAAACGACGTGCCCACCATCAGCAGGGTGTCGCACTCGTTCATCATGTCCCAGCTGGGCTGCGTGCCCAACAAGCCGATGCAGCCCGTGACGTACGGCAGGCTGTCGGGTACCGCCGCCTTGCCCAGCAGCGCCTTGGCCACGCCGGCGCCCAGCAGTTCAGCGGTCTGGCGCACTTCCGCGCCGGCCTGCAACGCGCCCGCCCCGACCAGCATGGCGACCCGTTCGCCGTGGTTGAGGATGTCTGCGGCATTGCGCAAGGCGGCCTCGCCCGGCACGCCGGCATGCGAGGTCAAGCCTATGCCCGTCGGCACGGTCCCATGTTCGCGGGCGGGCGTCTCCACCGCCGGCAAATCCTGCACATCGTTTGGAAAAATGACGCAGGTCACGCTGCGCCGCTCCAGGGCGATGCGCATGGCGCGGTCGATCATGTGGCGCGCCTGTTCGGCGGTCGCGGCCATCTGCACGTAATCGTGCGCCACGTCCTTGAACAGGCTGATCAGGTCGACTTCCTGCTGGTAGTCGCCGCCCAGGGCGCTGCGGGCCTGCTGGCCGACCAGGGCCACGACGGGCTGATGGTCCAGCTTGGCGTCGTACAGGCCATTCAGCAGATGGATGGCGCCGGGACCGGAGGTCGCCAGGCAGACCCCGGCCTGCCCGGTGAACTTGGCGTGGGCGCAGGCCATGAACGCCGCGGATTCTTCGTGGCGGGCCTGGACGAACTCCAACGGCTCACGGGTGCGGCCGAAGGCGCCGATCAGGCCGTTGATACCGCCTCCGGGGTAGCCGTAGATCCTTCTGACCCCCCATTGCGACAGCCGTTCCAGCACAAAGTCCGCCACAGTCTTCATTCGATGCTCCGCGTTTTCCCGCAATTCGACAGAACGCCCAGACCAGCAATTACCGTTCCCGGCCGTGTCCGCCTGCGCCGGTGCCGGCGCAGGCACGGCGCTTGCGGATGAAAGCCCCAGCGGCGGACGCGCTCGACGATCCGCCTGAACGGGAGTTGGCATGACAAAGATTCGAACCCTGGTAGTGGCGGGTGAAGCGTTTCCCCTGGCCAAGACGGGCGGCCTGGGGGACGCCATCACGGGCATGGCGCGCGGGCTGTGCGAAGCCGGCGTGCCCGTGACGGTGCTGCTTCCGGCCTACCGCGGCGTGCGCCAGCGGCTGGAGCGCTTGCGGGTGGTGGCGCCACTGCACAATCTGCCGGGAGGGGAAGCCCGGCTCCTCGCCGGGCATTGCGCCCAGTCGGGGCTGGACTTCCTGCTGCTCGAGAACGACGCGCTTTATGACCGCCCTGGCATCTATCTGGACGAAAACAGTTGCGAGCACGCCGACAATGCGCTGCGCTACGCGGCGCTGGCCCATGCGGCGGTGCGCGTGGCGGGCGGTTTGCCCGGCATCGCGCGGCCGCAATTGCTGCATGCGCACGACTGGCACGCCGGACTCGTACCGCTGCTGCTGTGTGAATACGGCCCGGGCGACGTCAAAAGCATCATGACCATCCACAACCTGGCGTTCCAGGGACAGTTCCCGATGGAATGCGCCGCCTCCCTGGGCATACCTGAACGCTACCGCAACGACGAAGCCGCCGGCGCCTGGGGCCGCTTGAATTTCCTCAAGGCCGGTATCCGCTACGCCGACCGCGTCACCACCGTCAGCCATACCTATGCCCGGGAAATCCTGACGCCCGCCTTTGGCTGCGGACTGGAGGGGCTGCTGCGGCGGCGCGCCGCGGATCTGGTGGCCATCCCCAACGGCATCGACAACATGGTGTGGAATCCGGTGCGCGATCCGCATCTGGGCTCATTGCGGTTTTCGGCGCGCGACCTGGCCCGCAAGGCGCGCTGCAAGGCGGCCCTGCAGCGGGAGTTCGGCTTGCATGAAGATGCCGAAGCCGTGCTCCTGGCGATGGGCAGCCGCCTGACGGAACAGAAGATGGCGGACGTCGCCGCGCAGGCCTTGCCCGAGGCGCTGGATCGCCACCCGCGCCTGCAGGTCGCGATCCTCGGCCAGGGCGACCGCCGCCTGGAAGAAGCTCTCAAACGACTGTGCGTGCGCTTTCCCGGGCGTTGCTCCACCCGCATCGGCTATGACGAGGCGGTGGCCCACCGGCTGCACGCGGGCTCCGACATGCTGCTGCACGGCAGCCGCTTCGAGCCCTTCGGCCTGACGCCGCTGTATGCAATGCGCTACGGATCCATCCCGATAGGTTCGCGGGTGGGCGGCATGGCCGATACGATCGACGATCCCGGGCCGCGCGCGCCGCTCTCGGCAATGGCCGGCGCCAATGGCTTGCTGTTCGACGGCGACGACCCCGCGGCCATGAATGCGGCCATCGCCCGCGCCCTGCGCCTGCGCGAGGACGCCATGCTCTGGCGCACCATGCAGCGCAACGCCATGAACGCGGATTTCAGCTGGCGCGCCGCCGCGGCGCCCTACGCCGAGCTCTACCGCTCTCTGGCCGATACCGGCAGGAGACCCCGCGTGCCTGCCGCGGCCGAGGTAGCCACTTTGCGCGCTGGCCAGCGTTCTGGCGGGCCGTTGCCCGCGCCCGCCGTCTAGGCGCCCCGACAGGAGGAACCGCAGGTGCCCACAGCCCCGCCAACCCATCCGCACGCTCCCTTGCGCCTCTACCACGCCCGTGGCGGCGCAAGCGGGGACGCCTGCGCCCGTGGCGGCGAAATCGGGCCGCGCCTTTATTCACACTTGCGGCAACGCGGATTCAATGCCCTGCTGATGCCGGCGCCCTGGCTGCAGGGGCCGGAAAGCGCCTCGCCCGCCCCGCTGGATGCCGACAGCGCGCAGCTGGCAGGCGGGCGCGTGCCCATGGCCGACTGGATCGAGCAGGCCGCAGGGCAGCTCGCCGAACATGGTCTGGCCCTGTACCTCGACATCGTCATGGACCGCTGCGCCATCGGCGCCGTAGCCGACACGGCTGGCCCCGGCTGGTACCAACCGCCCGCCGAAAACCCCGCGCGCGATCCGCGCATGAGCGCCGACGTGCGCGAGGCGCTGCACTTGCGTCCGGGGCCGCCGCCGCCCGGCTTTGTGGAGACCTGGAGCAAACGGCTGCGGCGCTGGTTCGAACGCGGCGCCGCAGGCTACGTCTTCCATGCGCCGCAATGCCTGCCGGCCCAGGACTGGGCGGCATTGGCGGTGGCGTTGCGCGGTCCGGATCGCGCCGCGCAACTGTTTGCCTGGGCGCAGGGACTGACGCCCAAGTCGCTGGCGGCCTTGCGCGGCGCGGGCCTGGACGGCCTGTGCTCGTCCTTGCCCTGGTGGGACTGCAAATCCGGCTGGCTGGCGGAGGAAGACCGCAGGCTGCGCGCCATTGCACCCGTCATTGCCGCGCCGCCGCGCGACGTCCCGGACAAGCGCGGCGCCTGGGCCGCGGCGCTATGCGCGGATGTCCTGATGTTCGATGGCGAGGACGATGCCCGGCTGCCCGACGTAGCCGAGGCCAATCGCTGGTTTGCGCAAGCCGGATTGCGCGGCCCGCTGCGTCTGGCCGGCGGGCGCGACGGCCACTGCACCCTGCTGCTGCGCGAATGCGCGGCCGGTACCGCCGTCCTGGCGCTCAATCCGTCGGATACGGAGGAGGCAAGCGTGGATTGGGACGCGCTGGCGCCGCTGCTGCCGCCGGCCGATTTCCTGTCCGAAGGCGTGCCGGACGGCCTGGCGCCGCAAGGCAATGCCATTGCGCCCGCGGGTTGCGCCATGTATCTGCTCGAACCCACGCATCCCGTGCGCGAAGCTTCGCGGCATGTGGCGCGCCGCCAGGACGGCGCCGCCAGCCAGCGCATCGTGGTCGAGCAGGTCAGCCCCACGGTGGATGGCGGCGCCTTCCCCATCAAGAGCATCCCGCATGAGCGGATTCCGGTGCGCGCCGACATCTACATGGACGGCCATGAACTGCTGGCCGCCGAACTGCGCTGGCGCGCGGCCGACGAAAGTTCGTGGCGCGCAGCGCCCTTCACGCGCGGCTTGAACGACCGCTGGGAAGCTTCGTTCCGTCCGCGCCGCATCGGGCCGCACGAGTTCGTGGTGCATGCCTGGCTGGACGCCTGGCAGACCTTCCGCCATGACTTCGAGGTGAAACACCAGGCCGGCGTGGACCTGCGCCTGGAAGTGGAGGAAGGCCTGCTGATGCTGCGCGCGGCGCTGGCGCGCGCCCGCAACGCCTCGCACCCCGGCGCCATGACGTTGCGCAACACGCTGCAGAGATTCGGCAAGGCCGCCGAAGACGAACCGGCCCCGCCCACACCGCAACAGATCGATGCACTGCTGGACGAGGATCTGGCCGGCACCATGCGCGAACTGGACGACCGCCCTTTCGAATACGTCAGCCCCGCGCCCTATCCGGTCTGGGTGGATCGCGGCCAGGCCTGCCACGCCAGCTGGTATGAGCTGTTTCCGCGTTCGCAATCCGCGCTGCCCGGCCAGCATGGCACCTTCGACGACGTCATTGCGCGGCTGCCGGACGTGCGCGAGATGGGATTCGACGTGCTCTATCTCCCGCCCATCCATCCCATCGGGCAACGCAACCGCAAGGGGCGTAACAACAGCCTGCGCGCCGAGCCCGGCGACGTGGGCAGTCCCTATGCCATCGGTTCTGCCGACGGCGGGCACGATGCGGTTGAACCGCTGCTGGGCGGGCTGGACGGCTTCTTGCGGCTGGTGGACGCGGCCCGCGCCCACGGCATGGAAGTGGCGCTGGACTTCGCGATCCAGTGCTCCCCGGACCATCCCTGGCTGGCGCGGCACGCGGACTGGTTCTTGTGGCGTCCGGACGGTTCGCTGCGCTATGCCGAGAATCCGCCGAAGAAGTACCAGGACATTGTCAATGTCGCCTTCTACGGCGCCGTCGCCCGGCGCGCGCGCAAGCTGACCCTGTGGCGCGGCCTGCGCGACGTGGTGCTGTTCTGGGTGCAGCATGGCGTGCGCACCTTCCGGGTCGACAACCCGCATACCAAGCCGCTGCCGTTCTGGCAGTGGCTGATCGCGGAGGTCCACGCGCAGCATCCCGACGTGATCTTCCTGTCGGAAGCCTTTACCCGGCCCAAGATGATGTACCGGCTGGCGAAGATCGGCTTCACCCAGTCCTACACCTACTTCACCTGGCGCAATGACAAGGCGGAATTGGAGGCCTATCTGGAGGAAGTCTCCACGCCGCCCGCCGCCGATTTCTTCCGGCCGCACTTCTTCGTCAACACGCCGGACATCAACCCCTACTTCCTGCAGTCCTCGGGCCGCCCGGGCTTTCTGATACGCGCTGCGCTGGCGGCGCTGGGGTCCGGCCTGTGGGGCATGTACAGCGGCTTCGAACTGTGCGAGTCGGCCGCCTTGCCGGGCAAGGAGGAGTACCTGGACTCCGAGAAGTACGAGTTGCGCCAGCGCGACTGGTTTGCGCCGGGCAACATCCGCGCGGAGATCACCCGCCTGAACCAGATCCGGCGCGCCAACCCGGCCCTGCAGAGCCATCGGGGCCTGACCCTGGCGAATAGCGGCAACGACCGCGTGCTGGCGTTCTGCAAGTCCACGCCAGGCCGCGGCAATTTCATCCTCGCGGTCATCAGCCTGGATCCCTTCCAGCCGCAGGCGGCGCGCATCGAGGCGCCATTCTGGCTGTTCGGCGAGGCCGACACGGGCCGGCTGATCGCAGAAGACCTGCTGGCTGAACGCAGCGAGCCATGGCAGGGGCAGATCCGCGAACTGACGCTGCATCCCGATCAACCCTATCGCGTGTGGCGCTTGTCGCTGCATGGATGACGCCGCGCGCCCATTGCCATGATCAGTGAAACCCAACCTCTCCAGGACGACGGCCTTTGGTACAAGGATGCGGTCATCTATCAGCTGCACGTCAAGTCATTCTTCGACTCGAACGGCGACGGCGTGGGCGATCTGCCCGGCCTGATCTCCAAGCTGGACTACATCTCCAGCCTGGGGGTCAACACGATCTGGCTGCTGCCCTTCTATCCCTCGCCGCGCCGAGACGACGGCTACGACATCGCCGACTACCGTGGGGTGCATGCGGATTACGGCACCGTGGCCGACGTGAGGAAGCTGATCCGCGCGGCCCACGCCCGTGGCCTGCGCGTCATCACCGAATTGGTGGTCAACCATACTTCCGATCAGCACCCCTGGTTCCGCCGCGCGCGGGCGGCCAAACCAGGATCGGCCGCGCGCAACTTCTACGTCTGGTCGGATAACGACAAGGCCTATGCGGGTACGCGCGTCATCTTCTGCGACACCGAGAAATCCAACTGGACCTGGGACCCCGAGGCCGGCGCCTATTTCTGGCACCGCTTCTACTCGCACCAGCCCGACCTGAACTACGACAATCCGCAAGTGCTCAAGGAAGTGCTGGCCGTGATGCGCTATTGGCTGGACATGGGCGTGGACGGCTTGCGCCTGGACGCGGTGCCGTACCTGGTCGAACGTGAAGGCACCAACAACGAAAACCTGCCCGAAACGCACGAGGTGCTCAAGCGCATCCGGGCCGTGATCGACGCCGAGTATCCCAACCGGCTGCTGCTGGCCGAGGCCAACCAGTGGCCGGAGGACGCGCAGGAATACTTCGGCGCCGGCGACGAATGCCATATGTCCTTCCATTTCCCGCTGATGCCGCGCATGTACATGGCGATCGCGCAGGAGGACCGCTTCCCCATCATCGACATCATGCGCCAGACGCCCGACATTCCCGCGTCCTGCCAATGGGCGATCTTCCTGCGCAACCATGATGAGCTGACGCTGGAAATGGTCACCAGCCGCGAACGCGACTATCTGTGGAACGTGTACGCGGCGGACCCGCGCGCCCGCATCAACCTGGGCATCCGGCGCAGGCTGGCGCCGCTGCTGGAACGCGACCGGCGCAGGGTCGAGCTGATGAACAGCCTGCTGCTGTCCATGCCGGGCACGCCCGTGCTGTACTACGGCGACGAGCTGGGCATGGGCGACAACGTGCACCTGGGCGACCGCGACGGCGTGCGCACGCCGATGCAATGGTCGCCCGACCGCAACGGCGGCTTCTCGCGCGCCGACCCCGAACAGCTGCCGCTACCGGTGCTCATGGGCCCGCTGTACGGCTATGAAGCGGTGAACGTGGAGGCGCAACAGCGCGATCCGCATTCCCTGTTGAACTGGACCCGGCGCCTGCTGGCGCAGCGCCGACAAAGCCATGCGTTCGGACGCGGCGCCTTGCGTTTCATCTTCGCGGGCAACCGGAAGATCCTGGCCTATCTGCGCCAATGGCAGGACACCACCATCCTGTGCGTGGCCAACCTGTCCAACGCCGCGCAGCCGGTGGAACTGCAACTGCAGGAGTTCAACGGCCGCGTGCCGGTGGAAATGCTGGGCGGCACGCCGTTCCCCGCGGTAGGCGAGCTGCCCTACCTCCTGACCCTGCCGCCTTACGCCTTTTATTGGCTGGACCTGAGCAACCAGGCTGCCCCGCCCGACTGGCATGCCAGCACGCCCGAACAGATGCCGGAGCTGACCACCCTGGTGCTGCGCGCGCATGGCGGCGCGGCCTTGACGGACGCGTCCCGCGCCACGCTGGAGCGAGAAGTGCTGCCCCAGTACCTGGCGCGCCAGCGCTGGTATCCGGGCAAGCAGCCGCCGGCGCGCGCACGCCTTGCCTACGCCACGCCGTTCACCGGCGCGGATGGCGAGTACTACTGGGCCGAGGTCGAGCCCGAAGACGGCGTCGACGGCCTGCGCGCGCAGGTGCCTTTCGTGCTGGTCTGGGACGAGGCCGCCGCCGTGCAGTATGCGATCGCCCGGGTGCGGCGCGGCGCGGAAGTCGGCGTGCTGGCGGACGCCTTCCTGCAGCCCGGTTTCGTGCGCACGGTCGTTCAGGCTATGCAGCAGGGCCGCGAGCTCGACGGCCGCAGCGGCGGCAAGCCCGGCGACAAGCCGGGGGTCATCCGCTTCCTGCCCGAAGCAGGCCTGGCCGACCTGGAGGTCGCCGGGGACGGCGAACTGCAATGGCTGACAGGAGAACAGTCCAACAGCTCGGTCGTTGTCGATGGCAAGCTGATACTGAAGCTGATCCGCGCCGTCCAGCCCGGCGGATCGCCCGAGTTGGAGATGACCCGCTACCTGACGCGCGCCGGCTACGCCAACATGCCGGCGCTGCTGGGCGAGGTGCAACGGGAGGACGCCGACGGCGTGGTCCATACGCTGGCGGTGGCGCACCGCTATGTCGCCAACGAGGGCGACGCCTGGAACTGGACGCTGGATCTGCTCAAGCGCACGCTGGACAATGCGCTGCTGGTGAACCAGAGTCCTGACGAGTTCGCCCAGGACCTGCAAGGCTACGCCGCAATGGCCGCCACCATGGGCGAGCGCCTGGCGCAGATGCACAACCTGCTGTCGCAGGCCACCGACGACCCCGCGTTCCAGCCGCGCGCCGCCCGCCAGGCGGATGCCGATGCGCACGCGCGGCACGTCCAGGGCCTGCTGGAACGCGCGGAAAAGAACTTGCGTGCGCAACTTGGCGAACTGGAGGCCCCTTCGCGCGCCTGCGCCGAATGGTACTTCGAGCACCGCTCCCGGCTGGCGGCGCGCGTGGCGGCGATGGCGCAGGCCGAGACCGGCGCCTTGCGCCTGCGCGTGCACGGCGACTTCCATCTTGGGCAGGTGCTGGTGGCGCAGGCGGACGCCTATCTGATCGACTTCGAGGGCGAACCCGTCAGCAGCGTGCAGGCGCGCCGCGCCCTCGCCTTGCCCTGCAAGGATGTGGCGGGCATGCTGCGTTCGTTCGACTATGCCGCCGCCTCGATCGCCCGCAGCGACATCATCGGCGGCGCGCCGACCGACGCCAATGCCGGCGCGGGCGAAACGCCGGGCGCGCCTGTCGCGCCAGCGGAACTGCGCGACCTGCTGTTGGCGCGCTTTCGCCAGACCGCCAGCCAGGCCTTCCTGCAAGGCTACCGCGATGCGCGCACCACGGCGCTTGTCCCGCCTGCGGCAGACGACGCGCTGCTGGCCCTGGCGCAACTGGAGAAGGCCGCCTATGAAGTGAGCTATGAGGCCGCGCATCGCCCCGACTGGATTTCGATACCGCTGTGCGCCCTGGTGGAGCTGGCGCGCAGCCTGCTGCTGTCGGCCGCGGTGGATGAGGAGGACGCGTCATCATGAGCCAGGACATGCCCGCAGGCGGCAGCCTCAGCGCCACCTCACCCGTCGAACTGGCTGCGCTGGCCTGCGGCCTGCACAGCGATCCGTATGCCTTCCTGGGGCCACACGAGGGAGAAGTGCGCGTGTATGTCCCCGGCGCGCGGGCTGTCGCTGCGCTGGACGGCGCCGGTGCGCGCATCCCCTTGCGCGAACAGGGCCAGGGACTGTTTCTTGGACGCGTTCCTCAAGCCCGCTCCGGCGACGGCGGCTCGTACCGTCTGGCGATCCAATGGCCCGATGCCGAACAGATCACCGCCGACCCCTATGCCTTCGGCACCCTGCTGGAAGACGGCACGCTGGAGGAGCTGGCGCAAGGCGCATGGCGCAGCGTCGGCACAGCCCTGGGCGCGCGGCTGATGGAAATCGACGGCGTGGCAGGACTGCGCTGCGCGGTATGGGCGCCGAACGCCCAACGCGTGGCGGTGGTGGGCGATTTCAACGCCTGGGACAGCCGCCGGCACGGCATGCGGCTGCGGCACCGCGCCGGCGTTTGGGAGATCTTCATCCCGGGCGTGCAGGCCGGCGAACGCTACAAGTTCGCCATCACCGACCGCGCCGGCAATCAGCGCCTCAAGGCCGATCCGCTGGCGCGGCGCAGCGAAGCGCCGCCGGCCACGGCCTCGGTGGTGGAGGACGGCGCCGGCTATCCGTGGGAAGACCAGGCCTGGATGGCGCAGCGGCGCTCGCGCCAATCCTCCGACGCGCCGCTGTCCATCTACGAAGTGCATGCGGGCTCCTGGCTGCCAGACGACCCGGACTCGCGCGCCTGCATCTGGGACCGGCTGGCCGACAAGCTGCCGGCCTACGCCCGCGCCATGGGCTTCAGCCATGTGGAGCTGCTACCCGTCATGGAGCACCCCTTCGGCGGGTCCTGGGGTTATCAGCCGCTGGGCATGTTCGCGCCCGCGGCCCGCTATGGTCCGCCCGCCGCCTTCGCCCGGTTCGTCGACCGCTGCCACCACGCAGGCATCGGCGTGATCCTGGACTGGGTGCCGGCGCACTTCCCGGACGACGCGCACGGCCTGGCCCGCTTTGACGGCACCGCGCTGTACGAGTACGAAGATCCGCGCGAAGGCTATCACCCGGACTGGCATACCATGGTCTACAACCTGGGCCGCACGGAGGTGCAGGCTTTCATGATCGCCAGCGCGCTGCATTGGTTGCAGCGCTTCCATGTCGACGGCCTGAGAGTGGACGCGGTCGCGTCCATGCTCTACCGCGACTACAGCCGCCAGCCCGGCCAATGGATCCCCAACCGCTACGGCGGCCGCGAAAACCTGGAGGCGGTGCAGTTCCTGCAGGCGCTCAACGGCATCGTGCGACATGAAGTGCCGGACGCCATCATGATCGCCGAGGAATCGACGGCCTGGCCCGGCGTCACCGCGCCGGTCAGCGACGGCGGGTTGGGCTTTCACTACAAATGGAACATGGGCTGGATGCACGACACCTTGCGCTACCTGTCCGAGGACCCCGTGCACCGCAAGCATCACCACCATGACATCACCTTCAGCATGGTGTATGCGTACAGCGAGCGCTTCATCCTGCCTCTATCGCACGACGAGGTGGTGCACGGCAAGGGCTCGCTGCTGGCCAAGATGCCGGGCGACGCGGCCGCCAAGCTCGCCAACCTGCGCGCCTACCTCGGCTTCATGTGGGCCCATCCGGGCAAGAAGCTGCTCTTCATGGGCGGCGAAATGGCACAGCCCAGGGAATGGAACCATGACGTCCCGCTGGATTGGGAGCTGCTGGACCGCCCCGGCCACCTGGGCATACAGCGGCTGGTTGCCGACCTGAATGGCCTGTACCGCGGAGTGCCGGCGCTGCATGCGCTGGATGCCGATCCGGCGGGCTTCGCCTGGACGATCCTGGACGACCGGGACAACAGCGTGGTCGCATTCATCCGCAGCGACGGCGTCCATCATGTGCTCGCGGTCGCCAATTTCACGCCGGTGGCGCGGCATGACTACCGCATCGGCGTGCCTCGGGCCGGCCGCTGGGCGGAAAGGCTGAATACCGACGCCACGCACTACGGCGGATCCGGCCAGGGCAACCAGGGCGGCGCCAGCACCGGCCTCAGCGCGTCCCATGGGCAGCCCCAGGCCTTGTCCTTGACCTTGCCGCCGCTATCCACCCTTTTTCTGCTCTACGAAGGTTGAACGCATATGGATCCCTCCCAATTCACGCGCATCGCCGGCGGCCAGCCCCATCCGCTGGGCGCGGTCAGCGACGGCCTGGGCGTGAACTTCGCGGTGTTCTCGGCCAACGCCACGCGTATCGAGCTGTGCCTGTTCGATCCCAAGGGCCGCAAGGAACTGCGCCGCTTCGACCTGCCGGAATGCACCGACGAGATCTGGCACGGCTACCTGCCCGACGCGCATCCCGGGCTGGTGTACGGCTATCGCGCCCACGGCCCTCACGATCCGCGCAACGGGCACCGTTTCAATCCCCACAAGCTGCTGCTCGATCCCTACGCGCGCCAGTTGACCGGGCCGCTGCATTGGAGCGATGCGCTGTTCGGCTATCGCATGAAGCATGCGCGCGCCGACCTCAGCATCGACCGGCGCGATAGCGCGCCCGCCATGCCCAAGGCCATCGTGGCCGAGGAAACACCCTTCACCTGGGGCAACAGCCGGCCGCCGGCCACGGCCTGGAACGATACCGTGATCTACGAGGTGCACGTGCGCGGCGCCTCCATGCTGCGCGAAGACCTGCGCCAGCCCTTGCGCGGCACCTGCTCCGCGCTGGCCGACCCGCGCTTCATCGAACACCTGCAACGGCTGGGCGTGACGGCCGTGGAGCTGCTGCCCGTCCATGCGTTCCTGCAGGACCGCTTCCTGACCGAACGCGGCCTGCGCAACTACTGGGGCTACAGCACGCTATCGTATTTTGCGCCGGAGCCCGCCTACCTGCAGCACAACCCGAACGAACTGCGCCAGGCCATCCGCCGGCTGCATGCCGCCGGCATCGAAGTGATCCTGGACGTGGTCTACAACCATACGTGCGAGGGCAGCGAGCTGGGGCCCACGCTGTCCTGGCGCGGACTGGATAACGCCAGCTACTACCGCCTGGTGCCGGGCGATGAACGCTACTACATCAACGACACCGGCTGCGGCAACACCGTCAACCTGTCGCATCCGCGCGTCCTGCAAATGGTCACGGATTCGCTGCGCTATTGGGCGCAATCCTATGGCGTTGACGGCTTCCGCTTCGACCTGGGCGTCACCCTGGGCCGCGAAGGCACCGGCTATGACCCGGGTTCGGGCTTCTTCGACGCCGTGCTGCAGGACCCTGCCCTTGCCCGCCTGAAACTGATTTCCGAACCCTGGGACGTGGGCCCGGATGGCTACCAACTGGGTAACCATCCGCCCGGATTCGCCGAGTGGAACGACAAGTTCCGCGATGCCACCCGCCGCTATTGGCGCGGGGATCCCGCCATGCGCGGCGAGATGGCGGCGCGCTTGTGCGGATCGCGCGACCTGTTCGACCGCCGCCACCGGCGCCCCTGGAGCAGCGTCAACTACGTGGCCTCGCACGACGGCTTCACGCTGGCCGACATCGTCAGCTACGACGGCAGCCACAACCAGGCCAACGGAGAAGGCGGCAACGACGGCCACGGCGAGAACTACAGCCATAACTGGGGCGCCGAAGGCCCGACCGGGGACGCCGCCATCCTGGAAACCCGGAAACGGGTGCAGCGGGCTCAGCTGGCCTGCGTGTTCCTGGCCGATGGCACGCCGATGCTGCTGGCGGGCGACGAATTCGGCAACAGCCAGGAAGGCAATAACAATGCCTATTGCCAGGACAACGCCCTGTCGTGGCTGGACTGGACGCAAGCGCAGGCTGACGACGGTCGTGAGCTATCCCGCTATGCGGCGCGCCTGATCGCATTGCGCCGCGCCCACCCCAGCACGCGCGCCGCGCGCTACGGCGACGCGGGCCAGCAGCTCGCGCCTGGCGTGAAAGCCATCTCCTGGTTCGATCCAGCAGGCACCGAACTGGATGCCGCCGCCTGGGAGTCGGAGGCCAATGCCCTGGTCCTGCGCCGCGCCGCCTGCCGCGAAGACGGCAGCGTCGACGTAACGTTGCTGTTGCTGAATCCAGGCGCGGAAGACGCGGTTTTCCAGATGCCGCCGCCCGAACTGGCCTGGATCCGCGAGCTGGATTCCGCCACGCAGGCGCCTGCCGCGCCCTTGTCGGAGCCCGCCGTCACGGTGGCCGCGCGCAGCGTGGTGTTGCTGGCGGCGACCTACGTACCGGGAGATCCGCCATGACATACGACTATGCATCCGGCGCAATCCCGCTGGAGAGCGGCGTCACGCGCTTTCGGCTGTGGGCGCCGACCGCGCCCGCCGGCTTCGCGCTCGAGGTCGAAGGCCATCCTGCCATCGCCCTGCGTCCCGGCCCGGACGGCTACGTGCAGGCCGACGTGGACTGCCCCGTCGGCGCCCGCTATCGCTACCGCCTCGACGCGGACACGGTCGCGCCCGATCCGGCCTCGCGCCTGCAGTACGGCGACGTGCATGGCGACAGCATCGTGGTCGCGCCGGATGCCTACCCCTGGCGCTACGGCAGCTGGCGCGGACGGCCCTGGGAGGATGCCGTGCTGTACGAGACCCATGCCGGCCTGGAGGGAGGCTATGCGGGCCTGCTGGCGCGGCTGCCGGAGCTGGCGGCGCTGGGCGTGACCTTGCTGGAGTTGATGCCCATTGCCGACTTCCCCGGGCCGCGCAACTGGGGCTATGACGGCGTGCTGCCCTATGCGCCCGACGCGACCTACGGCACGCCCGACGAGCTCAAGCGCCTGATCGACGAGGCCCATGGGCTGGAAATGGGCGTGATGCTGGACGTGGTCTACAACCATTTCGGACCCGACGGCAATTACCTGCCGCGCTATGCCGCGCCGTTCTTCAGGCAAGACGTCGCCACGCCCTGGGGCGACGCCATTGATTTCCGTCAGCCGGCGGTTAGCCAGTTCTTCAAGGACAACGCGCTGTACTGGCTGACCGAGTACCGCTTCGACGGGCTGCGCCTGGACGCCGTGCATGCGATCGCGGGCCATGAATGGCTGCATGAGCTGGCCCAGCACCTGCGACAGCATATTCCGCCCGACCGCTACGTGCATCTGGTGCTGGAGAACGACGACAACCGCGCCAGCCTGCTGCAAGGCGATTTCGATGCGCAATGGAATGACGACGCGCATCATGCCCTGCATTGCCTCCTGACCGGCGAAAGCCACGGCTATTACGCCGACTACAGCGCCCGGCCGGCCCAGGCGCTGGCGCGCTGCCTGGCCGAAGGCTGGCTGTACCAGGGACAGCGTTCACCCTACCGCGGCGGACAGCCGCGGGGCCAACCCAGCGCGGAACTGCCGCCGACCGCCTTCGTGCTGTTCCTGCAGAACCATGACCAGACCGGCAACCGTGCGGGCGGCGAACGCCTGGCCAGCCTGGTGGACAGTCCCGCCCGGCTGCGCGCCGCGGTCGCGTTGCAGCTGCTGTCGCCGCAGATCCCGCTGATCTTCATGGGCGAGGAACGCGGCGCGCGCACGCCGTTCCACTACTTCACCAGCCATGCCGACCCGGCCCTGGCGCAAGCGGTGCGCGACGGCCGGCGGCGCGAGTTCTCGCGCTTTCCCGAATTCCAGGGCGCGGGCGCGCTGTCCGACCCGAACGATCCCGCGACCTACCTGGCCAGCAAACCGCGCGCCAGCGCCGCGGACGCGCATGCCTGGATGCGGGACTACGCGGTCCTGCTGCATCTGCGCGCCCGCCTGATCGCGCCGCGGCTGGCTGGCGCGGTCAGCCTGGGCGCGGCCGCCATCGGCGAACGCGGCGTGTACGCGCGCTGGGAACTGGCGGGCGGCGCGCGCCTGACGGTCTATGCGAACTTCGGCCCCGATCGCCTGGCGCTGCCCGAGGCCTTGCAGGCGGGCGTCGAGGCCTATGCCACGCTGCTCTTCGAATCCGTGGCCGGCGCGCGCGACGCGCTGGTCCAGGGCGAGGTGTGCGGCGACAGCACCGTGTGGCTGCTGGAGGAGCCGGCATGACCACCACGCCCGCCGGCGATCCGGCCTTGTCCGCGCTGGCCGCCAAAGCCGGCATCGCCGAACACTGGACCGACGCGCGCCAGCGTCCGCGGCAGGTGTCGCCGGATACTTTACGGCTGCTGCTGGAGGGCATGGGCCTGCCGGCGGGCAACGCCCATGACATCCGCGATAGCGACCATCGCCTGGGCGTGGAGCTCGGGGCCCGGCTGCCGCCCCTGCTGGTCGCGCGCAGCGGCATGCCTGCCTCCCTGCCCGCTTGCGCGCGCGGCCGCTACCGCATCGTGTGCGAGTCCGGGCTGACCTGCGACGGCGAGGTCGCAGAAGACGGCAGCCTGATCGCGCCGCAGGAGCCGGGATATCACTCGCTGCATCTGGCATGCGGCCAGACCGTGCTCGCGGTGGCTCCCCGGCAAGCGCCCAGCCTGGACGATCTGACCGATGGCATGCGACCGCGCGCCTGGGGACTATGCGCGCAGGTCTACAGTCTCAGGCGCGATGCCGGCCAGGCTGGCGACGGCGGCTTCGGCGGCTTCGGCGCGGTGCGCGAGCTGGCCGCCGCTGCCGCGGCCGAGGGCGCCGACGCGCTCGCCATCAGCCCGGTGCACGCCATGTTTGCCGCGCAACCGCAGCGCTGCAGTCCCTACGCGCCATCCAGCCGCTTGTTCCTCAACACCCTGTACGCGGATCCCGCCTCCATCCTTGGTGACGATGCCTTGCGCCGGGCGCTGGCCGAGTTGGCCGCCCAGCCGCCCGTAACCGACTTGATAGATTGGCCATCGGCCGGGATATGGCGGCAGCGCCTGCTGCGCGCGCTACACCGCCAGTTCCGCACAATCGGACCGGAGGATGCCCGCCAGCGCTACGAGGCGTTCTGCGTCCGCCGCGGCAAGGCGCTGCGCGACCACGCCGTATTCGAAGCCTTGCATGCCGCCCAGGCAGCGCATGGCGCACACCACCTGCCCTGGACGCAATGGGCCGCCGGCCTGCGCGATCCGGACTCGCCGGAAGTCGAGCGATATGCGCGGCAGCATCCGGTCGAGGTCGACTTCCATCGCTACGCCCAATGGCTGGCCGCCGAAAGCCTGGGCCACGCGCAGAAGGCGGCGCGCCGCGCCGGCATGCGCGTGGGGCTGATCTCCGACCTGGCCGTGGGCGACAGTCCGGACGGCAGCCACGCCTGGAGCCGCCAGACCGACCTGATGCCAGGACTGTCCATAGGCGCGCCGCCCGACATCCACAATCCGCAAGGACAGAACTGGAATCTGGCCGCGTTCTCGCCGCGCGCGATGCATGCCCAAGGCTACGCGGCCTACATCGACATGTTGCGCGCCGCGCTGGCTCACGCTGGCGGCCTGCGCATCGATCACATCCTGGGCATGGCGCGGCTGTGGCTGGTACCGGATGGACTGGCCGCCGATGCGGGCGCCTATCTGCGTTATCCGTTGCGCGAACTGCTGGCGCTGACGGCGCTGGAAGCCTGGCGCCACCGCGCGCTTGCCATCGGCGAAAACCTGGGCACGGTGCCTGAAGGCTTCAACCGCGAACTGGCGGATCACGGCATCCTGGGCATGAATGTGCTGTGGTTCATGCGGCAGGAGCCTGACATGACCGCGCCGCCGTCCGAGCCGCCCAAGCCGGCGCCTTTTCTTGCCGCCGAAGACTGGCCCGTCCAGGCCGTGGCCATGACCTCGACCCACGACCTGCCGACCTTGCGCGGCTGGTGGGCCGAGCGCGACATCGACGTGCGCGCCGAACTGAACCTGCTGGGCGGCGGCGATGACGAGGCCACGCTGCGGCACAACCGGCGCATGGACCGCAGCTTGCTTGCGCAAGCCCTGGGCTGCGCCGTCGAACCCGCGCGGGCGCCGCTGGAGGACATGCTGCGCTTCGTGTCTTCCA
Organism: Achromobacter sp. PD1; assembly: GCF_048541815.1. Taxonomy (NCBI): domain Bacteria; kingdom Pseudomonadati; phylum Pseudomonadota; class Betaproteobacteria; order Burkholderiales; family Alcaligenaceae; genus Achromobacter; species Achromobacter sp. PD1. The sequence goes on from NZ_CP183349.1 coordinate 2,548,415, forward strand.
GCCCTTGTCCCCTGCTGCTGGTGCCCATGGAAGACCTGGCGGGCGAACTGGAACAGCCCAACCTGCCCGGCACCGTGGATCAGCATCCCAACTGGCGTCGACGCCTGGCCGCAAGCAGCGCGGCGTGCTTCGCCGACCCAGCCGTGCAAGGCCGGCTGCAAGCCCTGCGCACGGGTCGGAGTCGGCCATGACCATGCCGCGCGCCACGGTCCGCCTGCAACTGCATGCCGGCTACACGCTGCACGACGCCCACGCCTGCGTGGACTACTACGCGGACCTCGGGGTCAGCCACCTCTACCTGTCGCCCATCACCTGCGCCCGCCCCGGCTCGACGCATGGCTATGACGTCATCGACCATGGCGCGGTCAATCCGGAGCTGGGCGGAGAGTCCGCGCTGAGGGACCTGGCCCGGGCGGCCCGCCGGCGCGGGCTGGGCCTCATCGCGGACATCGTGCCCAACCACATGGCGGCACACCCCGCCAATGCCTGGTGGCGCGATGTGCTCGAACACGGCGCCGCAAGCGCGCATGCGCGCTGCTTCGACATCGACTGGAACGCGCCGGATTCCGCGCTGCGCGGCAAAGTCCTGCTGCCCATCCTGCCCGACTCCTACGGCGAGTCGCTGAATCAAGGCGTAATGGCGCTGCGCCACGACGCCACTACCGGGCGCGTCGAACTGGAGGTCTCGGGCCAGCGTTATCCCGTGGCGCCGGAATCGCTTGCGCGCGGGCTCGATCCGCAAACCCTGCTGCGCCGCTGCGACCCGGCGCGCGCATCCGGCCGCGAGCGCCTGCACCGGCTGCTGCAGAGCCAGCATTACCGGCTGGCCTGGTGGCGCTGCGCTGCCGATCAGATCAACTGGCGGCGCTTCTTCGAGATCAGCGAGCTCGTGGGCGTACGGGTCGAGGACGAAGCCGTCTTCGATGCCGTGCATGCGCTGCCGCTGCGCCTGTACGCGCAAGGCCTGCTCGACGGACTGCGCATCGACCACATCGACGGACTGGCCGCGCCGGGCGCCTATCTGCGCAGGCTGAATCGATGCCTGGCCGAAGCCGGAGCCAGCCGTCCGCCGGCTTGCGCCCAATCGCAAGCCTATCTGGTGGCGGAGAAGATCCTGGCGTCGGACGAAGCGCCCGATGGGCGCTGGCAGCTGCATGGCACCACAGGCTACGACTTCATGGATCAGGTCGGCGCCTTGCTGCACGACCCGCAGGCCGAAGCGCCGCTGCGGGCGTTCTGGCAGATGCTCACGGGCGATCTGCGCACGCCGCAGCGCCAGCTGGAAGCGGCGCGCACGCGCATGCTGCAGCGGCACTTTTCCGCGGAACGCCTGGCGCTGGTCCGCTGCCTGGAACGTTTGGCGCGGCACGACCGCCGCACCCGCGACTGGTCCGCGCCGGCCATGGACCGCGTGCTGTCCGCGTGGCTGGCGGCCTTTCCGGTGTACCGGACCTATGCCGAGGACGGCGGGCGCAGCGACGCGGACCGCGACCGCTGCGATGCAGCCGCGCAACGCGCCACAACCCTCCTGCGCGCCCTTCCCGGCTCGGCTGACGCCGCCTTGCTTGCGCAATTGGACCGTTGGCTGAGCGGACGCCCCGCCGACCCCGCAACGGCGGATCATGCCGCCGCGCCGCTCGCGCAAGGTGAAACGGAAGCTGCGCAATCCCTGCGCCGGTTCCAGCAACTGACGCCGCCGCTGGCCGCCAAAGCACTGGAAGACACGCTGTTCTATCGCTACGGCCCGCTGCTGTCGCGCAATGAAGTCGGCGCATCGCCGCAGCGGTTCGCGCTGTCGCCCGAGGCTTTCCATGCTCTGGTCGAAGCGCGGGCGCGCGAATTCCCCCACGCCATGCTGGCCACGGCCACGCATGACCACAAACGCGGGGAGGACGCGCGCGCGCGGCTGGCGGTGCTATCGGAAATGCCGCAAGCCTGGCGCAAGACCGCGTATCGCTGGATCCATGCCCTGCCCGACGCCGGGCAACTCACCTTGGCGGACCGCTACCTGCTGGTGCAGACACTGATCGGGGCTTGGCCCGCCGGCTGGGATGCCGACATCATCGAACAGCGGCCGGCCAGCGTGGCCGCATGGATCGAGCGCGTGGCGCAGTGGCAGCTCAAGGCGCTGCGCGAAGCCAAGCTCCATACCAGTTGGACGGATCCTGACTTCGCTTATGAAGCCGCCGGGCTTGGCGCACTGGAGTTTCTGCGGGACGCGGCCCCCGGCCGGCGCCTGCTGGCCGAAATCGCTGCATACGCCCTGGAGCTGGCCCCCGCCGGCATGATCAACAGCCTGGCGCAGACGCTGTTGCGCAACACGTTGCCGGGCGTGCCGGATCTGTACCAGGGTACGGAGTTCTGGGACGTAAGCCTGGTCGATCCTGATAACCGGCGCGCGGTCGACTATCCGCCGCGGATAGCCATGCTGGCCCGCGCTCGCGCCAGCGCCGCCGTCCGACCCAGCGCAGCGGACTGGCGCAGCGGCGCGGTGAAGCAGGCCCTGATCCAGCGCCTGCTGTCGGCGCGGCTGCGCCACTCGGCATTGTTCGGCCAGGGCGAGTGCATCCCCCTGGCTGCAACCGGGACGCATGCGCAGCACGTCGTCGCCTGGCTGCGGTGTCATGAAGACGAGTGTGCCGTGATCGCCGCGCCGCGGCTGTGCGCCCTGCGCCTGTCCGGCTACGCTCGCGGCGAGCCGCGTGCGGCGCGGGAATTCTGGGCCGATACCGCGCTGTGCCTGCCCGATGCGGTCAGGGACTTGGCGTGGCGCGATGCAATGGGCGACGAAAAGGCGCGGCGCGGCGCCGACGGTGTGCTGCCCTTGTCCGATCTGCTGTGCGAACTGCCGGTAGCACTGTGGCTGTCAGCGGCGGCTTGACGCTTCAATGACGATGCATGAAGCACAAACGGCCTTGTCCGCCCACAGCGGGACAAGGCCGTCCTTACCGCGATACCCGCCCGACTACAGGGCCCGGAACACGCGGTCTATGAGTCAGCGCGGCATCTTGCTTTGCTGGCCCGGGTTCTGGCCAGGTTGCTGCCGATCCTTGTCGGCATGCTGGCCGGATTGGCCGGGCTGCTGCTGCCCGGGCTGATTGCGGTCCCTGGGGTTTTCCTGGGCCTGTTGCTTCTGTTGCTGCTTTTGCTGGTCGGGCTGGTTCTGATTGGGCATTGCAAGTCTCCTGGAAGACGGAAAAAGCTCCGCCGCATTCCATACAGCAACCCGCGTGCCCAAACCCGCGCGGCGGTCAGCCCGCAGCCCCGCGTACGAGGGGGACGCAAGGACTGCTGGTAAAGTCCGGCCAGGTTGGTAAAAAATACGCTGCGCGCCCAGCCCTATTGCGTGGCCGTGTGGCGCTTGCCGCGCGCTGACTGCGGTTCCTGGGCGGAAGCGTCGTAGGCGTCGAGCCAGGATGACGCATAGGCGGCGGGCGCGGCCAGCGGTTCGCCCTGGTCGCGTTGCGTGCGCAGCCGCACCGTCAATTCGTCCAGCGGCATGGGGCGGCCCAGCGCAAAGCCCTGGCCGTAGCGGCAGCCGGCCGCGCGCAAGGCGGGAATGTCCGCCACGTTTTCGACGCCTTCGGCCACCACCCGGCGGCCGAGCCGGTTCGCCAGTTCCGCGGCGGTGCGCAACACTTCGAAGGCGACGGCGCTGCGGCGCATGCGCGTGACGAAATACTGGTCGATCTTGACCTCGGACAGCGGCAGCGCCGACAGCAGCTTCAGCGAAGCGTGGCCGGTGCCGAAATCGTCCAGGCTGACCTCGCAGCCGGCATTCTCGAGCTTGAGCAGCGTGGCGCGGAGCACGTCGAGTTCGCGGATGGGCTGGTCTTCCGTCAGTTCCACGCGCACCAGCGACGCGGGCAGCTCAGCCGCATAGATGCGGTCCAGCAGGAAATCCACCGCGGCCTCGTCCGACAAGGTGGAGGCAGGCGCATTGATGGCCACGGGAATGGCGATTCCGGCGCGCCGCATCGTCAGCAGCATGTCTATGACACGCAGGCAGACGCGCTCGAAAAGCACCTTGTCCAGGCCCAGGCGGTTGACGGCGGGAATGAAGTCGGAAGGCATGATGATGCCCAGGCGGCGATGCCGCCAGCGAGCCAGCGCTTCGGCCGACACGATCCGGCCTGTCAGCAGGTCCACCTGCGGTTGCAACAGCATGCGCAGGCCATCCTTGCCGGTGATCATGGCGGCGATCTCGTCGTCGCTCGCCACCGAGTCTGTGGAAGCCTCTTGATTCGACATCATGTCGATACTCCTTGCGCGCCCCTGGGCGAAAACCTGCGCTGTCCGGGCGCAGAAAGAGGCACATTGGACTGAGTATTCCCAGCTACAGCGCTTTTTGTATGCCATTTCCAGACTTTCTTCCAGGCAATTCTGCGCCGCTGCGGCGGCAAAGTCACATATATGTATCCATACGTATTAAGCTGCTCGGATTCATGAATGAAACGGCCTTTCCGGCCCCGGCCGCCGCCCTCGCCGGAAAGCCTTGTCGACATGGTAGGGTTTGCGACTACCGCCCTGCCGGGCCCACCGCCGCTGCTGCTGTATTCCTCGCGTGAAGAACCTGTATTTCCGTTGGCGCGCCTCGTTGCGCAACGTCCTCTGGCTGGACGCCCTCCAAGCCGCGGCCATCAGCGCCGCGCCCGTCATCCTGGCCGTGCTGGCGCACGAGCCGCGCCTGGGCTGGAGCGCCATCGCGGCGTTCTGGGCCTGCTTCGGGGATCCGGGCGGTCCCCTGCGCCAGCGCGCGGGCGCAATGCTCGCGCTGGGGCTGATAGGCGCGCTGTTCTGCTTTCTGGCCAGCGTCAGCGCGGCCCATCTATGGCTGCTGCTGCCCCTGACCTTCGTGTGCTGCACATTCGGCGGCCTGTTGCGCGTGCTGGGGCCGGCCGCGGCCATCGTCGGCACCTTGCTGTCCGCGGGCTTCGTGGTGGCGGCCGAACTGCCCGCCCCGACCTGGACGGAAAGCCTCTCATACACGCTGTTTTTCCTGGCCGGCGCGGCCTGGGCCATCCTGATGACGGCGCTGGTATGGCGCCGGCGTCCCTGGAAGGACGCCACCCATGCGGTCGCGCACTGCTACCGCGGCCTGGCGGACTTTGCCGACGCGCTGGCCCGCATGTACTCGGGCTTGACGCCCGCCGCCAGTCCCCAGGCCTGGAGCGCGGTCACGCGGCCGCAGCGCAGCGCCCAGCGTGCGGCGCTCGAAGCCGCCCGCACGCGCATCCGCGAAGTGCAGGACGCGCGACCCTCGCGCCGCGCCCGCGCGCACCAGCTGCTGTACCTGCTGGACAATGCTGAGGACAGCTTCATCGCGCTGGTAGCCGCGGCCGATCTGCTGGAATCGAACGCGCCGCGCTGGCTCGGGCGCGGCGCCGGCGCCCATCTGTCGCATGCGCTGCACCGCTACGCCAGCCTGTGCAATGCCATCGCCAGCACTTCGGATGTCAACGACGCCAAGCAAACGCAGTGCCTGCGCGAACGCCTGGCCCATTACAGCGCCGGCCTGCATGAACTGCGCGGCAGCGCCCTGGCCCACGCACCCGAACTCGCCACCATGGCGCCGGTGCTGGACCGGTTGTTGCACACGGCGCAGGCCGTCACGCAGTCCCTGTTCGACCAGGGGCAAGCCCCGGCGGCGCCCACGCGCGACCGCCGCGCAGCCAACCCTGCGCAAGACGCCTGGCGCGCACTGCGCCAGAACCTGAGCTTCGAATCCGACGCCTTCCGCCATGCGCTGCGGGTAGGCGTGGGCGCCACCATCGCCGTGGCGCTGTCCAAGACCTTCGCCGTCAACCATGGCTACTGGATGTCGCTGACGCTGGTCTTCATCCTGCAGCCTTACTTCGCGACCACCTGGCAGCGCACGCTGGAACGCGTGGCCGGCAGCGTGGCCGGCGCCATCGGCGCTTCGGTGCTGGGCCTGTTCCTGAGCACGCCCTTGTCCGTGGCCCTGGCGGTCCTGCCCATCGCGCTGGGCACCTTCGCCGCGCGCACGATTCATTACGCGCTGTTCACGTTCTTCCTGACTTCGCAGTTCGTGCTGGTCACCCACATCCAGCAGCCCGAGATCCAGGAGCCGATGCTCGCGGCCCTGCGCGCGTTCAACAGCGTGCTGGGCGGCGTCCTGGCCCTGCTGGTGGGCTTTCTAGTCTGGCCCGAAAAGGAGCCGCGGCAACTGGCCGGCGCCCTCAGCCTGGCGCTGGAGCGTCACGCCGCCTATGCGCGCGCCCTGTTGCGGGCCAAGAGCGGCGATGCCGGCGATGGGCAGGACCTGGTGGCGCTGCGCCGCATGGCCTGCCTTTCCGCCGACAATGCGCAGGCGTCCTTGCAGCGGCTGCAGCAGAATCCGGTGCATCGCGACCGCAATGTCGGTACGGCGGAAAACCTGCTCAACGCCATGCGCCGCGTCACGGCGGCGGGTACGGTGCTGGAGCTGCAGCCGGCCCCGCCCGTCGGATCGCCCGCCGCCCAAGCGCTCTCCGAGTACGGTCCGGCCCTGGCGCATGCGCTGCATCCGCAGCAGCCCGCGCCCCGCGCAAGCGACCGCCAACTGGCCGTGCCGCCTGCGGTGGCCGCGGGCTATCCGGAACTGGCAGCCCCGCTGAACCGCATCGCGCAACAGGCGCGTCAATTGCGCCAATTGCGCGAACGCGTGGAACGGACTCCCCCCGCGCCATAGCCTGCCGTTTGCGCTCGCCCCGGCGAACTGCCGCGGGCTTGACGCGCATCAAGGGCGAGAAGGCCGGAAAGCGTAACCATATGCACATGGCACGCTTAAACAAGGAGGCCTTCATGTACCGCCGCATTTCCGTCCACCTGGACCACGGATTCGACTGCAAACGCCGCATTGAAGCTGCCCTGGCCCTGGCCAAGCGGCACAAGGCCGAGCTGGTCGGCATCTACGCCAACGCCGCGCCGCCGCAGTATTACTACGGCGAGTCCGTGCTCATGTCGCGTTCGCTGGGTATTATCAAGGAGTTGCAGGCGCAAAGCCGCGACGCGGTGGAAACCGCCTTTCTGGAGGCCGCGGCCGAAGCGGACGTGCCCGCCTTCATGCGCGCGGGTACCTCCTCGCCCAGCGAGACCGTGGCGCTGCTGGGCCGCACCACCGACCTGATCGTGGTCAGCCAGGAAAACCGCGAGGACGTCGAGGCCGCGCACGAGATCGAGTTCGTCGAACAGACCCTGCTGACGGCGGGCCGGCCGGTGCTGGCGATTCCGTCCAGCGGCGAATTCCCGGTCATCGGCGACCGCGTGCTGTGCTGCTGGGACGGCAGCCGCGAAGCCGCCCGCGCGCTGGCCGATGCGGCACCGATATTGCGCCTGGCCTCGCACATGGTCGTGCTGACCATGGACGAAGGCGCTGCCAGCCCCAAGCATGAAGCGCCGTTCGAGGACCTGGCCACCTATTGCGTGGCGCAGGGCATGCCGGCGCCCGAGCATGTGCGCCGCGACATCAAGGGCGTAGGCGTGGGCAGCACCATCCTGAACGCCGCCGCCGACCATAGCGCGGACCTGATCGTCATGGGCGCCTATGGCCACAGCAAGCTGCGCCAGTGGGCGCTGGGCGGGGCGACGGCGTCCATCCTGAAGAGCATGACCGTGCCGGTCATGTTCTCGCACTAGCCTTGGCCTGCTAGCCCCGGCGCACCGGGGTCAGCACCGGCCTGCCGCCGAAGTGCGCCGTGGCGTTGTCCAGGAACAGCGCCACGGTGGCATGCACCGCTTCCGGCGAGCGCCCCGCGCTGTGCGGGGTCAACACCACATTGTCGAGCTCGATCAGTGCCTTGGGTACGTCGGGCTCGCCGTCCACCACGTCCAGGCCCGCGCCCGCAATGCGGCGCTCGGCCAAGGCCGCGATCAGCGCCTGCGTGTCTACCACGCTGCCGCGCGCGATGTTCACCAGATAGCCTTCCGGCCCCAGCGCTTCCAATACCTGCGCGTCCACCAGGTGGCGCGTGTCCGTTCCGCCCGGCGTCGCCACCACCAGGAAATCCGATGCCGCGGCCAGCGCGCGCGGGCTGTCGAAATAGGCATAGCCCGATTCCGGGCGAACGCTGCGGCTGTAATAGCCCACGCTCATGCCGAAGCCGTTGGCGCCGCGCCGCGCGATTTCCAATCCGATGGTGCCCAGGCCCAAAATCCCCAGCCGCTTGCCGGTGACCTGCGGTCCCATGAAGCCGCTCCAATTGCCCTGGCGCACCGACGCATCCGCTTGCGGCAGGCGCCGCGCCGCGCCCAGCAGCAGGGCCATGGCATGGTCCGCCACCGATACCGCGTTCGCGCCCGGACCATGGGTCACGACGATCCCGCGCTCGGCCGCAGCGGCCAGATCGATGTTTTCGTAGCCCACGCCCAGCGAGCAGGCGATTTCCAGCTTGGGCATCGCCGCCATTTCCTGCGCGTGCAAGCCGGTGGCGCCGCGCGTGAGCACGATGCGGATCTCCGGGCCGTGATCACGGATCGCCTGCGCGCGTGAATCGGCGGTAGGCGCAAAAATCGCGCGAAAGCCGCGCGCTTCGATTTCGGGCAGGTAATCCTGCACGCTTTCTATCAAGACAAGCAAGGGGATGGTCATGTCGGGAATGCCGCGGATGGCGGAGGGCTGCACAAAAACCCGGCGATCTTACGCCTGGGCGCAAGCCCGCGCCACCCGCCGGTCCGCCAGACGGCCGCCCGGCGCTCGGACCGATGCGCGAGCCGTCCGACACGGCTCGCGCCTTCATGACCGCATTGGACCTGCTAGAGCCGGCCGGTCAACAGCATCACAATCAGGACGATCAGCAATATGCCCAGTATGCCGCTGGGGTAATAGCCCCAACCGCGGCTATGGGGCCAGGCCGGCACGGCGCCGACCAGGAGCAGGATAAGAATAATCAGCAGGATGGTCGACATGGCGACTCCTCGGTTCTTGTTGGGATCAGGGAAAAGCCACAGCCCGCGTCAGGGGCTGGGCGGCGTGATCTCCTTGCCGGGCGGCGACAAGGGCGGCAGGTCCACGTCCGGTTCGTCGGTATCCGGATCAACAGGCAGGTCGCCGGGCGGCGAACCTGGCGGGATCGGATCTGGCTTGGGCGGAACGTGCAGGTAGTACGAGTACGCGATGTGCATGGCTGTCTCCGGGGAAAATCCACTCCTCCATCAGCAAGCCGCGTGCCCAGCCCCATCGTCGGGGATCGCGGGCACGCCGCATGCTGATGGCAGCGTCCCTGTCCCCCTGTTTGCCGCAGACGACATGAACCCAAGTTCCCGAACGGCGCCCGCCCGCGGCGGCGCAGCGCTGGTCTACTACGACGACAGCCAGGCAGGCTATGCCCGGGTCCGTGTCAACGGCAGCGCCTTCCACTACCTGGACGCCCAAGGCAGACGCATACGCAGCGCGCGGGAAATCAAGCGCATCGACGCCCTGGCAATACCGCCGGCGTACGAAGAGGTGTGGATCTGCCCTACCCCGCTCGGGCATCTGCAGGCCACCGGGCGCGATGCCCGAGGACGCAAGCAGTACCGCTACCACTCCGATTGGACCGCCGTGCGCGATGCGAGCAAGTATCAGAGCCTTGCAGCCTTCGGCCAGACGCTCCCGCGCATACGGCGGCAGGTCGAGCGCGATCTCCGTACCGCCGGGTTGTCCCAGAACAAGGTGATAGCCGTACTGGTACGTTTGCTGGAGACGACGCTGGTGCGCATCGGCGCGCGCGAGTACGCCCGAACCAACAAGTCCTATGGCCTGACCACGCTCAAGCGGCGGCACGCCAGCGTGACGGGCGACAAGTTCCGCTTCCGCTTCCAGGGCAAGAGCGGCGTGACCCACGACGTCAGCGCCGCGGACCGGCGCGTGGCGCGCATCATCAAGCGCTGCCTGGACATACCCGGCCAGCAACTGTTCCAGTATCTGGACGCGGACGGCGGCAGCCATCCTGTCGATTCGGGCGCGGTCAACGCCTATCTGCGCGCAGCCGGCGCGGGCGACTTCACGGCGAAACACTACCGTACCTGGGCAGGCTCCGTCATGGCCTATGCCGCCCTTCAGGCGAACCCGCACAAGAGCGCCGCCCAGGCGCAGAAGACGGTGGTGGAAGTGATCAAGCAGGTCGCGCGGCGCCTGGCCAATACGCCAGCCGTATGCCGCGCCTGCTATGTGCATCCGGCCATTCTGGCCGCCTATCTGGACGGCACGCTACCCGCGCGCTCAGCGGCGCCGCGGGGTCCCCGCGGACTGAGTGCGGACGAACGCCGCCTGCTTGCCTTCCTGGGCGGAGAGGCCGCTGCGGCAGCGAACGCCAAGCAAGCGTCAAAGGATCGATGAGCGCGCGTTCTTGGCCCGCGGTTGCGGCGCGGAACCGTCCGCCCAGTTCGACTCGGTGCGCGTGTCGGCCACGACGCGCTTGTCGCGCGCGGCCTCGTCCGGGGTCGAGGCGTCTGGTTTATCCGGTCTGCGCGGCACATCGACGAGAGCGCGCGGCGGCAGTATCTTAGCGTTGTCTTCCGCCCGCCTGTCGGCTTGCGCCGGCTTCGCGGATCCGGGTATGGATGCTGGCTTCATGCGTGGCTCCTGCAGTGGCTCCCCCGTAGGGAATATGGTTCCCATGCTAGGGCTCCAGGCCGCTGCGGTCATCGCAGCGCGGCATCAAATTGCAAGCGGATGTGGCCCGGCCCCCAGGCATGCCCGTTGCTGCGCGTACCGGGCGCACACAAGGAGATGCAATGCGAGACCAAAATTTCGAGCAATGTGTGCAAGCCTGCTATGAATGCGCCGTCGCCTGCGATGTTTGCGCGTCCGCCTGCCTGCGCGAGAACCCGGCGCACATGCGGCGATGCATTGCGCTGTGCACCGATTGCGGCGCGGTTTGCCGGCTTTGCGCGGCCATGCTGGCACGCGACGGCGAGTTCGCCAATGCGCTTTGCACCTTGTGCGCGTTGATATGCGATGCGTGCGCGCGCGAATGTTCATCGCACGAGGCAGAGCATTGCCAGGTGTGCGCAGGCGCGTGCCTGAGCTGCACCCTGGCCTGCCGCGACATGCTGGAGGCCTGAAACCTTCCGATCCGCTGCGCGGCCGCCCGGGCCGGTCCGCGCAGGCGCATTTCCCGCCCGACAGCCAGGAGCTACCGATGGCCTCTACCGACACCCCCCTGCCCTCAGACTTTCCGGAAAACGGCCCGGACAACCGCGGCGCGCACAGGCGAGCACGGCATCCCGAGGCCTGGATCGACGATCTGGAAGCCACGCTCAGCGATGCCTCGGCGACCGATCTTGAGGCGCTCAAGGCGCGCTTGTCCGAACAGCTGCACGCCACGCGGCGCAGCTTGCGAGACGCTTCCGACCACGCCGGCGACCTGATGCGCGAGACCATAGACTGCACCGAGGAGTACATCCACGCCCGGCCCTGGCAGGCCATCGGCCTGGTGGCCGGCGCAGCTTTCCTTTTTGGCGTGGTGGTGGGACGGCAGTAGCCCCGGCGCGCGGCGGGCCAGGCATGGCATTTGCTCGGCAATGGGGAGGCGCCTGTCGCGCCTGCCCACCAGGAGGCCCACATGAGCAAGCCCGATCAAGCCGACACCGGCGCCCGCCCGCATCCCACACCGCCCATGCCGGCCCAGCACCTGGAAAAGCCGGGGCAGGAAGCCGACATGGTTCTCAAGCCACAGTACCAGGCGCCGCAGTACAAGGGCAGCGGCAAGCTCGAGGGCATGGTTGCGCTGGTGACAGGCGGCGATTCCGGCATAGGCCGTGCGGTCTGCCTGCTGTATGCGCGCGAAGGCGCCGACGTAGCGGTCGTCTATCTCAACGAGCAAGAGGACGCTGAAGACACCCAGCGCGCCGTGGAAAGCGAAGGCCGCCGTTGCCTGCTGATCGCAGGCGACGTACAGGAACCCGCGTTTTGCGAACAGGCGGTGGCACAGACGATCGGGGCGTACGGCAAGCTCGACGTCCTGGTGAACAACGCCGCCTATCAGCAGCACACGGACTCGCTGCCCGAGATCAGCGACGAAAAGTGGGACAAGACGCTGCGCACCAATATCACCGCCTACTTCCAGATGGCGCGCGCGGCGCTGCCGCATCTGCGCGCGGGCGCCTCCATCATCAATACCGGATCGGTCACGGGCCTGCGCGGCAGCGCCAGGCTGTTGGACTACTCCACCACCAAGGGCGCGATCCATGCCTTTACGCGATCGCTAGCCGCCAACCTCGCCGCCAAGGGTGTTCGTGTGAACGCAGTGGCGCCGGGACCCGTATGGACGCCGCTGAATCCTGCGGATCAAAGTCCGGAGAAAATCACGGAATTCGGCAAGCGCACGGACTTGGGGCGGCCGGCGCAGCCCGAGGAAATCTCTCCGGCCTATGTCTTCCTGGCCTCGCCCGTGTGCGCAAGCTACATCACCGGCATCGTCCTGCCCATTACCGGCAGCGCGGGCGATTGAGGCCTGCGCGGCCCGTTACTTTGCCGGCGCGATCGATGCGGGCGCTTCGCGCGACGCGGGTGAAACCGCCGGCGCTTCGCCCTTTGTTGCCGGCTGGATCTTGTCCGCATCGGCGGGCGGCGTGCGTTGCAGCTTGCGGCCCATTGCCAGATGTTCGGCCAGCATGGGCAGCGCGCGCACGGCGAAATCGCGCACCTGCGGATCCTTGGACTCGCGCGCCGCCGTCTCGAACAGGCGGTTGGCGGTAGTATGCGCGTCCACGGCCGCCTTTTCGATATAGAGCGCGTCGAAGTCGGGGCCGGTCCTGTTGCCCAGCTGTTGCAGGGTGTCGCGGTCGGGTTCGGACGGTTCCGCTGGCAGCTTCACCTGCTTGCGTCCGGCCAGGGTCTTCAGCTGGGCGTTCATGGCGCCATGCTGCTCCAGCATCCGCGCGGCGTATGCTTTCACGTCGCGGTCCCCCGCAAGCTTCTTCGCCAGCTCCGCCGCCTCCACCTCGAACATGCCTGAGCCCGCCGCCGCCTGCAGGAAGCGCGCTTCCGGCTCCGCCAGCTCCTGCGCCTGCACCCCGCCCAGCACGCCGGGCGCGGCCAGCAGACATAGCGCGACGACGCCGCAGAGCCATAAGGTCTTTTTCATCTCCGTCTCCCTCGGCCTAGTTCGCCATCGTCGACGCTTCCACATGCCGCGGCGGCGTCAAGGGGTCGAAGTCTTCCCATTTGCCATTCAACCAGCGGCCCTGTGCGCGCTCGATGTCCGTGCCGCCAGCCTGCGTCAGCACGGTTCTTGCCAACGCATCGCGGTCCGGTGATATGTGCAGCGCCAGCATCACGCCCGCCTGGCGTACGGCGGGATGCGCGTCACGGGCGACGGACGCCGCCGGATGCCTGCGCCGTCCGCGCCCGATCACCCATAGCGCGCCGGCCAGCGCGCCCAGATAAGCGCCTACCCCCGCAGCGGCAATGACGATCAAGACCGAAGCCCCGACCCGGGCGGCGATCAAGCCGCCCAGCAGCGCAAACACCAGACCCAGCGCGGAAGCGCCCGCCACCGCGCCGAAATGGCCGCCCCGGGCGTCGGGGTCGGCCACGCGGTCGCCGCCTATCGGAAAGCGCGCGTGTTCACCCGCCGTGTTGATGTAGAAGGTATGGATGTCGTCTTCGGTGAATCCTTCGGCGTACAGCTTGCGCGCCGCCTCGGCGGCGTGGTCGAAAGTGTCGAAACGGGCGGCAACGATCAGGGACATTGTGCTCTCCATCGGGAATCATTCCCTGGCTGCCAGCAACCGCCGTGCCCGCCCTCGGGCATGGCAGTTGCTGTGGCGCTGGCGAGCGGCCTGGTCCGGCAGATTCAGAGGCCGTCCGCCCGCAGTCCCGCCTACCCGCATTCTGCGTAAGGACTTCCACATGGACATGCCCGGCAACCAAGAAGATTTTTCCGAACTGGAAGAAGATCCTGCTCCTCCCCCGGTTCCTCCCGAGGCCCGCGGCCTCTCCCTCCTGGACTGGTCGGCGTTGATCGCGGTGGTCGCGGGGGGGCTGAACTGCGGCCTGATCGCGGCGGTGAACCTGGATGTCTTCGCGAAGGTGCTGCCGTCGGCCGCCGCGACGCGCGGCGTCTACGGCCTGATCGGACTGGCCGCGCTATACAGCGTGGTGCTGCTGTTCCGGCTGGGCGAACAAGAGATGAACGTAAACGCGGACGAACAGCCGGAACAAGCGGCGGACTGAAACCGCCGCGAACGGCTACCTTGAGCCGGGCCGCTTGCCCGGATACTGGCCGCCTTCCTCGTACTCGGCGCCCTTGTCATTGGGCTTCTTGTCCGACTCGCGTTTGGGCGCCGCGGGCGGCTTGCCGAAGTCCGGCTTGTCCGTCCCGAACTGGCCGCTGCGATGCGCGGCTTCAGTTTGCGTGCGCGGCGCATTGGCCTTGCCTTGCTCCGTGTCCGCCTTTTCGTGATCTGCGCGCTTGGTTTGCATGTTCGTATTCCCGTGGTCGTTCAATGAATGCTTGCAGCGTGCGCATGGGCAGCGCCTGCGGCAAGGTGCCGGAGCAAGCGGCGTGCCCGGCAGGCCCGGGAACGCCGCTTGCTTGCACATGCGGCCAGGCCCGGGCGATGCCGGGTCCCCACCCTAGGAGTCAGCCATGAATCTGTCCCGAGTCGTTTTCCCCGCCGTCGCCCTGAGCCTTTCCGCCTTGGCGTTTCAGGCCCAGGCGCAAACCGCGCAAACCAGCGCCGGCCCCGTGCGCAGCAACGCCCAGATCGATGACCAGTACAAGCTGGACAAAAAACATTGCGACGGCATGAAAGGCAACCAGAAGGACGTCTGCCAGCAGCAGGCCGAAGCCACGCGCGACAAGGCCCGGGCCGACGCCAAGGCAGGCAAGGAAAAAGCCGAGGCCTCGCACGACGCGGCGAAGGTGCGCAACGACGCCGACTACAAGGTTGGCAAGGAGAAGTGCGACGCCATGTCCGGCAACGCCAAGGACGCGTGCATGGCCGACCTGAAGACCCGGTACGGCAAATGAAGTCAGGGCCGGTCCTGTTTCCGGCCAGGCGCCGCGGCGGCGCCTTCCGCGTCCGCCGCGGCGTACTCCTCGAGCCGGTTGTACAGCGTCTTGGGGCTGATGCCGAGTACCGCCGCGGCCTGCTTTTTCACGCCGTTGCAGCGCTCCAGCGTCGCCAGGATCAGGCGGCGGTCCGCTTCCGCCAAGGTTTCTCCCACAGGCACGCTGACCTGGCCGCCCTCGCCCTCGCCCGCCGGCGACACCCGCGGCGTCAGCATGTCCACTTCCAGCGTGTCGCCGTCCGCCATGATGAAGGCGCGGCGCACGTAGTTCTTGAGTTCGCGCACATTCCCCGGCCATGCATACTGCTGCAGCGCGGCCAGCGCGCGCGGCGAGAATTCCTTGCTCTTGCCGGATTCCTGGTTCAAGCCTTGCAGGAAGCGATTCGCAAGGAACAGGATGTCGTCGCCGCGCTCGCGCAGCGCCGGCAACTTGATGGGGAAGACGCTCAGCCGGTAATAAAGATCCTCGCGCAGTTTGCCTTCCTTCACTGCTTGCTCGGGATCGCGGTTGGTCGCGGCGACGATCCGGATATCGCAGGCGATCTCCCGATTGGTGCCCACGCGCATGAACTGCCCGGTCTCCAGGACCCGCAAGAGCTTGACCTGCAAGTCAAGCGGCATTTCGGTCACTTCGTCCAGGAACAGGGTGCCGCCGTCGGCGCGCTCGAAGTAGCCCTTGTGCTGGCGGTCCGCGCCGGTAAAGCTGCCGCGCTCGTGCCCGAACATTTCGCTTTCGATCAGGTTGGGAGAGATTGCGCCGCAGTTCACCGCAATCAGCGGCCGCTGGCGGCGCGCGCTGAGTTCATGGATGGCGTGCGCGGCCAGTTCCTTGCCCGTGCCGCTTTCGCCGATCAGCAAGGTCGTCACATTGGTCTTGGCCACGCGGCCGAGCTGCCGATAGAGCTCTTGCATGCAGTCCGACGCACCGTACATCTTGCCGTAGCGTCCCGGCTCCTCGAATGGGGCGCCCGAAAGCTCGCTGCCCGAATTCGCATTCACTCGCGCGAAGATGCCGTTCAAGCGCTCCATGCAGATCGGCTTGACCAGGTAATCGGTGGCCCCAAGTCGCAAGGCCTGCACCGCGTTGTCGACGGTGCCGTGCCCCGTCATCACGACGACCTCCGCGCTGGCGGCGGCCTCGCTCTTGAAGATCTCCATGCCGCTGCCCTCGGGCAGGCGGATGTCGGTCAACACCAAGTCGGGCGCATGGCGCTCCAGCTGGATCAGCGCATCCTTGACGCTCGCTGCCAAGGCCACGGAAAAACCGCTTTCGCGTCCGATCTCGGCCAGCGTTTCGCGTATCGTGGGGTCGTCATCAACGATCAGCAGATGAGGCATGCTTGCTCCGTATCGCGGATGTTGTTGTAAGTCCTTCAGCATAGCGACTACAGGTGGGCCGGGGGTAAATGTTCGATACTTTCCACCAAAATTTTCGAATACTTGCAAATCGTCGCATCCTGCCCTGGTCCAGTTCACTAGCATGGGTTGTGACGTTCACGGTCCGTGCAGGACCCAGGAATCAGCATGCCGAATCGCACCCCGAACGCCGCGCGCGCGCCGGCGCAGGCGTCCCCGGACGTACTGACCGACGCGTCGGGCCTGTCGCCCGTGATGCAAAAGCTCGGCGTCCAACTGCAGTTGGCTGCGGCCACCGACGCCAGCGTCTTCATCGTGGGCGAAAGCGGAACTGGCAAGGAAATCGTGGCGCGCGCCATCCACGACGCCAGCGAACGCCGGGAACAGCCCTTTGTGGCCGTGAACTGCGGCGCCATCAGCGGCAGCCTGGCGCATGCCGAATTGTTCGGCCATGAAAAAGGCAGCTTCACCGGCGCTGTGGCACAGAGCGCCGGCTACTTCGAGTACGCCAGCGGCGGCACGCTGTTCCTGGACGAAGTGACCGAAATGCCGCCGGACCTGCAGGTCAACTTCCTGCGCGTGCTGGAGGCCGGCACTTATCAGCGCGTGGGCGGCTCGGACCTGCTGCGCGCCAATGTCCGCATCATCTGTGCCAGCAACCGCGATCCCTTCGCCTCCGTCGCGCAAGGCCGCCTGCGCCAGGACTTCCTGCACCGGCTGCTGGTGATTCCGTTGCGCGTGCCGCCGTTGCGCGAGCGCGGCGACGATGCGCTGGTGCTGGCGCACTGGTTCCTGAATACCCTGAACACCGCCAACGGTACGCAGAAGACCTTCTCCGCGCAGATGCTGGATGCGATCTCCCTGCATGATTGGCCAGGCAATGTCCGCGAGCTGCGCAACGCCGTGCAGCGCGCGTTCATCCTGGCCGACGGCGAGCTCGAGGACGAGTTGTTGCCGCGGAACCGCGGCGGGCAGCATGCCATGCTGCGCGACGGCGCGTTGACGCTGCCCATCGGCATGTCGCTGGGCCAGGCACAGCGCGCATTCATCCTGGCGACGCTGGCCCATCACGCGGGCGACAAGCGCAGCGCCGCCGAGACTCTGGGCTTGAGTCTGAAGACGCTCTACAACCGGCTCGACGACTACGAGAAGGACTAGCGGGATCCCGCCGGCACGTGAGCATCCGGACCGCGCGGGGAAGCATTTCTTACCGCTTCCTTGTAATACTGGGCCGGCGCCGCCCGCGCGCCGGACGCCCCCCGCCCGCTGCGGCGCCTGGCATGGTCTTTGCTTGAGTTTCAGGATGAGCTGCCCGTCGGCAGCCGCTGTCCAGGAGACTCGATTGGTCTACCCCTCGCAAGAATTGCGCCTGCGTCAGCAGATGACGCTGGCGCCCCGCCTGCAGCAATCCGTCAAGTTGCTGCAGATGACCGCCCTGGAGTTCACCACCGCGGTCGAGCAGGCCCTGGCCAGCAATCCCTTCCTGGAAGACGCCGATGAGCAGGAGGCCGAAGCAGGCCCCGCCGTTGCGGTCTTTCCTCCTTTGGCGGACGGCGCCGATCCGGCTCCGCCGGAACCCGTCCCGCAGGAAGAACCGCCGCTGCCGGACGCGCCGGCCTACTCCGGCGACTATCCGACACGCGGCCAGGGCGACGGCCCCGAGCGTGACCAGGGCCTATGGGCCGCGTCCACGCTGTCCATGAGCCAACGGCTGTCGCTGGAGCTGGGCAACTATCAGTTGGCGCCGCGCGACCGGCTGTTGGCGGAGTACATCATCGATGCTCTGGATGACGACGGCTACCTGCGGGTGCCGCTCGCCAGCCTGTGGGGCGATGCGCGCCGCGGCGCCGAAGCCGTCCCCGACGAAGGCGAATGGATGACCGCGCTGCGCCTGGTCCAACAGCTGGATGCGCCTGGACTGGCTGCGCGCGACCTGGCCGAATGCCTGTTGCTGCAATTGGCGGCAGCGACCGGCATCGGCGACGCGCTACGCGCCCTGTCCATGCGCATCGTGGCCGAGCAGCTCGAGCGGCTGGCCCGCAACGACTGCGCCGGCCTGCGCCAGCAGCTGGGCTGTTCTGAAGACGCCTTGCGCGAGGCTTGCGCGCTGATCCGCAGCCTGGACCCGAAACCGGGAGGCCGCTACAGCGCCGAAGCGCCCGTCTACGTCGTGCCCGACGTGTTCGTCGACAAATGGCAATCGCGCTGGCGCGTGCTGCCCAACCGCAACGCCATGCCCCAGGCGAGGCTGCACCATACCTATGCCGAACTGTTCCGGCGCGCCCGCCTGGACGATCGCAGCCCCATGGCCCAGGAGCTGCAGGAAGCCCGCTGGCTGGTGCGCAACGTCGAACAGCGCTACATCACGATCCAGCGCGTGGCCGAAGCCATCGTCAAGCGCCAGCAGACCTTTTTCGAATATGGCGACGTGGCCTTGCGGCCGTTGATGCTGCGCGAGGTCGCCGATGACCTGGACATGCACGAATCCACGGTGTCGCGCGCCACTGTCGGCAAGTACATGGTGACGCCGCGCGGGGTGTTCGAATTCCGTCACTTCTTTTCCCGCGAACTGGCCACCGACACTGGCGGGTCCTGCTCCGCCACGGCCGTGCGGGCCCTGATCAAGGAAATGGTCGAGGCCGAGGACCCGGCGATGCCGCTGTCGGACGTGGCCTTGACCCAGCAACTGGCGGCCAACGGCATCCTGCTGGCGCGGCGAACGGTCTCGAAGTACCGCGGGCAATTGCGCATGCCGCCCGCGGAATTGCGCCGCCGCCATTAGGCCGTCGCAGGTCAGGGCCGGGCCTGCTGCCCCGGCCTGCCGGGCGCACTGTCCAGCATGCCTTGCACGCGTTCGGACAGCTTGTCGAGCTGGAAGGGTTTGACGATCAGCTCCAGCCCCTGTTCAAGAAAGCCCTGGCCGCGCGCCGCGCTTTCCGCGTATCCGGTCATCAGGAGTACGCGCAGGCCTGGACGCGCCACGCGCGCGGCGTCGGCCAATTGCCTGCCATTGAGTCCCGGCAGCCCCACATCGGTCACCAGCAGGTCGATGCTGCGCGCGGACTGCAACACCTCCAGTCCGGCCTCGCCGTCCACGGCGGTCAACACCTCCAGGCCGAGTTCGGCCAGGCATTCGCGCACCATCTCGCGCACGTTCGCATCGTCTTCCACCACCAGCACGACTTCCTTGCGCGCCGCGCCGCGCGTAGCGGCCGCCGGGAGTTCGCCGTGCTGCACGCTTTCGGGCGCGCCGTCATGGCGCGGCAGGAACAGCCTGACCGTAGTGCCCACGTCCACCGTGCTCTCCAGGCTGGCCGCGCCGCCAGCCTGCTTGGCGAAGCCATAGATCATGGACAGGCCCAGCCCGGTGCCCTGGCCCAAGGGCTTGGTGGTGAAGAACGGGTCGAACGCGTGCGCCAGCACGTCCGGCGGCATGCCGCAGCCCACGTCCTTCACCGATACTTCCACGTAGCGTCCCGCATGCTCCCCGGCGCATTGCGACAGGAGCGGATCGTCCGGCCCCACGTTGCGCGCGGCAACCGTCAGCGCGCCGCCGTTTGGCATGGCGTCGCAGGCGTTGATCACCAGGTTCAACATGGCGTTCTCGAACTGGTTCTTGTCACAGCAGACCGTCCACAGTTCCGGCTGCAGGTCCAGCCGCAGCGCCACGCGTTCGCCGGTATAGCGGTGGAACAGCGCCACCATGGATTGCAGTGCGGACGCCGCGCAGAACGGCTTGGGGTCGATGGGCTGGCGGCGCGAGAACGTCAGGAGCCGCTGCGTCAGGTGCGCGGCCCGGTTCGCGGAATCCATGGCGACGTCGACGAAGCGCAGCGCCTGTTCCGGCGCGCCCGCCGTGATCTTGCGCTCCACCAGGTAGAGCGCGCCCGAGATCCCCTGCAGCATGTTGTTGAAATCATGGGCGATGCCGCCCGTCAGGCGCCCCACCGCTTCCATTTTCTGCGACTGCCGCAGCGCGTTCTCGGTGTCGTGCAAGGCCTCGGCCTGCAGCTTGAGGTCGGTATCGTCCCGGCCGGTCATGTACAGGCTGTCCTGGGTCCAGGACATGCTCCAGGTTATCCAGCAATAGCCACCCTCGCGCTTGAGCAGGCGGTTCTCGAGATGCTTCGCACCAGGACGCGGGCCGGCGTCGCCGGACGCCCAGCTCCACGCCGCCAGCGTCGCCACCAGATCCTCCGGATGGATCAGGTCGCGCAGCGCCATCGACATGAATTGCTCGGGAGTCCAGCCCAGGATGGGCCGCACCGCGGGGTTGACGCTGGCGAAGCGCCCTTGGCGGTCGATCACCGCGAGCAGCTCCGGGGAAAGACGCCAAATGCGGTCACGCTCCGCGATCGCATCCTCGACGCGCTGTTCCAGCGTCCGTGCGTACTGCGAGCGCTCGACCGCGGCGCACATGCGCTCGGCCACTTCCTCGATGAACGCGATGTCGCTGCTCTTGAGCCTGCTGCCCGACCCGGGACATGCCAGCATCGCGCCTGCATGCCGGCCCCAGCGCCGCAGCGGCACGACGATGGCCCATGGGCGGATCTCGCCGCCCGCTTCCCCAAGCAGCGGCGCCAGGTAGGTCGTGCGTCCCAGCCGCAAGGCCGCATGATAGTCGTCGCCCAAGGCATCCAGCGTATGCGGCGGCTGGCCGAGGAGCGCGGACCCCGGGGGCCAGACCGAGGAAATGACCGGGGTATGATCCTCGCCCCGCGTATCCAGCACCGCCATCTGCCCAAGCGCCAGATGCTGGCACAGCCCTTCGCAGGCGGCCTGCTCTATCTCTTCCTCGCGATGCAGTTCGCGCATGCGGTCGCCCAGCGCAGCCAGGTAATTCTTGCGGTGCTGCCCTTCCCACAGTTCAGCCTCGGCCGATTTGCGCGCGGTTACGTCCAGGAACAGCGCCATCATCCGGCCGGCGCCATCCTTGCGCGCGCGTGCCTCGTACCAGGCTTCCTTGGGCGCCGGCACCATGAACTCGAACTGGATAGGCTCGCCGGTCTCGACCACCTGGGCGAAGGTGTCCATGATCTGCCCGGGCACGCCCGGGATCATCTCGCGCAGCGTGTGGCCCAGCGTATCGCCTTCCTTCATGCCGGTCTGCCGCTCGAACGCGGGGTTCACCTCCAGGAAGCGGAAATCGACGATGCGGCCGACATCGTCGCGCAGCGCCTCGCTGAGAAAGAACGCCTCCTGCATGCCGGCGAACATCGCACGCCAGCGTTCGCCGCTTTGGCGCAGCGCCAGTTCCGTCAGATGCCGTTCGATCGCCAGGGCGGCGCTGCGCGTCACCAGTGCGATCGCGTCGATATCGTGCGCCGATGGCGAGCGCACCACCGCGTAGTAATTGGAAAACACGCCCAGCAGGCGGCCATCGGGCGCCTTGATCGGCGTGGACCAGCAGGCCCGCAAACCGTGCGACAGGGCCAGGTCGCGCCAGCGCTCCCAACCCGGATTCAGGGCGATGTCTTCCACATAGACCGGGCTGCCGGTGTAGGCCGCCTCGCCCCAGGATGCGCTGCCGGGGCCGATGACGGCCTTATGCACCGCGGTGTTGTAGGCCACCGGCAGGCTGGGCGCGGCGCCGTGCAGCAGGAAGCCGCCAGTTTCGTCCACCAGTGCGATGGATGTGCGCAGCTCCACGCTGGATTGCGCCTCGATGGCATGCAGCACGTGCTCCAGCACTTCGGCCAATGGCATGCCGGCGGCTATGCGCTGCAACATGATGCGCTCGTCTTCCAGGCGGGCAAGCGTGTCCGTCCAGGGTAGCGCCACTCGGTCCCGCTTGGTCAGCATGTCGGCCCCCCTTGCCCCTCGACTGTATTGCGCCTGTGGGCGCGCAGCCGAAACGCTAGGTAACGCGACGCTACGGTTCCCGGCTCAGTTGCCCGTCTTCAGCGGCTGACGTTCCAGCCGCAGCGCCTGCAAGGCTTCGGGCTTGTCGACCAGCACGCATTGTTTACCGGTGCGGGTGCAATGGTCCTTGACGCGCCAGTAGGCGCCGTGGCTGACGCAGCCGGTCTGGCAGATCACCAGGTCCGCGGCCACCAGGCTGGCTTCCAGCGTTTCGCCATCGGCATCCGCGCCGCCGTCATGGCCGAGATAACGCCCGCCGGCCAGTTCGACCATCTTGCGGGTCAGCGCCAGTGCCACCGCGTCCTCGCCGACGCACAGCACCGCCTTCTCGCGCAGCACCACCGCGGGCGGCGCGGGACGCCAGGCAGGCGGTTCCGCAAGCGTCTCGAGTTCACGCGCGCCAGCGCCGGCCCGGCCCTGCCAGGCCAAGCGCTCGCGCATGAGCGTCTGCACGCGCTCCATCAACTGGGCGACGCGGCGCGCCAGCGCCACGCGTTTGGGCAGCCCTGGAATGGAAGTCTCCAGCGTATTGCGGTCTTCACGCGCCCAGGCCAGCGCCGTGTCGCGCTGGATGACGGCTGCGCGCAGGCGCATGGCCTCGCTCTCCAGATACAGGATGCGCGCGGCCTGGGCCGCCAGGAGCCGGCTGCAATGCGCTTGCGCCTGTCCGTAGGCGGCAAGCAGCGCGGCATGCTCGCGCTGCAGGTTATGGCTGTCGGGAGAAATAGGATTCATCGCGGCCCTCGGATCTGGATGGGATGGCGCTCACCGAGCGTGCCGCAAATTATAAATGAGAATTAATATCGTTTATGGCATTCTAGGAGACGCCCCGCCCCACCGCGGCCGATGCCGGCACGCGGCCAGTGCGCTTGTACAGGCCCGCGCTGATGGCCAGCGCCAAAGTCAGCAGTCCGCCCGCCATCGCGGCCACGCCGGCCCACTGGCCCGTGGTCCAGAAGTGTCCGCCCAGGGATCCGAGCACGCTGGAACCCACGTAGTACACCAGCAGATAGAGCGACGCCGCCAACGCCTTGTAGCCGCGCGCCATCTGTCCGACCCAGCCGCTGGCGACGGCGTGGGCCGCGAAAAAGCCGAAAGTGAACACCACGATCCCGGCGATCAGCAGCGGCAGCCAGTTGGACAGCGTCAGCAGCAGCCCCGCCAGCGCCATTCCGGTGGCGGCCGACAGCATCGCGCCGCGCCCATGGCGGTCGGCCAGGCGGCCGAACCAGGTCGACGCGAAGATGCCGACCAGATAGACCACGAAGATGAAGCCGATGAAGGTCTGGCTCAGCGAAAATGGCGGCAGCAGCAGGCGAAAGCCCACGTAGTTGTAGACCGTGACGAACGCGCCCATCAGCAGGCCGCCCAGCGCGAACAGCCCGCACAGGGGACCATTCTTCAGGTGCGAGGCGGCGCCTGCGCGCACATCGCCCCACACGCCTGCCCAGCCCCTGCCCCGCTGCGGCGCAAACCGGCGCGACGCGGGCAGCAGCCACACGAACAGCACCGCCGCCACGATGCCCAGGAGGCCCAGCGTGCCCAGCGCGGCGCGCCAGCCGAAATGATCCGACACCAGGCCGGTGATGACGCGGCCGGACAGGCCGCCGAACGCGCTGCCGCCGATGTACAGGCCCATGGCGAAGCCCAGGGTGCCGGGTTCGACCTCCTCGGCCAGGTAGGCCATGGCCAGCGCCGGCACGCCGCCCATCGCCAGCCCTTGCAACGCGCGCAGCGCCAGCAGGCTGTGCCAGTCGGGCGCGGCGGCGGCGATGGTGCCCAGCAAGGCGGACGCGAACAGCGACAGCGCCATGGCGCGCTTGCGCGGCACGGCTTGCGAAAACAAGCCCACGAAGAAGATGGCGACAGCCAGGAAGCCGGTACACAGC
Organism: Achromobacter sp. PD1; assembly: GCF_048541815.1. Taxonomy (NCBI): domain Bacteria; kingdom Pseudomonadati; phylum Pseudomonadota; class Betaproteobacteria; order Burkholderiales; family Alcaligenaceae; genus Achromobacter; species Achromobacter sp. PD1. Next base: position 2,572,523 of record NZ_CP183349.1, read on the forward strand.
GATAGCACCAGGCTGCTCTGCGCGGGCGACACGCCGAACGCATGGGTGAACAGCGGCATCAGCGGCTGCACGCAATACAGCAGGGAAAAAGTGGAAAAACCGGCCGCGAACAAGGCCCACTGGGCGCGCCGCAACCCGGGGGTGCCGCGGGCGAGATGATCGGTAGGCGCAGAGACGGGTTCCGCCGGCGCGGACGCGGCGATTGGGGACGAGGGACTGGCTAAGGGGGCAGACATCGGGATTCTCGAAAACGGCGGGCATGCAGCCCACGTAATCAAAGTAGACTTTTGCCCTGCATATGTCCAATATATGAAAGTCACCCCGACCATATGTAATAACGATGGAATTGCGCCACCTGCGGTATTTCACCGCCGTCGCCGAAGAGCTGCACTTCACGCGCGCCGCCGCCAGGCTGGGCATAGGCCAGCCGCCGCTGAGCCAGCAGATCCAGCAGCTGGAACGCGAAATCGGCACCCCGCTGTTCCTGCGCCTGCCGCGGGGCATCGCGCTGACCGAGGCCGGCGCCCAGTTCCTGGAGGACGCCCGCGCCATCCTCGCCAGCGCCGATCGCGCCATCGACACGGCCCGCCGGCTGGGCCGCGGCGAGCGCGGGGCGATCACCGTGGGGTTCACGGCGTCGGCGGTGTTCCACCCCTACCTGCCACGGGCCATCCGCGCGTACCGGGACCGCTATCCCGACGTGCGCGTCACGCTCACCGAGAGCAATACGGTCACGCTGCTGCGCGGCCTGCGCGCGGGCGACGTCGACGTCGCCTTCGTGCGGCCGCCCTACGTACTGGACCCGGAGTTCGAGTCCGAGCGCGTGCTGGACGAACCCATGCTGGTGGCGCTGCCGCCAGACCATGCGTTGAGCCGCAAGCGCAGCGTGCCCATCGCCGCGTTGGCGGACGAGGACTTCGTGCTGTATCCGCGCCCCATCGGGGCCGGCTTGTACGACGCCATCATGTCGGCCTGCCAACGCGCCGGCTTCGTGCCTCGGGTCATCCAGGAAGCGCCGCAGATGGCTTCCATCGTCAGCCTGGTGGCGGCCGGCGTGGGTATTTCCATCGTGCCGGCGGCGATGCGGCACATGGGCGCGCAAGGCATCGAATACCGGCCCATCAAGGGCGACGCGCCGCATGCCTTGCTGGACATGGCCTACCGCCGCCACGACCGCTCGACGGCGGCGGGCAACGCCGTGGACATGCTGCGCGCGCTGGCCCATCCCTGAGGGCCGTGCGGTATCGCCCTGTCGCGTTTGTCATCTTCTGTAAAACCAGCGCCCAGGCCACAATGTAAATTTGGCGCGCGCGGCGGGCCGTCCCTGCCCAAAGGACACGGCGCCGCGCGATTCCAACCTGTCTAAAGGTGAAATAGTGCGACGTACCCTTCTGGCCTTGGCCATTGCGACGATCCCCGGCCTGGCCGCAGCCGCCGGGCTGCCTTCCTCCATCGGTTCCGTGACCGTCTACCAGGACCGCGCCGTCGTGACGCGCGCCGCCAGCAGCGAGCTGGCCGCGGGCGAACACGAACTGGTGCTGGAGAAACTGCCGGCCAGCCTGCAGGAGAATTCGCTGCAAGTCTCTGCCAAGAGCACCGGCCAGGCGACGTTGCTGGATGTGAAGGTGCGCGACGCCTATCAGGCCGACACCGCCAACGAACGCGTCAAGCAGCTGGAGGAACAGGTACGCAAGCTGCAGGGCCAGCAGGCGCTGCTGGACGACGAAGCGGCAGTGCTGGACAACCAGCGTGAGTTGGTGCTGATGATGCAGCGCGGCGCCACCGAGCCCTCGAAGGACGGCGCGCGCCTGACGCTGGACGAACTGAAGGCGATCCAGTCCCTGAGCGCGGACTCCCTGGCCAAGTCGCTGGCCGGACTGCGCCGGGTGGCCGAACAGAAAGAGGCGCTGGAGCGCGAACTGACCGCATTGCAAGACCAACTGGGCCAGCTGCAAAGTTCGCTCAACCGCCGCACCAAGACCGTCACCCTGCGCGTCAACCTGGCGCGCGCGGGCAAGCTGGATCTGAACGTTTCCTACGCCGTGGCCGGCGCCCGCTGGACGCCCGCCTACGATGCGCGCCTGCGCCCTGCCGACCGCAGCGTGGACCTGGGCTATTTCGGCGTCATCCGCCAGAACACCGGCGAAGACTGGAATAACGTCAAGCTCACGCTGTCCACCGCGCGGCCCTCGCTGGGCGGCGGCGCGCCCGCGCTGCAGCCCTGGATCGTCGACGTGGCCGCCCCGCCTCCTCCGCCCCGTCCGCGCCCCAGCCCGGCGCCGGTCGCCGCGGCCAGGCAAGAAGCCGAAGCCAAGATGTCGCGCCAGCGCGTCCAGTCCTTCGAGGACGCCGCCGCGCCGGTTGCCGAGATGAGGCCGGAACCGCTGGAGCAGGCGACCGCCGAGGTGCAGGCCGAAGCGACCAGCGCATCGTTCCAGATCAAGAATCCGGCCACGCTGCTGTCCGACAATTCTTCGCAGCGCGTGGCCATCGCCACGGCCAAGCTGCCTGCCACGCTGCAGTACCAGTCCACGCCGGCCCTGCGCGAAGCCATGTTCCTGACCGCGCACGCCAGCAACAACACGGAATTCCCCTTCCTGGCCGGTTCGCTGAACACCTTCCTGGACGACGCCTTCGTCGCGGCCAGCTCCATGAAGGCGGTGATGCCGGGCGAGAAGCTCGAATTGGCGCTGGGCGCCGACGAAGGCATCTCGATCAAGCGCCAGCTGGTCAACCGCTATACCGAAAGCACCGGCTTTTCGGGCAGCGGCAAGCGCGTGACCTACGAGTACAAGATCACGGTCAAGAACAGCAAGGCCACCAAGGAGCAGGTGTCGTTCAAGGACCGCCTGCCCATTTCGCGCAACGAGAAGATCGTGGTCAAGCTGCTGTCGCCGGCAGACCGCGAGATCAAGCGCGAGGAAGACGGCAAGCTGGTGTGGGACTGGGAAATGGAACCCGGCAAGTCGCGCGAAACGGTGTTGAAGTTTTCGGTCGACTATCCGGGCGACATCGAGGTGTCCGGCATCTGATGCGCTCAGCGCATCTGGAACGCCTCCTGGTGAAACAGCTCGCTCACCGGCATGCCGCGCCGGTGCAAGCCGTCCTTCAAGGCATCGGCGAATCCCGTCGGGCCGCAGAACCACACGCTGGGCCATCGCGCGCCCGGCTTGTGGTCCGCGGCCAGCTCGGCGGCCGTCAGCGGCCGCTGGGTATCGCTGTAACGCACCTGCAGCGTCACGTTCGGCACGCGCGCGCATAGCGCTTTCAGATGGTCCGCGAACGGCGCGTCGCCGGCATTGCGGGCGCAGTAGTACAGGGTCGCGACCGGCGCGGTGTCCGGGTCCGTCTGCAGGGATTCCATCCATGAAATGAACGGCGTGACGCCGATGCCCGCGGCCACCCAGATCTGCGGCCGCCCATCGCCGCGCTGGAAGTCGAAGCAGCCATAAGGGCCTTCGATGATGACGTCCTGCCCCACTTGCAGGCTGCGCTGCAGACGCCGCGTGTAGTCGCCGAGCGCCTTGATGGAGAACTGCACCCGGCCGGTGCCGTCGTCCGCGCCGGACATCGTAAAGGGATGCGCGCCCTCGCGCCGGTCCGCCGTCAGGAACGCGAACTGCCCGGCGCGATGGTGCCAGTTGCCCTCCACCCTACAGGTCAGCGCCAGGATGTCGTCGGAAAGATGATCGATGGCCAGGACCTGCCCCCGGTAGCGGCGGCCGCGTCCGATATTGCCGGTCAGCGCCATGACGGCGCAAACCGTCCCCACCGCGGTGCACAGCGCCACCAGCCAGCCGGCGGGCTGCCACCACCAGGCGGCCGGCGTCAGCACCACGCCATGGAAGGCGACCACCAGGAAGATCACCGCGGCGATGCGGTGGACCTGGCGCCAGATGTGGTACGGAAAGCGCCGCCACAGCGTGAGCAACACCATCGCCGCCAGGATCCACACGGCCCATTCGCCGATGTCCTTGGCGGATCCGCGGAACATGTCCAGCAAGGCGGCCGCGCGCGGCGTCTTGGGCACGGGGTCGAACAGCGCCAGCAGCAGCGGTTTGCCCAATTTGATCAGGTAATGCGCCGCCGCCAGCACGGCGGCCAGGATGCCGCTCCACTTGTGCAGCCGGTACATCTTGTCCAGCCCGCCTATGCGCGTTTCCAGCCACATGGGACGCACCGCCAGCAGCATGATCAAGGCCATGAGCGCGTAGGCGCCCAGGCCTGTCAGCAGGATGAGCTGATCGCGCGCGGTCCAGACGTTGAGTTCGGCCGGAGGTTGCGCCCAATAGGCGCCGGCCCAGGCCAGCAGGGAAATCAGCAGTACGGCGGCCAGTATGCGTCGCATTGGTTCATCGCTCCATCGAGGGGACCGCGCCACCGTGCGCAGCCCGCATGAAGCCATGGTAAATCCACCCGTGGGGCCAATTTTCCATGCGCGGGCGCAGTCTTGATCGGGGTCAAGTCCGCCGAAAGTCGGGAGGGTCCGGACGGACCCGGCCTGCGCCAGGATACCCCATCGCGCCGGGCGGATGACTCAATGGCTGCGGCAGAATTCGACGAAGGCGTCGGGTTCCAGCGGCACGGAAATGCCGTAGCCTTGCGCCACGTCGCAGCCCAATTCGCGCAGCAACTCCACGTCGCGCTCGTGCTCCACGCCTTCGGCGACCACGCGCCGGCCCAGCACGCGGCCCATCTCGATGGCGGCCGCGACCACCGCGCGCGACGCGGGCTCGCGATGCATATGGACAATGAAGTCGCGGTCGATCTTCAGTTCGGTGAAGGGCATGGCCGAGAACAGGCGCATGGAGGCGATGCCCGCGCCGAAGTCATCCATCGCCAATTCAAAGCCGCGCACGCGCAGCAGGTTCAGCGCCGAGGACAAGGCCAGCCAATCGGTCACCGGCTCATCCTCGGTCAGTTCGACCTTGATCAACCGGGCCGGCAGGCTGGCCTGCGCAACGCGCTGCTCCAGCAGGCCCGGCAGGTCGCGCGAACACAGCGTGGAGGCCGAGGCGTTGATCGCGATGGGCACGGCGATGTCCTCGGCATGCATGCGCTGCTGCAGCTCCAGCACCTTGTCGGTCACCAAGCAGAACAAGGTCCGGTCCAGCCCCAGCCGGTGCGCGGCAGGCACGAAGTCCGCCGCCGGAATCGCGCCCAGTTCGGGGTGATCCCAGCGCGACAGCGCCTCGGCGGCGAGCACGCGGCCCGTCGACAGGCTCATCTGCGGCTGCAGCACCACGCTCATGCCCTGCCCCGTGATCAGCGCATGGCCCAACGCCGCCTCGATGACGTCGCGCCGCAGCGAGCGCGGCCGGGTCGAGGCGGCATCGTCTTCGTCGATGCTGCGCAACGCCGTCTTGATGGCCTGCTGCATGGCGCTGCGGGACACCGGTTTGGACAAGGCCTGCGCGGAGGGACAGCCGGCCTGCAGGGCCAGCCGCACGTGCGACTGCAACAGTTCATCGCTGAGGCTGCTGATCCAGATGATGGGCGGCATGCTCTTGAGCCGTCCGGCGTCCACCAGGCGCCGCAGTTCGTTGGGCAGCCGCGTGCCGTCGCCCTCGCCCGTGATGATGTCGCTGATGACCACGTCGTAGAACTGGCGCGTCAGCGCGCTGACCGCTTCTATGCTGCTGCCCAGGCCGGCGACCCGGCGGAAACCCAGCGCCAGCAGCACGTTCTGCAGATAGGCGCGTTCGACCGGGTGGTCTTCGACGAGGAGTATCCGTCGGGTTCCGCCGGGTTCCGTTTTAGGCATGGTCTACCGTCCTACTCATATAGGGCGGGCCCCCGCAGGCGGCCGCTGGAAAACTGTGTCCCCCATGCTAAGGCATCCGCGCGCGCGCTGTCGTTATCGCTAACGGGTTAATGCAGCCCCATCGCCGATAGTCGTAGTATTCGCGGCATCAGCCAGACGGAGGCAGCCTTCCGTCGCCCCGCGGCGCGGCCGGTGCCATAATAGATGGCTTTCTTCCCGCATCTACGGCACGGAGCTACCCTTGACCCGCATTGACGACCCCCTGCACGACCGCGAGGTCGGCGCGGCCGACTCCACCCAGGACAACACGCGCACCGACGATACCCGCATCAGCGCGGTGCGCCCCTTGATTTCGCCCGCCCTGCTGCAGGACGAACTGCCGGTTTCGGCCGAGATCCAGACGCTGGTCGAGCAAAGCCGCGTCCAGATCGCCGACGTCCTGCACGGCCGCGACGACCGCCTGGTGCTGGTGGTGGGCCCCTGTTCCATCCACGACCATGGCCAGGCCATGGAATACGCGCGCCTGCTGCGCACCGCCGCCGAACAGCACCAGAAAGACCTGCTCATCGTCATGCGCGTGTACTTCGAGAAGCCGCGCACCACCGTGGGCTGGAAGGGCTACATCAACGATCCGCGCCTGGACGGCAGCTTCCGCATCAACGAAGGCCTGCGCCGCGCGCGCGAACTGCTGCTGGACATCAGCGGCCTGGGCTTGCCGATCGCCACCGAATTCCTGGACCTGCTCAGCCCGCAGTACATTGCCGACCTGATCGCGTGGGGCGCCATCGGCGCGCGTACCACCGAAAGCCCCAGCCACCGCCAGCTGAGTTCCGGCCTGAGCTGCCCGCTGGGCTTCAAGAACGGCACCGACGGCGGCGTGCAGATCGCCGCGGACGCCATGGTCGCCGCCAGCGCCAAGCACGCGTTCATGGGCATGACCAAGATGGGCATGGCCGCCATCTTCGAAACCCGCGGCAACCAGGACACCCACGTCATCCTGCGCGGCGGCAAGCAAGGTCCGAACTACGACGCGGCCAGCGTCGACGCCTGCTGCGCCGCCCTGCGCGCCGCCGGCCAGCGCGAACAGGTCATGATCGACTGCTCGCACGCCAACTCCAACAAGTCGCATCTGCGCCAGGTCGAGGTGGCCAACGATATCGCCGCCCAGATCTCCCAGGGCGACGGCCGCATCACCGGCGTGATGATCGAAAGCCATCTCGAAGAAGGCCGCCAGGACCTGAAGCCCGGCCTGCCGCTGCGCCGCGGCGTGTCCATCACGGACGCCTGCCTGGGCTGGTCGCAGACCGCGCCGGTGCTGGAAACGCTGGCCCTGGCCGTGCGCCAGCGCCGCGAAAAGGCCGCAAAACCGGCCTGAGAACCGCGCTTCTCGCGTCTCCTGCCGCGTACGGCCTCAGCGGCCGACGCGGTAAGGCGCCGGATCCATGTCCGGCGCCTGGCCCGTGATCATGCAGGCCAGCAGCTTGCCCGTCACCGGACCTAGCGTAAAGCCATGATGCGCATGGCCGAACGCCAGCCACAGGCCGGGATGGCGCGGCGCTGGTCCGATGACCGGCCGCATGTCCGGCATGCAGGGCCGGCAACCCATCCACGGTTCGCGCTCCACGGCCTCGCCCAGCGGCAGCAGCTGCCGCGCCAACGCCCGCGTGCGCTCGATCTGGATCGGTGAAGGCGGCGCATCGCGCGCCGCGAACTCGGCGCCCGTGGTCAGGCGCACGCCCAGGGTCATGGGCGTCACGACGAAACCGCTTTCGATGTCCGCCACCGGATGCGACAAGGTCGCCCCCTCTTCCAATGCGTAATGCTGGTGATAGCCGCGCTTGACCGCCATGGGAATGCGATAGCCCAGCGGGCGCAGGATGTCCGGCGACCACGGGCCCAGCGCAACCACCACATCGCGGGCCTCGATCAGCCCTTGTTCTCCCTGCACCTGCCAACCCTGGCCAGATGGCTTGAGGCTGCGCGCGTCGCCGCGCGCGAGCACGCCGCCGCGCCGTTCGAACAAGGCCGCGTAGCCGCGCGTGACGGCGCCCGGGTCCGAAACGTTGACCGGATCCAGCCAATGCACCGCACCGGCCATGCGCGACAGCGAAGGTTCCAGCGCCGCCAGCGCCTGGCGATCCAATACGCGGTAGTTCAGCCCGTACGGCGCGAGCGCCTGGGCCTCGGCCGCGGCCCGGGCCAGGCCGGCCTCGCCGCGTACGCCATCGATCCAGCCGCTGCGCCGGAACAGGCGCGAGATGCCGGCCTCGTCCTTGAGCGCGTCGTGCTCCGCGACGCAGCGCTCGATCAGCGGCAGCATGGCCTGGGTCGCGCGCGCCAGCCGCGACGGCGCCGAATGCCACCAGTAGCGCAGCAGCCATGGCGCGATGCGCGGCAGAAAGCGCGGGTGGTAGCTGACGTCCGGCGTATTGTTCCTGGCGTAGCGCCACAGGCTGCGCCAGTCGCGCGGGAAGGCATAGGGAATCACGCTGGCCCGTTCGATCAGGCCCGCGTTGCCGTAGCTGGTTTCCTCGCCAGGGCCGCGCCGGTCCAGCAGCACCACTGAACGGCCGCGCGCCGCCAGATGCAGGGCGGTGCTCACCCCGACGATGCCCGCACCCAGGACCAAGGCGTCTGTTTTCATGCGGCGCATTCTGCGCTTGCGTGCGGTATTCGGCAAGGGCGCGCGCGCGTAGAATCGCCTGCTGCACGCCCTGCCCTCCGCGCCCACGCTCCGATCAAGGAATACGTCATGACCAGCCCCCGCCTGCAACCCGTCACGCTCGCTGGCGAGGTCGTGCGCCTTGAACCGCTCACCGCCAGCCATGCCGAGCCGCTCGCGCAGGTGGGCCTGCACCCCGAGCTGTGGCGCCTGCAACCCGAACCCGTGCAGACGCTGGACGATATGCAGCGCTATGTCGACCGCGCGCTGGCCGGCCAGCGCGATGGCAACTGCCTGCCATTTGTCATCGTGCGGCAGGACAACGGCCAGGTCATCGGCGCAACGCGCTATATGGACATCGCGCTGGCGCACAAGCGCCTGGAGATCGGCGGCACCTGGCTCACGCCCGCAAGCCAGCGTTCCGGCGCCAATACCGAGGCCAAGTTCTTGCTGTTGCAGCACGCCTTTGAAACAATTGGTATCATGCGCATCGTATTCAAGACTGAACTGAGCAATATGCAATCGCGCCAGGCCATCCTGCGGATCGGCGGCGTGGAGGAAGGCGTGTTCCGCAAGCACCTGATCGCGCAATCGGGGCGCGCGCGCGACATGGTCTACTTCGCGATCCTCGACGAGGACTGGCCAGCCGTCAAAGCGCGCTTGCTGATGCGCATGCGCCGCGCCGGATAGCGCGCATCGCCCGCTCTTTTCGCAGCTTGTCCGGGCCGCCAGGCCTGCCCCGCACTATTGAAGCCAGTTATGCAACAGACCTACGCCGCGCCAGCGCGTCACACGATATACATCTACACCGAGGAACAGCGCGGCAACCAGCTGGTCGAGTCGCTGGTGATCGGCATGCTGTCCGACATATCGGGGTCCGACAAGCTCGTAGTGGTGCAGGATCCGCACAGCGGCTTGAAGTTCGTCTACCGCATCGATCACGACAGCAGCAATCTGGACGCCGCGGCAATCACCGAACAGGATGCGGCCGTTTTCAATGGCAAGACCTCGGTGCAGATCAACTCCATGACCTATCGCCTTGGCACCGCCGAGAACGCGATGAAATTGCTGCGCGGCAAAAATGAGTGGATACAGGACAAGGGCGCGGTGCTGTCCGTGCTGCTGCAGAACGCCGCTGCCCGCAAGACCCGCTTCGCCCCGCCGCGCATCGAGCGCGACCGCATGCGCAAGGTGCCGCCGGGCGTTGCCGTCGAACACCTGTCTACATAAAAAGCACAGTATCCACAGGGCCGGCCTTATCCACAATTTCTGTGGATAAAAAAGCCTCGAACCCCTGGCTGATGGCCGTTCGGCCGATGCGCAACGGGCTGCTCATTTTTTGACCAGCTGAAAATTGGCCGGCGCCCGGCTGCCATCCTTGATTCTTGACGCGGCGCCGCAGGGGCGATGATGATATTCTCCGCAAGCGCGCGATACGAAAAATATCGCGCCAGCGGACTCCCCCTATACAAGAAGACCCACATACAAGGAGCGGACAGCGTGTTTGCATTCGAAGCTCCCTGCGCGCAACCGCTGACGCCGGAATCGCCGTGACCATCATCATCGTCGACGACCACGGAGACTGGCGCGACACCATCGCTGAATACATCGAGGATCTGGGCCTGGACCGCAGCATCCTCACCGCCGGCTCGCTCGCGGAGCTGGACCAACTGTTGCTCACCGTGACGCCAGGCATCCTCGTGCTGGACGCCATGCTGCCCGACGGGGACGCGCTGACCCGCGTCTCGCACCTGCGGACATCCTTCCCGTCGATGGGCATCATCATGCTCACCGGCCGCCTCTTGAGCGAAGACAAGGTCTCGGGCCTGAGCCTGGGCGCCGACCACTACCTGACCAAACCCGTCAACCTGGCCGAGCTTGGCGCCACGCTGGTGTCGCTGTCGCGCCGCCTGCGGGTGGTGCCGGCGGGCGACGCCGACGCTCCGGAATCCGATGCCTGGCGCTTCGATCCGTCCCGGCGCACGCTGCTGTCGCCGCAGCAGGTCAGCGTGGACATCACCGATACCGAAAGCCGGCTGATCGGCGCGCTGATCCAGGCCGCGCCGCTGCCCCTGTCGCGCGGCCGCCTGATCGAGGCGCTGGGCGCCAGCGTGGAGGCCTACGATACCCACCGGCTGGACGCCCACATGCACCGCCTGCGGCGCAAGCTGCGCGCGCAGGCCGGCGGCGACATGGGCATACGCACGGTGTACGGCGTGGGCTATGTCTGCACCACGCCTGTGCAGATCGTCGGCAACGCCAAGTACTGAAACCATGACTCCTGCCATCCGACCCCGCCGTTCCGTACTCTATATGCCTGGCGCCAACGCGCGCGCGCTGGACAAGGCGCGCAGCCTGGACGCCGATGTCCTGATCCTCGACCTGGAGGATGCCGTCGCGCCCGATGCCAAGGCGCAAGCCCGCGAGCAAGTCGCCGCGGCGCTGCGCGCTGGCGGCTATGGCCGCCGCGAATGCGTGGTGCGCATCAATGCGCTGGACACGGCATGGGGCCTGGACGACGTCAGGGCCATTGCCCAGGCGGGCGCGGACGCGGTGCTGCTGCCCAAGGTGCAGTCCGCCGCCGAGCTCGACGCGCTCGCGCGAGCGCTGGACGCGGCGGGCGCGCCAGCCAGCCTGCCCTTGTGGGCCATGGCCGAAACACCCTTGGGATTTTTGCGGCTGGACGCCATCGCTTCCGGCCATCCGCGGCTGGCGGCCATCGTCGTCGGCACCTCGGACCTGGTGAAGGATCTGCACGCGCGGCATACGCCGTCTCGCGAAGAAACCCTGCTGGCACGCTCGATGGCGGTGATGGCGGCACGGGCCCACGGCCTGGCGGCGCTGGACGGCGTGCACCTGGACCTGCATGACGACACCGGCCTGGCGGCGGCTTGCAGGCAGGGACGCGACCAGGGCTTCGATGGCAAGACGCTCATCCATCCCAAGCAGATCGCGGCGGCCAACGCCGCCTTTGCGCCCTCGGCAGAAGAACTCGCCGCCGCGCGCAAGCGCCTGGACGCCTGGCGCGCCGCGCAGGCCGCGGGCCTGGGCGTGGCCGTGGTCGACGGCGCGCTGGTGGAAAACCTGCATGCGCGCGAAGCGGAGCGCGTGCTGGCGCTGGCCGAGGCCATCGCAGACGCGCACCAGTGACAACGGCGCCAACCGCAGTAATATCGACTTTCAAATGCATATTGCCGGTAACGCCCTGCCGGGCGCGTGGCCGGCGTATCGGGGAGCGCTCGTGACGCTGATCTTGCGGCAAATGTCGATCTCATTCTGCGTGGCGGCTTTGTGGGCCGCCACGGCGGCGGGCTTGCCGGCGCCGGCGCGCGCCCAGGCTGCCAATTTCCATCCCTGCAATTCCCAGCCTTCCCTGCCGATGTGCCTGCATGGCTACGGCAAGCGCATCGCCGTGCAGCGCTGGGGCGCGCAGCCCGACCCGCTGGACCCGGACGCGGCCGCCAACGCCTCGCTGGTCACGCGCGACCCGGCCAAGGAAATCGGCAAGCTCAAGTCCAGCACGATCCTGGTGCAGGACATGGACACGTCCGAAGTCCTGTTCGCGCGCAACGAGGACGCCGTGCGGCCCATCGCTTCCATCACCAAGCTCATGGCGGCGCTGACGCTGGTCAAGGCCGGCCTGCCGATGGACGACGTCATCACCATCGACGCCAGCGACACCCGCTCCACCAGCGAGTTGCCCTCGCGCCTGACGGCCGGCACCAAACTGAGCCGCGCCGATCTGCTGCGCCTGGCGTTGATCCCTTCCGAAAACAGCGCCGCGCAGGCGCTGGGACGCACCTATACCGGCGGCACGGCGGCTTTCGTCGCGGCGATGAACGCCGAGGCCCGCGCGCTGGGCATGACCGATTCCAGCTTCGCCGAACCTAGCGGCCTGTCCAACGAAAACCAGTCTTCGGCCAGGGATCTGGTCAAGTTGCTCGCGGCGATTTCCGCCCAGCCGCTGTTGCGGCAATACACCGGCGAGACCAGCTACCAGGCCGCCGGCCAGACTTTCCGCAACACCAACATCCTGGTGGGCCGTCCGCAATGGGACATCCTTGTGTCCAAGACCGGCACCACCCGCGAAGCCGGCGATTGCCTGGTGATGGCGGTCAAGGTCGGCAAGCGCAACCTGGCCATGGTGCTGCTCAACGCGCAGGGCATCAACGGCTCGCGCTTCGGCGACGCGGTGCGCCTGCGTCGGGTGCTGGACAGCCGGTACGCCTCGCGCTGACGGGCGGCATTGCGCGCCTGGGTCGCCAAGCCCGGTACAATACCCGCCTTTGACGCGGAACGAACGCCCGTTCCGTCCGCCTGCCGCGCTGCCTGAGCGCCCTGCTTCCCCACCTTCTTCTCTGCGCCTGGCCGGCGGGAATCCTGCCGCGTCCCCTGTTGCACCACCCATGATCCGCTTCCAACAAGTTTCACTCATGCGCGGCGTCAAGCCCTTGCTAGACAAGGTCGACCTGCTGCTCAACCCCGGCGACAAGATCGGCCTGATCGGCGCCAATGGCGCCGGCAAGTCCAGCCTGTTCGGTCTCTTGCGCGGCACGCTGCACGCGGACCAGGGCGACCTGGACTATCCGGCCAGCTGGCGCATGGCCTATGTGGCGCAGGAAACGCCCGCGCTGGACCGGCCCGCCATCGAGTACGCCATCGACGGCGACGTCACGCTGCGCAAGCTGGAGGCGGAACTGGCGCAGCTGGAAGCCGAGCCTGAAAGCACCGAGAACGGCCTGCGCATGGCCGACATCTACGCCGCGCTGGCCGACGCCGACGCCTACACCGTGCATTCGCGCGCCGAACAGCTGCTGACCGGCCTGGGCTTCACGCAGGCCCAGATGCACCTGCCGCTGACGAGCTTTTCCGGCGGCTGGCGCATGCGCCTGAACCTGGCGCAGGCGCTGATGTGCCCGTCCGACCTGCTGCTGCTGGACGAGCCCACCAACCACCTGGACCTGGACGCCATCATCTGGCTGGAAGACTGGCTCAAACGCTACCCAGGCACGCTCATCGTCATCTCGCACGACCGCGACTTCCTGGATGGCGTGGTCAACGTCATCGTCCATATCGACGAACGCAAGCTCAAGCGCTATTCGGGCAACTACTCGTCCTTCGAGCGCCAGCGCGCCGCGCAGCTGGAGCTGGCGCAAGGCATGCTGGAAAAGCAGATGCGCCAACGCTCGCACCTGCAATCCTTCATCGACCGCTTCAAGGCCCAGGCCAGCAAGGCGCGCCAGGCGCAGAGCCGCATCAAGGCGCTGGCCCGCATGGAAGAAGTCGCGCCGCTGCGCGCGGCGGCCGAGTTCTCGTTCGAGTTCCGCGAGCCCTTGCGTGCGCCCAACCCGCTCTTGACCATGGACGCGGTCAGCGCCGGCTATCGCATCGCGGACGAGGAAACGGAAGTCGAGTCCGACAAGATCATCGTGTCGGGCATCAATTTTTCGCTGCAGGCGGGCCAGCGCATCGGCCTGTTGGGCATCAACGGCGCGGGCAAGTCCACCTTCATCAAGACCATCGCGGGTGAACTCGCAACGCTGGCCGGCGAAGCGCAGTTCAACAAGGGGCTGTCCATCGGCTACTTCGCCCAGCACCAGGTGGAGATGCTGCGCCATGACGAATCGCCGCTTTGGCACATGACGAAGATCGCGCCCACCGTGCGCGAGCAGGAGCTGCGCAACTTCCTGGGCAGCTTCAATTTCAACGGCAACATGGCCACCAGCTCCATCGCACCGTTCTCCGGTGGTGAAAAGGCGCGCCTGGCGCTGGCCCTGATCGTCTGGCAGCGTCCCAACCTGCTGCTGCTGGACGAGCCCACCAACCACCTGGACCTGGAAACCCGTGAAGCGCTGACCACCGCGCTGGCGCAGTTCGAAGGCACGCTGATGCTGGTGTCGCACGACCGCCATCTGCTGCGCGCCACCACCGATGAATTCATCATCGTGGCCGACGGCGAGGTCAGCCCCTTCGACGGCGACCTGGACGACTACAAGGACTGGCTCTACAAGACCAAGCTGGCCGCCAAGGCCGCTTGAAGCCAGGCGCGGGCGGCCTGCCCGCGCCACGTCACGCCAGCGCGCTGGGATAGGGGCTGGTGTCGATGTGTTCCAGCATGCCGTAGGCCAGCCGCTCCAGCAGCCGCGCACGGTCGGCGGCGTGCGCGGGATCGTCCCACAGGTTGCGCAGCTCGTGCGGGTCCTGGTTCAGATCGTAGAGCTCACCCCAGCGCGCGCCATCGTAGACCGTAGCGCGAAAGCCGTCGGCCAGCAGCGTGCGGCAGCGGATGCGGCTGTTGAAGCCGAGTATCACGCGCTGCCCTTCTTCCTCGATCATCAGCGCATCGCGCACGGCGGCCTCGCGTCCGCCGATGAGGCCGGCCATGTCGCGCCCCTGAATGCCGTTGTAGGGCTGCACGCCGGCGCGCGCCAGCACCGTGGGCGCGACGTCGATGGTGCTGAGCAAGGCATCGCTGGCCGCGCCCGCCGTCCGCGCCGCAGCCGGGTCTCGCCAGATGAAGGGCACGCGGGTCAGGCCGCGGTAGTGGATCGGCCCCTTCAGCATCAGCTGATGGTCGCCCAGGTAGTCGCCATGGTCGCTGGTGAAGATCACCACGGTGTTGTCGGCCAGCCCCTGCGCATCGAGTTCGGCCAGTACCCGGCCGATCTGGTTGTCGATGTTGGCGATCGACCCATAGTTCAACGCCAGCGCTTCGCGCGCCTCGCGCTCGTTGCACGAAAAGATCGCGGGCGTATGCTTGACCGCCGTACCGGCGTCGCGCTGCGCGCGCAGCCAGGCCACGTGCGGCGGCGGCGTGCCCTGGCCGTGGAACGACGCGGGCAGCTCCATGTCCTCGGGCTTGTGCAGATCCCAGAACCGCCCTGGCGGCGTGAAGGGATGGTGCGGATCCGGAAACGAGCATTGCAGGAAGAACGGCTGCCCGGATGCCGCATAGCCGCGCAGCGCTTCGATGCTGCGGTCGGCGATGTAGGCCGTGGGATAGAGTTCTTCCGGCACGCGCGTGCGCCAAGCCTGGCGGATGCGCGTCAGCTCGTATTCCGGCGCGGGGATGGCATGCGCGGGGCCGATCAGCGCCTCGATCTCCGGATGCTCGCGGCGCAGCCAGCGCCGGTAGTGGCCATGCACGTCGTCGCTGTGATCGTCGACCAGGTCCACGCGCTCGAAACCATAATAGGGATAGCTCAGCTCGTGGTCGGCGCGTTCCAGCCACAGCTTGCGCTGCTCCTGGTCGTAGCGGCCGGCGTCCGGTTCGACCGCCTCGCGCGGCAATCTGTCTTCAGCGCGCACCGGCCAGGAAGGCGGAATGTCGGTCATGTTCTGCAAGTGGACCTTGCCGACCAGCGCGGTGCCGTAGCCGGCCTCGCGCATGGCTTCGACGAAGGTGCGGCTGCGCAGCGACAGGGCGATGCCGTTGTGGCGCGCGCCGTGCGCGGACGGAAAGCGGCCGGTCATCAGGCTGGCGCGGTTCGGCATGCAGATGGGCGTGGCCACGTGCATGTTGTCGGCGCGCCATCCGGACGCGGCCAGGCGGTCCAGGTTGGGCGTGCGGACCACGCGGTTGCCATAGGCCCCCAGATGGTCGGCGCGGTGCTGGTCGGTAATGAACAGCAGGAAGTTGACGGGCTTCGCAGCGGGCGTCATTGCTTCGCTCCCGACATCTCCACGGCGGAGCGCCAGGCCGGCATGTCGCGCTTGATCATGTCGCCGAAGGCCTGCGGCGTCATGTAGATCGGCACCATGCCCAGGGACTGCAAGGCCTGCGCGAACGCGCTGTCGGTCAGCACCGCCTCCAAGTCCGAGTTCAGCTTCTTCACCACCGCGGGCGGTGTGCCGGCGGGCGCGAACAGGCCGATCCAGGAACGCACGGCGACGCCTGCGGCCACGTCCGAGAACAGCGGCACATCGGGCAGCGCCGCGTACTTTTCAGTATTGGCCACGCCCAGCACCTTGACCTTGCCGGACGCGAGGAACGGAATGGCGGGCGCGATGCCGCCTATCATCAGCGGCACGTGGCCCGCGACCAGGTCGGCCATCGCCGGCGCGGCGCCCTTGTATGGCGCATGCACCACGTCCAGGCCGGCAGCGTGCTTCAACTGTTCCATCGCCAGCTGGTGCACCGTGCCCAGGCCGGGCGAGCCATAGGTGTACTTGCCGGGATTGGCCTTGATCAGTTTGACGGCATCGGCCAGCGTCGATGCCGGAAACTCGGCATTGGCCAGCAGCACCACCACGTTGTCCGCCACCAGGCCGACCGGCGCGAAATCGCGCACCGGGTCGTACGGCAGGCTGGAATACAGCGCACTGTTGATGCCGTGCGTATTGGTGGTGCCCATCAGCAGCGTGTAGCCGTCGGGCGCGGCGCGCGCCACCATGGACGCGGCAATGTTGCCGCCCGCGCCCGGCTTGTTCTCCACCACCAGCGTGTAGCCGCGAGGCTCCAGGCGCTGCGCCAGTTGGCGCGCCAGCACGTCCACCGCGCCGCCAGGCGAGAACGGCACCACGATCTGCACGGGCCGCGCCGGGTAGGCATCCGCCGCCGCCGCCGTACCCGCAATGCCACAGGCCCAGCTCGCGGCCAGGGCCATCCAGAACTTCTTCATGAATCGTCTCCATCCCGGCGTCCTTCCCGGCCCAGCCTGGGGAACGCCTGTCTCTCGTAGAGCGGCAAGTATGCCTAGCGCCCGGTGCCGGCGTGAAATGAAATAAACTGAACGATTCATAACCATTTGAATATGAATCGCCATGTCAGAGCGCACCGGCGCCCATCTCAAGCGGCGTCATGCCGAACTGTTGGTCGCGCTCGACGACGAACGCCACCTGGGGCGCGCGGCCGAGCGCCTGCACATGTCCCAGCCCGCCGCGTCCAAGGCGCTGGCGCAGCTGGAGGAACAGGTGGGCTACGCGCTATTCGAGCGCGGAACCCAGGGCACCCTGCCGACAAATGCCGGAATGGTTATGATCCGCCACGCCCGGCACAGCCTGGGCGCGGCCCAGCGCGTGGCGGCCGAACTGCGGGCCGCCGAAGAACGCGGCGCCAGCCTGCTGCGCCTGGGCACCCTGCCCTCGGCCGCGCCCCGGCTCGCGCCGCAGTTGATCGCGCATCTGCTGGGCCTGGCGCCGCGGCTGGAAGTGAAACTGGTGGAAGGCGCGCTTGGCGAACTCATGGACAAGCTGGCGCGCGACGAACTGGACATCGTGCTGGGCCGCCTGGGCAGCCGCCTGCTGCCCGCGGACTGCGAGGTGATCCGCCTGCACGAAGAACCTATCCTGGTGGTGGCGCGCCCCGGCCATCCGCTGGCCGCAAGCCAGGCACTGGAGGCCGTCGAACTGGCGCGCTGGCCCTGGGTGCTGCCGCTGGAAGCCACCATGATGCGCGAGCGCCTGGACGAGGCTTTCGTGCATGCCGGAGCGCGCCCGCCAGATTCCAGCATCCAATCCAATTCGCTGCTGGCCACCCTCGCCCTGCTGGCCCAGGACGACCGCCTGGTGGCCCTGCCCCAGGCAATTGCGCGCTACTGCGAACGCCAAGGCAGCGTGGCCGTGCTGCCGCTGCGGCTGGATGCCAACTTCGGCGCCATCGGCGCCGTGGTCAACCGCAACACGGCCGGCATGCCGGTGGTGCAGGCGGCAATGGCGTGGCTGCGCGGCTTGCCGCCAGGCGCGAATCAGGCCGCGCCGGGCCCGGGCGCCTGATAACCCAGCAGCACGCTGGCCGCTTCGGCTTCGCGCCGTACCGCCTGCGCGATCGGGCCGTCCGCCGAGGCGTCGAATCCGCCCGTCGCGCCCAGCGCGGTCAGCGCGGCGCAAGGCCGGCCGTTGTGGTCCAGCAGCGGCGCCGACACCGCGCTGATGCCCTTCAAATTAGTGTCGCGCACCGTGGCGCAGCCCTCGGCCAGCACCTGGCGGCGCAGACGGCCAATCGGGTCGGCGGCGTCCAGCAGCGCCCGCATGTCGGCAGGCGCGCGCGTCAATTCGGCCTCGGCAAGCGCCCGCACCCGCGCATCGTCCTGCATGGCCAGGAACACCCGTCCGGTGGCGGACCAGAGCATGGACAGCACCGAACCCATGCGCACGTTGACCGTCACCGGCAGGCCCGGCTCCTCGAAACGCACGATGGTCGGCCCCTTGTTGCCCATGACCGCGATGAAGCAGGTCACTTCCAGGCCTTCGCGCAGGCGCACCAGGCTGGGCTCGGCCAGGCGGATGGGATCGGCCTGGCGCAGCGCGGCCAGGCCCAGCAGCATCGCTTCCAGTCCCAGGCAGTACTGTTGAGTGGCGGCATCCTGCGCCACCAGCCCTGCTTCCATCAGGCTGACCAGGTAGCGGTGCACCTTGGCGGGGCTTTCGTCCACGTGCGCCGCCAGCAGCGTCAGGCTGGCGCGGCCGCCCAGCCGGCCCAACCCCTTCAGCACCGCCATGCCGGTTTCGGCGGCCTGCACGCGCTGGCGCCGTTCACGCGGACGGGGCGCGTCGGTAGTCTGAACGGGAACGGAGGAAGGTTCGGGAGTCTGGGTCATGGGCGCGGGGTCATGGCGCGATAAGGGATCTGCCTAGCGGCTGCGGATGCAGCCCGGAGATTACCCCAATTGAATAATTACGCAATGCGTATATGATTTACGCAATTGTAATCCGGAGCGACGACATGGGCCACCCAACCACCCCTGCAACCACCGCGCCCGCCAATACCGGCGGCTGTCCGATAGATCACGCCGCGCTGGCGCGCGCCCAGGCCTGTCCGGTCAGCCCTCGCGCCGCGGAATTCGATCCTTTTGGCGACGGCTATCAGCAGGATCCGCCCGAGTACGTGCGCTGGGCGCGCGAACAGGAACCCGTGTTCTACAGCCCCAAGCTGGGCTATTGGGTGGTCACCCGCTACGACGACATCAAGGCCGTGTTCCGCGACAACCACACCTACAGCCCCTCGATCGCGCTGGAAAAGATCACGCCCACCGGCCCCGAGGCCAACGCCGTGCTGGCCAGCTACGGCTACGCGATGAACCGCACCCTGGTCAACGAGGACGAGCCGGCCCACATGCCGCGCCGCCGCGTGCTGATGGACCCGTTCACGCCGGACGAGCTCAAGCACCACGAACCCATGGTGCGGCGCCTGACGCGCGAATACGTGGACCGCTTCATCAACGACGGCCGCGCCGACCTGGTCGACCAGATGCTGTGGGAAGTGCCCTTGACGGTTGCCCTGCACTTCCTGGGCGTACCCGAGGAAGACATGGATCTGCTGCGCAAGTACTCCATCGCGCACACCGTCAACACCTGGGGCCGGCCCAAGCCGGAAGAACAGGTGGAAGTGGCGCATGCGGTGGGGAACTTCTGGCAGCTGGCGGGCAAGATCCTGGACAAGATGCGCCAGGATCCCGACGCCCCGGGCTGGATGCAGTACGGCATCCGCAAGCAGAAGGACCACCCCGAGGTCGTCACCGACTCCTACCTGCACTCGATGATGATGGCGGGCATCGTCGCGGCGCATGAGACCACCGCCAACGCCTCGGCCAACGCCATCAAGCTGCTGCTGCAGCACCCCGACGCCTGGCGCGAACTGTGCGAGGACCCCGGCCTGCTGCCCAACGCGGTCGAGGAATGCCTGCGCCACAACGGCTCGGTCGCGGCCTGGCGTCGCCTGGCCACGCGCGACACCGAGATCGCCGGCGTGGCGATTCCCGCGGGCGCCAAACTCCTGATCGTGTCGTCGTCGGCCAACCACGACGAGCGCCATTTCGCCGACGCCGACTTCTTCGACATCCGCCGCGACAACGCCAGCGACCAGCTGACCTTCGGCTATGGCGCGCACCAATGCATGGGCAAGAACCTGGCGCGCATGGAGATGCAGATCTTCCTGGAAGAGCTGACGCGCCGCCTGCCGCACATGCGCCTGGCCGAACAGCAGTTCACCTACGTGCCGAACACCTCGTTCCGCGGCCCGGAGCATCTGTGGGTGGAATGGAATCCGGCCGACAACCCCGAGCGCCGCGACGCCGCCCTGCTGGATCAGGTGCAGCCGGTTCGCATCGGCGAGCCTTCCACCCACGCCATCAGCCGCAAGCTGGTCGTGACCGAGGTCACGGCCGCGGCCGACGGCATCGCGCGCATCCGGCTCGAATCGCCCGATGGCAAGCCGCTGCCGCGCTGGACGCCCGGCTCGCACATCGACCTCGAATGCGGCGACACCGGCCTGTCGCGCCAATATTCGCTCTGCGGCGATCCGGCCGCCGCGCATGCGCTGGAGATCGCCGTGCTCAAGGAAACCGCGGGCCGCGGCGGTTCCGCCTGGATCCACCAGCACCTGCGCGCGGGCAGCATCGTCCGCGCACGCGGCCCGCGCAACCATTTCCGCATGGACGAAAGCGCCAAACGCCTGATCCTCATCGCCGGCGGCATAGGCATCACGCCCATCAGCGCCATGGCGCGCCGCGCGCGCGAACTGGGCCAGGATTACGAACTGCACTACAGCGGCCGCTCGCGCGCCAGCATGGCCATGCTGGACGAACTGCAGCAACTGCACGGCGCGCGCCTGCATCTGCACGTCAGCGACGAAGGCAGCCGCAACGACTTCGGCGCCCTGCTGTCCCGCCCCGAGGCCGGCGTCCAGATCTACGCCTGCGGTCCGGAGCGCATGCTGGATGCCCTGCAGGTCGCCTGCGCCGCCTGGCCCGAGGACAGTCTGCGCGTGGAGCACTTCCATTCCACGCTCGCCACGCTGGACCCGTCCAAGGAACATGCCTTCGAGGCCGAGTTGAAGGACTCCGGCATCGTCGTGCAGGTGCCTGCCGACCAGACCCTGCTGAGCGCGCTGCGCGGCGCCAATATCGACGTGCAGAGCGACTGCGAGGAAGGACTCTGCGGCTCCTGCGAGGTGCGCGTGCTGGGCGGCGCGGTCGATCACCGCGACGTGGTGCTGACCCGCGCCGAGCGCGAGGCCGGCAACCGCATGATGGCCTGCTGCTCCCGCGCCCAGGGCAAGCGCATCGTGCTGGAGCTGTAGGGGCTGGCGTGCCAGCAATGCCGCGCGCTTGCGCCTGGCGTCGCAGGCACGCATTCATATGCCTGAAGTGCGCCTGAAAGCGGTAGAATTCACCCCTCTGCTCATCACCACGTCGTCCCGCTGCAACGCGGGACGACGTTTTTTGACGCGGCCAGTCCCGGGCTTGAAGGCGGGCCCACTGCGGGCCGGCCCATGCCGCGGCCGGCCGCGGGGTAATTTCTCAGCGCTCCTAGATGCCGATCAAAGACCAACTATTCCTCGCCAGCCAGTATCTCGCCCCTCACCATCTGGTGTCGCGGCTCTTCGGGTACGCATCCGACTGCCGGGAACCCGCGGTCAAGAACTGGATGATCTCGCGCTTCGTCCGCCGCTATGGCGTGGACATGCGCGAAGCGCTGCAGGAAGACCCGCTGGCCTACGATTGCTTCAACGACTTCTTCACGCGGGCATTGAAGGAAGACGCGCGGCCGCTGGACGACGAGCCGGGCTCGGTGGTGTGTCCCGCCGACGGCGCCATCAGCCAGATGGGCGCGATCGAACATGGCCGGATCTTCCAGGCCAAGGGCCACAGCTACGGCCTGGCCGACCTGCTGGGCGGCGACACCGAGCGCGCAGCCCCGTTCCAGGGCGGCGAATTCGCCACCATCTATCTGTCGCCCAAGGATTACCACCGCGTGCACATGCCGGTCGCGGGCACCCTGCGCGAAATGGTCCACGTGCCCGGCCGCCTGTTCTCAGTCAATCCGCTGACCGCCCGCAACGTGCCGCGTCTGTTCGCGCGCAACGAGCGCGTCGTGTGCATCTTCGACACCGAGCACGGCCCGATGGCGGTGGTGCTGGTGGGCGCGATGATCGTCGCCTCCATCGAGACGGTGTGGGCCGGCCTGGTCACGCCGCACAAGCGGCGTGTCAAAGCCACCCGCTACGATGACGCGGCGCGCGCCCCGATCCATCTGGCCAAAGGCGCGGAAATGGGCCGCTTCAAGCTGGGCTCCACCGCCATCGTGCTGTTCGGCCCCAACCAGATCCGCTGGGCGGATACGCCCTCCGTGCTGGGTCCGGTGCGCATGGGCGAACTGATGGCGCTGCCCGCGTAGTTTCCGGACAGCTCTTCGCTTAAATCGAAATTGGATGTCTGGTTTTATTCGCTTTATGCGATGAATCGGCGTTGCTAGATTACGGGCTTTTGCCGGCCCGCCATGACATCCCTGCTCTCGACCACCGCCAGTCCCCGCGCCGCCTCGGCCGATCGCCCCTTGCCGCGCGCGCTGGCGCGCATGCTGTCGCTGGACGACTTCGAGGCGGCCGCGAAACGCCGCCTGCCGCGGCCGATCTTCGGCTATGTCGCCGGCGCGGCCGAAGACAACCAGTCCCTGCGCGGCAACCGCAACGCCTTTGCGCAGTACGCGTTTTCCCCGCGCGTGCTGGTGGACGTGTCGCGCCGCACGCAGCAAACCGAGCTCTTTGGCCGCCGCTATGCCTCGCCCTTCGGCATTGCCCCGATGGGCATCAGCGCGCTGTCGGCCTACCGCGGCGACATCGTGCTGGCGCGTGCGGCGCGTGAGCAAGGCATACCCGCCATCCTCAGCGGCACCTCGCTGATTCCGCTGGAAGACGTCATCCGCGCAGCGCCCGGCACCTGGTTCCAGGCCTATCTGCCGGGGGATCCGCAGCGCATCGACGCGCTGGTCGAGCGCGCCCGCCACGCCGGCTACGAAACGCTGGTGCTGACGGTGGACATCCCCGTGTCGGCAAACCGCGAAAACAACGTGCGCACCGGCTTCTCCACGCCGCTCAAGCCCAGCCTGCGCCTGGCCTGGGACGGCCTGACGCGGCCGCGCTGGCTGGCCGGCACGTTCATGCGCACGCTGCTGGCCCATGGCATGCCGCATTTCGAAAACTCCTTCGCGACGCGCGGCGCGCCGATCGTGTCGTCGTCGGTGCTGCGCGACTTCAGCGCGCGCGACCACCTCAGCTGGGAACATGTGGCGCGCATCCGCCGCCAGTGGCCGGGCACGCTCATCATCAAGGGCATCCTGCACCCGCAGGACGCGGCGCTGGCGCGGCAGCATGGCGCCGACGGCATCATCGTGTCGAACCATGGCGGCCGGCAACTGGACGGCGCGGTCTCGCCGCTGCGCGCCCTGCCCGGCGTGGTCGCCGCCGCCGGCAACATGACCGTGATGATGGATAGCGGCGTGCGCCGCGGCAGCGACGTGCTCAAGGCGCTGGCGCTGGGCGCAAGCTTCGTCTTCGTCGGACGACCCTTCAACTACTCGGCGGCGGTCGGCGGCGAAGCCGGCGTAGCGCATGCAATCCGCCTGCTGCGCGCCGAGGTCGACCGCAACATGGCGATGCTGGGCATCAACCATGTGCGGGAGATGGGGCCGGATTTGCTCGTGCGGGAGAATCCGCACGCGGCATAGAATGACGGTTCCCTTGCCACCCGCGCCGCGGCTTTCCGCCCGGCGCGCCCCAGAGTCGCCGTGTCCCTACGCCAATCCTCATTCTTCCTGCGCTTCCTGACCCTGGGCGCCCTGGCTCACGTCTACGTGGGCGCCCGCCTGATCCCCGACGCCCAACTGGGCGGAGCGGGTTCCGCCGCCGCCATCCTTGCCTTGCTGCTGTCCTGCATCCTGATTCCGCTGGGGATGCTGGGGCGTTCTTCCGTGCACCCGCCCTGGGGCGACCGCATCGCCTGGGTCGGGCTGTTCGCAATGGGCCTGTTCTCGTCCCTGTTCGTGCTGACGGTGCTGCGCGACGCGCTGCTGCTGGCGGCGGGGCTGGCGGACCTGCTCATCGGCGCCGGTCTGCCTTGGACCGCGCTGCGCCGGGTCAGCGCCTGGACCGTGCCCCTACTGGCTCTCGCCGCGACCTTGGCCGGCCTGTACAACGCCCGCAAGCGGGCGCGCGTGGTCGATGTCGATGTGCCCATCGCCGGGCTCGCGCCCGACCTGGACGGTTTCACCATCGTGCAGATCAGCGACATCCACGTCGGCCCGACCATCAAGAAGCGCTACGTGCAGGCTATCGTCGACGCCGTCAATGAACAGCTGCCGGACATGATTGCGATCACTGGCGATGTGGTCGACGGCAGCGTCGAGCAGCTCTCCGCCCAGGCCAGCCCGCTGGGTCAGCTGCGCGCGACCCACGGGGTTTATCTGGTGACCGGCAACCATGAATACTATTCGGGCGCCACGCCCTGGATCGCCGAGTTCCGCCGCATGGGGCTGCGCGTGCTGATGAATGAACACGTGGTCATCCATCCCGCCGGCCTGCCCGTGGTGGTGGCGGGCATCACCGACTACAGCGCCGGCTCGTTCGATCCGCAGCAGCGCAGCAGCCCCAAGGCGGCGCTGGCGGGCGCGCCCGCCGATGCCATGCCCCGGATACTGCTGGCGCACCAGCCGCGCAGCGCGGCGGCGGCCGAGCCGCTGGGCTATACCCTGCAATTGTCCGGCCATACGCATGGCGGACAATTCTTCCCCTGGGGTTTCTTCGTGCGGTTCCAGCAGCCCTATACGGCCGGCCTGCATCGCCTGGGCAAGATGTGGATCTACATCAGCCGCGGCACGGGCTATTGGGGACCGCCCAAACGCCTGGGCGCGCCCTCCGAGATCACGCGCCTGCGGCTGCGCGCGGCTTGAGCGGCGCGGTTCAGCCGTTGTCCGGCAAGGGCCCGCGCTCCAGATAGCTGGTCAAGGCGATGTCGCTGGTGGTGTTGGTGATGCCGTCGATCTGATGGATGCGGGCCAGCAGCGCCTCCAGCGCCTGCGTGTCGCGCACGCGCACTTTCAGCAGCATGGCGCTCTTGCCGGTGATGGTGTGGATCTCTTCCACCTCGGTCAGCTCGGCCAGCCCCAGCACCTGCTGCGTAATGGTCCAGTTGTTGGTGTCCACGTGCACGAAGGCCAGCAGCGGCCGGCCGATGCGCGCGCCATCCAGCTTGGCGGCGATGCCTTTTATCAGGCCGTCGCGCTTCAGACGCTTGACCCTTTCATGCACGGCCGGGGCGGAGAGGTTCAGCATTTTGCCCAGTTCGGCGTAGCTGGGGGAGGCATCGTCGGCCAGCAGCGTTAATAGCTTTCGGTCGCGGTCGTCAAGATCAGGCATTGGAATTGGGTTCTGCCGAACGGCATTCGAACTTTTATGGAATAAGGAAATATAAGCGTTAACCCTTATTTTATTCCAATAAAATTTCGCGATGCAAAACCGTAGCACCCGCAGCGCCCGCCCCGCCTCTTCCGTCCCCGCCCTGATGTTCGCCGTCAGCGTCGTAGGCTCCAACGGTCTGGCGCTCAGCCCCATCCTTAGCGACGTGGCGCGCTCCTTTTCTACTTCCCCGCTGACCATCAGCACCGCCATTTCCGCGTATGGCGCGGCCACCGCCGCCAGCGCCTTCTTCCTGGCCGCCCGCATCGACCGCATCGGCGTGCGCCGCTCGCTGCTGGGCGCGATGGCGGTGCTGATCGCCGCGCTGGTCCTGTCCGCCTGCGCGCCGCACTGGATCGTGCTGACGCTGGCGCAAGCCCTGGCAGGCGCCGCGGCGGGCGTCATCCTGCCCGCGGCCTATGGATCGGCCGCGCTGATCGCGCCGCCCGGCCAGGAGGCGCGCACCCTGGGCCGCGTCATCGCGGGTTGGTCCGTGTCGCTGGTGGCGGGCGTGCCGCTGTCCGCGCTCATCTCCGACGCCGTGGGTTGGCGCGCCACCTACGCCACGCTGGCGCTCTGCGCCGCCATCGCCGTGCTCGGGCTGCGCCAGCTGCCGGAGCGCCGCGCCGAGAATCCCGCGCCGCTGCGCCTGTCGCGCCTGCTGGCGCCGTTGTCCTACCGCGACGTGCCCGCTTTGCTGCTGGGCTGCCTGGCGTTCTCGTCGGCCTTCTATGGCGTGTATGCCTTCCTGGCCGACCATGTGCGCGGCCTGCTGGGGCTATCCGCGGGACAGGTAGGCTTCATCGCTTTCGCCTACGGCGCAGGGTTCCTGCTGGCCGGGGTAGCTGGCGCGCCGCTGATCGAGCGGCTGGGGCCGCGCCGCGCCCTGCCGATGGCGTTGGGCGTGATCGCGCTGGTGTATCTGGGGCTGCTGCCGGCCACGCATGCGTTGAGCGCGGTGCTTGCCATCGCCACTCTCTGGGGCGCGGCCTCGCAACTGAGCCTGAACCTGCTGGTGCTGCTGCTGTCGCGCGCCCGGCCCGAAGAGCGCGGCGCGGTGCTGGGGCTGAATACCTGCACCACCTATCTGGGCGCAAGCGTCGGCACCGCGATCGCCGGCACCATCTACACCCACGCGGGGTTCGAAGCGCTGGGCTTGGCCGCGGCCTGCGCCCTGGCCGCCGCGGCGCTAGGCCTGCATTGGCGCCTGAACGGCCGGCGCGCGGCGGGCGGCCAGGCGGCTGCCTGAGCGCGCCTCAGCTCCGGTACTCCACCGCGCAATCCCTACCCGACCGCTTGGCCTGATATAGCGCGAAATCCGCACGGCGCAGCACGTCCGACGCGGTGGCGTCGCCAGGTAGAAAGCTCGCGATGCCGCCGCTGACCGACAGCGTCACCACCGCCCCGTCGATATCCGCCGGATGCTGCCTCAGGCTGGCGCGCAGGCGCTCGCAGATCGCGCGCGCCACCGCCGCGTCGGCGTCCGCCAGCAGCACCAGGAATTCCTCGCCGCCCAGCCTTCCTGCCGAATCGCCCTCGCGCAGACAGGCGCGCAGTTGATCGCAGAAGTGCCTCAGCGCCACGTCACCCCCCAAGTGCCCATGGCGGTCGTTGACCTGCTTGAAGTAATCCAGGTCCAGCATCAGCGCGGTGGTCGGCCCGCCCGCGCCACGGCGGCCGTCGGCCAGGCGTTCTTCCATGCGCTTGAGGATTTCGGCGCGGTTCCAGCAGCCGGTCAGGCTGTCCACCCGGGCCATGCGCTCCAGCGCGGCTTCCGCGCGCCGGCTTTCAGTGATGTCCATGCCCAGGTTCACGACCTTGCCGTCGGGCAGCTTGACGTTGGACCAAAGCACCGACAGTTGCTCGCCGTCGCGTGTGCGCGGCTGCCATTCGCGGAACGAGCGTTCGGGCCGCGCGACGACGCTGTCCATCGCGCGATCCCGTACCGCCGGATCGGGGTAGAACAGCGCAAACGGGTTCGAGCTCAGCTTGATCTCGGCTTCGGACCAGCCGAAGCGCCGCACACAGGCGTCGTTCCACAGCGTGCAGCGGCCGTCCTGATCGAAGGCGTTGATCAGCACCGGCGCCGACCGGAACAGTGCGCCGAACTGCGCAATGACTTCGTTTTGGCGCGCCAGCTCGCTTTCGCGCGCGGCCGCGCCCAGCACGGCGTGCTGCGCGAAGCTGGCCAGTATGGCTTGCGCGTTGGCGTGGGCTGACGCATCGGCCAGCTCGCGCCTGAAGAGAAAGGCGATGTGGCCGCAGGCGACTCCATTCCCGTCGAAGAGCGTACGCGCCACGCAGGCCCGCACGCCGGCCTCGAGCAGCCAGGGATGGTCTTGCCGCAAGTCTCGCAGACACGCCTGCGAGGTCTGATCCGCCAGCCGCGCATGCAAGGCGTCGCCCGCGCCCGCGGGATCGGCCGCCAGGCCCGCGCCGCAACTGACGCTGGCGATCAGCTCCGTCCCGCCGCCGGCGTCATGCAGCCGCACCCAGGCGTAGTCCACGCCCATGTCCGCGACCGCGCGGTTGACCAGCGTATCGAAAAAACCGGCCTGCGGCCCCGCCGCGAGGATCGCGCTGGCCGCAGCCAGGATGCGGCCGTCATCGACGGGCAGGACCTGGGCATGGGCGGCATCGTCGGGCGATGGAATACGCATGGCTTGGGGCTCGAAAGTAGAGGGCGCGCCCTGCGGAGCAGCCATGGCGGCGCCTGATCTCCGGGCGGGAGGAAAATTGGGGCCAGTATACGAGCTATCTCTGAGCCGAACTGCCAAGAATCGTCAACGCCCGCCCCCCCTCGGCTCGCCGCGCCGCGCTACCAGGGAAAGTCGATCAGGTCGCCATAAAGGCTGCGCAGCTTGGCCTTCACTTCGGCCGAGTTCTGGTAGATCGAAATGAACTTCAGCAGGCGCGGATCCTGCGCGCCGGCCGGCGTGGCCACCCAGCGGATGGCATAGCGCCGCACATTGGCCGGATCGGTGTTGTCAAAGGCCAGGCCGTCCTTCTCGTTCAAGCCGGCCTGCTTGGCGAAGGTGGTGTAGGTGACGGACGCGGTCACGTCGTCGAAGGTGCGCGCGGACTGGGAGCCTTCGATCGGCACGAACTTCAGCTTCTTGGGGTTCGACACCACGTCCTCCAGCGCGGCCTGGTGCGCCACGCCGGGCTTGAGCTTGATCAGGCCGATGGATTCCAGCAGCAACAGCGCCCGGCCGGTGTTGACCGGGTCGTTGGGAACCGCAATGGTCGCGCCCTCGGGCATCGCGTCGCCCTTCTTCAGCTTCTTGGAAAACAGGCCGATGGTGGTGGAATAGCCGTAGGCGATGGGCTTGAGGTCAGCGCCGCGGCGCTGGTTGAAGAGTTCCAGGAAGGGTTCATGCTGGAAGAAGTTCGCGTCCACCGAACCGTCGGCGACCGCGATGTTGGGCAACACCCAGTCGTTGAATTCCACCAGCTTGACCTCCAGGCCTTCCTTTTGGGCCTGGGCGATGGCGATCTCGGTGGCGGCATTGGCCACGCTGGGGATCACGCCGATGCGCAGCGGCTTGTCCTGCGCCATGGCGGCGGAGGCGCAGGCCAGCGCCAACCCGGCCGTGGCCGCGCAGCGGGTGAATTTCAGTAGCAGTTTGTGCAACAACATGAGGACCATCCAGGTAGGAAAACAGGGCATCGCCCCGCGCAGCCGCTATTGTGCAGCAGCCCGCGGCATCGCCCGGCAATGGCCTTTGTCACGCAATGGCAATGCCGCGGACCGGATTGCGGCGCTAAGATGGCTGCAATACCTCCTCGGGAGACGCTCATGAGCGCGGTATTGAACACCCAGCCGGGCGCGCAGTCCGCCGCCAGCCACCGCGACCGCGTGGAAGACCAGCTCGGCGCGCACAACTACCATCCGCTTGACGTGGTCATCGCGCGCGGCAGCGGCGTCTGGCTCTACGACGTGGACGGCCGCAAGTACCTGGATTGCCTGTCGGCCTACTCCGCCGTCAACCAGGGGCATTGCCATCCCGCCATCCTGGCCGCCATGGCCGAGCAGGCGCAAAAGCTCACGCTGACCTCGCGCGCCTTCCGCCACGACCAGATGGCGCCGTTCTACGAAGACCTGGCGCGCCTGACCGGAGCGCACAAGATCCTGCCCATGAACAGCGGCGCGGAAGCCGTGGAAACCGCCATCAAGGCCGTGCGCAAATGGGGCTACGAAGTGCGCGGCGTGCCGGAGAACCAGGCCGAGATCATCGTCTGCGCCAACAACTTCCATGGCCGCACGCTGGGCATCGTGGGCTTCTCTACCGACCCCGACGCCTATGGCCACTATGGGCCGTTCGCGCCGGGATTCAAGATCGTTCCTTTCGGCGACTACGAGGCCTTCGACGCCGCCATCACGCCCAACACCGTGGCATTCCTGGTGGAACCGATACAGGGTGAAGCCGGGGTAGTCCTGCCGCCTGCGGGCTATTTCGCGCGGGTGCGCCAGCGCTGTACCGAGCGCGGCATCACGCTGATCCTGGACGAGATCCAGACCGGCCTGGGCCGCACCGGCAAGCTGCTGGCAGAAGAGCATGAAGGCATCGAAGCGGACGTCACCTTGATCGGCAAGGCGCTGTCGGGCGGTTTCTACCCCGTGTCGGCGGTGCTGTCCAACGCCGACGTGCTGGGCGTGTTCCAGCCCGGCCAGCACGGCAGCACCTTCGGCGGCAACCCGCTGGCCTGCGCCATCGCGCGCGCCGCGCTGCGCGTGCTGATCGAGGAAGGCATGATAGAAAACGCGGCCGCCATGGGTTCCTACTTCCTGGACCGCCTGCGCACGCTGCCGGGTCCCGTGCGCGAAGTGCGCGGACGCGGCCTGATGCTGGCTGTGGAACTGGAGCCCGACGCCGGCGGCGCGCGCCTGTGGTGCGAACGCCTGCAGGCACGCGGCATGCTGGTCAAGGATACGCACGGCCACACGCTGCGCCTGTCGCCGCCGCTGATCGTGACGCGCGAACAGATCGACTGGGCCTGCGACCAATTGAGCGCGGTATTATCCGCCACTTGATGCCCCCCCTACCGGAGTCCGCGATTTGCAGAACACCGCCAACCTGCCCCACCACATCACCCTGATCGGCGCGCCCACCGACATCGGCGCCGGCGCGCGCGGCGCGTCCATGGGGCCTGAAGCCCTGCGCGTGGCGGACCTGGGCCCGGTCATCGAGGCCCAGGGCTTCCAGGTGACCGACCGCGGCAACCTCTACGGCCCCGCCAATCCCTGGCTGCCGCCGGTGGATGGCTATCGCCACCTGGACGAAGTCGCCGCCTGGAACCACGCGGTGCACGACGCCGTCCATGAGGAATTGAGCCAGGGCCGCCTGCCCATCCTGCTGGGCGGCGACCACTGCCTGGGCATAGGCTCGATCAGCGCGGTCGCGCGCCATTGCCGCACGGCGGGCAAGAAGCTGCGCGTGTTGTGGCTGGACGCCCATGCCGACTTCAATACCAACGCGCTCACCCCCACCGGCAACATCCACGGCATGCCGGTGGCCTGCCTGTGCGGCTACGGCCCGGCGCAGATCACGGGCCTGTCCGGCCAGACGCCCGACATCGAGCCGGGCTGGGTGCGGCAGATCGGCATCCGCAGCGTGGACCAGGGCGAAAAGCGCCTGGTGCATGAGGCCGGGCTGGAAGTCTTCGACATGCGCTACCTGGACGAAATGGGCATGCGCGCCACCATGGAAGCGGCCCTGTCCGGGCTGGACGCCGATACCCATCTGCACGTGAGCTTCGACGTGGATTTCCTCGACCCGGAAATCGCCCCCGGCGTGGGCACCACCGTCCCGGGCGGCCCCACCTACCGCGAGGCGCAGCTGTGCATGGAAATGATCGCCGACACCGGCCTGATGCGGTCACTGGACGTGGTGGAACTGAACCCTGCCTTCGACGTGCGCAACAAGACCGCGGAACTGGCGGTGGACCTCATTGAAAGCCTGTTCGGCAAGTCCACGCTGATGCGCCGCGGTTCCTGAGCCGCCTGCACAGGCCCTAAGCTTCCCGGCCGAGACGGATCGCTTCCGCCGTCTCGGTCAACAAGCGCAGGTTCTCTGCGCGCCTCTCGGCAACGCGCGACGTGGGTCCCGCCATGCACAGCGCGTACCATTCCCCGCCCAGGTCCAGCGCCACCGCCAGCCCGGTAAGGTCGGCCACGCTTTCGCCGGCGTTTTCGGCCCAGCCCCTGGCCGCCGTCCGCTCCACTTCGTCCAGCAGCGCCTGGCGCGTGACCAGCGTGCGATCCGTATAGCGTTCGTACTCGGCGTCCGCGAGGATGCTCTCGCGCTCGGCCGGCCCCAGGCGCGCAAGAATGGCCTTGGCCACGGCGCTGGTGTGCAAAGGCCGCCGCACCCCGGGCCGGGTCGCGTAGTGCACCGGGTGGGTGGATTCCGCCATGTCCAGGAACAGCACCGCGCCGTCCTGGATCTTGCCCAGCATCACCGTTTCATTGGCCGCATCGCGCAGCGCCGCGAGCTGCGGACGCACCCGCTCCATCCAGGGATCGCCCGATTGGATCGACCCGCACAAGGCATGCAGCTTGGGCGTGGGGTAGTAGCCGGCGCGCCGCCGGACCTCGTACAGATAGCCCCGCGCCACCAGCGTGCGCACCAATGCCAGGCAGCTGGACATGGGCGCGCCCAGGCCCTGCGCCAGCTCGGTCAGCGGCATCGGCCGCCGCTCCTGGGCAAACAGTTCGATCAGTTCCAGCGTTCTTGCGACGAGCTTCACTTCCATGCGTCTACCCCTCGCGCGGCGTCCCTCCAGCCGGCGCGCCCGCGCTTCGACTTGGGAAATCCACTATGTTGACTTTTCATATGTGCGAACCTAAATTCTTGCACAAGAATTTTCTTTCACCAATGTGAAATAATTTTCGGCCAGATGGAGAACTGGCGCCCCGCAAGCAGATACACAGCATCCCAACGAGACACCAATAATTCGGCCCTCATCGGGCCGGGAGGCAAGCAGATGCGTATCAAACCCCTGTTGGCGGCGCTGGCCGCCTCGCTGGCCGCCTGCGCGGCCCAAGCCCAAAACGACGTGGTGCGCCTGGGCGTGTCCAACGACCGTTCGGGCATCTATTCCGACCTGGGCGGGCTGGGCTCCGAGATGGCCGTGCGCATGGCGGTCGAGGACTTTGGCGGCAAGGTCGCCGGCAAGACCGTCGAAGTCATAGGCGCCGACAACCAGAACAAGGCGGACGTGGCCTCGGCCCTGGTTCGCCGCTGGTTCGACACGCAAGGCCTGGTGGCCGTGGTGGACGGCGGCGCCAGCTCCGCAGGGTTGGCCGCGCAGGGCGTGGCGCGCGAAAAAGGCGGAACCGCCCTCATCAGCGGCGGCTTCGCCGGGGACTTCAGCGGCAAGCAGTGCAGCAATCTCAGCACCCAATGGGCGCCCGACACCTATGCCCTGGCCAATGCCGTGGTCAAGAGCGTGGTCGAAAGCGGCGGCAAGTCCTGGTACTTCATCACCACCGATTACGTCTTCGGCAAATCGCTGGAAGCCAACGCCTCGCGCTTCGTGGACAAGGCCGGCGGCAAGGTGCTGGGCAGCACCCGGCATCCGCTGGGCGCGCTGGATTTCGCTTCGTTCCTGGTGCAGGCCCAATCGTCCAAGGCTGACGTGGTGGGCCTGGCCAGCGCCGGCGGCGATCTGGTCAACCTGATCAAGCAGGCCCAGGAGTTCGGACTGACCGGCGGCAAGCAGCGCATGCTGACCTTCCTGACCTTCATCAACGACGTCCAGGCGATGGGCCTGCCCGTGGCGCAAGGGCTGACTTTCCCGACCGGTTTCTATTGGGACGCGGACGAGGACACCCGGGCCTGGACCCAGCGCTGGCAAAAGAAGATGGGCGTGACGCGCGCGCCGTCCATCGTGCAGGCGCTGAGCTACGTTGCCACGACGCACTATCTGCAAGCCGCCCAGGCCGCCGGCACCTTCGACGGCGCGACCGTCAACCAGAAGATGCGCGAGTTGCCCATCACCACCAAACTGATCAAGAATGCCCGGGTGCGCCCCGAAGACGGCCGCGTCATCATGGATCTGTATCTGGTCGAAGTGAAGAAACCCGCCGAATCCAAGTACCCCGGCGACTTCTACCGCATCCTGTCCACGGTGCCGGGCGAAAAGGTCTTCGTGTCCCTGGCGGACAGTGAATGCCCGACCGTGAAGAAATAGCCTTGCCACGCCGCGCCCGCCTCGCGGGCCGGCCGTAGAAACCACCCAGGAGGAGACATCCCATGAAGTGCTATTGCGTCGTGAACTTCCGCGAGCCCTTGCAGGAAATGAACCAGCCCACGCCCGCGCCGCAAGGGTCGCAGGTGCTGCTGAAGGTCCGCGCGGCTGGCGTATGCCACAGCGATATCCACTTGTGGGAAGGCGGTTACGACCTGGGCCAGGGCCGCACGCTGTCGCTGAAGGACCGCGGCGTGTCGCTGCCGCTGACCATGGGCCACGAAACCGTGGGCGCCGTCGTCGCCGCCGGCCCCGACGCCCAGGGACTCTCGGCCGACCGCAACTACCTCGTCTATCCCTGGATCGGCTGCGGCAAGTGCGCACCGTGCCTGGCCGGCATGGAGAACCACTGCTCCGCGCCCGCCTGCCTGGGCGTGCACCGCGCCGGCGGCTATGCCGACCACATCCTGGTGCCGCATCCGCGCTACCTGATCGACATCGGCGACCTCGATCCCGCGCAGATCGCGCCCTATGCCTGCTCGGGGCTCACCACCTATTCCGCGCTGAAGAAGATCGGCCCGGACGTCTACCGTTCGCATCCCGTGGTCATCTTCGGCGCGGGCGGCCTGGGCCTGATGAGCCTGACGCTGATCAAGGCCCTGGGCGGCGCCGGCGCCATCGTCGTCGACATCGACCCGGCCAAGCGCCAGGCCGCGCTGGAAGCCGGCGCGCTCGCCGCCATCGACGGCGCCGCGCCCGATGCCGCGCAGCAGATCATCAAGGCGGCCGGCGGCAAGCCTGTCCAGGCGGCCATCGACCTGGTCGGCGCGCCCGCGACCACCTCGCTCGCCTTCGACTTCCTGACCAAGGGCGGCAAGCTGATCATCGTGGGCCTGTTCGGCGGCGCATCGTCCTGGCCCATCGCGCTGATCCCCATGAAGGCCCTGTCCATCATCGGCAGCTACGTCGGCAACCTGACCGAACTGCAGGAACTGATGGAGCTGGTGCGGGCCGGCAAGGTTCCGCCCATGCCCGTGCATCGCCACGCGCTGGCCGAAGCCGACAGCGTGCTCGCATCGCTGCGGGCCGGCAAGGTCGTGGGCCGCGCGGTGCTGACGGACTGAACTAGACGGGGCGCAGGCGCGGATCGTAGATGAAGCGTTCGCGCCGCACCACCACGATGTGCTCGGCGTCCGGGTGCGCCGGATTGATCAGGAAATTGCAGTCCGGCACACCCCGATAAGGCACGATGGCGCTGGGCAGTTCAAGCAGCGCCGACACGCCGGACTGCACCCAGTTGTCGCCGACGGCCTGCGAGGCTTCGGCGAAAGGCACGGCGTCCCAGAACGGATAATCCTCGTGCAACTGCGTCAGGCTCAGCGCCTGGCGGGCTTCGTGGACGGCGCGCGGCACCGCCAGTTCGATCAGATAGCGGTTGGCCTGCTCGGATGCGCGGGCCGCAAAGTGCACCACCGTTTCCAGCGCCGCCAGCGCCACGCTGGCCGAGGCATAGACCACCGCCGTACCCGGGCTGTTGTAGCGCCCGCCCACGGCTGCGGCGCCCGCCCCGCTCAAATCGTCGGCGCGGTACTTGCCTGCGGTAGTCCCGATACGCCAGATCGAAATGCTGTCGTCCGTCATGCGTAGACGCCCGCCGCGGCGCGCGCCAGCGTGTCCTCGACGATGCGGCTGCTGGCGTCGGATGTCAGCAGGGACAGCGGCTTGACGTTGCCCAGCGCGGGCACCGGCGTGTTCAGCCAGGCGACCGCTTCTTCGTCGCTGCCCAGCACCTGGCGCGCCACCCGCGCCACCCGCGCGACGCGGGCCAGGCGGTCCGATTCGCCCAGCGGCAGCATCAGGCCTTCGCGGCTCCAGCGCGACAGCGACGCCGCCTTGACCTCGGTGATGGCCATGATTTCAGACTTGGGCACCTGCAGGTAGTCGGCGGCGTCGTCGACCATCTGCGCGGGCAGGCCGCGGCGCACGTCGCGCGCCATGTCCACCAGAGGGCTGTCGACCAGGCTGCGGAACAATTGCTTGGCGCGCGCCGCCGCATGGCGCGACGGACGTTTGGCGGGGTTTTTTTGAAGGGCGGCTACGCTCATGGCCTGGCTCCTGCATGTCTGGAGGCCGCGGCTGCGGGCCCCTGAAATTTCCAAATTGAATTCATGATATTCCATTTGGAATTCTCGCCACAAGATCCGTCCCCGAAAGCGACACCCCCGGGGTGGAGGCTGGATTTGGGCATATCATAGGCGGCTGTAACACAATAGCTCAGACACTTATAAGGACTGGCGATGACGGACCGGCAGCTGACGATACTCGCGGCGTTGAATCTCATGGTGGCGGTGGGCGCGGGGGCCTTTGGCGCCCACGGCCTCAAGCGCATGCTGACGCCGGAACTGCTTTCCGTCTGGCAGACCGGCGTGCTGTACCACCTGGTCCATGCGCTGGGCCTGTTCGTCGTCGCGCTGCTGGGCGCCCGCTACGGTTCGTCCCTGCTGTCCGCGGCTGGCGTGGTGATGTTCGTCGGCATCGTGCTGTTCTGCGGCAGCCTGTATGTGCTGTCCCTGACCGGCACGCATTGGCTGGG
The DNA here is from genome assembly GCF_048541815.1 of Achromobacter sp. PD1. Taxonomy (NCBI): domain Bacteria; kingdom Pseudomonadati; phylum Pseudomonadota; class Betaproteobacteria; order Burkholderiales; family Alcaligenaceae; genus Achromobacter; species Achromobacter sp. PD1. Next base: position 2,608,905 of record NZ_CP183349.1, read on the forward strand.
CGCCGTCACGCCTTTCGGCGGCGTCGCCTTCCTGGCGTCATGGGCCATGGTCGCGCTGGCGGCCTATCGCGCCCAAGGCTGAACCCTCCCCCCTTCCTTCCCTTTCGGGCGGCCGGAACCGCCGCCCTCCCAGGCTGTAGATGTCCACCTCTTCCGTACTTCCCGCCGCCCAGGCCCAATCCGCCGCAGCAGGCATCGCCTGCGTGGTGGGCGGCATTTTCTTCCTGACCTTGAGCGACGCCAACGCCAAATGGCTCGGCGCCAACTACAACCCGCTGCAGATCCTGTTCCTGCGGGCGCTCATCGCCCTGCCTTTCGTCGCCTCGCTGGCGCTGTGGCTGGGCGGACGCCGGGTCTTGCGTACCGCGCACCCCGGCCTGCACCTGACGCGCGGCGCCATCAACGTCGTCTCGGCCTATTGCTTCTATCTGGGCCTGCGCACGCTGCCGCTGGCCGAGGCCACCGCCATCGCGTTCGCCGCGCCGCTGTTCGTGACGGCGCTGTCGGTGCTGGTCCTGAAAGAACGGGTGGACGGCAAGCGCTGGCTGGCCGTGCTGGCCGGTTTTGCCGGCGTGCTGATCGTGGTGCGGCCGGGGGCCGCAACCTTCCAGGCGGCCACCTTGCTGCCGCTGGTTACCGCCTTGCTTTATGGGGTGATGATGATCACGGCGCGCGGCATCAACCGCAACGAAGGCATGCTGACGACCACGCTCTACATCGTGCTGGGCCAGCTGGTCTGTAGCGCGGTCGCCCTGCCCCTGGTATGGGAGCAGCCCGCGATGGAGGATCTGCCGTACTTCGGCGCCGTCGCGCTGTTCAGCACCCTGGGTCTGGCGCTGATCACCCAGGGATTCCGCATCGGTCCCGCCTCGGTGGTTGCGCCCTTCGACTATACCGGGCTGATCTGGGCCACCATCCTGGGCTGGATCTTCTGGCAAGAGACCCCGGACGCCTATGCCTATCTGGGCGCGCTCTTCATCGCCGGCAGCGGCGTCTACATTGCCTTGCGCGAAGCGCGGGCCAAGTCCAGGACCCGCAAGCCGGCCAAGGCCTGACACCGAGCTACTCCGTGGGCGGCGGAAAATGCCGCTGCAGCACGCGGGCCACGTTGGGTTCCAGCGCCGCCTCGCACGCCACGGCGGTCAGCGCCGGACACTCGGATGCGAACCACGCCGGCCCGGGACGCCAATGCGTCATGACCGTCACGTACAGGTCCAGCGCCGAAAAGCGCCGGCCCAGCATGTGCGGGGCGCCAGCCTGACGTTCCAGTTCCAGCCAGATCTCCGCCCGCCGCATGTGCACGCGCTGCCTCAGCAGCTCGGCGGCGGGGCCTGCCGTGGTCCATTGCGGCGGATCATCGCCATAGGTGAACGTGGGATAGATCGCCGCCACCAGCCGGATCAGCAAATTCAGGAATCGGGCGCGCTCAGGCTTATCGGGCGCGGGCGCCAGGCCGGCGTGGGGCGCCACGTCGTTCAGATGCAGGATCATGGCCGCGCTCTCGGTCATGACTTCGCCGTCCGGCAGGACCAGCGTGGGCACCTGCCCCAACGGATTCAATTGCAGCAGCCTGTCGCGTTCGGCGCCGGGCTTGAGGTACGGCAGGTCCGTCAAGGTGTGCGGCACGTTGGCCAGCACCAGCGCCATCTCGACGATGGCGGATCCGCAGCCCGCGGATCCGATCAGCTCATACGGTTTCATGGCGTTCACTCCCCCTGTTCGGCCGGCGCCAGGCGCAGCAACTCTCCCGGCGAGGCGTCCGTCAACACGTACACATAACCGTCCGGTCCTTGCCGCACGTCGCGTATCCGCTGCTTGCGATCCGTCAGCAGCCACTCCTGCGCCACCACGCGGTCGCCGTCCAAGGTCAGGCGGATGAGATTCTGGTTGGCCAGCGCGCCGATGAACACGGAATTGCGCCAGGCGGGAAACCGGTCGGCGCTATAGAAAGCCATGCCGCTGATGGCCGGCGACTTCGGCCACCAGTATAGCGGCGGCTCCATGCCGGGCAGGTCGGCGCCCTTGGCTTCGGGGATGGGCTGGCCCGAATAGTTGATGCCGTGGGTAGCCAGCGGCCAGCCGTAGTTCTTGCCGCGCTGGACCAGATTGATCTCGTCTCCGCCGCGCGGCCCGTGTTCGTTCTCCCAGAGCTGGCCGCTCCAGGGATTGAGCGCCATGCCCTGCGGATTGCGATGCCCGTAGGACCAGATCTCGGGCCGCGCGCCGGCCTGGCCGACGAAGGGATTGTCGGGCGGCACCGAGCCGTCGGCCTTCAACCGCACCACCTTGCCTTGCAGCTTGTCCAGGTCCTGCGCCGTGGGCCGCTGGTTGTTCTCGCCCAGCGAGATGTACAGATAGCCCTTGCCGTCGAACACCAGCCGCGATCCGTAGTGCAGGCCCGACGACAGCTTCGGTTGCTGGCGGAACAGCACGCGGAAATCCTCCAGCGCAGTACCGTCGGCGGACAGCTTGCCGCGGCCCACGGCGGTGCCGCTCTTCGAACCGTCGGCCTCGGCATAGGACAGGTAGACATAGCGGTCCCGCGCGAAGTCCGGCGACAGCGCCACGTCCAGCAGGCCGCCCTGGCCCTGCGCCGCGACCTTGGGCACGCCGGCCAGCGGCTTGGACAATCCGCCCGGGATGCGCAGCAGCCTGAGGTTGCCGGGACGCTCGGTAATGAGCACGCCGCCTTCGGGCAGAAAAGCCATGGCCCAAGGATGATTGAGCCCGCCCACCACGGCCGTGACACGGGCCGGGACCGATGCGGGTTCGGGCCCCGGCTGCGCGGACGCGGGCAGCGCCAAGCACAAGGAGAACGACAGGAACAGCGCGCGCGCGATTGCGGCGGGACGTGACGGCATGGGCATCTCCGGCAACGGGTGGCGTACCATATCGGCCAGGAACGGAGATCCCCGTCCTTGCTCTCAGGAGACCCCATCTGATGAAACTGTACTACATGCCCGGCGCGTGCTCGCTCGCTTCCCACATCGTTCTGGAATGGATCGGCAAACCCTATGAAACGCACAAGCTGAGCCGCGACGAGCTCAAGGGTCCGGAGTTCCTGAAGGTCAACCCGCTGGGCGCCGTGCCCGCCCTGGCGCACGACGGCTGGACCGTCACGCAGAACGCGGCGATCCTCGAATACCTGGCTGAACACGCGCCGGAACTGCAGCTGCTGGGCGACGGCTCGCCGCGCTCGCGCGCCGAAGTGCGCCGCTGGCTCGGTTTTATCAACTCGGACATCCACAAGACCTTCTCGATGATCTTCGGCGCGTCGCGTTTCGTCGGCGACGAAGGCGCGCAGAAGGAGCTGGCCGCCTCGGCTTCCGCGCTGCTGACCAAGCTGTTCGCGCAGCTGGACGGGCAGCTCGCCGGCAAGTCCTACCTGACGGGCGACAAGCCTTCCATCGCCGACGCCTACCTGTACGTGGTGCTGCGCTGGGCGCACGCCAAGGAAGTGAACCTGTCGGGCCTGGACAACCTGGCCGCGTTCTTCAAGCGCATGGAAGCCGACAAGGGCGTCCAGGCCGCGCTCAAGGCCGAAGGCCTGTAAGGCCTCGGCGGGGCTTGCGCCGCCAGCCGCAAGCCCTCAGCTGGAAGCGCCGGGCGCCAGTTCGCGCGGCGCGCCCTCTTCCAGCGTCTTCTTCACTGCCGCCAGAAAGCGCCGCGCCAGCAAGGGCGGCGCGCTCAGATTCGAATGCGTGGCCCAGATATCCACGCTGGCCTGCGGCAATATCGGGCGCAAGACCATGTGCGCGGCCTGATCCGGCGTCACGCACCAGGCGTCCACCAGCGCCGGCCCCAAGCCCTGTTGCACGAAAGAACAGGCGGTCACGGGCGAATGCACCTCCACCGCCGCCGCGCAGGCCGGCCCCTCGCCGAAGAAGGGCTTGAGCGCACGCGCGAGCGGCGTGCCGCGGGGATAGCCGATCCAGGCCGCGGAGGAGAAATCCTCCGGCCGCACCACCTCGCGCGCCGCCAACGGGTGGCCGGCAGGCAGCGCGCAGACGATAGGCACCCGCGCCAGGCGCACGGACCGCAGATTGGGATGATCGGGGGGCTGCATGGAGATGCCTATGTCCGCCTGGCCCGATAGAAAATACGCGGCCAGCTCGTCAAAGGTCACGCTGCGATAGTCGACGCGCGCATCCGCATTGCGGCCGCGGAAGCGATCCAGCGCCATCGGAATGAGGCGCTGCCCGAAACTGGCGCTGGCGACGATCTTCAGCATGCCCGCGCCCGACTGGCCCAGGCTGGCAGCCAGGTCGTTCACGCGCTGGATGCCGCCGTAGACCTGCTCCACTTCCGCGTATAGCCGGCGCGCCTCGGCCGTCGGCGACAGCCGGCTCTTCACGCGTTCGAACAGCTTGTAGCCCAAGCGGCTCTCGGTCAGCGCCAGCACGCGGCTGACGGCCGGTTGCGAGACATGCAGCATGCGGCCCGCGCCGCTGATCGATCCAGCCATCATGATGGCGCGGAACACCTCGATCTGGCGCAGGTTCAAAGGCCGTCCGGCGGTGGGTCCGACCTCGTCCGCGTAGGCATGCTCATCCATTTCTTCCCCTGGCAAATCAGCACCAAACCGATAACGCCCGATTATAGGTTTTCGACATTTTTCGATGAGGGCGCGCGCGGATGCGGGGTGTAACCTGCCGGCCTCAACACCACAAAATCAAGGGGAATCCACCATGCGCAGCAAACTCTTCCGCGGCCTTTCCGCGCTGGCGCTCGGCGCCGCCATGTCGGCCGGCGCCACCGCCGGCGCCTATCCGGACAAGCCCATCACCTTCGTGGTGCCGTCGGCCGCCGGCGGCTCGCCCGACGTGCTGTCGCGCCTGATCACGACCCAGCTGGCGCGCGACACCGGCGCCACGGTGGTGGTCGAGAACCGCCCCGGCGCCGCCGGCAACATCGGCATCGCCCTGGTCAAGCGCGCCGCGCCCGACGGCTACACCGTCGGCTACGGCAACATCAACACGCTGGCCGTGAACCGTTCCCTGTTCAAGCGCCTGCCCTACGACGTGGACGCGGACCTGACGCCCGTGGCCCATCTGTTCGACCTGTACAACGCGCTGATCGTGCCGGCCGACTCGCCGATCAAGAGCGTGCAGGACCTGATCGACCGCGCCCGCAAGGAACCCGGCCGCCTGTCCTACGGCGCTTCGGGCGTGGGCACCACCGGCCACATGGGCGGCGAACTCTTCAAGAGCATGGCAAAGGTCAACGTCATGTTCATCCCGTACAACGGCGGCCCCGCCGCCATCCAGGACCTGCTGGGCGGCCGCCTGGACTACCTGTTCGTCAACACCTCGGAAGCGACCCCGCTGGTCAAGAGCGGCAAGGTCCGCGCCATCGGCGTAAGCAGCCTGAAGCGCCTGACCCTGATGCCCGACGTGCCCACTCTGGACGAAGCTGGCCTGAAGGGCTACGAAACCGTGGCCTGGGGCGGCGTGGTGGCGCCCAAGGGCACGCCGCCGGAAGTGGTGGCAACCCTGAACGCCGCCATCCAGAAGGCGCTGCAGGCGCCTGAAGTCCGCACGGGCCTGGCCACGCTGGGCGCCGAGCCGGCCAGCGGCTCGCCCGCCGACTTCAAGCAGCTGATCGACCGCGAAACCGCCAAGTGGCAACGGATCATCGACGGCGCCGGCATCGAGAAACTCGACTGAACATGAGCGCGCGCATGCTGCAAGCAGACTTCATCGTGGCGGGCGCCACGCTCGTCGACGGCACCGGCGGACCCGCCCGACAGGGCGACCTGGCGGTGCATGACGGCCGCATCGCGGCGGTGGGCAACTTCGCCCACCCCGCTGGCGTGCCGGTCATCGACGCCGGCGGCCTGGCCCTGGCGCCCGGATTCATCGACTCCCACACCCACGACGACGGCTACCTGCTAGCGCATCCGGACATGCTGCCCAAGGTCTCACAGGGCATCACCACCGTGGTCACCGGCAATTGCGGCATCAGCCTGGCCCCCTTGGCCGGGACCGCCATCCCGCAGCCGCTGGACCTGCTGGGTCCGGCCGAACTGTTCCGTTTCAGCAGTTTCCGCGCCTGGATGGACGCGCTGCGCGCCACGCCCGCCGCTGTCAACGTGGCCCCGCTGGTCGGCCACACCACGTTGCGCGTGGCGGTCATGGACGACACCTCGCGCGCCGCCGACGCGGACGAACGCGCCGCGATGCGCGCGCTGCTGCAAGAGGCGCTGGACGCGGGCGCCTTCGGCGTATCCACCGGCACCTTCTATCCGCCGGCCAGCGCCGCGCCCACCGACGAGATCATCGACGTCTGCGCGCCGCTGCGCGGCCGTCCCGGCGTCTACGCCACCCATCTGCGCGACGAGGCAGACCACATCGTGCCGGCCATGGAAGAAGCGCTGCTGATCGGCCGCGAACTCGACTGCCGCGTGGTGTTCTCGCACCACAAGCTGGCCGGCGAGCGCAACCACGGCCGCAGCCGCGAAACCCTGGACCTGATCAGCCGCGCCGCCGCCACCCAGGCGGTGTGCCTGGATTGCCATCCCTACCCCGCCACCTCCACCATGCTGCGGCTGGACCGCGCGCGGCTGGCCAGCCGCACCATGATCACCTGGTCCAAGGGCTACCCCGAAGCCACCGGCAGCGACTTCAGCGAAGTCATGGCGGAACTGGGCCTGGACGACGAAGCCGCTGTCGCACGCCTCGCGCCTGCCGGCGCCATCTACTTCCTGATGGACCCGGCCGACGTCGGCCGCATTTTCTCGCATCCGCTGACCATGGTGGGGTCGGACGGCCTGCCCTTCGATCCGCATCCGCACCCCCGCCAATGGGGCACCTTCACCAACGTGCTGCGCGCCATGGTGCGCGAACAGCGCCTGCTGACGCTGGAAACGGCCATCCACAAAATGACCGGCCTCGCCGCGGACCAATACGGCATCGCCGAGCGCGGCCTGTTGCGGGAGGGGTATCATGCTGATCTGGTGCTGTTCAATCCCGCCACGGTGACAGATGTGGCCACTTTTTCAGCTCCCATTCAGGCAAGCCAGGGCATCCAAGCAGTTTGGGTCAATGGCAGGCAGGTCTGGGACGGGGAACGAACCAGCGCCGAACGCCCGGGCCAGGTCTTGACGCCCGGGACGGCATTACCTCGGAGTAAATAACGTGAACAGCTATTCCCAGGGTTGTTACCTGGGTGTATTGGGCGGCATGGGCCCCATGGCGGGCGCCGCCTTTGCCCTGCGCCTGGCGGCATTGACGCCCGCCGCGATCGACCAGCAGCACATCCCCACGCTGCTGCGCAACGACCCCCGCATTCCCGACCGTTCCAGCGCCTACATGGCCGGCGGCGAGAATCCCCTGCCCTACATGCAGGAAGGCGTGCGCTTTTTGCAGAACGCCGGCGCGCAGCTCATCGCCATTCCGTGCAACACGGCCCACCTCTGGTACGACCAGATCGCCGCGTCCACCGACCTGCCCGTGCTGCACATCATCCAGGCCGTCATCGACGACCTGCGCCGCCTGGGCCTGCCCGCCGGCCGCATCGGCCTGATGGGCACCGCGGCCACGCTCAAGCTGGGCCTTTACCAGCGGCATCTGGAAGCGCAAGGCTACGAGTGCATCGTGCCCGACGACGACGAAGTCGAGCGTTACTGCATGGGCTCGATCCGCGCGGTCAAGGCCAACCGCCTGGAGGACGCCTACGCGCCGGCCGCCGAATGCATCGCCCGCCTCAAGGCGCGCGGCGCGGACGCCGTGGTGCTCGGCTGCACCGAACTGCCGCTGGCCGTGCCGCACGCGCTGCGCCCCAGCCTGGGCGTGACGCTGACCGACTCCATCGACGCGCTGGCGCGAGCCGCAATCGCGCACTACCAGGCCGAACAACTGCTGGCGGCCTGAGCCCGCTACTCCTTCCCCGCGCCAAGCAGGCGAAAAAAAAGGCGCATCTTCCGATGCGCCCCAATTTCCCTTCGCGGGGAATCGCAATCAGCCGCCCAGATACGCCTTGCGCACCTGATCGTTGACCAGCAGATTGGCGCCGGTGTCCTGCAACACCACGCGCCCGTTTTCCAGCACATAGCCGCGGTCGGCCACGCCCAGCGCCTTGTTGGCGTTCTGTTCGACCAGAAACACCGTCACGCCCTGCTCGCGGATCTCGCGGATGATGTCGAAGATCTGGGCGATCACCAGCGGGGCCAGGCCCAGCGTCGGCTCGTCCAGCAGCAACAGGCGCGGACGCGTCATCAGGGCGCGGCCGATGGCCAGCATCTGCTGCTCGCCGCCCGACATCAGGCCGGCGCGCTGGCTGGCGCGCTCTTTCAAGCGCGGAAACAGCCCGTACACGTGGTCGATGCCCGCCTGGATCTCCTCGCGCTTGGCGAAGAAGCCGCCCATCATCAGGTTCTCGGCCACGGTCAGGTCCTTGAAGACCCGCCGCCCCTCCGGCGAAATGGCGATGCCATTGCGCATGATGTGGTGCGTGTCCTTGTGGGTGATGTCCTCGCCCTCGAACGTGATCGTGCCTTCCTTGGCGCGGGGGTTGCCGCAGACGGTCATCAGCAGCGTCGTCTTGCCCGCGCCGTTGGCGCCGATCAGCGTGACGATCTCGCCCTTGTTGACCTCCACCGACACCCCGTTCAACGCCTGGATGGCGCCGTAGTAGGTATGAATGTTATCCAGCTTAAGCATTACTCTTCCCCCAGGTACGCCTTGATGACGCGCTCGTCGTTGCGCACCTGCTCGGGGGTGCCGGTAGTGATGGGCTTGCCGTGCTCCATGACCAGGATGCGGTCGGAGATGCCCATGATCAGGCTCATGTCGTGCTCGATCAGCAGCACCGCGACGCCGAACTCGCGCCGCAGCTGGTCGATCAGCGACTGCAGATCGCGCTTTTCCTGAGGATTCAGGCCCGCCGCCGGTTCGTCCAGCATCAGCAGACGCGGCTTGGTGATCATGCAGCGCGCGATCTCCAGGCGGCGCTGGTGGCCGTAGGCCAGGTTGCCCGCCTCGCGGTTGGCGAACTCGCGCAAACCCATGAAATCCAGCCATTGCGCGGCGCGCGCCAGCGCGTCGGTCTCGGATTGGCGATAGGACTTGAGCTTGAGCAGGCCCGGCAAGAGCCGCGACTCCACCTGCGTGTGCTGCGCGACCAGCAGGTTCTCCAGCACGGTCAGCTGCTTGAACAGGCGCACGTTCTGGAAGGTGCGCACCAGCCCGTGGCGCGCCACCTTGTGGCTGGGCAAACCGGTGATGGCCTTGCCGTCCATGGTGATGTCGCCCGCCGTCGGCGCATAGAAGCCGCCCACGCAGTTGAACACGGTGGTCTTGCCTGCCCCATTGGGGCCGATGATGGCGAACACCTCGTCGGATTTGACTTCGAACGCCACGCTGTCCACGGCCAGCAGGCCGCCGAACCGCATGGTGAGTCCGGATACTTTCAGCAATGCCTCGCTCATTTAGCCAACTCCACATGGGGACGCTTCATGGGCAACAACCCCTGCGGACGCCACATCATCATCAATACCATCACCAGGCCGAACATCAGCATCCGGTACTCGGCGAACTCGCGCGCCACTTCCGGCAACACCGTCAGCAGCACCGCGGCCAGGATCACGCCCACCTGCGAGCCCATGCCGCCCAGCACCACGATGGCCAGGATCAGCGCGGATTCGATGAAGGTGAAGGACTCCGGATTCACCATGCCCTGGCGCGCCGCGAAGAACGCGCCGCCGAAACCGGCGAACATGGCGCCCAGCGTGAACGCGGACAGCTTGATCCGCGTGGGATTCAGCCCCAGCGAACGGCAGGCGATCTCGTCCTCGCGCAGCGCTTCCCAGGCCCGGCCGACCGGCATCCGGATCAGCCGCGTCGACACGAACAGCGTGACCAGCGCCAACAGCAGCGCCATCAGGTACAGGTACACCACCATGTCCTGGTTCTGGAAGTTCCAGCCCATGAATTCATGGAACGTGGTGCCGCCTTCCGTGCTGGCGCGGCGCGTCATTTCCAGGCCAAACACCGTCGGCTTGGGGATGCCCGAGATGCCGTCCGGACCGCCGGTCAGCGTGTTCAGGTTGATCAGCAAGAGGCGGATCATTTCACCGAAGCCCAGCGTCACGATGGCGAGGTAGTCGCCGCGCAATCGCAATACCGGAAAGCCCAGAATGAAGCCGAACAGCGCGGCCATGGCGCCCGAGAACGGCAGCGCTTCCCAGAAGCTCCAGCCGCCCCAGTGGTACAGCAAGGCGTAGGTATAGGCGCCGACGGCGTAGAAGCCCACGAAGCCCAGATCCAGCAGGCCGGCGAAACCCACGACGATGTTCAGGCCCAGGCCCAGCATCACGTAGATCAGCACCAGCGTGGCGATGTCCACCGAACTGCGTCCGGCGAAGAACGGCCACACCACCGCTATCGCCAACAGCAACAACGCGAGCGGCTTGTGGGTCTTGACAGGCGCCGCCGGCAAGGTCGGCAGGCTCGTCTTGAGCTTCTGGAACGGCTTGGCGATCCAGGGGCGCAGCAGCTGGAACACGAACACGATCGCGGCGGCAATCGCCACCAGCGACCAGTTCGATTCCATCGTGGTGCGGGCGCCCTGGCGGATCAACTGCAGGCCGAAGACGGGGGTGACGATGACAGCCGTCAGCACGGCCGCCATCGTGGCGTTTTTCAGATTGTTGTTCGACATCAGACTTTTTCCACCTCAGGTTTGCCCAACAGCCCGGTGGGACGGAACAGCAGGATCAGGATCAGCAGCGAAAACGCCACGATGTCCTTGTACTGTGAGGAGATGTAGGCAGCCGCGAAGGTCTCGGCCAGCCCGAGCAGCACGCCGCCCAGCATGGCGCCGGGGATGCTGCCGATGCCGCCCAGCACTGCCGCGGTAAAGGCCTTGATGCCGGCCAGGAAGCCGATGAAGGGATTGAGCTTGCCGATGGTGATGGCGATCAGCACGCCGCCCACCGCCGCCAGGATCGCGCCCATCACGAAGGTGAACGAGATCACGCGGTTGGTGTCGATGCCCAGCAGGTTCGCCATGTGCATGTCCTGCGAGCAGGCGCGCGAGGCGCGGCCCATGCGGGAATACTTGATGAACAGCGTCAGCCCGATCATCAGCACCACCGTGACCACGATGATCATGATGCGCGAATACGGCACCGTCACGTCGAAGTCGGAGCCCATGTGGAACTGCACGGCGCCCGACACCAGCGATGGCACGGCCATGTCGCGCGCGCCCTGGCCCAGGGCCACCCAGTTCTGCAGGAAGATCGACATGCCGATGGCCGAGATCAGCGCCACCAGGCGGGGACTGCCGCGCACCGGCCTGTAGGCGACGCGCTCGACGCTGAAGCCGTAGATGCCCGTGACCACGATGGCCACGACCAACATGGCGGCGATGATGAACGGTATCGGCAAGCCGCTATTGGTGCCGATGGCCGTCAAGGTGACCAGGCCGACATAGGCGCCGATCATATAGATTTCGCCGTGAGCGAAGTTGATCATACCGATGATGCCGTAGACCATTGTGTAGCCGATGGCAATCAACGCATAGATCGCGCCCAGAGACAATCCGTTGAAGAATTGCTGGGTAAGTTGGGGTATGAGGTCAGACATTATTTCTCTTGCTCCAAATGGTTCCGGCCCCGGTGGAGAGACCCGGAGCCGGAAACCTGGGCGTATTTTATAAGGGCCTGGCATCTGCGCCCGCCGGCCGCACAGCGCTTTTGGCGCATCGCTACGCGGATTACGGCAGAACGAGGACGACAGGCCCTACACGCCGGCGACGCCGGCGGGATCGCGAGTTTACAGCTGGGTCTTCTTGCCGTCCTTATCCCATTTATAGACGGCGAACTCGAAGTTCTTCAGGTCGCCCTTGGCGTCGTACTCGACCTTGCCGATGCCGGTGTTGAAAGTGGTCTTGTGCATATAGTCGGCCACCTTGGCGGGGTCTTCGCCCACCGCGTTGATGCTGTCGGCCAGGATCTGCACGGCGGCGTACGCCGGCATCTGGAAGGCGCCGTCCGGATCGCGCTTGGCGTCCTTGAAGGCCTTCACGATGCTCTCGTTGCCGGGCAGCTTGGTGAAGTCGGCCGGCAGCGTGACCAGCAGGCCGTCGATGGCCGGGCCGGCGATCGCCACCAGATCCTGGTTGGCGGTGCCTTCCGGACCCATGAACTGGACCTTCAGGCCTTGTTCACGCGATTGGCGCAGCAACAGACCCAGCTCGGGGTGGTAGCCGCCGAAATAGACGAGGTCCACGCCAGCCGACTTGAGCTTGGTGATGATGGCCGAGTAATCGCTGTCGCCGACGTTGATGCCTTCGAACATGGCGACGTTCACGCCTTCCTTGCCCAGCGAATCGCGGACCTGGGTGGCCACGCCCGAACCGTAGGTCTGCTTGTCATGCAGCACGGCGACCTTCTTGGGCTTCAGGGTCTTGGCGATGTAGTTGGCGGCGTACGGACCTTGCTGGTCGTCGCGGCCGATGGTGCGGAAGAAGTAATGCGGCTTGATCGTGTCGGTGACCAGCGGCGAGGTCGCGCCCGGGGTGATGCCGACGATGCCCTCTTCCTCGTAGACCTTGACGGCAGCCACGGTCACGCCCGAGCACGCGTGGGCCACGGCGAACTTGGCGCCGGAGTTGACCACGCGGTTGGCGGCCGGCACGGCCTGCTTGGGTTCGCAGCCGTCATCGATGAGGATGGGTTCGAGCTTCTTGCCCTTGACGCCGCCCTTGGCGTTGATGGTCTCGATCGCGGTCAATGCGCCGGCCTGGATCTGGTCGCCGTATTGCGTATTGGGGCCGGTCATGGGCTGGGGAATGCCGATCTTGATCGTGTCGGCGGCGTGCGCGGCGCCAGCCAAGGCAAGTGCCCCAAGCGCCATGGCTACCGGGGTAAGGCGATTCAGAAACTTCATGCGGAGTTCTCCAGCGAGGTTTTGAGCGGCTCTGTCCGACGCGGTTTATCGGTTGGGTAATCCGTTAATCCTCGTCGCCCGTCGCCGGCTTCTTGGGCAAAAACACGGTGTGGCCGGTATTCTGGAAGCAAGCCGCCATACTGTCACTGCGTGTAATCCCCAATATTTTGGCGCGCACCTTTAATCGTGACGGATAGCCGGGGCAAACCCATGAAATCGTTGGAGAATCCGCAAGAAAATCGTATTTATCATCTGGCGCGCCATCCGGAATTGTGCTTTGGGATATATATAGCCGCCGATTAATACGCTGTTTAAGGACGCATTTAAATACAGTGCTTACGCAGGACTTACGAATAATAATTAACGTGCGTAGTTATTCACTGGATTAAAGCCCGGGGCGGCCTGAAGACCACAGGCGCCCCGCCGCATGCTCAGGCATTGGCCGGCTTGGCCAGATTCCACATCAGCGCCCGGAAAGGCGCCAGCATGCTGATATTGACCGCGAGCTTGATCGCCAGGTCGCCCATCATCCAGGTCATCCAGGGCGCGCCGGTAGCCGCGAAAGCCACGCTGAAGAACACGGCCGTGTCCAGGATGGCGCCAAGCACGCCCGACACCAAGGGCGCGCGCCACCAGCGCTGGTCGCGCAATCGGTCGAACACCTGGATGTCGACCAGTTGCGCGCAGATATAGGCCAGGCCCGAAGCCAGCGCGATGCGCGGCGAGGCCACCCATACCGACACGACCAGGGCGGCGGCAAAACCGAACCAGACCACTCGGCGCGCGGCCGCCGGGCCGAAACGGCGATTCAGCACGTCCGTGACCAGGAAGGCGACCGGATAGGACAGCCCGCCCCAGGTCAGCCAGTCATTCAGCGGCACCTGCACCAGGATGTTCGAACCGACCACCACCACCAGCATGCACAGCACGGCGATGGCGAATTGCGGCCGGCTCATGAGCGCAAAGCGCCGGGAGCCCGCGCTCCCGTCCGCGGCCGTCATTTGCCGAACTCCTCCGCCAGCTCGCGCGAGCGTTGGGCGGCGGCCGCCATGGCGTCTTCGACGATGCCGGCAAACCCGGCCGCGCCGAACGCATTGAGCGCCGCGGCCGTGGTGCCGCCCTTGGACGTCACACGTTCGCGCAGCGTGGCCAGCGGTTCAGAAGACTCGGCGGCAAGGCGCGTCGCCCCAGCCAGCGTGCCCAACGCCAATTGCTTGGCTTGCTCGGCCGTCAGGCCGACCTTCTGCCCGCCGGCCACCAGCGCTTCCAGGAACAGGAACACATACGCCGGGCCGCTGCCCGACAACGCGGTCACGCCATCGAGCGCGGCGTCGTCGGCGACCCACACCACGTCGCCCACGCTGGACAGCAATCGGGCCGCCAGGTCGCGGTCGGCTGCGTCCACCCCATCCAGGGCCGCCAGGCCGGTGATGCCGGCGCCCACCAGGGCCGGCGTGTTCGGCATGCAGCGCACCAGGCGCTTGAACGGCGCGTCGGGCGTGCCTAGCCAGGCGGCCAGCGTATCGGCACGGATGCCGGCCGCCACGCTTACCACCAAAGTGTCTTCACGCAACCATTGACGCGTGGAAGCCACAACGTCCTTCATGTTCTGTGGCTTGACAGCGAACACCCAGACCCGGCACCGCGCCAGGGCCTCGCCCGGAGCCGTCGCGGTGGTCATGCCGCGAGCCTGCCAGGCGGCATGCGAATCCTGGTTTATGTCAATGACATGTATGTTGCCGGCGGCGCATACTTTGCCGGCCAGGCCGGAGGCCAGCGCAGCGGCCATATTGCCGCCACCGATGAACGCAATCGAAAGTTCGTTTTTCATAGGGGCCGATTGTAAACGGGAGTTCTCGTTGGGAAAAAAAAGAAAAATGTTCGTTCGCGCCTAAAACGCGCAATTTGACAGGCGTTTGGAGTGATGTGAAAGTCACGGTTTTGTCACAAACAATTCATAAGGTGTCGTGTTTTCTGCGCCCGGACAACCCGGTCGCGTCACGCCCAACTGGAGGAACCTCTCTATGCGATCCCACCGTATTGCCTTAACCTTTGCCGCCATCATGACGGCTTTCGCAGGCGCCTCCGCGCATGCCGCCACCGAGATCCAATTCTGGCACTCGATGGAAGGCGCGCTGGGCGACCGCGTGAACGGCCTGGTCGACGAATTCAACAAAAAGAACCCCGACTACCAAGTCAAGGCAGTCTACAAGGGCAACTACGGTGAATCCATGAACGCCGGCATCGCCGCGTTCCGCGCCGGCAACGCCCCGGACATCCTCCAGGTGTTCGAAGTCGGCACCGCCACCATGATGTACGCCAAGGGCGCCATCAAGCCGGTCCAGCAGATGTCGGAAGAAGTCGGCAACCCGATCGATCCGAAGGAATTCATCGGCGCCGTGGCCGGCTACTACTCGTCGGCCGACGGCAAGCTGGTGTCGATGCCCTTCAACAGCTCGACCGTGGTGTTCTACTACAACAAGGACGCCTTCAAGAAGGCCGGCCTGGACGCCGACAAGCCGCCCAAGACCTGGGAAGAGCTGGCTGCCGCCGGCCAGAAGCTGAAGGCCGCCGGCCAGGAATGCGGCTACACCACCTCCTGGCCGTCGTGGGTCCAGCTGGAAACGTTCTCGGCCTGGCATAACGTGCCGTACGCCACCAAGGACAACGGTTTCGGCGGCCTGGACGCCCGCATCGCCATCAACACCCCGCTGCACGTGCGCCACCTGGAAAACCTGGCCAAGCTGGGCAAGGAAGGCATCTTCATGTACGGCGGCCGCGGCGACGAGCCGAACTCGCTGTTCATCAGCGGCAAGTGCGCCATGATCACCGGCTCGTCCGGCCTGCGCGCCAACATCGCCAAGAACGCCAAGTTCGAATTCGGCACCTCGACCCTGCCCTACTACGCCGACGTGCAAGGCGCGCCGCAGAACACCATCATCGGCGGCGCTTCGCTGTGGGTCTTCGCCAACAAGAAGCCGGAAACCTACAAGGGCGTGACCGCGTTCTTCAAGTTCCTGGCCAGCCCGGAAATCGCCGCCCGCTGGCACCAGCAGACCGGCTACGTGCCTGTCACCAAGGCCGCTTACGAGCTGACCAAGAAGGACGGCTTCTACGACAAGAACCCGGGCACCGAAGTCGGCGTCAAGCAGCTGAACGTCGAAACCACCGCGCAATCGCGCGGCCTGCGCCTGGGCTTCCTGCCGCAGATCCGTGAAATCGAAGACGCCGAAATCGAACGCATCGTTTCGGGCAAGGTCAGCGCCAAGGACGGCGCCGACAACATCGTCAAGCGCGGCAACGAACTGCTGGAAAAATTCGAGAAGAGTGTAAAGTAACGCCCTTCCGCGACGTCAGCCCAGTCCTGTCAATCGGTATTTTCCATGCCGTAACAAGGACTTGGGCTGTTTTGCACCAGGCAGTACAAGGCTTAAGGCCCTGGGGTTTTTAGGGCTTTAAGCCTGTCGCATTTTACGAAGGCGGTTTCAGGCGGCGGTTACTCCAACCGCCGCTTTTCTGTACCTTGGGTTCCCCCTATGGAAAAACGTGTTGTATTCGGGCACAAGACCTTGCCCTATCTGCTGCTCCTGCCGCAGATCATCATTACCGTGGTCTTCTTCTTCCTGCCGGCCGGCCAGGCCATGTGGCAATCGCTGCGGCTGGAAGATGCATTCGGCTTGTCCTCCGAGTTCGTCGGGCTGGACAACTTCATGGAACTGTTCTCGCAACAGGCCTACCTGGATTCCTTCCGCGTCACCGCCGTGTTCTCGATCCTCGTGGCGGTGGTCGGGCTGGGCGTGTCCTTGCTGCTGGCCGTCATGGCAGATCGCGTCATCCGCGGCGCCGGGCTCTACAAGACACTGCTGATCTGGCCCTATGCCGTGGCGCCCGCCGTCGTCGGCGTGCTGTGGCTGTTCCTGTTTTCGCCTTCCGTCGGCATCCTGGCCGTGGCCCTGCGCCATGCCGGCGTCGACTGGAATCCGCGCCTGGACGGCAACCAGGCCATGACCCTGGTGCTGATCGCCGCGGTATGGAAGCAGGTGTCGTACAACTTCCTGTTCTTCCTGGCCGGCCTGCAATCGATTCCGCGCTCGCTCATCGAAGCCGCCGCGATCGACGGCGCCAGCCCGTCGCGCCGCTTCTGGAGCATCGTGTTCCCGCTGCTCTCGCCCACCACGTTCTTCCTGCTGGTGGTCAACATCATCTATGCCTTCTTCGACACCTTCGCCGTGGTGGACACGACCACGCAGGGCGGTCCGGGCACGTCGACCTCCATCCTGGTCTACAAGGTGTACAGCGACGGCTTCCGCGGCCTGGACCTCGGTTCGTCCGCGGCGCAGTCGGTGGTGCTGATGTTCATTGTGATTGCCTTGACGGTCGTGCAGTTCCGCTACGTCGACCGCAAAGTGCAGTATTGATTTTGTCCGAGGCTATAAACAATGGTTGAACGCCGTCCCTGGCTGGATATTCTGGCCCACGTCATCCTGCTTTGCGGCGTGGCGATGGTGGCATTTCCGCTCTATGTCACTTTCGTCGCGTCCACCCAGACCGCGCAGGAAGTGGCGTCCGCGCCGATGTCCCTCATCCCCGGCAAGCATTTCGTCGACAACTACATGCAGGCGCTGTTCGGCGGCTCGTCCGGCGGTTCGTCGGGCGCGCCCGTGGGCCGCATGATGTACGTCAGCCTGATCATGGCGCTGGCGATTTCCATCGGCAAGATCGCCATCTCGCTGCTGTCGGCCTTCGCGGTGGTGTACTTCCGCTTCCCCGGCCGCATGTTCTTCTTCTGGATGATCTTCGTCACGCTGATGCTGCCCGTCGAAGTCCGCATCGCGCCCACCTACAAGGTCGTGGCCGACCTCGGCCTGCTCAACAGCTACGCCGGCCTGACCCTGCCGCTGATCGCCTCGGCGACCGCGACCTTCCTTTTCCGCCAGTTCTTCCTGACGGTGCCTGACGAGCTGATCGAGGCCGCGCGCATCGACGGCGCGGGTCCGGTGCGCTTCTTCCGCGACGTGCTGCTGCCCTTGTCCAAGACCAGCATCGCCGCGCTGTTCGTGATCCAGTTCATCTACGGCTGGAACCAATACCTGTGGCCGCTGCTGGTCACCACGCAGGAAGACATGTACCCCGTCGTCATCGGCATCAAGCGGATGATCAGCGGCGGCGACAGCGTGACCGAATGGAACATCACCATGGCCACCGCCATGCTCGCGATGATTCCGCCGGCGCTGGTCGTCATCCTGATGCAGAAATGGTTCGTCAAGGGTCTGGTCGACACTGAAAAATGACCCCCACGCCGCGCCTTCGGCTTGCTGCCCCCCAGGGGGGCGTTTTCATCTTGAGACGGCTCGGCGATGAAAAGGTGCCCCCTGCCCGCCCTCGCCCACCCGAACACGACTCCGAACACGAATAACTCATGGCTACTCTCAGCTTCCGTAACGTCAAGAAAACCTACGCCGGCAATGTGCCGGTCATCCATGGCATCGACATGGACGTCAAGGACGGTGAATTCATCGTCATCGTCGGCCCCTCGGGCTGCGGCAAATCCACGCTGATGCGCATGGTCGCCGGCCTGGAAACCGTCACCAGCGGCGAAATCCTCATCGACGACAAGGTCGTCAACAACCTGGAACCCGCCGAGCGCGACATCGCGATGGTGTTCCAGAACTACGCGCTCTACCCGCACATGACCGTGTTCGAGAACATGGCCTACGGCTTGAAGATCCGCAAGTTCTCCAAGGACGAGATCAAGAAGCGCGTGGACGTGGCCGCGCAGATCCTGGAACTCGGCCACCTGCTGGACCGCCGCCCGCGCGCGTTGTCCGGCGGCCAGCGCCAGCGCGTGGCCATGGGCCGCGCCATCGTGCGCGAACCCAAGGTGTTCCTGTTCGACGAACCGCTGTCGAACCTGGACGCCAAGCTGCGGGTGGCGATGCGCCTGGAAATCATGAAGCTGCATCGCCGCCTGGGCACCACCAGCCTGTACGTGACCCACGACCAGGTCGAAGCCATGACGCTGGCCCACCGCATGATCGTCATGTATCAGGGCGTACCTGAACAGATCGGCTCGCCGATGGAAGTATTCGAAAAGCCCGCCTCGACCTTCGTCGCCGGCTTCATCGGTTCGCCGCCGATGAACCTGATGGAAGTGAACGTGGCCGGCGACGGCACGGTGCAGACACTGGACGGCGTCGCGCTGGATATCTCGCCGCTGCAGGTGCCCTCCCAGGTGCGCGGCCGCAAGATCATCATGGGCATGCGTCCCGAGCACATGCTGCTGAACACCCAGGGCGTGCCGGCCGAAGTCGAAATGGTCGAAACGCTGGGCTCCGAACAGCTGGTCCACAGCCGCTGCGGCAAGAACATGCTGGTCGTGCGTTGCACCACGCGCCAGCTGTCCGAGTCCTCGGCCAAGGTCGGCGACCGCGTCAACCTGGGCCCGGACGGCCGCCATCCGCTGCATTGGTTCGAGGCCGACAGCGGCCGCCGCGTGCAAGGCCTGTAAACCATCCCTGGCCGGAAGCCGGCGGCAATGCCCGCCCGCTTCCGCCTAGCCCGCTCCCGTCCGGGAACGGGCTTTTCCCCCGATCAATACGAGTACGTCATCATGGTGCCGATGGAGTACTGCGCACGGTCTCGCACGATGGGACTGTCCGCCGCGTCGCCATACAGGCGCCGGGCTTCCGCCGCCGTCGTCCACGACCAGGACTTGGAGAGCGGCACGGTCCACGTCGCGCCCAGGCCCACGCTTTCCAGGCCGCCCTTGGGCGTGTACTTGCGATAGCCCGAGTTCGCCGACTGCTTGCCGCTCACGCCATACCAGGTGCGCATGTAGTTGCCGTCGCCGAAGGTGCCGGACAAGGCCAGCGAGATCGCTCCGGCGCTGCCTTCGTACACGGTGGTGCTGGCTCCCAGGTTGAACATCGTGTAGGCGCTGCCCACGTCCCGGTCATCGCCCTTCTTGAAGGCATGCGCGATCGTGGCCGACAGGGTCACCGGGCCCAGCGTGGTTTCGGCATCCATGCCGATCTGCGCACGGCTCTTGATGTCGCCCATGCCGCGCAACTTGTCCGAGCCCTGGTAGCCCTTCTTGTGGTCCTTGCGCGCCGCGCTGGGCTGCAGATAGAAGCTGAATGTGCTGTTCAGCGCGTGCGTCTCCCAGCCGAGGCCGCGGTCGGTACCGAGGAAGAAGCCGCCCGGACTGCGCACGCCTGCGCCGAAGATCGGCGTCGCGGAGTACTCGTCGCTGCCGCTGTAGCGCGGCGCGTAGCCTGCGCCCAGCGTGCCGTAGAACAGCCATTCGTCCGCCGGCCCCTCCCCGGTCGCCACCGTCAACCCGCGCGAGCTGGCCCCGCGCTGGCCGTAGACGGAACTGTTCGCAGCGTCATCGGCCAGGGACAGTCCCGGGACTAAAGCCAGCAGACACGCGACGCCGGCGCCGCGTTTAAACAGGGTGGAACGGATTTTTCGCTTCATAACAGCTTCCAAGAAACGAGGTTGAGGGGGGATAAAACCGGGGAGCCGGGAACGGCCCGATCTATTGGGCGATTGCGCCCTGCTTGGCCTGGCGCATCAGCGCCATCGCCATCGTCGACACCGAGGCCACCAACGGCTCGCTCGTGTCGGAATTGCTCATGACCAGCACTGCGAGCTTGTCGCGCGGAGCCAGCACCAGGCGCGAATGGAAGGCTTCGGTGGCGCCGCTATGCAGGCGCAATGGCGTGCCGGCGATATCGTCGCCACAGGGCGCTGCCAGCCAGGACAAGGCCAGGCGGCACTCCAGCGCCAAGCCGCCTTCCACCGTTTCCATGTCGAGCACGGCGCGGGCCGAGTCGGCATTGAGTATCCGGCGCCCTTCGTAGACGCCGTCGGCGAACAGCATGCTGGAGAAGCGCGCCATCTCCGAGGTGCTGAGCCACAGGCCGTCGGCCGCTTCGTTGGGCTGGGGCGCCTCGGTCCAGGGCGCGCCGCGACGGTAGCCCGAGGCGCGCAATTCGAGCATGCGCGGGTCGGGATGGAACCCGGCGCGCGGCATGTTGAGCGGCTGCAGGATGGTGCGGCGCACGTAGGTGTCGAACGGTTCGCTCGCCACGTGCGCGACCATGTCGCCCAACAGGGCGTAGGCCATGTCCGCGCGTGCGCGTCCCATGGTGTCTTCCAACGATCCAGGGTGCACCGCCAGCAGATTGCGGGCGGTGAAGGGATGCGTGCCCAGCCATTGCATGGCGCCGCGGCGCGGTTGGATGTCCCAATCGGGCAGCGCCTGCGAGGCGGGCTGGTCCAGCGCCAGGCGTCCGTCGTCGGCAGCGCGCAGCACGCCCGCGGCCGTGACGATCTTGGTGATGGTCCCTACGCGATACAGCGTGTCGCTGGTGGCGCTGCGGTGGCGCAGCGGGTCCGCGTAGCCGAAGCCCGTGCTCCACACCACGCGCTGGTCGTCGACGATGGCGATCGACAGGCCCGGCACGCCGGAAGCGTCCATGTCATAGGGGATGCGCTGGGCCAGATAACCCACCACCGCCTTGTAGTCGCCCTGGGCGATCGGAGGCGGCGCTTCGGGAGGCACGCCCTGGCAACCGCCCGCGGCGACCAGCAACATACCTACGGCAACCAGGCGGCTGAGGGAAAACATGGCTAGCGGCAAGACCTCTGAAGAGAACTGCCGTCATGCTATCCAGGCGCCTGCCCGCGATCTTTCCCGCTTTGTATGGAGTTTGTGAAGATTGCGGCGGCGGATTGTGAAGTTTGTTTACGTTGTGCCGCGCCGCGGCCGCCAGCCTTCAGGCGGTCTTCCAGGCAATCACGAAACGCGCGCCGCCCAGGGGGCTGTCGCTCGCCTGCACGGTCCCGTTGTGCCAGCGAGCCACCCGGCTCACGATGGCCAGGCCCAGCCCGACTCCGCCCGTCCCGCGGTCGCGGCTTTCGTCCAGGCGGATGAAGGGTTCGAAAATGCGCTCGCGGTCGGCTGGCGGGATGCCGGGGCCGTCGTCGTCCACGATCAGCACGTACTCGCGCGCGCCCGGACTGATCAAGCTGACCTGGACCTGCCGGCCAGCATGCCGGATGGCGTTCTGCAGCAGGTTGAGCAAGGCACGCGTCATGTAGCGTTGGTGCAGGTGCACCTCGGGCACCTGGCACAGCGCCACTTCGCAGCGCACGCCCGACACGCCGGCCTCGAAGCCGGCATGCTGCACCACCGAATCCAGCCAGCCGCGCGCGTCCTGCGGTTGCAACGCCACGCCGTCGCCCTTGTGCTCCAGGCGGGCGTACATCAGCAATTCCGAGGCCATGGCGTCCAGCTCGGCCACGTCGCTCTTCATTTCCTCGACCAATCGCCTGCGCGCGGCGGGGTCGTCCTCGCGGTCCATCATGTCCAGTTCGAACGACAGACGCGCGATCGGCGTGCGCAACTCGTGCGACACGGCATTGGTCAGGTCGCGCTGGTTGCCTACCAAGGCGCTGATGCGGTCGGACATCTGGTTGAAGGTGTCGCCCAGGTTGCGGATGCTGGAATGGCGCGACAGGCGCGCCCGGGCCTGCAGGTCGCCCTGCCCCATGCGCAAGGCGGCGGTCTTCAGCGCTTCCAGGTCGCGCCAGATGGGCAGCGCCCACACCAGCATGAAGGCGCACAGCAACAGGCCCAGGGCGGAATACACCGCGGCCATCAGCCAGGGGGCGATGGATGGTTCCGGCGGCAGCTTGACCTCCAGCCATTGCCTGCCCGGACCGGGAATCGCCGCCACGAAGGTCTGCTGCTTGTCGCGCACGAAGAAGCTGCCGGACTCCACCATGGCGCGTTCGTCCTTGGTGGCGCCATAGCTGTCGGCGTCGACCACCCTGAGGGCCAGGCCGTAGTGCGGCGCCAGCGCGTCGCGCACGTGCGCCTCGCGCTCGGCGGGCAGTACGCGGCTCAGTTCCTGCACCAGGCTGTGGATCTGGCCACGCACCGCTTCGCGCGTGTAGGCATCGCTGACGGGTTCGAAGAAGTAGTTGGCGGACCGGTCCACCACTTCGTTGGAAATGACGAAGCCCACCGCCAGCACCACGAACAGCCGCAGGACAAACTTAAGCATCACCGCCCTCGTGCGCCTTGGGCGAGAACAGATAGCCCTTGCCCCACACGGTCTTGATGCGCGCCGGATCGCGCGGGTCGTCATCCAGCTTGCGCCGCAGCTTGCTTACGCAGACGTCGACGCTGCGGTCCAGGCCGTTGAATTCGATGCCGCGCACCGCGTTGAGCAGGTCGTCGCGGGTCAGCACCTGGCCGGCCTGGCTGGCCAGCGCCCAGAGCATCTCGAACTCCATCGTGGTCAGGTCCACTTCGGAGCCTGCATGGACCACGGCGCGCGTACGACGGTCTATCACCAGAGGGCCGAACTCCAGGCGCTCCGGCGGCTCGTCCAGCTGACTATGCCGGCGCAGCAACGCGCGCACCCGCGCCAGCAGCACACGGGGCTCCACGGGCTTGATGACATAGTCGTCCGCGCCGGACTCCAGGCCCAGGATCTGGTCCAGGTCGTCCTCGCGGGCCGTCAGCATCAGGATGGGCGCGGACGAGAATGCGCGCAGATCGCGGCACACCTGCAGGCCATCGCGGCCAGGCAGCATCAAGTCCAGGATGGTGATGGCCGGGTCATGCCTGCGGAATGCCTCCACCGCGTGATCGCCGCGGTAGGCCTGGGCAACATGGAAACCGTGCTGCTCCAGGAACTGCGCAATCAGGCGCGATAGTTTCGGATCGTCTTCGACTAACAAGGCCTTGGTCATGGTGTCCAGACAGAAAAAGTGAGGTCGATGGCGCCGCATTCTACGCAAATGCGGCGGGCGCGCGTTCGACCGGAACGCGCCGCGCCGGTTCCCGGTTCGTCGGAGGAACAAAAAAACCGGGCCGGAAGACTGTCGCTTCCGGCCCGGTTTCCTGCGGAACCGCTAGTGGCTCCGCCGGCGTCGCGGGCCGGCGGCCCGCGCATGGACTTACTTGTAGACGGTCTTGGAACCGTCCTTGTGCCAGGTGAACACGTCGAACTGGAAGTTCGTCAGGTCGCCCTGCTTGTTCCAGGACACCTTGCCGATCGGCGTATCGAAGGAGTTGGCGTGCAGGTACTTGGCGACCTTGGTCGGGTCGTCGCTGCCCGCGCCCTTGATGCCGTCCGCGATGACCTGGGTGGCCGTGTAGGCGGTCATCTGGAAGGCGCCGCTGGCGTTGCGCTTCTTGGCTTCGAAGGCCTTGACGATGTCGGCGTTGGCGGCGTTCTGGGTGAAGTCGGCCGGCAGCGTCAACAGCATGCCTTCGACGGCGTCGCCGGCGATGGCGTTGATGTCGGGGTTGCCCGTGCCTTCCGGACCCATCCACTTGGCCTTCACGCCCTGTTCGGCCGCCTGGCGCAGCAGCAGGCCCATTTCAGGGTGGTAGCCGCCGTAGTAGACGAAGTCCACGCCCTGGCTCTTCAGCTTGGTGATGACGGCCGAGTAGTCGCTGTCGCCGGCGTTGATGCCTTCGAACACGGCGACGGCCACGCCGCCTTTCTCCAGGTCGTTCTTGACCGCGGTGGCGATGCCCTGGCCGTAGGACTGCTTGTCATGCAGCACGGCGACCTTCTTGGGCTTGATCTTTTCCAGGATGAACTTGGCGGCGGCGGGGCCTTGCTGGTCGTCGCGGCCGATGGTGCGGAAGATGAACTCGTAGTTCTTGCCGTCGGTCAGCGCCGGCGACGTGGCCGACGGCGTGACCATGACCACGCCTTCGTTGTTGTAGATGTCGGCGGCGGCGATGGTGGCGCCCGAGCACACGTGGCCCACGACGAAACCGATCTTGCTGTTGACCACGCGGTTGGCGGCGACCGGGCCTTGCTTGGGTTCGCAGCCGTCGTCGATCACGACCGTTTCCAGCTTCTTGCCGTTGATACCGCCGGCGGCGTTGATGCGCTCGACCGCGGTATCGACCCCTTCACGGACCATATCGCCATACTGCGTGACCGCGCCGGTGGTGGGGCCGACCACGCCGATCTTGATGGTTTGCGCTTGCGCTCCCGAGGCAAACGCCAGACCGGCTGCGACGCCCAGCGCTGCAATGACCGGGGTCAGACGAAATACTGGCTTCATGTGTGGACTCCTCTAATGATTTGTAATCGTTAGTTTTTGCACCGGGTCGGACGCCGGATCATCTCCAGGCCATGCATGCCTGCTGGACTGCCCTTTGCAGGGGTTTCGGCCCTGGTCACGCCCGGTTGCATTGCGATTGCACGGCAAGCATACACTGAAAAATAGCCCTTCTCAGGCCAGTTTCGGACCACTTTGACACCCGTCCGATTATTGCGCTGCGGCATTGTTCGCGGGCTGCCCTTATGCCCGCTGGCGTATATGCAAAAGACGATTTATTCGTTTGCGTTACTAAGGCCGCCCGGCATCATGGCCGCCATGAGACTCCAACCGATCATCGTTCCCGGATGGAAAAACTCCGGACCGCAACACTGGCAATCGCGCTGGATGGCCCTGCTGCCGCATGCGCGCCGCGTCGAGCAGCGCGACTGGGAACATCCGACTCCCGGCGAATGGATCGCGGCGCTGGCCACCGAGGTGAACGAGGCCCGCAGTCCCGTCCTCCTGGTCGCGCACAGCCTGGGTTGCCTGATCAGCGCCGCCCTGCCGGTGCCGCTGCGCGCCAAGGTCGCTGGCGCCCTGCTGGTGGCGCCCGCCGACGTGGAGCGCGACAATGCTCCCGCCTGCCTGAGAAACTTCGGGCCGGTGCCGCGCCATTCCCTGCCCTTCCAAAGCGTGGTGGTGGCGAGCGACAACGATCCCTATTGCCAGCTGGAACGCGCCCGCGCCTTTGCGCGCGATTGGGGCAGCCGGCTGGTGGTCGTGCCGGGCGCTGGCCACATCAACGCCGAGAGCGGCCTGGACGACTGGCCGCAGGGCCTGAAGCTGCTGGGCGCGCTGCGCCGGCGCGCGGTGTGGCGGGTGACGCCGCCGCCCGAGCGGATCGCGCCCATCCCGGCGCGGCCGCTATCGCATCAACCCTGAACTCAGTCCTGCTGCTGAAAAAAAAACGGAGCCGCGAGGCTCCGTTTTTCATGCGGCGGCCGTCGCGATCACTGCAGCAGGCTGCGCAGCATCCAGGCGTTCTTTTCGTGCACGTCCAGGCGCTGCGTCAGCAGGTCGGCCGTGGGCTGGTCGTTGGCGGCATCGGCCTTCTCGAAGGCGGCGCGAGCGGTCTTGGCGACCGATTCGTTGGCGGTCACCAGCAGGCGCACCATTTCCAGGGCCTCGGGCACCGAGTCCGGCTCGGAGATCGAGGACAGCTTGCTGAATTCGCGGTAGGTGCCCGGCGCATAGTGACCCAGCGCGCGGATGCGCTCGGCGATGCTGTCCAGTGCGTTCCACTCTTCCGTGTACTGGGTCATGAACATCAGGTGCAGCGTGTTGAACATGGGCCCCGTGACGTTCCAGTGGAAGTTGTGCGTCATCAGGTACAGCGTGTACGAGTCGGCCAGCAGCTTGGACAGTTCGCCGGCGACGGCGGCGCGGTCCTTGTCCGAGATGCCGATGTTGATGCGCGGAACGCTGGAGGTCTTCTTGGGGGACTTGGCCATTGCTAGCTCCTAGGGATGTATGTGCGAAACAAGGATAACACTGCAAATGCGGCGAAATGCCGCAATATCCGCCGCTTTCATCAATCAGTCCTGCGACCTTTTGACGCGGCGCAAACCGCGCGCGCAGCCGCCGGACAGCGGCCCGGAAATCAATCCTGCACCGCCGCCACCTCGTCGGTCAGCATCTTCACGCCGGGCAGCTCGCAGGCATAGACCGCCTGCGCCAGCGCCTCGATGGCGGCCAGCCGCGGGAAGCTGCGACGCCAGGCCAGCACCACGCGGCGCTCCGGCACGTGGCCGTCAAATGGCAGATAGCGCAGCAGGCTGTTGGATGGGGGCTGTTCCGGCACCGCGGTCACGGGCAACACGGTCACGCCAATGCCGGCCGCGACCATGTGGCGGATGGTCTCCAGCGATGAGCCTTCGAAGGTGCGCTGAATGCCATCGCTGGCCGCCGAAAAGCGCGACAGCTCGGGACAGACTTCCAGCACCTGGTCGCGGAAGCAATGGCCGCTGCCCAGCAGCAGCATGGTCTGCTGCTTCAGGTCCTGGGCGTCGATCGCCTGGCGCCGGGCCAGCTCGTGGTCATTGGGCACGGCCACCACAAAGGGCTCGTCGTACAAGGGTTGCATGACCAGGCCGGCCTCGGGCAGCGGCAAAGCCATGATGGCGCAATCGATCTCGCCCTGGCGCAGCAGTTCAACCAGCCGCACCGTGAAATTCTCTTGCAGCAACAGTGGCATCTGCGGCGTGCGGCGGATCTGCTCCGGCACCAGCCGCGGCAACAGGTACGGACCGATGGTGTGAATGACGCCGACGCGCAAGGGGCCGGCCAACGGGTCGTGTCCCTGGCGCGCGATCTCCTTGATGCTGGCACTTTCTTCCAGCACCTTCTGCGCCTGCGCCACGATGCGCTGGCCGATGGGGGTGACGCCGACCTCGGCGCCGCCGCGCTCGAACAGCGTCACGCCCAATTCGTCTTCCAGCTTGCGTATCGCCACCGAGAGCGTGGGCTGGCTGACGAAACAGGCCTCGGCCGCCCGGCCGAAATGCCGTTCGCGCGCAACGGCGACGATGTACTTGAGTTCGGTGAGAGTCATGGTGGACTACGCCCCCGGGGGTTATGCCCCAGCCTTGTGGCTGGCGCTTGCTAGATTGAGATTGGCGGCTGGCTGCATGGTCAAGTGCGCAGGAAATCCTCGCGTCCGCGCATCCAGCGCGCCAGGTGCGCCTCGACCGCGGCCGGATGCTCGGCGCGCAGCCAGACCGCCGCATCGCGTGCGTCTTCGGCGATGGCCGCGTCCGTTTCCAGGTCGGCGAAGCGCAGCAAGGCCATGCCGGACTGGCGCGTGCCCAGGAACTCTCCGGGGCCGCGTTGTTCCAGGTCGCGGCGGGCGATTTCAAAGCCGTCCGAGGTCTCGAACATGGCCCGCAGGCGTTCGCGCGCCACTTGCGACAGCGGCGTCTGATAGAGCAGCACGCATACCGATTCGGCGGTGCCGCGCCCGACCCGGCCGCGCAGCTGATGCAGCTGCGCCAGGCCGAAACGCTCGGCGTGCTCAATCACCATGAGCGAGGCGTTCGGCACGTCCACGCCCACCTCGATCACGGTGGTGGCGACCAGCAGGTCGACTTCGCCATCTCGGAACGCCTGCATCACGGCGGCCTTTTCGGCTTGCGGCAACCGGCCATGCACCAGTCCGATGCGCAGGTCCGGCAAATCGGCGCGCATGCCTTCGTAAGTGTCCACGGCGGTCTGGAGTTCCAGGGCCTCGCTTTCCTCGACCAGCGGGCAAACCCAGTAGGCCTGCTGCCCGCCGCGCGCGGCCTGGGCAATGTGGGCTATGACTTCCTCGCGCCTTGCGTCCGACACAAGCTTGGTCAGCACGGGGCTGCGCCCAGGCGGCAGCTCGTCGATGACGGACACATCCAGGTCGGCGAAAAAAGTCATGGCCAACGTGCGCGGAATCGGCGTCGCGCTCATGTTGAGCTGGTGCGGCACATTGCGCCCGCGCACGGTTTCACCCTTGCGGGTCAGCGCCAGACGCTGCCCGACGCCAAAGCGGTGCTGCTCGTCGACGATGGACAGGCCCAGGCGATGGAATTCGACGTTGTCCTGGATCAGCGCCTGCGTGCCCACGATCAATTGCACGCTGCCGTCAGCCGCGGCCGCCACGGCTTCGCGGCGCGCCTTGGCGGCGAGGCTGCCGCTCAGCCAGGCCACGTTCACGCCCAGCGGCTGCAGCCAGGACACCAGTTTGCGGAAGTGCTGCTCCGCCAGGATTTCGGTGGGCGCCATCAGCGCGACCTGCGCGCCGCTGGCGATGGCCTGGGCGGCGGCGATGGCCGCCACGACCGTCTTGCCGCTGCCCACGTCGCCTTGCAGCAAGCGGTGCATCGGATACGGCTTGGCCAGGTCTGCGGAAATTTCCTGAACCACGCGCTCTTGCGCGCCGGTCAGTTTGAACGGCAAGGCTTCGTACAATCTGGCGACCAGGCCCCCAGCCTCATTGCGCACGGGCAACGATTCCGCTTCCTTGACGCGGCGCGCAGCGCGCGCGGCCGCCAGCGACAGTTGCTGCGCCAGCAGTTCATCGAACTTGATGCGCCGCCAGGCGGGATGGACGCGATCCAGCAAGGCCTGCTCGGACTCGCCCTGCGCTGGCGTATGCAGCGCGCGGATGGCCGGTTCGAACGGCGGCAGGTCGTAACGCGCCCGCGCCTCGTCGGGCAAGGTGTCGGACAGGTCGGCGCGGTCCAGCGCCTGCGCGATGGCACGGCGCAATGTCAGTTGCGGCAGCCCTTCGGTGCTGGGATAGACGGGCGTCAGCGCCGTGGGCAACGGCGCGTCGGCATTGGTCATGCGCGGATGCACCATCTCGCGCCCGAACAGGCCGCCGCGGACCTCGCCGCGCGCACGCAGGCGCTTGCCCACCGTGACTTGCTTCTGCTGGCTGGGATAGAAATTCAGCCAGCGCAATTGCAGTTCGCCGCTGTCGTCCGCCAGGGTTGCGGTCAGCTGGCGCCGGGGCCGGTAGAGAACCTCGGACTTGGTGATCTCGCCCTCGACCTGCCCGGCAAAACCGGGCCGCAGGGCGCTGATCGGCATGATGCGGGTTTCGTCCTCGTAGCGCAGCGGCAGGTGCAGCACGAAGTCCTCGGGCAGCACCAAACCCAGGTTACGAAGCTTGCGCTCCGTATCCGTCATCGCTTTGCCGGCGCCTTTGTTGTCGGCGCCGGATCGCTTGGAAGCCGCAGCTGCGGCCGGCATGGAGAAACGAACCCCTGGATTGAAAAGTCCGGACGGGCCTTACAGGACCAGAATGGCTTCGACCTCGAACTGCGCGCCCTTGGGCAGGCTGGCCACGCCGATGGTCGAGCGCGCCGGGAACGGCTGGGGAATGATCTCGGCCATGATGGCGTTGGCGGCCGTGAACTTGCCCAGGTCGGTCAGGAACAGCGTCAGCTTGACCACATTGTCCAGCGTGCCGCCGGCAGCCTTGATGACTTCCTGCATGTTGGCGAAAGCCTGACGCACCTGCGCATCGAAGTTCTCGGAGACCAGATCGCCAGTGCCCGGCTCCAGGCCGATCTGGCCCGAGAGATAGACAGTCTTGGTGCCGCTTACGGCAACCGCTTGCGAGTAAGGGCCTACCGCGGCGGGCGCGGTGTCGGTATGGATGATTTGCTTGCTCATGGGCGGAATCCTTCGAAAGTCGGATAGAAACTACAACTATCGAAGTTTATCCAGCAATAGACTTTTGCGAAAGTGGCTGAATGCCGTAGGGTGGCTGCAAGACGGAACATATATGATGCTTCCCGCAAGGCTGGGCCAGCCAAGTCCAATGCGCGCTTCGGCATAATCGTCTGGATACCCACGCAGTTTCTCAAATGAGGCGTTTCCCTTGAAAAACACCAGCCTCCAAGCCAAGCTGGACTATTGGGCAAAGGTGCGCCGCTCCAACTACGCAGCCAGCCTGCGCCTGGAAGGTTACCCAGTCACGCCCGCCCACGCGCAGCGCGAACTGCCTTCCCACGAAGCCGTGTTGCGCGCCTATCGCAAGCCTGCCTGACATTGGACAAGTACGGCACCGGACAGGATCCGTACTGCTACCCCGGCGGTTTCGCGCTGCGCAACCGACTGAACATCCGGGACGATTCGTTGCTCGCGCAGGCTGAGCAAGATCTTTCCGAGATCGCCGCCATGACTAGCCAACTCCATGGAATCCCGGGCTATCGATATCCCCCCGATGCTCCCGCAGCAGGTCATACAAGGCCTGCGCCGCCACCGATAGCGTGCGGCCCTTGCGCCGCACCAGGTAGAGAGGCCGGGTCAAGGCCTTGCCGGCCAGCGGCACGATGCGCAGGTCGGCGCCGCCGAAGTGGAACAGCGTCATCGCCGGCACAACCGAGATGCCCAGCCCCGCGCGCACCAGCCCCGTTGCCGTGGCCAGGTGTTCGACCTCGAACACCGGCGCGGGCGCGTCTGCGCCCAGGGCGGCGTCCAGATGCTTGCGCACGCTGCTGCCGCGCGCGAGCTGGATCATGGGATAGCGCAGGATGTCGCGCAGCCGGGCGCGGCCCGCGTCCGCCAGCGGATGGTCGGCGCGGCATACGAGGAAGTAGCGGTCGGCATGCAGGAACTCGCTGTCCAGATCGTTCATGTCTGGCCGCCGCGAAGCCACGGCGAAGTCGACCTGCCCTGCCTGCACCAGATCCAGGCAGGGATCCAGCAGCGCATCGCGCAGGTCCACCGTGATGCCTGGATAGGCTTCGCGAAAGCGCGCCAACAGCCCCGGCAGCCAACCCGCGGCTAGCGACGGCAAGGCCGCCAGCGCCACCCGCCCACGGCGCCTGGCGGCATGGTCGCGCAGGTCCTCCATGATCAGGTCCATGTCGGCCAGCAGCCTGCGCGCGGTCGCGTCCAGCACCTGCCCTTCGACCGTCAGTTCCACATGGCGCGTGTTGCGGTCGAACAGGCGCAAGCCCGCGCTGTCCTCCAGTTGGCGGATCAGGGCGCTGAAGGCCGGCTGCGTCAGGTGGCAGCGCTGGGCGGCCCGGGTGAAGTGTTTTTCTTCGGCCAGGGCCACGAACGCGCGCAATTGGCGAGCAGACAGATTCATGGGTTTTCTCTATGAATTGATCCGATCTTTCTATTTTACTGATGAGCCGCGCATGCCTATAGTGGGCTCAGACACCTAGACCCCTGCCCTGATTCCGTATGTCCCTAGCCCCCCTCCACATAGGCTGCGCCTCCGGGTTCTCCGGCGACCGCAGCGACGGCGCCGCCGCCGTGGTGCGCACGCTGATCGCCCGCGGCGGCGGCGTGCTGATTTATGAAACGCTGGCCGAGCGCACGCTGGCGCTGGCCCAGTTGGCCCGCAACGAAGATCCGG
The DNA here is from genome assembly GCF_048541815.1 of Achromobacter sp. PD1. Lineage (NCBI taxonomy): Bacteria > Pseudomonadati > Pseudomonadota > Betaproteobacteria > Burkholderiales > Alcaligenaceae > Achromobacter > Achromobacter sp. PD1. Next base: position 2,640,786 of record NZ_CP183349.1, read on the forward strand.
AGCGCGGCTACGAACCCTTGCTGGACGAACTGGTCGGCCCGGTGCTGGCCGATTGCCTGCGCCACGGCATCCGCATCGTCGGCAACTTCGGCGCGGCGAACCCGCGCGCCGCGGCCCGGCGCATTGCCGCGCTGGCCCGGCAGCAAGGCCTGCCCGCGCCGCGCATCGCGGTGGTGCACGGCGACGCGCTGTCCGGCGATGCGCAACGCGAACTGCTGCGACTACGCCTTGGCGGCGCGCTGGACGGAATGGACGTGGTCAGCGCCACCGCCTACCTCGGCGCCGCCGAGATCGCAGAGGCGCTGCGGGCCGGCGCGCAGATCGTGGTCGCGGGCCGCGTGTCGGACCCATCGCTCACGCTGGGTCCGGCGCTGGCCCATTTCGGCTGGTCCATGGACGATTGGCCGCGGCTGGGCCGCGCCACCATGGCCGGCCACATGCTGGAATGCGGCCTGCAGGTTACCGGCGGCTACTTCTGCGTGCCGGGCCTGAAGGACGTGCCGGACGTGCATGCCGCGGGCTTTCCCATCGCCGAGATCGATGCGGACGGCGAATTCGTGATCGGCAAGGCAGACGGTACGGGCGGCATGGTCGACGCCCGCACGGTCAAGGAACAACTGCTGTACGAGGTGCACGATCCAGCGCGCTACCTGACGCCGGACGTCGTCGCCGACCTGAGCCGCGCCGAGGTGGTCGACCTGGGCGGCGATCGGGTGGCGGTGCGTGGCATCACCGGCCACGCGCGTCCGGCGGAACTCAAGGTCAACGTCTGCTACCGCGGCGGCTGGCTGGCCGAGGCCGAGATCTCCTACGCCGGGGTACAGGCCGAGGCGCGCGCCCGCTTGGCCGCCGATATCGTGCGCAAGCGCCTGGACCCGGCCCTGCGGCTGCGCGCCGACCTCATCGGCGCCATCAGCATCCTGGGCGACGACGCCGGCAGCATGCTGTCGGTCCTGCCCCCCGGCCATGCGCGCGACGTGCGCCTGCGCATCGCGGCCGAACATCTGGACCGCAAGCTGGCGGAAAGCGTGCTGCGCGAAGTGACCGCGCTTTATACCTGCGGCCCGGCCGGCGGCGGCGGCGTGCGCACCGCGCTGCGCCCGCGCCTGAACATGCTGTCCTGCACCCTGCCGCGCGACGCCGTGCCCAGCGGCTGGACCTTCCTGGAAGAAGCCCCGCAATGAATCCGCCGCTGATCTCAGTCCCCCTATATCGCCTGGCGCACAGCCGTTCCGGCGACAAGGGCGACATCTCCAACCTGAGCCTGATCGCCTGGGACCCGGAATGCTACGACGTGCTGGCGGCACAGGCTACCGAAGCCCGCGTCGCCGCCTGGTTCGCCTACCGCCGCCCCAGCCGCGTCACCCGCTACATGCTGCCCACGCTGCACGCCATGAACTTCGTGCTGGAAGGCGTGCTGGACGGCGGCGTCAACGATGCCCTCAACCTGGATACGCACGGCAAGAGCCTGTCATTCAGATTGCTGGACATGACGGTCGAGGTCAGCCCGGCGCTGGCCGCCCGGCTGCCTGACATACCCGGCGACCGCCCCGCGGCCGCCTGATTTCGATTCCTATAAAAATCCACAGGAGACACACATGCGCATTGCTTCCAAAGGCCGGCTGGCCTTGCTGCTGGCCGCCGCCCTGCCCTTGAGCGCCATGGCCCAGTTCCCCGCCAAACCCATCACCTTCATCGTGCCGTTCGCGGCCGGCAGCGCCACCGACCAGATCGGCCGCGCCATCGGCCAGGGCGTCACCGAACAGACCGGCCAGGCCGTGGTGATCGAGAACAAGCCCGGGGCCAGCGCGATGATAGGCGCCGCCGCCGGCGCCCGCGCCGCTCCTGACGGCTACACCGTGCTGATCACCACCAACACCACGCACGCCGCCAATGAACACCTCTACAAGACGCTGACCTACGATCCGGTCAAGGACTACGCGCCGCTGACCCTGCTGGGCAAAGGCGGCCAGATCATGGTGGTCAATCCCAGTTCGCCAGCCAAGACGGTCGGCGACTTCCTGGCCCAGGCCAAGCAAGCGCCCGGCAAGCTGAGCTTCGGCAGCGGCAGCTCCAGCAGCCGCATCGCCGGCGAACTGCTGCAGCAGATGGCGGGCGTGCAGCTGCTGCACGTGCCGTACAAGAGCAACCCGCTGGCGGTCACCGACCTCCTGGGCGGCCAGATCGATATGATGATCACCGACACCGCCACCGGCCTGCCGCAGGTCAAGTCGGGCAAGCTGCGCGCGTTGGGCGTGACCGGCCAGGCGCGCTCGCCGCTGGCGCCGGACGTGCCCACCATCGCCGAAGCCGGTGTCCCGGGCTACGAAATGGGCTACTGGTTCGCCGCGTATGCGCCTGCCGGCACGCCACCGGATGTCGTCAAGCGCCTGAATGAATTGCTGGTCAAGGCCACGGCAAGCGCTCCCGCCAAGCAGTTCTATGCGCAGACGGGCACGGATGCGGCAAGCTCCACGCCGGAAGAACTGGCGCAGTTCCAGCAGGCCGAGTCGAAGAAGTGGGGCGAGATCATCAAGAAGGCAGGTATTCAGCCTGAATAGGCCGGGGCGCCTGCGGGCGGCGGTGCGCGCTCGCGCCGCCGCCCGTCGCCAGCTGGGCACGCCGCTGCCGAGGGGCGGTCATTCACACCGTCTAGCCCGTGAACTGATCTGCTCGATACGTCACCGCCGGCCGCTCAGAACGTGCCGGGATAGGCGCCGCCGTCCGCCAGCACATTCTGGCCGGTGATGTAGCCCGCATGGACGCTGCACAGGAAGGCGCAGATGGCGCCGAACTCCTCCGCGTTGCCAAAGCGGCCAGCCGGAATCGCTGCCTGGCGCTGGGCGCGCACGGCTTGCGCGTCCTGCCCCGTTTTGGCTGCCGATGCCGCCAGAGCCGAGCTCAAGCGATCGGTGGCGAAAGCGCCCGGCAGCAGATTGTTGATCGTGACGCCGCGGGCCGCGATGTCGCTGCGCGCCACGCCCGCCACGAAACCGGTCAAGCCGCTGCGCGCGCCATTGGACAGGCCCAGGATGTCGATTGGCGCCTTGACCGCGCTGGACGTGATGTTGACGATGCGCCCGAAGCCGCGCTCGGCCATGCCGTCCACCGTGGCCTTGATCAACTCGATCGGCGTGAGCATGTTGGCGTCGACCGCGTTCAGCCACTGCTCCCTGCCCCAATCGCGGAAGTCCCCGGGCGGCGGCCCGCCCGCGTTCGTGACCACGATGTCGTAGTCGCGATGCGCGGCGAACACGGCCTCGCGGCCTTGCGCGGTGGTGATATCGGCGGCCACGGCCTTGACGAAGGTCTTGCCGTCCAGCCGCGCCTGCAGCAGTTGCTGCCGCGCGGCCTCAAGGGCGTCGGCGCCGCGCGCAACGATCACCACGTTGACGCCCTCGCGCACCAAGGCCAGCGCGCAGCCGTAGCCCAGGCCTTTGCTTGCGCCGCCCACCAGCGCGGTCCTGCCCGTAATGCCCAGATCCATTTCTCGCTCCTTGTCGTTGTTTGCAATCGATTGGCGCATGGCGGATTCCGCGATCCGCGCCTTGAGCCTTGTATTGTCGCGCCCCATCAGCGCCGCGTGCTTCTCGTTGCGGGGCTGCGCTTGAAAATGACGTCCTACGGCCTCGGAAAACAAAAAACCCATCGCATCGCTGCGATGGGTTTTTGGCTTGGCGCCGGAGCCGGGACTTATTTGTCCACGAATGCGCGCTCGACCACGTAGTCGCCCGGCTGGCCCACGCCCGGCGATACCGTGAAGCCGCGCTTGTCCAGCATGGCGCTGATGTCGGCCAGCATATGGGGGCTGCCGCAGATCATGGCGCGGTCGGTTTCCGGGTTGATCTGGGGAATGCCGATGTCGGCGCACAGCTTGCCGTTTTCCATCAGTTCGGTGATGCGGCCTTGGTTGCGGAACGGTTCGCGCGTGACCGTCGGGTAGTAGACGAGCTTCTCGCGCACCACGTCGCCGAAGAATTCGTTGTTCGGCAATTCCTTTTCGATGAAGTCGGCGTAGGCCAGCTCGCTGACCCAACGCACGCCATGCACCAGGATGACCTTGTCGAAGCGTTCGTAGACGTCCGGATCCTTGATGATGCTCATGAAAGGCGCCAGGCCCGTGCCCGTGCCGAACAGGAACAGGTGCTTGCCCGGTTTCAGGTCGTCCACGACCAGCGTGCCCACGGGCTTGCGGCTGACCAGGATGGTGTCGCCTTCTTTCAGATGCTGCAGGCGCGACGTGAGCGGGCCGTTCTGCACCTTGATGCTGAGGAACTCGAGGTTCTCTTCATAGTTGGCGCTGGCGATGCTGTAGGCCCGCAGCAAGGGCTTGCCTTCAACTTCCAGTCCGATCATCACGAAGTGGCCATTGTGGAACCGCAAGGCCGAGTCACGCGTCGTGGTAAAGGAAAACAGGGTGTCGTTCCAGTGGTGCACGCTTAGTACGCGCTCAGTGTTGAAAGCAGCCATGTCGTATCAAATAAGGGCGACCGCCCCGGGCTACGCGCCCGGCTTGCGCCGCTGGGTCATTCCGCACCGCACAAAAGACGCGGCCGGCATTAGGGTTGACCCTATTCTACAGGGTCTCGATGATAACTGCTCTCATTATTCCGTAATACCCTTATGCCGTATTGATGGGGATCAAGCTTGCAGCCTGCCTGACTTACGACCAGTTGAACGCCGCTTTGCTTCCTGTTATCGTCGCGTTCTCATTTGATAATCATTTTCGTTAGCAGACAGTTTTGCGCAGCGGGAAGGCCTGAAGCCTCGGGAATCCCTCTGCAGCCCTAGCCGGAGCACCTCGTCATGACCAAGCGTCCCCAATTGAACTCGCTGCTGCGCGCCCTGGCGCTGGCCGGCGCCGCCGCCTTCGCTGTGTCGGCCAACGCCGCCGAGGAAGTCAGCCTCTACACCACCCGGGAACCCAAGCTGATCCAGCCGCTGCTGGACGCCTTCACCAAGGAAAGCGGCATCAAGGTCAACACGGTCTTCGTCAAGGACGGCCTGCTGGAGCGCGTCAAGGCGGAAGGCCCCAAGTCGCCCGCCGACGTGCTGATGACCGTGGACATCGGCAACCTGCTGGACCTGGTCGATGGCGGCGTGACCCAGTCGGTCAAGTCGCAAACCCTGGAATCCGTCATCCCCGCCAACCTGCGCGGCGCCGACGGCAAGTGGTACGCCCTGTCGCTGCGCGACCGCGTGCTGTATGTGGAAAAGGACCTGAAGCTGGAAGCCTTCCGCTACGAAGACCTGGCCGATCCCAAGTGGAAGGGCAAGGTCTGCATCCGTTCGGGCCAGCATCCCTACAACACCGCGCTGGTCGCCTCCATGATCGCGCATGACGGCGCCGAAGCCACCGAAAAATGGCTGCGCGGCGTCAAGGCCAACCTGGCCCGCAAGGCTGCCGGCGGCGACCGCGACGTGGCCCGCGACATCCTGGGCGGCATCTGCGACATCGGCCTGGCCAACGCTTATTACGTCGGCCACATGAAGAATGCGGAGCCCGGCACCGACGCCCGCAAGTGGGGCGATGCCATCAAGGTGATCCGCCCGACCTTCGCCAACGCCAAGAGCGGCGGCACGCACGTGAACGTCAGCGGCGCCGCCGTTGCCGCCCACGCGCCCAACAAGGCCAACGCGGTCAAGCTGCTGGACTTCCTGGTGTCGGAACCCGCCCAGGCCCTGTACGCCCAGGCAAACTATGAATACCCCGTCCGCAAGGGCGTGAAGCTGGACCCCGTGATCGCCAGTTTTGGCGAACTGAAGGTGGACCCGCTGCCGCTGACCGAGATCGCCAAGCATCGCAAGCAAGCCAGCGAATTGGTGGACAAGGTCGGTTTTGACAACTGATAGGCCCATGGAACGCCACGCCCACCGGCTTGGCGAAACCATGCGGCAGTGACAAACGCGCGGGCTGCGCATAAGCTCACGCGTAGGGCCTGCTCCCTTCTTTTGGGGGAGCAGGCCTTGCCATTGATGCAATCGACTTTGAAGCATGCACACAGATTCTTTGCCCCGGCCGCTGCGTCTGCGCTGGACTGAACGCGGGGCCGGCTGGCTGGCCGGCGCCGCCCTGATCGCGCTGGCCGTATTGGCGCCCGTCCTGACGCTGGGCTGGTGGGCGCTGGGCGGCGAACTCTCGCATTGGCAGCATCTCGCCAATTACGTATTGCCGCAGGCGTTGGCCAATACCGCCATCCTGCTGGCCGGGGTGGGCGTGCTGGTGACGCTGTTGGGCACGGGCGCGGCCTGGCTGGTGACCGCGTACGACTTCCCTACCCGCCGCGTGCTGACCTGGGCGCTGCTGCTGCCGCTGGCGGTGCCGACCTACATCATCGCCTTCGCCTATCTGGACCTGCTGCATCCCATCGGCCCGATACAGACCGCGATCCGCGCGCTGCTGGGCTATGACAGCCCGCGCCAGTTCCGCCTGCCCGACCTGCGTTCCATCTATGGCGCAATTTTCGTGCTGGGCTTCGTGCTCTACCCTTATGTTTACCTGAGTACCCGCGTCATGTTCATGACGCAGGCCGCCAGCCTTTTGGAAGCGGCCCGCACGCTGGGCGCCGGCCGCCTCGCCGTGTTCTTCCGGGTCGCCCTGCCGCTGGCCCGGCCCGCCATCGTGGTCGGCGTCAGCCTGGCGCTGCTGGAAACGCTGAATGATATCGGGGCTTCGGAATTCCTGGGCGTGCAGACGCTGACCGTGTCGGTCTACACCACCTGGGTCACGCGTTCGGACCTGGCGGGCGCGGCGCAGATCGCGCTGACCATGCTGGCGATCGTGATCGGGCTGATCCTGCTGGAACGCCATGGCCGCAAGCGCCAGCGCTACGCCAACACGCAGCGCATGCGCCCGATGCAGCCGCGCCGCCTGCGCGGTCCGGCGGCGGCCGTTGCCGCGACGTTGGGCTGGATACCGGTGCTGATCGGTTTTGTCGCGCCGGCGCTCTATCTGGTCGTGGAGACCTACAAGCGCCTGCATCTGGTGGGCGGCGTATCCCATCAGTTGTTGAACGGCTTGAGCAATACCCTGATCGTGGCCTTCAGCGCCACCGTCGTCACCCTGCTGTGCGGGCTGATCGTGGCCTGGGCCGGACGCACGCTGCGCGAAAGCTCTGGCTTCAACCCGGGCCGCGCCTGCGCGCGCATCGCCAGCCTGGGCTATGCCGTGCCCGGCACGGTGCTGGCCATCGGCCTGCTCACGCCGTTCGTCTGGATCGATACCGCGGTCGCCAAGGTCTTCGGCGGCACGGGACTGTTCCTGATGGGCTCGATGGGCGCGCTGGTCTGCGCCTACGCGATCCGTTTCCTCGCAATTTCCACCGGCGCGCTGGAAGCCGGCCTGGCCCGTATTCCGCCGTCACTGGAGCAGGCTTCGCGCCTCTTGGGCGAAAGCTCGGCCGGGACCTTGCGCCGCGTGCATCTGCCGCTCTTGCGCCCCGCGCTCGCGGCCAGCGCCCTGCTGGTGTTCGTGGACGCCATGAAGGAACTGCCCGCGACGCTGCTGCTGCGGCCCATGAATTTCGACACGCTCGCAACCTGGCTCTACGCCGAGGCGGCCCGCGGCACCTATGAAGAAGGCGCCGTCGCCGCGCTGGCCATCGTGCTGGCCGGCCTGTTCCCCGTCATCCTGCTGGCGCGCACCAATCTGAAAATGGGACATTGATCATCGTGCCCGATCTGTTAGAACTCGATCACCTTTCCCTCGCCTACGACACGCCGGCGGGGCTCAAGCCCGTGGTGCAGGACCTGACGCTGGGGCTGCCCGTCGGCCATATCGGCTGCCTGCTGGGAGAGTCCGGCTGCGGCAAGACCACGGTGCTGCGCGCCATCGCCGGCTTCGAGCCGGTGCGGGCCGGACGCATCCTGCTGGATGGCACCGTCATTTCCTCGCCCACCGTGCAGGTCGCGCCCGAGCATCGCCGGGTAGGCATGATGTTCCAGGACTACGCGCTCTTCCCTCACCTGACGGTGGCGCTGAACGTGGCCTTCGGCCTGCGCAAGATGGCGCGCCCGGAGCGCGCGCGCCGCGTCGAAGAGATGCTGGAGCTGGTGGGTCTGGCCCATGCCGCCAACAGCTATCCGCACGAGATTTCCGGCGGCCAGCAACAGCGCGTGGCGCTGGCGCGCGCGCTGGCCCCCTCGCCCGACCTGCTGCTGCTGGACGAGCCCTTCTCGAACCTGGACGTGGACACGCGCGAGCGCCTGGCCTTCGAGGTGCGCGACATCCTCAAGACCACCGGCCACACGGCCATCCTGGTCACGCACAACCAGGCCGAAGCCTTCGCCATCGCCGACCGCATCGGCGTCATGTCCAAGGGCAGCATCGCGCAGTGGGACACGCCCTATAACCTGCACCATCATCCCGCCAGCGACTTCGTGCGCGATTTCATCCGCCGCGAAGCGCTGGAAGAGCGGCGCGAGCAGGCCTACGCCCGCGGCCGCTGAGGTCATCCCGGCCGCTCAGTCGGCCGACAGCTTCACCTTTTGCGACAAGGCCTTGAAAGCCTCGTGCTGGCTCTGGGTCAGGCGCTCCACTTCCTGCGGCGTGGAACCATAGGGCATGAAGCCGGCCTGTTCCAGCTTGGTCTTCACTTCCGGCAGGGCCAGCGCCCATTGGAAGGCTTCGCTGAGCGCCTTGGTCACTTCGGGCGACATCTTCGCCGGCCCATAGACCGCGAACCACGGATCGACCACGGCTGCCTCGTAGCCCAGCTCGGCCAGCGTCGGCACGTCCGGCAAGGCGGGCGCACGCTTGCTGCCCGTCACCGCCAGCGCATGCACCTTGCCCGCCTTGATATGCGGCAGCGACGCCGGCAGATTGTCGAACATCACCGGCAGGTGGCCGCCCAGCAGGTCGTTCAGCCCCTGCGCGCTGCCTTTGTACGGAATGTGCTGCATGCCGGCGCCGGTCAGCTGGTCGAACATCACGCCGGCCAGATGCATGGAGGTGCCGGTGCCCGGCGTGCCGAACGAGGTGCCCGGATGCTGCTTGGCGTAGGCGACCAGATCCTTGACGCTGTCGACCTTCAAGGCTGGGCCGACTTCCAGCACCACGGTGGACGCGCCCAGCATGCTGACGCCCGTGAAATCCTTGGTGGGATCGAAAGGCATCGACGGGTAGACGAAGGGATTCAGCGCATTGGTCGAGATGGCCCCGAAGCCGATGGTGTAGCCGTCGGGCGCGGCCTTGGCCACGGCGTCCATGCCGATGTTGCCGCCCGCGCCGGGACGGTTTTCGACGATGACGGGTTGGCCCAATTTTTCCGCCACCTTTTGCCCGGCGGTGCGCGCCACCAGGTCGGTGGTGCCGCCGGCGGTGTAAGGCACGATGAAGGTGATGGGCTTGGCCGGATAGCCGGCGGCGAGCGCCGCCGAAGCGCCCTGGATCAGCGCCACCGCGGCCAGGCCGCGCAGCGCGTTGAATGTGTAGCGATGCATGATGTCTCCATCCCGTGTTTTTGTTGGGTTCGGAGGCGCATCATACCGCCGGCCGCGCGGCGCTTGCGCGCGGCCGGGCTTGAGCGTTGACTCAGGCGCGCGGTTCGGGCAGCGGGATGTACTCAGTCTCGTCGCCCGGCACGACCTGGTCGAAGCGGCTGCGCTGCCAATCCTGCTTGGCCTGTTCGATGCGGTCCTTGCTGCTGGAGACGAAGTTCCACCACACGAAGCGCGGCCCATCGAGAGGTTCGCCGCCGATCACGGCAAAGCGCGCCGCGGTCTTGGCGCGGATCTGCACGGGGCGGCCCGGCGCAAACACGACCAGGCGGCCGCTTTCGAACTCCTGGCCGTCGATCTCGACGGTACCCTGCGCCAGATAGGCGGCGCGCTCTTCATGCTCGGCCGGCAGCACCGTGGTCGCGCCCGCCTGCAGTTGCAGATCGCCATAGAAGAGCGGCGACAGCGTCTTCACCGAAGACGTCTTGCCGAACAGCGAACCCGCCACCACCTGGGCGCGCACGCCCTCGCCTTCGATGACCGGCTGGGCATCCAGACCATAGTGGGTGAAGCCCGGATCGGTTTCCTCATGTTCCTTGGGCAGCCCCACCCAGATCTGCAGGCCACAGAGGCGCTGCGCCGCCTGGCGGCTTTCGGGCGAGGAGCGTTCCGAGTGCACGATGCCGCGGCCGGCCGTCATCCAGTTGACCTCGCCGGGCAGGATGGTCTGGGTGTGGCCCGCACCGTCGCGATGCACCATGGAGCCTTCGTACAGATAGGTCACCGTGGACAGGCCGATATGCGGATGCGGGCGCACGTCTATGCCCGTACCGGCGGCAAATTCGACCGGACCCATGTGGTCCAGGAAGACGAACGGCCCGACGGTGCGGCGCTGCGCGGAGGGGATGGCGCGGCGCACGGAAAAGCCGCCCAGGTCGCTGGTGCGCGGCACCACGACGGATTCAATCTGGCTTTCGCCGGCTTCGGACAAGGTGGACATGATCGGACTCTCCGGGTGGTGGGGACTAAGGCCATCTTAAGGCCTGCCGCCTGCATGAAAAAACTGCGGCGGGCGGACTTGGTTCAGTCCGCCCGCCTTGGCGCATTACGCCAGGTCGAACACCAGGACTTCGGCCTGCTTGCCGCCCGACAGCTCGACGCGGGGTTCGCCGGTGATGGCGAGCGCGTCGCCAGCCGACAGTTCAACCCCGTTGACCGTCAGGCTGCCGCGGGCCACGTGCACCCAGGCGCGGCGGCCGGCGGCCAGATCCAGGGCGGCCGATTCGGCGCCGTCGAACAGCCCGCCATAGAGGCGCGCATCCTGATGGATCTTCATCGAGCCATCGGCGCCATCCGGCGACACCAGCGCTTGCAGCCGGCCGCGCTTCTGCTCGTCGCTGAAACTGCGCTCTTCGTACTCCGGCGCGATGCCGGTGACGTCGGGCTCGATCCAGATCTGCAGCATGTGCGTTTCGCGGTCCGCCAGCGGGTTGAACTCGGAGTGCATGACGCCGCGACCGGCGCTCATGCGCTGCACGTTGCCGGGCTGGATGGTCGAGCCGCTGCCCATGCTGTCCTTGTGGGCGATCGCGCCGTCCAGCACATACGTGATGATTTCCATGTCGCGATGGCCATGCGTGCCGAAGCCGCGGCCGGCCGCGATGCGGTCGTCATTGATCACGCGCAGGGCGCCGAAGCCCATGTGGGCAGGATCGTAGTAATTGGCGAAGGAAAACGTGTGGAACGAGTCCAGCCATCCGTGGTTGGCATGACCCCGTTCAGCGGCGCGGCGAGTGGTAAGCATTGCGGACTCCTGTTTCAATAATGTGAATGGTTGTGCAGCCCTGCCATCAATTCTTGGGAAGCCGCTGCACCACCGGCATGAGTGATATTGTGCGCGTGCGGACCGGCCTGTTTGGCGCTATATTTTGACGGAACCATTCAAATTTTTTGAACACCTGTGCCGGAAGCGACCATGCAAGCCATCACCCCCGAACTGCTGATCCTGGTGGACGCCATCGCGCGCCACGGCAGCTTTGCCAAGGCCGCCCGCGAACTGGGCAAGGTGCCTTCGGCCGTCACCTATTCCATCCGCAAGCTGGAAGATGGCCTGGACGTGCTGCTGTTCGACCGCTCCGGGCACCGCGCGCTGCTGACGCCGGCGGGCGAAACGCTGTTGAAGGAAGGCCGCCACGTGCTGCAATCGCTGGACGACCTGGCCTGCCGCGTCAAGCGCATTGCCACAGGCTGGGAGGTGGAGTTGCGCATCGCCGTCAGCGCGGTGCTGCCGTGGCGGCCACTGTATGACCTGATCGAAGAGTTCCAGGCGCTGGGCAGCGCCACCACGCTGCGCTTTTCCAGCGAGGTGTTGAGCGGCAACTGGGACGCCCTGACCTCAGGACGGGCCGACCTGGTCATCGGCGCGGGCGCGGCGGGCGAGCCCACCGGCCCCTATCGCTCGCAAGCCATGGGCCAATCCCAATTCGGCTTCTGCGTGGCCGCGCACCATCCGCTGGCGTCACTGCCGCAGCCCTTGAGCCGCGCCGACATCACGCGTTATTGCGCGGTGGTGGTGGCGGACACGTCGCGCAACCTGGCGCCGCAGACGCGCGGCATCCTGGCCGAGCAACCCACCCTGGTCATGCCCACCATGCAGGCCAAGATAGACGCCCAGGTGCGCGGCCTGGGCTGCGGCTACCTGCCGCTGACCCTGGCCGCGCCGTATCTGGCGCAGGGCCTGCTGGTGGTGTGCGAGACAGACGAAGGCATGTCCCTGACGGAACACCTGACCTACGCCTGGCGCTCGGAGCCGCCGGGCGAAGCCTTGAAATGGTGGCTGCAGAAACTGAAGTCGCCGCGCCTGTGCGAGAGCCTCTTGGGGATAGGATAAGGCGCGCGGCCGCGCGCCCTATTCGTCTTCGATGCCCAGTTCGCGCAGCTTGCGCGTGATGGTGTTGCGGCCTATGCCCAGGCGGCTGGCGGCTTCCACGCGCCGGCCGCGGCTGGCGTCCAGCGCACTTTGCAGCAGGATCTTCTCGAACTGGCGCGTCAGCGTGGCCATGACCGCGGGCTCGCCGCGTTCCAGCCGGTACTGCGCATCGCGCAGCAGCGAATCCTGCCAGTTGCGCGGCGAACCGGCCTCCACGGGCGCCGCGGTCGGAACCACCGTGCCCACGCCGGCCATGGACACGGCCGGACGCGACAAGGCGGGACTCGGGTGCTGCTGGTGTTCCATGGCGCGGATTTCCGGCGGCAGGTCCGCCGGCTCCACGGTCTGGCCAGGCGCCATCACCGTCAGCCAGTGGCAGAAGTTCTCCAGCTGGCGCACGTTGCCCGGAAAGTCGAACTTGGACAGCACGGCTAGCGCTTCCGGCGTCAGGCGCTTGACCGGCACCCCCAGCGCGCGGGCGCTGGCGGTGAGGAAGTGGCCGGCCAGCGCCGGTATGTCCTCCACCCGTTCGCGCAAGGGCGGCAGGCGCAGCCGTATCACGTTCAGGCGGTGGAACAAATCCTCGCGGAACAGGCCCTGCTCCACGCGCTGTTCCAGCGGCTGGTGGGTGGCGGCGACGATGCGCACATCGACACGCACCGGCTGCGCGCCGCCGACGCGGTAGAAGCTGCCCTCGGCCAGCACGCGCAACAGGCGTGTCTGCAACTCGATCGGCATATCGCCGATTTCGTCCAGGAACAACGTGCCGTCATGCGCTTCCTCGAAGCGGCCGCGGCGCAAATTATTGGCGCCCGTGAACGCGCCGCGTTCGTGGCCGAACAGCTCGGCCTCCAGCAGGTCGCGCGGAATGGCCGCCGCGTTCAGTGCCACGAAGGGACCGCCGGCGCGCACGCCATGGCCGTGCAAGGCGCGCGCCACCAGCTCCTTGCCAGTGCCGGACTCGCCGGTGATCAGCACGGTGACCTTGGACTGCGCCAGCCGGCCGATCGCGCGGAACACTTCCTGCATGGCGGTGGACGAGGACTGCGTCATCATCCAGCGCTCGTTGTTCTGCGCCGACTCGCCTTGCCCTTCGGGGTTTTCAGGCTCGGCGGACTCCTGCATGGCGCGCTGGATCAGCGCCACCGCCTCGTTCACGTCGAACGGCTTGGCCAGGTAGTCGAAAGCGCCGCCCTGGAACGCGGACACGGTGCTGTCCAGGTCGGCGAACGCGGTCATGACGATGACCGGCAGGCCAGGATTGCGTTCCTTCAGCTGGCGCAGCAGCTCCAGGCCGTTGCCGCCGGGCATGCGGATATCGGACACCAGCGCGGCGGGCGCTTCGCGCGACAGCGCTTCCAGCACGTCGGCCGATTGCGAAAAACTGCGGGTGGGCACCCCGGCGCGCGCCAGGGCTTTTTCCAGGACCCAGCGGATAGCCTGGTCATCATCGACGATCCATACGGGTTTCATCAGTGTGCGGGCTCCATCGGTAGGACCAGGCGGAACTCGGTGCGGCCGGGCCGGGATTCAAATTCGATGATGCCGCCGTGCTGCTGCACGAAATCCTGCGCCAGGCTCAAGCCCAGGCCGGTGCCTCCGGCGCGGGCCGTGACCAGCGGATGGAAGATGCGGTCACGGATCTGGTCCGGCACGCCGGGACCGTTGTCGATGATGGACAGCACCAGCGCCAGACGGTGCTGGCGGTGGGCCAGCATCACCTGCCGCGCCACGCGCGTGCGCAGCGTGACGACGCCAGGTTCGGTCTGCGGCCCGGGCGGCCTGGCGACCAGCTCCTGCGCGGCGTTGCGCGCCACGTTCAGCACGGCCTGCATCAAGCGGGCGGCATCGCCCTTCAGGTCCGGCACCGAGGCGTCGTAGTCGCGCAGCAGCGTGACGTCATTGCGGAATTCGGCCTGGATCAGCGCGCAGACGCGTTCGCAGATCTCATGGATGTTCACCGGCCGCGCGTTCAGCGGCACACGTTGCGGGCCGCTCAGGCGGTCCACCAGCGCCTGCAGGCGGTCGGCTTCGGAAATGATGACCTGGGTGTACTCGGCCAGGGCCGCGCTGGGCAGTTCGGCTTCGAGCAATTGCGCGGCGCCGCGCAGGCCGCCCAGGGGATTCTTGACTTCATGCGCCAGATTGCGCAGGAGCTCGCGGTGGGCTTCGATCTCGTCAACCAGCCGGTGGTTGCGGTCGGCCAGCACGCGCTGCTCGATCTCGCGGGTTTCTATCAGCACGGGCCAGCGCTGGCCCGTCAGTCCGACGGTCGTCACGGACACTTCCACGGATTCGGCGGCGCGGCGCAGCGAGGCCAGTTGCCTGACGTCGGCATAGCGCCCGGCGGCGGCGCGATCGATGGAGGATTGGATGTTTTCCGGACTGTCGAACAGCGTGGCGGCGGAATGGCCGCTTAGTTGCTTGCGCGAGCGACCAAACAGATCTTCGGCGGCCGCATTGGCGTATTCGATATGACCGCGTTCGTTGACCAGGAAAACGGACGTGGCTAGCAAATCGAGAGCTTCTACATTCATTTTCTACATACCCGAATGTGAGGGGACGGCGGAACGCGACGGCCGCGCCGGAAGCCGGCGCCCTGCCCGCCAGGCGCAGCGCCTGGCGGACAGCACGTCGAACCGCGATCTGGCGGTGCGCGTGCTGCGGGCCCTGGTTTCTGCCTGCATCATCGCGCCACCTCCAGCTACTGCCTCAGGACATCAGAGGCTGTAGTACATGTCGAACTCGACCGGGTGCGGCGTCATGCGCAGACGGTTCACATCGGCCATCTTCAGGTCGATGTAGGCGCTGAGCATGTCGTTGCTGAACACGCCGCCGCGGGTCAGGAACTCGCGGTCGTTGTCCAGGGCTTCCAGGGCCTGTTCCAGCGAGGCGCAGACGGTCGGGATCTTCGCGTCTTCTTCCGGCGGCAGGTCGTACAGGTTCTTGTCGGCGGGATCGCCGGGGTGAATCTTGTTCTGCACGCCGTCCAGGCCGGCCATCATCAGGGCCGAGAAAGCCAGGTACGGGTTGGCCAGGGGGTCCGGGAAACGCGCTTCGACGCGGCGGCCCTTCGGGTTGCCGACGTACGGAATACGGATCGAGGCCGAACGGTTGCGGGCCGAGTAGGCCAGCTTCACCGGCGCTTCGTAGTGCGGAACCAGGCGCTTGTACGAGTTGGTGCCGGGGTTGGTGATGGCGTTCAGCGCGCGGGCGTGCTTGATGATGCCGCCGATGTAGTACAGCGCGAATTCCGACAGGCCGGCGTAGCCGTTGCCCGCGAACAGGTTCTGGCCGTCCTTCCAGATGGACTGGTGAACGTGCATGCCGGAGCCGTTGTCGCCAACGATGGGCTTGGGCATGAACGTGGCGGTCTTGCCGTAGGCGTGAGCCACGTTGTGAATCACGTACTTGACGATCTGCGTCCAGTCGGCGCGCTGCACCAGCGTGCTGAACTTGGTGCCGATTTCCAGCTGGCCGGCGCCAGCCACTTCATGATGGTGCACTTCGACCGGCACGCCCATCTGTTCCATCAGCAGGCACATTTCCGAACGCATGTCCTGGAAGGAGTCGACCGGGGGCACGGGGAAGTAGCCGCCCTTGACGGTGGGACGGTGGCCGGTGTTGCCGCCTTCGAACTCCAGGCCCGAGGACCAGGGCGCTTCTTCGGACTTGATCTTGACGAAGGTGCCGGACATGTCGCTGTTCCAGGTCACGCCGTCGAAGACGAAGAATTCGGGTTCCGGACCGAAGTAGGCGGTGTCGCCCAGGCCGGAGGACTTCAGATAGGCTTCGGCGCGCTTGGCCAGCGAACGCGGGTCGCGGTCATAGCCCTTCAGGTCGGACGGTTCGACCACGTCGCACGACAGGATCAGGGTCGGCTCCTCGCGGAACGGATCCAGGTTGCCGGTGGACAGATCGGGGATGAGCAGCATGTCGGAGGCTTCGATGCCCTTCCAGCCCGGGATCGACGAACCGTCGAAGGCCTGCCCGCTTTCCAGCTTGTCTTCGTCGATCTGGCTGATCGGCACCGAAATGTGATGCTCACGGCCAATCGTATCGGTAAAGCGGAAATCCACGAATTTGACTTCGTTGTCGGCGATCTGTTTCAGGACATCTTTCGGGCTTGCCATGTCATCTCCATTAGATAAAAAGGTCGAGGGCTTTGCCCGTCGACTGGCATAAAAGAGGGAAGCAATAAGCGTGCCAGGTTTCCTCTCCGGGATTCCCCGGGGAAGTTGGCTCGATCATGGGAAAATGTAGCACCATCATGGTGCAAATAGTGGGGCATGAATGCCCCACTATGGTGCAACAACACTACAGGAACATTTCCTGCAGGTCGTTGAGGAATCTCCAGCCCAGTGGAGTCGCCCGCAGACGGGTCGGATCGGCGTCCAACAGCCCGCGCTTGGAGGCCGCCTCCAATTGGTGCGCAATGGCGGCCAGCGACAGGCCGGTGCGCTCATTGAAGGCAGTGGCGGCGACGCCGTCCTTCAATCGCAGCGCGTTCAGCATGAACTCGAACGGCAATTCGTCCGGGACGACCTGGCGGCTTTCGGCGATGTGGCTGCCATCGCGAGCCATGGCGGCCTGCATCCAGGAGTCGGGGCCGCGCAGCCGCGCTTCGCGCAGGATGCGGTCATGGAACGACAGCTTGCCGTGCGCGCCGGGACCCAAGCCGAGGTAATCGCCGAACTCCCAGTAATTCAGGTTGTGGCGGCAGCGCGCGCCGGGCTTGGCATAGGCCGAGACCTCGTAGCGCGCCAGGCCGGCCGCGGCCAGCTCGGCTTCCACCGCGTCCTGCATGGCGGCGCTGGTGTCGTCGTCGGGCAGATCCTCGGGCGGGAACTTGGCGAAGACGGTGTTGGGTTCCATCGTCAGGTGATAGAGCGACAGGTGCTCGGTGCCGAAGGCCACGGCCTGCCGCAGATCGGCCACACAGGCGTCCAGCGTCTGGCCGGGCAAGGCGAACATCATGTCCAGGTTGACGCGCGAAACCGCCCGCTGCGCCATCTCGATCGCCGCCCTCGCCTGCGCGCTGTCATGGATGCGGCCCAGCTTCTTCAGCTGCGCATCGTCAAAGCTCTGGATCCCCAGCGAGAACCGCGTCACGCCGCTGGCGGCATAGTCGCGGAAACGCCCGGCCTCGGCCGTGCCGGGATTGGCTTCCATGGTGATCTCGGCATCGGGCCACAAGTTCAGACAGGCGCGCAGCATCGCCAGCAGTTCGTCCAGACCTTCAGACGACAGCAGGCTGGGCGTGCCCCCGCCTATGAAGACCGATACCACCTGCCGCCCCCAGATCGAAGGCAGCGCCTGCTCGAGGTCGCTGCGCAGGGCATCCAGATAGGCGCGCTCCGGGATCTCGCCCGGCGCCGCATGGGAATTGAAGTCGCAATAAGGGCATTTGCGCACGCACCAGGGCACGTGCACGTAGACGGACAGCGGCGGCAGGCTGGTCAGCGTGGCGCCGGCCGGCAGTTTCAGGCGCGACGGCTGCGCGCCCATGTCGTTGCGGATGGGAATGATGATGGACATGCGTAATTCCTGAACCGGGCGCCGCGCGGCGCCCTCGTCAAGCCTGGTTCAGCTTGCTCAACAGTTCGCGCAGCGCGCGGGCGCGATGGCTCAGCCGGTTCTTTTCCTCGGGATCCAGCGCCGCGGCGGTCAAGGCCTGGTCGGGCAGGTAGAAATGCGGATCGTAGCCAAAGCCGTTGGCGCCTTCGGGCTGGTCGATGATCTCGCCGTGCCACAGGCCTTCGCCTATCAGGGGCCGCGGATCGTTCTCGGAACGCACCAGCGCCAGCACCGCCACGTACCAGGCGCTGCGGTCGGCCACGCCGGCCAGATTGCGCACCAGCAGTTCGTTATTGGCCTGATCGGATTTTTCGCCGCTGAGCATCTTGGCGTAGCGCGCCGAATACACCCCAGGCGCGCCATCCAGCGCCGCCACGCACAGGCCGGAATCGTCGGCCAGGGCCGGCAGCCCGGTCAGGCGGCTGGCATGGCGCGCCTTGGCCAGCGCGTTCTCGACGAACGTCACGTGCGGTTCTTCGGCTTCGGGTACGCCCAGTTCGCCCTGGGGCACGAGTTCCATGCCCAGGGGCGCGAACAGCGCGGAAAACTCGCGCAACTTGCCGGGGTTGTTGGAGGCCAGCACCACGCGGCGCAGGGAATCGGGAATCTTGGGAGCAGTCATGGAGCAAATTGTATAGGGCGCGGGCCCCCTGCGCCGCCTGCGGGCGTCATGCCCGTGCCAGTGGAATGGATATACCTTGCGCCGGGGTTGACAGTGATACTGACCCTAATTGAATATGGCGCGCCTGCCGTCGGCGAAACAACGCGGACATATTTTGTTGTCAACATGATCAAACTTGTCACTGATAGTATCTGAACGCACCGGCGATGGACCCCATTCACGCTTTGCCCCGGCCGGTAGCGGCCCGCGCGCCCTCAGCCTCCCTGGACGGCGCGTCAGCGCACGTGAGCCTGGCTGGCATCCTGCGGGAACGGCTGCTGCGCCCGCGCTTCCAACCCGTGGTCGATCTTTCGCACAGCCGCATCTACGGCCATGAAAGCCTGATCCGCGGCCCGGTCGACACCGCCCTGCACTTTCCCGACGCCTTATTCGCCGAGGCCCGCCGCCAGGGCCTGCATCCGCAGCTGGAGCTGGCCAGCTTCCGCGCGGGCGCGCAGGGCTTTCACCAGCACGACGCCGCCGGAATGCTGTTCCTGAACCTGTCCGGTTCGGCGCTGCTGCACTACTGGACTCTCTGGGGCGAGGAAATGCCCGAGCGCCTGCTCAAGAATTGCTCGCTCGCGCCTTCCAGCATCATCGTCGAACTCACCGAGCAGGATCCGCTGTCCGAACACATGGGCGAGCTGTCCAGCGCATTTGCCTGCCTGCGGGCGCATGGCATGCGTGTCGCGCTGGACGACTATGGGGTGGGCAACTCCAATCTGCAGCTCTGGGCCGAGATGCAGCCGGACCTGGTCAAGATCGACCGCTATTTCTTCGCCGGCATCGGCCAGGATGAACGCAAGCAGAACATGGTGCGCGCCATCCTGAAGGTGGCGCAGCATCTGGGCACCACCATCGTCGCCGAAGGCATCGAGACAGCCGAGGACCTGGCCGTGGTGCGCGAGCTGGACATCCGCTACGCGCAAGGCTGGCTGCTGGGCCGGCCGGAAGAAATGCTGCTGACCGAGCTGGCGCCGCCGCTGCGCGATTCGCTGCGCCTGCGCGCGCCCGCCACGGCGCCGGCGCGCGGCGTGGGCGGCACGGCGGCCAGCCTGCGCGTCGAAGCGCCGGCGGTGCAGCTGACCGGACACACCAATGACGACGTGCACCGGCTCTTCATCGAACACAAGGAAATGCACGCGGTGGCGGTGATCGACGACGATAACCGCCCCGTCGGCATCATCAACCGGCGCGACTTTTCGGAACATTACGCACAGCGCTATACCCGCGAGCTGTTTGGACGCGACGCCTGCTCCACCTTCATGAACGCCGAACCGGTGCTGGTCGATCTGGACGTGTCCATCGACCAGTTGAGCCACGTGCTGATCTCCGAAGACCAGCGCTACTTGATGGACGGCCTGATCATTACCCGCGAGGGCCGCTACGACGGCCTGGCCACCGGCGAAACGCTGGTGCGGTCAGTCACCGAAATGCGCATCGAGGCGGCACGCTACGCCAATCCGCTGACGTCCCTGCCCGGCAACATCCCTATCAGCCGGCACATCGCCACCCTTCTTGAAGACGCCGACGATTTCACCATCTGCTATGGCGACCTGAACAATTTCAAACCCTTCAACGACGTCTACGGCTATTGGCGCGGCGACGACATGATCATGCTGACCGCCGAAGTCATCAAGCGCCACTGCGATCCGCAGCGCGACTTCGTCGGCCATGTGGGCGGCGACGACTTCGTGGTGCTGCTGCGCAGCCCCGACTGGATGGCGCGCGCCCAGCGCATCATCGCGGAGTTCAACGACCGCGCCATGGACCTGTACGACGAAGCAGGCCGCCGCAACGGCGGGATCGAAGCCGAGGACCGCTACGGCGTGCCACGCTTCTTTCCCTTCGTGACGCTGGGCGTGGGCGCCCTCACCGTCACGCCATCGTTATGCGAGCGCATCCGCCCCGAGGACATCGCGTCGGCCGCCGCTCACGTCAAGCACAAGGTCAAGCACGGGAACCTGTCGCTGGTGGCCGAGCGCTACACCGGCGGCATCCTGCCGCAGCTGGACAGCTGAATCCTGTCCGGCCGCGCCGTCGGCCGGCGGGGCGATCTGGAACACCGCCACCGCCCGGCGCAAACCTTGCGCCTGGGCTTCCAGCGCCGCGGCCGCGGCCGCGGTCTGCTCCACCATGGCGGCGTTCTCCTGCGTCGACCGTTCGATATCCGCCACCGCATGGTTCACCGAGGCAATGCCCGCCGCCTGCTCGGCCGTCGCGCTGGAGATCTCGGCCACGATCTGCGTGACCCGGTCCACCGATTGCACCATGTCGCGCATGGTGTCGCCGGCCAGGCTGACCTGACGCACGCCGGCTTGCACGCGCGCCGCGGAATCCTCGATCAGCCCCTTGATTTCCTTGGCGGCCTGCGCGCTGCGCTGGGCGAGCGAACGCACCTCGCCCGCCACCACTGCAAAGCCCTTGCCCTGCTCTCCCGCGCGCGCCGCTTCCACCGCGGCATTGAGCGCCAGGATGTTGGTCTGGAAAGCGATGCTGTCGACCACGCCCACGATCTCGCCGATGCGGCGGGCGCTCTCGGCGATGCCTTGCATGCTCTGCACCACCTCTTCCACCGCCGCGCCGCCACGTTGCGCCAGTTGGGTCGCGCCCAGCGCCTGGCGGCTGGCCAGGTCGGCGTTGCCGGCGGTCAGTTGCACCGTATGCGCCAGCTGCATCATGTTGGCCGAGGCTTCCTGCAGCGAGCCGGCCTGGCGCGCGGTGCGGTCCGACATGTCCGCCCCGCCCGCGGCGATCTCGCCCGAACCGGTATGGATTTCCTCGACGCCGTGGCGCACCGAAGCCACGGCCGCCGACAGGCCCTTCTGCATGCGCCGCATGGCGCTGTACAGGACGCCGATCTCGTTGTCGCCGCGCATGGCGATCGCGCCCGTGAGATCGCCGTCGGCGATGCGGTCGAAATGCGCGCCGGCTTCGTTCAGCGGCCGCAGGATGCCGCGGCGGAACGCCAGCCGGATCAGCACTGCCAGCAACAGCACCAGCGCCAGCACCCCGGCCGCCACGCCGATTACCCGCTGCAGCGTGAGGCTGGCGCTGGCCACCGCCGCCTGACCCTGATCGCGGGCGTAGGTCTGGTAGGCGTCAGCCTGCTTGACGTAGGCGGCGCCGCTGGCGGGCAGCACCTTGTCCACCAGGCGGTTCACCTCGATGCCGTTCCAGCCCTTGATCGCCGCATGCATGGGCGCCAGCGTCTTGTCCGCGAAGGCGGCGTAGGCCGCCAGTACCGCATCGAACAACGGCGCGCCCTCGGCGCTGATGTCGGGATTGGCGCGCAAGCGTCCCAGGCTGTCCGCGGCCTGCTTGAAGAGCGCCTCGGCGTGCGCCAGCGACTCGTTGCGCGCCTCTTCCAGCCCGCCTTCCATCGCCGTCTTGGCATCCGTTAGCGCGGCCCGCGCCTGGAACAGCCGGCTGGTCATGTCGGCCAGATCGCCGGCCCGTTCGATGCTGCCCCGGCCCAGCGCTTCGATATCCGTCCGGTTTTCCCGCAGCACCGAGATTCCCGCCGCTGCCGCCAGCGCGAACAGCACTACGAACAACGCAAGAATGGCCGACAACGCCGTCGTGACCCTGATGTTTTTCCGCATATCCGTCCATACAAAACCTGCCGCGAGCGGCGGCGTTCGCATGGATTATGGACACCCAGTTTGGCAATTTCTTGACACAACCCGGGCACGGGGATGACAAACTCCCGTCATGAAACCGAACCCCGTATTAAGCAATTGTGAATTGGCAGGGGCGGCCGCTTACGGCACATTCAACGCTGTACCGATCCATCACCCATATAGAAAACAGCATCATGCCCAACGCCTCCCACGCCTATCAGGACATCCGCGAAGCCGTGCGCGACCTCTGCGCCCAGTTCCCCTCCGAATATTTCCGCAAGGTCGATGAAGAACGCGGCTATCCCGAAGCCTTCGTCCGCGCGCTGACCGAAGCGGGCTGGCTGGCCGCGCTGATTCCGCAGGAATACGGCGGCTCCGGCCTGGGCCTGACCGAAGCGTCGGTCATCATGGAAGAAATCAACCGCAGCGGTGGCAACTCCGGCGCCTGCCACGGCCAGATGTACAACATGGGCACGCTGCTGCGCCACGGCTCCGAGGCCCAGAAGCGCGAGTACCTGCCGCGCATCGCCGCCGGCGAACTGCGCCTGCAGTCCATGGGCGTGACCGAACCCACCACCGGCACCGACACCACCAAGATCAAGACCACCGCGGTCAAGCGCGGCGACCGCTACGTCATCAACGGCCAGAAGGTCTGGATCTCGCGCGTGCAGCACTCGGACCTGATGATCCTGCTGGCGCGCACCACGCCGCTGGACCAGGTCACGCGCAAGTCCGAAGGCATGTCCATCTTCCTGGTGGACCTGCATCACGCGGTGAAGCATGGCATGTCGATCCGCCCGATCCCCAACATGGTCAACCACGAGACCAACGAGCTGTTCTTCGACAATCTGGAAATCCCCGAAGAGAACCTGATCGGCGAGGAAGGCAAGGGCTTCAAGTACATCCTGGACGGCCTGAACGCCGAACGCACCCTGATCGCCGCCGAATGCATCGGCGACGGCTACTGGTTCGTGGACAAGGTCACCGCCTACGCCAAGGAGCGCATGGTGTTCGGCCGCCCCATCGGCCAGAACCAGGGCGTGCAGTTCCCCATAGCCCGCGCCCACATCAACGTCGAAGCCGCCAGCCTGATGCGCTACGAGGCCTGCCGCCTGTTCGACGCCCACGAGCCCTGCGGCGCCCAGGCCAACATGGCCAAGCTGCTGGCCGCCGACGCATCCTGGGAAGCCGCCAATGCCTGCCTGCAATTCCATGGCGGCTTCGGCTTCGCCACGGAATACGATGTAGAGCGCAAGTTCCGCGAAACCCGCCTGTATCAGGTCGCGCCGATCTCGACCAACCTGATCCTGTCCTACGTGGCCGAACACATCCTGGGCCTGCCCCGCTCCTTCTGACCGGATCCCGACATCCATGACCGCTGCCAAAGACACCCCGCACCTGAGCGCCGAACTCGCGGCCTTTGCCGCCAATCTGCGCTATGAAGACATTCCAGCCCCGGTGCTGCGCCGCGCCGAGGATCTGCTGCTGGACTGCCTGGCCTCCATTCTGGCGGGCGCTTCGGCCCGCGCGGTGCAGGCCATCGACCGCTATGCCGCCGCCATGGGTCCGGCCGACGGCCCCAGCGAAGTCCTGATCACGCGCCGCCGCACCACGCCGCTGTTCGCCGCCATGGTCAACGCGGCGGCCGCCCACGTGGTCGAGCAGGACGACGTGCATAACGGTTCCGTGTTCCACCCCGCCGCCGTGGTTTTCCCGCCGGCGCTGGCGGTGGCCCAGGCGCTGGGCCGCTCGGGCCGCGACCTGCTGGTCGCCTCCGTTGCGGGCTACGAAGTGGGCATACGCGTCGGTGAATTCCTGGGCCGTTCGCACTACAAGATCTTCCACACCACTGGCACCGCCGGCACGCTGGCCGCCGCCGTCACCACCGGCCGCCTGCTGAACCTGTCGCCCGAGGAAATGCTGCACGCGCTGGGCTCGGCCGGCACGCAGGCCGCGGGCCTCTGGGAGTTCCTGCGCGACGCCGCCGACTCCAAGCAATTGCACACCGCCAAGGCCGCGGCCGACGGCATCACCGCCGCCTATCTGGCGCGCGAAGGTTTCACCGGCGCGCGCCACATCCTGGAAGGCCCTCAGGGCATGGCGGCCGGCATGTCCACCGACGCCGATCCCAGCCGCTTGTGCGACCGCCTGGGCGAGCGCTGGGCGCTGGCCGAGACCTCGTTCAAGTTCCACGCGTCCTGCCGCCACACCCACCCGGCGGCCGACGCGCTGCAGCAAGCGCTGCACGACAACAATCTGACCGAGGCCGACATCGAGCGCGTCGTGGCCCACGTGCACCAGGGCGCCATCGACGTGCTGGGCCCGGTAGTCAATCCGCAGACGGTGCACCAGTCCAAGTTCTCGATGGGCACCGTGCTGGCCCTGATCGCCCGCCAAGGCCGCGCCGGCCTGGCCGAGTTCGACGCCGGCCTGGACGATCCGGGCGTGGCCACGTTCCGCGGCAAGGTCGAAATGGAGCTGGATCCCGAGGTCGATGGCGCCTACCCGCAGCGCTGGATCGGCAAGGTCACGGTCTACACGCGCGACGGCCGCAAGCTGCATGGCCGCGTGGACGAACCCAAGGGCGATCCGGGCAACACCCTGAGCCGGGCGGAAATCGAGGACAAGACGCTAAGCCTGGGCCGCTACGCGGACGCCGCCACGGAGCAAGAGCTGCGCGGGCTGATCGCGGCGATCTGGAACCTGGAAAAGGCGGAAAAAATGGAAACGCTGCTGGCGCCGAAATAGTGCCAGCAGGCGGGGCCGCGGGTTGGCCGCGGAGTGCGCGTCCAACCCGTTTTGTTTGGCGCCGATCAGGCCAGCGCCGCGCGCTGCGCCCGCACCAGGCCGGCGATGCCGCTTTCGGCCAACACCAGCATCGTGTCCAGTTCCGCGCGGGTGAAGGTGGCGCCCTCGCCCGTACCCTGCACTTCCACGAATGCGCCGCTGCCGGTCATGATCACGTTCACGTCGGCGTCGCAGGCCGAGTCTTCCTCGTAATCCAGGTCCAGCACCGCGCGGCCCTGCACCAGGCCGACGGACACCGCCGCGACCGCATCGCGGATCGGGTTCGCGGCCAGGTCGCCGCGCTGCATCAGCAACGCGACGGCGTCGGCCGCCGCCACCCAGGCGCCGGTAATGCTGGCGCAGCGCGTGCCGCCGTCGGCCTGCAGCACGTCGCAATCCAGGTGCAGCGTGCGCTCGCCCAGCGCTTTCATGTCGAACACGGCCCGCAGGCTGCGGCCGATCAGGCGCTGGATTTCCTGCGTGCGGCCGCTCTGCTTGCCGCGCGCGGCCTCGCGGTCGCCGCGCGTGTGGGTGGCGCGCGGCAACATGCCGTATTCAGCCGTTACCCAGCCTTCCCCCTTGCCCTTCAGAAAAGGCGGTACTTTCTCAAGTACGCTGGCCGTGCACAGCACATGGGTGTTGCCGGCCTTCACCAGCACCGAACCTTCGGCGTAGCGCGTGAACCCGCGCTCCAGGCTGAACGGCCGCAATTCGTCGACGGCGCGGCCCGAGGGACGGGCGATGGCGGGGGTAGTGGTCACAGGCAGACTCCAGACGTGGCTTAGATCCGCCGCATTGTACGGGGTGGCGCCGCAGGAAAACGCCGCTTGGAGTATCCTGCCGCGATATAACCGGTACAAATGGAATGGCCCGCGCCGAAAACCGGCTGGCGCGCAGGCCCGCCGGTTCCCAATAAAAAGCATTACCAGGACACGCACATCATGATTCGCAGCATGACCGCTTTCGGCAACGCCCGCGCAGATCTCGAGCAAGGCACGCTTGCGCTCGAATTCCGCAGCGTCAACAGCCGCTTCCTCGACCTCTACTTCCGCCTGCCCGACGAACTGCGCCACGTGGAAACGCCGCTGCGCGAACTGCTGACCGCCAACCTGGCGCGCGGCAAGGTCGAAATCCGCGTCTCCTACACGCGCAACGCCAACACCGACCTGTCCAAGCTGGAACCGGCCTGGCTCGAAAGCCTGGCCGAACAGCTGCAAGCCGCGCGCCGCATCCTCCCCGACATCGCCGCCCCGCGCCTGGTGGAACTGTTCAACTGGCCCGGCCAGCGCGCCAACGACGCGCTCGACCCGCAAGTCTGGGGCGCCGCCTGCATGCAGGCCGCCCAGCAGGCCCTGACCCAACTGCAGGAAGGCCGCGAACGCGAAGGCGAACGCCTGGCCGGCATGATGCGCGAATGCGCCGACGGCGTGGCGCGCATCGTCGAACTGGTGCAGGCGCACCTGCCCCAGCTGCTGGCCGACCACCGCGACAAGCTCGCTTCCAAGCTGCGCGAAAGCGTGGAATCCGCCTTCCCCGGCGGCTTCACCCACATTTCCGGCGCGGAACTGTCGGAACGCCTGTCCCAGGAAGCCAACCTGTTCGCGCTGCGCATCGACGTGGCCGAAGAACTGTCGCGCCTGCGCTCGCACCTGGAAGAACTGCGCCACCTGCTGGGCGACGGCGGCGGCAAACCCGCCTCTGGCAAGAAGAATGCAGGCAGCGCGGGCAAGCGCCTGGACTTTCTGTTCCAGGAAATGAACCGCGAAGCCAACACCCTGGGCTCCAAGGCCGGCAGCATGGAAGTCACCCGCGCCGCCATGGACCTGAAGCTGCTGATCGAGCAGATGCGGGAACAGGCGCAGAACATCGAATAGCGGAATACGCGGCGGCGCCTCTGAGTGGGCGCCGGATCCTGGCGTAAAAAAGGCAGCCCTTACCTGCTGGATGGATGATCCAGTGCGTAAGGGCTGCTTTTCGTCTGGTTTTCGAATTGAGAGAGGCCGGACAACCGTCCACATCTGTTGATATGGCCGGCTACCGCGCTTGCCGTCAGAGGCGCGCCTTTAGGCCAACATCTATGTGGACGGAAAGTACCTTGAGCACCGCATTCGACGATATCCGGCAAGCTCTACAAGAAGCCCTCGCCCACGCCAAGGGCGGGGCAAATGGGGTGCGTATGCATATCATCCCCGAAATCGAACCCGCAAAGCGGGATGCGCAAATAGAGCCTGGAAACGGCAAAACTGTGAGTCATGATTGACACATAGTGTATGTCATGGCTCACAATAACCGCGATCGAAGTCGCCCAGAGTCGCGAGTTCAAAGTCTGGCATGACAATCTGCGCGACAAGGATCGCACGCGCACGCATCGCTGCCGGAATCCGCCTTGCTGAGTGAGCACGGCAATCTGGGCGATTGGAAGCCCTTGCGCGATGGCGTTTCAGAAATGCGCATCGACGTCGGTCCCGGCTACCGCCTGTACTTCACCCGTCGCGGCAAGACAGTAATTGTGCTGCTCTGCGGTGGCGACAAGGCGATGCAGGACATCGACATCAAGCGCGCCGTTGATCTCGCCAAAATGCTGAAGGAGTGAACCATGAGCGAACCTCTCAAAGTCGACATCCCCGCAGGATTCAGCCGATGGAATGCTGCTGACACCCTCAAGACCGATGAAGATGCCGTGCTGTACTTTGAAGCTTGCCTCGCGGAAGACCCAGGTGACGGCAGTCTGATCCGTGCGGCTCTGGGCGACATCGCCCGGGCACGCGGCATGAGCCAGCTTGCCCGCGAGACGGGTCTGTCCCGTGAAGGGCTGTATCAGGCCCTATCGGCCAAAGGAAACCCGGAGTTCAGCACCATCATGAAAGTGATCCGCGCCTTGGGACTCAAACTGCATGCGGAGATTGAACACGTTTGAGAGACTTGCGCAGGCCGCGTCTTTGAGCGCGGCCTGCAACGGGGCAGCGCCACGACGGCCTGCCCATCACCCGCGCGCCTATCCCCTCGCCTCACCCGCCGCGGGCTCCCCCCGCAACGCTGAATCCAGATAAGCGCTACGCGCCCGCGCATCCGGGAAATGCATGTCGCGGTAGTTCACGAAACGCGAGCCGCGCGCCAGCCGGTAGCCGGCCCAGATCAGCAGGAACAGCGGAATCCCGATGTAGGTGGCGACCACGCCGCCCCAATCGATCTTGTCCTGCAGGAACGCCTGGTAGTTCTGCCCCAGGGTGATGATCAGGCACAGCACGAAAGCAAAGATTGGCCCGAACGGAAAGAACGGCGACACATAGGGCAGATCGGCCAGGTTGTGGCCCTGCTTCACGTAGCCGCGGCGAAAGCGGTAGTGGCTGATGGCGATGCCCAGCCAGGCGATGAAGCCGGTCATTCCGGAAGTGTTCAGCAGCCAGATGTAGACGGCATTGGGGCTGAAAATAAAGGTAAAGAAGCACAGCGCCGCCACCACCGTGGTCGCCAGCAGCGCCCACAGCGGCACGCCGCTGCGCGAAATGCGGCCGAAGATGCGCGGCGCCTTGCCTTCGCGGGCCAGGCTGTAAAGCATGCGCGTGGCCGCGTACATGCCGGAGTTGCCCGCGGACAATACCGACGTCAGCACCACCGCGTTCATGACCGAAGCCGCCCCCAGAAGACCGGCACGCTCGAATATCAGGGCGAAGGGACTGACGCTGATGTCCTCGACCTCGTTGCGCAGCAGGTGCGGATCGGTATAGGGAATCAAAAGGCCGATGACCAGGATGGCCGCCACGTAGAACAGCAGGATGCGCCAGAACACCTGGCGCACCGCGCGCGGCAGGTTGCGCGCCGGGTCCTTGGATTCGCCAGCGGCGATGCCGATCAGCTCGGTACCCTGGAACGAAAAGCCCACCACCATGGCCACGCCGATCAGCGCGGCGAAGCCGCCCGAGAACGGCGCATCGCCCACCGTCCAGTTGGCCAGGCCGCCGGTTTCTCCGCCGCGGATGATGCCCAGCAGCATCATCACGCCCATGGCCACGAAAGCCAGCACCGCGATCACCTTGATCAGCGCGAACCAGAACTCCGCCTCGCCGAAGCCGCGCGCCGACATGGCGTTCAGGCCGAAGGTGATCGCCAGGAACAAGGCGCTCCAATAGAAGCCTGGCACGTCGGGAAACCAATAGGCCATGACCAGCTGCGCCGCCACCAGGTCCACCGCCACGGTCACGGCCCAGTTGTACCAATAGTTCCAGCCCAGGGCGAAGCCGAAGCCGTCCTCGACGTAACGCGCGCCGTAGGTCGAAAAGGAGCCGGAAACCGGCATGGCGGCGGCCAGTTCGCCCAGGCTGGTCATCAGGAAATAGACCATGATGCCGATGAGCACGTAGCCCAGCAGCGCCCCGCCGGGGCCGGCCTTTGCAATGGTCGCGCCGGAAGCCACGAACAGGCCGGTGCCGATGGACCCGCCCACCGCAATCATGGTCAGGTGGCGCGCGGACAGCGTGCGACGCAGTTCCGAAGGCGGGTTCGCCTTCACCTCGCGCGTGCCGCCCGAGCGACGTTCATCGTGTTCCGATGGTGCCAAAATGCATTTCCTTCAGGTCATGAAGGCACCCGCGCGCAGCGCCAGGTGCCTGGGAATTTCCAAGCAACCGGCGAGAATAGCGCAAGAGGCCCCATCCGGTGAAATCGGGCGGCCTCGGGGACGGATCGACGAACCTATTGAAACGCTGTTTCCATGAAGGTGCGCAGCTTGCGCGAATGCAGGCGTTCCGGCGGCATGTCGCGCAACCGCTCCAGAGCGCGGATGCCGATTTCCAAATGCTGATTTACCTGGCGGCGGTAGAAGGCGCTGGCCATGCCGGGCAGCTTCAGCTCACCGTGCAGCGGCTTGTCCGACACGCATAGCAAGGTGCCGTATGGCACGCGGAAACGGAAGCCGTTGGCCGCGATGGTGGCGGACTCCATGTCCAGCGCGATCGCGCGGGACTGCGCAAAGCGCTCCACCAATTCCAGATGATCGCGCAGTTCCCAGTTGCGGTTGTCGATGGTGGCCACCGTGCCCGTGCGCATGATGCGCTTGAGGTCCCAACCCGACAGCCCCGCCACCTCTTCGACCGCCTGCTCCAGCGCCACCTGCACCTCGGCCAGCGCCGGAACCGGCACCCAGGTCGGCAGGTCGGCGTCCAGCACGTGGTCCTCGCGCACATAGCCGTGCGCCAGCACGTAGTCGCCCAGGCGCTGCGAATCGCGCAGGCCGGCGCAGTGGCCCAGCATCAGCCAGGCGTGCGGGCGCAGCACGGCGATGTGGTCGGTAATGGTCTTGGCGTTGGACGGTCCCACGCCGATGTTCACCAGCGTGATGCCGGAATGGTCGCCGCGCACCAGGTGATAGGCCGGCATCTGCGGCAGGCGGACCGCCTGGTCCTCGTCGCCCGGGCCGCTTTCGCCGCGGCGCGTAATGCGGTTGCCTGGCTCCACCAGCATTTCGTAGTCTTCGTTGCCGCTGGCCATGAGCGCGCGGGCGCGGGCGCAGAACTCGTCGACGTAGAACTGGTAGTTGGTGAACAGCACGAAATTCTGGAAATGCGCCGGCGCGGTCGAGGTGTAGTGCTGCAGCCGGTGCAGCGAATAGTCCACGCGCTGGGCCGTGAACGGCGCCAGCGGCTTGGGTTCGCCCTCCTTGCCGCGCCAGGAACCGTTGACGATGGCGTCGTCCGTCACCGCCAGGTCGGGCACGTCGAACAGGTCGCGCAAGGGGCGCTTGAGCGCCTCCAGGTGCTCGCCCTCGACGTAGGCGCCTTCCGGGAAGGCGAAATGCAGCGGAATGGGCGAATCGGACTCGCCGACTTCGACCGCCACGCGGTGGTTCTGCAGCAGTTGGCTGACCTGCTCTATCAGGTAGTCGCGAAACAGCGCGGGCTGGGTGATGGTGGTCTGGTAAATGCCCGGCTCGGCGACGTGGCCGTAGGACAGCCGGGTATCGATCGGGTCATAGGTTTCCACCACGATGCGGATGGCCGGGTAGTAGGCGCGGGCGCGCTCGCGGCCGTTGGTCGAGCCTTTCAGCACTTCACGGAAGGCGGCGCGCAGGAATGCGGTATTGCGCGCATAGATTTCGATCAGGCGCTCCACTGCCGCCACCGCATCCTGGGACGGCTCGAAAGGCAAGGCTTCCGGCCGGCTCATGGAAGACAAAGGGTGCACTGCGTTCATCATCGAGCTTTACTCCGCTTCTCATCTTATCTGTAACCGCGGCCGCTGCCGGCTTGCCGGGCCGCAGGGCCGATTGCGACGATTATGCCCGAGCCCGCGCAAGATGAAGTGTCATATTCGACGGCCCGGGAAGCTGCGCGCGCCGTAACTTCCGCCGACAAGAATGCTGCATTGCACTACAAATGTAATGAAACATTATTCCATTACAATCACATGGCAGTCCGGGGTTTTACGTCCCGGTGTTGCCCCTTTCCGCCGGCTTGCCTGTCCAGGCAAAGCCATGCCGCCCACTCCGATTCTTGAAGTGACGTAATGACGCCGCCCACGCGAAAAGCCCGAATTGCCCAACTCCGCATTCCCGTATTCCTGTCAGCGCCCATCATCGCCCTGACTCTTTCCTGGATTCCCGACGCCGCCCAGGCGTCCATCCGCTCCGAGCAGGCCCGCCCCTCGCTCACTGGCCTGCGCCTGGCGCAGGAACCCACCGTTCCCACCCTGCGCGACCGCGTCGTGCAAGCCGGCCTGGATGCCATCGGCACCCCCTATAGCTGGGGCGGCGACGATGCCGACGGATTCGATTGCAGCGGACTTGTGCTGCACGTCTTCCGCGAAATCGCCGGCCTGGAGCTGCCCCGCACGGCGCGCGCGCAACGCACCGCCGGCGAATCCGTCGCCAACAAGCAGGAATTGCGCCCCGGCGACCTGGTGTTCTTCGCCACGCGCGGCCGCGGCGTGACCTCGCACGTCGGCATCTACATCGGCCAGAACAAGTTTGTCCACGCTCCGCGCCGCGGCACCAAGGTGCGTGTGGATGAAATGAAGAATTCGTACTGGAACAAGCGCTACGTCGGCGCCCGGCGCTATCTGGATATGCAACCGGGCCAGATGCTGGCCCAGGCTTCCGCCCGCTGACGGAAATGATCGGGGCGGCGCTGCCGGCGCGCCCCGGGGGGGGCACCACAGCCTGCCGCGGCCAGTCCATCCAGGACGCGCCGCCGCAGGCTTGCCGCGTTTCAGCCCCGGCCCACGAAGGGCATATTGGTCGCCATGATGGTCATGAACTGCACGTTGGCCTCCAGCGGCAGGCGCGCCATGGCAGCCACCGCCTGCGCCACGTGCGCCACGTCCATGCGCGGCTCCACCTTGGTGCTGCCGTCGGCCTGCAGGATGCCTGCGGCCATGCGCTCGGTCATGTCGGTGGCGGCATTGCCGATATCGATCTGGCCGCAAGCAATGTTGTAGGGCCGGCAGTCCAGCGAAATCGACTTGGTCAGCCCGGTCACCGCGTGCTTGGTGGCAGTGTAGGCAATGGAGAACGGACGCGGCGCATGCGCCGAGATCGAACCGTTGTTGATGATGCGTCCGCCGCGCGGATTCTGCGCCTTCATCACGCGGATGGCGGCCTGCGCGCACAGGAACATGCCGGTCAGATTGGTGTCGACCACGTCACGCCAGACCGACACGGGCAATTCTTCGATCGGCATCGCCGGCGCGCCGCGGCCGGCATTGTTGAACAGCACATCCAGCCGGCCATACTCACGCTGCGCGCTGTCGAAGAGTTCACGCACGGCCTGCTCGTCGGATACATCCGTGGGCACCACCAGCGCCCTCACGCCGTCCTCGCCGGCCGCGGTGCGGGTGGCTTCCAGCGGTTCGCGGCGGCGGCCGGCCAGCACGACCCGATAACCTTGCGCCAGGAATTCCAGCGCCACCGCGCGGCCTATGCCGGTACCGGCGCCGGTGACCAGCGCCACGCGCGGGTGTTCGATCTCGTTCGCTTGCATCGGATTCTCCTTGTTATCGATCGGCGGAATGCTACCCCAATCATTCTGGCCATGCTGCAAGCGAAGGTTCCAGCCGTGACACATTCGAACGCGTCACACGCAAGCAAAAATTACCCGGCATGGACGAACTGCCGAACGCGCCGGAAGACGCGTTTTTCCTGAAGCGGTCGCGACCGGCGGATCCGCGCCCGCGCCGCTTTTTCTCGCAGAAAAAAACCGCGCAACGCATGCCATAGGGTCGACAATTCCGTGTTGATCCGTCACAAGTCTTTATATAATTCCTGGCAATTAGCTTATTACCAGAAATCCAATAACACCCACGGAGCAGGTTATATGACCCCACGGTCCCTATCCGCCGCACTGATCCTGAGCGCGCTGCACGCCGCCTCGGCCGGTGCGCAAAGCGCGCCCGACGGCAAGCAGATCAGCACCCAGGGCGCCAACGGCGCGCCCGCCTGTATCACCTGCCACGGCGCCCGTGGCGAAGGCAACCCGGCCGCCGGCTTCCCGCAACTCGCCGGCATGGGCAGCGCCTACCTCGAAGAACAGCTCGAAGCCATGGCCAACGGCTCGCGCGTCAGCCCGGTCATGGCCGCCACAGCCAAGGCGCTGGACCCGGCACAGCGCAAGGCCGTCGCGCAGTACTACGCCTCCCTGCCCTCCGCGCAGGACATCGACAAACTGGCCGCGACCGCCATGCATCCGGCCAATCCGGCCGATACCGGCGCCTGGCTGGCTACGCGCGGCGCCTGGGACAAGAACGTGCCGGCCTGCAACCAGTGCCACGGACCGGGCGGCATCGGCGTAGGCGCGAATTTCCCCGCCTTGGCGGGCCAACCCGCCGCCTACATCGCCGGCCAACTGCGCGCCTGGCAGCAAGGCCAGCGCCCGCCGGGTCCGCTGGGCCTGATGCCGGCCGTGGCCACGCGTCTGTCCAGCGCCGAGATCGACGCCGTGTCCGCCTATTACGCAGGCCTGCCCAAGGCCGCCGACCAGCTTGCCGCGCAAGCCAACTCCGCCGCGGGAGCCCAGCAATGACCCCCATCAGCCTGCGCCTGCTGTCCGCCGCCTGTCTGTTCGCATCCGCCGCCGCGTTTGCGGCCGAACCCCGCCCGTCCTTCACGCCGCCGTCGGCCGCGTCCATTCCCGACAACGATTTCGGCAAAGC
This sequence comes from Achromobacter sp. PD1, assembly GCF_048541815.1. Classification (NCBI taxonomy): domain Bacteria; kingdom Pseudomonadati; phylum Pseudomonadota; class Betaproteobacteria; order Burkholderiales; family Alcaligenaceae; genus Achromobacter; species Achromobacter sp. PD1. The sequence goes on from NZ_CP183349.1 coordinate 2,674,942, forward strand.
CGTACGCGAAGGCGAGCAGATCTTCCTGCGCACACCCCAAAAGGCCGCCAAGTTCGTCGGCAACAACCTGAACTGCGTCAGTTGCCACCTGGACGCCGGCCGCCGGCCGGACTCCGCGCCGATGTGGGCGGCCTACGTGCTCTACCCCGCCTATCGCGCCAAGAACGGCCACGTCAACACCCTGGCCGAACGCCTGCAAGGGTGCTTCCGCTTCAGCATGAACGGCAAGGCGCCCGCCGCGGACGATCCCACCCTGACCGCGCTGCAGACCTACATGTTCTGGCTGGCCAGCAAGGCGCCGACCGGCGTGGTGCTGGAAGGCCAGGGCTATCGCAAGCTGCCCGCGCCCGCCAAGAAGGCGGACTACCTGCGCGGCAGCGAGGTCTACGCGCAGTATTGCGCGGTCTGTCACGGGGCCGAAGGCCAGGGCCAGAAGAACGGCAAGCATTGGGTGTTCCCCGCCCTGTGGGGCGCGGACTCCTTCAACTGGGGCGCGGGCATGCACCAGATCGGCAATGCCGCCGGCTTCATCAAGGCCAACATGCCGCTCGGACAGGCCGGCATGCTGAGCGACCAGGAAGCCTGGGACGTGGCCTACTTCATGAACGCGCACGAACGTCCGCAGGATCCGCGCTACACAGAGTCTGTGGCCGCGACCCGGGCCAAGTACCACGACTCCGACGATTCGCTATACGGTATCGAGGTCAACGGCCATCTGCTGGGCAGCGACTCGCCGCCAGCCGGCGGCAAGCTGACCCAGGCCGCCGCCAAGGCTGGCGGCTAAGTCCGGCAGGCGCAAATCACGTGGCCGGCTTGCGGGTTCCCCCCTGCCCGGCCGCGTGATTTGTTATTCTTCGTGTCTTAGCATCACACGCCCGCCACATTCATGTCCGCCAATCCCGGAAACGTCTTCATGGTCGTCGCGCCCAGCGGCGCCGGCAAGTCCAGCCTGGTCAAGGCCTTGCTTCAGCAAGACCCCTCCATCCTGCTCTCCATCTCCTGCACCACCCGCGCGCCCCGCCCCGGCGAGGAAGACGGCCGCGAGTACCGCTTCGTGTCCACGGACGAGTTCAAGCTCCTGCGCGAAGGCAACAACCTGCTGGAATGGGCGGAAGTGCACGGCAATTTCTACGGCACGCCGCGAGACCGCATCGACGAAGCCACCCGCGCCGGCCGCGACGTGCTGCTGGAGATCGACTGGCAAGGCGCGCGCCAGGTGAAGCAGCGCTTCCCCGGCGCGATCGGCGTGTTCGTGCTGCCGCCGTCCATTGACGAACTCGAAAGCCGGCTCAAGGCGCGCGGCCAGGACGCGCCCCAGGTGATCGCGCGTCGCCTGATGGCCGCGGGCGGCGAAATCGCCCACGCGCCTGAATGCGAATATGTTATTATTAATCAAGAATTTAGCGTGGCCTTGTCGGAATTGACTCAAATAGTCAGCGCCGCACGGCTGCGCTTTTCGTCTCAGGCCGCCCGCCACAGCCAGTTGTTCTCGCAGCTGGGCATCCCGGCCGAGCACTGAGCCGAACGCATTCTCCCCATCCTCCATCAGCACCAGGTGTCCTAATGGCTCGCATTACCGTCGAAGACTGTCTGAACCAAATCCCCAATCGTTTCAAGCTCACGCTGGCCGCAACGTACCGCGCCCGCGAGTTGGCGCAAGGCCATGCCCCGCGCCTGGACAGCAAAGACAAGCCCACGGTCACTGCCCTGCGCGAAATCGCGGGCGGCCTCACCGGCGTGGAAATGCTGCGTAAAGTACCCACCTGATCGTTTCCGGGGGCGGCAAGCATGGCTTTTCCCGGGCTGAAGTACGCTTCATCAGGTCTGCTTGCCGCACTGCGTGCCGGCTCCCGTCTCGGGCGCCGCACGGGCAAGAAAGACAAGACTCCCCCCACGCCACCGTCCGTCGCCGCGCAAGAAGCGGCGGACGCGACCGCCTCGCCGGTCGCTTCGCTGGCGCCGCTGACCGAAATCATCGGCAGCTATCTCGACAAGAAAGACGTAGAGCGCGTGCGCGAGGCCTATCGCTTCGCGGACCAGGCGCATCTGGGCCAGTTCCGCGCCAGCGGTTCGCCCTACATCTCTCACCCCATCGCCGTCACGGAAATCTGCGCAGGCTGGAAGCTCGACGTCAACGCGTTGTCAGCCGCCCTGCTGCACGACGTGATGGAAGACCAGGGCATCGCCAAGCACGAATTGGCCGAGAAATTCGGCCCTGAAGTCGCCGAACTGGTCGACGGCCTGTCCAAGCTCGACCGCCTGGACTTCGCCACCAAGGCCGAACAGCAGGCCGAGAGCTTCCGCAAGATGCTGCTGGCGATGGCGCGCGACGTGCGCGTCATCCTCATCAAGCTGGCCGACCGCCTGCACAACATGCGCACGCTGGACGCGGTCAATCCGGAAAAGCGCCGCCGCATCGCGCGCGAAACCCTGGACATCTACGCGCCGATCGCCCATCGCCTGGGCCTGAACCTGCTGTTCCGCGAATTGCAGGACCTGTGCTTCGCGGCCATGTACCCGAACCGCTACCAGGTGCTGTACAAGGCGGTGCTGGCCGCGCGCGGCAACCGCCGCGAGGTCATCACCAAGATCGCCGATTCGGTGCGGGCCTCGCTGCCCGCCGCAGGCATCGAGGCCGAGGTCACCGGCCGCGAGAAGACGCTCTACGGCATCTACCGCAAGATGGTCGACCAGAAGAAGTCGTTCTCCGACGTCCTGGACATCTACGGCTTTCGCGTCATCGTGCACACCCTGCCCGAGTGCTACCTGGCGCTGGGCACGCTGCACCAGCTCTACCGGCCCGTACCCGGCAAGTTCAAGGACTACATCGCCATCCCCAAGGTGAACGGCTACCAGTCCCTGCACACGACCCTGGTCGGTCCCTACGGCACGCCGGTGGAGTTCCAGTTCCGTACCCGCGACATGCATCATGTGGCGGAAGAAGGCGTGGCCTCGCACTGGCTCTACAAGGGCGCGGACCTCACCCTCAACGACCTGCAGAAGCGCACCCACCAGTGGCTGCAGTCGCTGCTGGACATCCAGAGCCAGACCGGCGATTCCGGCGAATTCCTGGAGCACGTCAAGGTCGATCTGTTCCCCGACGCCGTCTATGTATTCACGCCGCGCGGCAAGATCATCTCGCTGCCCCGCGGCGCCACGCCGGTGGACTTCGCCTACGCGATCCACACCGACATCGGCAACCAGGCGGTGGCCGCCAAGGTCAACGGCGAATTCGTGCCGTTGCGCACCGAACTCAACAGCGGCGACACGGTGGAAATCGTCACCTCCCCCGCTTCCCGTCCGAACGCGCAGTGGCTGAACTACGTACGCACCGGCCGCGCCCGCTCTGAAATCCGCCACTACCTGCGCACCGTCAAGTACGAAGAGTCAGTGGCCTTTGGCGAACGCCTGCTGGGACAGGCGCTGCAGGAGCTGCACATGCCCCTGCCCGCCACCGACGACCCGGCCTGGCAGAAGCTGGCGCGCAGCACCGGCGCCAGCTCGCGCGAGGAAATCCTGGCCGACATCGGCCTGGGCAAGCGCCTGGCCGCCGTGGTGGCGCGCCGCTTCGCGCCCGAACACCAACTGGTCGCGACCACGGCCGCGGCGGTGGACGAGCTGACCTCGGCGCGCAGCGCCCCCATCCTGATCCAGGGCAATGAGGGCCAGGCGGTGCAATTGGCGCCTTGCTGCGGTCCGCTGCCAGGCGACCCCATCATCGCCGGCATGCGCATGGGACACGGGCTGGTGGTGCATACCGCCGATTGCCCGGTGGCCATGCGCCAGCGCCTGCGCGAGCCGGAACGCTGGATCAACGTCGCCTGGGATCCCAACAACACCGCCAAGCACCTGGCCACGCGCCTGGACATCGTCACGCGCAACGAGCGCGGGGTATTGGGGCGGCTGGCGGCGGAAGTCACGGCGGCCGACGCCAACATCGTGCACGTCACCATGCACGACGACGCGGTCGCCACGGTGTCGCTGCATCTGACGATCCAGGTCGACAGCCGCAAGCACCTGGCGCAAGTCATCCGCGCCATCCGCCACGTGCCGCAAGTGCAGAAGATCGTGCGCGTGAAGGGTTGAGCCGTTCTTCAGTGCAGGGCTGAAACGCCAGCCCTGCACTGCGCACCTCAGGTCACGTGCTGCAGAAAATCCTTGAGCCGCTGGCTGGGCGGATTGCTGAGCAATTCGCCCGGCGGACCGTCATGGGCGATCTTGCCGGCGTCGATGAAAATCAGGCGGCTGCCCACCTTGCGCGCAAACTCCATTTCATGCGTGACCACCACCATGGTCATGCCCTCTTCGGCCAGGTCGCGCATGACCTTGAGCACTTCGTGACGCAGCTCCGGATCCAGCGCCGAGGTCGGCTCGTCGAACAGCATCAGCTTGGGTTTGATGGCCAGCGCCCGCGCGATCGCCACACGCTGCTGCTGGCCGCCTGAAAGCTCGGACGGATAGTGGTTCATGCGCTCGGCCAAGCCGACCTTGGCCAGCAGGCTTTCGGCCAGTTCGCGCGCCTCGGCGCGGCTCTGGCCGCGCGTGTGGATCGGGCCGAACATGACGTTTTCCAGCGCGGTCATCTGCGGGAACAGATTGAACTGCTGGAACACCATGCCCGCCTCGCGCCGGATCTCGCGCACTTGCGCGGCCCCGCCGTTCACGCTCAGTCCGTCCACCAGCAAGTCGCCGCCATTGATGGTTTCCAGCACGTTGATGCAGCGCAGGAAGGTGGATTTGCCGGAGCCCGACGGGCCGACCACCACCACGACCTCACCCGCGTCGATGTTCAACGAAATGCCGTTGAGCACCATGGACTCGCCGAAGTTCTTGGTGACGTTGTGGAATTCAACCATGCTCATAGTATGCGCATCCTTCTTTCAATCAGATGCAGGCCCAGCGCCATCAGGCCGGTCAGGATCAGGTAGACGATCGCCACCGCCGACCAGATCTCGACGGCGCGGAAGTTGCTGGCCATGATTTCCTGGCCCTGCCGCGTCAGCTCGGCCACGCCGATCACGATGAAGAGCGAGGAATCCTTGAGGCTGATGATGCACTGGTTGCCCAGCGGCGGAATCATGCGGCGGAACGCCACCGGCCCGATGATGTGGAAGAGGATCTTGTGGAACGGCAGCCCCATGGCCTGTCCGGCTTCCTTCAGGCCCTTGTGCACGGACAACAGCGCGCCGCGCACGATCTCGGAAATGTAGGCGCCGGAATTGATGATGAGCGTGACGATCGCCGCCCACTCCGCGTCCACCCGGATGTTCGCCAGCAGCGGCAAGGCGAAATAGATGAACATCACCTGCACAACGATGGGCGTGCCGCGGATGACCGCAACGTAGACCTGTGCGATGGCCGACAGGATGGGATGCCCGTAAGCCCGTGTCACGCCGGACAGCGCGCCCAGCAGAAAGCCGCCGAACAAGCCCCAGAACGTGATCTTGATGGTCATCAGCGTACCCTCGAGCAGATTGGGTAGCGCGTCCCTGATTACAGTCCAGTCAAACTCCACGATATTCCCCCTATGGCGCGGCGCCGCGCCGTAGCGCGGCGGGAGCGGCGCGGGACCCTGCGCCCGACTGCGGCGTAGCGTCCGGCATCAGCCGGTGCGGGCCGATGCCGGGCGGTCCCGGAATGCAATGCGGACCCGGATGCTCAGGGCTTCTTGCCGAACCACTTGGTATAGATGGCGTCGTACTGGCCGTTGGCCTTCAGCGTGGCCAGCGCCTTGTTAACCTGCGGCACCAGATCGCTGCCCTTGGGGAAGGCGATGCCGTAGAAGTCGCCGCTCTTGACCGAGCCGACCACCTTCACGCGTCCCTTGCCTGCGGTATTGGCGTAGTACTGGACATTGGGCGTATCGTGCACCGCGGCGTCCACGCGGCCGGTGGCCAGTTCCAGATAGGCGTTGTCGATGTTGGGGAACAGCTTGAGCTTCGCGTCCGGCACCTGCGCCTTCAGGAAGTCCACGGTGGCGGTGCCGGTCTTGACCGCGACGGTCTTGCCGGCCAGGGACTTGGCGTCCTTGATGTCCGTATTCTTTTCACCGACCAGGATGGCCAGGCCGCTTTCGTAATAGGGATCGGAGAAGTCGATGACCTTCTTGCGGTCATCGCGGATCGTGATGCCGGCCAACGCCGCATCGATGTTCTTGGTCTGCAGGCCCGGGATGATGCCCGCGAAGTCCATCGGCTGCAGCTTGTACTTGAGGTTGAGTTCCTTGGCGATGGCCGCCCACAGATCCACGTCGAAGCCCACATAGGTATTACCCTGCTTGAACTCGAACGGCACGAAAGCGGTATCGGTGGCCACCACCAATTCCTTGCCTTGGGCATGCGCGCCTGAGACAGCGCCGAACATGGCCACGGACAGGCCGACCAGTGCGGCGGCGACTTTGCGTTTGATCATGAAACTCTCCTCTTGGGGACCAGTCGGCACCCCGGGGTTGTTGTAGGGGCATGATTCCTGGGCTGCGCCGGGGTCTCCGGCACGGCTTACCGCCGATCTTAACGCATACGTCCCCACCCGGCAGCGGCCGGAAAATTTACAATCCGCATGACACCCGGAGGATTCCCATGGCCTACAAACATGTACGCATTGCCGGAAACCGGCGTCAGACCGGCCTCGCGCTGGGCAAGCTGGCGCGGCCCCTGATGGCGACCTACCTGGACCAAAGCCGCACCTGGGACGCGCTGCGGCCATGGCGCGGCCACGCCTTCCTGGACGAGCTGGCGCAGCAGGCGCAAACCGCGCTGCCGGCGATCTGGGAAGAATTGGAAGGCATGGCCGAGGGCTTGCACATGCCGATCGAGGACGTGCTGCTGTGGAACTGCCGCGGCGACCTGCTGCACAGCACCACCGACGGCTGCACCTCCGTCGCGCTGAAAGCGGCCGACGGCACACGCTGGATCGCGCACAACGAGGACGGCGATCCCTACCTGCGCGGGCGCTGCCATCTGGTCGACGTGGCGCTGGACGACGCGCCCGGCTATCTCAGCTTCTACTATCCCGGCTCCCTGCCCGGCCATACCTTCGGCGCCAATCGCGCCGGACTGGTGCAGACCATCAACAACCTGCGCATCCGGCAGCGCCATCCGGGCGTGCCGCGCATGCTGATGGCGCGCGCCGTGCTCGACTGCACGACGCTGGACCAGGCGCTCGCCCTGATGCGCGACCTGCCGCATTCCGGGGGCTTTCACCACACGCTGGGCGCGGCCGGCGACGCCCGCCTGCTCAGCGCGGAAGTGGCGCCAGGCGAGGTTTCCATCCTGGAGATCGGCACGCGCTACGGCCATGCCAATCACATGGTGCATGCCGACATGGGGGGCATCGCGCAGATCGTCACCGACTCGTCGCGGGCACGGCAAAACCGCATCGAAGGCATCGTGGACGGCTGGTCCAGCGCCACCGCCAGCGTGGATCTGCTCGCCGCCTTGCATAACACCGAAGGCGAGCTGCCGATACTGCGAACCTCGCCGGACGATCCGGACGACGAAAACACGCTGGCGACGGCCGTCTTTGAAATTGGGGAAAGCGAAGTGACCTTGCGGGTATACGACCGGAAGGCCAAGGCGGAGATCGCGCTGGACGTCATGTCGGATGCGGAGTGAGATAGCAGCGTGACCCATCAACAAAACGGCCGCGTCATCACTGACGCGGCCGTTTTGTTTCCGTGCGGACGGATTACGCCGCCCCGTAGCCCCCGCCTCCCGGCGTTTCGACGACGAAGATATCGCCCGGACGCAGCTGGGCGCTGTCCTGCGGACCCAGCTCCTGGACCGACCCGTCGGCGCGTTCGACCGAGTTGCGGCCCATGGCGCCGGGCTGCCCGCCCGCCAGGCCGAACGGCGCATAAAGGCGGTTGTTCGACAGGATGGCGGCCGTCATGTCCTCCAGGAAACGGATGCGGCGCACGCCGCCGTCACCGCCCGGATAGCGGCCGGCGCCGCCCGAGCCCTTGCGGATTTCGTAGGACTCCAACCGCACCGGGAACCGGAACTCCAGCACTTCGGGGTCCGTCAGGCGCGAATTGGTCATGTGCGCCTGCACCAGCGAGGTGCCGGCGAAACCTTCGTCGCGGGGACCCGCGGCGTCGATGCGCACCGGACCCGCGCCCGTGCCGCCCGAGATGGTCTCGTAGTACTGATGACGCGCGTTGCCGAACGTGAAGTTGTTCATCGTGCCCTGGCTTGCGGCCAGCACGCCCAGCGCGCCGTACAGCGCGTTGACGATGCACATGGACGTTTCCACGTTGCCCGCTACCACCGAGGCCGGCGGATTCGGGCGCAGCATCGAGCCTTCCGGCAGGATGATGGACAGCGGCACGAGGCAGCCGTCGTTCAGCGGAATATCGTCATTGACCAGCGTGCGGAACACGTACAGCACCGCCGCCACGGCGATGGCGCCCGGGGCGTTGAAGTTGTTGTCCAACTGGTTGGACGTGCCGGTGAAATCCACCACGGCGCTGCGCGCCTCAGTATCCACCTTCACGGCGACGCGGATCACCGCGCCGTTGTCCAGCGGGTACTCGTAGCTGCCGTCCTTCAACACCGAAATCACGCGGCGCACCGCTTCCTCGGCGTTGTCCTGCACGTGTCCCATGTAGGCGCGGACCACGTCCAGGCCGAAGTGGTCGCACATGCGCAGCAACTCCTGCACGCCCTTTTCATTGGCGGCAATCTGCGCGTGCATATCGGCGATGTTCTGGTCCGGATTGCGCGCCGGCCAGCGGCCCGAGCCCAGGATGCCGCGCGCCGCGGCCTCGCGGAATTCGCCGTTCTTCACCAGCTGGAAGTTGGTAAAGAGCACGCCCTCGTCTTCCACCGTCTTGGAATCCGGCGGCATGGAACCCGGCGTGGTGCCGCCAATGTCGGCATGGTGGCCGCGCGAACCGACGTAGAACAGGATCTCGCGCCCCTCGCGGTCGAACACCGGCGTGATGACCGTGACGTCGGGCAAGTGCGTGCCGCCGTGATATGGATCGTTGACCACATAGGCATCGCCAGGCTGCATGCTGCCGGCGTTGGCGCGCATGACCGTGCGCACCGATTCGCCCATGGAACCCAGGTGCACCGGCATGTGCGGGGCATTGGCGATCAGCCGGGCCTGCGCATCGAAGATCGCGCAGGAGAAGTCCAGGCGTTCCTTGATGTTGACCGAATAAGCCGTGTTCTGCAGGCGGTAGCCCATCTGCTCGGCGATCGACATGAAGAGGTTGTTGAAGACCTCCAGCATGACCGGATCGGCCTGCGTGCCGATGGCGCGGCGTTCCGGACGCGCTTCCACGCGACGGATCACGAAGTGGTCCTGCGCCGTCAGTTCGGCCTGCCAGCCGGCCTCGACCACCGTGGTCTGGTTGGGTTCGGAAATGATGGCGGGTCCCGCCACCACGTCGCCGCCTGCCATGTCCTCGCGCACGTACAGAGGCGTATCGCGCCAGGCGCCGCCGCTGTACATGCTGACGACGCGGCTGGGAGCCAGCGCACCGTCGCGCACGCGCGCGCTGGCGGCTTCGCCGACGCGTTCGCCGCCGCCCGTGGCTTCGACCGATATGGTTTCCACCACCAGTTCGCGGTTGGGCATGAGGAAGGAATAGCGCAGGCGGTAGGCCGCTTCGAATTCCTTGCGCGCCTGTTCCAGGTCGGTGTACGCCACTTCCAGCGAGGTATCCGTGCCGCGGTACTTCAGGTGCAGGCGGCGTTGCACGCTGATGTCGCTTTCGGCGACATGCTGGCGGCGCAGTTCGCCCACCGCCTGGCCAGCCAGCTCGTCGAGCTCGCCCTTCAACGCCTGCATCAGTTCGGCATCGAGCACCTTCTCGACCGTCTTCTGGCGCATGTCGGTCTGGTCGGCCAGGCCCATGCCGTAGGCCGACAGCACGCCACCCAGCGGGTGCGCGAACACCGTGGTCATGCCCAGCGCATCGGCCACCAGGCAGGCGTGCTGCCCACCCGCGCCGCCGAACACGGTCAGCGCGTACTCGGTCACGTCATGGCCGCGCTGCACCGAGATGCGCTTGATGGCTTCGGCCATGTTGCCCACGGCGATTTCCAGGAAGCCTTCGGCCAGCTGTTCGGGACTCATTTCGCGGCCGGTGGCGGCACGCACTTCGTCGGACATGGCCGTAAAGCGCGCCACGACCGCCTCGCGGTCCAGCGGCTCATTGGCTTCGGGACCGAAGACCTTGGGGAAAAAGTCGGGCTGGATCTTGCCCAGAAGGACGTTGCAGTCCGTCACCGCCAGCGGGCCGCCGCGGCGGTAGCAGGCGGGACCCGGGTTGGCCCCGGCCGAATCGGGGCCCACGCGCAGACGCGCGCCGTCGAAATGCAGGATCGAGCCGCCGCCCGCCGCCACGGTGTGGATGCTCATCATGGGCGCGCGCATGCGCACGCCGGCCACCTGGGTCTCGAACTCGCGTTCGAATTCCCCGGCGTAATGCGACACGTCGGTGGAGGTCCCGCCCATGTCGAAGCCGATGACCTTGGGAAAGCCCGCGATCTCGCTGGTGCGCACCATGCCGACGATGCCGCCGGCAGGACCCGACAGGATGGCGTCCTTGCCGCGGAAACGGTGCGCGTCGGTCAAGCCGCCGCTGGATTGCATGAACATGAGGCGGATGCCCGGCAGTTCGCCGGCCACCTGGTCGACATAGCGCTTCAGGATGGGCGACAGATAGGCGTCCACCACCGTGGTGTCGCCACGCGACACGAACTTGATCAGCGGGCTGACCTCGTGCGAGGCCGACACCTGCGGGAAGCCCACTTCACGCGCGATGCGGGCCGCGATGCGCTCGTGCTCGGGCGCATGCCAGGCGTGCATGAAGACGATGGCCACGGCGCGAATGCCGCTGTCGTAAGCGGCCTGCATGGCCGCGCGCAGCGCGTCCTGATCCAGCTCGCGGATCACTTCGCCGTCGGCGGCCACGCGCTCGTCCGCTTCCACCACGGACTCGTAGAGCATCTCGGGCAGGACGACGTTGCGGTCGAACAGGCGCGGACGGTTCTGGTAGGCAATGCGCAGGCCGTCGCGGAAACCCCGGGTCGTCACCAGCAAGGTGCGCTCGCCCTTGCGTTCCAGCAAGGCGTTGGTGGCAACGGTAGTACCCATCTTCACGCACTCGACCTGATCGGCGGGCACGGGCTGGCCGGGCGCGATGCCCAGCAGCTTGCGGATGCCGGCCACGGCCGCGTCGCGATACTGCTCGGGGTTCTCCGAGAGCATCTTGGCCGTGGTGGTCGTGCCATCGGGGCGCCGCGCCACGATGTCGGTAAAGGTGCCCCCACGGTCAATCCAGAATTGCCACTTCATAGCTGTCCTTGCAAACAAAGGGTCGCCGCGGCGCCTGCGGCCGCGCACGGGTAAACGGAATCAGAGAGAGGTCGCCGCGCGGGCCGCCTGGTCGTACAGGCCGGACAACGCGCGCAGCGTATGCGCCAGTTGGCGGCTGTAGTCCAGCCCGCCCCCGCCCGGCGCGTCCAGGCCGGCGGTCAGGCATTGTTCGCGGACCTCGGCATAGCGCTTGAGTATGGCCGCGCCTTCCGGGGTCACGCTGTAAAAGACTTCCTTGCTGCTGCGCTCGCCCTTGACCACGCCCAGGCGGTCCAGCTTCTTAAGCGCGTAGCTGACGATGTGCGTGTCCTCGACATTCAGCGTGAAGCAGATGTCGGCCAGCTTTTTGGGGCGCTCACGGTGATAGACATGATGAAAGACCATCACGTCGGTGGGCGTCAGGTCGGGCAGCCCGGCCGCCGCCATGCAGCGCACGGTCCAGCGGTCGAAGGCATGGCTGGCGATCATCAGACCGAATTCCACTTCGGAAAGGTCGGGCGCGCTGCCGCCGGCCAAATGGGCCGACGATGCAATCAAAGTGGGGGTCATGGAAGACGCAAGCCGAGTTTATATGAGCGAAATACTAATAATTTATCTATATTTCATCAATAAAAAATGCGGACGGGACGCCAAAAATTCCCTCTTTCGAGGGAATACCCCTAGGAGACTGCAAGCGAAACGACGGTTTTAAGGCGCCGACCAGCCCATGGGCAGGTTCGCCCGGATCAACCATCCCGCGATGGAAATCCGCGGCGCGATCTCGGGCATGGGATCGCCCGGACCGAACCAGCGCGCATCGGCGATCTCGTCTTCCTGCACGCGTATGTCGCCGGACACGTAGTCCGCCGTGAACGCGACCATGAGCGAATGCGGAAACGGCCAGGACTGGCTGCCGAAATACTGCAGGTTACCGACCTTCAGGCCGACCTCCTCATGGACCTCGCGGTGGATGGTCTGTTCGATGCTTTCGCCGGGCTCGACGAAACCGGCCAAGGCGGTATAGCGCGAGGTCGCGGTGGTGGTGTGGCGCGCCAGCAGGATGCTGTCGCCCTTGCGGATCAGCACCATCATGGCGGGCGAAATGCGCGGGTAGGCCGAGAAGCCGCAGGACGGGCAACGCAGACAGAATTCGGTGGACACCCGCTCTGCCGGCGTACCGCAGACGCCGCAGAACCGGTGCGTGCGCGCCCATTCGGCGATCTGGTAGGCGCGTCCGGCCAGCGCCATGCGCTCGTCATCCAGCACGCCAAAGAGCGAACGCAGCTTCCTGAAGGCGTAGCCCTGCGGCGGTTCCACGCCAGGTTCGACATGCACCGTGCGGCAGGGCGAGCCGGGCATGGCCCAGATCGGCTGCAAGGCCGCGGCCGCCACGCCTATCTGCACGCACAAGGCGGTGTCCGGCAATACGGCGGACGTCTCTTCAACCAGCAACTCATCACGACGGAAAACGAAATTCACACACGCCTCGGCACCATGCATTCGATACGCAATGTTAGAAGAAAAACCGCTGCCGCAATGCGTTTGCGCAAAGATTGAACCCTCAATGATCGACGCTGCGCACGCCTGTTAGGAATAACCCGTAAAGACGCGATTTCGCGCGCCCCGCCGCCGCATAGCAACATAGAATGGCACGGCTTTTCAGCTGCGCGTCATCGCCGCAGCGCTCTCTTTTTCGCAATGCCTATCGGGCACAACCCGGCTTCACCATTCGCAAAGAAGGACCACCCCATGCACAAGAAGATTTCCCTGTTGGCAGGCAGCATCGTCCTGGCGTTCAGCGCCGGCGCCCAGGCTCAAACGAAATGGGATCTGCCCACCGCCTATCCGGCCAGCAACTTCCACGTTGAAAACCTGACCACCTTCGTCAAGGACGTGGACACGCTGTCCGAAGGCAAGCTGAAGATCACGCTGCACAACAACGCCTCGCTGTACAAAGCGCCCGAGATCAAGCGCGCGGTGCAGGGCAACCAGGCGCAGATCGGCGAGATCCTGCTGACCAACTTTGCGAACGAAGATCCGATCTACGAACTGGACGGCCTGCCCTTCCTGGCCACCGGCTATGACGCGTCGTTCAAACTCTATCAAGCGCAGAAGCCCTTCCTCGAAAAGAAGCTCAACGCGCACGGCATGACGCTGCTGTACGCGGTGGCGTGGCCGCCCCAGGGCATCTTCGCCAACAAGGACATCAAGCAGATCAGCGACATGAAGGGCCTGAAGTGGCGCGCCTACAGCCCGGTGACGGCCAAGATCGCCGAACTGGTCGGCGCGCAGCCCGTTACCGTGCAGCAGGCTGAACTGGCCCAGGCCATGGCCACCGGCGTGATCGATTCCTATATGTCCTCGGCCTCCACCGGCTACGACACCAAGACCTACGAGTACATCAAGAAGTTCTACGACACCCAGGCCTGGCTGCCGAAGAACGCCATCATCGTCAACAAGAAGGCGTTCGACGCGCTTGACCCCGCGACCCAGGCCGCCTTGAAGAAGGCCGGCGCGCAAGCCGAAGAGCGCGGCTGGAAGCTGTCGCAGGAAAAGAACAAGTGGTATCAGGCGGAACTGGCCAAGAACGGCATGGAAACCATCCAGCCCACGGTCGAACTGAAGGAAGGCCTGTCCGTGATTGGCAAGCGCATGCTGGACGACTGGCTGAAGAAGGCTGGCGCCGATGGCCAGGCCATGATCGACGCCTACAAGAAGCAGTGATATTTCCATGCGCCGCTTTCTAGATGGTCTTTACGGCGCGGCCGGCCTGCTGGCCGGCCTGTGCACGATCGGCGTCCTGGTGTCGGTGCTGGCCGCGATCATCGCGCGCCAGCTCAGCATGAACATACCCGGCACGGACGCCTATGCCGGGTATTTCATGGCCGCCGCCGGGTTCCTCGCCCTTGCCAGTACGTTCAAGCACGGCGAACACATCCGCGTGACGCTGCTGCTCAATTCTCTCAAGCCCGCCGCAGGCCGCAAGCTGGATATCTTCGCCCTGGCGGTCGGCTGCCTGCTCGCGTCCGCCTTCGCGTTCTTCAGTGTCAAGCTGACCTACGACTCCTGGCAGTTCAACGACATCTCCACGTCCAACGACGCGACGCCGCTCTGGATACCGCAACTCAGCATGGCCGTGGGCACGGTGCTGTTCCTGGTCGCCCTGATCGACGAGCTGATCCGACGCTCACGCGGCCTGTCCGCCGCCACTTCGCAGCAAACCCATGAATGAACTACTCGTCATCACCCTATTGGTCGTCTCGATCTTCGCGCTCCTGGGCTGCGGGGTCTGGGTCGGCCTGACCCTGGCGGGGACCGCCTGGATCGGCATGGAGATCTTCTCCAGCCGGCCCGCGGGCGATGCCATGGCCGTCACCATCTGGGGCGCGTCCTCCAGCTGGACGCTGACCGCCCTGCCGCTTTTCCTGTGGATGGGCGAAATCCTGTTCCGCACGCGGCTGTCCGAAGACCTGTTCAAGGGACTCGCCCCCTGGCTCAACCGCCTGCCCGGGCGGCTGCTGCACACCAACGTGATCGGCTGCGCCATCTTCGCGGCGGTCTCGGGCTCGTCCGCGGCGACCTGCGCCACGGTCGGCAAGATGACCATCCCGGAACTGACGCGCCGCGGCTATCCCGAGGACAAGATCCTGGGTACGCTGTCGGGCGCCGGCACGCTGGGCCTGCTGATCCCGCCGTCCATCATCATGATCGTGTACGGCGTGGCGGCGGACGTGTCCATCGCCAAGCTGTTCATCGCGGGCATCGTGCCGGGCATCCTGCTGGCCCTGCTGTTCATGGGCTACATCGCCTGGTGGGCGATCCGCAATCCCGGCCAGGTGCCGGCGGCCGACCCCGGCCTGTCGCTGCTGGAAAAGCTGTCGCGTTCGCGCCATCTGATCCCGGTGATGCTGCTGATCGGCGCGGTGCTGGGCTCCATCTATACCGGCATCGCCACCGCCACGGAAGCGGCGGCGGTCGGCGTGGTGGGCGCGCTGATCCTGTCTGCGCTGCAGGGATCGCTGAACCGCTCCGCCTTCATGCAATCGCTGCTGGGCGCCACCCGGCTGTACTGCATGATTGCGCTGATCCTGGCGGGTGCGCAGTTCCTGACCCTGGCCATGGGCTATATCGGCCTGCCGCGCGCGCTGGCTGAATGGATCGGGGGGCTGGGCCTGTCGCAGTTCGGGCTCATCATGGCGCTGATGGTGTTCTTCATCGTCCTGGGCTGCTTCCTGGACGGCATCTCCATTGTCGTGCTGACCATGGGCGTGCTGTTGCCCACCGTGCAGGCCGCCGGCATCGATCTGATCTGGTTCGGCATCTTCATCGTGTTCGTTGTGGAAATGGCACAAATCACGCCGCCCGTGGGGTTCAACCTGTTCGTTCTGTCCGGCATGAGCGGCAGGGAACTGCCCTACATCGCGCGCGCCTCGCTGCCGATGTTCTTCCTGATGATCCTGGCGGTGCTGCTGCTCTATGCCGTGCCCGGCATAGCGACGTGGCTGCCGCTGCACATGACGCTATAGCGCGGCGCTGATATGAAAACCCCGTTTCTGAAACGGGGTTTTTTTTGGCCTCCGGTCTCGCCTCCCCCTGTTTTTTCGTGTTGTAAACCAGGGAAAACTCCAAAAAACAACAGGTGCCGCTCACGCCCCAGTTTTTCTAGAATTCCCTGGCGCTGCTACGTTGCAACATTACGGCGTATATGTGCATATGCGGCTATCGCCCGGACCCGCGCTTACCGTAAGCGTCGGTGCGACGGCCCAGCGCCTGACGATCCGCCAGGCGCGAACAGCCGGGCCAAAAGCCCGGCGCCACTAATAAATAGCGCTACCCAGGAGGAGCCCCCAGCATGAAACGCATTCCCCTATCCCTCGCCCTTGCAAGCCTGGGCCTGGCCGCCGGCGCGGCCCACGCCGAAACCAGCGTCACCCTGTACGGCATCGCCGACGTCAGCATCCGCTACCTGAGCACCAGCGCCGGCAGCGTCGGTCAAGACGGCAGCCGCGTGTCGATGGAGAACGGCGCCATATCCAACAGCCGTTGGGGCCTGCGCGGCTCCGAAGACCTGGGCGACGGCAACCGCGCCTTCTTCCGCCTGGAAAACGGCTTCAACATGCAGAACGGCCGCGGCTCGGATCCGTCCAAGACCTTCAGCCGCCTGGCCTACATCGGCCTGGACGGCGGCAACATCGGCGCGCTGACCCTGGGTCTGCAGAACACCCCGATGTTCGACCTGCTGGCCGACTACTTCGACCCGCTGACCGTCGGCAACTACGACCAGAACGCCTGGCTGCCCGCCGCCATGTCGCGCGTGCGCACCAACAACATGACCAAGTACTCCAACACCATTGGAGACCTGGCGTTCGTGCTGTCCTGGGCCAACGGCGACGACTACAAGGACCACAAGGCCGGCCAGCAGTACGGCGCCAGCCTGCGCTACACCGTCGGCAAGCTGGGCCTGGGCGCGGCCTACCAGCAGACTTACGATGGCACGGATTCCGATCTGCGCCAGCGCGTCTGGAACCTGAACGCCTCGTATCAGTTCGACGGCGCCAAGGTCTTCGCCGGCTACTACAACGGCCGCGACGAAACCGGCTGGGTCAACGCCGTGATGGGCGGCAACCAGGCGCCCGGCCTGGACCGCAAGGACAATGGCTACTTCGCCGGCGCCACCTGGCAGGCCACGCCGCGCTGGGCCATCACCGGCGCCGCCTACTACGACCAGAGCAAGAACGTGGTCGAAGACGGCGACAAGGGCAAGCGCTACGCGCTGGTCGCCGTGGCCGAGTACTCGCTGTCCAAGCGCTCGCAGATCTACGGCACGGTCGACTGGAACAAGGTCAACGACGCCGCCAGCGGCGAAATCGCCGGCAAGAGCAGCCAGCTCGGCGCCGCAGTGGGCTTCCGCCACATCTTCTGATGACTGTCCGCGCCAGACGCCTTGCGCGTCCGGCGCGGTTTCGTCACGCTCCCTTCCTTACATCCCCAGATAGGCCTTGCGCACCTCGTCCGAGGCTGCCAGCTCCGCCGCTTCGCCCGACAGCGCCACCCTGCCGCTTTGCATCACGTAGGCGCGCGCCGCGACTTCCAGCGCCTGGGCCATGTTCTGCTCCACCAGCAAGACCGACAGGCCGTCATCGCGGTTCAAGGCCGCCAACGCGTCGAATACCTGTTCCACCAGCAAGGGCGACAGGCCCAGGCTGGGCTCGTCGATCAAGAGCAGGCGCGGTCCGCTCATCAGCGCCCGGCCGATGGCCAGCATCTGGCGCTCGCCGCCCGACATGGTTCCGGCCAGTTGCGTGCGACGCTCCTTCAGGCGCGGGAACAGGGTGTAGACGCGCTCCAGGCGTTCCCCGTACACGCGCTCATCGCGCACGGTGTACGCGCCCAGGCGCAGATTCTGTTCCACGGGCTGGCGCGCGAACACGCGCGCGCCCTCGGGAATCATCGAGATACCCTGCGTCACCAGCCTGTCCGGCGGCGTGCCGGTGATATCCCGGCCTTCGAAAATCACCCGGCCGCTCTTGGGCTTGACGGAGCCGACGATCGCCATCAGGGTGCTGGACTTGCCCGCGCCGTTGGCGCCCAGCAGCGCAGCGATCTCGCCCGGCCTGACCTCCAGCGACAGGCCGCGCACCGCCTGCACGCCGCCGTAGGCCACGCTCAGGTCTTCCACTTTCAGCATCGCATCAGGCACGGTGCTTTCTCCCCAGATAGGCTTCGATCACGGCCGGATTGCGCACGATTTCCTGCGGCGCCCCCTCGGCGATCATCTGGCCGAAGTTCAACACCAGCACCCGGTGCGCCAGCCGCATGACCACCTCCAGCACATGCTCCACGATGATGAGCGTGACGCCCGACGCGTGGATGCCGCGCAGGATCTCGGCCAGGGCGATGGCCTCGGCCGGGTTCAGTCCGCCCGCCACTTCGTCCAGCAGCAGCATGCGCGGCTCGGTGGCCAGCGCCCGGGCCAGTTCGACCCGCTTCTGTCCCGCCACATTGAGCTCGGCCGCCCTGACGTCGGCGCGTTCGGCCAGGCCCACCAGTTCCAGCACGCGGGCCGATTCGCGGCGCGCGTCCTGCAGGCGCGGATGGCGCAGCAGCGCGCCGACCATGGCGTTCTCCAGCACCGTCATCTGCCCGAAGCTGCGCGGGATCTGGTAAGTGCGCACCAGACCCATGGCGGCCACCTGTTCGGGCCGCCGGCCTATCATCGACTGGCCGTCGAAAGTCACCGAGCCGGAGGTGGGCTCATGATGCCCGACCAGGCCGTTGAACAAGGTGCTCTTGCCCGCTCCGTTCGGGCCGATGATGGCGACGATCTCGCCCGCCTCGACCGACAGCGAGATGTCCTTGTTCGCGACCAGCCCGCCGAATTGCTTGGTCAGGTTCTTAACGTCCAGCAGAGCCACGGCGCCTCCTCAATGTCACCAGCCCACCCGGCAGGAACAGCGTGACCAGCAAGATGGCCAGGCCGAAAATCAGCAGATCCAGGCCCAGGCCCGAACTGCCCCACAACACGCGCGTGCCCTCGGACAGCGGTAGCAGCACCGCCGCGCCCAGCCACGGGCCGATCAGCGTGCCGACCCCGCCCAGGATGGTCACCAGCACGACCTGCACCGACATCGTCAGGTTGAACATGGATTCCGGGTCGATGAAGCCCACGTACATGGCAAAGAAGCCGCCCCATACGCCGGTCATGCCCGCCGACATCACGAATGCCAGCATCTTGTAGCGGTCCGCGGGCACGCCCAGGCTGCGCGAGGCCGCCTCGTCGCCGTTGATGGCACGCCAGTAGAAGCCGGTCTTGGAATGCACCAGGAAGAAGGTGGCGCAAAAGGTCAGGAAGGCCAGCCCCACCGCGATCCAGTAGTACGGCACCTTGCTGCGGAACAGCAGCATCCAGGCGGCGTCGCCGATGGGCGCCTCCAGGCCGACCGCGCCGCCCGCCCATTCCCAGTTGATCATCAGCAGCAGGCCGATCTGCAGCAGCGCGATGGTGGCCATGGCGAAGTAATGGCCGGACAGCCGCAGGGTGGGTCCGCCCACCAGCCACGCCAGCGCGGCGCTGATCACCCCGCCCAGCGGGATGCCCAAAAGCGGCGTGAGCTTCAGATGGTGCAGCAGCAGCAAGGTGGTGTAGCCCCCTACCCCCACGAACACGCTATGGCCGAAGGAGATCCGCCCGAGGAAGCCGCCCACCAGGTTCCAGCAGGCGCCCAGCGCGCCGAACATGATGGCCAGCAGCAGCACCTGCAGGGTGAAGGCATCCTTCACAACCAGCGGCACCAGGGCCATCAGGATGGCCGCGACGGCAGCGGCCAGGACCGGCCATTTGGGCACGCCGGCGGACACGGTATCGATCTTGTCTGTCTTGTTCATCTCACCACCGCCCGAACAGGCCGCGCGGCCGATACCAGAGAACCAGGATGAACAGGATGAAGACGCTCACGGTCTTCAACGCTGGGGCGACGAAGTAGCCGGTCATGGCCTCGATGATGCCGATCAGGATCCCCGCGATGAAGGCGCCAGGCAACGACCCGAAGCCGCCCATGCACACCGCCACGAAGGCCAGCAGGCCAAACACCGTGCCCACCGAGGGAAATACGTAGAAGAAGGTGGTCAGCAAGGCGCCGGCCAGGCCGACCGCCGCGCTGCCCAGCATCCAGACCTGGGCGTTGACCCGGTCGGGCGAAATGCCCACCAGCGCCGCCACCTGGCGGTCTTCCGCCACCGCCTGCAGGGCATGGCCCCAGCGCGTGCGGTACACCAGGATGAACAGCGCGACCACCACCACCAGCGCGATCAGGCCCGTCACCACCTGGGGTCGGCCCAGCGAGATGCCGGCAACCGTGACGCTGCCCGACACCAGCGTGTCCGGCAGGCTGCGGTAGTCGGGGCTGAAGGCGATGAAGGCAATCTGGCGCAGCACCAGCCCAAGGCCGAAGGTGGCCAGGATGACCGCCATCGCCGGCCCCTTCTGCAGGCGGCGGATAATGAGGGCATAAGTCAGGAAGCCGACGAAGGCGAGCAGGACCGCCACCAGCGGCGCCGACAGCGTGGGATCGATGTGGCCCAGCGTGTAGAGCCAATAGGCGGCATACATGCCCAGCATCAGGAACTCGCCATGGGCGAAGTTGATGACGTCGGTGATGCCCCAGATCAGCGCCAGCCCCACCGCCACCGCGGCATAGATCAGGCCGTTGAACAGGCCTGCCGAGAGAGCTTCAAACATGGAGTGCTCCTCGCGGCGGGCCCCGCGGCCCGCCGCGTCAGACTATGTTTACTTCCAGGTGAACGGCAGCGTGGGCAGGTTCTTGTCGGTACGGTATTTTTCCGGCCACACGGTCTGGTAGGCCGCGCCCTTGAGTTCCAGGATCAGGCCCGAACCCTTGGTGTTCTGGCCCTTGGCGTCGAACTGCACCCCGGCCCAGGGCATCGCGACCTGCGCCTCGCCCAGATCGGTGGCGGCCAGCGCCTTGCGGATCGCCTCGGGGTCGGTCGAACCGGCCCGGTTGATCGCGTCGGCCAGCACCAGCACGCCCTGCATCGAACGGGCGTTGTTGCCGTTCAGGTCCTTGCCCGTCTTGGCCTTGTACATGTCGTTGATCTTTTTCAGCCCGGCCTTGGATGCCGCCACGTCATTGCCCCAGACGTCGCGCGTCAGCACGCCCTGGACCTGCGGCCCCACCTCCTGCACGAAGCGCGAATCGATGAAGCCCGCGTCGTTGGCCAGGAACACCGGCGGCGCGTACTTGCTTTCGCGCATGGTGCGCACGAACAGCATGGCGTCCGAGGTATAGCTGGCGAAGATCGCCACATCGGGCTTGGCGGCCGCCAGTTTCTGCACTTCCGCCGTCACCGAGGCCGAGCCGGCGCTGTAGGCGATGTTGGCGACCAATTGGCGGTTGTATTGCTTGGCGAACTTTTCGACCGCCTTGTAGGTGTTCACGCCGAAGTCGGTGTTCTCGTACACCACGGCGATCTTGGCGGTCGGCACCGCCTTGATGCCATCCAGGAACTGCATCATGTTCTCGACGAAGGTATCGTCGTTGGGCGAGGTGCGGAAGAACCACTTATAGCCGCGCTCGGTCAGGTCCGGGCTGCTGGATTCGCCATTGACGTAGGGTATGCCGCGCTGCTCGGCGATGCGGCTGGCGGTCTTGGTCACGGCGGACTGGTAGGCGCCGGTCAAGGCCACTACCTTTTCCTGGTCGATCAGGCGTTGGGCGTCGGCCAGGCCCACTTCGGGCTTGCCCTGGGAATCTCCGAACACCACTTCGATCTTGGCGCCGCCCAGCGCCGGCAAGCCGCTGCCCGCTGCCAGCGGTATGCCTTCCAACTCGGGATGAGGATTGTTGATGATCTCGACCGCCAGTTCGACGGCCGCCTTGATTTCAGCCCCGGTGGACGCCAAGGCGCCCGATAGCGGATAGATTGCGCCGATGCGCACGGCCTGTTGCGCTTGCGCGGGAACGGCGCACATCAGCGCCAGGCTCGCGGCGACACCCGCGATGAGCTTCATCTTCATAACTGGACTCCTGGATTGGACCGGCTGGGTGTGAAAGCAATGCATGGCCGCGTTGGCGGCGGCACGAGACCCTCCGGCAAGCCGGAAGGCCCCAGATTCAAAGCGGTTGTCGCCATTTCCCCTTGTCCTTTAATGGATCGTTTTGGTGGCACAACTGGTACTGCAGCGCGAGTAGAGACTTCTAACCGCTACCCGCTTACGCGCTACTGAGAAAGCGGATGGTTGGCGGTCAGAACACCGCCATCCGGCTGTTGATGAGGTCCGTGACCAGCATATGGCCCGGCGCGTGGGTAATGCAGAATTCCGGCTTGACCGCTGCGACCACCGACTGCGGCGTTACGCCGCAAGCCCAGAACACGGGCATTTCCCCTTCACGGATTTCCACCGGATCACCATAGTCCGGGCGGTTGATGTCGGCAATCCCGATCAACGCGGGGTCGCCGATATGCACCGGCGCGCCGTGGACCGAGGGAAAACGCGAGGTGACCTGGATGGCGCGGATGGCGTCCGCCGCCTTCAGGGGACGCATGGACACGACCAACGGACCGCCGAACACGCCCGCGGCATGGGTCGGGACGCTGGTGCGATACATGGGCACGTTGCAGCCCTGCTCGATGTGGCGCACGGGCAAGCCGTTGTCCAGCATCGCTTCCTCGAAGGAGAACGAGCAGCCGATCAGGAACGACACCAGATCGTCGCGCCAGATATCGCGCACATCGGTAGGCTCGGCCACCAGCTCGCCGTTCTTCCATACCCGGTAACGCGGGATGTCGCTGCGGATGTCGATGTCCTGGCCCAGTTCCGGCAAGGCGGGATCGCCGGGTTCGGACATGGCCAGCAAGGGACAGGGCTTGGGATTGCGCTGGCAGAAATGCAGGAAGTCCGCGGCCAGCGCGCGCGGCAGAATGGCGAGGTTGGCCTGGACGTGGCCCGGCGCCAGATTGGCGGTCGGGCCGGTCAGCTTGCCGCTGCGCGCGTCCAGGCGCGCCTGCCGGGCCAATTCGACGCTGGCGCGCGCCGCGGGTTTGGATTGCATGCCTATCCCCTTGATGATGATGCAGGTATTGGGGCATTGCACAGGAACCGCGGGCCAGCGTCCAATCACAAGTTGCGATAGACCCCGATCAAAAATATTTATCAGGGTTATGCCGGATGGCGCAGCGCCTCTTCCCGCGCGATCTGCTGCGCCGCCTCAGCCACCGCGCGCGGAATCTGGCTGTCCGGCCCCTGCATCCAGCAAGCGGTGTAATGCAGCGGCGGCAAGGCCGGCGCCTTCACGTCCAGGATGCGCAATTCGCCCTGCGCCAGCTCCTTGTGCAGGATGACGGGCGCGATGACCGCGGTGCCGATGCCGTCCTGCGCCATCCGCACGATGACGCTGAGCGCGGAGCTGCCGTACATGCGCGGCGCCTCGACGCCCGCCTGCTGCAACAGCTGGCGCACGGCGCGATGCGGATCGGTGGTGGAGGGATAGGTGATCACCGGCCATTCGGCCAGGCGCTTGAGCGCGATCGGCTGGCGTCCGACCTTGAGCTTGGGGCTTGCCACCCAGGACAGCGGGTAATTGCAGAGGTAGAGGTTCTCGATGCGGGGCTCTTCCATCGGCCCCAGCAGAAATGCCAGGTCGATCTGGCGCGAGGCGAGCTGCGTCTTCAGCACCGTGGTCGTATCCACCTGGATCTCGACCATCAGCGCCGGATAGGCGTCGTGCAGATATTCCATCAGGGTTGGCAGCCAGGTATGGACGATGGTTTCCGATACCCCCAGCCGCAGCATGCCGCTCATCACGCTCTTGGCGCGCGCGGCCTCCTGCATGTCGCGCCGCATCTGCAGCATGCGCTCGGCATGCGACAGCAGCTCGCGCCCCTTGCCTGTCAGCTTGATGCCACGCGTGTCGCGGTCGAACAGGCGCACGCCCAGATCGGATTCCAGCGATGCGATGCGCTGGGAAATGGCCGGTTGGGTGGCATTGAGCTTCTCGGCCGCCGCCCGGAAACCGCCCAGGGTGGCGACCCAGAAGAACGTTTCGATATTGCGCAGATCGATCATGGCGGCGGCATCCGGCTATGCAGCCGCCATCTTAGCGCCCAGGACGGACCGGCGGCCACCGCCCGTCCCGGCTGCGCCTCACTGGCCGGCGTAGAGCGCTTCCACCGCCAGGCCGATGCTCAGGATACGGCGGTCCGCGCCGTTGCTGCCCGCGATCATCAGGCCCACAGGCGCCGTGCCGGCGGCATGGCAAGGCAGCGACAGCGCGCAGCCATCCAGGAAATTGATCAGCGTCGGGTTGCGCAGGATCAGGCCGTTGGCGGCGTAATAGGCATCATCGGAGGCCTGCAGGTCGGCCACCGCCGGCGCCACGATGGGCGTGGTCGGCATGATCAGGGCGTCGTAGCCGGCAATGCGGCGGTCCACCGCCGCGACCCAGGCTTCGCGCGCATCCAGCAAGTCCAGGTAGTCGGCCGCGCTCATGTCCTTGCCGCGCATGATGCGCGACACCACGCGCGGGTCATAGCGCTTGCCGGCGCGGGCGATCAGGTCGCGGTGCCAGGCCCAGGCTTCGGCGGCGGTAAAGCCGCCCTTGGCGTTGATGGCGGCCAGTTCGGCGAATTGCGGAATCGCGATCTCTTCGACCAGGGCGCCGGCGGCCTTCAGTCGGCTCACGGCGGCTGCGAAGCTGTCGGCAACATGCTTGTCCATGGCGTCCAGCGCCAGCGTGGTCGGGATGGCCAGGCGCAACCCGCGCAGCACGGCCGCCTCCGGCGCCGGGCCGCCGTCGCCGGACAGGATGGCGTCCAGTTCAGCGCAGCAGCGCACGCTGGCGGCGATGGGGCCGATGGAGTCCAGGTTGGCCGACAGCGGCAGCACGCCTTCCATGGAGACGCGCCAGGCGCTGGGCTTGAAGCCCGTCAGGCCGCAGAGCGCGGCCGGAATGCGCACGGAACCGCCAGTGTCCGAACCGATGGCCGCGGCCGACATGCCGTCGGCAACCGACACCGCGGCGCCCGAGGACGAGCCGCCCGGGATGCGGCCGGTGGCGCGGTCGTAGGGGTTCAGGGGCGTGCCGTAATGGGGATTGATGCCCAGGCCCGAATAGGCGAATTCGGTCATGTTGGTGCGGCCGATGATGACCGCGCCTGCCGCGATCAGACGGCGCACGACTTCAGCGTCGGCGTCGGCCGCCGGTTCGCCTTCACGGGCCACCGAGCCAGCCATCGTGGTTTCGCCTTCGATGTCGAAGAGATCCTTGATGCTGATCGGCAAGCCCTCGATCGCGGAGCGGACGATGCCGGCGGCGCGCAGCGTGTCGGAAGCTTGCGCCTGCGCCAACGCGGATTCGGCGTACAGGCGGGTGAACGCGCGCGCGCCCTCGCCCGCTTGGTCCTGTGCGCGGGCCAGCGCCGCCTGCGTCAGTTCCACGGAGGTGCTGCGGCCCTCTTGCAGGGCCTGGGTCAGATCGTTCAAAGTCGGAACCATAGTCATCCTAGTGCCGTCTTGCGGCTTGAGTGCAAACGGGCGCGCCCGCGGGCGCGCCTGGCGATCGGCGCCTGGGGCCAGAATCAGGCCACCACGGGCAGCGTCTCGACATGATAGCGGTGGCGCAGGCTGCGCTGGCGCCGCGGATCGTGCAATTCCATGGTGAAGTCGGCCGCGGCGCGGATGCCGCCGATCGCGCCCACCGTGCCGCAGGTCATACCCGCGCCGGCCGGCAGCACCGTGGCGCCGCCGGTATAGCCCGCGATCAGGTCCTGCGGCGTGCGCAACGACGCCAGCGGGCCTTCCTGGTACAGCACTTCCACGCCGTTCTCGACGATGTAGGAACGGATGACGAGCTCGTCCCAGTAGTCCGCCACGTCGGCCAGGCGCCAGGCGCTCGTGGCCACGGGCTTGACGCAGACCTGCTTGGACATCGCCACGCTGTAGGTTTCCAGCTTGCGGTCGGTATGGTCGGAGGCGATGCTGACGTACATTTCGCCGTCCACGGAGAACACGAAGGTCTCGACTTCGCCCGAGGAATCCTCGCCCAGGGCCTGCACGGTTTCCCTCTGCGTCAGTTGATTGTCGGCAATGCGGTAGTACAGCGGCACGCTGCTGGGACGCGGCACGCCGATGGCGGCCAGCTCTTCGATGTGATGCTCGATCGCGGCCATGTCGCGGCCGGCCCAGCCGGCGACGATCAGGGTGTTGAACTCCACTTCCACCTGGCGGGGTTGCGAGTCTTCGATCTGGAATACGGCTTTCATGTCTGTCCTGCTGAGAATTAGGGAGTGAAGGACGCGGCGGTTCGCCGCGCCCCGGAACGTCTAGGCAATAAAGGTCAGCCGAATACGCGCGGCAGCCACAGCGCCACGTCCGGCCAGAAGGCCAGCAGCGCCAGCATCACGAACATGGCGGCCACGAACGGCAGGCTGCCGACGATGACCGCGCTCATGGAACCGCTCTTGCGCAGGCTTTGCACCACGAACAGGTTCAGGCCCACCGGAGGCGTGATCAGGGCGGCTTCGACCAGGATGATGATGACGATGCCCAGCCAGATGGGATCGAAACCCAGGCCGATCATGATGGGCGCCACGATGGGGATGGTCGTGATCATCATGGACAGCGTTTCCATGAAGCAGCCCAGCACCAGGTAGAAGATCACCACGATCAGCAGCATCCAGCCGGGCGACAGGCCCAGGCCCGTGATCGACTTGGTCAGCGCATCGGTCAGGCCGGTCGCGGACATGACGAAGTTCAGGAAGCTGGCCGCCACCACGATCAGCATGATCATGGCCGTGGAGCGCATGGTGCCTTCCATGACCTCGCGCAGCATCGACCACGACAGGCGGCGGAACCAGGCCGCCAGGATGAAAGCGCCCAGCACGCCCAGCGCGGCGGCCTCGGTCGGCGTGGCCAGGCCGGCGTAGATGGAACCCACCACCAGGAAGAAGATCCCCATGGGCGGCGCCAGATGCACCAAGCTGGCGAAACGCTGGCCCCAGGTCGCCTGGCTCTTCTTGCCGCCCCAGGACGGCTTGGCGACGCAGGCGATGACCACCGTCAGCATGAACAGCGCGGCCATCGCGAAACCCGGGATGATGCCGGCCAGGTACAGCTTGGGCACCGAGGAGTTCGTCAGCACGCCGTAGATGACCAGGTTGATCGAGGGCGGGATCAGGATGCCCAGCGTGCCGCCGGCGGCCAGGCTGCCCAGGAACAACGGCTCGTTGTAGCCGTACTTGCGGATCTGCGGGATCGCCACGGTGCCCACCGTCGCGGCGGTCGCGACGCTGGAGCCGGAGGTGGCCGAGAACAGCGTCGAGGCGCCGATGTTGGCGTGCATCAGCCCGCCCGGCAGCCACGACAGCCACAGGCTCATCGCGCCATACATGCGTTCGGCGAATCCTGCGCGCAGCAGCACCTCGCCCAGCATGATGAACAGCGGAATCGCCACCAGCAGGAATTCGTTGTTGGTGCTCCAGGAAACTTCGCCGATCGCGCGCGTCAGCGGCAGCATGGAGAACAGCGGGTCCAGGATCAGGCCCAGCACGCCCAGCGCCGCACCCACCGGAATCGACAGGCCGATCAAAACCAGGAGCAGTATCAATGCGGTGGAAATCATGCGGCCTCTCCCTTCACCATGCGCTCGCCGGCGGCGGCTTCCTCGTCGGCCTCTTCCTGCGCCGAACGCACGCCGCAAATGCTTCTGACCAGTTCGATATCACCCGTGACCAGCGCGGCGGAAGCGCGCGCCAGCATCAGCGCGACCGTGACGCACATCCAGGCCAGGCCCAGCGCCCACAGGCCCTGCGGAATCCACAGAGGCGTGGCCAGCGGCGTATTGGCCGCGGACTTCTGCGCCCAGGAGGTCTGCACCACCTCGAACGCGTAATACGTCAGGTACACCATGAAGACCGCCAGGGCCACCATGGAGATCCAGTCCAGCACGGCGGCGACGCGCACCGGCATGTACTGGTAGACCACGTCCACGCGCACGTTGGCGCGCTGCAGCGTGGCGAATGCCAACGCCCAGGAGGTGCTGATGGCGAAGGCATAGCTGGACAGCTCGTCCGCGCCGCCAGTCGTGAAGCCCAGGAACTTGCGGGCCAGCACGTCAAACGAGATCAGCAACACGCTGGCCACCGTCAGCGCGCCGCCGGCCCACACGGCCAAGCGCGAAAAGCTCTCGGCGCGCCGCAATAGCCCGCCCAGCAGGCGGAAGTGTTCAGATTGAGTCATGAGTCAAACCTTTGCAGGGCCAGGCAAGCATCGCCACCCCTGCTATTAGCAAACGATCCCATGGGGATGCCACGAAGCCGGCTATGCCGATCTGCAACAACTCCCCCTATCGGGATGTACCGAAACCAGCTCCACCGGTCCGTAGCACACCGCCCCATCCGGATGCCGCGGATCCGGCTCCGCCGGTCCGCAGGCATGCCCCCCTGGGGGGGAAGCGCGCAGCGCTTCGGGGGGGGGGACTACTTCATAGCGGTCAGGCCCAGCGTCTTGCCGACGGTGGCGTTGAAGTCCTTCACGCACTGGGCCGAGCAGCGCGCGGCCCACTTCGGCAGCACGGCCTCTTCGGTGACCTTCTTCAGCAGCGCGCGGTCAGCGTCCGAGGGCTGGACCAGGACCATCTTGCCCTTGACCGGGAACGGGCAAGCGGCGGCGCCCGTGTTGCAGTCATAGCCTTCCTGGGTCTGGCGCGCGGCGGCGTCCCAGATGTTGTCGACCAGCGTCTTCACATTGGTCTGCAGGAAAGTGCGCACGTTGGGGTCCAGCTTGTCCCAGGCCTTCTGGTTGACGGCGTGGATCTGCTGGTTCCAGTTGATCGGCAGCGCAACCAGGTGGGTCGACACTTCGTACCACTTGGCCGAATAGCCGGACAGCGAACCCGTGATGGCGCAATCCACCACCTTGTTCTGCAGCGCGGGCACCACTTCGCCGAAGGCCATGGTCACGCTGGAGCCGCCCAGCGCTTCGACGAACTCGGCGGTGGTGCGGCTGCTGGTGCGGACCTTCTTGCCCTTGATGTCGGCCAGGCTCTTGATTTCGGCGTTGCAGAACAGCACCTGCGCGGGATACGTGGAAATGCCCAGCAGCTTGACGTTGCTGCCTTCGCCATAGAGCTTGGCGTAGACCGGTTCGAACGCGTCGGTGACGGCGCGCGCGGTCTTGACGTCGGGCGCCAGGCCGGCCAGGTCGATCGCTTCGTTGATGGGGTTGTCGCTGGCGAAGTAGGCGAGCGTGGCGGTGCCGAATTCGACCACGCCCTGAGACATCAGGCGCAGCAATTCGGGGCCCTTCAAGCCCATTTCGTTGAAGCCCTTGATGTCGGCCGTGACCTGGCCCTTGGACAGCTCGGGGATGGTCTTGGTCCAGAACGGCTTTTCGTAATCGTTGTAAGCAGTCAGGTTGCTCAGGCCGCCCACGACTTTCAACTGGGTCTTGGGGAGGTCCTGTGCCTGGACGGCGCCGGCCAACAGGCTGGCGGCGACGGCGGCGAAAACTAGCGACTTCTTCATGGACAAAACTCCTGGCTGGCGGGATGGTATGCCGCGCGCCGGATCCCGTTATCCTGGCGGCGCGCGGTGGCAATCAATGAGTCTGGAGATCAGCCGCGCAGCGGCGCGCATCGCGCCTGCGCGGCATGGCTTGCCGCCCGGTTCCGGGAATGGGACATACGCTGGTTCATGCTTTCCCCCCGCTCTAGCCCGCATTTCTCACAGATAGGAGGCGCATCGCGGCCGGAAATATGAGAAAGTTGTTTTGCGAGAACGACTTAACCATACTCCGGAGGAATCCGCGATGCCGACACAGTGTACCGGACGAAGTCCAGGTGCGGAGCGTATTGAGGGCCGCCAGGTGGCGGTTGATTTCGACGGAGGGCAGATCAGCTCGGATGCGGGCGCGCTGTTGCTGCGCGAGGTCGATCGCACGTTGCGACTGACCGAACGGGTGGCGGCCTGCTTCGAGGATGGGCGCGATCCGGAGCTGATCGAACACACCGTGCACACGCTGGTGATGCAACGGATCGTGGGGATCGCGCTCGGCTACGAGGACCTGAACGACCACGACCAGTTGCGCCGTGACCCGGTGCTGGCTACGCTGGCTGGCAAGCTCAGCGCTCGGCGCAAGGGCTGCGAGCCTCTGGCGGGCAAGTCGACCTTGAACCGGCTCGAACATGCCCCCGACACCAAGGACGGTTCGCGCTATCACAAGATTGCTCACGATCCGGCGGCCTTCGAGTCGCTGTTCGTCGCGTGCTTCATCGAGGCGCACGAGCAGGCACCTGACGAGATCATCCTCGATCTGGACGCCACCGACGACCCGCTGCACGGCCAGCAGGAAGGGCGCTTCTTCCATGGCTACTACGGCGGTTACTGCTACTTGCCGCTGTACATCTTCTGCGGCCGACATCTGCTCGCCGCCAAGCTGCGCCGGGCCAACACGGATGCCTCGGCGGGCAGCATCGATGAACTCGAACGCATCGTCACCCAGATCCGCCGCCACTGGCCGAAGGTGCGCATCGTGCTGCGTGCCGACTCGGGCTTTGCGCGCGATGCCTTGATGAGTTGGTGCGAGGAGACGCACATCGACTTCGTCTTCGGGCTGGCCAAGAACGACCGACTCAAGGCCCAGATCGACACCGAGATGAGCGAGGCGCAGGCCGAATGCACCCAGACCGGCAAGCCCGCACGGCGGTTTCGTGACTTCACCTACCGCACGCTGGACAGCTGGTCGTGCAGCCGACGAGTCGTCGGCAAGGCCGAGCAACTGCCGGGCAAGGCCAATCCGCGCTTCATCGTCACCACCCTGGACGCCCAGCGCTTGCCAGCACGCGAACTGTATGAGGCGCTGTACTGCGCCCGCGGCGAAATGGAGAACCGGATCAAGGAGTGCCAGCTTCATCTGTTCGCCGATCGCACCTCGACGGCGACGATGCGGGCCAATCAGCTGCGGCTGTGGTTCGCCTCCTTTGCCTACGTGATGCTCGAAGCGCTGCGTCGCATTGGGCTGGCCGGCACCGAACTGGCCGATGCCACCTGCGAGAGCCTGCGCCTGAAACTGCTCAAGATCGGCGCACGGGTCAAGATCAGCGTGCGCCGCATCCACGTCAGCATGGCCAGCAGTCATCCGTTCCAGACCACCTGGCGCCTGGCCCAGGCCAGACTCGCCCCCGGCTGATCCGCCACGCCACCATGGCCCTGCTGATCCGATCGCGCTCCCGTTCGCGCGAGGCGGTCTCATGCCCGAACAGCGCCGCTTGCCCCCTCAACGCACCTGGCCGCTCGCAGAACCTCACCCGCCTGCCCTCGATTGGCCGCTCGCGGGCCTGAACCCTCGCGGTCACGGCGACGCGTGAAGCAAAAAGCCGCGCCACCGGGGGCCGAACCGTGAGGGTGTGAGAAATGCGGGCTAGGCATCCAGGCGATCGTTATTGATGTGGCGCCATTGCAGCGTCAGGGGCGCGGAGCGTCCAATCGTATGTTGCGATACGGGGGTATAAATTTTTCTTTGGTCTCGTGCGCCACGCCCCCCGCGTTTCACGCAAACGACGCAATGGCGGGGCTTAGCGGGCAGCCGGGCGCGCCGCAACGCGACCGCGTCGCAAGGCCGCCACGGCCGGCGGCGCGGCCCCTGCTGGGGTAAACACCTAGAGCGGAGTCCCGTCCGCGGCCTGCTCGGCCACCTTCTGCGCCATCTGCGCGATAACGCGGACCGCGTGGCTATCCGGCCCCTGCACCCAGGTGGCCGTGAAGCTCAGTTCCGGCAGGGGATCAGCCTCCACCCGCAAGATGCGCAATTCGCCGCGCGCCAGCTCCTTGCCCAGGAACACCGGCGCGATGACGCTGGTGCCGATGGCGTCCTGCGTCATCCGCACCACCATCGACATCGAGGCGCTGCCGTACATGCGCGGCGAACTCACGCCGGCGCGCGTCAACATATCGCGCACCACGCGGTAAGGCGCGCTGTTGGAGGGATAGGTGATGATGGGCAGCTTGCCTATCCGCTCCAGCGTCAGCGGCTCCGGCCCCAGGTCCAACATCGGGCTCGCCACCCAGGCCAGCGGATAGGTGCATAGCGGCAGATTCTCGACCCGCGCTTCCAGCACCGGCCCCATCAGGAAGGCCAGATCGATCTGCCGCGACATCAGATGCGAGCGCAGCACGTGGGTCGTGTCGACCTCGATTTCCAGCACCAGCGCCGGATAGTTGGAATGGATCAGTTCGATCAGCGTGGGCAGCCAGGTCTGCACGATGGTCTCGGCCACGCCGATGCGCACCGTGCCGCTCATGACGTTTTGCTCGCGCGCGGCTTCGAACATGTCGCGCCGCACCTGCAGCATGCGCTCCGCATGCGACAGCAGTTCATGCCCCTTGGCGGTCAGCTTCACGCCGCGCGCTTCGCGCTCGAACAGGAGCACGCCCAGGTCGGCTTCCAGCGAGGCGATGCGCTGCGACACCGCTGGCTGCGTGGTGTTGAGTTTCTCCGACGCGGCGCGAAAACTGCCCAGCGTGGCCACCCAGAAAAAAGTTTCGATGTTGCGTAGTTCTATCATGAGCCTGTTCCCCCGGCGCGATGAGCGTATCATGGCAGCCGCCCGGTACCTGCAAACCGGCGTTTCAGCCACCAAAGGAGTTTATCGATGACCCCGGCCGATGACGGTCGCACGCGCCGCGCAGCGCCCGCTTCCAGCGGCCCGATGATGGGGGTGCTGTTGCTGGTGCTGTCGATGTGGACGCTGTCGTGCCTGGATGCCAGCGGCAAGTGGGTGATGAATGCGGGCGTGCCGCTGCTGGTGCTGTCGTGGTTCCGCTATGCCGTGCACCTGGCGCTGGTGCTGGCCCTGGTGCTGCCCGCGCGCGGCCTGGGCGTATTCCGCAGCAAGAAGCCGCGCGAACAGATCCTGCGCGGCGGCTCGATGTTCCTGGCCACGCTGATGTTCTTCACCACGCTGAGCTACATCCCGCAGGCCGAGGCCACCGCCATCAACTTCCTGGCGCCGCTGCTGGTGCTGTCGGCAGCGCCCTGGGTCCTGAAGGAACCCGCCCGCCTGTCTCGATTCGTGGCTGCGGGCATCGCCTTCATCGGCGTGATCATCGTGATCCGGCCGGGCGGCGGCCTGGATCCGGTGGGCACGGTGTTCGGCCTGCTCACGGCCTGTTGCTTCGCGGTGCAGTTCATCGCGACGCGGCGCGTGGCAGGCGACGATCCATTCACCTCGCTGATCTGGAGCGGCGCGGTCGGCACGATATGCCTGACCCTGGCCCTGCCCTTCATCCTGCCGCCCGCCCTGCCCGTCCTCGAGGCGCTGGCGCCGCTGGATTGGGTCGTACTGATCTCCACCGGCATCACCGGCGGGCTGGGCCATCTGTTCCAGATCGCCGCCTACCGCCGCGCGCCCGCTTCCACCCTGGCGCCCTTTGTCTACCTGCAGATCATCAGCGCCACCTCGGTCGGCTGGCTGGTCTGGGGCCACTTCCCCGACCCGTTGACCTGGCTGGGCATCGCCATCATCTGCGCCAGCGGCATCGGCATCGGTTTGATCGAATGGCGCCGCAGTCGCGCCCAGGCCGCGCCGCTGGCCCGGGCCGACGCACGCTGAGCCGGCAGCGCGCCGGCGCCTCCTCCCGTACAATGCGGGTCGCTTTTTGCGCTTTCGCGCATGGGCGATCCAGGCATTTCCCCGAATCGAGGCTCCCATGATCATCAAGCCCCGCGTGCGCGGTTTCATCTGCGTCACCACCCATCCGGCCGGCTGCGCCGCCAACGTCCGCAACCAGATCGCCTACACCCGCGCCCAGGGGCCGATAGCTGGCGGGCCGAAACGCGTGCTGGTGCTGGGCGCATCGACCGGCTATGGCCTCGCGGCGCGGATCAGCGCGGCCTTCGGCTGCGGCGCGCAGACGCTGGGCGTGTTCTTCGAGCGGCCGGGCGACGCGGCCAAGGCCGGCACGCCGGGCTGGTACAACACGGCGGAATTCCACGAACAGGCCCATGCCGCCGGCCTTTATGCCAAGAGCATCAACGGCGACGCCTTCTCCGACGAGATCAAGCGCAAGACCATAGACCTCATCAAGCAGGACCTGGGCCAGGTCGACCAGGTGATTTACAGCCTGGCCGCCCCGCGCCGCACGCACCCGAAGACCGGGGAAGTGTTCAATTCGACCCTCAAGCCCATCGGCCAGGCGGTCAACCTGCGCGGCCTGGACACCGACCGCGAAGTGGTCAAGGAATCCGTGCTGGAGCCCGCCACCCAGGCCGAGATCGACGCGACCGTCGCCGTCATGGGCGGCGAAGACTGGCAGATGTGGATCGACGCGCTGCTGGAAGCCGGCGTGCTGGCCGAAGGCGCCAGCACCACGGCGTTCACCTATCTGGGCGAGAAGATCACCCACGACATCTACTGGAACGGTTCCATCGGTGCAGCCAAGAAGGATCTGGACCAGAAGGTGCTGGAGATCCGCGCCAAGCTGGCCGCGCGCGGCGGCGACGCCCGCGTGTCGGTGCTGAAGGCGGTGGTGACGCAGGCCAGCTCGGCGATCCCCATGATGCCGCTGTACCTGTCGCTGCTGTTCAAGACCATGAAGGAAGCCGGCACGCACGAAGGCTGCATCGAACAGGTCTACGGCCTGTACCGCGACAGCCTCTGCGGCCAGACGCCCATCCTGGACCAGGACGGCCGCCTGCGCGCCGACTACAAGGAGCTGGATCCCGAGGTGCAGGCCCGCGTGCAGGCGCTGTGGGGCCAGGTCACCAACGACAACATCTACCAGCTGACCGATTTCGCGGGCTACAAGCAGGACTTCCTGCGCCTGTTCGGCTTCGAGATCGAAGGCGTCGACTATGAAGCCGACACCGATCCGGCCGTGGCAATCCGCGGCCTGGCCTAAGCCCCGGCACTAGCGCGCCATCAGTTCCAGCAGGCGGTCCAGGCCGCCTTCGTCGATCGCGACATTGACCTCCTCGCGCACGGCCGGCTTGGCGCGGTAGCCCACCGACAGGCCCGCCGCGCGCATCATCGGCAGGTCGTTGGCGCCGTCGCCCACGGCGATGGCGCGTTCCGGCCCCACACCCAGCGCCGCGCACACTTCCAGCAGCTTGCGGCGCTTTTCCTCGCCGTCGCAGATATCGCCCCACGCTTGCGGCAGCAGCCTGCCGGTCAAGCGGCCGTCAACGATTTCCAGCACGTTGGCGCGCACGTCGTCCAGCCCCAGACGCACCCGCAGCCGGTCGGTGAAGCAGGTGAAGCCGCCGGTCACCAGCAGGCAGGTCAGGCCCGCGTCCTTGCACGCCGCGATCAACGTTTGCGCGCCTGGATTGATGCGCACACGCTGCTCATAGACCTCGTCCAGCGCCGCTTCCGGCATCCCCGCCAGCAGCGCCACGCGCTCGCGCAGGCTCTGCTTGTAGTCCTTGATCTCGCCGCGCATGGCGGCTTCCGTCAGCGCCGCCACCTCGGCCTTCTTGCCCATCAGGTCCGCCATTTCGTCCAGCGTCTCGATCGAGATCAGCGTGGAATCCATGTCGAAGGCGATGAGCTTGTAGTCCGCGAGCGCAAGGGGAGGCGCAATGCCGCGCCAAAAGAGGCCGGGTATCGTGGAGCTGGAATGCATGAGGAATCCTTGGTCTATGCGGTATGTGAGGGGTCGCGCCTTTGCTCGCGCAACCACTCGATGAACAATAGCGCCGACGCGGCGGCCGGGCCATCCTGGCGGTATAGCGCGTGGATGCCGGCGTTCGGCAGCTGCGGGCCGTCGAACAGCGGGCGCAAGCGATCGGCGCGAATGTCGTCTTCCAGCAGGCACCAGGGCGCCAAGGCGATGCCGAGGTCGTTCATGGCGGCCTGCATGCACAGGAACTGGTGGTCGAACACCGGTCCCGGCAATTGCGCGGGCACGTCCACCTTGGCCAGCGCGAACCAACGCGGCCAGTGGTCCATGCCGCCCGCGATCTTCAGCAGCGGATGCCCCAGGCAATCCGCGGGCGCAGCCAGTCGGTTGCGCTCGATGAAGCGCGGCGACGCCACCGGCACGTGGAAATCGTCCAGGCAGTGCACGCAGGCCAGGTCGGAGTGCGCCATGTAGCCATGGCGGATCAGCACGTCGCTGCCGGTGTCGCCGCCGCGGTCCAGGAACGACCGCCCTTGCGTGGTGAGCTGCACGTCCACGCCCGGATGCCGGGCCTGGAACGCCGACAGGCGCGGAATCAGCCACTTCATGGTCAGGGACGGCGTGGCGCAGACACGCAGCACGCCGCCGTAGGCGGGCGATTTCAGCTTGGCGGTCGCGGCCGCGATGCGCTCCAGGCTGGCCTGGATTTCCGGGAAGTAGGCCTGGGCGCAAGGCAGCAGCGCCACGCCGCGCGCCTCGCGCGCGAACAGAGGCTGCCCCACGTACTCTTCGAGTATGCGGATCTGCTGGCTGACCGCGCTGTGCGTGATGCTCAGTTCGTCGGCGGCCGCGGTGAAGCTGCGCAGGCGCGCCGCGGCTTCGAACACGCGCAAGGCCTTGAGCGGCGGCAGGCTCTGCCCCGCCATTTCAGTTGCGGTCCGCCCGCGCGCCGGCCTGGCGCCGCGTAGTGCTGCTCTTTCCCACGGTTTCCCTTGTCGTCTATTTTCATTGGCGCGGCTTGCGCGCGCCTGTGTCATCCAGCCGCATTCTAGGTGATAGCCCGCGCGCCGACCTCTTAGAAAAACTAACGACTACCCTTAAAAAACACCGCTGGTCGGGCGCGCAGCGCGTTTCTATGATGCCGGCACCCTCAGGCAGGAAGCGAAACATGGCATCAATCACCGTAGACGGCATCGTCAAGACTTTCGGCGGGCAGCAAGTGCTGCGCAATCTGTCGCTGCACATCCCCGACGGCGCGTTCTACACGCTGCTGGGACCCAGCGGCTGCGGCAAGACCACGCTGCTGCGCTGCATTGCGGGCTTCTATGCCCCCGACGGCGGCCGCCTGTTGTTTGACCAGGACGACGTGACCCACGTGTCCGCGCACCGCCGCGACATCGGCATGGTGTTCCAGGACTATGCGCTGTTCCCGGACAAGACGGCTTTCGACAATGTGGCTTACGGCCTGCGCGCCCGCGGCGTGGCGCGCGCCGAGATCACGCGGCGCGTCAACGAAGCGCTGGACAAGGTCGGCCTGCTGGCGCTGGCCGACCGCTATCCCGCGCAGATGAGCGGCGGGCAGCGCCAGCGCGTGGCGCTGGCGCGCGCGCTGGTGATCCGGCCGCGCGTGCTGTTGATGGACGAGCCGCTATCCAACCTGGACGCCAAGATGCGCCTGCAGATGCGCGACGTGATCCTGGACCTGGTGCGCGAGGCCGGCATCACCACCGTATTCGTGACGCACGATCAGGAAGAAGCGCTGGCGATGTCCGACCGCATCGCCATCATGGACCGCGGCGACATCGCCCAGCTGGGCACCCCGGAAGAACTCTACGGCACGCCGGTAAACGCCTACGTGGCGGACTTCATCGGTTCGGCCAACGTGATCCCGGTGCCGGCCCGCAACGGCCAGGCCGGCGCCCCCGCCGGCCATGTGCGCTACGAGATCTGCGGGCTGGGCTTTGACGGCGTGCAAGGCAGCGACCAGCTGGACGGCAAAGGCGTGCTCATCGCCCGCCCTGAAGAGCTGGCCTTGATGGCGCCCGCCCCTTACGTGCCCAATACCTTGCCTGGCAAGGTGCTGCGCCGGCAATACCTGGGCTTCAAGACCGCCTACCGCATCGCGCTGGACAACGGCTCCGAGATCCGCGTCGAGCTGCATGCCGGCAACATGGTGGCGCAGTTCCAGCCCGGCGAAGCCGTACAGGTGCTGATTCCCGCCGACAGCCGCGTCGTCAACGCCTGAGGACGCGCCGATCATGAAAATCAAATGGTGGCCCTGGGGCATCCTGACGGCAATCAGCCTGGCTCTGCTGCTGTTCTTCGTGCTCTATCCGCTGGCCGTGCTGTTCAGCAACAGCGTCACCGGGCAGGATGGCGGCTTCACGCTGGAGGGCTTCAAGGCCCTGCTGGCCGACTCTCAATACATCGAGGCCTTCGGCAATACGCTGATCCTGGGCCTGGCGGTCACGGCATGCACCGTGCTGGTGGGCGTGCCCTTCGCCTACATGGTGGCGCGCTTCGACTTTCCGTTGAAGAACCTGGTGGCGATCCTGCCGGTGCTGACCATCGTGATCCCCGAGATCATCGTGGGCCAGTCCTGGCTGCTGATCCTGGGCAACAACGGCATCCTGACCAACCTGCTGGGCGACGCCGGCATTTCGCTGCCCTCGTTCTACGGCTGGACCGGCATGGTGTTCTCCATGACGCTGGTCTACTACACCTACATCTACCTGGGCGTGCTGGCGGCGCTGCGCGGCTTCGACGGCCAGCTCGAAGAAGCGGGCCTGAGCCTGGGTACGCCGCCGCTCCTGACCAAGCTGCGCGTGCTGGTGCCGGTGCTGCTGCCCGCGGTGCTGGTCAACGCGCTGGTGGTGTTCACGCTGGTGGTGGGCAACTTCGCGCTGGCCATGCTGCTGGGCAGCCGCGTGCCGCTGCTGTCGGTCATGACTTACAACACCTTCGTCAGCGAAATGGGCGGCAGCCCGACGCTGCAGAGCGCGATGTCGGTCGTGTCCATCGCCATCGTCGCCATCGTGCTGTTCTTCCAGAAGCGCGTGGTCGAACGCAAGGTCTACACCATGACGCAGGGACGCGCGCCGGCCGCTACCCGCGTGCGCTCGTGGACCGCCCTGCTCTATACCAGCGGCGTGGGCCTGATCATCTTCATTTCGCTGCTGCCGCTGATCGTGGTCTTCATCGCCGCCTTCACCAAGACCAGCGGCCCGGTCATGCAATGGGGCCAATGGTCGCTGGCCAGCATGCAGCGCGCGCTGCATGGCGCGCCGGAGCCCATCCTGAACTCGCTCAAGTTCGCCTCGCTGGCCACGGTGCTGGGCGTGGCCTTCGCGGTGCTGGTCAGCTACCTGACGATCAAGAAGCGCAGCGCGTCCACCCAGGTGCTGGACTACATCGTGGTGCTGCCCCTGACCATTTCGGGCACGGTGCTGGGCATCGCGCTGGTGCAGACCTTCAATACCGGCTGGCTGGTGCTGGCGGGTACGTCGGGGATCATGGTGCTGTGCTACACGGTGCGGCGCCTGCCCTTCGCGGTGCGCAACGCTTCGTCGGTGCTGTTCAACATTCCCGAGTCGATCGAGGAAGCCTCGATCAGCCTGGGCGTGTCGCCGCTCATGACCTTCTTCAAGGTGATCCTGCCCGCCATGAAGGCGTCCATCATCTCGGCAGCCATCCTGATGTGGCTCACCACCATCTCCGAGCTGTCGGCTTCCATCGTCGCCTACAGCGGCGGCCTGGAGACCATGCCCATCGCCATCTTCCGCCAGGTCGACGGCGGCAGGCTGGGCATGGCGTCGGCCTACGGCGCGGCGCTGGTCACGGTCATCGTGCTGCCCATCATCGTGTCGGTCAAGGCGTTCCGCATCAAGCTGTTCTCCGGTAAATAACCCACTCGCACAGAGGCTAACCATGCAATTCAAGCACCTACTTCAGTACAGCGTCCTGGCCGCCGCCCTGACCGCCGGCGCCGCCCAGGCCCAGAATGTCGTGCTCTATTCGTCCAACAACACGGAGACGATCGAAACCGCCCTGGACGCGGTGAAGCAGAAGTCGCCGAAATTGAACGTGCAGCCCGTCACCGGCGGCACCGGCACGATGATGAAGCGCATCGAGGCCGAAGCGCAGAACCCGCGCGGCGACCTGTTCTGGAGCGGCGGCTTCGGCACGCTGGGCGCTTACCGCCAGCACCTGCAGCCCTACCGTCCGGCCGACCTGGACAAGATCCCCACCGAATTCCGCGGTCCGGACGATCTGTGGGTGGGCACCAACGTGCACGTCATGGTGATGATGGTCAACGAGCGCCAGCTCAAGGGCCTGCCCGCGCCGGCCACCTGGTCCGACTTGATGCAGCCGCAATGGAAGAACAAGTTCGCCATCACCGACCCGTCCAAGAGCGGCACGGCCTACATGCTGGTGTACGGCCTCTTCAAGCAATTCGGCCAGGAAGGGCTGGACAAGATCGCCGCCAACGCGGTGGTCACCGCATCCTCCGGCACCACCTACAAGGGCGTGGCCGCGGGCGAGTATGCCGTGGGCATGACGCTGGAGTACGCCGCCCAGGAATACGTGGCCGGCGGCCAGAAGGAGATCAAGCTGGTCTACCCGACCGAGGGCAGCTACCTGGCGCCGGAAGGCATGTTCATCATCAAGGGCGCGAAGAACATGGATGCCGCCAAGGCACTGTACGACGGCCTCTTGAGCAAGGAGTCGCAAGAAGCCCAGCTAGTGAAGAACTTCCGCCGCCCGACGCGCACGGACGTGGCCGTGGCCAGCCTGACCACCCTGCCCGACCTGAAGACCATCAAGATCTTCCCGGTCAGTCAGGATGCCGCTGCGAAGGAATATGAGGCAGTGGTCGCCGCCTGGAACCAGGCCGTCGCGAAATCCAAGTAAGAGGGTAAGGCCCTCACGCCGCACCCCTCCGGGGCTCGCAACCCCCGAAGGTGCTGGTCCAACTTGGGAAGCCCGGCGGTGGGCCGGCGGCGTCAGACGCCGTTGACCATCCGCCCCGCCGCCAGCACCAGCTGACGCCCGCAACGGGCGGCCAGCTGCGGATCGTGGGTCACCAGCACCAGCGTGGTGCCGTGCTCGCGATGCAGGTCGAACATCAGATCGATGACCGTCACGCCGGTGGCAGCGTCCAGACTGCCGGTGGGCTCGTCCGCGAACAGCAGGTCCGGCTGCACCACGAAGGCCCGCGCGAGCGATACGCGCTGCTGCTCGCCGCCCGACAAGGTGCGCGGATAGTGATGCAGGCGCTTGCCCAGCCCCACCCGTTCCAGCATGGCCTGCGCCGCGTCGCGGGCGGATTGCCCGGCCAGTTCCAGCGGCAGCATCACGTTTTCCAGCGCCGTCAGGTTGGGCAGCAGCTGGAATGACTGGAACACGAAACCCACATGATTGGCGCGCAGGCGGGCGCGGCCATCCTCGTCCAGCGAGAACAGGTCCTGCCCGGCCAGGCGCACGCTGCCCGCGCTGGGAACATCCAGGCCCGCCAGCAGTCCCAACAGGGTGGACTTGCCCGACCCCGAACTGCCAGTGATGGCCACGGCGCTGCCCGCCTCGACCGTAAAATCGATACCTTCCAGGATGGAGAGCGTGCCGCCGGCATCGGCCACCTGCTTGCCCAGCCCTTTCACCTCGATCGAATTCTTGTTATCCATGCGCCTATTTTCCCGTCTGCTACTCATGACCGCCATGGCGACCGCCGTCGTGGCGCCCGCCCACGCTCAGACCGCCGCCGCGGCCCAGGGTTCCGCGCCCCGCACGGTGTTGGTCCTGGGCGACAGCCTGTCGGCCGAATACGGCATCAAGCGCGGCACCGGCTGGGTGCCGCTGCTTTCAGCCCGCGTAGCGGAACAATACCCCAAGTACCAGGTCGTCAATGCCAGCATCAGCGGCGACACCACCAGCGGCGGCGTGGCCCGCCTGCCTGCATTGCTGCGCCAGCACGCGCCGGCCGTGGTGGTGCTGGAGCTGGGTTCGAACGACGCGCTGCGGGGCCTGCCCCTGAACATGACCGAGCAGAACCTGCGCACCATGGCCCAGGCCGCCCGCAAGGCCGACGCGCAGGTCCTGATCGTCGGCATGCAGATCCCGCCGAATTACGGCCGGGACTACACCCAGCGCTTCGCGCAGGTCTTCCCCACGGTCGCCAAAGACGAAAACGCCCGGCTCGTGCCCTTCCTGATGGAAGGTATCGCAACGAACCGGGCGATGTTCCAGGCTGACGGCATCCATCCAAACGAGGATGCCCAACCTTTGCTACTGGACAACGTGTGGCCGACGCTGCGGCCACTGTTGAACTGACGCTGTTGAGCCGAGTCTGGCTGATCAGCCGGCTGCCGGCTGATCGCCGCGGATGACCGCGGCGGCGGCGGGCAGCACCTGCACCTTGTACTCTTCGCGCAGCATGCGCAGCATGGCTTCGTTTTCGGCCTGGCCCCAAGCGCCGGACAACTGCTGCGCCAGGCGCTCCTTGTCGGCCGGATCGACCGTGCCGGCCTCGACCTTTTCCAGGCGCGCCAGCGTGTAGTCCGAACCCGATTGCACACCGGCGTAGGCCGGCAGCGTGGCGGCGGGCAGGCGCATGACGGCGTCCAGTACCGGACGCGGCAGATCCTTGGGATCCTGGCGCGACACGACCACCGGCGCGCCGAAACCTTCCGGCGCGGCCGCGGGGTTGGCGCGGTCGGCGGCCAGCGCGGCTTCGCCGGCCTTCTTGGCGGCTTCGGCCGAACGCTCGTCCAGCAGCTTGGCGCGGATGGTGTCCGAGACCTTGTCCAGCGGCGGCACGTGGGCCGGCTCGACGGCGGCCACGCGCAGGGCCAGCATGGTGTCGGGCGAGAGTTCGATCACGCCGGAGTTCTGCTTTTCACGCAGCACGTCGGGCGAAAACAGCACCTGGCGCACGCGCGGGTTGTCCAGCAGCGCGGCGTCGGGGCCGGCTGCGGCCGAGCCCGGGCCGGCCTTGTCGGCGGGCAGCAGGCCTTCGCGGGTCACGCCGGAAGCGGTGCGCAGCTTCAGGCCGACGGTGTCGGCGGCGGGCTGCAGGCTGTCGCGCTGGTCATAGACCTGCTTGTTCAGCTGGCTGGCCATTTCCGAGAAACGCACGGCGGCGAGCTGCTTGCGGACTTCGGCGGTGATCTGGTCCTTGACCTCGGCCAGCGGCTTGATGGCGGCGGGCTGGATTTCGGTGACCTTGACCACGTGCAGGCCGGACGGGGTTTCGATCACGCCAGACACCTGGTCCTTGGCTTGGCCGAAGATTGCCTTTTCCAGCGGACCGGTCAGCATGCCGGGCGCGAGCCAGCCCAGGTCGCCGCCATTGGAAACCGAGCCCGCGTCCTGCGAGTTCTTGCGCGCGAGTTCGGCGAACTGCGCCGGATCGGCGGCGGCCTGCTTGGCGAGGTCTTCGGCCTTGGCACGGGCAGCCTTGCGGGCGTCTTCCGACGCGCCGGGAGCCAGGTTGATCATGATGTGGCTGGCGCGGCGGCGTTCAGGCTGGCCGAAGCGGTTCTTGTTCTGCTCGTAGTAGGACGCGAGATCCTCGTCCTTGACCTGCACGCCTTGCGTGGCGGCGGCCTCGTCCAGCACCAGGTACTGGACCTGGACCTGTTCGGGAATCTGCAGCTGCTGCTTGTTGGCGTCGTACCAGGCCTGGATATCGGCCGGGCTGACGGTGACTTGCGAGCGGTAGTCGGCGGCGGCGAAGCGGCGCAGTTGCACCGTGCGCTGCTGCGTCAACGCCGTTTCCAGCGCGGCCACGACCTCGCCGGGCGCGCGGGCCGACTGGCCAACGGGCTCCAGCACGCGCGCGACCGCCAGGTCGCGGCGCAGGCCGGCTTCGAACGAGGTCGGCGACATGCCTTGCGCAGCCAGCACCTGGCGATAGCGCTCGGGCGAGAAGCGGCCGTTGTCCTGGACTTCCGGAATCGCGGCAATGGTGTTGCGCAGCGTTTCGTCGGACACCGAGAAACGGTTGTCGACCGCGACGTTGGCCAGCAGACGCTGATTGATCAGCTGGTTGAGCAGGCCTTCGCGCAGTGCCGGCGTGTCGATGACGGCCGGATCGAACTGGGCGCCCAGGCGCTGGCGGAACTGCTCCAGCTGGTTGCGGTGCGCTTGATCGAACTCGGCCCGCGACACGGGCTGGCCATTGACCGTGGCCAATTCAGGCTCGGCGCGCATGAAGCTGTCATAGCCTTGAATACCGACCAGGAAGAAGGACGGCACAATCAGAAGCAGCAGGATGAACTGCATCCAGCGCCGATGGCTGCGAATAAATTCGAACATGGAATCCCTGTTGCCGCACCCCAGGCGCACGCCCGAAGCCGCAAGAAAACGCATAAAAAAAGGCGAACCAGATTCGCCCTGTTCCCATACCGGTCAATACCGGATCAGCGGGCGGATTTTACCATTTCTCACTCGCCGCGCAGCCTAGGGATCTTTCGAATGCCATCCGTGGCTGCCCTCCGGGTTCGGCGGCACGAAACCGGGGACCGAGTCAACCCGGGGAAGCACCATTTCCAGCCCCTTGCGTCCCTCGTATCGTGGCCTGTCAGGGTAAGCCCGCATTACCGCTGACGCCGCGTCCCCAAAGGATGTGGCCCCTTCCACGCACGCTCAGAGGTACACACTGATGCCGTACACATCTCCCCGCCTGCAACTCCTGCGCACCTG
This sequence comes from Achromobacter sp. PD1, assembly GCF_048541815.1. Taxonomy (NCBI): domain Bacteria; kingdom Pseudomonadati; phylum Pseudomonadota; class Betaproteobacteria; order Burkholderiales; family Alcaligenaceae; genus Achromobacter; species Achromobacter sp. PD1. The sequence goes on from NZ_CP183349.1 coordinate 2,719,084, forward strand.
CATCACCCTGGCCTTCGTCGGCGCCGCCCCCGCCGCGCTGGCCGCGCCCGTCGCCGCTGTCCACGAAGCCGCCCAAGCCCAGCAGCAAGGCATGCTGGACACCATGCGCGACCTGGTCGGCATCGAGTCGGGCAGCAAGGACGTCGAAGGCGTTGAGCGCATCGCCGTCCTGATCCGCGACCGGCTCAAGGCGCTGGGCGGGACCGTCGAGATCATCCAGCCCGCCGACGTGTTCCGCCTGGACGACACGCCGGAAAAGGTCGGCCCCATGGTCCATGCGGAATTCAAGGGCAAAGGCCAGAAGAAGATCATGCTGATCGCCCACATGGACACCGTCTACCGCAACGGCATGCTCAAGGACCAGCCCTTCCGCATCGACGGCGACAAGGCCTACGGCCTGGGCATCGCCGACGACAAGCATGGCGTGGCCGCCATCATCCATACCCTGACCCTGCTGCAGAAGCTGGGCTTCGAGGACTACGGCACCATTACCGTGCTGATCAACGGCGACGAGGAAATCAGCTCGCCCGGCGCGCGCAGCACCATCACCCGCCTGGGCGCCGACCAGGACGCGGTGTTCTCGTTCGAAGGCGGCGGCGCGGAAGCGCGCCTGACGCTGGCCACCAGCGGCATCGGCGCGGCCTACCTGACCGTGCAGGGCAAGACCTCGCATGCGGGCGCGCGCCCCGAAGGCGGCGTCAACGCCCTGTATGAACTGGCCCATCAGCTGCTGCAATTGGACAAGCTGTCCAAGCCCGAGGAAGGCTTGAAGCTGAACTGGACCGTGGCCCAGGCCGGCACCAACCGCAACGTCATTCCGGGCCAGGCCTCCGCCCAGGCCGACGCCCGCGCGCTGCGCGTCTCCGACTTCGACGCGCTGTCGCGCACCCTGGAAGAGCGCATACAGAAGAAGCTGTTGCCCGAATCCAAGGTCAGCGTGAAATTCGAGGTGCGCCGCCCGCCCCTGGAAGCCACGCCCGCCTCGCGCGCCCTGGCCCAGCACGGCGTGCAGATCTATAAGGAAATGGACCTGCCCATGAAGGTCGTGGACCGCGCCAGCGGCGGCGGCACCGACGCCGCCTTTGCAGCGCTGAAGGCGCGCGGCCCGGTGATCGAAGGCATGGGCCTGAGCGGCTTCGGCGCGCATTCCAACGACGCCGAGTACATCCAGATCAACAGCATCGTGCCGCGCCTGTACCTCGCGGCGCGGATGATCATGGACGTGTCGCAGGACAAGGCGCCCATGAAATAGGCCTATGGACCCGCCGCGGCGTTCTCGCGCGCCGCGGCATGGCCGAAACCGGCGTGCAGAAGGAGTATCCTTGCAACCCTGACCAAAAGAACCCGAAGCAACACCCAAATGAGCGCAAAACTCCCCTCCTGGCCCTACTCCCGTTACATCGCGCACCGCGGCGGCGGCCGTCTGGCCCCGGAGAACACCCTGGCCGCCATGCGCGTGGGCGCCGAGCACGGCTTCACGATGTTCGAATACGACGTCAAGCTAAGCAGCGACAACGTGCTGGTGCTGATGCACGACGACGACGTGGATCGCACTTCCAACGGCCGGGGCCCCGCTGCCACCAAGACCTACGCCGAGCTTGCCCAGCTGGATTTCGGCAGCTGGCATTCAGCCGCCTACGCTGGCGAGCCGCTGCCCACCTTCGCCGCCGTCGCCCGCTACACGGTGGCCAACGGCATCGCCAGCAATGTCGAGATCAAGCCCTGCCCGGGCCGCGAAGCCGAGACCGGCCGCGCCGTGGCGCTGGCTGCGCGCCAGCTGTGGCAAGGCGCGGCCGAACCGCCGCTCCTGTCCTCGTTCGCGGAAGAAGCGCTGCAGGCCGCCCTGGAGACCGCGCCCGAATTGCCGCGCGCGCTGCTGGTGGAGAAGGTGCCCGCCGACTGGCGCGAACGCCTGGCCAAGTACGAGTGCGTGGCCCTGAACATCAATCAGAAGGACGCCACCCCTGAGCTGATCGATGCCGTGCATGCCGCCGGCTACCGTATCGCCGCCTGGACCGTCAACGACCCGGAGCGCGCCCGCCTGCTGCTCGACTGGGGCATCGACGGCATTTTCACCGACGAGCTGGCCGCGATCCGGCCCGCCGCCTGAGGCAGAACGCCCGTGTTCAGTTACCGCCACGCCTTTCACGCCGGCAACCACGCCGACGTGCTCAAGCACGCCATCCTGATCCACACCCTGGATTACTTCAATAAAAAGGACGCGCCCTACTGGGTCATCGATACCCACGCCGGCGCCGGGCTCTACAGCCTGGATAGCGATTGGGCCGCCAAGACCTCCGAGTTCGCCGACGGCATCGGCCGCCTCTGGGAAGCCGAAGACCTGCCTCCCATCCTGGCCGAGTACGTCGCCCGGATCCGCGGCTACAACACCAACGGCCGCCTCAGGCGCTATCCCGGCTCGCCCTGGCTGGCGCTGGACGCAATGCGTCCGTCCGACCGCCTGCGCCTGTTCGAGATGCACCCGACCGAGATCGACACGCTGGTCGGCAACCTGGAACACCAGGGGCGCGCCGCGCAGCGCCAGACCACGATCTACGGCGACGACGGTTTCGAAGGCGTCAAGGCGCTGCTGCCGCCGCCCACGCGCCGCGGCATGGTGCTGATCGATCCTTCGTACGAAGACAAGAACGACTACCGCCGCACGTTCGTCACCATCAAGGAATGCATCAAGCGCTTCGCCACCGGCACCTATGCCGTCTGGTACCCGCTGGTGCAACGCCGTGAAGCTGGCGAAATGGCCCGCCACCTGGAAAACCTCAAGGTCAAGAGCTGGCTGCATGCGACGCTGACCGTCAAGAAGGCGACCATCGACGGCTACGGCCTGCATGGCAGCGGCATGTTCCTGATCAATCCGCCCTGGACGCTGCACGACGCACTGAAGCAGGCCATGCCGTATCTGGCCCGCACGCTGGGGCAGGACGAGCGGGCTGGATTCACGCTGCAGTTCCGCGAGAATCCGTTCCCGGTGCCGAAGAAGCAGTCGGACGACTGATCCGGCGCACAAGCAAAAAGGCCACGATGTTTCGTGGCCTTTTTGTTGGGGTCGCGCAGGATGCCTGGGGCGTTCAGGCGGTCTCGCTCTGCGGCTCTTCGCGCTGCAGCGCTTCCTGCGCCCGGGCCAGCTTGGCCGCCGCATCGCGCAGCGCGGTGCGCAGGCCTTCCTCGATCACGGGATGATAGAACGGCATTTCCAGCATGCGCGCCACGGTCAGCTCCTGCTGCACGGCCCAGGCCAGCAGGTGGCCGATGTGCTCGGCGCTGGGACCGACCATTTCGGCGCCCAGGAAGCGGCCCGTTTCGATGTCGGCATAGACGTGCAGCATGCCGCGGTTCTTCAGCATGACGCGCGAGCGGCCCTGGTCGCTGAAGTCCACTTCGCCGATCACGAAGGTGCCCGGCACCAGCCGTGCGTGGCCCTGCCCGGCCATGGCGATCTGCGGGTCCGAGAACACCACCGCCAGCGGCGCGCGGCGCAGGCCCTTGCGCACTTCGGGGTAGCGGGCCGCGTTTTCGCCGGCGATGCGGCCTTCGTCGGCGGCCTCGTGCAGCAGCGGCGCGTCGGCGTTGGCGTCGCCCGCGATGAAGATGGGCGCATTGCCCGCCTGCATGGTTTCGCGGTCGAATACCGGCACGCCATGCTTATCCAGTTGCAGCGAGGTGTTTTCCAGGCCCAGTCCGTCCACGTTGGCGCGGCGGCCGGTAGCCACCAGCGCGTAGTCGAAGCGTTCGGTGCGTTCGGTATTGTCCAGCGCCACGTAGCGCACTTCCACTTCGTCGCCGACCCGGGTCGTTTCCAGCACGCGGGCGTCCGGATCCAGATAGAACTCGCGCTGGAAGATCTTGCGCGCCGTATTGCGCACCTGCGGATCGCTGATGCCGGCCAGGCTGCCGCTGACGCCGAACACGCGCACCTCCACGCCCAGGCGCGCCAGCGCCTGGCCCAGCTCCAGGCCAATCACGCCGGGACCGAACACGGCGACGCGGCCTGGCAGATCATCCCAGGCGAACACGTCGTCGTTCAGCACCAGTCGGTCGCCCAGCGCACGGAACGGCGGCGGCACCGAGGGCCGCGACCCGGTGGCGATCACCACGCGGGATGCATGCACCTCGGTATGCTCGTCCACCTGCAGCACCGTGTCCGACACGAAGCGCGCATAGCCGCGCAGCTTGTCTTCGGCGGGAATGCTCTCCACGCCTTCCAGCACAAAGCCGACAAAGCGGTCGCGCTCGCGCTTGACGCGGTCCATCACTTCGGCGCCATCGACCGTGATCTCGCCGCCCACGTGCACGCCGAACGGCTCGGTGTGAGCCGCGTTGTGGGCCGCTTCGGCGGCAGCGATCAGCAGCTTGGACGGCATGCAGCCGACGCGGGCGCAGGTCGTGCCGTACGGGCCGCCTTCGATCAGCACCGCGCGCAGCCCCGCGGCGCGGGCGGCGCGGTAGGCGGCCAGGCCGGCCGTGCCGGCGCCGATGACAGCAATATCGGTATGCAGAGTTTTCATGACTGGGTATCCCCCGATGTGGCGTGGAGCAGGAATTCAAAGGCGGGTTCCGCCTTTTTTCGCACCCTCTGGACGTGGGCAGTCCCGCAGCGCCCGAGGGGCCGCGCGCAAAGGTGCGTAAAAAGGGAAACTTGTGACGGGAGCAGCAGGCGGCGGACCGCCGCTGCGCCCTGCCCGGCCCCAGGGCAGACCCGGGGCCGGTAGCGTTGCAGACGCTTAGGCGAAGTGCGCCTTCAGGTCTTCCAGGCCGCCGATCAGCGCGCCGTTGATGAACACCTGCGGGGCGGTACCCTTGCCCGAGACGGCGCCGATCACGCGGCCACGGACCTTGTTTTCCAGCGGGATCTCGATCGGGGCGTAACCCTTGGCATCCAGCAGCGCCTTGGCTTCCACGCAGAACGGGCAGCCCGGCTTGGAGAACACGACCACCTGGTCGGGCTTCTTGGCCGACGGGGCGAAGTGCGCCAGCATGGTGTCGGCGTCCGACACTTCAAACGGGTCGCCTTCCTTTTCCGGCTCGATGAACATCTTCTGGACCACGCCGTCCTTGACCAGCATGGAGTAGCGCCAGCTGCGCTTGCCGAAGCCCAGGTCGCTCTTGTCGACCAGCATGCCCATGCCTTCGGTGAACTCGCCGTTGCCGTCGGGCAGCAGCGTGATGTTGGCCGATTCCTGATCCTTGGCCCATTCGTTCATGACGAAGGTGTCGTTGACCGACACGCAGACGATGCTGTCCACGCCGGCGGCGAAGAAGGCGGGAGCCAGTTCGTTGTAGCGCGGCAGGTGGGTCGACGAGCAGGTCGGCGTGAAGGCGCCGGGCAGGGAAAAGACCACGACGGTCTTGTTCTTGAACAGGTCGTCGGACGTGACCTTCTTCCAGGTGTTGTCCTCACGGACCGGGAACGTTACGTTCGGAACACGTTGGCCTTCGCGGTTTTGCAGCATTCAAATCTCTCCTTGGGGTAGCGGGGTTGTTTGATTAACCACCATGGAAAGAATGATAAATCCTTACTATCAATTATTCAAATTTAATAAATTCAATGAATCAATAGATTTTGGCAATGAATAAATAGCTAGCGCGAGGTCGAACCTATCATAGCCCGGCCTCGCGCCTGGAGGCATTACACCGGCAGCGGCTGGTAGCCGGCGTCGCGGATCGCGTCCTCGATCTTGCCGGCGTCATCGGCCCCGGTCACGGTCACGCGGTGGGTGGGCAAATCGATTGTGACAGTCGCGCCCGGCGCCGCCTGGTTCACCGCCGCCGTGATGGTCTTGGCGCAATGGCCGCAGGTCATGTCAGCCACTTGGAACTCGATGCTCATAGTTATCTCCATAGGATTCAAGGGTGATGGACTGCGTTTCGTCCACCATGGAAAACAGCTTAAACCTTCCTATGATGGCAAGGTCAAGCGTAGAATCGCACTCAGGCTACACAGGAGCAGAGCAATGAATATCGGAGAGGCATCCAAGAGTTCGGGCATTTCCGCCAAGATGATCCGTTACTACGAAAGCATCGGCCTGATCAGCCCTGCCGGACGCACGGATTCCGGCTACCGCGTGTACAGCGAACACGATCTGCATACGCTGCACTTTGTGCGCCGCGCGCGCGACCTGGGTTTCTCGGTGGAACAGATGAACGAGCTGCTGGCGCTGTGGAAGGACCGCAGCCGCGCCAGCGCCGACGTCAAGCGCATCGCGCTGGAACACGTGCAGGAACTGGAGCGCAAGGCCGAGGCGCTGCGCGACATGGCGGCGACCCTGAAGCATCTGGCCGAGCACTGCCAGGGCAATGATCGGCCGGACTGCCCGATACTGGAAGGCCTGGGCTGCAAGCACTGAAGCGGCCCAGGCCTCGCGGCCATCAGTCCTGGGCTTCGGCCGCGACCTTGGCGTGATAGGCGTCGGTGGCCGCCTGCTTGGCGGCCGCCTTCTCGGCGGCGGCCGCGGCCTTGGCCTCTTCCGCGGCGGCCGCTTCCGCCGCCGCCTGGATGGCGCGCTGGCGGGCCCGTTCCCGCACGACCTGGATGCCCTCGGCGTCCAGCGATTCGAACACCGCGATGGACTCCACATGGCCCGTGTGCGGGAACATGTTGATCACGCCCGCGCTCTTCAACACGTAGCCGCCTTCATGCACCATGATGGCCGCGTCGCGCGCCAGCGTGGCCGGGTTACAGGACACGTAGACAATGCGCACGGGACGCTCGTGCGCCTCCAGCTGCGACAGGGCCTGCGCCACGGCATGCGCGCCTTCGCGCGGCGGATCGATCAGCATACGGTCGAAATAGCCCAGGCCGCGCAGCCATTCCACGTCCACCTCGAACAGGTTCAGGGTGGCGAAGCTGGTGCGATCGCCCAGGCCATGGCGCGATGCCGCGTCGAAAGCGCGGTCGGTCAGCGCCTTGCTGCCTTCCACGCCCACGGCTTCCCTGCCCTGCGTCGCCAGCGGCAGCGTGAAGTTGCCCAGCCCGCAGAACAGATCCGCCACGCGGTCGGTCGGCTGCACTTCAAGCAGCTTCAGGGCGCGCGACACCATGGCGCGGTTGATGGCGTGGTTGACCTGAGTGAAATCGGTGGGCCGGTACGGCATGCGCAGGCCGAATTCCGGCATGGTGTAGGCCAGCGTGTCGCCGTGCTCGCGCTCCAGCGGGTGCACGGTTTCCGGACCCTTGGACTGCAGCCACCATTGCACGTTGTGCTTGGCGGCGAAGGCGCGCAGGATGGCGATGTCGCCGTCGGTCAACGGCAGCAAATGGCGCAGGACCAGCGCGGTGACGCCCTCGCCCAGCGACACTTCGATCTGCGGCATGCGGTCCGGCGCGGACATGGAACCGATCATTTCGCGCAGGGGGATCAGCAGGTCGCTCACGTGGCGCGGCAGCACATGGCATTCGCGCATGTCGGCCACGTAGCTGCTCTTGCGCTCATGGAAGCCGACCAGCACGCCGCCCTTCTTGGGCACCACGCGCACCGACAGGCGGGCGCGGTAACGGTAGCCCCAGGTCGGGCCTTGCAGCGGCGCCAGGATGCGCGCCGGACGCAATTTGCCGACGTGCCAGAAAGTATCTTCCAGCGAACGCTGCTTGATCGCCACCTGCGTGCTGGGCTCCAGATGCTGCATGGCGCAGCCGCCACAGACGCCGAAATGCGGGCAACGCGGCGTCACCCGCTGCGACGAGGGCCGCAGCACCTCGTCCACGCGCGCGATCTCGTAGGACGGCTTGCGGCGCAGCGTAACCGTGGTGACCCGTTCGCCCGGCAAGGCGCCTTCCACGAAGACGACTTTCCCGTCGCGGCGGGCGATACCCCTGGCTTCCAGGTCCAGGGATTCAATACTCAAAACGTCAGACATCTCACGCAGTCCAGAAGAATTACACGCAACCCGCTATTGTAAAAGGACTGCGGCCATTCCTGGAAATGGCCATGCGGGGCCGGAACGGCCTTCCGATGAAAAAAGGGCTTGCCGCGGACGGCGGACGCCGCCAATCCTTGGCAAGCCCAAAAGCCGGCGCTGCCAGGCGCCGCCACGGATATCGGTCAGAAGGAACGCGCCACCGAGAAAACCGCGCCCAGGCGGCCCGAGGGATGGCCGTACTTGGTCGGCAGCCAGTTGTCCTTGGTCGCGCCCACCGCGGCCAGGCCCAGGATCCAGCCCTTCAGGTCCTTGGTCACGCCGAGCTTGTAGTCGACGTAATGGCCGATGGAATCGCCGTCCATATTGGTCTGGTTCTTGAGCTTCTGGTAGCCCAGGTGGCCGACCAGGCCCCAACCGTCGCCCAGATCGAAATTGGCCGTGCCGTCCAGATACCAGGTGCCCTTGCTGTCCGGCGTGCTGAAGAAGTCGCTGGGCGTGTAGGAGTACTTGAGGCTGTAGTTGCCGTAGGACGCGCCCAGATAGAGGTCGGTGTTGTTGTAGTTTCCGCCCTTCGGCGAGCTGGAACCGGGGTAGTAGTAATGCAGCACGCCCGCGTCCAGCGTGAAGCCGCCGCCCACGTCGCCCTTCCAGCCGCCATAGAAATCCATTTCCAGGTTGCCGTCGGTGAAGACGAAATCGGACACGTTCGAGTTCCAGTTGCCCAGATAGAAGCCGGAACTGTGGGTCAGGTCAAAGCCCAGCTGCACGGCAGGCCGGAAGTCGGTCTGCGAGTAGCCGCGGAAACGGTAGTCGCTGACGATGGCGGCGTTGCCGCTGAGCGAGAATCCGCCGCCCAGATCGGTGGGTTCGGCCTGCGCCGTCGCGGCGAAACAAGCGGCGAGCGCAAAGGGCACGGCTAGCAACGTCTTCTTCATGGTGCGGAGTCCTGATCGGATTTGTCGAGTGGGCGGATGGCCGAGGCGCATCCCAAGGACCGGCGGTGCAGCGTTTGAAACCGGTTCCTACTCCACAAAGCAATGTCCGTGCCAGGTCTGGCGCAGGCCGATACGGCGGCGCATGCGGCGCTGGCGGCACCCGCCCCGCACCAGAACAGTGCGGACGCGAGCGCCGGCGCACGCCCCTATGCGTCAAAACGGGGAACCCGCTGCGGATCGGCTCGCATGGCGGGCCGCCGCTAGCCACCATCCGGGACGCCAAATGAAAAACCCCGGCACGCGGTCGCGTGTCCGGGGTTGCTGGCGTGGGTCGGCCAGGACGGCCGGCCACACGGCTTAGTTGGCGGCAGGCTTGGCCGGTGCGGCGGCGGCAGGCGCTTCAGCCTTGCCCTTGCCGTGGCGTCCTTCCATGCGGGCATGGCGCTCCTGCATGCGATCCTGGCGTTCCTTGACGAACTTGGTCACCTGGCCGCGCTGGGTGTCATTCAGGCTGTCCCAGACCGCAAGCCATTGGTCGCGCACCTGCTTGGCCTGGGGGCCGAAGGCATCACGCGATTTTTCGGACTGCTCGACCAGCGCGCGGGGATCCAGCTTGCCGCTGTCCAGCTGCGCCTTCAGCAGGTCATGACGCTTGTCGCCAGAGGCGCGCATGGCTTCGTGCAGGCTGCGTTGGCCGTCCTGCGCGCTCTTGAACAAGGCCTGCTGCTTGTCGTCCAGCTTCAGCTCGGCGACCTGGGCCTTGGTCACGGGACCCAGGCCGGGAATGAAGAGGCCGTCGCGCATGCCTTTGTGGAAGCCGCCACGCTGGCCATCGTGCATGGCGGCGGGACCGCCGTCAGCGGGAGGAGGAGGCGCAGCCATGACGGAGCCGGCCACCAGGCCGCCCGTCGCGGCGACAAATGCAAGAGCGGCCAAATTGGAGCGGATAGCGAATCGGGACATGTAGGTCTCCTGAAAGTGAAGAAAGCGAGGCCATTGTGCGACTGGCCCGGTTTCATCCAGGTTTCGCTGGCGCAAGCAATGTTTCAGTCGATTGCGCAGGCGCCAGACGCAAGAACGGGGCCGCACGGGCCCCGTTCGATCCTGTCCGCCGGGAGGACGGATCCTCCGGCCAAGACACCGCTCAGTTGGCGTCCCAGGCCGCCATGTATTCCTTCCAGTGCGGCGCATCGCTGGCGCTGAGGGTGTCCCGCACCAAGGCGATTTCCGTTTCGTAGGAAGTGCGGTCGAGCTCGCCGCGCAGGAAGCGGAAACGGCAATACACCAGCCAGGTGTTGACCACGTCGGTTTCGCAATAGGCCCGCACCTCGTCGGCGCGGCCCTGGCTCCAGGCTTCCCACACCTTGCTGCCGTCCATGCCCAGCTTGCCCGGAAAACCGCAAAGCTTGGCGAGTTCGTCCAGCGGCGCGTTGGCGCGGCCGTTGTACTTGGCCAGCAGGTCCATCAGGTCGAGGTGCCGGGAGTGATAGCGCGAGATGTAGTTGTTGAACTTGAAGTCGCGGTCTTCCTCGCCCATGTCCCAGTAACGCGGCGCGGGTACGCCCTGGATCAGGCTACGGTAATGCAGCACCGGCAGGTCGAAGCCGGAACCGTTCCAGCTCACGAGCTTGGGCGTGTAGCGCTCGATGGTCTTGAAGAAACCCGCCAGCAAGGCTGCCTCGGGATCGTCGGGCTGGCCCAGGGTCTTGACGCGAAAGCCCTGGTCGTCGCGGAACACGCAGCCCACCACCGCCACCTTGTGCAGATGCAGCGGCAGGAAATCATGGCCCACGGCCTCGCGGCGCGCGGTCAGGGCGCGTTCGACCACTTCCTGGTCGGGAACGTCAGCCCCCCAGCCGTTGAGCTTGCGCAGCCCCTCGGCGTCGGGGATGGTTTCCAGGTCGAAGACGAGAGTCGGCGTCATCGGGCGGGCAGATACTGCATGGGATCCACCGGCTGGCCTTGGCGGCGGATTTCGAAGTGCAGGCGCGGCGAGGTGGTATCGCTTTGGCCGAGTTCGGCGATCTTGGCGCCGCGCTTGACGTTCTGGCCCGTCTTCACCAGCACCGCGCGGTTGTGCGCGTAGGCGGTGATGAAACCGTTCTGGTGCTCGACGATGATCAGGTTGCCCAGGCCGCGCACACCGTTGCCGCTGTACTTGACCAGCCCGTCCGCGGCGGCGGTGACCGGATCGCCCAGCGCGCCGGCGATGTCGATGCCCTTGCTGCTGTTGTTGAAGCCCTGCACGATCTGGCCGCTGGCAGGCCAGGCCCAATTGATGACGGCCGCGTCGGCCGCGCGCGTGGCGGGCTTGGTTTCGACCGGCGCCGTGGGTGGCGGCGTGGTGGTTTCAGTGGTGGGCGGCGGCAGGGTTTCCGGCTGGTCCAGCGGACGCGGCTGCGGCTTGGTGCCCGCGACCGGCGCGGTCTGCGCCCCGCCGCTGGCGCTGCCGGACATCTTCAGGACCTGGCCGACCGAGATCTGGTTGGGATCGCTGAGGTTGTTCCAACGCTTGACGTTCTCGACATCCACATTGTTGGCGCGGGCGATCTTGTAGAGCGTGTCGCCCGGTTTCACCACATAGGTGCCGCCGGTCTGGGTGGCCGGCGCGGGTTGCCCGCCGGTCATGTCGACCACCGGAGCGCGAGTACCTTTGGAAGCGCAGCCAGCCAGGATGGACAGGCTGAGAGCCCCCGCGATGAAGAGCGGGCGGCGCAGGCGCGTCATGGACGCGCCCAGGGTGATATCGGTCAGTTGCAACTGCCCGTTGAGCATACGTTTCTCCTGTTTGCTCAAGATTGTATTCCGGCCCGTAGCGGCACAAAGCGCACGGCCTCTAATTCAGTGCGTTTCCAGCTGGCCGCGCCTGTGCGTTCGATAAGAACCAGGCGCTGGTTGGCGCCCCCTTCCGGAGCGATCAGGCGGCCACCCGGCGCGAGCTGCGAGAGCAGCGCCTGCGGGATGGCAAGGCCAGCGGCAGCCACAACGATAGCATCGAACGGCGCCACGCCGGGCAGACCCAGCATGCCGTCGCCGTAGATCAAGCGGATCCTGGTGGTGAGCCGCAAGGCGCGCAGATGTTCGCGCGCAAGTTCATACAGTCCGCGGATGCGTTCGATGGAGTGAACCTCGCGCACGAACTGCGCGAGTACCGCCGCCTGGTAGCCGCAACCCGCGCCGACTTCCAGCACGCGGGTGGGCGTGCGGTCGTCGCAGGCGGCGGCGATCATGCGCGCCACCACCCAGGGCTGGGAGATGGTTTGCGAATGGCCGATGGGCAGCGCGGCGTCTTCGTAAGCGCGGCTGGCCAGCGCCTCGTCGACGAACAGATGACGCGGCACCGCGCCCATGGCGTTGAGCACGCGTTCGTCGGTGATGCCCTGCGCGCGCAGGCGCTCGACCATGGCCTGGCGCAGGCGGTCCGAGTTCAGGCCCAGATTGCTGCCCGATGCGGGCGTGGGCGCCTGGGTCTGGCGTTGCAGCGTGGCTGCAGAAATGCGGGTGTTGCTGTTGGCGGGCGTGACGCCGGGACTGAGCCGGCCCGAGTCGTAGCGCACCGGACCGGTACGCCCGGGTACGGGCTGGGTCACGTCCGGCTGGCTTACGCGTTTACGCATAGCGGCTCCGCCCAGGTCCGGATCTCGTCGAGCTGGCTGTGCTGGGTCAGGTCCAGGCGCAGCGGCGTGACCGACACCGTGCCCTGCTCGACGGCATGAAAGTCCGTACCCGGCGTGGCGTCGGCAGCCAGGCCCACGGGTCCGATCCAATAGACCGTATCGCCATATGGCGTGGTGGTGCGCACCACCGGCTGCGAAGGATGGCGCTTGCCCAGGCGCGTGACCGCGAAGCCGTGCATGTCTTCGAAGCGGCGGCTGGGGATATTGACGTTCAGCAGCACCGGCGCGGCCAGCGGCTGGGCCAGGTGGCGCTCGACCACCAGGCGCGCGGCGCGCGCGGCGGAATCGATGTGCGCCCAGCCCTTCTCGGCCAGCGAGAACGCGATGGCCGGGATGCCGAACAGATAGCCTTCGCTGGCGGCCGCCACGGTGCCCGAATACAGGGTGTCGTCGCCCATGTTGGCGCCGTTGTTGATGCCGGACACGACCAGGTCGGGCCGGGTATCCATCAGGCCGGTGAGCGCCACGTGCACGCAGTCGGACGGGGTGCCGTTGACGGCGATGAAGCCGTTGGAGGCGGTGCGCACCGACAGAGGCCGGTTCAGCGTCAGCGAGTTGGACGCGCCGCTATGGTTGGTCTCGGGCGCGACAACGGTGAGATCGCCCAGGCCTTGCAGCGCGTCAACCAGCGCCTCGAGCCCAGGGGCCGAATAACCATCATCGTTCGAAACCAGAATTCGCATTGTGCATCCGAAAGAAAATAAAACGCGGGTGAACGCGTCGGATTGTACCGTCCGCGGCCGGCATCCGTGCGATCGGCTGGCAGACGGGGGCCGCCGCCCCGCTCGATAACCCGTAGCCGGACCCGGCCCCGGGCGCGGTAGAATCCGCAGCCATTACGGCAACAACACAACAACAACGGACCCTCTCTCCATGGCGATAAACGACCCCTCCCTGGTCTTCAGCGCTGCGCTCATCCTGCTGGCCTACCTGATCGGCTCCGTGCCGTTCGCGGTGGTCGTCAGCAAGCTCATGGGCCTGCAAGACCCCCGCAGCTACGGCTCCAAGAACCCGGGCGCCACCAACGTGCTGCGCACCGGGAACAAGACCGCCGCCGCGCTGACGCTGCTGGGCGACGCCGCCAAGGGATGGTTCGCAATCTGGCTGGCCGAAAAGCTGGCTCCCGGGATCTCCCCCGTCGCGCTGGCGCTGGTGGCGCTGGCCGCCTTCCTGGGCCATCTGTACCCGATATTCCTGCGCTTCAAGGGCGGCAAGGGCGTGGCCACCGCGCTGGGCGTGCTGGTGGCGATCCAGCCCTGGCTGGCGGTCGCCACGGCGGCCACCTGGCTCATCGTCGCGGTATTCTTCCGCTATTCGTCCCTGGCTTCGCTGGTGGCGGCCTTCTTCGCCCCTGTCTACTACGTGTTCGGCTCTGGCCTGGCCTGGTATGCGCAGCCGTCCATGGGCGTGGCGCTGGCGGCCATCGGCGTGCTGTTGTTCTACCGCCACCGCGCCAATATCACGCGCCTGGTCCAGGGCACGGAAAGCCGCATCGGCGGCGGCAAGAAGAAATAAGCGCGAAACGAATGCGCTTCGGGGCGGCCGGCAAGGCCGCCCTTTTCATTTTCAGGCGATGTCGGCCAGGTCCCAGCGCGGCTTCACAGTGAAGCTGTGCGCGTCCGGATCCAGGGTCGCCAGGCCCGCCTTGACCCGCTCGGCGGCCGCAAAGGCGATCATGGCGCCGTTGTCGGTGCACAGTTCCAGGGGCGGGAAATAGGCGCGCGCCTTGAGCGGCTTGAGCGCCGCGTCCAGCTTGGCGCGCAGCAGCTGGTTGGCGCCCACGCCCCCGGCCACCACCAGGCGCTTCAGGCCAGTCTGCTTCAGCGCCTTGATGGCCTTGGCCGCCAGCACTTCCACGATCGCCGCCTGCGTGGCCGCGGCCAGGTCGGCGCGGGTCTGTTCGTCCAGACCGCCCGCGGCCTCGGCGGCCTTGACGCGGGTCAGCACCGCCGTCTTCAGGCCACTGAAACTGAAATCCAGGTCGCCGCTGTGCAGCATGGGCCGCGGCAGATCGAAACGCGCGGCATCGCCGCTGGCGGCCAGCCGGGACAGCGCCGGCCCGCCCGGATAGCCCAGGCCCATCAGCTTGGCGGACTTGTCGAAGGCCTCGCCCGCGGCGTCGTCCAGCGTTTCGCCCAGCAATTCATAGCGTCCCACCCCGTCCACGCGCATCAGCTGCGTGTGTCCGCCGGACACCAGCAAGGCCACGAAGGGAAATTCCGGTCGCGGATCCGCCAGCATCGGCGACAGCAGATGGCCTTCCAGGTGATGGATGCCGATGGCGGGCAGATGGCGCGACCAGGCGAATGACTGCGCGACGCTGGCGCCCACCAGCAAGGCGCCGGCCAGGCCGGGGCCGGCCGTATAGGCCACGGCGCCGACATCCGACATTTGCAGGCCCGCGTCCTCGAGGACCTGGCGGGTCAGCGGCACGACGCGGCGGATATGGTCGCGCGAGGCGAGTTCCGGCACCACGCCCCCGTATTCCTGGTGCATGGCGATCTGGGTATGCAGCGCGTGCGCGAGCAGGCCCCGTTCCGTACAGACGGCTGCGACGCCGGTTTCGTCGCAGGAGCTTTCAAAGCCGAGAATAATCATGGCGGCAGAGTTTACAACTGATGCGAAAATACGCCCTTTCATGAAAAACCGGCGGGCAACCCGGCCCGCCCACAACAACCCGCAATCCTGCAAACACATTGGGGACTCGAATGCTCGAGAAGCTATTCAAGCTGCGTGAACACGGCACGACAGCGCGTACGGAACTGGTCGCCGGCCTGACGACCTTCCTGACGATGTCGTACATCATCTTCGTCAATCCGGACATCCTGTCGTCGACGGGCATGGACCGCGATGCCGTGTTCGTCGCCACCTGCCTGGCCGCCGCGCTGGGCTCGCTGGTGATGGCGCTGATCGCCAACTGGCCGATCGGCATGGCGCCGGGCATGGGCCTGAACGCCTTCTTCGCATTCACCGTGGTCAAGACCATGGGCTACACCTGGGAGCAGGCGCTGGGCGCCGTGTTCATCTCGGGCGTGATCTTCCTGTTCCTGACGTTCTCGGGCATCCGGGTCTGGCTGGTCAAGGGCATTCCGCATTCGCTGCGCAGCGCCATCGCCGCCGGCATCGGGCTGTTCCTTGCCATTATCGCGCTATCCAGCGCCAACATCGTGGTCGCGCATCCCGCCACCAAGGTCACGCTGGGCGACCTGACCCAGCCGGGCCCGCTGTTCGCCATCCTGGGCTTTTTCATCATCGCCGCGCTGGATGCGCTGCGCGTGCGCGGCGCGATCCTGATCGGCATCCTGGTGGTCACGGTGCTGTCGATGGCGCTGGGCTACAACGAATTCAAGGGCATCTTCGCCGCCCCGCCCAGCCTGGCGCCCACGCTGATGAAGCTGGACATCCTGGGCGCGCTGCACAGCGGCTTCGTGCACGTGATCCTGGTGTTCGTGCTGGTCGAAGTGTTCGACGCCACCGGCACGCTGGTGGGCGTGGCCAAGCGCGCGGGCCTGATGCCCGAGAACCGCCCCAACCGCCTGGGCCGCGCGCTCTTTGCCGACAGCAGCGCCATCGTGGCCGGTTCGATGCTGGGCACCAGCAGCACCACCGCCTACGTGGAAAGCGCCTCGGGCGTGCAGGCCGGCGGCCGTACCGGCATGACCGCCCTGGTCGTCGCGGTGCTGTTCCTGGCTGCGCTGTTCATTTCGCCGCTGGCCGGCGCCGTGCCGGCCTACGCCACCGCGCCCGCCCTGCTCTACGTGGCCGGCCTGATGATGCGCGAACTGATCGACATCGACTGGAACGACGTCTGCGAAGCCACGCCGGCAGCGCTGACCGCGCTGGTCATGCCGTTCACGTACTCGATCGCCAACGGCATCGCCTTCGGCTTCATCAGCTACGTGGTGCTGAAGACGGCCACCGGCAAGATCCGCGACGTGCATCCCGCGACCTGGCTGGTCGCCGCGCTGTTCGTGATCCGCTACGCCTTCTTCCCAGGCTAGGCCAGGCCGCCAAAGCCGCCCTACAGAGCGGGCCAATCGCAGGAATAGCGGAAATCAATCAACCCGCCGCACCATAAGGTTGCTGGCGGGTCCGCTTGATTTCACCGATACACTCCCCATGTATAACGGCATATGGAGTCCGCCTTGCGCCTTACCCGCTTTGTTTCCGCCCCGCTGTCCTGTTCCACCGTGTACACGGAGGTTTCCGCATGAGCAGCCTGGCACGCATCCCTTTTTCCGTACTGGACCTGGCCCCGATTGTGCAGGGCCGCGACGCGGCTGACGCCTTCCGCAACACGGTTGCGGTCGCGCAGCACGTGGAACGCCTGGGCTACAAACGCTTCTGGCTGGCGGAACACCACAACATCAACGGCGTGGCCAGCAGCGCCACGGCGGTGCTGATCGGCCACGTGGCCTCGCACACCAGCACCCTGCGCGTGGGCTCGGGCGGCGTCATGCTGCCCAACCATGCTCCGCTGATCATCGCCGAGCAGTTCGGCACGCTGGAAACGCTTTACCCTGGCCGCATCGACCTGGGTCTGGGCCGCGCACCCGGCAGCGACGGCGCCACGCAGCACGCCTTGCGCCGCGGTCCGCGCAGCGGCTTGGAATTCCCTGCGCTGGTCGAAGAATTGCGCGGCTTCCTGGCGCCTTCGCGCCCCGGGCAACCGGTGCGCGCGATTCCCGGCGAAGGCCTGGACATTCCGATCTGGCTGCTGGGTTCCAGCGATTTCAGCGCGCGGCTCGCCGCGGAGCTGGGGCTGCCCTTCTCCTTCGCGGGGCATTTCTCGCCTGAAGGCATGGCCGCCATGCGCCTGTACCGCCATTTGTTCAAGCCGTCGGCAACGCTGGCGCGGCCCTACGCCATGATAGGCGTGCCGGTCGTGGCCGCCGAAACCGATGAGGCCGCCAGGCGCCAGGCCACCACCCAGCAGCTGAAATTCCTGTCGCTGGTGCGCGGCAACCGCCTGCAGCTGCAGCCGCCCGTCGACAGCATGGACGGCCTGTGGAACGAATGGGAGCGCGAGGCGGTCCATCAAAGACTGGGCGCCGCGATCGTGGGCGGCCCGGATACCGTCCGGCGCGAACTGGAAGCGCTGGTCGCCGAGACCGAGGCCGACGAAGTCATGATCGTCTCGGATTTCTACGATATCGCCGACCGCCTGCGCTCCTTCGAGATCGTCGCGTCGTTGAAAAACGGCGCCCCGGCAAGCACCGCGGCCTGAGGGCCGCAGCCCGCGCCCCTGGCGCCAACCATTGCGACGCGGCCATTACCCGCTCTACTATCGTTCTAAAGCACCGAACGCCGCCGCAACGCCCCATCGGGTCCGGGACGGGCATACCCCGGGCCTCTGAGACCGCTTTTTACGCCGCTCGCCGGCAAGGATTCAAAATGAGTATTGTTGAACTCACCAAAGACAGCTTCCAGGAAGCCATCACCCCCGACGGTACGCTGATCGTCGATTTCTGGGCGCCGTGGTGCGGCCCCTGCCGCGGTTTCGCGCCGGTCTTCGAGCAGGCCGCCACCGAGCATCCCGACGTCACCTTCGCCAAGGTCAATACCGACGTGGAACAGGAACTGGCCGGCGCACTGGGCATCCGCTCGATCCCGACCCTGATGGTCTTCCGCGAGAAGGTCCTGCTGTTCTCGCAACCGGGCGCCCTGTCGGGCGGCCAGCTCAATGAGCTGCTCGCCAAGATCAAGGAAGTGGACATGGAAAAGGTCCATCAGGAAATCGCGGCTGCCCAGAACGGACAGGACGCCTGAAAACTCTACGCTGGCCCGTGCCCCCTGGGATCAGGACTCGACTTCCCAGGCCGCACGGCCGCGCGTGATGTTGGCGGCGGTCACTTCCAGGTCCGCCACCGCTGCGCGCGGCACGGTGAACCGTAGCGCAACCCCTTCTTCGTTGAAATCTTCTTGCAGGATGGCCGCGCCGGCCTGAGCCAGGCGCGACTTCAGCAACGCCAGTTCGCCAAAGCCGCAAGCGCAGGCGACGGTTGCAAGATCCACGATCTCGGTCCGGTCCCCAAGCCGCAGGCAGTTGGCCGCGCAGCCCCCGTAGGCGCGCACCAGTCCGCCTGCGCCGAGCTTGATGCCCCCGTACCAGCGCACTACCAGCACCGCCACGCGATCCATGTCCTGGCCTTCAATGGCTTGCAGGATGGGACGGCCAGCCGTGCCTCCCGGTTCGCCGTCGTCATTGAAGCGGTATTCCTGGCCGATGCGGTAGGCCCAGCAGTTGTGGGTCGCTTCCGCGTCGCTGTGCTGGGCAAAGAAGCGCATGGCTTCGTCCACGCCGGACACAGGCGCCGCATACGCGACGAAGCGGCTTTTCTTGATGTCTTCCTGGTAGGTGCAAGGGGCGGTCAGCGTGTGCGTCATGACCGGCATTGTATGTGCCGGCAGCCCCTAGCCGTGGCAGTCAGGGACTTCCTGATCGAGGTACACGTCGAAGGCCACATCGCGCGCCCACTTCGCGGTCATGGCCTTCCAGGCGCCCGCGTGATCCCAGGCGCGCATTTCCTGGCTCAGCCAGTTGCGGCCGGCGGAGTCGGCGGCCGGCAGCAGCCACACGCGTTCGCGCCGGGCGCCATCGGCCGCCAGCGTCGAGGAAAATTTCTTCCATTCCGGAAAGCGCACCAGCGGCTCCCAGACCGCGTCGTCGACCAGGCCAATGTCGCAGCTGCCTTCGCGCACGGCGACCAGCGCATCGGACGGCACGCGGTAGGTGCGCACCACGGCGCCCCAGCTTTCGGCCAAGGCGCGGGAAGCGGTTGCGGCCTCGGCCATGCAGACGCTGCGGCCGCGCACGTCGGCGGGCCGGCGCAGGCTGGTATCGCTGCGGATCACGGCCTTGGGACGCGCGGCATAGCCCGTGGCTTGCGTCGCGACGGTGTCCGGTTGGGCCGACTCGCCGTCGGCCAGGACCAGATCGACCTGTCCCGCCGCCAGCGCGGCAGCGGCCTGCTCCTGCGGCAATTGCACCAGGCGCACCGGCAGTCCGAGGCTCTGCCCCACTCTGTCCGTCATTGCCGCGTCCAGGCCGTCCGGCGTGCGGATCTTGGCGCCGGCCGCAGGCGGCGGCGCCAGGTAAGGCACGCCCACCACCAGCTCGCCGCGCGCCCGAGCCGCCGCGAAGGCGTCGGACTGCGCCTGTGCGAAACCCGATGCAACCAGGCAAGCGCCGAGGACCAACAGACGGATGCGGCCGATCATGCGGAACTCCTGTCGCCCTTAAACGTACTGATAGCGCAGCAGGCGGTGCTTGAGGTTTTCAAGCACGAACTGATCGATCAGCGCGGCCAGCACGGCAATGACCAGGATGTTGGTCATGACGCCGGTCATGTCGGCGATTTCGCCAGAATAGGCCAGCGAACGGCCCAGCCCCTTGCCGAAGCCGATCAGCATTTCCGCCGAGATCAGCGCGCGCCAGGCATTGCCGAAGGCGAGCTGCGCACCGGTGATGAGCTCGGGCATGACGGCCGGCAGGTAGACCCGCTTGACCAGGCCCCAGCGCGTGGCGCCCATCACGCGCGCCGCCGACACGTGCACGCGCTGCACGGATTCGGTGGCGTTCATGACGCTGAGCGCGGCCGGGAAGAAGGCCGACAGGGCCACCACCACGATGATCGGCGTATTGCCGAAGCCCATCACGATCAGGAACAGCGGCACCCAGGCGATCGACGGAATCGACTGCAGGATGACGATGGCGCTGCGCAGCACTTCGCGAAAGAAGAACAGCACCGCCGCCACCAGGCCGAAGCCGATGCCGGCCGCCAGCGCCAGGCCGTAGCCCGCGCCCAGCCGTCCCAGCGTGCCCAAGAGGCTCTGGTGGAAGGACTGCTTGCCCAGGTCTTCGACCAAGCGCTCGACCACGGCGGGCACGCCCGGCATCAGGAAGTCCGGCAGCGCGAACGCCGCCAGTTGCCACAAGGCCAGGATGAACAACACGCCCAGAACACCCGCGAAGTGTTTGCGGGCGCCGGTGACTCGGGTAGATGCGCTCAAAGCTTGCGAGCCTCTTGCCAGGACAGGTCGACGATGCTGGAGACGTCATACGGCTTGCCGTCGCGCGTCTTCAGCGAACCCTGGGCCTGCAGGATGTCGGCGATTTCCTGCATGCGGCGGGTGTCCTTGTCGGTCAGCTTGGGCGTGAAGACCTGCGTGCCGATGGCCTCGGCGATGACGGTTTCGCGCGGCAGCTCGCCACGGGTCAAGGTCTTCAAGGTGGGCTCGGCGATGAAGTACGACGCGATCAGCTTGGAAGCCTGCGCGGGTTCCTTCTGCAGCAGCTGGATGGCCTGGTTCTGCGCATCCAGCGCCTTCCAGACGTCGTCCTTGCGCTTGGCCAGCGTTTCGCCGGAGGTGATCACCACCATGCACGGGAACGGCCAGGCCTGACCGACTTCATAGATCTGCTTGACCGGCGCCACCAGCTGCGCAATGCGGTCGTAGGGTTCGAACAGGAAGGCCGCGTCCACGCGCTTGCCCACCAGCGACTGGACCGCCACGGCCGGGCTTACGCCCATGACGTTGACGTCGTCCGCGCCCAGGTTGCCCTGCTTGAGCACCACTCCCTTCAGGACCACGTCGGCGGTGCTGCCTTCGGCCTGGGAAGCCAGGGTCTTGCCCTTCAGCCCCGCGATGTCCTTGATGCCGGAGTCTTCACGCACGATCAGCGAGTGGTAGCCCTGCTGCGCACCGCCCACCACCTTCAGGTCCGCGCCCTTGGAAGCCCAGGCCACCGCGTTGGTGAAGCCCAGCACGCCAATGTCCAGCTGGCCGCCGACAATCGCCTTGATCAGGTCGGTGCCCGACTTGAACTCGATCAGTTCGGAATCCAGGCCGGCCTTTTTGTAATAGCCGCCCTCTTGCGCGACGATGGCTTGCGCATCGTCCATCACGCGCAGATAGCCCACGCGGAATTTCTCGGCCGCCATCGCGGGGGCCGCCGCCAGCAGCGCCGCGGCCAGCGGCAGGGACAGCCATTGCTTCAGTTTCATGGGAAGTGCTCCAAGGTATGCAGAGCCGGCCGGCGCGCACGCGCCGCCAGCAAGAATCCAGAGATCCGGGGGGTCAGGCCGCCAGGGCCAGGTCGGCGTGTTCGCCGGAACCGTCCACCGCGATGCCGAGCAGGCGCAGGATCTCGCGCTTCTCGGCCGCCAGGCCGGACAGGTCATGGGTCTTTTCGCGGTGCGCGAGATTGAACTCGCGCAGCACGCGGGCCGGGCGCGGGCTGAAGACGATGATGCGGTCGGCCAGGAACAAGGCCTCGTCCACGTCGTGGGTCACCAGCAGCACGGTGGGCTTTTCCTGGGCGATGAGCTGGCGCAGCACATCCTGCAGGCTCAGGCGGGTCAGCGCGTCCAGCGCGCCGAAGGGCTCGTCCATCAGCATGGTCTGCGGCTGCGCGATGAAGGCACGCGCCAGGGCGGCGCGTTGGCGCATGCCGCCGGACACCTGATGGGGGTAATAGTGTTCGAAGCCGGCCAGGCTGACGCGCGCCAGCCACTGGCGCGCGGCTTCGCGGGCGCGGGATTTGGGCGTGTTCTGGAATTCCAGCGCCAGCGCCACGTTGTCCTCCAGCGTCAGCCAGGGGTACAGCGCGTGCTCCTGGAACACCAGGGTACGGCTGGGATGGGGGCCGGCGACCGCCTTGCCGTCGGCCAGGACGCTGCCTTCGGTGGGCTTTTCCAGGCCGGCCGCCAGATGCAGCAAGGTCGACTTGCCGCAGCCCGACGGGCCTACCAGGGCGACCAGTTCACCGGTCTTGATTTCGCTGGTAAAGCCGTCCACCACCGGCAGTTCGCCGAAGTGCTTGTGGACATGGTCGAAGGTCAGATTCATGGAACGTATCGTGGCAGGCCAAAAACGAGCCTCCAATCTAACAATTCGTTATATGAATCCAAACTATCAATATTGAATGTCTTAACTTCTTTTCGTAATAAAGAACCCATCCACGGCATTCTGCCGCGACTGGCTACAAGCGCTAAACGGCCGCCCTGATTCCGCCGACGATACTCAATTCGAATCGATAACGCGAAAAACGATATTGGACCCACGCCCCTCCGGTCATTAAGGTGGATCCCGGACATAACGGGGCCCACCCCGATCGGAGCGACATGGAGCGAGACAACACCGCCGCCGCGCAACCGCGCGGCGCGCTATCCCATCTGAAGATCCTGGACCTGACGCGCGTGCTGGCCGGCCCATGGGCGACGCAGACGCTGGCCGACATGGGCGCGGACGTCATCAAGGTGGAGCGTCCCGCGCACGGCGACGACACGCGCGGCTGGGGGCCTCCATTCCTGACCGGCGCCGACGGCGCGGAGACCCGGGACTCGTCCTACTTCCTGAGCGCCAATCGCGGCAAGCGGTCCATTACCGTGGACATCGCCACGGCCGAAGGCCAGGCGCTCATCGCGGAACTGGCGAAGGACTCCGACGTGCTGGTCGAGAACTACAAGGTCGGCACGCTGGCGCGCTATGGACTGGACTACGACAGCCTGCGCGCCATCAATCCGCGCCTGATCTATTGCTCGATCACCGGCTTCGGCCAGGACGGACCCTACGCGCCGCTGCCGGGTTACGACTTCGTGTTCCAGGGCATGGGTGGGTTGATGAGCATCACCGGCGACCCCGCCGGCGAGCCGATGAAATCCGGCATCGCCATCACGGATCTGCTGACCGGCGTCTACGCCAGCACGGCGATTCTTGCCGCGGTCGAGCACCGCCACGTCAGCGGCGTCGGGCAGTACATCGACATGTCGCTGCTGGACTGCGTGATCACGATCTCGTCCTACCAGGCCATCAATTATTTCCTGTCCGGGCGGGTGCCCCAGCGCATGGGCAATGCCCATTCCAACATGGTTCCGTACCAGGTGTTCGCCTGCAAGGAAGGCTCGGTCATCGTCGCGGTCGGCAACGACGGCCAGTACCGCGCTCTCTGCGGCGCCATCGGCCGCGCCGACCTGGCCGCCGACGAACGCTACGCCACGGCCGGCGGGCGCAACCGGAACCGCGACACGCTGATACCCCCGATCGCCGAGGCGATGCTGGCGCGCACCATGCAGGAATGGGTGCAGATACTGCAGGCGGCGAACGTGCCCTGCGGGCCCATCTACAACATCGAACAGGTATTCCAGGATCCGCACGTGCGCCATCGCGGCATGCGGCTCTCGCTGCCCCATGCCGCCGGCGTGGACACCCCGGCCGTGGCCAATCCCATCCGCATGCGCGACACGCCCATCCGCTACGGCCGCGCCGCCCCCACCCTGGGCCAGCACACCGACGACGTGCTAAGCGAACGGCTAGGCCTGGACCAGACCCGCATCGCGGAGCTGAAAGGCCGCGGAATCATCTGACCCAGCCGCCGGGCAGGCGGCCACGACAACAACCCAGGAGACACCACCATGCGCATCACCACCGCCGCAGTCTGCGGCGCCTTGACCCTGGCTGCCCTTGTGGCCGCCCCCGCATCGGCCCAGGATGCGCCCGTCCGCTTCATCGTGCCTTACCCGCCGGGCGGCGCCGCCGACCAGATCGCGCGCCTGGTGGCGCAGGAAATGAGCAAGGGCGGCGGCGCGACCATCATCGTGGAGAACAAGCCCGGCGCGGCCGGCATGATCGCCGCCGATTACGTCGCCCGCGCCAAGCCCGACGGCAAGACCTTCTTCGTCGGCTCCAACGCCCCGCTGGTGGTGAACCAGGCGCTCTACGCGAAGATGACCTACGACCCGGCCAAGGACTTCGTCCCGGTCTCGGGCATGGCCAAATCACCGCTCTTGCTGGTGGTCCGTCATGACCTGCCGGCGCGCGACGTCAAGGCCTTGATAGCCCTGGGCAAGCAATCCCCCGGCAAGCTGACCATGGGCTCCGCCGGCACCGGCAATATCACCTATCTTGCCGGCGAATACGCCGTCAGCAAGTTGGGCTTCCAGGTCACGCACGTGCCGTACCAGGGCAGCGCGCCCGCCATCGTCGGCCTGATGGGCAGCAGCACCGACATGATGTTCGACGCCCTGCCCTCCAGCATGACGCAGGCGCAGGCTGGCAAGATCCGCCCCTT
This sequence comes from Achromobacter sp. PD1, assembly GCF_048541815.1. NCBI lineage: Bacteria > Pseudomonadati > Pseudomonadota > Betaproteobacteria > Burkholderiales > Alcaligenaceae > Achromobacter > Achromobacter sp. PD1. Next base: position 2,743,644 of record NZ_CP183349.1, read on the forward strand.
CGCCGTGCTCGACGACAAGCGCTTCGCCGGCCTGCCCGACGTGCCTACCGCCGGCGAACTGGGCTATCCCGGCATCGATGCCAGCGCCTGGTTCGGCCTGGTTGCGCCCGCCGGCACGCAGGCCGCCGTGGTCGACCAGATGAACCGCGGCGTCAACCAGGCGCTCGCGCAGCCGGAACTGCAGCGCAAGCTCACCAGTATTGGAGCCGTGGCCATGCCGGGCAACGCCCAGGTGTTCGCCGCCTTCGTCCAGGCCGAGCGCGACCGCTGGCTGCCGGTCGCCCGCGACCTGGGCCTGAAGGCCCAGTAAAGAGGCCGCCATGATCACCTTGGACTCCATCGAGGCGCTGCGCGCCTTCTCCGGACAGCCTCCCGCGCTGACTCCCTGGCAGACGGTCGACCAGGACACCATCAACCGCTTCGGCCTGGCCACCGGCGACACGCAGTGGATCCATATGGACCCGCAGCGCGCGCAGGCCGAATCGCCCTACGGCGCGGCCATCGCCCACGGCTTGCTGACGCTCTCGCTGCTGCCCAGCCTGTATGCGTCGGCGATGCGCTTTCCGAACCGCAGGCTGGCGGTGAACTACGGTTTTGACCGCGTGCGCTTCACCCAGGCGGTCAAGGCCGGCGCTCGCGTGCGCGGCGCGTTTGCGCTGACTTCCGTCGACGAACTGCCGGACGGCCAGGCCCGGCTGGCGTGGGACGTGCGCATCGATATCGACGGCGAGCAAAGGCCCGCGCTGGTCGCGCGCTGGCTCACGCAGATCGCCTATCACACAGGCAAGGAGCAGGCATGACACTGAAGATCACCCGCCACGGCGCCACCGCCGTGCTGGCCATGGACCGCCCCGACCAGCGCAACGCGCTCAGCCTGGAAATGCGCGAGGCGTTCGCGCGCGCCCTCCCGGAACTGCGCGAGGATGACGGCATCAAGGCCGTCATCCTGACGGGATCGGGCGGGCATTTCTGCGCCGGCGGCGACATCAAGTCCATCGCGCAGGCGCACGCCCAGAGCCTGGACGCCTTCGAGGGGCGCGCGCGCATCCGCAAGATCCACCAGTGGTACGACGCGTTGGTGGACCTGGAAAAACCCGTCATCAGCGCGGTGGAGGGCGTGGCTTTCGGCGCCGGCTTGTCACTGGCGCTGTGCGCGGACTACGCCATCGCGCGGCGCGGCGCCACTTTCTGCGCGGTGTTCGCCCGCCTCGGCTATGTGCCCGACATGCTGGGCATGTATCTGTTGCCGCGCGCCGTCGGCCTGGCGCGCGCCAAGGAGCTGGTGTTCACGGCCCGGGTCTGCGACGCCGAGGAAGCGCTGGAACTGGGACTGGTGCAAGCGCTTTGCGACGGCGATCCGCTGGAACAGGCGCTGGCCATGGCCGAACGCTTTCACAACGCTCCGACGCAGGCGCTGGGCCTGGCCAAGACCATCATGAACCGGACCTTCGAGTCCAGCCGCGAAGACATCTACACGCAGGAAGCCATGGCCCAGGCCATCTGCCGCGACAGCGCCTTCCACCGCGAAGCCGCCCGGCGTTTCGTGGAAAAACTGCCCCCCGCCTACAAATGGGACTGAACGACATGCCCACGCCAACCCAAACCGCCGAACCGGGCCCGCAGGCCCGCTACGAGGCCTATCTGAATGAAGGCCGTTTCATGCTGCAGCGCGACCGCGCCAGCGGCGAATTTTTCTTCTATCCGCGCGTGGCCGCGCCGCGCAGCGGCTCGCGCGATCTGGAATGGGCCGCCCCGAGCGGCCTGGGGCGCATCTACGCCGCCACCGTCATCCATCCCCGGCCGCCCGAAGCGCCCTACGGCGTGGTGCTGGTAGACCTGGACGAAGGGCCGCGGCTGATGTCACGGGTGGACGGCATTCCGGCGCAGGAGGTGCGCGTCGGCGCCCGGGTGCGCGCCCGCGTCGTCCAGGAGGCCGGATGCGGCGTGCTGGTGTTCGAACCCGTGGCGGAGCAAGCATGACCCAAGATCGTTTCCCGCGCGGCAAGTCCGCCATCGTCGCCGCCGCCACCTATGGCATCGGCCAGACCCCGGGCATGAGTTCGATGGACCTGGCGGTCCAGGCCAGTCTTGCGGCACTGGACCAGGCGGGGCTGCGCCCGGACCAGGTCGATGGCCTCTTCATCGGCCTGCCCGATGACTTCATGTCCGGCCTGGGCTTTGCCGAGTACCTGGGCATCTCGCCGCGCCTGACCGAGAACAACCGCACCGGCGGATCGTCTTTCCTGACGCACGCCATGTGGGCCGCGCTGGCCCTGGAAGCGGGGCAATGCGACGTGGCGCTGATCGCCTACGGCAGCAATCAGCGCAGCGGCGCGGGCAAGCTGGTGAGCTCCATGCGCCCTGCCCCCAACGAAGCGCCCTACCGGCTGGCGCGTCCGGTGGGCGCGTATGCGCTGGCGGCTTCGCGCTACGGCCACCAATACGGCCTGAAGCGCGAACAGCTGGGCGCGGTGGCCATCGCCGCCCGCCAATGGGCCATGCTCAATCCCGAAGCCTACATGCGCGAACCCCTGGACATGGCGCAGTACCTGTCGGCCCGCATGGTGGCCGAACCCTTGAGCGTGCGCGACTGCTGCCTGGTCACCGACGGCGCCGCCGCCGTGGTGATGACCCGCGCCGACCGGGCCCGCGACCACTGCGCCCGGCCCGCCTACCTGCTGGGCGCGGCCGCGGCCACCGACCACCGCGAGATCACCAACATGCCCGACCTAACGGTGACGGCCGCCACGCGCAGCGGCGCGCGCGCCTTCGCCCAGGCCGGCGTGCGCCCGCAGGACATCGATGTACTGGAGCTGTACGACGCCTTCACCATCAACCCCATCCTGTTCCTCGAGGACCTGGGCTTCTGCGCCAAGGGCGAAGGCGCGGCCTTCGTCGAAGGCGGCCGCATCGCGCCGGGCGGCGAGCTGCCCGTCAATACCAACGGCGGCGGCCTGTCCTGCGTGCATCCCGGCATGTACGGCCTGTTCACCATGGTCGAAGCCTACGTGCAGCTGGCCGGCCTGGGCGGCGCGCGCCAGGTGCCGGGAGCCAGCCTGGCGCTGGCGCACGGCAACGGCGGCGAACTCTCCAGCCAGGCCACGCTGATCCTGGGCACGGCCGAAACGCTTTGAACTCCACAAGGAAAACCATGAACCACACTGCTTTTCTGCTGGACCAGCGCAGCATCATCGTAACGGGCGCCGCCCAGGGCATAGGGCGCGCCATCAGCGAATTGGCCATGCAATTGGGCGCGCGCGTGACCGCCGTCGACATGAACGCCGACGCGCTCGCCGCGTTTGAGCGCGAGGCGCCGCAAGGCCAGCTGCTGACCCTGGCCGGCGACGTGTCGGACCCGGCATTCGCGGCCTTGGCGGTCGAGCGCGCGGCGCAGCATTACGGCGCGGTCGACGGCCTGGTAAACAACGCGGGCGTCACGCGCACTGCAATGATAGAAAAAATGACCCAGGAAGCCTGGCAAAAGGTGATCGACGTGCACCTGACCGGATCCTTCCAGTTCCTGCAGGCCGTCGGCCGCCACATGCTGGCGGCGGCGCGCGAAACGGGCAAGCCGGGCGGCTCCATCGTCAACATCACCTCGGACGCGGGCCGCCGCGGCACCATAGGCCAGATCAACTACGCCGCGGCCAAGTCGGGCGTGCTGGGCCTGACGATGAGCGCGGCGCGCGAATGGGGCAAGTATGGGATACGCGTCAACACCATCGGCTTCGGCGTGGTGGAAACGCCCATGACGGAGACCATACGGGGGGACAAGTTCCGCGACACCTATCTGTCGCAGATCCCGCTGGGCCGCTTTGGCCAGCCTGGGGAGGTGGCGTGGCCGGTGTGCTTCCTGCTGTCGGATGCCGCCTCGTACATGACGGGACAGCACCTCTATGCCAATGGCGGCATGACCATAGGCATGTAAGGCGGATGCGGAACCGCGGCCAGGGTCTTCCGGCCGCGGTCTGCACCGGCCTCAGCCGTCGATGCCGCGCGAGCTCAGGTAGTCGTCGTAGCCGCCGCGGTAGTCGACGATCTCGCCCGAGGGCAGGATCTCGATCACGCGCGTGGCCAGGCCGGACACGAACTCGCGGTCGTGCGACACGAACACCAGCGTGCCTTCGTACTTTTCCAGCGCGAACTGCAGCGACTCGATCGATTCCATGTCCAGGTGGTTGGTGGGCTCGTCGAGCAGCATGACGTTGTGCCGGCCCAGCATCAGGCGGCCGAAGGTCATGCGGTTCTTTTCGCCGCCGGACAGCACCTTGGGCGCCTTGGGCAGATCGTCCGCCGAGAACAGCAGGCGGCCCAGCACGGAGCGGATCGACTGGTCGTCGTCGCCCGGCTGGCGATGGTCGCCCATCCAGTCCAGCAGGTTGATGTCGGTCTGCAGGAACTGGTCGGACACGTCCTGCGCCATGTAGCCCAGGTCGGCGTTTTCGGACCACTTCACTTCGCCCGAATCCGGCTGCAGATCGGTTGCCAGCAGGCGCAGCAGGGTCGTCTTACCCACGCCGTTGGCGCCGATGATGGCGATCTTTTCGCCCGCGTCGACCATGGCCGAGAACTTGCGGATGACGGGCGCGTCGTAGGCCTTGGACAGGTTTTCGACGGTAACCGCCAGGCGGTGCATGACCTTGTTCTGCTCGAAGCGGATGTACGGGTTCTGGCGCGACGAGGGCTTGACCACGACCTGGTCGGCCTTGATGCGGTCGATCTGTTTCAGGCGCGAGGTGGCCTGGCGCGACTTGGACTTGTTGGCGGCGAAGCGGCGCACGAAGTCCTGCAATTCGGCGACGCGTTCCTTGGCCTTGGCGTTGTTGGCCACCAGGCGCTCGCGGGCCTGGGTCGAGGCCAGCATGTAGTCGTCGTAGTTGCCCGGATAAATGCGGATCTCGCCGTAGTCCACGTCGGCCATGTGCGTGCACACCTGGTTCAGGAAGTGGCGGTCGTGGCTGATGATGATCATCGTGCTCTGGTAGCTGTTGAGCACGTTCTCCAGCCAACGGATGGTATTGATGTCCAGGTTGTTGGTCGGTTCGTCCAGCAGCAGCACGTCCGGGTTCGAGAACAGGGCCTGCGCCAGCAGCACGCGCAGCTTCCAGCCCGGCGCCACTTCGCGCATGGGCAGGTTGTGCTGGTCGACGGCGATTTCCAGGCCCAGCAGCAGTTCGCCGGCGCGGGCTTCGGCGGTGTAGCCGTCGTACTCGGCGAACTTGGCCTCCAGGTCGGCCGCGCGCATGTAGTCGTCTTCGGTCGCTTCCGGATTGGCGTAGATGGCGTCGCGCTCGGACATGGCGGCCCACATCTCGGTGTGGCCCATCATGACCACGTCCAGCACGCGCAGGTCTTCAAACGCGAACTGATCCTGGCGCAACTTGCCCAGGCGCACGCCCGGCTCCAGCGACACGTTGCCCGCCGAGGGTTCCAGGTCGCCGCCGATGATCTTCATGAAGGTCGACTTGCCGGAACCATTGGCCCCGATCAACCCGTAGCGGTTGCCTTCCCCGAACTTGACGCTGACGTTCTCGAAAAGGGGTTTGGGACCGAACTGGATGGTGAGATTGGCGGTGGAGATCACGGTATGTTTGAGTCTTTTGGCGTCCGGGGACGCATGCGGAGAAACCCGATAGTGTACCAAGCATCCGTGAATCGCATCCAGGCGCGGCAGAGCGCCGCCTGAAGCATCTGGAAATGCAGCATGCCATTTAATGTCATAACGTAAACATTTGTATTAATTGGGGTACTATTGCGGGTGACTCAGCGCCTACCGCCGCCAGGCCCGTCAGGCGGTTGCAACCCAGCTCCCCCGCTACGTGGCAGACGCCAACCACTCCTCCGAGAAAGTCGAGCTTTCCTATGGCCGGTCGCTGATCGTGGCGGCCATCGTGGCGATCGTGATGCTGTGGGCGACGCCCCGGCTCACCCCCAGTTCCGACCTGCTCACCTATGCGGCGGCCCGGCTCCAGGCCCGGCTGGTCGGGGGCCATTACGACATTGCGCGCCGCAACGACACCACGGTCGTCCTGATCGACGACGATTCCCTGGACCAGCAGAAAGGCGCCTGGCCCGTGCCTTACCGGACCCATGCGCGCTGGCTGCGCAACATCGGCCTGATCCACAAGCCCAAGGCCATCTTCCTGGACATCACCTTCGGGCGCGAGCGCGACGATCCGACCCTGCCCGAGCTGGCCGCCGCCCTGTGCGAACTGCGCGACGCCAACATCCCGGTGTTTCTGGCCGCGCTGCCCGATGCGCAGGGCGACCTGCGCCTGCGTTCGGGCCTGGAGGCGCCCGCGGGCGAGAAGCCGTGCTTCACCATGGTCGACGTGCGCTACACCCCCAGCAAGGTGGACCGGCTGGTATGGAGCTACCCGCTCTGGTCGGGCGAACATGCGCGCAGCGCGGCGCTGGCCATCGCCCAGGACGCGGCCGGCGTATCCATCACGCCCACCCGCGACGCCATGGCCTTGACCTGGGGCGTCGACAACCTGAACCAGCGCCGCTTCAGCATGGAATGCCGGCAGGCCCGCGGCGGTTATGTGGAAATGCTGCCGTCCTATGTGCGCAGCCTGCTGGGCGACCCGAACGCCGCCCAGCCCATCTGCCCGTACACGCGCGCGCTGACCCTGTCCGAATTGCGCGCGCCGGATGCCGACGGCGCCCGTCTGGCCGACATGCTCACGGGCCGCTACGTCATGATCGGCGCCGCGCTCAGCGGCTTCAACGACACCGTGCTGTCGCCGGTGCATGACGCCATTCCCGGCGTATTCATGCACGCCATGGCCCTCGACAATCTGCTGACCTATCAGGACGACTACAAGCGCGCCCTCGAATGGGAGATCTGGCCGCCCAATGTCCTGTGGCTGCTGGGCATCCCCGTCGTCATGCTGGCCCATTTCCTGCATTGGCTGGCGCAATGGCTGCGCGGCAATACGCGGCTGGGCGGCCGGCTGCTGGCCCCGCCCGCCGAATGGCGGCTGTTTGCCGACGCGCCGACCCTGCCGTTGCCGCCCGCCGCGCACGCTGGCGGCGGCTGGAAGGCCAAGGCCGGGCGCCTGTCCGCCCTGCTGCGCGACCGCGCCGCGCGCCTGTGGCTGGCGCGCTGGCTGGCATCCAAGCTCTGCGTCGCAACGTTGTTGCTGCTGCGCAAGGCTGCCGCCATCGTCCTGTCCTCGCTCATCGTGCTGTACATCGTGCTGCTTGCGCAGCGCTGGCTAAACGTGGGCACTCTGCCCATCGTCGACCTGGCGATCATGGCCCTGGCCGCGCACTGGCTCGGCTGGACCAATCGCGCCACCGCCTTTCTTTTTGGCAAACCGGATGCCGCTTCCGCGCCGGCGTCCCCGACACCCGCGCGGGAGCCATCGGCTACCCGCCCGCAACAGGAGTAGAAACGCATGCCCAAGCCCTCCTCCCTGATCACCGCGCTGGCCGCGGCCGCCCTGGCGCTGACTGGCGCAAGCGCCGCGGCGGCCGACGCCATCGTCGGCCTGAACCTCAAGCCCGTGCCGCTGTACGCCAAGTCGGACGGCGGCGCGCCCGCGGCCAAGTCCGACGGCCAGGGCATGCCCTGGCCCGTGCTCGAAGAAGCCAATGAGTTCTACCACGTCAAGATCGACGGCAAGGACTACTGGGTGGACAGCATGCACGTGCGCATCGCGCGCGGTTCCGCCGCGCAATGCGGGCCGGTGATCAAGGGCGTGCCGCCGCCCACCGGCTCGACCGCGGGTGCGGGCGAGAACGTCTGCCGCTGAGCCGCCCATGCGATCCTCCCACATCCTGCGCATGGCCGCCGTCTCTGGCGCGCTGCTGCTGAGCGCCTGCTCCACGCTTCCCGGAGGCAAGGGTTTTTCGGTCACGGCCGGCCAATTGCCCCCGCCCCCCGCCGACCGCCAATGGCCCGACGCCAGCCTGGACGCGCGCAACCAGCGCGCCCAGGGCATGGGCCTGGTCGCCATGCCGGAGATGGAAACCTACCTGAACGGCCTGCTTGGCCGGATCAAGAACGCCGCGGGCGTGCCCGGCTGGCCGGGCGCGGTCCACGTGACCTCGTCATCGGCGCTGGAAGCCTACAGCACCGGCGCGGGCAACATCTACCTGTCCATGGGCTGGCTGGCCTCGGCGGAATCCGAGGACGAGATCGTCGCCATCCTGTCCCATGAATTCGGCCACATCTACCTCGACTACCACCAGATGGAATCGGTCAATGCCGCGGGCGACCAGGTCGCGACGCTGGCGGCCGTGGGCGTGGCGCTGGCTCGCAAGGCCGGCAGCGCCACTGGCTGGAGCCCCGTGGACAGCGTGATCGCTTCGTATACGCTGGGCAAGAACATGCTGGTGCCGGCCTGGGGCCGGCAGCAGGAGGAAAACGCCGACCGCTTCGGCGCCACCGTCAGCCTGGAACTGGGCTACTCATATACCCAAGGCTTCAAGGCGTTCCTGGAACGCCAGGCCACCTGGGAAGCCGAGAACGCCAAGGTCCAGGCCGAAGCGCGCCAGCGCATGCTCGAGCAGATCAAACAGGCGGCGGCCGACAACACCCGCAAGCAAGAGGCGGCCAAGGGCAACAACATCGCCCCCCTGACCGAGATGCAGGCCTCGCTGAATTCTGGAGTGGCCGGGGCCAGCGAAGGTTTGCGCACCGGCCTGGACGACATCTGGAAGAAGCTGACCGTCAGCCATCCCGACACCGGCGCGCGCCTGGCTGCGTTGACCGAACAGGTCATGCCCTTGATGGCGGGCAAGCCTCGGCCCCCGGCGGCAGCGGCGCCCTGGAACAAGGCCCGCGCGCAACGCCGCACGGCCGCGCTGCTGAAGAACTACCAGACCGCGGCCGAGGCGCAGCAGGCCTTGCAGGCCCAGGACTACCCGCGCGCCCGCAAGCTCGCGGCCCAGGCCGCATCTGGCCCCAGCGCCACGCACGCCCTGCCCTTGCTGACCTTGAGCATGGCGCAGGCGGAATCCGGCGCGCGCGGGTCCGCCCTGCTGGACCGCAATCTGGCGTCGGAACAGGACCGCGCCTGGCAGGTGTATGTGTTGCGCGCCAACAATCTGCTGGGCGCGGGTCAATCCGGGCCGGCCGCCAGGATCATGGGCCAGGGCTTCGAGTACTTCCGCGGTTCGGCGCTGGCATGGCCTGAAGCCATCCGTTTCTACGGCCAGACCCAGGGCTGGGATCAGGCGCGCAAGCTGGCGCAGGAATGCGCGTCGCGCTTCGCAAGCTATGCCGGGGAATGCAGCAAGGCGGCCCAGTCGCCCGCCGAGCAGGCCGAGGCCAAACGGCGCAGCGAGCAGAAAGCGCAATCGCTGGTCGACAGGCTGTTCAAGTAGCAATGAGAAAGGGGCGCTCGGCGCCCCTTTTCTTTTTTAATGCGTGTGTTCGTCCAGCACCAGGTGCGCCATGCCCTTTTCGGTGGCCAGGCCCACCTTCTGCCCGATGGGCAGCGTCGCCTTGGTGGCGACATGGCCATATGGCAGCCCCGTCACCACCGGCACCTTGACCGTCTTGCGCAGCCAAGCCACCACTTCGTGCAGGTCGTAGCCGTTGTCGTGCGGCGCCAGTTTGTAGTCCGTGAAGCGGCCCAGCACGATGGCTTTTTGCTTGCCCAGGATGCCGGCCTGCGCCAGCTGGATCAGCATGCGTTCGATGCGGTAAGGATGCTCGGCCACGTCTTCCAGGAACAGGATGCCGCCGCGCACCTTGGGCATGTAGGGCGTGCCCAGCAAGGACGTCAGCATGGCCAGGTTGCCGCCCCACAGGATGCCGCGGCAATCCACCGCATCGGCGTCCTGGGTTTCGAAGCTGAGGATTTCCAGCTCGCCGCGCATGATCTCGCCGAACAGGGCTTCGGTCAGGTCGTCGACCTTCTTGCCGCCGAAGTCGTAGACCGCCGAGGCGCCGGTATAGCTGACCGCGCCGGTCTGCGCCAGCAGGCCCAGGTTGAAGGCGGTGAAGTCGCTCATGCCGACGAAACGCTTGCCGCTGTCGGCCATGGCCTTCCAGTCGATGGCAGGCAGCAGCCGGCCCATGCCGTAGCCGCCGCGCGTCACCATGACGATGGGCAGCTTCTGCTTGGCGGCGCGCGTCAGGCTGGCCAGGCGCTGCGCATCGGTGCCGGCAAAGCGCTGGTGCTGCGCGTAGGCGGTACGGTCCACGGCGGTCTTGAAGCCCTGCTGCTGCAGCCTTTCGCGCGCCAGCTCGACGGCGGCCGGATCGCGCACCGCGGAAGACGGCGAGATCAGGTAGATGCCGCGGGCGTCGGGCAGCGCGTGGGCGTGGCTGTGGTCATGGCCACAGTCTTCATCACATTCGTGGCCTGCATGACCATGATCGTGGTTATGGTCATGGTCGTGCGCGGCGGCCGCTTTCGCGCCGCGCGCCTTGGCGCCTTGGGATTTGCTCATGCTGCGGATTCCTTGCTGCGGCGTTCGCGGAAGAACCGGCGCAGCAGATCGCCGCAAGGTTCCGCCAGCACGCCGCCGGTGACTGAGGTGTGATGATTGAGTTTGGGGACCGAGCCCACGTCCAGCACGCTGCCGCAGGCGCCGGTCTTGGGGTCGTAGGCGCCGAACACGACGCGCGCGAGCCGCGCATGCAGCATCGCGCCGATGCACATGACGCAAGGCTCCAGCGTGACGTACACGGTGATGCCCGGCAGACGGTAGTTTTCCAGCGCGCGCGCGGCGCCGCGCAAGGCGACGATCTCGGCGTGGGCGGTGGGATCGTGGTCGATGATGGTGCGGTTGTAGCCGCGTCCCAGGATGTCGCCCTGTGCCGACACCACCAGCGCGCCCACCGGCACCTCGCCGATGTCATAGGCGGCCTGGGCCTCTTGCAGCGCGAGTTCCATGAAGCTGGCGTCCTGCGCGGTCCAGGGTTGGACCGCCGCCATCGGGATAGCCTCAACCACGGTACACCCGGGACTTCAGTGCGATGCGGCCGGCCAGGCTGGTCACGGCCTCTTCCAGCCACTGGTAGAGTTCGGCGTGCTCGTCGTAGCGGGCCTGGTTCAGGTTGGACACCCGGCCCTCTTCGATGAAGCCCCAGGCCCGACTGCGCTTGTCGCGATGCTTGGGGTCCCACACGCCGAAGGCGAAGCCGCCGGCGCGGCGGATCAGCGAAAAGCACGGGATGTCGGTGTAGCCGTCGCCGACGAACACCATCTGGTCGAACGGCACCCGCAAGCGGTCCTCGGGCACCTTGCGGTTGACCTCGAAGGGCTTGTTGCGGAAATCGCGGCCGATGATGCCTTTCTGGATGTGGAACAGGTAGCGGGTCTTGTCGGTAAAGCTGACGATGCGGCGCGGAAACGCGATGCCGCCATCCGCGCCGTAAATGAATTCGGACGCCCAGATCTCGGTGAACTCGTGCGCGATGGGAGTGGACCGGACCACGTCGCCGATACCGCTGGAAATCAGGTAGAACTCCAGCTGCACTTGCGGCTGTTCGGCCCGCACCGCGGCGCGCAGCCGCTGGAACAGCGTGGGCACGCCGTCGTGCAGTTCCAGCCGGGCGCCCCAGTCCTTCAGGCGCTGCTGCGTGATGAGGCCGTGCTTGCCCGATTGCGACAGCTGGATCATCTGGTACAGGTAGGCGGGCACGGGGTCCCAGTCCTGCTGCGAGAGCAGCGGATCGACCTCATCCTTCCAGAAGGATGCCGTGTCCACGCCCATGCTTTCCAGGAAGCCGGACGTGCTGTCCGAGGCCAGCGTGTCGTCGAAGTCGAAAATCAGGGCGATGACGTCGGACATGTATATGCGTGAAAAAGGGGCGACAGCCGCCATTTTGCCTGAATGTGGCGGCGGCTGCGCCCCTGGAGGTCCGAGCGGGGCCGCCCTGGCGGCCCTTGTTCCGGCTGTCGCTTACTGGCGTACCGGCGAGGTCATGGGCGCCCCGGGCGCCGGCGCCATGCCCGGCGCGCCGGCCGCGGGCGGCACGGTGTCGGCCGGCACCTGGATCACGGTTTCACGCAGCACGCCCCCGCCCTGCACGCTGCCGCGCACATTGGTGGGCGAGGTCATCTGCGTCACGCAGTCCTGGCGCGATGCGGCTGGCAGGCGGTTGCAGCGGTCCAGCATGTTCTGCTGCAGCTGGTCGTTGCTGCCGTCCTTGAGGTTGTTGCGGCCGCTTTCCTGGCGCGCCGCGCCGGCTTCGCGCATGCAGGCGGCCTGGTCCTGGCCGGTGGCGCCGCTCTTGCATGCCGCCACATCCTGCTGATACTGGGACTGAGCTGAGCCGCGGCCGGTCGCATCAGCCGCGTGGACCGCTCCCGCGGCCAACATCAGGCCAGCGGCACAAAGCGTCGCCGCGAGGCGTTTGACATGCATGGGTCGTGTAGTCATGGTCAGCTCCTTGAAGTTGATTGAACCGTTACCCACTATCCCACGATGACGCTTCCGCTACATGTCCAGCGACGTGAAATCGTAAGACTACGTTTCAATTGACGCGACGCAACATACCCTGCCTGTCGCCTTAGCTAGCGTCGCGCTCGGCGTCGGCCTTGCTGAGGCGATTGCGGTAGGTTGCGGCGCGCATGAGCAGCATGGCGGTCACGGGCGAAGACACGATCAGCAGCAGCGTGATGATGACTTCATGAAACACAGGCCGCGACGACAGCGCCGAAAACACCAGGATCGACGCCGCCAGCACGCAACCGCAACCCATGGTGTTGCCCAAGGTAGGCGCATGGATGCGGGCATAAAAGGTACGGAAGCGCAGCAGGCCGGCCGAACCGGTCAGGGCAAGCAGGCCGCCGAACACCAGCAGGACGCTGGCCGGTATGGTGGCCCACAGCGGGATCTGGGCGTCGATCATGGCTCGATCACCTCGCCGCGCAGCAGGAAGCGCGCCATGGCGGTGGAGCCCACGAAGCCGAACAAGGCGATCAGCAGCGCAATGTCGAAATACACGGAGGTGCCGGAGCGGATGCCGAACACCAGCATGGTCAGCATGCCGTTGATGTACAGCGTGTCCAGGGCCAGCACGCGGTCCTGCGCGGTGGGACCGCGCAGCAGCCGGATGGCGGCGAAGACCATGCCCAGCGCAAAGCAGAGCAAGGCGAAGGACGCCGCCCAATAAAGTATGTTGTTCATTCGAAAATCTCCTTCAGCGGGCGCTCGTAGCGTTCCTGGACCAGCTTGATCCAGTCGCCTTCGTTCTGCAGGTCCAGCACGTGCAGCTTCAGGCAATGGTCGTCGGTCAGGTCCACCCAGACGGTGCCCGGCGTGTACGTGACGATGCAGGCCAGCATCGCCAGGCCGTGCGGGTCGCGCATGGTCAGCGGGATCATGATGAACCCGGGCGAAAAGTCATTGCGGCGCGGATTCAGGATCAGCCGCGCCACGGCGATATTGGATTTGATGATGTCCGCGGTCACGTGCAGGAACAGCGGGACCGCCTTCCACAGGCGGCGCGGCTTGGCCTTCAGCGGCCGCAGGCGGGAGGCGGCCCAGGTGAACCAGAGCGCCAGCGCGATGCCCAGCGCGATCTGGCCCGCGGACGCGCTCTGGTTGAGCACCAGCCACAGGACGAACAGGTAGACGGGCAGGAACAGGAAGTAGAGACGGCGCATCAGCTTCCTCCCTTGAGGCCGCGCACGGTCTGCGCGGACATGACGGCGTCGATGTAGGACTTGGGCTGGTCCAGCGACCGCGCCGCATCGTCCAGATAGGCCGACACGGGGCCGGCGCCGGCCGCCAGGCCCACGCACAGCAGCAACAGCACCGCCACGGGCCCGGCTTCGATCAAGCGCAGGCGCGGCGTGCTGCGGTCATCGCTGGCCCAGAACACCCGGATGCCGGTGCGGCCCAGGCCGATGAGGCCGGCCAGCCCCGACAGCAGCACCGCGGCCACCAATATCCATGCGTCCATGGGCACGGCCGACTCGTTGGCGGCCGACACCGCCGCTGACAGCAGCGACAGCTTGGCGACGAAGCCCGACAGCGGCGGCAGGCCGGTCACCAGCAAGGCGCAGGAAATGAAGGCCAGGCCCAGGAAGGCCATGGCCGCGGGAATGGCCACGCCCACCACGTCGTCGGAACGGTTGAGCGAGGCCGGATCGTCCAGGTCGAACGCGTCCAGGGTCACCGCCAGCACGTTGGCGCCGAAGCTGCGGGTGCGCTCGATGAGTTCGGCCAAGAGGAAGAACGCGCCCGTGGTCAGCACGGAGCTGAGCAGGTAGAACAGCGCCGGTCCCGTCAGCGTCACGCCCGGCATGCCCAGCGCGGTCAGCAGCGTGCCAGCCGATACGATCACGCAGTAACCGACCATCTTTTCCAGCTGCTGGGTCGCCAGGAGTCCCAGGGCGCCGAACAGCAGCGTGGCCAGCCCCGCCGCGAACATCCAGTCCAGGCTGAAGGCCGCCGGCGCGCCGGTGGGCAGCAGCAAGGAGCCGATGCGCAGCAGTGCGTAGATGCCGACCTTGGTCATGATGGAGAACATGGCCGCGATCGGCGCGCCGGCCGAGCCGTAGCCCTTGACCAGCCAGAAGTTCAGCGGCCAGGCGCCCGCCTTGACCAGGAAGGCCACGCCCAGGATGGCTGCGCCCGCCTCGAACAGCATGCGGTCCGCGCCCGCCAGGTTGCCGGCGCGCACCGCCAGGTCCGCCATGTTCAGCGTGCCGGTCACGCCGTAGATCAGCGCGATGCTGATCAGCAGCAGGAACGAGGCCACCAGGTTGACCGCGATGTACTGCAGGCCGGCGCTGACGCGCGCCACGCCCGAGCCGTGCAGCAACAGGCCATAGGACGCGGCCAGCAGCACCTCGAAGAATACGAAGAGGTTGAACAGGTCGCCCGTCAGGAACGCGCCGTTCAGGCCCATCAGCAGGAACTGGAACAACGAATGGAAATGCACACCGGCGCGGTCCCAGCGCGCCAGCGCATAGACCAAGGTAGCCAGTCCCAGCACCGCGGTCAGGGTCAGCATCACCGCGGCCAGGCGGTCGACCACCAGCACGATGCCGAAAGGCGCGGGCCAGTCGCCCACCAGATAGACCCCGACCCCATCGGGCCAGACGCCGGGGACGCCGCCGCCCGCCACCACCAGCAGCGCGATGGCGGCGGCCAGTTGGCCCAGGGTCGAAACCAGCGCAATGGCGCCGCGGGTATAGCGGCGGGTATCCGCCAGCAGAAGCATCGCCGCGCCCGCCGCGAGCGGCGTGATGATGGGCAATACGGGCAGGTGTTGCAGCCAAAAATTCAAGATTGGGACTCCCGTCCATCAACGTGGTCGGTACCCGTGAGGCCACGCGAGGCCAGCAGCACAACCAGGAACAGCGCGGTGGTGGCGAAGCCGATCACGATGGCCGTCAGCACCAGCGCCTGCGGCAGCGGATCCGCATACCAGGAAGGATCATGGGCCACCGCCGGATCGACCACGGGCGGACGGCCCGAGGTCAGCCGGCCCATGCCGAAGATGAACAGGTTCACCGCATAGGAAACCAGCGACAGGCCCATGATGAACTGGAAGGTCCGCGGCCGCAGCAGCAGCCAGACGCCCGAGCCAGCCAAGATACCGATAGCGATGGCGTATATCAATTCCATCAGGCTTCCCCTGTTTGTGCGGCGGCCGCCTGGATTTCGGCGGCGGCCTTGCGTTGCGCGCGCAGCGATTGGTGAGCCAGCGCCACCAGCACCAGCACGGTGGATCCCACGACCAGCATGTAGACGCCCAGGTCGAACAGCAGCACGCTGGACAGGTGCACGTGGCCGATCAGCGGCAACGCCAGATCCCAGGACAGCGCCGCCAGGAAGGGCTTGTAGGCCAGCCACGCGGTCACCGCCGCGGCGCCGGCGAACAATAGGCCCAGGCCGATCCAATGCTGCGGGTTGAGCCGGCTGCGCGACTCCACCCAGTACACGCCGCCGACCATGTATTGCAGGATGACCGCGGTGGCGAAGATCAATCCGCCGACGAAGCCGCCGCCCGGCTCGTTGTGGCCGCGCAGCAGGAAGTACACGGAAATCAGCGCGGCGGTGGGCAGCAAGAGGCGCACCAGCACGGTGGGCACCATCATGGAACCGGCGGGCACCAGCGACTTGATGTCCGGCGCGTCGGGCACGCCGCCATCCTGGTCGAGCTGCTGGCGCGGCAGGTCCGCGCTTTCGGCGGCCGGACGGAAGCGGCGCAGCAGCGCGTAGACGGTCAGCGCCACGATGCCGAGCACCGTGATTTCGCCAAAGGTATCGAAGCCGCGGAAGTCCACCAGGATCACGTTGACCACATTGGTGCCGCCGCCGTCCGGCAGCGCGCGGTCGACGAAGTACGAAGAAATGGTGTCGCCCTGCGGCCGCACCAGCACCGCGTAGGCCAGCGCGGCCATGCCGGTGCCGGCGGCGCCCGCCAGCAGCAGGTCGCGCAGGCGGCGTCCGCGGGCCCGCAGCGTGACCTTCAGGCTTTCGTCTTCATCCTGCGCGATGCGCCGCGGCAGCCAGCGCAGGCCCAGCAGCAACAGCACCAGGGTCACGACTTCGACCGACAACTGGGTCAGCGCCAGGTCGGGCGCCGAGAACCAGACGAAGGTCAGGCAGGTGATCAGCCCCGCGCCGCCGGCCAGCGCCAGCGACGCCAGGCGGTGATACTTGGCCTGGAAGGCGGCGGCCAGCGCGCAGCCCGCGCCCACCAGCCACAGCAGCGCGAAGGCCGGATCGATCGGCGTCATGCGGCCGGCGCCATCCAGCCAGCCGCCCGCGCGCAGCGGCAGCCAGGCCACGAACAGCGTGCCCAGCACGATCAGCAGCATCTGCACCTGCAGGCGCGACGACGCCAGCCAGCGCAGCAGCCAGGCAGCGGCCACGCTGGAGCCGTCCAGCAGCGCCTCGAAGCTGCGGCGGCCGTCCAGGCGGTAGATGAACGGCACCCGGCCCGGATTGGCGCGCTGGTGGGCGCGCAGGGCCAGATAGAGCAGGATGCCGGCCGTGGTCGCAACCAGGCTCATGACCAGGGGCAGGTTCAGGCCGTGCCAGACGGCCAGGCTGTACTCGGGCATGTCCTGCCCCAGGATGCTCTGGGCCGCGGTCGCCAGGAACGGGCCGACCGTCAGGCCTGGCACCACGCCCACCAGCAGGCAGATCGCCACCAGCAGCGCGCTGGGGAACAGCATCCAGCGCGGCGGCTCGTGCGGGGCGCGCGGCAGGTCGGTGGCCGGCGGGCCGAAGAACACTTGCAGGATGAAGCGCAGCGAATAGGCCACGCTGAACGCACCCGCGATGGTGGCCACCAGCGGCAGGCCGATCTCGGTGATGCGGTCGCCGCTGACGAAGGTGGTCTCGGCGAAGAACATTTCCTTGGACAGGAAGCCATTGAGCAGCGGCACCCCCGCCATCGAGGCGGCCGCCACCATGGCCAGCGTGGCGGTGATCGGCATGGCCTTGTAGAGGCCGGACAAACGGCTCAGGTCGCGCGTGCCGGTCTCGTGATCCACAATGCCCGCCGCCATGAACAGCGAGGCCTTGAAGGTGGCGTGGTTGATCATGTGGAAGATGGCGGCCACCAGGGCCAGCGTGCTGTTCAGGCCCAGCAGCAGCGTGATCAGCCCCAGATGGCTGATGGTGGAGTACGCCAGCACCCCTTTCATGTCCTGCTGGAAGATGGCGGCATAGGCGCCCAGCACCAGCGTGATCAGCCCCGCCCCGCCGATGATCCAGAACCATTCGTCGGTGCCCGACAGCACCGGCCAGAAACGCGCCAGCAGGAACACCCCGGCCTTCACCATGGTGGCCGAGTGCAGGTACGCGGATACCGGCGTGGGCGCCGCCATGGCATTGGGCAGCCAGAAATGGAAGGGAAACTGGGCGCTCTTGGTCAGCGCGCCCAGCGCCACCAGGATCAGGACGGCCGGATACCAGGGATCGGCCCGCACCAGGTCGCCCGCGGCCAGCACCCGGTCCAGGTCATAGCTGCCGACGATATGGCCCAGGATGAGCACCCCGGCCAGGAGGCACAGCCCGCCCCCGCCCGTGACCGTCAACGCCATGCGCGCGCCGCGGCGCGCGTCCAGGCGGTGATGCCAGTAGGCGATCAGCATGAAGGACGCCAGGCTGGTCATTTCCCAGAACATGACCAGCTGGATCAGGTTGCCCGACAGCACCACGCCCAGCATGGCGGCCATGAAGGCCTGGAAGAAGGAGAAAAAGCGCGGCACCGGATCTTCCGGCGACATGTAATAGCGCGCATACAGCACCACCAGCGCGCCCATGCCGGAGACGATCAGCGCGAACAGCCAGGCGTAGCCGTCCATGCGCAGGGTGAACTGCAGGCCCAGCGCGGGCGCCCAGGGCATGTCGAAGCGGACCACGCCGCCGTTGGCGACGTCCGGATAGAGGCTGATGACCAGCACCACACAGACCAGTGCGATGAGGCCCGCCAGCCACGCCTCGGCATTGCGGGCGTTGGATGGCAGAAGCGCGGCGCACAGGCTGCCGGCGAACGGCAGAGCGAGGATCAGGATCAGCGACATGGCGTTCCGAGAGTGTCCGGGCCCCCTCCCGCCAGCGCAAGGCAGCGAAAGACGAACAGACCGGGGATTGAAAAACGGACGGAACCCTGGCCCGGTGCGTCGCTGCACTACACGTTGCCCCGCGGGGGACATCAACCAACGCCATTGAACGGCGCAGACAGAAACAAACGCAATAGCTTTCTTGCAAGACCGGCCAAGAATCTCATACGAAAAATATCAGATTCTTGTAAGTTATGCAGAGATTTATGTGTTTACGATGCGGATGACGGCAAGATCGATGCGCAATCCTTGCGCAATTGAAATATTCCCGAAGCTGTTCATATCTTTGTCAGCATTGGATTTTTTGGTCTATTCCCGTCTTCTTCGGGCAACGGCGCCATAAAAAAATAACCCTGGACAAGCCAGGGTCTATCCGGGTTGACCGGCGGAAATTTACTGTGTGGAATGGCGCCCACGAGGCTCCGCCAAGCCAGCATCCCGGCGCGGCAGGCTTCACCGACGCCGGCCCAAGAAGCCGGCCGGGTCGGAAATTCAAATAATCTGGAGAAGACTCTTGACCATGCTGTCCCAAGCCAAGGCCGTCCTGGCCGCCGCCATCGCCGGCCTCTGCCTCACCACCGCCGCGCAAGCAGCCGACCCCTACCCCAACAAGCCCATCCGCCTGATCGTACCTTTCGCCGCGGGCGGCACTACCGACATCGTGGCGCGCATCGTCGCCGAAGGCCTGACCCGTGAGCTCGGCCAGGCCGTGGTGGTCGAAAACCGCGGCGGCGGCGGCGGCTCGATCGGCGCCGACGCCGTGGCGCGCTCCACGCCTGACGGCTACACCCTGGGCGTGGCCACCGTCAGCACCATGGCCACCAACCCGGCCACCAACCCCAAGAACCCGTACAACCCGTTGAAGGACTTCGTCCCCATCACCAATATGGTGAACGTCCCCAACGTGCTGACGGTGAACCCGGCGGTGCCGGCCAAGACCCTGGCCGAATTCATCGCCCTGCTCAAGGCCAATCCCGGCAAGTACGCTTACGCATCCTCGGGCGCGGGCGGCATCGGCCACCTGGACGGCGAACTCTTCAAGTCGCTGACCAAGACGGATATGGTGCATGTGCCTTACCGCGGTTCGGGCCCGGCCCTCAACGACGTGATCGCCGGCCAGGTCAACGCCCAGTTCGACAACCTGCCCTCGTCCATGCCCCACATCCAGGCCGGCAAGCTGCGCGCCCTGGCCGTGGCCGCGCCCAAGCGCCTGCCGGCGCTTCCGGACGTGCCGACCTTCTCCGAAGGCGGCCTGCCGGAAATGGATAACATGGCCTGGTACGGCCTGGTCGCGCCCGCCGGCACGCCGCAGGCCGTGATCGACCGCATCCATGACGCCACCGTCAAGGCGCTCAAGGATCCGAAGATCGTGCAGCGCCTGGCCGACGGCGGCTCGCTGGTGGACGGCAACACGCCCGCCGAATACGCCGCCCAGATCAAGCGCGAGCTGGAACTGCGCCAGCGCATCGCCAAGGAACGCAACATCCAGTCGACCAACTGATCGTTAGCGGACAACGCGCCGGCCCAGTCCGGCGCCCCGAGGCCGGCCTGTTTCCCAGGCCGGTTTTTTTTCGCTTCTTCCACCGCCATCGTTCCAAGGGCCGCGCTTGACTGCAATCGTCCCGGTGGTAGCATGTGCGACCGTGCGATCCCATCTTTCTCCCCCTCCCTGCGCCGCCTGCGCGCTTTGCGCCCTGCGCTCGACCCTGTTGAGCTCGCAGGAAGTCGCCGCGCGCTCCGCCTACGCCCGCTCCAAGCCCGGCTAATCGCCCGCTTTCCCCCTTTCTGATTCCTGCACCGGCCCGCCGCCGGCTGCCTGCGCACATCCGCGCATCCGGCAGCCTTGCTGCCGGCCGGCGGACGCCCTGCCGCGTGGCCGGGCTCCGCGTCTCGTCCCTCTATCCGCAACGCCAACGGAGGCTTGCGGCCAGGCCACGCACCGACCTATTCCAAGCGCCATGCAACTCACCAAGAACTTCGTCAAAGCCAAGAACCCCTGCGCGGGCGGCTACAAATGGTTCATCCGCGACCACAACGGCCAGGGAGACTACCAGGCCGTGCTTGACGCCTTGGTCGCTGACGGCCGCGTCAGCGACGCCTGCTGGCTGCTGGACCAGTTCGGCCCCACCGACGCGGTGCTGCGGCTGGATTCGGTCGATGCCAATGCCATCGTCTTCGCCGGCACGCTGGAAGTGCGCATGGGCATCAACGTGGACAGCGTGGTGCGCGCCGGCCGCAGCATCGTCACCGGCGGCGGCATCCGCGCCGGCGAAACCATCCAGGCGGGCGAAAACATCACCGCCAGCGCCAACATCGCCTGCGGCGGCAATCTGCGCGCGGGCGGCGACGTCAGCGCCGACTGGGGCATCGAAACCGCGACGCGCCTGGATTGCGGCGGCAACGTGCGCGCCAAATGGGACATCTGCGCCGGCCAGGACCTGGCCGTGACCGGCCACCTGCATGCCGGACAGGACATCCAGACGCAAGGCTCCATCAAATGCGGCCAGGGCATCAAGGCCGGCGGCGACGTGCGCGCCGAAAAGGAAATCGACGCCGCCTGCGGCATCCAGGCCGGCGGCTCCATCCAGTGCGGCGAGCACCTTGCTTCCGGCTGGGGCCTGATCGCCGGCGAGGACATCCGCGCCGAAGGCGCGATCCGGGCAGGCGAAGGCGTACAGGCCGAAGGCGTGATCGAAGCCGGCGCGGGCCACGGCATCTACGCCGGCCTGAGCGTCCGCCTGGACGCCTGGGCCGCCTGCGCGCGGGTCGTCGCGCAGAGCCGGCCCGAGCAATTGGTCAGCGGGCATTGGGACGGCCAGGACAGCGCCGTCTACGCATAGCGGCAGCCCCGGCGCAGCCAGGGCGCAATGCCGCCTATTCCGGCTTGATGTTCGCTTCCTGCATGCGGCGGCCCCAGGTGCCCAGCTGCGCCTCGACGAACGCCTGCTGTTGCGCCTGCGTGTTCGGCGCGGCCGTCATGCCCAGGGTGGCGAACTTCTGCTGTACCTCGGGACGCGCCAGCGCCTCGTTCACCGCCTTGTTCAAGCGCTCCAGGATCGGCTGGGGGATGCCGGCGGGACCGGCCAGGCCCACCCACACCACCAGGTCGAAATCCTGATATCCCGTTTCGGCAAAGGTCGGCACATCCGGCAGGTCCGCCAGCCGGCGCTCGGTGCTGATGGCCAGCGCCCGCAGCTTGCCGCCGCGCAGCAGCGGCGTCGCGACCGACAGGTCCGCCATCACGTAATCGACCTGCCCGCCCGCCAGGTCCGTCAGCGCCGGGGGCTGGCTCTTGTACGGCACGCCTTCCGCGCGCACGCCGGCAATGCGGTTGAACGCCGCCGCGCCGACCTGCCCGCCCGGGGAACCGTAGCCGTAGTTCAAGGAGCCCGAGGCCGCTTTCTTCACGAACGTGGCCAAGTCCTTGTACGGACCATCCGCGCGAACCAGCAGCAGCATGGGCATGGTGGTCAAGCGCGACACGTGGCTGAAGTCCTTCTGCGCATCGTAGGGCAGCTTCTTGAACAGCCCCGGATTGATCGAGTTCAACGAACTGCTGGAGATCGTCAGCGTGTAGCCATCGCCCGGAGAACGCACCGCGTATTCGGTGCCTATCAGGCCTTGGGCGCCGGGCTTGTTCTCGACGATGACGTTGGCGTTCAAATCGCGGCGCAGTTCTTCCGCGATGATGCGGGCGCTGGTGTCGGTGGCGCTTCCCGGCGAGAAGGCCGCGACGATCTTGATGGGTTTGTCGCCCGGATAGGGTTCGGCCTGCGCCGCGCCCTGCGCGGACAGGCTCAGCAAGGCGCACGTCAACAGCGCGAATCGAATCGTTTTCATGGGTGTAGTCTCCTGGTTTTATGGGTACTGCCTGGTTTGCCTTACCGCTCTGACGGCGGTGTCGTGGCATTCATTTCGCCCAGGCGCGGCGGGCCTCGGTGTATGGCCGCCGGCGTGCCGGACAGCTTTATCGGTATGCCCGGGCCGTGATAATCGTCGCGTCGGACCACCATCTCGCGATGTTCGGTATGGGCGGCCGCGGCCACCGATGCCATGTCCAGGATCGGTGCGGCGGGCACGTTCTGCGCCAGCAACTGCTTGCCGAACGCCTCGCCATCGACCTGCGCGAACGCCTGGGCCAGCGCCGCATCCACGGCTTCGCGGTTGACGACTCTTTGCCCGTTGGACTTATAGCGCTCGTCCTGCGCCATGCCGGCAATGCCCAGCTGCGCGCACAGCTTGGTGAAGAGGCGATCGTTGGCGACCGCGATGAACAAGGGGCAGGTCCGGGTCTGGTAGACGTTGTAGGGCACGATGTTGGGATGCCCGTTGCCGCTGGGCCGCGGCGTATTGCCCGACGCCAGGTAATTGGCCAGGAACGGATGCGCCACCGACACGGCGGAATCGTAGAGGCACACGTCCGCCATCTGCCCGCGCCCCGTGCGGTGCCGGGCCTGCAGGGCCAACAGCACGGCAATCGCGGCGTTCATGCCGGTAGTGAGGTCCACCACCGGCACGCCCAGCCTCAGGGGTTCGCCGCCCGCCTCGCCGTTGATGCTGAGCAGGCCGGCCATGGATTGCACGGCGGCGTCGTAGCCTGGCAATTCGCCCAGCGGGCCATCGTCGCCGAAACCCGTGATGCGGCAATGCACCAGCCGCGGAAAGCGCTCGGTGATGGCGGATGGTTCGGCCACGCCCCAACTGCGCAGCGTGCTGGCCTTGAAGTTTTCGATCAGCACGTCGGCCGTTTCCAGCAATTGCCAGAACGTCTCCCGTCCGGCCTCGCTGTTCAAGTCCAGCACCATGCTGCGCTTGTTGCGGTTCACGGCGCGGAAATAGGCCGAACTGCCATCCACGAACGGCGGGCCGAAGCCGCGGCATTCGTCGCCTTCCGGCGACTCGATCTTGATCACGTCGGCGCCGTGGTCGCCCAGCATCTGGCCGCAGAATGGCCCTGCCAGGACGCGCGACGCGTCGATGACGCGCAGGCCGGCGAGCGCGCCGCCGGCATCGCTGCTATGCATAGTCTGTCTCCTTCGAATCCAAGGTCAGGCCGAAGCGCGGGCGATCAGCCAGTTGAATTCCCTGCCCTGCGCGCCCGCCTGCGTGCTCATGCGCAGCGCAAGCCGGTGGTTGTGCGCATCCAGCGCGCCTTCCAGCAGGCCGTTCCAGGCTTGCGCCACGCAAGGGTGCGCATCGGCCACGGCGTCCATCAGGTTCCAGCCTTTTTGCGTCACGCGCACGCCTTCCGGCGTTTCGCTCAACTCGCACGCGTCGCCCTGCGCTTGCGCCAGCGCCGCCATGAAGCGCCCGAACTGCAGCGCGGAGCCATCCTGCTCCACGCCCAGCGCCCGCGCCGTCTCGTGATAGAACTGCATGCCTATCATTCGTCCGGTCAGGTGCAATAGCCCGGTCGCTTCCTCCGGCCCCCACAGGTTCACCGCCACGGGCAAGGCGCTGCGCACGTACTCCATGGCGTAGTTGCGGCCGGCCTTGGCCAGGCGCGTCGCGGGCCAATCCACGGTGGGCAGCGTCGGCGCGGCCGCGGCGTCGAAATCGGGCGCGTCCTCATTGCGGCTAAAGCGCAGGCGTTCGTGCGGCTGCAGGTCGCGGTCGTATTCGTAGTAGTAGCCCTCCAGTCCCGACTGGCCGTCGACCGCCTGCTTGGTACACACGAAACCCAGCCGCGGATTGTTGAGCGACACGCCGTTCTGCGCATGCCAGCCCGCCAGCATGGCGCGCGACACCTCCGACGGTATCGCGCACAGCGCGGTGCCCGACCAGATCCAGCGCGGCGCGGAATAGCGTATCCAGGCCTTGCGGTCGGACTCGTGCATGTACTGCACCGCCACGCCGCCGATATGGTTGGACAGATAGTGGTACTGAGCCGCCGCGACCGCGGGCGGCAGATGTGCGATGCCCAGCTTCTTCAGGCCTGGCAGGAAGCGCTCGTTGCGCTGGCGGCAGAAGATCTCGTAGACCAGTTCAGCCGCGCGCGCCGTGCCGCGGCGCGTCACGGCCGACAGGACGATGCCGGTGAAGAACGCGTGATACCACTCGGAAACCGCGCGCCAGCCGCGTTCCTCGGATTGCATTTCATGCATGGCCATTCACTCCAGTAGGAACCGCCACGGAACCGGGCAGCAGGGATTGCATGGACGCGACGGCGAAATCCGCAATGTCGCGCGCAATGGCCTCGCGATCCGCGTCGGATTCCCCGGCCCTGGGGCGATACCACATGGTGGTCCAGTTCAAGGCGCCCAGCAGCGGCTTGACCTGCAAGGCCGGCGGGCCTCGCCGGAAGTCTCCGGTCGCCATGCCCGCCTCGACCACACTGCGGAACAGCGACTCGTAGCGGTCGCGCTGCCGCACCAGTTCTTCCAGTTCGGCGCGCTGGCCCGCCGTGGTGCGTCCGGCCAGGTGCAGTTCGACGCCCTGCACGGTGACGCGCTGGTATGGCAGATGCGCCATCATCAGATGCGTGTGGGCATGGGCCATGTTCCAGAGCCGCTGGGGCGGCGACGCGGCGGCGTCCTCGGCCAGCGGCGTCACCGTGTCCAGGTTCAACTGCATCGCGCGCCGGTGCACGGCGAAGAACAGGTCGGTCTTGCTGCGGTAGTAGTAATAGACGCTGCCTTTCGTGACGCCGATCAGGTCGGCGACCGAATCGATCGTCGTCGCCGCGAATCCCATCTCGGTGAAGGCATGCGCGGCCGCGTCCAGCAACTCCACTTGCCGCAGCGGCATCTCGTCATAAGGAATGGCAGTCTTGGCTTTCATGCGAACTCCCGGCGCTGCGCCGCGGCGCCTGCGCTTTTCTTGATGGCGCGGGCCAGGACCACGCGCTGGATTTCGGAGGTGCCTTCGTAGATTTCGGTGATGCGCTGGTCCCGGTAGCAGCGTTCCACCGCGCTCGGCTTCACGTAGCCGCGCCCGGCCAGGATCTGCATCGCGTCGTCCACCACGCTGTGCGAGGTTTCGCTGGCCAGCAGCTTGGCCATCGCGCCCAGCGTGCCGATGTCCTGCCCGGCGTCGTAGGCTCGCGCCGCCTCGTAGGTCATCATCCGCGACGACGACAACGCGGTGGCGGCGTCGGCCAACTTGAAGCCCACGCCCTGGTGGTCGATGATGCTGCGCCCGAAAGTCTGGCGCCCCACCGCGAAGTCCCGCGCCTCGGCATAGCTGCACAGGGCGATGCCATTGGCCTGGGCAGCCACCACCACGCGGCCGATGCTCAGGGTCGCCAAGGCGAGCTTCAGCCCTTCTCCCAGCGTTCCGACCACGCTCTCCGCGCCGACCCAGGTGTCCAGTTTCAGGTTGGTGGTGGTGGTGCCGCGTATGCCCATCTTGTCTTCGTAGTGGTCCACCACCACGCCGCTGGCATCGCGGTCGACCACGAACGCGCTGATGTTGTTGCGCGCGCCAGGCTCGCCTGTACGGGCGAACACGATGAAATGGCGCGAATGCCCGCCATTGCCCAGCCAGCATTTTTCACCCCGGATGCGCCACCCGTCGCCTTCAGGCACGGCAGTGGTCAACAGGGCTGCCGCATCCGAACCCGCGCCGCGCTCGCTCAGGGCAAAGTTGACCGCGTGGCCGTCCCGCGCCAAGCCGCCCAGCAGCACCATCTTCTGTTCGGCGGAGCCTCCCAGGATGACCGGAAACGCGCCCAGCGACAGCGCCGCCAGGATGGCGGCCGTGGAGGCGCAGCCCTGCGCCACGGCTTCCACCACCGCCACCAGCGAGGTCAGCGATGCCCCTGCGCCACCGTATTCGGCCGGGATGAAGAGTCCCGAGATTCCGCTTTCCCGCAACGGCGCCAGATGCTCCACGGGATAGCGCTGTTCCCGGTCTATGGCGGCGGCGGCCGGCGCAAACGCCTGCGCGGTCAAGTCTGCGGCCTTGTCGCGCCAGGCGCTTGCTTGCGGGTCGAGCGAGGGATTCCAGATCACGGACATCATTGTCTCCAGCAACATACTAACGAGTATTTAATCGACTGAATGAGAACATACTACTTGGTATTTTTCTCCGATACCCAGGGAAAACCCGCAACACGAGGAGTTGTCCCGCGGGTGCACCGAAGTCCGCCCGCGGGGTCATGCCTCAATAGGCAACAGTCAGGTCTGCGCCGCTTTCGCCGCCGGCGCCGGACTGCGCAACACCAGCATCAGCCCAAGCAGGATCGCCGCCATCCCGCCCAGACTCAACGCCGACAACCGGTTGCCCAGGATGACGTAATCCAGCGCCGCCGTGCCGGCCGGAACCAGATAGAACAAGCTGGTGACGTTGACCAGGTTGCCGGCCTGGATCATGCGGTAGAACAGCAGGGTCGCGCCCACCGAAATCACCAGGCCCATCCAGATCAGCGGCAGGATGAAGCCTGTCACCCACTCCACCCGGATGGGCTGGAACGGCACGAACAGCAGGCACAGCGCCAGGCTGACCAGGTACTGCAGCGGCATGACGTCCATGGGCGTCTGGCGCACGCGCTTCTGCAGCATGGCGCCGCTGGTCATGCAGAGCAGCGCGGCCAGCGCGTAGACCATGCCGGCCGCGGAGAAGCGCGCCATGCCTATGCTCTGGTAGACCACCATCACCAGCCCGCACAAGGCTAGGCCGAGGCCCGCCAGGCGCGGCAATGAATAGCGCCTTTCCATCACGGCCAGCGTCAGGATGGGCTGCGCGCCCAGCAGCGTGGCCAGCACGCCGGGCGTGATGCCGTGGTCCAGCGCCAGCAGATAGCAGATGGAATAGCCGCCGATGAGCAGCAGGCCCGTGGCCGCCACCGTCAGGCGCGTGCCCGGCGCTGGCAGCCAACGCCGCCGCCACGCGCACAACAGCAGCAGCACGGCCAACGCCAGGATGAAACGCAACAGCAGGAAGCCGAAGGCGGAGGCATGGGACAGCCCCCATTTGGCGAAAATCGCGCCGCCGCTCCACAGCAGCACGAACAAGGAAGTGGAGCCATAGGAGGTCCACGCGGATCTATCGAAAGACATGAGGTTTCTACCTGTCGGGGTATGAACAGGCTCCAGCCCCGCCCGCGCGAGCGGGCATAGGCATGCGCTAGACGGATGCAATACGCATCAGGACGTCTGGCGCAGCTTTATTGAAAAGAGGACTGGAGTCGCGTTGCGGACGGCGTCAGCCGACGACGACCGCGCAAGGCGGGTAAGCGCCCGAGACCACGCCGCAAGGCGGCGCGACCGGCGGCGATACCACCGTGGACACGACAGGAGAAAAACCGGGGGAAACTGCGGAGCGCCGGGACAGCACACGCGCACGCGTATCCGCTGCGCAGGCAGCGGATGCGAAATCGGCGAAGGACGTGTGGTCAGGCATGGGGCGTAGCCTACCGGCTGCGCGCGGCGCGGTCAAGCGATGCGCCGCTGCTCCACGCCCATGTCGCGCCATGCTTCGCCATGGCAGGTGAACATCAGGATCTGATGCCGCGTGGCCGCGTCGAATAGCGCGCGCTTCATGAAGTCGCGCCGCATGTCGTCCGTGTGGACCAGCGCGTCGTCGAGCAGCAGCAGCGTCGGCCGCCCTGCTTCGCGCAGCAGGTCGGCATAGGCGAAGCGGGCCAGGATGCCCAGCTGTTCACGCGTGCCGAAGCTGAGCGCGGACAGCTGGTCCTCGCCACCGGCGCGGCGTAACGCCATGGGCAACAAGGCATCGTCCAGCCGCAGGTCGGCTTCGGGGAACAGCAGCGCCAGGTAGTGGTTCAACCGGCGCGCCAGCGGCGCCTGCAGGCGTTGCGTGGCCGCGGCGCGCTTGTCCGCCAGCAGCTTTTGCAGGAGTTCCAGCGCAGCGGCGCGGCGAGCGAAGTCGGCGCGCCGCCGTTCCAGGCGTTCGCAGGCGGCCTCGGCCTCGGACAGGCGTTCGCCCAGCCCCTGGGCGCCCGCCTGGTCCAGTTTGCCTTGCAACTGCAGGATTTCGCCGTGGCGCTTGTGCTGCGCCTCGCGCTCGATGGCGGCGGACTTCTCGTAGCGCTGCACATCCTGTTCGACCAGTTCGGGGCGGTGGCCAGCCAATGCCGCCTGCGCGTCGCGCACGCGGCGCTCCAGCTCGTCGTGGCTGCTGCGCGCTTCGGCAAGCCGGCCCGCGCGGGCCTGCCGTTGCGCTGCGCGCTCCGGTGATTGAAGCTCGGCATTGCGCGCCGCCGCCTGGTTTTCCAGCAATTGGGCGCGCGCGCCGTCGGTATCCATGGCGCGCTGCGCGGCGGCCAGCGCGGTTTCGGCCTGCGCCGCAACCGTCTCGGCTTCACGCAGGGACTGCAGCGCCGCGGGCAAATCGCCGCCGTCCGCTGCGGGCGCAGCCGGCAGCTTGTCCAGTCGTTCCTGCAATTGCGCGCGGCGCGCCAGCGCGTCATCACGCTGGCCCCGCAACACGTCCACGCCCTTGGGCGCATGGATGCCCAGCGTCTTGCGCATGCCTTCCAGTTCGCGCAGCAAGGCGCCGTAGCGGGCATGGCGTTGCTCGGCCTGCGCCAGGCTTTCGACGTCCAGGCGTTGCAGCAAGGCCGCGCTGGCCGCCCGGGCCGCGTCGATTTCGCGCTTGAGCGCGGGCAGGTCCTTGCCGCCCGGTTCGATGCGCAAGCGCCCGACGCCCGGCAGTTCCAGTTCGGCGGCTGCCGTCAGCAAGACCTCGTCGGCGCCGCTCAGCATCCGGCCGTCCAACAGCGCCCGGCCGCCCGCTTCCAGCTGATAGGACAGGCGCGTGGCGCTGGCCTGCTGCTGCAATTGCAGATTGGCCAGTTCGCGTTCGCGCTTGCGCAAGGCTTCCATGTCGGCGTCGGCGATTTCGAGACGCATGGTCTCGGCCTTGAGCGCGGAACCCTGCTCGATCAATGCGGTGACTTCATTCAATGCGCCGTCCAGGCGTTCGATCTCCGCGCCCAGCTGGACCAGTTGATGCTCCAGGTCGCGCCGGTCGGCCACGGCCTGCACCGCGGTGACGCGCTGGCGCGCTGCGTCCATCGCGGCGGCATGCGCCTGGCGCTGCTGTTGGGCTCGCGCCAGCGGTTCGCGCGCGGCCTCGACCCGGGCGCGCGCGGCGCGGGCCTCGTGGACCAGGG
Organism: Achromobacter sp. PD1; assembly: GCF_048541815.1. NCBI lineage: Bacteria > Pseudomonadati > Pseudomonadota > Betaproteobacteria > Burkholderiales > Alcaligenaceae > Achromobacter > Achromobacter sp. PD1. The sequence goes on from NZ_CP183349.1 coordinate 2,773,224, forward strand.
CTTGCAGTTCGGCCTCGTCCTGCTGGTCGCGCCGGACCTGGTCCTGCAACAGCGCCAGCGTCTGCGCGGCCTGCGCCTGTTCGCGGCGCAGACCGTCGAAGGCTTCGCGCTCCTTGGCCAGCGCGGCCAGGCGCGCGCGCGCTTCGGCCGCCTTGGCCTCGAAGTCCTTCCAGGGTTCGCCGGCCTGGGCGCGCTCGTGGTCGCGACGCAATTCGGCCAGGCGGTCCACGTCGGCGTTCAGTTGCGCCATGGCCTGCGCGCATTCGTCGCGTTCGGCCGCGGCGCGCGCCAGCGCGTCCTCCGCTTCCTTGTAGGCGCCCTTGGGGCGGCCATTGCGCGCGTCCAGCAGCGCGCCGCGCTCAGCGGCCACGCGCTCGTAGAGGCGGTCGCCATCGCCCGAAGCCAGTTCGCCGGACAGTTGCGTCAGAGCTTCGCGCAGATGCGCGCCCGCATGGCCGGCCGCTTCCTGCAGGTTCTGGCCGTCGCCCTGCTGGATCCACAACAGGCCGGGTATGCCCGCCAGGTCCGGCTTGCTCTGGCCGCGTCCCGGCAATTCAAAGCCCAGCAAGGCGGCCAGCGCGTTTTCGGCTTCTTCGCCGTCCAGGCGCTGCGCGCCGCCATCGATCAGCAGTTCGCAGCGGGCGCGCGACAGGAATTGCTTCTTCAGGACGTAGCTGTGCCCGGCATGCGTGAATTCCAGTTCCACGCTGGGCCGCGCGCCGGACTCGCCGTGCGGCGCCAGGTCGGCGACCTTGCTGGTGCTGTAGCGTTCGAGAAAGGCGGAACGGATGGCCGCGGCCACGGTGCTCTTGCCGGCTTCGTTCGGGCCCACGAACAGGTTCAGGCCATCCTGCAGACCCTCCAGCGCCATGGGCTGGCGGAACTTGCGGAATTCTTCCAGGGCGATGCGCGACAGCTTCATTTGGCGGCTCCCGGCGCGGCGCTTTCGCGTTGGAACCGCAGCAGCAGCCGCAATGCCTCGCCAGCGACCGCGGATTGGTCCGGATCGGCCTGCAGCGCCTGCAATTGCGCCGCGACTTCACCCACGTAGCCGCTGGCGCGCAGTTCAGCCAGGTCGGCTTCGTCCGGTTCCAGCATGAGGCCGGACAGGTCCGGCAACAGCGCGCGCACTTGCGCTGCGGCCTGGTCCACGGCGCGTTGCAGCGCCTCCCAGGTTTCCATGTTGACGTGCCCCTGCACTTCCAGCCGCAGGACATCTTCCGCACGCAGCGCTGCCATGCGCGCCGCCAGCGCCTGCGCGTCCGAGGGCAGGCTCAGCGTTTCCGTCCAGGCCGACCAGCGGTACTTGCCCGTGGCCAGCCGCTCGACGGCGGGCGTGGCGCCCGGCGCCTCGATGCGCACATGCAGCGCGTACCCGGGCTCGTTGCCGCGAAAGCGGTCCTGCTCCGGCGTGCCGGCATACCAGGTACGCTCGTCAATGGACAGGCAGCCGTGCCAGTCGCCCAGCGCCAGGTAGTCCAGGCGCGCGCACGCCGCACGGTCCGGGGCGATGGGATTGGTGGCGTCTATGGTGTCCGGCAGGCGGCCCGCCACGCTGCCGTGCGCCAGGCCCACGCGGATGCGGCCGGCTTCGGTTTCCAGCGCGTCGAAGGCCTGGGTCACGTCGTCGTAGGTATGGCGTTGCGTCAGGGGCGCGGCCAGCACGGCGAGATTGATCGCCGCCAGATCGACCACGCCAGTGCGCAGCGGCACATGCACGTTGGATGGAATGCAGCCCAGCTGCATCGCCCGGCTCCAGACGCTGTCGGCCAGCGCGGCGTCATGGTTGCCGGCGATCATGACCCAAGGCCCGGCGTAAGCGGCCATGGCCGCGAACAGCCGGCGTATCGTGCGGTCCGACACGCCCTGCGTGTCGAACACGTCGCCCGCCACCAGCACGGCGTCCACGCCGCGTTCGGCCGCCAGCGCGGCGATGCGGGCCACGACGTCGAAGCGCGCCTCGGCCAGCATGGCGGCGTCGTCGGTTTCAAACTGGCCGTATTGTCGGCCGATCTGCCAGTCGGCGGTGTGCAGGAAATGGGTCATGCGCGGAATTGTAAGAGCAAGACCCCTGCCGCGGCTCCTCTCAGGATGACAAAGCCAGCACCGGCAGAACCTGCGCCAGCGTCAAGGGCTCGGTTTGCAGCATCAGCCTGTCTCCCTGCGTCTCTGCGTCCGCCTCGGCGTCGCGCAGGGGATCGGCGGGCAGCAGATAGTGGCGCAGCACCGCGTCGGCAAGCAGCAGGCGGCGCGCATCCACCCCGGGCTGGCAGCTCTCCCAGGCCATGAACACCGCCGCCGATGCGTAATAGAGTGCGGATGCCGCGCGGCGCACCTGCGCCTCATGCTGTTCGTCCGTCCCGACGGCCTGGGCCAGGCTGACGGCGCGGCGCAGGCAGTCCCGCGCCGTTGCGCGCCAGGCGCGGGGCAAGGCGGACGCCTCCTCCAGCTTGCTCTCCAGCAAGGCCGACAAGGCCTCGTGCGCCCGATCCTTGCGCACGGCGCGCTGGATCGCGTCGAGCGCGTTGATGTTGCTGGTTCCCTCCCATAGCACGCCTATGTGCGCGTCTCGCACCAGCCGGGCATTGACGAAGTCTTCGATGTAGCCGTTGCCACCGCGTATCTCCATCGCGCCCGTTGCCACGGCGATGTTGTCCCGGCACGTGCGCAGCTTGAGCAGCGGCGTCAGCAGCCGCAGCGCCTGGGCGGCGTGCGCAGCGCCCTCCTGCGCCCGCCGCATGATGTCGGCCGTGGCCATGACCATGGACAACGCCGCTTCCGTCGGCGTCAGCAGTTTCAACAACTGGCGGCGCAGCAGCGGATAGCCGATGACATCGCGTCCGAACGCCCGCCGATGGCGCGCGGCCAGCATGGCCTCGTTGAGGCAGCGCCGCATCATTGCCGCCGCGCACACGCCGTGCGACAAACGCGACAGGTTGACCTGCTCCATCATGTGCTTGAGTCCCTGGTCCGCCTCCCCCACCAGGTACGCCTGGGCGCCTTCCAGGCGAATCTCGCCGCTGGCCATCGAGCGCGTGCCCAGCTTGTCCTTCAGCCGGACGATGCGATAGGCATTGCGGCTGCCGTCTTCCAGGCGCCGCGGCATCGCAAACAGAGCCAAGCCGCGCGTGCCCGCCGACGCGCCTTCGGGACGGGCCAACAGCAAGGCGATGTCCGCGTCGGTGTGCGAGCAGAACCATTTTTCCCCGTACAGGCGCCAGATCCCGTCAGTCTGGCGGGCCACGGTTTCCAGGGCACCCACGTCGGACCCCCCAGTCTTCTCCGTCATGAATTGCGTTCCCTTCCAGAGCGCGGCCGGGTCGCTGGACAGCATGCGCGGCAGCAGCTTTTCCTTCAGGGCGGGGCTGCCGAATTTCCTGATCAGATGGATCGAGGTATCGGATACGCTGATCGGACACATCTGGCCGAACTCGGCCTGGACAAACAAGTATTGCAGCGCATACTTCGCCACCGGCGGCAGCGGCGCATCACAGCCCAGCACGCCGGCGCGATGGCTCATGGCATGGAACTGGAAATCCGCGAACGCGATATGTTCCATCTCCTGGTAGGCCGGGTGGTACTCGATCCAGTCTTCGTCCTCGCCCCAGCGCGTGCGCGCGTGCAGCACTGGCGGATACTTGTCCGCCACGGTTGCCAAGGCATTGAGGCGCCCCCCCGCCAATTGCCCCATGCGCTGGAACTGCGGCAGGAGCTGCGCATGCGCGGCAGCGGGCAGGTACAGCCTCAGCAGGTCCTGCAGACCCCGATCCAGCGCGTAGAAATCCAGGCCTGCGCAGTCGGGCGCGAGGAAATGGGAGCTCTGCGAAGAGCGCTCTGGACGCGGGCGTACGTATTCATCGTATCTGGCTGAAAATGACATGGACAGCTCCTGAAGGTCGTGGACGGACGCCGCGCCTGATGCGGCGCGCGGGCATGCGTCGGCAATGGAAAATCAGATGACGCCGGCAGCGCGCAAATGCGTCAGCGCGGCATCCGAGTAGCCAAGACGCTGCGTCAGCACGTCTCTTGTGTGCTCGCCCAACACGGGCGGACCCGCGGCATGGTCCAGCGGCGTCGCCGAAAACCGCATGGGGCTGGCGATGCCCGGGCAGGTGCCGCCCGTCGACAAGGGCAAATCCACGCGCAGGCCGCGGTGCACGACCTGCGGATCGGTGAAGGTCTCGGAGTAGGTGTTGATCGGTCCGCTGGGCACCCCCGCAAGTTCCAGCCGCTGCTGCCACGCCTCGCTGGTATCCGTCTTCATGATTTCAGCCAGCAGGGGCAACAGCGTGTCGCGATGGGTCAGACGCCCGCTGACCTTGGCATAGCGCGGGTCTTGCGCCAGGTCCGGCCGCTGGATCTCCTGGCAATAGGCCGCGAACTGGCTGTCGTTGCCCACGGCCACGATCAAGCGTCCATCCCGTGTGTCGAACACCTGGTATGGCACTGCGTTGGCGTGCGCGTTGCCATAGCGCTTGGGCGCCTTGCCGGACACCAGGTAGTTCACGGCGGGGTTGCTGCCGAACGCCAGCACGCAGTCCAGCAAGGCCATGTCTATGTGCTGCCCCTGCCCGCTGCGTTCGCGCCAGGCCAAGGCGGCCGCAATCGCCAGGCTGGCGTACATGCCCGTGGTGATGTCCGCCACGGCAACCCCTACTTTCTGCGGCCCTGCGCCGGGCAGGCCATCGGCCTCGCCGGTGACGCTCATCAAGCCGCCCATGCCCTGAAAAATGAAGTCGTACCCCGGCCGGTGACGATACGGCCCGGTCTGCCCGAATCCCGTGATCGAGCAATAGACCAGCGCGGGGTTGTCGGCGCGCAGGTCTTCATAACTCAATCCATAGCGCGCCAGGGTGCCGACCTTGTAGTTTTCCACCAGCACGTCCGAGTCCGCCGCCAGCCGGCGGACGATGTCCTGGCCTTCGGCGGTGGAAATGTCCACCGTCACGGATTTCTTGCCGCGATTGGTCGACGCGTAGTAGCCCGAATCCTCGCGCGGCCGCTCTCCCGCATCAGGCATCCAGGGCGGCCCCCAGCCGCGGGTATCGTCGCCAGCGCCAGGGCGTTCGATCTTGATCACGTCCGCGCCCAGGTCGGCAAGGTTCTGCGTGCACCAGGGCCCTGCCAGCACGCGGGTCAGGTCGAGCACGCGAATATGGGATAAAGGTTTGATTGCCATGTGTCTTGAGCCTCGATGCCGATGCGGCGCTTTAATCGATGCGGATGTCCGCGTCCTTGATGACCTGCCCATAGCGCGCGCTTTCCTCGCGCATGTAGGCGCTGAAGGCGTCGCCGAAGTACCCCACCGGCTCTCCCCCGGTGCGCAGCAGGGCTTCGCGCACGTCGGCCTGGGTCATGATCTGTTCGATGGCGCCGCTCAGCGACTTGACGATGGCCGGCGGCGTGCCCGATGGCGCCAGGATGCCGACCCACGCGGACATCCTCATATCCGGGTAGCCCAGTTCCGCCGTGGTCGGCAATTGCGGCAGCACCGCGGAGCGCTTGTCGCTCATGACGGCCAGCGCGGTCAGCTTGCCGGCCTGGATCTGCGGCAAGCCCGTGAATGCGGGTTCGAACGTGACGGAGACTTCGCCGCCCATCACCGCCGCCTTGGCAGGCGCGCTGCCCTTGTACGGCACATGCAGGAGATTGACGCTGGCCCGGGATCGCAGCATCTCGCCGGCCAGGTGCGCCGTCGAGCCAGCGCCGTACGAGGCATAACTGAACTCGCCCGGCTTGGCCTGGGCCAGGCCCACAAACTGCGCCAGCGTCTGCGCCGGGACCTTCGGGTTGACGACGATGACGCTGGGCGTGCTGGCCACCAGCGCAATCGGCGCAAAGCTCTTGACCGCGTCATACGGCAATTTCGGGTACAGCCAGGGATTGATTGTCAGCGTGGTGTTGGTTGCCGCCAGCAAGGTGTAGCCGTCGGGCTTGGCGTTGGCCACCATCTCCGCGCCGATGATGGTGGCGGCGCCCGCGCGGTTTTCCACGATCACCGGCTGGCCCAGCCGTTCGCCAAGCTTCTGGCCGATGACGCGCGCCACTACGTCGGTCATGCCGCCGGCCGAGTACGGCACGATCAGACGGATGGGCATGCGGGGATAGTCCTGCGCTTTTGCGGCGCTGGCGGCAAGCAATGCGCTGGCGGCCAGCGCGATGAGGCTAGGGATACGCACGAGAGTCTCCTTGGGGGATCGATCGCGGGTCTGTGCCCGGATTCATTGCCGCATGTCGCCGCGGTGAAACCCATTATTGGCAACGTGATTATTCTCGTCCAATATATTTTTTTGTGCTATTCATACAGATATTGGATCAATCTTTTCCAGCCTGTCAGAGTCCCCTAGTCCGCGAGCCTCTCCATGGATCTGCGTCAACTCCGCTACTTCGTGGCCGTCGCCGAGGAGCTGCATTTCGGCAGGGCCGCCAAGCGCCTGTCCATCAGCCAGCCTCCCCTCAGCTTCAACATCCGCCAGCTGGAATCCTCGCTAGGCATGGAACTGCTGCGGCGCACCACGCGCGAAGTGGCGCTGACCGAGGCCGGCAAGGTGATCTATAGGGAAGCGTTGAAACTGCTGGCGCTGGCGCGCGACGCCGAGGAACAGGCGCGCCGCGCCGCCAATGGCGAAGCCGGCGCCGTGCATATCGGATTCGTGGGCTCGTCGTTCCTGACACGGCTGGCGTCCGACGTCCGGGCCTTCTGCGTGGCGCGGCCGGACGTCGAGGTGGTGCTGTACGAACTCAGCAGCTACGAACAAATCGACGCGCTGCTGCGCGGCCAGATCGATATCGGGATCGTGCATCCCCGGGTGATGCCATCCGGCGTCGCGTCACGCGTACTGCACCGCGAGGACTTCGTCTGCCTGCTGCCGGCAACGCATCCCCTGGCCGGACTCCAGACGATAGCCGCGCAGCAGTTGCAACACGACGACTTCGTGCTGTTTCCCCGGGATTTCTCGCCGGGCTACTACGACAAGATACTGGCGCTTTGCCTGCAGGCCGGCTTCACGCCGCATATCCGCCACAAGGTCCGCAACATGCTGACGATCGCCACCCTGGTATCGCATGAATTCGGCGTGTCGCTGGTTCCAGCTTCGCTGGGAAAGGTGCAATTGCCGAATCTGGTTTGCCGTCCCCTGACGCATGCGTCGACCCCGTCGGATCTGCGCGGCATCTGGCGTCACGATGAAACGCAGCCCGCCGTGCTGGCCATGCTGGAGCAATTGGCGCAAGCGCAGCAGCCGTGAAGACAGCGGCCCCGCCGGCGTTCTGCGCTGGCGGGGCCGCTGCAGGCCAGGCTTGCGGCCTGGGCCGAGGTGAGGAAACAGTAATCAGGCGCTCTTGCCGTCCAGCACCAGCGACTGGCTGGGCGCCGCCTTGCGGTCGTAGCGCGACAGGTCCAGGCCATCGGTGCGGATGGCGGGACGCTGGCCCATGACCTGGTCGGCCACCAGCTTGCCCGAGCCGCAGGCCATGGTCCAGCCCAGCGTGCCGTGGCCGGTGTTCAGGTACAGGTTGCCGTAGCGGGTCGCGCCGACCACCGGGGTGCCGTCCGGCGTCATGGGACGCAGGCCAGTCCAGAACTCGGCCTGGGCCACGTGGCCGCTGCCCGGGAACAGGTCGTTGACGACCAGCTCCAGCGTCTTGCGGCGGGCCTCCTTCAGGCGCAGATCGAAGCCCGCGATCTCGGCCATGCCGCCCACGCGGATGCGCTGGTCGAAACGCGTCACGGCGATCTTGTAGGTTTCATCCAGGATGGTCGAAACCGGCGCGGCCGATTCGTCCGCCATGGGGATGGTCAGCGAATAACCCTTGAGCGGATACACCGGCAGGTCCAGGTCCAGCGGCTTGAGGAAATCGCGCGTGTAGCTGCCGAAGGCGGCGACATAGCGGTCGGCGGTCAGCACTTCATTGCCCACGCGCACGCCGGTGATCTGGCCGCCGGCCGTGTTCAGGCCCGACACCGTCTGGCCGAAACGGAACTCCACGCCCAGACCCTTGGCCAATTCGGCCAGGCGCGTCGTGAACAGCTGGCAGTCGCCGGTTTCGTCATTGGGCAGGCGCAGGCCGCCGCTCAGCTTGTGCAGCGAGCGCGCCAGGGCGGGTTCGGCCGTCACCAGGCGATTGCGGTCCAGCAGTTCGTAGGGCACGCCCACTTCTTCCAGCACCGCGATGTCGCGGCGGGCGGCTTCCAGCTGGGCCTCGGTGCGGAACAGCTGCAGCGTGCCGCGGGTGCGCTCTTCGTAGTGGATGCCGGTGGACTGGCGCAGTTCGCGCAGGCAATCGCGGCTGTACTCGGACAGGCGCAGCATGCGCTCCTTGTTCACCGCGTAGCGTTCGGCCGAACAGTTGGCCAGCATGGACGCCATCCATTTCAGCTGGAACAGGCTGCCGTCCAGGCGGATCGCCAGCGGGGCATGCTTCTGGAACAGCCACTTGATGGCCTTCAGCGGAATGCCGGGCGCGGCCCAGGGCGTGGAATAACCCGGCGAAACCTGTCCGGCGTTGGCGTAGCTGGTCTCCTGCGCCGCCGAAGGCTGGCGGTCCAGCACCGTGACTTTGGCGCCCTGGAGGGCCAGATAATAGGCGGTGGTGGTGCCGATGACGCCGCTGCCGAGGACGATGACGTGCATGATTCTTTCCGGTGATTGGTTTTGTTCAGGAATTTCGGTAGTCTATGGGCCTCTTAGCAGTGAAAAGCACTGAAGATTTTGCTTTGCCAGTGCTTTTTCCCGGCCACCTCCTATTTTTCGATCGCCAAAAGTGAAATGCGCGAGCTAGACCGTATCGACCTGAAAATCCTGGATATCCTGCAGCGGGAAGGCCGCATTTCCGTGACCGAACTGGCCGACCGGATCAGCCTGTCCGCCACCCCCTGCTCCGACCGCGTCAAGCGCATGGAGCGCGAAGGCGTCATCACGGGTTACCATGCGCGCGTCAATCCGGCTGCGCTGGGCAAGAACCTGCTGGTCTTCCTGGAGATCAAACTGTCGGCCAAGTCCGGCGACGTGTTCGACAAGGTCAAGAAAGAACTGCTGTACGTGCCCGAAGTCATGGAATGCCATCTGGTATCCGGCGACTTCGACTATCTGGTCAAGGCCCGCCTGACCGAAATGAACGAATACCGCCGTCTCCTCGGCGAAATCCTCAAGCGCCTACCCGCGTCCGCCGAATCTCGCAGCTACGTGGTCATGGAGGAGATCAAGGAGACGCTGTACCTGCCCGTGGACCGCTAGGCGCGCGCCGCTTCCGCTGGCCGCACGCCGATTGTTACCGGTCGGGTCCGCGCTGGCTGCTATGCTGGCGGCCCCTCGGCGCGTGCCTTTGCCGCATAATCCGACCCTAATTTATTTGCCTATGTCTATGACCCGTCTCTACAAGTACTTCTTCCGCGGACTGATCACGGTCCTGCCGCTGGCCCTGACGATCTACCTGCTCTACATCTTCCTGGCGTGGACCGAAGCCGTGGCGCTGACCTTCCTGCGCCCCTTCATCGGCGGGTTCTACGTGCCGGGCATGGGCCTGGCGCTGGGCATCCTCGGCATCCTGGCCATCGGCTACCTCGTATCCAAGGAACGCGTGCAGCGCGTGCTGGTGCTGCTGGAAATGCCGTTCACCAACCTGCCGGTGGTCAAGAGCATCTATTCGTCGCTGAAGAGTTTCGCGGACTATTTCTCCCCCAGTTCCAAGAACACCGCCCAGCAGGTCGTGATCCTGCGCGTGCCTGGCCAACAGCTGGAGCTGGTCGGCCTGGTCACGCGCCGCAACATGGAAGGCTTGCCCGAAGGCTTCAGCCAGGGCGAGCGCGTGGCCGTGTACCTGCCGATGGGCTACATGATCGGCGGCTATACCGTGTTCGTGCCGCAGGAATGGGTCCAGCCCATCCAGATGTCGGTCGAGGAAGCCATGCGTTCGTCCCTGATCGCCTGGATGGCTCGCGCCGAAACCACCAACAACCGTCCCGCCGTGCAGGAGCCTCCCGCCCCCGCGCAGGACGGCGCCAACGGCGGCGGCCAGGCCTGAGCGCCCCGCCCTCACCTCTCTACCAAACTCTCGCTATGCCCATCATCGAATTCACGCTGGCCGAAGGCAGCCCCTATATTGAAGTGAACCAGCTGCTCAAGGCCACCGGCGTGTGCGACAGCGGCGGCGCGGGCAAGATGCTGGTGGCCGAAGGCCACGTCAGCGTGGGCGGCGTGGTCGAAAGCCGCAAGACGGCCAAGATCCGCGCCGGCCAGATCGTGACCTGCGGCGACGTGCGCATCGTCGTGCGCGGCCCCGACGCTGGCGGCCAGGACGCCTGAAGCCATTACAACCCGCCCGACCGCGAGCCGCCATGAAACTCAAGATGTCCCAGAACTCCATTTTTGCCGTGCTGCTGCGTTCGCCCTGGTGGATGAGCGCCGGCGTGGCCGTGCTGCTGTCGGCCGCCGGCTTTGCCGCGCTGCCGCTGGAGTACGCCGCGATGGGCGTGTTCGCGGCGGTGCCGTTCGCGGTCATCGCCATCATGGCGGCCTACAAGCAATTGCGCGCGCCCTCGGGCGCGCGGGTGCAGGCCGTGGCCGAAGCCGCCGCCGGCATGTCCTGGGCGGATTTTTCCAAAACCGTCGAAGCGGGCTTTCGCCGCGACGGCTGTGAAGTGCAACGCCTGCAACTGCCCGGCGCCGATTTCGCGCTGACCAAGGACGGCCACGTCGCGCTGGTCAGCGCCAAGCGCTGGAAAGCCGCGCGCGTCGGCGTCGAACCGCTGCGCGAGCTGCAGGCCGCGCGCGAAAAGCGCGGGGCGCGCGAAGCGATATACATCGCGCTTGGCGAGGTCTCGGACAATGCGCTGCAATACGCCAAGTCGCAGGGCGTGTCGCTGATGACGGCGCCCGAACTGGCCAAGCTGCTGCGCGACCTCAAGCCCTGAGCCGGGTGCGGCCATGAGCTACCGCGTGCTTGCAGACCTTGTGCTGGCCGTGCATGGCCTCTTTGTTGCCTTCGTGGTGTTCGGCGGACTGCTGGCGCTGTGGAAGCGCTGGATCGCCTACCTGCACCTGCCGGCGCTGGCCTGGGGCGCGCTGGTGATAGGCATGGGCTGGATCTGCCCGCTGACGCCGCTGGAGATTTCGCTGCGCCAGCAGGCCGGCCAGCAAGGCTATGGCGGCGGCTTCATCGAACACTACGTACTGGCGCTGATCTACCCCGAAGGCATCACTCGCGGCACGCAGATCGTGCTGGCGGCCTTGCTGATCGTGGGCAACGTCATCGTCTACGCGCTGTGGGCGCGGTGCGGCCGGCGCCAGCCGGCCTAGTCTACCGTTTACAAGGCCCGGGCGATCACCAGGCGCTGGATGTCGCTGGTGCCCTCGTAGATCTGGCAGACGCGCACGTCGCGATAGATGCGCTCGACCGGAAAATCCTTCAGATAGCCGTAGCCGCCCAGCGTCTGGATGGCGGCGGAGCAGACCTTTTCGGCCATCTCGGAGGCGAACAGCTTGGCCATGGACGCTTCCGTCAGCGCCGGCCTGCCGGCTTCGCGCAAGGCTGCCGCATGCAGCACCATCTGGCGCGCCGCATGGATCTGCGTGGCCATGTCGGCCAGGCGGAACGCGACCGCCTGATGCTCCATGATGGGTTTGCCGAAGGCCTGCCGGTCGCGCGCATAGTCACGCGCGCACTCGTAGGCCGCGCGCGCCATGCCCACGGATTGGGACGCGATGCCGATGCGCCCGCCCTCCAGGTTGGACAGGGCGATCTTGTAGCCCTCGCCCTCCGCGCCCAGCCGGCAGGCCGCCGGAATGCGCATGTCCTCGAACGCGATCTGGCAGGTGTCGGAAGCATGCTGGCCCAGCTTGTCTTCCACCCTCAGCACCTTGTAGCCCGGAGTATCGGTAGGCACGATGAAGGCCGAGATGCCGCGCTTGCCGGCATCCGGGTCGGTCACGGCGAACACGATCACGACCTGGCCGCTGCGCCCCGACGTGATGAACTGCTTGGCGCCATTCAGGATGTAGTCGTCGCCATCGCGGCGCGCCCGGGTGTGCAGGCTGCTGGCGTCCGAGCCCGCCTGCGGCTCGGTCAGCGCAAATCCGCCGATATGCTCGCCCGTTGCCAGCGGACGCAGGAACTGTTCTTTCTGCGCGTCGGTGCCGAACTTCAGGATGGGCATGCAGGCGACCGAATTGTGCACGCTCATGATGGTGGAGCAGGCGCCATTGCCAGCCGCGATTTCCTCCAGCGCGACGGCGTACGAGATATACCCGCTGTCGTTGCCGTCCCAGGCTTCGGGCACCAGCATGCCGAAAAAGCCCAGCTGCGCCATTTCGGCGATGGCGTCGGCGGGATAGTGATGCTCGCGGTCCCAGCGTTCCGAGTTGGGCGCCAGGCGCTCCTGCGCGAAGCGGCGCGCCATTTCCTGGACGCTGAGCTGTTCTTCCGTCAAAAGCATGCTTGTCTCTCCTGGATGCGGTGGCGGCCGACGCGCGGCCTGCTCTGCTCTGTTCTGCGGTTCGGCCCACCTTGGGGCGACCGTTAGATCGCCAGAATACACCGGGCCGGCAAACGCGGGACGCCGCTGCGCGGCCTATTCCCGCGGCGCGTCCTGCTCGGAACGCTGACGCGCCGGACCGCTGGCGCGGCTCAGGTTGTAGGCGGTATTGACCAGCCCGATGTGCGAGAACCCTTGCGGGAAGTTGCCCACCAGGCGGCGCCGGGCCACGTCGTATTCCTCGGCCAGCAGGCCCAGGTCGTTGCGCAGCCCCAGCAGCCGCTCGAACAGGCGTTCGGCGTCATCGATGCGCCCCTGCATGACGTAGGCGTCGGCCAGCCAGAAGCTGCAGGCCAGGAACACCCCTTCGTCGCCCGGCAAGCCGTCGCTGGCATGCTGGTTGGAATAGCGCAGCAGCAGGCCGTCGCGCAGCAGTTCGCGCTCGATAGCGCGCACCGTGCCAGTGACGCGCGGATCGTCCGCGGGCAGGAAACCCACCTGGGGGATGAGCAGCAGGCTGGCATCCAGCTCGTCCGACCCATAGCTCTGCACGAAGCTGCCGCGGGCCTGGTTGTAGCCATGCTTGCAGATGTCCGCCCGGATGCGGTCGGCCAGGCGCTGCCATTCATCGCGCGGCCCGCGCAGGCCGAAGCGATCGCAGGATTGCACCGCGCGGTCGAAGGCCACCCAGCACATCAAGCGCGAATGCGTGAAGGCGCGGCGCTCGCCCCGCACTTCCCAGATGCCGTGGTCCAGATCCTGCCAACGGCGCTTCAACGGCTCCAGCAGCACGTTCTGCAGGCGCCAGGCCTCGGCCAGCGGCGCCAGGTCCGCGGCGCGCGCCGCATACAGGGTTTCGATCAGCTCGCCATAGACGTCCAGCTGGCTCTGGCCGGCGGCGCCGTTGCCGCGGCGCACCGGCAGGCTGCCCTCATAGCCCGGCAGCCAGGGGATTTCAAGTTCGGGCAGCCAGCGTTCGCCGGCGATGCCGTACATGATCTGCAACTGGTCGGGATGCCCGGCCACTGCGCGCAACAGCCATTGGCGCCAGGCCTCGGCCTCCTCTCGGTAGCCTGCATTGAGCAAGGCGTACAAGGTCAGCGCCGAATCGCGCAGCCAGCAGTGCCGGTAGTCCCAGTTGCGGCTGCCGCCCAGGGCTTCCGGCAGCGAGGTCGTGGGCGCGGCGATGATGCCGCCGGTCGGGTGAAAGGTCAGCAGCTTCAAGGTAATCAGCGAGCGCACCACGGCGTCGCGGCCTTCCTCGCTGCCCTCCCAGCGGCAGCGCTTGGCCCATTCCTGCCACCAGGAAATGGTGCGGTCCATGCTTTCCACGCGGTCCGGCACGAAATGCGGGGTGCGGTGCGAACGGTGGTAAGACAGCGTGAACGGCACCACCCGGCCCGGATGCACGGTGAAGCGCGCCGTGGTGGTGAGTTCGTGCCCGGCCAGGTCCACCGGCGTGTGCAGCTCGACCGCGTCGGGGCCCGCGATGGCGCTCAGGCCATAGTCACGCCGGCGCACCCAGGGCACGGCCTGCCCATAGTTGAAGCGTAGCTCCATCTCCATGTCCATCTGCACGTGTCCGGATTCGCCGCGCACGATGCGCACCACGTCGGCGCGCTCGTCGTCGTCGCTCAAGGGCATGAAGTCGTACAGCAGCGCCGTGCCCGAGCCGGTTTCGTAGCGCGTTTCCAGCACCGCGGTATCCGGCACGTAGCGGCGCGATACCGTGCAGTTCCGTGCGTGCGGCGCGATGCGCCAGCGTCCATGCCGTTCATCGCCCAGCAGCGCCGCGAAGCAGGCGGGCGAATCGAAATGCGGCAGGCACAGCCAATCGATGGAGCCGTCGCGCGCCACCAGCGCGGCGGACAGCATATTGCCGATCAGGCCATAGTCTTCCAGGGGCTTGGACATGGCCTAGCCCGCGCCACGGAATTCGGGATACAGCGTCATGCCGCCGTCGACGAACAGGGTCGTGCCGGTGACGTAATCGGACGCGTCGCTGGCCAGCCACACGGCGGCCTGCGCCACGTCTTCGGGTTCGCCGATGCGGCCGTAGGGAATCAGCTGCAACAGCCTGGCCAGGCTTTCCGGCGTATCCCAGGCCGGCTGGTTGATGGCTGTGCGTATGGCGCCCGGCGCAATCGAATTGACGCGTATCCGGGCCGGCGCCAGCTCCTGCGCCAGCGATTTCATCAGCATCGACACGCCACCCTTGGATGCCGCGTAGTTCACCTGGAAGGCCCAGGGTATGGCCTCGTGCACGGAACTGATGAAAACGATGTTGCCCGCCGCCAGCCTCTGCCGCGCCGGGTCGACCGGTTGCGACTGGAACTGCCGCGCAGCGGCGCGCGCACATAGGAACTGTCCCGTCAGGTTCACGTCGATGACGCGCTGCCAGTCGGCCAGCGTCATGTCCGCAATCGGCGCGGGATGTTCTATGCCCGCGTTGTTGACCAGGATGTCCAGCCGCCCGTAATGCTGCAGCGCCTGCGCAAACAGGTGCTCCACCTCGGACTCCTTGCTGATGTCGGCGGCCGCGGTGACGGCCGAACCGCCCTGCCGCTGGATCGCTTCGGCGACGGCCGCGGCCCGCCCCTGCGAATCGCCGCCCGCGCGATGATTCACCACCACCTGCGCGCCAGCAGCCGCCAGCCCGATCGCGATGGCCCGGCCGATGCCGGAGGATGCGCCTGTCACCACGGCCACCCGGCCGCGCAGTTCGCTCGCGTGATGCATGCCTGCCTCCCTGGCGGCCGCTACCCGTCGAGCCCGGCCGCCGCGTGTGGAAAGTCCAGGGTAGTCCTGCGCGACGGTTCCATGCAAGCCGCTGCGCAGCGTGCATAATGCCCACCCATATGCCCATGCTTCCTGGAGACGCCGTGCTGGATCCGATACTTGCAGAACTGTCGACCACCCTGCCCGAGGCCAAGTCGGTCGAACAGCTGACGCGCCCGCTGCTGGACATGCTGGGCGCGGTGACCGGGCTGGAATCCACCTACCTCACGTCCATCGACCTGAAGGCCGATCTCCAGCGCATCCGCTACGCGCGCAACGCCGGAACACTGCAAATCCCCGAAGGCCTGTCCGTGCCCTGGGACGACACGCTGTGCAAACGCGCGCTGGACGAAGGCCGCATGTGCACCAGCGACGTCTCCAGCTGCTGGCCGGATTCCGACGCCGCCCGGCAACTGGGCATCCAAACCTATCTGAGCGCGCCGGTGCGCACGGATGAGGGCGTGCTGTTCGGCACCCTGTGCGCCGCCAGCGCCACGCAGCACCGGATCGAGCCGCAGGCCGAATCGGTGCTGAAACTGTTCTCCAGCGTGATCGCCCGCTTCCTGGAACGCGAAATGCTGATGGAACAGCTGCATGCCGCCAACGTCCAGCTCATGTCGTATGCGCTGACCGACGCGCTGACCGGCCTGCCCAACCGCCGCGCGCTCTACGAGGCGCTGGACCGTCTGCAGGCGCGCGCCATCCGCGAAGGCGGCAGCGTGCTGGTGGGCGTGATCGACCTGGACGGTTTCAAGGGCATCAACGACGTCTATGGCCACCAGCAAGGCGATGTGTTCCTGCAGGAAGTGTCGCGCCGCATCTCCGCGGCGCTGCGCGGTTCGGACATGCTGGGTCGCATGGGCGGCGACGAATTCGTGCTGATCGGCCCCGGCCCGGCCCTGGCTGCGGGCGACGGCCCCCATGGCGTGCACGCGCCGCGCGGCGATGCCGAGGAAGCCGCCCGTTCCCTGGAAGAGCGCGCCACCGCCGCCACCGTGGGCCGCTACCAGCTCGGCGACGCAACCGTCCCGTACGAAGGCGCCAGCGTCGGCGTGGTGGCGCTGGACCCGCGCGGCCTGGACGCCGAAGCCGCCGTGCGCCTGGCCGACACTCGCATGTATGAAGTCAAGCGCGCGCGCAAGGCGGCGCGGGTCATACACTGACGGGCAAAAAAAGGACCCGGCGCATTGCCGGGTCCGGGCCGTCTGCGGCGTTCGGCCGGCTTACCTCACCTTGCCCTGCTTCCACGCATCGAGCAGCTTCTCATAGGCGATCGTCTCGCCCTTGGGCTTTTCGTTGGCCAGTTTCTTCCACGGCGCATGCTGGTCCGACAGCCACTTGCTGGGGTCGCTCTTGGGGTTGAGCTTGGGCGCGCACTGCGCCATGCCGGCCCGCTCCAGCCGCGCCATGACCTGATCCATTTCATTGGCCAGGTTGTCCATGGCGGCCTGCGGGGTCTTTTCGCCGGTGACCGCGGTGGCGACGTTCTTCCACCACAGCTGCGCCAGCTTGGGATAGTCAGGCACGTTGTTGCCGGTGGGCGTCCACGCCACGCGCGCCGGGCTGCGGTAGAACTCGATCAGGCCGCCGTAGTTCGCCGCGTTCTTGGTGAAGAACTCGCTGTTGATGTCGCTGTCGCGGATGAAGGTCAGGCCGGTGATGGACTTCTTCAGCGACACCGACTTGGACGTGACGAACTGCGCGTACAGCCAGGCCGCCGCCATCTTGTCCGGGTTGGTGGACTTGAAGAAGGTCCACGAGCCCACGTCCTGGTAGCCGTTCTGCATGCCGTCCTTCCAGTACGGGCCGTAGGGCGACGGGGCCATGCGCCACTTCGGCGTGCCATCATCGTTGACCACCGGCAGGCCCTTCTTGGTCATGTCGGCGGTGAAGGCCGTGTACCAGAAGATCTGCTGCGCGATCTGTCCCTGGGCGGGCACCGGGCCGGATTCCGAGAAGGTCATGCCCATGGCCTGCTGCGGCGCATACTTCTTCATCCAGTCCACGTACTTGGTCAGGGCATAGACCGCGGCCGGACTGTTGGTGGCGCCGCCGCGCGCCACCGACGCGCCGACCGGCGTGCACTTGTCGTCCGCCACGCGGATGCCCCACTCGTCCACCGGCATGCCGTTGGGCAGGCCCTTGTCGGCGGCGCCGGCCATGGACAGCCACGCGTCGGTGAAGCGCCAGCCCAGCGACGGGTCCTTCTTGCCGTAGTCCATGTGGCCATAGACCTTCTTGCCGTCCAGTTCCTTGACGTCGTTGGAGAAGAAGTCGGCGATGTCTTCATAGGCGGACCAATTGGTGGGCACGCCCAGCTCGTAGCCGTACTTGGCCTTGAACTTGTCCTTCAGGTCCTGCCGCGCGAACCAGTCGGCGCGGAACCAGTAGACGTTGGCGAACTGCTGGTCCGGCAGCTGGTAGAGCTTGCCGTCTGGCGCGGTGGTGAACTTGGTGCCGATGAAGTCCTTCAGGTCCAGGTTGGGATTGGTCCATTCCTTGCCCGCGCCGGCCATGTAGTCGGACAGGGGCAGGATGGCGCCGTAGCGGTAGTGCGTGCCGATCAGGTCGGAATCCGAAATCCAGCCGTCGTAGATGGATTTTCCGGACTGCATCGAGGTCTGCAGCTTCTCGACCACGTCGCCTTCCTGGATCAGGTCGTGGTTGACCTTGATGCCGGTGATCTCCGAAAAAGCCTTGGCCAGCGTCTTGGACTCGTACTCGTGCGTGGTGATGGTTTCCGACACCACGCTGATCTCGTTCACTCCCTTGGCCTTGAGCTTGGCGGCGGCCTCGATGAACCATTTCATCTCGGCCATCTGCTGGTCCTTGGACAGCGATGAAGGTTGGAACTCCGAATCGACCCACTTCTTCGCTTCCGGTTCGCCAGCCCAGGCCGCCGAAGTCCCGATCAGGGCGATGGCGGCTGCCATGGCGTGCATGCGCAATTTCATGACCTGTCTCCTCGATAAGTCTTCCCCATCGTTTGCTGCGGACCGCTGGCCGGGGAAGACGCTGGCCGATAGTCCTTACCAACCGCTTGAATACGCGAAGGGTCTGACGCCCCTCTTCAGCCTTTCCTCATGACGAATGCCAGCAGCAGCATGGACGCGATGAAACTGATCCAAACCGATGGCGGCTCGTCCAGCGAAAACCATTCCGCTGCCTTTTGGCCTAACCCCAGGAACGCCAGATTGAGCCAGGCCGCGGCCATCAGGCCGATGAAAAGCCGGTCGCCGCGCGTGGTGCGCAGGGGCAGGAAGCCCTTGCGCTCGGCCGTGGGCGATTTCAGTTCCCACACCGTCATGCCGACCAGCATCAGCACGATGCAGGAAAAGAACACGGCGACGGGAGTGGTCCATACCATCCAGCTGAACATGAGCGCGCTCTCCTTGCCTCTACACCCGGCCCATCGCGAAGCCCTTCGCGATGTAATGCCGCACGAACCAGATGACGATGCCGCCCGGCACGATGGTCAGCACGCCCGCCGCGGCCAGCACGCCCCAGTCCATGCCGGAAGCCGACACGGTGCGGGTCATGGTGGCGACGATGGGCTTGGCGTTGACCGAGGTCAGCGTGCGCGCCAGCAGCAGCTCCACCCAGCTGAACATGAAGCAGAAAAATGCCGCCACGCCCACGCCCGACTTGATCAGCGGCAGGAAGATCGTCAGGAAAAAGCGCGGGAAGGAATAGCCGTCGACATAGGCGGTCTCGTCGATCTCGCGCGGCACGCCGGACATGAAGCCCTCCAGGATCCAGACCGCCAGCGGCACGTTGAACACCAGGTGCGCAAGCGCCACGGCCAGGTGCGTGTCCATCAGGCCGAAGGAGCTATAGAGCTGGAAGAACGGCAGCAGGAACACCGCGGGCGGCGTCATGCGGTTGGTCAGCAGCCAGAAGAACACGTGCTTGTCGCCGATGAAGCGGTAGCGCGAAAAGGCGTAGGCCGCCGGCAGCGCCACGGCCAGGGAAATCACCGTGTTGATGACCACGTAGATCAGCGAATTGATGTAGCCGGAGTACCAGGCCGGGTCGGTGAAGATGGTTCGATAGTGCTCGAAGGTGAAGTCGCGCGGCCACAGCGTCAGGGTGCTGACGATCTCCGTGTTCGTCTTGAACGACATGTTCAGCATCCAGTACAGCGGCAGGATGGCGAAGATCAGGTACAGGGTCAGGAAGACGCCGCGCCAGCGGGAATTTTTCTCACGCATTTGCGCGCTCCTCGTCAAAGCCGCCAGTGGTTCCGGCGCGCTGCATCCAGTTGTAGAGGATGAAGCACAAGAGCAGGATGATCAGGAAATAGATGATGGAGAACGCGGCCGCCGGCCCCAGGTCGAACTGGCCCACCGCCTTCTGCGTCAGGTACTGCGACAGGAAGGTGGTGGCGTTGCCCGGCCCGCCGCCCGTCAGTACGAAGGGCTCGGTGTAGATCATGAAGCTGTCCATGAAGCGCAGCAGCACCGCGATCATGAGTACGCCGCGCATCTTGGGCAGCTGGATGTAGCGGAACACCGCCAGGCGCGAGGCGCCGTCGATGCGGGCAGCCTGGTAATAGGCGTCCGGTATGGCGCGCAAGCCCGCGTAGCACAGCAGCGCCACCAGCGGCGTCCAGTGCCATACGTCCATGATCAGCACCGTGACCCAGGCGTCGAAGTCGTTGCCGGTGTAGTTGTAGTCCACGCCCAACCACGACAGCGTGGCCCCCAGCAGGCCGATGTCGGTGCGCCCGAACACCTGCCAGATGGTGCCCACCACGTTCCAGGGGATCAGCAGCGACAGCGCGATGATCACCAGCACCGCGGAAGCGCGCCAACCGCTGGCGGGCATGGACAGGGCCAGCAGTATGCCCAGCGGGATCTCGATGGCCAGCACGGCCAGAGAAAAGCCGATCTGGCGGAACAGCGCGCCATGCAGTTCTTCATCCTGCAGCACGGCGGCGTACCACTCGGTGCCGACGAAGACGCGGCGCTCGGGCGAGATGATGTCCTGCACCGAATAGTTGACGATGGTCATCAGCGGCAGGATGGCCGAGAACGCCACGCACAGCACCACGGGCAAGACCAGGAACCAGGCCCGGTGATCTATGGGTTTCATCGGATCAGCTCCTCGTCGCGGTAAAAGCAGGTGTGCGGATTCAGTACCGACAGCCAGACCGTGCCGCCGGCCGCGGCCGGGACGATGTTGCTGGCCAGCCGGGCGCGCACCGGCGCGCCCTCGAAGTCCGCCACCAGCAGCGTGTAGGTGCCCACGTCCTGCACCCGCTCCACGCGCATGGCCACGGCGCCGGGCGCGCCCGGCTCGGTGATGCGCAAGTATTCCGGCCGCACGCCCAGCTTCACGGGACCCGCGCCGTCCAGCTTTGCCGCCATCTCCGCCGGCAGCCCGGCGACGCGGCTCTTGCCCACTTCCAACCCGCCGTCGCGCCATTGCGCCGGCAGGAAGTTCATGCCCGGCGAGCCGATGAAATGGCCCACGAAGGTATGCGCCGGCCGCTGGAACAAGTCATCCGCGGTCCCGACCTGCACCGCCCTGCCGCGCGCCATCACCATGACCTCGTCGGCAAAGGTCAGCGCCTCGGTCTGGTCGTGCGTCACGTAGATCAGCGTCAGCTTGAACTCGTGGTGGATTTCCTTGAGCTTGCGCCGCAACTCCCACTTGAGCTGCGGGTCGATCACGGTCAGCGGCTCGTCGAACAGGATGGCCGACACGTCGCTGCGCACCAGACCGCGCCCCAGCGAAATCTTCTGCTTGGCGTCGGCGGTCAGGCCGCTGGCGCGCCGGTCCAGCACATGCGACATCTCCAGCATCTCGGCGATGCGCCCGACGCGTTCGCCGATGAGCTTGGGCGCCATGCCGCGGTTGCGCAGCGGAAACGCCAGGTTCTCGGCCACGGTCATGGTGTCGTACACCACCGGAAACTGGAATACCTGGGCGATGTTGCGCGCCTGCGGGGTCTTGTCCGTGACGTCCTGGCCGTCGAACAGGATGCGCCCGTGCGACGGCCGCAGCAGGCCCGACACGCAATTGAGCAGCGTGGTCTTGCCGCAACCGGACGGCCCCAGCAAGGCGTAGGCCCCGCCGTCCTTGAAGGTGAAGGAAAGCGGCAGCAGCGCATAGTCCTCGTCGGTCTTGGGGTCTGCAACGTAGGAATGGGACAGGTCCAGCTCGATCTGCGCCATCAGGCCGCCTCCCCCGCGCCCGCCGGCTGCCGCGGCGCCGCCAGCAGCGCGCCGCCCGCGCCGAAGGCGTAGGTCTGCGCCGGATCGAAATAGAACTGCACGCGGTGGTCCAGCGTATAGCGGTGGACCCCGGGCAATTGCGCCACCACGTCGCCCGCCTCCGTCTGGGCGTGCACGAAGGTGTCGGACCCGGAGATCTCGGCCAGCTTCACCACCCCGGGCAGCACGATGTGGCCAGGCCGCGGCTCGACATCGAGGGCGCCGGCGCGCAGGCCGGCGGTAATCTCCGTATCGGCGCCTTGCGGCAGCGCCCGTTCCACCGCCAGGTCTCCGTGCAGCACGAAGCCGGACGCCGTGCGGCGCGCGGCAAACAGATTCATGGGCGGATCGCTGAAGGCGCGGGCCACGCGGATGGAATTGGGGCGGTGAAAGACCTCGGCCGTGGGACCGTATTGCAGCAGTTCGCCCGCATCCAGCACCGCGGTGTGGCCGCCCAGCAACAGGGCCTCGCCCGGCTCGGTAGTGGCATAGACCACCGTGGAGCGTCCTTCGGCGAACAACTCGGAAAGTTCGTCGCGCAGTTCCTCGCGCAGCTTGTAGTCCAGGTTCACCAGGGGCTCGTCCAGCAGGATGAGCGGCGCGTCCTTGGCCAGCGCCCGGGCCAGCGCCACCCGCTGCTGCTGCCCGCCGGACAGCTCCGAGGGATAGCGTTCCAGCAGATGATCGATGTGCAGCCGCGCCGCCATGGCGCGGACTTTTTCGCCGATGTCCGCCGCCCCGCGCAGCTTGAGCGGCGAAGCGATGTTGTCGTAGACCGACATGGAGGGGTAATTGATGAACTGCTGGTAGACCATGGCGACATTGCGCTGGCGCACTGGCACGCCGGTCACGTCGGCGCCGTCGACCAGCACGCGGCCTTCGGTGGGCCGGTCCAGCCCGGCCATGATGCGCATCAGCGAGGTCTTGCCCGCCAGGGTGGCCCCCAGCAATACCGTCATGGCGCCCTCGACGGGGGCCAGGCTCATGGGATACAGGTGCGTCTGCGAGCCGGCCCGCAAACCTACCCTGTCCAAGTTCAGCTGCATCTGGTCTCCTCTACCTACTTATACGTCCCTGTTTTTTACGGCGGACTTCGGTATTCGGTACAGCGGCTCGGCCTGCATTCAAGCGAACAGCAGGATGAGCATACTCTTTCAGATAGCTTTCGTTTATTGTGCGTTTTACTCAAGAAGCGAACAAAAAACAATCTTGCGGCGCGGCATTATTTTTCGCTTTTGTTGTTTTACTATACGAACATGACACTGAACCCCAGACAGAGCGCCTTGATCGAAATGGTGCGGGCCCAAGGCTCGGCCTCGATCGAGGAGCTCGCCAAACGCTTTGACGTCACGCTGCAGACCGTGCGGCGCGACGTCAATATTCTTTCCGAAGCGGGCCTGCTGTCGCGCTTTCACGGCGGCGTGCGCATCGAAGCGTCCACCATCGAGAACATCGCCTACCGCAAACGCCAGGGCCTGCACGCCGCCGGCAAGCAGCGCATCGCCGAGGCCGTGGCGCGCGCCGTGCCCGACGGCTGTTCGCTGATCCTGAACATCGGCACCACCACCGAAGCGATTGCGCGCGCCCTGCTGCGCCATCGCGGCCTGCGCGTCATCACCAACAACCTGCACGTCGCCGACATCCTCTCGGACAACCCGGATTGCGAAGTCATCGTGGCCGGCGGCGTGGTGCGTTCGCGCGACCGCGGCATCGTCGGCGAAGCCACCATGGACTTCATCCGCCAGTTCAAGGTCGACATCGGCCTGATCGGCATCTCCGGCATCGAGGCCGACGGCACGCTGCGCGATTACGACTTCCGCGAAGTGCGCGTGGCGCGGACCATCATCGAACAGTCCCGCGAAGTCTGGCTTGCCGCCGACAGCAGCAAATTCAAGCGCCAGGCCATGGTGGAACTGGCGCACATCTCGCAAATCGACCGCTTCTTCACCGACGCGCATCCGCAAGAGCCGCTGGCGCAAGTCCTGCTGGACGCGGGCGTGCGCTGCGACGTCGCGGCCGCCCCGAATACCTTGAAGCAAACACCTTGAATCCCATGAACCAACCGCTAGCCTCCGTCGCCCCGCCCGACCGCAACCGCCTCCTGAACACGCTGGACAACACGCACTCCTGGGACGTGATCGTCATTGGCGGCGGCGCCACCGGCCTGGGCACGGCCGTCGATGCCGCCTCGCGCGGCTATCGCACCCTGCTGATCGAAGGCGCGGACTTCGCCAAGGGCACGTCCAGCAAGGCCACCAAGCTGGTGCACGGCGGCGTCCGCTATCTGGCGCAGGGCAACGTCAGCCTGGTGCGCGAAGCGCTGCACGAACGCGGCCTGCTCAACCGCAACGCGCCGCACCTGGTGTGGCCGCTGGGATTCGTGGTGCCGGCCTACAACCTGTTCGACCAGCCCTTCTACGGCATCGGCCTGAAGATGTACGACATGCTGGCCGGCAAGCTGAACCTGGCGCCCAGCCGCTGGCTGTCGCGCCGCGACACGCTGGCCAACGCGCCGACGCTGGCCGAGAACGTGCAGGGCAAGAATCTCAAAGGCGGCGTGCTGTATTACGACGGCCAGTTCGACGATGCGCGCCTGGCGATGAGCCTGATGCGCACGCTGTTCGACCTGGGCGGCACCGCGGTGAACTACATGCGCGCCACCGGCCTGACCATGACGGGCGGCAAGGTCGACGGCGTTACCGTGCAGGATGCGATCGGCGGCGCCAGCTTCACGCTGCGCGCGCGCTGCGTGGTCAACGCCACCGGCGTATGGGTGGACGCGGTGCGGCGCATGGAAGACAAGAACGCGCAGACCATGGTCGCGCCCAGCCAGGGCGTGCACCTGACCTTGCCGCAGGATTTCCTGCCGGGCAAGCGCGCCATCCTGATTCCCAAGACCGACGACGGCCGCGTGCTGTTCGTGGTGCCATGGAACGGCCACACCATCGTCGGCACCACCGATACGCCGCGCGACGATCTGCCGCTGGATCCGCAAGCGGGCGCGCAGGACGTGGATTTCATCCTGAGCACCGCGGCGCGCTATCTCAGCCGCAAGCCTACGCGCGACGACGTCACCAGCGTCTGGGCCGGACTGCGTCCGCTGGTCAAGGCCACCGGCGAAGCCTCCACCAAGTCCTTGTCGCGCGAGCACACCATCCTGGTATCCAAGGCCGGACTGGTAACCGTCACCGGCGGCAAGTGGACCACCTACCGCCGCATGGCGCAGGACGTGGTCGACACGGCCATCCAGCATCAGTTGCTGACGCAGGCCACCTGCCGCACCGAATCGCTGCCTCTGCATGGCGCGGCGGGCCTGGCTCCGTCGCAGGAACATGCCGGCACGCCGGACAGCTACTACGGCAGCGACCTGCCGGCTTTGAAGGCGCTGCCCGGCGCCGACCGCATGCTGGTCAAGAGCAGCGGCTTGTCGGAAGCGCACGTGCGTTTCGCTGCGCGGTACGAACTGGCGCGCAGCGCCGAGGATGTGCTGGCGCGACGCAACCGCGCCTTGTTCCTGGACAGCGAGGCCGCGATGCTGGCGGCGCCCGAAGTGGCGCGCATCCTGGCCGAAGAGCTGGGGCATGATGCCGCGTGGCAGCAGCGCACGCTGCAGGAATTGGCGTTGGTGGCGGCGAATTACCGCTTGAAGTGACCCGCCGCCCGACTTGCGCAACCCGCCGGCGGAGCTGGCGGGGTCTGTGCTACGGAACCCTTAGCGGGCTCTTCGCGATCATCGATTCGAATGTGCGCAACAGCGCCGGGTCGCATTTGGCGCCGGCTTCCTGGTGCAGGATGCGCATGATCTCCGCGTGCGTGCGCGCGGGGTGATAGGGACGCGCATCGCCCAGGGCATCGTAGGAATCGGCCAGGGAAATGATGCGCGAATGCAGCGGGATGTTCTCGCCGCGCAGGCCTGCGGGATAGCCTGATCCGTCAAAATGCTCGTGGTGATGGCGCACCGCCCGCGCGATCAGCTCGCGTTGCGGGATGTCGCTGTGCATGATGATGTCGGCGCCCACCGCGGCGTGCGCCTTCATGATTGCCCAATCGTCCGGGTCCAGCCGCTTGGGCGAATACAGCACTCGGTCCGGCGTGCCGATCTTGCCGATGTCATGCAGGCGGGCAGCGACCGCGACCACCTCCTGCTCGGATTCCGGCAGGCCGCAGGCCCGGGCCAGCGCCACGCTCAGCGCAACAACTCTTTCAGAATGGCGGCCGGTGGCCGGGTCGCGCGCCCGCATGGCGGCAAACAAGGCCGCCACGCAGGAGCCTGCGGGATATTCGGGTACGTCTGGAGGCATCGGTCATCGCGCGCAAGTGGGTCGTGCCGCATTGCGCTGTAGCAAAAGGTCGCGATTCTGACACATTGCGCAGCAATCCTTGCCGATCAGATGCCGCGCCCCGGGGCAAAGCAGTGCCGGTCCCGTCCCGCGCATGCCGCAGGATCCGGGTCCGGCACGCCAGGACTCAATCCTTCAACCGGTCCAGCAGCGCCTGCGCCACGCCCACGGAAGACGCTGGATTCTGGCCCGTGACCAGCAGGCCGTCGCCGACCACGTGCGGCTGCCAGTCCGGGCCGCTGGTGTACTGCCCGCCCAACTGCTTCAGTTCATCCTCGACCAGGAAGGGCACCACGTCGCTCAATTGCACAGCCGCCTCTTCGGCATTGGAAAAGCCGGTGACCTGCCTGCCCTGCACCAGCGGCTTGCCGTCGGCCGTCTTGGCGTGGCGCAACACGCCGGGCGCATGGCAGACGGCCGCGACGGGCTTGCCCGCCGCCAGCATGGTTTCGATCAGCGCAACCGAATTGGAATCTTCCGCCAGGTCCCACAAGGGGCCGTGGCCGCCAGGGTAGAACACGGCGTCGTAGTCGGCCGCCTGCACCTGCGCCAGCCGCAAGGTGGCGGCCAGTTGCCGCTGCGCGTCCGCATCCTGGCGAAAGCGCCGCGTGTCGTCGGTCTGGGCGTCGGGGTCGTCGCTCTTGGGGTCCAGCGGCGGCTGGCCGCCCGCGGGCGAAGCCAGCGTGACCTTGGCGCCGGCGTCGACGAAGGCGTAGTACGGCGCAGCGAACTCCTCCAGCCAGAAGCCGGTCTTGCGGCCGGTGTTGCCCAGCGTGTCGTGGGAAGTCAGCACGATCAGGATGTTCATGTGGCGCTCCTTTCGTCCGGGCCGACGCGCACGATGCGCTTGCCGGCGTTTTCACCCCTGAGCAGCCCGATCAGGCCGCGCGGCGCGTTCTCCAGTTCATCGACCACATCCTCGCGGTACTTGATGCGGCCTTGCTTGATCAAGTCTTCCATCGCCTCGCGGAATTCGCCGTAGCGGTGCGCGTATTCGTTGAAGATGATGAAGCCCTGCATCTTGAGGCGCTTGGTGAGGATGGTGCGCATCAGCAGGCCCAGGCGGTCCGGCCCTTGCGGCTGGCTGGTGGCGTTGTAGGCCGAAATCAGGCCGCAGACCGGTATCCGCGCGCGCGGGTTCAAGAGCGGCAGCACCGCGTCGAAGACCGCGCCGCCGACGTTCTCGAAATACACGTCGATGCCCTGCGGCACGGCGCGCGCCAGGCGGCCCGGCAGATCGGGCGCCTTGTGGTCCAGGCAGTCGTCAAAGCCCAGCTCCTGGACCACGTAGCGGCACTTGTCCGCGCCGCCCGCGATGCCGATCACCTTGCAGCCATGGATCTTGGCGATCTGGCCGACCACTGCCCCGACCGCGCCGCTGGCCGCGGCCACCACCACGGTTTCGCCCGCCTTGGGCTGGCCGATGTCCAGCAAGCCCATGTAGCCGGTAAACCCAGGCATGCCCAGCACGCCCAGCGAGTAGGACGGATGTTCGGGATTGGGCCCCAGCCGCAGCAGGCCGGCGCCATCCGACAAGGCGTAATCCTGCCAGCCGGATTGCGCCAGCACCCACTCCCCCGGACGGTAGTCGGGATGATTCGAGGCTTCGACCCGCGTGACCGTGCCGCCGACCATGACGGCGCCGACCTGCACCGGTTCGGCATAGGACGGCGCGTCGCTCATGCGGCCGCGCATGTAGGGATCGAGCGACAGGTACACGGTGCGCAGCAGCACCTGGCCGGGGCCGGGTTGCGGCACCTCGCCGGTTTCCAGGCGGAAGTCGCTGTCCGCCGGCTCGCCCTGCGGGCGTGCGGCGAGCACGATGCGGCGGTTGATGGAAGACGATTGCGGCATGACGGTCCAGCCTCCTGCAAGTAAGCCGCCCGGGCCTGGCGCACACGACCCGGGTGGCGGGATGGGGTACCGATCCATTACACCATCGAAGCCCGCGCATCCGGCGCGTAACCCTGAAGAGCGCCCCTCTTTTAATTAATTAATAATTTAATTAACATACGCCGCATGCGTTCCGCTCCCTCTGCCCCCTCCCGCCGGCCCGGCCGTCCGCCGCGTCCCGACAATGCCGCCGCCCGCGCCAACCTGCTGGACACCGCCACCGGCCTGTTCGCGGCCCAGGGCGTCGCCGCCACCACGCTCACGCACATCGCGCAAC
Organism: Achromobacter sp. PD1; assembly: GCF_048541815.1. NCBI lineage: Bacteria > Pseudomonadati > Pseudomonadota > Betaproteobacteria > Burkholderiales > Alcaligenaceae > Achromobacter > Achromobacter sp. PD1. The sequence continues at coordinate 2,801,202 of NZ_CP183349.1, forward strand.
GCACCGGCGTCACCACGGCGATGGTGCATTACTACTTCAAGAGCCGCGACCAGCTGATCGACGCGGTGGTGCAAGAGCGGATCGTGCCGGTCATCGGCTACGTCTGGTCGCCGCTGCCGCAGGCGCAGACACCCGCGTCCGATCCCGCCGCAGCCGCGCGCGCCTTCATCGCAGAGGTCGTGGGCCGGCTGGTGCAGAGCGCGGTCGAACGGCCCTGGCTGCCGGCCCTTTGGCTGCACGAGGTCGTGAATGAAGGCGGTCAGCTGCGCGAACGCGTGCTGCGCCATCTGCCCGCCGAACGTCTGCAGACCTTCATCGGCCTCATCACCGAATGCCAGCTTGCGGGCGCCATCACCCCCGGCGTGGAGCCGCGGCTGGTCTTTCTTTCCGTCCTGGGACTGACCCTGCTGCCGCTGGCCACCTCCGGCCTGTGGCAGCGCGTCCTGCAGGACGCCGCGCAACCGCAAGCCATAGACACCCGCGCGATCGCGGCCCACGCCATCGCCATGCTCACCGGCGGCCTGTTCTCGCCGTCCGCCCCGACTCCCGCCATTCCAGGACGCTGACCATGCGCATCCCTCCCGTCTTGCGCCGCCCCCTGCCCGCCTCGGCGCTGGCCTTGCTTGCCCTGGGCGGCTGCGGCAAGGACAGCGGCGCCTTCTTCCAGGGCTACGCCGAAGGCGAATATGTCTACGTGGCGTCGTCCGAGGCCGGCCGGCTGGCCGAGCTGCCGGTGCGGCGCGGCCAACAGGTGGAAGCCGACGCGCCGCTCTTCGCGCTGGAGGCCACGCGCGAAACCGCGGCTCGCGACCAGGCCAGCGCGCAGCTGGCCGCCGCCGTGGCCCAGGAAGAAGACATCGCCACCGGCAAGCGTCCGCCCGAAGTGGACGTCAGCCGCGCCCAGCTGGCGCAGGCCGAGGCGGCCAGCCGCCGCTCGGCGGCGCAACTGCGGCGCGATACCGACCAGTTCCGCATCGGCGGCATCGCGCGCGCGCAGCTGGACGACAGCCGCGAACAGGCGCAATCGGATGCGGCGCGGGTGCGCGAATTGCAGGCCCAGCTGGAAGTGGCCCGCCTGCCCGGCCGCGACGACCAGCGGCGCGCCCAGGCCGCCCAGGTCGACGCGGCCCGCGCCGCGCTGGCCCAGGCGGAATGGACATTGGCGCAGAAGCGCCTGGCGGCGCCGGCCGCCGGGCTGGTGTTCGACACGCTCTACCGCGTGGGCGAATGGGTGCCTGCCGGCAGTCCGGTGGTGAGCCTGCTGCCGCCGGGCAATATCAAGGTGCGCTTCTTCGTTCCGGAAACGGCGCTGGGCGCGCTGAAGGTGGGGCAACAGGCGACGGTGCGCTGCGACGGCTGCGGCGATCCCATCCCTGTCCGCATCGATTACATATCGGCTCAGGCCGAATACACGCCGCCGGTGATCTACAGCCGCGAAAGCCGCAGCAAACTGGTCTACATGGTACAGGCGCGGCCAGCGCCCGAAGCCGCCACGCGACTGCACCCGGGGCAGCCGGTGGAGGCGGTGCTGCAATGAGCGCGCCCGCCGCCACGCAGGAAGCGTCCGCCGGCCAGTACGTCATCGACGTGCACGGGCTGAACAAACGCTTTGGCAACAAGCACGTCGTCAACGACGTGTCGCTGCAGGTGCGCGAAGGCGAGATCTTCGGCTTCCTCGGCCCCAACGGCAGCGGCAAGACCACCTGCATCCGCCTGATGTGCGGCCTCTTGACGCCGGACTCGGGCAGCGGCACCTGCCTGGGCTACGACATCCTGCGCGACAGCGCGCAGATCAAGCGGCACGTCGGCTACATGACGCAGAAGTTCTCGTACTGGGACGACCTGACCATCCGCGAGAACCTGGACTTCGTGGCGCGCATGTACGGCATGCCCGAGCGCAAGGCAACGGTGGAGCGAGCGCTGGAAGACCTGGGCCTGCAAAGCCGCGCCAAGCAATTGACGGGTTCCTTGTCCGGCGGCTGGAAGCAGCGCCTGGCATTGGCGGCCTGCCTGCTGCACCAGCCCAAGCTGCTGCTGCTGGACGAACCCACGGCGGGCGTGGACCCGACCGCGCGGCGCGACTTCTGGGAGCAACTGCATGAGCTGGCGGCGCGCGGCATCTCGGTGCTGGTCAGCACGCACTACATGGACGAAGCCGAGCGCTGCCACAAGCTCGCCTACATTTCCTACGGCCGCCTGCTGACGCAGGGCACGGCCGAGGACGTCATCGCCGAGCAGCACCTGACCACCTGGGCCATCCATGGGCACAACCTGGTGCCGCTGGCGCAGCGCCTGCGCGACGCGCCGGGCGTGGACCAGACCGTGGCCTTCGGTTCCGCGCTGCACATCAGCGGCCGCGACGCGGCCTTGCTGGAACGCACGCTCAGGGACGCCATCGCCGGCCAGGACCTGAGCCTGGAGCCCATCGACACCAGCCTGGAGGACGTCTTCATCTATCTGATGAAGCGCTCCACCGACAACTTCGCGAGCCCGCCATGATGCGCCATCTGCAAGGCTTTTCCTGGTCGCGCTGGTGGAGCATGGTGCTCAAGGAGTTCCTGCAGCTGCGCCGCGACCGCATCACCTTCGGCATGATCGTGGGCCTGCCCATCATGCAGCTGGCGCTGTTCGGCTACGCCATCAACACGAACCCGAAACAGATGCCCACCGCGGTCATCACCGCGGACCACAGTCCGTTCACGCGCAGCTTCGTCGCGGCGATGAAATCGTCGGACTACTTTCACATCATCGAGGAACTGGACAACGAAGAAGCCGGACGCACGGCGCTGGCCCAGGGCCGCGTGCTGTTCGTCCTGACCATCCCGCCGGACTTCAGCCGCAAGCTGCTGCGCGGCGAGCGCCCCGCGCTGCTGATCGAGGCCGACGCCACCGATCCCATGGCGACCGGATTGGCCATAGGCGCGGCCACGCAGTTGTCGCAGGCCGTGGCGCAGAAGGACTTGACCGGACCGCTGGCCAGCCTGGCGGGCGGCCAGCCGCCCTTCGACGTGCTGGTGCACCAGCTCTACAACGAAGAGCAGATCTCGCAATACAACACGGTGCCGGGCCTGATGGGCGTGATCCTGACCATGACCCTGGTGATGATGACCGGCCTGGCCATGACGCGCGAACGCGAACGCGGCACGATGGAAAACCTGCTGGCGATGCCGGTACGGCCCCTCGAAGTGATGACGGGCAAGATCGTGCCGTACATCGCGATAGGCCTGATCCAATCCAGCATCATCCTGCTGGCCGCGCACTTTGTTTTCCACGTGCCGTTCCTTGGGTCGCTGCTGGCCGTGTACCTGTCGGCGCTGGTGTTCGTGGCCGCCAACCTGACGGTGGGCATCACCCTGTCGTCGTTGGCGCAGAACCAGTTGCAGGCCATGCAGCTGACCATGTTCTATTTCCTGCCCAACATGCTGCTGTCCGGTTTCATGTTCCCGTTCCAGGGCATGCCGATGTGGGCGCAGTACCTGGGCAACCTGCTGCCGCTGACGCATTTCAACCGCCTGATCCGCGGCATCCTGCTCAAAGGCAACGGCTGGTGGGACTTGTGGCCCAGCATCTGGCCGCTACTGGTGTTTACCGTCGTCGTCATGACCGCCGCCGTGAAGTTCTACCGCCGCACCCTGGATTGAACCGCCATGTCCCGCTCCACGCCTTTGCCCCTCCCGCCCACTGCGCCGCCGCGCCCGGCCGCGCTGGTCCTGTGCGCGCTGCTCGCGGGCTGCGCCGTGGGGCCGGACTTCGAGCGCCCGGCGCCGCCGCAGGTCGACGCCTATGCCGCGCCCCGCGATGCTTCTGCGCCCATCGGCGCGCAACGCCTGCAAGAAGGCGCCGACATCCCTGCGCAATGGTGGCAGCTGTTCCGCTCCGAAGCGCTCGACCAGCTGGTGCGGCAGGCCCTGCAGGCCAGTCCCACGTTGGAGCAGGCGCGCGCCCGCTTGCGTCAGGCAAACGAAGACCTGAACGCCGAAACCGGCGGCCGCATGCTGCCCCAGGTCAATGGCAACCTGTCGGCAACGCGGCAGAAGGTGGACCCCGCGGCCTTCGGCGTGCCGGTGGCCGAACAGCCCCCGCCCTTCACGCTCTACAACGCGTCCATCGACGTGTCCTACACGCTGGACGTATTCGGCGGCAACCGCCGCGCGCTGGAAGGCCTGGGCGCGCAGGCGGACTACCAGGCGCATGAGCTGCAGGCCGCGCGCATGTCGTTGGCCGCCAACGTGGTCACCGCCGCCATCCGCCAGGCCGACCTGAGCGAACGCCTGACCGACACGCGGGCGCTGCTTGCGGCGCAGGAGCGGCAGCAGGACATCATGCGCCAGCGCCAACAGGCGGGCGGCGTGTCCGAGGCCGATCTGCGCAATCAGGAGCTGCTGGTCGCGCAGACCCGGGCCACGCTGCCGCCGCTGGAATACCAACTGGCGCAGGCCACGCATCAACTGGCCGCTTACCTGGGCCTGGCGCCGGCCGAACTGCGATCCGCGCCCCTGCGGCTGGCCGACCTGACGCTGCCCGCCGACGTGCCCACCGGCGTGCCGTCGGCCCTGACCCGCCAGCGGCCCGACATCCTGGCCGCGGAAGCGCTCTGGCATCAGGCCTCGGCCAATGTCGGCGTGGCCGTCGCCAACCAGTATCCCCAGTTCACCCTGACCGCCAGCTTCGGCTCGCAACGCACCCGCGTGGGCGACCTGTCCAATGGCCTGAACGTCTGGAGCCTGGGCCTGGGACTGGTCCAGCCGCTGTTCCACGGCGGCGAGCTGCGCGCGCGCACGCGCTCGGCCGAGGCCGCCTACGATGCGGCCGCGGCCGGCTACCGTCGAACAGTGTTGGAGGGCTTCCGGCAGGTCGCCGACGCCTTGCGCGCCGTACAGACCGACGGCGACGCCTACCTGGCCAGCGACGAGGCATGGCGCCGCGCCGATGAAGCCGAACGCATCGCGCAAGGCCGCTATCAGGCCGGCGGCATCAGCCACCTGAGCCTGCTGGACAGCCAGCGCCAACTGTTGCAGACACGCATTGCGCGCACCGCGGCGGACGCGGCGCGCCACGCCGACACCGCTGCCTTGCTGCAGGCGCTGGGCGGCGGCTGGTGGAACGAAACGCCCGCCGACGCACCATAACGGTGCTGCGACACGCCCCCCGTAACCATGCCCGAGAATTCGGGTCATAAAGTGGCGTTGTGCGAGGTTTAGGAAATCGCTGTATCCGATGCATCATGCATGCGCCCATGCTGCACAGATCACAACGATTCATGAATGACCTACTAGACCTGATCGTCTTCTCGCCCGATCCCGGCGTGCGCGCGCACCGCGGCGCCGCGCTGACGGAAATGGGTTTCTCGCCCCGGCTGTGCGAAGACTCCAACAGCCTGTTCCGCCTGTTTCAGGCCCGCCGCACCCCTTTGCTGGTGATGGAAACCGAACTTTCCGATCTCTGCATGGCCGTGGCCGGCCTGCGCGCCCTGGACACCACCGCGGGCATCGTCGCCATATCCAACTTCGACTCCCCTGAAAGCCGCATACTCGGGCTGCATTGCGGCGCCGACGTCTGCCTGCCGCCAGACGCGGGCGCAACGGAAATCGCCGCCGCGCTGCAGGCGCTGGTGCGGCGCATACCGGCGGCCGGCCGGCGCGCCGCAGATGCCGAACCGCGCCCGGCGCAACCGGCGCCGGCAGGCGAAGCGATGGCCAAATGGCAATTCCACGACGCGGCCTGGACGCTGGTCAGCCCGCAAGGCAAACGCCTGGCCCTGACGCTGGCCGAGCGCGAATTCCTGCTCAAGCTGACGGCTTCCGCCGACAAGCGCCTGCCGCGCGCCGACGCAGCCTTCACGGACTCGCATGGCGGCCACGAATCGATGCGCCGCACCGACGTGCTGGTCAGCCGCCTGCGTCGCAAGGCCCAGGACCTGAACCTGGAGCTCCCGATCCGCACCGTCTGGGGCTGGGGTTACGCCTTTACCGGAGAAATCTGAGGCGGCTGGCCGCGATCGGCCCACGCGCCGCCGCGGCGTTGCGCGGCGGGCGTATCATGCGGCGTACGAGGCCGACTCCCGGCCTGCGCCCGCCACAACCCGATCTACACGCCCCGACATGGAAGTCTTCGAACGCCTGCAAGCCCTGCTTGCCCAGAACCAGGCCCGCTACCGCCTGATTGAACACGCCGCAGCCGGCCGCTCCGTCGAAGTCGCGGCGATCCGCGGCACCGAGGTCAGCCAGGGCGCCAAGGCGCTGGTCTGCCGCGTCAAGATATCCTCCAACCAGCGCCGCAATGTGCTGGCCGTGTTCCCGGCCGACAAGCAGGCCGACCTGGACGCAATCGCCCGCGCGGCCGGCGGCAAAAAGGCGTCGCTGGCGTCGCAGGACCTTGCGCGCGAACTCACCGGCTGCGAGATCGGCGCCATCCCGCCCTTCACTTTCAATCCCGACCTGCACCTGCTGGTGGATCCCAGCCTGCGCCAGCGCCACGATGAAATCGTGTTCAACGCCGGCCGCCTGGACGCCTCCATCCTCCTGAACACGGAAGATTACTTCCGGCTGGCCGCGCCCGACGAGGCGCCGCTGATCAAGGCCTGACTCCGGGCCGCGCCACGAGGCTGCCGTGTTCCGTTCCTCGCTGAAACATGCCGCGCGCAACGCCAACATGCGTTGGCTGATGAGCCTGGCACACATGGAGCCTTCGCCCGTCAGCCGCTGGGTGGCGCTGCGTGCCGCCCTGGCCATCGGCTTGCCTTCGGCGGTCGGACTCGCGCTGGACCAGAGCGCGGCGGCGGCCCTGGTCGCGCTGGGCGCGCTGCCCGCCATCACCGGCGACAATGGCGGCCCTTACCGCAACCGCGCGCTGTCCATCGGCGCCACCGTGTTCGGCGGCGCGTTTGGGTACTTCCTCGGCACGATGATTGCCGGACACGGGCTATGGACCTCCGCGGCCATGACGCTGCTGGTGCTGGCGGCCAGCCTGGTCGGCACCTTCAACAACATCGCCGCCGTTTCCACGCTGCAATTCGCCACCTACGTCATCGTCGGCGCCAGCCTGACTTCCAACCTGCCGTCCTGGCTGCCTTCCGTGCTGGTGGGAGCCGGCGGCCTGTTCGGGCTGGCGCTGACGCTGACGGGCTGGGTGGTCAACCCGATAGCGCCCGAACGCGCCGCCGTCGCCATGGCCTACCGCAAGCTGGCCGCCATGTTCGCCGCCATCGGCACCTCGCACACCATGAGCGCGCGGCGCGACATGGAAGCGGCCATGACCACCGCCTACGACACCGTGCTGGCTGCCCGCCGCGGCGCGGCCGGCCCCTCCCCCGGCTGGCGCGGCTGGCGGCGCAGCTGCAAGCCTGTACGCCGCTGACCAATACCGCGCTGGAGCTGGCCCGCGCCGGCCGGGTGCTGCCGCACGATTGCGCACGCGTCATGAACCGGTTGGCCGACCGCGTGGAGAACGATGCGACGCCGGACCCGCGCGAGGACATCGCGGCCTTGCGCCAGGCGGACATGGCACCCTTGGCCGACGCGCTGGCCCAGGTGCAGCCCCTGCTGGACGGCGCCACGCTATCCGAGGCCGACGCCTTTGCCGGCCTGCCCCCCGCGCGGCCGCGCACGCCCTGGCGCGTGCTGGCGCGCACCTACCGGCCGGGGCCGACTACCGTGCGCTATCTGGTGCGGCTGGGGCTGTGCCTGATCGCCGCCGAGGCCGTGTCCATGGCGTTCTCGCTGCCGCGCTCCTACTGGGTGCCGCTGATCGTGGTGGTGGTGTTCAAACCCAACTTCGGCTCGGTGTTCGCGCGGGCGCTGCAAAGCTGCGCGGGCAGCGTGGTCGGCGTGGCGATCAGCGCGACCGTGCTGGCGCTGGACCGCAACGGCATCGTCAGCCTGCTCACGGTGGCCGGGCTGGCGTCCCTGCTGCCCTGGTCGGTGCGGCGCAACTACGGCTTGTTCTCGGCCATCCTGCTGCCCATCCTGATGCTGCTGATCGGCGCGCTGCAACCAGGCAGCTGGCCCATCGCGCTGGCGCGCCTGATCGATGTGGCCGTGGCCGCGGGCATCGTGCTGCTGGTGGGCTACCTGCCGTGGATACGGATCGAGCGCAGCAACCTGGACCACACCGTCGCCGCCGCCATGGACACGCTGGCCGCCTACCTGAACACCGTGTTCCAGGCCGATCCCACCAGCCGCCACGACCTGCGCGCCAGCGCCTACGCGCGCCTGTCCGACTTGCGCATCGCCTTGCAGCGCGGGCTGTCGGAACCGCGCCTGGTCAGCCGCCGCGCGCTGGCCTGGTGGCCGGTGGAGGTCGCGCTGGAGCGCGTGGCCAATGCCATTTCCGACACCGCCTGGTCGCTGCCAGCCGACCAGCCGGCGCCCAGCGCCGCAGAACTGGCGCAACTGGCGGCCAGCCTGCACCAGATGAGCGCCGCTGTTGCGCAAGGCGCGGCCATGCCGGCCGCCGCCATCGCGTCGCCCGCGCCGGCGCTGCGCGACGTGGCCGCCCAGATCGAAGCCTTGCGCGCCGCGCTGGCCGGCCCGGATTTCGCGGCTGCGCCAGGCAAAGCCATTCCCGACAAACCCGCCAACCAGGTCTGAACCATGTGTCTTGCCGTACTGGCCCTGCACGCCCTGCCGGGCATCCCCGTCCTGATCGCCGCCAACCGCGATGAATTCCACCAACGCCCCACCTTGCCCGCCGCGCAATGGCCCGATGCGCCCGAGGTCTACGCCGGCCGCGACGGCCTGGCCGGCGGCAGCTGGATGGGCGCGACGACCGGCGGACGCCATGCGCTGGTCACCAACTTCCGCGAACCGGGCCGGATCATCGAGAACGCGCCTTCGCGCGGCGCGCTGGTCGAAGACTATCTGCGCGGCACGGCCTCCGCGGCCGACTACCTGGCGCAAGTGCATGCCAAGGGCCAGGCCTACAACGGCTTCAACCTGATCGTGGGCGATGCGCGCGAAGCCTGGTATCTCAGCAACCGCGATGGCGGCCCGCGCCGCCTGGCTCCAGGCGTCTACGCCCTGTCCAACCATCTGCTGGACACGCCCTGGCCCAAGCTGGCGCGCACCAAGGCGGCTTTCGAAGCCGTGCTGCGCAGCGGGCCGCAGCCGGACCTGCCCGCGCTGATGGCCGCGCTGGCCGACCGCCAGCCCGCCGACGACGCCGACCTGCCCGCCACCGGTCTGCCGCTGGATCGCGAAAGGCTATTGAGCAGCCCGTTTATCGTCAGTCCGAACTATGGCACCCGCAGTTCCAGCGTACTGGCGCTGCGCGCCGGTGGCGCCGGACAGCTGGATGAAAGGCGCTTCGCCCCGGACGGCTCGGTCAGCGGCGAAAGCCGGCTGACATTTTCCTGGCGCGCGGCACGCAGTACGCTTACCTAGGCTGCGGAAACAATCGGTTGATATCGGAGACCCGCCGGCGCGAACTCCGCGCCGGCATGCGGGTCGAAATGTTCATGCGCGTACAAAATCGCGCAGATCGTCCTATCCAGGAGAGTCTCATGAACAAGCGTATAGAACGCTGCACCATGGCCGCCGCGATGGCGCTGGGCAGCATGGCCTTTGCCGGCATCCTGTCCACCGCCCAGGCGGGCATGCCGCCGGTGCAGCAGCAGGGTTCGGTGCAGTATGTCAGCGGCGGCATCGGGCTGGACGAATCCGAAGCCATGAAGGCCGCAGCCAAGGACTATCCGCTGGCGCTGACGTTCGCGGCGCAACGCGACGGCCAGGCGGACTACGTTGCAAATGTCTCCGTCACCATCAGCGATGCGCATGGCAAGTCCGTGCTGCAAACCACTGCCGAAGGCCCGTACATGCTGGTCAAGCTGCCGGCCGGCAACTACAAGATCTCGGCCACCTACAATGGCCAGGCGCAGAACCGCAACGTCGCGGTGCAAAACACCGGTACCGCGCGCGCCGTGTTCGAATGGAAGTAGCGGCTTTCATGGCCCGCCCTTGAACGCGCGCGCCACGGCTTCGATTTCGTTGGTCCAGATCCCGCCCGCGTATCCCGCCGGCACGCGGCGTATGTCCTCGGGCGTGTCGATGCCCGTGGAATGGCCATCGCCGGCGTAAGGACCGAGCAGGAACACGCTGCTGCCCGCCGCCTCCATGCGGTCCAGGAAGCGGCCGGGCCAGCCCCACAGCCAGGGCGCGACATTCACCGGCACTGTCAGCGCCCTGCCGCGGCAGACTTGCGGCACATGGCCGGTCCAGCCCGCCGCCGCATAACGCAACAGGCAGGATTTCAGATCCGCGCGCGTCAGCGTGCGCACGCCCGGCGCCAACTCGCGCAGCCGGCCTACCGGCTCCTCGCCTCCGTACACCATGAAATCGGCGCGCCTGGCCGGCGGCAAGCCGTTGAGCACCGCCGCCAACGCCGCGCCTTCCTCCGCGTCGCGGCTCTTGACGTTGATGAGAAAGCGCTGGCGCGGAAACGCCTGCAGCACTTCGGACAGCGTAGGCATCAGGCCCACGCCGCGCCCGCGGAACGGAAAGGTCTTGCCGCCATCCGCGGTGTAACCATAGCCGATGTCCAGCGCCTTGAGTTCGGCCATCGTGTGCTCGCGCGTCGCGCCGCGGCCCTCGGTGCGGCAATCGACCGTCCAGTCGTGGAACACGGCGAACTGGCCGTCGGTGGTGGGATGGACGTCGATTTCGACGATGTCCGCGCCGGCCTCGAAGCTGGCGCGCATGGAGGCGATGGTGTTTTCCAGATAGCCGTGCGTGGGTTCGACGATGCGGGTCGCGGTGCAGGTGTCCCGCTCCATGCCCGCCGTGTCGTAGCGTTGCGCGATGCCGCGATGCGCGAGCAGCGTCGCCCGCGCGCCGGGATCGGACACCGACCAGTCAGCGTTGTTGACGTAGATGAAGCCCGGCAGCGCAATGGCCGCCAGCGCCGCGACACGCCACTTGCGCATGGCGCCGCCCGTTAAACGCCTGCGAACAGGATCGCAATGATGAAGCCCACGCTGATCGCCCACACCAGCGAACGCAGCGCGCCCCAGCCCGCCAGGTACATGGCCAGATAGCCCAGCCGCACGCCCAGCCAGCAGGCCATCAGCGTGGCCACGTGCGCGGGCGGCGCCTGGGTATACAACGCGAACAGCACCGCCGCGTAGAAGAACGGCAGCGATTCGAAGGTATTGGTCTGCGCCGCATTGGCGCGCGCCCGCCAGCCCTCCTGCCGCGCCAGCCAGGCGCGCGGATCGTTGTTGTCGAATTTCTTTCCGCCCGCCTTGGCGACGATCGCCGACACGAAAGGCAGCACGGCCGCCGCCAACATCAACCACGCGATCATTTTCATAGTCTGGCTCCCAGGTATCCGGCAGGCGCCAGGATACCTGGGTTCGCCGCGCGGCGTCAGCACACGCGCTCAGCGGCCCGGCGCGCATGCCGTGCGGCTTGCACAGAGCGGCGCGTTTACACTCAGCGCTTTCAACGCCCGTCCACGCCCGTGCCCCTGCTCAGCCCCTGGTCCGCACTGTTCATCGCCGCCGCCATGCTGTGGCCGCCCGCCACGCGCCGCTGGGCGCTGGCGCCGCTTGCCGCCGCCTACGCCTGGGCCTGGACCGATGGCACGATAAACGCCGTGGCGCTGGTCTGGCCGACGTTGCTGATCGCGGCGGCCGTGCTGGTCCAGCCCGCATCGGGCGCAATGGCGCGCACCGCCGGCCATGCGCTCTTCATCGCACTGGCCGCGCTGCTGTTCCTGCACTGGCTGCCGGGCTTCCACAACCCGCAAGTCATCGCGCCGGCGCCCCTGAGTCCGGACGCCGTGCCTTTCGGCATGTACCTGAACCTGGACAAGCCGCTGGTGGCGTTCTGGGTGGTGCTGGCGCTGGCGCCGCCGATGGCGGGGCCGACCCCGCGCGCCACGCTGTCGGCCGCGTTCCTGGCCTGCGCGGGCGCGCTGGCCCTGTGCCTGGGCTGCGCGCTGGCGCTGGGCGTGGTCGGCTGGACGCCCAAGTGGCCGCAATCGGGCTGGATCTGGCTGATCAACAATGCCTTGCTGGTGACCTTGGCCGAGGAGGCGCTGTTCCGCGGCTACCTGCAGCAGCGGCTGACGGACCTGTGGCGCGGCCGCGCCTGGGGTTCGTGGGCGGCCTTGATCATCGCGGCCGCGCTGTTCGGCCTGGCGCACTACGCAGGCGGCTGGCAATGGATGCTGCTGGCCGGCCTGGCGGGCGCGGCCTACGGCCTGGCCTACAAATACGGCGGCCTGGCCGCGGCGGTGCTGGCGCACCTGGGCCTGAACGCGGCGCACTTCGGCTTGTTCACCTATCCGATGCGCGCCGTGCTCTGAAGGCCGGACCAGCCGGTCAAGCCAGGGCCGGATAGTCGGTATAGCCGCCCGGGCCAGGCGCATAGAACGTGGCCGGGTTGGGCCGGTTCAGCGGCGCCTTGAGTTCGAAGCGGCGCGCCAGGTCCGGGTTGGCGATGTATTGCACGCCGAAGGCCACGGCATCGGCCCGGCCCGCGGCGATGGCGGCCTCGGCCGACTCGCGGCCGAATCCTTCGTTGGCGATGTACGTGCCGCCGAACTCGGCCTTGAGCATCGGGCCCAGGCTGTCGGCGGCTTCATACTCGCGCACGCACAGGAAGGCGATGCCGCGCTTGCCCAGTTCACGCGCCACGTAGCCGAAGGTGGCGGCCGGATTGGAATCGCCCATGGTGTGGATTTCCCCGCGCGGCGACAGATGCACGCCCACGCGGCCCGCGCCCCACACCGACACGCTGGCGTCCACCGCTTCCAGCAGCAGCCGCGCGCGGTTTTCGAGCGAACCGCCATAGGCGTCAGTGCGGTGGTTGGTGCTGTCCTGCAGGAACTGGTCCAGCAGATAGCCGTTGGCGGCATGCACTTCCACGCCGTCGAAACCGGCCTCCATCGCCATCCGCGCGCCGTGGCGGTAAGCCTCGACCACGCCCGGAATCTCGGCGGTTTCCAGCGCGCGCGGCGTGACGTAGGCGCGCTGCGGCCGCACATGGCTGACGTGGCCCTTGGCCGCAATGGCGCTGGGCGCCACGGGCAGTTCGCCATCCAGGAACATGGGATCGGAGATCCGGCCCACGTGCCAGAGCTGCGCCACGATCAGGCCGCCGGCCCGGTGCACCGCGGACGTGACCTTGCGCCAGCCCTGGACCTGTTCGGGGGTCCACAGGCCCGGCGTATCGGCATACCCCACGCCTTGCGGGGTGACCGCCGTGGCTTCGGTCAGGATCATGCCGGCGCCGGCGCGCTGGGTGTAGTACTCGACCATCAGGTCGTTGGGCACGCGGCCCGGGCTGGCGTGCATGCGCGTCAAGGGCGCCATCACGATGCGGTTGCGCAGCGTCAGATCGCCTGCGCGCAGGGGTTCGAAAAGTTGGCTCATGCGTAAATCCTTGGCCCCGGATGAAGGGGCCGCTGGCGGCGTAGCGAGGCTACATATCCTGGTTCAATTGCCGCAGGAACGCGGCAATGGCGGCTTCGTTGCGACGGTAAAAAATCCACTGCCCCACCTTGGTCGCCGAGATCAGGCCCGCGCGCTGCAGAACGGCCAGGTGCGAGGACACGGTGGACTGGGACAGTCCGCAGCGTTCATCGATGTGGCCCGCGCATACGCCATGCTCGAAGGTATGGCCCGGGCGTACCTCGAAGTACGCGTGCGGCGTCTTCAGCCAGGCAAGAATGTCGCGCCGCACCGGATTGGCCAGCGCCTTGAGGATGGCGTCGGCGTCGATGGCAGGTAGCGAGGCGGCAGGGTCGGGGCTGGAAGTTGAGACCGTCATATTGAAGTATCGCAATTTATCGAATCTTATATCGGAACTATTCGATATATAGTCATGCCCCTGCGCCGGACAGGGCTTTATGGCCGGGGCGGATAGCCGCGCGCGGCTATCCGCCCCGCCCCCCCCCATAGCCGCCCTTCCCCTTCCTTCCACCCCGCGCCGCTCAGGCCAAGAGCCTATCCTGCACCGACCACCCCGCGCGCGCCTCGATGGCTTCGCCCGCGGCCAGGCACAAGTCTTCCCGGAACCGCCCCGCCACCAGCTGGACGCCCATCGGCACGCCGTCCGCCAGGCCCACAGGGACCGACAGGCCGGGCAAGCCCAGTATCGCGGTCGAGACCAGCGGGCTCTGAGCGCGCAGCATGTCGCCCATGGCTGCGTCGCCTTGCTGATCCTGGTCAATGGCGAATGGAAGCTCGAACGACACCGGCATGAGCACGAGCGGATAGCGGTCGAAGAACCCGCCCCATTCCCGCAGTATCGTGGTGCGCAGCGCCAGCGCCTGGACCAGGCCGTCCTTGTCCAGCGGCGCGGTGTGCGCCAGCATGCTGCGATAGGCGCGCTGTATCGCAGCGTCGCCGGCGCGCTCGATTTCGCGGCCCATGGAGCCGGACGCTTCGTTCATCAATACGTTGCGCCATAGCTCGGCCGCTTCCTCGAAACGGGGCGGCGCTGCCGTTTCGATGATGTAGCCCGCGTCTTCCAGGTACTTTGCGGCGCGCAGCAAGGCGTCCAGCACGGCGGGATCGGGCTTGAAGGCCGAGGTGCCGCAGAACAGCGCCACCCGCCGGCAGTCCCCGGGCTGGCGCAGGTCCAGCGGCGCAGGCACCCACCACGGATCGCGGGAATCGCCCGCCGACATGGCCTCCAGCCCGAGTCTCAGGTCGGCGATGTTCCGTGCCAAGGGACCCTGGGTCGCGGCCAGTTGGGAAGCCACCGGGCGCTCCGACTTCTGGCTGGCGTTGTAGGCCGGCACCCGGCCTTGCGACGGCCGCAGCCCCGCCACGCCGCAGGCGTAGGCCGGGTAGCGGATCGATCCGCCCTGGTCGCTGCCGTGCGCCAGCGGCCCCATGCCCAGGGCTGCGGCGACGGCCGCGCCGCCGCTGGAGCCGCCCGGCGTGCGCGCGGCGTCGAACGGATTGACGGTGCGGCCATGCAGGTCGTTGTCCGAAAACCAGCGCCAGGAGAATGCCGGAACGTTGCTGCGGCCGATCACCACGGCGCCGGCCTTGAGCCAGTTGTCGACGGCGGGATTGTTCTCGCTTGCGATGAGGTCCCGATACGCGACGACGCCATTGGTGGTGGCCGACCCGGCCAGATCTGCATTGGCCTTGATCGTCACCGGCACGCCGTGCAGGATGCCTAGCGGCGCGCCCGCGCGCACCGCGGCGTCGGCGGCGTCGGCCGCCTGCAGGGCCTGGTCGGCGCAGATCTCGGTGAGCGGGTTGAAGATGGGGTTGAGCCGTTCCGCCCGTTGCAGGCAGTTCTGCACCGCTTCCCGGCTGGAAACTTCCCGCTTGCGGATGGCCCGGGCCAGGTCGACGGCGCTCCAGCGCCAGAGTTCGTTCGTCATGATGGCTCCCTATGGTGTTGAACGCGGGTGTTGAACGCGGGTGCTGAACGCGCTCAGTCGGCCGACGCGCCGGAGCGCTTGACCATCTCCCCCCAGCGCGGGATCTCGGTGGCGATGAGGTTGGCGAACTGTTCAGGCGTGGACGGCGTCGCGTCGACGGACAGCGTTTCGTTGAGCTTGAGCACCGCCGGGTCCTGCAGCGCCTTGGCGATGGCGCGATTGAGCTTGTCGATGATGGGCTTGGGCGTACCGGCGGGTGCGACGATGCCGCCCCAGGACACCACTTCGAAGCCCTTCAAGCCGGATTCGTCGAGGGTGGGCACGTCCGAGAGGACAGGCACGCGCGCCAGGCTGGTCGCCCCCAGCACCTTGACCTGGCCGGAGCGGATGAAGGGCAGCACGCCCGCGACGTTGTCGATCATCACGTCAAGCTGCCCGCCCACGATGTCGCCCACCGCCTGTTGGCCGCTCTTGTACGGGACGTGCAGCATGGTCGTGCCCGTCTCGCTCTTGAGCATTTCTCCGGCCAGATGGGCGCTCGATCCCACGCCCAACGAGCCGACGCTGACCTTGCCCGGATGCTGCCTGGCATAGTCGACCAGGCCCTGCACATTGCTTGCCGGGAAGTCGTTGCGGGCGATCAGCACCAGGGCATTGCTGATGGCCAGGCTGATGGGCGCAAGGCTGCGTTGCGGGTCGTAAGGCAGCTTCGAATACATGCTCTTGTTGATCGCCAGCGTGACCAGGTTGCCGAAGCCGATGGTGTAGCCGTCCGGCGCCGCCGCGGCCAGCGCCTGGGTGCCGACGATGCCGCCCGCCCCGCCGCGGTTGTCGACGATCACCGGCTGGCCGAGTTCGCGCCCCAGGGCGTCCGCGATCGGGCGCAGCACCACGTCCGGACCGGACCCCGCCACATACGGCACGATGAGCTTGACCGGCCGTTGGGGCCAATCCGCCTGGGCCGCGCCGGCGCCTGCCGCGCCCAGCAAGGCAAAACACAGTGAAAGGGTCTGGCGTACACGACGGGGAAAGATCTGCATGGCTTGCTCCTGAAGTACGGGACTGCATGGTCTGGTCGTCGTGAAGCTTAGAGATCGCCCGCGCTGCGCATAAGGCTATTTCTTTGTTAAGGTGACAACTAGCAGTTGTCGCCACCGGGGGAAGCATATGAAAGACCACCATCTGCGGGCCTGGCTGAAGGTCGCCGAATTGCGCAGCATCCGGGCTGCGGCGCGCAGCCTGCACCTGAGCCAGGCCGCCGTGACCAAGGCCATCAAGGAACTGGAAACGGAACTGGAAGCGCCGCTGCTCACGCGCAGTCCCCAGGGCATCGAGGTCACCGCGTGCGGCGTACACCTGACGGTGCGGGCGCAGCTTGCCCAGGCCCAGCTCTCGTTGGCGCGCCAGGACATCCGCCAACTGCTCAGCGGCGCCCAGGCGCGGGTGGCGGTGGGCGTGACGCCCATGGTGATGCTGAGCGTGCTGCCCGACGTGCTGAACGATTTCAAGCAGAGCATGCCCGCGGCCAAGCTCAAGGTCTCGGAAGGCCTGCTGGCCGCCGTGCTGCCGGCATTGCGCAACGGCTCATTGGATTTCGCGTTGGCATCCGGCATGGCGGACAACCATGGCGGGCAGGAATTCGATTTCGAGGAACTGCGGCCGCTGGAATTCATGGTCGCCTGCCGCCGCGGTCATCCGCTGGCGGGCGCCACGCGTTGGCAAGACATCGCGGGCTGCGAATGGCTGCTCAACACCTCGGGCGGCAGCCACACCGACGCTTTTCTGCAAGGCTTGCGCGCAAACGGCCTGCAACCGCCCGAACGCGTCATCGATTGCGATACGTTCGGCGTGATGTGGAACCTGATGGTCCGCAGCGACGCGTTGATCGTCTGCCCCGCGGGCATGCTCGAGATCCCGCCCTACGGCGCCGAAGCCAGCCAGATCCGCACGGAGGCGCCCATGCCGGTCGCCAGCATCGGCATCATGACGCTGCGGGGAACGCCACTGTCGCTGGCGGCGGCCACCATGGCGGACCTGTTCCGGCAGCGCCTGCACAGCCGCGCCCAGGCCGGGCCGCGGGCCGCCCTCACGCGGGCCGCCCTCAATCCCCCTGGACCCGCCCCCGCAGGCGCTTGACTTCGCCGTGCAGCACCTTGCGCTGCACGCGCCGGCGTTGCGAGGCGCGGGTGGGCTTGGTCGGGCGGCGCGGCTTGTCGGTGCGCGCCGCCGCGCGCACCATGGCGATCAGGCGCTCGATGGCTTCGGCGCGGTTCTTTTCCTGGCTGCGGAACGTCTGCGACTTGATGACGATGACCCCGTCCTTGGAGACGCGGTGATCGCTAAGGGCGCATAGCGCTTCCTTGATTTCCTCGGGCAGGCTGGAGGCTCGCACGTCGAAACGCAGGTGCACGGCGCTGGACACCTTGTTGACGTTCTGGCCGCCCGCGCCCTGGGCGCGGATCATGGTGAACGCGAGATCGCGTTCATCCAGGTAGATGGAATCTTGGACGTGAAACATAGCCCGCAAGTATAGATGCGCCGCGCAAAGTAAAATAATGCGCTTTTGCCTGATTTATCCGGGGTCCGGCCTTATCCGACCGCCGGCACCACCATGACTTACTCCGCCAAAGAAATCTTCAAGACACTGCAGGGCGAAGGCGCCCACGCAGGCCGTGCGGCGGTCTTCTGCCGCTTTGCCGGCTGCAACCTCTGGACCGGCCGCGAAAGCGACCGCGCCAGCGCCGCCTGCACCTTCTGCGACACCGACTTCATCGGCACCGACGGCGACGGCGGCGGCAAGTTCGCCACGCCCGAACTGCTGGCCGACGCCATCGCCGCGGCCTGGGGCCCCGGCGCCAACGACCGCTACGTGGTCTTCACCGGCGGCGAACCGCTGCTGCAACTGGACGCGCCGCTCTTGACCGCGGTGCACGCGCGCGGCTTCACGGTGGCCATCGAAACCAACGGCACCATCAAGCCGCCGGCCGGCATCGACTGGATCTGCGTCAGCCCCAAGGGCACCGCGCCCGTGGTCCTGGAGCGCGGCGACGAGCTCAAGCTGGTCTATCCGCAAGCCAACGCGCAGCCCGAAGCCTTCGCGCACCTGGACTTCGACCACTTCTTCCTGCAACCCATGGACGGCCCCGCACGCGCGGCCAACACCGAACAGGCCGTCCAGTACTGTATGCAGCATCCGCAATGGCGGCTCAGCCTGCAGACCCACAAATACATAGGCATTCCATGATTCACCCTAGCCCCCTGCGGAGCGCGCCATGATTTCCGTGACCCGCAGGCTGGAATTCGACGCCGGCCACCGCATTCCCGACCACCGCAGCCAGTGCCGCAACCTGCACGGCCACCGCTACGTGCTGGAGATCACCCTGACCGGCGACGTGGTGCAGGCGCCCGGCGAATCCGACAACGGCATGCTGATGGATTTCTCCGAGATCAAGCACATCGCCAAGACCCACATCGTGGACGTCTGGGACCATGCCTTCCTGGTGTACGAGGGCGACGCCGCCGTGCGCGGCTTCCTGGACAGCCTGCCCGGCCACAAGACCGTGGTGCTGGACCGCATCCCGACGGCCGAAAACCTGGCCGCCATCGTCTTCCAGACCCTGGCCCCGCACTATCACGGCCACTATGGCGCCGAACTGCGCCTGACCCGCGTGCGCCTGTACGAAACGCCCAACTGCTGGGCGGACTGCAACGGCTGAACGCCGGGGCGCGGCCGCCGCCGCCGCGCCCGCGTCGCTCCCCGCGACGCCGAAAATCCCAGAACGCTGTCCCTGGTTTTCCATAGCTGGAACAACCGTCCTCTATTTTCCCGATTGAGAAAATCCATGGAGATAATCGCCATTTTCAATTATTAGTAAGCTAATAGATAGGATACAATCTATTCCATGAACACGCCCACCGACTCCCAGCTCATGGCCACCACCTCCGCCCTGATGGTCCTGTCGCGCGCCTATCGCGGCGCCGCCGACAAGGCCTTGGCCGACTACGGCCTGTCCCAGGCCACCGCCTGGCCCGTGATCCTGGCCGGCCGCCTGGGAGACGGCGTGCGCCAAGGCGCGCTGGCCGAGGCGCTGGGCGTGGAAGGCCCCTCGCTGGTGCGGGTGCTGGACCACCTGGTCGCCGCAGGCCTGATGGAACGCCGCGAAGACCCGCACGACCGCCGCGCCAAGACCCTGCACCTGACCGACGCCGGCCAGGCGCTGCGCGCCAAGGTCGAGGATGTGCTGGTCGATTTGCGCCGCCGCCTGTTCCGGGGCGTGAGCGAAGCCGACCTGCAAGCCTGCCTGCGGGTCTTCGACAGCCTGAAAGTCACCCTGGGCCGCGGCGGCGCCGGCACCCAGCCACAGGACGAACAAGCGTGAAACTCCCCAACGTCCGCGAATCCATCTTCTCGCTCAAGAGCTACCTGAGCGCCATCATGGCGCTCTACCTGGCCTACAGCATGGGGTTGCCGCGTCCGTTCTGGGCCATGACCACGGCCTACGTCGTGGCCCAACCCTGGTCGGGCGCGGTGCGCTCCAAGGCGCTGTACCGCCTGGCCGGCACCTTCTTCGGCTCGGCCGCCACCGTCTACCTGGTGCCGCGGCTATCGAATTCCCCGGTGGTCATGACCGCCGCCATGGTGCTGTGGGTGGGCGCCTGCCTGTACCTGTCGGTGCTGGACCGCACGCCGCGTTCGTACCTCTTCATGCTGGCGGGCTATACCGCCGCCATGATCGGCTTTCCCAGCGTGACCGCCCCCGCCCAGGTGTTCGACACCGCCCTCGCCCGCGTCGAGGAAATCAGCCTGGGCATCGTCTGCGCCACCTTGATCCACAGCATCGTGCTGCCGCGCGGCCTGGCCCCGGCCCTGACGCTGATGCTGGACAAGGCCGTGCGCGACGCCCGCAACTGGATGCACGACACGCTCAGCGGCCAGGCCACCGAACAGAAGGACCGCGACCGCCGCGTGCTGGCCAACGACATCACGCAGCTGCGCCTGATGTCCACCCACGTGCCTTTCGACACCAGCAACCTGCGCTGGACCTCGGGCGCGGTGCGCGCCATGCAGGACCAGATCGCAGCGCTGACGCCCACCGTGTCCGCCGTGGAAGACCGCATGCGCGCCCTGCAGGCCGGCGGCCAGCCACTGCCGGAAGCCGTCACGGCCTTGCTCGCCGACATCTCCGAATGGATCAACGCCGGCGCCCAGGCCACCCACGAGACAGCGGTCCAACTGCGCGCCGCCGCCACCCGCCTCACGCCCGACATCGACAGCCGCTCCAGCTGGCGCGAGGTGCTGCTGGCCAGCCTGATGACGCGCTTGCGCGAACTGGTCGACACCTATGACGAATGCCTGGCGCTGCGCCGCGAGATCCGCGCGGGCCTGGCGGGCGCGCCGCTGCGCGCGCCGCGCTCCAATCCCGCGCCCAACACCGCGCTGCACCGCGACCGCGGCATGGCGCTGCTATCGGCCCTGGCCGCCGGCGTGGCCATTTCGGTCTGCTGCGCCTTCTGGATCGGCACGGCCTGGAGCAACGGCGCCACCGCCGCCCTCATGGCCGCCATCTTCAGCTGCTTCTTCGCGTCGCAGGACAATCCGGTCCCCGGCATCATGCAGTTCCTGACCTACACGGTGTATTCGATTCCGCTGTCGGCGCTGTACCTGCTGGGCATCATGCCCGCCCTGCATTCGTTCGAGATGCTGGCCCTGGCCATGCTGCCCACGACCTTCGTGCTGGGCATCTTCATTGCCCGGCCCGCCACCGCCGGCAAGGCCATGGCGATGCTGTTCGGCTTCCTGGGCACCATGGCGCTGCAGGACACCAACACCGCCGACATCGTGTCCTTCATCGACACGCAGGTCGCGCAGTGCATGGGCGTTGCCACCGCGGCCATCATCGCCGCCATCTTCCGCACCGTCAGCGCCGACTGGAGCGCACGCCGCATCCAGGCCGCCAACTGGAAGGAACTGGAAACCCTGGCAAGCTCGCCGCGCGCGCCTTCGCGCCACACCTACGCCGCCCGCATGCTGGACCGCATCGGCCTGTTGCAGCCGCGTCTGGCGCTGGCCCAGCGGCCCGACGACCTGGTCGCCGCCGACGCGTTGAAAGACCTGCGCGTGGGCCGCGACATCACCGAACTGCAGCGCGCCCGGCGTCACCTGCCCATGGCGGAACCCGCCATCCAGCCAGTGCTGGACGGACTGGCGAAATTCTTCCACGCGCGCTCGGCCTGGCAGGTCGGCGAAAAGACGCCCGAGTTCCTGGCGCAGATCGACCGTGCGCTGGCCAGCGTGACGGCCACACCCCCGGGCGCCGCCGCCCGCGACCGCGCCGTGGTCGCGCTGGTGGGCCTGCGCCGCGCCTTCTTCCCCGACGCGCCCGACTACCAACCCGCCCATCCCACCCTGGAGGGCCAAGCATCATGATCGGCGAATTCAATTTCTACGGCGTCTATTTCCCCTGGCTGCTGGTGCTCGGCGTGGTGACCCTGGGCGTGGCCTGGGCAGTGCGCCGCGTGCTGGCCCGCGCCGGGCTGTACCGCCTGGTGTGGCACCCCGCGCTGTTCGACCTGGCGCTGTTCGTGGTGCTGCTGTACGGCGTATCCCTCATTTCCCCCTATTTACTCCAGAGATAAGCATGAAACTCCCCAACGCCCTGCGCCCCGCAGCCATCGGCAAGTTCGCGGTGACCGCCGTCGTCGTCGCCGCGGCCGCCTACGCCGGCTGGCAGCTCTGGGTGCACTATGAAGTCGAACCCTGGACCCGCGACGGCCGCGTCAAGGCCTACGTGGTGCAGGTCGCGCCCGATGTCTCCGGCCTGGTGACCAGCGTGCCGGTGCACGACAACCAGGACGTCAAGGCCGGCGACGTGCTGTTCGAAATCGACCGCGCGCGCTTCCAGCTGGCCTACGACCAGGCCCAGGCCTCGGTGCGTTCCGCGCAAGTGGCGCGCGACCAGGCCGTGCGCGACGCCAAGCGCAACCGCTCTTTGGGCCAACTGGTGGCCGCCGAGGCGCTGGAACAAAGCCAGACCAAGCTGCAGCAGACCGAAGCCGCGCTGGCCCAGGCCGAAGTGCAGCTCAATACCGCGCGCCTGAACCTGGAACGCAGCCGCGTGCTGGCGGTGAATGACGGCCGCATCACCAACCTGGACCTGCGCGCGGGTTCCTACGCCACCGCTGGCCGCGGCGTGATGGCGCTGGTGGATTCCAGTTCGTTCTACGTCGAAGGCTATTTCGAGGAAACCAAGCTGCCTGGCATCCACGAAGGCGACGCCGTCACCGTGACGCTGATGGGCGACTCGCACCATATCCGCGGCCACGTGGAGAGCATTGCCATGGGCATCGCCGACCGCGACCGCAGCACCGGCGCCAACCTGCTGCCCAACGTCAATCCCACGTTCAACTGGGTCCGCCTGGCGCAGCGCATCCCGGTGCGCGTGAAGATCGACGACGTGCCCGCAGGCGTGCGCCTGGTGGCGGGACAAACCGCCACCGTGTCGGTGGATTCCGGCCCGGCCCAGTCGCAGGCCGAGGCGCGCCAGCCGTCCTGATCGTTCCTTTCTTCCACCCCTACTCTCTTATCGACGCACAGCCGTAACCGCCATGAACACCAGATACCTCCTGCCTCTTACGCTGGCCCTTGCGCTGGCCGGATGCGCCGCCGTGGGCCCGGACTACCAGGTGCCCGCCGGATCGGCGGCCGAGCGGCAGAGCGCGCAGGCGCCCTTCACGCAGGCGCGCGAGGCGGCGTTCCGGCAGGATGCGGTGCCTGGCCACTGGTGGCGCCTGTACGACGATCCCGTGCTGGATGGTCTGGTGGAAAAAGCCCTGGCCGCCAACACCGACCTGCGCGTGGCCAGCGCCAACCTGGAACGCGCCCAGGCCGCCGTGCGCGAAGCGCAGGCGCAGCAGCAGCCGTCCATCGGCGTCAATGCCTCGCCCACTTTCGGCCACGTGTCCGGCCTGCAGGAACTGCAGCCCGGCATCGATCCGCCCAACCGCTGGTCCTACTCCATGGGCGCCAGCGTGGCATACCAGCTGGACCTGTTCGGCCAGATCCGCCGCGCCGTGGAAGCGGCCAGCGGCGACGAGCAGGCCGCGCAGGCCGCCTATGACGCCACCCGCGTCACCGTGGCCGCCGAGACCGCCCGGGCCTACGCCAATATGTGCGCGGCCGGCATGCAGCTGGCTTCGGCCCAGCATTCGGTGCAGGTGCAGAAGCAATCGCTGGACGCGGTGGACCGGCTGCAACGCGCCGGCCGCGGCACCACGCTGGACGTGACCCGCGCCCGCAGCCAGCTTGAACAGCTGCAGGCCAACCTGCCGCCGTTCCAGGCCCAGCAGCGCACCGCGCTGTACCGCCTGGCGGCGCTGACCGGCCAGACGCCGGGCGAAATCCCGCCCGCGCTGCTGCAATGCGCCCAGGCTCCGCGCCTGACCGAAACCATCCCCGTGGGCGACGGCGCCGAACTGCTGCGCCGCCGTCCCGACATCCGCCAGGCCGAACGCACCCTGGCCGCAGCCACCGCGCGCATCGGCGTGGCTACTGCGGACCTGTATCCGAAGATCTCGCTGGGCTTGTCGGCGGCCTCGGGCGGCCCGGCCGCCATGTTCGGCGACCGCGGCACCTTCAGCTGGAGCGTCGGTCCGCTGATCTCCTGGACCATACCCAACACCGGCGCCGCGCAGGCCCGCATCGCCGAGGCGCAGGCCAGCACCAAGGCCGCGGCGGCGCGTTTCGACGCCACCGTGCTGAATGCCCTGCGGGAAACGGAGAGCGCGCTGGTGGTCTACGCGCGCCAACTGGATCGCGACACCGCCTTGCGCGCCGCGCGCGACCAGAGCGCCGAGGCCGCCTCGCAGGCAAGCCGCCTGTTCCAGTACGGCAAGACCGACTACCTGACCGTGCTGGATGCCGAGCGCACGCTGGCCAGCAACGAAAGCGCGCTGGCGGCTTCGCAGGCCGACCTCAGCAGCGACCAGATCGCGCTGTTCCTGGCGCTGGGCGGCGGCTGGGAAAAATGATCAATGCACCGGGGTGCCGTCGGGCGGCGTCTGGTTAAGACCCAGCGCGGCCTCCCAGCTGCGCAACGGCACGCAGGTCTTCAAGCGCACGATGGCGCGCTCGATCAGCGCCGGGTGCAATGCGTGCCCCACCTGGGTCGCGATGTCGATGGTCGAGTCGCCGTGCAGCTCGGTCAGGCGCGCCTGGGCGGCCTGGATGAGCTCCACGTTCATGATCGGATCGGCGGCGCCGTGCAGCAGGTGCAGCGTGGTGAACTGCGGCGCGAGCTTGGGCATCTGGGCGTAGCGGCCCGAGAAGGCGATGACGCGGCCGGCGATGCCGTCGTGCGCCTGCACCAGTTCCAGCGCCATGATGGCGCCCTGCGAAAAGCCCGCCAGCGCCGTGTCCGACTGCAGCAGGCCGAAACGCGCCTGCGCCTCGCGCACATAGTTTTCCAGGGGCGGCAAGGCCCGCGCCACGCGTTCCGGGCGGTTTTCCTCGGTCACGCCGCGCACCGAGAACCACTGCCGGCCGTCGCCGCCGCCGTCGTAGGGCTCGAACCCCTGGGGCACCAGCACCGCCGCGCTGGGGAACGCCGCGCGCACCGCTTTTGCCAACGGCTCCATGTCGTCGGGGGTGCCGCCCACGCCGTGCAGCAGGATAAACAGCTGGCGCACGTCGACGCCGGCGTTGGGAAGAAACTCGATAGAAGTGGAAGACGCCATGAAACTGCTCCGTGCTGGCTGGGGCCGCCGAACGGCCCCGGAATAGCCGCATTGTAAAATGCGCGCCTTGAAGCAACCTTTGCCGCACCGCCACGGACCGGCTGGCTTGCGCGGCATTGCCTGGCGGGCAGGCCCGCACGCCCGTGCCTGATGGTCCGCCGCCGCGGCAACTTCCTACCCCAGTAATGCAAACTCCGACAACAGAATCCGGCGCCACGCCTGCCGGCCAGAACCAGCTGCATCGCGTGCTCAAGGCGCGCCACCTCACGATGATAGCGTTGGGCGGGGCCATCGGCACCGGCCTGTTCGTGGCCTCCGGCGCCGCCATCGCCCAGGCCGGCCCGGGCGGCGCGCTGCTGGTCTACCTGGCCATCGGCCTGATGGTCTACTTCATCATGACCAGCCTGGGCGAACTGGCCACCTTCATGCCGGTATCGGGTTCCTTCTGCACCTATGCCTCGCGCTACGTCGACGGCGGCTTCGGCTTCGCGCTGGGCTGGAACTTCTGGATCAGCTGGGCCACGGTGGTGGCGGTGGACGTGGTGGCCGCGCAACTGGTCATGGCCTATTGGTTCCCCGATACGCCCGGCTGGATATGGAGCGTGGCCTTCCTGGCCCTGACCTTCGGGCTGAATGCCTTCTCGGCGCGCAGCTTCGGCGAAGCCGAGTACTGGTTCGCCATCATCAAGGTCGTGGCCGTGCTGTGCTTCATCGGCGTCGGGCTGGCGATGCTGGTGGGCATCATCCACAGCGGCACGCCCGTGGGCCTGGTCAACTGGTCGGTCGGCGACGCGCCCTTCGTGGGCAATGCGGCCACCTGGGTGGGCGTGGCGATGGTGGTGGCCTATTCGTTCCAGGGCACCGAACTGGTGGCCGTGGCCGCCGGCGAATCCGAGAATCCCCGCCGCAACGTGCCGCGCGCGATCAACCACGTGTTCTGGCGCATCCTGCTGTTCTACGTGCTGGCCATCCTGATCATCGGCCTGCTGCTGCCCTATACCGACCCGCAGCTGCTGCGCAACGAAGTGGAAGACATCGCGGTCAGCCCCTTCACGCTGGTGTTCCAGCACGCGGGGCTGCTGTCGGCGGCTACCGTGATGAACGCCGTGATCCTGACCTCGGTGCTGTCGGCCGGCAATTCCGGCATGTACGCGGCGACGCGGATGCTGTTCAACATGGCGGTGGAGGGCCAGGCGCCCGCCCTGTTCCGGCGCGTCACCCGCGGCGGCGTGCCGCTGTACGCGCTGATGGCCACCGCGCTGCTGGCCTGCCTGTGCCTGTTCAGCCTGGTGTACAGCCCCAAGGCCGTCTACATCTGGCTGCTGAACTTCGCCGGCATGACCGAATTCATCGTCTGGCTGAGCATCGCGGTCAGCCATTACCGCTTCCGCCAGGGCTATGTGAAGCACGGCTACGACACCGCCGACCTGCCCTACAAGGCCGGCCTGTTCCCCTTCGGCCCGCTGCTGGCCTTCGTCCTGTGCCTGGCGGTCACGCTGGGCCAGAACTACCAGGCCTTCCTGCAAGACCGCATCGACTGGATCGGCGTGATCTCCACCTACCTGGCGATCCCGCTGTTCCTGGCCTTGTGGATCGGCCACCGGCTGGTGCGCAAGTCGCACTGGATCCGGTACGAGGATATGCGGTTTTATGGGTTGGATCTGGATCGCACGGCGGGTGTGGAGGCCTCGGTATCTACTGCGCAGAACGCCCGCGCTTGATTGCGATCCGCCTGCCTGAAGCGGCTAAAATCGCGTTCAACACGGCCCGCTCCTCTGCATCGAAAGGTGTACGGGCGGGTTTTCTTTTGGGCTGCCGCGTTACCGGCGCAAAACTATTCGCGGCGCGCTCTGCCCCTTTTAAATACTGTATATATATACAGCTATAATGACGCATCGGCCACTACCCCGGGTCCCCGCAAGCCGGAACCGATCGCCATGCAGTCCCCAGAACGTATCCATCCCGCGTTGTGGCGCGCCACCCAGTTGGCTCAAGGCGCCGCCCGCACCCTGCCCACCGGGCATGCCGCGCTTTCGCCCGAGCTGCCGGACGGCGGCTGGCCGCTGGGTTCGCTGACCGAACTGCTGGTGCCGCACCCCGGCATCGGCGAAATCCGCCTGCTGCGTCCGGCGCTGGCCCAGCTGGAAACCCGCCGCGCCATCGCGCTGGTGCAGCCGCCGCACGCGCCCCACATCGCCAGCTGGATGAGCTGGCGGCTGGATCCGCGCCAATTGCTCTGGGTGGCGCCGGAAAAACCCGTGGACGCGCTCTGGGCCGCCGAACAGATCCTGAAGAACGGCAGCTGCGGCGCCCTGATCTGCTGGCTGCCCCATGTGCGCCCCGAATCCCTGCGCCGCCTGCACCTGGCCGCCCAGGCCAGCGACCTGCTGTTCATCGCGGTGCGCCCCAGCAGCGCGGCGCAAAACGCCACGCCCGCGCCCTTGCGGCTGGCGCTCGCGCCGGCCGCGGGCGGCTTGTCCGTCCACATCCTGAAGCGCCGCGGGCCCGCCTGCGATACGCCGCTATACGTGGGCCTGGAACCGGGCGCCACCACACCTGTTTCTCCCCGCCATGCGCCTCTGGATCGCCGCCTTCCTGCGCTGCCTGCCGCTGGACGCACTGCGCCCGCACTGGCCGCTTGAGGGGCAGGCGTTCGCGGTCCTGGAACAGGAACGCGTCGCCGCCCTGACGCCCGCCGCCCGCCGCGCCGGCGTCAAGCCGGGCATGCGCCGCGCGGGCGCGGCCGCCATCGCCCCCGAGGTCGAGCTGCTGCCCCGCGATGTCCTGGCCGAGTCCGAAGCCTTGCAGGGCGCGGCGCTGGCGCTGCTGCAATACACGCCCGAAATCGCCCTGGCCGACGGCGACACGTTGCTGCTGAACGTAAGCGCCAGCCTGATGCTCTTCCGCGGTCCGAAGGCGCTGCACCGGCGGGTCGCCGCCACCTTGCGCGCCCTGGACCTGCGCGTCTCGCTAGGCATGGCGCCGACCGCCGCCGGCGCCTGGCTGCTGGCGCGCAGCCCCGGCCGGCGCACACCCCGGCGCACCCTGACGCTGCCCACGCTGACCCGGCGGCTGGACGCACTGCCGCTGGCCCTGCTGCCGCAGGCGCAGGCCCGCCGCGACTGGCTCGACGACATCGGCTGCCATACCCTGGCGGACCTGCGCGCCCTGCCGCGCGCGGGCCTGCAGCGGCGCAGCGCGCCCGAACTGCTGCAGGCCCTGGACGCCGCCTACGGCCTGGCGCCCGAGCTCCACCGCTGGATCGAGCCGCCGCACCAATTCTCGCGCCGCATCGAACTCACCGACTACGTCGAACACACCGACGCGGTGCTGGCGGTGGCGCGCCGGCTGGCCGAACAGCTGGGCGGCTGGCTCAGCGCCCGGCAACTGGCGGTGCGCCGCGTGGTGCTCAGCATGGAACACGAACGCGGCCGCCACGCCCGGCCACCCACCGAACTGGAACTGGCCCTGGCCCAGCCGGTCTGGCAGGCGCCGCAGATCCTCCACCTGCTGCGGGAAAAGCTGGCCCGCTTCACGCTGGAAGCGCCCGTGATCGCCGTGGCGCTGTTGGCGCCCGACACGGTGGAACAGCCCGCCGCCAGCACCACCCTGTTCCCCGAGCCCGGCGGCACGCCCGCCGACCATGCCCGGCTGCTGGACCTGCTGGTGGCCCGGCTGGGCCGCGACCAGGTGCGCCACGCCCACCCGGTTCCCGACCACCGCCCCGAGGCCGCCAACGCCTGGGGCGACGCGCTGTCGCCGCCCCAACGTCCCGCGCCCCTGCCCGCCCTGCTGGACCGCCCCTTCTGGCTGCTGGACCCGCCGCTCCCCTTGAAGCTTTCCGGCCACCGGCCGCAATACGGCGGCCAGGCGCTGCGCCTGATGCGCGGCCCCGAACGCATCGAAAGCGGCTGGTGGGACCCGGCCCTGACGGTGCGCGACTACTTCGTCGCCGAGGACGCCGCCGCCGCGCGCTACTGGATCTACCGCGAGCGCGACGACGAGCACGCCCGCTGGTTCCTGCATGGGCTCTACGCCTGAAGCGTCATGCGCATGGACGACGACGACACCCCCCGCCTCCTGGCGCAGTTGCCCGGCTACGCCGAGCTGCAATGCCAGTCCAATTTCTCTTTCCTGCAGGGCGCTTCGCACCCCGAGGAACTGGTCGAGCGCGCCGCCGAGCTGGGCTACGCCGCGCTCGCCATCACCGACGAATGCTCGCTGGCGGGCGTGGTCCGCGCCCACGTGGAAGCCAAGACCCGCAAGCTGCCGCTCATCATCGGCGCCACCTTCCAGCTGCGCGCCGCGCCCGACGCCGCGCCGCTGGGCCTGACCCTGCTGGCGCAGACGCGCGAGGGCTACGGCAACCTGTCCGAACTGATCACCCTGGCCCGCACCCGCGCCCCCAAGGGCGAATACCAGCTGGCGCCCGAAGACCTTACCCACCCGCCCGCGGGCCACGCCCATCTGCGCCACCTGCCCGAATGCCTGGCCATCCTGAGCCCCGCCTACGGCACCGACGCCGACCGCATGGCCGAGCAGGCGCGCTGGCTGGCGCGCGTCTTCCCCCACCGCGCCTGGGTCGGACTGACCCTGCTGCACCGCTCGCGCGACGACCTGCACCGCGCCGCGGTCGAACACGCCGCGCAGGCCGCGGAACTGCCCATCGTGGCGCTGGGCCAGGTGCAGATGCACCTGCGCTCGCGCAAACCGCTGCACGACACGCTGACCGGCATCCGCACCCGCCAGCCCGTATCGCAGTGCGGCTACGAACTGTCCGGCAACGCCGAACAGCACCTGCGCACGCGCATGCGCCTGGCCAACCTGTACCCGCCGCAAGCGCTGGCCCAGACGCTGGCCATAGCCCGCCGCTGCGCCTTCTCATTGGACGAGCTGCGCTACGAATACCCGGACGAGATCATTCCGCGCGGCCACACGCCGGCCACCTATCTGCGCCAGGAAACCCTGGCCGGGGCCGCCCGCCGCTTTCCGTCCGGCACGCCGGACAGCGTCACCACGCAGATCGAAAAAGAGCTGGCCCTGATCACCGACCTGCACTACGAAGCCTATTTCCTCACGGTCTACGACATCGTCCAGTACGCCCGCGGCGAAGGCATTCTGTGCCAGGGCCGCGGGTCCGCCGCCAACTCCGCGGTCTGCTACTGCCTGGGCATCACCGAAGTGGATCCGGTGCGCGGCAACAACCTGTTCGAACGCTTCATCAGCAAGGAACGCAACGAGCCGCCCGACATCGACGTGGACTTCGAGCACCAGCGCCGCGAAGAAGTCATCCAGTACATCTACCGCAAATACGGCCGCGAACGCGCCGCGCTCACCGCCGTGGTCATTTCCTACCGGCCGCGCAGCGTGCTGCGCGATACCGGCTGCGCGCTGGGCGTGGACGCGGGCGTCATCGACGCCGTGGCGCGCGCCCACCAATGGTGGGACGGCAAGAAAGAAATGCTGCGCACGCTGGGCGCCTGCGGACTGGACCCCGAATCGCAGGTGGCGCGGCAGTGGGCGGCGCTGGCGCAGACCCTGATGGGCTTTCCGCGCCACCTGTCGCAGCATCCCGGCGGCTTCGTGATTTCACGCGGCAAGCTGTCGCGCCTGGTGCCCATCGAAAACGCCGCCATGGCGGACCGCAGCGTCGTGCAATGGGACAAGGACGACCTGGACGCGCTGGGCCTGCTGAAAGTGGACGTGCTGGCGCTGGGCATGCTGTCGGCACTGCGTCGCACGCTGGAACTGGCCGGCCAGCGCCGCGGCCAGCCCTTGCGGCTGCAGGACATTCCCCCCAGCGACGCGCCCACCTACGACATGATCTGCGACGCCGACACCGTAGGCGTGTTCCAGATCGAATCCCGCGCCCAGATGACCATGCTGCCGCGCCTGCGTCCGCGCGAATACTACGACCTGGTGGTGCAGGTGGCCATCGTGCGCCCAGGCCCGATCCAGGGCGGCATGGTCCATCCCTACCTGCGCCGCCGCCAGGGCAAGGAGCCCGAAACCTATCCCAGCGAAAAAGTGCGCGGCGTGCTCAGCCGCACCATGGGCGTGCCCATCTTCCAGGAACAGGTCATGCAGATCGCCGTGGTGGCCGCGGGCTTCACACCGGGCGAATCCGACCAGTTGCGCCGCTCCATGGCAGCCTGGAAGCGCAAGGGCGGCGTGGACAAGTACCGTACCAAGCTGGTCGGCGGCCTGCTGGCCCACGGCTACAAACTGGATTTCGCCGAGGCGCTGTTCCGCCAGATCGAAGGCTTCGGCGAATACGGTTTCCCCGAAAGCCATGCCGCCAGCTTCGCGCTGCTGGCGTACGCCAGTTCGTGGCTCAAGCGGCACGAGCCCGAAGCCTTCCTGGCCGCCCTGCTCAACTCCCAGCCCATGGGCTTCTACGCCCCCGCGCAACTGGTGCAGGACGCCCGCCGCCACGGCGTTTGCGTGCTGCCGCCGGACGTGACGGTCAGCGGCTGGGACTCGGCCCTGGAAACCCTGCCCGAGGGCCACCCCGGCGCCCGCCGGACCGCGCATCCGCACGCGCCCGCCACCGACGGCTCCCGCCCCGCCGTCAGGCTGGGGCTGAGCCTGATCCAGGGCATGCGCGAGGACGCCGCCCGGCGCATCGAAGACGCGCGCGCCGCCGCGCCCTTTGCCGACACCGGCGACCTGGCCCGCCGCGCCGCGCTCACCCGCCATGACCTCAACGCGCTGGCGGCCGGCGACGCCCTGCGCACCCTGGCCGGCCATCGCCGCCAGGCCAGCTGGGAAGCCGCCGCCAGCGTGCAGAGCCGCGACCTGCTGCGCGACGCCGCCATCCAGGAAACCCAGGCGCCGCAATTGTCCGCCCCTTCCGAAGGCCAGACCGTGGCGGCCGACTACCGCAGCGTGGGCCTGACGCTGCGCAGCCACCCCGTGGCCTTGCTGCGCCCCCAGCTCGCGGCGCGCAACTTCCAGCCCGCCTCGGTGCTCAACGGCTACCCCGACAAGCGCGTCGCGCGCGCCTGCGGCATCGTCACCGTGCGCCAGCGCCCGCAGACTGCCAAGGGGGTGATCTTCGTCACGCTGGAAGACGAGACCGGTCCCGTCAACGTGGTCGTGCGCACGGAACTCATCGAACGCCAGCGCCGCGAATTGCTGGGGGCCTCGCTGCTGGGCGTCTACGGGTCCTGGCAAAGCGTGGACGGCGTGCGCCACCTGATCGCGCAACGGCTGGTGGACCTGTCCGAGCTGCTGGGCGACTTGAACACCCAGAGCCGCAATTTCCACTAACCGTCCCGGACGCTTCTCAATCGCCGAACAGCGTGGCCATATCCAAGGCCTGCGCCATGGCCTGGTAGCCGGCATCGTTGGGATGCAGGTTGTCGCCCGAGTCATACGCGGGCAGCAGCCGCGCCGGATGCGCCGGATCGCGCAGCACCGCGTCAAAATCCACCACCGCGTCGAACACGCCGCTTTCGCGGATCCAGCGGTTCACCTCCCGCCGCACCACGTCCTTGGCCGGGTTGTAGTGGCCCGACAACGGCGTGCCATGCAGCGAACCTTCATACGGCGCAATGGTGCCGCCCACGATGCGCACGCCGCGCAGGCGGGCAGCCTCCGCCAGCTGCCGGTAGCCCTCGGTCAATCTGGCTGCCGTCATGGGCGCGTCGTCCGGCGCGAAGCCGCTGTCCGGCCAGCCGATGTCATTGATGCCCATCATCATCACCACCGTGCGCACGCCCGGCTGCGACAGCACGTCGGCATCGAAACGCGCCATCGCGTTCACCCCCATCTTGTCGCCCCAGACCCGCGCGCCCGAAATGCCCGCATTGGCCACGCCCATGCCCTGCGGGGCCAGGCGGCGCGCCAGGAAATCCGGCCAGCGGCGGTTGGCCCCCGGCGTCGAGCCGTTGCCATCGGTCAGGGAATCCCCAAACGCCACCACCACCGGCGCGCGCGACGGGCTTTCGACCCAGATCCCAGCCAGGAAGGCCCGGCCTTGCAGTGCCTGCGCATCAGGCAGCTCCGCCGCCGCCGTGGCATCGCCCCGGACCAGGGCGCCGGTCTGCTGCGCGCCCCAATGGAAGGTGGTCACCGGCGTCGCCTGGGGGAAGTAAAGGCTGACGGCCAGTTCCGCCAGCGCGGATACCGGCAGGTCCACCGGATCGCTGACCACTTGCGCCCCCGGCGCCACCGTCACGCTCGGCCGCCCGCCAAAGGCCAGCCCGCGGCTGGATGCCGGACGGATCTTGGACTGGCCCGAGGCCAGCGCCACGCTGGCCGCCCCGATCTCCAGGGGCTGCGTGCCATAGCGGTTGGACAACACCACCCGCAAGCGCGGTCCGCCCACGCTGAGCATCAAGGTCTGGCGCAGAGTCTGGCCGCGCAATTCGGCCGGCATTTCCGTGGGCAGCACGAAGGAATCCTCCCACAGCGGTTGCGGGCTGGCGAACCAGGAACCGACCCAGTTGGAACGCGCGGCATCGGCTTGAACAGAAGGCCGCGCCGCGATGGCGGCGGACGGGGCCAGGACCGCAAGGCCGCCGGCCAACGCAACGGCCGAAACCAGGGAATGAAGATTGAAGCGATTCATGACGACTCCAGAAAAAGAGAAAGTGACGTCACGATAGGTTCTTCCCAATTCCACCGGTAGAACCCTAAACTGCATACCACTTCTTCCAAAAAGGAATGACTATGGACACCCTGCGCGCCATGCGGGCCTTCGTCCGCGCCGTGGAGCTGGGCACCCTGTCGGCCGTCGCCCGCGAACAAGCGCTGAGCCAGCCTGCCCTGAGCAAGATCGTCGCCGCGCTGGAAAAGGACCTGAACGTGCGGCTGCTGGAACGCAGCACCACGCGCGTCGTGCCCACCGAACAAGGCAAACGCTTCTACGAACGCGCCACCCGCGTGCTGGAGGAATACTCCGAGGCCGTCGCCGACGCCCGCGGCCAGACCGAAAAGCCCGCCGGTTTCCTGCGCATCAACGCGCCCGTGGCGCTGGGCCAGTTCCGTCTGAACGCGCTGGTGCGCGAATTCCTGGACGAATATCCCGACATCCAGGTGGAACTGATCCTGAACGACCGGTTCGTGGACCTGGTGGAAGAAGGCGTGGACGTGGCGCTGCGCCTGGGCGGCAACCTGCCGCCCAACGCCATCGCCCGCAAGGCGGCCATGTCGCCGCGCTACCTGGTGGCCGCCCCCTCCTACCTGGCACAGCGCGGCAAGCCCCGCGCGCCCCGCGATCTGGCCGCGCACGAGTACGTGCGCTTTGCCTGGCTGGCTGCCGGCGACACCCTGGAACTGCACCAGGGCGCCACCCTCGCCACGGTCCAGACCCAAGGGCGCTTCCGTGTCAACAACGCCCTGGCCATCCGCGAAAGCCTGGCCATGGGCGCCGGCATCGGACTCTGCCCTGCGTGGCTGGTGCAGGACCTGATCGCCAGCGGTGAACTGCTGCGCGTCCTGCCCAAATGGAGCGCCACGCCGCAGGAGGCTTTCCTCATCTACCCGTCGCGCCGCTACCAGTCGCTGCGGGCACGGCTATTGATCGACTTCCTCAATGACCGGCTGGCGCGCCTGCCCGGCATGCAAACGCCCTAACCGCAGACGGCGCGCACCAGATTCCGGTAGATGTCGCGCGCGCCTTCCAGCTGCTCCAACGCGATGGACTCGTCGATCGTGTGCGCGTCTTCCTCGTTGCCCGGCCCCAACCCTATCGTCGGAATGCCGCGACGTCCCGCCGATTCCGAGCCATTGGTGCAGAACGCCCAACTGCCCACCACCGGATCCCGGCCGCTGGCGCTGACGGCCGCGCGCGCAGCCTGCAATAACCCGGCCTCCGCATCGCAACGCCAACCCGGCAACCAGCGCGGCGGCGTGGCGTGCTGCCCGGTATAGGTCGCCACTTGATCCTCGCTGACCTGCAGGGTGAAATCGGACAAGCCATGGGCCGCCAGATGCGCGCGGATCTGCGCCAGCACATCCTCCAGGCGTTCGCCCGACACGGTACGCCGGTCAAAGCGTATCGTCGTCGAAATCGGAATCATGGAGATCGACGGATAGGGATGCGACACGATGTCCGTCGGCACCAGCAGCGCCTGGCCCAGCACCTCGTCATGCGGCAGCGACAGGCTCTCCAGCGCGTTCAGCGCCCGGGCCGCCGCATGCAGGGGATTGACACCGATATGCGGTGTCGCCGCGTGCGCCGGCTTGCCGTGGAAAGTCAGCAGCAGTTCCACCCGCCCCTTCTGGCCGGCCTTGATCTGCAGCTTGGAGGGCTCGCAGATGACGACCGCCTGCGGCGTGCAGATGTCCAGCACCGAAGCCAGCGCATGCCCTTCGATGACTTCCTCCAGCACGCTGGCCGACACCGCCACGCGGCGCTTCAAGCCGTCCCGCGCCGCCTCCGCCACGCCGCAGATCGCCGCGGCGATGCCGCCCTTCATGTCGGTGCTGCCGCGCCCATACAGCCGGCCATCCCGGATCTCGGCGCCGAACGGATCGAAGCGCCAGTCGCCCGCCACCGGCACCACGTCCATGTGTCCGTCGAACAGCAAGGCCACGTCCGCGTCCGCGGGGCCGATCAGGCCCAGCACCGAGCCATTGCCATCGGTCGTGACCGAACTGAAACCCGCCTCGCGCATCGTCGCGGCCATCAGCGCCGCCATCTCGCCTTCCTTGCCGGAAAGGCTGGGAATACGCACCATGGCCTGGGTCAACGCAACTACGTCCAGAGTCATCATCATTCCTGTCTGAAAGTGGCGGGCGCGGCGCGCCCGCCGATGTAGAGAAGCCGCCTAGCGGTTGACCAGGCTCTTCGGCACGCGGTACACCAGCACCGCCCCGATCAGCGTGAAGCTGGCCAGGAAGTACATGCCCCAATCCGTCGAGCCTGTCAGGTCCTTGATCCAGCCGATCGCATACGGGCTGACAAAGGCCGCCAAGCCGGCGAAGGAATTGATCCCGGCTATGCCCGCCGCCGCGCTCTTGCCTTCCAGGAACGCCGTCGGCAGGCTCCAGAACAAGGGCGAGCACACCATGCAGCCGGCGGCCGCCACCGACAGCATGGCCACGGCCAGCATCGGGTTATGGCTGAACAGCGTGCTCAGCGCCAGGCCCGTCCCGCCCACCAGAAACGGCACGATCATGTGCCAGCGGCGCTCCCGCACCGCGTCCGAATGGCGGCACACCAGCACCATCGAGATCACCGCGCAGACGTTCGGCACCGCCGTCAACAGGCCGATGTCCAGCAGCGACACCACGCCGGTCGAACGGATCACCGACGGAATCCAGAACGCCAGGCCCGACAAGCTGGACACCGTGCAATAGCAGATCAGCGCCATATGCACGACGCGCCTGTCCTTGAGCAAGGTCAGCATGGACACGTGCTCGGTCTTGGCGGTCTTCTCGCTCTGCAGGTTCTGGCCCAGCCGCGACTTCTCCGCGGGCGACAGCCAGCGCGCGTCGTCGATACGGTCATCCAGGTACCAGAACACCGCCAGGCCCAGCAGCACCGAAGGAATCGCCTCGATGATGAACATCCACTGCCAGCCGGCCATGCCGTGCGTGTCATGGAACGCCTCCATCACCCAGCCCGACAGCGGCCCGCCCAGGATGCCGGCAAACGGCACCGCCGTCATGAACACCGCCACGATCTGCCCGCGCCGGTTCGACGGAAACCAATAGGTCAGGTACAGGATGATGCCGGGATAGAACCCGGCCTCGGCCGCCCCCAGCAAGAAGCGCAGGATGTAGAACTGCGTCGGCGTCTGCGTCAGGGCCATGGCGGCCGAGATGATGCCCCACAGAATCATGATGCGCGCCAGCGTCTTCTTCGCGCCGATGCGGTGCATCAGCACATTGCTCGGCACCTCGAACAGGAAATAGCCGATGAAGAAAATGCCCGCGCCCAGGCCGTACACGGTTTCGCTGAACTTCAGATCGTCCAGCATCTGCAGCTTGGCAAAGCCGACGTTCACGCGGTCCAGGAACGCCGCGATGTAGCACACCATCAAGAACGGCAGCAGCCGCCACGCCACCTTCCGATACAGCGCATCATCCCGCGCCGCCAGGGGATCCTTGTCTGCGGCAACCGGAGGCGCCGCAATGCTCTCGACTGACTGGTCCATATTTTCACCTTGGGGTCTGTGTTTTTTTAGGCCGAACGCTCCCCTGCAGGCGCTCGGGGCGCCCGCATGCTGTTTTTTATGGGAAGGGAACGTCCGGGCCGGTTATGCGGACGGTCTATCGACCGTCCGCGCTGGCCGCGCCGCAGGTCAGGCGGTTACCGCCGCCTCCGGCGCAGGTTCCACCGCGCCTCTGCGTTCCGTGATCAGGCCGTAAGCCTCGGGACGCCGGTGGCGGTCGAAATTGAAAGTCGTGCTCTTGTAGGACAGGCACAGGTCCAGGTCGCAGCGCGCGATCGCCAACTCATCGCCCTTGGTCGAGCAGGCGGCGACGATCTCGCCCGACGGCGCGATGATGCAGCTGCCGCCTATCATCTCGCAGCCCTCTTCCTTGCCGGCCTTGGCCACGCCCACCACCCAGGTACCGTTCTGATAGGCGCCCGCCTGCATCACCAGATGGTTGTGGAACATGGACAGGTCGTCGTGCTCGGGCGCCGGCGGGTTGTGCACCGGCGTGTTGTAGCCCAGCAGGATCATTTCCGCGCCTTGCAAGCCCATGACCCGATAGGTCTCGGACCAGCGGCGGTCATTGCACAGGGCCATGCCCATCACGCCGCCAAAGCCGCGCCAGACGTCGAACGAGTCGCCCGGCTCGAAGTAGTGCTTTTCCAGGTGCTGGAAAGCGCGCCACGGCTCGTGCTCGGCATGCCCGGGCAAATGCACCTTGCGGTACTTGCCGATGATGTCGCCGTTCTGGTTCACCAGGATCGACGTGTTGAAGCGGCGCTTGACGCCCTGCTCCACCGCCAGCTCCGCATAGCCCAGGTAAAAGCCTATGCCAAGCTTGCGCGCGGTCTCGAACAGCACCCGGGTCTGCGGACCGGGCATCTCGCTTTCATAGAACGCGTCGATCTCGGCCGGATCTTCCATGTACCAGCGCGGAAAGAAAGTCGTCAGCGCCAGCTCCGGGAAAACCACCAGCTGGCAGCCCATGGCATGGGCCTGGCGCAGATGCGCGAGCAGGCGCTCGACGACGTCGCGACGCGTGTCGCTGCGCTGGATCGGCCCCAACTGCGCGGCCGCGACATTGATGATGCGTGACATGTTCAGTCTCCTACGGTTTCATTGTTCTGCGAGTTCGAGCATCAGTTCCAGCAACACGCCGGCGCCCGCCTCGATATCCTGGTCCTGCGTGAATTCGGCGACGTTGTGCGACAGCCCGCCCACGCTGGGCACGAACACCATGCCCGTCGGGCACATGCGCGCCAGCATCTGGGCATCGTGCCCGGCGCCGCTGGGCAGCCGCCGCACGCGGTGCCCGCGGCTGCGCGCGATGTCCTCGACCCGGCCGACGATGGCCTCGTCGAACGCCACCGGCGCAAAATCGGCCAGCACCCGATGGCTCAGCTCCACCCCTTCATCCGCGGCAACCTGCGCCGCATACGTCATGCAGCGTGCAATCGCCTCCTGCAAGGCCGCGCCGTCGGTGTTGCGCAGGTCCAGCGTGAAGGTCGCGCGGTTGGGGATGACGTTGATCAGGTTGGGAAACAGATTCACCTGCCCCACAGTCGCCAACTGGCCCGCCCCCAACTCGACGGTCAGATCCCGCGCAAAGCACGCGATGCGCGCCGCCACGATGCCGGCGTCATGGCGCAACGCCATCGGCGTGGTGCCGGCATGGTTGGACACCCCGCGCACGGTGAACTCGATCCAGTGGATGCCCTGCACGCCCGTCACCGCGCCGATGGTGTAGCCCTCATGTTCCAGCACCGGCCCCTGCTCCACATGCAGTTCGACAAAGGCATGCACCTGGTTATTGCCTACCGGGGCCGTCCCGGCATAGCCGATGCGGGCCAGGTTCTCACCCACCGAGGTGCCGTCTATGCCGACCGTGGCCAGCGCGTCCTCCAGCGCCAGGTCGCCCTGGAACACCAGGCTGCCCATCATGTCCGGCGCAAAGCGCGCGCCTTCCTCGTTGGTGAAGAACGCCACCGCTATCGGCCTTTCAGTGACCACGCCCGCGTCGTTCAACGCCGCCACCACTTCCAGCCCCGCCAGCACCCCCAGGTTGCCGTCATAGCGGCCGCCGGTGCGCACCGTGTCGATGTGCGACCCCGTCATCACGGGCGGACCGGCCTTGCGCCCGGCCCGCAGGCCCACCACATTGCCGATGCCGTCCACCGTCACGGTCAGGCCCAGTTCGCGCATCCACTGCACCACCAGGTCGCGTCCCTGCCGGTCCGCGTCCGTCAGCGCCAGGCGGCACACGCCGCCGCCCTCGATGGCGCCGACCTGCGCCAGATCGGCAATGCGGCGCAATAGGCGGGCGCCATCGATCCGTACGGCCTCGCGGCCGGCCTCAAGCCTGACGCCAGTCATGCCATGCCCTCGGCTTCGACTTCGGCGGCGCTCCGGCCGACGATGCGTTGATACAGTTCCGGGTCGGTCGCCCCTTCGCTGCCGAACACCAGCACGCGGCTGTCAGCGTCCAGGCCCAGCGCATCGCGCACCGCCGGATCGGCCAGCGCCGCCAGGCAGCCGGTCAGCCCCGCCACGGCCGACTCGCCCGCGACGATGGGCGCGTCGCCATACTTGCCGCTTGCCAGCAAACGCACCGTCTCCAGCGCCGCCTCGTCGTCAACCGTCAGGAAAGCCTGCGCACCGGGATGCAGCACCTCCCACGCCAGCAGCGACACTTCCCCGCAGGCCAGCCCGGCCATTACGGTATCCAGATCGCCGTGCACCGCCACCGGCTTGCCGGCGCGGGCGCTCTCGTACAGGCAGGCCG
The DNA here is from genome assembly GCF_048541815.1 of Achromobacter sp. PD1. Classification (NCBI taxonomy): domain Bacteria; kingdom Pseudomonadati; phylum Pseudomonadota; class Betaproteobacteria; order Burkholderiales; family Alcaligenaceae; genus Achromobacter; species Achromobacter sp. PD1. The sequence goes on from NZ_CP183349.1 coordinate 2,841,171, forward strand.
CCTTGTCCGGCTCAACCACGATGAAACGCGGACGGCGCTCGCCCAATTGCTCCCAGAAATGCGCGCAGACCGCGGCGGCCAGCCCGCCCACGCCGCCCTGCAGGAACACGTGCGTCGGCAATTCGCCGTCGCCCGCCTCGCGCAACTGGCGCAAGGCCTCGTCCGCCATCACGGCGTACCCCTGCATCACGTCCTTGGGCACCTCCATATAGCCGGGATACGACGTATCCGAGACCACATATCGCCCCAGCCGCGCCGCGTCTTGCGCCGCCTGGCGCACCGAGTCGTCGTAGTTCCCCGGCGTACGCACGACCTGCGCGCCGTATTGCTCGATCGCCCGCTTGCGGCCTTCGCTGACCGTCGCGTGGATGTAGATCACGCACTGGCAACCGAAGCGTTGCGCGCCCCAGGCCACCGAACGTCCGTGGTTGCCGTCCGTCGCGCAGGTCACCGTCATGGCCTGCGTCAGCTCCCGGTAGCGGCCGGACAGCAAGTCGTCCACCGACAGATCGTCGCGCCCCAGCTTGACCGCCAATTCCCGCAGCAATTGGCGGCTGACGGCATAGGCGCCGCCCAGGGCCTTGAAGCTGCCCAGCCCGAAGCGGCCGCCCTCGTCCTTGTACCGGATGCCCGCCACGCCCACGGCGCGCGCCAGGCCCGACAGATCGCGCAACGGCGTGGGCTGATAGCCCGGCCAGCGGCGGATCTGCGCCTCGGCCTGCGCATAGGCCTTACCGCCCAGCACGTCCAGCTGCCGTTGGCCGTAAGGCGCGGCGGGTTCGAAGGCCGGATTGGGCGCGTACTGCAGCCGGACGTTCGGAATGGGATGGTTCAAGTCAGTCTCCTCTTGGAATTCAGCGATGCAAGTCGCCGTAGTGTTCGTGCAGGCGTTCTATGTTCTGCAGACGTTCGCGCGCGGCCGCCCCGAGTTTTCGGGCCAGGGCCGAGCACAGATGATTGATGACGCTGGTGGCCGCGACGTAGGAATCGAACACGGCCGCGCCGCTGTTCACGCATCGCAACACCAGGTCCGAGCGCGCGGGCAATTCGGTGGCGGTGGGATCGGTCAACACCACGACCTTCGCGCCCACCCGGTTCGCATGTTCGACAATGGGCTTGAGCAGCGTGACGCGACGCCGGAAATCCATCACCAGCAGCACGTCGTCAGGCCCCAGATCAGCCAGATCCTCCGCCAGGTTCAAACCCGCGCCCGGCACCAGCGCGACCCCGTCGCGCAGCTGCGTCAGCAAGGCCCAGGCGTACTGCGCCAGCACCCGCCCATTGCGAAAGCCCGCAATGCAGATGCGGCGAGCGCCAGCGAACAGCTCGATGGCCCGCTCCACGTCGCGGCTGTCCAGGCGCTCGAAGGTCTGCGCCAGGTTCTGCAAGTCCGTGGCCAGATGCTCCGCCAACGCATCCCCCGTCGCGTCCGGCGGACGCACGCCCGCCATCTCGTACAGCGGAGACCCACGGTCGGCCTCGTCGCGCGCCTGCGCCCGCACCTCGTTGAAGTTCTCGTAGCCCAGACGCCGGAAGAACCGCCCCGCCGTCGCCTTGGACACGCCCGCCTTCTGCGCCAGCTCGGCGCCCGAATAGGCCGCGATATTGCCCAGGCACTCCAGGGTCACGCTGGCCAACCGCTGCTCGCTGTCCGTGAAGCTGTCCTGCAGCGCGAGGATGCGCTCCTGCAACACCGAAGTCATGATGATCCCGCCTATGAAACTATGGTTTCAGAAATATATTCCCATGAAACTTTAGTGTCAATGCAAAATTTGGATCATCGAAGCCGCGCTCAGGAATGGCGCTTGCGGCCCTGCCCGGCGTCGGTCACAGCGCGCCCGCGCTGGTCTATCATGGCTTTTTTCAGACGTGTTGTTGTAAGGAGCGTTACATGATCCGAAAGCTGATCCCTTTCCTGCTGGTCGCCAGCCTGACCGCGTGCGCCAACACCGGCGCCCCGCGCTCATCCAGCGCGCCGGCAGCGTCCAGCTCCTCCAGCTCCTCGTCCGCTGCTGACGCCGGAACCAGCTATGGCGGGTCGTCCTACGGTTCTTCGTCATCCATGGGCGGCGGCAAGACCTGCGACGCATCTTCGCTGCAATCCCAGATCGGCCAGAAAGCCACTGCGTCCGTGATGGAAGACCTGCGTACCCGCAGCGGCAGCAGCACTGCGCGCATGCTGCGCCCGGGACAATTGGTCACGATGGAGTACAACGCTACGCGCTTGAATTTGATCGTGGATGATAAGGACGTCATGACCGCGATTCGCTGCGGTTGATCGCGGGCTTGGCCGGCGCAAAAGACGAGCGGTTGAATCCGCAACTCCCAGCAGATCCGGCCCTATCTGCTTGTGCGCAGACCGAAACGCGTCGTGGCCATCATCCTGATACGGCTGGACGAATTGACGGATGGGGTGTGCAGCACGCGCATATCCATCAAGAAAACATCGCCAGCCCGTCCCGACATCTCGATGATCTTGGTGTCGGACGTGCTGAGAACAGCTTCGAGATCCCCTGGCGATTTCAACGATCCACGAAGCCGCCCAGCCGCTACACCCGCCACGCGATGAGAACGGGCCAGCGCTAAAGTTGCGCCCCCGTGTTCAACAACGTCGTCGATCAGATAGAACACCTGGATGCCGGGGATCTCAGCGCCGGATTTCGCAGCCAGGTCAACGTGCCAGTTCAGGCTGCCCAGAGACCATGGTCCTTGATGAGGCAGCGACAGCAAGGGCTGCGTGCCTTGGCCAGATTGCGGAGATCTGCCGGTAAGGTCAGCGATTGCGTTGCGCATTTCCGCCGTGTTCAGTGTTTGATCCAGATCCGCTATCTTCACCATCGAGGATAGCTTTGCGATCTGCTGAAACGGCGACAAATTGTTCAGTGAACTGCCAAGACTTTTTCCGCCGGCCCAGACCTTGAGCCGCGATAGCTCTCGCAGAATGCGCTCCCGAAGCGGCGTCAGACAGCGCTTGGAATGTGCACCGCTCAATCGCAAGTACCCTTCGTTATGGAAGAAGTCGAGCTCTGATTGATTGAGAGTTCTGCCTGTCATGTTCGAGATTTTCGTGTAACGGCTTCTGTCTGGAAAGTCATAAACGTCATTTCCAAACTCGGTTTCGGGAGCCATCGTGGCGACTGACACGGAGCAACGTAAAATGTCAGGTCTCCAGCCTCCACTTGCTTCCCTTATGAACCTTGAACGACTGCGCCGCGAATTTCCCGACTTCGACATCGCAACCCTGCCGCCCCTGCCCGAAGGGTATTTCGATACATCGAGCTACATCGACGCTGCTCCCTCATTCGAGAACGAGGAGCGCAGCTTGAAAGTCTATGTCGACTACGCCAACTACGCCGACCGCGAATCCGGCAGAAGCCAGCGCTTCTGCGTTTCGCGCTACGACGAAGAAGCTGGCGACTACGAAGACGTCGCCCTGTCGACGAACGATTGGTCCGAAGTCTTGCGCTTCCTGACCGCCTGAACGCCCTCGCCGGGGGTGATCGGTTTCCGCTCCGATCGTCGGATGATCGCCCCCGCAGCCGCTTGCGTTTCCGTGGCCTTTCTTGATTTCGGCGGCTGCGGTCGAACCTCGATGAGAATTGTAGTCTGACACCCATTTAAGTACGCGAGGCCATGCTGTTACCGCTAGCTTGCGATATCGGTGAGGGGCGTGGCGATTTCAGTCAGGCGTTGCCCGTCGTTGCCATCCTCAACTCTCCAGCCTTGGGTGTTTAACACCTTCCGTATCTCATCGGCTTTGGCCCAGTTCTTTGCCTCTCGGGCTTGAGCGCGTTCACTGAGCAGCGCCCGGATACTTTCCGGAATGTCAGACGCTACTGGCCTCCAATCGCGTAGCCCGAGGCCCAGTACCAAATCAAAGCTGTCCACAGTCGCTTTCAAGGTGGCAGGCGGGAGCTCGCTCTTGACGAGTTCCCATAGCACGGCCAATGCCCTCGGCAGATTCAGGTCATCATTCAATTCGGCGTTGAAGCGCGCGGCGAAATCCGGATCGATGCCGCCACCGTCCGACCAACCGGAATAGAGCTGCCGAAGCCGGTTCAACGCGGTCTGCGCTGCACCAAGAGACGCCCAACTGAAATGCAGCTTGCTCCGGTAATGCGCTGTCATGCACAGGTAACGGTAGGCAAGCGGATCGATGTTCCGACTGCGCAAGGTCTGCAAGCGCACAAAATCCCCGCTCGACTTCGACATCTTGCTGTCGGCATTGAGCGTCAGAAAATGTCCGTGTATCCAGAAGTTCGCAAGGCGAGTGCCGTAAGCTGCCTGTGTTTGCGCAATTTCGTTGCTGTGATGCACGGCGATATGGTCTTCTCCGCCACAGTGGATGTCGAACCAGATGCCGAGGTGTTTCGCCGACATAGCCGAGCACTCAATATGCCAGCCCGGAAATCCATGCCCCCATGGGCTATCCCATTCCATCTGCCGCGCTACGCCCTCCGGGCTGAACTTCCATAACGCAAAATCCGTGATGTTCCGCTTCGCGCCAAGTGCTACGCGCTTGCCCGCCTGCAGGCCGGCACGGTCGAGCCGGGCCAGAAAACCGTAGTCATCCTGCTTGCTTGTGTCGAAATAAAGACCGTCGTCGGTCCTATACACGTAGCCGGACCGATCCAACTCGCCGATAAACGCGATCTGTTCGGCGATGTGATCGGTCGCGCGGCACCATACCGTCGGCTCCAGCAAGTTGAGGGCATGCCAATCCGCGACGAAGGCCTCGGTGTAGCGCTGAGCAATAGCATAGGCGGACTCCCCGGTCCGCCTGCTACCTTTTTCCATCTTGTCTTCGCCTTCGTCGGCATCCGAAGTCAGATGACCGACGTCGGTGATATTAACGACATGACGGACCTCGTAGCCGTTGCGTATGAGTACCCGGCGCAGAATGTCTTCAAACACATAAGTTCTTAGATTGCCAATATGCGCGTGGTCGTAGACGGTGGGTCCGCAGCAATACATGCCGACGTGGCCAGCGTGGATAGTCGTGAACGGGCGCACGGTACGCGACCAGGTGTCATACAACGCAAGTGGCATCAACTCTCTCCGTATCGAAGGGTGCAGGCAAAAAACAAAAAAGCCGCCGGTTTTGCAACGGGCGGCCAGAGGCGATTGATTCAACGTATAGCTAATTGCTAGGCGCAGTTCCCCCCGGGCACGTTCTGACAACATGCACGGACCAGCGAAAAGAGGGATTTGGAGCGAGTAGCCATGTCTGCAATCCTAGCGGCTTTGGGTTATGCAGGTCAACACAGGGGAATGACCGGCTTCCGCGATATCTTCCGAATGACCGTTCGTGGCCGAAAACAGACATTTGTAAGCGATCCGACTAAACGCATCGACAATCCATACATGTACATTCTTTCCCACAATTCGTGGCTTGCTCAGGCGGTAATCTGTATTTCACGCAATCGCTGTTTCAGGGTCGTCAAGCGGAGTATTGGCAAAGACGTCGGTCGATTCGATTCGATTGCGTCCCGCCGTTTTTCCCCTATACAGAGCGACATCCGCCTGCCGAAGCGCATCCTCCAACTCATCCACACCATGAAACGGTGGTGAAACTCCAATGGTGACCGTGCAGCGCAGCACATCGTCGGAACCCGTCACTTTGATTGCCTGATTCTCAACGCTGGCACGCAGACGTTCCGCCAAGTGGATTACACGGTCCCCATCAGCTTCCAGAAAAACAGCCACAAACTCTTCCCCGCCAATACGCCCCGTCAAGTCGCCGTTGCGAACCGTGGAACGAAGTATGTCCGCGACTTGGCAGATCACTTCATCGCCAGCTTGATGCCCATAGGTGTCATTGATACGCTTGAAATGGTCGACATCCAACAGCAGCAATCGAGCCGCCCCGGCATTCCGAGAATTAAAAGACCGGGTCAGCGCCTCCTGGAGTCCTCGGCGATTGAGGAGATCCGTCATGGGATCGCGCGCCGCCATATTGCGCAGGCTATCCGTCAGCCGCCGCAGTACCAGCCAGACAATGGAAGGTGGGACTATGGTCGCCAGGGTCGACATGTAGATGTAGAAGATCATCTGAAATCGACTATCCATATGCAGCGCATCCAGGCCGCCATCTACGATTTTCAAGAACTTCAGCGCATTCAGAATGCAGATTCCGCCTATCAGGAACGCGAAGAAGAACATCTCCCCGTACAGATCTTTCGCGAAAGTGCGAACGCCATAGATCACGGTTATGGTCATTGCAAAGAAGAGCACGCTCGCCATCGCCGCAAGCATTGCGTAACGCGCGGTGGGTCCTGCGCCCCATTGCACCAGGCATTGCGCAATGCCATAGACCACGGAAAAAATGATCAACGTGCGCCACAATCGGACCTGACGCCCAAAGAAGCGCATGGCGCCTAGCCAGTAGGCGATCGGGGCAGCCAGCGTGAGGGTGTGATTAACGACGCTCATCACACTCCAGGCGGGTCCGCCTTCAACCAGTTGCAGGATATAGGCCAACGCCAGCAGGAGATTGCCCGCGGCGAAAAAGTCCATTCCCATCCTGTTGCCGGGCAAGCGGCGGCTAATCAGCAAAAACATGCCCGAAAAGCACAATAGATGTGCACACAGCATGGCAACGAGAGTGGATGCAACCATAACCTTGACGTGGAGAGACGGAAAAACCCCTGCGCTGGAGCCGCTAAATCGTACGCAGCGACATTAACCAGGGAAACTCGGACCGGGTCAAGTGCAACGGCAGTAGTCACCAACGAGACCACCTACCCTACGACAGCTCGTTCCAGCGGCAGGGTAAAATGCGCCCCCCATGCGCTACTCCGACTTCGACCAACGCCTCGCCGCTCTCGGCGCCCTGCCCGTCCACCGTGGCCGCCTCGTGCGCGTCTGGCTGCAAGGGCAAGCGCTCGACACCGGCACGCGACGCCGGAGCGCCGAGCACTTTCTGCCTCTCGCGCTACGTGACGCCGTCCCGGCTTTGACGGCGGAGCTGGACGCCCTCGCCCGCGTCCGCTCCGAACACGCAGGCAACGACGGCTCGCGCTTGCTGGTCGAACTCGCCGACGGGCAGATGGTGGAAAGCGTGCTGTTGCCGCGCGACGGACTCTGCGTCTCCACCCAGGTCGGTTGCGCGGTCGGCTGCCGCTTCTGTATGACCGGCAAGAGCGGCCTGATCCGCCAGGTCACGAGCATGGAAATCCTGGCCCAGGTCGTGCTGGCGCGGCGTCAGCGCGTAGTGAAAAAAGTCGTCTTCATGGGCATGGGTGAACCGGCGCACAACCTCGACAACGTGCTCGAAGCCATCGACCTGCTCGGCACCGAGGGCAATATCGGCCACAAGAATCTCGTGTTCTCAACCGTGGGCGACCTGCGGGTGTTCGAAGCCCTGCCGCAACAACGCGTCAAGCCCGCGCTGGCGCTGTCGCTGCATACGACCAAGGCCGAACTGCGCGCACACCTGCTGCCGCGCGCGCCGAAAATTGCGCCGGAAGAACTGATCGAACTGGGCGAGAAATACGCTCGCGACACCGACTATCCGATCCAGTATCAGTGGACGCTGCTCAAGGGCATCAACGACGGCGACGACGAACTCGATGCGGTCGTGCGTCTGCTGAAGGGCAAATATGGGGTACTCAACGTCATTCCCTTTAACAGCCTTGAAGGGGATGACTACCAGCGCCCCGAAACCGAGCGCATCCACGAGATCGTCCGCTCCCTGCAAAGCCGTGGCGTGCTGACCAAGGTGAGAAATAGCGCTGGGCAGGATGTGGATGGGGGCTGTGGGCAGTTGCGGGCTCGGGCTGTAGGCGCGGAACAGGTGGTTGAGCTGCGACGCAAGCGCACTGCAAAGCTGGAAGCTACCTAGGACGGGACCGCCCGTAGTTTGAACCTTTCTGTGCTTACGGCTTCACGGGCAGTTCCAAAGAGATTCGCCCTGTCAGCCAGTCACAGATGGAATTTTGTAGGTCCCATTTTGAACCGCCTGCTGAGCGCGTATGGGATCGTGTTCCCAATGCCATGGCTCACCGCTGACAGTGCGAACGAACCCAAAGCGAGGCGCGTTTTGTTTTAGCCACTCATAGACCTCGTTGCCGTCCGCGCCCGCGACAGCGATATCGATGGCGATCCCGTTCTGGTGGTTCGAGTTGCCGGGCTTCGCAGCCAAATTGAATCCGGGAAGACGCTTGACATACCCATCCCATAGCATCTTCTGCTCCGGATAGGATCGGAACCCGCTATTGATGGTGAGGTTTACACCTGACGACTTCGCCTTCCCTACCATTTCCAGATATGGCGTAACGGTAGCAATAGAAAGACGCTCAATTTCCGTTGTCGAATCGACTATTTCGACGAGGTCGATCTGGCCAATGTAGGCGCCGCGCGACCACGCTGCGTTAGGACCGAACTTTCCGCTTCCAGCCCCGGGTTTGAGCAGATCAAGGGTCTCATTGATAAACGAGCCTTCGAAGTTCTTTGTCGAGGTCCAGCCAAGTGGCTCGCCGTTTTCTCGGACGGCATGCGCAAACAGTGCGACCTTCTTTGCTCCCGTCTGCAAGCGCTGAATCGCGTCAACACGTATGACGATCCCTTGCGGTATTTTTTGAATCTCTCCATTGGCCGTTTCGAACGCCATGAGATTGTCTTCCCGCCTCAGCCGCGCGTCCGGATCCGAGACGGTGTAGCGGTTGCTGAGATAGCTACGTTCAAGCATAGACCCTCCCTTTAGACGCTTGCCTAAAATCGGATCTAGGTTATTCGTGATCGCTTGGTAAGTAACTAGCCCGGAAGTAGCAATCCGATCCTGCCAAGCGATACGACGGCGTAGCGGTAGCCTCCATCCCGCTGCAATTCATCCAGTCCGTCGAATCTGATACTGACCGTCTTGTTCGCTTTGATCCGGATCGCGAAGTTGCCGCGCAGCCAGCCGGCCAACGCGCCCTCATCGGCTTTTTGCAATCACATCGCTCATGTATTTGTTCAAATCACGAAAATCCTGAACGGTCCAAGAGTGCGGCGCCAGCTTTACGCCGTTCTCCCTCAACGTTCTCGGAATCAGGTCTCCGTTCGGACGAAGGATTACCGATGAGACGATGACGCCCGGATAGTCATTGAGCCGCTTCTTGAACGCAGCAGTTGTGAGATCGGGCGTGGGAGGATTGCTTTTCTTGGCCAAAGGCCCCGTACCCTTGATATCTGCGCCGTGGCACATCGCGCATCTCTGCGTGTAGAGATTCTTCCCGTTGATGCTTTGTGCGAAGGATGGCGATGGTTGACTCAACACCAACGCTCCCAGCGTAGCGATGAGCAATTCTCTTGCTTTCATTTGGCCTTGTCGTATCACGCAAATTGGCGGGTGCCGAGTATAGACCCGCAAGCGTGAAATCGCCGCTCTTGGCGAAAAGCAGAAATTTCGCAAGGTTGGAGCAAGTCCATCAACGGCTTACATCGCCAGGTTGCCAGACCACACGAAGCAACGCCCGCGCTTGGCAATTGCTCCTGCCTTCAATCATCCCCTCCCCCAGACGCATTCCTAGCCTCGGCCAGCGCCACCGTCAAATGCATCACCTTCTTCTTCAACTGATCCCTTTCATCCGTCAGCCGAGTCAGCAACTCCCGTAACCGCGCCACCTCAGCCGGCAAATCCGCAATATTCTCAATAGGAATATCCGGCACAGCCTCCCGAGGCGGCGGCGCCTTGGCCTGGCGGACTTCCCGGGCAGCCTGCTGCAATTCCTTCCTGCCGCCGGCCACAGCCGCAGCCTGCCGCTCGGGCGGCAACGTCGCCACCGCCGCCGCAGCGTTGATGGAGATAGCCCCATCCTTGACCGCCCGCACCAATTCCGGCGCCGCAGCCTTCTGTATCTTCTCGATCTGCCCCAAGGTATTGCTGCTGATACGCGCAGCCCGAGCCAGGGCCTGCCGGCTCAGCGCCTGCGACACGACTGCGGCAGGCAATGGCGGCGGTTCGCCGGAGTCTTCATCCCAGGGTGGATCGTCAGGCGCGGGCGCCGAGGCGGTGCGCGCCTGCAGGATTTCCTTCTTGCGCAACGCCAGCACCCCACGCTGGAAATCCGACACGCTGCGCCGGCCCAGGTGGTTTTCGATCATCCAGAGGTGCACGTCCTCGATGGATTTGAATGAGGTGTTCTGGCGGGTCTCGAAGGGGATGCCGTGCTTCATGCAAAGGGCATGGCGGTTGTGGCCGTCGACCAGCAGGTCGCCCCATAGCACCAGGGCGTCGCGGCAACCTTCGGCGAGCAGGCTGCGTTCCAGCGCTTCGCGCTCGTCGTCGGTCAAGGGGTCTATGTAGGCGCGCAGGCCCTCGTCTATCCTGATTTCCATGGTGTCCAAATACGGTTACGCCCAGGCCTTGTAAACAACTTGCGGCCCCTGGCATCTGTCCTAAGCCAACCCCTGCCCCCGCAGCACGTCCTGAATCGCCGCCAGGCGCGCCACGGGATCGGTCATGGCGAGCAAGGCGGCTTTGTCGTCGGGCGGCAGCGGCAGCAGTTCGCACCAGCGGTCGGCGACCCAGCCGCTGTCATCCAGCCGGAACGGCGGGCCCAGGGGCATTCTTTCGGGGGACACGCCATCTTGCTGCCATTGGGCCACCAGGCGTCCCAGCGCGTCGGCGCTGGGCTGCATGGCGGCCGGCAGGGGCGCGGGCGGGTCATCGGGGATGGGCTCGGCCTGGCCCATCCAAAGGCCGTATTTTGCCACCTCGCTGGAAAGCAGCCGGAAGCGGCTGGTGCCGACGCAGCGCAGCTCCAGCAGGGCCGGCATGGGCGCGTCCCAGTCTGCGATGCGCGCCATGGTGCCGACGGGAGCCAGGGTCTCCACGCCTTCGGGGGTGCGGACCTCCTGGCCCGACAACAGGCCGACCACGCCGAATTCGCTGCCGTCCGCGATGCAGCGGCGGATCATGTCCAGGTAGCGCACCTCGAAGATGCGCAGGTGCAGCACGCCTGCGGGGAACAGCGCGTTGGATAGCGGAAACAGCGGGATCAGAGACATGGCGGCCTCCTATTTCACGATGAATGCCTCGTCGACGGGTACCTGCATGGCGGTGACCATGGCGTTGGTTTGCGCGGCCATGCCGATCACGCCCAGCAGTTCGGCATGCTGGCCGTCGGTCATGCCCTTGGCGCGGGCGGCGGCGGTATGGGAATGGATGCAGTAGGAGCAGCCGTTGGCGGTGGACACGGCGATGTAGATCATTTCGCGCACCAGCGGCGAGAGTTCGCCGTCGGCCATCATGACCTGCTTGAGCTGGCCCCAGACCCGTTCCAGCTGCGGCGGATCGTTGGCCAGGGCGCGCCAGAAGTTGTTGACGAAGTCCGACTTGCGCGTGGCGCGGATGTCTTGGAACACGGCCCAGGCTTGCGGGTTTTGGCGGACTTCCTCGTCGGACAGCAGTTTTACGGTGCTCATGCGGCGCTTCCCTGAAACTAGTTCAAATCGATGAAAAGACATGTCACGCACTCGCCATATCGCGCGGCGCGGCCTTGCCCTATGATGTAGCGCGGTCCGCGGCGCTCAGACGCTGCGGCCGTCGTACGGGATGCGGGGCCAGGCGTTCAGATCCACGTTTTCCAGGCAGCGCACGTTCACCGCTGCTGTCTCTTCGCCCTTGGCGCCCACGCCGAAACCGAATGGCGCGCAGCCGCAATTGGCGCAGAAGTGGTGTGAAACCACGTGCTTGTTGAACCGGTAGGTCGACATGCCGCTGGCGGGCGTGGCAAGGCGCACGCTGGCGCGGGGCACGAACCACAGCAGATAGCCTTTGCGGCTGCAGTGCGAGCAATTGCATTCCAGTACCTGGGACGGTTCGCCATCGACTTCGAACGCGATCTGTCCGCAATGGCAGCTTCCTTTCAGCATGGCCGGGCTCCTTTGTACGTGGGGTCAGGCTTCCATCATAGAGCGGCGCCGCCCTCCTGGCACTGTCCGCCCGTCACCCTGGAGACATCATGCCCCAACTATCCGCCTACCTCAGCTTTGACGGCAATTGCGCCGAGGCCATGCACTTCTACGAGCGCGTGCTGGGCGGACGGATGGAGGCCATGATCCGCTATGCTGACGCCCCGCCCGACGCCGCCATGCCGGTCTTGTCGGACGAGGACGCGGGCCGTATCATGCACGCCCGCCTGGGCCTGGACGAGCAGACCCTGATGGGCAGCGACGCCACCGCCGGGCATCCCTATCCCGGCAAGCAGGGCGTGGCGCTGTCCCTGGCCTATCCCACGGTCTCGGACGCGCAACGCGTCTTCGACCTGCTGGCCGAAGGCGGCAGCATCACCATGCCCTTGCAGAAGACTTTCTGGGTAGAGGCTTATGGCGCGCTGATAGACCGCTATGGCACGCGCTGGATGGTCAGCGGCGGGCGTGTTTCGCACTAAGAACCTGGAACAAGGCGGCGCACCCGACTGCCGCCATTCACGGAGCAAGACTCGATGACGCACGGAATACATGGCAAGCAACGCTGGTGGGCGCTGATGGTGCTTTGCCTGGGCGTGTTGATGATCGTGCTGGACACCACCATCGTGAACGTCGCCCTGCCCTCCATCCGCGAAGACCTGCATTTCACCGAGACCTCGCTGGTCTGGGTGGTGAATGCCTACATGCTGACCTTCGGCGGCTTCCTGCTGCTGGGTGGCAGGCTGGGCGACTTGTTCGGCCACCGCCGCATGTTCCTGGCGGGCCTGGTGGTCTTCACGGTGGCGTCGCTGGCCTGCGGGCTGGCCCAGGGCCAGACCCTGCTGATCGCCGCGCGCGCCGCGCAGGGCCTGGGCGGCGCGGTGGTGTCGGCGGTGTCGCTGTCGCTCATCATGAACCTGTTCACCGAAACCGGCGAACGGGCGCGCGCCATGGGCGTGTATGGCTTTGTCTGCGCGGGCGGCGGCAGCATCGGCGTGCTGTTGGGCGGGCTGCTGACCAGCGCGCTGTCCTGGCACTGGATCTTCCTGGTCAACCTGCCCATCGGCGTGGTGGTCTATGCGCTGTGCCTGCGGCTGATTCCGGCCGCGCCGCCTGCCGCCGCGGGCGCCCGGCTGGACGTGGCCGGCGCGCTGAGCGTCACCGCCTCGCTGATGCTGGCGGTGTATGCCGTGGTCAATGGCAACGAGGCCGGCTGGACGTCGACCCAATCGCTGACCCTGCTGGGCGCGGCGGCCGCGCTGATGGTGCTGTTCCTGACCATCGAGGCGCGCGTCGAATCGCCGCTGATGCCGCTGGGGCTGTTCCGCCTGCGCAATGTGGCCACGGCCAACATCGTTGGCGTGCTATGGGCCGCGGCAATGTTTGCGTGGTTTTTCGTGTCGGCGCTGTACATGCAGCTGGTGCTGGGCTACAGCCCCATGGAAGTCGGCTTGGCCTTCTTGCCGGCCAACCTCATCATGGCGGCGTTCTCGCTGGGACTGTCGGCCAAGCTGGTGATGCGCTTTGGCATCCGCGGGCCGCTGGCCATAGGCCTGTTCATTGCCGCGCTGGGGCTGGCGTTGTTCGCGCGCGCGCCGGCGGACGGCAGCTTTGCCGCCGACGTTCTGCCCGCCATGCTGTTGCTGGGACTGGGCGCGGGCGTGGCCTTCAATCCGATGCTGCTGGCCGCGATGAGCGATGTGGAACCCAGCCAGTCCGGCCTGGCCTCGGGCGTAGTGAACACGGCTTTCATGATGGGCGGCGCCCTGGGGCTGGCGGTGCTGGCCAGCCTGGCCGCAGCGCGCAGCGCCGGGTTGGCGGCAGCTGGCGCGGCGCCGACCCTGGCGCTGAATGGCGGCTATCAGCTGACCTTCCTGGCGGGCGCCCTGATCGCGGGGCTGGCCGCTGCGCTCAGCGCGCTGCTGGTGCGCACACGCAACCACGAACTATCGGTCCAGGCCGATTCCGGCCACTGAAGCTGATGGCCGCATGGCCCCGGCGCGACCGCCGCCGGGGCTGTAGCGCCGCTACTTGCGCGGCATCCAGTTCTCAGCCAGCTTCACGAAGGCGCTCGCGCCGATCGGCAGCAGCGCGTCGTTGAAGTCGTAGCTGGTGTTGTGGACCAGGCACGGGCCTTCGCCATGGCCGGGTTCGCGGTGGTCGCCTTCGCCGTTGCCGATGAAGCAATAGCTGCCCGGCACCTCTTCCAGCATGAAAGAGAAGTCCTCGGCCGCCATGATGGGCGCCTGCACCAGCACGCGCTCCTGCCCCACCACCTGCGTCAGCGCGTTGCGCATGAAGGCGGTCTCGGCCTCGTGGTTGATGGTCGAGGGATAGTGCCGCGTGAAGACGAATTCGCATTGCGCGCCGAACATGCCGGCCACGTGCTCGGCGATCTCGCCCATGCGGCGCTCGATCAGGTCCAGGGTTTCGCGGGTGTAGGCGCGCACGGTGCCGCGCAGTTCGCAGGTGTCGGGGATGACGTTGACCACCCCGCCCGCCTGCACCGTGGTCACGGAGATGACTGCCGTCTCCAGCGGTTTCTTGTTGCGGCTGATGATGGTCTGGAAGGCCTCGATCATCTGCGCCGCCGCGGGAATGGGATCGATGGACAGGTGCGGCATGGCCGCGTGGCCGCCCTTGCCGCGCACGGTCACATGGAATTCGCTGTTGGACGCCAGCACCGGCCCCGCGGACGAGGCGAAGCAGCCCACCGGTATGCCGGGCATGTTGTGCATGCCGAACACGGCTTCCATGGGGAATTTCTCGAACAAGCCGTCGCGCATCATCTCGCGCGCGCCGCCGCCGCGCTCTTCGGCGGGCTGGAAGATCAGGTAGACGGTGCCGTCGAAGTTGCGATGGTGCGCCAGGTGCTGGGCCGCGCCCAGCAGCATGGCGGTATGGCCATCGTGGCCGCAGGCGTGCATCACGCCAGGATGCTTGCTGGCGTGGCTGAACTGGTTGACCTCGTGCATCGGCAGCGCGTCCATGTCGGCGCGCAGTCCCAGCGTGCGCCCGGATTCGCCGTTGCGGATCACGCCCACCAGGCCGGTCTTGCCGAAGCCGCGATGCACCGGGATGCCCCAGCTTTCCAGCAGCTGCGCCACCAGGTCGGAGGTGCGGTTCTCTTCGAACGCCAGTTCCGGATGCGCATGGATGTCCCTGCGGATGTCGCGGATGGACGGGGAGTTTTCAACAATCTCTTCGATCAGGTTCATAAGCTGCTGCGGGCCCCGCAAGCGGAGCCCCGAATACCAGGGTTGGAAGTAGGAGGTTCAATCGGGCTTGATGCCCAGCTTGCGCAGCACGGGACCGGAAGTGTCCCGCTCGGCCGCGACGCGCTGGGCGAAGGCCGCCGCCGTCAGATGGTACGGCAAGGAGCCGTGGCTGGCGTACATCTGCTTGAGCGCGCCGTCCTGCTGCGCGCGGCCGATTTCTTCGTTGAGCCGCTGCACGATGGCGTCCGGCGTGCCGGCGCGCGCAGCCACGCCCAGCCACACCGCGCCTTCGAAGCCGCGGAAGTTGCTGGCGGCCAGCGTGGGAGTCTTGCCGAAGGCGGCGTCGGGCACGGTCTCGCTCATCGCCAGCGCGCGCAAGCGGCCGTCCTTGACCATGGGCTCGACCAGCGCGGTGCCGGCGAAATAGATTTCGGTATCGCCCGCCAGCACCGAATTCAGCGCGGCGGTGCCGGTCTTGAACGGGACGTGCAGGATGTCGACGCCGGCCTGTTCACGCAGCATCTCGAACAGCACGTGGGGCGGGCTGCCGTTGCCCGAGGACGCGTAGTTCAGGCGGCCGGGCTTCTGGCGCGCCAGCGCCAGCAGCTGGTCCAGGGACTGGGCTTGCAGCTTGTCGTTGACCGTCAGCGCCATGGGAATGACCGCCAGCGGACTGACGGGCTGCAGGTCGCGCGCCGGATCGTAGGTCAGGGCCGGGAAGATGTAGGGATTCCACACCAGGTGGGCATTGGTGACCAGGGCCAGCGTGTGGCCGTCGGCCGGCGCGGATTTGAGCTGCTGCATTGCCAGCATGCCGCCAGCGCCCGGCTTGTTTTCGACCACGACGGGCTGGCCCAGGGAGCGGTGCAGGCGTTCGGCCAAGGGCCGCGCGAACAGGTCCGGCAGGCTGCCTGGGCCGCCATTGACCAGCAGCGTCACCGGCCGCGCCGGCCAGGTTTCCGCGCTGGCCGCAGGACTCGCGGCCAGTGCGGCCACCGCCGCCACGCAAGCCGCAATATGGCTCAGAACCGGACGCAACAAGGGCCGTCGGGCAGACATTTCGGGCAGGTTGCCGGTGCGCGGGCCGGTACGCCGGACGTCGTGTAGCCGTATCACTGTGCTTGTCTCCTGGGTGCGCCAGCCGCCGGCTCGGTGCCGGTCGTGGTCTCGACGCTTTTTTTCTACGATAAGCAGCATAAATCTCGGCGTCAATAATTTTTATCGAGATTTTTTGAACGCAGTGATAAAGTAGCTCCCATGTCAGACGGCGCCACCCTCCCCCCGCTCGCCCATTCCGCCTCGGCCAACACCCTGGTCGGCGCGGCCTATGTCAACCTGCGCCGCGACATCATCCAGGGCGTGCATCCGCCGGGTTCCCGCCTGCGCGTCGAACACCTGAAGGACGATTACGGCGTGGGCGCAGGCACGCTGCGCGAAGCGCTGGCGCTGCTGGTGTCGGACGCGCTGGTCATCGCGCAAGGACAGCGCGGCTTCCACGTCACGCCGATTTCGCTGGAAGACTTCCGCGACATCACCGAGAACCGCGTGCTGCTTGAAACCCAGGCCCTGCGCCAGTCCATCGCGCTGGGCGACGACGACTGGGAAAGCGCGGTGCTGGCCGCCTTCCACCGGCTGAGCAAGGCCGAGCAGCGCCTGGCCGCCGACCCCGACACCCGCTTTGAAGAATGGGAGCAGCGCAACCGCGAATTCCACCGCGAACTGATCCGCGCCTGTCCGTCGCGCTGGCTGCACCATTTCCTAGGCATCCTGTACCAGCAGGCCGAGCGCTACCGCCGCCTGACCGTCACGCGCAAACCCATCGCGCGCGACCTGGACGATGAGCACAAGGGCATCCTGGACGCCACGCTGGCGCGCGATGCCGACCACGCCTGTGACCTGCTGGCCGCCCACATCCGCCTGACCTACGACGCCGTGGCGCGCCTGCCGCCGGACCTGTTCACGCCCGATTGAAAACCCGCAGGCCCGAGGCCGCGCCGTTACGTCGCGCCGGTTCGGTGCTGCTCGAGTACGTCGTGCATGGCCCGCGCGGCGCGTTCCAGCACCGGCACCGCGCGCAGCAGGTCGTCCAGCATCACGCGCGCCGTCGGCGCATGGCAGGCCACCGCCGCCACCACGCGGTCATCGGCGTCGCGCACCGGCACCGCCACGGCGCTCATGCCGCGCACGAATTCCTCGTTATCGATGCCGATGCCGCGCGCGCCCAATCTTTCGAGTTCTTCTTCCAGCCTGGCAGGGTCCGTCAGCGTGCGCGGCGTGTTGCGTGTCAACGGCAGGCGCGCCAGCACCCGCCCGCGCTCCAAGCGGTTCATGGACGCCAGGAACAGCTTGCCGCTGGCGGTGCAATGCATGGGTACGTGGCTGCCCACCGCGAAGAACAGGCGCAGCGGCTCGGCGGTTTCCACGCGTTCCATGTAGACCACGCGGTCGCCGTCTGGCGCGGTCAGGTTGCAGGTTTCGCCCAGGGTGCCGACCAGCTGGGCCAGCACCGCGCGGCAGGCGCGCGTGAAGGCGGAGGCACGCAAGGTGGCCAGCGCCAGGGTGGCTGCCTGCGGCCCCGGCACGAAGCCGTTCTCGGTGGGCGTGGCGGCCACGAAGCCGGCGCGCTGCATGGCCGCCAGCAGGCGCATCAAGGTGGTCTTGGGCATGTCCAGCCGCTGCGCCAGTTGCGCCAGCGTGGGCGGATGCTGGGCGCGCGCCAGGTGGTCCAGCACCACCAGCGCCCGCAGCGAACGCGCGGCCTCTTGATGGCTGGCGGCGTCGTCGGCCTGCTGCGCCGATGTTGCACCGCGATTTTGAAACTGAATCTGCATATTCTGTTCCACTTTTCCGCCCCTGCGCCTGTTGTGCTTTGCTCTGCGCGCGCGCTTCCTAGAATCGCCTCAAATGCCGCAGCGCCCAGGCGCCGGCATCGATCCAGTATATAAGTGCGCCCCACAACGACAAGCAGGGTTAACGCGCCATAGGCTTGGCGCGGCGCCCTGCTGCAGGGAGAGCTTGCGGACATGTCCGATACCGTGGATTACATCGTGGTTGGCGCCGGCTCGGCCGGATGCGTGATGGCCAACCGGCTGAGCGCCAGCGGCGCGCACAGCGTCTGCCTGCTGGAAGCCGGCCCCAAGGACAGCAACCCGTGGATACACATCCCCATCGGCTACGGCAAGACGATGTTCCACAAGGTCTTGAACTGGGGCTATTACACCGACCCCGACCCCGGCATGCTGGACCGGCGCATCTACTGGCCGCGCGGCCGCACGCTGGGCGGCTCCAGCTCCATCAACGGCCTGATCTACATCCGCGGCCAGCGGCAGGACTACGACGCCTGGGCCGCCGCCGGCAATCCGGGCTGGAGCTGGGACGAATGCCTGCCCTATTTCCGCAAGCTGGAGAACAATGACCTCGGTCCCGGCCCCACGCGCGGCACCGAAGGCATGCTCAACGCCACCTCCATCAAGACGGCGCATCCGCTGGTGGAAGCGCTGATCGGCGCCGCGCAAAAGCTGGGCTTGCCGCATGTGCAGGACTTCAATACCGGCGACCAGGAGGGCGTGGGCTACTACCAGCTCACCACGCGCAACGGCCGCCGCTGCTCCACCGCCGTGGCCTACCTGCGCCCGGCGCAGGACCGCAGCAATCTGCGCGTGGAAACCGACGCCCACGCCATGGCCGTGCTGTTCGAGGGCCGCCGCGCCTGCGGCGTGCGCTACCGGCGCGACGGCCAGGTGCACACCGTGCGCGCCCGCCGCGAAGTGGTGCTGTGCGCGGGCGCCCTGCAATCGCCGCAGCTGCTGCAACTGTCCGGCGTCGGCCCCGCGGCCCTGCTGCGCCAGTTCGGCATTGGCGTGGTGCGCGACCTGCCGGGCGTGGGCGAGAACCTGCAGGACCATTTGCAGATCCGGCTGATCTACGAGACCACCCGCCCCATCACCACCAACGACCAGTTGCGCAGCCTGACGGGCCGCGCCCGCATGGGCCTGGAATGGCTGCTATTCCGCGGCGGGCCGCTGGCGGTGGGCATCAACCAGGGCGGCGTGTTCTGCCGCGTGGACCCTGCCAGCCGCACGCCCGACACGCAGTTCCATTTCGCCACGCTGTCGGCCGACATGGCGGGCGGCAAGGTGCATCCGTTCTCGGGCTGCACCTATTCGGTGTGCCAGCTGCGGCCCACGTCGCGCGGCCGGGTCCAACTGCGCAGCGCGGACCCGTTCGAAGCGCCGTCCATGCAACCCAATTACCTGTCCACCGAACTGGACCCCAAGATGGCGGTCGCCGCGGTGAAATATGCGCGCAGGCTCGCCGCCACCGAACCGCTGGCCGGCCTGATGAAACGCGAGTTCCGCCCCGGGCCGGACGTGCGCACGGACGACGAGATCCTGCACTTCTGCCGCGAATACGGCGCCACGATCTTCCACCCGTCCGGCACCGCCAAGATGGGGCCGTCCAGCGACCCGATGGCCGTGGTGGACGAGCGCCTGCGCGTGCACGGCGTGGCCGGGCTGCGGGTGGTGGACTGCTCCATCATGCCGACGCTGGTGTCGGGCAACACCAACGTGCCGGTGGTGATGCTGGCCGAACGCGCGGCCGAATTCATGTTGCAGGACCTCAGGCAAGCGCAGCCGCAGGCGCTGCGCGTCGCCGCCTGAATTGGAGATGACGGACCCCGGATAGCAGAACCCCAAGGCGCAGGACAACGCAGATTGCCCGACCGCCCCACCAAAGGAGACTAGACATGGCCAAGCAAAACGAAGCCGCGGTGCGCAAAGTCGTCGCCGCGTCGCTGATCGGCGCCACCATCGAGTGGTACGACTTTTTCCTGTATGGCGTCGTCGCGGGCATCGTGTTCAACAAGCTGTACTTCCCCACTGGCGACCCGGTGGTCTCGACCATGCTGGCCTACACCACCTTTGCCGTCGGTTTCGTCACGCGGCCGCTGGGCGGCCTGATCTTCGGTCACTTCGGCGACCGCATCGGCAGAAAGAGCATGCTGGTGATGACGCTGATGATCATGGGCATCGCCACCTTCCTGATCGGGCTGGTGCCAACCTACGACAGCATCGGCATCTGGGCGCCGATCCTGCTGCTTTTGCTGCGCGTATTCCAGGGCATAGGGCTGGGTGGCGAATGGGGCGGCGCGGTGCTGATGGCATACGAATACGCGCCACCGGGCAAGAAAGGCTTTTATGCCTCGCTGCCGCAGATCGGGCTGGCCATCGGGCTGTGCCTGGCCTCGGGCACGGTGGCGCTGCTGTCCACGCTGCTGACGGATGCGCAGTTCATGGCCTGGGGCTGGCGCATCGCCTTCCTGGCGTCGGCCGCCATGGTGCTGGTGGGCATGTACATCCGCCTGAACATCAAGGAGACGCCCGAGTTCGCGGCGGTCAAGGCCAACAACGCCGAGAGCCGCATTCCGTTCTTCGACATGCTCAAGCGCTATCCGGGCAATGTCTTCAAGGGCATGGGCGCGCGCTATATCGACGGCGTGTTCTTCAACGTGTTCGGCGTGTTCTCGATCTCGTACCTGACGCAGACGGTGCAGATCAGCCGGACCGAAGCGCTGATCGGGGTGATGGCCGCGGCCCTGGTGATGTGCTTCTTCATCCCTTTCTTCGGCCGGCTGTCCGACAGAATCGGCCGCACCCGGGTCTATTTCTGGGGATCGCTCATCACTGCGGCGGCGTCCTTCCCCGGATTCTGGCTGATGCTCAACAGCCAGGGCAGCGTGATGCTGATCTGGCTCGCGATCATTATTCCGTTCGGCATCCTTTACGCCGCGGTGTACGGGCCGGAGGCGGCGCTGTTCTGCGAGCTGTTCGACGCCAAGGTGCGCTACACGGGGATTTCCTTCGTCTATCAGTTCTCGGGGATCTTCGCCTCGGGCATCACGCCCATCATCGCAACGGCGCTGCTGAAGACGGGCGGCGGCCAGCCTTGGCTGATCTGCCTGTACGTGCTGTTCGCGGGGGTGGTATCGGCGATCTGCGCCATGCTGATCGGGCGCGGCGTGCAGCCGGCTGAATTGGAAGCGGCCGCGCCGCCTGCCATGCCGCGCGGGGGATTGGGCAAGGCTTGAACGTGAAAGCGCCGGCCATGCGGGCCGGCGCTTCTTACCCTTGGACTATGCCCGTATCAGGCCGCCGCTACCGGGCGGCCGTAGAACGGGTAGTTTGGGTCGTTGTAGCCGTGGCTCGAAGCATGGCCCGGCGTCACCCAGTCATTGACGACGGCCTCGTCCTCGGCCGTTATCTTCACGTCCAGGGCCGCGTAGTAGTCCTCCATCTGCGCCAGGGTACGCGGGCCGGCGATGACCGCGGTGATGACGGGATTGGCCAGCACCCAGGCAGTGGCGAAATGGCCCGCCTGCGTGCCGCGCGCGGCGGCGTGCGCGACCAGCTTCTGCGCGATTTCCAGGGACTCTTCGCGGAACTCGGTCGCCAGGATGCGGCGGTCGCCGCGTCCGGCGCGGGTATCGGCCGCGGGCGCCTGGCCCGGCAGATACTTGCCGGTAAGCACGCCGCGCGCGATCGGGCTGTAGGGCACGACGCCCAGGCCGTAGTGCTTGCAGGCGGGCAGGATCTCGACTTCGGGGCCGCGGTTGAGCATGTTGTAGTAAGGCTGGCACACCACGGGTTGCGGCACGCCCATTTTTTCGCAAAGGCGCATGACTTCGGCGATGCGCCAGCCGCGGAAGTTGGACAGGCCGAAGCTGCGCAGCTTGCCGGCGCGGATCAGGTCGCCCAGGGCCCACAGCGCTTCTTCGAGGTTTTCCTCGTGGTAGTCGCGGTGCAGGTAGAGGATGTCCATGAAGTCGGTGCCCAGGCGCGTGAGGCTTTCCTCGACGCCGCGCATGAGCCACTGGCGCGAATAGTGGGCCTGGTTCGGGCCTACACCGACCGCGTTGCCGATCTTGCTGGCGAGCACCCAGTCGTGGCGCTGGCCTTTCAGCAGCTTGCCGACCACTTCTTCGGAGCGGCCGCCGTTGTAGACGTCGGCGGTGTCGATGAAGTTCAAACCATGGTCACGCGCGGACGCGACGATGCGGGCGGCTTCGTCGTCGGGGGTCTGCTCGCCGAACATCATGGTGCCCAGGCAGAGCGGAGAGACGCGGAGATTGCTGCGGCCGAGGCGGCGGTAGTTCATGGTTGGCTTCCTCTCATTCACGGAAATGGATTAGGCGGGAGCATGCAACGTTAAGCCCGCGCCAGTCAAATTCGCATCCGGGGCATTCTTGGGTGGAGTGTTGACGTTTGGTTTTGTAAGGCTGGGGTTCTTGAGCCGCCGGCGTCCGGGCTGCGGGATTCCGATGCTCGCCCCGGTGGGGCTGCGCTTCGGATCCCTCCGCCCGGCCACCGGCTCAGGGCATCCGCCCATGAACGGGGAACAACCATCGCATCGGGCGAGAGTCAGCCGAGGCTGCCCGGAGCCATCCGAAGCGCAGCCCCACTGGGGCGAGCATCGGAATGGCGCAGGGTGGCCTCGGCGGTTCAGAACCCCGACATCCGCATGCTCGAAGCCCCTCGATATCCTCAAGCCAAGCCAACAACGATCTAAACCCCAGCGTCCACAGCCTCCAGGATCTTGCCGAACAGCGCGTCGGCGTGGGCCGAGTTCAGCCAGCGCACAATCACCACCATCTGCCGTTCCGGCTCCACCCAGGTAAACGAGCTGCCCGCCCCCACGCCAAAGAAGCTGGAAGCCGGCACGCTGGGGAACACGCGGCCTTCATGGTTCAGCCAGATCAGATAGCCGTAATACGGCGCGATCGCGCATGGCGTGCGCATGTCCCGGATCCACTCGCTGGACAGGATGCGGCGTCCGTTGGCCATGCCGTCGTTCAGCAGCATCTGGCCGATCAGCGCCTGATCGCGGGCGCTGATGGACATGCCGCCGCCCCAGTGCGAACCGCCAGGCACGGACGGCATGCGCTGGCCGTCGATCTCGACCCAGGCGTTGTCGTAGCCCACCCATTGCCAGTCTTCGCTGGCGCCGATGGGCCGCGTGACGGCCTCGCGGAAGACCTCGGGCAAGGGTTTGCGGAACAGGTGCAGCAGCGCATACGACAGCTGGTTGATGCGCACGTCGTTGTATTCCCAGTACGTGCCGGGACGCTGCAGAGGCCGAGCCTCGCCCTTTTTGCCGTCCGGCGGCACGCCGAAGGTGACAGCGCGGTAGCGGTCGGCCTGGTCCGATACGCCGAAGCGTTCGCCCTCCCATTCGCTGGTCTGCTGCAGCAGATGGCGCCAGGTGATGTCGGCGTTCTGCCCTTCATCGAAGCCGATGCCCGGCACCCGCTTGCCCACCGGTTCATCCACGTCCGGCAGCAGGCCCCGGTCATGGGCCACGCCGGCCAGGATCGCCAGGTACAGCTTGGCCACGCTGAAGGTCAGGTCGGCGCGTTCGGGCTCGCCCCAGGACGCGATGGTCTCGCCGCGCACGGAGACCACGCCAGACACGGGGCCGCGGTCGTGGATCGGGCCGAGCAGGCGGTTCCAGGGCGGCGGATCGTTCAGGTGCACGCCGAAGTTGCCCTTGACGCTGCGGTCCCAGGCGGATTCGTGGTCGTTGGCGAACTGGATCGCCTGCTGCATGAGTGTGTTCATTGTTTCCCTCGTTATGTGTGTGTCTCAGGCCGCCACGCTTGCGCGCGCCCCGGCCAGGAATTCCATTGCCGCCTGCACGCCGCCCGCACGATGCGGCACGCCTGCCGCGGCCAGGCCCATTTCCACGCCGGCCAGCGTGCCGCAAAGCGTCAGGTCGTTGAAGTGGCCCAGATGACCGATGCGGAACACGCGGTCGGACAGTTTGCCCAGGCCCTGCCCCAGCGACATGTCGAAGCGTTCCAGCACCAGCTTGCGGAAGGCGTCGGCCCCATGGCCTTGCGGCATGATCACCGCGGTCAGCGCCGGGCTGTGCGCGGCCGGATCCAGGCTCAGCAGCTCCAGCCCCCAACCGGCCAGGGCCAGGCGCGTGGCCTGGGCGTGGCGCTGGTGGCGCGCGAAGACTTGCGGCAAGCCTTCTTCGCGCAGCATGGCCAGGGCTTCATGCAGGCCGTAAAGCAGATTGGTCGACGGCGTGTACGGAAAGTAGCCGCGGGCGTTGGCGGTGAGCATCTCGCGCCAGTCCCAGTAAGAGCGCGGCAGCCGCGCCTCGTCGGCCGCGGCCAGGGCGCGCGCGCTGACGGCGTTGAAGGCCAGGCCTGGCGGCAGCATCAGCCCTTTCTGCGAGCCGGCCACGGTCACGTCCACGCCCCATTCGTCGTGGCGGTAGTCGATGGAGCCCAGCGACGAAATCGTGTCCACCATCAGCAGCGCTGGATGCGCGGCGCCGTCGATCGCGGCGCGCACGGCCGCAATGTCGCTGGTCACGCCGGTGGAGGTTTCGTTGTGCACCACGCACACGGCCTTGATCTTGCGCCCCTGGTCGTCGGCCAGGCGGGCGGCGATGGCGGCCGCGTCCACCGGGTGGCGCCAGTCGCCTTCCAGGAAGTCCACCTCCAGGCCCAGCCGCCCTGCCAGCTTGCGCCACAGGCTGGCGAAATGGCCGGTCTCGACCATCAGCACGCGGTCGCCGGGCGACAAGGTGTTGACCAGCGCGGCTTCCCAGGCGCCGGTGCCGGACGACGGAAAGATCACCACCGGCGACTGCGTCTGGAACACCTGCTTGACGCCTTCCAGCACCGCCAGGCCCAACGCCCCGAACTCGGGTCCGCGATGGTCGATGGTGGGCTGGTCGATGGCGCGCAGCACGCGGTCGGGCACGTTGGTCGGCCCCGGAATCTGCAGGAAATGCCGGCCGGACGGATGACTGTTCAGGGTAAGCATGCGTAGTCCCAAAGTGGAATATTTTTGTATACCAATGAAAGGCGCAGGGCAGACAAGCAGGACTTGCCCAACGCGCGGACTTGCGGCATGCGTCACTCTATCCCATTGTTTTTGCGTTAATAACCTAGGGTATACACCCATCAGGCGATACCGAAAGACGGGTTTATAGTCTCGCAAAACACGGGGAATTTTTGTATACCAATGAGCAGCGTTTCCAGCCTGATGCCTGATTCCGGCGCCGCCAGCGTGGCCGCCGAAACCGCCCCGCCGTCCGCGGCCCGCGGCATGGGCAACGGCCGCACGCTGCCGGCCACGGTGGCCGGGCAACTGCGCGAACGCATCATCCAGGGCGAATTTCCGCCCGGCACGCGGCTGAACGAACGCACCCTGTGCGACCTGCTGGGCGTGTCCCGCACGCCCTTGCGCGAAGCCTTCCGCGTGCTGGCCGCCGAAGGCCTGGTACAGATCGAGCCGAACCGCGGCGCGCAAGTGGTGGCGCTGTCGGAGGCCAACATCCGCGAAGCCTTTGAGGTCATCGGCGGGCTGGAGGCCATGTCCTGCCGGCTGGCCTGCGAACGGGCCACGGCCACCGAGATCGCCGAGATCCGCGCGCTGACCTACGAAATGATGGCCAGCCACGCGCGCCACGACCTGCCCACCTATTTCCGCACCAATCGCGAGATCCACGAACGCATCAGCCTGGCCGCGCACAACAGCCTGCTCAAGCAGCTGTACGACGCGCAGAACGCGCGCATCCAGAACCTGCGTTTCGTCTCGAACGAAAACCGCCAGAAATGGGATCTGGCGATGCGCGAGCACATCGAGATGGCCGAGGCCCTGGACGCGCGCGACGCGGACCGGCTGGCCGGCATCATGCGCCAGCACTTGCAGCGCAAGTGCGAGGCCGCGTTGAAAACCCTTACCCAGCCGCCCGCGGCGGCGGCCGATTCCGGCTGACCCGCAGCGGGCCGCGCCGCCCGCGACAAGATGGCAGATAAGCAGTACGTGCAGTGACTTCCACAGGAGCCTCACCATGACTGATTTCCGCGTCACCCCCGCAGCATCCGCGCCGACCTGGCGCAGCCCTCTCCCCCTCAAGGCCCTGGCTGCCGCCCTGCTGGCCTGCGCCACGCTGGCGGCCCAGCCGGCGCTGGCCGGCAAGAAGGACGACACCTTGCGCATGGCCTACGACCAGGCGCCGGAAAGCGTGGACCCCTATTACAACAACGTGCGGATCGGCGTCATCATCGCCGCCAACGTCTGGGACACCCTGCTCTACCGCGACCCGGTCACCAACGAGTACAAGGGGCAGCTCGCCAAGAGCTGGAAGCAGGTCGACGACAAGACCATGGAATTCGAACTGCGCGAAGGCGTCAAATTCCATAACGGCGAGGAGTTCGATGCGGACTCGGTGGTTTACACGCTGAACTATGTGGCGGATCCGAAGAACAAGGCCGTGACGCAGCAGAACGTGGCCTGGATCGACAAGGTCGAGAAGATCGACAAATACAAGGTGCGCCTGATCACCAAGGAACCCTTCCCCGGCGCCAAGGAATACCTGTCCACCACCGCCGCCATCCATCCGGCCAAGTACTACCAGGAAGTCGGCCCCAAGGGCATGAACGCCAAGCCGGTGGGCTCCGGTCCCTACAAGGTGGTGGATTACCAGCCGGGCAA
Source organism: Achromobacter sp. PD1 (assembly GCF_048541815.1). Taxonomy (NCBI): domain Bacteria; kingdom Pseudomonadati; phylum Pseudomonadota; class Betaproteobacteria; order Burkholderiales; family Alcaligenaceae; genus Achromobacter; species Achromobacter sp. PD1. Next base: position 2,867,797 of record NZ_CP183349.1, read on the forward strand.
GTCCATCACGCTGGAACGCAATGCTGATTACTTCAAGGATTCGCCCAAGGCCCAGCCCAAGATCGGCAAGGTGGTGATCCGCTTCATCCCCGACCGCCAGACGCAGATGGCCGAGGTCATCTCGGGCGGCGAGGACCTGATCATGAGCGTGCCCAAGGACCAGGCCGAGCAGCTGGGCGGCATGCCCTCGCTGCAGATGGTCACCGGCAACACCATGCGCATCGTGTTCATGCAGATGAACATCCAGGAAGGCACGCCGGCCCCGCAGCTCAAGGACGAACGCGTACGCCGCGCCATCATCCACGCCATCGACCGCGAATCCATGTTGAAGAACATCGTGGGCGAAGGCGGCGGCCTCATCAACACCATCTGCACGCCTTCGCAGACGGGCTGCACGCAGGAAGGCGCGCCGGTCTACAAGTACGATCCGGCCCAGGCCAAGAAGCTGCTGGCGGAAGCCGGCTACCCCAATGGCTTCGACATCGACCTGGTGGCCTACCGCGAGCGTAACCAGACCGAAGCCATCATCAACTACCTGCAGGCGGTCGGCATCCGCGCCAAGCTCAACTTCCTGCAGTACGCCGCCATGCGCGACATGATCCGCGCCAACAAGGCCTCGCTCACGCACCAGACCTGGGGCTCCAACCTGGTCAACGACGTGTCCGCGTCCACGCCGGTGTACTTCGCCTTCGGCAACGACGACGTCACCCGCGACGCGCAGGTGCGCGACCTGCTCACCAAGGGCGACCGCACCATCGACAGCGCCGCGCGCAACGCCGCCTACAAGCAGGCGCTGGACCTGATCGCGCAGAAGGCCTACGCGGTGCCGCTGTGGACCCTGCCCGCCTACTACGTGGCCACCAAGGACGTGAACTTCAAGCCCTATTCGGATGAACTGGTGCGCTTCTGGGACATGAGCTGGAAGTAAGGCACGGCCCCGCGCCGGCCCGGCATCGCGCCGGGCCGGCGTGAGTCCAACGAAGAGGAAGCCCTATGCTGTATTTCACGATCAGGCGCCTGGGCCTGGCGGTGCTGGTGGCGCTGACGGTTTCGATCCTGGCGTTCCTGCTGCTGCACCTGTCCGGCGACCCGGCGCTGGCCCTGGCCGGCGAAGGCGCGCGCCAGGCCGACATCGACATGATCCGCAAGACCTACGGCCTGGATCGGCCGCTGGCGGTGCAGTACGCGGACTGGCTCTGGCATATCCTGCAGGGCGACTTCGGCACCTCGGTGTATTTCAAGACCGAGGCCGGGCCGCTGATCCTCTCCAAGCTCAAGACCACCTTGCTGCTGGGCCTGGGCGCGCTGGCCTTCGCGCTCCTGATCTCGATTCCGCTGGGCGTGCTGGCGGCGCTGTACAAGGGCAGCCTGATCGACCGCATCTGCCTGGCCATCGCCGTGCTGGGACAGGCGCTGCCCAACTTCTTCTTCGCGCTGATCCTGATCATGCTGTTCTCGATCTCGCTGCGCATCCTGCCGGTGTCGGGCAGCGGCAGCTGGCAGCATTTCGTGATGCCGGCGATCGCGCTGGGGTACTACGTGGCCCCTGCCTTCATGCGCCTGATCCGCGCCGGCATGATCGAAGTCCTGGCCGCCGACTACATCCGCACCGCCCGCGCCAAGGGTCTGCCGGCGCGCAAGATCGTCTTCAAGCATGCGCTGCGCAACGCCATCGTGCCGGTGGTGGCGCTGGCCGCGGTGCAGCTGGGCTACCTGCTGGGCGGCTCGGTCGTCATCGAGACCATTTTCGCGCTGGACGGGCTGGGCTACCTGGCCTACCAGAGCATCACCTACAAGGACTATCCCGTGATGCAGCTCATCGTGCTGCTGCTGTCGGTGCTGTACGTGCTGCTGACCCTGGCCGCCGATATCGCCAACGCGTGGCTGGACCCGCGCATCCGGGTGTCCTGACATGAACACGCCTACCCTTACCCCCGCTACCGGCGCCCCCGCGCCGCTGGAACTGACCGCGTCCGCCCTGCGCTGGCGGCGGCTGCGGCGCAACAAGGCGCTGCTGGCCGGCGGCGGCATCCTGCTCGTCATCGTATTGATCGCGTTGTTCGCGCCCTGGATCTCGCCGCATGATCCCTATTATCAGGACCTGGCCTACCGCACCGCGCCGCCGGTCTGGTACGCCAAGGGCACCTGGCTGCATCCGCTGGGCACCGACCAGCTGGGCCGCGACTATATGTCGCGCCTGTTCTACGGCGCCCGCATCTCGCTCTTGATCGGCATCAGCGTGGCGCTGATCTCGGGCCTGATCGGCACGGCCATGGGCATGGCGGCCGGCTACTTCGGCGGCAAGGTCGACATGGCGGTGTCGTTCCTCATCACCACCCGTTTGTCCATGCCCGTGATCCTGGTGGCGCTGGCCACCGTCGCCATCGTCGGCGGCTCGCTCTGGGTGGTGATCCTGGTACTGGGGCTGCTCAAGTGGGACCGCTACGCGGTGGTGATGCGCAGCGCCACCCAGCAGGTGCGCTCGCTGGAATACGTGGCCGCGGCGCAGGCGGCGGGCGCGTCCACCTGGCGCATCGTCTGGGGCGAAGTGTTGCCCAACGTGGTGCCGCAGCTGATCGTGATCGCCACGCTAGAAGCCGCCAGCGCCATCCTGCTGGAAGCCTCCCTGTCCTTCCTGGGCCTGGGCGTGCAGCCGCCGCTGCCGTCATGGGGCCTGATGATCTCGGAGGCCAAGGCCTATATGTTCTTCTCGTTCTGGCTGATCGCCATTCCCGGGTCGGCGCTGGCCTTGCTGATCTTCGCGATCAACCTGGCCGGCGACGGGCTGCATCAACTCCTGACGCCTGAAGAGAGGGCCTGAGCATGAGCGACACCGACATCGTGCTGGATGTGCAGGGCCTGACCGTCGACATCGCCACGCCGCGCGGCCCGCTGCATGCGGTGCGCGACGTGTCCTTCCAGGTCCGGCGCGGCGAAACGCTGTGCCTGGTGGGGGAATCCGGCTGCGGCAAGTCCATGACCTCGCTGGCCATCATGGGGCTCTTGCCCAAGGCTGCCCGCCGCAGCACGCGCCGGCTGGCCGTGCTGGGCGAAGACCTCTCGGCCGCGCGCGGCGGCCGCATCAACGCCTTGCGCGGCAGCAAGATGGCGATGATCTTCCAGGAACCCATGACGGCGCTGAATCCCGCCTACGCCATCGGCGAGCAGCTGACCGAGCATTACATCCACCACTGCAAGGCCGGCGCGCGCCAGGCGCGCGACCGCGCGGTGGAACTGCTGGAGAAGGTCGGCATCGCCTCGGCGGCGCAGCGCCTGTCGCAGTATCCGCACCAGTTGTCGGGCGGCCTGCGCCAACGCGTGATGATCGCCATGGCGCTGATGTGCGGACCGGAACTGCTGATCGCCGACGAGCCCAGCACCGCGCTGGACGTCACCATCCAGGCGCAGATCCTGCGCCTGCTGGCCGACCTGCAGGCCGAGCTGGGCATCGCCATGGTGCTGATCACCCACGACCTGGGCGTAGTGGCGCGCATCGCGCGCCAGGTGGCGGTGATGTACGCGGGCCAGATCGTGGAAGAAGGACCGGTGGCGGAACTGTTCGCCTCGCCGCGTCATCCCTACACCCAGGGGCTCCTGGGCTGTATCCCCGTACCTGGACGCACGCCGCCCGGCGAGGCGCTGGGCACCATACCCGGCGTCGTGCCCGCGCTGGTGGGCGAGCTGCAAGGCTGCGCCTTCCGCGACCGCTGCCCGCACGCCCAGCCGCAATGCCGCCATGAGGTGCCCGTGCATGGCGCCGCCTCGGGCCAGCAATGGCGCTGCATCCTCGAATCCGAAGGAGTCCCGGCATGAGCCCCTTGCTGCAAGCCGAGGCCGTCAGCAGGCAATTCTCGATCCGGTCGGGCCTGTTCCGGCCGCGCAGCACGCTGCACGCCGTCAACGGCGTGGACCTGGCGGTGGAGCGCGGCGCGGTGCTGGGCATCGTGGGCGAATCCGGCTGCGGCAAATCCACGCTGGCGCGCATGCTGCTGGGGCTGACGCCGCCCACCGAGGGCGCGATCCGGCTCGACGGCCAGGACATCCGCAGCCTGGGCCGGCGCGCGCTCGCCCGCCGCGTCCAGCCTATCTTCCAGGATCCGTATTCTTCGCTCAATCCGCGCCGCTCCATCGCTTCCATCGTGTCGCTGCCGCTGGAAGTGCACGGCATCGCCAATCCGAGGCAACACAAGGCCATCGAAATGCTGGAGCGCGTGGGCCTGCCGCCGCGGCTGGCCCACAACACGCCGGGCCAGTTGTCCGGCGGGCAGCGCCAGCGCGTGGCGATTGCGCGGGCGCTGGTGATGCATCCCGAGATCGTCATCTGCGACGAGCCGACCTCGGCGCTGGACGTGTCGGTGCAGGCGCAGATCATGAACCTGCTGATGGACCTGCGGCGCGAGTTCAATCTGACCTATGTCTTCATCAGCCACAACCTGGCGGTGGTGGAGCACATCGCCACCCAGGTGGCGGTGATGTACCTGGGCCGGGTGGTGGAATCCGCCGCCACCGCGCAGCTGTTCCATGATCCGCGCCATCCCTACACGCAGGCGCTGCTGGCCTCGGTGCTGACGCCCGAACCCGGCCTGGGCATACCCGACATGGGCCTGGGCCTGTCGTTCCCGGACCCGCTGCGTCCGCCCCCGGGCTGCCCGTTCCATCCGCGCTGCCAGCAAGCCATGGCGCAATGCAAGACCGAGCGCCCGGCATTGGTCCGGCGCGAACAATCCGTGGTGGCCTGCCACCTCTATCCCCCTACCTCCAACGGAGCCCAGCCATCATGACCCGCGCACAAGCCATCGCCCAGGCGGAACAGTGTTTTGATTCCGGCGCCTTCCGCGCGCTCTTGGCTCGCCGCCTGGCCCAGCCCACCGAGAGCCAGAACCCCGCGCGCGCGCCCGAACTCGCCGCCTACCTGGAAGCCGAGATCCGGCCCGCCTTCGAGGCCCTGGGCTTCACCTGCCGCACGCTGACGCACCCCAAGGCGCTGGCGCCGTTCCTGTATGCCGAGCGCATCGAGGACCCCGCCCTGCCCACCGTATTAGGCTATGGCCATGGGGACGTCATCCGCGGCCTGGAAAAGGAATGGAAGGAAGGCCTGTCGCCCTGGGCGCTGACCGAGTCCGAGGGCCGCTGGTATGGCCGCGGCATCGCCGACAACAAGGGCCAGCACAGCATCAACATGGAGGCGCTGCGCCTGGTGCTGGAAACGCGCGGCAAGCTGGGCTTCAACGCCAAGTACCTGATCGAGATGGGTGAGGAAACCGGCTCCATGGGCCTGCGCGACCTGTGCGAGGAGCATCGCGCAATGCTGGCGGCGGACCTGCTCATCGCCTCCGACGGCCCGCGGCTGAGCGCCGAACGCCCAACCATCTTCCTCGGCGCGCGCGGCAGCCTGAACTTCGACCTGAGCATCGAGGCCCGCGCGGGCGGACATCATTCGGGCAACTGGGGCGGCCTGATCTCCAACCCGGGCATCCAGCTGGCCCATGCCATCTCCTCCCTGGTTTCGCCCTCCGGCCAGATCCGCATCCCGGAATGGGTGCCGCGTGAACTGCCCGACGCCGTGCGGCGCGCCCTGGCCGATTGCCAGGTGGACGGCGGCGCCGACGGCCCGGAGATCGAGCCCTGGTGGGGCGAGCCGGGCCTGTCGCCGGCCGAACGCGTGTTCGGCTGGTGCTCGTTCGAGGTGCTGGCGTACAAGACCGGCAATCCCGACACGCCCGTCAACGCCATTCCGCCGCGCGCCTGGGCGCGCTGCCAATTGCGCTTCGTGGTGGGCGTGGATCCGGACGACCTGGTCCCCGCCCTACGCCGCCACCTGGACCGCCAGGGCTTTCCCATGGTCCAGATCACGCTGACGCGCGAGAACATGTTCCGCGCCACCCGCATCGACCCCGACGACGCCTGGGTGCGCTGGGCGGTGGATTCGCTGGAGCGCACCTCCGGCGCCAAGACCGCCGTGCTGCCCAACCTGGGCGGTTCCCTGCCCAACGACATCTTCACCGACGTGTTGGGCCTGCGCACGATCTGGGTGCCGCACTCCTATCCAGGCTGTTCCCAGCACGCGCCGAATGAACACTTGCCGCCGGCTTTGCTGCGGCAGGCGTTGAGCCTGATGACGGGACTGTATTGGGACTTGGGCGCGGGCGGCACGCCGGCATTGGAGCGCTGAGACGCGAGGCCACGGCCCGTTCGCATTCAAAGGACCATGCGCCGGCCTTAAGCCTTGCCGGACGGCCCCAGCCGCTCCCGCAGGAAATCGATGAAGCGCCGAACCTTGGCGCTGACGTGGCGAGTGTCGGGATAGACCGCGTAGACCTCCAGGCGCGGCAGCGCATACGAAGGCAGCAGGCGTTGCAGCGAGCCGCGCGCCAAAGGCTCTTCCAGCAGCCATTCCGGCAACGCGGCCACGCCGCATCCGGCCTCGGCGAACGCCAGCAGCGCCGAGGCCGTGTCGGCCTGCGCCACCGGCGCCACGCGCAGCTCGTGCTCGCGGCCCTTGCTGTCCGTCAGCCGCCAGCGATCGCTGCGGCCAGGGCGGTTGGCCAGCCAGGGCAACGCCGCCAGCGCCTGCGGCGTGCGCGGCGCGCCGTGCTGCGCCAACAGGTCCGGACTGGCCACGATCCACAGCTTGAACTGGCCGATGCGCGTGGCGCGGTAGCTGGAATCCTCCAACATCCCCACCCGTATGGCCAGGTCCAGACGCTCGGCGATCAGGTCCGCATGCGCCGACCCGGCGCGGTAGCCCACCCGCAAGGCGGGATGCGCGCGCGCGAATGCCGCCAGCGCCGGCGCCACCACCCGGTTGCCGTAGTCCACCGACGCCGTCACCCGCAGGCTGCCCGACAAGGCCGCCTGGCCGGAACGCGCCTCGTCCACCGCCGCCTCGGCGTCGCGCAGCAGGCGCGCGCAGTGGCCGTAGAAGCCTTCGCCCGCTTCGGTCAACGCCAGCCGCCGGGTGCTGCGCGTCAGCAACGCCACGCCCAGTTCCTGTTCCAACTGCTTGACGTTGAAGCTGACCACCGCCTTGGTCGTGCCCAGCGCCTCGGCCGCCGCCGTAAAAGAACCGGCCTCGGCTACCGCCGCATACATTGCCAGACGATTCAGATTGATCATGGAAGGCCTGGATAGATTGTCAAAAAAACACGAACAGTATATCCATCGACAGGTCGTTTTTCGGGAACAACACGGCTCCTAGAATGGCGCACCCTTTCCATGGATCCTTCCCATGTCAGATCTTTCTTCCCATTGCCTGCGCCTGACTCTCGACGTCCATTCCCGTATCGAACAGTGGATAGGCTCGCCCGATGCTCCCGACGCGCAGTTGGCCAGCCTGCTCGAGGACTTTGCGCCCGGCTTCAGCATGATCGCGGCCGACGGCCAGCGCCTGCCCGCGGAGGCTTTGCCGGCCTTGTTCGGCAGGTTGCGAGGCGCCCGCCCCGGTCTGAAGATCGACATCGACGAGCTGGCCGTGCTGCACGCCGGCGCGGATTCGGTTTTGCTGAGCTACCGTGAACGCCACGCCTGGAGCGCGGGCGCGACCCAGCGGCGGGCGACGGCGCTGTTTGCCGTCCAGCCCGGCGGCCAGCCGCAATGGATGTATCTGCAAGAAACCTGGGCTTGAGAGCCGGACGGGCGCGCCCGCGATTCAGGCCCGGACCGCAACCAGAGTCCGGCCAAAAAAAAGCCTCCGGCTAGGAGGCTTGTCGGAGTGGCTTTCGTATCCCGTCCAGCAGCAGGCTGGTGATGACTTCCGCCAGGGCCTGCTGCCCGGCCGCATCCGGCTCCTGCCGCGTGAACCGTTCGATGATGCCCATCATGGATTGGGCGTACCAGTCGGCCGGAATGTCCTCGCGGAGCAGGCCCACCTGCTGCTCGGCCCTCACGTTGTCGGCGATCATCGCCGCCAGCTCGTTCTTGAGCGCCTCGGCCTCGGCGGCCTGGAAGAAACCGATGCGCGTCAGGTTCGGATCTTCCTGCAGAATGGCGAGCAGGCCGCTCACGCCCAGGCGGACGCGGCTGTCCAATCCGGCGTCTTGCAGGCCGTCCGGCATGCGCGCCTGGCCGATGGCCTGGCGCAGGCGCTGCGCGAACAGGCCCACGAGTTCGTCGTAGGCCGCCTGTTTGCCGGCGAAGTATTGATAGAAGACAGGCTGGGTCACGCCGGCCCGGGCGACGATGTCGCTGATCCGGGTATGCTGAAATCCGCGTTCCGCGAATTCCGCCGCCGCGACCTCCAGAAGTTGAGCCCGTGTACGTTCACCCTTGGTGAGACGCTTGTCTTGCGGTAAAGAAGAGGGTCGTGCCGTAATCATCGCGAGAAAATACTACCCTTCCGCGCTTTTAGCCACTGGTTTTACCCACGGTTCCCACAACGGATACAACCATTGCAATGTCCTTCCCAAAGTGCTTGCCAACTATTGCGATCCTGGCGCTCGCCAGCCTGCTTTCGGGTTGCGTGCCCTACCCCGTGTACAAGACCATGCAGCCCGATGCCCGCGCCACCGTGCTGGACGAAAACTCCCAGCCTCTGGCCGATGCGCGGGTGGTGTTGATCAGCAGCACCTTTCCCTATGGCCGAGAGCAGTTCCGCAATGAAACCCGCAGCGCGTCCGACGGCAGCGCCGCGTTCGAGGCCCTGAAGGAATGGCGCGCCGAATCGATGATGATCCACGGAGCGCAGGTGTACTTCTGGAACTGGTGCGTGGAGAAGACGGGCTACGAAACCTACATGACGCTGGACCGCGACGCGGCGTATTTCAACGACAAACCGCAGATCACGCTGCGCCCCGGCGAGTCGCGTTCCTGCAACAACTGGCCCGACCGCCAGGACCCGTCAGCCTCCCGCTGAAATCAGTTGAAATCTCCGTAGCGCTTGAGACACTTTATGGAAGCGGCCAGGCGGTAAAGTGGCAATATCGGTCCGAGTCCGGCGTTACGCTGGGCCCGAGGCGGATCAGGAGCAAGATCATGAAGCGGTTTTCTGGCCGGATGGCCATCGTCGCGGCGCTGGCATTGGCCGTGGCAAGCGCGCCTGCCATGGCTGGCGGACGTGGCGGCGGCTATTGGGGCGGCGGCCACGGCGGATATCACGGTGGCGGATACCACGGCGGATATCACAATTACCATGGCGGCGGCGGCAGTTCCGATGGCTGGTGGATAGGCGGCGCGTTCGCCCTGGCCACCATAGGCCTGCTGCTGGCGGCCGATTCCGGACCCTCGTACACCCAGGCCGGCGTCTATTCGTCGGGCGTGGGCTACACCAGCCCGCCGGTCTACGCGGCCCCCGTCTACAACGCGCCGGTGTACGAAGCGCAGCCCGTGTACAGCGCGCCCCAGCCCCAGTACGAGCCGGTGCAGTACGAATCCGTGCCGCCCGTCAACAGCGCGCAGGCCAGCGCCACCCTGGACTGCCAGCGCTGGGCCATGAACCAGAGCGGCTACGACCCGGCCACCATCACGCAATGGACCACCCAGGTCATGGTGGACTCCTACAACCGGGCGCTCGATTCCTGCATGACCAGCCGCGGCTACCGCGCGCACTGATACGGCATTCCGGGTATTCCCGCTTGTCCCGCCGCGCCGGCCTGCCCACACTGCATGCCGGCGCGCCTCATTGAAGGACCGTCGCCGCGTCCCGGCGGACAGGCCGCCGGGCATAGACAAGGGGAAAGCATGTTGGATTTCAAGCGGATCGCGGGGCTGTGCGCCATCGGCGCAGCCTGCGCGTTCTCTACCGCCGCGCACGCGCAGGCCGACGCCCGGGCCCAGGCCATGACCATCGTCGTGCCCTATGGCGCGGGCGGCATCGTCGACAACACCGCGCGCGCCTTCGCGCAGAAGCTGGCGGCGGAACTGGCCCGGCCCGTGGTGGTCGAGAACCGCGGCGGCGCGGGCGGCATGATAGGCATGAACACGGTGGCGCGGGCGCACGACGAGAACACCTTGGCCTTTACCGCCGTCAGCCCCGTCACGCTGTCGCCGCATGTGATGAAGACGCTGTACGACCCCTTGAAGGATCTGGCGCCGGTGGCGTCCGTGATGTATTCGCCGGTCTATCTGGTGGGCGGCCCGAAGTTCACGGGCAAGACCTTCCAGGACATGCTGGCCCAGGCCAAGGCCGATCCCGGCGGCCTGTCGCTGGCGACGGCCGGCGTGGGGTCGCTGGGGCATTTGATGCTGGAGCAGATCAATGGCCAGACGGGCGTACGCATCACGCACGTGCCGTACAAGGGCATGGCGCAGATGGTGCCCGACGCTCTCGGCGGCCAGTTCACGCTGATGCTGGTGAATGCCTCAGGTCCGGTCAATGCGCTGATCGACGAAGGCAAGCTCACGCTGCTGGCGGTGGGTTCGCCCGCCCGGCTGCCGGGACGGCCCGGCACGCCCACGCTGGCCGAACTGGGCTACCCCATGGCCAACATGACATCCACTTTCGGGTTTTTCGCGCCGGCCAGCACCAGTCCGGATTTCCGTCAGCGCATGAACGGCCTGATCAACCGCATCGCCGCCATGCCGGACATCAACAAGCCGCTGACGGACGCGCTGAACATCATGTCGCCCGGCACGGTGGAGCAGTTCACGGCCCAGGTGCAGAAGGAATATGCCGATAACGGCCAGATCGTGAAGCAGGCCAACATCCGCAGCGAATGAGCGCGAGGGACAGGAAGCGGCTGGCGGCTCAGCGGCGCCAGCCGCGCCAGGCGCACAGCAGGCCGATGGCCAGCATCACGCCGGCGGGCAGGATCCAGACGAATCCCGAATCCGTGTAGACCACCTGCTCGACCGGGTCGTAGTAGCGGCCCAGCTCGTTGAAATCCCACTTCAGGTATTGCGCGTACCAGGCGTAGAAAAAGAGCGCGGACAGGGCCAGGCTTATGCCGGCGGCCGCACGCAGCAGGCCTTTGCTGCGGCCGGTGCGCACGGCCGCCTTCCAGGCCAGGACCGCGCAGCCTGCCACGGCCAGCAGCACCAGCAGGTCGCCCACGTCAGCGCCCATCCCAACGCCCATCCGCCGCCTCCAGGCCGGCCAGACAGGCCTGGGCCTCATCCCATTGCTTTTCACTGAAGACGCGCAGGCCGGCCCGGGCCAGCAGCTCGGCCGTCACGCCCACGCCGGGCTGCTTGCGGCCGGCGAAATGGCCGTCGTACACGTAGCCGCTGCCGCAAGAAGGACTGCCCTCCTTCAGTACCGCGATGCCGATGCCATGCTTGCGCGCGGCTTCCAGCGCCGCTTGCGCGCCGTGCACGAAGGGGGCGGTGACGTCCTCGCCCGACACCGCCATCACCCGGGCGCGGCCAGCCAACACGGCGGCGGCGTCCGAGTCCGGCTCGATCTCGGCGGGCGGGCGCGGAACCGGCATGCCGCCCGCCATTTCCGGACAGACCGCCACCACCCGGCCCTCGTCCCGCCAGCGGGCCAGCACGGCGTTGTCATTGGACACGCCGCGTCCGTCGTAGCGCACGGGGTTGCCCAGCAGACAGGAACTGACCAGAACGTATTGCATGCGTAATCCGAGGCAATGAGCCGCTGCGCAGCGCGCGGCCCGTATCCAAAGCATGCATGATAGAGCACCGGACCTGGCTGCCGGTCGTCCGCATAGCCTGGGCTCAGCCTGCCGCCGCGCCCATTTCAAGCAACCACGCGCGCAGCGCAGGATCTCGCACTTGCAGCACCTCGAACAGTCCCAGCGCATTCAACGCCGGCAAGGCCTCCAGGATGTCCCTGCGCGCATCGGCCACGGCCTGGGCCGGCGCCTGCGGATCGAGGCAGACGCGGGCGTTGGCGAGAAAAGCCCCCACCGTTCCCTTGCGAACGGCCACGCCGTTGAACTGGCCCAGATCCCTGCCGTCGGGCAGGACGTCGCTTGCTTTCATGTTGTGCTCCTGTAGGTGTTCGAGACAGGAGTTACGATAGATGCGCCCGCGTGGCAAGTCTGCGCGGTTTGAGCCATTCAATACGGTGTTTCTGCCAATGGCACTGCCTGCTCCAAACGCTCCCCTGCTCGACCCCGGACGCACCCGCGCCGGCGGCGGCCCCAGGCTGATCGCCGTGCGCAGCCAGGACGGCGCGCTGCGCCATACCGCCATGCATCAGCACGCGCGGGGGCAGCTGTTGGGCGCCTATCAAGGCCTGCTGACGGTCTATGCGGGAGACCATCAATGGGTGGTGGCATCCCGACAGGCGGTCTGGATACCCCCCGACGTGCCGCACGGGCTGTACTCGCATGGTCCGTATGCCGGCTACAGCGCGTACTTGAGCCCGGCGGCGTGCGCGGGGCTGCCCGCCGCGCCCTGTGTGCTGCACGCCTCGGACTTGCTGCGGGCCGCCGTGGACCGCGCCGCATCCTGGAGCGACAGCGCGATCGACCCGGCGCGCAGCCGCCTGATCGAGGTGATCCGGGATGAGATCAGAACCCTGCCGCATGCCGGCCGGCCCCTGCTCCTGCCGCGCGACGCGCGGCTGCAGCGCTTGGCGCTTGCGCTATCGGACCAGCCTTCGGACCCCCGGACACAGGAAGAATGGGCCGCCGCCATCGGCATGGCGCCGCGCACGCTGGCGCGCCGTTACCTGGCGGAAACCGGTCTGACCCTGGGCGCCTGGCGGCAGCGCGCCCGCCTGATGCGGGCGCAGGAGATGCTGGCCGAAGGCGCGGCCGTGACCACTGTGGCCTTGGAGCTGGGCTATGACAACGTCAGCGCCTTCATTGCCATGTTCAAGCGCGAACTGGGCGCCACGCCGGGCCGTTACGGCGGCCCGGGCGGTTAAGCGCTGTCAGCCCTGAGGCCCGGGCTTCAGGATTCCTCGGCCGTCTTGCTGGCCCGGCGCGCGCGGGGAGCCGCCTTGCTGGCGGTCTTGGCGGCGCTCTTGCGGGCAGGCTTGGCGGGCGCTTCGGATGCCGCCGCCGCTGGCTCGGCCGCCGCCGCTGGCGCGGTCTTGGCAGAGGTCTTGGCAGCGGTCTTCTTGGCAGCGGGACCGCTGCGGGTCGTGGCCCGCTTCGCAGCGGGCTTGTCGGCTGCGGGTTCTGCCGCCGCAGGCGTATCCGCGACCGGCTTGCCGGCCTTGGCCTCGTCCCTTGCGGCAATCCTGGTCATGCCGCCCTCGAACGGGTCGGACATCTTGGCAGGCGTCTTGCTCGCGGGCTGGCTGCGGTTTTCCGCGGCAGGCTGGGCAAAGGTCCATTCAGCGATGTTCACCGCCGGCAGCGGCTGACGCGCCTGCGGCAAGGGCTTGGGCATGGGCGGCAGGCGCGAGGGTTGGACGGGTTTCGATTCCTGCGCCCGAGCCAGGGCGTCGGCCCGCATGGCATCCAGCTTGGCGGCGTCCGCTTGTTCGCCGGCCTGCCTGGCGGCATCGGCCTGCGCGGTCGCCGGCGCCGTGGCGGACGATTGCGCGGCTGGCGCGCTTGGAGCCGGCGCCTTGGCCGGCGCTTCGGCCGAGGGTTGGGCAGCAGACCCCATGGGCGAAACTTCGGAGGCTGCGGCAGCGCTCTCACCGCCGGCTTCCTGCTCGGCGACCTGGCCGGTTCCCCTGCCCTCGCCGCCCGACTTGCGCCCGCCGCGCGATTTGCGGCCGGAGCGGGAACGGGATTCTTCCTGAGCCGCTCCGACTGGCGCGTCGCCGGTCTCAGCCGCTGCCGGCAGACGAGTCGAGGCAGAACGGGCTCCGCCATCGACGGGGGCTCGGTTCACTGCCGGCGCGCCGCCCGCGCTGTCGCGGTACACATAGGTGCCCGCGTTTTCCTCGCGCCCGACTTCCAGCAGGCCGCGCGACTGCGCCTCGTCCAGCAGGTTGCCGAAGGCGCGAAAGCCGTAGTAGGACTCGTTGAAATCCGGGCGGCGGCGCTTGAGGGCGTCCTTCAGGGCGGACGCCCAGATCTTGCCGCTGTCGCCGCGTTCGGCCATGAGCGCCTCGAAGGTTTCCGCGACCATTTCCACGGCCTGGGTCTTGCGGGCCTCCAGCTCTTCCTTGCGGCGGCGTTCCTCGTCGGGCGTGCGGCGCTGCTGGCCCACGGCGGCGCCGCCACGGTTGTCGCGGCGCGCGTCCGCCGCGCGCTGGCCTTCGCGCGCCAGGTCGTCATAGAAGATGAATTCATCGCAGTTGGCGATGAGCAAGTCCGAGGTGGACTGCTTCACGCCCACGCCGATCACTTTCTTGTTGTTCTCGCGCAGCTTGGACACCAGGGGCGAAAAATCGGAATCGCCGCTGATGATCACGAAAGTATTGACGTGCGACTTGGTGTAGCAGAAGTCCAGCGCGTCGACCACCAACCGGATGTCGGCGGAATTCTTGCCCGACTGGCGCACGTGCGGGATCTCGATAAGTTCGAAATTGGCCTCGTGCATGGGGGCCTTGAATTCCTTGTACCGCTCCCAGTCGCAATAGGCCTTCTTGACCACGATGCTGCCCTTGAGCAGCAGCCGTTCCAGCACCGGCCGGATATCGAACTTCTGGTACTTGGTGTCGCGTACGCCCAGCGCCACGTTCTCGAAATCACAGAAAAGCGCCATGCTGACGTTTTCGTTGGGGGTATTCATGTTTTTGCTCCAATGCTGCGGCGGCGCCGGGCGAGACGCCGCCAGATGACGCTCATGATATACATATATGCCGCCGGTACGCGGCGCCCACCCCAGCAGCCATGCCTGAAGCTCCGTTGTTTCCCCCTCTTGCCACCGACCGCCTGGTCCTGCAGCCCTTGGAAATCGGCGACGCCGAGGCCATCCAGCGCCTGTTTCCGCAGTGGGAAGTGGTGCGCTACCTGGTCGACCAGGTGCCATGGCCCTACCCGCCCGACGGCGCTCGCAACTATCTGGAGCAAGTGGCGATCCCTGCGATGCGCCAGGGCAAGGAGTGGCATTGGTCCATCCGCACCCGTGAGAGCCCCGGCAACCTGATCGGCATCGTCAGCCTGATGGACGACGATTCCTGGAACAACCGCGGTTTTTGGCTGGACCCCGCCCATCACGGCCTGGGCTACATGACCGAGGCCAGCGAAGCCGCCACCGCCTACTGGTTCGAGGTGCTGGGCAAGCCGCTGCTGCGCGCGCCCAAGGCCTCCGTCAACGCGGCTTCGCGCCGCATCTCGGAGCGCGGCGGCATGCGCCTGGTCGCCACCGAAGAGCGCGGTTATGTCAGCGGACGGCTGCCCACGGAAATCTGGGAGATCACGCGCGAGGAATGGTTCGCCCGCAAGCCTCGCCAGGGCTGATGCCGGACCCGCGGCATGCCGGCGCCAGACGCCGGACGATCCCGCGTCTTATCCGCCCCCATTATTTCCGGGACGACGCGCGCCGCCCGCCCGGTCCAAGCCGCCGCTTACCGCCCTTTTCGCCCCGTTTTCCGGCCGATTGACTCGGACCTGCCCTGGCTAGAATTCCCCGAAATCCGGCATTCCGCGTACGGGATGCCTATGTTTATCGGGCAAGATCCATGAATCCGTCTACCGTCATCGGCGCCGCCGTCGGCCTGCTTACCCTGGTTATCGTCGTGGCCCTGGCCGCCACCGACCCCGGCATGTACATCAACCTGCCAGGCCTGGCCATCGTGCTGGGCGGCACCGCGGCCGCCGTGTTCATCGCCTATCCGCTGCCGGAAGTGCTGCGCGTCTTCAAGCTGGTGCGCACCGTCTTTCGCAACGACCAGCACGACCAGCAGCGCGACATCGAGGAACTGGTGTCCATGGCCCAGCTGTGGATGAACACCGACGTCCGCAAGGTCGAGCAGGAACTCAAGAAGGTCAGCAACCCCTTCCTGCGCACCGGCGTGCAGCTGATCATCGACAACACACCCGAAGACCAGATCATCGAGCTGCTGCAATGGCGCGTGGCGCGGCTGCGCGCCCGCGAGCAGGCCGAGGCGCAGATGTTCCGCGTCATGGCCACCTTCGCCCCGGCCTTCGGCATGCTGGGCACGCTGGTGGGCCTGATCAACCTGATGTCGGTGCTGGGCGACGGCAGCATGCAGATGATCGGCCAGCAGCTGGCCATCGGCCTGATGACCACCTTCTACGGCATCCTGCTGGCCAACCTGGTCTGCAAGCCCATCGCGCTCAAGCTGGAACGCCGCACCGCAAGGCGCGTCGAATCCATGAACATGGTGCTGCAAGGCATCGCCATGATGTGCGAGAAGCGCGGCCCCGCGGTAGTGCGCGAAACCCTGAACTCCTTCGTCATGCACGTCGAGGACGAGATCTACGACGGCGGCGCGGACGCCAAGCCGCAGGCCGCGCAAGCCAAGGCGGAAGGTCAGATCAAACCCGCGGCCAAACCCGCCGCGGCCCAGCCCGTCTCCATCGCCCGTCCTGCCGCCGCGCGCCAATGAGCCTGATTTCCCCCACCCTGGCGCAGCGGATCGAGCAGGCCCGCCAGGCCCAGCTGCGCGCCGAGAAAGCGGCGGCCAACAGCGGCTGGCGTCCCAGCCAGAGCGACCGCAAGGACCGCTATGCCCGCTGGCACGTCGAGGAAACCGTCGAACAGGATTCCGAGAACTGGCTGCTCAGCTACCTGGACCTGATCACCCTGCTCCTGGCCATGCTGGTCGTGCTGCTGGCGCTCACGCGCCTGCATGGCGGCGCATTCGGCCAATCGGAACAGCCGGTGGAGCTGGTTGGCACGCTGGCGGCCAGCGGCCTGCCCACTTACGACGGCGAGTATTCCGAATTCGACGCCGTCCAGATTCCCGCAAGCTGGGCGCAGGCCGAGACGCCGGCGGCCGCCGCCGCGACCACGCCGGCGCAGCCGGCCCCGGAAGGCGAGATCGTCGCCGACGCCGCCCCGCCGCTGCGCGCGCCCTCCAAGGAATCACTGGGCCTGGGCGACCTGGGCAAATCGGTGGACGTGATCATCAACGAACAGTCGGTGAGCTTTCGCATCAGCAATGAACTGCTGTTTCCGTCCGGCCAGGCCACCCTCAGCCCCACCGGCCTGGACGTGATCAAGCGCCTGGCCGCCATCCTCAACAAGAACGAGTACCAGGTCTCGGTCGAGGGCCACAGCGACCCGGTGCCCATCCAGACCCGGCAATTCGCGTCCAACTGGGAACTGTCCAGCAGCCGCGCCACCAGCGTGCTGCGCGAACTGGTCCGCGACGGCGTATCGGCCCAGCGCCTGCGCGCCGTCGGCTACGCCGAGACCCGTCCCATCGAGTCCAACGACACCCCGGCGGGCCGCGCGGCCAACCGGCGCGTGGAACTCATCATGGACATTGCGCCCGCGCAAAAGGCGGCGCAGGGCGCGGCGCCTGGCGCCGCGGCGGCCGCTCCCGCCTCCGCCACAAAATCCTGATCCGGGTCCAGGCCGCGCAGCCGCGCGGCCTGTCTCTCCGTCCGCCTCAGAGCGGCACAGGCCGGTTCCTCAGCACGTTCTTCATCACCAGCGTCGACCTCAACCGCAGCACGCTGGGCAACGCCGACAGCACGCGGTCATAGAGCGCCTGGAACGCCGGCAAGTCCTGGGTGACGACGTGCAGCATGTAGTCCGGGTCGCCGAACAGCCGCTGCGCCTGCACCACCTCGGGAATATCGGCCAGGGCGGCCTCGAACGCCGACACCCGGTCGCTGCTGCCTTCGCGCATGGTGACGAAGACGATGGCCGAAAAGTTCAGCCCGACCGCGGCCAGATTGATGTTCGCGCCGTAGCCGCTGACGACGCCCGCCTCTTCCAGCGCCCGCAGCCGCCGATGACACGGAGACAGGCTCAAGCCGACCCGTTCCGCCAGGTCCGTGATGGAAATGCGGCCGTCTTCCTGTAGCTGCGCAAGAATTTTTCTATCTAGATCATCCATGAGGAAGATTCTACCCAGAACTTCAATTCTTGCGGTAGATGGAAGAAGCACTTCCCCCTGCTTCGCCGATAACATTCCCCGCCTGAGATTCATTTGGGGTATGCAGTTGGAAACCGGCAATCTGGTGGCGTTTTGGCTTGTTTCGCTTTCTTTGGTTGTCGTCCCGGGCGCGGATTGGGCCTATGCCATATCCGCCGGCTTGCGGGACAAGGCCGTCCTTCCCGCCGTGGCGGGGATGTTGACCGGCTATCTGATGATCACCATGGTGGTCGCGGCGGGCATAGGCGCCCTGGTGGCGAGCGAACCCGCGATCCTCACCGTCCTGACCCTGGTCGGCGCGGCGTATTTGCTTTGGCTGGGGGCCAACGTGCTGGCGCATCCTGCCGAGCCCAAGGCGGGCGATGCGCAGGCCGCGGGGCATTGGCTGGGCTGGGCCGCAAGAGGTTTCGCCGTCAGCGGCGTGAATCCCAAGGCCATCCTGCTGTTCCTGGCCCTGCTGCCGCAATTCACCAGCCGCGACGGCGCCTGGCCGATATCCACGCAGATCACGGCGTTGGGGATCCTGCAGATCCTCAATTGCGCCGTCATCTATACCCTGGTGGGCCTGGGGTCGAAGGCGGTACTGCAATCGCGCCCGGTCGCCGCGCGCAGGGTCAGCCAGTTCTCGGGCCTGGCCATGATCGTCATTGCGCTGATCCTGTTCGGCGAACAGGTCGCGGTGTTGATGGCCTGACCCAAGCGAGGCGGGCCTTAATCTCCGGGATGCCTGCCGCCCGCGCTTTCCAGGTAGCTGTCCACCGCGCTCCCCACCGTGGGATGGAAACGGTCGTCGCCGAACACCTCCGTCAGTTCGAAGCGCTTGAGCTTGTCGCGTACGGGATCCTTCATTTCCGCAAAATGCAGCGCCGCGCCTTGCTGGGCCAGGCTGCGGCTTAGTTCACGCAGCATGTCCGCCGACGTGACGTCTACGCTGGTGACCGGCTCTGCAGCCACCACCACCCAGCGCACCGGCGTGGGCGAGGCCTCCACGGCTTCCATCAGGCGCTGCTGGAAGAGTTCGGCATTGGCGAAGAATAGCGGCGCATCCCAGCGGAACAGCACCAGGCCGTCGATCAGCGCGGCATTGGGATAGCGCTTCATGTCATGGTAGCCGCGCAGGTTGGGCACGCGGCCGAGCACCGCGAAGTGCGGCCGCCAGCCGTCCCACAGGAATTCGATCACGGCGATGACCACGGCCAGGCAGATGCCCGGAATGGCGCCGAACACGGCCACGCCCGCAAAGCACGCCATCGACAGCCAGAATTCCCATTGCTGGATGCGGTAAATGCGGCGCAGGTCCTTGAATTCAAAGAGGCCGATGGCCGCCGCGATCACCACGGCCGCCAGCGCGCTGTTGGGCAGATAGCGCAGCAGATTGGGCGCCGCGACCAGCAGTACCGCGACTGCTATCGCCCCCACCACGCCTGTCAGCTGCGTGCGCGAACCCGCCGCCTCGGCCACCGGCGTGCGCGAAGCGCTGCTGCTGATCGGAAAGCCCTGGAAGAAGCCCGCCGCCAGGTTGGCCACGCCCAGGCCCACCATTTCCTGGTTCGGATCGACCCGGGTGTTGGTGCGCGCGGCATAGGTGCGCGACAGCACGCTGGTGTCCGCGAAGGCGATCAGCGCCACCGCGCAACCGCCCAGCGCGATCTTGATCAGGTCCGCATGGCTGAGCCAGGGCAAGACGAACTTGGGCAGACCTTGCGGGATTTCGCCCAGCACCTTCACGCCTTGCGAGTCCAGGTGGAACAGGCTGACGGCCAGCGTCGCCAGGATCACGGCGATCAGGATGCCCGGCACGCGATCGTAGCGCTTGAGCAGCAGGATCAGCGCCAGGGTCGCCGCTCCCACGGCGAAGGTAAACCAGTTGGCCTCGCCCATGAATACCGCCCGCCCCAGCCGCCACAATTCGGTCAAGGGGCCGGCATCGTCTATCGATACCGCGAACAGCTTGGGCAACTGGCTGACCAGCACCGTCAGCGCGATGCCGTTCATGTAGCCGTAGCGGATCGGCTTGGATAGCAGTTCGGTGATGAAGCCCAGCCGCAGCAGGCCCATCACGATGCAGAACACCCCGGCGACCAGGGCCATCAGGCTGGCCGCGGCCACCGCACGCATGGGGTCGCCTTCGGAAACGCTGAGCACCACCGCCAGGATGGGCGCGGCCAGGGCGGAGTCCGGACCCAGCACCAGGATACGGCTGGGGCCGAACAGCGCATAGGCCAATAGTGGAATGATGGTGGCATAAAGGCCGTAGACGCCTGGGACGCCGGACGCTTCGGCATAGGCGATGCCGACCGGTACCAGCATGGCCGTCAGCACCAGGCCGGCGGCCAGGTCCTTGGGCAGCCAGGCGGCCTGGTATGACCTGAGCACCGCCAGCCCGGGCAGCCAGCGCAGCCAGCCGGCGGCGGACACATCCTTGGAGGCGGGAGTATGGGATGCCATGGGACCTTCGCAATGTGAGCAGGCGCCGGCAGCGCGTATCAGGCTGCAAATCCGGTGGCGCCGATTCCATAGTCTGACGCATTATTCATGCTTGCGGCTATGCATGACGGCGCGAGGCACGGCGTCCTCTCTTTATACAGACACTGGCGACAACCCACATGACACAGATGCGGAATCCCGAGGACATTCCAGGCGCGTTCCAGGCGGCCTGGAACGACCACGACATGCAGGCGCTGGGCGCGCTGTTCCATGAGGACGCGACGTTTGTGAACCGGTTCGGCCACTATGTGCGAGGCGTCGAGGAAATCGTCAAGATGCATGCCCCCATCCACGCCACCATCTATAGCGATTCCACGCTGGCGAACGAACTCGTCGACGTGACGCCGGTAGGCGGCGATGCGGCGATCGTGCACTTCTGGAGCCGCCTCTCGGCCGGCGCTGCCCATCCGGCGGGCGTGCATGCCGTCGACACGATGATTCTTGCCGTGCTGACGCGGCAGGCCGGCGCCTGGCGCATCCAGGCGCTGGAGAACGTCACGCTGGTGAATCCCCGCACGGGAGCGGCAGTGCTGCGGGACGATGGATAAGCCCCGTCTACCTCTGCTTACAAAGAACGCTGGGGCGTGTATTGCAAGATGGCACCGGCGCAACAAATAGCGGTAATCTGGCGAACCTTATCGGCAGTCCGTACTGGAAGATCCCATGTCCTATCTGCTTTTCATCGTCGAACCGGTGGGCCAGCGCGCCCAGCGCACGCCCGAAGAGGGCCGCGAAGCCTATGCGCAAATGCTGCGCTATGCGGAAGACCTGAGTTCGCGCGGCCTGTTGGCGCGCGCGGAATCCTTGAAGTCCGAGTCGGAAGCCGTGCGCCTGCGCATCCGCGACGGCGAACGTTCCCTGGTGGATGGCCCCTATGCCGAGGCCAAGGAAATGATAGGCGGCTTCTTCCTGCTGAACTGCGATAGCCGGGAAGAAGCGCTGGCGCTGGCGGCCGAGTGCCCGGCCGCGCAATGGGCCACGGTGGAGGTCCGCGAACTGGGCCCGTGCTTCATGTAGGCACAGGGCCCATGCTGGACCGGCGGCTGGCGCGCGCCAGCCGCACGATTCAACAGTTCCCTTTCTTGGCCTGGCCCGGCGGACAGAAACCGCCACGGCCGCCGCCGTCGTGGGGATCGACGATGACCGCGCCGCTCGGGGTATAGACGGCACAGCCCGTCAGCAAGGAAGCCAGCAAGGCAAGACTGCACAGGATCTTCATATCGGTGTTCAAAGTTGTGGACGCTGCGAGTGTATGGAGGCGCGCTGCAACCAGGGCTGTACCTTTGTAACCGTGTGCGGACCCATTTTCCTGGTACTTACCCTAGGTTCATCATTTTTCTGTCGATTTCGCGTCTTGCCGTTCGTCGTGCCAGTACAAGCCCCCCTTCGGGCCTTGTTTACCGAATCCAGGAGTCACAGGAATGCGATACATGATCATCGTCCGCGCCACGGCGGACAGTGAAGCCGGCGTGATGCCGCAGGAAAGCCTGCTGGGCGCCATGGCGTCCTATCACGAGGCGCTGGCCAAGGCTGGCGTGCTGTTGGACGCCAATGGCTTGCACCCCTCCTCCAAGGGCTGGCGAGTGCAGTACGACAAGGATCAGCGCACGGTGGTCGACGGCCCGTTCGCCGAGACCAAGGAGTTGATCGCCGGCTACACCATGATCCAGGTGCGCTCGCGCGAGGAAGCCATGCAATGGGCGCTGCGCTTTCCCCAGCCTTTCCCCGGCCAGTCCTGCGCCGTCGAAGTGCGCCAGGTCTTCGAGCTGGACGACTTCGGCCCCAGCGAGGGCGTCGAACGCTTCCGGCAGATACCCGGCAACGGCCAATGAGCACGCTCGCCGCCTTCACCATCAACGGACCTGATTCATGCTGAAAACCTTGTTGCTCATCGTCCTGGCCGCCATCGCGCTGGTGCTGGCCTACGCGGCCACGCGCCCGGACACCTTCCGCGTCGAACGCAGCGCGCGCATCCAGGCGCCGCCGGCGCGCGTGTTCCCGCTGATCAATGACCTGCACGCGTTCAACACCTGGAATCCCTACGAAAAGAAAGATCCGGCGATCAAGGGCACCTATGGCGCCGTGACGGCGGGCCCGGGCGCAACCTACGCCTGGGAAAGCAAGGAAGTGGGCGTGGGTGAAATGCAGATCGAAACGGCAGTGCCGGATTCCTCCGTGGCCTTGCGGCTGACCTTCGTGAAGCCCTTCTCCGCCGTCAACCAGGTCAACTTCACCCTGACGCCGGCCGGCGACGGCACACAAGTCACCTGGGCCATGGAAGGCCGGCTGAACTACGTCGCCAAACTGATGCATCTCTTTTTCAACATGGACAGCATGGTCGGGAAGGACTTCGAAGACGGGCTGGCCAACCTCAAGACCCTGGCAGAAAGGCGCCAGGACTCACACTAAAAAGGAAGCGGGAACATCATGCACAACCAGATCTTCGTCAATCTCCCCATCAACGACATGCAGAAATCGCAGGCTTTCTTCAAGAGCCTGGGCTTCAGCTTCAATCCGCAGTTCACCAACGACCAGGGCGCCTGCATGGTCGTGAGCGACAGCATCTACGTCATGCTGCTTGTGAAGGACTTTTTCCAGACCTTCACCGGCAAGCCGGTGGCCGACGCCACCAAGACCACCGAGGTGCTGATCGCGCTGTCCTGCGACAGCCGCGCCGAAGTTGACGAACAGGTGAAGCGCGCGCTCGCCGCCGGTGGCACCGCTCCGCGCCAGCCGCAGGATCACGGCTTCATGTACGCCCATGGCTTCGAGGACCTGGACGGCCATGTATGGGAGCTGATTTACATGGTCCCCGGCGAAGTGCCCAACGCATGACGCGGGAGGCCGTGCATCGCGCCATCGAGGCGGTCTGGCGGATCGAGTCCGCCAGCGTCATCGCCGGCGTCGCGCGCTTGGTGCGCGACGTCGGACTGGCTGAAGAGCTGGCGCAGGATGCCTTGGTCGCCGCCCTGGAACGCTGGCCCGAAACCGGCGTGCCGGACAACCCGGGAGCGTGGCTGATGACTACCGCCAAGAATCGCGCGCGCGACCGCCTGCGGCTGGACGCGCTGCATACGCGCAAGCACGAGCAGATCGGGCACGAGCTGGAGGCCCTGCAGGCCGACGTCGAACCTGATTTCGTCGACGCGCTGGACGCCGCGCGCCAGGACGACATCGGCGACGACCTGCTGCGGCTGGTGTTCACCGCCTGCCATCCGCTGCTGTCCACCGAGGCGCGCGTGGCGCTCACCCTGCGCCTCTTGGGCGGGCTGACCACGGCCGAGATCGCGCGCGCCTTCCTGGCATCCGAATCCACCATCGCGCAGCGCATCGTGCGCGCCAAACGCAGCCTGTCCGCGGCCAACGTGCCGTTTGAAGTCCCGCGGGCCGAGGAGCGCGCGCCGCGCCTGGCGTCGGTGCTGGAAGTCATCTACCTGATATTCAACGAGGGCTATTCGGCCACTTCGGGCGATGACTGGATGCGCCCGGCGCTGTGCGACGAAGCGCTGCGCCTGGGCCGCATCCTGACCCAGCTGGCGCCGGGCGAAAGCGAAGTCCATGGACTGGCGGCGCTGATGGAATTGCAGGCCTCTCGCCTGCATGCCCGCACCGACGCGCAAGGCCGCCCCGTCCTGCTGATGGAGCAGGACCGCGGCCGCTGGGATCCCTTGCTGATCCGCCGCGGGCTGGCGGCGTTGGCGCTGTCGGACAGCCTGGGCGCGCCGCGCGGCCCTTATGCCTTGCAGGCCGAGCTGGCCGCCTGCCATGCTCGCGCGCGTACGCCCGAGGACACCGACTGGCCGCGCATCGTGGCCTTGTACGACGCGCTGGCGCAAGCCATGCCCTCGCCGGTGGTGGAGCTGAACCGCGCCGTGGCCGTGGGCATGGCGTTCGGCCCCCAGGCCGGGCTGGACCTGGCCGACCATTTGGCCGAGGAGCCCGCCCTGGCCAATTACCATTGGCTGCCCAGCGTGCGCGCGGACCTGCTGGCCAAGCTGGGGCGTCGCGCCGAAGCGCGCGCCGAGTTCGAACGCGCGGCCGGCATGACGCGCAATGCGCGCGAGCGGGAACTGCTGCTGGCGCGGGCGCGCGACATGTCCGACTCCTAGGCGCGCCGGTCCGGGCGCCGCGGACCCGGCCGGCATGCTTAAATCCCTCCATGCGCCCCGCCGATCATGTCCCGTCCGACCTGGCCGCGCCCGTCATGCCGGGCGTGCCGCAGGCGTTCGAGCATCCCGGCGACCGCGCCGAGTTCCGGCAGGCGGCGCACCTGCCCGGCGTGGAGCTGTACCGCGCGCACATCATCCGCTACGCCTTCGAACCTCACACCCATGAAGCCTACGGGCTGGGCGCGATCGAGTCCGGCGTCGAGCGCTTCCGTTACCGCGGCGCGGAGCATCTGGCGCCCTCGGGCTCGGTGGTGCTGATGAACCCCGATGAATTGCACACCGGCCGCGCCGAAACCGAGGGTGGCTGGCGCTACCGCATGGTCTACCTGGACCCGGACGTGGTGGCCCGCGTCACCGGCGAAAGCGGCTGGTGGTTCGATACGGCCGTCGGCCATGACCCGGCCGGCGCGCAGCGCGTCACCGCGCTGCTGGACACCTTGTGGCAGGCGCGCGAACCGCTGGCTTTCGATAGCGCCTTGTACGCGCTGCTGGCCGAATTCCGCCGCCACGCGCGCGTGCCGCGGGCGGCCCGTGACGAAGGCGCGCCGCGCTTCGCGCCCGTCATCGACTACCTGCGCGCCAATCTGGCCCACCGCCTGACGCTGGATGAACTCGCGGCCGTGGCCGGGCTCAGCTCTTTTCATTTTCTGCGCAGCTTCCAGGCGCAGTACCACGCCACGCCGCAGCAGATGCTGATGGCGCTGCGGCTGTTCGAGGCCAAGCGCCGGCTGGCCGCCGGCGAATCGCCGGCCCAGGTGGCGCTGGCCTCGGGGCTGACCGATCAGGCCCACCTGACCCGCGCCTTCTCGCGCCGCTACGGCGTCACACCCGCCCGTTATCAGAAGCAAGTCCGCGCCTGAACTCCGCACCGCAATCTGGTACAAGACGCGCCGCCCGGCCGCTGGCTAGACTGCCGCCATTCGTGACCTGGAGCGACGTCGTATGTGGGCTGGAACCCTTTATGCCCTGGCCGCCGGCCTGATGTGGGGGCTGGTGTTCGTTGGCCCCCTGTTGCTGCCGGAATACCCTGCCGCGCTGCAATCCGTGGCGCGCTACCTGGCGTTCGGCCTGATCGCCCTGCCGCTGGCCTGGCTGGACCGCCGCGGCCTGCGCCAGTTGCAGCGCGCCGACTGGATCGAGGCGCTGAAGCTCGCCGCCATCGGCAACCTGCTCTATTACCTGTGCCTGGCCAGCGCCATCCAGCGCGCGGGCGGCCCCTTGCCCACCATGATCATCGGTACGCTGCCGGTGGTCATCGCCATCAGCGCCAACCTGCGCAACGCGCGCCGCGACGGCCGGCTGCCCTGGAAGCGGCTGGCGCCCGCGCTGGCCTTGATCGCGCTGGGCATTGCCTGCGTCAATCAGGTCGAATTGCAGGCCTTGCGCCAGGATGCCGACGCCGACATGTCGCGCTACGCCATCGGCGCGCTGCTGGCGCTGGGCGCGGTGGCCTGCTGGACCTGGTATCCGCTGCGCAACGCGGACTGGCTGCGCGCTCATCCCGACCGCAGCCCGCGCACCTGGGCCACCGCCCAGGGTGTGGCGACGTTGCCGCTGGCGCTGGCGGGCTATGCGGTCCTATGGGCAGGCATGGCGGTGTCCGGCAGCGCCTTTCCCATGCCAGCCGGCCCCAGGCCCGAGGTCTTCCTGGCCTTGATGGCCATCATCGGCCTGTTCGCGTCCTGGCTGGGTACCTTGTGCTGGAACGAAGCCAGCCAGCGCCTGCCCACCGCGCTGGCGGGGCAATTGATCGTGTTCGAAACGTTGGCGGCGCTGGCCTATGCCTACATCCTGCGCGGACAGATGCCCCAGCCGCTGACGCTGATCGGCATCGCCTGCCTGATGGTGGGCGTGCTGCGCGCCGTGCGGGTCAAGCCGGAGCCCGTGCCTGCGGCGGCATAGGCGCGCGCACCCTAGTCCAACAGCAATTCCGGCAAGCGCCGCAGATCGTCGATGACGTCCGATGCGCCTTCGTCCAGCAAGCGCTGGCGCTGGTCCGGCCCGTTATGCGTAGCGCCCACGTAGCCGATGGCGCGCATGCGCGCGGCGCGGGCGGCGCGCACGCCGGGGACGCTGTCCTCCACCACCACGCAATCCAGGATTGCCGTGCGCATCTGCCGGGCGGCAAAGAGAAACACGTCCGGCGCCGGCTTGCCGTGCGCGACCTGCGCGGTGCTGAATATATTGGGCGTGAACTCGTCCCAAAGACCCACCAGCTTCAGGGCCGCCTCCAGCTTGGGCGGCGTGCTGCTGGAGGCCACGCAGACCTGCAGGCTGCGCTCGCGCAGCATGCGAACCGTCTGCAGCGCGCCGGGCAGCGCGCGCAATTCCTGGCGGAAGATGGCTTCCAGCCCGTCCGCGTATTCGCGCGCAAAGCCTTCGGGCAAGCTGCGGGCGTTTTCCTGTTGCAGGGTCCGCCACATGTCCGCATCGGGAATGCCGGCGAAGCGGCGCGCGGCGTCCTCGGGCGTGATGGCGATGCCATGCTCGGCCAGCGCCCGCGATTGGGCGCGCGCCGCGATGATCTCGCTATCGATCAGGACGCCGTCGCAGTCGAAGATGACCAGGCTGGGGGCAGGCGTATGCATGGTGGCTCCATTTCAGGACAAGTTCCCATGATATGCCTGGCTCGTGACACCACCGCGCGATCCGCGCCGCCTACATCCCCGGACCTTTGAGGCGCCGCAAGCGCCACGCCAGAAACACCCCGCCCAATCCGGCGGCCGCGACGATAAGCGACGCCACCGACCAGCCGTAGCGGTCGATCGCGCCGCCCACCGCCACCGGGCCGATCACCTGCCCCAGGCCGCTGCCCTGCATCACCAGCCCCACCGAAGCCGGCGTCAGCGCCGGCCGCGGCGCCAGCAACGGCGCCGTGCCCAGCAGCGTGGCCGGTATCAGTCCGCCCACGGCCGAGAACAGCACGCACAGCAGGAAGGTGGGCATGGCCGGCAGCACCGAGCGGAAGATCAGCAGCGCCACCGCGCCCATGACCAGGCTGGCGCAGGCGATCAGGGTGGAACGCCGCCAACCGCGCGCCAGCAGCACGCCCGCGCCCAGGTTGCCGACCACGTTGGCGGCGCTGGCGATGGCGCTGTACAGGCCGGCGGTCGCCAGCGGCAGGCCCAGCTGTTCGGTCAGCAGCACGGGCAAGAACGTGAACAGCGCGAAGAACATCAGGCTGTAAAGCGTGAACGACAGCGCCAGCAGGCGCGGACCGGGCGCGCCCATGGTATCGGCCGTGTCCTGCCGCAAGCCCCGCCACGACAGGCTGGCGCCGCCCGGCGTGGCCGGCGCCAGCGCCGCCACGCACACCATGGCCACCAGCACCGCCGCGCCCGCGCACCACCAATAGGCCTGCCAGCCGCTGAAGGCCTGCGAGGCCAGCATCGCAATCGCCATCCCGGCCGGCATGTAACAGCTCCACAGCGCGAAGGCGAAATCGCGGGTGGAGGCCGACACCATGCGTTGCAGGGCCGCGGGTCCGGCCACGGTAATCATCAGAAAGCCCAGCCCCTCCACCACCCGCGAGACCAGCAGGACGCTGTAGGCGGTCGCCATGGCGCCCATCACGGAGCCTACCGCCGTCGCCGCCAGGCCCGCCAGCAGCATGCGCCGCGCGCCGTAGCGGTTGATGACCCCGCCCGCGGCAATGCCGCCGACCAGGCCCAGGATCGAGAACACCGCGGCCAGCGCCCCGATGGAGGCCAGATCCAGCCCCATGTCCTTGCGCAGCAAGGGCGCGGCGATGATGACCTTGCCCACTTGCAGCGCCGCAACCACCCCAGCCCCCACGATGGCCAGCACCGCCGACCAGCGCGTTCCTTCCTTGCCCATCCTTGTCTCCCTTGTTCTACGACCCAGCCAGGATGCCAGCGCAAACCGATCCTGGTAAGTGATAATCTTTTGATGGAATTGATCGATTGGATAGATCAGCCGGCAGAATGATAGACGCCCTGACCCTGGACCAGTTGCGCGTATTCGCCGCCGTGGCCGACGCCGGCAGTTTCCGCGCGGCCGCGCGCCGCCTGGCGCGCGTGCAATCGGCCGTCAGCCACGCCATCGCCAACATGGAAGCGCAGCTGGGCGTGACCCTGTTCGACCGTAGCGGCCACCGGCCCGTGATGACGCCGCAAGGCGCGGCCCTGCTGGTCAACGCCCGCGACATCCTGCTGCGCGTGGACGCCATGCGCGCCCGCGCCCAGGGCCTGGGCGAAGGCGTGGAGCTGGAGCTGTCGCTGGCGGTGGACACGCTGTTTCCGATCGCAGACGTAGGCGCCGCCCTGAACGCCCTGCGCGCGGCCTACCCGTCCGTCGCCGTCCGCGTTTCCGTGCTGCCTCTGGGCGGTCCGGTGGAAGCCCTGCTGACGCGCAGCCATACGCTGGCCATCGTCGCGGGCGACCATTTTCGCCATCCGCGCGTCGTGATGCAGGCGCTGTCGTCCGTACAGATGGTGGCGGTGGTCGGCGCCGGGCATGCGCTGGCGCAGCGCGTCGCCGCCGACATGCCACTGGGCCCGGCCGAACTCGCCGACCATGTGCAGATCGTGCAGATGGACCCTTCCTCCCTGACCCAGGGCCGGGACTTCGCGGTGCTGTCGCCGCAGACTTGCCGCGTCAGCGGCCAGGACACCAAGCATGCGCTGATCCTGGCGGGCGTGGGCTGGGGCCGGCTGCCCTACTGGGAGGTGGAGCGCGACCTGGCCGAAGGCCGGTTGCTGCGCCTGCCGACCGACAGCCTGGGGCGCGGCAGCCAGGTGGTCAGCGAAACCTATCTGGCGCACCGCATCGACCAGCCGCTGGGACCGGCCGCCCGCGTGCTGGCGGGCGCCTTGCGCGCCGCCGTCCATCAGGGCTTGGACGACGCGGGCGCACGCGCGTAGCTGACGCCCATGCCGGCGCGCACGTCGTTCTGGATGCCGTAGGGCGGAATCGGGTAGCGCAGGCCATTCGCCGACAACGCCTTCATGCCCTCGATGGCGATGGGCAGGTAGCGCGGCGGCAAGGCCATCAGCATTTCCTCGTCGGGCACGCCGCCGTAGCGGCGCTCGGCGTAACAGGGCAAGGACAGGCTGGGCTCGCCGGTGGCGAGCGCGCGGCCCCAGGAGTCGGCACAGGCCGTTTCGCCAACCACGCTCCAGTCGAAGCGCCGGTAGTTCTTCCATTGCAGGCCATTGATGAGGATGATCATCTGGCCCGGCGTGGCGTAGATCAGGCAGATGTCCGGCGGGTCCAGCCGGCCCGCCGCCAGCGGCGACGCCACCAGCCCGCGGTACTTGCCCGCCGGCACACAGGACAGCGCCTCCTGGCGCGCCTGGGCGTCTTCCTGCGTGGCGTGCCAGACGCCCACGTAATCTTCGCCGCGCTTCCAGGCCTCGTCCTGCGGCCCCAGGCCGACCACGGCGCGGCATTGCGCGCCGACCAGGTCGTCGCCCGTGATCCCCACCGTCCAGCCCAGCCTGGCGGCCATGCCCACGATCTGGTCGGTGGTGTGCGTGGCTTGCGGACGCCGCAGGCCCTTGACCGCGGCCATGTCGTCTTCACGCTCGTAGAGCTTCATGCCGATGACCGTGGTCTTCAGGCGCAGCAGTTTGTTCAGGTCATCGACCAGCGATGCCCAGTTCAGTGTCGTCTCTTCCATGCCCGTCCCTTGGACTGTTTTGTGCGCGGACTTTGCCGCATTGCCGCAGATTGATCGCGGTCAGCAATGACTATAACGAATCGCCCGCCGGGCCCCTGATTGATCTATCGTGGATGGCGGCAAACCCGCCCGCCGCAAACGCGCAGGACACACCCCGGCTTCCAAGGAGCCCGACATGAACCGTTTCGAACAGAAGACCGTCCTGATCACCGGCGGCACCAGCGGCATCGGTCTGGCCGCCGCCCAGGCCTTCGCCGCCGAAGGCGCCCGTGTTGTCGTCACCGGCCGCGACGCCGCAGTGCTCAAGCAGGTGCGCGCCAGCCTGGGCTCGCATGCGCTGGCGCTGCGCAACGACGCCGGCGCCCCCGGCGCGCCCGCTGCGCTGGCGGCCGAACTGCGCCAGGCCGGCATCCGCCTGGACGCCGTCTTCATCAACGCCGGCGTGGCCCGCTTCGCGCCGCTGGCCGAAGCCACCGAAGCGCTCTGGGACCAGACCTTCTCGACCAACGTCAAGGGCGCCTTCTTCCAGTTGCAGGCGCTGGATCCGCTGCTCAACCCGGGCGCGTCCATCGTGCTCAACGGCTCGATCAACGCCCGCATCGGCATGCCCGCCTCGTCGATCTATGCCGCCAGCAAGGCCGCGCTGATTTCGCTGGCCAAGACCTTGTCGGCCGAACTGCTGCCGCGCGGCATACGCGTTAACGTCATCAGCCCCGGGCCGGTCGCCACGCCGATCTACGACAAGCTGGGTCTGGATGCGGCGGCGCTGGAGAAGACCGCCGCCAGCATCCGCGCCCAGGTGCCGCTGGGACGCTTCGGCACGCCGCAGGAAATCGCCTCCACCGTGCTGCACCTGGCCTCGCCCGAGTCCGCCTTCATCGTGGGCACGGAGATCATCGCGGACGGGGGCATGAGCCAGCTGTAGTCGCTGGCCGGCCAGGGTTGGCGCAAGCGCACCTGCCGATACCCGCGGCTAGGCGCCGATGGAACGCAGCGCGCGCTTGCAAATCCGCTGCGTCGCCTCGGCCGGCCTGCCCTTGGACCAGCGCGCGCAGACCTCCCGCACCCAGTCCGGCTGGTCCTTGCTGGCGTCGTTCAGCCAGTTCGCCACCGAGTCCTGCACATAGACGGCCGGATCGGCCCGCAGCGGCTCCAGCAGCGGCAACGCGCGGCCGGGATCGGCCTTCAAGGCCGCGATATGCGCGCACCAGACCCCACGCGGCCGCAGCGATTCACTGGCGAACCGGCGCACGCGTTCGGACGCATCCGCGGTCCAGGGCCGCAGCAGTTCCACTGCAGCGGTCAGTTCCGCCGCCAGTTGCGGACGCAGCGCCAACCAGGCCCATTCCCTTACGCCGAAATGCGCGTCATCGGCCAGCGGCCGGATCAACGCCAGCCGCTGCTCCAAGCTCAGGTCCGGCATTGCGCCGACCATGAAGCAGGCCCATCCCCGGATGGTATCCGAGCGGTGATCGCGCAGTTGCTCGAAAGCGTCCGCACCCAGGCCGTCCAGCAGCGTCCGCGCCGCCACGGCCATGCGCTTGGAGATTCCCGTCGCAGCCTGCGCGCGCAGAACGGCGATGGCTTCGGCGCCGACCTGCGGCGCGGCTGCCTGCATCAATTCGGCAAAGTCCACCGCCAGGCATTCGGTCAGGTTGCGCGCCGGCTCGCCCGCGTTCAACTGCGTCAGGCGTTCGGCGCTGATGTCCTTCACGCCCCGGCCCGTCGGCGCAGCAGCTGCTTTCTTGGTCATTGCGTGGTCTCCCTTCGCGCGGCCCGGCCCGCGTCGGTTCCCTGCCAGATCTTGCCCAGCAGCGCGCGCAAGCTGGCCCGGTCCGCCGGGCCCAAGCTCGCGAACAAGGCGCCTATCCAGTCCGTATGCGTCTTGAACAGCTGCGCGGCCTCGGCCCGCCCCTTGGCGCTCAGCTTCACCACGATCTTGCGCCGGTCGTCCTTGCCCGCGCGGCGCGAGACGAAACCATCGCGCTCCAGGCCGTCCAGCAGGCCGGTGACCGTGGCCCGCGTGACACCCGCGCCATCGGCCAGCTCGTGCGGCGACATGCCGTCGGCCTGCTCGTGCAGCAGGAACAGCAGCACGAACTTCCCCTCCGACAACTGGCGCGGCGCCAGCCGGGCAGCGCAATCGCGGTCGATGGCGTTAGCCAGCGACAGCAGCTGAAAGCAAAGGGCTATGCCGTCGGCCGACGCCAGGCCGCGCCTGGCGGCGACGTCAAGCAGCGCGCGGTGCTTGGGTTCAAGCATGTGTTGTGGGTCTTGCATGAGTAAACCAGCCCTGGTGATTCTCGATGTCATTATAGTAAGGCGCCTAACTATATCTACGCAAGACGGATCGATGGCTTCGAACCGCTATCATCCTGGCTATCTCAGCGATCAGTGACTGAATCCATGCCCTTGCCTTCCCGCGTGACCCTGCGCCGCATGCAGGAAGATGACATCCCCATGCTGCTAGCCATGGAGTCCGATCCCGAGGTCATGCGCTACAGCACCGGCGTCAAACCTGCAGACGAAGCGCGGCGGCAGGAGCTGCTGGCATGGCTGCGCGAACCGCTGACCAGGCTTGGCCACTGGGCAATCACAGTAGACGGCGCCGCCGTGGGCTGGGTGAGTCTGGTCCCTTTGGCTGGCACGGACAGCATCCAGCTTGCCTATCGGCTGCAACGCGCGGCTTGGGGAAAGGGATATGCGAGCCAGGCAGCGAAGCAGTTGTGCGAGTACGCCTGGCGCGAGACGGAAGTCTCCGAACTGGTCGCGGTGGTCTGGCCCGACAACCAAGCCTCCGTACGTGTCCTGGAAAAGCTCGGGTTTGCGTTCCGGTCGCGCGAATGCCACTACGACCGCGAAACCATCGTCTATACACTGCCGCGTCCTGCCGCTGGATCCGACCGATTCCCGCGGCCTTGATCCCCGCCCTCCTGCGCGCCATTCCTGCAGATATACGCCATGACCTATCCCGTCCTTCCCGCCTCCGAATTCTTCGCCGCCCGCGTCGTGCCCGAACTGCTGGTGTCGGACATCCACAAAAGCCTGCACTTCTGGTGCGGGCTTTGCGGGTTCTCGATAGCCTACGACCGCCCGGAAGACCGTTTCGCCTACCTGGACAAGAACGGCTCCCAGGTCATGCTTGAGGAATACGGCCACGGCAGGAACTGGATCACCGGCCCGCTGGAATCGCCCCTGGGACGCGGAATCAATCTGCAGATCGAGGTGCCCGCGATCATGCCGATCGTCGATGCCTTGCGCGTCGCCGGCTGGCCGCTGTACATGCAGCCCGAGGAAAAGTGGTATCGCGCCGGAACCACGGAGGTGGGCGTGCACCAGTTCCTGGTGCAGGATCCGGACGGTTATCTCATCCGCTATTCGGCGGGCCTGGGCCGGCGCGACATTCAGGCAGAGGGCTGAAGCAAGGCGGCACGGGAGGCGGCGCGCCGGCCGCCCCCGCCTTTTACCGGTATAGCACCGTCGGCAGCCACAGGCCGATGCCCGGGAACACGTACAGCAGGAAGATCGCCACCACCTGGATCCCCATGAACGGCATCATGCCCAGGAAGATCTGGTTCAGCGTCACGTGCGGCGGCGACACGCCCTTCAGGTAGAACGCCGACATGGCGACCGGGGGCGACAGGAAGGCCGTCTGCAGGTTCAGCGCGACCAACAGGCCGAAGAACAGCGGGTCGATGCCGAAGGTGTTGAGCAGCGGCACGAAGATGGGCATGAAGATCACGATGATCTCGGTCCACTCCAGCGGCCAGCCCAGCAGGAAGATGATGACCTGCGCCAGCAGCAGGAACTGCAGTTGCGACAATCCCAGCGACAGCACCCATTCCTCGATGATGCGCTGTCCGCCCAGCAGCGCGAACGCCGCCGAGAAGATCGATGAGCCGACGAACAGCCAGCACACCATGGCGCTGGTCTTGGCCGTCAGGTACACCGATTCGCGCAGCACCGGCAGGTTCAGCCGCCGGTACGCCAGCGCCAGCAGCGCGCCGCCCATGGCGCCCATGGCCGCGGCCTCGCTGGGCGTGGCCAGGCCGAAGGCGATGGAGCCCAGCACCGCCGCGATCATCACGGCCAGCGGAAAGAACGACGCCATCAGCATCTTGAAGATTTCCATGCGCGCCCAGGTCAGCATCGCATAGAACGCCACCAGGATGGCCGCGCATATGGCCGCGAAGATCCAGAAGCCCTGGGGCGCGGCGATACTCTCGTCGGCGGATGCCGACGCCTGCGCGGCGGCCGTCCCGGATGCGGCCGCTGGCGCCGCGGCGGGCGTGCCCGGCGGCTCGGCCAGGCCGCCGGCCGCGGGCGGCTCGTTCGAAGGCGGCTCCGCCAACTCGTTCGCAGGCGGTTCGGCCAATTCGTTCGAAGGCGGTTCGGCCAATTCGTTCGAAGGCGGCTCGCTCAGGCCCGAATCGAATCCCCCCGACCCAAGCTGCAATTCGGCGGGGATCTCGTATACCACCGCCGGCCGCGTCGTCGCCTGGTAGACCACGGCCACCAGCAGCACCGTAACCGCCAGCGGCGCAATCGCCAGCGCCATGTTGCGCATCAGGAAGCCCAGCGGCACGTCCTTGTTGCGGCGTCCCTTGAACAAGGCCGCCAGCATGCCGGACACGGCGCGCGTGTAGCCTCCGGAGGCCAGCGCCGCGGATTCCGGGGACAACGGCACGCCGCGCTCTTCCTTGGGCAGGGGCGGCGCCATGTCGGGGCGCAGCTTGGCCACGATGATCACGTAGATCATGTACAGCACCGCCAGCATGATGCCCGGGAACAGCGCGCCGGCATACAGCTGCACCACCGACACGCCGGTGGTCGCGCCGTACACGATCAGCATCACGGAAGGCGGCAGCAGGATGCCCAGGCAGCCGCCCGCCGTAATCGACCCGGCTGTCAGGCGCACGCTGTAGCCGGCCTTCAGCATGGCCGGCATCGCCAGCAAGCCCATCAACGTGACCACGGCGCCCACGATGCCCGTGGCGGTGGCGAAGATGGCGCAGGTCGCCAGCGTGGCCACCGCCAGCGCGCCCGGCAGGCGCGCCAGCGCCAGGTGCATGGAGCGGAACAGCTTTTCGATCAGGTTGGCGCGTTCGACCAGATAGCCCATGAACACGAACAGCGGGATCGAAATCAGCGAGTCGTTGGTCATCGTGGCGTAGGTCCGCTGCACCATCAGGTCCAGCGTCTGCCCGACCGAACGCGCCGCGTCCGAACTCTGCATGTAGTACGCCAGGAAGGTGAACAACACCCCCATGCCCATCAGCGTGAACGCCGTCGGAAAGCCCAGCATGATGGCGACCACGATAAGCGCCAGCATCAAGAGGCCGATATGCCCCGTGGTCAGATGGTCCCAGGGCGTCAGGAACACGATCATCAGCAGCACCAGGCCGATGCACGACAGGCCGAACCACAGCGCCTTGTGGATCTTCATGAGCGCGGCTCCCCGGTGGTGACGTAGCGGTCCAGCTTGGCGATGTCTTCGTCCTTCACATGCACCATCTTCTTGAGCTTGTCGACGTCCACTTCCTCGACGTCCTCCTCGCGCGAGGGCCAGGCGCCGCGCTTCAGGCACAGTACGCAGCGCAACACTTCCGCCACGCCCTGCACCAGCAGCACCGCGCCGGCTATCGGGATGAAGGCCTTGAAGGGATAGATGGGCGGCCCGTTGGCCATCAGCGACGAATGCTCGCGGATGGCGATGGAGTAGCCGGCGTAGTACCAGCCCGCCCACACCAGCGCGATCACGCCGGGGAAGAAGAACACGATGTACAGGATCAGGTCCAGCGCCGCCTGCACGCGCGGCGGCAGGAAGCCGTACAGGATGTCTCCGCGCACGTGTCCGTTCTTGGCCAGGGTATAGGCCCCCGCCATCATGAACAGGATGCCGTAATACATCATCTGCATGTCGAACGCCCAGGCGCTGGGCTGGTTCCACAGGTAGCGCGCGGCCACCTCCCAACACACATGCAAGGTCAGGACTACGATCAACCAGGCAAAGGCCTGCCCGACAAACGTGGAGATGCGGTCTATGAAACGTATGATTCGGATCATCTCGCTTCCAGGTCAAGACGCATGGCGTCCCGCCGCGCGCCGGGGTGCGGCGCGCGACGCGGAATACAGGTAGCGGCCCTTCAAGCCTGTTTGGTGGAGCGCGAGAAGTAGTGGTTGTAGGCCATGCGGAAGTTGACCGAGGTGTCCCCGTGCCAGCGCCCGACGCGCTCGGCGAAGGCCCGCTGCGATTCCAGCACCTTCTTGAACAAGGGGTTTTCGGCCGAGCGCTTGGCGATCATCTCGTCCCAGATCTTCAGCTGCTGCTGCAGGATGGCGTCGGGCGTCTTGTAGAACTTGACGTTGTGGTCCTTCTGCAGCTTGACGTAGTCCTGCGAATAGCGGTTTGCCGCCTTCCAGGACATGTCCGCGCTGGAGGCCTGCGCGGCATAGCTGAGGATGTGCTTCAGGTGCTCCGGCAGCGCGTCGTACTTGGCCTTGTTGAACAGGATTTCGAACTGCTCCGCGCTTTGGTGGAAGCTCTGCAGCATGCAGATCTTGGAGACGTCCTGGAAGCCCAGGGCCAGATCCGACGAAGCGTTGTTGAACTCCGCCCCGTCCAGCAGGCCGCGGTCCAGCGCGGGCACGATTTCCCCGCCGGGCAACGCGTTCACGGCGGCACCCATGGCCGTGTACATGTCGATGGCCAGGCCCACGGTGCGGAACTTGAGGCCCTTGACCTCCTCCATCTTTGTGATAGGACGTTTGAACCATCCGAAAGGCTGAGTCGGCATCGGCCCGTACATCAGCGACACCACGTTCACGCCCATGGCTTTCTGGATCTCGACCAGCAGCTCCTTGCCGCCGCCGTACTCGTGCCAGGCCAGCAGCATGTTGGCATCCATGCCGAAGGACGGCCCCGATCCCCACAGCGCCACCGCCGTGTTCTTGCCGTACCAGTAAGCGACCACCCCATGCCCGCCATCCAGCGTGCCGGCGGACACCGCGTCCAGCAGGTCGAAGGCCTTGACCACGGCGCCAGCCGGCAGGATCTCGATCTTCAACTGGCCGCCGGCCATGTCGTTGACCTTCTGCGCATAGTCGCGGGCGAACTCGTGGAAGATGTCGTTGGCGGGCCAGGTGCTCTGGAAGCGCAGGGAAACCGGGGCGTTCTGCGCGCGGGCCACTGCCGGAAATCCTAGTGCGGCGGCCCCGGCGACAGCGGCGCCGGAGATGAACTTGCGGCGGGGCTTGGTAACGTGTTGCATGGCGTCTTGTCTCCTGAATTAGGACTACATGGACCAGCTTGTAGTTACTACTCCTGCGTGGGCGCGGGATGGTGAAGCCTGCTGCGGGATCCCGCCGGCGCGATTGCGGACGATGCGCAAAGCGTGAGCCTGATTAAACCTTTCTGACTAATCGCTGACAATCAGCTTCTTGTCAGGAATTACCCTAGAAATGCGGATTAGGTCTTTTGGATGATGGACAGTGCACGCGTTACCATCTCGGCACTGTCATCAGCAGGGGTAGGAATGAACCAGAAGCAGCGCGCCGTCAACCGCCGCCGGATGCCACGCAAGGCCTGGGCCTTGGGCCTGATCATCGCTGGCGCCGCGGGTTTTTATGCATGGTGGCAATCGCCGCTGGGCCCGGGCCTGACCGAAGGCAAGATGCGCAAGATCCTGGTCGAGGCCACGGCGCAACCGGAATATGCGCCGGTCGGCGCCTGCGTCAACGTCGTGGGCGTGCGGCCCTTGCCCACCGATGTCTACACCGCGTTCCTGGAAAGCCAGGACAGGATCGTGCAGGGGTTGATCAAGCATCAGCTGGTCACGGTCAAGCGCGTCAGCGCCAGCGGCGACGGCGGGCCGCCGCGAGCGGACGAGGATCCGGAGGACGCGAGCAGCCGCATGGAGCTGACGGATAAAGGCCGGCCCTACTACACCGATGGCGAGGCCCGCCTCAGCTCCAAGCTGGTCTATACCGCGAAGTTCTGCGCCCCCGGCCTGCAGATCGGCAAGATCCTCACCCATACCAAGCCGCTCAAGAATCCATTCGACGACAACCCCAACCTGGTCTCGGCGGTGAAGTTCGAGTGGCGGCTGGACCGCAGCACTGCGGATTGGGCGGCGGATCCCGCCTTCCGTCCGTATCTATCCGGCTTTGCGCCGGAGGACCAGCCGGACGAATGGCAGACCGAGTACATCATGCTGGAACGGAAAAACGGCGTGTGGGAACTGGGAGACAGGCCCTACATCATCCGTTGGTGACCGCCGTATCGTCGGCCTTGGCTGGCGGACGGCGCACCGCCCTCAGCTTGCCGCTGTCGCCGCCGCCGCAGAAAAAGCAGCCGGCGCCATCCGATTCCAGCCCCGACACGCCGATGCCGGCCGGCATCTCCACGCTTTGCAGCACTTCGCCGGTCTTTTCGTCCAGCTGCCGCAGATCGCTGGCGCCGTCCTCCCAGGTGCCGTGCCACAGCTGGCCGTCCACCCAGGTCACGCCGGTGACGTAGCGGTTGGATTCGATGGTGCGCAGCACGCGGCCGGTTTCGGGATCCACCTGGTGGATCTTGCGCTGGCGGTACTCGGCCACCCACAGGCTGCCTTCGGCCCAGGCCATGCCCGAGGCGCCGCCGCCGCCGGGCGCTGGGATGCGGCTCAGCACCCGGCCGCTCCGCGGTTCCAGCTTGACGATGGTGCCGTCGGAGATTTGATAGAGATGCTTGCCGTCAAAGGCCGTGCCCGCGTCGGCGACGATGTCGATCGAGGCTTGGGTGCTGCCGCTATCCGGGTCCATGGCAATCAGCTTTTCGCCGGCGGCGAACCACACCTGCCGGCCGTCATAGGTCACGCCATGCACGGCCTGCACGCCGGGAAATGGGCCGTACTCGCGGATGATCTGGGCTTGCGTTCGTTTCATGTCGATGTCCTTGAACTGGAGTTCGAGCATTCATGCTAGTCGGCGGCCAGCGCGGCCGGGAGTAACAAGGTTGTCGTGAATCCCGGCACCGGCGGCGTCATCCAGCGGCGGGACCGGCCCTGTCCGCAAGCCTGCACCTTGCCCGCCACGGCCAATGCGTCCAACGTACGCTGCACCGTGCGCTGGCTTGCCCCCAACGCCAGGGCCAGGGCGGAACTGGACCAGGCTTCGCCGTCCGCCAGGCAGGCCAGCACCGCTCCCTGATCCCTGTCGCCTTCGCCGCCAGGCTGGGCCAATAGCGCGACCGGCCGGCCGGCCTGCGGTTTGAGGACGAAACCGCCGCGCGCGGCGCTGATACCGGCCACACCGTCCAAGGCCGCGCGCAGGCGCCCAATCTCGACGCGCAGGCGCGCGCGGTGCGTTTCATCGAAATAGGCGGTGCGGAAGGCCTGCTCGATGAGCGTTTCCCTGGGCGCGGGCTGCGGCCAGGCTTCGGCCAGGACACGCGCCAGCGCGAACAGCACCGGCCGGCTCGCCAGCGCAATCTCGCGGCCCGCGCTGCGCACCGCGTGGCGGCAGCCGTCCACGACCAGCGTGTCGGATGCCAGCAGCGCCTCCACTTCATCCAGCAGAATGGGCCGCTGCACGCCCTGCCCGATCAGGCGCGCGGCTGGCGTATTCAGGACCAGGGTGGCCTGTTCCACCTCGGCCATC
The DNA here is from genome assembly GCF_048541815.1 of Achromobacter sp. PD1. Classification (NCBI taxonomy): domain Bacteria; kingdom Pseudomonadati; phylum Pseudomonadota; class Betaproteobacteria; order Burkholderiales; family Alcaligenaceae; genus Achromobacter; species Achromobacter sp. PD1. Next base: position 2,907,554 of record NZ_CP183349.1, read on the forward strand.
AGCGCGGGGATGCCGGCGACGCGGGCCGCCAGCTCCGCCTGGGTCAGCGCGGCGCGCGCGCGCTCGGTGCGCAGGCGCCGCAAGGCAATACCGGCAGCTATCAATTCATGGATGGCGCGGGAAGCCGGGGCCAGCAAGGCCGGGTCCAGCGTGGTCAGGGCGTCCTCGGCCCGGTCGAGCTGGCCAAGCAGCAGTTCGCGCCGGGCCTGCAGATGACGCGCATGCGCGGCATTGGCCGGGTCGCCGTGGGCTTGCAGCGCAGCGCGCGCGGTCTCCAGGGCCTTTTCCGGCCAGGCCAGATCGCGCGATACCAGGGCGATCTCGGCCTCGGCCACGACGCATCGGGAGCGGGCCAGCACATTCTTGTGATCGAAGTTCCGGGCCGCGCTGCGCAGCAAGGTCCGGGCGCGGCGGAAATCGCCCAGCTGGGCCATGGCGATGCCGCGCAGGGCCAGCGCGGGCGCGTCGTCGCGCAGGGCCACAAGGTTCAGGGCGCCCAGCGGATTGCCGGCGGCCAGCGCGCGCGCGGCCGAGGTGATCAGAACATCCATGGAACTCCCGCCACTGACGCTGCTCCCGCAGTCCGCTTACCGGGAACTAATCTACCATCCGGCGGCGATTCGCAGCGTAGTCGGGGCAGCCGGCTTCACGGCTGGCGGGATTCAGGCGCGCGGCGCCCCTGCCGCGGCAGTTCCCCCGACCGCAGGCGGGAAACACACTGTCAGCGCCACGCCCGCGCCGCGCAGGCCCTCGCCCAGCGTGACCTCGGCGCCGTGCTGCTGCGCGATCTGCGCCACCAGCGACAGGCCGATGCCGCTGCCGCCCGCGGCGCTGCCCGGGGCGCGATAGAAACGGTCGAACACGCGCGCGCGTTCCTCCGGGGCGATGCCCGGCCCATCGTCCGCCACGCGCAGACAGGCTCCGCCGTCCGCCGACGGTCCGCAGGACACGGCGATCTGGCCGCCGCTCTGCGTATAGCGCACGGCATTGTCCAGCAGGTTGCGCACCAGCACGCCCAGCGCGTCCAGCCGCCCCCGGACGACGCAGGCCTGCACGTCCAGCTGGATGCGCAGCTGCTTGCGGGTGGCGTCGGTTTCCCAGTCGCGCACCAGCATGGCGACCAGCGCGTCCAGTTCGACCAGTTCCGGTTCATCGGCGCTGGCGCTGAGCGCATCCATGCGGGCCTGGTCCAGCAATTGTTCCGACAGGCGCGAGGTGCGCTGGGCGACCAGGCGCAGTTTCTCGATGGCGGCCGGGGCGTCTCCCGAACCCGCGCTGCGGGCCACCAGCTCCGCGTGCGCGCTCAGCGCGGCCAGCGGGGTGCGCAGCTCGTGCGCGGCATCTTCCAGAAAACGCCGTTCGCGGTCCAACCCGCCCTTGACCCGCAGCAGCAGCTGGTTGATCGAGCGTATGAAGGGACGCAGTTCGCCCGGCATGCCGGCCATGGGCAGCGGCGCCAGGTCAAACGGACCGCGCCGCGCAATGGCCACGCCGGCACGGTCCACCTTGCGGAAGGCGCGGCCGACCACCATCCAGCTCACCACGGCCAACAGCACGAACAGAATAGACACGATGAGCAGTCCGCGCTTCAAGCTGTACAGCGACTGCGCGCGCAATTCGCTCTGCGGCCGCGCCACCTGCACCTGCACCCGCCCCTGCGCGTCGGAGATCGCGTACACGCGCCAGTCCATGCCGTCGGCGCTCACGTCGAAATAACCGTCCTGGAAGCCGCCGCTCAAGGGCTGCGCGGGCGACTCGGGCGAGCGCAGCAGCAGCCGGCGGTCGGCCAGCGACCACAGGTGGAAACGCACCTTGTCGCCGTCGACACGGCTGGATGCGGGCGGGGTAAAACGCTCGGACGGGGCCTCGTTGCCCAGCAGGCTGACCGGCAGCGACGCCAGCATCTGGCTGGCCGCGTCGTGCAGCCATTGATCGCGCGCGCCGGTCTGCGAGCGCGCGGCTTCGTACTGCTGGAAGGCGAACACCGCGATCCAGGACAGCGCCATCGTCAACAGCAGCGTCAGCGTGAGCTGCTTGCGCAGCGTCTTCATTCGCCGGCCTCGATGCGGTAGCCCAGGCCGTGGACGGTGGCGATGAGCTTGTCGCCCAGCTTGCGGCGCAACTGGTGGATATAGACGGCCACCGTGTTGCTTTCGATGGCGCCGCTGTCGCCGTAGACGGCGGCCTCCAGCTGTTCGCGGCTGACGGTGTGGCCGACGCGCTCCATCAGGGCCAGCAGCGTGCGGTATTCATGCGCGCTGAGGCTGACCTCGACGCCCGCGCGGGTCACCGCCCGCCTGGCCGGCTCCAGCACCACGTCGCGGCAGCGCAGCGCCGAGACCACGGCGTTGCTGCTGCGCCGGACCACGGCGCGCAGCCGCGCCAGCAGTTCGTCCAGTTGGAATGGCTTGACGATGTAGTCGTCGGCGCCGGCATCCAGGCCCTGTATCCGCTCGCTTAGCCGGTCGCGGGCGGTCAGGATCAGCACCGGCGTGGCATCGTAGCGCGTACGCAGATGCTTCAGGACCGCCAGTCCGCTGCCGTCCGGCAGCCCCAGGTCCAGCAGCACGGCTTGAAAGCCGTGATCCACCAGGGCCAGCCGCGCCTGCGCGACGTCGCGCACCCATTGCACGTCGGCGCCGGACTGCGCCAGGCTGGTGTGCACGGCGTCGCCCAGCATGGCGTCGTCTTCAACTAGCAGGACACGCAAGAAAACTCCAGAACCGTCAACGATGCCGCAGCATGCAGGCATCGCTTTAAAAAATTATTAAAACCCCATGCCGACAATGCGCTCCTATGACGGGGAACTGGACCCCGGCCCGCCGAAAAAACGCATGGGAAGCAACGGAATGAAGCAACACATTTTAGCAAGCGGCCCCCTGACGGCCGGCGCGCTGCCCGCCGCGAGCGGCGCGCTGGCCAGCCAGGGCCGTCCGGACTTCATCAGCGCGCCAGCGCGCCTGGCCGCAGGGGAGGCACGCCCATGAAACGCCTGCAAGGCATGGAACTGTTCGCCGAAGTGGCGAAGGCGCATAGCTTCAGCCGGGCCGCCGCGACGCTCGGCATGCCCACCTCCACGGTGTCGCGCCAGGTGGCCGAACTGGAGCGCTCGGTCGGCCTGCGGCTGCTCAGCCGCAACACGCGCCGCGTGGAGCTGACCGACGCCGGGCGGCTGTATTTCGAACGCTGCCGCCGCATCGTGGCCGAGGCCGAGATCGCCCACGAGGAACTGCGCGAACAGCTGGAAATCCCCAGCGGGCCGCTGCGCATCCAGCTGCCCGCGGCCTATGCGCTGGACGCCTTGATGCCCGCCATGGTGGCGTTCGGCAGCCGCTACCCGGCTATCCAGCTCCAGATGAGCGTGGCCGGACCCGAGTTCGCCGAGCACCCGCCCGAGATCGGCGACGTCGCCATCCGCCTGGGCGAACTGCCCGACTCGTCGCTGGTGGCGCGCCGCCTGGGCGCGGTGCATGCCGGCCTGTATGCCTCGCCCGCCTACCTGGCCGCGCGCGGCACGCCTGTCAGCCCCGCCGACCTGGCGCGCCACGACTGCATCGGGCTGCGCGCCGGCGGCGGGCAGCCCGCGCCCTGGCCGCTGCAGCGCGGGCGTGAACAGTTGCTGGTTCCGGTGGAGCACCGCTACGGCGCCAACGACGCCTGCATGGCCAGGCAGCTTGCCGTGTTGGGCGCCGGCATCGCGGCGCTGGGCGGCGACGAAAGCGGCCGGCTGCGCTCGGGCGAGCTGGCGCGCGTGCTGCCGGTCTGGAGCCTGGGACCGATCGAGGTCCATGCCCTGACTGAAACCCGCTTGCTGCCAGCCCGGACCCGGTACCTCATCGATTTTCTGGCCGAATACCTGGACGCCCGGCAGGACAACCCGGCGCATGGCTTGGCGCCAGAACTCCGGATCCGCCGGGTGGCATAACCCCGTCACAATATTGCATCCGCAGATGATGCGACCCTCTTTTTTCCGGCGGCACGCCCTTGCCGCCCGCCCCCTGCCCCTGACGCCGCCCTCCACCGTGTAAACTCCCCCCTTTTTGACTCTGGTGGTATGTTGCAGGCCCCACAGCGCACAGGTTTAAGCGGCCCGACGCTCATTCGCTTGCTGACTCGCCTGACGGATGTCGACGTTCCGCAATCCAGGCAATCGCTCTCGGACCATCTGAGCCAGTGGCTCGGCTGGACGGATGCGATCGCGCTCTCCGCGGCGCTGAATACCAGCCCGCCGGTGATCGCCCCCGGCGCGCGCATGTTCAGCAGCGCCGAAGAGCGCGAGTGCGAACGCGTGCGGACCACGTTGGCCGACGCCATCGCCAGCGACACCGCGGCCACGGCCGCCAAGCGGCGCACGCCGGGACACGCGCCGGCCCCCGCCAAACAACTGGCGGCGCTGGCCGAGGCCGACGCCGATTACGCGAATTTTCGCCAGCGCTATCTGTCGTTGCAGCACACGATGGAAACCGCGGTGGGCAATCTGCGCAGCCGGCTGCGCGGCATGGTCGCGGCCAAAAACGGCGAAATGACGCGCCTGGCGGTGGTCGACGCCATCATGGACCGCGCCCTGCTGCCCAAGGAACGCGCGCTGTTCGGCGCGATTCCGAAGTTGCTGCAGGGCCATTTCGAGCGCCTGCGCGACGCGGAGGCCGCGGCCTTGGCCGAGGCTGCCGCATTGGCTGAAGTTCCAGCCGAGGCCGGCGCCGAGACCGAGGCGCAAGGCGATGCCGCGGCCGAGACGGGCGCGGCGCCCGCTGCGGCGCCGGCATCGATAACGCCGGGCGCCTGGCTGGACACGTTCCGCAAAGACATGCGCAGCGTGCTGCTGGCCGAATTGGATGTTCGTTTACAACCGGTCGAAGGGCTGCTTGCCACCCTTCGCGCCAGCTAACCGGGACACTATGTCCAAATATCTGACTAATCTCGTGGTTTTCTTGGCGGGTCTGGCCGTCGTGGGCTGGATCGGCGTGGGCTATGCGGGCACCAACCCGCTGGCGCTGGCCGTGACCTTGCTGATAGGCGTCTGTTACCTGGGAGGCGCGCTGGAACTGCTGCGCTACCAGCAGGCGACGTCCTCGTTGACGCGCGCGCTCTCGGGCCTGTCCGAAGCGCCCGGCAATCTGGGATCCTGGCTGGACCAGTTGCCGCCGGGCCTGCGCAACGCCGCGCGCCTGCGCATCGAAGGTGAGCGCGCGGGCCTGCCTGGCCCGGCGCTGACGCCATACCTGGTCGGCCTGCTGGTGCTGCTGGGCATGCTGGGGACCTTCCTGGGCATGGTCGTGACCCTGCGCGGCACCGGCCTGGCGCTGGAAAGCGCCACCGACCTGGCCGCCATCCGCGCCTCGCTCGCCGCGCCGGTCAAGGGCCTGGGCTTTGCCTTCGGCACCTCGATCGCCGGCGTGGCCAGCTCCGCCATGCTGGGTCTGCTGGCAGCCCTGTGCCGCCGCGACCGCGTGCGCGCGGCGCAACTGCTGGACAGCAAGGCCGCAACCACCCTGCGCGTGTACTCGCAGGGCTATCAACGCGAAGAATCCTTCAAGCTGCTGCAACGCCAGGCTGAAGTGATGCAGCGCCAGGCGGAGGCCATGCCCACCCTGGTCGACAAGCTGCAAGCCATGATGAGCGACATGGCCCGCCAGAACCAGGCCCTGAGCGACCGCCACATGGCCAGCCAGGACGCGTTCCAGGGCAAGGCCGAGGCCGCCTATTCGCGCCTGGCCGCCGTCATGGAACAGTCCATGAAGGAAAGCGTGTCGCAAAGCGCGCGCTCGGCCGGCGCCGCCCTGCAACCCGTGGTGGAAGCGACGATGGCCAGCCTGTCGCGCGAAACCGCGTCCCTGCAGGACACCGTGACGCAAGCCGTGCAGCGCCAGCTGGAAGGCCTGACCTCGGGCTTCCAGGCCACCACCAGCAACGTCGCCGGCATCTGGAACCAGGCCCTGGCCGGCCAGCAGCGCGCCAGCGAGGCCCTGTCGCAGGACCTGCGCGCCTCGCTCGACCACTTCGCCCAGACCTTCGAACAGCGCTCGGCCGCCCTGCTGGACAGCGTGTCCTCGCGCCTGGAGGAATCGTCGGGCAGCATGTCGCAAGCCTGGACCCAGGCGCTGTCGCGCCAGGAGCAGGCCAGCGAAAAGCTGGCTGGCGACAATCTGCAGGCCCTGACCGCGGCCGCGGCCAGCTTCGAGCAGCATTCGGCCTCGCTCTTGCGCACGCTGAACCAATCGCACACCCTGCTGCAGTCCGAGCTGGCCTCGCGCGACCAGCAGCGCCTGGCCGCCTGGACCGACACCCTGGGCGCCATGGGCGCCACGCTGCGCCAGGAATGGGAGCAGTCCGGCGCGCAGGCCGCCGAACGCCAGGAAGCCATCAGCGCCACGCTGGCGCAGACCGTGCGCGACATCACCGCGCAGGCGGAAGTCCAGGCGCGGCTGCTGGAAGGCGTGTCCACCCGCATGGAGGCGGCCGCCAACGGCGTCTCGCAGCAATGGGCCAGCGCCCTGGCGCGCCAGGAACAGGCCGGCGAAAAGCTGGCTGGCGACAACCGCGAGGCCCTGGCCGCCGCGGCCGCCACCTTCAAACAGCATTCCGCGGCCCTGCTGCAGACGCTGGACCAGTCGCACACGCAACTGCAGGCCGCGCTAGCCTCGCGCGACCAGGAACGCCTGGCCGCCTGGACCGGCACGCTTACCGCCATGGCCGCCAAGCTCGGCCAGGAATGGGAACAGGCCGGCACCCAGGCCGCGCTGCGCCAGCTGGAAGTCAACGACACCCTGGCCCAGACCGCGCGCGACATCACGACCCAGACCCAGGCCCAGGCCGGCCTGCTGGAAAGCGTATCGGCCCGCCTGGAAACGGCCGCCACCGGCGTCACCCAGGCCTGGACCGAGGCGCAGGCGCGCCAGGAGCAGGCCAACGCCAAGCTGGCCGGCGACAACCAGCAGGCGCTGGAAACCGCCGCCGCGGCATTCGAACAACACTCCGCCGCCCTGCTGCAAACGCTGGAGCAATCGCAGACGGACCTGCAGAACGCGCTCGCCGCCGAGGACGAAGCGCGCCTGGAAGCCTGGACCGGCAAGCTCGGCACGATCGCCGAGTCGCTGCGCGCCGAATGGGAACAGACCAGTTCCTACACGGCCAACCAGCAGCAGCAGATCTGCGACACGCTGGCCATCACGGCGCAGGACATCAGCGCGCAGACGCAGGCGTCCGCCAACGACACCATCGCCGAGATCGGCCGCCTGGTGCAGGCCGCGTCCGAAGCGCCGCGCGCCGCCGCCGAAGTCATCGGCGAACTGCGCCAGAAGCTCTCCGACAGCATGGAGCGCGACAACGACATGCTGGAGGAACGCAACCGCCTGCTGGAAACCTTGGGCACCCTGCTGGACGCCGTCAACCACACCGCCGCCGAACAGCGCACGGCCGTGGACGCGCTGGTGTCCTCGTCGGCAGAGCTGCTGGACCGCGTCGGCACGCAGTTCACCGAACAGGCGCAGGCCGAAACCGGCAAGCTGGCCGAGGTGGCCGCGCAGGTCGCCAGCGGCGCGGCCGAAGTGGCCAGCCTGGGCGAGTCCTTCGGCACTGCCGTGCAGCTCTTCGGCGAGTCCAACGACAAGCTGGTGGCGCACCTGCAGCGCATCGAAGCGGCGCTGGACAAGTCCATCGCGCGCGGCGACGAGCAGCTCGCCTACTACGTGGCGCAGGCCCGTGAAGTGGTGGACCTGAGCATGGTGTCGCAGAAGCAGATCATCGAGAACCTGCAGCAGCTGGCCATCCAGCGCGCGACGGCCGGGGCGGAAGCGGCATGAGCGAGGACATCGACGGCGGCGTGGAGCCCACAGTCCCGGCCTGGGCCGTCTTCGGCGACCTGATGTCGGTGCTGCTGGGCGCCTTCGTCCTGATCCTGGTGAGCGTCGTCGCGGTCCAGCTGCAGCTGTCCACCCAGCTGGAGGAAGAGGTCAAGCAGCGCCAGGTCGAAACCCAGCGCCGCGAAACCCTGGAGCAGGCGCTGGCGGGTCCGCTGGCCGCCGGCCGTGTGACCCTGATCGACGGCCGCATCGGCATCAGCGGCAGCGTCCTGTTCGCCCTGAACTCCGACCAGTTGCAGCCCGAGGGCCGTGAAGTCCTGAAAAGCCTGATCGAACCCTTGTCGGCCTATCTGAAGTCGCACAACGAGATCCTGATGGTCAGCGGCTATACCGACGACCAGCAGGTGCGCGAAGGCAACCGGCGCTTTGCCGACAACTGGGACCTGTCCGCGCAGCGCGCCTTGACCGTGACGCGCGCGCTGATCGACGAGGGCGTGCCTTCGTCGGCCGTGTTCGCCGCCGCCTTCGGTTCGGAACAGCCGGTGGCCTCGAACGCGGATGAGGACGGCCGGTCCAAGAACCGCCGGGTCGAAATCGCGCCCATTCCCAAGCCCTCCAGCGACGCCGGGACCTTGCATGGCCAGTGACGGCACCCGCGGCGAGATCATCGACGCCCGCGCCATGCTGGACGCCTGGCGCGAGGCCGGCGCCGACCGCGTGGCTCCCGTCCGCTTCCAGTTCATGGACGCGCTGCAACGGCGCGCAGCCGCCCAAGGCGGCGAAGCCCGCAGGCTGCTGGACGGCAAGCTGGCGGCGCTGATCCAGGCCTACGAGGCCGAGCTGGACGGCGCGCCCGCGGATGCGGCCGAACACGTCTCGGCGCCTGCTGCCGGCATCCCGGAACCCGGACCGCTGGCGGCGCTGACCGCGTACATCGCCGATCCCGGCCCCGACGCGCGCGGCGCCGCCGACCTGCGCGCTTCCTACCCCGAACTGCAAACGCTGGAATACTTCCGCGGCGTCTGGTCGCGGGTCAGCGCCGACCGCCAGGTGCGGCAGTCCCAGGAGCAGGTGCACAAGAACGCCGGCCCGCTCAACTCCAACCAGCTGGTGCACCGCGCGCTGTCGCTGATGCGCGAGGTGTCGCCCGGCTATCTGCAGCAGTTCCTGTCGTACACCGACGCGCTGATGTGGATGGAGCAGGTACACGCCGCCATCGCGCCCCCGCCCAAGGAAGCCGCGCCCCGCGCCGGCGCCAAGAAGACGGCGCGCGGCAAGGGCCGCTAGCCCACCGCCGATTTGCGCCCTGCCGCCCATCGGCGGTAAGATACGATCCATATACAAACCATATATGGATCATTCACTCCATGGGCATCGTCAAGATCTCCGAGCAGATGCATGAGAACCTCCGCGTCGCCAGCGGCGCGCTCAGCCGCTCCATCAATTCCCAGGCCGAACACTGGATGCGCATCGGCATGCTGTCCGAGCTCTACCCCGAGCTGCGCCACGCCGACATTTGCCAATTGCTGATCCGCATCGAACAGGCCGAGGGCTTCGCCATCGCCTCCTTGTCCCAAGGCTTGCCACAGCCAGCCCAGCAGGAGGCCGCGTAAATGGCGAAGAAGGTTTCCATCAAGTCCGCCGCCGACATCGAAATGGCCCGCAAGGCCGGCGCCATGGCGGCGGAAGTGCTGCACATGATTGCCGAACACGTCCGCCCCGGCGTCACCACCGATGAGCTGGACCGCATCTGCCACGACTACATCGTCAACGTGCAGAAGGCGATACCCGCCAACGTCGGCTACCACGGCTTTCCCAAGACCATCTGCGCCTCGGCCAACCACGTGATCTGCCACGGCATCCCGTCCGCCAAGGTGCTGAAGAACGGCGACATCCTCAACATCGACGTGGCCGTGATCAAGGACGGCTGGTTCGGCGACACCAGCCGCATGTACTACGTGGGCCAGCCCAGCCCGCTGGCGCGGCGCCTGGTCAATACCACCTATGAAGCCATGCGCGCCGGCATCATGGCCGTCAAGCCCGGTGCGACGCTGGGCGACATCGGCCACGCCATCCAGACCGTGGCGCACCGCGAGCACTTCAGCATCGTGCGCGAGTACTGCGGCCACGGCATCGGCCAGATCTACCACGACGATCCGCAGGTGCTGCACTACGGCCGCCCCGGCGAAGGCATGGTGCTACAGCCTGGCATGATGTTCACCATCGAACCCATGATCAACGCCGGCAAGCCCCAGACCAAGCAGCAGCCCGACGGCTGGACCGTGGTCACCAAGGACCGCTCGCTGTCGGCGCAATGGGAGCACATGGTGGTCGTGACCGAGACCGGCTACGAAGTGCTGACGCCCTGGCCGGACGGCTTCGGCGACTATCCGCCCATCCCTTGATGCGGTGAGCTGAGGCGCCGCCTTGCCCATGGCAAGGAACGGAGTGCCGGCGGACAAGGGCACGATCATGATCGTGCCCTTGTCGTTTCCGCCGTCCGCCCCCATGTCCGCCCTGCCCTCAGCGTTCCGCCGCCTGGCCGCCTCCAACCTGGCCGCCCAATTCTCCGAACAGATGGCGCTGGCGGCCGCCCCGCTGGTCGCGGTGCTGGCGCTGGGCGCCAGCGCGGCCGAAACCGGCTATCTGCAAACCGCCCAGACCCTGCCCTTCCTGCTGCTGTCCCTGCCCGCCGGCGTGCTGGCCGACCGGATGTCCCGGCGCGCGCTGATGACCGCGGCGGAGTGCGTGCGCGCCGCCAGCCTGCTGGGCCTGCTGGCGCTGCTGGCCACGGGCGGGCTTGACCTGGGCTGGCTGGCCGCACTGGGATTCCTGGGCGCGGTCGGCACGGTCGCGTATAACGTCGCCGCGCCGGCGCTGGTGCCGCGGCTGGTCGCGCCCGCCGGACTGGCCAGCGCCAACCGCTGGCTGGAACTGGCCCGCAGCACCGCCTTTTCCGCAGGGCCAGCCGCCGGCGGCGCGCTGGTCGGCTGGATGGGCGCGCCCTCGGCCTATGTGCTGGCCACCGTGCTGTCGCTGCTGGCGGCCCTGCTGCTGGCCGGCCTGCCCCACGACACGCCCGGCCTCGCGCCGCGCCGCCGCCTGCTGGAGGAACTGCGCGAAGGCGCGGCGTTCGTCCTCACGCATCCGCTGCTGCGCCCGGTGCTGGTGACCGCCGTGTTCTTCAATACCGCGTGGTTCGTGCTGCAGGCCATCTATGTGGCCTACGCCATCGAACGGCTGGGCCTGTCGGCCGCGGCCGTCGGCCTGACGCTGGGCGTGTACGGCGGCGGCATGGTCGCCGGCGCCTTGCTGGCCCCCTGGCTGGCGCAGCGGCTGAGCTTCGGCGGCATGATCGCCGTGGGCCCGCTGGCCGCGCTGATCGCAAGCGCCATCCTGCTTTCCACGCTGGCATTCCCGTCCGGCGCATGGGCCGCGGCGGGCTTCTTCCTGTTCGGCGCGGGCCCCATACTCTGGACCATCACCACCACCACGCTGCGCCAGGCGATCACGCCCAACGCCCTGCTGGGCCGCGTGTCCGCCGTGATCCTGACCGCCACCTTCGGCGCCCGCCCGGTCGGCGCGCTGATCGGCGCCGCGCTTGCCGCCCGGGTCGGTGTCGAAGCCTGCCTGTGGGTATCGACCGCCGGCTTCGCAGTGCAATTCGTGGTGCTGTACACCTCGCCCGTGCTGCGCCTGCGCACCCAGCCCGAGGCCGGCGCCTATTGAGCGCTGTTGCGCACGCAAAACCGGCAATCTGTATCTGTGCGCGCCCGCCGGCGACCGCTAGACTGCCGCCGTCAATCAACACGGCGGCGGCAAGATGCTGAAAATCCTGGGTAAAGCCTCATCCATCAACGTGCGCAAGGTGCTCTGGACCTGCGCCGAACTGGACCTGCCTTTCGAGCGCGAAGACTGGGGCTCCGGGTTCCAGCCCACCGGCGATCCCGCCTTCCTGGCGCTCAACCCGAACGCGATGGTGCCCGTCATCCAGGACGGCGACTTCGTGCTGTGGGAGTCCAACAGCATCATCCGCTACCTGGCCGCGCAATACGGCGGCCAGCGCCTGTATCCCGTCGAACCCAGACTGCGCGCCCGCGTCGACCAATGGATGGACTGGCAAGCCACCGACCTGAACCGCGCCTGGAGCTACGCATTCATGGCCCTGGTGCGCGAATCCCCCGCCCACCGCGACCGCGCCGCGATCGAGGCGTCCTGCCGCGAATGGGCGCGCTACATGGCGATACTGGACCAGCGCCTGGAACAGGCCGGCGGCTACGTCGCCGGCCCCGCGTTCTCGCTGGCCGACATACCGGTCGGCCTGTCGGTGAACCGCTGGTTCAGCACCCCATTTGAAAAACCACGGTTGCCGGCCGTCGCCGCCTATTACGACCGGCTCGCCGAACGGGCCGGCTACCAGCTGTACGGCCGCAACGGCACGGCCTGACCGCCCAAGCGGCTACTTCACCACGCCGCAAACCAGCCGGCCGCCCCCGCCGCCCAGCGGCGCCGGGGTATCGCTGTAGTTGTCGCCGCCCACGTGCACCATTACCGCACGGCCCTTCACATCGGCCAGCTTCAGATGCGGCGCCACCACCGCCTTCGTCGCCGTGCCGTCGGCAGCGACCACGATGAACGGCAGATCGCCCTGATGCCCGTCGGTCGCCATCGGCCCCTTGTGCGCCTTGGTGCCCTTGGGATCGAAATGCCCGCCCGCAGCGCCGCCAGCCGCCATCTGGTTGTTCACCATGCCAGGCTCGCAAGAACCCTTCTCATGCACATGAAAACCGTGTTCGCCCGGCGGCAAACCCTTCAAATGCGGCGTAAGCTGCAGCCCGCCCTTGGTGTCCTTGAGCGTGATCGTGCCAGCGCTCTTGCCCACGCCGTCCACGCTCAGGAACGACATCGACACGTCTTCCGCCAGCGCCGCGCCAGACGCGCCTGCGAACGCAAGCGCCGCGACCAGCATCGAGATTTTCTTCATGGGGTGCCTCCAGGATACGCGCCCGCAGGCCGCGGACGCCCGTTGCTACATGGCCGGCCCGTTGCCGTCCATTCCGAAAAAAACAATAGCACCGGCTTCCGCGCACCTGCCAGCAATCTTCGTTCCTGATACAAACAAGGGCGATACGGCCAGAGAAAATCTGACTGCTCTGCCTGCCCGCCAAAAATCCCGCGCCCACCCCGTCCGCGCGTACCCAGCGCCCCACCACCACGTACGCAACCGTGTAAGCCGCCAATGGCCGCCCGCGCGGCCATTGGCGGCGGGCCCCGCAAACCTCGCAACCAAACACCGCTGCAGCAGCGCCCCATACCAAGACATGGATAGCCCGTCGGCGCGGGCGCCTGGGTGGCGAGCAACCTCGATGCGCCCGAGGGAATCGGAAGGAGCCGCCGCAGGCGGTGACGACGATGACGACGGGGCAGTCCGGAGCGAACGCTCCGGACCGCAATCGTGGGCGCTCGCCACCCAGGCGCCCGCGACGACGGGCGGCCTACGAAGCACAGGAAACAGCAGTCAAATCCCGGCCCACGAAGCACAGGAAACAGCAGTCAAATCCCGGGCACCCGCATCACCCTCGAACCAGCAACACCACAGCATGCAGCACCACCCCTATCAACCCGCCCACCAAGGTGCCATTGAACCGGATGTACTGCAGATCCTTCCCCACGCTAAGTTCAAGCTCATCCACCAGATGCCGCTCATCCCAATTCTTCACCGTGCGCGAAATATGCTCCGTGACCCCGCTACGCAAGCGCCCCGTCAGCCTCCGCGCCCCGCCCAGCACGTGATTGTTGATCGCCTCCCGCAACCCCGGATCCTCCCCCAGCTTGCGCCCCAAGGCCAGCAAGGCGCTCTCCAGATGCCGCGCCAGCGCCGAATCCTCCGATGACAGATCGCGCCGCAACGCCGCGTGGATATCGTCCCACAGCCCCTGCACATACTCCTGCACCTTCGGATGATCGATCGCCCGCTGCTTCAAGGCCTCCACCTGCGCCGACAACGCCGGATCATCCCTCAGCCGTCGGATGTAATCCTGCACCCAGGCCTCATAGTCCCGCCGCACCGGATGCCCAGGCTCGGACAGCACGTCCCGCAGTTCCTCCACCAGCGCCCGCGCCAGCCGGTCCGCCAGATTGTCGGCAATCCCGTCCACCGACTTGACCACGTCCACCGCCGCAATGATGCGCGGCCATTCCTTCTTCGCGAACTTCACCAGCAGGCTCGAGGCCCGCGCCTTCACGTCCTCGTCGCCCAGATAGCCGCCCAGCCGCTCCAGCGCCGCGTCCAGCAGCTCCTGGTGCCGCCCGTCGCGCGTCAGCAGCCCCAGCACCTCGCCCGCCGTGTCCGCCGCGTCCCAGCGCCGCAGATTCTTCACCACGAACTCCTGGATCACCCCGCGCACCGCCCGCTCGTCCAGCAGGTCCAGCGTCTGCAAGGCCACATTGCGCGCCCCCTCGCTCAAGGCCCGCGCCTGCCGCGGACGCCCCAGCCAGCGCGCAAGCCGCGCCGCGGGATCGAACACCCGCAGCTTCTCCATCAGCGTGTCCGGGTCCAGGAAATGGTCGCGCACGAACACCGCCAGGTTGTCGCCGATGCGGTCCTTGTTGCTGGGAATGATGGCCGTGTGCGGGATCGGCAAGCCCATCGGCCGGCGGAACAGCGCCACCACCGCGAACCAATCGGCCAGCGCGCCCACCGTGGCCGCTTCGCAGAACGCCCGCACCCAGGCCCAGGCGCCCTGCCCGCCCATGACGTGGCTGGTGATGAAGCCGCAGACCATCGCCACCAGCAGCGCCAGCGCGGCGATCTTCATGCGCCGCAACTGCGTGCGGCGCGCTTCGGAAGCCAGCGCGGAATGCGTGGCGGCGGAACGGGGCATCTCTGTCATGGGGTCTCCGGAAACGACAGACCCAGCATAACAATTGCGGCCCGCAGGCGTGTCAGCCCAGCGGCGGCAGCATGTTGAACAGCAGCACCATGACCAGCCCCACCACCGACACGATGGACTGCACCACCGAGATGGTCTTGGTCGCTTCGCCCATGGTCATGCCGAAGGACTCCTTCACCATCCAGAAGCCCGCGTGATTGGCGTAGTTGAAGAACAGCGAACCGCAGCCGATGGCCAGCGCCAAGAGCGGCAGGTTCAGGCTGGGATCGGCGCCCGCCAGCGGCGCCAGCAGGCCCGCCGCGCCCACGATGCCGACCGTGGCCGACCCCGTGGACACCGACAGCAGCATGGCGATCAGCCAGCCCAGCGCCAGCGGCGGCAGCGAAAACTGATGCGTCAGCTGCACGATGGCATCGCCCACCTTGGCGCTGGTCAGCACCTGCTGGAACGCGCCGCCGCCCGCGATGATCAACATGATGCCGGCGATGGGCTTGAGGCTCTTGCCCATGGCGTCGCGCAGTTTTTCCGCGTCGCCGCCGCGCATCAGCACCAGGGTGAATGCGGCGAACAGCACGCCCAGCAGCATCGCGACCATCGGGTCGCCCAGGAACGCCGCCACGTGCATGGCGCGGGAATCCTTGGGCAGCAGCATCTCCGCGCCCGCGTGCACCAGCATCAGCAAGGCGGGCAGCAAGGCCGCCAGCACCCCCAGGCCCACGCTCGGCGCATTGCGGCCGGCGGCATCCTGGCGGGTCGTGGTGAACTGTTCCAGCAGCGCCTCGTCCGGACGCGTCGTCATGCGCCGCGAAATGAAAGCGCCATACAAGGGACCGCCGAAGACCATGGCCGGCAGCGCCGCGATGAAGCCGTAAATCATCGTCGGCCCCACCGTGGTCTTGAGCGTGGCGATCGCCGTCAGCGGCCCCGGATGCGGCGGCACCATGCCGTGCATCGCCGCCAGCGCCGATATCACCGGCACGCCCACGTACACGTAGGCCGAGCCCTTGAAGCGCTCCTGGCTTTCCAGCTTGCGCGCCACGCTGAAGATCAGCGGCAGCATCACCACCAGGCCGACTTCGAAGAACATCGGTATGCCGATGACGAAAGCCACCAGGGTCATGGCCCAGGGAATCATGCGAGGCGAAGTATGGTTCAGGATGGCATTGGCCAGGCGTTCGGTCGTGCCCGAATCCGCCAGGATCTTGCCCAGCATCGCGCCCAGCGCGATCACCACGCCCACCGCTCCCAGCGTCTTGCCCGCGCCATTGCTCAGGTTCTTGACGATGGCCACCGGCTCCATGCCGGTGGCGAAACCCACGCCGATGGAAACGATCAATAGCGCCAGCAACGGATGCATGCGGATGCGCGAGACGATCAGCGCAACCAGCACCAGCACGCTTGCCAGCGCGGTAAGAAGCAATTGGACGTCGGAGGAAGACATGGACGGGCCTGGGAAAAAATGGGCGCGGCCCCGCGGCCGTTTGCCGTAAAGAACAGGAATTTTATGCCTGCCAAGCTGAACGCCCAGTCAGGAACGCCGCGCCTCCCGACCCTGTACAGCCCTCCACGGACCGCCGCCGCTAGCCCGCCGCCTCCAGCAATCCCGGCTTGCCTTCGTGCGCGGCCTGGGCGCGTTCCAGGATGAATTCGATGATCATCGAGATCGCCCGCGGGTGGTGGCGGTTGGGCATGTACAGCATATACATGCCGCGCCCGAAGATGCTCAGCCGCCACTGAGGCAGCGCGGCCACCAGGTCGCCGCGCGCGATGTCGTCGTGCACCACGTAATCCGGCACCACGCCAACGCCCAGCCCCGCCAGGGTCGCATCGCGCAGGAAGGCGTAGTTGCGCGAAATCACGGTCGGCTCCAGCACCACGTGCTGCCGCGGCTGGCCGCCGTAGTAGGCGGAAAGCCGCAAGGGGCGGCCGATGACCGCCGCACTGATGGTGGGCGTGCGCG
This sequence comes from Achromobacter sp. PD1, assembly GCF_048541815.1. Lineage (NCBI taxonomy): Bacteria > Pseudomonadati > Pseudomonadota > Betaproteobacteria > Burkholderiales > Alcaligenaceae > Achromobacter > Achromobacter sp. PD1. The sequence goes on from NZ_CP183349.1 coordinate 2,924,209, forward strand.
CCAGCTCTTCCGGATGCTGCGGCAGGCCCCGGGCGGCGACATAGTCCCGCGAGGCGCAGGCCACGTAGCGGACCTGGCCCAGCTCGCGCGCCACCAGGTTCTGCGGCGGCTCGGACATGATGCGCACCGCGATGTCGACCTCGTCGCGCAGCAGGTCATCGACACTGTTCTCGAACAGCACGTCCAGCACGATGTCCGGATAGGTCCGCTTGAACTCCAGCAGCCAGGGCGTCATCACGAACTGCCCGTAGCCGCTGGGCACGCTCAGCCTGACCTTGCCCTGCGGCGTCTTGCCCAGGGTCTCGACGGATTCACGCGCCGCCGCGAGTTCGTCCTGGATGCTGCGGCCGTGGCGATACAGCTTCAGTCCGATTTCTGTCGGTTCCACATGCCTGGTGGTGCGGCGCACCAACTGCATGCCAACCGAGCGTTCCAGCTGATTCAGGTGGTAGCTGACATTGGCGCGCGTCATCTTCAAACGGCGCGCGGCCTCGCTGAGATTGCCCGCGTCCAGGATTTCCACCAGCAAGGTCAGGGATTTGGTGTCCATTCGGGCCTCCACGCCACCGCAATTCACCCCGGCATTGTCAAATTTTTTTGACCTCAATGTCAATTATCGATGCCATTGTCAAGACTTCTTTACTGCGAAAGAATGAGCCCATAAAAGACGGGCCGTTCCTGGTCCGCCCGGCCGGGCCCTGGCGGCCGCCCCAAGCGGCGTCGCAGCGGCAGGCCTCATCGGAGACACTGTCCATGACAGACAGCGCAAGCACCGGCGCGGCCAGCGCGCGCCGCTACGACGACATCCTTGTCGTCACCATCGATCATCCCCCCGTCAATGCCCTGAGCGCCGCCGTGCGCCGCAATCTGGCCGCGGCCGTGCGCGACGCCCAGGCCGATCCGCAAGTACGCGCCATCCTGCTGATGGGCGCGGGCAAGAACTTCATCGCCGGCGCCGACATCCGCGAATTCGGCAAGCCGCCGCAGCCGCCCATCCTGCCCGACGTCTGCAACCTGATCGAAGCCAGCGCCAAGCCGGTCGTGGCCGTGCTGCACGGCGCAGCGCTGGGCGGCGGGCTGGAAGTGGCGCTGGCCGCGCACTACCGCGTCGCACTGGGCGGGGCCAAGCTGGGCCTGCCCGAAGTGAACCTGGGCCTGCTGCCCGGCGCCGGCGGCACCCAGCGCGCGCCGCGCCTCATGGGCGCGCAGGCCGCGCTGGACTTGATGCTGACCGGCAAGCACCTCTCTGCCGGCGCCGCCCTGGAAGCCGGATTGGTGGACGCGCTGTCCAGCGAAACCGATCCCCTGGACGCGGGCCTGGCCTATACCCGGCAATTGCTGGCGATCGGCGCCGGTCCGCGCCGCACCCGCGACGCCGGCGCGCTCGCCGACCGGGCCGCCGCGCAGGCCCAGGTCGAGGCAGCGGCCGAACGCGTGGCCCGGACCACCCGCGGACTGTACTCGCCCGGCAAGATCGTCGAGGCCGTGCGCGCCGCCATCGAGCAGCCTTTCGAGGACGGCCTGCGCACCGAACGCGCGCTGTTCCTGCAATGCCTGGACAGCCCGCAGCGGGCGGGCCTGGTGCATGCCTTCTTCGCCGAACGCGATACGGCCAAGATGCCGGGACAGCAGCCCGCCCGGGCGCGGCGGCTGGAGCGCATCGGCATCGTAGGCGGCGGCACCATGGGCGCTGGCATCGCCGTTTCGGCGCTGGACGCCGGCTTTCCCGTGACCATGGTCGAACAGGACGAGGCCGCGCTGGAACGGGGCCGCGCCCGCGTGGCGCAGGTCTACGAGCTGCTGGTCCAGAAAGGCCGGATCAGCGCCGACGAGCGCGACGCCCGCATGGCGCGCTACACCGGTTCGACCCGCTACGAGGCGCTGGACGACGCCGATCTCATCATCGAAGCCGTGTTCGAGGACATGACGGTCAAGCAGGCCGTGTTCGCGCAGCTGGACCGCGTGGCCAAGCCCGGCGCGGTGCTGGCCACCAATACCTCGTACCTGGACGTCAACCTCATCGCCGCCGCCACGCGCGGCCCCGCCGACGTGCTGGGCCTGCACTTCTTTTCGCCGGCCAACATCATGAAGCTGCTGGAAGTCGTGGTGGGCGAGCACACCGCGCCCGACACCGTGGCCACCGGCTTCGAACTGGCCCGGCGCCTGCGCAAGATCCCGGTGCGCGCGGGCGTGTGCGACGGCTTCATCGGCAACCGCATCCTGGCCGTGCACCGCCAGGCGGCCGACATGATGATGGAGGACGGCGCCTCGCCCTACCAGATCGACGCCGCCGTGCGCGCCTTCGGCTACCCCATGGGCCCCTATCAGATGGCGGACCTGGCCGGCGGCGACATCGGCTGGGCCACGCGCAAGCGCCGCGCGCCCACGCGCGATCCGGCGCTGCGCTACGTGCAGATCCCCGACCGGCTGTGCGAACGCGGCTGGTTCGGCCAGAAGACGGGCCGCGGCTTCTACCTCTACGCCGATGGCGCGCGCCAAGGCGAACAAGACCCCGAAGTCCTCGCCATCATCGACGCCGAACGTACGCGCGCCGGCGTCGCGCCGCGCGCCTACACCCAAGAGGACATCCAGCGCCGCTACCTGGCCGCGATGATCAACGAAGCGGCCAACGTTCTGCACCAGGGCATCGCCCAGCGCCCGTCCGACATCGACGTGGTGTTCCTGTCCGGCTACGGCTTTCCGCGCCATCGCGGCGGCCCCATGCACTACGCCGACAGCGTGGGACTGGAGCGCGTGCTGGCGGACATCCGCGGCTACGCGCAGGAAGACCCCGCCTTCTGGAAGCCCTCGCCCCTGCTGGTGCAGTTGGCTGAATCCGGCCGCGATTTCGCCAGCCTGAACCAGACCGCCTGACCCGCACTCCACACAGGAACACGCCATGCGCGAAGCCGTCATCGTCTCCACCGCCCGCACCCCCATCACCAAGGCGGGGCGCGGCGAATTCAACCTTATCGCCGGCCCCACGCTGGCCGCGCACGCGGTGCGCGCCGCCGTCGACCGGGCCGGCATAGACCCCGCCCTGATCGAAGATGCCTTCATCGGCTGCGGCTATCCAGAAGGCGCCACCGGCCGCAATATCGGCCGCCAGTCCGTGGTGCGCGCCGGCCTGCCGGTCAGCGTGGGCGGCGCCACCGTCAACCGCTATTGCGCCTCCGGCCTGCAGGCCATCGCCTCGGCCGCCAGCCGCATCGTCATGGACGGCGCGCCCGCCATGATCGCGGGCGGCGTGGAACTGGTCTCGCAGATCCGCACCCGCGACGACGGCGTGAGCGGCATGGATCCGTGGATCGTCGCCAACAAGCCCGAGCTCTACCTGCCCATGATCGAAACCGCCGACATCGTGGCGGCCCGCTACGGCATCAGCCGCGAAGCCCAGGACCATTTCGCCGCGCAAAGCCAGGCGCGCACCGAAGCCGCCCAGGCCGCGGGACGGTATCTGGAAGAGATCATCCCCGTCACCACAACCATGTCCGTCACCGATCGCGCCACCGGCGCCGTCAGCGAACGCGAAGTCACCGTGGACCGCGACACCTGCAACCGCCCCGGCACCACCTACGAAGCCCTGGCCTCGCTGGCGCCGGTGCGCGGCGCGGGCCAGTTCGTCACGGCGGGCAATGCCTCGCAGTTGTCCGACGGCGCCGCCGCCTGCGTGCTGATGGAAGCCTCCGAGGCCCAGCGCGCCGGCATCCAGCCGCTGGGCGCGTTCCGCGGACTGGCGATCGCCGGCTGCGAACCCGACGAGATGGGCATAGGCCCGGTCTACGCCGTGCCCAAGCTGCTGGCGCGCCACGGCCTCAAGGTGCAGGACATCGACCTCTGGGAACTGAACGAGGCCTTTGCCTCGCAAGCCCTGTATTGCCAGCAGAAGCTGGGCATCCCGATGGACCGCCTGAACGTGGACGGCGGCGCCATCGCCCTGGGCCACCCCTTCGGCGTCACCGGCGCCCGCCTGGCTGGCCACGTGCTGATCGAAGGCCGCCGCCGCGGCGCCCGCTATGCCGTCGTCACCATGTGCGTGGGCGGCGGCATGGGCGCGGCCGGCCTGTTTGAAATCTACTGAGGATCCCCCATGGACCTGGAATTCACCCCCGAAGAAAACGCCTTCCGCGACGAAGTGCGGGCCTTTCTCGCCAGCAAGCTGCCCGAGCGCCTGTCCGCCAAGGTCGCGCAGGGAAAGCTGCTGACGCGCGCCGACATGGTCGAGTGGCACGCCATCCTCAACCGCCAGGGCTGGCTCGCCAGCCACTGGCCAATGGAATACGGCGGTACCGGCTGGAGCGCCGTGCAGAAGTACATCTTCGAAAACGAATGCGCGCTGGCCGGCGCGCCGCGCATCGTGCCCTTCGGCCTGAGCATGCTGGGCCCGGTGCTGATCAAGTACGGCAGCGAGGCACAGCGGCGCCACTGGCTGCCGCGCATCCTGGACGGTTCCGACTGGTGGTGCCAGGGCTACTCCGAACCCGGCGCGGGCTCGGACCTGGCCTCCGTCAAGACCACCGCCGTGCGCGACGGCGACAGCTACGTCGTCAACGGCCAGAAAACCTGGACCACGCTGGGCCAGTACGCCAACATGATCTTCTGCCTGGTGCGCACCTCGCAGGAAGGCCGGCGCCAGGAAGGCATCAGCTTCCTGCTGATCGACATGACGAGCCCCGGCGTGGAAGTGCGCCCCATCATCACGCTGGACGGCGAACACGAAGTCAACGAAGTGTTCTTCTCCGACGTGCGGGTGCCTGCCGCCAACCTGGTGGGCGAGGAAAACCGCGGCTGGACCTGCGCCAAGTACCTGCTGACCTACGAACGCACCAACATCGCCGGCGTCGGGCAATCCACGGCAGCGCTGGAACGCCTGAAGACGCTAGCCGCAAGCCTACGCAAGAACGGACGTCCGCTATCTGAAGACCCGGACTTCGCTGCCCGGCTGGCGCGCGTCGAGATCGAGCTGGCCAATATGCGCACCACCAACCTGCGCGTGGTCGCGGCGGTTGCCGGCGGCGGCGCGCCCGGCGCCGAAAGCTCGATGCTGAAGATCCGCGGCACCCAGATCCGCCAGGAAATCAGCGCGCTGAACCGCCGCGCCATGGGACCTTACGCCCGTCCCTTCGTACCCGAGGCGCTGCACGACGGCTACGACGCGCCGCCCATCGGCCCCGATGGCGCCGAGAGCGCGGCCGCGCAGTACTTCAACAACCGCAAGCTGTCGATCTTCGGCGGCTCCAATGAAATCCAGAAGAACATCATCTCCAAGATGATCCTCGGACTGTAAGGGCCGGCCATGAATTTTGAACACACCGAAGACCGGCGCATGCTCTCCGACATGCTGCGCCGCTTTGTCGCCGAACAGAGCGACTTCGCCACGCGCGACCGCAACGCCCGCTCGGAGCGGGGCTACAGCCTGGAACTGTGGCAGCGCTATGCCGAACTGGGCGCCATCGGCGCGCTGTTTGCCGAAGCAGATGGCGGGCTGGGCGGAAGCGGCTTCGACATTTCCGTCGTGTTCGAGGCGCTGGGCCGCGGCCTGGCCGTCGAACCGCTGCTGGACGCGCTCATGGTCGGCAGCGCCATCGCCGCCGCCGGCACGCCAGCCCAACGCGAAGCCCTCGAAGGCCTGATCGCGGGCGCCATCACCGCCGCGCTGGCCCACGCCGAGCCCGGCTCCGGCTATGAACTGGCGCACGTCGAGACCCGCGCCGAACGCAGCGCGGACGGCTGGGTGCTCAACGGCGCCAAGGCCGTGGTCGCGGCGGGCGAACACGCCGACCTGTTCCTGATCCCGGCCCGCAGCGCGGGCGGTCCGGACGACGAGGCCGGCATCAGCCTGTTCCTGGTCAGCGCCGGCACGCCCGGCCTGAAAGTGCGCGGCTATGGCCTGATCGACGGCGGCCGCGCGGCCGAACTGGTGCTCGACGGCGTACAGCTTGCGCCAGATGCCCTGCTGGGCGAGGCCGGCGCAGGCTACCCGCTGCTGGAGCGCGCCGCCGGCCGCGGCATCCTGGCGCTGTGCGCCGAAGCCGTGGGCGCCATGGACTGCGCCCGCGACGCCACCCTGGAATACCTGCGCACGCGCCGCCAGTTCGGCGCGCCCATCGGCAGCTTCCAGGCGCTGCAACACCGCATGGCCGATGTGCTGCTGGAAATCGAACAGGCGCGCTCCGCCGTGATCAACGCCGCGGCCGCGCTGGACCACCCGGACCGCGCCACCCGCGAACGCGCGCTGTCCGCCGCCAAATTCACCATCGGCCGCATCGGCACGCTGGTGGCCGAGGAAAGCATCCAGCTGCACGGCGGCATCGGCATGACCTGGGAGCTGCCGCTGGCGCACTACGCCAAGCGCCTGGTCATGATCGACCACCAGTTGGGCGACGAAGACCATCACCTGCGGCGCTACATCGCGCTGGGGCAGGCCTGAGCGGAGGACCACGCCATGACCCAGGTCCATGCCGCCCCGCCCCTCTCGCCGCCTTTCGCCGCCCCGTTCCCCGTGCGCAGCGCCGCGGACGTACAGCGGCTGCAGGCCCGCCCGCTGACCGAGACGCTCACGGTGCGCAGCACCTACGAGATCTTCCGCAACTCGGCCGCGGCCTTCGGCGACAAGACCGCGCTGACCTTTCTGCGCAGCGCCGACCCCGGCGACGCGCCGGTGCGCTGGAGCTACCGCGAACTGTTGGCCGGCATCCACCAGACCGCCAACCTGCTGCATGAACTGGGCGTGGGCCCGGGCGACGCCGTCGGCATCCTGCTGCCCGGCTGCCTGGAGTACCACCTGGCGCTCTGGGGCGGCGAGGCCGCCGGCATCGTCCAGCCTTTGAACCCCTTGCTGGCCGAGGACAAGCTCGCCTCCCTGATGACCACGGCGCGCGCCAAGGTGCTGATCGCCTATGGCTCCGACGTGGAATGCGGCTCCTGGTCCAAGGCGCTGCGCCTGCGCGAACGCGTGCCCACGTTGCACACGCTGCTGCGCGTGGCGCCCTTGGACGAGCCGCCCTCGGCGCGCCCGGCGCTGCCCGGGCATGCGCTGGATTTCAACGCTGCGCGCACCGCGCAGCCGGCCGACCGCCTGGTCAGCAACCGCGACATCCATGCCGGCGACGTGGCCGCCTATTTCCATACCGGCGGCACCACCGGCGCGCCCAAGCTCGCCATCCACACGCACGCCAACCAGGTCTTCAGCGCCTGGGCCGCGGTGCAGTTGCAGAACGCCGGACCGGACGACGTGGTCATCAACGGCTACCCGCTGTTCCATGTGGCGGGCGTGCTGCCGGCATCCCTGGCCGCCTTGTCGGCGGGGGTCGAGACCGTCATCCCCACCACCCTGCTGCTGCGCAACCGTGACGTGCTGCGCAACTACTGGCGCCTGGTCGAACACCACCGCGCCACCTCGCTGCAAGGCGTGCCGACCATACTCGCGGCGCTGGCCGAGGTGCCGCTGGCCGGCGCCGACATCTCGTCGCTGCGCTATTGCCGCACCGGCGCCGCGCCCTTGCCCGCCGAGCTGGCCGCGCGCTTCAAGCGCCTGTTCGGGCTGCACGTCAACGAAAGCCTGGGCATGACGGAGATGGCGGGCATCTCCACCATTTCGCCGCCAGGCTGCGAGTTTCCGGTGGGTTGCGTCGGCTTTCCGCTGCCCTACGTGCAGGTACGCATCGTCGGGCTGGACGTGCCGGCTGGCGCGCCCGCGCGCGACCTGCCCACCGGCACGCCCGGCATGGTGCTGTTCAAGGCGCCCAACGTGATCCCGGGCTTTCTGGACGCCGAAGACACAGCGCGTGCTTTCACCGACGACGGCTGGCTGATCAGCGGCGACGTCGGCTATCTGGACGAAGCCGGCCGCCTGCATCTGCAGGGCCGCGCCAAGGACCTGATCATCCGCAGCGGCCACAACATCGATCCCAAGACCATCGAGGATGCGCTCGCCTCGCACCCGTCGGTGCAGCTCTGCGCCGCGGTCGGCGCCCCCGACGCCTATGCCGGCGAGCTGCCCATCGCCTTCGTCACGCTGGCCGAGGGCGCGCGAGTCGAGGAAGCCGAACTGCTGGCCTACGCCGCCGAACACGTGGACGAAAGCCCGGCGCGGCCCAAGCGCGTCATCGTGCTGGACACCATGCCCATGACCAACGTGGGCAAGATCTACAAGCCCGATCTGCGCCGCCTGGCCACCGCCGTGTCGGCGCAGGCCGTGGTGGCGCGCACCCTGCAGGACGCTGGCCTGATCGACGACGGCGCGCTGTTCCGGGTCGAGCCCGACGCGCAGCCCGATATCGCAGTCCTGGCCGACGCCCGCGCGCCCGCGGCGCTGAAAGCCAGCCTGCGCGACGCGCTGGCCCGCCTGCCGGTCAAGGTCGTCCTGCGCGACTGAGCAGTCCCCCTCCCACACACAACAACACCCCAGGAGACAAACCCATGACCCACCAGCCCCTGCGGCGCGCCTGCCTCGGCGCCGCACTGCTCTCGATCGCCGGCGCCGCCCTGCCATTCGCCGCCGCGGCGCAAGGCGCCTATCCGTCAAAGCCCATCACGCTGATCGTGCCCTTCCCGGCCGGCGGCTCCACCGATCGCCACATGCGCATCGTGGCGCAGGACGCCTCCAAGTACCTGGGCCAGCCCGTCATCGTCGAAAACCGGCCCGGCGCCGGCGGCACCCTGGGTCCGGCCACCATGGCCAAGACCGCCAAGCCCGACGGCTACACCATTACCCTGTACACCCTGGCCATGCTGCGCATGCCGTACATGCAGAAGAGCAGCTGGGACCCCATCAACGATTTCACTTTCATCCTGGGTCTGTCCGGCTACACCTTCGGCTTCACCGTCCGCTCCGACTCGCCGTACAAGACCTTCAACGAATACATCGAGGCGGCGCGCAAGGCGCCCGGCACCATCGACTACGGCTCCACCGGCATCGGCTCATCGCCGCACCTGCTGATCGAGGAAGTCGCCATCAATGCCAAGGTGAAGCTGAACCACGTGCCGTTCAAGGGCAACGCCGACATGCAGCAGGCGCTGCTGGGCGGCCACGTCATGGCGCAGAGCGACGCCACCGGCTGGGACCAGTTCGTGGATTCCGGCAAGATGCGCCTGCTGGTCACCTTTGGCGAAAAGCGCACCACGCGCTGGCCCGACGTGCCTACCGCCCAGGAGTTGGGCTACAAGGTCGTGTCCACCTCGCCCTACGGCCTGGCGGGCCCCAAGGGCATGGACCCGGCAGTCGTGAAGACCCTGCACGACGCCTTCAAGAAGGCGCTGTTCGATCCCGCCAGCCTGGACGTCATGAAGCAGCTGAACCAGGAACCCGCCTACCGCAACAGCCAGGACTACAAGGAATGGGCGCAGGCCACCTACGTCAAGGAAAAAGGCCTGATCGAATACCTGGGCTTGATGGCGAAGTAGTAATAAGGGCGGCAGCGCCTTCAGCGCAGCGCCGCAACCTCGACTGATCTGGCGCCGCTGGCTTCCACCAGCTCGGGGTCGTGGCTGGCGAACAGCACCACCCGATCCTGCGCCCAGATCTTGAACTGTTCGGCCAGCACGCCGCGCGCCTGCGCATCCAGGCCGTTGCTGGCCCCATCCGCAATGATGACGGCCGGGTCGCCCAGGGCGGCGGCCGTCAGGTAGACCTTGCGCCGCGTGCCGGTGGACATCTGCTCGAAGCGCTTGTCCAGATGCGGCTCCAGCCCCAGCCGGAAGGCCAGGTCCAGCACGCTGTCGGCCAGCGGCACATTTTTCTCCGCCGCAACCTGCTCCAGCAATCCGCGCCCCGTCTGCGCGGGCAGCGCCATGCAATTGTCGGGCACATAGGCCAAGCGGGACCGGGCTTGCGCCGGTGCCTGGGTCAGCGCGTGTCCGTCGATCCAGACCTCTCCCGCATCCGGCGCGATCACGCCCGCAATGATGCCCAGCAGCGTGGACTTGCCGGTGCTGTCTTCTTCGCATAACGCCACGCATCCGGGTGTGAACGTATGGGTCAGCCCCTGGAAGACGAGATGGTCGCCGTAGCGCTTGCCGAGATTGTCGATTCGTAGCATGGCCGGGAGTGTACGCAGGAATGCGGCGCTCGGCCATCGCCGCCTCGGCGTGGCGTCAACGCAGCAAATGTGAACTGAACTCAAATTTTTCCGCATTGACGATGTGGAAATCTGCATTTTTGCCGTACATTACGCGACGTAAATAAATGTTAATTTTTAGCAAAACATTTCGAATTCTGTAACGGTTGCCTCGTCCGTTCGTGCTATCGGCCCAGTTGAGCGACCTACCACCAAGACGCATTTAGTTTCATTTACATCAATACAACGTCCAATTTTGCCGGGCTGGCATCGGCTCCGGCATAGAAGAGATCAATGAATCACGTCTATCGAGTAGTCTTCAACGCCGCCGCCGGCGTGTGGCAGGCCGTCAGTGAAATCGCCCGCGGGCCGGCAAAAAGCAGCAGTCCTGCCCGGCGCCTGCGTCGCGGCGGTGCACAACTGGCGGGCGCGCTGGGCATGGCGATGGTCGCCGCCAACGCCTACGCAGTTCCCCCCAGTCTGTACTGGGACGGCAGCCAATCCGTGGCGAACGGTTCGGCGGATGGCGGCTCTGGCATCTGGGATTACTCCGATACCAACTGGACTTCCGATATCGGGACGCCGAATCAATCCTGGAACGGCGGCAACGCGGTATTCTCCGGCCCCCCCGGCACCGCCGGCACCGTGGCGGTCGGCGGCCAGCACAGCATCACGGGCCTGGAGTTCCAGAACGACGGCTACAAGCTGGTGGGCGGAGCCAATGGTCAGCTGAATACCAGCGGCATTGCCAATATTCGGGTCAATCCCAACGTGACCGCAACCTTGGGCGTCGCCATAGGCGGCAGCGGCATCCTGCGCAAACAAGACAGCGGCACGCTGGTACTCAACGGCAACAACAGCTATACCGGCGGCACGATAATCGAGGCCGGCCGTCTGGAGGTCGGCAGCAATACCGCTCTGGGCAGCGGCGCCCTGACGGCGCTCAACAACACGGTTCTCGACGCCAATAACAAGGTGGCCCTCGACAACAATGTGAATCTGATGGGCAGCGTGGGGATAGGCGGAAGCGCCGACCTGACGCTGAACGGCGTCGTTGACGGCCCAGGAGGATCGCTGATCAAGAACGGCGCCGCCAACCTTGCCTTGAACGGGGCCAATGTCTACCAGGGGGGCACCACGCTGAACGCCGGCACGCTGACGGTGGGCAACGATCAGGCTTTGGGTTCCGGCGGCCTGACCGTGGGCGGCGCTTCCACCCTGACGGCAAGCAACACCGTAACGCTAGGCAACGCCATCGCCCTCAATGCGAACCTGACGGTTGCCGGCGACAATGACCTGACCTTGAATTCGCTGATCTCGGGCCCTGGCCAATTGGTCAAGACCGGCACTGGCACGCTCACCCTCAACAACACCAACCCCGGCCACGCCGGCGGCATCGCCCTCAATGGCGGCACATTGGCGTTCGCCAACGCGACTTCCCTGGGGAGCGGCACGCTGGTCGCCAACGGCACGGCCACGCTGAAGAACAACGGGCCCGTGATGCTGCAGAACGCCATCAGCGTCAATGGCGAACTGACCATGCAGACCTCGAATCCGCTGCAATTGGCCGGCCCATTGAGCGGCAGCGGCAAGCTGATCAAGACTGGCGCGGAAGAATTGCTCCTGTTTACCAGCAACACATACTCCGGCGCTATCGAAATCGAACAAGGGCACGTCACGACATTCGCCAACAATGCGCTGGGTACCCCCGGCAGCGTGAAGTTGGCCGCAGGCACTGTTCTGACCCTTACTGGCAACGCGCAGATTGGGGCTCTTAGCGGCAGCGGCACCACCAGCACCGGCGTGGCCAGCTTGCTCCAACTGGGCGGCACCAACGCAGACAGCACCTATGCCGGCGCGCTGGTCGGCGGCGGTTCGGTTGAAAAAGTGGGCATTGGCACACTGGAACTCTCGGGCAACAGCTCCCTGAGCGGCCCTGTCACCGTCAAAGCCGGCACCCTGAAAGTCAGCGGCGCCTTGAACAACACCGGTGTCACCGTCCAGAGCGGCGGCACCGTGAGCGGCGGCGGCGCCATCAACGGCACGCTGACCGTTGCCAACGGTGGCACCCTGGCCGGCAGCAGCGGCCAGAAACTGACCGCGGGCGCGATAGACCTCTCGCAGACCTCCAATATCAATGTCGCGCTGGGTGCTCCTAGCACGGGCAATCCCGCGCTCTTCCAGGCCAACAACGGCTTGACCTTGGATGGCGTGTTGAACATCACCGATGCCGGCGGGCTCGGCACTGGCGTCTACCGCCTGTTCGACTACTCCGGCAGCTTCGTGAACAACATCCTCGACTACGGCACCTTGCCTGGCACGATGCCCACGACGGAACTGAACTTGCAGACCGTGAACCACGGCCAGGTCAACCTGATAGTCGACTCGCCGAACCGAATAGTGCAATTCTGGGATGGGAACACCACGGTGCCCGACGGTAATATCGTCGGCGGCAGCGGCGTGTGGACCGCCACAAACACCAATTGGACCGATTACAACGGCGTTATCAATCAGCAATGGGCTGACCACTTCGCCGTATTCCAAGGCAACGCCGGCGTCGTGCTAGTGCAGGGAGAACATACCGTCAACGGCATGCAGTTCATGACCGACGGCTACCACCTGTTGACAGGCTTCGAGGGCAAGCTCAATGCGGTCAACCCCGATGGCGGCAAGTTCGCCGTGCGGGTCGATCCGGGCGTCACCGCGACGATCGGTGTGGACATCAATGGCACCGGCACCCTGCAGAAGCTGGACCAGGGCAAGCTGGTGCTCAATGGCAACAACGGCTACCAGGGCGGTACCCTGCTGGCGGGCGGCACGCTCGTGGTCGGCAATAACAACGCGCTGGGCACGGCGACCCTGACCGCTACAGGCGGCACCACGCTGGACAACAACCAGGCCCTCACGCTGACCAACCAGATCGTTGCCCAAGGCCAGCTGAACCTGGGCGGCAGCAATAACCTGATCCTGAACGGCGACATCGCCGGCAACAGCGGCGGCCTGAACAAGAACGGCAGCGGCACCCTGACCCTGGGCGGCAACAACTCCTTCGGCGGCACGATGGCGCTGAACGGCGGCACGCTGGTGCTGGCCTCCAGCAATCCGCTGGGCAACAGCACCCTGACTGCCGCCTCCGGCATGCAGCTGGACAACAGCGTGGCATTGAGCCTCGCCAACACGGTCAACCTGGCCGGCGACCTGAGCCTCGTCGGCAACCAGGACCTCACTTTGGACGGCCTGGTCAACGGCACAGGCGGCCTGGCCAAGCGCGGCACGGGCAAGCTGACCTTGAACGGCGCCAACACCTTCCAGGGCGGCGTCAACCTGACGGGCGGCAACCTGGCCGTGGGCCACGACGCCGCGCTCGGCGAGGGCACGCTGACCGTGCGCAACGCGGCCACCCTGGAAGCCAGCCGCGCGGTGACCCTGGCCAACAACGTGCAACTGAGCGCTTCCCTGACGCTGGACGGCAGCAATGATTTCACCCTGAACGGCGTGATCAACGGCTCCACCGAGCTGGTCAAGAACGGCGCCGGCCGACTCACCCTCAATGGCGAAAACCGCCATAGCGGCGGCACCACGGTCAATGCCGGCGACTTGAGCCTGGGCAATGCCGCGGCGCTGGGCACCGGCATGCTGACCGTCACGGGCAACACGCAGCTGGACACCGCCGGTCCGATGCGCCTGAACAACGACGTCAATGTAGGCGGCACGCTCAAGGTGGCGGGCAACAACAGCCTGATCCTGGATGGACAGCTCAACGGCAACGGCACGCTACGCAAGACGGGCGCGAACGACCTCTCGCTCACCAGCAGCGCCAACACCTTCAGCGGCATGATCGATCTGCAAGGCGGCAGCTTGACCACCGCGGGCAACAACGCGCTGGGCCAGAATGCCACCGCGAACGTGGCAGCCGGCGCCAATCTGTTCATCACCAATCTGGCTCGTCTGGCCAGCCTGAACGGCAACGGCACCGTAACGGTCTCGAACGGGAACAACCTGACCATCGGCGCCAACGGGGCCAACAGCAACTTCGGCGGCCAGCTCGACGGCATGGGTTGGTTGACCAAGAGCGGCACGGGATCGATGGTTCTTTCCGGCAACAACACGCTTACCGGCCAGACCTCAGTCAGCGCCGGCAGCCTGTGGGTAGACGGCTCGCTCGCCAGCACGAATGTGATGGTGTACAGCGGCGCCGCCCTGGGCGGAACCGGCAGCATCGCCGGCGACGTGACGCTCATGAGCAACGCCAGCCTGAACTTGACGGACGGCCACACCCTGTCGGTCGGCAGCATGGGGCTCGGCACCCAGTCGATCGTGAATGCCAGCCTGGGCGCCCCCGCCCTCGGCGGCGGCACTGCCTTGGTGAACGTCGCCGGCAACCTGCTGCTGGGCGGCACGCTCAATATCAGCGACGCCGGCGGCTTCGGCACCGGCGTGTACCGCCTCATGAACTATGGCGGCAGCCTGACCGACAGCGGCATGCGCTTCGGCGATCTGCCCAGCAATGTGCAAGCGGCCGACCTGACGCTGCAGACCGCCGTCGCCAACCAGGTCAACCTGCTGGTCGCCGCGCCCAACGTCACCGTGCAGTTCTGGGATGGCTCGCAAACCGTCGGCAACGGCGCGATCGAAGGCGGCAGCGGCACCTGGGACGGCGCCAACGCCAACTGGACCGGCGTCGACGGCAACGGGAACCGCTCCTGGGCCGGCAACTTCGCGGTGTTCCAGGGCGCCGCAGGGACGGTCACCGTCGCAGGCGCGCAAAGCACGACGGGCATGCAGTTCTTGACCGACGGCTATGTCCTGGAGCCCGGCTCGTTGGGATCGCTCAACCTGGTCAACGGCGGCTCGGGCTACGCCTTCGTGCGCGTCGATCCCGGCGTGACCGCGACCATCAACGCCCCGCTCGTTGGCAGCGGCACGCTGGCCAAGGTCGACCCCGGCACCCTGGTGCTCAACGCGTCCAACGGCTATACCGGCGGCACGGCGCTCAACGGCGGCACGCTGGTGCTGGGTAACGACAAGGCCTTGGGCAACGGCCTGCTGACCGCTGCCAACGGCACCACGCTGGACAGCAACACGGCAGTCACCGTGCGCAACAAGGTCGCGCTGAACGGCGCGCTGACGATCGCCGGTTCCAACACCATGGAGCTGAACGGCACCGTCGGCGGCGCGGGCGGCCTGATCAAGAACGGCGCGGCCAACCTGACCCTCAGCGGCGTCAACAGCTACGTCGGCGGCACCCTCCTGAACGCGGGCGGCCTGATCGTCGGCAACGGCGCCGCGCTCGGTTCCGGCACGCTGACGGTAGGCGGCGCGGCCACGCTGGACAACACCCAGGCGCTGGCGCTGGCGAACAACATCGCCCTGAACGCCGGCCTCACGGTGCAAGGCAGCCAGGACCTGACGCTCAACGGCAACATCTCGGGCGCGGGCAGCCTGACCAAGAACGGCGCCAGCACGCTGACGCTCAACGGCGCCAACAGCTACACCGGCGGCACCTACGTCAACAGCGGCACGGTCGCGTTGGGCGCGGGCAGCAGCCTCGCCGCCACCGGCGTCGTGACCGTCGCCAACGGCGCGACCTTCGACCTGTCGGCAGGCCAAGGCGCCCAGGTGTTCGGCACCCTCGCGGGCGCCGGCAACATCAAGATGGGAACCAACACCCTGCTGGCGGGCGGTTCGGCCGACGGCATCTTCGCCGGTTCGGTCATCGGCACCGGCACCCTGGTCAAGCAAGGCTCGGGTACGCAGACCCTGACCGGCGTAAACAGCTATACCGGCGGCACGCTGGTCGCGGGCGGCACCTTGCGCGCAGGCTCCGCGACGGCATTGGTCCAAGGCACCGGCTATCAGGTATTGACGGGCGCCGTGCTGGACCTCAACGGCAACTCGCTGCTGGCCAGCAGCCTGAGCGGCGGCGGCACCGTGGCGCTGGGCGGCGGGCGCTTGACCGCCGACATCGCGGCGGGCAGCGCGTCCACCTACATGGGCATCTTCGTGGGCGGCGGCGACCTGGTCAAAACCGGCGCTGGCGCACTCGCGCTGACCGGCGGCAGCACCTTCACGGGCGGCGTGCAGCTCAAGCAAGGCAGCATCGCCCTGGGCCATGCGCAAGGCCTGGGTACGGGCACGCTGGCCATGGACGACGGCACCGTCATCAGCCTGATCGCCAACGGCATGACCATCGCCAACGACCTGGCCATGACGGGCACCAACGACCCGGTCATCGACACCGGCGCCAACACGGCCACCTGGGCCGGCGCCATCACCGGCGGCGGCTTCCTCACCAAGCAGGGAACCGGCGTCCTGACGCTGACCAGCGCAGGCAACAGCTACACCGGCGCGACCGATGTCGCGCAAGGCACGCTCAAGGCCGGCGCGGCAAACACCTTCAGCAGCGCCTCGGCCCACACCGTGGCCAGCGGCGCGGTGCTGGACCTGGCAGGCTACAGCCAGACCGTGGCCAGCCTGAACAACAGCGGCGCGGTCAATCTCAGCGGCGCCACGCCGGGGGCCGTGCTCAAGGTCACCGGCCCCTATGTCGGCAACAACGGCAAGCTGGGCGTTTCCACCGCGCTGGGCGCGGACGGCAGCGCCACCGACAAGCTGCTGTTGAGCGGCCCCAGCGCCATCGCCAGCGGCAGCACCACGGTGCAGATCGCCAATGCCGGCGGCCTGGGCGCACAGACAGGCAGCCAGGGCATCCAGGTCATCGCCACCGAAAACGGCGCCAGCCTGCAACCCGGCAGCTTCACCCTCGCGGGCAACCATGTCGACGCCGGCGCCTATGAGTACCGCCTGACCCAGACGACGCAGGGAGCCGCGCTGCACTCGACCAACACGCAGAACCCCGGCCCCGGCGTCACGCCGGCGCCCGCCTACCGCGAAGAAGTGCCGCTGCTGTCCGCCCTGCCCGCGCAACTGCGCCAGGCGGACATGGCGATGCTCGGCGACATGCGCAAGCGCATGGGCGACGACGCCGCTCAAGGCGCCATCGATCAGGACCCGAACCACCGCGCCTGGGCCCGGGTGCTGCGCACGGCGCCGACCATCACGCAGCAAGGCACGGTCAATCCCGAGAGCAGCGGCCACCTGACCGGCTTCCAGGCAGGCGTGGACGTGTACGCCGACCGCAACCTCAAGGCCGGCCTGTACGTGGGCCAGCTGGACGGCGACATGGGCGTGCGCGGCTTCTCCAGCGGCATGGAGCGCAAGTACGCGGGCTACAACAACCTGCGCGGCCGCTACGTCGGCCTGTACGGCACCTGGCAGCATGACTCCGGCCTGTACGCCGACGCCGTGATCCAGGGCGCCGACTACCGCAGCAGCCTGCGCACGGCCGACACCGGCGCTGGCGCCACCACCAAGGGCCACGGCTGGCTGGCCTCTCTGGAAGTGGGCAAGCCCTTCGACCTGGGCGGCAGCTGGCAGTTGGAACCGCAAGCGCAAATCATCTACCGCAAGCTCAACCTGGACGACACCACGCTGAGCCTGGCCAAGGTGAAGAACGATGCGGACGATGACTGGACCCTGCGTCTGGGCGCCCGCGTCAAGGGCAGCTACAGCATTGGCGGCACCGTGCTGCAGCCCTTTGCCCGCGTCAATCTGTACAAGGCCAGCAACACCACCGACGTGGCCAGCTTCAGCGCTCCAGCCGGCACCACCGACATCCGCGCCAAGGGCGGCTACACGTCGACCGAGTTCGCGGTGGGCGCCATGCTGCAGCTGACCAAGAACACCAGCCTCTACGGCGACGTGGGCAAGCTCTGGGCCAACAGCGGCGACAGCCGCGTCAAGACCGGCGCGCAGGGCTCTGTCGGGTTGAAGGTGCTCTGGTAAGCCTCATGACCTGGGCCGGGCAGCCGATCCCTGGCATGACCAAGCCCGCAGCGGTTCGTCCGCTGCGGGCTTTGTTTTGGCTGGGTCCCAGGGTGGCGGCATGCCGCTACCGCGCCAGGACCTCCTGAGCAATCACCACACCCGGAACACCCGCCCCGTCTGCGCGCCTTCCACGCTGCGGCTGTAGGCCAGCGCGACGCGGCTGGCCGGCGCGGATTCGAAGCCCTGGAAGTACGGCCCGTAGGCATCCAGCGATTCCGTCAGGACCGTGGGGCTGACCGAATTGATGCGCACGCCCCGCAGTTCCACGGCGGCGCCGCGCACGAAACCGTCGATGGCGGCATTCACCGCGGAAGCATTGGCGCCGTAGCGGATCGGTTCATCGGTCAGGATGCCGCTGGTGAGCGTGATGGAACCGCCTTCGTTGACGTAATGCTGGCCGATCAGCGCCAGATCCACCTGCCCCAGCAGCTTGTCGTGCAGGCCGATCTTGAACTGCTCCGCCGTCATTTCGGCCAGCGGTCCGAAGTGCAGGCTGCCGGTGGTGGAGACGATGGCATCCACCTTCCCCACGCGCTCGAACAAGGCGCGGATGCTGTCGCTCCGGGTCACGTCGACCTGATGCTCGCCGCGCGTCTTGCCGACGGCAATGATGTCGTGGCGCTGGCCCAGCTCTTGGGCGACCGCGCGGCCGATGGTGCCGGTGGCGCCGATCAGGATGATTTTCATGGGAACTCCGATTCGTATGTTGTGGGGTGCGCCCGCGATACCGCCAGCGCTTGTACGCATTCTGGCCAAGGACGCATCCTGGAAAAATCCTAGAATGGTGGGTTCACTTCACACTCAGGGTGCGTAATCCATGGACCGCTTGCTCAGCATGGAAGTCTTTGTGGCGGTCGTTGAGCTGGGCAGCCTGACCGCGGCGGCGGCCCGCCACGAGATGTCGCCCGCCATGGCGGCCAAGCACATCAAGGGCCTGGAAGCGCGGCTGGGCCTGAGGCTGATGAACCGCACCACGCGCCGCCAGAGCCTGACGGAAGCGGGCCAGGCCTATTTCGCCCGCTGCAAGGTCATCCTGTCGGACATCCGCGATGCCGAACAAGGCGCCGAAGCCATGCGCGCGGCGCCGCGCGGCCATCTGCGCATCACCTCCACCGTGACCTTCGGGTCGTTCGCGCTGGCCCCCGCCATCGCCGACTACCTGTCCGAGTACCCCGACGTCAGCGTGGACCTGGCCTTGAGCGACGCCGTCGAAGACGTGGTGGCCTCGCGCTACGACCTGGCGGTACGCATCGGCGAACCCGCCGATTCCGGCCTGGTCGCGCGCAAGATCGGACGCTACCAGATGATCATCTGCGCGGCGCCAGCCTATCTGGAACGCCACGGCACGCCCGAAACGGCAAGCGACCTGGCGCGCCATCAATGCCTGGACTTCTCCTACTGGAACCGCCGCACCGGCTGGCGCCTGAACGCGGAGAATGGCGGCGCGGCCTACCCTGCGGGCCGCTTCGTGTCGAACAACGGCCAGGCGCTCAGGCAGGCGGCGCTGGCCGGATTCGGCATCGTGCTGCAGCCGGAGCTGCTGCTGGCCGAAGACGTGCGCGCGGGCCGACTGGTCCCGATTCTTGAATCGGCCTGGCCCGTGGCCCGGCCGATCACGCTGCTCTATCCCAAGGACCGCAAGGCCCTGCCCAAGCTCACGACCTTCGTGGAATTCATGGTGAAGAGATTCACCCGCGCCGCGAAGTAAGCGCGGCGGGTGTCACGCAAGGTCCGCCGGACTCCGAACCCGGCTACCGACAGGCAGCGGCCTCGTCGAACAGCCAATCGCGGAAGGCGGCCAATCGGGGCAGCTCCCGCTCCTGCGGCCGATAAACAACGTAGTAGGCCAACGCGGAGGGAACCGCCAGCTGCGGAAACAGGCGCACCAGGCGGCCGGCGGCGAGATCATCATGGGCCATCACGCTGCGGGCCAGCGCCACGCCATGGCCATCGATAGCCGCCTGCAGCACCGCGGCGGAATTGTTGATCTTCATGCCTCGGGCCGTGGATACGCCTTGCACGCCGACTTTCTCCAGCCACATGGCCCAGGTCGGAAATCCCGTCTGCGCGTCCATCGACAGATCATGGATCAAGGTCTCGCCCGCCAGCTCGGCCGGACGCTTCGCCGCCTTGCGCCGACGCAGCAGTTCCGGGGAACAGACCGGGTAGACCTCTTCGTCCATCAGCTTTTCCGCCGCCAGGCCGGGCCAGACGCCAGCGCCATAGCGCACACCGATATCGATCTGCTGGGCCGCGAAATCCACCGGCTTGAGGTTGGTGTCCAGGCGCACGTCGGTATCGGGCCAGGCATGCTGGAAGCGCTCGATCCGGGGCAGCAGCCACTTGGCGGCGAACGCCGGACTCACGGCCACGGTGAGCATGCCGCTCAAGGAACCTTCCTTCAAGCGCTCCAGGCCCAGCGCCAGCTTGCCGAGCCCCGCCTGTATCTCCGGCAACGCGCGTTCAGCCGCCGCCGTCGGGACCAGCCGCGCCTTGCCGCTGGCGCCGCGATGGAACAGCGGCGCGCCCAGCCATTGCTCCAGCGCGCGCACGAGCTGGCCCACTGCGGCAGGCGTCACGTGCAGCTCGGCCGCGGCTGCCGAAAAGCTTTGATGGCGCGCGCTGGCCTCGAAGGCGCGCAGCGCGTTGAGGTGCGCAAGAGACTTCATGGCGATAAAGTTTTTCTTTCTATTAGAGGTAGTTTATCTGGTTTGTCTGCTGCTGCCGATTGGCCAAGAATACGCTCTATCTCTAGCCTTTTCAGCACATGACAGCCAAGGGCCAGACGTCATCCTGAAATAGCTTTTCTACCAATATCATGCTTATCAACGTCGATTTCTCACGCAACGTCATCGTTACGCCGGAGCAGTACCAATGGATGCCGTCGCCGCAGCACGGCGTGGAACGCATGATGCTGGACCGCGTGGGCGGCGAACAGGCCCGCGCCACCAGCATCGTGCGCTACGCGCCGGACAGCCGTTTTCCACCGCACGCCCATCCCGGCGGCGAAGAAATACTGGTGTTGTCCGGCACTTTCTCCGACGCCAGCGGCGACTATCCGGCAGGCTGGTATCTGCGCAATCCGCCCGGTTCCGCCCATGCCCCTTCCAGCAGGAACGGCGCCACCATCTTCGTCAAATTGCGGCAGATGCCCGCGGATGAACAATCCATCGTGCGCATCGACACGCGCGATCCCGCTGCCTGGACGCGCGAGCGCGGCGGCGAAACCTGCCCGCTTTACTCCGCGTCCTATGAGCAGACTTGCCTGCGGCGCCTGCCCGCCCACGCACCGCTGCCACGGACCGCGGCCGCGGATGCGGAAATACTGGTGCTGGCCGGATCAATTGCCGATGGACAAACCTCTTACCCGCAAGGCAGCTGGCTGCGCCTTGCCCGTGGCGCGCACGCCGCGCTCGCCGCTGGCGCCCAGGGCGCTACCGTCTATCTGAAGACCGGCCATCTGCCGGACCCGAACGGCGGGAGCCAGCCATGACGACACAAGTGGACACCGTCATCGTCGGAGGGGGACTCTCCGGCCTGTACGCGTCCCTGCTGCTGCAGCGGCATGGCGCCGGCGGCCATCTGCTGCTGGAAGCGCGCGACAGGCCCGGCGGCCGCATCCTGGGCGCCGGTTCCTACGATCTGGGCCCCACGTGGTTCTGGCCTGCGATCCAGCCCGGGCTTGGCGCCATCGTCCGCGATTTCGGCTTGTCTATCATCCCTCAACACGAAGCGGGTTCCATGATGGTCGAGCGTTCAGGAACGCCGGTGCGCATGCATGGCTACCCCAGCCATCCGGAGTCCATGCGGCTGGCGGCCGGCATGAGCGGCCTGATCGATGCCCTGCGCGCACGCCTGGATCCGGCACGCATCAAGCTGGGCCAGACCGTGACCCGGCTGCGTGCGACCGGCCCCGCCATCGAAGTGCACGCGCGGGACAGCGAGGGACGGCCCAGCGTCTTTCAGGCCTCGCGAGTGCTGCTGGCCGTGCCTCCGCGCCTGGCGCAATCCCGTATCGATTTCGACCCTCCGCTGCCGAGCGCGCTGGCAACGCAATGGCGCGGCACGCCGACCTGGATGGCTCCCCATGCGAAGTACCTCGCCGTCTACGGCTCGGCATTCTGGCGCGAGCAAGGCATGTCTGGCGCGGCCCGCAGCAGCCGGGGGCCTCTGGCCGAGGTCCACGACGCCAGCACCCCGCAAGGTCCTGCCCTGTTCGGATTCGTAGACGTGCCCGCGGCGGCGCGCCGTTCCGTCGGCCAGGACGTGCTGATGGCCCACAGCCGCGCGCAGCTCGCCCGGCTGTTCGGCCCCCAGGCGCTCAAGCCCGAGCGGGAGTTCTACAAGGACTGGTCGCAAGACCCCGACACCTTCACGGCGGCGGACTGCATGGATGGCGGCGCGCACCCGGCCGCACCCGCGGTTGCGGCCGAGACTGGCGTATGGGCGGGCCGCCTGGCCGGGATAGCCAGCGAATGGTCCGCCGCATTCCCCGGCTATCTGGCTGGCGCCATCGATGCCGCGGACGCCGGCGTGAAGTGGCTGCTGGACCGCGCTGCACCCACCCCCAACGCGGTCCCGCCCGGAGTCCCCGCCCGATGACGCGCGTCCCTTCCACCTATCGCGCCATTCGGACCACCGCGCCCGGCCGGCTCGAATTCGTTGAATTGCCCACGCCCGAACCCGGCCCCGGAGAAGTACTGCTGCGTGTCGAAGCCTGCGGCGTCTGTGGCGCCGACGCGGCCGATATCGACAATCCGGCGCTGCAACGGCCGCGCATCCCGGGCCACGAAGCCGTCGGGCGCGTCGCCGCGCTCGGCGCGGGCGTCGACGCCCACTGGAACATCGGCCAACGCGTCGGCGTGGGACGCCTGGGCGGTCATTGCAGTACCTGCGCGCAATGCCGCCAAGGCCTCTTCAATCTGTGCACGAATCAACCGGTAGTCGGCGTCACCCAGGACGGCGGCTATGCCGAACTGATGCTGGCCCGGACGACCGGACTGGTTGCCATACCCGACGAGCTCGACGCCATACAAGCCGCCCCGATACTCTGCGCCGGCATCGCCACCTTCAACGCGCTCAGGAAATGCGGGGCGCAGGCCGGCGATCTCGTCGCCGTGCTGGGCATAGGCCGCCTGGGCCACATGGCGCTGCAATACGCCCGCCGCATGGGCATGAAGGTTGTAGCCATCGGCCGGGGCTGCGACATAGCCGCCGACGCCTTGCGCCTGGGCGCCCATGTCTACATCGACAGCAACGGTGAAGACGCCGCGCAACGGCTCCTCGGCATGGGCGGCGCACAAGCGCTGATCGCCACCATCACCGACACGCAGGCCGTGTCCGAGGCCATGCGCGGACTGGCTCCGCAAGGCCGCACGATGTTGCTGGGCGTGGGCCGCGTCCCGCTGGCGGTGCCTCCGGGCTTTCTGGTGGGCGGCGAGCGGACCGTTGCCGGGTCCATGACCGGCACGCCCTGGGAAACTGAAAAAGCGCTGAACTTCAGCGTACTTGCAGAGGCGCTGCCCATGGTCGAGACTCTACCCCTGGAACGCGCAGCCGACGCCTTGCTGCGCCTGAAGTCCGGCGAAGCGAAGTTCCGCGTGGTCCTGACCATGGACGCCGCGCGGGAACGACGCCGCACATGGCAAACCGCTACCCATAGCAACTAAAACCGCAAGCCTCGAGGAGACCCACTTGTCCGCATCAACCCCGGCGCCATCGGCCGCGCCCAGCGCTGAACTCTCGCCCCAGGCGCAGCGCGGCAACATCGCCCGGCTGACGATCGCCCAGGCGCTGGCAGGCGCCAACGCCGTCGTGGTCTACGCCACCGGCGCCATCGTCGGCGACATGCTGGCGCCGGACAAGGCGCTGGCGACCTTGCCCATTTCCCTCTTCGTGGTCGGCATGGCCGCCTGCATCCTGCCCATGGGCGCCATCGCCCGGCGTTACGGCCGCCGGGCCGCCTTTCTCGCCGGCACGGCCTGCGGCGTGCTCGTGGGTCTGCTGGCCGCAGCCGCCATCGTGCTGAGCTCATTCTGGCTGTTCTGCCTGGGCACCTTCTTCGGCGGCGCGTACGCCGCCGTCGTGCTGTCGTTCCGCTTCGCGGCGGCCGACGGCGTGTCTCCCGCCCGGCGCGCCCGCGCCCTGTCCTTCGTGATGGGCGGCGGCGTGCTGGCCGGCGTGGTCGGCCCGCAACTGGTCACATATACGATGTACCTGTGGCCGCTCCACATGTTCGCGGCGACCTATCTTGTGCAGGCCGCGGTCGCGGCGATCTCGGCCCTGGTCCTGCTGGGCGTGCACCTGCCCATGCCCAGCGCGGCCGAAGTCGCGGGCGGACGGCCGCTGGGCTTGATCGCGCGCCAGCCGCGCTTCATCACGGCCGTGGTCTGCGGCGCCGTCTCCTACTTGCTGATGAATTTCTTGATGACCGCCGCGCCGCTGGCCATGCATCTTTGCGGCCATTCGCAGGAAAGCGCCAACCTGGGCCTGCAATGGCACGTCATCGCCATGTACGGCCCCAGCTTCTTCACCGGACGCCTCATCACGCGTTTCGGCGCCGGACGCATCGTCACGGCGGGCCTGGCGCTGACCGGCCTGTCCGCGGCCATCGGCCTCACGGGGATCGACGTGGCGCATTTCTGGGTCACGTTGATCCTGCTGGGCCTGGGCTGGAACTTCGGCTTCGTGGGCGCGTCGGCCCTGGTTCTGGAATGCCACCGGCCCGAGGAAAGGACCCGGGTGCAGTCGCTCAATGACTTCATCATCTTCGGCACCATGGCGGTCGGCTCCTTCGCATCGGGCGGCCTGCTGGCCGCGTACGACTGGGCCACGGTGCTGTGGGTGTCATTCATTCCCCTGGCGATTGCGGCGGTCGCGCTGCTGGCCGGGTCCGCCAGGAGCCGCCAACAGGCTTGACCCTCACGCAACGTCATGTCCCAGAGTTCGTTCCGCGCCATCAACAGGAGGAATGCCGTGCAACTGAAAGTAGGAGAACTGGCCAAGCGCAGCGGACTGACCGTCCGCACGCTGCACCACTATCACGCGATCGGGCTGCTCACGCCTTCGGCGCGCGCCGACAACGGCTATCGGCTATATGGCCGCGACGACATTGCCCGGCTGCATCAGATCCAGGCGCTGCGCCGCTTCGGATTGCCGTTGGCCGAGATCGGCGCTTATCTGGACCAGCCCGACACTCCCATGGACGAGATCATCGCCAGGCAGATCGCGATGCTCGACCGCCAGATCCAGCAAGCCTCCCGGCTGCGCGAGCGTCTCGCCCAGCTGCAGGGCCAGTTGGCGCAAGGCAAGGAGCCAGAGCTGGCCGATTGGCTCACCACTCTGGAACTCATGACCATGTACGACAAGTATTTTTCCCCCGATGAACTGGCCCGCCTGCCCATGTACCGCAGCAGCCAGGATGGCGACGCGGACTGGCTCGCGCTGATCAAGGAGGTGCAGGCGCAGATCGATGCCGGCGCCGCACCCGAAGAGGCGCGACCGCGCGAATTGGCGTTGCGCTGGATGACCTTGCTGCTGCGCGACACCAATCGCGACCCGCGCCTGCTGGTCAAGCTGAACCGGATGCACGAACGGGAGCCCGCGATGCAGGCGCACATGGGCGTCTCGCCGGCCTTGCGCGACTACGTGCTGCAGGCCTTCTCGGAAAGCAAGCTGCGGATCTACGAGAAGTACCTCACCGCGGACGAGGCGCGCTACATGCGTGAGCATTATGGCGACCGCATCGGCGAATGGCCCGAGCTGATGGCCGACGTGCGCGACGCGCTCGACGCGGGCGCGGCGCCGGACTCGGCCACGGCGCTGGCGCTGGCCCGGCGCTGGCTGGACCTGTTCCGCAGCTATGCCGGCAACGACCCCGCCACCCAGGCGAAATTCCGCCAGGCGCTGATGAACGAGCCCGAACTCACCGCCGGCACCTGGACCGATGACGCCACCCTGTCGTTCATGCGGCAGGCGATGGGCGCGCTGGCGGCGGCGCGCTAGGCCCGGTCCGGCAGGCCCCGTCACCGCCGGGCCTGCCCATTTGCTAGACTGACCGGCCCTGTCCCTCTCCTGCCCCAACATGTCCCAGGAAGTCCGCCCCGACCCCAGCGCCGACGATATCGCCAAGGAAATCTCGGCGGCCATCGTCGCGCACAAGCTGCCGCCGGGCACACGGCTGCGCGAAGAGGCGCTGGCGGGGGTGTATCAGGTCAGCCGGACCAAGATCCGCGCCGCGTTGCTGATGCTATCCAAGGACAAGCTGATCAACATCGTGCCGGACAAGGGCGCCTTCGTGAGCAAGCCGGACGCGAACGAGGCGCGCGAGGTCTATGCCGTACGGCGCATCCTGGAAGCGGCGCTCGCGCGCGAGTTCGTGGCGCGGGCAACGGCGGCGGACTACCGCCGCATCGACGCGCACCTGGCCGCGGAGCGCCGCGCGCTGGAAGGCGGCGACGTGCAGGAACGCAACCGGTTGCTCGGGCATTTCCACATCCTGCTGGCCGAGGCCGTAGGAAATTCCGTGCTCACGGGGATGCTGCGCGAACTCTCGGCACGCAGCGCCGTCATCACCGTGCTGTACCAAAGCTCGCACGATGCCAGTTGCTCGTCGCAGGAACATCACGCCTTCATCGAGGCCGCCCGCGCGGGCGATGCCGACCGCGCCTGCGCGCTGATGGATGCGCATCTGGAACACGTGCAGACGGCGCTGGATTTCAAGAACGGCGGCCGCAGCGGCGGCGATCTGGTCAGCGCGCTGCTCAGTTGAAACCGGTCCGGCCGTGCTACGGCCGCGCCTGCGTCCCCGCCAATAGCTGGCCCATGCGCTGCTGCAGCCAGAGTTCCGTCTCGCTCAGGCTGCCGCCCCTGAGCCACAGCGTGCGCACGGACAGCATGGGCAGGAACAGGTCCGCGCAACGCACGCTGACCAGCGCGTTGCTGAAGCCCTCGTATTCGCCGATATTCAGCGGCAGGATGGCCCAGCCCACGCCATTGGCCGCCATGGCCGCGATGTTGTAGCTGCTGTCGGCCCGCCAGACCGAGGGGCTCAGCACCACCTGGTCTACGCCGTCCATCTGCATGAGCAACTGCCTGTGCCGCGCCAGATCGTTGCGCCCGACCTCGGGCAACGCGGCCAGCGGATGGCCCTGGGCCACGAAGATGCCTTGCGCCACGTTGCCCAGATGGCGGTGGGCGAAGGCGCTGCCGGGATCGCCGCGATCGAACTGGAAGGCCAGGCTGGCGCGGCCCTGCTCCACGTATTCGGCGACCTCCGTCGCGGTGCCGTTGAGCTGGGTCAGCTCCAGCGCCGGATAGCGTTCGGCCAGTTCCTTCAGCAACTGGTCGGCCACCAGATAAGGCAGGCCTTCGTCCAGCGCAAGGCCCAGGCGCGCTTCGCGCCCGGCGGCGAACGACAAGGCGCGCTGCTCCAAGGCGCCCGCTTGCCGCAGCAGCTCCTGGGCCTCCTGCAGCATGACTTCCCCGGTAGCCGTCAGCGCGGCGTTGCGCCGCGACCGGTCGAACAGCTCCACGCCCAGATCCGTTTCCAGCAGGCCCACCGAGGTGCTGATCGCCGATTGCGCCTTGCCCAGGCGCCGCGCGGCCGCCGAGAACGATCCCGATTCCGCGGCGGCGACGAAATGCCGCAGCTGGTCCAGTGTCCATTGCATATCCCAGCCCTCCCTTATCCATCCATTTTATAGATGATTTCCAACTTTTTTATGGCAAATAGAAGATGGATAATGGCGCGCTCTGGAACCCGGCCATCCCGGCCCCGCCCGTATCCTCGGCGCGGCAGGCGTTTCAGTTTCAGGAGTAGAACCATGCAGCGGACTGAACCGAACGCTGTCGCCACGGCCGCGCCCGGCCGCTGGCTGGTGCTGGCCATCGTGTCCAGCGCCTTGCTGTTGATCGTGGTCGACATGACCGTCCTCTATACCGCCCTGCCCCGGCTCACGCATGAGCTGAACGTCAATGCGTCGGAAAAGCTGTGGATCGTGAACATCTACGCGCTGGTCGTGTCCGGCCTGCTGCTGGGCATGGGTACGCTCGGCGACCGCCTCGGCCACAAGCGCCTGTTCATGGCGGGGCTGGTCGTGTTCGGCGCGGCGTCCCTGTGCGCGGCCTACTCGCCAGGCGCGGCCACGTTGATCGCGGCGCGCGCGCTGCTGGCCGTGGGCGCCGCCATGATGATGCCGGCCACGCTGTCCATCCTGCGCCTGACCTTCGCCGACGAGCGCGAACGCGCCATCGCCATCGGCGTCTGGGCCTCGGTGGCCTCGGGCGGCGCCGCGGTCGGTCCGGTGGTGGGCGGCGTGCTGCTGGAGCATTTCTGGTGGGGTTCCGTATTCCTCATCAACGTGCCCATCGTGCTGCTGGCGCTGCCGCTGGCCTGGCGCCTGATCCCGGCCAGCCGTCCGGACGCCTCGCGCCCCTGGGATCTGCTGGGCTCGCTGCAGGTCATGGCCGGCTTGATCCTGTGCGCCTACGCGCTGAAGGAACTGGGCAAGACCGCCCCTTCCTGGCGCGATGCCGGCCTGGCCTGCGCCGCGGGCGCGGCCATGCTCGCCGTATTCGTGCGGCGCCAGCGCGCGCGGCCCTATCCGCTGATCGACTTCGCCATCTTCCGCAACCTCAGCTTCAGTTCGGCGGTGGCGGCCGCGCTGTTCGCCGCCGCCGCGCTGCTGGGCATGGAGCTGGTGTTCAGCCAGCGGCTGCAGCTGGTCATGGGCATGTCGCCGTTGGAAGCCGCGCTCTTCATCCTGCCGCTGTCGCTGGCCGCTTTCATCGCGGGTCCTCTGGCGGGCTGGCTGCTGGGCCGCGTCAACAGCGCCACCATGCTGTTCCTGTCGCTGCTGGTCTCGGGCCTGGGCATGACCGGCTACCTGCTGAGCTATGACGCCGCGCTGCTGCCGCAGATGGTCAGCCTGTGCGTGCTGGGCGCGGGCATAGGCGCCACCATGACCGCGGCGTCCAGCACCATCATGCAGAGCGCCACCCCGGAGCGCGCCGGCATGGCGGCCTCGATCGAAGAGGTCTCGTACGAACTGGGCGGCGCGCTGGGCGTCACCCTGATGGGATCGATCCTGTCCGGCGTCTATGCGCACACGCTGGCCGTGCCGGCGGGCCTGCCCCAGTCCGAGCTGGCGCGCGACAGCCTGGACCAGGCCCTGATCGTGGCGGACGGACTGTCGTCGGACCTGGCCATGGCCTTGACGCGCCTGGCCAAGACCGCCTTCGACACCGGCTATGCCGCGGTCATCGCCACCGCGGCGCTGATGCTGCTGGTCACGGCGGGATTCGTGCTGTTCAACCGGCGGCGCATGGCGGCCTGAAACCGGCCGGCCATGCCGGCCCCGGCTCAGCAGTTGCGGAAGGCGTGGTCCATGTCCGCGATCAGGTCTTCCTCGTGCTCCAGTCCGATCGACACGCGCACCAGCCCCTCGGACACGCCGGCCGCCTCGCGCTCGGCCGCCGGCACGCCGGAATGCGTGGTGGACGCCGGGTGGCAGATCAGCGATTCAGTGCCGCCCAGGCTGACGGCCGACTTGAAGAGGTGCAGCGCATTGATGAAGCGAAAGGCCTTGGCGCGCCCGCCCTCCAGCACGAAGGCGAAGGTCGAGCCCGGCCCGCTGCACTGGCGCTTGTAGACGTCCTGGTAGGCCCGGTCGGCAATCATTTCTGGATGGAAGATCTGCACTTTTTCATGTGGATTGCCGGACAGCCATTGGGCCACCTTGGTCGCCGTGCGCGCGGCCTGCTTCATGCGCAGCACCACGGTTTCCATCGAGCGCGTGATCATCCAGCAGGAATGCGGGTCCAGCTGCGAACCGAAGGCGCTGCGGATGGCGCGCACCTTCTTGATCAGCGCCTTGCTGCCGGTGACGGCCCCCGCAACCAGGTCGCTGTGGCCGCCCACGTACTTGGTCAGCGAATACACGCACAGATCCACGCCATGCTCGGCCGGCTTCTGGAAGATCGGGCCCAGCAGCGTGTTGTCGCACACCGACACGGGACGATAGCCGTGCCGTGTTTCGAAGGCGTCCAGCTCATTCTTCATGGCTTCGAAATCGATCAGCGCATTGGTCGGATTGGCGGGCGTTTCAACAAAGAACAGGCGCACCGGCCCCTGGGCCGCCGCGGCCTCCAGCGCGGTGCGCATGCTCTTGGCCGACAGGCCGTCTTCGACCGCATGCGAGCCTATGCCCCACTCCGGGAAGATCTTGGAGATCAAGGTCTCGGTGCCGCCATACAGCGGCACGGACTGCACCAGTTGATCGCCTGGCCGCAGAAAGGCCAGGAACACCGCGCTGATCGCCGACATGCCGCTGGAAGTCACCGCGGCATCTTCCGAGCCATCCAGCAGCGCCAGGCGGTCTTCGACGATTTCCAGATTGGGATGGTTGAAGCGGCTGTACACCAGCCCCGCCGACTCCCCCTGCGGCAAGGGCTTGCGGCCCGAAACCAGGTCGAAGAACGCCGCGCCGTCCTCGGCCGAGCGGAACGCGAAGGTGGACGTCAGGAACACCGGCGGCTTGACCGCGCCCTCCGACAGGAAGGGATCGAAGCCGTAGGACATCATCTGGGTTTCGGCATGCAGCGGGCGGCCGAAAATGTCCTTCTTGTGATAGCTGGAGTAACTCATGCTGTGCCTCTCTGTCTGGTTTCCGGATGCCCGGCCGGGCCGCCGGGCAGACGCGTCACGCATGCGGAAACGATAGCGCTGCCGGCCCCGGACTGCATGGAAGAATGACGGTGGCCGGCCTCAAGGGCCCTTCCACCTGCATCGTCCGGCAGGGACAGTGAGAAACAATATTTCTCTTCAGCAGGATTTCATGAAAGACGCTGCCGGGTTACATCAACTTGGCGCAATCGCTTGGAAAATCATGAGATCCCGCGGAAGATGGCTGGCGCAGCCTGCCCGCGGCCGCGCCCCTACATCACGCCGGGAACGACGCGGTTGCGGCCCTGCCGCTTGGCTTGATAGAGGCCGCGGTCGGCCACCTGGATCAGGTCGGTGCAAGGCTGGTCGCCCTGAGGCACCGCCGTGGCCGTGCCTATGCTGACCGTCAGCCAGGGGCCATCACCCGTGTCCTTCTGCGGAATCTGCATGGCCTCGACGGCGCGGCGCAGCTTCTCGGCGGCCAGCCGCGCGCTGCCGGCCGGCGTGCCCGGCAGCACCAGCGCGAACTCTTCGCCGCCGAATCGCGCCGCCAGGTCGGTGGACCGGTCGCAGCTGGCGAAGATGGTGTTGGCCACCCGCTTGAGCGCCTCGTCGCCAGCGATGTGGCCATAGGTGTCGTTGTAGGCCTTGAAGTGGTCCACGTCGATCATGAGCATGCTGATTTCGCGGCCGTCGCGGCGCGCGCGCTGCCATTCCGCATTCAGGTACTCGTCGAAATAACGGCGGTTGCCCAGGCCCGTCAGGCCGTCGGAATTGGTCAGCCGGCGCAGCTCCATATTGCTTTCCAGCAGTTGCTGCTGGCTCTGGCGCAAGGCCTGGTAGGCCTCGTCGCGCTGCACCAGCGCCAGATACGAGCGCGAGTGATAGCGGATGCGCGCCACCAGTTCAATGGAGTCGGGCAGCTTGACCAGGTAGTCGTTGGCGCCGGCGGCAAAGGCCGCGCTCTTGATAGCCGGATCTTCCTTGGTGGACAGCACGATGATGGGGATGTCGCGCGTCACCGGATGGCCACGGTACTCCTGCACCAGGCTCAGTCCGTCCACGCCCGGCAGCACCAGGTCCTGCAGGATGACGGTGGGCCGGGTCTGGATCGCCACGGTCAGCGCTTTTTCCGGGTCCGAGCAATAGTGGAAGTCGATGTTGCCCTCCGTGGCCAGGGCCCGTCTGATGGCCTCGCCGACCATCACCTGGTCGTCGACGAGCAACACCATGGCCGCATGCGAATTCAGGTTCGCCGAAGCCGAGCTGTCAATGGGAGGTTGCATAGTGAGTCCTTGAATGCTGTCGTGGTCCGCGCGCTCAGGCAAAGGCCTGGATCACGCGGGGAGCGATTTGGTCCAATGGGCGGATTTCCACGGCCGCCTGCATGGCGGCCGCGGCCTTGGGCATGCCGTAGACGGCGCTGCTGGCCTGGTCCTGTGCAATCGTCAGGTAGCCGCGCTCGCGCAGCGCCTTCAGCCCGCGCGCGCCATCCTGGCCCATGCCCGTCAGCAGCACGCCGACGGCCAGGCCGCGCCAGTGCTGCGCCACGCTATGGAAAAAAACGTCGATGGAAGGCCGGTACAGGCTTTCCTTGGGGGTTTCGGTGTAACGCAGCGTACCGTCAGCCAGCATGTGCAGGTGATCGCCCGTGCCAGCCAGCAGTATCTGGCCGGGCTCGGGCCATTCGCCCTCGCGCACCAGCCTGACGGGCAGCGGCGCCTGTTCATTGAGCCAGTCCGCCATGCCCGCGGCAAACGAGGCGTCCACGTGCTGTACCAGCACGATACCGGCGGGGAACTCCGGCGGGATTCCCTTCAGCAGTTGCGCCAGCGCCGGCGGGCCGCCAGCCGACGCGCCGATGACCAGGAGCCGCTTGGCGTCCGCCAGCTGCATGGGCCGTGCGACCGGCGTCAGGGCGGGCCGCTTGCCGTAGCGGCCGATCAGCCAGCCCACGTTGCGGATCTTGCGCAGCAGCGGCGCCGCCGCCATGCGCATGTCGCCGCTGCCGATCACTGGCGTGTCCGCCGCGTCCAGCGCCCCGTGGCCCATGGCGTCGAACACGCGCGAGGTATGGCGCGCCACGTCGGCGGTCACCACCACGATCGCGCAGGGCGTTTCGGCCATGATGCGGCGCGTGGCTTCGACGCCGTCCATGATGGGCATGATGAGGTCCATCAGCACCACGTCCGGCCGGTCGCGGGCGCACAGGTCCACGGCCTCCTGGCCATTGGTCGCGACCCAGGCGAGGTCCAGCCCCGGCTCCAGCGCGATCGCGCGCCGCAGCACTTCCACTGCCATCGGCATGTCGTTGACGATTCCGACTCTCACGTGCGCGCCTTTCCGATCAGGTCTTCCACCGCGTCGAGCAGCGCGTCGTCATGGAAGCTGCCCTTGGCCAGATAATAGTCGGCGCCGGCGTCCAGCCCGCGCCTCCTGTCTTCTTCCCTGTCCTTGTACGACACCACCATCACCGGCAGGCCCTGCAGCTTGGGATCGGCCTTGATGCGCGACACCAGTTCGATGCCGTCCATGCGCGGCATGTCCACGTCGGTCACCACCAGGTCGAATGCCTCGCTGCGCAACATGTTCCAGCCGTCCATGCCGTCCACGGCCACGGCCACGTCGAAGCCGCGGTTCAGCAGCAGCTTGCGTTCCAGCTCCCGCACCGTGAGCGAGTCGTCCACCACCAGCACGCGCTTGCGCCGCCGCGCCTGTTCGGCCGCGCCCGCGCCGTCCACCCGGCTCAGCTGTCCGCCTTCCACCAGCTTCTGCACCGACACCAGCATGTCTTCCACGTCCAGGATCAATAGCGGCGTACCGTCGTCCATCAGGGCGCCCGCCATCACGTCCTGCACCTTGCCCAGGCGCGGGTCCAGGGGCTGCACCACCAGCGTGCGTTCGCCCACGTAACGGTCCACGGCCACGCCGTAAAGCCGGTCGTGGTCGCCCACCAGCACCACGCACACCGTTTCGGCGGCCGGCGCGGCGCCGCCCGTGCGCAGGATCTGGCGCGCGGAAACCAGCCCGATCTGGCGGTCCATGAAACGGAAATGCTGATGCCCTTCGAGCTGTTCGATGTCTTCGGCGCGCACTTGCAGCGCGTGGTTGACGTAGGCCAGCGGGAAAGCGTAGATCTCTTCCTGCACCTCGACCAGCAGGCTGCGCACCACCGACAGCGACAAGGGCATCTCCAGCATGAAGCGGGTGCCCTGCCCCGTCACTTGCTGGATGCGCACCGCGCCGCGCAACTGGCGCACCATGGTCTGCACCACGTCCAGCCCCACGCCGCGCCCCGAGATCTCCGTGACTTCGCCGCGCGTGCTGAAACCCGACAGGAACAGGAACTCCAGCAGCTCGGCCTCGGTCAGCCGGGCCGCGGTTTCCGCGCTGGCCAGCTTGCGCTGCACCACTTCCACGCGCAGCCGGTCCAAGGAAATGCCGGCGCCGTCGTCGCTCAGTTCGATCAGCAGCATGCCGGCCGCATGGCGCGCCGACAGCCTGATCCGGCCTTCGGCCGGCTTGCCCGCGGCCAGCCGGTCCTGCGGCATCTCGATGCCGTGGTCCACTGCGTTGCGCAGCAGGTGCATCAGCGGCGCATCCAGCTTTTCCAGGATGTCGCGATCCACCTGGGTGGATTCGCCTTCGATCTCCAGCCGCACCTGCTTGCCCAGCGCGCGGCCTACATCGCGGACCATGCGCGCCATCCCGCCCACCCCGTCGCCGAACGGCCGCATGCGGCAGGCCAACGCGGTGTCGTACAGACGCTGGGCCAGGTGGCCCATGCGCCAGCCAAATTCGTCGACCTCGCTGGTGCGCTGCGACAGCTCCTGCTGGCATTGCTGGACGATGCGCAAGGCATCGTCCAGCGCGGCTTGCGCCTGCGCGTCCAGCGCCTGGCCAGCCAGGGCCGCGCGCACGCCATCCAGCGCCTGGACCGCGCCCGCCTGCATGCGCTTCAGACGCAGCATGGACGCGCCGAAGGGCGCGATCCAGTGCGACTCCACCAGGGTTTCGCTGGACAGGCCCAGCAATTTGTTGAGGGTGTCGGCAGTCACGCGCAGCACGCGTTCGCCCTCGCCCAATCCCGCGTCCGAGCTGCGCCGTTGCGGCGCGGTGGCGGGCGGCTCATCCAGGACCGGAATCGGCGGCAGGAAATCCGCGGGCTTGGGGAGCGGCGCGGCAGCCGGCGCTGCCGGCAGCGCATGCGGCGCATTGCTCAGCCGCGCCACCAGTTCGTCGATCTCGCTGCCCAGCTCCGCGCCCGGCGTGGCCACGCGCTGCAACAGGTCCGCGCCCATCAACAGGGCGTCGATGTCCGCGGCCTGCAGCCGCAGCCGGCCTTCGCGCGCCTCGACCAGGCAATCCTCCATGGCGTGCGCGATGCGCACCGCCGGATGCAGATCGACGATGCGGGCCGCGCCCTTGAGCGAATGCGCCGCGCGCATGCAGGCTTCCAGCTGCGGCGCGGACGTGGGGTCGTGTTCCAGTGCCAGCAGGCCCTTGTTCAGCACCTGCACCTGGGTGCGGGTCTCCAGCTGGAACAATTCCAGAAGCGAGGCGTCGCGCATCTGTTCCGGATTCACGCCAGGCTCCGTTCCAAAGCTTGCATCAGCAAGGTCTCGTCCAACACGCCCACCGCGCGTCCGCCGCAGCGGGCCATGCCGCGCGAGTACTTGAGGCTTGCGCCCTCCACGGTCGCGGGCAGGGGCTCCAGCCCGTCCAGGTCCACCGCATGCATGCCTTCGACCTCATCCACCGGCACGACCACCGCGCGGCCCGCGCCGCCCAGGATCAGCATACGCGCCGTGGCGGGCCGCTCGCGCGCGTCCTCGACCGCGGCCTCCAGGCCCAGCAGGCGCGCCAGCGATACGCACACGGTAAGGGAGCCGCGCACGTTGGTCACGCCCAGCATCGCCGGGTCACGGCGGTGCGGCAGGCTCAGGATGCCGCGGCTGCCGGCGACTTCGTCCAGCGCGCGGGTGGGCAGTCCCAGCCATTCGCGGTGCACGCGGAACACCAGCAACGAAGACAGCCTGCCGCGCTCCTGCGGGGCCGCTTCGGCGCCCTGCTCTTCCATTTGCGGCGGCAGACGGTCAAGTATGCGCTTGGCCGCCGCCGCATAGACCGGACAGTTGCGGCAGTGCACGTGCTCGGCCAATTGCGCGCAACTCTTGTCGCCGCGGATGCCGATGCGGTTCCAGCAGTCGTCCACGTCGGACAGCGCGTGCATCATTTCATCCACGTCGCGCCTCCCCGCGCGCCGCGCGCGCCTGCAGGCGGCTGGCCGCTTCGTGATCGCCGTCCGACGCCACCAGCGCGGCCAGGTGCAGCAGGGCTTCGCGATGGGTCGGATCCAGGTAGAGCGCCTTGCGGTAGGCCGCTTGCGCCTGGCGCGCGTCGCCTGCCGCGTCCTGCAGCAGGCCTTGCAGATACAGGGCCTCGGCGCTCGCGCCGTGGGTGCCTATGTGCGCCAGGCACTGCGTCATCGCGTCCTGCACCCGGCCCTGGTCGGCCAGGGTCGCGATATGGCGTAAGGAGGCCTGCGCGTCGGGCAACGCGGCCGAGGCGGCCACGGGCGCCGCGGGTATCGCCGGCATGGGCGCATGCGCCAAAGGCAGGCCTGGCTCCGGCGCCTGGGCCAACGGCCTCCTGGGCGGCGTCCAGCTGTGCACGATGGGCCGCGCAGCCACCGGCGCGGCAGGTTCCGCGGGCGGCGGCAGCGGCTTGGCCAGAAAGGCGAACGAACGCGCCATCGGCACCGCGGGCAGCCTGCGGCCCGTCAGCAAGGTGGTTTCGGCCGGGCCGACGAAAAGCACGCCATCCTCGCGCGTGAAGCTGCGCAGCACCTGCACCGCGCGGGCCTGCGTCGCCGCGTCGAAGTAGATGAGCAGGTTGCGGCAGAACACGAAGTCATAAGGCGCCACCCCGGCCAGCAGATCGGGATCGAACAGGTTGCCCGCCTGAAACCGCACCTGCGCCGCCACCTGGGCGGCCAGTTGGTGGCCGTCGGCGGTCTCGGAAAAATAACGGTCGCGATAGCCCAGGTCATCGCCGCGGAACGAATTGCGGCCGTACAGGCCGCGCCGCGCGAACTCGACCATGCGCACGCTGATGTCGAAGGCGTCGATCTGGAAGCGTTCGGCGGGCACGCCGGCGTCCAGCAGCGCCATGGCAATGGAGTAAGGCTCCTCGCCGCTGGAACAGGGCACGCTCAGCACGCGCAGCACACGGCCTTCGGCGCCCGCGACGTACAGGCGCGCCCGCGCCAGCGCGGCCATGGCCGTCTGCGATTCGGGATAACGAAAAAACCAGGTCTCCGGCACGATGACCGCTTCGATCAGCTGCTGCATCTCGGCGGGTGCAGCCTGCACCTGCCACAGATAGTCCTGTTCGTCGGCAATGCCGGCCATGCCCATTCTGCGCCGCACCGCGCGCTCCACGGCGGCCTTGCCGATGGAGCCGCTATCCAGGCCCATGCGCCGCTTGAGCAAGGCGCTGAACTCGTCGATCAGCATCATGGCCGCGCCTCGCGCGCCGCGCCAGCGGCATCGGCATGGGCGGGAAACAGCAGCGCCCGCACCGGGGCGGGCAGCAGGTCGTCCACGTTGACGGCCTGCACCATGCCGCCGGCATCGCCGAGCACCGCGCCCAGATAGCGCGCCTGCGGATTGTCCAGGCCGCCGGACTGGAACGCGGCGGGATCGTAGTGCACGGTTTCGGTCGCCTGCTCCAGGATCAGTCCCAGCAGATGCTCCGGCCCGCCCGCCTGCGCCTGATAGCGCACCAGGGCCAGCCGGGTGCTGGTCACGGCGGCGGCCGCTCCGCCCCCCGCCAGCGCGCTCATGTCGATGACGGGCACTGCCACGCCGCGGCGGTCCATCACGCCGGCCACCCACGCGGGCGCGCCCGGCACCTGCTTGAACTGGCGCAGGCCCAGCACCTCGGCAATGTCCCTTGCGTCCAGCGCATAGCGGTCGCCGCCGATGCGGAACAGCAGGTACAGCCGGCGTCCGGCCGCGGCAGAGGGAGCGTGCTGCGCCATGGCAACCATCACACCTTGAAGCGCGAAACGCCGCTGCGCAGGTCGTTGGCGACCAGCGTCAGTTCCTCGATCGCCAGCGTGGACTGGCGCAGCGATTCCACGGTCTGCTGGGCGGCGTCGCTCAGCTGTTGCAAGGCCTGGTTGATCTGTTCGGCGCCGGTGGCCTGCGCCTGCATGCCTTCGTTGACCATCTGCACGCGCGGCGCCAGCGTCTGCACCTGCTGGATGATCTGCGACAGCTGGTCGCCCACCTGTTGCATGTCGGCCATGCCGCGCCGCACTTCCTCGGAGAACTTGTCCATGCCCATGACGCCGGCCGACACGGAGGACTGGATCTCGCGCACCATCTGCTCGATGTCGTAGGTAGCGACGGCGGTCTGGTCCGCCAACCGGCGGATCTCGGTCGCCACCACCACGAAGCCGCGGCCGTATTCGCCCGCCTTCTCGGCCTCGATCGCCGCGTTCAGCGACAGCAGGTTGGTCTGGTCCGCCACTTTCGTGATGGTAGTAACCACTTGTGTGATATTGCCGGCCTTCTCGTTCAGGATCGCCAGCTTGGCGTTGACCGAACCGGCCGCGCCGACCACGTTGCGCATGGTGTCTTCCATGCGCGCCAGGCCCACCTGGCCGCTGCCCGCCAGCGCCGCGGTCTGCTCGGCGGCGCCGGAGACTTCGGCCATGGTGCGGACCAGCTCGCGCGAGGTCGCGGAAATTTCGCGCGAGGTCACGCCGATCTCGGTGGTGGTGGCGGCGACTTCGGAAGCCGTCGCCTGCTGCTGCTTGGAGGTGGCCGCGATCTCGGTAACGGAGGTGGCCACCTGCACCGCGGAGCGCTGCGTCTTGCCGACCAGCCCGGTCAGCTCGTCCACCATGCCGTTGAAGCCGGTTTCGATGGCGTTGAATTCGTCCTTGCGCGCCAGCGTCAGGCGCCGCGTCAAATCGCCGCCGCCGGTGGCCTCCAGCGTCTTGACGATGGCGCGCATGGGATTGGCGATGGCGCGCATCAGCAGGATGCCGCAGATGATGGCGGCCACGATCGCCAGGCCCAGCGACAGCAGCATGCGCGTTTCGGCGCTGCTCACCGATTGCTTGATGGCGACGGCCGCTTCATCGGCTTGTTTCTTGTTTTCCAGCACCATCCTGGCGAGGATGTCGCGGCCCTTGTAGAACGCCGGCCGCAGTTCGGCCTTGATCAGCCCCTGCGCCCGCGCCGGGTCCGCCAGCGTGGCGGGCGCAAGAATGCTGGCGCGAATGCGTCTGTACTCCTGCAGTTCTTTCTCGAACTCCTCGAACATCTGCCGGTCATCGTCGCGCGCGATGGTGCGGCGGTACTGTTCAGTGTGTTCCGCCAGCAGCTTGTCGGTTTCGGGCAGACCCGCCAGGATGCTGCTGCGTTCCTGCTCCGTCTCCATGTTGAAGGCATCCTGGACCAGCACGAAACCGGCGAACCAGGAGGCGCGGATCGAGGTGCTGTAGTAGATGCCGGGCACGGCATCGTTATTGATCAGCTCGACTTCGGACTCGATGACCAGCAGGCGCCGGTAATCCATCACCACCATCAACGCCATGATGGCCAGAATCGCCAGGAAGCTGGCCAGGATGCGCTGGCGTAGTGTCAGATTCTTCATGCCGGGAGACCTCTATGCAAAATCAACTCGTCGATTGGACCGAAATATTCTGGAACAAAACCAGGGACATAAGGCTGTCCATTTATTACGGGATGTTGTGAGTTGGTCGACAATTATTGCAAAGGCAAACGCCGACAGCCACGTAAAACGCGGAAATTGCCGGAAATATGGCGTTTTGCGTCGGAAAAAAGCAAAGCCCTCTTACAAGGGCTTGTCTTTTCCCGCAACAATGCGTACCGGACCCGTTTTCAGGCGGCGCCGCTCCAGAGCGCCGCGGGCGGGCGGGATTGCACCCAGTCCCGCGCCTGCCCGTAGGCGTGCGCAAGCTGCAGCACGGCCAGGTCGGCCTGCGGCGGCCCGATAAGCTGCATGCCCATGGGCAGCCCGGCGGCGTTGAATCCCACCGGCACGCTGATCACCGGGCAGCCCGCCAGCGTCCAGGGCGTAACGGTCTCCATCCAGCGGTGATAGGTGTCCATGGGACGCCCGGCGATCTCCTTGGGCCAGTCCAGCGCCGCGTCGAAGGGGAACACCTGGGCCGACGGCACCGCCAGATAATCCACGTCGTCAAACATGCGCAGCACGGTCTGATACCAGGCGCTACGCTCTTCCGTGGCCTGGTAAACCTGCCGCGCCGTCATGCCTTCCAGCCCTTCGACCTCCCAAACCACGGCGGGCTTCACCAGCTTGCGGGTTTCGGGATTCTGGACCAGGGGGTGCAGTTGTCCGCCCACCATCAGGTGGCGGTGGGCCAGCCAGATGCGCCAGAGGCGCTCGCCGGCGAATGGCACCTGGTAGTCGACCGCTACGCAGCCGGTCTGCGCCAGGTCGGCCAGCGCCTGCTCGCACAGTTCCAGAATGCCCGCCTCCATCGGCAGATAGCCATTCCAGTCGCCCAGCCAGCCCACGCGCTTGCCGCGCAGGTCGGCGTCCAGCGGCTGGGCGAACTGCGCCGGGTCGCCGGTCAGGGACAACGGCACGCGGCGATCGGGGCCGGCCATCACGGACAGCAGCATGGCCACGTCGCGCGGCGTGCGGCCCATCGGCCCCTCAAACGCGAGCTGCTTGAGGAACACCTCGGTCGATGGCCCGTAAGGCACCCGGCCGGCGGACGGACGCATGCCGTAGACGTTGCAGAACGCCGCGGGATTGCGCAGCGAGCCGCCGAAATCGCTGCCGTCCGCCACCGGCAACATGCGCGCCGCCAGCGCAGCCGCCGCCCCGCCGCTGCTGCCGCCCGCTGTCCGGGAAGGGTCGTAGGGGTTGCCGGTGGCGCCATACACCTGGTTATAGGTGTGCGAGCCCAAGCCGAACTCCGGCACGTTGCTGCGGCCGATGAAGATGGCGCCGGACGCGCGCATGCGTTCGATGATGATGGAGTCATGCGCCGTGACCTGATCCTTGTAGACCAGCGAGCCCATGGACGTGACCATGCCGCGCACCGCGGTCAGGTCCTTGGGCGCCTGCGGCATGCCATGGAGCCAGCCCAGCCACTGTCCCGCGGCCAGTTGGGCGTCGCGCTCATCGGCTTCGCGCAGCAGTTCGTCGCTGTCACGCCGCGCAACGATGGCGTTGAGCTTGGGATTGACCCGGTCGATGTGCGCCAGATAGGCCGCCATGACCTCGCGGCAAGACACCTGACGCTTGCGGATCGCCTCGGACAGCGCGTGCGCGGGCAGCGCCACGATGTCGTTCAATGGGGCGGCTGCGGCCGGGGCGGCAATGGTCATGCGGGTCTCCTTGCGGCGCGCCTTCGACTCGGGGCGCCTGTTCATATGGGGTCGCGCTTGCCGGACGCCGGCCGCGCAGGCAGACAATACTACGCAAACCACAGGCGCCGCGCTTGCCGCGCCGGATCCCGCGGCAGGCCGGAAAACTTGCGCCAGATCAAACCGCTGGCGGGCGCACCCGCCCTAAGATCGCCATCCGCCCCCCAAGGAGACGAGCTTGAACTCGACCGCCGACATCTGCACCGAAGCCGAAATCCGCGACCTGGTGCACGCCTTCTACGGCAAGGCGCGCGCCGACGCGCAGCTGGGCCCGGTCTTCAACAGTCAAGTGCACGACTGGGACGAGCATCTGGCGACCCTGTCGGATTTCTGGTCCGCCGTGCTGCTGGGCACACGCCGCTTCACCGGCATGCCCATGCCCAAGCATGCCGCCATGCCGCATCTCAGCGCGGAACTGTTCGAGCGCTGGCTGGCGCTGTGGCAGGAGACCACCGACGCCCTGCCCAACCGCGCCCTGGCCGACGCGGCACAGGAAATGGCCAGGCGCATGGCGCGCAGCCTGTGGTACGGCTACCAGCTCAGCCGCGATCCCAACCAGCCGCTGACCGAGTTGCGCCCGGCCTGATCACTCCACTCGCCACCAGCCGGGCAACAAGCCGCGCACCTTGGCGCGGCGGTAGCGGTCGTCGATCAGGTGCACCGTGCCCACGTCGTGTTCCGTGCGGATGACGCGGCCCGCCGCCTGCACCACCTTTTGCATGCCGGGGTACAGGTAGGTGTAGTCGTAGCCGTTCTCCACGCCATAGCGCAAGTCCATGGCGCGCTTCATGTTCTCGTTCACGGGATTCACCTGCGGCAACCCCAGCGTGGCGATGAACGCGCCGATCAGCCGCTTGCCGGGCAGGTCCACGCCTTCTGAAAAAGCGCCGCCCAGCACCGCGAAACCCACGCCCTGCCCCGTTTCGGTAAAGCGCGCCAGGAACGCGGCGCGGCCCGCCTCGTCCATGCCCGGCGTCTGCAGCCAGATCGGCACCGAGGGATGGCGCTCGCGCATCAGGTCCGACACCTGGCGCAGATAGTCGAAGCTGCTGAGAAAGCCCAGGTAGTTCCCCGGCCGCTCGGCGTATTGCCGCGCAATCAGTTCGACGATGGGCGACAGCGAGCGCTCGCGGTCGCGATAGCGCGTGGACACATTGCCCACCACCCTCACCGCCAGCTGCTCGGCCTGGAATGGCGCGGCCACGTCGAGCCAGGGGGTGGCCGCGGGCAGGCCCAGCGTGTCGCGGTAGAACTGCTGCGGGCTCAGCGTGCCCGAGAACAGCACCGTGGCGTGCGCGGCCGCGTAACGCGCCGCGAGGTACGACGCCGGGATCACGTTGCGCACGCACAGCACGGAGGGCGGCGTCTTGGCGCCGGCCGCGCTGGCGTCCGACAAGGTCACGTCGAACAGCGCATGCGAGCCGAATTGCTCGGCCAGGCGCATGAACTGCAAGGCCTCGAAATAGAACCCCAGCACGGGATCATCCTGCGGCAACGGGTTTTCGGCCATGTGCTCCATGATCGCGCCGACCGCCTTCTGCACCGCGGCCAGCACCCCGGCCGCGACTTCGTCATAGGCCTGGTAGCGCTCCGCCTGCTTC
Source organism: Achromobacter sp. PD1 (assembly GCF_048541815.1). Taxonomy (NCBI): domain Bacteria; kingdom Pseudomonadati; phylum Pseudomonadota; class Betaproteobacteria; order Burkholderiales; family Alcaligenaceae; genus Achromobacter; species Achromobacter sp. PD1. Next base: position 2,966,861 of record NZ_CP183349.1, read on the forward strand.
TTGTTGAGCGCGTTCCATGAGCGCTGCAAGCCATCCAGGGACTTCTTCAACCCCTTGGGCGCGGCGTAGCGCGCCGCCGCCAGCGAGGCCTGGTCGAGCTCGCCCGTGTACATGCGGCGCGCCCGGTCGACCAGGTTGTGGGCCTCGTCCACCAGCACGGACACCTTCCACTGGTAGGCCTGCGTCATGGCGTACAGCATTGCCGTGGCGTCGTAGTAGTAGTTGTAGTCGCCCACCACCACGTCGCTCCAGCGGATCAGCTCCTGCGACAGGTAGTACGGACAGACCTGGTGTTCGCGCGCGGCCGCGGCCACCGTCGCGGCATCCAGCCGCGCGTGCGCCAGCGCGGCCTCGCGCGCCTGCGGCAAGCGGTCGTAGAAGCCCTGGGCCAGCGGACAGGATTCGCCATGGCAGGCCAGGTCCGGATGCACGCAGGTCTTGTCGCGCGCCTGCAGATCCAGCACCCGCAAGCCGGGCGCGGCGGGCTGCGCGTTGACCGTGTCCAGCGCCTCCAGTGCCAGGCCGCGGCCCGGGCTCTTGGCGGCCAGGAAGAAGATCTTGTCCAGGCCCGCGCCCGGGCTGGCCTTGAGCAGCGGAAAAATCGTCCCCAGCGTCTTGCCTATGCCGGTGGGCGCCTGCGCCATCAGGCAACCGCCGTCGCGGGCCGTGCGGTACGCGGCCACGGCGAGCTCGCGCTGACCCGCGCGGAATTCGCCGTGCGGAAACTTCAGCGCCTCCAACGCCGCGTCGCGCGACTGGCGGTGCGCCAGTTCCGTCGCCGCCCAGGCCAGGAATCGTCCGCATTGCTCGCGGAAGAACGCCTCCAGCGCGGCGGCCTCATGCGTTTCCACCAGCACCGTCTCTTCCTCGGTGACCACGTTGTAGTACACCAGCGCCACGCGCAGGCTTGCGAGTCCGCGCGCCTGGCAGAGCAGATGCCCATACACCTTGGCCTGCGCCCAATGCACGGCGCGGTGGTTGTCGCGCACGCTATCGAGTTGGCCGCGGTAGGTCTTGATTTCTTCGAGTTGCTTGGCCACGGGGTCGTAGCCGTCGGCGCGGCCGCGCACCAGCAGGTTTTCATGCTGGCCGGACAGCGCCACCTCGGTCTCGTAATCCGGCCCCCGGCGGCCCGTCACGGCCGCGTGGCCCGCCATGCCCTCCAGGCCGGTGGGCGCGGGCGTGAAGCGCAGGTCCAGATCCCCTGCCCGCGCCGTGAATTCGCACAGGGCGCGCACCGCCACGGCATAGCTCATGCGCCGTCCTCGCGCCAGCTGACGTGGCACACCCGCACCGGCATGCCATGCGACACGCAATACCGCAGCCAGCGGATCTGGTTGTCCTGCAGCTTGTCGCCCGGCCCCTTGACCTCGATCAGTTCATAGCGGCGCTCGGCCGGCCAGAAGCGGATCAGGTCCGGCAGACCGGAGCGGTTGGTCTTGACGTCGCGCAGCAGGCGTTCGAAGTACAGCTTCAAGTGAGCGGCAGGCAGGCAGTCCAGCGCCTGCGTCAGCAGGTCCTCCGACAGCGCGCCCCAGAAAACGAAGGGCGATTGCAGGCCGGACTTTTCGGCATAGCGTTGCAGGATCAGGTCGCGGTAGCCCGGCGTGTCCAGCTGCGCCAAGCACTGGGTGAACAGCGCCGCGCGGCGCTCATGGAAATCCGGCGCGTCCAGGTCGGCCGGGCCGCGTTGGAACGGGTGGAAGAAAGCGCCCGGCAAGGGCGCGAACACCGCGGGCCAGCACAGCAGTCCGAACAACGAATTGATCAGCGCATTTTCCACGTAGTGCACGGGCGCATCGTCGCGGTGCAGGTGGTCGCGCGTGACGAACTCCACCGAAGCGGGCTGTGCCGGCCGCGCCAGTGTCAGATCGGTGCGCAGCAAGGCGGGAGCCGGTTCGCGCGCCGGAGCGCCCTGCCCTGCGCCACGGTACAGCCGCGGCAGCATGCGCGCCAGGCGCTGGCTTTCCTCTTCGCTTTCAGGCTGAGCCTGGGCCTGCAGCGCCAGGGCCAATGCGTCGCCGTGCCGCGCCATGCGCTCATACACGCGGATGCGGCGGTGGCGCGCGCCGGGATACGCGCAGGCCTCGTACACGCGTTGCGCGGTGCCCCAGTCCTGCAACCGCTCGCAAGCCTGCCCAATGCGCAGCAGAACCTTGGCCCGGCGCTTTTCCAGCCAGGGGTTGCCGCTGGCGCAGGCCTGGACGGCCAGCATCAGCGCATCGGCATCGGCCCCCTCTTCCAGCGCGACGCGGCAAGCGTGCAGCGCCAGATAGCAGTCCACGTCTTCACGCGTCTGGAACGCGCGCGACGAGGCGTCGAACGGCACGGTCTCGTACTGAAACACGCCCAGGTCGGCCAGCACGAACTCCGACCAGTCCTGGTGCAGATTGCCGAAAAACATCAGACGGAATCGCTCGCAGATGTCCGATACGGTGACGCGCCAAACCGGCTCGTCCGCCGCGGGATTCCAGTCCGCATAAGGCCGCGCATCCGCGCCCGCCGCGCGCGCGGCCTCCAGCAGATCGCCCTTGCGCGAGGCGGACTTGGCCGGCAGCTGCGCAAACATGCGGTTCAGCTCCGGCTTGGTATGCAGGCCGAAGAGTTCATCCAGCGTCATCGGCGCCTGCGCGTCCAGCCAGCCCAATTGCAGCAGCGGGCCGGCGGCAGCCTCGGTCGCGCCGATCTCTTCGTAGGTCAGCCGGCTGGCGCGGAACCAGGGGCCGCGCCGCATCAGCATGCGCACCATCAGGGCCTGGGATGCCTGCGGCAAGGCGGGAAATTCCGCCATGAAGCGGCGCTCGGCGTCGTCCAGCAGGTCGGCGTAGCGCTCGCCCACCCAGGTCAGTGCGCGCTGGAAGTTGTGCAGATAGTAGTAACGGTAGGCGGGAAACATCGGCCGGGCCGGAGGACTGGATATTTATCCAGCAATCATAGCAGGCGCGCCCGGCCCGCGTCCCGCGCTTCAGGCCTGCCCGTGGCGCACCAGAACGAAACCTTCGTCTTCTTCCGGCTCGACGAAGTACGCCGTGATCGCGTCGTATTGTTCGTCCGTGGTGGTGTATGGGTGCGTGCCCGAGGCATTGCGCGCGCGCAGCCTGGCCTTGCAGACCTCGTCGGGCAGATCCAGGAAATGCAGCTGATGGGCGCAGCCGGCCTCTTGCGCCACCTGGCGCAGCCATGCGCGGCTGCGCCGCGTGTTGGCCGGGAAGTCCAGCACCACCGACAAACCCGCCCTGACCAGCGCCGCCACATGGCTGCCCATGGCGTTGCGCAGGCGGCTGGCGCAGCGGGCGTAGTCGGTCAGGTCCACGATCTCTCCGGGGTACAGCGTCGCCAGCCAGCTGTCCTCGCTGAGCAGGATGGTGCCGGGCCGCGCCGCCAGCGCCTGCGCCAGCGTGGATTTGCCGGCGCCGATCTTGCCGCACAGGAAGTGCAGCATGGGCGTGGCCGTGGTGGAAGGTTCTGTGGACATCATGAAGTGCTCTCCTGGAAAAACTGCGGCAGGAGGCGGGCCAACAAAAAACCCGCCTCTGGCGGGTTTATGTAGCGATGTACCGACGCGCGCTAACCCACCATGGACCTGATGGTGGTAATAATCAGCGCGAAGGCGGTTGCGGGGCTATGCATGTGGCGTAGCTTGCGCCCGGCATCGGGGCTTGTCAAATCGCCCATGAAAAACGCGGCGCCGGTAGCCGCAAGGGCTTGCCGGCGCCGCGCGCGCGGTCAGGCGTCAACGCGCGGGCTGCGGCGCCGCCCCCACGTCCTTGCGCACCTTGGCCACGTCGGCGGCGGTGACGGCCGCCCCCTGGTTGCCCCAGCTGGACCGCACGAACGTCACCACGTCGGCGACCTCCTTGTCGGTCATGCGCCAGTCAAAGCCCGGCATCGCGTAAGCAGTCGGCGCGGCGGCGGTGGCCGGCATCTGCGCGCCCTTGAGCACGATGTGGATCAGGGACGCGGGGTCCGCCGAGTTCACCGTGGAGCTGAGCGCCAGCTGCGGGAAGGTTTCCGCATAGCCCTTGCCCGTGCTGCGGTGGCAGGCCGCGCAGTTGTTGAGGAAAGCCATGGCGCCGTCGCCCTTGTCGTGCCCTGTGCGCAGCGCCTGCGCCACGGACTCGTTGTAGGCCAGCGGCTTGGTGGCGTCCTTGTTCACCGGCGGCAGGCTCTTCAGATAGGCCGCGATGGCGTTCAGGTCGGCATCGGACAGATGCTGCGTGCTGTCGCCCACCACCTGAGCCATGCCGCCGAAAGCCGCGGAATGGCCGTTGCGGCCGGACTTCAGGAAGGCCACGATGTCCGCCTGGCTCCAGCTGCCCAGGCCGTCGGTGGTGTCGCCGCGCAGGTTCTTGGCCAGCCAGCCTTCGACCACGCCGCCGGACAGGAAGGCCGAGCCGTCCGCCTCGGTCAACGCCTTTTCCTGCAAGGCGACGCCGCGCGGCGTGTGGCAGGTGCTGCAATGGCCCAGGCCTTCGACCAGGTACTGGCCGCGCAAGAGCGCGGCGCGGTCGGCGCCCTGGGTGTCAGCCGTCACCGGCGCCGTGGCCACGTCGGGCGCAAACATCCAGCGCCACACGCCCAGCGGCCAGCGCATCGACAAAGGCCAGATGATGTCCGTGTCCTTGTTCTCCTGCTTCACCGGCTCGACGCCGTGCATGAAATAGGCGTACAGGGCCTTCACATCCTCGGGCGTGACCTTGGCGTAGGCGGTGTACGGCATCGCCGGATACAGCGAGTGTCCGTCCTTGGCCACGCCGTGGCGCACGGCACGGTCGAAGTCCTCGTAGGAGTAGCCGCCGATGCCGGTGTCCTTGTCGGGCGTGATGTTGGTGGAATAGATCATGCCCAGCGGCGAATCGATGCCCAGGCCGCCCGCGAACGGCTTGCCGTCCTTGGCCGTGTGGCAGGCGATGCAGTCGCCGGCGCGCGACAGGTACTCGCCCTGCTTGATCATCTGGGCGTCGGCGGCGGCCGGCGTGCCGTCCGCGGCGAACGCGGCGCTGGCCGCCAGGGCGGAGATGGCCGCAACAATGGTCTGCTTAATCATTGTGCCGTCTCCTTAAGCCTGGACCAGCGGGCCGGGGTTCTTCAGGTACAGGTCGCGGATCGCCTGCGCCGACCAATAGGCCAGCGCCCCGACCAGGCCGGTGGGGTTGTAGCCCATGTTCTGCGGGAACACGCAGGCGCCCATCACGAACAGGTTGGGCACGTCCCAGCTCTGCAGGTACTTGTTGACCACGCTTTCCTTGGGATTGGAGCCCATGATGGCGCCGCCCGTGTTGTGCGTGCTCTGGTAGACCCGTGTGTCGTAGCGCGCGCCCTTCTTGCGCACCCCCACGGCATACTTTTCGGGCTTCATGGCCTTGGCCACTTCTTCCATGCGCTTGCCCATGTAGCCCAGCATGTCGAATTCGTTGTCATGCCAGTCGAAGGTCATGCGCAGCAGAGGCTGGCCGAAGCTGTCCTTGTAGGTGGGGTCCAGCGACAGGTAGGCGTCGCGGTACGACATCACCGAACCGGAAATGCCTATGGTCATGTGGCGCTGGTAGGCGTCCTGCACCCCGGCCTTCCAGCCCGTGCCCCAAGTGGGCGTACCCGGCATGGTGGGCGTCTGCTTGATCGGACGGCCGCCGTAGCGCACGTGGCGGATGCTGGCGCCGCCCAGGAAACCCAGGGGACCGTGGTCGAACTGGTCGCCGTTCAGGTCGTCCATGCCCACGCCGCCCGCGCCCGTGCCCACGAAGGGGTTGAGCTGGGTGCCCTTGGGCAGCAGCACGCTGACGCCGCCGTTCATCTGGTAGGCGTAGTTCTTGCCCACCACGCCTTCATTGGTCTTGGGATCGTAGGGCTTGCCGATGCCGGACAGCAGCAGCAGGCGCACGTTGTGCATCTGGTAGGCCGACAGGATCACCAGGTCCGCCGGCTGCTCCACTTCGCGGCCTTGCGCGTCGATGTAGGTCACGCCCACGGCCTTCTTGCCGCTGGAATCCAGATTGACCTTGATCACGTGCGAATGCGTGCGCAGTTCGAAGTTGGGCTTCTTCAGCAGCACCGGCAGGATGGTGGTCTGCGGCGAGGCCTTCGAATACATGTAGCAGCCGTAGTTCTCGCAGAAACCGCAGAAATTACAGGGCCCCAGGCGCACGCCATATGGGTTGGTGTACGGACCCGAGGCATTGGCCGCGGGCGCCGGATACGGATGGAAGCCGACTTCGCGCGCCGCCTTGTCGAACAGCTGGGCGCCGTAGGTGGTGGTCAGGGGCGGCAGCGGGAATTCCTTGCTGCGCTTGCCTTCCAGCGGGTTGCCGCCTTCGACGATCTGGCCGTTCAGATTGCCGGCCTTGCCCGAGGTGCCGCAGACGTATTCGAACTTGCTGAAGTACGGCTCCAGCTCGTCATAGGTCACGCCGAAATCCTGGATGGTCATGCCTTCAGGAATGAAGCTCTTGCCGTAGCGCGTTTCGTAGCGGGTGCGCAGCTCCAGCTCTTCGGGCAACACGCGGTAGTGCATGCCGTTCCAATGGAAGCCCGCCCCGCCCACGCCCGTGCCCAGCAGGAACGAACCGTTCTGCCGGTACGGCACGGCCACGTCGTCCACGCCATGGCGGATGGTCACGGTTTCCTTGGACAGGTCCTGGAACAGCTTGCCGCGCACGGAATACGCCAGCTCGTCCGCAACCTTGGGGTACTCGGCGTCCTTGGGCGTGTCCTGCATCGCGCCGCGCTCCAGCGCCAGCACGTGCAACCCGGCCTCGGTCAGCTCCTGGCCGAGGATCGCGCCGGTCCAGCCGAACCCGACCAGCACCGCATCGACTTTGTCTTTTTTGATCGCCATGGCTTAACCCTTCTCCCCAGAGATCGACACGGGGCCGTAGGGATACTTCGCGTTGGGCTGGTCGGCCCAGTCCATGAAGTCCGCGCGCGCCCCCGGGAAACCCACCATCTTCCAGCCCACCATGTTCTTGTTGCCGCCGTACATCGGATCGGCGAAGAAACCTTCCTTCGTGTTGGAGAGCAGGAAACTGAAGAACGTCCTGGCGGGCACGCTCTCGAATTCGATCTTGCCGCCTTGCAGGTCCTTGAGGATCTGCTCTTGCAGCGCCTTGTCCAGTTCGGCATAGACCTTGCCGTGCGTCTTCACGCACCAGGCGTCACAGGCCTCGATGCCGTGGCGGTAGACCTCGCGGGGATTCTGGTTCAGCTGGTAGCCCAGTTCCGGCACCTGGTCGGTGTGGAACGGACCTTGCATGTACCAGAGCTTGCCGTGGCCGAACGGGGTTTCCATCTGGCGGTCGATGAACTCCGGCACGCCGGCCTCGATGGCGCCAGGACCGTACTGGTCGGCGGGAATCAGATGATCCACCGCGGCCACGATGAAGGCCCATTCGGCCTTGGTGAAGTAGGTGGGTTCGTAGGGCTTGGCCGCGCGCGCAGCGGCGCTATCCGGCTCGTTGGTACAGCCGGTGGTCATTGCGCCCACCGCCAGCGTCGACGCCGGCACGATGGCCAACGCCTGCAGGAACCGCCTGCGCGGCTTTGCGTCTTCTGTCATAGACATCTCCGTGAATACTCCAAGTTGTCCTAGCTACCGAACATGAACCTGGGAACACGAACCGCCGAGCTAGTGACAACACGCTCTTCGCTTACAGAAAATCGACCCTATCCCCATGACATGCAGCTTGGGAAAGGGTGCGCACATTATGCGCTTTTTAAGCCATCTGATACGCTCAACAGACCATATCAGATCGATTTTCTTGACATGAAAATAAGTTTTGCATTAAGGACAAAGTAAGAAACCCGCTTGCGCGGGTTTCATGTCACTGCGGTGCGCGGCTAGCGCGCGATTGCGGCCTTGCCGCCGGCGAGCCGCTATCGTCAGGACTCGTCGAACAGCCGGCCGTATCCGGGCCTTGCCTTCGCCCCTCCCCCCGCAAGCCGCACGGCGTCCCAGAACCCCGCCGGCGAACTCGACACCACCGGCACGCCCAGGCGGCGCTCGACTTCGGGTATGGCGTCCAGCGTCAGCAAGCCGCCACAAGACAGCAGGATGCCGTCGCTATCGGGCGCCGCTTCGAAGGCACGCACGCACAGGTCGACCAGCGTGGCCGTATCCACGCGCGCCATGGCCTCCACGCCCGTGATGCCAAGGCTGCGGCAGCCGGTGGGAACCAGGCTCTCTTCGGCCAGGAATGCCGCCAGGCGCTCGTTCACATCGTCGATATAGGCCGTCGCCAACGCGACGCGGCGCACGCCCAGGGCGCGCAATCCGTTCAGGACCGCCGTGCTCATGGTCGTGCATGGCAGTCCCGTGGCTTCGCGCATCGCTACGGTCAACGCGGCATTGAAGGCCGCGCCCCGGTAGAAGCTGAGCGAGGTGCCCATCAGCGAAACCACCGCCGCGCCCTGCTCTTGCAGGCGGCGCGCATGGTCCACCACCGATTCGATCACGGCGTCATAGCCTTCCGGCGTGACGGAGCCCAGCCCCAGCCCGCTGGCAATGAAGGGCAGATCGGGATAGAGCCGCGCCCCATCCGCCGGCACCAGACCCGCGGCGGGCGGCACGATCATGCCGATGGTGGGAGTGCTTGCTTGCTGCATGAAAAGTTCTCCTACTGTGGATACCGAAAATCTCAAGGGGCGAAGGTCAGCTTGGCGCGCGAGATCAGGTCGACCCAGCGCTGCTCCTGCGCGGGCAGCCACGCGGCGAGCGCGTCGGCGGGCTGGTAGCGCACCAGCGAACCCTGCGCGATGAAAGCTTCCCGCAGCTTGGCGTCGGCCAATACCTGCGGCAGCGCCTGCGTGATCCTTGCCAGCGCGGCAGGCGGCGTCTTGGCTGGAGCCAGCAGGAAGATCGCCGGGGTCGCGTCAAAGCCCGGCAGCGTCTCTGCCACGGTCGGCACATCCGGCAAGCCCGGGAACCGCTCTGCGCCCAGCACCGCCAGAATGCGTATGCGCCCCGCGCTTGCCTGCGGAATCACCGCCGGCAGGCTGGAAATGGCGGACGACACCTGATCCGATGCGACCGCCTGGGTGGCCGGGCTGCCGCCTTTGTACGGCACATGCACCAGATCCACGTCGGCCATGGACTTGATCAGTTCGCCACCCAGATGATGCATGGAGCCCACACCCACCGAGGCGTAGGTGTAGCGCCCCGGCTCCTTGCGCGCCATGGCCAGCAGGTCCGGCAGCGTGCGCGCCGGGCTGGCTGCGGGCACCGCCAAGGCCAGCCCGGCGTCGCCCACCATGGCGACCGGCGTGAAGCTCGTGTTCATCCGGTAATTGACTTTCGGATAGATGTGCGGCGCAAGCAGCAGCGAGGTATCCGCCAACAGCAAGGTCGCGCCGTCGGGCTCGGCGCGCGCCACCACGTCGGCGGCGATGGTGCCTCCAGCCCCCGCGCGATTTTCCACCACCACCGGCCGGTCGATCGCCTGCGCCAGCCCCTGGGCCAACAGGCGCGCCAAGGTATCGACGCCGCCGCCCGGCGAGAACCCGACCACGATCTTGACCGGCGTGGTCTGCGCCTGCGCGGCCGGACTGGCGGCGGCGATGAACAAGGCGGCCGCAAGGCCTGCAACTCGATGGAACACGGCTAGTCTCCTGCTTCTGTTTTTGATCGATGGCGCAAAAACGCCGGACAGCATCGCGCCCCGGCCGGCGCCGGTAAACGCGGTGGACAAGGTTCAATTGACCGGCTTGGTATGCCTGCCCGCGGTGCGCGGGCCATACAGCCAGGCAAGCGTGGCCGCGGCCGGCGCGGCCTGCTCCGCGGCGCGCATGCTGCCTACCGCGGCGTACAGCCCCTGCGGAAAGCGCTCGGCGAACTCGCGGAACTGCTGCCCGCCCTCGACGATGTGGCGGGTGGCGGCCTGCGAGGCCGCACGCTCGTCGCCGTCCAGCACCGCCTCCAGCACGCCGGCGTGTTCCCGCCAGGAACAGGCAAGACGGCCCGGCTGGTCGAAATGCCGCAACCGGTAAGGATGGGTACGCTTGCGTATCGCCATGATCTGCTGGATCAGGTAGCTGTTGCCGCTGGCGCGATAAAGGATGTCGTGGAACGCGAGATTCGCCGCGGCGTAGCCCCCGGGACGGCTTGCGGCCCGGGCCGGCTCGGCGTCGCGGTGCGCAGCCAGCAGTTCGGCGCGCCCGGCCTGGGTGATGCGCTGGCTGGCCAGCCCCGCGCACAGCCCTTCCAGATAGGCCAGGGTTTCGAACATATTGGCCAGTTCGCCGGGTTCCAGCGCCGCCACGAAGATGCCGACACGCGGCTTGATGTGCACGAAGCCCTGGGCCGAAAGCTGCAGCAAGGCGTCCCGCACGGGCGTGCGCGAAACGCCGCAACGTTGCGCCAGCAACGCCTCGTCCAGCGCCAGGCCCGGAGGCAACTCGGCATTGACGATCTGATCCTCCAGCGTCTGCCGTATCCGATCAGCCGCCGTGGCGGGGTAAGGCTTCTGCATCACGATTCCTAGCGGGCAACAGTGGAAGAATTATCGTCAGGGAGATCTGATATATCAACGCACAGCCGCGCTCCGGCAAACCGCGCGCCGTTCTGATTTTCTTGACAGGAAAACGCCTTCTGCATTAATGACAAGGCATGCCGCGCTGGACGCGATCCGCACACCTATGGATACCCAATGAACGACAAGACCAAGACTTGGCGCAGCACCACGACGACGCGCAGCTGGAGCGCCGCGCAGGACCTGACGCCCGAACAGCGCGCCAACATCGAAGCACTGCTGGACGGCGGGATGGACGGCGCCACGATCAACGAGACCTGGAGCTATGCCGGCACCGAAAACGGCGAGTCCTTCAAGGTCGAGATCAAGAACGGCGCGGTCACGGTCAATGGCCGCAAGTACGACAGCCTGGACGACGTGCCGCGCGCCGAACGCGAACGCATCGAGGCATTGCGCGCCGGCCAGGGCGACGGCGGCCTGTGGGACATGCTGCGCAATACCGGCGTGGACGTGGAAAACCTGGCGCCGGGATTGAAGCCGCAGGACGCCAAGCCTGAATTCGTGATCGAGACCGATGACCCGGCGCCGACCCGCGCCCCGGCGGCATCCGTTCAGTCCGCCCCGAACACGGGCCTGCCGCCGGGCGCCGTGCCGCCCAAGGGCGGCGGCCTGCGCAGGACGCTGCTGATCGGCGTCGCGATCGGCCTGGGCTGGTGGGTGGCGCGGGCGCTGAACCTGTTCTGAGGCATGCTCCCGACGAATTGTTTCAAAACTTGGCCGCCGCACGCGGCAACGCCATGCGCGACATGCATGGAAACATAAGGACAGAACCCGCCAGGAGCAGCGCGCCTACGATCTGGGATTCCCGATGCGCGCCATCTGCGCGCCTGGAGTCCGGATGCGCGTACTGCACTCGCTCAGAGCCCGTATCGCCGCCAGCCTGGCAGGCATAGGCTCTCTGCTCGCCGCGGCCTGCGTCGCGATTTACGGCGCCTACGGCAAGCTCAACCGCGCGTCCGAACCGGTATATGGCCCAGATGTCTCGATCCAGACCGGCCAGTGGCGGGTGGTGCCGCGCCGCGCCTGGACCGCGTCCACCCCCAAGGTCTACGGCGTGCCGGTCAAGCCAGGTGCCACCGCGCTGGTGGTCGAGGCCGACCTCACCAACCGCACGGCCGAATCGAGCGCCGACTATCTCGGACTGCTGCGCTGGAATGCGCCGCTGGGAGCGGCTGCCGGCAAGCCCATGGTGGTCGGCCTGCGCGACTCGCAGCAAATGCCTTATCTGCAGCCCGGCCTGCCCGAGCGCATGGCCTTCGTCTGGATGCTGCCGCCCGCGGCCGCGGCGCCCGTGCGCACCGCGCTTGCCCTGCAGAGCAAGATCTACAAGCCCGTCGACAATCTGTATGGTGCGCCGGGCTGGTTCAATCCCGCGAACGTGGGCCGGATCGAGTTGCCGATAGCCCCGGACGGCGCACCGGAGTCAGCGCCATGAGCGCGCGGCTGGGCACGCTGCTGCTGGTGCTGGCCGCCGCGCTGGCCCTGTACGCCATGCAGCGCAGCACGCCCCGCTACATGGCGCTGACCGGACCCATCACGGCAAGCGGCGCAATGGGACAGACGGTGAGCGCCAGGCAGTTCGAGGTCACCGTGGAGCGCGTGCAGTTCGCGCAGCAATTGCACTACCGCAGCCTGAGCGCTACGCAGACGCGCACGACGGGCGGCGTATGGGCCATCGTCTGGCTGCGCCTGGCGGCCCGGGACACGTCGGCCACTGTCGGCGAAGCCGCCTGGCTCGGACCCGACGGCCTGGCCTACCGCCACACGGACCGTCTCGTGCTCGCGCGCAACCAGCCGCCCCACGCCGTGGAACCGGGCCTGCCGCGCACCGTGCGGCTGGTGTTCGAGATCCGGCCCGATCAGGCGCGCGACGCCACGCTGCTGCTGTCCGCGCGCTATGACCCGCGCCTGGATTCGCAGGTGCGCATTGCGCTGGACGACATCCCGCTGGACGCCTCCGGCCGGCCCGTCAGCGCCGCCAGCTACGATCTCGAACAGGAGGCCGCCCCATGAACGATGCGGCCGCGAGCGAACGCCGCTGGCGCCGCCGCAGCCTCTGGTTGCTGCCCATCCTGCTGGCCCTGACGCTGTACTGGAGCGCCCGCGACAGCGTGGCACGCTGGCTCGAGGGCCGCGAACTGCAGCCGCGCGAGATAGCGGCTGGCGCGCAGGCGCCGCTAGGCGGCGCGCAATGGCAGTTGCGGCAATTCGCGGTGCTGGAGCCGCCGGCCGGCAGGGGCTGGCAGCCCGGCTCGCGCTCCGCGCTGGCCGCCTTCTCCGTGCAGGTGCAATCTGCCGATCTGCCCACGCGCTGGCGCGGCTGCCGCATTGCGCTGCATGATGCGCAGGGGCGCACCTGGCTGCCCGCCATCGCCCCGGCCTTGCGCCTGCCGCGCGGCACCGCGCGCGGCTGCGTGGCCGCGGCCCACAGCGGCGCCGCCCCCGGCGCCAGCGTCGAAATCATGGAAGCCTTCATGGTGCCCGCCGACGCAGCCGCGCCCTGGTCGATCACCGTGTCCATCGATGCCGAGCGGCCCGCCTACCTGCGCTTCGCGCCGCCGGATCCTGCCGGCTGAATCATGCCGCGGGCGCGGGCGCCGCGCTGCGCATCTTCCAGGGTGCGTAAGCGCATTCCAGCACGGCGGCAAGAAAGCAGATGCGCAGGGGCTCGATCAGCAGGCCCGTGGAAGAATCGCGGAACGGACTGCCGAACAGCAGCGAAACGCCATGCGCCAGCACCTGCCAGGTATCCAGGTCGTTCGGACCGATCAGGCGCGCCGCGCCGTACCACAGCCACGCGGCTCCCCAGTCGATCAGGCGGTAGCCCACGATGAGCGTGACCAGCAGCAGCGCGCTGCTGTGAAAGGCCAACCGCACGCCGCTGGCCAGCGGCAGATAACGCTTGCGGTAGCCGGCCACGAAATGCTCGATGAAATCGCGCAGAAAACGCGGCACCGCGCGGTAGCGGTCGCCCAGCCGTTGCAGCCGTTGATAGCGCCTGAGATCGGCATCGTCGCGCACGTCATAGCCATAGACCAACGCGGCCATCACCAGCCATATCACCGGCAACAAGGCATAGAAGAACAAGCTGATCAGCGCCGTGCCCAGGCCGGGCCCTTGCGCCTCCACGGGCGTCATGCCCGCCGCCCAGGCATTCGTGACGGGCGTCAGCATGTTCATCAGGGACTGCAGCAACGCCTCCAGGCCGCGCCGGTCGGCCAGCCACTGCCACGCGTGGTCCTTCCAGCGGCTGATGACGTACAAGCCGATCAGCACCCAGTTGGTTTCGCACAGCACCACCAGCCATTGCCAGCGGCCCTTGCCCGTGCGGTCGCGCGCCGTCACCGCCGCCTTGCGCACCAGCCACGAAATCGCCACCGAGACCAGCAGCCAGCGGGAATCCAGCGCGTCCAACACGTTGCCGTGCTCGCCCAGCGGATCCAGCCCGTAGGCCAGGCGCGAGTATTGCCGCACGATGTCGCCCAGAAAGCCCCAGGCCGCGTAGTAGGCGAAGAACGGCAGCAAGGCCACCGTCAACGCCTGCCCCAGCCGCCCTCTGCTCCCGCCCGTCTCCGCCTGCCCGGCGCGCGCCGCTTCCTGCGCGCCGCGCAAGGCCGGCAGCCCCGGCAGCAGCACGAGAAACATCGCGACGGTGGTCACCAACTGAGCCAGCGCCACCAGCGTAAGCACGGCCAGGCCGGCGAGATGGTTGGCGAAGCCGGTCTGCGCCGCCACCCACAGCAGCACATCGCGGGCCAGCGTGCCTGCCAGCACCAGCGCCATCAATTGCGGCCAGAACCGCAGCCACAGCCGGCCGGTGAGCGCCCATGGCGCGAGTACGGACTCGAGCATGCCTACACCCTGCAGTGCGCGGATTGAAGCGGACGATGTTAATGCCGCCGGGATGCGCGGAGTGTTACCGCTCGCCACGATTGCGCACAGGGTGTCAATATGCGGACATGAGCACATTGACATTCCGCCCCGCCACCGCCGACGACGTCCCTGCCTGCGTGACGATCCGAGGCCAGACCAGAGAGAACGCATTTTCCGTGGAGCAACTGCGCGCGCTAGGCATCACCGAGGACAACTGGGCCGCCGGCGTACGCGCGGGCGATCTGCGTGGCTTCGTCGCCTGCGCGGACGGCCGTGTGACGGGCTACTGCTTCGGCGACCGCGAGACCGGTGAAATCGTGGTGCTGGCCCTGCTGCCCGAAAGCGAAAACCAGGGCGCAGGCAAGGCGCTGCTGCGGTTGATGGTCCAGCATCTGGCAAGCCTGGGACACGAACGCCTGTTCCTCGCCTGCGCCAGCGATCCCGCCGTGCGCTCCCATGGCTTCTACCGCCACCTGGGTTGGACGCCCACCGGAGAACGCGATGACGCCGGCGACGACATCCTGGAACTGTCGATCAGATAGTTTCCAGGCGCCAGCCGCCGCTGCCCGCGGCCAGCCGGTGCGTCAGGTCCAGGCTGTCCATGAACGCGTCGTCATGGGACACCACGACCAGGGCGCCCCGGTAGGCGCGCAGCATCGCCTCCAATGCCTGCGTCGACGGCAGATCCAGATGATTGCTGGGTTCATCCAGCAACAGCAGCTGCGCGGGCGGGTCCGCGTACAGCGCGCAGGCCAGCGCGGCCTTCAGGCGCTCTCCTCCGCTGAGTTCACCGCTGGGCGCCGCGATCTTGCGCGCGTCCAGGCCCAGCTGGGCCAGGCGCGTGCGCAAGCCGGCTTGCGTCGCGCCGCGATTGGCCGCTTGCAGCTGCGCCAGCACGGACTGCTGCGGCGCCAGCATGGCTAATCGTTGATCCAGATACACGGCCTTTGCCGCGACTCGGCAGGTTCCGCCCGATGCCTGCAGCTGTCCCGCCAGCACCTTGAGCAAGGTCGACTTGCCGCAACCGTTCGGACCGACCACGCCCACGCGCTGCCGCCCGCCCAGCGCAAGATCGATGCGGCGCGTGGCGGCCGGGACGAACGGCAGCTCCACCGCGTCCAGCTTGGCGACGCGCCGCTGCGCTGGCATTGCGGCTGGCGGCGCATGCAACACGATGGCGTCCTGCTCGTCGACCTGCCCAGCCGCCTCGCGCACGCGCAAGGCAAGCTGCTCGCTGGCGGCCTCATGCTGGCGACGCAGCTTGCCGGCGGAGGTTTCGCTGCGCGCCTTCTGCCGGCCCAGCAGGATCTTGGCCTGATTGGCGTCGCGCGCCTGCCGGTTGCCGCGCGCCTGGCGGCGCTCCTGGCGTTCGCGCTGTTCGCGCAGGGCCTGTTCTTCGCGTTGGCGCTCATGCTTGCGCTGCTCCAGCAGCGACAGCGCGCGGCCCCGTTCCTCTTCCTTGCGCTGCGCATAAAAGCTGTAGCCGCCGCCATACCCGCGCAACCCAAGCGGCGACAATTCCACGATGCGTTGCATCGCCTCCAGCAATTGCCGGTCGTGGCTGATCACCAGCAAACCGCGCGGCCAGCGTCGCAGCTGTTCGGCCAGGGCCAGCCGGTTCGGCCTGTCCAGGTGGTTGGTGGGTTCGTCCAGGATCAGGAAGTCGGCGTCCGACAGCAAGGCGCCAATCAGGGCGACACGCATGGCCTCGCCGCCGCTGAGCGCGGCGGCCGGCGTCGCGGCATCCAGGTGGCCCAGGCCGCAACGTTCCAGTTCCTGCTGCAACGCAAGGCGCGCATCCCAGCGCTCGCCCACGATGTCGAAGTCCTCGGCGGCGGCGCTGCCCGCTTCGATGCGTCCCAGCGCAGCCAGCGTGGCCTGCATGCCCGCCAGGCCGGCCACGGTTTCCGCCGCGCCAGGCGCCGCCTGCTGGGCCAGGTAATGCACGCTGCCCGAACGCAGACAGCGGCCGTGGGCCGGCGGCAGTTGTCCGGCAAGAATGCGGGCCAGCACGCTCTTGCCCACGCCATTGCGGCCCACCAGCCCGGCAGGCTGCAGGTCGAACTGTTCGTCGAGACCGGAGAATAATGTTCTGCCGTCCGGCAGAACATAAGACACGCCTTCCAGCGCGATATAGGGATTCGTCATGTGCAATTCCAAGGATGCCAAGAACTCCCCCTGCTCTTTGGGGGCGGGTGGAGACTGGCCGTCGCGAAGACGGCGGCATCAGTGGCGCATGGCGAATGACTCCTGGTGGGGTGTTGAATGCGGCATTGTAAGAGCGACGGCGGCGCGGGCGCAAAGGTAAGGCTATGCCTGCTCCCGCCGCGCGTCACAAGCGCCAGTCCGTCCCGACAGGATCATGGTGCGCTCGTAGTCTTCCGCCAGCAAACGCATCACATCGGCCACACCCTGCGCGCCGCCGCAAGCCAGGCCATACAGCGCGGGCCGCCCGATGAATACGGCGCGCGCCCCCAGAGACTGGGCACGCACGATGTCCGCGCCGCTGCGCACGCCGCTGTCCAGGAATACCGGGATGCGGTCGGCGACCGCGTCGACGACCCCGGGCAGCACGCTGATCGACGAGGGCGCGGCATCCAGTTGGCGGCCGCCGTGGTTGGACACGATGAGGCCGTCCACGCCATGCCGCGCCGCCAGGACGGCATCCTCGCGATGCAGCACGCCTTTCAACAGCAAGGGGCCATCCCACAGGCTGCGCAGCCAGCGCAGGCTGTCCCAGGTCAATGAACGGTCCATGCTGCGCGCAAGCAGGGATGCCTGCACTTCCATGGACAGGGATTCGTCGGCGTGTGCAGCCAGGTTCACGAAGCGAGGCGGGCCACCGCGCAGCATGCGCAGCGCCCACCCGGGCCGCCGCGCCACATCCCAGGCGATCCGAGGCGTGATCCGGAACGGCATGGAAAAGCCGTTGCGCACATCGCGCCAGCGCCTGCCGCCCACCGGCACGTCAGCCGTCAGGACCAGCGCACGATAGTCCGCCGCGCGCGCCCGGCGCACGAGCTGTTCGGCCAGCCGGCGGTCCTGCATTACATATAGCTGCAGCCATTGTTCGCCGCCGCCAGCGATGGCGCGCACGTCCTCGACCCGCTGGTTCGAGGCGGTGGACTGGACAAACGGCACGCCCATTTCCGCCGCCGCCCGCGCCAGCATGCCGTCGCCGCCGGGGCGGATCACGCCATTCAGGCCGGTGGGCGCCAGCGCAAACGGTTGCCGCCAGACCGATCCGTACACCTCAACCGAAGCGTCGACTTCTCGGGTATCCCTGAGCACCCGCGGCATCAGCCGGATCCGCTCGAAGTCTTCCCGGTTGGCCCGCAGGCAGGTTTCGTGCTCCGCGCCCCCGTCCACGAACTCGAACACGAAACGGGGCAGCACCTTGCTGGCCCGGTTTCGGTAATCCTCCATCGTCAACAGCACGCCGCACCTACTGCAGGGTGATGCCGCGTTCGCGGATGATCTTGCCCCAGCGGCTGTTCTCGCCCGCCACGAAGCTTGCCATCTGGTCCGGCGAACTGAACCAGGGTTCGACCGCGATGTTGGCGTAGAAATCGATGACCGCCTGCGTCTTCAGCGCCGCCGCCAGCCCCTGGTTCAACGCGTCCACGGTGGCGCGGGGGGTGCCGGCGGGAACCAGCATGCCCTGCCACGCGAACGCCTCAAAATCCTTCAAGCCCTGTTCATGCAGCGTGGGAATGTCCGGGAAATTCTTCATCCGCTGCGGGCTGGCCACGCCCAGCACCTTAAGCCTGCCCGTCTTCATCTGAGGCACCACGGTGGAAGCGTCCATCAAGGCGAAGGACACCGCGCCTGCCATCAAGTCCGTTACCGCCGGCGCGCCGCCGCGGTAGGCGACGTGCGTCATTTTCAGGCCGGTGCGCTCGCGGAACAGTTCGGCGGCCAGGTGCTGGGGAGAGCCCACGCCGGAACTGGCGAAATTGGCGCTGTCCGGATTGGCGCGCGCCCATTGCAGGAACTCGTCCAGGTTGCTGGCCGGCACCTTGCTGGAGACCACCAGCAGTATCGGATAGCGGGCATACAGGCCGACCGAGACGAAGTCCCGGGCGCTGTCGTAAGGCAGGCTGGCGAACAGATGCGGATTGGCCGCCAGGGTGGCGAAGTCGCCCGTGAAGACGATGTTGCCATTGGCGCGGGCATTGGCCACATAGGCCGCGGCGATGTTGGTGGCCCCGCCCGGCTTGTTGCTGACGAAGAAGCTGCGCCCCATCTGCGCGCCCACGCTTTCGGCCAGCTTGCGCGCAATGGCGTCGGAGCCCCCGCCCACGGGATAGGGATGGACCCATTCAATGGGCTTGTCGCTGGCCTGGGCCCAACAGGCCGCCGCGCCCGAGCCGGCCGCCAGTGCAAACAGCGCTTTCAGGAACAAACGTTTCTGCATGTCGCTACTCTCCATGTGTGTATGCCGCGCATGTCCCTGCTCAGTTGCCGACCGCGGGACAGGCCGTATTGGATGGAGAGAGTGTGAGGCCGCTCCTCATTCCTGAAAATTGTTATTTAGCGCATAAGTCATTACATTTCGGTATGGCATACAACCTCAATGAATTGCGCGCGTTCCTTGCGGTGCTGGACGAAGGCTCACTCGGCAAGGCAGCGGACAAAATGAACCTGACGCAGCCCGCTCTCAGCCGCATCGTCAAGCGTCTTGAAGCGGCTGTCGGCGAACCGCTGTTCGAGCGGCATTCCGGCGGCATGCGCCTGACGGCATACGGCAAGGCCCTGGCGCCGCACGCGCAACTGCTATGCCGCGAAGAAAAGATCGCCCGCGATGAAATGAACCGCATGCGCGGCCTGGCGACAGGCGCGCTGCGCCTGGGCGTCACCGCGGGCGCGTCCGCCCTCTTCATCCCCAAGGCGCTGGAGGCGTTCCTGGCTAAGTGGCCTGGCATCGCCATCGATGTGGTCGAGGGAATCTGGGACGAATTGGCCACGGCGCTGGACAGCTATCAGGTCGACCTGGTAATCGCCCCGGAAGCGCCCGAGACCGCCAGCATCGTGTCTGCCCGCAACTGCGCATGGCAAGAAAGCATGAACGTCGTCGTCGGCGCCGGCCACCCGCGACAGGGCGACGCGGCGGTGAGCATGGAGGCCTTGCTGGAAGAGCGCTGGTGCTTCGTGCCGCAACGCACAGAGCCGCACAACCGGCTCATGTCGCTGTTCAAGGCCCGGGGCCTGCCCGCGCCGGCCATCGCGGTTTCCAGCACGTCGATTCCGCTGATCAAGAGCCTGGTCGCGTACTCCGGCTTCGTCAGTTGGCTGACACGACCCATGTACGGCGCCGAACTCAAGGCCGGCCTGATCCATGAACTGCGGGTGGACGGACTGGACCATGAGCGCAGATTTTCAGCCTACCATCGGCGTGTAGGCATACTGCCGGGGCCGGCCATGCGCTTCCTGGACGAAATCAGGAGGCTAGCGCGGGCAGGCGCGCCAACGTAGGCGCAACGCTCATCACACCAGCGTTTCCAGTTCCTTGGAGGCAGCACGCGAAACGCGCTGCCCTTCCTTTGCGGCGTTGACCTGCAAGGCCACGCGGGCCACGTCCATGACCTGCTCGACCTGCGGATAGCCGCCCTTGGCCTGCAACCACGCCAGCACGTCCGCCAGGTGCCAGATCGAGGTGCTGCCCTCGTGGACCGGCAGCGGAAAGCTGTCCGGATACGCCAGCATCAGCTTGCGCATGTTCTGGCGGGAAACCCCGACGATCTCGGCCACATCGGTCAAGCCCACCAGGTCGGGCGCGGCCTCGATCAGCTTCGCGGTTGGAACCGCGCGCCTGACGTCTCCAAGGGCCGAGCGCACTGCGGCTTCCGCGCTTTCAGATTCGCGGGTGAACGCCAGCGCAATGCGCCCCGGCAGCCCGGTGCCGACCAGGGCATCGTCGCAACCGGCCGCACCCAGGCGTTCGACCAGCGCATCGATGTCGTGATCGACGTCCGCAAGCTGGTACTTCAAGGTAAAGGTGTATTCCATCGCACTACTCCCATGCGCCGCCGTCTGCTTCGGGCAACCGGCGGTGCGCACTACAGTTGTTTACGACGCGCCGCAAGGCGCGCGCATGATTGCCGGGGTTTTTCGGGGTGCTCCAGATGCTGGTGATGCAGAATTCGCCACAACGGCAGTCCGCCAGATTGCTGGGGCAATAGATCCGCCCCCAGGCATGGCTGCCGCCAACTTCCACGCGCCAGCCGCATTCTTCGGCAAGGCGCAGCGCTGCCTCTACCTCTTTCTTGGGATGGGACGGACGAGCCATCATTGGTATCCAGTATGAAGACATTCAAACAGGTTGTCAATAGACAACCAGACCGCAGCTTCAGGGATGCCAACAGCGCCGGATGTCGTGGATGGACAGCGTCCTCCGTGGCCGCCGGCCCTGAAAGCCGACGTTGCAGCTTATCGAGGGCACTCGCGGGAACCAAGGCTGAATCCGTCTGAGAAACGGACGAAAGGACTGGAATGGCTTGCGGGTTCTACCATTGCGGCCCATCTTCGGGCCGCGCGCTCACCAGAGGATGATCTGCGAACAACGGAACAGCGACAGCTTGCGGCCGCTTGCGTCGACCACGGTCGCCGACCAGATCTGGGTGGTGCGGCCCATGTGTTCCGCCACCGCCTCGACGGTCAGCACGCCTTCCCGCGCGGTGCCCAGGAAGTTCGATTTCAGCTCCAGCGTGGTGAAGCTCTTGGCCCCTGCGGGCAGATGCGCCAGGGTGGCGTAGCCGGCGCAGGTATCGGCCAGCATCACCTGCGAGGCTGCGTGCAGATAACCATTGGGCGCCATCATCCACGGCGCCACCGTCATTTCCATGGACATGCGTCCTTCCTCGATGGACAGCGGCCGCACGCCGAAGGTGTCCGGCAGCGTGCCGCGCTGGCGTTCGAAGAGACTTTCTATGGTTTCGGGGGAGCGCAGCATTGAATGTGTCCTCTGTACAGGTTGTCGAGAATCAGGAAGGTACTACCGCCGGCGCTTGCCCGCCATCAGCGCGGCGCATCCGAGCGCCATGCACGCGAAGAACAAGCCCAACTGCCCCGCGCTCAGGCCAAGGCCCCCGTTAAGGCAAAGGCCGCATCGCGGCCAAGGGAAATGAAGGCATGCGTGCGCATGGTTCGATGAGGTCCGGCTGTCGATCGGGTTCAGGGCCGTTCCAGCACCGTGGCGATGCCCTGGCCGCCGCCTATGCATTGCGTGGCCAGCGCATAGCGCCCTTGGCTGCGCGCCAGCAACGCCGCAGCCTTGCCGGTGATGCGCGCGCCCGTGGCGCCCAAAGGATGACCGATGGCCAGGCCGCCTCCGTCGATGTTGACGCGGGCCATGTCCAGGCCCAGCTCACGGACGCAGGCCAGGGCCTGCGACGAGAACGCCTCATTTATCTCCACCACGTCCAGATCGGCCGCCGCAAGCCCCGCGCGCGCCAGCGCCTTGCGCGTGGCAGGTATCGGACCTATGCCCATGACGGCCGGGTCCACGCCCACGGTCGCGAAACTGCGGATGCGCGCCAGCGCCTCCAGGCCGTGGCGCGCCGCGAAGGCATCGCTGGCAACCAGCACCGCCGCCGCGCCGTCGGTCAGCGGCGACGAGGTGCCCGCCGTGACCACGCCATCGGCGCGGAACGCGGGCTTGAGTCCCGCCAATGCGTCCAGCGTGGTACCCGGACGGATGCAGCCGTCGGCATCGACCACCTCGCCGTCCGGCAAGCGGATGGGCACGATCTCGGCCGCCAGCAAGCCCTGCTCGCGCGCCGCGGCGGCCTTGCGGTGGGATTGCAGCGCCAGCAGTTCCTGGTCGGCTCGGCTGACGTTCCAACGCTGCGCCACGTTCTCCGCCGTCTCGCCCATGGAGAGGTAGGCGTCGCTGGACGCCTGCAGCTCGGGGTTGGGCGAAAAGTTGAAGCCGCCCTGCGGCACCATCGTCATCGACTCCACCCCCACGCAAAGAAAGGCCTCGCCCATGCCCGCCTCGATCTGCGCCGCCGCGATGTGCACCGCCTGCATCGACGAACCGCAGAAGCGGTTCACGGTCATGCCGCCCACCTCCAGGGGCAGGCCGGCCAGCAGGCCGACGATGCGCGCCAAATTGTTGCCTTGCGCGGCTTCCGGATAGGCGCAGCCCAGTATCACGTCCTCCAGCAACGCCGGATCCAGGTCCGTGCGCCGCAGCAGGCCCTGTACCACCTGCGCGGCCAAGGTATCGGGCCGCAAGCCGGCCAACCGGCCCTTGCGGGCAAAGTGGAAAGGCGAGCGCGCATAAGCGGCTATGACTGCTTTCATGGTTTCAGCTTCCCAGGAGCAGGCTCAGACCGCGGCCGCGTAGCGCTGCGCAACGGTACTGCTGGACAGGTGCCCCGCCATGGCCAGGCGCGCGGCTTCGTAGGCGTCCCATTCCTCGCCAGCGTGCAGCGAGGGGATGGAGACCTTCTCGCCGCGCGCGAAGCCCAGCAAGGCGGCATCGACCAGGTCTTCGGCGCGCATCACGATGCGCTGGTCCAATGTTTCCACCGGCCGCCCGCCGATGGCCCAGAAGTCCGTGGCCGTGGCGCCGGGCAGCACCGCCTGCACCTGCACGCCGGTCCCGGCCAGCTCGTGTTGCAGCGACTGGCTGAACGCCAGCACGAACGCCTTGCTGCCGCCATAGACGCCGTTCAGGACTTCGGGCGCAAGCGCCACGACGGAAGCGATATTGATGATGGCGCCCCGGCCTCGCGCGACGAAGCCCGGAACCGCCGCATAGGTCAGCCGCATCGGCGCGGTGACGTTCAGATCGACCATGCGCGTCATCTGCTCCACGTCGCTTTGCAGCAGCGGCGTATGCGTGCCGATGCCGGCGTTGTTCACCAGCAAGGCAATGCTGGCGTCCTGGCGCAGCTGGTCTTCGACGCGGGCCAGCGACGCGCGGTCGCCCAGGTCCGCCGCCAATACCTCCACCGCGCGGCCGCTGCGGGTGCTGATGTCGCTGGCCAGCGTGTTCAGACGCTCGCGGTTGCGGGCGACCAGGATCAGGTCGTAGCCCTGCTGCGCCAATTTTTCCGCGTACAGCGCGCCGATGCCGCTGGATGCGCCCGTGACGAGGGCGGTGCCGGGTTGGGTTTGTGCCATGTTGGGACTCACAAAGAGGGGTTGCGATGGGAGCCATGTTGCGGCTTGCAGCGCATGGCGTAAATGACGTATATAGTCGTAAATAAGGACATCAACGCTGGACATATGCGGGGCCAGAACCCGCCAGGACGCCCCCATGCACCGCATCGGTTACATACTTCCCGAAGGCTTCCAAATCATCGGCCTGGGCACGCAGGCCGTATTCGAACTCGCCAACGCGGTGGCGCGCGAGCCCTTCTACGCCGTGGAAAGCTACGCCCTGGACGGCGCGGTGCGCGCCTCGGCGGGCCTGACGGTGCAGGCCCGTCCGCTCACCGCCCGCAGCCAGGCCGACACCTGGCTGGTGGCCGGCGTGCTTTCGCCCCTGTCCAGGCGCGTCTCGCCCGAACTCCCCCGGCTGCTGGAGAAACTCGCGCCACGCTCGCGCCGCGTCGCCGGCCTGTGCACCGGCGCGTTCCTGCTGGCCGAAGCGGGCTTGCTGGACGACCGGCGCGCCACCACGCACTGGTACTGGGCCGACGCCTTGCAGCAGCGCCACCCCCGCGCGCAGGTCGAGGCCGACCGCATCTACATCGCCGACGGGGCGGTCTGGACCTCCGCCGGCATGACGGCGGAAATGGACCTGGCCTTGGCGCTGGTGGAGAAGGACCTGGGCGTGGAACTCGCGCGCGCGGTGGCGCACCGGCTGGTGATGCATCAGCGCCGCTCGGGCGGACAGTCGCAGCATTCGGAAATGCTCAGGCTCGCGCCCAAGTCCGACCGCATTCAGCAGGCGCTGGAACATGCCCGGCGCAACCTCGCCCGTCCCTTGAGCGTGGAGGATCTGGCCCAGGCCGCCAGCCTGAGCCCGCGCCAGTTCAGCCGTGTCTTCACGGCCGAGACCGGCCAGTCGCCCGCCAAGGCCATCGAGGGGCTGCGGCTGGAAGCCGCCCGGCTGATGATAGAAAGCAGCCGGCATCCGCTGGAAGTGGTGGCCAGGGAAACCGGTTTTCGCGACCGCCGCCACTTGCGCGAGGCTTTTCTGCGCGGCTTCGGCATGCCGCCGCAGGCGGTGCGGCGCGATGCGCGCACCAGCCCTCCCGGCCCCTGATCGGCGCCGGATACGCCGCGGCCCCGGCCTGCGGTCCAGTACAATTCGCGTTTGGCGACGTTGTGCTCGCCCATTTATCTGGACCAAAGATGTTGCGACTGTCTGAAATCAAGCTGCCGTTGAATCACACGCCCGAAGAATTGCCTGCCGCGATTCTCAAGAAACTGGGTGTAGCGGCCAGCGATCTGCGCGGCTACACCGTTGCCTCCCGCAGCTATGACGCGCGCAAGAAGCACAACATCCTGCTGATCTACACGCTGGACGTCGACGTCGAAAACGAAGCGGCGCTGCTCAAGCGCTATCACGACGACCGCAACGTCAAGCCCACTCCCGACACCGAATACAAGTTCGTCGCCCAGGCGCCCGCCAGCCTGAGCAAGCGCCCCATCGTCATCGGCACCGGCCCCTGTGGGCTGTTCGCCGGGCTGGTCCTGGCGCAGATGGGCTTCAAGCCCATCATCCTGGAACGCGGCAAGGCCGTGCGCGAACGGACCAAGGACACCTGGGGCCTGTGGCGCAAGCGCATCCTGAACCCCGATTCGAACGTGCAATTCGGCGAAGGCGGCGCCGGCACCTTCTCCGACGGCAAGCTGTACAGCCAGATCAAGGACCCCAAGCACTACGGCGAAAAAGTGCTCAAGGAATTCGTCCTGGCCGGCGCGCCCGAAGAAATCCTGTACGTGAGCAAGCCGCACATCGGCACGTTCCGCCTGGTCGGCATGGTGGAAGTCATGCGCGACACCATCACCAAGCTGGGCGGCGAAGTCCGCTTCTCCAGCAGGGTCGAAACGCTGCATCGGGAAAACGGCCGCGTCACCGGCGTGACCCTGGCCGGCGGCGAGCACATCGAGGCCGACCACGTCGTGCTGGCCATCGGCCACAGCGCGCGCGACACCTTCCAGATGCTGCACGACCAGGGCGTGTTCATGGAAGCCAAGCCCTTCTCGATCGGCTTCCGGATCGAACATCCGCAGTCGCTGATCGACCGCGCCCGCTTCGGCCCCAACGCCGGCCACCCCATCCTGGGTGCGGCGGATTACAAGCTGGTGCATCATGCCAGCAACGGACGCTCGGTCTACAGCTTCTGCATGTGCCCGGGTGGCACCGTGGTGGCTGCCACGTCCGAACCCGACCGTGTCGTCACCAACGGCATGAGCCAGTACTCCCGCAACGAGCGCAACGCCAACGCGGGCATCGTGGTCGGGATTTCGCCCGAGGTCGATTACCCCGAACATGTGCTGGCGGGCGTGGATTTCCAGCGCAAATGGGAATCCCAGGCGTTCGAGCTGGGCGGCCGCAATTACAGCGCACCAGGCCAACTGGTCGGCGATTTCATCGCCGGCCGGGCCTCGACCGAATTCGGCTCCGTGCAGCCCTCATATACGCCGGGCGTGCACCTGACCGACCTGGCCGCCGCGCTGCCCGAATTCGCGATCAGCGCCATCCGCGAAGCGCTGCCCGTCTTCGACAAGACCATCAAGGGTTTCGGCATGCACGACGCCGTGCTCACCGGCGTCGAAACCCGCACCTCGTCGCCCATCCGCATCAAGCGCGACAACGAGACTCTGCAAAGCCTCAATACCCAAGGCCTGTTCCCGGCTGGCGAAGGCGCGGGCTATGCCGGCGGCATCCTCTCGGCGGGCGTGGACGGCATCAAGATCGCCGAGGCGGTGGCCTTGAGCATCATGAGCCAGCAGGGGTAAGCGTGCCGGGCCCGGCACGGGCCCGCGAAATGCGCCTGCTGAACCCCGCTGCTTGACCTTCCCATCGTGTCAAGCTTGAAACTGACGCCATCGTATTGCCCCGACTGCCTCATGCAGCGCAGCGGGCCAGGCGCATTTTCGAAAAGGGTTCCGCCATGCAGCAAACAACGCTCACGCCTCGCCAGGCACGCCTGTCGTATTTCTGCGCCTTCGCGTTCATCGCTGCAATGGTCGCGGCCGCCGCCGTCTGGAACGATCGCGAGATCGTGCTGCCCGAGATCGCCGCCATGGCAATCGCCTTGTGGGTCTACCGCGAGCCCAGTTGGATGCGCCATCCCGAGAAGATCTTTCTTTGCCCCACGGCAACGGCCTTGATGGGCTTCGGCATCAACCTGCTGGCCATACCCTATACCGCCAAACTGGCGCTCGTCCTGGCAGCGATGCTGCTGTTCTTCCTGCTGCTGCGCTACAGCTTGGCGCCTGCGCTGGCCACGGGCTTTTTGCCGGTGGTGACCAACGCCACCGAGCCGTCATTCATTGCCGCCATTGTGGTCAGCACCCTGCTACTGATGCTGGGCGTGATGCTGGGACGGCTGCGCGCCAGCACGGATCGCACCGTTTCCGTCCAGCCCAGGCTGATGGCCGCCTATGCCGCGATCATCCTGGCCGGAATCGGCCTCGCCGCGCTCGCCGGCAATACGCACCTGGCCGTACTGCCGCCAGTGGCCGTGGTGGTGTACGAGTCCCTGCACATGAAGATGTACTCGTGGCGCATGCTGTTCAAGCAGACTGCGGTGCTGACCCTGTCGGCCGCTGTCGGCGTGGCGCTCTATCTGGCGGTCGAGGACTGGATGACGGTGGTCCTGCTGGACCTGGCGCTGATGTGGCTGCTGCTGCGCCTGTTCGAGATGCGCATGCCCGCCGTGTACGCGTTTCCGCTGTTGGCCTATGTCTTCCCGCGGGACGCGCTGCCGCAACTGCCCGCGGCGGCGCTGCTGGTTTCCTTGTTTTCCCTGACCTTGGTTATGGCCTATCGCAAGCTGCAAAAGCCGGCCATGGCGCTGGAGCGTCAGCCCCAATAGCGCCAAAGCCCTTGCGGCTCACAGGCCTGGGGCATGGCCCAGGCCTGGCACGGCGGGTAGTTGTCCCTAGCCGCCACTTTGCGGCTTGGCGCCCGGCGTCGGCACCCTGCCCGCCCGCATCTCGGTCGTCGTCACCCCGCCGAAGCCCCAGTTGTCCGTGTCGATTTCCTCGATCACGACGTGCGTCCACTCCGGCGGCTTGTGCAGCACGCGTTCGAGCGTCTCGGTGACTTCGCGGATGACCTGCGCTTTCTGCTCGGCGGTAACGCCATCGCGGGTAATGCGGATACTGACGAACGGCATGACTTTCTCCTGGTTGAAGTGCCTGTGCCCGTCGCCACGCCGGAGGTCGTTCTCAATCCAGCTTGGGATCAGGAAACGGCAGCTTATCCTGGGAAACGCTGGGCTGCGCTTTCCACTTGCCGTCCTGCTTGTAGAAATCCATCTGGTTCTCGCTGACCGCAGCCCCCAGGGTCACCGCGACCGTGCAGGCGACCTGGCCCGGATAGGTGGCGTCCACCGCAGGGATGCAGGTTCCAAGCTTGACCTTGGACGGCCGCGGCATGCCCGTGTCCGCCAGCATGTCGACGATCGCATCCGTGGCTTCGGGAATGGAAGGCAGGACCAGGTCCTGGGCCCGGGCCATGCCGCCCATTCCCAACAATGCAACCACCGACGCCACGGAAATCAAGGGCTTGAACATGCGCCAGCTCCATCAGAATTGAGACTCGCGGAGCTTAAAGGAAGCGGCCCTTTGTCACCGTAACAGAGCGCTACGCGCCTATTCCTAAGGCAGCATCTGAGGGTTGTAGACCACTTCCCACAAATGCCCGTCCGGATCCATGAAGTAGCCCGCGTAGCCGCCATAGAAGGTATCGCCTGCCGCTTTGACCACGGTGGCGCCCGCGCCATTAGCCTGCTGCATCACCGCGTCCACCTCACTTTTGGAACGCACGTTGTGTCCCAAGGTGAATTCAAGAGAGCCGCCCGGCCGCAACGCAATGCCCGTGTCGGCAGCCATGCTCGCGCGCGGCCACACGGCCAGTTTCACGCCATTCTGCAAGTCGAAGAACGCGACCGCGCCGTGTTCGAACTCCTTGCCGATGATGCCCTCAGTCGACAGCCCCAGCCCATCGCGATAGAAAGCCACCGATTTTTCCAGATCATCGACGCCCAGCGTGATGACCGTGATTCTTGGTTCCATGAGCTGCTCCGAAAGTGAGTCCGACTGCCAGAATAGCGCGCGCGGGAATGCGCGGGCCGCAACGCCGGGCGGGAAGCAACGCCTCTCAGTAATCCCTCGCCTCGTCGAACCAGCGCTGCGCCTGCTCTTCGCTTACGCCCAACCGTTCGACCAGGGCAAGCTGGCTGAACTGCCACACCGCCTCGCCGATGTCTTCGCGCTCCATGGTCTCGATGCCCTTCATGCCATTGAAGTGACTGGCGAAGGCAGAGATTGCGACTTGGACCTCGGCGGGATTGCTGGCGCTTTCCAGCGCCGCCTGCGCCTTGTCATAAGCGGTGTTCGCCGACTTCGCCATGCGGCTGCTCCAGCCCGAGAATGGCCGGCCGTATTCGCTCTGCCACCACTCCTGCTTGCGCAGCTTGGAGACGGAGCTGTAGCCGCCCCAAGCGCGGACCTTCGCCCTCGCCGTCATCTGTGCCTTCAATCGCTTGCCCGCCGCTTCGTCGACGTTGAAGGCGATGAACCTGTCCAGCAGAGGCCAACTGGCCAGTTCCGGCAACCCGGCCAGATCGGGCGTGTAGCGGATCTCCAGACTCGTCAGGCGCGACAACCGGGCCAGCGCCCCCCAGTCGCTGAAGCTGCCCCAAAGCGACAGGCTCTCCAACTGCGGAAAGCGCTCGATCCCTTGCAGTGATATGGCTTGTCCCAGCGGCGCGCCGTGCAACGTCAGCGCAGTCACGTTCTGCAGCGGGCCGAGGTCGGGCAAGGCATAGGGAGCTCCGACGGCCCGGCGTCCCAGCGCAGGCTGCAGCGACAGCATGTCGGGCAGCGGCCCCGCCACGGTAATGCGCGTCGGGTCGCCAAACAGCCCCAGGTTGCGGACCTGGGGCAGTCTGGCGGCTAGATGCCCTGACACCGCGTCCAGCCGGATATGCAGCGTCTGGATTCTTGCCGCGCCGGCGTCGATGGCGCGCCTGTCCGAAAATGCCGGCGCCCAGCTGAACTGCTCGATCTCGCGGCCTTGCGACCAGCCGAAGAAGCCGCTGTCGTTGCCGTAATAATCGATGTGGCGCGGCCATGCCGAGCCGGCAGGCGTGGAGAATGGATCGAACACCGCCCAGTTGATGGCGTCTTCGCCAGCCACGTGCAGATCGGCCTTCTTGCCCATGCAGGCCGGACCGATGATCAGGTTGCCGCGGCCTGCTTCCCTTGCGAAGACATGGCTGTCCGGCGCGGTCAGACTCACCTGATACTGCCCTGCTTCGCTCACCGAGCCCGCCGGCTCGCCGGACACGTCTGTGGGTACGGACACACTACTCTCCTTTTGCTCGGCAGGATCCGCTTGTCGCCATCCCGTCCATTCATTGACGTCTACGCAGGTTCGCCATCCACCCGGAAGAACAGCGCAGTCTGCCCGCTCAGGCCCGCATCCAGGAACTCGAACTCGACGCGCCTGCCGGGTTCGACCACGTCGCCCAGGTATTCGACCCGATACATCACGCCGCCGATGCGGTAATTGTGGACCAGCGAGACAATCGAGGAGTTGGGGCTGCGCAGCCGGTAGACCACGGCCTCTTCGACCACGCCCCGCACGCCGTGCTTGTAGAGCCCCCGCTGCAGCTTGCGGCTGCGCATGCCGAACAGCATCCCCAGAATCGCAAAGATCGCCGCGACGAACAGCAGCGGCGGCAAAAACAGCCCTCCCACCAGCGGCACAAGGGCAAAGATCAGCATGAACTTGCGCGCGTCCAACTCTTCCCTGCGCACGGCCGCACGGTCGGCATCGCTGATTTCCTCGACAGCGACCAGGGACTCCGCGCTCATGGGGTACTCCGCCCGCAACAGCACGGGAGGCGAGTCTGGCTGCAGGGTCAGCAGGTGCAGGCGCACGGGCAGATCCGTCAGGCCCACGGCCGTCGCGGGTCCGTGTCCGCTGCGAGTGTCGCTGGCGATCTCGTTCCAGAACGGCAAGGCGGCCTCCACGCGCTGCTCGCCGAATCCGTAGCACACGCCCGGCGTCGAGAAACCCGGACCAAACGACGTCAGCCGGCCTGAAACGATCTGCTTGGCCAGCCGTCCCTTCAGCGCCCGGTCGAGGCTGCGCCAGCCTCGCGGAATGCGCAGCAGCTTGCGCCCGAAAAACACCGCCAGCGCTCCCATCACCGCAATGCCCGCCAGCAGTACCGCGCCTCCGCCGACATCCAGCGCGCGCCACTCGGACAGACCGAGCACGACAAAGGTCAACACGGAAAGCGCCAGCAGCAGCACCACGAAGACGCCGAACACGGCCATCAACCGTCTGCCGCGCGAGCATCTGCGCAGCAGCAGAATGTCGTCCTCGGTGAGCGGAGCATCTTCTATTTGCAGGGTCTGCTTCATGCGTTGATCGCCGCCTCCCGGACTCAATAGGTTCCGATGGGAACCTCGATCTTCAGCGGCGCGCCGCCCTTGGCCGGACGCAGGCTATACGTGTACACGCCGCCATCGCCATCAGCGAGCGCCGAATCCTTGCGCTCCACGGCATAGCGCTGCCCGTCGATCTCCAGCGTGCGGGCGGCGACGGCGCCGGCATGGTCAGGCACCAGCAGCCCGCCCACACCGTCTCCCGCATCGGCGAACTCGTAGTCGCGCAACTCCCCATCAACCCGCAGCAACTGCACCCGCGGCCGGTAAGGCGCCGCGTCCAGGTTCCAGCCATTGGTCAGGTCGGTGATCCAGGGGCCCGGAATGTCATAGACGCTGCCCAGTTGCTCTTCCGACACCTCGGGCCCTTCCACGACCAGGCAGCACACCACCTTCCCTGCGCGGGAGTCGTACACCGCCCAGTTGCTGCCGATGGCCGCCACGCCGGGCAGCATCGAAAAATGGAATTGCCGATTGAACTGGCTGTCCGACACCTGGCGCCAGCCTCCAATATTGGGCGCTGGCGCAGGCGATTGCGCCTGGCTGGCCATTGCCATCAGGACGCCTGCGGCCAGGGCGCCGGCTCGGAGCAATAAACGTATCATCTCGGTGCCTGTCGTGGGCTTGTGGGGATCATCGGACTGGGACCTTGCGCCGGCATAGTACCAGTGCCGGCGTTGCCGCCATGGCATGCGCGCCGCCCGCCTGCCGGCCGCGCGCGAACTTCGCTACTATCGACGCATGGCTCATCTCGTTCCTCCCTCAATCGCCTCCCAGGTCGCAGCGGCCAGCAGCCTCATCGAACGGCATCTGGGCGCAGGCCTCGTCGCCATCCACCTGTTCGGTTCCGCCGTGGACGGCGGGCTGCAACCCCATAGCGATATCGACCTGCTCGTCACCGTGACCCAGCCGCCGGACGAAACCGTGCTGCGCGCGCTGGCCACGGCGCTATTGGCGATCTCCGCCCCGCCCGGTTCATCGCCCGACTTGCGCGCGCTCGAAGTCACCGTGCTGGCGCTGGAACACGTCGTGCCTTGGCGCCACCCAGCCAGGCGCGAACTCCAGTTCGGCGAATGGCTGCGAACCGATCTGATGGCGGGCGTCGTGGAACCGCCCATGATGGACCACGATCTGGCCATCCTGCTCACCAAGGTCCGTGGCCACAGCACCCCTATCGTCGGCCCGGAGGCCACTCAGTTGTTCCAGGCCATCCCCCGCGCAGACCTGAGGCGGGCACTGCTGGACACCGTCGCGCAGTGGAACACGCCCGAGGACTGGGCGGGCGACGAAAAGCACATCATCCTCGCGCTGGCGCGCATCTGGTACACGGCCGTCTCCGGGGGCATCGCCTCCAAGGACCAGGCGGCTGCGTGGCTGCTGGAGAGGTTGGAAGCGCCCTACCGCCCCGTCCTGAGCAAGGCGCGCGCGATCTATCTGGGACAAGAGGAAGACGATCTGGCGCAACGGCACGCTGCCGAAACCGCGGCATTCATTGCCCACGCCCGCGCCGCTATTGAAGGACTGGCCGGCAGCCGATAACCCTGGAACACATGAACGGCCTGCTTGCCAGCGCGGATGCGGCGGGCAGCCTTTCAGGCATCACGGCTTCAGGTCGATTTCCATGCGCACGAAATCGCCGCGATACGTCACTTCGCCCAGGTAGATGACGCGGCGGTCCGGTCCGGTGAACACGCGCCGGACTTCCGCCACCGGCGCATTCACATTGATGCCCAAATGCCGCGCCACCTCGACATCGGCGGTCGAAATGGTCAGCACCTGGCGGGCAGAGACGATATCCACCGAGGACATCCCCATCAGAATGGGGATGACGGTTTCCTTGCGAAAGCGCGCAGGGTGCTTGGCAAAGATGGCGGCGTCCAGGTAGATGTTGATGACGCAGTACGGCTGCCCATTGCGGGCGTGAATGCGCCGCATGAAGACATACTTTTCCGCCGCGACGCCGTCCGAATCGTTCAGCAATGGCGTGCGCGTGGACTCATCGATATTGAGGATGGTCGGGTGCGTATCCCGATAGACGCTGGACAGGTTCTCGAGCGTGGTCTCGACACGGAACCAGCGGTTGTCCTGGGGCGCGCCCGTCACGAAAGTGCCGCGCCCCCGCTGCGGTGAAAGCAGTCCGTCGCGGGTGAGCCTTTCGATCGCCTGGCGCACCGTGACCTTGGCCACGTGGAACTCCTCGGCCAGCGCGTCCAGCGAGGGCAATTTCTCGCCGTTCTTCCACACACCCTTCAGGATCCGCTGCCGGAACAGATCCGAAAGTTGAACGTAGAGAGGGGCTTGGGCAGTGTCGAGAATCATGGCGTCAAAGTGTCCGCGACTATATCACGCGCCTGCGGCCGGGCCGCGCCGCGCGCGTCTTCCAGGATCAGCGCTGCGCCCTTCTCGCCGATCAGGATCGCGGCGGCGTTTGTGTTTGTCGACACCATGCGGGGCATGACCGAAGCATCGACGACGCGCAAGCGCTCGATCCCGCGCACGCGCAAGCGCGCATCGACCACAGCCCCGTCATCCCCGCCCATGCGGCAAGTACCGGCGGGATGGAACACCGTGCCTCCCTTGTTGCGCGCGAATTGCTCCAATGCGGCGGCGGTCGTGACATCGTTGCCCGGCAGGTACTCCACGCCGGTCACCAGATCGCGGAACGACGGCTGGGCATAGATGTCGCGCAACATGCGCAAGCCCGCGACCAGGACCTTCGCATCGCGCGGCTCGGTCAGATAGTTCGAGACGATGCGCGGCGATGCCAATGGATCCGTGCCCACGATCTCCACGGTGCCGCGCGAATCGGGCCGGCATTGCGTCGCCGACGCGGAGAAACCGGAAAACCGGTGCAACGGGTCGCCGGGCTTGTCGACCGACAGCGGCATGACATTGAAGAGAATGTCCGCCCGGCCGCCGACCGCGTGCTCGGTCGCCGCAAGCCCCCCCACCTGGCCCGCGCCCACCGTGAGCGGTCCCCTGCCCTGGAACAGCCACTGCGCTCCCATGCCCGCAAGGCTGAGCGGATTGCGCACCGCGTCGTTGAGCGACATGCGCCGCTTCAGCTTGACGA
The DNA here is from genome assembly GCF_048541815.1 of Achromobacter sp. PD1. Classification (NCBI taxonomy): domain Bacteria; kingdom Pseudomonadati; phylum Pseudomonadota; class Betaproteobacteria; order Burkholderiales; family Alcaligenaceae; genus Achromobacter; species Achromobacter sp. PD1. The sequence continues at coordinate 3,000,923 of NZ_CP183349.1, forward strand.
TCACGCGCGCCTGGTAATGGTCCTGCAGGTTGCGGCCGACTTCCGGCGCGTGCGCCGCAACCGCGATGCCGTGCCTGGCAAGCAGCGCCGCATCGCCCACGCCCGAAAGCTGCAGCACCTGGGGCGATTGCAGCGCGCCCGCCGCAAGCACCACCTCGGCATCCGCCATCGCACGCTTCAATTGGCCCTCTTGCACCCACTCCACGCCCAGCGCCCGGCCGCCTTCGATCAGGATGCGCGTGACATGGGCGCCGGTTTCGATCACCAGGTTCGGACGCGACCGGACCGGATACAGGAAGGCGGTCGCGGCGTCGCAGCGCCAACGGCTGCCGAGGGTCAACTGGTAAGGTCCCACCCCTTCCGATTCGGCGCCGTTGAAATCGTCATTTCGCCGGCAGCCGGCCTCGACTGCCGCTTCCACCCACGCAGACGTGTAGGGATGTTCATTGCGCAGATTGGAGACGCGGAGTTCGCCGGAACCCCCGTGGTACTCGGACTCGCCCCCGTCGTAGCGCTCGGATTTCTTGAAATACGGCAGCACGTCCCGATAGGCCCAGCCGGTCGCGCCGAGATCGGCCCAGTCGTCGTAGTCCTCATGTTGCCCGCGGATATACAACAAGCCGTTGATCACGCTAGACCCGCCCAGCGCCTTGCCGCGCGGCCACAGGATGGTGCGATCGCCGGTCTCGGCCTGGGCTTCGACCGGGAACAGCCGGGAGAACCGCGGATCGTAGATGGTCTTGAAGTAGCCCACCGGCAGCTTGAGCCAGAAATTATGCGCGGCCGCGCCTGCCTCCAGCAGCAGCACGCGCACCGCAGGATCGCGGCTGAGCCGATTGGCCAGCACGCATCCGGCGGAGCCGCCGCCAATGACGATGTAGTCAAAGCCCGTCCCAGCCGGAATGCTCATGCCTTGATCGCCTCCAGATAGGCAGAAGGATCGAAGTAGCGCGAAGCCGGAACCGGATTCGGAATGTTCCCGGCCTGCGCGAAGAAGTCGGTCACCTGCTGCAGCCAGCGGGTCACTGAACCGTCTTCGTACTTGGTGCGCCATTCGGCCGTGGAGAAATACTTGGCCTGCTTGAACTGCGCCTTGAACTCGGCCAGCGGCACGTCTTTGTACTGTGTCTTCTGCAGCGTCTCCACCGCGGCATCCGGAGTTTTCACGATGGCGTCGTTGGCCTCGCCCCAGGCGGCGATGAGGCTGCGGATGGCCGGCTTCTGGGCTTCGTAGAAATCGTTCCTGGCCGCCCATCCGCCCATGATCGCCGCCTCCGGATAGAACGCGGAAGCGTCGATCAGCATGCGCGCATTGGACACCTTGGACCGGACGATCGTGTCGAACGGAACCCACAGCGCGACCGCGCTGACCGCCCCGGACACGAACGAGGTCACGGCGTCGGCCATGCGCTGGTTGACGATCTGCACGTCCTTGCCCGGGTCCAGCTTGGCCGCGCGCAAGGCCCGGTCCAGGAACACATGGGCGGTCGTGCCCGTGGTCGTGGAGATCTGCTTGCCCTTCAGGTCGGCCACGGTCTTGATCGACTCGTCGCGGACCCAGAGTTGGGCGGTGCCGTATTCGATGTCGTTCACGAGAAAGACCTTGCCCTGGCCGCGGGCGGGGAAATTCGATACAACCGCGCCGGTGGCCAGCACATCAAGGCTGCCGCCTATCATGGCCTGGAAGATTTCCAACCCCGTGGTGAAGACGATGGGCTCCAGTTCCAAACCATGCTTGGCATAGCTGCCCATCTGCAAGCCCAGCCACAAGTGGCCGTCGACGGCGGGCGTATGCAGGTAGCCTACGCGCAGTTTCTTGCGCGCCTGGCCTATGGCGGGCGCCGCGATCGCTGCGATGGAAGCGGCCATGCCGGCCTTGAGTAGGGTTCTGCGGTCGAGCTTCATGGTGTCTCCTTGTGGTGGGGCTGCTGACGCAGGCTCAATCGGTCGGCCGGACGGATTGGCGGGCCTGGGCTTCGTACTCGAACATGACCAGCTCCCGGATCTCGCGGCTCAGCTCGACGAAGCGAGGGTCCTCGTGGACCCGCTCCGATCGGGGGTAGCCGAAAGGCACCTCTATCACCTTGCGTACCTTGGAAGGCCTCGCGGTGACCACGACGATCTTCGACGACAGGTAGATGGCCTCTTCCACCGAGTGGGTGATCAGCATCACCGTCTTGCCCTCGGTCTGCAGCACTTCGAGCAGCAGGTCCTGCATCGCGGTCCGGGTCTGCGCATCCAGCGCGCCAAAGGGCTCGTCCATCAACAGGAACTGGGGCTTGACGGCGTAGGCTCGCGCGATTGCCAGCCGCTGCCGCATACCGCCGGACAGGTGCTTCGGAAAGTGATCGGCGAAATCGCTCAGGCCCATCAGCTTCATGTAGCGCTGGCAGATCTCGGCGCGCTCCCGCGGGTTCGTCTTGTTGGCCGCGAGCTTCATGCCGAACTCGATGTTGCCGCGCACCGTCAGCCACGGGAAGACGCCATATTCCTGGAAGATCACGCCGCGGTCGGGTCCGGGCGCCGTGACAGGCTGCCCATCCAGCGTCACGGAGCCGGAGGTGGGCTGCACGAAGCCGCCGACGATGTTCATCAAGGTCGTCTTGCCGCAACCCGAGGGGCCGATGATGGACACGAACTCGCCATCCCGGATGTCCAGCGTCACGCCATCCACCACCCTCATGGGGCCTGTGGCCGTGGGAAAGTCCACCGTAACGTTGTCGAACCTGATCCTGACTTCCGGTTCCTGGGAAGGCTTCGGCGTAGCGGTATCCACGCTACGCAGTTGAGTGCTCATGGTCATGGTCTTGAATGTCCGGGATGGTCTCAGGCGATACGGTCTTGCCACGCGACCAGGCGCCGGCTTGCGGCCCTCAGCGCCAGGTCCATCAGCATGGCGATGAGGCCGATGCAGATGATCCCGACGTAGATCACGTCCAGCTGGAAGAACGAGGAGGCATTCTGGATCAGCGCCCCCAGCCCCTGCTGGGCCGCTATGAGTTCGGACGCCACCAGCGTGGCCCAGGCCACGCCCAGCGCCACCCGGATGGCGGTCAGGATGTGCGGCACGGTCAACGGGACGATGACCTTGATGAAGATCTCCACATCATTGGCGCCCAGCGTCCGTGCGACGCGCACGAAGATCGGGCTGATCTGGGCGATGCCCTCGTACATCACGATGACGCCGGCAAAGAACGAGGCATAGAACAGGATGACGGTCTTGGCCGATTCGCCGATGCCGAAGTAGACGATCACCAGCGGAATCAGCGCGATCGGCGGGAGCGCGCGGAAGAAGTTGATGACGGGATCGATGAAGACCCGCAGCCCGCGATACCAGCCCAGGCAAAAACCCACGGGCACTGCCACCAGGATGCCTAGCGCGACTCCGGTGAAAACGCGGCGGGCCGACATCCAGATGTCCAGCCACAGCCGGTCCTTGGAGAGCTCTATGAACTTTTCGACGACCGCGGCGGGCGAAGGCACGAGCGCGGGGCTGACCAGCCCACTGGCGCGCACCGCCAGCCACAGCAAGAGGATGCATAGCCATGGCGCCGCGATGAGCAGCGGGCGCGAGATAAAGGACGGAAGGCGCATGGTGTGTATAGAGGGTTAGACCTGAGTTGCAATCCGTAAGTGCTAAACATACTATAGACCAGCACTTAATATCTTCATGCCATGACAAACCCTAATACGAATCAAGCCTGGGCCATCGAACCATTCACGCTTGCGCGTATCGAGGCCTACGTCCTGCGATGGCCGGTCAAGCGTCCGGTACAAACCTCGTTCGGCACCATGCATGACCGCCCCGCCCTGCTCGTGCGGGTAGAAGATGCGGACGGCGCGGTCGGCTGGGGAGAGGTCTGGTGCAACTTTCCCGGCTGCGGCGCCGAACACCGCGCCCGCCTGCTTGAAACCGTGGTCGCGCCGCTGGTCGTCGGCCAGTCCTACGCCTCGGCCCAAGCCGCGTTTGCCCACATGAGCGCGCGCACCGCGGTGCTCGCCATCCAGTCGGGCGAACCTGGCCCCATCGCGCAGGTAATCGCCGGCATCGACCTGGCCTTATGGGACATGCTGTCGCGCCGGGCCGGCGCGCCGCTATGGCAATTCCTGGGCGGCGCCTCGGACGTGATCCGCGTCTATGCAAGCGGCATCAACCCTGACCGCCCCGAAGATACGGTGCTCGCAAAACACGCGGAGGGCTATCGCGCCTTCAAGCTCAAAGTGGGCTTTGGCGAGGAGCGGGACCTCGCCAATGTCAGAACGGTGCGCGCCCGGCTGCCCTCGGGCAGCGAGCTCATGTTGGACGCCAATCAGGCCTGGGATCTGGCGGGCGCTCTACACATGAGCAGCCGCTTCAGCGAGTTCACGCCGCGCTGGCTGGAAGAGCCGCTGCGCGCCGATCGCCCGCTATCGGACTGGGCGCAGTTGGCAGAAAAAACGGATATCCCCCTCGCAGCCGGAGAGAACCTCATCGGTTCAGACGCCTTCGAGGCCATGATCAACAGCAGGACGCTCAAGGTCGTGCAGCCGGACCTGGCCAAATGGGGCGGCATATCCGGCTGCTTGCCCGTGATCGACAGGATTCACGAGGCCGGACTGCGCTATTGCCCGCATTTCCTTGGCGCGGGTGTCGGCCAGCTTGCGTCGGCGCACATTCTGGCGGCGCGGGGACGAGCCGGCGGCATGCTTGAAATCGATGCCAACGAGAACCCGCTGCGCGCGGCTCTCAGTCCGGTATTGGGTGCGATCGTTGAAGGAGAGGCCCAGCTCGGAAACGCGGCGGGGCTGGGCGTGCAGCCGGATATCGCGCAATTGCGCGATATCTGCGGTGTGCGTTCATAACATCCCGGAAAGAAGGCCCGCAATTGTCCGGGCCGCGGGGTTCAACAGGGCTTGACGTCAGCCGGCCGTGCTCCTCGCAAGACGCATCTGGAGAAAGTCGAGAAATACCTGGACCTTTTTGGAGTGCCTGCGATTCGGCAGATACGCCGCATGGACGCACACACTCTGTTCTTGAGGATTGACCTCGTAGTCCTCGAAGAACCGGCGCAGCCGCCCGGCCCGCACGTCCTCCCGGATCAGCCATTCCGCCAGCAACGCGATGCCCTGCCCATCCAGCACAGCTTCGCGCAGCATGTCCGAGTTGTTGGCGGCCAGACGCCCCTGCACCTCCACGTGCCGCACCTCGTCATCGCCGCGAAGGAACGACCAGCGTTGCGGCCCGGCCTGGTGGGCGAATCGCAGACAGTCGTGCTGTGTCAACTCCTCAGGCGCAGTGGGCGTGCCGTGCCGCTCCAGGTATTCATGGCTGGCCACCACATAGCGCCGGTGCTCGGCCAATTTGCGCACGATCAATTGAGGCTGCAAGTCCGGTGTGCCGATGCGGACGGCGACATCGATCCGCTCCGCCACCAGGTCCACATACGCATCGGATAGCACCAGATCCAGTGACACGCGCGGATTCTCGCGCAGGAAACCCGAGATATAGGGCCCTAGGCACAAGCGCGCGAAGGTCACTGGCAAGGAAACCCGCAAGGGTCCGACCGCGACCGCGCCAACGTCCGACACGCTGCCGTCGGCCTCCTCCAGATCCGACACAACCCTGGACACCTGCTCCAGGTAAGTCGCTCCTGCGTCGGTCAACGTTACCCGGCGCGTCGACCGGGTCAGCAGCGCGGTACCGAGAGACGCCTCCAGGCTATCGATCAGCCGCGTGACGGAAGACGTGGCGACCCCCAGGCGCCGCGCGGTTTTTGAGAATCCTCCTGACTCGGCCACGTCCAGAAAGACGCGCAAGGCTTGCAGTTTATCCATGGTTATCTTTGCGAAATACGCAATCCTACGTTGCGATAAAGACCGATTCATTGATTTTTACGCAAAGACTAATCTGGCGTTTCTCTCAACGCAAGGAGCCACGCCGTGAAATCCCTGTGCATCGGCGATTCTCTCGTCAGCGGTGCGCAACCGCCCGCGGCGTTCCTGCAAGCCCTTCAACAGGCCGCCGTGGCGGCCGCCAACTGAGCCCCTGGAACACACCAACATGCCTTCCACGCAAATTACCGCCGCCGCCAAGGATCAGAATTCAGCCGCCTCATCGGGGCTGCCACTACGCTTGACCTTCATGCTGGCCGGCAGCGCCGGCCTGTCGGTCGCATCCCTGTACTACAGCCAGCCCATGCTGGGAGTGCTGGCCCCGGACATCGGCGCCTCTCCCCAGTCGGTCGGACTGCTGCCAACACTGACCCAGTTGGGCTATGCCCTGGGCATCCTCTTCCTGGCGCCGCTGGGTGACCGGCATGACCGGCGCAGGATCATCCTCACCAAGGCCGCCATCCTGTTCGCCGCGCTGCTGCTCGCGGCTCTGTCGCCCTCTTTGCCGACGCTGCTGGCCGCCAGCCTGGCCGTCGGCGTGTCCGCAACGATGGCGCAGGACATCGTTCCGGCAGCCGCAACATTGGCGCCAGCCGCGCATCGCGGCAAAATCGTCGGCACGGTGATGACAGGCCTGCTGCTGGGCATCCTGCTATCCCGGGTAGTCAGCGGCTTCGTTGCCGAGAATTGGGGTTGGCGCGCCATGTTCGCGGCCGCCGCCGCCAGCATCGCGCTCGTAGGCCTGGCCGCAAAGCGTCAGCTCCCGCGCTTCGAGGCCAGCACGCAACTGCCTTACTTCGCGCTGCTGCGATCGCTGGCCGCGCTATGGCGGCAACATCCCGCACTGCGCCGCGCCACTTGGGCCCAAGGCCTGCTGTCTATCGGCTTCAGCGCCTTCTGGTCCACCCTGGCCATCATGCTGCATGACGAGCCCTTCCACCTGGGCGCGGCTGCCGCCGGCGCCTTCGGACTGGCCGGCGCGGCAGGAGCCATGGCCGCTCCCATCGCCGGACGCATCGCCGACCGCCACGGCGCCCCGCTGGTCACCCGTCTGGGTGCAGGCCTGGTCGTCGCGTCCTTCGCCGCCATGGGAGTAGCCCCGTTCATGGCGCCCGGCGCGCAGCTAGGGCTGCTGGTCGCCAGCGCCATCGGATTCGACCTGGGCATACAGGCCGCACTGATCGCGCACCAAACCATCATCTACGGCATCGACGCCAATGCCCGCAGCCGGCTCAACGCGGTACTGTTCACCGGCATGTTCATCGGCATGGCCGTCGGGTCGGCGTTGGCAGCCTTGCTGTATGCACAGTTCGGATGGATGGCGGTGACGGTGCTGGCGACGGTCACGGCGCTGGGAGCATTCTTGGTGCGATTGAGGGGCTGACGGCAGCGCTCTCATCTCCCGACTCAAAGAGAAAGAGGCGCCGAAGCGCCTCTTTCATTCACCGCGAGACAACAGCGGGATCACTCCCACTCGATCATCAACAGCTCACGCAAGTCCGCGTGGTTAAAGGGATTTGCTTTGATCGACATAGGCCGTTACCGTCGCTTTTACCGTCAGAAAAACAGGTCCTTTGCTGGCGCGGGTTTACGCGGCATCGGCTCATCATCAATCAGCGCTTAGGATACCGCAGCCAGTCGCGTAGCGAGCAAGTCGGCCTGCTCGGCAAACTTCTTCGCATCGGTCTTCTGCAACTGCGCCAGGTTGCGCAGCTTCCAGCGGATGCCAGGCAGATGTTCGAGGTGTGCGATGCCCAGCAGCGACCACTCCGGCGTGCCAGCGGCCAGCGACAGCAGGAAGCGCCGCTCGTCGTCGTCCAAGCCCTGCTGGATTTCGCGCACCATGCGCTCGCGGGCAGCAAGCAGCGCATCGAGCGGCACGGGCTCGGCCGTCATGCCTTGGAAGTTGTGCTCATAGTCATGCCGGATGTCCCGCAGGGGCGTGAATAGCACTTCATGGATCGGCCGATTGCTGCTGGCCAGGTAGACCACGAAGGCACGCCGGATGCCGGGCGTGATGCCCTCATGCGCAAAGAGCTGCATCACGTCGAACAGGTCACGTGGGTGCTGCCGATCCAGTGCCGCCACCAGCTTGCCGCCGTACACGTCCTCCAGCGACGCCACCGGGATCTCCAGATCAGCCAGCAAAGTGTCGCGGGCAATCGGCGTCAGCGAAGCGCGGCGCACCGGTTGCACCGTGCCGCGCATGACGAAGTTGACTTCGACCTTGACCTGAATCGAGCCGCGACGCACCAGCAACTTCGTCTCCCCTGCTGCTGCCGCTGGTGCGTGCGTCTGGAATCCCCGCTTCTTTAACCGCTCGGCGGCCTGCCGAACGGCCTCGTTGATACGCGCCAACGCCTCGTCACGCGGCAGCGTGTGATCGGGAAAGACCAGATCGAGATCGACCGACAGACGCGGCATGTCGCGCACAAACAGATTGATCGCCGTGCCGCCCTTCAGCGCAAAGGTGTCATCCGCGAACACCAGCGGCGCTACCTGCGTCAGCAGGCGCGCGGTATCGAGATAGGTCTGGTTCATGGCTTGAGCACCAGCAGGCCGTCGGACGACCGGGACACCCAGGGCCGGTCGCTACCCGTCGGAAGCGTGGCCGGATCGAGCTTGGCCGCCCAAGGCAGTGACGCCTCGCGGCCGAGTTGCAGGCACAGCCGCACGGTCTTGACGCTTGTGCAGTGCTGCAACAGTTCGCGCAGCACATCGGCGCGTAGGCCGTAGGCGCTCTCGACGAGTTCGCGGGCTTCCTGCAAGGGCTGGCGCACGCCAACCTCGCTCAACAGTTCCAGCAATGCGCGCTCCGGCGCCGACACCTGCGGCGCCCCGCTGCGCTTCTCGAACGGGCCGACGTGCAGCAAGGCGTCCGGCTGCTCATCGAACAGCCGCTTGCGGTGGTACTCGGCCGGGAAGCGTTCGGTGAACCATTGCGGCAAGCGCGCTGCCTTCCAGCCATACAGGTGCAGCACCGGCTGCTGCGACACGTACTGCCGCACACCGTACCAGTCCAGCGCCGACTTGCCGCCGACGTGCAACCCCTCGAATTGGCGCTGCAACAGCAGCAGGCTGGGATGGAGCGCCGGGACGTCGTTCGGACGGCAGAACACTCCCCGCGCCAGGCGCGTGAGCCACCCTGCCCGGACGTAGTGAACGGCCAGGTCGGCAGAGATGCCCAACGCCGCCAAGTCCTCAGAGGTCAGCGGCGTTCCCGGTGCCAGCCGGGTGTAGAGCGCGTTTAGCTTGCTTGAATTAGTCGTAGCCATGCTACGGTTTTTACAACTTTTCCAAGCGATAGTCAATTTAATATGGCGTACCCAGTCGTAGTTTGAATACGATGATGGCAACATATCCAAAATCTCATCCATTCGGCGCAGCGGCGCGGAAAGACGGTTACTTGTCGTCTCCCCTGCCCCGCTTGAATCCCCGATCCGCCGCCATGAACGCCTCCAGCATGTGCGGGATCAGCGTCATGGCATCGACCGTCTCACCATACGCCTGCGCGTGCAGCGCAGCGTAGCGGTCAAGGTCGGCCTTCAGGCTGGCCGGGCAGGCGAAGGTCAGCTTGATGCTCTCGGTCTTGGGCAGCGGCCCGAGCCGCAGCTTCTTGGTCATGCTCATTGCATCGCCCCCCGCTGGAAGAACATCGGCTGGTAAGGCCGCAACACCAAATCGCGGTTGACGATGATCCGCACCGGCAGGCCCGGCCGCTCGGTCAGCGTCGGCTGGATGTTCATGTTGCGCCGGGTCATCTCCTGGCCGACTTGATTGATGCTGTCCTGCGTGCTGTCGCGCCCAGCGATCACGATGCGGTTGCCATCCTGCCGGTTCTCCGGCGCGGCCAGCTCGGCACCCACGCCCAGCAGCGTGGTCAGCGCCGCACCCGCAAAGATGCGCCCCCAATGCCAATCGACGCCATCCTCCAGGCCGGAATAGCCGGCCGGATCGGTGCCAGCCAGGTTGTCGAGCTTCAGCGAAGACGTGTCCGGCAGGATGACCCGGTTCCACACCACCTGCACGCGGCTCTGCCCATAACTGACCTGGCTGTTGTAGCGCCCAAGGATGCGCGATCCCTGCGGGATCAGCAGGAACTTGCCCGTGGCCGTGTCATAGACCGGCTCCGTCACCGTGGCGATCACGTCGCCCGGAAGATCGGACTTGATGCCCGTCACCAGCGCCCCGGCGATCACCGTTCCGGCCATCACCTGGTACGGCGAGGACGGCATTTGCAGATTGCCGGAATTGCGGGTTTCCGTAGAACCGTCCTTCAGGAAGGCCTCTTTCTGGTCTTGCCGGTTCTGCACAGCGGTGGGGTCGGCGGGCTGGGCCGCCGTCGAGGCCGGGCCAGCCGCCAGCGGATCGAATCCCGCCAAGCCCGATGTCGGGCCGGTCGCAGCGACTTGCGCCGTGGCTGGCGCAGCGGCCTTGCCCTGGTTGCCGGAGCGAAAGAACACCGACGAAGCCGCCGCCGCATCGGCCTCCTTGCGCAGCGCGTCGGCCGGGTCGTGGCCCGGTGGCGCATAGGTGGGCGTCACCGGTTGCTGCGAATGCACGATGGCCGGCCCCAGGTCGCCCGGCAGCGGCGGCCCCAACTCGGGCACCTTCGGCGGCAGCTTCGAGTAGTCGGCCGGCAGGCCATCCAGCCCTTCGGACTTCGAGACGCGATCCACGTTGTACAGCTCGGTCTGCTCGCTTGCGCGCCGGTGCGGCTGCAACGACCAGATCGTGGCCCCGAGCACGGCGACCGACAGGCCGCCCGTGAGGATGGCCAAGGTGCGCCGATTCAGGCGCGTGACCGGGCGCGGTTGTGCGCGCAGCACCACCGCCTCGGGCGCGACCTTGCCCGCCTGCGGTGCAAGATCAGGGGAATCGTCCTGGCTCATGGTCAGTTCCTCCGCGTGCCACCCGAGACACCATCTGTGCGCTCGATCCGCACCACGTCGCCCTTGTCACCGCCCAGGCGCAGCTCGGCCGCGCCGAACAGGCGATCCACGATGTAGTACGGCGGGCGAAAGCGGTAGTTCACCAACTGCCCGTCACCCTGGGCACCGATCACGAACAGCGGCGGCAGCTCGCCCTGGGCGATGCCCGGCGGAAACTGGATGTAGACCTTCTCGCCATCGTCGAAAGCGCGCAGCGGCTTCCACGGCGGGTTGCTGCCACTGACCGCATAGCGGAAGCGGATCTTCTCCAGCGATAGCCCGGCATCGACCGGTGCGGCGGCGCTGGCCGCCTGTGCCTGGCGCTGCAAAGCCAGCATCTTGTCCTTGGGATATTCCCAGGAGGCCGACGCCATCCACGTCTTCTCGGTCGATGTCAGCTCCAGCAGGTAGGTACGCCGACTCGTGGTGATGACTAAATTGGTCTTGAGGCCCGAACGGATGGGCTTGACCATCACATTGACGCGCAGCGCATCACCGCTGCCGCTCGATGTATCCCCGACGATCCAGCGCACGGTGTCGCCGGCGGCCACCGTCACCAGTTCCTCGCTCGGCTGGAGAGCGATCACGGTCACGCGGCCCACGGCCGCATAGACCTGGTACAGCGCACCATCGGTGAAAGGCCACACCTGAATCGCGTTGACGTAGCCTTCGCGCGTGGGCGCAATGCGCGCTTCGGCATTGGCGCGGGACACGCGCACGGTTTCATCGGCAGGTTCCGCGGCGGGCTTGGCATCCGGGATGGGTTTCATCTGCGTCGGCATCGGCAGCACCTGCGGCACGGCCACCACTTCCACCGGCTTCGGCGCCTCGGGCAGCGGCTGGGCTTGCACCGGCTCATCAAGCGAGATGGACGGCGGCGGCTTGCCCTGCGTGGCGCAGCCCGAGAACAGTACGGTCGAAGCCAACAGCATCACCAGCAAGGCGGATTTACGGAAAAGTGCATTCATGGCTTGGCTCCTTCGTTCGCTTCCAGTTCGCGGCTCCACGACAGGCCGTTGACGTAGATACCCAAGGGGTTCTTGCGCAGGCGCTGCTCGGTGCGCGGAGCTTGCAGCACCGTGGAAATCACCGCGTTCCAGCGTTCGGTGCGATCCAATGCGCCGTTGACGAAGCGCGTCTCCGTCCAGCGCACGTTGAACGACGTGTCGCTGGCGCGAGTCACGCTGCTGATCTGCACCGTCACCGATTCCTTGCCGATGCGCGCGAACGGATCGTTCACACGGGCGTACTCGTTGAGCACCACGGCGCCTTTGTCGGTCGTGTAGTCGTAGGCATCGAGCCAGTTCTGTCGCACCACGATGGGGTCAATGGACAGCGAGCGCACCAGGCCGATGAAGCGGCCGAGGTGATAGGCAATCTGCGCATCGCTGGGCCGGTACGGCGTGGCGGCTTCGCCGACGGCGCGCACTTGGCCCGCGTTGTCCACCTCGATGACGTAGGGCGTGACGATGGACTGCGCCGAGCGCCACACCAGGCCGCCCGCCATCAGCACCGCCAGCGTGAGACAGCCGAAGGCCATGAAACGCCAGTTCTTCGCCTGCACGCGGGCCGAGCCGATGCGCTCGTCCCAGACCTGCGCGGCGGATTGGTATGGGGTGGCAGGTTGCGGCGTGTCGGCGTAGCGCACCTGTGGTCGTTTGAATCGCATGGGGTTCTCCTTGAAGATCAGGAATCGGAATCGCGCAGGCTCGGGCCTTGGCTAGAGCTGCCGCCGTCGCCACCGCGCAGCGTGTGGGCGGCGGTCGTCGCTGCATGGGTGAGCTGCTGCCTGCGATGCAGGCGCTTGGCCCAGGCGGGTTGCGCGGTGGATGGGGTTGGCTCGTTCGCAGTCTGTGCGGCACTGGCTCCCGACGCCGATCCGGCGTCGCCCGGCCGGAAGGCGGCGGCGACACGCTCCTTCATCGAGCGCGCCCCATCGGCCACCTTCTGCCCGGCCGCCTGCGCGCCGGTCTTGGCGACATTGCCCACGCCGGCGGCAGCGCCCTTGAGGCCTCCGCCGGCGGATGCAGAGCCAGCCTGGAACGCCGACCGTGCGCTACTGGCCGTCGAAGCGGCGGCACGCGCTCCGCTGCCGGCCAGCTTGGCGGCTGCGGGCGCCATACGCGCACCGGCAGCGACTGCGCCGCCGACACCCGTGGCCGCAGCGCCCACCGCAACGGCCGCGCCGGCTGCACCCAGCGCGGCACCGGCCATCGCGCCCGCGCCGAGCTGCGGCCCACCGGACACCAGCCCGGTTGCAATGCCCGGCCCGAAGATGCCCAAGGCCAGCAGCGTCAGCGAGGCCAGCATCACGACCACGGAGTGGTCGATGGATGGCTCGGCCGGCTGTACCTGAAACTCGGCGAACAGTCCCGAGCCGATGCCCACGATCACCGCCAGCACCAGCACCTTGATGCCCGAAGACACCACGTTACCCAGCACCTTCTCCGCGAGGAATGCGGTCTTGTTCCAGAGTGCGAACGGCACCAGCACGAAGCCCGCGAGCGTGGTCAGCTTGAACTCGATCAGCGTGATGAAAAGCTGGATCGCCAGCACGAAGAAGCACAGGAGGACGATCAGCCACGCCAGGAACATCACGACGATGGGCGTGATGTTCACGAACACCTCGGGAAAGCCCGCCATGTCGCCGATCTGCTTCAGGATCGGTGCCCCGGCGTCGATGCCGACCTTCGCCAGTCGGCCCGGTTGCAGGAAGCTCTCCATGCTCAGGGTCGAGCCGCTGGCCGTCAGGCCGAGGCCCGCGAATGAGCGGAACACGATGCCGGCCAGCCAGTTGAAGTTGCCGATGATGTAGGCGAAGGCACCGACGTACAGCACCTTGCGTATCAGCTTGGCGATCACGTCCTCGCCTTGGCCGGTGGCATGGCCCATCGCCCAGAACAGCCCGGCAAGCGTCATGTCGATGACGATCAGCGTGGCGGTCAGAAACGCCACCTCGCCGTGCAGCAGGCCGAAGCCCGAGTCGATGTAGCGCGAGAAGGTATCGAGGAAGCGGTCGATGACCGTCACGTCGTTCATGGCGAGCCCTCCTGCTCAGGCAGAGCGATTGCCCCACTGCCATCGGCGGGTTCATCGAAGCTGGGCGGGATCGGCGGCAGGTCGGCCAGCGTCTGGTACTCGCCCGGCCCAGCGTGGCCGGAGAGAAAGCGCCGCAGGTCGGCCTGCGCCACCTGCGTGCAAAACGCGCCGTCGTGCTCGCCCACGCGGCACTGCGCGCGCAACGCACGCAGCCGGGACGCATCGGCGGCCAGCGCATCCACCGACAGCCGCTGCGGCTGGTCACAGCCGGCCAGCACAAGCGCATGAACGGCGAAAGCAAACACGACGGGCGTGCGTTGCATGGCAGCCTCCGTCAGCGGTTGTAGAAGTTCACGGATTGCGGCGTGTATGGCGTGCCTTCGCCCAGGAAGCGGCGCGTCACCTCGCGCCCGCGCTCCGTGGCCGCCGCCTGCCGCGCCAGCTCCAGCGAGGCCGCGCGGTCTTGCGTGATCTGCAGCCGTTGCGTCTGGATCGACTGCTTGGCCTGCAAAGCCAACAACTGGTTCATGGCCTGCATCGCTTGCAGCGCACCCTCGGCCGACTGGCTCTTGCCCACGAGATCGGCCAGCACGCTTTCGTCATCGCTCAGGTTCTGCGACGCCTGGGCCTGCATCTGCATGGTGGTTTGCAGTCCGTTGAGCGTGTTCTTCCAACGCTCCTGCGCGTCGAGATACATCTGGTTGCCACTCACTGTAGCGGCGTACTTCTCGGGATACAGACGTGCGAACTCGCGGTCGATGCTCGTCACGTCATAGGCCAGGCCCTTGGCCTGTGCGATGAGGCGCTGGGTGGTTGCCAGGTTCGCGCGCAACTGGCCCACCACGCTGGACGGCAGGCTGGCCAGGTTGCGTGCCTGATTGATGAGCATCTGCGCTTCGTTCTGGAGCTGGCGGATCTGGTTGTTGATCTGCTCCAGCGTGCGAACCGCCGTGAGCGTGTTCTGCACCAGATTGGTCGGGTCGAGCACGATGTCGCCGACGCCGAACAGCGCGTGCGCAGGCTGCGCGACGCCGAAGGCGAGCACGCAGGCGGCGGTCAGCGCGGCGAGCTTGGGGACATAGGTTTTCATGGCTGGTTCTCCTGTGGATGGCTGGGGATGAGGGCGGCACACGGCGCAGGGCCGGGGAAATCGCGCAGCAGATCGGCCGCCCAATCAAGGCTGCGGTGGCGCAGCCATGCGGCTGCGAACGGAGTGGATGCGGATGAAGCGGCAGCGAGCACCGCGTCGATGTCGCGCTGGTCTTGCGGCGTGGAGGCACCCGCGAAGGCCAGCGTCGCGGCGCCCAGGTCGAGGTCGAACAGGCGGTTGCCGAGGCGGGATTGGTAGTAGTAGTCGCGCTTCGGCTGCGCGGTGGCGACGATCTCGATCTGCCGCCTGCTGAGGCCGAAACCCTCGTAGATCGTGCGAATCTGCGGCTCGGTGGCCTGCGGGTTCGGCAGGAAGATGCGGCTTGCGCAACTCTCGATGATCGCGGGCGCGATGCTCGAATCCTTGATGTCGGCGAGGCTCTGCGTGGCGAAGATCACCGAGACGTTCTTCTTGCGCAACGTCTTGAGCCACTGGCGGATGCGCGCGGCAAACACCGGGTCATCGAGGAACAGCCACGCTTCATCGAGGATCAGCAGCGTGGGCGCCCCGTCGAAGCGTTCATCGAAACGCGCAAAGAGGTAATGCAGCACGGCCATGACGGCGGCCTTGCTGTGCATCAGCTCCTCCATCTCGAAGCACCGCACGTCGGCCATGCCCAGCCGGTCATGATCGGCGTCCAGCAGCTTGCCGTGGGCACCGCCGAGCACATACGGCGACAGCGCCTGCCGCAGCGCGTTCGATTGCAGCAGCACGGAAAGCCCTGTCATCGTGCGCTGCTCCAACGGCGCACCGGCGAGGCTTCCCAGCGCCGACCAGATGGCCGCCTTTTCGTCGGGGCCGACCGCCACGCCCTCATGCAGCAAGCGGCCTTCGATCCATTCTGCCGCCCAGGTGCGGTAGCCTTCGCGGTCGATGCGTGCCAAGGGCTGGAAGGCGATTTCGCCATCCGTCCCGAGGTCGTAGTGCTCGCCACCCAGGCCCAGGATGGTGGCGCGCATGGAACGGCCCATGTCGAATGCGACGATGCGCGAACCGCGATAGCGGCGGAACTGCATTGCCAGCGTGGCGAGCAATACCGACTTGCCCATGCCGGTCGGCCCCGCGACCAGCGTGTGGCCCACGTCGCCGATGTGCGTCACAAGCCGGAACGGCGTGGCGCCGTCGGTGCGTGTCACGATCAGCGGGGGGCCGTCGAGGTGTTCGTTCTTCTCCGGTCCGGCCCATACCGCCGATACCGGCATCATGTGCGCCAGGTTCAGCGTTGAAACGATGGGCTGGCGCACGTTGGCGTAGGCGTTGCCCGGAATGGACGACAGCCACGCATCCACGGCGTTGAGCGTTTCCGGGATGGTGACGAAACCCCGACCCTGGATGACGCGCTCCACCATGCGCAGCTTCTCGTCGGCCACCGCAGGATCGGCGTCGAGCACCGCTACCGTGGCGGTGAGGTAGCCAAAGGCGACTTGATCGCTGCCCAGCTCCTGCAAGGCGGCATCGGCATCGGCGGCCTTGTTGCTGGCGTCGGTATCGACCAGCGGCGATTCCTGCTGGAAGATGGTTTCGCGCAGCAGCGCGATAACGTTCTTGCGCTTGGCGAACCACTGGCGGCGCAGGCGGGCGAGTTCTCTTTCCGCCTCGGCTTTGTCCAGGCACAGAAAGCGCGTACTCCAGCGATAGGCAAAGCCCAGGCGGTTGAGGTCGTCCAAAATCCCCGGCCAGGTTGAGGTCGGAAAGCCCCGCACCGACACCACGCGCAGGTGTTGCTCGCCCAGCATGGGCGCCAGGCCACCGACCAGTGCGGAGTCGGTCAGCAGCGCGTCGATGTGGAACGGCACTTCGGGCACGCCCACGCGATAGCGCCGCGTTGAGATGGTCGCGTGCAGGTAGGTCAGCGTCTGCCCGTCGTCGAGCCAGTCAATTTCCGGCATCACGCCGTCGAGCAGGTCAAAGACGCGATCCGTTTCCGCGACGAACGCTTGCAGCCGCTCGCGCCAGTCCACGCCATTCGTCGGCGTGTTCTCGTAGAGCATCTTGGCTGCACGGGCGCGGGATTCTTCCGGCGGCAGGTAAAGCAGCGTCAGGTGATAGCCGCTCTCAAAGTGATTGCCAGATTCCTCGAAGGTCGCGCGGCGTTCCTCGTCCACCAGCCAGGACAGCGGCTCGGGAAACTCCGAGTGTGGATAGTCGGCAGCGGGACGGCGCTCGGCTTCAATGAACAGCGCCCAGCCCGAACCCATGCGGCGCAGCGCGTTGTTCAAGCGTGCCGACGTAGCGATCAACTCACCCTGCGTCGCGCTGTCGAGGTCAGGCCCGCGAAACCGGGCCGTGCGCTGGAAACTGCCATCCTTGTTCAAGACGACGCCCAGTGCGACCAGCCCGGCCCAGGGCAGCCAGTCGGCAAGCAAGGCTGGGCGCTGGCGATATTCGGCGAGGTTCAGCATCGCGGCGTCCTCCCCTCACACGTCCAGCAGCGGGCGGTACTTGATGTGCCGGGCAAAGACCTGCATGAACTGCGGATCAACGCGCGCACCCCACACCGCCAGCGAATGGCCGACGATCCAGAGCACAACACCCGGAATCCACAGTTGCAGGCCCAGGCCGACGGCAGCGGCCAGCGTGCCGTTGGCAATCGCCACGGTGCGCGGCGCACCGCCCAGCAGGATCGGCTCGGTCAGCGAGCGATGCAGCGGCACCTCGAAGCCGTCCGCGAAGGTGTCCAGGGCACTCATACGACCGCCCCGCCGGAGAAGCTGAAGAACGACAGGAAGAAGCTCGACGCGGCGAACGCGATGGACAGGCCGAACACGATCTGGATCAGCTTGCGAAAGCCGCCCGAGGTATCGCCGAAGGCCAGCGCCAGGCCCGTGGCGATGATGATGATGACCGCGACGATGCGCGCCACCGGACCCTGGATGGATTCGAGGATGGATTGCAGCGGGCCTTCCCACGGCATCGAGGAACCGGCGGCCTGCGCCGTTCCGGCCAGGAACAGCAGCAGCGCGGCCAGCAGCAGCCCTTGCCCCGCAGGGCGTGCCAGGCTGCGCAGCCGTGCCAGGCCGGTCAGATGAGAAAGCGGATTTACGGAAATACGGAAAGCAGGAACGTGCATCTGCGTCATGGCAGTTCTCCAAGGTGGTTGAGGGACGGGGAAGAAAAGTCGGACTGCGATGGCAGCTCGGGAAACGGCATATCCATCGCGTCCGCCAGTTGGTAGCCCACGCCGTCAAAGCCGACGACGCGGGCAATGCTTTCGACGTGGCGATTGCGGCCACGGCCAGCGATGTGGATCACCACATTGACCGCCTCGGCGATCAGCGCACGGGGCGGATTCACCGCCACTTCGAGAATCAGTTGCTCCAGGCGCAGCAGCGCACCCAGCGCGGAGCCGGCATGGATCGTGGCGATGCCGCCGGGATGACCTGTGCCCCACACCTTGATGAGATCCAACGCCTCGGCGCCGCGCACTTCGCCAACGACGACGCGATCCGGGCGCAGGCGCATCGAGGAACGCACCAGCTCGGTCATCGACACCACGCCTGCGCGGGTGCGCAGCGGAACGTGGTCGCGCGCCGCGCATTGCAGCTCCACCGTGTCTTCGAGCACCAGCACGCGGTCGCCCGTGGCGGCGATCTCGGCCAGCAGCGCATTGGCGAGCGTGGTCTTGCCGCTGCTGGTGGCCCCGGCGATCAGGATGTTCTGGCGCTCGCGCACGGCGCGAACGAGAAAGCCCGCCTGGGCGCTGGTCATCATCCCGTCGATGACGTACCGCTCCAGCGGGATCACGCCGATGGCGCGCTTGCGCAACGCGAAGGCAGGCCCCGGCGCGGCGGGCGGCAAGATGCCCTCGAAGCGCTCGCCGGTTTCGGGCAGCTCGGCCGACAGCAGCGGCTGGCCGCGATGCACTTCCGCGCCGACGTGGGCTGCCACCAGCCGGATGATGCGTTCACCGTCCGCTTCGGACATCTCCACGCCCATCGGCGCACGGCCTGATGAAAGCCGATCCACCCATAGCGTCCGGTCGGGATTCAGCATGACTTCAACCACGTCCGGGTCTTCGAGCGCGGCGGCGATCAGCGGCCCCATCGCCGTGCGCAGCATCTGGATACGGCGATCCATCGAAGTCGCAGCGGACGAACGTGGTTCGGGCGGGATTTTCGGCACCGCGCTCATGACGCGCGCTCCTGCGCTTGCGTGGCCGCCGCCGCGTCCTCCATTCGCATCGGGTCGGGATGCAGTTCCTCCACCACGTCGCGCACCAGGCTGCGGCCCCGCAGCAGGTGGCGGCCAAGCTGCTCGGTGAACTGCTCGAAGCGCGCTTTGCCCTGCGCGCGTGCCGCGTCTTGGTGCGCCTCGGGAACCGGCGTGCTCACGGTCAGGTAGTAGCGGATGAACAGAGCCAGCGTCTCGATGGCGATGTTCTGGTCGCGCTCCATGCGCTCGGCCTGGCGCGACAGACGATCCAGCCGCTTGGCAATCGCCGCTTCGCGCTGGTCGGCCGCACCGGGCGACAGCCACGATGCGAGCGCCGCCGCGACGATGGACGACTTGGACACGCCTTTCTTGGCGGCCAGCTCGTCCAGGCGCTTGGCGTGCTCGTTCTGGATGAACAGATTGAGGCGGTATTGGCTCATAGGTCGATTCCGTCGTTGGGGTTCAGCGATGCCAGCCGGGCCGTGCGCTGCATGGCCGGATCGAGCTGGCGAGGAAGTGGAAGCGGAAGGTCGTCGTCGTCATCGAGCAGCCCAAGGTCGGCCACGGGCGCGGCCAGCCCGGGGTCGTAGGCGACGGCCTCAGTTAGCTCGGGCTGACGGCGTGGGCCGCCGTCGTCGGCCGAACCCAAGTTCTCCAGGCCATCGGCAGATGCCGTGGCAGACGCTGCGGGCACCGACGGAATCGCCAGCCCGCTCCAGTCGTCGGGCCGAGACGGCGGCGTGTCTGCGTACAGCCCGTCCGCCAGCGTGGGCGGGGGCAGCACGCGCCGCTTGAAATTGGCGTCCGCGTAATAGCGCAGCTTTTTGGCCTTGATCGGCGCCACACTGGAGACCATCACCACCGCTTCATCGGGTGGCAGTTGCATGACTTCGCCCGGCGTCAGCAGCGGACGGGCCGTTTCCTGGCGCGACACCATGAGGTGCCCCAGCCACGGCGCCAGCCGGTGGCCGGCGTAGTTGCGCTGCGCGCGCAGTTCGGTCGCGGTGCCCAGCGTCTCGGAAATCCGTTTGGCGGTACGTTCGTCGTTCGTGGCGAACGTCACGCGCACATGGCAGTTGTCGAGGATCGAATGGTTCTGCCCATACGCCTTGTCGATCTGGTTGAGCGACTGCGCGATGAGGAAACTGCGGATGCCGTAGCCGGCCATGAAGGCCAGCGCCGTCTCGAAGAAATCGAGCCGCCCGAGTGCCGGAAACTCGTCGAGCATCAGCAACAGCTTGTGGCGACGCTCGATGCCGTCGGAGCCATCGAGTGATTCCGTGAGCCGCCGCCCGATCTGGTTGAGGATCAGGCGAATGAGCGGCTTCGTCCGCGAAATGTCCGAAGGCGGAACCACCAGATACAACGACACCGGATGCTCGGCGGCGATCAGGTCGGCGATGCGCCAGTCACAGCGCGATGTGACTTCGGCCACCGTGGGATCGCGGTACAGGCCGAGGAACGACATGGCGGTGCTCAACACGCCGGAACGCTCGTTCTCCGACTTGTTGAGCACTTCGCGCGCAGCCGAGGCCACGACCGGATGCGTCCCATCGCCGAGATGCGGCGTGGTCATCATCCGATGCAAGGTCAGCTCGAATGGGCTGGCTGGATCGGAGAGGAAGTTGGCGACGCCGCGCAGCGTCTTGTCCTCGCCCGCGTAGAGCACATGCAGGATGGCGCCGACCAGCAGCGCGTGCGAGGTTTTTTCCCAATGGTTGCGCTTCTCCAGCGCGCCTTCGGGATCGACCAGGATGTCCGCGATGTTCTGCACGTCGCGCACTTCGTGCGCGCCGCGCCGCACCTCCAGCAGCGGGTTGTAGGCCGCCGACTGCGCATCGGTCGGGTTGAACAGCAGGCAATGCGAGAAGCGCGAGCGCCAGCCTGCGGTGATGCTCCAGTTCTCGCCCTTGATGTCGTGGATGACGGCCGATGCTAGCCAGCTCAACAAAGTGGGCACCACCAGGCCCACGCCCTTGCCCGAGCGCGTAGGCGCGAAGGTCAGGACGTGTTCCGGACCTTCATGCCGCAGGTACTGGCGGTCGTGCTGGCCGAGGAACACGCCGGCCGGCTGCGTGAGGCCCGCCTTGCGAATGTCCTGCGCGTTAGCCCAGCGCGCAGAGCCGTAGGTGGTGACGAGGCGCGCTTGGCGCGAACGCCAGACCGACATGGCGATGGCAACGCCCACGGCGGCCATACCGCTGGCGCCCGCAATGGTGCCGCCAGTGTCGAAGACCTCCGGCGCATAGGCGCCGAAGAAGAACCACCACTCAAACAGCTTCCACGGGTGGTAGATCGACGTGCCAAGGAAGTCGAACCAGGGCGAGCCAAGGCGTACTTGATAGCCAAGGGCCGCTGCTGTCCATTGTGTGGCGCCCCACACGCCGGCGATCACGGTGCCGAATACGACGGCGATCTGACCGAACAGCACGTTCGTCCCTTGCATGACCTGGCCTCCGATTTCTCCTGCGCTGATTCCTTATGGAAATCGCGGCACAGGAACGTGCCGCAGGCGTCAGGATCGGTGCCGGGTCAGTGCCGGTCAAAGGCCGTTATGGCGGGGATTGAGGCTGAAAGAGCCAGATTTCGCGCGGAAGCGAAAGCAATAGAAACACCACAGACGCGAGCGCGTTACGGCGTGGTGAGGTATCAGCGAGAACTTCGTGCTGTGAAACGGCGGCAAGGAAGTTACTTGGATTTTTTCTCAGGCCGATCACCGAAGAAACGCCGGTTGGCGGCTTCCGCCGCACGCAAGCAGAGTTCGTCGCCGACCTTCGAGCGATCTTCCTTGCATTGGCGCTGAATCTCCTTGATGCGGTCGGGATTGGCGACGAGCGTGTCCACGGATTCCGAAGGTTGAGAGGGGCCACATGCAGTCAAGGTGGCGGCCAGCATCAGCAACATCACGTTGTTCACGGTTCCAATCCTTTCATCGGGTGGATCGGGGATTCCCGATACTGCTCAGAGGTTCTGCTGAATCAATGGAGGCTACCCGGTCGATGAATCGGGCCAACATCTCTGGAGCCTCCGTATCCCGACACAGTAGATAGGTCGTCAGCATTGGCGGTTTACCCGCCAACGGCCGAGCCACTACACCAAGCTCACGGCTGGACGCAACGTGTGCCGCTCCGGCCAAGCCCAAGGCCAGCCCGGCGGAAACCAAGGTCATCATGAGGTCAAAAGAGGCAACGTGCTGAACTATGAGCGGCTCCCGTTCGTACTTGCGCAAGATTCGATCGACCTGACGTGCATGCCCTTCGCAAATCGACGGGTCGCCCAGCACCAGCGGGTAGTGCAGAACCTCCTCCAGCGGAATCTGCTTGAAGGCCAGAACGGGATGGCGAGCTGGCACCGCCACCATCAACTCATCCTCCCAAGCAGGTGTGACCACGATGCCATCACCTACGTCTTCGGCCATCGAAAATCCTGCGTCGTATAGCTCATCGTGCAGACCCTTGATTTGCTGGGCCATCGAAACTTCAAATAACCGAACCTCGACCTCGGGGTCTTCTTCGCGGCACTGCGCAAGTAGCGCCGGCAAGCGGGATGGCGTGATGCCATCGGACAAGGCAATGCGCAATTGCCCGTGATAGCCATTGGAGGCAGACCTGACGCTATCGCGTGCTTGCTCCAGCGCAGCGAAGATGCGCGGTACGTGCTCCAACAGCAATCGACCCGCACGGGTCAATTGCGTGCTGCGGGTAGTACGAACGAACAGGCGCGCACCAAGGTCTTCCTCCAGCTCCTTGATGGTGCGAGATAGCGGCGATTGGTCGATGTGTAACCGTTCAGCAGCCCGAGCAAAATGAAGCTCTTCCGCGACTGCGGTAAAGCATCGAAGGTGGCGTAACTCCACTTCTGCCCTTCCTAGCGTTTCAGATCGTCCACGTCCCGTGGGATGCAGCCGGATGCTCCACGCATGTGAGAACACCAAGAACGCTGTCCTTCCAAACCGAAAATGCCCAAGGTGCGATGCAAGTGATTCAGCCAAGACTGCATAGTAAGTGATATATTACTTACTATGCTTCGGAAAATCAATGACTAAATTCACCGTTGGACTGGGCAGCTCCCTCCCCGGACGGAAGACGAATCAGCGGCTGTCAACCGATGCTTGGAAATATCTTCGCGCAGGATTCGCCGGATTTCGACGATGGATGCGGCGGTTTCCTGCACGCTGTGTCCGGACACGATGATTTTTTCCGACTCGGCGCCATCCAGATGCGCGCTTCGATAGGGAACCAAACCATCGTCCGATTCAGCGAGAGGACCGTTAGCCTGCCGCCTCGCAACGATCGAGTGATAAGCCACCTGATCCGAGATTGGAAGCTCGCTCGTAGCTTTGACGAAGGGGTCGTTTTCGTCGAGTTGGTCAATGCTGTTGGGGATGTTCTGCAAGATCGTGGCGTGTGCCGTGGTCTCCGCGCGCGCCGGGAAGGCGTCGCCGAGGGTTGACAGCAGCGTCAATGGCAAGCGGATCAATCCGGCAACCCAACGCCCAAGTCCTTGTCCGGCAACCACGGTTCCACGGTGCGGTGTGGCAACGAATACCACGCGATCAACACCTGGAAATGGCCGAAAGCGCAAAAGAGGGTCAAGTTGAGAGCGGGTGCTCCCAAGACGATCCAGATCGATCCTGGGGTCCGATGCGGCCCACTTCCACAGTTGCTGGTCAGCCGTGGAGACCATCAGCCGCGCCAGCATTCCTCCCATGCTGTGACCAATCAACACCAGCCCGTGGGAAGCCAAGGTTTCCTCATCAGGGTCGAAGTGATGCAAAGCGGCCGCCAGAACTTGGCGGATTGCTGCATGACTGGCTGGTACAGGCATATTCGTGGGGTAATAGACCTCCCACACTTGGAATTCGCATCGCAGCTCTTCATCGGCCAGAAGCTCATTGGCAACGTTGACCCATGCTTCGGGGCTGCTCGCCAATCCATGCATCATCACGATGATGCGCCGCCGCGGGTCGAACGGCTGCATCAGATACAGATGCGGGTGATCGATGCCACGCTCACGCCCAAACAACCCTCGCACGGATTGCTGGTTGAACCCCGAACGCGCCAACCACAAGCCGTAGCCAGCCGTAAAGTTACCAGCCAGCGGAACGCGTTGGCCGTGGAGTTGCAAATAGTCCTGGACCAGGGGGTCATACACACCGACGATGAGTTCATGCGAGGCAAGCAGCTCATCGACGGTGAGTGCATCAAAGCGAAGCACTACCGTCACGTTGGGCGTTGGCATTTCGCTCCAGGCGGGAAATGTCCTCGGGCGCTCGTTGCCGGCGGGAGACCCGTCTGAGTCGTTCAGTGATATTGGCTCTGCATCCGTTACGGCCACCAATTCGGCACCCAAGCCATCCCTGCGATAGATGCCGCGCAGGCCTTGGAATGCCAGAACGTTCGCAGGCAGCAACTCGCGTGGCGTGGTCGCATCATTGGGCAGCCGGGCGTTCAAGTCGACTCGCAAAACCCAGTCACCCAAGCGGAATACCGCTTTGGCTCCGCCAGCATGCGCACGAAGTGCTTGGTGCTGTAGGCCAAACAATTGCGTGACCGTTTTTTGCACCGCGTAGTTGTACCAATCGCGCACCTGCGTCTGCCGCTCCTCAAACGCGCGCTCGCCGGGCGAGCGCCCAGTGAAAAAGAGATACGCGTAAGCGTGCCGAGCTGTCTCGATCCAAGCGGAAGTAGAAGCGGTGCGACTGTTTGGGACTGTTGTCGAGATCGACATGGCATGCTGCAGCCATAGTTCAGCCAGTGCCGACAACCTGGTTTCTCCATCCAAGTCCTTCATCATGGTCAACGCCTCGATACAAGTGAGCGAGGCGTTCGCTGCGCAGGCCCGTTCATCGAGCCCGGTAACGCGAATCGTCTGCACGGTCAGGGCGCTGAGTTTGCCTTTGCCGAGGAGATCGCCGCGTCGTAGGGCGACGTATTCATCCGGCGTCATCGCGCGTACAGCGACAGAAGGTTTGAATTCACTGACAACCGCGCAACCACCGAGCGCAAACGCGGCAGCGATCACGATCAACCATCGCCAGAAAAATGCAAGGATCACGTGGATTACGTGGATCATGACCGGGAGCTGCGTACCAGCATCGCAGAATCAACACCTGAAGCGAGCGCGACATTACCCGTGAAATTGCATTTCATACGCGGTTCTCTTTGCCCTGAACAAGAGCACGCTGACGATGCGCCAAGATCAGCGCAATGGCGCATGAGGCTATTCGCGTGCGGCGCGAGTCCGCGCGACTGGTGAGCACAATCGGCACACGCGCGCCCATCACGATCCCCGCACTGTCGGCTTGGCCCATGTATTCCAGTTGCTTGGTCAGCATGTTGCCGCTTTCCAGGTCGGGAACGACCAAGATGTCAGCTTGCCCGGCCACGTTCGACTTGATGCCCTTGACGCGCGCGGCATCGGGAGAGACGGCGTTATCAAAGGCCAGCGGCCCGTCGAGCACACCTCCGGCAATCTGGCCGCGATCGGCCATCTTGCACAGTGCCGCTGCGTCCAGGGTCGAAAGCATGCGCGGGTTGACGGTCTCGACCGCCGCCAGGATCGCTACCTTGGGCTCGGCAATGCCGATGGCGTGCGCCAAGTCGATGGCGTTGCGCACGATGTCGGCCTTGATTTCGAGCGTTGGAGCGATGTTGATGGCGGCGTCGGTGATGATGAAGGGCCGTGGGTAGCTGGCCGTCTGCATGATGTAGCAGTGCGTCAATCGGCGCTCGGTGCGCAGGCAGGCTTCGGGCGCCAGGATGGCACCCAGGTACTCGTCGCTGTGCAAGCTGCCTTTCATCAGTGCCTGCACCTCGCCCTTGCCAGCCAGCCGGGCGGCGATGGCCGCTGCAGCGTGGCTGTGCGGCACATCGACGACCTCGCTGTCTCCCAGTTCCAACCCCGTGTCGGCCGCAACGGCACGCAGCTTGCCGAGCGGCGCCACCAATACTGGCGTGATGACGCCGGCATCGCGCGCGTCCAAGGCACCGCCCAAGCTGAGCGCGTCACAAGGGTGCACCACCGCAGTGCGAACCGGGGCCAAGGTTTTGACATGGGCGATAAGACGCTCGACACCACTTGGAGGATCGGCGCGAACGCCCTCAGGGGCTTGTTCATTCATGTGGTTTTTTTAGCTTGTTTGCGCGAGTTGGATGCCGGCGTTGCGTACCGGCGTTGTCGCTGGCCTCGACTGGCGTCCGTGCGGCTGAGCGTGTCTGGTCACCATCTCGGCTCGACTGGCGCACCAGCATTACCGGAACTGGTGCGATGCGCGCCACTTGCTCTGCATCGCTGCCCAGCAGCAGCCGGTTCATGCCGCGACGCCCATGGGTGCCCAGGATGACCAAGTCGCAATCGCTCACCTCGGCCTGCTGTGCGATCTGTTCCGACACGCGTGCGGTGCCGCTTTCAAGCAGCACCGTCTCTGTGGCAATTCCGTTCCGACGAAGCCGACTCGCAGCTTCATCCAGCAACGCCTGGCCGGCTTCGAGGAAGCGTGGGCGGACATCCTTGATGTAGACCTCGGGACGCTCGAAGCCCGTACTATGCCGGGTTGGTTCGACGACATGCAGCAAGATCACGGTGGCGCCGCTCAGGCGTGCCAGTTCTGCCGCATGATCGAGGGCCAGGAAGGATGTGGAACTACCGTCCAGCGGCACCAGAAATCGGGAATACATGGAACTCCTCCAGGAGTTGGTGACTGCCGCGTCGGAAACCGCCCGCGAGGGCCGCGGGTTCTCCCAACTCATGACATGTGCTGGCCACCGTTCATCGCCACGTTGCTGCCCGTCATGAAGGCGGCAGCCTCACTGGCGATGAAGGCCACCAGCGCCGCGATCTCGTCCGGATGACCGAGGCGGCCGACTGGAATCGCATCGATGATCTTCTGGCGCACATCCTCACGCACCGCCATCACCATCTCGGTGGCCAGGTAGCCCGGCGAGACGGTGTTGACCGTCACGCCCTTGCGCGCCACCTCCTGCGCCAGCGCCTTGGTGAAGCCGTGCACGCCGGCCTTGGCCGCCGAGTAATTGGTCTGGCCGAACTGGCCCTTGCTGCCGTTGATCGACGAGATATTGATGATGCGTCCCCAGCCAAGCTCCACCATCGGGTCGATGAACGGCTTGGTGACGTTGAACATGGAGTCCAGGTTGGTGCGCAGCACGGCGTCCCAGCCGGATTTGTCCATCTTGCGCAAGGTCGCGTCACGGGTGATGCCGGCGTTGTTCACCAGGATGTCAACGTGGTAGCCGTCCGCCTGAATCTGACGCGCCAAAGCCTGGGTCGATTCCCAGTCGCCGACATCGACGCCGTAGGCCACGAACCGGTAGCCTTTGGTGTCCTGCGCGTCGAGCCAGGCAGCGACCTTATCGTTGCCGGGCGTGTGCGTGATGATGACGCGGTGGCCCGCGTCGTCCAGGGCGCGGGCAATGGCCGCGCCAAGACCGCGATTGCCGCCAGTGACCAGGGCGGTTCGTCCGGAACTGCTCATGTGCACCTCCTTACTTTTTGGCCTTGCCCTGAGGCGCGGCGCCTGGCGCGCTCCAGGGCTGCGTCCATTGCTGACAAAACTGCGCGAAAGAGGCTGTGCCACCGCTGGCGCCGAATACTTCGGAGACGGATGCCTGCCAGGTCGTCAGCGCCTCGCGCAGGCCATCAGCGAATGCCGCCTGGCTCTTGGCAGCAGCCTGGCCGACCGCCTGTGTATCGCCCATACGGCCCTGACACAATCGCCAGAACACCTCGGATGGCAAGGTGGCAAGCGCCTGCCAGTCCGCCGCCTGTTGGAGGTTCTGGATGCGCGAGGTGGTCTCCAGCACGCCGCCAGCACTGAGCTGTTGCATGGCTTCGAACCAGTGGTGGCCGCTTTCTTGCAGCAAGCGAGTGATCTGAAGCTGCAACTCGGCATTGGCCTTGTAGAGTTGGATGGGCAGTTCGTTGTTCATTTCAATTCTCCACGGTGGTGATGTGCCCCTCTGGGGCGGGTGTGGGCCATGCCTGCGCAACGACCCGATGAAAGTTGAGTGATGTGTTCGTGGACGCGTTTTGCCATGTCATCGCATGGCCACATAGGTTCCCGGCGCATCGCCAAGCGGTGGTTGCGTCCCGCCCATGGCAGGCGGAGCGACGCGCCCGGCCGAGCGCCCGGCCAACCATTGCTGCCATGCCGGCCACCAGGAGCCTTCGTTCAGCGGGGTCTCGGCACGCCACAATTGCGGATCGATATAGCGATCGCCAGCGGCACGGGTCGCAATCTGGAAGCTGCGCCGGGGGTGCCCTGGCTCGCTGACGACGCCGGCGTTGTGCCCGCCGCTGGTCAGCACGAAGGTCAGCTCCGCATCACTGAGCAGATGCATCTTGTACACGGATGGCCAGGGAGCGACGTGATCGCGCACCGTGCCGACGATGAACATGGGCACCTCGATGTCGGCCAGCGCCACGGGTCTCCCGCCGACGCGGTAGCGCCCCTCGGCCAGGTCGTTGTCCAGATACAAGCGCCGCAGGTACTCGCTGTGCATGCGGTACGGCATGCGCGTCACGTCGGCATTCCAGGCCATCAGGTCATTGAAGGTCTGGCGCTCACCCAACAGGTATTCACGCACCCGTCGCGACCAGATCAGGTCGCGCGAGTTGAGCATCTGGAACGCGCCGGCCATCTGCCTGCCGTCGAGATAGCCCTTGTCCCACATACCGGCTTCAAGCCAGGCCAGTTGACTGTCGTCGATGAAGAGCGCGATCTCGCCCGATTCGCGGAAATCGATCTCCGACGCCAACAGCGTCAGGCTTTGCAGCCGCTCGTCGCCATCGCGCGCCATCGCGGCGGCGGCGATCGTGAGCAAGGTGCCGCCCAGGCAATAGCCCACTGCTTGCACTTTGCGCTCGGGCACGATGGCCGTGACCGCATCCAACGCGTCCATGACCCCCAGCCAGCGGTAATCCTCCAGACCGAGGTCGCGATCGGCCGCCGTCGGGTTCTTCCATGAAAGGATGAACACCGTGTGCCCCTGATCGACCAGGTACTTCACCATCGAGTTGTGCGGCGACAGGTCGAGGATGTAGTACTTCATGATCCAGGAGGGCACGATCAGTACCGGCTCCGCATGCACATCCGGCGTCGTGGGTGAGTACTGAATCAACTCGATCAGGTGGTTTCGAAACACCACCTTGCCTGGAGTGATCGCCACGTCCTTGCCCACCTCGAACCCTTCGACCCCTGCAGGCGCATCGTCGAGCGCGAGGCGTCTTGCATCTTCCAGAAAGTTCATGGCGCCGCGCCACAGGTTTGCGCCACCGCTTTGCGTGATGGCGTGCAGCACCTCGGGGTTGGTCCAGATGAAATTCGAAGGCGACCACATGTCCAGCCACTGCCGCCCGGCGAACGTGACCATGTTCTCGTGATGGCGCGACACGCCACGCACGCCCGTGGTGGCGTTGTGCCACCACTGCTGCTGCAGCAAAAAGCCTTGGTGGATCACGTTGAAGGGCCACTGCTGCCAAGCCGGGGCGGCGAAGCGCCGATCCTGCTCCAGGGGCTCGATACAGGTCGGACAGTCGTGCGCACTGGCAACACGCAAGGCATAGCGCGCAAGGCGTTGCTGTTTGTGCAAGCCCTTTTCCATCAAGCTGCGTTGCTTGCCTGGCGAAAGGCTCAGGTGCAGCGCCCAGTCGTACCAAGCCAGCAGGCCAGCCGCCGGCGACAACCCACCCGTGCTGCGCGCCCGCCAGGCGTTCGCAAGCGTATCCAGGGCGTCAGGGCGACAGACTTCGGGCTGCGTCAGATCGGCCCTGCCATGTATTGCGACGTTGCTCATTTCCAGCCTTTCATTTAGCGAGTAACATATTACTATCTTATCGCTTGCAGGAAAAGTTGCAAGCCTTCCGCAGGGGCGCAAACGTTTTCATCCTTCACAAACGCAATCACTGCCGCGGCTGAAGCTCCAGGCCCAACGATCACGCATCTTCCGATCTGCCTTGTAAGCGATCCAGCTTCTTGAGTTGCATCAAGTTGACCGATCCGTTCTTCATATGAAAGGGTCCGCAGTCCTGCCTCACCCGCAAAGTTTCCGATCTTGCGTCATGGTGATTTTGCGTGCTAAGATAGTTATAAGTCACTTACTACATGGAGTCTGAATCGTGAGCCAACGCCCCCAGTACCTGTCCGCCGAAGATCGGCGCGCAGCCACAGTGCAAGCCGTGGTCGATCTGGCAGCCGAACAAAACCCGGCCGAGATCACGACCACCGCGATTGCCGACCGAATGGGCTTGACGCAGGGCGCGTTGTTTCGTCACTTCCCCAACAAGGAAACCATCGTGGAAGCCACGATGTCCTGGGTCGGCGAACGCCTTCTGGTCAGCGTGGACAAGGCGGCCGAAGGCGCCGCATCTCCTGGCGCGGCGCTCGAAGCCATGTTCATGACGCACATCGACTTCGTGTCCAAGCACCCGGGCGTGCCACGCATGCTGTTCGGAGAGTTGCAGCGCTCTGGCGAGACGCTCGCCAAGCGCATGGTGCAAACCCTGATCCGCCAGTACGAGCAGCGCCTGCGCCGCCTGATGGAAGCGGGCAAGGCGCAGGGCGAGCTGGATGCGGATCTGGACGTGGATGCCGCCGCCGTGCTGTTCATCGGCACGATCCAGGGGCTGGTCATGCAGTCCCTGCTGGCCGGCAAGGTCAGTCGGATTCGTCGCGATGCGCCCGCCGTGTTCGCCATCTATCGCCGTGGCATCGAAAGCGGCACATGAAGCACCCGTCCAGTCCTCAAACGGCACGACGATCCAGCAAACCCTCCGAAGAACCGGGAGCAATGAACATGACAGCACACAACGGGCGCGGCATCTGGATGCGTGTGATCGCCCTGATTGCCATCGGTTTTGGCCTGATGACCATCCGGGAAGGCGGCGCCGTCCTGTTTTATGACGGTGCAGGGCGTGACGCGGCCGGAAGCTATGTGCCCTTCGTGCTTTGGTTCAACTTTCTGGCCGGGTTCGCCTACGTCATCGCTGGCGTCGGGTTGTGGATGCGTCGGCGCTGGGCCACATGGCTGGCCATGGCCATCGCAGTTGCGACGGCACTCGTATTCCTGGCCTTCGGAGTGCATGTGGCGCTCGGCGGCGCCTGGGAGCGGCGCACGGTCATTGCCATGACGCTGCGCACGCTGGTGTGGGTCGGCATCGCGGCCATTGCTTGGCGTCGATCAACGGCGAATGCACCGGCCACGCGCGAGCAGTGAGCATCTTTTTTTAGTGGAAACCCATCCATGACAACTCCGAACCTCCCTACAAAAAAAGCCCGTTGGGTCGTGATCATTGTTGTTGCCCTGCTCGTTCTTGGCGGTGCACTGGCGTTTTGGTTCACGCGCGGCCTTGACAATCAAGATGCATTGCGCCTCTACGGCAACGTCGACATCCGCGAGGTTCAACTGGCTTTCCGCCAGCCCGGGCGCGTCACGCAAATGGCTTTCGACGAGGGCGATTCCGTGACAGCCGACGCGCGCCTGGCCACGCTTGACGCGCAGCCGTATCGAGAAGCCCTTGCAGCGGCGCAGGCCCAGGTGCAGGTGGCGCAAGCGGAACTGGCCAAGCTGCGCCGCGGCCTGCGGCCGCAGGAAATCACACAGGCGCGCGAGGCGCTTAAGAAAGCGCAGGCGCTCGCCCTTGATGCCGAGCGCAACTTTCAGCGCCAAAGCGGCCTGCTGTCATCGGGTGCCAGCAGTCAGCGCACGGTCGATGCCGCCCGCACCGTAAGGGATCAAGCCGTCGCGGGCGTCGAATCAGCCAAGGCCGCCCTATCGCAAGCAGCCGAAGGCTTTCGCAAGGAAGACATCGCCGCAGCAGAGGCTCGCCTTGCAGCCGCGCAGGCAGCCGCAGCGCAAGCCACCACGTCCCTGGCGGACACCGAACTCATGGCACCCAGCGATGGAACCATCATCGCGCGGGTGCGTGAACCCGGCAGCATGGTGGCCAGCCAGAGTGCGGTCTACAGCCTGAGCCTGGACAAGCCCGTGTACGTGCGCGCCTACGTGGGCGAGCGGGATCTGGGCCGCATCGCACCCGGCACCGCGGTGCACGTCAAGAGCGATTCCGGGGAAAAGGTCTATCGCGGCCAGATCGGTTTCATCTCGCCGCGCGCCGAATTCACGCCCAAGACGGTGGAGACAACGGACTTGCGCACGGATCTGGTGTATCGCCTGCGCATCGTCATTGACGAAGCCGACAGCGACGCCGCCTTGCGTCAAGGCATGCCGGTGACGATAGAGGTCGATGCCAAACCAGCCTCCAGCACGCGCGTGGGGGAGCGTTGAGATGCAGGCAAACGCAGCCATGACTGCCACGCCGACAAGCGCGAGCGCCGATGCCGCTGCCGTCGTCATCGAAGGCGTGGACAAGCATTTCGGCAAGGTGCAAGCCCTGCGGAGTTTGAGCGCGCATATCCACTATGGGCGGCTGACGGGTCTGGTCGGCCCGGACGGAGCCGGTAAGACGACGCTGATGCGGATTCTGACCGGCCTGCTGGTGCCCAATGCCGGCCGCGTCACCCTGGCCGGCTATGACGTGGTCAAGGACAACGACGCCATTCACGTGGCCAGCGGCTACATGCCACAGCGCTTCGGCCTGTACGAAGACCTGTCGGTGATGGAGAACATGCGCCTGTATGCGCAGCTGCGCGGCATGGATGCGGATCGCAATGCCGATCTATTTGCCGAGTTGCTGGACTTCACGCGGCTGGGACCTTTTACGAAGCGCTTGGCCGGCAAGCTCTCCGGCGGCATGAAGCAGAAGCTTGGCCTGGCCTGTGCGCTCATGGCGCGGCCCAAGGTGCTGCTGCTGGACGAGCCCGGCGTGGGCGTTGACCCGGTCAGCCGCCAGGATTTGTGGCGCATGGTGCAGGCACTGACCGATGAGGGCATGGCCGTGGTCTGGTCTACCGCCTATCTGGACGAGGCCGAGCGCTGCGAGAGCGTGCTGTTGCTGAACCAGGGGCAGCTCTTGTTCGATGGCCCGCCGCAAGCACTGACCGCGCAGCTCGAAGGCCGCAGCTTCCGCCTGGAAAACGTCGGCGCCGAGCGCCGGGCGGTTCTGACCGAGGCACTCGATCTGGAGAGCGTGAGCGATGGCGTGATCCAGGGCGCCGGCGTGCGCGTGGTACTGCGCGAGGGTGCGCAGGCAAGCCAAATCCAGTCGCTGGCTGATCGTGCCCAAGTGCAGCTGGCCCGGGTGCCCGCGCGCTTCGAAGACGCCTTCATCGATCTCCTCGGTGGCGGCCCCGGCGGCACTTCGACACTGGCCGAACGCCTGTCACCGGTCGAACTGGGCTCGGACATTGCCGTCTCCTGCCGCAATCTCACCAAGCGCTTCGGCGAGTTCACCGCCACCGACCAGGTCAGCTTCGAGGTGCGCAAAGGCGAAATCTTCGGTCTGCTCGGCCCCAATGGCGCCGGCAAGTCCACCACCTTCAAGATGCTGTGCGGCCTGTTGAAACCCACTGCGGGCGAGGCGCACGTGGTGGGGCACGATCTGCGCCGCGCCACCGGCGCGGCCAAGAGCCGGCTCGGCTACATGGCGCAGAAATTCTCGCTCTACGGCCTGCTGTCGGTGCAGCAGAACCTGGAGTTCTCGGCCGGCGTCTACGGGTTGGAGGGCAACACCCGGCGCGAGCGCATCGGGGAAATGATCGAAACCTTCGATCTGGGCGACTGGTTGTCCGCCACGCCAGATTCCCTGCCGCTGGGGCACAAACAGCGCCTGGCGCTGGCCTGCTCGCTCATGCATCGGCCTCCCGTGTTGTTCCTGGATGAGCCTACTTCGGGCGTGGATCCGATCACCCGGCGCGAATTCTGGACCCACATCAACGGCCTGGCGCGCAAGGGCGTGACCATCATGGTCACCACCCACTTCATGGACGAGGCCGAATACTGCGACCGCGTCGCCATGCTCTCTCGCGCGCGCCTGATCGCGCTCGACACGCCCGATGCGCTCAAGCGTGCCGCCGCGAATGCCGAACATCCCGACCCGACCATGGAGGACGCCTTCATTCACCTGGTGGAGTCTGCCGACCGTGAGATGGAGGTTGCCGCATGAACGTCGTTGAGAAACACAAGGACGGCGCTGGCCCGATGCAGGGCGACTTGCGCCGTTTTGACCTGCGGCGCCTGGTGGCCTTGGTCACCAAAGAAAGTTACCAGGCGTTGCGTGACCCATCGACGTTGTTGATCGCCTTCGTGCTGCCGGTGGTGTTGCTGCTGCTGTTCGCTTATGCGGTGTCGCTGGACGCCAAGGAGGTTCGTGTCGGTGTCGTACTGGAGTCGCCCGGTGCGTCGGCTCAGTCGCTGGCCGCCGCCTTTTCGGGTACCCGCTTCCTGAATACGCACTTCGCCCATGACCGCCGCGAAGTGGCCGAACAGCTCGTCTCCGGTGCACTGCGCGGCTACGTCGTCATCCCGCAGGATTTCGAACAACGCTTGGCCCAGCGCGGCAGCGAGCCGCTGGTGCAGATCGTCACCGATGGCTCCTACCCAAACACCGCCAACTATGTCGAAAACTACGCCCGCGGCGTGGTGCAAACGTGGCGCGCCGGGCTGGATGTCGCAGCACCCGCGCAGTCCGTCGTGCTGGAGCCGCGCTACTGGTTCAACCCCGAGCTGGAAAGCCGGCGCGCGCTGATTCCGGGCGCGATTGCCATCGTCATGACCATCATCGGCACCATGTTGACCGCGCTGGTGGTGGCGCGCGAATGGGAGCGCGGCACCATGGAGGCGGTGCTCTCCACGCCGGCCTCGGTGGCGGAGATATTGATCGGCAAGCTGCTGCCGTACTTCGTGCTCGGCATGCTGTCCACACTGGGCGCGGCCGCACTGGCCGTGTTCGTGTTCGGCGTCCCGATGCGTGGCTCGCTGGCGGCGCTGCTGCTTTTGTCCGCCGTGTTCATGGTGCCGGCGCTGGGCCAGGGTCTGCTGATCTCGTCGCTGGCGCGTAACCAGTTCCTGGCGGCGCAGATTGCGCTGTTCACGGGCTTTCTGCCGGCTTTCATGCTGTCGGGCTTTTTGTACGAGATCGATGCCATGCCGGCGCCGATCCGCGCCATCACCCGAGCGGTTCCGGCGCGCTACTTCGTCGACTCGCTCAAAACCGTGTTTCTCGCCGGCGACATCTGGGCCGTATTCCTGCCCAATCTGGCAGCCATGGCGGCGATCGGGGCTGTGTTCTTCATGATCGCCAAGCGCGCCACGCGCAAGAACCTGGAGTGAAGCCATGTTGACCTCCGCCTTCTCGTTCACCCGCCTGCGCGCCCAATTCATCAAGGAAGTGCTGAGCGTGCTGCGCGACCCGCGCAGCCGCATGGTGGTGTTCGTGCCGCCCATCCTGCAATTGCTGGTATTCGCCTTTGCCGCGACGCTGGAAGTGCGCAACGTCGACATCGCCGTCTACAACCAGGACGCCGGACGCTGGTCGCACGAACTGGTGCAGCGCCTGGACAGCGCCCGCTTCGTCACCCACGTCCGGCATGTGGACAGCCAGCGGCAGTTGCACGAGATGATCGACCGGGGCGAGGTCATCGCCGCACTCGCCATTCCGGTGGACTTCTCGCGCACCATCGCCGCCGGTGGCAGTGGCAAGGCACAGGTGGTGGTCGATGGCCGCCGCAGCAACTCGGGCCAGATCACCGTGGCCTACCTGTCCACCATTGCCGCCGACGTCGGCGCCGAGGTTGTGCCCGACGCGCAGGCACCGACGCCGGTGGTCGTGCGCCACTGGTTCAACCCGAACCTGGTCTACCGCTGGTTCATCGTGCCCGGCTTGACCGGCATCCTGGCACTGTTCAGCGCGCTGCTCATCACCTCGCTGTCGATCGCGCGCGAGCGCGAGCTTGGAACCTTCGACCAGCTGCTGGTGTCGCCCACCTCCACGCCGGAAATCATTATTTCCAAGTCGTTGCCGGCACTGGCGATCGGCACGCTACTCGGCCTGTTCATGATCAGCGCAGGCGTGTTCCTGTTCGGCATTCCGTTCACCGGCTCGTTCGCACTGCTGCTCGCCAGCCTGGTGCTGTTCATCCTGTCGGTGGTCGGCATCGGCCTGATGATTTCCGCAGTCAGCATGACGCAGCAGCAGGCCATCCTGGGTGCGTTCGCCATCGGCGTGCCGGCGGTGCTGATGTCAGGCTTTGCGACGCCGGTGGAAAACATGCCCCTCGTCCTGCAATGGATGGCCCAGGCCATTCCACTGACCCACTTCCTCATCATCGTCGAAGGCAGCTTCCTCAAGGCCATGCCGCCCGGCGACATTCTCGCCAGCCTCTGGCCGTTGGCGGTCATCGCCCTCGCCACGCTGACGATGGCCACCGTATTCGTCCGAGGACGCCTGCAATGAAAACCAAAACCCGCCACCTCTCCTCGCGCACGCCAGCCGCACAGCCGACGTCCAGGCGCTTGCGCCCGCTCGCGCTGGCCCTGTCCTGCGCGCTGCTGACCGCCTGTGCGACCGTGGGCCCCGACTACCGCGAGCCGCCTCCGGTGGACATCGGCAACGGCTGGACCTTGCCTCTGGCGAGCGAATCGCAGTCCGCAGACCTGGCCCGTTGGTGGTCTGCACTCGACGATCCCATCCTTGACCGTCTGATGGGCGCGGCGCTGGCACAGAACCTGGATCTGCGCCAAGCCGCGGCACGCATCGACGAGGCGCGCGCCCTACGCGACCGTGTGGCGGGAGATCGGCTTCCCACCGTTAGCGCTGGGGCCAGCGTCAACCGGCGCCGTCAAAGCGAAAACGGCCCCTTACCCGTTGGCTCCATCCCTGGCCTTGACGCCACCCAGACCATTTACGACGCGGGCTTCGACGCGGCATGGGAGGCCGATCTGTTCGGCGCCAAGCGGCGCGCCCTGGAAGGCGCCAGCGCCCGCCTGCAAGCCACCGAAGTCGAAGCACAGGGTGTGCGCATGCGCGTCGCGGCCGAGGTTGCGCGCACCTGGTTCACTGCCGTTGGCGCTGGATACGAGCTGCATGCACAACAAGCCACGCTGGACACGCTGCAGCAGACCTTGGAGTTGGTGCGCCTGCGGCATGCATTGGGCGACGCATCCGCCGCCGATGTAGAGGCGGCCTACGCGCAGTGGACCGCCGTCAACGCGCTGCTGCCGGACATCCAGGCACGCCAGCGCGCCGCGGTGCTTGGCCTGGGTGTGCTGCTAGGCTCCCCGCCCGAGCGTGAACTGGCATTGCTCGACGGCCCATTGGCACCGTGCACGCTGCGTGCCTTGCCGGTGGGCGAGCGTGCCGACCTGCTGCGCCGACGCCCTGACGTGCTGGCTGCGGAACGGCGACTGGCAGCAAGTTCCGCTGACATCGGCGTGGCCACGGCCGAGCTCTTCCCCAAGCTCTCCATCGGTGTTGGAGGCGGGTTTCAGGCGCTCAGCACGGGCGATTGGTTCGATGCATCCAGCTCACGTTTTTCCATCCTGCCGCTGATTTCCTGGCGCCTGTTCGACGGCGGCCGCGTGCGCGCTGAAATCCGGGCACGTGAGGCAGCCGAGCAGCAGGCTGCGCTGGCCTATGAGCAGGCGGTGCTGGCGGCGCTGGGCGACGCCGAGCGTGCGCTTGGCGACTATCACGGCGGGCTGGACACATTGGAGCGCCGCGCCATGGCCTTGGACGCGGCACGAACCAGCTACGGCTACGCCAAGGCCCGCTACGCCGCGGGCGATGTTGCACTGGTGGAACTGCTGGCCGCCCAGCGCAGCTTGCACGACGCCGAGACCGCGGCCGCCCGCGCGCATACCAGCGCCGCGGTGCAGTTGGTGGCGCTGTACAAGGCGCTTGGTGGTGGCTGGGATGCACCTGCAATGACATCGCAAACCACGAATCCAGCCCTGAAGCCGATCGCAACTGTGCTCGCAGCACCCTCAGTTCCTTGATTCAACGAAAGGAGATCACCATGCAAATCAACGTAGGAAATCTCGACCGCATCGCGCGCGTCGTCATCGGCCTGATCCTGCTCAGCTTGCCGTTGTGGCTGGATTCACCGTGGCGCTGGCTGGGGCTCATTGGAATCATGCCGTTGATCACCGGCCTGGCGGGTCGCTGCCTAGGTTACCGCCTGCTCGGCGTGAGCACCTGCCCGATGCAAAAGAAATAACCCGAGTGAGCATCCTATGAAACTGAACTTTCTGGGCGCTGCGCGTGAAGTCACCGGATCGTGCTTCCTGGTGGAGGCGCTCAACCTGCGCTTCCTGGTGGATTGCGGCATGGTTCAGGGCGGGCGCACGGCGGCGGCGCGCAATCGCGAGCCGTTCACGTTCGATCCGGCGTCGATCGACTTCGTGCTCCTGACCCATGCCCATATCGACCATAGCGGACTGTTGCCCAAACTCACGCGCGCTGGGTTCAAAGGAGCCATCTACGCCACTCCCGCTACGGTTGATCTGCTGGGCGTGATGCTGCCCGATAGCGCACACATCCAGGAGAGCGATGCAAAACGCAGTGCCAAAAGATCCCGTGGAGAGGATGCGCTGCCGCCGCTGTACACGCTGCAGGATGCGCGCGAATGCCTGCAACAAGTACGAGGCATCGAATACGACCGGGAGTTCGCGCCCCGTGTCGGGGTGCGCGCACGCTTTCGCGATGCCGGACACATCCTCGGATCGGCCATTATCGAAGTCTGGGTCACCGAGTATGGC
Organism: Achromobacter sp. PD1; assembly: GCF_048541815.1. Lineage (NCBI taxonomy): Bacteria > Pseudomonadati > Pseudomonadota > Betaproteobacteria > Burkholderiales > Alcaligenaceae > Achromobacter > Achromobacter sp. PD1. Next base: position 3,039,739 of record NZ_CP183349.1, read on the forward strand.
TACCCGACGAAACTGGTATTCAGTGGCGACCTTGGCCAGCCGGGACGCCCGATATTGCGCGACCCGACACCCATCGAGGACGCCGACATCCTCGTCATCGAGTCCACCTATGGCAACCGCCAGCACAAGGACCTCTCGGCCACCGAAGAGGAGATGATCGGCATCGTCGAGAAAACCCTGTTCGAGCGCGGTGGCAACGTCATCGTGCCGGCCTTCGCGGTCGGTCGAACCCAGGAAGTCCTCTACCACCTGCACCGTCTCACCAGCGAGGGGCGACTGCGGCAACCGAAGGTATTCGTTGATTCGCCTATGGCCACGGAAGCCACGCGCATCACACGCGAGCACCTTGAGCTGTTCGATGAGCAGGCAAAGCGCCTGGCAGGATGGCACGCGCGCGGCGAAAACCTGCCGTATCTGCATTTCACGGAAAGTGCCGAAGAGTCCATGGCGCTGAACCAGATTCGTTCGGGCGCCATCATCATTTCCGCCAGCGGCATGTGCGATGCGGGGCGCATCCGGCACCACCTGCGCCACAATTTGCCGCGCAAGGAATGCAGTGTCCTGTTCTCCGGCTTCCAGGCGCAGGGAACACTTGGCCGTCAACTGGTCGATGGCGCTCAACGCGTGCGCATCTTCGGCGACGACATTCCGGTGCGCGCGGCGATCCACAGTGTCGATGGGCTCTCGGCGCACGCCGACCAACCGGCCCTGATGGCCTGGGCCCGCGGCTTCAAGCAAGCCCCGGAGCAAACCTTCGTGGTGCATGGGGAGCCGTCCGCTGCGCAGAATTTTGCGGAACTCCTGCAACAGCAGCTTGGCTGGCAGGTCTCGGTGCCTGAACATGGCCAGGTGGTGCCCTGGCCGGATTTTCTGGCGATCGAGCGATGACCCCATCCGCTGATCCTGACGAGCGCCTGCGCGCCATCCTCGATTCACCTACGTACCGTCTTGCGTACGAAGACATCGATTTGCTTGGCCAGGAAGAGCTTCGGCCATTGCGCCTGCAGCTTGAGCTGCTCAAGCCCGAGCGCATCCTGCACGAACAAGGCGTCCATTCGACGGTGGTGGTCTTCGGCAGTGCACGCGTCAGCGACGCCGAGACGGCCACCGCCCGCCTTGACGCGCTGGAGCAGCAGGCGCGCACCACGCCGCAGAATTCCAAGCTGACACAAGAGCTCTCCCGAGCCCGCCGCCGCGTGGAACAGGCGCGCTACTACGAAGAGGCACAGCGCTTCGCCCACCTGATTTCCAAGCGCTTCCAGCAACAGGAGCGGTGCGATTTCGTCGTCATCACCGGTGGCGGGCCAGGCATCATGGAGGCAGCCAATCGCGGTGCTTTCGATGCCGGGGCTCGCTCGATCGGGCTCAACATCACGTTGCCGCACGAACAAACCCCGAACTCCTACATGTGTCCGGAGCTGGCGTTCCGGTTCCACTATTTCGCGCTGCGCAAGATGCATTTCCTGATGCATGCGCGTGGTCTGGTGACCTTTCCGGGCGGCTTCGGCACGCTCGATGAATTATTCGAAGTGTTGACTTTGATCCAAACCGGCAAGATGCAGCGGATTCCGGTGGTTCTGGTCGGTCGCATCTTCTGGCGCCGGGCTGTTGATTTCGACCTTCTGCTCGACGAAGGCTACGTATCACCATCCGATCTCGACTTGTTTACCTGCGTGGACACAGCCGAAGAAATCATTGGCGCCCTGGAACGCTTTTACATCGATAGGGCAACAGACGGTACGCCATCATGATGCGCATCGGCAGCCGTCACGCGCGCCTGCCCAAGGCCAATGCGCGGCGGCCGGTGCGCAGTGTCACGCTGATGGTTGCCTGCGCGGTGCTCGGTCCGGTTGCCGCCCATGGCACGGAACTCACACCCTCAGCTGATTCTTCCCGCTGCCTGCCAGAGCAGTCCCTGCACTGGAGAGGAGGCACCCTGCGCCTGGAGAACGATTTGTTCACCGGTACCGACCGCAACTACACCAATGGCGTGGCGTTGAGCGTGGTTTCGCGCGATCTGCAAGGCGCGCTCCGCCCGGAATGTCTGCCCCAACCGATTGCCTGGTATACCCGCTTCATCGGCTGGGCTGATCCCGAGTTCTGGCGGGACTCTGGAGCCCGGTCGGCATCGCAAAACATCGTCGTGCGCTTCGGCCAGTCCATGTACACGCCCGAGGACAAGACGCGCACCGATCTGATTTCCGACGATCGCCCGTACGCCGGCCTGCTGTACCTGGGCTTGGCATGGAATCGCCGCGTCCAACCACAGGCCGCCAGCTACGAAATGCTTGACGTGCGCGAACTGACCCTGGGCGTGATTGGCCCTTGGTCGTTGGCGGAGCAATCACAGGATCTGGTGCATCGGGTGCGGGGCATCGATCGCTTTCGCGGCTGGGACAACCAGTTGCGCAACGAACCCGCGTTCCAGATGGCCATGGAGCGCAAGTTCAAGTCGTACACGGAGGGTGCCGTCCGGCCGGGATGGAGCGGCGACGTGATCGGCAGCTATGCCCTGCGGATCGGAAACATTGAAACCGCAGCCAGTACCGGCGTGGAATTGCGTGCGGGCTGGAACATTCCGAACGATTTCGGTAGCTATCCGATTCGACCCGGCGCTGAGAACCGCCCGCCCTCGGGCGTTTCCGACCTGCGCAGGACCGAGCCGCAATCGGCGCGCGCGCCCAAACCCGGAGCGCATGCATTCCTGAACCTGGAGGCCAAAGCCGTTGCCTGGGACTTCTCGCTCGACGGGAATCTGTTTCGGCACAGCCACCACGTCAGTCGACGACCCTGGGTCGCTCAGGCAGCCATTGGCATCAGCAGCCAATGGATTGTTGCCGGGCATGGCGTGCGGCTTGCCGTGATGCGCGTCTGGAGAACCCGCGAGTTCGACCAGCAGATCGGCCATCACGCCTTCGGATCGATTGCGCTGAGCATGGAATTTTGAAAGCCCGAAGTCATGCGCTCGTCTGCGAAGCATTCACCAACAACCTCAATGGAGAACCTCGTGAGTCACCTCTTGAACCATCGACAGCTTTTGACGATCGCCTTATCAGTAGCCTTGGCTACCGCCGCCACGGGGCTTGGTGCGCAGTCCGCCGAGGCCGCAAAGCCGATGGCGCTTCGCAGCGTCATGGAGAAGCTTGGCCGTGACATGCAAGCCGTCACCGGCGCGATTTCCAAGGAGGAATGGACGTTGGTCGCCGAGTTGGCGCCAAAAATTGCCAAGCATGCCGAACCGCCCCTGGGCGAAAAGATGCGCATTCTTGGCTGGCTTGGCTCGGACGCCGGCAAGTTTCGGGGTTTCGATGGACAGGTCCATGACGCTGCGAGCTCCATGGGGGATGCCGCCAAACGCGGTGACGGCCAGGCCGTGATCGCGGCATTCTCCAAGACGCAACAAAGCTGCCTCGCTTGCCACCAAAGCTTCCGACAATCGTTCATGAAGCAATTTTATGAGAGTCGCTGACACGCATTTGTCCCAGACCGGTTTGTATGGGACATCACGATTGGGAGCGTCACGATGAGCAACTCACAGCCGAGCCTCATCCTGGTACTCAATTGCGGCTCCTCAAGCATCAAGTTCGCCTTGTTCGATGCACAGGCGCGCCCGTTGCCGCGCAAGCCGTTCTGGCACGGCAAGGTGCAAGGGATTACTGGGCTTGTGCCTGAATACAGCGACAGTGGCACTGCACAGCAGCGCATCCATCTGGATCACGAACACCCTCACACCGCCGCTCTGGCGTTGATTCAAGCGCGCATCGTGGCCCGACTCGATGGCCGCCGCATTGTGGCCATCGCGCATCGTGTCGTTCATGGCGGCAGCAGGTACTTCGAGCCAACCCTGGTGACCGCTGGCACCATCGCGGAGCTGCGGGCCTTGATTCCTTTGGCGCCGCTGCACCAACCCTTTCCTCTGAAGGCCATGAGTTTGCTGTTCGAGCAGTGGCCCGGAATTGTTCAGGTAGCGTGCTTCGATACAGCCTTTCACCGCACGGTGCCAAAGGTGGAGCAGATCCTGCCGCTGCCGTACTCGGCCTGGGAACGCGGTCTGCGCCGTTACGGCTTCCACGGCCTTTCGTACGACTACATGAGCCACGTTCTCCCCGAGCGCCACGGCGATCTGGCACGCGGCCGCACCCTCGTCGCGCATCTCGGCAGCGGGGCCAGCCTGTGCGCGATGCAGAACCTGCAAAGCGTCGCCACCACGATGGGCTTTTCCGCACTCGACGGCCTGATGATGGGCACCCGCACAGGTTCGCTCGATCCGGGTGCCTTGATCTACCTGATGGAGATCGAAAAACTCTCGCTGGAAGAAGTGGGCCGCACGCTTTACAACCAGTCCGGCCTGCTCGGTGTTTCCGGAATTTCGGCCGAACCGCGCGTCGTGGTGATGCACGAGGCTGATCCTGGCGAAGCCGGCGAACGAGCCCGCATCGCGTTAGCGCTCTACGTGCGCCGCATCGTGCGCGAGATTGGCGCGCTGGTCGCAGTCCTTGGCGGCCTGGATCTGTTCGTGTTCACTGCCGGCGTCGGTGAGCACAACGCCTTCGTGCGCGAGCGCGTCTGCCGCGACCTGGCCTTTCTCGACATCAAACTGGATACGGATGCCAACGCCATTGATGCCCCAGTCATCTCCACCACCGACAGCCGGGTACTGGTCGCGGTGGAGCCTACCAACGAGGAATGGGTCGCAGCACGCTATACGCAGGAATTGATGACCGCTGCGTGATGTCCCAGTCAGGCCGAGCGCGCTCAGCTCAACGGACTCTGTAGCCACATAGGGATTCGTCGGCACCAAAGAAGGAAAATCACATGACCACCGCTTCCACCCTCCGCCAGCGCTGGCTGACCGGCCACGGCCCCATCGTCCATCGCGACGAGACCGCCGCACGTGTCGAGGCGCTGGTGGCTCGCTTGATCGCTGACGGCCGCGTTGCAGACGAAGCAACGGCCTACACCCTGCTTGCCGCCGCCGACCGCCTGGGCTGCGTGGCCATGAACGTGGTCGCGCACATGACCTATGCGCGCCGCATCGATCTTTCCGGCGCGGTGCTGTCAGCCGAGGACTTCAAGCCAACGCCCGAAGGCCACACCGGCGGCTCACTGAACATGGTGCTGGCCTTCGTCGGCTACCTGCTCGCCAACGCGCTCACCGGTAGCACGCGCGGCTGGATCATGGGCCAAGGCCATTGCGTCGCCGCCATCGAAGCCGTCAATGCGCTGACCGGCGACGTCTCGCCCGCGCAGCGGGGTCGCTACGACCGCAGCGAGGAAGGCCTGTCGCGCCTGTGCGCCGATTTCTATTCCTACGCCATCGATGCGCAGGGCCTGCCGGCGGTACCGCTGGGCAGCCATGCCGGCCCCAACACCGCCGGGGCCGTTTCCGAAGGCGGTTATCTCGGCTTTGCCGAACTGCAATACATCCACATGCCGCTGCCTGGCGAATCGCTGGTCGCCTTTCTCAGCGATGGTGCCTTCGAGGAACAGCGCGGCCCGGACTGGGCGCCGCGCTGGTGGCGCGCGCAGGACAGCGGCTTCGCCGTGCCGGTGATGATCCTCAACGGCCGCCGCATCGAGCAGCGCACCCAGATCATGCAGGAGGGCGGTGCGCAATGGCTGGCCGAAGACGTGCGTCACAACGGCTTCGAGCCGGTGATCGTCGATGGCCGCGACCCGGCCGCAATCGCTTGGGCGATCATCGAATCCGAGGACGCACTGCGCGCCTTCGCCGCCGATCCGGATCGCCGCTATCCGGCGCCTCTGCCCTACGTGATCGCCGATACCGAGAAGGGCTTCGGCTTCCCCGGCGCAGGAAGCAACGTCGCGCACAACCTGCCGCTGGGCGGCAACCCTCACACCGATGCCGCCATGCGTGAGCTGTTCAACGAAAGCGCGGCTGCGCTGTTCGTTGCGCCGGCCGAACTCGACGCCGCGCTCGCCGCCTTCGCGACCCACGCCACCCAGCAACGTCCGCTGGAAAGCGCGCATCCGATGGCGCACCGCCATCCCGCCGCGCCCAAGCTGCCCGAACCGTGCTGGGAAACACCTGGCAGCAAAGGCAGTGCGATGACGGCGCTGGACCAGTGGTTCGTAGAATTCGCCAAGGCCAATCCTGAGATGCGCATGCGCATCGGCAACCCTGACGAATTGGCCAGCAACAAGATGGGCAGCACGCTGGCGCTGCTCAAGCACCGCGTCAACGAGCCCGAACCCGGCGTGCCCGAGGACCTGCACGGCGCCATCATCACCGCGCTCAACGAAGAAGCTGTGGCCGCCGCCGCACTCGGCAACAAGGGCGGGCTGAACCTGATCGTCAGCTACGAAGCGTTCGCCGTGAAGATGCTCGGCCTGATGCGGCAGGAAATAATCTTCGCCCGCCACCAGCGTCAGGTCGGCCGACCAGCCGGCTGGCGGTCGGTGCCGCTCATCGTCACCTCGCACACCTGGGAAAACGCCAAGAACGAACAGTCGCATCAAGACCCGACCATCGGCGAAGCCCTGCTGGGCGAGATGTCGGACACCTCGCGCGTACTGTTCCCGGTGGATGGCAACACCGCCGCCGCTGCGCTGCGCGACGTCTATGCCGGACGCGGCCAACTGGCCTGCCTGATCGTCTCCAAGCGCGACGTGGAAAACCGCTTCGACGCCGAATCGGCGCAACGCCTGATCCGTGACGGTGCCGCCCATCTGATCGGCGACCCTGCCAAGGCTGAGGTGCAGCTCATCGCGCTGGGCGCCTACCAGCTCGACGAGGCCATCAAGGCGCAGCAGCACCTTGCCGAGCTAGACAGGTGCGCCTGCGTCACCGTCATCCTGGAACCCGGCCGCCTGCGCATCCCGCGCGACGCCATGGAAGCCGAATTCGTCGATGACGACGCCACTGTCAACGCACTGTTCCCGCCGGGCCTGCCGCGCGTGATCCTCACTCACACCCGCCCCGAACCCATGCTCGGCATCCTGCGCCGCATCGACAGCGGCCCCGCCAGGACGCACGCCCTCGGCTACATCAGCCGCGGCGGTACCTTCGATGTTGCCGGCATGCTGTTCGCCAACCGCTGCACCTGGGCGCATGCGGTGGATGCCGCAGCGACCGTGGCCGGCTGGAATCGTGAAGCACTGCTCGACCATGCGCAGCGCGCAGCTCTTGATGGCACCGGCAAACCAGGTGATTTACTGAGCCCGTGAGTCAGGCGCGCGAGCCCTGTGCCGACCACGAAGTGTGCCGACAGCACTGCCTGACGATATGCCACGGAGACGTCGTGATGAACTTTCTCTTGAGGTGGTTTCAGCCGATCGACATCCCACGTCCCCGCACCACATCCCACGACACAACGCCGCCGCGCATAGTCGCCGCGATCTGCTGCCCCAGTCGCTGCTCTATCACCGGCTTCCACGGCACCAGGCTGAACCCCAGGCCGTCATCAAGCATGGCGTAGCGCCCACTGGCGAGCATCACGCTGCGCCGATAGATGCCGGCCACGCGCTGCGCATCGGCTACCGGGCGATGCTCCAGACCAGTTTCGACGGCAATGTCCTTGGCGGCCTGCGCCAGTTCCCGGTTGCGTAACGTGCCCAGCAGGTTGCGCGCCAAGATCACGCGCTGCCCGCGCCGCTCGGCCAAACCCTGTTCGGCCAGGAAATCGGCGCGCTGCTGCATCGCCTGCTTGGCTTCGCCGCCAAAGCCCAGATCGCCCAGGCCCGAACCACCACCGATCAACTGCTGGTCGAGCCAGGTGGCCCCGATCACGCGCGCCTGTCGCTCGATGGGCAGGTGCGATTTCAGCTCCACTGCCACGCCGCCCAGGCGCTGCGCGTCGTACTGGCGACCACGCTCGGGCAGGTCGTCCGGCACCTTCCATAGCCCTTCGGCCACGCGCTCCACGACGCCGGCGCGGCGCAGGGCTTCCAGCCGTCGAACGTGGGCGGCTACAACCTCTTGCGGATCGCGGCCAGGAACGGCCTGACCTTGCACCACGGCAAGGTGATGATCGGTGCGGTACAGGCCACCGCTTGCCAGCGCAGCGATGTTGCGGTCGGCCGCGCGCACGTCGGCCGATCCCTTCACCTCCACCACGGCGCCGGCCGGATAGTTCGCCAGTTCGTCGCGGGCGTTGAGCGCGACATAGTGGGCCTTGCCGTCCACCCCGTCGATGACCAGATAGCCCCGGTCGCGCAGCTCGTCGGCCAGGCCCTTGGCGGCCACGCGCCCGAGGATGGCTCGGCCATCGTCCCCAGGCTCGAACACCTCCAACTCGCGCGTCTCGCCGCGCATGGCCCGCTGCATGGTGCGGATGATGTCGCCGCGCTCGCCCAGGGCGCGCAGGGTCTTTTCCGCGTCGGCATGGACGGCCCAGGTGCCGGGCTGCATCTCGTCGGCCAGGCCCAGGCGCTGCAAGCGTTGCAGGCGGCCGATCAGCAGCAGGCGCTGGCGTTGCAGCCGGGGTTCGTTGAACCGTTCGATCTGCACCCGACCATCCTCGCCGGCCTCGCGCTGCAACGTGCGGTCGAGGCTAGTCCACCGCTCTTGCTCCACCTCGCGCTGCAAGGTCTGCTGGATCTCCAGTTCGGTGCGCGGCCCCAGCCATTCGGTTGCCAGTTCGGCGGCGCGATGGCGGAAGCCATCGGCGATGTAGTCGCCAGCGATGATGAGGTCTTTGCCGGTGTCGTCGCGTCCGCGCACGACGATGTGCGTATGCGGGTTGTCGGTGTTCCAGTGGTTGACGGCCACCCAATCGAGGCGCGTGCCTAGGTCGGCTTCCATCCGGCCCATGAGGTGCCGCGTATAGGTACGCAGGTCTTCCAGCTCGGCGCCATCCTCGGGCGAGAGGATGAAGCGGAAATGGTGCCGGTCGTCAGCGCAGCGTTCCCTGAAGGCGTCGAGGTCGGCGGCATCGGTCTGCGGCCCGTAGGCTTGGCCCGGCTCGCCATCGCGGCCCACGCCGTCGCGCTCGATGTAGCGCAGGTGCTTGGCGAGCGACTGCGGACTGGCCCGCTGCTGGTTGACCAGCAGCGTCTTGATGGTCACGCGCCGCGACATGGGCGTGAGCTTCGCGCCCGCGAAGCGCGCCGCCGTGTGGCCGCGCCCCAGGCGCGAGCCGGGCCGCTGGCCGGTGCCGGCGCCCTTGCCACTGCCACCAGGACGGCGCACCGTGGACTTGCCGCCGCTGGCCTTGCCCGCCTGCTTGAGCACCTCGGAGACGAAGCCCTGGCCCCGGTTCTTCGGTGCACTGGGGCGGACGCGGAAATCATCGTCGCGGCGTTTGGTCATGGCTGCGCTCCCTGCAAGCTATGGCGTGTCCGGGCGTGCGAAGCACGCGGACATGCTTGCATCGGCGCGGGCCTCGCGCCCCAAGCGGCACGGCGGCGAAACCGCTCCGTGCCGCGCCACCCCCACGTGCAGACTGGCTTTGCGGGCCGACAGGTGCCGCCCCCTTTTGTCTTGCCTTCCGCCTTTGCCCTTCGCTGTCGTTCCGGGTGTCGGCGGCCCGGCGGCGCTGTGCTGCTTGCAGCCAGCCCGTCGGCGAACGCGCCAATGGCCGCAGGCCGGGCGTGTTCAAGGCAAGACGCCTGCACGTTGGACGGCTGCGCCGGATGTTGCGCGAAGCGCGGCGCGGATGCGCTCGCGCTGCACGCGCGACGACACGGCGGCAGCAACCGGGACGACATGCCTGATGGCACGATGAGAGGCACGGCAACGTGCAGCAAATCGGCGGCCATCATGGGCGTGTCTCCAGCCAAACCGGATGCGCGACGCCGATCACGGCGGATGCGCTGACCGGCCCGAAATAGCGGCTGTCGAACGACGCCGGATTGGTGACACTCAACAGGAACAGTTCGCCCTCGGCCAGTGGCCGGCAATGCGGCCAGGATGGCAGCGGTCGGCCCAGCCGATCGGCAGGCAGCGCGGCGGCCGCAGGCACGCCGTCGATGCGTACCTGACCGGCGACGATGCAGACGTGTTGCGGCGCGACCGCGCCCACACGTTTGAGCAGCGGGATGTGCGATGGCAGGTAGCCGCGCTGCGCGGCGAGCGCGGCAGCGTCGGCAGGCAATCTGGTCAGGACGATGCTGCCCACGGACAAGGAACGTGGCAGCAAGGCGGCCCGATGGTCAAGCGGCTGCACGCGATACCAGCCGACCGGCACGCTGTCGGACGGGTTGTAGATCAGGCGCGGCAGCGGCTGCACGAACGCCGCCCAGGCCAGCGCAGCAAGGCCGACGGCGGCGAAGCCCGCCAGCACGATGCGAGCGCGCCAACGTGCGCGGGGCGAGCGAGGACGCGATGCGGTGCCGTCAGTGGAAACGGCGGTCATGGCAGTTCTTTCCCGATCAGCCATGCGGCGTGCCGCTCGGCGGTGTATTCGGGCAGCGGCAGGCGCGCAGCGAGTCGGTTGGCAAGCGTGCGCCAGTACGCGGGCGAGACGGCGACGGGCGCGATGCCCAGCGCCTCGATGGCGTCGATGCGTGCCAACACGCCGCGCACATGGTTTTCGCCCTCGGCGTGCAGCAGCAGGCGCGCGCCCGGCTGCACGCCAGGGATGCGCTGCGCCGCATCCAGCGGCGTGCAAGCCTGCATGACCATGAGCTGCCAGCGCACGGTGCCGTAGTCGTTGGCCTGCCAGCGGATACGGCACAACATGGCGCCCGGCAGGAACACCGCGCAGCGCCGCCAGCGGTCGAGCTGGTGCGTGCGCGCGGGTTCACCGAAGCGCAGGTAGATCTTGAAGCGCAGTTCGATGTAGGCCAGTGCCACGCGCGTCAGCGGCGCGCTGGCAGGCCGGCCGGAAGGTGCTGCGAGCGCAGCCGTGGCCGCGCCAGCGGCAGGCGAAGCGGATGCGGTCATGGGGTGTTCTCCCTGCGGTGTTCTGGAAACTCCCGCTCCAGCAGGCCGCGCAGCAGGTCGGCCACGGTCACGCCTTGCGTGAAAGCCGAAACCTTGATGTGCGCCCGCATCGCGGGCGTGATGTCGAGGGTCAGGCGGGCCGTGTAGAGGTCGCCTTTGTTCAGCGCATCGGCGTCGCCTTGGCGAATCCACGCCTCGGCCTGTGGATTCGCGGGCGGACGCGCGCCAATACCGACGCGCTTGGTGCGTGGTGCTGGCTTCGCTGTCATGCCGGCCACCGCAGCAGTTCGTCCACCAGCGCGGTGATTTCGCGCGCGGCAGCGCTATCCGGCGCCGTCTCGCGGGCGAGCCGGCCGGCGGCCACGCTGTCGGCGAATACGATGCGCTGACGAACCTCGGCGCGCAGCGCAGGCAGCGGCTGCTCGGCGAGCGCGCCGCGTGCCTCGCGTCCGATCACGGTGGTGCTGACGCGCCGATTGATGACGAAGGCTGCGGCGAGCAGCGGCCGAAACACCTGCGCCTCGCGGATCAGTGCCACCATCTCGGCGCTAGCCCACAGGTCGTAGGGGCTGGGCTGCACGGGAATCAGCACGCGCTCTGCCGCCAGCAGTGCGGAGCGCGCCAGCGCCGCGATGCGCGGCGGGCCGTCGATGACGACGTGATCGGCCCGCCTGGCGAGTTCTGGTGCTTCCTGATGCAGCGTTTCGCGTGCCAGTCCCACGGCGCTGAACAGCCGTGGCAAGCCTTGCTGGCTTCTGCGCTGCGTCCAGTCCAGCGATGAGCCTTGCGGGTCAGCATCCAGCAGAACGACGTGCTGGCCGCGCATCGCCAGCTCGCCAGCGATGTGGGTGGCGAGCGTGGTCTTGCCGACGCCGCCTTTCTGGTTGAGCAGAGCGACAATCATGGCGCGGCCCTCCGTGTTGGAAAGCCGGGCTTTTGCTGCTGCGCTTGTGGCCGCGTGGTGGTTATCCACCGCAGCGGCGTTTCCCTACTAAAAGTTAGAGAAATTAAGTTAGGGAAGTTAGAGGGCGCGCAAACCCAATGCTGGCGCGGGTTTTCGGCCGATCGGCACGCCTGATAGCACGATAGTCCCACGCCTGATAGCACGATACCCGGCACGCCTGATAGCACGACACCATTCACAGGCTCTCCCGGAGTTATCCCCGTGCCGTCTGCGGCACGGGCCGGAAGGTCAGCAATTCCGTTCCGTCGTCCGGCATCCGCTCGATTCCCAACACGTAGCCGGGCAGCGACTGCCGCGCGACGAGCGCGCGCAGGTCGCAGGCGAAGTCGTAAGGCTTCGCGGTGCTGCCCGATTTCTGGTGCAGATAGCGAAAGTCGAACTGCCAGCCGTATGCCTGCTTGCCGCCGTGCTTGCGCACCAGCCGGTATAGCCACCGCTCGATGCCGCCGGTCAGCCGAAAGTACAGAGGGTCGATCGTCAGCACCAGGGCGGCGTCGAGCACGCCGGCATAGAACCAGTCCGGCAGGATCAGCTCGATACCCAACGGCGTGCCGCTTTGATCGGCCAGCTCCTTCCATTCGTTGATCCACGAGAAGCGGTGTAGGCGTCGCCCGGTCGTCTCGCGGATGGACGTGGCCACGGTGGTCGATTGCAGGCGATCCAGCGCGGCCTTCAGGCGCTGGTAGTCGCGCAGCGACTTGCCGCGCCCGATGAAGCGCAGGATCTCGTAGGGCGTAGCGCGCATCAGCCGCGACGGGCGCAAGCCTGCGTCCTTCGCCTCCACGATCTGCGAGGCCGCCCATATCAGCACGTCCGCATCCCAAATCGTGGCGATGCCGTGCTCCTGCGTGCCTTCCACGCGGATCGTCACGTTGCCCGCACGGAAGTCGATGGGCTTGACCCGCTTGGACTTGCCGAGCGAGAAGAACGGATAGGCCATCAAATCCTGGCTGTCGCGCGGCGCCATGTCGCCGGGCAAGGCGCGGAACAGGTCGAGCTGTTCGCGCTCCTGCATCGGCCGCTGCCGGGACGGCAACGCGGTGCTGGACATGGCGATGGCCTGCCGCGCGCCGCCGATCAGCGCGCACGGCTGTCGGCCGAGTGGTGCTCGGCGTATTCGGGATCGGAAGTCGTCTCGAAGCTGCGGTCGGCGGCCCAGGCATCGAGGTCGGCCACGGCGTACATGACGCGCCGGCCGAACTTGCGAAAGCGAGGGCCGCCGCCGATCACGCGCTGCTTTTCCAGCGTGCGCGGCGACAGCCGCAGGTACTCGGCGGCTTCGTCGTTGGTGAGATAGCGTTGGGGCTGCGCAGCAGCGGTTGAGGCAGCGGCTGCAGGCCGCAAGGGAGCGGGACGCATGGTGTGAACCTCCATCGGTTGAAAGCGCCCGGCCACACAGCGCGACCGGATGGAGGCAGTCTCAAGAAGCGAGGGGTTTTCGATCAGGGCCGTTTTGCGTCCACATCAAAACGACCCTTCTCAAGCAGCGGAAGCTGTGCTAGGCGGCGATAGCCGCCGCGCATCAGCGCATCGCCGCGCCGCACCAGGCGGCGCACCTTCGAGCGCAGGCCGCCGTCGCTGTACCAGTCGGCCACAGCGTCGGCACCGAACAGTCCTTCGCCCACATCGCGCAAGGACGCGCCCGCCAGGGTCGCGTCGAGCGCCTGCAAGGTGTGCAGCTCCAACAGCGCGGAGGGTGTTGGCCTGGGCGTGGTGGCAGCGAAGGTCGCGCCGGGCGCATGACTGCGCACAGGCGCGGCAGTGCCGCCCCGCCGGGCATAGGCCACGGCCATGCCGTCTTCGAGGCCGGGCGCCAGCGCGAAGCGCAGGCAATGGCCGGGGCTGCGCGCGGTCAGCGCCAGACCTTTGCCGTCGTGGAGCAATTGCTTGTGGCCGGGGATGCGCCAGAACGCGAAGGCGGTGGCATCCTGCGGCGGATCAGCGTCGGGGTAGAGCTGCACCACGGCAGCATGACCAGGCAGCCAAGCTGGATGTGCGTCACGCGCATCCAGCATTGGATCTTCCAGCAGCCGCAAACCCCAGCGATGCGCGTCTCCAGGCCGGCGATGACGGCGCAGCCAGTCGAGCCGGTAGTCGGGATGCCTGCGCAGGTATTCCCAAGCGAGCGCGAGCGCATCCAGCCAAAAGACATACAGGTATGCGGCAGTGGGATACCAATGCGCGAGGTGGTGAGGATTGACCATGACGCCTCCTCCTGCGAACAGGACTCGCCGCCACGGAAGAACTACGCGCTACATTGCCCTCGTCGGAACGTCATGGGTTAAAAAGGCGGATGGGGCTGTCAAGACCGATTGGCTCCGATGTGTTGCGGTATTCGTCTCAATGCTGCGGCGGCAGCGCCCCGACCGGGGATGCTGCACAAGCCAGCCTGCCGCAGCCCGCGCCACGCATCATGGCTATTTGGATCAGACTGGTGCGGCTACGCCGCAAGAATCCCGATTGAGACTTACCCGGTATGACACCAGACTGAAAAAGTCACAGTAGGCCGCATTCAGTCCGGGATCGCTCCGTCGCGCTCGGCCAGCCGGGTGTACTCCGACAGCGTGCGCGTGGGGCGGAAATGGAGGTCGCGCATCACGGGCTGCTGGCGCGGCCCGACGATGCTGGCCAGATCGGACAGCTTGACGGTGCCCTGCGTCGGCATGCCGATCCCCAGGTCGATGAGGCCCCAGGCGGTGTCACCATCGGCGGGATCGAGTGCGGCCAGCAGCCAGGTCACATGCGCGTCCGGCGTGAACAGCCGCACCACGGGCACCAGGTCGATGGCCTGGCCAGCGGCGCGGACCTCGCCGTTGGCGAGCAGTTGCGCGCGTTCCGGGGCGGTGGTGAGCGGCTGCGGCATGGTCGGCAATCCCACAAATCCAATGGTGCACGAACGCGGTTCCACGTCGAAGCGCAGAACCGCGAAACCGGATTTGCGCCTTCGTGCGCAAGCACGGATGCGGTTCCGTGGCTCTACAGGAACCCGCCGATACGGATTTCCGTAAAAGCACAGGCATTGAATGAACACTATAGATTGTAGCTCTATAGGATGCAATGGGGTGTCATCTTGGTATTTGTGGGGAACCCAAGGTGGCAACAACTTACTCGCTGGCGAAGGCATTGAAGACGGTCAGGAAGGCGCGCGGCTTGAGCCAGGAAGCGTTCTCTGACGTGTCTAGCCGCACCTACATGAGTACCCTGGAGCGCGACCTGAAAAGCCCGACCTTGCACAAGCTGGCCGAACTGTGCGAAGTGATGAAGATCCACCCGCTCACGTTGCTGACCTTGGCGTACGCCGGCGACAGCGAACAGAAAGCCGATCACCTTTTAATGTTAGTTCGACAGGAACTCAAAGAATTGGCTGTGGATGATTCCGGCCAAAGATAGGTTTCTTCAAGGGACTTAAAAACAAACTCCGCACACCATGCCTAAGACTCAACTAAAAAAGCTAACAATCGAGAAATTCCGCGCATTGAACGATGTGGCGGTTGAGTTCGGCGATTACATCACTGTTGTTTGCGGGAAAAATGGCACATCAAAGTCCTCGATACTGGGCATAGCTGCGCAAATTTTTAGCTTTGAAAAAGATTACGTCAAGGATGAGTCCCTTGCATTCCGGCAGATTGCAGGAGGGATGTTCAAGTCTCAATACAGTGACCATTTCAGGATATCCGAAAAGTTTGATGTCCCCGGCTCCATGTCCGTGAACATTGATTTGCTTGATGGATATACAAATCAGGCTGCGACCGCCAAACTTGAGCTGATGAAAAGAGGGAAGTCACCCAGGCCTGTGGTTAGGAATAATAGTACAGCGGCCGGAAGCAGCAACACGAGCAGGAATTTTACTCATCCGGTGATTTTTCTTAGCTTGAAGCGTCTTTACCCTATCGCGGCCAGAGACTACAAGCTAGGCGACTTTGATTATCTAGAGCAACACAAGAAAGATTTCATTGCGCTAACGAACGAACTTCTCAATCGCAACGCATCGCTTGCAACAGGGACTGATGGAACAATCAGTTCTGCGGTGGCGCACGGGGAGAACTACGACCAAGACTCTGTTTCGGCGGGTGAGGACAATGCAGGCCAGATCATATTGGCCTTGATGTCTTTCAGAAAGCTGAAGGAAGATTATGCTGACTATAAAGGCGGTTTGCTTTTAATCGACGAGGCTGATGCTGGGCTATTTCCGACTGCACAAGTAAATCTACTGAAGATGCTTGATCGCGAGTGCAAGAACTTGGATCTTCAAGTTGTCATGACTTCGCATTCGCCAGTTCTGATTGAGTATGCATATGAGCAAAGTCGCCAGTTCAGAAGAAAGTACAAGACCATTTATTTGAGCAACACCTATGGCAATGTCCAGGTGATGCAAGACTGGTCATGGGCGCAGATTAGTGCAGACATCAACACAAAGACCATCGATACATCGTCTGGAGTTTCACTGCCTCGCATCAATATCTATTTCGAAGATAAAGAGGCTGAAGACTTTTTTGCAACTTTGCTGTACAGGCAGCCAATAAAGAAGTTCACAAACCCGATGTCGGAAGTGTCACTCGGATGCTCCAACTATCTTCAGTTGATCCAGAAGAAAATCCCTGAGTTCTCGGAAAGAAGCATCGTCTGTCTGGATGCAGATCAAGGCTCTCAAGTTACAGGGAAGAGCTATAAGACAGTGACTCTCTTGCCCGGGCATCTCCCGCCTGACCAACTTGTATTCGAGCACTTGTACAATCTCCCTGCCGCCCATCCATTTTGGAAAAATGACTTGCAGTTCACAAGAGATGTTTTCACCAATGCAGCTCGCGAGGTTTTGAACGAGTTTTCAATCAACGGGGATTCTGTTGAGGTGAAGGAGCGGGTGGCTGCATACACTGGAACCAAGAAGCCGAGAGAGGTTTTTAAGCGTTTTTATAAGAGTGTCGAATTTCAGAAATTGCTCACCTCTGGAGCCAAGCCCTACAATCCTTGGAAGCATTGGGCAGATAACAATCCAGTGCTTATTAACGAATTCTTGGAAAATTTCAAGACGGCTGTTCACGGTGTGATGAGCATAGGGTATGCTGTGGACGTCACCAAGTTGGCCGCCTTGGAAGTTAAGCCAAGAAAGGTATAACGATGTTCTCAAACAGACTGTATAGCCCTCTGCGCTACCCTGGCGGGAAGGCGCCATTTGCTCCATTCATTGCAAAAATAATGGAAACGAATGGTGTCACGGGAGGGCATTACTTGGAGCCATACGCTGGCGGGGCAGGCGTTGCACTTGATCTACTCTTTCATGGGCACGCAAGTCATATCCATATCAACGATGCTGATCCTGCCGTATACGCTTTTTGGGTTGCTGTAACAAAGCATTCAACTGAGCTTCTTGATTTACTCGAATCCACCCCTATTACCATTGAAGAATGGTTTAGATGGCGAACCATTTTGCGCGAAGATTGCGTTGCCAGCCTAGTCGAGAAAGGATTTGCGACTTTATTCATGAATCGGACGAATCGATCTGGAATTCTCAAGGCAGGCGTCATTGGCGGAAAGAGTCAGAACGGGAACTACAAGCTGGATGCTAGATTTAAGAAGGACGTTGTTGCTTCACGCATTCGTGAAATCGCCCGGCGACAGAGTGACATATCGGTGTATCGTGAAGATTCATTGCGCCTTCTGAATCGCTGCTCGGATTTTCTGCCAAAACAATCTCTGATATACCTCGACCCCCCATACTACGTTAAGGGAAAGGGGTTGTATCGAAATTACTACGAGCATGATGACCACGCGGCCATTGCCAAAGTCATTCAACAGAAGAAGTTCAAATGGCCTTGGGTTGTGTCTTATGACAACGCGGAAGAAATTTGTGCCATGTATCGCATGAGCCAATCGTTGAGCTATGGTCTGAACTACACCGCACAAAGACGATATGTTGGTAATGAGGTAATGTTCTTCAGTCAGAACTTGACAGTGCCTGATGAAGCCATTCCTCAAACTAGGGCCGTGAGCTAAAAACGCCCCGCCGCAATGGGTGGGGCGCTGCGGCGGTCACGCCGCCTGGGGCTTGCTGCGCGACCAGATCAGGTCGTGCGTGCCGTCCTCGCCTTCGATCAGGCGGGCATAGACCGTTGCCGGGAACGAAGGATCGTCGAGGGTCACGGACAGGTACTCCCGGCCGGCCTCGCTGGTCTTCTTCCACGCCGCGCCGATGTCGTGGCTGGCGGCCTGAACGCGGAAGTCCGGGGCTTTCTCGCTGTCCCCCTTGTCGTTGGGAACCAGCTTGACCTTGACGTTGAGCGTCAGGGTGCGCAGCGTGCCGGTGAAGCCGTCTTTGTCTGCGGTGAAGGTGCCGATGTTGGCCATGATGTTTTCTCCTTTCGGTTGAACAAGGTTCGCGCCCATCGCGTCCTTGTTGTGATCCGGCCGGCGGGGGACGGGCGGGCTGCACCGCTTGCGGTCGAAACGCAGTGGAGAACCGGAAGGCGAAAAGAATTTGGCCCGCGAGGAATGCGCGCAGCGCAGGGAAAATTGTTTTCGCCGCACGGTTGCAGCCATGAAGCCCGAGGCACAGCCGTGCCACCGCCAGGATTCACAACGAGACAAGGACGCCTTGGGCCGAACCGCTCCGAAAGGAGATGGGGCCGGCTCGGCATCCCCGTATGAAGGTTTCTCCGGCTCGCCCGCTGACGCGGGCCAGGTCAACCACCCGACGACAGGCGAGAACGCCTCCGCCACACCTTGCGGTGCCGGTCTTGAGGCGTGGCGTGGAAGCTCCATAGCGATGCCGGGCGGGTTGTCCGTGAACCGTCCTTCGTGACGTGATGGGCGAGAACCGCCAGCGTTGAGGACGGCACGCATCTGCACAACCTGCCGCAGCAGGCTCCAGCGTGTTCGCCATCGCCCCGTCCATTGCGGCGGGGCGCTGGCCGGGCCGATCCGGCGCAGCCGGTTCGGCAGTGCCGAGGGGCGCCAAGCTGCGCGCGGCGGGGATAGCCCGCAGGGTTTTCCCCTGGAGGCAAGCGAAGCGCGCAGCGCCGCAGGCGCGAAGGCGTGAGGGATTGAAGCCGAATGGCCGTGACAGCGAAGTCGGCACGGGGTGCAGCCCGAAAGCCCGGCGGCGCCGTGCGCCGACACGCCCTACCATGACGAGTACGAACAGCGAAGTCCATACCCAAGGAAGCACCGATGAAAGAAAAGCGCATCCATGAGTTCTTCAAGCGATACCAGGACTTCTTCCGCCAAGGATTGAAGAACGAAGCGGACATGGAGCAAGTCGCCTCGTCCTACGCCACTGCCTTCATCGCGGCCTCACCGGCCGGGGTCATGACGGGCCAGAACGACGGGCAACTGAAACAGGTCATGCGCCAAGGATTCGAGCGTTACCGCCAGCTCGGCACGAAGGACATGACGCTGCGCGGCGTTCGCATCAACCCCATCGACGAACATCACTGCGTCGCGCACGTCGCCTGGACGGCGACCTATGACCGGGGCGAGGCCCCGGGCGTGTCCATCGACTTCGACGTCCACTACCTCGTGTTGCAGCTTGACGACGAACCCAAGATATTCGGCTGGGTGTCAGGTGATGAACAGGCGCTGCTGAGGCAGCACGGCATCGTCTGATGCCGCCGCCGGGAAGGCGGCGGCGTTCTGATTCGGCTGTTGGCCTTGAACACCGGGCGCGGCCACTGCCGCGCCCGGATTTGCGTTTTACCGCGCCCAGGACGGAACGGCCTGGGCGCGGTGCTGATCACGGTTATTCCTTCGTCTCGATGAACCACCACACGGCACGCAGCAAGGCGCGGCCCGTGATGGGATGAATGTCGGTGAGATTGGCGCGGGCCGACCAGCCCGAGGGCGGGCGGTAGCCGCGCACGTCGCCTTCGCCGTGCCAGCGGCGGGCGCGTACCGTGCCGGGGGCGGCTGGTGGTGGTGCGGGTCATGGGGGCTTTTCCTTCCAGCAAAGCGCCCCGATCGAGGCCGGGGCGCTTGCCTTCGGCACGGGTCAAGCGGCCAGCGCCTCGGCGGGTTCATCCGTCATTGCCACGGTATCTTCCGGGGCGTCCTGCTCCGGGTCTGCCTCCTGCGCGGCATCCTGCAGGCCTGCGGCCTTGAAGATGGCGGGCATCCAGCCCGTA
This sequence comes from Achromobacter sp. PD1, assembly GCF_048541815.1. Taxonomy (NCBI): domain Bacteria; kingdom Pseudomonadati; phylum Pseudomonadota; class Betaproteobacteria; order Burkholderiales; family Alcaligenaceae; genus Achromobacter; species Achromobacter sp. PD1. The sequence continues at coordinate 3,059,666 of NZ_CP183349.1, forward strand.
CCATCGGCCAGCCACTCGGCTTCGCTGGCAATGTCGGCCTTCTTCAGCTTCGCCAGCCGGGTGACGGATTCCGGTGCAAACGCGCCCACGGCATCCAGAATCACGGCCTTGGAAACATGCTTGAAGTAGCCTTCTGCGGTCGGCTTCCACCATGCGGCCATGTCGAGGCCCACGGCCTGCGCCAGTTCCGCGCCAGGCTGGTGCAGCGTGGCGCGAGGCGTCACCACGTTCACCGTGGAAGCCACGCACACGGCCAGCAGCCGCACCAGCTCGTCTTGCGACTTCGCCAGCAGCGCGGCGAACAGTTCGGCGCTGTCCTCCGGCAAGGCAACACCTGCCACCTGTTGCAGTTCGCGCAGCGCCACGGCGGCGGGCGATTCCGGCCAGTCCGGGGCCAAGCCTTCCAGCCGATCTTGCACTTTCAGGCTCACGCCCAGCGGCAAGTCGTGGCCGTAGTGGCTTTCCTGCAAGACGGTCTGCACCATGCCATGCACCAGCGCGGCCAGCGCAACATGCGGATGCCGGGCGACTTCGATTTGCAGCGCCGCCGTGCGGTGGGCGCTCAAGCGCTGCGCCAGCCGGTCGGACAGACTCGCGGCCTTGGGCGCGTCGTCGGCGTCCTCGCCTTCGTCGTTGGTGGCTTCGCCTTCCACGCTGCCGAAACCGCGCCGCAGCTTGTCCAGCGTGCGCAGTGCCTTGGCCTCGGCTTCGCGCAGCAGGCCGCGGTGAATGACGGCCTCGCCGCTGCGGTCGATGGTGACGATGGCACCGGCCACGTCGCGCACTTCGGGCGCGTAGCCCTGCAAGGCATCCTCCGCGTCTTGCAGTTCCCCGGCCACCTGCTCGCGCCGCTGTTCCAGCTTCTCGGCCTCGGCCTCGTCCTCGCTGCTTTCACCTTGGCAAGCTTCTTCCAGTTCGGCGTCGATCTTTTCGAGGCGGGTTTCCAGCGAGGCGATGCGGCGGGCCTCGCGGGTGGTCGGCTCGCGGCGGTGGCGCGGGGCGTTTTGGAACGCCTGCCGTTCCTCGTAGGCCAGATGCGGCACGGCCTCCACCCATGCCCAGCCTTCGGCGCGCACGTCCTCAGCCAGTGTTGCCAGCTTGTCGCGCACCAGCGTTTCCAGCACTGCGGTATCGGTGAGGTAGGTTCCGGCATCGCCTTCCGCGAACAGGTCGCGGCGGATGCCGCCGCCTGCCTGCTGGTAGGTGTCCAGCCCGACGAAGCGCACCAGCGCGTGCGTGGCGTCGATTTCGCGCTCGGTCAGGCGCTCGCGCAAGTGCGAGGGATGGCGCTGCCACTGCGGTGCATCGTAGAACGCGGCTTCCTGCGCCGCGTGGTCGTCGGTGATGGCAAGGGCCATCAACTGGTCAAGGCTCACGGCATCGGCGCGATAGTCGGCCATCAGGCGCGGGGAGACATTCGCCAGCTTCAAGCGGCGCTGCACCACCAGCGGCGTGACACTGAAATCCGCTGCAATGTCCTCGATGGGACGGCCTTCGGCCACCAGTGCCGCAAAGGCTTCAAACTGGTCTGCGGGGTGCATGGCTTCGCGCTGTACGTTCTCGGTGAGGCTGGCCGTCCGGGCCGTGCCATCGGCCACCTGCAGGCAAGGCACCTCCCATTCCTTGCTGATGCGGTGCTTCTTCGCCAGCAGCTTGAGCGCTGCAAGGCGGCGGCCACCGGCGACCACCTCGTAATGCTCGCCATCGGCGGATGCAATCACGATCAGGTTTTGCAGCAGGCCCACGCGCTGGATGCTCGCGGCCAGTTCGGGGATGGACATGCGCGGGGTCTTGCGCACGTTGCGGCCGGTGGGGCGCAGCACCAGCCGCGACAGCGGAACCAGAATCAGGTTCTTGGTCGGGTCGGCGGCTTCCAGCGGGACAGCGGCGGTGGTATTGACGGCGCGGGCTTCGGTTTGGGTCATGGCGTTCATGGTGATAACTCCTATCGGTTCAGGGATGCAGCAGCGAGAAAGACGGCAAGGGCTGCTGCCTGCCCCTGCCGTGGGGGAATCAGGCTTTCAACTGGCGCAGGCCATCGGCCAGCAGCCACAGGGCGCGGTTCAGGCGTACATCGGAATCAATGCCCTGCACGGGGCGGGTGCGCTGGCGGCGTCCGTTGGCGCTGCGGCCATGCAATCCGCCCTTGGTCAAGTTCTCCTGTGCGCGGTTGAACACGCTCCACAGGTCGGGGCGGCGGTCGTCAAACCGGCGCGGCATCAGGATTTGCGACTCGGTGACGGGCGCGGACTTATTCGGGTCGTCGTACTTGAGGGCCAATGCGGCACGGGCGAATACTTCGGCCTCGCCATCGTCGAGCGTGACGGCCCGCATTGCTTCGCGGTTTTCCTTCACGCGCTCGAAGCCGCTCAGCACTTGATAAGCGCCTTCGATGACGTGCCCGGCCACATCGCCTTTGTGGGGTACGCGCACGTCCGCCACGGTGTCGCCGCAGACAAGGCCATTGCTGCACACGAAGCGGAACATGCCGGCCAGCATCTGATAGCTGCTCGTGCCATCGTGCGAGTTCAGCAGCACGATTTCATTGGCTTCCGCGCCGTTGATCTGGCTGGCATGGCGCAGGCGCAGCATGTGTTTCGTATGCTCGCGCTTGCCTTCATCGCGCACGCGGGTCTGCGTCGCCATGAAGGGTTGAAACCCCTCCTTGCGAAGCTCGGTCAGCACGGCGGCGGTGGGGATGTAGCTGTACCGCTCGGAACGGCTTTCGTGCGGTGCGTCCGCGAAGATGGATGGAGCCACCCTGCGAATCTGGTCATCGGACAGCGGGTAGTCGCTGCGCAGTGCCGGGGAGTGGGAAGCGAAACGGGATGCGAGTTGCATGGTCTTTCTCCTGACGAAAAGGGTTTGCTGTTCAAACCGCACACCGGATTCCTAGATTCGGAGCCCAGCCTTTCGGCTGTTCGGTGCGGTCGGCACGAGGAACCCGGTTGGCCCTGTTGCCACCGTCTTTCCTGAGTTCATCGCCCGCGACGGTCAGGAGCGCGCGGACGAGGACCGTCAAGGAGGCAAGCGCAGGGTTGGTGCGGCCCGCAGGCGCAGCCGAGGACACGGCCCTGCGCGCCTTGACGGCACACGGCCGCGGGCTACAGTCGCGGACAAGGTGATGAAGTCAGGGGAGACGGCTGGACAAGGCAACGGCCGCCTCTATGTGCCGACCGCACGGCAAGCGAAGCGCGCAGGCCCGGATCTGGAAGCCGGGCCGGAGGCGTCAGCCGAGCAGCGCGAGGGAACGATGGAAGCCCGAATGGGGCGAGACGCCGCAGGCGGCTCGATGCGCAGCACGACAGCGCGACCGGCCATGTTTCTAGGCCAGGGACGCCCGGACTTCAAGGCTCGATGCACAAGCTCATGCGCCAGTCATCGGGAAACAGGTTCGACAGCGACTGCCGTGGTCTGGCCGAGCCGGCGCAGCCGGTTCGGCAGTCCTTGAGGGGCGCCAAGCATTGCGCGGCGGGGATAGCCCGCAGGGCTTTCCCCTGGAGGCAAGCGAAGCGCGCAGCGCACTAGGCGCGAAAGCATCGGTACCGGGCGCAGCAGAAAAAAAGTGCGCCGCTCCCGCAGAGACGACGCACCCGAGGCAGCGCGGCGCGATCAGTTCGCCGCCGGCGCAGTCATCGACTGCAACTGGTCGATCACGCCAGGCTCAACAAACACGCAAGCCTGCTCGGCCGCGATCGGCACGTTGAACACCTGCGCAAACACCGTGCGCCGCAGATGAGCCAATCGGCCCGTCCGGTACGCCTGCTCGGGCTTCATGTGCCCACCGGCCTGCAAGTCGCTGCGCTGTGGATCGCATTCGACCAGCGCGACAAAACCATCGTCGGCCAGCTTCTGATGATCGGGGCACAGGCCCCAGCCGGTCGCCGTGTGGCGCTCCATGCTCGCGCGCAGGCGCTTGTCCAGCAGGATGGCGCCGGTATCGAACGCCGTGCCGCAAACAAGGCAAACATGCTGTTCGAGGGAAACGTGTGATTTGTCGTTCATGACTGTTCTCCAGTTGCGCGGGCGGAATTGCCCGGAACCGTCGCAGTCACGGCGCAGCGCAGCAGTCAGGGGTCGGAGACGGCCACGGGCCGCAAGCGTGCTGGCACGCGCCGCCCTTGAAGGCGAGAACGCCGTGATACGGTGAAGGGACACAGCAAGACCGCCTCCCCTCACACCATCCACGCACTGGCTTTTCGGCAAGCGGAGCGCGTAGGCCAGAAGCTGCTAGCAGTAAACTGAGCAGCACTCGGACAGGAGCCGAATGGAGGGTGATCTAAAGATGGCTAATGAGCTTTCGATACAGGCGGAAGCCTTGCAAAATCTATTGATCTCTCAAGCCACTGGCGGGAGCGAAGATGATGCGGAGTTCGTTCGCCTGAGGCAGGCTCTGCTTTCCAATACAGCCTTGGATTCACTGGTTCCCCAGTTTCTCCGAACCTGCCGCAGCCTTGCCCAGTTTTGGCAGTTCATCAAGTACAAGTACAAGACTTACGCCGAACGCCGAAACTGTCTGTGGAGCGAATTTCGTCCGATATTGGATGCCCTGGAGCGTGGCGGACTGGCACCTTCTGATTCCTCAGTAACCACGGCCTTGGAGAAGTTCGATGCCGCCCACGTGCAAGCAGCATGGTCGAAGGCATTGGATCGACGATCATCCGACCCAGAAGGTGCAATCACCTCGGCGCGGACACTGATCGAATCAGTATGCAAACACATCTTGGACGAGGCCAAGGTCAGCTATGACGATACGGCCGACCTTCCCAAGCTATACAAGCAGACAGCAGAAATACTCAAGCTGGCACCTTCTCAGCATACAGAGCAAATCTTCAAACAGATCCTCGGTGGCTGCACGTCGGTGGTTGAAGGTCTTGGCTCTCTTCGCAACAGGTTGAGCGATGCTCATGGCAAAGGGCGGATCGGCATCAAGCCTGCACCCCGTCATGCTGAATTGGCCGTCAATCTTTCCGGCACACTGGCGAATTACCTCTTGGCGACGTGGGAAGCACGCAACGAGGCTGCGACCTAATATCCTCGGACGCAGCAAAAAGGGGGCCGAAGCCCCCTCGGTCAAACCAGGCCGCGTTCGGCAAATGACGTGATGCTGCTGCCCGCCACGATGATGTGATCCAACGTGCGAACATCCACCAGCGCCAACGCCTCCTTGAGCCGCTGGGTCAGTACCTCGTCGGCTCTGCTCGGCTCTGGATTGCCGCTCGGATGGTTGTGCGAAACGATGACCGCCGCCGCATTGAGCCGCAGCGCCTGCTTGACCAGCTCGCGCGGATACACCGATGCGCTGTCGATGGTGCCGTGGAACATCTCGGCGTATTCGATCAGGCGATGCTGTGTATCGAGGAAAAGCACGGCGAACACCTCATGCTCGAAGCCAGCCAGCTTGGCGCGCAGGTACTCCTTGACCGCCGCCGGCGAACTGAACGACGCACCGCGCTGCATCTTGTGCTCGATGGCCTGGCGCGCGGCCTCCAGAATCTGGTCGGCCGTCGCCAGCAGGTAGCGGCCTTGTGCATCGCGCACCATCAGCGAGGCATTGAACGAGGAAAAGGACAGTTGCGACATGATCGTGCTCCGGTTGCTCGGGCGGAATTGCCCGGAACCGTGGCCAGCACGGCGCAGCGCAAGCAGTCAGGGGGCGCAGACGGCCGCCAGGACGCAAGCGCGCAAAAGCGCGTGCCGCCCTTGACGGCGAGAACGCCGTGATACGGTGAAGGGAACAGCAAGACCGCCCACACCCGCCCACTGCACACAGTCGGCTTTTGGGGCAAGCGGAGCGCGCAGGCCCGGATCAACAAGCCGGGCCGGAGGCGTCAGCCGAGCGAAGCGAGGGAACGATGGAAGCCCGAAGGGGCGAGACGCCGCAGGCGACTTGATGCGCAAGCACGACAGCGCGACGGCGGCACGCCGGGACGCAACATCGAAATACCACATCGAACCCGCTCCACTACGCCACAGCAAGTTGTCCCGATAGGTATTGAACTTCACCATGTCTCCATGCAGCAGAACCATGGAGTCCGAGGTGGAACAGCTATCGCAAGCCCCCAATACCGCCGGCACCGATGTCGGCCTCCCCTTGCCAGGCACGGATGCCTACGAGGCTTTGCCGCAATTTCCAAAGCGCAGTGTCCTTCCCTTCCGTCGCACCATTCGCCGGCAGGAACTGCGGCAGATCGTTCCCCTCGCCGAAACGACGATCTACGAAATGGAGCGTCGCGGTGAGTTCCCACGTCGCTTCAACCTGACGCCACGCTGCGTCGTATGGGACTTGGCAGAAGTGGAAGCCTGGGTCGAAGAACGAAAGCAGGCTCCGCGCGCCGGCGTGTCGAAACCGGATGTCCACCTACGAAAAACCCGCCCTGTCCGGGCGGGTTCGAGCAAGGCATAAGGCCAAGCAGCGGCACTCATCCAATCAAAGCCTCCAGTGCCTTCGATGCCGAGCGCGGCAATCGCCGCCCCTCCTTCGCCACGTTGACCTGCAAGGCCACCCGCGCCACCTCAAACACGTCCTTGGCCAGCGAGTAGCTGCCTTTGGCCTGCAACCACGCCAATACGTCTGCCAAATGCCAGATCGACGCGCTGCCCTCATGCACCGGCGCCGGAAAGCTGCCCGGATGCGCCAGCATCAGCTTGCGCATGTTCTGCCGCGACACGCCCACAATGTCGGCCACGTCAGTCAGACCCACCAGATCCGGCGCTACTTCGATCAATCGCGCGGTCGGCGCGGCGCAGCGCACATCGGCCAGCGCGCTACGCACGGCCTCGTCCGCATCCGCAGCCTCGCGGGTGAACTCCAGCGCCAATCGACCCGGCTGCCCGATGCCGACCAAGGCATCGTCGCAGCCGGCTTCGCCCAGGCGCTCCACCAGTGCATCGGCGTCGCGGTCATCGTCCGTGAGCTGGTATTTCAGAGTGAAGGTGTATTCCATCGCGCTACTCCTTGGCACCATCATCAGCGTCGCGCTGCGACCGGTGCGTGGTGCAGTTGTCCACGACGCGCCGCAAGGCGCGCGCGTGGTTGCCGGGATTTTTCGGCGTGCTCCATACGCTGGTGATGCAGAACTCGCCGCAGCGACATTCTTCATCGTTGTAAGGGCAATACATCCGCCCCCAAGCGTGGCTGCCGCCGACTTCGACGCGCCAGCCCTGCCCTTCGGCGTGCCTGAGAGCTTCCTCAACATCTTTCTTCGGATGAGGGGAACGAGCCATCAATAATCTTCAGTATGGGGATGAATGGCTTAGTTGTCAAGTGACAACCAAGCCACTGTTTCAGGCTATCGCGCTCAACGCCGGCACCACTACGTTCGCCGGTAACAGCTTCGGCACGTAGGTCTGCCCACCGCCCCAGGCATCGACTAGGTTGGCCCACTCTTGCAGCATGTGGCGCCGCTGCTCGGCGTACTCGGCCTTGTTGTAAACCGAGCGCGAGGAACGCCCGTCCTCGTGCGCCAGGCACTTCTCGATCCAGTCGCGGTTGAAGCCGATTTCGTTCAACAGCGTCGAGCCGGTGCGGCGCAGGTCATGGACGGTGAAGGGTTGCAGCGGCAGCCCCTTGGTCTTTGCCGCCTCCACCACGAGCCCCGTGACGCGATTCAAAGTGGCGTTGGACATGCACCGCTCTGCGTCATAGCGAGACGGAAAAACGAACCTTGATCCCGCCGCGCAGGCGTGCAACGTCACGAAGATGTCGAGCGTCTGGCGCGATAGATAGACCACGTGCGGGTTGCGCCCCTTCATCCGCTGCTTAGGAATCGTCCAGGTCTTGCTCTCGAAATCGACCTCATCCCAGGTGGCGTGGATCAGTTCGCTCTTGCGTACCAACGTCAGCAGGATCAAGCGCAGCGCCAGCTTGATGGTCGGATAGGTCGCCACCGATTCCATCTGCTGCATGAACAACCGAATCTCCAGCGGCGACAAGGCGCGATCTTTCGGCACAAAGGTGGCGATCGAGGCCGCGCCCACGCTGTCGGCGGGGTTGTCCACCTTCTCACCGTGGGCGATGGCGTAGATGTAGACCTGCTTCACGATGTCCCGAATCTGTACCGCCGTGGCCGGCGCCCCACGCTCCTTGACCTTGTTGCACAAGGCCCGCAGGTCTTCGGCCTGGATTTCGGTCAGCAGGCGATTCTGGAAGACCGGCAGGATGTCCCGGTCGATGATGTGCTTGCGCATGGCGCGGGTGCTGTCAGCCAGCCTTGCGTTGGCCAGCCACGTCTCCATCGCCGCGCCGAAGGTCTTGATGGCGACCATCCGGCGTTTCTCACGCTGCTTTTCCAGCGCGGGCGAGACACCCTTGAGAACGGCTTTGCGCGCGTCCAGCAGCAGTTCGCGCGCCATTGCCAGCGAGATGCCACCAGGGCCATAGCGTCCGAGGGTCAGCGTCTCGCGGCGGCCGTGGAGCCGGTAGTCGTAGCGGAACGTGATCGTTCCGCCAGGCGATACCGTCACATACATCCCGTCTCGGTCAGAAGCCTTATAAATCTTGGACTTAGGTTTGAAATTGCGTAGTGCAGCGTCGGTCAGCATCGAGGTTTCCTCCGGCATGTGACGGATTTACCGTCAGGTTTTACCGTCAGGGACCTGGAGACCTGCTGATGCCCGGAAAGCCCCATGAAACAAGCTTTCCCGAGAAGGCTTTTACCGTCAAAGACGGTAAAAGTCTGAATAGTGAACGAGAGTGTCTTAATCCAGCCTCGATTTTTACCGTCAGCTCTACCGTCAACTTTTTCTGCTGGCCGGCGATAGCCACCGATAGCTGTCGTGACGTATTTCTTTCTAAATCAACACGTTATATCAGTTCTTCGATAGCTGGCGATAGTCCCTGAAGGACCTGATTTCACTCCCACTCAATTGCTTATAACACAGTCAAATCATTGATTTAACTGTGTTTTTTCTTGTCCGCAGCATCAAAAGCCGACCCATAGGCCGTCAAAAACTTACGGTGTTGATTTTAAAGGGAAATTCCCCTGAAAATTTTTTTGCGTGGCTTCGGTATCTATCGAGGTCGATCGCCTCTTGAGACCCGTTTTCGACCGCACGGATAGCTCTCACTGCGAACCAAGAAAGTACCGTCGCGAAGCTCATATCACGGTACGCTCTGCGATGCGATCCGCCACAGCAGTGTCATCCAAGCGCCATCCCTTCATCCGGCGACCAGACAACTACGTCACGCGGCCGCCCACGGAAGGGCTCTCCCAAGAGCGCCAAGCCGTCGCGGAAAAGCGCATAGTGGTAAGGCTCGTCGGCCTCGGCCACGGCAGCGCGATCTCCTGCGGAGAGCGCAAACCCCGTTGGTTCGACGGTTGGAAGCCTCATCGTCGCTGGCGGCCCCACGCCTCGGCCGCGGATCGCATTGCTCAGTGTGTTCAGGAATTCAGCCCCCGCCTTCTCCTCGATCGCGAACGAGCCGAAATCAGAACGAGGATGACCTGGTCGCGAAAACCGTGTGCGCTGTGCAAATCGCCACCAACCGTGGTGATCGAAGAAATCATCGATCCACCATGGAGGGCCTTCTGGTCGCGAAAGCCACGGCGTCGCCGCCAGATAGGTTCGACCGGCATAGTCAAATCGAAGAAGCGGAACATCGGTTCGCTCCGGAGGAGCGGAATCCGGAAAACGGAGCCAGTCGATCCAATTTGTCACATCCGGCGCGCCCATCAGCAGAAAGTTAGACCGATGAGTCGCCAACGCCATCGACGCAGGCGTAGCTTCGGGTGCCTCGTCAGCATGAACGACATCCGTGGATGCGGTCCGTTTTCGCGGCTTGGAGATCCGCGTCTCCGATACGGCCAGGAAGCTCCCGGCTGTCGTCGGCTTTGACCCGAATGCAATCGAATAGCCGTGGATTACCTTTCCGAACGGCGACGGCTTCGCGACAAAGGGCTTTACCTGCTTGATGTACTTTTTCTTCGCCGAGTTCGCTATTTTCGCTGCGCTCGCATCTTTGGCGAACGAGCCGTGCGCCTCGGCAAGCACAACACCGTGGCCGGACGCGTTGCCGCCTTCGTAGATGAAATCCGCATGGGGATCGAGCGACGACGACAGGCACGCCGCGTTCGCTCGCCATGCGTAGCCGAGAGCGTCCATGTAGAGGTGGGCAATGCCAGCGCCGACCTTGGCCGCAAATTGAGACCCGGCAGTATCCGCGAGAAATTTGAAATGAGATTCGAGCGCAAACGCCGATCCATCCTGGAGCAGCGTCTGCAGTTCGATCAGAGCACTTTGCTGCAACCCGTCGAGCAAGGCGACGGGCGCATCATCCCAGGTCGTTGCAGTCCTCGCGATCGCGGCCGCCAACGCCATCGGGTTGAAAGATAGACTCGACTGGGCCGGCGGCGCCACGAAATGCGGAGAGACCGGGTTTGGTACGTGACCGTGTTTCGTATGCTTCGTCAAACCAATCAGCTTGGTCGACGTTCCCAGCCCCGAGGTCGACACGAGCCCGCTCATTCCTTCAACTCCGTAGCCTGGGCTACAAGGTCGACGAGTTTCCACCCTTGATCCGTGGCAGGCCCCATCAGCGCCGTTGCTTCAGATTTGCGCAACGCCAGGCCAAGCAATTCCCGCGGTCGAGTCACACCCACGAAGACGTTGGTCGCGGCGGTGAGTCCCACCCCCGTAAATGGCTGGTCGGTAACGCCGAATGCACGGGGAAGCACTGTGGTAAGATCGATGCACTGCTCGCCTGCGCTGCTGCCTTTCCATACCTCGCTCTCGACGACGAGAATTCCGTCCACACTCTTTCCCTTGACCGAGTGGATCGATCCCAGCCGCAGTGTGAGCTCGTCGAACCGCACCTGCTTCGTGGAGCGGCGTTCAGGGTCGGTAAGGTCGGCCTTTTGCTCGGCGACGAACCCACAAAATGCGGCGATATCGTCCTCAGCACCGTCAGGATGCGGGGCGAAGAGAGGCAGCAATAGTTCCGTGAACGCTTGCCATGCTCCCTGATCCCACACGGCATCGCCGGCAAGCACATAGTCCCGTAAAACTCGCCGTACAGCGCGCGGCAACGCGAGGTCGCGACGCGATAGTGCCGCCCACACATTATGCGCGGTAATCGGACGTTCATTTGCCGCTTTCCACCCATGGGCGCGCGCCAAACCGGAAATGCCGACCGCGAGCATCTCGCCAACCTCAGCGGGAGGGCGTGCTGCGGCATGGTGTACCGCAGCCTTCCGAAGCTGCCGGCAAAGGAGGTTGGCCTTCCCGCGAGAACCACCCTCGCTGCGATATGCCGGATGATAGTCGACGAGACTCTTCGGCTGCCACGCTCCCTTCTTGGCGGGCAGATTATGACGCGATGCGACCGCCCAGACGTCGCGCCTACTGCAATCGTCGCCCCACAGCGCGCGCGCTTCTTCGGCGAAGGCTTCCAGAACCCCGCCGATCGTACCCTCGTCGAACAGAAACATCACCCGCGACGCGGGCCGTATGCCCAAGCCCACAATCGTCTGAGCCTGGCGCGCCGTCAGCCGGCTTGCAAAACCGGCGATCTCCCCACCGAACCTGCGGCTCGTGTCGAGAGGGATACAACCGGGCCCCGGTGTCCAATAGGCTGGCGCCGTTCCATCGTCCTCATAGAGCGTTTGATTGCTGTCCCCGAGGCGTTGGAACGCCGCCCCGTCTTGCTTGAAGACATGCTCCAGCAACCGAAGTTGTTCGCCATGGGTGTCCTGTGCCTCATCAAGAATGACGAGCGGGAAGCGATCGCGAAGCCGCTCGGCAAGAGCCGGGTTTTCACGGAGCGCACGCCACGCGAGCGCGGTCATGTCAGCGTATCGATAGAGCCCGCTCTTGACCATCGAAGCCTTGAGCTGGGCCAATGCTTTCCCGCAAGGCGTGTCGACGCCGTGCTGCCCCTTACGCCGGCGCACCGCTAACGATGAAGGGGATATCGCAGCGTCGGTGAAGGCGGGATCGAGAACCAGGTTAGCTATCCAATCCTCAAGCCCTCGCTTCAGCTTGAGTTTCGGATTCTTGGCGAGACTGTCGAGTACACCCCAGTTTGGATAACGTCGCAGCGCCTCGGCCGCGAAGGCATCGTCGTCAATTTGCCGCACGCTCCAACCCAGGCCCCGAAGATAGGGCAAGGCAAGATATTGGTTGATGAAGGCCGTGACCGTGCCGGTAAAATGAGGATAAGCCGTTAGCCGTGCTGCGGTCGGGTGGCGGGCGATCAGGTCTTCGACCTCCGTCCGTGCGGCATTGGTATGTGAGATCACGCAGACGCCTCGCCTGCGGGTCAACCAGTTACGCGAAAGCAGCGCGAGCTTCGCCGCCAGCAGCGTCGTCTTACCATTGCCGGGCGCAGCCTGGACGTCACATGGGGTGGCCTTCGCCAGAAAGTCGGCCTGGCTCGGGTCAGTAAAATCGCAACCGCCCAGCTCGGCGCCAAGTTCAGCAAGCAGTTCGGGTGTGAGCGGCAGGATCTCGAACATGATGTTACCCCTCCACCGCCGCCGCGCCTTCAATCCCGGCGGCCCCGATCTCTTCATCTTCAGCATCCGGCTCAGGAGCAGTCGCTGGCGCGCCGGGAAGATAACCACCCGTCACGTAGTCGATCGCGCGCACCAGATAAGGAGGAAGCCAGTCGCGCATCTGCTCCGGTGTATCCGCGCGCTTGCGCAGGATGGCGGCGAGTTGTTCGGCGACCTCGGCCTTGGAGGCTTCCTTGTCATGGACGGGCTGGTAGATCTTGACGGCGATCTCGGTCGCAGAGTGTCCAGCCTCTTTCCAGCCCGCGTAGGTTTCACTGGCCTTCTTCACGATCTTCGCGAGCCACTCGGGCTTACGGCTGCTGGTCTTGGCGAGTTGGACGGCTTGGTGAACGCTCTCGGCAAGCTCGGGCCGAAGCGCGAGATCGAATTCAAGTGTCCAGCTATCGGCGATGAAAGCGTCGACGGGATCTCCGACGTCGCGCCGCAGCGTCTTCAGCCGCGCTGCGATCTCGTCCTGAGTCAACTCGTTCTCGGTCTTACGGTCGCCGACGAGGTCTTTCGCTTCGGGCGGCGGGATGTCCCTGTCGGGGATCAGCGCCACGGGCACCGGGATCGCGTTCCCGGCCTTACGCTGCAGAATCCGGCTGTAGCGGAACAGACCACGGTGGCCGACATTGACGATCGACACGCCGTGACGGCTGAGCGGACGGTCGAGCTTCTCGGCGATTGCCGGCAGCAACAGGTGCTCACCGTCGCCCTCGACGACAATCAGCGCACGGGCGAAGAACAGGTTGGCCTTGGTCGCGTCGAGGAACCGACGAAGGAACTCATAATCGTCCACTTCAAGCCGGGTATGGGCCGCTCCCAGCGGAAAGGCGCGGTGACCGACGATCATCGTCATGGTCTCAAGCTCGGCGCCGGCAGCGAGCTGAGGGCTATGGGTGGTGAGTAGCACCTGGACCTGCTGATGGGTCTCGCCCTTGTCGGGGTCCGGCTTGGCAGCACGGGCCGCCAGCACTTCCATGAAGAGCGTCTGGTGTTGCGGATGTAGATGGGCCTCGGGCTCCTCGATCAGCAGAAATGGCACCTGATCGGGATGGGACTGGAGCAACAACAGCTCGGCCGCCATGAATAGCAGGTTGTTGTAGCCCAGGCCGCGCTGGATGCGCTCGGTGCCCGCCTTGGCATTCAGGTAGAGTTCGAACCGCTCAAGAATCTGATCGAACGAACCGCCAGCGCCGAGATCCAGCGTCGCGACGAGGCGGTCGTCCACGAATGACAGCTTGTCGAGGAAATCCGTGTTGACGCTGCTGGCGACGCCGCCAACCGCGGCGTTGTTTCGGACGGCCACATCAGCCGCCGTCAGCGTGTCATGGAGCGTTGCATCGCTACCCTGCGCGGCGGGTTTGCTTTGCGGCCCCATCGTGGGCATCGCGCCGAGGATTCGCGACAGGCGTGACCGTCGGCCCGCACGCATCTCGCGCTCGGCGTCGCGCAACGGTTTGAGATAGGTGGCCTTCAGATACTCGCGCAGTTCCCCGTCGAGCGGCAGACCTTCGCCTTCCGCGCCGGCGCGATGCTGGCTGGAAATAATGCTGCCGCCACCTGGCGAGACGCGCCGGGAGCCGCGCATGCAAACGTGCAGGCGAAGCTTTCCCTTTTCGTTGGCGCACCATTCAAGAAACCGGGCCTCTTCGTCAGCACTGAGATCGTCGAAGGTGCAGCGAACGATGAAGTCGCATCCGCGCGTGCCGTCTGCACCAACATGGAAGTCGTGTTCGTCCGGACGGATATAGTCGTCGCCGCGTGTCCAAAGGACGTAGCGGGCAGCATCGATAATCGCGCTCTTGCCGGCGTCGTTTGGCCCGACGAGAATGTTGAGGCCGGACGAGAGCTTTAGCAGCAACGGGGCGGTCGGGTCGAAGCACCGGAAGCCACTCGCATAGATTTCGGAAATGTACATCGCCGCCCCAGCTCGCTTTTTGTTATCCTGCCGCGCTATTGGCTCGCGCGGTGATGTCTGCGCAGCGCTCCATGAGCGTCTCGAAAGGCTCGGCTTCATCGAGAAGGAGCCCATCGTCGATCATCCGCGCGTAATCTTCTGCGAGAGCCTTCGCGCCGTCGCCGGCCGGCACGAGTTGCAAACCGCCGTTCACGGCTGAGGCGTAATCGATCGGAGATCGGTCGGCGGCCTTCTCGGCGAAAAACATCGCCTTGTGACGTGCCACGGCGTTGGCCAGTTCGCGATCAGCGAAGGCCGCCGCCGCGAAGCCGGCTTCATCGAGACGCACCACGTCATGCCAGTGACGCGCGAAACGATCACCGCGCAGCCGCTCCTGAAGGCAAAAGACGTGGATCGCGGTCGCCTTCTCCCAGAACGTCCGCTCGGCATGCATGACCCTCGGTCGAGCCGTTGGAAAGACCACTCCATCCACCAGCCCGGCCGCGTCGCAGGTGACATCGCGCGGGGTCGCAGGTTCACCCGTCGAGCGGGCGCCGAATTCGAGCATGACGCTAGGGGCAACGTAGCCGGACCCTGCCGTCGTCGCCTCATAGTCGATGAAGAGCTTATCGCCATCGACCCGGATCGCCGCAGACAGGTGGCCCCTCGCCAGGGCTTCGGCGATGACCGGCTGAACGGCTCCGGTCACCCATTGCGGCAGGCGCTCGCGCACTGCGCTGGTCCAGCGCTTTTCCTCGCTTCGCGTCCTGGGTAGCGCCTCGCCATTGTCTCCAACGAGGTCGGGGGCGAGCGCACGGATGTCGTAAGTCAGATCGACATCCTCGGAGAAGCGTCGGATGACCTGATAGGCCTTTGAGAGCGACGTGCCGCCCTTGAAGACGAGATGTTCTCCAAGCGGCGAGCCGTAGAGCGTCGCCAGCGCCCACACCACCCATGCGTCCTTCTCCAGAAGGTGTGCTGGTCGGCCTGAACGGTCGGCCGCGACGCTCAAGGCCTCCCGGCGATCCTCGGCCGGAAGGAGCAGGAAGGCGTCAGCCATGCGCGACCTTTCCCACGCTTTGCGCGAGCCAGGTCGGAAGCTGCGGTGCCGCCGCCACCAGCTCGCTGAAGGCGGCGGGCGGCAGCTTCCGTTTCAGGGTCTTGAGGGCCGCCTCGGCCTTCTCCGGCCCCAACCAGGCGAGTGCTCGCACGGCCTGACCCGCTGGCCGATGCGGCATGGCGAGCTGCCAGCGAGGTGCGTGGCGAAGCTCGACGGTCTGCTTGCCAAGGCTCATTTTCCGGGTGCGCCCCGACGTCAGATAGACGGACCGGACCGGCACCTGCGTGGTCAGCCCGAGGCTATTGGCGGCAGCAGCACCGCTCGAGACGATAACCTCGCCGCGCTGGGCGGCGAGCGCCTCGACGGCCTGTTCCACCGACGGCGCCCTGGTCCCAAACCGGCTCGTAACCGGCAGGAGGTAGACTCCGCGTCCGGCCCGGATCAGTTGCCCCCGCTCGGCCAGGCGCGACAGGGCCTGATCCACCGCGGCGCGATTGCCAAGGTGAAGCAAGCTCTTAGCTGCAACGGGCGTGCCCTCCGACAGCCGCGTCGCATGCTCAAGAATCTGTTCAGTCAAGCGCTGCATCGCAAATCTCCTGTCAGAAATATACGCGGTTTTCTGACAGTTTTCAAGATTGGCTAGATGCCTGCCCTCCCGACCTGCCCATCTGTCGAGAGCGGCCCCCGTTCGAAGAGGAGGGTCGTTCGATGCGAAGCCTAACCTTTCAGCTTCTGCTTGCCCTCTTCGAGAAAGCCCGACAGCAATGTCTCCATTGCGCCCATCAAATCGTCCGGCTTCTCTTCGCGGAGTTTTTCGGCCTGTTCGACGAAAGGCGTGAGCAGGCCCTTCATTGCATCCGGCGACGTCTCCAGCCGCTCGAGCATCTTCAGCCCGCTTTGTGCATAGCCGAGAAACTCGGCGTTGCGCTCGGTGATCTCGGCCAGCATCTCTTTGGTGATGCGCTCGCTTGGCGCGGTGAACTCACCATCAACCCAGTCCACGTAAAGGGAGGCATTCTTGGCGCGGTTCGACGTCTCGTGAAACTCGTCCTGGGTCTGCCTGAACGCCTCCATGGCAGCCTCCCAGTCGCCACGGGCCTTCGCATCGGTTTCGGCCTCCGAACCCTTCAGCATGTATGCATTCGATTTATTCTTGGCCGCGTGACGCCCGAAGGCGGCGAGCACCTTCTTCTGATCGACTTCGAACCCAAGAACCAGGCTGACCGCCCAGGCGCCGAGGTTGTTGACCTTCGAACACTCCTCGAGAGAGATCTGGTGAAGGCAAAGGGCACGCGCCACCGCGCCAGCTTTCGCCAGAAGCTCCGCCTCGAAAAAAAGGCGCTCCGCATTATCGAATGTCTTCTCGGCGCCGCGGACGAGAACCGCCAACGGCGCCTGGTCGCCTTTCGCGGCTTTCTCTCCCCTGTCTTCCCTTTTTACATCGTTCATTGTTGTCCAGCATTTTGTAGACTGAAATACTTCAGCGATCGTAGGCGCCGTACACATTCCGCGACCGACTTGCTCGCTGATTGGTTGGTGTATTAATCAGATCAGGGCACATTCTCGATCTGGCGGGCAACCCACTGGGTATGTTCACGAGAGAACGCTCGTTCGGCTTCATTCACGAACGCAGAAAATTTCACCTCAGAGTCGATCGTCGCGACGCGGGTCTCAAGGATGCCAATTTCGTGGGCGGTGAGGCTGTACGCCGAAGCAAGCTCATTGAACTTCTTCAGTTGTATCCATCCTATGGCGGAAGAGGCGATGACAAGTAAAGGTTCTGTCGGCCAAATCATCCACGATGGATCATGGCGAATTCGAAGAAGCGCTAAGCCAATAGCGGCGCCTTGAACAACGACGCAGATTCCGATCCAAAGACGAAATCGTCTCCTGTTCCACTTAACTTTTGCGACATACCATTCACGTTGATCTGTGATCCGGTCTGTGATGTATTTTTGAATACGGTCCTCCAGCGGCAGAGCGCGTACTCGGTTCATATCGTTGGTGATCTGACCGCCTGTTACGGGCCGACGACTGATAGAATCGCGTATGTGGCTATTGGCGTCTAGAATGGCCTTGAGGAAACCCGAAAACTTTTCGGCTACCTCCGACAGTTTTGGTGCGTCCTCGAACGGCTCCGCACGCATCATGTAGCGCCAAGTGGATGTCTTGATAGACTCTGCTAGCGCACGGCAACCATACCACTCTTTTTCGGGCTTTTGAACCGCCATGTAAAGTAGTAGCACCGTCGATGCTGCCAAAACCAGCGCGTAAACAATGTATAGATCCGGAGAGTTGCCGAACCATATGGATATCGTCGCCGCAATCGTGAGGAGGACATATTGCAAACGGATAAGCCATAGATACGTACGCTGAGCATCTGCGGCGGAGCCATCCGCGGACCGATACAATGCGGGAAAGTTTTCAGGCTCCATATCGACGGATCTCCGGAAATGTGGTCGCGATCAGGCTACTTCAGTTCTGCAGCTAGTTTATTCCATTGGACTACCTTCACGCCGTGCTTCGCCACCCAAGATGGATTTTGCCGTGGAGCGCCACCTTTGGGATGAACAGCTACCACCTTTTTTCCAAGAGCGAGGCTGGTCTCTACCTCCCAGGTCACCCACCGGCTTTGCGCGGTATTGTCGGAAATGTAGACGACACAAACCGATGAACGCGATATCCGCTCGCTAATCTTTTGTTTGATGTATTCCGCGCGCTCGCTGTCATAGGGCTCGCGAACGGAGTGATCGTTGAACTCGATATCACTGTTCTCGTTCTTTGCATGCGCGCGCAGAAGATTAACCTCGTTCATATCTTCTGTTGCGAAACTGATAAAGACATTTCGTTTTCCCCCCTGAAGTGCCGCTTTGGCCTTCTCCTCCAGGGACCGAATGTCGCCCAACCTGCTCCAGCTCCCGCTGCTCCCACCACCCATATCAGACCCCTTCGAGCTTGAATTCGTTACATGCGATGCACGCTCCACAAGGTGTTTCATCGCCCAGATGGCACGAATAGGTGCCTTCGATACCTTTCAACGTCGCGAGCTCGATAACCTCCTGCTTGTGGAAGGAGGACAGCGGCGCAAGCACCCTTATCTCCCGGCCCATGCTGCGTGCGATCATTGCCTCCGCCTCCCGCAAGAAGGCCGATGTCTGATCAGGAAAAAGACTTGTTTCCTCATGGAGCAGCCCGATCGATATGGCATCAGCGTCGCGCTGAAAGGCATAGGCTGCTGCTACAAGCAGAAAGAGGAGATTTCGACCAGGGGTGAAGGCATCCTCCAGCACGCGCTGGTTTGGGTCCGTCAACCCGGATTTGATAAGGCGGCCATAGCCGGACAAGTCGGCCACTTTCAAATCTGGCAGCTGCAATTTGGCCATCGCTGACCTGCAGGCGGCGAGCTCTCGATCACGGGATCGTTGCCCATAGTCGACAAAAAGTGGGAACTGCTGGATCCCTTCCTCTTTAGCGAGGTAGGCGACAAGCGTGGAATCGAGTCCACCGGAAACGAGAGGGACAATGCTCATGCTAACGCGCGCTCCGTATCTCGAGAACCCGCAACCCGCATGACTATCCAGATCGCCCAATCCAGAAGACCCACTGCAAAGCCAAGCCTGTTTGCATGTGAAATCAGCTTATCTTCTTGCGTGCGATAGTGTGAAAGCGTCGAGATGGCCCGCTCGGCACCTGTGTAGAGCCCGATTGCGGCCATATAGTTCAATACGTGACGATCCAGGACCGCGAGATCGTAGCTGATTCCTGCGTTGCGCAGGAACATACTCGCCTGCTTTGGCCCGATTCCTGCTACGTTGGACACAAGCCATGAGCGAGCGGATGGCGCATTTGCGAAAGCATGCATGAGTGAGCACAAGTCCCCACTCTCATGGGAGACCGACGCGCGCGCAGAGGCCAATTGCATCGATTTCGATCCGGGAAAGCGGTAATTTCGAAAGCTGCCGTTCACTAGTACCGGCTGACGGAGGACCCCGAGGATTTCATCGACGAGTTCGGCGCGGGGTGCCGATGCGTTGAGGAGAAGCTGCCTTTTATCCAAAGCATCGGCGGTCGCCACGGCAAGCCCATACGGTACCTGACTGCTGAGCAGGCAGCATGAGAGCTCCCACCAAAGATTCCGCTCGTCAAGCGCACTCTGGGAGCGCTTGGCCCGTTCCTCAATATCGGGGCATATTGCGGCAACGGCATGTTCCAGCCTGGCAGCATCATGTTTCATTTGAACAAGTCCGGCATCTGATCCCTAAGTTGCTTTGAATTGGATTGACCCAAAAGGCCGACTGCGAATGCTTCTAATCGATTTGTTGAAGCGGCAGCCTGCAAATCGTGGGTGAGTTCTTGATAGTAGTCGAGATTATGAAATGCGACTTTACCAGCGTAGTCGATATTGTCGTCGGAAAGCGCAGAAACAGTTATTGGCGAAGCCGCCATCTGCGCTTGGTACGCAAAAAAATCGAAATGTTGGTAGTGATTTAATCTGTGTTGCTGCCGGTCGACGGCAACCCGGCACCATTCTAATCCATCGAAGCTGTCGGCCCCTGCTGCTGTCAGGACCGCAATACTCCATGGATTTCCGGTGCCCAGGAGATGAATCGGTTGATAAAAGGATAGCCGATCAAGCTCGTTTCGGACGCGTCTCATGGTCCGCGCGCGCTGAATCAACCCCCGGCCCAACTCCCGCTCTGCCAGTGCGATCATCGGCGGCTGGAGCTGGTCGGCTACATCCCGTACCACTGCGGGAAGAATTGTAAGGTCGTACCCTTTCGAGGGAGTGGCTGGGGCATGAACGATTGGAAGCACGGGGGCTTTGGTGAACTTCCTGTCTCTTTCGACGGCAGCGATGACTTGCCCGACCGCGCGCTTTCGGTCCCTCGACGGGGTCATCTCATCAAAGCAATATACCCAATCGTGTGGGATCCCCTGCAACGCCAATTCGAAATCCTCGGGCTTCCATCCGTCGTCGTCGCGTCGCGTCGCTTCATAATTCCCAGAGTCGACGAGGACGAACCCGCCCTGGGCGCGAATACGCTTCAGTTCCTGCTGGATACCTCGCGGGCGACGGGGTGGAAACAGGTCGTAAGCGGAGACGAGGATCGTCGATGTCCCAAAGAGACGCAGTGCCTTCAGAGCTTCAAGAGGAACGAGTTGTGTCTCGTGTGACGACACGGAAAGGAATAAACTCGGGAGGGGGACCCTATCCCCTGCGATCGCTGATGGACGGGTCGGTGCTGTCCTCGGCGGGACAACAGTCGAAATCTTCCGCATCAGGTGCTGGATGCCAGGATGATCACCTTCTCCGGTCCAGCCCAGAAGATCAACCGCACTGTACCCATTAAAGCCGTACGGTGCATTTGTCGGAATGATCCTAGCGGGAATAATCGGAATATTATATTGTTCTGCTAAGCGAAGCTCGTCCTTTACATTGCTCTTGTCCTTCGCCGTCGGGGACCAGAGCGGAACAATACATTTTGTATTCTGGATTTCACGCTCGATCACGGTCGAGAAGTCGCCAACGATTTTATCGTCCCACCAAACATCCCATCGCGTTGAAAGAGTTTGAACTAACCTCTCAGCCTGCCGGACATCTTCTCGTGAATATACTATGTAGACGTCCGACATACGCAATTACTCCCCCCAGAGTAGTAAATCAGAAGTCTCACAGTTCACGCGTCGCTGCAACCATTTAGCTTCGGCAAAATGCACGAGGCCAGGCAGATCGGTACAAAGACGAGGCGAAGTCGGAAATAATAGTGACCCCCAAACTTGATAGCTCAGCGACATCAGGT
This sequence comes from Achromobacter sp. PD1, assembly GCF_048541815.1. NCBI lineage: Bacteria > Pseudomonadati > Pseudomonadota > Betaproteobacteria > Burkholderiales > Alcaligenaceae > Achromobacter > Achromobacter sp. PD1. Next base: position 3,080,924 of record NZ_CP183349.1, read on the forward strand.
CGGCGCTCTTCGTCTAATACAATAATACCTCTATAAGGCTTCGTTTCACAGAGCCGCCGAATTTCCGTTGTGCTCAATCCATCGGCTACTACAAGTGAAGGTAAATTTTTGGAGAGTGGTTCTGGGATCTCATCGAGCTGAGGTGAGAGCGCATCGATACCAAGCTCTTTCAGACGGAAGCGCGCCTCCTCAAGCGTATACCGCCTTCCGATTGTCGATGTTGAGCCATGCAGGATAATCCGGCTTGGTGCCTGCCCTGTTACGGGCTCGCGGCTTTTGAGGGATTCAGTTGGCACCGGAAGGGTCATTGTCTCACAGTAAGCGGAGACCGATCGGGACGCGAGGTCCGCTGCTTCAGGTGCGGAAGTGCCCGCTTCGCCCCAATGATGCGCAAACACAGCGCTGAAGACATCTCCAGTTCCGATTTTGAACACCTGAGATGAGTAATACGCGGGAACGGTGATAGGCTCGACATTGCGCTCGTAGACAGTGACACCACGCACTCCTCTTTTTACGACTATCACGGTCACCTGGTTGTCATTCGACATGGCGTTCCCAGCGGCAGTCGCCAAGTCGGGACAACCCGTATAACGGCAGAGCTCCAGCTCATTCATGACCAGGGCAAGTCGCTTCGCTGTTGAGCCGTTTGCTCCAAATGGCTCAGGATGAACAGCTGTTTGAGGATCGTAAATTGCTTTGGCGGCATGCACTAAAGCAGATCCTTCGAGGAAGCCAAATCTCAGGACCACCTCTCCCGAAACGTGTATCGGAGGCTCCTGGGGGATTGTCCCCGGTCGGGGCTCGATGTGCGGCTGAGAAAGTGGGTGGAAGTATGCAAATGCGATCGCAATGTCGGAATGGGTACGGGACAGCTGCACGCCGAGGGCCGATAGCTCGTCCGCACCCGCGTTGTTCCCGTCTCGTGCATAGGTGTGGAGAGTGCTTCCTGGCGACATAGCGCTGACGGCTGCCGCCGCGCGGCCACCCGAGCCAAACTGGGCGTTCCATGTCGGCGTTTCACACAATTCTCGATACAGTCCACCTGCGATGTGCATATATTTAGTGATCCACGTGGGCCAGCTAGTGTCCGATGATTGTCTGAATCCGGGCAAGTAGCGCCGCCGACAACTCGGCCCGGCCTTGGTCATTGTTGAGGTAGCGCACATATCGGAGATGGCGCAGATCGAACGGGATATCGTGATCGCTTTGCGCAATGAGGATGACCTCTCGACCTAAGGTGTGAGCAATACCAGCTTCGTAAAATACATTCGGATTGCGCCCTGAGCAGTCACAGATCACGATGCGCGAACGATCAATCAGAGAGACGACGTCCTGAATAATTGACGCATTCTCCCAGATGTCGTCCGCTCGTCGGCAACGAAGCCCGACGCCCTGAGCAGCGTTGCGGATAGCATCAAACACAGGATTGAAGGCCGCATCAAAGGGCATCATGGCGGACGCAAGATGAGGGTCCAAATTCTCATGCTCGGCCAATGGGAAGACCGTAGGCCGCTGTCGCCGAGGGCGTACTCGGCGAAGCAGAAAGCGATATAAGTCGACCTCTTTCACAGCCCAGTGGTTGCGAGAGAATTCGAACTCTCTGGGCATGTCGAGTTCAGCTCGGCTATCATAGATTTGCGAGTTTCTAAGAGGAGGAACGTCGGCGTCAAAACCTATCTCAAGCGAAACGTCGCCCCCAACAATGCGTGCCCGGTTTATTTGCCCTATGTACGCGACCTCATCGCCGGTCCCCTCTTCACAGAAGAGGCAAGGCAGAGCCGTAAGCTTGTCCAAGAGCGGCGCATTGTTCGCTCGGAATTGTTCGATGATATGTGCTTCCGTATATTCGAACATCCGGCCAACAGGGACAGTGACTCTCCCTGATGGCCAATCGGCATTAAACATCAGTAGGTTAAAAATCGACGTCCCCTCCGCGTTGAATTGCAGGCCCCAGCTACGATACTGATTCGCGCCGTAGTTTCGTGTTCCTGCCGCCCTTGTTGTACGGTTCAAATATTGGAATTCATCTGGCCAGTGCGTTCCAGCATGTACTATTGACCCAGATTGAAGGGTCCTGAGTTGTCTTTTCATCATATCATAATGATACCCTGGACAGGTGCGACGGCTGAAAGTATCCCACTACAGTGTCAGAGGCTCGCGCAAAATTCTAACGGAGATTGCGGCATGGGGCAGGACGCTGGATGGTGCGATTGTGGGGGTGAGACTGAGACTGGTGCCTCGGAAAATCCAGAGCAACCTGCCCATCCGTCTGCTTCGCCCGCAACCGCCAGCGGCGAGCGTGATAATGACCACGCAGGGTTGATCAAAGCAGACGTATGTCCGCAGGCAGGGCAGGAGATAGGGCATGCTCACGCTTGAAATCTTCGATGACGGCGGTGTTTTCCGTTATGGCGACGGTTATGAGCAGATCGTCGAGGAACTGGATGACGCGCTTGAGCAGCGCGACGGCGGCACGCTTGCGCCTGCAAAGTACGTCAGGACGCTGAAGGCGCTGGTCGATCGTCATCCCCACTTCATCGATGGCCATGCCCATCTTGGCTATGCGCTCATGGAAGAAGGCAAGCCCAAGCTTGCACTGCAAGCCTGCCTTCAAGGTCTGGAGGTGGGAGAGCGTGCGATCCCCGCCGGTTACGCCGGTTCGATCGAATGGGGCTTCCTGGAAAACCGCCCCTTTCTGCGCGCGGCACATGGCGTTGTCCTGTCGCAGCTCCGGCTTGGCCAGTGTAACGACGCTATACGACTGATGGAGAAGATGCTCGCCTGGAATCCGAACGACAATCAGGGAATCCGCTATCTGATTGGTTCGGAATATCTGCGTGCTGGCGAAACCGCCAAGGCCGAGCGCATCTTTACGGATGAAGCCGCGCACTACCCGCCTTATCACTATGAGCATGCCCTGTTGCACCTGAAGGCCGGCAATCACGTCTCTGCCGCGACCAAGCTGCGCCATGGCTTTGTTGCGAACGGCTATATCGCCGAGATGTTGTCAGGGAACTCCGAGCCGGCGGCGCTTGCGATCTGGCACGGCTCGAACCTTGCAGAACCCGAGATTGCCCGCGACTATCTGAATCAGTGCGGCGACCTATGGCAGCGAACACCGGATGCTATCGCCTTTGTACGCTGGCTGCATACGCATCCGAAAGTCCTCGCCGAAAGGGCCGCAGTCCTCGAATGCCAGGAGGCGCTGTTGTGGGAGCATGACTTTGAAAAGCGCCAAGCGCTGGGCTTGAAAGAGGAGGCAGCACGCGCGCGGATAGATGACGTTCTTTCGGCAGAGATCGTTCGGAAGAAACCCGACCGTCACGGGCGCCTGATCGAACCATGGCGATATCATCGCACGCGTTTTTGAAGCCTTGAGTACGGTGCCCCCGGGTTCATGGTTCTTTGGTTCGTCCCATGACCATTGAAGCAGCGCAGCAGAGTTCATGAGGCGGATCGACCCTCGAAGCCGCTCATATTTGATAAATTATCGGGATTTATCCGTCAGATATGACTTAAATAGCGTGCGCCGTTTCCGTCTCAGCGCCGACGAAAGCAGGCTCGTAGTCACGCGCCAGCGCGCCAGAAACGCCAACCTGTCTGAAGGCTTCCCGCCATCCGTCCGAAACACGCTGCGCCGTTGTACGGATCATCTCCCGTGCCTCCGCCTCCGGAATCTCGAAAAACTCGCAGGCTTCCAGGGCAAGATTGATCGACCGATCATGTGCCCCTCCTTCAAGGATCGCCGTCTCGAGATGCGGATTGCGATCCGGTGCTGGGTTCACGTCGAACACCGGCGACAAGCGCCACTGACCCGCCCCCACATAGAGGAAGCCGTGGTTCTTCAGGTGATCGTCTTTGTTGGACACGAGGATCGTGAAGATCAGACGCCGATAGAGTTCGCGAAAGTCGGCCATGGGGTCGGGTGAGTAAGCCCGCATAAAATCGACGATCTCGGTATAGGACCCCAGTTCCGCTCCTGTCTTGCCGAGCGCAGTGCGCGCGGAGATGTAGGGAATCCGTGCGGCCCCACGCCGGTCGAACCGCTGGATCAGCGCGACCGGGAACGGCGTGTCCGCCAGTTCCAACCGCGTCTCGGGCGTGCGGATACCGCAGGCTGCCGCCAGGCGGAGGGTTGCGACCTCGACGCGCTCGATCGGTTGTTGATCGTGGACCGAGGTGAACTTCGCCAGCCACAGCGCATCGCCGTCCCTGACATTGGCTTTGGGGCGAGCTCCGCCAGAGCCGCCCGCGCCGGCCAGCGCCTGCATTTCCTCGGGCGAGATTTCCTTGCCTTGCTCATAGGCCCGCGCGATCGCCGTGATGGTTTCGAGATCGACCAGACGCGGAACGGCGTCCGCTGCCTTGCCGCGAATGACCTCGCCCTTGTCATCCAGAAAGCGCAACGCGCCTTGCCGGCACGCATCGTCGGAAAGCGTCAGATACTCAAATTCGTTGAGACCATTGCCATAGGCGCGTTCGAGCAGCCTGCGTCCCCAGCTGTCCGGAGCCGCATCGGCGAAAACCCCCGCCAAAGCGTCGCGCATGTTGCTGGGCTGCCCCGAGGTGTGAAATGGGCCGGCCTCAAGAGGGAAATCGGGCTGTATGGCGAAGGCGCGCGGGTTCTCGATCCATTCGGCGCCATAGGCGAAGGTCGAGAATTGCCGTGGCCCGGTATGGGTGAAACGCAACTGGCCCACCGATGTCCGGCCTTCGCCAAGCGCGACATGGGCGACGAAATCGGCCATCAGAAGGACGCCCCGTCAGGGTCCACAACGTCCTGTCGATCCTGCTCTTCTTCCGTCTGAGCCTTCTGCTTTTTCAGCCTTGCCGCGAAGGAGCGGCCCCGCCGCGGTCCATGCTCCGCTGTCAGCGCCAGCCCCAGATCGTCCTTGCGGATATCGATCAGGTCAGCGAGCCGCTCCAGAAGGCCCAGCACAACGAGAACGTCGGCAAGCGTTCCGATGGCAACGCCCGGATCACCCCGTTCAAGGCGGGCGATGGAACTTGGCGAGGTTCCCGCACGCACGGCGAGATCCGCCACGGCAATACCACGCCGTAGCCGCGCGTTGCGGATATCCTGGCCCAGCCGTTCCAGTGCTGGCTTCGCCTTGGGAGAACCCATCTCAATCATCCATATATGATGCAAAACATCTATAAACCGATCATATATGACTAATTAGCTCCAAGGTCAAGAATTCTAGTCCGCGCCCGCCCGGTCCACCATCACCTCGTTTTGGCAATCTGCGACAGGCGGGGCGCGAACTGAGGAGCCGATATTCTCGATCTCCTTGGCCATTGGCGGTCAGTGCCTCGAGATAGGGCCGCATGACCGTGGCGACCGTTCCTCGCTCGGCCTGGCTGGCAATCTCGCTTGGCGTCGTCTTGCGCTGGCGGAGCGCTTCCTGCAGGCCTTCGATCGCCACCGACAGGCCAATCTTGTTCCGATATCGGAAGCAATCGGCGATCGTCTTTGCGACGCCGAAAACCTTCACGGGCACCCTCTCGACAGGGTGGGTTTCAACCCCCTCCGTCAGGAGACGATCTGTGAAACGTACCAGCCGAATGGGCGTGCCTTCGGATCTCGGGGGCCAGTCCTTCTGGCCCACGGCGAGCCAAACCTGCCTCGGCAGTTGATCGGTCAGCCCGTGGAACGCCAGGGCGGAAACGAGGCAAACGACGCCCTTGGGAACCCGTTTGGCGGCCTCTGCCAGACTGTGGTGAACGTCGAGAGGTGCATCAGAAAGTTGATAAAGTCCTCGCGCGAGCCGAAGCACCTCGCCGTCGCGTTCCATGCGGCTCATGGTGGCGGCTGTTACGCCTGCCTCGCGCAGCTCTGCCAGGCGCGAAATGCCGCGCGCGGTCAGCACGGTATGGGCAATCTGGCGTTGGGACATGGATGACGGCACGATACGGAAACTCGGAACATAGGACTTACTGTCCGAGGATTTGTATCATTTTCGCATGGTGAGGAAAGGTGCGAGGTAAGAGGCTGCCGTTTTACGAAACGCGTTCGCCTCAAACGGACCCCTGAGCCAACAGCGACGACGGCTCACCGAGTCACCTTGTACATCCGCACCGGGAGGGGAAAGCCTTCCCCTGCGTCCGAGCCTTTGGTCTCGACCGACCCCTTCTGCGGGGCGGCTGCCCCGCAACGCCCCGCTGAGAGTGAGAGAGTGGACTTGTTTCCCGTGACGGGTTGAAGGTCGGAGAAGAGGTCTCTGACGCCCGTCATGGAGATTGGTCCCATGAATATGCAGGTCCTCGATGCGCGCCGTGACACCAGCGGCGGTTACAAGGTCGATGTCGGCCGGGGCGAGCGGGTCGGCCGCGTCTCGTCCGAATGGTTCTCGCGCCCGGCCGACGAGCGCTACCTGTCGCTGTCCGAGTTGGCGCGATCGGTCCGCGACCGCACCGAACGCAGCCGGACGCGGGTGGTGGAGAGCGCGCTCATCCATGTCGAGGCGAACCGCAACGACCCGGAGCGGCTGGCCCTGATCCTGCCGGGCACGGATGCGCCAGTCGCGCCGACGCACTGGTCCTTCGGCCAACTCGCCAGCCTGGTCGGAGCGCCCGCCGCCTATTTGCGGCAGCTCCCCGCCGCACTTGCTGGCATCAACCTGCAATACGGCCTGACCTCCAATCGGGCCGAGCAGATCAAGACGCTCGAAACCGACAATGGCCGGGTCGAACTGCGCGCCGTCACTGGTCCGGACTATGGCCGCATCTTCGACCACGAGCTGGTCGAGGCCGTGCAGCGCATCGCCGGCAACGGCACGGGCGACACCCGCTGGAAGGTGCCTGGCGTGCTCGACTGGTCGACCGGGATCTACAATCCGCGCGTGGACATTACCAAGGATACGACCACGCTCTATGCCTCCGACCGGGACGTCTTCCTGTTCCTGGTCGACGACCTGAATCCGATCGAGGCCGGCCGACTGCCAGACGGATCGCCCGACCTTTATTTCCGCGGCTTCTATTGCTGGAATTCCGAAGTCGGCGCCAAGACGCTCGGCATGGCGAGCTTCTATCTGCGCGCGGTTTGCCAGAATCGCAATTTGTGGGGCGTGGAGGATTTCGAGGAAATCACCATCCGCCACTCCAAATATGCGGCCAATCGCTTCGCGCACGAGGCGGCCCCAGCGCTGCTGAACTTCGCGAACTCCTCACCCCTGCCATTCGTCAACGGCATCAAGGCGGCGCGCGAGCGGATCGTCGCCAGAACCGACGAAGACCGCACCGACTTCCTGCGTCGGCGCGGCTTCTCCAAGGCCGAAACCGGCAAGATCATCGACAGGGTGCTGGCCGAGGAAGGCCGTCCGCCCGAGTCCATCTTCGACTTCGTGCAGGGCATCACTGCCGTTGCGCGCGACAAACCGCATCAGGACGCCCGCCTCGACATGGAGGGCAAGGCCAAGAAGCTGCTCGATCGCGCCGCCTGATTTCCGCAATGCGGGGGATGCGGTGTTCCGTATCTCCGGCTTTGCGCTTCCATGCCTTTCTGGTTTGCCGGTCCGTGGCGCTGCCCCCTTTAGAGGAAGAGGGCGGCGCTTCGCTTCGTGACGGGTTGGAGGTTGAGAGAGAGTCTCTCGGCCGCCCGTCGCGGAGTAAATCCCTATGGCTACTGCCGTTCAGAAGATCGTCCTGTCGTCCTCGCGCGACATCCCCTTCAACAAGCTGGTGCTCAGCCAGTCCAACGTCCGGCGGGTGAAGGCCGGCGTCTCGATCGAGGACCTCGCGGCCTCGATCGCTCGTCGCGGCCTGATCCAGAGCCTCAGCGTCTTCCCCGTCGTTGACGCCGAAGGCAACGAGACCGGCATGTTCGAGGTGCCCGCCGGCGGCCGCCGCTTCCGCGCGCTCGAACTGCTGGTGAAGCAGAAGCGTCTCGCCAAAGTCGCGCCCGTCCCCTGCGTGGTCCGCGATCGCGACGGCGCCATCCTCCCCGAGGAGGTGTCGCTCGCCGAGAACATCGAGCGCGCTGCGCTCCATCCGCTCGATCAGTTTCGCGCCTTCCACGACATGCTGATCAAGGGCATGACCGAGGAGGAGATCGCCGCGGCGTTCTTCGTGCCCGTCAACGTGGTCAAGCAGCGGCTGCGCCTCGCGACCGTCTCACCGGTCCTCCACGACGTCTATGCCGACGACGGCATGACGCTGGAGCAGCTCATGGCCTTCACGGTCTCCCAAGACCACGAGCGTCAGACCCAGGTCTGGGACGCGATCAAGGACGCCTGGTCGAAGGAGCCCTATCAGATCCGGCGCATGCTGACCGAGACCACGGTGCGCGCGTCCGACAAGCGTGCCATCTTCCTCGGCATCGAAGCCTATGAGGCGGCTGGCGGCATCGTCATGCGCGACCTGTTCCAGTCCGACGATGGCGGCTGGCTGCAGGACGTCGCGCTTCTCGATCGCCTCGTCGCCGAGAAGCTGAAGGCCGAGGCCGAGGCGATCGCCGCCGAAGGTTGGAAGTGGATCGAGGTGGCGGTCAGCTTCCCCTACGATGCCGTGCGCGGCCTTCACGAGGTCTCCGGTACGCCGATCAATCTATCGGCGGAGGAACAGGCGACCATCGAGGCGCTCACCGCCGAGCAGGCCAGGCTCGAAGCGGAATATCAGGACGCCGATGAACTGCCCGATGAGATCGACGAGCGTATGGGCGAGATCGAGACGGCTCTGGCAGCCTTCGACGACCGGCCCGAGCACTTCGACCCGGCCGACATCGCCATCGCCGGAGTCTTCGTCAGCATCGACGCCAACGGATCGCTTTCGGTCGATCGCGGCTTCGTCCGGCCCGAGGATGTGCCTCAGGGCCGGACCGATGGTGAGGAAGGATCGGAGACGAAGATCGAATCCGATGGCACCGCGAGCCCGTCGGTGCAGCGCGCCGTCATCACCATCGGCGGCCGGCCTGTCGAACCTGAAGAGGACGATGAGGACGACAGCATCAAGCCGTTGCCCGAACGGCTCGTCGTCGAGCTGACCGCCTACCGCACCCTCGCGCTGCGCAACGCGGTGGCGGAGAACCCGCACATCGCCATGACGGCGCTTCTCCATAAACTCGTCTCGGACAGCTTTATGACCCGCATGTACGCGGGCGCCATGGAAGCGGGGGTGAAGCACATCTTCTTCCCCGTTCAGGACGAGGCGCTGAAGGACAGCCCTTCCGCGCGGGCCGTCCAGGACCGTCATGACGCCTGGGCCAGCGACATCCCGAAGGACGACGACGCCCTTTGGAATTGGCTCGCTGGTCTCGACGATGCCAGCCGCATGGCGCTACTGGCGCATTGCGTCAGCTATGGCGTCAACGCGCTCTATGAGCGGCCGAACCCGCACAGCGCTGGCGGCGTGTCGCAGCATACGCTCGACATGAGGCTCGCGCAGGCCGACCGGCTGACGCGGGCGACCGGGCTCGACTTGGTCGAAGCTGGGTGGCGGCCGACCTTCGGCAACTACCTCAGCCGTGTCACCAAGCCGCGCATCCTCGAAGCCGTCCGCGAAGGCGCCGGCGAACGGGCGGCCCAACTCATCGACCATCTGAAGAAGGGCGACATGGCCAAGGAAGCCGAGCGTCTCCTCGCCGATAGCGGCTGGCTGCCTGAGCCGCTTCGGATTGCCGGCGTCGACGGCGATCCCGCAGCGGATGCGGACGGCGGCGGCGTGGAAGCCGAGCTGCCCGACTTCCTCAGCGCCGACGACGAGTCCGAACCGCCGGCCGATGGCGAGGACGACGAACGTCACCTCATCGCCGCCGAATGAGCGGGCTCGCGGGACGGCTTCGGCCGCTCCGCACCTTCCAATCCCATCCACTCAGAGCCCGGCCCAGCGCCGGGCTCTTTTCGTTTCAGGAGCCAGACATGCCCGATTTTCTCACCCGCTTCTCCTGCCTGCTCGACGTCGGCTCGGTGGCCAATGTCGCGCGGGCCTTCGACATCTACACCGCGCTGATGGCCGAGAACGGTCGCGAGGACCCGCCCGCCGAGCCGTTCCTGCTCTCGCTGACGCCCGAGCATGGCGCGACGCGCCTTTGGCTTCGCGACCCCGGGACCGCCGATCCGCAGTTGCTGATCACCTTCGTCACCCGCTGCGCCGAAACCTTCGCGCTCACGGGCACATGGGGGTTTCAGTGGGCTGGAGTCGCCTCGGAACCTGTCGTCGACGGTTTCTCCGGTGGCGCCCATCTGCTCGATCTCTCCACCGGCCGCACCATCCAATGGATCAGCACCGGCCGCTGGCTCGCCGAGGGGGGTGCGCGATGATTCCCGATCACGCGCGCGTCAATTTCCAGACCTTGCTGCGCGCCGCGGAAAGCGGCGATCTGGCGCTGATCGAATGCACGGACGCCGCAACCGGCGAGCCGCGCTATGTCGTCTGCGCCGTGGGTCGGGATGGCGCCGACTATATGTTTACGCCGTTCGGTCATCTGGCGGACGGTAATCCCTATGACGCTTACCTTCCGCCCAATACTGGCGGCGAGATGGTCGCCTGATCCTACCAGACGGCCACTTCCCACTGACCGTTGACGCGGGCAAAGCCGACCGGCCGGTTCTGGGGCGTGGCGTTCGCCCTGGTCGTGTCCATCGTGAGCTGCGTCATGCACGTCACGCCAGGCCCGACACCACCCGGCGAACAATCACCCAGCTTCAGCGTCGCATTGGCCAGCGACGTACCCGTGAAGAGGCGATGGCGGCGGACTGCTGCGATGGCCTCCTCTTCTGTTGGCTGCGCGACGCCCGCAACTGCGACCGCCGATGCGCCGCCGCCGGGCGCGATCACCGGGCGGAGCGCGAACCCCGCCCCAAAGCCCACAACGAGGCAGCCTGCGGCCACCATGCCGATCACACTTCCCTTCATCACCGTCTCCCTTCGGGGCCTCGCTCGGTCGGACGGACATGCGTCCCCGATCGCCCGGGTCGCCGTCCGCCATGTGTTGGAGGAAGGAATGTAGCGCCGCGCATCCCACCTCGGAAGGCCGCGCGATCAGACGGTCATGCCGCGCGCCAGAGCGAGAGGACGGCCGGGACGGGTTCGAGCCGGTCCGGTCGAGAGAGCGCCGCCGGTTCGTTCCGATCCGCTTTCCGGAGAACCCCCATGCCCGACACCAACACCAGCACTGACGATTCCTCGGCGCGCGCCGTGGCCCTCGTACCGGAGACACGCCGGATAGGCTTCCTGCCAATGCTTTTTGGCCGCCAGCATGTCCTCGTGGCGGAGATGACCGTCTATCACCTGATGGAGCGCCTGAGCCCGCTCGACTATCGTGGCGGTCTCTGGGACTTCTATGAGCGCGACGGGAGGCCGCTATACCTCGCGCCGACCTCGAAGCCGCGCTTTCAGATCGTCTGCAACACCAACGGCTATGAGGGCAAGGTATCGGCCGACGCCGCCGGCATCATCGCGACGCTTTTCGCCTTCTCCCATCTCTCCTTCAAGTATCCGGTCGACGCGATGTCGGAAGGATATGGCCGCCTTTACGACCACGCCGCGGACCATCCGGAATCCGCGGAGATCTTCCAGGCGATCGACTGAAATCGGCTGCTTCCCTCAGCGCCCGGCCTCACGGTCGGGCGCTTTTTTATGTCGGCGGATCAGAGGAAGAGGACGGCCGGGACGGGTCGAGTCCGGGCGGTCGAGAGAGAGCGCCGCCGGGCTTGTCCCTTCCGCTCTCCCGAGGTTGCTCCCATGAACATTTTGTCTCCCGTGGCCCTTCCGGCCGCGCCCGTCACCCGTGCGCCCCCGATCCTCGCCGTGGCGCTACAGCTTCTCGATCATCTCGAACGCGGCCAGCGCATCGATGCAGCGATCCTCCGTGCAGCCATGGAAGCGGCTTTCAGCGCATCCGACACCAGCGGCGCCTGGGACTGGAAGGCGGCCTATGAGGCATGCGAGGTCGCGACAGTCCTCTTCCTGCGCAAATACGGAAAGGCGCTTTTCCGTAAGGCCACATCTCCGGCTGCACGTTTCTCCGTTCTTACAAAGATCGCCGGGCTCCTGCCGACGCATACGCGGCGCTCGGAAGAATCGCAGGCGCTCCAGCAGTTCTCGACGCCGGCACCGCTCGGCCTCGCCGCTATCGCGGCCGCCTCCATTGCTGCTGGCGACATCGTGCTGGAGCCGTCGGCTGGCACCGGCCTGCTCGCCATCCTGGCCGAGATATCAGGCGGAACGCTCCTCCTCAACGAGCTGGCCGAAACCCGCGCCGATCTGCTCGCTGCGCTGTTTCCGGCCGTGGCCGTCACGCGCTTCGACGCCGCCCAGATCGATGATCATCTCGCGCCGGGCGCCATCCCCTCCGTCGTGCTGATGAACCCGCCGTTCTCGGCCATGGCAAACGTCACCGGCCGCGTGGCCGATGCAGCCTATCGCCACGTTGCCTCAGCACTGGCCCGGCTCGCCGATGGCGGGCGGCTGGTGGCGATCACCGGCGCCAACTTCAGTCCCGACCACCCGGCCTGGGCAGCGGCCTTCGTCCGGCTTCAGGAGCGCGGGCGCGTCGTCTTCAGCGCCGCTATCGACGGCTCGGTCTATGCCAAGCACGGCACGACCATCGACACGCGGCTGACGGTCATCGACAAGCGGCCGGCCGACGATCGGGCGGCGTTCCCCGCTTCGCCCGGCACCGCGCCCGACGTCGGCACGCTGCTCGGCTGGATCGAGACGCAGGTTCCGCAGCGCCTGCCTGCGACCCTCCCGCCAACAGCGACCTTGGCACCCGCCACGATGCCCCGCACCGTTCGCGGATACCTTGCGCGCACCACCGCTGCACGTCGCGCGACGCCTTCGTCCATCGAGCCCGAAGGCGTCGAACTCGCCTATGAGACCTTGGACTGGACGCCCGCCGAAGACGGCCGGATCACCGACGCGATCTATGAAGAATACGGATTGCAGGCGATCCGTATTCCCGGTGCGCTGGCCCATCCCACCAAACTGGTCCAATCTGTGGCGATGGCCTCGGTCGCGCCGCCCAGGCCGAGCTACCGGCCCCGGCTGCCCACCAACATCGTCCCAGATGGTCTTCTCTCCGACGCCCAACTCGAAACCGTCATCTACGCCGGCGAGGCGCATGCCGACTTCCTTGCCGGGTCGTGGACGCTCGATGAAACCTTCGACGTCGTCTCGGCCGCCCCCGACGATGCGCCGAACGCCGTGCGCTTCCGCCGCGGCTTCATGCTTGGCGACGGCACCGGCGCGGGCAAGGGTCGTCAGTCGGCCGGCATCATCCTCGACAACTGGATGCAGGGCCGTCGCAAGGCGGTGTGGATCTCGAAATCCGACAAGCTGCTGGAGGACGCGCAACGCGACTGGTCGGCCCTCGGCATGGAGCGCCTGCTGGTCACGCCGCTGTCGCGCTTCCCGCAGGGCAAGGACATCACGCTCTCGGAAGCCGTCCTATTCACCACCTATGCCACGCTACGGTCCGACGACCGGGGCGAGAAGCTTTCCCGCGTCAAGCAGATCGTCGAATGGTTGGGCTCCGATTTCGATGGAGTGATCATTTTCGACGAGAGCCACGCCATGCAGAATGCCGCAGGCGGCAAGGGCGAACGCGGCGACGTCGCCGCCTCGCAGCAGGGCCGTGCGGGCCTCCGGCTCCAGCACGCCCTGCCGAATGCGCGCGTCGTCTATGTCTCGGCGACCGGCGCGACCACCGTCCACAATCTCGCCTACGCCCAGCGCCTCGGCCTCTGGGGCGGCGAGGACTTCCCGTTTTCGACCCGCGCCGAATTCGTCGAGGCGATCGAGGACGGCGGCGTCGCGGCGATGGAGGTGCTGGCCCGCGACCTGCGCTCGCTCGGCCTCTACACGGCCCGCTCACTCTCCTACGACGGCGTCGAATACGAACTGGTCGAGCACCACCTCACTCCCGAGCAGACCGGCATCTACGACGCCTATGCCGGCGCCTTCGCCATCATCCATAACAATCTCGACGCCGCCATGCAGGCCGCCAACATCACCGGCGACAGCGGCACGTTGAACCGCCAGGCCAAGTCCGCGGCTCGCTCAGCCTTCGAATCCGCCAAGCAGCGCTTTTTCGGCCATCTGCTGACCTCGATGAAGACACCGACCCTGATCCGCTCGATCGAGCAGGACCTGGTCGACGGCCATGCCGCCGTGATCCAGATCGTGTCGACCGGCGAAGCCCTGATGGAGCGCCGTCTCGCGGAGATCCCGACAGAGGAATGGAACGACGTCCGGGTGGACATCACCCCGCGCGAGTACGTTCTGGATTACCTCGCCCATTCCTTCCCGGTGCAGCTCTATGAACCCTTCACTGACAGCGAGGGCAACTTGTCGTCGCGGCCGGTGTTTCGCGACGGCCAGCCCGTCGAGAGCCGCGACGCCGTTGCCCGTCGTGACCGCCTGATCGAGAGGCTCGCTTCGCTGCCGCCGGTCCCCGGCGCGCTCGATCAGATCGTCCAGCGCTTCGGCACCGATATCGTGGCGGAGGTGACGGGACGTTCTCGCCGCATCGTCCGCAAGTCGGGTGCCGACTCCATGACCAACCCCGGCGGCATCAACCGCCTCGCCGTGGAGAACCGCGCCGCCTCGGCCAATCTGGCCGAGACGCAAGCCTTCATGGACGACCAGAAGCGCATCCTGATCTTCTCCGATGCCGGGGGCACCGGACGCAGCTATCACGCCGACCTGTCGTCGCGGAACCAGCGGCTGCGCGTCCACTATCTGCTTGAGCCGGGCTGGAAGGCCGATGCCGCCATTCAGGGCCTGGGCCGCACCAACCGGACCAACCAGGCGCAGCCACCGCTGTTCCGGCCGATCTCGACCGACGTGAAGGCGGAGAAGCGCTTTCTTTCGACCATCGCCCGCCGCCTCGACACGCTGGGCGCGATCACGCGCGGCCAGCGCCAAACGGGCGGCCAAGGCCTTTTCCGTCCCGAGGACAATCTGGAGAGCCACTACGCCCGCGACGCCCTGCGGCAACTCTACCTGCTGTTGGTGCGCGGCAAGGTAGAGGGGTGCTCGCTTCAGATGTTCGAGGACGCCACGGGCCTCTCGCTGATGGATTCCACCGGCATCAAGGACGAACTGCCGCCGATCACCACCTTCCTGAACAGGTTGCTGGCGCTGACCATCGAGCTTCAGGGCGTCCTGTTCACGGCGTTCGAGCAACTGCTGAACGCCAAGATCGAAGGCGCTATCGCTTCCGGCAGCTACGACGTCGGGCTGGAGACGCTGCAGGCCGAGAGCTTCATCGTCACTGATCGCCGGACCATCCACGTTCATTCCGGCACCGGCGCCGAGGCCCGGCTCCTGACCATCACCCAGCGCCACCGCAACCGGCCGGTGACGCTGGCCGAGGCACTCGATCATCTTGGCGACGCGGGCGCGAGGCTACTGATCAACGAGCGCTCGGGCCGCGCCGCCGTGCAGATACCAACCACCAGCATCATGCTGGACGATGGCGAGATCGAACGGCGCGTGCGGCTGATCCGGCCGATGGAGGCGCACAACATTCCCATCAAGATGATGGACGAGACCCATTGGGTGCAGGCGGAGCGGATCGCCTTCACCGCGGCATGGGATGCCGAGGCTGCCGAGGTGCCGGAGTATGCCGATAGCACCATCCATGTTGTCAGCGGGCTATTGCTGCCGATCTGGAAGCGGCTGCCGAACGAATCGACGCGGGTTTATCGACTCCAGACCGATGACGGCGAGCGCATCGTCGGCCGCCGCGTCTCCCCCGCATGGGTGGCGGGCGCGCTCGCGACCGGCACGTCAACCCTGACGCCCGACGACGCGTTCATAGCGCTGATGGACGGCAAAACCATCCTCGATCTCACCGAGGGCCTTCAGCTTCGTCGCGTCCGGGTCATGGGCGCCAACCGCATCGAGCTGTCAGGCTTCACCGACGCCATGCGAGATCGCCTGCGCACCTATGGCCTGTTCCACGAAATCATCTCGTGGAAGCTACGGATGTTCGTCCCGACCGATACGACCGGGGCTGCGATCCTGGCCAAGGTCTTGGAGCGCTATCCCGTCGAGCGCATCGGCGAGCGGGAGGCGGCGTGATGGCTAGGCAGGACGCCTCCGAACTGGCATTCCGTCTCGGTCGGCAGGCCGAGGCGGTGTGCCGCCACTACCTCTCTGCCGGTCATCGGGAGGGCCGCTATTGGCTGGTCGGCGATGTGCGCAACACGCCCGGCCGCTCGATGTTCGTGCGGCTAAAGGGCGGCGAAATCGGCAGGGGCGCGGCTGGCAAATGGACCGACGCCGCCACCGGCGAGCATGGCGATCTACTTGACGTCATCCGTGAGAGCTGCGGCCTTGTGGACTTCAAGGACATCGCCGATGAGGCGCGTACCTTCCTGTCGATGCCCCATCCTGAACAGGACCGTCCGCATGGTGGCGAGCGCAAATCACCGGCGCCATCCGGATCACCGGAAGCGGCACGCCGGCTCTTTGCCATGGCGCAGCCGATCTCGGGCACGCTCGCAAAGACGTATCTCCGTACACGCGGCATTACGGATTTGCACGGAACCGGAAGCCTGCGCTTCCATCCCCGCTGCTACTACCGGCCTGACGAGCACTCCCCGACCGAGACCTGGCCGGCGATGATCGCATCGGTCACCGATCTCGCCGGGCATCAGACCGGCGCGCATCGCACCTGGCTCGCACCTGACGGCTCGGACAAGGCCCCGATCGACACGCCGAGACGGGCGATGGGCGACCTCCTCGGGCATGCCGTTCGCTTCGGTGTGGCGGGTGAAGTGATGGCGGCGGGCGAAGGCATCGAAACGATGCTGTCGCTCAGGATGGCGCTGCCCACCATGCCGATGACGGCGGCCCTCTCGGCGGCACATCTCTCGGCAATCCTGTTCCCCGACACGCTGCGACGGCTTTACATCGCCCGCGACAATGATCCGGCCGGCGACAGTGCGATGACGACGTTGATCGAACGGGCGAACGCGGCCGGGATCGAGGCGGTCGTGGTGTCTCCGCGCCTGGGCGATTTCAACGAGGATCTCCGCCTGGCGGGGCTGGACAGCCTCCGGGCAGCGACCCGGGTGCAGATCGCGCCACAGGACGTCGCACGCTTCATGTCGCTGGCGGCATAGGCCGCAAGGAGAATGCAGGCGGCGGCAGCGCCGTCGCAGGCATCGCTCGGATAATCTTGAGGTCGGAGAGAACCGCGCCCCGGCCTTCGAGAGGGCGATCGGCCAGCAAACGGCCCGGACCCGCAACGCCTGCGGCGGACTATTTTCCGGCGCGGCCAGAGGCCGCTTTCCATCGCGAAACAAAATAGCCCGCCTTCGTCATCCTCCGCTGTGCTCCGGCCCTCCGCTTCGCTGCGGGTGCAAGTCCGAACCGCCCGCCGGCTTTCGTCGCCATGAAGGCCGCGAGGGTCGCGGTCGAACCGACGGAGCATCCCGATGAGCGAGCACGACGACTTTGAGCCGCATCACGCCTCTTCACCCACCGACCATGTCCTGAGCGAACTCCAGCTTTACGGCTACCGTCCCTTCACGGATGAGCCCGATCCACGACCGCTTCCGGAGGGGGACCATATCGCTGGCGCCATCGCCGATATCTTCGACGCCCTGATCGTCACTCTGGAGGACACCCGCCTCGAGCCCGACCTCGACGATCTCCTCTGGTCGACGGTCAACGTCTTCCACCGCGCCAACGAACGGATCGAGCGCGAGTTGGACGACAACGAGCAGGCGCAGCGTCGCGGTCAGCGCGAACAGGATGGCAGCGAAGTAAAGGCCGTCGAGCTGGAACGCCTGACGGCGGAGGGCCAAACCATGATTGAACGCCGCAACACCTTCGAGTTAATGCGCGACCAGGCCGCCGAACACTATGAGCGCCACACCGGGTCGAACTGGCGTCCCCGCAGCGGGTCGATGGTCAACCACCGCAATCTCACCTCGGCGATGATCGACAGCCGGGACTTCCTTGCCGCCAAGAAGCGCACCGACAATCAGGTGCTGCTACCCGCCGGCCCGAAAATCGCCTTCACCGGCGGGCTCGACTTCAACGATCACCACCTGATCTGGACCAAGCTCGATCAGGTTCACGCCAAACATCCCGACATGGTGCTGCTGCACGGCAAGTCGCCGAAGGGCGCCGAAAAGATCGCGGCCAAATGGGCCGACACCCGCAAAGTGCCGCAGGTCGGCTTCGCGCCCGACTGGACGAAACACGCCAAGGCCGCACCGTTCAAGCGCAACGATCAGATGCTCGACGTCCTGCCGATCGGGGTCATCGTCTTCCCCGGCACCGGCATCCAGGACAACCTGGCCGACAAGGCGAAGAAGCTCGGCATCCCACTGTTCGATTTCCGCCCGAAGGGAGGTGGCGCGTAAGCGCCGCCTCTCACAGCATTTCGGGTCGAAACAGCGATCTGCGGCTGATGACCTTGCCGGACACCACGAACACGCCGTCGCCGGTATAGTGCAACGTCTCGGGATGTTTTGGCGACGTGGCGACATGCGCCTTCACCACCTCGAAGATGAAGAAGTTGTACTTGTCGACCAGTGCATCGTCATGAAGGCGGCATTCGAAGCTGGCATGGCATTCGCCGATGAGCGGCGCATTGATCTCGCTCGCGTCTTCCGCCGTGAGGTCGAACTTGGCGAACTTGTCGATTTCGGCTCCCGACGTATTGCCGATCCCGACCACGGTATCGGTCAGCGCCGTCGTCGGCAGATTGATCACACACTCCCGGCTCTCGCGGATCATGCGGTGACTGTGATTGCCGCCGGAGATCATCAGGCCGACCAGAGACGGCGAGAATTCCAGGATCGTGTGCCAGCCGAGCGTCATGATGTTCGTCGCGCCCTGCCACTTCGACGACACCAGCACGATCGGGCCGGGTTCCAGATAGCGCCGCACCTGGCTGACGGGGAAGTCGATGTTCTTAGGCAACTTCGGCACGGGCGTCCTCTTCGGCTGTTGGGCTTTGCACGACCATACCCGCCCATGTCGGCAGCATCACGACCGGCAGCATGGCGACGATGCTTCGGCGCGAAAGCATTGAACGGGCGATCCCATCGTGGCCCCGGTCATGGCGGAAAACCATCTCTCGCTTCCATTGCGCTGATCCTTGGTCCAGCCGCTGGCCTGACGCCATCAACCCGTAAAGGGTCGGACTACGCAAAGCGTGCCGCCGCTCCGGCTTTGCCTGCGCGGTGATTGCGGCCATCGGTCGGACACATCGGGCGCCTGTCGCGCGGGAGATGGTCTCCCGCCTCCAAGACAGGAGCCGGTCACATGTCCCTCAATCAAGCTCACGCATACGCCTTCAGCCTCGCCACCACCCTCATGGTCTCCATCGTCATCTTCCAGGCCGGCGACGGCACCATGGGCGTCATGCCCGCCGGCGAATATGACGGCGATTTCGCCGCCATCATTCACGAGGTCGATCCCTTCGCCCGCTGACCACGGGCAAGGCGTCACGGCGGCAAGCGGAAGTCCTACGGGATTTCCGCTCCCGTCCTGCCTTCTCTTCGGCTACACTATCAATGCGCCGTGGTGGTGGAGGCGCAACCGTCAGACCTTTATCTCACGGAGAACACCACCATGATCTTCATCGGCATCATCTCCAGCATCGCGGCGATCGGCGTTCTCTGCTGGCTGCTGTTCACACTGGCCGTCGTCGCGCTGCCGTTCTTCGCCGGCGTCAGCGCCGGGACATGGGCCTATCAGACCGGCGCCGGCTGGCTCGGCGCGATCATCGTCGGCCTTGTCGCTGCCGCACTCACACTCGGCCTCGGGCAGTTCCTGCTCGCCTTTATCCGTCCGCTCTGGATACGCCTCGCGATCGCTGTCGCGTTCGTCGCGCCTGCGGCGCTCGCCGGCTACCACGCGACGCATGGCATCGTGAAACACACCGTGCCCTCCGACACCTGGCAGATCATCTTCTCCGTCATCGGCGCGATTGCCGTTGGCGTAACGTCGCTGATCCGGGTGACAGGAATGGCCGCACCCGGGCCAACCGTGCAGAACGTCGCGCGCGCTTGAACATCCTTACCGGGGGCGGACGGACGACCGGTTAATGTATGACCTTTCGCGCTCCCCGTCGTCAGTGTCGTTGTCAATGGCGTTGATCGGATCGACGGCTGACCCAGCCGGCGCGCCATTCCCCGGTGATGGTGCTGGGGGCAATGCCGTGACGGCGTGCCCGATGACGGTAGAAGTGTCGGGAGAAGGCGATCTCGCGGGCAACGGGCAGGAGTCGGCGGGACGTACCGTCTGGCGGAGCTGGTCTGAACCGCGGTGTCAGGCTTCGTCCCGGTCCATCGGTGCGGGATGGTCGCCACGTTCTCCTGTGATGCGTCTCTGTCAGGTCGACCGCTCCAAAACGGCCTCTTCAATGGGCTGATCTGGCCGAAGGTCGGCTGCGCCTCGATCGCCTATGCCGCAACAGCGGCGTCGAAACTTTCTTCCCCTGCCGGCTGCGCCGTCATTCCTCGCGCGCCAAGAAAGCCCCTCCTTTGCTGTCAGGCCCCATCCCCACCCCAGCGCGCAAGCGCGCTGGGGACCCCGAGGTCGGGGTGCGCCGTCAATCGCCTCCGGCCTGTCGATCGCCATCGAGGCCGCAATGGTGCGGGCTCGGAACAGAGTTCAAGGAGAACTACCATGGCGACCATCGGCACCTTCAAGAAGACCGGCAACAACGAGTTCAACGGCGAAATCGTCACTCTCAGCGTCCAGACGAAGAACGTCCGCATCGTCCCCGAGGCCCGCGCCACCGGCGAGAACGCCCCCAGCCACCGCGTCTTCGTCGGCCGCGCCGAGATCGGCGCCGCCTGGTCCAAAACCTCCAACGAGGGCCGCGCCTACCTGGGCCTGAAGCTCGACGATCCCAGCTTCAACGCCCCGATCTACGCCAACCTCTTCGACGACGAGGAAGGCGAAGGCTTCAGCCTCATCTGGTCCCGCCCTAACGGCCGCCGCAACGGCGAGTAAGGGTAGCGCGACGCCCCGCCCGGACAAACCGGGCGGGGCCAAACGCCTGCGCGAACCGAATCAGTTCGCGGCAATGCGATTAAAACGAGGCGCCAAAAAGCCAGAACCGCTGGCCCCAGTCCGCAAGAACGACTATTATAGCCGTAGTTCTAGCGTGCGAGTAGGTCCAAGTGGGAGGTGATCATGCATGATCACCGCCCGACAATCGCGGGCCGCACGCGCGTTGCTGGGTTGGACACAGGAGACGCTCGCTGACAAGGCCCGGGTATCACTGACCGCGTTGAAGCGCCTCGAATCCGACAGCGGACTTGGGGTGTATGAATCGACTCGCGATCAGGTCCGGCGCGCCTTTGAGGCCAGCGGCGTCGTCCTGCTCAACTCCGGCCAAAGCGTGGGAGTGATGCTGGTTGGTGACAAGGACAACCCTTGACGACTTTTTCGGGCGAACCCGCCCGACCATCCTGATTTTGCGTCAAACCGCGGCGGTGTGGCACGGGATATCATTACGGTTAACAAACCGCTCCAAATTGGATACGAATGACTCGTGGGGCTCATCGTGACCAACGCAGAATATCTGGACGAACCGCCGCTCGGGGCGGCGCTCACCGCCTACGATCAGGCGCATCTCAAACTGTACCTCAGGCTGCTCGACGCCGAGGCGGAAGGTGCGGCTTGGGAAGAAGTGGTCGAACTTCTGTTCGGACTTGACCCCGCAGCCGAGCCCCGTCGAGCAGCCCAGATTCATGCCACTCATCTCGCCCGCGCCAAATGGATGACCGAAAACGGATACCGCCATCTCCTCCGTGCGGGTTACCATTGAGCGGCGACGTGATGCAGGACCTGCATCACGTTCGTCTGCCTTCGAACTTCCCAAGCTAAACTCAACTTGGAATCGTCTCTCATGCACAACTCGCGTTCAACGCGGGCATGGGAGAACAGAGGATGCCCCAGGAGAGCGATTGGCGGTCTAGCGACGCCTACGATTATATTGATCAACTCCATACTTCAGATCTCGCTTGGGAGTTCCTCCGGCGAAACCGCCAATATCGCGAGTCTTACTATGAGCTTGCTCGCGGCGGGCAGGTAAGCGGCGAGCAAGCCCGCCGCTTCGCAGAGCAATGGGGGTTATCCTTTCGCTTTGGACCCGGCGCTTACTGCCCTCCGCCAACCGGTCTTTTGGACCCCGATCACCGACCCCGGCGCCGTTCTGCTCGAACCGCAGCCTGCGCTTTTGGGCGCCCCGGCTGCCGCTGACGACGTTCTGCGGTCCCACGCAATCTTTGAAGCTGACGGCCGTCACGCACGGCTCGCCGTTCGCGATGAAAACATCAACGTGACCTTTCTGCCGCCAACTGACGGCAGGGGACTCGTTGCCGTGGTCATCCTGGACGAAGATACCCCCGACCGGCTCTACGCTATCAGCCGCCTGTGGGCTGCGATCCGCGGCCGCCCTCTCCCTGCCGACAACCGCATGACCGAGCAGCGGCGTCAGCGCGCCCCGCAAATGCTGCGGGTCGTCGACGCACGTCTTGCCGGGGCGACGTATCGGTCGATCGCAGAATCCATGTTCCCTACGCATAAGATCGATGCCGCCTCCTGGGCCGGGGACGCTCTGCGGGAAACCACCATCCGGCTGGCACGCGACGGCCTAAAACTCGTCGAAGGCGGTTACCGTTCGCTTCTCCGTCGACCCCGCCGATCATAGCCCGTCGTCGACCGCCCGAGGCGTGTCGAAATTAGATACCTATCTTCGACATCGTCCGACCCACCGCCTTCACGCCACCGTGCTCTCGAACCGCCGCCTGACGGCAGCGGCCCCCGATGAGACCACGGAGGCTCGACAATGGCCGAAACTACCGCCGGCATCCCGCCACGCTACCTGCGCACGCAAGAAGCCGCCCGCTTCCTTGGACTGTCGGAGCGCACGCTTGAGAAGCATCGCACCTACGGGACCGGCCCGGCTTATCGGAAGCTCGGCGGCCGAGTCGTCTACGCCATCGAGGATCTCCAGACCTGGGCCGACCGCGGCCTCGTCAACTCGACCTCCGACCCGCGCGGCTCAGTGCTTCCCGCCAAGAGGCAGGAGTCATTGGACCGCCGCCTCGCCGGCCGCCAGCCGCGCTGAGACGACCGGCCATGTCGTCCCGCCCGCACCACCGCGACGAGCGCGCGCAGCTCGATCTGTTCCGGGCGCTGCCCGGCGATCTTGCGCCGCGCGATGCGCAGGACCTCATGGCCTATCCGTTCTTCTCGCTCGCCAAATCGAAGCGCCTGACACCGATCGACTTCAAGGCCGGTTCGGTGAAGATCCGCGTCGAAGCCGTGCCCGAACACGGCATGGCGACGATCTGGGACGCAGACGTCCTGATCTGGGCGGCCTCGCAGATTGTCGAAGCCCGTGACGTCGGCCTGCGCCCGTCTCGCCTCATGGCGACCACGCCCTATGAAATTCTGAACTTCATCGGACGCGGCGTCTCGCTGCGCGATTACGACCGCCTGAAGGCCGCGCTCGACCGACTTCAATCCACCACCATCGCGACCTCGATCCGCCAGCCCACCGAGCGGCGGATGCACCGCTTTTCCT
This sequence comes from Achromobacter sp. PD1, assembly GCF_048541815.1. Classification (NCBI taxonomy): domain Bacteria; kingdom Pseudomonadati; phylum Pseudomonadota; class Betaproteobacteria; order Burkholderiales; family Alcaligenaceae; genus Achromobacter; species Achromobacter sp. PD1. The sequence goes on from NZ_CP183349.1 coordinate 3,104,436, forward strand.
GGATCAACGAATGGAAGGAGCGCGCCGATCACCGCGGCCGGCCGCTCGGGCTCGAACTGATCGTACCCGACTGGTTCTACGGCGCCGTCCTCGACGATGCTTTGGTCCTCACCATTGACCGTGACTATTTCGGGCTGACTGGCGGCCTGGAGCGCTGGCTGTACCGCCTCGTGCGCAAGCATGGCGGCAAGCAGGAATTCGGCTGGAGCTTCGATTTCCCGCATCTCCACGCAAAGTCTGGCAGCCTCTCGCCGCTCAAACACTTCGCCTACGACCTGCGAGACATCGTTCGCCGTCAGCCGCTACCCGGCTACCGCCTGACCATCGAGCAATGCGTCGGCGGGCCCGAAATCCTGTCCTTCGTACCAACCGATCCCGACGCGCTCGGCATCCCGCGCGGCCGTCGCCGCTCGACAACTCGACCTGGGGATAAGCTGTGAATCATCTCGTGCTATCAGGGACCGGCGCTATCGTGCCATCGGGGACCGGACTCTCGTGCTATCGGGGACCGGAATCGTCGATTCCTCGCGCTGAATCAGCAGCTTGCGAGCCCCGTAACTTATCTAACCTAGATTCCTACGGAATCTTTCTAACGCAAACGCGTTTTTCGACCGCTGTGGACGAGTCCCCGATCGCCGGGAGACCGTCATGATCGTCGCGTTCCTCAACCAGAAGGGCGGCGTCGGAAAGACGACGCTCGCCCTCCATCTCGCCGGTGAATGGGCTCGGCATGGGCAGCGCGTCACGCTGATCGACGCCGATCCGCAAGGCTCCGCGCTCGACTGGTCACAGCAGCGCGGCCGGGAGGGATTGGAGCGGCTGTTCGGTGTTGTTGGCCTGGCCCGCGACACGCTCCACCGCGAAGCGCCGGAGCTGGCGCGCGACGTCGATCATGTCGTCATCGACGGACCGCCGCGTGTCGCCGGTCTGATGCGTTCGGCACTGCTCGCCGCCGATCTTGTACTGATCCCGGTGCAGCCGTCACCGCTCGACGGCTGGGCGTCGGCCGAGATGCTGACGCTGCTCAGCGAAGCGCGGATCTATCGACCGGACCTCAAGGCGCGGTTCGTGCTGAACCGCTGCGCGGCCCGCACGATCCTCGCCCGCGAAACCGCCGAGACGCTCGCGGAACACGATCCCCCGCCGCTCCTCACCACGATCGGTCAGCGCATCGCTTTCGCCGATGTCGTGCAGACCGGACGGCTCGCAGCCGAACAGGACGATACATCGCCCGCCGCGCGCGAGATCGCCGCGCTCGCTGCCGAAGTCACGAGGATCGGGGCATGAGCGAGCAGTCCTCGAAACGCCGCTTCGCGTCCCGCCCTGCCGATCCGGAAAGCTGGATCAAGGCGCCGGACCGTCCGTCGCCGCGCGCGGAGGCCGCCGCCGATTTCACCGCCAGGCTGACGATCGACGTCACCGCCGACATGCGCGGCCGGATCAAGATCGCCGCTTTCCAGCGCGGGCAGACCGTCGCCGACATGCTGCGCGCCCTGTTCGAGCGCGAGTTCCCAACCAGCGAAGGAGGACCACGATGATCGGCGTCGCCGACACGTCGGTGCGCAGCAGCTTGCTGCCTGCGATTACTACCGATGCCCCGACCCATGTCGAGCTGACGTGGATCGAGAATAAGATCGAATTCTGGATCAGGTTCGGTCGCGAGGCCGCCGAACAGATTCTCGACCGCCGCCGCCGCGTCGTCTCGTTCGCGCCGGACAGCGTCTTCGCCTTTGTTCGCTGGACCTCCAACGACTACGGCACTGCGCTTTCGCGGCTCGACATTGTACGCGCCGTTCGTACCGGCGAGCGCTGCCAGACCCTGCCATTCGTGCGCCCCGGTGGCGACATCCTGTTGCGCGCCGATGGATGGCCTAAGGTCGAACGCGTACTTCAGCTCATCGACGCGATCGAGGCGCGGGACATCGATGCGACGGATGTTTCGCCCGATCACTGGCGACACGTCCACAACCGTCTGACGGTCGGTGAAGCGCCCCGCGCCTATGACATGCAGCAGCATCGCGCCTTCCTCCTGCGCCGGGAGATTGGCGCATGACCCGCCTCGGCTATGCCTTCGCGACGACTGCCGCCGTATCGCTGCTCGGCATCACGTCGATCGCGTCATTCGCACCAAAGCTGGTCTGGAATGCCTCGGCCAGCACGCCGATCGGTCTGTATGCGATCGGCGAACCCGGCCGGGTCGACGTGACGGATCTGGTCGCCGTGCGCGCGCCAGAGCCGCTCGCCACCTTCCTTTCGGATGGCGGATATCTGCCGCGCGGCGTTCCGCTGATGAAGCACGTTGCTGCGCTTCCCGGGCAACGTGTGTGCAGAACCGGGCTCGCCATCACGGTCGATGCCGTGCCGATGGGCGATGCGCTGGACCGCGATCGTCGCGGTCGCTCGCTGCCGATCTGGCAGGGCTGCCGCATGGTCGCGGACGGCGAACTGTTCCTGATGAACTGGCAGGTCCGCGACAGCCTCGACGGCCGCTATTTCGGGCCTCTCCCCGCCAACTCGGTCATCGGCCGGGCCACACCCCTCTACACCGACGAGGACGGCGATGGCCGCTTCGTCTGGCGCGCGCCGACGCGGTGACGGCACGCCCATGACCTTGTCCACCGCAATCTGAAGGAGACGACCCATGTCCGTGATCGGTCAATTCACGCGCGAAAATGATGGCTTCGTCGGCCACCTGACGACGCTGTCACTGCACCAGGACATCATCATCGTTCCGGCCGAACCGTCCGATGCCGAGAACGCGCCCGACTTCCGCGTCCATGTGCTCGACAGCATGAACAACGAAACCGGCGCGGAGATCGGCGCCGGCTGGAAGCGCACCGGCGAGAAGGCCGGCGACTACGTTTCGCTTCAGATCGATGATCCGACCTTCGGGCATCCGATCCGCGCCAACCTCTTCCAGTCGGCCGACGACAAGTCCGCCTGGGGCCTGCACTGGAACCGCCCGCCCAAGCGGGCCGAGCGGGACTGAGCGATGTCGGCTCCGCACCTCAAAGCTGTCGTCGGGCGGTCCAACGCCGCCCGGCGCACAGCCCTCCTTCTCCTTTCCGGCCTCCTGCTTTCCGCGCCGCTTTGCGCCACCGCGACTGCGCAGACGGTGTCGGTCGAGGGGCCCTCTCGCGCCGATTCCTACGCCACATTCATCACCGAGGCAGCGCAACGGTTCGGCGTTCCAGAGCACTGGATTCGTGCCGTCATGCGCATCGAAAGCGCTGGCGACGTGCGGGCGATCTCGTCGGCCGGCGCGATGGGACTGATGCAGGTCATGCCCGCCACATGGGCCGATCTGCGCGTCCGTCACCGGCTCGGCGCGAATCCTTACGATCCACGCGACAACATTCTGGCGGGCACTGCGTATCTGCGCGAGATGCACGACCGCTACGGTTCGCCGGGGTTTCTCGCGGCCTATAATGCTGGTCCCGGCCGCTATGAAGAGTATCTCGCCGGCCGTCCTTTGCCGGCCGAAACTCGCGCCTATGTCGCCGCGCTCGCACCCGTCATCGGCGGCGCAGACGCGCTTGCTCCCGTTACGGTCGCGGCAGCCGATCCCAACGCCTGGACGCGGTCTCCGCTCTTCATCGCGCAGTCCGAACACGCGACGACCGCCGTTCCGACGTCCAACAATGGCGCTTCCGAGGACACTCCGGCCGCCATTCCGGTGCGCGATGTCACAGCCATCGCTCCGCAATCCGCAGGCCTGTTTGTCGCCCGAAACGCCGATCGGGGGCCGCGATGACGGTGTTCGCGGCATTTCGTGGAATGGCGTGCTCTGGCGCAGGGATGGCGGTCCGAGGACGGAGAGCAGGCAACACAACCGCACGATGGCGAGATAAAAGCGCGCGATGTGCGGCTTGGTGCGGTCGTGTGTTTTCAGAGACTTATGGCGAATTGGCGCGAGGTGCGCCTGATCGACGCAGCCTGCGCATTCGCCATTTCGCGAGGGATTTCCGCGCGTTTGCGCGATGTGCGGAGCCTCGGCCATGAGCGGCGAGGACGACTTCCGCATCCGGCCAGGCCGTATCCGCTCCACCCGCGCACAGCAAACGCGGCCCTTCATCGCCCAGGCCCTCGCCGCCGCCCAGCGTGCCGGCGGCAGGGTCTCGCGCTCCGGCAAGATCAGCTCGGGCAACCGCTCGCGTTTCGGGCGCGGCCAGCGAGCGACCGTCCAGGCCAATCGACTGCTCACCAACCGATCGCGCAACACCGTGATCAAGACGCGCGTCGTCCGGCACACCGCTCGCTCGGCGCCGCTCAACGCCCACCTCAGCTATCTGCAGCGCGAAGGCGTCACCCGGGATGGGGAGAAGGCGAAGTTGTTCGGGCCGGAGACGGAGGCGGCCGACGCCAAGGCTTTCGCCGAGCGCACTCAGGACGACCGACATCACTTCCGCTTCATCGTCTCACCTGAGGACGCGACCGAGATGTCCGACCTCAAGACTTTCGCCCGCGAGCTGATGGGGCAGATGGAGACAGACCTCGGCACCAAGCTCGACTGGGTCGGCGTCGATCACTGGAACACGGATAATCCACATGTCCATATCATCCTGCGCGGGCGCACCGATGACGGTCAGGACCTCGTCATCTCGCGCGACTATATCAAGGAAGGCATGCGCGCCCGCGCGCAGGACCTCGTCACCCAGGAGCTGGGGCCGCGCACCGATCACGAGATCCGCCGCAATCTCGAACGGCAGATCGACGCGGAGCGCTGGACCAATCTTGACCGCCAGCTTGCCCGCGACAGCTATCGCACCGGCGTCGTCGATCTCGCCCCGCTCCCTGACCGCCAGCCCGACGAATTCCATGCGATGAAGGTCGGCCGCCTCCGCAAGCTGGAGACCCTCGGCCTCGCCGATCAGGTCGGCCCCGGACAATGGGTCGTGTCCGAGAATGCCGAGGCGACGCTGCGGGAGCTGGGCGAGCGTGGCGACATCATCAAGCGCATTCACCGTGGCCTGACCGAGCGCGGCATCCAGCGCGGCGCGGCCAGCTACGTGCTTGCCGGTGAGAGCCTCGACGATCCGGTCATCGGCCGGCTGGTCGACCGTGGTCTCGACGACGAGTTGAAGGGCACCGCCTATGCCGTGGTCGACGGCACCGACGGACGCACCCATCACATCAAGCTGCCCGACCTCGACGCCGCTGGCGACAGCGCGCCGGGCTCGATCGTGGAGCTGCGCAAATTTGACGACGCGCAGGGGCGCAGGCGCGTCGCGCTCGCCGTCCGCTCCGATCTCGAAATCGAGCGGCAGGTCCATGCGACCGGCGCCACCTGGCTCGACCGGCAGGCGATCGCCCGCGATCCCGTCGCGCTCGGCGGCGGCGGATTCGGCGCGGAGGTTCGTCACGCGATGGACAGGCGGGCCGAGCACCTCGTTGGTCAGGGCCTTGCCGAGCGGCAGACGCGCGGTGTCAGTTTCTCCCCCGGGCTGATCGACACGCTGCGCCAGCGCGAGGTCGACGCCCTTGGCGAGAAGCTTGCGGCCGAGACCGGTCGGCAATTCTCGAAGGCCGCGGCGGGCGAATATGTGGCCGGCACCTATCGCCAGCGCTTTGCGCTCGCGTCGGGCCGCTTCGCCATGATCGACGACGGCCTCGGCTTCCAGCTCGTGCCCTGGTCGCCGTCGATCGAGCGTCAGATCGGTCAGCACGTCTCCGGCGTGTCGCGCGGCGCCGGTGGCGTCGACTGGAGCTTCGGCCGCAATCGCGGCCTCGGCATGTAGCCCAATCAAGAAAGGAGTGCCCGCCATGTCGGCGACCAAAATCCTCTGGGGCCAAATCCTCACTGTCTTCCTGATCGTGCTGATGACGACCTGGGCGGCGACGCAGTGGACGGCCTATCGGCTCGGCTTCCAGCCGCAGCTCGGACTTCCGTGGTTCGAACTGGCCGGCTGGCCGATCTACTATCCGCCCGCCTTCTTCTGGTGGTGGTACTTCTACGACGCCTATGCACCTCCGATTTTCATCGAGGGAGCCTATATCGCGGCGTCCGGTGGCTTCATTTCCATCGCCGTCGCGATCGGCATGTCGGTCTGGCGGGCGCGTGAAGCTAGGAATGCCGAGACGTTCGGCTCCGCCCGCTGGGCGGTCGCCGCGGAAGTCCGCGCCGCCGGCTTGCTGGGCGCGGACGGCGTCGTGCTCGGGAAGTTCGACCGCGACTATCTCCGCCATGACGGCCCCGAGCATGTGCTGTGCTTCGCGCCCACGCGATCCGGCAAGGGCGTCGGCCTGGTCGTGCCGTCGCTGCTGACCTGGCCGGGCTCCGCGATCGTCCATGACATCAAGGGGGAAAATTGGACGCTCACCGCCGGCTATCGCGCGCGTCATGGTCGCGTGCTGCTGTTCGATCCAACCAACACGAAATCTGCCGCCTACAATCCGCTTCTCGAGGTGCGCCGCGGCGAATGGGAGGTCCGCGACGTCCAGAACATCGCCGACATCCTCGTCGATCCGGAGGGCTCGCTGGAGAAACGGAACCACTGGGAGAAAACCAGCCACGCATTGCTGGTAGGCGCAATCCTGCATGTCCTCTACGCCGAGGCTGATAAGACGCTTGCCGGCGTCGCGGCGTTCCTCTCCGATCCGAAGCGGCCGATCGAGTCGACGCTCGCCGCCATGATGAAGACAGCCCATCTCGGCGAGGCCGGACCGCATCCGGTGATCGCCAGCGCCGCGCGCGAGCTGCTGAACAAATCCGACAACGAGCGATCAGGCGTGCTGTCGACAGCGATGTCGTTCCTCGGCCTCTATCGTGATCCCGTCGTCGCCGAGGTCACACGCCGCTGCGACTGGCGCATCGTGGATATCGTCGGCGGCAAGCATCCGACGACGCTCTACCTCGTGGTGCCGCCGTCGGACATCAACCGGACCAAGCCGCTGATCCGCCTGATCCTCAATCAGGTCGGCCGCCGGCTGACCGAGGACCTGCAGGCGAACGGAAACCGCCACCGGCTGCTCCTCATGCTCGACGAGTTTCCCGCCCTCGGTCGTCTCGACTTCTTCGAGAGCGCTCTCGCCTTCATGGCGGGCTACGGCCTCAAGGCCTTTCTCATCGCCCAGTCGTTGAACCAGATCGAGAAGGCCTACGGCCCGAACAACTCGATCCTCGATAACTGCCATGTCCGGGTTAGCTTCGCCACCAACGATGAGCGGACCGCCAAGCGGGTCTCGGACGCACTCGGCACCGCAACCGAGATGCGGGCGATGAAGAACTACGCCGGCCATCGCCTGTCGCCCTGGCTCGGCCACATGATGGTGTCGCGCTCGGAAACGGCGCGGCAACTGATGACGCCCGGCGAGATCATGCAGCTCCCGCCCGCCGACGAGATCGTCATGGTCGCCGGTACGCCACCGATCCGCGCGAAGAAAGCGCGGTACTATGAGGATCGCCGGTTTCAGGAGCGCATCGTAACGCCGCCGAACCTGGTGAAACGGACAACGGCACGGCCCGATGACTGGAGCGCGCTGCCGCTTCCAGCGGCGCCGACCGTGTCGATCGCGACCGACGGCGAGCGCGGATCGGAGGATGAGGATACGACCGACTCCGAGCGCCGGCATCAGCCGGAACTGAGCCGCGCAAAGCCCGTCGAGCCAATGCAGCCCATCGAAAACGAATTCGAGATCGATCCCCGCGACGATGCCGATGAGGACGCCGCTCGCCTCTCGCGCATGAATCAGACCATGCGCCAGGTCGCACGCCAAGCATCGCTCGATCCCGGCGACGGTATCGAGCTTTAGGAGGCACCATGGCAAAGCCTCCCAAAAAGCAGCGGCTATCGGTGTATCTCGAACCCGACGTCATGAAGGCGCTCGCCGCGCACGCCGCCCGGCGCGATCAATCCCTCTCGCTGATCGCGGAAGCTGGCATCGCCTCCTTCCTGTCGCCCGACGCTGCCGAACGGCAGGAGGCGGCTACGACGAAACGGCTCGACCAGCTCGACCGGCGAATGGCGCGTATGGAGCGTGACCTTGGAATCGCCGTCGAAACGCTGGCCGTCTTCATCCGATTCTGGCTGACGACGAACCCGCCGCTCCCCGAGCCCGCCCAGGCAGCGGCGCGCGCCAAAGCCGGCGAACGCTACGAAGCGTTCGTCACCGCGCTCGGCCGGCGACTCGCTCACGGGCCGAAGCTTAGGCAGGAAATTTCCGAGGACATCACGCCCGCGCACGACGCGGATTAATCACGGCCACGTCCACTTCAAGTATTCCGGCGTTCCGCCGTTTCCCTGTATTTGTACGCTACAGTACGACGACCACATTATGGTTGTTGTCAGGCCATGATTTCTGCCTCTTCTACTCATCCCCGATCCAGGGCCGCATGTCGCGGTCCCGCAAGAGAACGGGGACGACGTGGCGGCCACTCACCAGAAATCGGAGGCGATCCTTCGCGGCGCGCGCATGCTGCGCACGGCCCTCGGGCCGGCGATCGCCCGGTTTCTGGAAGACCCCGCGATCGTCGAGGTGATGCTCAACCCCGATGGGCGGCTCTGGGTCGACCGGCTTTCCGAAGGACTTTCCGACACGGGTGAACTGTTGTCGCCGTCAGACGGCGAGCGGATCATCCGCCTCGTCGCCCATCATGTCGGGGCCGAGGTTCATCCCGGCGCCCCACGTGTCTCAGCCGAGTTGCCCGAAACGGGGGAGCGGTTCGAGGGGCTGTTGCCGCCCGTCGTGTCCGCCCCGGCCTTCGCGATCCGCAAGCCGGCCGTCGCCGTGTTCACGCTCGACGACTATGTCGCCGCCGGGATCATGGCGGCGCATCAGGCCGAGACGCTGCGCCAGGCCGTCGCCGATCGGCGCAACATCCTCGTCGCCGGCGGCACCTCGACCGGCAAGACGACCCTCACCAACGCTTTGCTGGCTGAGGTCTCGAAGACCTCCGACCGCGTCGTCCTGATCGAAGACACGCGCGAACTGCAATGCGCCGCGCCGAACCTCGTCGCCATGCGGACCAAAGACGGCGTCGCCTCGCTCTCCGATCTTGTCCGCTCCTCTCTTCGCCTGCGCCCTGATCGGATTCCGATCGGCGAGGTCCGGGGAGCCGAGGCCCTCGATCTGCTGAAGGCCTGGGGCACAGGACACCCCGGCGGTGTCGGAACCATCCACGCGGGTACGGGCATCGGCGCGCTGCGTCGGATGGAGCAGCTCATCCAGGAAGCCGTCGTCACCGTCCCGCGCGCCCTGATCGCCGAGACGATCGATCTCGTCGCCGTGCTTTCCGGCCGGGGCACGTCGCGCCGCCTCGCCGAACTCGCCCGCATCGAGGGCCTTGGCCCCGACGGCGACTACCGCGTCACGCCCGCAAGCCAGCCCCTCACAGGAGGTCCGTCATGATCCAGCATGCCCTGCGTTTCCGCCGCCATATCGCGACTGCGGTATCCGTCACCTTCGTCTCGCTGGCGCTCGCGCCTGCCGCTCACGCTTCCGGCTCCCAAATGCCCTGGGAGGCCCCGCTACAGTCCATCCTCGAATCCATCGAGGGCCCGGTCGCCAAAATTATCGCGGTGATGATCATCATCATCACCGGCCTGACGCTGGCCTTCGGCGACACGTCGGGCGGCGCGCGCAAGCTCATCCAAATCGTCTTCGGCCTGTCGATCGCCTTCGCTGCGTCCAGCTTCTTCCTGTCCTTCTTCTCGTTCGGCGGCGGGGCGCTCGTCTGATGGCCAACGGCGCAGATCATCATGGCGAGCTGGCGGGCTTCTCGGTCCCGGTCCATCGGTCGCTGACCGAGCACATCCTGCTCGGCGGCGCTCCGCGCTCGATCGCCATTCTCAACGGCACGCTGGCAGCCGCGCTCGGCCTTGGCCTCCGCCTCTGGCTGGTCGGCCTGGGCCTTTGGGCTCTCGGTCATTTCGCGGCCGTCTGGGCGGCCAAGCGCGATCCGCAGTTCGTCGATGTCGTGCGCAAACATCTGCGCATCCCCGGCCACCTGTCGGTTTGAGGAGCGACGCCGATGATGAACCTCGCCGAATATCGCAACCGCAATACCCGTCTCGCCGACTTCCTGCCCTGGGTCGCTCTGGTCGGCGAAGGCATCGTCCTGAACAAGGACGGCAGCTTGCAGCGAACTGCACGGTTTCGCGGACCCGACCTCGACAGTGCCGTTCCGGCCGAGCTGGTCGCGGTCGCCGGGCGCCTCAACAACGCCTTCCGTCGCCTGGGCTCCGGCTGGGCCATCTTCGTCGAGGCGCAGCGCCATGGTGCCGCGACCTATCCGGCCAGCGTGTTCGCCGACAGCGCGTCGGCCTTGGTCGACGCCGAACGGAAAGCCGACTTCGAGGAAGCCGGCGCGCACTTCGAATCGAGCTACTTCCTCACCTTCCTCTACCTTCCCCCGGCCGAAGACGCGGCGCGCGCAGAGACCTGGCTCTATGAGGGTCGCGATCACGCTGGCGTCGATGCGCACGAGATCCTGCGCGGCTTCGCAGACCGCACCGATCGCATCCTTCAGCTCATCGACGCCTTCATGCCGGAATGCGCCTGGCTCGATGACGGCGAGACGCTGACCTATCTGCATTCGACCGTCTCGACCAAGCGGCACCGCGTCCGCGTGCCCGAGACGCCGATATATCTCGATGCGCTGCTGGCCGATCAGCCCCTGACCGGTGGGCTCGAACCCCGGCTCGGCGACGCACATGTCCGCATCCTCACCATTGTCGGCTTCCCGACCGCGACCACGCCCGGCATCCTCGATGAGCTGAACCGGCTGGCCTTTCCCTATCGCTGGTCAACACGCGCCGTCCTGCTCGACAAGACCGACGCCACCAAGCTGCTGACGAAGATCAGGCGTCAGTGGTTCGCCAAGCGCAAGTCGATCGCCGCCATCCTCAAGGAGGTGATGACCAACGAGGCCTCTGCGCTGGTCGATACCGATGCGGCCAACAAGGCCGCCGACGCCGATATGGCGTTGCAGGAGCTGGGCGCCGACTACGCCGGCCAGGCCTATGTCACCGCGACGATCACCGTCTGGGACGATGATCCGCGCATTGCAGCCGAGAAGCTGCGGATGGTCGAGAAGGTCATCCAGGGCCGCGACTTCACCGCCATGCCCGAGACGATCAACGCCGTGGACGCCTGGCTCGGCTCGCTGCCCGGCCATGTCTACGCCAATGTCAGGCAACCTCCGATCTCCACATTGAATCTCGCCCACATGATCCCGCTGTCGGCGGTGTGGGCGGGACCGGAACGGGACGAGCACTTCGATGCACCCCCACTGCTTTACGGCAGAACCGAAGGCTCGACCCCGTTCCGGCTTTCCATCCATGTCGGCGATGTCGGCCATACGCTGATCGTCGGTCCGACCGGCGCCGGAAAATCCGTTTTGCTCGCGCTGATGGCGCTTCAGTTCCGGCGCTATCCACAATCCCAGGTCTTCGCCTTCGACTTCGGGGGATCGATCCGAGCAGCCGCGCTCGCCATGCGGGGCGACTGGCACGATCTCGGCGGCGGCCTGACCGAAGGCGCCGACGACAGCGTGTCGCTTCAGCCGCTGGCCCGGATCGACGATGTCGCCGAACGTGCCTGGGCCGCCGACTGGCTGGTCGCGATCCTGGGGCGAGAGAGCATGCCGGTCACGCCCGAGGTGAAGGAGCATCTCTGGTCGGCGCTCTCCTCGCTGGCGTCCGCGCCGATCAACGAGCGGACGCTCACCGGCCTGTCCGTCCTGCTGCAGTCCAACGACCTGAAGCAGGCGCTTCGGCCCTATTGCGTCGGCGGTCCCTATGGCCGGTTGCTCGACGCCGAGGCCGAGCATCTGGGCGAAGCGAATGTCCAGGTCTTCGAAACAGAAGGGTTGATCGGCACGGGCGCCGCCGCCGCCGTGCTCGCCTATCTCTTCCACCGCATCGAGGACCGCCTCGACGGTCGCCCCACGCTGCTGATCGTCGATGAAGGCTGGCTGGCGCTAGACGACGAGGGTTTCGCCGGTCAGCTCCGCGAGTGGCTGAAGACGCTGCGCAAGAAGAACGCCAGCGTCATCTTCGCGACGCAGTCGCTCTCCGACATCGACGGCTCAGCGATCGCGCCAGCCATCATCGAGAGCTGTCAGACTCGCATCCTGCTGCCGAACGAACGCGCGATCGAGCCGCAGATCACCGCCATCTATCGCCGCTTTGGGCTCAACGATCGCCAGATCGAGATCCTCGCGCGGGCGATGCCTAAGCGCGACTATTACTGCCAGTCGCGGCGCGGCAACCGGCTGTTCGAGCTGGGGCTGTCGGACGTGGCGCTCGCGCTCTGCGCCGCGTCGTCCAAGCAGCACCAGGCGCTGATCGCGGACGTTCACGCCCGCAGCGGCACGGATGGCTTCCTCGCTGAGTGGCTCGCCGAGAACCGGCTTGCCTGGGCCGCGGACCTCATCGCCGACCTCACCAATGTCATCCCCCAAACCGATCCGGAGACACGCCCATGACCCGTTCTACTCAATCCCGCTCGCTTGCACTGCGTATCACCGCAGCGCTGCTTGCCGCGCCGATCGCGCTTTCGCCGATCCTCAGCACTCCCGCCGCTGCGCAATGGATCGTCTACGATCCGACCAACTATGCGCAGAACGTCCTGACGGCGGCGCGCACCCTCCAGCAGGTCAATCAGCAGATCACCCAGCTTCAGAACGAAGCGACGATGCTGATCAACCAGGCCCGCAACCTCGCCAGCCTGCCATACTCCTCGCTCCAGCAGCTTCAGCAGTCGGTTCAGCGCACCCAGCAGCTCCTGCAACAGGCGCAGGGAATCGCCTACGACGTCCAGCGCATCGACCAGGCGTTCACGTCGACCTACGGCAACGCCTCCATGTCCGCCTCCGACCAGGCGCTCGTGGCGCAGGCGCGGGAGCGCTGGCAGAACACGGTCGGCGGCCTGCAGGACGCCATGCGCGTCCAGGCCGGCGTGGGCGGCAACATCGACACCAACCGCGCCGAGATGTCGTCACTGGTCGGCCAGAGCCAGGGCGCGACGGGAGCGCTGCAGGCGACGCAGGCCGGCAACCAGCTTCTCGCGCTGCAAGCGCAGCAGCTTGCCGATCTCACCGCCGTCGTTGCCGCCAACGGCCGGGCGCAAAGCCTGTCCGAGGCCGAGCGATCTGCCGCGGCCGAACAGGGTCGCGAACAGCGCCGACGGTTCCTGACGCCGGGCACCGGCTATCAGCCCGGCAACGCCCGCATGTTCCCGAACGGCAACTGAGGGCGCGGCCATGGACGGCAAGATGCTCGCACGGCTCGGCGCTGTGGTGTTCGTGGCCGTCGCGATCACTGCGACCGCGATCGAGATGAACCGGAAAGAGGAAGTGCGGGAGGCGTGGCCGTCCGACCGGACCACCCAAGCGCAGGGCGATCCGTTGCGCGACGAAATGATCCGCTGCCAGGTGCTCGGCGAAGCGGGGCCGCGCGATCCGGCGTGCCTGCGGGCCTGGGCCGAAAACCGCAACCGCTTCCTCGCGCCCGGCGCGCGACCTACCGAGCGCTTGCCGGACATCCCGCCAGCGCCGCGAAACACTCTCATACCCCAATCGGACCGCACCGATCAGCCGGCCTTCGAGCCCGCCGCACCGATCGCGCCGCCGCAGCTCGACGAGGCGAGATAAGATCATGGGCGGCACCGGCGTCATTGACCATTTTCTTGAGGTCTTCACCCGCTACATCGACAGCGGATTCGGGCTACTCAGCGGCGAAGTCGCCTTCATCGCCACCACCCTGATCGTCATCGACGTGACGCTGGCGGCGCTGTTCTGGAGCTGGGGCGCCGACGACGACATCATGGCCCGCCTGGTGAAGAAGACGCTGTTCGTCGGCGTGTTCGCCTACATCATCGGTAATTGGAACAACCTCGCCCGGATCATTTTCGAGAGCTTCGCCGGCCTCGGCCTGAAGGCTAGCGGCACCGGGTTCACCACGGCCGACCTCTTGCGCCCTGGCAAGGTCGCTCAGACCGGGCTCGACGCCGGACGGCCGCTGCTCGATTCCATCTCCAGCCTCATGGGCTACTGGTCGTTCTTCGAGAACTTCATCCAGATCGCCTGCATGTTCCTGGCCTGGGCGCTGGTGCTGCTCGCTTTTTTCATCCTCGCCATCCAGCTCTTCGTCACGCTCATCGAGTTCAAGCTGACGACGCTCGCCGGCTTCGTGCTGATCCCGTTCGGCCTGTTCGGCAAGTCGGCCTTCATGGCCGAACGCGTGCTCGGCAACGTCATCTCCTCCGGCATCAAGGTGCTGGTGCTGGCCGTCATCATCGGCATCGGCTCGACGCTCTTCTCAGAATTCACATCCGGTTTCGGCGGCCAGAACCCGACAATCGACGAAGCGATGGCGATCGTGCTCGCCGCGCTGTCGCTGCTCGGCCTCGGTATCTTCGGTCCCGGTATTGCAAGCGGCATCGTCTCCGGTGGTCCCCAGCTCAGCGCCGGAGCAGCAGTCGGCACTGGCCTGGCCGCAGGCGGCATGGTCGCGCTCGGCGCTGGCGCCGTCGGCGCCGCTGCGTCGGGTGGTGCTGCGCTGGCCGGTGGTGCCGCCGCCGCCGCTCGTGGCGGTGCTGCGATCGCCGGCGGCGCGTCCACCGCTTACAGCCTTGGCTCAGCCGGGCAGGCCGGCGCGGTCGGTGTCGCTTCCGGTCTCGGCGGGGTCGTGCGTGCCGGCGGCAGCGCCGCCGTCTCACCTCTGCGTCGCGCCGCATCGCGTGCCGCCGAAAGCATGCGCTCAAGCTTCAACGCTGGCGGCAAGGCCGCCTTTGAGGCGACAGGCGGCACTTCCACCATGGGCTCGATCGGCGGTGACGCGGCCGGTGATGGCGCCGCTGCCGCCGGTTCCGCGAACGCCGGCGGTCCGCCGGCCTGGGCGCAGCGGATGCGCCGATCCCAGCACGTGACCCATGCCGTCCAGGCCACGGCCCATGCCGTCCGCTCCGGCGACGCCCACGGCGGCGGCTCTTCCATCAATCTTTCCGAAGGCGATCGCTGATGTTCAAACGACCCTCTACCCATTATGGCAAGGCCCCCGAGCCGGCGACGCCCTATCAACGCGCCACCCAGGTCTGGGATGAGCGCATCGGCGCCTCGCGCGTGCAGGCCAAGAACTGGCGGCTCATGGCGTTCGGCTCGCTGATCCTATCGGCCGGGTTCGCCATCGCGCTCGTCGTGCAGTCAGCACGCGGGACGATCGTACCCTGGGTGGTCCAAGTCGATCGCATCGGTCAGGCGCAGGCCGTCGCGCCCGCCGAGGCCGACTATCGTCCGACCGATCCGCAGATTGCCTTCCACCTAGCGCGCTTCATCGAGCAGGTCCGGAGCATTCCGGCCGATGCGATCATCGTCCGGCAGAACTGGCTGCGCGCCTACGACTTCACGACTGACCGCGGCGCCATGGCGCTCAATGACTACGCCCGCTCCAACGACCCCTTTACACGGGTCGGCCGGCAGCAGGTCGCTGTCGACGTCTCCAGCGTCATCCGCGCGTCCCCGGACAGCTTCCGCGTCGCCTGGGTCGAGCGCCGATACGAAAATGGCCAGCTCGCCGAGACCACGCGCTGGACCGCGATCCTGACGATCGTCGTGCAGATCCCCCGAAACGCCGACCGGCTCAGGGCGAACCCGCTCGGCATCTACGTCAACGCCATCAACTGGTCACGGGAGCTTGGGCAATGAAGCCGTATTTCCGTAAAGCCGGAAACCCGGCTTCACACACACACGTACTCCCGGCTCTCCGTAGAGCCGCATTCCCGGTCGTTCTGCTAGCGGCGACCGCGCTCGCGGGCTGCGCGACCACCAATCCGCCGCCGGAGATTTCCTACGACAATGCGGCTCCGGCGGTGCAGACCGTCGATCCACCCGCGCCGGTCACCGTGGTCGAGCTGCCCCGGCCGCTGCCGCTGCCTGGCCAATTGCAGCGTGTGGAGGAGACGCGGCGTGCCCCGGAGCCTTCTAATCCGACCGCTCGCGTCAACCAGGCAAACGAGGCGGCACGAGTCCAGCCGGTGCGCGACGGCTTCATTAACTCGATGCAGGTCTACCCGTGGACTCAAGGGGCGCTTTATCAAGTCTATACCGCCGTCGGGCAGATCACCGACATCGCGCTCCAACCCGGGGAGCAGCTTGTCGGCGCAGGCCCGGTGGCCGCCGGCGACACAGTGCGCTGGATCATCGGCGACACCGAGAGCGGATCGGGGGCAACGCGCCAGATCCACATCCTAGTAAAGCCCACCCGCGCCGACCTGATGACAAACCTCGTCATCAACACCAACATGCGCACCTATCACATGGAGCTGCGCTCGACAGAGCGCACCTATATGGCGTCGGTCTCATGGCAGTATCCGCAAGACCAGCTCATTGCGCTGCGCCGTCAGAACGCCGAGGCGCAGGCGGCCCAGCCGGTGGCGAGCGGCGTCGATCTCGCGAACGTCAACTTCCGCTATGCGATCGAGGGCGACCGTGCGCCGTGGCGGCCGCTGCGCGCCTTCGACGACGGACGCCAGGTCTTTATCGAGTTTCCGCGCGGCATCGGTCAGGGCGAGATGCCGCCACTCTTCGTCGTCGGCCCCGAGGGCAACACCTCTGAGCTCGTGAACTATCGCGTTCGCGGCCACCACATGATCGTTGATCGTCTGTTCGCGGCTGCCGAACTTCGCTTCGGCTCCGGCCGCGAGCAGAAGCGCGTCAGGATCGTCCGCACAGACGGGAGGCCGACCTCGTGAGCGAGAACCCGCCCCGGATTGAGGAAGTGCCGGACGACGATGCGCAGCCCCTGACCGGCGAGCCGGTCGGGCCTGCGCCGATGCGGCTGCGGGCCGAACCGCCCCGCGTCACCCGGTTGTCGCGGAAGGTTCTCGCCGGCCTCGGTCTTGTCGCCAGCGTCGGGCTCGGAGGTGCGCTGATCTACGCGCTTCAGACCCGCGACGCCGGTCGGCCGAACGACGAACTCTATTCGACCGAGAACCGCTCGACCGCTGACGGACTGGCCGGCCTGCCGCGAGATTACAGTGGCGTGCCACAGCTCGGTCCCCCTCTTCCCGGTGACCTCGGCCGGCCGATCCTTAGTACCCAGGATCGCGGACAGCCGGTGCCCACACCCGGGACGGCCACGCCCAATCCCGGCATCAGCCCGGAAGAGCAGCGCCGCCTTCAGGAAATCGAGACCGCGCGCACCAGCCGTCTCTTCTCCGGATCGGAAAGCCGGGGCACACCCGCTGCTGCGGGAGCTGCCCCAGCGCTCGCGCCGGTGCCGGATTTGGCGAGCATTGGCCTCGCTCCGCCGCCCGCCACGCCCTCGGCGCAGGACCGGCAGAACGCGTTTCTGAACGCCGCGGCCGATCGCAGGACGGTTGCGCCCGATCGCGTCGCTGCGCCAGTATCGCCGAACGTCCTTCAGGCGGGAGCAGTGATATCCGCGGCGCTGATCACCGGCATCCGATCCGATCTACCCGGCCAGATCACCGCGCAGGTCACCGAAAACATCTACGACAGCCCAACCGGCCGTATCTTGCTTGTGCCGCAAGGCACTCGTGTGGTCGGGCAGTACGACAACAACGTGCAGTTCGGCCAGAGCCGAGTCCTGCTCGTCTGGACTCGGCTCGTCTTCCCGAACGGGCGCTCGATCGTTCTCGAGCGCCAGCCTGGTGCTGACGCTGAAGGGTTCGCCGGGCTGCAGGATGGCGTCGATTACCATTGGTGGGATCTGGCCAAGGCTGCGGGATTGTCGACACTGCTGAGCGTCGGCGCCGAACTCGCGGTCGACAACGACGATCAGCTCGTTCAGGCGATCCGGAACGGTGGGCAGGACACCATCAACGACGCAGGGCAGCAGATTGTGAGGCGTCAGCTCAACGTCGCGCCCACGATCACTATTCGGCCCGGATTTCCCGTGCGCGTTATCGTGACGCGAGACTTGGTACTGGAGCCATATGGAGGTTGATGATGTCGAAGCTTAAGCTAGGCCCCATCGCGGACGACAAGCCGCTTAAGGTACAGGTCGAGCTACCTGCAGCTCTCCACCAGGACCTTGTTGACTACGCCCACCTATTGGGCCGAGAGCAAGGTCAGTCCGCTGTTGACCCAGCTCGGTTAATCGTCCCGATGTTACAACGGTTCATCGCGACAGACCGTGGCTTCGCCAAAGCCAGGCGAACGTTGACGCCGGGGAGCGCCGATTAATCCGTGGTCCCCGCTCTAGAGGGGGTGTCGAAACACTTCAGCAGCAGCGGCAGAGTCGGGTTGTCGTTGTCACTGGAAGAAATTATAGCGGCCGTCGGCGCCCGCGCCGATGGGAGCGGGATCAACGCGATATCCGGCCGGTAGATCACGCTGGTGATGGTCAAGCCGAAGCCCTGTTCGACCATCGTCAGCAGGGTTTCTCGGCTGACTTGTTGGATCGAGAGTTGAACCGCTCCGTCTCCGGCGCCCACCATGCGCCGGAGTATGCCAGCGAGCTCACGCCCAGCGCCATCCGAGCGAACGAGGAAGACTTCGTCACAAATGTCCTCCCACGACAGCTGTGGCCGTGCTGCCAACTCGTGAAGCGGGGACAATGCCACGAACAGATCTGGTTCGCAGAGACGTCGAACTTGGAACTGAGGGCTCTTGCTCGCACTCAGGCTGATTGCTGCGTCCAGTAATCCGCGCTTCACCCCCAAAGTGTTTTCTTCTGAAGTGCCTTCCTCAAGCTTTACCTCGATCGTCGGATGTCTATTTCTGAATGCCGAGAGAATGTTGATGATCGGGCACGCCGGGAACGCTTCAAGCATTCCAAACCTCACGAGCCCGGTCTTGAGTTTCCGCGCGGAGCGGATCTCCGTTGCGGCGTTACGAAGGTAGCGCGCTCCCACCACCGCTTGTTGAAGGAAGCGCTCACCTTCTGGAGTCAGCCCTGCCCCCGCTCGCGTACGCTTGAAGAGAGAAAAGCCAAGTTGGCGCTCAAACAGCTGCACACGTCGGCTGACGGTGGATTGCGATATCGATAGGCGCTCCGCCGCTCGGCGGAAGCTGCCGGCCTCGGCGACCTGAACGGCGTACTTCAGGTATCGGAGATCAAGAGTCAGGTCGGGCATGAGACCCGTCCGATCATACCGGCGGTCTCATCGGCGAACCGCCTGCGCCCGGTGAGCGGCACCCATGCACGTCCACTTTCATCGAGCCCACCCCCGCTAGCGCCTGGGGAACGAGCACGTCCGTTGATCTCAGATGTGGAATCCGAGCTGAGCCCCTCAATGAGCATGACCATGTCCGAATCTGTCATAGATGCATGCGGCGGTCATACATTTTCACACGCTTGAAGTCTATGCGCGAAGCATATATTCTTGCGGTATGGAGCCTGAGGTCGCCAAGTACCATTTAGGTGCACTCGCGTTGGCGGTTGCAGACAGCATCGCCAGTGTCTCGGCCTCGTTTTCACCAAGCGGCCCGGGGACCGCCGTGATGGTGTTACTCAGCATGGAGCCCGGACTGCCGATCAGCGTTTTGGCTACCTCGATCGGGCTTTCTCATGCCGGGACGGTGCGATTGATCGATAGGCTCGAGCGCGAACAGTTGGTGGAACGACGAAGACAAATCACCGACAGGCGGGCGCGCTTCATTCACCTCACCAATTCGGGGAAGAAGATAACGGACGCCTTGCTCAAGGCACGGGAGCAGGTGATCTCCGAATGTATTTCGCCCCTGTCGCCCAATGACCTCGACATTCTAGGCATGCTGTCGGAGCGGCTCCTTGTGGCAAACGGCTTCGACAAAGATGGCTCGGTCAGCCTTTGCCATCTGTGCGGCTACAGCAGGATCGCGCCTTCCCGTGGTAAAGCTAAGCCGGGGCGCTCGCCACGCTGGAACGTCGCATCAGAAGGCTGACGATATGATCAGGCAGGCTTGAAATAATGGGATCGTTTGCGCTCGAACTTCTTCTATGCGTACTTGCCTTCGGGTTCGGATATGCGGCGAACCAAGGCGGAACCTGTTTAGTGGTGGCCGCTCATGAGTTACACAGAAGACAGCCGCCGAAAATGTTCGTCGGATTTCTCGCAGCGTCGGCAGCGGCAGGCCTGGTTGCGGTCCCGATAGTCTGGACGGGAACACTGGGCGCAACACTCGCACCCTCGACCAGCATCAATTTCCTCCTGCTCATCGGCGCCATCGCCTTCGGCCTCGGCGCACTCATTAATGACACATGCCTGCTCGGATCGCTGGCGCGGCTTGGGGATGGGGAGATGCGACTTCTAGCTCTACCCTTGGGATTAACGATTGGTATCTTGGTTGCCGACCATGGCAGGTTCGGCTACGATTCAACATGGCCAAGCTTAATCTCCAAACCGAGCGCAACAGGCCTCGTTACTCTCCTAGCCTTCCTAGTTGTGCTCGTGCTGGCACTCGTTTTCGTTTCCACGAAGAGCGTTCTGCGAACAAAGCCGGGTTGGTCGTTCGGCGCTTCGATGATTGGACTCGGTATCACTGGCGGACTTCTATATGCACTCTCGCCGGCCTGGACCTTCGCAGACGTGATTCAACGCGCCCTTCCTCTCAGAATGTCGCCGGCCGGCGAGGTCGCGCTCACTGCGGTGATCTCTTCGATCGCAGGCGCCCTAACCGCCTCCTTTCGCCAAGGCAATCTGCGTCTCCAACTGCCGACAGCCAATGGCATTCTGCGATCTATCGTCGGCGGCACATTGATGGGTATCGGCATCGCGCTCATACCCGGCGGGAATGATGGGTTGATCCTCGCAGCGGTTCCGACTCTTTCACCTGGTGGGATAGTCGCCTACCTTCTGATGACGACGACAATCGTCTTCGGATTTGCAGCGCGTGGTAAGTTATTCCGGCGCTGCCTTTCACGGCCATGATAAGGGCAACAGAGGACTTGCCCTCCTGACATGAGCATTTATCCCGACCGGGAATATCGGCTGACTAGCTCGTATGCCTTTGCAGGCCCTTGGACCATGATGACCACTTCAAAGGCCGCCGGCCCCAGAATCCTGTAGGTTGCATGGTAGGTGTCGTCTCCGCAGGCATAGACGCCACTCGCTTCCAACCCGGTATCCGTCCGCGAGAAACTCAAGCTGAGGAACTGCGTCCCGATATGAGGTCCGTCTGCGAACTCGACGACAACACTGTCCTCGCTCAAGCGATAGCGATACTGCCGGCACGCGGAGAATACTCTGCCATCTGCCAGTGTGAGAATGCCGCTCTCTCGATAAGCGAGCGCGCCTTCGCCGAAACGGGCGAAGACCGCGTCGCCATGCAGCTGAGCGCCTCCGGGCTCGATATCGCGACGGAGCATCCATGCCCCGCGGAGGTTCTGCAGGATTTGCACGCCGCCGTCACGAGAGGACCACAGTCACGAGGGCACAAGCGCCCCTCTGTGGCGGACCGAAGCACGCAGCAGCACGAGGGACGCCGCTAGCAGAACTGCGTCCTTCAGTAGAAACTGCCCTGGTGCAGCCGAAATCGCAGGAAAGCCGCCGGCAGTCTGCTCCGCGACACCTGGAGTGGTGATGAAAAAGGTCAGCGTGATCAGATAGGTCGCTGCTGACATTAGTGCGCCTAGCGCAGAGAAGAGTGGACGAAATGCACCAAGGATCAGAACGAGACCGGTCGATAACTCGATAACGCCGATGAAATAGCTTTGCCCCTGCGTCCCGAACATGCCGAGCCAATTCATGATCGGGCTGTGTTCGATAAACGGGGCGATACCATAGGCCTCGTACGCTGTGAACTTCATCGCGCCGAACCACAGAAATACGATCACGAGAGCCCATCTAAGCAGGCCAAGATCCCTCCGACCGTGCTCGGGGACAAGAAATTCATAACGGTCGAAAATGCTCATCTAAAATTCCTCAACAGTGGTCCCGTGGGAACGTCACGAACGTCGTCTACGTGCTTCGGGCAGGCGTTGCAGTATATGCGCGACGCATATACTAATAAGCGAGATATGTCGAGCGGCTGGTTCGCGCTTCGCTGCCTCACGAAGCCATCCTCATCGGCGATGCCTTTACCCAGCAAACGCGCGACCTTTGCGGGATTTTGACTTGATGGGGCTGGCGCTCCGGGTGGGCCTATAGCCCGTTGGCAAACGTCCAGCCTGTACGGATGGACGCGGCCCTGGACGAGATAACCATGCCCACCGAAATCGTAGCAGCGATCGCCGCAATCCCCGACGTCGTGGAGCACGGACTGTTCCTCAATGGGATTGATACAATCGTGATCGCGCGCGGTGACACGATGGAAGTGCGACGCCGGGGGCAAGCTAGGTCTCGCTGATCTGCACCTGCGCGGCCTGGATGACAGCGCTGACGCGGAGTGATTCTCGGGCGCGACCTACGGCGATTCCGAGCGAAAAGGCTTGCCCTATAGCCGCCAGGTATCAACGGTTCCGCTGCCTTAACGAGCCGGACCC
Organism: Achromobacter sp. PD1; assembly: GCF_048541815.1. Lineage (NCBI taxonomy): Bacteria > Pseudomonadati > Pseudomonadota > Betaproteobacteria > Burkholderiales > Alcaligenaceae > Achromobacter > Achromobacter sp. PD1. The sequence continues at coordinate 3,126,806 of NZ_CP183349.1, forward strand.
GTTTTTTTCGGCGCGCTCGATCAGTCGAAATCCTCCGAAACCCTTTTAAAACAGGACATTTTCCACAAGCCGCGCGGAGGAAGAGGACCACGGTATGGCTTGCTGTCTATGCTCCGCGCACATATAGATGTGGCAATGGATGGACCTCGAGATCGAAACATTTTCGGGGCGTTCGCACTCATGATCAGCGACGACATCGTTCGCGCTAGTTCATCGCGGGCGCCGGAAGCTGGACCCGCCGCCTCAGCGCTGGCGTTGCTCGCGCACAAGCCCGGGCTCTCGATCCGTATGCTTGCGATCGGGGTGGGCCTTTCACATGCTGGAACTGTTCGCCTGGTGGATAGATTGGTAAGCGAGGGATTGATCGAGCGTAGGGAGCATTCGACAGACGGGCGCGCGCGATCCCTCTATCTTACTCCAACTGGCAAGGTCGCGAGCGACGAGGTCCTGGCCTCGCGCGATCAAGTGATTGCCGAAGGGCTATCGATCCTTAATCCAGACGAACTGAAAACCTTATCGGACATCGCTGAACGCGTTCTCCGAAATCGCTTGGAAAACCTCGAGCAGTCATACCGCATCTGCCGCTTGTGCTGCTACGAGGGCTGCACGAACTGCCCCGTCGATGCCGAATTGCATGAGCGAGGTGTGGACCGCGAGAAGAACGACGACGCGTAGGAGACTCGCAATTGCGGCAGCTCAACGCTGCTCAGATGGCGGGGCTTCATAATGTCAGCGAGCCTACCATCAGCCGCATTCTTTTGGCTACGCGTCAAGCCGGCCGATCGGGCATGGCGGTCTCATTCTAATATGTCGGTGATCGCCCCACTTTTAGCCGCTCAATTGATCGGAACGCGGTTTCGGAAGCGGCCGTTCAAACCACTCGCTGCATTCCCATTTCTCTATGTCCGATAGGTAGTTTCGGGGAAAAGCAGTCGGGAACAGGTTTCGGGAACGCATGCTCCGGCAGGAGCGCAGCGCGCGTCCCACACGCGTTTTCCCGGTAGAGCTTCCCAATCGGCAAAGTGCGGGCCACCTCAGACTGCGAACGCGAAAAACCGCCTGGCTGGTCACTCAAGGCAGGGTAACGACGATTTTCGCTGCGGATACACCCGCCTTCAGGGCTTCCAAGGCAGCCTGGAGCATTTCAAGGCCCTGGCCCACGATCTTCGCCGGAGGGGCGGGGACGAACGTGCGCGCCGCGAGAGCCTGCGGCAGGAATTCGCGGTAGATCATTGGACCAACCTCGTCATCCTTGAGGCTCGTCCCGGAGATGTGCGTCGCCTCGACTCCAAATGAACGCTCGTCGGGCGGGGCCAGCGTCGCTGCCACCCGGCGCGAGCCCTCGCATCTCGCAACTACGGCAAAACAGTCTTTCATGTGACCGGTCGCGTGAAGCGTTCCAGCGAGACTGCGCCCGCGCATTGCCTCAATCACGTCTTCCACGATGGCTGGACTCGAGTGGTCAAGAACCTCGCTTGCACCCAGCTCCTTCAACAGGCCGACGTTGCGCGCCGAAGCGGTGGCGACGCACCTGTAGCCCGACGCCACCGCGAGCTGGATGGCGTTGCAGCCAACGCTCGACGATCCACCCCAGACCAGAACGACCTCTGGACGCGCGGTCGGCGAGTGTAACGGTGGCGCGAGAGCCAACTGTGTCCGTCCGTAGAGCCCGCTTGCGGCGGTGCCAAGGCCAAGCGGGAGGACTGCCGCATCAGCGAAGGCAATGTTGTTGGGGATCGGCGCCGCCATGTGGTCCAGCACGATCGTGTGGTGCTGGAACGCACCCTGCGCAGGTTGATTTACGGTTGTCCCGACCGCCTGTCCGATGACTCGATCGCCGACCTTGAACCGCTCGACCGCGCCACCGACCGCCGCGACCTCACCGGAGACGTCGCTGCCGAGAATCGCGGGATAGTCGAGCCATGGCAAAAGCGCGACGTCCTGCAGAATCCAGTCGAGTGGGTTGATCGCGATGGCCGCGTTGCGGATCAATATCTCGTTCGCCGCCAGATGCGGCAGAGCGGTGACACCGATCCTCAGTGGCTGCCCCGGCGCTTTCTGCCAGGCGGCCTGATTAGTCACGGTTTCGGTCATCATCAACTCTTTCTGTCAAGTATTACAGCTGGGCGTTCGTCTGAGCGGTCCAACCGCCAGGTCGGGCGCACGAAGTGGCAGCTATAGCCCCCAGGATAGCGCACCAGGTATTCTTGGTGCTCTGGCTCCGCCTCCCAAAAGGGTTCTTCTGGGTTGATCTCCGACACGACCGGGCCAGGCCAGCTTCCTGATGCCTCGATTTCCGCGATGGTTGTGAGGGCGACTTCCTTCTGCACTTCGGTGGTGTAGAAAATCGCCGATCGATAGCTCGGACCGACATCGCTGCCTTGTTGCTCGTAGGTCGTGGGGTCATGTATCTGGAAGAAGAGTTCCAAGAGCGAGCGATAGGCGAGAACGGAAGGGTCGAAGGTCACTTCCACTGCTTCCGCATGGCCGTAATGTCTCGCGTAGGTCGGATCAGGCATTTCTCCGCCTGTGTAACCGACACGCGTCGAAATGACTCCCCTGGCTCGGCGCAGCAAATCCTCCATGCCCCAGAAGCAGCCGCCTGCGAGAATTGCTCGCTCTGTCGCGGCCGCCCTATTGCCGGTAGGCGATTGGCTCACAGTCCGTTCGCCCTCCTCCGTGTGCGCCACGGTCAAGCCAGCCTCGCGGGATCCGCAGCCTGACTGGCGCTCAAGAGCTCGGTCTGCACGTCCGAACCCCGGATGAGACTCAGATCGACGGGACACCGATCAGCGATCGCGAGGATCCGAGCGCGCTGATCATCACTCAGCGGCCCATCGAGGACAATGGTGCGGGTGAACCGGTCGGGTGGCATCATGTCCGGCACCTTCTCGTGCTGCACGGTCGTGCTCGCCCGTTCGAGCGGAAAGCCCTTGCGGTTCGCATAGAGACGCATCGTCATCACCGTGCAGGCTGCGAGGCCGGCAGATACGAGTTCGTAGGGAGATAGTCCGGTCCCGAGGCCACCGACCGATGCTGGCTCGTCGGCGAACAGAGTGTGCTCGCCGCTGCGGACCTTGAGCTGGAACGTCCCTGCAAGAGTTTCGGTGGCGACGACGCCCTCCGCAACCTCGATCTGCGGAAGATCCGCGCTGAGTGGTGGGAGAAAGCGGCTCGCCCAAACCGCCACCATGGCCGCGGCGTAGTTCGCGTCCGCGACGTCGGTGAGAAGGTGATCCGCGTTGTCGAGCGAGATGAAGCTTTTAGGGTGCCTGGACGCGACGAAGATGCGCGACGCGTGGTCGATGCCGACCACCTGATCCAGCGGAGAGTGCATGACCAGCACCGGCCGTCGCAGGGAGGCAATGGCCTTCTCGACGTCGATCCCCTCAACCGCCTCAAGGAACCCTCGGCGAATGAGGAAGGGCCTACCGGCAATCTCCACCGAGGCCTCGCCCTCGCTCGCGATGGTGTCCAGATCATTCGGTCCGAAGAGGCGCAAGATATGCTGAAGGTCGGCCGGCGCACCAATCGTCGCTACCGCCGCAATATCAGGCATGTCGGCGGCGGCTACGATCGCAGCGGTGCCACCCAGGCTGTGCCCGACGAGGAGGGACGGTGACATGCCCGCCGCCGCCATCGCATTTGCGGCGGCCCGAAGGTCCTCGACGTCCGACGCGAAGTTCACAGGTTCTCCCGTCCCACCGCCGATCCCGGTCCCGGCGAAATCGAACCTCAAGACCCCGATGCCCGCACGCGACAGCGCGCGCGAGATGTGAACAGCGGCGCGACTGTCTTTCCCGCACGTGAAGCAGTGGGCGAAGATCGCCCAGCCCCGCGGCGTCCCTTCCGGCGGTTCGAGGTGCCCGGACAGCGGAGAGCCAGCCCCACTGACAAACGTAAATGATCTTCCTGCCATGTCCATCAAACCTCCAGCACGCGGCTTGGCGGTTGCGCTCTCAGAACCTTCGACGGAGCTGAGCGGAGCGCACCGCCAACCGGTAATCGTCATCTCAGGCTATCATTTATATGTCTGGCGCATATAGACAAGCCCCTATATCATGATTATATGCGCCAAGCATACTTCTGCGACCTGCGTTCCAAAGGCGGTCTCACGGAAGAGGTATCAGTCAGGCGCGTGGGCCAAAGGACTATGGAACTCAATCAAGTCAGCTATTTCATCAACTTGGCCGAGACGCTGAATTTCACAGCGGCCGCTCGCTTGAGCGGTGTGTCACAGCCAAGTCTGACCCGCGCGATCCGCCGCTTGGAAGATGAGCTTGGCGGGCCGCTGATCTATCGCGACGGGAAGAACAGCCGCCTGACTGGCCTTGGCCATGACGTCGAGGCAGAATTCCGGCGCATGGTGGTCGCGATGAAGAGCGTTCGCAATCACTCGGAGCACTGGGCGATGGGGGGGCACCGCGTGCTGGATGTCGCCGTCGCGCCCACCGTCGGACCAAAGGAATTTACGGCATTCTTCGAGAGCGCATTGGCGGAGATGCCATCCATCGAAATCAAGCTGCACTCGCTCCAGTCGAACGAGGACACATCGGAGGTGCTTTCAGGAAAATACCACGCGTGCATCATGCCGCGTGAAACAAGACCGGAACGCAAGCTGGATGTGCATCCTCTATTTCGGGAGCGCTTCGTGCTCGGCTGTTCTGCAAACCATCCCTTGGCTGCCAACGAGATCGTGCGCGGCGAAGACCTGCTCGAGTTTCCTTTCGTCGATCGCCTGAAATGCGAGTTTCGCGATCGGATCCTCGATCACTTCGCGCGACGGGACTTGCTCATGCGACCTCGCTTTCGATCAGATCGCGAGGACTGGGTGCAACGGGTCGTCGCTGACGGCCACGCCATATGCATTCTTCCGGAACGATCGCCGACCGTGCAAGGCCTCGTCACTCGGCCGATCGACGGATTTGTCTTGGAGCGCGAAGTCGTGATCGCGACAGTATCCGGCTCCACGGCAACGGTCGAGATACGGAACATCGCGCAGCTGGCAGCCCGGTATGAGTGGAACTGAATCACGACGTGAAGAGCTTCGGCGCTATGGAAACTATACGCGCAGCGTATTGGATAAATCTGGGGCGCACTGCGATAGTCGGCGCAATGACTGCAAAGATAAATGACAGTGTGTCGAGCTCTCTAGATTAATTATTGGAGACTATCATGAAGTTTGAGAAGTCACAGGCAGCAGTTGACCGCCTGACCCCCGAGCAACGCCGGATTACCCAGGATTCGGGGACCGAAAGGCCCTTCACGGGTGAGCACAACGACAACAAGGAGCCTGGCATCTACGTCGACATAGTGTCGGGAGAGCCGCTGTTCGCTTCAACGGACAAGTTCGATTCGGGTACTGGCTGGCCCAGCTTCACCAAGCCGATCGTTCCGGCAAACGTGAACGAGGTGCGGGACAGTGCACACGGCATGGTCCGGACGGAGGTCAGGTCGGTACACGCCGACAGCCATCTGGGCCACGTTTTCCCGGACGGTCCTTCCGACCGCGGCGGTCTGCGCTACTGCATCAACTCTGCGTCCCTTCGCTTCATCCCGCGCGACGAGATGGAGTCCGAGGGATACGGTGAATATCTCGATCAAGTAGAGGAGGCTTAACATGCATCAGCGCGCTGTTCTCGCAGGAGGATGTTTCTGGGGCATGCAGGATCTGATCCGCAAGCGGCCCGGCATCATCTCGACCCGTGTGGGTTACACGGGCGGCGATATTCCGAACGCCACGTATCGTAATCACGGCACGCATGCCGAGGGGATCGAGATTGTCTTCGACCCGACAGTGACGAGCTACCGGCACATCCTGGAATTCTTCTTCCAGATCCACGATCCGACGACGCTGAACCGCCAGGGCAATGATCGTGGGCTCTCCTACCGGTCGGGCATCTATTATGTCGACGAGGAGCAGAAGCGCGTCGCCGAGGATACGATCGCCGATGTGGATGCCTCGGGGCTGTGGGATGGCAAAGTGGTGACCGAGGTCCAGCCGGTCGGCGAGTTCTGGGAGGCCGAGCCCGATCACCAGGATTATCTGGAGAAGCGGCCGGGCGGCTACACCTGCCACTTCGTCCGTCCCGACTGGGTTCTTCCAAAGCGGCATGAGGCCGGCGATGTGAGCCCTGCGGCCGGGGCTGCAGCGGAATAGGCTTCGCTGCCGTTAGTGCCGCGCCGATCCGGTTCGCAACCTCCGACGACCGCGTCAATCGACGCGGTCGTCGAACCCGGCCTTGAAGCAGATCATTCCATTCAGCCGCCGTCGCAGTGCCAGGATCCAGATATGACAGACCTCTCCTCCTTTCCCATCACGCAGCGCTGGCCAGCATCTTATCCGGATCGCTTGCAACTATACGCGGCCCCCACGCCCAACGGCGTCAAGGTCTCGATGATGCTGGAGGAGACTGGCCTGCCGTATGAGCCCCACTTCGTCGACATCTCGAACAACGAGTCGAAGGATCCAGCGTTCGTGTCGTTGAATCCCAACGGCCGCATACCCGCGATCATCGATCCGGCTGGCCCTGACGGCCAGCCCATTGGCATATGGGAAACCGGTGCGATCCTCATCTATCTGGCCGACAAGACGGGGCAGCTCATCTCAACAACACCCGCCCAGCGGTACGAGACTCTGGCCTGGGTGTTCTTTCAGGTGTCGGGCGTTGGGCCGACCTTCGGACAGCTAGGCTTTTTCCTGCGATTTGCCGGCAAGGACTATGAGGACAAGCGACCTCGGCAGCGCTTTGTTGATGAATCCAGGCGTCTTCTCGGGGTCCTGGATCACCGGCTGGAGGGCCGCGAATGGATTGTCGATGATTACTCGATCGCGGACATTGCGACGTTTGGCTGGGTGAATGCGCTGGTCGAATTCTACGCAGCGGGCGACATCCTCGGCCTAAGCAGCTATTCGAACGTGCAGGCATGGCTCGAACGCGGGCTGGCGCGACCGGCTGTACAGCGTGGCCTGCGAATTCCTGCGAGGCCTGCATGACCATTATCGCCGCATATTATTACAACGAAGGTAAGCGAGTCCGTGAAATCAGGCTCGATGAGCACGTCGAACTAAACGAGAATCGCTCGGGCTTCTGCTGGATCGCGCTTAGCGAGCCCACCGCAGACGAACTCAGCGCGATCCAGACGACGTATAACCTCCATCCTTTGGCGATCGACAACGCCATGCACCCGCTGTGCCCGCCCAAGCTCGAGGTCTACAACGATGAGTTGTACGTCGTCGCCCAGACCGCCGAGCTGGTCGGCGACCGGATCAGCTACGGCAAGATGGCGATCTTCACCGGTCACAATCACCTTATCACCGTGCGGCACGGCAATGCCGGAGCGCTGGGCAAACTTCGGGAGCAACTCGAGGCATCGCCGACGCAGTTCGGCAAGGGTGTCGACTATGTGCTGCACGCGATCTTGCACCGAGTGGTCGACCAGTATCTGCCCATCTTCGAAATGATCGAGGACGACGTCCTGGCGATGGAGCGACGGTCGCTGCACGATTTCCTCGGGCCAGAAGAGGTGGCGCGAATCTTCGAACTAAGGTCCGAACTCACGCGGTTCCAGCGCACGCTCGGGGCTATGGCCGAGCTGGTGCGAAAGCTCGTTCGCGGCCACTTTCCCTGCATCAGCGCCGAAATGACACCATATTTCCACGACGTCGCGGACCATGTCCACCGCGTGCAGTCCATGGTCGACGGCCTCCTGCTTGTCCTGTCCACGGTCTTCGAGGCCAGCAGCCTTCTGGAAGCGCAAAGGATCGGTGTGGTCACTCGCCAGCTCGCGGCCTGGGCGGCGATCTTGGCGGTCCCGACGGCGATCGCCGGAATATATGGCATGAACTTCAAGCACATGCCGGAACTGGACACGCCATATGGCTACTTCGTCGTGCTCGGAGTGATAGCGGTGTTCTGCCTTCTCCTGTTCATGCGCTTCAAGAAGGCCAAGTGGCTATGAGTAACGCACTTCGCGAGCTTCTCCGTCCGCCGAGTCACAGCGCGCTTTGTGCGCGAGCGTGTCCAATCCAGTTCAAGATGAAGGTGCTTCCATGACCTCCCAGGTGACCGACGTTCTAGAAGCAGTCCAGTCATTCATCGCCAACGGCTATGACCGCGAATACCGCGTCAAGGACGGCAATCTCGTCGATCTCGAACTAGGGTCAACCCTCGATGCATGCAGCATTCGCGTCGATGCGGCGTTGCGCCTCGAGAGCGGGGACGACGGCGAAGATGCCTCCAACATCTACGCGATCACCGATCCGGCGACAGAGCATAAAGGCCTGTTGATCGACGCCTTCGACGTGTTCCACGAAATCTGCCCCCGCGACTTGTCCGAGCGCCTTGTGGAGCATCGGGAAACAGCACCGGCAGGTGACCAGGACGCGCCGAGCAAGCACGGACTACGGAAAGTCTACAAGAGCGAGTTTCACAGCGATCCCGAGCGTTACGTTCTGCGCGAGGGCTTTCCAGACTTCCCGCCATGCCCTTTCGGCCAATCCTTCAGCATCCTCGGCTTCGATACCGCCGAGCAGGAATATGTCTGGCTCGTCACGAGCATCATTCGAGATCCTCGGCTGATCAGGGTTCCATACCAGGGCGAAGACGTCATCAGCGACGAATAGCGGTGTCGCTTAGCCGGAAAGGCTGGCCATCCTGGCCCACACATCTGCAGGCTGAACTTTAAGAACATCGAAAATTAGGAGGTGATTATGGACTGGAACAAGGACCACATACGAGAAACTATGCTCTTGCTGGAGACAGCAGCGTTGCACAGCGCTCGCGAAAACTACCTGGACTATGTCTCTACCGCTCGGCTCGATCGGAGCGAACCGATCGAAAACGACGAACTAGCTCAGGCCGAGGTCGCGAGCGACTTCGCTGAAGCGCTCGATGACACGCTCCATGACTACGCCAATAAACTCGAAAAGCTCAGGACGATCGATTTCGGCCCCAAGTTGGCCGTCAACGAAGGCGCTGTCGTCAAGCTGTCCGGCCGCCACTTTGTGATCGCGGTGTCAACGAGCAAGTTTACCTGTCAGGGGCGTGAGCTCATGGGCATTTCCACGATGGCGCCGATCTTCGAAGCGATCGAGGGTGCCCGAGCCGGGGAGACCGTGCAGTTCAACGGCCGGGACCTCACCGTAGAAGACGTGGAATAAAGCCCTCCACCGCAGCCGGCGCGCTAGTGCCGAACGCCCTGCATCTCTTTCTGCATGCATACGGTCACTTGCAGCCGCATTGACCTGGCTCATCAAAGGCAAACTCATGACAACACCTTCATTCTTCATCACCCCCGGATACGGGACGCGCCTGCATGACGCGCTTCATTATTCTCAGGCAATGCGCATTGGTGACCGCGTGGAGATCTCCGGACAGGGCGGATGGAACGACGATCTCGTCATTCCGGAGTCGATTGAGGAAGAGATCGAGCAGGCGTTCAAGAACGTGGAACGGACGCTCGCGACCGCCGGAGCACGCTGGCCGCATGTGGTCCACGTCAATTCCTATCACGTCGGTGGATTCCCTCCCGTGATCAACGAAACAATGGCCAAGCTGTATCGCCACTACATGCCCGACCGCGCTCCAATCTGGACGCAGTTGGGAATCGAAGCGCTGGGGCTTCCAACCATGCGTATCGAAATTCGCGTAACAGCTATCATCGCCTGACCCCGCGGTTCGTGCAGGCGCCGTGCCGCGCTAATCCCGCACGCCCTGCGCCCGCTTCTCCATGCATATCATCGTATCGAGAGATCCGGTTATCATCGGCGTGCTCGGAGAACGGGGGGCCGCCTTGGCCTGGTTGGCGCGCCTCGGCTGCCTGCGGGCGATGGCCAGCACTGCCAGGAGCGTGAGCAACGCCGCCGCATAAAGGAACAGGCCGCCAGGGCCGACGATATTCATTGCAGCTGCTCCTATTAGGGGGCCAGCGGCTGTCCCGATCCCGTTGAGCAACAGAAGCCCGCGCGCGGTGCCGAGTAGCCGACCGGCCGGAAGATCGTCGTTTGCGACGGCGAGACACAACGAATAAATCGGGATGCCAAAGCCGCCGAACAGCGCACCTGCCGCAAGGAGCAGCGGCAGAGGCGCTTCCACCGCCAACGCTACGCCGATGGCAGACGCTGCGGACGCCAGCGCCGCACCGGCGATGACAAGATTCCGGGGCACTCGATCCGAAAGCCAACCGAGTGGCCAATGGAAGGCGAGCGTTCCACCAAGAACCGCAGCCATGAAGGCGGAGATACCGCCCACATCGAGGCCGATGCTCTGGGCAAAGTTCGCGCCCATGCCCCAGAAACCACCGATAGCCAGGCCGGCCAGGAAAGCGCCAGCCGCAGCGAGAGGTGATACGAGGACGAGGTCCCTGAACGCGACCCATTCCTGTTCCACCTGGGCCGGCGGATGACTGGGCAGCAAGGTGATCGGAACCACCGCCGCTGATATCAGCAGCGACACGATGAGGAACAATGTCACGTCGGCGGGCGGTGCGATGTTGAGTAACGCCTGCCCGATTGCCCATGAGCCCATAGAGACAACTCCGAATATCGACAGGAGCTGCCCGCGTGTGGATGGCAATGCGTGGGCGTTGAGCCAACTCTCCGTTGCGAGGATCATGCCCGCGTAGGCGAAGCCGGTAATCAGGCGAAGCGGCATCCAGGCGATCGGCTCCACGAACGCCACATGGAGAAGGGCGGTCATCGAGGCAATGGCCGCGAAGCCGGCGAAGGTTCTGACATGTCCCACGGAGACGATGATCGGTGGCAACACGAGCGCGCCGATCGTGAAACCCGCGAAATAGAAGGACATCATCGCGCTGATCGCGCCGGTCGAGAACCCCTCATGGCCGGCTCTCACGATCAGGAGCGTGCTCAGCAGGCCATTGCCCAGCAGCAGAGCGGCGACGCTCAGCAGCAGCGCCGCCACCGGCGCGAGAACGAGGCCGCGCTTGCCCGCCGACCTCATGGTATCCATCGCCGGGCTCGTTCTCGGGCCTGACTTGAGGGTTGATACTCTGCCGCACTGATGAACTGGTCGAATGCTTCGCACCAGATGACGACCGTGTTGTAGTCACGGACATCGATGCCGGCAGGCACCTCGACGATGAAGCCGTTGAACGTCTTCACATCGCCCACGCGGACTGATCTGTCCTTGATTAGGAGAAAGGCCTCCTTCGTGTCGACGAAACGTGGTGCGAGGTAGAGCTTGTAGTCGGGACCAGGGGCGAGGCGCCCGATATGGGCGATACGGTCGCGCGAGACCCGGATCTCGCCTTCCCCCCAGTGAAGCAGGTCGCTGCCTTTGAGATCGCGGGCCAGACGCCCTGCGTAGAGCGTCTCGGCTGAGATGGTCCGCAAGGCCGCCGCGTCCGGGGCCTGGGGGGCGGTCAGGATCGGCAGCGTGTAGACACCGCCCGCGAAGCCCATGGCGAGCATCGCGAGATGGGTGGCAATCAGGATGACCCAGCGCCGCATCGGTTACACCAGCTCCAGTCCCTTCACGAGCTGATCGGCGTCGAGATGGAAGTCCGAGAATACGATGCGGCCGCCAGCGTCCATCACGGAGAACCAGGGCGTTCCCCGCGTGCGGTAGTCCTCCATGAAGGTGGGAAGCGTCGCGCCGGCAGGTGGCTCGTCCTGACCGAACGCGACAGGAAGCGCATACTTGAGCTGGTTCACGCGCAGCTTCTCGAAGGTGTTCTCATCCGCTCCTTCGAAGACGGTCTGGATCACCGCGAAGCCCACGCCCTTGGCGCTCAATGCACCATGCAACCTTTGTAGCGTCGGAAATCCATGCAAATGGCAGCCACGGCACCAGTGCTGGAAGGCGAAGAGGACTTTCGGGCCGGTGCCGAGATCCGACAGCTTGAGCGGCGCGATGCTTTCTCCATCCGCGCCAATCCATCTCTGCACCCGCAGCTCGGGGGCTTGTCGTTCGTCGACGCTCATCTGATCCTCCAATTCCGATGCAGAAGTCCGATGAGTGGTCGCGTGTGGCGATGGCACGCGAACCTCACCGCCTTGATCCCCTACAGGTTGTAGGATGCGAGTTCGCCGACCGATACCTCGTGGCCAGCCCCGCCGTTCTTCCGTCGGTGTGTCACCGCCGCCCCTCAATGACAAAGGCGCGATAGCGGGAACCGGCAAAACGGTGCGCAGCGATGGTTTGGTAGGCGGGGCTATGATACCAATCACGGGCGGCCTGCATCGTCGGGAACCGCAAAATTACGGCCCCTTCGACGGGCGGCCCCTCCAAATGCTCCATCGCGCCATAAGCGGCGAGAAAGGTTACGTCGTGGCCATCGAACGATGGGCCGACGCCTGCAGAATAGGTTGCGAGTTCTTCCGGATCGGTGGTTTCTTCGCGGGTGAAGACGACGAACGCTTCCATCTTAAAGTCTTTCATAAGGTCGCATCTGCAGGCCACCGCCGCTGGCGATGGCCTTAAAGTCGTCAGGCTGGCAGCTCGAACCCGATTTTCGTGAGTGCCTCGACGCACGCATCCTGATCCTGCTGATAGTTGCCTCCGGAGATGCCGATCCCGCCGATCAACTTCCCGTCTTCCAGGATCGGATAGCCTCCGCCGACAGCGACCATCCGGGGGCGATAGGCCAGCGGCGCCACTTTTGGATCGTTCGAAACATAGTCGTTCCAGACATGGGTCGGGTACCCAAACGAGGCGGAACTCCAAGCCTTGTCGATGGCAACATCGACGGTGAGAAACGGCGCGTCATCAGTGCGCTCGAACGCGCGCAGGTTACCGGTGGCGTCGACGACGGCGACCGCAGCCGGGATGCCGATTGTACGTGCCGCGGCGATCGCCGCGTCGATGAGGGCGACGGCGGTTTCGCGGTTGATCGAGGCGGTGGCAATGGATTTCGTCATGAAATTTCCTTCACCGTGGCGTAATCCGTCCGGCGTTCTTGAGGTTAGAAAAGACGTTCGGCGGTGGCAGTCATCAGAAGCCTTCGAGGACAATCTTGCCTCTTGCCGCGCCACTTTCGATCAGTGCGTGCACCGTCTTCAGATTGGCGGCATTAATTGGCGACAATTTTTCGGTTAGCGTCGTGCGAATTTTGCCGTCGTCCACCAGCACCGCCAGCGAATTGAGGATCTTGCCCTGCTCATCCATGTCGGGCGTGCCGTAGAGCGACCGTGTGAACATCAGCTCGTGGTGGATCGACACTGCCTTGCGCTTGAACAGCATGACGTCGAGCGCCTTGGGATCGTCGATGAATCCGAACCGTCCTTGCGGGGCGATCAGTTCGGCGATGTCGGATGCATGCTGCTCGGTATGCGTGGTCGAGAACACGAAAGCGGGAGCGCCGATGTTGAGCTCGGCAATCTGTGGCGCGAGCGGCCGAGAGTGGTCGATGACATGATGAGCCCCAAGCCCTTTAACCCACTCCTGGGTTTCCGGCCGAGAGGCGGTGGAGATGACGATGAGATCCGTGCGCTGTCGAGCGATCTGGATGGCGATCGACCCGACCCCACCCGCACCACCGATGATGAGGATCGCCGCCGCCGCCCCGGGAACGGGCTTCGTCACGTCCAGGCGATCGAACATGGCTTCCCAGGCCGTCAACGTCGTGAGTGGCAGCGCCGCCGCTTCCGCCCAGTCGAGCGACGCGGGTTTACGACCGACGATCCGGGCGTCGACGAGATGGAACTCCGCATTGGTGCCAGGCCTTATGAGCGATCCGGCATAATAGACCTCGTCGCCTACCGCGAACTGCGTCACGTCGGGGCCGACCTCTTGCACGATCCCGGCCGCATCCCATCCCAGCACTTTCCAATCGCCATCAGCGGGCGGCGTGCTGCTGCGGATTTTGTAGTCGACCGGGTTGACCGAGACAGCCTTCACCTCAACCAGGATATCGCCTCCTTCAGCGACAGGCCGAGGCAGATCAATGTCGACCAGAGAGGCGTCCTCGGCGATGGGTCCCGGAACCTTGTAACCAACGGCTTTCATCGGTGTCTCCAGCTTGCTGTATCCTGAAGTCTTATCGATCAGATCGAAATTTCTTCCGAAATATACTCAGGATTTAAAGATTTCGCGTGTCAGACTATGAAGGTATGCGCGCAACATATCCAATAGCGGTACGACATAGTTTCCATACCTCGGAGCCGGATTCAGAAGTTTATCGAAAATAGCGGTTTATTGCTGTTCGGCGGGTGAGCATCCGGATGGAGGCGATAAGCGCCCAAGCGGTTGAGGAGTCGACCTCTCAGCGGTCGCGTTGGCAGGGGCGATCTCGCCCGCCGGTCTCACACCAACGTTGGCAAGCGACGGCGTCCGCTCGAAATCCGCTGACGGGGATACGCCTGCAATGCCGATTCGAAGCTATCGAAACTATAGCTACAGGGTATTGGGAAATCATACTGGACTGACGCTATAGTCTTCACGCACAACCACGACTCAAAATGGTCCAACACTTTTCTCTACGCTAATAGAGAATCCGGTATTCTGATTTTCAGTGAATTGGCTCGTTCGGCGGTTGTGCGCGCAAAGATCTTTTACAGAATTCTGAACTGAATCAGGTTCTGGTCTGTCGTGACAAGCAAGGGGGTTTCGCTATGGTCACCAGAGGTTTCACAGGCCGCGGTCCAGGCGGCGACCAGTCCGATCGGATTCCGCCGGGTCAGCATCTCGTGGAGAATTTCCCTGTTCTGACGGCCGGGCCAACGCCGAGCGTGGAGCCCTCCGATTGGAAATTCACCGTCAAGATCGGTCCGAAGCCCGTCAAAGTGTGGAACTGGAGCGAGTTCAACGCCCTACCGAAGACCAAGATGACCCGAGACATTCACTGCGTCACGTCCTGGTCCAAGCTGGATACCGCCTGGGAGGGCGTACTCATCGAAGACATCCTTGCAGATGCAGGGCTCGATCGGCCCACCGATTTCGTCTTGGCGCACTGCTACGATAATTACTCGACAAACGTCCCGCTGGCGGATCTGCTCTCCGGGAAAGCGATGGTCGCCCTCAACTATGCGGGCAAGCCGCTTCCCCGCGATCATGGAGGGCCGGCGCGTCTTCTGGTTCCGCACCTTTACTTCTGGAAGTCCGCCAAATGGGTGAACGCGCTGCAATTCACAACGCGTGACGAGGCGGGCTTCTGGGAGCTGCGCGGCTATCACATCTATGGCGATCCGTGGCGCGAGCAGCGATACACCAATGACTGAAAACGGCGCGCAAATCGCGTGGCAGTCATGCGTGATCGACGAAATCGTCCAGCAAACCCCGAGTATCAAGAGCTTCTTCCTTCGGTTGAGCAAACCGTTCGCGCACATCGCAGGGCAGCACGTCGATGTCCGGCTGACCGCGCCCGGTGGCTACAGTGCGATGCGGAGTTACTCGATTGCGTCTTCGGCAATCTCGTTCCCGACGGTCGAGCTCGCTATCGAGCGCCTGCCGGATGGCGAAGTTTCGCCGTTCTTCCACGATGTCGCGGCGATCGGCGACGAAATCGAGCTTCGTGGTCCGCTCGGCGGCCATTTCCTATGGCCTGAACCTGCCATAGACCCAGTGCTGTTGATCGGGGCAGGCTCCGGCCTCGTGCCGTTGATGGCGATGATCCGGCAGCGCCGCGCACTAGCCCAGGTCGTGCCGACAGCGCTGCTCCTGTCCGCACGAACCGCTGAAGACGTTCTCTTCTCAAAAGAGCTTCATTCCATCGAATGCAGCGATCCGGCATTCGCCTTGGCGCTGGCAATTACGCGCGAGAACCCGATCCGCGCATCGGACTTTGCGCGACGGATCGACGGCGTGATGGTCCAAGAAGTTCTGGCCCGGCTTCACCGAAAGCCCACACAAGTATTCGTTTGCGGGTCCAACGGTTTCGTCAACATCGCGACCGAGGGCGCGCTGCTGGCCGGCCTGGACCCCTCCATTGTCAAAACCGAGCGCTACGGCGGCTAGCGGCGCAAGCTACTTCGCGTCCCGCCGATCGTGGACGTGCAGCCCACGGATTAATTTTGGAGATCATCATGAGCCGCTTTGCCGAACCCGTCTTCATTGCCGCTGGCCTTCGGACGCCTTTCGGCCGCGGCGGAGGCGCGTTGGCTGCCTACGATGCCATCTCTCTGTCCGTGCCTGTCGTGCAGGCGATGGCGGCGCAGGCGGAGCCTGATCTCCTCGTCTGGGGAACCGTGATCCCGAATTTGGGCTGGAGCAATATTGCTCGCGAAACCTGGCTTGATGCCAAGCTCAATCCGACTGTTCCGGCGTTCTCCGTCGTCCTGGCATGCTCGACCAGCATGACGGCGACCTTCGCTGCGGCAGGGATGCTGGGCGGAGGAACCGACCTCACCATGGTCGGCGGGTCCGAAGTCATGAGCCGGCCGTCAATCGCCCTGACGGCCGATGCATCGAAGCGGCTCACCGACCTCTTTGCGCAGGATGCGACCGCCGCGCTTGCCGCCCTCCAGTCTCTGACTCCACGAGACTACGTGCTCCCCACAAAGGGCTGGGCAAACCGGATCACCGGAAGGACGATGGGTGATCATATGGAGGAGACCGCCAAGGCTTGGCGGGTCTCGCGCGTCGCGCAGGATGATTGGGCGCTCAAGAGCCACCAGCGGGCAGTCGCTGGTTGGGAACGTGGCTTCTTCGACGATCTCGTGATTTCGCTGCCTGAGCTGGCGCGCGATGCGAACCCGCGCGCCGATACGTCGCCCGAACGGCTGGCCGCACTCAAGCCCGCCTTCGATCGCGACAGCGGGAGGGGAACCCTGACCGCCGGCAACAGCTCACCGATTACGGATGGAGCCGCCGGGTGTTGGGTCGCTACCGAAGCCGGTGTGGCGAGACTCCCGGCGGGCACCCCCTACGCGCGGCTCGTCGACTACGAGATCTCTGCCGTCGATCTCCACACCGAGGGCCTGCTGATGGCGCCCTCCTATGGCATTCCGCGCCTGCTCGCGCGGCATCAACTCAGCTTCTCCGACATCGCACTCTGGGAAATCCACGAAGCCTTTGCAGCCCAGGTCCTGGCGAACGTCGCGGCCATCACCGATCGGGAGTGGGTGCGCGCGACAGCCGGTGTCCAGGCGGCTATGGGCGATTTTGACTGGGACCGCGTCAATCCCAATGGAGGCTCGGTCGCCCTGGGTCATCCGTTCGGCGCTACAGGCGCGCGCGACCTCAGCCAGGCGGTGAAGGAACTTTGGGCCATGCCGCCCGGATCGCGCGCAATCGTCAGCATCTGCGCCGACGGCGGTCAAGGCACAGTCGCCCTCCTCGAACGCGGCTGACGGTAGATCAACGCCATGACAGCGATCCGCTTCCAACTGTCGGAGACGCGATATGACAACTGATGTGCTGCTGTACATCACGAACTGATGCCCGTTCTGCCGCCGGGCGAAGATGCTCCTCGAGGAGAAGGGCGTGCAATGGAAGGAACTCGATATCGAGGCGGATCCGGTTCACCGGCAGGCCATGACGGAAGCGTCGGGTCGAAACACCGTGCCGCAGATCTTCATCAACGGCACGCATGTCGGTGGCTCCGACGAGCTTTTCGAGCTCGATGTCAGAGGCGAACTCGACAAACTCCTGGGGCGCACGCCGCCCGCCATCTGAGGGGGTGCGGCCTTGGGGCAGACAGCCCGCAAGCCCCGTGCCGGTTGATGAATACGAAAGGAGAGTCCGTTGGTCTCAGCTATCTGGAATGACGCCACCATCGCCACAAGCAACGAGACGGTCGTCGTCGAGGGAAACCACTACTTCCCACCGTCGGCAGTCGATTTTGGCCTGCTTGAGATGAGCCCGCACACGTCCGTCTGCCCGATCAAGGGCACCGCGCGCTACTTCCATGTGCGTGTGGGAGACGCGCTCAACGTGAACGCAGCCTGGACCTATCCAGATCCGACGCCAGGCGCCGAGGGCATCCGGGATCATATCGCCTTCTGGAAAGGCGTGGAGGTTGCGTAGCAGGCGGACAGGTGGCGGCCTCAGCGCCATGTGCAAGCGCCCGCGGGACGGCTTTTCCGCCCATCCCAGGCCGCGTCGGCTACAGGGCTCCGCCCCGGACCTTCTCCGCGGACTGGCGCCGAGGGCCTCGGACCCTTGGGCTTCTGTCGAATCAAGACGACTGGATTGAGATGGAGCATGCCGAGTTCGATGCCGCCTTCGCGGAGCTTCCCGAGGGATACAGCGAAGGCGCCTACGAAGGCCGGCGTTTCGGCGTGACTGTCCGGCGATCCGGTGACGGACGTCGCAACAGCCTGTTCGCCAGGGAGTTGGCCGGGACCGACATTGTCAGCTTCAACCTCTATCGCGTTACATCAGATAGAACATTGCTGAAGCCGTGCGAGATGTCCGCCGAAAAGGTCGTCGCGTTCGTGCTGGATTTCCGACCGGCCCCCTGACGGGCAGGTGGAGGTCCCGGCCGACCGGTCCGCCTGCGACGCCCGGCCCCCCAAGACTGCGCATGTCGCTCAAAGGTATCGAAACTATAGCCACCGGCCATTGGACTTCGTCTGGCAATGAATTCATCTTCTATACATCGCCATCCGTGGGGGAATCGGTGCTGGATCCCGTGTAGCCAGATTGAGAAAGTCTAAGCGATGACGAACAACAATGCCTCCGCCCTTCCGACACCTTCTGATCTTGACGAATGCGCGGCGATGACTGTCGCCGACGCTCTGAAGATCATTCTGGCGAACAGCTACGCGATTTACCTGAAGACAAAAAATTTCCACTGGCACGTCTCCGGACCCTACTTCAGGGACTATCACCTGCTTCTTGATGAGCAGGCCGCAGAGATCCTCGCCGTCACCGATGCGATCGCCGAGCGCGCCCGAAAGACGGGCAACACCACCATTCGATCGATCGGCGATATCGCGCGCCACCAGACGATCAAGGACAATGATGCTGAGTTCGTGACACCGCAGGACATGCTGGGCGAGCTCCGCGCCGACAATCTCCACATGGTCGAGTCGTTTCGCCGCGCAAAGGACGTCGCGGACAAGGCGAAGGATAATGCGACGTCCGGCCTGATCGATGCCTGGACGGACGAGGCTGAGCGCCGTGCGTGGTTCCTCTTCGAAATCAGCCGCTAGCGCTTTGCCGGGCAAACCTACGTCAGGATTCACGCCTCGGCGTGGGAGGTGATGATGGCGAAGGCCGGCTTTGGAGGGGGATGCCATTGGTGCACAGAGGGAGTGTTCCAGGCGTTGCGCGGCGTCGCCCAGGTCGACCAGGGCTTTGTCCGGTCGGACGCGCCGGCAGATACCTGGTCAGAAGGGGTGATCGTCACCTTCGATCCATCGGTTATTCCGTTGGCGACGCTGTCCGAGGTGCATCTCAGAACGCATTCCGCTGCCAGGGCCCGCTCGCCTCGCAGCAAGTACCGCAGCGCGATCTACATCTTTGAAGAGAGCCAGCGGCCGGAGGCCGAACAGGCGATCGTCCGCTTCGCCGGCGCGTCTGCCAAGGCGGTGCACACCCTGGTCCTCCCGTTTAAAGGTTTCAGAGCGTCGGACGAGCGTTACCAAAACTACTATCGAACCGACCCGAGCAGGCCCTTCTGCCGCCGCTACATCGATCCCAAGCTGGATCATATCCGACGGCACTTTTCGGAACTGGCGCTCCCTGAAGCGAACCCGACTGTCCGGCAAGTCATCGATAGCGGTGATGGTTCGTAGTTCTAATGCGGCTCCGCGCTGAAGCATTCGACGAGTTCGCGCGCAATGAGACCTTGATTGCCATGCTCCATACGGCGTTCCCCGGAATCGGCCATGTCCGCCGCAACCCTGTCGGATACGCCTGGGTTGCTCTCAACTACACCAACCGCGACCCCAACTGATCATCGACAGCGCGGTGCGCCTATTCGGCCCATCTTCGGACTGACGGTCGGCAGCGTTCCGGTTAAGCGGCTCGCCGCGGAACAGCGCGGTAACGCCCGTAGCCAACCTTGATCAACAGTCCTTCCTCGCACATCCTTGTTAAGTAGCACCGAGGAATGCCGACCTCCGTCAAATCACGGGTGCGGACTTCGCCTAGCTTCTCCGCCAACATCACTGCGCGCTCTCGGAGATTCGGCATCGGCCCGCCGGCAGCGACAATCCTTTCTGCTCTCAGTCGATCACGCTTGCGCATCTTGACGGCGGGCCTTTGGATATGATTGAGGGGAATCGGCAGATCGAAGTTCGCATTTTCACCGACTCCGGCGAGCCACGCTTTTTCCTACGCCATGGCGCGATACTGTGCGCTGGCGTGCGATGTTTCCCTACGCTACGATCCGGTGCGATCCTGTTGGCTTGGCCAGCGCAGGGCCGCAAGAGCGATCGAAGGCAGGCGTAGAATAGCGTTACGTACCGAGCTCGCCCACCCCTTCAGCGCGCCCGTCGCATAATCGGTGGCCATGGCGTGGAAAGACAGGCGATCGGCGGCGCATTTCGGCTTCGCGCCAGCAGCGGTCATTACCGACTTGGCTGAAAGGCGACATTCCGCTCTTCACACAGACTCCCGCTTTCAGTCGAACACCGTAGGCCTTGTCGGCGGGATCGCGGATCGCTGCTGCCCTCTCAGCGATACCGACCGCGGCAGGCGCAGGCCGACATGAACGTGATGCCGGCGCGGGCGAGAGAACGGCGAAGACCTCGTAGGCATGGGCGGTGTGGTCGGGCAGAGGCAGTCTGCCCTATCTCGGTGGGAGCGGTGTCGCCTTGGCAAGGTTCGCAATCAGCGCGGGACGCGTTTGATGGTCGTGCGCGTGCCATGCGGGCTGACCCGGAGCGCTCCGCCAGGACTCGCTAAGCGGGCTGTTGTCCGCCGTGTCGAAGCCGAACTGGTCGTACAGTCGCGTGACCAGCGCCACCGCTTCGGGATAGTCGCTCGACACCGACAGCGCGTGCCGCCCCGGCGTGCCAGCGGGCCGCGCCGACAGCAACAGGCGCGGTGCCTGGATATGCGTGAACGCCCTCGCGACCTTGGACGTTGGCAGCTGGTCCTGCCGCAGTTCGTGCTCGGTCTTCGCGCCGGTATCGACGAGGGCATAGCGCCCGTCGCGCCACGGCATATAGTTGTTGGTGTCGAGCACGATCTTGTTCGCCAGTTGCGCCACGGGCATGTCGTTGACCAGCTTGAGCGGGACCGCGATCACGACGAATTCTCCCGCCTCCGCCGCACCGGCAGCGGTCGCGGCGCGGGCAGGCGGCCCGAGCTCCGCGACCAGCCCGGCCAGGGTTTCGGGCCCCCGCGAGTTGGCGATGACAACCCGATAGCCGTTGGCGATGGCGGCGCGGGCAATCTGGCTGCCGACCTCGCCCGCGCCGATGATGCCGATGGTGGTCATCGGCGCGGGCGAGGTCGGATCAGGCACCGAACGCGCCGTCGATGGTGTGCATGGCGCCCGTAACGAACCCCGCCTCCGGGCCGGCGAGGTACGCCACCATGCCCGCGACTTCCTCTGGCCGGCCGTGGCGCTTGATCGCCATGAAGCTGTGCAGCAGCTCCTTCATCGGTCCGTCCGCCGGATTGGCGTCGGTGTCGATCGGGCCGGGCTGCACCACATTAATCGTGATCCCGCGGGACCCGAAGTCGCGTGCCAGCCCGCGCGCCATCCCTTGCAGCGCAGACTTGCTGAGCGCGTAGGAGGACATGCCTGGAACGGGCATCCGGTCGCCGTTCACCGATCCGATGACGATGATCCGGCCACCCTGGGGCATCTGGCGCGCGGCCTCGACCGAGGCATGATAGGGCGCGTGGATATTGATCCGGAACAGCCGGTCGATTGCGTCCGGATCCTGCTCCAGAGAATCGCCGAAAACACCGATTCCGGCATTGACGACCAGCACGTCGAGCGCGCCACTGTCCTTCACGCGCGCGATCACCGCGTCGCGATCCGCGCTGTCCGTCTCGACAGCGGTGCTGCCCGTTTCGGCCGCCAGCGCGTGGGCCGCGTCAGGCGAACCGGAATAGGTAAAGGTCACCTTCGCACCATCTGCCACAAAACGCCGAACGATCGCCGCGCCGATCCCCCGACTGCCACCCAGCACGAGAACGGATTTCGCCTCAAACACACCCATCGGACTTTCCTTGATCAATAACTTACGACTCGCTACATAAACGACTTGAAACACCCGTCAAGGTATTTGTAGTGGTTCATACAAAATTATCCCGCGCACGCGGCAGACCGCGCCTGTTCGACCCGGACGAAGCGGTCGCGACCGCCCAGCGGCTGTTCCATTCGCGTGGCTATGATGCCGTCAGCATCGCGCACCTGACTCAGGCGATCGGGATAAACCCGCCCAGCTTCTATGCCGCCTTCGGCAGCAAGGCCGAGCTCTACAGCCGCATTCTCGATCGCTATGCCGGTACCGGCGCGATCCCGCTGTTCGATCTGCTGAACGCCGATCGCCCGGTCGCGGAATGCCTCGTCGCGGTGCTGGAAGCGGCGGCGCGGCGCTATGCCGCCGATCCGGACGCGGCGGGGTGCCTCGTTATCGAGGGTGTGCGCTGCACCGACCGCGAGGCACGCGAGGCGGCCGGAACGTTCCTTGCGGCGGCGGAGGAGGCGATCCATCGCTTCGTCGCCGCGCGCCATCCCGAACAGGCCGAGCGCGTGACCGACTATATGAGCACCGTCATGGCCGGCCTGTCCGCCAGCGCTCGCAACGGGCACGATCTCGATCGCCTGCTCGCCGCCGCCCGGCTCGCCGGGGCTGGTCTTGAGCAGGTGGTTCGCGGCTAATCCGCAAGCTCGGCAAAATGACCAGGACGTTATCGACCGGAAAGGTTGGTCGCGAACACCGCGTCGCGCTGCCGCTTCAGCGTTTGCGTGCCATCGGAGTTGGACACCTGGATATGGCCGATGGGCAATGCGCACTCCGCCAGAAAAGACTGAAGCTCCCGGGCATGTCAGCTTATCGTGCGGACGCGAAGCTGACATGCTGAAGGTCCGAAACGAGTCACTAGCGGAACTTGGGTTCAGTGCCGGAAGCGGACACTCCACGCGAGTCGGTCACAAGTAGGCTCGCGGCTCCCGCTCCCGAAAGGTCATCTTTGGAACAGCTCCGAAAGTGAGCTAGCCATCCTGCAAATACTTCGCCCAATTCAGCCGCACATAGTCCGCCATGCCCTGAGCAGGTGCGTACGGCGGGTAGAGCCTCCGAAACGCCAACAGTGCGGCAGCGGGATCTTGCGACCCCAGCGCGTCCGTGTGTTTCAGTAGATAAAGCAACGCAATCGAGGGCGACCGCGAGAGGCCCTGGTTGCAGTGAACCAGCACTTTGAACTCGCCGATGTGACGGTCGATCGCGCCGAGCGCCGTATCCACGATGATAGGCGCGATGAAGCTCACCTGCGCGACATCGACTGGTCTGCCCCCTGAAAAGTGGTCCTCCCTGAATTAGGCTTTCGAGCCTTTGGAGGATTGAGCGATGGCGCAGAAGAAGCACAAGCCTGAAGAGATTGTCTCGAAGCTTCGGCAGGTCGACGTTTTGGTGTCGCAGGGACGGCCGGTAGCCGAGGCGATCCGGGCGATCGGGGTGACGGCATTCACCTATTATCGCTGGCGCAAGGAATTTGGCGGCCTGAAGAGCGACCAGGTTAAGCGGCTGAAGGATCTCGAGAAGGAGAACGAGCGGCTGCGCAAGGCGGTGTCTGACCTGACACTGGAGAAGCTGATCCTGAAGGAAGCTGCGTCGGGAAACTTCTGAGCCCCGCCCGGCGCCGGCGCTGTGTCGAGCACGTCAGAGCCAAGCTCGGCGTATCGGAGCGGCTGGTGTGCCGGGTTCTGGGGCAACATCGATCCACACAGCGCAAGATGCCGATGGCGCGAGCCGAGGAGGCGGCCCTGACCGCCGACATCGTCGAACTCGCCACCCGCTATGGGCGCTATGGTTATCGTCGGATCACGGCCTTGCTGCACCGGGCGGGCTGGGTGGTGAATATGAAGCGCGTCGAGCGGATCTGGCGGCGGGAGGGGCTCAAGGTGCCGTACAGGCAGCCGAAGAAGGGCCGCTTGTGGCTGAACGATGGGTCCTGCATTCGGCTGCGGCCGGAATATCCCAACCACGTCTGGTCCTACGACTTCGTCGAGGACCGCACCCATAACGGGCGGAGGTTCCGCATGCTGAATGTGATCGATGAGTTCACGAGGGAGTGCCTGGCGAGCCGGGTGAGATTCGAACTTTTTGGCCGTCGGTTTACCTTGAGATTAAAGGTGGTGCGGGTGGTCGGAATCGAACCGACACTCCTCTCGGAACCGGATTTTGAATCCGGCGCGTCTACCAGTTCCACCACACCCGCACATTTGCCGCCGATTCTAGCCGACGCTCTCTGCACCTATACTGCACCTAGAGCGAAAAACCGAATATCGCCAGCCTCTTTTCCTTCCTTCTCAACCCCCTGAAAACACGCCGCTTTCAACTCGTCGTGTTTTTCTGTGGATTGGTAGACAAACCACTTTTTGAAGGGAGTCGTGTCTACCGCAGGCGTCGGCGTTGTTGCAGGCCCCACACGTTTCGAGCTTGTCCATCAGCGCCTGTTCGCCCCTATGCTGCTCCTAGCAGTCAGGAAGAACCCGCCGATGTGTACGCTATAGCCCGAAAACACCGCAATGCGTTTCGAAGGGGCTTTCACTATCACCATCTATCATTCTCAATCGCCTCAGCAATGAAGGAGATTGAGAATGGCAAAGATCGAAACTACACAAATTCGGAGAACAATCCGGCGGCAACAGTTGCGAGAGATGGTACCGATGGCCGACAGCACAATTTATGAAATGGAGCAGCGTGGCGAGTTTCCCCGCCGGTTCGCGCTCTCGCCACGTTGTATCGTATGGGACCTGGCCGAGGTCGAGGCTTGGCTCACGGCACGGCGGGCTGCGCCGATCCGGCGTGCCCAACATCCTGATGTTTCCAAGCGTAAATCCCGCCCGGTCAAAGGGCGGGATCCAGTTCCATCAAGGGCATAGCTTGCGGCAAAAGCGCGGGGGCATACTTCCGGCCATCGATCCAGGCGTCAACGGTATCCGCCCACTGCTGCATCATATGCCGACGCTGCACCTCATACTCGGCCTTGTTATAGACGCCGCGCGACGAACGCCCGTCCTCGTGCGCCAGGCACTTTTCGATCCAGTCGCTGTTAAAGCCCAGCTCATTTAGCAGCGTCGATCCGGTCCGCCGCAGATCATGGACCGTGAATGGCTCCAGTGGCAGCCCCTCCTTCTTGGCTCGCTCGACGACCGCGTAGGTGATCCGATTGAACGTCGCGCGAGACATTGGCGCGTCCGCGTCGTACCGGGACGGCAAAAGATATCGGGAGTTGCCGGAGCAGGTCTTAAGCGCGATCATGATGTCTAACGTCTGTCGGCACAAATAGACGTTGTGCGGCTTCGAACGCTTCATGCGCTCCTTCGGGATGGTCCAGACGGCGTTGTCAAAATCGATCTCGTCCCAAACTGCATCCTGCAACTCGCTCTTCCGGACCATGGTGAGGAGGTAGAGCTTCATACCGAGGCGGATCGTTGGCAAAGTCGCAACATGCTCGAGCTGCTTGAACATGATGCGGATCTCTGCGGGCGAGAGCGCGCGGTCCTTCGGCGTAAAGGTAGCGATCGAGGCTGGACCGACGTCATCGGCCGGATTGGCGACCTTCTCGCCGTGCAGAATGGCAAAGCCGTAGATCTGCTTGAGGATATCCCGCACATGGATAGCAGTTGCAGGCGCACCCCGTTCGACGATCTTGCCGCAGTGAACGCGTAGATCATCCGGTGTGATCTCCGTCAGGAGACGATTTCGCCAGACGGGCATGAGTTCGCGTTCGAAGATGGAGCGACGCATCGCGCGCGTGCTGTCGGCCATGGTCGCGTTGGTCAGCCACTTCTCGCCGAATTCGCCGAAGCTCTTTGCTTCCTTGATCCGGCGTTTCTCCCGCTGCTTCTCGATGGCGGGGGACCGCCCCTCGGCGATCGCCCGACGGGCGTCGATGCATAGCTCGCGAGCCCTGGCGAGCGATATTCCGTTACGGGCATATCTGCCGAGATAGACGGTCTCTCGCCTGCCGTTCAGCCGATAGTCGAGCCTGAACGAGATGGCGCCCGACGGCGCGACGCGCACATACATGCCGTCACGATCGGATACCTTGTACATTTTCGCTTTTGGTTTCAAGCACTTGAGTGCTGCGTCGGTCAACATTTCGGGCCTCCTTGCGGAAAAGTACCGTCACGCGGTTTTTGAAGGCCAATGGCGCTGAAAACTATTATATTTCAGTGCGTTAATTCGAAAAAAGTACCGTCATTGGCCTCATTTGACCTGACGGTACTTTCGTTTTTCCGGTTGATCAATGGGGGCGAGGCCCGTCAGCGAGGCCGCCGGACATGATCTATGCCCACCGATAGATGCCGATAGCCAAAGGATAGATTTATTTTTGATTTCAGTAGCTTAGATCGTACCGCAGCGTAAAATCGGCGGCGTTCGGATGGGCCTGAATCATTCCCACTCGATCGTCGCCGGCGGCTTGCTCGACACGTCATACACAACACGATTGATGCCGCGCACTTCATTGATGATGCGCGACGACACCCGAGCCAGCAACGGATGCGGCAGCGGCGCCCAATCGGCGGTCATGAAGTCAAACGTCTGCACCGCACGCAGCGCCACGACGTATTCGTAGGTACGCCCATCGCCCATCACGCCCACCGACTTCACCGGCAGGAACACGGCAAACGCTTGCGAGGTCAGCTCGTACCAGGTCAGGCCGCTGGCCTCGTCCTTGGTGTTGCGCAGTTCCTCGATGAAGATCGCGTCGGCGCGGCGCAGCAGTTCGGCGTACTCGTGCTTGACTTCGCCCAGGATGCGCACGCCCAGGCCGGGGCCGGGGAACGGGTGGCGGTAAACCATCTGCGGCGGCAGGCCCAGGGCCACGCCGAGTTCGCGGACTTCGTCCTTGAACAGTTCGCGCAGCGGCTCCAGCAGTTGCAGGTTGAGCGTGTCCGGCAGGCCGCCCACGTTGTGGTGCGACTTGATGGAGGTGGCCTTGCCGGTCTTGGCGCCGGCGGATTCGATGACGTCGGGGTAGATCGTGCCCTGGGCCAGCCACTTGGCGCTCTGCTGCTTGCCGGCCTGTTCCTGGAACACTTCGACGAATTCGCGGCCGATGATCTTGCGCTTGGCTTCGGGGTCGGCCACGCCGGCCAGCTTGCCCATGAACTGGGCGGTGGCGTCGACGTGGATGATCTTCACGCCCATGTTTTCGGCGAAGGTCTGCATGACCTGCTTGCCTTCGTCCAGGCGCAGCAAGCCATGGTCGACGAACACGCAGGTGAGCTGGTCGCCGATGGCCTTGTGAATCAGCGCCGCGGCCACCGAGGAGTCCACGCCGCCGGACAGGCCCAGGATGACTTCGTCCGTGCCGACCTGCTCGCGGATGCGGGCAACGGCTTCGGCCACGTAGTCGGGCATGTTCCAGTCGCCTTCGCAGCCGCAGATCTCGTTCACGAAGCGGGCCAGCATGGCCTTGCCCTGCACGGTGTGCGTGACTTCGGGGTGGAACTGGACGGCGTAGAACTTGCGGTCTTCGTCGGCCATGCCGGCGATGGGGCAGGACGGCGTGGAAGCCATCAGCTTGAAGCCCGGGGGCAGCTCGGTGACCTTGTCGCCGTGGCTCATCCAGACCTTCAGCATGCCGTGGCCTTCGGCGGTGGAAAAGTCTTCCAGGCCTTCCAGCAGCTTGGTGTGGCCGTGGGCGCGGACTTCGGCGTAGCCGAATTCGCGGTGGTCGGAGAAGCTGACCACGCCGCCCAATTGCTGCGCCATGGACTGCATGCCGTAGCAGATGCCCAGGACGGGCACGCCCAGTTCGAACACCGCATGCGGCACGCGCATGGAGCCTTCTTCGTAGGCGGAAGCGTGGCTGCCGGACAGGATGATGCCCTTCAGGCCTTGCGCCATCTGGTCGCGCACGAAGGCGTCGTCGACGTCGCCGGGGTGCACTTCGGAGTAGACGCCGGCTTCGCGGACGCGGCGGGCGATCAGCTGGGTGACTTGCGAACCGTAGTCGAGAATGAGGATGCGCTGGTGCATGGAGACTCTACCGGTAAAGAATAAAACCGCAGTAAATAAAACCGCACCGGCAGAACCGCTGATTCATGTTGCGGTTCTGCCGGTGCGCGATGCATGACATTGTAGTTGACTGTACGGATCAGTCGGCGCGGTAGTTGGGCGCTTCCTTGGTGATCTGTACGTCGTGCACGTGGGACTCGCGCACGCCCGCGGAGGTGATCTCCACGAATTCGGTCTTGGTGCGCATGTCGTCGATGGTGGCGCAGCCGCAGTAGCCCATCGAGGCGCGGATGCCGCCGACCAGTTGGTAAATGATGGCCAGGACGCTGCCCTTGTAGGGGACGCGGCCTTCGATGCCTTCGGGAACCAGCTTGTCGGCGTTGTTGGACGGATCCTGGAAGTAACGGTCGGCGGAGCCGTCCGTCATGGCGCCCAGGCTGCCCATGCCGCGGTAGGACTTGTACGAACGGCCCTGGAACAGCACGACTTCGCCGGGGGCTTCTTCCGTGCCGGCGAACATGCCGCCCATCATGCAGGCGAAAGCGCCGGCCGCCAGGGCCTTGGCGACGTCGCCCGAGTAACGGATGCCGCCGTCGGCGATCAGGGGCACGCCCGTGCCTTCCAGCGCCTTGGCAACTTCGGAGATCGCATGGATCTGCGGCACGCCCACGCCCGCGACGATGCGGGTGGTGCAGATGGAGCCGGGGCCGATGCCGACCTTGACGCCGTCAGCGCCGTACTCGACCAGCGCGCGCGCGGCGGCCGCGGTGGCAATGTTGCCGCCGATGACTTCAACCTTGGGGTAGTTCTGCTTGACCCAGCGCACGCCTTCCAGCACGCCCTTGGAATGACCGTGGGCGGTGTCGACGATAAGGACGTCGACGCCTGCCGCAACCAGCTTTTCCACGCGCTCTTCGGTGCCGGCGCCCACGCCCACGGCCGCGCCCACGCGCAGCTGGCCCTGGGCGTCCTTGCTGGCCATCGGGTGTTCGGTGTTCTTGACGATGTCCTTGACGGTGGCCAGGCCACGCAGTTCAAAGCCGTCGTTGACGATCAGCACGCGCTCCAGGCGGTGCTTGTGCATCAGGGACTGCGCCTCTTCCAGCGTGGCGCCTTCCTTCATGGTGACCAGGCGTTCCTGCGGCGTCATGATGTTGCGCAGGGGCTGGTCCAGGTTCTCTTCGAAACGCAGGTCGCGGTTGGTGACGATGCCGACCAGCTTGCGCCCTTCGACCACCGGCAGGCCCGAGATGCCATGCTGGCGCTGCAACGCGATGGCGTCGCGCACCTTCATCTGGGGGGTGACGGTGACCGGATCGATCACGATGCCGAATTCGTGGCGCTTGACGCGGGCGACTTCACGCGCCTGGGCGTCAGCGGACAGATTCTTGTGGATGATCCCGATGCCGCCCTCTTGCGCCATGGCGATGGCCAGGCGCGATTCGGTCACGGTGTCCATGGCGGCGGACACGAGCGGGATATTCAGGGTGATGTTGCGAGTAAGGCGCGTAGCCAGGGAAGTGTCGCGAGGCAGGACCTCGGAATACGCAGGCACCAGCAACACATCGTCGAAGGTGAGCGCTTTTTGTACGAGACGCATGGGTAACTCCGGGCGCAAAGCAAGATTATACGCCGCTTGGGTGTTTTGCCTAGGTGTTGACCCTAGGTTCTCGGGGATATTTCTGTACCTCAGGGTGGTGCTTTTTCCGCATCACTATTTTTACCCGGGTGTATTGACATCTATTTTTACCCGGATCATAATTCATTCACGAATTTCACCCGGATAAAACATGAGCAACTCAATCACCCCCCTCCCCGCCGATCCGCACACCGCCTTCGCCGGTCATCGCATTCTTGCCGCCGGCGCCCTCTCCGACGTGGCGCTCGCGGTCAGGCTGGCGATGGACGAAGGCCGCGACGCCACCATCCTCGTGTTCGACGACCTATCCGGCAAACAGGTCGATCTGGACCTCAGCGGAAGCCATGCCGCCATCGCGGAGCGCCACCGCGTCCGCATTGACCCGGCCGCCCCACCACCCGAAGCGCCCGCCGGCGCGGCCGATGACGCGCAACCGCGCGGCCGAGGCCGCCCCAAGCTGGGCGTGGTAGCGCGCGAAGTGACTCTGCTGCCGCGCCATTGGGAATGGCTGGGCGCGCAGCCCGGCGGCGCTTCGGTAGTCCTGCGCAAGTTGGTGGAACAGGCGCGCCGCGACAACGAGGCGCAGGACCGCCTGCGCGAGCGCCAGGAGGCGGCGTACCGGTTCATGTCCAGCATGGCCGGCAACCTGCCCGGTTTCGAAGAAGCCACGCGGGCGCTGTATGCCAGCGACCGCGAGCGTTTTACGCAGCAGATCGCCGCATGGCCCAAAGATGTGCGCGGCTACGCCATGGGTCTGGCATGGGGCGCGCCCGGTGAAGCCGCCGCGGACTGAGCCGTGTCGGGGCGCGGCCTGCGCAGGCCGCCCCCCCCCCAAAAAAAGCGGCCACGGGATTCCTCGGCGCACTTTCTCCAATGTTGCCGCTGGCTTGCATCACCGCAGCATCGGCCACAACGTCAGCGCCAGCAGCAATCCCATGCCGATGTTGAACCACTTCAGACGCCCCGGCTGCGCCAGGAATCCGCGCAGCGCCACGCCGAAGCCCGCCCACAGCGAAACGCTGGGCACGTTCACCACCGCGAACACCAGGCACATCCACGCCAGCGACGCCCAGGGCGCCGCGGCATCCACATAAACCGCAACCGCGGCCAGCGCGACGATCCAGGCCTTGGGATTGATCCATTGGAACAAGGCCGACTCCATGAACGTGAGCGGCCTGGCAGACGCCTGCCCCGCACCGATGGAACGCGATAGGGCTATGCGCCATGCCAGGTACAGCAGATAGGCCGCGCCCCCTACCTTCAGGCCTGCCGACAGGGCCGGCCAGGCGTGGAACAGCGCGCCCAGGCCCAGACCCACCCCAAGCAGCAGCGTAGTGAAGCCAACGGTGATGCCCAGCACCTGGGGCAGCGTCCGGCCGAAGCCGAAGTTGGCGCCCGAGGTCATCAACATGACGTTGCTGGGTCCCGGCGAAACCGAGGTCACGAAGGCGAATACCGCCAGGGCAAACAGATTTTCAAAAGACAAGATACGGCTCCGGCAAGGCGCGGCGCACGTTTGCGCTCGCGATCAGGCAGCCGCATTGTGAGTCCGGGCCGGCCTGATTAATATTGGCGGTTTTGACATCTTTGATAGCGTTCTTGCCATGAAGATCCAGATCCTGGCCCTGGAGGGCGTGT
The DNA here is from genome assembly GCF_048541815.1 of Achromobacter sp. PD1. Lineage (NCBI taxonomy): Bacteria > Pseudomonadati > Pseudomonadota > Betaproteobacteria > Burkholderiales > Alcaligenaceae > Achromobacter > Achromobacter sp. PD1. The sequence goes on from NZ_CP183349.1 coordinate 3,158,089, forward strand.
TCGATACCGGCCTGTCGGCCATCCTGGACGTGTTCACCACGGCCAACGAGCTGGCGCCGCTGCTGCCCGAACCGGTCCAACCGTTCGACGCGCGCATCGTCGGCATGCGCCGCAAGGTGCGCAGCGCACAGGGATTCGGCGTGCCCGTCTCGGGCAGCCCGGACCCGTCGGACCCCGACTGGCTCGTGATCCCGGCCATCGCCTGCAAGATGCCCGAAACCCTGCTGCCCGCGCTGGACCGCGCCGACGTGCGCGACGCCGGCCGCATGCTGCGACAGCGCGCGCCTGGCGCGAACACCGCAGCAGCCTGCATCGGCACCTTCGTGCTGGCGGAATCGGGCCTGCTGGACGGCCACAAGGCGACTACCACCTGGTGGCTGGCGCCGCTGTTCAGGCAGCGCTATCCGGCGGTGGACCTGGAGGACCAACGCATGCTGGTGCGCTCGTCGTCGCTGCTGACCGCGGGCGCGGCGCTCAGCCACATGGACATGGCGCTGTGGCTGGTGCGACAGGCCAGTCCGGAACTGGCCGCGTTGGTGGCGCGCTATCTGATCGTGGACCAGCGGCCCTCGCAGTCGGCCTATGTCATCACCGATCACCTGACGCATGCCGAGCCGCTGGTGCAGGCCTTCGAGCGCTGGGCCCGGGCGCATCTTGCGCAGGGCTTCTCGCTGGACGCCGCGGCGCAGGCGCTGGGCGCCAGCAAGCGCACGCTGGCGCGCCGCATGCAGGAGGTCCTGGGCAAGAGCCCGCTGTCGTTTTTCCAGGATCTGCGCGTGGAGCGCGCGGCCCATTTGCTGAAGACCAGCAGCCAGTCGCTGGAGCAGATCGCGGCGCAAGTCGGCTATGCCGATGGCGTCACGCTGCGCAACCTGCTGCGCCGGCGCCTGGGGCACGGCGTGCGCCAGATGCGCTGATATCCGCGCCTACGACGCGGGCGGTGGGCGCTGGCCGCGATATGCGTTTTAATCGGAAGCAAGAGGCAGGCGCGCCTTTCGCGCCCGCGCATTTCCACACGGTGCATCATGGCCATCGCAAAGAACTTCCTGCTCTACGACGGAGACTGCCCTTTCTGCTCGAACTACGTGCGGATGCTGCAACTGCAGAAGGCCGTCGGCCCCATCGATCTGCTGAACATGCGCGACCACCCTGATCTGGCGGTGGCCTACAAGGCGCAAGGCTACGATCTGAACCAGGGCATGCTGCTGCACCTGGACGGCCAGGACTACTGGGGCGCCGACTGCATCAACCGGCTGGCGCTGCTCAGCACGGGCAACGACCTGTTCAACAGCGTCAACGCGGCCGTGTTCCGCAACCCCTGCCTGTCGACGGCGCTCTATCCCTTCATGCGCACCGGCCGCAGCCTGGCGCTGACGCTAATGGGCAAGAAGAAGATGCAGATGTAGCCGCGCCGGCCGCTGAGCCGACGCGGGAACGGGATCTGATTAAAGACGGCGCGCCGCGCTACGCGGCGCCGACGGCTCTCGCCAAAGGCGCTGCGGCCGTTTCCGTGTGCACGCCCGCATCGGAACGGCGCCACCCCGAAGCCGGATCGCGCTTGTCGTGGAGATAATCCCAATCCGTGCCGCACACCGCACAGGTGTACGCTTCGTGCTGCACGCCGCGTTGCTGCTGCCCCGTCGACCGCACCACGCCCAGGCTGATCAGGTTGTCATGACCGGGCGCATCGCGCCGGTCCGTGACGATAGCCTCGCATTTTTCACACGCCCCCATGCCTCTTCCCCTTTCAGTATCCTTTCATCGGATATTACGAAGGGAAAAACGCTTAAAGCTCAGCAATTCTCACCATTGCGGGGCCGGCCGGCGCTGGAGTTCAGCCGCCCCCTGCGCTGGCGTCAAACCAATGTCACCTTGCCCGTGGCCAGGCTGTACACGCCGCCGACCACTCCCAACTTTTTCTGCTGCACCATCTCCTGCAAGAGAGGCTGCGCCGTTTTCAGGCGTTCGACCGTCAGTCGCACATTGGCCTGGACCGCCGCGGCCACCAGGTCTTTCGCGCCCGACTTGTCCGCAAGCTCGACGGCGGGCTTGAGCGCATTCACCAGCGCGGGTAGATGGCCCGGCAGTTCGGTCTTGTCCCTCCATGCCTTCACCGTCGCGTCCACCGCGCCGCAGTTGTCGTGGCCCAGCACCAGAATCAGCGGCGCGCGCAGGACCAGGGCGCCGTACTCCAGGCTGGCCAGGCCGTCTTCGTTCACGAAGTTGCCGGCCACGCGCACGATGAAGAGGTCGCCCGGCCCTTGGTCGAAAGCCAGTTCCGGCGCCACCCGCGAGTCCGAACAGCCCAGGATGGCGGCGATGGGCTTTTGCTTCACGGCGCGGGCGGCGCGTCCCGCGGAATAGTCCCGCATGTTCGGCTTGTTGGCGGCGTAGCGGGCATTGCCCGCCATCAGGCGCTTCAAGGCCTCGTCGGGGCCGATATCGTTTGACGGCACGGCGGCTTGGGCATCGCCCAGCCAGCCTGAAGCGCCGGCTGCGGCGATCGCTGCGGCGCCGAACAGCAGGCGGCGGCGGTTGAATTGCGGGGAATTGGCGAAAGAAGAACAGTCGCACATGAAGCTCTCCTGAAAGAAGAACATCCGGGAAACCAGCGCAGGACCATTGTGCTGCCGCGGCCTCTTCAAATGCTCAAACATCGCGCCGCCAGGATCAAAAAAAGCGCCGTAACCGCAGCTTGAGAAACACGGATGAGGGGCGTAATGTGGAAAAGCGGCATATGCCGCGTCACCTGCTTAATAGGTACGCACCATGACGCCCAACACTCCCCACCCCAATCCCTCCCACGCCGCGCCAGACGCGCAGGCCGACAAGGAACGCGCCCGCGCGGATCACCAGCATGAGGAAGCCCGGCGCAAGGCCCTGGTCGGCTCGCAGCACAAGGAAAACGTCCGCAGCGTCGCCGCGCCGCGCTACCACGGGCACCGCGGCGGATGAGGCTCGCGTCGGCTAGATTCCGTAACGTCTTGGAAAAACATCGAACTGAAATAAGCGCCTGAAAGTTGGACCATCTTGCGTTGGACTTTGGACGGGACCGAAAGGATGAGTCCCGGTCCGCACGCCCTGCCCTGAATGGTTTTCAACGACAAAGGATGCTTATCGTGATTCCGATCAGAAAGACAGCCGCCGCCTGTGCCCTGGGTTTGGGCATGCTGGCGGCGGTAGCCGGCCAGACCGTTTTTGCCCAAGCCCAGGCCGATGCTCCCGCGCCGCTGGCCACCGGCCTGACCGAATCCGGCAGCGCCGAGGGCCAGGTCATCGAAGCGGTGCGCAGCGGCGACATCCTGTCCATCAAGGTACGGTTCAAGCCCGTCGTCATGGGCAAGACGGAGATGCTCTATCCGCAGATCAGCAAGAGCGACTATGAAAACAGCTTCTACGTGGTCGCCGGCAACAAGAAGCATCTGCTGCTGAGAGACAGCAACGACAAGCCGCTGACCAATCCCAAACTGATGATCCGGACCGAGAAGGACGCCCCGATCGCCGGCTCCTGGCAGGGGAAGTTCCCCGCCCCGCCCAAAGAGATCAAAGAGGTCTCGTTGACGATACCTGGCGTCGAGACCTTCGACGCCATCAAGATCACCGACCGCTAGCCATGGCCGGCTACCCGGGCACGTCCACTCTGCTGGCCGCGGCGTTGCTCGCCGCCGCCAGCGGCTCCATGGCGCAGGAGCCACCCTACAAGGCCGAGATCCTGGATCTGCAGGCCACCATCCTGGACCTGAAGGGGCTGCCTTCCGATGCCAGCGGCGGCATATCGGACCTGAACGCGCAGATAGACGGACTGGCCGCGCGCCACGACGGCCTGTCGGTGCGGCAGGACAAGAACGCCGTGACCGTCGCCATGCTGGGCGACGTGCTGTTCGATTTCGACAAGACCGCCATACGCCCGGCCGCCGAACCTACGCTGCGGGACATCGCCAGCCTGATCCAATCCAGTTCGGCCGGCACCGTCGGCATCGAAGGCCACACCGACTCCAAGGGCTCGGCCTCCTACAACAAGGATCTGTCATTGCGCCGCGCGCAGGCGGTGGCGCAATGGCTGGCGAATCATGGCGTGGACAAGTCGCGGCTGACCGTCAAGGGATACGGCGATACCCAGCCGATCCAATCGAACAAGCTGGCCAATGGCGCGGACAATCCGCAAGGACGGGCGCAGAACCGGAGGGTGGAGTTCGTGCTGCCCAAGCACTGAGCGCAAGGGGCGAGGTTGCCGGATAGGTGGCCGCATCATTGCGCCGCAGACCTCACACGGCCTGCGGTACTATGCGCGCGTCATTGTCCCCATGTCGCCGACGCGTGCCGGCGTTGCAGGAAGTACTCCCATGCGCCTCATCCACCGAGCCGTCCTTGCTTGCGCCCTGCTGGCTGCTCCATTTGCCGCCGTGGCCGGCGATCTGAACAAGGCCAACTGCACCTACAAAGGCGTCCCGCTGTATGGCAAGGTGAAGATCGTCGCCGCGTTCCCCGACATCAAGGTCAAGGTGGTCAGCGCGTTTGCCGACCTGTCGGTGAAGAAGGTCGACGCTTTCGCCGACAGTTGCGGCGAATGGAAAATCGTCGATAGCTTCCCGGACTTCAAGATCCAGTTGGTGGACGCCTTTCCCGACGTGACAATCACCTGGGTGAATGCGTTTCCGGGCGTCCGGTGAACATGATTGCGCGTATCGGCTAGGGCAGCCGGACTACTCCTCTTCGCCGTAGCCAAAAGGCCAACGGCGCTTGTTCGGCTCGGGCGCGGGTTGCTGACTGTGCATGACGGGCTCCTGAGGTTCGATGGACGAATACTACCGGCATCCGTCAAATCGAACTGCAAAGGTTCGCAAAGATCGCGGCAATCATGCCGCAAGAGCCCCATCCGTGTTTCTAACACAAGGTAGACGCAGCCCGCATCGGGGCTAGAACGTATGCCATTTCCTGGACCGGCGCGTAGGATTGAAGCCGTACGGGAGAGCGCCATGCCAGATTCCAGCTGGATTTGCGGCAGCGAGCCGCCGGGTCGCCAGGGATTCTTCGAGACGGAATTCAATACTGGCCAGACCGAAGTCACGATGTACTCCGTATTGGGCTGGATGCCGCCAGCGCATCGCGGCTACGTGGTCCGGTGGCGCTCGCTGGAACCGGCGGTGGAACAGGCGGAAATCGAACGCTATCTGTACTACCGGCGCGAGGGGCGCGGGCATTCTTGAACTTCTGGTCGTTGGCAGGCGCAAGGGCCTGGTGCTAGCCTTGAAATGGCCTGCCGCCGTCATTGGAGACCTCTCATGCCCGAGTTCATTGAAGCGAACCTTGACACTCTGTTCACGCTTGCCCAGAGCCGTACCGAAAGCTATCTGCGGGCAGCCGAAACCCAGATCGATGCGGTTTTCGGTGGGGGCTATGCCCGAGAGCATCCAGAATTGATCGCGGCGTTCATGAAGACCGCGTCCGATGAATTCACGCGCACGGCCACGGCCAAAGTCCTGCAGAACCTGGGGTACTCCCTGGACTCGGTTGCAGACGCACTGCGCACCCGGGCCTGATCAGGATCTCCGCGCCCGCGGGCTCTCCGCGCGCACCCGCATGCGGCCAGCCCGATACCGGGCTGCTGAGCCGCTTGCGCTCTAAATCCTTGAAATAACTAGCAGTTATGAAATTCCCTGATGAAAACCCCATCAGGGAATTTACTTATGCGCTTTAATTATTTGCAAAGCGCATACTTGCCGGGCAAGAATTCGTCCTTGGCATAAATCAAATCAGATGGAACTTCGTCAACTCGAGGCCTTCGCGGCCGTCATGTCCACGGGCAGCGTCACTGCTGCCGGCCGGCTGTTGGGACGCTCCCAGCCGGCGATCAGCCGGTTGTTGCAGGAACTGGAAGCCGAGATCGGCTATCCCTTGTTTGCGCGCAGCGGCCCGCGCGTGACGCCCACCGAGCAGGGCTTCCTGCTGTATGACGATGTCGAGCGCGCGTTGGCGGGCATGCAGCAGATCCGCAGCCGCGCCGATGAAATCGCCCGCGGCCAGGCCCAGCCGCTGCTGATGGCCGCCACCTCCGCCCTGGCGGCGGGCCTGGTGCCCGACGCGCTCAAGCGCATCGAGGACCGGATCGGCGCCGCGCGCATCCAGTTGCGCAGCGCCTCGCCCGAGCGCGTGGTGCACGCCGTGCTGTCGGGCGCCGCGCAACTGGGCGCGACCAGCCTGCCGCTGGAGCACCGCGGCCTGACGGTGCACTGGATCGGGCAAGCGCCCTGTGTGGTCGCGCTGCCGGAAAACGATCCGCTGGCGCAACAAGCCGTGGTGCCCGTCGCCGCACTGGCTGGACGCCGCATGATCACGATGGCCAATCCCTACCGCCTGCGCCGCCGCCTGGACGCCGCGCTGGCGCAGAACGCCCAGACGCTGGGCACCATGGAAACCAATTCGTCCGTCAACGCCCTGGCCGCCGTGCGCGCCGGACTGGGCGTGTCGGTGCTGGAACCGATCACCGCCTACGGCGCCCCCATGCCGGGCGTGGCGATCCGGCCCATCGACCTGGACATTCCCTTTTTCTTCGGGGTCATCACCCCGCAGTCGCAAACGCCGACGCCAGCCTGCCAGGCCATGGTCGACGCGCTGGCCCAAGCCGCCGCAGCCCTGCTGCCCGGCTTCGCCCTGCACGACGCCGCCGAACATTCGGCGCTGCTGCAGTCGATCTATGGCGACGACGCCCCTCTTACGGAATCCCCTGCTATATGAATCAGCCTGTAGCCACCCCGCCGCAAGGCCTAGCCGTGCTGGAAGCGCGCCTGCGGCAAGACCTGTCCTGGCTGGAAATCCCCGCCAAGAACTGGGTCACGCCGCGCCTCGTCGACGGCCAGCCCGTGCTGGATGTGGCCGTCGTCGGCGGCGGCATGGCCGGCCTGGCCGCGGCCGCCTCGCTCAAGCACCTGGGCATCAACGCCCCGATCTTCGACCAGGCGCCCGAAGGCTATGAAGGTCCCTGGGCCACCACCGCCCGCATGGAAACCCTGCGTTCGCCCAAGCAGCTGACCGGCCCCGCGCTGGGCCTGCCGGCGCTGACCTTCCGCGCCTGGTTCGAAGCCCAGTTCGGTTCCGAGGCCTGGGAAGCGCTGGACAAGATCCCGCGCCTGCAATGGATGGATTACCTGCGCTGGTACCGCCGCGCGCTGGAACTGGATGTGCGCAACGAACACCGCATCCTGGCAGTGCTGCCGCGCGCCGACCAGCTGGTGCAGCTGGACATCGAATCCCCCGCCGGACGCAGCACGGTGCTGGCTCGCCGGGTAGTGCTGGCCACCGGCCGCGACGGCCTGGGCGGCGCCTATGTGCCTGATTTTTCGAAGAAGCTGCCGCGCAACCGCTGGGCGCATTCGTCCGACGTGATGGACTACAACACCCTGGCCGGCAAGCGCGTGGGCGTGGTGGGCGCGGGTGCGTCGGCCATGGACAGCGCGGGTACCGCGCTGGAAGCCGGCGCCGCCAGCGTAGACCTGCTGATCCGCCGCAACGACATTCCGCGCATCAACAAGGGCAAGGGCGCGGGCAACCCCGGCCTGACCCACGGCCACCTGACCCTGCCCGACGAATGGAAGTGGAAGATCCGCCACTACATCAACGCCGCCCAGGTGCCGCCGCCGCGCGGCAGCACGCTGCGCGTCTCGCGCCACCCCAACGCCCGCTTTAATCTGGGCTGCGGCGTGCAGGACCTGGCGCTGGTCGGCGACGAGATCCACGTCACCACGCCCAAGGGCGTGTTCGTGCTGGACTTCCTGATCTTCTCCACGGGTTTCCGCATCGACTGGACCGTGCGTCCGGAGTTCGCCGCGCTGGCGCCGCACGTGCGCGCCTGGGGCGACCGCTACGTGCCGCCGGCCGGCGAAGAAGACCAGGAACTGCATGACTCGCCCGACCTGGGCGCGGTGTTCGAATTGCAGGAAAAGACCCCGGGCGCCTGTCCCGGCCTGGACCGCGTGCATTGCTTCTCCTACCCGGCAGCGCTGACGCAGGGCACGATCTCGGGCGACATCCCGGCCATCAGCGAAGGCGCCAAGCGCCTGGCGCAAGGCATCGCCGGCCTGTTCTACCGCGAGGACGTGGAGACGCACTACGCCAATATGGAAGCGTTCTCCGAACCCGAAGTGTTCGGTGACGAATGGACGCCGGCCCCGGCCCCGCAAGCGGAGACCGCGCAATGACGGGCTGGTTGCTGCGCCGCATCGCGCAAGCCGCGGTGGTGGTCTTCCTGATGACGCTGATCGTCTTCGTGGGCCTGCATGCCATCGGCAATCCGGTGGACATCCTGATCGGCCAGGACGTGGACCAGGTGGACCGCGCCCGCATCATCGCCGAACTCGGCCTGGACAAGCCGCTGTGGGAACAGTATCTAGCGTTCCTGAACGGTGCCCTGCACGGCAATCTGGGCAACAGCTTCGTCTACAACATCCCTGCCGTCGAACTGGTGATCCAGCGCCTGCCGGCGACGTTCGAGCTGGCCATCGCCGCAATGATGTTGGCCGTGGTGGTGGGTCTGCCTCTGGGCCTCTACGCCGGTCTGTATCCGGATAGCCGTTTCGCCAAGATGATCATGGCGGGCAGCATCGTCGGCTTCTCGCTGCCGACGTTCTGGATCGCGCTGATGCTAATCATGACCTTCAGCGTGTCGCTGGGCTGGCTGCCGGCCAGCGGCCGCGGCGAAACTGTGGAGTTCCTGGGCTTCCAGTGGTCCTGGCTGACGGCCGACGGCTGGCGCCACCTGATCCTGCCGGCGTTCAACCTGTCGCTGTTCAAGATTTCGCTGGTGATCCGCCTGACCCGCGCCGGCGTGCGCGACGTGCTGCCGCTGGACTTCGTGAAGTTCGCGCGCGCCAAAGGCCTGTCGCCCATGCGCGTGGTCTGTGTGCACGTGCTGCGCAACACCATGATTCCGCTGGTGACGGTGCTGGGCCTGGAGCTGGGCTCCACCATCGCCTTCGCCGTGGTCACGGAAAGCATCTTCGCGTGGCCCGGCGCCGGCAAGCTGATCCTGGACAGCCTGAACGCGCTGGACCGCCCCGTCATCGTGGCCTACCTGATCGTGGTGGTGTGCCTGTTCGTGACCCTGAACCTGATCGTGGACATTCTTTATAAAGTGCTGGACCCGCGGGTGCGGCTGGAGGCCTCGGCATGAGCGCCGTATCTACCCCGAACCCTACCCCCGCGCTGCGCCGCGAATCGCCGTGGCGGCGCAACCTGGCCGAGTTCATGTCGTCCAAGACGGCAGTGCTGGGCCTGGCTGTCGCCACGCTGCTGATCCTGGCCGCCATCCTGGCGCCCTGGATCGCGCCGCAGAACCCTTATGACCTGCTGCAGATCGACGTGCTGGACGCGCGCCTGCCGCCGGGCAGCATGAACGGCCTGGACACCTTCCACTACTGGCTGGGCACCGACGGCCAGGGCCGCGACCTGCTCTCGGGCATCCTGTACGGCCTGCGCATCAGCCTGGTGGTGGGCGTGGGCTCGGCCCTCATCGCCGGCATCGTCGGCACGCTGCTGGGCCTCTTGGCCGCCTACGCCGGCGGCAAGGTGGACGCCCTGATCATGCGCCTGGTCGACCTGATCCTGTCGTTCCCGTCCATCCTGGTCGCCATGATGATTCTGGCCTACCTGGGCAAGGGCGTGGGCAACGTGGTGCTGACGCTGGTGATCCTGGAATGGGCCTACTACGCCCGCACCGCGCGCGGCCAGGCCCTGGTCGAGCGCCGCCGCGAATACGTGGAAGCCGCCCGCTGCCTGGACATCCCCAACTGGCGCATCATGTTGAAGCACATCCTGCCCAACTGCCTGCCGCCGCTGATCGTCATCGGCACTTTGCAGATTGCGCGCGCCATCACGCTGGAAGCGACCTTGAGCTTCCTGGGCCTGGGCGTGCCCGTGACCGAACCGTCGCTGGGGCTGCTGATCTCCAACGGCTTCCAGACCATGCTGTCCGGCGAATACTGGATCAGCTTCTACCCCGGCATCGCGCTCCTGATCACCATCGTGGCGATCAACCTGGTGGGCGACCGCCTGCGCGACGTGCTGAACCCGAGGACCCACAAATGAGCGCCGACCGCCATACTGCCGGCGCGCCGACGCTGGAGGTGCGCAACCTGCGCACCCACTTCCATACCCGCGCGGGCGTGCTGCCCGCCGTGGACGACGTGTCCTTCACGCTGGAACGCGGCAAGATCCTGGGCCTGGTCGGCGAGTCCGGCTCGGGCAAGTCCGTCACGGGCTTCTCCATCATGGGCCTGGTCGACGCGCCGGGCCGCATCGTCGGCGGCGAAGTGCTGTTCCAGGGCCGCGACCTGACCAAGCTGGCGCCGCGCGAGCTGCGCAAGCTGCAGGGCAACCGCATCGCCATGATCTTCCAGGATCCGATGATGACGCTGAACCCCGTGCTGCGGGTGGACGCGCAAATGATCGAGACCGTGCGCGCCCACAACAAGATGAGCGTGGCGCAAGCCCGCGCCCTGTCGCGCGACACGCTGGGCATGATGGGCATCCCCAGCCCCGAAGAGCGGCTGCTGGCCTACCCGCATCAGCTGTCCGGCGGCATGCGCCAGCGCGTGGCCATTGCGATTGCCATGCTGCACCGGCCCGACCTGATCATCGCCGACGAGCCCACCACCGCGCTGGACGTCACCATCCAGGCGCAGATCCTGTCCGAAGTGCAGAAGCTCGCGCAACAGCACGGCACCAGCCTGATCTGGATCACCCACGACCTGTCGGTGGTGGCCGGCCTGGCCGACGACGTGGCGGTGATGTACGCCGGCCGCATCGTCGAGCACGGCACCGTCGACGACGTGCTGGACCGTCCGCAGCACCCCTACACCGTGGGCCTGATCGACAGCCTGCCCAGCAACAACCGGCGCGGCCAACGCCTGCGCCAGATTCCCGGCATGACGCCCAACCTGCTCAACCTGCCCACGGGCTGTGCCTTCGCGGCGCGCTGCTCGCGCGCCACCGCCGCCTGCGGCCAGCAGCCCGGCATCACCCAGGCCCTACCCGAACACAAAGTGCGTTGCTTCCACCCCACGATCCAGACCAGCGAGGTAATGGCATGAGCGCGACCGCCCCTACCCCGCTGATTGATCTCAGCCAAGTCAGCAAGCGTTTCGGCGAACGCCCCACCGGCCCCGCGACGCGCGCCATGCAGCGCCTGGGCCTGTCCAAGCCGCCCGCCGTGACCCGCGCCGTCGACAACGTGGACCTGATCGTCAACCCCGGCGAAGTGGTCGGCCTGGTCGGCGAGTCCGGCTGCGGCAAGTCCACGCTGGGCCGCATCGCGGCCGGCCTCTTGACGCCCTCCGGCGGCGAGATCCGCATCAACGGCGTGCGCCCGGCCGACATGAACTCGGCCCAGGCCCATGCCGCGCGCCTGCAAGTGCAGATGATCTTCCAGGACCCCTACGCCAGCCTCAACCCGCGCCTGCGCGTGGACGAGATCGTGGGCGAAGCGGCCCGCATCCACGGCCTGGTCGGCAACGGCGACTTCGACGACTACGTCAGCGCCCAGCTGGAACGCGCCGGCCTGGACCCCGCGCTGCGCCAGCGCTATCCGCACCAGTTCAGCGGCGGCCAGCGCCAGCGCATCGGCATCGCCCGCGCGCTGGCCGTGCAGCCCACCATGCTGGTGTGCGACGAGGCCGTGGCCGCGCTTGACGTATCGATCCAGGCGCAGATCCTGAACCTTTTCATGGACCTGCGCGAAGACCTGGGGCTGACCTATCTCTTCATCAGCCATGACCTGGGCGTGGTCGAGCACCTGTCCGACCGCGTCGTGATCATGTACCTGGGCCGCGTGGTGGAAACGGCCACGGTGGAAGAAGTCTTCCGCCACCCCAACCATCCGTACACGCAGGCCCTGCTGGCCGAGATCCCCAGCCTGAAGTCGCGCCACAAGACCTTTACCGCGATCAAGGGCGAGATCCCCAGCCCGCTGAATCCGCCGGGAGGCTGCCATTTCCATCCGCGCTGCCCGCATGCGATGCCGCGCTGCAAGACCGAGGTTCCCACCTTGAAGGGAATCGCCATCAACCACCTGAGCGCCTGTCACCTGAACGACATGGCGTGAACCCAGCCGCCGCGCCGCGGCTTCCGGATTAACCGCTAGTTCCCCCTATACCAAGGACCCCGAACATGAAACGCCTGATTCTCACCACCCTGACCGCCGCCATCCTCGGCGCTTCCGCCGCCGCCAGCGCGGACGACCTGTCCATCGGCTTCGCCGACCCGCTGTCGTCCCTGGACCCGCAGCTGAACAACCACGCCGGCGACCGCTCGGTGGCCCTGCACTTCTGGGACCTGCTGATCGAGAACAAGTGGAACAAGCTGCAGCCCGGCCTGGCCGTCAGCTGGAAGCCGCTGGACGACAAGACCTGGGAATTCAAGCTGCGCGAAGGCGTCAAGTGGCAGGACGGCACGCCCTTCACCGCCGACGACCTGATCTACTCCTACACCCGCGCGCGCGCCGTGCCGGGCAGCGTGGCCACCTATGCCGGCTACCTGCGCACCATCGACACGATGACCGCCAAGGACCCGCTGACGCTCATCGTCAAGACCAAGGCCCCCAACCCCGACCTGCCGCTGAACCTGGCCTCGGTGCACGTGGTCAGCAAGCACGTCGGTGAAAAGTCCACCACCGAAGACTACAACTCGGGCAAGGCCATGGTCGGCACCGGCCCCTACAAGTTCGTGTCCTACACCCCCGGCGACCGCGTCATCATGGAACGCAACGACGGCTACTGGGGCGACAAGCAGATCTGGGACAAGGTCAACTACCGCTACATCAACAACGCCGCCGCCCGCACCGCCGCGCTCTTGGCCGGCGACGTGGACGTGATCGACAAGGTCTCGGTGTCGGACCTGGCCAAGCTGCAAAAGGCCGCCAACGTGTCGGTCTACCCCTACGACGGCCTGCGCGTCATGCTGCTGCAACCCAGCTTCAACCCCGCACCCAACCAGTACATCACCGACAACAACGGCAAGCCGCTGGACAAGAACCCGCTGCTGGACGTGCGCGTGCGCCAGGCCCTGAACCTGGCCATCAACCGCAAGGCCATCGCCGACCGCATCCTGCAAGGCGCCGCCACCGAAGCCAACCAGTGGATGCCCAAGGGCACCATCGGCTACAACCCCGACGTCAAGGACATCCCCAACGACGTCGCCCAGGCCAAGAAGCTGCTGGCCGAAGCCGGCTACCCGGACGGCTTCAAGCTGACCATGCACGTGCCCAACGACCGCTACCCGCAAGGCCCGGAAACCGCCCAGGCCGTGGCGCAGTTCTGGACCCGCGCCGGCGTCAAGACCCAGGTGGAAGTCGTGCCATGGGCCGTGTACTCGGGCCGCGCCAACAAGAACGAATTCGCGGTCAGCATGTTGGCCTGGGGCAACGGCACCGGCGAAGGCAGCTACGCGCTGGTCAACATCCTGGCCACCGCCGACGCCAAGAAGGGTCTGGGCGCGTCCAACTGGGGCCGCTACAGCAACCCCAAGGTCGACGCCGCGCTGGAGCAATCCACCTCGGAATTCGACGTAGCCAAGCGTGAAGCCATCCTGCGCGACTCCGTCAAGATCGTGTACGACGACGTCGGCATCATCCCGCTGTTCCACTACAAGAACATCTGGGCCACCAAGAAGGGCCTGAAGGTCACCCCCATGACCAGCGACCGCACGGCCGCCATGATGGTGACGAAAGAATCGGGCAAGTAAGCCATGACGCCCACCCTGACCATCACCCCGGCCGTCGACCTGATCGACGTGCCGCGCCAGATCCGGGTCGAACACGTGGCGCCCGGCCAGACGGTGGAGATCACCGCCCTGACCCGCCGCAACGGCGTGCTCTGGCAAAGCCAGGCCGCCTTCGTGGCGGGCGCGGACGGCACGGTCGACCTGGGCCGCGACGCGCCCGTGTCCGGCGACTACGAAGGCGTGGCGCCCATGGGCCTGGTCTGGTCGCAGTCCCCCGTGGACTCGTCCAGCCGCGAGCACTTCAACCACCCGGTGACCGAAGCCTTGGTCACCGACGTGGTGGCGCGCGCCGCCGGCGCGCAGGCCCAGGCCAGCTTCACCCAGCGCCTGGCGGCTGACGGCGTCACGCGCCAGGACGTGCGCGAGGAAGGCCTGGTCGGCACGCTGTACCTGCCGCCCGGCCCCGGCCCGTTCCCTGCGGTCATGATCCTGAACGGCTCCGGCGGCGGCATCAACGAACCGCGCGCGGCGCTGTATGCGTCGCGCGGCTACGCCGCCTTCGCGCTGGCCTACTTCAAGGCGCCGGGCCTGTCGGACTACATCTCCAACACCCCGCTGGAATACTTCCAGACCGGCCTGCGCTGGCTGCGCAAGAAGGTAAGCCCCAAGCACGACTTCGTCGCCATCAGCGGCCAGTCGCGCGGCGGCGAACTGGTGCTGCTCTTGGGCGCCACCTTCCCCGAGGAAGTCTCGGCCGTGGTCGCCTACGTGCCCGGCGCCGTGGTCCACAGCGGCCAGAACGCCTGCGATCCCAAGATCGGCCGCGAAGGCCCCACGTGGCTGCTGGGCGGCAAGCCCATCCCCCACGTCTGGGAAAACAACCGCACCGCCACCTGGGCGCCCTTCGACGAAGGCCCCTCGCCCCACCGCCACGAAAAAGCCATCCTCACCGCCCTGCAAGACCCCGACGCCGTGGCCCGCGCCCGCATCAAGGTCGAAGACATCCAGGGTCCCGTCATGCTGCTGTCCGGCACCGACGACGGCTCCTGGCCGTCCAGCATCTATTCCAAGATGGTGCAGGACAAGCTGGCCGAGGTGAACCATCCCTACCCGGTCGAGTGGCTGGACTACGAGAACGGCGGGCACTCCATCCTGTTCCCCTACGTGCCCACCACCCAGCTCGTCTACGCCCACCCCGTGTCCGGCAAGATCAGCACCAGCGGCGGCAACCCCAAGGACAACGCCCGCGCCGACCAGGAATCCTGGGAAGGCGTGAAGCAGTTCCTCGATGCGGCAGTCCAGGCCCGCGCCACCAAGTAAAGAATCAAGGAGATCCGCATGGCTGAACCCATCGTCTACAACGTCACGGACGACCTCGTCGACCGCCTGATCGGCCTGGCCCCGGGCGCCAAGACCTACGAAGTGCGCCACTTCCGCGAGAAGGTCGCCGCCGCCACCCAAGGCAGCTACGACGCCCTGTTCGACCCCGCGCTGCCCGGCCTGTCCCTGGCCGAGCGCCTGCTGGTCGCGCTGTACGCCACCCGCATCACCCCGTCGCCGCTGCTGGCCGCGCACTACCGCGCGCGCCTGGCCGACGCCGGCGCCACCCCGGCCGACATCGCCGTCGCCGAATCCGGCAGGCCGGCTGATGCCGCCACCCCGCGCCTGGCCGCCATCCTGGAATTCACGCGCAAGCTGATCGAGAAGCCCGTCGAAGGCGACGAAGCCGCGCTCAAGACCCTGCCGGCCGCCGGCGTCTCCACGCCCGCCGTGGTCACTCTGTCCCAGCTCGTCGCCTTCCTGTCCTACCAGGTCCGCCTGGTCGCCGGCCTGGAAGCCATGAAGGAGCTGGAAGGCCAGCCCGAACGTGCCGCCGGCACCCCGCCCGCGCCCTTCCCCGCCAACACCGCCGCCACCGCGCCCGGCGCCGTCATCAAGGCCCACGGCTTCACCAACGAATCGCTGGAATGGAAGGCCTGGCTCGACGTCGTCAACGTCGAAACCGCCACGCCCGAACAAGTCGCCGTCCTGGAAGAAAGCCACCCCAAGGCCAAGGTCTCGGACTACTACCTGTTCCTGGTGCATCAGCCGGAAATCCTGCGCCAGCGCTCGACGGCGTTCAACGCCATCATGTATGCGCCGGGCGGACTGTCGCGCGCCGAGCGCGAACTGGGTTCGACCTACGTATCGCGCATCAACGGCTGCGTGTACTGCGCGTCCGTGCATGCCCAGCGTTTCGAACAGCTGGCCAAGCGCAATGAAGTCATCGCGCAGGTGTTCGAGGATCCCGTCACGGCCGGCACCACGGCGCGTGAACTGGCTATCGGCAAGTTCTCGATCCAGATCACTGAAGCGCCTGCTGCGGTGAACGCCGACAGCATCCAGGCCCTGAAGGATGCGGGCTTGAACGAAGGCGAGATCCTGGATCTGCTGCATTCGGATGCGATCTTTGCTTGGGCGAATCGCTTGATGCTGAATCTGGGCGAGCCGGTTTTCCCAGCTGCTTGAGGTTTTCGGAGCGTGATACCAAACGTGTCGTGCTCCCGAGAATTTCTCCTCGCCCGGTCACCAGTGCCTAACGCCGTTCGCCCTGCCTGCCCTGCCGAAACGTAAAACTGCCACTTTACGCCTCCCCCCTGCGCCCCGCCTCTAGCAGGGGCGCATTGCCTTGCCCCACGCTCGAAGAAACCCACGACATCCGCCTCGGCCAGCTTCGAACATGCACTTTCGTTGTCATAAACTATCCGCGATTGAAAATTCTCGCTTTAATGCACAGCCTCATTATTTTTTGTTGTGACAAACACTTCATTAAGTCTAAGCGTCGACGATATCCACGCGGCCAGGGGATATGAAAATAATCCTATCAACACCCCTCCGCTGAAATCTGTGACAGTAAGCACCACCGGCGATCCGACTCCCTGTGTAGTTTGCCCCAATAGAAGCGCAATCGCGGACAAAAGAGCTCCCCGCAGCCCAGTAAGGAAAGTTACAAAAATATTCCGAACCCACTGCTCTCGAACTTCAGGATTTCTGAGCAATCGTTCGACCCAGACAAATACCGCCAGCAACATAGCGCCTACCGCACCACCAACAAATATACTAGTTTCGCTAGCCTGCACTGGAATAATCGGGAAAAAGCGAAAATTTTGAACAGGGCTTTCGGCGTTGTCATTGGCGTCTCTAGGACCTATGTTTTCAACCGCCACGTCTACAAAAAGGCGCAGCTTTGCATTAAACAGACTGTCATACCAAGATTGATCACTCCAACCCTTTCCCGACCCGACCACATTAGTAACGCCCTGAGGAATCGCATTTCCGGAAGATTCTGAGCGTTGTCTCACCGGCACCGGAAACCTGCATGACAGGCTATAGGTCTCTCCCGGTACCAGCGTATATTCACCCGCCATATCCGATTTACAAAAACCTCCCCCGTCAAATCTTCCGTTAGCTGAGGCGTCAATTTCGGCATTAACATTAGTTAGAATCTGATTAACAGAGCTCACATTCTTAAATGCAAGAGTAAGAAACACGGGACTCCCAACACGGTTCGCTGAATCTCCAATCGCGCTGACCTCAATGGGTTGCTGGTTATTCATTGACGCCGCAATGTCCGCCGCACTCGTGGGGTCTGATAAAAAAAAGTACGCCAGCACACCCCAAAACATGCAGAATCTGAATATTCTATTCATTTAGGCACCCCCCGTCTTCGGTTAGACGTCGCAGGTTGGCGATTTCTTTCTGCGTACGACCTGAGAATTCTTGCCGCTTCAGGTCATCCACGAACGACAGAAAAATTGAAATCCGCTCTCGGCAATCCTCTTTTTTCTCCACGACACACATATTTATATCCGGATTACCATCGAACTTATCGCATGAAGATATTGCTTGCAACCATGCCCTAATCGCCTCATTATCAATAACACTTGACCGCGTATCGGAGAGAATTTTATCAATTTCCAAATACTGCTTTCGAAGAGCCAAAGCACCGGTCAAAGCAGAGATGTGTTTGATAGTTTCGCGACGCAAAAGTTGAAGCTCCGTGACGTCAATGTCCATTTTTAGAGCTTCCTCCACAAACCTCTTACGGAGAGCGATTTCACTAACGAGGTACATATCAGCAGACTTTTCGAGATTTTCCCGTTTCCGCTTCCTATAGGCTTGTCGATGAAGGTCCGCAGCCTCACTGAAGAAATATATCAAAACCTTATCAGCCATAGAGTCCTGATCCAGTTTGACACTTGATCCCCAGGCATAACCGCAATCTGCAGCAGCAGGAGCCTGATTATTCTTACCCAGATCGTTAATAACGTTTCTCACCTCCGCCAACGATGCCTCGCCTCCAGGACAGGGCTGCGCCACCGCAATTGATGTGAACGGTGCAAAGAACATCATAATTATTAGCTGAAGCCCGAAGAAAACGGGCACCCTGGACATTAAGCCGCACATAGCTCTTATGTTATTAGTCATCGCAACTCCAGAGCGAGAAGCACACGCCAAAAAACGATAAATATATCTAGGCTCTAATATTTAAATTCCCTAGCACAACCCGATTGAAATCCAACTTCAATCACTACAAAAAAACCTTGAACGCCGTGGATACAACGGTATCAATCAATCCATTAATAAATCTATCTAACGCGACTTTTGCCAGCCCTATTCGTTTAAGAGCTACAAGTTCTGCCAGATCCTTTTTTCCAACCACAAGCCATTCGAAATCTTCGCGGGTTAGCGCTCCCACCTCCAACAACTGAGTCCATCGCTGCAAATCAGTCCTTAACTCACTAACGAATTGCTTTCCATCTTGAGCTGCGGCGGCTTCATATGAGCGCCAGCTATAGTTCGCAAAATCGACGATTTCATCCTGCAATTGCCTAAAAAAAGTATCAAATTCGGCCATTATTTTCTCCGTTAAGGACTCCGCCCTTCGCCCACTTTGCGCTTACCGCTCTCCAGTTCAATAACAGTATCAAAGCCATCGGATACGATACCCTTCGCCTCCAATATGTAACTCTCATTGAGAATCACGCTATCTTGCCAACGTTTTAGGAACCCTCCTAACGAGTTGCGCGCAGGATCCTTAATAATCTTCCATTGTTGTGCAACCTCACCGTTATTCGGGCGCCCCTTGGCGTATTCGTATGCTTTTTCGATGTTGAAAGTTAGACGTTCTACCACTTGACGCTGACTGGAGTAAGGCTCTCTTGCCTTGTCCATCGTTGCCATTGCTTCAACTTTCAGGGATGTAGCCTGTTCATAACCTTTTTCGCTGAATGGCGAGGTCGTCGAACAACCTGTGGCAATACCGATAAGCAGTGCCGTTATAGTTGCATTTATTATTATTGCAATTTTCATCTTCCCTCCTCGGCGAAAATTAGCGCACTTCTTCCAGCCGCCTGCAAATGTGGCCCCGTTACGTTCTCTAGACACGACCATATCGCAACCTCTTGGCACTCGCCCTCCAACCATAATTAATTTCGCAAGATTAAGCGGCGACAACATCAACCACAATAGTACTTTCGTACTACTATTTTTTTCTGTCTGAATTTTTATTGCCGTCCGATCTATTGAATTTTTTCGCAAGTCGCGTAACGAGCATAGATGTTTCCGCCCCCTATTTTTGATCGCAAAAAAAACGGATG
Organism: Achromobacter sp. PD1; assembly: GCF_048541815.1. Classification (NCBI taxonomy): domain Bacteria; kingdom Pseudomonadati; phylum Pseudomonadota; class Betaproteobacteria; order Burkholderiales; family Alcaligenaceae; genus Achromobacter; species Achromobacter sp. PD1. The sequence continues at coordinate 3,177,438 of NZ_CP183349.1, forward strand.
TTCTCATATACTTTGGTCAACCCAGACGTAAGAACACGTCGTTTTGAGAGGTTCTTTTGCCGCGCTCTGCGACGCTGAATCTCTCGCCAACGCTCTGGAGGCAACAATGAGCACCTATGGCACAAGGCTTCTATCTAAGGGTATGCAGGGCGCTGATGTCGAGGAATTGCAAATACGTCTTGCAGGGTTTCGTGGGACGCTCCCAGACGGCGAGTTCGGACCCGGCACAGAGTTGCAGGTGGCCAAATTCCAAGTCGACGTGATGGGTAGGAGCGCCCCGAGTGGCATTGCTGACAGCTCAACTCTCAAGGCCATTGATTCATTCGCGGATCAGTTTCTAATCGACTTTTCCCGCTTGAAGTGCCGCTGCGGCATGTGCGACGGATTCGGGCAAGGCAAATTTAGGGGCAAGTACCTAGGTAATCGAAAGACCGAGGAGTTCCACCTTTATGAGTATCCTGGAATTCACCGTATGCTTCTTTGGGCAGTGCGAGCCGCTCACTTTTACATGCCGAAGCACCCATTCACTTTCAGTTCTGGTTACCGCTGTTCGGTCAACAATCAACAAAATCATCGCAATACCACAAATCACTGCGGCAAAGCCGTCGATCTGGACATCAAGCCTAAACCTGGCGAAACCAGACAAGACGATGTCCTAAAATGCCGTGAAGTCCGAGGAAAGCTGGTGGAGCTATCGAATGCCCAGATCGGATGGGAGGCCAGGAATCGAAAGTCACTGGAGCCAGACAGTATGGCCCCGACTTGGGTCCATTACGACGTGCGATCGTACGAAGCCAAATATCTTGACGATCGCTACTTTTGCAAAGACTTAGTCACGCTCAATGCGCGCACCCCGATCCTATTCTGAAGGCCCAGCGCTACGAACAACTTGCCAAGCGCAACAAGATCATCTCGCAGGTGATCAAGGATCCGCCACCACCGGCGCCACAGCGAGCGAGCTCGCCATTGGCAAGTTGTCGATCCAGATCACCGAAGCGCCTGCCGCGGTAAACGCCGACAGCATCCAGGCCCTGAAGGATGCGGGCTTGAACGAAGGCGAGATCCTGGATCTGCTGCATTCGGATGCGATCTTCGCCTGGGCGAATCGCCTGATGCTGAACCTGGGCGAGCCGGTTTTCCCGAAGGCGTGACCCCGCGGCGTCCGGCCGCTTGCGTGCCGGACGCTTGGCCTGAGGCTTGTCATCGCCGGCACTGGCCGTCGATGACTAGCCGCCGCATCAACGTTGCCAGGTCAGCAGCTTGACGCCTGCAACCGCAAACACCACGGCCACCGTCCCTTCGATCCAGCGCCGCAGCCTGGCGTACAGCGCAATCATCGGCGCGGTCGAGAAGGAGATCGCATAGCCGCCGAATACCATGACGCCGAGCAACGCGCAACCGCCGATGATCGCCGGCAAGGTGCCGTCCGACGCGCTCTCCCCCAACCCCAAGGACATGATCGCCATCCAGGCCAGCACCGCCTTCGGATTGCCGATGTGCATGAGCACGCCCTGGCGGTAGAGCAGCCGATAGCGCGGCGTCGCACGGCCCGTTTTCACATTCACAAAGGCCGCGCCCGGCCTCAGCGCCGACCTGCCGGTGCGGAACGCCAGATAGAGCAGATAAACGCCTCCCACCATCTTCATGATGTAAAGCGCCTGCGCGGACGCCGCTAGCACGGCGGAAATGCCCGTCGCCGCCAGCGTGGCCCAGAATAGCGAGCCGGTAATCACGCCCGCCGCCAGCGCAAGCGCCGGCACACGGCCGTCACGCATCGCCGTTGCCATGATCGCCATATTGCTGGGGCCGGGACTGGCGGTGGCAATCAGATAGGTGCCGTACACAAGAGCAAGCTGACTCACGAGCATTTGCGTTTCTCCAGGGATGCCAGGTCATATCCCGCGTTACAGCAGGAGGTCCCCGCGATGGACGATATGGACCTTGTTCCCATCGGGATCGCGCAGATACGCGCCGAAGTAGCCGTCACCGTAATGAGGACGCGCGCCCGGCGCCAGACCGCCCGCATGGGCCATGCTCACGGCTTCCTGCGAAGGAGCCAGAAAAGCGACCATGCTGCCATTGCCCACCGTCGCCGGCTCGCCGTCGTAGGGCATGTAGACGTAGAAGCGCGGCAGCAGCGCCTGGCCGGTCACCCAGCAAAGCGCCAAGGGCCCGCCATCCGGCGTGACAACGCGGCGCTTCAGTCCGAGCGGAAGCAGCACCGCGTCATAAAAACGGCCCGCGCGTTCAAGATCACGCGTCCCAACAGTGATGTGGCTGAACATTTGATGACTCTCCCTGCGCCCGCCCTGGCGGTGGGCGCTTTCAGAAATGCATGACCTGCTCCAATCGCATCGGGCATGTTACTCGCATGCCAAATCATGCGAATCACTAGAAGAGGCACAGTCCGCGCCCGTTCCGCCAGGGCCGGCCGCGTTTTCGTTAAACTGACGCTTTCCGCCTTCTTATGCGCCCCGCCCATCGCGGGGCGCATTGCCTTACCCCATGTCCGACAAAACCCACGACATCCGCCCCGGCCAGTCGATCGAACTGCTCAAGGCCCTGCACATCCTGACCCGCGACGGCAAGATGAACCAGGACAGCCGCCGCAAGCTCAAGCAGGTCTACCACCTGTTCCAGTTCATCGAACCGCTGCTCAAAGACGTCCAACAACAACGCGGCGCCGTCACCCTGGCCGACCACGGCGCGGGCAAGTCGTACCTGGGCTTCATCCTCTACGACCTGTTCTTCAAGGAACAGCCCGAGGCGCTGAAGAACGGCTCCCACATCTACGGCATCGAAACCCGCGAAGAACTGGTGAAGTCGTCGGAAGAACTGGCCAAGCGGCTGGGGTTTGGCGGCATGTCGTTTCTGAACCTGTCGGTCGCCGATTCGATCACGTCGGACAAGCTGCCCGCCACGATCGACATCGTCACCGCCCTGCACGCCTGCAACACCGCCACCGACGACGCGATTCATTTCGCGTTGGAGAAGAAGGCCAAGTACATCGTCGTCGTCCCCTGCTGCCAGGCGGAAGTGGCGTCGGTGCTGCGCAAGAACAAGGCGAAGGCGCTGGCCGATCCGCTGGCTGAGATCTGGCGGCATCCGCTGCATACGCGGGAGTTCGGGAGCCAGATCACGAATGTGCTGCGGTGCTTGCAGCTGGAAGCGCACGGGTATCAGGTCAGCGTGACTGAGCTGGTGGGATGGGAGCATTCGATGAAGAATGAGCTGATCATCGCCCAGTACAAGGATTTGCCGCGGAGGAAGGCGGCTGAGCGGCTGACGGAGATGCTGGATAGGATCGGGTTGCAGGAATTGAAGGATCGGTTCTTTGTGCCGAAACCTGCAGAGGCGGCGGCGTAAGCGCCGTCGTGCTTCATGCGGCAGCGTCAGCATCCGTGCTTGCCGCAGTCGTCCACCAGACGCACCGTATGACACGGTGAACGCCATTCAAGCGGCATTCCCCACATGCCCTCTCGCCCGCGCACGGCCGCCCCTGAGCAGACGGCGCTGCTAACAGCGGCCTTCCCCGCGCGGCTGCGAACCGAAGCTGCACATATCGCCGAGGAAATCTGCCCCTCGGTCATGTGCGGCCGCGGATTGTCCGTCATCGTGCAGGACGAGTCATTGACGCTGCCCTATCGCGTTCAGCATGGGGGCAGCGATTCCTTGTCTTCCAAGCTGGACGAACCCCAGGCACTGATCTACGCGTGCATACAGTCACGCCATCATGACGGCCAGGTACGCCAGCGCCAGATTGAGCGGCTGGCTGCGGCTTCCGAGCCTTGGGTTGTGCCGTTCGTGGTGCAGCTCTGCAGCGAATACGTCGTTGAAATCCTGCAGGACATCGAGGCGTGCTTGCCCTTGCTGGATAAGCACGTCTACGGAACGGTGCTTCGAGGCAATCCGGCCTTTCTGGATCTGGCGCAGCAACGCATGACCAGCTATTGGGATTGCTACTACCGGCGGCACTGGCTCGGGAGCGAAACCTATGTGGGGTTTCGCTTGTTCAAGCAGTTCCACGACTGGCAAGTCTCTGACTAGGACCTCACAGGCTTGAAATGCCCGATCCGCGGATCAATTGCCAGAGCTGCGGCGCAACCGATCGGATGAGTTCTTGTTCAAGCGCTTCGCTTCGTCTTCCGCGTAGTCTTCCTCGCCCTCTTCGTACTTGCCTTCATACATGCAGCTGCTGCGATTCCATCCGCCCTCGCCGCCGAGTGAACAACCTGAGCTCAAGGCGGCAAGGAACAAGAGGATGCTGCAACGGCCTAATCTTTGAATCGACATATCGCTCCCTGGTGATCGGGGTAAGTGTAAGGGATGGGGATGACGGCTGAGCCGGCGTGACCTGAGCCTGAATTGGAAACGACCGCCACCCATGGCGCGGATTTCGGCTCAAGTGTGCTCAATTTGGCACGGGTCACGCTTGATTGCGATGCCCGTCGGACTCGATACTGGCACCGCAATCCCACAAAGATCGCCCAGATTGACAGCTGGAAAAGACGGACGACATGGTCGCTGCAATGGCGACTGCCTTCTCTTTATTGCGTCAATACTGGAGCGGCTGATGGACGATCACCCTTTGACTCATGACCGATGGGCTACGCCGGACGATGCGGAGTTTGTCACCGTACGGCTTGCTGAGCTTCGGAAAATGGAACGGGCGTGCGCCGCGATTTGGACTATCGCTCGAATTGTCGGGAATGGCGCGAATCAGCCTGAGGCTAGTGGTGGGCAACCGCTGGATGCTTGGATTATGTCCAGTTTGATAGGAGGAATTGAAAGCCTATGCGATCACATGGCGGACCTTGTGGGGTCGAATCTTGACGAATCCAATCTTGGGGAAAGTGTGCCGGGCGACGATTGACAGCATGCGATAGACGAAATTGTAGTCTGAGCTGACCCGGATTTCTCGGACAGTTTGGTTAAGACACGGAGGCCTCGACCTGGGCAGGGGTTCGATAACCTAGCCCCTGGTGGATTCGCTGGCGGTTATAGAAGACCTCAATGTCGTTAAAGATCGCCAGCCACGCATGCTCCCTGCTGTGGAAGACCTTGTGATGCGTTAATTCGTTCTTTAAGTTGCTGAAGAAGCTCTCTGCGACGGCATTGTCGTAGGGATCCCCCTTGGCGCTCATGCTGATGATGATGCCGTGGTCCTTAAGCATGCCTCGGTACTCTGCCGAACTGTACTGCGCACCGCGATCGCTGCGGTGCAACAGTCCAGGATCGGGACGGCGCCGGGCTAGGGCCATTTGAAGTGCATGGACCAACAACCTGCGGTCGGCCTTCTCGGCCATGCTCCAGCCGATCACCGACCGAGAGTAGAGATCCAGCAGTACGGCCAGATATAGCCAGCCTGTCCGTGTTGGTACAACCGTTATGTCGCCCACCCAGACTTTATTGGGACATTGCACGGTGAACTGACGTTGCAGGCGGTTCGGGGCTGGCCCCAACAGCGAATGCTTCTCCAGCCGACGAAACCGCTGCTTGCGCAGCGCCTCGATGCCGGCTTGGCGTCGCAGTCTTGCGACGCGATGCTTGCCGCACGCCACGCCGTTGGCGTTAAGCGCGCGCCAGGTCTTTTCCGCGCCATACGCTTGCCGGCAGGTCTGATGGGTCTGCTCGATGGCCGCGAGCAGCTTGACGTCCTCTTGCTGCCTTGCCGAGGGTTCACGACGTTGTCAGTCGTAATACCCGCTGCGGCTGACGTGCAAGGCCCGGCATAACCGAGCGACCCGGAACTGCTGCTGATGAGCCTGCACAAAGGCGTACCTCACGGCAGTTCCCGCGCAAAGTACGCTGCCACTTTTTTTAAGATATCGCGCTCTTCGGTGACCTCGGCCAACTGACGCTTGAGGCGCTGAATCTCGGTCTGCTCGTCGGTGCGAGCCTTGCCTTTACCGGGAAATGAGACGTCTGGGCCGTGTGTCGCCAGCTCTTTCTTCCATCGGTAAATAATCGACCGCTTCACGCCCAGCATCAGCGATAGTTGCGTGCCGCTGACCTTGCCTTCCTCCAGTTGTCTGACCGCCTCGATTTTGAACTCCCGACTGTGATACTGGCGTTTGGCTTCAAGCGGCTTGCCTTCGGGTTTGGATTTATCCATGGAAGAATGGTGTCAGACTACAATTTCGTCACAATTCCACTTCTGAAACTGTAGCCTGACACGTTTATTTTCGAGCGGAATTAAAAATCGTCTGTTTCCTTATCATCAATTGGACTCCCATAAGCATCCTCATCATCCTCATACTCGAAGACATCATCAAGATCATCGAGTTCCAATAACTGAGAAATCGTATCGAAATTGTGGCGTTCCAGTGCATTCGGCTTAGGGCTAATGAGCGGAGTTATCAGTGCATCCGTATCATAGAAGCGGACCTCAAGCTTGCGGAGTTCATCAAAATGCGGGTCCGCCCTTATGTGCGCGTCCGACATGCCACCCCAGCCTCTCACCCCAGCTTCATAGCTGAGCAGCCATTGCTCTTCCCATAGCGCACTCGTTGCCTCGAATGGCTTCCAGCGGGAGTGTGCAAGCGTCTTGGGCAGGGAACCTGTTGAATCAAGGTCCAGCAAAATTAGCGCGCAGATCGAAGAGTCCATTGCTGCGACCGAGTCAACGTTTGTAGCCGAAATGGTCAAGCCGAGTTCTTTGCAGATCCACAGGCACCATGCGACCTCGCTATGGTGCTCAAGTGGCGCATGCTCTGCTATGAGTGAGTTGACAAGGCGCGACAAGCGTTCCTTGCCAATCGGGAATCCCAACCTTGAATATGTGGAAAGGAGTCTTGCAATCGACTGGAGCGTGACGGGGTGGGAGGCCGCAACAAGACAAAGCTGTGCTTCAAAAACGTCCCAATTCTCCAACCGCAAAATCACTGAGCTGACGCGGCGCAGAGCATAGACCATAACTGCATCGGTTGCATTGCGTCTGGCGAGATCACGCGCCAGTTCGAAGTAGTGGTTGATGTCGGAGCGCTGCCGCTGACCACTGGGAGCGATGGCGACGCTGCGAAGGGCATGCGTCCAGGAATCCTCTTCTAGTTCGTCGATGCGGCATATACGGGTCTTTTCGAAATTTATTTGCAGTTCGAAATCTCTAAGGCAACGCACCAAGCAAGCGAGTGCCCTATCCGCCTCGCCCTGCGTTCCAAAAAACAGGTAGTAGTCGTCTACGTAACGAAACCCAGCGATTTTTCCCTTCAGCTTGCGCTCCAGGTCGACGTCAATCGAAGTCGCGATGCACTCGGCAATGATGTGCGAACTATCCGGACCGATCGGAAGCCCAAATGTCTGTCCGTCCTGACCTTGACGACAGGCGAGGTCCAACAGGTTGCCGAAAAATTTCGCCGTAGGTTTTGTACTCTTTTTGCTTGCCGCCTTTCCGTGCAAGGCCCAAGGAATCGAGTGCGTATAAATAGTAGGAAAGAATCGCGAGATATCAGTTCGAAGAACGTAGCGATACCCCGCACCTTGTAACAGCCGTCGTTCGTATAAACCCTGCATGGACGGCAAACTTGCAGCACGACCAGAGTCGCGTCGAAACCGAGGATGACTTGCACTGATCTGCGAACGGCGAAAATGCGACACGATGTTGGCCCAGTTGTCGACGACGGCCTTGCTCAAAAAGGTCTGGGCGATCGGGTTCGACAAGCTCGTCGCCCGGCGTTGATGGCCAGCCCGCGCGACGCTGAACAATTCTGACTTTGACCGTGGCGACGTCGGAACACTAGCTTTGGAAGGGATGGCGACCCATGCAGCGTACAGATTCGTATGATGAAGCGCCACGTCGCTCGTCTTAAACGCCGGAGGCAATTGGGACGGCAGGTAGCCCAACTTCAGGAGCCTTTCAATTCGGTCCATATTATTCTTTCCGCGTCTTTTATATTAAAGCGAGGCGACTAAATTACCGACTCTGTCGGCATCAATTAATGATTTCAGACTATAATTTCGGAAGGGAAATTGTAGTCTGACATTATTATTTCGAAAACATTGGATCGGCTACACCCACTTCCTTACTCGTCGCTTGGGCAATGTGAACACGGAAATGAGCTTGAATGTGCTGGCCTACAACCTCAAGCGGGTAATGCAAGTCCTGGGCTCCACGCAGACGATGAAAGCGATGCGATCGATGGGCGGCTGAGCCCTTCATGTGCATCAATGATGCGCCTCATGCCCTATCCGACCCGTTCAAACGGTCCTGAATAAGCCTAGCGTCGAAAAATCGAAGGGAAGACCGCTCAAGTTGGTGCGGTCCAGTCGATTGAGCTGTGGCTTTCAGCACGACAGGCGTTTCCACACAACCTCGACCCACAGCGGTCCGTGCTTCCCCGAAGAAGCGGACCTTCTGGCGCGTGAACTAGCCAAATTCACCGCTTTGTCGCTGTCCGCCACTAAGGAGCTGTTCGTTGTCAACGAAAAGTGGACTTTTAACGCTGCATACGAACACTGAGACGACGCCCAGCGAGTTCAATGCTCTGCAGAGACGCAAGCAGTTCCTTGAAGGTTCCCGAAATAGGTTGTACTGTCACGAAAGCATAGCCACGATTGGCCCCAGGATGCTGGATGCTATCAGGTAAATCGACCGACAGGACTGAGCAATATTTTTCCAGCAAAGCGACAACGTCCTCCTTTTTGGATCTGTATGAAATATTGCTGAGATAGAGCTTTGCTTCATTGGATGTTTCGAGAACTCCGTAATCGTACTCCCTGGCTTCCTCTTTCGCCTTTGACTTCAACTCGGACGGTTTTCCAATGACCTTGAACATTGGGACGGAACGCTTTGGAATTTTTCGCGTCTTTGATATCGCAAACGCCTCTGAGTCGTCCTTCGTGCGAACAACTATGCCGAGTTGTCGCAGTGGCGTGAGGATTTGTCGAACCTGGTCCGTGTCGACGATGCCGAGACGATCGATGATGTCTTGCGTAGAAAACTCCTTGCCTTCGAATCCAAGAGCCAAAACCGCCGTCTGATTCTCGGGAAGCTTAAAGTCTTCGAAGAGCGTCAACCAAAGCTTGACACGAGGATCGTATAATGATCGATGAAATAGAGTGACGACAAAATCGTCGTTGTTGCTCTGAAGATCTGGCTCTGCCAGTGCATTACTACGCATTACGTCAAATATGCGATGGATACCCTCGCCCATTTCCCGAACATAGCCGATCTCACGCAGCACCCTAGCAATCAATGGATTGCGAGACTCATGTGCGCCTTTCAACTTACGGATATCATCCAATGATATGGTTGAGAGTATTCGCCCGGGGCTAAGGATTTCGAGACGGTCCGAAAAGATGCTGATCTCGATGCCTCGTCCCTGGACCGCATAGTTTCGATGAACTATGGCGTTAATAAGCGCTTCACGGCATGCGATTTGCGGGTACAGATAACTCTGCTGAAACTTTGCCTTATCGGTCAATGATGTGTGCATCGTAAGCGCATAACTCAGACGCTCCCACGCAGTCTCGACGAGTTTTACTACGTTGTCCGCTACGATGTCATCTTTCACTACATTGAATGCTTCACCCGAACGTCGTTCCTTACCTGCGATAGTAAAGATTCGGACAAAGCATCCAGGGTGAAATTTCCGGACATCCTTCGCGAAGAGAAGCAATGCCGCGGCTTTTAGCTTCAACCCCGCTGGAGTGAACTCCGCAAGGCCCAAGTGTTGCAGACATTTCTCGGCAGTCACTCCATAAGCAATTTGATTAGAAACTTGCTGGAGCGAAGGTATATCTAGATCTTCAAGGGTGGCAGAACCTTCTACTGCCCGGTCCCATGTCCTCGATGCCAGTTCGAGACGCTCAGCCTGAATCTTCTCAGCACCGACTGGAACTGACTCTAGGTCAAGCCGTTTGAGACACTTGCCGTCTGAGGTCAAGTACGCGAACTCATTGCCTTTTGATATCGAGAAGTAGAGAACCTGCTTTGGGCCTATCGCAACCAAGTTGATTGATGGCTTCGGGAGTGGTGTGTCAGCGTGTACGTGCGTTCGATATGCCTGCTTGAAATGCTCAAGTTCCTGTGGCTCGTGTGCGAGGCCCGTGATTTGGCCATCGTCTTCTATTCCAACAAAAAGTTCTCCACCATCAGCATTAGCGAAGGCAACAAGCGTCTTCGCAATGTCCCCACACACATCCCGAGTGGGCCTTTTCTTCTTAGCTCCTGGCGGCCCTTCTAGGGCACTCTTAAACTCTCGGTAGTGGCTTTCTCCTATGCGAGTTGCAAGTTCAACGCGTTCTTGGAGCAAGAGAGGTTGTTCCATCGAGATTCTTCTGAAAAGAGTTTGGATTGAGGGACATTTTGCCATGCTTTGAGCATTCCGAAATGCTCGATGCGGCTGGCGAACTGCTGCGACGATCGGCGCGTTGATCTATATTCTTGTGGTCAATGTAAGCTAACAACATCACGCAGTCCTTTTACCAAATTTTTGTGCAGTCGTATGACCGCCTAACAACAACTTGTCTAAAGGATGGCTCTTGGCCGAAATCAGACTCGTGCAGACGCCGGCTTTCGACCCGCAGCTGACACTAAACTGATCATGGCTAACGGCTGGCCTGAATCACGGGGATAGCATGCTGAAATCATTCCCCGCGCTGGTAACGTGCTCGCGGGCCCGGAGAAGGAAATAAGCAGTATTTTGATCTGCACTAAGCACGTCGGTCGCAACAATATGTCGAGCCATGCCGATTAATCGGGTGATATATTCCTGTTCGAGCTCGTCATCCCCGTGGAGGCGCCAGATAAATGAGCTATGACGGAATAGGCTTAGCATATTTCGCACGTCCCCTTGGCTCTCGAAGAGGTTCCAAAGAGATCTGTGAGCGCTGGAAAACAACGCATCAAAGCGCTCGCCATAAAAGTATTGGTATGCCTTGATAAGGTTCGTAAGGTCCGCAGTGGATAGAGTGGTTGATTCTGCCATCAACCGGGTGGCGAGGCGGACGATTGCCCGTGCAGCGGTATATAAGTCTCCTCCGGCTTTCGCCGTCTTGTAGACCTCCCGCAATGCATCGTGGGCATCCGTACTCTTGCTACCGATAGTTCTACTGAGCACAAGGTTGTTAGCGACGGTGTTATAGCCCCGCTTTCGGGCCTGAACTTCAAGTTTCAAAAGCTTGGCCGCGCTGTCCTCAGCCTCTCGCATTTCGTGAATGATCGATTCAGCTTGCATCGCGACGCTAGTCTTAGGTGTGAGACCCATCACCTGCCGAGCTACCTCTATTGCAGTTGGGTCTTGTAACGACTGAAGGCATAGGGCGAAATTCAGCAGCAGCTGTGCTTCTTCGTCTTTCGATCGACTGCCCGCATCTACGTCGAGCAATCGCTGAAATAGGGCGCGAGCTTCGTCATGCTCGCCAAGCATGCGTAAACTCTTGGCCAGCATGATCTCTATAGTGTCTCGACGAGTGGCGAAGCCTTCGTTTGGAATGATTGATAAAACATCTCGACAGACGATAGCGCAATTGCGGTAGTTTTTTGCTTTAAGAAGTGCTCCGCAATATATTTCGCATAACCTGAGGACCGGATCAGCCGAGGTGGATGATTCCAAAATCGAGGACGTTCTTAGAAGACGAATTACCAAGAAATGCGGGTTCTGAAGCAGGCTGCCATCATCTGAAATGAGCGTTCCATCAACCTTTCTTAAGCTTGTTGTACCGGATCTCCAGCCATCGCCAAAATACAGAGCAGTTGCCTTTTTCACAAAATTGTCAATCTCGTGCTGAGTCATGCACGAAAGCACATAGTCTCGAACTGGTCGAGGAGATACCAATATCTTTATTTTATCCTCCGCCCCTTCGCTTTGCCTAATCATGGAAGTGGCGGAGCGTACTTGTATCAGATCTCTCTCGAGCAATTCCTCGGCATGGCGTGGAAAAATGGGAGTTGCATGCTCAATGCGTTTTAGTCGTTGTAACGACTCGCCGTGTTGCAGAATGGCCAGCACCTTGAGTAACAGCCATGAGCGCTGTGTATCAGGGTCCGAGGAGTTTGCCAGTTCGCTAACCGCGTTCACAAGCGCCATTGGAATTGTTTCGCTCGACGACGAACTGGTCATTGAAGCGGCCTCCGTTGGCGGGCCGAGTTCTGCGAGGCCGACCACGCGAAGTGTGCCAAGTGCCCGATCGATACGTACCGGTAGCCCATCGGTATGACGGAAAATCTCACTAACGCCTCTCGGAGAGCGTGCTTCTGCTGTACCAAATGGATGAGCAAGCAAATACGTCCGAGTATCCGCCTCGTCCAGCACATCGAGACGTGTGACATCGATCGAATGGACCTTTGGCGCTTGCCTCGCAAGCAGAAAGACGATCGCGCTTGGACAGAAGTCGCGGAGCATCATCCCGATTTTTTCGGCATCGTGTCCAGAAGGATGGCCTGCATGGTTCCCGATACTCGTCGGGGCTTCGTCAAGCAGAATGATGCACGAACCTGCCGATGTTAATGCCTTGCAGAATTCCGGAAAAGAACATCCAACTGTCGTTGCGAAACTAGCAAGGAACTCACTGCGCGTCTTATAATTTCCCAAATCAACGCGATAAATAGATTGATTCTCTCTACCCATACGCTTCGCGACAGACCAGAGAAATCCGTCGCGACCAAGTCCCCAGTCCGCACACACCCAAGCCACTCGTCTCTGTCTCAAGCTCTCCATGCAAGATTGCTGCTGTAATGGGCGGATGGATAGATGTTGTTCTTGCTCGGGAAGAGGATATACAGCGGTTTGTAATAGACTTTGCCACTCAACCAGTGTCTCTTCAACGGACGTTGCTAGGTCTGCAGGTTTCGGCGCTTCGGCAATGACGGCCTGGGAAGCAATGGAGTTGCGCTTCAGGACGATTGGTTGTTCTAAATACTCTTTTCCCGGCAACAAATCAAAGCTGTCAACGTCCGGGACGATCCTGCGATCTCCATTCCGTCGATTGACGCGCCCCTTTCGTGGCCACAACTTAAAAGCGCCGCCCTCTTCATCAAGCCGAATCTGGCCTATGGAGTAGCCATGCTCCCTGCTGGTTTTTCCATCACCCAAGTACTCCATACCAAATAGCGACGAACTCTGGAAGGATCTGCGACCAGAGTCTCCTCCATGGGAGATCGTTGTGAGGTCAGGATCGTGCATATGGCCAAAAAAATGCGACGTAAACCGTCCTACTGGACTAATTTCCGTTTGGAAATGCTGCAAGGCTTCGGACGATAGCCAAGCGGGAGGATGGTGTGTCACCAAGAAGTTGACTTCGTGCCTGCTGCACCATTGCGGAGGATTATGCTCTGTCACCGCGTTCAGTTGCCGTAGGTCGAGTGAAAGCCGGCCCATATGATCCTCGTCCCCCAACTGAAGAAACGAAGAGTTTAGCGAAATGAGGCCAACCTCTATCTTGTCAACAGTTATAGATGCTGACATATCACCCGGTATTCTTCCCGAAACGTGGTTTGGAACCAAAAATCCTTCTCTTGAGAGATCCTTCAACCACGAGGAGTAATTACAAAAAGCATCTTGAACAAGATCAATATATTGATTCTTCTCGCTGGACCAGAACTCCGTAACAACGTCGTGGTCTTGCCCCCACTGCGCGAGAACTTTACGGCATGCGTCGTTTTTGGCTGGACGGACCAAATCGTGATTTCCAGGCGTCGGCAAAAGCACGGGGCTGTGCCCGAGCTTATCGAGAACTTCCCATATCTCGGCCAACTCATTGGAAACAGATCTAAACTCTTCGGCGCTACCGCGTTGCGTGAGGTCGCCCGAAAATATCACCAAGTTTATTGGGGCAGCTTCGCCAGCCAAACGCGTGAGGTCTTCCAAAAAAAGTGCTTTAAAGTTTGGCCATAGCCATTGATAAGACTGCCCTATGTGCAAGTCGCTCAAATGCAACCAAGAGATATTTCGGCTCATATTTTTGAAGTTATTAGCTTCTATTTTTAATGCACATTTGAAACGGTTGTGCTAAAGCCCGCAATAAAGGTGTCAGACTACAAATCCGTGGGCTAGTTGCTGATCTGACATCCTTCTATATAGATAAACGAGACAAGCCGACCATCACCCGCATCAAGCCGTCACATCCGTCCCATAGAAGCTCACAGTTTTTCTAAGCGCATCGGAGAGATTGTAAATTTCGTCAATAGACGAGATGGGATGCCGAGTCTCATTTTTGTTCTCGTCAAAAATTCCCACATACTTCTGCGCACGATTGAAGTGAAGACGACAAATGGGCTTCCTGTTGTTGTCATCCAAAAGTATGCCCATATAACTTTGCGTGTCTCGCTGAACGACGCGTTTGACGTCGACCACGGCTCGGACAATTGCTTTGACCACATGGTAGCCCTCGATTTCCTCAAGCGTCGTGGTAATCGAGTCGTCTGACTTATCTCCGATCTCTTCAGCTTCAGGCGTATCAGCCACTACCGATGCGACCGCATTACTATTCATAGCGGATTTAAGTCGCTCATTGATCTGATCATTCAAGAATTGACCAAGAGCACGTTTCGCTAACGAAGAGAATTGATCTCGAACTCGTTGCGTGATCACGCCCTCATACACTCGCGAAGCAAACAGCTTGACGAAATCTTCTTCAGGGGCAACGAATTGATTGGCGACAATCTTCTTGATCTGACTCAGATACTTAAGCTCTCCGGCAGCGCTGATGACCGATTCCAGATCAAACGCGCCTTTGGTGAGCTTCTTCAGTTCAGGGACGATGTAGTCGTCGATATCAAGTAGATCAAGCTCCAGAAATGGCTTCTGGTCCATCTTGTTGGGCGCATCTAGATCGGTGTAGAACTGATAAACCTGCCCATTCGTCAAAATGGATACTCTCGCGGTCGTGACGTGAAAGTAGCGGAACAGCTGAGAGGCGTGGTTTATGTTCAGCGGATCACCGAACTTCTTGCACTCGATCAAGATCTGGATTTGTGAGTTCTGAAGAATCGCGTAATCGACCTTTTCGCCCTTCTTGGTGCCAACGTCGGCAATGAACTCGGGCGTCACCTCGTTGGGATCGAAGACGTCGTATCCCAATATGTTGTGAATGAACGGCATCACAAACGCATTCTTCGTCGCCTCTTCGGTCTTGATTCCGGGGCCTTGCTGACGAATTTTTTCGGAAAGGCCTCTGAGTTTTTCCATCAACTCCATGCTCTGCTCCAATTTGCGTACGAGCTATCGCTCGCGTTGGTTCACAATCTCGAGAAAGTATCTAAGCGCCCAGTAAAAGTGATCGCGAACAAACCAGTTCGTGACAAATATCTACAGATATTACCTGAACTTTACTTTAGGGGCAGAGCGAGGACGGAGCGCTGGAGCAACACAAAAAGATAGGCCAACCAGAACAAGCAGCGTCTTGTGCCGCCAACACCGCTCAAGCTGTAGTGCGGCTAGTAAGTCTCCAAGACTTGAGGATCCGTCGCCAAGTGAGAAATCATGCTCGGGCTGGTGCCTAAAGGCCCATCCCGTGCTTTACCATTTTCCGTATATTGGTATTGCAGGCAGCCCCGAATCTCATCCACGTTAAGGAGACGATCCATGCCTAAGTTTGTGACGATCGGATATGGCGACCAAGAGGGTTACGATCGCACCCCACAGGCCATCCGAAACGCAGCCCATGCGCACGACGCAAAATTGCAGAAAGACGGGGTATTGATGGGCGTCGCAGGCAAGCCCGTACAAGTGCGCAACCACGAGGCCGCTCTCGTCGAAACAACGCCCGGCTCATTCATGAACTCACCCTTGCCAGTGGCCGGCTTCGCCATCATCGAAGCCGCCGACATGGCCGAAGCTATAGTGATGGTGTCGCAAACGCCCTGTGCCGTCGCGCACGGGGTCGTTGAGGTGTGGCCGCTGGAACAGCCGTAGCGACACCCCTCTCATCCGCACCGTAGATTTATGGCCGCAAGATCAAGGGAATAACAGCCCAGCGCCGATCCCCTACCCCGCGTTCACAAATGCCGATGGCTGCAAACCATAGCCTGCCCGATCAGCCCCTCGATCAGCGCGGCAAGCCCCCAGGCACTTCCATCATCCAGCCATTCCGTCCGAACCATCCGAAACCCCATCGCCAAGCTGTACTGCCAATCCAACTCCAATATCCGGTAATCGCGCCCATTCTCCGCACAATGCCACTGCGCAGCAGGATCCTCGTAAGCCGCCCCAATAAAATCAACATGCGAGTCAAACGGCGGCATGGATTCGAGCAGTTCATCTGACCCCGGCAAACTAGGCTCGGAGAGATTCTCCCCCACCGCCACATGCGGCTCAGGCCCGTCATAGGCCAGCAGCATCAACGGAAAATTCTTGGGATCTGCATCATAAGAAGCTCGCGTATCGTCAGTCAGATAGGCACGAGCCGCCGGCCCCAGGCAGTACTGCGGGCTGCTCCAGTCGCTGCCCTCGTTATCCGCATACCGATCCCCCGGCGTAATACCGTGTTCAGCCAGCAACGCCATGGCCTCTTCCATCGTGTCGTTATGGCGTATCGGTATCTCCGCCGGCAAATACCCCGCCCCCACGTACATCGCGATCACGTCACCCGTGGTGCGCAGGCCCTCTTGATACTGGTACGACCCTTCGTTCAGGCTGGCCAGATCGAAGCTCAGATTCAACAGCGCGCGATACGGAACACCGTCGCCGCGCGGTTCCATCACATATCCGCCTTCCAGCAGTTTGGTTTCCAGCGCCCGCCAATCAGGCGGCGGCAAATGCATGTCGCGGGGGCACAGAAACTGGTGGTGTTCAGACATGGGCGGGACTCACTCTGCTGAGGTGGTTGGGGCCGGCGAATTGTAGGCTGGCGCCCCGCGCATTTCCCCAAGGCAGAGGAATCAGGCAACGCAAACACTTAATCCACCTTCGCCCCCGACCGCTGCACCAGCGGCACCCATTTGGCGATATCCGCCTGGATAAATGCCGCCAGTCCGCTGGGCGGCCCGTCGTGGAAGATTTCATACCCCAAGGCCTGCAGCCGCTGGCGCTGTTCTGCGCTATCCATGACTTTGCGTGCCGCGGCGTTGAGTTTCGCCACGACGTCCGGCGGCGTGCCGGCGGGGGCCATCAGGCCGAGGTCGACGGTGATCACATAGCCCGACACGCCCTCTTCCATCATGGTCGGCACGTCTGGCAGCAAGGGGGATCGGGCCTCGCCGGTGACCGCCAACGCGCGCAGCTTGCCTTCCTTGACCAGGCCGGACACGCTGGGCGTGTTGTAGAAGGCGAAGGCGACCTCATGCGCCATGACGGCGGCCACGCCTTGCGGGGCGCCACGGTAGGGGATGTGCGCGGCCTGGGTGCCAGTGATCGACAGCAGCAGTTCGGCCGAGAGGTGGTGCGTGGTGCCGTTGCCGCCGGACGAGTACATCAGCTTGCCCGGTTGGGCTTTCAAGGCCGAGACCAGTTCGGGCACGGAGCGGTACGGGCTGTCGGACGGCACGACCAGCACATTGGAGCCGCCCGCCAGATAGGCGACCGGCACGAAGTCCTTGGTCGGATCGTAGGACAGCTTCGAGAACAGCCCCAGGTTGATGGCCCAGGTGTTGTTGGAGCCCAGCACCAGCGTATAGCCGTCGGGCGAGGCCTTGGCGACGTAGCTCATGGCGATCTGGCCGCCTCCGCCGGGCTTGTTCTCGACGACGACCGTTTGCCCCAGTTGCTGGCTAAGGCCGGGCTGGATCGAGCGCGCCAGGATATCGGCCGTGCTGCCCGCCGCCAGCGGCACGACCAGCGTGATGGGACGATCCGGAAACGGCGCCGCCTCGGCTGGCGTCGCGGCAAACGACGCACAGGCCAGTACAGCCCCCAGTAGAACCCCTTGTAGTGTTTTCATGATGCCTCCGCGCTGGCGCGAGCAATGGAAACCATGCGGGCTTGCATGATGCCGAGCAGCGTATCGGAGGAGGCAACCCCGAAAAATAGGCGGGGTGCTATAGCGTCATGCCATCACGGCATGGCGGCGTCGCGGCGCAGCCGTTGGGAGACCGAGCGGACCACGGCGACGAAGGCCTGGGCCGCAGGAGACAAAGGGTAGTTGGCCAGGCGCGCGATGGAGATCGGCCATTCCAGCGCCGGGTTGCGCAAGGCGATGCCCTTGATGCCGGCGGGCATCTGCCCGCGCGCGATCTGCGGCAGCATGGCCACGCCCATGCCGGCCTGTATCAGACCGATGGCCGTGGACAGCAGGACGACGCGCTGTTCGACGCGCGGATAGATGTTCGCGGCGATCAAGCGGCGGCTGATGTTGAGCCAGGCGGGCGCTTCGGGATTCAGCTGGATGCAGGGCAATTCGGCCAGCACCTTGGCGTCGACCTGGTCCAGCCTGGCCAGGGGATGATCCATGCGCGCGAAGAGCGCGACGCCGCTGTCCGAAAGCTGTTCCACCATGATGCGGGAGTCGTCGTCCTGCATGACCGCGCCCAGGCCGACATCGGCCTCGTGCGAGAGCAGGCGCGTGCGGATTTGCTGCACCATGCAGTCGACGACGATCAGGTCCAGTTGGGGGTGGCGCTGGCGGAACTCCATCAGGATATGCGGCAACAAGGTGGCCGCGCTGACGTGGCCCACGGCGACCATGACTTTGCCGCGCTTCAGGTCGGAGTGTTCGCGGCATTCCTGGATGGAACTGTCGATGGCCAGGATAGCGCGCCGCGCCGCGTCGACCATGGCCTGGCCGTCGCGCGTCAAGGAGACCTCGCGGCCGCGCACCACCAGCGGCTGGCCGACTTCGGCCTCCAAGCGGCGGATCAAGTGGCTGACCGAGGGTTGCGACAGGCCCAGGCGTTCGCCGGCGGCCGTGAAGCTGGCCGTTTCACCGATAGCGACCAGCGCGCGCAGCTGGCGCAGGGAGACGGACTCGATCGGCTCGGTCATGTAGCGACATCATGATGGAATAGTTTGCATACTATAGCTATATGGATGTGCGGTCCCTAAGATGGGATTTCCCTAACCCGCCAGGAACCGCAATGCCCCACTCTTCCTACGCCGCCGACCGCATGGGATCGGCCATCGTCGAACCTACCGGCCGCTTCGAAGCGGGCAGCTTCGCGTCGTTCACGCTGACGTACACCGCAGGCTATTTCGGCATCGACGACACCGGGTCGATCAAGATCGTGCACCGTTTCGCCAGCGACATGGGCAAGCCGCAGTTCGATCAGCCGGACGGCTGGAACTACACCACGGTCGAGGCTTCCAACGGCGCGGTGTTGCAGGTCGAGTACGACGGCAAGCGCAACATCCGGCCCTGGGACAAGACGCTATTCATCCGGGTGGTGCGCGGCTACCTGGAGGAAGGCGATCGCATCGTGGTGCGCTTCGGCGATACGCGGCAGGGCTCGCCCGGCATGCGGGTGCAGACGTTCAGCGAGCCTACGTTCGAATTCAAGGTGCTGGTGGACGCCTTCGCCACCTACAACTACACCGAGCTCCAGCACTCGCCCACCATCGCCGTGGTGGCCGGGCCGCCGGTCGCCTACAAGGCCATCCTGCCCAGCCAGGCGGTCGCGGGCGAGCCCTTCAGCCTGGGTTTCAAGGGCGAGGACAAATGGGGCAACCCCAGCGATCAGGTAGCGGGCGAGTTCACCCTGCGCAGCAGCCTGCCGCTGCGCGGCCTGCCCGCCACGTTCACTATGCGCGAGGGCGAGTTTGCCGCGCGGCTTGAGGGATTGGTGGCCGAGGCGCCCGGCGAGCTGCGCATCGAGGTGCTGCGCAACGGCCTGCCCGTGGCGCAAAGCACGCCCTGCTGCATCGTCGCGGCTGGCGGCGGCACGCGTGGGCACTACTGGGCCGACCTGCACGGGCAGTCCGAGGAAACCATAGGCACCAATTCCGCCGAGGACCTGATCCTGTTCGCGCGCGACCGCGCCTTTCTGGACGTCATGAGCCATCAGGGCAATGACTTCCAGATCACCACGCCGTTCTGGGAACAGTTGAATAAGCTGACCGCGCAATACAACCAGGATGGATCGTTCATCATCTTCCCCGGCTATGAATGGTCGGGCAACACCGGCTTGGGCGGCGACCGCAACGTGCTGTACCTGAAGGAAGGCCGCCCCATTCATCGTTCCTCGCACGCGCTGATCGACGACCTGTCGGACCTGGCGCTGGACGCCAACGATGCCGATGCGCTCTTCGACGCGTTGAAGGACGAGGATGTGGTGGTGTTCGCGCACATCGGCGGCCGCTACGCCGACATTACGCGGTCCCATGACGCGCGGCTGGAGCGCTCCATCGAGATCCACTCCGACTGGGGCACCTTCGAATGGCTGCTGGAGGATGCCTTCCGGCTGGGCTACCGCGTGGGCATCCTGGCCAACAGCGACGGGCACAAGGGCCGGCATGGCGCCAGCCATCCGGGCGCATCGTTGTTTGGCGCATATGGCGGCCTGAGCTGTCTGATTGCCGACCAGCTGACGCGCCAGTCGATCGCCGAATGCCTGCGCCAGCGCCGCCACTACGCCACCACCGGATGCCGCGCCTACCTGGACGTGCAAGCGCATTTCGATAGCCCGGCGCAGCGCTATTCCGATGATCCCAAGCTGGGCGCGCCGGTCACGCGCGAGCCCGTCACGCAGGCCGATATGGGCGCCATCCTGTCGTACGACGGCGACTCGCTGGAGCTGTCCTTCGAGGTCCTGACCCATGGCGCCATCGAGCGCGTGGAAGTCCGCAACCGCATGGACGTGGTGCAGACGCTGTACCCCTACGACGAGGCCGCGCTGGGCAGCCGGATCCGTATCGTCTGGGAAGGATCCGAGTATCGCGGCCGCGGCCGCCAGACGGTCTGGGACGGTAGCGCCACCCTGGAGGGCAACACCTTCGTCGATCCGCTGCCCATCAATTTCTGGAACCTGGACAAGACCTTGACGCAACCTCGCCCCGACATGCTGAGCTGGCGCTCGCTGACCACCGGCGGCTACAGCGGCATCGATGTGCGGCTGAGCAATCCGCGCGCCGGCGTGCTGAAAATCGACACGCCGGTGGTGCGTACCGAGATCCCCGTCGACCAGATTGGACTGGAGCCGGTCGTCGTGGAAAACGGCGGCATCCGGCGCCGGCTTCAAGTCTATCGCCTACCTGACGAGAATCCGGTGCAACGGATGCAGGCGCGGGTGCGCGTGCCGCTGCACACAGACTCCGACAATGCGGTGTACCTGCGCATCACGACCGAGGACGGCTTCTTCATCTATTCCAGCCCGATCTACGTGGAGCGGACCGGGTCCGGGCCCAAATAAGGTGGTCGGCCGCTAGGCGCCGGGGCGCCTGGATGGGCTCCTCGGACCTCTGGCATCGTGCTTTTGGATGGCTAGCCGCATCGGATCCTCGTTGCTACGCTGGCTACCAGCATTCGCCAGAAACGCTCGGTCCAATCATCTCCACCCAAGAATATGCTCAAGCGCCTGAAGGGTAATACCCCTTTTGTTCGGCTATTGCGGCTGTCGGCGCAAGGGACGGCGAGCCGCCATTGGTTGCCATTATTCTTGGTCTCGGTCCTATTGGCCGGCTGTGCCGCCCGTCCTCCTGGCGCCTATCCGATGTACACGCCCGCGCCACTCAAGCCTTTCGCCACCGTCCCCGAAGGCAATGACCGCCTTGTCGCCGAACGGACGGCGTATCAAGACCGCGCGGACCGGGCGCAGCTAGCCTTGTATGAACAGAGCGACTGGACGTTGGCAGGCGTGGTCGTCGGCGTCACGGGCGGCTTGATTGGAAACGTGGCGACCACGGCTACCGGCGCCGGCATTGCGGCAGGTGCGAGTCAATTGGGTGCGCGGTATCACCTGGAGGCTCAGCGCGGCCTTTTCGATACGGCGGCGAAGAAGGCGGGCTGTGTGGTCACGGTGACGTACGCCTTGCAGAACAGCGCCCCATCGGAGTTGAGCGACGAGCTCAACAAGCTACCCATCCTGGTGCGATCCATGAATTTCGCGTCGATGGAGATTCAATCGCAGCTGCGCCAGAATCTCAACGCGCTGACACCTGCTCCCATCGATGCCGCTGCCGTACTGGCTGCGTACAACGGCTATTACAAAATGCAGGGTACGCCGCTAAAAGGTTCAGCCGTGACTGTCCTGGGCAAAACCATTCCAGATTACGCAGCAGCTGAACGGCTCGCCAAGGAGGTAAAGCTGGCCCTCCTGGATATCGACTCATGCGTAAAGACGGGGTCTCCGGTAGTCCCTGCTTCAGTGGCAGCCGCCCTGGCTACCGCCGATACCGCAGCGCCGCTGGCGCCAACCGATCCGATCATCGATTCGCTGCTGAATCCCCCTAAACGCGAGGGCTCCCAGCCCAGCCGGTAAGCAAGGCACCGTGAACACCAGAGATGAAGCAGGCCGACGCCATGTGCCCGAACGCGCGCTCACAGGCAAGATGCCGATGGACTCGCACCAGACCGGCTGACCTACCCGGCCCCTTATCCTCTCAAGCCAACGGCAGCTCCAGCACCTGCTTCGTCGTCATGATGTCGCCGAAGGTGTCATCGATGCTCGCCAGCGCCGCACGATGCAGCATCGCGTGCGGCAACGCAGCCTGCTCCCCCGCACCCGTATCCAGGTCGCGCGTGGCGCAGGCATCAGCCGCCACGATCACCTGATACCCCAGCGGCACCGCGTCCCGGGCAGCGCCTGCAACGCAGGCGTGGGTCATCAGGCCGGTGATCAGCAGCGTGCGCACGCCCGCCGCCTTCAGGCGCTGGTCGATGTCAGTGCTGGGGAACACGCTGACCGTCGATTTGCGCAGCACCGTATGGCCCGCCGCGGGCTGCAGGTCGGGATGGAACTCGATGCCGGCGCTGCCGTCGGCGAAGACCGGGCTGCCGGCCGGCGTGGCGTGTTGGATATGGAAGACCGGAATGCCATGCCGATCGGCATGGGCGACGAGCTTAGCCGCGTTGCGCAGGGCCGCCGGACCTTCGGGAATGGGCAGCCTGCCGCTGAAGTATTCATTCTGGAAGTCGATCACCAGCAAGGCGGTGCTGGCCGGGTCGATGGACTGCGGGGCGGTGGCGCCGGCGATGGCGCGGATGGTCGGGTGGTTCATCTTAGGTCCTTGATCTGTAGGCGTTTAGTGTGCCGTTCACGCACGAGGGCGAACGGCATCAAGAATGCGCCATCGGGTTTGAACCCGAAAGTGGCCCAAATACCAATAAATGATAGGATCGGGCCAAATCCGCATTCCTGCCCATTGCGCCATGCATACCATCGCCGTCGTCGCCTTCGCGGGCATCAGTTCCTTCCACCTGTCCGTGCCCTGCATGGTGTTCGGCGACGACCTGGCCCGGCTGGGCGTACCGCGCTATCGCCTGCTGGTATGCGGCGAAGCTGTCGGGCCGGTCGCGACCATGTCGGGTTTCGATATCCATGTGCCGCACGATTATTCGGCCCTGGCCGAGGCCGACACGGTGATCGTGCCCGCCTGGCGCGATCCGGACGAGCGCCCGCCGGAAACCATGTTGCAGGCCCTGCGCGATGCGCATGCGCGCGGCGCGCGCGTCATCGGCCTGTGCCTGGGCGCCTTTGTGCTGGCCGAGGCGGGTTTGCTCGACGGCCGACCGGCTTCAACGCACTGGGTCTGGAGTGACGACTTCGCCCGCAAGTACCCGCAGATCCGGCTCGACCGCAAGGCCTTGTACGTGGACGACGGCGACATCATGACCTCGGCCGGCACCGCTGCCGCCATCGATTGCTGCCTGCATCTGCTGCGTTGCGACCATGGCGCGGAGTTGGCGAACCGGGTGGCCCGCCGCATGGTGATGGCGCCACATCGCGATGGCGGGCAGGCGCAGTACATCGAACGGCCGCTCACGCGCGAGGACGGCGGCGATCCGATAAGCGTGGCCATGGAATGGGCCATCGAGCATTTGCAGGAGCCGCTGGGGCTGGACCGCCTGGCCAACGAGGCCGGGCTGAGCCGCCGCAATTTCACGCGGCGCTTCAAGCTGAAGACGGGCACGACCGTGACGCAGTGGGTGCTGAACCACAGGCTGGCCGCCGCGCAGCGGCTGCTGGAGACGGGCGGGCTGTCGGTGGACCGGGTGGCCGAGGCCACGGGGTTCGGGTCGACGGTGTCGCTGCGGCAGCATTTCACGGCGGCGTTCTCGGTGTCGCCTGCGGGGTATCGGAAGCAGTTCCGGCAGCGGTAATGGCGGCCCTTCCCGTGCCGCGCGCCGGATAGCGCCGGCCTATCGGAATGATCGCCATCGAACAGAAAAAGATCTTCCAATACTTGCCTAAAGCAAATAATAATATGCCTTAAGCAAGTAATTGGAACTTCCCATGACAGAGCAATCGCTCTACGACCGCGCCGAAGCGGTCCGGTACTTCAACCGCTTCTACACCCGCCAGATCGGGGTGCTGCACGAGCATCTGCTGGCCAGCGAGTTCTCGCTGACCGAAGTCCGCATTCTCTACGAGCTGGCTCACCGGCCGGCGCTCAGCACCTCGGACCTGTGCCGGGAGCTGAATCTGGACGCGGGGTATGTCAGCCGCGTGATCTCGGGCTTCGAAAAGAAAGGTTTGATCGGCAAGACGCGCTCGGCGGCCGATGCACGCGTGGGTTTGCTGGAACTGACGGACGCGGGCCGGGCGGCGTTTGCGCCGCTCAATGAAGCGTCGCGCAACGAGATCATCGCCATCCTCAAACAGCTATCGGAGCCGGCGCAAGCGCAGCTGGTCAATGCCATGAACGAAATCCAGAACCTGCTCGGCGACAAAGCCCCCCTGCCCTACGTGCTGCGCGATCCGCGGCCGGGCGACATGGGGCTGGTAGTGGCGAACCAGGCGAGGGTCTATGCCCAGGAATTCGGCTGGAACTCGGAGTACGAGGCGCTGGTGGCCGAGATCGTGGCGAAGTTCATCCGGGAATTCGACCGCGAGCGAGAGCGCTGCTGGATCGCCGAGAAGGACGGCAAGATGGTGGGCTCGGTCTTCGTGGTGCGGCAGGACGAAACCACGGCGAAGCTGCGCCTGTTGTACGTGGACGGCGCCGCGCGCGGGCTGGGCATAGGGCATCGGCTGGTGGACGAGTGTCTGCGTTTTGCGCGGCAGGCCGGCTACCAGCGCATGGTGTTGTGGACCAACAGCGTGCTGACGGATGCGCGCCGGATCTATGAAAAGGCCGGTTTCGAGCTGGTCGAGGAAGAACAGCATCACAGCTTCGGCAAGGATCTGGTGGGCCAGTATTGGGCGCGGGATCTGTAGGAAGCGCAATGCGTCCCAGCAACCAGATGAAATCCGTGCTTGCGGACAGGCGCGGCTCCGATGAGTGAACGCGCCCAGGCCATTTGCGCCGCCGCGATCACGGGCGCGCTGGTGGGGGCCGCAATGGTCTCGACACGCGCAGTGTCGAACGACGTGTCACCGGAGACCTTGGCTTTCCTGCGTTATGCCATCGGGGCGCTCATGCTTGCCGCGCCCATGCTGCGGCGATGGTCGGTACGGTTTACGGCCAAGGATTTCTGCGCGGTGGCGGGCCTGGGCATACTGCAATTCGCGATGCTGATATTGCTGTTGAACTACGCGCTGGCCCGCCTGCCGGCCGCCACGTGCGCGCTGGTGTTTTCCACGCTGCCGCTGGTGACGCTGTGCCTGGCGATTGCCACGGGACGCGAACGGTTCAGCTGGCCGCGGCTGATCGGCGCGGGCGTGGCGGTCTCGGGGATTGCACTATTGCTGCAACCTTCTGCCGCCGCGGTGGGCAGCGCCGCGGATGGCTGGGCTTGGGCCGCATTGTTGGGCGCGACGTTTATCGGCGCGGCTTGCAGTCTTTTATATCGTCCGTACCTGCGTCGCTATCCATCCATGTATGTCAGCGTGGTGGCGATGCTTGTCTCGGTCTTGTTCCTGGCAGGCGTCTGCCTGGCGCGAAGCGCGCCATTGCTGCCCAGCCTGTCGGGCTTTCAGTGGGCGAATGTGGTGTTCATCGGACTATCCAGCGCGGTGGGCTATTTCTGCCTGCTGTGGGCGCTGAGCCGCCTGGAGGCAAGCCGGGTCATGTCGTTTCAGGCGCTGGCACCGATCACGGCCGTGTTGATCGAGCTATTGAGTGGCTCGTATCCGTTGACCTGGCGCCTGACAGGGGCTTTTGTTCTGGTCCTGTCCGGCGTCTGGTTCGGCACGCACGAACGGCGCGCAAGCGCACCCGCAAGCGCCGCTTGAGCGGCCTCCGGGCCGCCAAACCGTTCAGGCCTCTGGATTGATCCGGGCGCGTGTTTTCTCGTCCAGGACGCTGCGCACCAGCGCAAACAAGGGATCCGCGTCGGTATGCTTCTGGCCGTAGGTCAGATTGAACCCATAATCAAAATCCGGCGGATTCAAACCCTGCGAGTGCTGCAAGATCGTCTCCAGCTTGTCCAGGGCCTTGACGGCCTTGGCTTCCGGTGTGGCGGCATCCTCATATTCCTGCCAAAGCGCCATGATTCCTGCGCGCTGCTTCTCGTCCAGGGACCGCGTCAGATGCAGCAGGTCGGCTTTCTCCTGCTCGCTCTTGTCCGGGTGCTGGTGCTTCTCGATGGCCGGCACGTCGCCGTGTATGGCCTCGCCCAGATCGTGTAGCACGCACAGCTTCAGGACCTTGAGCATGTCCAGGCCGGCCAACTCGTCCTCAAAGGCCATGGCCATCAGGCACAAGCGCCAGCTGTGTTCAGCCGTGCTTTCCGGGCGGCCCGTGGACGTGAATCCGCTACGCAGCACGCTCTTGAGTTTTTCGGCTTCCTGCAGAAAGGCCAGCCGGCCTTTGATTTTGTCGATGTCCATGCTCAATCTCAACCCATTGCGGCGCGGCCTAGCGGCAAGGTTCCTTCGGCAGATCGAACCCGACCTTGACGCTGGTCGCGGCCACATTCCTGAAGGCGGCCTCGGCCACATCGTTGTAGCGGGCGTCGCAATTGAATTTGTTGTTGAGCAGGTAATCCTGGCCTTCGGCCTTTTCCATCTGCGAGGCCCATCTTTCGGCTGCATCCAGCGCCTCGTCTCCGGCCTGCACAAAGCCCAGCATGACCTCCATGCCGCCGGCTGCGCGCGGCGCGGTCCAGCTTGCGTAGACCCAGGGATCGGCGGCATTGCCGCAGTCCGTCAGGCAATCGGCCGTATAGGTCAGGTCCGGGCCAAAGGCGGCGGGGGTGAGTTTCTGCCCTGGCTTGGGCGCATATTCGCCAATGAAACTGGCGAGGTCGGGCTGGCAGGCTTCGGACGCATCCATGCTCAGCGCCGATACCTTGCCCGACTTGATCGTCGCGGTGATCAGGCAGCCCTGCACCTCGAACACGCGATCATCGCCGTAGGACTCCTGCGGCGCGCCGGTTATCGATTCGAAATGCGCCTGGCTCTTGCCCAGCATTTTTCCGTTGAAGACGTCCTGCACCGTGGCGGCCTGCGCAATGTTGCCGCCGGCCATCAGCAGCCCTATGGCCAAAACTCTGAAATGCATACTGGATCAGGCTCCGTCGAATATGGGTCTTGCGGCTGGCAAACCACGCGCGCAAACGGCGCGTATTCAAACACAAATGGCACGGCACGAATGGGCAAAAAATCGGCAATCCATGGGCATATGCCTGCGGATAATCCGAATTCACTGGAAGCTGTGGATTCAAGCAGTAACAACTGCCCCGACGGGGCAACAAGTTATCACGTTTACGACACGGCCCCGGCAGATCGCGGTATGACCGGCCTCCGACTAGCTCTTGGGCGCGAATATCACCTTGACCGGCGCGCCCTGCTTGATCGTGCTGGCCCAAGGGCCATTCTTCGGCTCGAACGCGGGATGCCAGGCCCTGAGTTCCGTATCGGAAATCCATTCAAGCTGCAGTTGCTCATCAGGCGTATACGACCGGAACTGTGTCAGCGCCACGATGAACGCATTGCACTTTTCCGATACGCCTGCCTCGACCACGGATACCTGGGTCTGCTCGTCCCAGGTCAGGGACCCGCGCTGCGGACACTTGCGGACCTCGACGTGATATTTCCCGTCAGGCGAAGGCAGATCGGCGATGATTTTGTCGGGACCGCAAGCCGTCAGCAGCATGGACGACAGCAATACCAGTGGCATGCTTTTTTTCATTGAAGAGCCTTCTGACTGTCAAGGAGGTCGAGCCGTGAAAACCAGCGCATGATACCTTGCGACACACCGTTGAAGCCTGAAGAGCTCCAGCACGGAGGACCTACGAACATGCATTTGCAATATTGCAATCAGAAATTTGCCCTTATGCCCTGGAGGCTCGCATGCCGATAGCCCTGGCCGATCTGGAGCAAGGCGTCATGGAGCGGTTGCGCGCGCAGCCTGCGTTCGCGGGCTGGAAGAAAAAGGGCAAGCGTTGCCTGTGGCGAGCCTGCGGCGAATTGCAGCAAGGCGTGGAACTGATCCGCTACAAGGGTTCGTTCGACAACGCGCAGCACGTGTCCTTGGGCGTCTACGTGTCCTTTCCGTATGAAAAGGAATGGCCGGTCTACGTGCCGGCCGAGGTATGGAACAAGGGGTGCATGTACCGCCGCGCTTATTTGAAACCGGGAGAGGGGCTGGTCCAGGAACCCACCCTGGGCAGCGGCGCTGTGCTCAAGATCAGCGATGCGCAAGACATGGAAGACTGGCTGTCGACCTTGGCGACGGATGTTGAAAACCATCTTGCGCCCTGGTTTCAGCGGTATCAGACGCTGGAGGAGGCATCGTACGAGTATCGAATTCCATCCTGGCGTCTGATTGCGGCAGGCATCAAACCGGAAGCTGTTTGAACCCAACCCAAAGGTCACCTGCCCCCAAAATCCGCCGCCGGAATCTGTTGGGCATCCTCATATCCGCCGCCCTGCCCGGTGAATTCGAATCCGATGGTGGTGTAGCGCAGCCTGCCGGCGTCCACCGACGACGGCCCCTGGGTCAGGGAAAAGTCCTTGGTCCTGTAGAACTTCCTGCTCATCAAGTCTTGGAACGCCAGGTAGTAATCGCCCGGCGCAACATTGACGATCGAGAATTGTTGGTTGGGTCCTACATAGACATGCCTGCTGCTGAACTGGACGCCCCGTGCGCTGCTGACCAGCTTCACAAAGAATGCGTTGCCTGTTTTTTGATTGACCAGGTTGACGACCGAACCACCGAAATCCCGCGACTCATATCCGTTGACGTATCCTGCTCCGGTCGGCCACGTTGCCCCGTTCGGCGCTTTGGGTACGCTGAGCGCCTGCTCCTGCCTCTGAGGGGTACCCATTGCAGCAGGTGCTGGTGGCGTTTGCGCAATCGCGGCGTTGACTGCGGGATTGGCCGGCGCCGACGCGTTCGATGTATCCGGTTTGTTGCCGCTCGAAAGAAACAGGAAACCGGCTAGCACTGCGGCTCCCAATATGCCCGGCCCCACGATTTTCACATCCCGATTGCCGCAGTTCGGACACTTCAGCGAACGGCTGTTGCCCCTTGGATACCAGGTGTGGCCGCATTCGCGGCACGCATTCTGAGGTCGCTTGGTCTTTCTTGCCGCCATACGTACTCCTTGGACAGAAACTTGCCGCGCAGGCTCCTGTCTGCTGCCAGCAACGCAATACCGGACCGATCAATGGGAGCCGATCGGGTTGAAGGTTTAGGGGTTGTGCCAGGCGCCGTCGCTATCTGAATGGAAGAACCGCACGTCCTTGACGCCTATATCCGTAAGCGCTTTGTGCGCGTGGTCGCAATACGTCTGCATGCCTTCGTGGACAGACACGGCGACGCGATCGGGCGCTGCCGCGGCGATCTGATTGAGGATGTGCCCTTCCTGCTTGGCGATGCCCCAGCCATAGATGACGAGGGACTTTCCGACCTCGCTCAAGGGGCCGTTGTAAACGCTGCGCAAGTAATGCGACTTCTGGATGGCGTCCAACTTCTGGTCGGACGTGCCGTCGCACACGAACAGCGGCACGCGGCCGCCCGAGCGCCACTCTTCGAAGATCAGATCAAGCAAGCCCTGCGGTCCGGCTACGAGCTTGTGTTCTTCGAAGGACGGCGTCACTCCCAGCACGATGTTGCCGTGCGGGTAGCAATAGATCGTTGGATTATCGACAGATCCGTAGGATTGCCGATACATCGCCCAGTTATCCGCGAAGGCGTTCTTGTTGAAGCCGTCCTTGAAGTGATAGCGGCTGCCCAGCGCTTCATTGCCCAATTGCGCTGCCCAGTAGACGATGAGGTCGTAGTTCAATGAAACGACTGTGCGGAACCGCCGCATGAACTTGTAGATCGGTTCCAGGTGGGGTCTGGCCTCCTCGTAGGAAACATGTACTTTCCGGACCGTTTGAATGAGCGCCTTGCGTACCGCGGCATAGGCTTCGTCCACCTCTTTCACGGCGATACCCAGGGCGGCATTCACTTGCTTTGCTTGCCAGAGCCGCCGGAGCACGAATTCAAAATCATCGGTCTCAAAGCGCTCGAATACATCCTGCGCCTTGGCGTCGATAAAGCTGTGCACCTGCGCGGCTTCGAACAAGCCCGTGTATCCGAACTCGCCGCTGACGGCGACGCTCGCTCCGTTGCCGACGAGCAAGGTGTCGGAGAAGTCATTTTCGAGGTCCTGCCAATTGAAGATCTTGTGAGCCATGTTGCAGCCTTATCCCTGGTGATTGGGGCGACGCGGGGTATTGGCTGAAGACCACACCGTCCGGCGCCGCCTTGCGCGCCAAACTTGGTCTTGGCTACAAGGCGCTGCGGGCGATGACACGATGCCTGTTCAGCCTCGGCGAAAATACATTTTGAAACCTATGTTCGTATACTGTCATTTTTGGCGAGGCGTTCAACTCTGAAACTAAGGCAGCTTGTGCCCCTTCTTTCCCAGGCCCCAGCAGGGCCTGAACGTGAAGCCGGCGCCCGTTTTCTATTTGTCATATTTTTTGCCATTTTGTCGCATCGGTTTCGCAAACTTGCGCCCAACTAAGGCATCATCTGCCCGCCCCGCCCGCGGGTAAATCACGTCCCCTTCATCAGGTGCCTCCTTGCAATCCCTCTCCTCCATCCGCCGCGACGTCCGCGCCCTGGTTCAATCCCGCGCCTACGCGCAGCTCGACGCCTATTACGCCGACCTGGAACAGCAAGACTGGGCGGACACGGAAAACCCCGGCGCGCCCTATTTCGAGGCGGCCAATTCCGGCACGCTGTTCGACTATTCGACCGTGTCGTACCAGGACGCTTCGGACTTTCTGCAAGCCTGGATAGCCGCCTGCCCGGACTCGTATCACGCGCAGTTGGTGATGGGCAATTTCTGCTATGGCCGCGCGGCCGATATACGCGGTTATGGCTGGGCGGACAGCGTGACCCAGGACCGTTGGCTGGGCGCGGCGCTGGCTTGTGAAAGCTCTGCGGCGGCGCTGCTGCAGGCGATGGCGCTTTCTCCGCGCCCGATTGCAGCCTGCGTGACGATGATGCAGCTGGCCGCGCATTTCAAGGAACCCTACTGGCTGCGCGCGCTGTTCACGGGTAATCCGCCCGCGACCTTGACGCATGACGACATCGAGGAAGAAGGCCTGATGGATGCGGCGCTGGCGCATCTGGCGTCAGTGGGCGTGCCGCGACTCGCGCATGCGCCGCAAGCCTTGCCGGCCTGGCTGGCGCCGCGCGCCGAGCACGAAATGGATCAGGCCAAGGATTACTGGCTGCTGCGTGCGCTGGAACTGCGGCCCGGGCATCTGGGTGCGTTGACGGCCTACGCGCAGTACCTGCAACCGCGTTGGGGCGGCAGCTACGAGGACATCGACGGCATGGCCGGCGGCCCGCTATGCGCGGCGCTGACGGAGCCGCAGCGCAATGCGATCCGCTGGATCGGGATTTATGACTCGCTGGACAGCTATCCGGAACCGGACGACACCGAGGCGGTCGACGAGTACCGCCGCATTTTCGAGTCGTTCCTGGCGCGCGAGCTTCGGCCGACCGAGCGTGGCATGGCCTTGGGCTACTACGCGCAGTTCGCCAGCTATTCGCTGCAGGACCAGGCGCGCGCCCGCGCTTTGCATGGCCAAAGCGTGGCGGCATTCGGGCCGAACGAGTATTTCGCGCAGGTGGACGGGCCGTTCCGCAGCTTCGCGCATGTGAGCATCATCCATCACCAGCCCGACGACGACGGCGCGTTCAAGCGCGTGCTGGAACGCATGTGCGGCTGGGATCAAGTGGCCACGGCGCATGCGCTGGCGGCCGTGGCGCATCAGTTCGGCCGCTGGGGTTTTGCTCAGGATCCGGCGCGAGCTCAGCAGCTGCTGGACCGCGCAGCGGTACTGGCGGCGGACCAGATGGATGACGATTTCAACGTGCTGGCGGCCGCCGCGATGCTATGGGATGGCGGTGACCATGAGCAGGGCTATTTCCTGTCGCGGCAGTTGGCGGATCGGCGCGTGCCGGACGCCGCCTGCAGCATGTACGACATCCACCGTGGGTTCCGCGACAACACGCCCGACAGCTACCTGGACAACGAAGTGCGCGACCATTGGCTGGCGCGCGCGGTGGAGGACGGTTCGCCGCTGGCGAAGTACAACATGGCCCATCGCAATATCTTCGACGGCGAGATGGACTTTTCGCGCCGCGAGAACCTGGACCGGGTGTTGTGGCTGCTGCAAGGCGCACGCGAGGAGCCGCGCGCGGAGGCGCTGGCCCGCCTGCGCATCGGCGTGCTGCTGCGCGACCACGGCACCGAGCAGGAGCAGCAGGAAGGCGTGCGCGCCTACCTGCGCCCGCTGGTCGAGGAAGACGACGACTGGCGCGCCGGGCGCGCCAGCGCCGAGATCGCGCTGGCCTACACGCATGGCCGCGGCGCCAAGAAGAACCGCTTTGCCGCGATCGAATGGGCGCAGCATGCCTGCCGTCTGCAGCCGGACGACGAGGACATCGAAGACATCCAGGCTCAGGTGATGAACTCGCACAGCCTGGTCAAGACCATAGGCACGGTGTTCGGCGCCTATCTGGGCCGCGGCGGCGTGTCGGCCGAAGACCTGCCGCCCAAGCCGGCCGCGCAGTAAGCATGGCGCGCGGCAGCCTGTCGGGATTGAAGCTGTCTGCCCGGCTATGGCTGGGCGATGCCGCCTTGGCGGGCGCCGGCGTGGCGCTATGCACGGCGCCCGCATGGCTGTACGCAGCCTTGCCGGGAGTGCTGGGCATGGCTGCGGCGGCGTTGACGCTGCCCCTGCCGTTCGCGGGCTGGGCGATGCTGCGGCTGCCTTTTGCCGCGCGCCCGCCAGGCGCGGAGGACGGCATACGCCTGCAACCCGAAGACGCTCCCGCGCTGTTCCGCGAGATCGAGCAAGTGCGCGCCCGCCTGGGTGCGCCGGCGCTGGATGCCGTCTACCTGAACGGCGAGTTCAACGCCAGCATCCGGCAGCACCGGCGCCTGCTGGGCCGCACGCGCAACGTGCTGTGGCTGGGACAGCCGCTGCTGGAGATGCTCTCGGCCGAGTCCTGCCGCGCCATCCTGGCGCATGAATGCGCGCATATCGCGGGCAGCCACGGGCGCTACGCCAGCCGGGTGTACTTTGCGCGCCTGCAATGGCAAGAAGCCGCAAGGCAGCTGGAACGGCGCAAGGGGCTGTCGACGGGACCGCTGCGCCTCTTCATGAATTGGCACGTGCCGCGCTTTTTGGCGGCGAGCCTGGATTTTGCGCGGGAGTGCGAGTACGAGGCCGATGCGCAGTCTGCGCTAGCCTGTGGCGCCGATGCCGCAGCGAGCGCGCTGCTGGCCGTGTCCTTGCAGGGCCGGGTCTTGCGCGAGTATTGGCCGGACGTCTACGCACAAGCCTCTGACGCACAGCCACCCTCGCCACATGCGCGGCTGGCGGGCGCGGCCGAGCTGCCCTGCCCTCGCGACGAGGCCGAAGCGCAGGCCTGGCTGCATCAGGCGCTGTGCATCCCAACCGCCGATGACGACACGCATCCTTCCCTGTCGGACCGTCTGGCCGCGCTGCATGCAGCCAGCGCCAGTCCCCTGCCCTGGCGCCGCGCCGCGCCCAATGCCGCTGAAGCATGGCTGGCCGACCAGCGCCTGCCCCTGGCCCGTGCGCTGGATGAATCGCAGCGCGACGCCATTGAGCAGGCCACCCGCGAGGCGCAAAATGAAAGCGACGAAGCCATTGCCGGCCATCACGAGCTGCTGCGCAAGCAGCGCCTGCGCACACTGTCGGCCGACGAACGGGCGCGCATGGCCTGGTACGCCGACACGCTGACCGGCGACGCGGACGGCGCCGCCGCCATGCTCGAACAGAATTTGCAGGATCATCCCGGCCACCTGCCCACGCTGTGCCAACTGGCCGCGCTACAGCTACGACGGGCTGCCCACCAGACCAACGCCGAGACTTCGCGCCTGGAAGCAGGCGCCGAGGCGCTATGGCAGCAAGCCATCGAGCAACCCGGCCTCCATCGCCAGCCCTGCCTGCGCCAGTTGACGGCAGCGGCGCTACGGCGCGGTGATGCCAGCCAAGCGCAAGCTTGGCGGGTGGAGGCGGACAGGCTGCAGCGGCAGCTCCAGACCGAGGACGGCCACGCGCGCTACCAACCGCATGGTCTCAGTGAATCCGAACTGCGCAAATTCGCCGACACGCTGGATCCGCTGCTGCGCGCCGCCACCGGCGTCTGGCTGCTGCGCGACGCCGGCAACGGCCATCTCGCGCTGCTGGTGCTGGCGCGGGATTCGGCATGGGCGCGCGCCATCGGCAAACTGACGGGCGAACAAAGCTATTTGCGGCGCGATTGCGAGATGCTGCTGGCGCGGCTGCTGCCGCGCCTGCGCCTGCCTGTCGAACCGGTGCTTATGGAAGCCGGCGATCCCTTGCTGAGCCAGTGCACACCGGCCGGCCTGCTGCGCCGGACCGGCGCCTGAGCGGCTCGAACACCGAACGCGGCCTATCCTGCCCGATCCGCGAACCGCGATGCCCGATCAGCGGAACCGCAGGTGCCGCCGCTGCAGTTCGGCGACGGTCCTGCAGCCCATCAGCTTCATGGCCCGCTCGATCTCGACCCGCATCAGTTCCAGCGCGCGCTCCACGCCCGGCCGGCCCGCGGCCGCCAACGGGAACAAATAGTAGCGGCCCAGCCCCACGGCCTTGGCGCCCAGCGCCAGGGCCTTGAGCACGTGGGTGCCGCGCTGCACGCCGCCGTCCATCATCACGTCGATGCGGTCACCAACCGCGTCGACGATTTCCGCGAGCTGGTCGAAGGCGCTGCGCGATCCGTCCAATTGGCGGCCGCCGTGGTTGGACAGCACGATGCCGGTGCAGCCGATGTCGGCCGCGCGCCTGGCGTCTTCCACCGACATCACGCCCTTCAGGCAGAATTGCCCGCCCCATTCCTGCACCATCGCGGCGACGTCGTCCCAGGTCATAGCCGGGTCCAGCATGTCGGTGAAGTAGCGGCTGATGGACATGGCGCCGCCGCCCATGTCGACGTGGGTGTCCAGCTGCGGCAGCCGGAAGCGTTCGTGGGTGAGGTAGTTGAGCGCCCAGGCGGGCTTGATGGCGAACTGCGCGATGCCGGCCAGGTTGAGCCTGAACGGAATGGCGAAGCCGGTGCGCTTGTCGCGCTCGCGGTTGCCGCCTGTGATGCTGTCCACGGTCAGCATCATGACCTGCACGCCGGCCTCTTTGGCGCGGGCCATCATCTCGCGGTTCAGGCCGCGATCCTTGTGGAAGTAGAACTGGTAGACCTGGGGGCCGCCGCTGATCTTGCGGGCTTCTTCCAGGCTGACGGTGCCCAGCGAGGACACGCCGAACATGGTGCCGAACTTGCCCGCGGCGGCGGCCACGGCGCGTTCGCCGTCATGATGGAACAGGCGCTGCAAGGCGGTGGGCGAGCAATAGACCGGCAGCGCCAGCTTCTGGCCCATGACCGTCACCGACATGTCCACCTCCGCCACGCCGCGCAGCACGTCGGGCAGCAGGTCGCAGGATTCGAAGGCCGCGGTGTTGCGGCGGTAGGTGGTTTCATCGTCGGCGGCGCCGTCGATGTAATTGAAGATGGGGCCTGGCAGCCGCTGGCGGGCCATGCGGCGAAAGTCGTGGAAGTTCTGGCACTGGTTCAGACGCATGGGTGGACCTTTATCGACACTACACGTACAGATAGCCTGAGCCCCCGGATGGAGCGGGACGAATTGTAGACCGACGGCCGCATTTCCCGGCGCGTCGAAGCGGCCGCCACCAAAGATCGTGTTAAATGCGGGCTCTTGCTTCTTGAACGGACTTGGCCCGCAATGCCCCATCCCCTGCTAAAACCGGCCGCCTGGATCGCCGCCGCCGTGCTGTCGCTGCCCGCGGCAACCGCCTTGGCGCAGCAGAACCTGGAGCGGGCCACCTCCCTGGCCCAGATCCACGCCATCATGGAGTATTGCAAGGTGCTCACCCCTGAACTGCTGGAGATCCTGAAGAAGCGGCAGCAGTCGGCAACGCGCGAGTCCGGCGTGTCGTCGCTGGCATTCGATGCGGAGTATCTGCGCGCCTACACCAAGGCGCGCAAGGACATGGCGGATTTCGGAGAGGAAGAAAAGGAACTGACCTGCCAGCCCATGCGGGCCATGGCCGGCCAGGACTGAGCGGGCATCGCCACGCGCCCGAATGGCTGTGCGGCGCCTTGAAACATGGCGCCGCCAGGCGTAGTCTCACATCGCTGATTCTTCTCCCACTGCCAAAGCCAGGAGCGATTCATGGCGCAAAAAGAACGACACAAGGGCCGCTTGATCGATCACATCGGGCTGGTCGTGCGCGACCTGCCCGCCAGCAAGGCGTTCTACACGGCGGTCTTCGATGCGTTGAAGATTCCCATCGGCGGCTCCGACGGCGCAGACTTCTGGACGGACGAGCTGTTCATTTCGTCGCGCGGCAGCGCCGAGGTGCGGGGCGAACTCACCGGCCGCATCCACCTGGCCTTCCAGGCGGAAGACCAGGCCATGGTGGATGCCTTCTACAAGGCGGCGATGGCGCACGGCGGCCGGGATAACGGCCCACCGGGCGAGCGCGCCACCTACCATCCCGGCTACTACGCCGCGTTTGTGCTGGACCCGGACGGCAACAACATCGAAGCCGTCACCCGCGCGGGCGCACAGCGCAGTGCGGCTTCGGTGCGGATCACTTACTGAACGCACCGCCCGCGCCCGAGGCCGGCTGTCATGTCGCGCCCCGCGGCGCCTGGATCATCTTCCAGCCATTGCCCGCCGGATCGCGGAAGCCCGCGTCCACGCTGCCGTAGCGTTCGATGGGTTCCTGCGTGAACTCGACGCCCAGGGCCTGCAACCGGGCATAGTCTGCGCGGCAGTCGGCCACATGCAGGACCAGGGGCGGCATGGCCCCCTTCGCCACCATGGCGCGCAAGGTCTGCGCCGTGGCCTCGTCGTGGATGGGCGGGCCGGGCGCGAACAGGCCGAGCTGGAACGAGGGCTGGTCCGGATGCTGGACCGTCAGCCAGCGGTACGGTCCGTTGCGCACGTCCGTGTGGACACGGAACCCGAGCTTGTCCACGTAGAACGCCAGCGCCGCGTCCTGATCATCCACGTATATGCCCGCCACATTGATGCCTGAGTTCATGAGACCTCCTTGGTTGATGGCGGCAATTTACCGTCAGCCTCGCGGCGGCGCTTCTCCAAAACAGCGATGTTGAGATCAGGGCGCTGCGCGGCCTTCGCAACGCAACCGGGCATGCGGTCCAACAGCGGCGTTCCCTCCCGCGCCTGCGCCCGCATGGCGCTGGGGCTGAGACCGGTAATGTCGCGGAAGATGCGGCTATAGGTGCCCAGGCTTTCCCAGCCGGTGGCGTAGGCGATTTCCGTGACGCTCCGCTCCGTGTCCCGCAGCATGGCCACGCTTTGCTCGATACGCCGCGTCAGCAGATAGCGGTGCGGCGGCAGGCCGAAGGCGCGCTTGAAGGAATGCGCAAAATGGGCCTTGGAGATGCCGCTGACATCGGCCAGGCGCTCCACCGGCCAGGCCTCGTGCGAGGCCGCGTCCATGCGGTCCTTGACGCGCAGCAGGCGGCGCAGCAAGCCCGGATCCTGCTGCGCGCCCGCGCCTGGCGCGGTTTGCGCCAGCAGCGTTCCCAGCTTCAACAGGGCGTCTTCCTGCACCGTGCTATAGCCCACCACCACGCCCGGCGCCAGATCCACCGTGCGGCAGAAGTCCGCCACCGGCTGCATGCCCACGCCCGCGGCCCGCGCCGCCGCCACGGCCTGCGCCACATCCCAGCCCGGAGGCAGCCACCACAGCAGGTGAAAGCCCGCGTGCTCGCCACCGACGCGTAACGCATCGCTGCCGACGGCCTGGCGCAAGGCGCGCAGCACGGCGTCGCGCCGTCGCGCGTACACGCCGCGCGCCTTGCGCACGTGGCGCGCGAAACTGCCGTCCTGCAGGAACGCCGCCAGCGTCATTTGCTCGATGATGCTGGGCGAGCGCCCCGCGCGGCGGCGCGCCTGCACGAAAGCGGCCGCCAATTCCTTGGGAACCACCGCATAGCCGATGCGCAGCGCGTTGAACAGGGTCTTGTTGAAACTGCCGCAATGGATGACGCGGTCGGCCGTGTCCAGGCTTTTCAGGGCGGCCAGCGGCGCGCCGTCGTAGCTGAATTCGCTGTCGTAGTCGTCCTCGACGATCCAGCAGCCGGCCTGCGCGGCCCAGTCCAGCAGCTCCAGACGGCGGGACACGGGCATGGTGGCGCCAGTGGGCGCCTGGTGCGCGGGCGTGACGTGCACCAGCTTCACGCCGCGCTGGCGCCGCGCCTGCGCCACCGGAAAACCTTCGGCGTCGATGGCCAAGGGAACGATGTGCCGCGTGTACTGGCCAAAGATGGGTTCGGCGTTCAGGTAGCCCGGATCCTCGATCAGCACCTTGTCCTGCGGCTGCAGCAGGAGATGGCCGCAGAGGTCCAGGCCGTCGCGGATGCCGCCCAGGACGATGACCTGGTCCGGATCGCAGCTGATGCCGCGGGCCGCGCCCAGGTAGCGGGCGATCTGCTCGCGCAAGGGGCGCCAGCCTTGTGGTTCATCGTTGGCAAGCTGGGCCGGCGTGACGCGCCGCGCGCTGGTCATCAGCCCCTTGCGCCAGCGTTCCATGGGAAAGAGCGCGGCGTCGGCGCTGCGGGAATAGAACTGGGAGTTGGGCTGCGTCGGCGCGAAGATCGCATCCATGTGCGGGGCGGACCCGGGTGCGCCGACCGTTGGCCCGCCTGCTTGCGTTGCCGGCCGCGGCCCCGGGGTCTGGGACGTTGCGGCGCCCTCGCCCGGCAACCCCGCCCGGAAAAAGTTGTCCGGAATCACCGCCGCCACATGAGTGCCCGAACCGACCGTGCCCGCGGTATAGCCTTCGCTGCGCAATTGATCGTAGGCAGCCTCGACCGTGGAGCGCGCAATGTGCCAGCGCCCGGCCAGGCTGCGCGTGGACGGCAGGCGCGCACCGGACGGCAGCGCGCCCTTCAGTATGCGTTCTCGGATCTCGCGGTAGACCCAGGCCTGCTTGGATTCCCCGGGCCGCGCGGCGTCCATCGGCAGATCCAGGCTGGCTTCCTGGCGTTTCGCGCCTGGCTGCGCTACGGAAAGTGGCTTGTTCATATTGGCAGAAATGGCTCTATTCCACGTAGCCATTCTATCGGTAGATTGACTGCCTGAGCCCCTAGCGGGGCAAATTTCCTGGAACCCGCCATGACCGTCACTGCGCCCTGCCACACCATCACCCTGGAGACCGGCCCCTTCGTCGCGGACGGCACGACCTCGATCCTGGAGGCAGCGCTGGCCCAGGGGATACCCGTGCCCTTCTCCTGTCAGCGCGGGGCCTGCGGCTCGTGCCGCGCCGTGGTCGTGGCGGGCAGCTATGAGCGTATCGCCCCGCCCGCGGACGGCAGCTACCAGACCGCCAGCGACGAGTTGCTGATGTGCCAGTGCCGCGCCGCCAGCGACCTGACGCTGCGCTTCCCGCATTGGCGCGCCCCCGAAGAACCCAGGCCGCCGCGCAGCGCCCGCGTGGCGTCGCGCCTGCCGCTGGCGCCGGACGTCACCCAGCTCATCGTCGAGTTGCAGGACGGGGAAGACTACGGCTACCTGCCCGGCCAGCATGCCCGGCTGATCCTGGACGGCGGCGCCCGCCGCAACTTTTCGATAGCGAATGCGCCCGGCGCGGCGGGGCCTGCCCGGCTGGAGTTCCACATCCGCCGCATGCCCGGCGGCGCCTTCACCGATGGCATTCTTCCCGGTCTCCAGCCCGGCGACATGCTGACCCTGGACGGCGCGCAAGGCGGCTGCACCTGGCCCGCAGAGATGCCTGCCGGCATCGATCACCTGGTGCTGCTGGCCACCGGCACGGGCTATGCGGGCGTGGCTCCCATCCTTATGGCAGCGTTGCAAAGCCGCGCGGTGAAGACGGTGACTTTGTACTGGGGCGGACGCACGCCGGACGATTGCTACGCCGGGCAGATGCTGGATGCCTTGCAGGGCAAGGGCGAGGGGTTCCAGTGGCATGCGGTGCTGTCCCAGGCCGATAGCGCAGGTGGCCGGCCCCGCCGCCACGTGCAGGACGCCGCCATCGCCGCGGGCCATGACTGGTCCCGCAGCCTGGTCTACGCCTGCGGCAATCCGGCAATGGTGCAGGCTGCCCGCGACCGCCTGCTGGCGGCCGGCCTGCCCTCCGAACGCTACCGGTCCGAAGCCTTCCACCCCGCAGCCGGGGACGCGGCCAGCGTCGCGCCGCAGCGCGAGGCGCACCCCTGGGAACGCCTCAGTCCG
The DNA here is from genome assembly GCF_048541815.1 of Achromobacter sp. PD1. Lineage (NCBI taxonomy): Bacteria > Pseudomonadati > Pseudomonadota > Betaproteobacteria > Burkholderiales > Alcaligenaceae > Achromobacter > Achromobacter sp. PD1. The sequence goes on from NZ_CP183349.1 coordinate 3,218,097, forward strand.
CGCTATACGCTGGCAGGCATCCTGGACGCGCGCCGGCGATCCATGCAGGCGGTGGCGGAAATCGCCGCGCTGATGCGCCCCGGCATGACCACGCGCGAGGCCATCGCCACGGCGGATGAGCACCTGCGTCAAATGGGAGCATCCAACAACTGGCACCCGACCTATGTGCGCTTCGGCCCGGACACGCAATCGCCGCCCGTCCAGCGCACCGACTACGACCGCAAGCTGCAGGCGCACGACATCTTCGTACTGGACATCGGCCCGGTGTGGGACGGCCACGAGGGCGACTACGGCGACACCTTCGTGCTGGGTGCGGATGCGGACCGCCTGCGCTGCGCCGAGGCCGCGCGCGAGGTCTTCCGGCGCGCACGCCTGGCATGGCTGGAAGGCCTGACGGGAGCCGCGCTATACGACCGTGCCTCGGAATATGCACGCGAGCATGGCTGCGAACTGGTGCGCGAGATTCCCGGACACCGGGTGTCGGATTTCCCGCATGCGCTGTACGGCAAGCATTTGCTGGCGCAGGCGGACTTCGTGCCCGCCGACGGCATCTGGGTGCTGGAGATCCAGGTGCGCGATGCGCAGCGGCCGATCGGCGCGTTCTACGAAGATGTGCTGCTGCGTTAGGGCGGCGTCCCGATCCAGTCCGGCTAGGCCATGCCCTGGTCGTAGATCACCGGCATCCGCCCCTTCCACCGGTTCCATGTGGCCGCGTCGGTGGCCAGCTCGGCCATGAAGTGCGCCACATGGATGCGGCTTGTCGCCCCTGCGTTGAAGATGGCGCTGCGGGTGGGCGAAGGATGCACCTCATAGCCGGTGGCTGCGGCGCCATCGCGCAGGCTGTCGGGCCGGACCACGGCCCACTCGACCATGCCGTCAGCCTGGCCCACTTGCGTGCGCAGATAATCCGAAGCCTGTTCGTTGTCGGCGTGTGGCGGCACTAGCAGACGCACGAACCCGACCACGCATTTCTGGCCGAACGAAACAGGCTCCGCCAGATCGCGGTTGCTGTTGCCCGCCGTGTTCATGAGCACGAATCTGACCGGCGCGTCCGGCCGGTTCGCCCGGATCGCCGTACACAAGCGTCGGGCCGCATCCGCCACCAACCTGCGAGGCGCGCCGTACATGCCCTTCAGGGTCATGTTGTGGCCCAGGCAGGACAGCACCGCTGTGCAGCCGCTGGCGCACCGGGCAATCTCGGCGTCGCCAAGTTCCAGGACGCTGGCCTGTATGAGCGACAGCCTGGCATCGCCAGCGAGGTCCGCAAGCGCGCCGGGAGACCGCAGGATGGCCCGGACTTGCTGCCCGCGATCGAGCAGCTGCCTCACGAGCAGCCGCCCCGTTGCTCCGCTTGCTCCGACCACCAGCACTGCCATCGCCGCTCCGACGGTCATTTCCGTGCTGCGGATTATAGGGGTGGCGCGCCGCCCTAACCGCGCTGGCTCAATGCCCGGCCGATCCGGTGCTTCGATACCGTGGTCTTCGGCACATGGAACGGGAACCAGCTACGCACGTCCTCGTCCAGCCCGATGCCATGCATGTAGTTGTAGATGGCCTTCTTCAGCGCGCGGCCCAGCGCGTCGTGATCCACGCCGGTAGGGTCATGGAAGCCGACGTCGTTCTTGGCGAAGGTGATCGGCGGCAAGGGCTTGAGGGTAACGCCGTATTCCTCGGGGTTCTGCCCCACGGGCGAATGCACTGTACAGGCGAATCGGTGGAAAAAGCCGCTCTGGATGCAGCCATTGTCGAACAGTTGCCGCACGTACTCCAGCGCATCCACGGTATCTTGCACGGTCTGCGTGGGAAAGCCGTACATCAGGTAGGCATGCACCAGGATGCCGGCGTCGGTGAAGGCGCGCGTGACCCGCGCCACCTGATCCACCGAGACGCCTTTCTTCATCAGGTTCAGCAGGCGGTCCGAGGCGACCTCCAGGCCGCCCGATACTGCGATACAGCCGCTGTCGGCCAGCAGTTCGCAGAGTTCGGGGCTGAAGGTCTTTTCGAAGCGGATGTTGCCCCACCATGAAATATCGGTATTGCGCGCAATCAGCTCGGTCGCCAGCGCCTTGAGCGACTTGGGCGGCGCGGCCTCGTCGACGAAATGGAAGCCGGTCTGCCCGGTTTCGCGCACGATGGCCTCGATGCGGTCGGCCAGCACCGCGGCGGATGCGCCTTCGTAGCGGTCGATGTAGTCCAGGCTGACGTCGCAGAAGCTGCATTTCTTCCAATAACAGCCATGCGCCACGGTCAGCTTGTTCCAGCGCCCGTCGCTCCACAGCCGGTTCATGGGATTCAGCATGTCCAGCAGCGACAGGTAGCGGTCCAGCGGCAGCCCGTCCCAGGTGGGCGTACCCACTTCGGCAAAGGCGATATCGGGTTCGACCATGTTCACATAGCGCACCGCGCCGCTGTCCGCGTCGCGCAGGAAGGTGCGCACCAGACGCTGGCGCGAGCGTTTGCCCTGCAGGTGTTCCAGGAGCGACAGCAAGGGACGCTCGCCCGCGTCCAGGGTCACGTAGTCGAAGTAATCGAAGACCCGCGGGTCCTTCAGTTCGCGCAGTTCGGTGTTGACGAAGCCGCCGCCCAACACGGTGACGATGCCGGGATCGTGCGCCTTGATGGTCTGGGCGATGCGGAAGGCGGCATAGACCGCGCCGGGAAACGGTACGGAAAGCAGCACCACGGTGGGCGTGTGGCGGGCCAGCGCTTCCGCGGTCAGGCTGCGCAGCATGTCGTCCACCAGCGTGGGCGGCGCCGCCAGCGCCTGGGCCAGCGGGTCGAACGTGGGCTGGCTGCCCGCCAGCGACTCGGCATAGCGCACGAACTCGAAGCGCGGATCCACCGCGTCCCGCAGCACGTCGGCCAGGTCGTTCAGATACAGCGTCGCCAGGTGCTTGGCGCGGTCATGCAGGCCCAGGGCGCCGAAGGCCCAGCCCAGCGGATCGCCGCCGTCTTCGTCCAGATACGCGTCCAGCGAGCTGAAGCGCGGCCCCTCGGGCAGGAAATGGCGGCCGACGATACGGTGCGCCAGCGTCGAATCGCGGCCCTGCAGGAAGGCGATCACCGGCCCGATGGTCGCCAGGTAGCGCGCCTGCTGCGCCACGAAGGACTGGACCGCGGGACTGTGCTTGTTCGCCGGCAAGGCGGCGACGCGTTCCGCCACGGCGCGCAGGCCGTCGGCCGACAGCAGGCGCAGCACCAGGGCCAGCGCCAGGTCTTCCTGGAACGAGGTCACGTCGCGCGACCGCAGAAAGCCGGTCAGGTAGGCGGTGGACGGATACGGAGTATTGAGCTGCGTCATCGGCGGAATGACCGACAGCACGCGTAGAGGCAAAGAGGACATGAAACACGGCAAGATTGCCGTCGAAGCGAGGATCGGGGCCATTATAGGCAGCGCGGCGGGACCGGCCCCGCCGGCCGGACTACGCCCGACGGGTTGCGCCGGACACAGACCTCAAAGATCGCCGAGCACGCGGGGATCGAATCGCCAGCGGTGGCTGCCATTCACGCAGCACACCGCCATCGTCTCCTTATGGCGCTTCGGACCGATCTCCCTTAGCTTCAATTCCCCATCGCACACCGGGCACTGGCCGCCAATCTCCGTGTAGAAAACCTCGCCGGCGCGATTGGCCTCCAGGCTGCACATCATTAAAAACCGCGAGTAGCGCATGCGATTCAGGTCACGCCCCGTGTCCAGGCTGATGAGGCTCAGGAAAATCAGGATGAACCACCACGTCGACATCCCCCAGGCGTAGACGCCCAGGGCGGTGATCGCCAAGCCTGCCGCGCCGGCAGCCAACAGCCAGACCGTCTTGACGGGCTTGCCGCGCAGCCGCAGGGGCACAATGTGGTAGCGCTGGAATGCTTCAGCCCAGCTGCCGCGAGAGGCCGCGGCAGCTGGCGGACTGGCGGCGGGCTGCGGATTCATGGCCGGCTGCGGACTCGTCACCGCCGGCGGCGTCTGGTCCGTCGAAAAACTGCCGGTGTCCGATGCGAAGATGTTCTTGCTGGGCATGTTGCCCAGCACTCTTGCGCATTCGTCGCATACGCTGTTCTTGCCCTTGTGGGCGGCTCCGCATCTAGAGCAATGCACGCTATCCCCTCGCAGTCGAAACTTTAATCCGGCACCATTATTACCATTATTCTTGGCTTCCCGCCGCAACCCGTCCCGCCAGCAGTCACCTCATGCGCAACCGATCAGACCCATTCGCCCCGCCCCCGAAACAACGGACCGTCCGCCTCAATTCGCTGCTCTGGATCCTGGAACCGCTGGAGCGCGATGCCGGCTACCTGCGCCGCAAGATGTTCGGCTGCGATGCGGCGTATCTGGACGGCCTGCTGTATCTGGTCGCGGCCGATCGCGAGGATCCCTGGAGCGGCCTGCTGGTCTGCACCTCGCAGGAGCGCCATGAGGCGCTGATGGCGGAGTTCCCCGCCCTGCGCGTGCATCCGGTGCTGGGGAAATGGCTGTACCTGCCCCAGACCGACGAGAACTTCGAGACGACCGCAGCGCTGATGGCGCGGCTTGCGCTGGCGCGGGATCCGCGGATGGGGGTGACGCCCAGGCCCAGGTCGCGGCGCCGGACCTGATCCGCGCCGGCTGCGGTCAGCAGTTCACCGCGCTTGCGGCGGCACCCGCCAGTTCCACCCGGTTGCCGCCCAGCGCCTTGGCCTGATACAACGCCCGGTCGGCCGCGGCCAGCGCGTCGGCCAAAGGCGGAACCTTGTCCTCGAACTGCGCCAGCCCGACGCTGACGGTGGCCGGTATGCCCAGGCTGTCGTCCCGCCCGGACACCGTCACGGCGAAGCGTTGCGCCACGGCCGCGCCCAGGACCGTGGCGCGGCGCGCGTCGGGGCCGGACAGCAGCGCGGCGAACTCTTCGCCGCCGATGCGGGCAAGCAACACATCGTCGCCCAACACGCAACGCGCGCTATCCGCGAAGAATTTCAACACCTGATCGCCCGTCTGGTGGCCGTACCTGTCGTTGATGGCCTTGAACTGGTCCAGATCGAAGGCCAGCACCGCAACCGGTCCGCGCCCTGCCCCGCCCTCGATGATGCGTGCGCCCTGTTCGAAGAACCAGCGGCGATTGCCCAGCCGGGTCAGATAGTCCGTCTGCGACTCTCGCAGCAGCTGGCCATGGGTCTCCTCGCGGATCAGTTTGAGCAGCGTCATCGGCAGCACGATCGAATACAGCACGCCTTCGTACATGGTGAGGGTGCTGGCGGTCAGGTGTATGGCCGGCCCGTGCTCCGCCACCCACCACGGCAGGATGAAGGCGCGCGCGGCATAGACCAGTGCGTGGATGGTTACCGCCGCCGTTGCGATGCGCAGCGGCGTCAACGACCTGAGCGACTGGCAGCGCAGCAGTTCCCAAGCGGTCACGCCGCTGACCAACGCGATCGGGAATGCACTGATGTACTTCCAGACCAGGTCCTCCCGCTGGGTGCCGGCCGCCAGCCAGATCAGCGCCATGACGACCAGCAGGCCAATGGAAGCGCCGCGGTGGCGCCTGCCGCTCAACGAGGCCGCGCCGTTCATGAGGAGGAGATAGCCGCTGAGGACGATGAGATTGGCGACGGCCGAGCCCAGCGGGCTGGGAAGCCTCGCGCGAAACAGCGCGACAGTGCAGCCCACGGCCAGCGTGGCGAAACCCGCCGCCAGGATGCGCAATGATCCGCTGCGGCTGGGATGGGTCCGATGCTCCCAGAACGTCAGGCCTGCACTGGCGAGCAGCGTTCCGATAATGATGAAGTAAAGGGTGAGGAGATCGACGTACATCTTGAACGCGTGGGTATCGCGCCGCAGCAATCGCCGCGGCCAGCAAGAATTCTACGTGGGAAATGCCTCATGGAAACATAGCGTAACTACTGTCACAAGCCGTGTTGCGCATCATGCAACACCGGACCTCGCAGTCATCTCGGGAAACGAAAGAATCCGTGCAAGTGGCAAATTTGCCACTCATCTACAATCCGGGGCGGTGCCGATTGCCAACTGCAATCGGGCAGTAGCTCACAGGTAGTAATGACGCGCGCGAAGACACCCGCTTCCAAGAAGAGAAGTCCCCCAAGCAGATCCAAGGCCCGGGCCCGATCCCGATCCAGCGGCCGTTTCCCCCGATTCCTGAAGGCCTTGCTGTTCTCGTCGCTGGCGAGTTTCGGCGCGGCCACCTATATGCTGAATCCGCAGTGGCGGATTCCGGCGCCGGTGCAGGAAGTCATCACGCGCCTGGGCTGGCCGCAGCAACGCCAGCCCGCGGCGCCCGCGGCGGTGCCGACCGCAGCGCGGACAGGGGCGCCTGTTCAAACGATGTTTGCCGAATGCCGGCAGTTCTTTCCGCATTCGCGCCCGCCGGAAGTCCCGGGCGGCCAGAAGCTGCGGGAGGTGTGCTTCTCGGCCTTCGCCATCCTGCACGACGGGCAGACCAAGACGCCGGTATTCGTGGCGGAACGCCTGAATCGCCAGATGCTGACCCAGGCCCAGGGCATGCGCCGCACCGACAAGTTCTACGCCGAAGCGCGGCTGCCGCGCGCCGAGCGGGCCGAGCTGGACGACTACCGCGGCTCCGGCTATTCGCGCGGCCACATGGCGCCGGCAGGCGATATGTCCACGCCGGAGGCGATGGCGCAGAGCTTCTCGCTGGCCAACATGGTGCCGCAGGACCAGATTCACAACGGCGGCGCCTGGAGCAGCATCGAACAGGACACGCGCAAGTACGTGATGCGCGCCGCGGGCGACGTGTACGTCTTCACCGGCCCCGTCTATGCCGACAAGCCCAAGACCATAGGCGCGGGCGTGGCCGTGCCCACCTACATCTACAAGGTCGTGTACGACGCGACCACGGGACGCTCCTGGGTCCATTGGCAGGCCAACGCCGCCAGCACCAAGGCCGGGCCGCCCATCAGTTACGAGGAATTCGTCAAGCGCACCGGACTGCACGTGCTGCCGGCCGCAGGCTGAAGCGCGCGCCGGCAGCCTCAGCCATTCAACTGGTAGATCTGTATCAGGTTGCCGCAGGTGTCCGAGAAGATCGCGATCGTCACCGGACCCGCGGCGGTCGGATCTACCGTGAAGACCACGCCCTTCTGCTTCAGGCGTTGCGCTTCGGCCTGGATGTCGGCGCTTTCAAAGGCGGTGACGGGGATGCCGTCATTCCTGAGCGCGGTCTGGTAGGCGCTGGCCGCCGGATGGCCGTTGGGCTCCAGCACCAGCTCCAGATCGTCCGGCCCCTCGGGCGAAACCACCGTGATCCAGCGCGCGCCGCCCGCGGGAAAATCCTGCTTCTTGATAAAGCCGAGCACCTCGGTGTAGAAGCGCAGCGCCTTGTCCTGATCGTCGACAAATATGCTGTTCAGCTTGATCCTCATCGTCTCTCCTTATGCCTGGGCGCAAAATCCGGCATGACCATGGCCGGGCCGCAAAAGCCCCAGCATGGCTCAAAGCCGGCGCCGCGTCTTCTCGAAAATTGCGATAGCGGCTGGTCCGCCCATCAGCAACAGGCATGCCGGGGGATGCGGCGTCCAGTCGGGGATATGGACGACTTGGCGCAGACTGCGCTGGTATTGCGCGGGCGAGACCCCGATCCTGCGCGCGAACAGCGCGCTGAACGAGCCCAGGCTGCTGTAGCCCAGTTCCAGGCACACGTCGGTCACGGCGTGGCCATGCGCAAGCAGCCGCTGCGCGGCCGCCAGTCTTTCCCGCGTGCGGAACTGGTGCGGCGTTTCGCCGAACGCGGCCTCGAAGCGGCGGATGAAGTGAAATGGGGACATGCTCGCTTCGCGCGCGGCATCCGCGACCGAAACCTGCGCGGACCGCAGATCCGCGAGCAGGTCCCGCGCGCGGCAGAGCCGGGAAAACGCCCTGTGATCCGGACTGGCGGGCAATCGCACTGTCTGCGCTCCGTGGCGTATCGCAATCAGTGCATGTTATGCCAGCTCGCGGCACCCGCACAGCGGCGCGGGCTCACTGGCGTTCGTAGTATTCCACCTCGATGCGGTCCGCGCTGAGATAGCCGCAGAGATTGGCCGGGAAGCGCGCCCGGCTGCATGCGGAATAGGCGTTTCCGTACAGCACCGCGGTCTGGAGGAAATTGCGGCTGAGCGCCGTGCTGTCGGTCTGGATGGTACGGACGAGTTCGGCTTGCATCTGCTCGCTCGCCGTGCGCATCGGCCGCAGGATTTCCGCCTCGAACTTGCGCGCCACGCGCAACTCCGCATCGCTCGCCGGGGCGCTGGAATGCTCGGGGTCATAGGCGTCCAGCAAGTCATTCGGCGCCCGTCGCGCGCAATAGAACGCCTGGTAGTACGGCCCCGTCGCGGGCCGTTTCAGCCGCGCCTGCGCCAGGTAGTTCAACGACGGCACGTGCGAACTCCAGGAAATCAAAGTGCTGGTCGTGCCAGGCTTCACCGTGCTCACGTACACCGCCATGCAGGCGCCCAGAGGCTCGCGCCTGGATTGCAGATAAGCCAGCTTCGCAGCGGCATAGCGGTCGCTGTAGCGCAGCACGTCCTCGTAGTTGCCGCTGAGAAAGCTGCCTATGATGGCGCCTTGCACCGCCCAATTGCAGTAGCCATCGATGGACCGCCCGTCCTGGCAATACGTTGCCAATGCGCGCTGCATGCCAGGCCCCATCGCCTGAAAGCCCTGGTCCAAGGCGCTGGAATAGGCCTTATACAAGGCTTCGCTCCGTTCCGTTCCCAAACCCAGCGGCGCGCCCAAGGTCGAAGACGCCAGCACGGCCGCCATGACCGACGCGAACAATGACATATCACTTCTCCTGTTGGGTGCGTGAAAGCCGGCTTACTGGCGCTCGTAATAATCGACCTCGATGCGGTCGGTGCTCAGGTAGCCGCAGAGGTTGGCCGGGAAACGCGCCCGGCTGCATGCCGCATACGCGTTTCCGAACAGGACGGAGCGTTTGAGCAGGTGACGGCGGCCCGCCGCGCGGTCTTGATCGGCGGTCTGGAGGAGTTCCGCGTGCAATTGTTCATTCGCGACGCGGAACGGCCGCAGGATCTCCGCCTCGAACTTGCGCGCAACACGCACTTCCGCCTCGCTGGCCGGCACGCTGGAATGTTCAGGGTCATAGTCCTCGAACAGATTGTTGGGCCCACGGCGCGCGCAGTAGAACGCCTGGTAATAGGCGCCGCTCGCGGGCAGCCTGAGCTTGGTCTGAGCGAAGTAGACCAGGGACGGCAAAAGAGCGTCCCAGGAGGCCGTAATCCTGCTCGTGCGTGGATTCACCACTGCTGCGTTCAAGGGCATACAGGCGCCGGCCGGAACGCGGTTGGCGCCCAGGTAGGCAAGCATGGCCGTTGCGTACCGGTCGCTGTAGCGCAGCACAGCCTCGTAATTGCCGCTGAGATGACTGCCTATGATGGCGCCGTGCTCCACCATGCTGCAGTAGCCGTCGATGGACAGCCCGTCCTGGCAATAGGTTGCCAGCGCGCGCTGCATGCCAGGCCCCATCGCCTGAAAGCCCTGGTCCAAGGCGCTGGAATAAGCCTTGTACAAGGCTTCGCTGTTTCCCATTCCCGAGCCCTGCGGAGCGCCCAGGGTCGAAGACGCCAGCACGGCCGCCATGACCGACGCGAACAATGACATGTCACTTCTCCAGCTGGGTGGCCGAAAGCCGGCTGCGGTCGCGCGCGCTCAGCACGGTATCGGGATAGCGGTAGGCCCAGCGGCCGTCCTTGCATTGGTAGACGCGTCCGCCGTACACGACGGTCGACCCTTCGCTGTAATAGTTCAGATGCGCGGCATCCGAGGGCCGCGTGAAGTACTCGCAGGCCTGGCCGGCGTAATCGAGCCCCGGGTCCTTGGCCCCGGCCTTGGCTGAAGCCGGAGGGTTCGGCGCGTCGGCGGGCGCATTGCGGGGCTTGTCGCGGCTGGCGGAACCGCTACCCCACGGATTCAGCGCGGGATCGGCGCCATAGCGCTCCTTGATCCGGTCGCGATTCCGCTGATAGTCGGCCTCTTGCTGCTTCGCGCGGGCCTGAGCCGCCGCGCGCTGCGCCTCCTCGTACTGTTGACGCAAGCGGTCCTGCGCGTCCTGATCGAGCAGCGCGCCGTCCTGCTGGTCGGAACTGCGCAGATAATCGCTCAGCGCCTTTTGCGCCGCGTCGATGGCGGCGCCGGTGTTGTTGCTGCGCGAGGACGATGAGGAGCGCGACGTGCCGGTGGCCTCCATGGCCTGTCCGGGCCCCGCATGAGCCGCGGCGCCGCAGCCCGCAAGCACGACAAACGCCATCAGGCGAACCGCGAGCGTGGCCATGGCAAAAGCTCCCCGAGCAAGATAACGCAAGCACTTGCCACCCTCGGGATGAACCATGCGGATGGCTGCCCCGGCGCGGCGCTTCCATGATAGATCGCGCGGTTCCCGCCGGAATCAGCCAAAAGGAGGAATCCTCCCCCTACCCCCGCCGCGCGGCCTCGATGGCCGCGATGTCGATCTTGCCCATGGTCATCATCGCGTCGAACGCGCGCTTGGCGATGGCAGGGTCGGGGTCCGAGATCGCTTCGATCAGCACGCGCGGCGTGATCTGCCAGGACAGGCCCCACTTGTCCCGGCACCAGCCGCATTCGCTCTCCTGGCCGCCATTGCCGACGATGGCATTCCACAGGCGGTCGGTCTCGGCCTGGTCCTCGGTGGATATCTGGAAGGAAAAGGCCTCGCTGTGCTTGAAGGCCGGGCCGCCGTTCAGGCCCACGCAGGGGATGCCTGCCACGGTGAACTCCACCGTCAGCACGTCGCCCTGCTTGCCGGAAGGATAATCCCCCGGCGCGCGCAGCACCTTGCTGACGGCGCTGTCGGGAAAGGTCCGGGCATAGAACTGCGCGGCTTCCAGGGCGTCGCGGTCGTACCAGAGGCAAATCGTGTTTTTGCTGGGCATGCTGGATCTCCTGTCTTTGGGGGGGGACTGGCTTGAAGGCACGGCGGGCTGCGCTGCAGGTTTACGCATCGTCTGAGAATACCCGGCCAGGCCAGCCTGTCCAGTTACCAAGATTTGGAAAATGTTGACTGAACGGCGGGCGATCGGCGCGCGATGCGCCCGCGTCATAGCGCAAGCAAAAACCGTTGCGCAAATCCATCGCGAATAGCTATTGATCGGGTTTCGCGTTGCAGACGGCCGGCTCCCCATTTATTGTTGTCGAACTCAACGCGGTCGATACCCCCCCAAGCATGGAATATTGCACGGAGTCTCGATGAGCCCTCGGTCTAGCCACGCAGGCCTGCGCAAGCGCAAAATCGGCCTGCTTGCAGTGCTGGTCGTCCTGGCCGTACTGAGCGTCGCCGTCGGTTTTTCCAACGCCATGTACTCCAGCTACCAGGTACAGAAGGCGCAGATCATCAAGAATGCGCTGGCCGCCAACCACGCGCGCGCCGAGAAGCTGGCCGAGGTCATCGACGTCTACATTGCCGCCTTGCATCGCCAGGCCCGCAATGCCGCCGGCCAACTCGCTGCCTCCATGGGAAAACCGCAAGCGCTGCAGAACGAATTGCAGCGCCTGGCCGGGCAGGTCGACTCGCTGCACGCGGTCATGCTGGCCGACGCCGAAGGCCGTATCGTTGCCCGCTCGCCTACGGGCCAGCTTGCGGATGCAAAGATCCTCCGTCTTGCCGATCTGGGCGTGAGCGCCCCAGGCTCGGGCGCCTGGGTGACGGAGATACCCGGCGCGCAGGCCGCGGTGCTTACCGTGGCCGAACCCGTGGAAGACGCGGCCGGCGCGCCCCAGGCTTATCTGGCCATTGCCATCACGCTGGATGCCGGCAGCGGCATGGACCGGATCATCGGCGACCGGGACGAAATCGCCGGCATGTCGGTGTTCCTGGTCGGCAGCAACGGCGACGTGCTGTACCGCCGGCACGCCGCGCCCGACACGCTCGATCTGGCCAGCATCGAATCGGCCCGGAACGCCGGCGCCGCCCTGCGTCCTAAGGCGGACGGCGGCGCCGTATTGACCGGCTACGCGCCCTTGCCCAAGGGCAATTGGGCGGTGGTGGCGCAGCGTACGCTGGATCAGGTACTGTCGCCGCTGCGCGAATTGCTGGGGGATGCGCTGCGCTCCGCCATCCCGGCCATCGCGCTCACGCTATTGCTGGTGTGCGGCCTGGCCTATGCCATCGCATCGCCGCTGTCGCGCCTGACGCGCGCCATGACCGCAGGCAAGTCGGGCGGCGTGGACCTCGCGCGGCTCAACGCGTGGTACGCCGAGGCCGACACGTTGCGCGAGGCCGTCCGATCGACGCTGGACCAGCATCAGGACGAAGTGGGACGCCTGAACACCCAGGCGCTGACGGATCCGATGACCGGTCTGCTGAACCGCCGGGCCATGACCGAGGTGCTGAACGCCTACGCGGCAGACGGCGCATCCGTGGCGGTCATCGCCATGGATCTGGACCACTTCAAGCGCATCAACGACAGCTTCGGCCACATGACGGGCGACAAAGTGCTGATCGCGCTGACCGAGGTGATCCGCGCCGGCCTGCGCGACCAGGACCGCGCCTTCAGGGTGGGGGGAGAAGAATTCATCGCCCTGTTGCCCACCGGTTCGGCTGAAAAGGCTTGCGAGGTTGCCGAACGCCTGCGCACGGCCGTGGCGCGCCGTCTCATGCCGGACAGCGTGGGCCGCGTGACGATATCCATCGGCGTCGCGCTCTGGCCGCAGGACGGCGAGTCCGCTTCCGAAGTCATACGGCGGGCTGACGAGGCCCTGTACGCGTCCAAGCAGGCGGGGCGCAACCGCGTCACGCTGTGGCGCGATCAGGCCCAGGCTGTGCCGCCGTACCCGACCAACCGCAATTGAACGCGTGGTGACCTGATGAACTATTCCCTTCTGCTGGCGGGTCTGGCGGTCCTGTTCTTCGCGCTGCTGCTGCTTGCGATGCGCATCGGCAAGCGCCTGGGCCATCGCGCCGACGACAAGAGCGGCGCCGGCGCCGCCGCCATCGAGGCGTCCGTGTTCGCGCTGCTGGGCCTGCTGGTGGCTTTCACGTTCTCGGGCGCGGCGCAGCGCATGGCCGAGCGCCGCAACCTCCTGGTGCTCGAGGTCAACGCCATCGGCACGGCCTGGCTGCGGATCGACATGCTCAATGCCGCGGACCAGCCCAAGCTGCGCGAGCAGTTCCGGCGCTACGTGGACGGGCGCATCGAATACTACAGTCACGTTTCCGACCTGGGCCAGCGCGAAGCGATCGCAGGCCGGGTCGGCGCGCTGCAGAAAGAAATCTGGACCACGTCCATGAGCGCCGCCCGCAATACCGTGCCGCCCTTCGCGGCGTCGTACATCGGCGCGGTCAATGACATGTTCGACGTGTCCACCGCCCAGACCGTGGCGCAAAAGGTCCATCCCCCCGTCGCCACCTACGCGTTCCTGGTGTTTCTGGCGCTGGTGTGCGCCTGCCTCATCGGATCCAAACTGGCTGTCGCCCAGCGCGACAGCATGCTGCACCAGCTGGTCTATGCGGTGGTCATGACGGCGGCGATCTACATCATCGTGGATTTCGAATTTCCGCGGATAGGAACCATCCGCATCGACCAGAGCGACGCTCTGCTGGCAGCCCAGCGCCAATCCATGGTTGACCCGCCTGCCACCGCCCCCTAGATTGCCTGACGCCCCAAGGCTGGCTGCCGCCATTGGACACGCATTCGTTCCGGAGATGACATGCCCCTGCCCCTGAGCATGGCGAAGCGACATATGGGCTGGCTGCTTGCCCTGCTGGCCTGCGCAGCGGCTGCTCCCGCCCTGGCGCAGCAAGGCTTGCGCCTGAGCAAGGACGACCTGCAGAAGCGCGCCAACGGCGTGCTGGCCATCATGTCGTTCTCCATCGTGCCCGACATCACGACCAGCGCCCTGAACATCGGCGCCGGCACTGGATCGGTCTCCGGGTCCAGCGAATTCTCCATGTCGCAGCTGGGCGGCGGCGACACCATTTCCAAATCCGTGCCCATCTACCTTGAAGGCGTGCTGGCCTGGAGCCGCTACGATCCGACTTTCGTCGCCACGCAAGGGGCGGAGTCTCGCACCGTCCCCACCAAGTGGAACAGCGTATCCGCCACCGGCGGCATCGGCTGGGACTTCAAGCTCACGGACGAACTGAAACTGCGCCCCATCTTCAATTTCGCGCTGGGCAATGTCACCAGCGACCTGCGCGCGGCCAGCTGGTATGTGGGACGCCAGACTGGCAAGGACATCGATTTCCTGGACAAGGGTTCGCTCAACGCCTACGGCCTGGGCGGCTCGCTCATGTTGGATTACGAGCACTACCGACCCGGCTACGAGGTCGACGTGGAGCTGCGCTATTCGGACCTGCGCCTGCAGAGCTTCGACAGCTCCGCGGCCGTGCAAGGCCATGCCACGGCGCAATCGGCCAATCTGTGGGCGCGCTACCGCGCCCCCACGGGATTCGTCATGCTGCAACGGCCGCTGCGCTACGTGCTGGAACTGACGCACTCGGAGTTCCTCGGCGACCAGCGCGGCATCCTGGGCTTCGACCGGCTGACCTCGGTGGGCGCCGGCCTTGAGCTGGACTCCAGCGCCTACAACATGATCATCACCCGCACCCGGCTGGTGGGCCGCTATGTGTTCGGCAACAACGTGTCGGGCTTCTCGGTGGGCTTGGCGGTAAGTTTCTGAGCCGGCCGCCGGCGGAATTGCGCCGGATTTGTTACTCCCCCCTCTCTGCCCGGCGATGCCAGACTGTTTCCAGGCCGCCGAGCAGCCAGTCTGCGCGCAGACCCTTGCGCCAGGGCGCCGGCCCGCGATAAGGAGGTAGGAAATCATGACTGCATCAAGCAATGGCACCCCCATGCGCACGCCCCCGGTCGTCTCGCCCCAGGACTGGGAAACCGCCCGCCAGCAGTTGCTGGTCAAGGAAAAAGCCCACACCCGCGCCCGCGACGCGCTGGCCGCCGAACGCCGGCGCATGCCTTGGACGGAAGTGGCCAAGACCTATGTGTTCGAGGGACCCTCGGGCACGCTCGCCCTGCCCGACCTGTTCGACGGCCGCCGCCAACTGATCGTCTACCGCGCCTTTTTCGAACCGGGCGTGTACGGCTGGCCGGAACATGCCTGCCGCGGCTGCTCCATGGTGGCGGACCAGGTCGCTAATCTGGCGCACCTGAACGCCCGCGACACCACGCTGGTCTTTGTTTCCCGCGCGCCGCAGGCGGACATCGCGCGCTTGAAAGCGCAGATGGACTGGAAAATGCCCTGGTACACGCTGACCGACGGCTTCGATGCCGACTTCGGCGTGGACGAGTGGCATGGCACCAACGTGTTCTACCGCGACGGGGACCGCATTTTCCGCACCTACTTCCTCAACAACCGCGGCGACGAGCAGATGGGCGGCACCTGGAACTACCTGGACATCACGCCGCTGGGGCGCCAGGAAGCCTGGGAGGATTCGCCCGAGGGCTATCCGCAGACGCCGACCTACAAGTGGTGGAACTGGCACGACAGCTATGTGCCGGACGCCGCGCCCGACAGGAAATGGGTCGAGATTTCCGATGCGGGCGAAGCCGCCTTCCGGGCGCAGAGCGCAGCCGCCAAACAGTGAGTGGGCGGGGGGCATGGACTGCCGCGGCGTCTGGAGGTATTCATTGGTAATGCAAATAACCAATGGATACACAAGCTCAAACAACAGCAATTATCGGGGTCCGATGACCATGCTAAGTTATGCGCCCGCCGACCCTCGGCCCAGGCGCATCCCTGGCGGCGTCCCCGTCAGGTTGCCCGGACCGGGCGGCCGCGCCCTCCTACCCTTACTTGACGAGAACCATGCACAAGAACCTCGAGCGCGACACCCCCATCGCCCTGGGAAAAAAGCGGATGTCCAGCCTGCTGCTGGCGGCAAGCCTGGCCATGGCCGCGGCTGTGCCGACGATGGCTGCGGCCCAAGTGAGGGCGCATCAAGGCGCTTCTGCCCCGACCGCTGCGGCTGCGGCCCCGGCCGCGGCCGCGCCCTCGGGTTCGGTGCAGAAGACCGACATCCAGAACCAGGCCGCCTACGAGCGCCTGATGAACAACAGCGGCATCACGCTGCAATGGCTCTGGTCCGCGCAGCGCGGCCACCTGACCGCGACGGATGAAAACGACGTGGTCCGCATCGAAGGCACTCAGGCCAACCACGAAGGCACGCTGAAGATCAAGGGCGATATCGTCTCCATCGCCAGCGACCGCTTCATCTTCCGCGGCACGATCCTGATCCTGGACGCGCCGGACAAGGGCCGGCGCTGCGAGCGCAACGGCGAATTCGAGTTCCGCGCGACCGGCAAGCGCAAGTACTGGCGCCTGCAGCAGATGGAAGCCTGCGGCGGGCTGACGGACTACGTGGACGTGTATTACTGAGCCAGCCTGCAACAAGGCTATGCTTGCGGATGCATGCCGGCGGCCTCCCCACCCACAGCCGCCGGTCCCCACGCGCCGCGCGGCATACACAAGGAGGCTCGCATGATTACAGAAACGGACAAGAAGCACCTGGCGCGCTGTATCGAACTTGCCAGACAGGCGCTGGAAGCTGGCGACGAGCCCTTCGGCTCGGTCCTGGTCTCGCCCGACGGCGTGGTCCTGTTCGAAGACCACAACCACGTCTCCGGCGGCGACCGCACGCGGCATCCGGAATTCGAGATCGCGCGTTGGGCCGCCAGCAATGTGCCGGCGGCCGAGCGCGCCGCCTGCACCGTCTATACCTCGGGCGAACACTGCTCCATGTGCGCGTCGGCGCATGGCTGGGTCGGATTGGGCCGCATCGTCTATGCCAGCTCCTCTGCGCAATACCGTGAATGGCTGCGGGAATGGGGTGTCGCCCCCACGTCCAAGGTGCGGCCGCTGGCCATCGCCGAGGTCGTGGACGGCATTCCCGTCGAAGGACCGGTGCCGGAGTTCGCCGAACAGGTCAGGCTGCTGCACCAGGAAAGAATGCGGCGCCGGCCCTAGGCGGCGGCGCCTTGCCCGGATCGCGGTTACCGCCCGTCTCAATCGTCAGCAGCAATCCGCAGTATTCTCGCTGCACCGCATTATGAACAGGACTCCCGCATGCCCTCTGCCCTGACCAAGTGGCTCACCAGCATCGCGTTCGGCCTGCTCGTCGCCTGGGCCAGCGGCGGCGTCGTCAATCCGGTCATGCAGCACGCGTTCGGGCTGGCGGACTTGACTGGGCTTGCCTATATGGCAGCGCTGGACAGAATGCTGATCACGACGGGCATCGTGTCGCTGCTGATAGGCTTGGCGCTCGTCGCGGCGCTGGTCCGTATTCCCAATTTCCGCCGCCTGATCGGCTGGGGCTGCGCCATGCTCGGCCTGGCCGTCCTGCTGAACCTGCTCGGCGCCCTGCTTGCAATGGAACCCGGCATCTTCAATCCGGCCACCGGCGGCAAGCAGGCGGCCAACGACGCCTATACGGCGCTGTTTTTCTGGGCGCTGATTTTCGGCTTGCCTTATTTGGGGGCCGGCCTGGCGCTGACCATAGGCGGCTGGGTCCTGATCCGCAAGAATCCCGGCCCCGGCGCCGCCAAGCCGGCATGACACGGGTGCCACGCCCCCTTACAGTGTGAATTTACCGGGAGCCTTGGCGGCTCCCCTCCCTCTTTCTTTTCGTCCTACTCGCTCCATGTCCAACCTCATCGTCCACGGCGGCACCCCATTGCGCGGCCGCGTCATCCCTTCGGCCAACAAGAACGCGGTCCTGCCGGTGCTGTGCGCCACCCTGCTGACGGACCAGCCGCTGCGGCTGCACGGCGTGCCCGACATCACCGACGTGCGCAAGATCCTGGACATCTTCCGCACCCTGGGCAGCGAGGTGCGGCTGGACGAGTCCACCCGCACCCTGGACCTGCACCACCGCGACACTGCCTTCGACGCCGCGCGCCACCGGCTGCCCGAGGAAATGCGCTCGTCCATCATGCTGGTGCCGCCGCTGCTGGCCCGCTTCGGCGTGGCGCGGCTGGAAGACAACGTCAAGGGCTGCACCCTGGGCGTGCGCGAGATCGACCCGCACGTGGACATCTTCCGCTCCTTCGGCGGCGAAGTGGAGCGCGCCAGCAGCTCGCTGCTGGTCCGCAGCAGCGGTCCCCTGAAGCCGACCCACCACTGGCTGGACTACGCCTCGGTGACGACCACCGAGAACTTCGTGCTGTGCGCCGCCGCCGCGCAGGGCGAATCGACCCTGACCAACGCCGCCTCCGAGCCGCACGTGCAGGAGTTCTGCCGTTTCATGGCGATGATGGGCGCGGACATCGACGGCATCGGCACCTCGCGGCTGACGGTGCGCGGCGGCGCCCGCCTGGGCGGCGGCGAATTCACCTTCGAGGAAGACTTCCACGAGATCACCACCTTTCTCGCGCTGGGCGCGATCACGGGCGGCGACGTGGTGGTGCGCAACAGCACGCCCGCGAACTTCCCGCTGATCGACCGCACCTTCGCCAAGTTCGGCGTGCAGATCGTGCACGAGAACGGCTGGTCGCGCGCGCTGCGCTCGGGCCCGCTGAAGGTGCAGACGCCCTTCACCAGCAATGTGCTGACCAAGGTCGAGGCGGCGCCGTGGCCCTATTTCCCGGTGGACCTGCTGCCCATCTTCATCGCGCTGGGCGTGTGCGCCGAAGGCAACGCCATGTTCTGGAACAAGGTCTACGACGGCGCGCTGGGCTGGGCCAGCGAACTGTCCAAGTTCGGCGCGCACGTGTTTTCGTCCGATCCGCACCGGCTGATCACGTTCGGCGGCCGGCCGCTGACGCCTGCAGTGGTCGAAAGCCCCTACATCATCCGCGTCGCCATCGCCCTCTTCATGATCGCCAGCAGCATCGACGGCCGTTCGGAAATCCGCAACGCCACGCCGATCCGCCGCGCCCATCCGCGCTTCGTCGAAAACCTGCGCAGCCTCGGCGTGCAGGTGGAATGGACCAGCGAGGAGTAAGCTTTCCAGATACGCACGCCACGGCGCGCAAAACGGGAGCGGGCCGACCGGCTCCCGGCGCGGCGCGCCGCCCTTTCCGGGTCATGGCCCTCTACCCAGGAGGCGTCTCCCATGCCGCGCCCGAACCCATAGGCGGCCAGGGCCTGCTACGCAGGCCCCAGTTTCAGAGGTTGTTCACGAAGCAGCACCTTCAAGGAGGTGTGTGATGAGCAAACTTTCCGATAGCGCCCTGGATGATCTGAAAGCCTCGGCCCGAGGCCAGGTCCTCTGCCCGGGCGACCCCGGCTACGACGACGCCCGCAAGATCTGGAACGCGATGATAGACCGCCGGCCGGCGGTGATCTTCCGATGCGCGGGCGCGGCCGACGTGCGCCGCGCCGTGGATTTCGCGCGCAACAACGGCCTGGTCCTGTCCGTGCGCGGCGCGGGCCACAACATCGCTGGCACCGCGGTCTGCGACGACGGCATGATGATCGACCTGTCGCCGATGAAGTCGGTGCGCGTCGATCCCTTGCGCGCCCGGGCCTATGTGGAGCCCGGCGCGACGCTGGCCGATTTCGACCACGAAGCCCAGGCCTATGGCCTGGCCACGCCGCTGGGCGTGAATTCCACCACCGGCGTGGCCGGGTTGACGCTGGGCGGCGGCTTCGGCTGGCTGACCCGCAGGTTCGGCATGACCATCGACAACCTGCTCTCGGCCGATGTCGTCACCGCGGACGGCAAGCTGCTGCACGCCAGCGAGCAGGACAACCCGGACCTGTTCTGGGCGATCCGGGGCGGCGGCGGCAATTTCGGCGTGGTCACGATGTTCGAATTCCAGCTGCATCCGGTCGGCCCCGAGGTGTATGGCGGCTTGGTGGTGCTGCCGCTGGAACAGGGCAAGCAAGCGCTGTCGAAGTACCGCGATGCGCTGGCGACGCTGCCCCAGGAACTGACGGTCTGGGCCGTGCTGCGCCTGGCGCCGCCGCTGCCCTTCCTGCCTCAAGATGTGCATGGCAAGCCCATGGTCGCCTTCGCCATGTGCTATTCAGGGGATCCGGCGCTAGGTCCGGCCGCGGTCGAAGTGGTGCGCGGCTTCGGCACGCCTTATGGCGAGCATCTGGGCCCCATGCCCTATACCGCCTGGCAAAAGGCCTTCGACCCGCTGCTTACGCCCGGCGCCCGCAACTACTGGAAGTCGCACAACCTGGGGGGCCTGGAAGACGGGCTGATCGACGCCATCGTCGCCGCGGTGGAAAACCTGCCGTCGCCGCAATGCGAGATCTTCCTGGGCTACATCGGCGGCGTGGCCGCGCAGGTGCCGGTGTCCGCCATGGCCTATCCGCACCGTGCGGCGCAATTCGCCATGAACGTGCACGGACGCTGGGACTTTCCGGAAGAAGACGAGCGCTGCATCGCCTGGGCCCGGACGCTGTTCCGCACCACCGAGCCTTATGCGCAAGGAGGCGTGTACGTGAACTTCCTGACGCAGGACGAACCGGAGCGGCTGGGCGCGGCCTACGGCCCGAACTTCGACCGGCTGGTCCAGGCCAAGACCCGCTACGACCCGCACAACCTGTTCCGGCACAACCAGAACATCAGGCCGGCGGGGGCCTGACATGATCGGCGCGCCCGTTTGTCCTGGCTGCTATCCTGATGCCCCGGCATCCGCCGGGGCACGGGACGCCAGGGTGGAATTCCTGGCGTGCGTGGCAACGACATCCGAGGTTTGCTTCCCTGCATGGCTTCCCGCTTTTCCCTACGCCGCATTTTTGCCGTCGGCTTCTCTCTATGGGCGTCGTGGTGCTCCGCCCAGACCGTGGCCCTGACCTTTGACGACGGACTCGATCCCGATAAGCAGCCCCAGGCCGCGCTATGGAATTCCCAACTGCTGGAGGCCTTGCAGAAGCACGGGATCCAGTCCGCGCTGTTTCCCGCGTTGCGCAGCATAGGTGGCGCCGACGGGCTCGCGCTGGTGGCGCAATGGTCGAGGGCGGGACATTGGGTTGGCAACCATACGGCCAGCCACCGCAGCCTTGCCGACCCCAAGGTGTCGCTGGAAGCGTTCATTGCCGATGTAAAAAGCGCCGATGGCGCCCTGCGGAGCCTGCCTACCTTCGTGCCGATGCTGCGGTTCCCGTACCTGAAAGAAGGCGATACGCAAGCCAAGCGGGACGGCATGCGGGACTGGATGGCGCAGAACCGCTACAGGAATGGGCTGATATCCATAGATGCCAGCGACTGGTACTACAGCCGCGTCTATGCCGATCACATGAAGGCGGGCGACACCGCCCGGGCCCAGCGCGTGAAACAGCGGTACGTCCGCCATTTGCTGGACCGGGCGGCCTATTACGACGGGCTGGCCCGCGAGGTGCTGGGCCGCAGCCCCAAGCATGTCATGCTGCTGCACACCAACCAGCTCAATGCGGCAGCCCTGCCGGACGTGATTGCGGCGCTGAACGCCCAGGGCTGGACGATCGCCCCGGCGAGCGCCGCATTTGAAGATCCGCTGTACGCCCAGGCGCCCGACACGCTGCCCGCCGGCGAGAGCATCGTCTGGGCGCTGGCCAAGGCCGGCAAGCTTGCGGACCTGCGATATCCGGCGGAAGGCTCCGAGTATGAGGAGCCGCTGTTGCGGGAGGCCGGGCTGTTGCCCTGAACCTCAGGCGCGAGCTATTTTTTCGCGCCTGCCGATTTCCCCGCCGCATTCAGGCGCACCGCGGCGCGGATCAGCGCAGCCAGGGCCGTTTCGTCCAGGGTTTCACCCTGGCGGATATCGATGGCGCGCCGCGTGTTGCCGTCCAGGCTGGCGTTGAACAGCCCGGTGGGGTCCTCCAGCGCCGCACCCTTGGCGAAGGTCAGTTTCACGGCGCCTTTATAGGTTTCGCCAGTGCAGATGATGCCGTCGCGCGACCACACCGGCACCCGCCACTTCCATTCCTCTACCACGCCCGGATCGGCCTGCCTGATGATGGCCCTGACCCGCGCGAGCGTCTGGCCGCGCCAGTCGTCCAGTTCGCGGATCCTGGCGTCTATCAGGCTGGAGGGTGTCTCTTGTGTTGCCTCTTTTGTTGCGCGGCTGGTCTTGGTGTTCATGCCATGTCCCGGGAAAGATCGCAGACGGATGCGTCAGGAAGAATACCTGCATAGCTGCCGGAAAATTTGTTAACTTGGTTAGCAAACCAAATATCTAGCACCGTAACGGGGTCACGGAAGAGGAGAATCAAGCGCAATGGCCAATCTGGTTTTGCTGCTGCTGGGCGTGGACTATCTGCGCAAGCGCGCCCGCGGGCTGTATATCATCGGCGGCCTGCTTTGCATTACAGGCGTCACGCTGTTCATCGACGCGCTCGACAACGCCGTCTATTTCCCGCTGAATTTCTTCGCGGCGCTGCTGGTCATCGAAGGCCTGGCCACGCTGATGATCGCCAAGTCCGGCGTGGGCGGGCAGCGGGTGCTGCGCTATGCCAAGGGCGCCATCGTGCTGACGGCCGGCAGCCTGGTCCTGATCGGCCACCATCACGGGCATTTCGCGCTATCCATGCTGTTCGGCCTCATGTTCCTGGTGGACGGCCTGATCCAGTGCACCGCCGCCTACGTGGTGCGCTACGAGCGCTGGCGCTATGTCTTCGCCTCGGGCGTGGCGGAAATCCTGCTGGCCATTTTCTTTTTCCAGCCCTACCCGACCCATTACGTCGGCACGGTGCCATACTGCCTGGGCCTGTTCCTGGCGTTTACAGGGCTGCGGCTGCTGTCGCTGGCGCGCCGCGTCCGCCACCTGGACTCCAACCCGGCGCTGGACGTCAATCCGCATCCGGACTTCATGCCGACGCGCGCCGACGCGCCCGCGCAGACGGTGTTCGACGGTCCCCCGCTGGAATCGGAGCGCGCGCTGACCGTCCACGTCTGGACGCCGTCGGGCTCGGCCAAGACCGAGACGCGCAACTACCCCGTGGTCAATCGCTACATCGCCGCCGTCGACATCAACGGCGTGGTGTCGACCGGCCACGCCGCGCTGGAATCGCCGGAAGGCGTGTACATCAGCCTGTATCCGGCCCGGGAGATCGACCACTCTCCGGAACAGTTCGGCACTCTGCTGCGCGCCACCGCCGAGAACAACGTGCCAGGCGTGTACCAGCCCGACTACGCCACCGAATCCAAGGCCTGGACGCCGTCCACGATGCGAGTGCGCATCCGCAACTACGACGCGGCCAAGCTGCAGGCCTTCTGGAACGAGTACCGCAAGACCGAGATCTACAACCTGACGCACCGCAACTGCTCCAGTTCGGTGTCCAGCGCGCTGGAAGCGGCGCTGGACGGCGTGGTGGGACGCCTGCATGGCCCGAAGGCAGGATGGCGCGTGCTGCTGCGCCTCTTGCTGACGCCTGAACTGTGGGTGGCCGCGCAGATCCGCAAACGCGCGCTGACCATGGCCTGGACCCCGGGCCTCACCCTGGACTATGCGCGCGCGCTCAGCATGCTGGCCGACCCGCGCCCGTTCGGCTGGTGGAAGATGTCGCAGGACGCGCTGCGCCAGATCGCCCGCATGCGCGCGGGCTGGCGCAAGCAGGACCGCAAGGCGCAGGCCCGCAACGCGGAGCAGGCCGAATCCTCGCAAGGGGCGCAATGACGGCCCCGCAACGCGCATGAAGACGCCATGGTTGCGCAGATCGTAGGCGGAGTGGCCATCGTGGCCGGCGCGGCCTGGGGCGCGGCGGCGCTCTGGTTCCAGTCTCCGTTCCCCGGCCGCGCGCGCGCCGTTCTGCCGGCGGCATGGCTCGCGCTCGCGGCCGCCGCGCTGGTCGGACTGTCTATCGGAGAGTCCCGGCCTGCCTGGCTGTTCGGCGTTCTGCTGCTGGCGCTGTTGGCCTGGTGGCGGCTGGGCGTGCGTCCGTCCAACGACCGTCAGTGGATGCCGGAAGTGGAGCGCCAGACGCAAGGCACCATCGAGGGCGACATCGTCACCTTGCGCAACGTGCGCAATTTCGACTGGCGCACGCGCACGGACTACGACGTGCGTTGGGAGACCCGTCGCTACGATCTGTCGCGCCTCGCCTCGGTGGACCTGGCGCTGTCCTATTGGGGCCGGCCCGCCATCGCCCACGCCCTGGTGTCGTTCGGCTTCAGCGACGGCCAATACGTGGTGTTCTCGGTGGAGATCCGCCGCAAGCTGCACGACG
Source organism: Achromobacter sp. PD1 (assembly GCF_048541815.1). Taxonomy (NCBI): domain Bacteria; kingdom Pseudomonadati; phylum Pseudomonadota; class Betaproteobacteria; order Burkholderiales; family Alcaligenaceae; genus Achromobacter; species Achromobacter sp. PD1. The sequence continues at coordinate 3,242,170 of NZ_CP183349.1, forward strand.
AGTTCTCGGAAATCGGTGGCTTCTTCCGCCAGTACGAGCTGTCCGTGCTGGCCTCGACCGAGGAAGACAGCCTGCGCGTGCGCACCAATGTGCGCGGCGAGGAAGGCTATCTGTACCGCGTGCACATGCCAGAGGGCGCGGCCCGCAAGCTGTTCCTGTCCTATGTGGACACCGCCACCCGGTTGGCGGACAAGCCGCGCTTCTACAACACGCTGACGGGCAACTGCACCACCATCGTGTACCGGTTGGCCGACCAGATCGTGCCGGGGCTGCCGCTCGATTACCGCGTGCTGTTCTCCGGTTATCTGCCCGAGTACCTGTACCGCCTGGACGCCCTCGCAGGCGCGGACAGTCCGCAGGCCTACCGGCAGGCGGGCCATTACACGCAGCGCGCCCGCGCCACCGTGGATGCGGCCGAATTCTCGCGCAACATCCGGCGCGGCGTGCCGGGCGTGGCGCAGGCGCCCGCCCCCGATCAGGAGGCCGGCGCAGGCGTGCGCAGCCGCGCTACGTAAGCCCCCAGGGTCTCCGCGTGGCGCTCTTCCGAGCGCAGCCCGACATGGCCGTCCGCCCTGACGGCCAGCACCAGGATATGCCGCACGCCCAGCCTGCCGGCCATCGATAGATCCAGATAACCGTCCACGCCGCCGATATCCCCGTTCGCCGTCAAGGCGACCACGGCCTCGATGATGGCGCCGTCGAACAGCGGCTCGATTGCGGCGCGGACCTGGGCGAGCGCGTCCGCGGACGTCCGCGGGCCGCCCAGGATGAAGACCGTATGGCCCTTGCGGTGGGTGCGTTCGTGCAGCATCCCCGCGCCGCCCGCCGCAAGGCGGATCGGGATCTGGTCCGACAGCCGCTGGCCGGGCGAAACCGGGTCGTGCCGGTCTCCCATGACGATGGGCGAATCGCGGTAGTCGATGTCCAGCTCCGCCTCGGCCACCGCCTCGTGATGCTGCGAGGCGCCGTCCTCGAAGGCTTTGCGGATGGCGGCATTGCGCTCGCGCAGCACGTCGGGGTCCGTGGCCAATTGGGCGCTCTCGGCCTCGTCGCCCGATGCCAGCACGCGCTGCGCGGCCGGCCGGCGCTCGGCCTGGTAGCTGTCGAGCAGCCAATCCGGACACTGCCCGCCACAGACCAGCGCAAGCTTCCAGGCCAGGTTGACGGCGTCGTGCAGGCCGCTATTCATGCCATGGCCCTGGGCCGGGCTGCAGGTATGCGCGGCGTCCCCGGCCAGCAGGATGCGGCCGGCCCGGAATTGCCGCGCGACTTTGGTGTAGCAACGGAAGCGCGCCGGGTGGGCCACGTCTTCGAAATTGGCCTGGGGCAGATAGCGCCGCAACGTGGACAAGGCATCGGCCACCAGATCGGAATCTTCGGCGCTGGGCCGCAGGTACACGCGCCAGCGCTGGCCCGGCAGCGCCGTCAGGATCACCGGAATCCGGTCCAGGTAGGCGTAGTTGGCCTCGAAAATCTCGGGCCAGCCGCTGATTGCGGCATCGAACACCGCCCAAGGCTGGCTGATGTCGTGGCCGTCCTGTTCGATGCCGGCCAGTTCGCGCACCGTGCTGTGGTGGCCGTCGCAGCCTATCACCCACTCGGCCAGCACTTCGATATCGCCGTCCGGCCGTTCGATCCTGGCCAGCATGCCGTCGGGCCGTTCCTGCAGGTCCACCAGCTTGCTGGCCCGCTGCACGCTGCCGCCGTGGCTGGCCAGATAATCGGCGAGGATGGACTCGGTGATCTCTTCCGAAATCCCGATGTTGTAGGGGTAGCGGCTGCCGCAAAGGTCCAGGTCGATCTCGCCCAGCACCTTGCCGTCGGCATGGATGCGCGCGCCGCGCTGCTTCACGCCCGCGGCCAGCAGCGGCTCGACGATGCCCAGCGAGTCGAAGATCTCCAGCGAGCGGGGGTGGACCACGGTTGCGCGGTCCCATTCCAGCGGCCGCTCGTGCGCATCGATCAACAGGCATTGGACGCCGCGCCGTTGCAGCTCGGCGGCGGTGAGCAGGCCCGCCGGACCGGCGCCCACCACCAGGACTGTCGTTGCAATCACCATGATGTCGCCTTGGAGAATGTCGAGGCGGCGTGGATTGCGCCTCGGCAGGAATCCAAAAAAATAAGGCCGCGCATGGCCAACCGTCAAAGATATTGAGGCTTACGCCGCTGGCATGGCGTCTGCGGCGCGCCTCAACCTTTTGGACCGATCCGTTACGGCTCAGGGGTGGGCAGCCAGCTGCGCGGCCTCGCCCAGCAGCGCGTCCAGCAGGCGGCGCGCCGGCACGGTCAGCGGCGCATCGGCGCGGTGCGTCACATAGATGACGGTCTTGGGCAAGGGATCGGCGATGGCCAGCCGCACCAGGCCCAACGTCGGCCCGTAGCGGTCCAGGAACCCCTGGGGCATGATGCCGATCAGGTCCAGCTGCGGCATCAACGCCAGCAGCGTGGAAAAAGACTCGCATTCGAGCTGCAGGTGCAACGCGCGCGCCTGCGTTTCGTCGGCATACAGCGCCCTGGGATCGCCCGGCCCCTGCGCCGGCCCCGTCAGCACCCAGGCCGCCTCGGCCAGCTCGCCCAGACGCCGCGCGCCTGCCAGCGGATGCGATGCCCGCGCGACGATGACCGACTGGCTTTCGAACAGCGGCTGCACGGCCAGGTCGCCGCCGCCGCCCGCTTCGGGCAGCGGCCCCAGTGCCATGTCCAGTTCGCCGGAACGGATGCGCTCCAGCGCCTGCGGATACAGCGTGTCGCGCACGCGCAGCCGCACCTGCGGCCAGCGCGCGCCATAGCGCGCCACCGCGCCCGGCGCCAGCAGGATCGCGGCGGCGGGCGATACGCCCAAGGTCACCTGGGCTTCGGCGCCGCGCAGGTGCCAGGCCAGGTCTTCGCGGGCCTTTTCGATTTCGCGCATGACGACCGCGGCGCGTGCCGCGAGGATCTCGCCGGCCTGCGCCAGCCGCACGCCCTTGGGCGTGCGCACCACGAGCTCGGCGCCGACCTCTTCTTCCAGCTGGCGCAGCGACTTGGTCAACGCCGGCTGCGACACGTTCAGCACCTGCGCGGCGGCGCGCATGCTGCCGGTCCGGGCCAGGGTGAGCAACAGGTTCAGATGCTGGAGTCGCAAACCGCCTCTCCGGCCGATTACCTGGGGTAATCGACATCAAAACAATTCAAGGGATGCGCGCGCAGGCCGTCGATAGAATTCCTGCATGCCCATCGGAGACAGGAGCCTAGCATGACCCGAGGCGTGAAGAACATTCTCTTCATCATGTGCGACCAGCTGCGCTACGACCATCTTTCCTGTTTTGGCCACCCCAGGCTGAAGACCCCGAATCTGGACGCGCTGGCCGCGCGCGGCGTGATCTTCGACCGGGCGTTCGTGCAGTCGCCCGTTTGCGGCCCGTCGCGCATGAGCTACTACACCGGGCGCTACGTGCATGCGCACGGGGCCAGCTGGAACTTCGTGCCGCTGAAGGCCGGCGAGATGACCATAGGCGACCATCTGCGGCCCTTGGGCGTGCGCTCGGTGCTGGTGGGCAAGACCCACATGCGCGCCGACACGGCGGGCATGTCGCGGCTGGGCATAGACCCTGCCTCCGTCATTGGCCGCCGCATTGCCGAATGCGGCTTCGACGCCTACGAGCGCGACGACGGCATCCATCCCTATTCGGGCCACGATCCGGACCCGCGCTACAACGACTATCTGCGCGCACAGGGTTATGGCGGCGACAACCCCTGGGAAAGCTGGGCCAATTCCGCGGTCGACACGGACGGCAGGGTGCGCTCGGGCTGGTTCCTGAAGTATTCCAACCTGCCCGCGCGCGTGCCCGACGAGCATTCGGAAACGCCCTACATCACGCGCCGCGCGATGGACTTCATCACCGAGGCGGGCGAGCAGCCCTGGTGCCTGCACCTGTCCTACATCAAGCCGCACTGGCCGTATCTGGCGCCGGCGCCCTACGCCGGCATGTACAGCGCGCAGGACGCGCTGCCGGTGGTGCGATCGGAGGCCGAACGCGCCGACCCGCATCCGGTGTATGCGGCGATGATGCAGCATCGCGTGTCGGCGACCTTCTCCGAGCCTGGCGTGCGCGAGGCGGTCATGCCCGGCTACATGGGGCTGATCAAGCAGATCGACGACCAGCTCGGCGCGCTGTTCCGCTTCATGGAGGCGCGCGGCCTGTTCGACAACACCATGATCGTGTTCACGTCCGATCACGGCGACTATCTGGGCGACCACTGGATGGGGGAAAAAGACCTGTTCCATGAACCCGTCATCCGCGCGCCGCTGATTGTCTATGACCCGGATCCGCGCGCCGACGCCGCCCGCGGCACGCGCTGCGCCGCCATGGTCGAGGCGATAGACCTGGCGCCCACCTTCCTTGAGGCCTGCGGCGGCGTGCCGGTGCCGCACATCATGGACGGCCGTTCGCTGCGGCCCCTGCTGTTCGGCCAGGCGCCGCCGGATTGGCGCGACCACGTCATCTGCGAGTACGACTACGCCTTCCAGGATTCGCGCATCACGCTGGGCACGCCCGCGCGCCAGGCCTGGCTGCGCATGGTGCGCGATGAACGCTGGAAATACGTGCTGGCCGAAGGCTACCGGCCGATGCTGTACGACCTGCAGGAAGACCCGAACGAATTCGTCGACCTGGGCGCCTCGCCCGCGCACGAGGCGGTGCGCAAGCGCATGGAGGACCTGCTGTTCCGCTGGGCCCGCCAGCCTCGCCAGCGCGCCACGGTGGCCGACGGCACCATCGAGTCGATTGAAGTCCAGCCGCGCATTTCCGAAGGCGGCATCCTGATCGGCTACTGGGACGAAGCAGACCTGGCCCGCGCCAGGCAGACGTTCAAGCCCCGTTTCGCATCATCCAACCCGCTCGTGAAGCCGACGCTGGATCGGCTGTCGCAATCCTGAGGAGTGCAGCATGATTCTCGAAACCCCCGACATCACCCGCGCCCAGGCCGGCCTGGACGGCGTCTCCTGGAACATCCTGGGCCAGGTGTACGTGCCCAAGCAGGTCAGCCTGGACAGCATTTCCTGGCACGCCACGTTTCCGGAAGAGAGCTTCGTGCCGCCACACGTGCATCCCAATCAGGACGAGTACATCTTCGTGCTGGACGGCCGCATCGACCTGCTGCTCGATGGCAAGAAGACCTCGGCCGGCCCCGGCGACCTGGTGCGCATGCCCCGTGGCGTGCCGCATGCCTTCTTCAACAATTCCGGCGTCGCCGCCACCGCGCTGTTCTGGGCCGCGCCCGCGGGCAAGCTGCTGGAGCTCTACCGGCGCATCCACAACATGTCGAGTCCGGCGGAGGTCGTTGCGGTGGCGCCGGAGTATGACGTGATCTTCATGCCGCCTGTCTCGTCCGCGGCCTGAACCATGCGCCGCCGCACGCTACTGAAGGGCCTGTCCGGCGCCCTGGCCTGTACCCTGCCCTGGGCCGCCCGCGCCGCGTACCCGGACAAGCCCGTACGCATCATCGTGCCGCTGCCCGCGGCCAGCCCGCCCGACGTGCTGGCGCGCGTGATCGGCGAAAGGCTGCAGCGCCTGTGGGGCCAGCCGGTGGTGGTCGAGAACCGGCCCGGCGCGACCGGCATGATAGGGCTGGACGCGGTCGCGCGCAGCGCGCCCGACGGCTATACCGTGGGCATCATGTTCCTGACGCATACCGTGCTGCCGGCGCTGTTCGGCAAGGTGTCGTACCGCACGGATGGCGACTTCGCGCCGATCGCGAATCTGGTCTGGCTGTACAACGCCCTGCTGGTGGCGCCGGGCAGCGAATACGGCGACGTCCGCGGCCTGGTCGAACAGGCGAAGCGCCAGCCCGGCAAGCTCAGCTACGGTTCCGGCGGCAATGGCTCGCCTGCCCATCTGCTGGGTGCGGCCTTCTGCCAGGCGGCCGGCATAGACATGCTGCACGTGCCGTTCAAGGGGCCGGCGGAAGCGGCGCAGGCGCTGATGGGCGGCTACGTGCAGACCATGTTCGCCACCGCATCCGTCGCGGTGCCGCTGGCGCAGTCCGGCAAGCTGCGCGCCCTCGCCGTCACGCGCGATGGCGGCATGGCCGCCCTGCCCGGCGTGCCCACGCTGGCCGAGGCCGGGGTGCCTGCATTCAATCTGAAGGAATGGGAGGGAATCGTCGCGCCCGCGGGCACGCCGCCTGACCTGATCGCCAAATGGAACGGCGCCATGCAGACCATCCTGGCCGACGCCGAGGTGCGCGAAAAGCTTGCCGGCCTGGGCATGGAAGCCGCCCAGGCCAACACCCCGGCCGAGTTCGCCGGGCTGATACGCGGCGAGCTGCAGCGCTGGTCGGCGTTCGTGTCGGAACAGAAGCTGCGCAACGGATGACGGCCGGGCGGACTAGCCCGGCCGCCCGCCTGGCCGCCTACTTCGCCACGCCCCCCACCCTGCCCAGGAACTCCAGCACCGCCAGATAGGAGCCTTCGTTGCCCGCCGCGTTGGCGCTGGGCGTGCCGCCCGCGTCCAGCAGCAGGCCGGACATGGCGTGCGGCTTGCTGATCAGGGTCGCGGGCAGGCAGGGATAGTGCACGTGATGGCCCGCGCCCATGCAGACGTGGTGGAACGTGGGCAAGCCATGTTCCTGGCGCCGCCGCATGACGATTTCCGAGTAGGCGGTGCTGGGCCAGAAGCCGTCGTCCGACGCGCTGACCAGCAGCACCGGGCCGGGATAGTTCTCGACCGGAATGCGGGCGCGCTCGAACGCCGCGCTGTCGCGCGTGGCGCTGAGGAAGGCGTGCGTCTGGCGGTACGGCGGCTGGGACGCGTAGGCGGCGTCCCAGTTGGCGCTGGTGTTGTCCTGCCACAGATGCGGCAGCGGTTCGCCGCCCTTGGTCCAGACCTGCGCGTCGCGGCCGGTGCCGGGCGCGCCGGCGCTGACCACGCCATGCATGACCGGCGACGGCACGTAGGCGACCACCGCGCTGACCAAGTCCGGGTAATGCGAGGCCACCAGCAGCGAGGTCTCGCCCCCGCGGCTGATGCCGGACACGGCCACGAAGCCGTCGCGCGGCGTAAGCTCCGCGCGGGCCCAGCGCAACACATGCTCGAAGTACTCCAGCGGCATGTCGTTCAGGTACTTGGGGCGGCCTTCGTAGTTGAAGATGGCCAGCGCCAGGCACTGGTAGCCACGGGACGCGAACAGCGCCGCGCGCGGCGCGTTGACGCCGCCGGACGAGCCGTTCATGTAGATCACCAGCGGGTGCGGGCCGGGACCGGCGGGCGTATAGAGTTCACCCGACAGCGTCATGCCGCCAACCTGCTCGCGCACGCTGCGCTGCGTGACGCCTTCGGCCTGGAATTCCTGCACCAGGGTCGCCGCGGCGGACTGGCGGCCGTCGCTGGCTTCGATGCGGATGACGAGCGGCTCGGTCCGGTCCGGCGGGAACACCACGCTGGCCACGTCCTCGCAAGCCATGGACCAGACGATGCCCATGGCCGCGGGCTCGGCATAGCTGCCGGACACGGGACAATCGCGGGCCAGGTCCAGGCTGCCGTCGTGGCCGGCCACGAATACGGCTTGCGAGCGCCATGGCGCGCCGCACATCGTCATGCTGGCCGTGACGGTGATGAAGGCATAGGCCGGAAAGCCGCTCACGCGGATCTCGCGCGCCACGTCGATCAGGGCGCGTTCCGGGCTGACGGTGATGCTGGGTTGTTCTGCCACGGTGGCTCCTTAGCTCTTCAGGTCGGTCTTGGGCACGCCGTTGGCCTTGATGACCTGGGCCCACATGGCGGACTCGTCGGCGATGACCTTGTCCAGGTCGGCCGACGAAGTGAACTCCACGGTCACGCCCTGGTCCGCGAACTGCTGCACCAGGCTGGGATCGCGCGTGCCTTCGCGCACGGCGTTCTCCAGCGCCGCGACTACCGGCGCCGGCATGGCGGCCGGACCCGAGATCATCATGCGGGTATAGAGTTCGAAGCCGTCCAGGCCAGCCTCCTTCATGGTCGGGACGTCCGGCAGGCTGGAGAGACGCTTGTCGGAGGTCACCGCCAGCACCTGCAACTTGCCCGACTTGATGTTGGGCAGCGCCGAGGTCGGGAAGTCGAAAGTGCTCTGCACCGTGCCTGCCATCAGGTCCAGCAGCGCGGGACCGCTGCCCTTGTAGGGCACGTCCTGGAACTGGGTGCCGGTCTTGGACTGGAAGTGCAGCAGCGCCAGGTGGTTGATCACGCCGCGGCCGGCGTGCGCGCAGGTGATGTCGCCCGGCTTCTTCTTGGCCAGCGCGATGAATTCCTGCACGTTCTTCACTCCCAGCTCGGGATGCACGATCAGCAGCATCGGCGACTTGCCCATGGAGCCCAGCTGCTTGAAGTCCGATGGCTGGTAAGGCAGGTTGTTGTAGAGCAAGGGGTTCAGGATCATGCCATTGGTGCCGGCAAAGCCCAGCGTGTAGCCATCGGGCTCGGCGCGCGCCACCGCCACCGTGGCGATGATGGCCTGGCCGCCGGGACGGTTTTCCACCACCACGCTCTGCTTCAAGGTCTTGCCCATGCGCTCGGCCAGGGCGCGCGCCGCGATATCGGTCAGCCCGCCAGGGGCAAAGCCCACCAGCAGGCGCACGGGGCGGGTCGGAAAAGTGTTCTGGGCCCAGGCGGGGCGCGAGATCAGAGGCAGCGCGGCGAGCGCGCCCAGGGCATGGCGGCGGGTAAATCGCATACAACTCTCCAGGCAAGGACAACGCCCCCGCGCCCGGGAGAGGCCGCGGGGCAAAGCAATCGAAGGGAAAGGACGCACGGGCCGCTCACCTTACGGCGAGCTGTCACGGCGTCAGTATGTTGTATGCAATACCGCGGACGGGCTATCTAGGGATATCCCGAGGCTTACCAGGAGACGATGAGCACTTTATTCCGAGCAGCGGTATTTGGTATGCGATCCGATGGCGTCAGGCCTTGGTCATCAGCTTCTTCCAGCCTTCCAGCCCCAGCCGCTTCATCGTATCGATGTTCTTCTCGTAGATTTCGGCGGCATCCGGGAAGGACTCCACCGCGCGGTCGATGCTGTCTTCGCGCAACAGGTGCAGGATCGGGTACGGCGACCGGTTGGTGTAGTTCTCGATGTCGTCCGGCTGCGTGTCGGCGAACTGGAACTGCGGATGGAAGGTCGCCACCTGCAGCTCGCCCACCAGGCGCATGCGCTTGAGCAGACGGTCGGACAGGTCTTCGAAGTCATTGAAGTCCATGAAGTCGTCCAGCGCGTCGGGGATGATCAGCAGCGTGGTGTCGATCTTTTCCGGATCGGTCTCGGCCAGCAGCGCCAGTTCGTCCTGCAGGTCGGTGAGTACGCCTTCGGCGTCGGTGGCGTCGCTGACGGCAAAGCGGATCTGGTCCTTGACCTGCACCGCCTTGGCGAAGGGACAGAGGTTCAGGCCGATCACGGCCTGGTTCAGCCAGTGCTTGGTCTCAGCGACCACGTTGGCATAGGCGTCGGAAGTGGAAATCATGGGTGTCCGTCCTGGAAAAAAGAAAAGCGCGGGCGTTGCGGCCCGCGCTTTGAAGAGCGTCGCCGCCGCTTACGCGGCCGGCATGGCGGCCATGGTCTGGGCCACGGCTGCGGTCAGTTTCTTGCCGTAGGGCACGTGCAGGAATTCATTGGGGCCGTGGGCGTTGGACTTGGGGCCCAACACGCCGCAGACCATGAACTGGGCCTTGGGGAAGCCCTTCTGCAGGATGCTCATCAGCGGAATGGTGCCGCCCTGGCCGATATAGCCGCAGGACGCGCCGTAGTACTGCTGCGAGGCCGCGTCCAGCGCCTGGGTCAGCCAGGGCGCGGAGGCCGGGGCGTTCCAGCCGGTGGCGGCGCCTTCGTTGGCCTTGAAGATCACCTTGGCGTTATAGGGCGCGTCGGCTTCCAGCAGCGCCTTGATTTCTTGCGAGGCGGCCACGGCGTCGATCAGCGGCGGCAGGCGCAGCGACAGCTTGAAGGCCGTGCGCGGACGCAGCACGTTGCCGGCGCTGGACAGCGGCGGCAGGCCTTCGGCGCCGGTCACCGACAGCGTCGGACGCCAGGTGCGGTTCAGCAACGCCTGTTCGGGTTCGGTCGTCATGGGCAGCACGAAGCCGCCGTCGGCGCCGCAGCTCCAGGGGAAACGGCGCCAGACTTCGTCGCCCAGGATGCGCGCGGTGGCGTGCACTTGTTCCACGCGTTCGGCGGGGATCTCGCAATGCAGGCTCTGCGGCAGCAGGCGGCCGGTGCCGCTGTCTTCCAGGCGGTCCAGCAGATGGCGCAGGATGCGGAACGAGGACGGCACCACGCCGCTGGAGTCGCCCGAGTGCACGCCTTCGTCCAGCACCTGCACTTCCAGCGTGCCCGACACCATGCCGCGCAGCGAAGTCGTCATCCAGAGCTGGTCGTAGTTGCCGGCGCCCGAGTCCAGGCACACCACCAGGGCCACGTTGCCCAGGCGGTCGCGCAGCGCGTCCACGTAGGGCAGCAGGTCGTAGCTGCCGGATTCCTCACAGGTTTCGACGATGCCCACGCAGCGCGGGCGCGGAATGCCCTGCTTGTCCAGCGCCATGATGGCGGTCAGCGAGGCGTACACGGCATAGCCGTCATCGGCGCCGCCGCGGCCGTATAGCTTGCCGTCTTCGAGCTTGGGGGTCCAGGGGCCGAGGCCGGCGCGCCAGCCCGAGAATTCGGGCTGCTTGTCCAGGTGGCCGTACAGCAGCACGGTGTCGCCGTTGTCGCTGCGGGTGGCGGGCGCGTCAAAGAAGATGACGGGCGTGCGGCCCGGCAGGCGCACCACTTCCAGCTTCAGGCCCGAGACCTTCTGTGCCTCGACCCACTGCGCGGCGTCGCGCACCACGCGCTCGATGAAAGCGTTCTTTTCCCAGTCCGCGTCGAAAGCCGGGCTCTTGGCCGGGATGGCGATGTAGTCGGTCAGCGCCGGGATGATCTCGTTGTCCCATTTTTCGTCGACGAAAGCCTGCAAGGCCTTCGGGTCCAGAGTGGGAGGAAGAGCGTCTTCGGGGATGCGTGCGTTCATGGCGCGGGATCCTGTGTGCGGGAGGGGGTAGGCAATCCGCTATTTTATGCCTGTGCGGCGCGGCTGGCATCTTTTGTCCCTGATTGTCATAGGCGCCGGGAAATGGTGCCGCCACACGGACCGCACATCCGGCCCATGGACAAAGCCCCCAGTCGCACACGCGCTGGGGGCTTTGTTCCCGTTCACGGCCAGCCATCCGGGCCGGCCGCCATGTGCTGGCGCGTTCAGGCGCCGAGCAAAGCCGGTTCGCCGTTGCGACCCACGGCCGGCGCATCGGCATCGATCACGCGGCCCGTCTGCAGCTTGAATACCGCCACGGCTTCGCGCAGGCGCTGCGACTGGGTTTCCAGGGATGCCGCGGACGCCGCGGCCTGCTCGACCAGCGCCGCGTTCTGCTGTGTCACGCTGTCCATCTGCGACACGGCCTGGTTGACCTGCTGGATGCCTTGCGACTGCTCCTCGGACGCGCTGGAAATTTCGTTGATGATGTCCGTCACGCGGCGCACCGAGGTCACGATTTCCTGCATGGTGGCGCCGGCGGCTTCAACCTGGTCGGAACCGATCGATACCTTCTGCACGGAGTCGTCGATCAGGCCCTTGATTTCCTTGGCGGCGGCAGCACTGCGCTGCGCCAGGGCGCGCACTTCGCTGGCCACGACCGCGAAGCCCTTGCCCTGCTCGCCGGCGCGCGCCGCTTCCACCGCGGCGTTCAGCGCCAGGATGTTGGTCTGGAAGGCGATGCCGTCGATCACGCCGACGATGTCGGCGATGCGGTTGGAGCTGTCGGCGATGCCGCGCATGGTGCCGACCACGTCGCCCACGGCCTGGCCGCCGCGCGTGGCCACTTCGGATGCCGCCACGGCCAGTTCCGAGGCGCTGCGCGAGCTTTCCGCGTTGTTGCGCACGGTGGACGACAGCTCATCCATGCTGGCGGCGGTTTCCTCCAGCGAGGCGGCCTGCTGTTCGGTGCGCGAAGACAGGTCGATGTTGCCCGCGGCGATTTCGCGCGCGCCGGTGTGGATCTCTTCCACGCCCAGGCGCACGGCCGACACGGTGCGCGCCAGGCTGTCCTGCATGCGCTTGACGGCGGCGTAGAGCACGCCGATTTCGTTATTGCCGCGTTGCTCGATGCGGTTGGTCAGGTCGCCGCCGGCAATGCGGTCGAACAGGCGCCCGGCTTCATGCAGCGGACGGAACACCGCGCGGCCGAACACCGCGTACAGGCCCACCACCAGCGCGGCCACCACGACCAGCAGGCCGACCAGGACGGCGATCGCGCCGTTGATGCGGGTGGAGGCGTCACGCGCCACGCGCTGGCCGACCTCATCGGCATAGTCCACGTATTTCTGGATGGCGGCGGTAAAGGTCAGGCCCAGCGGCGTGACTTTTTCCAGGTTGAGGCGATTGGAATCCTGGGCGTTGCCGGCGCGGATGGCCGCAATCATGGGCACGATGGCGTCGCGGTGATAGACGTCGTAGGCCGCCAGGGCCGCGTCCAGCAGGGGCTTGCCCTGGGCCGAGGTTTCGGGAGTCTTGCGCACCAGGTCGATCAGCTCGCCGGCCTTTTTGGTATAGCCGTCCAGGCGCTGCATGCTGGCCAGGTTGTCCAGGCTCTTGCCTTCCATCAGCGCGGTCTGCGCGGCCAGCAGCACCAGGCGGGCGCGCAGCAGTTCGGTGCCGGCGCCGTTCACGGCATTGGCGCGGACCAGGTTGGTGTCCAGCAGCACTTCGATGGAATTGCGGTTGGACGTCAGCTGCTGGTGGACGGCGATGCCGGTTAGCAGGAAAAGCGCGAAGAAAACGGCTAAAGCGGTCGTCAAGACCGCGCGAATACTGAGATTCTGGAACATTGGGGTCACTCCGGGTTGCGTATAGCGGCTACCTATGCTTTACGACAGGTTGCAATGAAAAGTTAAACATCTCATTTGATTGCATGCCGCATTTCCCTCGGCGTCGCCCTTGCCCAACACAATTAACAACGATTATCATTTGCAATCTTTGGACCTGACGGAAACCCATCGTGACGGCGGCCACCCAGCCCACGGCGCAACATGCCTTGAACCTGCTCTACCGCGACCATCATGGATGGCTGGCGGGCTGGCTGCGGCGGCGGCTGGGTTGCGCCCATGACGCGGCCGACCTGTCGCACGACACGTACGAGCGGCTGCTGAACTCGGGCCGCCTGCCCGAAGCCGGCCAGGCGCGCGCCTTCCTCACCCAGATCGCCCGGGGCCTGGTGGTGGACCTGTACCGCCGCCGCGCCCTGGAAAGCGCCTATCTGGACGCCTTGGCCAGCCTGCCCGAAGCGCACATGCCTTCGGCCGAGGCGCGCGCGCTGGCGCTGGAAACGCTGATGGCGGTGGACGCCGCGCTGGACGCCCTGCCCGCCCGCGCCCGCCAGGTCTTCATCCTGTCCCGCTTCGAGGGCCGGACCTATTCCGACATCGCGCAAAGCCTGGGCGTGTCGGTGGCGCTGGTGCGCAAGCACATGCTGCGCGCCGCCCAAGCCTGCCTGGCCGCGCTGTGAGCGCCCGGCACGGGAACATCCCCGAACCGATACTGGCGCAAGGACTGGAATGGCTGGTCATCCTGTGGTCCGGCGAAGCCAGCGCCGACGAACGCGCCGCCTGGCAACGCTGGCGCGCGGCCCATCCGGACCATGAACGCGCCTGGCAGCAGGTGCAACGGATCGACACGCGGCTGATGGACGTTTCGCCCGAGGCATCGGCCCAGGCTCTGGCCCGCTCGGGCCGGCAGGCGGGACGCCGCAAAGCCCTGCGCCTGATGGGCTGGGCGGTGCTGGGCGCCGGCGCCGCGGGCCTGGCGGCCCAACGCCTGCCTTGGCAGGCCTACGCCGCGGACTATCGCAGCGCGGCAGGCGAACGGCGCGAAATCATGCTGGCCGACGGCACCCGGCTCATACTCAACGGCGCTAGCGCCGTGGACATGGAATACACCGCCGAGGCGCGCCGGCTGGTCCTGCGGCGCGGCGAGATCTACGTGCAAACCGGCCACGGCCCGGCTGCCGCGGGCCGCCCCTTCTTCGTCGCCACCGCCTATGGCGATGTGCAGGCGCTGGGCACGCGGTTCACCGTGGAGCAGCAGCGCGACCGGATACGGGTCGGCGTCTACGAAGGCGCGGTGGAGGTCCAGCCCTCCCGCGGCCGCCCCCTGCGCCTGGACGCGGGCCAGTCCGCCGCGTTCACGCCGCTGGCGGCCGAGCCGATGCCGGACGCCCTGCAGCAGGCGCCGGCCTGGCTGCGCGGCCAGCTGGTGGCCGAACGGCTGCGCCTGGCGGACTTCCTGGACCAGGTCGGGCGCCACCGGCGCGGCGTGATCCGCTGCGACCCGCGCGTGGCCGACCTGATCGTGTCGGGCGTGTACGCCCTGGACGACACGGACCGGATCCTGGCCTCGCTTGCAAGAGCCCTGCCGCTGCGCGTGTCGCGCTACACGGCTTATTGGGTGGTGGTGGAACCCAGATAGCCCTCTACAAAAAAAATTCGCGAAAACCGTAGCACTTTTTATTTCTCGTTCGGGATACCTGCATATCCGCAGCATTCACGTCCGCAACGAGGAACCCACTCCATGCAAGCCCGCTCCACTCCCAAGCCCGCCCGCAGCACGCTGGCGCTGGCGCTGACCGCCCTGGCGCTGGCCGCGCCCCCCGCCGCCATGGCCGCGGGACCAGGCTCCCCCTCGCCCCAGGAGCGGGCCGCCAGAAGCTACGACATTCCCGCCGGCCCATTGGACCAGGTGCTGAACGCCTACTCCCAGCAGGCGGGCGTGACCATCGCCATCGACGGCGCCCTGACCGCGGGCCGCCGCAGCCCCGGCCTGCGCGGCGCCTATGGCCTGAACGCGGGCTATGCCGCGATCCTCGCCGGCAGCGGCCTGGCCGCGCGGCTGGAAGGCGGCGGCTACGTGCTGCGTCCGCTGCCGCCCGGCGCGGCAGGCATTTCCACGCTGGAGCCTGTCACCGTGCGGGCCTCGAGCGTGGCGCCCGACAGCTACGTGGCCGAGGAAACCCGGGCCGGCACCAAGACCGACACGCCCATCCTGGAAGTCCCGCAGTCGATCTCGGTGGTGACGCGGGCGCAGATGGAAGCGCAGAACGCGCAAAGCGTGACCGAAGTGCTGCGCTACGTGCCCGGCGTGACGGTGGAAACGTATGGCGTGGATCCCAAGGGCTTCGATTGGGTCATGCTGCGCGGCTTCAACGCCCAGGCCACCAGCGACTACAAGGACGGCCTGCGCCAGGCCACGTCCGGCTACACCCTGTTCCGCAGCGAACCGTACGCGCTCGATCGCATCGAAGTGCTGCGCGGCCCCTCTTCCGTGCTGTACGGCCAGGGCGACGCGGGCGGGGTCATCAACCGCGTGAGCAAGCTGCCCTCGGCCACGCCGCACTACGAGGCCGAGCTGGAGTACGGCAGCTTCCAGCGCAAGCAGGCCGCGGTCGATCTGACCGGCCCCGCGACCGAAGACGGCACGCTGATGTACCGCATCATCGGCGTGGCGCGCGACGCCAACACGCAATTCACCTACCCCAACGGCGACCGCATTTCCGACGACCGCCTCTTTCTGGCGCCTTCGCTGACCTGGGCCCCTTCCGCCGCGACCCGCTTCACGCTGCTGACGGAGTACCTGCGCGACCGGTCCGGCGGCACCATCGGCACGGTCACGGTGAACGGCAAGCCCACCAATCTGCGCAACGGCGATCCCAATTTCAATCGCTACGACCAGGACCAGAAGAGCATCGGGTATCTGTTCGAGCATCGTTTCAACGACACGCTGCAGGTGCGGCAGAACCTGCGCTACGGGCGGGTCGATTCGATCCTGGACAACATGTTCCTGGCCGGCCTGACGCCCACCGGCATCGCCCGCACTGCCCGCCGCTACGACGAAAGCATGACCGCGCTGGCGTTGGACAACCAAGCCCAGTTCGACCTGCGCACCGGCCCGCTGGCCCATACGCTGCTGCTGGGCCTGGACTTCAACCGCAGCAGCGCGGATGTGTCGCGCACCATGGGGCCCGCCCCCAGCCTGAACCCCTTTGATCCAGTCTATGGCGTGGACGTGCCCACGCCGACCATACCGCTGGCCAACTACCTGGAGCGCACGCACCAGACCGGCCTGTATCTGCAGGACCAGGTCCGCTTCGACGAGCGCTGGGTGCTGACCCTGGGCGGCCGCTACGACTGGTACAGCCAGAAGACCGAAAACCGGATCCTGAACAACGACTCCGATCAAAGCGGCAGCCGCTTCAGCGGCCGCGCCGGCCTGAACTACGTCATGCCCAACGGCGTCGCGCCCTACGTCAGCTTCGCCCAGTCCTTCCTGCCCAATACCGGAACCTCGGCGCCGGCCAATGGCAGTTCTCCGTTCGCGCCCTCGCGCGGACGTCAATGGGAAGGCGGCATCAAGTTCCAGCCGCCCGGGTCGAATGCGCTCTACACGCTGGCGGTCTTCGACATCAAGAAGAGCAACGTACTGACCAATGACCTGCAAAACCCCGGATTCCAGGTCGCTTCGGGCGAGGTGCAATCGCGCGGCGTGGAACTGGAAGGCAAGTTCAGCCTGGGCGACGGCTGGGACTTCACCGGTTCCTATACCTATGTGCGCGCCCGCATCACCCGCGCCAACAACGGCACCGAAGGCAACCGCCCTGCCCTGGTGCCCGAGCACAGCGCGTCGGGCTGGCTGAACTACACGGTGCGCAACAGCGCGCTGGCCGGACTGAGCCTGGGCGCGGGCCTGCGCTACGTGGGCTCGACCTACGGCGACAACGCCAACACGCTGGAAATCGCCGGGCGCACGCTGGTGGACGCGGGCGTGTCCTATGCGGTGGACAAGCACCTGACGCTGTCGGTCAACGCCACCAATCTGTTCGACAAGGAATACCTGGCGACCTGCTCCGACCTGAGCGATTGCTATCCGGGCAGCCGCCGCAGCGTCATCGGCCGGGTGAAGTACCAGTTCTGAGCGCCACAATGAAAACGCCCCGCCAAGTAGTGGGGCGTTTCGCGCAAGCGCCGGGAAGCAAGCCCCGGCGCCAGCGTTTGGCTTACTTCAGCCAGACGCGCGCGTTGCGGAAGATGCGCATCCAGGGGCTGAACGCGCCGCCGGCATCCGCCTTGCCCCACTTCTCGGGCGCCCAGGACATCATGACGTTGCGCGTCACGCGTTCCGGGTGCGGCATCATGACCGTGAAGCGGCCGTCGGCGGTGGTGACCGAGGTCAGGCCGCCCGGGCTGCCGTTCGGGTTGAACGGATAGGCTTCCGTGGCCTGGCCGCGGTTGTCGATGTAGCGCGCGGCGGCCAGCAGGCGGCTGGCGTCGCCCTGCTGCGAGAAGTCCGCATAGCCTTCGCCGTGCGCCACGGCCACCGGAATGCGCGCGCCTTCCATGCCGGCGAAGAAGATCGACGGCGACTTGGCCACTTCGATCATCGCCAGGCGGGCTTCGTATTTTTCCGACAGGTTGCGCGTGAAGCGCGGCCAGAATTCTGCGCCCGGAATCATCGGCGCCAGCGCGGCCATCATCTGGCAGCCGTTGCACACGCCCAGCGCGAAGGTATCGGGACGCGCGAAGTAGGCGGCGAACTGATCCGACAGCTTGCTGTTGAAGCGGATGGTGCGCGCCCAGCCTTCGCCAGCGCCCAGCACGTCGCCGTAGCTGAAGCCGCCCACGGCCACCAGGCCTTGCACCTGCGCAAGATCCACGCGGCCGGACAACAGGTCGGTCATGTGCACGTCGATGGCTTCAAAGCCGGCGGTGTCGAAGGCCCAGCCCATTTCCACCTGGCTGTTGCAGCCCTGCTCGCGCAGGATCGCGACGCGCGGACGCTTGCCGGTGTTGATGAAGGGCGCGGCCACGTCTTCCTGGGGGTCGAAGTCCACGTTGGGGCTCATGCCCGGATCCGTGACGTCGTTCCAGACGTCGAGCTCGGCCTGGGCGCAGGCCGGGTTGTCGCGGCGCGACATGATGCGGTAGGACACTTCGCTCCAGGCGCGGCCGAGTTCGGCGCGCGGCTGGCCCCAGACCTTCTTGCCGTCGCGGTAGAACTCGACTTCGTCGGCGCCATTCAGGCCGCCGATCACGTGCGAATGCGCCGACAGGCCCGCGCCGCGCAGCACCTGCATGACGGCGTCGCGCTGGGCGGCCGGCACCTGGATGACGGCGCCGGCTTCTTCGGAGAACAGCGCCTTGAGCGTCAGTTCCTCGCGCTGCACCGCCACCTGCTCGGGACGGATCTTGTAATCGCCCCAATCCGCCGATTGCGGATCGAAGGTCAGCATGTCCAGGTTGACCGAGATGCCGGTGCGGCCGGCGAAGGCCATTTCGGTCAGGGTCGCGAACAGGCCGCCGTCGGAACGGTCGTGGTAGGCCAGGATGGTGCCGGCTTCGGCCAGGGTGCGGATCGTGACGAAGAACGCGCGCAGGTCTTGCGGCGCGTCGATGTCCGGCACGGTTTCGCCGACCTGGTTGTAGGCCTGCGCCAGGATCGAGCCGCCCATGCGGTGGCGGCCGCGGCCCAGGTCGATCAGGATCAGCACGCTGTCGCCGGCGTCGGTGCGCAGCTGCGGGGTCAGGCTGGCGCGCACGTCGGCCACGGGCGCGAAGGCCGTGACGATCAGCGACACCGGCGCCACCACCTGGCGCTGTTCGCCGTCCTGTTCCCAGGACGTCTTCATGGACAGGGAATCCTTGCCCACCGGGATCGACAGGCCGGTGGCCTGGCACAGTTCGCTGACGGCGGACACGGTGTCGTACAGCGCGGCGTCCTGGCCGGCCACGCCGCAGGCGGCCATCCAGTTGGCCGACAGCTTGATGTCTTCCAGGCGCGCCACGTCGGCCGCGGCCAGGTTGGTCAGGGCCTCGGCCACGGCCATGCGGCCCGAGGCCGGCGCGTCCAGCATGGCGATCGGGGTGCGTTCGCCCATGGACATGGCTTCGCCGCGGAAGCCTTCGTAGTCGGCCAGGGTCACGGCGCAGTCAGCCACCGGCACCTGCCACGGACCGACCATCTGGTCGCGGCTGGACAGCCCGCCCACGGTGCGGTCGCCGATGGTGATGAGGAAGGACTTGTTGGCCACCGTGGGGTGGCGCAGCACGCGGTAGGCGGCTTCGGTCAGGTCGATGCCGGCCAGGTCCAGCGGCGCCGACACGCCGGGCAGGCGCGTGACGTCGCGGGTCATGCGCGGCGGCTTGCCCAGGATGACGTCGATCGGCACGTCCACCGGACGCACTTCGGCTTCGCCCTGCGGACGGATGGTGTCCAGGCCCGGCAGGCCCTCGCCGTCCACCACGCGCAGCTGGCGCTCTTCGGTGGCCACGCCCACCACCGCGTAGGGGCAGCGTTCGCGGCGGGCGATGGCGTCAAAGCGTTCCAGGTCCTTGGGCAGGATCGACAGGACGTAGCGTTCCTGGGATTCGTTGCTCCAGATTTCGGCGGGCGACAGGCCCGATTCTTCCAGCGGCACGCGCTTGAGGTCGAAGATGGCGCCGCGGCCGGCGTCGTTCACCAGTTCCGGGAACGCATTGGACAGGCCGCCCGCGCCCACGTCGTGGATCGCGATGATGGGGTTGTTCTCTGCCTGCTGCCAGCAGCGGTCGATGACCTCCTGGGCGCGGCGCTCGATTTCAGGGTTGCCGCGCTGGACGGAATCGAAGTCCAGTTCGGCCGAGTTGCTGCCCATGCTGATGCTGGAGGCGGCGCCGCCGCCCATGCCGATGCGGAAGCCCGGGCCACCCAGCTGGATCAGCAGCGCGCCCGGAGGAATCACGTCCTTGTGCGTCAGGCCGGCATCGATGCTGCCCAGGCCGCCCGCGATCATGATGGGCTTGTGGTAGCCCCAGCGCGTGCCGCCGGCGGTCTGTTCGAACGAACGGAAATAGCCCAGCAGGTTGGGACGGCCGAATTCGTTATTGAACGCCGCGCCGCCAATGGGGCCGTCGATCATGATGGACAGCGGCGAGGCGATGCGCTCCGGCAGGCCGTGATGGTCGGCTTCCCAGGGCTGCAAGGCATCGTCAAAGCGCAGGTGCGACACGGTGAAGCCGGTCAGGCCGGCCTTGGGCTTGGAGCCGCGGCCGGTCGCGCCTTCGTCGCGGATCTCGCCGCCGTTGCCGGTCGAGGCGCCGGGGAACGGCGCGATCGCGGTCGGGTGGTTGTGGGTTTCCACCTTCATCAGCGTGTGCACGGTGGTGTTGCGGCGGATGTACTTGGCGCCTTCGACGCCCTCGCCCGTCACGCCCGGCACGCCGGCCTGGAAGCGCTGCGCGGGGCCGCCTTCCATGATGGCGGCGTTGTCCGAATAGGCGACCACGGTGCCCTCGGGCTGCGCCTTGTGGGTGGCGCGGATCATGCCGAACAGCGTGTTGGGCTGTTCCTGGCCGTCGATCACCCACTGGGCGTTGAAGATCTTGTGGCGGCAGTGTTCGCTGTTGGCCTGGGCGAACATCATCAGTTCCACGTCGGTGGGATCGCGGCCCAGGTCGCTGAAGGACTTGGCCAGGTACTCGATTTCATCGTCCGACAGCGCCAGGCCCAGCGAGACGTTGGCCTCGGTCAGGGCTTCGGCGCCGCGCGCCTGCACATCGACCGTGCGCATGGGCTTGCCGGCCAGCGGCTGGAACAGCGCCTGGCCGTCGAAGCTGGCGTCCACCACGGTTTCGGTCATGCGGTCGTGCAGGCAGTCGGCCGCGCGCGCCAGCATGGCGTCGTCGAAAGACTTGGTACCCAGCAGGCCGCGCTCGGGAGTGATCACGTAGCGCACGCCGCGCTCGATGCGGTGCACGGACGCCAGGCCACAGTTGTGGGCGATGTCGGTGGCCTTGCTGGCCCAGGGCGAAATCGTGCCCAGGCGCGGGATCACCAGCAGGGACAGGCTCTTGGCCGGCGCGTCGCCGGTGGCGGGGGTGCCGTAGTCCAGCAATTGGGTCAGGTGTTGCTGCTGTTCGGCCGTCAGGGCCGCGTCGGTGCTGACGAAGTGCTCGTAGCGGGCGGATATGTCGGCCACCGGCAGGCCGGCTTCCTTCAATTGCGCCAGGAGGCGATCGCGACGGAAGGAGGACAGGACGGAGGAACCAGGCAGATGCTGAACTAGGGACACGATGCGGGCGCCGTATAAAGAGAAGGAGAGCAAAACGTGATTTTACCCGTTTAGGGGGTTTTCCCGGAGAGCTTGTTCCACCGGCCTCCGATGGCCCGATTTCGACCACTGTTACAAAAGAATTCCAGGCATCCCGCGGTTTGATGGTGCAGAGCAATATCGACGACAAATTCCCGCCATTGCGAACCTTTCCCAACACCAGCCGCGCCGCAAGCCCGGCGCTTATGCGGCGGCGCAACATGTTGCGCTTATCCCGCACCGCGGGAAAACACGAACTTCCGGCCCCACGGCGCAACGGTAGGATGCAGCGACCCCCATTAATGCATGGCGCCTACCCGCGCGCTGGCCGCCGCCTCACATGTCCCGCCCCGAAGCCCCCGCCGAGCCTGTCGAACCGATCATTCCCACCGAATCAGATCCCGCAGTCAAAGTGCCGCTGGCCATCGAGGACTGGCTGGCCGTGATCCTGCTGGCGACCCTGGCCATCATTACCTTCCTGAATGTGCTGGTGCGCTACTTCACCGACCAGTCCTTTGCCTGGACGGAAGAGATCTCGGTGTTTCTGCTGATCGTGCTGACCATGGCCGGCGGCAGCGTGGCTTTCGTGCGCAACCACCACATCCGCATCGAGATCCTGGCGGACTCGGGTTCGCCGCGCCGCCAGCGCATCATGGCGCTGATCTCCAACAGCTGCGTGCTGGCCTTCTTCCTGCTGCTGACCGTGCTGTCGGTGAAGCTGGTTTCCGACGAGTACATCTACGAAGAGACCTCGCCCGCCATCGGCGTGCCGACCTGGTGGTATTCGATCTGGCTGCCCGTGATGGCTGCGGCGATCTCGCTGCGCACCATCGGCACGCTGCGCCGCATCGCCAAGAGCGGGCGCGCCGCCGGGCAGGATCAGCAATGATCGCCGCCATCCTCTTCACCGTCTTCATCGTCCTGATGCTGATCGGCGTGCCGGTCGGCGTGGCCCTGGGCCTGGGCGGAACCGTGGCCATCGTGCTGTCCAACCTGGACACGCCCTGGTATGGCCTGCTGACCGTGCCGCAGAACTTCTACGCCGGCCTGGCCAAGTATCCGCTGCTGGCCATCCCCATGTTCGTGCTGGTGGGCTCGATCTTCGACCGGTCCGGCGTGGCCAAGCGACTGGTGGATTTCGCCATCGCCATCGTCGGCCGCGGCCCGGGCATGCTGCCGCTGGTATCGATCGCCGTGGCCATGTTCCTGGGCGGCATCTCCGGCTCCGGCCCGGCCTGCGCCGCCGCGGTGGGCGCGGTGATGATCACCGCCATGTCCCGCGCCGGTTATCCGGGCTCGTTCTCGGCAGCCGTGGTCGCGGCCGGCGCCGCCACGGACATCCTGATCCCGCCCTCGGTGGCCTTCATCATCTACTCGGTGCTGGTGCCTGGCGCATCGGTGCCGGCGCTGTTCGCCGCCGGCATGATCCCCGGCATCCTGGCCGGCTTCGCGCTCATCATTCCGGCGGTCTGGCTGTCGCGCAAGTACAAGATGGGCGCGCTGGAAGCCCACCTGCCCCGCCCGCCTTTCTGGGCCAGCCTGCGCGAAGCCTCATGGGGCCTGGCCGCGCCGGTGCTGATCCTGGGCGGCATGCGCATGGGCTGGTTCACGCCTACCGAAGCGGCCGTGGGCGCGGTGTTCTACGGCCTGTTCGTGGGCATGTTCATCCACCGCACCATCAAGCTGCGCGACCTGTACACCATCCTGCGCGAAGCCGCCGAGCTGTCCGCCGTCATCATGCTGGTGGTCACGCTGGCCGGCATCTTCGCCTGGGCGCTTTCCACCCTGAGCGTGATCGATCCCATCACCCACGCCATCGTCAACTCCGGATTGGGCGAATGGGGTGTGCTGGCGCTGCTGATCCTGCTGCTGATGACGGTAGGCATGTTCCTGGACGGCATCTCCATCTTCCTGATCTTCGTGCCGCTGCTCATGCCCATCGCCAACGCCTATGGCTGGGATCCGGTGTGGTTCGGCGTGATCCTGACCTTGAAGGTCGCCCTGGGCCAGTTCACCCCGCCGCTGGCCGTGAACCTGATGGTGTCGTGCCGCATCGCGCGCGTGCCGATGGAGTCGACGGTGCGCTGGGTGGTGTGGCTGCTGGGCGCGATGTTCCTGGTGCTGGTCGCGGTGCTGGTGTTCCCGCAGCTGGCGCTGTGGCTGCCCAAGAAGCTGGGTTATTGAAAGGGCCAAACAGGACGCCCCCAAGGGGCGACCCCAAGGCCGGCGGTACCGGTATTCACTACAACAACAGACACGCAAAGAGAGGAGACGCAACATGAAATTCCGCAACCTGATCGGAGCGGCCCTGTGCGCGGCGGCCGTCGTCGGCATGGCGCCTGCGCATGCGCAGAACTACAAGCCCGAATACAAGCTCTCCATCGTGGTCGGCACCACCTTCCCGTGGGGCCAGGGCGCTGAAATCTGGTCAAACCTGGTGCGCGAGCGCACGCAGGGCCGCATCAACATCAAGGTCTATCCCGGCACCTCGCTGGTCCAGGGCGACCAGACGCGCGAATTCACCGCCATCCGCCAGGGCGTGATCGACATGGCCGTGGGCTCCACCATCAACTGGTCGCCGCAGGTCAAGCAGCTGAACCTGTTCTCCCTGCCCTTCCTGATGCCCGACTACGCCGCCATCGATGCGCTGGTGCAGGGCGACGTGGGCAAGGAAATGTTCAAGCTCATCGAGAAGGCCGGCGTGGTGCCGCTGGCCTGGGGTGAAAACGGCTACCGCCAGCTGAGCAACTCCAAGCACGAGATCAAGAAGCCCGAGGACATGAAGGGCCTGAAGCTGCGCGTGGTGGGCTCGCCGCTGTACATCGACACCTTCACCGCGCTGGGCGCCAACCCCACGCAGATGAGCTGGGCCGATGCCCAGCCGGCGCTGGCCAGCGGCGCGGTGGACGGCCAGGAAAATCCCCTGTCGATCTACACCGGTTCCAAACTCTACACCGTGGGCCAGAAATACCTGACGCTGTGGAACTACGTGGCCGATCCGCTGATCTTCGTGGTCAACCGCGAGGTCTGGAATTCCTGGTCCGAAAAGGACCGCGACATCGTGCGCCAGGCCGCGCTGGACGCCGGCAAGCAGCAGATCGTGATCGCGCGCAAGGGCGTGACGCCTGAAGACCCGTCGCTGCTGAAGGAGATCGCGGGCCACGGCGTGACCGTGACCTCGCTGTCGCAGGCGGACCACGAGGCCTTCGTCAAGGTGACCAAGCCCGTCTATGACAAGTGGAAGAAGCAGATCGGCGAAGACCTGGTGAACCTGGCTGAAAAGTCGATCGCCAATCGCAAGAAGTAGGCCGCAAAGAACAAGCAGCAAGCCCCAGGGGAACGGCGGCGCAAGCCGCCAACCGAGGCAGGGACGTCAGATCCCGCCCACCAACGGGCGCCGGCCACAAGCTGGCGCCCGTTTTCTTTTATGCGGGATAGCTGACTTCCAGGATGTCCAGCTCTTCGATCCCGCCGGGCGTGCGCAGCACCACGGTGTCGCCTTCCTTGGCCTTGATCAGCGCGCGCGCCACCGGCGAAATCCAGCTGATCTTGCCCGCCAGCGGCTCGGCCTCGTCGACACCGACGATGGTCACGTTGTGTTCCTCGCCGGCCTTGTCGGAATACAGCACCGTGGCGCCGAAGAAGACCTGGTCGCGGTTGGGCTGCGCGGCCGGATCGACCACTTCGGCGATATCCAGCCGCTTGGTCAAGAAGCGCATGCGGCGGTCGATTTCGCGCAGGCGCTTCTTGCCGTACAGATAGTCGCCGTTCTCGGAACGGTCGCCGTTGGACGCGGCCCACGACACCACCTGCACCACGGAAGGACGCTCCACGTTCATCAGGTGCGTGAGTTCGCCGCGCAGGCGCTCATAGCCGCCGGGCGTCATGTAGTTCTTGGTGCCGGCAGGCAGGGCCTGGGCTTGCGGCAGATCGTCGTCGTCCTCGTTGTCCGACTCTTTGACAAAGGCTTTGTTCATGGCGGTTGCGCCGGTCGGGCGCGATTACAGTCGATCGTGTGCAAGGGCTGGCGGCATGGCCGCCGCCTGCGTCAGAACCAGTCGTGCCAGACCGGTTTGAGGTCGGGCGGCAGCGCCGGCAAGCGGCCCAGGTCCACCCGGCTTTCCTTCGGACTATGGAAGTCCGAACCGCGCGACGCCAGGAATCCATAGCGGCGCGCCACATCCGCATAATAGCGGGCCTCTTCCGGGGTATGGCTGCCGGTGTTGACCTCGATGCCCAGGCCGCCCAGCTGCAGGAATTCGTCGAACAGCGCGGCAAACTGCAGCGGCGTGTACTTGTAGCGGCCGGGATGCGCGATGACGGCGATGCCGCCCGCGCCGCGGATCCAGCCCACGGCTTCCGCCAGCGTGGCCCACTGCATGGGCACGTGGCCCGGGCGGTCATCGCCCAAATGCTTGGTGAACACGGTCTGCACGTCGGGGCAATAACCGGCTTCGACCAGATAGCGCGCAAAGTGCGTGCGGCTGATGAGTTCGGGGTTGCCTGCGAACGGCAGCGCGCCTTCATAGGCGCCGGGCATGCCCATTTCCGCCAGGCGTTCGCCGATGCGCTTGGCGCGTTCGGCGCGGCCGGAGCGGGTCTTGCGCAGGCCTTCGATCAGGGCAGCGTTCTCGGGGTCGAAGCGCAGGCCCACGATATGCACGGTCACGCCGGCCCAGGTCACGGAGATCTCGACGCCGGTGGCGAAGTCCATGTCCAGCTCGCGCGCCGCGCGCGCCGCTTCGGCCACGCCGCCGATTTCGTCGTGGTCGGTCAAGGCCCATACGTCCACGCCGTTGGCATGCGCGCGCTGCGCCACGTCGCGCGGCGCGAGCGAGCCGTCCGAGACGGTGGAATGGCAATGCAGATCGATGTTCAGTGTGCGCGCGTTCATCCAGCTATTGTAGAGAAGGCCCGGCAGCGTGGATAGCGCCGAGCCGTCCCCTGTTTACGGCGCGGTCAGGACAGCAGAAAGGACGCGACCGGATCCACCTGCTCGTCCGAGATCAAGGTGGGCGCATGGCCCACGCCGGCCACTTCATGGGCCTGTGCGCGCGGATTGCGCTTGAGCATTTCCTCGACGGTGGCGCGCGTCAGCAAGTCGGATTCCGCGCCGCGCACGATCAGCACGGGGCACGGCAGGGAATCATACGAACGCCACAGGATCTGTTCGCCGGCCGCCAGTTCCTCGGGGGTCTGCGCGGCCAGGGCCTGCGACAGCGCCAGGTCGTAATGCTTGACCCACTTATCGCCCTGCCGGGGATACAGATAGCGCGCCAAGTCCGCCCACTGCGCGTCGGTATGCGGGCCGAACGTGGTGGAGTTGGCGCGCATGGTGGCCACGGCCTCTTCGAAGCTCGCGAACTCGCCGGGTTCGCCCACGTACTGGCCGATGCGCGCCAGGGCGCCCGTCTCCAGGCGCGGCCCGACGTCATTGAGCACCAGCTTGTCGAGATGGAAGCCTTGCTCGGGCGGCAGCATGCCCGCGTGCGGACGCATGGCCAGCATGGCGCGCGCGAACACGGCCGCGCCCGACAGCGCCAGGCCGATCAGGCCGCCCATCGACGTCCCCACCCAGGCCAGCCGCGCCGGCTTCAGGCGCGCAAGCAGGGTCACCATGTCCGAGACGTACTGCGGCACCGTGTAAAACGCGGGATTGGCCAGCCAGTCGGAGCGGCCACGTCCCACCACGTCCGGGCAGACCACGCGATAACGCCCCGCCAGCCTCCGCGCCAGCGTATCGAAGTCCCGCCCGCTGCGGGTCAGTCCGTGCACGCAGACCAGCACCTGGTCGTTGGCCGGGTCGCCCCATTCCCAGTAGGCCATGCGGTGCAGTCCCGCCGGGCTGGCGCATGTGACGAAATCCAAACGGGGTTCCAGGCTGGCGTCCACCATCGATACACTCCACAAGTCGTTGCGCGCCATGGCGAAGGCGCGCCAGGCCGGTATCTTATAGGACGGCGGGCTGCGCCGCCGCAACACCCCGGCCGTGGGGTTCTGGACTATCGGCCCGGTCGTCGCTACGATCCTGGCATCCGGATCGCCGCCGCCGCGGAATTGCCATTGCCTATCGAGGCGATCCAATCATTAAATTGGAGTTGCGGACCTGTTAGGATCAGAGTCGGAAGTTTCAAGCATTGCCAGATCAGTCATCCCAAAATTGATATGGAGTCCGTATGCAGCAGAGCAGTCCTTCCTCGCCGCTGGCCGCCACCGGCCATCAATCCGCCAGTTCCCCTCCCCCCGAACCTCCCAAAGTGCTCCAGGACATCCTGGCCCGGGCCGACGTCCGCATCAACGGCAACCGCCCCTGGGACATCCAGGTTCATGACAAGCATATGTACGACCGCGTCTTCGCCAGCTGGTCGCTGGGCCTGGGCGAATCCTACATGGACGGCGAATGGGACTGCGACCAGCTCGACGAACTGTTCACCCGCCTGCTGCGCGCGGACATGGGGTCGGCGGCGCTGGGCCTGGCGCGCGTCAAGCTGATCGCCGAACACCTGCGCCACAAGCTCTTCAACCTGCAGTCCAAGCACCGCGCGTTCGAGGTCGGCGAACAGCACTACGATGCGGGCAACGACGTGTTCGAGGCCATGCTGGACAGCCGCATGATCTATTCCTGCGCCTACTGGGAAAACGCCCAGACGCTGGAAGAGGCGCAGCTGGCCAAGCTGGAGATGATCTGCCGCAAGCTGCAGCTGCGCGAAGGCGAAACGCTGCTGGATATCGGCTGCGGCTGGGGCGGGCTGGCGCGCTTCGCCGCCGAACGCTACGGCGTCAAGGTCACGGGCGTGACCGTGTCCAAGGAGCAGTTGGCGCTGGCGCAGGAACGGGTCAAGGGCCTGCCGGTGCAACTGCTGCTGCAGGACTACCGCGACCTGCAGGGCAGCTTCGACAAGGTGGTGTCGGTGGGCATGTTCGAGCACGTCGGCCCCAAGAACTACGACACCTACTTCAGCAACGTGCAGCGCCTGATGGCGCCGGACGGCGTGTTCCTGCTGCACACCATCGGCATCGCCGCCACCAGCCAGAGCACCGATCCCTGGATCGACCGCTACGTGTTTCCCAACGGCAAGCTGCCATCGGCCCGGGAGATCGCCACCGCCGTGGAAAGCCGCTTCATCATTGAAGACTGGCATAACTTCGGCGCGGATTACGACCGCACCCTGATGGCCTGGTGGGACAACTTCGAGCGCGCCTGGCCCGGCCTGGAATCGCGTTATGGCAACCGCTTCTACCGCATGTGGAAGTACTACCTGATGTGCTGCGCGGGCTTCTTCCGCTCGCGTGAGGGCCAGCTCTGGCAAGTGATGCTGACCCACCCGCAACGCCAGGAGATGTACCGCTCGCTGCGCTGAAGGCAGTGACGCCATCGCCAGCAAGCCGCCCCAAGAGGGCGGCTTTCTTTTCTGCGGCGCCCGGCGTCGTTTCAGCGCGCCGCGGCATCCTCGCGGATCATGTCGGCAGCCCGCTCCGCGATCATGATGGTCGGCGAATTGGTGTTGCCCGACGTGATCAAAGGCATCACCGAGGCGTCGGCGACGCGCAGGCCTTCCAGGCCGTGGACGCGCAGCCGCGCGTCCACCACCGCCCCGCCGTCCGCGTCGCGTCCCATGGCGCAGGTCCCCACCGGATGGAAGATGGTGGTGCCGATCTTGCCGGCCGCTTCCCGCAGCTCGGCGTCCGTCTGGAACGCAGGCCCCGGCAGCCATTCCTGCGGCTGGTAGCGCTGCAAGGCCGGCGCCGCCGCGATCCGCCGCACCAGGCGGATCGAGTCGGCCGCCACGCGCAGGTCTTCGTCGGTGCTCAGATACCTGGGCGTGATGGCGGGCGCTCCCTGGGGCCCCTGCGCATGCACGCTGCCGCGCGAGGTCGGCCGCAGATTGCACACGCTGGCGGTGAAGGCGTCAAAACCATGCAGCGGCTCGCCAAAGGCGCCCAGCGACAGCGGCTGCACGTGGAATTCGACGTTGGCGCGCGCCTGGCCCGGATCGGACTTGGCGAACGCGCCCAGCTGCGACGGCGCCATGCTCATCGGGCCGCTGCGTTTGAGCAGGTACTCCAGGCCGATGCCGGCCTTGCCCAACCAGGTGGAGGCGATGCGGTTCAGCGTTTTCACGCCCTGCACCTGGATGATGACGCGCAGTTGCAGGTGGTCCTGCAGGTTCTCGCCCACGCCCGGCAGGGCATGATGCAAGGCGATGCCGCTTTCGCGCAGGCGCGCGGGCTCGCCCACGCCGGAGAGTTCCAGCAGATGCGGCGTATTGACCGCGCCTGCCGCCAGCACCACTTCGCGGCGCGCGCGCAAGGTCGCGCTCTGGCCGTTGCGGCGCAGTTGCACGCCGACGCAGCGCTTGCCCTCGAATACCAGTTGCTCGGCATGGGCGCCGGTCATCACGCGCAAGTTCGGGCGCTTTTGCACCGGCCGCAGGAATGCCTTGGAGGTATTCCAGCGCCAGCCGCCGCGCTGGTTCACTTCGAAATAGCCGCAGCCGAAATTGTCGCCGCGGTTGAAGTCCTGCACGCGCGGAATGCCCTCCTGCTCGGCCGCGCCGGCGAAAGCTTCCAGGATGTCCCAGCGCAGGCGCTGCGATTCCACGCGCCATTCGCCGCCTGCGCCATGGAATTCGTTCGCGCCGCGGTGATAGTCCTCGCTGCGCTTGAACACCGGCAGCACCTGGTCCCAGCCCCAGGCGGGATCGCCGGACAGTTCGGCCCAGTCGTCGTAGTCCTGGCGCTGGCCGCGCATGTAGATCATGCCGTTGATCGATGAACTGCCGCCCAGCACGCGGCCGCGCGGGTAGATCAGGGAACGGCCGCCCAGACCGGCTTCCGCCTCGGTGCGGTACATCCAGTCCGTCCTGGGGTTGCCGATGCAATGCAGGTAGCCGACCGGGATATGGATCCAGTGGTAGTTGTCGTTCCCGCCCGCCTCCAGCAGCAGCACCTGCAGGGCGGGGTCGCGGCTCAGGCGGTTGGCCAGCACGCAGCCGGCCGAGCCCGCACCGACGATGATGTAGTCGTATGTCTCCATAAGCTCTTCTTATCTTCTTGCCGGGGCGGTACGCCTGCGGACTGGGTGAGCCGACCCGGCTCTGGCGACCTTGCACGCGCCGGGCATCTACCGTGACTCTCGCGCAGCCGGGCGGAACTGTCCAATGAATTGTTGAAAAACGGTTTATAAGCAACTTAAATAATGCTCAGCCCCTTTTGCTGGCCGCCTACTCCGGGAACCGCCCCATGGACCTGAAGCACATCCGCACTTTTGCCGCCGTGGCCCGCGAGGGCAACCTGACGCGCGCGGCCGAACATCTGCACCTGACCCAGCCCGCGCTCAGCCTGCAGCTGAAGAATTTCCAGGAAGCGCTGGACCTGACCCTGTTCTCGCGCACGGCGCAGGGCCTGGCGCCCAATGCCGACGGCCGCGCGCTGCTGCCCTCGGCGCAGCGCATCCTGGACGCCCTCGACGACTTCCAGCGCGCCCTGGGCGCCTTGCGCGACACCGTCCAGGGCGATCTGCGCATCGGCACCATCCTCGATCCCGAATTCCTGCGCCTGGGCGCCACGCTGCAATACCTGGTGGAGCACTACCCCAAGATCCGCCCCACCCTGCGCCACGGCATGTCCGGATCGGTGGCGAAACAGGTGCGGGCGGGCGAGCTGGACGTGGGCTTTTCCCTCGGGCCGCAAGGGCGCGACGCGGCTCCCGCCGGGCTCGAGGCGCTGCCGCTCGCCTCCTTCGCCTATTTCGTCGTCGCCCCCAAGGGCTGGGGCGCGCAGGTGGCCGGCCGCGACTGGGCCGCGATCGCCGCCCTGCCCTGGATCTGGACGCCGCCGGATTCGGTGCACCACAGGCTGCTGTCGGATAAGTTCGACGCGCTGGGCGCCGCGCCCAACGCCGTGGCCGAAGTGGACCAGGAAGCCTCGATGCTGGACCTGGTGCGTTCGGGCGTGGGCCTGTCGCTGGCGCGCGACTCGATCGCGCTGCGCGAGTCCCAGGCCAGCGGGCTGGTGCTGGTCAAGGGGCTGGCGATCCAGGCCGAACTCGCCTTCATCACCCAGGCCTCCCGCCGCGACGATCCCCTGGTCGCAGCGGCCTTCGCCGCCGTCCAGGCGGCGTTTGCCTAGGTCCATCCGCTGCGCCAAACGGGTGCAGCGACGCACGGCAATATGCACCGCCTTGACGCACGCCGGCTGCAGCTGCGCGGCGCGCGACGCGCGCGCCAAAAGCCATTCTGGGTCCGCTTCCCCTATGAAGATCCGCGCGCGCCGATGGTCATCGGCATCCCTGGCACAGACTTTGCTTGATGGTTCATGCGCGGGCCGCAAGGCTGGCGAGACAACTTGAGCAGCAACGGCAATGGCGCCCCGACCGCAAGGTCCAGGGCGCCATTGCGTTTTCTGAAACCCGAATACCCAAGCCCCGGGGACATCCCATGAAAGTAGCGGCCGCATCCGATTCTCTGCAGACCCTCGTCGTCATCGGCAACGGCATGGTGGGTCACCATTGCGTCGAGCAACTCATCGCCGGCGGCGCGCTTGCGCGCTACCGCATCCACGTCTACGGCGAGGAAAGCCGCCGCGCCTACGACCGCGTGCACCTGTCCGAATACCTGAACGGGCGCGACGCGGAATCGATGGCGCTGGGCGATGCCGCGCTGTATGAACACGAAGGCGTGACCCTGCACCTGGGCACACCCGTGCTGGAGATCGACCGCCGCCAGCGCGAAATCGTGACCGCCAGCGGCCGCAGCGCCTACGACAAGCTGATACTTGCCACGGGCTCCTATCCCTTCGTGCCGCCGATCACGGGCGCGGAAGGCGCATCGCGCCTGGTGTACCGCACGCTCGACGACCTGGACCTGATCCGCGAGGCCGCCCGCGGCGCGCGCCGCGGCGTGGTGGTGGGCGGCGGCCTGCTGGGGCTGGAAGCCGCCCATGCGCTGAAGTCGCTGAACCTGGAGGCCCACGTGGTCGAGTTCGCGCCGCGCCTGATGCCGGTGCAGCTGGACGAGCAAGGCGGCGCGGCGCTCAAGGCGCGCATCGAGGCGCTGGGCGTGGGCGTGCACCTGTCGCGCGCCACCCAGGACATCAAGCCCGGCACGCAGTACCGCTACCGCATGCGCTTTGCCGAAGGCGCCCCGCTGGAAACCGACCTGATCGTGTTTTCGGCCGGCATCCGGCCGCAGGTGGCGCTGGCGCGCAAGGCCGGGCTGACGCTGGCCGAGCGCGGCGGCGTAGCCATCGACGACCAATGCCGCAGCAGCGATGAAAACATCTACGCCATCGGCGAATGCGCGGCCTGGAACGGCAGCGTGTTCGGGCTGGTGGCGCCTGGTTATCAGATGGCGCGCACGGTGGCGGCTGCGCTTTGCGGCAACGCCGATCAGGCGTTCAGCGGCGCCGACATGTCCACCAAGCTCAAGCTGCTGGGCGTGGACGTGGGTTCGATCGGCGACGCCCACGGCGCCACGCCCGGCGCGCGCAGCTACCGCTACATCGACGAGGCCGGCGCCGGCTACCGCCGCCTGGTGGTGTCGGCCGACGGCAAGCGCGTGCTGGGCGCGGTGCTGGTGGGCGACAACAGCTACTACGACACGCTGCTGCAATACGTGCAGAACGGCAGCGCGACGCCCGCCGACCCGGCCAGCCTGATCCTGCCGCAGGGCCAGGGTGCGCCGCTCCTGGGCGTGGATGCGCTGCCCGCCGCCGCCACCATCTGTTCCTGCCATAACGTGAGCAAGGGCGCGGTCTGCGCCGCGATCGACGGCGGCTGCGCGGACCTGGGCGCGGTCAAGAGCTGCACCAAGGCCGCGTCCGGCTGCGGCGGCTGCGCCAGCCTGCTCAAGCAGGTGGTCGAGCACGAACTGGCCAGCCGCGGCGTGGCCGTGGACAAGAGCCTTTGCGAACACTTCCCTCACACCCGCCAGGAGCTGTACGCCATCGTGCGCGTCAGCGGCATCGAATCCTTCGACGAGCTCCTGGCCAGCCACGGGCGCGGCCAGCAGGGCTGCGACATCTGCAAACCCGCGGTGGGCTCCATCCTGGCCTCCTGCTGGAACCGCCCGATCCAGGATCCCCACCTGGTGCCGCTGCAGGACACCAACGACACCTTCATGGCCAACATGCAGAAGAACGGCACCTACTCGGTCGTGCCACGCATCCCCGCGGGCGAGATCACGCCCGACGGCCTGATCGCCATCGGCGCGGTCGCCAAGAAGTACCAGCTGTACACCAAGATCACCGGCGGCCAGCGCATCGACCTGTTCGGCGCGCAGCTGCATGAACTGCCGGACATCTGGGCGGAATTGATCGCCGCCGGGTTCGAGACCGGCCATGCCTACGGCAAATCCACTCGCACCGTGAAGTCCTGCGTCGGCAGCACCTGGTGCCGCTACGGCGTGCAGGACAGCGTCAAGATGGCGCTGGACATCGAGCACCGCTACAAGGGCCTGCGCTCGCCGCACAAGCTGAAGTTCGCCGTGTCCGGCTGCACCCGCGAATGCGCCGAGGCGCAAAGCAAGGACATCGGCGTCATCGCCACCGAAAACGGCTGGAACCTCTACGTCTGCGGCAATGGCGGCATGCGCCCGCGCCACGCGGAACTGTTCGCCACCGACCTGGACGACGCCGCCCTCATCCGCACCATAGACCGCCTCTTGATGTTCTACATCCGCACCGCCGACAAGCTGCAGCGCACTTCGGTGTGGCGCGAATCGCTCGAGGGCGGCCTGGACTATCTGAAGCAAGTGGTGCTGGAGGACAGCCTGGGCCTGTGCGCCGAGCTGGAAGCGCAGATGCAGCTGGTGGTCGATCGCTACGAATGCGAATGGGCCAACGCGCTGAACGATCCGGAAAAGCTCAAGCGCTTCCGCACCTTCGTCAACGACGCCAGCGCCGACCCCGGCATCCAGTTCGTGCAGGAACGCGGCCAGCCCCGGCCCGCTCCCGCCCGCGTCATCGCCATCACCGAGGAGATTGCCTGATGGACGCCCTGATCCGCGAACCCCAAGACTGGCGGCCGGTATGCCGGCGCCAGGATCTGGTGCCCAATTCCGGCGTGGTGGCGCTGGTGGATGGCGCGCAGGTCGCCTTGTTCTACGTGCCGCAAGCCGCCGGCGACGGCGTCTATGCCATCGATAACCGCGACCCCAAGTCCGGCGCCAACGTCATCGGCCGCGGCATCGTCGGCCACGTGGGCGGCGAACTCATCGTGGCCTCGCCGCTGTACAAGCAGCACTTCCGGCTTGCCGACGGGGTATGCGTGCAATACCCGGAGCAGCGGCTGCGGACCTGGCTGGCGCGCTTGAACGGCGATGCGGTGGAGATCGCCTGAAACGCGCCGCCCCCCGGCTCAGCCCAGTCCGATGCGCCGGGCGCCCGCCCTGAACAGCGCTTCGGCATCGCCGGCCAGGCGGAAGGCCGCCAGGAAGTCGTCCACGCGATATGCGGGATGCGTCTTGCGTATCGCGGCCAGCAAGCCGGAGGTTTCATCGTCCTTGCCAGCTATCGCCAGGCAGCAGGCCGCGATCGCCAGGATGTGCACGTGGGCGTTGGGGCGGGCCGCCGCCTTCAGCGCCCAGCCGGCGGCTTCCTCGAACCGGCCCAGGCGCACCAGCGCCAGGGCGCGCACGGCCAGCATGCCGAACAGCAGCGGGTCGTAGGGACTCAGTTCGCGTGAATGGTCGGACGAGCCTATCGCGGCCTCGGCGTCGCCCGACTGGCAGTGGACGAAGCCCAGGGTGTAGTGCGCCAGCGCGAAGTTCGGGCTCAGGTCCACGGCGCGCGTCAACTCGGCCAGCGACTGATCCTGGCTGCCGCGCAGCCATAGCGCGCGGCCCATGGCCCAATGCGCCGCCGGGTCGCGGTCGTCGGCGATCAGGCCCTGGCCGGCGGCTTCGAACGCCAGGTCGATGGCCGGCGCCTGCTCGCCCCAGCGCTGGAAAGCGTCCTGCCAATGGGTGAACGACAGGCCCGCGTAGGCCCGCGAGAACGTCGGGTCCAGCCGCAAGGCCATCTCGAAAAAGTGCCGCGCCTGCTCGTTGTCGGCCCGGTTGAAGCGGTACATATGCCACAGGCCGCGGTGATGGGCCTGCCAGGCGTCCAGGGAGTTCGGCGGCTTCAGAATGGCGCGGTTGCGCTCGGCGGCCTCGATTTCGATGTCGACGGCGGCCACGATCCGGTTGCCGATTTCATCCAGGGCCAGCAAGGCATCGTCCAGTTCGCGGTCGTAGACATCCGCCCACACGATGCGCGCGGTCCGGGCTTCTATGAGTTCAACGGCCACGGCGATGCGGTCTTGCCGGCGCTGCAGCCACCCGCTCACCACATAGTCCACATTAAGCGTGCGGCCGGCCTCGTCCGGCCCCACGTTGCGCTGGTCCAGCGCGAACACCGTGCCTTGCGCTATGACGAACAGGCTGCGCAGCTTGGCCAGCCGGGCGATGATGTCATAGGCCAGGCCATCGGCCAGCCCGCCGCGCACGCCGGCCTGCGCCGAGCGGTCCACGAACGGCATCACCGCGATCGAGGCGCGGCCCCCGCGCTGCGCGGGCGGCTCCTCGGGC
This sequence comes from Achromobacter sp. PD1, assembly GCF_048541815.1. Classification (NCBI taxonomy): domain Bacteria; kingdom Pseudomonadati; phylum Pseudomonadota; class Betaproteobacteria; order Burkholderiales; family Alcaligenaceae; genus Achromobacter; species Achromobacter sp. PD1. The sequence continues at coordinate 3,277,889 of NZ_CP183349.1, forward strand.
GGCTCTCCTGGCGCGGCCTCCGGCTGCGGCGCCTGGCCGGTCCGCCCCCTCAACGCCCGCCACGCGTCGCGCAAGGGCCGCCAGTCCAACCCGTCCGCCTCGAAGGCCCGCACCGCGGCGGCCAGATGCTCCTCGCCTTCGCGCCACTGGCCGCGCTGCGCCAGCAGGCCCAGCAACAGCTCGTGCGCACGCCGGTCGAAGGGCGCGAGCTGCAGCCACTTGTCCAGGCAGGCGAAGGTATCGCCTGACGCTGCCGGGAGCCTGGCCGCCAAATGCTCCAGGACGGCGGCATGGCAGGCTCTCAGCCGCCGGCGCTGCGCGGTCAGCCAGTTGTTGAAGAAGGGATTGCGGTCGATCTCCAGCCCCTCGAGGAAATCACCCGCGAACAGCCCGGCCAGCGCTTGCAACCGCCCGCAGTCCAGCTGGGCGATGCCCTGCTGCATCGCGCTGCCGATTTCGATGGCATCCACATGGCAGTCGGCCAGGTCCAGCCTCACCGTATCCTGCGCCGTCTCGACCCTGCGCCGGCCGGGCTCGTCCAGCAGCGCGCGGGCCTTGCTGAGGCACCAGCGCAGTTCGCCGCGCGGATCGTTCGGAACGTCCCACAGCAGTTCGCACAGATGCGCGCGCTGCACGGGCTGCGGGGCAAGCGCCAGATAGGCGACAAGCGCGCGCAGCTTGCGCGACGGCGGCAGCGACAAGGCCGCGCCCGCCCGGCTGATCGCCATGGGTCCGAGCAGGCGCAGCCGGACCTCGCCGCCGGGGACGGAACCGGCCGGCCGCGCGGGGCCGGCCGAACCCTCGGCCGATTCCACGCCCGCTACCACGCCCGCCTCCATGGCCCGCTCTTAACTTGGATCTCGGGATGCACGGTGCGCGCAAGCCTGCGCGGCGCCGGTTGCGATTCCCCGGCAGGCCGGTATCGCGCGCTGCCGCATACACAGAGCCTTAACGGAGACAGACCATGTCCATTTCCTCCCTCGCCACCAGCCCCGTGCGCGACTCCGCGCAGCCCGACCTGGCCGCCTTGAAGACACGCCAGCAAGGCACCTGGGCTTCCGGGGACTATGCCGTAGTCGGCACCACGCTGCAGATCGTAGGAGAACAGCTGTGCGAATCGCTGGATGTCCGCGCCGGACAGAAGGTGCTTGATGTCGCCGCTGGCAACGGCAATGCCTCGCTGGCCGCCGCCCGCCGCTGGTGCGATGTCGTTTCGACCGACTACGTGCCGGCGCTGCTGGGCCGCGGCCGCGAACGCGCCGCCGCCGAGCACTTGAAAATGGAGTTCCAGGAAGCCGACGCCGAGGCCCTGCCGTTCCCGGATGGCGGATTCGACGCGGTCGTCTCGACCTTCGGCGTGATGTTCACGCCCGACCAGGACCAGGCGGCGGCCGAACTGGTCCGCGTCTGCCGCTCCGGCGGCAAGATCGGCCTGGCCAACTGGACCCCCGAAGGCTTCATCGGCCAGGTCTTCAAGACCATAGGCAAGCATCTGCCGCCGCCCGCCGGCGTCAAGTCGCCGGCGCTTTGGGGCACCCGCGCGCGCATCGAGGAAATGTTCGGTCCGCACGCCTCGTCGATCCAGACCCAGCCCCGCCACTTCGTGTTCCGCTACCGCTCCCCGGAACACTGGCTGCAGGTCTTCAAGACCTACTACGGCCCCCTGCTCAAGGCGTTTGGCGCATTGGATCCGGCCGCCCAAGCCGCGCTGACCAGCGATCTCATGGTGCAGATAGACCGGTATAACCGCTCCGGCGACAGCGCGATGGTCGTACCCAGCGAATACCTGGAGATCGTGGTGACGCGCCGGTGACCGGACCTTGATGCCTGGCTTGGGCCGGTCCGGGCCATCCACGCGGACAGCGGACGGGAAGCGATCCATGGCGCAACGCCTTCACGGCCGCCCGCGGAATGGCCCGGGCGGCCGATGTAGACCAACCATACGATGAGATAGGCAATGGCGTGCCGGCCATTGCCGGACGGGGTGCGAGCCCTTATGCGGAATCATACGCCCGCCCTGGCTCGCGCGCCGCTACAGCGCGCAAGCCAGCGCGTACTCCATGTAGAGCTGCCGCAGCTCGCGGCACACGGGTCCGGGCTGGCCCGTGCCGACGCGCTGGCCGTCCAGCTCGATGACCGGCAGCACGAAATGCAGCGCCGACGTCAACACCAGCTCCGTCGCCCGCCGGCATTCGTCCAGCGTGAACTTGCGCTCCTCCACCGCCACCCCGCGCTTGGCGGCCAGCGCCAGCACCGCCGCGCGCGTGCAGCCCGGCAGTATCTCGCGCGACAAGGGCCGCACCACGATCCGTCCTTGCGCGTCGACCAGCAGCGCGCTCGACGAGGCGCCTTCCGTCACCACACCGTCGGCATCGACCATCAACGCCTCGAACGCGCCCGAGGCCTGCGCGGCCTGCTTGGCCAGCACCTGGGCGATCAGCGACACGCTCTTGATGTCGCGCCGCTGCCAGCGCATGTCCGGCACGCTGGCCACCCGCACGCCAGATTCCGCCAGCGGATTGACGCGCAAGGACTTCTCGCTGACGTACATCATCACGGTGGGCTCGACGTCGGCGGGAAAGGCGAAATCGCGCTTGCTGTCCGTGCCGCGCGTCACCTGCACATAGACGGACCCCTCGCGCAGGCCGTTGCGCAGCACCAGTTCGCGGCAACGCGCCAGCAGCGTGTCGCGCGGCAGCGGATTGCGGATGCCGACTTCGGCCAGGCTGCGCGCCAGGCGGGCGGCGTGCCGCTCGAACTCCAGCAGCAGGCCGTCGATTACCGCGATCACCTCATAGACGCCGTCGCCGAAAAGAAAGCCCCGGTCCAGCGCCGGGATGACGGCCTGCTCGGCCGGAACAAGATTGCCGTTGATATGGAAAATGGAAGACATGGATGCCTAGGTGGAGTGAAGGAAATCAGTGGCTGATGATGCGGGACAGGAAAGCTCGCGAACGCGCCGACGCGGCGTTGCCGAAGAACGCCGCGGCGCTGGCATCGTCGACGATCTCGCCGGACTCCATGAACACGACGCGGTCGGCGACGCGGCGCGCGAATCCCATTTCATGCGTGACGACCATCATGGTCATGCCGTCGCGCGCCAGCCCCGTCATCACGTCCAGCACTTCACCGATCATTTCCGGGTCTAGCGCCGAGGTCGGCTCGTCGAACAGCATCACCACCGGGTCCATGGCCAGCGCCCGCGCAATCGCGACCCGCTGCTGCTGCCCGCCCGATAGCTGTCCCGGGTGCTTGCCGCCATGCGCCGCCACGCCGACGCGTTCCAGCAGCGCGGCCGCCTTCTCCAGCGCTTGCGCGCGGCTGCGGCCCAGCACGCTGACCTGCCCCAGGCAGACGTTCTCCAGCACCGTCAGATGGGGAAACAGCTCGAAATGCTGGAACACCATGCCGACGCGGGCGCGCAGTTTCGGCAGATCCGTGCCGGGCGCGCCGACGTCGGTGCCGTCGACCACGATGCGGCCCGCATCGAAAGGTTCCAGACGGTTCACGCACTTGATCAGCGTGGACTTGCCCGACCCGGACGGCCCGCAGACCACCACGACCTCGCCGCGCTGCACGCGCAGCGAGCATTGCTTGAGCACCGGCAGATCGCCGTAGCGCTTGCCGACCTGTTCGATCTCGATCATGTATGTAGACTCCTCATGGAAACAGCTTCAGGCCCCGATCCGGGCGCGCAGCGCCCGCACGCCGCGCGAGGCGGTGAACGAGATCACGAAAAACACCAGCGCCACCAGCATGTACATTTCCACCAGGCGGTTGTCGCGCTGCGCGATCTTGGTCGCGGCCCCCAGAAAATCCGTGAGCGACAGGACGTAGACCAGCGCCGTTTCCTGGAAGATGACGATCACCTGGGTCAGCAGCACCGGCAGCATGTTGCGAAATGCCTGCGGCAGGATCACCTTGCGCAGCACTTGCGCATGCGTGAGGCCCAGGGCGCTGCCGGCGGCATACTGGCCTGGCCCCACGCTCCCGACCCCGGCCCGGATGATTTCGGAAAAATACGCGGCTTCGAACAGGATGAAAGTGATGAAAGCCGACCCCATGGCCCCCAGCACGATGGGCCGCTCAGCCCCCGTGACCGCCTGCAGCGCATACGGCAGGATGAAATAGATCAGGAAGATCACCAGCACCAGCGGCAGCGAGCGGAACAGGTTCACGTACACCGTGGCAGGCCACGCCAGCAGGCGGCCGCCATACAGCCGCGCAATCGCCAGCAAGGTGCCCAGCAGCACGCCGCCCACGGTCGACGTGAAGGTCAGCAGCAGGGTAAAGCGCAGGCCCGACAGGATCAGGTACGGCAACGCGTCAACGATGGCTTGCAGGTCGAAATCCGTCATGCCCTGCCCCCTTTCGCCGCGCGCCCGCCGACCGCGCGCCCCGGAATGCGCAACTTGTATTCGAGCGCCCGCATCACCACGATCACAATCAGGTTGAGCGCCAGATAGGCCATGGTCGCGGTCAGGAACGCCTCGAACACCTGGAACGAAAACTCCTGCATCGCATGGGCCTGGGCGGTCAGTTCCGCCAGCCCGATGGTCAGCGCCACCGAGGTGTTCTTGATGGTGTTCAGGCAGTCCGACGTCATGGTGGGCAGGACCGTGCGCAGCGCATTCGGCAACAGCACGTGCCAGTACAACTGGGGCAAGGTCAGCCCCAGCGCCAGGCCCGCGTTGCGCTGCCCCTTCGGCAGCGCTTCAATCCCCGCGCGCAGCTGTTCGCCGATGCGCGCCGACATATACATGCCGATGGCCAGCGCCGCCGTGTAAAAGGACGCGTCGGGCAGTTGCTTGATCCAGTCTCCCGCCGCCGTCGGCAGCAGTTCCGGCAAGACGAAGTACCACAGGAACATCTGCACGATCAGCGGGATGTTCCGGAACACTTCCACGTAGACGGCCGCCGCCGCGCGCACCCCGCGATACGGCAGCGTGCGCGCCACGCCGACCGCCAGGCCCAGCGCCAGCGCGATCAGCCACGCCAGCGCCGCCGTCTTGACCGTCACGCTCAATCCATCCAGCAGGGTTTGCAGATAGGTTTGCCCGCCATCGGGCGACGGGGCCAGCAGCACGCCCCAGTTCCATTGATATGCCATGCTTTTCTCGATGATCAGGCCGCGCGCGGTCCCGGCCCGGGGGCGGGGCCGCGCATCGGCGTATTGCGGCAGGTTCCGGGCCTAGCGGTAGGCGGCCGGATCGCCCGAGTCGGTGGGAGTGGCGACCACGCGCTTGAGCGCCTCGCTCATCGCCACGTTCAGGTTGATGCCCTTGGGCGGCAGCGGGCTGCGGTACCAACGGTCGTACAGGGCCTGGAACTCGCCGCTGGCATAGAGCGTCTTGATGGTGTCGTCCACCAGCGCCTTGAACTGCGGATCGTCGCGGCGCAGCATGATGGCGTAGGGCTCGATCGACAGGGACTCGTCGGACACCTCGTAACGGTCGGGCTGCTTGGCGTTGGCGATCAGGCCGTACAGCAGGATGTCATCCATCACGAAGGCGGCGGCGCGGCCGGTCTCCACCATCAGAAAGCCTTCCGCGTGCTCCTTCACGGGCACGATGCGCATGCCCAAGCCCCGCGTTTCATTCAGCTCGTTGATCTGACGGATGTTCGCGGTCCCGGAGGTCGACGCCACCACCTTGCCCTTCAGGTCGTCGATGGAACGCAACTTGGACGACTTCTGGCTGAGGAACCGGTTGCCGGTGACGAAGGTCGTGACCGAGAACGCCACCTGCTGCTGGCGGTCCAGCGTGTTGGAGGTCGAGGCGCACTCCAGGTCTATGGTGCCGTTGCCCATCAGCGGAATGCGCGTGGCGGAGGTGACGGGCAGGTATTTGACCTGGATGTCGCTGCGCTTCAGACGGGCCTGCACCGCGCTGACGATGCGATTGCAGATGTCGATGGAGTAGCCGACGGGTTTCTGGTTGCCGTCGTAGTAGGAAAACGGGATCGAGGTCTCGCGATGGCCGATGGTGATCGCGCCGGTGTCAGCGACCTTCTTCAGCGTGCCGTCGAGCTGCTGGGCCGCGACGGGGCCCGCCATTGCAACCGTCAATGCCGCGATCAATGCCTTGATGGAAAGTGCCATGCTTTTCTCCTTGGGATTCATGTACTTGTGGGGTGCTGCGCAGGACTCGCCGCCGAGCGCGCCCGTCTCCCGCCCGTGGCGGGAGTGGCGGGCGCGGCCAGTCAACGTTGGGTATACAGGTTGAACACGCGCTGCACCGGCTCCTGGGCCGGCCCCTGGCGGCGCGCATACATGCAGATCTGCATCGGGACGGCGCAGCGCCGGTCCTTGATCGCGACGATCTCTCCCGCGTCCACCGACGCCCGGGCGCTGGACTCGGGCAGCCACGCCAACCCGACGCCGGCGCTGACCAGCGTGCGCGCGCCGTCCACGAAATCGGTTTCGCAGACGCGCTGCAGGACGGGACGTTGCAACAGGTCGCCGCAAGACAGGTCTACCAGCCGCCGGAAATAGGCGCCCTGGGCATGCGACACATAGGGGTAACGCGCCTGGGAATCGGCGTCGTACAGCGCGGTTTCGTCCACCGGCATCGCGGCGGGGCGGAACAGGCGCAGGAAGTCGGGTTCCATGCCGGTCCGCATATAGGCTTGCGGATCCAGCTGTATGTCTTCCGCGGCGTGGCGAAAGCACACCAGCAAGTCCACCACGCCGGCCGCCAGCCACTCGACCGAATCGTGCACATTGCCCACATGCAGGCGCAGCGACTCGACCCCGCTCTCCTCCTTCCAGCGGACGCACCACCCCGGGAAGTGCGAGGTCGCCAGGCAATGCGGCATCGCCACCCTGAGGACCGCGCCGTCATGTCCGGTGACGCTGGCCTCGCCGCGCGCATCCACCACCTTGCGCACGATCTCGGCGGCATTGGAACGGAATTGCTCGCCCGCCACCGTCAGCCGCAAGGGAAAGCAGCCCCGGTCGATCAGCGCCGCGCCTGCCCAGGTTTCCAGGGACTGGATGCGGCGGCTGAACGCCGACTGCGACACATGCCGCAGCTCGGCCGCCGTGGTGAACTGCCCGCATTCCGCCAAGGTCAGGAAATCCTGGAACCAACGTAGATCCATTGCAACCGCCGCGCCGTCAGAGTGAATGCGAGGCAGTATAGGGACCGCGCCAGGCGGGCTTATGCATAGTTTGCATAACGCGCCCGCAGTCAGGGTTACTCCCGACTCTTCCGCCTAGGGCAGGTTTTCCCGGAAGATCACCTGGCTGCGCGCCAGTTCCACCCCGTTCATCGGGCTGCGCTTGTCGCGCAGGTTGCAGAAGATGCGCACGCAGCTCATCAGCGCCTCCATCGGGCTTTGCGTGATGACCGCGTCCATGGTGCCGTCGATCAGCAGCGCGCGGGTGTCGGGCGTGAGGCCGTGGCCGATGAAGACCACCCGGTGCTGCTGCCCGGCTTCCTTCAGCGCGCGCGCCACGCCGTCGGACGCGCCGCCGATGTTGTAGATGCCGGCCAGCTGCGGGTATTGCTCCAGCAGTTGGCGGGTCTGTTCGTAGTTGCGCTGCGCGTCGTCGTAGCCTTCGCGCAGGTCCACCACCTGCATGGCCTGGAACTGTTCGGCGTACAGCTGCAGGAAGCCGCCTTCGCGTTCTTCGTGGGCGCGGTAGTGGCGCGACCCGGCGATCAGCGCCACGTGCGCCGCGCGCGACCCGATGAAGCGCGCGATCAGGTAGCCCGCGGTGCGCCCGGCGGCGCGGTTGTCCAGGCCCACATAGGCCACGCGGGCGCTGTTGGCCAGGTCGGAGATCAGCGTCACCGCCGGCACGCCCTGCTGCGCCAGCAGGTTGACCGCCTCGCGCACCGCGGGATGCTCCAGCGCCATGAACGCAATGCCGTCGGCGCGCTTGCCATGCTTGGCCAGCGCCTGCGCCAGCGCGTCCGGATTGAAGCTCTCCACGTACTCGACCTGGCACCTGGCGTTGAGCGGCGCGAAGTGCTCCTGAGCATAGCTGACGGTGTCGCCCAGCATGCGCAAGTAGCGGTTGCTGCCTCGCGGCAGCAGGAACACCAGCCGCAAGGGTTCGGGCGCCGCGGCCGCGCGGACCTCCTGCTCCGGCAGGTAATCCAGCTCGATGGCCGCCTTGAAGACTTTCTGGGCGGTGCTGGCGCGCACGCCCGGCCTGCGATTCAGGACCCGGTCGGCGGTCGCGGTCGACACTCCAGCGCGCTCCGCCACATCGGCCAGGCGTGCCAGCTTGCGTTCGGGAGGCGTTCGATTCACATCAAAATCCATCATTAATCAGGTTTGACGATGTTGGCAACGATTCACTATTGTCCAGTCTGCCGCATGGTACTGGCGCTGTTGTGGCACATCAAAAAACATCATAACCAAGATTATGGAGACAAGCATGAAGCTGCTGACACGCCGTAGCGCCCTGCGCCGCCTTTGCGCGGTTCCCGCCGTCGCCCTGGCCTCGGGCTTTCCGCTGATCGCCCGCGCCGCCGACTACACGCTCAAGTACGGCAACAACCTGCCGGTCACGCACCCGCTGAACATCCGCGCCCAGGAGGCCGCCGAACGCATCCTCAAGGAAAGCAACGGCCGCGTGGACATCAAGATCTTCCCGAACAACCAATTGGGCGGGGACACCGACATGCTGGCCCAGGTGCGCTCGGGCGGCATCGACTTCTTCACCCCGTCCGCGCTGGTCATCGCGACCCTGGTGCCGGTCGCGGCGATCAACGCCGTAGGCTTCGCCTTCAAGGACTACAACCAGGTCTGGAGCGCCATGGACGGCGCGCTTGGCGCCCACGTGCGCGCCGCCATCGCGCAGCGCCGCCTCTACGCCTTCGAAAAAATGTGGGACAACGGCTTTCGCCAGACCACCAGTAGCAAGGCGCCGGTCAAGTCCGCCGCCGACATGGAAGGGCTGAAGATCCGCGTGCCGGTCAGCTCGCTGCCGATCTCCATGTTCAAGGGCCTGGGCGCCGCCCCTGCCAGCCTGCAGTTCAGCGAGGTCTATTCGTCGTTGCAGACCAAGGTGGTGGATGCGCAGGAGAACCCGCTGCCCATCATCCAGGTAGCCAAGCTGTACGAAGTGCAGAAGTACTGCTCGCTCACCAACCACATCTGGGACGGCTACTGGTTCATCGCCAACGGCCGCATGTGGGAAGGCCTGCCGCAAGACCTGAAGACTGTCGTGGCGCGCGGCATCAACGAGGCCGGCCTGGCCCAGCGCGAAGACATCAAGAAGCTCAACGCCTCGGTGCAGTCAGACCTGGAGGGCAAGGGACTGCTGTTCAACCAGCCGTCGGCAGACAGCTTCCGCGAGCAATTGCGCGCGGCAGGCTTCTACAAGGAATGGCAGGGCCGCTTCGGCAACGAGGCCTGGACCCTGCTGGAGCAGGCCGTCGGCAAGCTGGCCTGAGGACGCGCCATGTCCTCCCTGTCCGCTCCCCACGCCGCGCCGCAGGCGCTGCCGGCCCACCCCTTGCGCCGCGCCGCCGGCGCGCTCGACGCGCTGCTGGGCAGCGTGGTCGAACACGTGGCCGCGGCCATCGTGCTGGTCGAGATCGCGGTGCTGTTCGCCGGCGTGGTGGCGCGCTACGCCTTGCACAGCCCGCTGGTCTGGTCCGACGAACTGGCATCCATCCTGTTCCTGTGGCTGTCGATGCTGGGCGCGGTGGTCGCCCTGCGGCGCGGCGAACACATGCGGATGACGGCGCTGGTCAACAACGTCAGCCCGGCGCGCCGCGCCCAGCTGGAAACGCTGGCGCTGGCCGCGTCGCTGGCCTTCCTGGCGCTGATCCTGGCGCCCGCCGTGGAATACGCGCATGAAGAACACTTCATCATCACGCCCGCGCTGGAACTGAGCAACGCCTGGCGCGCCGCCGCGATTCCGGTGGGCATGGGGCTGATGGCGGTGGTGGCGCTGCTGCGCCTCCTGCGCACCCAGACCGCGCCGCAGATGCTGGCGGCGCTGGCGGGAGCCGCGGCCGTGGTCGCGCTGTTCTGGGTGGCGCAGCCCCTCTTCGCCACGCTGGGCAAGCTGAACCTGCTGATCTTCTTCGTGGGCATCGTCGCCGCCACGGTGTTCTCGGGCGTGCCCATCGCGTTCTCGTTTGCGCTGGCCACGTTCTCCTACCTGGCCCTGACCACCAACACGCCCATGGTGGTGATGGTGGGCCGGCTGGACGAGGGCATGTCGCACCTGATGCTGCTGGCGGTGCCGCTCTTCATTTTCCTGGGTTCGCTGATCGAGATGACCGGCATGGCGCGCGCCATGATCCAGTTCCTGGCCAGCCTGTTGGGCCACGTGCGCGGCGGGCTGTCCTACGTGCTGATCGGCGCGATGTACCTGGTGTCCGGCATCTCGGGTTCCAAGATCGCCGACATGGCGGCCATCGCGCCCGTGCTGTTCCCGGAAATGCAGAAGCGCGGCGCCAAGCCGGGCGACCTGGTGGCGCTGCTGTCCGCCACCGGCGCGCAGACCGAGACCATTCCGCCGTCCATCGTGCTCATCACCATCGGCTCGGTGACGGGCGTGTCCATCGCCGCGCTCTTCACCGGCGGGCTGCTGCCGGCCGTGGTGCTGGGCCTGGCCCTGTGCTCGGTGGTGTGGTGGCGTTACCGCAAGGAAGACCTGAGCCTGGCGCAGCGCTTCAGCGCCCGCGAGATCGGACGCTTCTTCGTCATCGCCCTGCCCGCCGTGGCCCTGCCCTTCGTGATCCGCGCCGCGGTGGTCGAAGGCGTGGCCACCGCCACCGAGGTCTCGACCATAGGCATCGTGTACTCGGCCGTGGTCGGCCTGCTGATCTACCGGCGCTTCGACTGGGCCCGCTTGAAGCCCATGCTGATCGAGACCGCCTCGTTGTCGGGCGCCATCATGCTGATCGTGGGCTGCGCCACGGCCATGGCCTGGGCGCTGACGCAGTCCGGCTTCTCCGGCGACCTGGCAAAGCTGATGGCCGGCATGCCCGGTGGCAGCTACGGCTTCCTGGCCGTGTCCATCGTGGCCTTCATCATCCTCGGCAGCGTGCTGGAAGGCATACCCGCCATCGTGCTGTTCGGCCCGCTGCTGTTCCCGATCGCGGCGCAGGCCGGCGTGCATGAGGTGCACTACGCCATGGTCGTGATCTTCGCCATGGGCATAGGCCTGTTCGCGCCGCCCTTCGGCGTGGGCTACTACGGCGCCTGCGCCATCAGCCGCGTCGATCCCAACGAAGGCATCGGCCCGATCTGGGGCTACGTCGCCGCGCTGCTGGTGGGCCTGGTGATCGTCGCCGCCTTCCCCTGGTTCTCCATCGGTTTCCTGTGAGATCCGCGGCCCGCAGCGGGCCGCATCCTCCCGACATCCTCAAACCTCTCCCGCAAAGAATCCATCATGAGTCGTTTCCTGGGCGAAATCCGCCAACTCGGTTATGTAGTGCACGACATCGAAGCCGCCATGGACTACTGGAGCAGCACGCTGGGCGTGGGCCCCTGGTACTACAACCCGCGCGTGCCCATCGTCAACTACCAGTACGACGGCGCGCGCCACGAACCGCACAACTCGGTAGCGCTGGCCAACTCCGGCTTCGTGCAGGTCGAACTGATCCAGACCCGCAACGACGTGCCCTCCATGTACCGCGACTTCCTGCAGGCCGGCCGCACCGGGCTGCAGCACGTGGCCTACTGGACCGAAAGCTACGACGCCGACCTGGAGCGCCTGCTGGCGCAGGGCTTCAAGCCCAAGATGAGCGGCGAAGTGGGCGAGAAAGGCCGCTTCATCTACTTCGACACCGAATACCACCCGGGCACCGTGATCGAACTGTCCGAAGTCGCCGGCCCCAAGGGCCGCCTGTTCGACCTGATCCGCGACAGCGCCCGCGATTGGGACGGCAAGGACCCCGTGCGCCCCTTTCCCGACCTGAACCGGATCTGATTCCCTTACCCGCCACCGCCGCCATGAATTCCCAATCGTTTAGCGCCACCTACCTGATCGAAACCCCGCTGGACCCCGCAAAGGTCGCGGAGATCATGGCCGGCGAGCAATCCTGCGGCACCTTTACCCGGGTGCAGGGCGAAACCGACGAGCTGCGCGCCCGTGCCCGCGCGCGCATCGAGTCCATCGAGTCCCTGGAATCCGTGTCCGCGCCCAGCCTGCCCAACGCCTGGCTGGCGCGCCAGCCGGGCGGTATGCCCGGCCGCTACCAGCGCGCCCGCGTGCGCATCGCCTTTCCCGTCGCCAACGTCGGCGCCAACCTGCCGACGCTGGCTGCCACGGTAGGCGGCAACCTGTACGACCTGGGCGAAGTCACCGGGCTGCGCCTGGAAAGCATGGAGCTGCCGGCCAACTACCGCGCCCAATTCGACATGCCGCGCGCGGGCATCGCCGGCACGCGCCAACTGACCGGCGTGGCCCACGGTCCGCTGATAGGCACCATCATCAAGCCCAACGTCGGCCTGTCGCCCGAACAGACCGCGCACCTGGCGGCCCAGCTGTGCGCCGCGGGCGTGGACTTCATCAAGGACGACGAGGTCTGCGCCAACCCCGCCCACGCGCCGCTGGCCCAGCGCGTCGCCGCCGTCATGGCGGTGGTGCGCGCGCACCGCGAACGCACCGGGCGCCAGGTCATGGTGGCGTTCAACATCAGCGACGAAACCGACGCCATGCGCCGCCACGCAGACCTGATTGAACGCGAAGGCGGCACCTGCGTCATGGCCAGCCTGAACCATTGCGGCTACTCGGCCATCCAGACCCTGCGCCGCGGCACGCCGCTGGCGCTGCATGGACATCGCAACGGCTACGGCGCGCTGTCTCGTGCCCCCTTGCTGGGCGTGGGCTTCCAGGCCTACCAGACGCTATGGCGACTGGCCGGCGTGGACCATATGCACGTGCACGGCCTGCAGGGCAAGTTCGCCCAGGAAGACGCCGAAGTCGTCGAGTCGGCGCGCGACTGCCTGGCCTCGCTGACTCCCGGGATCGACGACCCCGTCATGCCGGCATTCTCGTCCGGACAATGGGCCGGCACCGTGCCCGCCACCTGGGCCGCCGTGCGCAGCGACGATCTGCTGTTCATGTCCGGCGGCGGCATCCTCGCCCACCCGGACGGCCCCGCCGCGGGCGTGCTCAGCATCCGCCAGGCCTGGCAGGCCATGCGCGACGGCGAGCGCCTGGAAGACTACGCGCGCAACGCGCCGGAACTGCGCCGCGCCATCGAGCGCTTCGGCGGCCGCGCATGAATTCAGCGGCGCAAGAAGAAACGCGGCCGCGGCTGGGCTGGTACGGCGACGACTTCACCGGCGCCACCGACACGCTGGCCGAAACCGCCCGCGCCGGCCTGCGCAGCCTGCTGTTCCTGGGCGTGCCCACGCAGGAACAACTGGGGCGCGCCGGGCCGCTGGACGCCATCGGCATCGCGGGCGCGGCGCGCGGCATGGCGCCGGCCGACATGCAGGCCGAACTGCGCGCCGTGGGCCGCTACATGGCGGGCGCGGGCGTGCGCGTGCTGCACTACAAGTGCTGCTCCACCTTCGACAGCGCGCCGCATGTGGGCAGCATCGGCGCAGCCGTGCGCGAGCTGCGCCGCCACATGCCCAACCCGCTGGTGCCTATCGTGGGCGGGCAGCCCAGCATCGGCCGCTATTGCAGCTTCGCCCAGCTGTTCGCGCGCGCGGGGTCCGCGCCCGAGATCCACCGCATCGACCGCCATCCGGTCATGAGCGCGCATCCCGTCACCCCCATGCACGAGGCCGACCTGCGCCTGCACCTGGCGGCGCAGGGCTTGGCGGACATCCGCTCCTTGCCGCACACGGCCTACCCGCGCCTGCGGCGGGCGGCGGATGCGCCGCTGCTGGACGACTGGATGCACCAGGTCATCGACAGTACCGACGGACCGCTGCTGCTGGATCTGGTCGACGAAGAACAGCTGGCCATCATCGGCCGCCTCATCTGGCGCGCGGCGTCCTGCCTGCCGCTGCTGGCGGTCGGCCCCAGCAGCGTGCAGCAGGCGCTGGCCCGCGCCATGCCAACCGGCGGCACAAGCGCCGCGGCCGCGCCGCTGCAAGCGGCCTCGGGTCCGGTGCTGGCGGTCGCCGGCAGCCTGTCTCCGGTCACGGCCAGGCAGATCGCCGCGTGCCGGCAATACCAGCGCCAGCCGCTGCAGGCGGAACGGCTCTTGCGGGACCCTGCCTATGCCGCGCAACAGGCGCAGCTGGCCGCCGCCACGCTGGCACAGGGCCGCAACGTACTGGCGCACACCGACCGGCCCGCCCAGCCCCTCGCCCCACATCAGACCGCTGCAACCGCCCGCGCCACCGGCCAACTGGTGGCGGACATCGTGCGCGCCAGCGCGCAAGCCGGCGCGCGCCTGTCGCGCATCGGCATCGCCGGCGGCGATACCTCCAGCCAGGCGACGCTGGCCCTGGGCGTCTGGGGCCTGGCGTTCCGCTGCGTGCTGGCGCCCGGCGTCACCGTCAGCCTGACGCGCAGCGACGACCCCGTGACCGACGGCATCGAGCTGATGCTCAAGGGCGGACAGATGGGCGGCGATCTGCTGTTCGATGAGTTGGCGTCGGGGCAGCGCTGAAGCGTGCGCGTCCGGGTTATGCTGCGCCGGTGCGCCCAGCCGGCGGGCGCTGCATCCCCAGGAGACTTGCCCACATGAACTGGCCGATACGCGCCTGCGCCATGGCCGCGATCGCCTTGTGCGCGTCCACGGCGGTTTCGGCCGCCGCCCCCGCCAATCAGGCCGAGTGGACCACCGGCGCAATGCGCAAGCTGCAGAGCCATCTGGAAATGCCCAAGGAGGCGTACGAACTTGACGGTCCCCTAAGCCTGCGCCTGCGCCTCACCGTCCTGCGGGACGGCAAGATCGACGCGGTGGACCTGGCCAGCTCCTCGGGCTATGTCGCCATCGACAAGGCCGCGGTCCGTATGGTCCGGCGCGCCAGCCCGCTGCCCGCCTTCACCAGCGACATGCACGCCGACAGGCAAATCCTGATGCTGCCGGTGCGGTTCCAGATGATCGACGAGCCCGCCAGCGACGCCGAGCGCCGCTATGCCGACCGGACGCGCGGATTCGGCGTAGCGGTGCCGGCGGCATATCGGATCGTGAAGCACGGAAAGTCCGACGAATTCGACGTGCTGGTCGAGATCGTCCGCGCCAACGGCGCGCCGCAAGTCCCGGATGCGGCCGGCTACCTGTGCGGCATCGGCTTCAGTACGCCGCGCAAATCGCTGAAGACGCATCCCGGCGCCGAAGCGCCGCTCTCTGCCGCCGAGCGCATGGCCGCAGCCGAGGCGATCCTGGCCGCGCAGGGCGAATCGCCCGAGCAGCGCAGCGGCTTTGAGTTGCAAGGCGCCAAGGGCGTCGACTATGTCGCGCCCGCAGGCGCCCGGCCGGATGGCACCCGCCTGCGGGAGTACAACGCGCTGGTGGATACGGCGACGCTGCGCGTGGCCATGCGCTGCACCGTGGCAAGCGAAGACATGCCGGCAGCCCTGCCCGCGTTCCGCAAGATCCGGGACGGCATCAGCCTGGGCGGACAAGCGCCCGGACCCGCCGCGCGCTAATCCAGCATTTCGAAGTACGGCGCCATGCGCTCGCGCGACCTGAGGATGTGGTCGCGCATGGCATCCTGCGCGCCTTCAGCGTCACGCTCGTTCAGCGCCCGCACGATGCGCGCGTGCTCGGTCACGGCTTCTTCCGTAACCCGCGAGTGGAAACGCAGCCGGAACAGATGGGTATGCGCATACAACCGGGCCAGCGCTTCGGCAAGCAGCTCATTGCCGCTCTGTTCCGCGATCCAGGAGTGGAACTGCGCGTCCAGCACGGCGAATTTGCCATAGGCCACGCGCGCGTCATCGGCGCTCGGGGCGCTCATCGCCGCAGACAGCGCCGCCAGTTCCTGCAGTGACGCGTCCGTCATGCGTTGCGCTGCCAGCCCTGCACCGAATGGTTCCAGCTGCAAACGCAATTCGTACATCTGCTCGAAACGCCTGCGCGTAGGCATGGGCGCCGCGCTGTATCCCACGTGATGCGTCTTGACCACCAGCCCTTCGGTTTCAAGCCGGATCAGCGCGGCGCGTATCGGCGTTTGCGAGACGCCTAGCTCACGCACCAGCGCATCGACCGCGATACGCATGCCGGGCGCGATCTTCAGGGAAATGAGCTGCGACAGCAGGGTTTCATAGACCTCATCGCCCAACGACCGCACGCGCTCGCCCAGGCGCTGGCCGGCCGCGGGCGGGGTCGAGAGTACGGCTGCGGAACCGCGAGAGAGTGTCGTCATGGTTGTTTCACCCTGATTTGCCAACTATGTGTTGACGTCCAATTTGTTACGAGGTTAGCATAAATCAGATCGTATTTCAGATCCGATCGGATTTAACAACTTAAAGACACTATGACGACAACGATAAAAATGGGGGAGGCACGGCAAGTCTGCATCCGCGCACTGGAACTGGCCGGAACCCCGGCCGACCACGCCGCGACGCAGACCGACCTGCTGCTTGAAGCCGAATTGCGCGGCCGCGCGTCCCACGGCCTGTTGCGCCTGCCGCGCATCATCGAACGCATCCACAACGGCGTGGCCGACCCGAAGACCCGCGGCACGGCCGTCTGGCGCTCCCCAGCCTTCCTGGACATGGATGGCGAGCGCGGCCTGGGTCCGGTGATCGCGCTGGCAGCCCTGGAGCAGATCCGCGAACGCGCCCGCGAGACGGGAATCGCCATCGCCGCGGTCAGCAACAACAACCATATCGGCATGCTGGCGCTCTACGCGGAAAGAGCGGCGCGCGAAGGCCAGATCCTTTTGGCCCTGTCGACCAGCGAGGCCCTGGTCCATCCCTGGGGCGGCCGCCACGCCCTGATCGGCACCAATCCTATCGCCATCGGCGTGCCCACCGCGGACGAACCGTTCGTGCTGGACATGGCCACCAGCCAGGTCGCCATGGGCAAGATCCACGACTACGCCAACCATGGCCGGCCGCTCGATCCGGGCTGGGCGCTCGACGGCGCCGGCAACCCCACCACGGATGCCGAAGCTGCCAAGGCGGGCGCACTGGCCCCCTTCGGTGAAGCCAAGGGTTACGCGCTGGGCCTGGCGTTCGAGGTCCTGGTCGCCAGCCTGACGGCATCCGCGCTGGGCAATGCCGTCAAGGGCACGCTGGATTCCAGCGAAATATGCAACAAGGGCGACGTCTTCATCGCGATCGAGGCTGGGTCGGGCGGGATTGCCAGCCGCGTCACCAGATACCTGGATGACATCCGCGCCTGCCCTGCCCTGCTGCCCGGGCGGCCCGTCGCGGTGCCAGGCGATCGGGCGCGCACCGAACGCCGCCTGCGGCTGGATAGCGGCATGGAACTGGCCGACGAGGTCTGGCGCCGCATCCTCGATCTCGCGCAACGCACCGCCTGAATTTCCCGAGACTCCCCTTCAAGGATCCACAATGAGTGAATTGTTTGGAATCATGCGCGCACCGCGCGCCGTGCTGTTTGGCAACGGCCAGCGTCTTGCGCTGGGCCGCGTCGCGGCCGCCCTGGGCCAGCGCGCGCTGATCTGCACCGACGAGCGCTTCGCCGCCACGGCGGAAATGTCCGAACTGCTGGCCACGCTGGAAAGCGCCGGCGTGCGCGTCCAGGTGTACGACCGCACCCAGCCGGACCTGCCCGTCGAGGGCGTCTACGAATGCGTGGCAGCGCACGGCGCGTTCCAACCACAGGTAATCGTCGGACTGGGTGGCGGCAGTTGCCTGGACATGGCCAAGCTGGTCAGCCTGTTGCTGACGCATGGCGGGAAGGCCTCCGATTACTACGGTGAATACAAGGTGCCTGGCCCGGTGTTACCCGTGATCGCGCTGCCCACCACATCGGGCACGGGCTCCGAGGTCACGCCAGTCGCCGTGCTGGCCGATAGCGCCCGCGATCTGAAGGTGGGCGTCTCCAGTCCGCACCTGATTCCCCACACCGCCATCTGCGATCCTGAACTGACGCTGACCTGCCCCAAGGGACTGACCGCCATCGCCGGCGCCGACGCCTTGACCCATGCCATCGAGGCCCTGACCGCGGTCCGCCGCAGTCCGGATGCCGACATTGCTCAGACCCGCGTATTCGTCGGCAAGAACGCCTTCAGCGACCAGCAGGCGCTGATTGCCATCCGCGCGCTCGCGTCCTATCTGCCCCGCGCCGTCGACGACGGCGCCGACCTTCATGCCAGGGGCCAGGTCATGGCCGCGGCGCTGGCCGCTGGCCTGGCCTTCGGCGTGGCGGGCACCGCGGCGGCGCACGCCATCCAGTACCCGATCGGCGCGCTGACGCACACGGCGCACGGCGCGGGCGTGGCAACCCTGATGCCCTATGTCATGGATTTCAACGCAACGGCCTGCAGCGCCGACTATGCGGCCATCGCTACGGCGATGGGGGACACGGAAACCGATCCCGCGCGCCTCGCCGCCCGCGCGCCGCGCCATGTGTATGACCTGTTCTCGCGCATCGGCATCCCTGCGACTCTGGCCGGACTGGGCGTGCGCGCCGACCAGCTCGAATGGATCGCCGCGCAGTCCATGCTGGCCGCGCGCCTGGTCACGAACAACCCGCGCCCGCTGGACCAGGACGGCATCGCCGCCATCGTGGCCGCCGCCTACGCGGGACACGGCTCGTTTCGCGCATCTTGATAACCCGCCTTCCACCCACATCCGGAGCTGACGCATGACCATCGAGGCCAACAAGCTGTCCACAGACCTTTACATCGACGGCGCCTGGCGCGCCTCCACCTCGGGCCGTCGCATCGACGTGTACGACCCGTCCACCGAACAGGTGATCGCCAGCGTGGCGGACGCGACGCTCGAAGACGCCGCCGCGGCCGTGGACGCAGCGGCGCGCGCCGCCGCCGGCTGGGCAGCCACGCCCGCGCGCCAGCGCGGCGAAATCCTGCGCAAGTGCTATGAACTGATGATCCGCGACGCCGACCATCTGGCACGTCTGATTTCCCAGGAAAACGGCAAGGCGCTGACCGACGCGCGCGGCGAGGTCGCCTACGCCGCCGAGTTCTTCCGCTGGTTTTCCGAGGAAGCGGTGCGCATCAATGGCGATATCAGCGTGTCGCCCAGCGGCGCCAGCCGCATCATCGTGCAATACCAGCCCATAGGCATCGCACTGCTGGTCACGCCGTGGAACTTCCCCGCAGCCATGGCCACCCGCAAGATCGCGCCCGCGCTGGCCGCCGGCTGCACCTGCATCCTCAAACCCGCCACCGAGACCCCCTTGACCGCCTACGCCGTCATGCGCCTGCTGGAAGAAGCCGGCGTGCCTGCGGGCGTGGTCAACGTATTGACGACCTCCTCGGCGGGCAAGTTCGCCAACGCGGTGCTGGACGATCCGCGCGTGCGCAAGCTCTCCTTCACCGGCTCAACGGAAGTGGGCCGCGTGCTGCTGCGCAAGGCGGCGGATTCCGTCATCAGCTGCTCGATGGAACTGGGCGGCAACGCGCCGTTCCTGGTCTTCGACGACGCGGATATCGATGCCGCCGTGGAAGGCGCCATGATCGCCAAGATGCGCAACGGCGGCGAAGCCTGCACGGCGGCCAATCGCTTCTACGTGCAGCGCGGCGCGGTCGAGGAATTCAGCGCCCGCTTCGCCGTACGCATGGCCGCGCTGAAAACCGGCGACGGCGTCGATCCCGGCACGCAATGCGGCCCCTTGGTCAATGCGGGCGCGGTGGACAAGGTGGCATCGCTGGTGGCCGACGCCGTCGCCAAGGGTGCGCGGATCAAGGCCGGCGGCAAGCGGCTGGACCGCGCCGGTCATTTCTACGAACCCACCGTGCTGGTGGATGTGCCCGCCGATGCCGACCTGCTTGCTGAAGAAATCTTCGGTCCCGTGGCGCCCATCGTGGCGTTCGATACCGAGGACGAAGCCGTGGCCTTGGCCAATGCCACCGAGTATGGGCTGGTGGCATACGTCTATACGCGCGACCTGGCGCGTGGACTGCGCGTATCGGAACGCATCGAAAGCGGCATGATCGCCCTGAACCGCGGCCTGGTATCGGATCCCGCGGCGCCGTTCGGCGGCGTCAAGCAAAGCGGCCTGGGCCGCGAAGGCGCGCACCATGGGCTGCTGGAGTTCATGGAAGCCAAGTACATATCGACCAATTGGTAAGCCCTGACGGCCGCGTCCCGGACGCGGCCGTCCCTCTGATTGCAAAACCCTCACGAGGAGACAGCCACACATGGCTAAGTATGAAATTGCGACCATCGACGGCGATGGCATCGGTCCGGAGGTCTGCCAATCGGCAATCACCGTACTGAAGGAAGCCTGCGGCGCCGACCTGCTCTCATTCAGCAGCTACGACGGCGGCGCCGATCACTACGTCAGGTCGGGCCAGGTTTTGCCCGACGACACCTACGCAGCCTGCAAGGCGGCCGACGCCATCCTGCACGGCGCGGCGGGCATGCCGGGCGTGACCTACCCCGACGGCACCGAAGTCGGAAACGACCTGCATCTGCGCCTGCGCTTCCGGCTGGACCTGTACGCCAACGTGCGCCCGATCCGCCTATACCAAGGCGTCGATTCGCCGCTCAAGCATTTCAAGCCCGGACAGATCGACTACGTCATCGTGCGCGAAAACACCGAAGGCCTGTACGCCAGCCGCGGCGGCGGCATCGTGCTGCGCGACGAAGTGGCGACCGACACCATCGTCGTCACCCGCAAGGGCATCGAACGCGTCGCCCGCTTTTCCTTTGAGCTGGCACGCCAGCGCAACGGCGCGCCGCGTGACGGCAAGCGCCGCGTCACGGTGTGCGACAAGGCCAACATCCTGCGCACCTACGCCTTCTTTCGCGCGGTCTGCGACGACGTGGCCGCCAGCTATCCCGACGTCGAAATCGATTACGCCTATGCCGATGCCATCACGGTGCACATGCTCAAGCGGCCGGATTTCTATGACGTGATCGTGGCGGAAAACATGTTCGGCGACATCATCTCCGACTTGGGCGCCGCCACGATAGGCGGCATGGGCCTGTCGGCCTCCGCAGAACTGGGCGACACCCATGGGCTCTTCCAGGGCGCGCACGGATCCGCGCCCGACATTGCCGGCCAAAACGCCGCCAGTCCGCTGGCCACCATCCTGTCGGGCGCGCTCATGCTGCGCTGGCTAGGCGACAAGCATGCCGATGCCGCGCTCTCCGAATCCGCGCAACGCATCGAGCGCGCGGTCGAACAGGTGCTCGCCAAAGGCGACCACGTGCCACGCGACCTGGGCGGCACGGCAAGCTGCACCGACATGACCGACGCCGTCTGCCGCGCGTTGTCGCGCTGACGGCCAGGCCGATCCCCACCTAGAAAAGAGAATACGAGGAGACACCCCATGCTACGCATCACCCCCTTCCTGTGCGCCGCCCTGACCGCGGCAACCTTTGCCGCTCCCGCCGCCGCCCAGGACTATCCCAGCCGCGCCATCACGGTCATCGTGCCCTTCGCGCCCGGCGGCACCAGCGACACGCTGGGTCGCCTGGTGGCCACGTCGCTGTCCAAGCAACTGGGCCAGACGGTGGTCGTCGAAAACTCCGGCGGCGCCGGCGGCCTCATCGGCATGCAGAAGCTGCAGAAGAGCGCACCGGACGGCTACACCCTGGCCTTCAACAACATGTCGCTGGCGATCCTGCCGCATCTGCATCCCAAGGCCAACTACGATCCGCAAAAGGAATTGGCGCCCATCGGCATCGTCGCGACCGTGCCCATGGTGCTGTCGGTCAGCAACAAGAGCGGCATCCAGGATCTGCCCGCCATGCTCAAGCGCATCCGCGACGCGAACGCCGTCAAGCTCAACCTGGGCTCAAGCGGGCCGGGCAGCACGGCGCACCTGGCCGAGGCCATGTTTCTGCACTTCGCCGACGCACGCGGCGAACTCATTCCCTATCGCGGCACGGGTCCCGCGCTGACCGACTTGATGAGCGGCATGATCGACGGGGTCATCGACCAGACCGTGACCATGCTGCCGCTGCATCAGGACAAGCGCGTCAAAGCCATTGCCGTGACCGGAACTGCGCGCCTGACGCAAAGTCCGGACATCCCCACCTTTGCCGAGGGCGGGCTGCCTGAGTTCGATCTGGCTATCTGGAATGGCCTGGTGGCGCCGGCTGGCACGCCGCAGCCTGTGGTCGAAAAACTGGCCGCCGCCCTGTCGCAAGCGATAGACACCCCCGAGTTCAAGACTCGTCTGGAACAATTGGCGGCGCAAGCGCCTACCACGCAGGAACGCGGCCCCATCGCATTCTCCGATCTGCTCAAGCGCGACTCTCAACGCGTATCGTCGCTGGTCAAGAGCGCGAACCTGCTCGGCGCAAATTGAACGCCGCGGGCGGCCTCAGCGCCCATGCCAGTACCGCCGCCCGCGCTCACGCTCAACCGTCACATCCAGCCCCCCGGCGCCTGAAGTCGCCATCACCGCGCCGTCGCGGTCGCTGCGCCAGAACGCCGCGCCGGCGCGCGTCCACCGCAGCTCCACCGCCCGGGCCGGATGGCGGAAGCGGTTCAGATGCCCCGCCTGCGCGATCGCATGGCCGGCGGCGGAAGCGGCCACCAGATCCCGGCCCGAGGACGATGCCGAACCGTGATGCGGCGCCATCACCACGTCGACCTGTGGCAATGCCTGGGCCAGCGCATTTTCCTGAGCCACGCCCACGTCGCCCGTCAGCAGCAGCGCATGCGATGTACCTTGCACCAGCAGCACGCAGCTATCTGCATTGCGGCCCTCTCCCTTCTTGCCACCGCCATCGGCGGGATTCAGGAAGGTGAACGCCACGCCGTCCGCCTCCCAACTCATGCCGCGCTGGCAACGCCCCATGTCGGCGGGCAATGGCGGCGCGGCGCTGCCGGCTTGCGACCACATCCGGATATCGCGTCGCAGGAACGCAGCCAGATCGAACGATGCGTAGCTGCGCCCAGCCGGAACCGCCGCCAGCACCGCGCGCAATCCGCCCACGTGGTCCAGATCGGCATGCGACAGGACCAGCACGTCCAGCTGCCGGATGCCCCGCGCCAGCAGGAACGGCGCGACGACGCGCTCGCCCGCGTCGCTGCCGCCGTAATGACGCGGCCCCGCGTCGAACAGCAAGGCCTGGCTGGCCGTCTCAACCAGGATGGCGCTGCCCTGCCCCACATCCATCGCGCTCATGCGCCAATATCCCGGCTCGGGCCGGTCGGGCCGCCAAAACAGCAACGGCAGCATGCAGAGCCACCCCAGATGCCTGCCCGGCCATCCGCGCACCTGCAGCGCCCACGCCATGCCCGCCACGGCCAACAGCAGCCATGGCCATGGCGCAGCCGCAACCGGCATGCTGGCCCAGGACGCGTTGCCCACCCAGGACACCGGCGCCATGGTCAGGTCAAACGCCTGCAGACCCCATCGCCCGGCCAACTCGGCCAGCCCCTGCGCGCCCGGTAAAACCGATAAGGCCGCGCACAGCAAGGCCAGCGGCGTCACGATGAAGGTCACGACAGGGATCGCCACCGCATTGGCCAGCGGCGATCCCAGCGATACCTGGTGCACCAGGTAAGCCAGCAAGGGGGTCAGGCCCACGGTCACCATCAGCTGCAGGCGCGCCGCCTGCGCCAGCCTGGCCGTGCAGCGCCGGCGCCAGCCGGCTTCGCGGTCAATCGGCGCGTCTGCGATGCGCAGTAGCACCGCCACCGCGCCGAACGACAACCAGAATCCCGCCGACACCGGCGCCCACGGATCCAGCGCCACGACCGCCGCAGCCGCGCACGCCAGCACCCGGCCGCCCGACAGCGGCAAACGCGACACCGCGGCCGCCAGCACCACCGACAGCATGAAGAACGTGCGGCGCGCCGGCACGCCCCAGCCGGCCAGCAGGCAATACAGCAGCGCGACCAGCGCGGCCGCGGCCCCGCCCGCCACCCGCGCAGGCACATGCTCGGCCAGCCCCGCGCCGCGCCACCGTCCTCGCCGCCACAGCGCCGCCACCAGCAACCCGGCGATACCCGCGATCGACGTCACATGCATGCCGCTGATCGACACCAGATGGGTAATGCCGCTGCGGTTGAACAGCAGCCAGTCCTCGCGCGCGACGCCGGCCTGGTCGCCAATGGCCAAGGCGATCATCACCGGCGCATAGCGATGCTCTCCCAAGGCCGCGCGCAAGCCCTCCCGCACGCTGTGGCGCGCCCGCTCAATGGCGATGCCGGGCGTCGCCCAGGGCCGGTCCGCCAGCAGCCTGGGCTGCCCGCGGACCGTAGCCACCGCCCGTATCCCTTGCGCGAACAGGCGCCCTTCCACATCCGGTCCGGCTGGATTCAATAAGCCGTGCGGACGCCGCAACACCAGCGCCATGCGCCAGACCTGGCCGGGCTTGATTTCGGGAAGCAGCGCCTGCGGGCCGGGCGGCGCCTGCCAGGCGACCTGGATGCGCGAGGGAATGCCGGACGGCGCGGGTTCGTCGAGTTCTGCCAGAAAGCGCTGGCTGCGCTCGTCGCCATCGGGCAAGCTGGCCACGCGCAGCGCCAGGCGCGACACGGCGTCCTGGTGCTCGTCCGACAGCGCGTCGTCCAGCCTGGCTCGGGCTTGCAGACTGGCGTCCAGCGAACCCGCACACACGCCCAGCGTCAAGGCGGCAAGCTGGCTCGCCAGACGAGGCCGTGAGCGCAGGCAGGCAACCAGTGCAAGCAGGCAAGCCCCTGCCAGCCACCATGCGGCACCTGCGCAGGGCAGCCGCGGGGATACCTGGACCAGTCCCGCGCCAGCCACGAACGCGACGCAGAATATTCGGCCAGTGATAGCGATCTCCCAAAACCGGGGAGCGTAGGCGCATGCATTGCCGCACGGGCATGAGAGTGACCGGATTTGCCCACCTCGGCTGGGCGCAGGTGCAACCAGCGTGCCGCCGCACGGGATATTTCCTGTATTGTTTCGGTGCTCGGCAAAATGCTTCACTCATTAATGAGATAAGTCCATGGCCCACCCAGAAACGATCCCAGCCGCCCCGTCCTCGTTCCCGGCGACTGAGTTGACGAACGCTTTCGTCGCTTTCCTGTTTTCCGCCTCGGCGCCGGTAGCCATCATCCTGAGCGCCGGCGTGAAAGGGGGGCTCAGCCAGGCCACCCTCGCCTCCTGGATCTTCGCGGCCTTTGTGCTCAACGGCATTCTCACCATCGTGATGTCGGCGATTTACCGGCAACCATTGGCCTTTCTCTGGACCATCCCGGGCGCGGTGCTGGTCGCAAGCGCCCTGCAGCATCTGCCCTTCGCCGAGGTCATCGGCGCCTACCTGCTGACCGCCGCGCTGATGCTGGTGCTGGGGCTGACGGGCTGGGTCGGCGCCATCATGGACCGCATCCCCATGCCCATCGTCATGGGCATGGTCGCGGGCGTCTTTCTCAGCTTCGCGCTGGACTGGATCCGATCGTTCGCCTCCGATCCCTGGCTGGCAGGCGCCATGACCGCGACCTTCTTCGCGGTCTCGTTGTTTCCCGCGGTGCAAAAGCGGCTCTCTCCCATCATCGGCGCGCTCATCGCCGGCGTGTGCACGCTGGCGTTCACCGGCAGGACGCCCGCGCTGGAACATGTGACGTTCACGACCTCATTGGCAAGCCCGCAGTTCTACGCGCCGGTGTTCTCGTGGGCCGCCGCGTTCGAGCTGGTGCTGCCGCTTGCCGTGACCGTGATCGCCGTGCAGAACGCGCAAGGCATTGCCGTGTTGCGCAACTCGCTGCACCGCCCGCCGGTCAACGCCATCACCAATGCCTGCGGCGTGTTCTCGGCGCTGACCGCCTGCCTGGGCTGCGTCTCCACCTGTCTGGCCGGGCCGTCGAACGCCATCATTGCCTCTGGCGCCAACGCGTCACGGCATTGGCTGGCCGCGATCTTCCTCGGGGTCATGGTGATCGTGTTCGGCCTGTTCTCTCCCCTGGTCACGCAGGCGCTGCTGGCCACGCCCGCGGCCTTCGTCGCCACGCTGGCGGGCCTGGCGCTTCTACGCATCCTGCAAGGCGCATTCCACACCGCGTTTCGCCAGCACTTCACGCTGGGCGCCCTGGTTGCCTTCCTGGTGACGCTGGGCGGCCTGCCGCTGCTGGGCATCGGCGCGCCGTTCTGGGGCGTGGTGTTCGGCGTGGCGACCAGCTTCGTCCTGGAGCGCGGCGACTTCGCGAAGCAGCCGGCGGCTTGAGATTGCTTGCGCAACACCGCTCCCCTCAATCGATTCGGTTCTTCATCAGGACGATGGCTTCTCCAACCAGCTTTTCCTTGAAGAAGCGCTGGTTCTTCGCGATATTGCCGTCCGCCGTCAGCTGATACCCGGTAACGAAGACCGACTGGCTGACGTTGCCGCCTATGGCCAACGCGACTTCGGTGCCTACCGCCACAATGATGTCGGAATGGCTGGGAGCTTCCGGATTCTTTGAGGCTGCGAGATATTGATCGAGCGTGTAGGGCTTGTCCCGCCAACTGCCGATGATGTCGCCGACCTGCGGCTTTTCTTCCGTTATGCGTACGCCCCAAAACGGCGCGGACTTGTCCTGGCTCGCCCGCTTCTTGATGGCATCCCACATGTACGCCGCATGACCGATGGAACGCTTGAACGCCTTGAATTCCGGGATGACCTTGGCCGCATTGCTCACCATGAGAGAAATAGCGACGGCGGACCAGGGATAGCCGGTGTCCTTTCCGCTCAGATTCTTGCCCAGCGCCTTCCACATCTCGTGGATGTAGCTGCTATAGGGTTCGACGGTCTCCTTTCCCCGCCCTTTGTCGAATCGTAGCCACTGTTCCACCGCCGCTGCCACGAGCGTCTCGCGAGCCCGGGTATCGGGTGGCCGCAGGGTTGGCTGCCTGGCTGTGGGGGCCCACTTGAATTTCGAATCCGCCAGGCCATCGACCGCATAGCCTTCGACGGTCAAGCCGCCCATTTGCGTCCGAACATGGTGCCAGCCCGCTGGTGCATCCCCTAAATCGTCAACCTCCTGGCCCAACGTCAGGCTACCGACAGGCGTGTTGTTCTCGGTACTGGGAATGGACCGCAGGTTGACTGCCTCGACATTGACGAAACGCTTCATGAAACGCTCCCGGAGCTCCTCGGACATGGGCAGCCGCGCACGCCAGGCCGAGCAGATGTTGTCTGTCTATCCAAATGCCAAAAGAGACGCAGGTTCCAGAATGCCGCGTGGACCGACGGTACGCGAAAACGTCCCGACTAGCCCTCCTCCGGTCGCATGAGAGGCGCAGCCGCGGATACCATCCGCACCAAATATGGGAATGCCGGAATTCCGACAATCTCCCCCAATGCCATAAGCACATCACTTAGTTGGAAATTGCGAATCGGTCGTTTGGCCAGGCGGCCAACTCCCGTAATGTGACCTGTCCGCGCCGGCCTTGCCGAATCCGCAAGGCGCCGCGTCCGTTTCACTCTCGGAGACCCGCATGAACGACCGGCTGCACCGTACCCAGGCTTCCCGATCCGCCGCGATCAAGGCGAAGCTGGACTATCCCGTGATCGATACCGACGTACACGTCAACGACTACGCGCCCGTGCTGGAGGACTACATCCAGCACTATGGCGGTTCCAAGCTGGTGGACGTGCTGCGCAAGACGCAGGGCTCGCGCTTCGCCACCAAGTCCCAGGGCAAGGACTGGTACCAGCAGCCCCCGGAAGAACGGCAGCGCAACCGCACGCTGCGCTCGCCCTGGTGGGCGCGCGTCACGCGCAACACCCTGGACCTGGCGACCGTCACGCTGCCGGAGCTGCTGTACGAGCGCCTGGAAGAACAGGGCTCGGACTACTCCATCCTGTTTCCCAACGACGTGCTGGCGCCGCTGGGCGCGGGCGACGAGTATCGCCAGCCCCTGCACCGCGCGATCAACCACTTCCATGCGGACCAGTACCGCAAGTACAGCGACCGCCTGACGCCCGTGGCAGGCATTCCGCTGAACACGCCGCAGGAAGCCATCGAGGAACTCGAATTCGCGGTCAAGACGCTGGGGCTGAAGGTGGCCAACATCCCGGGCGGCGTGCGCCGGCCGATCAAGGCCATCGCCGACAAGTACCCGCCCGCCGAATTCCCGGAGATCGCGCGGCATGCTTCCTATGTGGATTTCTTCGGCCTGGACAGCGAGTACGACTACGACCCGTTCTGGGCCAAGGCGGTGGAGCTGGGCGTGCCGCTGGCCACCCACTACGGCAGCCAGGGCTGGACCGGGCGCCACTCCATCAGCAATTACATGTTCAACCATATCGGCCACTTCGCCGACGGTTCCCAGGCCTTTGCAAAGGCGCTCTTCTTCGGCGGCGTGACGCGGCGCTTTCCGAACCTGCGCGTGGCCTTGCTGGAAGGCGGCGCGGACTGGGGCGCGCACGTGTACGCGCACCTGGTGGACCGCTGGGAAAAGCGCAACCGCAACGCCGTGCAGCAATACAACCCGGCCAACGCGGACGTGGAGCTGCTGGCGGACCTGTTCGAACGCTACGGCGCGGACCTGCTCAATGGGCGCGAGCTCAACAAGGACACCCTGTTGCGAGACAGCCTGGGCCTGTCGGCGCTGCACCACAGCCGCGACCCCCAGGGCGATGAACTCGACGACTTCGCCGCGGCCGGCATCGAAAACGTAGAGGACATCCGCAAGCGCTGGGTCGACAGCTTCTACTTCGGCTCGGAGGCCGACGACCGGACCATAGGGGCGGCCTTCAACGACCGCGCCAATCCGCTGAACACCAAGCTCAACGCGATCTGGTCCTCCGACGTCGGCCATTGGGACGTGCCGGACCTGACCGAGCCGCTGGCCGAAAGCTGGGACCTGGTGGAAGACGGCGTGATCTCCGCGGCGGATTTCAAGGCCCTGGTGTTCGACAACCCATACCGCTTCTACACCCAGGCGCATCCCGACTTCTTCAAGGGCACGCGCATCGAACAGAAGCTGCAGGCGCGCGCCGAAAAGCGCGCGGCCTGACCTTATCGCGTACCTGCAATCCCGCCCGCCGGCACATGCCGGCGGGCGCCTAGTCCTGCCCGCGGCCGGCGCCTGCCAGCCCGGACCTGTCTTTCATCATCGATATACGGAACGACCATGCGCACCCTGCTCTCTCCCCGCAGCCTGATTTCACGCCTGATGCTGGGCGCAGCCTTGTGCGCCGTCAGCCTCGCCTCCCTGGCCGCGCCCGACGTGGTCCGCATCGGCGTGGCGACCGCCGGCGGCGGCGACCCCATCACCTGGGGCGGCTCGCCGGGCGGCGTGGCGCGCGCCAACAACTGGCTGGAGGAAGCCTTCAAGGGCACCGGCACCGAAGTGCAATGGCTGTTCTTCAAAGGCGCAGGCCCCGCAGTCAACGAAGCGCTCTCGAACAAGCAGATCGATTTCGCCTACCAGGGCGACCTGCCGTCGGTGGTGGGCCGCTCCAACGGGTTGAAGACCCGCATCCTGTTGGGCAGCGGCGTGCGCAACAACCTGTACGTCTCCACGCCCAAGGACTCCCCGCTGCAATCGCTGGACGACCTGAAGGACCGCAAGGTGTCGATCTTCCGCGGCACCAACGGCCATCTGGTCGCCATCAACGTGCTGGCCTCGCGCCAGCTGACCGAACGCGACATCAAGGGCGTGAACCTCGACACCGGCAGCGCGCAAGCGGCGCTGGTCTCCAACGGCGTGGATGCGGCCTTCGGCGGCTATGAATACTTCAAGCTGCGCGACCAAGGCCTGGCGCGCATCATCTATTCGACCAAGGGCCAGGATCCCTCGTTCACGCGCCAGGCGTCGCTGCTGGTGCGCGAGGATTTCGAAAAGGAGAATCCCGAAGCCGTGCAGCGCGTGGTCGACGTGTTCGTGCGTGCGGCGCAATGGTCCTCGGACGAGCAGAACCGCGATGCGCTCTTCAATATCTGGGCGCGCAGCGGCACGCCTTACGCGTCCTGGCAGGCAGAGTTCGACGGCGAAGTGCTAGCCGTGCGCAATTCGCCGCTGCTGGACGAGTTCCTCGCCGCGCGCTACCAGGCCGTGGCGGACGACGCGCTGAAATTGAAGCTGATCCGCCGTCCCGTGAGCGTGGACGGCTGGTTCGAGCCGCGCTACCTCGACGCCGCCTTGCAGAAGGCCAATCTTGCCGCCCGCTGGACCGCGTTCAATGCGCAAGGCCAGCCGGCCGCGGGCGAGCGCCAGGCCAGCGCCGCCGCACGATAAGGAGCCGCCATGTCGGGAAACACGCTTAACGCCCCATTTGCGTCCGCGCGGCGCGGCCCGCGCCTGGCGCCTGCCGCCCTGCTGCGCAACGCCGGCGGCCGCCTGCTGCCCTGGCTGCTGCCGCTGGCCCTGCTCGCGCTTTGGCAGCTGGGCGCATCGCAGGGCTGGATCTCGCCGCAGGTGCTGCCCTCGCCCGGCTTCGTCTGGCTGACCTTGCAGGATCTCTACAGCAGCGGCGACCTCTGGCTGAACGTGCAAGCCAGCATGCAGCGCGTGCTGGTGGGCTTCGCGGCCGGCAGCGCGCTGGGCCTGGCGCTGGGCGCCGCGATGGGATTGTGGCGTCCGCTGGAAGCCTACATCCTGCCCACCTTCAATGCGCTGGTGCAGATCCCGGTCCTGGCCTGGCTGCCCATCTTGCTGCTGCTGGTGGGCATAGGCGAACCACTGAAGTACATCCTGATCGCCAAGGCCGCGCTGGTGCCGGTGACGCTGAACACCTTGCAGGGATTCCGGCAGACCCCGACCAGCCTGCTGGAAGTGGCCCGCGTCTATGGCTACACGCGCCGCCAGCAGGTGCTGGAAGTCGTATTGCCCCACGCCCTGCCGACGCTCTTCACCGGTTTGCGGCTGGGCTTCACCAAGGCCTGGCTGTCGCTGGTGGTGGTGGAGCTGGTCGCGTCCAGCGAAGGACTCGGCTACCTCATCGTCTACGGCCGTCAACTGTTCCAGCTGGATCTGGTGATGGCGGCGGTGATAGTGGTGGGCGCCATCGGCTACGCCATCGACAAGCTGCTGAACCTGGCCGAAACCCGCGCGGGCGGCGGCCAGGCCGCTACGCGCCTGGGCGCGGCGGCCACCGGAGCCCGAACATGACCGCGGCGTTCATCTCCACGCTTCCCGTGGTCCGACGCGGCAGCGCCTGGTTGCGCGCGCGCTGGCGTGGCCTGGTGCTGCCCGCCGCCGCCATCCTGGCCTGGTGGGCGCTGGCGCGGCTGGACTGGGTATCCACTCCGTTGCTGGTGTCGCCGGGCAAGGTGCTGGAGGCGGCGGCCAGCCAGATATCCTCGGGACGGCTGTGGCGCGCGCTGAGCGCGAGCCTGGCGCGCGAATTCACCGGATTCGCAATCGGCACCGCGCTCGGCCTGATACTGGGCGCGCTGCTGGGACTGCTGCCGTTGTTCAACCGCATCGTAGGTCCCAGCTTCAACACTTTCAAGCAGATCTCGCTGTTTGCCTGGATCCCCCTGATCTCGGTCTGGTTCGGCCTGGGCGACGTGGCCAAGGTAACGTTCCTGTCGCTGGCCGCCCTGGTGCCCGTGGTCGTCAATACCTGCGATGGCATACGCAGCACCCCCACGGCGCTGCTGGAAGTGGCCCGCGTGTACGGCTATTCCCGCTGGCAGACGCTGCTGCACGTGGTCCTGCCAGCGGCCGCGCCTTCGATATTCACCGGCGTGTACCTGGCGCTGATCTACTCCTGGCTGGCGACGATAGGCGCGGAGTACCTGCTGGTGGCCGGCCACGGCATCGGCAACACCTTGATCGAAGGCAGCGAACACTTCCAGATGGACCTGGTGATCTTCGGCATGTTCGTGATCGGCCTGGTGGGCTGGTTCATGAATGCCTTGGCCCGCGCGCTGGAGCGCAGGCTGGCGCGGCACCGCTACGGCGCCGCCTGATGGAGTAAGAAAGGAATGACGAGCATCTTCGGCAAGGAATTGAACATCCGCGGCGTGGGCAAGCGCTATGCCGGCCCGGGCGACGGCGCAGAGGCGCTGCAAGTCCTGCAGGACATCAACCTGGACGTGCCCGCCGGGCATTTCGTCAGCATCGTGGGCGCCAGCGGCTGCGGCAAGTCCACGCTGCTGCGCCTGATCCTGGGGCTGGATGGCGACTACGCCGGCCAGATCCTGCTGGACGGCAACCCAGTGCGCGGCGCGGGCCTGGACCGCGGCATCGTATTCCAGGACCACCGGCTGTTTCCGTGGCTGAACGTGGAACGCAACATCGCGGCGGCGCTGCGCAACGCACCGCTGTCGAAGGCAGAAAAGCGCGAGCTGGTGGCCGAGCACATTGCGCTGGTCGGCCTGCAGGGGTTCGAGAAATCCTACCCGCACCAGATCTCGGGCGGCATGGCGCAGCGCGTGGCGATCGCGCGCGGCCTGGTCAACCGCCCGCGCGTGCTGCTGCTGGACGAGCCGCTGGGCGCGCTGGACGCGTTGACGCGGTCGCGGCTGCAGAACGAGTTGCAGCGCATCTGGCAGCAGGAGCAGATCACCATGGTGCTGGTCACGCACGACGTGGAGGAAGCCGTGTTCCTGGGCGACCGCGTGGTGGTGATGCAGCCGCGCCCGGGACGCATCCGCCGCATCGTCGACGTGGATCTGCCGCATCCGCGCAACCGCAGCGATCCGCGCTTCATCCGATTGCGCGACGACGTGCTGAGCGACTTTCTCGATCCAGATGGGCGCGTGGCCCGCCATGAAGAACAGCCGCCTGGCGGCCTGGCGGCCACGGTGGGCGCACTGCCCGCGTTGGGGCGCTTGCGCATGGCTTGGTAGTTTCCTTGCGCACAAAGGCAAGCCGGCGGCACCCGCCGCCGGCTTGGTTGGTTCAGGCGTCAGCCGCTCAATCGATCGACGCGCCCGCCACCTTCACGACCTTCCCCAGCCGCGCATACTCTTCCGCACCGAATTCCGCCAGCGCCTGGCGCGACGTGGGCGAAGGAATCGCACCACGCGACTCCAGCATCTTGCGCACTTCGGGCTGCTGCAGCGCGCGGTTGACCGCCGCGTTCAGCTTGTCCAGCACGGCCGCCGGCGTGCCCTTGGGCGCGTACAGGCCGTCCCAGGCGAAGAACTCATAGCCCTTGACGCCCGCTTCGCTGATCGTGGGAATGTCTGGATTGGATGCCACGCGGTCCGGCGTCGTCACGCCCAGCGCCCGCAGCTTGCCCGCCGCAATCTGCCCCGACACGTTGGGCATGACGTCGATCATGAACGAAATGCGGCCGCCCAGCAGATCGGTCATGGCCGCGCCGCCGCCCTTGTAGGGAATGTGCATGACCTTGGTGCCGGCCATCTGGTTCAGCAACTCACAGGCCAGATGCGAGGACGTGCCGTTGCCGGCGGAACCGCAGGTCAGCTCACCCGGATTGGCCCGGGCGTAGGCCAGCAGCTGCGCCAGGGTCTTGAAGCGCTCGTCGGTGGCATTGACCACCAGCGCCGCCGCAATGACCGTGAAACGCGAGATCGGTTCGAAGTCCGACGGCGCATAGCCCGGCGACTTGTACAGCCAGTGATTGGTGGCCTGCGTGCCATTGGTGCCGTAGGACAGCGTATAGCCGTCGGGCTTGGCGCGCGCGGCGATCGAAGTGCCGATATTGCCGCCCGCGCCGGGGCGGTTCTCGACGATGATGGACTGCCCGCGCTCGCGCGACAGCGGCTCGGCGACCAGGCGCGCCAGCGTGTCGCCGCCGCCGCCGGCCGCGAACGGCACCACCAGCGTGATCGGATGGGTCGGCCAGTCGGCCTGTTGCGCCTGGGCGCCGGACACGACGGCCGCACAGGCGGCCGCCAACATGCAATGCAAGATTCTTGAGGGTTTCATGGTTTGTCTCCTGGGGTATTTACGGTACGCGCCCATTGCTTTTTGAATGGTCCGGACGCGTGAGGAACAAGGATTCGGAATGTGCGGGATCTCCGTGATGTCAGGCCGTCATTCCGGCGGAAGATGGCGGCGGCTGCTCTTGTCCGCCAGCCGCCAGCCGCCGTCCGTCTCCACCAGCACGTCCTGGCACTCGCGGATGGCGACCAGGCGCGGCGCGCCGCCCTGCTCGTGCGGCACGCTTTCGTAGGCGGTCAGGAAGTAGCCGACGGTGGCGCGCGCCCCGGCCAGCTCGACCAGTCGCAGATTGGTAATGACGTGGCAGGTGCTGCGCTCGGGCGCGCGGGCATTCAGGGCTTGCAGGATTTCCTGGCGGCCGGCAAGCCGGCGTCCCTGCCGTTGCCAGACGCCGTCCTCGGCCATGAGCGCGGCGGCGGCCTCGTGCCGCCGCGTGTCCAGGGCATGGAAGAATTCCAGCACCACGGATTCGCAGGCCGTCTTGGCCAGCATGGGCAAAATCGGGTTTTCCATTGCGATCCTCATCCGATCTGGGCGCTGGCCAGCGGCACGTCGGGCCGCCCGAGCAACGCCGGGTCCAGGGTCGCGCGCTGCGCGATCCATTTGCGCAGCTGGCGGAAATCGCGGGCTGCATCCACCGATACGCCGGCCACGGCGCGGCCGCTGGCGTCCAGCGCCACCGACAGCAAGGCGCGCTCCCCAGCCTGCGGCCGCAGCACTTCGCTGCAGGCCAGGCCCGGGAATCCGACGATCTGCACCATGGCGTCGTATTGTTCCGACCAGACGGCGCCGGTCGGCGCATAAGGTTCGCCCAGGCCCAGGGCCGACAGCGCGGCGGCCGTGCCTTGGTCCTGCGCGTTCTGCCACGACTCCATGCGCGCATGGCCGTCCTCGGCCGTCAGCACCGCGACGTCGCCCGCCGCATAGACGTCCGCCGCCGAGGTCCTGCAGTACGCGTCGACCAACACGCCACGCTCGCAGGCCAGGCCGGCTTCACGCGCCAGTTCGTCATTGGCCCGCAGGCCCACGCCCAGCACGATGGCGTCCGCGTCCAGACGCGTGCCGTCGGCCAGTTCCGCCACCGGGCGGCCGTCCGTCTGCGCCAGCACCGCGCGCAGGCAAGTGTCCAGGCGCAGGTCCACGCCATGGGCGGCATGCAGCGCGGCCAGGTGCGCCGACACCGCAGGCTGCACGCTGCGGGCGCACAGTCGCGGTCCCTGCTCCAGCACGGTCACGGCGCTGCCGGACTGACGCGCCGTCGCCGCTACCTCCAGCCCGATCCAGCCGCCCCCCACCACCACCAGGCGGCGGCCCGGGCCGAGGCTGGCGCGCAGGCGCAGGGCGTCGCCGCGGGTGCGCAGCACGTGCACGCCGGGGCCATCCACGCCGGGCAGCGCAGGCACGACCGGCCTGCCGCCCATGCACAGGATCAGCTTGTCATAGGCGATGCTGCCGCCGTCCGAGGTATCCACCTGCCTGTCGGCCACGCGCAGCCGCGCCGCCGCCACGCCCGGCCGAAACTCGATGCGCAACGCCGCCAGCCGCTCGGCTGAAAACAGCTCGGTGCTTTCGGGCACGGCCTGGCCGCCCAGCACCGCCTTGCTCAAGGGCGGGCGTTCATAAGGCGCGTGGGGCTCATCGCCCAGCAGCACGATGCGGCCTTCGTAGCCGCGTTCGCGCAAGGTCGCCGCGGCCCATCCGCCCGCCTGGCCGGCGCCGACCACCACGATGGCGCCCGAGTTCATGCGCCTTCCGCCTTCAGGTAGACGGTGCCCGACTCCACCCGCACCTCGTAGCGGCGCAGGTCCGTCGTGACCGGCGGGCATTGCGGCTTGCCGGTGCGGATGTCGAAGACGCCCTGGTGCAGCGGACACTCGATGGTGCCGTCTTCCAGATAGCCGTCGGCCAGGCTGGCGTTGCCATGCGGACAGCGGTCCTGCGTGGCGCAGATGTCGCCTTGCAGGTTGTAGAGGCAGACGCCTTCGCCTTCATGCATCACGCGCAGGGTGCCGGTGTCGGGCGAAATGTCCGACACCATCGCCACAGGTTTCCAGGTATCCATGCTCACAGCCCCATCGCCTTGCGGTAGTAGTCGTAGAAGGAGCGGATCAGCACCTCGGTCACCATGTAGTCGGCGGGCTCGGTGTCGCGGCCGCCCATCTCGATGATGCCGCGCTCTTCCGGATAGCCGGTGACGCCGATCTGCACCTGGTTCAGCATTTCGCTGTCGTCCATCGACACGAAGCCGGCCGGACCCAGCAGGTTGGCGTGCTTCAGGCGCAGGCGGGTCATTTCTTCGTCGTCGTCCTCGTAGCCGTAGTAGGTGAACACCAGTTCGTGCTCGGTCGGGCTGCGCGGGATGACGTGGCGGGTCTTGAGCGAGTTGGCCTGGATGCCGAACTGCGCGGCCGGGAACACCCACGCGCCGCCAACGCGGCCGCGGTTGAACTCGGCGCGCGGCGTCACGGTTTCCAGGTCCAGCAGCTCCAGGTCGTCACGGAAACGGCTCATTTCCGTGGTGGCCTCGGTCTTCTTCTTGCCCTCGTTGTGCGACACCATCACGCTGTGCGCGCCGCCGCCCGTGGGGATGCACTCGGACTTGGAGTCCGCGCGCCACAGGCCGAAGGTGATGTAGAAGGTGTGCAGCAGCGTGGCGTGGTACGGATCCTTCAGGTTTTCCAGGTACATCTTCCAGTTGCTGGGGATCAGCTGGCGGCTGTAACCCAGCAGCTTGAGCGGCTTGCCCGGCAGCATGTGGTCGATTTCCGCCAGCACTTCAGGACCGCAGTAGTCCTCGAAGCTGGGAGCGTCCTCGGCGAAGGTGGCCCAGATCGAGCCGCCGCGGTTCACGCTGCGCAGCTTGCGGATGCCGTTCTGCTTGGGATCGAAGTCGCGCGGCATGCCACCCTTGCCCATGGCGCCGCGGCGAAACGGCACGCCTTGCAGATTGCCGTTCAGGTCATAGTTCCACTGGTGGTAGGGGCAGGTGAAGTCCTCCACCTTGCCGGTGTTGTGCCAGCAGATCTGCGCGCCGCGGTGCGCGCAGCGGTTCTCCAGAACGTTGATCTCGCCTTCCGCGTTGCGGACCATGACCACGGGGCGGTCGCCGATCCAGTTGCGCTTGTAGCAGCCAACTTCAGGCACTTCGCATTCCAGGCCCACGTAGTTCCAGGTCTTGCCGCCGAAGAACACGTCCATCTCCTTCTTGAAGATGGCGGGATCGGTGTAGACCCAGTTGGGGATGCGCGTATAGCCTTCCTTGGGCCAACGGCGCTCGATGTGGATGGGAGCCGCCGCCGGAGCCTCTGGCGCGGTCGAGTGGGTACAGGTCATGATGGGTATCCTCGGGGCGGATTCAGATGGGAACGATGAGCGAAGTGCGCACGCGGTAGTTGTCGTACACGCAGTCGCGGCGGCTGAACGCCAGGCCCTCGGGCGTCACGCGCACCACGTCCAGATAGCGGCCCACCATGTTCAAGGTGGGCTCGCGGTCGGACAGCGACTCCATCACCGCAAAGTTGGCCTGCGCCACGATGTGGTCGCCCTGCACTTCCAGCACGCGCACGCCGCTGATGAAGTGGCGCAGCGAACGCGGCTCGAACATGGTGGTTTCGCGCAAGGCCGTGACGCGGTCGCGCACCATGTTCTTGTTCATGCAATAGATCAGGCCCAGGGGCAGGCCGGCGTCATGGTTCTCGCGCGACAGCACCCGGTAATGGCAGTCCTCGGTGAAGAAGGCGGGCCAGTCCTCCAGCCGGTCTTCGTCCAGGCAGTAGGCGTAATCGTCATAGAAGTCCCGCAGGCGCGCGCGCAGCGACGGGGTATCGGAAAGCTCGGTCATAGTCATTGCGGATCCAGGTATCGGTTCTAGGAAATCGCGTCCTATCGGGCCGCGGCCAGTTGCGCGCGGTTGCTCTCGAAGCCGCTCTGGCTGCCCAGCGCCAGGATGGGTTCCTGCATGCGCTCCTGCCAGATCAGCGACTCCATGGCTATCTGCAGCGGATGGTCCTGCACCGTCAGCGCGGAGGTGGTTTCCGTGCCCGAGTGATGCGAGTGCATGGCCCAGCCTGGCGCCGACAGGATCAGGTCGCCCGCCTTCCAGTCCAGCCGCGTGCCGTTGACCTTGCTGTAGCCGTTGCCGCGCAGGTAATAGTTGATGGCCGACGAGCTGTGGCGGTGCGGCACGTGGTGGTTGTCGGGCGGCGACGAGGAAATGGTGGCGAAGAAGCTGTGCGTGGTGCCGATGCGGCGTTCGGTCGCCGGGTTGTACAGCACGAACAGGCGGCGGCCGTTGTAGCCGCGCGCCATGTCCTCGACGCTGGGCAGCTGGCGCGACACCGCCGACCAGGGCCAGTGCAAGGCCTTGGATTCCAGCACGTCGATGTCGATCAGCCACTCGTAGCCCAGCAGCCAGGCGCCCTCGGGCGTGATCTGCTCGCGCAGCGCCAGGTCGCGCGAACGGGCCGCGTCGGGCGCGCGCGGCGGCACCGGCTTGGTATTGGCGTCGGCCGGCGGCACGCTGCCCTCGAACTCCTCGACGTAGTGGATCTCCAGCTTTTCCAGGAGCGGCGCGTTGGAGTACGACAGGCGTACCCACGGCGTCTTGCCTTCGTTACGGTAGGAATGCACCTGCATGGCGGGGGTGTTCCAGACGTCCCAGTGCCCCACGCGGATGTCGCGCCCGGCCACCGTGGCCACGCCCTCGCCGCTGATACAGATCTCCAGCATGTTGGAGTTCTTGCGCAGGTTGAAGGTGCTTTCACCCGGATTGACCACGTTGATGGTGACGTCCGTTCCCGGGGCCAGGCCCAGGCCCGGCGCCGTGGCTTCCGGGTGCACGATGAGGGAGGCGCGGCGGCCGTTGTCCGGCCGGGGCGCGTCGGTCAGGCGCGCGATCTCAAGATCGATGTCCTCTTTGGGGATGACGATGGACTGCCATTTGTTTTGTTCCCGCGGACTGGCGCCGCTGATATCGACGAACATGTATGTCTCCTCTTGCCGCCGGCGCCCCGCGCCGGCTGTGCGGTTATGCGAATTCGGTTCAGGGCTGCGCCAGCAGCAGGTTCTCGCGGGTCTGGGGCGGCAGCGCCACGCCCAGGCCATGGTCGCGGGCATGCTCGTACACCACGCGCGCCATCGCCAGGTCGGACAGGCCCATGCCCATGCCCTTGAAGATCGTCAACCGCGCGCCTTGCGGACGGCCCTCTCCCGCGGCGAGCAGGTCGCTCAGCACGGTCACGCCCTGCCATGGCGCACCGTCTGCGCCAAAGCGCTCGCGCAGTTCACGCGAACCGCGGCGGGCGTTTTCCAGGTCGTCCACCACCACGCGGTCGGCGCGTTCGAACACGTCCTGCGCGAACTCGGCCTTGGCCGGCAGGATCGCGCCCACGGCGTTCAGGTGCCTGCAGTCGGCCAGCATGGCCGCGTCCACGAAAGGCTCGACGGCGCGCGTGATCAGGGTGACGATCTCGGCGCCGGCCAGCGCCTGTTCCAGGCTGGCCGCTTCCTCGACCTCGAATCGATACTTGCCTTGCACGCTGGCGACAAAGGCGCGGCGCTTTTCCGGCGTGGGGCTGTAGACGCGCACGCGGCGCAAGTCGCGCACGGCGGCCAGCGCGGCCAATTGGGTGACGGCCTGCGGGCCGGTGCCGATCAGCGCGGCGCAGGCGGCGTCAGCCGGCGCCAGCGCGCGCGTGGCGACCCCGCTGATCGCGGCGGTGCGCAGCATGCCCAGCGCGCGCGCCTCGATCACGGCGCGCAGAAATCCCGACTCGGCGTCGAACAGGCTGAACAGCGAGCCTCCGCCGCTCTTGGTATGGACCCAGGTCTTGAAACCCGCATAGCCGCCCGCGCCGGTCTGCACGGAGCCCAAGGCATGCATCGAGCTGCCGTCGCCCCAGGTCGCCAGCGCCTTGGGCAGGTTGCGGGCCTGCTCGCGCCCTTGCGCGACCAGCATGGCATGCAGGGCTTCGATCGCCTTGGGGATATCCAGAACCGAGACCACGTCCCGTTCCGTCAGGTACCGCAGCGCATCAGACATGCGCGTCTCCTTGTTCGTCGGCGGCGGGCTCGTCCGCCACCGTGTTGATCAGTGTTCCGAGGCCGGGAATCTCGACTTCCAGCGTGTCGCCGGCGCTCATGAAGCGCGGAGGCTTGCGGCTGGAGCCCACGCCTTCGGGCGTGCCGGTGGCGATCACGTCGCCCGGCGACAGGCGGGTGAAGCTGCTGATGTAGGCGATCAGCTCAGGGATGGGGAAGATCAGGTCGGACACCTGGCCGTGCTGCATGACCTCGCCGTTGAGGCGGGAAATGACTTCCAGGCCAGCCGGGTCGCCGATCTCGTCGGCCGTGACCAGCCAGGGACCCAGCGCGCCGCTGCGCTCGAAGTTCTTGCCCGGCGTCACCTGCGCGTTGTGCTTCTGGAAATCGCGCACGGAGTTCTCGGCCATGCAGGTGTAGCCGGCCACGTGCGCCAGGGCGTCCCTGGCGGCGATATGGCGTCCGCCCCGGCCGATCACCACGGCCAGTTCGGCCTCGTAATCGAAACGATCGGAGGCTTGCGGCTTCCACACCGCCTCCCCGTGGCCGACGAAGCTGTCCGCAAAGCGCGCGAACAGCGAGGGGTGCGCGGGCAGTTCGCGCCCGGCCTCGGCCACATGGCGGCCGTAGTTCAGGCCCACGCAGAGAATCTTGCGCGGCGCCACGACCGGCGGCAGCAGACGCAGCCCGGCCAAGGGCATACAGGCCTGGCCAGCCGTCTCCGCGGCGCGCGCGATCTGTTCCACCCCTGCCTCCAGTGCCGCGACCATGTCGGGCCAGACCTGGGTCAGCGCCACGACCTCGGCGCCGCGCACCACGCCCCAGGCGCTGCGGCCTGCCTGAACGAAGCTGACGAGCTTCATGTTGTCTCCTGTACTTGCGGCGGCTTATGGCATGCATCGACGGATTTCTTTGCATGCATTTATCGCTTCAACCGCACTTGAATCGCTGTTTTTCCGAATTATTGCATGCAATTTTGATAAATCGCAAGGCAAGATCGTTTTTTTTATTGACTATTGCATGCAATTTTGACGGTACACTGAAAGCCCTCACAGACCGAAACCAGCCTCCCCCTCTCTATGGCCGCACAAATCGATAAAGTCATTTCCGAACTCCGGGACATGGTGCTTTCTGGCGTTCTGCAGCCGGGGGAACGCGTGGTCGAGTTGCAGTTTTCGGCGCGCCTGGGCGTATCGCGTACCCCGTTGCGCATTGCGCTGACCGAGCTTGAAAAAGAGGGCCTGCTGGAACGGCTGCCTTCACGCGGCTTCCGGGTACGGGCCTTTACGGTGGACGAAATCGGCGACGCGGTGGACGTGCGCGGCGTGCTCGAAGGCATGGCGGCCCGCCTGCTGGCCGAGCGCGGCGCCTCGCAGGACGTGCTGGACCGCTTGTCGCAGGCAGTGGACGAAGGACGCGCCCTGCTGGCCCCGGCCCGCCGCGATCCCAACACCACGGTAGATGCGCGCGCCTGGGGGCAGATCAACCGGCGCTTTCACGAGATCCTGTGCGAAGCCGCGGGCAACCGCGCGCTCTTGTCGGCGCTGGAACACAACAACAAGACGCCGCTGGCCGGCCCGGCCGCGCTGACCCTGCCATCCACGCCCTCGCTGCTGGAAACGCCGTTCGTGCTGCGCGCGCAAGCGGACCACGAAGACCTGCTGCGCGCCATTACGCGGCGCGAGGCCGTGCGTGCCGAGAACCTGATGCGCGAGCACGCCTATCGCAGCCGCGAAAACAAGCGCGTACTGCTGGAATCGCTGCGCGGCGCCCTGCCCGCGCAGCCCGGGCTGTCGGACGTCAGCGCATAAACAGGATCCACGGCATGCAATCCATTCCCGACCTTTCCGCCCAGGCGCTGATCTCGCGCGACCTGGTGGCCGCCCTGCGCCGCGATGCGCCGCTGGTGCAGTGCCTGACCAATTTCGTATCCATGAACACCGCCGCCAACGTGCTGCTGGCCATGGGCGCTTCGCCCGCCATGGTGCATGCGCAGGAAGAAGCGCCCGAGTTCGCGCGCGTCTGCGGCGCGGTCGTGATCAACATAGGCACCCTGTCCTCGCCCTGGCTGGACAGCATGCTGCTGACCGCCGCGTCGGCCAACGAAGCCGGCATACCCTGGGTGCTCGATCCGGTGGCGCACCACGCCACCGCTTTCCGCCGCGACGCGGTGCGCCGCCTGCTGGACCTGCGGCCCGCCATCATCCGCGGCAATGCCTCGGAGATCATCGCGCTGGCCGGCGGCCAAAGCGCGAGCAAGGGCGTGGACGCGCGCGACGCGGTCTCGCAGGCGGAGCATTCCGCGCATGCCATCGCCGCCAGCCGTGCGACAGTGGTGGCGGTGACCGGCGAGACCGACTACGTCACGGACGGCGCGCGCGCCGTCCGCATAACGGGCGGTTCGCCCCTGATGCCGCGCGTCACCGCCACGGGCTGCGCGCTGACGGCGCTGGTTGGCGCCTGCGCCGCGGTGTCGCGCAACGATCCGTTTTCCGCGGCGGTCGCCGCCCTGTCGTGTTTCGCCATCGCGGGCCAGCGCGCCGGCGAGCTGGCGCAAGGCCCCGGATCGTTTGCGTGGCGCTTCCTGGACGCGCTTGCGGCGTTGGAAACGGGCGACCTCATCGAAGAATCTCCGCTGCGCTAGACGCGGCACGACTGCCCCGCCCCGTGGCGCGACCGTGTCACGGCCGGGTCACACGCTATGCGCAGAATTCCTTTCCTTCAAACCCGGAGGAAAGACGGTGAAGCCGAACCTAGGAAAGCTCTTTGCGTTGTCCGCCAGCGCCGCGTTGCTGGCAAGCCTGGCCGCTTGCGGCGGCGACAATGACGACGACACGCCCGACACCCCGCCGCAGGCCGGCGTGCCCGCAGGCTCCACCCTGGACGTGGCCATCCTGGGCACCACCGACCTGCATGCCAACGTGCTGGGCTACGACTACTACAAGCTGGCCGAGGACAAGAGCTACGGCGTGGACCGCACGGCCACGTTGATCGCCAATGCGCGCAAGCAGAATGCCAACACGCTGCTGTTCGACAACGGCGACACCATCCAGGGCACCGCCCTGTCCGACTACCAGGCGCTGGTCAAGCCGGTGCAATGCAGCGACATGCTGGCGATCTACAAGCAGATGAAACTGCTGGCCTATGATGCGGCCACGCTGGGCAACCATGAGTTCAACTACGGCCTGCCGTTCCTGTCGCAGATCACCGACACGAATTTCGGGCTGGCTGGCATCGGCAAGGGCACGGCGCAGACCAACCCCGCCGGGGCCAAGGACTGCGCGGCGCCGGGCTTTCCCTTCGTGTCCGCCAACGTGGTGTCGGCCGCCAGCAAGCAGCCCATCTTCAAGCCCTGGGTCCTGCTGAACAAGACCTTCAAAGCCACCGATCCCAACGGCAAGCAGATCGAGGTCGCGCTGAAGGTCGGCGTGATCGGCTTTGCGTCCCCGCCCATCCTGCAATGGGACAAAGCCAATCTGGAAGGCCACGTGGAAGTCGCGGGCTGGAAGGAATCGGCGCAACGCTATGTACCCGAAATGCGCGCGGCGGGCGCCGATCTGGTGGTGGCGCTGGCGCACGGCGGCATCGACATGCTCAGCGCCTACAGCCCGGCCATGGAAAACGGCGCGGGCTACCTGAGCCAGGTGCCTGGCATCGACGCGCTGATCACCGGTCACCAGCACCTGCTGTTCCCCGACACCAATGCCAAGTCGCAATTCGCGGGGCAGCCCGGGATAGATCTGGAGAAAGGCCTGATCAACGGCGTACCGACGGTGCAGGCCGGCCAGTGGGGCAACAACCTCGGCCAGATCACGCTGAAGCTTGCCTATGACAAAGGCTGGCAGGTGCAGAAGGACGCCACGCGCGTGCAACGCATCTCCACGCGCCTGACCGCGCAGAACGGCGCCACGCCCGCGACCTACGTCGAACCCGACGCCGCCGCGCAGCAGCTGGTGCAGGCTGAACACGCCGCCACCATCGCCTATGTCAAAACGCCCATCGGCCAGAGCCGCTTCGACATGGCGACCTATTACGCGCTGGCGGGCGACGTGTCGGCGCTGCAAATCGTCAACATGGCGCAGATCGACTATCTGACGGACTACATCGCCAAGAACAAACCCTCGTATGCCGCCCTGCCCATCCTGTCGGCGGCCGCGCCCTTCAAGGGCGGACGCAACGGTCCGGGCGACTTCACCTACGTGAAGCAGGGCAACATCGCCATCAACAACGCCGCCGATCTTTACCTGTACCCCAACACCTTGCAAGTGGTGCGGGTCAGCGGCGACATCGTGCGCCAATGGCTGGAGAAGACCGCCGAGCAGTTCAAGCAGATCGACCCGGGCCAGGTCGCGCCGCAGGATCTGGTCGACACGGGTTTTCCGACCTTCAACTTCGACGTGCTCTATGCCGCAGGCAATGCCCTGCGGTACGAAATCGACGTCACCCGGCCCAAGGGTACACGCATCACGCAGCTGACTTACCAGGGCGCGCCGCTCGATCCCGCTGCGCAATTCCTGGTGGTCACGAACAACTACCGCGCCAGCGGCGGCGGCGACTTCCCCGGCCTGGCCGGCGGCAAGGGCGACATCGTGCTGCAAGCCCCGGACGCCAGCCGCGACGTGCTGATCAGCTACATCCGCAAGCACCCGGACCTGGATCTGGCCACCTATGGCCTGGACCGCAGCTGGCGCTTCGCGCGAGTGGGCGTCCTGGCCGGCCCGGTGGTGTTTTCGTCGGTGCCGGGCACCCTGGCCATGGCCGCCGCGCATGGCGTGGACAACGTCACGGTGCATGACGCCACGCCTGACCCGGTGACCCAGCTGTCG
The DNA here is from genome assembly GCF_048541815.1 of Achromobacter sp. PD1. Classification (NCBI taxonomy): domain Bacteria; kingdom Pseudomonadati; phylum Pseudomonadota; class Betaproteobacteria; order Burkholderiales; family Alcaligenaceae; genus Achromobacter; species Achromobacter sp. PD1. The sequence goes on from NZ_CP183349.1 coordinate 3,322,522, forward strand.
CGCTACGCGGTGGATCTCAGCCGCTAAGGCTGGCGGTAATAGACGCAGATGCGCCGGCCGCCGATCTTGTGCACCTCGATCGGCAGCTCGTACAGTTCGCTCAGGACCTCCGGCCGGACCAGTTCGGCCGGAGTCCCAAGATGCGCGATGCGCCCTGCCCGCATCGCCACGATGCGGTCCGCGTAGGTGGACGCGAAATTGATGTCGTGCAGCACCAGCACCACCGTCTTGCCCAGCTCGTCCGCTGCACGCCGCAGCGTGCCCATCATGGCGACGGCATGCTTCATGTCCAGGCTGTTCAGCGGTTCGTCCAGCAGGACGTAGCGCGTGTCCTGGCACAGCACCATCGCCACGAAGGCGCGCTGGCGCTGCCCGCCCGACATCTCGTCCAGGTAGCGGTCGGCCAGCGGCTCCAGGTTCAGGTAGGCGATGGCGCGGTCGATGTGGTCCTTGTCTTCCAGCGTCAGGCGGCCGCCCGTGTGCGGATAACGGCCGAACGCGACCAGATCCCTGGCCGTCAACCGCAGCGGCAGGTGATTGTCCTGCCGCAGGATGGCCAGGCGGCGCGCCAGTTCGCGGCTGTCGGCCCGGGTCACGTCCAGCCCCTCGACCAGCACCCGGCCCGCCGACATGGGAAGCAGACGGCTGACCATGGACAGCAGCGTGGACTTGCCTGCGCCGTTGGGGCCGATGATCGCCGTGACGCCGCCCGCCGGCAGCGACAGGCTGACGTCGTCGACCACCACGCTGTCGCCGTATTGCTTGCTGACTTGCTGGATCTCTATCATCGGCGCCCCCTGCGCAGGATCAGGGCAAGGAACATCAACCCGCCCAGGAATTCGATCACCACGCTGACGGTGGTATTCAGGCCCAGCACGCGTTCCAGCAGCGTCTGGCCGCCTACCAGGAAGATCACGCTCAGCAGCACGGCCGCCGGGACGGTGTGGCGATGCCGGTCGGACCCCATGGCCTGATAGGCCTGGTTGCTGACCAGCAGGCCGAAGAACGTCACCGGCCCCACCAGCGCGGTGGATACCGACACCAGCACCGCAATGGCGGCCAGCGTCAGCATCAGCGTGCGGCGATAGTCCACGCCCAGGTTCACCGCGATGTCGCGGCCCAGCGCCAGCACGTCGTAGCGCCGCCGCATGCGCCACACCAGCAGCGACGCGGCGCACACCGCGGCCAGCGCGATCGGCAGCAGACCCACGCGCACGGTGTTGAAGCTGGCGAACATGCGGTCCTGCAACACCAGGAATTCATTGGGGTCGATCAGCCGCACCACGAAGTTGGACAGGCTGCGAAACAACAGGCCGAAAATGATGCCCACCAGCATCATCAGGTGCAGGCTGCGCACCGCGTCCGAGAACAGCCAACGGAACAGCAGGCAGGCGAACGCGGTCATGGCGCCCACCTCCAGCAGGAAGGCGGCCACCGGATGGCTGGCGGCCGCGGCCGCCTGGCCGAAGCCGAACACCACCACGGCCTGGATCAGCAGGTACAGGGCGTCAAAGCCCATGATGGCGGGCGTCAGGATGCGATTGTGGGTGATCGTCTGGAACAGCACCGACGACACCGCCACCGCATAGGCCACCAGCAGCATCGCCGCCAGCTTGGCGCCGCGGAACGGGATCACGAAGGACCACTGGCCGTTGGCGCCCAGCGTCATGAAGGCGATGGCGCAGGCCAGCGCAATGGCGCCCAGCAGCCACAGGCGCCAGGCCTGCGGCGCCCGGGCCGGCGCCGGGACGGAGACTGCAAGCTCAGCCAAGCCGGTTCCTCCGCGCGCGCAACAGCCACAGGAACAGGATGCTGCCCAGCACGCCGACCACCGTGCCGATGGGAATCTCGTAGGGATGGATCACCAGCCTGCCGATGACATCGCAGGCCAGCACGAACACGCCGCCCAGCACCGCCACCCAGGGGATGGCGCGGCGCATGTTGTCGCCCAGCACCAGGCTGACGGCATTGGGCACGATCAGGCCCAGAAAGGGAATGCCGCCGGCCGTCACCACCACCACGGCCGAAATCGCCGACACGATCAGCAGTCCGGCCAGCGTCAGCCGCGCATGGTTCAAGCCCAGGTTGGCGGCGAACTCGCGGCCCATGCCGGCCACGGTGTAACGATCGGCCGCCGCGTAAGCCGCGCAGGCCAGGCCGAAGCCGATCCAGAGCAATTCATAGCGCCCCCGCAGCACGCCGGAAAAATCGCCCGTGGTCCAGGCGTGCAGCGACTGCAGCAGGTCGTAGCGATAGGCGACGAAGGTGGTGGCCGCGTGGATCACGCCGCCCAGGATCAGGCCGATCAACGGCACGATGAAGGGCGTGCGCAGCGGCACGCGCTTGAGCAGCGCCAGAAACAGCAAGGTGCCCGCCAGCGCGAAGCCCGTGGCCGTCAACATCTTGCCGATCACGGGCGTGTCCGGCGCCAGCAGCGTGACCACGAGTATGCCCAGGGTGGCGGACTCCACGGTGCCGGCCGTGGTGGGTTCGACGTAGCGGTTGCGCACCAGCATCTGCATGATGAGTCCGGCCACCGCCAGCGACATGCCGGCCAGCAGCAAGGCCAGCGTGCGGGGGATGCGGCTGACCATCAGCAGGCGCCAGGCACGCTCGGCCTCGTCACCAGTGCCCCACAGCGCGGCCAGGCTGAGCTGGCCCGCCCCCAGGCTGACGCTGGCTGCGCACAGGGCCAGCAGCAAGCCTACCGCCACCGCCAGCCCGCCCCAACCGCCTATCGACTGCCGCCAACTCACCCGCGATTACTCCCGCCGCTCATGCATCAGGCTTTACTTGCCCGCGGCCAGCGCGGCCGCGATCTCGTCCACGTTCTGCTGCATCGCGGTCAGGCCCGCGCTGCCCAGCAGATACCAGTTGTAGCCGTTCAGGTAGACCACGCGCCTGTTCTTCCAGGCCTTGGTCGGGCGCACCAGCTCGTTGTCCAGCATGCGCTGGGCCGACACGCCCTCACGGCCGATGGCGGCATCGCGGTCGATCACGAACAGCCAGTCGGGATCGGTCTGGGCGATGAACTCGAACGAGATCGCCTGGCCGTGGTTCGACACGCTCAGCCCCGTCGTCGCCGGCTTGATGCCGAAGGCGTCGTGGATCACGCCGAAGCGCGAACCCGGACCGTAGGCGCTCATCTTGCCGCCGGTGGTCAGCACGATCAGCGCGGTACCGGCGTTGGCCGCCTTGCCATTCAGGTCCGCGATCGAGGCGCGCAGGGCGTCGAGCTTGGTCTTGGCGACATCCTGCTTGCCGTAGATGGCGGCCAGCGTTTCGGTGTTGCGCGCGACGCTGCCCACCAGGTCCCGAGCATTGACCGTCAGGTCCACGGTGGGCGCCAGCTTGGCGAGGTCGTCGTACTTGGGCGCCGAGCGGCCCGCCACGAAAATGAGTTGCGGCGCGGCGGCGTGGATCACCTCGTAGTTGGGCTCGAACATCGAACCCACCTTCAGGTAGCGCTCATCGGCATACTGGCTTAGCTGCGGCGGCCACTTGGCGACCGTCGGTACGCCCGTCGCGTCCACGCCCAGCGCATGCAGCGTGTCCAGCACGGCCAGGTCCATCACCACCGTCTTCGCCGGATTGGCCGGCACGGCGGTTTCGCCGCGAGCATGCTTCACCGGCAGCGTCGCCTGCGCCGCGCATACCGCCGTGGCGGCGCCCAGGACCAGCGCGGCCCCGGCCTGAACCGCCCAACGCCGGACGCGGCCTGCTTGCGTTTGCTTATTCATGCGTACCTCTTCATGTTGCGGGCGCCAGGCGCCCTTTCAAACTCAGAACTTGACGCCCACGCCCAGCCAGTAGCGGCGGCCGTCCTCGACGTAGCCGTAGTCGTCGTACGTGACCTGCTTGTCGAACAGGTTGTAGATGCCGGCGTACACCGCCACCGTCTTGTTCACCTGGTACGAACCGCCCAGGTCCACGAAGGTGTAGGAAGGCGCGACCACCGACGAGGACGACGGACCGGTGATGGGCTGGCTTTCCTTGCCGCGGTAGTTCAGCCGCGCCCAGGCCTGCAGCGCATCCGAGGCCTGCCAGTTCACCGTGGTGGTGAACAGGTGCTTGGGCAGCTGATTGAGCGGCTGGCCCTTGTACTGGCCGGACTTCTGCTCCGACTTGGTGAACGTGTAGCTGCTGGTCAGGGACCAGTCGCGCGACAGCGGCAGCTTCAGGTTGGCTTCCACGCCGCGGGAATTGGCCTTGTCCACGTTCATGTAGGTGGTCGGATCCGAGCCGAACTGGTTCGGGCCGTCCGTGCACTGGGTCGCGGGGCAGGCGACGCGGGTGATCTTGTCCTTGAAGTCGTTGTTGAAGACGGTCAGGCCGGCGTTGAAGCCTTCGCCGTCGTCATACAGGATGCCGATTTCCTCGGTTACCGACTTCTCCGGCGTCAGGTCCGGATTGCCGTACATATTGCCGCCGCGGCTGACCTGGCCCCAGCCCGCCACCGTCTGGCGCAGGTCGGGCGCGCGAAAGCCCGTGGACACGCCGCCCTTCAGGGTCCAGCGGTCGGCCATGTGCCAGACGCCGTACAGGCGCGGGCTGAAATGCGTGCCGAAGTTCTCGTCTTCGTCCATGCGCAGGCCGGTGGTGACGGCGAAGGTCTCGGTCAGGCGCCATTCGTCTTCGGCGAACAAGGCCCACTGGTAGCGGTCCACCTTGCTGGGGCCGTTGGCCAGCTGGTTGCCGGTCTGGTCGTTCAGGCGCTGGCTCAGGTAGCTGCCGCCCAGGGTCAGCATGTGCGAACCCAGCGGCAGCGTCCAGCTCGTCTGGATGTCCAGGTTCTTGATCTTCATCTGGCGCGAGCGGTTGTCGAACTCTTCCTGCTGCACGTAGCTGTCCGACACGCCCCAGCCCCAGCGTCCGGTATGCGACAGCGCCCACTTGTTGCTGCGGTAGTCGGTATCGGACGAAGCCGGGCAGCCATTGCGTCCGCAAGCCTGGCCGGGCGGCAGCGGCTCGACCGTCTTGCCCAGCGTTTCGTGCAGCTTCTGGCGCATGGTGGTCGCTTCCAGCACGATGTCGTGGTCGCGGTTGGGCGTCAGCGCCAGCTTGGCCGTGACGCTTTCCGAGTTGCGCTTGCGGAAGCCGTCGGCGATGTCGTCTTCGTCGCGCTGCGTGGCCTGGCCGTAGATCTGCAGGCCCAGCAGGTCCGTCTTGATCGGGCCGGACAGGTAGAAGTTGCCCTGGTAGATGTCGCCCGACTTGTTGCTTTCCTGGATGGTGCTGTCCAGGCGGATCTCGCCGCCCCACTCCGAGGGCACCTTGCGCGTGATGATGTTGATCACCCCGCCCATGGCGTCCGAGCCGTACAGCGATGACATGGGGCCGCGCACCACCTCGATGCGCTCGATGGCGGAAAGCGGCGGCGTCCAGCCGCCTTCGACGCCCGTTGAATCCGAGTTGGTGCGGGTTTCGCGCGAATTCTGGCGCTTGCCGTCGATCAGGATCAGCGTGTACTTAGGGCCCATGCCGCGCAGGCTGATGTCCTGGCGATCGCCGCCGCCCGTCACGATCACGCCCGGCACGTCCACCAGCGCGTCGTTGATGTCGCGGTAGAACTTCTTGTCCAGGTCCTCGCGGGTGATCACGCTGATCGATGCCGGCGCGTCCTGGATCTGCTGTTCATAGCCCGAGGCCGTCACCACCACGGTGTCCAGGGTCTTGGCAGTGTCGGCGCTCTGCGCCCAGGCGGGCTGCGCCACGCCGAAACCCGCTGCGCACAGGGCCGCCGCCAACTGCGTGCGCGAACCCGGGCCGCGCCGGCCGGCGACCAATTCTTTGCTGCTCATGATTCCAGTTTCTCCCGTCCCAGGCCCGCGCCCCACCCCGCATGCGGCGTCCGTCCTGCCTCGTATTTATTAATGAAAACCATTCTCATATTAGAATTGGACCTGCCGGGAGCCAGCAACACGCTTTCCGCAACTTTTATCTTCTTTGCACTTCTTGACACTCCGGCCCGCGGCCATAAGCCAAACTGCCGGATGCAGAACCGACGACACGCATGCCTTTTTCCCACGCACCGGCGACTCGCCGCATCCTGCTGATCGATGACGATGTCGAGCTTGCGCAGATGCTGCGCGAGTACCTGGAACCCAGTCATTGCCGGCTCACCCTGGCGCATAGCGGCACGCAGGGCCTGGCCCTGTTGGCTCAGGACGACTACGACCTGGTGCTGCTGGACCTGATGCTGCCCGACGGCAATGGGCTGGATCTGCTGAAGCAATACCGCCTGCGCTCGCGCCGGCCGGTCATCATGTTCACCGCCCACGGCGGCGAGACGGACCGCGTGCTGGGCTTGGAGTTCGGCGCCGACGACTACCTGGCCAAACCCTTCAGTCCGCGCGAACTCAAGGCCCGCATCACGGCGGTCCTGCGCCGCTTCGAAGAGGTGCCCGACACGGCCCGCCCCGCCCTGGCGCTGGGCGCAGTGTCGCTGGACGCCGCCACCGGCGTGCTGCGAATGGGCGACAGCGAAATTCCATTGACCGGCGCCGAACAGCGCATCCTGGAAATCCTCATGCGCACGCCCGGGCAGGTGGTCGCGCGCGACCAGATCGGTCTGTACGCGCTGGGCCGCAAGCCCGACCGCTACGACCGCAGCATCGACACCCACATCAGCTCGCTGCGCAAGAAGCTGCGCAGCGACAGCGGCGCCGAGACATTGGCGATCCGCAACCTGCGCGGCCTGGGTTACGTACTGGCCGGCGCCGACTGATGGCCTGGCTGCCCACCCGCTCGCTCTTCGGACGCGCTTTCCTGACCTTCTGGGGCGCGATGGCGGTCATCCTGGTCTGCGGCATGGTGCTGACGGCCGCGGTCGCCTGGTACCGCTTCAACTCGCTGGACGGCTTGAATCCCGGCAATCTCACGCGCGACGCCGCGCAAATCGCCCGTAGCGAAGGGGCGGACGGCCTGAAGCGCTGGGTCGAGGCAATGGACCAGCGCTACTCGGCCCTGAAAATCTACATCATGGACGCCCGCGACCAGGACATCCTGGGCCGGCGCCTGCCCGCCCGCATGGAAGACTGGCTGAGCGATTTCCGCGCCGGGCCGGACCGCTCGCCGAAAGCCGACTACCTTCCCGCCGACCCCGCCGGCGAGCGCGTTTCCTGGTGGGAGCCGCAGAAGCTGATCCTGCCCGATGGTTCGGTGCTGCTCTTGCTGTTCCTGCCGTTCGACTCCTCGCATTGGGAAGTGCTGGCCCTGTCGCCCGTTGCGCTGGCGCTGATGCTGTTCGCGCTGGCCGTGACCGCGCCGTTCTGCTGGGCCTTGAGCCGCCACGTGACGGCGCCCTTGGCACAGTTGCGCCAGACCACGCATGCCTTGTCCGCCGGGCGGCTGGATGCGCACACGCCCGCCAAGCTGGCGCGCCGCAAGGATGAACTAGGCCTCCTGGCGCGCGATTTCGACGCGATGGCCGACCGCCTGAAGGCGCTGGTCGACACGCGCGAGCAACTGCTGCACAACATCGCGCACGAACTGCGCTCGCCGCTTGCGCGGCTGCGGCTGGCGGCGGAGCTGGCGCGGCGCAGGGACGAGCGCCAGGACCTGCAGCTCGACCGCATCGAACTCGAATGCGAACGCCTGGACGCGCTGGTCGGCAACACCTTGCGGCTGGCGCGCCTGGGCGCCCTGCCCGTGCCTACCGACACCCTGGACCTGGCCGAACTCGTGTCCGACGTCGTCGAAGACGCACGCTTTGAGGCCGGCGGCCGGCAGATCCGCATAGAGTGGAACCAGCATGCGCCCGTGCCCCTGGTCGGCGACCGCTGCAGCCTGGCCAGCGCCATCGAGAACGTACTGCGCAACGCCTTGCGCTTTGCGCCCGCGCACAGCGCGATCCGCGTGCGCCTGCTGTCGACCGCGCACGAAGCCTGCCTGGAGATCGAGGACCGCGGGCCCGGCGTGGCCGCGGAAGAACTGCAATCGCTATTCGAACCTTTCTATCGGACGGCCTCCGGCGCGCGCAAGCCGGGCAGCGGCGCCGGACTGGGCCTGTCGATTGCCCAGGCCGCCGTGGCCGCGCACAAGGGCAGGATGTCGGCCCGCAACATGTCGCCGCAGGGGCTGAGCGTGCGGCTGGAACTGCCGCGCCTGAACGGCTGAGGCCCGGTCAGTCGGCGTCGGCCAGGATCGCGGCCGGCAGCCGCGGCAATACCCGCATGGCGTTGGCCGTGGTGGCATGCGCCACTTGCACCGGCGTGATGCCGCGCAGCTCGGCCAGCGTGGCGGCGATGCGGACCAGTTCGACCGGCGCATTGCGCCGCTGCGGCGGATGCAGCCAGGCCGGCGGAATGTCGGGCGCGTCGGTTTCCAGCACCAGGTGCGCCAGATCCACGTCCACCGCATGGCGGCGGATCTGCAAGGCTCGCTCGTAGGTCATCGCGCCGCCCAGGCCCAGCGCGAAGCCCTGGTCTATGAATGCCTGCGCCTGCTGCGCGCTGCCGTTGAAGGCATGCGCGATGCCGCCGATGCGAGGATGGCGGCGCAGGTATTTCAAGAGGATGTCCTGCGACTTGCGCACGTGCAGCAGCACCGGCAGGCCGAACTCGGCGGCCAGCGCCAGTTGCGCGGCATAGAAGTGTTCCTGGCGCTCGCGCGGTTCGCCGGAGGCGATTTCAGGCACGAAGAAGTCCAGGCCGATCTCGCCGATGGCGACGAAGCGGGGGTCGCCCAGCGATTCCTTGACGGCCGCGCGCAACGCCTCCAGGTCGCCGTCGCCGGCGCGCTGAACATACAGCGGATGGATGCCCAGTGCATAGGCGCCGCCGGCCGTCTTGCCGGCCAGTTCGCGCACCACGGAAAAATTGGCGCGCTCGACGGCGGGAATCACGATGGATTGGACGCCTGCCTCACAGGCACGGTCGGCGACCTGCTCGCGGTCGGCGTCGAACTCGGCGGCATCCAGGTGGCAATGGGTATCGATCAGCATGGGCGCGACCTCCTTGCCCGGATTATCCCCCGGCGCGCCTTAACCCGAAACCAGGCGGCCGTTTTCCATGAGCAACTGGCGGTCGGCGCGGGCGGCCAGTTCCGGGTCGTGCGTGACGATGGCGAACGCCGTGCCGGACTCCTGATTCACCCGCGTCAGCAGTTCGAACATATTGTGCGCGGTGTGGCGGTCCAGGTTGCCGGTGGGCTCGTCGGCCAGCACGCAGACCGGGCGCGTGACCAGCGCGCGCGCCAGCGCCACGCGCTGCCGCTCGCCGCCGGACAGCTGGCCCGGGAAGTGACCTTCGCGCGCGGCCAGGCCCACCAGACCCAGAACCTCGTGCGCGGCGGCGCGCGCCTTGTCGCGATTCTCGCGGCGCACGATCAGCGGCATCGCCACGTTGTCCAGCGCGGAGAATTCCGGCAACAGGTGGTGGAACTGGTAGACGAAGCCCAGGCTGCGGTTGCGCACGGCGCTCTTGCGGGCCTCGGACAGCCCGACGGCAAGCTGGCCGTCCACCGACACGGAGCCGCTGGTGGGCACGTCCAGCAGGCCCAGGATATGCAGCAGCGTGCTCTTGCCGGAACCGGAGGCGCCGACGATGGCGACCATCTCGCCACGCGCCACCGACAGGCTGACGTTGCTCAGCACTTCAATGCGCGCAGGGCCTTCGTCGTAGACCTTGACGATGTTGTCGGCCTGCAGCGCGGGAGTCAGCATGTCAGTCATGGCGCAGCACCTGTGCGGGTTGCAGGCGCGAGGCGCGCCAGCTGGGATACAGGGTCGCCAGCAGCGACAGCACCAGGGAAGTCACGCCGATGGTGACGATGTCGCCCACTTGCGGATCGGACGGCAAGGCGCTGATGAAATAGATTTCACGCGGCAGGAAATGCACGCCCAGCAAGCCTTCGATGAAGGGCACGATCACGTCCACGTTATAGGCGATGAGGATGCCGCCCGCCACGCCCAGCAGCGTGCCGATCACGCCGATCAGCGCCCCCTGCACCAGAAAGATGCGGGCGATCTCGCGCGGACCCGCGCCCAGCGTGCGCAGGATGGCGATGTCGGACTGCTTGTCCTTCACGGCCATGACCAGGGAGGACAGCAGGTTGAACGCGGCCACGGCCACGATCAGCGCCAGGATCAGGAACATCATGCGCTTTTCGGTCTTCACGGCCGCGAACCAGGTGCGGTTGTTGCGCGACCAGTCGCTCGCCATCACGTAGGGCGGCAGCACCTTCTGCAATTCCGCCGCCACTTCCGGGGCGCGCTGCATGTCGGCCACGCGCAGGCGCACGCCGGCAGTGCCGCTGTCACGGAACACGCGGGCGGCATCCTCGTCGTCGACGAAGGCCAGCGAGGAATCGTATTCATAGTGGCCGGACGAGAACACGCCCACCACGGTGAACTGGCGCATGCGCGGGGTGAAACCCGCCGGGCTGATCGAGCCCTGCGGCGCCATCATCAAGAGCGTATCGCCCAGCTTCACGCCCATGCCGTCGGCCAGTTCATTGCCCAGCACCACGCCGAAACTGCCGGGCTTCAGGTCGGTCAGCTTGCCCGATACCATCTGGCGCGGCAGGTCCGACACATTGCCTTCGGTCTGCGGATCGATGCCGCGCACCTGCACGCCGCGCAAGGCCTGCCCGCGCACCAGCATGCCCTGCGCCGCCACGAACGGGGCGCCGGCCTTGACGGAGGAATTTTTCTCGGCGGCGGAAGCGAACTCCTGCCATTTCTCCAGCACCCGCTCGGGGGCAGCCCCCGGGATATAGAGTTCAATATGCGGCAGCACCGACAGCATGCGGTCGCGCACTTCCTTCTGGAAGCCGTTCATCACGGACAGCACCACGATCAGGGCGGCGACGCCCAGCGCGATGCCCGCCATGGAACTGGCGGCGATGAAGGAGATGAAGCGATCGCGGCGGCCGCGTCGCTGGCGGATTCGGGCCAACCCGGCATAGCGGGCGCCTATCCAGAGTTCGTAGGGTATTTTCAGCACGAGCGCATTATGGCATTAACCGCCTGGATTCCGCGCCGCGGATGTGCGCGTCCAAGACCAGGCGTTTCAAGCTATGGCAGTGCCAGGCGCCGCTTAGTTCCCGCAGCCCGTGCGGACTACAATCGCGCCCATGCTGATCGTCATTCCGGGCGCTTTGCCCGCCCTACCCGTCGCCGCCGAACTGGCCAAGCTCCTGCCCGAACGCGCGCCCACGCTGCACGGCTGGCTCCAGGCCGGCGCCGCCCGCCCCCAGGCTCACGACGTGCGCGCCCAAGGCTGTACGCCCTACGAAGCCTGGCAGTTGGCCCGCGCCGGCTACGTCCCCGAAGCGGGCCTGCCGCCCGGCGCCGGACTGGGTCCGCTGCTGGCCGGCGCCCAAACCGACGGCGATGAACCCGTCTGGCTGGCCGAGCTGGTCCATCTGGCGCTGGGCACGGACCAGGCCGCCTTGCTCGATCCCGGCCTGATGGAACTGCGCGCCGAGGAAGCGGCCGCCCTGCTGGACACCGCCCGCCCGCTGTTCGAAGGCACGGGCTTCGAGGTCGAGACGCTCTCGCCCGAACGCTGGCGCCTGCGCCTGCCGCAAGGCCTGCGGCCGCAGACCGCCAGTCCGCTGGCCGTGGCCGGACAACGCCTGAACGACTGGTGGCGTCAGGATGCGGAAACGCGCCCGTGGCGCCGGCTGCTCAATGAAATACAGATGGCCTGGCACGAACACCCGGTCAATGACGCCCGCGCGGCGCGCGGCCTGCCTCCGGTCAATGCGCTGTGGCTGTATGGCGGCGGCAGGCCCTGGGCGCAGTCCCCGCCTGTCCCCGCGCAGGTCTACAGCAACCTGGACGCCCCGCAGCGGGCCGGCGACTGGGCCGCCTGGCTGGACGCCCTGGCCGCGCTGGACGCGCAGCATCTGCGCCCGCTGGCCGGCAAGCACGGCCTGCCTGCCACGCCCGCCGAACTGCTGCTGCTGGGCGACGACCGCAAGGTCGCCCTAACCCTGAAACCGCGCGGGGGCCTGCTTGGCTTGCTGCCCGCGCCCAAGAAAAACTGGAGCGCCTGGTGGTCTCACCCCGCTTAACCGTCCGCACCCCCGACCCGCAAGCCTGCCGCATTCTAGAAGCCTCGGGCATCCACCCGCTGCTGGCCCGCCTGTGGGCAGCCCGCGGCGTCACCCATCCCGATCAAACCCAACTCGCCTGGAAATCGCTGCTGCCGCCCAACGGCCTGACGCATTCGGACCACGCAGCCGGCGTGCTGGCCGACGCCATCCAGGCGGGCAAGAAGCTGCTGATCGTGGCCGACTACGACTGCGACGGCGCCACCGCCTGCGCGGTCGGCTTGCGCGCCCTGTCCGCCATGGGCGCCGACGTGGACTTCCTGGTGCCCAACCGCTTCGAGACCGGCTACGGCCTGTCGCCCGCCGTGGTCGAACTGGCGGTGCGGCACCGCGCCGGCAAGCCCGACATCATCATCACGGTCGACAACGGCATCGCCAGCGTGGACGGCGTGGCCGCGGCCAATGAGGCCGGCATCGGCGTGGTCATCACCGACCACCACTTGCCGGGCGACACGCTGCCGGCGGCCCTGGCCATCGTCAACCCCAACCAGCCGGGCTGCGGCTTTCCGTCCAAGAACCTGGCAGGCGTGGGCGTCATCTTCTACATGATGCTGGCGCTGCGCGCCGAACTGCGCCGCCGCGGCGTCTATGCGGCCGACGGCGGCCCGCGCCTGGACGCGCTGTCCGACCTGGTGGCCCTGGGCACCGTGGCCGACGTGGTCAAGCTGGACGCGAACAATCGCCTGCTGGTCACGCAAGGCCTGCAGCGCATGCGCGCCGGCCGCCTGCAGCCCGGGCTGCGCGCGCTGTTCGCCGTGGCCGGACGCGAGCCGCGCGCAGCCAACGGCTTTGACCTGGGCTTTGCGCTCGGCCCCCGTATCAATGCCGCCGGCCGCCTGGCCGACATGAGCCTGGGCATCGCCTGCCTGACCACGGACGACGAGGCGCAGGCGCTGGAAATGGCGCGCGAGCTCGACAACATCAACCGCGAACGCCGCACCATCGAAGCCGAAATGCGCGAACAGGCGCTGGCCGCCATGGAAGAGCCGAACGCGGCCGCCGGCGCCACGGTCTGCGTGTTCGACCCGGGCTGGCACCAGGGCGTGGTGGGCCTGGTGGCCTCGCGCCTGAAGGAAAAGTTCTGGCGTCCCACGCTGGCTTTCGCGCCCGCCGGCGACGACGAAATCCGCGGTTCCGGCCGCTCGATTCCCGACGTGCATCTGCGCGACGCGCTGGACCTGGTGTCCAAGCGCCATCCCAACCTGATCCGCAAGTTCGGCGGCCACGCCATGGCTGCGGGCCTGACGCTGGGCCGCAACGACTTCGCCGCCTTCGCCCCCGCGTTCGACGCCGCGGTGCGCGAGCTCACGGGCCGCGATACCTTCGAGCCGGTGATCGAAACCGACGGCTCGCTGGAAACCGGCTACGCCAACGCCGACGTGGCTGGCATGCTGCAGCAGCAGGTCTGGGGCGCCGGCTTCGCCGCGCCGCTGTTCCTGGACGAGTTCGTGGTACGCAACCAGCGCCTGGTCGGGGAAAAGCACCTGAAGCTGTCGCTGGAACGCGGCCACCAGCGCTTTGACGCCATCTGGTTCGGCCACGACCAGTCGCTGCCCGAACATATTCAGGCGGCGTACCGGCTGGAGCAGAACGTTTGGAACGGGATGGTGTCGGTGCAGCTGGTGATCGAACACGCGGGGTAAGGCCCGCCATCGGAGCCAGCCCGCCGTGACCCGCGATGGCTTGCGCGCGGCGCACGCCTGAGTCTTTGCCTCAGGCTGCGCGCGCTCCATCCATCCTACTTGTTCACCAGCTTCGCCGGCTGCGCCAGGACCACCAGCGCCCCCACCGCCAAGCAGCCCGACAGCATGTAGAGGCCGGTGTTGGTGGTGCCGGTCATGTCCTTCAACCAGCCCACCAGGTACGGGCTGACGAAGCCCGCCAGGTTACCCACCGAGTTGATGAGCGCGATGCCGGCCGCGGCCGCCGTGCCGCCGAGCAAGGCGGTGGGCAGGCTCCAGAACAGCGGCAGCACCGTGCAGATGCCGATGTTCGCCACCGTCAGCGCCACGATTGCCAGCACGGTGTTGCCGCTCCAGATCGCCGAGAACAGCAGCCCCAGCGCGCCGAACAGCGCGGGCAGCGCCACGTGCCAGCGGCGTTCGCGGAGACGGTCCGAGTTGCGCGAGATCAGGATCATGCCGATCACGGCGAACAGGTTGGGAACCGCCGTCAGCAGACCGATGGCCAGCGGGCTCTGCACCCCCGTGCCCTTGATCAGGGTCGGCATCCAGAAGCCCACGCCGTAAAGCCCCATCACGAACGAGAAGTAGATCAGCGACATCGCCCAGACGCGCGGCTTGGCCAGCGCGGCGCGGATCGGCGGGTCTTCCTTCTGCTGTTCCTCGGCCGCGATGTTGCGGATCAGCACCGCCTTTTCCGTAGCGGTCAGCCATTCGGCCTTGTTGATGCGGTCATCCAGATAGATCAGCACCAGCACCCCGATCAACACCGAAGGTATGCCTTCCAGCAGGAACAGCCATTGCCAGCCCGACAGGCCATGGTCGCCATGGAACGTGCTCATGATCCAGCCGGAGATCGGCCCGCCGATCAGCCCGGACATGGGCACCGCGGTCATGAAGAAGGTCGTGATGCGGCCGCGCCGTGCCGCCGGGTACCAGTAGGTCAGGTACAGGATGATGCCGGGGAAAAACCCGGCTTCCGCGGCGCCCAGCAGGAAGCGCAGGATGTAGAACATGTGCACGCTGGTCACGAACATCATGCACGCGGAGATGATCCCCCAGGTGATCATGATGCGCGCGATCCAGATCCGCGCCCCCACCTTGTGCAGGATGATGTTGCTGGGAATCTCGAAAATGAAGTAGCCGATGAAGAAAATACCCGCGCCCAGCCCGTACACCGTTTCGCTGAACTGAAGCTCCTGCAGCATCTGCAGCTTGGCGAAACCCACGTTCACGCGGTCCAGGTAGGCCACGACGTAGCAAACCACCAGCAGCGGCACCAGCCGCCACCCTACCTTGCGGTAGATCCGGTCTTCCTCAGACGCCGGGATCGCCGGCGAAACCCCGGGGGCCATCGTATTGTCCATCTATGTCTCCATTCCTCGGCGGGATAGGCCGGCTGGGCCGGCGCCTTTGCGGCCCTGCCCTCCCGATCAGGAACGGCTGGACCGCTTATACGCAGCCTAGAACCCCCGGCTTGACAAAAAACTGAACAACTTGGATCCACGCCAGGAAACCGCCCGCTCGCGATCCGTCCCCCTTCCCGCCAACGCGGCCGCGCACTTGGCCCAAGCACGGTAAAATGTTTGGTTTCGCACAAAAGTCATCAGGACAGGATCATCATGGAAGCCGAACGTCAGAACCAGCTCGCAGCCCGCCTCGCCGATTACGCGGAGCGCGAACAGGCTCTACGGAGGTATCTTTGACTACGATGCCAAAGCCGAACGCCTGCAAGTCGTAAACGCCGAGCTCGAAGACCCGGCGGTCTGGAACGACCCCAAGCACGCCCAGGACCTGGGCCGTGAAAAGAAAGCCCTCGAAGACGTGGTGGAAACGCTCACGGCGTTGGGTACGGGCCTGTCCGATTCGAACGAACTGTTCGAAATGGCGGCCTCCGACGACGACGACGCCACCCTCGAAGCCATCGAGCAGGACGCCGACGCCTTCCAGGAAAAGCTGGAAGCGCTGGAATTCCGCCGCATGTTCTCCAATCCGGCCGATCCGCTGAACTGCTTCCTGGACATCCAGGCAGGCGCCGGCGGCACGGAAGCGCAGGACTGGGCCTCCATGCTGCTGCGCCAGTACCTGAAGTACGCCGAGCGCAAGGGCTTCAAAGCCGAAGTGCTGGAAGAATCCGAAGGCGACGTCGCGGGCCTGAAGTCCGCCACCATCAAGATCGAAGGCGAGTACGCTTTCGGCTACCTGCGCACCGAAACCGGCGTGCACCGCCTGGTGCGCAAGAGCCCGTTCGACTCCTCGGGCGGCCGCCACACCTCGTTCGCCAGCGTCTTCGTCTACCCGGAAGTCGACGAGTCCTTCGAAGTCGAAGTGAACCCCGCCGACCTGCGCGTGGACACCTACCGCGCTTCGGGCGCGGGCGGCCAGCACATCAACAAGACCGACTCGGCCGTGCGCCTGACCCACATGCCCACCGGCATCGTGGTGCAGTGCCAGAACGACCGCTCGCAGCACCGCAACCGCGCCGAAGCGATGCAGATGCTGAAGTCCAAGCTCTACGAACTGGAAATGCGCAACCGCATGGCCGAGCAGCAGAAGCTGGAAGACTCCAAGACCGACGTGGGTTGGGGCCATCAGATCCGCTCCTATGTGCTGGACCAGAGCCGCATCAAGGACCTGCGCACCAACGTTGAAATTTCCAACACGCAGAAAGTGCTGGACGGCGACCTGGATCCTTTCATCCAGGCCAGCCTGAAGCAAGGCATCTAAGTTTCGCGATACTCCCCTCAACGCATCCAGAGGTTCACGAATGTCCGACACCATCGCAATTCTTACCGGCGCTTCGCGCGGCATCGGCGCCGCCATGGCGCGCGGCCTGGCCAAACCGGGCACGCGCCTGATCACGCTGGCGCGCCGCGAAGATCCCGAACTGGCCGCCTATGCGCGTGCGCAGGACGTCCAGCTGGAACAGCTGTCCGTGGACCTGTCGGACCTGAACGCCGTTGAATCGGTGGCGCAGCGCATCTGCGCTTCGCTGCCGCGCGATGCCAGCCGCTATCTGCTGATCAACAATGCGGGCACGGTGCACCCCATCGCCGGCACCGACGCGCTGGTCGACGGCGCGGCCATCACCGCCGCCTTCAACCTGAACGTCAGCGCCGTCATGCTGCTCACGGCGCGCTTCCTGGCCGCGGTCGAAGACCTCAAGGCCGACCGCCGCGTGCTCAACATCTCCTCCGGCGCGGGCCGCAACCCGAACGCCGGCTGGGGCGTCTACTGCGCCACCAAGGCTGCGCTCGACATGTACTCGCGCGTGGTCAAGGCCGAGCAAGGCGCCGACGGCGCGCGCATCGTCGCGCTGGCCCCCGGCATCGTCGACACCGACATGCAAGTCGCCATCCGTTCCAGCGATCCGGAAAGCTTCCCGGCGCTGGCCAAGTTCCAGGAGTTCCACGCGACCGGCAAGCTGTCCTCGCCCGCCAACGTGGCCTCCCGCATCCTCGCCTACCTGGATCGCGAAGATTTCGGCACTACCGAGATCGACGACATCCGCAATTACGACTGATTCCCCGACCATGACCGACCACTCGACCACTCCGGCGCCCGCCCAGGATGAAAACCGCTTGATCGCCGAACGGCGCGCCAAGCTGGCCAAACTGCGCGAAACCGGGGTCGCGTACCCCAACGACTTCGTACCCGACGCCCGCGCCGCCGCCTTGCACGACCAGTACGACGGCCAGGAGCAGGAAGCCCTTGCCGCCAACCCTGTCACCGTCAAGGTTGCCGGCCGCATGATGCTCAAGCGCGTCATGGGCAAGGCCAGTTTCGCCACGCTGCAGGACAGCACCGGCCGCATCCAGATCTACCTGGACCGCGGCACCCTGGGCGAAGACAGCTACGCCGCGTTCAAGCAATGGGACATCGGCGACATCATCGCGATCGAAGGGTCGGTCTTCAAGACCAACAAGGGCGAACTGTCGGTGCACGCCGCCAGCGCGCGCCTGCTGTCGAAGTCGCTGCGCCCGCTGCCCGACAAGTTCCACGGCGTGGCCGACCAGGAACTGCGCTACCGCCAGCGCTACGTCGACCTCATCATGACGGACGCCACGCGCCGCACCTTCGAGGCGCGCAGCAAGGCCGTGGGCAGCATCCGCCAATTCATGCTGAACGCGGGCTTCCTCGAAGTGGAAACCCCCATGCTGCACCCGATCCCGGGCGGCGCGGCGGCCAAGCCTTTCGTCACGCACCACAACGCGCTGGACATGGAAATGTTCCTGCGCATCGCGCCCGAGCTCTACCTCAAGCGCCTGATCGTCGGCGGCTTCGAACGCGTCTTCGAAGTCAACCGCAACTTCCGCAACGAGGGCGTGAGCCCGCGCCACAATCCTGAATTCACCATGATGGAGTTCTATGCGGCCTTTGCGGACTACCGCTGGCTCATGGACTTCACCGAAGAGCTGATCCGCCAGGCCGCCATCTCGGCCACCGGCAGCGCCGTGCTGACCTACCAGGAACGCGAGTTGGACCTGGGCAAGCCCTTCGACCGCCTGACCATCTGCGAAGCCATCCTCAAGTACGCGCCGGGCTACACCCAGGCGCAACTGGACGATCCGGCCTTCGTGCGCGCGGAACTCAAGAAGCTGGGCGCCGATGCCGACGGCCCGGTGCTGTCGCGCGCCGGCCTGGGCGCGCTGCAACTGGCGCTGTTCGAAGAGACCGCCGAAGCCAAGCTCTGGAACCCCACCTACATCATCGACTACCCGGTGGAAGTCTCGCCGCTGGCGCGCGCCTCCGATACCCGCGAGGGCATCACCGAGCGCTTCGAGCTCTTCATGACGGGCCGCGAGATCGCCAACGGCTTCTCCGAGCTGAACGATCCCGAAGACCAGGCCGAACGCTTCCGCTCGCAAGTCGAAGCCAAGGACGCCGGCGACGAGGAAGCCATGTATTACGACGCGGACTACATCCGCGCCCTGGAATACGGCATGCCTCCGACGGGCGGCTGCGGCATCGGCATCGACCGCCTGGTCATGCTGCTGACCGACAGCCCCAGCATCCGCGACGTCATTCTCTTCCCGCACCTGCGCCGTGAAGACTAAAGGGGCGCTGGCATCATGATCTTCAAGATCCTGATGCTGCTGCTGGTCGTGGCGGGGCTGATCTACTGGATCAAACAGCCCCGCGGCGGCCAGCCCTATTCCTCCTATCCGGCGGCGCGGCCGCGCCGGCCGGTGTTCATCGCGCTGTGCATCGCCGCGGCGCTCTCGGTGGCAGCTTCGCTCATGACCTTCCTGCTGTGGGCGGGCGGCGTGGCCGGCGGCGTCACCGGCGGCGGCTATCATGGCCAGGTGGATTTCCTGCTGCCCGTGGCGGGCAGCCTGCTGGCGCTGGCCGTCGTCTGCGCCGTGGGCGCGTTCCTCAAGCGCCGGGGCTGAACTCCCGGCCCTGCGGCTCGCCTATTCGGGCCACTTGCCGGCTCCCGCCGGCAGCGACGGCAGCGAAGCCTGCAGCATCGCATCGATGAACTCGGCGGGCCGCAAGCGGCCGTCCGGCCTGTACCACTGCACTGTCAGGTTCATCGCGCCCAGCACGCAGCGCTTGATGACGCGCGCGTCGCCTTGCAGCAGCCCCGTCGCGACCGCTGCCGCCACCGCGTCCTGCCACATTTCTTCGTAGCGGTCGCTCAACGATTTCACGGCCGCGCGGCTGGGCGCGGACAGGCTGCGCCATTCGTAGACCAGCGCGTTCATCGCATCGCCGCCCGCGCCGTGCAGCATGCTCCACATGTGTACGCGGAACAGCGCCGCCAGCCGGTCCGCCGGCGCCTGGTAGCGCGCCAGCGCCCGTTCGCCGTCGTCTATCACTTCCTGAATGCCGTTGTTCATCACCGCCACCAGGATCTCCTCCTTGCTGCGGAAATGATGGAACAGGCTGCCGGACTGCAGGCCCACCGCCCGCGCCAGCTCGCGCACGGTGGTGCGTTCATAGCCGTGCTTGCAGAATAGCTGCCCGGCCGTCAGGATCACCTCGCGTCGGCGTTCGGACTCCGAACCCTCGTCCCGCCCTTGCGCGGCCTCCCGCAGTTTCTCCATATCCGGTCACAGCCTCTGGATGATGGTCGCCGTGGCCATGCCGTGGCCAATGCACATCAGCTGCAAGCCCAGCTCGCCTTCGGTGGCTTCCAGCCCGGCCAGCATCTTGGCCATCAGGCCGGCTCCCGTCGCGCCCAGAGGATGCCCATGCGCGATCGCCCCGCCCCAGGGATTGACGCGCGACAGATTGGCGCCCAGTTCACGCTGCCAGGCCAGTACCACGCTGGCGAAGGCTTCGTTGATCTCGATCCAGTCCATGTCTTCCAGGCTCAGGCCGGCGCGCGCCAGCGCCAGCCGCGCCGCCGGGATCACGCCCGTCAGCTGCAGCACCGGGTCCGATCCCACCGCCACGCGGGCCAGGAAACGCGCGCGGGGCCGCAAGCCGTCGGACAGCGCGGTGTCGCGATCCGCCAGCAGCACCGCGGACGCGCCGTCCGCGAGCTGGCTGGCGTTGGCGGCGGTGACGCCACCCTGTCCCGGCGGCCGCAGCGCCGGCGCCATGGCGGCCATGCGGTCGGGGTCGGTTTTCTCGCGTATGCCTTCGTCACGCCCGGCATCGGCCCGCGGCCCCGGCAGCAGCTCGGCATGGCGGCCGGCCTGCGCGGCGCTCCAGGCGCGCGCATGGCTTTCCCTTGCCCATTCGTCCATCTCGGCCTGGGACAGTTGCCAGCGCTCCGCGATCCGTTCCGCGCTCTCGATCTGGTGGATCAAGGGATAACGTTCCAGCAGGGCCGGGTTCAAGCCTTCGAAGCCGCGGAACTCGCCCTGGCCCAGCGTCACGTCCAGGAACATCGGCACCCGGCTCATGCTTTCCACGCCGCCCGCGACCACGTAGCGCATGTCGCCCGCGGCGATGGCTTGCGCGCCGAAATGCACCGCCTGCTGGCTGGATCCGCACATGCGGTTCAGGGCCACGCCCGGCACGCTCTCGGGCAAGCCCGCCAGCATGGCGGCCAGCCTGCCGATATTGGCGCCCTGCTCGCCCGCCTGGCTGACGCAGCCCGCGATCAGGTCCTCGACCTGGGCGCCTGGCAGTCCGGCCCGCGCCAACAGGCCCCTCACGGTTTCTGCCAGCAGCGTGTCCGGCCGCGTGTCTGTCCACCATCCGCCGCGCCGTCCGAAGGGGGTGCGCACGGCTTCCACGATCACGGCTTCATTCATGCCGTCGTCTCCTCAACATAGAGCGCTTCGATCTCGTCCGCATAGCTGCGGTAGATGCTGGCGCGCCTGACTTTCATGGTGGCGGTCACTTCGCCGTCATCATGGTCCAGTTCCTTGGTCAGCAGATGGAAGCGCTTGATCTGCGCCACCGGCGCCAGGCCGGCGTTGGCGCGCGCGACTTCCTGCTGCACCAGCTCGCGCACCTGCGCGCATTCGGCCAGCGAGCGGAAATGCGTGAAGGCGATGCGGCGCGACTCGGCCCACTTGCCCACCGTGTCGAACTCCAGCTGGATCAGCGCCGACACGTACTTCCTGCCGTCCGCGATCACGATGCATTCCTTGACGTAGGGGCTGCCCTTGACCGCGTTCTCGATCTCGGAAGGCGTCAGGTTCTTGCCGCCCGCCGTGATCATGATGTCCTTCAGGCGGTCCACGATGCGCACGCGCCCTGCGTCTTCAGCCACCACGTCGCCGGTGTACAGCCAGCCGTCGCGTACGGTGTTGGCGGTGGCTTCCGGGTTCTTGTAATAGCCCTGGAACACCATATCGCCGCGCACCAGCAACTCGCCGGCATCGCCCATGCGCCACTCCACGCCCAGGATCGGTTCGCCCACGGTGCCCACCTTCACGCGGTCAGGATGCTGGCCGAAGATCATGCCGGCGGACTCCGTCAGCCCGTAGACCTCGATCAGCGGCACGCCCAGCGTGCGGAAGTAGCGCACCACGTCCGGCGAGATCGGCGCCGCGCCCGTCATGGCCACGCGCACCCGCCGCAGCCCGATGAAATTCTGCAAGGCTCGCAGCACCAGCCAGTACCACAGCCAACGGGTCCAGCGCTCGCGCAGGCTGTACTGCGCGGGGGACTTTTCCAGGAACGGCGTGCAGGCGGCCAACGCGCGTCCGTAAAGCCATTGCTGCAGGCGCCCGGCTTCCTGCATCTTGATCGAAATGGCGGCGTGCAGTTTTTCCCAGATGCGCGGCACGCCCAGGAAGATCGTCGGCGCGACTTCGCGCAGGTCTTCCTGCACCGTGCGTATCGATTCGCCGAAATTCACCTGCGCGCCCAGGTAGATGGGCACGAAGGTGGACAGCATCTGTTCGGCCACGTGGCACAGCGGCAGGTAGGACAGGTGCACGCTGTTGCCGTCCATGGCCAGCCGATCGGCGATGCCCGGCGCCACGCCGCGCATATTGCCGTAGCTCAGCATCGCGCCCTTGGGCTTGCCGGTCGAGCCGGAGGTATAGATCATGAGGCCGGTGTCGTCCAGCCGCTGACCGTCCAGCGCCGTGTTCAACGCAGCGAGTTCGGCCGCCTCGCGCCGCGCCCCCTCGGCCTCGATCTCGGCGTAGGTCACGATGCGCTCGCGCTCGGCGGGCGCATAGGAGCGCAGGCCCTTGGTCTCCATCATGACGATGCGGCGCAACAGCGGCAGCCGGTCCGCCACCTGCAGCACCTTGTCGGTCTGCTCCTGGTCCTCGCACACCACCAGTTCCACGTCCGCGTGCTCCAGCACGTAGCCCATTTCCTCGGCCGGGCTGGTGGAATACACGCCCACCGCCACCGCGCCGACCGCGCCCGCGCCCATCTGCGTCAGCAGCCATTCCACGCGGTTTTCCGAGACGATGGCGACCCGCCCGCCCGCGCTCAGTCCCAGGGCGCGCAGGCCCAGTCCCACGCGGCAGGCCCGGCTCCAGTATTCCGCCCAGGTCATGGGCTTCCAGATGCCGAAGTCCTTTTGCCGGATGGCGATGGCCGCGGGCTGGCGCCGGGCCTGTTCACGCAGCATCTGCGGCAGCGTCAGGGCCGGCCACGCCTGCGCCGAAGCTCCAGGAATATCCATGTGCTTGTCCATCATGACAGCCAGCGCTTGCGGCGCTTGTAGTGCTTGATGTCGCGAAAGCCGCGGGCCTCGCCCGTGCCGCCCACGCCCAGGTAGAACTCGCGCACGTCCGGGTCCGCCGCCAGCTTCTCGGCGCTGCCGTCGATCACCACCTTGCCGGTCTCCATGATGTAGCCATAATGCGCCACCGCCAACGCCACCGAGGCATTCTGCTCCACCAGCAGCATCGACACCCCCTGTTCATGGTTGATGCGGGCGATGATGGAGAAGATGTTCTCCACCAGCATCGGCGACAGTCCCAGCGAGGGCTCGTCCAGCAGCATCAGCCTGGGCTGCGCGATCAACGCGCGGCCAATGGCCAGCATCTGCTGTTCGCCGCCCGACAGGTAGCCTGCCAGGCCGCGGCGCCGCTCGAACAGGCGCGGAAAGTAGCCATAGACCAGATCGAAGTCGACCTTCGCCCCCGGCCTGCCCGTCAGGGCATAGGTCGCGGCCACCAGGTTTTCCTCCACCGTCAGGTCCTCGAATACGCGGCGTCCCTCCATCACGTGCGCCAGCCCCGCGCGCACCAGGTTCTGCGGCCTGGCGCCCGCGGTGTCGCCGCCGTTGAAGACGATCTGCCCGCGCACCAGCGCGCCATCCTCCAGGTCCAGCAGGCCGGACACGGCCTTCAGCGTGGTGGACTTGCCGGCGCCGTTGCTGCCCAGGAGGGCCACGATGCTGCCGGCGGGCACCGACAGCGACAAGCCGCGCAGCACCTGCACCGCCTTGTTGTAGACGACTTCGATATTGTTGATATCGAGCACCGCCGCTGCGGGCGGCGCGGCATGCGCGCCATGTCCAGGGTTCACGGCCGCCTCACTTCAGCACGATCCAGTCGGATGCCGGCACCATCTGCTTCTG
The DNA here is from genome assembly GCF_048541815.1 of Achromobacter sp. PD1. Classification (NCBI taxonomy): domain Bacteria; kingdom Pseudomonadati; phylum Pseudomonadota; class Betaproteobacteria; order Burkholderiales; family Alcaligenaceae; genus Achromobacter; species Achromobacter sp. PD1. Next base: position 3,346,219 of record NZ_CP183349.1, read on the forward strand.
CTTCACGTCAGCGCGATAGATCCGCCCCACCGGGATCGAATTGCCCTTGATGGAAATCGGCACGCCGATCAGGCCGCCCGTATCGAAGTCCTTGATGCCGTCCAGCGCCGCCTTCATGTTGGCGCTGGTCAGCTCCTTGCCGGCGTCCAGCGTGCGCTTGGCGACTTCGGTGAACAGCATGGCGGCCAGGAAGCCCTGCATGTAGCCGGTGCTCTGGTATTGCGGACGCATCTCGCGGATCTTCTTCAGCATCGGCGCGTCGGCCGCCGTATCGTAGTAGTAGCGGTACGGCATCACGCCCATGAAGCCCTCGGCGTCCTCGCCCATCTGCATCACGGTGGAGTTGTCCATGGTCCAGAACGTGCCCATGTAGCGCGTCTTCAGACCCATGCGCTTGCCCTGCCCCACGAATTCGGGAATCGGCGCCAGCACGTAGCCGTGGAAGATGGTGTAGTCCGGATCGGCGCGGCGCAGCTTGATGACCTCGGTCGACACGTCCACGCTGCCCGGCGGCGTCATGATCTCGGTCGCGACCTTCAGGCCCAGCTTTTCCGCCACCGCGCGCGAGCTGGCGATGGGATCGCGGCCGAACTCCGTGTCCGAATACACGAAAGCCACCTTGGCGCCGGGCTGTTCCTTGGCGATGTAGCGCAGCAGGATGCCGAACATCTCCGTATAGTCGGGTCCCAGCATGAACTGGGCGGGATACTTGGCCGGATCGTTCAGTTCCGTGGCGAAGGACGCGCCGGTCATCAGGATGTCGCCCGTGCGGTTCAGCTCGGCGTTGATGGTCTTGGAGAAGCCCGTGGAGTCGCCGTAGTAGAAGTTCACCTTGTTCTGGCTGGTGATCTTCTTGAAGGCCGCCACCGAGGCATCCACCTTGTAGGCGGTGTCTTCCGGCACGTAGCGCAGCTTGCGGCCCTTCACGCCACCCTGATCATTGACGATCTTCACGTAGTCGGTGATGCCGGCATGGATGCCCTGCCCGGCGAAGGCGAACACCCCGCTCAGCGGGATGGACCCGCCCAGCACCAGGTCCTCGGCCGCCTGCGCGGCTGGCGCCGCCGCCAGGGCCGCCGCCAGGCCCAGGGGGGCCAACAACCTCGATAAACCGCTGCCGATCCGGATGCGCTTCATGGTTAGTCTCCTGAGGGTCTTATGGATGGCCGCCGCCATGGCTAGGTACGGAAAGGCCAGAGGTGGAAGTAGCGGCGCACGCGCCGCCAGATTTCCGCGAGCCCGTGCGGCTCGAAGATCAGAAAGCCCACGATCAGCAGGCCGAAAACAATGGTGCGCACCGGCGAAATCAGGCGCAGCGCGTCGCCGCCCACCGGCAGCCAACCCACGATCAGCTTGAGCAGTTCCGGCACCATGGTCATGAAGATGGCGCCCAGGATGGAACCCAGGATCGTGCCCATGCCGCCCACGATGATGGCCGCCAGGAAGAAAATCGACATGATCAGCGGGAAGCTCTCGGGCGTGACCACCCGGAAGAAATAGGCCCACATGCCGCCCGCCACGCCCGCATAGAACGACGACAGACCGAACGACAGCAGCTTGTAGCGCAGCAGGCGTATGCCCAGCACCTCGGCCGAAATGTCGCGGTCGCGGATGGCGATGAAAGCGCGGCCGATGCGCGTGCGGAACAGGTTGGCCGCGCCCAGCACCATCAGCGCCGTCACCGGCACGATCAGCCAGTAGATCTTGAACGAGGTGTCCAGGTCCACGCCCAGCACCCGCGCCGGCGGCACCTGCAGCCCGGTCGTGCCGCCCGTGAACTGCCAGTTGGCGAAGATGAAGTGCGCGATGAACGACGCGGCAATGGTGGCAATGGCCAGGTACAGCCCCTTCACCCGCAAGGACGGAATGCCGACCAGCAGGCCGCCCAGCATCGCCACCAGTCCGCCGGCCACCAGATTGAGCAGCACCGGCGTACCCAGCCGCTGCTCCAGCACCGCGACCGTGTACGCTCCCAGTCCCATGAAGGCGGCCTGCCCCAGGCTGACCAGGCCGGTATAGCCCGTCAGGATGTTCAGCCCCGTGGCGCTGGCGACGTTGATGGCCACCAGGCAGGCCAGATAGAGCCAATAGGCGTCGGCCACGAAGGGAAACATGGCCAGGGACGCGGCCAGCAAGGCCAGCCACGCCTTCTGCGTGCGGGTGTCGAACAGCGCTTCGTCCGCAAGATAAGTCTGCTTGGCAGTCGCGATGCGCATCGGTCAGAGCCTCTCGATTTCACGGGTGCCGAACAGGCCATAGGGCCTGACCATCAACACCACCACCAGCACGATGAAAGTGGCCAGCAACTTGTATTCGCCGCCCATGTAGGCGCCCGCCCAGGCCTCCAGCAGGCCGATGAACACGCCGCCCACCAGGGCGCCCGCCACGCTGTCCAGGCCGCCCACGATCACCACCACCAGCACCGACAGGCCGAACACGCCCATCGACGAGGAAATGCCGCCGATGGCGCCCACGATCACGCCCGACACCGCGGCCAGCGCGCCCGCCGCCACCCAGGCCAGCGAAAACACGCGCGGCACGTTGATGCCCATGGCGTAAGCCGCGCCCTGGTCCGAAGCCGTTGCGCGCAGCGCCACCCCGCCGCGCCAATAGCGGAACACCACCAGCACCAGCAGCGCCAGCACCACCGCCACCCAGAAGCCGTAGAACACCTTGGGCGCGACGAAGGCCTCGCCTATCATCACCGGCGAGCGCGGCATGAATTCCGGCAGGCGGCGCTGGTCCGCCGTCCAGATCAGTTCGACCACGCCCACCAGGATCGACGCCAGCCCCACCGTGATCATGAATACCGAGATCGGCGCTTCGCCCAACATCGGACGGATGGTCAGCCGCTCGACCAGCGCCCCCAGCGCGCCCGACACCACCACCGCGCCCACGATGGCCAGCCAGATCGGCCATTCCATGCCGGTGGCGAAGGCATAGAACACGTAGGCGCCCAGCATCAGGAACTCGCCGATGGCGATGTTCACCACCCGGGTCGCCTTGTAGACGATGACAAAGGCCAGCGCCGCCAGCGCATAAAGCCCGCCGCTGCCCAGCCCGGCCAGCGTGACTTCCAGGAAGAACAGCATGTCCATCAGGCCGCCTCCCGCAGGCGGCGGCGCAGGTCGCCCACGTCGCCCGCGCCCAGATAAGCCTGGATGACCTGGGGATCGGCCTGCACCTGCGCCGGCGTGCCATCGGCAATCACCTGCCCGAAGTTCAGCACCACCACGTGGTCCGACAGGTCCATCACCATGCCCATGTCATGCTCCACCATCAGCACCGTTACGCCCCATTCGGAGCGCGCGTCCAGGATGAAGCGCGCCATGTCGTCGGTCTCTTCGCGGTTCATGCCCGCCACCGGCTCGTCCAGCATCAGCACCTTGGGATCCATGGCCAGCGCTCGCGCCAGCTCCACCCGCTTTTGCAGGCCATAGGACAGCGCGGCCACCGGCGCGTGGCGGATGTGGTCGATCTCCAGGAAATCGATGATGCGTTCTTCGATGTTGGCGCGCAGCGCCATCTCTTCGCGGCGCGCCCGCCCGAAATACAGCAAGGCGTCCAGCACGTTGGTGCGCAGGTGGGCGTGGCGGCCCAGCTTGATGTTGTCCAGCACCGTCATGCCGCGGAACAGCGCAATGTTCTGGAAGCTGCGCGCCAGGCCCAGCTTGGCGCGTTCGGGCGCGGCCACGCGCGTGATGTCGCGTCCCTGGAACCGGATGTGTCCTGACGCCGGGCGGTAGAAGCCGGAAATGGTGTTGAACAGCGAGGTCTTGCCCGCGCCGTTGGGGCCGATGACAGTGGTGATGGAGCCGGGCTCCACGCGAAAGCCCACCCCGGTAAGCGCCTTGACCCCGCCGAACGCCAGCGTGACCCCATCCACCTCCAGCAAGGGAGGGCTGTCGGACTGATCCACCATTTGTCTCCTCGCCTTTACATGCGAAGTTTTTTATCGACGTCGGTCTGGCGAACCCGCGAGGCAGGAGATGCAACGAACCTGTCTTTACCTACGCCAGTACAGCGCCGGAAAATCGTTCTATGCGTTACGCTAAGCGTGCTTAAAAGAAAACCAAGCAAGCGCTCGGTTCAGACCATAGCATCGCGGTTTTTGGATCGACAGTTGGTACTTACCCGATAACGGAGACTCGCCATGACCCAAGAACACCCCGCCTTCCAGACCCTGTTCCTGGAAACCGACGGCGCGATCGCGACCGTGACGCTGAACCGCCCCGACGCGCTGAACGCCATCGACGTGGCGATGGCGCAGGACCTGCAACGCGCCGCGCAATGGCTGGAAGCGCGCGACGACATCCGCGCCGTGTTGCTGCGCGCCACCGGCAAGACCTTTTGCGCCGGCGGCGACATCAGCATGTTCACGGGCGAACCCGCCCTGGTGCGCGCCACCCTGCTGGACCTGTTCACGCCATTGAACGATTTCATTGCGCGCATTGCCCGCATGCACAAGATCTGGATTGCGCAGGTCCACGGCATCGCCGCGGGTGCGGGCCTGTCGCTGGTCTTGGCTTGCGACCTGGCCATCGCCGACGCCGACGCCCGCTTCATGACGGCCTACCTGAAGCTTGGAGCGACGCCCGACGCCGGCATGACCCATGGCCTCACGCGGGTGCTGGGCGCCCGCCGCGCGCTGGACCTGCTGCTGCGGCACGACGCCTTCTCCGCCAGCGACGCGTTGGCCTGGGGCATCGTCACGCGCACCGCCCCTGCCGGAGAACTCGCGCAAGCCGCGCAAGGCTACGCGCTTGAGGTCGCCCGCCACGCGCCGCACGGCATCGCGGGGGCCAAGGATCTGCTGCGCTCGGCCGAACACGCCGCGCTGGAAACCCAGCTGGCCGAAGAGACCGCGCGCTTCCTGGACAGCGCCTCGCGCGCGGACTTCGCCGAAGGCGTGCGCGCGTTCCGCGAGAAGCGCGCGCCGCAGTTCAAGGGCGAATAGAGCTCAAACGACGCGCTTTTCCACCGCCTGCGCCCAGCGCCGCGCCACCGTCGGCGAGGTGGCGCAGGTGGCGGACTCGGTCACTACGCGCACCGCGCGTTCCAGTAGCTGGATGTCGGCCTCGTGCTGGCGCGCCACATGCGGATCCTCGAAAAAGATCACGCGCTGGCATTGGTGTTCCAGCACCAGCTCCGCAATCTGGGCATCGCCGCCCAGCGGCCCGCTGAGATAACGGTGCACCCAGGGCGTATCCTTGGGCCAGCCGCGCGACCAGGCCAGCTCGTTCAAGCGGCCGCCGGTGGTACCCGTGGCCACGCGCCGCGCAAATCGCGACAGCACGTCGAAATGCTCGCTGGCGAACGCCACCATTTCGTCCTTGAGCGCATCGTGGGCGATCAGCGCCACCGTCTGGCCGGTGAAGTTGAAATGGCGCGAAGCCGAGACGTCCGGCGGCAAGCCGGCATGGACGCGTTCGACTTCCATCCATTCGATGGCGCCCGCAAGCGTCGAGATGAACGGACGGCCGTGCGTGATGCATTGGCGCTTGAGCGCCAGCGCTTCCGGAAAAATCGATGACGGGTCGACGGGATCGATCAGGTAGATCGCGCCGTCGAACGGCGCCTGCCCGTCACGCCCTTCCGTCACCCGGGCCACCAGCTTCATCAGGCCGCCTTCGCGGCCGTAGGGATAGCGGATCAGCCCGCCGTAGCCCTGCAGCATGCCCTCGCGCACGATCGCGTCATGGGTGCGGCCGACGGTGTGCAACTGCACGCCCAGCTCGCGTATCGTGCCGGAACACGCGCGCAGCCAGGTAAACAGCGCGGCATCGGGAGTTTCGTGGTGCAGCCGGTTGGCGGCCAGGCCAAAGCGCAATTGGGCAGCGGACATCGGTAGACTCAGGGAGGTAGGGACGACCATGGAATCCTCGATGATACCGTGGTGGAGATGGCGCGCAAGCGCAAGCAATCCTGGACCCACGGCAGGCTGGGACAGCCGTGACTATTCGCGGAGCCCCGAACGTATGGTTTTGCGAAATTCGAGCATGCGCTGCGTGTTCGCCAACTCCCTTTGCAGCAGTTCGGCGTCCGGCAACAACATTCGATAATTCGCGGCCATGACCTTGCTGGGCAAACCCTCAAGCGCATACCTCGCGAGGGCGTGGCCCTTGTCAGCGCACAGGATCAAACCCACTGGCGGGTTTTCGTCGGGCAGTGTCCAATGCTCCTTGGCGTAATTGCAGTACATATGCATCTGCCCCACATCGGCATGTGTCAGAGAGCCGAGCTTCAGATCGACGATAACCAGGCAGCGCAACCGCCGATGAAACAACAACAGGTCGACCCGGTACCATGTCTGGTCGATGCGCAAGCGGCGCTGCCGCCCGATGAACGCAAAACCGTCACCAAGTTCGAGCAGAAAATCCTCCAGCCGCCGGATCAAGCCCTGTTCCAGATCTGACTCCGAATACTCGTCCTTGAGGTCCAGGAACTCCAACACATAGGGGTCCTTGATCGCGTCGTCGAGCAAGGCGGCGGCCTCTGGCTTGGTCTCGGCTCCTTTCTCCAGCATGGCCGCTCTGTTCCTCGAAAGCAGCGTGCGTTCGTAGAACTGACTACCGATCTGCCGATCAAGCTGGCGTACGCTCCAACCGCCTCGCAGCGCCTCAGCCTCGTAGAATCGGCGAGCTTGAGGATCCTTGACCGAAAGCAGCCGGACGTAACCAGACCAGGGCAATATGAAAACTTGGGACAGTTGTTCCAAACGGAATGATCGCGTCTGTAGTGCCTCAGTGGCCGATTCGCTAGACAGTGTCTGGCGAATCGGCCAGGCCAAAAAGAACGATCGCATCTGCTGCAAATTCTGGCGACTGAACCCACGGCCGAATTGTTGCGTGAGATCGTTGGCGAGTCGCTCGATCAACTGCTCGCCATAGCCCGCCCGCCGTTTGCCGCGTTGCTCGGCGTTGACAATCCGGCGTCCGATCTCCCAATAACTGGCTGTCATCAACGCGTTGACGCTGCGCGCCGCATTCAGCCGCGCAGAACGCAGCAGCTCGACAATGCCCTCATGAACGCCCGTATAAGCGCCGTGCAAAATTGGCGTCTGCCGCCCTGCCCCTTGCTTCTTTCTGGCCACGCTGCCTCCACTGCGAACAGTGATGCACAGCTGCAATCGCCTTGCGCCGTCTCGCGATCGCGTCGGCCGCCGTTGCGCACAGTGTCATCTTTGACAGGAAGATAGCGCCTGAATATCGTCCCGCCTACCGCACTGTGAGCTTTATGTCCCGCATCAAAGCGGCGTCGTGCCAACTGAATGGCCGAACCGCAATAAAAAACGCTCCCTGCAGGGAGCGCTTTGGCACGGCGATCAGTCCGCCTCGTCGATCCAGGCCATCTGGATGGCCTCCAGGATCTTCTCGCCGCTATGTGCGGGGTCGTCGTTGAAATCCGGCAAGGCCAGGACCCACTCGCGCAGCTGCACGAAGCGCAGCGTCTTGGGATCCACGTCGGGATGCGCGTCGAGCAGCGCCTCGGCGATCTGGTAGGTATCGGTCCACTTCATCAATGGCCCTCTTTGGCGTGGTTGATGGTGTACTTGGGGATCTCGACCGTCAGGTCGGCGTCCGTCACCAGCGCCTGGCAGGACAGGCGCGAGGTCGGGGTCAGGCCCCAGGCCTTGTCCAGCAGATCCTCTTCGTCATCGGTGGCGTCTTCCAGCGAAGCATAGCCCTGCTTGACCACCACGTGACAGGTCGTGCAGGCGCACGACAGTTCACACGCGTGCTCGATGTCGATATGGTTGTCCAGCAGCACGCGGCAGATCGACACGCCCTTGGGCGCGTCTTCGATCACGGCGCCTTCCGGGCAGTAGTCGGGATGAGGCAATACGGTCAGTTTCGGCATAGCGTGTTATCAGGCAATCTCATCAAGTTTGCGGCCCGCCAGCGCGGCGCGGATGCTGCGGTCCATCCGGCGCGCAGCGAAATCGTCGGTCGCGGCCGACAGGGCCTGGACCGCGTCCTTCACCGTGTCCACGTCCTGCGCGTCCTGAGCGGCGATGGCAGCCTGCAGGCATGCGTCCACACGCTTGCGTTCTTCGGCATCCAGCAGGTCGCCATCGACGGCCAGCGCGGCCTGCACCGACTCGACCAGTTGGCGCGCGTCCACCTGTTGCTCGCGCAGCATGCGGGCGCGGGCGTCGGTGTCGGCTTGCGCCACGCTGTCAGCCAGCATCTGCGCGATTTCGTCGTCGGTCAGGCCATAGGACGGCTTGACCGACACCATGGCCTCGACGCCCTTGCTCTGCTCGCGCGCGGTCACGCTCAGCAGGCCGTCGGCGTCCACCTGGAAGGTCACGCGGATGCGGGCTGCGCCCGCCACCATGGGCGGAATGCCGCGCAGCTCGAAGCGGGCCAGCGAGCGCGAATCGGAGACCAGGTCGCGTTCGCCCTGCACCACATGGATGCTCATGGCCGTCTGGCCATCCTTGAAGGTCGTGAATTCCTGGGCGCGCGCCACCGGAATCGTGCTGTTGCGCGGGATGATGCGCTCCACCAGGCCGCCCATGGTTTCCAGTCCCAAGGACAGCGGGATCACGTCCAGCAGCAGCCAGTCTTCGCCGGGAGCGCGGTTGCCCGCCAGCAGATTGGCCTGTAAGGCGGCGCCCAGCGCCACCACTTGATCGGGATCCAGGTCCGTCAGCGGTTGCGTGCCGAACAGCTTGCCCACGGCAGCGCGCACGACCGGCATGCGCGTGGCGCCGCCGACCATCACCACGCCGCGCACGTCGGCCGGCGTCAGCGATGCGTCGCGCAAGGCGCGGCGCGCGCAGTCCAGCGTGCGCACGATCAGGGGCTGAGCCAGTTCTTCGAATGCGGCCCGCGTCAGGCTCGTATCCACGGTTCTGCCGTCGGACAATTCCAGCTTCAGGCCGGCCGCATCGGCGTCCGACAAGGCCTCGCGCGCGGCGCGCGCCGCCATCAGCAAGCGGCGGCGGTCCGCCGGCGAAAACTCGCCCGCGGCAAGCCCGGCCACCACATGATCGACGATCAAGGCATCGAAGTCGTCACCGCCCAGCGCGGTATCGCCGCCGGTGGCAATGACCTCGAACACGCCCTGGGTCAGGCGCAGGATGGAAATATCGAACGTGCCGCCGCCCAGGTCGTACACAGCGTACACGCCTTCAGCGGCGTTATCCAGGCCGTAGGCAATGGCCGCTGCGGTCGGTTCATTCAGCAGGCGCAGCACGTTCAGGCCGGCCAGACGGGCGGCGTCGCGCGTCGCCTGGCGCTGGGCATCATCGAAATAGGCGGGCACCGTGATGACCGCGCCGACCAGGTCATCGCCCAGCACGTCTTCGGCGCGTTGGCGCAGAACGGCCAGGATCTGCGCCGACACTTCAACCGGGCTCAGGTCGCCCTGGACGGTGCGGATGCGCACCATGCCGGGCGCGTCCACGAATTCGTACGGCGCACGGCTGGCGCGCGCCTCTTCCAGCGAACGGCCCATGAAACGCTTGACCGACACAACGGTATTCAGCGGATCCTCGGCCTGCTGCGCGAGCGGTTCGCGCCCCGTGGTGACCTTGCCGCCGGCGAAATAGCGCACGGCGGAAGGCAGCAAGGCGTGGCCTTGCTCGTCCCTCAGCACTTCGGCGACGCTGCTGCGCACGGCCGCGACCAGGGAATTGGTGGTGCCCAGGTCGATCCCGACCGCCAGCTTGCGCTGGTGAGGCGCGGGCGATTCGCCAGGCTCTGATATCTGCAATAAGGCCATGATTCTGTTTTTATGGTCAGTAGGCGGCGCTGTGCCGGCGCCCGTGTCGCGGACGCCCCGGCGCGGCCTGGGCTATGCGGCGGGCTGGGCGTGCGCCAGTTCTTCCGCCAACTTCTCCACGAACATCCACTCCCGCACCTTGAGCCCCGCCGCCGCGTAGTCGCGGTCCTGGTCGATCAGACGGGCCAGCGTGGCACGCATGGCGGCGCGCGCCTGCTGCAATTCCGCCTGCAAGGCCGCCAGGGCGTCGGCGTCGTCGCGCGCGTCGTCCAGCATCTCGCGCCAGGTCATCTGCTGCATCAGGAATTCGGGGTCCATGGCCGTGTTGCTCTCGGTCTGCAGGTCCACGCCGGCCTGCTCGCACAGGTAGCGCGCCCGCAGCAAGGGATCGCGCAACAGGCGGTAAGCCTCGTTGGCGCGAGCCGCCCACTGCATGGCCACGCGGCGTTCCGCGGGGCTGGCAGTGGCGTAGCGGTCGGGATGCACCTGCGCCGCGACGGTGCGCCACGCAGTCTCAAGCGCCTGGGCGTCCAGATCGAAACGCGCCGGCAAGCCGAACAGGCCGAAGTGATCGTCACCAGCCAAGACTTACACCGTGAACGACTCGCCGCAGCCGCAGGTCGCCTTTTCGTTGGGGTTGCGGAACTTGAAGCCTTCGTTCAGGCCTTCACGGGCGTAATCGAGTTCGGTGCCGTCCAGGTAGGACAGGCTTTTCGGGTCGATGAAGACCTTCACGCCGAAGCTTTCGAACACCACGTCTTCCGGCGCCACGTCGTCCACGTACTCGAGCTTGTAGGCCATGCCGGAGCAGCCCGTGGTCCTAACGCCGAGCCGCAAGCCGATACCCTTTCCGCGCTTTTGCAAGTAGCGGCCGATATGGGTGGCAGCCTGTTGGGTCAGGGTAACGGACATGTTCAGCCCGCCACAGCAGCTTCAGCCGGGGCCGAATGCTTTTCTTTGTAGTTCTGCACCGCGGCCTTGATCGCGTCTTCGGCCAGGATGGAACAGTGCACCTTCACGGGCGGCAGGGCCAGTTCTTCGGCGATCTGCGTGTTGCGGATGTTCATGGCTTCGTCGAGCGTCTTGCCCTTGACCCATTCGGTCACGAGCGAGCTGGAAGCGATGGCCGAACCGCAGCCGTAGGTCTTGAAGCGCGCGTCTTCGATCACGCCGGCTTCGTTCACCTTGATCTGCAGCTTCATCACGTCGCCACAGGCGGGCGCGCCGACCATGCCGGTGCCGACCGACTCGTCCGACTTGTCGAACGAACCGACGTTGCGCGGGTTTTCGTAGTGATCCAGGACTTTGGTGCTGTAAGACATGTTAATTCTCCACGAATTTCTAGGCGCGGGCGCTTAGTGCGCAGCCCACTGCACGGTGTTCAAGTCGATGCCTTCCTTGGCCATTTCCCACAGCGGCGACATGTCGCGCAGCTTGCCAACGCGGCTCTTGAGCAACTCGATGGCGTAGTCCACTTCCTTTTCGGTCGTGAAACGGCCCAGCGTGAAGCGGATCGAGCTGTGCGCCAGTTCGTCGTTGCGGCCCAGGGCGCGCAACACGTAGGACGGTTCCAGGCTGGCCGAGGTGCAGGCCGAGCCGCTGGAGACGGCCAGTTCCTTGATCGCCATGATCAGGGACTCGCCTTCGACATAGTTGAAGCTGACATTCAGGTTGTGCGGGACGCGTTGGTCCATGTCGCCGTTGAGGTAGACCTCTTCGATCTGCGACAGGCCAGCCCACAGGCGGTCGCGCAGCATGCGGATGCGCTCGTTCTCGGTGCCCATTTCTTCGCGGGCCAGGCGGAAAGCTTCGCCCATGCCGACGATCTGGTGCGTGGCCAGCGTGCCCGAGCGGAAACCGCGCTCGTGGCCGCCGCCGTGCATCTGCGCTTCGATGCGGATACGCGGCTTGCGGCGCACGTACAGGGCGCCGATGCCCTTGGGGCCGTAGGTCTTGTGAGCCGAAAACGACATCAGGTCGACCTTGAGCTTTTGCAGGTCGATTTCCACCTTGCCGGTCGCCTGGGCGGCGTCCACGTGGAAAATGATGCCCTTTTCGCGGCAGATCTCGCCCAGCGTTGCAACGTCCTGGATCACGCCGATTTCGTTGTTCACCATCATCACGGATACCAGCACGGTATCGGGGCGCAGCGCGGCCTTGAAGGTGTCCAGATCGATCAGGCCGTTGTCCTTGACGTCCAGATAGGTCACTTCGAAGCCCTGGCGCTCGAGTTCGCGACAGGTGTCCAGCACGGCCTTGTGCTCGGTCTTGACGGTGACGATGTGCTTGCCGCGTTCCTGGTAGAAGTTGGCGGCGCCTTTGATCGCCAGGTTGTTGGATTCGGTGGCGCCGGAGGTCCAGACGATTTCGCGCGGATCGGCGTTCACCAGCTTGGCGACTTCTTCACGGGCGCGCTCGACGGCTTCTTCGGATTCCCAGCCAAACGCATGGCTGCGGGATGCCGGGTTGCCGAAGTTGTCGTACAGCCAGGGCACCATCTTGTCCACGACGCGGGGGTCGACGGGCGTCGTCGCGGAATAATCCAGATAGATCGGGCGGGTGGTCATTTCTACAACTCCTGATACTGCTTATACGGTGGCATTGGCGGCGACGGTCGCGGCCGGGGCGTTGGCGGCGTTGTTGGCGCCCCCCACCCGGTTCACGCGCACCGCGCAAGCCTGCGCTTGATTGTTGGCTTCCTGCAGTTGGCGCACGCGCTGCTGATCGACGAGATCCTGCAGGGACACCGAATCCAGGTAATCCACCATCTTGCGATTCAACGTAGCCCAGAGTTCGTGCGTCATGCACTTGCCCGGCTTGCCGTCGTTGCCGCTCGTACAGTCCCGCTTGCCGCCGCAGCTGGTGGCGTCCAGGGGTTCATCGACGGCGAAAATGATGTCGGCAACGGTAACGTTGCGGGCGAGGCGCGCGAGCGAGTAGCCGCCCCCAGGGCCGCGCACGCTGTCCACGAGTTCGTGGCGACGCAGTTTCCCGAACAGCTGTTCCAGGTAGGACAGCGAGATGTTCTGACGCTGGCTGATGGCCGCAAGAGTGACCGGACCGCTATGCTGCCGCATAGCCAGATCGATCATGGCAGTCACGGCGAAACGCCCCTTGGTAGTTAGCCGCATGGTAGGTTCCCAGTGATTCGGCAATGGCCGCAGGCGAATCCAGCGGTCAATACCCGAGTAATTGCCTCAAGTATAGCCTATTCCCGACTAATTTGGTATGGCTCCCGGCTAGAAAAAACCGCGCATTCGCGCGGTTTTTCACTGCCAAGCACCTCCGAGAACCGCCCGACGGGCAGCCCTGCGGAACAAGCGGATCACGCCGCCTGGTACTGGGTCGCGCGCTTGCGCACCAGCTCAAGCACACCCTGACAGGCGTCTTCCAGGTAGTCCAGGACCTTGCCGAAACCATCGGCGCCGCCATAGTACGGATCGGGCACGGTGGCCTCTTCGAACTCATTGGCAAAGCGCATCAGCAGCATCAGCTTGTGCTGGTAGGCCTTGGGGCACTGCTGCTGCATGGCGGACAGATTGTCCCAATCCATGGCGAGGATCAAGTCGAAATCGCGGAAATCTTCCGCGGTGACCTGACGCGCTTCACAGTGCGTGATCTCGTAGCCGCGCTTGCGCGCTGCGGCCTGCGCCCGGGCATCAGGCGCCTCGCCGATGTGAAACGCGTGCGTGCCCGCGGAGTCGATGCGAACCACATCGCCCAAACCCGCGTCGTTCACCAAATGGCGAAACACGCCCTCTGCGCTCGGCGAGCGACAGATATTGCCCATGCAAACGAAAAGTACCTTGGTCATCATGGGAGTAAGTGTGCGGGAAAACCCGAGATAAGGCAAGCTTTTTTTGCGTCTGCGGGATTCTGGCCCGGCAAATACAGTATCAATATTTTTTCAATAAAATCAATAATTTATGAAGAAATTCTGATCCCTCTCATGAACACTGAATGCAGATATCCGGGCGAATCGTGGCAGCCTGATTGCAACGCAACAGGTTTTGGCAATATTCAGCCGCTAGTCAGCGAAAAGAAACATTTAGACATACGATCCGCTGCTACACCGCCCCGTCCAGCAGCACGCGCTGCTTCAGCGCGGTCAGCGCGTCGCGCGCCGCAGCCGCCTGTTCGAACTCGAGGTTCCGGGCATGATCCATCATCAGCTTCTCGAGGCGCTTGATCTCGCGGGCCAGGGCCTTTTCGTCCTTCAGGAACTCCGCCGGAACTGCGGCCTCGAGCGCGTCGTGCTGCGTCGGCGCGACCACGCCATCAATCAGTTCGCGCACGGCCTTCTGCACGCCCCGGGCGGTAATGCCGTGGTCGGCGTTGAATTTCAGCTGCTTGGCGCGCCGCCTCTCGGTTTCCTCCATGGCGCGTTGCATCGAATCGGTGATGCGGTCCGCATAGAGGATGGCGTGGCCGTTGAGGTTGCGCGCCGCACGCCCGATGGTCTGGATCAGGCTGCGTTCCGAACGCAGGAAGCCTTCCTTGTCGGCATCCAGGATCGCGACCAGCGACACTTCGGGAATATCCAGCCCTTCGCGCAGCAGGTTGATCCCCACCAGCACGTCAAAGGTGCCCAGGCGCAGGTCGCGGATGATTTCCACGCGCTCGACGGTGTCGATATCCGAATGCAGATAGCGCACTCGGACGCCGTGCTCGCTCAGGAAGTCCGTCAAGTCCTCCGCCATGCGCTTGGTCAGCGTGGTGACCAGCACGCGCTCCGCTTGCGCCACGCGCGCCTTGATCTGCCCGAGGAGGTCATCGACCTGGGTCCGGGCCGGCAGGACCTCGACCAGCGGATCGACCAGCCCGGTAGGCCGCACCACTTGTTCCACGACGTTGTCGGTGTGCTCTTTCTCGTAGGCGGCCGGCGTGGCCGACACGAACACGCACTGGCGCATCCGAGCCTCGAATTCCTCGAGTTTCAGCGGCCGGTTGTCCAGCGCCGACGGCAGGCGAAAGCCGTACTGCACCAGCGTTTCCTTGCGCGCGCGGTCGCCCCGGTACATGCCGCCCAACTGGCCGATGGTGACATGGCTTTCGTCAATGAACATGAGCGCATCGGACGGCAGGTAGTCGATGAGGGTGGGCGGCGGTTCGCCTGGCGCCGCGCCGGACAGGTGGCGAGAGTAGTTTTCGATGCCTTTGCAGAAGCCCAGCTCCTGCAGCATTTCCAGGTCGAAACGGGTGCGCTGCTCCAGCCGCTGCGCCTCGACCAGATGGCCGTCGTCGACGAAGCGCTTGACCCGTTCGCGCAGCTCTTCCTTGATGGTTTCAATGGCGCGCAGCACGGTGTCGCGCGGCGTG
Organism: Achromobacter sp. PD1; assembly: GCF_048541815.1. Classification (NCBI taxonomy): domain Bacteria; kingdom Pseudomonadati; phylum Pseudomonadota; class Betaproteobacteria; order Burkholderiales; family Alcaligenaceae; genus Achromobacter; species Achromobacter sp. PD1. Next base: position 3,361,270 of record NZ_CP183349.1, read on the forward strand.
ACGTAGTGCGAACCGGGATAGACGGTAAAGCGCGGCAGCTTCTGGCGGATGCGGCCGGTCAGCGGATCGAACAGCTCCAGGCTTTCGATCTCGTCGTCGAACAGCGTCAGGCGCAGCGCCAGTTCCGGGCTTTCCGCCGGGAAGATGTCGATGGTCTCGCCACGCACCCGGAAGACGCCGCGGGTGAACTCGGCGTCGTTGCGGGTGTACTGCATGGCGACCAGGCGGGCCAGGATCTCGCGGCGCGAGATCTGGTCGCCGGCGCGCAGGATCAGCACCATGGCGTGGTAGTCGCCCGGGTTGCCGATACCGTAGATGCACGACACGGTGCCCACGATGATGGTGTCGCGGCGCTCCAGCAGGCTCTTGGTCGCCGACAGCCGCATCTGTTCGATGTGCTCATTGATGGACGAATCCTTTTCAATGAACAGGTCGCGCGTCGGCACGTACGCTTCGGGCTGGTAGTAGTCGTAGTACGAAACGAAGTACTCGACGGCGTTCTTCGGGAAGAACTCCCGCATTTCGGCGTACAGCTGGGCGGCCAGCGTCTTATTGGGGGCCAGAACCAGCGCCGGGCGCCCCATGCGGGCGATGACGTTGGCCATGGTGTAGGTCTTGCCGGAGCCCGTCACGCCCAATAGCGTCTGAAACATCAGGCCGTCTTCGACCCCCTGGGTCAACCCCTCGATGGCGGTGGGCTGATCGCCCGCCGGCGGATAGGGTTGGTACAGGTGAAACGGGCTGCCCGGGAAATCGATGAATCCGGGGCCTGGCGCGGACGGATCCGCCACGGCCAATGCCGCCGCGGGATCGGCCGCCAGGTTCGCTGCGGCCCCCGCCGTAATCGGGTCTATTGCGCTCTTAGGCATGCTAGACTCTTCCAGGGTAAACCCCTCATTATCCACAGCAGCCCGTACTGCGTCCACCCACCTCATCAGACTCCCATGAGCACCCTTTTCGATTCCGTCGAACTCGCCCCGCGCGACCCCATTCTTGGCCTGAACGAACAATTCAACGCTGATACGCGTCCCGGTAAAGTCAATCTGGGCGTGGGCGTGTACTACGACGATCAGGGTCGCATCCCCCTGCTGGGCGCGGTTCGCAAGGCCGAAGCCGCCCGCATCGAAGCCGCCGCCGCCCGCGGCTACCTGCCCATCGAAGGCATCGCCGGTTACAACAACGGCGCGCAAGCCCTGCTGCTGGGCAAGGATTCCGCACTGGCCGCCGCCGGCCGCGTGCTGACCACCCAGGCCCTGGGCGGCACCGGCGCGCTGAAGATCGGCGCCGACTTCCTGCGCCAACTGCTGCCGACCTCCAAGGTCCTGATCAGCGATCCCAGCTGGGAAAACCACCGCGCCCTGTTCGAGCGCGCCGGTTTCGAAGTCGGCACCTATTCGTACTACGACGCCGCTACCCGCGGCCTGAACTTCGACGCCATGCTGGCCGACCTGAAGGCCGCGCCGGCCAAGACCGTCGTCGTGCTGCATGCCTGCTGCCACAACCCCACCGGCGTGGACCCCACCGCCGACCAGTGGAAGCAGATCGCCGCCGTCGTCAAGGAAAACAAGCTGGTCCCGTTCCTGGACATCGCCTACCAGGGCTTCGGCGACGGCCTGACCGAGGACGCCTCGGTCGTGCGCATGTTCGCCGACCTGGACCTGACCATGTTCATCAGCTCCTCGTTCTCGAAGTCGTTCTCGCTGTACGGCGAGCGCGTCGGCGCGCTGACGGTCGTGGCTGGCAGCAAGGACGAAGCCACCCGCGTGCTGAGCCAGCTCAAGCGCGTGATCCGCACCAACTACTCCAACCCGCCCACCCATGGCGGCACGGTGGTGTCGACGGTCCTGAACACGCCTGAACTCTTTGCGATGTGGGAAGAGGAACTCGCCGGCATGCGCGACCGCATCCGCCTGATGCGCAAGCAGCTGGTCGACAAGATCAAGGAACACGGCGGCAAGCAGGACTTCAGCTTCGTGCTGCAGCAGCGCGGCATGTTCTCGTACTCGGGCCTGACCGCCGCGCAAGTGGACCGCCTGCGCGAAGAGCATGGCGTGTATGCCGTTTCCAGCGGCCGCATCTGCGTCGCCGCGCTGAACAGCGGCAACATCGACAAAGTCGCCAAGGGCATCGCGGCCGTGCTGTAAAGCCGCTTGCCGCGCACAGGCCCACGCGGGCCTGCAGCCAGGAACGGGACCTTCGGGTCCCGTTTTCTTTTGCGCTGCCCGTTGCGCGCGGCAGCTTTACTTGTCCAGGAACCGGTTCATCTCTTCGCGGATCATCTGGGCAACAGCCTCCTGGCGCTTTTGCGTCATGCGATTGTCCAGTGCCGCGACACTGATGCCGCCCAGCACATCGCCTTCCTTGTTCATCAGCGTAACGCCCACGCCAGTGACCTTGCTGACCGCGTGGCTGCCTATCACGGCGTAGCCGCGCTTGCGCGCGCGCGCAATACGCATGCGCAACTGCTCCAACGTAAGCGACTTGTACTTGAGAAAGCGGGCCCTGTTGACGTTGAGATAATGCTCCGTGCGATCTTCGTCGAAGCTCGCCAGCATGGCCAGCCCACCCGCACCCACGCCGATGGGCTGCCGGTTGCCGACCGGGATGGCCAGGGCCTGGATGGGATACGCACCCACTTCCCGAGCAATGCACAGGGTATCCAGGTCTTGCAGGATCACCAGAAAACTGGCGTCTTCGGTGCGGTCGGAGATGCGCCTCAGCAAAGGTCCATAGCGTACGGACAGCGACGATTGCGCAGCCAGTGACTCCCCGAGTTTCCGGCAATAGTCGCCAAGGTAGTACTTCTTGCTGCGCGCGTTACGGGCCACCAGTCCCTGCGCCATCAGTTCGCGCAACAGGCGCAGCGCCGTCGGTTTTTCCAAGCCCTGCTCCCGACACACGTCGATGAGCCGCAGACCTTCCTCGTGATGGCGCTGCACGGTTTTCAGCACTCGCAGCGCTTTCTGGATGCTGGAGGATTGCGTCATGTCATCCGGATCCACACCAGGTAAAAAAAGTTTCACATGCCGGAACTTTATCCTGTTTTCAACGGGTAAGCAGGGGTTAATGCGGAACGGCCAGCCACGCAGAATAGAGCCACTCATCGATCAGCTGCCTAGGCCCAATATGAACGTCTACATCACCGGCATCGCCCATACTCCGCTTGGCCGCTACCCGGATCTCTCGGTCAAGCAATTAACCGAACAAGCCGTCAACACTGCCCTGGCCGACAGCGGCCACGGACTGGAAGACATGCAGGCGGCGTGGTTTTCCAACGTGCGCCAAGGCCAAATGGAAAAGCAGAATTCGATCCGTGGCCAATGCGCGCTGAACGCGATGGGGGTGAGCGGCATCCCCGTCTTCAATATCGAAAATGCCTGCGCCAGCAGCAGTTCCGGCTTGTTCAACGCCTGCATGGCGGTCGAATCGGGCATGTTCGACACGGTCTTGGTGGTAGGCGCGGAAAAGATGTTCTATCCGGACAAGAAGGCCGAGATGATGAACGCGTTCTTCGGCGGCACCGACATACATCTGTTGCGTCAGACATGGGATTTCTTCTGCCAGCAGGAGACCGACCCCGGCATCCGCCAGCGGCTGAACTCTCCCGGCGCCTGGAATACGCAGAGCTTTTTCATGGACATCTATGCGGCCATGGCGCGCCAGCATATGCGCACGTATGGCACCACGCAGCGGCAGATCGCCAGTGCGGCAGCCAAGAACCACGCGCACTCGACCATGAACCCGCTGGCCCAATACCAGAACGATATGTCGACCGACGAAGTGCTTGCGACCCCCGAGATCGCCTGGCCACTGACGCGCGCCATGTGCGCACCCATTTCCGACGGTGCCGCCGCCATCGTGTTGTCCAGCGGCCGCGCCCTGTCAGACGCGCGCAGGCAACGGGCCGTCAGGGTCGCGGGCATCGGCGCGGCCAGCACGGTGATCCGCGACATCGCCGATATGGACAGGCATTGCGTGCACCTGGCTGCCAAGCGCGCCTATGCCATGGCCGGGATCACGCCGCAGGACATCGACCTGGCTGAAGTGCATGACGCATCCAGCTTCGCGGAACTGCTGCAGATCGAGAATCTGGGCCTTTGCGCCCGCGGCCAAGGCGGGCCATACACCGAAAGCGGAGCGACCAGCCTGGGCGGTCCCACACCCGTCAACGTATCGGGCGGCCTGGTGTCCAAAGGACACCCGATCGCCGCGACGGGATTGGTGCAAATCCATGAACTCGTTACGCAACTGCGCCATGAGGCCGGCGCGCGCCAGGTACAGGGCGCCCGTACCGCTGTGGCCGAAAACGGCGGCGGCTTCTTGCACTACGAAGATGCCGCGGCCGTAGTCACGGTGCTCAGCAACAGGCTCTAGCATGCAGCCTGTCGATTTCTTCCTGCATGCAGCCATGCGGTACCCGGATCGCATCGCAGCGATCGATGCGGCTAGCGGCCGCGCCCATACCTACGAAGCGCTGCGCGGCCAGACGCTGGCGCTGGCTGCGGCGCTACAACGCCTGTCGGGCAAACCGCGTCCAGTGATCGCGACGCTGGCCGGCAATTCGCACGCGATGCTGCTGGGCATATTGGCCACCTACGCCTGCGCCGGCGTGCTGGTGCCGCTGACGCCGACCGTGGTCGAACAGGACATCGCCCGCCAGTTGGCGACGGCCGCGCCCGACATCGTATTGCACGACGCGGCATACGAGGCGCTGCTGGCTTCCTACCACGGCCTGCGCATCTGCAACGACGCGGGCCGTCAGTTCCATGTCGATACGCTGGTGCGTGAACACGCGGGCGGGTCACCATCGCGCTCCAACCCGGATCTGAGCGAAACGACCGCCATCAAGTTCACCGGCGGATCGTCGGGCGCGCCCAAAGCCGTATTGCAGTCGCTACGCTGCATCAACACCATGGTGGCATCACTGGCCATGACATATGGTTTCGACAGCGAGGAACGCTTCCTGCTGGCTCCACCGATGACGCATGGCGCAGGCACTTTCGTGCTGCCGGTATTGCATGCCGGGGGCTGCCTGGTGATCGCGGGCAAGGCCACAGCCGAACAATTGCACGCCTTGATGGAAACCCATGGAGTGACGTCCACCTGGCTGCCTCCCACGCTGCTCCAACGGCTGGTGCAGGCACAGTGCGCCGCTGCGCGCCATCTGCCGGCGCTGCGCAACCTGCTGTATGGCGGTGCGCCATGCCCAGCCCCACTGCAGTCGCAGGCGATTGCGGAGTTTGGCCCCGTGCTGGGCGTCACCTACGGCCTGACGGAAGCGCCGGTCATCATCGCCGGCATGAACGGCGCGACCGGCTCCCTGCCGGAAAACCTCGGCAGCGCAGGCCGCATCGGCCCCCTGACGCGCGTGGCTGTCGTCGGCGCCGACGGCCACCCGACCACAATCCCAAACACCCTGGGCGAAATTATCGCCAGCGGCGACTTGCTGATGTCGGGCTACCTGAACATGCCCGAACAGACCGCGGCCGTCCTGAGAGATGGCTGGTTCCACACCGGAGACATCGGTGTCATCGATGAACGCGGGTTCCTGTTCATCAAGGGCCGCAGCAAGGACATCATCATCAGCGGCGGCTTCAATGTGTATCCCTCTGACGTCGAAAACGCCTATGCGCAACACCCCGGTATCGCCGAATGCGTGGTGTTCGGCAATGCCGACGACGACTGGGGCGAACGCGTCGAAATGGCGGTCGTGCCGATTCGGCCGGGCTCGGTCAGCGTCCAGGCGCTGATCGACTACGGCAAGCAGCAGTTGGGGTCCGTGCGGACACCCAAAATCATCCACATCGTGCAGTCTTTTCCAAAAAACACGCTGGGCAAAATCGACAAGCGGCGAATCATCGACGACTTGCGCAACGCGACCCGGCAGGAGGAACATCGATCATGACTTTCAAGACCTGGATTGCCGCCACAAGCTGCGCATTCGCCGTCACGCTGGGCGGCCCCGCGGCCGCAGCCTTTCCGGAGCAGCCCATCCGCTTCGTGGTCGGGTTTCCGCCGGGAGGGTCGACAGATATCGTCGCGCGGGTATTGGCTGAAGGCCTGTCGCGTGAACTGGGACAGGCCGTGGTCGTCGAAAACAAGGCCGGCGCTGGCGGCACTATCGGCGCCTCGTCGGTCGCGCACGCCAAACCCGACGGCTACACCATCTTCCTGGGTACCGTAGCCACCAACGTGATCAACCCGCTGCTGCGCAAGGAGCTGAATTTCGACCCTATCAAGGATTTCACCATGATTGGCGAGGTTGGCTTCTACACCAATCTGGTGCTGGTCAATGCCGATTCCAAGTACCAGAACCTGCGCACGCTGGTCGCCGACGCAAAGCAGCGGCAGTTGTCGTACTCCAGCCCCGGGGCTGGCACATCGCCGCACATGACCGGCGAGTACTTCAAGATCCTGACAGACGCGAAGATGCAGCACATTCCCTTCTCGGGCAGCGGGCCGGCGTTAACCGCGCTGATGGGTGGTCACGTCGACCTCGGGTTCGACAATCTGCCTGCGGCCCTGAGCCTGGTGCAGTCGGGCAAAGTGCGGGCGCTGGCCATCACCAGCAGCACGCGCATCAAGGAACTGCCCGACGTGCCCACCGCCGAGGAACTGGGAGTAAAGAACATGAGCGTGGACGCCTGGGTCAGCGTCATGGGCCCGGCCGGCATTCCTGCCGACCGGCTGTCGGTGCTGAGCGCCGCCTTGCTGAAAACGTTGACCAAACCCGACATCATCCGCAAGCTTGAAGACAAGGCGGTCACGATCAAAGCCACCCGCCCGGACGAATTGCAGGGCTACATCGAATCCGAGACCCAAAAGTGGCGCAGCGTCATCGAGACGGCGGGAATCAAGCCGGAGTAACAGACGCCGCATCGTCCAGGCCCGGCCGCGCCATGGAGCCGCAAGCACATGGCTTTCCAGCGTCCGGGCGCCGCCGGTTCCACCGGGCCCGTCCAATCGGGACATTCTGAGCGGCCTGCCATTACGTTGGCTTTGAGACGGCCCGCCCCGAGCTTGCTTTTTTGCGCTGCGTCCCCCAGAATGGCGCTGTATATATGTACAGTCCGCTAGCACCGGATCATCGCCATGGCCAGCAAACTCACTGATCGCCAACAACAAATCCTGGATCTCATCAGGCAGACCGTCACGCGCACGGGCTTCCCGCCGACCCGCGCCGAAATTGCCCTGGCCCTGGGTTTCCGATCCCCCAACGCGGCGGAAGATCACCTCAAGGCGCTTGCCCGCAAGGGCGCCATCGAGCTGACCGCCGGCGCGTCGCGCGGCATCCGCCTGAAGGACGCCTCCCCTGCCCCCACGCAAAGCTCGCTGCCCATGCCGGGCCTGGCCCAATTGCTGCTGCCGCTGGTCGGCCGCGTCGCTGCGGGCAGCCCCATCCTGGCCGCCGAGCACGTGGAACGCGAAGTCGGGGTCGATCCCAACCTGTTCGCCCAGACGCCCGACTACCTGCTCAAGGTGCGCGGCATGAGCATGCGCGACGCTGGCATCCTGGAAGGCGACCTACTCGCCGTAAAGAAAGCCTCGGAAGCCCGCAATGGTCAGATCGTGGTCGCCCGCCTGGGCGACGACGTCACCGTCAAGCGCCTGCAACGCCAGAACGGCCACATAGAACTCCTGCCCGAAAACCCCGATTTCGAACCCATCGTGGTCGAAGCTGGCCAGGATTTCGCGCTGGAAGGCATCGCGGTGGGCCTGATCCGCACGCACGCGCTGCACTAGGAACCAACAGCTCCTGCGCCTGCGCAGCATAAAAAAACCCCCGCCAATTTCTTGGCGGGGGTTTTTTGTTGGAAGCCGCATCCAGGAGGAGCGCCGCTTACTGGCGGCGTCGCTCCCGGCTCCATCAGTGCTTGAGCACCGGGTCGGTCGAACCCGGTTCGGCAGGCTTGGCCACCAGGGGTTCCTTGACCGCTTCTTCCTCGGCCAGGGGCTCCGGCAGGCGCTCCAGCGCCAGTTCCAGCACCTTGTCGATCCAGCGCACCGGCACGATCTCGAGATGGTTCTTGACGTTGTCCGGGATCTCCGCCAAATCCTTGACGTTTTCTTCCGGAATCAAGACCGTCTTGATGCCGCCACGGTGAGCTGCCAGCAGCTTTTCCTTCAGGCCGCCGATGGGCAGGACCTCGCCGCGCAGCGTGATCTCGCCGGTCATGGCAACGTCGGCGCGCACCGGAATGCGCGACAAGGCCGACACCATGGCCGTGGTGATCGCGATACCCGCGGACGGACCGTCCTTGGGTGTCGCGCCTTCCGGCACGTGCACGTGCATGTCGTGCTTCTCGAACACGCTGTCGGCAAAGCCCAGGCGGCGGGCGCGGGAACGCACTACCGTGCGAGCCGCCTCGACCGACTCCTTCATCACGTCGCCCAGCGAGCCGGTGCGTTGGATGACGCCCTTGCCGGGCATGTCCGCGACTTCGATCGTCAGCAGGTCGCCGCCGACTTCCGTCCAGGCCAGACCCGTCACCTGACCGATCTGGTTTTCCTTTTCGGCCATGCCGAAGGCATAACGGCGCACGCCCAGGAATTCACTCAGGTTGTCGCCCGTGACGTTGACCGGCTTGACCTCGGCGGCCTTGCCTTCAGCCTTGGCGCGGTCGCTCTGGGTCAGCAACTGCTTGATGACCTTGCGGCAGATCTTGCCCACTTCGCGTTCGAGCGCACGCACACCGGCTTCGCGGGTGTAGTAGCGCACGATGTCGCGCAGCGCACTGTCGTCGACCGTGAGTTCGCTATCCTTCACGCCGTTGTTCTTCATCAGCTTGGGCAGCAGATGGTCGCGGGCGATGTGGATCTTCTCTTCCTCGGTGTAACCCGACAGACGGATCACTTCCATGCGGTCCAGCAGCGCCGGCGGAATATTCAGCGTGTTGCTGGTGGCCACGAACATGACGTCGGACAGGTCGAAGTCGACTTCGATGTAGTGGTCCTGGAACGTGTGGTTCTGTTCGGGATCCAGTACTTCGAGCAACGCCGACGAGGGATCGCCGCGGAAATCCATGCCCAGCTTGTCGATTTCATCGAGCAGGAACAAGGGATTGCGCACGCCGACCTTCGACATGTTCTGGACGATCTTGCCAGGCATGGAGCCGATGTACGTGCGGCGATGGCCGCGGATCTCGGCTTCGTCGCGCACGCCGCCCAGCGCCATGCGCACGAACTTGCGGTTCGTCGCCTTGGCGATGGATTGGCCGAGCGAGGTCTTGCCGACGCCCGGAGGGCCGACCAGGCACAGGATCGGCGCCTTCACCTTGTCCACGCGCTGTTGCACGGCAAGGTATTCCAGGATCCGTTCCTTGACCTTTTCCAGACCGTAGTGGTCGTTGTCCAGCACCGTTTCCGCGTTGCTGATGGAATTGTTGATCTTGCTCTTCTTCCTCCAGGGGAGGTTGATGAGCGTATCGATGTAGTTGCGCACCACGGTGGCTTCTGCCGACATGGGCGACATGAGCTTGAGCTTCTTGAGCTCGGCATCGGCCTTCTTGCGCGCCTCTTTGGGCATGTGGGCAGCGATGATCTTCTTTTCAAGCTCTTCGATGTCCGCGCCTTCCTCGCCCTCGCCCAACTCCTTCTGAATGGCCTTGACCTGCTCATTCAGGTAGTAGTCGCGCTGGCTCTTTTCCATCTGCTTCTTCACGCGGCCGCGAATCCGCTTTTCGACCTGGAGGATGTCGATTTCGGTTTCGAGTTGCGTGAGCAGGCCTTCGAGGCGCTCGGAGGTGCCGACGATCTCGAGCATCTTCTGCTTCTGCTCGAGCTTCAAGGGAAGATGCGCGGCGATCGTGTCGGCCAGGCGTCCGGCATCATCGATGCCAGCCAGCGAGGTCAGGATCTCCGGGGGGATCTTCTTGTTCAGTTTTACGTACTGCTCGAACTGCGCAACGATGGCGCGGCGCAGGGCTTCGGTTTCGGAGCCTTGCATGGCGTCCGGTTCGATCGGCGACACCTGGCAGGTGAAATGCGAATCGGCATCTTCGATGCTGTTGATGCGGGCGCGCTGGGTGCCCTCGACCAGCACCTTGACGGTGCCGTCGGGCAGCTTGAGCATCTGCAGGATGCCGGCTACGCAGCCGATCTCGTAGACGTCTTCGGGGGTGGGGTCATCCTTGCCGGCGGATTTCTGGGCCACCAGCATGATGCTCTTGCCCGCTTCCATCGCAACCTCGAGCGCGCGGATAGAGCGCGGGCGGCCGACGAACAGCGGGATGACCATGTGCGGAAACACCACGACATCGCGCAGTGGGAGCAGGGGCAGGTCGATCGGGTCGGAAGGCAGGGTCTGGCTGGCAGACATAGGAGGTTCCTCGGTATGACTCGGCGTATCGGGGACGGGAGGCCTGGGTATACCCGGACAATCCACGTCGGTTACGTCTGTTATGGGAACAATAGCCGAAAATTCAAGATCTCGGCGCCTGGATCCCCCAACGGCTTAAAAAAACCGCGGGCGGCACCCTCAGTATGCAAGCGTCGCGCCTGCAGGAAAAGCGTGTTTGCACCCGGGAATGCGCCTTAGGCAAAAAAACCCGTTACAGGAACGGGCTTTTCTGAAATATCAGGCTGCGGCGTCGCGGACTTCTCCGCGCTCTGGCTTGTCTGAAGCCGCGTCCTCGTCGGCGTAGATGAGCAATGGCTTGCCCTCGCCTTCGATCGCGTTCTCGTCCAGCACCACGCGCTTGACGTTGCCCTGGGAGGGCAGGTCATACATGGTATCCAGCAGGGCCTGCTCGATGATGGAGCGCAGGCCGCGCGCGCCCGTCTTGCGGCGCAGCGCCTTGCGGGCGATCGCCTTCAGGGCGGCGGGACGCACGTCGAGCTCGGCGCCTTCCATGGCGAACAGCTTCTGGAACTGCTTGAGCAAGGCGTTCTTGGGCTCGGTCAGGATCTGCACCAGGGCCGCTTCGTCCAGTTCATCCAGGGTGGCGACCACCGGCAGACGGCCGACCAGCTCGGGGATCAGGCCGAACTTGATCAGGTCTTCGGGTTCGACTTCCGAGAACAGCTCGCCCACGCCGCGTTCCGACTTGGCGCGCACCGAGGCCGAAAAGCCGATGCCCGATTTCTCGGTGCGGTCGCGGATGACCTTTTCCAGTCCGTCGAAGGCGCCGCCCACGATGAACAGGATGTTGGTCGTGTCGACCTGGACGAAGTCCTGGTTCGGGTGCTTGCGGCCGCCCTGCGGGGGCACCGAGGCGACAGTGCCTTCGATCAGCTTCAGCAAGGCCTGCTGCACGCCCTCGCCCGACACGTCGCGGGTGATGGACGGGTTGTCGGACTTGCGGGAGATCTTGTCGATTTCGTCGATGTAGATGATGGCGCGCTGCGCCTTCTCTACTTCGTAGTTGCAGTTCTGCAGCAACTTCTGAATGATGTTCTCGACGTCTTCACCCACGTAACCGGCTTCGGTCAGCGTGGTGGCGTCGGCCATGACGAAGGGCACGTTCAGCATGCGCGCCAGCGTCTGGGCCAGCAGCGTCTTGCCCGACCCGGTGGGGCCGATCAGCATGATGTTGCTCTTGGAGAGCTCGACCTCGTCGCCCTTGATCTCGCCGTGACGGATGCGCTTGTAATGGTTGTAGACGGCCACGGCCAGCATGCGCTTGGGCGAGTTTTGCCCAATGACGTACTGGTCGAGGAAGGTCTTGATTTCAGCCGGAGTGGGCAGTTCGGAACGAATCGCCGCGCGCGCGGTGGCTTGCGCCTCCTCGCGGATGATGTCGTTGCACAGATCTATGCATTCATCGCAGATGAATACCGACGGACCCGCGATCAGCTTGCGGACTTCATGCTGGCTTTTATTGCAAAACGAGCAATGCAGCACTTTTGCGTCTGCCGATCCCTTTTTTTCAGGCATATATGTTCGTATCTCAGGTAAAGATGCGCCAGGCCGGCTAAAGGCCTAGCGCATGCGCTTACTCAAACGTGGTGGCAGCGGGTTCGGGTCAACCGGGAAGTCAGCCTTCCGAGCGGGAGGTCATAACCTTGTCCACCAGTCCATACGATACCGCATCTTCGGCCGACATGAAGTTGTCACGCTCCGTGTCTATGCCGATGCGTTCCATGGTCTGGCCGGTATTGTCGGCCAGGATGCGGTTCAGGCGTTCACGCAGGTCCAGGATCTCGCGGGCCTGGATCTGGATGTCCGAGGCCTGCCCCTGGGCGCCGCCCGAGGGCTGGTGGATCATGATGCGCGAGTTGGGCAGCGTGAAGCGCTTGCCCTTCTTGCCTGCCGCCAGCAGGAACGCGCCCATGCTGGCCGCCAGGCCGGTGCAAAGGGTGGACACGTCCGGCTTGACGAATTGCATGGTGTCAAAGATGGCCATTCCCGCATACACCGACCCGCCGGGCGAGTTGATGTACAGGGAAATGTCCTTGTCAGGATTCTCCGATTCCAGGAACAGCAACTGCGCCACGACCAGGTTGGCCGTTGCGTCGTTGACCGGACCCACCAGGAAAATGAGCCGCTCGCGGAGCAGACGCGAATAGATGTCGTAGGCGCGTTCGCCGCGCCCCGACTGCTCGATCACCATGGGAATGTAGCCCAGGCCGGTGGGGGTCACCGAAGACCCGCCATTCATTGCCGCATAGAAATCGGTGAATCTCTGCATAGTGTTACGCCATCCCCATCAACTGATCGAAAGGCACCTTCTCTTCGGTGACCTTGGCCTTTTCAAGCACGTGCGCGACGACATTGTCTTCCAGCACGATAGCCTCGATTTCAGCACGACGCTGGCGGTCGGCCAGGTAATAGCTGACAACCTGTGCGGGTTGTTCGTAGTTCTCGGCGAACTCTTCGATACGCGCACGGACTTGTTCGGGCTTGGCTTGCAGCTGGGCTTGCTTGACCAGTTCCGACACCAGCAGGCCCAGGCGCACGCGGCGCTCGGACTCGGTGGCGAAGGCTTCGGCCGGGATCGGCACGGATTCGGCGTTGGGGATGCCACGCTGCTTCAGCTCTTCGCGGGCGGCGGCGACACGGCCTTGCACGTCGTTGTCGACCAGGGCCTTCGGCACGTCGAACTTGCCGGCTTCGACCAGGGCGTCCATGACGCTGGACTTGGTGCGGCCAGCCGAACGGACCTTGACTTCGCGCTCGATGTTGCTGCGGATGTCGGCCTTCAGCTTTTCGACGTCGCCTTCGGCCTGGCCGAGGGACTTGGCGAATTCGCCGTTCAGCTCGGGCAGCACGCCTTCAGCCACTTCCTTGACGGTGATGGTGAATTCGGCGGTCTTGCCGGCAACTTCCTTGCCCTGATAGTCGTCGGGGAACTTGAGCGGGAAGACCTTGCTTTCGCCAGCCTTCAGGCCGCGGGCGGCTTCTTCGAATTCGGGCAGCATGCGGCCTTGGCCGAGCACGAACGGGAAGGCTTCGGCCTTGCCGCCTTCGAACGGCACGCCGTCGATGGTGCCGGCGAAGTCCAGCGTGACGCGGTCGCCGTCTTGCGAGGCGCGGCCTTCACGGGCTTCGAACGTGGCGCGCTGCTTGCGCAGGACGTCCAGGGTCTGCTGCACTTCGGCGTCGGTGACGGCCGTTTCGTAGCGGGTGACGGCCAGGGCCGACAGGTCCGGCACGGCGACTTCGGGATAGACCTCGAACGTGGCGGTGAACGCCAGCGTGTCGTCGGCAACGCCTTCAGTCTTGGGCTCGAGGTTCGGGGCGCCGGCGACGCGCAGCTTGGCGCCATCGACAGCTTGTTCAAAGGCACGGCCAACTTGGCTATTGATCACGTCGTAGCGGATGCCGGGGCCATGGCTGCGCTCGAGCATGGCGAGCGGCGCCTTGCCCGGACGGAAGCCGGGGACCTTGGCGGTCCGGGCCACGCGCTTCAATTGCGCCTGGACTTCCTTTTCGACGTCGGCCACCGAGACGGCCAGATCAACACGGCGCTCCAGGCCGGAGAGGGTTTCAACCACAGGCTGCATTAAAAGACCTATTTTCCGAGAGATAAAGAGATGACGGGCGGATAAACGGCGCATTTTACCGGAAACTTCCGGCGCCCTGACGCAAAGGGGCGCGAGCACCCGGATAAGTCCGGATACTCGCGCCCCGTTTTCCACCCGGGACGGGAGAATTTACGCCGGCCAGTATGCCTTACTTGGCCTTGGCGATGCGTTCTTCGATGTGCTGCGCGCGCTTGGCCGAGGACGGGTGCGAGCTCATCATGTCGCTCTTGCCGCCGTCCAGTTCGGCCAGTTTCTGGAACGCGGTCACCAGGCCGCGGGTGTTCAGGCCCTTGGCCTGCAGCTGGTCGAACGAGTAATCGTCGGCGGCGCTTTCCTGCGACTGCGAGAACTGCGCGTTGATGAACTTCTCGGTCAGGTCGCCCAACTGCGAGGAGTTCAACGCGGCCACGGTGGCGCCGCCCGCGGCATTGGCGGCGTCGCGCGCGGCGGAAACGGTGTAGGCGGTCTGCATCGCCTTCTTGCTGTGGCCCAGCGCGACGTGGCCGATTTCGTGGCCCACCACGCCCAGCACTTCGTCATCGGTCATCATGTCCATCAGGCCGCTGTAGACGCGGATGCAGCCGTTGGCCATGGCCCAGGCGTTGACGTCCTTGGTGACGTAGACCTTGTAGCTGGCCTTCTGGCCGTTGACCGTGCCGCCCAGTTGCTTGGCGATCTTCTGCAGACGGGCGTCGTACTTGCTGCCGGGAGCGGCGATCTTTTCCTGGGAATCGCTCTGCGCGCAAGCCTTGTCCGACAGGGTCTTGATCTCGGCATCGCTCAGCGTGGCAGCCTGAACGACCTTGCTGCCGGCGCCGACCAGGCCGCCGATGTCCAAAGCCTGGGAGGCAGAGAAAGGGGCGAGCGCAACGCTCAGGGCAGCGACGGTGTAGCGGATCTTCATGGGAACAAACTCCTCTTTACTGGCTCTATGCGAACGAGGCCGCAATTCTATATACGACCAATGCGCACCAAGCGTTTCGCCACACAGTTTCGCAAATGCCAGTTTTCCTTACATAAAACCCGAACAGAATTTGCGCAATCGTGCTAGCGGGTATTCCCTCGGACGAGGCCCCTCAAAGAAACTGATATCTGCGGCAACGCGGCGTTGATAGAATTGCGCCCGCCATTTTTCGCACACACCATAGGGCTCGCACCCAAATGATCTCCAACACCCCTCCCCGCCTGGGCTTGCTGCCCAGCCTGATCTTCAGCTCGCGCTGGCTGCAACTGCCCTTGTACCTGGGCCTGATCGTCGCGCAAGGCGTCTACGTCATGCTGTTCCTGAAGGAGCTGTGGCACCTGGTGACGCACGCCAGCAGCTTCGGCGAAATGGAGATCATGCTGCTGGTGCTGGGCCTGATCGACGTGGTAATGATCTCGAACCTGCTGGTCATGGTGATCGTGGGCGGCTACGAAACCTTTGTGTCGCGCCTGCGACTGCAAGGCCACCCGGACCAGCCGGAATGGCTCAGCCACGTGAACGCCAGCGTGCTCAAGGTCAAGCTGGCCATGGCCATCATCGGCATCTCCTCGATCCACCTGCTGCGCACGTTCATCGAGGCCGGCACGTTGGGCACGCCCAACGCGCGCTTCTCCGAGGCCGGCGTGATGTGGCAGACCATCATCCACGCCCTGTTCATCCTGTCGGCGCTGGGAATTGCGCTGGTGGACAAGCTGGCCACGCCGCCGGCCAACCACGCGAAGCACTGACGCCGGGAAGCGCCCCCGAGGCGCGCCAGCCCGGCAACAAAAAAAGCCCCCGCACATTGCGTGCGGGGGCTTTTTTCTGGGCGGAACGCCGGGCCGGCCCGGGGCGCTGCCCTGCGAAGGTCAGGCCGCTACCTTGATGTTCTTTGCGCTGGGTCCCTTGGGGCCGGTACCGACCTCGAAGGTGACGCGCTGGTTCTCCTGCAGCGACTTGTAGCCTTCGCTGCGGATTTCCGAGTAGTGAGCGAAAAGATCCTTGCTGCCATCATCGGGCATGATGAAACCATAACCCTTTTCGGCGTTGAACCACTTAACGATGCCGGTTGCCATGGAGTGTCCTTGAACCTAGAAAAAGCGATTGCTCGCGGGGCGCCAGATCATCAAGGATGGGAGAGGAAGCAACCGCAGTACCACTGACGGCGACAAGTGAAACGCAGACCGCGTCGCTTGAAAATCTCGCTAAACCCAGTGTATTGGCGAACCCCGAAAAACGTCAAACATCCGCAAATTCGAGAGCGCCGCCAAAGCGCCGCGGAAGCAAGCCTGGCGAGGGGTTGGGACCGCCAGACGGGCCTGGAATTTTCAACTTGGAACGTGCGGACACATGCGGATACCTGCCGCCCGGCAGGCGCCCGAAACCACCCGCCGCACGGCAGCCACCTATCCTGCGAACCCGCCGGAATCCAGAAATTCCTGCTCTGCCTGGGTGGTTTGCCGCCCCAGCGCGGCGTTGCGATGGGGAAAGCGCCCAAAGCGCTTGACGATGTCGCGATGCAGGACCGCCCAGCGCAGCGAGTCGGCGTCCAATGTCTCCATCAAAGCCACCGCCCGGTTTTGCGCGGCAAGGTTCTCCGCGTGCTCGAAGGGCAGGTAGAAAAACTGGCGCAGTTGCGGCTCCACTCCCAGATCATGGCCGGCCGCGATGGCCCGGTCGGCGAAGTACTGGGCCAATGGGTCGGTGGCGAACATGTGCGCGGTATCCCGGTAGGCGTTGCGCGGGAACTGGTCCAACAGAACCATCAGCGCCAAGGCGCCGGTGGCGTCGTCCAGCCATGCATCCAGCTGCCGGGCCGCCGCAGCCATGTGGGCGGCCTCAAAACGGGTGCGGAAGGCTGCGTCGAAGTCCGCGCTCTTGCTGAACCATTGCTGCGGACCGGCATTGCGCCAGAACGCGACCACCTCGTGGGGCTGCGGAACGATCTGGGAGGCGGGGGAAGAAGTCATGAGCGCGCGTATCCTGAAGTCGAAAGCAAGGCCGACAATAACAGAGACGCGCACCGTATTAGGATCCATACACCGAATGGATGAATCGAGTGCGATTCGGAAACCTGAATAAAGCGATCTAGGGATTACCCTGAGATAACACAAGCGCAGCGATACTTTCCATATTTAGGAACGCTGCGGCAGAAAACAAAAAAGCCCCACGAGGGGGCTTCTATCGAAAACTCAGACCCTTACAGGACCTGGATCTTCGTAGCTTGCGGGCCCTTGGGGCCGTTGGCCGTCACAAAGCTGACGCGCTGGTTCTCTTCCAGAGACTTGAAGCCCGAGCCCTGAATTTCGGAGAAGTGAGCGAACAGATCCTTACCACCCGCTTCCGGAGTGATGAAGCCATAGCCCTTTTCCGAGTTGAACCACTTAACGACGCCGGTTTCCATACTGTATTTCCTAGAGATAATGGGCAAATGCCCGGAGGTCACGAATCAATCAAGGAGGGGACAGTAGAACAATAACGCTGAGCCGGAAAAGGCACGGCACTGAACGAAAATCGCAACGCTTGTGATCGTGTGCCGACACTATCGTTAGGTTCCCCTCACAAGTCAACATAATCCTAAAAAATGCGTGCCAATAATGCAACAAAGAGAAACTGCACGCGGATTCCACACATTTTCATAGGCAATAAGAAGTCCTGCATAGGTGTTTACACCCACGCATCATAAAAAAACAATCTAGGCTTATATAAATGCCGCCTGCCCGCGTACGAGGATTTCTTCATACGCCGTTCGGGCTAGCACTTTGGTTTGCCGCCAGGCTTACTCGTCGATAGGTAAACCCAGCAGATCGAGCGCCGCGCCGAAAGCATCGGGGCCCGAGCAAAGGAAAACCGCCACGTCGCCGGGATTCATATTCTCCAGGACTTGGTCGATCTGTTCTTGCGCATTATCAACATTGTCGACACTAGAGGCGTGTATGTCAGCCCCTGCTTCGACTTTTTCACGCGGCACGATGTCTGCGATCGCATTGAGATCCGTCACGCCTTCCAGGACGTAGACGCTGATGCTCTCGCCATCCAGCGTGGTGTGCAGCTCGACGCCGCCCGCTACGTCGGCGACTTGCCGACTTACTATTTCCATGATCACTCTTCCTTGACTTGCGGGCGTTGCCCGCCTGGGCACGCACCTTGCAGGTGCACTCGCACGCCCAGGCGCGACTATAACAGCCTTGGGCTAATGCTTCTTGACAGTAGGACCAAGCGACTGCCGCGCGGCGCCGGAAGTGGCGGCAACGGAACGGGTCCGCACCCCGGCGTCGGCCAGGACCCGGACCAGCGGCTTCTGCGCCGTCAGGAAGCGGTCCTTCTCCTCGCCAGCGAGCTTGCAGACGAACATCTGGGCCAGCAGCTGCGTGCGGCGGGCCTTGCGGTTGCCGGCCTCCTGGGCGAGCCAGTCGCCGACCCACGCCGCCGCCGCGTCCGCATCGCCCTGCAACTTGATATGGCCAAGCAGATCGAACACGGTCACGCCTTCGATGCGGCCGTCCTCGCTGCGCGTGAGAAAGAGCTTGGCGGCCTGGCCCGTGTAGCCTGGGATCAGCGCGAGGCAATCGCGCTCTGCGGGTTTCTTCATGGAATCTGCATGTATCGGTTATCGAGAACCCTGGACTGTAACCCGGCTGCAGCGCCTGTCGCTTCGCGGCAATCGATCTCTGCTATCGTCGGCTTGTCTTTTACCCCAACGAATGGTGGACAACATGCAACGCGATTTCGACTTGGTCGTCACTATCCTGGGCGCCCTGCGCGACGCCCCCGGCCCCAACCTGAGCACGCACGACATCAAGAACGTGGCCCTGGCGCCGCATCCCGAAGAGCAAGGGCTGCAGCTGATTGCGCATCACCTCGACCTGCTGGAAGACGCGGGCCTGGTCAAGCAGATCAGCGAAACGGCTGCCACCGCGGGCGCGACCCGCTGGCGCATCACCTGGAAGGGCTACGACGCCCTGGAACAGGATGAAGACGACGAAGACGAGGATTTCGACGCCGAAGAATAAGGCGCGCAGCGCTCAGCGGCGCAAGAGTATGCGCCGCGTGAGCAACGACGCGGCGGCGCCGATCACCAGGCTGAACATGAAGGCGGCGATCGACAGCATCGCCGATAGCTCGCTGAAGCCGCCGTGGCGGGAAAGCAGGAACACCGCCACGCCCACCGCAACGGCCAGCGCCGCAACCCCCAGCAGGACCCGCTTGACGGAACCCAGGCGGCCGCACAGCGACCCGCCTGCCAGCGCCGCCGCCACCATCGCGGCCATGGACCAGAACAGGTATTCGTACTGCATGCGGACGGTCTCCCCCGAAGGTATTGAGGCGGAGGCATTATAGGCGTCCGCCTGCACGATCCGCCGCGCGCTAGGCGACGGCGACCACGCTGATCTCCACCAGGGCGCCGTAGTGCAGCTCGCGCGTGGGCACAATGGCCCGCGCGGGCCGATGATCGCCGAAGCCCTCCTCGTAGACCCGGTTGACCTCGTCCCAGAGCGCCACGTCCGGGATGTACACCGTCACGCTGGCGACCGCGGCAAGCGAGGCGCCGGCCGCTTCGAGGATGGCGCGAACACTGCGCAGCGCTTCCCGGGTCTGGGCCGCGGCGCCGTCGGCCAGCGCCGGCCGCGCGCCGGGCGCAGCAGGCGGCAGAAAGCCCAACTGCCCCGAGACGAAGATGAAACCGTTGGCGCGGACCGCCTGCGAATAGTGGCCGGCGGGCGGCGTGGCCTGATGCGTGTGGATGAGATCCATGCATGCCTCCTCGTGAAAGGCGGCTTACCAGCCGCGAAAGCGTTCCCAATGCGCCACTACGCCGGACGAATCCGGACGCACGACCTCGTAGGCATCGTGCTGGGCGCAGGTGGCGCAGGCGTGATTGGGCACGATGCGCAGCTTCGCTCCCAGCGGCAGATCGGGCAGGGCCGCGCCGCTGCCTGGACGCACCTTGATGATGCCCTGCTCCTGGTTGGTCTCGGCCAGCAGCAGGTCGGGATAGACCGTGCCGTTCGCATCGCACACCAGGCCGTACAGTTGATCAACCCGCTGTTTGGCGGTACCCCGGTCGCGCGACATGGCCATCCATCCGGCATCCACCAGGATCCAGCCCTTGTCGGGCTGATGGCCGATCACGGTCGTCAACACCGTGGCGGCGATGTCATCGACCGAACACACGCCCAGCCCGGCCATCACCAGATCGAAGAACACATAAACGCCCGCGCGGACTTCGGTCACGCCGTCGAGCTTGCGGGCAAAATGCGCGGTGGGGGTGGATCCCACGCTGACCACCGGACATGGCAGCCCTGCCTGGCGGATCGCCTCGGCGCAACTCACGGCCGCCACGCGCTCCTGCTCCGCCATGTCGGCAATGGCGTCGACGCTATCGCAGCCGTACGACTCGCCGGCGTGCGTCATGACGCCGCGCAGGCATGCGCCGTCCTCATGCAGGACGCGCGCAATCGCCAGCAACTGGGCCGTGTTGCCCGGCTGCACCCCGGCACGATGGCCGTCGCAGTCGATCTCGATCAGCGCCGGAATGGCGTCGCCCGCCTCCCGCGCCCGCTGGGCGACGGCGCGCGCCGCTTCCAGGCTGTCCACCACCACGGTGAGGTCCACGCCGCGGCGGCGCAGCGCCAGCACGCGGTCCAGCTTTGCCGGCGACACGCCCACGGCGTACAGCAGGTCGGTGACGCCGGCGGCGGCGAACTGTTCGGCCTCCTGCAGCGTGGACACGGCGGCCGGGCCCTGGGGTGTGGACATGAGCCGGCGCGCCACGTCGATCGATTTGGGCGTCTTCAGGTGCGGACGCAGCTGCACCCCGTGCCCGGCCATCAGCGCGTTCAGACGCTCGATGTTGCGCATCATGCGCGTCTCATCGAGCAGCAGGCATGGGGTATCCAGGGTTTCGAGGGAAGAAGGCGTGGCGTTCTGGTTCATGGCGCTCTCGGCAGGGCGTATCGGAATGACTGAAGTATGGCGCGGCGGCGGTTCCGCGTGTTTAATCTGGACTTAATCATCCATTAATCCGTGCCTGCATGATTACGACCGAAGACCTGCGTTTTTTCCTGACCCTGGCAGTCACCCGCTCGCTGGCAGAAGCGGCGCGCGCGCTGGATGTCACGCCGCCCGCCGTTACCCAAAGGCTGCACACGCTGGAAAAACGGCTGGGCGTCAGGCTGGTCAACCGCTCCGGACGCGGCACCGCGCTGACCGACGAAGGCAGGCTGCTGGCGTTGCGGGCGGAACAGATCTGCGGCGAACTGGGCGACCTGGCCGACGAACTGGCGGGCCGCCGGGGCGTGGTGGCAGGCCATCTGCGCGTGGTCGCGCCGCTGG
Organism: Achromobacter sp. PD1; assembly: GCF_048541815.1. Lineage (NCBI taxonomy): Bacteria > Pseudomonadati > Pseudomonadota > Betaproteobacteria > Burkholderiales > Alcaligenaceae > Achromobacter > Achromobacter sp. PD1. The sequence continues at coordinate 3,382,535 of NZ_CP183349.1, forward strand.
GATTCGGGCAGCGCTACATCGCCGGGCTGGTCGCGGAGTTCCGCGGCCAGAGCGCGGACGTGACCGCCAGCCTGACGCTGTCCGACGGGCCGCCGCGGCTGGCTTCCGACGACTGGGATGTAATGGTGCATATCGGCGAACTGCGCGATTCGACGCTGGTCGCCTACCCGCTGGCGCCCAACCGCCGGATCCTGTGCGCGGCGCCCTCCTACCTGGCGCGCCGCGGCGCCCCTGTCAAGCCCGAGGATCTGCGCGGACACGACTGCATCGCGCTGCGCGAGAACGATGAAGACGTGACCTTGTGGCGCTTCAAGCATGGGCGCGGCCCGGCCGTTGGGGTGCGCGTGGCGCCGGTGCTGTCCAGCAATGCGGGGGAAACTGCCGTGGAGTGGGCCCTGGCCGGGCACGGCATCATCGTGCGCTCGGAGTGGGATGTGGCGGCGCATCTGCAGGCGCGCGCGCTGGTGCCGCTGCTGCCCGGCTGGATCCTGCCGTCGGCCGACGTGGTGGCCCTGGTCAAATCGCGCCAGGAGCTGCCCGCGCGGACGGCGGGCTTCCTGGCGCATTTGCGCACCGCCTTTGCAACGGCGCCCTGGCGCGGCTAGTCCAGCATGGCCTCGGCCTCGATCTCGATCAGCCATTCCGGCAATGACAGGCCGCTGACGATGATCCACGACGAGGGCGGGGGATCCTTCTTGAAACGGTCGCGCAGCGCCTGCGCGATCACTTCCTGGTCCTCCCTGGCCGTTTCGCAGATGTAGATGCGCAGCATGATCACCTGCTCCAAGGTGCCGCCGGCCGCAGCCAGCACGCGCTCGACATTGTCCAGCGCGGCTTCGGTCTGCTCCTGCAGGCCCGGCCCCGCCGTACGCTCGTTGATGTCGACCCCGACCTGGCCGGACAGCAGCATGCGGCGCTGCCCGGTGACGATGACGGCCTGGCTGAATCCGTATTGGACGGTATTGAACACGGTGTCGGGATTGACGACGGTTCTGGACATGCGGTTCTCCTTGCGGCGCGCCTGAGCAGGCGCCGGACTCCCCATTCTATCGGCCGGCCGGGTCAGGCGTCGGCGCGACCGGCCGCGGCACTGCGTCCCACCGGTATGGCGGCCAGCAACACGATCGCGCCCGCCCCCACCGCCGTCCAGAATCCCGCACCCACGCCGTGGTGGTCGACCACCCAGCCCGCCAGCGCCGCGCCCGCCGCGACGCCAGCCCCCAGGCCGGTCACCAGCCAGGTCAGCCCTTCCGTCAGGCGATGGCCAGGCACGCTGCTTTCCACCAGCGCCATCGCGATGATCATGGTCGGAGCGAACGACAGGCCGGCCAGCAGCACGCCCAGCACCAGGGTAAGCAGATCGTTCACCAGCAGCAGCGGAACCGTGGTGAACGCCGTGACCGCCGCCGCGACCACCAGCAGGCGGGCCAGCGGCATCTGGAACTTCAGTACGCCAAACACCAGACCGGCCACGCAGGAGCCCAGGGCATAGGCGGACAGCACCAGGCTGGCTCCGGCCGGCATGCCTTGCTGCCGGGCAAAGGCGACGCTCAGGACGTCGATGGTGCCGACGATGACGCCCATGGCGGCCATCATCGCCAGCAGGGAGGGCATCGGCGGCATGCGCAACACCGAGGCCTGACGCCCTTCCTGCTTGAACCGCACGGCGGGCGCCGTGGCCCGCTGCAGCACGAAGGCGGTGACGCCCACCGCGAGCAGCAGCGCCGCGAACAGCGGACCGGCCTGCGGAAAGAACAGCGCGCTCAGCCCCACGGCCAGCGGCGGGCCTACGATGAAGCTCAGCTCGTCGGCTACGGACTCCAGCGCGTAGGCGGTGCGCAACTGCGGCTGGTCCCTGAAGATCTCGGTCCAGCGCGCGCGTATCATCGCCGGCATGCTGGGCAAGGCGCCCGCCAGCGCGGCAAAGAAAAACAGGGTCCACTCGGGCGCATTCCATTGCACGCAGACTGCCAGGCCGACCAGCCCCGCGACGCACAGGCCCGCGGCCACGGGCAGCACCCTGCCCTGGCCATGGCGGTCCACCAGGCGGGAAATCCGCGGCGCCAGCAAGGCCGTGGCCAGCGCAAACGTGGCCGCGACGGCGCCTGCCAGTGCATAGGACCCACGCACCTCGGACAACATGGTGATGATGCCGATGCCGATCATCGGCAATGGCAGGCGGGCGATGGCGCCGGCCAGGACAAAACCCAATGCGCCGGGCGCCTGGAACAACTCGCGATACGGATTCGACACCGGAAGCCTTTGATTGCTGTGGACAGCGGCATCGTATTCACATACGATGCGTATGTCAATTTACATACACGTCGTATGTCTTTGGAGAGGAGCATGACGCGTTCCCGCGCCGAGATGATCGAAGCCACCCGCGCGAAACTGCTGGCCACGGCCCGGCAAGCCTTCCGTGAAGCCGGCTATGCGGCCACGTCCATGGACGATTTCACCGCGGCGGCAGGACTGACGCGGGGCGCCCTGTACCACCACTTCGGCGACAAGAAAGGCCTGCTCGCCGCAGTGGTCGAACAGATTGACGGCGAAATGGACCAACGCCTGGCCGCGATCGCCGCGCAGGCGCCCGATGCCTGGGCCGCCTTGCATGGGCGCTGCCGCGCCTATCTGGAGATGGCGGCCGAACCCGAGATCCGGCGCATCGTGCTGCAAGATGCACGGGCCGTGCTGGGCGCGGTGACGGACGGTTCGCAGCAACACTGCATTGCTTCGCTCGCCGCGCTATTGCAGACGATGATGGATCAGGATCTCATCGAAGCCGCCGCGCCGCAGGCGCTGGCGCGGCTGATCAACGGCAGCCTGGTCGAAAGCGCCTTCTGGATCGCGCAGGACGCCGGGGACGGCCCGCGCCTGGCGCAGGCCTTGCAGGCGCTGGACCTGCTGCTGCGCGGATTGCTCAAGCACTGATTGCCGCCGCGGCAAGGGCCGCAACGCTCGCACACAGCGTTTGCGGTTGCGCGCCGGCATGCGTATTATCCAATGCAAATCTTGTTTAAATAATTTCTCTCGAAGGCGGAAGACCGCGTGAGCACCGGTACAACCCATGTTTCAAGCGCGTCCTGGGCAGATCTGCTGCACGGGACCAATGCCCTGCGTTCCATCGCGCTGGCAGGCGGGGTGGCGCTGCACGCCATCAACGTCTACATCGTCACCACCATTCTGCCCAGCGTCATCAAGGACATCGGCGGACTGGAGTACTACGCCTGGAACACCACGCTGTTCGTCGTGACCTCCATCGTCGGGTCGGCGCTGTCGGCCAGGCTGATCGAAACGCTGGGGCCGCGCGCGGCCTACCTGATTGCCGTCGCGGTGTTCACCACCGGTTCCGTGGTGTGCGCGCTGGCGCCGAGCATGCCTGCGCTGCTGGCCGGACGCAGCATCCAGGGCCTGGGCGGCGGCATCCTGTTTGCGCTCAGCTATGCCCTGATCCGCCTGGTCTTCGAGGCGCCGCTCTGGTCGCGCGCAATGGCCCTGGTGTCCGGCATGTGGGGCGTCGCCACCTTGTGCGGCCCCGCCATCGGCGGGGTCTTCGCCCAGACCGGACACTGGCGGCTGGCGTTCTGGGCCTTGCTGCCCGTGGCCGCCGCCCTGGCGGCGATCGTGGCCCTCAAGGTCGGCGGCAAGGAATCGGTTCCGCCCTCCCGCCCGAGTCCGCTGCCCGTGACCACGCTGGGCCTGCTGGTGGCCAGCGTGCTGGCAATCACGCTGGCCAGCCTGTCGACCGACCTGCGCTGGAATCTGGCGGGCATTGCCGCCGGACTGGCCATCGCCGCGCTGATCGCGGCGGTGGACCAGCGCGCCGCGAAGCGGCTGCTGCCCACCGGCGCCTACTCGATCGCCACGCCGCTGGGCGCGCTGTACGCGGTGATGTGCCTGGTGGTGGCCGCCATCACCACCGAAATCTTCGTGCCGTATTTCCTGCAGGTCATCCATGGCATGACGCCGCTGGCGGCCGGCTACATGACCGCGGCCATGGCGGCGGGCTGGACCCTGGCCGCCATGCCCAGCGCCACCCGCAGCGGCCCGGCCGCGAATTTCCTGGTGCGCCTGAGCCCCATGGTGATCCTGGCCGCGCTGGCCGCCCTGGCCTATATGACGCCGCGCACGACGCAACTGCAGTCCTATCCGGGGTTGGCGCTCTATGTGCTGGCATTGGCCGGCGTGGGCTTCGGCATCGGCCTGAGCTGGCCGCACCTGCTGACACGCATCTTCACCGCTGCGCCTGCCGGCGAAGAAACCTTGACCTCGTCGTCCATCACCACGGTGCAGCTCTATGCAACGGCCTTGACGGCGGCGCTGGCTGGCGTCATCACCAACAGCGCGGGCCTGGCGGACCCCGGCGGCGTCGCGGGCGCGCAGCATGCCGCGCAATGGCTGTTCGCCGCATTCGCGCTGGCGCCAGCCGGCGCCCTGCTGCTGCTCGGGCGGATCACCCGCGGCCACGCGCAGGACGCCATCCAGAAATAGCAGCCAGCCGGGCCGGTCCGTACCCACCAAAGGCGGTATGGATGGCCCGGGCCGCTTTTGCTACGCTGGACTCTATCTGCAAGGGGTCCTGGCAATGATCAACAGAATCCGCGTGCTGACCGTCCAGCCGTCGTCGTTCTCGGCGCGTTTCGCGTTCCTGGGCATCGCCCTGCGCTGGACTCTGGGCGCAACGCCCCGCCCGAGCCGGTTGCTGATCGGGCCGCACGACCTCGAACCGGTGGGCTCCGAGGCAGCCTTCTGGCAATTCGCCTTGCGCCATGCCGCAACCGGCCGGTCCTTCCTGGTGACGCGCGGCGACCGCTGGGACCTGGCGGCGTCCGTGGACGGCGACGAAGTGAGGGCTTTCGGCCGCAAGTTCGCTTTGCGACAATGCCTGTTCTAATTGGGCCGGTGCGGACGCCTTGCGCGCCGGCCTGCCCTGAAAGGAACAGCCATATCAATGCCTGACACCACCGTCATCCATATCAACGGCCCGATCAACAGCGGCAAGTCCACGGTCGGAGCGGCCTTGGCCGCCCTGTTGCCCGCTGCGCGCTTCATCGACGGCGATGATCACGACGCCCCCAGCCATCTGCCATACACCGAGCAGTGGGCGCTGGCGCTGGCCCGCCTCACTAGGCTGATCGCCCAGGCGCAGGAGCGCTATCTGGTCATCGCCTACCCCTTGGAGCAGGATAGCTACGAGCAAATCCTGGCGGCGTGCCGACAACGCGGCGCGCGCTTGCGCGTAGTGACCCTGGCCCCCACGCTCGCGGCCGCCCAATCGGACAGGGGCGGCCGCGTCTTGACGGATTGGGAGCGGCAGCGCATCGCGCAGATGTACCTCGAAGGCTATGCCGCGCGTCCCTTCAGCGACCTGGTGCTGGACACCTCGGCCACGGACGCGCAAGCCAGCGCCTGCCTGATTGCGCAATGGCTCGCGCGCTAGCCTAGCGCGCCGGCTGGCGCTGGTATTGGGCATCCGGCGCGCGGCCGCGCAGCAACGACTCCGGATGCGCTTGCAGATAGTCCGACAGTTCCCGCAGCGAGCGGGCCGCCCGCGACAATTCCTGCAAGACCGCATTGGCATTGACCGGCAGGCCGGCGTCGGGGCTCAGCACCCCGCCTACAGCGGCCAAGGACTTGCTGGCCTGGCGCAGCATGGCTTGCGCCTCGGGCGCCAGGCGCGTATCCAGCCGCTTCATCAGGCTGGAAGTGGCGCGCAGCAATTGGCCCAGATCGGCGCCCAAGCCTTCGAACGGCACCCTGTCGAGCTTGGTAAGGATGCTGTTGATCTGCTGCTGCAACTGATCCAGGTTGTTCGGCACGGTGGGAATGAACGGTTCTTCCTCCATCGTGAACGCCACCGGCTTGGCGTCCGGGAACACCGCCAAGGCGACGTACAGCTGGCCCGTCAGCAGGTTGCCGATGCGCAGCTGCGCGCGCAAGCCGTGCTGGATCAACGCGGCCAGCAGCTTGCCGTTGGGATGCTGCAGCGTCGAACCCGAGTATTCCTTGATTTCCTCGACCGTCTGCGCGCCCAGGCGCTCGGGATAGACGGTGGCTCCGACCAGCGCGTAGAACTGCTTGATCGCCGGGTCGAACTCCAGGCGGATCGAGTCCACCTGGCCGATGGCCGCGCCATACGCGTCGATGGGCGCGCCGACCACCAGCCCCCGGACCGACTGGTCAAAACGCATGCGGATGTGCAGCGGCATGCCATCCGGTTGCGCGCGGGCCGCACCTTCCGACGGGAAGATGGTGAACTCGGCATCGGCCTTGGCCACCACGTGCGCGTGCTGCTCGATGGTGTCGAATGCGACGCCCCCCACGATCACGGACAGCAGCGACTGCGAACGCACCTGCAGGCCGCGCGCATCGACGCTGAAATCCACGCCGCTGGCGTTCCAGAAGCGCGTGGCGCTATTGACGTATTCGTCATTGGGCGCGTCGATGAACACCTGCACGTTGACGCCCTCGCCGCTGCTGTCCAGGTGGTAAGCCACCACCTGCCCCACGGCAATGCGCCGGAAGTAGACGGGTGAGCCTATGTCCAGCGAGCCCAGGTCGCGGGCCTTGAGGGTGTAGCGCTTGCCGGCCCGGTCCTGCTGCACCTCGGGCGGCGTTTCCAGGCCGACGAAGCTGTACTTGGTGGCGCGGCTTTCTCCTTCCTGGCGGAACCGGTCGGAGGGGTCCACGCCGATGTAGGCGCCGGAGAACAGGGTGCTCAGGCCCGACACGCCGCTCAGGGTCAGCCTGGGCCGCACCACCCAGAACATCGTCCCTTCCTGCAGCAGGCTGCCGGCGTCCTTGTTGATGCGCACGGTCGCAACAATGCCCGACCGGTCCGAGTTCAGGGCCACGCGCTCGACCACGCCGACCACGACGTCCTTGTAGCGGACCTGGGTCTTGCCGGCCTCCAGCCCTTCAGCGGTCTGGAAGCTGATGGTGGCGGTGGGGCCGGCCTGCATCCAGACGCGCACTACCAGCGCCAGTCCGCCCACGGCTGCGATGAGAGGCACCAGCCAGATCCAGGACAGGCGACGCCTTTTACGGCTTGCGGCAGGCGTGCTGGCAACGGCGGACCCAGGTTCAGGCATGGGAGATGTCCCCTGTTGTACGCATTGGACTCGAGGGCAGAACGCTTTCAAGAATCGCGCCCGCACGACCAGCGCGCAAGTAAGGGTATTCCCGAAACGGACGCGCCGGGCAGAAATGCGCGCCGCCCGATTCACGAGTAGGATAAGGCCCCCAAAAGCAGCAACAGGAAGTACCCGTGACCATCGAAATCCGTCCCGCCGTCGCCTCGGACGCGGCCCAGATCCATGCCTTCATCACCGAGCTGGCCGTGTACGAACGCGCCGCCCATGAAGTGATCGCCAGCCCCCAGGATGTCGAGCGCACCCTGTTCGCCGAGAACGCGCCGGCCAAGGCCCTGATGTGCCTGCTGGACGGCAAGCCCATCGGCTACGCCGTCTACTTCTACAGCTACTCGACCTGGCTGGGCAAGAACGGGATCTATCTGGAAGACCTGTACGTCACGCCGGAGCAGCGCGGCATCGGCGCGGGCCGCGACCTGTTGCGCCATCTGGCGCAAGAGGCGGTGGCCAACGGCTGCGGCCGGCTGGAATGGAGCGTGCTGGACTGGAACACGCCCGCCATCGATTTCTACAAGTCGATCGGCGCGTTGCCGCAGGATGAATGGGTGCGCTACCGGATGGCCGGAGACGCCCTGCTCAATTTCGCGCAGGGCCGGCGCTAGGCGCCGCCAGCCGGCCTGGCCGGATCAGAATTCCGGCAGATCGAAAAGCGTGTAAAGGGTCGAGCTGGGAACCGGCGCGGACGCGAGGTGTTCGCGTCCGTCGTCATCCACCAGCACGCGCACCGGCCGCAGCGCCACGCTCATGCCATCCTGGCTGATGGCGGTTTCGACTTCCACGCCGTCCTTGATGGCCTCGATGACCTCGGATGCCGCCGCCGTCACCGGCTCGGTGACCCAGCCGGGGATGCCGCGTTCGGCCTGGCCCCAACGCACATAGGCCACGTGCCCGCTGACGGGTTCCTTTCGGACGGCGACGATCACATACAAAGACATCCAGGCCTCCCCAATGGTTGGCCCGGATCGTATAACAACTTTGCGCAGCCGTTATGACCGCGGGATTCAGGGTTCGATGTCGATAGGGGCAAAGGACTTCACCAGGTCGTCCAGCATCTTCAACTGGGTCAGGAAGGGCTCCAGCTTGTCCAGCGGCAAGGCGCTGGGACCGTCGCACTTCGCGTTCTTGGGATCGGGGTGAGCTTCCAGGAACAGGCCGGCCAACCCCACGGCCATGCCCGCGCGCGCCAGTTCGGCCACCTGCTCGCGGCGGCCGCCTGATGCCGCATCCAGCGCCGAGCGCTGCTGCAAGGCATGCGTGACGTCGAAAATGAGCGGCCTGTTGCCGGACACTTTCTTCATCACGCCAAACCCTAGCATGTCTACAACGAGATTGTCATAGCCGAAGCAGGTGCCGCGGTCGCACAGGATGAGCTTGTCGTTGCCCGCCTCGGTGAACTTCTCGACGATGTTCAGCATCTGCGTCGGGCTGAGGAACTGCGGCTTCTTGATGTTGATGATGCGCTGCGTCTTGGCCAGCGCCACCACCAGGTCCGTTTGCCGCGCCAGGAAGGCCGGCAGCTGCAGGATGTCGACGACCTCGGCCACGGCCGCGGCCTGCCAGGGCTCATGCACGTCGGTGATGACGGGCACGCCGAATTCCTTCTTGACCGCCTCGAAGATCTTCATGCCCTCTTCCAGGCCCGGGCCGCGATAGGAATGGATGGACGAGCGGTTGGCCTTGTCGAAGGAGGCCTTGAAGACGTACGGGATGCCCAGCTTGCGGGTGACGCGCTGGTATTCCTCGCAGGCGCGCAGCGCCAGTTCCTTCGATTCCAGCACGTTGATGCCGCCGAACAGCACGAAGGGGCGATCGTTCGCGCAGCTGATCGAGGAGGAGATAAACACTTCAGGGGCGGTCATGATGGGTACATCCTGTGGAAGTAAGGCAGTGATAGTGCGTAATGTACAACCTGCCCGGCCCGGCTTTCACTACCCGCCCTTGCCGCGCGCTCCTCAGCGGCTGGAGAGCATGCGGCGCAGCACGCCATCGCGCAGGACATAGTGGTGGAACAACCCGGCCAAGGCATGCAGCAGCGCCAGCGCGATGATGCACCAGGCCACGGTATCGTGCAGTCCGCCAATGAAGCGGCGCTGCTCGTGGTCGATGGCGATCAACGTGGGCACGTCGAACAGGCCGAAGAAAGCAAACGGCTCGCCCTGCGCCCAACGGAAAAGAAAACCCAGCACGATCTGCGTCGCCATCAACAGGTACAGCAATCCGTGTACGCCCGTACTAGCCACGCGCAGCCAGCCCGTGGCGGCCGGCGACAGGCGCCTGCCCGCCGTGAGGCGCCAGATGGCGCGCAGCACGAACACGGCGGCAAACACCAGGCCGAACGATATATGCAGGTGCTGCAGCAAACGTCGCGTCGGCGTGCCGCGCGGCAGGAAGTCCCAGATCTCGGCCAGCGCGAACAGGCCCACCACCAGCGCCGCCATCAGCCAATGGAACGCGATGGTGACGCGGTCATAGCGCGCAAGGCCGGTGGACGCGGCGGGGGTAATCGTTGTGGTCACGGAATACGCTCATCTTCCTGGAATGGGAGTGCAAGCGTATTGAGATCGGACTTACGGCATCCTGATTCCGGCCGGCCTCAGGCGTTGCCGGTGTCGGAGGTCCATCTGGCCGAGTAGGTCTGCGGCAACAGGCTGAGGCTGCCCACCAGTTGTTCCACCCGCTCGTCTTCCTGGCGCATGGAATAAACCACCGCCGTCACCTCGGAGCGGCCACCGTCGCGCTGCTGGCTTTCCACGCCGCGCAGGCGCAGGCTGTGCTTGCCCAAGGCATTCAGCAATTCCGCCCGCACCATGGCTTCGTCCGTGGAGGCGCAGGTCAAGGCGATGTTGTAGTAGCGCTCTTCGGTTTCCGCGTCGGGCACGTAGCGGTCCATCAGCCTGGCGCCGCGCCGCAGCAGCACATTGGTGACCAGGATCAGCGCCGTGACCGCGCTGGCTTCGGCCAGGAAGCCATAGCCGGCAAGCACCCCTACGGCGCCGGTAGCCCAGATGGTGGCGGCCGCGCTCAGGCCGCGTATGGTCAGGCCGTCGCGCATGATCAGGCCCGCGCCCAGGAAGCCGATGCCGGTCACGACCTGGCTGCCCAGGCGCATGTCGTTGCCAGCGTCCAGCAGCGCGGGCAAGGCGGTATAGGCGGCCGCGCCCAGCGAGACCAGCGCGTGCGTGACCACGCCGGCATAGTTCTGCCGCCATTGGCGCTCGGCGCCGATGGCGGCGCCGAGCAGCATGGCCAGCACAAGATTGATGGCTATTGAAAATTCGTTCATGGGACCAGGATCAGAGACTTGGCCCCATTATCGCCCGGCGCAACGCCTGGCCTAGCTACGCTCCTGGGCGGGATCGCTGACCAGCCGGTAGGCGATGGCGCCGACGATCGCCCCGACGATGGGCGCGACCCAGAACAGCCACAGCTGCTCCAACGCCCAGCCGCCCACGAACAGCGCGGGGCCGGTGGAACGGGCCGGATTGACCGAGGTGTTCGTCACCGGAATGCTGATCAGGTGGATGAGCGTCAACGCCAGTCCGATGGGAATCGCCGCGAAGCCGGCCGGCGCGCGCTTGCTGGTCGCCCCCAGGATCACGAAGATGAAGCCCGCCGTCAGCACGACTTCCGTCACCAGGGCCGACACCATCGAGTACTTGCCCGGCGAATAGGCGCCGTAGCCGTTGGCCGCGAAATGGCTGCCCTTCAGGTCGAAACCCAGTTTGCCGCTGGCGATGCAGGCCAGCACCGCCGCGGCAACGATCGCGCCCAGGACCTGGGCAATGACGTAAGGCAGGATTTCCTTGGCCGGAAAACGGCCGCCCGCCACCAGGCCCACCGTGACGGCCGGGTTGAAATGCCCGCCGGAAATATGGCCGACCGCGAACGCCATCGTCAGCACGGTCAGGCCGAAGGCCAGCGCCACGCCAGCAAAACCGATGCCTAGTTCCGGGAAACCGGCGGCCAGCACCGCGGCGCCGCAGCCCCCCAAAACCAGCCAGAACGTGCCAAAGAACTCAGCGCCGCAACGCTTAGAAAGCGGATACATGTCGACTCCCCGAAAAACGAAAATGCCACGGTATCGCGGGGCGGCAACGACGACTTTAAAGCAATGCAAATCTTGACAATTCTTGAACGCAGCCGGACGCGGCCCCCCTGCCGCAACCACGGTAACGGCGTCCGATGGACTCGGGGATCGTCCGGACCGGCTAGACGGAAAGGCGCACGCCGCACGGGCACGGACGATGCAGGCCGTGCCGGGCCGCGCATCCGGCGCTTTGGCCCGCGCCCCGGAACGAGCGCGCCTAGCCGTGCACGGGAGTGCAGAGCTCCACCAACGTTCCGTCCGGACAGCGCACATAGGACACGACCTGCCCCCAGGGCTTGGAGACAGGCGCGCTCATTTCCGTGGCGCCCGCCGCAAGCGCGCGGGCATGCGCCGCGGCCACATCGTCCGTCACGAAAGCCACTTCCATGCCCAGCGGCTCGGCCGACTCCGAAGCCGCTACATGGCCGCCGCCGAAATTGGAGCCGGCCAGTTCATGCGCCGCGAACGACAGCGTGGTTTCGCCGGTGTCCAGTTCGCCGTAGGTCTGGGACTCGTGCAGAAAACGCCTGGCGAAACCGAATGCCTGTTCAAAGAAGGACAGCGATGCGGCGACGTCCGGTACGTAGATGATGGTGTATCCGAATTTCATGGTTCGTCCTGATCGTGGGAAATGGCGCAGTGGCCGGCGCGCGCGCCGGAGGCGCATGATTGGATTGAACCAGGTTACTGTTCATTTATCCAGTATTTAGTGGTCTTGCCAGCCGACAGCCTGATCCCTGCCTTGGCCGCCTCTTGGTGCAGCCCGCCGCTGGACCACCGGTCCACGTCGCGGATCAGATACAGCAGGAACTTGGTGTAAGCCACATCCAGCGCCTGCACCCAGGCGGAGTTGTCGTGGCGGGCGCAGGACGCACGGATGGCGCAATCCAGCGTTTCCGCCAGATGGCCGACCGTGGTCCCGGACATCCGGAAGCAGATCGGCGCCTGGCAGGAATGCCGGTGGGCATGGCGCAGCGCGCTGTCGCGCGCCTGCGCCGTGGCGTGGGCATCGGCCACGTCCCGCAGCAAGCGGTTCAGGATTTCGCACCAGTCGGCCAATAGCTCATGCACGGCTCACCTCTCAGGGAACACGTCTGCGTCAGGAAAAGGAGTACTAGGCGGGGGCGTGCAGCACCGTCACCAGCACGGTCGCGTCGCGCACGGCCTGCAGCGCGTGCGGTTCGTGCGCGGGCAGCGCGACGAGCTGGTTCTCGCGCAGTTGGCGTACGCCATCGCGCAATGCCACGCTGACCTCTCCGGCGATGCAGTGAATGGTGATTTCGCCCGCCACGGCATGTTGCGGCAGACCCTTGCCGGCGGGCAGCGCCAATTGCAGCAGTTGCATGTGCGCCGTCTTCATCAGGCTGACGCTGACGGCCTCCCCGTGTTCGCGATGCGGGGTGCGTATATCGATGACATCCAGAAATGCAGCGTGCTTGAGCGCCATGGAAGGCTCTCCTTATCGTGCTGTGTACGGGGCTGTTTGAGAGGCTGTTGCGATGCCGGACAGCGGCAAGCCTCCACCGAAGAGCGCGAAGATATATCAAAAATGCGCTTTAGGCACGGGAGGTTATCCCTAGGAGCAAGACCAACTTGTCGAAGCCCGACTGCCGCCCCTCAATCGCCGATCCCATCCCTGCAAGGAAATGCGCCCATGAAAGATGCCACGATCAGGACTCGGCCCGACATGTGGCGCACCTCGTGACTGGCACGGGCGTACTTGACGAAGATTTCCGCTAGCTGACGCGCGGACACCCTCTTAGGCGAACAGATATCGGACTTCGTCTTGGCCGCAGTCCCAGCCACAACCAAGCCATCCCAGACGCCGAGGACATATGACAAGCATTGAGTCTCTTCGATGGGGTCACTCGACTGACAAACGGAGAGCCAATAATCTCCGGACGATGAATCATCAGCATGCGCGACGCCCGAGAACATCAAGGCGACTACCGCACACAGGACGTTGACCTTCAGCATTGCACTGACCCCTCTCATGATTCCCTCTCGGTTTTTCCCCTCCATCAAGGAGGGAGCTGTCACAACGCCTGGACGCGCCATGCGTCCCCGACGCTTGCGGGAAATACCACCTTCCCTGCCCGTTGGCGCAAATCCCGATGCGCCTTTCGCGCGTCCGGGCAGTCAAGCCGATAGCGGAATCAAAGCCATAAGCAAAAAAGAAAAGCCCCAAGGCATTCAATGCCTTGGGGCCTGCAGGACACTGTAGCCATGAAGCCCGATCAGTGCCTAAATAAGGTTGGTGCGAAGGAGGGGACTCGAACCCCTACACCTGTTACGGCGTCAGGACCTAAACCTGGTGCGTCTACCAATTTCGCCACCTTCGCTATAGGCCAAGCCCGCTATTGTAGCTTGCTTGTTAAAATCTTGCGTCATGAATCCGCGCCTCGATGCCCTACACCCCTATCCGTTCGAAAAACTGCGCGCTTTGCTGGCTTCGGCCAGCCAGCAGCCGGACGGTCTGACGCCCATCAATCTGTCGATCGGCGAGCCCAAACACGCCGCGCCCGCGCGCGTCGAACAGGCCATCCGCGACAGCCTCGCGGGCCTGTCCGTGTACCCGTCCACCAAGGGCGATCCGGCGCTGCGCCGGGCGATCTCAGAATGGCTGGCGCGGCGCTACAGCATCCCTGCCCCGGATCCGGAAACGCAGGTGCTGCCGGCGCTGGGCTCGCGCGAGGCGCTGTTCGCGTTCACGCAGACCGTCATCGACCCGTCCGCAGGCTCGGTGGTGATCTGCCCCAATCCCTTCTATCAGATCTACGAAGGCGCGGCGCTCCTGGCTGGCGCCACGCCCTACTTCGTCAACGCCGACCCGGTGCGCAATTTCGCCAGCGACTGGAGCCAGGTGCCCGACGAAATCTGGAAGAAGACGCGCATGGTGTTCGTCTGCTCGCCGGGCAACCCGGCAGGCAACGTCATGTCGCTGGACGAATGGGAAACGCTGTTCGAACTGTCCGACCGCCATGGTTTCGTGATCGTCTCGGACGAGTGCTATTCGGAAATCTATCTGGACGAAGGCAACCCGCCGCTGGGCGGCCTGCAGGCCGCGCGCCGCCTGGGCCGCAATACCTACCGCAACCTGGTGGCGTTCTCCAGCCTGTCCAAGCGTTCCAACGTGCCGGGCCTGCGTTCGGGCTTCGTGGCGGGCGACGCCGCGCTGATCGGCCGCTTCCTGCTATATCGCACGTATCATGGCAGCGCCATGAGCCCCATCGTGTCCGCAGGCAGCATCGCCGCCTGGACGGACGAGGCGCACGTGAAGGACAACCGGCGCCTGTACCGCGAGAAATTCGACGCCGTCGTGCCCATCCTGCAGAAGGTGCTGGACGTGTCCCGCCCGCAGGCCTCGTTTTATCTGTGGGCGGCCACGCCGGGCTCCGATACCGCGTTCGTGCGCGACCTTTTTGGCCGTACCGGTGTTACCGTGCTGCCGGGCAGTTTCCTGGCACGCGAGGCTCACGGCGTGAATCCCGGCCAGGGCCGCATCCGCATTGCTCTGGTGGCGCCCTTGGCTGACTGCGTGCAGGCAGCCGAACGCATCGCCCATTTTGTGCATACTTCCGTTTGATCAACCTTTAAAAGCTGAGCCGCTATGACTCTCGACCTGCAGACCACCATCGAAAAAGCCTGGGACGACCGGGCCAACCTGTCGCCCACCGACGCCAGCGCCGAAGTGCGCGAAGCGGTCGAGCGCACCATCGACGGCCTGGACCTGGGCCGCCTGCGCGTGGCCGAGAAAATCAACGACGACTGGGTCGTGCACCAGTGGATCAAGAAGGCCGTGCTGCTGTCGTTCCGCCTGAACGACAACGCCATCATGGGTCAGGCCCCCCTGCAGTTCTACGACAAGGTGCCGCTCAAGTTCTCGGAGTACGGCGACAACGCCTTCAAGCAAGGCGGCTACCGCGTGGTGCCGCCGGCCGTGGCCCGCCGCGGCGCCTACCTCGCCCGCAACGTGGTGCTGATGCCCTCCTACGTGAACATCGGCGCCTACGTCGACGAAGGCACCATGGTCGACACCTGGGCCACCGTCGGCTCCTGCGCCCAGATCGGCAAGAACGTGCACCTGTCGGGCGGCGTGGGCATCGGCGGCGTGCTGGAACCGCTGCAAGCCAACCCCACCATCATCGAAGACAACTGCTTCATCGGCGCCCGCTCGGAAGTCGTGGAAGGCGTGATCGTCGAAGAGAACTCGGTGCTGGCCATGGGCGTGTTCCTGTCGCAAAGCACCAAGATCTATGACCGCGCCACCGGCAAGATCACCTACGGCCGCGTGCCGTCGGGTTCGGTCGTGGTCCCGGGTTCGCTGCCGTCGGCCGACGGCTCGCACAGCCTGGCTTGCGCGGTCATCGTCAAGCGCGTCGACGCGCAGACCCGCGCCAAGACCAGCATCAACGATCTGCTGAGGGCCTGATGAGCAATTCAGCCGTACTGGATCTGGTCAAGGACCTGATCGCCCGCCCTTCGGTCACGCCGGCCGATGAAGACTGCCAGGCGACGCTGGCCGCGCGCCTGGAACGCATCGGCTTCACCTGCGAGACCATCGCCCAGGGCGGTGTCACCAACCTGTGGGCGCGCCGCGGCAGCGCGGCGCCGCTGACCGTGTTCGCCGGTCACACGGACGTGGTGCCTCCGGGTCCGCGCGAAAAGTGGGAAAGCGATCCTTTCGTTCCCACCGAGCGCGATGGCTACCTGTACGGTCGCGGGGCGGCCGACATGAAGAGCTCGATCGCCGCCTTCGTGGTGGCGGCCGAGGAATTCGTGGCGGCCCACCCGCAGCATGGCGGCTCGATCGCCCTGCTGATCACCTCCGACGAAGAAGGCCCGTCCATCGACGGCACCGCCATCGTTTGCGACGCGCTGAAGGCGCGCGGCGAACAGATGGACTATTGCATCGTCGGCGAACCCACCTCGGGCGACGTGCTGGGCGACACCTGCAAGAACGGCCGCCGCGGTTCGCTGTCGGGCAAGCTCACGGTCAAGGGCATCCAGGGCCACGTGGCCTACCCCCACCTGGCGCGCAACCCCGTGCACCAGCTGGCGCCGGCCCTGGCCGACATCGTCAGCATCGAATGGGACCAGGGCAACGAGTACTTCCCGCCCACCACGTTCCAGATGTCGAACCTGAACTCGGGCACCGGCGCCACCAACGTGGTGCCGGGCGAGGCGGTGGCGCTGTTCAACTTCCGCTTCTCCACCGCCAGCACGCCGGAAAGCCTGCGGGCGCGCGTGCATGAAGTGCTGGACCGCCATGGCCTGGAGTACACGCTGGACTGGGAACTGGGCGGCGAGCCCTTCCTGACGCCGCGCGGTTCGTTGACGGATGCGCTGGTCTCGGCCATCCGCGACGAAACCGGCGTGACGGCAGAGCTCTCCACCACCGGTGGCACGTCCGACGGCCGTTTCATCGCCAAGATCTGCCCGCAGGTCATCGAATTCGGTCCCTGCAACGCCACGATCCACAAGGTCAACGAACGCATCGAAGTGGCCTCGCTGGATCCGTTGAAGAACATTTATCGGCGCACGCTGGAAAACCTCCTGCTGCCGCCCAAGTAAAAGCCTCACATGTATCAATCCGCCCGCCAAGAACTGCTGACCCTGCGCGACCTGATCCGCTACGGCGTGTCACGCCTGAACGCCGCCCAGGTGGCGCTGGGACATGGCAGCGACAATGCCTGGGACGAGGCGGTCTACCTGACGCTGCACGCCTTGCATCTGCCGCTGGATACGCTGGAGCCCTTTCTGGACGCCCGCGTGCTCAGCGAAGAACGCAACCGCGTGCTCGACCTGATCGACCGCCGCGTGACCGAGCGCCTGCCCGCCGCCTACCTCACCAACGAGGCCTGGCTGCGCGGCCACCGCTTCTACGTGGACCAGCGCGTCATCGTGCCGCGCTCGCCCATCGCCGAATTGCTGGACCAGGGCCTCGCGCCCTGGGTGCAGGATGCGCTGGCGGTTGAGAACGTGCTGGACATGTGCACGGGATCCGGCTGCCTGGCGATCCTGTCCGCGCTGGCCTTCCCCTATGCCCACGTGGACGCGGTCGACGTGTCGCCGGATGCGCTGGAAGTGGCGCGCCGCAACGTGGACGACTACGGTCTGACGGACCGGCTGGACCTGCACGAAAGCAATCTGTTCGACAGTCTGCCGCCGCGTCTGTACGACGTGATCATCTGCAATCCGCCCTACGTGAACAGCGGCTCCATGGACGTCCTGCCCCAGGAGTACCGCCACGAACCGCAGCTGGCGTTGGCCGGCGGCGACGACGGCATGGACCTGGTGCGCCGCATCCTGGAAGCGGCGCCGCGCTTTCTCACGCCGGAAGGCGTGCTGGTGCTGGAGATCGGCCACGAACGCGACTTCTTCGAAGCCGCCTTCCCGCAGCTCTCGCCCGTCTGGCTGGACACGGAAGAAGCCTCCGACCAGCTTCTGCTGCTTACCCGCGAGCAACTCAGCCTGTGATACGCGCTACTGGATTGACCCTGCGCCGCGGCACCAAGGTGCTGCTGGACGGCGCTGAATTCGTCGTGCATCCGGGCGAGCGCGTGGGCATCGTCGGCAAGAACGGCGCGGGCAAGTCCTCGCTGTTCGCGCTCTTGACCGGCACGCTGGACCTGGACGCGGGCAACCTGGCCATGCCCGCCGGCTGGCGCATAGCCAGCGTCAAGCAGGAAATCGAAGCCGACGAGCGCCCGGCGCGCGAATTCGTCATCGACGGCGACACGCATCTGCGCGAGCTGCAGGCGCGCCGCGCCGAGCTGACGGACGAGCAAGGCACGCAGATCGCCGAGGTGGAAGCGGCGCTGGTGGAAGCCGGCGCCTGGAGCGCGGCCTCGCGCGCCGAGCAGCTGCTGGCCGGCCTGGGCTTCAAGCCCGCCGAATGGATGCAGCCGGTGGCGAGCTTTTCCGGCGGCTGGCGCATGCGCCTGGCCCTGGCCCGCGCGCTGATGGCGCCGTCCGAATTGCTGCTGCTGGACGAGCCCACCAACCACTTGGACCTGGACGCCATGCTGTGGCTGGAGAAATGGCTGGCGGCCTATCCCGGCACCGTCATGCTGATTTCCCATGACACCGAGTTCCTGGACGCGGTCGCCAAGTCCATCCTGCATTTCGACCACGCCAAGCTGGTGCGCTACCGCGGCGGCTATGGCGACTTCCTGACGCAACGCGCCGAGCGCCTGCGCCAGACCAATATCGCCTACGAACGCCAGACCCGCGAAGCCGCCCGGCTGCAAGGCTTCATCGACCGCTTCAAGGCCAAGGCGTCCAAGGCCAAGCAGGCACAGAGCCGCGTCAAAGCGCTGGCGCGCATGCAGGTGCTGGCGCCCTTGCATGCCGAAGCCGGCATCGACATCCGCATTCCCTCGCCCGACCAGGTGCCGGATCCGCTGCTGACCCTGGAGCATTTGTCGGCCGGCTACACGGACGCCGACGGCAACGCGGTGCCCATCCTGCGCGACGTGACGCTGATGGTGCGCGCCGGCAGCCGCGTCGGCGTGCTGGGCGCCAACGGCGCCGGCAAGAGCACGCTGATCAAGACCCTGGCCGAAGAGCTGCCGGTGCAGGCCGGCACGCGCCGCGCCTCGCGCGGGTTGGCCATCGGCTATTTCCATCAGCACCAGCTGGACATGCTGGACGTGGACAGCACGCCCATCGCCCATCTGGCGCGCCTGGCTCCCGAGACCCGCGAACAGGAGCTGCGCAACTATCTGGGCGGCTTCGGCTTTTCCGGCGACACGGTGACCAGCAGGGTCGGTCCCATGTCTGGCGGCGAAAAGGCGCGCCTGGCGCTGTCCCTGATCGTCTGGCAAAAGCCCAACCTGCTGCTGCTGGACGAACCCAGCAACCACCTGGACGTGGAAACGCGCGAAGCCCTGGCCGCCGCGCTGGCGGACTTCGGCGGCAGCATGCTGCTGGTGTCGCATGACCGGCATCTGCTGCGCACCACCGTGGACAGCTTCTGGATCGTGGCCGACGGCGCGGTACAGGAGTTCGACGGCGACCTGGAGGACTACCGCGACTGGCTCGCCGCCCGCAACGCCGGCGAACGCGCGGAAGCCGCGCGCGAAAACGCCGCAGGCAACGAACCGGTGGTGGACCGCAAGGCCCAGCGCCGCGCCGAAGCCGAACAGCGCCAGCGCCTGTCCGCGCTGCGCAAGCCGCTGGAATCCAGGCTCGCCAAGGTCGAGACCGAGATGGAGAAGCTGCGCGCCAAGCTGCATGCGCTGGACGCCGTCATCGCCGACCCGGACCTGTACTCGGATGCTCGCCGCGCCGAACGCCAAAAGGTCATGGCCGAGCATGGCGAACACGGCAAGCGCATGGACGAGCTGGAAGAGCAGTGGCTGGAAATCCAGGGCTCCCTGGAAGAGATCGAACAGTCCGAGGCCTGACGGCCTGCGGCGGGCGCCCTGCCCGCCGCCGCTTCCTTCACGCCCTCCTTATCTAGAAATAGAAATCGTTATCATTTATACTCTGCCGCGAATTTGACTCTATCTGGCGCCCGGCGCCGGCGACATGTCTACGCTCACGGAAGTATTTCTCCGCCATTACCGAGAGGTGCTGGGTTTCCTCTCCCTGCGCACCGGCTCGCGCGACGTCGCACAGGACTGCGCGCAGGACACCTGGATCAAACTGGCGGAATTCAAGGACAGGACGCGTCCCGACAACGACCGCGCCTACGTCTTCCGCGTGGCCGCCAATATCGCTACCGACTGGCACCGGCGCCGCAGCCGCGAACAGATCGCCACCGCCGACTACGCCGCTTCGCGCCCTACCCTGCACGAGCCCGACACCCTGGATGTGGCTGCCGCGCGGCAGATGCTGCGCAGGCTGGAAGCCGCGCTGCTGACCCAGCCGCGTCGCAGCCTTGACGTGTTCGTGCTGCACCGGCACGAGGGCCTGAGCTACCGCGCCATTGCCGAGCGTTTTGCGATTTCTGTCAGCGCGGTGGAAAAGCACATGATGCGTATCCTGCTGGCCTGCGACCAGGCGCTGGCGTCCTGAGCATGGCCGCCCCCAAGACCGGCAGCGCCCAGGAAGAAGCGTCGTTCTGGGTCGTGCGCCACAGCGGCCAGGGCATGGATGCGCAAGCTCAGGCGGAGTTCGAAGCCTGGTACCGCGCCGACGCCAGCCACGCCGACGCCTATGAACGGCTGGCGCGCCTGTGGCGGCGCATGGGCGAAATCGATCGCGGCAAGCTGGCGCCGCGGCGCACGCGCAAGCGCGGCGCGGCGGCGGCGCTGGCCGTGCTGGCGGCCTGGCCGGCCTGGCAACTGCTGCGCGCCCCCCATCCCGGCGCGGACTACACGACCGGCGCCGAAGTGCGCCGCGTGGCCCTGCCCGACGGCTCCAGCGCCACCTTGGACGCGGACTCGGCCATCGCCATCGATTTCGCGCCAGGCAAGCGCGAAGTACGGCTCCTGGCCGGACGTGCGCTGTTCGCGGCCGCGCCGCGCGCGCCCGGCGGTCCGGACTTCACGGTAGTGACGCCGGACGCGTCCGCAGCCGCGCTCGGCACCCGCTATGTCGTGGCGCGCGAGGCCGACGGCACGCGCGTGGCAGTGTACGAACATCGCGTCGCAGTCCATTGCCTGGTTTGCGAGGATGACGCCGCCTTGGTGTTGGACGCGGGCCAGGAAGCCGCCGTGTCGGCGACGGGCATCGCCCGCCTCGCCACCGCGCAGGAACCGGCGCCGGACTGGAGCCAGGGCCTGCTGGCTTTCAACAATGTCGCATTGCCGCAGGCTGCGGCGCGGCTCTCCCGCTATGGCGGCAAGCACATCCTGGTGCTGGGCGACACCGCCAGGCGTTTGCACGTGTCGGGCACAGCCAGCATCGGCGATCCCAAGCGTGCGCTGGAACTGCTGCTGGCGCAGACCAAGGTCGGCATTACCGAACTGCCCGGCCTGTTGATCTTGCGTTAGAGCCGCTTGCTAATCAGCAAATGAGAATCGATATAAATTATTCATCGGCAATCCACTGAGGTAATCCGTACCTGCACACGTCCTACGGCTGACATCAACACCCGCTTGGACGCATTCATGCTGTTTCTCCACTTCAACCGGCGCGCGCGCCGGTCTGGCGCTACGGCGGCGCTGCTCGCCGCCGCGTTGCTCACGGCCTCGCAGGCCCCTGCTCAGCCCGCCGCGCCCGTTGCCTATGACCTGCCGGCCCAACCCCTGGGCGACGCCTTGCTCGCGTTGGGCCGGCAAGCCGGCCTGGAGATCTCGTTTCCGCCGGCGGCGGTAGCGGGCAAGACCTCCCCGCCGCTGCACGGAGAGTATTCGCCGCTACTCGCGCTGAACCACCTGCTGGCGGGGTCCGGGCTGGCGCTACGCGCGGACGGCCCCGGACGCTACATCGTCTACGTGGACAAGACCAACCAGTTTTCCGCCCTGCGCCTGGACGCCGTGCGGGTCTACGGCGAACAGGTCGGCGAGCGCATCTATACCCGCGAGGACATCGCCGAGACGCCCAGTTCCAACCGCGACCTCAGCACGCTGGTGGCGACGCATCCGGCGGTGCGCACCAATCCGGGCGCGGCCGGCTCGCAGAACCGCGGCTCACTCAACGTGGAAGACATTTCCTTCCCCGGCTCCAGCCCCTACCAGAACCTGTTCCAGCTCGACGGCATGGACGCGACCAACCGCGTGAATCCGGCCAGCAAGAATCTGAACCTGCAGGTCGGCAACGTGCCCAGCAACCCGCAGTCGTACTTCGTGGACACGAGCCTGCTGGAGGAAGTCCGTGTGCACGACAGCTTCGTGCCGGTCGAGTACGGTGGCTTCACCGGCGGCGTGGTGGACGCGAGATTGCGCCGGTTCTCGGGCGAAAACCGCCTTAACCTCGACTACCGCTGGAACACCTCCAAGATGACGCGGCAGCAAGTCGCCGAGGGCGAAGAGAACAATTGGGCCAAAGGGAAACCGGGTTACTCACCCGAATGGAAGAAGCGTTTCTATTCGGCCGTGGGCGATCTGGCCTTCAATGAAAAATCGGGCGCGGTGCTGGCCATGTCGCGGCGCGAATCGGACATCACACGCTGGAACATGGGCGTGGATGACAAGGGGCAACCGACCCCGGGCCAGGATGCCTACCGCGACCGCATTGACAACTTCCTGGGCAAGTTCAGCGTGCGCGCCAGCGCCGATACCACGGCCGACCTGACGCTGAAGTACAGCGACCGCAGCGAAACCCTGGCCAGCGACCTGTTCCGGCACACGCGCTGGGACAACAACCATGGGGCGCGCGGTATCGGCGCCAACGTGGATCACTATTTCAAGGGGGGACGCCTGGCATTGCAGGCGGGCTGGGACCGGTCGCTGAGCAACCGCGAATCCATCGGCGACGAACTCGTGACCTTCCGGCCCTACCGGCTGCCGCAGTACACGGCCGGCGGCTTCGGCAAGGAACAGACGCGGCAGGACACCTGGACGCTGAAGGGCCGCGTCGACCTGGATCCGGTACGGACGGGCGTGTTCACGCACATTCCGTACGCGGGGGCCGAACTGAACCGGGTCCAGGCGAACTTCGAGCGTTTCCAGGAAAGCCATTCCTACCAGCGGGCTTATAACCGCGATGGCAGCTATCGCGACTACAGCAAAGTCCGTTACCTGCCCGGAACCGTGGACGTGAACTACGACATGGCCAGCCTGTACCTATCGGACCGTATCGAGTGGGAACGGCTGGCCTTGGACGCTGGCCTGCGTTACGACCGCGAAACTTTCCTGGGCAGCAACAACGTGTCGCCGCGCACGCGGCTGGACTGGGACATGTTCGGATCGGGCGACACCTTGCTCAGCGCCGGATGGTCGCGCTATTACGGCTCCGGCGTGCTGGAAACCGCGCTTGAAGCGGAAAGAAGCCGCCTGCGGCGCCAGGTGCTGGACAAGAACGGCAACCCCGTGGCGGACGGCGGCAGGGAGTACTACGTGGAGTACAAGGGCCTGCGCATGCCTTATGACGACGAATGGGCGATCTCGCTGCGCCAGCGCATGGCCGGCATGGAAGGCGTGCTGAGCTACGTACGCCGCAACGGCCGCGACCAGTGGACCAAGACCGGCACCGAAAAGGACGGCTACCGCTACACCAACGAAGGCCTGTCCACCACCGACGGCGTCAGCCTGTCGCTACGCACACTGGAGCCCTGGCGCCTGGGCGAAACGCGCTGGAACATGCAGGCAAGCTGGAGCTGGCAGAAGCGCAAGACCAACGCGGACCTGGTCGAAGGCTACAACGGCGACGCGCGCGACCCCGACGAATACGTGATCTACAACGGCTCGCGCCTGCGCGCCATCGACCTGCCGCCAAGCTCCTTCTACCAGCCGCAGATCGCCACGCTCAGCCTGACCGGCGCGTGGCCGCGCACAGGCCTGACCTGGAGCAACATGGTGAACTGGCGCAGCAAGCGCGACGCCACCATCTACGTGGGACTGGGTCCGCGGCCCGATTATCTGGAGCGTTTCGAATCCGGCGAGATCCCGTCCTATTGGACCTGGGACACCAAGCTTTCCTGGAATCCCACGTTCGCGCGCAGCCTGGAATTCACGGTCGAAGTCCTGAACGTGCTGGACCGCAGGCCCGCCGTGACGGCCAGCAATCCGAACGTCAAGACCAACCGCAGTACCTATCAGACGGGACGGGAGCTATGGCTGCAAGTCGGTTACCGCTTCTGATCCTGGGCGCGGCGCTGGCGCTGGCGGCGTCCGCGTCCCACGCCGATGCAGACGCCCAGGACGATCAGACCGCCTGCCGCACGTCCACGGGCTGGAACGCCGCCTGCCTGCGCCCGCACTACGCTGGGCCGCCCTCGACCTGGCCTGCGCCCACGATCGATCCTGGCGTGGACTGGCGCGAATGGGGGCCGGCGCCGCCGGCCTCCAGTCCGCCCCTGGCCTGGACCGCGGCCAATGCCGGCCAGGCAGAACTTGCCGCAGACGTTGCGCGTCCGGCGGTGGTGACGCTGGGGCAGATGCTGTTCTTCGATACCCGGCTGTCGCGCAAGGGGCAGGTGTCCTGCGCCTCCTGTCATCTGCCGCAGCGCGCCTTCACCGACGGCCTGGCGCTGGCCGTGGGCGAAGACAAGCTGATGGGCAGGCGGCGCTCCACGCCGCTGTATGCGGCGCCGTTCGCGCCCCGGTTGTTCTGGGACGGACGCGCCGCCAGCCTGAAGGAACAGGTGCTGGGCCCCATCCACGATCCCCGCGAAATGAACCATGATGCCGACGGCGCCGTGGCGCGGCTGCTGGCGGCCGCCCCCTACCCGGCGCAGTTCCTGCAGGCGTTCGGCGCGGCGCCGGCCGCTCGGCCGCCAGTGGATGCCGACCGCCTGGCGCGCGCGCTGGCCGCCTATGTCGCGACGCTGCGGCCCGAGCCCACGCGCTTCGACACATTCCTGGATGGGCAATCCGACGCGCTGGACGATGCCGAGCTGATCGGCATGCACCTGTTCCGCACCCAGGCGCGCTGCATGAACTGCCACAGCGGCGCGATGCTGACCGACCACCAGTTCCACAACATCGGCCTGTCCTTCTATGGCCGCCGCAACCGGGATCTGGGACGCTACGAAGCGACGCGCGATCCCGCCGATCTGGGCAAGTTCCGCACGCCCAGCCTGCGCAATGTGTCGCGCGCCGGACCGTGGATGCACAACGGCCTGTTTCCCGACCTGAAGGGCCTGCTGCGGATGTACAACGCCGGCATGGGCCGCGACCCCGAGTCCAGCGATCCGCCCGACCCCTATGCGCCGCGCAAGTCCGAACACATCCGGCCGCTTGCGTTGAGCGCGGACGAGATCGACGCCTTGCTGGCGTTCATGCGGGTCTTGTAGGAAAGGAAGAGGCGGCGCGCGGCGGGCTCGCTGATGCAAGCTGCCGCGCGCCGCCGGCCTGGCATTACGAGTAGGGGCGCTCGCGCAGGCGGGTGTGGTGGTCGACCACGGTGTCGATCACTTCGCGCAGGATGGTTTCGGCTAGCGCGGGCGGCACGCCCGCCTCTTGCGCCAGGCGGCGGATGCGCGCGACCTGCTGCTCTTCGCGCTTGGGATCCACCAGGTCCATGCCAAGGTCGCGCTTGAGCTCGCCGATCATGTCCGTGCAGCGGAACCGCACGCCCAGCAGCAGCATGATCTGCTGGTCGATTTCATCGACCTCGGCGCGCAGCGACGCCAACTCGGCTTTGGAAGTATCGTTGTCGGCCATGAGTATCAACCCTGAACAATGTCGAGTTTGGCGATGCCCAGCGCCAAGGTCTTGGCGCCCACGTCGCGGAACTGGATTTCAGCCTGGGCGTCCTGCCCTGCTCCGCTCAAGCCGATGATCGTGCCCTCGCCGAACCGCGCGTGGTGCACGCCCTGACCTACACGATACTGCTTGTCGCCCACCGTGACGCCGGTGGTGACGCTGCGCGCTTGACGCGGCGCAATGGTATTGGTGGGCTTGCGACCGAAAGCGTCGCCGCGATTGCCGCCGCCCCAGCCAGCGCCCGTGCCGCCGACCTGGGCCAGGCCGGCCTTGGGCGACAGCCACTTCAGGTGCTGTTCGGGGATTTCTTCCAGGAAGCGCGAACGCATCGCGTAGCGCGTCTGGCCGTGCAGCATCCGGCTTTGCGCCAGGCTGATGTACAGACGCTGGCGCGCGCGCGTGATGGCCACGTACATGAGGCGGCGCTCTTCTTCCAGTCCGGAAGCTTCCAGGACGCTGTTCTCGTGCGGGAACAGCCCCTCTTCCAGGCCGGTGATGAAAACCGCGTCGAACTCCAGGCCCTTGGCGGCGTGCACGGTCATGAGCTGGACGGCGTCCTGGCCTTGCTGGGCCTGGTTGTCGCCCGCTTCCAGCGCTGCGTGCGACAAGAATGCCGCCAGCGGGGTCAGACCGTCGGACGCCACGACCGGCGCGTCGACCACGCCCGCGTTCAGCGTGGAGGCCGTGTCCTGTTCGGGCACCACGCCGGCAGGCATGCCGTCGTAGTTTTCCTCGGACGCGAACACCGCCGCTGCGGTGACCAGTTCGCTCAGGTTTTCCAGGCGTTCCGCGCCTTCGCGTTCGGCCTTGTAATGCGCGTTCAGGCCGCTGGCCTCGAGCATGTGCTCGACCATTTCCGGCAGCGGCAGGTCGCGGGTCTCTTCGATCAGGCGATGGATGAGTTGCGCGAACTGCGCCAGGTTGGAGCCGCCCTTGCCGGGCACCAGGGCCACGGCCGCGTACAGGCTGGTGTCGTGCGCGCGCGCGGCGTCGCCCAATTGCTCCAGCGTGCGCGCGCCGATGCCGCGCGTGGGAAAGTTGACGACCCGCATCCACGAGGTGTCGTCGTGCGGGTTGGCCATCAGGCGCAGGTAGGCCAGCGCGTGCTTGATTTCCTGGCGCTCGAAAAAGCGCAAACCGCCATACACCTTATAGGGAATGCCGGCGGAAAAGATGGCGTGTTCCAGCACGCGCGACTGCGCGTTGCTGCGGTAGAGCACGGCGATCTCGCGGCGCAGGCTGCCTTCGCGTATCAGCGAACGGATTTCGTCCACGATCCACTGCGCTTCCATGCCGTCGGACGGCTGCTCGATGACGCGCACCGGCTCGCCGTCGCCCTGCTCGGTCCAGAGATTCTTGCCCAGGCGGCCGGTGTTGTGGCCGATCAGCGCGTTGGCCGAATCCAGGATGTGGCCGAAGGAACGGTAGTTCTGCTCCAGGCGGATCACGGTGCCGCGCGCATAGTCGCGCTCGAAGTCGGCCATGTTGCCGACGTTGGCGCCGCGGAAGGCATAAATCGACTGGTCGTCGTCGCCCACCGCGAAGATCGCGGCGCCGCCGCCAGCCAACAGGCGCAGCCACTTGTACTGCAGCGTGTTGGTGTCCTGGAACTCGTCGACCAGAATATGGCGGAAACGGCGCTGATAGTGCTCGCGCACCGGCGCATTGCGCGACAGCAGTTCGTAGGCGCGCAGCAGCAGCTCGGCGAAGTCCACCACGCCCTCGCGCAGGCACTGGGCCTCGTAGAGCTGGTAGATCTCGATCAGGCGGCGGCGATGGGCGTCATAGGCTTCCACGTCGGCGGGACGCAAGCCCTCTTCCTTGGCGCCGTTGATGAAGCGCTGCACATCGCGGGGAGGGTACTTTTCGTCGTCGACGCCGTTGGCCTTCATCAGGCGCTTGATCGCCGCGAGCTGGTCGGTGACGTCCAGGATCTGGAAGCTTTGCGGCAGGCCGGCATCGCGGTGATGCGCGCGCAGCATGCGGTTGCACAGACCGTGGAAGGTGCCGATCCACAGGCCGCGCGTGTCGATCGGCAGGATGGCCGACATGCGCGCAAGCATTTCGCGCGCCGCCTTGTTGGTGAACGTGACCGCCAGCAGCCCAAAAGGCGAGGCCTGGCCGGTTTGAATCAGCCAGGCCATGCGGGTGGTGAGCACCCGGGTCTTGCCGCTGCCCGCCCCGGCCAGGACCAGGGCGTGCTGCGGTTCTAACGTTACTGCGGCGCGTTGTTCAGGATTGAGCTTCTCTAGCATCATGCCGCGTAGCGGCGCAGACGTTGAGCGAATTGCTCGAGCCCGGCGATGCCGCTTTGCTGGGCGCGCTGGCACCAGGCCTGCAGGTCATGAAGAAGCTGTTCGCTGCTGGCGCTGGAGCTTTCCCAGATGCGGCCGAGTTCGCGGCGCATCTGCACCAGCGTGGCCAGCGACTTGTTGCGGGCGATGGCTTGATCCACGGCGGCAACCTGTTCGGGCTGGAGGATGTCCTCGTTGCGGTGGATGGCGCGGCGCACGCTGTGCAGCTTGGTCCAGTCGCACTCGGCGCTGTCCTTGTTGCGCGAATCCTTCAGCTTGGCCAGCTCTTCACGGGCGGCGCTCTTGATCACGTCCGCATAGCGGGCCATGACTTCGTAGCGGTGCGTGATCACGCCCTGCAGGGTGCGCAGGTCGATGCCGGTCTTGCTGTCGTCCAGCTTCAGCTTGGGCGCAACCTTCTTGATCTTGGCCAGGCCGAAGAACTTCAGGATGTTGATGTAGCACCAGCCGATGTCGAACTCGTACCACTTGGCCGAGAACTTGGCCGACGTGCCGTGGGCGTGATGGTTGTTGTGCAGCTCTTCGCCGCCGATCACGATGCCCCAGGGGAACACGTTGGTGCTGGTGTCCGGGCTGTTGTAGTTGCGGTAGCCCCAGTAGTGGCCGATGCCGTTGACGACGCCGGCGGCCCAGAAGGGGATCCAGGCCATCTGCACGGCCCACACGGTGACGCCGATGGCGCCGAACAGGGCGATGTCGATGGCGAGCATGGTCAGCACGCCCCACAGGCTGTGCTTGCTGTAGACGTTGCGCTCGAGCCAGTCGTCAGGCGTGCCGTGGCCGAACTTGGCCATGGTTTCCTTGTTGTTCGATTCTTCGCGGTACAGTTCCGCGCCGCGGAACAGCACCTTCCAGATGCCGAACAGGATGGGCGAATGGGGATCGCCTTCCTTTTCGCACTTGGCGTGGTGCTTGCGGTGAATGGCCACCCATTCCTTGGTGACCATGCCGGTCGTCATCCAGAGCCAGAAACGGAAGAAGTGCATGACGGCCGGATGCAGATCCAGACCACGGTGCGCTTGGCTGCGATGGAGAAAGACCGTGACCGACACAATCGTGATGTGCGTCACAACCAGAGTGAACACGACAACCTGCCACCAAGTGGCTTGGGTCAGACCGCCGGCAATGAAGGAAAGGATGTAATCCATAAAGCTGTAAGGAGCCTCGCTAGAGAAGTGCCTGGAGTTTAGCTTACCTTGGCTGACTTATGACAAGGTAGTTTCAAAATAGTTTTTGAGCGAAATCAAGGACTAAGCCCCGGTTTTTCAGGGCAAAAAGCCACTCTCGCAACCAAAAACGCAGGTTGCGAGGCCGAGCCTTGCGGCACGCGGCGCTAGGGCCGTCCTCCCCAGGGTAGGTGGGGGGCATACGCGAAGGCGCAAGGTTTGGGCTCGATTTCACCGTTAAAGTTCCTGTCAGCTTGGCGTCCGGTCTTGAAGCGGACTTGCGGCTGGCGCACACTGCGGGTGCTTTACCGACCAAACTGTCTCTTTTGTCCCACTGATGTTGCTGAAAAAAATCCGTCCCCAATTTTTTTACGCCCTGGCCGCGCTGGGAACCGCCCTGCCCGCGGCCGTTTCCGCGCAAACGCTGAAATCGGGCGACGTCGCCGTGCTGGCCTCGTACTACGAGATCCGCGGATCGGACTGCCTGGCGCTGCGCGCACCGCGCGTGTCGCTCACCATGACGCCGCGCCTGGGCAAGGCCAACATCATGCAGACGCGGGGCCAGTCCAGCGATTCCGGGCGTTGCGCCTACCAGACCGTGCCGGTGTCCCAGGTGGTCTACCAGGCTGACCAGGCGGGCAATGACAGCCTGGCCTGGGAAGTGAAGTACCAGAACAAGACCCTGGGCACGCGGCGCTACAGCGCCACGGTGGTGGTGACGCCGGGTCCCTGACCCGGCGCCCCCGATCAGGCCGGCTGGTCCTGCGGACCGGCCGCGTCGTCCTCGGACGTTGCTTCAGCCGCAGCCTCATCCGCTTCCGAGGCTACTTCGGCCGCGGTCGCCGCGCCCTTCTTCTTGCGCTCGAATACCGCGGCGAAAAAGCCGTCGGTGCCGTGCACGTCGGGGCGCAGCTGCACGTAGGGGCCGTCCAGCTTCAGGTTTTCACAGCGCGCGGCCAGGATCTCGGCCGCGTCCAGGCGCTCGAAATCGGGATGGCTGGCGAGGAAACGCTCGGCCTGGACCTCGTTTTCCTCGGCCAGCAGGCTGCAGGTGGCGTACACCAGGCGGCCGCCCGGAGCAACGCAACGCGCCGCGCTGTTGAGAATGCGTTCCTGCAGCTGACCCAGTTCGGCCAGCGCCTCGGGGTGCTGGCGCCATTTCAGGTCCGGATTGCGGCGCAGGGTACCGATGCCGCTGCAAGGGGCGTCGACCAGCACGCGCTGGGCCTTGCCGGCCAGACGCTTGACGCGGGCGTCGTTTTCGCTGTCGATGACCACCGGCACCACGTTGGACAGGCCGCTGCGCGCAAAGCGCGGCTTGGCGCGCTGCAGGCGGGCCGCGGACACGTCGAACGCGTACAGGCGGCCGGTGGAGCGCATCAGCGCGCCCAGCAGCAGCGTCTTGCCGCCCGCGCCGGCGCAGAAATCGATGATCATTTCGCCGCGGCGCGGCGCCACCAGCAGCGCCAGCAACTGGCTGCCCTCGTCCTGGACTTCGATGCTGCCGTTCTCGAACTGCGGCCAGCGGTTGATGGCCGGACGGCCTTCCATGCGGATGCCCCAGGGCGAATAAGGCATGGCGACAGGCTCGTAGCGCCCGGCGCCCTGCTGCAATTCGGCCAGCATCGCGTCGCGCTCGACCTTCAGCGGATTGACGCGCAGGTCCAGGCTGGCCTGGCGGTTCAGCGCCTCGATCAGCGTTTCCGGGCTGTCCATGGCGCCCAGGCGTTCGTCCAGCCAGTCAGGGATGCTGCCGCGCACGGCGCGCGGCAGGGTCGCCAGGTCGATCTGCGACACGCGCTGCAGCCATTCGGCTTCGCCGGCGTCCATGCCTTCGGCCAGCGCCTCGGCGCCCAGCGTCGCGGCCAGTCCCAGGATGGCCAGGCGGCGCGAAGCGGGACCGACGCCGCTTTCGCCGAACTGGCGGTAGCGGCGCAGATGGCGCAGCACGTCGTAGACGGCCTCGGCGACCTCGGAGCGATCGCGCGCGCCCAGATTCGGATGGTTGCGCAGCCAGTGCGACAGGGCCGCGTCGGCCGGATAGGTCCATTGCAGGATTTCGCCCAGGACGCGCTGGACCTGGTCGATGCGGATCGCCGCGTGCGATTGGCGCGGGCGGTTGAATTGAGGTTTGGGCGGACGGTCCTGGCCGCCGTCGCTGCCGCCGCCGCGCGGGCCGCCATACTGGCCGCGCTCGCCGCCGCGATCATCGCCTCGCGGCGAGCCATAAGACGGACGCGAGTCCGAGCGGCCATCACGACGATCCGAACCATAGGAGGCGCGCTCGCCGCCACGGCCTTCGCCGCGCGGAGCGTCATAGGACGGACGCTGGCCCGGGCGGCCTTCACGGCGTTCCGAACCGTAGGAAGCGCGTTCGCCGCCACGGCCTTCACCGCGCGGGGCGTCGTACGACGGACGCTGACCCGGACGGCCTTCACGGCGTTCCGAACCGTAGGAAGCGCGTTCGCCCCCACGACCTTCGCCGCGCGGGGCGTCGTACGACGGACGCTGACCCGGACGGCCTTCACGGCGTTCCGAACCATAGGAAGCGCGCTCGCCGCCACGGCCTTCGCCGCGCGGGGCGTCGTACGACGGACGTTGGCCCGGGCGGCCATCACGACGTTCCGAACCATAGGAAGCGCGCTCGCCGCCACGGCCTTCGCCGCGCGGGGCGTCATACGACGGACGCTGACCCGGGCGGCCTTCGCGGCGTTCCGAACCATAGGAAGCGCGTTCGCCGCCACGGCCTTCGCCGCGCGCCGGGTCGAAGGACGGACGCGGGCTCGGACGGCCTTCGCGGCGGTCCGAACCGTAGGAGCCGCGTTCGCCGCCACGGCCTTCGCCGCGCGGCGCGTCGTAGGACGGGCGCGGCGTCGGGCGACCGCCGGAGCGCTCGTCGCGGCTGCCGCCGGAACGGTCGTCACGGGCGCTGTCGCGTGCGATCGGCGCGCGCGCGTCGCCCTTGGGGCGCGAGAAGAAGGACCGACCGTCGCGGCCTTCGGACGCGGCCCTGGCGGCGCCTGCCGGACGGGAACGCGGGGATTGGGGTTTGGTCATGGTGTATTCCAGTGGGGCGGAGGGCTTCCGCCCGAAAAATTCGATTCGGGGCCGCTCAGGCGGCCGGCGACCAGGCGAAAAGGCGATCGGGATCGCCCTGCACGTTGACGCGGTGGTCGCTGGTCAGGGTAACCCGGCCTTCGGCCAGCCAGCGCACCGCCGCCGGGAAAGCCCGGTGTTCGACCGCCAGCACGCGCTCGGCCAGGGATTCGGGCGTATCGCCCGCCAGGACCGGCACGCAGCCCTGGGCGATGATGGGGCCGTGGTCCAGCACCGGCGTGACGAAGTGCACGGTGCAGCCGTGCACGCGCACCCCGGTCGCCAGGGCCTGGGCGTGCGTGTGGAGCCCGGGAAACGCCGGCAGCAGCGACGGGTGGATGTTGACCAGCCGGCCGGCGTAGTGATTGACGAAGCCCGGGGTCAGCACGCGCATGAAGCCCGCCAGGATGACGTAATCGGGTTCGTAGCGGTCGATTTCGGCGGCCAGCGCGGCGTCGAAGGCTTCGCGGCTGGCGTAGTCCTTGTGGTACAGCGCGCCGGTGGGGATGCCCTGCTGGGCCGCCCACTCCAGGCCGGCGGCGTCGGGCTTGCTGGCGATGACGGCGGCGACTTCGGCCGGCCAGCCTTCATTGCGGCAGGCCTCGGACAGCGCCTGCATATTGCTGCCGCGTCCCGAGATCAGGATGACGATGCGGCGCTTGGTGGTAGATATTTCCGGCAAGATAAGGAATTCCAAGGGAAATCGGGCCCGTCCGCCCTACGCAATCCCGCGCGCGGCGACAGCCTGGACGCGCGGCAAGTAAGGACAGGAACAAACCCGGAATCCAAAATTGTAAACTCTCGCTCGTGAAACCATCGCTGCGCATCTACCGATCCCTGCCCCCGCCCGACCGGCGCGCCCCTTGCGCGCTGACGATCGGCAATTTCGACGGCGTCCACCGCGGACACCAGGCCATGCTGGCGCGCGTCTGCCAAGTCGCGCGCGACCGCAACCTGACGCCCGCCGTGATGACCTTCGAGCCGCATCCGCGGGAGTATTTCGCCACCCTCAACCAACGCCCTGAGCTCGCGCCCACCCGGATTTCGGGTTTGCGCGACAAGCTGGCGGCGCTGGCGCGTTACGGCATCAGCCAGGTCGTGGTGGAGCGTTTCAACGCCCGTCTGGCTGAAATGTCGGCCAACGCCTTCATCGAACAATTGCTGGTCCAGGGCCTGCACGCCAAATGGCTGCTGGTGGGCGAAGACTTCCGCTTCGGCCACAAGCGCAGCGGCGACATCGACCTGCTGCGCGAGGCCGGCCTGCGCCATGGCTTCGAGGTGCAGACCCTGGCCGACGTGACCGACCAGCAAGGGCACCGGATATCCAGTTCCGAGGTGCGCACCGCGCTGGCGGTGGGCGACCTGGAACGCGCCCGCCACCTGCTGGGCCACCCGTACCACATCAGCGGCCACGTGATCCACGGCCAGAAGCTGGGCCGCACGCTGGGCTTTCCCACCATGAACCTGCGGGTGGCGGAGCGCTGCGCCGCGCGCTCGGGCATTTACGTGGTGCAGGTCTACGGCCTGGCCGAGCGGCCGCTGCCGGCGGTCGCCAGCCTGGGCGTGCGCCCCACGGTCGAAGACCGCGGCCGCGTGCTGCTGGAGTCGCACCTGCTCGACGAGACTGTCGACGCTTACGGTAAACTCGTACGCGTCGAATTCCTGCAAAAGCTGCGGGACGAAGAAAAATTTCCTGACCTCCCTTCCCTGACTGCCGCCATCGCCGAAGACGCGCGAAACGCGCGCGCCTATTTTGCCGTTCATGGACTATAAAAAGACCCTCAACCTGCCCGATACCTCCTTCCCCATGCGGGGCGACCTTGCCAAGCGCGAGCCCGCCTGGATTTCGCAGTGGGAGGAAAACCACGTCTACCAGGCGATCCGCGCCGCCAGCCGCGGCCGGCCGCGCTTCGTGCTGCACGACGGCCCGCCCTACGCCAACGGCGACATCCACATCGGCCACGCGGTCAACAAGATCCTGAAGGACATCATCGTCAAGAGCCGCAACATGGCCGGCTATGACGCGCATTACGTGCCGGGCTGGGACTGTCACGGCATGCCGATCGAAATCCAGATCGAAAAGAAGTACGGCAAGCACCTGCCCGTGGCGGAAGTGCAGTCCAAGGCCCGTGCCTACGCGCTCGAGCAGATCGACCGCCAGCGCAAGGACTTCAAGCGCCTGGGCGTGCTGGGCGAGTGGGATCGTCCCTACATGACGATGAACTTCAGCAATGAAGCCGACGAAATCCGCGCGCTGGGCCGCATCCTGGACAAGGGCTACGTGTTCCGCGGCCTGAAGCCCGTGAACTGGTGTTTCGACTGCGGCTCGGCCCTGGCCGAAGCCGAGGTCGAGTACGCCGACCGCGTCGACCCGGCGGTGGACGTGGCCTTCCCGTTCGCCGAGCACGCCAAGCTGGCCAGCGCCTTCGGCCTGGACTCGGTGGAAGACGGCGCCATCGTCATCTGGACCACCACGCCCTGGACCATCCCGTCCAACCAGGCGCTGAACCTGCATCCCGAAATCGAATACGCGCTGGTGCGCGTGACGCCGGTTCCCAAGTTCGGTCCGCTCCTGCTGATCGCCAAGGAACGCGTCGAAGCCTGCCTGAAGGCCTGGAACCTGGAAGGCGAAGTGATCGCCACGGCCCCGGGCGCGGCGCTGTCGGGCATCGAATTCCGCCACCCGCTGGCGCAGTTCAATGCCGCCTACGACCGCAAGTCGCCCGCCTACCTGGGCGACTACGTCACGGCCGACTCCGGCACTGGCGTGGTGCACTCGGCGCCGGCCTACGGTATCGAAGACTTCATCTCGTGCAAGGAGCACGGCATGAAGGACACCGATTTCATCAGCCCGGTCATGGGCGACGGCAAGTACGTGGACAGCCTGGCGCTGTTCGGCGGCCTGTCCATCTGGGACGCCAACCCCAAGATCGTCGAAGCGCTGACGGAAGCCGGCGCGCTGATGCACGTGGAAAAGCACAAGCACAGCTACATGCACTGCTGGCGCCACAAGACCCCCATCATCTACCGCGCCACCAGCCAGTGGTTCGCCGGCATGGACGTGGCCCCCAAGGACGGCGGCCCGACCCTGCGCGAATCGGCGCTGGCCGGCATCGACGCCACCGCCTTCTACCCGGCCTGGGGCCGCGCCCGCCTGCACGCCATGATCGCCAACCGCCCCGACTGGACCTTGTCGCGCCAGCGGCAATGGGGCACGCCGATGGCCTTCTTCGTGCACAAGGAAACCGGCGCGCTGCACCCGCGCACCGCCGAATTGCTGGAACAGGTTGCGCAGCGCGTCGAGCAAGGCGGCATCGAAGCCTGGCAGACCCTGGACCCGCGCGAACTGCTGGGCGACGAAGCCGATCAGTACGAAAAGAACCGCGACACGCTGGACGTGTGGTTCGACTCGGGCAGCACGCACGCCACGGTGCTGGGCGGCAAGGACGGCGACTTCGCCGGCTCGCACGGTGCTGAGCTCGCCTGGCCCGCCGACCTGTACCTGGAAGGCTCGGATCAGCACCGCGGCTGGTTCCATTCGTCGCTGTTGACCGGCTGCATGCTTTACGGCCAACCGCCCTACAAGGCCCTGCTCACGCACGGCTTCGTGGTGGACGGCCAGGGCCGCAAGATGAGCAAGTCGGTGGGCAACGTGATCGCCCCGCAAAAGGTGTCCGACTCGCTGGGCGCGGAAATCCTGCGCCTGTGGGTGGCTTCCACCGATTACTCCGGCGAGCTGTCCATCTCCGACGAGATCCTGAAGCGCGTGGTCGAAGGCTACCGCCGCATCCGCAACACGCTGCGCTTCCTGCTGGCCAACCTGGCCGATTTCGACGCCGTGACGCAGTCCGTGCCCTATGGCGAGCTCTTCGAGATCGACCGCTACGCGCTGGCCATGACCGCGCAGATGCAGGCGGAAGTCCAGGCCAACTACGAACGCTACGACTTCCACCCGGCCGTCTCGCGCCTGCAGACGTTCTGCTCGGAAGACCTGGGCGCGTTCTACCTGGACATCCTGAAGGACCGCCTGTACACCTCGGCCGTGGACAGCCGCGCGCGCCGCTCGGCCCAGACGGCCCTGCTGGACATCACGCAGACGCTGCTCAAGCTGATGGCCCCGATCCTGTCCTTCACTGCCGAAGAAGCCTGGAAGGAACTGGTCAACTCGGCCTTGAAGAATCAGGCCGACGCCGCCCGCACCACGATCTTCACCGAGGTCTACCACGCCCTGCCGCCGTTCGCCGACGCCGACGCCCTGTCGGCCAAGTGGACGCGCCTGCGCGCCATCCGCGCCGAAGTCCAGCGCAAGCTGGAAGAAGTGCGCACGGCCGGCGACATCGGCTCCTCGCTGCAGGCCGAAGTGGACCTGTACGCCAACGGCGCCGACCAGGAACTGCTGGCCAGCCTGGGCGACGACCTGCGCTTCGTGCTGATCGTCTCGCGCGCCACGGTGCACGCGGGCGAAGGCGAGACCCGCATCGAGGTCACGCCGTCCACGCACAAGAAGTGCGAGCGCTGCTGGCACTGGCGCCTGGACGTGGGCCAGGACGCGGACCATCCCGAGATCTGCGGCCGCTGCGTGTCCAACCTGTTCGGCTCGGGCGAAGCCCGCGACAAGGCTTGAGCATGGCCCGCCCCTCCGAACCCGGAGTGACGGGCGCCGCCGCCCCCGCCCGCGCCGCGCCTGCGCGCGTGGGCGGCTGGCTGGCGCTGGCACTGCTCATCATCGTGCTGGACCAGCTGACCAAGGTCTACTTCAACACCTCGTTCCAGTATGGCGAGCGCGTCAACGTGCTGCCGGTCTTCGACTTCACGCTGATGTACAACCGCGGCGCCGCCTTCAGTTTCCTGGCGTCCGAGGAAGGCTGGCAGCGCTGGCTGTTCACCGGCCTGGGCTGCGTGGCGGCGGTGGTCATCACCATCATCCTGCGCCGCACCCATGGCCAGCCGCGCTTCAGCCTGGCGCTGACCCTGATCCTGGGCGGCGCCATCGGCAACGTCATCGACCGCGTGGTCTATGGCCACGTGGTGGACTTCCTGCTGTTCTACTGGAACAACTCCTACTTCCCCGCCTTCAATCTGGCGGACGTAGGCATCACCTGCGGCGCCGTGCTGCTGGTGCTGGACGAACTCCTGCGCGGCCGCAAGGCCAAGACCCAGGCCTGAAGACGGCCCGGCCGGGGCGCGATGCCCCGGCTTGCTCCCGCATTTCCCACGGTTTTTGTCCTGTTTGATGCCCCCTGAACGCATCGCGAACGGCGCAATGCCGCAATGCAGAATAAAATCACCGTCCGTTCCTCGTTTACACGGCGCTGAACCCGCCGCCTCCCTCATGCTCGACCTCGCCCGCAAACGCATCGTCCTCGGCCTGACCGGCGGCATCGCCTGCTACAAAATCGCCGAACTGGTGCGGCGCATGACCGAACAAGGCGCCACCGTCGACGTGGTGATGACCGAGGCGGCTACGCACTTCATCACGCCGGTCACGATGCAGGCCCTGTCGGGCCGCCCGGTGTTCGTGGATGCCTGGGATGCCCGCGTGCCCAACAACATGGCGCACATCGACCTGACGCGCGGCGCGGACGCGGTGCTGATCGCGCCGGCCAGCGCCGACTTCATGGCCAAGCTGGCGCACGGCATGGCCGACGACCTGCTGTCCACGCTGGCGCTTGCGCGCGCCTGTCCCCTGCTGGTCGCGCCCGCCATGAACCGCGAGATGTGGGCCAACCCGGCCACGCAGCGCAATGTGGCGCAGTTGCGCGCCGACGGCATCAGCGTGCTGGGTCCGTCCGCCGGCGAACAGGCCTGCGGCGAAACGGGCGACGGCCGCATGCTGGAAGCGCATGAACTGCTGACCGACCTGATCGCCTTCTTCCAGCCCAAGCTGCTGGCCGGCCGCCACGTGCTGCTGACCGCCGGCCCCACGTCCGAACCCGTGGATCCGGTGCGCGTGCTGAGCAACCGTTCGTCGGGCAAGACCGGCTACGCGCTGGCGCGCGCCGCCCGCGAAGCCGGCGCCCGCGTCACGTTGATCACCGGCGCCACCTTCCTGCAGGTGCCGCGCGGCGTCACCGCGCTGTCAGTCACCACCGCGCGCCAGATGCACGACGCCGTGATGGCCAGCGCGGCCGACGCGGACATTTTCATCGCCGTGGCCGCCGTGGCCGACTGGCGCGTGAAGAACGTCAGCAACCAGAAGCTGAAGAAGACCAGCGAAGGCGGCGGCGCGCCCGTGATGGAATTCGAACCCAATCCGGACATCCTGGCCGAAGTGGCCAAGCTGCCCAACGGCCCCTGGTGCGTGGGCTTCGCGGCCGAAACCGAGAAGCTGGCCGAGCATGCCGAAGCCAAGCGCACGCGCAAGGGCATACCGCTGCTGGTGGGCAACCTGGCGCACAAGGTCATGGACGCGGACACCACCGAACTGGTGCTGTTCGACGAGCAAGGCACCCATCCCCTGCCCGCCGCCGACAAGCTGGACGCGGCGCGGCGCCTGATCGCCGAGATCGCCGCCCGCTTCCCGAAGTAAAAGCCAGGCCGCGGTTCCGGCCTGGCTGCTGACCAACCCCTGTTTCCGGACAGGGGTTTTTCTTTGCCGCGGGCTTGCCGCTCATGCGGCCGTCGTCAGTGGATATGCTCCTGCGAGGAACGATCCTCGCGCTCCATCTGCAGCGTCGTATGGTGCAGATGGAAATCCGCCTGCAGACGTTCCTCGATGGCGCGGCGCACCTGTTCGCCGTCGGCCCCGGCCGCCAGCACCACGTGGCCCGTCAGCATCGGATTGCTCTGCGTCACTGCCCACAGGTGTATGTCGTGAATCGAGACCACGCCGGCCGTGTCGGCGATGGCCTCGCGCACGGCCTGCAGGCTCATGCCCGGCGGCACGCCCTCCAGCAGGATGTTCACGCATTCGCGCAGCAGCATCCAGGTGCGCGGGAACACCATGAAGCCTATGCCGACCGCCAGCGCCGAATCCACCCAGCGCCAGCCCGTGAACCAGATGAGCACGGCGCCGAGGATCACGCCGATCGAACCCAGCATGTCGGCCCAGACCTCCAGGTAGGCGCCCTTCACGTTCAGGCTTTCGTCCTTGGCGCCAGCCAGCATGCGCATCGAGATCAGGTTGACGATCAGCCCGACCACGGCGACCGCCAGCATCCCCAGGGACTGGATGTCCGCCGGCGCCGACAGGCGCTGGTAGGCCTCGTACAGGATGTAGAACGCCACGCCCAGCAGCACCAGCGCGTTGACCGCCGCGGCCAGGATCTCGAAGCGGGCGTAGCCGTACGTACGCATCAAGTCAGCCGCCTTGCGGCCCGCGCGTATCGCCACCAGCGCCAGCAGCAAGGCCATGGCGTCGGTCATCATGTGCATGGCATCGGAAATCAATGCCAGGCTGCCCGTGATCATGCCGCCCGCGATCTCCACCAGCATGAAGGTGCCGGTCAGGCCAAAGGCGATCCAGAGGCGGGATTCGGGCAAGGCGCGGACGTCGCCGTGCTGATGGCTGTCGCTCATGGCTGTCCTGATCGTGGAAAGGCTCCATGACAAAGCCTGTAGCGGCTTCAGAGTCAAGCACGGCGGCGCGCGCCATGAAAAAACCCTCCGTGTTACCGGAGGGTTTTTGTTGGGCAACCCGGCTTACTGCTCCAGGCTGATGTTGGCCGCCTTGACGATGTCGGCCCATTGCTGGCGGTCCTTCTCCAGGAACTGGCTGAACTGCTCGGGCGTCATGCCGGTGACCGGCTCGGAACCCAGGCCGGCCATCTTCTCGACCAGCGCGGGCTGCTTCAGCACGTCCTGCATGGCCGCGTAGTAGGCGGCCAGCACGTCGGCCGGCAGGCCGGCGGGCGCGAACACGCCTTGCCAGGTCGGCATGTCGAAGCCCTTCAGGCCCTGCTCGTCCAGCGTCGGCACGTTGGGCAGTTGCGGCGCGCGCTTGATCGAGGCCACCGCGATGGCCTTGACCTTGCCCTGCGAAGCCAGCGGCGCGGCGGTGGAGATGTTGTCCATCGTCATGGCGATGTGGCCGCCCAGCAGGTCGGTGATGACGGGCGCGGCGCCGCGGTAGGCGGCATGCGGCACCTTCACGCCCAGCTTGTACAGCATGGTCTCGGCGATCAGGTGGTTGGAAATGCCCACGCCGGCGGTGCCGTAGGTGGCGGTCGGCGTCTTCTGGAAATATTCCTTGAGTTCGGCCAGGTTGTTGGCCGGCACATCCTTGTTGACGATGACCACGTTGGGCTGCACCGCGGCCAGCGTGATGGGCGTGAAGTCCGACGGTTTGTAGTTCGTGCCCTTGGGGTTCAGGACATGGGTGATGGCCATGGACCCGGCGGCGGCGATGCCGATGGTGTAGCCGTCGGCCGGCGACTGGGCCAGGCGGTAGGCCATGATGTTGCCGCCGGCGCCAGCCAGGTTTTCGACCACGACGGGTTGGCCCAGGCGTTGCGACAGGGGCTCGGCCAACAGGCGCGCCAAGGTGTCGGCGGAACCGCCGGGCGCGAAGCCCACCAGCAGGCGCACCGGCTTGACGGGCTTCCAGGCGTCGGCGGCGAAGGCCGGCGCGGCCGTCAGGGCTGTGACGGCGAACAGTGCGCCAGCGGCGCGATGCAGATTACGGCTGAACATGAAAAACACTCCCAACGATTGATTGACGAAGCCCGCTTCGTCTCCTCTCGCCGCTCGCCTGTCCCCGCCGCGCCGCGCATCGGTGTGCGCGGCAAGGTTGCGGGACGGGTTCGGCGGCGTTATTCCAATACTTGCGCCAGCGTCTGCGCCACCATGCGGTTGGACAGCAGCACCGGCCGGCCGGAGGCCTGCGCCACGGCCTGGCGCATGCGCTCGGCGTAGCCCATGCAATGCATGACGATCAGGTCGCAGGACGCGAGTTCGCGGCCCGCCCGCTCGAAGTTGAGCGCGGCCTGGGCCGCGTCGGCTTCGTAGGGGGAGGCATGCACGACCACGGTCTCGCAGGACAGCGGCACGACCATGTGGAAGGCGTCGACCTGCGCCTCCAGCGGCACCACCAGGCCCACCTTGCGGCAATGCTCGGCCAGGCCTGCGACCAGGTGGTCCACCACCTGTTGCGGCTCCACCACCAGCGTGCGCATCGGCGCGATCGCGGTGCCGGTGCACAGCGGCACCAGCACGTCGTAGCCCGCGGCGTCGGCCTGGCGCATGACTTCGGCCAGCCGCGCCTCGGCGGCGGCCGCGTCCAGTTCGATCTGCGAGCCGTCTCGCAGGCGGGTGGCAAAGCGGTATTCGCCCGGCTTGGGCGCGAGCGCGGCCAGGCCGGCGGCATCCAGTCCGTCGAGCGCGCCGAATTCGTCGATGCGCACTTGCGCGCCCAAGAGCGGCGCCATCTCGGGCACCACATCGCTGCGCGGCGACTGGCCGATGGTGAAGAACGCCACGCGGCGCGGCTGCGCGCTCATGCCTCGCCCGCGCTTTCGCGGCCCACGGTCTGCAGATGCGCCATCGAACCGTAGCGGCTCTGCAAGGCGGCCCATTCCTTGTCGTCGACGAAGCTCATCGCGCCTTGCCCGTAGAGCTTGGCGATCTCGATGCAGAAACGCATGGCGACGTCGGCGTCCACGGCGTTGGTCACGCCCGTGGCGCAGCCCGGCACGGTGGTTTGCGCGGTCAGCGCCACGCCCACCACCGGCGCGCCGGTGACGATCGTGGGCTGCATCAGCGAGTTCACGTGCTGCAGGCCGTTTTCGTAGGGCGTGATGTCCTGCGTGGTCAGCGGCAAGGTCAGCGGCAGCTCGCCGCTGACCCAGCCCATGACGTCCAGCAT
Source organism: Achromobacter sp. PD1 (assembly GCF_048541815.1). Classification (NCBI taxonomy): domain Bacteria; kingdom Pseudomonadati; phylum Pseudomonadota; class Betaproteobacteria; order Burkholderiales; family Alcaligenaceae; genus Achromobacter; species Achromobacter sp. PD1. The sequence continues at coordinate 3,424,413 of NZ_CP183349.1, forward strand.
GGTTTCGGGGATGCGCAGCAGATAGCCCTGGCGCGCGACTGGCGTCAGCGCCACGCCGCGCTTGTTGACAAGGCGGTTGCCGCGCGTGGTGTCGACGGACAGGATCGCGTCCATGCGCGGGTCGACCTCATGCGACATCATCTCGCGCATCGGGAACGGCGAACGCATCATCGGCACCGGATGATGCGGCCGCGTGCCGGCGCGCGGACAGATGTGGGTGCGGATGCGCACCGTGCCCGGCATGACGTCGCCTTGGCGCGCCATGGCCATCAGCTTGAACGCCGCGGCAATCGCGACCACCGCGCCATCGCTGTCGGACACCAGGCCGGTGACCGCCGGACGCGCGCCGATGCCGCCAAGGCGGCCGACGATGCCGAGTTGCGGCGCGGTTTCGTCGAGGCCCGGAATGACGATGGACAGGAATTCGGTGGCCGCGCCGTCGCGCTCCAGCCGGGTCACTTCGACTTCGCAGTTGCCCGCCGCGCGCAGTTGCTCGGCCACGGCCTCGCCCGTGATGTAGGCGGAGGACAGCAGTTCGATGGCGTCGATCACATGCTTCATGCCGGGATCTCCACGGGGCCCGGACGGAACACGCGCGGCTCTTCGTTGCCGAGGAACAGCGGCGCATCGTGCGGGCCGACCAGGTCGATCCGGTTGCCGCGCACGCGCAGCGCGGAGCCTTCCGGCAGGCCCAGCACGGGCATCCGCGGATTCAGCGTGCAGAACTCGGCCAGGCGTTGGGCGCGGGTTTCGCCGCGATGTCCGGGAGGATGGGCATTGGTGTAGTGCGGATTGATCTGGAACGACAGCAGGTCCAGGGCGTCGAAGCCTTGCGGATCCGTGATGGGCATGTCGTTGGTGGTGCAGATGCTGGGGCAGCTCAGGTTGGAGCCGGCGCTCCAGCCCAGGTAGGCCGCGCCCTCGCGCACGCGGCGCGCCACGACGTCCAGCAGGCCTAGTCGGCGTAGCTGGCCCAGCAGATTGAAGGTGTTGCCGCCGCCCACGATGATGATGGCGGCGCCTTCCAGCGCGGCCACCGGATCCTCGGCGCGATGCAGCCCTTGGATGGCCAGGCCGGTATCCGCCAGCGCCGATGCCACCAGCGCGGTGTAGTCGTCCCAGTCGCGCGTGACGCCGGCGTACGGCACGAAGACGGCCGGCGCGCCTTGCGGCAGCGACGCGATCAGTTCGCGGATGTCGGGCAGCGCGTGGACCAGATAGCCGGCGTCGCTGCTGGAATTGCTGAGGAGCAGTAGGTTCATGTGGAGGATTTCCGTAAGGGGATTTTCTGGGTGTCCGGCGGCGCGGACGCATCTGTGGGCCTGAAAGCGTTCAGGCCAGCCAATAGGGATCGTTCAGTTCGCGGCCCAGCGCCCCCACCTGCCGCAGCACCGACTCGCGCAAGCGCGCGACGCGGGCGGCATCGGCCTGGAAGGAAACGAAGGACAGGCACAGGCCGCGCAGTTCGCCGGTGGCGGGATCGCGCACGGCGGCTGCCACCGCGCCTATGCCCGGCATGGCCTGGTCAATGGCCACGCCGCAATGGTCGGCGCGGGTCTGCGCGACCAGGCGGGCCAGTTCGCCGACCGTGGCGGGACAGTCGCGGCCTTCGGTGGGCAGCGGCTGGTCGGCGTCGGCGCCGTAGAGCGCCTGGAACTCGGTTTCGCTCAGGCGCGACAGCAGCGCCCGGCCCATGGCCGTGCCCGAGGCGGCGCGGCGCGAACCGGGCGGCGACAGCACCTGCACCGGGTGCGAACCGTTCAGGCGCTGCAGCACCACGGTTTCGCGCTGGTTCAGGGTGGAGAGATAGGCGGTCAGGCCGCTGTCGTCGGACAGCCGAGCCAGCACCGCGCGGCAGGCGTCGTCCAGCGGCGTGGCCGCCATGCCCGCGCGCACCGCCTGGGCCAGCATGGTCCCCGCGCGGTAACGGCGCGTGGCGGCGTCCTGGTCGAGCAAGCCGTAGTGCTGCATCTGGTTGAGCAGGCGCGACGCGCTGCTCTTGGGCATGGACAGGCGCGCCGCCACTTCCGTGAAGCTCAGCTCCGACGCGCCTTCCGCGTACAGCCCCAGCACGCGCTGGACGCCATCGAGAATACTCATGCTTGTTCCATAAAACGGAACTTATGTTCCTGTAACTTGAACAAGAATAATGCGGGGCTCGTCGGCGGTCAATACGGAAGGACCATGAAAAAGCCCCGGCGGTCGCCCCCGGGGCCTGGTCGCGGGAGCTGCGAGCGCCCGCGTTGACCAACGCAATGCTTCAGACCATCGGCCGCCCGTCCTGCGGCGCCTCGCAGAATTGCAGGAAGCGATGCAGCGGCGTCTGCCGTTCGGCGGCACGCTGCCACGCGAGGACCGTAGGCGGGTTCTGTACACCCAGCTCGACCGGCAGGATGACCGCCTCGGCCCCGACGGTCAGACGTAGTGCCGCGGCCAGCGGCAGCATGACCAGGTAATCCGTGGTGCGCACGAATTCATCGGTGAGCAGCAGATCGCTCACCTGGATGCCGCGCGGCGGCAGTTCCAGGTCGCATCCCAGGAACAGCGCGGTCAGCTTGTCGTGCATCATCGTGCCCGGACGCGGCTTGCACCAGGGTTCTGCGTGCAACTCGCGCAGCGTAAGGCGGCGGCGGGCGGCCAGCGGCGACAGCCGGGCGTTGGCGACGACCACCAGCGGCTGCGGCGGCACCAGCCGCAAGCGTCCCAGGCCAGGCGCTATCAGCTCGGGCGTGTCGTAACACACCAGCGCGTCCAGCTTGTCGTCCAGCAGCAGGTCCGCCATGGCGCGGTATCCGCCGGCCTGCACATCGAGCGCGACGCCGGGCTGCGCCTGGTTGAAGGCATGGATCAAGGGCGCAAGAGTCAGTTTGCCCATGTCGGTCGCCACGCCGATGCGCAAGTCGCCCAGACGGCCGCTGCGCACATCCGTAACGGCCTGGGCCAGTCCGCGGGATTGCGCCACCACGGCCTCCATCATGGGCAGAATCTGGCGGCCCATTTTCGTCGGACGCTTGGCATTGCCGATGCGCTCGAACAACTTGAAACCCAGCTGCGATTCGAGCTCGGCCAAGGTCTTGGAGACCGCGGACTCGCTCACGTTCGCGGCGGCGGCCACCTCCTTGGCCGACGGCGCATCGCGCAGCGCCAGCGCAATCTGCAAATGCCGCAGCTTCAGGCGCGAGGCCAGCGACTCGATAGGCTGCGGCTTGACCATTTTCTCAACCCCTTAGTCGAATAATTCACTATACGGTAAACCCTTGCGGACCGATGATAGCGGCATAGCGCGTGGCCATGAGCCGATCCGCGGCCGGCCAGGCCTCAGGAGCAATAGAGCGCAAACAGGAGACCGCCTTGCCAGCCCGACCCCGCCTTCTTGCCTTTATCCTTGCCGCCGCGACCGCGGCGGGCCTGCAACCCAGCGCGATGGCCCAGGAGCCAGCCAGCGGCGACAAGCTCGTGCGCCTGGTGGTCGGCTACGCCGCGGGCGGCGCCGCCGACGCGGTGGCTCGCGCCTATGCCGAACAATTGCAGGCGGCGGGCTACGCCAACGTCATCGTCGAAAACCGCCCCGGCGCATCGGGACGCCTGGGTTTCGACGTGGTGAAACGCGCCAAGGCGGACGGGCTCACCCTGTACCTGGGTTCGTCGCCGATGTTCGTGATCTTTCCGCTGACCTACAAGAAGCTGGGATACGACCCGGACCATGACCTGCGCCCCGTCGCCCTGGTGGCCGACGTGCCCACCGGCGCCGTCACGGGCGCCGCCCAACCCTACGGCAACATGGCCGAATACGTGCAATGGGCCAAACAGGCGCGCGCCAAGGCGACCCTGGGCCTGGCGACGCAAGGCAGCCCCGGCCAGTTGGGAACGATAGAAATGGGCGGCCAGAACGGCCTGGAGGTCGTGCCCGTGCTCTACCGCGGCGCGGCGCCGATGCTGGTGGACGTGGCGGGCGGCGAAGTGTCGATGGGCTGGGATGCCGTCGCCAGCATGCTGCCGCTGTACAACGCCGGCAAGGTGAAATTCCTGGGCGTGGCAGGCAGCCGCCGCCTGCCCACGCTACCCAATGTGCCGACGCTGCTGGAACAGGGCTACCCGCAGTACCAGCATGCCGCCAGCTGGTATGGCGTGTACGCGCCCGCGGCCACGCCGGACGCCACGATCGCCCAGCTGGAACAGGCTTTCGTCGCGGCCGGCAAGCGGCCAGCGCTGGTGGAAAAACTGCAGACCGCGGGCTTCCTGGTCGAACCCCAGGACGCGCAGGCCGCCAAGCGCCGCATCGGCGTCGAACGCGCGCACTGGGCCCCCATCGTCAAGGCCGCCGGCATTTCCTTCGACGAATAAGGCGGAACGTGGTTTCGATGAGCGACTCTCTTTGCGACTTGAGCGCGGTCGAGGCCGCGCGCCTGGTCCGAACCAAGGCGGTGTCTCCGGTCGAGCTGGTGCGCGCCTCCCTGGAACGGGCCGAGCGGCTGCAGCCCGTCCTGAACTGTTTCATCACGCTGTGCGCGGAAGAGGCCATGGCCGAAGCCCGGCTTGCCGAAACCGCGCTGATGCGCGGCGATGCTGCCGGCCTCTTGCATGGCCTGCCCTACACGGTGAAGGACCTGGTCAATACCGCGGGCGTGCGGACCACCTTCGGCGCGTTGCCGTTCAGCGCGAACGTGCCGGCCGAAGACGCCGTGGCTGTCGCGCGGCTGCGCCAGCAAGGCGCGGTCCTGATAGGCAAGACCACGACGCCGGAGTTCGGCTCCAAGTCCATGACGGATTCGCCGCTGTTCGGCCATACCCGCAACGCCTGGAACCTGGAACGCACCTGCGGCGGTTCCAGCGGCGGCGCAGCGGCGGCGACAGCGGCCGGCATCACGGCGCTGGCGGTGGCCAGCGATGGCGGCGGCTCCACCCGCATCCCCGCGGCGTGCAACGGCGTGGTGGGATTCAAGCAAAGCCTGGGCGCGATCCCGCACAGCCAGGCGCAGGACGCCATCGGCAACCAGACCTACGTGACGCCGACCACGCGCACCGTGGCCGATACCCGCTTGATGATGGCGGCCATGGCCGGTCCGCATGACTGCGATCCATGGTCGCTGGGCATACCCAGGGCCGACTACGCCGGCGCCGCGACCAGTCCCGAAACGCTGCGCGGCAAGCGCGTCCGCTATTGCCTCGCCCCGCCCGGCCGCCCCGTGGCCGCCGACGTGCGCGGCGCGTTCGAGGCCGCGCTGGCGCGCCTGGCCGATCTGGGCGCGGAAGTCGAACCGTTCGACGGCGCGGGCTTCGATGTCGAGCCCATCTGGCGCGTCATCAACCACACGGTCTGGCGCACCCGCTTTCTGCCGCTGATAGAACGCGAACCCGACGCCTACAGTCCCACCTTCCGGCGGCAGATCGCCACCGCCGCGGCGTTCAGCGCCCAGCAATACCAGGAAGCCATGTTTGCCCGCACCGCGCTCTACCGCAAGGTGCAGGCCCTGTTCGGCCAGGCCGACCTGCTGGCCATGCCGACCATGTCGCGCACCGCGTTGCCGCTGGGCACGGACATATTCGACACCATGGACATCGACGGCCGCCCGTACGGCGACATCCGCGCCCATTGGTATCCGTGGACCATGCTGTTCAACCTGACCGGCCACCCAGCCATCAGCGTGCCTTGCGGCCTGGGCCAGGATGGCCTGCCGATAGGCTTGCAGCTGGTAGCCCCTTGCCACGCCGACCTGCCGCTGCTGCAGGCGGCCGAAGCCTACGAGCAGGCCCGCGCGCCGCTGCCGCGGCCGCCCGCCATCGCGTAGATCGCGTCCCTACCTGGTCGACAACTCCGACCACTGCGCCAGCGGCAAGGGCGGCTGCGCATGCAGGATGCGGCCCAGCACCAGCTTCAGTTCGGCCCAGCCGCCGCGCTCGGTGGGCCAGCTGGACGGCGTCACCGCCTGCCAGTTGCCGCCCGCCGCGCGTTCGGCCATCTTGAAGCGGAAGGTGTAATGCCCCGCCATGCCCATGCGCAGGTCCGTGACCACCAACGCATTGCCGATGACGTCGTAGCGCAGCCAGTCGTCGGTGAACCAGCTAAGGCGCTGGTGCAGCGGCACGTCCGCCAGCGCCTGCGCCACATGCAGGTTGAGCGGCTGGCGCAGCCATTCCGGCGGATCGCTGTCGAACAGGCTGCTGACCGATTCGTAATAGTGGCCATCTGGCGTCTTGGCGATGACGCGCCACACCAGCGTGTTGAAAGGCATGGGCACCGCGCGCAGTTCGCTCAGCGCAATGCCCTGCCCCTGCATCGCCTCGCGCACGCGGTCCTCGGCGGCGATGCGTCCGGCCAGCCCGAATCCCAGATAGGCCGTGCTGAACACCAGCGCTGCGGCCAGCAGCCGGCGCGCCGTCAGCGTCATGCCGAAGCCGATGGCGAACAACACCGCCAGCAGCAACGGCACGGTATAGACCGGGTCAATGATGAACACGGCGGCCCAGCTTTCGGGGATGAGCGCCAGCGGCCAGAACAGCTGCGTCCCGTAGACCGTGAAGGCGTCCAGCACCGGATGCGTCACCAGCACCAGCCATAAGGTCAGGAACAGCCGGCGTCCGCTGTATGGCGCCTGCGGCCAGTATTTGCGGATCAGCCAGGTCAGGAAAACAGCCAGTCCGGTCAGCACGAACACCGAGTGCGAGAAGCCGCGGTGGTAGGTCATGAGCGACACCGGGTCCGGATAGCGCATCAGGACGTCCAGATCCGGCACCGTGGCCAGCGCCGCGCCATAGATCAGCGCCCGGCGCCCCTGCACCCGCCCCAGCAGGGCGCCCTGTATGCCCGCGCCCAGCACCGCCTGCGTAACCGAATCCATAACTCTCCAACAATTAGCTTCATCCAGACGGACTATACGGCGCACCGACAGTTCCGCAGGCGTTAACATACCTGATTGCATTCAGCTAATTTTCAACTTCGTAAATATGGACCAATACATCGACCAGATCGCGATGTTCATCGAGGCCAACCAGGCCTGGGCGGGACCGATCACCTTTCTGCTCACGCTGGGCGAATCCATGGTGCTGCTGGGCCTGTTCATCCCGGCCACGGCCTTGATGCTGCTGACCGGCGGCCTGATCGGCGCCGGCACCCTGAATCCCTGGGCCATCATCGCCTGGGGCATCGCCGGCGCCATCGTGGGCGACGCGCTGTCCTACTGGCTGGGCCGCTGGGCCGGCCCCGGCATCCTGCGCCGCTGGCCGCTGAAGCAGCAGCGCAGCGGCGTGGCGCGCGCGCGCCTGTTCTTCTACCGCTACGGCTTCGCCTCCGTGCTGATCGGCCGCTTCCTCGGCCCCATCCGCTCCACCATTCCCACCGTTGCCGGCGTCATGGGCATGGGGCACAGCCGCTTCCAGATGGCCAACGTCGCCTCCGCCATCCTCTGGATGCCGCTGATGCTGGCCCCGGGCTACATCACCGCGCGCAGCCTGGGCACGGCGGACAACGCGCAACAGATTGCCATGATGATCGGCGCGGGACTCTCGGTACTGCTAGGATGCGGGCTGTTGATAGCCATGCTGCGCAAGCGCCGGGTCCCGGCGCGCCAACGCCGCGGCAACTGAACCGGAGAGAGGGGCAATGGCCATAGACGGGGAACCCAGGAATGGCGATTTCGCGCGCTACGTCGAAAACCTGACGCGCGCCGGCGGCGCATCGCCGGGACAGGTTCCCGACAAGCGGACGGACTCCCGCCCGGCAGCGCCCCCGCCTCCTGCCTCGCCATCCGAAACGCTGTCCGGCGCTCCCTGGGGCAAACCGGCCCCGCCGCCCCTGCAATCGCGGCAAGCGCCCGCAGCCCCGGGCCAGACGGATGCCGCCGAGGTATCGATGGCCCGCCAAGCCACCCAGCGCAAGATCGGCGTCATCCTGACGGTGGGCGGCATCCTGGCCGGCTGGGCTGGCGCGCGCATCATCTTCGAAGCCCTGCGCGGCCCCGGCTTCGACCTGGACGAAGCCATGCCCGCCGTCTTCCTGTTTTTCTTCGCCATGATGCTGTTCAAGGCGGCCCGCAACGCGCGCAATCCGCGCAACAAGACGCCGCTGCCGCCGCTCAAGCGCTCCTCGTACCGCAAGGACGGCGGCGCCTGATTCCGCCATCGCGGCGGCGCGGCGCGGACGGGCAATGGTGCTAACATTTCCGCCGCTGTCGAAAGACCCATGAACCACGGAGTGAAAGTGAATAACGTAGTCGGATTGAACCAGGCCCAGGCGGCCACGATGCTGAAGCTGCAGGGCCACTTGAACAGCATGATCAATCCGGATTGGGTCAACGGCGGAGCCCGCTTCCTGCGCGCCGCCTTCGTCGAATCCGCCGAAGCGCTGGAACACTACGGCTGGAAGTGGTGGAAGAAGCAGACCATCGACCTGCCGCAAGTGCAGATGGAGCTGGTGGACATCCTGCACTTCTATCTGTCGCACACCATCGTCCAGTCCCGCGGCGACATCGCCGCCGCCGCCGGCGCGCTGGTCGCCGACCTGTCCGGCCCGGCTTCGGTCGCGCTGGACGGCAAGACCCACACGCTGGACCAGCTGAACGTGCCCGAGCTGCTGGAACTGATCGGCGGCCTGGCCGTATGCGGACGCGCCAGCTTCAAGGTGCTGGAACAGACCATGACGTCCTGCGAGATGAGCTGGAACGACGCCTACACGCAATACGTGTCCAAGAACGTGCTGAACATCTTCCGCCAGCAGCATGGCTACAAGGAAGGCACCTACATCAAGATCTGGAACGGCGAGGAAGACAACGTCGTGCTGGCCCGCCTGCTGTCGCAGCTGGATCCCGCGCGCGAGGATTTCGCCGACCAGCTGCACGGCGAGCTGGAGCAGGCTTATTCGCGCCTCTGAGCCGCGACGGTTCCTGCCCGCCCGAAGAACGCCGCATCCGCGGCGTTTTTTGTTTTGGGGGGATGCCAGCGCAACAAACGGAGTTTCAAATGGGCGGTGGATTTCTACACTGGCCTCGCCTGTAATCACAGGGAGGACCGGGCATGCGCGCCGCGGCAAGCGGGAACGAAGACATGACAGCAACAGCCTATGACTGGCAGAACGTGGAGCACGCGCTTGATGCCCACGGCAACGCCGTGCTGCTCGGACTGCTGACACCCGCGCAATGCCGCGCCCTCGCCGCCCTCTATCCGGATGAAGCGCGCTTTCGTTCGCGCATCGTCATGGCGCGGCATGGCTTCGGCCGCGGCGAATACAAGTACTTCGCCTACCCCCTGCCGCCGCTGCTCGATCAGCTGCGCCACGCGCTCTATGCCCGGCTGGCGCCGATCGCCAACCGCTGGAATCAGCGGCTGCGCGCGGACACGCAGTACCCGCCCGAACTGGACGCCTACCTGCAACGCTGCCACCGGGCGGGCCAGACGCGTCCCACTCCATTGATGCTCCAGTACGGCGCGGGCGACTACAACTGCCTGCATCAGGATCTCTATGGCGAGCATGTGTTTCCGCTGCAGGTCGCCATCCTGCTGTCGCAGCCGGGCAAGGATTTCACCGGCGGCGAATTCGTCATGACCGAACTTGCGGCCCGGAGCCAACGCGCCGACGTCGTGCCGCTGGACCAGGGCGACGCGGTGGTGTTCACCGTCAATCAACGGCCCGCGGCGGGCGCGCGCGGGCCGCGCAAGGTCGCCATGCGGCATGGCGTGAGCCGCGTGCGCAGCGGCCGCCGCCATACCGTGGGTCTTATTTTTCATGACGCGGCATGATGCCGCGTTCGCTTGCGACCATCGATGAGGACCCTATGCACGACAGCGGCATGAACGCCCCCGAAACCAGCCTGGACCGCCTGGACTGGACGGACATCGGATCGCAGCTCGACGCCGAAGGCTATGCCGTGCTGCCAGGATTGCTGGGCGCGGAACTGGCGCGCAGTCTGGCACGGCAGGCCGACGCGCCGCCTGCCCGACGGGTGAGCCTGGCATCTGCCGGCCTGGGCCGCGGCGACCTGTACTACTTCGACGCCGGCATGCCGCCGCCGCTGGAGCAATGGCGCGCGGCGCTGTACCGTCGGCTGGCCGTTCACGCCAATCGCTGGAACGAGCTTCTGGACGTTTCATCGCGCTATCCCGATGAGCTGGACGATTTTCTTCAGCGCAACCGCGACGCCAGCCAGACCCGGGCGCAATCGCACCTGAACCGGCTCGGCGTCGAAGATTACATGGCACTGCACCAGCGCACTGAAGGCGCACAGGTCTTCCCCATGCAGGTGGTCGCGCTCCTGTCCGAACCTGGAGACGGATTCCAGGGCGGCGAGTTCGTGATGACGGAGCAGCGCCCGCGCATGCAATCGCGTCCGCTGGTGGCGCCGCTAGCTTGCGGCGATGTCGCCATCATCGCCACGGGGGAACGCCCCTTTCACGGTTCCAAGGGTTATTACCGCGTCAACCTCAAGCATGCCGTCAGCCGCGTGCGCAAAGGAGTCCGCATCGGCCTTGAACTGTTTTTCCACGATGCGCCCTGACGCCAGCCCAAGCCATGCCCACATCGACCATGCTGCACGACCTGCCTGAAACCCGGATTGCGGATGCGGACTGGCAGGCTGTCGAAGACGACCTCGGCCGCGATGGCTACGCCGTGCTGCCGGGGCTGCTGACGCAGGCCCAGTGCGAGGAGCTTGCGGCCGGCTACGGCGAGCAAGCGCGCTTTCGCAGCCGCATCGTGATGGAACGCCATGCGTTCGGCCGCGGCGAGTACAAGTACTTCAGCTATCCGTTGCCCGATATCGTCGCGGGCTTGCGGCAGTCGCTCTATCCGCGCCTGGCGCCCATCGCCAACCGCTGGCATGCCGCCATGCGCCTCGAAGCGCGCTTTCCGGCGACGCATGACGAATTCCGGGAGATCTGCCACGCCGCCGGACAGCGCCGGCCCACGCCGCTGCTGCTGCGCTACCAGGCGGGCGACTACTGCTGCCTGCACCAGGACCTGTACGGCGACCACGTCTTTCCATTCCAGGCCATCTTCCTGCTCAACGAGCCGGGACGCGATTTCGAAGGCGGCGAGCTGCTGCTGGCCGAGAGCAATCCCAAGCAGCCCGGCCGGGCCGACGTGGTGCCCTTGCGGCAAGGCGATGCCGTGGTGCTTGCCGTCAACCACAGGCCTGTGCGGTCGGCGCGCGGCTATTACCGCGCGAATCTGCGGCACGGAGTCAGCCGGCTGCGCAAGGGCGAGCGGCACACGCTGGGCATCATCTTCCACGATGCCAGGTAGGCTGCGCGATCGTCAGGCCGCGCGCGCAGCCTCGATGGCGGCATCCCAGACGGAAGGCGAGCCGATCTGCCGCCGCAACTGCTCGGTGAAGGCGCGGATGCGCGCGTTGGCGCGCGGCATGGCGCGCAGCAGGTAGATGCCGCTTTCGGGTGGCGGGCTGGCGTCCTGCAACGTCAGCTGCACCAGCCGGCCCGCGCCCAGGTCCACGCCCGCGGACCAGTTGGGCATGAGCGCGATGCCCAGCCCTTCCAGCGCCGCGAACCGGCGCGCGTCGCAGTCGTCGCATTCCAGGACGAACCTGGCGTCCCGCGCCCATTGGCCATCCCCCAGCTCGCGCCAGCCGCGCACGCTGGTGCTATGGCGCCGGTCGATAAGGCGATGGCGCGAGAGGTCCGCCAGCGTGCGCGGCACGCCGTGGCGTTCCAGGTATGAGGGCGCGGCGCAGATCAGATAACGGTGGCTGCCGATGCGCTGCCCGATCAGGCTGCTGTCGGGCTGCTGCCCCACCCGCACCACCACGTCCATGCGTTCGACCACCGGATCCACCACGCGCTCGGTCAGTTCCAGCTCCACCTGCAATTGCGGATGGCGCTCACCCAGCTGCTGCAGCATGGGCACCACGTAGCGCCGCGCGAACGCCGGCAGGCAGCTGACCCGCAACAAGCCCTGCACGGTCTGCTCCAGCGAAATGACTTCGGAGCGCGCCTCGGTCATGTCGTGCAGGATCTTCACGGCGCGCTCGTACAGCACCTCGCCGGCCTCGGTGGGCATCAGCGCGCGGGTCGAGCGCACGAACAGCGGCACCTTGAGCTCGGATTCCAGCGCGCCGATCTGCCGCGCCACGGACGAGGCGACCATGCCGCGGCGGCGGGCCACCTCGGAAAAGCTCTGGGCGCGGGCGACGTCGACAAAGATGGACAGGCTCTCGGCGAATTTGACGGTTTTCATTTGTGCGTTCGGCGCAAAAGGCTTTGGCGTGGGACGCCAGCTTTCCTGGGAGGTTTGGCAATTACGATAGCGTGCATGGCCGCATTTTGGCAATTTTGACAAAGATAAACGGCCGACTACAACGACGACAAGCCCTGGAGACACGCATGCCCCCGACTACCGCCCCCCGCCGTTCGCACCGCGCCCTGCTGGCCAGCGCCGCCCTTGCCGCAGGCGCCTGGGCCGCCGCCCTGCCCGCGCTGGCGGATTCCTATCCCAGCAAGCCGGTGACAGTGGTGGTCCCCTTCGCCGCGGGCGGTACCGTGGACCGGGTGGCGCGCCAGGTGCAGCAGGCGCTGCAGGACAAACTGGGCCAGACGGTGGTCATCGACAACCGCGGCGGCGCCGGCGGCACCATAGGCACGGCGCTGGTGGCCAAGTCCGCGCCTGACGGCTATACGGTGGAAATGGTGTTCGATTCCTACGCCACCGAGCAGCACATCTACCCCAAGCTCTCGTATGACACGGCGCGCGACCTGACCGGCGTGTCTTACATGGTGCGCTCGCCCATGGTGCTGGCCGTGACGGGCAATGGCCCCTATCAGACGCTCGCCGACTATGTCGCGGCCGGCAAGAAGGGCAGCGTGTCCTACGCCTCGGTCGGCGCGGGCAGCTCCAACCATCTGGCGGCCGAAATGTTCCACCAGGCTGCCGGCACCAGCGGCATCCATACGCCCTACCGTGGCGGCGGCCCGGCCGTGTCGGACCTGATGGGCGGACATGTGGAGTCCATCATCGCCAGCCTGCCGCTGGTGCTGCCCCACATCCAGAGCGGCAAGCTGCGCGCGCTGGCCGTGACCGCGCCCAAGCGCGTCGCGGCCCTGCCGGACGTGCCCGCCATCGCCGAAAGCTATCCGGGCTTCGAGATCTATTCCTGGGTGGGCATGGTGGCGCCCGCGCAGACGCCGGCGGCGACGCTGGACAAGCTGGCCGACGCCACCATTGCCGCGCTGCGCGATCCGGCCGTGGCAGGACGCATCACCGAATCGGGATTCGAAGTGGTGGCCGGCGGCCGCGACGACATGAACCGGCTGGTGCAGGCCGAGTCCCAGCGCTGGGGCGAGCTCATCAAGCGCCGCGGAATCGTTGCACAATGACCGACATGCAGACGGAGAACGCCATGCACTCCTTCATCTACGCCAGCCGCGCCCAGCGCGTGGTCTTCGGACCGGGCAGCCTGGGCGGCCTGGCGGCCGAACTCGATGCGCTGGGACTGCGGCGCGCGCTGGTACTCTGCACGCCGCCGCAACGCGCGCAGGCCGAACGGGTCGCGGCGCTGCTGGGCGAGGCGCGGGTGGCCGGCATCTTCGACCAGGCCGTGATGCACGTGCCGATCGAAATCGCGCGCCAGGCGCGGGAGGCGGCGCGCAAGCTGGGCGCCGATTGCGCGGTAGCGGTGGGCGGCGGCTCCACCATCGGCCTGGGCAAGGCCATCGCGCTGGATTCCGGGCTGCCGGTCATTGCCGTCCCCACGACCTATGCGGGCTCGGAGATGACGCCGATCTACGGCCTCACCGAGAGCGGCCTGAAGAAGACCGGCAAGGACGACCGGGTACTGCCGCGCAGCGTGGTGTACGACCCCGAGCTCAGCCTGTCGCTGCCGGTATCGATGAGCGTGACCAGCGGCATCAATGCCATCGCCCATGCGGCAGAGGGCCTCTACGCGCAAGACGGCAATCCGATCATGGACCTGATGGCGCAGGAAGGCATACGCGCGCTGGCGCAGGCGCTGCCCGCCATCCACGCAGGCTCCCAAGGCGCGGAACTGCTGCAGGCGCGCAGCGACGCGCTCTACGGCGCCTGGCTGTGCGGCACGGTGCTGGGCAGCGTGGGCATGGCGCTGCATCACAAGCTCTGCCATACGCTGGGCGGCAGCTTCAACCTGCCGCACGCGGAAGTCCACACCGTGGTGCTGCCGCAAGCCCTGGCCTACAACGCCGCGGCCGCGCCCCGGGCCATGGAGCGCATCGCGGCGGCGCTCGGCGCGCCGGCTGCCGCGGCGGGCGTATTCGATCTGGCCAGCACGCTGGGCGCGCCCACGGCATTGCGCGACATCGGCATGCGCCAGGAAGACCTGGACCGCGCCTGCGACATCGCCATGCAGACGCCCTACCCCAATCCGCGCCCGCTGGAACGCGAGGCCTTGCGGGCGCTGCTGCAAAACGCCTACGAAGGAAAACGGCCGTGATGGGTCAAGCGCGGCGGCCTATGACAGCCTCTTTTCGGCGCTGACGGCGCGCTGCGCCCATCCCGCTCACCGTTGTCCGAAGCGCGTCTTGCCAAACAGCGCCTTCTGCTCGCGCGGCTGCGAGCGCCAGTACTGGCGCGGCGCGCTGACCTGGCCGCCCAGCTGCGCGGCGGCGTGCCAGGGCCAGCGCGGGTCGTACAGCATGCCGCGCGCCAGCGCGACCATGTCGGCCTGGCCGCCCTGGAGAATGTCTTCGGCCTGCTGCGCCTCGGTGATCAGGCCTACCGTGATGGTCGGCATGCCCACCTTGCGCTTGATTTCGTCTGCGAACGGCACCTGGTAATTCGGACCCACGGGTATCTTCTGCTGGGACGAGACGCCGCCGCTGGAGACGTCGATGAATTCACAGCCGCGCTCCTTCAGGGCTTGCGCCAGGACCAGCGTCTGTTCCAGGTCCCAGCCGCCTTCGACCCAGTCGGTGGCCGACACGCGCACACCCAGCGTCACCGACGGCGGAATGGCCTCGCGCAGCGCCTGGAAGACTTCCAGCGGAAAGCGCATGCGGTTCTCGAGCGAACCGCCGTAGGCGTCGTCGCGCCGGTTGGACAGCGGCGACAGGAACTGGTGCAGCAGATAGCCGTGCGCGGCATGCAGCTCGATCGCGTCGAAGCCCAGCCGCACGGCGCGCCGGGCGCTAGCCACGAAGGCGTCGCGCACGCGCGCCAGGCCCGCCGCGTCCAGCGCGTGGGGCGGCGGTTCCGACGCGTTGTGCGGCACGGCCGAAGGCGCCCAGCCTTGCCAGCCGCCGGACTCGGGCGGCACCAGTTGGCCGCCGTTCCAGGGCGCTTCGCTGGACGCCTTGCGGCCCGCGTGGCCCAGCTGTATGCCCAGCTTGATGGGCGCATAGCGGCGGATGGCGGCGACGACGCGGCCGATGGCCGCCTCGGTTTCGTCGGACCACAGGCCCAGGTCTCCCGGGGTGATGCGGCCGTCTGGCTCCACGGCGGTGGCCTCCACGAACAGCAGCGCGGCGCCGGACAAGGCCAGGTGCCCCAGGTGGATCATGTGCCAGTCGGTCGCCAGGCCGTCTTCAGCCGAGTACTCGCACATGGGCGCAATGACGATGCGGTTGGCCAGTTCCAGCTGGCCGATGGACGTGGGACTGAAAAGCAGGGACATGCTGGAGCCTCCGGGGCGTGGGATGCGACAGCATAGCGCCCCGGCCCGTCCGGGAACCTGAATACCGCAGCCCCGGGCGGGGTCAAGGCGCGTCCGCAAGCAATGCGCTACTGCCCTTCGATCACCGAGTCCAGGAACTGGCGCGTGCGCGGCTCCTTGGGCTGGCTGAACAGCACCGACGATTCGGCGTCCTCGACGATGTTGCCCTGGTCGAAGAACAGGGTCCGGTCCGAGCTGCGTTCGGCGAACTTCATCTGGTGGGTGACGATGATCATCGTCATGCTGCGCCGGGCCGACAGGTCGCGCAGGATCTGCAGGATGCCGCCGACCAGTTCCGGGTCCAGCGCCGACGTCACCTCGTCGAACAGCATGATGTGGGGGCACATGGCCAGCGCGCGGGCGATGCCCACGCGCTGCTTCTGCCCGCCCGACAACTGCGCCGGATAGACATCCAGCTTGTCGCCCAGGCCGACCATTTCCAGGTACTCCACGGCCTGTTCGCGCGCCTGGGCGCGAGGCATGCCCCGCACATGCAGCGGCGCTTCCATGGCATTGGCCAGCGCCGTCATGTGCGGGAACAGGTTGAAATGCTGGAACACCATGCCGATCTTGCCGCGCACCTTGCGCAGGTGCTCCGAGTTGGGGCCGACAGAACGGCCTTGCGCGTCGGTCCACATGGGCACGCCGTCGATCTCGATATCGCCGCTGGTGGGCCGGTCCAGCGTCATCAGCACGCGCAGCAGCGTCGACTTGCCCGAACCCGAGGGGCCGATCACGGCCACGGTCTGGCCCGACGGTATCTCCAGGTTGATGCCGCGCAGCACCTCCAGTTCGCCGTACTGCTTGCGCAGGTTCTTGATGCTTATGCTGGCGCTCATCTTTTTCCTCCATATCGTTGCAGGCGGGCCTCCAGGCCGCGCACGCCCCAGGCCGCCGCCAGGCTCAGCGCCAGGAACAGCAGGCCCACCAGGGTCAGGGGCTCGGTGTAGCGGAAGGTGGCAGAGCCGATCATCTTGCTCTGCTGCAGCAGTTCCACCACGGTGATCGCCGACAAGAGCGGCGTGTCCTTGAACATGGCCACCAGGTAATTGCCCAGCGCCGGCACCACCGGCGGAATCGCCTGCGGCAGCACCACGCCCACCGCCGTGCGCCAGCGCGACATGTTCAGCGCGGTGGCGGCCTCCCATTGGCCGCGCGGCACGGCTTCGATGCCGGCGCGGTAGACCTCGGCGCAATAGGTCGCGTAGTGCAGGCCCAACGCGGTGATGCCGGTGGCCAGCGGCGACATCCGCACGCCGGTCAGCGGCAGCACGTAGAACAGGAAGTACATCTGCACCAGCAGGGGCGTGCTGCGCACGAACTCGATCACGAAGGCCGTGGGCAGGGACACGATGCGCAAGCGCGAACGCCGCAGCAGGGCCAGCGCCAGGCCCAGCGTGACGGCCACCAGCATGCCCAGCACCGTGGCCTGGATCGTGATGAGCAGCGCGGAGCCCAGCGTGGGCAGGATCTCCAGCGCGAAGGACCAATCGAATACCGGCTTCATCGCACGCGCACCTTGCGTTCCAGCAGACGCACGCCGCCCGTGATCAACAGGGCCACCGCGAAGTACATCAGCAGCATCAAGGTGAAGATCTCGGTGGTGCGCAGGGTCTCGCTGCGCAGCAGCTGGCCGCGGAAGGTCAGGTCGGTGATGGTGATGAGGGACACCAGCGCGGTGTTCTTCAGCAGCTCGATCAGCAGGTTGCCGGCCGGCGGCAGCATGGCCGGCACGGCCTGCGGCACCACGATGCGGCGCATGATCTGGCCGCGCGTCAGGTTCAGCGCGATGCCGGCTTCGCGCTGCCCTGGCGGCACCGCTCGGATCGCGCCGCGCACCACTTCCGCGCCATAGGCGCCGGCGTTCAAGGCCAGCACCACGATGCCCACCAGCATGGCCGGCAGCTGCACGCCGAACAGCGGCAGCACGAAGTAGAACCAGAACAGCTGCACCAGGGCCGAGGTGCCGCGAAATACCTCGACGTAGACCGCCGCGATCCAGCGCAGCGGGCGCAGGGGCGACAGGCGCCCGATGCCCGCGGCCAGCGCCAGCGGAACGGCCAGCACCACGGCGCCGGCCATGATCTCCAGGGTCACCGCCAGCCCCTGCAGGAGCGGCGGCGCCAGTTCGGCGAAATGCTCGGATATCAACCGCATGCGCGCCCCCTTACTGGCCGGCGCACAGCTTGGCGGCCGTGACCCCCTTGGGCAGTTCCTGCGCGGTGAAGCCGAAAGGCGTCACGAGTTTCTGGTGTTCTTCGGTGCCGATGAACTTGGCCAGTTCGGCGTTGAAGGCGTCGGCAAACGCCTTGTCGTCGCTGCGGAACGCGTAGGCGCCGTAGCCGCGCACGTCCTTTCCGTCGATGACCGGGTCCTTGAACGGATCGGCCTTCTCCAGGCCGCTGGCCGCGCTGGTCTTACCCATCAGGTCGTTGACCGTGAGCGCCGTGGCCGCATAGGCGTCGGCGCGCCCCGCCTGCACGCCGGACAGCGCGCTGACCGCATCCGGGAACACCACCACCTGGGCGGGCGGCACCTTGATCTTGGAGGCGTATTCCGCTTCGATCGCGCCCACCACCACGCCCAGCTTGGCGTCGGGATTCTTCATCACGTCTTCGTAGCTGTGCAGGTTCTTGGGATTGCCCTGCTTGACCAGGAAGGACTGGCCCACGCCATAAGTGGGGTCCGAGAACGCCACCTGCTGGCAACGTTCGGGCGTGACGTACATGCCCGCGGCGATGATGTCGAAACGCTTGGCCTGCAGGCCCGGAATGAGCGAGCCGAACTCGGTCAGCACGCCCTCCACTTCGTTGATGCCCATGCGCTTGAGCACCACCCGCGCGATCTCCACCGATTCGCCGGTGACCTTGCCCTCCTTGCTGTCCATGAACGCGAACGGCGCTTCGTTGGCGTAGCCGATGCGTATCTTGCCGGCGGCCTTGGCGGCTTCCAGGGTGGACGCGGCGGCGGGCTCGCTCGCTGCCGGCGCAGCCTTGTCGGATCCCGAGTCGGAACATGCCGCCAGTACTCCCAGGCTCAAGGCGGCCAGCATGCGTCTGGATCGGATAAGGCTCATGGCAGTTTCTCCTGTATTTATTTCGAGGTATATGGATTCACTAAAAATGATACGCTATTAAATGATTTCTACACGAATGATGTGTCCGAAAAAAAGCAGGCCGCAGCCTGCTTTTTGCGCCATCTCCCTATGGGAGGTCAGGACAAGTTACGAATGGCAGAGATATATGTCCCTACTTATTCCGCGTAGGAAAAACGGCCGTTCCTGACGATGCCCATGACGCGGGCACGCTCGTCGAAGCCCTGGTGATTGTCCTTGGTGATGTTGAGCACGCCATTGGGCACGACCAGGTCGCGCGTGTTTTCCAGCGCGTCGCGCAAGGCCGCGCGGAACTCCGGGGTGCCGGGCTTGGCGCCGGATTTCAGCGCGCGCGCCACCGCCGAGTCCAGCAGCATCCAGGCGCCATAGGCGTCGCCCGCGAACTGGGTCAGCGTGTTGGCGCCGTAGCGCGCTTCGTACTTGTCGGCGAAGGCCACCGCCACCTTCTTGACCGGGTTGTCGTCGGGCAGTTCGCGCGCCACCACGCCGGGGCCGGTGGGGAACAAGGTGCCCTCCACATCCGCGCCGCCGACCTGCAGGAATTCCAGCGTGCCGATGCCGTGCGTCTGGTAGATGGCGCCGGTGTAGCCGTGTTCCAGCAGCGTCTTCTGCGGCAGGGCCGACGGCGTGCCGGCGCCGGCGATCAGCACGGCGTCCGGCTTGGCGGCGATGACCTTCAGCACCTGGCCGACCACGGAGGCGTCGGTGCGCTGGAAGCGTTCCTGCGCCACGATCTTCAGGTCGGTCCCGGCAGCCGCCGTGAACTCCTTCCACCAGCTGTCGCCGTAGGAATCCGCGAAGCCGATGAAGGCCACGTTCTTCAGGCCCTTCTTCTTCATGTCCGCCACCAGGGCGGTAGCCATCAGCGAATCGTTCTGCGGCATCTTGAAGGCCCAGGCGCGTTTCGGATCCGACAGCGGCTCGACGATGACGCTGGAGGCGGCCAGCGCGATCATGGGCGTACCGGTTTCGGCCAACACGTCCAGGCCAGCCAGCGCGGCGGCCGTGGTGTTGGGGCCGACGATGGCGTCGACCTTGTCTTCCGAGGTCAGCTTGCGCATGTTCTTCACCGCGCGGCTGACGTCGGTGCCGTCGTCCAACACCACGTAGCGGGCCGGCTCGCCGCCCAGCGTGGCCGGCCACAAGCGGATCGCGTTATTGGTCTGGATGCCGATGGCGGCGGCCGGACCGGTGGTGGACACGTCCACGCCGATGACGATTTCAGCCTGGGCGGACAAGGCGGGGACGGCCAGCGCGATGGCGCAGGCGTAGCGGACGAGCTTGTAAGACATGACAGCAGTTCTCGGCGAGGTTTGAGCAGATGCCCGTATTTTGCCTGATGGGTGAGCGCCGCCTTGCGACCCGGATCAAGAAAGCGGGCCTGCGGTTACATCGGCTTGCCGTTGCGCGCAGACGCTTTCCGCGCCGGACGCATGCGTCCGCCGTATCATCGTCCATGCCATCTCAGGCAAAGCGCCCCGCCCCAGCCGGCGGCCCGCGCCCTCCCACACCGGCCGCGCACGCGACGGGCGCGGCCCTTCTACAGGAGTCACGCATGAAGAAAACCGCAAGCGCCCACTGGTCGGGCGATCTGAAGACCGGCAAGGGCACGATCTCCACGCAGAGCGGCGCGCTCAAGGAACAAGCCTACGGCTTTAACACCCGTTTCGGCGACACCCCGGGCACCAATCCCGAGGAACTGCTGGGCGCGGCGCATGCCGGCTGCTTCACCATGGCCCTGTCCAACATCCTGTCCGAGGCAGGCATGGTGGCGCAAAGCCTGGACACCAAGGCCGAGGTCACGCTGGACAAGGCGGACGGCGGCTTTGCCATTACCGCCGTGCACCTGACCGTGGAAGCCGTCATCCCCGGCGCCAGCGCCCAGGCCTTCGAGGACGCGGCCCGCAAGGCGGAAAAAGGATGCCCCGTGTCCAAGGTGCTGAACGCCAAGATCTCCATGGACGCCAAGCTCAAGTCCTGATCCTCTCCCGACCCGTGGCCCGTCCACCAAGGGCGGCGCCACGGGATCCATTGGGCCGCCCTATCCCCTGCTTGCCCAAAATCAATTTGACGACCGCTGTCTCCAAGAGGATGATGAGAATCATTCTCAGGAGTGAGCATGGGCCAATTCATCTACGCGATTTCCGGCGGCAGGACCGCGCTGGCACAGGACGTCCAGGTATCGGCGGGCCTGCGCCGCATCGCCGGCCCCGGCATCCTGGTGGCCGTGGGCTATATCGATCCGGGCAACGGGGCCACCGACATCGCGGGCGGCAGCGGCTTCGGCTACGGGTTGCTGCTGGTCGTCGTCAGCTCGGCCCTGCTGGCGCTGGGCTTCCAGATCCTGGTGTCGCGCCTGGCGCTCGCCACCGGACAGGACCTGGCCACGCTGACGGCCCGCCACCTGTCGCCGCGCGTGGCCAAGGCCGCCTGGCTGGCCGGCGAGGCGGCGATCCTGGCGACCGCCCTGGCCGAACTCATCGGCGGCGCGATCGCGCTGCGCCTGCTCTTCGGGCTGCCGCTGATCGCGGGCGTCGCGATGACCGGCGTCGGTACTTTCGCCGTGCTGGCGCTGACACGCGGCAACGCCGACAAGCATGAGCGCTTCATCGCGCTGCTGCTGTCGGTGGTGGCGATGTCCTTCGTGTTCCTGCTGTTCAAGGCCAACCCGGTCTGGACGGAGGTGGCGCACGGGATCACGCAGACCGGCCGCGCGCTGCGCGACCCGCAGGGCTTCCTGATCGCGCTGGGGATCCTGGGCGCGACCCTGATGCCGCATAACCTGTACCTGCATTCCGGCTCGCTCGCGCAACGGGCGCAGCAATTGCCGCCGGCCGCCCGCGACCTGGCCATGCGCGTGGCGCGCAACGACACCGTCGTGTCGCTGGGCCTGGCCATGCTGATCAACGCCGCCATCATGATCGTCGCCGCCGCCTCGCTGTCGGGCTCGGGCATCATCGTTTCCAGCCTGGACGACGCGCATGCCGTGATCGCCCAGACCCTGGGCATCGGCGCGGCCATCGTGTTCGCCGTGGCGCTGTATGCCGCGGGACAAAGCTCCACCATTACCGGCGTGCTGGCCGGACGCATCCTGTCCCGGGGCTTCCAGGTGCGTAGCGGCTGGTCGGACCGCCGCCGCGCCCTGGCGACGCGGCTGGTGGCCGGCGCGGCCGCCGTTGGCCTGCTGGCGTTCACCGGCGGCCAGGATCCGGACGGTCTGCTGGTGCTGAGCCAGGTCATCCTGAGCCTGGCCCTGCCCTTCGCGCTGGGGCCGCTGGTGCTGCTGGCCTGCCGCAAGAGCCTGATGGGCAGGTACGTGCTGCGCGGCGCCTGGGCCTGGGCGGCGGTTGCGGCCACGCTCGGCATCCTGCTGCTGGATGGCTATCTGGTGGCTGACATGCTGGTCTGATCCCCAGGGATAGCCAAGCATAAAAAAACGCCAGCAATGCTGGCGTTTTTCTCGTACCCGCTATCGGGCTCAGTGATAGGCGGAGACCACGGGGTGCTGGCGACGGCCGGCGTCCATGTCGTGCAACACCTCGCCGACGGCGCCGCCGAAGGCGGCCAGGCGCACTTTCAGGCGCAGCCAGCGCGAACCGGAAGCGTGGCCGGACAGGCTTTCCGCGATGATCGCGTCATGGATCAGGGTACGTTCCAGCTCATCCGACATGCGGGCATTCTTCAGCGCGGTATCGCTCATGGTTCTCTCCTTGAGAAAGCGATGTGGAACAACACGAGTCCATCTTAGACCTGTGCTTGCTGCGCCGCAATAAATTTCTTAAGCATTTTTTTGTGCGTTGCGCAATGGGGACAAACACCAAAAATGGTGCACATGTGCACTGCTGCCCGCACCTTTCTTGTGCCGCCCTTTCCCGGGCGCCTGATCAGCGCTGCGCAAGATGCGCCTGGATCAGCATGTCCGCCATCTGCGCGACCCGGCCGGCAGGCCCGCCTTCGCCAAATAGCTGGCTGGAAACAAAGGCCCCCTCGGACAACAGCAACAGGCCATCGCCCAGCGCGTCGGGATCGGCCGCCCCCATTTCCGCCGCCATGGCGGCCAGGCGCCGCCGCAGTTCGGCCTTGTGTTCCACCGCCACGGCGCGGGCGGGATGGCCGGCTTCGGGGTATTCCACCGCCGCGTTCGTCAGGCCGCAGCCGCGGTAGCCGTTCTGCACCGCGCGCACGCCCAGACCGGTCAGGTAGGCCAGGATCTGGGCCCGCGGGTCGCCCGGATGCGCCGCGCAGGCCGCGTCGAAGCGCGCCCAGAACTCCGCGTCGTAGTCGCGCAGATAGGCCGCCGCCAGCTCGTCCTTGGACGAAAAGCTGCGGTACAGGCTGGGTTTGGTCACGCCCGCCTCGTTGACGATGGCGTCCACGCCCACTGCCCGTATCCCGTCCCGGTAGAACATTTCCCGCGCAGTCTTGCGGATGCGCTCGGCCGCCAGCGGCGGCTTGGATGCGGGCCGGTCGGCGGCAGAGGTTTTGCTGGCCATGAATGGGCTCCTTTTCCGGTTGGCGGATACGGCGAAAAACTGCTTGACTATGTTACTGACCGGTACGTACTATTCGCAAACTCCATTACGTACCGGTCAGTAACATGAGTATAGCCCACCCTCCCGTCCCTTTCCGGCGCGCCGGCCAGAAGTACGCTTTCGTCGTCGTCGCGGTCATTTTCCTGTCCTTGCTGGTTTCAGCCGGCCTGCGTTCCTCGCCCAGCGTGTTGCTGGTGCCTCTGGAGGAGACCTTCGGCTGGAGCCGCAGCACCATCTCGCTGGCCGCCGCGGTCGGCATCTTCCTGTATGGCATGGTCGGGCCGTTCGCGGCCGCCGCGATGGAGCGTTTCGGCTTGCGGCGCGTGCTGATCGGCGCGCTGATGCTGATGGCCGCATCCAGCGCGGCCAGCGCCTTCATGACCCAGTCCTGGCATCTGCTGCTGACCTGGGGCGTGTTCTCGGGCCTGGGGTCCGGCGCGGTCGCCGTGGTGCTGGGCGCCACCGTCGTCAACCGCTGGTTCACCAAGCACCGCGGCGTAATGATGGGCCTGCTGACCGCCAGTTCCGCCACCGGCACGCTGGTGTTCCTGCCGGTGCTGGCGGCGCTGGCCTCGTCGGGCGACTGGACGCGCGTGGTGTGGACGGTCGCGGCCGCGGCGGCGGCGCTGGTGCCGCTGGCCTGGTGGCTGGTGCCGGACCGCCCGTCCAGCGTCGGGCTGGTCCCCTTCGGCAGCGATCCGCATGCGCCGCCCGCGCCTGCCGCGCCGCGCACCGGCATGCTGGCGGCCACCTTCGGCGCACTGGCGCGGGCCTCGCGCACGCGCACCTTCTGGTTCCTGTTCGCGACCTTTTTCGTTTGCGGTTTCACCACCAACGGCCTGGTCGGCACGCACCTGATCGCGCTTTGCGGCGACCACGGCATGCCCGAGGTGCAGGCCGCGGGCCTCTTGGCATTGATGGGCATCTTCGACCTGATCGGCACCACGGCGTCCGGCTGGCTCACCGACCGCTACGATCCCCGCAAGCTGCTATTCGTCTACTACGGCCTGCGCGGCTTGTCGCTGATCTACCTGCCCTATTCCGACTTCTCGTTCTACAGCCTGTCGATCTTCGCCATCTTCTTTGGGCTGGACTGGATCGCCACGGTGCCGCCCACGCTGCGCCTGACGACCGAAGCCTTCGGCGAGCGCGACGCTTCCATCGTGTTCGGCTGGATCGTCGCCGGCCACCAGCTGGGTGCGGCCAGCGCCGCCTGGATGGCGGGCGCCGTGCGCGAAGCGCAGGGCAGCTACCTGATGGCCTTCGTCATCTCCGGCATGACGGGCCTGATCGCCGCCGTCATCGCACTGATGATAGGCAGGAAGCGCGTGGTGGCGCAGCCAGCCTGAATGCGCCCGCAGTCGGACAGTCGAGCCCTGGGCCCGCGCTGTCCGCGCAGATGACAGAACTCTTCAAGCCTTGGATGCCCCGCCCGCGCGCCCGCGCAAGTTGTAGGTCTTCTTGCTGCCCACATGCTTGCGGATGAGCGACTCCGCAAGCTCGCCGTCGCGCTGCATCAGCGCCTGCACAAAGGCCTCGTGGTCGGCCACCGCCGCCGTCCATTCGTCGATATCGAAATTCGACTTGTAGCGCAGCGCCTGCACCTGCAGGTTCAAGCGATCGTAGGAATGCGTCAGCGCCGGGTTGTGCGCCGCCCGGTTGATGGCGATATGCGTGCCCATGCTGGCCGCGAAATACGCGCGGATGTCGCGCTGTTCATACCCTTGCAGCATCTGCGCGTGCAGTTGCGCGATATGCGCCAGTTCCGCGTCCGTCGCGCGCTCGGCGGCGCTGCGCACCGCCAGCCCCTCCAGCACCGACAGCACGTCGAAGATGTTCTCGACGTCGTCCGTCGACAGCTCGATCACCATCGCGCCGCGCTTGGGCTGCAGGGTCACCAGGCCGTCGGAAGCCAGCATGCGGTAGGCCTCGCGCAGCGGCGTGCGTGAAATCTTGAGCTGATCGCACAGGTCCCGCTCGTTCAGCCAGGTGCCCGGCTTGAAGGTGCCGTCAATGATCAGCTGCCGCAGTTTTTCCGCCACCACGGCCGGCAGCGTCGGGTGATGGATGGCCAAATCGGGGACGGACTGGTCCATAACTTCAGGGTTAGCCATGAGTTGTTGCCACTCGCTAATTCGACTATTTTTGTATCTGGTATACCAAACACCAAAGGCATACCAACCTGACCCCATCATAGAGCAAGCAACACGCGGGCAGGCTGACAACCACCAAAGGAGACCCACATGCACAAGCACGCTCGCGCCTGCGCCGGCGCCCTGGCGCTGACTGCCGGCCTGGCCGCCGCCAGTCCCGCCCTGGCGCAGGACGCATCCAAATGGCCGGAACGGCCGGTACGCCTGATCGTCGGCTTCGTGCCCGGCGGCGGCACCGACGTGTCTGCACGCATCCTGTCCGCCCGCCTTTCGGCGTTGCTGGGCCAGCAGGTCGTGGTCGAGAACAAACCCGGCGCTTCGGGACTGATCGCGGCCGACTTCGTGGCCAAGGCCGATCCGGACGGCTACACCCTGCTGCTCGCCAACATGCAGTCGACCGTCGCCGCGCCCTATGTGGTGCAGTCCAACGTCGACCCGATCAAGGACTTCACGCCGGTGCGCTACATCGGATCGGTACCCAACGTGCTGGTGGTGAATCCGGCCAAGCACAGCTACGCCAGCGTGCAGAACCTGGTGGACGACGCCCGCGCCAAACCCAAGCAGCTGACCTACGCGTCTTCCGGCATGGGCAGCCCGCAGCACCTGAGCGCCGCGCGCTTCTCGCAGATCGCGGGCGTCAGCATGGAGCATGTGCCGTACAAGGGCAGCGGCCAGGCCATGACCGATCTGCTGGGCGGCAGCGTGGACATGAACTTCGATACCCTGCCCGGCGCCATCAACCAGATCCAGGCCGGCAAGCTGCGCCCGCTGGCCGTGACCAGCACCGAACGCAGCAAGCGCCTGCCCGACGTGCCGACGCTGGCCGAGTCTGGCATCAAGGGCCTGGACATCGTGCAGTGGTACGCGGTGCTGGCGCCGGCCAAGCTGCCCAAGCCGGTGCTGGACAAGCTCGACCAGGCGCTCAGCCAGACGCTGGCCGATCCCGAGATCAAGGCCAAGCTGGCCGACCAGGGCATGGAACTGGGCGGCGGCCCGGCCACCCCCGCGGCCTTTGCCAGCTATGTGCAGGACGAATGGAGCAAGTACGGCAAGCTCACCGCCAGCCTGGGCCTGACCAAGCAGTAAGCCCGCAGCAACCCGGCGGGGGTGCGCCCCCGCCCACGCAAAGGAACACCATGAGCGCTACCCCCACTTCCGACGCATCCCCCATCCTGTGCCAGCGCGACGGCGACATCGCGACCGTGGTGCTGAACCGCCCTGAAAAGCTCAACGCCTTCACCATAGATAGCTGGCGGCTGCTGGGCGACGTCTTCCTGGAGCTGGACGCCGACGACAGCGTGCGCTGCGTGCTGCTGCGCGGCGCGGGCGAGAAAGCCTTCTCTCCGGGCAACGACATCAGCGAATTCGAGACCGCGCGCAGCAACAAGCGCCAGGCCATCGAGTACGGCGCCGTGATGCGCCGGACCATAGAAGCCATCGGCAATTGCCGCCATCCGGTGGTGGCGCAGATACACGGCATCTGCGTGGGCGGCGGACTGGAGATCGCCAGCCTGGCCGATATCCGCATCTGCGGCGAGAGCTCGCGCTTCGGCGTGCCCATCAAGAACCTGGGGCTGGTGATGTCGTACTCGGAACTGGCGCCGCTGGTGCGCCTGGTGGGTCCGACCGCCGCGCTGCAGGTGCTGCTGGAAGGCACCATCTTCGACGCGCGGGAAGCGCTGCGCCTGGGCGTGGTCACGCGCGTGGCGCCCGACAGCCAGGTCGCCTCCGAAGCCCAGGCCGCCGCCCGCCGCATCGCCGATGGCGCGCCGCTGGTGGCGCGCTGGCACAAGAAGTTCATCCGCAACCTGGTGAACGGCAAGGCCTTGACCGACGCCGATCGCGACGAGGCCTTCGACTGTTTCGACACCGAGGATTTCCGCACGGGCTACCAGGCCTTCCTGGCCAAGGCCAAGCCGCAATTCAACGCCCGCTGAACCCCATTGCAAGGAGGACTCATGCATAACGATACCCAGGGCGATACCCCGCGCCCCGCCGGCGCGCTCGCCGGCATGCGCGTGATCGAGCTGTCGCAGATCATGGCCGGCCCGACCTGCGGCATGATGCTGGCCGACATGGGCGCCGACGTCATCAAGGTCGAAAAGATCGACGGCGGCGACGACTCGCGCCAGTACCGCGACCCGCAGATCAACGGCATCTCGGCGCCCTATCTCATGCTCAACCGCAACAAGCGCGCCATCGCGCTGGACTTGAAGCACCCCGAGGGCAAAAAGGTGCTGCTGCGCATGATCCGCGACGCCGACGTGGTGACCGAGAACTTCCGCAAGGGCACCATGGAAAAACTGGGCCTGGGCTACGAACGGCTGCGCCAGGAGAACCCCGGCCTGATCTACTGCGCGGTGTCGGGCTACGGCACCACCGGCCCCTATGCCGACAAGGGCGGCTTCGACCTGGTGGCGCAGGGCTTCTCCGGCCTGATGGCGATCACCGGCGAACCTGGCGGGCCGCCGCTACGCACCGGCAACTCCGTCGCGGACATCAACGCCGGTCTGCTGGCGGCCTTCGGCGTGCTGGCCGCCTATCAGCACAAGCAGCGCACCGGCGAAGGCCAGATCGTCGAAACGTCATTGCTGGAAGCGAGCCTGCAGCAGCTGTACTGGCATGCCGCCATCTATTTCGGCAGCGGCGTGTCGCCCGGCCCCACGGGATCGGCGCACGTGCTGAGCGCGCCCTACCAGGCCTTCCCCACCGCCACCGACTGGATCATCATCGGCGGCGCCAACGAGAAGAACTGGCAGCGCATCACCCAGGCGCTGGGCAAGCCGGAATGGGCCGAGGATACCCGCTATGCCCGCAACCGCGACCGCATGCAAAACCGCGATCAGCTGGTGGAGGAAATGTCCGCCATTCTGAAGACGCGTAGCGCGGAGGAATGGCTGGACGTATTCGACGATGCCGGCGTGCCCGCGGGTCCGGTGCATTCCATCGCTCAAGCGCTGTCGCACCCCCAGACGCTGGCGCGCGGCATGGTGGTGGAACAGGAGCACCCGGTCGCGGGCACGGTGCGCACGGTAGGCATGCCGGTGAAGCTGTCGGCCACTCCCGCGCAATACCACCGCGCGGCGCCGCGGCTGGGCGAGGACAGCATCGCGATTCTCGGGGAATTCGGCTACGGCCAGCAGGAAATCGACGCATTGATCGAGGCTGGCGTGGTCACTGCCGTGGACCGTGAACGCGCGCCGGCCTAGGACATTTTTGGCTGATTTGATGGCGTTTGGTTTTGTACGGCTGGGGTTCTTAAGCCGCCGGCGTCCGGACTGCGGGATTCCGATGCTCGCCCCGGTGGGGCTGCGCTTCGGATCCCTCCGTCCAGCCAACGGCTTACGGCATCTGCCCATGAACGGGGGCTGAAACCAATGCATTAGGCGACTGTCAGCCGAGGCGGCCCGGAGCGATCCGAAGCGCAGCCCCATTTGGGCGAGCATCGGAATGGCGCAGGGCTGCCTTGGCGGTTAAAGAACCCTGACATCTGCAAGCTCGAAGCCCTGCCGTCTCGGTTTTGTGCGACGGGGTTCTTGAGTCGCCGGCGTCCGGGCTGCGGGATTCCGATGCTCGCCCCGGTGGGGCTGCGCTTCGGATCCCTCCGCCCGGCCACCGGCTCACGGCATCTGCCCATGAACGGGGGCTGAGACCAATGCATTAGGCGACTGTCAGCCGAGGTGGCCCGGAGCCATCCGAAGCGCAGCCCCATCGGGGCGAGCATCGGAATGGCGCAGGGCTGCCTTGGCGGCTAAAGAACCCTGACCTCCGCCAACTCGAAGCCCCGCCCCCGGGATCCTGGCCGCGCCCTACTCGGACTCGCCCAGATAGGCCGCACGCACCTTGGGGTCGTGCAGCATGTCGCCGGCGGGACCGGACAGGATGATCTCGCCCGATTCCATCACGTAGCCGCGATGGCTGTTTTCCAGGGCCAGGCGCGCGTTCTGCTCGATCAGCAGGATGGTCACGCCTTCGCTGGCGATGGTGCGCACCACCTCGAAGACCTTCTCCACCATCAGCGGCGCCAGCCCCATCGAGGGCTCGTCCAGCAGCAGCAGTTTGGGGCGCGCGATCATCGCGCGGCCCATCGCCACCATCTGCTGTTCGCCTCCGGACAGCGTGCCGGCCGCCTGCTTGCGGCGCTCGGCCAGGCGCGGGAACAGCGTGAAAACGCGGTCGGTGTCCTGGCGAATCTGGGCCGCATCGCGACGGATGTAAGCCCCCATCGCCAGGTTTTCCTCGATGGTGAGCTGGCCGAAGATGCCGCGCCCTTCCGGCACCATGACCAGGCCGCGGCGCACCAGTTCATGCGACTTCTGGCCGCCGACGGACTGGCCGCCGTAGACCACTTCGCCGCCCGCCAGCGGCACCAGTCCGCAGATGGCGCGCAGCGTGGTGCTCTTGCCGGCGCCGTTGGCGCCGATCAGGCAGACCAGCTCGCCTTCGTCCACGCGCAGGTCGATGCCGCGCACCGCGCGGATGCCGCCGTATGAAACCTGCAGGCCCCGCAATTCCAGCAGGGGTTGGGATGCTGCTGCCGTCATGCCGGGCGCTCCTGATGAATCTGCGGATCCTGCGCGGCGCCGGCGCCCAGATACGCTTCGATGACCTTGGGATCGCGCTGCACCTGGGCGGGTTTGCCCATGGACAGCACCTTGCCGTATTCAAGCACCAGCACGCGGTCGCACAGGCCCATGACGAGCTTCATGTCGTGCTCGATCAGCAGCACGGTGATGCCGTCGGCGCGGATCTTCTCGACCAGCTTGCGCAGCACCACGGTTTCCGATGCGTTCATGCCGGCCGCCGGTTCGTCCAGCGCCAGCAGCTTGGGATCGGTGGCCAAGGCCCGCGCGATCTCCAGGCGCCGCTGGTCGCCGTAGGGCAACGAACGCGCCACGTCGTTGGCGCGATGGCCGATGCCGACATAGTCCAGCAGCTCTTGCGCCCGCGCTTCGGTGGCGGCCTCTTCGGCCCGCGTGCCGCGCGTGCGCAGCACGGCGCCGAACACGCCTGACTTGGTGCGCATGTGGCGGCCGATCATCACGTTCTCGATCGCGCTCAGGTTGGCGAACAGGCGGATGTTCTGGAAGGTGCGCGCCAGGCCCGCGTAGGCGACTTCATGCGGCTTCTTGCCGGACATGGATTCGCCATTGAAGGTGCAGCTGCCCTCTTCCGGGATGTACAGGCCGGTGAGCACATTGAACAGCGTGGTCTTGCCCGCGCCGTTCGGGCCGATCAGGCCGTAGATCTCGCCCTGCTCGATGTCGAAGCTGACGTCGGACAGCGCCTGCAGGCCGCCGAAGCGCTTGCCCAGTCCCTGGGCTTGCAGCAGTTTGCTCATGCTCCGCCTCCCTGGGTCTTGGTTGCGAGTTCACGCTTGCGCACCGCCGACGGCCACAGGCCGGCCGGACGGAACAGCATCACGCAGACCATGGCCAGGCCGAACAGCAACATGCGTATGCCCTCGGGGTCCAGCACCACGGCGCCGAACAGCATGTGTTGCACCGGTTCGACCACCGCGCGCAGGAATTCGGGCAGCGCGGCCAGGATCAAGGCTCCCAGGATGACGCCCGGGATGTGGCCCATGCCGCCCAGCACCACCATGCACAGGATGGAGATGGATTCCATCAGCGAGAAGCTCTCGGGGCTGACGAAGCCCTGCATCGAAGCGAACAAGGCGCCCGCCACGCCGCCGAAGGACGCGCCCATCGCGAACGCCAGCAGCTTGATGTTGCGCGTGTTGATGCCCATGGCCTTGGCCGCGATTTCGTCTTCGCGGATCGCTTCCCAGGCGCGGCCGATGCGCGAATTCTGCAGCCGCACGCAGACCACCACGATGATCAACGTCAGCGCCAGCAGCAGGTAGTAGTACTTCTCCGGTCCGGTCACGCGGATGCCTAGCAGGCTTTCCGTGCGGCCGAAGGCGAACTCGCCCACCTTGAACGTGTCGATGCGGTTGATGCCCTGCGGTCCGTTGGTGATGTTGACCGGCGCATTCAGGTTGTTCAGGAAGATGCGGATGATCTCGCCGAAGCCCAATGTCACGATGGCCAGGTAATCGCCTCGAAGCTTGAGCGTGGGCGCGCCCAGCAGTACGCCGAACAGGCAGGCCACCGCCAGCGCGATCGGCAGGATCGCCCAGAACGGCAGATGCAGGCCGAAATGCGGCGAAGCCAGCAGCGCCCAGGTGTAGGCGCCCACCGCGTAGAACGCGATATAGCCCAGGTCGAGCAGGCCCGCGAAGCCCACCACGATGTTCAGGCCCAGCGACAGCATCACGTACAGCAGGGCGAAGTTCAGGATGCGCACCCAGCTTTGGCCGGCCATGCCGATCACGAAGGGCAGCACCGCCAGCACCACGCCGATCAGCGCGATGCCGATCAGGTTGCGGGTCGAAAACCCGCTGCTTTTCAGGGTTGCGTTCATGCCCGGTCTCCCACGCGTTCGCCCAGCAGGCCGGACGGACGGAAGATCAGCACCAGCACCAGCACGAAGAACGCGAACACGTCCTGATAATGGCTGCCGAGGAAGCCCCCGGTCAGGTCGCCGATGTACCCGGCGCCCAATGACTCGATGATGCCCAGCAACAGGCCGCCCGCCATGGCGCCGACCAGGTTGCCGATACCGCCCAGCACCGCGGCCGTGAAGGCCTTCAGGCCCAGCATGAAGCCCATGGTGTACTGCGACACGCCGTAATAGGTGGCGACCATCATGCCGGCCACCGCGGCCAGCGCCGAGCCGATCAGGAAGGCCGCCGAAATCACGGTGTTGATGTTCACGCCCATCAGCCCGGCCACTTCGCGATTCTGCGCGGTGGCGCGCATCGCCGTGCCCAGGCGGGTCTTGTGCACCACGGCCAGCAGCCCGCCCATGATCAGCGCCGCGATCACCACGATGGCGATCTGCAGCGAGCTGATGCGCGCACCGGCAATCTCGAACACCTGCGGCGACAGCACCTGCGGGAAGTTCAGGTAGTTGCGGCCCCAGCCCATCATGGCCACGTTCTGCAGGATGATGGACACGCCGATGGCGGTGATCAGCGCTGCCAGGCGCGGCGCGCGGCGCAGCGGCCGGTAGGCCACGCGCTCGGCGGTCCAGCCCACGGCCATGCACAGCGGCACGGACACCAGCAGGCCGACGCCCAGCACCACGAAGGCGGACGTGGAAGGATCGCCGCCCACCAGCGAGATGGCGATGGTGGTCGCCGCCATCGCGCCTATCATGACGACGTCGCCATGGGCGAAGTTGATCAGCCCGATGATGCCGTACACCATGGTGTAGCCCAGGGCGACCAGGGCGTACACGCTGCCTAGCGTGACGCCGTTAATCAGTTGTTGAATGAAGATATCCATAGGGGCCGCTGAATAAGCCTGGAAAAATCGCGCGTATCTTGCGGTGACGGCCCTAGGCCTGCCACGGCGCCGCGCGTGGCGCGCGCCTGACGGCGCGCACGCTGCAATACGGGCGGGACGCGGCGCGCAGCCGCCTTCCCGCCCCGGTCCAGCCGCCTTAGTTGGCCTGGCTGACCATCGTCTCAACCATCTCCCACTTGCCGTTCTTGACTTCGTAGATGGTGACCGAGATTTCCTTCAGGTCGCCCTTGGCGTCGTAGGAAATGTGCTCGCTGGTGGCGCCCTTGCGGTTCAGCTTGGCCAGCGCCGGCAGGTACTTCTCGGGCTTGGCGGAGCCGGCCTGCTCGATGGCGGTGATCATGTTCCAGGCGCCGTCATAGGCGTAGGGAGCATAGACGCCGGGGGCCTTCTTGAAGCGGGCCTGATAGCGCTGCTCGAAGTCCTTGCCGGCGGCCATCTTGTCCAGCGGCACGCCGGCCAGCGAGGCGTAGGTGCCGTCGGCGGCGTCGCCGGCCAGCTTGATGAAGGTGTCGCTGCGGGTCATTTCGCCCGAAACCAGCGGCGCCTTCAGGCCCAGGGTGGCCAGCTGGCGCTTCATCGGGCCGGATTGCGCGTCCAGGCCGCCGTAGAAGATGGCGTCGGGCGCCGAGCCCTTGATGTTGGTCAGGATGGCGGTGAAGTCGTTGGCCTTGTCGGTGGTGTACTCGCGGCGCACGACCTGGCCGCCTGCGGCCTTGACCGCCTTCTCGACCTCGTCGGCCAGGCCCTGGCCGTAGGCGGTGCGGTCGTCGATGATGGCGACCTTCTTGGCCTTCAGGCTTTCCACCATGAACTTGCCGACCGCGGCGCCCTGCTGGGTGTCGCTGGTCATCATGCGGAAGGTGGTTTCGTAGCCTTGCTTGGTGTACTCAGGCGAGGTCGCCATGGCGATCTGGGGCAGACCGGCTTCATGGTAGACGCGCGAGGCGGGGATGGTGGTGCCCGAGTTGAAGTGGCCCAGGATGCCGACCACGTCCTGGTCGACCAGCTGCTGGGCAACCTGCACGCCCACGCGCGGATCGGCCTGGTCGTCGCGCGACACCAGCACGAACTTGGCGGTTTCGCCGTCGACCTTGATGCCCTTCTTGTTGGCTTCTTCCAGGGCCAGGTTCAGGCCGTTCTGCATGTCCTCGCCATAGTGCGATTGCGGGCCGGTGAGCGGTGCGGCAAAACCGAACTTGACGTCGGCAGCCTGCGCGGAGGCGGCCATGCCGGCGGCGGCGATGCTGGCGGCGAGAAGCTTCAAAGTGGTGCGGAACTTCATGGGTATCCTCCGAGTGTCGGACTTAAGACCTTGTTATACCTGAGCTTTTAGCCAGGCTTTTGGTTTTTCACTACGGCAAGCCCGATGTAGCGGGAGCTTGCGCACGCATATTCTGCAAAATCCGGAAGCCGGGTTGCGACTTCCGGATTTAAGGTGCGACCGGATTTTCGTTCCAGTGCAACCTCGCCCGATATTGGAGATAACCCTTGGATGCCTGAGGGTAGTCCTATATCAGACTCAACCTATGGTCATGAGGCTGGCGTTGCCGCCCGCCGCTGCCGTATTGACGCTGACGGAGCGCTCCGCCAGCAGGCGTTCCGGCACGTAGCCGGCGCCCGCCGCGATCGCGTCGGGGGTCAGGCCATGGACCGACAGGATGGCGCCCGGGCGCTGCGCGATGCGCTGGTTCAGCGCCTGCAGCGCGTCGCCGTCGCCTTCGAACAGCACGGCCTGATAGTCCGCCTGGTCGACCTCATCGTCGGCCAGGATGCCCGCCTGCTCCTGCTGGCCGGCGTCCAGCGACGCCAGCAGCGCCTGCGCCGCGGGCGTGTCCGCGAACCAGGCATGGTTGCCGGTCAACCTGGCGACGGACCACTGCGCCCGCGCGCCCGCTTCGGTGGCGGCCACGCAATACACGGCGCCGCGCGGCTCGACCACATAGGTATTGGTCTCGCCGGTCGGCCCGGGCAGCGCAATGCGCTGCGGCAGCGCCGCCGCCGCGTCCAGCGCCGGCGGCAGACCGGCCGGCCGCGTGCCCAGCAGACGGTACATATAGAGCGGACCGCCGGCCTTGGGGCCGGTGCCGGACAAGCCTTCGCCGCCGAAGGGCTGCACGCCCACCACCGCGCCCACGATATTGCGGTTGACGTAGACATTGCCCGCATGAACCTGGCCGGTCACGTGTGCGATGGTCTCGTCGATGCGGGTGTGCACGCCGAAGGTCAGGCCGTAACCGGTGCCGTTGATGGCATCCAGCAAGGCGTCGAGCTCATCGCGCTGGTAGCGCACCACGTGCAGCACGGGCCCGAACACTTCGCGCGTCAATTCGCTGATGTGGTCGATTTCGATGATGGTCGGCGGCACGAAAGTACCGTGGCGGCATTCGCCGTTGAGTTCC
Organism: Achromobacter sp. PD1; assembly: GCF_048541815.1. NCBI lineage: Bacteria > Pseudomonadati > Pseudomonadota > Betaproteobacteria > Burkholderiales > Alcaligenaceae > Achromobacter > Achromobacter sp. PD1. The sequence continues at coordinate 3,459,611 of NZ_CP183349.1, forward strand.
ACCTGGTCCACGCGATGGCCCGCGGTGCGCATCGTTTCGATGTGCCGCTGGATGCCGTTGCGCGCTTCCGTATCGATCACCGGCCCCACGTCCACCGACAAGCGGTCGGGGTTGCCCACGCTCAGTTCGCGCATCGCGCCGCGCAGCATGGTCAGCACGTGGTCGGCGTTGTCTTCCTGCACGCACAGCACGCGCAGCGCCGAACAGCGCTGCCCCGCCGAATCAAACGCGGAGGTCAACACGTCGAACACGACCTGTTCGGACAGGGCCGAGGAATCCACCACCATGGCGTTCTGGCCGCCCGTTTCGGCGATCAGCGGAATGGTGTGGCCGGCATCGTCCAGGCGGTCCGCCAGCGTGCGCGCGATGATGCGCGCCACATCGGTGGAGCCGGTGAACATCACGCCGCGCACGCCGGGGCTTGCGACCAGCTGCGCGCCCACGGTTTCGCCGCGGCCCGGCAGCAGCTGCACGGCGCCGGCAGGCACGCCTGCCGCGCGCAGGATGGCCACGGCTTGCGCGGCGATCAGCGGCGTCTGTTCGGCGGGCTTGGCCACCACCGTGTTGCCGGCGGCCAGGGCGGCCGCGACCTGGCCGGTGAAGATGGCCAGCGGGAAGTTCCAGGGGCTGATGCACAGCACCGTGCCCAGCGGGCGGTGCGTGTCGTTGCTGAATTCCGTTTCGGCCTGGTCGGCGTAATAGCGCAGGAAGTCCACGGCCTCGCGCACCTCGGCGATGGCGTTGGGCAATGACTTGCCGGCTTCGCGCACGATCAGGCCCAGCAGGGTCTGCATCTGCTCTTCCAGCAATTGCGCGGCGCGGCGCAGGCACTGGGCGCGTTCGGCCACCGGCGTGGATTGCCAGATGGGAGCGGCATTGGCGGCGGCGCGCAGCGCGATCTCGGCCTCGTCTGCCTGCGCTTCGACCACGTGGCCCACCACGTCGCGCAGATTGGCGGGGTTGCGGACTTCCATGGCGCGCGAGGCATCCCAGGCCCCTTCGCCCTCGCCCAGCATGGGGCCGGCGCGCCACGGCATGGCGGCGCTGGCCAGCAGGGCCGCGGACAGCGAACCCAGCCGATGCTCGTTGCTCAGGTCCAGGCCCGCCGAGTTGGCGCGGGCGCCCTCCTGCGGATCGCCATAGAGTTCGCGCGGCAGCGGAATCTTCTCGTGCGGCGCGCCCAGCGGCGCGATGCGCGCGGCGGCTTCCACCGGGTCGGCCACCAGTTGCTCGACCGGAATGCTGTCGTCGCCAATCAGGTTCACGAACGAGGTGTTGGCGCCGTTTTCCAGCAGGCGGCGCACCAGGTAGGCCAGCAGCGTTTCATGCGTGCCGACCGGCGCGTAGATGCGGCACGGACGGTTGAGCTTGCCCTGCGACAGCGCGCCCACGACTTCGTCGTACAGCGGCTCGCCCATGCCGTGCAGGCATTGGAACTCGTATTGGCCCGGGTAATAGTTCTGCCCCGCCAATTGGTAGATCGCGGACAGGGTGTAGGCATTGTGCGTGGCGAACTGCGGGAACACGGCTTCCGGCGCGCCCAGCAGCTTGCGAGCGCAGGCCAGGTAGGCCACGTCCGTGTAGACCTTGCGGGTATAGACCGGATAGCCTTCCAGGCCGTCGACCTGGGCGCGCTTGATCTCGCTGTCCCAGTACGCGCCCTTGACCAGGCGCACCATCACGCGATGGCGGCTGCGGCGGGCCAGGTCGATCACGTAGTCGATCACGAAGGGCGCGCGCTTCTGGTAGGCCTGGATGACGAAGCCGATGCCGTTCCAGCCGTCCAGCTCGGGCTCGAAACAAAGCGCCTCCAGCAGGTCCAGCGAGATCTCCAGGCGATCGGCTTCCTCGGCGTCGATGTTCAGGCCGATGTCGTAGCTGCGCGCCAACACGGTCAGCGCCTTCACGCGCGGCAGCAGTTCGGCCATGACGCGTTCGCGCTGGGCGCGCGAATACCGCGGATGCAGCGCCGACAGCTTGATCGAGATGCCCGGGCCTTCATAGATGCCGCGGCCGGCCGCGGCCTTGCCGATGGCGTGGATGGCTTGCTCGTACGAGGCGTAATAGCGGTCGGCGTCCTCGGCCGTGGTCGCGGCCTCGCCCAGCATGTCGTAGGAATAGCGAAAGCCGCGGGCTTCCATCTTGCGGTTGTTGGCCAGGGCTTCGGAAATGGTCTGGCCCGACACGAACTGTTCGCCCATCATGCGCATGGCCATGTTCACGCCCTTGCGCACCAAGGGCTCGCCGCCCTTGCCGATCAGCCGGGTCAACGCCTTGGACAGCGACTGTTCGCTGCTCACGGCCACCAGCTTGCCCGTGATCATCAGGCCCCAGGTGGCGGCGTTGACGAACAGGGATTGCGAGCCGCCCATGTGCGACTTCCAGTCGCCGCGAGCCACCTTGTCGCGGATCAGCGCATCGCGCGTGGCGCGGTCGGGAATGCGCAGCAGCGCTTCGGCCAGGCACATCAGCGCCACGCCTTCCTGGCTGGACAGCGAGAACTCCTGGATCAGCCCTTCCACCCCGCCGCCGCTGCGCTTGCCGCGCAGCTTCCGGACCAGATCGGCGGCCATGGCGTGGATCTTTTCCAGATTGGGCATGCGGGCCTGGCCCAGCAGCAGCGGCACGCACTCGGGCTCGGGACGCCGGTAGGCGGCGGTGATGGCCGCGCGCAGCACCGACTGCGGCTGCACGTCCTGGCCGAATTCATAGAACGGCGGCGTGGGCGCGGAATGGCCCTCGCCCGCCTCGTCCTCGCCGCCCGCGTCCATGCCCAGGTGCGACATCTCGGCGGGCAGGTGGCCGCGCTCGATCTTGTCCAGGTAGGAAAGGATCGCCTGCTTGTGCAGCCAGTGCGGCGTGCAGTTGAGCTTTTGCGCGGCGGCCTTCAGCCGGTCGCGGAGCGCGTCGTCGACTTTAACGCCTAGGGTCGTGCTGGCCATAAGAGATTGCTTCCTGTCGCATGGCAAAGGTAGTACCGGGTCCTTGCGGGACCCGGTATGGGTAGGACCGTATGCTAGACAGGTTGCAACTTGCTTTGCACTATGGTTAACCCTAGGTTAACCATTTGAGATCAGGCGGGATTTTTGGCTGGACGATCAATCCTTGAGCGCCGCGCAGCCCAGCATCTGCACCGAGCCCGATCCCGCCGGGGTCTGCCCCCGTATGGCCGAGGCCATGGCGCCGGCCAGGCTGACCACGGCGCGCTGCTGCGCGGCGATCATGGCCGGCACGCCCTCTTCCGTCACCGGTTCCGTCACCACGCTGCGGCAAAGCAGGCCGGAACCCTTCATGTTGACCGGCCGCACGCGCCAGGTCGCATCGAGCTGGGCCATGCGGCCCGGCTCCAGCTCGAACCGCTGCACGTCGGTCTGCACGCGCCAGACCGCGGCGCCCGGCCCGGGCTTGACCAGTTGCACGTCCAGGGCGCCCAGCTCGCGCTTCAGCGCGTCCGACAGTGCGCCGCGCAGCTCGTCGCCCAGCGGCGAACTCCAGCGCTCGGAGTACAGCGCGGCCAAGCTGCCCTCGCCGCTGCGCACCATCAGCTGCGGCTGGTCCGCCTGCGTCGAAATGTTGACCGGTTGCACCTCGATCAGGAAGCTGGCGGGCGCCACGCCGGCGGCCGGCGCCTGGGCCGCTGGCGCCTGCAAGGTGTGATAGTGCACGGGCGCAGACGCTCCGCAGCCAGCCAGCGCCGCCGACAAAGCCAGCAAGGACAGGAGCGGACGCAAACGGGGGGCCGCGGATCGCGGCTGCTCGGAACTCGGAGTCGCCTGGCGGGCGCGGGGGAATGGGCGTCTATTCATGGGGTTCAGTTCCTGACAGGACCGGCGCCGGGGATCGGGTCTGGGCCGCGGCCGCGCAACAAGGCCTCGGGGTTGGCTTGCAGGAAGTCGGCCAGGGCGCGCAGCGAACGGGCCGCGCGGCCAAGTTCCTGCATCGCCTTCTCCGTGTTGACCGGCAAGGAGGCATCGGAGGCCAGCAGCGCGTTGACCTGCGCCATGGATTCCTTGGCCTGCTTGAGCATGTTCTGCGCTTCAGGCGCGACCTGCTTGTCCAGGCGGTTCATCAGCTTGGAGGTGCTGGCCAGCGTGGTGCGCAGGTCCTCGCCGATCTTGTCGAACGGAATCTTCTCGATCTTGGCGACGATGTTGCTGATCTGCTGCTGCAATTGGTCCAGGTTGCCGGGCACCGTCGGAATCATGGCCGGATCCGAGACCTTGAACTCAACCGGCTTCGCGTTCGGGAAGTCGTCCAGCGCCACGTACAGCTGGCCGGTCAGCAGGTTGGCGGTGCGCAGCTGCGCGCGCAGGCCGTGCTTGATCATGCCGCCCAGCAGGCGATTGCCGGCAAGGTCGCCATCCTTGGCTGCGCGATCGCGCACTTCTTCGAACACGCGCCCCAGGCGTTCCGGATACAGGGTGGCGTCCACCAGCGAATAGAAGCGCTTGGCGATCGGATCGAAGTCCATGTTGATCTGCGTGACGTTGCCCAGCGTGATGCCGCTGAAATCGATGGGCGCGCCCACCGTCAGGCCGCGGATCGACTGGTCAAAACGCATGCGGATCGGGAAGGCCTCGCCGTCCGGATTGGCCTTGGCGGCCGCCTCGGTCGCGTACAGGTCGAACTGGGCGTCGGCCTGCGCCTGCTTGCCCGAATCGCGCGTGGTCAGGACCGGTTCGAAAGCGACGCCCCCCACCGCCATCGACACCAGCGATTGCGTGCGTACCTTGAGTCCGTCGGCGTTGACGCTGAAGTCGACGCCGCTGGCGTTCCAGAAGCGCGAGCCTTGGGTCACGAACTTGTCGTTGGGCGCGTCCACGAACACCTCGACGTTCACGGCCTTGCCGGTTTCATCCAGCGCGTAGCCGATCACGCGGCCCACGTTGATGCGGCGGAAGTACACGGGCGAGCCGATATCGAGCGAGCCCAGATCAGAGGCCCTGAGCTTGAAACGCTTGCCGGCGCGGTCATGCGTAACCGCCGGCGGAACCTCCAGGCCCTCGAAATGCAGCTTGGTAGCCTTCTTGGAACTGTCCTTGCCTTCGGCCGCGTCCACGCCGATATAGGCGCCGGACAGCAGCGTGCCCAGGCCGGACACGCCGCTCACGTCCAGACGCGGGCGCACCACCCAGAAGTTGGTACCTTCGCGGGCCAGATCGGAAACATCCTTGGACAGCTCGGCCCGCACCACCACCTTGGTGCGGTCTTCGTTGAAGCCGATGGACTTCACGGCGCCGATGTTCACGTCCTTGTAGCGCAGCTGGGTCTTGCCGACTTCCAGCCCTTCTGCAGTATTGAACGAAATCGAGATGTCGGGCCCCGCCTGCATCCAGGTCCGCACGACCAGCGACAGGCCCATCAGGGCCGCTACGATGGGCACCAGCCAGATCCATGAAATCCGGCTCTTCTTCTTGCGCGAGATCGCGGGTGACGCGAACTTCTCTTCACCGGATCCGGGTGCTTGCTCGGACATCTACTCTTCCTTGTTCGTGGACGGAAGCCGCGGCGCTTCCTAGCCCATTTCCTTGCCGGCAAGAGACGCCGGCTGGCGCCCGCCTTCCACTGGCGGCGATTCTATTTCACTTTGTCCTTCCAGATCCCAACTGCGGCGCAGGTCGAAACTCATGGCAGACAACATGGTCAGGATCACGGTCAGCCCGAACGCCGCCGCACCCGCGCCGGCGCTGATTTCCATCAAGCCCTGGAAATCCGCCAACGCCGCCAGCAATATAACGACAAAAACATCCAGCATCGACCATTGGCCGATGAACTCGACCATTTGATACAGGCGCGTGCGCGGGCGCAGGTTGGTGGTGCTGCGCCACTGTTCCGTCAACAGCAACAGCATGAGCGCCAGCAGCTTGGTCAGCGGCACCGCCACGCTGGCGATGAAGACGATCAGCGCAATATCCCAGGAGCCCATATCCCACAGTTCAACCACGCCGCCCAGGATGGTATGGGCGCTGTCGCCTAGCACCGACCTGACCTGCATCACCGGCAGCACGTTGGCCGGGATATAGAACACCACGGCTGCCAGCAACAGCGCCCAGGTGCGTGCCAGATGATCGGGCTTGCGGAAATGCACCAGGGCGTCGCAACGCACGCAGTGGTGGTGTTCTTCCGGGTCGGCCGCGCGGGGCAGCCCCTGCACCTGACCACAGACATGACATCCGGTCAGTACCGTGTCCGGCGCAGTCTGGGGTATATGCACCGGCACCACGCCCACACTCTCGGCGTAGCGCCACAGCACATGCGGCGACAGCCGCCCCAGCATCGTCAACAGGATGGTCAGGATGCCGAACGCGACCAGCCCGATGCCTGGAGTCACGGCGGCCATGCCCGCCAGCTTCACCACAGCCACCAGCACGCCCAGGAGGAACACCGGAACCATGCACCAGGGCCGCAGAAAGCCCAACAGGCGCATCGCGGTACGGAAGCCCAGGGGCTCGCGGCCGCGCGAAAGCGGCCCCAACACCCACAGCAACACGGAAAGCTGCAGCATCGGCAACGCGAAGCCCGCCATGCCGGTCATGATGGCGACGACCCAGTGGTCCTGCCGCCAGGTGATGAAAATGGCGTCCAGCAAGGACGCCTGCTGCACCATGCCCTGCACGGACATCGAAGCGACGGGATAGGCGTTGGCCACCCCGAACACGATGAGGGCGGCAATGGCGAGGGCCAGCCAATTGGACAAAGTAAGCCCGCTGTAACGCCACAAGGTGGCGCCGCAGCGGGCGCAATTGGCGGTCTCGCCAGGTTCAAGCTGATGCCGGCGATAGATGCTTGCGCAGTGCTCGCACTCGATCAGCGGCTGGCGGTCCGCGGTCATTGAGTCGCCTAGTCGACCAGTTCGACTTCCTGTTTGTCAGGCGCATCCGACGAGGGCGGCTTGCCGTTCTCGTCGAAGTCCAGCTTGACCTTGCCTTCCTCGTCCAGGTCGACCGTGACCGTGCCGCCATCGACCAGCTTGCCGAACAGCAGCTCGTCGGCCAGCGCACGCCGGATGGTGTCCTGGATGAGGCGCTGCATGGGACGTGCGCCCATGAGCGGATCGAACCCTTCCTTGGCGAGATGCTCGCGCAGACTCGTGGTGAAGATGGCTTCCACGCGACGCTCGTGCAGTTGGTCTTCCAGCTGCATGAGGAACTTGTCCACCACGCGCAGGATGATTTCGCGGTCCAGCGGCGCGAACGGGATGATCGCGTCCAGGCGGTTGCGGAACTCGGGGGTGAACATGCGGCGGATTTCCGCCATTTCGTCACCCACCACGCGCGAATTCGCGAAGCCGATCGACGGACGGTTCAAGGTTTCGGCGCCCGCGTTGGTCGTCATGATGAGAATGACGTTGCGGAAGTCCGCCTTGCGGCCGTTGTTGTCGGTCAGCGTGCCGTGGTCCATGACCTGCAGCAGGATGTTGAACACATCCGGGTGCGCCTTTTCGATTTCATCGAGCAGCAGCACGCAGTGCGGCTGCTTGGTGATGGCCTCGGTCAGTAGGCCGCCCTGGTCGAAACCGACGTAGCCCGGAGGCGCGCCGATCAGGCGCGACACCGCGTGCCGCTCCATGTATTCCGACATGTCGAAACGCAACAGCTCCACGCCCAGCGTGAAAGCCAGCTGGCGCGCGACCTCGGTCTTGCCCACGCCGGTGGGACCGGAGAACAGGAAGGCGCCGATCGGCTTTTCCGGCTTGCCCAGGCCCGAGCGCGCCATCTTGATGGCGGCGGACAGGGCTTCGATGGCGTTGTCCTGGCCGAAGACCACGGTCTTCAGGTCGCGGTCCAGCGTCGCGAGCTTGCTGCGGTCGTCGTTGGAGACGGACTGCGGCGGAATGCGCGCGATCTTGGACACGATGTTCTCGATGTCCACCTTGCCGATTACCTTCTTTTGGCGCGAGCGCGGCAGCAGGCGCTGCGCGGCGCCGGCCTCGTCGATCACGTCGATGGCCTTGTCCGGCAGATGGCGGTCATTGATGAAGCGCGCCGACAGTTCGGCCGCGGCCGACAGGGCGGCGGACGAGTAGCGCACGCTGTGGTGCTCTTCGAAGCGGCTCTTCAGGCCGCGCAGGATCTGCACGGTCTGTTCGACGCTGGGTTCGGCCACGTCGATCTTCTGGAAACGGCGCGACAGCGCGTGGTCTTTTTCAAAGACGCCGCGGTATTCGGTGTAGGTGGTCGCGCCGATGCACTTGAGCTGCCCGGAAGACAAGGCGGGCTTCAAGAGGTTGGATGCGTCCAGCGTGCCGCCCGATGCCGAGCCGGCGCCGATCAGCGTATGGATCTCGTCGATGAACAGGATGGCGTCGGGGTTGCCGCGGATCTGCTTGAGCACGCCCTTCAGGCGTTGCTCGAAATCGCCGCGGTACTTGGTGCCCGCCAGCAAGGCGCCCATGTCCAGCGAAAAGACCTGGGCGGCCTGCAGGATTTCGGGCACTTCGCCGCGCGTGATGCGCCAGGCCAGGCCTTCGGCGATCGCGGTCTTGCCCACGCCGGCCTCGCCGACCAGCAGCGGATTGTTCTTGCGGCGGCGGCACAGCACCTGGATCACGCGCTCGACTTCGTGCTCGCGTCCGATGAGGGGATCGATGCGGCCCGCCAACGCGGCGGCATTCAGGTCGGTGGCGTACTGGTCCAGCGGCGACTGACGCGATTCGCCCTGCTCTTCACCATTGGTCTGCTGCTCTTTCTGCACGGCGGCGGACTCCACCTGGGGCTGTTTGGTAATGCCATGCGACAGAAAATTGACAACGTCCAGCCGCGTCACGCCCTGCTGCTGCAGGTAATACACGGCGTGCGAATCCTTTTCGCCGAAAATGGCCACGAGCACATTGGCGCCGGTAACCGGCTTCTTGCCGGTGCCTCCCGCGGATACATGCATGATGGCGCGCTGGATCACACGCTGGAATCCCAGCGTGGGCTGCGTGTCGACCTCGGCGCCGCTCGGGATCACCGGGGTGTTCTCCGAGACGAACTGGCGCAGATTGCGGCGCAGGTCGTCCAGGTTCGCGGCGCAGGCGCGCAGCACTTCAACGGCCGAAGCGTTGTCGAGCAACGCCAGCAGCAGATGCTCGACGGTAATAAATTCATGCCGGGCCGAACGGGCCTCGACGAAAGCCATATGCAGGCTGACTTCAAGCTCTTGAGAAATCACGCTTCCTCCGTAACGCATCGAAGCGGGCAAATACACGATTCATATTCTATGCCGATCATGGCGTAACGCCAGAGATTTCAAAAACCACTCTGTCGTGACGGCCTTGCGCATCCATGACGGTAAGCGTATACCGGCCGTCCATGGCCAACACTAATTTAAACGGATGACCCGACGCGCCGTGGCCAACCACGCGCCCGTCCAGCATCCACCATACTTCGCCTTCTGTTCCCTGCACATCCACATCCAGCGCCACTTCGCGCCCGCCCGGCACGGGCCGCAGCACCGAGCCGCTGGCCACGCCGCCCAGACGCAGCGGTCCGCGCGAGGCATCGGCGTAGCCGGCAAAGGACGGCGGCGCCGTTTCATTCAGCACCCAGGCCGCGCGCTGCTCCGGACATTCGCCGGACGGCACGCTGCCGAGCTTGTAACCCAGGGGCCAGCATGTCACCGCGGCCTGCACCGTTCCGGGCCTGACGCGGACCTGCTGAGCGCCTTCCGGCAAGGCCGCCACGATATCCTGCAGTAGCGGCGCCGCCACGTTTGCCCCGAAAAATCCGGGGTTGGGCGTACCATCCGGACGGCCGACCCAGACGCCCATCGTCCACCTGTCGGTCACTCCAACGGCCCAGGCGTCGCGGAATCCGAAACTGGTCCCGGTTTTCCAGGCCAGTTGCCGCGCCGGACTGCCCGACTGGTAGAACGGCCGGTCAGGATGGCCGCCGCTCTCCAGAATGTCACGGACGATCCAGGCCGCCCCAGGACTCATCATACGGGACTCGACCCGCGGCTGCTCCGGCCGCAGCCGGGGCCGCCCGGAGACGCCCCCGCGGGCCAGGGCCCGGTAAGCGCCCACCAGTTCTTCCAATGTGGTGCCGCCCCCGCCCAAAATCAAGCTCAAATTCGGTTCCGCGCCCGCGGGCAAACGTAACCGCACCCCGCCGGCCAGCATGACCGAGGCAAAACTGCTGGGCCCGACGCGATCCAGCAGGTCCACCGCCGGCACGTTGAGCGAACGCTGCAGGGCCTGCGCCACGCTGATCGGGCCGGCGAACGCGGCCTGGAAATTGCCCGGCGCGTAGCCGCCGAACGACATCGGCGCGTCGATCAGCAGGCTTTCGGAGTGGATCAGGCCTTCGTCCAGCGCCTGCGCGTACAGAAAGGGTTTGAGCGTGGAGCCCGGCGAACGCACGCCGCGCACCATATCCACGTGGGCGGCCCGGCTTTCGTCGGAGAAGTCGGCGGAGCCGGCATAGGCCTTGACCTCCAGCGTATCGTTGTCCATCACCAACACGGCCATCGATACCTTGGGCGGCAGGCCGTCCACCCGGTCCTGCAGCATGCGCTCCACCGCCGCCTGCATGTCCGCGTCCAGGGTGGACGTGATCACGGCGGGCCGCTCGCCCGGGCGCCGGCCGGCCTTGCGCTGGCTGCCCGCTTCCTGCAGCAGGCGCTGCGCGGCCAGGGGCGCCAGCCAGCGCGCCCGCAGCGGCGGCGCAACCACGTTCTCGATCTTGGCGTCGGCCACCTCGGCCGGGGTCCAGCGGCCCAGTTCGACCATGCGGTCCAGCACCTTGTCGCGCGCGGCCTGCGCGGCCTCGGGATGACGGTCCGGCCGCAGGCGCGACGGCGCCTGCGGCAAGGCGGTCAGCATCGCCGCCTCCGCCGGGCTCAGGTCGCGCGCCGGCTTGCCCAGCCACAGGCGCGAGCCCATCTCCACGCCTTCGACGATGCCGCCCATGGGCGCGTGGGTCAGGTACAGCGACAGGATCTCGTCCTTGCTGTAGTGCATTTCCAGCTGGATGGCGCGCCAGGCCTGCCGCAGCTTCGCCGACATCGAGCGCGAGGGCTTGCCGGCCAGTTCCGGATCGATCAACCGCGCAACCTGCATGGTCAGGGTGGAGCCGCCCGACACGATACGGCGGTTGGTGGCCCATTGCCAGCCGGCGCGCGCCATCGCCACCGGGTTGACGCCCGGGTGCCAGTAGAACCAGCGGTCCTCGTAGGTCAGCAGCGTTTCCAGATAGCGTTCGGACACCTGGTCGGGTTTGACCGGATAGCGCCAGATGCCGTCGCGGCTGGGATAGTTGCGCAGCGGCGTGCCGTCCGCGGCCACGACCACGGCGGCGCCGCCCGAATCCACGGGCGGCAAGGGATAGAGGCGGTCCAGCGTGAATAACAACGCGGCCAGCGCAAACAACGCGCTGGCCGCGAAGATTCCGCGCCGCCGCCAGCGGCGGGCGCGCGAGGCGCCCGCCACGGGGGTGGCGGCGGGGGTCAAGGACGCTTGGCGCCGCGGTCGCGGATCTCTACCGTGCTCCATTGCTCGCCTACACCCCGGATTTCAGGCCGGTACATATCTTCGGCCACCGTCGACGGCACCGCGTAGCGGCCCGGCGTCACGACGCGCACCAGATAGAACACGTCCACCTTGCCGCGGCCCAGCGACACCGCGGCCACATAGCGGTCGTCGCGGAACTCGCGGTGCTTGATGTTGGGATCGGACATGGCTTCGGCCACGCGGCGTCCGCCGATCGTCCATTCCTGCATCTCGGGGCTTTGCGACAGGTTCAGGTTTTCGACTTCAAAACCCGCCGGCACGCGGTCCACCAGCAAGCCATCCGGAATGTTCTGGTTGGCGCTGGCCTGCACCCACACCACCAGCATATCGCCGGTCTGCAGGCTGCCGCCATCCCACGGACGGCCGTCCGGACGGTACCAGCCGCGCTTGAGCTGGATCACGTCGTTGCGCGGCGCGGGCGCGGTGGTCGGGCTGCCCTGGATGTCGTATTCGACGAACAGGGACTGGTTGCCGGTGTTCAGCAGCTGCGCGCCGGCCAGGTCGGCCGCCGACAGCGACACGGTCTGGTCGCTGGTGCCGCCGGCGAGCGCCTTGGTGGAACCGTTGACGGTCAGCGTGGCGGACCAGGGCGTGGCCTTGTCGCCACCCAGGGCGCGGGCGGCCAGCAACAGCGACATCTGTTCCTGCGTCGACAGGTACGAACGGTTGCCCAGGCGGCTGGCCAACTGCGTCAGCAGGTTGTCCAGGCGCTCGTGGCGCAGCTCGTACTTGTCGGCGATCGCAAAGGCCAGCGCGTAGTCGCGCACGCCGCTGCCGTAGTCGCCCAGCCATTCGTCGTAATAGCCGGAGTTGCGGCGGTTGTTGAGACCGTACTCGCGCGCCACGGCCTGGTCGAGCGCGCTCTTCATGCGCCCTTCATCGCCCATGAGCTTGAACGCAGCCGCCAGCTGGATCAGCGGCAGCGGCGAACGCGCGCGCTCCTGGTAGTTGTCGTACAGCTGGCGCACCGTGGACAGCGGCGCCTTCTTGTCGCGCGCCAGCGCCAGCGCGGCAGTGGCCAGGCCGGCGAAGCGGCGGTGGTCCTCACGCAGGATGTTGGCGTCGCTGGAATCGTAGCGTCCGGATTCGACGCCGCGCTTCAGGTTGGCCGACCAGGTGCCGAATGCGCCGGAACTCTGCTGCACCTGCTCCAGCAGCCACTGGCGCGAACGGTCCAGCGAGGCCTCGGGCACTTCGAAACCGTTGTCGCGGGCGTCCTGCATGAAGCCGACGGCGTAGGCCGTCAGCCACACGTCGCGCGAGGACGAACTGCTCCACAGGTTGTACGAACCGGCGGCATTGCGCATGCCCGCCAGGCGGCCGATCGCGCCGGCCACCTTGGCGTCGCGCTCGACCTTGGTACGCGGCTTGAGGCCGAACTGCTTGGCCGCGGCCTCATCCAGCATGACCCACGGCAGGGTCGCGCTGATGGTCTGCTCGGTGCAGCCGTAGGGATAGTTGAGCAGCCCTTCGACCAGGCGGTTGACGTTGATCGGCGGACGGTTCGAAACCGTCATGCTGACCGTGGTCGAGTCCGGATAGTAGGAAGCGATCCACGACGCCTGCGGCGCGTTGGCTTCGCCCGGATTCAGGCGCAGGCGGCGCACCTGGCGCTCGGCCGCGTAGGCCGGTTGCACCTGCAGCACGGATTCGCGCACGATGCGCACGGGCTTGCCGCCGCCCTGCCCGTCGACGGTCAGGCGCATCAGGCCCAGGCCGTACGAACCGGTGGTGGCGGCGGTGAAGCGCAACGTGGTGCGCTGCTTGTCCTTCAAGGTCACGGTCTTGACGCCGTCGACGATGGCCAGCGGGTCCAGCGCTTCCAGCTTGACCGTCACCTTCTGTTCGGCGCCGCTCAGGTTGGTCACGTCCAGCGCGATCGCTGCCTGGTCGCCCGGAGTAATGAAGCGCGGCGTGTTCAGCTCGGCCACGATGGGCGCCGCCACCACCATTTCGGTGTCGGTGCTGCCGTAGTTGTCGGGCGTGAAGGCCACCGCCATCAGGCGCAGCGTGCCGTTGAAGTCGGGCAGGTCCAGCGGGATGTCCGCCTCGCCCTGCTCGTTCAGCTTGACCGGACCGGAGAACAGGTCCACCAGCTTGACCTTCTTGGGCAGGCTCTTGCTGTCGCCGCGCATGGCGGCGTCGCCGCCCCACTTCAGCTTGCCCTTGGTGCCGTCCATTTTCTCGATCAGCTTGCCGTACATGTCCAGCAATTCGGGCGCGTAGCGGTGCTTGCCGAAGAAGTAGTCCAGCGGGTCGGGCGTCTTGTACTGATTGATATTGAGGATGCCCACGTCCACCGCCGACAGGGTCACGGTGGCCTGCTTGCCCGAAGCGCCGTCGACCTTGACGCGCACGGTCGCCTTGGTCTCGGGCACTGCCTTGGGCGGCGCCGTCAGCTTTACGTCCAGCTTGCGGTCAGCGCTGGCGATGGGCAGGAAGGTCAGGCCCAGCGCGCGCGCCGGCGTCACGCGGTCGCCCTCGCTGCCGGGACGGAACACGGCGGCTGCAATGTACAGGTCGTGGCGCTTCCAGCTCTTGTCGACCGGAATCTCGACCTGCGTGCCGGTCGCTTTCACGGCCACCCAGGTGGACCACAGCATGCGGTCGCCTTCCACGGTGATGAGCGCCTGGCCGTCATGCGGCGGCGTCAGGGTCAGCTTGACCGTGTCGCCCGGCTTGGCCGGCACGCCTTCGAGCTTCATCTGCACGCGGTCGGGACGATTGCCCATGGCGTCGGAGTCCTGCGCGTTCCAGCCCGCGTAGAAGCGGTAACGCAGGGTCTGGCCGGTTTCGGGATCGGCGATTTCCAGGCGATAGCGGCCCCACTTCACGGGCACGGTCAGCTGGGAGCGGTCGTTCAGCGCGATCTCGCGCGAATCCAGCAATTCCTCGGTTTCGGTGTAGCCGCTGTTCCAGCCGCGCTGGTCGTCGAAACGCCAGTAGTACTGGCGATCTTCACGGTACAGACGCATCTGCGCCTGCGCCAGCGGCGCAATCTTGCCCTGCGCGTCGACGCGCAGCACTTCAAAACCGGCGGGCGCGCCTTCGCGGGCCACGTCGCCGTCGAATTGCGGACGCACGGCGATCAGGCGGTCGGCGGGCCAGACGCTGCGCTCGATCGAACGCACCACCGGACGGCCGCCGGATTCCAGCAGGCTGGCCGACACCCTCACCTTCATCGGCGAACGCGTGCCGCCGGTGCGCGGATCGACCTCGAGCTGGCCGCGGCCCTTGTCGTCCAGGGCCGTTTCGGGCAGTTCCTCGAAATGACGGCGGGCATCGTCGGCAACGTCGCCGAAGATGAAGCCAGGCCATTGCTGGGGCAGCGCAAAACGGTCGCGCTTGACCTGGAAGCTGGACAGCAGGCGGTTGCCGGCGGCGGGCGCGCCGTAGAGATAATCGCCCTGCACGTCCACGGTCAGCGTTTCCTCCGGCGACAGCACCTCCTGGTCGGAGGTCAGCGCCATCTTCATGCGCTCGGGCAGGAATTCCTCGACCTGGAACTTCCAGGACGCGTCCGGCGCGCGCGACGCGGGGTCCACGCGCAATTCCAGCAGCCACGTGCCGGTCTGCGCGTCCAGCGGCAGATCGATGCTGCGCTCGAGATAGCCGGGCAGATCCTTTTGGGGTTGCCACAAGGTGCTCAGCACCGTACGGCCGTCGGGGCGCTTGATGGTGGCGGTCAGGGGCGACGGCGCCAGCATGCGGCCGTCCAGGTCGCGCGGCAAAACCGAGACGTTGAAGGTTTCGCCGGGGCGGTACAGGTTGCGGCCGGCGTAGACGAACAGGTTGTTGGGGCGGGAAACATGGCCGCCGGTGTCGAATTCGGACAGGTCGAGGGCGGGTTCGCCCAGGGCCAGCACCGTCATTTCCTTGTCGCGCGAGGCGCGGATGACGCGCGCATTGGCGAAACTGCCGTCAAAGCGGACATGGCCCTGGCCGTCGGCCGCGGCCTTGGCCAGCGACTTGCCTGCGCCGTCCACCAGTTCGAACACGGCGCCCGAGATGGCGGTGCCGCTCTTCAGGGATACCGAATAGGCTTCGATGCGGTCGCTGTAGCGGCGCGCGTGCAGGCCGATGTCGCTGACGTAGAAATACGTCACCTGGTACTCGTAGCGGAAACGGCCGGGCTGGCTCATCACCGCGAAGTAGATGCCGGGCTCCTGGAGTTCCTTGATGCCTTCGACCGGCAGGAATGTGACATGGCGGCGGTTGGGCTTGTCGTCGGTGACGAAACGGCCTTGATAGACGCTGGTCGTCAGCGAGTTCAGGCGGTCCAGGTCCCAGTTGCTGACCGAGCCCTTCAGGCTGCGGTTGTCGGAATAGCGCCAGTTGTCTTCTTCGTCGCCGCTGTCTTCCTCTTCTCCGGAGCCGGTGCTGCGGCCGATGCCCAGCACGGTGTCGAACAGTTCAGGCACGCGCTCAGGCGATACGCGCAGGAACTGCACGTCCACTTCGGAGACGTTCACCGTGGCCACGGGCAGGCCGCCATTCTGGCCGGCCGGCAGCACCACGCCGCGGCTGGCGAAATAGAACGACGGCGGCATGGCCTGCGTGTTCACCTCGCAATTCGACGCTTCCGCCAGCTTGATGCCGCCCGCGCCGGGCAGCCCGGCACGCACGGAGATCGCGTAGGAACGCTGCGGTTGCACGTAGGGGAAATAGACCATGCGGGGGTTGTCGCCCACCACCCAGTTGCCCTTCAGGATCTTGCCCTTGGGCGCCGAGTCGCCCGGCCGGACCGAGGCGGGCTGGTCGCCGTTGCTGGCGGCCGATTCGCTGTCCTTGTCGGAAGCCGAGCCCGTGTCCGTCACTTGCAGATAGCTGTCCAGGTCGGACTTGGCGTCCACCGGCTGCGTGAAGGTCACCGCCAGCGCCAGCGTATCGTTGTACTGGCGCGGCTGGCAGGAAAGCGCGGCAAACGGGTCGGCCGCGCCGACCACCGCGCTGGCGGGCAATGCCGGCTTGGCATCGCCGCCACCCGCCGTGGCCGCAGGCTGCGACACGACGGCTGGCGCCGGATTGGCGGGCTGACGCTCCTTGCCCATCCACCAGCCCACGCCGATGGCGCCGGCCAATACAACGACCCCGGCTGTCGCCAGCCAGGCCTTGCTTATCTTTCCACTCACGGTAAATCTCCCGCTTACTCAAATGCAGACGCACCGCTCCTAAGCGGCGGAGCTGCCGACCTGATCATTCCGCGCGCTTCTCGGGTACGCGGATACTGCCTATCAAAACAAAATAACCGGACAACACAACGCCGCCATGACAGGCGGCGCATTGATTCTGGGGTTCAGACGGGTTCCATCACGCATTGCAGGGGGTGCTGGCGCGCCCGCGCGTATTGGGCCACTTGCGCAATGCGCGTGGCGGCGAGGTCCCGGGGATAAACCCCGCATACACCACGCCCTTCGTGATGCACCTGCAACATGATCCTCGTAGCCTCTTCGTGATTCTTATTGAAGAACTTTTGCAGTACTTTCACGACAAACTCCATTGGGGTGTAGTCGTCGTTCAGCAGCAGGACCTGGTACATCGGAGGCGGCGCGGCGCGCGCCGGAGCCTTCTCGACGGCCAAATCATGCTGGGTATCCAAGGTAGAACTCATAGGGCCGCTATTCTATTTAAACGGGGGACGGCTAGCGTGTAACTTACGGAAAATTACACGTAGAAATGCGTAGTTTCCATACTTGACGCCGCAAAGAAAAGCGGCGCATTATCCACGCATTCTGGGGTTTTCAAAGCACCGAAAATCTGCCAGGAAGCCGGAGGGGGGACAGGGGTCTAGGCCGCGATGCCCTTCGTCAACATACGATTCAATGAGGCAGTCCGCATGTCTGATACGACCGCAACCGCCGTCCAAGGGGACAATCCCAAATCGACGGGCACCGTCAAATGGTTCAACGATGCAAAGGGGTTCGGCTTCATTACGCCCGACGACGGCGGTGAAGATCTGTTCGCCCATTTTTCGTCCATCCAGATGAATGGTTTTAAAACCCTGAAAGAAGGCCAGAAAGTGGCCTTCGAGATTATTCAGGGGCCCAAAGGCAAACAGGCGCTTAATATCACGGCTGCCTGAGTTACCCTTAAAGCGCAACGGTAAGGTTGCGCCATTATTCAGGCGGGGCTTTCGGGCCCCGCCTTGTTATTTTTCATTCATTGCGCCAGGTCATGCCCAAGAACGCCGTTTTAAATCCTGTCAGCCTCACGTTGTTCAAGACAGCGTTCTTCAGAAACCTCCTGCCGAAAGCCCTGGCTCCCGCCCTGGCAGCCATCGCAATGGCGCTGCCCGCAGCGGCCGGCGCGCAGCAGACAGGCCCGCAAGCCCCGCTACCCACCACCCAGCTTTCGGCCGGCATCCATATTATCCGCGCAGAAGTCGCGAACACGGAAGCGACCCGCCGCGACGGCCTGATGTTCCGCAAGGAGCTGCCCGGCAACGACGGCATGCTGTTCGTCTTCGAACAGCCCGACGTGCAGTGCTTCTGGATGCGCAACACCATCCTGCCGCTCTCGATTGCCTTTATCGCCGACGATGGCACGATCGTCAACATTGAGGACATGGCGCCACAGACCGAAGACCCGCACTGCGCCAAGAAGCCGGTGCGCTACGCATTGGAGATGGCTCAGGGCTGGTTCGAACGGCACGGCATCCAGGCCGGCAAGAAACTGGACGGCCTGCCCTGAGGCAAGCCTGCCGGCAGACATGAAAAGGGAGCCTTGCAGGCTCCCTTTTCGTTCCAGCGCGCAGCGTAGCTGCTGCGCGCCAGGCGATTACACGCGTTCGATGATCAGCGCGATGCCCTGGCCCACGCCGATGCACATGGTGCACAGCGCGTAGCGGCCGCCAGTGCGGTGCAGCTGATTGATTGCGGTGGTGGCCAGGCGTGCGCCGCTGGCGCCCAGCGGGTGGCCCAGGGCGATCGCGCCGCCGTTGGGGTTCACGCGCGGGTCGTTGTCGGCGATGCCCAGCTGGCGCAGCACGGCCAGGCCCTGGGCGGCAAACGCCTCGTTCAGTTCGATGACGTCCATTTGCGCAAGCGTGAGGCCGGTCTGGGCCAGCACCTTCAGCGTGGCGGGCGCCGGGCCGATGCCCATGATGCGCGGCGCGACGCCGGCCGTGGCCATGCCGACCACGCGGGCGCGCGGGGTCAGGCCATGGCGGGCGGCGCCCTTTTCGTCGGCCAGCAGCAGCGCTGCGGCGCCGTCGTTGACGCCCGAGGCGTTGCCGGCGGTGACGGTGCCGCCTTCGCGGACCACGCCCTTCAGCTTGGCCAGCGCTTCCAGCGTGGTTTCACGCGGGTGCTCGTCCTTGCTGACGATGATCGGGTCGCCCTTTTTCTGGGCAATCGACACCGGCACGATCTCGGCGTCGAAGAAGCCTTCCTTCTGTGCGCGCGCGGTCTTCTGCTGGCTGGCCAGCGCGAACAGATCCTGGTCTTCGCGGTTGATCTTGAAATCGTCGGCGACGTTCTCGGCCGTTTCGGGCATCGAGTCCACGCCGTATTGCGCCTTCATCAGCTTGTTGATGAAGCGCCAGCCGATGGTGGTGTCATAGATGGCGGCGTTGCGCGAAAACGCGCTGTCGGCCTTGCCCATGACGAAGGGCGCGCGGCTCATGCTTTCCACGCCGCCGGCCAGCATCAGGCCGGCTTCGCCGGCGCGGATGGCGCGGGCGGCGCCGCCGATGGCGTCCAGGCCCGAACCGCACAGGCGGTTGACGGTGGCGCCGGGGACTTCGATCGGCAGGCCGGCCAACAGCGTGGCCATGCGGGCCACGTTGCGGTTGTCTTCGCCCGCCTGGTTGGCGCAACCCATGATGGCGTCGTCCAGTTCTTCCCAGCGCACGCCGGGATTGCGCGCCACCAGCGCCTTGATGGCTACGGCAGCGAGATCATCGGGGCGCACGGAAGCCAGCGCGCCGCCGTAGCGGCCGAAGGGGGTGCGGATCGCATCACAAATGAAAGCATGCACGGTCATGGGAAGCTCGAAGTCAGTGAGAAAAAATCCGGATCGGCCGATCTTAACGCAGCGCTTTCGCGCCAAGTTGGTGCGCACGCGGGATGTCCGCTGCACGGACAGTGTCCAACGGCTGTTCACCACGCCGGTGCGCGCCGCGTGCACCGCGGCAAGGCGCGGACCTGGCCTGCGGACTCACGCCGCAGGCGGCCTGGCGGCACGCCCGGCGTCGACGATGGCCTGCCTGCGGAAACGCCCGGCGGCCATGTGATAGAACGGTTGCGGGCAGAATTGGCGCGACACGCCCGAGGCCAGCAGGGAGCCCACCAGCAGCCAGAACAGCATGGGCTGGCTGCCCGTCATTTCCATGACCACCACGCTGGCGGTCAGTGGCGCCTGGGTCGCGGCGGCCAGGAAGGCGGCCATCGAAATCAGCACCAGCACGCGGTGATCCACGCCCTCTCCCGCCAATTGCCAGATGTGATGGCCGATGCCCGCCCCGGTGGTCAGGGCCGGCGTGAAGATGCCGCCCGGTATGCCCGCCCAATAGGAGGCGACCGTCGCGGCCAGCTTGGCCAGGCCGAAGCTGGCGGGCGCGGTGTCCTTGCCCGACAACAGATCCGCGGCCACGCCATACCCCGTGCCGTAGACGCTGCCGGCAGTAGCCAGCCCGATCACGGCCAGGATCAGGCCCATGATGAAGGCCGTCCAGATCGGATGGGCGCGGATCCAGGCGCGCCAGGACTGGGGCGCGCTGCCGGCCGCCCCCTTGCCCAGCAGGCGCGCGAATATGCCGCCCAGCGCGCCATTGAGCGCCGCGCAGATGGCCACCCACATCACCATGCCATGGGTCAGCGGCGCGCCGCCGAACACGCCGAAGTACGGGTTGTTGCCCACCACGGCCACGACCAGGAAGCCCGAGGCCAGCACGCCGATCAGCACCAGCCGTTGCCAGCGCAGCACGGTGCCGCGCCCGAGTTCCTCGATGGCGAAAATGACGCCGGCCAGCGGCGCGTTGAAAGCGGCGGCCAGGCCGCCCGCGGCGCCGGCAGCGATCAGTTCATTGGCGTGAAAGCCGCGCAGCTGCACGCCGCGCCGTTTCCAGAAGTCGCCCCAGGCCAGCATCAGCGCGGCGCCAACCTGGACCGACGGCCCTTCGCGGCCGATCGAGGCGCCGGCCAGCATGCCGCCGAACGCGAGAGGAATCTTCCAGAGGGTCTGCCCCAGCGCCACCAGGCTGTTCTGGCTGGCGCCCGGCGGCAGCGACAAGGCGCCGATGACCTGGGGAATGCCGCTGCCGGACGCATTGGGCGCAAAGCGCAGGGTCAGCCAACGCAAGGCCGCCAGGCTCAGCGGCAGGACCAGCAAGGCCAGCCAGCCGTTGTAGGCGACCCACTCGCGGTTCCATTCCAGCGCCTTGTCGGCCAGATAGGCGAAGCCCAGCGACATCAGCGCCACCAGGCCGGCGCCCCCCAGCAGCAGCCCCATCTGCACGCTCTTGCGCGACAGGCGGTTGATCTGGCGCACCTTGCGATGCGCCCATCGGCGCGGGCCGGCCAGCAGCCGGCGTAGGGGGTCGGGCAGGTTCATGGGCGAAGCCGGCGCGGTTGAAAGTGGCTAACCTTACCACTCCCACCTGACCGGCAGCCCACAGCGCGGGATCAGAAGGTCGACCAGTCGTCGTCCGAGGCCTGCGCCAGCGCGGGACGCGCCGCGGGCGCGGCCGTCTTGCGCGGCGCCGCGGGCACCGCCTGCACCAGACGGACCTGGGCTTCGCGCGCCGATCCGCCGCCTGCTTCGACCTTGAAGCGGCGCACTTCCTGGGCCAGGCGGGTGGCCTGTTCCTGCATGCTGGCCGCCGCGGCGGCCGCCTCTTCCACCAATGCCGCGTTCTGCTGGGTCACGGTGTCCATCTGCGCCACGGCCTGGTTGACCTGGCCGATGCCGGCGGATTGCTCTTCCGAAGCGCTGGCGATTTCGCGCACCAGCGTGGCGACCTGGCGCACGCTGTCCACCACTTCGCGCATGGTGCGGCCAGCTTCGTCGACCTGGCGCGTGCCGCCCTCGACGCGCGTGACCGACTCATCGATCAAGGCCTTGATCTCCTTCGCGGCCACCGCCGAGCGCTGCGCCAGCGTGCGCACCTCGCCCGCGACCACCGCGAAGCCGCGGCCCTGCTCGCCCGCGCGCGCCGCTTCCACGGCGGCGTTGAGCGCCAGGATGTTGGTCTGGAAGGCGATGCCGTCGATCACGCCCGTGATGTCGGCGATGCGGCGCGAGCTGTCGGAAATCGCGCTCATGGTCTGGACCACGCCCTCCACCACTTCGCCGCCGCGCACGGCCACGCTGGAAGCCTGGTTGACCAGGCGGTCAGCTTCGCTGGCGTTGTTGGCGTTCTGCTGGACGGTGCTCGTCAGTTGCTCCATCGAGGCCGCGGTCTCCTCCAGCGACGAGGCCTGTTCCTCGGTGCGTTGCGACAGATCGGCGTTGCCCTGGGCGATCTGCGAAGACGCCGAGGCGATGCTCTCACAGCCGTCGCGCACGTCCTTGACGATGCGCGCGAGGCTCGCGTTCATGGTCTTGAGCGCGCCCATCAGGTCGCCGGTTTCGTCGCGTGTGGCAACCTGGATGTCGGTCGTCAGATCGCCGGCCGCGACCTGGCGCGCGGCCATCACGGCCTGTTCCAGCGGACGCACGATGCCGCGCGTCACCAGCCAGCCCAGCAGCATGCCGATCGCGACGCCGGCCACGGCGAGGACGATCATGACGGCGCGCAGCGTTTCATACAGGTCCGTGCCCGCCTGCACGCTTTGCGCCGCGACGTTTTCCTTGGCCTTCGCCAGGGTCGTCATCAGATCATCCAGCTTTTGCGACGAGGCGATCACGCGCGCCTCGATCGCGGCCACTTGCGGGTCGGCCTGGGTCAGCGGCCGGGCCTGGGCGGCGGCGAAGAAAGCGGCGGATTCGCGCTTCCAGACCTGCTCGGTCTCGGTGAACTGTGCCAGCAGGCGCTTGCCCTCTTCCGAATAGAAGTTGGCGGCGGCCTTTTCGCGCAAGTCGTCCATGGTTGCAACGGCGTCGTCGAACTGCTTGCGCAGCGACTGGCGTTCCTGGTCCGTGGACGCGGCCAGGTAGCCCGTGCGGGCGCGGCCAGCGTAGATCAGATTGATGTTGGCTTCCTTGATGTCCGAGATGCCGCGCAGCTCGGTGTCGTAAAGCCGGTCATTCATTTCATTGATGCGCGCCAGGCCCCAGACCCCAAAGCCTCCTATCGCACCGCCTATCACCGCCACCAGCAAAAACGCGCCCGACAGGCGCGCGCCGATGCGCAAACCCGAAAATAACCGCAACATGCTTCCCTTCCCTGTAAGTACCACGGTTTATCGCGGGCATGCCGCGGCCGTGGACCCCGTGGTTCAGTCGCCGACCGGGGCCAACGATAGTGGTTGGCAAACCTAGGGATTACCCGGAAGAAAAGCCGGTTTGTTCGTTATTTCCCCGCAATGAATTCGACAATCGACAGGGATTTCGCAGGCTGAATTTTTCCTGAACAAAAAAGAAAACCCCACGCTTGCGCGAGGGGTTGCTCAGCAGGAGCCGCGACGCTGACGCCGCGGCGGGCCTGGCTTTGCCTATCAGGCGAAGTTCTTGGCCGCGAATTCCCAGTTCACCAGCGCCCAGAAGTTTTCCAGGTACTTGGGACGGGCGTTGCGGTAGTCGATGTAGTAGGCGTGTTCCCACACATCACAGGTGAGCAGCGGCTTGTCGGCCGTGGTCAGCGGGGTGGCGGCGTTGCTGGTGTTGACGATGTCGACCGAGCCGTCTGCCTTCTTGACCAGCCAGGTCCAGCCCGAACCGAAGTTGCCGGCGGCCGACTTGTTGAAGGCTTCCTTGAAAGCGTCGAAGCTGCCCCACTTGGCGTTGATGGCGTCAGCCAGCTTGCCGGTCGGAGCGCCACCGGCCTTGGGAGCCAGGCTGTTCCAGTAGAACGTGTGGTTCCAGATCTGGGCGGCGTTGTTGAAAATGCCACCCGAGGACTTCTTGACGATGTCTTCCAGCGACAGCGTTTCGAATTCCGTACCCGGGATCAGGTTGTTCAGGTTCGTGACGTAGGTCTGGTGATGCTTGCCGTAGTGGAACTCCAGCGTTTCCTTGGAGATGTGCGGAGCCAGTGCGTCCAGTTCGTAAGGCAGGGGGGGAAGAGTATGTGCCATGTGAGGTTCCTTCTGTTGAGTGCACGATCAAGCCGTTCAATTGTATCGGCAACTACTGAGGATACCGCGTTAACCCCCCGCCCGCGCGGGGTTAAGGGACGCATCTGCTCATTACCTGAAGCATGTGCTCATGGCAGCGCCCTCAAGGGCGCGCGACCGCCCTCTTTCAGGAAGCCTCGCGCGTCTCGCGGCTGCGCGTGACCGCGACTTCGGCGCCGCCTTGCGCGAAGCTCAGGTCCAGCGCCTGCCCCGCCGTCAGCGCGGCCCCGTCCCGCACGATGCGGCCTTGTTCGTCGCGCGCGATGGCGTAGCCGCGGGCCAGCGTGTTGCCCGGATCCAGCGCGCGCAATTGCGCCGTGGCAGACGCCAGCCGGTTGCGCCGCTGCACCAGCAACCGCGCATGCGCCTGGCCAAGCTGGCGCGCCGCGCCCGCCAGGCGGTCGGCGGCGCGGCCGGTATCGGGCACGCGATGCGCCAGGCGCTGCGTCAGCAGGTTGACGCGCGCCGCGCGCCGCTCCTGGGGCCCGGACCAGGCGGTCGCCAAACGGAAGCGCAGGCTGTTCAGGCGCTCGCGCTGATGCTCCAGGCGCTGGGCCGGTGACACCAATTGCGCGGCGGCGCGGTCCAGCCGCTGCGCCGCGCGTTCCAGGCGGCGCTGCTGGCCGCGCGTCATGGCCTCTGCCGCCTGCATGACCCGGCCCAGCAGTTCCGAGCGCGGCACGCAGGCCAGTTCGGCGGCCGCGGTCGGTGTGGGCGCACGCACGTCGGCAACGAAATCGACGATGGTGAAATCCGTTTCGTGCCCCACCCCGCTGATGACGGGAATGGCGCTGGCCGCGACTTCGCGGGCCAAGGCTTCGTCGTTGAAACTCCAAAGATCCTCGATGCTGCCGCCGCCACGCACCAGCAGCAGCGTATCGACCTCGGCGCGCTGGTTGGCCATGCGCACCTGGGCGGCCAGCCGCCCGGCGGCGTCCGCCCCCTGGACCGGCGCCGGGTAGATGAACACGGGCACCTGGGGCGCGCGCCGCGCGAGCGCCGACAGCACGTCCCGCAGCGCCGCGGCATGCAGGGACGTCACCACGCCGATCGCCCGCGGCAGGCGCACGGGTTCGCGCTTGGCGGCCGGATCGAACAGGCCTTCGGAAGCCAGTTGCTCCTTCAGGCGCAAAAACGCCTCGTACAGATTGCCTAGTCCGGCCCGCCGCATGGCGTCAGCCTGCAGCTGATAGTCGCCGCGGGGCTCGTAAAGGGACACGCGGGCCCGGATTTCGACCTGGTCGCCGGCGCGCGGCGTGAAACCCACCGCACTGGCGCGGCTTCTGAACATGACTGCCCGCACCGAGGCCCGGCTGTCCTTGAGCGTGAAGTACCAATGCCCGGAAGCCGCCGCCGTGAAGTTGGAAATCTCTCCGCGCACCCACAGCGCCGGGATGCTGCGCTCCAACAACTGCCCCACAGCTTGATTCAGCTGGGCAACCGTCAGGATATCCCGCGCGAATACGTTGTTTGTGACTGTAGATTCAATTGTCATGGGGCTTTCCGATGCATACCTGTCCACAGGAGCCGCGTAGCGGGCCGCAATCATACCGCGTCCCAGCAGATTTCCCCCAACCGGCCCGAAAGCCAGCAAATTAGAACCAAGTCATTGTTTTTTATAAGAATTTATTGAAATCCAAGCTGCTCGAAATTGAAGCAAACAAGTGCAAGCCCTGTGCCCACAAGCAATTCCGGGAAGTTTTGCACAGAATTATCCACAAGATCTGTGGATAGATTGGGGGTCGTACCGACTTGCCACACCCCCGCCGCACCGTTACAGTTTCGGCTTGATCAGATGCCGGTCCGCGCCGCCTTGCGCACCGGTTCCCCCGGGAGTTGAACGCTTTGCTTTCCATACTGCGCGAGGCCGGCTGGCCGATCTGGCCCCTGCTGGCGACATCCGTCCTGGGCCTGGCGCTGATCTTCGAGCGCTTCCTCTCCCTGCGCCGCGGCCTGGTCATGCCGCGCGGCCTGAGCGACCAAGTGGCTGAAATGCTGCGCAACCGCCAGGACACGCCCGACGCGATCAACCGCCTCGAGCGCAACTCGCCGCTGGGCCGGATCCTGGCCGAAGTGATGCGTCACCGTCATCTGCCGCGCGAGGAACTGCGCAACGTGGTCGAGGACACCGGCCGCGCCGTGGCCCACGACCTCAGCCGCTACATCTCCGCCATCGGCACCATCGCCGTGGTCGCGCCCCTGATGGGTCTGTTCGGCACCGTGGTCGGCATGATCGAGATCTTCGGCTCCTACACCCCCGGCGGCGGCGATCCCGCGCAACTGGCGCGCGGCATCTCGATGGCGCTGTACAACACCGGCTTCGGCATCCTCATCGCCATTCCCGCCATGATCGCGCACCGCTATCTGCGCGGCCGCGTGGAGGGCTACCTCAGCGCCATGGAGCAGACCGCGTCGCGCCTGGTGCGCGCGGTCGCCCCCGGCTCCGCCACGCGCGAGGGCCGTTCATGAATTTCCGCGGCCCCCGCGGCGAGCGCGATGAGCTGGACATCAACCTGATTCCGCTCATCGACGTGCTGCTGGTCATCCTGATCTTCCTGGCGGCAACCACTTCCTTCGCGCGCTTCACCCAGTTGAAGGTGACGCTGCCCCAGGCCTCGATGGAACAGGACACGCCTCCGGCGCTGGAAGTGGCCGTCAGCCAGGACGGGCGCTACGCGCTCAACGGCACGCTCATCGACGTCTCCACGCCCCCCGAGATCGCCGAGATCCTGCGCCAGGCCGCGGCCGGCAAGACCGAACCGCTGGTCGTCATCAACGCCGACGCCCAGGCCACCCACCAGTCCGTGATCAACGTCATGGAAGCCGCCCGGCTGGCTGGCATCGGCCGCGTCAACTTCGCCGCGCAGACCACCCGGTGACCGCCAAGCGTGCCTCGACGCTGCTGGCGCGCCAATGGCAGCGCGGCGGCTGGCTCTCCAATCTGCTGCTGCCGCTGTCCAGGCTGACCGCCTGGGAAGTGGCGCGCAAGCGCCAGCGCTACCTGGACGGTACCCGCAGTTCGTACCGCGCCCCGGTTCCCGTCGTGGTGATCGGCAATGTCTACGTCGGCGGCACGGGCAAGACCCCCATGGTCATCGCCACCGTCGAAGCGTTGCGGGCCCGCGGCTACACCCCCGGGGTCGTCAGCCGCGGCTACGGCGTCAAGGTCGGCCCGCACGCCCGCGTCGGGCTGGGCGAGCTCGAAGCCGCCCGCTTTGGCGATGAGCCCGCGCTGATCGCCCGCGCCACCGGGGCGCCGGTTTCCGTGCACCCGAAGCGCGCCCTGGCCGCCCAGGCCCTGCTGCAGGCGCACCCCAAAGTGGATGTGATCGTCTCGGACGACGGCCTGCAGCATCTGGCGCTGGCACGCGATGTCGAAATCGTGGTGCAGGACGAGCGCGGCGTGGGCAATGGCCGCCTGCTGCCCGCGGGCCCCTTGCGCGAACCTGCCGAACGGTTGCGGGAGGTCGACGTGGTCGTGACGAACATCGGCACGCCCGACGGCCAGCCGCAAGCCGCGAGCAGCGGCCGGCCGCGGCAAGTCCGCATGTGGCTGGAGCCGGGCGATACGCGCCAGGTCTCGGGCCGCGGCACGCGCCCCCTGGCGGCCTTCGCCGGCCAGCCGCGCGTCGCTGCGGCGGCGGGCATCGGCAATCCGGAACGCTTTTTCACCACGCTGCGCGGCGCCGGCATCCAGCTGGAAACCGCGCTCGCCCTGCCCGATCATCACGATTACGCCGAGTCGCCCTTCCAGGCGCTCACGGCCGAGGCCATCCTGGTCACGTCCAAGGACGCGATCAAATGCGCCGCCCTGGACGATCCGCGCCTGTGGGAAGTGCCCGTGCGCGCCGGCTTTTCCGACCCCCAGCTATTCGACTGGCTGGCGCAGGCGCTGCGCCAGCCAGTCCGGGCCTAGCAAACCGTCCGCCTGGTAGCGCCGCGCGGCCCGGCCCCCGGCAAACTGCTTTAGAATTCCGGTCATGGAATCCCGCCTACTCGACATCCTCGTCTGCCCGCTGTGCAAGGGCCGCCTCGAACACGACCGGCAGCAAGCCGAACTGGTTTGCCGTGCCGACCGCCTGGCCTTCCCTGTGCGCGACGGCATCCCCGTCATGCTGGAATCGGAAGCCCGCGCGCTGGACGACGCCCCCGCTGCCCACTGAACCGCCGCGCATGAGCTTCATCGCCCTGATCCCGGCGCGCACCGCCTCGACCCGGTTGCCCGACAAGCCGCTGGCCGACATCGCCGGCAAGCCCATGGTCGTGCGCACCGCCGAACGCGCGGCGCTGTCCGGCGCCTCCCGCGTCTATGTGGCCACCGACGACGTCCGCGTGCAACAGGCTGCGCAGGCGCACGGGCTGCAGGCGCTGATGACCCGCGCCGACCACCCGACCGGCACCGACCGCCTGGCCGAAGCCGTGGAGCAGCTGGGCCTGCCCGACGACGCCATCGTGGTCAATGTGCAGGGCGACGAACCCCTTATCGAACCCGAACTCATCGATGCCGTGGCGGCCAAGCTGCAAGCCAGCCCCGAGGCCGACATCGCAACCTGCGCCTGTCCCCTGGCCAACGCCGAAGCGCTGTTCAACCCCAACGTGGTGAAGCTGGTCTGCGCCGTGAACGACCGCGCGCTGTACTTTTCACGCGCCCCGATCCCCTGGGCCCGCGATGCGCTCGCCTCCGGCGAACGCGTGCTGGCGGAAGGCCTGCCGGCCTGGCACCACATCGGCCTGTACGCGTACCGGGTGTCGTTCCTGCGCCGCTATCCGGCCCTGCCGCAGGGCGCGCTGGAACGTTTCGAATCCCTGGAACAGCTGCGCGCCATGGAACACGGCCACGTCATCGTCGTCCATCGGGCGTCCCACCCTCCTGCCGCAGGCGTAGATACCCCGGCGGATCTGGAACGCGTCCGACAGGTCTACAGCAAGCAGATATAAGGGTTATTTCCTATGGCGCGGCTCCGCATCGGCTGCTGCATTGCGGCATAATTCCCCGGATCACAAAAAATACACCCCTTCAGGAGCACTCATGCGTCTCATCTTGCTCGGACCTCCCGGCGCCGGCAAAGGCACCCAGGCCGCGTTTCTCACCCAACACTTCGGCATCCCCCAGATTTCCACCGGCGACATGCTGCGCGCCGCGGTCAAAGCGGGCACGCCGTTGGGCATTGAAGCCAAAAAGGTCATGGATGCCGGCGGTCTGGTTTCCGACGAGATCATCATCGGCCTGGTGCAGGACCGTCTGAAGCAGCCCGACTGCGCCAACGGCTACCTGTTCGACGGCTTCCCCCGCACCATCCCGCAGGCGGACGCGCTCAAGAGCGCCGGCGTCAAGCTGGATTACGTGGTGGAAATCGAAGTCCCCGAAGAAGACATCATCGAACGCATGAGCGGCCGCCGCGTGCACCAGCCCAGCGGCCGCAGCTACCACGTGCGCTTCAACCCGCCCAAGGTCGAAGGCCGTGACGACGTCACCGGCGAAGAACTGATCCAGCGCGACGACGACCGCGAGGAAACCGTGCGCAACCGTCTGGCCGTGTACCGCGACCAGACCCGCCCCCTGGTCGACTACTACTCGTCCTGGGCGCAGCAGAATCCCGCCGACGCGCCGAAGTACCGCAAGATCTCCGGCGTCGGCGCGGTCGAGGAAATCAAGGCGCGCCTGTTCGCAGCCGTCCAAGGCTGATCGGCGCCTCGATGGCTCACAGGCCTTCGGCGCCGGCACCGGAACGCATCGCGTCCGGCCGGCCCCGAAGGCCTAGTCATATCCGGCGCCTGCCGCGCCGCTTTCATCCCTAGAACTCACTGGTGGTAGACACATGGAAATCGCGAACAAGGTATTCATCGTCACGGGCGGCGCGTCCGGACTGGGCGCCGGCACGGTGCGCATGCTGGTCGAAAATGGCGCCAAGGTCGTCATCGCCGACGTGCAGGACGAACCGGGCTCGGCCCTGGCCAAGGAACTGGGCCAGCGCTATGTCCACTGCGACGTGACCCAGGAAGCCGACGGCAAGAACGCCGTGGCCGCCGCGCTCGAACTGGGCTCGCTGTTCGGCCTGGTGAACTGCGCCGGCGTCGCGCCCGCCGCCAAGATCGTGGGCAAGAACGGCGCGCATCCGCTGGAACTGTTCCAGAAGGTCGTGTCGATCAACCTGATCGGCAGCTTCAACATGATGCGCCTGGCCGCCGAGGCCATGAGCGCCAACGCGCCCGAACCCACCGGCGAACGCGGCGTGCTGATCAACACCGCCTCCGTCGCGGCCTTCGACGGCCAGATCGGCCAGGCCGCCTACGCCGCCTCCAAGGCGGGCGTGGCCGGCATGACCCTGCCCATCGCGCGCGACCTGTCCAAGACCGGCATCCGCTGCATGACCATCGCCCCGGGCATCTTCGGCACGCCCATGATCTTCGGCATGCCGCAGGAAGTGCAGGACTCGCTGGCCGCCAGCATTCCCTTCCCCGCCCGCCTGGGCCGTCCGGAAGACTATGCCAAGCTGGTCCACAGCATCGTCACGAACGACATGCTCAACGGCGAAACCATCCGCCTGGATGGCGCCATCCGCATGCCGCCGAAATAATGCCCCCACGCTTCGCCCGCTGTGCGGGCTCTCTGCCCCCAAAGGGGAAAAGACGCTCCGGCCTAGAGAAAAAGCGTTGGGCGAAGCGTTGTCCCACTCAAGGGGCAATGTTGGTCATGGGGCCTATAGGCCCCCTTTTTACGTAGTCATCCATGAGCCTGTTTCGTTCGGCGGCCACGGTCAGCAGCTTCACCCTGCTGTCCCGCATTTCCGGCCTGATCCGCGACATCCTGGTGGCCCGCGCTTTCGGCGCCGGCCCCATCACCGACGCCTTCTGGGTCGCTTTCCGCATTCCCAACCTGCTGCGCCGCCTGTTCGCCGAAGGGGCCTTCGCCCAGGCCTTCGTGCCCATCCTGGGCGCAGCCCGCAACAACCGGTCCGAAGCCGAAGTCCGCACCCTGCTGGACCGCGTGGCGCTGCTCCTGACCGCAGCGCTCATGCTCATCACACTCATCGGCATCGTCGCCGCGCCCTGGGTGGTATCGGCCATGGCCAGCGGCCTGCGCGGCGCCGCCCGCGACACCGAATTCGGCGCGGCGGTCTGGATGACGCGGGTGATGTTCCCCTACATCTTCTGCATGTCGCTGATCGCCTTCGCCTCGGGCGTGCTCAATACCTGGCGGCGCTTTGCCGTGCCGGCCTTCACGCCGGTGCTGCTCAACCTGGCCATGATCGCCGCCTGCATCTGGCTTGCCCCGCGCATGGACGTGCCGGTCTATGCGCTGGCCATCGGCGTCATGATCGGCGGCGTGGCGCAACTGGCCGTGCAATGGATCGCCCTGGCCCGGCTCGGCCTGACGCCGCGCTTCACCCTGCGGTTCCGCGAGGCCTGGGGCGACCCCACGGTGCAGCGCATCCTCAAGCAGATGGCGCCCGCCACCCTGGGGGTCTCGGTCGCGCAGATCTCACTCTTGATCAACACCAACATCGCCACCTGGCTCACGCCGGGCAGCGTCACCTGGCTGTCCTTCGCCGACCGCCTGATGGAATTCCCCACGGCGCTGCTGGGCGTGGCGCTGGGCACGGTGCTGCTGCCCAGCCTGTCCGCCGCCCATGCCCGCGACGACCACGGCGGTTACAGCGGGCTGCTGGACTGGGGCCTGCGCCTGGTGCTGCTGCTGGGCCTGCCGGCGGCGGTGGGCATGGCGCTGCTGTCCGATGGCCTGGTCGCTACCCTGTTCCACTACGGCGCCTTCGCCGCCCAGGACGTGAGCCAGACCCGCCTGGCGGTGATTTCCTACTCCGCCGGGCTGATCGGCCTGCTGGCCGTGAAGATCCTGGCGCCCGGCTTCTACGCCAAGCAGGACATCCGCACGCCGGTGAAAATCGCCATCGGCGTGCTGATCATGACGCAACTGATGAACCTGGTGCTGGTGCCGCTGATGGCGCATGCCGGACTGGCCCTGGCGATCGGCCTGGGCGCCTGCCTGAACGCGCTGGCCCTGCTGATCGGACTGCGCCGCCGCGGCGTCTACCAGCCCGGTCCCGGCTGGACCGCGTTCGCGCTGCGCCTCCTGCCCGCCCTGGCGGCGCTGGCGGCCTTGCTCTGGTATGCGGACGGGCGCATCGACTGGATCGCCCTGCAGGCCCATTCCTGGCAGCGGGTGGCCTGGCTGGCCGGCGTGCTGGCAGCCAGCGGCGCGGTCTACTTCGGAATGTTGTTACTGTTTGGCTTCCGCCCTAGGGACTTTGGCCGACGTCCGGCGCGCTAAGTTCGGACAATCTGCCTATATACACGTCAAAAGCCGGTCTAGTACCGGCTTTTTTGCATTAGATTCGTCAAGAATTGACAATCAGCCGGTAATCTTTGGTAAAAAACCTTTATTATTTACAAATTGCCATCGAAAGGATCCCCCTTGAAGCACTGCGGGGACATGAAGTGAAGTACGCCCAAGGACAACCCATGGCGGACCAGGTAATCAATTGGCTGCTGTTATTGCGCTCCGGCAAGGCGACCGCCCAGGACTATAACGACTTCCTGGCGTGGCGCGCTGCCGACCCAGCCCACGAAAATGCCTGGCAGCAGCTGACCGGCTCGCTGGAAGGATCGACGTTCGGCCGGCTTGGCGACGCCTATCCCGCCGGTTACGCCACCGCTGGCCCCGCCATCCCGCCTCTCGCGGCCCCTCTCGGCCCAGCCATTGCGCCCCCTCGCCGCCGTTTCTTGGCCGGCGCGCTGGCGCTCGCCGGCACCGGAGCCTGCGCCGCCTACGTCGGCAATGCCTTCTATCCCCTGGGCAACGTCGCGGCGGATGCCGCCACCGCCACGGGCGAACGCCGCCGCTACGTGCTGTCCGACGGCAGCCAGCTGCTGCTGGACGCCCGCAGCCGCGTCAACCTGGACTTCACGCCTGCCTACCGCCAGGTCCGCCTGCTGGACGGCGCCGTGACGGTGTCCGTGGCGCCCGACGCGCGCCGCCCTTTCCTGGTCCAGACCGCGGAAGGCACGGTCCGCGCACTGGGCACCCGCTACATGGTGCGCCAGCAAGCCCAGCGCACCCTGGTGGTGGTGCATGAGCACGAGGTCGAGGTCGAAACCATGTCCGGCGCCCACGGCACCGTCCGCGCCGGCACCGGCGCCCGGTTCGACGCTGCCCGCATGGATACCCCGCGCGCCGAACTCATGGCCGAGGCCGCCTGGGAAGCCGGTTGGGTCGAAGCCCGCGGCCGCCCGCTGGCCGAAGTGATCGCCGCCCTGCGTCCCTACCGCAGCGGCACGCTGCGCGTGTCCATGGCCGCAGGCGGCCTGCCGGTATCCGGCCACTTCCCGCTGGATGACACCGATGCCGCGCTCGATACGCTGCGCGAAATCATGCCCATCCACGTCCGCCGCTTCACGCCCTGGTTCGTCTCCATCAGCGTCGCCACCTGACAACGCCGGCGTCCGCGCCGTGTCGCCAGAGCGGCTTCGTTGTATACTAAGCACGGTGTTTTTATCCAGTAGGCGCCACGGGTTTTCCTCAAACACATGAGGACCATCCGCAAGGGCTTTCCAGCCCAGGGAATTCCTCCCGCAGCGCCCCCGCCCGGTTGACGGGCGCTCCATCGGCTGATCAAACATTAAAAGCTTGCATTCCCGTAGGGACTTGCTACAATGTTCGACTTTGCCGAATTCAACTTATATAGCAACATGGCCAATACCGCCCAAGCCCGCAAGCGCGCTCGCCAATCCGTTGAGCGCAACAAGCACAATTCCAGCCTGCGCTCGATGCTGCGCACCGCCATCAAGCGCGTTCGCCAATCCATCGCCGCTGGCGACAAGGCTGCGGCTGGCGAAGTGTTCCAGAAGGCCTCCAGCGTGATCGATCGCGTGGCTGACAAGAACATCATCCACAAGAACAAGGCCGCTCGCCACAAGAGCCGCCTGGCTGCCGCCATCAAGGCGCTGGCCTAAGCCATTCTGCCGCCCTGTTTTCAGGGCGTCACGAATACGGCAAATGAAAAAGGATGCCCTTGGGCATCCTTTTTTGCATTTCCGCCCACCGCAAAGCCTCTAGTTTCCTGCGCCCGCATCCATTCTTTGGACGCCCTACTCCCGACGCAGCTACAGCTGCGCCGCGATCCGCTCGGCGAAGAAATCGATGAATGCGCGCACCCGGGCAACCTCTGCCGAACGGGGCGGCCACAGCAGCGAAACGCTGCCCCGGTTTTCCGTGTAGTCCTCGAGCACCGGCCGCAGCCGGCCCGCCGCCACGTCTTCCTTTACCAGGTAACTGGGCACCTGCACGATCCCCAACCCGCCGATCGCCGCGGACGCCAGGGCCTCGCCATCATTCAATATGCTGGACGGCTTGAACACCCTGCCCGACGGCTCTCCCTTGAAGGCCCAGGTTTCCGTCCTGCCCGTAGTTGGAAACCGATAGTGGATGCAGCAATGCTCACTGAGATCCGCGGGCGTGCGCGGCGTGCCGCGCTGGGCCAGATAAGCGGGCGAAGCGCAAGTCGTGAACGCATGCGGGCCGATGTTGCGGGCCTGCAGTCTTGAATCCTCCAGCTCGCCCAAGCGCAATACGAGGTCGTATCCGTCCTCGATCACGTCGACGATCAGGTCGTCCAGGTTGATGTCCACCATCACCTCGGGAAAGCGCGCGTGGAAGTCGCTGAGCGCCGGCAACACGATCCTGCGGCCCATCACCGTGGGAACGCTAACCTTGAGCCGGCCCCGCGGCGCGTTCTGCACCAGCTGCAATTCCCGCTCCGCCTCCTGGAGATCCTTCAGGATCTTGCTGACATAGCGGTACAGAACCTCGCCTTCGCCCGTCGGCCCCAAAGAGCGGGTACTGCGATGCAACAACCGCACGCCCAGCTTCAGCTCCAGCCTTTCCACCGCCTTGCCCGCCGCTGAAGCGGACAAACCCAGCTTGCGCCCGGCCGCGGCAAAACTGCCGGACTCCACCGTGGCCGCGAAGGCCACCATTCCACTGAACGATTCGATCGAAAAGGTTCCGGACATATGTTCGCGACTCTAAAGACCGCCACCCGTCTTCTGCCGGCGGCGGTACCGATGAATGATGCACCCAAATGGATGGCGAGCTGAACGCTGGCTCCAGCTGATCCGATCAGCCGTCGATGCGCTTGAACCTCCGATCCTGACACAAGCTCGGAATTCTTATGGGAGACCACAATGAATACAGGACTACGCCACCCTTTGGGGTCGGAAAATTCAGACTTCGAGCATGCTGCCTTCGACATCATCGTGGTGGGAGGCGGCTCGGCCGGAGCCGTGCTGGCCAGCCGCCTGAGCGAAGATCCGACCCGCCGAGTGCTGCTGATCGAAGCCGGCCGCGCCTATCCGCCCCACGCTTACCCCGACGCCGTCCGCGCCCAGAACATCATCGGCGGCGATGCCAGGCACGACTGGGGATATGCATCCCTGCCAGGCTGGGGCGGAAAATCCTTCCCGGTTCCGCGGGGCAAGGTGCTGGGCGGCTCCTCGGCCGTGAATGCCGGCGTCTGGATGCGGGCGCCCGCAGCCGACTTCGAGCGCTGGACCCGGGCAGGACTGCCGCATTGGTCCATCGCCGACGCGCTGCCGTTCTTCCGCGGCAGCGAATGGACCGCCTCGGGCGCGGACCAATGCCACGGCCGCTCCGGCCCGGAACCGGTGCACCAGCTGCACGACGACGAGATCTCCGACATGCAGCATGCGTTCGTGGTGTCGGCCCAGATGGCGGGTCACCCCCGCGTCCAGGATTTCAATGGCGACTCGCCTTTCGGCGTCGGCCCCTACCCGATGAACAACCGCATGGGCCAACGGCTGAATACGGGCATGACCTACCTGTCGGACCTGGTGCGCGCCCGGCCCAACCTGACGATCTACAGCGAAACGCTGGCTGACCGCGTCGATATCGGCGATGGCCGGGCGCGGGGCGTGATCCTGGCCGATGGCGAGCGGATCGAAGCCGGCGAAGTCGTGCTCGCGGCCGGAACGTATGGATCGGCAGCCATCCTGCTTCGCTCCGGTATCGGGCCGGCGGCGGACCTCAAGGCCCTGGACATCCCCGTTGTCGCCGATCTGCCGGTCGGCCTGCGGCTGCAGGAGCATCCCTTCTACTACACCGTCTGGGCCGCGCATCCCGAACGGCTGGGGCTTCCCATCCCGCCGGTCGGCGCCATTCTGTGGACCCAGTCATCCGAAGCCGGCCCGGGCGACGGCGACCTGCACGTCAGCGCCGTGCACTACGGCGATCCCGCCGACTCGCCCACCGGCGCGATCTTCATGCTGGCCCTGGCGCTGACCCGTCCCAGCTCCACTGGCACCCTCAAGCTGCGGGACCGCGATCCCCGTACCGCGCCGCTCATCGACCTCAACATCCTCGGGACCGCGCGCGACCGGGAACTGATGGTCGAAGGCATCCAACTGATCCGCCGGATCGCGAGCCAGGGTCCGCTGTCCGAGATCATCGCCCAGGAACTCATACCCGGCCCGGCCGCTGCGGACGCCGCGGCGCTGGAAGCCGCCCTCCCTGCGGCGCTGGACATCTATCACCACCCGACCTCGACCGCCCCCATGGGCGGCGACAGCGATCCCGGCGCGGTAACGGACTATCAGGGGCGCGTGCGCGGCATCGCCGGCCTGCGGGTCGCGGACGCTTCCTGTTTCCCGGACATTCCCTCGGTCGCCACCAATCCCACCGTAGTCATGCTGGCCGAGCGCATCAGCAACTGGATCAAGAACACGGAGACCTGACCATGAACGATGCCGCAAACACCGCCTGGCCCCGCAAGGCCTACAACTGGATCGGAGGCGTCCAGCTCTCCGAAGGCGCCTTGAGGGAATCGATAGACCCTGCCACCTACAACATCATCGGCCACTACCCCGACAATGGCCTGCAAGCGGCAAGTTCGGCCGTCGCGGCCGCCGTGCGCGCCTTCCGCACGACGCCGTGGGCGCATGACCACGAACTGCGCGCCCGCGTCCTGGAGCAACTGGCGCGCGCCTTCGAGCGCAACCGCGACCGGCTGCTGGATATCCTCTCGCTCGAAAACGGCAAGATCAAGGGCGAAGCCGGCTTCGAACTCGACATGATTCCAAGCAAGCTGCGCTACGCGGCCGCCGCCGCCCTGCTCGAAAGCGGCCGGGCGCTGACGCCCAGGCCTGGCAGCATCTCCATGGTCCTGCGCCAACCCATGGGCGTGGCGGCCGTGATCGCGCCCTGGAATTCGCCGGCGGTGCTGACGATACGGTCGCTGGCGCCGGCCCTGGCGGCGGGATGCACGGCGGTCGTCAAGCTGCCCGGCCAAGTGGCGCAGACGGCCAGCGTCATGGCAGAAATCATGGCCGAAGCGGAGGACCTCCCGGACGGCGTGGTCAATCTGTTCTTCGAAAGCGGACCCGAAGGCTCCGCCTATCTCGTGGACTCGCCCGAGGTTCCCGTCATCAGCTTCACCGGCTCCACCCGCACCGGCCGCGCGATCAGCGGCGCCGGCGCCAGGCACTTGAAGCGCTTCGGCATGGAACTCGGCGGCAAGACTCCCATGATCCTGTTCGATGACGCGGACGTGGACGCGGCGTTGCCCGTGCTTGAAAAGGCATTGACTGTCTTCAGCGGCCAGTTCTGCATGACCGGCTCCCGCTTGCTGGTTCAGGACGGCATCTACGCCGCGGTCCGCGACGGACTCGCCGGCCGGCTGCGCCAGGTCAAGGTCGGCCCGGCTGCCGATCCGGACAGCGATATGGGTCCGCTGATCGACCGCGCCAGCGTCGAACGCGTCGACCATGCGGTCGTCCTCGCGATGGCAGCGGGCGCCACGGCGGTCGAACGCGGCGGGCCGGTGAACAGCGGCCCGCTGGCCAGCGGCGCCTTCTACCGCCCCACCCTGCTGGAAGTGACCGACAACAGCTTGGCCATCGTCCAGCAAGAAACCTTCGGCCCGGTGCTGACGATCCAGCGCTTTGCCAATGAGGCCGAAGCCATACGCCTGGCCAACGACAGCGAGTACGGCCTGGCCGCCAGCGTCTGGACCCGCGACGTAGAGCGGTCGCTGCGCGTCGCGCAAGCCATCGACGCGGGTTCGGTATGGATCAACGACTGGGCCAAGGTCTACGACGGCACCGAGGAAGGCGGCTTCAAACAGTCCGGACTGGGACGCCTGAACGGCGTGGCCGCGCTGGAAGACTTCATCGAGTACAAGCACATCGCACTCAAATCCGGCCTCGGGTAATGCCGACGAACCGGAACATCCATTAGAAAAAAGGAGGCAACCATGCCGGATTCCACCGCCGCAAAGCTGATCGACGCGCTCCATGCGGGCGCGGAGGTCCCGCCAGGCTGCCGCGTCAATCACGCGCGCGGACTGCTTGTTGAAGGCAGATTCCTTGGCGTGCCCCGGGCAGCGCAATTCTGCGCTTCGCCCATGTTCAACGACGCGGAGCAGCCGCTCCTCGTCCGGTTCTCAGACTCCGGCCCCGACCCGCGGATCCGCCAGGACAGTCCGCAAGCCGAACCGCGCGGCTTGGCCGTGCGTATCGGGCAGGATTCCCAGTTGGTGCTGGTCGGCCACTCGATCGAAGGCTTCCCCGCGCAAGACCCGCAGACGTTTCTTGCATTCATACAGGCCTTGAACACGCAGCACGCGGCCCCTAAATCGCTGCAAGCCCACCTGGCGGCCAATGCGCGGGCGCAACGCTTCGGCCAACTGCAGCAAGACACCCTGCCCACGGGCTACGCCTCCCGCAGCTATCACATGCTTCATTCCTACCGCCTGACCGCCGCGGATGGCGGGACGCGAACTGGCAGGCTGACGATCCGGGGCAGGAACGCCGATGGCGCTCACAAGGCCCTGAACGGTCGGAACTGCATGGACGAGGCCTTGCGCCATGCAATGGAGGCGGGCCCGGTGGCGCTGGAACTGGCGTTCACCCCGGCGCCGGAAGGAGGCGCGACGAACGACCCGTCCGCTGGCTGGCCCGAACACGGCGGCTCGATGCTCCTGGGATACCTGATGCTGGAACGCCTTGCGCCAGATCAGGACGCGCAACGCACCCTGGTGTTCGACCCATCCATCCTGCCTGCAGGCATCGAGTTCGTGGGCGACCCGCTGCTGAAGGCGCGCCTGCTGGCCTACCGGTTGGCGGCAGAGCGACGACTGCGCGGTATTTCCTGATCCAGGCCTGACGCCAGGCGGCTCCGGGCTGCCGCTGCCGCCTCGCCCAATGACGCCATCAGCCCGCCCACCAGCGGATTGCCTGGCCGATGCTCAGGAAACACCACGCTGACCCGGAACGGAAACGAGCGCGCCAAGGGACGGATATGCAGGCCCCGGCCGGCAAAGTCCAGCGCGGTCAACGGATTCACGATGGCCAGGCCCAAGCCCTGCCGCACGAAGGTGCACACGGACACGGCGGTCGTCGTCTCGACGATGGACCGCCGCAGCACGCCGGCTTCGGCAAAGGCCTCGTCGATCTGGATGCGGTAGGGGTCGCTGGAAGACAGGCTGACGAACGCCTGCCCTTCGAAATCCGCCAGTTCTATGCGCTGCCTGCCCAGGAGCGCATGAGCATCGGGCAGCACGCAGACCTCGTCCACTTCCAGCAACAGCTCCACGCGCGTGCCGGCCGGCGCCGCATCGTGTTCGGTCAGGCCCAGGTCGTAGCGCTGGGCGCTCAGCCATTCCTCCAGGAAGGGCGATTCCTGCGTTTCCAGCATCAGGCTCACCCCGGGATGGCGCTCGTGGAAGCGCCGGAATGCATCCGGCAGGATGGAATGGGAAAAGACCGGCAAAGCGATCACCGACAACTGCCCGCCCTGGTAGGCCCGCAGGCGGGCGGCAGCCGAGGCCACCCGCTCCAGGCCCGCGTAGGACTGACGGACCTCGTCGAACAGCGCCAGGCCCGGCATGGTGGGCCGCAGCCGCCCCGCCACGCGGTCGAACAGCGTGAAGCCTATGCCCTGCTCCAGGCGCGCCAGCTCGCGGCTGACGGTCGGCTGGGACGACCCCAGCAGTTCGGCCGCCTTGGTCACGCTGCCGGCGATCATGACCGCGCGGAAGACTTCGATTTGCCGGTGCGTCAGCATCGCCTACTCATATCAAAAATGAATCGATCAAGGAAATTTAAGCATTTTACTGGATGACCAAAGCCGGGCATCATGCCGCCTTGTTTTCACTTCCACCAACAAGGTTTCGCCCGCCATGGCCTTCGATCCGCGCCAACTCACCCAACTCGCCGCCGAGCACGGCACGCCGCTCTGGGTGTACGACGCCGCCGTCATCCGTGAACGCATCGCGCAACTGCGCCGCTTCGACACCATCCGCTATGCGCAGAAGGCCTGCTCCAACCTGCACATCCTGCGCCTGATGCGCGCCGAGGGCGCCGTGGTGGACGCCGTCTCGCTGGGCGAGATCGAGCGCAGCCTGGCCGCCGGCTTCCAGCCCCAGGGCGAGCCGGAAGGCATCGTCTTCACCGCGGACCTGATCGACCACGCCACGCTGGCCGCCGTGCTTAAGCACGGCATCACCGTCAACGCCGGTTCCCTGGACATGCTGGCCCGCGTCGGCCAGGCCTCGCCCAGCCATCGCGTCTGGCTGCGCATCAACCCGGGCTTCGGCCACGGCCATAGCAACAAGACCAACACCGGCGGCCCGCAGAGCAAGCACGGCATCTGGATCGGCGACGTGGCCGCAGCCATGGCCATCGTGCGCCGCCACGGCCTGAAGCTGGTCGGCATCCACATGCATATCGGCTCGGGCGTGGACTACGCCCACCTGTCCAGCGTGTGCGACGCCATGGTCGACGTGGTCGCCTCGCTGGACCACGACATCGAAGCCATTTCCGCCGGCGGCGGCCTGTCCATCCCGTACCGCGAAGGCGATGCCCGCATCGACTGCGACCACTACTTTGAACAATGGGACGCGGCGCGCCGCCGCATCGCCGAGCGCCTGGGCCATGAGATCCGCCTGGAAATCGAGCCGGGCCGCTTCCTGGTCGCCGAGGCCGGCGCGCTGGTGTCGGAGGTGCATTCGATCAACCGCCGTCCGGAGCGCGATTTCGTGCTGGTCGACGCCGGCTTCAACGACCTGATGCGTCCGGCCATGTACGGCAGCTATCACCAGATTTCGGTGCACGCGCCCGACGGCAGCCGGCCGCAAGGCGCGGCCGAGACCCGCATCGCCGTGGCCGGCCCGCTGTGCGAATCGGGCGACGTGTTCACCCAGGACGCCGGCGGCGTGGTGTCGGACCAGTTGCTGCCGCAGCCGCGCATCGGCGATTTCCTGGTGTTCCACGACGCGGGCGCCTATGGCTCGTCGATGTCCTCGAACTACAACAGCCGCCCGCTGGCGCCGGAAGTGCTGCTGGACAACGGCGCGGCGCGGCTGATCCGCCGCCGCCAGACGATAGGCGAGCTGCTGGCGCTGGAAGAGGCCTGAGCCTCGTCAGGTCGGGAACGCCTCGCGCAAAGCGAAGGTCGCCTGCTTGAACACGCCCAGATCGGTGCCCACCGCCACGAAGTGCATGCCCATGTCCAGGTAGCGCCGCGCATCCGCATGCACCGGCGCCAGGATGCCCACGGCCTTGCCCTGGGCCGACACCCGCTGGTACAGATGGCGGATGGCCTCCTGGACTTCCGGATGGCCGGGATTGCCGATATGGCCCAGCGCCGCGGCCAGGTCGGACGGTCCGATGAACACGCCGTCCACGCCCTCCACGGAGGCAATCTCGTCCACGGCATCGATGCCCGGGCGGCTTTCTATCTGCAGCAGTACGCAGATGTTGTCGTTGATGGTGTGCAGGTAGTCCGGCACCGTGCCATAGCGGTTGCTGCGCTGGGCGCCCGCCACGCCGCGCATGCCCTGCGGCGGATAGCGCGTGGCGGCCACGGCCCGGCGCGCGTCCTCTTCGGATTCGATGAACGGAATCAACAGGTTGTAGAAGCCGATATCCAGCAGCCGCTTGATCTCCACCGGGTCGTTCCACGACGGCCGGCCCACGGCAGCGCTGGCGCTGCCCTGCAGGGCCTGCAGCTGCTGCAGGAACATCGGCACCTCGTTGGGCGAGTGCTCGCCGTCCAGCAGCAGCCAGTCGAAATTGGCCAGCCCCACGAGCTCGGCCGTGATGTGGCTGGACATGCACATCCAGAATCCGATGAGCCGT
The DNA here is from genome assembly GCF_048541815.1 of Achromobacter sp. PD1. NCBI lineage: Bacteria > Pseudomonadati > Pseudomonadota > Betaproteobacteria > Burkholderiales > Alcaligenaceae > Achromobacter > Achromobacter sp. PD1. Next base: position 3,501,488 of record NZ_CP183349.1, read on the forward strand.
TCGCGCGCCAGGATGCGTTGCCGGAAACGGTTGGGTAAGGGTGAGTTCATTGCCGTCTTCACTTCATCAAAAAAACAGGTCAGGCCGGGCCCGCAAGCCCGGCCGCGCATTCAATCCACGCATTCAATCCATTTTTGCGCCCGAGGCCTTGGCCGCCTTGCCCCACTTCGCGATCTCGTTATCCACGAACGCCGAGAACGACTTCGGGTCGTCGGCCACCACCACGAACCCCACGCTCTCCAGCTTCTGCCGGATCTCGGGCGAAGACAGCGCCTTCACCGTCGCCTGGTTCAGGCGCTGGATCACGGCGGGCGGCGTCTTCGCCGGCGCCGACAAGCCAAACCAGGACTCGGCCGAAAAACCCGGATAGCCCGATTCCGCCACCGTCGGCGTATCGGGATAGGCGGGATTGCGCTTGGCGCTGGCCACGGCCAATGCGCGCAGCTTGCCCGAAGTGACCTGCGGCAGCAGCGTGTCCTGGTTCAGGAACATGACCTGCACGCGGCCCCCGATCATGTCGGTGATGGCGGCAGCGCCGCCCTTGTAAGGCACGTGCACCAGATCGATCTTGGCGTCCTGCTTCAGCATCTCCATAGCCAGATGGCCCGACGAGCCGCTGCCCGAACTCGCATGCGTGTACTTGCCCGGGTTCTCGCGCGCCAGCTTGATGAACTCGGCGAAGGTCTTGCCCGGAAAGTCGTTGTTGGCGACCAGCACATTGGGCCCGGTCGCCAGCAGCGAGATGTGCGCGAAGTCGCTGTCGCGGTAAGGCATGTTCTGGTAGACCGCATAGCTGATGGCGTTGGAGCCCACGCCCGACAGCAGCAGGGTGTAGCCATCAGGCTCGGCCTTGGCCACCATGTCGGAGCCGATATTGCCATTGGCGCCGCCCTTGTTCTCCACCACCACGGTCTGGCCCAGTTCCTTGGACAGCTCGGCCGCCAGCAGGCGGCCCACCGAATCGGTGCTGCCGCCCGCCGGAAACGGCACCACCAGCTTGATTTGCTTGGCGGGCCAGTCCGCGCCCTGCGCCATCAGCATGCCTGGCAGCATGGCCAGCGCCCCCGCGGCCGCCAGGATGGCCAAGCGTGCGCGCGCCGCCGGTTTCTTCTGTTGCATGGTTGTCTCCTCTGTGGGTTTTTTAGTATGTGCGCCCGGTGTCCGGGTCAGTGGATTTCAGGCTCGCCCGCGGCCGGAGCGCGCGTTTCAGTCTGAAGAAAATCGAAATCGCAGCCCGTGTCGGCCTGGCCGATGTGCTTGAGGTACAGCACGCCGTAGCCGCGCTCGAAACGCGGCGGCGGCGCCTGCCAGGCGGCGCGGCGCGCGGCCAATTCCTCGTCGGACACCAGCAGCTCCAGGCGCCGCGCCGGCACGTCCAGCGTGATGCGATCGCCGTCCTGGACCAGCGCCAGCGGGCCGCCCACATAGGCTTCGGGCGCCACGTGCAGCACACAGGCGCCGTAACTGGTGCCGCTCATGCGCGCGTCCGAGATGCGCACCATGTCGCGCACGCCCTGCTTCAGGAGCTTCTGCGGAATCGGCAGCTGGCCCCATTCCGGCATCCCGGGCGCGCCCTGCGGCCCCGCGTTCTGCAGCACGATGACGCTGTCGGCGTCCACGTCCAGATCGGGGTCGTCGATGCGCGCGGCCATGTCGTTGTAGTCCTTGAAGACCACCGCGCGGCCCGTGTGCACCTGCAGATTCGCCTCCATCGCGGGCGGCTTGATCACCGCGCCGTCGGGCGCCAGGTTGCCGCGCAGCACCGCCAGCCCGTCGCGCTCGATCAGCGCCTGCGCGCGCGGCCGGATCACGTCTTCATTGAAGATGCGCGCGCCCGCGATGTTCTCGCCCAGCGTGCGGCCGTCGACGGTGCGCTGGGTCGTGTCCAGCAGGTCGCCCAGCTGCACCAGCATGGCGCGCAGGCCGCCCGCGTAATAGAAGTCTTCCATCAGGTACTTGCCGGCCGGCCGCAGATTGGCCAGTACCGGCGTGGTGCGCGCCAGGTGATCGAAGCGGTCCAGGTCCAGCCCGAAGCCGCTGCGGCGCGCCATGGCGATCAGGTGCACCACTGAATTGGTCGAGCCGGACAGCGCCAGCACCGTGCGCACGGCGTTGTCGAAAGACGCGGCGGTCAGCAGGTCCGACGGCTTCAGGTCTTCCCACACCATCTCCACGATGCGCTTGCCGGTCAGGCTGGCCATCTGCGCGTGGCGCGAGTCCGGCGCCGGGATCGACGAGGCGCCCGACAGGCACAGGCCCAGCGCCTCGACCGCGCCCGTCATGGTGGACGCGGTGCCCATGGTCATGCAGTGGCCGGGCGAGCGGGCGATGCCGTCCTCCACGCCTTGCCAGTCTTCTTCGGTGATGTTGCCGGCGCGCAGCTCGGCCCAGTACTTCCAGGTGTCCGAGCCCGAGCCCAGGGTGTTGCCGTTCCAGTTGCCGCGCAGCATGGGGCCGGCCGGCATGAAGATGGTGGGCAGGTCCATGGACACCGCGCCCATCAGCAGCGCGGGCGTGGTCTTGTCGCAGCCGCCCATCAACACGCAGCCGTCCGCGGGATAGGAGCGCAGCAGCTCTTCGGTCTCCATCGCCAGCAGGTTGCGGTAGAGCATGGTGGTCGGCTTCTGGAAGGGTTCCGACAGGCTCATGGCGGGCATTTCCACCGGGAAGCCGCCCGCCTGCCAGATGCCGCGCTTGACCTCTTCCACGCGCTGCTTGAAATGGCTGTGACAGGGGTTGATGTCGCTCCAGGTATTGATGATGGCGATCACCGGCTTGCCGGCGTAGTCCGAGCGGTGATAGCCCATCTGCGCGGTGCGCGAACGGTGGCCGAACGAGCGCAGGTCGCGCACGCCGTACCAGCGGTGGCTGCGCAGTTCTTCGGGTTTCTTGCGCTTGGTTGAATTGCTCATGTCTCTGTTCCTGTGCTCTTGGGCAAGGGTTTATAGGGAAAACGGGATCACGCCGCGTCCAGCAGATAGGGCGTGCCGGCGCGCTCGCAGATGGCGCGCAGGCGTTCGGCCAGCGCGACAGGGATGGGGATGCCCTCGCGCAGCCGGCGCGCGCGCTCGGCGGCCTCGGGCTCGCCCGCCACCAGCACCGGCTCGTCCGGATGGGCGGGCGGCGTATCGTGCATGGCGTCGATCATGTCGTCCATGTCGGACTCGAACGAGCCCGCCGCGCGAAAGGCGTCGGGGTTCAGGGCCAGGAAGAAATGGCCCACGTCGTCGGGGTCGCCGGGACGGCGGGTCGGGGCGCGGCGCGCGGCGAAGGCGCTGCCGCTGAGCGTGCCGCCCAGGATCTGCGCCATCATCGCCAGGCCGTAGCCCTTGTGGCTGCTCATGGCGGCAGTGCCGCCCAGCGGCGTCAGGCCGCCCTCGGGATGCTTGAAGATGAATTGCATGGCGGCCGCCGCATCGGTGACCGCGCCGCCCTGCCCGTCCACCGCCCAGCCCGGCGGCAGCGGCTGGTCGAGGAAGTCGTAGACCTTGACCTTGTTGGCGGCGACGGTGGTGGTCGCCATGTCCAGCAGAAAGGGTTCGTTGTAGGCCGCCGGCGCGCCGAAGGCGATAGGGTTGGTGCCCAGCATGGGCATGGCGCCGCGCGTGGGCACCATGATGACGCCGTTGGCGCTGCTGGTCACCAGTCCGACCACGCCGCGCTCGACCGCGATGCGCGCATAGACCCCGGCCGCGCCGAAGTGATGCGAATTGCAGACCGACACGGCGCCCACGCCGTGCTCCAAAGCCTTGTCCACCGCCAGGTTCATGGCCTGCGCCGCCACCGGATAGCCCAGGCCGCCCATGCCGTCGATCAGCGCGCTGGCGCCGCCGTCGCGCAGGATGCGCGGCCTGGCGTCCAGCCGCAGGGTGCCGGCGCGCAGCTTGTCCTCGTATGCCGGCAGCATGGAGATGCCGTGCGAATCGATGCCCAGCAGGTCGGTGCGCGCCATCAGGCCCGCAGTGACGTGCGCCAGGTCCTGCGCCATGCCCCAGGCCATCAGCACCTGCAGGATCTGCTCGCGGACCTGCTCCACCGGCGCTTGCACCGCGATATTCCCTTGCACTCTGGTCTCCTGTAGTTTTGATTCGATCGCAGCGGGCAGACGGAAGGGATCAATCGCGCTCGCGGTCCACCAGCCGGTGCCGCGCCTGGCCCAGATGGAACTGCATGGCGACGCGGGCGCGCTCGCTGTCCTGTTCGCGAATGGCGTCCAGGATCGCGGCATGCTCGTCCACCACGCGCTGCGCACGCTGGCGCGAGCCGGTGCGGGTCAGGTTCAAGGTGAGCCGCATGAAGCCGCTGATGGATTCGTGGATGCTTTCCAGCACGCCCAGATAGAAGTCGTTGCCGCTGGCTTCGGCGATGCTGGCATGGAAGGCCAGGTCGGCCTCGGCCGACACCTGGCCGCGTGCCAGGCTGTCGGCGAAGGCCGCGTGCGCGTCCGCGATCTTCCTGAGCTGCTCATCGGTGCGGCGCAGCGCCGCCAGGCGCGCGGCGTCGCCCTCCAGCGCCACCCGGACCTCCTGGGCGCGCAGGTAGGCGCTGACGTTCTGCACGTCGTTGAAGGTCTTCAGGCGCGGCGCGGGCGCATGGCTGACAAAGGTGCCCAGCCCCTGGTGCGCGGTGATCAGGCCGTCGGCGCGCAGGCGCAGCAGCGCTTCGCGCACCACCGGACGCGAGACGCCGAAGCGTTCGGAGATTTCGTTCTCGGATGGCAGCTTGTCGCCCACGTTCAGCCCGCCGGAGACGATCTGCTCGAAGATCTGGCCGTACAGCTGATCCGCCAGCCGCACCCGGTGCCCGCGTTCGAGCACCAGCGCGCCCGCGGCATCGTGTTCGGCGGGCGCCTGCGGCGCGGGCGCGGGTGTTGCTTTGGGTCGGGCCACGAAACCTCCTCGATGCTATGGCGCTGCCCGCGATGGCGGGACAGCGCTCATCGTACCGTCAATGCGCGGCGCCAGTGCGCTCACGCGGCGGCCGCCTCCCGGTCCCAGGCCGCCAGGGCGCGCGCCACCGGCGCCACGCGCTCGCGCTCGGCGGCGGAGATGCCGGTCAGCAGGGGCAGCATCGGCCCCATGTCCGCCACGCCCGACAGGGTCACGGCATCGTGCAGCACGCGGATTGGGCTGATGCTGTCGCGGCAGTCTTCCAGGCCCAGGTACTGCTGACGCACGGCCTCGGCTTCGTCATAGCGGCCGTCGCGCAGCAGATGCAACAGGCGCATAGAGCCGCGCGGCGCGACGCAGACCGAGCCGGAGGTGAAGCTCTTCAGGCCGAAATCGCGGTAGTGCACGATGGCCGGGCGTTCGCCGATGCCGCTGACGATCCAGCGCGCATCCACCGCCTGCAGCAGCGACGACAGATAGGCGTCCTGCGACGGATCGTCGCGCACGACGGCGTACTTGAACGCCACGATGCGGCCCTCTTCGATCAGGCGCGCGGCGCTTTCCGGCGCCAGGTAGCCGGACGACTTGATGTAGATCACCGCGGGCTTGCCCAGCGCGTCCGTGAAGCGGCGCACGCCTTCTGCCAGGCCCGCGTCCGTATAGGGAAAGGACATGGGCAGCAGCATGGCCGTGGGAAACGCGCGCGTACGCAGGATCGCCGCCTGGTCCATCATCTTGCCGTAGTCGGGCCCCACGGAAGGCAGGATCCACGTATCCGCGCCTGCCAGCCCGGCCAGCATATCGACGATGCGCGCGTATTCGCCCACGCCCACGTTGTAGAAGTTGGCGTTGCCGCCATACATCACGTTGCGCACGCCGCCCGCTTCCAGATGGCCGAGCAGGGCCTTGTTGGCCGCCTCGTTCAGGGAAAGATCGTCGTGGCGCGCCAGCGGCGGCACGGCGATGACCGAACGCTGCAAGTCCTGCGCGGTGACCGGGGAGGTTTTCATGGGCTGGGCTCCTGGCTGATCCTGCTATCGGGTGTGTGGGTTCGAAAAAGTATACTTGGTTGACAAGCACAAGCTCAATACATATATTTGTTTTACAAGTAGTCAGGCAGCAAAACGCAGGGCGCCGCGGGGCGCCATGCGGCTTCAAAGCCTCGGGCCATGCCAGGGGCGGAATACCCCCAGAAACGATGCGCGGCCACGCGCACACCGAGGAGACGAATTCCATGCATGCAGCCCCTGCGCGAGGCCGGTCCGCCTTGGCCGTTCTTTGCACCGCCGCCCTGGCGGCGGCCGCCTTCCTGTCGCCGGCCGCGCCGGCGCGGGCAGACTACCCCGAACGAGACGTCAAGATCATCGTGCCCTTCCCGGCCGGCGGCACCACCGACATCGCGGCCCGCATCGTCGCCGCCGAACTCGGCAAGACCTGGAACAAGGCCGTGGTGGTGGACAACAAGGCGGGCGCGGGCGGCAACGTCGGCACGGCCGAAGCCGCGCGGGCCGCGCCGGACGGCTACACGCTGCTGATGGGCACCGTCAGCACGCACGCGATCAACCAGTCGGTCTATGCCAAGCTGCCCTATGACCCGGTCAAGGACTTTGTGCCGGTGACGCTGGTGATCCCCGTGCCCAACATCCTGGAGCTCAACCCCGCGTTTGCCGACAAGCACGGCATCCGCACGGTGGCCGACCTGATCAAGTACCTGAAGGCCAACCCGGGCAGCGTCAACATGGCGTCCACCGGCAACGGCACTTCCACGCACCTGTCGGGAGAGCTGTTCCAGAACATGACGGGCACGCGCATGACCCACGTGCCCTACAAGGGCAGCAGCCCCGCGCTGACCGACGTGATGGCCGGTTCCGCCGACCTGATCTTCGACAACCTGCCGTCCTCCATGGGGTTCCTCAAGAGCGCCAAGCTGCGCCCGCTGGCCGTCACGACTGCCCAGCGCTCACCCGCCCTGCCCGACGTCCCCACCATGGCGGAGGCCGGCGTGCAAGGCTATGAGGCATCCAGCTGGTTCGGCCTGCTGGCGCCGGCCGGCACGCCGCAGGCTGTGGTCGACAAGATCCAGCGCGACGTGGCCGCCGCCCTCAAGCTGGAATCCGTGCGCGCGCAGTTGCAGGCGCAGGGCGCCACCCCATCCGGCAACACCCCGGCCCAGTTCAAACAGTTCATGGCGCAGGAATCCGTCAAGTGGGCGGAGGTCGTGAAGAAATCCGGCGCCAAGGTCGACTGACCTCAAGCCGATCCGGGCCCGTCCGCAACGCGTGGGCGGCGGGCTCTTCATCAGCACGCGAACCAGGAGACACCATGAACAAACTGATGAGCGCCGCGGCCGTCGCAGCCGCCGTCGCCGCAGGCGCCGTGCTGCCCGGGATGCCCGCGGCGCAGGCTGCCGGCTATCCCGACAAACCCGTGACGATGATCGTGCCCTTCGTGCCGGGCGGCTCCTCCGACATCACCGCGCGCTCGGTCACGCCGGGGCTGACGAAAATCCTGGGGCAGACCTTCGTGGTCGAAAACAAGCCGGGCGCCAACAGCGCCATCGGCGCGCAGGCGCTGGCCCGCTCCACGCCCGACGGCTACACCATGATGGTCGGCTCCATCGGCACCTTCGCCATCAACGAGGCGCTCTACAAGAACCTGTCGTACAACCCCAGCAAGGACTTCGAGTACCTGACGCAAGCCGTGCGCAATCCCAACGTGCTGGTGGCCGCGCCCGCGTTTCCGGCCAGCACCGTCGCCGAGCTGATCGAGTACGCGAAGAAAAATCCGGGCAAGGTGTCCTATGCCTCGTCGGGCACGGGTTCTTCGGACCATCTGTCCGCCGTGCTGTTCCGCCAGCGCACCCAGAGCACGGGCGTGGACGTGCCCTACCGCGGCGGCGGCGCGGCCATCGCCGACCTGATCGGCGGGCAGGTCAACGTATCGTTCCAGAACCTGGGCGCGGTCCAGACCCACATCAAGGCCGGCAAGCTCAAGGCGCTGGCCATCACCGGCGACGCGCGCGCCGCCGACCTGCCGGACGTCCCCACGCTGGCCGAAGCCGGCATCAAGGACATGGTGGTGTACTCCTGGCAAGGCTTTGCCGTGCCCAAGGGCACGCCCGCGCCCGTCGTCCAGCAACTGTCCAAGGCCTTGCAGACCGCGCTGCGCGATCCCCAGACCGAAAAGACCCTGCAGGGCCTGGGCTTCGAGGTCGTGGCCAACACGCCGCAGCAGTTCACGGCGTTCCAGCAGGCCGAGGTCAAGCGCTGGAAGGACGTCATCCAGAAAGCCAACATCCAGCTCGAGTAAGGCCGCGATCAGGACGCGGGATGCCCCTGGCGGGCATCCTGTCAGCCTGCATCAAGGCCGGATCAAGTAGCATCAACGTTTTGCCACCCACCTGTACGACAACATGACCACCAAGCATCGCATCATCCAGGTCGGCTCGCTGGCCGGTTCCCCCTACGCCAACAAGACGCTCGCCGACCGCTACGACGTCGTCGAACTATGGAAGTACCCGGACCGCAAGGCGGCGCTGGCCGAGCATGGCAAGGGCGTCACCGCCGTCGTCACCTCCGCCACCTATGGCGCCAACGCCGAACTCATCAACGCCCTGCCCGACCTGAAGGCCATCTGCAGCTGGGGCGTGGGCTACGAGACCATCGACGTGCAGGCCGCCAAGCAGCGCGGCGTGCAGGTCAGCAACACGCCTGACGTGCTGACCGATTGCGTCGCCGATCTGGCATGGGGCCTATTGATCGCCGGCGCGCGCCACATGGGCCAGGGCGAACGCTTCGTGCGCGCAGGCCAGTGGGGCCAGGTGCACGGCGGCATTCCGCTGGGCCAGCGCGTCAGCGGCAAGAAGCTGGGCATCGTCGGCCTGGGCCGCATCGGCGAAGCCATCGCCCGCCGCGGCATGGGCTTCGACATGGATGTGCGCTATCACAACCGCCGCAAGCGCGATGACGTGGAATACGGCTACGAGGCCTCGCTCACCGACCTGGCCAAGTGGGCGGACTTCCTCATCGTGGCCACCGTCGGCGGACCCAGCACGCGCCATCTGGTCAACCGCGAAGTGCTGGAAGCGCTGGGCCCCACGGGCATCATCGTCAACATCGCGCGCGGCCCCGTCATCGACGAGACCGCGCTGGTCGCCGCGCTGGAAGCCGGCAAGCTGGGCTGCGCCGCGCTCGACGTGTTCGAACACGAGCCCAAGGTACCCGAAGCGCTGCTCAAGACCGATCGCGCGGTGCTGCTGCCGCACATCGGCAGCGCCACGCTGGAAACCCGCTTGGCCATGGAGAACCTGATGCTGGAAAACCTGCAGGCGTTCTTCGAGACCGGCCGCGTAATCACCCCGGCGGAATAAGCCCGCTCTGCGCTGCGGCCCTGGCCGCGGCGCGCCCATGAAAAAGCCTCTCGGCGCCCATACCGAGAGGCTTTCGACTTTCCGGCCCCCGCGGGAATCGGAAGTCGTTTGCGCAAAGGAACTACCAGGCCGCAAGGCCCTCAGTGCTTACTTCGCTGGTGCCGCAGCGCCGGAATGATCCGTCTTCGCGGCCCCGCCCGATTTGGCCGCCGCCGGCTTGGCGGAGGTCTTGTCGGATTTGTGATGCTTGTGCTGCGCCTGGGTCTTGGTTTCACCCGTCTTGGACGTGGCATCGGCGCCCGCCGCAAACGCCGAAGGCGCGGCAGCAAGACCGAGGCACAAGGCCGAGGTGGATAGGAACGCAGCAATACGGGAGTGAGTCGTCATTTCATGAACTCCTGAATGTAAAAGGACCGAGGTCCTTTATTCGACACGGGGCGGCAACATCGCCGCTTTACCCGTTCCCGTTTGAACCGGGCCCATCCAGAAGGTTCAGCGCGGAACCAGAAAATTTCGGTCGCTAACGCTTCGAAATATTGTGCGGGCGGTTCAGCTCTCGAATGCCAGCAAGGCCACGGTGGCGAACAGCATCAATGCGAAGCAGGCTCTCAGCTTGCGTTCAGGCAGACGGTACGCGAGCTTCACGCCCACCGGCACGAACAGCAGGCTGCCTATCGCCAGCGGCGCGCCAACCAGCCAATCGGCCTGTCCCGCCCAGGAGTAGGTGATCAACGCGATGAAAGAGCCCGGAATCACCATGCTCAGCGCCAGCGCCTGCGCGGTGGTCTGCGGCAACCTGAACACGGACGTGATGATGGGCACGGCCAGCACCGCGCCGCCCACGCCGAAGAAGCCGCCCAGCGTGCCGCACAGGATGCCCAGCACGCTGGCGCGGCGCGGCGTGAAGACGGGCGGCGCACCCTTGGCCGTCGGCTTGCGCGCCGCAGCGGGACGCGATGCGCGCCAGGTCTGCCACACGTAGAACAGCGCAATGAAGAAAAGGAAAACGGCGAAGCTGCGGCGCAGGATGCCGGAATCTATGCCTAGCGCCAGCTGCGCACCGACCCAGGTGAACACCACGGCCCCGGCCGCGCCCGCCAGCGCCACGCGCTTGTCGATGCGGGTCTGCTGGTTGTACTTGCGCACCGCCATCATGATGGTGGGCAGGACCATGATGAGCGCCGTGCCCTGCGCCAACTGCTGCGACATGCCCATCAACAGCACCAGCGCGGGAATCGCGATCAGGCCGCCCCCGATGCCCAGCACGCCGCCCATGAAACCGATCAGGCCGCCCGCGGCCAGGCACGCGGCGATAACTAACAGACTCACTTCTTGCTCCAGCAGGCCCGGCCGGTTGCAGGCCGGGCAATCAGAATACCGATATGAAACCGCCGCCGACCGCCGCTGTGGGCGTCAGCGCAACTTGTCCAGCGCGGCGTCCAGCCGGTCCACCGCCCAGATCTCCAGCCCTTCGATGGGCTGGCGCGGCGCGTTGGCCTTGGGGATCAGCGCGATCGAAAAGCCCAGCTTGGCCGCTTCGCGCAAGCGTTCCTGTCCGCGCGGCGCGGGCCGGATCTCGCCCGCCAGGCCGACTTCGCCGAAAGCGATCAGGCCGCGCGGCAGCGGCTTGTCGCGCAGCGAGGACATGATGGCCAGCAGCACCGGCAGGTCGGCCGCGGGTTCCGTGATGCGCACGCCGCCCACCGCGTTGACGAACACGTCCTGGTCAAAGGTGGAAACGCCGGCATGCCGGTGCAGCACCGCCAACAGCATCGCCAGGCGGTTGCCTTCCAGGCCGACTGTGAGCCGGCGCGGGTTGGGCGCGTGCGAACTATCCACCAGCGCCTGGATCTCCACCAATAGCGGACGCGTGCCTTCCTGCGTGGCCATCACGCAGGATCCCGCGACCTGCTGTTCATGCTGCGACAGGAACAGCGCGGAGGGATTGGCCACGCCGCGCAGCCCGCGGTCCGTCATGGCGAAGACGCCCAGTTCATTGACCGCGCCGAAACGGTTCTTGAAGGCGCGCACCAGGCGGAACGAGGAGTGCGTGTCGCCCTCGAAATACAGCACGGTGTCCACGATGTGCTCCAGCACCCGCGGCCCGGCCAGCGCGCCGTCCTTGGTGACGTGGCCGATCATGACGATGGCGATGCCCGTCTGCTTGGCCAGGCGCGTGAGCTGGGCCGCGCATTCGCGCACCTGCGACACCGACCCCGGCGCCGCGGTCAGTTCGCCGCTGTACAGGGTCTGGATCGAGTCGATCACCGCCACGGTGGGCTTCTGCTCCGACACCGCCGCCTGGATCGACTCCAGCCGGATCTCGGCCAGCAGATTGACGTTGCCCGTCTGCAGGCCCAGGCGGCGCGCGCGCAGGGCGACCTGTTCGGCGGATTCCTCGCCCGTCACGTACAGCACGTTGGTGACTTCGGACAGCGAAGCCAGCGCCTGCAGCAGCAAGGTGGACTTGCCTATGCCGGGGTCGCCGCCGATCAGCACCACGGCGCCGGCCACCAGGCCGCCGCCCAGCACGCGGTCGAACTCTTCCAGCCCGGTAGGCTGGCGCGGGGTTTCGCGGGCTTCGATTTCAGACAGGCTGCGCACCGGGCTGGCGGCCGCCAGCGGCGCATAACGGTGGGAGGCAGCGGCCGGCGCCGACGACTCCACGGTTTCTTCCAGCGTGTTCCAGGCGTTGCAATGCGGGCATTTGCCCTGCCACTTCGGGGTGGTGCCGCCGCAATCGGAGCACACGTATACGGTTCGGGATTTGGCCATGCGCGAAAGTGTACCGGCAAGCCAGGGGGGCATGCGCGCGCAAACGCGCGCTTTTGTCCTTGCGCGCCCCATGCTGGTGCTGCTATCTGTCATTCTGCTTTCAAAAACAGGGACGCGCTGAAGTTACATGATGCAAACTCAAGAAATTCTCTGGCGGATTTCTCCAAATCGCGCATAATCATCAGGTGCAGCGCATTGACGAACCGCCCGGCCCAGGGCGGCATACCTGCAGCCAGACGCCCCCAGGGGCGCGGCGGCGGGAATCGCGGCGCAATCACCCGCGGCTTTCCAGGAAGCCGCCTAAACCGGAACAGGACCCGAGCTACGACGAGACCGCCGGACCACCGGCGCGGCGTGCGCAGAGGTCAGACGCGGATGCGCCTTGCCACCAGGCGCATGCGCGAGGAGTACGCGCATGAGCATTACCTACCGCCCCCCTTTCGACGAAGACGATGAACGGGATCTGCGCGCCTTGTATCGCAGGCACGGTCCCGGCGCCAATCCCGAATTGGACGCGGCGGTGCGCCGCCGTTGGCATCCCGGCCATAGCTGGCACCCCGCCTGGGGCGCTGCTGCCTGCGCGGCCATGGTCTTCGGCCTGTTTGCCTGGACCGAGATGCGCGAAGCCCAGGACTTTGCCGAGCAGAACACGCCTGTCATCGCCCCCCACGAAATAGGGACAAGCTCGGAACGCGCGCCCGCGCTGCTGTCCACGCCGGCGCAAGCGCCCGCCGAACAGGCCGCGCCCGTCACCGAACGCGTGGCCGCGCCGCCGCAGGAAGCGGCGCCGCAAGCCGCTCCTGCCCAGGAAGCCGCCCCCGTCCAGGAAGCCGCGCCTGCGGAACAGCCGGCCGCCGAACCCGCCGCCCCGGAAACGCCCGCCCTCAGCGACCAGGACATCGAAGCCCGCGTGACCCACATCCGGGCGCTGGTGCGCGAGGAACAGCAGGAAGAGGCCGTGCAGGCGCTGCGCGAATTGCAGCAGGCCGCGCCCGACCTGACCCTGCCCGACGACCTGCAGGAACTGGCCCAGCAGAATCCCGCCTGACCGCCGCCTCCCATCGGCGCCGCGCCCGGCGCGGACCGATGGGCGTACGCGTCCGATTTCGCTGCGGCGCGGCTCGGCTTCTTGCTAACATAGCCGCCATGAGTCCGAGCTTCCACCACCGCAATCTCCCCCATCTGCTGCTCTACGCGCGTGAAACGCTGATGGCGCACTTCCGCCCCATCCTGCACGCGGCGGGCGTCACCGAACAACAATGGCGGGTGCTGCGCACGCTGAGCGAAGTGGGCTCCATGGAACCCAACCAGATCGCCCGCACCTGCCAGATCCTCAGCCCCAGCCTCACGCGCATGCTGGCGGGCATGCAGGAACAGGGCCTGATCAAACGCACGCGCTCCAGCGCCGATCAGCGGCGCCAGGAAATTTCGCTGACGCCCAAGAGCAACAAGCTGATCGACCGCATGCGTCCGCAAGTGGACGCGAAGTACCAGGAAATCGAGGCCCGGATCGGCAAGGAATTGCTCGACCGCCTGTATCGCGACGTCGACACCATGGTCGAACTGATCAAGCGCGAGCCCGCCGACGCGCGCGCCTCCGAAGACGAATGATCAGGCCGGCACCGGGAAGATCGCGTTGATCTGTCCCGTGCCGGAACTGGCGAAGTAGTCGGTCACGATCTCCACCGGCTGGTCATAGCCGTCCCAGCCCAAGAGGCCCAGCAGCATCGCGGTATCGTGCATGCCGCCCTCGCCCACGCACAGGTCGGCGTATTCGGGCAGCATGGCGCAGAAGGTCTTCCAGTCGCCTTGGCGCCACAACTCCACCACGCGCAAGTCCACCTGCCGGAAAAACTCGCGGCTGATCTGGTGCATGGCGGCCTCGGGGCTGCCGTTGTCGTTGAAGCGGTGCGACAGCGAACCGCTGGCCAGCACCGCCACGCGGCTGTCGCTGGCCTCGATGGCCTGGCGCAGCGCCGCGCCGAAGCGGCGGCTCTCGTCCAGCGAATGCCAGGCGCACCAGGCGGCCACCGACACCACGTTGAAGCGCCCGTCGCCATTCATGTAGCGCATCGGCACCAAGGTGCCGTACTCCAGTTCCAGGCTGTCGATTTCATGCGCACGCGTGCCCACGCCCGCGGCATTGGCGCATTCGGCAATGCGCCGTCCCAGTTGCGGATTGCCGCGGTAGGCGTAGTCCATGTCCTTGATGAAATGCGGCAGCTCGTTGCTGGTGTAGCGGCCCTTGAAGCCGCTGTTGCAGTTCACGTGATAGCCGCCATTGACCAGCCAGTGCACGTCCAGCACCACGATGCTGTCCACGTCCAGGTCGCGGCACCGCTGGCCGATGATGCGGTGTCCCTGGATCGCGGCCTCCCTGCAGCCCTGGTGCTTGCCAGGCAGTTCCGAAAGATACATGGACGGCACATGCGTTACCTTGGCCGCCAGCGCGAGCTTGCCCATGGTGCTAGTCTCCTCGTTCTTGTGGTCCGGGCCGGATTTAAACGCCCCATCTGGGGATGTGGTGGCTGCCCATGGACACGCACACGTTCTTGATCTCGGCAAAGACTTCGTAACTGTATTCGCCGCCTTCGCGTCCCGTGCCGGATTCTTTGGTGCCGCCGAAGGGCTGGCGCAGGTCGCGCACGTTCTGGCTGTTGATGAACACCATGCCGGCTTCGATGCCGCGGGCCAGGCGGTGCGCCCGGCCGATGTCGCGGGTCCAGATGTAGGAGGCCAGGCCATACTTCACGTCGTTGGCCAGCGCCAGGCCCTCGGCCTCGTCCTTGAACGGCAGCAGGCAGGCGACCGGTCCGAAGATCTCTTCCTGCGCGCAGCGCATGCGGTTGTCGACGTCGGCCAGCACCGTGGGGCTGACGAAATTGCCGCCCGCCAGATGGGCCGGCAAGCCTGCGGGCCGGTCCGCGCCACCCGCGAGTATGCGCGCGCCTTCCTGCTCGGCCAGGCGGATATAGCCCGTGACCTTTTCCCAGTGCTGGCGCGTGATCATCGCGCCCACATGGGTATGGTCATCGGTGGGGTCGCCCACGGCCAGGCGCTGCGTGCGTTCGGCAAACCTGCGCACGAAATCGTCGTAGATGGGTTGCTGGATGAAGATGCGCGAACCCGCGGTGCAGCGTTCGCCATTGAGCGAAAAAATGGTGAACAACGCCGCGTCCAGCGCGCGCTCCACGTCCGCGTCGTCGAAGATCAGCACCGGCGACTTGCCGCCCAGTTCCATCGAGTATTTCTTGACGCCGCCGGCGCTGGCCAGGATCTTCTTGCCCGTCACGGTACCGCCCGTGAAGGAAATCGCACGCACGCCGGGGTGGCGCACCAGCGCGTCGCCGGCGGTGGCGCCATAGCCCTGCACCACGTTCAGCACGCCGGCCGGAATGCCGGCTTCCCGCGCCAGCATGCCCAGCTGGTCCGCCGTCAGCGGCGAAAGCTCGGACATCTTCAGCACCGCGGTGTTACCCAGCGCCAGGCACGGCGCGGTCTTCCAGGTGGCGGTCATGAACGGCACGTTCCAGGGCGACACCAGCGCGCACACGCCCACCGGCTGGTACAGCGTGTAGTTCAGCATCTGGTCGTCCACCGGGTAGGTGTGGCCGTTCATGCGCGTGCAGACCTCGGCGAAGAAATTGAAGTTTTCCGAGGCGCGCGGGATCAGCTGCTTGCGGGTCTGCGAGATCGGCAGCCCGGTGTCGCGGGTTTCCAGTTCGGCCAGCTGAGGCACGTTCTGGTCTATCAGTTCGCCCAGCCGGCGCATCAGGCGGGCGCGTTCCTTGGCGGGCGTGTTGGCCCATTTGGGAAAGGCCTCGGCCGCGGCCGCAACTGCCGCGTCGACTTCGGCCTGCCCGCCTGCGGCGACCTCGGCGATGGCCTCGCCCGTGGCGGGGTTGCTGGTGATGAAGCGGTCGCTGCTGTCGACCTGCTTGCCATTGATCCAGTGCTTGATGCTCACGCGCGGCTCCTCGTCCCGTCTGCGCCTGATGGTGCGGCGCCAATTTAATTAACAAGTTAACGTTATGCTTGCCTGACCGGGCTGTCAACGTCGGGAAACCCCCAGGCGGAACGGACCCCGACAGCCCTCTGGCCGATTGTTGTCACCGCGGTTTTTCATTAAACTAGTTAACATGATAATTACATCATGCGGAGCAAGGCCATGCCCCATATATGGATCGAATACTCAGGCAATCTGGCCCTGGATACGCAGGCGCTGATGCGGACCGTGCAGGATGCCGCCGTGGGCGACGGCAGCCTGTTCCCGCTGGCCGGCGCGCGCACCCGCGCGCTGCGCGTGGATGATTGCCTGATCGTCGACGGCCATCCCGACAATGCCTTCGTCCACGTGGTGCTGCGCATCGGCCACGGCCGCAATGCCGAACAAAAAGCCGCCCTGGGCGAACGGGTGTTCCAGGCTCTGACCGCCGCACTCGCGCCGCAGATGGCGGCGCGCCCGCTCGGCATCTCGATGCAGATCGAGGAAGCCGACCCGGTGCTGAACTACAAGCTCAACAACTACCGCGAGCACCTGGCCGCGCGCGCGGCCGCGGCCGCGGCGCCGTGGCCGCGGACCGTGGTGGGCGCGGCGCTGAATACGCGCCAGGCGCTGGCCGCGCTGAGCGACGCCGTGGACGCGCCCCCTTACAAAGCCGCGCCGAATGCGCCCGTGCTCTACATCAAGCCGGCCAATACCTACGCCCGCAACGGCGACGTCATCGTCCTGCCCGCCGACGTGGACGAGGTCGAAGTGGGCGCCTGCCTGGGCGTGGTGTTCGCCCGCCGCGCGACCCGCGTGAGCGAAGCCGAGGCGCTGGACTATGTGGCGGGGTACCGCGTGGTGGCGGACCTGTCCGTGCCGCACGCCAGCTACTTCCGCCCCGCGCTCAAGCAGAAATGCCGCGACGGCTTCTGCCCCATCGGCCAGGATCTCGCCCCCGTGGCGGCGGTCGGCGACCCGGACGCGCTGGACATCGAAGTACGCATCGACGGCCAGGTGGCGCAGCGCGCCAGCACCGTCGACCTGATCCGTCCCGTGGCGCGGCTGATCGCCGACGTGACCCAGTTCATGACGCTGGAAGCGGGCGACATCCTGCTGGCCGGCACGCCCCACGGCGCGCCGCGCGCACGCGCCGGGCAGCGTTACGACATCAGCATTTCCCGGGTCGGCACGCTGGGCAATGCGCTGGCCGCCGCCCGATAAGCACAGGAGCCCGCCATGAAACATGCCCGCATCTCCCTGGACGGCGTCATCCATGCCGCCACCGAAGCCGGCCCCGGCCAGGTCCGCCTGGCCGACGGACGCGTGTATGCCGAAGACGCGGTGCAATGGCTGCCGCCCTTCGAGCCGCGCACCACCTTCACGCTGGCCATCAACTACGCCGACCACGCCAAGGAACTGGCGTTCAAGGCGCCGGACGAGCCGCTGGGCTTTCTCAAGGCTGCCAACACCTTCGTGGGCCACCGTGCCCAGACTTTCCGCCCCGCCGGCGTCGCCTTCATGCATTACGAATGCGAACTGGTGGTGGTGATAGGCAAGACCGCCAGCAAGGTCCGCCGCGCCCAGGCCTATGACTGCGTGGCCGGCTACACCGTGGCCAACGACTATGCGCTGCGCGACTACCTGGAAAACTGGTACCGCCCCAATCTGCGCGTCAAGAGCCGCGACACCTGCACGCCGCTTGGCCCCTGGCTGGTGGACCGCGACGACGTGCCCGACCCCATGAACCTGAACCTGCGCACCACCGTCAACGGCATGGAGACGCAGCGCGGCAATACCCGCGACATGGTGTTCGACGTACCCGCGCTGATCGAGTACTTCAGCAGCTTCATGACGCTCTCGCCCGGCGACCTGATCCTGACTGGCACGCCCGACGGCATCGTCAACGTGCAGCCCGGCGACGAAGTCGTGACCGAGATCGAAGGCGTGGGACGGCTGGTCAACACGCTCGTCCCCTTCCCCCATTGACTCCACTCCACCCCAATTACACCTGGAACTCCGATGCTAGATAAAGATACCGTGCGCGCCATCGCCGCGCGCCTGCACGAAGCCGAACGCACCCGCCAGCAGATCCGCCAGATTTCGCTCGAGTACCCCGACATCACCATTGCCGACGCCTATGCCATCCAGCGCGCCTGGATGGACATCAAGCTGGCCGAAGGCCGCATCAAGCGCGGCCACAAGATCGGCCTGACTTCGCGCGCCATGCAGCAGGCCTCGCAGATCGACGAGCCCGATTTCGGCATGCTGCTGGACGACATGTTCTTCAATGACGGCGCGGACATACCCGCGGGCCGCTTCATCCTGCCGCGGCTGGAAGTCGAACTGGCCTTCGTGCTGGGCAAACGCCTGCAAGGCCCCAACGTCACGCTGTTCCAGGTCTATGACGCGGTCGACTACGTGATCCCCGCGCTGGAGATCATCGACGCGCGCTCGCACAGCATCGACCCCGACAGCAAGCGCCCGCGCAAGGTGTTCGACACCATCGCCGACAACGCCGCCAATGCCGGCGTGGTGATGGGCGGACGCCCGGTGAAGATCGGCGAGCTGGACCTGCGCTGGATCGGCGCCATCCTGTCGCGCAACGCCGTCATCGAAGAAACCGGCGTGGCCGCGGGCGTCTTGAACCATCCGGCCAATGGCGTAGTATGGCTGGCGAACAAGCTGGCCGCCCACGACGTGGCGCTGGAAGCGGGAGAGATCATCCTGTCGGGCTCCTTCACCCGGCCGGTGCTGGCCCGCCCTGGCGATACCTTCAACGTCGATTACGGCGTGCTGGGTTCCGTCAACTGCCACTTCATCTGACCACGCCACCATCCATGGACATATTGACCAACACCTTCAAGCAGGCCCTGCGCAGCGGCAAACCCCAGATCGGCCTGTGGGCGGGCCTGGCCAGCGCCTACTCCACCGAGATCATCGCTGGCGCCGGTTTCGACTGGCTGCTGATCGACGGCGAACACGCGCCCAACACCTTGCAAACCACGCTGCAGCAGCTGCAATCGATGGCCGCCTATCCGGTCGCCCCGGTGGTACGGCCGGCCTGGAACGACGCGGTGCAGATCAAGCAGATCCTGGACACCGGCGCGCAGACGCTGCTGGTACCCATGGTGCAATCCGCCGAAGAGGCTGCCGCCGCCGTGGCCGCGGTACGCTATCCGCCGCAAGGCGTGCGCGGCGTGGGCAGCGCGCTGGCCCGCTCGTCGCGCTGGAACCGCATCCCTGACTACCTGCGCCGCGCCAACGACGAGATGTGCGTGCTGGTGCAGATCGAAACCCCGCGCGGCGTGGACGCGCTGGAAGAGATTCTCGCGGTGGACGGCGTCGACGGCGCCTTCATCGGCCCGGCCGACCTGTCGGCCAGCATGGGCTACCTGGGCCAGCCGGAGCATCCGGAAGTGGTCAAGGCGATCGACGACGCGATCCTGCGCATCGTGCGCAGCGGCAAGGCGGCCGGCATCCTGCACAGCGGCGTGGAGCGCGCCAAGCACTATCTGTCGCTGGGCGCCACCTTCGTGGCGGTGGGCGTGGACGCCACCTTGCTGGCGCGCGCGGCCGAACAGCTGGCGGGCCAATTCAAGAGCGCGGCCGCGCCCGTGGCGGCCAAGGGTCCCTACTGACCCGCAGGCCGGGACGCGCCGTCCCGGCCCGCCAGAAACTCACGCACGGCGGTGTTGAACAATCGCGGGCGCTCCAGGTGCGCGGCATGCCCGCAGTCCGGCAGCACGCACAGGCTGCCGTGCGTCAAGGCCGCGCGCAAGGCCAGCGCCGATGGCAGCGGATGGCTGCGTTCGTGTTCGCCCGATATGACCAGCACCGGCGCGCGCACCGCCGCCAGCGCCTGCGTGTAGTCCGCGCCCGCAACCGCCGCAATCATCGACGCCGCGCCGGCCGCGCTCATGGACATGCCGTCTTGCAGGCAGGCCGCGTAGGCCGGCGCCTGCTCCCCCTGCTGGAACCAGGCGCCCAGCACGCGCCTTGCGGTGGCCCGCGGGCCGTCCGCGCGCAGGCGCGCCAAGGTCTGGTCCATGGGCTCGAAGCGCGCGGCGGCATCGACCCTCAAGCCCGCGCCATACAGCACGGCACGGCCCACGCGCCCCGGAACCGCGCACAGCAACTGCTGCGCGACGAAGCCGCTGAAAGAATGGCCCAACACGTCGAAGCTGCCTATACCCAGCTCGTCCGCCAGCGCGACGAGCGCGTCCGCATAGGCCGGCAATCCCTGCAAGGGAGCCGCTTGCGCGCCGCGCCCGAAGCCCGGCCAATCCACGGCGATCACGTCATGCTCATCGGCCAGCACACCCGCCAGGCCGTACCAGATCGCGGACGATGAACAAAAGCCATGCAGCAGGAACAGCGGGCGGCCTGAACCGCGGCGCGTGTACTCCATGTCCAGCTCCTCAGTTCTCCAGCACCACGCCGGATTCGCGCACCACCGCCTGCCATTGCGGCGCTTCGCTGCGCCACTCGGAGGCGAACGACGCAGGCGTGTCCTGCCCCGGCACGAAGCCCCCCGCCAGGAAGGCCTGGCGGACCTCCGGCAAGGCCAGCACCTCATGCAGGACGCCGGCAAAGCGCGCCACCCGCTCTGGCGGCGTGCCCTTGGGCGCGGCAAAGCCCCACCAGTTGCCCTGCACCACGTCCGGCATGCCAGCCTCGCCCGCGGTAGGCACGTCGGGCAGGCCGGCGAAGCGCTCGGATGCCGCCACCGCCAGGGCCCGCACCTTGCCCTGCGGCACGTAGGCCGCGGCAATGCTGTAGCCGCCGATGTACATCTGGATCTCGTTGGCCAGCAAGGCCTGCACTCCCGGCGAGGAACCGCGGTAGGCAATGTGCGTCATGCCCGCGCCCATCGCATGCGACAGGCGGTAGCCGGAAAGATGCGGCGTGGTGCCCATGCCCGGCGATCCGTAGTTCAGCTTGCCGGCCTGCGCGCGCGCATACTGCGCAAACTGCGCGTAGTCCTGCGCCGGCACTTGCGCGCTGACGTAGACGAAGGCCGGCACGTCCGCCAACTTGCCCACCGGCTCCAGGTCGGCCAGCGGATCGAAGCCCAGCTTGCGGTACAGGAACTGATTGATGACGAAGTTATTGGTGGCGCCCAGCACCAGCGTGTAGCCGTCGGGCTTGGCGCGCGCCACCTCCAGCGCGCCGATGTTGCCGCCGGCGCCAGTCTTGTAATCGACGATGAGAGGCTGGCCCAGACGCTTTTCCAGCAGGGGCTGGATCTGGCGCATGGCCACGTCGCCCGCCGCGCCCGGCGCGTACGGCAGGACGATACGGATGGGGTGATCGGGATACTGCGCCCGGGCGGCCAGCGGCGATGCCGCCAGGCCCAAGGCAAGCAAAACGGATACGGCGCAAGTCCGGTACGTCATGGTGTTCTCCCTGGCTGGCGGGCCACGCCCGCGCACGCGCCGGCCCGGCGGCCGGCAGGTATTCCCCGCGGATGCTACAGGTCGATGCGCATCAGGTCGTGCGCCAGCCGCAGCGGGCCCGAGTAGTTCTTGCGGATGTCGGCCACGATCTCGTCCATCAGGTGCGGTCCCATCAGTTCCACCGGCAGATGCTTGGCCGCGGCGCGCTTGATCACCGGGCTGGTCGAATCGAAATGGCCGAAGTGCGTCGCCACCAGGCTCTTGACGCCGGCGCGGCTGGCGATGATGCCCAGGTCCGTGGGGCTGGTGTGCGCATAGGTGCCCACCCCTGTCTTGGCGCGATGCGCGATGAACGATTCGGGAAAGGTGCATTCATGGATCAGCAGGTCTGCGTCCTGCGCCAGGCGCACCATGGCTTCACAGGGCGCGGTGTCGCCGCTGAACGCGATGACCTTGCCTTCGGCCTCCACCCGCACGCCGAAGCATTCGCAGACGTCGCGCGGAATGTGCTCCACCCAGTCGACCGAAATGCGCACCCTGCCGTCGTCGAACACCGGGCCAGGGCTGACTTCCCGCACCTCGGGGCGCATGGCTTCCAGATTGGCCTGGCGCACCGGATAGGCGCTGCGCGCCTGGTAGTCGGTGTGGTAGGCGCCGTTCTCGAACAGATGGTCGACGAAATGGCGCGTGCCCTTCGGCCCCAGCACCAGCGGCGCGCCGGTCTTGTTCAGCATCCAGCTGGAAATGACGAAATAGGGATAGTCGCAGATGTGGTCATGGTGCAGGTGCGTCAGGAACACGAAGCCCACCTTCGCAGGATCCACGTTGGCGCGCACCATCTGTCGCGTGGCGCCCTCGCCGCAGTCAAACAGGTAATGGGTATCGTCATCCAGGGTCAGCAGGATGGCAGACTGGCCCCGGTCGGGATCGGGCAGCGCGGCTCCGGTTCCCAGCATCGTGATCTTCATGTTTTCCCCTTTTGCACAGGTCGTTGAACTGCGATCCAGTATAGGTATGGGGTGCATACAATCTAATCAATTATTAGAATGCTGTGATAACCAACAGGAATTCCACAAAATGCCAGCCACTCCCCGCATTCCAGAGCTGCACCACATCGGCGGACGCCTGCGCATGCGCCACCTGGACCTGCTGCGCGCGCTATACGCGCTGGGCAGCGTGCACAAGGCCGCGGCCGAGCTCGGCATGACGCAGCCCGCGGCCAGCAAGCAGCTGCTGGAACTGGAAGACATGTTCGGCGTGCCGCTGTTCCAGCGCACGCGCCGCGGCATCGTGCCCACGGGATTTGGCCATGCGCTGGCGCGCAAGGCCGATGTGCTCTGGTCCGACCTGTCCGGCGCGCGCAACGAGATTGCGGCGCTGGCGGCCGGCGCCAGCGGCCGCATCCGCGTTGGCGTGCAGCAGGTGGCCCTGCCCGTGCTGGTGCCGCGCGCCTTGCAGCGCCTGCGCGCCGACCATGCCGGCGTCACCGTCATGCTGCAGGAAGGCGCGCACGACGCGCTGCTGGCCGGCCTGGCGCGCGGCGAGCTCGATTGCGTGCTGGGCCGCCTGATGCTGGACGCCACGCAACCCGTGTTCCGTACCGAGGTCCTGTACGAAGAACCCATCTGCGTGGTGGCGCGCGTCGGCCATCCGCTGGCCAAGTCCACCCGCATCACCGCCGCCGCGCTGGCGCGGCAGGACTGGATCCTGCCGCCGCCCCAGGCGCCGCTGCGCCAGCGCATCGACTCCTACTTCGCCGAACAGGGACTGACGCTGCGCGCGCCCATGGCCGAATCGGTATCGCTGCTGGCCAACGAGGTGCTGTTGCGCAGCAGCGACCTGCTTTCGGCCATGCCGCGCGCGGTGGCGCAGCACTACGCCGCGCTGGGCGTGCTGGCCATCCTGAGATTCCGCCCCGACTGGAACCTGCCGCCGGTAGGCGTGGTGCAGCGGGCGCAGGTGGAAGCAGCGCCGGCGCTGCAGCGCTTTCTGGACGCGCTGCGGGTGGAAGCCGGCGCGCTGGGCGCGTAGCGCCCCCTTTCCGGTCTCAAGCGTATTGCGCGAGACCGTGTCCGAAAGACCAGTTCTCTTTCGCCACTTCCACCAGGTTCACGAACACGTCCTCGGGCCGCAGGCCAGGGTCATCGCCCAAGCGCTGCGCGATCCGCTGGAACAGTGCCTTCTTCTGTTCCAGGCTGCGCGTGTTGTTCGCCGTGATCTGGATGTACACGAGGTCGTCGCTGCGCGCCACATCCATGTAGGTCGGGCTGTAGCGGAAGTTCGACGCCTCATGCTCGGACATGGTCATGAATTGGTCGTCTTCGGGAACATTGAACGTTTCGCGCATGGCCAGATAGATATTGTCGAAGATGGCCTGGCGATAGGCTTGCGGCTTGCCAGCGCGCAATGAGACATGGACTAGCGGCATGGTGGTTCTCCGTGGTTGTGCCATGCCATGTTAGTCATTCTGATAAGCTATGGCTCTATATTTCAATGATAAGCATCTGAAATGATTGAACGCCCACTGGACGTCGCTGCCGTAAGGGCTTTTGTCCGCATTGCCGAGCTGGGCAGCTTCACGCGCGCCGCCGAAGTCCTGCAGATGACGCAGGCGGCCATCAGCCTGAAACTCAAGCGGCTCGAGGACCGGCTTGGTTTCCGCCTGATCGAACGCACGCCGCGGTACGTGGAGCTTTCGGCGCGGGGCGCCGCCTTTCTTGGACAGGCGCGCGAACTCCTGGCGGCGCACGATCGCGCGTTATCCGCGGCCGCCGAGGGCAGGCAGCGCCTTGCCGTCGGCATCAGCGAACACGTGGCGGGACCGGAACTGCCGGCGCTGATCGCACGCATGAACGCGGCGGATCCCCAGTTGCTGATCGAGATCCGGATTGCCTCGTCCGGCGACCTGCTCCAGAGCTACGACCGGCGCGAACTCGATACGGTGATCGTGCGCCTGCATGCGGGACGCGACGACGGCCAGGTCCTGACCAGGGAAAAATTCGGTTGGTTCGCGGCGCCCGACTGGCAGCACCGGGCGGGCGAACCGCTACCCCTGGCCACCATGGCGCAACCTTGCGGCGTGCGCGCCATCGCCGAACAACTGCTCGACGAATCCGGCATACCGTGGGCGGAAGTCTTTGTGGGCGGCGGCGTGATGGCGGTCGCGTCCGCCGTGATGGCGGGACTCGGCGTTGCGGCGTTGTCTCCGCGCATGCTGCCCTTCGGCGCGGTCGACGCGGGCCCCAGGCTGGGACTGCCTGCCCTGCCGCAACTACCAGTCCTATTGCACACCAGGGTCAGGGATGGCCGCGCGCGCGAGGCGCTGACGGCCCTGGGCGCGGCGTTCCGCAGCGCAGTGAAAGGCTGAAAACAAGGCTTGAAACTTCAGGAACGGCCACCCAGGCTACCGCCGCCGTCCACCCCCAACACCTGCCCGGTAATGAAGCCGGCGTCGTCCGACAGCAGGAAGGCGATCGCGGCCGCCACTTCGGCGGGCGTGCCCAAACGCTTCATGGGCACCGAGGCCAGTGCGCGCTTTTCGGCGTCGCTGCCGGCCGGCCGCGTGGCGCGGAACATTTCGGTTTCGATCGGGCCGGGGGCCACCGCGTTGGCGGTGACGCCGTATTCGGCCAGTTCCAGCGCCCAGGTGCGCGTGCAGCCCACCAGCGCGCTCTTGGCGGCCGAATAGGCGGTGCGCTCCAGGCCGCCATGGATGGCGCGGCTGACCACGTTGACGATGCGCCCGGCGCGGCGCACCTTCATGGATTCGATGAAGGCCTGGGTGACTTGCACCGCCACGCGCACGTTCAGGTCGAGCACGTTGTACAGCGTGGCCAGGTCGATCTCGCCCAGCGGCTGGGGCGAGACGATGCCCACGTTGTTGACCACGGCATCGACCGGGAATTTCTCGCGGATCTCGCGCAGCACCTCTTCGGTGCGGCCGGCGTCCGCCAGGTCACAGGCATAGAGGTAGCCCGGGAAATCCACGTCGGTGGTGTTGCGCGCGATGCCCACCACATGACATCCCATGTCGGACAGCCGCTGAGTAAGCGCCCAGCCTATGCCTTTGGTGGCGCCCGTGACGAGCACGCATTTGTCCTTCATGGGTTGAAACCTCGCTTCTGTTTTCTTGGTAAAAAACGGGCGCTTGGGCGCCCGGTCTTCCAAGTAGACACCATCCGGCGTCACCTGTCTTGTAAATTGCGTAGCAATTCTTGCCTGCCGGACAGCCTGCCCGGCAGCCAGGAGCCGGCGCGTTTCAGACGTCCCGGGTGACCGGAACGCGTGGCGCCAGGGCGCACAGCAGCTCGTAGCCGATGGTGCCGGCGGCCAGGGCCACCTCGTCCACGGAGGGGCCTTCCTCGCCCCAGAGCGACACGGGCGAGCCGACGCCGGCGGCGGGGACAGGCCCCAGATCGACGATCAGCATGTCCATGGAAACACGGCCCACCAATTGGGTGCGGATGCCGGCCACCACCACCGGCGTGCCGGTGGTCGCGTGGCGCGGATAGCCGTCGGCATAACCGCAGGCCACGATGCCGATGCGCATGGAGCGTTCGGCGCGGAAGATGGCGCCATAGCCGACCGAATCGCCGGCCTTCAGATCCTGCACGGCAATGATTTCCGAGCGCAGCGACATGGCCGGTTTCAGACCGAAGGAAGAGGCTTCGGCGTCCGCGAACGGCGACGCGCCGTACAGGCAAATGCCCGGGCGCACCCAGTGCGCCTGGTTTTCCGAAGCGACCGCGATCTCGGCGAAGCGCAGCGTGGCAGCCGAATTGCAGACGCTGATGGCGCCCGGCATCTTATGCGTCACCGAATTGAACACCGCCAGTTGCTCGTTCACGCCCTGGGGGCCGTCGGCGCAGGCGAAATGGGTCATCTTGCCCACCGAGCCCAGCACGCCCTGCTGCTGCAACAGCATGGCGCGCTCATGCGCCGCGGCGTAGGCTGCGGGGCTGAAGCCCAGGCGGTTCATGCCGCTGTTCAGCTTGAGCATGATGTCGACGCGGCGCGAGAAGCGCGCGCGGGCCAGCATGTCCAGCTGCTCCCGGCTGTGCACCGTGGTGCTCAGGTGGTAGCGGTCGACGATGTCCAGGTCGGAGGGTTCGAAAAAGCCTTCCAGCAGCAGGATGGGGCCGCCCCAGCCCGCCTCGCGGCAGCGCACGGCTTCGTCCAGGTCCAGCATCGCCAAACCTTGCGCCTTGGAAAAGCCGGCCACGGCCTGCTCGATGCCGTGCCCATAGGCATTGGCCTTGATCACTGCCCAGATGGAAGGCGGCAGGCCGGAAGCGGCGGCCGCCGTCTGGTCCAGGTGGCGGCGCACGGCCGCAAGATTGTGCGCAAGCGCGGAAACGGAGACGGTGGCGGATATGGGACGCGGCATGGTGTGGGATCCTGTGGCGCTTAAGTCTAACTGATCCGCGTCCCGCACGGCGTCGCGCCATGCCGCCTGGATGCGACTACTCTAAAATGGATCGGTCCAGGCCCCCGGGCCAGATCCGCAAGTCCAAATATGCCCATCGATCACTACGAGAACTTTCCCGTCGCCTCGCTGCTGCTGCCGCGCAGGCTGCGCGGCGCCGTGACCGATATCTACCGTTTCGCCCGCGCAGCGGACGATATCGCCGACGAAGGCAGCGCCACCGACGCGCAACGGCTAAGCCAGCTGGCCGCGTTCCGCGCCGAGCTGCACCGCATCGGCGCCGAACCCGGCGCCACGCCCGCGCCCGGCTCGCCCGAACTGGCCGGCATCTTCGTGCCGCTCGCGGCCACCATCGCGCGCCACCAGTTGCCCATCACGCCGTTCTACGACCTGCTGTCCGCCTTCGAACAGGACATCAGCGTCAAGCGCTACGAAGACTACGCCACGCTGGCGGATTACTGCACCCGCTCCGCCAATCCCGTGGGCAGGCTGATGCTGCACCTGTTCGAAGCCACCAATCCGCACAACGTGACCGAGGCCGACGCCATCTGCACCGGCCTGCAGCTGGTGAATTTCTGGCAGGATGTGCGGGTGGACTGGCACAAGCAGCGCGTCTACCTGCCGCAGGAAGACCTGAGCCGCCATGGCGTGACGGACGAGGACCTGGCCGCCTGCCGGTTGACGCCCGCCTGGCGCGACCTGATGGCCTTCGAAGTCGAACGCGCCCGCGCACTGCTACACTTCGGCGCTCCGCTGGCGCGCCGCCTGCCGGGCCGCATGGGCCTGGAGCTGCGCCTGGTGGTGCAAGGCGGGCTGCGCGTGCTGGAGCGTATCGAGGCGGGCGGCTACGATGTATTCATGAATCGCCCCGAATTGGGCGCCAAAGATTGGGCCATCATGTTGTGGCGCGCAATTACCTGATATGACCCCTGACGAATATTGCCAGGAGAAAGCCGCCAAGAGCGGTTCCAGCTTCTACTACTCGTTCCTCTTCCTGCCGCCCGAGCGGCGGCGCGCCATCACGGCCCTGTACGCGTTCTGCCGCGAAGTGGACGACGTGGTGGACGAGTGCACCGACCCGTCGCTGGCCCGCGTCAAGCTGGCCTGGTGGCGCACGCAGGTCGACCAGATGTACAACGGCAATCCGGACCACCCGGTGACGCGCGCCCTGCAGCCGCACCTGCAAAGCTGTTCGATCACGCGCGAACGCCTGCTGGCCGTCATCGACGGCATGGAAATGGACCTGGACCAGACCCGCTACCTGGACTGGCCGGGCCTGCGCAAGTACTGCTGGCACGCCGCCGGCGTGGTGGGCGAACTGTCGGCCGGCGTCTTCGGCTATTCCGACCCCAAGACCCTGGTCTACGCGGAGAAGCTGGGCCTGGCGTTCCAGATGACCAACATCATCCGCGACGTGGGCGACGACGCCCGCCGCGGCCGCATCTACCTGCCCGTCAACGACATGCAGCAATTCGAGGTCAAGGCCTCGGACATCCTGAACGGCGAATACTCCGACCGCTTCAGCGCGCTGATGAAGTTCCAGGCCGAGCGCGCGCGCGGGCTGTACCGCGAGGCCATGAGCAACCTGCCCGAGGCCGACCGCCGCGCGCAGCGCCCGGGCCTGATGATGGCGGCCATCTACCACGCGCTGCTCGACGAGATCGAACGCGACAACTGGCAGGTGCTGCACCAGCGCATCTCGCTCACCCCTTTGCGCAAGCTGTGGCTCGCCTGGAAGACCTGGGTGGGCGGCGGACGCGGACTGGTCCGCCGGTTGGCGCGGTGAAGGCCGCGGTCATCGGCGCCGGCTGGGCTGGCCTGGCAGCCAGCGTCGCCCTGCGCGAAGCCGGCGCCAAAGTCACCGTCTTCGAAGCCGGCCATACGCCCGGCGGCCGCGCCCGGCGCGTCTTCCACACCGATTTCGACGCGCCGCTGGACAACGGCCAGCACCTGCTGTCGGGCGCCTACAAGCACACGCTGGCGCTGATGCGCCGCGTCGGCCGCAACCCCGACGCCTTGCTGATGCGCCGGCCGCTGCAGTTGGCCAGCCTGGACGGCCGCTTCCGCCTGGCCGCGCCGCGGCTGCCGGCGCCGTTGCATATGGCGGCGGCGATCCTGCGCGCGCGCGGCCTGGCCTGGAAGGACCGCCTGGCGACCCTGCGCCTGATGCGCGGCCTGAAAGCCATGGCCTGGACGCCGCCGCGCGAATGGACCGTCCTGCATCTGCTGCACTACCACGCGCAATCGGACGCGCTGATCCGTCAGGTCTGGGAACCGCTCTGCCTGGCCGCGCTGAACACGCCGACCGCCACGGCCAGCGCCGCGCTGTTTGCGCGCGTGCTGCGCGACAGCCTGACCGGCAGTCGCGAAAACAGCGACATGCTGCTGCCCTGCACCGACCTGTCCGCGCTCTGGCCCGACGCCGCCGCGCGCCAGGTGACCATGCGCTACGGCAGCACCGTGCGCCAGCTCCGCCCGTCGGCTGAAGGCATCGACATCAACCAGGAACGGTTCGATGCAGCCGTGCTGGCGGTGCCTCCCACCTTTGCCGCGCGGCTGCTCGACGCGCCGTTGCGGGAAGCCGGCGCCACCGGGCTGCTGGATGCGCTCAAGGCGTTCGAATACATGCCCATCGCCACGCTGAACCTGCGGCTGCAGGATCCCTGGCGCCTGCCCGAACCCATGATGATGCTGCGCGAGGAATCCGCCCGCGACCACTACGGCCAATGGCTGTTCGACCGCGCGCAACTGGCCGGCGACACCAAGGCCGGCGAACTGGCGGTCGTGACCAGCGCGGCCACCGGCCTCGCGGAACGCAACCGCCGGCAACTCATCGAGGCGCTGATCGACCAGGTGGCCGAACAGGCGGCGCGCCATCCCGCCCGCCTGCCGGCCATGCCGGAGGTGGCGGCCGCCGAACTGTTCATCGAAAAACGCGCGACCTTCGCGGCAGTGCCGGGCCTGACACGGCCGCTGAATACCACTCCCTGGCCCACCCTGGCGCTGGCCGGCGACTGGACCGACACGGGCTATCCGGGCGTGCTGGAAGGCGCGGTGCGCAGTGGCCTGCAGGCCGCCCGCGTGCTGAATCCGGCGGCGGCCTGAGCGCCGCCCGCAGGCTTTAGCGCAACAGGCTGGCGGTGGCCAGGCCGGTCGCCGTCAGCAGCAGCGACCCGATCAGGCTGAACCCCGCATAGCCCAGCGCGCTGGCGTAGGCGCCGCGCTCCAGCATGGCCACCGTCTCGGCCGAAAAGGTCGAAAACGTGGTCAAGCCCCCCATGAAACCCGTGATTGCGCCCAGCCGCACCCAGGCCGGCCATTCCGGATGCCCGGCCACCAGCGCCAACGCCAGCCCAACCAGATAGCCGCCGGCCAGGTTCACCACGAAGGTGCCCCAGGGCCAGGACTCCACGTTGAGCCACATGCTGACCAGCCAGCGGGTCCAGGCGCCGAACATGGCGCCCAGGCCCACGGCCAGGAAATTCAGGGGAATCAGGGTTTGGTATGCGGACATCGGATTTCAGGACGCCTTGTGCTGTTTGAGGCGGAAGGAAAAGACCAGCAGCAGTATGCCGAAAAACACGGCGTAGGCGCCGATGACCCAGACCAGCGCCAGCGCGCCCGCGCCGGGCTGCATGATCAGCATGCCGCCGAACAGGATGGACACCAGGCCCGAGAGGCCCAGCAGCCACTCATTGCGGATGTCCTTGCGGAAACGGATCGCCGCCACGACCTGGAATATGCCGGACACCAGCGCCCAGATCGCAATGATATAGAGCAGGACCAGCGCGGTCAGGCCGGGATAGAGGAAGGTGACGATGCCGGCCGCGATCCCCAGCAGGCCCACGATGATGAGCGCCCACAGGGGTTTGCCGTTGTCGCGGATGCGCACGCCGGCGACCAGGGCCAGCACGCCGTCCACCAGCGCGAAAGCGCCCCACACCAGCACCAGCGCGGACAAGGTGATGGCGGGCATGAGCAAGGCCATGAGCCCGAACAGGATGGCGACCACGCCGCGCAACGCCACCCAACCCCAATGACGACCGATCTGATCCACGACTTGCTGTTCAAGCATGACGACCTCCGGTGTTTGTAACGGGTGGCCTATCTTATCGCCGCTGGCAGGCAGGCGCCACGACGCCCCCGCCCCGCGGCGACGCGCGGCCCGAAATCGATTGAAATTTCCTCGGGCGGGCAGACGCAACATTTATAAGAGTCATTCTCATTAAATGTTAGAATCCGCGGGCTTTCACCCTATACCCCATGGACAGTCAACCCACTCCCCGCCGCCGTGCCTATTGGCTCAAGACACTGCACCAATGGCATTGGATCAGCTCGGCGCTGTGCCTGCTGGGCATGCTGTTGTTCGCGGTGACGGGCCTGACCCTGAACAACGCCTCGCACATCGAGGCCCGGGCGGTCGTGACCAGCCGCGAGGCCCGCATGCCGGACGCCGTGCTGCAGCAATTGTCCCCTCCTCCCGCGCAAAAAAAGGCGCCGTTGCCCGCGCCCGTGGCGCAATGGCTGGACCAGACGCTGGACGCCTCCGCCGCCGGCAAACCCGCCGAATGGTCGGCCGACGAGGTCTACCTGTCGCTGCCGCGCGCCGGCGGCGACGCCTGGCTGTCCATCGACCTGGCCAGCGGCGACGTGGAATACGAACGCACCGACCGCGGCTGGATCTCGTACCTGAACGACCTGCACAAGGGCCGCAACACCGGCCTGGCCTGGAGCTGGTTCCTGGACATCTTCGCCGTCGCCTGTCTGGTCTTTTCGCTGACCGGCCTGGTGCTGCTCAAGATGCACGCCGGCAACCGCAGCGCGACCTGGCCCATGGTCGGCCTGGGCGTGGTGATCCCGGTGGTGCTGGCCCTGCTTTTCATACATTGATTCCAACGATCCGCCCCTGGAGATTTCCATGCGCAAGCTGTTGCTGTCGGCCCTGCTGGCCGGCCTGATCGCCCGAACGGCCCAAGCGGCCGACATCGGCCTGTCCATCGAGATCCCGCGCCTGGACGTGGCGGAATACCACCGTCCCTACGTCGCGATCTGGATCGAAAACCCGGATCAGAGCGTCGCGACAGACCTGGCCGTCTGGTACGACGTGGCCAAGAAGAACAACGAAGGCACGGAATGGCTCAAGGACATGCGCCAATGGTGGCGCCGCAGCGGCCGCAATCAGCAGTTCCCGGTGGACGGCGTCAGCGGCGCGACCAAGCCCGTGGGCAAGCACGCGCTGAGCTTTGACGCGGCCAGCAAGCCGCTGTCGGGCCTGAAGCCTGGCCAGTACGCCGTGGTGGTCGAAGCCGCGCGAGAAGTCGGCGGCCGCGAGCTGCTGCGCATTCCCTTCCAATGGCCGCCGCAAAAGGCCGGGCAATTGACCGCGCGCGGCGAACACGAACTGGGCGCCATCGCGCTCGACCTGAAACCTTGAGACCTCCTAGGAGCGCAACGATGAAATCCGCCGCCAAACTGGCCGCCGCCCTGGCGCTGTGCCTGCCCTTCGCCTCCCAGGCGCATGACGTCTGGATGGTGCCGTCCTCGACGGTGCTGTCCGGCGTCGACAGCTGGGTCACCGTCGACGCCGCCGTCGGCAACGACAAGTTCTATTTCAACCACGCCCCGCTGCGCCTGGACGGCCTGGCCGTGACGGCTCCGGACGGCAGCGCCGCCGAAGCCGAAAACGTCAATAAGGGCAAGCTGCGCAGCACCTTCGACCTGCAACTGAAGCAGGCCGGCACGTACCGCGTGGCCGTGGTCAACGACGGCGTGTTCGCGCGCTGGAAGGAAGACGGCAAGAACAAGCGCTACTTCGGCAAGCCCGAAGGCCTGGCGCAGGCCGTGCCGGCCAAGGCCGATGAGCTGGAAGTCTCGCAAAGCCTGGGCCGCATCGAAACCTTCGTGACCGCCGGCAAGCCCTCGGCCGTCAAGCCGGTCGGCCGCGGCCTGGAACTGGCGCCCGTGACCCACCCGAACGACCTGTTCACCGACGAGTCCGCCACCTTCCAGATGCTGCTGGACGGCAAGCCCGCCGCCGACCTGGAAGTCAACGTGGTGCCGGGCGGCAGCCGCTATCGCGACAAGGTCGGCGAAATCCAGCTGAAGACGGACAAGGACGGCAAGTTCTCCGTGAAGTGGCCGCAGCCCGGCCTGTACTGGATCGAGGCTGGCATGGAAGACGCCAAGGTCAGCGTGCCGCAAGCCAAGAAGCGCCGCCTGTCCTACGCAGGCACGGTCGAAGTGCTGCAGCCCTAAGCCGCCGCAGGCGCATGGCCAACTCTCCTTCCTACGCCCAGCGCGGCGCGCCGGCTGCTGCCGTGCGCGTCGCCTATGGCGCCATGCCCGCAATGCAGGCAGCGCCCGCGGCGCTGGCCGGCGCCACCATGGGCACCACCTGGTCGGCGCGCATGGCGCTGCCGGCCGGGCGCACGGAAGCCGCGGCGCGCCACGCCATCCAGGCGGCGCTGGACGAAGTGGTCGCCCAGATGAGCACCTGGGAAGCGGATTCCGACATCACGCGCTACAACCAGGCCGCCGCTGGCTGGCAGGAATTGCCGGCGGGATTCTTCCATGTGCTGAGCCACGCGCTGGCGCTGGCCGGGGACACTGGCGGCGCTTATGACCCCACGGTGGGACCGCTGGTGAACGCCTGGGGGTTCGGTCCGCACCAGCGCGCCTTCGAGCCGCCCGCGCCTGCCGCCATCGAGGCCGCGCGCGCCCGCTGCGGCTGGCGCCGCGTGCAACTGGACACCGAACGCCGCGCCGCGCTGCAGCCGGGCGGCGCCTATCTGGATCTTTCCTCCATCGCCAAGGGTTACGGCGTGGACCGCGCCGCGATGGCGCTCGATGCGCTGGGCATCACCCAATACCTGGTCGAAGTCGGCGGCGAATTGCGCGCGCGCGGCAAACGGCCCGACGGCCAGCCCTGGCGCGTGGCGATCGAAGTGCCGGACGCCAGCGACGACCATGCGCTGGCGCTGCCGCTGTCCGACCGCAGCATCGCCACCTCGGGCGATTACCGCCGCCACGCGGGCAGCGGCGACGAGCGCTACGCCCACACCATCGATCCGCGCACGGGTATGCCGGTGCGCAACAATCTGGCCTCGGTCACCGTGCTGCATCCCGGATGCATGCAGGCCGACGCGCTCGCCACCGCCCTGACCGTGCTGGGCGCAGACGAGGGCCTGGCCTATGCGCGCCGCCACGATCTGGCGGCCTTGTTCATCCTGCGCGAGCGCGACGCCTGGCGCGTCGTTGCCACGCCCGCATTCCAGGCGCTGGCCGCCATAGCCTGACGACATGCCAGCAACCCGGTTGATCGCGGCAGCATGCGTGGTGGGAGCCTGGTTGCTCCTGTGCCTCTGGGCCCGCCGCCGCGCCAAGCGCCATGAGGCGCAACAGGCGCTGGCACTGCAAGCCCTGCAAGCGCCCGTCCCCGAAGACACCTTGCTGGTCGCCTACGCCACGCAGACCGGCTACGCCGAATCGCTGGCGGCGCAGACCGCCGAATCCCTGCGCGCGGGCGGCCTCGCCGTGCGCGTGGCGGCGCTGGAACAACTGGACGCCAAGCGTCTGGCGGCGTATCGCCGCATGCTGTTCGTGGTCAGCACCTACGGCGAAGGCGATCCGCCCGACGCCGCCGCGGCCTTCGCCGAACAGATGCAGCTGGCGGTCCCGGCGCTGGCCGGCGCGCACTACGCGGTGCTGGCGCTGGGCGACAGCGAGTACGCGCAGTTCTGCGGCTTCGGCCGTCGCCTGGACGACTGGCTGCACGCCCAGGGCGCGACGCCGTTGTTCGATCTGGTTGAAGTCGACAACGGCGACCCCGCCGCCCTGCGCCATTGGCAGCACCACCTGGGCCTGCTGGCAGGACGCAGCGACCTGCCCGATTGGCAGGCGCCCGTCTACGAATCGTGGCGCCTGGCCGCGCGCGAACAGCTCAATCCGCACAGCCAGGGCGGCCCCTGCTATCTGCTGACGCTGACCCCGCCAGCCGATGGCGTGCGCGGCTGGCAGGCCGGCGACATCGCCGAGATCGGCCCGCGGCGCGAAGCCGGCGGCCCCTTGCTCGCGCACCGCGAATACTCGATCGCATCGCTGCCGGAAGACGGTTCGATCCAATTGCTGGTGCGCCAGATGCGCGGCGCCGATGGCGCGCTGGGCCTGGGCAGCGGCTGGCTCACCCATGTCGCGCAGCCCGGCGACGTGATCGACCTGCGCGTGCGCGTCAACCGCAATTTCCACGCGCCTGCCGACGACCGCCCGCTGCTGCTGGTGGGCAATGGCACCGGCCTGGCCGGCCTGCGCGCGCTGATCAAGGCGCGCCGCGCCGCGGGCCAGCGCCGCAACTGGCTGGTGTTCGGCGAACGCAACGCGGCGCACGACTGGTTCTGCCGGGAAGAGATCGACGCCTGGCGCAATGACGGCACGCTGGAACGCGTGGACGCGGTGTTCTCGCGTGACCAGGCCGAGCGCCGCTACGTGCAGCACCATCTGCGCGAACAAGCTGAAGCCGTGCGCGCCTGGGCCGACGCGGGCGCCGCCATCTACGTCTGCGGCAGCCTGCAAGGCATGGCCGGCGGCGTGGACGCCGCCCTGCAGGACATACTGGGCGCCACGCGCCTGCAGGCCATGCAGCGCGACGGCCGCTACCGCCGCGACGTGTATTGAACGCGTCCGCTGCGTTTACTGCAGCTTGATGTCGGCCTTCTCGATCACGGTCTTCCAGCGGTCGCGTTCGGCGCGGATCTGCTGGCCGAACTCGGCCGGGGTATTGCCCAGCGGAAATGCGCCCGTCTCTTCCATCTTGGCCGCTGTCGCCGGATCGCGCACGGCGCGGGCGAAGGCGTCGGCCAGCTTGTCGCGCACGTCGTCAGGCATGCCGGCAGGTCCCACCACGCCGTACCAGGCCGTCACGTCGTAGTCCTTGTAGCCCTGCTCCGCGAACGTCGGCACGTCCGGCAGACGCGGGTTGCGCTGGGCGCCGGTGATGGCCAGGGCGCGCAGGTGATTGCTCTTCAGGTAGGGCAGCGACGACGGGAAGTTATCGAAGATCACCGGCACCACCCCGCCCACCGTATCGGTCAGCGCGGGCGCCGAACCGCGATAGGAAATGCTGTTCATCTTGCCGCCGATGATCTGCAGGAACCAGATCATGCCCAGGTCGTTCACGCCGCCGGCGCCGGCGTTGGCATAGCCGTCCTTGTTGGGATTGGCGCGCACGTGCTCGACGAACTCGCCCAGCGTCTTGGCCGGGAACTGCGGATTCACGCTGAGGATGTTGGGGCTGGTGACCAGGTTGCTGACGGGCGTGAAATCCTTGACCGGATCGTAGGTCAGCTTCGGGAACAGGTGCGGCGCGGTGCCGTGCGTGCTGACGGTGGCCAGGCCCACGGTGTAGCCGTCCGGCTTGGCGCGCGCCGTGGCGGTCATGCCTATGGTGCCGGACGCGCCCGTGCGGTTCTCCACGACGATCTGCTGGCCCAGGATCTCGCCCGCCTTGGCGGCCGCGAGCCGGCCCACGATGTCGGTCGGGCCGCCCGCCGGGAACGGCACGATCAGCGTGATGGGATGGTCGGGAAAAGCCGCGTGGGCGGCGGGCAGCATGGCGGCCAGCGCCAGGGCTACGCAAGTCTTGCGCATCATGGGTATGTCTCCTGTAGGGATGGTTGGAATTCTTATGCGGCCGCGCCGGCGGCGGCTTGCGCCATTGCTTCACGGCGCAGGATCTTGCCAGGCCGCGCCATGCCGGCTTCAGCCGGGAAGACCTGCTGGCCGTTGACCAGCACGTGCTCCACGCCCGCGGAGGCCAGCGTCGGCGCCTCCCAGGTGGCGCGGTCCTCGACCGTGTCGGCGTCGAACACGACGATGTCGGCCCAGGCGCCCTCGCTCAACTGGCCGCGCCCGGCCAGGCCGAACACGCGGGCCGGCAGGGAAGTCATCTTGGCGACGGCGGTCTCCAGCGTCATCAGCTCGGCCTCGCGCACGTAGCGGCCCAGCACGCGCGTGAAGCTGCCCCACAGCCGGGGATGCGGATGGGCGTCGTTGGGCAGGCCGTCCGAACCCACCATGCAGCACTCGTGCTGGAAGATGCGCTGTACCTCGGCCTCGTCCATGGCGAAGTAGATCGCGCCCGCCGGACACAGGCGCTGCGCCGCGGTGGTCTTGTCGCAGCCCCAGCGCGCCGCAATGTCGCTGAGGAATTGGCCGCCGCATTCGGGATGCGGTGTGGACCAGGTGATACGTATGTCCTCGATGGTTTCGGCGCGCTCCGGAATCAGGATGGTGGAGCTGCCGGGGTACGGGTAGATGTCCAGCGCCACCTCTACGCCCTCGCCGCGCGCGCGGTCGATGTTCGCCAGCGTGGCGCGGCTCTTGCCCCAGTTCTGCGGCATCATGCATTTGTGGTGCGACAGCACGGTGGCGCAACCCGTGTTGCGCCCCACCGAGAGCACCTCGTCGACGGCTGCCTCGACCTCGTCGCCCTCGTTGCGGATATGGCTGGTGTGCATGGCGCCACGCGCCGCCGCCACCCGCGCGAGCCCCTCCAGTTCGCCGGGACGCGCCGCGCCGCCAGGCTGGTAGGCCAGGCCGGTGCTGAAGCCCACCGCGCCCGCGGCCAGGGCTTCGTCCAGCATGCGCTGCATGCTTTCCTGCTCATCGGCCGTAGGCTGCGCCGCCGGGTCGCGCATGGCGGCCAGGCGCAGGTTGGCGTGCCCCACCAGGGCCGCCACGTTGATCATGGGCTGCTGCGCGCGCAGCTCGCCGAAATAGGCCTGCATGTCGGCGAACAAGGGCGTTTCCCCCAGCAGGGCCAGCGCCGCGGCGGTATTGCCCGGCAAGGGCGCCGGTGCGCCGCTCACGCCGCAATTGCCCACCACCACCGACGTGATGCCTTGCGTGGTCTTCCATTCCAGGCCAGGCCGCTCCACGAACATCAGGTCGTCATGGCCGTGCACATCGATGAAGCCGGGAGCCACGATCTTGCCGCGCGCATCCACCCGGCGCGCGGCCGCCTTGCCCGACAGGTCGCCGATGGCGGCGATGCGCTCGCCCGCCACGCCCACGTCGGCGCGCCGCCTAGGGCCGCCCAGGCCGTCGATGACCCATCCGCCTTCAATGATCAGATCCAGAGGTTCCTGCCGCATGGTGCTCCTGCCTTGAGGGTCTTGTCGGCGGATACGCCAGGCCAGCGGACGCCGAAAGGGTCTAGTATCGTCCGCCCGATCAATCTGGGAAAATTGTTTTTATTGATCCATCTATCGTGATTTGAAATGAATCGTCTACCCAAGCACGTCACCCTGAAGCACCTGACCGCCTTCGTCGCCGTGGCCCAGGAATCCAGCTTCACGCACGCCGCCAAGCGCCTGTTCCAGACGCAGTCGTCGGTGACCAGCCTGGTGCGGCAGCTGGAGGACGCGCTCGCCACGCAGCTCTTCGCGCGCACCAGCCGGCGCGTGCTGCTGACGGCGGCGGGCGAGGAATTCCTGCCGCGCGTCATGCGGCTGCTGGCGGATTTCGATGGCGTGATAGACGACGTGCAACGCTATGGCGCACTGGAGCGCGGGCGCGTGGGAGTGGCGGCGGCACCGTCTGCCATCACGCAGATCATCGCGCCCGCCGCCGCGGCCTTTTCCGCCCGCTACCCGGCCGTGCGCCTGTATCTCAGCGACGACAACTCCGGCCGCATCCAGCGCAAGGTCGCCGCGCGCGAAGTGGACTTCGGCCTGACCAGCCGCTGGGCCGACGCGCCCGGCCTGCAGTTCGACGCCCTGCTGGAAGACCGTTTCGGCGTGTTGTACCGGGAAGACGACGCCAGCCTGCGCCCCGCGCGCGACGGCACGATGCGCTGGTCGGACCTGGCCGGCCGCAAACTGGTGGGGGTGGTGGACGAGACCGGCATCATGGCGCTGCTGCGCGCCCGCGCCGACTTGCCGATAGAAGCCGGCGCGCCGTTCTACGAAGCGTCCAGCACCACCTCGCAGGCGGCGCTGGTCCAGGCCGGC
Organism: Achromobacter sp. PD1; assembly: GCF_048541815.1. Taxonomy (NCBI): domain Bacteria; kingdom Pseudomonadati; phylum Pseudomonadota; class Betaproteobacteria; order Burkholderiales; family Alcaligenaceae; genus Achromobacter; species Achromobacter sp. PD1. Next base: position 3,540,335 of record NZ_CP183349.1, read on the forward strand.
CTGGGCGTGGCGCTATTGCCGGCGCTGGCCGCGCAGCGGGTGATGGAGCCGGGCCTGGCCTACGCGCTGCTGGCCCGCCCCACGGTCATACGCACGGTCTGCATCATCCGGCACAAGGAATACCCCTTGAGCCCCGCCGCGCAGGCGCTGATCCGCGCGATCCACGACTACCTGCGCACCGCGCCGCTGCCGGCCGGCTGCAAGCGCATGCCGGCCAAGGGTTTGAAAGCCTGAAGGATACCCGGCGCGGTCAGGCCCCGCGCAGCTTCTCATCCAGCGCCGCAAGCCCCGCCGCGAACACATTGCGGCCCACGGCGTTGGCCACGTCGCTCAACTCCGCGCCCTCGACGCGGAAATCCGCCCACCACTCCACCAGCGTGTGGCCGCCTTCGGTGACGGCATGCAGCGCCACGCCGGCGACATAGTCGCGCATGGGCAGATCGGTTTCGATGATGGAATAGCGCAGCGCCGTGCCCGGATCGTCCAGCATCAGCAGTTGCTCGCGCACGAAGCCGGAAGGCTTGAGCGACAGATGCCGCACGCTGCCTACGGCGTCGTGGCGGCCGCCCTCTTCCAGGCGGCTTTCGGCGATGCCGGGATGCCAGGCGGCCAGGCCGTTGAAATCTCGGAAACTGGCCCAGACCTGCTGTAGCGGCGCGTGGATGATGGCGCTGACGTGTACGGTATGCGGCATGCGGACTCCTGCGGGCGCGCGGCCCAGGGATTGGGAAAATGTCGGAAACGACGGAATCAGAACGTCAGGCTCTTGAACTCGCGGGTCGCCGCGGTCAGCGCCTGTTCGGTGGGCAGCCGCTCCATCGAGCTTGCGCCATAGAAGCCATGGCAATGCTTGCACGCGCGCAGCACGTAGGCCGCGTCCTCGGGCGTGGCGATGGGGCCGCCGTGGCACAGCACGATGATATCCGGCCGCACCGCCAGCGCGGCCGCGGCGATGCGGTCGATAGCCGCCACGCAGCCGTCCAGCGTCTGCGCGGTCTCGGCGCCGATCGAACCGCCGGTCGTCAGGCCCATATGGGCCACGATGATGTCGGCGCCGGCCTTCGTCATGGCCACGGCGTCGTCCTCGTTGAACACGTAGGGCGTGGTCAGCATGCCCTTCTTGTGCGCCAGGCGGATCATGTCCACTTCCAGCGCGTAGCCCATGCCGGTCTCTTCCAGGTTGGCGCGGAAGGTGCCGTCGATGAGGCCCACGGTGGGGAAGTTCTGCACGCCGGCAAAGCCCTGGCGCTTGAGGTCGTCCAGGAACACGTCGAAATCGCAGAACGGGTCGGTGCCGTTGACGCCGGCCAGCACCGGCGTCTTCTTCACCACCGGCAGGACTTCGCGTCCCATGTCCACCACGATCTCGTTGGCGTTGCCATACGCCAGCAGCCCCGCCAGCGATCCACGGCCCGCCATGCGATAACGGCCCGAGTTGTAGATCACGATCAGATCGATGCCGCCCGCTTCCTCGCACTTGGCCGACAGGCCGGTGCCCGCGCCACCGCCGACGATAGGCGTGCGCGCGCGCACCATGGCGCGATACTTGTCCAGGAGTTCGTTGCGGTCAAAGCGCGGCATGGCGGCGGTCCTCAGTGTGTAGCGATTTCAAGAAATTGGTCGACCGCGGTCTGGGCGAAGAGCGGGTCGTTGATGTGGCAAGGCACGCGCACCAGGCGGCGGTCGGCGGTCTGCACCAGGTTTTTCTCCAGCGCCGCGAACAGCGCCGCGTCGGCCTGCGGATCCCAGAACGCCTGCCCCGGCGCGTCCAGCGCGGAGACGCCGCCCTCCGGAATCAGGAAGCGCACCGGACCCTGGCAGTGATTCAGCCTGGCGGCGATCCACTCGCCCTGGCGGGTGTTTTCTTCCACGGTGGTGCGCATCAGCGTCACCTGCGGATTGTGCGGATAGAACTTGCGGCCGCGGTAGCGTTCCGGAACAGTGTCCATGGCGCCGAAGTTCACCATGTCCAGCGCGCCGCAGGAGCCCACGTAGGGCAGGCCGGTGCGGGCCACGGCGCCGAAACGGTCCTCGGTGCAGGCCAGCACGCCGCCGAACAGGAAGTCGCAGACTTCGGTGGTGGTCAGGTCCAGCACGCCGCCCAGCAGATGGCTGTCCAGCAGCTTCTCCATCGATTGCCCGCCCGTGCCGGTGGCATGGAACACCAGGCAGTCGTAGCGGGACTCCAGCAGCGGCGTCACCTGCTGCACGCAGGCGGTAGTGACGCCGAACATGGTGATGCCCACGGCGGGCCGGCCGTCATCGGCCGCGGCGCTCGCCGCCTGCTTGAAGGCGCCGCCGATTGCGCCGGCGGCATTGGCCAGCACCCGGCGCGAAATGCGGTTCAGGCCCGCGACGTCGGTCACGGAATACATCATGGCGATGTCCGAGGGCCCGACATAGGGCGCGACATTGCCCGAGGCCATCGTCGACACCATCAGCTTGGGCGTGCCGATCGGCAGCGCGCGCATCGCGGGCGTGATCAAGGCGGTGCCGCCGGAGCCGCCCAGTCCCAGCAGCGCGCCGATCCCGGCGTTGCCGGCCGCATAGCGTTCGAACGCCAGCGCCATGGCCGCGATGGCCGTGCCGCGGTCGCCGGTGAAGACCGCGCCGGCGCCGTCCGGATGGCTGGCGGCCACTACGCTGGCCTGCACCTGCGCCGCGCTGGCGGCGCCGGAAGTGGACACGTCCACCGACACCGGATCCAGTCCGTCCCGGCGCAGCAGGTCCATCACGTATTCAGCCTCTTGGCCCTTGGTGTCGTAGGTGGCGGCCACGTAGACCCGCCGGTTCGAATGCGTCATGACTCCTCCGCGGGCGGCTACACTCGGTGCGCGCCTCGATATGTGAGGCCGCGAGGCCTGTAGAATCTAGAAATGAGACGAAAGAATCATACTGAGACACCTGTCTCACGTCAAACTCCCGCCCCCTCCACGGCCGGCACGGCGCGCCTGATCGCGCCCGCCAGCCCGCAAGCAGCCGCCAGCGGCGAACCGCCGCACGGGCCGCGCGCGCGCATGCGCAAGATCCTGCTGGATGCGGCGCAGCGGCTGATGGCCCAGGGCATCACGCCGTCGGTGGCCGAACTGGCCGAACACGCGCAGGTATCGCGCGCCACCGCCTACCGCTACTTCCCCAGCCAGAGCGCGCTGATCGCCGCCGTGGTGGACGAGAGCCTCGGGCCCATCCTGGCCTGGAACTCCACCGCGGCCGACGCCGCCGAACGCGTCGACGAACTGCTGCGCTTCGCCTACCCCCGGCTGGCCGCGCACGAAGCGCCGCTGCGCGCCGCCATCATGGTGTCGCTGCAGCAGCACGCCGAAGCCAGCGCCGGACGCGCCGCGACCGAGCCCCGGCTGGTGCGCGGCCATCGCGTCGACATCCTCAGGCGCGCCATCGCGCCGCTGGCACCCGAGCTGACGCCGGCCCAGCTGGACCGCGTGGCCCAGGCCCTGTCGCTGGTCTATGGAACGGAGGTGTTCCTGGTGTTGAAGGACATCTGGAAACTGGAGCTGCCCGAACTCACGGACGTGGCGCGCTGGACCGCCCAGGCCATCATCGCGCAGGCGCGGGCCGAGGCCCGATCCGAGAAAAAACAACCGGGAAAGCGCGTTCGGGAGTAAGCCCTGGGCTACTGGCCCGGCTTGCGGTGGCTGCGGAACAGCAGATGCGTGGCAGCCAGGTGGAAGCGCATGGCGATCTGCGCGCATTCCGCATCGCGCGCGCGCAGCGCCGCGATGATCTGGCGATGATGCTCCACGCTGCGCAGCATGTCGTCCTTGGTGTAGAAGTAGAACGAGCCGATGATGATGGGCATGTCCAGCAGGTTTTCCACCATGGAACGCACCCGCGCGGACTGCGCCGCGTCGAGCAGCGCGTGGTGGAACTGGTTGTTGTAGTGCTGCACCTGCGCCACGCTGTCGGGCGCGTCGGCGTTGATGGCATCGAGCATGCACTGATTGATGCGCTCGAGTTCGAGTATCTGCTCCGGGCTGGCCCGTTCGGCGGCCGCCTTGGCGGAATACGGTTCAAGCAGCATGCGCAGCTCGAAGGCTTCATCGATGTCCCGGTCTTGCCAGCCCAATACCACCGCTCCGCGCCGGCCTTCGTGCTTGACCAGGCCGTCCGTCACCAGGCGCTCGATCGCGCTGCGCACCGGCGTCCGGCTGACGGAAAGCTCGGCCGCGATGTGCTCTTCGCGCAGCCGTTCGCCGGGCATGAAAGAGCCTGCCATCAAGCGGCGGCGCAGCTCTGCATAGACGTAATCGCGGGCGCTCGACATGATGGCGCATGACTCCTGATCCGGGTTCCCGAACTATACCGGAAGGCTGTCCCGGCATTCGCGCCTGGCCGCGTCAACGCTGGCGTTGCGCGAGGCGCTCCAGGAACCTGGGCCAGACCTCTGGATTCAGCAGCCGGGCGGGACGGCGACCGGCCAGCATGTCGATGATCTGGCTGGCGGACCCTTGCGCGACCTTGCGCCGGCCCTCGTGCGTGACGCCTCCGGTGTGATAGGTTGCCACCACGTCGGAACGCAGCAGCAGACCATGCCCGGGCGAAGGAGGTTCCTGGCTCCAGACATCCAGTCCCGCTCCCGCCAGCCGTCCGTCCTGCAAGGCGGCAAGCAGCGCCTGCTCGTCATGGATGCCGCCGCGCGCGGTCGAGATGAACAGCGCGCCGGCACGCATCCTGGCGTACGCTTCGGTCCCGATCATGCCCCGCGTGTCGTCATTCAGCGGACAATGCAGGCTCACCACGTCGGCCTGTTCGAGCAACTGCGCGAGGCTCACGGGTTCGGCGCCGCGCGCCCGGATTTCCTCGGGAGGCAGCAGCGGGTCGCAGGCAATCGCCCGCATGCCGAAGCCAGCGGCAATGCGCGCGACTCTGCGGCCGATTTCACCGATGCCCACGATGCCCAGCACGCGTCCGTCGATCTCGCGCCCCATCAGGGCCTCGCGCGTAGCGGCGGATCCCGCTTGCAGCGCGGCCTGGGATTCGCGCAGGCGCTTGACCAGCGACAGCAGCAAGGCGAACGTCATTTCCGCCACCGACGCGGCATTGGCGCCTGCCTGGTTCACCACCGCAACCCCGGCCCGCGTGCAGGCGGCGACGTCCACGGTGTCATAGCCCGCGCCGCCCGAGGACACGCAAAGCAATTCCGGACACTGCGCCAGCAGGCTTTCCGTTACCTGCCAGCGCGCGGGGACTTCGTCCTTGGCCGCGCTGACATGATACGCATCCGCGCCGGCCAGCCCCGCCGCCGTGATCACGTCGCCCTTCGCAGGCAACACTTCGATGCTCAGGGCCGGCTCGCGCCCGAGGCAGGCGTCGAACGCAGGATCGATCCAGAGGTCCAGCCGGACGACGCGCATCTTGTCCGCCAGCCGCGCCGTCAGGCTCACGGCCGCGCCTCCGCGCAGCCCAGTTGCTTGAGCCGGGCATCGACCCAGGACGTGTCCAGCGAACCGGCCGCGATATCCGCCAGCATCTTCGTTTCCAGTTCGTGCTTGGACTGAGCGGCCAGGTAAACCGCTTCTGTCTGCTCGAACGGAATCGACAGCAGGCCGTCCTCGTCGCCCAGGATCAGATCTCCCGGCGCAATCGTCATGCCATTCAAGGCAATGACGCAGTTGATCTCGCCAGGCCCGTCCTTGTAGGGCCCGCGGTGGGTCACGCCGGCCGCGTAGACGGGAAACGCGCCGCGGCGGATCGTGCCGCTATCGCGGATGGCGCCGTTGATCACGATGCCTGCGATGCCGCGCGTCTGCGCGTAGCTGGTCATGATTTCGCCGATGATGGCGTTGGTCAGGTCGCCGCCCGCGTCCACCACGATCACGTCGCCGGGCTGCGCCAGATCAAGCGCCTTGTGCACCAGCAGGTTGTCGCCAGGACGGGTGCGCACGGTCAGGGCCGGACCGGCCAGCGGGCTGCCGTCGTGCATGGGTTGCAAGGGCGCGCCGCCGGCCGTCATCCGCGACATGCAGTCGCTGATATTGGCGACCGGCACGCCTTTGAACTTGTCCACGGTTTGCTTGCTCACCGCGCGCTTGCGGGCATGGATCTCGAAACCGATCATTTTTGCTCCTGTCGGGAATTGCAATGCGTTGCCATTACTGCTTGGGAATGCCGGCGTCCTGCACCACCTTGCCGAAGATCTCGTGGTCCGCCCGATGCTGGCGGGCCAGATCCTCGGGCGTGCCCTTGAGCACGCTATAGCCGGCGTCCTCCAGTTTCTTCACCAGCTCGGGCTGGGACTGGACTTGCTGCAGAGCCTTGTTCAGCGCGGCAACCACGTCGTCCGGCGTCTTCGCGGGAGCCATCAGGCCCCACCAGATCGATTGGTCTATCGTCTTGAATCCGCTTTCCGCGAACGTGGGCACGTCGGGCAAGGCCGGCGCGCGCTCCTTGGCAACCACGGCCAGCGCGCGGACCTTGCCGCCGCGGATCTGCGGCAGCAGCGAAGCCACCGAGCCCACGTACATGTCGATGCGGCCGCTGGCCAGGTCCGGGAACGCCTGGCCCCAGCCGCGGTACGGCACGTGCATCAATTCGATGTTCGCCGCCTTGCGCCAGAGATAGCCCGTCAGGTCGCCAGTGCCGCCGATGCCGGGAATCCCCAGCGACACCACGCCAGGGCGGGCCTGTGCCGCCTTGACCACATCGCCGACCGTCTTGAACGGCGATTCGGGCAGTACCACGAAAACGCTCGGCGACGTGGCCACCGGGCCGACCGGCTTGAAATCCTTGAACGTGTCGTAGCTGAGCTTGTTGTAGAGCCAGGGATTCAGCACGATGTTGTCGGTCTGGGCCATCACCAGCGTATGTCCATCCGGACGCGCGCGGGCGGTGGCGTCCAGCGCCAGGTTGCCGCCGGCGCCCGGCTTGTTCTCCACCACCATGTTCCAGCCCTGTTCCTGGCCGATCGCGCTGCCGATCATGCGCGTCAGCGTATCGGTGCCGCCTCCGGGCGGGAACGGGGAAATGAGCGTGATGGGCGCCGTGCCCATATCGGCCGCGTTCGCGGCGGCGCAGCCCAGCACGAGCGTGGCGGCCAGGAGTTTCTTCAGGACCTTCATTGTCTTCCTCACACAGTTGGTTTTTGTTGGATATGCCGTCCGCGGCATCGCGTTGCGGTACGACGTTCAGCGTTCGCGCGCCAGCGTCGTGAGCCAGGCCAGGCGGGCCTCGACGGAGTCCGGCAGCGTGAAATCGCCATCCGCCCGCGCATCCTGGATAGCTCTGCTGGTCCGGCCAAAAAGCCGTTCGACGCCGTCGAGAACCAGCGGCTCCAGACCCGCCTCCAGCAGTTGCTCGCGGGCCTCCTGGACTTCCGCCTGGCGGCGCTGCGCATGCAGCACGTGGGATCGGACGAACGAATCCATGAAGGCCGTAAGCGGCGTCTGGTCGATATCCGCCAGCACCTCGTACAGCGAGGCTCTCAATCCCATGGACTCGGCTGCCACCAGGCATTCCACGGCCAGGCTTTCCATGCCCTTGGTCATGATGCTGCGCAGCAGCTTCAGGCGCACGGCATCGCCCGCCGCTCCTTGTATGGCGCGCGCCGGCGCCCCGCCGCTCTCGGCCAGCCGCAGCACGGTGTCCGTGCCGGTCCCGGCGCAGAGCAAGGGCGTGCGTTCCGCCAGCAGGGCAATGGCGCCCATGATCGCGACGTCGGTGAAGTCGATGTTCTGTGCGGCGGCGGCGGCCGAAGCGGCTTGCATGTCCGGCGCGCTGGCTGTCGTGAAGTCGGCGTAGACCGCGTCCTGGCGCATGTGCGGGAAGCTCTGCCGCGCCATCTCCAGCGCCGCATGGCCATACACCGCCGACACCACGATGTCCGCCTCGCCCAGCCATGCCCCCGGCTCGGCATGCAATCCGGCGCCATGACGCCGGGCGCGGCCCGCCATTTCCTGGTCCTGCCGCAGCTCGCAGATCCCGACCAGCGCATGCCCGGCGGCGCTCCAAGCCTGCGCATAGCAGGAACCAACCTCACCGCAGCCCATCAGAGCAATTTTCATCTCTATAAATACAATAAAAAAACAATGAAGCTTTATAGAATGAAAATATTGCCGATATTATTCGTATAAACCCTAGTATTTGTCTATTTTTGAGTACATCAAAAAAACAATCTATGAATCAAGCGGTGAGAACCAGACAGACGCGAAAGGGCCGCGCCACGCAGGATGGGCGCCGGATTGGCACGTGTGCCTACGATGGTTTACGGTTGCTTGGAGAGGCGTGACGGGGCGCGATCCGCGCGACTGCCCTGGAGGCAAGGCGCGGCAGCGCCTACCCGGCGCTTCAGGCGCGCCGGTTCATGCCGGCGGAGATGGCGCGCGCCGTGCGGCACAGCGGCTCCAGGCACTGCTCCACCATCTGCTCGGTCGAGCGCACGCCCTGGATCCACACGATGTTGACGCAGCCGTAGAGCCGCCCCGGCCCGGCCATGATGGGCAGGGCGATGGCCTCGAGCCTGTCGTTCTGGTCCTTGCGGGTCTTGTCGTAGTCGCCGCCAAAGCGCTGTTCGCGCAGGCCATAGCCCTGGCGGCGCGTCTGTTCCAGCATTTTCTCCACGGCGGCGCAATCGTGGGCCAGCGCGTCGCCCTCGCGCCGGCTGCGGCGCAGCGCGGCCAGGATCGAATCGCGCTCTTTCTCGGCGCAGAACGCCAGATAGGCGCGCCCCACCGCGGAGCGCAGCATGTTGATCTGGAAGCCGATGTTGTCGCGGCGGATGGTGAAGTACGACTGGCTGCGGTTGGTTTCGCGCACGATCATGGCATTGCCGCGGCGCACCGTCAGGTCCGACGGCCACAGCACCTGCGCCTGCAGGCGGTCCAGTTCCGGCGCCGCGCACTGGCCCAGCAGATCCAGCACGCGCGCGCGCCGGCTGGGCTCGTTGAGCGAGCTGGCGGGGCAGAAATAGTCGTCCGCGATCCGGCGCCAGATCAGGCCGCGCAATTGCAGCGTCGCCAGAATGCGCAGCAGCGTGGCCTTGGCGTAGCCGGTGCGCAGGTGGAGTTCCTGCAGGCTGGCGCCCTGCGTGGCGCGCACCTCGTCCAGCACGATCAGGCCGCGCTCCAGCGCGTCTATGGTCTTCACCTTCGGCGTCCAACGGCTCATTGCGCCCTCTCTTTCCGCATCGCCATAAATTTCACTGAGTGAAACTCTAGCAAAACCTGCTTGAGCCGCCCAGTCCCGGCGAAATATCGTGGCGTCTAACGCAAGCCGTGGTGGCTGGCGGAACGGGAAGAGAGGCGGGAATGAGCGGACAGGCTGTACGCAATGTGCTCTGGATCATGTGCGACCAACTGCGCTGGGACTACCTGTCCTGCTATGGACACCCGCGCCTGCACACCCCCAATATCGACCGCCTGGCCGCCGAAGGCCTGCGTTTCGACAATGCCTTCGTGCAGGGCCCGGTATGCGGGCCGTCGCGCATGTCCTATTACACCGGCCGCTATGTCACCAGCCACGGCGCGGTGTGGAACTTCGTCCCCATGCCTGTCAGCGAAATGACGCTGGGCGACTACCTGCGCCCCTTGGGCGTGCGCGTGGCGGTGGCGGGCAAGACCCACGTGGAGGCCGACAGGTCCGGCATGCGGCGCCTGGGCATAGACCCGGCAAGCGCGAGCGGCCTGCTGGCCGCGCAAGGCGGATTCGAACCCTACGACCGCGACGACGGCATCTGGCCGCCGGGCTTCAGCGACGAATCGCACCACTACACGCAATACCTGCGCAAGCAAGGCTACGACGGCGGCAATCCCTGGCACGACCACGCCAATTCGGCGCTAGGCGCCAACGGCGAGATCCTCTCCGGCTGGAACATGCGCTATGCCGGCCTGCCGGCGCGCGTCGCGGAAGCCGATTCCGAAACGCCCTACATGACACGGCGCGCGATCGAATTCATGGAGCAAAGCGGCGAGCAGCCCTGGGTGCTGCATCTGTCCTACATCAAGCCGCACTGGCCCTATGTCGCGCCGGCGCCCTATCACGCGATGTACTCGGTCGACGACGTGCCCGCCGCGAAGAGATCCGCTCGCGAACTGGACAACGCGCATCCCGTATTGCAGGGCTTTCGCCAGGCCGAGGTCAGCAGGAACTTCTCCTGCGACCAGGTGCGAGAGACCGTGATACCCACCTACATGGGTCTCATCAAGCAGGTCGACGACCAGTTGGGCGTGCTGTTCGACTACCTGCGGCGCAGCGGCCGCGACCAGGACACCATGGTCATCTTCTGCAGCGACCATGGCGACTACCTGGGCGATCACTACCTGGGCGAGAAAGAGCTGTTCCACGATTGCGTGGCCAAGGTGCCGCTGATCGTGCGCCTGCCCGGCGACGGCGCACGCCGCGGCGCGGTGGAATCGCGGCTGGTGGAAGCCATCGATCTGGTGCCCACCATCCTGGACGCCCTGGGCGCCGAGATCCCCGACCACATTCTCGAAGGCCGCTCCCTGCTGCCGCTGCTGCGCGGCGAGCAGCCCGCCGACTGGCGCCGCGCCGTGTTCTCGGAGAACAACTACGCGTTCCGCGACTTCGTTCGCGAACCGCTGGGCCGTCCCGCCGACGGCTGCCACACCATCATGGTGCGCGACCACGATTGGAAGTACGTCCATTTCGAAGGCCTGCGTCCGCAGCTGTTCGATTTGCGCGCCGACCCGGACGAGTACGACGACCTGGGCGCGGATCCCGCGCACGCGTCCGTGCGGGAACGCTACCAGGCCATGCTGTTCGACTGGCTGCGCAACCGCAGGATCCACCCCACCGTCAGCCACGCCGCCATGACGGGATGGACACGCAAGGAGGACTCGGTCGGCATCCATATCGGCAGGTGGTAGCGCAGCGCGCCCGGACCAGGGCGCCTGAAAAATAAACTCAGGAGACAGCATGAAACCGCAATTACTTGCGCTGACAGCCTGTATGGCCGCCAGCACGGCGTCGCACGTCCAGGCGCAGGAGAAGTGGCCCGCGCGCGCCATCCGCATCGTGGTCGCCTTCCCCGCGGGATCGCCGGGCGACACCGCCGCGCGCATCGTGGCCGACGCCGTGGGGCAGTCGCTCAAGCAGCCCGTCATCATCGAGAACCGCCCCGGCGCGGGCGGCAACATCGGCGCCGAAGCGGTGGCCCGTGCTCCCGCCGACGGCTACACCTTCCTCGAAGCGCCCGACACCGTCGTCACCATCAATCCCGCCATCTACCGCAAGCTGAATTTCAAGGCCGACGACCTGACGCCGGTGGTCGCGCTGGCGAACTTCAACCAGATGCTGGTGTGCTCGGCCGCTTCGGGCCTGCGCACGCTGGCGCAACTGGACGCGCAGGCCAAGAAAACGCCCGGCGCCCTCAGCTATGCCTCCGGCGGCCAGGGCGTGCCTGGCCATCTGGCAATGGAGCTCTATTTGTCGGGCGCCGGCCTGGACATCCTGCACGTCCCTTACAAGGGGCCGTCGCCCGCCACGCAGGACGTGCTGGCCGGCCAGGTGCCCTGCGGCTATCTGGCCTCGCCGGTGGTAGCGCCCTACGTCGCGGCCGGCAAGCTCCATGGGCTGGCAGTGTCGGGCAGCGCACGCTCGGTCCAGGCGCCGGACGTGCCGACCATGCAGCAGGCCGGCGTGGCCGGCTACGACGCCACCTTCCGCGAAATGCTGTTCGCGCCCAAAGGCACGCCGGCCGCCATCGTGCAACGCATGAATACCGAGGTGGCGCGCGCCCTTGCGCTTCCGGAAGTGAAGCAGAAGCTGCAGGGCAACGACCTCGATCCGCAGCCCGAATCGCCCGACGCCACGGCGCAGCGCTTGCGCGAGGACGCCGCCAAATGGACCGGCGTCATCCGCAAGATCAATCTCAAGGTGGACTGACACGCCCACCCCGCTCCCCACGTCCGCGCCACCCCGCCGCGCGGCCAGCAGTACCCGACACAGGAGGCTCCATGAACACCGCAACACCGACCACCGTCTTCGGCTCGCTGAAGGACTACCGCAAGGGCTCCATCGAGATCACGCAAGGCTCGCCGCGCCACTACGTCTTTTCCAACATCTTCGAGGTGGCCGCGAACTCGGCGCCCTACGAAAAGGTCGTCGTCGGCAAGAACCTGGAATACGTCATCGAAACGCTGCGCGCCGAAGGCGTGTCGCCCTGGTACGCCTGCAGCCACGACGAGTTCGCGATCCTGATGGACGGCCAGGTCGAGGTCGAGTTCCTGGCGCTGGACCAGCCCCCCGCAGCCGCGGACGGCACGGTGCTGGCGGGCGCAGCGCCTGCCGGCAAGGCCATGGGCCGCGTGCTGCTGGGCCGCGGACACCAATGCCTCTTGCCCGCCGGCTGCGCCTACCGCTTTACCGCGCCGTATCCGGGCGTGCTGCTGGTCCAGACCCGCGCCGGCGAATTGTCCGTCGAGAAGTGGGCGGACATCTGCCTGCAGTAAGCCGCTACCCCCTCATCCCCTTTCAGGAGTACCGATATGGCCATGCTGGACACCCCCGCTCCCGCCGCTTCCTTTGCCGCCGGCAAAGTCGCGGCCAGCTCCGCCGACGCCGCCACCGGCTACAAGCGTTTCGATCTCGGCGCGTTCACCTTCACCCGCGACGAGTACTTCGTCAAGGTGCACTGGCCTTCCAAGGGCCAGACACGCACCCACGCGATCGCGGCCGATGCGTTCCTGCGCGCATTGATGCGCGACGTGGCCTGGGGCTTCTTCTACGGCTGGGTCAACTTCGACCACGTGTTCGGCACGCGCAACCACTACGGCAAGGTGGACGTCTACGCCGGCTCGTTCAACGGCGTCATGAAGGCCGCGGGCGTGGACTACACGGAGACTTTCGAAACGCCGCTCATCATGGCCACCTTCAAGGCCATGCTGCACGACTGGACCAACGAAGGCTTCGACCCCTTCGCCGCGCCCGAGGAAACCGGCTCCGCCTTCGGCCGCAAGCACGGCGACAACATCGCCGCCATCGAGCGGTCGCGCATCGCTACCCGCCGCATGCCAGGCCTGCCGGAAGACTCGCCGCTGCGCGACGACCTGCCCGTCAACCGGGCCTTCGCCGACGTAACCCAGGATGAGCCGCAGATCCAGGCCGAACCCGGCTACGAAGGCGCGCTGCATGCGTTCAGCCTGTTCAAGTACCTGTCGCGCTCCGACGTCACCTGGAATCCCTCCGTCACTTCCGTCTGCGGCGCCAGCCTGTTCTGCCCCACCACCGAGGAATTCATCCTGCCGGTGTTCCATGGCAACGACCGCGTCGAATGGTTTCTGCAATTGTCCGACGAGATCGTCTGGGACATCGGCGACAAGGACACCGGCGCGCCGCGCGCCCGCATCACCATGCGCGCCGGCGACATCTGCGCCATGCCCGCCGATATCCGCCATCAGGGCTATTCGACCAAGCGCTCGATGCTGCTGGTCTGGGAGAACGCCACCCCCGACCTGCCCCAGCGCTACGAAAGCGGCGAACTCGCGCCCTACCCCGTCGAGTTCTGACCCTCCCTTCCCACTCAACACGTATCCAGAGCCATGCAGAACAAACTCTTTATCGACGGCCGCTTCGTGGACGCGGCCGCAGGCGGCACCATCGACGTGCTCAACCCGCACGACGCGACCCTCATCACCGCCATCGCCGCCGCCGAAGCCGAAGACGTGGACCGCGCCGTAGCGGCCGCGCAACGCGCCTTTCCCGCCTGGTCGCGCATGGCGGCGGCCGAACGCGGACGCCTGCTGCTCAAGCTGGCCGACCTGATCGAAGCCAACGCGGAAGAACTGGCGCAGCTGGAAACGCTGGACACCGGCCATCCGATACGCGACACGCGCGGCCTGGACGTGCCGCGCACCGCCGGCTGCTTCCGTTACTTCGGCGGCATGGCCGACAAGCTGCAGGGCAGCGTCATCCCGGTGGAAGCGGGCTTTCTCAACTACGTGCAGCGCGCCCCCATCGGCGTGGTCGGGCAGATCGTGCCGTGGAACTTCCCGCTGATGTTCACCAGCTGGAAGCTGGGCCCGGCGCTGGCCGCTGGCAATACGGTGGTGCTCAAGCCGTCCGAACTCACCCCGCTGTCGACCCTGCGCATCGCCGAACTGATGGCCCAGGCGGGCTTTCCGGAAGGCGTGGTCAATATGGTCCCCGGCTACGGCCACACCGCTGGCCAACGCCTGGCCGAGCATCCCGGCGTGGGCAAGATCGCCTTCACGGGGTCGACTGCCACCGGCCGCCGCATCGTGCAAGCGTCCCAGGGCAACCTCAAGCGCGTACAGCTGGAACTCGGCGGCAAGGGCGCCAACATCGTATTCGATGACGCCAACCTCGACGCCGCCGTCAATGGCGCGGCCTGGGCCATCTTCCACAACCAGGGCCAGGCCTGCATCGCGGGCTCGCGCCTGATGCTGCATGAGAAGATCGCCGATGCCTTTCTGGAGCGCTTCACGACGCTGGCGAACTCCATCCGGCTGGGCGACCCGCGTTCGCCCGACACCGAAATGGGGCCGTTGACCTCGGCGCAGCATCGCGACAAGGTCCTGTCCTACGTGGGCATCGCCGCCGAACAGGGCGCGCGCCTGCTGGCTGGCGGCAAGGCGCCCGGCGGCGAGCTGGCCCGCGGCTACTACGTCGCGCCCACCATCGTCGAGGCCCGGCCGCAGGACCGCGTCGCGCAGGAAGAAGTCTTCGGCCCTTTCGTCACGGTGCTGCGCTTTGGCAGCGACGAGGAGGCGCTCTACATCGCCAACGCCACCGACTACGGCCTGGGCAGCGGCTTGTGGACGCGCGACCTGGCGCGCGCCCACAAGCTGGCGGGCGCCATCCATGCCGGCATGTGCTGGATCAATTGCTACAAGCGGGTCAATCCCGGCAGTCCGTTCGGCGGCGTGGGCCAGTCCGGCTATGGACGCGAAATGGGCTTCGAAGCCATGCATGACTACACTGAGGCCAGGTCCGTGTGGGTCAATGTGGACGCCGCCGTGCCGCCGCACTACAAGCGCTGAGGAGCCGCCATGAACCCTGCCATGCCGAACGCCGAAACCGCCTTGACCGACACGGTCGCCGCCGCCTTTGCCCAAACCCCGGATCCCAGGCTGCGCCAGCTGATGCAATCCCTGGTGCGGCATCTGCACGCCTTCGTTGCCGACGTCGAGCCCACCGAGGCCGAATGGATGGCGGCGATCCGGTTCCTGACCGAGACCGGCCAGATCTGTGACGGCGCGGTGCGGCAGGAGTTCATCCTGCTGTCCGACACGCTGGGCGTGTCGATGCTGGTGGACGCGATCAACCACCGCAAGCCGGGCCAGGCCACCGAGAGCACGGTGTTCGGCCCCTTCTACATGGCCGGCATGCCCGAGCGCGCGGCGGGCGAGGACATGGCGCAAACGCCGGGCGAACCCGCGCTGGTGCACGGGACCGTGCGCGACACCGAGGGCCGGCCGCTGGCCGGCGCGGTTCTCGACGTGTGGCAGACGGCCGCCAACGGCATGTACTCGGGCCAGGACCTGAACCAGCCGCACGGCAATCTGCGCGGCCGCTACCGCAGCGGCGAGGACGGCAGTTTCGCGATCCGCAGCATCCTGCCAGTGTCCTATCCGATCCCGGGCGACGGTCCGGTCGGCCGCATGATGGCGGCGACCGGCCGGCACATCTTCCGGCCCGCGCACCTGCATTTCATGATCGACGCGCCGGGGCACCAGCGGCTGGTCACCCACCTGTTCAATGCCGGCGATCCCTATCTCGCGTCGGACGCGGTGTTCGGCGTGAAGCCGTCGCTGGTGCTGCAATACAGCCGGCAGGCCGCCGATTCGGCGATCGGCAAGCGCTATGGCTTCGAGTCGGACTTCCACGAGGGACGCTATGACTTCGTGCTGCCCCGCGCCTGAAGCAGCCGCCGGAGCGGCGCTGTGCCGGATCGAGGACATACCGGATGGGGGATCCCTGACGGCGGCAATCGGCGCGCGGCCGGTGATCCTGCTGCGCCGCGGCCAGGCGGTATGGGCTTACTTGAACCGCTGTCCGCACTTCTCGGTCACGTTGGACGCGGCACATGGCGCCGTCCTCACCTATGACGCTCAGGTGCTGATGTGCGCGCATCACTCGGCCCTGTTCCGCTTCGAGGACGGGCTCTGCATCGAAGGCCCTTGCCAGGGCGCGGCGCTGGATCCGCTGCCGCTGCGCGTGGACGCGGGCCGCGTCTACGCGGCCGATTCGAGCCAGTAACCGGCCCGAACCCCAAGCCCACGCGGCAATGGGATATTGATTGAAAGGTTGACGCCGCCGACAACAGTTGTTACACACACAGACGCACTGCACTTGCCCTCAGGATCTCTCCACAAGAGGTGGTTTATGAACAAGCGTATTGTTGTCGTAGGCGGCGGCGTAGGCGGCACCATGCTCGCCAATCAGCTCGCCGGAAAGCTCTACCCCGAAATCAGCCGCGGTGAAGTCTCCATCACGCTGCTCTCGGACACGCCGGATCACTACTACAAACCGGCATTCATGTACGTGGCCTTCAACCTCTTCTTCCAAGAGGAATTGAAACGGCCGGAACGTTCCCTGCTGCGCCCCGAAATCGAGTTCCGCGTCGACAAGGTCACGCGGTTCCACTTCGACCGCCAGGAAGTCGCCACGCAGAGCGGCAAGCGTTACGGCTATGACTACCTGGTGATCGCCACCGGCTGCGTGCCCTCGCCCGAGCGCATCGAAGGCCTGAAGGAAGCCGGAGACCACTTCTACCAGTACGCGCCCGCCAGGCAGCTGGCCGACCGCCTGTCGCGCATCGAGCGCGGGCGGGTGTTCATCAGCGTCACCTTCCCCAAGACGCCCAACGTCCCGCACCAGTGCGGCATCGCGCCGATCGAAACCACGCTGATGCTGGACGACTACCTGCGGCGGCGCGGCGTGCGCGACAAGGTGGAGATCATCTACACCTACCCGACCACCTCGCAGCTGCTGCGCAACTGCCTGTTCCTGCAACGGCCGACCTGCGAAGTGCTGCCCGCCATCTTCGAGCAGAAGGGCATCCAGTTTCAACGCGGCTTCACCTTGTCGCGGGTCGATCCCGACCGGCGCATCGCCTACTCGGAGGAAGGCGGCGAGCAACCCTTCGACATCCTCATGGCCACGCCGCCGATCCGCGCGGTGGACGTGGTGCTGGAGTCCGGCGTGTCGCAAGCCGAGAACAACGAAGGCTGGCTGCCGACCGACCACGAGACGCTGCAGGTCTACGGGCTGCAGAACGTCTACGTCATCGGCGACACCGTCGACCTGCCGGTCAGCAAGGCGGGCGGCTCCTGCCATAACCAGGCGCCAGTCATCGCCAACAACATCGCCGGCGAGATCCGGCTGGGCCATCCGTGCAGCGCCTATGACGGCCGGGTGCAGGCGGTGGCCCAGATGGGGCTGAACGCCGGCATGCCGCTCTGGTACGACTACACCCATGACGTGCTGCCCACGCCGCCCACCAAACTCGGCGGCCTGCTGCGCCACGGGTTCAACCGCGGCCTGTACTGGGCCGTCGCAAGGGGAATGCTATGAACGCGCCGCACGAAGCAAGCGCCACGCAGGCCGCCGACGCGGCCGCTCCGTTCCTGGGCGGCGGCCCGGGCGCGCGCGCCCTGGCCGACAGGCTGGGCCTGCTGGCCGAAGCGGGACGGCTGGACAACATCGCCGACCTGCTGTCGCTGGCGTCCGACCTGGTGGACCTGCTGGACCAGTCCATGGTGGAAAAGCTGGCGCTGCTGTCGGAACAGGCCAGCAGCGCGGCCTGGACCGCCGCCAACACGCTGCGCGATGCCCACGCGCGCACATTGCAGGAGGCGCGCCCTCCGAGCCTGACAGGCCTCATCGGCCTGATGCGCGATGAGGACACCCGCCGCGGCATGGCCGTGGTGCTGCGGGCGCTGCAAACGCTGGGCCGTCAGATGGCGGCACAGCGCAAGGACTACGCCGACGCGACCTGAAGGCCCACGTAAAAACCCCCGCAAACTGGATGTCAGTCCAGCTTCCGGGGGTTGTTTTCATGCGCGGCTTGGATCTCGCCGCGCCGGGTCCGTTTACTGCAGGGTCCGCGTAAAGACGAACTGCCCGTCCTGCCAGTCCACCGGCACCACGTCGCGCGGGCCGAAGCGGCCTTCCAGGATCAGGCGCGCCACCGGGTTCTCGATCTGCTGCTGGATCGCGCGCTTCAAGGGGCGCGCGCCGAACACCGGATCGAAGCCGGAGCGGGCCAGTTCCGCCAACGCGGGTTCGCTCACTTCGAGACGCATCTCCTGCTTTTCCAGGCGCTCGCCCAGGCGGCGCAGCTGGATGCGGGCGATGGACTCGATGTGCTGCGCTTCCAGGCCATGGAACACGACGACTTCGTCGATGCGGTTCAGGAACTCGGGGCGCAGGGTCTGCTTGAGCTCGTCCCACACCACTTCCTTGACCACTTCGTACGGCTTGCCGGCCAGGCTCTGGATATGGTGCGAACCCAGGTTGGACGTCATCACGATCACCGTGTTGCGGAAGTCCACCGTACGGCCCTGGCCATCGGTCAGGCGGCCGTCGTCCAGCACCTGCAGCAGCACGTTGAAGACGTCCGGATGGGCCTTTTCGACTTCATCCAGCAACACCACGCTGTACGGCTTGCGGCGCACGGCCTCGGTCAGGTAGCCGCCTTCTTCGTAACCCACGTATCCCGGCGGCGCGCCGATCAGGCGGGCCACCGAATGCTTCTCCATGAATTCGCTCATGTCGATGCGGATCATGTGCTCTTCGGAATCGAACAGGAACTCGGCCAGCGCGCGCGTCAGCTCGGTCTTGCCCACGCCCGTGGGGCCCAGGAACAGGAAGGAGCCATAGGGGCGCGACGGGTCCGCCAGCCCGGCGCGCGAACGCCGGATGGCATCGGACACCAGGCGCACGGCCTCGTCCTGGCCCACCACGCGCTTGTGCAGGTATTCCTCCATGTGCAGCAGCTTCTCGCGTTCGCCCTGCATCATCTTGGACACCGGAATGCCGGTGGCGCGCGACACGACCTCGGCGATTTCCTCGGCGCCGACGCGGGTGCGCAACAGGCGCGGACGCCCTTCGCCGCCCTCGGCTTCCTCGGCCGCTTCCGCGGCGCCCACTTCGGCCGCCTTCAGGCGCGCTTCCAGGTCAGGCAGCTTGCCGTACTGCAGCTCGGCCAGTTTGTCGAACTGGCCCTTGCGCTGCAGTTCCGCCATTTCGGCGCGCACGCTGTCGATTTCTTCCTTGATGGCCTGCGTGCCTTGCACCGCGGCTTTCTCGGCCTTCCAGATTTCCTCGAAGTCGTTGTACTCGCGTTGCAGCTTTTCGAGTTCGTCCTCGATCACGCCCAGGCGGCGCTTGGAAGCGTCATCGGATTCCTTCTTGACGGCTTCGCGTTCGATCTTGAGCTGGATGATGCGGCGGTCGAGCTTGTCCATCACTTCCGGCTTGGAATCGATTTCCATGCGGATGCGCGCGCCGGCCTCGTCGATCAGGTCGATGGCCTTGTCGGGCAGGAAGCGGTCGGTGATGTAGCGGTGCGAGAGTTCGGCCGCGGCCACGATGGCCGGGTCGGTGATCTCGACGCCGTGGTGGATTTCATAGCGTTCCTGCAGACCGCGCAGGATGGCGATGGTGGATTCCACGTCGGGTTCGTCGACCAGCACCTTCTGGAAGCGCCGCTCCAGCGCCGCGTCCTTCTCGATGTACTTGCGGTATTCGTCCAGCGTGGTGGCGCCGATGCAGTGCAGCTCGCCGCGCGCCAGCGCGGGCTTGAGCATGTTGCCCGCGTCCATCGCGCCTTCGGCCTTGCCCGCGCCCACCATGGTGTGGAGTTCGTCGATGAAGACGATGTTGCTGCCGTCGTCCAGCGACAGCTCCTTCAGCACGGCCTTCAGGCGTTCTTCGAATTCGCCGCGGAACTTGGCGCCGGCCAGCAGCGCGGCCAGGTCCAGCGACAGCACGCGCTTGCCGCGCAGGGTTTCGGGCACTTCGTCGTTGACGATGCGCTGCGCCAGGCCTTCGACGATGGCGGTCTTGCCGACGCCGGGTTCGCCGATCAGCACGGGGTTGTTCTTGGTGCGGCGCTGCAGGATCTGGATGGTGCGGCGGATTTCGTCGTCGCGGCCGATCACCGGGTCGAGCTTGCCCTGGCGGGCGCGCTCGGTCAGGTCCATGGTGTACTTGGACAGGGCTTCGCGGTTGGATTCGCCTTCCGCGCCGGAGACGTTCTCGCCGCCGCGCACGGCGTCGATCGCGGCCTCCAGGGCCTTTTTCTGCAGGCCCGCGTCGCGCAGGATGCGGCCGGCGTCGCCCTTGTCGTCCGCCAGCGCCAGCAGGAACAATTCACTGGCAATATAGGTGTCGCCACGGCGCGCGGCTTCCTTGTCGGTGCGGGTCAGCACCGCCTGCAGATCGCGGCCGACCTGGACGTTGTCGTCGCCCTGCACCTGCGGCAGGGACTTCAGGGCGCTGTCGATGGCCGACTGCACCCGGTTGACGGCCACGCCGGCGCGCGCCAGCAGGCTGCCCGCGCCGCTGTCGGAATCCGACAGCAAGGCGGAGAGCACGTGGATGGGCTCGATGTAGGGATGGTCGTTGCGGGCGGCCAGACTTTGAGCGTCGGCCAGGGCTTGCTGGAACTTGGTAGTCAGTTTGTCGAATCGCATAATGGTCGTTTGGCTTGTTGGGGAGCCTGACCGATACGTGCCGGCTGGCTCGATATCCTGAATATGCGGCCGGATGCGAGAATTTCAACACCCTGCCCGCGCCATGGTTTTTTCGACGTGCAGCAACAACCTGACTTATGAGCATATACGTTTTTGTCTACGGCACCCTACGCGCGGGCGAAATCAATGATCTGGCTCAAGCCGCCGCCCGGCGCGGCCTGCCCGCGGCCCGCCATGTCGGTCCGGCCAGCGTGCCGGGCCGGCTGGTGGATTTCGGCGACTGGCCCGGCCTGATCCCGGCGGACGACGGCCGGCGCGTGCGCGGCGATGTTTTCCAGGTGGAACCGGCCCTGGTGGCGCTGATGGACGAAATCGAAGAGTACGAGCCCGGCAAGCCCTGCTGCTTCGTGCGGCGCGAGGTCGTGGCGCGCCTGGAACCGCCCGCGCAAGCGTCGGAACTGCGCTGCCAGTACTACCCGATAGACCCCGCCCTGCGCGGCGCGGCGGTCGATATTGCCTCCGACGACTGGGTCGCGTACCGCCTTGCCCGCCCTCTATCGGACGACCCGTAAGACGCCCGTAGTAACAACGGACTACAATACAGCTTGTCTTAAGCTTTATACCCATTCCGGCAACCGTCCGCGCAATGGGCACTATAGAGGTCATCGTATGCAAAAACGGGTCCCCGTTGCCCCTGATGCCGCCCATTGCTCCACATGCATGCTGGGGCATGTGTGCGTGCCCGTGGGCATGGCAGCCGCCGAAGTGGAAAAGCTGGACGAACTGGTCAGGGAACGCGTGCGCCTTGAAAAAGGCAAGCCGCTCTATTCGCTGAACCACCCGCTCGACGCTGTCTACAGCGTGCGCTTCGGCAGCCTCAAGACGCAGTTGGAAGACGCGACCGGCCAGATCCAGGTCACCGGCTTTCATCTGCCCGGCGAAATCGTCGGCATGGACGGCATGCTGGACGGCAAGCACGTCTCGACCGCCGTGGCGCTGGAAGATTCCGAGGTCTGCGTCATCCGCCTGGCCGATATCGACCGGGTCGCGGCCCACCTGCCCTCGCTGCAGCAGCAATTCCGCCGCCTGATGAGCCGCGAAATCAACCGCTCGCACCAGATGCTGGCATCGCTGGGTTCCATGCGCTCCGAGCAGCGCCTGGCCGCGTTCCTGCTGAACCTGTCGCAGCGCTACGCGTCGCTGGGCTATTCCTCCACCGAATTCGTGCTGCGCATGAGCCGCGAGGAAATCGGCAACTATCTCGGCCTGACCCTGGAAACGGTCAGCCGGCTGTTCTCGCGCTTTGCGCGCGACGGCCTCATCAAGATCAACCAGCGCGAGGTCCGCATCCTGGACCTGCCCGCGCTCAAGCAGTTGCTGGGCCAAGAGAGCTGCTGAATCTCCGCCGCGCCATGCGCCGCGCCCCCATCCTCCCCTTGCTTCAAGCGCGGCCGGACCGCATGTGCGGCCTGGCTGCGGTATTCGCCCTGGCGGCGCTCGCGCCGCTGGCCGCGCGCGCCCAGACGCCCCTGCCCGACCCTTACGACTACAGCGAGACCGCACCCGCGCCCAAGCGCGCGGCGCCCTTGCGCTGGCAGTCCGTGGAACTGGGCAAGCCCGGCCACCGCTACAAGATGCCGATCTACGCCAACCGCGACCTGGCCAAGGACGACCTGCGCAACATCAAGCAGGTCGTGGTCGTGATCCACGGCGTCAAGCGCGATGCCGACCGCTATTACGAATCGGTCGCCGCGCTGCTGGCGCACAACCCGGAGCGGGCGCGCGACACCCTGATCCTGGCGCCGCGCTTCTCGGGTTCGATCGATTCGGGTTTCGGCGGCATGGCGGCCTGGCGCAAGGCCAGCTGGGAAGAAGGGGAAGACAGCGTGCAGGCCGCGGGACGCCCCGCGCCCGTCAGCTCGTTCCAGGTGCTCGACGACCTGCTGCGCAGCCTGGATGACCGCAAGCGCCTGGCCTCGCTGGCCGGCATCGTGCTGGCTGGCCACTCGGCCGGCGGGCAATTGGTGCAGCGCTACGCGGTGCTGAACAATATCGACGGCACGCTGCGGCGCGACGGGCTGGCGCTGCGCTACGTGGTCGCCAATCCCTCGTCCTACCTGTACCTGAGCAACGAGCGCCCGCGCGCCGACGGCAAGGGCTACGCGCCCTACGAGCGTGGCATCTGCCCCACCTACAACCAGTACAAGTACGGCCCGGACAAGCTGCCCGCGTACTCGCGCGAGACCGACGAATCCAAGCTCTTCGTGCGCTACGCGGCGCGCGACGTCACCTATCTGCTGGGCGGCGCCGACAACAATCCCGAAGACCGCCTGCTGGACAAGACCTGCGGCGCGGAAGCCCAGGGCGCGACCCGGCTGGCCCGCGGCACGGGCTACGCGCAATACGAATACGTGCTGGCCGCCCGCGGCGCCAAACCCGTGGCGCTGCACCGGCGCGCCTTCGAAGTGGCCGGCATCGGCCACAACAGCAAGGGCATGTTCGGTTCGGTCTGCGGCGCGCAGGCGCTGCTGGGCGACGAGGCCAAGGCGGCCGACGGCGCCGCGCCTTGCGAAGTCATCAAGCCGCGCGGCAAGTGAGCCGGCGCGGCCCGGCCTGACAAAAAGCTGAACAAGAAGCGCTATTGATACGCGTGCATTTCCGCGCGCACAGGCGCAACATAACGCAATGCATGTTCCATTCGCGGCCCGCCCGCGATCGCGTGTCCGGCGTCCCCCGACAAACGCACCCGAAGGATGGATATGACACAAGCGCATCTCGACATCCCCGACGCCAAGCGCCGCATCAAGGCGATTTTCATCGGCTCCATGGGCAATCTGGTGGAGTGGTATGACTTCTACGCCTATACCGCTTTCGCGCTGTACTTCGCCCCCGCCTTCTTCCCGTCGCACGACCCGGTGGTCCAGCAACTGAACGCGGCCACGCTGTTCGCGGCCGGCTTCATCGTGCGCCCGCTGGGCGGCTGGCTGTTCGGCCATCTGGCCGACCGCCATGGACGGCGCCTGTCGCTGATGGTGTCGGTGGGGATGATGTGCGTGGGCTCGCTGATCATCGCGGTCACGCCCACCTACGCCACCATCGGCCTGGCCGCGCCCGCGCTGCTGGCCCTGGCGCGCGTGGTCGAAGGCCTGAGCCTGGGCGGCGAGTATGGCGCCAGCGCCACCTACCTGACCGAGATCGCGGACCCCGAGCATCGCGGCTTCTATTCCAGCTTCCAGTACGTCACGCTGATCGGCGGCCAGCTCTGCGCCATCCTGGTGCTGCTGCTGTTGCAGAACGTGTTCCTGACCCACGAGCAGCTGGTGGCATGGGGCTGGCGCATCCCCTTCGTGATCGGCGCCATGCTGGCCATCATCACTGCCCTGATGCGGCGCGACATGCCCGAGACGGACTCCTACAAGGAAGCCCAGAAGGCGCCCAAGCCGCAGACCAGTTCGCTGCGCGGCCTGCTGAAGTATCCGCGCGAAGTCGCGATCGTGGTGGGCCTGACCGCGGGCGGCACGGCGGCGTTCTATACCTTCACCACCTACATGCAGACCTTCGTGCGGCAGACCTCGGGCTTCTCCGACATCGTCACGACCTACATCATCGCCGGGTCGCTGATCTTCGCGCTGATCCTGCAGCCGGTCTATGGCGCGCTGTCCGACAAGATCGGGCGCAAGCCGTTGCTGGTGTTCTTCGGCGTGGCAGGCGCGGCGCTCACGGTGCCCATCCTGATGACGCTGTCGCATACGCGTTCGCCCTTCATGGCCTTCCTGCTGATCTGCGGCGCCTGGGTGTTCACGGCCGGCTATACCTCCATCAACGCGGTAGTGAAGGCGGAGCTCTTCCCCACCAACATCCGCGCCACCGGCGTGGCCGTGCCCTACGCCGTAACGGTGTCGATCTTCGGCGGCACGGCGCCGGCCATCGCCCTGTTCTTCAAACAGCAGGGGCATGAGGAGTGGTTCTACTACTACCTCGCCGGCATCATCTTCCTGTCGCTGCTGGTGTACGCCACCATGCGCGACACCAAGCACCAGTCGGCCATGCACCAGCACGCCTGATTCCTTTCGCGCCAACTTTGTTGCTTGACAGTCCTGCGGCTTCGGCTTAATACTTAACCCTATGGTTAAGTTTAAAGACGATACGCTGGACAGCATCTTTTCGGCGCTGGCCGACGGCACGCGGCGCCGGGTGCTGGCCGACCTGGAACAAGGCGCGGCCTCGGTCAGCGAGCTGGCCCGGCCGCACGCCATGTCCCTGCCCGCTTTCATGAAGCATCTGCGCGTGCTGGAAGACGCCGGCCTGATCGCCCGCGCCAAGGACGGCCGGGTCGTGAACTGCACGCTATCGCCCGAACCCATGCGGGCGGCATCCGACTGGCTGGCCCGCTACGAGAAGTTCTGGAACGGGCAGTTGGATTCGCTGGCGCGGTACCTGTACCACGAGGAAGAGGTCCACCCATGGAAAAACGAAGCACCCGACACGAAGCAGCTCCCATCGAACTCCGGCTCAAACGCCGCTTCGACGCCCCCATCGAACGCGTCTGGCGCGCCTGGACGGACCCGCAAGCGCTGATGCGCTGGTTCGGTCCCGCCGAAACCCGCAAGGTGCTGCGGGCGGAAACCGACGT
Source organism: Achromobacter sp. PD1 (assembly GCF_048541815.1). Taxonomy (NCBI): domain Bacteria; kingdom Pseudomonadati; phylum Pseudomonadota; class Betaproteobacteria; order Burkholderiales; family Alcaligenaceae; genus Achromobacter; species Achromobacter sp. PD1. The sequence goes on from NZ_CP183349.1 coordinate 3,565,601, forward strand.
GCGCGTGGGCGGGGCCTACCAGGTGGGCTTCGCCACCGAGGACGGGCTGGAGCACCACGCCAGCGGCCACTACCGCGAGGTCGAGCCGCAGCGCCGGCTGGTGTTCACCTGGGCCTGGCGCGACACGCCCGCTGAAGTCTCGCTGATCACGTTGGAATTCACCCCTGCCGGCGGCGGCACCGAACTCGCCTTCCTGCAAACCCCGTTCGTCGACCAGGCCACCCGCGACAGCCACCAGCATGGCTGGCTGGGCGCGCTGGAGTGGCTGGCGGCCCATCTGGCGAAGCCGGCCTGAATCCCTGCCGTTCGCCCTATCCGGGCCTGCCGGCCCGATCCAAGGAGACACACGATGCAGACCGATCACCCCGTCGTATCCCGAGCGCAATGGGACATCGCGCGCGAGGCGCTGTTGCGGCGCGAAAAAGAACTGACGCGGGCCCAGGACGCCCTGGCCCGCGAGCGCATGGCCCTGCCCTGGGTCAAGGTGGACAAGCCCTACCGCTTCCAGGGCGCCGCCGGCTCCGTGGATCTGGCCGGACTGTTCCAGGGCAGGAGCCAGCTTATCGTCTACCACTTCATGTTCGGCCCGGACTGGGAGGAAGGCTGCGTGGGCTGCTCGTTCCTGGCCGACCACATGGACAGCGCGATCATGCACCTGCGCCAGCATGACGTGACGGTGGTCGCCGTGTCGCGAGCCCCCTACGCCAAGCTGGAGGCATTCAAGCGACGCATGGGCTGGCAGTTTCCCTGGTACTCGTCCGAGGGCAGCGACTTCAATTTCGACCTGCAGGCTTCCGTACCCAAGGCCGACGGCAGCATGGAGGAAAACTCCGGCGCCAGCGCTTTCTTCCGCGACCCGGACGGCGAGATCTTCCACACCTACTCAAGCTTCTCGCGCGGCGTGGAAAGGCTGGCCGGAGCCTACAACTACCTGGAATTGGCGCCCCTGGGCCGCAACGAGAACGGCCCGCACTTCAACCTGGGCGACTGGGTACGCCACCATGACCGCTACGACGACGCCCGGGCGCACGCCTGCCACGCCTGCGGCTAGGCGCAAGCCCGGCCGCGCCGTCAGCATGGCCTCCGACGCGGCCTTCCTGTGGCTGGCCTGCACCGCGGCCATGGCCGCGGGGTTGTGGGCGGACACGCTGCGCACGCCGGCGGCGCTGCTGGCCAGCCTGTGCGGAGCGTCCGGCGGGCTGCTGGAACAAGCGTGGCGCCATGCGGCGCTGATGCCCGCCAGCAGCGCAGCCATGCTGATTGCCGCGCTATTGCCGCTGCCGGGCGCGCCCCGCATGGCCGCGCCGCTGGCCTGCGCGCTGGCGATGGGACTGGGCATGCTGGCGGGGGCTCAATGGGGCATGGCGGCGGCGCTGGCCGCGGGCGCCGCGCCGTTCGGCGGCATGGCTGCCGGCATGGCGCTGGGAATGGGCCTCGCCACGGCCGCCGCGGCGCTGATTGCAGGCGCTAGCGCCGCGCCCCGGTGAGCGGGCGCGGCTGTGCCTGAGGCGCGGCCTCGATCGGCGCGGCCAGCGGCGCCTGGATTTCCAGGGCCGATTCCGCCCGCGCCACGCAGGGCAGGATCCAGCCCTCTTCCTTTTCGTCGCGCGACAGCCCCGGCCACTCGATGCGGTACGAGATCTCGCCTTCCAGCAACAGGCACATGCAGGCGCGGCAAGTGCCGTTGCGGCACGAGCTGGGCAGCTTGATGCCGGCCGCCTGCGCCGCCAGCAACACGGAAGTATCGGCCGGCGCGTCGAAGCGCAGGCCGGCTGGCAGCACCAGAACGGGAAAAGCGGACATGGCTGGACAGATCCCGCGCGGGCCTCAGCCCGCGTTGTCCTGCCAGTCCAGCTGCCAGGCGCCGGACAGCACGTTCTGCATCCACAGCACGCAGGTCAGCGTCTTGGCGTCGGTGACCTCGCCCTTGGCGCAGGCGGCGATCAGTTCGGCGGGGTCCGCGCTGATCACATCCAGGAATTCGTCCTGGTCCAGTTGGCGCGGCCCGGCGCGCAGGCCGCGGGCGAAGTAGATGTGGATGATCTCGGTGGAATAGGCGATGGCCAGGTGCAGCGCCCCCGCATGCGCCCACTGATCCGCGGCATAGCCGGTTTCCTCCAGCAGCTCGCGCTTGCCGCAGGCCAGCGGATCCTCGCCCGGATCCAGCTTTCCGGCCGGGAACTCGGTCATCACGCGTCCGATGGGATAGCGGAACTGCCGCTCCAGCAGGACCCGGCCATCGTCCAGCAGGGGGATCACCACCACCGCGCCCGGATGCACCACGTACTCGCGCGTGGCCGTGTTGCCGTTGGGCAGGCTGACCGTGTCGCGGCGGATCTTCAGGAAGGCGCCGTTGTATGGCGCCTCGCTGGCGACGAGTTTTTCTTCGAGATGGGAGTCGGGCTTGCGGGTCATGGCGGGTCGGATACCTCAAGGGACGCGCGGATGATGGCCAGTCCGCGCGGGCAGCCCGAGCTTACCATCGCCGCCCGCTTTCCCCGATGACGCCCGCTCCGCAACCCGGATGACCGCCCATGGCGGCCTACCGGGCGGCTCAGCCGAACTTGCGGCGGGCGTCCAGCGCCAGGCCGGCGCCGATGCTGCCGAACAGATCGCCTTCGACGCTGCGCGCGCCCGGCACCAGGGCCGAGACGGATTCGCGCAGACGCGGCACGCGGCTGGAACCGCCGGTGAAGAACACCGTGTCCACATCCGCGGTCGATACGCCGGCGTCGCGCAACAGCGCGCCCACCGTGGTCTCGACCTTTTCGATCAGGCGGCCCACGCAGGCATCGAACGAGGGGCGCGTCACGTCCACGCCCAGCTCCGGCGCGATGCGCGACAGGTCGATGCGCGCGGCGGGCGTCTCGGACAGCGCGATCTTGGCCTCTTCGACCTGCACCGCCACCCAGTGGCCGGCGCGCTGTTTGACCAGGTTCAGCAGCAGATCGATCTTCTCGCAGTCGCCGGCCTCGGCGCGGATGTAGGCGAAGTGTTCGGCGGCCTTGCGGGTATAGGCCTGGTTGATGGTGTGCCAGCAGGCCAGGTTGCCGTATTGCGTGGACGGCACGTCCTTGCCGCTGCGCAACTGGCTACCCAGCCCCAGCATGGGCATCACGTGCGCCAGGCTGAGCTGCTTGTCGAAGTCCACCCCGCCGATGTGCACGCCGCCGTAGGCCAGGATGTCCTCGCGGCGGTCGGCCTTGTTGGCGCGGCCGGGCCCCAGGCGGATCAGCGAAAAGTCAGAGGTACCGCCGCCGATGTCGATGACCAGCACCAGCTCTTCGCGGTCGATCTGCGATTCGTAGTCGAATGCGGCGGCCAGCGGCTCGAACTGGAATTCGATATCGGTGAAGCCGACGCTGCGCGCGATCTCGCCCAGCGTGTCCTGGGCGGTCTGGTCGGCGGCCGGATTGTCGTCCACGAAGAACACCGGCCGGCCCAGCACCGCGCGCGTGAAGCCGCGCCCCGCCGCCGTTTCGGCGCGGCGCTTGAGTTCGGCGATGAAGCGCGTGAGCAGGACGCGGAACGGAATCGAACGGCCCTGCACTTCCGTCGAACCGTCGATCAGCGAGCTGCCCAGCAGGCTCTTCATCGAGCGCATCAGGCGCCCGTCGTAGCCCGCGAGATAGTCGGAGATGGCGGCGCGGCCATAGCTGACTTCGGCGTCTTCGTCATGGAAGAAAATGGCAGAGGGCAAGGTGGTCTTGCCGTCTTCCAGGGCGAGGAGCGCGCGCTGATCGGGGCGGCTCCAGCCGACGGTGGAATTGGACGTGCCGAAGTCGACGCCGCATGCGGTGGAAATCATGGGGAATTCTGGTGCTGAAAGCAAAACGGCGCACAAGTGTAGCCGCAACCGCCAGAATCGCCATATCAGCCCGTGCGCGCCAGCGCCCTGGCCGTGAACGCCAGCGTCGCGGCCGCCACCAGCAGGCCGCTGGCAAAGCCCCAGACGTAGCCGACCTGGGCCGCCAGCCCGGTCATGAGGGACGAGGTCAGGATCTCGCCCAGGTCGCGCGCGCTTTGCACCGCGGTCATGTCGGTGCCGGCCTGCTCGCCGCGGCTGGCAAAGCGCATGGCCAGCGTCATCAGGGCCACGGACGCGGCGCCCGCGCCGAACGCCCCCAGCGCCTGCGCGCCCAGGGCCGTGCCCGCCTGCGCCAGCATCCAGCCCTGGGCCTGCGCCATCCAGGCCAGCGCAGCCGCGCCCGAGGCGGCCAGGCCCAGCGCCAGCACCGCGCGCGCGCCCAGCCGGCCGATCAGCCAGGCGCCGCCGCCGCAGCCCAGCAGCACGGTCACCACGCCGCCCGCCATGCCGACGCGCCCCACCGCCTCGACCGCCCAGCCCGCATCCACCAGGAATAGTTTGGACAGGCCATAGCCCGCCACCGCGGTCATGGCCGACAGGAAGGCGGCTGCGGCCAGAGCCCAGGCGCCGGGGCGGCGCACGAAGGCGCCCAGCGTGGCGCGCCGCCTGGCCGCGGACATGGCCAGTTCGGTTTCACGCCAGGCGGCCGCCAGCAGCAGGCTGAACGCCACCACGGCCGCCAAGGTCAGCAGCGCGCCGGTCTGTCCGATATGGCCCGCCAGCATCAGGCAACCCGGCCCGCCGAAGAAGAAGCCCACCATGGTGCCGCCCACCTGCACGGCATTGGCGCGCGCCAGATCCTGCCCCTGGAAGCGCTCCGCCGTCAGGCCGTCGGTGGCGATGTCCTGCGTCGCGCTGGCCAACGACGCCAGCGCCATCAGGGCGACCACCCAGGCCGCTGCCGCGGCATCGATACCCAGCCAAGACAGCGCCAGCAGGCAGGCCAGCACCACGGCCTGCATCGGCAGGATCCAGCTGCGCCGCCGGCCCAGGGCGCGGGTCCAGCGGTTGTCGACCACGGGCGCCCACAAGAACTTCAGCACCCACGGCAGGCCGACCAGCGGCAGCCAGGCCAGCGCGTGCAGGTCCGCGCCGTCGCGGCGCAGCAGCGTGGGCAAAGCCTCCATGGCCACGCCCAGCGGTATGCCTTGGGAAAAATACAAGGCGCCTATCATCACGAACATGCGTGCGTTTGCAATACGGTTCACTTCAGATTTCCTTCGACGAGGGGCTGCGGGATTGCGGCGGCATCCGCGCGGCGGTGTTCGCTGCCCTGCCCCGGCGTCACGAACAGGATCTTGCCGGGACAGGCGACGTGCAGGCGGTGCCACACGCCGCGCGGCACGATGGCGCTGCGCCGGGTATCCAGCAGCATGTCGGTCTGGGCGCCGTCTTCCGCCATCAATGTGACCACCACGCGCCCTTCCAACACGCAGAGCATTTCATCGCCCGCCGGGTGGCGCTCCCACACATCGCCATGCACGTCGGCGTCGCTGGCCACGGCCTTGATGCCGACCAGCCATTCGTCCTGCGGCGCGAGCCGGCGCAAACGGCCCACATCGCGCATGGCGCCCTCGCGCCCCAGCGCCACGAAGTGGTCCAGCCAGTCGAACACCGGTCCGGTATCGGGTGCACTCATCGATCTCTCCTTCTGGTTGCCGGCGGGCGCGCGCGGACGGCGCCCGCCGCGGGTCATCAGTATTCGGCGCGCAGGGTCAGCATGACGTTGCGGGGCTCGCCATAGCGGTTGTTCCAGGCCGTGCCCGACAGGCTCTGGTAATAGCCGCGGTCGAACAGGTTGTTGACGTTGAGCGCCGCGGTCACGTGCTTGTCCACCCGGTACGCCATGCGCAGGTCCACCAGCGCATAGCCGCCCTGGCGCAGCGTGACGGGGCCGGACACCGCGGAGTAGCCCGACTGCACTTGCAGCCCGCCGCCCACGCTCAGCCGCCGCTCCAGGCCGGGCAAGGCATAGTTGGTCCATAGGCGGAAGATGTGCTTGGGCGTGAAGCGCGCGAACGGCTGTCCGCCGGATTCCGAATCCGTCAGGTACTTGCTGGTGTTGAAGGTGTAGCCCGCGGCCACTGTCCAATAGGGCGTAATGCTGCCGGAGGCTTCGGCCTCGACGCCGCGGCTGCGCACTTCCCCGCCCGAGATGTAGTAGCAGTTGCGGCCCACGCACGGCCAGGCGGGGTCCTCCTGCGCGCGGTTCTTCTGCTGGATCTGAAACACGGCCAGCGACACGTTCAAGGCGCCGTCCGCCAGCTCGCCTTTGACGCCGGCCTCGTAGTTGGTGCCGGTAATGGGATCCAGCGGCTTGCCGTCGCGCGTCAGCTCGCCCTGCGGCTGGAAGACCTGCGCATAGCTGCCATATAGCGACCACTGACGGTCGAGGTCCACGATCAATCCGCCATACGGCGTGAACTCCGGATCAATGCGCTGGCGCGCGCGAGGCGCGCTCTGGTTCCACCAGCTCATGCGTCCGCCCAGCACCAACGTCACCGGATCGGCCAGCGAAAAGCGGCCCATGCCGTAAACGCCCTGCTGCTTGAGCCGCGTTTCGCCGGGCGAGGTGTATGGCCCCACGCCAGGCTCGGGCACGCTGTGCGGATCCCAGTCGAAGACGTTGACCGGCACGTTCGGATAGGGCGTCAGGTCCGCGCTGTATTGCTCGGACGTAGTGCGCTGGGCATTGCCGCCCAGCAATAGTTCATGGCGCCGGCCGAACAGTTGCACCGGGCCGCCGACATAGGCGTCCACGCTGGCCTGCGTGTTTTCGAACTTGTAGGCCGCGCCCATCAAGGAGGAACCCAGCCCGGTCTGGCGGTCTATCGCGCCATAGGCGCCGGCGTACTTCAGGTTGCTGTCCGCAGTCAGGTAATTGGCGCTGATCTTGGCGCTCCAGCCTTGGCCGAAGCGATGCTCCAGGTCCGCGAACACGCGCGTCGTATCCCAGTTGAAGCGGTCCCAGGCCACGTCCAGGTAGGTCGAACGCTTCAGGCCGATATCGCCGCCGTCCTTGTAGCGCGGCACGCCGGCCATGTTGGTGGTAGAGCGGATGCGTTGGGTCTGCAGGCCGGCGGACAGCACCGTGTCCGGCCCCAGGTCCACCTCGCCTATGGCGTAGAGCAGGGCCGACTGCTGATCCGCGACGTCATAGAAATAGCCGCGGTCCTCCATGGCGCCGACGATGCGGCCGCGCACGCTGCCGCTATCGTTCAACGGACCGCCCAGGTCGGCCTCCGCGCGGTAGCGGTCCCAGCTTCCAGCGCTGAGGGAACCGCTGAACGAGAACTCGCGTTGCGGCCGCTTGCGCACCAGGTTCACCGTGGCGGCGGGATTGCCTGCGCCATGCATCAGGCCGTTGGCGCCGCGCAGGATCTCCACGCGTTCGTACACCGCCATGTCCTGAGGCGATGCCGCCATATTGCCCATCAGCACCGGCACGCCGTCCTGCTCGAACGAATCCACCTTGAAGCCGCGCGCGTAGTACGCGGTGGTCAGCAGCTGATAGGGCTGCACCGTGATGCCGGTGGCGTGCTGCATCACCTCGTCCAGGCTTTGCAGGTTCTGCTCGCGCATCCGCTCCTGCCCGATCACCGTCACCGACTGCGGAATCTCGCGCAGCGTCAGCGGCAGCTTGCCGAGGGTCGCCGTGTCCTGCGCCACGCCCTCGCCGCTGACCGTCACCGCCGGCAGCGACGCGGCCTCCTGCGCCTGCGCTGGCGCCACCGTCACCGCCACCGCAAGCCACAGCGGCCAATGCTGCGCCCGCGCCGCGTTCCTGCGCGGCGCCCCCGTTTTCACCTGTTTTCGCACTGCCTGTCCTCTTAGAACTTTATTGAGAATAATTCTCAAGTAATTCTAGGAATGACGGCAGCCGTGCGCTGGCGATTGCGGAAGTCTTGCTGGCGATTGCGGAAGTTTCGACGCCTCAGCGGCCCGGCCCGACGCTGCTGGGCAGCACGCCGTAGCGGCGCAGGAACGCCTTGGTGAAGTGCGAATCGGTATAGCCGCAGGCGTAGGCCGCCTCGGATACGGTATAGGCGCCTTCGGCCAGCAGGACCTGGGCCTGCTCCATGCGTCGTTCACGCACGTAGGCGTAGACGCTCTGGCCAAACAGCTTGCGAAAGCCGGTGGTGAGCTTGTTGACGTTCACGCCCGCGCGCCGCGCCAGTTCGGGCAGGGACGGCGGATCCTGCAGGTTCGCCGCCACCAGGTCGCGCGCGTATTGCAGGCGTTCCACGTCGGCGCGCGTCAGGCCGCGAATGGGCGCGACCTGCTCCGCCGGCTGCAGCGCGCCCAGGGCCAGCGCGGCCAGTTCCAGCGCCTTGGCCGAGAGGTACATGCGCTTGAGCGCGCCCTGCACCGGGCAGGCCAGCATCTGGTGGCCCAGGGCCTCCAGCTTGCGGTCCGCCCGCATATTGGCCTCGGCGTAGGCGCCTACGGCCCGCGGCGCGCGCAGCAGGCCCGCCAAGTGGGCCGGATCCACGGAAAAGGCCTCGCGCAGATGGTCCAGGCCCGTGCGCAAGGACACGAAGCGCAAGGACTGATGCGCGCCGAACTCATGCTCCATGCCCATGGCGTCCTGGCACACGCTCAGGTGCAGCGCGGGCCCGCTTACGCGGGTGGGCGCGGCGCCGCGCACGCTGTAGCGCAGGTCCCCGTCCAGCACGAGCACCAGCTTCAGGCCCGGCTCCAGGCGCTCCTGCACGCGCTCGTCGCGACCGAAGCGCAGCGTGCCGCCCGCCAGCGACATGGCGGGCGTGGCGGCCGATACGGTCCAATCAGGTTCGGGATGGGCGGCGGTCAAGATGGCGGCTCCGTCGCGGCGGGCAGCGCTGTTGATGAGATTGAATATTATTACCGGTTGACCAGAACGGAAAGCCGCCCGTTGGGCGGCCCGTGCACTTCTTACTGCTGGCGGCGCTGCTCCAGCTCTTTCAGGCACTGCGCCACGCCGGCCTGCATCTGCGCGTTCGACACGGCGGCGCGGTCCGACACTTCACGGCAACGCACGTACTGGGCCTGGCTTTCCGGCGTGTCGCGGATGACCGCGGGCGCGGAGCCGGATTCGGGCGTGACCGTCATGCGCAGCGTGGAAGGCGGCGACAGGCTGCCATCCTTTGAGCGTACGCTGGGGTACTGGTATTCCTGCGTGACGGGCGCCGCATTCTGCGCCTGCACGGCGCCGGCCGCGCACAGGGCGGCAAGCAGGAAGGCGGAAATGTGGAGTTTCTTCATGACGACCTCTTTTCAATGAACTGACATCCAGGACGCGGACCGCAGCCCTGGACACGCCGCCCTATCGTATCCCCGGCCGCCAGCGTGCGGCGTGCCAAGACGCTACACAATCCGCCACAGTTGTTTCCCGCGGTTTCCCCGCCAGGCCGCCCTACGCGGGCCGCCCTACTTCCTCGGCGCGGATTGGCGCAGCGGCGCCAGCAATGACGAAAGTCCGTTGTGGTCCAGCTCGTGCATCAAGGCCAGCAGGCGCCCCAGCTCGCCCGGCGGAAAGCCCTTGCGCGCGAACCAGGCCAGATATGGTCCGGGCAGGTCGGCGATCAGGCGCCCCTGGTACTTGCCGAAAGGCATGGTGCGCGTGACCAGCAGCGACAACAGCTCGGGATCCATGGAGCTCACCGCGCCGTCGCGGCGCCGAAGACGATGTCCGCCGCGGGCACGGCGGCGATCTTCACGCCGAAACTGGAGATGGACGACAAGGTCGCGTTGTGATGCGCGCGGATCTGCGCGCCCGGCGCATGCGGCTTGTCCTGAGTGGTGTGGGCGTCGGCGGCCAGCGTGACGGGGTAGCCCAGCGCCGCCGCGCGGCGCACGGTCGTGTCCACGCAGAACTCGCTGGCGTAGCCGCACACAACCAGTTGCGTGGCGCCGGCCTGAGTCAGCGCATCGGCAAGACCGGTGCGCAGGAAAGAGTCCGGCGTAGTCTTGCGCACGCGGACGTCGCCATCCGCTGGTTGCAGCCGCAAGTCCAGCTGCCAGCCCGGCAGGCCGTGGTCCATGGCGCTGCCAGGGCTTTCGTGCTGCACGTAGATGACGGGCGCGCCTGCTTTGCGGGCGCGTTCGGTCAGCGCATTGATGCGCGCCAACACGGCCTCGGCATCGGCGGGCGCGGGAATCGTCTCGAACAGCGCGCGCTGCACGTCTATCACGATCAAAGCGGTTGTCATGGGTTCCTCAAAATGATTGGGCTTCAGCCCTGCGCGGCGTTGACGCGCGCGTACATCCAGAAATCGCGAGGTTCGCCGCGCACCAGGCGGTAGCGCCGCAGCAGCCCTTCGCGTTGAAAACCGCAGCGCTCCAGCACGCCGGCCGACGCCACGTTCGTATCCAGCACCGTGGCCTGGATGCGCGCAAAGCCCAGCTCGCGCAAGGCCCACTCGGTCACGGACACGCAGGCGCGCGTGGCGATGCCACGCCGCCAGTAAAGCGGCGCGACGTCATAGGCGATTTCCGCGCGCCGCGCGGACGCAGCGATCTCGTTCAAGCCTATGGTGCCTGCCAAAGCGCCGCCCCCCGTGACGATGGCCAGGCGCAGGCTGTGCGATGCCGCCGGCTGACCATAACCGCGGATCAGGCGGACCAGCGTATCCGGCCCGTCCAACTGCCAGCTGGTATGGCGCGTGACCGCCTCGTCGCGCAGATACGCATGCCAATCGTCGGCGTCCGCTTCCCGCAATGGGCGCAGCCGCAAGCCATCCAATCCGAGTTCGGGCAGGTCCTGCGGGTAGTCAGTGAGGTGCGGAATCATCCTGGGGCGCGGCCGGCTGCGGCGACAGCGCCGCGACATGGCGCAGCTTATCAGGGTTGCGCACGATATAGATGGCGGCGATCCTGCCGTCGCGCACCTCCAGCGTGGTGGACCGCGGCAGGCCGTCCAGTTCGGTCGCCAGCACGCCCGGCATGCCGTTCAATTGGGTCACCACGGCGTCCAGGAACTGGCCGCTGGGTTTTTTCGCCAGGCCGGCGAAAAAGCGCGCGATCTTGTCGCTGCCCAGGATGGGTCTGAATACGGCCAGCTTCTTGCCGCCGCCGTCGGCATGCAGCACGGCATCCTGCGCCAGCAGGCTGCGCAGAGCATCCACGTCACCCGCGCGCGACGCCTGCCAGAATGCATCGGCGATGCGCGCGCCTTCCCGTTCCGTCACCACGAACCGCGGGCGCGCATCGCGCACGCGGCTGCGCGCCCGCGCGGCCAACTGGCGGCAGGCGGCCTCGTTGCGGCCCAGCGTCGCCGCAATCTCCGCGAACGGTATGTCGAACACATCGTGCAGCAGGAAAGCGGCCCGTTCCAGTGCGGACAGGCGCTCCAGCGCCAGCATCAGCGCCACCGACAGATCGTGCGCAATCTCCCCCGCCCCCGGCGCCTCATAACTGCCCGCATCAGGCAAGGGTTCCGGCAGCCATGGCCCCACGTACTCCTCGCGCCGCACGCGCGCCGACTTCAGCTGGTCCAGGCACAGCCGCGTGACGGTGCGCGAGAGGAAGGCGCGCGGCGTCTCGACTTGAGCGCGGTCCGCGTCGCGCCAGCGCAGCCAGGCGTCCTGCACGATGTCCTCGGCCTCTGCCCATGACCCCAGCATGCGGTAAGCCAGGCCCTGCAGGTGCTTGCGATGGGGCTCGAAATCGGCCACGGCACCAGGAATGGCGGACGCGCTCATACAGCCGGGCCTCAGTGCTTGGGATGCTGCGAGCGGAACCCGACGGCGATGCGGTTCCAGCTGTTGATCATGTTGATGGCGACCGTCAGGTTGACCTGCTCTTCCTCGCTGAAATGCCTGGCCATTTCGGCATAGTCGGCGTCCGGCGCGCGGGTGTCGGCAAGCCGGGTCAACGCCTCCGTCCACGCCAGCGCGGCGCGCTCGCGTTCGCTGTACAGCGAGGATTCGCGCCAGGCATCCAGCAGGTACAGGCGCATTTCGCTCTCGCCCTGCTTGCGGGCATCGGTGGAATGCATGTGCAGGCAGTAGGCGCAGCCGTTGATCTGCGAAGCGCGCATCTTCACCAGTTCAAGCAGGCTGTGTTCCAGGCCGCAGCCCTCGACAAAGTCGTTCAGGGCGATCATGGCCTTCATGGCCTTGGGCGAGGCGGTGTAGGCGTTCAGGCGGGCGGTGCTCATGGCGTGTCTCCGGCAAGGCAGGCATGCGCCGCGGGATGCGGCGCCATTACCCCTAGGACGAGACAGCCTGCCACGATGTGACATCGCCCGCCGGAAAATTTGTAAATCCGGCCTAGAAAGCCAGCCGCCCGCGCAATTCCCCGAACGGCACCATCACATGTTCGCGATAGGCGGGACGGGCCTGCAGGCGCTCGTACCAGGCCTGCAGATGGGGCATGGACGGATGCGGAATGTCCACTTCGAAGTAGCGGTAGAGCGTGGTGCCGGCGGGAATGTCGGCCAGGCCCAGGGTTTCGCCGCCCAGATACGGGCGGTCCGCCAGCGCGCGGTCCAGTTGCCGCAGGCAGGCATGCGTGGCGGCGATGGCGCGCTCGATGGCCGCCGTGTCGCGCTGCGCCTCGGGGGTGCGGTAATAGCCCCAGAACACGCCGGTCAGAAAGGCAGGCTGCAAGGCGGTCTGGGCCCAGTCCATCCAGCCGTCGGCGCCGGCCCGCTGCGCGGGGTCGTCCGCCCAGAAGCGGCCGGCGCCGTCGCGCGCGGCCAGATAGCGCAGGATGGCATGGGACTCCCAGACCGTGGTCGCGCCATCGCGCAGCAGCGGCACCTTGCCGTGCGGATTCATGGCGCGGAACTCGGCCGTGTCCAGCAGCCCGTGCTGGCCGCCGGCCAGCACATGCTCGTACTCCAGGCCCAGCTCTCCCGCCAGCCACAACACCTTCTGCACATTGAACGAACTGCGGCGTCCCCAAATGGTCAGCATGACGATAGTCCTCAGGCAGCGTGCACGATGCGCGGTTCGCAACGCACCGGGAAGTTGACCGAATTGGCGATGAAGCAGAAATGATGCGCGCGCTCGTGCAGTTCGGCCGCCAGCGCCGCGTCGTCGCCAGCGCGGATGGTCACTTCGGGACGCAGGGTGACGGCGCTGAAGGCGCCGCCGCGCTCGCGATCCTCGACCATGACGCCTTCGGCCTCGTCGCGGTAGGCCTCCACCGTCACCCCTTCGACCGCGCAGAAGTGCAGATACCAGAGCTTGTGGCACGCGGACAGCGACGCCACCAGCATGTCCTCGGGATTCCAGCGCGCGGGATCGCCGCGAAAGGCCGGGTCGGACGATCCCGGCACATCGGGCTTGCCCGCCGCTCGGATCAGGTGGTCGCGGGAATAGGCCGCGTAGCTGGACGTGCCCGAGCCGGTGTTGCCGGTCCAGTCGACGGTGACGTTGTAACGGTGTTCGCCTTTCATCGGAATCGTCCTGTTCAAGAGGGAGGCCCGGGCGGGTGCGCCTGGAAAGTAAGGTAGCGTAGCGCATGCGCGGCCGCGACCGGCCCTTGCGCTTTACATCCCGTTTCAGCACAGCCCCGTTACTGTCCGTATCGTGACCGGTTTGCCAAACAGGAGCTCGCCATGATGAAAACCACCCTGACCTGCGCCCTGACGCTAGCCCTGCTCGCCGGCTGCGCGCCCACCCGGCCCGGCGCCGGCGGTTCCGCCCCCGTCGACAGCCACACCGCCCGCGATTCGCTGGACTGGGCCGGCAGCTACGAGGGCACCCTGCCCTGCGCCGACTGCCCGGGCATCCGTACCCGTCTGACGCTCGAACAGGACGGCCGCTACCAAAGACAGACCCAGTATTTGGACCGCCAGCCGCAACCCGAGGTCGTCACGGGTTCATTCAGCTGGGAGTCCGACGGCAGCACCATCCGTCTGGATGCGTCCGGCGACAGCCAGCGCTACTTCGTCGGCGAAAACCAGGTGACCATGCTGTACCGCGACGGCACCCGCCCGACCGGCCCGCTGGCCCCCCACTACGTGCTGCGCCGCGCGCAATAAGGCATCGCGCAACGCGCGCGCTTGCGGCTATGCTTGCCGCAACATCCGCGCCCACGCGCGGGGCCCTCTCCGCCCAAGGAAACCATGAAGACCGACCACGAGCTGCTTTCCGCCTTCGCCCCCACCGGCGCGCTGCGCGCGTCCATCAACCTGGGCAATCCCATCCTGGCGCACGCCGACCCCGTCACCGGCCAGGCCGGCGGCGTCTCGGTCGACCTGGCCACGGAACTGGCGCGGCGCCTGGACGTCCAGCTGGAGCTGGTGGTGTTCAAGTCGGCCGGTGAATCCGTCAACGCCGTGGCTGCCGAAGAGGCCGACGTAGGCTTCTTCGCCATCGATCCGCTGCGCGGCGCGCAGATCGCCTTCACCGCGCCCTACGTGGTGATCGAAGGCGCGTACCTGGTGCGCCAGGATTCGCCCATCGCGAGCATGGACGAGGTGGACCGCAAGGGCCAGCGCGTGGTGGTCGGCAAGGGCAGTGCCTACGACCTGTACCTTACGCGGGAACTCAAGCAGGCGGAGATCTTCCGCGCGCCCACCTCGCCCGCCGTCGTCGACACCTTCATGCAGGAAAACATGGAAGTCGCCGCAGGCGTGAAGCAGCAGCTTGAAGCCGACGCGCAGCGCCTGGGCGGTCTGCGCCTGCTGGACGGCCACTTCATGCTGATCCGGCAGGCCATGGGCGTGCCCAAGAGCCGCGGCGACAAGGCCAGCGCCTACCTGGCCGCCTTCGTCGAGGCCATGAAGAAATCGGGCTTCGTCGCCGAAGCCCTGGCCCGCCACAAGATCCAGGGCGCCGCGGTGGCGCCGCTGCAAGCCTGAGCCCGCTGCTCCCGCCCCGCAAAAACAAGGCCCCGCGCAAGCGGGGCCTTTGCACGCCGGCGGCGCGTCCTCAGTGGCTGATCATCCAGGGCCTTGCGCCCGCGAACGATTTCGCCCCATCCGGCGTGGTGCGCGTCTTGCCGGCCGCCTTGCCGCCGGAACAGCATCCGCAGTTCATGCCATGGCCGGAGCGCGAGCTGCGCGGTTCGTGGGCGCTGCGCTCGTTGACCGCGCGCGCCCGGTTCACGGCGGACGACAGCGCCGAGATCGCCGGCGCTCCCCCCAGGATGCGGCCGCACATCACGCCGCATTGCGGGCAGGCGGCGGGATCGCGCCACCTGGCCAGGGGCACCAGCGCCGCAAACTCGCCGCAATCGCCGCAGGCATAGTCATACATGGGCATGGGATGGCTCCTAGCGGTCGCGCGACAGCGGCATGTCCACGCCGCCCTGGATGTGCTTGACGGGGCCGGACGCCGACGGCTGGATGTCGAAGTCGAAGATCTCCGTCGGCAGCCACAACGTGGCGCAGGAGTTGGGGATGTCCACCACCCCGCTGATATGCCCCTGCACCGGCGCGCAGCCCAGCAGCGAATACGCCTGGGCGCCCGAATAGCCGAACTTCTTCAGGTACTCGATGGCGTTAAGGCAGGCTTGCCGGTACGCGACGTTGACGTCCAGGTAGTGCTGCTTGCCGGACTCGTCCACCGAAATGCCTTCGAAGATCAGGAAGTCCTTGTAGGCCGGCGTGATCGGGCTGGGCTTGAAGATCGGGTTCTTGATCGCGTACTTCTCCATGCCGCCCTTGATCAGCGACACGCGCATGTGCACCCAACCCGCCATTTCAATGGCGCCGCAGAACGTGATCTCGCCGTCGCCCTGAGAGAAATGCAGGTCGCCCACCGACAGGCCGCCGCCCTTCACGTAGACCGGGAAGAACACCCGCGCGCCGCGCGACAGGTCCTTGATGTCGCAGTTGCCGCCATGCTCGCGCGGCGGCACCGTGCGCGCCCCTTCGCCCGCCGCCTTGTCGCGCGCCGCGCCCTGCATGGCGCCCATGTGCGCCGTCTTCGGCGCGGGCGGATTGGCCAGCGGCGGCACGCGGTTGGGATTGGTGTCGATCAGCGCCTGTTCGCGCCGGTTCCAGGTGTCCAGCAGCTTCTTGTCCGGCAGGCAGCCGATCAGCCCGGGATGGATCAGCCCGGCGAAGTTGACGCCGGGAATATGGCGCGACGAGGTGAACATGCCATGGAAATCCCAGATGGATTTCTGCGCATGCGGAAAATGCTCGGTCAGGAAGCCGCCGCCGTTGTTGCGGCTGAAGAAGCCATTGAACCCCCACAGGCTGTCCGGCTTGGCGCCGATGTCCAGCAGGTCCACCACCAAGAGGTCGCCGGGCTCGGCCCCTTCCACGCCCACCGGCCCCGAAAGAAAGTGCACCGTGGACAGGTCCACGTCGCGGACGTCGTCGGCGCTGTCATCGTTCTTGATCGCGCCGCCGGTCCAGTCATAGGTTTCCAGCACGAAGTCATCCCCGGGCTTGACCCACACGGCCATCGGAATATCCGGATGCCAGCGATTGTGGATATGCGCGTTCTCGTAGGGGGATTGGGCCAGGTCGACCTTGATGAGGGTATCGGTCATTCTCTTTCATCTCCAACGTAACTTGTTGATAAAACAGAAATTTCTATCTCCGACCGTGTAATTCGATGGCGCCGTGCAGCGCTTGTAAGTCGTTGATATGTAAAGCACAGTAGGCGAGTTTTAGATAACCGTAAACTGGGTATCCGACCAGTAGCCTTGGCGTCGGACGCAGGCGGCATGGGGCGCTTCCCACACTCACCGCAACCCATGTACCATCACCTCATCCGGGCGCCATCGCGCATAACTTTTTCGAACATTTAATACAAAACACTACGCGACCAATAAACATACCTCCACCAGACTAATAGATTCGAAGTTCGATATCTTTTTTGAAAATGCAGTGAGCGTATTTTTATTGGATGCCATGCCTGCCGCCTCTTCCGTCTCCCGTAGTACAGCGCGAAATTGTGCGATTTATATTTCCGGCGGCATCGGCGACGGAGTGCTCAGCATGGTTTTTGTCCGAGCGCTGGCCGAACAAGCCGGAGGGACCGTTTCATTGCTGATGACTCAAAATGAGTCAGCACAGGAACTGTTCCGCGCTCAGCCGTACGTGAAGGAAGTCATCTCTCTGCGTTCGGAGAACCGTTTGCGAGGTTGGGAGCGCATCACGCGGGTGAAACAGATACTGGCGGACCGCGCCTACGACAGTCTGTTTCTCTTTACCTTCCGTACTCACATTGCGTTGGCGGCCCGCCTGGCGGGAATTCCGCAACGTATCGGTTTCGTACGCATGCACCAGCCGCATCTTGCAGCGCTGCTCACGCATCGCATCTGGGTACGCCGCAAAGGGACCCCGCACCCTGACATCTATACATGGCTGCCGTTGCTGTATGCGAAGGCAGGCTATCAGTTTGAACCGCGCTATCCCTCGCTGTTCTGTACGGATTCGGCGAGCAGCAAGGCCATGCAGTTCTGCCATGCGCAATCCCGCACGATTGGATTCGGCTTGAATGGTTCGATACCCTGTAAACGCTATAGCGGCAGGGCTTTTGCGCAAGTGGCGCGCATCTTGCATGCGCGGGATGGCGGACTGCGTTTTGTATTGGTGGGCGGCAGCGATGTCCAGGACATTGCACAAGAAATTCGCAGCTTGCTACCCGAATCCATAACTTTGTTGGATGCGACGCAACAGGCCAAGGACATATGCGATAGCCAGGCACTGATCGCGAGCTGTTCGGTGTTTGTCTCCAACGACAGCATGGGCATGCACATTGCAGCGGCCCACGGAATCCCGACGATAGGACTGTTCGGCGCCACTCCCGCATTGCGGTACGTACCCTGGTTGTACCCGGTAGAGGCCACAGTAAAAGGCGACATGGCCACCATCGCGCCGCAGACAGTGGCCGAGGCGATCTGGAAGCATCTGGCGACAACGGATTCGCACGGAGCTGCCGCTCCGGCGGGCCGATGCTCCCCCCAGTTATGATGCTGCCCATTCAGTCGCATTCCCAAGGTATCCCCGCATGGCCGTTCTTGACCGCCGCTCCCTCGCCATCCTGCTCCTCTGCGCCGCCAGCGCCCCCGCCGTCGCGCAAGAATGCGTTGCGCAGGTCCAGGCGGAGCAGGCGCGCATCGACCACGCGCAGGACGTGCAGCGCACGCGCGAAGCATCCAACGATCTGCAATTGAATCGCGAGCTGTGCCAGGGCCGCCTGGACCTGCTGGATGCCAGGTACGCCCTGGTCGACGACTTCGAGGCCTGCCGCCGCAAAGGCGTGGAGTTCCCGGCAAAGATGGCGCGCGCGCTAAGCGACGCGTCCGAGGAATTGGCCGACAAAAAGGCCGCATGGATCAGAACCTGCGGCCTGCACATGAAAGACTGAGCGGCCCGCCAGGCGGCGGGCGCATGGCTCAGGCGGCCTGCTTTTCGGCGCTGTGCGGGAAGAAAATCGCACGGCTCGGATCGAAACCGTAGCGATGCTCGAACTCGGTCGCGTCCGCGGCCAGCGCCAGCACCGAATCCAGGATGAAATCGGCCTTCTCGTCCGGCAGCAGCACGCTGAAGTTCAGGCGGATGAAGCCTGGCTTTTCCATTTCCCGGCCATCCAGGATGGCCTGGCGCATCTGCTGCGACTCATCCGCGCCGATATCCAGCAGGCGATGCACATAGGGTCCCGCGCAGGCGCAGCCGCCGCGCGCCTGGATGCCGAAGCGGTCGCTCAGCATGCGCGTCACCAGTTGCTGGTGCACGAAACCGCCGCGGCCGTTGCGCACCCGGAACGAGAAGATCGGCAGGCGTGCCGCCGTCAGCGAACCCAGCAGCTCCAGCTGCTCGGCGCCCTGCCACCTGGCCAGCGCGCGCTCTACGAAGTGTTGATTGCGCTGGCGCATGAACTCGGCGCCCAGGGCTTCCTTCACCAGCAGCACCAGCGCCGCGCGGATATCGCCCACCACGTTGGGCGTGCCCGCTTCCTCGCGCGCTTCCAGGCTGCCGCTGTAGTCGTGGCCCGCGGGCGAAACGAAGCGCACCGTGCCGCCGCCGGGCCAGGTGGGCTTGGTGTCCAGCACCGCGTCGCGGCGCACGATCAGCACGCCCGACGCGCCCGGACCGCCGATGAACTTGTGCGGCGAAAAAACAATCGCGTCGATCGCCGCGTCGGCAGCAGGCGTCATCCGGATCGTCAGATAGGGCGCGCCGCCTGCGTAGTCCCACAGCATCTTCGCGCCAGCGGCCTTGACGCGCCGGGTCACTTCCGCCACGTCCGCCACGATGCCCGTCACGTTCGAAGCCGCCGACAGCGCGCAGATGACCAGCGCGCCCTCCCCGGCTTGCAGCGCCGCGTCCAGCTGCGCCAGGTCGGGGCCGCCTGCCGGGCTTTCCGCCAGCTCGACGATTTCCGCGCCGCATTCGCGCCACGGCAGGATATTGGAATGGTGTTCGTAGGGGCCGATGATGACGCGCACCTGGCGGCCCGCGGCGATGGCCTCGCGCACGCCGAACAGGTGCACCAGCCGGTTGATGCCCGCCGTCGCGCCCGACCCCGCAAAAATCACGGCGTGCTCATCGCTCGCGCCGCAGCACCGCGCAATCGCCGCGCGCGCCTCGCGGCGCAACCGGGTAATGAAGCCGCCGCAGTAGGAAGCCTCGGTATGCGAGTTGGCGTAGTACGGCAGCACCTGCTCAAGAATGAAACGCTCGACCTGCATCAACGCCCGGCCGGACGCCACGTAATCGGCGTACACCAGCGGCTTGACGCCATAGGGGCCATCGACCACCGCATCCTTGCCGATCAGCCCTTCGGCCAGCGCCGCGGCGACGTCGGCCGTCTTCAGGCTTTCTAGGAATTGCTGCAACGGCGTGATCTTGGCGGGGGTCGTTTTGGTAGGCGTATTCATGTCGGGGATGTTCCTGGGCACACCGAAATATCATACGATGTAAAGAAATTTGAAACCTCACCTAAATTTTGCCTAAAACCTCATAAATTGGGTCAATTGATCTTTTATATGGAAAAAATAGATAAATTTGACCTGAATATCATCTCCTGCCTGCAAAAGGATGGCGCGCTGTCGCAGCGCGAGCTGGCCGATCGCGTCGGGCTGTCGCAAAACGCCTGCTGGCGCAGGCTGCAGCGCCTGAACGCCTGCGGCATCATTCGCGGCACCCGCGCCGAGGTCAATCTGGTCGAACTGGGGCTGGACCTGACGGTATTCGTAATGATCCGCACCAGCCACCACGCCAAGGCCTGGGCCGACGGATTTCGCCAGCACGTGGAACGCCTGCCCGAAGTGACAGAGTTCTATCGCATCGGCGGAGACTGGGACTACCTGATCAAGGTGGTCTGCCGCGGCATGGCCGGGTACGACCGCTTCTACCAGAAGCTGATCACGGATTTCGAGCTTTCCACGGTGACGGGGTTCTTCAGCATGGAGGCCATCATCGAGAACCGGCCGCCGGATCTGGGGGGATTGGAGGGATAAGGCAGGCGAGCATGGCGCACGGGACGCCCGACCCATGCGGACATGACAGAACCGTGACGGCGGGACGATCGGATTTGTAATTCCAATGACCGCGGATTGTCGGGCGACGGCCTGCACACTGGCCCCGCCAATCCGCCAGAAGACATGGTTCCCGTGGCTTCCGGTCGGTAGACGCATATCGATCTTCCCCGCTCACGGAGTCCCCCATGAAAAAGCTATATGCCGCGGCGGTCGCCACGGCACTGTCCGGCGCCGCCTATGCGCAGCCCTCTTCCGTCACGCTCTATGGCCTTATCGACACCGGCATCGGCTATGCCAACGTCGATGGCGCCTACACCGATCCCGCCACCGGCAACCGCACCCGCGTCGACAGCAGCCGCATCGGATCCACCACCGGCACCACCGCCGGTTCGCGCTGGGGCCTGCGCGGCAAGGAAGACCTGGGCGACGGCCTGTACGTGCTCTTCCAGCTGGAGTCCGGCTACGACAGCCGCAACGGCAACTCGCTGCAAAGCGGCCGCCTGTTCGGCCGCGAAGCCACTGTGGCCCTGGGCAGCGCCGACTGGGGCGGGGTACGCCTGGGTCGGCAATACAACATTGCCTCGCGCTACTTCACCGGCATGTTCGGCTCGTCGTTCGGCGGCGGCTTCAATCAGTTGAACACCGGCGCAGGCCTGGGCTTCAGCTCGGCCAACTTCGTGCGCTACGACAACCTGGTCGTCTATGAAACCCCGTCGATGGGCGGCTTCACGGGCGCCATCGGCTACGCCTTCAACGCCGACGACCGCCGCCTCGCCCAGACCGGTTTCGCCACGGCCGACAACACCCGCGCCATCTCGGCCGGCCTGCGCTATGACAACGGCCCCATCATGGGTTTTGCCACCTACGACCAGCTCAATGCCTCGAACAAGCTGAGCCCAAGCCAGACCGACGCCACGCCGCGCTCCTACATCGTCGGCGGCTCCTACGACTTCGAAGTCGTCAAGGTGGCCCTGGCCTACAACCGCATGAGCGATGGCTGGTTCGCAGGCAAAGGTTTCCCCAATGGCGGCAGCATCGGCGGCTTTACCGGCACACCTTCCTACGCCTTCGTCAAAGGCTTCCGCTCGAATGCCTACATGCTGGCTCTGGCCGTTCCCGTCGGCAGATCCGGCGGCGCATTCGCGTCATGGCAGCGCGCCGACGCCAACAGCAAGCAGCTCACGGGCGGTGACGCCGCCAGCAACACCTATAGCCTCGGCTACAACTACAACCTGTCCAAGCGGACCGATCTCTATGCCGTGGCGTCCTACACCACCAACTGGGCGTTCCAGGACAACGTCAAGGCGACTGAAGTGAACATGGGCATCCGCCACCGGTTCTAACGCAAGGTTTCATAAGACGCTGTATGCAGGGAATCCCTTGATTGCGCCCTCTCCGCGAAGGGAAGGCCAGATGATCGCCGCGCGCCCTTCCAGCGCGCGCTTTTTCTGATGCCGCGCGGTTGCCGGGCTCGCATGCGTGCGCTGATCACAAGGGCCGCGCCGCCAGCATGTAGCTGCCGCCCCGCATCGTGTGCAGCAGCTTGGGCCCCGGCCCTGCGTTGACCTTCCTGCGCAACCTGCGCATCGCGACCGCAACCGCATGCGACTTGAAATTGCGTTTGTCGTGGATATGCAGCTTCATTTTCCAGACCTGCTCGGCCAGCTCCCATTCCACGCACACGACCCCGGGCCGCTGCATCAGAAAAGCCAGCAAACCGAATTCCTTGGGCGTGAGCTGCAGGAACTGCCGGCCACGGTAGGCGCGGCAGCGCAATAAGTCCAGCTCCAGGTCGGCAAGCTGCAACCTGGGGCTGGACTCGGGGGGATTGATCACGGAGGATTCAGCCACGCCGGGCTCGCCCTGCCGCGCCGGCGGCTATCGCCCCGACGCGTTCTGGCGTTGTACTTCAGCCTGGTACTCCGGCCCCGAACGCAGGCGGAAATACTCCGTAAATGCGGCCTTGTACTGCGGGCTGTAAATATCCGGCGTCTCTTCGCCGCGCCAGAAGCGGTCCACGCCCGCGCGCTTCCAAAGCGCCAGATCGGCCAGCACTTCGGCGCGCGTCAACGAGGGACCATAAGGATTGGCCAACCCAGCGGGCGGCGGCGCGGACTGCGCCAGCGCCGTGCCGGTAGCGGCGGCCGACAGCGCCAGGATCAATGCGGCTTTGCGGATAATCTGCATGTTTGCTTCCTATGTATCGTGGAGGGGACTGCACGATCAAATTCTAGGAAAGCGATGCGGACAGAAAGCGGATAGCGGGATTACGTTTTTGAAATGGCGGGCCGGCCTGACGCAGCCCCGCGCTTTCCGATGCCCCTACCAGGCCAGCCCCTGCTGCGCCAGTCCAAGGCGCCGCGGTCTCAAGAACACATAACAATGCTGGAACCCGTCCGCCACGACGTGGCGCGCGCCCGTCATCCCCGTTATGCCGGGTTCGAATGTCTTGAAGACCTGAAAGCCCTTGGCCTGCTCGACCTTGAAGCTCAGGCGATCGGGCTTGTCGTTATAGCCGAGCACCAACATCCCATCGTCGGCCAGCACGTGATGGCATTCAAACATCAACTGATTGAATGCGTCTTCCGTATCCAGGCCGAAGCCGATCAGTCCGTTAGCGAACACCACATCAAAGCCATGCGGCGGATAGTACGAAGACAGTTCAGTCGCCGAACCCACCACGTGCCTGTTGGGCGGGCCGTAGGCGGCGTTGCGCGGATTCAGGTCTATCGAATAGAAGTCCAGATCCAGCAACCGGTCATAGTGCCAGTTGTGCTTGTCCAGACCGATGAAAAGGCATCTGGCCGCCGGCGCCGCCGCGCCGCGCCGGAAATGTTCATTGACGTAGTCGAAGACTTCTTGCTCCATGAACATCCGGCTAGGCACCCTCAGCCGGAAATCGACGCCTAGCGTCTTGGCAAGAGCCGGAGAAGCCCGGAAAGCCGCCCGCTTCAGGGCATATGATATTTTTCTGATGAACTTCATGATCCCCAAAACCCCGAATAACGCCAATATCCGAGTGGCCTTCCAGCAGGCCATCAGCCTCATTTTTTTGAATTCTAGGTTGGGGCTTTTTCTTCTATCCTGAGTTTTTCTGGACTCGTATTTACCTATTCTTGTAGCGGCATCAGATCGCAGGTCCGGACCTGCAAGACAAGGCTCAAGGCCTCCATGATTCCTGGCGTCCGGCATTCACGTGTTGCGTACTGACTTGGCGTCGCGGGTCGTGAATTGACCGTCCCAGGGTCGATGAGACCCATACTGTCAATCTCCTTTTTTCATCGCAATCTGAACTGCACGTCAGTACCGGATTCAGGGAGCGGCGATCTCATAGCTGAACACAAGCACCGCCTGGCTCGGTACGGCGTTGCCATCCTGGATTGCGGGCATCATTCGCACCCCGCTCGAGGCTACGACGGCGGCCTGATCCAAGGTGCTGTTCCCTGAGGGGAAAATCAGCGCGCTACGCAGCACCTTCCCCTGAACATCCAGCATCACACGTACCCAGACTGTGCCCTTGGCCCCAGCCGACTTGGCCTGCGGCGGATAGGAGAGCGCGGGAGCTCCGGTAATGAACAGCGCCTTGGGCATGGCCATCGGCCATGGCTCAGGCGAGGCCTGACCCGTCTGCGCCGCGGGACATCCCAGCGGTGGCGAAAGCGGAGATCGCACCTGGCACGGCTGAACTTCGGGCGCCGCGCGTTGCGCATGCACGGTCACCAGGCCATTTGCCAATTGCTCCCGGGTCGGCCCTGGCTTCTCGTAGGTCGTGCCGTCGCGCGCGTCCCGGTACATCAAAACCAATCCCATGACGCAAATCGCCGCAAGCACCATCTTCAGCTTGTTGGCCGCCAACCACCGCAACGCGTTCCGGCCGCGGTCAAAGCGCGCCGAAGTCGTGCGCCATGCCTCGATGCGCGCCCACCCCAGATCCAGCACCGACAAATGAGGCGCAATGCTCAGCAATTGCGCGAAATCCCGTCCATGCAAGTACGCCTGCACAAGATTCGGCTCAGCCCATCTGTGCGCCAACCTAAGGACTGCATCCAGGCGCACACGCAGGGGCGGCGGCAGCTGGCTGTACTGTTCCATCTGGTCCAACAGCATGTCGACCCAATCGGAGAGGTCCTGGTCCTGCGGAAATGGCGCGCTCAGGCCGTTCCAGTCGAACGCCCGGCGCGCGCCATTGAAGAGCGCCAGGCGGCCGTCCGGCTGCAGGCGCATCGCCCGGGCCAGGCTCCAGGCCAGAGCGTCCCTGCCCTCCAGATGGTCTAGCCGGCGGTCAGCCAGGGCGCTAGCGAGCATCTGCGCAACCTCGTCATCGGGCGCCTGCATCAGACGGCGGGTCCAGTGCTCGATACCTGCTTCCAGTTCCTCTCGGGATGGCGGAAACCATTCTGCTTGAACCGCTGGCCCTGGCTCCTGCGCATGCGCTGGCGGTGCTTGCCTCGGGACCGCTTCCATCCCGGACTCGGGCGCGAACTCGGGCGTGTCCCCCGGCGCTGCGTCAGGTCCCGCTTGCGGCGCGTCGGACAAAGGCAACGCACTGCAAGCGGCGGATTCCCCTTCCTCGATCTGTATGTCGGCCCAGGATCGCGCATGCTCGTATGCGCCGCGCAGGATGGCAAAGCCTTCCGGGTCAGCGGCCTGGTCGATCCGCTTGAGCGCCGCCGCATAGGCGCGGCGGATGGCCTTCTGGTCGCTGGTGGGCTCAATGCCCAATCTGGTAAAGCTCGCTGCTGCCACGGTACTAGTCCTGTTGCGTGGGATCAAAGCCTGGAGCAAACACGGCGGCCCGTTCAAGCACGTCGACCACGCGACGCAGCCGCTCTGCGGCACGCACGGCAAGCCGCTCCTCCTGGGTTTCCAGCGCCTGTTCAAACAGCACTATTTCGTGGGCGAGCAGTTCGCGGTCATCGCCACGCAGCACCTGGTAGACGCGCTCGGCCCGCGCCACCAAGGCGCGGTTGACCGCCAGTTCCCGAGGATGGATCTTCAACTCGGCCAGTTCGCCCAAGCGGCGCTGGATATCGGCGTCGCTCATCTGCGCGCCGCCGCCCTGGATCACCAGACGTTGTGCCGCGCCGCCTCGCGCCAGCGCAGCCTCGACCTCCAGCAAGCCATTCACGTCATAGGTAAAACGCACGTTGATGGCGCTTTCCAGACGCGACAAGCGCGGCAACGACATGTTCAGAGTGCCTAGCAGGATGTTGTCGCGGACAAGGCGGGACTCCCCCTGGTAGATGTGCAGCTCGACCTCGCCCTGGCCGTCTTCCATCGGCATGTATGTTTCCTGGCGGCTGACGGGCACGATGGTGTTGCGTTCGATGATGGGTGCAAACTGGCCTGGCAGACGCTGTCCGGACGAGGTGGTGCGCGTGGTACTGATGCCCAGCGTGTAGGGGCATACGTCGGTCATCACGACCTCTTCCAGCGCCTGGTCCTTCATCTTCAGTCCCGCCATCACCGCAGCGCCAGCCGCCACCACTTGATCGGGATCCATCTCGGCATTCGGAAAGCGGCCGAACATGCGCGTGACCAGCTGGCGCACCAGCGGCATGCGCGTGGCGCCGCCCGCCAGCACCACGGTAGCAATGTCCTGGCTCTTGATGTTGGCGTCGCGCAATGAGCGCTCAACCGGCATGCGCAAACGCGTCAGCAGCGGCGCGCACAACTGCCCAAGCAGTTCCTGGCTCAATTCGAGCGCATACTCTTCGCCGCGCCAGTCCAACGCAATGCGGGCGGCAGGTTGGGTCGACAACTGGCGCTTGGCGCTTTCAGCCTGCGCCAGCAACCGTTGCATGAAGCGCCGGTCCTCGCGCGCGGCCGCGGCCCGCGCATGGGTATCGAAGAACTTCTGAACGATCTCATTGACGAAATCCTCGCCGCCAAGGAAGTTGTCGCCAGCCGTGGCGCGCACCTCCATCACGCCTTCGAACAGTTCCAGCACCGACACATCGAACGTGCCGCCACCAAGGTCAAAAACCAGGAACTGGGTCTCGTCCTCGCTCTGGTGCAGGCCATAGGCCAGCGCGGCCGCGGTGGGTTCGTTGACCAGACGTTCGACGGTCAGGCCCGCCAGCTTCCCCGCGTTGCGCGTTGCCTTGCGCTGCGTATCGGAAAAGTAGGCCGGCACGCTGATCACGGCCTCGGTGACCGGATAGCCCAACACGGCTTCGGCGTCTGCCTTCAGCGCGCGCAGCACCAGCGACGATAGTTCTTCCGCCCGGAACTCCTGGTCGCCCAACTGGAACAGCTTGTCGCTGCCCATGTGCCGCTTGAACAACGCGGCGGTGCGCTCGGGATGCGTTTGAAGGCGCTCTTGGGCGGCCTGCCCCACCAATACGCGGCCATCTTCATCCAGACTTACGCAGGAGGGTGTCAGAAAGCTCCCCAACGGATTGGGTACCAGGCGCGCCCGGCCGTCCTGCCACAGCGCCGCCAAACTATTTGTCGTACCCAGGTCGATACCGATGATCATGAGAAAAGCCTGTTTCGGTTCCAATAATGCGGGCGCTCCGCGCAAGCGCGAAACGCCCCATGGACCTACGATTAACGGCCAGGAAGGAGAGAAATGTAGCGGGCGCGGCCAGGTCAGGCCGCAGCAACCAGATCCAACTGGCCCGCAGCATGACCCAAGCGCCGCGGCCGCAGAAACACATAGCAATGCCGGAACCCGTCCTCCACGATGTGACGCGCGCCAGTCATTCCTGTTATGCCAGGCTCAAAAGTCTTGAAAACCTCAAAACCCGCGGCCTGTTCAACCTTGAAGCTCAGGCGGTCGGGTTTGTCGTTGTAGCCAAGCACCAGCATCCCGTCGCTGGCCAAGACGTGATGGCATTCGAACATCAACTGATTGAACGCTTCCTCGGTATCCAGGCCGAAACCGATCAGCCCATTCGCAAAAACCACATCGAAGCTGTTCGGCGGATAGTGCGAAGACAATTCGGTCGCCGAACCTACCACGTGTCTGCCGGGCGGGCCGTAGGCCGCATTGCGCGGATTCAAATCTATTGAATAAAAGTCGAGGTCCAGCAACCGGTCGTAATGCCAATTGTGCTTGTCCAGGCCGATGAACAAGCACCTCGCCGCCGGAGCGGTCGTTGCGCGCCGGAACTGCTGATTGACATACTTGAAGACCTCTTGCTCCATGAACATCCGGCTGGGCACCCGCAAGCGGAAATCAAGGCCTAGGATTCTGGCAAGAGCCGGAGACGCGCGAAAAACGGCGCGCTTCAGCGCGTAAGGTATTTTTTTGACGAACTTCATGATCCTCCAGAACTTCAAAAGCAAACCCGTATGGCACCAAGTACCAAAGCAGCCCCCGCGGGCCGCCAGCCTCACTTGTTTTTTGTGAGGTCCATTCTTTATTCGAATTCTTCCTTGACCTTGCCGACAGCCGACGAATCGTAGCTATCTCAGGCGGGATATTATTTATTCGAAGATTTTTCAGTCCGATACCGCTACGGCAGCCACAGGCCGCGCCGCGTCCGTCCAGAGCCTTGGACATAAACGCATTGCGTGGAGAGGATCCTGGCTGGGCGCCCGATGGATGGCTGTTTATTAATTCACCTGTCCAGCGTTTCCCCAATGCATCGCCCCGCAGCGCTGCATTGAGACAGGATCTTTGCGTCGTGCCGTTACGGATGGAAGCCAGACGCTATGCCCCATCTACTTATTTCTAACGTCTAGGTACGACCATTCTTAATGGCGCTCTTATTTTTTTATTTTTGGTCGAATGGCGCCAAAAATAAACACCGTTTTACTAATTTTCATGCATACAACATCATGCCGACTAACGGACATTGACAAGACAGTCGCGCCACTCCGACTACCTTGCCGCTCCTTCAGGCAACGCAAGAAGGTCATTCAACTCCAGGCCGCCGCCTTGGTTGGTGCTACCTGCCGAGGTGTATACATGCCTCCCAGCAACCTCTAAAGGGAGCATCAGGAGCGACCAATCGCCACAGTTCGCGCGAGGCAACGCACTGAAACCACCGTTCTTCCAGACCGAAAATCTGGTACCGGCTTTGCACGGCAACCTCGACTGCCAAACCTGCATCTACCTGTACCACAATCCACTTCAGAAATCTCTCGTACTCGTTTAGAGAGAAAAATCCATCAATCTTCTCCCATGGGCAATCGGTCATCGCGCTATCCATGGCGAATCACCTGAAAATCAATCCGCACCACACGCTGCGAGCGAGGAATTCGCGCGTTCTTCCGAGGGCGTCAAAGCCAGCGTCCGATAGCTGACGGACATCGAAGTCACGGAAACCAAAGTAAAGGCGAATGTGGAAATGGCGGAGTACAGATAAAACGCGACGCCCGGCGTCCGCGGCATCTGTAGCAGAAAGATCCGGACAGCCTCTAGCAAGAGCAATAGCGGCACCGGCAACATGGCCACCGCCAGCAGGCGTAACCGGTTGCCCTTCACCAGCCCCGCAATCCGCGGCAGGTCCAATCTGCCGGTCAAGGCCGCGTGCGGCAACGCCAGAAAGAAATATCCCAGGAAAAAGCACGGCGACAATATCAACAACAGCACCAGCACCATGCCAAGCCAATGCGGGCCGGCTGGTCCCTCGGAAAACAGCATCACGATGTAGACCAGAAGCGCAACCACGAACGCTAACGCGGCACTCACCAACAGTACGATGAAATACATGCGTTCGGGCTTGCCTGCCACGGGGCGAGGCGCAGGAGTTTCGTTTAGAAGGATGCACCGATGCCAAGCCACCGCCGCCAGGACTGGGGCGGCGGTACTCACCATCCATCCGGCCAGCTCCAGCAGTTTGCTCTGCTCGACATATGCCATGTCGTTCAGATACATGCCCAAGACCACGCCACCTAGCAGAATCAGGATCAATAGCGGCGATGCGCCGATCAGCCGTCCGCCATGGTCGCCTAGATAATCCAAGGTCTGGCGGATGACCCGCAGTATGGGGAGTTTCTTCCGCATGTATTGCTCCATGATGTGCGTTGGCCGTCGCTGCTTCGCTAGGGCTGCTTTATGGCAGACCAAGCGTGGCCTGTTCAGGATCTTTGCAGCCCAATCGGTCAGGAACTTGGCTGTGGTTCCTCTGATTAATAACGGCGGGTCATGGAGTTTCTTAATTATAAATGTAGTCTGACACCTTATTTTCCAACAAAAAATAAATTAACACCTACCTTCTACGTAAACATCATGCCAGCCTGAGATCGGCAGAGATTCATAAATCCAGCAAATCCAAAAGAAAACAAAGAGGAATATAGAACATTCCAACTTGGCTCACTATATAAAAACCACAACACAAGAGCAAAAGCTGTGATTGCGGTCGATTTCAGCCAGTACAAGAATTTTTCCAGTTTGCCATGACGTTCCACTCGACCAAACAAACACCATGTTAGAAACATGAATATTAAACAAATGACCAGCATCCCAATACCTGTACTCATAATTAATTTCCAAATTCTTCTCTAGATTTTCGATTCCCCACCATGAGTTCGACGTGGGATCAAATAGTGGATCTATCGCCCCGCCGGCAGCTGTCGACTCTCCTAGCGCAAAAAAGGTGTCAGACTACATTTTCATCTGTGGAAAATGTAGTCTGACACCTTTTTTCAGAGTCTGATACCTTTTTTTGACCTAGTCAGCAGCCTTAAAAAAATGCTTATCTAATAAAGGTGTCAGACTACAATTTTCGCTGGCCGCCCGCGCCGTCGGGTAACCACCTGTCGATGCAGGCCATTTTCCAAACTCACACAATACGCTTGCGACCCAAGCGGGTTTCCTGACTGAGTCGATTGTCGAATACACTCAATTTCTTCAGTGGACACCGCTGATTCCACGTAGCTGCGATAAACAGTTCGACGCTCGTCCTCCGAACAACCAAGCGCCAGATACAAGGGATGCAGTTCCAGAATCCCATCGTCAGCCATCCCCATACGACCTCTGTAGCTCGACCAAGGGTAGTCTGCCGCGTGTCCTGTCATGTGCGCTCGCACCGGGTTAAGTTCGATGTATCTACAACACGCCAGCAGGTAGGCTTCTGTCTGCACGACGTTCGACTTATAGCGACTCTCCCATAACGTCCCTGAGCGCCCCCAGCGTTGATTCCATCTCCGCGTCGCGCGCCGGCCTATCTCCTGCATTAATTTCGCCAACGCCATCGGTTCGTCCGTCGGCATCAGGAGCAGATGCACATGATTGGTCATCAGACAATATGCATATACTCGGACCTCAAGTTCCGTACTTTTCTCTTTGAGGTCGCACAAATACGCTTGATAGTCTTCTGGCGCAGTGAAGATTGCTTGGCGGCTATGACCGCGTTGCACAACATGATGAGGTGTATGCGCGATCACTACGCGCGCCAGGCGTGGGGCCATTGGTGCTCCTAACTCGATGTTTGATCGAATCCACGCTAGCATTTTTCCCCGAGCCATTGGAGCATTGCGGGACAAAGTGCTCACTCAACCGGAAGTCCCGCATCGAGCGTCCATCTTCGCCGCCCCCCCCCCTTAACATCTTTCGAAAATAGTATCTAGGTAAAAATTTCAACTATGGAAGATTTAGTCTTTCCAGAGGGTGTTATATCCATCAATCAAATATACATCCGACACATCACATTCCGGATATATCCATCGCTCCCAATTAGCTATCACCCAGCCTTTATCCACCCCAGATAGCTCCGCATGGCTTTCTTTCGGAAGATGAACCACAACTGATCCTGCCTTATATCCAGAAGTAACAAGCAGACCGTAGGTTTTTTCATCTGCCGGCACTTCATAAATCATGAAATCCACCCATTCTTCATATGGATATTTTCCACGAATTCTGAGAACGTTTCCACGTTGAATTGAATCGACAGTGGACTCAATGATTTTTTCACCCATTTATCTATTTAACCTTTAAATTATGACGCCCTGAACCATCTGCCGGCTTCTTGAAATAGAAGTCAAAAAAAGTGTCGGACTACATTTTCAGACTTGGAAATGTAGTCCAACACCTTTTTCTCCAGATGCTACTCCTGTCCACTGAACCCTGGTAACTCCAGTCTGACACCCTTTTCTCACTGCTTATTTTCTTAGTCCTGCCAAGTGCTTGAAAGGTCCTTCTTCCAAACTTAATCCCAGGTCAGAAGCCAATTTAATAGCCTCCACATACTCCTCATCCGTTATCAAGATATCGTACTCACAAAGATGATCACATAGAATTTCGAAGGCCAAGCTCTCTTCATTGTATGAGATATAGTCCAACGCGCCCTGAAGCAGGAAGGAGCTAATTCTTCCTTTGAATTTATTTCCAAATCCTATAATTCGATCCAAGTACATAGAAATCAATTTATATGTTTATGACACAAAAAAGGTGTCAGACTACATTTCCAGCGTTGGAAAATGTAGTCTGACACCTTTTTACGATATCCAAACCCTCATCCGCCATAACTACACTTAAGTAATCAGCAGGAAATTGAAAGGCATCCGGCAAAATTGGAAGCTCATACAAAAAAGGTTTCATTACTTACCTCCTCCAGTAACACATGGCAAATCTGATGAGCCGTAAGGATTGGAAGTAGAGAAGCATCCTGACTGCTTATTTATACGAGCACTAATCGCTTCACCCCAAGTACTAAAACTCTCCCACCCTTTAGCCTTTTGAATAGCGGGCTTCAACGGATCGTCAAATCCATGAACACTAACATTCACATCAACCCCCGCTTCTCTGGCAACAGCAATTCGCAAAAAAAGGTGTCAGACTACATTTTTAGATATGGAAAATGTAGTCTGACACCTTTTCTCACCCTGGTTGCTGTGCGCCTCGCCGGGGTTGGTCGACACGGATGCGCGCGATATCGTCGAGGTCTACCGCAAGCGCATGAGCATTGAATGCACCTTCCGAAGTTTGAAATCCCATCAGTTCGGGTTCTCCTTCGAAGACAGTCAAAGCGCAGGCGCTGCGCGCCTGCAGATCTTGTTGTTAATCCACGCGTTGGCGACGTTCCTGCTGTGGCTGGTCGGCAAGCTGGCTGAGAGTCGGAAACTAAGGCCGGCCTATGAATCCAACAACCGCAAAGACCGGCCGACCATCTCGTTGCTTACGCTGGGCGTCATGATCTATGCCGAGCGGGCTCTGGCTTTGACTGAAACGTCGGTGCTTGGGCTTTTGCAATTCCCCCACGACACCGCCGAATCCATGGGAGGATGCCGATGAATTCGTGGGGAAACCTCAGAGTCTGACTACCTTATTTTCTTGCAGGGTCTAACATCTTATTCCCTGCACCTTCCAATTTTTATTTTTCCCTAGCAATCAGAATCGCTCTATCAAGCATTTCTGTAGTTACATACAGAACAAAGCCAAGTCGATTACCTCTTTCGAAGCTATCTCTATAGGACACGAGAATATCCACTTCGCGCGCCATTGCTAGGGCTGCCAAATGGCGAAGCGGCATCGCGCCCTTGGCATCCGTTGGCAAACTTCTATATATTGCCAGCCCAGATTCAAGACTCTCGGCGTCAGCCCAGGAGATAGCCTCTTCAGCCAACCCCAACACATCGCCAGTTGATAATTCCAACATTTTTCTTGGCGGACTATTTCTAACTACAATCGGCTCATATTCAATATTTTCCCCAAAAATACGCGAGACTGCTTGTGAAAACGGCTTGCAAGATATCGACGGCATGAACGTAACTCTAAGATGATCAGATCGCTTGCGAATCGTTGGAAATATCCGGATCATCTTATCGCCGAAATCCAGCACACAAAAATGATCGCCCACCTCGTCAGGTTTGCAACTCCATCCACATTTTTCAAGAATTGAAGTAATTTCAATCTCTGTCATTTCTTAGCTCCGGGAAAACGCAGCGGCTCGACTGGAATACCAAAAAAAGGTGTCAGACTACATTTTCAGCTGTGAAAAATGTAGTCTGACACCTTTTTAAGGTTCCAAATTAAAAAAGGTGTCAGACTAAATTTTCAGATTTGGAAAATGTAGTCTGACACCTTTTTTGATTACCTAATTTCCTTGCTCAGGATACTTCGCCAATAATTCTACGAATGGCGGCTTCTGAAGGGCCTGGCGGTCTCGCTCGCGGCCATCTGGTTTGGACTTCCCGATCAAGGAACGTACCTTATCAATGTCGGCCCGCGCCAGTTCCGGCTGCTCCATCCGGTCGTAGGCCAGACTGCGATAGGCGTATGCCCAGACATAATCCTGTTGGTAGCTCATGCCTTCGGAAAAGGCTTCTGCGGCACTCGACCACTGCTGTACTTCGAGCAGCGACCGGCCAAGATGGTAGTAACTCGGCATGCCAGGGGTCGTGCCCTTGCCTCTAAGACCCATATTGTCCTGGAGCATTTTCCGAAGCAACTCGACCGCCCGTTCCGGTTGCCCGTCATCCCGATAATCGCTGGCAAGTGCGATGATGTCCCAGCCCGTACGTGGAGGCCTCAAGCGCAACGCTTCCTCGCGGTCTGCAATGGCATGCGTATAGTCCTTCTTTTGCTCATGCGCTCGGGCACGCACGTGCAGCGCCAGCGCCCGAAAATCGGGCGGCGCGTCGGGCAAGTTTGAAAGACAAGTGGACAGCAGCTGAATGGCGTGGTCCGGATCTTCGAACCCTCGACCGTCCTCAGTGAATGTCATGGAGGCCACCTGCTTGCACGGGCTAGTCTGGCTCGTCGCCGAACGATCCGCAAGACCCGCTCTCGGCGTAACGGCGCATGCCGAAAGCAGAGCCAGCGGGACAGCCAGCGTTGCCAAGATACGCAGCTTCATTGCGGATACTCGGCGTTGGTCAGATCGGGACGCTGGGCCTGGAGCAGCGGTGGCGTAATTGACCCCTGGAGCGAGCAAGAGACGGTAGTCTTGTCGGCGCCGTCACTCTCGATCATGAGTACGCGCTCAACGCTTCCCTTCGGGGTCGCCGTATCCGTGCCGACGCTGCTCGGGCGCCATGCGTCTGCCGGGTCGCCGATCATGCGAATTTCGGCACGAACCCAGCCCTCGCCCGATTCGACAAGTTTTCCCGAGGCGGGCAAGACGGCATTGATTTTCTTGACTACGGCTTTGAGGCTGCCTTCCGCCGTGAACCCCCAGTATAGGAAGCCGCCCAATTCAGAGTCATAGGAAACTTCATCGTGCCAGGCGATCAGGCGCAGCCCGTCAACCTCAAGCGGCTCACTGAAGACCTGATCCCGCCCCTTCTCGGCGAGCGGGTTGCCAACCGCGATGGTCGCCGCCTTGCCCCGATTTCTTACCTCTGCCGCTGTTCCAAACAGATTCGGATTCTTCTTGAGCGCATTAAACAACGATGCATCACATCTTGCGAACAGGCGGAACGCCTCGCTTGCCGACGCGGGCGAACTGCCTGCCGCCAACGCCGAAGGGGCAGCAAGCACGAGAATCGTGGCAAGCAGCGTAGGAACAAATCTGGACATCGGATCTTCCGTGAGAGTGTTGAATGATTGGAACAGGCTCGCTTTGTTGCGACACTTGACGATCGTATGATTCGAGCGCTTGATAAGCCGGCCTCGGTCATTGATCAATAAGGAAGCTCACATGCATATTTACTTTGCTCGTCGGTGCGCGCCTTGCCTTTACCGGGAAAGGAGACGTCTGGGCCGTGCGTCGCCAGCTCCTTCTTCCACCGGTAGATAATCGAGCGCTTCACGCCCAACATCAGCGATAGTCGCGTGCCGCTGACCTTGCCTTCCTCCAGTTGCCTCACCGCCTCGATCTTGAACTCTCGGGTGTGACGCTGGCGTTTGGCTTCGAGCGGCTGGTTTTCGGGCTTGGATTTATCCATGGGACACCTCCTTCAAGTATTATCTACTTCTTCTGGTGTCCGGAAAACCCGAGCTAACTTAGACTATATTTCCATATTTGAAAAATGTAGTCTGACACCTTTTTTCGACCTCTGTTATCAACTCTGATTTTCGAGTTTATATTCCGGTCTTATCGACGCACACAAGCACACCAACTCAGCCCCCCAAGATGGCTCTAATACAAACAACCGAATTTTCCCGTCTCTAACATCGGTCTTCGCTTCAGTCAGGGTTAGATCGTTTACCCTACAAGTTCCGTCCGATAGCGTATATAACCATTCCACGTGGCCATCCAATAAATTGGTATGAAAGAAACCCTCCTGCATGGAGTCGAATAATCTAGATACCACATTTTGAAAAATATAGTCACAAACACGGATGGATTCAACTCCTTCCAGAACTATACGAGCTCTATCTCCAAAAACCCGTTTGAAAGTAAGCACTGCCTTTCTTTCGAATGAAACATGTTCAATTCCAACAAGCTCAGCATCGTGAAAATCTGAGTATTGCAATTCAAGCCCATTCATTTATTAAATCTCCACGTCTCACACTGCATTACCTTGGCCACTTTGAAACCGGATTTCCCGGCCCCCTTACTGGACTTCCTTTGTCATCCCTATCCCAATTGTGCGCATGGGGATTTCCTTGACCATGATCATGGTCAGCATCTATGTCAACGCTGGGTCTTCCATCGTCTCCATAGAGCCGCTCCTGACCACTTCCTGGATTTTTAACCCATTCACCTGGTTCACCTTTGTTCGGAGTTTTGGATGGTCTCTGCCCCGCTCCGTCCTCACTCATTATCGGCGCGAATAGATCGTTCCAGCGCTGTTGCAGCTCTTGACCAATTCTCTCCTCGAGAGTTTTCGATTCTGGGCTACGCCCCAACAATCGGTCTATTTGACCTTGAGAAGTCGAATCATTTCCAGGCAGGCCACGTCTATTTGTGGCGCCAATAAGACCTCCAGTGCCTTGAATGGCAGGAATAGGCAATCCAAACTGGTTGTTCTCCAACTCCAACCGCGCAGCCTCATTCACCGCAGCCACTGCTTGCGGGTCCAACGTGGCCGTCAATCCAGCCAGCAGACTGGTCACCAGGTTGATCCGTGCTTCGCGCTCGGCCG
This sequence comes from Achromobacter sp. PD1, assembly GCF_048541815.1. NCBI lineage: Bacteria > Pseudomonadati > Pseudomonadota > Betaproteobacteria > Burkholderiales > Alcaligenaceae > Achromobacter > Achromobacter sp. PD1. The sequence continues at coordinate 3,601,773 of NZ_CP183349.1, forward strand.
GATCCAACTTGTCGGCCGCCGTCCCGAAGGCCTCATCCATCAGCTTGCTAATAGCAATTCCTGCCGATGCCCCGGCAGCGCCACCGCCGCATCCGCTGCTTTTCGCTGCCGCACCTGCGCAACCCAAGAGCGCATGCAATGCAATCTGCCCCGGAGAGCCTTCCCCTCCCAGCATCGGGGAAATCTCCTTGATCTTGGCCGCACCCAGACTTTGCAGATAGTTCACTGCCGCCGCTTGCACGAACTCGCCCGCGCCGCCAGTCACGTTTCCACCAGCCGCCAAGGTGAGGGCCGTCAGCGCTTGCCGATACATGCCGCCCGGCCCCCATTTCTGAGCTTCTTTATATTGCTCGACCAATCGGTCTCTACGCGAGCCCTCCGGGGTACTATCGATGGCGTCTTTGAGCGCCTTCGCTTCCTTCGCCCGATTCGTCAAAAACTGCCCCACTTGCCGCTGCGCTTCCGACGCAATCTCAAACCCCGCCTCGATCTTCTCCTTGTCAAAAATCGGCTTCAGCGCATTCAACGTATCCGAGGTATCCCGGTTCAACGCCGCGATCGTTTCCGCCGCGGTCATCCCGCTCAGATCCTGCTGCGCAGCCACGTCACGAATCACGACCGTGCCGCCACTGATGGCGCTTTGCGTGGTCGAGTCGCCGCTGCCCTTGGCGCCCACGACGATGGGCGTGCCCATGCCGAAGCCGCTGCTGCCCGTGGCGATGGACGTGGCATGGTCCTTGCTGGCGCCGCCTGCCACCTGGCCGTCCTTGGTGGTCCCCAACCCGGGATCCGCTCCCTTGGATCCGCCGAAGCCGAAGCCCCCGCCTATCGAGACCTGGCCGCCGCTGTACTTGGCGCTGTTCTTGATGCTCTCCGTGATCAGTGTGCCGGTGTCGAGCTTGTTCAGCCCGTCCGCCACGGCCTGGTCGCTGCTGGCGATGACGCTGCCGATCAATGTGGTGTTGTTCTTGACATCGATCTGGAAGCCGCCATCGCCTGCCCGCAAGCCCGTCTGCTCCATGACGGACTTGAAGTTGCTGTTCATCTTGCCGGTGCTGGCGTTGGCCGAGAAACTGCTGGCCCCGGCGCAGAACGGCGGTATGCACAAGCTCAGCCCGAAGCCGGCGCTCTTGTTCTTGGAGTCGTACTTACTGCTGTCCTGCAGGCTTTCCAGCAGCAGGTTGCCGCCCACGGACGCGATGATGCGATCCGCCTCCCCTGTCGCACCCTTGAGCGTGGTGTCCCCACCCGACTGGATCGCCAACACGTTGCCTGCCGTGACATGGCTGTTGGTCCAGCTTTCGTCCTTGCCGTTGGCCGTACCCCGGCCAACCGAGGCGCCCAGTTCCAACGTGAAGCCGTTGCGCTCGCCGCCGGTCGAGAAGCCGATGCCGATGCTGCCGCTGCTGCTCTTGCTTTCGGTCTTCTGTTCGAAGGCGTTGCGCGCGGCCTGCAGCACTACGTCGCCTTCGGCCTTGAGCACCACGTTGTTGCCCGCCGACACATTCGAGCCTGTGACAGTGATGTCCGAGTCCTTGCCCGCGCCTTGCGCAACGATGGTCAGGTCCTTGCCGGCAGTGACGGTCGAACCGTAGGCGTTGGACGAGCTGCGGTCGGTGGTGCTGGTGCTCTTGCTAGTGCCCAGACTGAGCTTGATGCTGACACCGCCTACCTGGTCGATCTTGTTGCTTGAACCAGGCTCGGCCAACTCCGCCGCTTGGGCGGCCAGGGCGGACTTGCGGACGGCGTCGTAGGCGTTGACGCCCGCGATGCCGGTGGTTACCCCGGCGAGACCCTTCATGACGGTGTTGTCCGTCTTGCCTGCCGCATCGGCCATGCGCGCGCCGGTCTGCACGGCACTGACCAAGGGGTTGCTGGCAGTGAGCGTCAACCCGGTCTGCTTGATCTCATGAAACTCCTTCTCGCGCGCGGTATCGAGCGCCGCGGCGATGTTGACCTCCTTGCCGATCAGCGTCATGTCGCCCTGGCGCGCCAGGAGGTTGCTGCCCGTGATGTTCAGCGCTTCACCGGCCTTGATCAGCACATCGCCTTCGACGCTGCCCACCGTGCTGGCGGTGTTGAAGACTTTCTTGCCGTCGATCCAGTCGGTCTGCTTGCTGCTGCCGTAGCTGATGCCGCCCATCGCGCCGAAGCCGGACTTCTTGACCATCTTGTAGTTGTAGCTGTCCTCGGCGTTCTGGCCAGGCAGGATGTTCACGTCGCGTTCAGCGGACATGACCAGGTCCTTCTGCGCGCCGACATTCGACCCCACCACATTCAAATCCCGCCCAGCCATCAACACCGCCGTATCGCCGGTAAAGGTCGACCCCTTGGCCTGTTCCCAGTCGCTGGAGGTGATGGTGTGCGTGGTCTTGGACGACAGGAAGCTCTTGGTCTTGTAGCGGACCTCGTCGTAGGCCGAGCCGGTTTCCACGCCGGCGACCAGGTTGATGTCGCGTCCGGCGCCCACCGCCAGCTGCTTGCCGGCGGTGACTTCGGCCGCGCGCGCATTGACGTCCTGCCCCGCGACCAGCGTGAGGTTGCCTCCCGCAGCGATGGTCGAGCCGACTTCCGAACTGGTGCTCAGGTCGTGGCGGTTGTTCTTCTTCAAGACCAGCGATTCGCCATGACTCTCCGTAAGCGTCTCCAGCGCGATGTCGCGCCCAGCCTGCAGGCGCGCGTCGTCCTTGACCGAGACTTGCGCCGCGGTCAGGGTGATATCGCGGCCGGCCTGCATGTTGAGGCTGCCGGCATCGACACGGGCCACGCCGCTGACGTGCGTGCCCCAGGTGCTGCCGAAGTTCTCGGACGCCGCGGTGGACGTCAGGGCGATGTCGTTCCCCGCCTTCAGGGCGACGTTGTCGCCTTTGATCAGCGATACCAGGTTGGTCAGGTCCTCGCGTGCGGCGAGGTCGACGGTGGAACCCTGGATCAGCCCGCCGCCCTGGTTGACGATGTTGCCGGCGGTCATGACGGTGGCTTCGCGCGCGCCGATGGTGCCGCTGTTGACGATGTCGCCTTCGGCCTCCAGCTTGACGTTGCGGCCGGCCATGAGGGTGCCGTCGCCCTTCAGGTCGCCTTCGCGCACCAGCAGGTAGACCTGCGGGACCAGCACGGTCTCGGTGGTGCCGTCGGGCAGCGTGACGGTCTGTTCGACCAGCCAGACCAGGTCGGTGGTGAGCTGGCGCTGTTGCGCCTCGGTCAGCGCGACGCCGAGCTGGATGCCGTTGTCGCGAGCGAATTGCGCGCCGGCTGCGAGCAGGGCCTTGTACTGGCCGTCGTTGTCGCTGTACTTGTCGAGGAAGCGCTGGCCGGTGGTGGCCAGGATCTGATCGGACACGAGCTTCTGTTCATAGAAGCCGTCGCCCAGGCGCTTGGGTTGGCCCGAAGGCGTCAGGAATTTGGCGCCTGCGGGTACCAGGGAATCCCAGCTGCCCAGGCGCGCGCCGGACAGGTTCTGGCCGTCGGCCGCAGCGGTGGCGCCACTGGCGGAGAGCGAGCCGCCCGCGCCGAACGCGGCGCCGGCGGGTCCGGAGGCGCCTTGCGCGTCCAGGCGCTGGCCGTTCAGGCCGCCGCTGGCGCCAACGGACGTGCCGCCTTGACCCGGGGTCGAGACCGAACCCGCACCGACGCCCGCATTGACCGTGCCGGCCGCGCCGGGCTGGTCGTTGCGTTGGCCTGCCAGGCCGCCGCCCGAGCCGGCGCCGTTGCCGATGGTGGTGCCGGGCAGCGCGCCCGGCTGGCTCAGCAGGTCCAGCAGGTAGTCGCTGGAGACGGTTGGACGCTGGCCGACGAAACGCGGATCGGTGGCGACGACGTAAGGCGCATCCGGCCTGCCGTTGACGGTGTAGAGCTGGCTGTCCGGAATACCGGCAGGATTGGAGACGGTGCGCACCACCGTGCCGCCGGGCAGGCCGACGCTGGCGACCAGCACCGGTCCGGGCGCGGCGCCGCCATTGCTGGCGCCGGGCTTGGAGCCGTTGAGTTGGACGGCGACATTGCCGCCGGACGTGCCGACCGGCAGTTCGATGGGCTGGCCGGCCAGGGTTGCGTTGTAAGCGCTGGAATATTCCTTGCGATCACGCGAACGCGCCTGGGTGACGGTCATGGTCCCTGTGCGCGTGATGGTGCGCTCGCCGCCCGCGCCGATGTTGTTGATGGCGGGACCGTTTACCGAGAGCGTGCCGCCCGCGGCGATCTGGCTCTTGTCGTTGGTGACGGCGCCGGTGAGCGTCATGGCCCCGCCCGACAGGATCTTGCCGGGGTCGGAGGACAGGGTGCGGGTTTCGGTGACCGTCTCTTGCACCCGGTAGTAGGTGAAGGTGCCCACCAGGCGGTTGTTGAAGTCGGCGTTGAACTCGCGGATGCGCGCTTCCAACTCCATGTGCGGCGCCTTGTACGCGGCGTAGGCGTCTTCGTAGGCCTTGCGGCGTGCGTTCTCGGCAGCGCAGCCATCGATGATCGCGCAGTTGTCGTAGAGCGGCGGCACCCAGACCGGCATCGGGCCGGACGGTGGCGTGACACCGAAGACAGCCCAGATACGCTCTCCGGAACCGTAGAGGAACTTCTCCGGCGTGTCCCAGCAAAGATCGGCCGCGTCGCCGCCGCTGCAGCCGACGTCACGCGGGGTATAGGTCGGCGTGATAGGCGACGTCTCGCCACCCCTGCCCTTCTTGCTAGGCGCGTAATCAAACGGCGGCCCATACCGCGACGCCGGATACTTGGTGGACGGCAGCAGGAACATGCGTTCGGGATCGTCGTCCAGCCAGGCCGGATCCTTGCTGCACATCGGCGTCACTTCGTCGCACAGCCAATTGGTCTCGGCGTCGTACATGTCGGTGGTGCCGGCCGGGGTGAAGTACACCTTGGACGTGCTGGACACCTGCACCGTTTCGCTGGTGTAGCGGTCGTTCTGATTGCGGATGGACGCGGCCGAGATGTCGGCATTGCCTGCCGCTTCAATGGTGGCGGAGGCGTTCAGCAGCGAACCGGCCTGGCCGATGGCGCGGCCGGCGGCATCCAGCGCGCCGCCGATGCGCAGGTCGGCGCCCGAGTAGATCAGCGCGTGATCGCGGTTGATGAGCGATCCCACGCCCAGGTCCATGTTCGCGCGCGATGCGATGACGGCGCCGCCGCCCGCGCCCGCGCCGTTGACCAGGGCGCCTGCCTGGATCGACACGGCATCGCCGTAAATGCGGCCGGTGTTGTCGACGCGGCCCGCGGTGATGCGGGTGGAACCTCCGTCGATGAGGCCGGCGTTGGTCAGGCCCTGCGTCACCGTGATGCGGTTCTGGCCGCCGGCCAGCAATTGGCCGGAGGCCTGGTTGTTCAGCGAGTCCGCCGAGATGCTCAGGTCGCGGCCGGCGCTGATCTTGGCGCGGTTGTCCATCGCGCCGCCGACCGACAGGTTGAGGTCGCGGCCGCTGGAGATGTCGCCCTCCTGGTTCAGAGGGCCCGCATACGTGAACGACAGGTCGCCCGCGGATTGCAGCACGCCCAGCCCTTGCAGCGCCTGCGCGATGACGGTCAGGCTCTTGCCCGCCTGCAGCGTGCCTTGGGCGTTCTTGAGCGTGTCCGCGACGATGCGCGCGTTGCCTTGGGAGGCGACGGCGCCGCCCGTGTTGTCCAGTTCCTTGGTGGTAAGGGTCAGGTCCTCGATCGCCTCGATGGAGCCGCCCTGGTTGTTGACGCGGTCGGCCATGATGGAGACGACCTTGCCCAGCACGCCCTTGGGCGGTGTGCCGGCCGCGGTCAGCGTGCCGCTGTTGTCGAGGCTGGCGGCGTTCAACGTCAGCACGTTGTCGGCCTGGATCAGGCCGCCGCGGTTGTCCACCGCGCCCGTGGCCGTGACGGTCAGGTCGCGAGCTGCCAGCGTGCCGTCGCGGTTGACGATGCTTGCGGCTTCGATGCGCGCATCGCCGGCGGCGGCGACCACCCCGCCGGTGTTGTTCAACGCGCCGCTCAGCTTGATCGCGGCATCGCCCGTGGACGTCAGTTTGCCGCCCTGGTTGTGAAGATTGGCGGCGGCGATATCCAGGGCGCCGCCCTGCACGACCGCGTTGCGGCTGTCGATATCACCCGGCGTGGCCAGCGCGACCTTGCCGATGGCGGACAGCTTGCCGCCCGCCAGGTTCAAACTGCCTGCCGACAGGCTCAGATCGCGGCCGGCGAGACTGGTGCCGCCATGAACGATGGAACCCCCGGTCAATCTGATGCTGCCCGGCTGGCTGAGCGCGCCGTCGGCGCCCACGCCCGCCACGAAGCGGCCAGCATTGGAAAGTTGGCCCAAGGCGGTGGCGATGAGATCGCCGCCAGCCAGCACCGAGCCGGTGTTGTCCAGCGTGGATCCCGCCCACAGCTTGGCATTCGTACCCGCGGACGCGATGCCCGCGTTGAGCAGCGCGCCGCCCGCGCTAAGGTCCAGCGCCGCGCCGGACTGCAAGCGGCCGTCCGCCGTGACGGTGAGTTTGCCGCCGGCGCTAGCGACCAGGTCGCCTGCCTGCGTGGCGGCGATGCCGCCCAGCGTCGCGTCCGTGCCGGCCCGCAAGGTCATGCCTTGTTCCGCGACGGCCGAGCCGAGCGCGGTAAGCGCGCCCCCCGCCTGCGCGGTCAGCGCGCCCCCTGCCTGCAGGCGCGACGCCGCGCCCAGCGCGATATCGCCGCGCTGGGTGGTAAGCGCCAAGTTGCCTTGCAAGGCGGCCACCGTGCCGTCGACCGTGATCTTGTCGCCCGCCGTCAAGGTTTGCGAGCCGCCAGCCAGCATGCGCCCCGCCGCCTGCAGCACGCCTTGCGCGGTGGCGGTCAACGTGCGGCCGGCCTGCGCCAGCCCGGCCGCGCCGACGGTCACGTCGCGGCCCGTCAGCGTCAGGTTGGCATCGGCGGCGGCAGTGCCGTCCACACGCGCGTCGCGCGCGGCAGCCAGCAGCATGTCGCCCACCGAACTCAGCGCGCCCGTTGCGTACAGGTCGCGATCCGCGCGGGCAGTCAGCGTGCCTGCGGCTTGCAGTTGGCCGTTCTGTTTGACGATGAGATCGCGTCCCGCCGTGATCGAGGCATTGCCCGCCGCGCGTTCGCCCAGGGCGGCAGCAAGGCCGCCCAACAGGACGTCTCCACTTGCGGCGAGCGTCAGGCCGCCGCCCGCGGCAATGACGCCGTCTGATCCCAGGTTGCCGCCTGCGCGGGCGTTCAGCCCGTCGAAGGCCTGCATCTTGCCGCCCGCGCCGACGAGCAGGTTTCCGCCCGCGTCGGCCGTCAGGCCGCCTTCCAGCGCCGTGGCGATGCCGTCGATGCGGATGTCGCGCTGCGTGCCCAGGACGATGGGCGAACCGGCGGTCACCGTGCCCGTGATGAACAGGTCGCGGCCCGCCTGCGCCTGCAAGCTGCCGCCCGCGGCGCCGGCGCCCGTGGCGGTGCCCGCCGTGCCAGCAATGCGCAAGTCCTGGCCCGCGCCCAGCAGCAACTTGCTGCTGCCCTGGGCCAGGCCGGCCTGGCCGATGCTCAGGTCCCCGGCCGCGTCTGCGCGCAGCGTGCCGTTGGCGACGGTCTTGCCGTTCAGTTCGGCGTCCGTGCCCGCCTTCAGCGTAATGTCCTGCTCGCCCGAAATCGTGCCGTTGGCCAGCAGCTTGCCGCCGGCCCGCGCTTGCAACTGTCCGCCCGCTTGCAGCGCGCTGGCGCCGCCCAGTGTCATGGCGCCGCCGCTCTCCACCGTGAGCGCGCCCGCGTCGGCCAGGACCGTGCCGTCTACCGCCAGATCCTTGTCGATCCGCAGCGTCGCGGCTTGCCCGGCCACCAGCGTGCCCGCCAAGGTGGCGCTGTCGGCCTGCACATCGACCGAGCCATCGGCCTGCAGGCGCGCGTTCGCGCCGGTGGCCAAAGCGCCGCCCGCCTGAAGGGTCAGGTTGCCGGCGGCCAGGTTCTGGCCGTCGAGGCTGATGTTGGCGACCGCGTCCAGGATCAGATCGGCCAGCGAGGAAATCGTGCCCGCCGCCGTCAGCGAACCGCCCGCGCTCGCCTGCAGCGCGCCGCCAGACAGCGCGCGGCTGCCGGCCGCCAGAGCCAGGTCTTCACCCGCTTTCAGGTCCAGGGCGCCGTTGGCGGATGCCGCCGTGCCGGACATATCCAGGCGACCTCCGGCATCCAGGCTTGCGCCCTTGTCGCCGCGCACGACGCCGGCCATCTCCAGGTTGCCCGCAGCCGCAATGCGCGCCTGGTCCGCGGCGTCCAGTTGCGCCGCCGCGCCGATGCGCAGATTGCCCCCGGCGCCAAGATCCAGCGCGCCGTCGGCGCCCAGCTTGCCGTCCACGCGCGCATCGCGCACCGCCTGGAGTTCCGCGCCCGCGGTGGACACCAGAACGCCGCCCAGCGCCAGGTCGCGCCCGGCGTCAGCCTGCACGCCCTTGCCTTGCAGCTGGCTGCCCGCGCCCAGCAGCAGGTCATTGCCGCTCTTGAGCTGCAGCGCTCCGCCATAGGCGAGTGCATTGCCGTCCACGCGCAGGTCGCGCGATGCGTCCAGCGACATGGCGCCTTCGGCCAGCGCCGTGCCGGCGAGGTTCAGATCCTGCCCGGCCGCAAGCGTCATCGAGGCGTCGGATTGCAGGTGCGAGCCGCCTGCCGCCGTCAGCGTCTGGCCTGCCTTCAGGTCCAAACCGCGCGCCGCGTAGACCTGCCCCGCCACGGCCGCGTTGCGCGCGGCCTGTAGCGTCAGGGCGTCCAACGAACTGAGCGCGCCCGCCACGCGGAGATCGCCCAGCGTCGTGACGTTGACCGCGCCCTTGGCCGCGACCCGCGCCAGTTCCCCCATCGACAGGTCGCCGCCGGCGTTCAAGCTCAGGCCGCCAGCACTGGCGGCAAGCGTGCCGTCCACGGACAGCTTGCCCGCGGCGTCGATGTTCATGTCGCCGTTGCCGCGCCAGGCGCCGGCCAGCGTCATGCCCTGGCCGGCCTGGGCGCGCGACGCGCCTTCGACGTCCCATTGCGCCGTCTTGCCCATGGCAAGGTCACGCGCGGCAATCAGCGAGGTGTTGCCGGTGGCAGCGGCCTTGCTGTCAATGCGCGCGTCGCGTCCCGCGCTCAGGAGAATGTCGCCACGCGCGGCCATGGCGCCGCCCGCCAGCAGATCGCCCATGGCGCGCGCCTCCACGCCCACGCCCTGCGTGCGACTGGCGTCGCCCAAGCGCAGGTCCTTGCCCGCGTTCATGGCCAATTGGCCGCCGTAGGCCAGCGCCGCGCCGTCCACCTGCAGGTCGCGCCCGGCATCCAGCGTCACGCCCTTGTTGGCTTCCGCCTCGCCGGCCAGGACCAGGTCCTGCCCCGCGCGCAGGGCCACTGCGTCTTCGGATTGCAGACGCGCATCCGCGCCGGCCTGCAACTGTCCTATCGCCTCCAGCAGCAGCGGGCCGCCGGCCAGCAGCTTGCCTGTGACCGTTGCATCGGTTCCCGCTTGCGCCGTCAAGCCGGCTAGCGAGGACACTGTGCCCGCCACCTTCAGCGCGCCCTTCGCGACCATGGACAAGGGGCCGCCGGATTGGGCGCTGCCGCCCACCGTCATGTCGCCGTCCGAGGCCAGGGTCAATGCGCCCGAAGCCGCGCCGGCCGTGCCGCTGAGGTCCAGCGCGCCTCCCGCCCGCAGTTCCGTGCCTTGGTTGCTGAGCAGGCTGCCCGACAGCGCCACGTCGCCGCCGGCTTGCAGGCTGGCCGCGCCCGTCGCTTGCAGTTCGCCCGTGACCTTCGCCGATTCCTGCGCGCGCAGCGTCAAGTCGCCGTCGGCGCCGAGCTTGGCGCCGAACACCGCGTCGCGGCCCGCCGTGAGGCCGGCTGATCCCGCCGCCACCATTTCACCGGCGGTGATGAGGTCGCGCCCGGCTTGGGCCGTGACGCCCTTGCCCTGCGTCTTGCTGGCCGCGCCCAGCAGCAGATCGCTGCCGGCGTTCATGGACAAGCCGCCGCCGTAGGCCAGCGCGCTGCCGTCCACGCGCAGCTCGCGTGTGGCGTCGATCGCGATGCCGCCATCGCTCAGGGCAGCGCCCGCGAGGCTGGCGTCCTGGCCCGCACTCAGCGTCATGTTCTTGGACGATTGCAGCTGCGCCGTCTGTCCCGTGCGCAGGTCCTTGCCTGCCCGCAACGACAAGGCGTCGCCCGACAGCAGCTTGCCGTCCACCGTTGCGCCGCCCACCGATACGAAGGTCAACGCGCCCTGGCCGGCCAGTTCGCCATCCACGCGCAACGCGCCGCCGCTTGCGCCGCTGAGCGCGCCGCCCGCGTATGCCTTGCCCTGCGCGCCCACGGACAGGTCGCCGCCTGCGAGCAAATCGATGGCGCCCGCGACAGACGAAGTTTCTCCGTCCAGCCGCAGCTTGCCGGCGGCGTCGACGCGTATGCCCTGATTGGTGCGCACAGCGCCGGCCAGCGTGGCGTCCTGCCCTGCCTGGATCTGCGCGGAACGTTCCGCTTCCAGCTGCGCGCCCTGCGCAATGGCCAGATTGCGTCCGCCCTTCAGCGTCACGTCGTTGGTGGCGACCGTCTTGCCGCCGAGCTGCGCATCGCGCCCCGCGGTCAACGCGATATCGCCGCGCGCGGCCATCGCGCCGTCCGCCTGCAGGTCACCGCCCGCGCGCGCCGACACGCCCTCGCCCTGCGTGCGGCTGGCATTGGTCAAACGCAGATCCTGGCCCGCATCCATCGACAAGACGCCGCCATAAGCCAGCGCCGCGCCGTCCACGCGCAGGTCGCGGCCCGCGCCCAGCGTCAGGCCGGCATTGGTTTCCGCCACGCCGGCAAGAAGCATGCTCTGGCCGGCGCGCAGCTGCATGGCGCCGTCCGATTGCAGACGCGAGTCCGCGCCCGCCGCCACCTGGCCTATCGCTTCCAGCAGCAGCGGACCGCCGGCCAGCAGTTTGCCGTCGACCGCGGCATCGCGCGCGGCCTGGGCCGTCAATCCGGCCAGCGAGGAGACCGTACCCGCCACGTTCAGCGCGCCCTGCGTGCTCAACCTGACCGGGCCGCCTGCCTGCGCGCTGCCGCTGACCGACAGGTCGCCGCCGGAAGCCAGCGTCAGTTCACCCGCTGCCGCGCCCACCGCGCCGCTGATGGCGAGCGGACCCGCCGCGCGCATGTCCACGCCCTGATTACCGCTCAGGCTACCCGCAAGCGAAATGCCTGCTCCGGACTGCAGCCGCGCGCGGCCCAGCGCTTCCACCTGTCCGGTGACAGCCGTGGCGCCTTGCGCGCTCAGGGCCAGATCGCCGCGGCCTCGCGTCCGGCCTTCAGTTCAGCGGCCGTCTCCGACACCAGTTCGCCATCGGCCCGCAGATCGCGCGCCACATCGATTCCAACACGCTTGCCCTGCGCCTTGCTGGCCGCGCCCATGCGCAGATCGCCGCCGCTCTTCAGGTCCAGCGCGCCGCCATAAGCCAGCGCGCTGCCGTCCAGGCGCAGGTCGCGCGTGGATTCGACCAACATCGCGCCATCGGTCAAGGCCGCGCCGGCCAGCGTAACGCCTGAACCCGCGCGTATCGTCATGCCGCCTGCCGACTGCAACTGTGCGCCGGCCTCCGACACCGCGTCCGCGCCCGCCTGCGCCTGCAACACGCCGGACGCATACACCTGGCGCGACAACAGCATGTCGCGTCCCGCCTGCAACGTGACGCCTTCCTTCGCGGAAACCACGCCGCCCGCCGTGGAAACGCCGCCACTCGGTTCGCCCGGCGCGGCCGGGTCGGGAGTCTTGCCGGGTTCGCCGCCGGTGGCCGATCCAGATCCAGTCCCCGACCCGGAGCCGGAGCCGGAGCCCGAACCATTGCCGGTTCCCGCACCGGCGCCGGTCCCGCCACCCGTGCTCCCGCCTTGCCCAGGCTGCGGTGCGACCGTCCGGCCCGCCACCTTCAGGTTGCGTCCGGCTTGCGCACGCACGTCCTGGTCCGAAGTCAGCAGGTCTCCCGACAAGGAGATATCCTTGCCCGCCGCCACGCGCAGGGCGCCTTGCGTGCGCAGGCTGCCCTGCGCGCCGACAGCCACGTCGCCGCCAGCATCGAGCGTCAAGGCGCCACCGGCGCCGGCCGCGCCCTGCACGGAAACGTCGCGCGCAGCCACAAGCGCCGCACTGCCGCCGGCCTGTGCCGCGCCTTGGACGGCCAGATCGCGGCCGCTGTCCACACGCAGATTGCCCGCCGCCTGCGCGGTGCCGCGCGGCGCAATGCGGACGTCGCCCGCGGCCGTAACCTGCAGGTCGCCGGTCAGCGCCACCAGGTTGCCGCCGATGTTCACGCCCACGCCAGCCTCGGTGCCGATCAGGCGCACGCTGTTGGCATACATGCCGCCCAGCGCCGCGGTATCCAGCGCCACCTCGGGCGCCGCGCCTTCGCCCGCCTGGGCGGACACGGCTCCCGTGGCGTAGTCGACGCGCGCCGCGCCTGCGGTCACGTTGAGCTTGTCGGCCCATACGTCCGCGTTGATCTCCAGCGTGCGCGCCAGCAGGTCCACCTGGCTGAGGTTAGAGCCGTTCAAGCCGGCGCCTTCGACGCGGATCTTGCCCGAGGCAATATCGAAGCCGATGCTGCCGTCCGGTCCGACCTGGGGCTTGCCCGTGGTCAAGGTGGCGCGGTCCGCGTTCAAAAAACCGCAGCCGTTGCAGGTGATGCCCGCCGGGTTGGCGACGATCACGTTGGCGCGGTTGCCGGCCACCTCCATCGTGCCCAGCAGTTGCGACGGGTTGGGCGCGGTGACCTGGTTGAGAATGGTGCTGGCGCGCTGATTGCCCAGCATGGGGTTGCCGCCGACCTGCCCCGCCAGTTGGGTCTGGCTGGCGCCGCCGCTGTTGTTGAGCACCGCGCCGGACGGGCCGACGTTGAATTGCGTGTAGCGGTTGTTGGACACGCCGCCCGCCGACGGCGGCGCGATGTTGATGACCGGCACGCCGTTGCTGACGCCGACGGAGGGCTTCGCTCCCGCCACGCTCTTGTCCACCGAGATCGGCAAGGTCTGCGCCAATACTGGCGACCAGACCTGGGTGAAGACGACGGACCAGACTATGAGGGAGCGAAGCTTGGACATCATGCGTATCCGGTGGGACTAAGGATGGACTGCGGTTTCGCGGCGCAAGGCCGCCGGATCAGAACTCGAACATCAGCACCGCCGCGAACACGGTCGAGGCGGTTTTCAGGGACTCGGGCTTTTTCAGCGGCCAGCCGGCAGACAGGTCATAGCTGGCGTTGACATAGGGCATGGCGAGCCGTCCGCGCATCCCGGCCACGGCGCCGACCAATGTGCGGCCGGACAGCGACGCCGCCGACGGGCCGCCCACCCGGCCCACGTCCAGGCCCGTGTACAACTGGTGACCAGGCACGCGCAGCAGCTTGTCCAGGCCCAGCGACAAGTCGTTGCGCAAGGTCCAGCCGTCCTCGGCGGCCAGCGTCATCTGGCCGTCGAAACCCCGCACCGCATAGCGGTTGCCGATGGTGAAGTAGTCGGACGGCACGATGGGAGTCTTGGCGTGCTGGATCTGCCAATTCAGCTGGTAAGCCCAAGGCTGCTCCGCCAATTCGAACGGCAGATACAGGCCCGCATTGGCCGACACTATGGTGCTGCGCCCGTTCCAATCCGGATCGCCATAGACGTAGCCCGGCCGGTCGGACAGCCCGGTCAACGTGCCGCGCACGCCCCCGCCGACGTCCAGCGCGGCGCGGCCCAGATAGTGGCGATGCCCCAGGTTGAACTCGTAGCCGGTGACGTCGCGCCGCTGCACCTCGATGTCCACGTCGTTGAGCGTGCTGGTGGTGCGCTTGCGCAGCAGGGTCAGCGATGCCGTGCCCTTGTAGGTGGCGCTGCGATACGGCACCACCGAGACGCCTGCCTGCACCTGCTTGGTGGTGCCGCCGTAGATGATGGGTTCATCGAAGCCGGCCACGGTCTGGCGGTAGGTGGATTTGCTGGCGCCGGCGAAGAAGGTCCAGTAGCCGAAAGGAATGCTGTAGTTCAGGGAGGCGGCGCGCGTGTTCGACTCGGCGTCGCGCCAGCGCGCATTGCTGTTCCACGACACCGACAGCTGGTCGTACAGGAACAGGGGCGAGTCCAGGGTCAGGCCGGCGTTGACCTGGTACTTGCCGATGGCGTCCATGCCGGCGTTGTCGCCGCCGATGTACCCATGCCAGCGCTTGCCGGTGCCGGGACGGATGAGGATGTCGGAATCGCCCAGCTCCGGCCCGGGCGCGACGTCGATGGACGCGTCGGCCTGGCTGCCCAGCCTGCGGATGTTTTCCAGCGCCTGGTCCAGGTCGCGCTGGTTCACCTCACCGCCCGGCCCCGTGGGCAGGGCCGTGCGCCACCAGCCGATGGCGCCCTCGCCCTTGACGGCGGATATGCGGCCCGGCAGGTAGCGCAGCGTCAGCGTGCCCGCGGCCAGGGATTGTTCCGGCACGACCACTCGCGCGGTGACGAGTCCGCGATCGATCAGCAGGCCGATCAGATGTTCCTGCAAGGCCCGCAACCCCAGGCCGCCCACGCAATGGCCAACGACGGCGTCGGCTGCCCGCGCCAGCGATTCGGCAGGCTGCGCTCCGTCCCAAACCACTTCCTTCAGGGCAAAGCAAGGCGTTTCGACCGGCAGGACCAGGCCGCCGGCTACCGGCGCGGCGGGCGACAGCACGTCCGGCCGTTCGGCCGCTCGGGCGCGCTGCGCCCCAAGTTCCTGCTCTTGGCGACGTTCGATTTCGGTGGCGCGCACGGCTGCCTCGGGCAGAGATTGCGCGCCGGATCCAGCCGGGAAAAAGCCAGCCGCCAACATGCCCGCGGCCATGCGCAGGCGCCAATAGTGATTCATGCCGGTATGGCGCCTGCGGACGTGCGCGGCGCTCCTTGTTATCGCTTTGTGAAACCAAATGTTTTCCGAGTTTGCCTTAAAGCACAATTAATAACAATAAATATCTGAATGTATAAGCTCATAAATTAACGGAATTGATGGAACTTAGAGCATAAAGAAGCGCAAATTGATGCGTGAATGCCATAGTTCCGCAGCCCGGAACTATCACGATCGCAGCAGGAGCGATTTGATGTGAAACAAATCGCAAGCAGCTCGAAGCCCACGAGCCGGCAGTGTTTTTTTACGCGGACACGCGTCGCGGGCAAATAGGAGAAGTCCGAGATCTGGCGGCAAAACCTAGGACCGGCCGCTTGCACACGGGTTATCCCCGATACGGACATATCAACAAATCGTCAATAATTCGCCAACGTTTTATCGCCGATCCGTCCCCTTCCCCCTGCCAGCCCATGCCTGTATCCGTCCGGGACGCCATTGTTTCCTCCTCCCATCTGGCCTCTTCAGCCCCCGAGCTTTCCGAAGTCGAATTCGGCCTGATCATCGCCTCGCACGCGTTCAACCGCTGGATGGTGCGCTGCATGGCCTGCGCCGGACTGCCCGAGCTGACCTCGCTGGACATCCTGGTGCTCAACCACGTGTTCCACCGCGGCCGGGGCAAGAAATTGGCGGACATCTGCTTCACGCTCAACGTCGAAGACACCCACCTGGTGAATTACTCGTTGAAGAAGCTGGAGCGCCTGGGCGTGGTGCAAAGCGCCAAGACGGGCAAGGAAGTGATCTACACGGCGACCGACGCTGGCGCGGCCGCCATCCAGCGCTACGCTGAAGTGCGCGAGCAATGCCTCGTCAAACCCTTCATCGACTCCCCCACGGCGGACGACGCCAGCCATCAGCTGGCCAACACCCTGCGCGCCCTCTCGGGCCTGTACGACCAGGCCGCCCGCGCCGCCACCTCCCTGTGAGAATCCACGTTGTCTAGCACCACCGCATCTTCTTCCGCTCCGCTGCTGTCCGTGCGCGGCGTGTCGGTCGACTTCAATACCGAAAATGGCGTGTTCCGCGCCGTCGACAACCTGGATTTCGAGGTGCGCCCCGGCAGGACGCTGGCCATCGTCGGCGAGTCGGGCTCGGGCAAGTCGGTCACGTCCATGGCCATCATGCGCCTGACCGACTACACCAGCGGCCGCATCGCCACGGGACAGATCCTGTTCCGCGACGACTCCGACCGCGAGATCGACCTGACCGCGGCCTCCGATGAGGACATGCGCGCCATCCGCGGCAACGACATCGCGATGATCTTCCAGGAGCCGATGACCTCGCTGAACCCGGTGTTCACCGTCGGCGACCAGATCGTCGAGGCCATCATGCTGCACCAGCAGCTGTCGCGCTCGGCCGCGCGCCTGGCGGCGCGCAAGCTGCTGGAGAAGGTGCGCCTGCCGGACGCCGAACAGATGCTGGACCGCTACCCGCACCAGCTGTCGGGCGGCATGCGCCAGCGCGTGATGATCGCGATGGCGCTGTCGTGCCAGCCGCGCCTGCTGATCGCCGACGAGCCGACCACGGCCTTGGACGTCACCATCCAGGCGCAGATCCTGAACACCATCCGCGAACTGCAGCGCGACCTGGGCACCGCGGTGATCTTCATCACGCACGACATGGGCGTGGTGGCGGAAATGGCCGACGACGTGGTCGTGATGCTGCGCGGCAAGAAGGTCGAGCAAGGCACCGTGGACGAGATCTTCAACGCGCCCAAGCATCCCTATACCCGCGCGCTGCTGGCGGCGGTGCCGCGCCTGGGCAGCCTGACCGGCCGCGACCTGCCGCTGCGCACGCCGCAGACCGTGCTGGAAGGCGACACGCTGCGCGAAGTGGGCGAGACGCGCGAGCAGGACACCGCGCGCTACGACGAGCCCGTGCTGCGCGTGGAAAAACTGACCACCCGCTTCGACGTGGGCCACAACTTCTTCGGCCGGGTCACGCACCGCGTGCACGCCGTCGAGGAAGTGAGCTTCGACGTCTATCCCGGCGAAACGCTGGCGCTGGTGGGCGAGTCCGGCAGCGGCAAGTCCACCATCGGCAAGACCTTGCAGCAGCTGGTGGCGCCGACCTCGGGCGCCGTGCGCTACAACGGCCAGGACATTTTCTCGATGGACAGCGCCGGCCGCCAGCGCCTGCGCCAGGAGATCCAGTACATCTTCCAGGATCCCTACGCCTCGCTGGATCCGCGCAAGACGGTGGCGTTCAGCATCGCCGAGCCGATCCGCACGCACGGCCTATTGACCAGCGAAGACGCCATCGCCCGCCGCATCGGCGAACTGCTGGAGCAGGTCGGCCTGAAGCCCGAACACGCCAAGCGCTACCCGCATGAATTCTCGGGCGGGCAGCGCCAGCGCGTTTGCATTGCGCGCGCACTGGCCAGCAATCCCAAACTGATCATCGCGGACGAATCCGTGTCGGCGCTGGACGTGTCGATCCAGGCGCAGATCCTGAACCTGCTGATGGACCTGCAGAAGGACCGCGGCCTGTCCTATCTGTTCATCACGCACGACATGGCGGTGGTGGAGAAGGTCAGCCACCGCGTCGCGGTCCTGTACCTGGGCCAGATCGTCGAACTCGGCACCCGCCGCCAGATTTTCGAATCGCCGCAACACGCGTACACGAAGAAGCTGCTGGCCGCCGTGCCGGTGGCCGAACCCGGCCGCCACATCGACACCTCGCTGATCGAAGGCGAAATCCCCAGCCCGGTGCGGCGCGTCGGCGACGAGCCCGCCATCATTCCCCTGGTTGAATTCGCGCCCGGCCACCAGGTGGCCCGCGCGGCTTGAGCCGCAACCCCTTTTTCACGTCGGCCCGCCCGGCTTCCCGTTCCTGGAGTTGAACATGCTCTCCCTACGCAAAACCTACACCGCCACCGCCCTGGCCCTGGCGCTGGGCGGCGCGCTGCCCGCCGTCTTCGTGACCGCTCACGCCGCCGGCACGCTCAATGTCGCCATCAACCAGGACCCGGGCAGCTGGGACCCGATCGACACCTTCGTGACCTTCTGGGGTTCGGTGGGCAGCAACCTGTATGACGGCCTGACCATGCGCGGCGCCGACCTGAAGCTGCAGCCGGGCCTGGCCACCAGCTGGGAATACCTGGACGACAACAAGCGCCTGCGCTTCAAGCTGCGCGAAGGCGTCAAGTTCCACAACGGCGAACCCTTCAACGCCGAAGCCGTGAAGTTCACCTTCGAGCGCCTCCTGGGCGCGGAAGGCGCCAAGGGCCCGCAGAAGTCCAACTACGACTCGATCGGCGAGATCAAGGTGGTGGACGAATACACCGTGGACTTCATCCTGAAGCAGCCCGATCCCGTCCTGCTGACCAAGCTGGCCGGCTATGGCGCCATGATCGTGCCGCCCAAATACATCAAGGAAAAGGGCGAAGACAACTTCAACACCAACCCGGTCGGCACCGGCCCGTTCAAGTTCGAAAGCTACCAGCCCAAGGTCAACGTGACCCTGGCGCGCAACGACGACTACTGGGGCGGCAAGCCCAAGCTGGACAAGGTGGTCTACCGCTTCATCGGCGAGCCGGGCACGCAAGTCGCCGAACTGCAGGCCGGCCGCATCGACGTCGCCACCCTGATTCCGCTGGGCCTGATCGAAACCGTGAAGAAGTCCGGCAACGCCGACGTCATCTCCACCGGCGGCCCGGTCGCTTTCGCGCTGCGCTACAACACCAAGAGCGGCATCACGCAGAACCGCGACGTGCGCCGCGCGCTGATCATGGCCGTGGACCGCGACGCCATCGTCAAGCAGCTGCTGCTGGGCCAGGCCAAGACCATCGCCAGCTTCCAGGGTCCGCAGTCCTTCGGCTACAACCCCGAGCAGAAGCCCCTGCCCTTCAACCCCGCCGAAGCCAAGAAGCTGCTGGCCGCCGCCGGCGTGAAGCCGGGCGCCACCGTGCAGATCGACGTGCGCGGCAGCGATTCGAACTTCCGCGAAGTGGCCCAGGCCGTCTCGGGCTACCTGCAAGGCGTGGGCGTGCGCGCCACGATCAAGCCGTATGAAACCGGCGTGCTGCTCAACGACATCATTCCCGGCGGCAAGACCGGCGAAATGTGGCAGAACCAGTGGGGCGGCTGGACCTACGACTACGACAACACGGCCTACCTGATGTACCACACGGGCCAGAAGTGGAACCCGTACGACAACGACGCCAAGCTCAACGGCATGCTGGAAGCGCAGCGCACGGTCTACGACGTGAAGAAGCGCGAAGCCATGCTGCAGGAGATCGCCGGCTACGTGGCCGACCAGGCGCTGGAAATGCCGCTGTACAGCCTGAACACGATCGTCGGGGTGAACAAGCGCGTGAAGGATCTGGAAGTGCCGGGCGACATCCGCTTCCGTTTCCTGAACGCTTCTGTGGAGTAGGCCCCCCCCCGAAGCGCTGCGCGCTTCCCCCCCAGGGGGGCATGCCTGCGGACCGGCAGAGCCCGGATCCGCGGCATCCCGCTGGGGGAGGACTGGTTGCTCATGGTGCGATGGCGCTATGAACAACTAAAGAGTTTTTCTGAAATGCTTTGGGCGCTGCCTTGACGCATTAACCCCACCGACCGTTCCGGCGCAAGCCGGGACGGCGACTTATGACCGGATTTCTCATCAAACGCGTGTTGCAGGCCGTCTTCGTGATCGTGGCCGTGACGCTGCTCGTCTCTTATGCCGTGCGCCTGACCGGCGACCCCGCGCTGATGCTCAGCCAGGGTTCGGGCAGCGTCACTGAGCAGGACCTGGCCAATATCCGCCAGGCGCTGGGCCTGAACCGCCCGTTCTACGAGCAGTACCTGTCCTATATGCAGGGGCTGCTGCATGGCGATTTCGGCCGCAGCTTCATGGGCGGCACGTCGGTCGCCAAGCTGATCGGCGATGCTCTGCCCGCCACGCTGATGCTGGCCTTCACCTCGCTGCTGGCGTCGATCCTGATCTCGCTGCCGCTGGGCATCCAGGCCGCGATCAAGCGTGGCAAGACCACGGACCAGGCGATCCGCATCCTGTCGCTGGTGGGACTGTCCTTTCCCAATTTCTGGCTGGCGCTGATGCTGGTGCTGCTGCTGTCGATCACCTTCCCGCTGTTGCCGCCGTCCGGCTGGAGCGGGCCGGCCAGCCTGGTGCTGCCGTCGCTGACGATGGCCATCATCCTCAGCGCCACCAACATCCGCCTGGTGCGCACCACCATGCTGGAAACGCTGTCGGCGCAATACATCATGGTGGCGCGCAGCAAAGGCCTGAAGGAACGCGTGGTGCTGTACAAGCACGCGCTGCGCAACTGCGCGATTCCGCTCATCACCTACCTGGGCCTGCAATTCGGCGGCCTGATCGGCGGCATCGTGGTCATCGAAATGGTCTTCAACTGGCCCGGCCTGGGTACGCTGGCGTTCGACGCCATCTCCGGCCGCGACTACCCGGTGCTGCAGGGCACGGTCACCGTGCTGGCCTCCGTCATCGTCCTGGTCAACCTGATCGTCGACATCGCCTACGGCATCGTCGACCCCCGCATCCGCACGCGCTGAGCCTTATGCAGACTACTACCCCCACCGCCGCCGCCCCCAAGGCGGCCAAGCCCCGCAGCCGCTACCGCTCGCTGGAATTCGTGCTGGGCGCGCTGCTGACCGGCACCATGATCGTGCTGGTGCTGACCTCCGGCTGGCTGTTCCCCGACGGCGGCGAAGCCATGGACCTGGCCGCCCGCCTGATGGCGCCCTTCACCTCGGCGGCCCACCCCTTCGGCACCGACCCGCTGGGCCGCGACGTGCTGGCCCGCGTCATCGTCGGCGGCAAGATCTCGCTGACGGTGGGCTTCGCCTCGGTCGTCGGCGGCGCGCTGCTGGGCATCGTCATGGGCCTGATCGCCGGCTACTACCGCGGCTTCTGGGACATGATCGTCATGCGCTTTGCCGATGTGCAGCTGGCGCTGCCGTTCATCCTGGTGGCCATCACCTTCATCGCCATCCTGGGCGGCGGGCTGTTCAACGTCATCTTCTTCATGATCGTGTCGCAGTGGGTGCAGTATGCGCGCCTGGTGCGCGCCCAGGTCCTGGCCCTGCGCGAGCGCGAGTTCGTGCTGGCCGCCCGCGCCTTCGGCGTGCGCGACCTGGCCATGATCCGCCACCACATCGTGCCCAACCTGCTGGGGCCGCTGGTCATCCTGATGACGCTGAACGTCGCCAACAACATCCTGCTGGAAAGCAGCCTGACCTTCCTCGGCCTGGGCGTGGATCCCATGATCCCGAGCTGGGGCGGTATGCTTGCCGACGGCCGCACGTATATGCAGACGGCCTGGTGGGTCAGCGTCTTTCCGGGCCTGGCCATCATGCTGACGGTGCTGGGCCTGAACCTGCTGGGCGACTGGCTGCGCGACCGCCTGGACCCGACCGGCAAGGTCTGAAGCCGCCCCGGTCCGCCTGAAAGGAATATCGAGTATGTCTTTGCTGGAAAAAACATTCGACCGCACGCTGGACGCCTGGACCCATGCCTACATGGCGCCGGCCTGGCGCGGCGCGGTCGTGGAAGGCTGGCTGTTCGAAGGCGTGGAGGCGCGCCGCGCGGCCCAGGAGCGCCTGGCGCAAGCCGGCGTCACCGCGCGCTTTCGCAGCGCCTACAAGCCGCTGCTGCACTACTTCCTGGAAGAGGTCGAGCGCGAAGGGCTGGCGTCCGTCGTGGTGCGCTATCCGCTGCACGAACACGCCCAGGCCAAGCGCTTCACGCTGGAAGCCTATCCGCTCATCGCGCTGCTGCAAGGCGTGGACGTCGCCATGCAGCCCGGCGCCGACGATCTGCACTACGACGTCAGCCTGCGCTACGCCGATGGCCGCAAGCTCGATACCCGCGTCTATGCGCCCAACCAGGTCGGCTACGCCCAGGATGGCACGCCCGAGCTGTCGCCCACCGGCTGGCTGCGCGTGCGCGACGCCGAAGGCGCGCTGCAGACCGATGCCGCCCAGGCCACCGAATACCAGCAGGCGTTCCGCGCCATCGTGGACACGGTGCGCAGCCATGCCTGGGGCGCGCACGAGCCCTATTTCGAGCGCCTGGAAATCCGCGTGGACCTGCCGGGCATCGACTTCGCCCTGCCGGTGGACGAGGAAATCGTCAGCACCTTCGAAGCGCTGCACGAAGACATCTATTTTTCGCTGCTGGAACACTTCCAGAAGCACTCGGGCCGCCCGTCCGGCGACCGCGGCCTGCAACCCGGCCAGATCATTCCCGACATCCGCCGCCACGACGGCGCAGCGCGCGTGCTGATATCGCTGGAGCATTTCGACGCCTTGGCGCCCGTTGCGCCCGCGCCGCTCGATGCGCCGCTGGCCCAGGTCCGCGAACCGCTGTCGGCCGGCCAGATCGCCAGCTGCATGGCGGCGTTCGGCGGCGATACCTTCCAGGCCGTATCGCGCCAGGGCCGTCCGGTGCTGGGTACGTACCTGCGCGGTCCCGGCCCCGCAGTGTTCATCTCCGGCGCGCAGCACGCCAATGAAACTTCCGGCGTGGTCGGCGCCCTGCGCGCCGCGCAGACGCTGGCCGAGCGCGGCGACGCGCATTTCGCCCTGATCGCCGCCGAAAATCCGGACGGCTACGCGCTGTTCAACCGCCTGCGCGCGCACCATCCGCGCCACATGCTGCATGCCTCGCGCTACAGCGCGCTGGGCGACGACATCGCCTACCGCGAACGCGCCCCGTTCTTCGAACGCGAAGGCCGCCACCAGGCGCACGCCATCAGCGGCGCGCAGCTGCACATCAACCTGCACGGCTATCCCGCCCATGAATGGACCCGGCCGCTATCCGGCTACCTGCCGCGCCATTTCGAGCTGTGGACCATCCCCAAGGGCTTCTTCCTGGTGCTGCGCCATCACCCGGGCTGGGGCGACCGCGCCCGCCGCCTGATCGAGGGCGTTACCGCCAGGCTGGCCCGCAACGTTCCCGGCCTGGTCGAGCTCAACGCGCGGCAACTTGAACTATTCCAGGCGCACGCGCTCGAAACCGGATTCGACGTACTGAACGGCATCCCGGTGCAGATCAGCGAAAGCGACCGCGAAGACTTGCCCATGGCGTTGATTTCCGAGTTTCCGGATGAAACCGTCTACGGCGACCGCTTCGTTTTCGCGCATACTGTACAGATGGAAACCGTCCTGGCGGCGACCGAGCTCTACCGCGCAGGGCTCTAGCGGCAAAAAGACCGGCGTAGCCAAGGACCGCGCCGGCACCCGACCTGTAAAACCATTAGAAAAATGAATATCCGAGAACGCAACCACGGCGATGACCTGGCCCTGGTGGACATCTGGCTCCGTTCGGTACGCGCCACCCACACGTTCCTGACGGAAAAGGAAATCCAGGCCATGTACCCGCAGGTGCTGAACACCGACCTGCCTTCGGTGCGGGTCTGGGTCTGTGAGGACGATGCCGGCGAAGTTGCCGGCTTCATGGGCCTGAACGGCAACAAGGTCCAGATGCTGTTCGTGGATGCCAACAAGCGCGGCAAGGGAGCGGGCCGGCGCCTGCTGAACTTCGCGCGTTCGCTGCACGGCACCCTGCTGGTGGACGTGAACGAACAGAATCCCCAGGCCCACGGCTTCTACAAGCACTACGGTTTCGAGGACGTGGGCCGCTCGGAACAGGACGACGCGGGTCGCCCTCGTCCCATCATCCACATGAAGCTGGCCGGCTGACGGGCGCCTAGCCCTTGGACTGTTCCGGATGCCTGGCCCGCCAGGCTTTCAGCGCTTCCCGGTAATCGTCCATGGCTTCGTTATAGGTGTCATAGACACAGGGGATGCAGCCGCTGTTGCAACACTCTTCGGGTTCGGGCGCGACGGGCGGAACGGGCTGCGGGTCGTCGTCGGGGATCTGCTTGGTGCTCATATCCCAATCTTAGCGCCGATGGCCGGCGCCGGCCGCCGCGCCCGCGTCCGGCAGCCCCCATTCGGCGCGGCGGATTTCGTAGAGACGCTTGCCCGCGCCGCCTGCTCCCGCACCGCCAATCTGGCGCATGCCGCATTTTTCCAGCACCCGGCAGGACGCGGCATTCTCTTCCAGCGCCACGGCCGACAGCGCCTCGACCGGCAAGCGGCCGAATCCCAGCGCCAGCAGCGCATGGGCGATTTCGGTGGCGTATCCCATGCCCCAGCTCGCGGGCAGGAAGGCATACGCGACCTCGACCTCGTCGCGGCCCCGAGATTGGGTGCGCTTCAAGCCCGCCCGGCCCGCCAGCGCGCCGCTGGCGCGGTCGGCCAGCACATACATGCCGTAGCCCAGCTCGGTCCAATGCTCGACGTTCTGCAGCAGATAACGGCGGCTGGCCGCGTCTGTCCGGGTGCCGCCCATGGTGGCCATGAGGCGCTCGTCCGCATGCATCGCGGCAATGAAGGAATAATCGGTTTCGTCCATGCGCCGGGCTTGCAGCCGGGCGGTCTGGAAAGTGTCGGGGAGCAGTGCGGCGGACATGGAAGGCTGAAGAAATGGCGTGGCGGACATGATACCGGCGGACGGCCCGCCGGCCCATCGTCCAACGGACGAATCCCCCAGGCCGAGTCCGGCCCCGGGGCATGGCTTTCAGGTGCGGTGCAGGCCCAGGAAACTCCAGCGCACGTCGGCGCGGTCCAGCATGTCTTCGCGCGAACTGAGATGGTGCGAGGACAGGCCGTGGCCGGCCGCCAGCGTGATCGTTTCCTGCGCGGACACGTCGAACATGCGGCGGCCAGGAGGCACCGGGCCGTGCCGCAGCGACATCAGGATCTGGCCCTGCGGCGCCAAGAGCGCGGCCAGCGCCTGCATGCCCTGGCGGCGTTCGTCGGCGTCCAGGTGCATCCACACGGCCGTCAGCATGATCACGTCGAACGCCCGGTCTTGACCGCGCAGCACGGCCAGTTCCGGCAAGGCGTCGTCGATCCATTCCAGGTTGGGCAGCGCATGGCGGCGCTGCCCCTCCTGGCGCAGCCCGGGCGTGGGCTCGGCCGCCACCACCGAATGCCCCATCCGCGCCAGCGCGGCGGCGTCGCGCCCCGATCCCGCGCCGATGTCGGCGATGCGCGACGGCGCCGCGGGGATCAGGTGCGCCACGTCGCGGTGCACGTCCGCGAACGCGATGCTCTCGTACTGGTCTGCCAGGGCCGCGGCGTTTTCACCGTAGCCCTGCGTGCCGGAAGCCCCTGTCATTGCTGGGCTGTCGGCCGAACCTGGATCGCCGCGGGCGGCCAGGTGGCCTTGATGGCGTCGTAGATGCGCTTGCCCACGCGGCCGTCTTCCGGCAGCTTGCGCTTGACCTGCTCTTCGCGCACGGCGTCGCGGGTCTTGCTGCCCGGAATGCCGTCGGCCACGCCCACGTCATAGCCCAGGCCGTAGAGCATCTCCTGCAGCTCCTTGATCTGCGCGCGCGACAAGCCGGGGTCGTCCGTGGGCCAGGCCGCGACGAGATCCGGCCCGCCCTGCAGGCGATTGAGCAGCATCGATACCGCCAGGCCATAACGGCGCGACTGGTTGTAATGCAGGATGGCGTCGAAATTCACGGTCGCCAGGAACACCGGGCCGGCGGAACCCGTGGGCGCGAACAGATAGGCCTGCTCGTCGTTGCCCGACGCCAGCTTCAAGGCCGAACCGTTGCCCTGCTTCACGCCGGCCTGGGCCCACTGGGCGATCGTGCGGCGATCCTGCGAACCCACGTATTCGGCTTCGGGCGAGGCCGGAATGGCGGCGGCCAGCTCGGCCGGCACGCGCACTTCGATCACGGCGGGCAGGCTGTGCGTCCACTTGGCACGGCGCTTGCGCAGGTGATTGGCAGTCGACGCCAACGCGTCGGGCAGCGAGTTGTAGAGATCGATCTTGCCGTTGCCGTCGCCATCGGCGGCCAGCTCATAGAACGAGGTCGGGATGAACTGCGTCATGCCGAAAGCGCCGCTCCAGGAGCCGACGAAGCTGTCCGCCGGCACCACGCCGTCACGCAGCAGGCGCACCGAGGCGTAGGCGTTCTTTTCCCACAGCGGCTTGTTCTCGGTGCAGGCGCGCGTCAGCCAGGCGTCCAGCACATTGGTCTTGCCGACCTGCCGGCCGTAGTTGGTCTCGATGCCGAAGATCGCGACCAGCGTGGCCGGATCCACCTGGTATTGCTGGCTGATGGCCGACAGCTGCGGACCATATTTGGCGAGCACGCCCAGGCCGTCGCGCACGCGCTCCTCGTCCACGGTCTTGGCGATGTAATCCCACCAGGCCTCGCGCCCCTCGGGCTGGCCCTTGGCGGATGCGACCGTGGTGGGCAGCAGCTTGGCGTTGGCGGTGTACTTGTCCCAATCGGCCACGGTCAGGCCGTTGGCCGTGGCGCCCTTGCGCAGCTTGGCGATGCAGGCCTTGGTGTCGAGTTCGGTCGGGATGATGACCGTGGGAGCGGGGGTGGCGGTGGCGGCGGGCGCAGCGGTGGCGGCGGGCGCAGCAGGCGCTGCGGTCGCTGCCGGGGCTGCCGTGGCCGCAGCGGGTGCGGGCAAGGCGGCGGGCGCAGGCAGGGTTGCCGGCGCGGGCGCCGCCGACCTGGGAGGCAGCGCCTGCCCGGCGCGGTCATCGACCGGAGCCGCCGGCGTGTTGGCGGCAGGCGCGGGAGTGTCGTCAAAGCTGCGCTTGGGCGTCAGGGCCGGCAGGGTCTGCACCGGCACCGCGGGCTGGGCGCGCGATCCGGTGGCGGAAGCTGGTCCCTGCGCCTGCGCGGCGCCGGCAGCGGCGGCGGTGACGGCCGCGGCCAGCAGCACGCGGGAGAAGGTGTCGATTCGAAGGCGTACGGAACGCTGACGCATGGCAATCCTGAAAAATCGAAGTCAGCCGGGATCGTACCGCGACCGGGCGTCAAAATCGAACGGCCCGCAGGGCGGGTCCGCCAGCACTGCCACTCAAACGCCCTGCAGGCTGGAAGCGGC
The DNA here is from genome assembly GCF_048541815.1 of Achromobacter sp. PD1. Taxonomy (NCBI): domain Bacteria; kingdom Pseudomonadati; phylum Pseudomonadota; class Betaproteobacteria; order Burkholderiales; family Alcaligenaceae; genus Achromobacter; species Achromobacter sp. PD1. Next base: position 3,628,509 of record NZ_CP183349.1, read on the forward strand.
TTCGCAGCGCCCTAGGCTGCCTGCCGCGCTTGCACCGCCACGCTCGCGGGCGGCGCACGCAGCACGCGTCGGCACAGCAACATGGCGATCAGGCTGAACAGGGCAAAGCCCGCGGTCTGCCCCGCCAGCACGCCTTCCGGGCCGCCGTAATGCGCGCCCAGCCAGACAAAGGGCAAGGTGCCCACGGTGGCGCGCAGCCAGCCGATCGCGGTGGAGTACGCGGCATAGCCCAGATTGTTGAACACCGCGATGGCGACGAAATACAGGCTGTTGAGCGCCCACGCGAAACTGCCGTAGCGGCAGAAGAAAACGATCAGGTCGCGCCCCGGCCCGCTCACCTGGAACAGATCCGGCATCCAGGGCGCCAGCACGGCCAGCACGACCGCCACGCCGAAGCCGTACATCAAGGACCAGCGCGCGGTCAGGCGCGCCGTCTCCTGCACGCGGTCCCACTGCCCCGCGCCCAGGTTCTGCCCAAGAATGGGCCCGATGGCGCCCGGCAGCACGAAGAACAGCGCATAGGCCAGTTGCAGCACCCGGTCCACCACGGTGGCGCCCGCCATCACGCTGGAGCCAAAGCCGGCGTAGGTGGACAGGGTGAAGATGACCGCCGCGGGCGTGGCCAGCGTGGTCAGCGCGGCAGGCAAGGCGATCCGCCCGATTGCAGCCAGGTGCGCGCGCAGCGCCGCGCCGGCCGGCCAGGCCACCAGGCGATGCTTGCCGAACACCAGCCAGGCGCCCAGCGCCACGGTGACCAGACGGCCCACGCCGCCGGCCCAGGCCACGCCCTCCATGCCGCCGTCCAGCACGAAAATGACCAGCGGGTCCAGCGCCGCGACCGTCGCCGTCCCCGCCAGCAGCACCCACATGGACTGGCGGCCACGGCCCGCGGCGCGCAGCAGGTTGGACAACATCATGCCCACGCCCATCACGACCGCGAACGGGGTCGTGATGAGCACGTAGGACAGCAGATGCGCGCGCACGTCCTCTGCCAGGTCGATGGCCGCCGTGTAGGGGCCGATCACGGCCAGGAACAAGGCGCCGGACACGAGCGCGGCGGCGGCCATCAGGACCAGCGAAGCGCCCGCCAACGCGCGGGCGCGCGGCGCATCGCCCGCCCCCAGCGCGCGCGACACCAGGGCCGTGCCGCCCACGGTCACGCCTATGCAGACCGAGATGATGGTGAACTGCGTCATCGATCCGAAGCCCACCGCGCCCAGCACCGCCTCATCCTTGAGCGTGCCCAGGTACAGCAGCGACAGGAACTCCACCGCGAACACGGCCAGCATGCTGGCCCAGCCGGTCAGGACCATTTCCAGCACATGCGGGCCCATCGGCCCCGAGACGAAGCGGGCGCGCGGATCGGAAGCGGCGGAGGACGAGTTTTCAGACGTCATGAGGCTGTTGGATGGAACGCGGCCAAGGCCGCGCGAAAGTTGCCGGGTCCGCGCTCAGCGGCCCGCGGGCGCGAACCAATACTGGTACACGCTGCCGTCATTCGAATACCAAGGCAGCAGGCCGATGGTGTCGGATTCACGCTGCACGGTCACCAGCAGGCCTCCTGCCTGGGGCCGCAGCAGCGCCACGTGGCGCCGCACTCCCATGGACTCGTACTGGCGCCAGTCGTGCCGCACGCTGATCCACAGCCGGCCCTGCGTGCAACCGCCTAGGCGCCGGATGCCGTCCGGCCTGGAGGGCCGGGCCGCGCCAGGCAGGGCGGCAGGATCCTGCATACCGTTCAACTGCGGCAGGCGGCCGGAAGCGCGCGCGCCCTGTCCGTCCAGCGCCAATATCTCCCATCCGTCCGCGGCGGCCGTGAAAGCCACGGTGGCCTCGGGCCCGGAGCGCCATTCCGGCAACGGGTTGTCGCCCATGCCCGGTAGGTCCAGGGGATATTGCAGGAAATTGCGCAGGTCCATGGATGCGCCGGCCTCGCGGTCGCCAGACACGAACTCGCCTTGCGCCCGATAGACGCCGGCCAGATCCGGGCATTGGGCCGGATCCGTTGGCAACGCCGCAAGCGTCCCGTCTCGAAAGGGAGGCCAGGCAACGGACACGCCATCGACCCGGGATGCGCCGCAGCCGCTCAAGGCCAGCGCAGCCAGCGCCGCCGCTGCAAGCCTGCCCACTCTCCACGCGCCACGCACCGCTGTCTTCATGCCTGCCCTCTGCTCTTGCCGGCCGTCGCGCTGGCCCAGGCGGCGCCTCCGACTATCGGTCTGGCGCGAACTATATCCGAAACCCGGCCGGCCGAAACCTGCGCGGCCCAAACCCGCCCCGCGTTGCCAAGCACGCGCCGGGAGAGAATAATCGGCATCTCCCTTCCGACCCGCGCCATGACACCGTTCCGAGGCAAGCTCCGCATCCGGCATCTGGAAATCGTGCTGACCGTCGCCGAATTGGGCAACCTGTCCAAGGCCGCCGCGCAATTGCACAGCACGCAGTCGGGTCTGTCGCGCGCCATCGCCGAGATCGAAGAACTGGTGGGCGCGCGGCTGTTCGAACGCACTGCCAAGGGCACCACCTGCACGCCGCTGGGCGAAACCATGTGCCGCCATGCCCGCCTGCTGCTCACCGACTTCCGCAAGGCCGAGATCGATCTCGCCGCGGTCTCGCGCGGCGACGAAGGCAGCCTGACCGTAGGCTGTTTTTCGATGTTCGCGGGCTGGCCGGTGGCCGAAGCCGCGCGCGCCTACCGCCAAGCCTATCCGCGCATCACGCTCACCATCGAGATCGGCACGCATGAACGGCTGATCGAGGACCTGGACGCCGGCGCGCTGGACGTGCTGATCAGCCGCTTCTCGTCCACCGTCAATCCGCAGATCTATCGCTCCACCACGCTGCTGGAGGATCCCGTGGTGCTGGCCTGCGCCACGCATCATCCGCTGGCCGGCCAGCCTGGCGCCACGCTGGCCGACTACGTGGCCTATCCCTGGATCACCGCCCTGCCCGGCAGCCGCATCCGCGGCGAACTGGAAATGTCGCTGCGCCAGGCCGGCTTGGCGATTCCGGATATGATCGGCGCCCTGTCGCTGGAATTCGGCCGCGAAATGCTGCTGGACGGCCTGTACCTGTGGATGCTGCCCGGCAGCGTGGCCGCTATCCGGCAGGCGCGCGGCGAGCTTGTAGTCCTGGCCGACAGGCCGGTCCTGCGCAAATCGCCGCTGGCCGCCATCTGGCGCCGCGACCGTCCCAGCACACGGCAGGCGCGCGCCTTCGCCGCCCAGCTCCAGCTCGCCATCCAGGCCGACGCGGTCGCATTGACGGCCTGAGCCTGGCGGCGCGTTGCGCGTTATTCTGGACAGGCAACACTTTTTGATCGGAGCACCCATGTACGACTGGCTCAACGCACTGCCCAAGGCGGAATTGCACCTGCACCTGGAAGGTTCGCTCGAACCCGAGCTGCTGTTCCGGCTGGCGCAGCGCAACGGCGTGGCGCTGCCGTGGCCGGACATCGAGTCCCTGCGCGCCGCCTACGACTACGGCAATCTCCAGGAATTCCTGGACCTCTACTACCGCGGCGCGGACGTGCTGCGCACCGAGCAGGATTTCTACGACCTGACCTGGGCCTATCTGCTCAAGTGCCGCGAGCAGAACGTGGTGCATACCGAGCCGTTCTTCGACCCGCAGACCCATACCGACCGCGGCGTGCCCTTCGAGGCTGTGCTGGCCGGCATCAGCCAGGCGCTCGAAGATGGCCGCAAGCAACTGGGCGTGAACAGCGGACTGATCCTGAGCTTTCTGCGCCATCTGCCCGAAGAGCAGGCCATGCGCACGCTGGAAGCCGCCCTGCCCCACCGCGACGCCTTCATCGCCGTGGGCCTGGACAGCAGCGAAATGGGTTTTCCGCCGCGCCTCTTCCAGCGCGTGTTCGACCGCGCCCGCGCCGAAGGACTGCCAGGCGTCGCGCACGCCGGCGAGGAAGGCCCGCCGGAATACATCTGGGAAGCGCTGGACCTGTTGAAGGTGCTGCGCATCGACCACGGCGTGCGCGCCGCCGAAGACCCCAAGCTGATCGGACGCCTGATCGACGAGCAGATCCCGCTGACGGTCTGTCCGCTGTCCAACACCCGGCTGCGCGTGTTCCAGCACATGCGCGACCACAACATCCTGTCGCTGCTGGACGCGGGCGTGAAGGTCACCGTGAACTCCGACGATCCCGCGTATTTCGGCGGCTACGTCAACGAGAACTTCCACGCGCTGTACGAGCATCTGGGTATGTCGCGGGCGCAGGCCCAGGCCCTGGCGGACAACAGCCTGGACGCGCGCATCCTCAAGTAGCCGGCGCGCCCCGCCGCCAGCCATGCGGATTGCGCATGGCAATGTTCAAAACCTGCATGCCTGGCGCGGCCCATTCCTCCCTACCATAGTCCGACCGCCGCGGCGCCTGCCGCGGCCGGGCCACAGACCAGAAACAGGGGGCAGGATATGAGTCAGTTCGTGGAAGCGTCGCTGCAGGCAGGCACGCTGACCGGCGTGCTGGAAGGCGGCGTGTGCCGCTACAGCGCCATTCCCTATGCGCAGGCGCCGATCGGCGCGCTGCGTTTCGCACCGCCGCAGCCGGCCGCTTGGCGCGGCAGGCTGGACGCCACCCGGCCGGGACCGGTCGCGCCGCAACTGCCCTCGCGCCTGCGCGGCGCCATGGGCGACTTCGACGCCGAACAATCCGAGGACTGCCTGCACCTGACCGTGTGGACGCCCGCCGCCGACGGCAAGCGGCGGCCGGTGGTCGTGTGGCTGCACGGCGGCGCCTGGCAAAGCGGCGGCGGCGCGCTGGACTGGTATGACGGCGCCAACCTCGCGCAGCGCGGCGACGTGGTGGTGGTCGCGGTCAACTACCGGCTGGCCGCGCTGGGCTGGCTGTACGTACCCGGCCAGACGGCCAATTCGGGCCTGCTGGACCAGGAGGCCGCCATCGATTGGGTGCTGGCCAACATCCAGGACCTGGGCGGCGATCCCGGACAAGTCACCGTCATGGGCCAGTCGGCGGGCGCGTCCTCGATCTGCGCCATGCTGGCGCGCCAGCCGCGCTTCTCCCGTGCCATCCTGCAAAGCGCGGCGCTGGGCCGGGGGTTTCGCAGCGCAAAGCAGGCCGATGCGCTGGGACAGGCCTTCCTGCGCGCCGCGGGAGCCGATTCCCTGGAAGCCGCGCGCGAGCTGCCCGTGGCGGCCTTGCTGGCGGCGCAGCAGGCGCCCGACGTCGCCGAAACGCTGCGCGCCGAGGGCAGCAGCCGCAGCCAGTTCGCGCCGGTGCTCGACGGCCAGGTGCTGCCACATGACATCGCGCCCGCGCTCAAGCGGGCGTCGTCCCGCGCCGACGTGCTGGTCTGCTACACGCGCGACGAAATGGCCGCCTTTCCGGGCAATGGCCGCAGCGCCGCCGACCAGGACCTGGGCGACGAGGTATTCGGCGCGCCCTCGCGCCAGTGGGCCGCCGACGCCGCGGCCCAAGGCCGCCAAGCCTGGCTGGCGCGGTTCGACGTGGCGCCCACGGCGAACTTCGGCGCCTGCCATTGCATCGAACTGCCCTTCGTCTTCGACACGTTGCCGGCGTACGCCAGCGCGCCCATGCTCGCCGGCCTGCCCGCGGAACAGGCGCGCCAGCTTGCACGCGCCACGCAGCAGGCATGGATCGCGTTCATCCGCGGCGACGCGCCAGGCTGGCCGGCGGCGCCGCACATGCAGATCCTGGCCTAGGCCGGGACGGCACGTGCGGGGCCGCGGGCGGATGCCGCCCGCGCATCAAACACACCAAAACAAGGGGAATTCCATGTTCAAGCAAACCGCGCTCACGCTGGCGCTGCTGGCGCCGCTGGCGGCCACCGCCGCCTATCCCGACAAGCCCGTCAAGATCATCGTGTCCAACCCGCCCGGCGGCCCCGTGGACGTCATGCTGCGCGTGCTGGCCAGCAAACTGGGCGCCGCCTGGGGCCAGCCCGTGGTGGTGGAGAACAAGCCCGGCGCGTCCGGCATCATCAGCACCGGCGCGCTGGTCAAGTCCGCGCCCGACGGCTACACGCTGGGCATGGTGGTGGCCTCGTCCGTCACCATCGTGCCCTTCGCCGTGGACAGCCTGCCGTTCGACACGCAAAAGGACCTCAAGCCGATCTCGCTGGTGGCGCGCACGCCCTTCATCTTCATCGTACCCAAGGACAGCCCGCTCAAGACCTGGGAAGACTTCGTGCGCGAAAGCAAGGCGCGCAATCTCAGCGTAGGTTCGTTCTCCATCGGCACGGCGTTCCATCTGGTCTGGGAACAGACGGCGCGCCGCGCCGGCATCAAGGCCTTGTACGTGCCCTCGTCCTCGTCGGGCAAGACGCAGAACGACTTGATCGGCGGCCAGCTCGACGTGGGCCTGGACGCGCCTTCGAGTTCCAAGGGCCTGATCGACAGCGGCCGGCTGCGCGCGCTCGCGATCACCAGTCCGGAACGCTTCGGCGGCCTGCCCGATACGCCCACGCTGAAGGAATCCGGCTTGAAGGACTACGCGCCGCAGCCCTGGATCGGGCTGATGGCGCCGGCGGGCATTCCGGACGACCGCGTGGCGCTGATCCAGAAATCGGTGGCGGACATCCTGAAGGAACCCGCGATGCGCGCGCAAATGGAAACCCTGGGCATGATTCCCATCGGCAGCACGCCAGAGGAACTGGCCGCGACCATCGAGGCCGACCGCGCCGACATGGGACCGCTGATCAAGGAGCTGGGCATCAAGCTGCAATAGCGGCGCTTGCAGCGGCGCGGGTTTACCGCCGCGCCCTTCAGGCCGCGTGCCTCAGCCCGCGCCCAGCGTGCGCAGGAACATCGCCGACAAGGGGCCGGACAGCGCTTGCGCGTCCCGCCGGCCCTGCGCGATGGCAGCGTCCACCGCGCCATGCATGCCGTGGTACAGGACGATGGCGGCCAGCGCCGCGTCGTCCAGCTTCCAGCAGCCTGCGCGCGCGCCGGCCTCGAGTATCGCTTCCAGCTGTTCCAGTACGGCGCTCTTTTCGGCCACACCGCGGTCGGGATGCTGGGCATCGTGGAACACCACGTCATGCAGTTCGTAGCCGTCGAAGTAGGCCTCGACGCCAGCGCGGGTCCAGGCGCGCAGCCGCGCCACGCCGTCGTCCGGCGCACAGGCCCGCACCTCGCGGTCGATATGGTCCAGGAACCCCTGCGAGAACTTGGCCCGCAGCGCCGCCAGCATGTCGTTCTTGGACGTGAAGTAGTGATAGAAGGTGCCCTTGGCCACGCCGGCGCGCTCGACGATCTCGCTGATGGTGGTGGCCTCGACGCCCTTCTGGATGAAGAGCGCTTGCGCGGCCTCCATCAACTCATCCAGCCGCACGGCGGCCGGCTTGGTGCGGGGCTTGGAAGCGGCGTCCGGGCCAGGCGGGGAAAGCGGGTCGGCGGGAACAGCGGGCATATCGTCCAGGGTCAGTTCAGCAGCAAGGCGCCAGTGTAGAGGAGGCGCAGGGCTGGGGCCAAAAGCTGAGAATCGTTCTTCTTTTCATTGACCGACGGTCGGTCGATGCATAGAATACCCCTTCCCCCACTCTGCGTCCCGCCATGCATCCCGCACGCCGCCGCGCCCTGGTCCTTGCCGTCAACCTGGGCAGTTTCATCACCATCCTGGACATCAGCATCGTCAACGTGGCGCTGCCCACCATGCAGGCGGCCCTGCGCATCGACATGGCCGGACTGCAATGGGTGGTGGACGCCTACGCCCTGTTCCTGTCGGCCTTCATGCTGTCCGCCGGGCCTTTGGGCGACCGTTATGGACGCAAGCGCTCCTGGCTGGCGGGCGTGCTGCTGTTCACCGCGGGCTCCGCGCTGTGCGGCCTGGCGGACAACCTGACGGCGCTGCTGATCGGCCGCGCCGTGCAGGGCGTGGCCGGCGCCCTGCTGGTGCCGGGCGCGCTGTCGCTCCTGACCCAGGCCTTTCCCGATCCCAAGGAACGCGCCCAGGCCATCGGCATATGGGCCTCGTGCAACGCGATTTCGCTCATCGTGGGACCCATGCTGGGCGGCGTGCTGGTCGCTCACTTCAACTGGCAGAGCATCTTCCTCATCAACCTGCCGGTGGGCGCGCTGGCCATAGCGCTGGGCGCCTGGAGCATCACGGAAAGCGCCCATCCCGAACACGCGGCCTTCGACCCCGCCGGCCAGGCGCTCAGCGTGCTGTGGCTGGGCGCGCTGACCTATGGTCTGATCGCCGCCGGCGAACATGGCTGGGCTGCGCCAGAAGCCACGGTCGCGCTCGCCATTGCCGCCGCCGGGCTGCTCGCCTTTCTGTGGGTCGAGCACCGCGCCGCGCGGCCCATCCTGCCGCTGGGGCTGTTCCGCGACGCGGGCTTCGCCATCACCAACTTCGCGTCCTTCGTGCTGGGCTTTTCCGCCTACAGCAGCCTGTTCTTCTTTTCGCTCTACCTGCAACACGTGCAGGGACTGTCGCCGCTGGCCACCGGCTGGCAACTGGCGCCGCAGTTCGCGGCGGCCGGGCTGGTGTCGCTGGTCTTCGGCCGGCTCAACCTGCGCTTCGGCCTGCCGCGCCTGATGATCGCGGGCTTCGCCTTCATCGGCCTGGCCATGCTGGGCATGACGCGCTTCGAAGCGCACACGCCTTATCTCGTGTCAGGTTCGCTGTTGGTGCTGCTGGGCCTGGGCACCGGCCTGGCCGTGCCTTCGACCAGCATGGCCGTGATGGCCACGGTGCCGCGCGAGCGTTCCGGCATGGCCTCGGCCACCATGAACGCGCTGCGCCAGACCGGCATGACGATAGGCATCGCGCTCTTGGGCGCGCTGATGAGCGGACGCGCCATCGAGGCGCTGACGGGCTCGCTGTCTCGGCTGGGCGCGCCCGATGCGCAAGCCCTGGCGCGCGCCGCCATCACCCTGCATGAACTGCCCGCGCAGCCCGCCAATGCGGCCGAGCTGGCCGCCGCGGCGCTGGCCGGCGGCTTCCATGCCGCCATGCTTTTCGCAGGCGTCGCCTCGCTGCTGGCGGCACTGTTGCTGCTGTTCCTGGCACGCGGCGCAAAGAACGTCCTGCACGCCGCATGACCTCCGGATTCCGGCGCGCGGAATTCCATCGGCCGGAATCAAAACAGCCTGTTTTTAAGCGTTGGTAACAAACGCTCGCGCCGTCTTGCGCTTCGGTAAGATCCTCGTCCAATAACAGGTTAACAACCACGAGGAGAGCAAAGCATGCCTTACCGCAAACCCCTGTTCCGCCTGGCCCCGCTGGCGCTCGCCGCCCACCTGCTGATGGCGGGTCCGGCCGCCGCGCAAAGCGCGCCCGGCACGCAAGGCCCGCTGGTCCCCGCGCCCAATCCGGCATTGGCCGCGCAGATCGATCAACGCGCCAAGGCCATCGAAGACAAGCTCATCGCCTGGCGCCGCGATATCCACGAACACCCCGAACTGGGCAACCAGGAAAACCGCACCGCCAAGCTGGTCGCCGACCATCTGCGCGCGCTGGGCATGGAAGTGAAAACCGGCGTCGCCGGCACCGGCGTGGTCGCCGTGCTCAAGGGCGGCAAGCCCGGTCCGGTGGTGGCGCTGCGCGCCGACATGGACGCGCTGCCCGTCAAGGAACAGGTAGACCTGCCCTTTGCGTCCAAGGCAAAGGGCACCTACCTGGGCAAGGAAGTGGACGTGATGCATGCCTGCGGCCACGACACCCACACCGCCATCCTGATGGCCACGGCCGAAGTGCTGGCCGGCATGAAAGACGAGCTTCCCGGCAGCGTGAAATTCATCTTCCAGCCCGCGGAGGAAAGCCCCGCCGACTTCGAGCCCGACGGCAAGAAGATCTGGGGCGCCAAGATGATGGTGCAGGAAGGCGTGCTGGAGAATCCCAAGGTGGACGCCATCTTCGGCCTGCACGTGTCCAGCGCCTATCCCGCCGGCAAGCTCAGCTGGCGCAGCGGCCCCGCCATGGCCGCCGCCGACCAGTTCTGGATCGACGTCACCGGCAAGCAGACGCACGGCGCGCGGCCCTGGTCCGGCATCGATCCCATCGTGGTCAGTTCGCAGATCATCCTGGGCCTGCAGACCATCCCCAGCCGCCAGATCAACAGCATGCTGGAGCCGGCCGTCATCACCGTGGGCGCCATCCACGGCGGCAACCGCATGAACATCGTGCCGGACAACGTGGCCATGACCGGCACCATCCGCACCTATGACGAAGGCATGAAGAAGGACATACATCAACGCATCGCGCGTACCGCCGACATGATCGCGCAGAGCGCGGGCGCCAAGGCGGACGTGCGCGTGGTGGAGCTGTACAACGCCACCGTCAACAATCCCGCGCTGACCGAGCAGATGGGCCCGACGCTGCGGCGCGTGGCGGGAGAAGGCAACTACGGGCTGCAGCCCAAGTCGACCGCGTCGGAGGACTTCTCGTTCTATCAGGAGAAGGTGCCGGGCATGTTCTTCTACCTGGGCGTAACGCCCAAGGGCACCGATGTCGAGAAGGCTGCACCGAACCATTCGCCGCGCTTCTACGTCGATGAGTCCGGCCTCATCAACGGCGTGCGCGCGTTGTCGAACCTGACCGTGGACTACATGGCGCAGGCGCAGAAAGGCAGCTGATCCGCGCTCCCCGCGCGCGTTTGAAAAATGCCCGCCGCGCGATGCGGCGGGCATAAGCAAACGGCTACAAATTCTTTGTCAGGCCCGGCCTGGCTTTCTACAGTACGCCCCTTTGCCGCCCCGCGGCAGCCATGTAGAAGCCACGCCATGCCGATCTCCCGTCGAACCTTCATGCTTGCCGGCGCACTGGCGCTGCCATTGGCGCGGCCGCGCATCGCGCGCGCAGCCGCCTGGCCCGAGCGTCCGATCCGGCTCGTCGTCACCTTCCCGCCCGGCGGCGCCAGCGACATCGCCGCGCGCCTCATCGCGCCCGCGCTGGCCGAACGGCTGGGCCAGCCCATCGTCATCGAAAACAGGCCCGGCGCGGGCTCGACCATAGGCGCGAGCCTGGTCGCGCAAGCGCCCAACGACGGCTACACGCTGCTGATGTCGAACTCGGCGCCGCTGTCCATTTCGCCCGCCCTGATGCCGCAAGGCGGATACGACGCGCTCGCCAGCTTCGACCACATCGCCTACCTGGGCGCGGTGCCCGCCGTGTTCGTGGTCCATCCTTCCGTGCCGGTGTCCAGCTTCGCGGAGCTGACCGCCTGGATCCGCGCGCAGGACCAGCCGGTGCAGTACGGCAGTGGCGGACTGGCATCGGTGGGCCAGATCGTGGGTGAGCTGTATTCGCGGCAAACCGGCGCGCGCCTGCAGCACATTCCGTACAAGGGCTCGGGCGCGATGCGCAACGATCTGCTGGGCGGTCAGATCCGCTTCGCGGTGGATGCGCTGCCGCAGAACCTGCCGTTCCTGCGGTCCGGCCAACTACGCCTGCTGGCGGTCACCACCGGCAAGCCGGTGCCGCAGGCGCCCGACATCCCCGCTGTGGGCGAGCTGGGCTATCCGGGCCTGATCGCCGAGAACTTCGTCGGACTGTCCGGACCCGCCGGCCTGCCCACGGCGGTCTCGCAGCGCTTGAACGACGCCATCGCGCAGACGCTGGCCAGCGCCGACATCCGCGCCAGGCTGGAAGGACAGGGCTTCGTCCTATCGCAAAAATCCCCCGCCGAGTTCACCGATTTCGTCCGTCGTCAGGCCGAAGCCTGGGGACCGGTGGTGCGTTCCACGGGAGCCAGCCTATGAGCGCCCGCCGCATGCTTGTGCTGTTCGGCCATCCGGGCCGCGGCGGCTTCAACGAAGCGGCCGTCCGTGGCGCGGAGCGCGCCGCGCAAGCGGGCCAGCCCTTGCAGCTGGAATGGATCTCCGACCACGACTCCGCCGCGCGCGCCGGGCGCATCGCGCAACTGTGCGACGTCGGCCCGGAGCTGGTCATCGTGCATGGCGGCCAGGGCGATGCCCCCGTGGCCGAGGTGGCGCCGCGCTACCCGCGCACGCAATTCGCCATCACCCAGGGGCACCACACCGCGGCCAACGTCGCGTCATACGAGATCCAGCAGGAGCACTCGGCTTTTCTGGCCGGCGTGTTGGCGGGCCTGCGCGCGGCCAACGGGCGGGCCGCCCATCTGTCCGGCGAAAAAGTGCGGCCCGGCCTGAAAGGCCGCGCCGCCTATGCCGATGGCGTGCGGCGCGTCACGGGCCGGGATCCGCTGACCGCCTTCTGCGGCAACCAGCACGATCCGGCGCTGGGCGCGGCCTGGGCCCGCGCGCTGTCCGCCCGAGACGCGCGCGTGCTGTTCGCCATGATGGACGGCGGCCGCGACGGCGTGACGCGCGTGTGCCGCGAAACGGGCGTGTGGCAGATCGGCAATGTGCTGGACTGGGTGGCGCGCGACCCGCAGGTCTATCTGGCATCGGCGCTGGCCGATTCGGGACTGTGCGTGCAGCGCGCCGCCGCGGACCATGCCGCGGGCGCGCTGGCGGTGGGCCGCGTGACCCGTTACGGCCTGGAGGAAGCCGCGTCGCTGCGGCTGGTGCTGGGCGCGAAGGTCGGCGCGGAAGAACGCCGCGTCCTGGATGAATGGGCGGGGCGGCTCGCAGCGGGAGCGCTGGACATCGCCTCTGACTACAGCGGGCCGGAATTCACGCTGCCCGCGCCGCCCCCTGCCCGCTACGCGGTCGCTTCGAACGCCTTGTGATAGGCCACGTCTCCTTGCGCCGGGCGCGTGTAGACCTGCGCCATGAAGTACTCGGGCGGCACCCCGGGATAGGTCAGCGCGGGCGTCTGCGCAAAACCGAATCGCGTGTAGTACGCCGGATCGCCCATCACCACGCAGCCCGCCGCGCCCAGCGCCTCAAGGCGCGCCAGGCCGTCCCGGATCAAGGCCGCGCCTATGCCCCGGCCTTGCAGTTCCGGCAGCACCGCGACCGGCCCCAGACCGTACCAGTCCGCCGAGCCGTCGCTGATCGCCACCGGAGAAAACGCGACGTGGCCCGCGACGCGCCCGTCCACCCGCGCCACCAGCGACAGCGTCAGCGCGCCGGCCTCGCGCAGCGCGTTCGTGATGTAGCCTTCGGTCTGCTGGCTGTGGGGATTGTCCTTGAACGCAGCCTGCGTCAGCGCGAAGATCGCCTCGCGGTCGTTTGGTGTTTCGGGAAGGATATGCATGCCTCGACTCCTGTAGGCTCAGGCGCAAAGTGTAGCCGGGCATGGTCGCCATTCCGCATTGACGCCTGCCGGCACGGTGGCTACAGTGGCCGGCAGTCCGGCGCCGCGTCATCGCGGCGGCGTGCAGCCCCTTTCCGAACCGCCCGCGGCGCGCCGCGGCCCTACTCTGGACCCTTATGAACAGCTACCGTGTCGGCATCGCCGGCTTCGGCGCCATCGGCCAGGCCGTGGCGCAATCCCTGGACGCCGGCCTGCCCGGCCTGACGCTCGCGGCCATCGCGGTGCGCGATCCCAAGGCCCCGCCGGCCTTCGCCTGGACCCAGGCCACGCCCGCCTACACCACCATCGATGCGCTGCACGAACACTGCGACGTGGTCGTGGAATGCGCCCCCGCCGCAGTGTTCCGCGACATCGCCGAGCCCGTGCTGCGCGCCGGCAAGAAGATGGTGGTGCTGAGCTCGGGCGCGCTGCTGCGCCATGACGACCTGATCGAACTCGCCCGCCAACACCATGGCCAGATCCTGGTGCCTTCGGGCGCCATCCTGGGCCTGGATGCCATCACGGCGGCTGCCGAGGGCGTCATCCATTCCGTCACCATGATCACCCGCAAGCCGGTGCGCGGCCTGCTGGGCGCGCCCTACCTGACCGACAACAACATCGATATCGCGGACATCACCGAACCGCGCCTGATCTTCCGCGGCTCGCCGCGGGAAGCGGCGGTGGGCTTTCCGGCCAACCTGAACGTGGCGGTCAGCGTGTCGCTGGCCGGCATCGGCCCGGACAAGACCACGCTGGAAATCTGGGCCGATCCCTCGCTCGAGCGCAATCTGCACCGCGTCGAGGTCGTGTCCGACTCGGCCTCGTTCTCGATGGAAATCCAGAACATCCCCTCGGCCAATCCCAAGACCGGCCGCATCACCGCGCAAAGCGTGGTCGCCGCGCTGCGCAAGCTGACAGGTCCGCTGCGCGTGGGTACCTGAATCGCGGCGGGCGCGGCGCTAGGCCGCCGCCCGCTGCGGCCCGTCCGCCGGGCGCAGGCGCTCACCTGCAGCGCCCGCCCGCGCCATCGGTCCCACCCGCCAGTTCCCCGCGCCATCCAGGTCCAGCCTGTGCGTATGGAACACGTCCAGCGTCCTGCGATGCCCCACGCTGACCAGCATGCATGACGGCAGCGCCTCGCGCAGCAGGCTGTACAGCGCATGCTCCAGCCCTTCGTCGGTAGCGGACGTGGCCTCGTCCAGGAACACGATGGCGGGCCGGTTGTAAAGCACGCGCGCGAACGCCACGCGCTGCTGTTCGCCGATGGAAAGCATGCGCGACCAATCCGCGACTTCATCCAGGCGCCCGGTCAGATGCCCCAGATTGACCCGCCGCAAGGCGTCGGCCAGGCGCGCATCGTCCTCGGGCTGTGCCAGCCCCGGATACGCGACCGCGCCGCGCAAATCACCCAGGGGCAGATAGGGCCGCTGCGACAGGAACAGGGCGGAGGCGCCCTGCGGCCGGCGCACCGAGCCCTGCGCATAGGGCCACAAGCCCGCCAGCGCGCGCAGCAAGGTGGTCTTGCCGCTGCCCGAAGGCCCTTTGATCAGTAGCGCCTGGCCCGGCCGCAAGCTCAGGTTCAGGTCGCGCAGCAGCACCGTGCCGTCCGGGCGCGCCACCTGCACCGATTCGATATCCAGGCCGTCCGGCAGGCTCTCCGTCTGCACCGCAGGCAGCGCGCGCGCGGCCTCGTTGGCGTCCAGAAAGCCATTCAGCCGGTCCAGCGTGGCGCGGTACTGCGCGAAGGTGTCGTAGGAGGTGCGGAAGAACGACAAGGAATCCTGCACCTGCCCGAAGGCCTGCGACGTCTGGATCACGTCGCCCAGCTTGATCGCGCCGCTGAAAAAACGCGGCGCCTGCAGGATGAACGGGAACACCACGGCCACCTGGCTCACCGACAGGTTGAAGCCGTCGAATTTCAGCCCCCGGTACACGCGCGCCCACAGGTTGGCGATGTAGGCCGAGAAGCGCGTCCACAAGGTGGCGCGCTCGACGTTCTCGCCCTGATAGAACGCCACGTTCTCGGCGTTCTCGCGCAGGCGGACCAGCGCGTAACGGAAGTTCGCCGTCAGGCGCTCGGACAGGAAGTTCAGCTTGATCAGCGGGCGTCCGATCTTGAACGCGAACAGCGTTGCCACGATGACGTACAGGTACACCATGAACACCATGGCGCGCGGAATCTCCACCCCCGCCACTGTCAAGGCGCCGGACAGCCCCCAGAGGATGGACGTGAACGCCACCAGCGAGACGACCGCGCTCAGCGCGCCGATCGCCAGCGTGCGCGAACCCGTCACGAACATGGCGATGTCCTGTTCGATGCGCTGGTCGGGGTTGTCGACCGGGGCATCGACGAAATGGCCGCGGTAGTAGGCGCCCGCGCCCAGCCAGTCGCGGGTCAGCCTGTCGTTGAGCCACACGCGCCAGCGGATGTCGAAGGCCTGCCCGGCATAACTGTCGGCCAGGGTACGCACCACGTGCACACAGGCCAGCACCGAAAAGATGCCCAAAAAGCGCCAGAACGCGCTCTGGTCCAGCGCCTGCAACGCGCTGTAGAAGCCGTTGTACCAGAACGAAAACAGCACCGTCATGCGCACGGCGAACATCGCCAGGAACAACAGCAGCGCCAGCGTCAACAGGGGCTGCCAGCTGCGCCTGGGATCGAGATACGGCCGCGCCAGCCGCCAGAACTTGCGTCCCCAATCCGTGTAGCGCGCAAGCAAGCCCCCGACCAGCATCAGCGCGATGGCCGAAATGCCGAACGCACGCGCCAGCCAGAACCCGCTTTCCGCTAGTTGCTGCTGCCAGTTCAGGTCCATGAGTCGATTGCCCTCCGATACGCGTTTCTGGTTAGACGGGACGCGCGCATCGAGTTCCGGCGCGGGGACCGTTTTAAGCCAGGCTTAAGCGTTGCAGCTGGGTGATCGAAAGCCATCTGACAGCCAGCGCGCCGCGGCAAGGCGGCGTACGGCGGCTATCATGGACGCCTGAGCAGCAATACCGGCAGGTAAGGAACCATGGACAAGATCCGGCTAGACAAGTGGCTATGGGCCGCGCGCTTCTACAAGACGCGCAGCCTGGCCGTGCAGGAAATCGGCAAGGGCCGGGTATTGGTGAACGACCAGCCCGCCAAGCCCGCGCGCGAAGTCGCGCCAGGCGATCTGGTCACGGTGCGCAAGGAAGACCCGGCGCTGCATGTGCGGGTGATGGCGGTCAGCGGCGTGCGCGGCCCCGCCCCCGTCGCGCGCCAGCTATACGAGGAAACGCCTGAAAGCGTGGCAGCGCGCGAGCGCGCAGCGGAAATGCGCCGCCTGGCGCCCGAGCCCGCGCTGGGCATAGAAGCCGGACGCCCGACCAAGCGCGACCGGCGGTTGATAGACCAGATGCGGGGCAAGTAGAGCCTCCGGGGCCGCCGGGGCGCTTACGCATGTCCCGGCCGCATTCCATAACGCTCAAGCGCCATCGTCCGCCAACACCGCCACCGTCTGCACGCTGGTGTATTCCAGCAGCCCTTCCAACCCGTTCTCCACGCCCAGGCCCGACTGCTTGCGGCCGCCGAACGGCACGTCCGGCGACATGGCGTGGATATGGTTGATCCATACCGTGCCGGTTTCCAGGCGCCGCGCGATGGACCGCGCCAGCGTCAGGTCCTTGGACCACACCGACCCGCCCAGCCCGTAGTCGGAGTCATTGGCGCGTTGGACAACGTCGTCGATGTCCCGGTATTTCAGCAAGGGCAGCACCGGTCCGAACGCCTCTTCCACCACGCTGCGCGCGTCGTCCGGCGGATTGTCCAGGATGGCGACCGGCACGAAATAACCCTTGCCCTGCGGCACATCGCCGCCCGCCAGAAAGCGCACGCCGTTGCGATGCGCGTCGGCGATGAGATCCTTGACCCGCTCGTACTGCGGACGGTTCTGGATCGGACCCAGACCGGTCCCCGGCTGCGCGCCATCGCCCATGACGACGCCCCTGGCGTGTTCCACCAACGCCGCGGCGAACTCGTCATAGATGGATTCGTGCACATACAGCCGCTTGGTGGCCAGGCAGAACTGCGAGGAATTGCGGAATGCTCCCCAGAACAGCTTGGCGGCCGTGTCCCGCACGTCCACATCCGGCAGCACGATGGCCGCATCGTTGCCGCCCAGCTCCAGCGTGATGCGTTTGAGCCTGCCGGATGCGCTCTGCATGACGCGCCTGCCCGTCGCGGTCGAGCCGGTAAAGGCGATCTTGTCGATGCCCGGATGCTCGGTCAGCCAAGGTCCCAGCCGGTCCCCGCCGCACACCACGTTCAGCGCGCCTGGCGGCAGCAGGTCGCGAAACAGCTCGCCCATCTTCAATGAAGTCAGCGGCGTGAACGGCGACGGCTTCAACACGACGGTGTTGCCCGCCAGCAAGGCCGGGGCGATCTTCCAGATGGCCAGCGTCATCGGAAAATTCCAAGGCGCGATCGCCGCCACCACGCCGATAGGCACATGGCGCGTCTCGAACACGCGGCCCGCGCCGTCGTCCAGCCGCGCCGCAGGCAGATCGCGCGCCGCGGTCGCGCGCAGCCAGGCGACGCAACGGCCGACCTCGGCGCGCGCGTCGGCGTGGGGCTTGCCCTGCTCGCGCGTCAGCAGGCGCATGAAGCCTTCGGTGTACTCCTCCAGCCTGTCTGCCATGGCAAGAAGCGCGGCCTGGCGCCGTGCCAGGGACGTCTCGCTCCATGGCGCAAAGGCGCGCCTCGCGGCCGCGACTGCTTCGTTCAACTGCGCCAGCGACGCGTCCGGCACGGTGGCGATGCGTTCCTCCGTGGCGGGGTTGAGCACATCGAAGGTTTGCACCGACGTTTCCGCGCGGCCATCCACCGTCATGGAATAGCCGGAATCCAGATTCAGCTGCATGGTTCTATGCCTGTTTCGCGTTGGGTTGATCGGGACAGAGGACCTGGCGCCCCACCACGCGGCCGGCCGCCAGATCGAGAAGCGCTGCCTGAGCCTCCTGCAGGCAGCGGCAGGAAATCGGAATGGCGCGCGGCCCACGCTCCCGCACCAAGGCCATGAGTTGCTGCAGTTCGGCCAGCGTGCCGATGTAGGATCCTTCGATGCTGATGGCGCGCATGGGCACCAAGGCCGTCGACAGCGGCAACTCTCCGCCGAACAGCCCGATCAGGATCAATTGCCCGCCCTTGGCCAGCAGATCCATGCCCTGCTTCACCGTGCTGGCCGCGCCCACGCAATCGATCACCGCCCAGACCTCGCCCGCGGCGCGCCGAACCTCGTCCAGCGCGCTGGCGGCGTGCGCGTCCACGGCCAGGCTGGCGCCGGCGGCCAGGGCGGCGCCCCGGCGCGCGCCATCGGGTTCCAGCACGATCACCCGCGGGCATCCCAAGGCGCGCAGCAAGCTCACGCACATGAGGCCCAGGCCGCCTGCGCCGACCACCACGACCGCCTCCGCCTGCAGCACCTCCGGCGCAATCTTGCGGATGGCGCTATAGGACGTCAGGCCCGAACATGCGTAAGGCGCGGCCTGCTCGGGCCGCAGGTCGCCGATTTCGATCAGGTAGCGGGCGTCCGGCACCAGGATGTGGTCGCTATAGCCGCCCGGCCGGAAGATCCCCAGGAAGCGCGGCGCGGCGCACAGGTTTTCGCGCCCGCGCCGGCAGACCTTGCAGTCGCCGCAACCGATCCACGGATACACCAGATAGCGCCGTCCCGTGGTCACCCCATTCGCGTCTGGCCCGGCGGCGACCACCACGCCTGCCGTCTCATGGCCCAGGGTCAACGGCAGCGTGACGCCGCGCTGCTCCACGCGCAGGCGCTTGTCGCCGCCCAGGTCGTAGTAGCCCTCCCACGTATGCACGTCGGTGTGGCACACGCCCGCGGCAAGCACCCTCAGCAATACCTGCGCTCCCTGCGGTTCGGGCGCCGGGCGCTCGATCGGGACCAGCGGCTGGCCAAAGGCGGTTACGTCGTAGCTGATCATCGCATCACCTGCTTGATCAAGGGGCAGCCGCCGCGGTCCTCTGGCCGGAATGCGACGTCGCCCGGGATGACCGCAACCTGCTTATACAGATCCCACTCGCTGCGGGATTCCTCCGGCTTCTTCACTTCGAACAGGTACATGTCGCGCACCACCCGCCCGTCCGCGCGCAACCGTCCGTTGCGCGTCATGAAGTCGTTGATGGGCGTCTCCCGCATCTTGGCCATGACGGCGTCGGCGTCCTTGGTGCCGGCCGCCTTGACCGCGTTCAAGTAATGCAGCACCGCGCCGTAGGTGCCGGCCTGGGTCATGGTCGGCTTGCGTCCGACCTTGTCCTGGAAGCGTTGCGACCAGGCCCGCGTGGCGTCGTTCTGGTCCCAGTAGAACGCCTCGGTCAACAGCAGCCCCTGGCCCAAGGGCAGCCCGATGGACTTCACGTCCGACAGGAACGCCAGCAGCGCCACCAGCTTCTGCTGGCCGCCCGGCCGGCCAATGCCGAAGTCCGCCGCCTGCTTGATCGCGCTGATGACGTCGTTGCCGCCCAGCGCCAGGCCGATGATGCCCGCTTTGGAAGCCTGCGCCTGCAACAGATAGGAACTGAAGTCCGGCGTATTCAGGGGCGACCGCACCGCCCCCAGCACCTTGCCGCCGTTCTTCTCGATGACCGCGGAGGCATCGGCCTGCAGCGCGTAGCCGAACGAGTAATCCGCGGTCATGAAATACCATTTCTTGCCGCCCTGCGCGGACACCGCCGCGCCCGTGCCGTTGGCCAGCGCGTAGGTGTCGTAGGTCCAGTGGACGGTATAGGGCGAGCACGCCTTGGCGGTCAGCTCCGACGTCGACGCGCTCGTCACCATGACGATCCTTTTCTTCTCGCGGCCGAGTTCGCTGATGGCCAGCGCCAGCGCCGACGTGGGCAGATCGGTGACCATGTCCACGCCATCCTGGTCGAACCAGCGCCGCGCCGCCGCGCTGGCGACGTCGACCTTGTTCTGGCCATCGGTGTACACCAGTTCGACCGGCTGGCCCAACACGCTGCCGCCGAAATCCTGCACGGCCATGCGCGCGGCCTCCACCAGCCCCTTGCCGCCGATGTCGGAGTACGCCGAGCTCATGTCCGCCATGACGCCGATCTTCACTGGGCCGCCGGCAGGCTGCGCTTGCACGCCTGCCGCAACGAGTGCGGCGCCCGCCAACGCGTACACCGTTTTCACGATTGCCATCGATATGTCTCCGTTATGAGTAAACGCCATTTGCGCAGCAACTGGCCTATTGCCCCGGCACGAGTCCTTTTGTATCGTAGGCACGCATTTTTCAGCTTCGTCCAAAGCGACGATTTTCGTGTTGCTTGCGGGTTTCCCCGAGCCGGCGGCGCGCAATCGTTCCTCACCCAACAGGCAGATCATGCGCCCTATGTTTTCGCCCGGACATGCGCTGGCCAGCGGCAAGCTCGGCGTCCCCGCTGCCCACCCCGACCATATCCCGCGTGTATCGCTGTGCGCGCAAATCTGCGCGCCCGGCAGCCCCAGGGTCGTCCTCGCGCGCGGCCCCGCCGGCTACGGCAAGACCACGCTGCTGGCTCAGTGCCAGACCCGGTTGAGCGCGCAATCCGTGCACGGCGCCTGGCTGACGCTGGACCGCGGCGATAACGATCTGCCGCGCTTTCTGCGCTGCCTGACCGCCGCGCTGGAGCCCCTGGCCGCGCCGCCCGGGGCGCTGGCCGACCTGGAGGCCGACGACGCGCTGGCGCTCGCCCTCATCGAAGCCATCGCCACACAGACCGCTCCCTTTGCGCTGGTGCTGGACGAGTTCGAGGCCATCGTCGCGCCAGGCGTGCTGGACTTCGTGCAGAACCTGATCAACCGCCTGCCGCCGCAGGGCCGGCTGCTGATCGGCGCGCGCCATGCCACCGGCCTGGAACTGGGACGCTTGCGGGCCGACGGCCGGCTGCTCGAAATCGACGCTGCCCAGCTCTGCTTTTCGCTGGAGGAGACCACCCTGTTCTTTGCCCGGCGCAACCCTGTGGTCACACGCGCCGAAATCGGCCAGCTTCACCACAAGACCGAAGGCTGGATCGCCGCGCTCTGGCTGGCCTGCGCCTCGCTGGCGCGGCAGGACTCCGCCGCGGCGTTCATCGAACGATTTTCGGGCAGCGACCAGTCCGTCTCCGACTATCTGGCCCAGGATGTTCTTGCCGGACAGACGCCCGAGTTGCGGCGTTTCCTGCTGCGCACCAGCATCCTGAAGCAACTGAACGCGGCGCTATGCCAAGCGTTGCTGCCGGACCTGGACTGCGGTCGCATCCTGCGCGAACTCGAGGACGGACAGGTCCTGCTGTCGCGCTCCTCCGCGGACGCGGCTCAATACCGCTACCACGGCCTGTTCGCGAGCCATCTGCAATCCACACTGCGGCAGCAGGATCCAGCGGACATCCCCGCGCTGCATCTGGCAGCGTCCCGCTGGTACGCCGAGCAAGGCCGTCCCGTTCCTGCCATCGATCACGCCATCGAAGGCGGCGACTTCGAGCACGCCCTTGCCTTGCTGGGTACAAACGCGGAAGCGTTGCTGGCCGAGGGGCGCATGCGGCTGCTCTCCCGCTGGTTCGCGCAGTTGCCAGCGGCCGTCCTGGCCCGCCGCCCGGCCCTGCAGGCGGTGCAGGTATGGGCAACCTGTTTTACCCGGGGCGCCAGCGAGGCATCGTTGCAGCTGGACGAGTTGAGACTGGCCCGCAGCCCCGATCCCGACGTCCGCGCGCACGTGCAGGCGCTGCGGCCCTTGCTGCTCTCCATGACCGACCGCCACGAAGAGGCCTACGCGCTAGGCATGCCTGGCATCGCCGCGGCGGCGAACGCGTCCACCTTCGCCGCAACCGCCCTGGCCAACGCCATGGCCAACGTCGCCGCCGTGCTTGGCCGCTACCAGGAAGCGCAACGGCTGCTGGACGCCGCCCGCCGCGCGCAGAGCCTGGCCGCCAGCGCTTTCAATCAGATGTACTCCGAAGCGGTGGAAGGCATCATCGATCTGCAGGAGGGGCGCATGCGCCAGGCTGGCGCGCATTTCCGCATGGCCGTCCACGCCACCCGCAAGGGCGCGTACGGCCAGGCCAACGGCAACGCCTGGGCCGGCGTGCTGTACGCGGCCGGGGTTTACGAAGCCGGCGATCTGGAGCAGGCCGCCCGGCTGTTGCGCGTCTACGTGCCTCTTGGGCGGGACACGGGACACCCGGACCACTTGATACTCGGCTATGTGATGCTGGCGCGCATCGCATTTCTGTCGGGCGACATCGTGCAGACCTTCTATCTGCTGGGCGAACTGGAATACCTCGGCCATCAGCGCCGCCTGCCCCGGATCGCCGGCAGCGCGCGCGTGGAGCGCGCGCGCGTGCTGTTGCTGCAAGGACATCCGCAGGCCGCGCAGGACGAGCTCAAACGCGCGGAAGACAACGATCTGTGGGCTCGCATCGAAACGCTGCGCCTGCCTTCCAACGACTTGCTGTACCCGCGGCTGGGGATGCTGCGCGTGCAGTCCTACACGGGCAAGCCCGAGGATGCGTTGCGCCAGCTGGATGCCGACATTGCGTGCGCCGTATCGTCCCGCCGCATCCGGCGCGCCTACAAATTGCAGATGTTCCGCGCCGTCGCCCTGGCGCGCGCAGGCGAAGAGGCGCAGGCCCACCAGCAGTTGGCAACCTTGCTGGACACCGCGCAGGCCGAGGGGCTATGCCGCGTACTGGCTGACGAAGGCGGCGCCTTTCTCTCGCTGCTGCCGCGCTTCTTTTCGTCGACAGACGGCTGCGCATGGTTGAATGGCTGCGCGTCGGCCCAAGCCTGGCTCAACCGCTTCCAACGCCATGCCGGGATGCCCGCGGACTCCAGCCCGGCCAAGCCAGCCGCCGAGCGCGCGCCGGCCGAGGCTTTGACAGCCAAGGAACTGAACGTGCTGCGCCTGGTTGCGGACGGCCATTCCAACAACGCCATCGCCCAGCGCCTGTTCGTATCCGAAAGCACCGTGCGCACCCATCTGCGCAACCTGAACGTAAAACTGTGCGCCGACAGCCGCACCCGCGCCGTGGCCCTGGCGCGCGAAGCCGGTCTGCTGTAAAGCCGGGACTGGCTGGCCTGCCGGCGATTAAGATAGGGACTTTTGCGCGTGTCCATCATGAAAAGCAGTTCTACAGGCGGCCTGGTCTACTCCACCGACGGCGGCCGCATGTGTCCCGAATGCCGCAAGCCGCTGGCGCAGTGCCTGTGCAAGCAGACCGCCCATGCGGCCCCCGCCGGCGACGGCGTGGCCCGCGTGTCGCGCGAAACCAAGGGCCGTGGCGGCAAGAGCGTCACCGTGGTCAAGGGCGTGGCGCTGGACGGCGCGGCGCTGAACGCGCTGGGCAAGCAGCTGCGCAACGCCTGCGGCTCCGGCGGAACGGTAAAGGACGGCGTGATCGAGATCCAGGGCGACCACTGCGAACGCGTCATGGAAACCCTGCAAAAACAAGGCATCCGCGCCAAGCGCGCGGGCGGCTGACACCGACGGAGCAACAGCAATGACCGAATCCCAAACCAGCGCCGTCGCCAGTTGGCACGCCCATGTGTATTTCGACGCCGCCAGCCGCGACGCCGCGCACGCCCTGCGCGAACGGATCGCCGCGCGCTTTGCCGGCCAGATGGAGCTGGGGCGCTTCCATGAGCGCCCCGTCGGCCCGCATCCCCAGTGGAGCTACCAGATTGCCTTCACGCCCGAGCGCTTCGCGGAGATCGCCACCTGGCTGACGCTGCACCACGGAGCGCTGGATGTCTTCATGCATCCCAACACCGGCGACTCCCTGCGCGACCACCGCGACTGCGCCGTGTGGATCGGCCGCAGCCACACCCTGAACCTGCAGGCGCTGGGCGCCTGAACCGCTACAGCGCGCGGCCCACGATCAGCGAATCCAGCGCCATCATGGGATCGCAGCTCTTGCCTTCGTATGGCAGGCGGCTGAGCACGTAGCGCATCGCATTGATCCGCGCGCGCTTCTTGCAGTCGGACTTGACCACCACCCAGGGCGCGTCGGCCGTGTCGGTGTGCGCGAACATGGCTTCCTTGGCGCGGGTGTAGTCGTCCCATTTGTCCAGCGAGGCCAGGTCCACCGGGCTGAGCTTCCACTGCTTGAGCGGATGCACCTTGCGCTGCAGGAAGCGGCGGCGCTGTTCTTCCTGGCTGACCGAGAACCAGAACTTGATCAGGTGGATGCCGCTGCTGACCAGGTGGCGCTCGAAATCCGGCACCTGGCGCAGGAAGTCCAGGTATTCGTTCTGGGTGCAAAAGCCCATCACGCGCTCGACGCCGGCGCGGTTGTACCAGGAGCGGTCGAACATGACGATCTCGCCCGCGGTCGGCAGGTGCTGCACGTAGCGCTGGAAGTACCACTGGCCCTTTTCCGTGTCGGAAGGCTTTTCCAGCGCGACCACGCGCGCGCCGCGCGGGTTCAGGTGTTCCATCATGCGCTTGATGGTGCCGCCCTTGCCGGCGGCGTCGCGGCCTTCGAACAGGATCACGACGCGCTGGCCGGTGGCCTTGACCCAGGCCTGCAGCTTCAGCAGTTCGACCTGCAGGCTGTACTTCTGCTTTTCGTAGTTACGGCGCAGCATGCGGTGGCGATAGGGATAGATGCCTTCGCGCCAGTCCGCGGCCAGCTCATCGTCGGGATTGCGGCGCGTGCGCGGCGCCGCCGAATTGGCTTCCAGCAACGCGCGGTGCACGGCCTGCGCATCGTCCGGCGACAGTTCCTCGATGACCGAGCGCAGCGCCTCGCGCGCCTGGGCCGGCGCGCTGACGTTGTAGCGGCGCGCGATGTCGGCCAGCACGGCGACGGTTTCCTGGCGCGCGGCGTCCTGACGGGCGACGACGCGTTTGCGCACATCGAGAGCCGGCTCGGCGGCGGCCGCGGCCGATACGGGGTCAACCGGCGCGGGAGCGCCCGCCGCGGGATCGCCCGCCGCGGGATCGCCCGCCGCGGGATCCACCGCGGCAGGCGCCTTGGCCGCGCGCGGCCTGCGGCTGGTGGTTACCGGCGTGACGACCGTCTTGACCGCCGGCCTCCTGGAGGCGCTGGCGGTCCGCTTGGCCGCGCGCCTGCGCGGCGTGTCGGCTACGGCTTGTTCGGTGGCTGGGGGGGTCTTGTCTGTCATCGATCCTGTCCTCGCTGCGCTGATCGTCCTGTCCGCGCCGGCCAGGCTTGCGCCTGCGGCCTCAGTCGGGAAAAGCGCAAACGCTACTCCGAGCCCTGCCCCGCGGATTTGACTTTGATCAAACGTTGTAACATTTTTGCAGCAACGAAGGCCGCTACACTGGCCTCCCTACACCCGCCCCTGCGCCATGTGGTCATTCATCAAACGGCTGCTAGCCGGCCCGACGCCGCCCGAAGATCCCCTGCGCGAAACCGTGAGCTTCGATGAAGCCGGTTTCACGCGCAGCAGCGAACTGGCGCGCGCCCTGGGCCAGCAGGAATTCTGGCCCTGGAGCGACATCCATGAATTCGGCTTCCGCTACACGCAGGCCGTCTTTCCCGATCCCTGGTCGGGCGACTACATGGAAGGCCTGTGGTTCCTGCGCGTACCCAGCGACGGCGGCGGGCTGATGGCCATGGAATTCGACGAGGCCACGCTCGACGCCGAACGACTGCCTACCGCCCTGCTGCGGAACATGCCGGGCCTGGACATGGGCGCGCTGCGCGCGGGGCTGGCCGCGGCCGCGCGCGGGCCGCGCAACTTCGAGGACCAAGGGGAATGGGTGGCGTGGCGGCGCGTGGCCACTACGCCCGATCCAGGCCCTGCTTGAGGTCGGCCAGGATGTCCTCGGGCGTCTCCAGGCCCACCGACAGCCGCAGCAAGCCCTCGGACAGTCCATAGCGCTCGCGGTCCTCGGCAGAGTAGCTGGCATGCGTCATGGACGCGGGATGCTGGATCAGGGTTTCCGGATCGCCCAGGCTGACCGCGATGCGCGCCAGCTTCAGGCTGTTGAGCAGGCGGCGTCCCGCCGCCAGTCCACCCTTGAGTTCGAACGCGACCAGGCCGCCGCCGGCCGATTGCTGGCGGCGCGCGATCTCCGCGCCCGCCGTATCCGCCAGGCCCGGGTAGAACACGTCTGCCACCGCGGGATGCTCGCGCAGCAGCTTGGCCACCTTCAGCGCGGATTCGCTGTGGCGCGCCACGCGCAGCTCCAGCGTCTTGATGCCGCGCAGCACCAGGAAGGCGGTGAAGGGCGACAAGGTTGCGCCGGTAAAGTAGCGCAGCCCTTGCAGCCGGATCGCATCGATGTGTTCCTTGCGCCCCAGCACCGCCCCCGCCAGCAGGTCGCCGTGGCCGCCCAGGTACTTGGTGGCCGAGTGCAGCACGACGTCGGCGCCATGCTCCAGCGGACGCTGCAGCACCGGCGTGGCGAAAGTGTTGTCGACGATGGTCAGCAGACCCTTGCCGCGGGCAATGGCGGACACCGCCGCGATATCCACCAGGCGCAGGTTGGGATTGGCCGGCGTCTCGAAGTAGACCGCGCGCGTGTTGGGGCCGATGGCCGCCGCCACGGTCTCGGGGCGGGTGAAATCGGCAAACACCGCGCGCACGCCAAAGCGCGCCAGGCCTTGCGTGAACAGGGTGAAGGCGGTGCCATACACGATCTGGTCCACGACGATTTCATCGCCGCTCTGCAATAGCGAGAACAGGGTCGCCGAAATCGCCGCCATGCCGGAGGCGGTCACCACGCCGGCCTCGGCGCCTTCCAGAGAGGCCAGGCGCTCTTCCAGCAGCGCCTGCGTCGGATTGCGCGTGCGGCCGTAGACGTAACCCTGCTTTTCGCCCAGGCGGATCTGGTCGAAGGATTCGATGCTGTCCTGGGTGTAGGTGGAGGTCAGATAGAGCGGCGGAGCCAGGGCGCCCTGCTCGTCCAGCGGGTCATAGCCCAGGTGGATGGCGCGCGTGGCAAAACCGTGTTGCGAGGAGTCGGACATTTCAGCGTTCCTGTGTTTTCGGGTAAGGCCGGGGCGCGCAGCCCCGGCGTGGAGTCAGCGTTTGTGGTCGGCGCGGCGCGACAGCCATTCGCCGGTGAATTGCACAATTGAGACCAGCGCGATCAGGATCACGATCACCTCGAACATCACGCGGGTCTCGTAGCGTTCGTAGCCGTAGCGAATGGCCAGATCGCCCAGGCCGCCCGCGCCTACGGCGCCCGCCATGGCAGAAGCGTTGATCATCGCGATGACGCTGACGGTCATGCCGCCGATGATGCCCGGCAAGGCTTCCGGCAACAGCACGTGGCGCACGATGTGCCAACGCCGGCAACCCATGGCCCTGGCCGCCTCCACCAGCCCGTGATCCACGTCGTTCAGGCTGACCTGGGCGATGCGCGCGAAGAACGGCACCAGATTGGCCGATAGCGGCACGATGGCGGCCCAGGTGCCCAGTGTGGTGCCCACCAGAAAGCGCGTGAACGGCAGCATCGCCACCAGCAGGATGATGAAGGGGATGGCGCGGAAGGTATTGACCGTCACCGACAGGACCTTGTTGAAGCGCGGCCGGGGATACAGATTGCCCGGCGCGGTGACGGTCAGCACCACGGCCAGCGCCAGGCCGAGAACGATGGCGATGACGGCGGACACGCTCACCATCGCCAGGGTCTGCAGGAAAGCCTGCAGGTATTTATCAAGCATTGGCAGCGACATAACCCAGCACCTTGATTTGATCGGCCACCAGCGCGGCGCGCGCGGCCTCTTCCTGTAATGCGCCCGCGGGCACGGACACCAGCAGGCTGCCCTGCGCATGGCCGCGCAGGCGGTCCAGTCCGCCGTGCAGCAGCGTCGCGCCGGGGCCGAGCGCGGCCAGCGCCTGCAAGGACACGCCGTCCGGACGCCCCTGCCCCGTAAAGCGCAGCCGCAGCACGGCTACGCCCGCGCGGCCCTGCAGGTCGGGCACCAGCCTGCTGGCGAGATCGGGCGGCAAGTCGTGCTGCAAGGGCCGCAGCAAGGCGCGCGTGGCGTCGGCCTGGGGATTGCCGAACACGCGCCAGACCTCGCCTTCCTCGACCTTGCGGCCGCCGTCCAGCACCAGCACCCTGTGGCAGACCTCGCGGATCACCGCCATGTCGTGCGTGATCAACACCACCGTCAGGCCCAGCTTGCGGTTGATGTCCAGCAACAAGGCCAGGATGGCCTGCGTGGTTTCCGGGTCCAGCGCCGACGTGGCTTCGTCGCACAGCAGGATCTCCGGTTCATGCACCAGCGCGCGGGCGATCCCCACCCGCTGCTTCTGGCCGCCGGACAGTTTTGCCGGATAAACGTCGGCCTTGTCGCGCAGCCCCACCAGCTCCAGCAGTTCCTCTACCCGCGCCCGCGCCGCGGCGGGCTTGACGCCCGCCACGCGCAAGGGCAAGGCCACGTTCTCGGCCACCGTCTTGGCCGACAGCAGATTGAAGTGCTGGAAGATCATGCCGATGCGGCGGCGCAGGCCCACCAGCGCGTTTTCGTCCAGGCCGCCCGCGTCCACGCCGTCCACCAGCACGCGGCCGGCGCTGGGCCGCTCCAGCATGTTGATGGAACGCAGCAGCGTGGACTTGCCCGCGCCGCTGCGGCCGATGATGCCGTAGACCTCGCCGCGGGCGATGGCGAACGACACGTCGGACAGCGCGGCCACCGGCCCCTGCGCCCCCTCGTAGCGCTTCTGCAGCCCTTCGAACACGATGTGCGCATCTGCGGCCTGGGTTCGCGGCGCGGCATCGGCCAGCGTGGCCATGGAGAATTCGTGTTGCATCATTGCCCGGCTCCGAGCTCAGAAAACCGGAATCACCGAGCCGTCGTACTTGCTCAGGATGAACTGGCGCACTTCCTCGGAGTGATAGGCCTTGACCAGTTCAGGCACCCAGGGCGCGTTCTTGTCCTGTTCGCGCACCGCGATGATGTTTACGTAAGGATTGTTTTCCTTCTTCTCCACCGCGATGCCGTCGCGCGTGGCGATCAGCCCGGCCTGATAGGCGAAGCTGTTGACGATGGCCGCGGTGTCCACGTCCGGCAGCGAACGCGCCAGCACCACGGAAGCGCTTTCCACGAAGTTGAGCTTCTTGGGGTTGGAGGTCACGTCCGCCAAGGTCGCCGTGCCGGTGGCCGGATCGAACCCGTCCTTCAGCGTGATCAGGCCCTGGTCGCGCAGGATGACCAGCGCGCGCGTCTGGTTGCTGGGGTCGTTGGGAATGCCGACGCGGGCGCCTTCGGGCAGCTCATTGAGCGACTTGTACTTCCTGGAGTAGAACGCGATGGGCGAGATCAGCGTGTTGGCCACGGACACGAGCTTGTAGCCGCGCTGCTTGATCTGGTCGTTCAGGAAGGGAATGTGCTGGAAGGCATTGGCGTTCAGGTCGCCGTTGTTGAGCGCCTCGTTCGGGCTGGCGGTGCCGGTGATCACCACGGGCTCGACCGCCAGGCCGTTCTTCTTGGCGACCTGGGCCACCACTTCCCAGATCTGCTCGTCGACGCCGCCGCGCACGCCCACCTTCAGCGGCTTGGGATCGGCCGAAAAAGCCGGGCCATGGAACATTGCCGCCGAAGCCAGCACCGCGCCCAGCAGGCGCTTGAAAAAACGGGAAGTCATGTTGGAATCGCCTCTCAGGCTATGCGGTTATGAGAGAAACGATTCTAGGGAGGGGGACGGACCCGGCGAACGAATAGTTCGTTGAGTCCTTATTACAGGGGCGTTTGGTTATGGCGGCTGGGCATATGGTCCCGGCACATGCCCCGCCGCGCGGATCAGAAGGGCTTGACGACCACCAGCGTCACGATGGCCGCGGACGCGATGACGGTGAAGGGCGCGTACAGATCCACCAGCGGCGGACGCTGGGCGCTGCCGTTGGCCATGCGCCGCAATGCCGCGCTCTGGATGCCGAGCAGCGCCGACAGCGCCAGCGCGAAGCCCACCTTGACCCAGATCCAGGTCATGGCGAACCAGCCGAAGGTCATGGCCAGGTGCAGGCCGACCAGCCACGCGAGCACCATGGCCGGCGTGGTCACGTAGAGCGTCCAGCGGCGCAAGGCGCCCAGCATCTTGCGTTCCTTGGGCGCTTCTTCACTGTCCTGCGGCTGCGAGGACAGCAGGAACAGGGACACGAACAGCGATCCGCCCAGCCAGGCGACCACGGCCGCCACGTGTAGCATTTTCAGGAGTTGATAGGTCATGATGACCGCGATTATCGCCGGATGCGGACCGCGCCGTGTACCGGCACGGCGCTTCCGTTTGCGCTACGGCAAGCGGCGCCCGGCAACGCAGCCTTACTTGGCCGCCTCGGGGCTGGCCGGGGCGGCGGGCGCGGGAGTCGATGCGGGCGCGCTGGATGCGGGGGCAGCAGATGCGGGCGCGGGAACTGCGGGTGCAGGCGCCGCCGGCGCGGGAGCCGCAGCGGCGGGCGCGGCCGGCGAACTGGAGCCTCCCGCGGCAGATGTTTTCGGCGTTTCGCTGCCGCCGTTGGCCGCGGCCGGATTCAAGGTATCGGCGGGCTTGTCGGGAGATTCCGCCGGCTCGGCCGGCGCGGCCTTGGGTTGCGCCTTGGCCCGGCCGCCTGCGGGCGCACGCGGCGCGGCGGCGGCCTGCGCGTCCGGCAGGAAACGCTGTAGCAGCTGGAAGAAGCCTTCATAGAACTTGGGCCGCGCAACCGTCTGGCTGCCCGTCTTCACCAGCGAATCGTCGCTGGACCCGAACGGCATGGACACCTGGCCCAGCACGCTCACGCCCACGCTGGCCGAGCTATTGGTGCGCTTGATCGAATAGCGGTCCTGCACGGCGTTGGCAAACACCGTGGCGCGCTCATTCGCGCTGCCATCGGAGGCGCATTCGATGTTGAAGGCAATCTGCGTATGCTGGCCGTTTTCGTCCTGGAAATTCTTGTGCCCCGTGACCCGCGAACCCTCGAACTTGTCGATGTTGTAGCCCTGGCTCAGCAAGGCGCGGCGGCCCGCGTCGCAGGCGGCGACGTTACTCGCATCGACGGTGCGCGAGTAAGTGTTGTTCTGGGTGAAGTCTTCTTTTTCGAACTCTGGCTTGGGGGATGAGCATCCCGCCAGGACGCCTACCAGGGCAACGGACAGGACCAGCGACGGACTGCGGGAAAAACGGGGCATGAATTGGGGGAACAGTAATGCGTCAAGCGTTCGTTATAGCGCATCCCCGGCACCATTTCTTTTACGAGGAATGTGCAGTTCAACGGAGAGGTAACAGAGTTAAAAAAAGGGCCGCATCGCGGCCCGGGCAGCCCTGGCTGCCGCGTTCAGGGCGACACGCGCGCAGGCGCGAGCGGCGGCGCCTCCTGCGCCTCCAGGTTCAGGCTGCGGCGGTAATGCTTGCAGCCCGCGGCCAGCAGGCCGATGCACAACACCGTGGCCACGCCAACCAGGACCGACATGGACTGCCCTACCGCTGCCGGGTTCTTGAACAGCCGGTCCGTCAGCATGGCCACGGCGGTGGTGCCCAGGCCCAATCCGATCAGGTTCGAGATCAGCAGGAACAGCGCCGATACCTGGGCGCGCAGCTGATTGGGCGGCAGTATCTGCATCGCGGCGGTCGAGGTCGGCATCGGAAACGAGGCGAAGAACATGGCCGGCAGCAGCAAGCCCACCGACCACCACAGCGAATCGACCTGGGTGAAGACCACCGCAGGCAGGGCCATGCCGGCCGCGCCAATCACGCCAGCGCGCAACGGCGCATCGCTGTAGCCCCGCTTGGCCAGCCAATCCATCAGCCAGCCGCCGCAGAACACCCCGGCGGTATTGGCGACCAGCACCACCACGCCCAGCATGTAGCCGGCTTCCGAGGGCGACATGCCGAACTTGCGCATGTAGAACGCCGGCGTCCAGCCCAGCAGTGCGAACAGCACCATCGCATAGAACGAGAAGCCCAGGTAGTGGCAGAAGAAGGTGCTGCGATGGCGCCCCAGGAAGCGGAAGGTATCTTCCATGGCGGGCTTCTGCACCTGCCCCGAGGCATTGCGTCGCAAGCCCAGCCGCTGCGGATCGCGCACCGTCAGCAGGATCAGCAGCGCAATCAGCAGGCCAGGCAATCCCACAATGAAGAAGGTCACCTGCCAGGGCCGCATTGCGCCTATCCACGGCAAGGCAACCGTATCCACGCTCTTGAGCAGGTTGATGACGTAGCCGCCGATCAGGAACGCCATGCCGCCGCCGATGAACGAGCCGATCGAATAGATGCCGACGGCGCGCCCCAGCTTCTCGCGCGGGAACATGTCGCTGAGCATGGAGTACGTGGCAGGCGAGAGCGCTGCCTCGCCCACGCCCACGCCGATCCGCGCGAGAAACATCTGCGCGAAATTGCGCGAAAGCCCACAGGCCGCCGTGGCCAGGCTCCAGAACGCCACGCCGATCGCGATGATCCGGGGCCGCGAATAGCGATCCGCCAGCAAGGCTATCGGTATGCCCATGAAGGCGTAGAACAAGGAAAACGCCAGCCCGTGCAGCAAGCTGAATTGCGTGTCGGACAGCTGCAGGTCGTGCTTGATGGGCTCGATCATCAGCGCCAGGATCTGCCTGTCGACGAAGGAAAATATGTACGCTAGCATGCATATCACCACGACGTACCACTCGTAGGCGTAGCTAGGTTTTGATCCGTGCCGCGGGCTGCCGTTAGTCATGGTTTGTTTCCCTTGTATGGTGGTGAGATCTGCCCATGCCCAAGGGCCGGGTTGTGTCTCACTTGCTTGCAGGCCCATCTTTTGTAGGTCTTTGCGCAGCCAGCCTCTATACGCCTGACGCAAGGACTGTTCCCGCTGCGCAGGAAAGCATGTTCAACGACACCAATCCGCTGGACCGCCATTGCTTGCTGGACTCGGGCAACATCGCCGAGATCAAGGACCAGGTCAGCCAGCACCTATGGTCGCACCGCATGTGCGTTCCCCCGGGAAAACCCCTGCAATCGCGCCTGTACGGCGTCTTCTTCGGCAACGCAGCCTTGTTCGACCTGCACTATGGCGCGGAAGTCGAGATCGACGCCGGCGACATCGCCAGCTACTACCTGATCCGCATCACGCTGCAAGGCTCCGGGCTGATCACGCTGGGCAAGCGCAGCGCGTCGATGAACGCGGGCAGCCTGACCATTTCCTCGCCGTCCGAGCGCAGCGTGATCCGCATCGGCCGCGACTGCCGCAACCTGATCCTGCGCATCGAGCGCGAGGCGCTGGAACGCCAGTTGCAGCGGCTGCTCGAGCGCCCCGCCAAACAGGCGCTGGTGTTCGACCTGCAAATGGATGCCGACGCGCCCGGACCGGTGGCAGTGCGCGAAACGCTGGACTATCTGTGCCGGCTGTACCGCCATCCCGCCATCGAAGGCGTCACGCAAACGCTGGCCGCCGGCTTTTCAGACTACCTGCTGACGCTGCTGCTGACCCAGCTGCCGCACAACTACTCCGAGGCCTTGCAGGCAGACCGCCGCCAACCGCTGCCCCTGCATGTGCGGCGCGCGCGCGATTACATAGAAAGCCATCTGGACCAGCCGCTATCGCTGACGGACCTGGCGGCCCACTGCGGCGTCTCCGTGCGCACGCTGCAAAACGGCTTCTCGCAGTTCCTGAAGCAGAGTCCCAGCGACTACGTGCGCAACCAGCGGCTGGCCCAGGTGCACGCGGCGCTTGCGCAAGCCGGCGAAGGCGACAGCGTCACCGACATCCTGCTGCGGCACGGCATTTCCAGCTTCGGGCATTTCGCCACCCACTATCGCAAGCGCTACGGCTGCCTGCCGTCGGACACCCTGCGCCAAAGCAGGCATTAGGCGTTGCACGGCAGCGCCAGGATTCGCTTGCCGGATCGGAACGCCGCTTGCGCGTTCGGCGCAGCCCCGCCAGCGCGCCGCCGCTAGGATCAAGGCTCCATCAGACGGAGCTTGACCATGAGAATCAGCGTCATAGGCGGCGGCCACGGCTGCTACGCGGCAGCGGCCGAGCTGTTCGAGAAAGGCCATCACGTGCGCTGGTGGCGCCGGGACTGGACGGCCTTCCAGGACTTGCGGGATGCGGCCGCGCTGACGGTCACCGACTATCGCGGCAGCCGCCAGATTCCGCTGGGCGACGGCCCCCGCCAGTTGCAGCTGGTGCGCGACCTGGCCACTGCCGTGGAGAATGCGGAGCTGCTGGTCATTCCCCTGCCTTCCACCACCCACGAAGCGCTGGCCCGGGAATTGGCGCCGCTGCTGCGCGACGGCCAGGTCGTGTTCCTGCCGCCGGGCACCTTCGGCTGCTACGTCTTCGCCCGCGCCATGAAAGAAGCAGGAAACGCCGCGAACACGGCCTTCGCCGAGACCGGCACCCTGCCCTACCTGGCCCGCAAACATGGCGAAAAGGTCGTGATCAGCGGCTACGCCACCCGCCTGCCCACCGGCGTCTTTCCGCGGCGGCTGTCGGAGCAGGCGCTGGCCGTGGTCCAGCGCGCCTACCCCAGCATCGAACCGATAGAGGACGGGCTTTCGGGCGCGCTGATGAACGCCGGCCCCATCATCCATCCGCCGCTCATCATGATGAATGCAGGGCCGCTGGAACACTTCGACAAATGGGACATCCACAACGAAGGCACCCAGGCCTCCATACGGCGCGTGACCGACGCGCTGGACGCGGAGCGCATCGCCATCCGCGTGGCCCTGGGCTATGCCGCGCCGCACTTCCCGTTGGCCGACCACTATGCCGCCGAAGGCGATGAATGGATGTACGGCCGCGGCGCCCATGGCAGGCTCACCGACAGCGGCGACTGGCGCGAGGACATAGACCTGCACACGCACCGCTACATGCTGGAGGACACGCGGCTTGGCCTGTCATTCCTGGTGTCCGCCGGCCGCTGGGCGGGCGTGCCGACGCCTGTCGCACAAGGCCTGCTGAGCCTGGCCAGCGCGGTCACCGGACGCGACCTCTACGCCGAAGGACGCACGTTCGAACGCCTGGGCCTGGACCGCCTGTCGCGCGCGGACATGCGCCAGCTTCTGGCCGAAGGCTGCTGACACGGAGATGCAAGCCATGAACGACAGACTCTGCGTAATCGGCGCCGGCCGCATGGGCGTGGGCATCACGCTGTCATACATCCATGCAGGACTGGACGTCACGCTGATAGACATCAAGCCGCGCCCGCCCGCCGAGCAGGCCGATTACTTCGCACGCGTGCGGGACGATCTGCGCCGCGAGCTCGGCATCCTGTGCAGGCTGGGCTTGCTCGACGCCGCGCAGGCAGAGGTAGCGCTGGCGCGCATCCGCCTATGCACGCGCGAGGATGCCGAAGCAGATCTGCGGCAGGCGCGCGTGGTGTTCGAAGCCGTGCCTGAACGCCTGGACGCCAAGCGCGATGCCTTTCTGTGGTTGGGAGCGGCCTGCGCGCCGGACAGCATCATCGCGTCCACCACGTCCACCTTTCTGGTCACCGAGCTGGCGGAGCTGGTGCAAGGTCCGCAGCGCTTCCTGAACGCGCACTGGCTCAACCCCGCCTACCTGATACCGCTGGTGGAAGTGAGCCGCGGCCCCCAGACCAGCGAGGCCGCGACGCAAGGGCTGCTGGCAGCGCTGCGCCTGGCGGGCAAGAAGCCCGTGCAGTGCGCCCCCGCCGCCGGCTACATCGTGCCCCGCATCCAGGCCCTGGCCATGAACGAAGCGGCCCGCATGGTGGAGGAAGGCGTGGCCAGCGCCGAAGACATCGACACGGCCGTGCGCCTGGGCTTCGGCCTGCGGTTTTCGGTTCTGGGGCTGCTGGAGTTCATCGACTGGGGCGGCGGCGACATCCTCTACTACGCCTCGCGCTACCTCGCCGATGCCATCGATCCGCGCTTCGCCTCGCCCGCCGTCATCGCCAGCAACATGGAACAAGGGCGCAACGGGCTGCGCGACGGCCAGGGCTTCTATGACTACGCCGGCATGGACGTAAATGCCTACAAGATGGAGCGGCTGGCGCAATTGTGCAAGCGTCTGGAAGTGATGGACCTGTTGCCCCGCCACAACGCGGCAAGGCAGCCGCCCGCGCGATAGCGCGCCGGCCTGCGCGCCTACTTCTCCAAGTCGCCCAGGATCCGGTACGCCAGCCGGACCCTGGCCTCGTTCGGATAGTTGCGGTTGGCCAGTATCACGATGCCCAGCTTCTTCGACGGCACGAATGCCACATAGCCGCCGAAGCCGTTGGTCGAACCCGTCTTGTTGATCCACACGGCCTCCTGCGGCGGCAGCGGCGGGTTCAATGCGGTCACGGGCTGGCTCTGGCTGTTGTAGTTGCCGGCATTGGCCGTCAGCAACGCGTCCAGCGTCGCCGGATAACGCAATTGCTCCCAGGCCAGGTCCTGGGTCATGTCGCCCAGTTGGTAATAGCCGACGTGCGTCTGCGCAATCGCGCCGCGCAGTTCGGCATCGGCAAGGTTCAAGCCCATGTTCGCGTCGACGAAGCGGATCAGGTCGCGTGCGCTGGTCTTCACGCCGTAGGCCTCCTCGGCCAGCACGCCCGGATTCACGCGCACGGGCGCATCCTGCTTGTTGTAGCCCTGCGCGTAGTCCGCCATCCTGGCGGCCGGCACGTCGATGTAGGTGCTGGTCAGGCCTAGCTTGGGAAACAGGTCCCGCTCCATGGCCGCCTTGAACGGCCGGTTCAGGCTCTTGGCCGCAACCACGCCCAGCATGCCGATGCTGGGGTTGGCGTAGGTGCGATACGTGCCAGCGGCATGCTCGGGCTTCCAGGCCTTGAGGTAAGCCATCATCTGCGCCTGGTTCGTGACCGCGTCGGGCACCTGCAAGGGAAAGCCGCCGGTCGTGTGCGTCCCCAGGTTGATCAGGCTCAGTTTGGCGAAGTCGCTGCCGGCGAGCTCGGGCAGATACTTGGCCGGGCTGTCGCTCAGCGCCAGGCGGCCGCGCGCCTGTGCGTAGGTTGCCAGGGTTGCCGTGTAGGTCTTGCTGATGGAGCCGATCTCGTACAGCGTGTCGCTGTCGGCCCGCCTGCCGGTTTGCCTGGATGCCACGCCATAGTTGTAGAAATGCTGCGTCCCGTTGCGGGTCACGGCGATCGACATCCCCGCAATGCCATGTTCGCGCATGACGGCCTGGACCGCCTCGTCGACCTTGCTGTCGGTCTCCGCCTGTCCGGCCTGCGCCAGCCCGCAGCCTGCGGCCATCAGCGTAAACAATCCCGTGCGCAGCATGCTGTTCAAGCGCATTCTCGTCATTCCCTGTCGTGTCGGATCGGTGGCGCCGCGACGGCGGCGCGCAAGCATCGTAACGCGGCGCGGCGCCTTATTGGTACTAACCCTTGGTCTCATTCTGGGGGATTTTGGCTATCCTCGCCTCGTCGATCCAAAACCCCGCAGAAGAGACCTGCCCCCGCGGCAGGCGCCGACGGAGCAACCGCCCCGGAAACTCTCAGGCAAACAGGACTGCGCGGTCTAGACAATCTGGAGAGAGGCGCGGATTGCGCCCACCGAAGGGGAACCCGCCGCCTGCGCCGCGGGTGAAGCTCTCAGGTACAGAGACAGATGGGGTGCTGCGGCCGGGTGGCCGCGGCCACTCAATCTGGAGCCATCATGCCCCGCATCGCCATCATTGGCGCCGGTATCACCGGCGTCACGTCCGCCTATGCCCTGAGCAAACTGGGATACCACGTCACCGTCTACGACCGCCAGCGCTATCCGGCCATGGAGACTTCCTACGCCAACGGCGGCCAGCTATCGGCCAGCAACGCCGAGGTCTGGAACAGCACCGCCACCATCATGAAAGGCCTGCGCTGGCTCGGCCGCCACAACGCGCCGCTGCTGCTCAATCCCCGCTTCAGCTGGCACAAGTACTCCTGGCTGGCGCAGTTCATCGGACAGATCCGCAACTACCGCCGCAACACCATCGAGACCACGCGGCTTGCCATTGCCGCGCGCCAGCACCTGTACGCCATGGCGGAAGAAGAAGGCATAGATTTCGACCTGGAGCGCCGCGGCATTCTGCATATCTACCACGACGCCGCCAGCTTCGAGACCGCGCGCCGCGCCAATGCGCTGCTGCAGGAAGGCGGGCTGGAGCGCTACGCAGTGTCACCCGAGGAAGCGCGCAGCATCGAACCCACGCTGCAAACCCCTTGCCATGGCGGCTTCTACACGCCCTCGGACGCCACCGGCGACATCCACAAGTTCACCAGCGGCCTGGCCCGCGCCTGCGAGCGCCGCGGCGTGCGCTTCGCGCAGGACGCCGACATCCGCAACATCAGCGTGGACGGCGCGCCCTACGTGCTCGACGTCGCGCGCGAGGGCGGCGCGCGCCGCGAGCAGCACGAGGCCGACGCCATCGTCGTCTGCGCCGGCGCCGTCAGCCGGCAGTTCGCCAGGCAGCTGGGCGACACGCTCAACATCTACCCGGTCAAGGGCTATTCCATCAGCGTGCACCTGGACGACGCCGCCAGCCAGGCGGCCGCACCGCACGTCAGCCTGCTGGACGAAGCCGCCAAGATCGTCACCAGCCGCCTCGGCGACCGCTTCCGCGTGACCGGCACGGCGGAGTTCAACGGCTTCAACATGGACATCCGCGCCGAACGCGTGCAACCGCTGGTGGACTGGACCCGCAAGCACTTCCCCGGCATCCGAACTTCGCGCGTGGTGCCGTGGTGCGGGCTGCGCCCCATGACGCCGAACATGATGCCCCGCGTCGGCCCGGGCAGGCGGCCGGGCGTGTTCTACAACACGGGGCATGGGCATCTGGGCTGGACCTTGTCGGCGGCGACGGCGCAGATGCTGGCGGCTAGCGTGAGGGAGGGGGTGGGAGAGGCTTGAGTTGAGGCGAGCAAACCCAGCATTGATGCAACCAGGTTTGCTCGTACCGCTTCGCCTACTTTCTGTCCGAATAATGGGAGAAAAGCCGGCGGATAAGTGAACTCCAGTCTACAGTTGCACCTGTCGGTACTTGCACTGGAGGCCCATGCCGTGAAACGCTCGCATCAAGACCAGGCGATTCCATACTGCAATCGCAGCGGGGATAAGGCGGAAGCCTATGCCCTGCTCAAGCTAATCGATCGAGGCCGGCGCGAAATATCGCAGGGAAACGTCATTCCTGCGGGCCACGTCTTTGCCCAATTTGAAGCAATGGACAAAGATGCCGAGGAATGACACTCCCGATTGCATTTCTTCCGCCCGTGGTGAATCTGTTCGCGGAAATTGATCTGCAAGCTCAATAATGCAAGCTCGCTACGAATGCTCAGGTCCCGACGCTGCGCGCTCCAACTCCTTGTGTATGTAACGCCGCGTCGGTCAATGTACTAAGGCCGCATCCCTGTCTTCGGCAGTCAGCAGTTCCGCGTCCGCATCGTGCCGGAGACTGTCCTTGCACACCTCCCCATCCTTCACAACCAGCAAGATCCTCTCCGGATCCACCAGCAGCGACAGATCCTTCAGCGGATCCCCGTCGACCATGACCACGTCCGCCAGATAGCCGGGACGCAGCATGCCCAATTCGTGCGGGCGTTGCATGATCTCGCCGCCCAGCCGAGTGGCGGACACCAGCGCTTCGGTCGGGGTCATGCCGATGTAGTCCACGAAGTATTGCAGGTCGCGGGCGTTGGTACCATGCGGCATCCAGGCAAAGCCGTAGTCGCCGCCGGGCAGGATGCGGATGCCCCGCTTGTGCATCTTGCGCAGCGACTCCGAGGCGATTTCCAGTTCGCGCTTGTAGCCCATCTGCTCGGCGATGGCGGGCGTGATGCCGTACTCGGACGCGTTGAAGGCCGTCCTGATCAGCCAGCCTATGCCCGGCGCGACGAAGTGGCTGTCTTTCCTGGCTTCCAGCATGTCGAGCGCCTCTTCATCGGCAAAGCTGGCGTGGTAGATCATCTCGATGCCGTGGCGCACGCATTGCTTGACCGACTCGCTGGAGCGCGCGTGCGCCGCGACACGCTTGCCATAGCGCTTGGCCTCGTTCGCCAGCATGGCGATCTCGTCTTCGGCAAAGGGCGACATCTCGGCCGGCAGGCCGGCGATGTACTCGCCCGACAGGTTGATCTTCAAGTGATCGACGCCGTACTTGATGAAGGTGCGCGCCGAGCGCCGGATCTCTTCAGGGCCACAGCACACGCTGCCGAAGCTAAGCTCGTCGAACGGCATGTGCGGCAGCGAGTTGTCGCCCAGCGCGCCTATGGTGGTGATCTCCTGGCTGCCGGCCAGGTAGCGCGGCCCCGGGCATTCGCCGGCGTTGATGGCGTTACGCAGCACCACGTCCAGGCGCGGCTTGGCCGCAGCCGCGCCGATGGCCGAGGTCCAGCCCATTTCCAGATAGCGTTTGGCCACGCGCACGCACCAGAGAATGTGCTCCTCCGGCGGCATGAACTGGATCGCCGCCAGCGTGGGCTGGTCGTTCCAGGAGAAATGCGTGTGCGCTTCCGTCATGCCGGGCATCAGGAAGCGGCCGCGCCCGTCGATGAGGCGCGCGCCCTCCCGGCTCACCTGCTCAGGCGCGCGCGCGACCTGCGCGATGCGCGCGCCATCGATCAACACTTCGCCTTGAAAAGGTTCCATGCCGCTGCCATCGAAGATGGCGACATTGGTAATGGCAATTCTGGACATGACAGGTCTCCTCCGGCCCGCGTCGAGGGGCCGATTTCTTATGTTGAAACGCCTGGAAAACGTGGCCTAGCGCAGCGCCGCGTGGAACTCCCGCAGGGCCTGCATGCAGGCTTGGGGCTTTTCGTAGGTGGTCCAGTGGCCGCATCCGTCCAGCACGATGCGGCGGCTGCCCGCGATGCGCGCGGCCAGGGCGTCAACGTTGGCGGGCGGCGCCACGCCGTCCTGGTCGCCGGTAATCAGGACAGCCGGTACGCCTATCGTTTCCGCGGCGGCCGGCTGTGCATCCGCCAGCGCCTCGCAGCTTTGCGCGTAGCCTTCGGGCGGCTGGCGCATCACGCTTTCGCGCACCAGCGCCAGCACGGCGGGCTGATCCTGCCTGGTCTGGGCGCTGGTCGCGGCCTTGACGATGGCGTCGGCGATCTCCTGCATGGCCGCATCGCCGCCGCGGGCCAGCGCCGCCCGCGCGCGGATGCCGGGCCGGCCCGCGTCGGGCGGCGCGGCCAGCGGGCCGAACAGGGCCAGCGACTTGACCCGGCCCGGATGCGCCACGGCAAGATGCTGGGCCACGATGGTTCCGAGCGAATGGGCGGCGACATGCGCCGCATCGACGTCCAATGCGTCCAGCAGTCCGGCCAGCGCGTCCACATAGACAGCGATGGACAGGCGCTTTTCGCCCAACGCCGAGCGCGCGCTGCCCGGCAGGTCGGGACGGATCACGCGGAAGCCGTCGAAGGCGCCCATGACGGGCGTCCAGGTATTCGAGGAACCGCCCAGGCCGTGTATGCACAACAGTGCCGGCCCCTCGCCGTCGATCTCCACGGCCATGCCGTTGACGTGTTGCGTGCTCATGCCGCCGTCTCCCTTTATCTGAACAGTCGCTGTCTGCATCGGCATTGCGCCGACGATTTTTCAGGACTGTATCGGCGCAGGCGGCGGCGCGCTTATCGCCGGGTGCGCGGACTTATCGCAGAGTCAGATTTTGTGCCTAGTGAATACACCTAGCGTGGAGAAGCGCGCAAACGCCCATAAAATTCCCGAAGCGCCGCACCCGCCCGCACGCAAGCCCAGGCTTGCGCGGCGAGGCGATAAGAAAAACGGGAGACAGAGATGCAGGAGACCTACGCCTTGCACGAAGGCGCGTTCGGCCGCGCCGTCGTGCTGGAACTGCGCGACGACCTGATCGCGCACGCGCATGCGGAAGTGCAGCTGGCCCTGTGGCTGGGCGGCGCGCGCGTGCAGGGCCATGTCGGCCAGACTCCGGTCCCCTACAGCGAACATCTGGCGCTAGGCACCAATACGTACGAATCGCACGACGCCAGGCTGCTTGAACGGTCGGGCCCGGCCATTTTCCTGGTGCTCTACATCGCCAAGCCCTGGCTGGACGAACGGCGCGCCGCCACGGGCCGCCCCTTCCACTTCGCGGCGCCGGGCGTGCCCATCGACGCGGCGGTGCGCCAGGGCTGTTGGCGCTTGCTGCACAAGATCGTGGCGCCGCAGGACCACCCCGGCGCGGACCTGGATGCCGAGGTCGAGGCCCTGCTGCAAGCGGCGATAGAATCGTCCATCGAGCCGGATCGCCCGCGCAACCAGATGCCCGCGGCGCCGGCGCTGGACCGCCGGCTGCGCGCGGCGATCGCCTACATGCGCGAGCACGCCCATGAACCGATCACGGCGGAAGAGGTCGCCAGCCGCGTGGGACTGTCGCGCGGCCATTTCTTCGCGCTGTTCCGCGATCAGCTCAATACCACGCCGCAAGTCTTCTGGAGCGCCGTGCGCGTCGAAGAAGCCGTGCGCCTGCTGGTACACCAGGAGCAGCCCCTGACCTCCGTGGCGCTGGACCTGGGCTTCTCCACGCCCGGCAATTTCTCCCGCTTCTTCCGCGAGCACATGGGCGTGTCGCCGTCGCGTTTCAGGCGCGCGGCGACGGGCGCCGCGCAGCATCTGCTGACCGGGGTTTCCTGAGCCGCCGGCCGGCCGGAAACTGCCCTGCCCGCGCCTACGCGGTTGCGACAGACGCGCGCGGCCGCAAATCCACGGCATCCGAGCCAGGCCGATCCCGGTTGAAATGCGCCCCCCTGCTCTCACCGCGCGCACTCGCCGCCCGCACGATGAGATCAGCCGCCAGGGCGAGGTTGCGCAGCTCCAGCAATTCCAGGCTCAAGCCCTCGCGCAGCAACCGCGCGTCCGTCTCTGCTCGCAGCGGACCGATGAATGCGGCCGCGCGCGCCAGCGAGGCATCGCTGCGCAGCACGCCCACGTCCCGGCTCATCAACTGGCGCAGGTCGCGCCGCAGCCGCGCCAGATCGGGCGACGCCGGCACGGCGGTTGCGTCGGCCGCCGGAGTTCGATGGGGAACATCGGCCGGCACCTGGCCCAAGATGTCTTGCGCGGCAGCCCGTCCCGTCACCACGCACTCCAGCAGCGAATTGCTGGCCAGGCGGTTGGCGCCGTGCAGTCCGGTGCAGGCGGCTTCGCCCACCGCGTACAAACCGGACAGATTGCTGCGTCCGGCCTGGTCGGCAACGATGCCGCCGCAGGTGTAATGCGCGGAGGGCGCAACCGGGATGGGAGTCGTCGTGATGTCGATGCCCAGCGCCAGGCAGCGCGCCTGGATGGTAGGAAAATGTTCCCGCAGGAATCCCGGCGATTGGTGGCTGATATCCAGGTACACGCACTCCAGTCCATGGCGTTCCATTTCGCCCTGGATCGCACGGGCGACGATATCGCGCGGCGCCAACTCGGCGCGGGCATCGTACGCCGGCATGAAGCGCGCGCCATCGGGCAGGCGCAGTATGCCGCCCTCGCCGCGCACCGCCTCGGAAATGAGGAATCCTCCCGCTTGCGCATGGTGCAGGCCGGTAGGATGGAATTGCGTGAACTCCATGTTGGCGATCCGGCAGCCCGCGCGCCAGGCCATGGCGATGCCGTCGCCGGTCGCGGCCGGCGGCGCGGTAGTCGTCTGGTATGCCTGCCCCGCGCCGCCCGTGGCCAGCACGACATGGCTGGCGGACGCATCGAAAATCCGTCCGCTGCGCAGGTCCAGCAGGCGCACGCCGCGGCAACGCGCCGCAGCCGTACCTGCGGCGCCGTCCAGGATCAGGTCCACGGCGCAATGCGCCTGCAGCAACGTGATGCCGGCTTGCCGCCGCACGCGGTCCTCCAGGGCCGCGACGATGGCGCTGCCGGTCGCGTCCGCCGCGTGCGCGATACGGCGCAGGCCGTGCCCGCCTTCACGCGTCAGATGCAATCCGCCGAGCTCCGGCGTGAACGCGACGCCCTGCTCCTGCAGCCAGGCTATCGCGCCGCAGGCCCGGGAAATGATGTTCCGCGTGGCCGGCAGATCGCACAGGCCGGCGCCCGCGACCAGGGTATCGTTGACGTGCGCCTCGATGCTGTCGTCGGCGCCCAGCGGCGCGGCAATGCCCCCCTGGGCGCGGTTGCTGGCGCTGTCGCGCAGTTCGCCCTTGGACACGAGGG
Organism: Achromobacter sp. PD1; assembly: GCF_048541815.1. Taxonomy (NCBI): domain Bacteria; kingdom Pseudomonadati; phylum Pseudomonadota; class Betaproteobacteria; order Burkholderiales; family Alcaligenaceae; genus Achromobacter; species Achromobacter sp. PD1. The sequence goes on from NZ_CP183349.1 coordinate 3,672,666, forward strand.
CGACCCGTTTGCGCGGGGCCAGTTCCAGCGCCGCGGCCATGCCGGCCAGGCCGCTGCCGATGATGATGACGTCGAATTCCATGAGCGGACCTCCGCTAGTCCCTAGGCCGGCCCGACGCTGGCATACAGCGCCGTGTCGCGCGCGAAGTCGCCGCTGGCCTGCACGCGGCGCTTGCGCCGTTCCGCGAAGTCCAGCATGCGGTCGATCGGCGCCTTGGCACGCAGGCCCAGCGCGGGGTCCAGTGTGATTTCGTTGCGACCATGCTCCAGCGTCCCGGCCAGGTTGCCCAGGGCATTCATGGCCATCCAGGGGCAATGCGCGCAGCTCTTGCAACTGGCGCTGTTGCCCGCGGTGGGCGCGGCCAGGAAGGTCTTGCCGGGCGCTGCGGCGCGCATCTTGTGCAGGATGCCCTGGTCGGTCGCGACGATCAGCAGCTCCGCGTCGAACTTGCGCGCGGCATCGATCAGCTGCGTGGTCGAGCCCACCACGTCGGCCTGCGCCAGCACGGCGGCGGGCGATTCCGGATGCGCCAGCACCTTGGCTTGCGGGTGCTCGGCGCGAAGCAGTTCCAGCTCGGTGCCCTTGAACTCGTCATGTACCAGGCAGGACCCCTGCCACAGCAGCATGTCGGCGCCGGTCTGGCGTTGCACGTAGTCGCCCAGATGGCGGTCCGGCGCCCACAGGATTTTCTCGCCGCGCGCATGCAGGTCGGCGATTACGTCCAGCGCGATCGACGAGGTCACGACCCAGTCCGCGCGCGCCTTCACTTCAGCGCTGGTATTGGCGTAGACCACCACCGTCCGGTCCGGATGGGCATCGCACCAGGCGGCGAAATCGGCGGCCGGACAGCCCAGGTCCAGCGAGCAGGTGGCGTCGAGGTCCGGCATCAGGATGCGCTTGTCCGGGCTCAGGATCTTGGCGGTCTCGCCCATGAAGCGCACGCCGGCCACCACCAGCGTGCGGGCCTCATGGTCGCGGCCGAAGCGCGCCATCTCCAGCGAGTCGCCGACGCAGCCGCCGGTCTGTTCGGCCAGTTCCTGCAACTCCGCATCGACGTAATAGTGCGCGACCAGCACTGCGCGCTCCCGCGCCAGCAGTTCGCGTATGCGCGCCACGCAGGCGGCGCGTTCGCTGGCTGGCAAGGGTTCGGGCACGCGGGCCCAGGCCTGGCCGACGGCGCTGGGGCAGCTCGGTGTGGCAGGCAGATCGAATTCGACGTACCGGCGATTGGGGGTGTCCATGGACGCGTCTCCTCGCGAGATTTTATGCTCATATTGAGCATTTATTGGGCAAAAAAAGAGCACGGTTTATGCTAGTGTTGAGCATAAACCGTGTCAACGTCTCTTTTGTTACGCCGCCGCGAGCCGGGGCTGCGCCCCGCCCAGCCTCAGATGAAGATCGTGCCGCGCAGGTACAACGCCGCCTGGCCGCTGATGATCACCCGGCCGTTATCCCGCACCTCGCATTGCAACTGCCCCTTGCGCGCCCCGCCCTGCTGCGCGCTCAGGCTGCGCTTGCCCAGGCGTTGGGCCCAGTACGCCGCCAACGAGGTGTGCGCCGAGCCGGTCACCGGATCCTCGTTCACGCCCACCCGCGGCCCGAACCAGCGCGACACGAAGTCGAACTGCCCAGACGGCGCCGTCACCGCCACGCCGCGCGTGTCGAAGCCCGCGAGCGCGGCGAAGTCCGGCTTCAGGGCATCGATGCGCGATTCATCGTCGATCACCACCAGGTAGTCGTCCGTCTTGTAGAACGCCTGCGCGCCCGGCAGGCCCAGCGCCTGCAGCAGGCCCGGCGGGATCGGCTGCGCTTCGGGCCGCTTGGCCGGAAAATCCATCGCCAGCCGGTCGCCCGCGCGACGCACCTGCAGTTCGCCGCTGCGCGTGGCAAAGCGCAGCACGTCTTCCGTTGCGCCCAGCTGTTCGAACAGCACCCAGGCCGACGCCAGCGTGGCATGGCCGCACAGGTCCACCTCCACCGCGGGCGTGAACCAGCGCAGCTCGTGGACATCGCCCTTGCGCACGAAGTAAGCGGTTTCGGACAGGTTGTTTTCTTCTGCGATGCGTTGCAGCGTTTCGTCCGGCAGCCAGGCCTGCAGCGGCACGACCGCCGCGGGGTTGCCGCCGAAAGGCGCGGCAGTGAAGGCGTCTACCTGATAGATGTCGAGTTGCGGCATGGCGGGTCCTGGTTGATGGCTGAAGTTGCGCGTCGGAACGCGAGCCGGCATTTTCCTACGAAAACGCCGGCTTCGATCGTGGCGCCCTGCCCGCTAGACCGTGCGCACGAACAGCGCCCTCAGCTTGTTCCAGAAATCCCCGCCCAGCACGAAGAAGCTGGCAATCAGCATGAGGTCTCCGGCCAGCTGGGCCTGCCACAGATTGGGCCGCAGGCCCGGCCACATTTCGTCTATGTACGGTTCCAGCGCCGAGGTCAGGATGGGCAGCAGGAACATGACCAGGCCGATGGCATGGCGCACGGGGCCAACCTTCTGCACGGGAGCGAGTTTCTTGGCCTGGCCGAACACGATGGACTTCAGCCGCTGGAAGCCCTCCTTGCCCATGACTGCGATGCAGCTCAGCAGCAAGACCTTGTTGGCGATGAAGATGGTGCCGGTCAACGCGGCGATGCGCGGACCCGGCACGTCCATATAGCCCGCCACCGGAAGGAGGAACCACAGGGCGAAGGCGATGATGAACAATCCGATCCCGCATTTGAAGCGCCACCCCGCCGAGTGCGAGGGTGGGGCCGGTTCGTCTGGCAATGACATGGCTGCCTCCTGATTCAAGCGTCTGAGGGCACTGCGGTTGAAGGATTCCGACGGGGTTCCCGGCTGTCCGGCGCCCGGGGTTCGAGCAGGCGCAGCATCAGGCAGGCATAGAGCGTGACGCCGATGAACAAGCCCATGCGCACCGCGAACGCGGTGTAGACGTCCTTGCCGGCGGCGCTGTCCTGCACTGACTGGCCCAGCAGGATGACGAGCGTCACCAGCGTGTTCAACCAGAAGCTGGGCGGATGGCGGGTCGGAACCAGCCGGTAGAGCTTGCGCGCGGCCATGAGGCCGAACAGCAGCATCCAGAGAAAGAACATCCACAGGTTCACGAACAGGCTCAGGGCGCACCAGAAGGCGACCGCCAGCGCGCCGCCCAGCAGGGTCGAGCCCAGCAGTTCGCGGGCCGCGCCCTGCGCGGCGGTGACGCAGCTCTGGCGCCCCAGGCTGACCGATTTCAGGATGATGGGCATGTAGCCCAGCGGGTCGGTCAGCGCCAGCAGGAACGCCGGCATCACCACGAGCGCGGCCCGCAGGGCCAGCCGGCTGGCCGCGTCCGGCGGCAGGACCGGCGCCGCGGGCGGCGCGGGCGCGGCCGCTGGCTCCGGGAACAGCAGATGGCAGCCGCCCAGCGCCAGGACCGCGACCAGCAGCCCTTTGCCCAGCGCTTCGATCACCAGGGCGGCCAGCGCGAAGTCGACGGTGCCGGCGGCGGAAATCATGGTCAACCCGATGATGAGGAAGGTCGACAGCAGGTTGTTGCCGCCGCGCAGGCCGTGACGGAAGGCGAAGTAAAGGCACAGTGCGATGAGCAGCACCCCGCTCAGAGGGTAGTAGCGCAGCAAGGGACTCAGCAGCAGGCCGATCGCGGTGGCAAGCAGCGCCATCAGCAGCAGGCCCAGCCCGCTCTTTAACGACAGGGGCCGGTTCATCGATGCCAACAGCATGACGCCCAGCACCGGCGCGACCATGGGGATGGGCAGGGCCAGGCCGTAGCTGATGGCCGTGCAGAAGGCGGTGCCCGCGCCCACGCGCAGGGCGCGTCGCCCGCGGGGATCGGGATCAGTATGCATAGGAAAGCCAGCTCATCAGCCGCATGTATGCGCGGCCCAGCAGGTTGAGCGGATTGCCGGAACTGGGAAACGCCATGACCTCGGCCTGGCCGCCCACGCGCACGCCGCTCAAGGCCGGCAAGTCGCCGGGATCGAATTCCACAATGACTGGAAAGCGCTGCGCCGGCCGCAACCAGTCGCGGCTGTTCTGCACCGTGGGCAGGCTGCCGGGCGGCGTGCCCGGCCCCACGTTGACGCCGTACCCGACGCTGCGCACGCGGCCCTTGAAGATCTGCCCGGGCAGCGCGTCCAGGATGATGGACACCGGCGTGCCGGGCTCCACGTGGCCCAGGTTGTTCTCGGTCATTTCAGCGCTGATCCAGACGTCGTGGATCGCGATCAGCGTCATGACGGGATTGCCGGCGGCTGCGAATTGCCCGGCGTCGGTGCGCAGGTCGGTGATCAAGCCTGCGGAACGCGCCCGCACCTGCGTATTGGCCAGGTCCAGCTCGGCTTTCTCCAGGGCGGCGGCGGCGCTGCGCAGCTTGGCGTTGTCTTCCTCGCTGCCGCCTTCCTGTTCGCGCGCGCGCTGCACCTCGGCGCGCGCGGCCGCGACCTGGCTGATGGCCTGCGTCAGATTCGCCCGCGCGATTTCCAGCCGCCGCAGCGATACGGTGCCCTGATCCTGGCGGTATAACCCTTCGAGCCGGGTGCTGTCCTGGCGGGCTTTCAGCTCGTTGGCCTGCGCCGCGCGCAAAGAGGCCTGCGCCGAATCGATGCCCGCGGTGCCGGCGCCGATCTGCCTGCGCGTGGACTCCAGGTCCGCGCGGGCGCGGTCGACGGCAATGCGGTAATGCTCCGGGTCGACGTCGAACAGCGCCGCGCCAGCCTCGACGTCCTGGTTGTTGCGCACATACACCCGGGTCACGCGCCCCGAGACCTCGGAGGCCACCGGCACGACAAAGGCCTGCACCCGCGCCTGCTGCGTGTACGGCGTATAGCGGTCGGCCAGCAGATACCAGGCCAGGCTCAGCACGATGAACAGGACCGTCCAAAGGACGCCCTTTTTTGCGGGATCCGGCGCGGGGGCCGCGGCGGGCGGGGACGGCGAGTCACTCATCGGATCGCACCTTTTGCGCGGACACGGCGGCGGCGGAGGCAGGCGCCGGTTCGGATAGCAGATCGCCCCAATCGGTGCGCTGCCGCATCTGTTCGCGGGTCGCCGGGTCGAGCACCGGCTCCGCGCTATACCAGCCGCCGCCCAGGGCCTTGTAGAGGGCGATGAGGTCGCTCACGGCGCCGCCCCGGTTCACGACGTACGCATCCTGCTGGACGGCCAGCGCCTGCTGCGCGTCCAGTACCCGCTGGAAATCGGTATAGCCTTCGCGGTAGAGCGCGTTGGCCAGCGTGAGCGAACGCCCCGCGGCCTGCGCCGACTGCTGCAGGATGCCGTCGCGTTCCAGCGCCTTGATCAGGCCGCTGGCCGCGTCGTCGGCTTCGCGCGCCGCCTGCCGGACGTCGTCCTGGTAGGCCACGATCAACTGCTGCAGCCGGGCGTCCTGCACCCGCACATTGTTTTGCAGGCGGCCATGGTCGAACACGTTCCAGCTGAGGACGGGGCCGGCCAGCAGCGCGGCGCCGCCCGCCGTGCCCGCCAACGAGGTGGCGGACCAGGCGATGCTGCCCAGCAGTGTCAGGGAGGGATAGAGGTCCGCCGCGGCCACGCCCACCTGCGCCGACTGCGCGGCGATGCGCAGTTCGGCTGCGCGGACGTCGGGACGGCGCAGCAGCAGATTGGCGGGCACGTCCTGCAGCACGGCGCGGTCGACCAGCGGCACCTCCGCCGTCTTGTCGTCCAGATCCGGCATGGGACCGGGCGGCCGGCCCGCCAGGACCGCCAGGGCGTTGCGGGTCCGCATGATCTGGCTTTCGAATTCGGGAATGGTGCCCTGCGTGCTCAGGTACTGCGTGCGGGCCTGCTGCAGGTCCAGTTCGTCGGTTTCGCCGCTGCGGAACAGCTTTTGCGTGATTTCGTAGCTGCGCTTCTGGATGGCGGCATTGTCGCGGGCGATCCGCAGCCGCGCCTCGGCGGTGCGCAGCGCGTAGTAGCTCTCGGCCACCTGCGCGTGCAGCAGCACCAGCACGTCGTCGCGATTGGCCTGGGCCTCGAAGTACAAGGCGTCGGCCGACTCGATGGCGCGGCTGAACCGGCCCCAGAAGTCCAGCTCCCAGCCTATGTCGAAGCCGGCGCTGTATTGCCAGAAGCTGCTGGGGCGCGGGTTGCCTTCGGCCGAACGCGAGGACCGGTGCTGGTAAAGGGCGTTGGCCCCGACCACCTGGGATTGCGGGTAGCGCCCGCTCTGGGCGATGCCCAGCTGCGCGCGCGCTTCCATGATGCGCAGGCCGGCGATGCGCAGGCCCGCGTTATTGGCGTCGGCCTGGGCGATCAGGGCTTCCAGGATGGGATCGCCGAAGATCTGCCACCACTGCCGGGCGTCCGGCTGCAATTGCTGGCGGCTGGCCTGCTGCAGCGCGGGTGTGCTCCAGTCCGCCGCCCAGCTGGTGCGCTGGGGCTCGAAGTCCGGCCCCACACGCATGCAGCCGCCCAGGCAGAGCATGCCGATCAGCAACAGCCGATTCGAACAGGTCAGCGGCGACATCGGGTATCGGGTCCGTGTAGAGCCTAACCGCCAAGGTCCACGACGCAGCTCCAGCCTTGCCGAAGCGCGGCGTGCGAATTGATTCTATTGACCTTTTCCGCTTACCGCCAGCGGATCGTTTTGACGCAGGCACTAGATAAAAAGTACTGCTGCGGCGAGCTTGTGTACAAGCGCCAACGGTCGGCGCTACAGTGAAAAATTCGAACCCTCCCACCCTTACCGCGCAGCATATTCTGGAGTCCGTCATGAACGCTCAGAAGAAAGCAGCAACAGAGGACAAACCGCTGGCGCAAGCCAAGCTCTCGGGCAAGAAATACGCCGAGGAACTGGCCCGGCTGCACGTGGAACTGGTCAGGCTCCAGGAATGGGTCAGCCAGACGGGCGCCAAGGTCTGCATCCTTTTCGAAGGACGCGACGGCGCCGGCAAGGGCGGGACGATCAAGGCAATCACCGAGCGCGTCAGCCCGCGCGTGTTCCGGGTGATCGCCCTGCCCGCCCCCTCGGACCGCGAGAAAACCCAGATGTACGTGCAGCGCTACCTGCCCCACCTGCCGGCGGCGGGCGAGATCGTGATCTTCGACCGCAGCTGGTACAACCGGGCCGGCGTCGAGCGGGTGATGGGGTTCTGCTCCAAGGACGACGTCAAGATCTTCCTGAAAGGCGTGCCGCTGGTTGAACGGGCCATCATCGGCTCGGGCATCATCCTGCTGAAGTACTGGCTGGAAGTCAGCGAGGAAGAACAGACCCGCAGGCTGCAAGCCCGCATCACGGACGAGCGCAAGGTCTGGAAGCTGACCAAGATGGACCTGGATTCCTACAGCCGCTGGTACGACTACTCGCGCGCCCGCGACGACATGTTCGCGGCCACGGACACCAGCGTATCGCCCTGGTTCGTGGCGCAGTCGGACGACAAGAAAAAGGCTCGCCTGAACATCATCAGCCACCTGCTCTCCCAGATTCCGTACAAGCGCATGCCGCGGGCCAAGGTCAAGCTGCCCAAGCGGCAGAAGGCGGGCGGCTACCGCGATCCGGGGCATCCGTTGCGCATGGTCCCCGCCAAATTCTGAGCGGCGCTCGCCTCCGACGCCCGCGGAGTCCCCAAGGAGAACGATCATGGCTGCCCTGCTGATCAACCAAGTGGAAGAAAGCACCTCGGACGAGGACATCCGGAGTTTTCTCATGAAGTACGGCTTTCCGTCCTTCGACCGCATCCAGCGCGTGCCGAGCGAGGGGGAGCGCCCAGCCGTCCTGGTGACGTTTGACGGCACGGGTCCCGAGGAGCTGCGTGCGCTCGCGCCCCGCATCCATCAGGTGTTCTGGAAAAACCACACCATCGCGGTGCTGGTGATGCGCGAGCCCATCGAATAAGGGGCCGCATTGCACCCGTCCAAATCGTGACCAGATGTGCTTTTTAAGGGTTTGTCCCAGGATTCCGGCTGTCGATTTCCGGTCAACTCGTACGTCGTGTCAGTACGCACAACTTTCCTGAAAGGCGGACTCACCATGACTACCGGAACCGTAACCCTCCACCGCGTAATGCGCGCGCCGGCCGAACGCATCTATCGGGCCTTCCTGGAGCCCGACGCGATCGCGCGCTGGCTTCCCCCTTACGGCTACACCTGCCAGGTCCATCAACTGGACGCCAAGGTCGGCGGCATGCACAAGATGTCGTTCCGCAATTTCGGCACGGGCCATAGCCACGACTTCGGCGGCGAATACCTGGAACTGGCGCCGGGCCAGAAGATCCGTTATTCAGACCAGTTCGACGATCCGAACCTGCCCGGCCGCATGCAGACCACCGTTACGCTGCGGCAGGTCGCCTGCGGCACGGAGGTGAGCATCGTGCAGGAAGGCATACCGGCGGCGATACCGCCGGAGATGTGCTATCTGGGCTGGCAGGAGTCGCTGGCGCAACTGATGCGGCTGGTGGAACCGGAGATTCCCGAGTGAGGGGCGGGCCTGCCGCCCGCCTTCACTTCTTTCTGGCGATGAACTGCACCACGCATGCCGGTCCCGTGTGGAATATGCCCTCGATGACGTCGCGTTCGATTTCCCGCGCAAGCAGCACCTGGCAATCCGGAAACTCCTGCTCCAGGTCCGCGCGCGCCATCAGCATGTCCGCATCCGGGGGGCCGCCAGTGCCACGGCCGAACTGCGCCTTCCGGTATGCCTCCAGCAAGATGATGCCGCCTGGCCGCAAGGACCGTTCTGCCAGGCGGTGCAGTCTCTTGCGCACATGGCTGGGCGTGTGGGCGAAGATCGACACGACGGCGCCAAAGGAGTCCAGCGGCGGCTCGTACTCGGCCAAGTCTGCCTTTTCGGTGCGGATCGATACACCCTGCGCCCCCGCCAGCCTGCGCGCCTTGGCCAGTCCGACCGCGGAGCCGTCCACGCCAAGCACGTCCAGACCCAACGAGGCCAAGAAGACGGCATTGCGTCCCTCTCCTTCGGCCAGGCTTAGCACCGGCCCGCAAAGCAGGCCGGCGTTTTCCGCCAGGAAGGCGTTCGGCTCGGTTCCATACACGTATTCTTCAACGGCGTAGCGTTCATCCCACATCTGCTTGAACTCCCAGGTTGCTGGTCAGTGGCCGCGGCAAGAAAACACTTCCAGTCCGCCGCGTGCCGGAATGCAGATAGTCTTTCACTTCAAGTCGACTTGAGGTCAAGCAAAAGGAGCCCGTGCATGGCAGAAAAGTCCCCCGCAAAATCGGTGAAAACCAGCAGGCAGGCAGATTCAGATTCGCAACCCGTCCTGCTGTCCGGCGGCAATCCCCAGATCGCCAAAGGCGCGGGCGACGCGCCGGTGCAGGCCTACATCGCGGCCATGCCGGGCTGGAAAAGCGATCTCGGACGCCGCCTGGACGCGTTGATCGAGCGCGCCGCGCCCGGCGTGCAGAAGGCGGTCAAGTGGAACTCGCCGCTGTATGGCCTGGACGGCCAGGCCTGGTTCCTGAGCATCCATTGCTTTACCAAGTACGTGAAGGTAGCGTTCTTTCGCGGCGCGCAGCTGCGGCCCGTGCCGCCGGGGCCATCCAAGAGCCAGGACACGCGTTATCTCGACATCCGCGAGGACGACGAGCTGGACGAAGCGCAGTTCATGGACTGGGTGCAGCAGGCCAGCGCGCTGCCCGGCGAACGGATGTAGGCATTCAGCCGCCCTCGGGCCGGGATGCTAGCGCCGTGCCCGGCGCTTCTTCCCGGCGGCGGCCTGCGGCCCGGCAGCGCCGGACAGCAGGTCCTGCACCAGCTCGATGACCCGCTCGGCGGTCGGGGACAGCGTGCGGCGCGCGCGGTGGATGACGCTGTAGGTCAGCGGGCCGGCGGCGGGATAGGAAAGCGGCAAGGGCTCCAGCACGCCCTGCGCCAGCTCGGCCGCGATGGCCTCGCGCGTGCAGAACAGCACCACGTCGCTACCCAGCGCCACCTCGCGCAGCGTAGCGACGCTGTCGCATTCGAAGGCGATGGGCAGGTCTTCCGGGCGCGCCACCTGGTACAGCCGGGCCAGGTACTCGCGCGCCCGCAGCGGCAGGTCGGTGGCGGCCAGCCGGTACTGCGCCAGCGCGGCGCGCAGTCGCGGCTTGCCCAGGCCCTGCAGCGGATGGCCGGCGCGCGTGAACAGGCCGCCATGCTGCGGCGGCAAGGGCCGCACCGAAAAGTCATCGGGCGGCGGCAGGCTGTGCGTCACGGCCACCGCGAAATCCAGCTTGTCCTGCTGCAGCTTGTCCAGCAGGCGCTGCCAGCTTTCGATCTCGACGTGCACGCTCAAGCCCGGATGTTCGCGCGCGATGCGCACCAGCAGCGGCGACAGGAAGCCGGCCGCCGGAAACGCCCCCACGCCCAGATTCACGCGGCCCGTGTCGTGGCCGCGGATCAATTCGGCTTCGCGCCGCAGGTCGCGGGTTTCTGCCAGGATGCGCTGCGCGCGCTCCAGCACCATGCGCCCGGCCTGCGTGGGCGTGACGCCCGTGGACGCCCGGTCCACCAGCACCAGGCCCAGCGAGTCCTCCAGCGACTGGATGCTGCGGGTCAACGCGGACTGCGTCAGATGCAGCCGCTGCGCCGCGCGGGAGTAGTGCTTTTCCTCGACGAGCACGGCGTAGTGCTGGAGCGACCGTATTGTGAGGCTCATGTATTTTTCTCATCAATATTGCGCCAAATATGCATTTGATTGAGCGCAAAGGCAAGACTACAAAAGACTTGCCGCGACGGAAAATTGCAGCGCCGGCGCCCTGTGGTGAACCTCATTCCAGAGCAATGCCAGACATTGCCTACCCCCAGGAGGAGACAATATGAACCGCAAGTCGTTCTTGAAGCTGTTGGGTAGCGGCGGGGCTGCCATGCTGGGCGCCCTGGCCTGTCTTTCGGCGACGGCCGCGCCGGTGACGCAGGCCCCGCCCTGGCCGGGCGGCGGCAAGCCCATCCGCCTGGTGGTGCCGTTTCCGGCCGGGTCCGGGTCGGACGCGCTGGCGCGCATGCTGGCGATGAAGGTCACGCAACGCACCGGGGCGCCAGTCATCGTCGACAACAAGCCCGGCGCCGGCACCATGATAGGCGCGCAGGAAGTGGCCCGCGCCAGCCCTGATGGCTACACCCTGCTCTACACCATCGTCGTCACGCACACGCAGAATCCGCATCTGTACAAGAAGCTGCCCTACGACCCGGTGAAGGATTTCACCCCGGTCATCCAGGTGGTGCGCTCGGCCACCGTGCTGGTCGCCAACAAGGACGCGCCCTTTTCGACCACGGCGCAGATGATCGACTACGCCCGGGCCAATCCTGGCAAGCTGAACTTCGCTTCCTACAGCCCCGGGTCCACCTCGCATCTGAACGGCGAGATACTCAAGCAGCAGACCGGCATCGACATCGTGCACGTGCCCTACAAGGGCACCGCCGACGCCAGCCGCGCGCTGTTGGCGGGCGACGTCCAGGTCTATTTCGACGGCACGGCCACCGCCGTGGAGAACGCGCGCGCCGGCAAGGTCAAGCTGCTGGGCCCGGCCACCGACCGCCGCCTGAGCGTGCTGCCGGACCTGCCCACCCTGAAGGAGCAAGGCATACCCGGGCTGGACATCGTCGGCTGGCAGGGCATTTTCGGCCCCGGCGACATGCCGCCGGCGCTGGCGGAGCGCGTGGCCCAGGTGTTCCGCGAGGCGCTGGAAACACCCGAAGTGACGCAGAGCATCGTGTCGCAGGGCAATGAGGTCAGCGGCGCGGGACCGAAGGAATTCTCGCAGATCGTCCAGCGGGACAGCGAACGCTGGGGCGCGGTGATCAAGCGCATCGGCCTGGTCCTCCAATAAACCCGGCGCGTATCGAAAGGAGAGCGCAATGCATGATCTGGTCATCCGCGGCGGCACGATCGTCGATGGGTCGGGCCGGCCCCGCTACCAGGCGGACCTGGCGATCGAAGATGGACGCGTGGTCCAGGCCGAAGGCCGGGCCGGCGCCGCCCGCCGCGAGATCCGCGCAGACGGCTGCCTGGTCGCCCCGGGCTGGGTGGACATCCACACCCACTACGACGGCCAGGCCACCTGGGACCCGTACCTCAGCCCTTCCACCTGGCACGGCGTCACCACGGCCATCATGGGCAACTGCGGCGTGGGCTTCGCTCCCGTCAAGCCCGAGCGGCGCGAATGGCTGATCAAGGTCATGGAGGGCGTCGAGGACATCCCCGGCTCGGTGCTTTCCGAAGGCATCCAGTGGGACTGGGAGACCTTTCCCGAATACCTGGATGCGCTGGACCGCCGCCCCAAGGCCCTGGACGTGGGCGCGCAGATCCCGCACAGCGCGGTGCGCGCCTATGTGATGGGCGAACGCGCCATCCACCACGACGAGGCCTCGCCCGCCGACCTGATCGCCATGCGCGAAGTGGTGCGCGCAGCGCTGGAGGCCGGCGCGGTGGGCTTCTCCACCTCGCGCACCTTCCTGCACAAGTACGACGAGCGCAAGTATCCGCCCGGCACCTTCGCCACCGGCGAGGAGATCACCGCCCTGGGCTCGGTCATGGGCGAAGTCGGACATGGCGTGTTCCAGATGACCGCCAACCATCCCGCCATGGAAGGCGAAATGCCCTGGCTGGAGCAGCTGGCGCGCCACAACCGCCTGCCCGTGCTGTTCAACCTGCAGCAGACCGACGCTGCGCCCGATGTGTGGAAGCAGATCGCCAGCAGCCTGGACCGGGCGCACCGCGAAGGCGTGCCGCTGCTGGCAGGCATCAGCGGACGTCCGCTGGGCATCCTGTTTTCGTGGCAGAGCACACTGCATCCGTTCATCGCGCATCCCAGCTACCAGGCGCTGCATGCCCTGCCGCTGGCGGAAAAGCTGGCCCGCCTGCGCGACCCCGCCACGCGCAGCCGCATCATGAATGAACAGCGCGGCCTGCTGGACCGCCGCGCCGAAACGCTGTTCAGCAGCTTCCACAAGATCTACCGGCTGGGCAGCGATCCCGACTACGAGCCGCTACCCGAGGAAAGCGTGGCCGCCATGGCGCAGCGCAGCGGCCGCGCGCCGTTGGAGATCGTCTACGACCTGATGCTGGAGAACGAAGGCCAGGCCATCCTGTACTACCCGTCGTTCAACTATTCGTACGAGAACCTGGACCATCTGCACCAGCTGATGCAGCAGCCCTACACGGTCAACAGCCTGTCCGACGGCGGCGCGCATTGCGGCTACATCTGCGACGTGAGCATGCCCACCTTCATGCTCAGCCACTGGGCCCGCGACCGCCGCCGCGGTCCGCTGCTGGACCTGGAGCACGTGGTCAAGCGCCAGACGCGCGACACCGCCAGCGTGTACGGGCTGCTGGACCGGGGCCTGCTGCAGCCTGGCTACAAGGCCGACGTCAACATCATCGATCCCGATGCGGTACGCGTGCATTGCCCGGAGATGGTGTTCGACCTGCCCGGCGGGGGCCGCCGCCTGATCCAGCGCGCCGACGGCTACGTGGCCACGCTGGTCAACGGCCTGCCGATCTTCGAAGGCGGGGCGGCCACCGGCGAACTGCCGGGCAAGCTGCTGCGCGGCGCACGCAGCCAGCAGGTTTGAACAAGGCAAGGCCGGTCCGGGTCGCGCGCGAGGCTCAGGCGCGCGGCGGCTCGGGCGTGTACTGCCCCAACAGCCCGGCGACCCAATCGATGAACACGCGCAGCTTGGCGCTCACGTGCCGGTTAGGCGGAAACGCCACGTACATCGGCATGGAATCCAGGCGCCAGTCCTGGAACAGCGGCACCAGCTCGCCGCTGTCGACGTGGGCGCGGGACATGTAGTCGGGCAGCCAGAGCACGCCCAGCCCGGCCAGACCGGCCGCCAGATAGGCGTTGCCGTCGTCGACCGCCAGCACATGGCGGCCATGCACCTTGATGCTCTCGCCGTCGCGGCGCATGGCGTAGGGCAGCGCCTTGCCGTTGCGCGCCCATAGAAAGCCCACGATGCGGTGGTGCGTGTCCTCCAGCTCGCGCGGATGCGCGGGCGTGCCGGCGCGCTCCAGGTACTCCGGCGCCGCGTACACGCCCAGCCGCAGATCGCCCACGCGGCGCGCCATCAGCGACTGGTCGGCGAGTTCGCCGCCGCGCACCACGCAGTCGACGTTCTCGCCGATCAGATCGACGATCCGGTCGCTCACGCCCATGTCCAGCTGGATGTCCGGGTACTGCGCGTGGAACGCCGGCAATGCCGGCACCAGCACCAGGCGCGCCAGCGGGCTGGGCACGTCCACGCGCAAACGCCCCCGCGGCGCCGCCGAGGCCCCGGACAGGCTGGTCTCGGCATCGTCCATATCGGCCAGCAGCCGCAGCACGCGTTCATAGTAGGCCGCGCCGTCGGCCGTCACGTTGACCTTGCGGGTGGTGCGGTTCAGCAGCTTGACGCGCAAGCGCGCCTCCAATTGCTGCACCAGTTGCGTCACGCTGGTCTTGCTCATGTGCAGGGTCTCGGCCGCCTTGGTGAAGCTGCCGGTTTCCACCACGCGGGCAAAGGCCTGCATCGCGTCGAAACGGTCCATCTCTGCTCCCGCTCTTCCAGATTATTTGGATTCTACAAACAGTGATGGCTGGACTTGCCCGTTTATCGCGGCGACGCGGCCGCCTACAGTCCCTGCATCGTTAACGCCGGGCCGCAAGCGGCCCACAGATGGAGATAAGCATGACCCAACGCGACGTCGTTTTTCCGCCCGGCCGCCAGGCCCTGTATGAACGCAACCGCTATTCCCCCGCGATCCGCTCCAACGGCTTTCTGTTCGTTTCGGGACAGGTCGGCAGCCGCGACGACGGCACGCCGGAGCCGGACCTGCAGGCGCAAGTCCGGCTTGCGTTCCGCAACTTGCAGGCCGTGCTGGCGGCGGCCGGCTGCAGCTTCGACGACGTGGTCGACGTGACGGTATTCATGGTCGATCCGGCGGCCAAGTTCGAGAAAATCTGGCAGGTGGTGCCGGAGTACTGGGGCGAGGCGCCGCATCCGACGCTGACCGCGGTGGGCGTGACCTGGCTATACGGCTTCGACTTCGAGATCAAGGTGATCGCGAAACTGCCGCAGGCTGCCGAAAACTGAACCCCCGCCCCGCCACGCTCACACCACGCCGACCCGGATCACGCCGGCGATGGTCTGCGCCGCCTGCTGCAAGGCGGGCACCATATCGGCTTCCAACCGGTTCCCTTCCACTTCCGGGGCGGCCACCGAAATCCCCACCGACAACAGGCGCGAGCCGGCCTGCGGCACGGGCACGGCCACCGACACCTGGTTGCTGTCCGGATAGTCGAACCGGGTCCACTCCCCCGGCGTCAGGCGCAAGCCGCCGGCCAGCGCGCTGGCCGGCGGCAGCACGCTGCCCACGCGCAGGTTCATCACCACCAGGCGGCGGCGTTCGGCCGGCGCCATGGCGCGGCCGATGATGATCACGCCTTCGGGGTTGGCCTCGCCCAGGTTGGACGTGCCGGAATAGGCGTCGGCCAGGTTCTGCAGGATCTCCTGCACGGCGTCCGTCACGCCCAGGCTTTCCATGGCGGCAAAACCCAGTTCGAACACCAGCGGCGTAAGGCGCCAGCGGCTGTCTTCGCGCGCCGCGTAGCCCTCTTCTTCCAGCGTCTGCAGAAACCGCAGCACGGTCGCGTGCGGCAGGTCCACGGCGCGCGCCAGTTCGGCCAGCGTGGGCCGGCCGTTGCCGCGGAAGGCCCGCATGATGGATAGACACCGTTGAATCGATCTATTATTCTTCAATCGTTCACCTACTAAACGTATTGATCACTAGGTGAACAATACACATAAACGACGCTCCCGGCAAGACCGGCGAGCCCGGGAAGGAGACATAGCTATGAAACGCATCGCACTCGCCTTGGCGGCGGGTCTCGTGTTCTGTACGGGATCCGCCGCGGCGCAAGCAACCTGGCCGGCGCAGCCAGTCAAATGGATCGTGCCCTACCCGCCGGGCGGATCGACCGACATGCTGGCCCGCTTGGTCAGCCACAAGCTCGGCGAACGGTTGGGCCAGCCCGTCATCGTCGAGAACAAGGCCGGGGCCGGCGGCAACATCGGCACCGATTTCGCGGTCAAGCAGCCGGCCGACGGCTACACCATCGTGATGGGCAATATCGGCCCCATCTCCATCAACCCCGCCCTCTATCCGGACCTGCCCTACAAGCCGCAGCGCGACCTGGCGCCCGTCACGATGCTGATGAGCGTGCCCAACCTGCTGGTGGTCAATCCCGCGCTGCCGGTGCGCTCGGTGCAGGAACTGATCGCCTACGCGAAGAAGTCGAAAGCGCCGCTGGACTACGCCACCCCCGGCGCCGGCACCTCGCTGCACCTGGCGGGCGAACTGTTCGCCTCGTCCGCAGGCGTGCGCCTGACCCACGTGCCTTACCGCGGCAGCGCGCCGGGCTTGAACGACACCGTGGCGGGCCACGTGCCGATGATGTTCGACAACATGCCGTCGGCGCTGCAACTGGTGAAGGCCGGCAAGCTGCGCGCGCTGGCGATCACCAGCACGGCGCGCTCGCCGCAGCTGCCCGACGTGCCGACGATGGCGGAGGCCGGCCTGCCGGGCTACGAGATCGCCGGATGGTTCGGCGTGCTGGCGCCGGCGGCCACGCCCAAGCCCATCATCGAGCGCCTGAACAAGGAACTGCTGGCCGTGCTGGCCATGCCCGACGTGCGCGAACAGATCGGCGCCATGGGCGGCATCATTTCGGCCGAAGGGCCAGCGGACTTCAGTCGCTACATCGCGGCGGAAACCGACAAGTGGGGCGCGCTGGTGAGCAAGGCGCAGATCAAGCTTCAATAGGCAAGGAGACAAGCATGACCACGTATCGCCATCTGGAAACCAAACCGATAGCCGGCGCGCTGGGCGCCGAAATCCGCGGCATCGACCTGTCACGGCCGCTGTCGGACGACCAGTTCGACGAGGTGCGCAACGCGCTGCACGAGCACCTGGTGGTGTTCTTCCGCGACCAGCAGCTGACGCCGCAGCAGCATATCGATTTCAGCTCGCGCTTCGGCGAGCTGCTGGAAGTGCCCTTCGTGCGGGCGCTGGAAGGACACCCCACCATTCTGCCCGTCATGAAGGGCCGCGCCGAAACCACCCGGCGCCTGTTCGGCGGACTGTGGCACACGGACATGAGCTACGCCGAAGAACCGCCGCTGGGCTCGGCGCTGTACGGCCGCGTCATTCCGCCCTACGGCGGCGACACCATGTGGGCGAACATGTACCGCGCCTACGACGCGCTGTCGGACCGGCTGAAGCAGATCCTGGACGGGCTGGGCGCGGTGCACAGCGCGGTGCGCTCCTATGGCGCGGGCGGCGCGGTGGTGAACAATGGCGACCCCGCCCACAAGATGGACGTGCGCACCGACGACCGCGCCACGAGCGAGGTGATCCACCCCGTGGTGCGCGTACACCCGGCCACGGGCAGGAAGGCGCTGTACGTGAACAGCACCTACACCTTGCGCTTTGACGGCATGACCCAGGAAGAAAGCGAACCCCTGCTGCAATTCCTGTACCGCCACGCGGCGCGGCCGGAGTTCACCTGCCGCTTCCGCTGGGCGCCGGGCTCGCTGGCGCTGTGGGACAACCGCTGCACCCAGCACCTGGCCATGAACGACTACGACGGCTTCGACCGCGAGATGCACCGCACCACGATCTCGGGCGACCGGCCGATAGCGGTCGCGCGCTGAGCGGTCGGGCCGGTCAGGCGCGATGACTCAACGCGGCGGCTTCAGCGGCAAGAGCCGCCGGTAGCCGGCCGGCAGCGGCTGGGCGGCGTGCGCCGCGACCGTGCGCGCCAGCCGCTGCGCCAGCTCCGGCGGAAACGGCTTGGCGCGCCGCGTTTCCAGGTCCACGTGCAGTGACAGCTGCTCCATCGTGGCCGCGACGTAGCCGTCGCGGGTCTGCATCAACTCCATCAGGCACAGCAGGCGCTTGTCGTCCGCTTCCAGCAGGCGGATGCGCAGCGCCAGCGGATCGCCCGCCAGCACTTCACGCAAATAGGCCACGTGCACGTTCATCGTGTAGATGCCGCAGCGCGTGGCCTCGGTGTAATCCAGCCCCACCCCCACCTCGCGCAACAACTGGAAGCCGACGCGGTCGAAGATGCCCACGTAATGGGCGGCGTTCATGTGGCCGTACTCGTCGATCCAGGCTGGATCCACGCTCAGGGTCGTGGACGGAAGGACTGATGTCATGGTTTCCTCGGGGGCAGGGTTGGGCGAAGCCCTTGACCATAGCCGACGCCCGCTGATGGAGCAACGCCTGCGACTACGCGGCGGGAAGTCCGCCAAAGGCGGTACGCCCTGCGGACCGCAAGCCGTGCCGGCCATCGCCCATCGAACTCATCCTTTGCGCCAGCCGGCGCCGGCCAGACGGCCGATGCGTCGCCGCGCCGCCGGAACAATCGTCCATATGCGCACGGCCACCTTGCCGATGGTCGAACTGCGCCATATCCCGCACCCTGGCGGACAGGCGTAAATGGACAAGTTCGCGTCTTGATTCTCAAGGCGACGCTGACAACGCGCAGGGGCGCGCGCTCGAGGTCGGGGAACCAAGATGAATATCCTGCTGGCGTTCGCGCCGTTCATCGTGTTTGTCATCATTGAAAGAACCGTCGGCGTGCTGGAAGGGCTTGCCGCCGGCACTTTCGTATCCGCCGGGCTGGTGCTGCGCGACTGGCTCAGCCCCGAGCGGCGCATCAAGATCCTGGAAACCGGCACGCTGCTGCTGTTCTTGGGGATGACCCTGTATGCCCCGATGGCGGACGGGGATTCCTGGACCATCGCCCAGGCGCGCCTGCGGGTCGATGCCGGCATGCTGCTTCTGGTGTTGCTGACCCTGGCGCTGCGCCGGCCGTTCGCGCTGGAATACGCACGCGAAAAGGAACCGGAATACGTCTGGAAGAACCGCCGCTACGCGCGCATGAACTATGCCGTGACCACAGCCTGGGCGCTGGCGTTTGCGAGCATGGTGGCGGCCGACGCGTTGCTGCTGTACAAGCCGCAGTTGCCGCAGGCGGTCGCCATCGCAGTGACGGTGGCGGCGCTGGCCGGCGCGATGAAATTCACCGCTTGGTATCCGGACAGAGTGTCGGCTACAACACTCAGGTAGCCCACCCGGGAGAGCATGATGCCCCCTCCAGGAAATGAAGTCGAAGTCGTGCTCGCCACCCAGGCCAGCGCTGCGCTGGTCGCGGCATTCGCCCGTCTCTTGCCGCAACTGTCCAGAACCGCGGCGCCGCTGACGCGCGAGGCGCTGGACGAGATCATCCGATGCCCGTGCACCCACCTGTTCATCGCCACCATGGGCAGCGACAAGCGCATCGTCGGCACGCTGACGCTGGTGCACTTCCGCATTCCCACCGGCGTGCGGGCGTGGATCGAAGACGTGGTGGTGGACGAACAGGCCCGCGGCCTGAAGGTCGGCATGGCGCTGACGCATGCCGCCATCGTTAAAAGCCGCGAACTCGGGGCCAAGACGCTGGACCTGACCTCCAACCCGAGCCGGCTGTCCGCGCACCACCTGTACGAGTCCGCGGGCTTTGTGATGCGCGATACGCGGGTGTACCGGCACCAGGGCTGAAGCCGCTACTGAAAGTGGTAGCGCTCGCGGTAGCCCACCGGCGACATGCCGCAATACTTGCTGAAGATGTCGCGGAAGGCCTTGGTGTCGTTGTAGCCGACTTCGTACATGACTTCGGCCACGCTCTTGCGCGAGGTCTCCAGGCGCTTCTTGGCGGCTTCCACCCGCACCCGCTGCACGTATTCGACGATGCTGTTGCCGGTGGCCTGGCGAAAGCGGCGCTCCAGCGTGCGGCGTCCCATGGCATGACGGTCCGCCAGTTCCTCGACGGTGATCTTTTCCGTGTAGCGGCCTTCGATGTAATCCTGTACCGCGCGCACGACCTCGTCGGCGTGCGACTTCTGGCCCACGAACACCGAGAACGGCAACTGGCTCTGGCGGCTCCAGTCCAGCTGGAAGTACTTGGCGCACCAGATGGCGGTGTCGCGGTCGGTGTACTTTTCGATCAGGTGCAGCACCAGGTGCGCCGCGGAGAACGCGCCGCCGCTGGTGTAGATGCCGTTGTCCGCCATGACGACGCGGTCGCTGACCCATTGCACGCTGGGAAACAGGCTGGCGTAGAGGTTCTGGGCCACCCAGTGGACCACCGCCTGCTGGCCGTCCAGGACGCCGCCCGCCGCCAGCAGCGCGGCGCCCATGCACAGGCTGGCGACTTCGCCGCCCTCGCGGTGATGGCGCGACAGCCATTCGATCAGTTCGCGGTTGGACAGCACCGCGTCGGACACCGAACCCAGCAGCGGCGGCGCGATGCAGATGTCGATGTCGTGGGCATCGGCCAGGACCATGTCGGCCTGCACCGTGATGCGGCCCTGGTCCAGCCGGACTTCGCGGGTCAGGGCCAGCGTGCGCACCGTGAACCTGGGTTCGCGCCCGTGCGCGGCCAGGTATTCATTGGCGACCAGGAAGCCATGCCGGGCGGTTTCCAGCGAGGCGATGTTCGCCCCCAGGGGCAGTAGGAAGGCGACGTTTTTCATCCTGCAAAGCATACGCCTGCCAACTGTCGCAATCCACCCTCAAGATTGTCGCAATCGCCTATCTGAAATCGCCGGCGATCCCGATACAGTGACACTTACCGGAATGAGATCCGGGGTAGCGCCAAGGGCGGCTTGCGGGGCGTCCTGGCGCGGAACAGAACAACGTGGATCAAGGAGTTACTGATGGAAAAGTATGTAGACGGCTTCCTGCTGCCCGTACCCAAGGCCAACCTCGAAGCCTACCGGAAGATGGCGCAGCAAGCGCAGACGGTCTGGCTGGAACACGGCGCGCTGGATTACCGCGAATGCGTGGCGGAAGAAATCGACAAGGAAGGCGCCGGCTCGTTCAGCGCCGCCGCGGGCGCGCGCGAGGGGGAAACGGTGGTGTTCGCCTGGATCACCTACCCCAGCAAGGCGGATCGCGACCGGATCAACGCCAAGGTCATGGCGGACCCGCGCCTGGCGGAACACTGCTGCGACGACGTGTTCGATATCAAGCGCATGTGCTGGGGCGGCTTCACCACTCTGGTAGGCGACTGAGGCGGCGGGATCCGTTCCCGCCCGTTCAAACGGAACAATCTGGAGATACCTCATGGCAAACCCTGCAAGCAAACCCATCCCCGACGGCATGCACACGCTCACCCCGCACATTGTGTGCGAAGGCGCGGCGCAGGCCATCGACTTCTACAAGAAAGCCTTCAACGCCGAGGAGCTGGCCCGGATGCCCGGCCCCAACGGCAAGATCATGCATGCCGCCATACGCATCGGCGATTCCGTGATGATGCTGATGGACGACTTCCCCGAATGGGGCAGCCTGGGCCCGAAGGCGCTCAAAGGCACGCCCGTGACCCTGCATCTCTACGTGAACGACGTGGACGCCGCCATGAAGCAGGCGGTGGCGGCCGGCGCCCAGGTGACCATGCCCGTGGCGGACATGTTCTGGGGCGACCGCTACGGCCAGGTGGTGGACCCTTGCGGGCACCGCTGGTCCATCGCCACGCACAAGTTCGACCTGACGCCGCAGGAAGTGCAGGAGAACATGGCGAAGATGGGTCCGATGGAAGGCTGCGGCGACGCGTCAAAGAAGCAAGGCTAGGCAGCCGGCTGCGGATACGGCCCCAGGAAATCGAGCTTGCCGATCTTCACGCCCGCGTGGCGCAGGATGGCGTAGGCCGTCGTGACGTGGAAGTAGAAGTTCGGCAGCGCGAACGTCAGCAGGTAGTCGTCGCCGCGGAACTCCTGCTTGAAGTCGCCGAACGCCAGCGAAACCTTGCGGCCTTCGGCGCCATCCAGCCGGTCCGCCGGCACGTCCCGCAGATACGCGACGGTGGCGGCGATGCGCTGCTGCAACTGTTCGAACGTGGTTTCCTCATCCGGAAACTTGGGCGCTTCCACCCGCGACAGGCGCTGCACCGCGAACTTGGACGCGTCGCTGGCGCGCTGGATCTGGCCGCTCAACGGGTACATGTCCGGCGCCAGCCGGGCATTGATCAGTTCGGCCGGGTCCATGCCGGCTGCCGCCGCGTGGTCGGCAGCCTTTTGCAGCAGCGCGGCCAGCACGTTCAGGCCGCGGACGAAGGCAGGCACGCTGGCCTGATACATGGAAAGTGACATGGCTGGACTCCGGACAGGGACGAGGCGGCTGGCGCGGAACGCGCCGGGAATACGCTGATCTTACTGCCGTGGCCGGGACGGGACTGCCGCCCGCTGCGCGGACCGACCCCGGCTTATTCCTCCTGCCCGCGCGCCGCGCGGCGGTGCGTCTGGAAGAAGCGCCAGATCAGCGCCGAGGCATCCGGTCCGTTGCGCGCGTGATAGCGCACCGAGGCGTCGCCGCCGCTCCAGGCGTGCTCCACCAGCGTGATTTCGCATAGCCGCAGCAGCGTGCGGCTGCCGCGCAGCATATCGACGCGACGGTAGGATTTCTCCGTGCCCAGTCCCAGCACGCGCTCGACCGGCACGCTTTCGGGCGGCAGATCGTTGACGGCGCGGAACTGTTCGAACAATTGCCTGGCGTTTCGCGGCGCCACCGTCGGATCCAGCTGCCCCTGCAGAATCATGGCGGGCATGCCCAGGCGGAACACCGCCGGGTCCGCGACTTTTTCCAGCAAGGGCAGCAGCGGCTTGAGCGCGCCGCGCCGCATGGTGCCGATGCCGCCCGCAGCGCTGTGGGCATCGCCCGCAACCGGCCCGGAATGCATCGCCAGGGCGGCAATCAGGCGCGGATGCCGCAAGGCCACCAGCGCGGCCATGCCGGCCCCGGCTGACAATCCCGCGATGTAGACGCGTTCGGGGTCCAGCGCATGCCGGGCGCACTCCGCGCGGATCAGGGCGGCGATCAGGTCGGCTTCCGCCCCGCCGTGCGCGTCGTCGGGCTGGAACCAGCGCCAGCAGCGCTGCACCTGACGGGTCATCGATTGCTGCGGATACAGCACCATGAAGCCGCCCGCGTCGGCCCATTGATTCATGCGCGAACCGCGGGCGAACGACAGCGCCGTCTGCCTGCAGCCGTGCAGCATCACCACCAGCGGCATGCCGGCGCGCGGCGCCGCGGCGGGCGTGTAGCGCGCGAAAGTGAGACGGCGGCCCTGGGCATCGGAAAATTGCCGGGAGGCTTCCCAGCGGCCGGTCCCCAACGACGGCGCGGCAGCGCTGCGGGAAGCGGAGGCCGCAGCGGGCTTGGCGGCCCGGCGCTTGGGCGCGCTGCGCTTCTTGGCAGCCTTGGGCGTGGCCATGCGCAAGGCCGCGCGCTGCAGCTTGCCGATCTTCTTCGCGGCCTTGAAAAACAAGTTGGTGAAACTGCGCGCCATTGCTGGGCCTCGGCCAGTAAACCTGCGTTTGCTTGCGCGCTGAATGTATCACAGAGTAACTTCCAGGCAGCGCTTTCGGGACGCCGACACGCAGGTCGATTTGCAGTAGATCAAACGGAGACCGCCTCGGCCGCGACTGGCTGGCTCGCCGCCTTGAGCCGCCGCCCCAAAGCGCCTAAGGTGTAGGCCTGAACCAACCTAGACGCATTCATGTTTCCCAACGACAGACCCCAGACCCTGGGCGAGGAAATCGCCAATGCCATCAGCCACGGCGTCGGCGCCGCAGGCGCCGTGGCCTCCGCTCCCATCCTGATCCTGGCCGCCGTGCGCCAGGGCGATGCCGCCTTCATCGCGGGCGCCGCGGTCTTCGCCGCGACGATGTGCCTGCTGTACCTGGCGTCCACCATCTATCACGCGCTGCCCAAGAGCCGCGCCAAGCAGCTCTTCAACGTGCTGGACCATTCCGCCATCTATCTGCTGATCGCGGGCACCTACACGCCTTTCGCCCTGGGCGCCCTGCGCGGCCCCTGGGGCTGGACCCTGTTCGGCCTGGTCTGGGGCATGGCCCTGCTGGGCGTCGGGCTGAAAGCCAGCAAGCGGCTCAACCGCCCGGCCATCTCCACGGGCCTGTATCTGGCGATGGGCTGGCTGGTGATCATCGCGGTCAATCCCCTGATCGAGCGCGTGCCCACGGGCGGCCTGTGGTGGCTGGTGGCGGGCGGGCTGGCCTATACCGGCGGCGTGGTGTTCTTCGTGCTCGACAACCGCTGGCGCTACAGCCATTTCATCTGGCATCTGTTCGTGCTCGCCGGCACTGCGTGCCACTTCTTCGCCGTGCTCTGGTACGCGGCCTGAGGGCCGCCGCGCGGCGGATCAGCCGCGGCCCGGCTCCCCCGGCTGCGGCATGGCGAGCAGGCCGCGCTTCATCAGCGACTTCATCCCGGGTACGAGCAGCCCGCCACCGAACAGCAGGTCGCGCCACAACCCCGGCCCCGAAGCCTGGAAACATGGCGTCAGCGCCCGGCTGAGGCTCTGGTACAGGCGCGAAGGCAATAACCGGCTGCGGGCGTAGCGCGCCGGTCCCGCTGCGGCGCCATGCTGCCCCAGGGCCCGCGCCAGCGCCATCGCATCCAGCACCGCCAGCGTCGTTCCCAATCCCAGCTGAGGACTCATCGCGTGGCCCGCGTCGCCCACCGCGCAATACGGGCCGGCAGCCAAGCCGCGCGGCCAGGTATGCCGGTATGTGGCCACCGCCAGGTCCTCGTGCCGCGAAATCTGATCCACCACGGGCGCGGCCTCGGGCCACAGGGACAGCATGCGGTCCTTCCAGGCGCCGATGGGCGCGGCGCGCCAGGCCGGCAAGGCGTCGTGCCGGATGCTCCAGAACAGCGACAGCCGCACGCCCTGGGGGCCGATCTCGGTGGGCAGCAGGCCCATCATTTCGCGGGTGCCGCGAAAGCGCTGCAACAGCTGCGTCGCCCCGCTCCAGCCGGGCGTCCAGAACTGGCCCCACAACGCGCCCCAGGCGTAGGCGCGCGAACTCGCCGCCAGGCCGATCTGCTCGCGCAGCGCGGACGCGGCGCCATCGGCCACCACGAACACATCGAAACTGGACTCGGCGCGGGCTTCCCCCGCGCCGTGCGTCACGTGGGCCCTGCCCTCGCGGGTCGCCAGCGTCTCGACCGGACAGCCGAACGAGAACTCGGCGCCCGCGCGCCGCGCGGCCTCGAACAGCACTCCGCCCAAGGCTACCCGCGTCACGGCCCGCGCGCCGTCACCCACGTAATCGATGTCCACGACTCGCCAGCCGCGATGCGACAGGCCCAGCAGGCGGTCGATCGGCGCGCCTACGTTCAGCGCCGCGACGTCGACGCCCAGGGATTTGAGCGCGCGCACCCCGGGCGGCTGCAGCAGCAGCCCGGCACCCAGCGTGGTGAACCCCTGGTGTTTTTCAAAGACGCGCACCTGATGGCCGGCTTGCGCCAGCGCCAGCGCGGCGGCCAGTCCGGCGCTGCCCGCGCCGGCGATGCCGATGGATAACGGCGTATGCGTAGTGGTCATGGAATGGCGTGGCCCGGCGGCCCGAAGGGGCCGCCACGGGAGCCGGCATAGTACCAACTGCCTTCAGCTCTCGCGCAGATACTCGGTGGGCGGGCGGCCCAGCACCCGCCGGAACATCGTGGAGAAGGCCGCCGGGCTCTGATAGCCGAAATCCAGCGCAATGGCGGTCACCGACTCGCCCGAGGCCAACCGGGCCAAGGCCAGCACCACGCAGGCGCGCTGCCGCCATTCCGAAAACGCCATGCCCGTCTGCTGTCGGAAATGGCGGCTGAAGGTGCGCGGGCTCATGTGCAGGCGTTCGGCCCAGGCCTGCGGCGCGGCGCGCGCGTCAGGCGCCGCGATGAAGGCCTTGCACAAGGGCGCCAGGCGCCTGTCGCGTGGCAGCGGGATATGCAGCGGCAGCACCGGCGCGCGCTCGACCTCATGCAGCAGCAGGGCCGCCAGCGCGCCGTCACGCCCCGCCAGATCGTAGGCCGGAGGCATGTCGACCGCGTCCAGCAATAGCTGCCTCAGCAGCGGCGACACCTCGATCACTTCACAGGCCTCGCGGTCCGCGCGCGCCGCTCCCGGCTCGATGTAGGCGCTGCGCGTGCTGACGTCCAGCATTCGGACCTGATGCGTCACGCCGGCCGGGATCCATACCGCGCGCTGCGGCGGCACCACCCAGTTGCCATCGCGCGTGACCACGTGCATGACGCCGGTTGCGCCATACAACAGTTGCGCGCGGCGATGCGCGTGGGCCGGCAGCAGCCGGCCAGGCGGATAGTCGTTGCCGATGGCGACGACGGCGCGGTCCAGATGATCGTAGCGGTCGATGTGGGTATTGCGCATAGTCTGGGACGCGTAGCCTGTCTGGGGCGCATGGCCTGGGACTCATGGCCTGTTGATGCCGCCTGCCCGGCGGCAAGTCGATTGGCCGAAACTCGAACATTATTGTCTCATCCTCGAAAGCGGGCCACCTTCGGCCGCCGTATCGTGGCGTTTTCCCCCTGGAAGGACGCAGCAATGCTTTATCTGGTTCTGGCCCTATTCGGCTGCTTGAGCGGCGTGACGACCGTGCTGTTCGGCTTTGGCGGAGGCTTTGTGGTGGTGCCCGTGCTGTATGCGGTGTTGACGGCGGCGCACGGCGCGCACGACGCCATCGGCCTGGCGGCCATGCACATCGCGGTGGCCACGTCCACCTGCGTCATGATCGTGAATTCGGTGGCGGCCACGCGCAAGCACCAGCGCGCCGGCAACATCCTGCGGGCCTATGTCTGGCCGCTGGCCGGCTTCATCGCCGCAGGCGCGGCGCTGGGCGCGCTCGCCGCCACGCGCGCCAGCGGCGACTTCGTGCGCTACGCCTTCATCGCCTATCTGGGCGTGACCATCCTGGATTGCCTGCTGCGCCAGGGTTTCATGGCCCAGGAGGACGCGCATCCCCGGCCTCTGGACCGCGGCGTCCTGGTCGGCGGCGGCGTGATCATCGGCGCGGTGGCGGCCTTCCTGGGCGTGGGCGGCAGCGTCATGACGGTGCCGCTGCTGCGCCGCCGCGGCCTGCCCATGGCCAAGGCGGCGGCCATGGCCAATCCGCTGACGCTGCCGGTGGCGGTGGTGGGAACGCTGGCCTACATGGCTGCGGCCGGCGGCCTGGCCGACCCGCTGGCGCCCTGGATCGTGGGCTATGTGGACCTGCTGGCCTTCGCCGCGCTGGCGCTGGGGTCGCTGGCCGGCATCCGGCTGGCCGCGCCGCTGATCCCGCGCATCCCGGACCGCCTGCACGCCCGCGTCTACGTGCTGCTGCTGGCGCTGGTGCTGCTGAGCATGCTGATCGTATAGACCCGTCCCGCATAAATTTAAGGAAACATCGCGGCCAGCAGCGACTACGAAACCGCGCAAAACGTTTCGGCCGCGCCCCGGGGGGCTCCCTCCCGGCGCGCGCGCGCATCCCGTGGCCTGCCGAAACAGGAAAACACATCGCGAAACTTGCCCCCGCACCGTCCGGGTCGTCATCATGGCCCGACATTCAACCGGAACAAGGAGGTTTCATGCAGCGTTCCACTTATGCATTCCTGTCCGCCGCCCTGCTGGCGACGGCGCTGTCCGGTGCTCCCGCCCTTGCGCAGCAAGCCAGCCAGGCGCAAGGCCAGGCCCAGGCTCAACCGCGCATGGCGCCCCCGCCCGCGATCCAGCCGACCGACCAGCAATTGCAGCGTTTCGCTTCGGCATCGCAGAAGATTTCCGGCGTCGTCGACGAGTACCGCCCCAAGGTCGACGCCGCCAAGACGGATGCCGCCAAGCAGAAGGTCGTCGAGGAAGCCGACGCCAAGATGGTGAAACTGGTGCAGGCCGACGGTCTGAGCGTCGACGAATTCAACGGCATAGGCCAGGCCATACAGCAGGACCCCCAGCTCAAGCAACGCCTGATGAGCATGAGCAAGGGCGCCCCCGCCGCGAAGTAAGGCTCTCCGAGAGCCAGCCCTGGCGCCATCCGCCCATTACGGGTGGATGGCGTTTTTTTGCTTGCCGGCCGCCGCCCTGTTCTGCTTCACCCGTCCCGCGGCGGCCTTCAACAGCCGCTGGAAAGTCGGGCATTGCGCATGGTTGGCGGCGGGACATACCGCGGCATGGCGCAGGCCCTGGCTCATCGCCCGCAGGCGCTTGATGGTCGCATCGATGCTGTCGGCCTTGTCCAGCAACAACTGCCTGTCCACCCGCAACGCGCCCTCGGGCGAGAGCATGGCCTGGATCTCGTCCAGCGACAGGCCACCGGCCTGCCCCAGCGCGATCAGCGCCAATTGATCCAGCACGCCAGGCGCGAAACGCCGGCGTTCGCCGGCGGCGCTGACCGCCTTGATCAAGCCCTTGTTTTCATAGAAGCGCAGCGTGGAGGCCGGCAGGCCCGTGCGCCGGGCGACTTCCGAAATATCCATGGCGCCCTCCTTGACTTGAAGTTGACTTCAACTTCTATCATGCCTGCAAACAATGCGGTCAGCAATGCAAGGAACAAGACATGGAATCGATGGAAGTGGCGGCAAAAGTGGTTTTGATCGGTATCGGCGCGACGATCGTGATGGACGTGTGGGGCATGCTCCAGAAGGCCTTGGGCATGCCCACACTGGGCTATGCGCTGGTCGGCCGGTGGGCCGGCCACCTGTGCCGGGGCACGCTTGCCCACGCCAATATCGGCCGGGCCGAGCCCGTCGCGGGCGAATCGGCGCTGGGATGGACGATCCACTACGCCGTGGGTCTCGTCTTCGCCGCGCTGCTGGTCGGCATCCAGGGCGCGGCATGGCTGCGCGATCCCACATGGCTGCCCGCCCTGGCCGTGGGCGTCGCGACCGTCGTGATGCCGTTTTTCGTCATGCAGCCCGCCATGGGCGCGGGGATCGCCGCGTCCCGCACGCCCACGCCCTGGAAGAACCGCCTGCGCAGCCTGGCGACTCATGCGGTGTTCGGCTGCGGCCTGTATCTGTCGGCGGCAATGCTCAGGCAGGTGTGGAACTGACCGCGGCGCAAGGCGCCCGCCCGCCGTCTGTCCTGCGCAACCGGTTATCCTGTTCCGGTTTCCCTCACCGACACGTAGAAGGAGCGCAGTATCTTGACCCCGGATCTCACTCTCTATGACCTGGCCGGCGCCGATGCGTCGCTGCGCTTCAGCCCGCATTGCTGGAAGACCCGCATGGCCCTGGCCCACAAGGGCCTGACCGCGACGACCGTGCCGTGGCGCTTCACGGAAAAGGAAGCCATAGACTTTTCCGGCCAGAAACTGGTGCCGGTGCTGGTGCATGGCGAACATGTCATCAGCGATTCCTGGCAGATCGCCTGCTACCTGGAAGACACCTTCCCCGAGCGGCCCTCGTTGTTCGGCGGCGCCAGCGGCCGCGCGCTGAGCCTGTTCGTGAATTCATGGTCGGACACGACCCTGGTGCCGACGCTGGCGCGGTTGCTGCTGCCCAGCATCCACGGCCTGATCCACGAAAAGGACCGGGACTATTTCCGCGCCACGCGGGAGAAGCGCTTCGGCCGGCTGGAAGACCTGCCGGCGGGCTATGAAGACCAGATCGCCGCGCTGCGCGCGGCGCTGCTGCCCTTGCGGCAGATGCTGGGCAAGCAGCCCTTTCTGGCGGGCGCGCAGCCGGCCTATGCCGACTATGCGGTGTTTGGCATGTTCATGTGGGCGCGCTGCACCAGCACACTGGAACTGCTGGCCCAGGACGATCCGGTCCACGCCTGGCGCGAGCGCCTGCTCGACGCGCATGACGGCCTGGCCCGCCGCGCGCCGGCGGCGCAAGCCTGAGCCGCCGCGCCCGGTCTGTCTGCGCTAGGTCTTCAGCCGGTAACCGGTCTTGAAGATCCAGCGCACCCCAATCAGGCAGGCCAGCAGGAACACCAGCGTCATGCCCACGCTGACGCCGACGCTGACGTCCGCCACGCCATAGAAGGCCCAGCGAAAGCCGCTGACCAGATACACCACCGGGTTGAACAGCGTGGCGGTCTGCCAGAACGGCGGCAGCATCTTGATGGAATAGAAAGTGCCGCCCAGGAAGGTCAGCGGCGTGATGATCATCAGCGGGATGATCTGCAGCTTTTCGAAGCCGTCGGCCCAGATGCCGATGATGAAGCCGAACAGGCTGAAGGTCACGGCCGTCAGCACCAGGAAGCCCAGCATCCAGAACGGATGCGCGACCTCGAACGACACGAACAGCCGCGCCGTGGCCAACATGATGAGCCCCAGGATGATGGACTTGCTGGCTGCGGCGCCCACATAGCCCATGACGATCTCCACATAGGAGATGGGCGCCGAGTGGATTTCGTAGATGGTGCCCGAGAAGCGCGGCATGTAGATGCCGAAGGACGCGTTGGCGATGCTTTGCGTCAGCAGCGACAGCATGATCATGCCAGGCACGATGAAGGCGCCGTAGCTCACGCCGTCGATCTCGACCATGTGCGAACCGATGGCTGAACCGAACACCACGAAATACAGCGAGGTGGAGATCACGGGCGACAGCACGCTCTGCATCAGCGTGCGCCACGCGCGGGCCATTTCAAACAGGTAGATAGCGCGGATGGCGTAGAAGTTCATGATTGACCGTGCACCAGGCTGACAAAGATATCCTCGAGAGAGCTTTCCGACGAATTCAGGTCGGTGAATTCGATCTCCAGGCGCGACAGTTCATGCAGCAGCCGGGAGATTTCCCCGCCGCCCTGGTTGTCGTAGGTGTAGACCAGCTTGTGCCCGTTGTCGGACAGGTCCAGCTGGAAGGCGTCCAGCGCCGTCGGGATGCCCGGCAGCGGCGCCTTCAGGGTCAGCGCCAGCTGGCGCTTGCCCAGCTTGGCCATCAGCGCGTGCTTCTCTTCGACCAGGATGATCTCGCCCTTGCGGATAACGCCGATGCGGTCGGCCATTTCCTGGGCTTCCTCGATGTAGTGCGTGGTGAGGATGATGGTGACGCCGCTTTCGCGCAGCCGCCGCACCATTTCCCACATGCCGCGCCGCAGCTCCACGTCCACGCCGGCGGTGGGCTCGTCCAGGAACAGGATCGCGGGTTCGTGCGACAACGCCTTGGCGATCATGACGCGCCGCTTCATGCCGCCCGACAGCGCCATGATGCGGCTGTCCTTCTTGTCCCACAGGGACAGGTCGCGCAGCACCTTCTCGACGTAGGCGTGGTCGGTCGGCTTGCCGAACAGGCCGCGGCTGAAGTTGACGGTGTTCCAGACGCTTTCGAACGCGTCGGTGGAAATTTCCTGCGGCACCAGGCCGATCTTGGCGCGGGCCGCGCGGAACTCCGTGACGATGTCGTGGCCATCGGCCAGCACGCGGCCGGCGGTGGGATTGACGATGCCGCAGATGATGCTGATCAGCGTGGTCTTGCCCGCGCCGTTGGGCCCGAGCAGGGCGAAGATCTCGCCGCGCCGGATGTCCAGGTTCACGCTCTTGAGCGCCTGGAATCCGGATGCGTACCGTTTGGATAGATCCTGAACTGAAATGACCGGCTGCACACGCGCCCCCGACTGGATAGATAGCCAGGGATTTTAACCGTCACGCGCGACAGGCTTGTTCGCCGTGACGGAACAGTGTGTTTGGCGGGCTGATCAATCCCTGCTCAACGCCCCCAGCGCAGGACCAGCGGATCCAGGCGGCTCGCGGTCTCCAGCAGGCCCTGCCGGACCTCCGCGCGCATGGCCGGCCACGGGTGCCGCGGCGCATCGCAGGCGATCACGCCGCCGGCCTTCATCAAGGCCTTGGCCGTGAGGATGCCGCCCTGCCGGTTCTCGTAATTGATCAGGGGCAGCCAGCGCTCGTACAGGCGGTAGGCCTCGTCGCGCTTGCCCGCGCGGTGGGCCTCGATGATGGGCCGCAGGCCATCGGCGAAACCGCCGCCGGTCATGGAGCCGGTGGCG
Source organism: Achromobacter sp. PD1 (assembly GCF_048541815.1). Lineage (NCBI taxonomy): Bacteria > Pseudomonadati > Pseudomonadota > Betaproteobacteria > Burkholderiales > Alcaligenaceae > Achromobacter > Achromobacter sp. PD1. The sequence goes on from NZ_CP183349.1 coordinate 3,704,435, forward strand.
CCGGCATCCAGGTCGGGCAGCAGCGTGATGGCTTCCTCGCCGTCCCAGGGTCCTTCCACGGTGTCCCCGCCCAGCGCGATCAGGTCGCGCAGCTTGGAGGCCGCGCCCGCGGTCTCGATCTTGAAGTAGGCGACGTGCTCGATCTCGCGCGCCATCCGCGCCAGCGCCGCGGCCGACAACGGCGTGCCGGCGACCGGCGCGTCCTGGATCATCATGGGGATGTCCACCGCGTCCGACACGCGCTGGAAGAATCCCGTCACCTGTTCCTCGGACACGCGGATCGTCGCGCCATGGTAAGGCGGCACGATCATCAGCATCGCGGCGCCCTGCTCCTGCGCGCGACGGCTGCGCGCGGCGCAGACCTGGGTGCTGAAGTGCGTGGTGGTCACGATCACCGGCACGCGGCCGGCGACGTGCTCCAGGATGGTCCGCGTCAGGACTTCGCGCTCGTCGTCAGACAGCACGAACTGCTCGGAAAAATTGGCCAGGATGCAAAGCCCGTCGACGCCCGAGTCGATCATGAAATCCACGGCCCGCTTCTGGCTGGGAAGGTCCAGCTCGCCGGATTCGGTGAAGGTGGTGGGCACGACCGGGAAGATGCCGCGATAGCGCGGGTTCTGGTAGGTAGCCATGTTATTCGATGATGTTGAAGTCTTTGAGGTATTCGGTCTTCAGCGTCAGGCCCAGCCCCGGCTTGTCGTCGTCCAGGTCGATGAAGCCTTCCTTGGCCACCGGCTCGCCATCGAAGATGTAATAGAACAGTTCGTTGCCGACCTCCACGTCGAACATGGGGAAGTACTCGCTCATGGGCGAGGCCAGCGTGCTCATGGTCAGGTGGTAGTTGTGCATCTGGCCGGCATGCGGCACCACCGGCACGCTGTAGGCCTCGCACAGCGCGTTGATCTTGTGCGCCGCCGTGATGCCGCCGACGCGGTTGGTGTCGTACTGCACCACCGACACCGCCTTGCGGTCCAGCAGCTGCTTGAAGCCGTAGAGCGAGAATTCGTGTTCGCCGCCGGAGATCGGGATCGAGGTGAGCTGGTTCAGTTCCACATAGCCGTCGATGTCGTCGGCGATGACGGGTTCCTCCAGCCAGCGCGGCTCGAACTTCTCCAGCTTGGGCAGGATGCGCTTGGCGTACTCCAGATTCCAGCCCATGTAGCACTCCAGCATCAGGTCGGTGTCGTAGCCGATCACCTCGCGCACCGCCTCCACCGACTTCAGGTTCTCCGACACGCCTTTCTGCAGGTGCGCCGGGCCATAGCCGAAGCGCATCTTGAAAGCGGTGAAGCCCTGGTCCAGATAGGTCTGGGCCTCTTCCTGCATGGCCTTCAGGTCGGTGCGATAGAGCTTGGAGTAATAGACCGGGATCTTTTCCTTGGTGCGGCCGCCCAGCAGCTTGAAGACCGGCTTGTTCACCGACTTGCCCAGGATGTCCCAGATGGCCAGGTCCACCGCCGAGATCGCCGCCATGGTCACGCCCTTGCGGCCCCAGGCATGGGTGGACCGATACATGCGCTGCCACAGGTATTCGTAGTCCCAGGGATCCTGCCCGATCACCAGCGGGGCCAGGTACTGGTCGATGATGGCCTTGGCCACGCGCGGCGCCAGCGCCACGTTGCCCAGGCCCACGATGCCGTCGTCCGTCTCCACCTCGACCACGGTCCAGCCATGGAAGCGGAAGGTGCTCATGGTTTCCTGCTTGGAATACAGCAGGTCCATGGCGTTGGAGCAGAAATTGCCCTGCGGCGGCACGGTCTTGCCGGTCCACTCGTAGACGCGGGCGCGGACGGATTTGATCTTCATGAGGAGTTCCTGCTTGGAATAAGGGTATGGAATGAAAGCGGCGGATCAGCCGGCCTGCGTCCGCGCGGCGCGGTGCGACAGGCCCATGCGGCAGGCGATGAGAAAGGCCTGCCAGGTGGCGTCCAGGTTGGCGCGGCCGAGGCCTGCGATGTCGTACGCCGTGCCGTGGGCCGGCGTGGTGATGGGGATGGGCAGGCCGCCCTGCACCGTCACGCCGCGCGAGAAGCCCAGCAGCTTGATCGCGATCTGGCCCTGGTCGTGGTACATGGTGACGATGGCCTGGAACTCGCCGGCCTGGGCCTTCAGGAAGATGGTGTCGGCGGGGAACGGCCCCTGCACCGGCAGCCCCTCTTCATTCAGTTGCCGCACGGCCGGCGCGATGATGTCCACCTCTTCGCGGCCGCAGGTGCCGCCGTCGCCGCCATGCGGATTGAAGGCCGCCACCGCCACGCGCGGCTCGGCAATGCCGTTGGCCTGCAGCGAACGGTAGATCAGTCGGGTGGCGTCCTTGATGCCGTCGATGCTGAGCGCCGCCGCCGCGTCCTTCAGCGGGATATGCGAGGACACGCGCGAGGTCCACAGGTCGCCCAGGGTGTTGAACTCGCAGAAGTAGCCGGTCACGCCCAGGTACTGCGCAAAATGGTGCAACTCGTCGTCATGCCCCAGGCCGCCCAGCTTCATGGCGTACTTGTTCAAGGGCGCGAAACAGATGGCGTCGACGTGGCCGTCGCGCGCCGCGTCCATGCAGGCGTTGAGCACCCGCAGCACCGACGCGCCGCCCGCGGCCTCGGCCTGACCCACATGCACCTGGCCGGGTTTGATGGTGTCCACCCCCAGCCAGGCGGGCGCGCCGGTGTCCGGCCGGCCGCGCACCGCCTCGATGCTGTCCACGGGCTGGGTGGCGACCTGCACACCCGCCACCCGCCGGCCTTCGCGCCACAGCCACTCGTCGCCCACCAGCACGATGTTCGCCTGCTGCGTGGCTTCGGGCCTGGCCAGCAGGCGGGCGATCAGTTCGGCGCCGATGCCGGCGGGGTCGCCCAGGGTCAGGGCAATGACGGGTTTCTGCTGCGTGCTCATGTCTGGGTCATTCCACGGAAATGTTGTTCTTCTTGATGACGCCGGCGTAGCGCTGGTTCTCGCTCTTGTGGAACTGCGCGAACTGCTCCTGGCTCATCGGGTTGATATCGGCGCCGATCGCCTGCAGGCGGGTCTGCGTGTCGGGCAGGGCCAGGATGCCGTTGACGGCGTCATGGATGCGCTTCTGATTGGCGGCGGGCGTGGCGCTGGGCATGTAGATGCCGTACCAGGCGCTCATTTCCACGCCCGGCACGCCGGCCTCGGCCATGGTCGGCACGTCGGGCAGCTGGGCGTTGCGCTTGGCGCTCAGCACGGCCAACGCGCGCACCTTGCCGCTCTTGATATGGGGGATCACGGAAGACGCGGTCTCGAACGCGATCTGCACCTGCCCGCCCATCAGGTCCACCAGCGCCGGGCCGCTGCCGCGGTACGGGATGTGGATCATCTGCACGCCGGTGGCGTCCTTGAACAGCTCGGCGGCGATGTGCTGGGTGCTGCCGGAACCGCTGCTGGCGAAGTTGTAGGTGCCGGGCTTGGTCTTGAGCAAGGCGATCAATTCCTGCACCGACTTGGCCGGCACGTCGTTGTTGACCACCAGGATGTTGGGCACGGCGCCCACGAACACCACCGGCGTCAGGTCGCGGTCGTTGTCATAGCCCAGCTTCAGCAGGTGCGGCGCGATGGCATGGGCGGTCGACACCCCCATCACCATGGTGTGGCCGTCCGTGGACTTGGCCGCCAGGTCGGCCGCCAGCGTGTTCGACGCGCCCGGCTTGTTCTCGACCACCACGGTCTGCTTGAGCAAGGGCCCCAGCTTGTCCGCCACGGCGCGCGCCATGGCGTCGGTGCCGCCGCCCGGCGCGGATCCCACCAGCAGGCGCAGGGGCTTGTTGGGCCAGTCTGCGGTCTGCGCCTGGACGGGCGCCAGGGCCGACAGGCACAGGGCGCCAGCCGCCATCGCGGCCAATAGCCGAGTCTTCATGGTTGTCTCCTTGGTTGATGTTTTTTTGCCCTTGCGGGGGCAATCTTTTGTGGGTCCATCTTAGAAAGAAGTGCTGTTTCCGTAAAATGAAACTTTTGCACCAATCGTTCACCTGAGGCGATCAATCATGGAACGCGCGATCCACGTCCCTGCCCTGCTGGCCCGGCTGCGCATGCGGCAGATCGTCCTGCTGCTGGCGATCGAGGAGCGCGGCACGCTGCGCGCCGCCGCCAACCAGCTCAACATGACCCAGTCCGCAGCCAGCAAGATGCTGCATGAACTGGAACTGGCCATCGGCCAGCCGCTGTACGGACGGGTCGGCCGGGGCCTTGCGCTGACCGCGGCGGGCGAATGCGTGATGGGGTACTTCCGGGGCATGCGCGGCACGGTCTCGTCGCTGGCGCGCGAACTGGAGGAGCTGCGCCTGGGCAGCGCGGGCAAGCTGTTCATCGGCAGCATCATGGCGGCTTCGCCCGGCCACCTGACCGACGCCCTGCTGCGCCTGAAAGAGACTTACCCGCTGCTCGCGGTGGAGATTTCCACCGGCACCAGCGACCTGCTGATGGGCCGCATGAACGAAGGCAAGCTGGACGTGGTGATCGGCCGCATGCTGACGCCGTCGGACAGCCAGTACGTGTTCCGCCCCATCGGCGATGAAGCGCTGTCCGTGATCGCGGCGGTGGACCATCCGCTGGCCGGCCGCAAGCGCGTGAGCTTCGAGGCCATGCTGGCCTATCCCTGGGTATTGCAGCCGCATGGCAGTCCGATGCGCGACGTCATCGAACAGGAGTTCCGCTCGCACGATGCCGCCACGCCCAAGGGCCTGATCGAATCGGCCTCCATCCTGACCACGACCAACCTGGCGATGAAGTCCACGATGCTGGGCGTGATTCCGGAATCGGTGGCCAGCCGCTATGCGGCGCATGGTCTCCTGGCGATACTGCCCTACCAGATCCGGCAGAGCCTGACGGCCTTCGGCAGCATCGTGCCGCGCGACCGGCCGCTGAGCGCCGCGGCTAGGCATTTCGTGGGCTTGCTGCACGGCGACGCAGCGGCTTGAGAGCGCGCAATGCAAAGGGGGAAAACGCCCGCGGCGCAGGAGAAAACAGCATGCGGCGCAGTACAATCGCGTGTTGCGCATCGCGCGTTTTTTACACTGAGGTCCACACGTGAGCGCACTGCCCGCCTGTCCCAAATGCCAGTCCGAATACACCTATGAAGACGGCGCCCTGTACGTCTGCCCGGAATGCGCGCATGAATGGCCGGCGCAGGCCGCGGAATCTGCCGATGAAGCCGCCCGCGTCTACCGCGATTCGGCCGGCAATGTGCTGCAGGACGGCGACACCGTCACCGTCATCAAGGACCTGAAACTCAAGGGTTCCGGCGGCGTGGTCAAGATGGGCACCAAGGTCAAGGGCATCCGCCTGGTCGATGGCGACCACGACATCGATTGCAAGATCGACGGCTTCGGGGCGATGAGCCTGAAGTCGGAGTTTGTGAAGAAGGTATAAGCCGCCGCCTGCGACGGCCCCGGGGCTGCGGCAGCGCCGCGCCCTGGCTACAGGTCCTCGGGCTCCTCGGCCTTGGGCATCAGGTACGCGGTCAGCGTGCTGGACAGCCCCGCCATCACCCACAGCACGAAGAAAGCCACCGTGTAGAAACCGGTGCGCCCGGTGGGCACATGCCCGAAGATCGCCACGTCCAGGGGATCGATCAGGGCGAAGATCAGCGCGCTCCCCGCCGCGGCCGCCATGAAGGACGGCCACAGGATCCACATCAACGATCGCAAGCCCATCTGTGTTCTCCCCGGTTACGGATTGGCGCTGGGCGCCGCCTGCTCGATGACCAGGCCGCGCTTGACCACGCCCTCCTGGATCGGCTGGTTGCTGAAATTGGTGAAAGCGAAATAGATCGTGACGAAGCAGCCTATCATGGCCGCGAACGGGCCGGCCATCAGGATCCAGGGCCAGGGCTCGCGATACCAGGGCTTGGCGGTCTTGGCGGGTTGGGCGGCGGTCATGGGCTTGTCCTTTTCAGTATTCAGTCGGGTACGTAGAAGCTGGCGGGCTCGTCGGTCTCGACCGCACGGCTCTCGCCGTCCTGGCCGCGCGCGCGCAGCGTGATGGCATGGGCGCCGGGCTCGGCGCCGGCCGGCGCGCGGATGACCATGGGCACCAGCTTGTTGGCCGCGGCCTCGACGTCGACGGTGTCCGAACCTTGCTGTCCGGTCATCACCTTCAGGCCGGGCATGCCGTCGGCCGAGAGCTGCAGGCGCATCGGCTGGTCGGAGGTATTGATGATCTGCAGGCGGTACACGTTTTCGATCATGCCGCCGGCCACTTCGCGCCCCAGCGCGCCGCGGTCGCGGATCACGTCCACCCGCAGGGGGTTGCGCATGGCCAGCGATGCGACGAAGGCGATGGCCAGCGCCAGGATCAGCGTGCCGTAGATCAGCACGCGCGGGCGCAGCAGATGGGAGCGCGCGCTCTTGGCGGACAAGCCGTCCAGCATGGCGCGTTCCGAGGTATAGCGGATCAGGCCGGGCTCGTACTGCATCTTGTCCATGACCTGTTCGCAGGCATCGATACAGGCGCCGCAGCCTATGCACATGTACTGCAGGCCGTCGCGGATATCGATGCCGGTCGGACAGACCTGCACGCACAGGCTGCAATCGACGCAATCGCCCAGCCCGGCGGCCTTGTGGTCCACCTTGCGCGAGCGGCCGCCGCGCGGATCGCCGCGGCGCTTGTCGTAGGTGACCACGAAGGTGTCGGGGTCCACCATCACGCTCTGGAAGCGCGCGTAGGGGCACATGTACTTGCACACGGATTCGCGCATGAAGCCGGCGTTGCCCCAGGTGGCGAAGCCGTAGAACAGCATCCAGAACCACTGCCAGGGGCCGAGTTGCAGCGCGAACAGCTCATGGCCCAGTTCGCGGATGGGCGCGAAGTAGCCGATGAAGGTGGAACCCGTCCACCAGGCCAGCGCGATCCACAGGAAATGCTTGGTGATCTTCAGGCGCGCCTTGCGCCAGGTCCAGGGCGATTCGTCCAGGCGGATGCGCGCGACGCGGTCGCCTTCGACCTTGCGCTCGATCCACATGAAGATTTCGGTATAGACGGTCTGCGGACAGGCGTAGCCGCAGAACAGCCGCCCCGCCACCGCGGTGAACAGGAACAGCGCCAGCGCCGAAATCACCAGCAGCACCGCCAGGTAGACCACGTCCTGCGGCCACAGCACCAGGCCGAAGAGATAGAACTTGCGCGCGCCCAGGTCGAACAGCACGGCCTGGCGGCCGTTCCATTGCAGCCAGGGCAGGCCATAGAAAATCAGCTGGGTGAGAAAGACGAATGCGATGCGCCAGCGGGCGAAGATGCCGCTGACGGACCGGGGGTAGATCTTGCTGCGCACGCCCGCCAGCGTCTGCTCCAGGGTTTCCGTCCCGGGGCGCGGCGGCTTTACGTGCGGCCGCCAGGGCGGCGGGTCACCGTCAGGCGAATTGCCGGTCCTTGCGGCTGACCCATCTTCCATTTCCTGCTCCCTGCTGTATGTCCAGTGATATGGGGGCCACGCCAGGCGCGGCCCCCAAAAACGCGCTGTAAAGCCTTTACTTCGTTACCGTGCCCGGCGCGGCGCCTGCCGTCGCTTCGGGCTTGTTCGACAAGCCCCAGACCCAGGCCGTCAGGATCTTGATCTGCTCCGGCGTCAGGATGTCGCCATGCGCCGGCATGCGGTTGTCGCGGCCATCCAGGATGGTCTTGACGATGGTGGCTTCCGAGCTGCCGTAGAGCCAGACATCGTCCGTCAGGTTGGGCGCGCCCAGCGCCTGGTTGCCCTTGCCGTCGACGCCGTGACAGGCCACGCAGTAGTTGGCGAACTCGCGCTTGCCGCGGAACACGCGGACCGGATCTGCCGTGAGGCCCGACAGCGAACGCACGTACTGGGCGATGTCGGCCGCCGTCTTGGCGTCGATCGCGGCCTTCCAGGGCGGCATCACGCCCACGCGGCCCTGCGTGATGGTCTGCGTGATGGCTTCAGGCGAGCCGCCGTGCAGCCAGTCGCCGTCGGCCAGGTTGGGAAAGCTGGGGCCGCCCTTGGCGTCCGAGCCATGGCATTGCGCGCAGGTGTTCAGGAACAGGCGCTGGCCGATTTCGCGGGCGCCCGGATCCTGGGCGATCTGCGGAATGTCCATGGTTTCGAAGCGCGCGTAGATCGGACGCACGGCTTCGGCCATCTTGGCCTGCTGCCTGGCCACTTCCTCGGTGCTGCTGTAGCCCAGTTGGCCCTTGTACTCACCCAGGCCCGGCATGAAGAACAGGTAGCCCAGCGCGAAGGCGCAGGCCAGCAGGTACATCCAGGTCCACCAGCCCGGCACCGGGTTGTTCAGCTCGGTCAGGTCGCCGTCCCAGACGTGGCCCGTGTCCTCGACCTTGCCGTTGGCCGGCTTGGTGCTGAGCCAGCGGCGCTGCGTGTACAGCAGCCACACGCACCAGACCACGCCGCCCACCGCGACGATCGAGATGAAATATCCCCAGAAGCCATTAACGAAATCGCTCATGACCGATTCGCTCCATCTTGTTGTCCCTGTCCGAACTCATCGGGCAGTGCGAACGGCAGCATGGCCGATTCGCGGTTGGCGCTCTGGCGGCCGCGCGAGCAGGCCCACCAGACGATGCCGAAGAAAGTTGCCATCGAAATGGCGGTGACGACTGCGCTCAGATAGCCCAGCATGGTCAGCCTCCCGCGGCCGCGGGCGCGGCGGCTTGGGTCGCGGGCTGTGCCGCGGGTTGCGCGGCGGCCTTCTTGGCCTCTTCCGCCTTCCTGGCCTGCTCGGCCTTGCGCACGCCCACGCCCAACCCTTGCAGGTAGGCGACCAGCGCGTCTTCCTCGGTCTTGCCTTCGATGGCCTTGGGCGCCGCGGCGATTTCCTCGTCGGTGTAGGGCACGCCCAGCGTGCGCAGGGCGCGCATGCGGTCGCTCACGTTCTCGCCGGTGATGACCGTCTTTTCCAGCCAGGGATAGGCGGGCATGTTGGATTCCGGCACCACCTTGCGCGGGTCGCGCAGGTGGATGCGGTGCCAGTCATCCGAATAGCGTTCGCCCACGCGCGCCAGATCGGGACCGGTGCGCTTGGAGCCCCACAGGAAGGGATGGTCGAAGACCGATTCCGAGGCCACCGAGTACGGGCCGTAGCGCTGCACTTCGGCCGCCAGCACCCGCACCTGCTGCGAATGGCAGCCGACGCAGCCTTCGCGGATGTAGACGTCGCGGCCCATCAGGCGCAGCGGGCTGTAGGGTTCCACGCCCGCGATGGGCTGGGTCGTGCTGTGCTGGAAGAACAGCGGCACGATCTGGACCAGGCCCGCGAAGGACACCACCAGGATGCTGGCGATGATCATCCAGCCGATGTTCTTCTCGAGCGTCTGGTGGGAAAAGAAACCAGATTTATGGTTGGCCATGATGTCCTCGTCAAACGGTGGCCGGCGCGGCGGTCACGGGGACCGGCTGGCGAGCGGCATGGGGATCGTCTTGCGGAATCGCGGGATTGACCGGCTGCGCGCCGCGCACCGTCATCCACACGTTCCAGGCCATGACGAACACACCCGACAGGAACAAGGTGCCGCCCAGCAAACGGATCAGGTAGTACGGGACGCGCGTCTTCAGTTCCTCGACGAAGCTGTAGACCAGGGTGCCGTCGCTGGCGGTGTCGCGCCACATCAGGCCCTGCTGCACGCCGGCGATCCACATGGCGGCGATGTACAGCACCACGCCGATGGTCGCGATCCAGAAGTGCAGTTCAATGGCCTTGACGCTGTACATCTTCTCGCGGCCGTAGAGACGCGGGATCAAGTAGTAGAGCGAACCGAAGGAGATCATGGCGACCCAGCCCAGCGCGCCGGAGTGCACGTGGCCGATGGTCCAGTCCGTGTAGTGCGACAGCGCGTTGACCGTGCGGATCGACATCATCGAGCCTTCGAAGGTCGACATGCCGTAGAACGACAGGGCCGTCACCATGAACTTCAGGATCGGATCGGTGCGCAGTTTGTACCAGGCGCCCTGCAGCGTCATGATGCCGTTGATCATGCCGCCCCAGGACGGCGCCAGCAGGATCAGCGAGAAGGTCATGCCCAGCGACTGGGTCCAGTCGGGCAGCGAGGTGTACAGCAGGTGGTGCGGGCCCGCCCACATGTAGGTGAAGGCCAGCGCCCAGAAGTGGACGATGGACAGGCGGTAGGAATAGATGGGACGGCCGGCCTGCTTGGGCACGAAGTAATACATCATGCCCAGGAAGCTGGTGGTCAGGAAGAAGCCCACGGCGTTATGGCCGTACCACCACTGCACCATGGCGTCCTGCACGCCCGAGTAGGCGGAGTAGGACTTCCACATCGACACCGGCATTTCGATGTTATTGAAGATGTGCAGGATGGCGATGGTCAGGATGTACGAGCCGAAGAACCAGTTGGCCACGTAGATGTGCTTGGAACGGCGCTTGACGATGGTGCCGAAGAACACGATGGCGTAAGCCACCCAGACCAGGGTGATCAGGATGTCGATGGGCCATTCGAGTTCGGCGTATTCCTTGCTGCTGGTGAAACCCATGGGCAAGGTGATGGCGGCGGCGACGATGACGATCTGCCAGCCCCAGAACGTGAACGCGGCCAGCGGGCCGCAGAACAGGCGCGCCTGACAGGTGCGCTGGACCACGTAGTACGACGTCGTAAACAACGCGCTGCCGCCGAACGCGAAGATCACCGCGTTGGTGTGCAGCGGGCGCAGGCGGCCATAGCTCAGCCATGCGGTGTCAAAGTTCAGCTGCGGCCAGATAAGCTGCGCAGCGAGAAAAACGCCCACAGCCATGCCGACGATGCCCCACACTACCGTCATGAGCGCGAATTGCCTCACGATCTTGTAGTTGAAGGTGTCGGCCTTGCTTGCGATTGCGGCGCAATCGTTCATCGCCCTTCCCCTAAAGTTACAGATAGCTCCAGGCTGCAATGATGGGACTAGTCAAACAAGGCAGCGTTGATCTGGATCAAGCATCTGGTTACACGGTGGGGAACGCGGCGCCGGCGCAACGGGTCCAGGCGCGAAATCAAACGCGCCGCTCAGCCGCGGCTGGCGGGTCCGCTGTCGTCGTCGAGCAGGATGGCGCGGCCGGCGTCATCGGTGTCGTCGTACTGGCCGTTGAAAACGGCCCACCACAGCGACACCCCGATGGCCAGCACGAACAGCAGGGACAGGGGCAGAAGCAGATAGAGGATGGTCATTGCGCCGTTTCCAGCGCGGCGGCGGGCGCCGGCGCGCCGGCCCAGTCGCGGCGGCACAAGCGCCACGAGTTGTAGGCGACCGCCAGCGAGGACACCAGCATGGTGATCGCGGCCAGCCACGGCGTGACCCAGCCAACCAGCGCCAGCGGGGTCATCAGCAGGTGCCAGACCACCGATCCGTACAGGTTCTGGCGAGCGCGGCGCCGCGCCTCGCCCAGCAACTCGTCCAGCGCCGCGTCGGACATATTGGGATGGGCGGCCAGCGCCGAATGGGCGGAGGCCATGGCGGTGGGCACCGCCATCGACATGGCGCAGGGACAGCTCATCACCAGCAACGCCACCATCACCGGAATGCTGTGCGCCGCATCGATGTAGGCCCAGGCGGCCGCGGCGGCCAGCGCCAACGCGACCTGGACCATGACGAAGCGCGAGGCCAGCCGGTCGGCGCGCGCGCCCAGCTCCAGGCGCTGCGCCTCCACGCGCTCGTGGCGCAAGCCGCCTGCCGCGCCGCCGAAGGACTGGCGGGCGCACAGCTCCAGATAGCGCGCGGTCAGCAGGAAGGCCACGAACATCGTGACCGAATCGAAGTAGACCTCGCCGCGCCCCGTGTAGGTGGCGTGGACGCTGGGGATGAAGGCGGCGACGATGCCCAGGGCCACCGGCACGTCCATGCCGGCGCGGCCATGGCGCAGGTTGTCGCCCGCGTGGCGCCAGATCGGCCAGGCCGAATAGACCACCACGGGCACGGTCAGCGCGAAGCTGGCCCAGTTCATCAGCACGATGGCCCAGTCCAGCGTTTCCAGCGCATCGGCCGGCATGCTTTCATGCCGCAGGTAGCCGGGCCAGGCGAACATCATCACCTGCATCATGGCCAGCCACGCCAGCGACAGGCGCACCAGCGCATGGCGGCGCTGCTGGCGGTCGGCGTCGGACAGGGCGGCCGGGACGGCGAAGATCGATTTTGCTCGCATGCGCCGATGTTACCCAGCGCGTTACAAAGCTGCCTTGATCTGGATCAAGGCAGGTCCGGCGGGTTTGCCCCGGCCACGCGGGCCGGACGCGATCCGGCTCAGGGGCGCTGGCGGCGCAGCACCTCGACCACCGCCCGCATCAGGCTGGCGAGATCGTCCTCGGCGATGGTCAGCGCCGGCGTCAGGTAGACCACATTGCCGAACGGCCGCACCCACACGCCGGCGTCGACCAGGCGCCGCTTCAGGCCCTCGCGGTCGGCGATGCCGTCCAGCTCGACCACGCCGATCGCGCCCAGCACGCGCACGTCGCGCACCCAGGGCAGCTCGCGGCACGGTTCCAGGCCCGCGGCCAGGCTCGCGGAGATCGATTGCGCCTGCGCCAGCCGCGGTTCAGTCTCGAAGAGATCCAGCGAGGCGTTGGCCGCGGCGCAGGCCAGCGCGTTGCCCATGAAGGTGGGGCCGTGCATCAGCGCGTGCGAGGGGTCATCGGACCAGAAGGCCTCGAACACCCGGCTGCTGGCCACCGTGGCGGCCAGCGGCAAGGTGCCGCCGGTCAGCGCCTTGGACAAGGTCACGATGTCCGGGCGGATGCCGGCCTGCTCGAAGGCGAACATCGTGCCGGTGCGGCCGAAGCCGGTGAAGATCTCGTCGAAGATCAGCAGCAGGCCGTGGCGGTCGGCCAGGCGGCGCAGACGGCGCAGCACTTCCGGGTCGTGCAGCAGCATGCCGCCCGCGCCCTGCACCAGCGGCTCGACCAGGATGCCGGCCAGCCGGGAAGCATGGACTTCCAGGTGCGCCTCCAGCGCGGCCAGTTCGGCCTCGCTGCGCGGCAGGTCGACGATGTCGTGTTCGGCCAGCATGCCGCGGTACAGGCTGTGCATGCCCTCGTCCGGATCGCACACTGCCATGGTGCCGAAGGTGTCGCCGTGATAGCCGCCGCGGAACGCCAGGAAACGGCCGCGGCCGCGTTCTCCCTGGTTCAGCCAGAACTGCAGCGCCATCTTCATGGCGACTTCCACCGCCACCGAGCCGGAATCGGTGTAGAAGACGCGGTCCAGTCCCGGCCCCAGCATGGCGGCCAGCCGGCGCGCCAGGGTCAGCGCCGGCTCATGGGTCAGCCCGCCGAACATGACGTGCGGCATGGCGTCCAGCTGCGCGCGCACGGCCTGGGCGATGTGCGGGTGGTTGTACCCATGGCAGGCCGTCCACCAGGACGCGACGCCATCGATCAGGCTGCGGCCGTCGGCCAGTTCAAGCCGGCTGCCATGGCTGCGCACCACGGGCAGCGGCGGCGTGGCCGTCTTCATTTGGGCATAGGGTAGCCAGATATGGGGCTGGCCCTGGGCCACCCAGTCGGGCGTGTACATGATTCACCTCTCGATACCGGCGGCGCGCCCCGGGGGGCCGCCCGGCGCATCCGGCCGGAACAAGGGCCACGCCCGCCTCCACTACAATGGCCCGCATTCTACGGCCTGGCGCGGCCTCCCCCCCCTGCCCGGCCGCTGCAGGAAATATAGATGTCCAAGCTGGATCCGCTTTTCTCCTCCGAACTGGCGCGCGCGCAAGCGCGCCGCGTGCGCCGCCGCCTGCGCACGGCCTCCGCCGCCGCTCCGGGACGCCTCGTCCTCGAGGGCGAGCCGGTCCTGAACTTCTCCAGCAACGATTACCTCGGCCTGTCGCGGCATCCGCTGCTGGTCGAGCGCTCGCGCGAATGGGCGGCCCGCCACGGCGCGGGCGCCCAGGCGTCGCGCCTGGTGACCGGCAATCTGGACCTGCACGAACAGGTGGAAGCCAAGCTGGCCCGGCTGAAAGGCACCGAGGCCGCGCTGCTGCTGGCCTCGGGCTGGCAGGCCAACGCCGCCGTACTGCCCGCCCTGCTGCGCGCGGCCGCCAGCCAGGGCGAGGTCGAGCTGTATGCCGACAAGCTCAACCACGCCAGCCTGCACCATGGTTGCCAGGCGGCGGGCGTGAAGCAGATCCGCTTCCGGCACAACGACCTGGCTCATCTGGAAAGCCTGCTGGCCGCCAAGGCGGAGAGCGCGGCCGGCCAGCCCGTGTCGCGATTCATCGTCACCGAAAGCGTATTCAGCATGGACGGCGACCGGACCGACGTGGAACGGCTGGCAACCCTGGCCGACCGTTACCGCGCCTTCGTCTACCTGGACGAAGCGCACGCCACCGGCGTGCTGGGTCCGCGCGGCATGGGGCTGGCAGGGCTGGCGCCCGGCCGCATCGACCTGGCCATGGGCACGTTCAGCAAGGCGCTGGGCGGATTCGGCGCCTACGTCGCCGGTTCGCGCGCGCTGTGCGACTACCTGATCAACGCCTGCTCGGGCTTCATCTACACCACGGCGCTGCCGCCCGCGGTGCTGGGCGCCATGGACGCGGCGCTGGACCTGGTGCCCACGCTGGACGCCGAACGCGCCCGCCTGGCGGCTGCGGGCGACAATCTGCGCGCCGCGCTGCGCGGCATGGGGCTGGACACGGGGGCTTCGTCCACCCAGATCGTGCCGGCCATCGTGGGCGACGAAGCCCGCGCCCTGGAACTGGCCTCGGGGCTGGAGCAGCGCGGCCTGCTGGCCGTGGCGATCCGCCCGCCCACCGTCCCCGTCGGCACCAGCCGCCTGCGCGTCACCCTGAGCGCGGCGCACCGCGATGTGGACGTGGCGCGCCTGATCGACGGTTTCGCCGCCGCGCTGGCGTGATGACCGCCGTCTCCATGCAAGCCGGCATGCCCCGCCCCACCCTGCTGTTCGTACACGGCTGGGCCTTCGACGCTTCGGTCTGGGCGCCGCTGCGCGCTGAACTCGAAGACTGGCCGCAAGCCGTCTTCGACGCGGGCTATTTCGGGCCGGCGCAGGAGCCGGTCTTGGCCGGCCCGGTGATCGCCATTGGCCATTCGCTGGGCCTGCTGCGCCTCTTGCGCGGACAGCCGCAAGACTGCCTCGGCCTGGTGTCGATCAACGGCTTCGCCCGCTTCGCGGCCGGCCCCGGCTTCGAGGCCGGCGTGGCGCCGCGCGTGCTGGAACGCATGTCCCGGCGCCTGTCCGCTGACGCCGCGGCGGTGCTGCGCGACTTCCGCCAGCGCTGCGGCGACGCGACCGATTTCGGCGACCCGCAACTTGCGCCGCTGACGCGCGACCTGGAAGTCCTGCGCGACGAAGACCGGCGCGAGGCCCTGGCGGCGCTGCCCGTGCCGCTGCTGGTCCTGGCTGGCGCCGACGACCCCATCGTGCCTCAGGCCATGACGCAGGCGGTCTTTGCCGGCGGGGCCGGCGCGGAGATCCATATGCGGACACGCGGCGGCCACCTGCTGCCAGTGTCGGACGCGCACTGGTGCGCGGAGCGCATCCGCGCCTTCATTGACGGCCTGGCGCGCGCCGCATGACGCAAGCCCTCCGCAACGCCGGCATCGGCGCGCGCTTTGGCGCCGCCGCACCCGCCTATGAAGACCACGCGTCCGTCCAGCGGCTGGCTGCCGAGCGGCTGGCCGGCGATATCGCCCTGCTGCCCCTGCCGCGCCGCCCCCGCATCCTGGAAATCGGTTGCGGCACCGGCCTGCTGACCCAGGCGCTGGCGCGCCGCATCGGTCCCGCCGACTGGACCGTCACCGACATCGCCCCCGGCATGCTCGCGGCCGCGCAGCGCGGCCCCTCACTGCCTGGCCGGGCCCGCTACCAATTGCTGGACGGCGAGCATCCCGCCGGACTCGAAGGCGGCTACGACCTGATCTGCTCCAGCCTGGCGGTGCAATGGTTCTCCGACCTCAACGCCGGGCTGGGCCGGCTGGCCGCGCTGCTCGCGCCGGGCGGCTGCCTGGCGGTGGCGACGCTGGCGGACGGCACCTTCCACGAGTGGCAGGCCGCGCATGCCGCGGCGGGGCTTGCCCCCGCCACGCCGCGCTATCCGGCCGCCGCCGCCATCCATCCGGACAGGGGCAATCTGGCGGGTGGCGTGCGCAGCGAACGGCTGATACAAAATCATCCTGACGGGCTGCATTTCCTGCGCGCCCTGAAAGGCATAGGCGCCACCACGCCCGCTCCTGGACGCGCGCCACTGGGCGCAGCGCAACTGCGGCGGGTGCTGGCGGCGTTTGACGAACAAGGAGCCGGGGTGACCTATCACCTGGCCTACGGTATGTGGAAAAAATCAAACCAGTCCCCCGCCGGCGTCTTCGTGACCGGCACTGACACCGGCATCGGCAAGACCCTGGTGTCCGCGATCCTGGCGCGCGCCTGGAACGCCGACTATTGGAAGCCCGTGCAGACGGGCGTGGCCGAAGAACCCGGCGACACCGAAACCGTGGCGCAACTGGCCGGGCTGCCGCCCGAACGCCTGCACCTGCCGGCCTACGTGCTGCAGGCGCCGCTGTCGCCCTGGGCCGCGGCCACGCTGGAAGACGCCATCGTCGACGCCACCAGCATCGTCCCGCCGGCCACGCAGGCGCCGCTGGTGGTGGAAGGCGCGGGCGGCCTCTACGTGCCGATCGACGACACCCACATGATGATCGACTTGATTGCGCGGCTGGACATGCCGGTGGTGCTGGCCGCCCGCAGCGGACTGGGCACCATCAACCACACCCTGCTCAGCCTTGAGGCCCTCAAGCGCCGCGGCATTCCGGTGCTGGGCGTGATCATGAGCGGGCCGCTCTCGGCGGGCAACAAGGAAGCCATCGAACGCTTTGGCGACGTGCGCGTGCTGGCCGAGATTCCGCCCTTGGCCAAGGTTGACGCGCAAACCGTCCAGGCGCTGGCCAGCGCCATTCCTCCGCTGGCGGAATGCCTGGAGGCGCTGGGCGGCGCGCCCGCGGTCGCCAGTTGAGATCCCGGCCCGGCCGCGGATGGCGTGATTTCCGGGGCCGTAGCCGTTACGCATTCGTACAAAATAAATTCCGCTGACGGCCACCCGTCCCCCATGCGGATAGGCCCCGCCGTACCCCTTCCCGTGTCTGAAGATGGCGGCAAAAGTCTCATGCAAAGCATGAGCTTCCCCAGCGAAGGCTTGCCTCTTCTACATCTTTCGGCCACATCCGGATTCTCAAACCGGCGCTGTCGCGGCCGCCGCTGCCGCAGGCCCGTGCGTTGTTGACTACTAACGCAACACAACGATAATTTTCGCCACATTGGCAGTTCGATTCGCAGGTAGCTGGACGTGCAGGATTTCGTTCCTGGGTTTCCTTATTTGCAGGAGAACTGGCATGGTCACCAGAAGGCTGAACATTCCTGTTTTGGCCCCCAATTCCAACCGCAATTTCTTCGACGGCACCCGCCCCGGCCATGCCGTGCTGCGCCCGGCCGATCTGCTGGTCTTGCGGCTGGAGCTGCGCAACCTGACGGTCACGCCGGGCCAGCCGCCCCGCCTGAAGAAAGCTGGCGACGGCGCCGCCACGCTCATCGTCCACTTCCCGCCGCAGTCGATCAGCGAAGAGACGTTCTTCGAACGTCCGCCTCCCGACGTCTTCAAGCAGCCGCCGCCCCGTCCCACGCCGGACAAGCCGGAACCCGCAGGCGGCGTGGAAGATCCCACCGGTCCGCCGGTGCGCGCGCGCATCGCGGGCGAGTCGCGGCTGGCCTTTGCCGTTCCCGACGGCTTCGACGTGCCCTACACGCTGGAAGGCGTGCTGGCCGCGATGGAGTCGCTGCCGTTGACCGTGGCCGCCAATGCGCGCCCGCCCGGGCCCAGCGCGCCGCGCCTGAACCTGCGCGATCTGTTCGACACCCGCATCGACAAACTTTCGCCGGTGCAACGCGCGGCGCTGTCGAGCTTCGCGCTGCGCAGCGCGCGCATCGCCACGCAGCAGAACGCGCCCGGGGCGCTGCTGCTGCGGCAGGCAGGCGGCGCGCCAGGCCTGCGCGCATTGCGCCTGGGCGGCGGCGCGCCGGTCCGTGAGGTTCAGCGCACCAGCGCCCTGATCGAAATCCTCAGGCGCGGCCCCAAGCCCGCGCTGCCCGCCGCGCAGCAGACGGCGATAGAACTGCCGTGGCGGCTGATCCTCAGCCCGCATGCGGACGAACGCTGGCGCCACGCCAAGGCGCCGGCGACTTCCGCCGCCACGCAGCACACCGAGCTCTGGCATACCCAGTTGCTGGCCGCGCAGCCGGAGAACAGCGCAACGGCGCCGCAGGCGGACGATCCCACGCCCACCGTGCGCGCCGTCTGGGCGCTGGGTGGCGAAGGCACCACCAAGCCGATGCAGGCGGCGTTCCCGGTGCCGGCGACGACCTATCTGCCGCAGCCGAATACCTCGCCCTTCCGCATGCCGATGGACGATTTCGACCGCTTCCAGATCGCGCACCTGTCTTCCAACTTTTCCGTCGCCAACTACACGCCGCAGCCGGTGGACGCCAAGCTGCTGATGCTGTCCGCGCTGGGCGCCTGGCTGGACTCGCGCGGCAACTGGGACGCGCCCGGGCTGTCGCTGGAAGAATGGACGCATCGCGGCGCCATGGGCCGCGATCATTACGTCCGCGTGGTCTACAAGGGCCTGCTGTTTCCCTTCGGCCATCGCGCCTCGCTGGTGAAGGTCAGCGAACGCAAGTTCCATACGGGTGCCCCGGCCGGCAACACCGCCTACCTGCGCCAGCGCATGTTCCTCATCGTGCGCCAGCGCGAGCGCCAGTACGCCGACCCGCTGCTGCAGGCGCGCGACGACTCGGGGAACATGATCTTCCTGCACCGCCAGATGCCGTTCTCCAGCGTGCGCATCCTGACCACCGTCACGCCCAGCCTGGATGCGCCCACCTCCCCGGACAGCGACATCGACGGCCTGGGGCAGGTGCTGTTCTGGCCGTGCATAGACAAAATCCCCTTCCGCTTCGCCTGTTCGGCCACCGACATCGACGGCCGCATCGTGCAGTTCGACCTGCCCATGATCTTCATGGACGGCGGCCATGCCTGCCCGCGCAAGATCAGCGGCCAATGGCTGACGCCCGACTACGTGAATGCCGAGCTTTTCGCGAAGCAAACGCGCAAGGCCTGGCGCGACGCCGAATCCGGCCGCCGCACGGCGCAGTTCAAGCAGCAACGCGTCACGTTCGCCTCCCCGCTCAAGCCGGGCGATACCGCGGCGCAAGCGGAAACGATCGAGTTCGACGGCCTGGTCGATCCTGGCAACACCCAGCTGCGCGCCTATAGCGACTCGCTGAACGGCCCCTTGTTCTATCCCGGCGTCAAGCGCGCCGAGATCCGCATTGCCGCGCTGGCTGAACTGACCGGCAGCGACAGCAACAACGTGCTGAGCTGGAACGACCACTACCTGCGGTTCGGATTCGACTCCGGCAACGTCGGCCAGGTCTTCGGCAACATAGACGCCGAGCCCGGCTACCGCGGCGACGCGGTGCTGAACTTTTCCGCGCAAGGCGACCGCGCGGGCGGCTTCGTCCAGCCGAATCTGCGCCCCACGGCGCTGTCGCGCATGGCAGGTCCGGTCAGCGGCAAGGTGGCGGACTTCGTCGCCGGCAAGATGAACGGCCCGGACATCTTCCCCAAGGTCATGTCCCCGGACCTGCCCTTTCCGCTGCTGTTCGGCTGCATACCGCTGGGCGACGTGATTGAAGCGGTGTCCAACGCCGCCGGCACGCCGGAGCAGGTGCCGCGCTTCGTATCGGAAGCCTGTTCCCAGCTGGAAAGCCTGGTCAACGAGATGGGCCGGCTCTATGGCCTGGTGGCGGACCTGGCGCAGCAGCCGGGCCGCATCGCCGAGGCCGCGTTGCAGGTGCTGAACGACACGCTGGAGGATCTGCTCAGCCAGGCGCAGGCCTACGCGCAGAACCTGGTGCAGGACGCAAAGGCCCGCGTCAACGATCTGATCGCCGCGCTGGCAGCCGTGCGCGCGCAGGTCGCGCTGCTGGCCGGACTGTCCTTCGACGCCGCGCCCGCGCTGCCGGGACTGCCCGCCGTGCTCACCGCCGCGCGCGATGCCGCCCGGGCGTTGAGCACGGCGGCGGACGCGCAAGTGAACGGCGCGCACTTGCCGGATGGCCTGCGGCAATCGCTGCGCCAGACAGCCAACACCGCCCAGACGCTGCTGGATAGCGTCGGCGTCGTGCCGGCGCTGCTGGTGCAGGGCAAGGCGCTGTACGACGCGCTCGATGCGGTGGTGGGCCACCCCGACCAGCTGGACGAACTGTTTGCCGACGCCGCGACGCTCAGGACGCGCCTGCAGGCCATCACAAACGCGGTCGATCCTCTGTCCGCCACCATAGGCGGCGCGCGCCTGCTGGAAGGCGCGCCGCGCCAGATCGCGCAGACTGCGCTGCAGGCGGTCAAGCTGGCGGTGGACGCCGTGCTGGCCAGCGCGGAACTGCTGGAGCTGTTGACCGGCGATGAACTCACCATCCGCTTCGACTGGAACCCGGTGATCAAGAGCTGGTCGATCAAGCCGGGCGATCCGCCCCTGTTCCGCGTCAACGATGCGCGCGGCTTTCGCGTGGCGGTGGAGGCGCGCGTGCGCAAGAACGGGCAGAGCGCGCCCAAGATGTCGGTGGTCTGCTCTCTGAAGGACTTCGATCTGGTCCTGATCGCGCCTGCCAGCTTCATGGAGCTGAACTTCGAGAAGATCGAGTTCCGCATCGACACGGCCGCGAAGATGGACGTGGACGTGCTGCTGACCGACATCAAGTTCGTGGGCCCCTTGTCCTTCGTCGAAACGCTGCGCGACCTGATCCCGCTGGATGGATTCTCCGACCCGCCTTACCTGGATATCTCGGCCAAGGGCGTGGACGCAGGTTTCGACCTGGCGCTGCCAGCCGTCGCCATCGGCGTCTTCAATCTGTCCAACCTCAGCCTGGGCGCGGGCTTCACCGTGCCCTTCATCGGCCAACCGCTGGCCGTGCGCTTCAACTTCTGCACGCGCGAACAGCCCTTCAATCTGTCGGTGTGCATGTTCGGCGGCGGCGGCTTTTTCGGCATCACGCTGGATCCCAGCGGCATCCAGCTGATGGAAGCCGCCTTCGAGTTCGGCGCCAGCGTGTCGGTGAACCTGGGCGTGGCCTCCGGCGGCGTGCACGTCATGGCGGGCATTTATTTCCGCATGGAAAAGAACGCCTGCTCGCTGGCCGGCTACTTCCGCATGGGCGGCTGCGTCAGCGTGCTGGGCATCGTCAGCATTTCCATCGAGATCTACCTGGAACTGCGCTACGAGTTCGAAAGCGGCAAGTGCGCGGGGCGCGCCACCATCACAGTCGAGATCGAAGTCTTCATGTTCTCGATGAGCGTGTCGCTGTCGTGCGAACGCAAGTTCGCCGGGTCCAATGGCGACCCGGGTTTCCGCGACCTGATGGGGCCGCATCCCGACCTGCCGCTGGCGCAGGAGCTGGCGCAGATCGACGACGGCACCGAGTACGCCTGGCGCGAATACGCCGAAGCCTTTGCCTGAGGAACGTCCATGGCCAAGCAAACGATAGTCTGGACCGCGATCCCCAACGGCCGCGTACCCGCCGGCCCCGACGCCGGCCGGCTGCGCATCTCCATCGTGGCCTCGCCGCGCCTGACGCCGCAGGCCGTGAACGAGCAGCAGCTGCACGCGTTCGCCGACTGGGTCAACTGGCCGCGCACGCTGGAGCGGGTGCGCTTCGCGCTGAACACCGGCGCAGCGGAG
The DNA here is from genome assembly GCF_048541815.1 of Achromobacter sp. PD1. Classification (NCBI taxonomy): domain Bacteria; kingdom Pseudomonadati; phylum Pseudomonadota; class Betaproteobacteria; order Burkholderiales; family Alcaligenaceae; genus Achromobacter; species Achromobacter sp. PD1. The sequence continues at coordinate 3,726,140 of NZ_CP183349.1, forward strand.
ATCGAGCTGGAGCCGCAGGCGCAAGCCGACGCGGCGCTGTGGGAACGGCTGCTGCCCAAGACCACGCCGGTCGCCGGTTTCGTGTTCCGCGACATGAGCAAAGTCAACCTGTTCTCGTACTCGGTGGCGGGCGTGCTGGGCCTGGCGCGCAAGCACTACGGCAGGCTGGCGGTGCAGGCCACCGGCACGCCGCCCACGCTGCTGCCCTGGCGCGACGCGCATCCGGGCCTGAAGGACATGCTGAGCGACTGCGGCACGCGCACGGCCTTCATCTCGCTGGGCGACCGGCGCGTCGAAATGCCGCTGCCCGGCTTCGACCGCTTCTTTGACGACGGCGGCGACGGCGCCGAGCGCGTGCTGCGCTCCCAGGTCTACGGCCCGCATAGCGTCTACGAAGGCCACGCTGCGGCGCCGGGCGTGAACGCCGAGGGCAATCCCCAGCCCGGGGCGAGCTTCCCGCTGCGCGCCCTGCCCACCCGCTGGAACGATGGCGGCCTCGCCGGCCCCGACCAGAACCTGATGAAGCTGTGGAACTCGCAGGCCGAGTACACCCTGTTCCAGGCCAACCGTTTCTACCGCCGCAACCCGCCCACGGCGCAACAACGCAGCATCCGCCGGCCTGACGGCGCAAACGTGCCCGCGCCGCCTGCGCAGCCGGAAATGGACTTCCACGCCATCGTGGCGTCCTACGGCGATTACCCGGCGCTGTTGCGCCAGCTCGGACTGGTCATCGACTGCCTGGTCCCGGCGGGTTCGGTCTTGGAACAGCAGTTGGCGGCGGCGCCCGCCGCGCAGGGCTATTTCTTCCTGACCCTGCGCTGGCAGGACGGCCACGATGCCGGTGATGACGCCTGCCCCGCCACCGCCTGGACGGGCGACGCGGAACGCTTCACCACGCGTCCCCGCAATCCCGCCGACCATGAACGCGGCATGCTGAAGCTGCGCCGCGCGGACGACAGCTGGAACCTGTACGAACCACGCACGCCGTTCGACGTCTACCAGGTCGACGCCGACGGCGCCGCGCTAAAAACCGTGGACTTCGTGCTCAGCGCCCAGAACCTGATCGCCAAGAGCCTGGCACTGGGCGCCGACGGCGCGGTGACCTACACCACCGGCGACAAACAAGGCGTGGCTGCGCTGCGCTCGGGCGGCCTGGGCGTGGCGCGGCGCGGCCGCGCCTGGGAGGTCGCGCAGAACGCCGCGGCCGCGGCCCTGAAGAACGCGGCGCTGTCGGGCGCGCCGGGCAGCATCGTGCTCTATGCCGAGGATCTGCTGCGCGGCTATCGCGTGGATGCGCAGCCGCAGGCGCCTGGCGATCCTCCGAAATGGCGCTCGTTGTGCCAGCGCGCCGGCACCTACCGCTGCACGGACGGCGGCGCGCCGTTGCAACTGCCTGACGACGAAGGCTATGTAAAAGGCGCCTCCACCAGCGGCGGCGAAGACCCGGACGACCAATACCTGCATGAATCGCTGTTCCGCTGGACCGGCTGGAGCCTGGTGGCGCCGCGGCCCGGGCGCACGCTGCGTGACCGCGTCGATCCGGACAGCGGTGTGCAAGGCGAGGCGCCGGAAGACGTGCAGGACACGGCCGCGGAAAAAGGCAACGGCCTGGCGGTCAGCTTCGCGGCGGCCAAGGGCAGCCTGCCGCGCCTGCGCTTCGGCATGCCCTACCGCTTCCGCGCGCGCCTGGTGGACCTGGCCGGCAACAGCCTGGCGCATGACGATCCCTCGCTGGAGCGCGACGACAACGCCACCCAGCCCGTCGTCTACTGGCGCTTCGAGCCGGTGGACCCGCCGGCGCTGGTGCAACGCGCCCGCCTGAGTGAAGGCGAGTCGCTGGAGCGCTTGGTGATCCGAAGCAATACCGGCATGGACCCGGCGACCTACCTCGACAGCCCCGATTTCAAGGCTGCCCGCCTGGAAGACGCCTCCAAGGACTACACGTATACCGCCACCAATGAACGCCACGTGGTGCCGCCCAAGGCTTCGCAGCTGCAATGCGAAACGCACGGCCTGTTCGACGCCATGATGGGCAGCCCCGCCGGCATCAAGCAGGCCTACGAGATCGCAGCCCGCGACGCCGGTACGCTCTACGACGAGGGGCCGGGCACGGACATAGAACTGGTGACGCCGCAGGTGCTGAAAGCGGTCGCCACCACCGAACAGGTGCCGCCGAAAGAACCCTCGGCCGAGCATCCCACCGGCGAGCGCCTGGCCGCCGGGCAATATGTCATCCACCGCGAAGCGCAGGTGCTCACGCCTTATCTGCCGGACCCGGCCGCGGGCGGCATCGCGCTGCGCGCCCAGCCCGGCCACGCCCTGCCCGGCGTCACGGGACCGAAGGTGCTGGGACCCAGCGCGGTAATCGCGCTGACGCCCGCGCAAGAGCTTGTGCTGCTGGTGGCGCATGCATCCAAGTGGCCGGACACGCTGGGCTTGCGCATCGTGCTGGAAGAGCGTCGCGCCACCCTGACCGACCCGCCCTGCTCGGAGGACTTCCTGGACGACGGCCTCCCCAGCTGGGACGAAGCCAAGCGGGTCCTGACCTTCTACCTGCCCAAAGGGCGCATCGCCCGGCTGCGCTATTCCAGCTTCGTGAATCCCGGCCTGGCCAACACCTTCGGCATCCCCGCCTGGGCGAACAGCGAGGGCGAGCGCGGCACGCTGCGCCTGTCCTCCGTACTGGGCGGCTGCTGGATGGTCACGCCGTACCGCTCGCTGGTGCTGGTCCATGCGACGCAGCAACCAATCTGCGAGCCGCTGCTGCTGATGGCAGAGGAACCGCAACGCGGACCTGGCGATGCCCACGCGGACCTGTACGCCCGCGTACGGCTGCACGGCCCCACCACCGGCAAGGTCGAGATCGAGGCCGATTGGCACGAATGGGTGGACGACCTGCAGAAGCCGCGCCCGGAACGCCAGGCCGGCCATGGCGTGCTGGCCGAGGTTCCCTTGTCGGAAAACTACGCGAACCTCTTCACCCTGAGCAACGCGGTGAAGGAACAACTGAACGCGGACGGCAAGCTGCGCGCGCGCGGCGACCGCCATGAATTCGGCGACACCCGTTTCCGCCTCATCCGCTACCGTCTGCGCGCCGCCACGCGGTTCCGCGAATACCTGCCGCCCTCGCTGTACGCGCAGGCGGACAAGGTCACGCGGCTGGGGCCCGTTGCCGACGGCCCGCTGGTGGAAACGGGAGCGGACGATGACCCTGGCGCCCCGGTGCTCAGGCGCGACGGTACGGCGCAGAACACCATCGTGCGCGCCAGCGCGCCGCCGGACGCCCCCGTCCTGACCTACGTGGTGCCGACCTTCCGCTGGGAGGAAACGGCGGGCGACGGCAAGCTGGACGTGACGCGGCTGGGCAACGGCCTGCGGGTCTGGCTGGAGCGGCCCTGGTTCTCCTCCGGCGACGGCGAGCTGCTGGGCGTGGTGATCGCGGGCGACGGCCAGAACTTCACCGACATCACCAACCCGCTGACGCCGCTGGTGACGCAATGGGGCCTGGATCCGCTGTGGGAAACGGCCCCGCCCAAGCACAAGGCGCGCGTGTCGGACTTCTCGGCGCGCGTCACCGACGAGCAGGTCTATCTGCAGGAAATCCCGGCCAAGCTGGTGCATGTGGTCGGACACCGCGTGCGCTGGAGCGAGGAACGCACGCGCTGGTATTGCGACATCGAGCTCGACCCCGGCCGGACCTACATGCCCTTCGTGCGCCTGGCGCTGGCCCGCTATCAACCCAACGCCATCGGTTCGGCCAAGCTGTCGCGGGTGGTGCAGGCCGAGTTCTCCCAGGTGCTGCCGCGCCGCCGCGCCGTGTTCGAGCAGAAACGCGGCCGGCTGACGTTCAGCCTGCGCGGCGTGGTGCCCAGGCACGGGCCGATGAAGTTCCCGCTGGACTCCGAGTACCTGAACATCTCTTTCATTCCCGGCATAGGCCAGACGGCCGAAAGCGGCCGCAACCGCGTCGAGCTGGTGCTGCAGACGCGCGACCCGGCGCTGGACAGCGACCTGGCCTGGAGCGATGCCGCCGTACTGGCCTCGGGCCTGCTGGATCCGTCAGGACCGGCGCCCCAGCCGCCAGGCCCGATACCTGGCCCCACACTCATAGACCGCATGCGCGAACTGCCCATCCTGGAAACCGCCACGCCCGCGACGCTCGCCGATCTCTCGCGCCTGGGCAACGTGGTCGTCGGCCCGGTGGTGCGTTTTCCGCCAGTGCTGGAAGGCCCCCTGCTGGGCGAGCTGCTGGATCCGGTCATCTGGTCCGCCAGCGTCACGCTGCCCGACCGCGGCGGCAAGCCTGCGCGCATCGCGGTGCGCGAATACGAACGCTACTACACCGACAACGCCGTGCCCGAACGGCGCGCCGGCGCCACGCAGCAGCGCCGCGTGGTGGAGGAAAGGCTGGTGTACTCGGCGTTCTTCGGGCTCTGACGCCAAGCGCCGCGCAGAATTGGCGGGCTTCCCTTATCGGGACCGGTTGGCGTGGCCGGCCCCGGCCAGCCACGCCGACAGCGCGCAGGCGATCAACAGCAGCAACGTGGGATACAGCATGCTGAGATTGCGCATTTCACCAGGCGAACAGAACAGGAAGAACAGGGGCAGATTGATCGCCGCGGCTGTCGCGCCATGGTTGCGCAAGGCGGCAGGCAAGCTGCGCCATGCCTTGGCCAGCAGGCCGGCAAAGACAAGCACGAACACGATGCTGAAACCGCGCGGCAACAGAATGCCGTACGTGTTCTCAGTGCGGAACCAGTTGCCGGGATCCGCGTAGAACAGCAGGTTGTCCCATAGCTGGAAATCCACGGTCGTACCGGGATTTCCGGCATAGCGCAGCCGCATCGCCAGGTAGACGCAGCCGCCGACCAACATCAACGCGGAAACCAGGCCAGCCGCGCGCACGCGGTCCAAGTGCCCGCGCAGGAGCGGATAGAGCGCCGGCGTAAACCAGAAGAACGCCTCCTTGTTCCACGTCGCCAGCCCCGCCAGCGCCAGCAGGAGCGGCACCCGCCATGAACGCAGCGTTGTCATGCCCAGCGCAAGCGTCACGGCGCTCATGATGAAGAGCGCCTCGGTGAAGTCGTAGAAGTAGCCGCCCTCGGTCAGCATGAACGGCAAGAGCAAGGCCATGACCGCCGGCGCGGCGATCGCGGCCGGCGCCGTCGCCCCGACCCGCAGGCAGAGTGCGCGCATGACGTAAAGGCTGGCGACCAAGGCGAAGAAGGTCAGGTAATAGACGATGTAATAGCGCAAGGCGACTGCCGGCTTCAGGGCCTCTGATTCGGGATACTTCATCGCCAGGCTGGAGCGGCTGTTCACTTTCCGCGGGTCCGACAGGCTCTTGGAAATCCGCTCCACGCTTGCCGGCGGCAGCCAGGCCTGGACCTGATTGGCAATGGCGGGAAGCAGCTGGCGATAGACGTAGGGTCGAGCGGCGGTCCCTTCAACCATGTACGACAAGCCCAGCGAAGGATGGCCGTCGTTCAGGCGCCACTTCGTATAGAAGCCATTGAACGAGGCCGCCGCCACCATCAGGAAAAAGAACAGCAACAGGAAACCGCTGTAGAAGCGGCTGCCGAAGAATCTCGTCATCATCGGATCGGCTTTTATTGAGAGAGTAGGAAGATGCCGAGGGCGATGAGCGCGGCGCCCGCCAGGCGATACGCGCCGAGTTCCTCGGCGCCTGAAAATGCCCCATACGCGAAGATGCCAAGTATGGATATGGCGACCATCAGCGGATACGCCAGCGTAAGGTCCAAGCGGCGCAGCGACAGCGCGTAAAAGCCAAAGCCCGCGCCGTATGAGGCGATGGCCAGGACATAAGTCGCGCCGCCCGGCACGCCGAACAAAGGCATGCCGCGGGACGTTCCCGCGATTTTCAAGGCAATGCTCGCAGCGACGCTGCATGCGCTGGCCAGGAATAGGAATAGGTATGCCATGGTTATCTGACCAGAAGGAAAACCGCGAGAGCCCAGGCGATCACCGCCAGGCGGATCGGCGCATCGGACAGCAAATCCCGGCCGGTGTCTTCGCCCGCCCCTTCCCGGTAGATCAGGTACAAGTATCGGAAAAGGCCGAAGGTCACGATGGGCAGGGTGATGATCAGATTGTCAGTGCCATGCATGGCTGCGGTCGTGGCATCCACGGTGTAGAGCCCGTAGGTCACCAGCGTCATGCTCACGGTTACCGCCATGAGCACGTCCAGCATCTGAGGCGAATAATGCCGCAGCACCTGACGCGTGGCCCCGTGCCCGGCGGCTTCCCCGGACAAGGCCGGGCCGAACTCCGCACGACGCTTCGCAAATCCCAGGAACAAAGTGAGCATGAACGAACAAAGCAGCATCCAGCGCGACGGCGTGATGCCCACGGCGTAGGTTCCGCAGACCAGGCGGATCATGAATCCCGCCACGATGCAGAACACGTCCACCAGGACCACATGCTTGAGCTTGAAGGTATACGCGATATTGAGGGCGAGATAGGCAGCCACGGCAGCCATCACCCCCCACAGGCCGAACCACGCGGGCAGCGACAGCGCCCCCGCAACCAATGCCGCCACCAGCATCCGGGCGCTGCGCAGGCTTACGCTTCCGCTCGCGATGGGGCGCATCTTCTTCCTGGGGTGGCGCGCGTCGGCCTCGCGGTCGTGGTAGTCGTTGAACACGTAGACGGCGCTGGACGCCATGCAAAATGCCACGAATCCGATCGCGACGGCCATGACCAGGCCGGGATCGTTCCAGTAATGCCCGAACAACAGCCCGACCAGCACGAATCCGTTCTTGAGCCACTGATGGGGCCGCAGCAGGGTCCATGCCGGCATCATCGAACCACCCTCTTCCCGTTGAGCCAGGCGCAATCCGCGGCCTTCAGCATCCAGGCATCGCCGCTGCTGTCTCCATAAGCGTGCAACGCGTAGTCGCCGATAGGCCCGAAACGCGCTTCCAGGCGCGCCACCTTCTCCGGCCCCCAGCAATTTGGCGTGCTGAAACGTCCGGTCAGGCGGCCTCCCTCCGTTTCCAACCTGGTGCAAATGAGTTCAGCCCCCAGGCCCCGGGCCACATCCTCGAGATAGAGGTCGGGGGAAGCGCTGACGATCACCACCTGGTGCCCGGACTCTTGATGTGCCCGCAATCGAGCGAGCATGTCGGGCCGCAGCGCGATGCCAGGAATCCAACGGGCAGCCAGCGCCTTCAGGTCGGACTGCCTGCGGCCGCGCAACACGACGCTGCACAGGCGCTGTTTCGCGCGTTCCCTTCTGGCCATGCCATGGTCGTTGCCCCCCTGTCCGCACATGAGCAGCGCCAGGGCCGGAGACACCATGGCCAGGCCTAGCGCCAGCTTGGGCCACGACACTCGCGCCAGAAATGGGAGCAGCGTGTCCCGATAGGTCAGCGTTCCGTCGAAGTCGAAGGCCGCGACCACGGGCATGGCAGCTGAGGATGGAGGTTCTTGAGGCATTCTGAAAGCAAGAAAAAGGCCGATCCAGAAGTGGGACGGCTGCGCGAATCGCTCGAATTCACAAAGCTTCTTATTGTAACGGAGTGTGTGGACCCAAAGGGTATCGAACGACGCCAAGCGCCACGTAAAAAAAAGGGTGCCCGAAGGCACCCGAATCCACCCTACAACAGCAACTACAACTGCATAACTCTCCTGCGATGCTTACGCGGCCTTCTGTTCCTTGCCGTGTTCGAACTGGGCTTCTTCCGTCGAACCGGTCAGCGCGGTGGTCGAGGACTGGCCGCCTTCGATGGTCTGCGTCACGGCGTCGAAGTAGCCGGTGCCGACTTCGCGCTGGTGCTTCACGGCGGTGAAGCCCATTTCAGCGGCGGCGAACTCCTTCTGCTGCAGTTCGACGAAGGCGCTCATCTGGCGGCGGGCGTAGCCGTGGGCCAGTTCGAACATGCCGTAGTTCAGCGCGTGGAAGCCGGCCAGCGTGATGAACTGGAACTTGTAGCCCATGGCACCCAGCTCGCGCTGGAACTTGGCGATGGTGCCGTCGTCCAGGTTCTTCTTCCAGTTGAACGAGGGCGAGCAGTTGTAGGCCAGCAGCTTGCCCGGGAACTGGCGATGGATGGCCTCGGCGAACTTGCGGGCGTACTCCAGGTTGGGCGTGGACGTTTCGCACCAGATCAGGTCGGCGTACGGCGCATAGGCCAGGCCGCGCGAGATGGCCTGGTCGATGCCGGCCTTGGTGCGGAAGAAGCCTTCGACGGTGCGCTCGCCGGTGATGAAGGGACGGTCGTTCTCGTCGACGTCGCTGGTCACCAGGTCGGCCGCGTCGGCGTCGGTGCGGGCCAGCAGCACGGTGGGCGTGCCCATCGTGTCGGCCGCCAGGCGCGCCGACACCAGCTTGGCGACGGCTTCGCGGGTCGGAACCAGCACCTTGCCGCCCATATGGCCGCACTTCTTGACCGAAGCCAGCTGGTCTTCGAAGTGCACGCCCGAGGCGCCGGCCTCGATCATGGCCTTCATCAGTTCGAATGCGTTCAGCACGCCGCCGAAACCGGCTTCGGCGTCCGCGACGATCGGGGCGAAGAAATCGATGTAGCCTTCGTCGCCCGGGTTCTTGCCTTCCATCCACTGGATCTGGTCGCAGCGGGTCAGCGAATTGTTGATGCGGCGGACCACTTGCGGCACCGAATTGGCGGGGTACAGCGACTGGTCGGGGTACATCTCGCCGGCCAGGTTGGCGTCGCCGGCAACCTGCCAGCCCGACAGGTAGATCGCCTTCAGGCCGGCCTTGACCTGCTGCATGGCCTGGTTGCCGGTCAGGGCGCCCAGCGAATTCACGAAAGGCTCGCTATGCAGCAGTTCCCACAGGCGGGTGGCGCCGCGGCGCGCCAGCGTGTGTTCCACGCCGATCGAGCCGCGCAGGCGGATGACGTCCTCGGCGCTGTAGTCGCGCTTGATGCCTTGCCAGCGGGCATTTTCGGCCCAGTCCTTCTGCAGATTGCGGATTTCGGTTTCGCGGTTGCTCATGTTGATGCTCCTGGTCAGTGATGGGAAGACTTCAAAAGATTCGCGTCCTGCGTTGCGTGAATCGTTGGACAAAGTCTATGCCTCTGCTGCGGAGCAATGTGGACTGATGTCTTATACAAGACGAAAAATATTATTCTTATAAATCAACCAATTACAAACTTGATTTCGTATTGCGGAACGCAATTATCATCTGTGAAATGGGTTCCCGCTGCTGCGCAGCAGCGGCTTTCACATGACGAAGGTTACATTTCACAGTGTGGAAAATCGGGCTTTTTTCCTACCGCCTACAATGCGCTCATTCTTCAAGTTTCCGATGACTCCGCTATGACGCTGTCCCACGGCCCGCTGGGCCAGAGCGTGGCCTACGCCTCGCAATACGACCCCTCGCTGCTCTTCCCCATCGCGCGCTCGCACAATCGCGCGGCGCTGAACCTGGAAGCCGGCAAGCTGCCCTTCACCGGGGTGGACCTGTGGAATGCCTATGAGCTGTCCTGGCTGGACGCCAAGGGCAAGCCGCGCGTAGCCATGGCCACCTTCTCGGTGCCGGCCGACAGCCCCAACATCATCGAGTCCAAATCCTTCAAGCTGTACCTGAACTCGTTCAACCAGACCCGCCTGGTCAATTCGGCCGCCCTGCGCGGCCGCCTGGAACGCGACCTGAGCGCCGCCGCCGGCGCGCCGGTGGGGCTGGATTTCTTCCTGCCGCAGCGCTTCTCCGAATTGCGGATGGGCGAGATGGACGGCATCTATATAGACAAGCTGGACATCGAGATCGACACCTACGAGCCCGCGCCCGAAGTGCTGCGCACCCGCCCGGGCGACGTGGTCGAGGAAACGCTGGCCTCGCGCCTCCTGAAATCGAACTGCCCCGTCACGGGCCAGCCCGACTGGGCCAGCGTGCAGATCCGCTACCGGGGCGCGCCGATAGACCGCGAATCGCTGCTGCGCTACGTCGTCTCGTTCCGCCAACATGCGGAATTCCACGAGCATTGCGTCGAGCGCATCTTCAGCGACATCATGCAGGCCTGCCAGCCGGAGCAGCTGACGGTCTACGCGCGCTATACGCGCCGCGGCGGGCTGGACATCAACCCCTGGCGCAGCAACTTCGAAGCCGGGCCGCCGGCGGACGTGCGCACCGTCCGCCAGTAGGCGCCGGAAACCGCGTTACTTCACAAAGGGCTCGGGCCGCGGCGTGTCGTCGGCCGACGGCGGCAGCACCGGGTATTGGATCGCCGGCTGATCGCCCGTCAGGGTTTTCAGGAACGCCACGATCTGCGCGTTCTCGTCCGGCGTGAAAGTCCGGCCCAGCTGCAACCGGCCCATCACGTCCACCGCCTGCGTCAAGGTGGCCGCCTCGCCGTCATGGAAGTACGGATAGGTTAGCGCCACGTTGCGCAGCGTCGGCACCTTGAAGTTGAAGCGGTCGGCGTCCTTGCCCGTCACCGCCGCGCGGCCCTCGGCCTTGTTCTCGGTCACGTAGGGCGTGACCAGACCCATCTTCTGGAACGAATTGCCGCCCACCGCCACGCCGTTGTGGCAGGCCACGCAGCCGCTGTTCTTGAAGAGTTGATAGCCCGCCAGCTCGCGCACCGTCAGCGCCTTCTGGTCGCCGCGCAGCCACTGGTCGAAGCGCGAATTGGGCGTCACCAGCGTTTCCTCGAACGCGGCCAGGGCGCCGGTAACCTCGTCGATGGTGATGTCGTCCTTGCCGAAGACCTGCTTGAATTCCGCCCGATAGCCGGGGATGGAGTTCAGCACCTGCACCGCCAGTTCGTGGGTGGAGGCCATCTCCATGGGATTGGCGATGGGGCCGCCCGCCTGCTCGCGCAAGTCCTTGGCGCGGCCGTCCCAGAACTGGGCGATGTTCAGGCTGGAGTTGAGCACTGTCGGCGAATTGATCGAGCCCTGCTGCCACTTGTGGCCAATCGAGGCCTTGAGATTGTCCGCGCCGCCCATGCCCAGGTTGTGGCAGGAATTACAGGAAATCGCGCCGGAGCGGGACAGGCGCGGGTCAAAGAAGAGCTTCTTGCCCAGCTCGACCTTGGCCGGCTCCTTGATGACCGCCGGCTCCACCGGCTGTATCGGCTCTTGCGAGGCCGCGTGGGCCAGACCGATCCAACCGCCCAGGGCGACTCCCGCCGCCAGCAACGCGCTTGCCCTTCTCATTTCGCTTCTCCTGTGAATAACCTTTTTCCAATAATGGTTATTACATCAGAGGGAAACGGGTCGAACCTTGCGGCGGGTCAAACGGCCGGCCCCCGTGCAGGGGCCCGCCAGAATCAGGAGCGCGCAGCCGCCGAAGCCGCGGCCGCGGGTTCCGCGCGCCGGGCCTGCACCGCGATCCATTGCGCCAGGAAGGCGGCGGCAGCGAATGCCACGCCCGCGCCCACCCAGGGGCCCTGGCGCAATCCGGCGTCCAGCAGCAGGCCAAATGCCAGCGGGCCCAGCGCCGAACCCACGTCCATGCCGGAATACACCAGCCCGTAGACGGATCCGGTGGATCCCTTGGGCGTGACGCGGCGGATCAGCATGTCGCGTGACGGCGCCGCAACGCCCGAGCAGAAGCCCGCCAGCGCCACCACAGGCGCGGCCAGGACCGCGGGCACCAGGCCCAGCGCCAGCACCACCAGCGTCAGGCCCGCCAGGATCAGGGCCACCATCACGGTGCGTTCGGTGCGCGGATTGGCCGACACCAGAAAGCCGCCCGCGGCCATGCCCACGGCCGAAGCCACCATATAGCCGGACAGCGCCGAGCTGGCCGCGACCTTCGACAGGTCGTACAGCTGGCCCAGCAAGGGAATGGTGTAGTTCTGCACCGAGGACAGCGCGATGGAGGTGCACGCAAAGAACAGGAACGCGCCCCACAGCGCAGGCTTGGACAAAAGCGTGGCCAGCGTGGTCAGCACGCTTTCCTGCGGTTTCGCCGCGGGCTTGGCGGCAGCCTTGCCGGCTTCCGCGTCCGCATGGTGCTCCAGAGGCGAAGGCCCGCCGATCAGGTCGCGGCCCAGCACCGTCAGCAACAAGACCAGCGCCACCAGGCCGGCCGCGCTATAGGCCGCCACGCGCCAGTCCGCCAGCAAGGTGATGCTGGTCATGAACACCGGCGTCAGCGCCCAGCCCAGATTGCCCGTCAGCCCGTGCGTGGAGAAAGCGTGTCCCAGGCGCGGCGCGGAAATGCGATGGTTGATGATGGAATAGTCGGCGGGATGGAACACGGAGTTGCCGATGCCGCCCACGACCGCCGCCGCGATCAGCATGGCATAGCCGTTGGCCGACCCGATCAGCACGCCCGACAGCACGAAGCACGTCAGCCCGAACCACAGCACCGGCCGCGCGCCAATGCGGTCCACGACGAAGCCCGACGAGGCCTGGCCGATGCCGGACACCACGTAGAACGTTGACACCAGCAGCCCCAGGCGGGCGAAGTCCAGGCCGAACTCATTGCCCAGCGAGACATAAAGCGAGGGCAGGACCAGCTGGAAAAAGTGCGAGGAAGCGTGGGCCACCCCGATCAGCAGGATGATCTTCCAGTCGCGCCGGCGGGCGGCGGCGTCCAGGGCCAGGGTATTCGCAGCGGTGTTCATTGCGGGCGGCCGCGGTCAGCGGCAGGTAGCGCGGCGCCGGATGGGGCGGTGCGCGGGTTGTCTCCGGCAACGTCCGGATGCTCCGGGCGTTGGACTCTGAGGCGCCGTGCCGGACACGCCGGTGGATCGCTCTTGGTATTCAACGGCGGCCGCCTTGCGCGAGCCGGGCCGCCGTTCTGTCAAACAATAAATACGGACTCTGGACTACATGGCCTTTTCGCGGATGGCGGGCCAGGCGCGCTGCAGGTAATACAGCATCGACCACACCGTCAGCACCGCCGCCACGATGATCAGCACATCGCCCAGCAGGCGGGCGCTGATGCCGTAGATCGGCTGGTTGTACAGCAGGCATGGAATCGCCACCATCTGCGCGGCGGTCTTGAACTTGCCCAGCCGGTGCACCGCCACGCTGGCGCTGGCGCCGATCTTGGCCATCCATTCGCGCAGCGCGGAAATCGTGATTTCACGGCCGATGATGATCAGGGAAATAAAGGCGTCGACGCGGCTGAGGTCCAGCAGGACGATCAGGGCCGCGCAGACCATCAGCTTGTCGGCGACAGGATCCAGGAAGGCTCCGAACGCCGAGGTCTGGTTCCAGCGGCGGGCCAGCCAGCCGTCGAACCAGTCGGTCAACGCCGCAATAATGAAAGCCCAGGCGGCGAAAGTGTCGCGTACAGGGACCGACATCCAGCTTTCGGGCAGGTAGAACAGCCCGACCACCAGCGGAATCATGGCGATGCGCAGCCATGTCAGGATAATGGGTACATTAATTGGCATAGTGTCCGTATGCTAACAGTAAGACGCCCCCCCGAAGCGCCGGGGGCGCTTCCCCCCCAGGGGGGCGCCGCTGCGGACCGGCGGAGCCGGATCCGCGCGGCCTGGCTGGCGCTACGCCGGTTGCTGCGTCTGCAACCGAACAGAGGGTGAGTAACCGCCGGCATTTATGCATGGCGGCTACCGCAAGGCTTCATAGATGCGGATCGCCAGGTCTTGGGAGATGCCGTCGACCGAGGCCAGGTCTTCGATGCTGGCCGAGGCCACGCCGGAGAAGCCGCCGAAGCGGGCCAGCAGGCGTTGGCGGCGGCGGGCGCCGATGCCTTCTATTTCTTCCAGGCGAGAGACGTTGCGGGCCTTGGCGCGGCGGGCGCGCATGCCGGTGATGGCGAAGCGGTGGGCTTCGTCGCGCACCTGCGCGATCAGCATCAGCGCGGCGGATTCGCCGCCCAGCGCCACCGGCGGGCGGGCATCGGCGAACACCAGGGTTTCCAGGCCGACCTTGCGCCCTTCCCCCTTGGCTACGCCTACCAATGTCTGGATATCCAGGCCCAGTTCCACGAACACCTGGCGGGCGACTTCCACCTGGCCCTTGCCGCCGTCGATCAGCACCAGGCCTGGCATGGGCGCCTCGCCGTCCGCCACCTTGGCGAAGCGGCGGCTCAGCACCTGGCGCATCGCGGCGTAATCGTCGCCCGGCGTGATGCCGGCGATGTTGTAGCGGCGGTAAAGCGACGGCTGCATGTCGTGGTGTTCGAACACCACGCAGGACGCCTGGGTTGCTTCGCCGGCCGTGTGGCTGATGTCGAAGCATTCGATGCGCAACGCGTCGAGCGCCGCTTCGTCCGTGTCCAGGTCCAGCGCTTCGGCCAGCGCCAAGGTGCGGGCGGCGCGGGCGCCGGATTCGGTCAAGGCGCGAGCCAGGGCCATCTCGGCGTTTTTGCCCGCCTGCTCCAGCCAGGCGCGGCGCGCGCCTTGCGGGCGTGTCAACACGCGCGAAGGCCGGCCGCCAGCCTGCTCGACCAGCAGGCCGATCAGGTCGGGATCCGGCAAGGCGTGCGAACAGACCAGCACCGGCGGCATGGCATTGTCGGTGTAGTGCTGGGCGACGAAAGCCTCCAGCACCTGCGGCGCGGCTTCGCCTTCGGCGTGCGTGGGAAAGAACGGCTTGTCGCCCAGATGGCGGCCGCCCCGCACCATGGCCAGATTGACGCAGACCTTGCCGCCCGCGCTCGCCACCGCGATGATGTCGGTGTCCTCGCCGCTGACGTTCTCCATGGTCTGCTGGTGCAGCACGCGCGCCAGCGACCCCATCTGATCGCGCAGCGCCGCCGCTTCCTCGAAGCGCAGTTCGCCGGCTGCCTGCTGCATCCGGCTTTCGATTTCACCCATCACGTCCTTGGCTTCCCCGTTGAGGAAGCGCACGGCGCGCTGTACGTCGCGCTCGTAGTCGGCGGCCTCGATCGCGCCGACGCAGGGCGCCGAACAGCGCCCGATCTGATGCAGCAGACAGGGCCGCGAACGGTTGGCGAAAACCGAGTCCTCACAGGTCCGCAGGCGGAATACCTTCTGCAGGATCTGGATGGTCTCGCGCACGGCCCAGGCGTTGGGGAACGGCCCGAAGTACTGCCCGCGCTTGTTGGTGGCGCCGCGGTAATAGGCGATGCGCGGCCAGTCATGGCCGGTGATCAGCAGGTAGGGATAAGACTTGTCGTCGCGGAACAGGATGTTGTAGCGCGGCTTCAGCGTCTTGATGAGGTTGTTTTCGAGGATCAGCGCTTCCGCTTCGGAGCGCGTCACCGTCACCTCCAGCCGCGCCACCTTCGCCACCATCTGGGCAATGCGGGGACTGGCCAGGTTCTTCTGGAAATACGACGAGACGCGCTTTTTCAGATCGCGCGCCTTGCCGACATACATGACCTCGCCGGCCGCATCCAGATGCCGGTAAACGCCCGGCAGATGCGGCAGGTCAGCCAGGAACGATTTGAGATTGAAGTCGTCGGGCATTCTGATAACGGCTTTCGGCCTGCAAGGTATCCCAGTCCGGCGCGTCAAAGCGCGGCATCAGGCGGCGGATGCGCTCGACGGACTCGGGCGCGTGCTCGAACTTCAGGCGTTCGAGCAATTCGTCCGCCAGGTCCGGCCGGTTGCACACCAGCACCATGTCGCAGCCGGCGCCCAGAGCCGCGTTGGCACGGTCCAGGATGTCGCCTGCGACCGAGGCGCCTTCCATGGTCAGGTCGTCCGAGAACACCACTCCATCGTAGCCCAGGCGGGTGCGCAGGATGTCCTGCACCCAGCGCTTGGAGAAGCCGGCCGGGTGCTTGTCGACCTTGGGATAGATCACATGCGCGGGCATCACCGACGGCAGCACCGCGTCGCCCAGCCACGCGTACGGCGCGGCGTCGTCCTTCAGGATCTTGTCCAAGGGACGCGGGTCCACCGGGATCTCGTGGTGCGAATCCGCTTCCACGAAACCATGGCCGGGGAAATGCTTGCCGCAAGCCGACATGCCCGCCAGCTGCAGGCCCTGGATCAGCGCGCGCGACAGCATCGTGACCACGCGCGGGTCCTGGTGGAAGGCGCGGGTGCCGATCACCTTGCTGACGCCATAGTCCAGGTCCAGCACCGGGGTGAAGCTCATGTCCACGCCGCAGGCGCGCAACTCGGCGGCCAGCACGTAGCCGGCTTCGGTCGCGAGGCGCATGGCCTGCAGCGGATCGCGGTCCCACAGCACGCCCAGGTCGCGCATGGCGGGCAGCGCCGTGAAGCCGTCTTCGCGGAAACGCTGCACGCGGCCGCCCTCATGGTCCACCAGGATCAGCAGGGGTTCCTTGCGGGCCTTGTGGATCTGGCGCGTCAGTTCGGTCAGTTGCTTGCGGCTTTCGAAGTTGCGCGCAAACAGAATCACGCCGCCCACCAGCGGGTGGCGCAGACGCTTCTTCTCCGCTTTCGTCAGCGAGTATCCCGCCACATCGACCATCACGGGGCCGGGCGGCAGGACCGCCCTGGATTTCTTCTTGGCCATGTCAGGCTGTCCTTCTGTCTAAGTCTGGCAAGCCGGCGGCGGACACGGGTCCGCGGGTCAGGGCTTGCATTCGACCACCACGTAAGCGGCGGCCATGTCGGATTCGTCGGTAATGGAAACGTGGGCCGCGCCGAAACGCTGCTCATACCATGACAGCAGTTCGGGCGCGATCACCAGCACGGGACGCCCGCCGGACGCATTCAGCGTCTGCACGCGCCGCCACGTCATGGGCATGCGCATGCCCAGGCCGATGGCCTTGGAAAACGCCTCCTTGGCCGCAAACCGCGTGGCCAGGAAACGCAGGCCGCGCACCGGGTCGCGGGCGCGGCGCGCGTGGAACTTCTGCAATTCTTCGACGCCCAGGATCTTTTCCGCGAAACGGTCGCCGTGGCGCGCCAGCGCGCGCTCGATGCGGTCGATGCGCAGCAGGTCCATGCCGATGCCGGCAATGGCGCCCGCGGGCGCGACGGGGCGGGAAGCGTCAGACATGGTTGTGAGCGCGCGTCCGGCGGCAGGCAGGACGCATCGGGTCCGCGGTCACAGCCCGCGCAGCGCTTGCAGGCGAGCCTGCACCATCAGCGCCTTCATGTCGCGCACCGCCTTTTCCCAGCCGTCGAACACCGCCTGCGCCACGATGGCGTGGCCGATGTTGAGTTCGGAAATGCCTTCCAGCGCGGCCACCGGCTTGACGTTGCCGTAGTGCAGGCCATGGCCTGCGTTCACGCGCAAGCCGTGGCGCAGCCCTTCGGTCACGGCCAGGCGCAGGCGCTGCAGTTCGGCCTCGGCGGCCTCGCCTTCAGCTTCGGCGTAGGCGCCGGTATGCAATTCGATCACCGGCGCGCCGGCCTTGGCCGCAGCCGCGATCTGCACCGGATCCGGATCGATGAAAAGCGACACGCGGATGCCAGCCTCGGCCAGCAGGCCCACCGCATCCGATACGGGGCCCATGGCGCCAGCGACTTCCAGGCCGCCTTCGGTCGTGAGTTCGGTGCGCTTTTCAGGCACCAGGCAGACGTCATTCGGCTTGACCGCGCAGGCGATCTCCAGCATTTCCGCCGTCACCGCGCATTCCAGGTTCATGCGCGTGCGCAGTTGCGGACGCATGGCATAGACGTCCTTGTCCTGGATATGGCGCCGGTCTTCGCGCAGATGCAGCGTGATCAGGTCGGCGCCGGCGTCCTCCGCGCGCAACGCGGCGAGCACCGGGTCCGGATAGGTCGTGTGGCGTTGTTGCCGCAGCGTGGCAACGTGATCGATGTTTACACCAAGTTCTATCATTGCACTTTCGTTGTTTCTTCCCAGCCGCCGCCCAGGGCCTTGTAGAGCTCCACGCGGTTGATCAGCGCAGCCAGTCCAGTCTGGACCAGCGCGAGCTGGGCATTGAAAAAGTCCACCTGCGCGGTCTGCACCTGCAGGTAGCTGTCGATACCATTGGTATAGCGCAGATTCGACAGTTCCAGCGTGCGGCCGGACGCATCCTGCAAGGCGCGCTGGGCATCCAGTTGCGCCCCGTAGGTGGCTTCGCCCGCCAGCGCGTCCGACACTTCGCGGAACGCCTGCTGGATGGACTGTTCGTATTGCGCCACGGCGATATTGTCGCGCGCCTTGGCCAGGTTCAGCCCTTCGCGGATACTGCCGCCGGCGAACAGCGGCGTGGTGATCGACGGCGAGAAGCTCCAATAGCCCTGGCCGCCCTTGAACAGGTCGCCCAACGAGGGGCTGGCCACGCCCAGCAGGCCGGTCAGCGAGATGGTCGGGAAGAACGCCGCGCGCGCCGCGCCGATATTGGCGTTGGCGGACAGCAGCTGGTTCTCCGCGGCCATGATGTCCGGACGGCGCTCCAGCAGATCGGACGGCAGGCCTGCGGGCACCGTCGCCAGCAGCTGGTCGCGGCCGAACACGGCCGGCGCCGGCAGGTCCGGCGGCAAGGGCGCGCCGACCAGCAGCACCAGGGCGTTCATGGCCTGGGCCTGGGCGCGGGCCAGTTGCGCCAGGTCGGACGAGGCCGTATCCAGCAGCGTCTTGGCCTGGTTCAGATCCAGCTCCGAAGCCACGCCGCCGTCGAAACGGCGCTTGACCAGGTCGTAGGATTCCTGGCGCGAGGCCAGGGTGCGCTTGGTCAGGTCCAGCTGGACCTCGGCCGCGCGCAGGTTGAAATATGACTGCGCAACCGAACCCACCAGCGTGATGTGCACGCTCTTCTGCGCCTGCTCCGTCGACAGGTACTGCTGGTACGCCGCTTCGGACAGATTGCGCAGGCGGCCGAACAGGTCGATCTCGAAGGTGGTCAGGCCGATGCCCGCCTGGTAGGAACTGCTGATGGAGCCAGCACCTTGCGCCCGCATGTTCTGCGGCAAATGCTGGCGCTGGCCCTGGATGCCGGCGCCGATGCTGGGCCATTGCGCGCCGCGCTGGACGCCGTACTGGGCGCGGGCCTCTTCCACCCGCTGCACCGCCACGCGCAGGTCGCGGTTGTTGACCAGCGCCAGCTCGATCAGGCTTTGCAGGCGCGGATCACGGAAGAACTCGCGCCAGCCCAGATTGGCCGCCGGCGTGCCGTCCTGCGGCATGACAGCGGTGGACGGCTGGGTGCCCAGCGAGGTGGGCTTGGCGTAGCCGCCGTATTGCACCTTGGGCTGGTCGGGCCACGTGCCGGAAACCGGCGCATCGGGGCGCTTGTAATCAGGCGCCAGCGAGCAGCCGGCCAACGCCACCGCCACGAAAGCGGACAAGGCGGTCTGTTTGAACTTCAGGGCTTTCATTCCTTGCCCTCCTGGCCACCGTTGGGTTGTGCGGGATGTTGCGCGGGCGCGTCCGACGCAGCCTGCCCGGCGGCAGCCTTCTTGGCCGCCTGCTCTTCTTCGAAGGCGCGCAGTTCGGCGCCCAGCAGGCGCGGACGGGTCTTGAACAGGCCCAGCACCACCACGAAGAACGTCGGCACGAAAATCACCGCGAACGGCGTGGCGGCCAACATGCCGCCCAGCACGCCCAGACCCACGGCGCGCTGGCTGGCGGCGCCAGCGCCGGTCGCCATGGCCAGGGGCACCACGCCCAGGATGAAGGCCAGCGAGGTCATCAGGATGGGACGGAACCGCAGCCTCGCGGCTTCCACCGCGGACTCGTACAGCCCCATGCCGCGGGCGTACTGGTCCTTGGCGAATTCCACGATAAGAATGGCGTTCTTGGCCGCCAAGCCGATCACGGTCACCATGCCCACCTGGAAGTACACGTCGTTGGACATGCCCAGCGCGCTGATCAGCGCCACCGCGCCCAGCATGCCCAGCGGCACCACCAGCATCACCGAAATCGGGATGGCCCAGCTTTCATACAGGGCGGCCAGCACCAGGAACACCACCAGCAGCGACAGGCCCATCAGGATCGGAGCCTGGTTGCCAGCCTGGCGCTCCTGATAGGAAAGGCCGTTCCACTCGTAGCCGAAGCCCTGTGGCAACTGGCCCACCAGGCGTTCCATCTCGGCCATCGCCTCGCCCGTGGTGTAGCCAGGGGCGGCGTTGCCGCTGATGCGCATGGACTCGTAACTGTTGTAGCGCACCACCTGCACCGGGCCCTGCTTCCATTCGGCCCTGACGAAGGTGGACAGCGGCACCATGCCACCCTGGCTGTTGCGCGCATTCAGCTGCAGCACGTCATTGAGCTGCATGCGGTACGGCGCGTCGGCCTGCACCCAGATGTTCTGCATCCGGCCCAGGTTGGGGAACTTGCTCAGGTAGGCGGAGCCGACCGCGGTGGAAATCAGCGAGGCGGCCTCGTTGAAGTCCACGCCCAGCGCGGCCGCCTTGTCGCGGTCGATGGTCAGGCTGAGCTGCGCGCCCGGTCCGAGGCCGGTGATGCGCACCTGCGACAGCACGGGGCTCTTCATGACCAGGCCCATGAGTTCGCCGGTGGCCGAGGCCAGGGCGGCCGAACCCGCCGCGCCGCGATCCTGCAGGCGGAAGTCGAAGCCGGTGGCGTTGCCCAGGGACGAAATGGCGGGCGGCACCAAGGTGAACACCTGCGCGTCATGGATGCCCATCAACTGCTTTTCGAAGGCATGGAAGGCAATGGCGCCCGCCGAGTCCTGGCGCGACTTGCGCTCGCTGAAGTCTTTCAGCGTGACGAAGGCGATAGCGGCGTTCAGGCCGTTGCCGTTGAAGCTGTAGCCCTGCACCGCGATGATGTTCTCGACCGCGGGCACGTCCGAGAAGTACTTCTCGACCTGCTCGATGACCTCGACCGTGCGGTTGGCCGTGGCGCCGGTGGGCAGCTCGATGTTGCTGACCACGTAGCCCTGGTCTTCCTCGGGCAGGAAGGACGAAGGCAGGCGCAGGTACAGCCAGCCCAGCAGCACGACCAGCAGCAGGAACGCCAGCATCATGCGGCCGCCCTTGTGCAGGATGCGCGACACCCAGTTCTGGTAGTTGTGGGTGGTGGCGTCGAACTTGCGGTTGAACCAGCCGAAGAAGCCCTTCTTGTCCTCGTGGTGGCCCTTGGGCACCGGTTTGAGGATGGTGGCGCACAGCGCCGGCGTGAAGGTCAGGGCCAGCAGCGCCGAGAAGAAGATCGACACGGCCATCGCGATCGAGAACTGGCGATAGATCACGCCCACCGAACCGCTCATGAAGGCCAGCGGCAGGAACACCGTCACCAGCACCAGCGTAATGCCGATGATGGCGCCGCTGATCTGCGGCATGGCTTTCTTGGTGGCTTCTTTCGGTGGCAATCCCTCTGTGGACATGATCCGCTCGACGTTCTCCACCACCACGATGGCATCGTCCACCAGAATCCCGATGGCCAGCACCATGGCGAACATGGTCAGCACGTTGATGGAGAAGCCCAGCGCCAGCATCACCGCGAACGCCCCCAGCATGGCCACCGGCACCACCAGGGCCGGTATCAGGGTATAGCGGACGTTCTGCAGGAACAGGTACATCACCAGGAACACCAGCACCATGGCTTCCGCCAGGGTGTGGACCACCTGCTCGATGGACACCTTCACGTAGGGCGCGGTGTCGTACGGAATGGAATAGGTGATGTTGCCCGGGAAGTACTTGGACAGTTCCTGCATCTGCTGGCGCACGCCCTGGGCGGTGGCCAGCGCGTTGGCGTTGGGCGACAGCACGATGGCGAATGCGGCCGTCGGCTTGCCGTTCAGGCGGGCGCCGAACTGGTAGTTGTCCGCGCCGACTTCGATGCGGGCGACGTCGCGCAGCAGCACCTGGGAGCCGTCGGTATTGGCGCGCAGGACGATCTTGCCGAAGCCCTCCACCGTACTCAGCTGGCCGTTGGCCGTGACCGTGGCGGTGATGCGCTGCGAATCCGGGTTGGGCGGCGCGCCGATGCTGCCGCCGGAAATCACCACGTTCTGCTGGGCGATGGCCTGGTTGACCTGCGACATGCTCAGGTTGAAGCCGACCAGCTTGGCGGGATCGACCCACACGCGCATGGCGCGCGGCGCCGCGAACAGCTGGAACTGGCCCACGCCGGGCACGCGGGAAACCGGGTTCTTGATGTTGCGGGTGATGTAGTCGGCCAGCGCCGTCTGGTCCAGGGAACCGTCGGTGGAGGACACCGCCGCCACCATCAGGAAGCCGGTACTGGTCTGCTCATACTGCAGGCCCTGCTGCTGCACGGCGGTGGGCAGCTGCGCGACCACGTTGGACACGCGGTTCTGCACGTCCACCTGCGCAAGGTCCGGATTGGTGCCCGGAGCGAAGGACGCGGTGATGGTCGAAGTGCCGTAGGAATCGCTGACCGACTCGTAGTAGATCAGGCCCTTGGCGCCGTTGAGCTGGTCTTCGATGATACTGGTGACCTGCTCGGCCACTTCGTTGGCCGAAGCGCCGGGATAGGTAGCCGTGATCGTGATCGCGGGCGGCGCCACGTCCGGGTACTGCGAAATCGGCATGTTCGGGATCGCCAGCACCCCGGCCAGCAGGATGAACAGGGCGACTACCCAAGCGAAAATCGGTCTATCAATAAAAAATTGCGGCATGTGGGCTGACTCTGAAAGCGATGCTCACCAAAGAGGAACGCGGCGCCTGCGCCGCGTGCCGCTTAAGATTTCTGGCCTGCGGCCTTGTCCTGCTGCGCAGGCTCGGCCGGTTTTGCGCCAGGCTGCGGGGCGGATTCCGCAGGCTTGGCGCCCGGTTGCGCGGGAGCCTGGCCGCCCGGAGCGGGCGTGCCGTTCTTCCATTCGCTGGCCTGCACCGGAGCGCCCGGGCGAACCTTCTGGAATCCTTCCACCACGACCACGTCGCCAGCCTTCAGGCCGCTGGTGACGATCCAGTTGCTGTTGAGGGCGCCCCCGGTGGTGACCGGGATCTGCTCGATCTTGTTGTCCTTGACCAGCAACAGGCTCTGCAGGCCGTCCGCGGTACGCTGCAGCGCCTGCTGCGGCACCATCAGGGCCTTGTCATCCACGCCCTGCTCCAGGCGCACGCGCACGTACATGCCGGGCAACAGGATGCCGTCGGGGTTGGGGACTTCGGCGCGCAGGTTCACCTGGCCCGTGGTCGGATCCACGGTGATGCCGGTGAACAGCAGCTTGCCCGGCTGGCCGTATTCAGAGCCGTCTTCCAGCACGATGGTGGCGCGCGCCGTATCCTTGCCGATCTGCTGCAGCTGGCCGCTGGCAAAGGCGCGGCGCAGGGACGCGAGCTGCGCGGTGGACTGGGTGAAGTCGACGTAGATCGGATCCAGCTGCTGCACCGTGGCCATCTGCGTGGCCGAGGTGGTCTCGACCAGCGCGCCTTCGGTGACCAGCGGCTTGCCGATGCGGCCGGTGATCGGCGAGGTCACGTCGGTGTAGCCGAGGTTGATCGCGGCGTTGTCCTGCGCCGCCTTGGCGGCGGCGACAGCGGCGTCGGCCTGGCGGTACGAAGCCACGGCGTTGTCGTATTCCTGCTTGCTGACGGCGTTGGCCTTGACCAGCGGCGCGTAGCGGTCGGCCAGCAGCTTGGCGCTGAACAGGTTGGCCTGCGCCTGCTTGAGTTGCGCCGTCGCCTGATCGTAGGCCGCCTTGTAGGGCGCCGGATCGATCTTGAAGAGCAGCTGGTTTTCCTTGACGTCCCCGCCTTGTTCGAAGGCGATCTTCTGGACGATGCCGGTCACCCGGGCACGGATCTGCGCATCCCGGACGGCATCGACGCGGCCAGGCAGCTCAGATACGATGGGCGCGCGCTGCGGCTGGATCGTGATGACGCTGACCTGGGGCATGCCAGGATTCATTTGCGGCTTTTCGCCGCACCCAGCCAATATCAGTGCGAGGAGCCCACCGGAAAAAGCCAGGCCGGAAACACGTTTAGGCGAAAACCGCATTGAAACCCCCGCGTAGCGTAATAAACCGTAATCGCAGCATTTAACCGCGACTTACACCGCGGTCACAACAAAAAGCATGCGTCATCACGGCGCGTAATCAGCCCAATAATGTAACTCAGTTGTTGGGGAAATCACTGATTTTTAATGCTTCAAATGCCACACCCACGGGGATTCCATACAACAGATCAGCTCTCGGAAAGCTCTCGCAGCTTGCCCAGGAACACATAGCCCATGCCGTGCACCGTATGCAGCGGCAGCCGGGCGCCGGCCAGCAGGACCTTGCCGCGCAAGCGGCAGATCGCCACATTCAGCGTGCGCATGGTGGTGCGTTTACGCAGGGCCATGAACGCATCGCGCCGCAACTCCCTGGCGGGATTGCCCGCCAGGCAAAGCAGGCAGGTGCGTTCCAGGGCCGTCAGGCCGATGCGGGCGCCATGGGGCGTAAGCAGTGTCCAGCCCTGGTAGGCCAGCGACCACCAACCATCCGTGGCGTAGGGAGTATCGGCCGCGCGGGCGGGCGCGACCTGTGCAAGGCGAGCGGGGGCATTCACGACGGATCTCCACCAGGACGGCCCGCGCAGCACGGGGTGGCGGCCGGTTCCCGGAACAAGGTTGCAATTTGCCCCGAAAGACTACCGCTGGAACCCGCGGGCGTTGTGGCTGCAAGAAATCTATCAGACCAATCCGCTGAGAAATCTGCCCGAAATCCGTCCAGATGCCACGCCCCCCTGCCCGGCAGTTCAGGTGCGCGTGCCGTTGCGATGGATATCGTGAGTGACGAAACAACTGTCCTCGGTCGGACGGGCCAGGATGCCAGGCTTGGCGAGCGTGGCGCGGATGTCCGCCAGGCCCGACTCCCAGTGCTCGCGCATGGCCTCGGTGCCGAACTCGTAGTCCTTGGAGTAACGCTCCCGGTGCTTGGACTCGTAGATGAGGTTGATGATGTTGGTGGCCGGCGTATGGGACAGCTTGCGGATGTCGGCGAACTCCGCCGCGTTGCGCTCGGCGGCCGGCAGCTTCGCCAGCAGACGCTGCAAGCCATGACGCAGCTTGAGCACGCGCCTCAACTGGTCCGTGACCAGGCGGGTGCGGCTGGAGTACTGGATGTCCTTCTGGCGTTCGGCCACTTCCTCCAGGTTGGTCGGTAGGCCGCCGCGCGCGGGCCACAGGTCGACCTGGAACGCCAGCGTGTCCCGCATGCTGTCCGTCGTCAGCACCTGGGCCAACGGCGTGTTGGACACGACGCCGCCGTCCCAATAGTGTTCACCGTCGATCTCGACAGAAGGGAAGCCCGGCGGCAAGGCGCCCGAGGCCATGATGTGCTCGGGCCGCAGCGTGTCCTTCAGGCTGTCGAAATAGGCGAAGTTGCCGGTCCGCACGTTGACCACGCCGAAACTGGCGCGCACGGACCCGCTGTTAAGCAGGTCGAAATCCACGAACTCCCGCAAGGTCGCGGCCAGCGGCGTGGTGTCATAGAAGCTGGTGGACGCCGCGCCCCTGCCGTGCACCAGGTAAGGCGGCGGAAAACGCGGCTTGAAGAAGCCCGGCTGGCCCGAGAACAAGGCCTGGAAGGCGGACACATGCCCGTTCATGACGGGCGAACCGAAGCCGAACGGCAAGCCCTCGAACATGGGGCCGAGCGTCTCGCCCCAGGGAACCGAGGCGAAACCAGCCGGCCGACAGATGGTTTCCCAGAAACCGCGCAGACGCTCCACACGCTCGTCCTCGGGAGAGCCCGCGATGATCGCCGCGTTGATCGACCCGATGGAAATGCCGGAAATCCAGTTGGGCCGTATACCCGCTTCGTGCAGCCCCTGGTACACCCCGGCCTGGTAGGCCCCCAGCGCCCCGCCGCCTTGCAGCACCAGGGCCACGACTTCATAGGGCGGCGTATCGCCGGTGTCTTGCTGCGGAGCCTTGCGGCGAGTACTCATACGGCTTCCTCTGGGCAGGGCCGGCGGACCGCCCTACTTGCTTTTGTCCGGCAACTGCGGCGCAGCCACGCCCGCGCGGAACGGATACTTGGAGAAAATCTGCGCAACCACCTTGTCCGTGTTCTCGGGCGACGCGCTGGCATCGGGCTGGACCTCGCCCACCGCCACGCCTTCCCACACCAACTGCCTGCGACGCGCGTCGACGAGGTCGATGTTCAAGGTGCCCTCAGTATATTGGTAGACGTCATCGCCCCAGCCGTAGCCGGGCCAACCGCCGTAGAAGCCGGTGCGATAGCCGTAGTACGGACCCATGGGCGGCGGGGCCGGAGTGACCTGCACCTTCTGCTGCAGCTTGGCGCTGAAGTTGAGCAGCAGGTCGGGGTTGGCGGCGCTATAGGTGTAGCCGCGCATTTCCATCTGGCCGCGCGTGGCGTTTTTCAGACGCTCGGTCAGCAGGGTGCTGTAGCCGGCCTTGTCGGTGCCCAGCGGCGTCATGTACCCGAAGGTTCGGTACTGCGCGAAATTCGCCTGATGATCGTAATCGCTCTTGACGTCAGGGCCTGTGGCGCAAGCCGCCAACAACGCCGTCATGGAACCCGCAGCCAGCAATTTGAACGCTTTCATGTCGTTTTCTCCGTGAGCCCGATGCCTGAACATAGTGCCGCCAAGCCTGCAAAATTTCAACAGAATCTCATTCTCATCGCGTTCGTCTCGCCCCGCCAGGGCTGCGGCCGTCCATTACACTTTCAGCTGTCCCATACCCTGACCATGGCACGATAACGATGTTGGAACTCGACGGCTCGATTTGGTTTCGCTCCGGCGCCCAGACCTGGGGCGGAAAAAACCGCATAGACCTGCTGGCGCAGATCGACGCCACCGGCTCGATCACGGCCGCCGCGCGCGCCGTGGGCATGAGCTACAAGGGCGCATGGGACGCCATCGACGCCATGAACAACCTGGCGGGCGAGCCTTTGGTGATCAGGGCCGCCGGCGGCAAGGGCGGCGGCGGCACGCGCCTGACGGACCGCGCGCGCGGCCTGATCGGCACCTTCCGCGCCCTGGAAGCCGAACACCGCAAGTTCATGGAAAACCTGACCCGCGCCGGCGTGAACGCCGCCGGCGACATCGACCTCATGAGGCGATTCATGCTCAAGACCAGCGCGCGCAACAAACTGCTAGGCACCGTCATCCAGATCCGCGCCGGCGCCGTCAACGACGAAATCGTGCTGCGCATCGCGGGCGGCCTGACCATCACGGCCACCATCACCCGCGAAAGCACACAGGAATTGGGACTGGCCGCGGGCAAGGAAGCGATCGCGCTGGTCAAGGCGTCGTCCGTCATCGTGGGCGCGCCCGGCCCCGGCCTGCGCCTGTCGGCGCGCAATCAACTGCCGGGCAAGATCACGGCGCTGCGCCCGGGCGCCGTCAACAGCGAGATCCTGATCGGACTGGACGGCGGCCTGACGCTGGCAGCCATCGTCACCAATGAAAGCGCGCAGGACCTGGGCCTGGACGCAGGCGCCGACGCGGTCGCGATCTTCAAGGCTTCCAGCGTGATCCTGGGCGTGCTGGACTGAGCCGCTCAGACGCCCACGTCCTCGTCGTGCCGCCGCACCCTGCCCTCGCGCACTTCGAACACTTCGTCGGCCAGCGCGTCCACATCCGCCGGGTCGTGCGTGATCAGCAGCATCGGCACGTCCAGCTGGCGTTGCAAGGCGTTGAGTTCCAGCCGCATCTTGCCGCGCAGCTGCGAATCCAGCGCTGAAAAAGGCTCGTCCAGCAGCAGGATGTCGGGCCGCAGCATGAGGGCTCGCGCCAGCGCCACCCGCTGCTTCTGGCCGCCGGAGATCTCGCTGGGATAGCTGCCCACGATGGAACCCAGCTCGAACGCGTCCACCCAGCGCTGCGCCTCGGGTCCGACCCCGCGCCGGGGCGGGTTGCGCCAGCCGCGGCGCAGCCCGAAAGCGATGTTCTGCGCCACGGTCAGGTGGGGAAACAGGGCATAGTCCTGGAACAGATAGGCGACGCGGCGCGATTGCGCGGGCAGGTTGATGCCTGCGTCGGTGTCGAACAGCACGCGGCCGTTGATCTCGATGCGGCCCGAGTCGGGGCGCAGCAGGCCCGCCACCGCGCGCAGGGTCAGGCTTTTGCCCGCGCCCGAGGGGCCGAACAGCGCGATGCGCTTGGCTGACGAATCGAATGCGACGTCCAGCGCGAAGCGCCGCTCGCCGGACACCATCTGCTTGCGCACCTGGATGCTGACGCTCATAGCGCGCTCCCATTGCGCCGGCCGCTGCTGACGGGCACCAGCTTGCCGGCCAGCAGCAGGACCACCACGCAAGTCACCGAGGTGACCAGCACCAGCATATTGGCCGTGGCGTCGTCGCCCGCCTGTACCGCCTCGTAGATGGCGACCGACAGGGTCTGCGTGCGTCCCGGCAGGTTGCCGGCAATCATCAGCGTGGCGCCGAATTCGCCCAGCGCCCGCGCGAAGGCCAGCAGCACGCCGGCGGCGATGCCGCGCGCGGCCAGCGGCAAGGTGACGCGGAAGAAGATCCCCGCCTCGCACACGCCCAGCACGCGCGCCGCGCTTTCCAGCTGGCTGTCGACGTTCTCGAAGGCGGCGCGGGCGGACTTGAACACCAGCGGAAAGGCCACCACGGAAGCGGCGATCACCGCGCCCTGCCAGGTGAAGACCAGTTCGATGCCCCAGCCCGCCAGCGTCTCGCCGATGACGCCGCGGCGCCCCAGCAGCACCAGCAGGTAGTAGCCCAGCACCGTGGGCGGCAACACCAGCGGCAAGGTCAGCAGCGCGTCCAGCAGGTCGCGCCCCGGCCAGCGCCAGCGCGACAGGCCATAAGCCGCGGCCGTGCCCGCCACGGTCGCCAACAGCGTTGCCCAGCCCGCCACTTTCAGGGAAAGCAGCAGCGGCACCCAAACCGGATCACTCATCAATGCCTACGATTCAACAGGTATCAGGGCTTCTGGAAGCCGTAGCGCGACAGTATCGCCTGACCTGCGGGAGACAGCACATAGGCAACAAAGCTTTCGGCTTCCTTGGCGGCGGTTTCACGCGTGGTGACGGCGATGGGATAGGTCACCGGCGTCTGCGAAGGCACGCGCACCGCGACCTTGACCTTGTCCGCCATGATGGCCGCGTCGGTCGCGAACACGAAGCCCGCGTCGACCTCGCCGCGCGCCACGTAGTCCAGGCTCTGGCGCACGTTCTGGGCCAGCACGCTCTTGGCCTGCACTTCCTTCCAGAGGCCGGCCGCTTCCAGCGCGCCCTGGGTGTAGCGGCCCACCGGCACCGATGCCGGGTTGCCGTAGGCGATGCGCTTGACGTCGTCGCGGGTCAGGTCCTTGAGCGCGGTGATGTTGGCCTTGCTGTCGGCCGGCACGATCAGCACCACCTGGTTGGCGGCGAAGTCCACGCGCGAGGCCGGCTTGACGGCCTTCTCCTCGACCGCCTTATCCATGGCCTTCTGGTCCGCCGAGGCGAACACGTCGGCCGGGGCGCCCTTGACGATCTGCTGCAGCAGCACGTCGGACGCGCCGAAGTTCAGGATGACCTTGGTGCCGGCATGCTCTTTTTCGTAGCCTTGCGCGACTTCCTTGAAGGCGTTGGTCAGGCTGGCGGCGGCCGAAACCACCAGGTCGCCGGCGGTGGCGTTGGCGCTCCATGCGGCGGCCAGCGCCAAGGACAGCGCCACGATCGGACGGTTGCGGAACATGTTCTTCTCCCAGGGGAATTCGCTAAGTCGGTAACGAAATATATATAGGTATATAACGCCCGTCAATTTGGCCGCCCGAGGGAGGGTTGAGCAAAATCAAGGAGTGGCGGCCGCAGGCTTCAGCCGCGCGCCACCGTGGTCGCGTGCACCGCCTCGGGCGCCAGCCGCGCCCGCAGGTGCTCCAGCGCCAGCTCGGGCCGGGCCGCGCCGCACATGAAGATGTCCAGCGCCGCGAACGCGTGTTCGGGCCAGGTATGGATGCTGATGTGGGATTCGCTCAGCAGGACCACGCCGGTCACGCCCGCGCCTGCGCCGAAATGATGGAAGTGCGCGCTCAGCACGCGCGCGCCCGCCGCCTGCGCCGCGGCGATCAGGTCGCGTTCCAGCGCTTGCGCGTCGGTCAGGCGATCCGCCGGCACGCCGCGGAAATCGGCCAGCACGTGGCGTCCGGGTGTGGCATGCGGGGTCACTTGTGGGATCCGCCCGAGGACCAGCCCGAGCCGCCCGAGGAACTGCTGCCCCAGCTG
Source organism: Achromobacter sp. PD1 (assembly GCF_048541815.1). Lineage (NCBI taxonomy): Bacteria > Pseudomonadati > Pseudomonadota > Betaproteobacteria > Burkholderiales > Alcaligenaceae > Achromobacter > Achromobacter sp. PD1. The sequence goes on from NZ_CP183349.1 coordinate 3,756,017, forward strand.
CTGCTGGAGCCGCCGCCGCTGGACATGCGCGCGCCCGGGGTGTTGAACCCGGTGGCGAAGATCACCACCACGATGGCGTAGACGGTGTATAGAAGCTTGCCCATTCTGTCATTCGTCCTTGCCGGCCAGTTTGTCCGCCAGCGCCGCCGGGATCCAGAGAAACGCCGCGCCGATCAGCAGCGGGATGATGCCCCCGCTGAAAATGGTGTCGATATTCAGGAAGGCCAGCACGATCATGGCCGTCCAGGCGAACTTGCGATAGCCCCCGGGCTTGCCGCTGAGCGGCATGGCCTTCTGCTTGGCAAGTTCAGGATCGCCAAACCATTCCGCCAACTGCGCCGGCGCCACCGGCCCCGAGGCCGACCAGCCCAGCTCGGATTCGCTCAGCTCGCGGGTCAGCTTCAGGTTGCCGGCCTTGTAATCCGTGATCTTGGTGCTGTCGCCCACCTTGACGCGCCAGTTGAACGCGCCCAACGCCAGTTCCACGCGCGAGGTGTAGTCATACAGCTTCTGATAGAGCTTGGAGCGCCAGCGCACGCTGCTGGCGTTGTTGTGGCTGGGCCAGGTATCGCATACCTGCACCCGCTCCCAGCCCTCTTCGGTTTCCACCAGCCAGATGAATCCCTTCGCGGGATTGAACAGCAGGTACTCGATCCAGTCGGACGGCTCCTCGGGGTCCGGATCGGCGCACTTCATCAGGCCGATGAGCGTGTAGGACGCGCCGTCGATCTTGGCCACCGCGCCCAGCGGCAACGTGGTCTTGATGGCTTTGACCTTGCGGGCCTTTTCGATGACTTCGGCCGTGGGTCCCGAGCAATCAACGGTGGCCGCGCACGAGGGGCAGACCACTTGCGTGGCCATGGCGGCCACGAAGCTTATGGGCCCGCCGCAGTTGGGGCAGTCCAGCGCCTTGATCTGACCGCGGAAACGGCCGGCGGTTTCCTCGACCTGCTCGTTGGTCCGCAGCGATGCCGCCTGCATGGCGGACAGGTCGAATGCCTTGCCGATGTACAGCTCGGGCTCGGGTCCGTCGGAAAAGTCCAGCGTCAGGAACGCGTCCAGGCTGCGGTAATCGGCCACCTTGGCCAACCAGCCGTCGCCCGGCACGAAGGGCAGCTCGCCTTGCGTGCCGCCCGCCTGGCAGGCGCGCACGTCGGCGGCGGTGAAGCGCTGGCCGTCCAGCTTCAGTTCGTCGCCGGGCGCGATATCGTCGAACGCCGGCATGCCCTGCGTGGACTTGACCTTGCGCCGCCGGGTCACGGCGTACTGGCCCGAGGCGTCCGACAGCCAGCCGTCCGAGCCGTCCTCGAACCACAGATACCACTCGTTCCAGAAGCCGTCTTCGTAGCGCAGCTGGATGCGGCCGATCAGGTCGAAGCGCTTGCCTTCATGAGTGCCGGCCGCCCCCAGGCACAAGGGCGAGTAGTCCTCCAGGACCTCGGCGGCCTCGCCGATGCGTTTGACCGACTCGGCGTCCTTCAGCAAGGTGCTGCGGCAGGCGCCGCAGACCGCCATGACCGATGCCGCGGACGTGAACTTGACTGGGGCGCCGCACTGCGGACACAGAACCTGCTGCATGGAGCCTTAGCTGGTGAGTTTCTTCAGCACTTCGGCCTTGGCCGAATCGTAGTCCGCGGCCGTGATCAGGCCTTTGTCCAGCAGATCCTTGAGCTGCTGCAACCGCTGCGCCGGATCCGCGCCCGCGGCGGCGGGCGCCTGCTGGGCAGGTTGCTGCGCGGCCTGCTGCGGCTGCCCCTGGGCGCCGGCCAATCCTGCCGCCATGGTCTGGCCCAGCGCCGCGCCGGCCGCCAGGCCCGCGCCGATGCCGGCGATGCCGCCTTCGTTCTGCGCGGCCATCGGTATGGCCGTGGCGGTCTGGTACTGGGTGAACTTGCCCAGGTCGCCGGCCATGCCCATGGAAATCCGCGTGTCCAGCGCCTTCTGCAGTTCTTCCGGCAGCGAGACGTTCTCGACCGTGAAGTTGTCGAGCTTGACGCCGTAGCGGTCGAACACCGGCGCCAGCTGTTCAGCGATGCTTTGCGACATCAGCCCCTGGTTGCCGGCCATGTCCAGGAACGGCACCTTGGAGCCGCCCAGCGCCGTCGTCATCGCCGCGACCACCATGTTGCGCAGCTGCGCTTCCAGGTCGTCGACGGTGTACTCGTCGCGCGTGCCGCTGATCTCGCGGTAGAACTTGGCGGGATCGGAAATCTGATAGGAATACACGCCGAAGGCGCGCAGCCGCACCATGCCGAATTCGCTGTCGCGCAAGGTCACCGGCTGCGCCGTGCCCCAGCGCCGGCCCAGCTGCAGGCGCGTGCTGAAGAAGATCACGTCCGACTTGAAGGGCGACTCGAACAGCTTGTCCCAGTTCTTCAGGTAGGTCAGGATCGGCAGCGTCTGCGTGGTCAGCTTGTACATGCCGGGACCGAACACGTCGGCAACCTTGCCTTCGTTGACGAACACCGCCATCTGCGATTCGCGCACGGTCAGGCTGGCGCCATACTGGATTTCGAAATCCTGCATGGGATGACGCCAGGCGAGCACGCCGTCGCGGTCCTCGTTCCATTGCAGGATGTCGATGAACTGCTTGCGGATGAATGAACCGAGACTCATGAGTCTTTCTCCTGTCAGATCAGGTGCGGCGCGAGCCCGCGTCAGGTCAGGCTGGCGGCGTTGACGATGCCGGCGGCGATGGAAATCGAGCCGATCAGCCCGCCCATGGCGATGTTGTTTTCTTCGATGGCCTCGTTCATGCCGCGCACCGTCTGGGACACGCCCACGTACACGACCAGCTGCACCAGCATGGCCACCAGGCCCCACAGCAGGAACATGGCATAGCTGGCATGGATCGCGATGCTGGAGCACAAGGTGAAGCTGAAGCCCACCAGCGCGCCGCCATACGACAGCGCGGCCGCGATATTGCCTTCGCGGATCAGCTCGAATTCCTTATAGCGCGTGACGGCCGTGTAGACCAAGGTGAAGACACCCAGCATGGCAAGCGCGGACGCCATATAGATAAGATAGGTCACCACCGGATGCATTGCTTCTCCCATTGCCACCCTCCTAATTGCGCGCAGTATATACGGCGCGTTCGATATACTGCGAACGCATTTTTCGTGTCGGACACCTCATGCGCGACCGCGTTCTCATCCTTTCGGTATTGATCGTCGCCTCCTGCGGTTTGGGCTATGAGCTCATCAGCAGCGCGCTGGCCAGCTATTTGCTGGGGGATTCGATACTGCAGTTCTCTTCCGTCATCGGCTGTTATCTGTTCGCCATGGGCATAGGCTCGTGGTTGTCAAAATATGTAAGAGACGAAGACGTTTTGAATCGCTTCATCGATGTGGAGCTGCTGGTCGCGCTGTTGGGCGGCGTCTCCGCTGCGGTGCTGTTCCTGGTCTTCTCATGGATGCCCGCCCCCTTTCGCGCGGCGCTGTATGTGGGCGTGTTCCTCATTGGCCTGATGGTCGGCATGGAAATCCCGCTGGTGATGCGGGTGTTCAACCAGCGCAAGACCGAATTCCGCGAAATCGTCAGCCGCGTGCTGACCTTCGATTACCTGGGCGCGCTGGCTGTGTCGCTGGTGTTTCCCCTGTTGCTCGCGCCCAAGCTCGGGTTGCTGCGCACCAGCTTCCTGTTCGGCATCCTGAACGCCAGCGTGGCGCTGTGGACCACCTGGCTGTTCCGCGCCGAGATCCCCCGCCCCAGCGAAAAGGCCATCCGCGCCAGCGTGGTGATCGGGTTCCTGGGCCTGGGCTTCATCTATTCCGGCAGCATGACGGCCTGGGCCGAGAAAGGCCTGTACGGCGACGACGTGGTGCACGCGGAAACCACGCAGTATCAGCGCCTGGTGGTCACGCGCTGGCACGACGACCTGCGCCTGTACATCAACGGCAACCTGCAGTTTTCGTCGCGCGACGAGCACCGCTACCACGAAGCGCTGGTGCATCCCGGCCTGCAAGCCCTGCCCTGGGCGCGCAACGTGCTGGTGCTGGGCGGCGGCGATGGCCTGGCGGTGCGCGAAATCCTCAAATACAAGAATATCGAACACGTAACGCTGGTGGATCTGGATCCGGCCATGACTGGCCTGTTTTCCCGCTCCGAGCCGCTGGTCAAGCTGAACCAGGGGTCGTTGAAGGATCCGCGGGTCACGGTCATCAACGACGACGCCGGCCGCTGGCTGGAAACCCATGCCGAGGTCTATGACTACATCGTGGTGGATTTTCCGGATCCGTCCAACTTCGGCCTGGGCCGGCTGTACTCGGTGCCGGTCTATCACCTGATGGCGCGCCACCTGGCCGAGAACGGCTACATGGTGGTGCAGTCCACCTCGCCCTACTTCGCGCCGCGCTCGTTCTGGAGCGTGGACGCCACCTTGAAGGAAGCCGGCCTGAACACCTGGCCGTACCACACCTACGTGCCGTCCTTCGGCGACTGGGGCTTCATTCTGGCCAGCAAGCGCCGCGACTACGAGCCGCCCGCCGCGATCACCGTGCCCACGCGCTACCTGGACCCGGTCACGACGCGCGAACTGTTCCACTTCCCTGCCGACATGCCCGCGCTGGCGATGCCTCCGAACCGTCTGAACGAGCAATCGCTGGTGCGCTACTTCGACGAGGACTGGCGCAAGGTCATCCGCTGATGCGGCGGCGCAGCTTCCTGTTGGGCGCGGCCACGGCCGCGGTCGCCGGCACCGCCGGGTACTACCGTTCGCGCATCGTCGAGACCACGCCGGAAATCCATTACCCGGGCATGCAGGCTGGCCACGCCTTGCGCGACGGGGCGGCCTGGCCGCAGCCCTCGGCCAACCACAAGCGCGACGTCGTGATACTGGGTTCGGGCGTGGCGGGCCTGTCCTGCGCCTGGAAGCTGGCGCGCGAAGGGCACACGGATTTCCTGGTGCTGCAGGGTCCCGAACTCGACGGCAATGCGGCCGCCGGCCAGCGCGAGGGCCTGGACTACCCCTTGGGCGCGCACTACCTGCCCCTGCCCTCGATGGCCTCCACGCACATACGCGAAATGCTGGCCGACTTCGGCATCATCGAGCGCGGCGCAAGTACCCTCCGTCCCTACTACGACGAGACCGCGCTGGTGCACTCGCCCCAGGAGCGTCTGCTGCGCGGCGGCCATTGGGAAGAAAACTTGCTGCCCATGAACGGGCTGCCGGAAGCGGACCTGGCGCAGCACCGCAAATTCCTCGCGCTGATCAATCGCCTGCACACGCAGACCGGCAGCGACGGCCGCAAGGTCTTCAGCATCCCGCTCACGCTGTCGTCGCGGGATCCGGCCTGGCGCGCGCTGGACGCGATCACGTTCAAGCAATGGCTGGACCGCGAAGGCTACACCTCGCCCGCGCTGCACTGGTACCTGAACTACTGCTGCCGCGACGACTACGGCGCGCAATACGACGCGGTCTCGGCCTGGGCCGGCCTGCACTACTTCGCCAGCCGCGACGGCCATGCCGAAAATGCGGGCGAAGGCGCCGTGCTGACCTGGCCTGGCGGCCTGTCGACGCTGATGCAGCGCATGCGCGACGCCATCACCAAGAAGCTCGGCCATGCCGATTGGCTGGCCCCCGGCACGGCGGTCCGGGTACAGGAGACGCCCGCCGGTGCGCTGGTCACCTGCCTGGGCTCGTCCTCCGACGCCTACACGGTGCAGGCGCGCCGAGCCGTGTGCGCGATGCCGTTGTTCGTGGCCCAGCGCATCCTGCCCGACATCCGCGCCTATGGCTACGATCCGGCGGTGCATGCGCCGCCGCACGCGCCCTGGATGGTGTCGAACTTCGTCATGGAAGGCTACCCGGCCGAAGCCCCGGGCGAACCGCTGTCCTGGGACAACGTGGTCTATCAAGGTAAGGCGCTGGGCTATGTCGTCTCCACGCACCAGTTGCTGCGCGTGGCCCGCACGCCGCGCTGCGTCTTCACGGCGTATCACGCGCTCGGCGGACAGACGCCCCAGGCCGCGCGCGAATGGCTGACCCGGGCCAACCCGGAAGAGCTGCGGGCCGAGGCCGCATCCGACCTGGTCGCGGCCTACGGCAAGGAATTCTGGCGCCATGCGCGCCAGCTGGAAATCACGGTGCGCGGCCATGCCATGGCCTCGCCGCTGTGCGGCTACCTGTCCAATCCGGGACTGGCCGCGCTGCGCGACGTGGACGGTCCGATACTGTTCGCGCACTCGGACCTATCGGGCTATTCCGTGTTCGAGGAAGCCTCGTGGTGGGGCGTGGCCGCCGCGGGGCGCATTATGGGCCAAAAGCCGCCGCAGGCCTGAAGTTCGCGCGCCGCGTTTTCTCCGGCCGCCTGCAATACAATTCCGCGAGCTTGCCGGGCATCACGGCACCTCCTGACCGGACTCAGATAAAAAGACATGGGAAAACACGTCGTTGTCCTAGGCGCGGGTATCGTGGGCGTCTGCTGCGCCCTGGAACTGCAGCGCCGCGGCCTGTCCGTCACGCTGGTGGACCGGCAGGAGCCAGGCCTGGAAACCTCGCTGGGCAACGCCGGCGTGATTGCGCGCAGTTCGCTGATGCCATTCAACCACCCCGGCTTGTGGGCGCAGTTGCCGCGGCTGCTGAAAAACGACACCGTGCAGTTCCGCTACAAGCTGAGCTATCTGGCGCAGAACCTGGGCTGGGCCGCCCGCTTCCTGCTCAACGCCCGGCCGGCGGTGTTCAGGCAGACCGTGGAGGCGCTGGACGGCCTGATCCGGCTTTCGGCGCCCGAGCATCTGCGGCTGCTGAACGAATCAGGCGCGGCGCACCGGCTGCGCGATACCGGCTGGATTTTCCTGTACCGCTCGGAACAGGGCTGGAACAGCGGCGAACTGTCGCGCAAGACCTTTGCCCAGTACCAGGTGCCGACCCAGGTCCTGCAACCCGCGGAACTCGCGGAGATCGAACCCGCGCTTGCGCCCATCTTCCGCCGCGCCCTGTGGATCCAGGGCTCGTATTCCGTCAATGATCCGCACGAAGTGGTCACGGCCTATGCCGGCCTGTTCCGCCGCTCGGGCGGCGCGTTCCAGCGCCTGGCCGCCAGCGCCATCCGCCGCGAAGGCCAGGGCTGGGTCGTGCAAGGCGCGCAGGGGTCGGAATCGATAGCGGCGGATCGATTGGTGGTCGCGCTGGGTCCCTGGTCGAAGGGACTCTTGAAGACGGCGGACATAGATCTGCCCATGGCGTTCGAGCGCGGCTACCACATGCATTACAGCGGCGCAGACGGCGCCGGCCTGACGCGCCCGGTCTACGACACCGGCGGGGGCTACGTGCTGTCGCCCATGGCGCGCGGCCTGCGCCTGACCACGGGCGTGGAACTGGACGCCTGCGAGGCACCCGCCCGGCCGCTGCAGCTGGACCTGGCGGAAGCGCGGGCCCGCGAGGCGTTTCCGCTGGACCGGCGGCTGGATGCCGAGGCGTGGCTGGGGCGGCGCCCGACGCTGCCTGACAGCCGGCCGATGATAGGCGAAGCGCCGCGCCATCCCGGCCTGTGGTTGGCGCTGGGCCACCAGCACATCGGCTTCAGCACCGCGCCCGGCACGGCGAAGATACTGGGCGAACTGATGTGCGGCGACGGCGCGGTCTCGCGCCATGAGGCATTCCGGCCCGGCCGGTTCATCTAGAACGGCGGGAAGCCGCCGGCTGCGGTTCACGCGGCCGGCGCCTGGCGCTTATCCCAGCAACAGGGCGTCGTCCGAGATCTTCTCTCCGCGCACGCGCTCGAACATGGCCAGCAGATCCGGCACGTCCATGCCGCGGCGCTCGTCGCCCGACACGTCCAGCACCACTTGCCCCTGATGCAGCATGACGGTGCGGTCGCCCACGTCCAGCGCCTGGCGCATGCTGTGGGTCACCATCATCGTGGTGAGCTGGCTTTCGGCGACGATGCGCGCGGTCAGCTGCAGCACGAAGTCCGCGGTGCGCGGGTCCAGCGCCGCGGTGTGCTCGTCCAGCAGCAGGATGCGCGAAGGCTGCAAGGCCGCCATCAGCAGGCTGACCGCCTGGCGCTGGCCGCCCGACAGCAGGCCGATGCGGTCGGTCAGGCGGTTTTCCAGCCCCAGGCCCAGCGTGGCCAGGCGCTCGCGGAAGCCTTCCTTCATGGAGGCCTTGACCGCACGGCTGTAGCCGCGGCGCGCGCCGCGCATCTGCGCCAGCGCCATGTTCTCTTCGATGGTCAGGTCTTCGCAGGTGCCGGCCATGGGGTCCTGGAACACGCGGGCCACGCGGCCCGCGCGCGCCCACACAGGCTGGCGCGTAACGTCGACGCCGTTGATGTCGATGCGGCCGGAGTCGACCGGCAGGTCGCCCGAGACTGCGTTCAGAAAGGTGGACTTGCCGGCGCCGTTGGAGCCGATGACGGTCACGAACTGGCCCGACGGGATCTCCAGCGACAGGCCGCGCAAGGCGCGCGTCTCGATGGGGGTACCGGCGTTGAACGTGATCTTGAGGTCTTTTGCGGACAACATATTCAGCTCCCCTTCTTGCCGAGGAGGCGGCGCTTGAGCATGGGAATGACCAGGGCGAACGTGACCAGCACCGCGGTGACGAGGTTCAGGTCTTGCGCCTTCAGGCCGATGAAATCGCTGTTCAGCGCCAGCGCGATGAAGAAGCGGTAGACGATGGCGCCGATGATGACGGCCAGCGTGGCCAGCACCAGCTTGCGCGACGGCAGGATGCTTTCGCCCACGATTACGGCGGCCAGGCCGATCACGATGGTGCCGATGCCCATCGAAATGTCCGAACCGCCCTGGGTCTGGGCGAACAGCGCGCCCGCCAGCGCGACCAGCGCGTTGGACAGCGCCATGCCGCCCAGGATCATGCGGCCGGTGTTGACGCCCTGGGCGCGGGCCATGCGGCCGTTGGAGCCGGTGGCGCGCACCGCCAGGCCGGTCTGCGTGGCGAAGAACCAGTCCAGCGCCAGCTTGGCCAGGATCACGATGACGATCAGGATCAACGGACGGGCGACGTAGTCCGACAGCCATTCAGGCTGCAGGATGGTGAAGACGGTGGGTTCGGTGATCAGCGGAACGTTGGGCTTGCCCATGATGCGCAGGTTGACCGAGTACAGCGCGATCATCATCAGGATGCTGGCCAGCAGATCCATGATCTTGAGCTTGACGTTGAGCCAGCCAGTGACCAGCCCGGCCGCGGCGCCAGCGATCGTCGCGATGACGGTGGCCAGGAACGGGTCGGTGCCCGAGGCGATCAGCGTCGCACAGACCGCGCCGCCCAACGGGAAGCTGCCGTCAACGGTCAGGTCCGGGAAGCGCAACAGGCGGAACGAGATATACACGCCCAGAGCCACCAGGCTGAAGATCAGGCCGATCTCCAACGCACCTAACAACGAGAACAATGACATGGGTCAAATCCAATCAGTGAGAAGCGGGCATATTAAGAACTTGCACGAAGGCAAGAAACGAGCATATTAAAGAGTTGCCGCGTCGGATATCTTGCGTTTCGGGGTCAGTTTTACCCCAGCTTTCGCAAGAAACGTTTCCCCGCAGGGGATTTTCTCCGGTTTCCTGCCAAAGCCCTCCCGTGCCGGACGGCCGGGCCGCCAGCATGAGTCTGCAGGACCATTCAGGGAGCAAAAACGCCGGGCGGGCACAACGCCGTAAGGCGGGCCGCCGGCCATTCAAGACCAGCACATTGCGCCGGGCCGCGAGCATCTTGTGAATGCTGCCGCCCTGAAGACCATGGGGTAAGGCAAGACACCAGAACATAAAACAAGCCCCGCTCATGCCGGATAGGCATGGCGGGGCGGGTACGGCTGACTATTACTTCACGACCACCGCGGCCGACTTGATGATCGCATCGGACAAGGTCACGCCCTGCTTGGCGGCGGCGCCCGGGTTCACGTAGAGCTCGAGCTTGGAGATGGTTTCCGAGGGAATGGCGCCAGGCTTCTCGCCCTTCAGGATGCGCACCACCACCTTGCCCGTCTGCACGCCCAGGTCGCGGTAGTTGATGCCCAGGGCGGCGATGCCGCCGCGCTTGACGCTGTCGGTGTCGGACGCGATCAGCGGGATCTTGGCGTCGTTGCCGACCTTGACCAGCGACTCGTAGGCCGACACGACGTTGTTGTCGGTATTGGTGTAGATGACGTCGACCTTGCCGATCAGGCTGCGGGCCGCGGATGCCACGTCCACCGAGCGCGGCGCGGCCGCTTCAACCAGGCTCATGCCCGACTTCGGCAGGATTTCCTGCAGCTTCTTCACGACCACGACCGAGTTGGCCTCGCCCGGGTTGTAGACGATTCCCACGCGCTTGGCGTTGGGGACGATTTTCTTGATCAGTTCGACCTGCTTGTCCAGGGCCAGCAGATCCGACACTCCGGTCACGTTGGTGCCCGAGGCGTCCATGCTGGAGACCAGCTGGGCAGCGACGGGATCGGTCACGGCGGAATACACCACCGGCACGTCCTTGGTGGCGGCGACGACGGCCTGGGCCGACGGCGTGGCGATCGCGACGATGGCGTCAGGCTTGTCGCCGACGAACTTGCGCGCGATCTGGGCGGCGGTGCCGTTGTTGCCTTGGGCGCTCTGGTATTGCCACTTCAGGTTCTTGCCCGGTTCATAGCCGGCTTGCTTGAGGGCGTCCTGCACCCCGTCGCGCACGGCGTCCAGCGCCGGATGCTCGACGATGGCGGTGACCGCCACGGATTTCTGCTGCGCGGACACAGGCGCGGCGATAGCCATCGCCAGCGCCATGGCGCCAACCGTCAGAAAATGTTTTTTTCCGATCAGCATAGATAAGCTCCTTGAACCCTTGTTTTTGCTCATTATTACGGCGCCGCTGGCGGCTCCCCGCCGGCCGGACTAGCCATAAAGCCGTATAGTCTAACTTGCCGCCCACCCAAAGCGTTTCGGGGGAATCCCTGAAATGGTGCATGCCGCAATCGCATGCCCCGCAACTGGGCGCAGCGGCGTCAATATACTGAAAAGCCCGGAATCGCATCGGCCGGAACAGCAAAAACCGGACGTCTTCCGCGCCGCCAACCGCAGCATCCAGAGGCCTCACCATGATCAAACGCGCATTGGGCCGTTCCGGCCTGCAGATTCCTCCCCTCACCTTCGGCGGCAACGTCTTCGGCTGGACCGTGGACGAAGCCGGCACGTACTCGCTGCTGGACGCGCTGGTGGACGCCGGCCTGAACTTCATCGACACGGCGGATGTGTATTCGCGCTGGGTTCCGGGCAACCAGGGCGGCGAATCCGAGACCCTGATCGGCAAATGGCTAAAGCGCTCGGGCAAGCGCGACCGCGTGCTGATCGCCACCAAGGTCGGCATGGAAATGGGGCCCGACGCCAAGGGCCTGGCGCCGGCCTACATCCGCCGCTCGCTGGAAGCCTCGCTGGCCCGACTGCAGACAGACCACATCGACCTCTACCAGTCGCACCAGGACGATCCCGACACGCCGCTGACCGACACCCTGGCCGAATACGCCAAGCACATCGAGTCCGGCAAGGTGCGCGCCATCGGCGCCTCCAACTACACCGCGGTGCGGCTGTCCGAAGCGCTGATCGCGAGCGAACGGCACAGCCTGCCGCGCTACGAGAGCATCCAGCCGGAATACAACCTGTACCGCCGCGAACCCTTCGAGTCCGGGCTGCAGAGCCTGGTGAAGACGCAGCAGATGGGCACCATCAACTATTACGCCCTGGCCAGCGGATTCCTCAGCGGCAAGTACCGCAGTCCCGCGGACGCGGGCAAGAGCCCGCGCGGACGCAAGATCGTCGACACTTATCTCAACGACCGCGGCTACCGCATCCTGAAAGCGCTGGACGAAGTGTCCGAGGACGCCGGCTGCACGCCCGCCCAGGCCGCGCTGGCCTGGCAGATCGCGCAGCCCGGCATCACCTCGCCCATCGTCAGCGCGACCTCGCTCGAACAACTGGACGAACTGGTCAAGGCGGCCAGCCTGACGCTGACGCATGATCAGCTGGCCAAGCTGAGCCAGGCGAGTGAATGGCGGTGAGGGAAGGCGCGCGCCACGTGGCGCACGCCTGACTCGCGGCCATCAATCCAGCTTCACCCCCGAGTCCTTCACCACCTTGGCCCAACGCCCAACCTCGCTATCGACGAACTTGCCGAACTCGGCGCCGGTCAGCGTAGGCACCGCCGAACCGTTGCCCGCCCAGGTTTCCTTGATCTTCGGCGCATTCAGGGCCTTGGTGATCTCGGCGCTCATCTTGTCCACCGCTTCCTTGGGCGTGCCCGCGGGTGCCCAGATCGCGTACCAGGTCGACACCACGTAGTTCGGCACGCCGGCCTCGGCAGCGGTGGGCACGTCGGGCAGCGATTGCGAGCGTTCGGTGGCGGCCACGGCCAAAGGCTTGATCGTGCCGGAACGGATATGGCCGGCGGACGAACCGAGGCCGTCGAACGCCAGGTCCACCTGTCCGCCGATCAGGGCCGACAGCATGGGTCCCGCGCCCTGATAGGGCACGTCCACCAGCTTGATGCCCGTCTGCATGGCGAACAGCTCGCCGGCCAGGTGGTGCGTGCTGCCCTTGCCCGCGGTGCCGAAGTTGATTTCCCCCGGGCGCTTCTTGGCGTAGTCGATCAGTTCCTGGACCGTCTTCACCGGCAGCTTGGCCGGATTGATGACGATGACCTGCGGCGGCTGCGCAACCAACGCGACCGGCACGAAATCCTTCTGGATGTCGTAATTCAGGTTCTTGTACAGCGAGGGGGCCAGCGCATGGTGCGCGCCGCCCATGAAGAAGGTGTAGCCGTCGGGCCTGGCCTTGGCCGCGACGCCCGCGCCCACGGTTCCGCCCGCCCCGCCCTTGTTGTCGATGACCACGGGCTGGCCCAGCTGAGTGGTCAGTTGCTGGGCCAGCGGACGGGCAAAGGTGTCCGTGCCGCCGCCGGCGGGGAACGGGACGATCAGCGTGATCGGGCGTTCGGGCCATTGCGCGGCGGCGACGCCGCCGAAACCCAGGGCGGCCACGGCGAATACGGCCGCGGCGGTGGTGCGATATTTCATATTGTCTCCTCTTGCTGCAGCATGGGGACGGCGCGGTTATGTGCGTCTCGTCTCTTGAAGTTCTTGTAGGGAATGGGCTGCTGGGACCTGCATGTTTTTGGGGGATAGTCTCCTGAATGGGGGCCGGCGCGGCGCGCCCGGCCGGAAAGGCCGCTCCCCGACGGGAAGCGGTCCTGGCGAATGTCAGAGCGCCTTGTAGGTTTCGCGCAGCACGTTCTTCTGTACCTTGCCCATCGTGTTGCGCGGCAGTTCGCCGATGATGTGCACGCGCTTGGGCACCTTGAAATTGGCGATGCGCGATTTCAGTTCCGCCTGCATCGCATCCGCGTCCAGCGCCGCGCCGTCCTTGGGCACCACCACCGCCACCACGGCCTCGCCGAAGTCGGCATGCGGCACGCCGATGACCGCCGATTCGGCCACGCCGGGCATGTCGTCGATCAGCGTTTCGATTTCCTTGGGGTACACGTTGAAGCCGCCGGAAATGATCAGGTCCTTGCTGCGGCCCACGATGGACAGGTAGTCGGCGGGTACGTCGCGCCCGGCGGACTCGCCGCCCCAGCGGCCCACGTCGCCGGTCTTGAACCAGCCGTCGGCGGTGAATTCCTCGGCGGTCTTTTCCGGCATGCGCCAGTAGCCCGAGAACACGTTCGGCCCGCGCACCTGCACGTTGCCGATCTCGCCGGGCGCGAGCGCGATGCCGGCATCGTCGACCACGCGCACCTGCACTTGCGGCAGGGCGCGGCCCACGGTGCCCGCGAGGCGTTCGCCCAGCTTGGCGTCATAGGGGTTGGAGGTAAGCATGACCGTCTCGCTCATGCCGTAGCGTTCCAGGATGGCGTGGCCGCTGCGCTTCTGGAAGTCCGAAAAGGTTTCGGCCAGCAAAGGCGCCGAGCCCGAGATGAAGAGACGCATGTTGGCGCAGACGCTGCGGTCAAAGCGCGGGTCGGCCAGCAGACGCACGTAGTACGTCGGCACGCCCATCATTACGGTGCTCTGCGGCAGGTAGCGCAGGGCCTGGTCGACGTCGAGCTTGGGCAGCCAGATCATCCTGGCCCCAGCCAGCAAGGCGCCGTGCGAGGCCACGAACAGGCCATGCACGTGGAAGATCGGCAGCATGTGCAACAGCACGTCGTCCGAGCGCCAGCCCCAGTAGTCGTGCAGCACGCGGGCGTTGGCGGCGAGGTTGCCATGCGACAGCATCGCGCCCTTGCTGCGCCCGGTGGTGCCGGAGGTGTACAGGATGGCGGCCAGGTCGTCGGGCTTGCGCGCCACGGTCTTGAAGGTCTGAGACAGGCCGCCGGCGGCATCCAGCAGCGTGCCGCTACGGTCCTCGTCCAGCGTGTACACATGCGCGGTGCCAGCCTTGTCTGCCGCGCGCTGCACCCAGTCCAGGTTCTTGCTGGCGCAAACCACCACGGCCGGCTCCGCGTTGCCCAGGAAGTACTCGATTTCCGATTCGCGGTAGGCGGTATTCAGCGGCAGGTAGACCAGGCCGGCGCGCAAGGTGGCCAGGTACAGCAGCAGCGCTTCGGGCGACTTTTCGACCTGCACCGCCACGCGCGAACCCGCCGGCAGCCGCAACGAGGTCAGCAGGTTGGCCAGGCACGCGGTGGCGCGATCGATGTCGTCCCAGGTGTATTGCAGGTCGGGCGTTTCCAGCGCGACTTTGCTGCGGTCTTTGGGAAAGCCGCCTTGCAGGACAGCATATAGATTAGCGTTGCTCACCTTGTCTAGTCTCCGGAAAAGGAAGGGTCCACGCCGGCCAGGAAAGCGCGCACGCCCTCCTTGTGGTCCCGGCTGTCGGCGTACGAGAAATAATCCTGGTATTCGTCTTCGGTCAAGGCGCCGCCCGCGGCGAGCCTGCGCGACAGGCGCTTGTTGATGCGGGCCGCCAGCGGCGCGCCCGCCGCGATGCGCTCGGCGCTGCGTTTGGCCGCGTCGGCCACCTGATCGTCGGCAACGATGCGCGTCAACAAGCCCAGTTCGCGAGCCTCGGCGGCGCCGAACACGCGGCCTTCGAGCAGTATCGCCAGGGTGGCGGCGCGTCCGACCAAGGCCAGCAGGCCGCTCATTTCGTCAGGCGCCATGGGAAATCCCAGGCGGTTGATCGGCACGCCGAAACGCGCGGATTCTCCAGCGATCCGCAGATCGCACTGGCTGGCTATTTCCAGGCCGCCGCCCACGCACACGCCTTCGATCTGCGCCACCACGGGCTGCGGGCACAAGGCCACCGCCTGCAAGGCAGGCGCCAGTACCTCGCGGTGGTAGCGCTGCACGCCGGCCATGTCGCCGCGCTGCGCGGGGAATTCGCGGATGTCGGCGCCGGCGGCGAAATTGCCGCCCTCGCCGCGCACGATCACGCAGCGCACCGCGTCGTCCTGCGCGATGCGGCCGAACACGTCCCGCAGTTCATGCCACATGCCCACGGTGATCGCATTCAGGCGCCCCGGGTGCGATAGCGTCACCCGGGCCAGATCGCCCTCGCGTTCCAGCAGCACGCGGCCGGCCACGTTGTCCGTCATGTCTCCTGCCCTCTTTCTTATGTTGTTGCGCCGCGCGCGGCGTTTATCCCACGCGTCCCACGCCGCGGCTGACCTGGGGCTTGCCCTCGCCCAGCAGGGCCAGGTTGTCGTCCAGCTCGTCGAGGTCGTAAAGGTAGTTCACCATCAGGCCGCAGGACTGCTTGAGCCCCTTGGGCGAGGTATCGGCGGCCCAGTTGAGCCGCTCGATGCGCGCGCCGTTGCCCAGATGGAAGCGCGCCACCGCGTCCACCGGCATGCCGTTCTTCATGGACTGCAGGTAATTGGCGGTCAGGCGGAAACCCGCGCGCTTGACCACGTCCGCGGCCTTGCCCTGGGCCGCCTTGGCCAGGCGCGCAACCCAGCGCCGGCCGTCGGGCACGCCCTCGCGCTTGCGCGACTTGGCGCGCACCTTGTCCTCGCGCACGATGGCCTCTACCGCCTCGGCGTCCAGCTTGCCCAGCCAGTCGGCGAAGCCCGGGATGGGCGACAGCGTGGCGAAGGACTTCAGCTTGGGCAGTTCATGCAGCAGCTGCTCCACCACGCGCTTGAGCAGGAAGTTGCCGAAGCTTATGCCCTTCAGGCCGGGCTGCGTGTTGGAGATGGAATAGAAGATGGCCCAGCGCGCCTTGTCCAGATCCTGCGGCGGCAAGGTGCTGTCCAGCAGCACCTGCACGTTGTCGGCCATCTGGCTGGCGAAGGCCACTTCCACGAAGATGAGCGGCACGCCCGGCATCTGCGGATGGAAATAGGCGTAGCAGCGGCGGTCCGGCGAAACGCGGCGGCGCAAGTCGTCCCAGGAGGTGATCTCGTGCACGGCTTCGTAGAGAATCAGCTTCTCCAGCAGCGACGCCGGCGAATCCCAGGTCAGCGGCCGCAGCTCCAAGAGGCCCACGTCGAACCAGGCGGACAGCAGGCCTTCCAGGTCCTTGTCCAGCATCTGGATGCCCGCCACCTGCTTGCGCCAGCGCAGCATGTCCGCGCGCAGCTCGACCAGGAAGCGCAGGCCCTGGGGCTGCGCATTGAAACGCTTGAAGAGGCGCACGCCCTCGCCGCCTTCGCCAGCGTAGCTGCCGCGCGCCTGCGCCAGCGCGGTCAACATCAGCCGGCGGTCCTTGCCGTCCGCGGCGCTGTACTGCTCGCACCAGCGGCGGGCCAGCTTGTTGGCGGCCACGTCGGTCAGGCGCGCCTCGAACAGCCGCCGTATTTCGGATTCGCTGGGCAGTCGGCCGCGTTCCCACAGCTTGCCCAGGCGGGACATCAGACCCGCGCTTTCAGCAACGGCCGCCGCGTCGACGGTATCGGCCTCGGGCTCAGGCGTGCGTGCGCCGCGCGCGGGCGCGAGATTGGCGGGTGCGGACATGGGCGGGCTCCTCGATGACGATGGGATCGGACGGCGCCGCATCGGCGGCATCCGCATGGCTCAATGCGCGCAGCGCTTCCAGCTGCCGCATCAGGTGGTTGTGCGCGAGCGCCTGCGCGGCCTCGCTGTCGTGCGCCTTGAGCGCGTCGAATATGGCCAGGTGCTCGGCGCAGGACTGCTGGATGCGGCCTGGCTGCGACAGGCTGCGGTGGCGCGACAGGCTCAGCACCTTGCGCAGATTGCCCACCATGTCCGACAGCCATTGATTGCCGGCCAGAGCCTGCACTGCTTCGTGGATCAGGTAGTTGGTCTTGTAATAGGCGTCGATGCGGCCGGCCTGGGCATGGCCCGCCAGCGCCGCGTGCAGGGGTTCCAGCTCGGCGAGTTGGGCATCGCTGGCCTTGCGCGCGGCCTCGAAGGCGCAGCGCCCTTCCAGCATGGCCATCAGCGGAAAGATGTCTTCCAGGTCTTGCGCCGAGAGCTCATTGACGAAACAGCCGCGGCGCGGCTCCAACCGCACCAGCCCTTCGGTGGCCAGCACCTTGAGCGCCTCGCGCAAGGGGGTGCGGGAGATGCCCAGCTCGCCCGCCAGGCGCAATTCGTCGATCCATTCGCCGTTGCGCAGGGAACGCGCGTGGATCATGCCGCGCAGGCGGTCCGCGACTTCCAGGTAGAGGGCTTGCCGGACGATGGGTAGGGTCATGGTTCAGCGGTCAGGACTGCACCGTAATTCATAATTATGAATAAGGCCATGATAGAGCCGGATGCGGGAAAAAGGAAACCCCTCGCGCGTCGGTGGCTACCCTAAGAGAAAAAAGGCCTCCGCCGTGCGGAGGCCCTGCGATCTGTCCCCGGAGAAATTGAGAGGGACGTCAGAAGTGCAGCACCCCGTCGACCGCGTGGCGGGTCAGCGAACGGGCCCAGCGGCGCGCCGGCAAGCCGTATTTGGCCTCCACCACCTCGGCCCGCGCCAGCAACTCGGCGGGAGTGACTTCCAGGCGCGGGCCGGAGAACGCCAGCACGATCTGGTTGCCCGCCTCGACCTCGGGCAGCAGCACGATGCGGTCGTCGAAGGCCTTGGACAGGTTGTCGATGTTCTTGCCGAAGCTCTCGTGGCGGCCGAACAGGTTCACGGCCAGCACGCCGACCTCGCCCAGCACGCGGCGGCAGTCGCGGTAAAACTTGACGCTGTCGCGCACCGGTCCCTCGGCCATGGCGTCGTACAAGTCCACCATCAACACCGGGCAGCGCCCCGCGTTGAGCGGATCGGCCACCCAGGCGCCGGCGTCGGCGTGTTCGACTTCGAGGCGGTTCGCGCCGGGCAGGCGGAAGAACATATGGCAAGCCGCCGTCACGCGCGGATTCCATTCCACCGCCAGCAAGGGGCTGCGCGTGTGCTTCACGCAATAACGCGCCAGCGAGCCGGCGCCCAGCCCGAGCATGCCGATGGCTTCGTCCTTGGGCGGCTCCAGGAACAGCAGCCAGGCCATCATCTGGGCGGTGTATTCAAGCACCAGCTCCGACGGGTTCTTGATGCGCATGGCGCCCTGGACCCAGACGGTGTTGAAGTGCAGATAGCGGACGCCGTCCACCTCGGACAGGGTCGGCTGGTCCAGTTCGGAAGGAAAGTTCGATTTGTGCATGGCGGCGATTGTAGGTCGGACGCCGCCTCTGCGTCAGGCGGCCAGCCGGCCGTCCCCGCTCTCCCAGATGCGTTCCAGCAGTTCCGCCCGGGACGTTTCGGCTTGCAGGCTGGCCGCCAGACGCAGCACCCGCTTCAGGTAGAGGTGCGCGTCGCACTCCCAGGTGACGCCCAACGCGCCATGGACCTGGATGGCGTTCTGCGCCGCGCGCCTGCCCGCCTCCACCGCAAGCAATGGCGCGAACAGGCTGTCACGTTCCGCCGAGGCGGCGCCCGCGTCATGCGCCGCAACCGCCGCCACTCCCGCCAGCCTGGCGTCGTCCAGGGCCATCCAGTCTTCCGCCAGCCGATGCTTGATCGCCTGGTTGGCGCCGATGGCGCGGTCGAATTGGCGGCGTTCGCGCGCATGGGCCGCCGCCATGTCCAGCGCGGCCGAGGCCGCGCCCAGCAGTTCGGCCGAACGCAACAGTCGCAGGCGGGTGCGCAGCCGCTCCCAGGTGCCCGCCTCGACCTCCAGGTCGACGCTGTCCAGCACTTGCGGGCGGGCCACGCGCGCCACCGGCATGGTGGGATCCAGCCGCGCCTCGCCGGACGCGGGCGCCAGCGCCTCCAGGCGCAGGGCGGTGGCGTTCAAGCGCCGCACGGCCAGGGCGCGCACGCCCTCACCCGCGCCTTCGATGAAGACCGATCCATCGGGGCGAACGGCGGCGTCGGCAAAGTAGGTATCGCCCGTCATCACGGGGAAGGCCCATTGCGCGGCCGGCCCCGCCGCGCACAGGGTCGGCAGCACCGTCATGTTGGCCGCCAGCGGCAGGCTCAACAGGTGCCGCCCGGCGGCTTCGGCCACGATCCAGGCTTCGCGCATGCCCAGCCCCAGCCCGTCCTGCCCGGTCGGCGCCAACAGCGCCGGCCAGCCCTGGGTGGCGATCTCGCGCCATTGCGCCAGACGCGCTTCATAGGGTTTGCCGGCCGCGGCGCGGGCCGCGGCAGGCGGATGGCGGTCGGCCAGAAAGCGCCGGGCCGCGTCATCCAGCATGCGCTGGTCTTCGGTCGGATGCAGATCCATGAGGTTCAAGCCTTGGGCAGGCCGAGCATCTGCTCGGCAATGATATTGCGCTGGATTTCGGAGGTGCCGGCCAATATGGTTTCGGCGCGCGACCACAGGTAGGCGTGCGTCAGTTCGGCGGCATGCGCGTCGCTCGCGTCGTCCGCCAGGCAGGCGTCCTCGCCCAGCAGTTGCAGCGACAGTTCCAGCAGCCGCTGATGCGCCTCGCTCCAATGGATCTTGGTGGACGACCCCTCCGGCCCCGGCGGATCGCCGCGCATTGCGCCCGCCAGCGCGCGCTGCGACTTCAACGCCAGCACGTGGCTGTCGGCCGCAAGCCGCGCCCACTGATGGCGCACCGCGGCCGAAGACGCCGGCACGTGGCCGTAGGCATCGGCGCGCAACGCCAGTTCGCGCACCTGGCGCAGTTCCTGCGCGAAGCGCACCAGCCGCGGGATGAAGTAGGTGCCGCGCTCGAAGCTGGCCGCGGCCATGGCGATCTTCCAGCCCTGGTTCGGCGCGCCCAAGAGGCAGTCTTCAGGCACGAACACATCCTCGAAGAACACCTCGCAGAATTCGGCCTCGCCCGTGATCTGCAGGATGGGCTCGACCCGCACGCCCGCGCTGCGCATGTCGACCAGCAGGAAGCTCAGCCCCTTGTGCTTGGGCGCCTGCGCATCGGTGCGCGCCAGCACGAAGCACCACTGCGCACGGTCGGCGAACGAGGTCCAGATCTTGTGGCCGTTCAAGCGATAGCCGCCCGACGCAGCCTCCGCCCGCGTGCGCACCGCCGCCAGGTCGGAACCTGCACCCGGTTCCGAATAACCCTGGCACCAGACCTCGCGGTTCGACAGGATGCCGGGCAGAAAGCGGCGCTTCTGCGCCTCGGTGCCGAAATGCAGCAGGGTCGGCGCCAGGATGCCGTGCCCGATCAGGTTCACGCCCAGCGGCGCGCCGCAGCGCGCGTGCTCTTCGTGGAACACCGCCTGCCGCGACAGCGGCAGGGCGCGCCCCCCGTGCTCCTTGGGCCAGCCCAAACCGGACCAGCCGTTGGCGCACAGGGTGTCTTCCCATGCCCGCCGGAAATCGAGGCTGCGCGGCTCGGCCCCGCCCGGCCAGTCCTTGACGAAACCGGCGTAGGCCGCTGCCAGCCAGCCGCGCAGGTCCAGGCGGAACGCCTCGTCTTCCCGCGCGGCGCTTTCCAACTGCGTCATGCCATTACTCCAGGCGGATGTTCGAATCGCGCGCGACCTTGGCCCAGGTGGTCACGTCCTGGCGGATGAAAGCGGCGAAGGTCTTGGGGTCGCTGCCGATGATGTCCAGCCCCAGGCCCGTGAACTGCGCCTTGACGTCGGGCTGTTGCAGGATCTGCGCCAGGTTGCTGTAGATCTTGTCCACCACCGGCTGCGGCGTGCGCGCCGGCGCCACCAGGCCCAGCCAGGGCATGGCCGAATAGCCCGGCAGGCCCGAAGCCGCGACGGTCGGCAGGTCCGGCACCGAGGCCGAGGGCTGGGCGGTGGTCACGGCCAGCACGCGCAGCTTGCCGTCCTTCACAAAGGGCCCGGACGAGGCCCAGGCGTCGAACATGACCTGCAGGCGGCCCGCCACCAGATCGTTGAGCGCCGGAGCGCTGCCCTTGTACGGGATATGCGTCATCTGCACGCCCGCCATGCTGTTGAAGAGTTCGGCCTCCAGGTGGGTCGAACTGCCCGTTCCGACCGAGCCGTAGCTGACCTTGCCCGGATTCGCCTTCAGGTAGGCGATCAGCTCGCCCACGTTCTTGGCCGGCACCGAGGGATGGACTTCCAGTACGTGCACCACCGAGGCCACCTGGCTGATAGGCGCGAAGTCCTTGATCGGGTCGTAGTTCACCTTGGCGTAGATGCTGGGCGCGATGCCCAGCGACGACGCCGCCATCAGCAAGGTATAGCCGTCGGGCTCGGCGCGCGAGACGTAGTCGGACGCGATCATAGTGCCGCCGCCCGGCTTGTTTTCCACGATTACCGGCTGGCCCAGCTTGCCGCTGAGCTTTTCCGCCAGCAGGCGGCTCATGATGTCGGTCGCGCCGCCGGGCGAGAACGGCACCACGATGCGTATCGGGCGGTTGGGATAGCTGTCCTGGGCCATGGCCGGACCCGTGACGCCGATGCAAGCCAGCGCGACGCCGGCCAATAGTCTCTTCATCATGCTTGTCTCCTCCTGGGATGGATTGCGCGCTAGGCGCTACGGGTTGCGGGCAGGATCAGCGCGTCCAGTACTGCAACACCCTGTCCCGCCTCTTTGATCAGCAATGGATTGACTTCGATTTCCGCCACATGCGCGGGCGCGGCAAGCAGGGCATTGCCCACGGCCACGATGCTGCGGCACGCGGCCGCCACATCGGCCCGGGGCTTGCCGCGATAACCGTCCAACAACGCGTAGGCCTTGAGTTCCCGCAGCATTTGCAGCGCAATGTCCTCGTCCACCGGCAACAGGCGGTGGCTGGTGTCCTGGTACAGCTCGGTCAGCACGCCGCCCAGCCCCACGGTCAGCACCGGGCCGAAGACGGGATCGCGCGTGGCGCCGACGATGATCTCGGCCACGCCGCGTTCCATCTTCTGCGCCATCACGCCGTCGATGTGCGCGCCCGGCTGCGCCGCGGCCGCCGCCCGCGTCACCTCGCCGTACGCGCGACGCACGGCCTCGTCGTCGGCCAGGTTCAGCGCCACGCCTCCCGCCTCGGTCTTGTGCGCGATGTCGGCGCTCAGTACCTTCAAGGCCACCGGATATCCGGCCGCCCGCGCCTGCGCCACGGCGTCATCCGCGTTCGCGGCCACGCTGACCCGCGCTTGCGGCAGTCCGAAAGCAGCCACGTATCCGCGCGCATCCGCTTCATTGCAGGGCAAGGCCGGCACCGCTGGCGCGTCCAGTTGCGGCGCCGCCGCGATGCGCTTGACGCCGCGCGCCTCGCACCACAGCAGGTAAGGCGCCAGGGCCGCGACGGCGAGACCCAAGTCCTCGAACACGGCCACCTCGGCATCGCGCAAGGCTGCGCGGCTCTGGGCCAGGCCGGTGTCGATGGCGACGAACAGGCGCTGGTGCCGGCGCGACACGTCCGTCAGCGCGTCGGCCATGCGGTCCAGCATGTAGCCGGGCGCATAGACGACGACGGCGTCGATCGCATCGGTGGTGGCCAGCGCTTCCAGCACGGTGTGCACGAACGCGGGATCGTTGACCACGTTGCCGGTCACGTCCACCGGATTGCCGACCATGCCGTAGTCGGGAATCCCGCCGCGCAATACCGCCTGCAGGTCCGGCGGCAGATCGGGCAGCTCCAGCCCTGCGCCGATGAACTTGTCCGCCAGGATCGCGCCCAGCGCGCCCGACATGGTCAGCACCGCGACGCGCTTGCCCGCCGAGCGGTGACGCAGCGTGGCCAGGCTGGCCAGATGCGCCATCTGCGCGAAATCGGTGGCCTCGATCACATTCAATTGGCGGAAGGCCGCCCCGTACACGCGCCGGTCCCCGGCCAGCGCCGAGGTATGCGACTGCACCGCCTGCGCGCCCTTGTCCGTGGTGCCGGCCTTCAGCGCAATCAGCAGCTTGCCCTGGCGCTCCAGCTCGCGGCAGGCGCGCTTGAAGCGGTCGCCGTCGCGCAGCTGCTCGATGTAGCCCAGCACGATTTCCGTCTGCGGATCCGCCGCCAGGTATTCCAGGTACTGCGAGAAATCCAGGCAGGCTTCGTTGCCGGTATTGATGAAATGCGAGAACGGCAGGTCCAGCCGGCGCGCGATCGCGTACACCGCCGCGCACACGTTGCCGCTCTGCGTCAGCAGGCTGACCTTGCCCGGCCCCGTCTGCGCCGGCGCGGTCTTGAAGACCGAGGCGAACGCCGTGTAAGCCTGCGTGTTCAGATTGGCGAAACCCATGCAGTTCGGACCGGCCACGGCCATGCCGCTTTCCGCCACGAATGCCTCCAGCTCGTCCTGCAGGCGCGCGCCCTCGCCGCCCGCTTCGGCAAATCCCGCCGCGTAGACGATGGCGGCGCGCACGCCCTTTGCGTGGCAACGGCGCAGCATGGGCGTGACGTCCGCGGCCGCGATGGCCAGCACCGCCAGGTCCACGGGCTCGGGCAGGGACTCGATGTCAGGCCAGCAGCGGCGGCCGAACACTTCCTGGTACTTGGGATTCACGGGATAGATGCCGCCCGCGTAGCCGAAGCGCGTCAGCAGGTCCAGCGGCATGCCGCCGATGCGTCCGGCGTCGGCGCTGGCGCCGATCATCGCGATGGAGCGCGGGTTGAGCAAAGGGTCCAGAGAGAGGGTCATGCGGCTTCACCCTTCTTGTTGCGCTGGATGGCCTGCGCCAAGCCGCGGTCGCGCACGGCCTGGAACTCTTCGCTCATGTGCGACAGCTGGTGCGTATCGAAATGCGCCGACAAGGCGGTGCGGAAACCCTGCGCGTCCGCGGTACGGTTCAACGAGCGCTTGATAAGGCGCAGGCCGAAAGGCGGCGCCTGGGCGATGCGCTGCGCCAGCGCCAGGGTCGCGGCGTCCAGCTCGGACTCGGGCACCACGCGGTTCACCATGCCGATGCGCAGCGCTTCCTGCGCATCCACCTTTTCGCCGGTGTAGAGCATTTCCTTCGCCTTGCGCAGCCCCATGACCCAGGGATGGATCAAGACCTCGGTGGCGGCGGCCGCCAACGTGTGACCGACGGGATCGGAAAAGTACGCCGTGTCGGAACACACCACCAGATCGCACATGTTCGCAATCATGAAACCGCCCGCCACGCAGGCGCCCTGCACTTGCGCCACCGTCGGCTTGGGAAAGTCCCAGATGCGCATGCAATAGCCGTAGTAGCGGCGCGACTCGTAATCCCAGCGCTCCTCCACCGTGAAATCGGCGCGCTTGGCCTGGGCTTCCTTCAGGTCATGGCCCGCGGAAAAGTGCGCGCCGCGGCCGGCCAGCACCACGACCCGCACCGAGTCGTCCTGTTCGGCGCGCGTCAACGCGTCATCCAGCTCGTCCAGCATTTGCTGGCTTTGGGCATTGCGCGCGGATTCGCGCGCCAGGCTGATGCGGCATACCGAGTCGTGCCGCTCGACGGCCAGGGTGGCGTATTCCATGGTCTCCTCATCCTTGTTCTGCCGCGCCTTGAGAGGCGGCGCGGTCGACTGGATTGAATTAACGCACCTTGAATCCTAAAATACAAAATATTCGATCACTATTTCCCATATTATGAACAACAGCGGTTCTACAGGCGGTACCCAGAGCATGCGGCGCGCCCTGGGCCTGCTGCGCGTACTGGCGCAGCACCAGGAAGACGGCATAGACCTGCAGGGCGTCATGGCCGAGGCCGGGCTGGAACGCTCCACCGCGCACCGCCTGCTCAGTTGCCTGCTGGAAGAACAATTCGCCGAGCGCGACGCCAAGACCCGGCGCTACCGCCTGGGCGTGGATTCCATGCAATTGGGATTCGCGGCGCTGCGGCGCACGCCGCTCCTGGACGCGTTGCGTCCGTTCGCGCAAAAGCTCGCGCGCCTGTCGGGCGACACGGTGTTCCTGGTGATACGCCAGGGCGACTACGCCCTGTGCCTGCTGCGCGAGGCTGGCTCATTCCCCGTCAAGGTATTCACCATCGACCAGGGGGAGCGGCGTCTTTTGGGCGTGGGCGCGGGCGGCCTGGCGCTGATGGCCGCCCTGTCCGACGAGGAAATCGCCGCGCTGTACGCGCGGCACTCCGCCGCCTACGCGCAGATCGGCGCATCCAGCGCCGGCTTGATGAAATCGGTCAGGCAGGCGCGCGCAGCGGGCTATTCGGAAATCGTGGACACCATCACGCCCGGCGTGTCGGGCGTGGGCGTGGCATTCCGGGTGTCGGAACTGACCTGGGTGGCATTCAGCTTCGGCGCGATCAGCAGCCGGCTGGACGCGCCGCGGCGGGCGCAGATGGGCGCGCTGCTGCGCGCCGAGTGCCAGGCGTGGGCCCAGGATTACCTGGAAAAATAAAGCCCCCTCGCGCAGCGAGGGGGCTGACTAGCGACTGGGCGCCCCAAGGCGCCCCCTGCCGCTTCAGATCCGTTCGAAGATGGCGGCAATGCCCTGGCCGCCGCCGATGCACATGGTGACCAGCGCATAGCGCCCGCCCACGCGCTGCAGTTCGTGCAGCGCCTTGACGGTGATGATCGCGCCGGTGGCGCCGATGGGGTGGCCCAGGCCGATGCCGCTGCCATTGGGGTTCACCTTGGCCGGATCCAGCTTCAGCTCGCGCGACACCGCGCAGGCTTGCGCCGCGAACGCTTCGTTGGCTTCGATCACGTCCAGCTGGTCCACCGTCAGGCCGGCGCGCTTGAGCGCGGCCTGCGTGGCCGGCACCGGACCGATGCCCATGATGTTGGGGTCCACGCCCGCGTGGGCGTAGGCCACCAGGCGCGCCAGCGGCTTGACGCCGCGCTTGGCCGCGACCGAGGCGTTCATCAGCACCACGGCGCCCGCGCCGTCGTTCAGGCCCGAGGCGTTGCCCGCCGTGACCGTGCCGTTTTCCTTCTGGAACACCGGCTTCAAGCCCGCGAGGTTTTCTGCCGTGACGTCGCGGCGCACGTGTTCGTCAGTGTCGAACACCACTTCGCCCTTGCGCGACTTCATCACCACCGGCACGATCTGGTCGCGGAAGTAGCCCGCGTCGATGGCGGCCGCGGCGCGGCGATGCGATTCCGCCGCCACGGCGTCCTGGTCCTGGCGGCTGATGCCGAACTTGGCCGCCACGTTCTCGGCGGTGACGCCCATGTGCATGCGGCCGAACGGATCCGACAGCGCGCCGGTCATCATGTCCAGCATGACGCTGTCGCCCATGCGCGCGCCCCAGCGCTGCGCCGGCGCGATGTAGGGTGCGCGGCTCATGCTTTCAGCGCCTGCGCCGATGGCGATTTCGGCGTCACCCAGCATGATGGTCTGCGCGGCGGACACGATGGCCTGCAGGCCCGAACCGCAAAGGCGGTTGACGTTGAAAGCGGGGGTTTCCTTGGCGATGCCGGCGTTCATGGCCGCCACGCGCGACAGGTACATGTCGCGCGGCTCGGTGTTGATGACGTGGCCCACTGCGACGTGGCCGACCTCGTCGCCCTTGACGGCGGCGCGTTCCAGCGCGGCCTTGATGACGGTGGCGCCCAGGTCGCAGGGCGGCACATCTTTCAGCGCGCCCCCGAAATCGCCGATGGCGGTACGGACTGCGGAAGCGACGATGACTTCATTCATGGTGTTTCCTCCTTGTAATGCGTTCCATCATACCGCCGCCGTCTTGTGCCCGGGGCATGCGCGGCCAGAACGCCCGATACCGAAGGGATAGCACCAATACCCCCATTGATACGAACTTAATATCATCCATGCCCAACGCCATCCGGAGCGCCCCCATGGATTTCCGTCATCTGCAGCAGTTCCTGGTCCTGGCCGAAACGCTGAATTTCCACCGCGCGGCCGAAAAACTGCACATGTCGCAGCCGCCCCTGTCCGTCTCGATACGCAAGCTCGAAGAGATGGTGGGCGTGCCGCTGTTCCTGCGCGGCCGCCAGGGCGTGAAACTCACCGAGGCGGGCCTGGCCGCGCTGGACGAGGCGCGCCGCGCCCTGTTCCACGCCGAGCAGTTCCGGCAGGCGGCGCGCGCAGGCGCCGCGGGCGAAGGCGGCACCGTGCGCATCGGTTTCGTGGGGTCGGCCACGCACGGCGTGCTGCCGCGCATTCTGCCGCAGTACCGGCAACGCTATCCCGGCGTCACCGTGGTGCTGCGCGAAGCCACTTCCATACGCATCATGCAGGAACTCGAAGAAGACACGCTGGAGATCGGCATCGTGCGCGTGCCGGTGGCGATGGGATCGAACGTGCGGCTCGCGCCGCTGACGACCGAGAACTTCGCGCTGGCCGTGCCCAAGACGCATCCGCTGGCGCGGCGCGGCCGCATCCGCCTGGCGGACCTGGCCGACGAAGCCTTCATCATGTACACCGCCACCGAGGCTGCCGGCCTGCGCATGGCCGCCATCAACGCCTGCCAGCTGCGCGGCTTCACGCCCCGCATCACGCAGGAAGCGGTGCAGGTACAGACGCTGCTCAGCCTGGTGGAAAGCGGCCTGGGCGTGGCCCTGGTGCCCGCGGGCGGGCGGCGCCTGCCCGGCACCAACGTCGTCTACAAGACGCTGGCCGATTTTCCCGCGGATGCAACGATCGGCATTTCGATGGCATGGAACCCCGCGACCGAACGCAGCGCCACGCGCAACCTGCGCGAAATGGCCAGCCAGGCGTTCCGGGACAAGAACGCGAAATAAGCGCGCCGCTTGCGGCAACACGGCCGCCAGGCTTAGGATGGAGCATGGGTTTTATCCTCACCAGCGATCCGGGAGCGCATCGTGAAGACAGTTGCTGAGATACTCAGGGAAAAAGCCAATCATTCCGTCGTGACGGTTTCGCCCGACGCGTCGGTTTTCGAAGCCGTCAAAATCATGGCGGAACGCAGCATCGGCGCCGTGGTGGTGGTCCAGGGCGAGGCGGTGCTGGGCATGCTGACCGAGCGCGACTACGCCCGCAAGATCGTGCTGCAGGACCGCTCCTCGCGCACCACGAAAGTGCGCGACATCATGACCGATTCCGTCTATTACGTCAGCCGCGCGGACACGCGCGAACACTGCATGGCAATGATGACGGAGCGCCACTTCCGTCATCTGCCTGTCATCGAGGACGGCAAGCTGGTCGGCCTGCTTTCCATCGGCGACCTGGTCAAGGACGTGATGAGCGAACAGAAGTTCATCATCCACGAGCTCGAACGCTACATCACCGGCGAACGCGGCTGACGCCGCGCGGTCCATGCGACGGACTCGCGGCTAGCCCGCCGCGAGCGCCTTGAAGGCCGGCACGATCAAGCCCATGCCGGCCGCCAGCAACAGCACGAACACCATGCGCTTGACGGTCTTCATCGAGCCGGCCGTGCTGTAACGGCGCGCCACCCAGGTGACGCCGATCACAATCGGCAAGGCCAGCAGACTCAACCAGAACGACGAGGCCATGAAGGCCCCCTGCCCGGTCACGAGCGCCAGGCGCACGATCGCGTTGAGCGAAAACAGAATCAGCAGGCTGTTGCGGATGGCGGCCAGCGGCAGGGGCTGGCGGTACAGGTGATAGACCATGGGCGGCCCCGCGCTGGAAAACAGTCCGCCGAGTACGCCCGAAATCGCGCCGAAGAACACGAACGAACCGCGCGAGGACACATGCGACAGCGGCTGCGCGCGGGCGATCAGCAGCACCGCGCAGCCCAGGATGGTGCAGCCCAACAGCAATTGCAGCAGCACGCCCATGGAGCCGCTGATCCAGGCCAGCGCGGCCACCCCCGCCCCCACGCCGACCAGGCTGCTGGCCATCGCGGGCCGCATCAGCGACCAGTTCACCTGCGGCTTGGCGCGCGCCAGCGTCACGGCCGCGTTCACCAGCGACAGCACGCTGACCACGTTGGCCACTTCGGACACGGAAGCCAGCTGGAACACGCCCGACAGGCCCAACAGCACCAGCCCGAAGGCGAAGCCCGTCATGGTCTGCGCATAGGTGGCGAGCGCCACGCAGGCGAGAAACAGCAAATATTGGGAAATGCTCATGCTAATGGGAGAGCCTGACCTGCCTCGGCTCTGCCCGGGGCGGCGCGTTGCGCGGCGCGGGAGCGGATCGACGGGGAACAGCGTTAGGGGTTTCGGATCGGTTTTTTCCGCCGGCGATCATAGCACCGGGACGCTCGGCCACACACTTTGTCACAACTGGATGCGCTCGTGCACCATGACTGGCGCGCCCTGCCGCTATCCTTGCCGCCCTGTAAATCCCTTGCGCCTTGCTCCCGCCGCGCCATCCGCCGCGCCGTCTGGATACGGCGCGCACGGCTGCGAGAATGACGCCCAAACAGACCACGATCAACACGGTGACGCTGACCTGCTCGACCTGCGGCAGCGCCCAATTCACCAAGCTGGACACCAACGAATACCGCTGCAGCCATTGCCATGCGGTCACGCTGGTCGAAGACAACGTCGCCCAGCGGCTGGAGAAGATCCTGCGCGGGATGCAGCAGCCGGCTCCCAAGCCGCAGCTCGGTCCGCGCGCCATCGCGGCGATCGCCGTCGCCGTCGCCGCCGTGTTCGTGGTCCCGCTGGTCGCCTCCATGCTCGGTTCCAAGCCGACCATCACGCGGCAGCCGCCGGCGCCGCCTCCCATCGACGCCTCGCTGGTCAAGCTGACGGACGTGCAGGAGATCCGGGTCCGCGACCGCACGCAGCTGGTCATGATCATGCGCAACGAGACCGGCAAGAAGATCGACGTGCCGCGCGTCACGGCCTCATTCTTCCAGGGCGACCTGTCGCTGCCGTCGAACTCCGGCTCGGCGCCGGCGCGTTCGCTGCAGCCGGGCGAGTACACGCCCGTCATCATCTCCACCCCCAGCCAGGCCTATAGCCGCTATACGCTGCAGGTCTCGCAGCCGACGCTGGCGCGGGACAAGAACAACGACGTGGCCGCCAGCAAGATACAGCTGGTGCGCAACGACGGCACATATCGCCTGGTCGGTCTCTTGAAGAACAACGGCGCCACCGCCGCCAACAGCAGCCAGATCACGGTGATGCTGTACGGCGAGGACGGCAGGCTGATCGGCACCGGCAATGGCTACGGCGCCGCCAGCCCATTGGCGCCGAACGCGCTGACCTCCTTCGACGTGCGCTGCGAGATGCTGGCCGAGGGCCGGGTCGCCTCCTACGATTACATGGTGCAAAGCGAAAGCCACGCCACCTTGCCAGGCGCGTCCAAGGAGGAAGCGCTCCCCAGCCGCATCGTGCGCGTCAGCCCGGCCGACGCTCGAATCATCGAACACGTGCGCCTGACCACCGAGGAGCTGCTGGATCCGGAGTTCGCCCTGTTCGACGCCAGCGCGCTCAAGCTGTCCGCGCCGCGCCGCCTGCTCGACGAGATCGAGCGTCCGGTCCTGTATGCCGAACTGGTCAACACCAGCGACCAGTTCGTCGCCCTGTCGCCCAAGGCCAACATCGCGGTGTTCGATGGGTCCAACCGGCTGGACCTGCGCCAGGCCTGGAGCCTGCCCGCGCGCCTGTACCCCGGCGAACGCGTGCCGGTGGCGCTGACCGGCCGCGTCGACCGCTACACCGAGGTCAAGACCGACTGGCTGCCCGCCAAGCGCGCCGCGCTGCCCGGCCCCCGCCCCAAGCTGGCGATCACGGTCGAGAACACCGAGGCCCAGGTCGGCACCGGCACCCTGAACTTCAGCTACCGCTTCCGCTACAAGTACGTGACCGTGCACGGCCGCGTGCGCAACGACAGCCAGGCCGAGGTCGAGAACGTCAAAGTCTGGATCAGCCTGTACGACGCCCAGGACAAGCTGACCGGCGCGGTTTTCCAGGAATTGCGGCTGCCCAGGCTCAAGCCGGAGGAAAGCGCGCCGTTCCAGGTCGACGTCAAGCAGTACGGCGGCAATTTCGCGCGGGTGGGCGTGGTGTACGACGCCGGGCCGCGCTAGGCCGCTCTGACGGAACGCTCCCGGCCGGCGCCGCCCCGGGCGCACCGGCCCGTCGCCCTTAAGCAACAGCTATGGACCCAAGTCTTATATAAGATATAAGACATTTGCTTGCGTCCCCCTGTTCCCTCTACAATTCGGCGAACAACCCTTCTTCCAACCCGACTTTGAGCAGGCCTCACATGCTGGATAATTACCGCCAACACGTTGCCGAACGCGCGGCTCTGGGGATCCCCCCGCTGCCCCTTACGGCCAAACAAACCGCTGAACTGATCGAACTGCTCAAGAACCCGCCCGCTGGCGAAGAGCAGAACCTGGTCGACCTGCTGACCCACCGCGTGCCGGCCGGCGTGGACGACGCCGCCAAGGTCAAGGCTTCGTACCTGGCCGCCGTGGCCCTGGGCAAGGAAGCTTGTGCGCTGATCAGCCGCGCCAAGGCGACTGAACTGCTCGGCACGATGCTGGGCGGCTACAACATTGGCCCGCTGGTCGACCTGCTGGACGACGCTGAAATCGGCACCATCGCCGCCGATGCGCTGAAGAAGACCCTGCTGATGTTCGACGCCTTCCACGACGTGAAGGAAAAGGCGGACAAGGGCAACGCCAACGCCAAGTCCGTGATGCAGAGCTGGGCCGACGCCGAATGGTTCACCAGCCGTCCGGAACTGCCGCAAAGCCTGACCATCACCGTCTTCAAGGTGCCTGGCGAAACCAACACCGACGACCTGTCGCCGGCTCCCGACGCCACCACCCGCCCCGACATCCCGATGCACGCCCTGGCGATGCTGAAGAACAAGCGCGACGGCGCCGCGTTCGAACCGGAAGAAGATGGCAAGCGCGGCCCGGTCAAGTTCATCGAATCCCTGAAGGAAAAGGGCCACCTGGTCGCCTACGTCGGCGACGTGGTCGGCACGGGTTCGTCGCGCAAGTCGGCCACCAACTCGGTGCTGTGGTTCACCGGCGAAGACATCCCCTTCGTGCCGAACAAGCGTTTCGGCGGCGTGTGCCTGGGCAACAAGATCGCCCCGATCTTCTACAACACCATGGAAGACGCCGGCGCCCTGCCGATCGAACTCGACGTTTCCAAGATGGAAATGGGCGACGTGGTCGAACTGCGCCCCTATGAAGGCAAGGCATTGAAGAACGGCGAAGTCATCGCCGAATTCGAAGTGAAGTCCGACGTGCTGTTCGACGAAGTGCGCGCCGGCGGCCGCATTCCGCTGATCATCGGCCGCGGCCTGACCGCCAAGGCGCGCGAAGCGCTGGGCCTGCCGGCCTCGACGCTGTTCCGCCTGCCCAAGGACCCGGCCGACACCGGCAAGGGTTACACGCTGGCCCAGAAGATGGTCGGCCGCGCCTGCGGCCTGGCCGAAGGCAAGGGCATCCGCCCGGGCACCTACTGCGAACCGAAGATGACCTCGGTCGGCAGCCAGGACACCACCGGCCCCATGACCCGCGACGAGCTGAAGGACCTGGCCTGCCTGGGCTTCTCGGCCGACCTGGTGATGCAGTCGTTCTGCCACACCGCCGCCTACCCCAAGCCCGTGGACGTCAAGACGCACCACACGCTGCCTGAATTCATCAGCACCCGCGGCGGCGTGTCGCTGCGTCCGGGCGACGGCGTGATCCACTCCTGGCTGAACCGCATGCTGCTGCCCGACACCGTCGGCACCGGCGGCGACTCGCACACCCGCTTCCCCATCGGCATCTCGTTCCCGGCCGGCTCGGGCCTGGTCGCCTTTGCCGCCGCCACCGGCGTGATGCCGCTGGACATGCCGGAATCGGTGCTGGTCCGCTTCAAGGGCAAGCTGCAACCCGGCGTGACCCTGCGCGACCTGGTCAACGCGATTCCGCTGTACGCCATCAAGCAAGGCCTGCTGACGGTGGCCAAGCAAGGCAAGAAGAACATCTTCTCCGGCCGCATCCTGGAAATCGAAGGCCTGCCCGACCTGAAGGTCGAACAAGCCTTTGAACTGTCGGACGCTTCCGCCGAACGTTCGGCCGCCGGCTGCTCGGTGCGCCTGAACAAGGAACCGATCATCGAGTACATCAACAGCAACATCGTGATGCTGAAGTGGATGATCGCCAACGGCTACGAGGACGAGCGCACGCTGGGCCGCCGCATCAAGGCCATGGAAGCCTGGCTGGCCGACCCCAAGCTGCTGGAGCCGGACGCCGACGCCGAATACGCCGCCGTGATCGAGATCGACCTGGCCGACGTGCACGAACCCATCGTGGCCTGCCCGAACGACCCCGACGACGTGAAGACGCTGTCGGAAGTCGCCGGCGCCAAGATCGACGAAGTGTTCATCGGCAGCTGCATGACCAACATCGGCCACTTCCGCGCAGCCTCCAAGCTGCTGGAAGGCAAGCGCGACATCCCGGTCAAGCTGTGGGTCGCTCCCCCGACCAAGATGGACGCCACCCAGCTGACCGAGGAAGGCCACTACGGCGTGTTCGGCACCGCCGGCGCCCGTACGGAAATGCCGGGCTGCTCGCTGTGCATGGGCAACCAGGCGCAGGTGCGCGAAGGCGCGACCGTCATGTCGACCAGCACCCGCAACTTCCCCAACCGCCTGGGCAAGAACACCAACGTGTACCTGGGTTCGGCCGAACTGGCCGCCATCTGCTCGAAGCTGGGCCGCATCCCGACCAAGGACGAGTACATGGCCGACATGGGCGTCATCAACAAGAGCGGCGACCAGATCTACCAGTACCTGAACTTCGACAAGATCGCGGACTACAAGGACGTGGCTGACGTCATCGAAGTCTAAGCATCGGGCGCAGCAGCCTGGCTGCATCGCCTGCAAGACGGCCCCGGAGCAATCCGGGGCCGTTTTTCTTTGCCTGGCGCATGCGGCACAGGTCTGAAAATTTCAGGGACGGAACTTTTTCTGCGATACGTTTTCATACAATCGCGGTAACTTGTGACATCCGCCCCCCACCCCTGCCCCGATCTCCGGAGGAAGACCGCCAATGACCCGGCTTTTGCTGCCGCCGCTGCTATTGCTGGCGCTCGCCGGCTGCGCCACCGCGCCGCCCTCGAATCCCGAGAACATCTGCGCCATCTTTCGCGAAAAGCCGGACTGGCACGATGCCGCCTTGAAGGTGCAGAAGAAATGGGGCGCGCCCGTGCCGGTGCCCATGGCCATGATGTACCAGGAATCGTCCTTCAAGCATGACGCGGTGCCGCCGCGCTACTACTTCCTGGGCTTCATCCCCTGGGGCCGCGTCAGTTCCGCCTACGGCTACGCCCAGGTCAAGGACGAGACCTGGGACGATTACAAGAAAGATGCGGGAGGCTGGGGTTCCAGCCGCGACGACTTCGCCGACGCGCTGGATTTCATGGGCTGGTACATGAACAAGACCCAGCGCATCAACGGCGTGTCCAAGTCCGACGCCTATGGCCAGTACCTGAACTACCACGAGGGCTGGACCGGCTACCGCAACCGCAGCTATGACCGCAAGGCCTGGCTCAAGACCGTATCGCAGAAGGTGCAGGCGCGGGCCCAGAAGTTCGCCGCGCAGTACAAGAGCTGCGAGAGCGATCTCACGCGCGGCGGCTGGTTCTGGTGAACGCCGCCGCCTGAACTCAGAAGTCCATGCTCGCGCTGAGCGAGAAGGTACGCGGTCCGCCCAGCACCAGATAGCCGTTGCCGGGATATCCGCCCACCGACGACCAGTAGTTGCGGTTGGCGATGTTGTCCACGCGGGCGCGCAGCGTCACGACGTGGCCGTCCACGTCCATCATGTAGCGCAGGCCCGCATCGAAGCGGGTCCAGCCCGGCACCTTGAGCGTGTTGGCGTCGTCCGCGTAGGACGCGCCGGTATAGACCACGCGGCCGTCCACCGCCAGGCCCGGCACGCCGGGAATGTCCCATTCCACGCCCATGTTGGCCTGGAAGCGCGGCACGCCGATCACGCGGTTGCCGTCGATGGACGGGTTGCCGGTGGAACGCTGCGTGGCATCCAGCCAGGTCAGGCCGCCCAAGAGGCGCACGCTCTTGATGGGTTCGCCGTACATCGTG
Organism: Achromobacter sp. PD1; assembly: GCF_048541815.1. Classification (NCBI taxonomy): domain Bacteria; kingdom Pseudomonadati; phylum Pseudomonadota; class Betaproteobacteria; order Burkholderiales; family Alcaligenaceae; genus Achromobacter; species Achromobacter sp. PD1. The sequence goes on from NZ_CP183349.1 coordinate 3,791,129, forward strand.
AGTTCGACGCCCTGGTGGCGGTCCTTGCCCGAGGTCGTCAGCTCGTTGCTGGCGTTATACATGGCGCGCGGCTTGTCGGTGGAGAACAAGGCCAATCCTGCCCCCATGCCATCTCCCTCGTACTTCGCGCCGATTTCCTTCTGCTTGGAGACAAACGGCGGCAGGCTCTGGCCGGCGTTGGGCACCGGCTTGCCGCCGGCATTGGCCGGAGCGGTCGGCCCCGCGACCAGCGCCTCGATGTAGTTCGCATACAGCGAAACGCTGGGCGCGACCTTGACGACCAGACCCGCGGCGGGCGAATTGTGGCTGGCGTCGTACGCGCCGCTTTCCTTGCCGGTGTTGTACGCGTAGTCGCGCTGCGACAGCCGCTGATGGCGGATGCCGGCCGTGAGCAGCACCTTGTCGTCCAGGAACGACAACGTGTCGCCGATGGCGTAGCTGCTCAGGCGGGTGCGGCCTTGCAGCGCCGGATCGTCCAGGTCATTGCCGCGCAGCGCGGTGACGCTGAATGGCGGCTTGTCATACGAAATCGGGTTGTAGATGTTGGTGGGATACGTGTTCTGCCAGTCCATCACATAGGCATTTTTCTTCTTCAGGTCGAAGAAGGATGCCGACACGACGAACTCGTGGCCTACCGGCCCCGTGCGCAGTTTGCCGCGCAGGCCCAGTTCGCCCGTGTTCACGCTGTCTTCGCGGGTATTGTCAAAGCGGTAGAAGGTGCCCGCGCCCGTGCTGCCGTTGGTCAGCGTGACGTTGCCCAGCGAATTTGCTTCGTCGCTGCGGCGCATGCCAAAGGCCGCATAGGCGGTCAGCTTGTCGCTGAAATCGTGTTCGCCGCGCACGGTACCGAAAACATCGCGCTCGTTCGAGTACGACCAGGGCTGCGCATAGTTGGAGTTGGCGTCGGGCGCGTCCGGCACCTTGGTGACGCCGGCGCCCAGCGTCACGTTGGGCCGCGCGCGCTTGAGCTTGTTCTCCTGCCAGCCGATGTCGGCAGACAAGCGCGTATCGGCCGAACGCCAATCCAGGCCCAGCGATACCAGGCTGGTGCGGGAATGTTCATCGTCGATGCCGGTGTCGCCGCTGCGCTGCGCGGCGTTCAAGCGGATGCCGGTGCTATCGCCAGGGCCAAAGCGGCGGGCGATGTCGGTGGACAACTGGAACTGCCCGCCGCTGGACACCCCGGTGGTGACGCGGGTCAACGGTTCGTTCGGCGCGCGCTTGGGTACCAGGTTGATCACCCCGCCGATGCCGCCGCCGCCGGGAGCCGCGCCCGTCAGGAAGGTGGAGGCTCCACGCAGGACTTCCACGCGCTCGAACAGTTCGGTGGCGATGTACTGGCGCGGCAGCAGGCTGTAGAGGCCGTTATAGGCCACGTCGTCCGAACCCAGGATGAAGCCGCGGATGAAGTACGACTCCTGGAAGTTGCCGAAACCGCGCGCCACGCGCACGCCCGGGTCATTCTGCAGCACGTCGCCCACGCTGCGGGCCTGCCGGTCCTGGATCAGTTCATTGGTATAGCTGGTGATGCTGAACGGCGTGTCCATGATGTCTTGAGTGCCGAACAGGCCGATGCGGCCGCCGCGCGCAACCTGTCCGCCGGCGAAGGGCTCGGCCAGGCCGCCGGCCGAGGCATCGGCGCTGGCCTCGACCTTGATGGCGTCCATGGAAACGACGGAGCCGGCCTGATCGGACGCGGATTGGGCTTGGACAACGGGGAGATAGCACGGCAGCGCGGCGGCCATGCAGGCAAGAGTTCGGATTTTCATGTCGGGAAGTTCGCAGGCAGAGATCAAAATCCCGATGGGGTCACGCGCGCACTAAGAATTACGGATGCGTCTGGAATGTGCCGGAAGGCCGGGGCCTTGCCGGGCCGGCTGCACCAAAGGGGACTGGAATTACTGAGCGCCCCATTCTACGACAAACGGAATCATTCTCATTTATGTTACTTTTTGTTTGAGAGTGTCCGCTGCCCGGGCGCCACAGCTGCAGCGTGCGGCGCCCTCCTCTTTCCGGCGGGTTTATCGGCCGCCCGCGCGAGGATCGTAGTCCGCCGCCGCCATGGGTTCCAGCGGATACAGCGGCCGCGCGCGCCTGCGGAATTCGAACAGCGACCAGTCTGAGCTGGTCACGCCAGGGCTGTCGCATTCAACCAGCGCCTGGGAGATCGGCACGAACACCGGGCGGCAGTACATGCGCGACTTCACCAGCACGTAGCGGGCGCGGGACGGATCCAGTCCCAGGCTCTGGAACACGCCCAGATCCCAGGGTTCGTGGGTCTGCTCGGTCAGCACCAGCTGCGCGGCGCCTATGTCCAGCACCGCGCTGCGGCCCATGCAGGCCAGTTGCCCGGTATAGGTGGGACCGGTGATCACGTACTCGCCATTGCTGAGCGCGCGCACGGTGCCGCGCAGCATGACGGGCTGCGCCGCCCGGCCGATCTCGCCGATGGCGCGCTTGTTGCCCACCGGCAGCTCGACGGTGGCGCCGACGCCGGCGCGGGTCAGCTCGGCCACGGCTTCGGGGTCGCAAAACAGCCCGGCCTGAATCCCTTCCAATCCGGCATCCAGCGCAGCCATCAGCACGTCCAGGGTGTCGCAGGTACCGCCGCTCATGCAGTTGTCGCCATGGTCCAGCAGCAGCACCGGCTTGCTTGCGCCTTCGGCCAGGACCTTGGCGCGCGCCAGCGACTCGGCCAGCGGCTCGCTGTCGTAGAAGAAGCCGTCGCGCTGTTCCCAGATCAGGGCGGCGATCTCGCCCGCCACGCGCTCCGCCTCGGCGCGGTCCCCGTCGGCCACCACGACCACGCTGACGCAGGGATGCGGGATGTCGGCCAAACCGAAGCCCGCCAGCACCGATACGCCCAGCGTCCCCGCGGCCTCGGCCTGGCACGCCGCTGCGACGGCTGCGCGCATGGCGCCTTCGGCCGTGTTGCTGCGCAGGGAATGCGACACCAGCGGCAGACGCCGCCATGCCATGACCGGCTTGCACCCGCCGTCCATGCCCGCAAACAGCAGCCTGCCGGCGTGCTCGCCGGTTTCGTACATGTCGATGTGCGGATAGGTCTTGAAGCTGACGATGACGTCGGCGTTGTCCATCATCTTCTGCGTGACGTTGCCGTGCAGGTCCAGCGCCACGGCTACCGGCACGTCCGGCGCGGCGGCGCGCAGCCGTTCGAGCAGGTCGCCCTCGCCGTCGTCGGTGGTCTCCACCGCCATGGCGCCATGCAGGTCCAGCAGGATGACGTCGCAGCCCCGGGCGGCGGCCACGATGCGGTCGCATAGCTCGGCATAGGCTTGGCCGTCGACGCGGCCGCTGGGATAGGCGGTGGCCGACACGGGCGTGACCAGCTCGGCGCCGCGCGCTTCGGCCAGGTCGATGAACGCCGACATCGCGGTGCGCTTGCCCTTGTTCTCCTCATAGGCCGCCGCATCGTAGGCGGGGCCGCCGTTGCCGAAGGCGGATAGCGGCGTCGGCACCGGCGAGAAGGTGTTGGTCTCGTGATTCAGCCTCGCGATCAGCGCCTTCATTGCGCGCCCCCATCAGAAAACTGGATATGTCCGCAACAGCGCAACATGGCGTGCAGCAGCACATTGCAGCCCGCCTCCAGATGCTCGGGCTGCGCGTCCTCGATCTCGTTGTGGCTGATGCCGTCCTTGCACGGCACGAAGATCATGGCGGTGGGCGCCACCCGCGCCATGTAGACGGCGTCATGGCCCGCGCCGCTGATCACGTCCAGCGCATCCAGGCCCAGCGTGCGCGCGCCGTCGCGGATGGCTTGCACCAGCCGGGGCTCGAAGGGCTGCGGCGGGAAGTACACGACCTCCTTGCTGTCGACCTGGAAGCGGCCCGGCTCGGCCAGTTCCTCGCAGGCGCGCGCAAATGCCGCGGCCATGCTGTCCAGCGTGGCATCGTCGGCGGCGCGCAGGTCCACGGTAAGCGCCACGCGGCCCGGGATCACGTTGCGCGAGTTCGGGAAGCTGTCGATGCAGCCCACCGTGCCGCGGCCATGCGGCGCATGCTCCAGTGCAATCCGGTTGACCTCCAGCACCAGCCTGGACGCGGTCAGCAAGGCGTCGCGGCGCAGTTCCATCGGCGTGGGCCCGGCATGCGCCTCCTGGCCGGTGATGGCGACGTCGTACCAGCGCTGCCCCAGGGCGCCCTGCACCGAACCGATGGTGATGCCGCGGTCTTCCAGGATGGGGCCCTGCTCGATGTGCGCCTCGAAGTAGGCGCTGACATCGCCGGGCCGCGCCGGCTCCGGCCCGGCGTAGCCGATGGCGCGCAGCGCTTCATCCACGCTGACGCCATCGCGGTCGCGCGCGGCCAGCGCGTGCTCCAGCGTGAACGCGCCGGCGTACACGCCGGAACCCATCATCACGGGCACGAAGCGCGAGCCTTCCTCATTGGTCCACACCACCACTTCCAGCGGCGCTTCGGTGGCGATGCCGCGCTCGTGCAGCGTGCGCAGGACCTCGATGCCTGCAAGCACCCCATAATTGCCGTCGAATTTTCCGCCGGTGGGCTGGGTGTCGATATGGCTGCCGGTCATCACGGCGGGCAAGTCATCGCGCAGGCCGGGGCGGCGCATGAAGATGTTGCCGATGGCGTCCACGCGCACGCTGCAGCCCAGCTCCCGGGCCCAGGCGCAGACCAGGTCGCGGCCCTGCCGGTCCAGTTCGCTCAGCGCCAGCCGGCACACCCCGCCCTTGTCGGTGGCGCCGATGCGGGCCAGCTCCATCAGCGAATTCCAGAGGCGGCTGCCGTCGATGCGGATGCCGCTGACGGCCTCCAGTGCGTTCATTTCCATGGTGTTTCCCTTGCTTCGGTTGCGCGGCGCAGGCGGTCCCTAGACGCCCACGCCCAGGTATCGGTCCTTCACGTTTTCGTCCGCCATGAAGTCCGCGTTGCTGCCTTCGTAGACGATGGATCCCTGCTCGATGATGAAATGGCGGTCGGCCAGCTGGGTGCAGACTTCCAGGTTCTGCTCCACCAGCAGGATGGTGACGCCGGCCTGCTTGATGGACTTGATCTGTGCCACGATCTCCTCGACGATCACCGGCGCCAGGCCTTCGACCGGCTCGTCCAGCATCAGCACGCGCGGATGGTTCATCAGCGCGCGCCCGATGGCCAGCATCTGCTGTTCGCCGCCGGACAACTGGCCGCCGCCATTCTTGCGGCGCTCCTTCAGGCGGGGAAAGATGCGGTAGATGTCTTCCAGCTGCCAGGGCGAATCGCGGCGCATGCCCAGCTTGAGATTTTCCTCGACCGTCAGCAGCTTGAAGATGCCGCGGTGCTCGGGCACCAGGCAGATCCCCATGGACGCGATCTTGTGCGCCGGCAGCCCGGCGATGTCGCGCCCGCCGTAGCGCACCGCGCCCCCCTTGGGCGCGATCACGCCGGCGATGGTCTTGAGCGTGGTCGACTTGCCGGCGCCGTTGCGCCCCAGCAGCGTCACCACCTGGCCCTGCGGCAATTCGAGCGACACGCCTTGCAGGATATGGCTCTTGCCGTAATAGCTATGTACGGCGTCGACATGCAGCATCATGCCCGGCCTCCCGTGATCATGTTGCCCAGGTACGCGGCGCGCACCCGCTCGTCGCTGCGGATCGCGGCAGGCGTGCCCTCGACCAGCACGCGGCCCTGTTGCATCACCGTGATCGTGTCGGAGATATCCATCACGATGTTCATGTTGTGCTCGATCAGCACCACCGTGTGGTCGTCGCGCAGGCTGCGGATCAGGCGTTTCATCTCATCCAGGTCGTCCACCCCCATGCCGGAGGTGGGTTCGTCCAGGAAGATGGCACGCGGCCTGGCGGCCAGCGCCATGCCCACTTCCAGGCGCCGCTGCTGGCCGTGCGACAGCGCGCCCGCCGCCACCTGGGCCAGCCGCGACAGGCCCAGGCGCTCCAGCGCCGCGTCGACAACCTCACGCTGCGCCCGCGGGCCCGTGGGCGGATGCCAGCAGTCGAAGGCGCCGGCGCGATGCGCGCCCTGAGCCGCCAGCCGCAGGTTTTCCCGCACCGACAGGTTGGCGAACAGGCTGGTGACCTGGAAGGAGCGCGCGATGCCGCGCTGCACCCGTTGATAATCGGCTTCCTGCGTCACGTCATGGCCGTCGAACACGATGCTGCCCTCGCTGGTGCGCAAGGTGCCTGTCAGCGTATGGAACAGCGTGGTCTTGCCGGCGCCGTTCGGGCCGATGACGGAATGCACCGTGCGCGGCTGCACCTGCAGATCCACCCCATGCAGGGCCACGAACTTGCCGAAGCGCTTGACGATGCCCCTGGCCTGCAGCAGCGGCGCGGAATGTTGCGGATTCATGCGCGTCCCTCCTTGGCGGCCGGCTCGGCGCCGGCAGGCTTGCGCCGCAGCGCCAGCCAGATGCGTTCTCCCAGCCCCCACAAGCCCTTCTGCATGAACAGGCTGACCGCGATCAGCAGAAAGCCCAGCAGCATCAGCCAGCGCGGCCACAAGGTGGAAAGCCAGTCCGCGAACAGCACGTAGAAGGCCGCCCCCAGCACGGAAGCGAACAGGTTGCCGGTGCCGCCGATGACCGTCATGACCAGGATCATCTCGCTACTGTGGTATTCGATGCTGGACAGCGGCGCGATGCCGGTCATCATTGCCAGGAAGGCGCCCGCCAACGCGGTCACGGCGCCCGAGATCGCGAAGGCCGACAACTTGAAGAGGCGCACGTTGTAGCCCACCGCCATGGCGCGCGCCTCGTTGTCGCGGATCGCCAGCAGCGTGCGGCCGAACACCGAGTTGGTCACGCGCAGCAGCAGCCAGAATATCGCCAGGAAGCACACCGCCACGAAGGCGTAGAACTGCCAGGGCGTGGCCAGCGGCATGAGCTGCAGGCCCGCCACCGACAGCGCCGGACGCGGCACGTCCAGCAGGCCATTGTCGCCCCCGGTCAGGTCAGGCAGGCTGTACGCCAGGAAATAGAACATCTGCGCGAAGGCCAGCGTCAGCATCACGAAGTAGGTGCCGCGCTGGCGTATCGCGAACCAGCCCACCAGCGTCGCGCCCAGCGCGCCCACCGCCATCGCCGCCAGCAACGCCAGCGGCATCGGCAGACCGGTGCGCGTCAACAGGATGCCGACGGCATAGCTGCCCAGGCCGAAGAAGATGCCCTGGCCGAACGACAGCAGCCCGGTGAAGCCCAGCAGCAGATTGCAGCCCAGCACCGCCAACGCGTAGATCAGCACTTCCGTGGCCAGCGAGCCCGACTGCATGCACAGCGGCAACAGCAGCACCACCGCCAGCGCCAACAGCAATTGGGCATGAGATTTCAAGCGCGTCATCATCCTCTCCCCATCAGGCCGTGGGGACGCAGCAGCAGCACCGCCGCCATCGCCACATAGATCATCAGCCGCGCGCCTTCCGGCCACAGCGTGCTCATCACGCTCTGCACCACGCCGATCAAGAGGCCGCCGACCAGCGCGCCGAAGAAGCTGCCCATGCCGCCCACCACCACGATGACGAAGGCGATACCCAGAGCCTCGATGCCCATGAACGGCTCGACGCCGCGGATCGGCGCGGCCAGCACCCCGGCCAGCGCGGCGGTCGCCGCGCCCAGCGCGAACACCAGGCTGAACATGCGGAACACGTTGATGCCCAGCATGGACACCATCTCGGTGGATTCGCTGCCGGCCCGCACCGCGCTGCCCAGCCGCGTGCCTTCCAGCACGTACCAGAGCAGCAGCGAGAAAACGGCGGTGAAACCGATCACGAACAAGCGGTACTTGGGATAGATGAAGCTGCCCCACATGACCACGCCCTGCAGGGCCGAAGGCGCGGCGACGTTGTCGCCTATCGGCCCCCAGATCACGATGACCAGTTCCTGCAGGACCAGCGCCAGCCCGACGGTGATCAGGATATGGAATTCATGCGCCTGCGCGTAGACGTGGCGCAACAGCGCCTTCTCCAGGACCCAGGCGCCGGCGCCCACCAGCAGCGGCACGATGGCCAGCGCAAGCCAGAAATTCAGGCCCCACTGGATGGCCTGGAAACAGAAGTAGGCGCCCAGCAGATAGAACGCCCCGTGGGCGAAGTTCACGAAGCGCAACAGACCGAAGACGATGGACAGGCCGACTGCCAGAAGGAAGTACAGCATGCCTACCCCGATCCCATTGATGATCTGGAGGAGATAGACGTTCATGGGTATGCCCGATGGAGGTAACGGAAGGCCGCGGGGCGCGCGGCGGCCGCGGACGCAACGCGCCCACGGCCGCCCGCCTCAGGGGCGGGCTACAGCTTGCAGCCGGTTTCCGCGGGCGGCAGGAAGGAGCGGCCGCTATGCACGATCTCGGCGTAATCGTCCTTGTCCTTCATGTCCTTCTTGGCGCGGCCTTTGAGCAGGTAGTAATTCTTCAGGACCTGGTGGTCTTCCTTGCGGATTTCCTCCTTGCCCGTCAGGCCTTCGTAGGCCATGCCCTCCATGACGGCAATCACCTTGGCCGGGTCGGCGCTGCCGGCCTTGACAATGGCGTCCAGCATGATGCGGGTGCAGATGTAGGAGCCTGCCAGGCTGTAGTTGGGATTGGCGCGCGTCTTGTCGCGGGACAGCTGCACCAGTTCCTTGTTGAGCGGCGAGTCGATGCCGTGCCAGTACTGCGCGCCGAAGTACACGCCTTCGCACAGGTCGGCGCCCAGGCCCTCGAATTGCTCCAGGCCCGAAGCCCAGGCCACCAGGATGGTGCAGTTCTGCTTCATGCCGAAGCTGACGGCCTGGCGCAGCGTGTCCGAGGACTGCGAGCCGAAGTTCAGGATCAGCAGCACGTCCGGCTTGGCGGCCATGGCGTTGGTGAGATAGCCGCTGAACTCCTTCTCGGTCAGCGAGTGATAGCTGTTGCCCACATGCTCGATGCCCTTTTCCTTGAAGATCGCCTTGGCCGCGCTGAGCAGGCCGTCGCCGAATACGTATTGCGGCGTGATGGTGTACCAGCGCTTGGCGTTGGGCAGCTTTTCAAGCAGGGGACGCACGGTCTGCTCGATGGCGCCGAAAGTGGGCACGGACCAGCGGAAGGTGGCCCGGTTGCAGTCCTTGCCCGTGATTTCGTCCGCGCCCGCCGTGGTGATGAAGACGCCGCCGGCGCGTTCCACTTCCTTGCCCATGGCCAGCGCTTCGGACGACAGGATGCCGCCGGCGAAGAATTTGACGCCCTTCTGTTGCGAGACTTCCTGGACCTTGCGCACCGCCGTGGCCGGCTTGCCCTCGGTGTCCAGCACGGTATAGGCCAGCGGCCGGTCGAGCGCGCGGCCATACTGCTCCAGCGCCAGTTTCATGCCCAGGTCGGCGTATTTGCCATTGGCGGCAAAGGCGCCCGACATGGGCACCGGACACCCGAACTGAATGGCGTCGGCTTGCGCCAGCGCGGACCGGGCGGTCCAGAGTGATCCAGGCACGGCGCCAAGCGCGGCCAATTTCAGCAGGTTGCGGCGATTCAAGATGGTTCTCCCTGGCTGCCGCTGGCGGTGCCGCGGCATATTGACGATGTCGAGCGCGCACCATGCGCGTCCCCATTCCGACTCTGTCTGCTCCAAGCTCCCGTGCCAGGGCTGCCGCCGCGTGGGCGTACTCGCAAGTCCTGGCCTCATGCCTATACTGCGACTACCATCCTATTTATCATGATAAATAGGATTATTATCATGATCAGTTTGGCGAGCCGGATCTGTCAATAGAAGGCGCATCAGGTATAACCCGGGGTCCGCGCAGAACCCGCCCGGGGCATGCCCCGCGCACACCACGCAGCAACGGAGGAACGCAATGGCGTTCAACAGTCACGACCTACAAGCCGCGGGCGCGTCGAGTCCGCCCAAGCGCAGCGACCTGGTCGCCGAAGAGATCAAGCGGTTGATCACGGCCAAGAACCTGTTGCCCGGCGACAAGCTGCCGCGCGAGAGCGAGCTGCAAAGCATGTTCTCGGTCAGCAAGAGCACCATGCGCGAAGCGCTCAAGTCGCTGGAGGTGCAGGGCTTGGTCAAGGTCAGCACCGGGCCGGGCGGCGGCGGCACCGTGGTCGAGGTGCCGCTGGACCGCACTTTCCAGCTGATGCAGAACTACCTGTTCTTCAAGGAAGTGCGGATCGAGGACATCTACCAGGTGCGCAAGCTGCTGGAGCCTGAGCTCGCCGCCAGCGCCGTGCCGTTCCTGACGGAGGCGCATTTCGCCGCGCTGGAGGAAAACATCGCCTGCTGCGACCCGTCGGCCGAGCACGTCGATGACCCGCTGGCCCAGCGCCAGGAAGAAATCAATTTCCACGACATCTTCGCGGCGGCCTGCCCCAATCCGTTCCTGCGCTTCAGCTGCGAGATGACCAATGAAATGATCCGGCAGCTGACCGTGTTCGACAACGAGATGCCGCTGTCCGAGCAGCAGCGTTTCGGCAGCGCCAACACGGGCTTTCACCGCAAGATCCTGGCCGCGGCGCGTGAGCGCGACGTCGAAAAGGTGCGCGACTTGATGAGCGAACACATGCAGGACGCGATGCGTTCGGTCAAGCGCATGCACGGCAAGCTCGAAGGCCGGCTGATCCTGGATTCAGAGATGTCCCGGCGCAATGTCACGCGCAAGGCGCGCCGCGGCGGCAAGAAGGCCTGACGGCGCCGGCGGCCAGGCGGCGTGGGCCAGCCGGCCGTTGCCGCCTCAGTCCAGCTTGATGTGATTGGCCTCGATCACCGCGCCCCAGCGCTGGCGGTCTTCCTGCACGTAGGCATCGATTTCTGCCTGGCTGCGGGGCGCCTGGATCACCAGACCCAGCGGCTCGAAGCGACCGCGAAACGCCGGATCCTTCAGCACCTTGTCCAGCGCCGCCTGCAAGCGCTGCGCCTCGGCCTGCGGCACGGCGCGCGGCACGGCCAGGCCGAACCAGGTGGCGGCGCGGAATCCCGGAAAGCCGCTTTCCGCCACGGTCGGCACCTCCGGCAGCACGGCCAGGCGCTCGCCGGTCGTGACGGCCAGCGCCTTGATCTTGCGTTCCCGCACCAGCGGCAGCGAGGTGCTGATCACGTCCACCATGAGCTGCGTGTCATTGCCCATCAGCGAGGTCAGGGCCGGCGCGCTGCCGTTGTACGGAATATGCGCCACGTCCATGCCAGTGCGCGATTTCAGCAGTTCGGTCGCCAGCTGCAGCGGATTGCCTATGCCCACGGAGGCGTAGTTCAGTTTGCCGGGCCGAGCCTTGGCATAGGCGACGAACTCGGCCAGCGTGCCCGCTGGGACCTCGTTGTTCGCCACCACCACCAGCGGCAACTCGGCGGCGATGCCGAACACGCGGAAGTCGCGCGCGGCGTCATAGGCGATGCGCTGGTAGAGCATGGGATTGAGCACCATGCTGGCATTGCTGGCGAGGAAAACCGTGTATCCGTCCGGCGCCGACCTGGCCACCTGGGTCGCCGCGACCATGGTATTGGCGCCGGGCTTGTTCTCCACCACCACGGTTTGCCCGAGGTCGCGCGACATGCCTTCGGCCAGCACCCGCGACAACTGGTCCGCGGAGCCGCCCGGCGTGTAGGGCACGACCAATTTGATCGGTTTGTCCGGAAATGCCGCCAGCGCGGCGGCCGGAGCCGCGAGCGCGACGATCGCCGCGGTCGCGATGCGACGCAGCCTGAGGTTCAGCCTGATTGCCATGCCTGTCTCCCTTGTGGGTTTTGTTATGGCGGCGATACGCCGCCCTGCTATACCTGGCGCTGCCTGCCCGCCCAGAACTCGGCGCGCAGCCGGCGCTTGGCGATCTTGCCGTTGTCGTCGCGCGGCAACTCCGACCGCAGTTGCAATTCGCGCGGCACCTTGTAGCGCGCGATTCGCTCCCCCAGCCATTGCGTCAGCGTCTCGGGATCGGGCGAGGCGCCCGCCGCGGGCTGCACCAGCGCCATCAACCTCTCTCCGTACTCGTCGTCAGGCACGCCGAACACCGCGCAATCCGCCACGCCCGGATACTGCATCAGCTGATGCTCGACCTCGGCCGGATAGATGTTCACGCCGCCCGAGATCACCAGGTCCGATTCGCGGTCGCACACGTAGAGATAGCCGTCCGCGTCCAGATAGCCCAGGTCGCCCAGGCCGATGAGTCCGTCCTTCTCCACGTCGGCGCGGGCCTGCGGGTTGTTGCGATAGGTGAAGTCCGCGTAGGCCGGCTGGCGCACGTGGATACGGCCGACCTGGCCCGCCGCGCAGGGCGAGCCGTCTTCGGCATAGATCTTGACCTGCGCGCCGCCGATGGGCCGGCCGGCGCTGCCGGGGCGGGCAAGCGCTTCGTGCGAATCGATGACCGTGACCATGCCCGCCTCGCTCGACGCATAGGTTTCATGGATGACCGGACCCAGCCATTCGATCATGGCGCGCTTGATTTCCGGCGCACAGGGCGCGCCGGTCGAGGCCACGAAGCGCAGCGACGACAGGTCATGCGCGGCGCGGGTGGCGGCGTCCAGCCTCAAGAGGCGCACGTACATGATGGGCACCAGATACACCGTATCGATGCGATGCGCCTCGATCAGGCGCAGGACTTCCACCGGATCGAACCTGTCCGTCAGCACGAAGGTCTCGCAGACCCGCAAGGCGACCTGCGCGAATACGCTGGGCGCGCTGTGGTAGATCGGCGCGGGCAGCAGCGCGCGCGATCCTGGACGCAGGCCGTAGGCCGCCTCCACCACCGCTTCGACCTGTTCCAGGTGGCGCGCCAGATGTTCCAGCGGGAACGGCGCGCGCACCACGCCTTTGGGCCGGCCGGTGGTGCCCGAGGTATAGGCCATGTGGCCGCGCGGCGCCACGCGCGGGCCGTCGTAGGGCTGCTGGCGGTCGCGCCAGGCGTCGTAGTCCGCAGGGCCGGACTGCGACGCGCCGGGACCGGCCAGCAGCACCGGCAGACTGGCGGGCAACGCATCGCGCAGCGGCAACCACAGATCAGCATGGGCGATCAGCAGGCGGGCGCCGCTGTCTTCGATGAGGAATGCCGCTTCCGCCGCAGTGAAGTGCCAGTTGATCGGGCAGTAGTAGCAGCCCAGCCGCTTGCAGGCCTGGATGATCTCCAGATAAGGCAGGCCGTTGCGCAGCAGCACGGCGATCACATCGCCTTCGCGCACGCCCATTGCCGCCAGGCCGGCGGCGACCTGTACGCCGCGCGCGGCCAGCGCCGCGCCCGACAAGTGTTGGCCGCCCGCGTGGATCGTGCTGTCCGTCATGCGCCCCCCGTGCTGCGCTGCGCCTTGTCCTGCGCGGTGCGCGCTTCGATGGCCTGGCGCGCGGCGGCCCAGTCCGCGTCGCTCCATTCGGCGTATTGCTTGAAGTAGGCGCCGTTGGCCAGATAGTCGCCGCCGTCCAGCGCAATGGTCTGGCCGTTGATCCAGTCATAGCCCGGACTCAGCAGGAACGCCGCCAGCTCGCCGATGTCATGCCCCGTGCCCAGGCGCCGCATCGGATTCTGTTGCGTCTGCGCATCCGCGCCCGAATCCTTGGGCCGCAGCCGCGCGCTGGCCCCTTCGGTCGGAATCACGCCCGGCGCGATGGCGTTCAGCCGGATGCCGTGGCGGCCCCATTCGATGGCCAGCGACTTGGTCATGGCGTCTATGCCGGCCTTGGACATGGCCGAGGGCACCACGAAGGGCGAACCGGTCCAGACCCAGGTCACCACGATGGACAGCACGGCTCCGCCCGTGCCTTGGGCGATCCAGCGCTTGCCGACGGCCTGGGTCGTGTAGAAGGTGCCGCGGAACACCGTGTCGGCGATGGCGTTGAAGCCGCGCGGCGACAGTTTCTCGGTGGGACTGATGAAATTGCCCGCGGCGTTGTTGATGAGGCCGGTCAGCGGACCATGCCCGGTCCAGATGGCGTCGACCGCGGCGTCCACGGCCTCGGCATCCCGGATATCCACCGCCTGGACGTGGACCTCGGCGCCGTAACGTGCGCGCAGCCCGGCGGCGGCTTCTTCCAGCACCGCGGCGCGGCGTCCCCACAGGTGCAGCGCAGCGCCCAGCGACGCCAGGCGCTCGGCCATGGCATAGCCCAGGCCGGTGCCGCCCCCGGTGACGAGGATGCGCTCGCCGCGGAACAGATCGGCGCGGAACATGGTTTGCGGGACGGTCCCGCCGGGCTGGTTTTGGGGCATGGCCTGGTCTCCTTGGTGATGGAGGCCAGAATATCAACCGCCGCCACGCCGCGACAATCCCGCAGCTTGCGTAAACTATGTTTCCTCAGAGTCAACAATAGGACCACGCATGCCCGCCCTGCCCGCGCTGGACCTCAACCTGATACAGCTGTTCGTGACCATCGTCGATGCCGGCACGCTGAGCGAGGCGGCGGTGCGCCACGGCGTGACCCGGTCGCATGTGAGCCGCAACCTGCAGAAACTGGAACGCGCCTTCGGCGCCCAGCTCATCCGCCGCAGCACCCGGCGGCTGGAGCTGACGCAGCAAGGCTCGGTGCTGTACGAGCACGGTGCGCGCATGGCGCGCGAGGTCGAATCCGCCCGCCATGCGCTGCAAAAGCTCGGCACCGAGCCTGCGGGCCACGTCCGGCTGAGCATTCCCACCGGCCTGGGAGAACTGGACCAATTGCGCCCGCTGCTGGTGAGCTTCGCCTTGCGCCATCCTGCGCTGACGCTGCGCGTGCTGTTCTCGAACCGGGTGAGCGACCTGATTTCGTCGGAAATCGACGTGGCGCTGCGGGTGATGACGACGCCGCCGCAGGATTACGTGGCACGCGCGCTGGGCGACGTGAAATGGGTGCTGTGCGCGGCGCCTTCCTATCTGCAGCAGTTCGGCCCGCCCGCCCATCCGCGCGACCTCGGCCGCCTGCACTTCCTGGGTCCGCCCGACCCCAGGCCCCAGGTCACGCTGCGGCTGCGCCGCAAGGACCAGCTGCATGAGGCCAAGCTCGCGCCGCGGCTGCAGTCGGAGTATTTCCCGTTCCTGGCGCAAGCCGCCCGCGCCGGCGCGGGCGTGGCGCTGCTGCCGGCCTACGTGGTGCACGAGGATCTTGCCGCGGGACGGCTGACGCCGGTGCTGCCGGCCTACCAGGCCATGGGGCCAGGCGACAAGCTGTTCATCCTGACCACGCCCAACCCCTACCCCTCGACCGCACAGCGCGCGGTGGTCGATTTCCTGCGTACCGAACTGACCGTGCTGCTGCGCGATTTTCTTGCGTAGACCCGCGTCGCCTCGCTGGGCCGCAACATGCGCGTAGGACTTTCTTGATAAAAGAGGCTTGCGACCCGCGCACGCCTCGGCCAGAGTATCGGTTTGGGCCAACGACCGCCCGCCCCTGATTGCAGTAGGGGAACTTTGGCGGTTCGCTCAAGTCTTATATAAGATATAAGACATACGGCCGCGCAGGCATCAGTCTCACATAGAATGACAAATGCGCAAAAACGCCAGAAAATGCCGGCTTCAACCGGGCAAAACCACGGAGTCCATCATGCCGCACAACACCCTAGACACCCTCAAGAATTTCAAGATCGGCAATAAATCCTGTCAGTACTATTCGTTGCCGGCGCTGGGCAAGTCCCTCGGCATCGACGTGCAGCGGCTCCCGGTTTCGATCCGCATCGTGCTGGAATCCGTGCTGCGCAACTGCGACGGCAAGAAGGTCACCGAAGAGCACGTCAAGCAGTTGGCCAACTGGCAGGCCAATGCCCGCCGCGAAGACGAAATTCCGTTCGTGGTGGCCCGCGTGGTGCTGCAGGACTTCACCGGCGTGCCGCTGCTGGCCGACATCGCGGCCATGCGTTCCGTGGCCGACAAGATGGGCAAGAGCCCCAAGAGCATCGAGCCGCTGGTGCCGGTGGACCTGGTGGTGGACCACTCGGTCATGATCGACTACTTCGGCACCAAGAATGCGCTGGACCTGAACATGAAGCTGGAATTCAAGCGCAATCAAGAGCGCTACCAGTTCATGAAGTGGGGCATGCAGGCGTTCGACACCTTTGGCGTCGTGCCTCCGGGCTTCGGCATCGTCCACCAGGTCAACCTGGAATACCTGGCGCGCGGCGTGCACCTGGACAAGAAGAACAACGTCTACTACCCGGATTCCCTGGTGGGCACCGACAGCCACACCACCATGATCAACGGCATTGGCGTGGTGGGCTGGGGCGTGGGCGGCATCGAAGCCGAGGCCGGCATGCTGGGCCAGCCCGTGTACTTCCTGACCCCCGACGTGGTCGGCGTGGAACTCAAGGGCAAGCTGCGCGGCGGCGTCACGGCCACCGACCTGGTGCTGACCATCACTGAAATGCTGCGCCGCGAGAAGGTGGTGGGCAAGTTCGTCGAATTCTGCGGCGAAGGCACCGCCAGCCTGTCCGTGGCCGAACGCGCCACCATCGGTAACATGGCGCCGGAGTACGGCGCCACCATGGGCTTCTTCCCGGTCGACGAGCGCACCATCGACTACTTCCGCGGCACCGGCCGCACGGAAGACGAAATCGCCGCCTTCGAGGCCTACTTCAAGGCCCAGAAGATGTTCGGCGTGCCCAAGGCGAAGGACATCAATTTCACCAAGCTGCTGACGCTGGACCTGTCCACCGTCGCGCCGTCGCTGGCAGGTCCGAAGCGCCCGCAAGACCGCATCGAGATCGGCAACGTCAAGAACACCTTCATCGACCTGTACTCCAAGCCGGTCGCTGAAAACGGCTTCAATCAGCCGGCCGAAAAGCTGGAGCAGACCTTCACCACCAGCGCCGGCACCAAGGTCAAGAACGGCGACGTACTGATCGCCGCCATCACGTCCTGCACCAACACCTCCAACCCCAGCGTGCTGCTGGCGGCCGGCCTGCTGGCCAAGAAGGCGGTGGAAGCCGGCATGACCGTGCCCAAGCACATCAAGACTTCGCTGGCCCCGGGATCGCGCGTGGTCACCGAATACCTGACCAAGACGGGCCTCTTGCCCTACCTGGAAAAGCTGGGCTTCGACGTGGCCGCCTACGGCTGCACGACCTGCATCGGCAACGCCGGCGACCTGACCCCGGACCTGAACGAGGCCATCACCGGCAACGACCTGATCTGCTCGGCCGTGCTCTCGGGCAACCGCAACTTCGAGGCCCGCATCCACCCGAACATCAAGGCCAACTTCCTGGCCTCGCCCCCGCTGGTCGTGGCCTACGCCCTGGCCGGCACGGTCACGCGCGACCTGATGACCGAGCCCGTGGGCCGCGGCAAGAACGGCGACGTGTGGCTGGGCGACATCTGGCCGACCACCGAGGAAATCGAATCGCTGCTGAAGTACGCCCTGGATCCCAAGGCGTTCGAGGCCAACTACGGCCAGGTCAAGAGCAACCCGGGCAAGCTCTGGGAGAACATCAAGGGCGTTACCGGCGACACCTACAACTGGCCTGATTCCACCTACATCGCCGAACCGCCCTTCTTTGACGGCTTCGGCATGACGCCGGGCGCGATGCCGACGGTCAAGAACGCCCGTGCGTTGGGCGTGTTCGGCGACTCGGTCACGACCGACCACATCTCGCCGGCCGGCTCCATCAAGGAAACCTCGCCCGCGGGCAAGTGGCTGAAGGAAAACGGCGTCATGAAGGCCGACTTCAACAGCTATGGCTCGCGCCGCGGCAACCACGAGATCATGATGCGCGGCACCTTCGCCAACGTGCGCATCAAGAACCTCATGATTCCGGCGCTGCCGGACGGCAGCCGCTTCGAGGGCGGCGACACCCTGTTCCAGCCCACCGGCGAACAGATGTCCATCTATGACGCGGCCATGAAGTACGTCGGCGCGGGCACCCCCACCGTGGTGTTCGGCGGCGAAGAGTACGGCACCGGCTCGTCACGCGACTGGGCAGCCAAGGGCACCCAGCTGCTGGGCGTGAAGGCCGTGATCACCCGCAGCTTCGAACGCATCCACCGCAGCAACCTGGTCGGCATGGGCGTGCTGCCCCTGCAGTTCAAGGGCTCGGACAGCGTGCAGTCGCTGGGCATCACCGGCGAGGAAACCTACGACATTTCCGGCCTGGAAAACGGCATCAAGCCGATGCAGGACGTGACGCTGACGATCACCCGCAAAGACGGTTCGAAGCAGGACGTGACGGTGCTGCTGCGCATCGACACCCCGATCGAGGTGGACTACTACCAGCACGGCGGCATCCTGCCTTTCGTGCTGCGCCAGCTGCTGGCTGCCTGATCGCCTGACCGGCAAGGCAATGGCCCGGGAACCGCGAGGTTCCCGGGCCATTTTCATTGCGGCCGCGCATCGAATCAGTCCGCGAACTCGTAGGCGTCCATTGCCAGCGCGCCGTACGAGATTTCATCGGTCAGGCGCTGAAAACCGGTTCCGCCCGCTCCCAGCGCCACGTACAGGGGCATCAGGTGGTCGTCGTGCGGATGAGCCTGCGACGCGCCTGGCGCCTGAGCCTGCCAATCCAGCAGCGCCGGCAAGTCATGGCCGCCCAGCTTGTCCGCGTACCACTGCTGGAAGGCCGGCACGTAGGGCAGCGCGGGAGCGTCCTGCGGCATGCGCACGTGGCGCAGGTTGTGCGTCAGCGAACCCGAGCCGATGACCAGGATGTCCTCGTCCCGCAGCCGGGCCAGCGCGCGGCCCAGCTCCAGCTGGCCAGCCGCATCCCGCCCCATGTCCAGCGACAGCTGCACCACTGGCACGTCCGCTTCCGGATAGAGGTAGCGCAGCGGCACCCAGGCGCCATGGTCCAGCGGGCGACGCGGATCCAGGTCGGCCACGATGCCCGATTCGGCCAGCAGGGTTTGCACCCGCGCCGCCAGTTCCGGCGAGCCGGGAGCCGCGTACTGCAATTGATAGAGTTCCGGCGGAAAACCGCCGAAATCGTGCCAGGCCACCTGGCGGTCGCGGGTAGACAGCGCCAGACCCTCGCCCATCCAGTGCGGCGACACGACCAGGATGCCCTTGGGCTTGCGGCCCTGCGCGGCGCTCCAGGCGGCAAGCGCCGGGCCGGTCTGTCCAGGCTCGACGGCGAGCATGGGGGATCCATGGGATACGAAAAGCGTAGGCCAACGCATGGCGGCGCCTCCTGATATTGAGTAGATGAGGGTATTTTCCGCCGTTTCCTATCAGCAATAAACCACCTTGATTGGCATTATCTGTTGCTGATTTGGCATCAATACATTTGTACCGCCATGGCTGGCGCGCCTCACGGGGGCTGCGCGCCGCCGTCCGCGCCGGGCGTTAAACTACACAGTTGCACACTTACTGGACGCTCCCCGAAGTTATGGCCCGATCCCGCAGCCAATCCGCTCCCCGCCTCACCCGTGACGCCGCCAAACTGGTCGCGCTTGCCCAGGCGCTCAACCGCTCGGGCAGCCGCCTCGAAGACGTGTTCTGGGAGAACCAGCTTGGCGTAGCGATTCCAAAGCTGCTCAAGGCGGGGCAGGACGCCCCCCTGGAAGCGGCCCTGGACCACCTCGCCCAGAACGACGTGGGCGCATACGAGATCCTGATCGAACAGGCCGAAACCCTGTCCGAATCGATGAAGATCGAGAAAAATGGCGTCCACTACGACATTTTGCTGGTCGTGGCCCCCATCGTCGCCTGGACCCGCTACGCCATTCCGACCGGCCCGATCGCCGCCGGCGCGCAACAGGCCCTGCTGGCGCAGCTGCATGGGCATGTCCTGTCCAGCAAGGCCCGCAGCTCGCTGATGCCGGTGTTGGTCAGCGTGGACCAGATGCCCCGCACTTTCTCCGAAACCTGGCAATGGCTGCAGCGCCTGGGCACCCAGGCGCTGGGCGCCGAAACCGCCAAGCCCGCCTTGAACACCGAGACCGAGACGGCCAACATGCTGGCCGATACGCGCTATATCGTGGCGGCCGTCGCGGTACCCGAAGGCGAGCCGATCTTCCGCTGGCAGGAACAGCTGGGCGAAGCCGACGCCAGCCGCGACGCCTGCCAGGAACAATGGGCGGCGCAGGCCCAACCGACCCTGGCCAACCTGCTGCCGGGCTGCGGTTTCGAAGCCCTGCTGCCCGACGCCTACTATGTCAGCAACCGTGAAGCCGACCGGCGTGTGCGCCCGCTGTCGCTGCGTGCAGCGGTCAGCTGGCTCGAGGGCGCGGTCAGCCTGGAAGCCTCCCAGTTGCGGGCGGTGGTGGCCGGCTGCGGCGAAAGCCGCATCGACGAATACCGCATCGGCTTCACCGCGCGCAGCAGCAACGACGTGTACTACGGCTGCGTCTGGCCGCTGTACGGGCGCGAGGAAGACCTGCCGTCCGACGAAGGCCAGCCCGACGTGGTGGACGAGATCGCCGCGCTGCTCAAGGAATACGGCGTCACCGAAGTACGCCGCATCCCTGGCGTGCTGCCTCCCGAGTACTGTGAAGACTGCGGCGCGCCCTACTTCCCGAATCCGCTGGGCGAATTGGTGCATGCCGAACTGCCCGAGGACGCGGAGGCCTCGCCGGCCAAGTTCCACTAGGCCACCATGCAAGCGGACATCTTCTGCCGGGTCGTCGACAACTATGGCGACATTGGCGTTTGCTGGCGCCTGGCGCGCCGGCTGGCGCACGGCCGTGGCTGGGATGTGCGCCTGTGGGTCGACGACCTGGCCAGCTTCGCCCGCATCCAGCCCGGGATTGCCACGGACAGCCCGCGCCAGCAACTGGCGGGCATCGACATCGTGCGTTGGTCCGAATCGCCGGATCCGGCGCTGGCCGCGCGGGACGTGGTGATCGAGGCATTCGCTTGCGACCCACCCGAGGCATTCCTGGAAAGCATGCGGCGCGTGCATCCGGCCTGGATCAACCTGGAATACCTGAGCGCCGAATCCTGGGTGGAAAGCTGCCATGGCCTGCCCTCGCAGCGGCCGGACGGACTGATCAAGCACTTTTTCTTTCCCGGCTTCACCCAAGCCACCGGCGGGCTGTTGCGCGAGCCGGGCCTGTCGGCCGAGCGCGACGCCCTGCAGGCATCGCCGCAAGAGCAGGAAGCCTTCCTGCGGTCGCTGGGCGTGCCGCAGGATCTGCTGTTGCGCCGCCGCGACGGTGCGCGCACCGTGTCCCTGTTTTGCTATCCGACTGCGCCGATCACGGCGCTGGCCGGGGCCCTGGCGGCCGACCCGCGCCCCAGTCTGCTGCTTGCCCCCGAAGGCGTAGCCCCCGGACTGGAAGCCGCCTGCGCGGCGCCGGGCGCGCCGTCGGTGGCCCGCCTGCCCTTCGTGGCGCAGCCCGATTTCGACCGGCTGCTGTGGTGCTGCGACCTGAATTTCGTGCGGGGCGAGGACTCCTTCGTCCGCGCCGCCTGGGCCGCGCGCCCGCTGGTCTGGCAGATCTATCCCCAGGACGAAAACGTGCACCTGGAGAAACTGGAAGCCTGGCTGGCACGCTATCCGGCCCCCGAAACCGCCCAGGCGCTGATCCGGGCCTGGAACCACCCGGAAACGGGCGCAACCGC
This sequence comes from Achromobacter sp. PD1, assembly GCF_048541815.1. Classification (NCBI taxonomy): domain Bacteria; kingdom Pseudomonadati; phylum Pseudomonadota; class Betaproteobacteria; order Burkholderiales; family Alcaligenaceae; genus Achromobacter; species Achromobacter sp. PD1. The sequence goes on from NZ_CP183349.1 coordinate 3,812,493, forward strand.
TGCGGCGCTGTCCGCCGCCCTGGCGCCGGCCGCTTGGGCGGACTGGGCCGCCGCCGCGCGGGCCTGGGACGCCAGCCAGGCCGCGCTGCCGGATCTTGCCGAAAATCTGGCTGATTTTTGCGCAGACTTGGCCAAGAAACGTTAGAATAGAGAGTTTTCCGAGCGCCCTGTATCTGTCGGGCCTCAACTATGACGCCTCCCGGGGTGTGCATGAAGCCGCTGTCTGCGGCGGCTTTTTGCAAGCACGGCGAGTGCACCCATCACCCCCGGAGTTTTATCGATGAAAACCGCTCAGGAATTGCGAGTCGGCAACGTGGTCATGGTCGGCAAGGATCCCCTCGTGGTCCAGAAGGCCGAATACAACAAGTCCGGCCGTAACGCCGCTGTTGTGAAGCTGAAGTTCAAGAACCTGTTGACCGCCTCGGCCAGCGAATCGGTCTACAAGGCCGACGAAAAGTTCGAAGTCGTCCAGCTCGACCGCAAGGAGTGCACCTACTCCTACTTCGGCGACCCGATGTACGTCTTCATGGACGAAGAGTACAACCAGTACGAAATCGAAGCCGAAAGCATGGGCGATGCCCTGAACTACCTGGAAGAAGCGATGCCCGTGGAAGTGGTCTTCTACGACGGCCGCGCCATTTCGGTTGAACTGCCCACGACCCTCGTGCGCGAAATCACCTACACCGAACCCGCCGTGCGTGGCGATACCTCGGGCAAGGTGACCAAGCCCGCCAAGATCAACACCGGCTACGAACTGAACGTGCCGCTGTTCTGCGCCATCGGCGACAAGATCGAAATCGACACCCGCACGAACGAATACCGCAGCCGCGTCAACAACTGATCCGGCAAGCAGGCAAGAAAAAGCCAGACCTTCGGGTCTGGCTTTTTTATTGCCGCAGCGCGCTGGCGTTACTGCAGCCGCTCGTCGTCCAGGAAATCCGGCACCGCCATGACGTCGATGCCATCCTCGGCCAGCGATTCGCGTTCTTCCGGCGTGGCCGTGCCGCGGATCGGGCGGTCGTCGGCATCGCCTTCGTGGATGCGGCGCGCCTCTTCGGCGAAGCGCGGTCCGACGTTTTCGGTGTTGCGCAGCAAGGCGCGCACCTGGCGCATGACGACCGCCTGCAATGCGGCCATTTTTTCCGCGTCGGAGGCATTGGCCGGCAGCTGGGGCTGGGCGGCGGGCGCGTGCAGATGGGCGACGTTCAGGCGCGGCGCGGACAGCCGCTTGGTGATGCTGGCCGAACCGCAAACCGGGCACGTGACGAGGCCACGCGCCTGTTGCGCGTCATAGTCTTCGTGCGAACCGAACCAGCCCTCGAAAATGTGGCTGTGTTCGCACTGGAGGTCGAAAACTTTAAGTGCCATGGCGTCTATATGGGGTGCAACTCCCAGAATACAAGAAAGCGCCGGCGACAGGCGCTTAGCCCCTGCGAGCGCAACACCTATCCCGGCCGGCCAGCACAAAGCGGGCCCGCAGGCCCGCTTTTGCGCATGCCCGAAGGTTACTTGCCGCGGTTCTGGGCCGCCGGGTTCCCTACTTGCGCCTGCTGCGCCTGCAAGGCGTCGATCTGGCGTTGCAGGTCGCGCAGCTGCTGGCGCACGTCCTTCTGCTGGTCGGCCAGCGCCGTGGCTTCCTGGCGCGACTGCTCCTGGCGCGCAGCGACCTGCTCTTCCTGCTGCAGGCGCACCGCGCGATCGGCCTGCAGGGTGCTCAGTTCGGCGCTGCGGCTGGCCAGCAGCTTCTCGGCGTGCGCGTACTCGGCCTGCATCTTGATGCGCTTGATGTCCACCTCGGCCAGTTCGGCGGATTGGGCGACGAAGGCGCGGTAGGTGGCTTCGGCCTGCTTGTCCGACTTGGTCTTCACCACGCGCCAGAAGTCCTTTTGCTGGAACAAGGCGACGTAATAGGTCAGGTCGTCCGGCTTGAACAGCAGGCTGGCGCCGTAGGTGCCGTTGTAGGCCGTGCGCAGCTCCGACACCTGGCGGCTTTGGATCAGGCTTTGCAGCTCCGACAGCGTGGATGCGGGACGCGCGGCTGGCGGCGGCGCGGGGGGAGTCACGGGCGTGGAAGCCGCCTGCGTGTCCTCGACCTGTTTAACCGTGGCCCGGGGCGCTTCGGATTGTGCGCTGGCGCAAGCGGCCAGGCCGGACAGGGCCGTGCCCAGCAGCGCCATGCGGACTGCGCCACGGATAATCTGGACGTTCATGCCTTCCCCAAAAAAATCGTTGCGGAACTATAGCAATTTATTTCGGCCGGGACAGATACGCTTACATGCGCCGGCCGCGCGACTGTCGCCCCCTACGGGGCATTCCCTATTGCGTGTTCACATCGCCGTCTCGGCAATGCCATCGGCAGGCTCGCCCTGACCTGCTCCCAGCTGCAGCTTGCGCATTTTTTCCCACAACACCTTGCGGCTGATGCCCAGCGTGTGGGCGGTATCCTGGCGGCGCCAACCATTGGCGTCCAGCGCCGCCAGCACGCGTTCGCGTTCGGCGCGCTCGGCGTCGGTGAAAGCGGCGGGCTCGGTCCGCGCGGCGGCCGAAGCGGCGGCCGGGCGCAGCGGCTCGGCCAATTGGTCGAAGATGCGTTCGATGCGCGCCTGGTCCCAGACCTGGCGCTGGCGCCGCACAATCGCGACGCGCTCAGCCACGTTGGACAGTTCACGCACATTGCCCTCGTAGCGCGTGCGCGAAACACGTTCCAGCAGCCATTGCGGCGCTTCGTCCTCCACGCCCTGGCGTTGCAGCAAGGCGCGGAAGATCGCCGCCTTTTCCTGCGGGCCGCGCTGTTCCAGGTTGGGAATGCGCAGTTCGATCACCGCCAGCCGGTAGTACAGGTCCGCGCGGAACTCGTCTTGCCCCACCAGCACGCGCAAATCCTTGTTGGTCGCGGCGACCAGGCGGAAGTCCACCGGCACTTCCACGGTCGAGCCCAGCCGCGTCACCGTGTTCTGCTCCAGGACCCGCAAGAGCTTGACCTGCTGGTACAGCGGCAGGTCGCCGATTTCGTCCAGGAACAGCGTGCCGCCGTTGGCCTGCTCGAAATACCCCTTGTGCGCGCCGATCGCGCCGGTGAACGCGCCCTTGGCATGGCCGAAGAAATGCGCCTCGAACAGGCCCTCGGGGATGGCGCCGCAGTTGACCGCCACAAAGGGGCCGTCGAACCAGGCGGCCTGCTCATGCAACAGGCGCGCGATGCGTTCCTTGCCCACGCCGGTTTCACCATGGATCAGCACGTTGCTGCGGCAGTCGGCGTACATGTCGGCTTCCGCCAGCAGATCCTGCATGGTCGCGGAAACGGCGATCAGCGGCTGCTCGCGCCGAGGCGCGGCGCGGTTGAGCTGGTTCAGCGTGCCCAGCAGCTCATACAGCAGCTTGCGCAGGTCCGCGGTGGTGAAGGTCAGCGGCAGCGTGTAGGAGTATTCCGGCGGGTAGTAGCGCGGATCGCGTCCGCGCGCCTCTGCGGCCACCCAGATGACCGGCAGACCTTGCGCCGCCAGCCAGTCGTAGCCGCTGAAGCGCTTGTCGCCCATCACCGACACCGACACCAGGGCCACGGCCGGCCGCGCCAGGTCACGCGGCGGCGGAAACGCGGTGCCGGCGTCCGCGCGCAGCAGCGACACGTCCATGCCCGCCAGGCAACGTTCGGCGCGGCTGGCAATGTCGGAGGTGCCTTCCCAGACGTACACGTCGAATTCTTCGCGCGCGAAATTCTGGCTCATCGCTTGGACCATGCGGGAATGGAAGAGATAGGGGTCACGGGCTTCATCGTCAATACACCAGGCGGGGTTTGCCGCAATCCACGGAAATCAGCGATACGTCGGTCTGGCCCACGCTCAGGCCCAGCGCATTGAGCAGCTGCTGCAGCACCACGGACAACGAACTCAGCAAGGGATCCAGCAGCACCATGACGACCGACAGCACGCCGCCTACCTGCCCGCTGCCGTTCAAGGCCAGCGTGCCGACCGCGTTGACACGGCACTGCCGGATCGCGTCGGGCACCAGCGCCAGGGCGCAGGTCACATCGCTGAGCGGGGCAAACAAGAGCGAATTCAGGATGCCGCCGACCAGTTGCAGCGTACCGCCCAATACCCCCGTCAAGCCGCCCGTGGTCAGGCGCGTGCCGAGCTGGTCCATCGCCGTCTTGGACCACTGCATGTCATTGACGACCTTGGAGATGGTCTTGCCAGCGTTGTTCTCGTCTCCGCCCACCAACTGCGTCGCCAGATCGGTGCGCTGCTTTTCTGTCAGCGGCGTGCCGTTGTTGAACAAGTCCCCCAGGATGCCTCCGATCAGCGCGTCCGTCAGGTTGGCGGCCAGTTTGGAGAGGTCCAGGTTGGTGGCATTGACGGTGGCGGTGGCGTTGGGCGATGGCGGCGCGGTCAGCGTCACCGACACGGGCGCGGAGGAACTGAACACCGGCAACGTGACCCGGGCGCTGAGCGGCAGTATGCCCAGCACGTTCAGTACCTGATAGCGGTCGACGGAGCCGAATGCGCTGGGCTCGCAGCGGTTCGTGAGCGATTGGAAGTTTTTGGATTTGATGTCGGTATTGGACTCCATGCCCGGAAAGCGTCCCAGGCAGACGCTGGCCGCGGCCGACGTCACATCGATCACCGCCTGGTTTTCGGTCAAGGGGGCCTCGCACAGTTTGCGCAGCGTACCCGTTGATTGCGCCACGTCGATGATGATGGGCAGATCGACCTTGGTGTTCAGGGTGTTGGCCAGCAAGCGCCCGACCAGCGGGATGTTGCTGGTGTTGATGCGCAGATACACGCGGATGCCGGCGCTGACGGCCTGCACGCCCACGCCGCCGACAGCCACTGCAGGCGGCTCGACGATGCGCACCCCCGCATCCAGGCCCAGCAGCGGCACGCTCAGCCCCAGATTGATCAGATTGCTGCCACTGGCGATGACCAGCCCGGTCTCCAGGATGTTGAGCGCATTGACCTGGGCCTGCAAAGCGGCGGTGGGGTCGCCGCCCACCACGTCCAGATTCAGCACGCCGCCGTCTCCGAACAGCTTCACAGGCAGGTTCAGCGGCATCAGGTCCAACACCGTATTGATGGCTGCGCTCAGCAGCCCGACATCGGCGTTGGCGGTTCTCTGCTTGTCGATGAGGCTCAGCGTGGCGTGCAGGAGCTGACCCAGGGTCAGGTTGCTCAGCGCCGTCAATTGCTCGGGCGTACCCACGCCCGCCGCCACCGACAGCGGCAGGCCCAGCGCTTCCAGCAGGCCGGCCGGGGTGATGCCGACATTGGCCAGGCCGGCGGCGTCCAGCACGTCCAGCTGCGTGGGCGAGGCCCCCGCCGTGGCCAGCAGTTGCGACAGCAGGCCGCCGCGTTCCAGGCGCAATAGCCGCGATCCCACCGAGAAGGCTGCCACAGGCTGCGTGTTGGTCGCCACCGCCGCGACCGACGCCGTGACGCCGCCCACGCCGGGGATGAGATTGGCCAGCTGCTTGCGCGCCGCCACCCGCACGGCGTTATAGGCCTGCCCGCCGGCCGCATCGAAGACGTGCATGCCGGAGGGGTCGGAACGCGTCGGATCCCATACCTTGCATTCCACCGTGAAATCGGCGGCCGTGAACGCGTCCAGGATGTTCGGCACATTGGCCAGCGCGGAAGCCCGGCCGGCGGCGGCGGCCCGGGTGCAATCCGCACTGGAGCCCAGGCTCAGCACCTGGACTGCCGACAGCGCCGCCAGGTCCGCCGCCTTCTGCATTTCGCGCTTCATGTAGAAGCCGTAGCCGAGCTGCAGCACGCCGAGCAGCACCACCCCCACCATCACCGCGAAGACGACGGCGACGGTCATGCTGCCGCGTTGCCGCGACGGCGGGGAAGGATGCGGACGGCCGGCTGACATGCTCTTGCGACTCCATACCCGCACGCGGCGGGGAACAGCAACGCTCCGAACCTATTGGACGTTGGGGATTTCCACATTCCGGTCGAACCACGCGGGAATGGGATGCTTGAAGCTCTCCAGGTAGCGGTTCCAGGCCGCCGTGGACACCGGCCCCAGCACGGGCAAGGCATTGCCAGCGCGCCGCCCGTCGGCCTGCGCCGCCAGCAGGCCGCGCGTCACGTCGCCAAAGCCCTCTTGCGCCGCCGGCGCGGCGGCAGGCGCTTGCGGCAGCGGCGTCTGCACCTGCTGCACCACGGCCCGCTCCGGCATGGAGGCCGCGGACGCGGGTTCCGGCGCCGACGCGGTGGCGGGCGCCTGGGCGGCCGGCGCGCTGCTCGCGGCGCCCGACATGCTGCCCGTCAGCGGCGCATTGGATTGCGCCAGGGCGGCCGCGGGCGCCTGCGCCGCAAGCGCGCAGGCCAGGATGAACAAGGCGTGATGGGTCGATGGGGACATGGCAGTCTTCCTTAAAACGGAGTTAGCGCACGATGGGCCCGTTGCCCAAGCCGTCCATCAAGGGGCTCATCAACGGCATGACGGCCTGTTCGCCGCTGGACACCCGGGTGGCAGGCGCATGGGAAGCGCCCGGCGCCGGGGCCAACTGGCCGCGGATCTCGGCGGCCAGGCGCAGAACCTGTCCGCGCGCCTCTTCGCCCAGCTGCGCCCGCTCCATCAGGCGCTGGGCCTTGAGCGGATCCCCCTCCACCAGCAGCAGCACCGCCAGGTTCGCCAGCACCTTGCCGCTTTCCGGCGTCAATTCGGCCGCCTGCCCCAAGGGCACGCGCGCGCCCGCCGGATCGCCCGCGCGCAGACGCGCATAGCCCAGGTCGCCCAGGATGCGCGCGTCCATGGGCGCCAGCTTGGCCGCCCGCGAGAAGTAATCGGCCGCCTGATCGAACTGCCCGCGCGAACCGGCGATCAGGCCCAGGCCATGCCAGCCCTCGGCAGCCTGGTCGGTGGCGGTCAGCGCGCGATAGGCCTGTTCGCTCAGCGCCGCCTGCCCGGTCTGGCGCAGCGCCTCGGCGCGCAGCACGGCCACGCGCGCGTCATTGCCGTACTTCTGCTGATAGCCGTCGATGTAGGCGAGCGACGCGAAATAGCGTTCCTGGCGTTGCGACTCGACGATCATGGACAGCATCATCTCGGGTTCCTTGGGCCGGCTCTTGCTCTGGGCCTCGTCTTCTTTCTGCCGCAGCAGCGCCTGTTCCTGCTGCTGTTGCTGGATCAGTTGCCAGGCGGATTCCGCGTTGTTGGTCTTGCATCCGCTCAAACCCGCGCCCGCCGCCAGCGCCGTGGCGACGAGCGCCCAGCGCCATGCGCGCGAGCTGTTTTCCGTTGCGCCGTTCATTACATCCCCCCCATGCGCGACAAGCCGCGCAACACCGCGATAAAACCGGCCCCGCCCGTCACGATCAACAGCGCGGGCAATAGCGTCACGATCATGACCCCGGTCATCTTGACCGTGGTCTTGCCCACCTTCTCCTTCAGCTCCAGGCGCCGCTTGTCGCGCAGGCGTTCGCCGAAGCGGTTCAAGGGCTCCTGCACCGCGCCGCCGTGCTGGTCCACCTGCGCGATCAGGCGGCAAATGGCGGACAGGTCGTCGTTGTCGAAACCCGTGGCCATCCTGGCCAGCGATTGTTCGCGCGTGCGGCCACGCACATAGAGCTCGGACGCCAGCCGCAATTCGAATGACAGCACCGGCAGCACCTGGCCGAACTCCTTGACCAGCACCTGCAGGCTCTGGTCGATCGACAGGCCCACGCCCTGCAACAGGCGCAGCAGGTCGATCAGCAAGGGCAGCTCATCGGCCGCCTGCCGGCGGCGGCGCGCCAGGCGCCGCTGCACGATCCATTTGGGCAGCATGTAGCCGACCGCGAAGGCCACGAAGGCCGCGACCAAGGCGCCCAGCGGCATATCCGGCAGATGCTTGTGCCAGTCCAGCACGACCGCCGCCACGGGCAGCAGAATCGCCAGGCCGAACCGGATCAGGACGAAGCGCGAGCGCGCGGTGCCGGGGTCGACATAGCCAGCCATGTCCACCAGCTTGCGATCCTCGGCGGCCAACAGGGCGTCGGCCAGCCGGCCCTCGCTCAGGCGCTTGCCGAACGTGTCGGCCGCCCGCGCGGCGGCCGCCAGCCTGCCCTGCCCGCCTTCGTTGCGCGCGGCCGCCGGCGCCTTCGCGCCGTCGCGCGCGGCCAGCGCCTGATCCACCACCTGACGGCTGCGGCCCTGGCTGCGCAAGCGCCGCGCCATGCCCAGGCCCAGCACCACCAGGCCGGCCGCCACCAGCATCAGCGCCATCGCCAGCACGGTGGAAGCGTTCCAGGATTGCAGGATGTGCATGCGCCCCCCCGGTCAGATGGCCTTGGCCATGCGATAGAGCCAATAGCAGCCGCCGATCTGCAGGCAGACCGCGGTCAGCAGCATCCTGAAGCCTTGCGGGTCTTGCCACAGCCCCATGAACAGGTTGTTGTTGGCGACGATGATGAAGCCCGCGATGCCCACGGGCAGCAAGGCCAGGATCCAGGCCGACAGGCGGACCTCGGCCGAGCTGGCGGTCAGTTCATTGCGCGCCTGCGCCACGTCGCGCATGAAGGCCGCCATGCGTTCCAGCACCTGGTCGCTGCGGCCGCCAAACCGCAGGGCCAGCGACACCACCGCCGCCACCATGTACAGCTCCTTCAACCCATACAGGCGCGACACGTGCGCCAAGGCCGCGTCCAGCTCCTTGGAGCGGCTCAGGCTGGCCGCCGTCTCCACCACTTCGCGCAAGGGCTCGTCGGCTGCTGCGGCGGCGGTCTGGAAGGCGGCGCCCATGCTGTTGCCGATGGTAAGCAGGCGCACGATGTTGTCCAGGAACGCAGGCAGCTGCGAGATCATGCGCCGCTGGCGCTTGTCGGCCCGCAGCCACAGCAGGAAGTAGGCGAACACGGCCAGCAGCAGGAAGCTCACTGCGCCGGAAAGCGCCCCCAGGAAGATCCACGCCAGCGCCGCGCCGACCACGACGGGAAGCGCGATGCGCACATACAAGCCCGCGCTTTGCCGCAGGCCGGCCAGGCGCAGCAAGCGGTCCCAGCCGGAAAACCCGCTGCGGAACTGACGCGAGCTCTCGGCGAAAGGCGCGTCGGCGGCGGCCGCGTCGCGGCCCCGCTGCAACTGGCTTTCCAGAAAGGCGGAGCTGGCCGCCCGGCGGGCGCTGCGGTCGGCGTGGCGCCACAGCAGCGCCGCCGCGATGGCCAGCACTGCGGCCAGGCTTGCAAGGACCAGGGCTTCGGGCATCAGCGCCTCCTGCTCCAGAATCCGCCGCTCCCGCCATCGCGGTCGTCCGGCGGGTTGTCGTTGGCGCGCGCCTCGTTGCGCAGCTTGGCCAGCTTGGGCGTGTGAGGATGGATGCCCAGCCAGTTCCAGCGATCCTTCTCCTCGCCGTCCGGCGTCGCATAGGATTCGTGGCGATAGAGTTCCTGCGTGGAGATCACGTTGTCGCCCATGCCAGTGATCTCGGTCACCGACAGCACACGGCGCTTGCCGTTGGACAGGCGGCCGATCTGCACGATGAAGTCCAGCGCGCTGGCGATCTGCCTGCGCAAGCTGTCCTCGCTGCCCTGGAATCCGGCAAAGCCGGCCAGCATCTCGATCCGGTACAGGCATTCACGCGGGGAGTTCGCGTGGATGGTCGCCATGGAACCCTCGTGCCCGGTGTTCATGGCCTGCAGCATGTCCATGACCTCGGCGCCGCGCACTTCGCCCACCACCACGCGGTCCGGCCGCATGCGCAGGCTGTTGCGGATCAGCTCGCGGATGCTGACCGCGCCGCTGCCGTCAAAACCGCCCTGGCGCGACTCCAGCCGCACCACGTGAGGATGGTTGAGCGACAGTTCGGCGGTGTCCTCGACCGTTACCACGCGCTCCGTTTCCGGGATGAAGAACGCCAGCGCGTTCAGCAGCGAGGTCTTGCCCGAGCTGGTGCCGCCGGACACCAGGATATTGCAGCGGTTCTTCACCGCCTCGTTCAGCAGCCGGTAGATCTCTTCGTCGAAGCTGCCCAGGGTCAGCAGGTCCGCGGGTTTGAGCGGATCCTGGCGGAACTTGCGGATCGACACCATGGGGCCGTCCACCGCCAACGGTTCGATCACCACGTTCAGGCGGCCGCCGTCGGGCAGGCGCGCGTCCACCATGGGGCTGGACTCGTCGAGCCGCCGGCCGATCGGGGCCAGGATGCGGCGCACGATGCGCAGCACGTGCTGGTTGTCGGTGAAGCGCAGCGTCTCGCGGGCCAGCACGCCGCGCCGCGAAACGAAGACATTGTCATAGCCGTTGATCAGGATATCCTCCACGGCCGGGTCCGCCAGCAGATCCTCCAGGGGACCCAGGCCGGCCAGTTCCTTGGTCAGCGCTTCGGCAATGGCGCGCATTTCCCCTTCGTTGATCGGCACCCGGCGCAGGCGCACGAAGCTCGCGACCTCGATGTCCACGAATTCCTGGATCGCCGACCTGGCCCAGCGGCCGAACTCCGCCCCCAGTTCTTCGATGCGGGACAGCAGGTGCTCGTAGGCCGCCGTCTTCACTTCCTGGTAGCGGTCCGACGCCGAGAAGCCTTTGTCGCCATCGCCGCCGAACTCTATCGTCGCTGTCATGATCATGTCGGATCCCGTAGCCGTCCGTCTGTCTGTCCGTCAACCGACCACCATGCGGCGGTGCACGCCGGGCAGCCAGGTGGCCAGCCAGCCTGCCCGTCCGCCAGGCGCGTTCTCTTCGGCGCACAGGCGTTCCGCCAGCGCCTGCACCGCCCGCACGTAGACATCGCGTTCGGCCTCTTCGTGCAGCAGATGGCCGCGGTTCGTGCACACCATCAGCGGCAGCGTGCGGTCCGGCAGCGTGCCCACCAGTTCCAGCTGGAAGCGTTCGGCGATCTGCTGCGCCGTCATGCCGTAGCGTTCGTCATAACGGTTGACGATCAGGCCCAGGCTGCGCCGGTCCACGTGCTGTTGCTCCAGCTCCTGCAGCACGCCGGCCAGCGACACCAGCGCGCCGACGCTCTGGTCGGTCACGATCCAATTCAGCTGCGAGGCGCGCGCCAACCCCGACACGAATTCAGGGTTGCTGAAGCCGCCCGCATCGGCCACCACGACCGAGAAGTGCTGGCGCATGCGCTCGAACACCAGCAGCGAATCCGACTGCGACACGTCGCGCATCTGGCCCAGATCGCGCGGCAGCGACAGCACGCTCAAGCCGTTGGCCGTATGCGCCATGGCCGACCCCAGCAGCGTCGAGTCGAGGCGGCGCAGGTTGCGGGCCGCCTCGGCGAAATCGAAGTCGCCGCCGATGTTCAGGTAGAGCTGGCAATCGCCTATGGGCCAGCCCAGATCCATCAACGCGACGCGGCTGGACAGGGGTAGCGGTTCGCCGGCGGGCTTGGGCGTCTTGGCGCCGCTCGTGGCTGCGCGCTGGCCGTGCGCGAACTTCAAGCGGTCCTGCACCATCCCCGCCATATGCACGGCCAAGGTGCTGGTCCCCACGCCGGGCCGCGCACCCAGCAGCACGACGCTGCGGCGCGTGCCGTCCATGCGGCCGTCGGATGGCCGGTCGAGCAGGCGCAGCACCACCTCCTTGATCTCCTGCGGCGCCACCGAGGGATCGACGAAATCGCTGACGCCTGCCCGCAAGGCGGCGATCGCCCCCTCCGGCTGGCTCAGGAAGCCGACCGCCACGCGCGGCAAGGTCGGCGCGATGCGGGCCAGCAAGCGCGCCAGTTCGGCGGACTTGAACAGTTTGCCGGGTTCGTCGTCGCTCAGTGTGAAGTCCAGGAACACCACCTGCGGCGCGATCTCCGTCAGGCGCCGCGCCAATTCCTCGATGCGCGGCGCTTCCTGGGTCAGCATCCCCAGGTCGCCCAAGGCCTGTCCCAACTGTGCGGCAACCGCGTTGCCCTGGGAGCAGAACAGGAACCGCGTGCCGTTTTGCAGGCCCACCCATTCGCTGGCATGTGTCTTCATATTGCTCACCGTGAAAAGCCCGGCATCTGCTGGCCGCCCACCGGGCCGGTCAGGTAATAGCCCCAAGCATTGAACGCCGTATCCGTTTGCTCCTGCTTGGCTCCCGGCAGCGGCAGGGCCACGCCGCGCGCGATGGGGCGCACCAGGCGCGGCGTCACGACGATGACCAGCTCGGTGTCCTCTTGGGAATAGTCGACGCTGCGGAAAAAGGAGCCGATGATGGGCAGGTCGCCCAGCATGGGCACCTTGTTGACCATGGCCTTGGTCTGGCGCGATACCAGGCCGCTGATCACGAAGCTTTCGCCATCGCCCAGTTCCACCGTGGTGTCGGCGCGGCGCGTGCGCAGGGCGGGAATGATGGTGCTGGTATCCGCGCTGGTATTGATGGCGATGCCGTTGGTGTAGTCGAGTTCGCTGGCCTCGGGCGCGACCTTCAGCGAGATGCGGTCGCGCGACAGCACCGTGGGCGTGACGGTCAGGCCGATGCCAAAGGGCTTGAAGGTCACGTTGACCGTACCCAGGCCGCCGGCCTGCGGAATCGGCAATTCGCCGCCAGCCAGGAAGCTGGCGCTCTGCCCCGTCAAGGCCACCAGGGTCGGCTCGGCCAGGACACGGGCCATGCCGTTGGTTTGCAGCAGCCGCAGCCGCGCCGAAAAATTGTTGGAGTCGTAAAACAGCGAAAAGCCGGATGCCAGCGCGCCGCCCAGGCTGGCCGGCATGGTGGAGCTGCCGCCGCTCCAGGGGCCGTTGCTGGCCGTGAAGCTGATGCCGGCCGCTTTCATCACCGAACGCGACACTTCCACGACCTTCACTTCCACCTGCACCACCCCGCCGCTGCCGGCGGTGGACATGTCCACCACGTTTTTTTCCCCGCCGACGGCGGATGCCGCCATGGTGGCCGACGCGATCTGCCCCAGCTGCGATTCGGCGTGTCCCGACACCACGGCATGGCCGTCGGCGATGTCCACGTTGGCGCCGCCGCCCAGGCCGCGGCTCGCCAAGGCGCCCTGCACGCTGCCGCCGACGCGGACGTTCCATATCTGCGGCGTCGCATTGTTGCCGATCCATACCTGCAGTTGCGTGGTGCCGGCTTTCTTGCCATAGAGCAGCACCGAGCCCGCGCGCTTGCCGGAGGCGGGCAATACCTTCACGTCCGCCACATCCGGGTCGCCGATGGCGATGCGCGTGGGCGCGCCGCCATCCAGCATGAGAGTCTGCTGCCCCTTCACCGCCATCGAGATGTCGCGGACCGGCGCGCTCGCTCCGGCCGCGGGCGCCGCGATCTGAGCCAGGCTGAGACCTGCGTGCGCCATCGCCGCCGCAGCCGACAGCAGGCAGATCATGGTGGTGCGCTGATGTTTCTTCATAGTGCTGGACCCGATGATGGAATAAGTCCGGCTGCGGTCAGCGCCTGGTCCGCCCGCAGCCCCGTTCAATAGCGCACGCGCTCGGATTTCTCTCCTCGGATGATTTCCACTGTCCGGCCGCCGCCGGAACCCTGGGGCCGGCTGGCGGCGCGGGTGGCGGGCGCCAACGCCGCGGCCGTCGTGCCGTCCAGTTGCACCAGGCTCTCGCCGGCGTAGGCGCGGTTCGGTCCCGTCAGCAGCGACTCGCGCTGCGCGGGGGTCAGGTCGGTGCGCACCGGCAGCACCGTGCCGCGCTGGGCGAACAACTGCGCATCGGGCATGCTGTCGTCGCCCACCGGGCGCAAGGCCAACTGCAGGCGGCCGGCGCGGCTGGCCAGCATCAGCTCATTGACGCGTTCGACCGGCACGGCCAGCACCGCGGTGCGCGCCGGCTGACCAGGACCGCCTTGCTGCAGCGCCGACTTTTCATCCGGGCCTTCCACCGTAGCCCTGCCATACGCCAGCACGCGCACCTGCGACTGCAGCAGGCGGGCCTGGCCGACGGCGACTTCAGCGCTTTTTTCGATCATGAAGAACACGTCCACCATGTCGCCAGGGACGATACGATTGCCGCCGCCGATCACTTCGTCCACCGCGATGGCGACGGCGCGCTCGCCCGGCTTGAGCTGGCGCGCCAGGCCTTGCGTCAGCAGGCTGGGCAAAATCGGATCGCCCGCGGCGATGTCGACCTTCGTCACCGCGCCCTCCAGCGGCGCGACGTCGGCAAACCCGCCGGACAGCGCGACCTGCCACTGCGCCACCGTCAGCATTCTTGCGCCGTCGATGCGCGAACCGGCCGGGATCGGCTCTCGGGCCACCACCACCGGATGGAGTTTTGGCGGTTCCGCGGGCGCCGCCGCGACAGGCGCAGGCGTCACGCTGGGCGGAGGACTCGCGGGCGCCGAGGCCAGCCGCCAGGCCACGAAGGCCAGCACCAGGCCCGCCACCAGCAACATGCCCGCGATGATCTTGCTCAGACTGCTCATGGTGTCCCCTGCGATATCTGCACGACAGCCTGCGAATGCAATCTGTTGGGTATCCAGTTCCGGTTCGCGCCCGGCAATGCCGTGATCAGCCCCCGCACGGTCTCCAATAGCGGCCAGGACTGTGTGTTGTAGGTCATGGCGACAGTGGCGCAATCGGCCGGCCTGCCGCCTGCCCCCGTCCAGGCACAGGGTGCGCGCGTGGCGCTGCACAGCACTGCGGAGCCGGCCGAAAACGTACCCATCGCCGCCAGACAGGCCGCGGCAGGCACATCGGCCTGACCACTGAAGCGGGCATAGACGGCCGCGCGCGCGCCATCGGCCGCGGCGGCGGCCAACTGCTGCTGCATCCAGAACAGCGCGCCGAACCCGACCACGCCGCAAATAAAGAGCAGCAGCAGGGTGAGCGTCAACGAAAACTCCAACGCCGCGATGCCGCGCTGGCGCTTGCGTGGCGTCTGGCTCCCAGGGCGTTGCGCATGGGCTCGCATCTCAGCCTCCCCCGCCCAAGGCATTGCCCAGATGCACCGTGGCGCGCGCGCTCAGCACGCTGGAGGCCGGCATCAGCGCCGCCTGCAGGAGCGGCACCGAAGGGATGAGCGGATGGGCGCCATATGCGTAGGACACGTAGACTTCGATCTGATCCTGCGCCAGGGGCATGCCGCTGCAGGCGCCGCCGGCCGCGCTGCTGAGCGCGCCCGCGCTGCCGCAGACCGCCACCTGGACCGGCGCGGCGGACATCGTGCTGATCCACTCCGCCTGGTACAGCGCCGAATCGCGGCCGGCGTTGGCCCGCGCCGTCAGCGACGCGGAACCCGCCTGCCACTGCAGGACCTTGCGGGCGCCATCCTGTGCGGCCAAGGTCACGGAATGCTGCGCGGCGACCACCAGGGAATACGTCAGGATCCCGTAAAACACCAGGAAGAACACCACGAATACCAAGGCGAACTCCACGGAATAAGAACCGCGATGCCGGCGGCGAGCCCCAGATACGCGGCATAGGGAATCTGGCGCGCCCGGTTGCTCAGCGCCCAGACCCGGGACACCGCCAGATACAGCAGGCCATGCAAGCCGGCCAGCACGCTGGCCAGCGCCAGCGTCGCCATCAGCGGCGCGAAGCCCAGCAGCAGTCCGAGCACGGCAATGGCCTTGATATCCCCCGCCCCCATGAGACGCCTGCGCCACAGCGGCAGGAACGGCGCCGCGGCCAAAAAAGTGCCGGTGTCAATTCTTTCGCGCAAATCAAGAAGGACTTGAAACCGTATATGGGACAGTAGGTTAGCTCCTTTCGGGGCCGCTTAGAAGAAGAGCGGCGTTGTCGGCTAGGAGCGACATAGGAGCGTTGGGAGAGAAAGCCGCATCGCACTGTGTAGTGCTGGATTGCCGAGGAACGGCGGGCCTGTCGCATCATCATAGCCCAACAGGCTCGGCGGCATCCAGAATGAAGAACGCGCAGCCTGGGCTGCGCGTTCGATGGATGCCGTTGAATAGCATGCGGTGCAATCATGGCGGCTTCGGTGGTGTGCTGCGGGTCGCCGTGCCCTTCCTGAATCCTCGATCCCCCGCCATGAATGCTTCCAGCATATGCGGGATCAGCGTCGCCGCATCAACGGCCTCGCCATACGCCTGCGCGTGTAGCGCGGCGTAGCGGTCGAGGTCGACTTTCAAGCTGGTCGGGCAAACGAAAGTCAGCTTGGTGCTCTCGGTCTTCGGCAGCGGGCCGAGCCGCAGCTTCTTGGTCGTGCTCATCGTGAAGTCCCCCGGTTGAAGAACAGCGGCTGGTACGGCCGCAGCACCAGATCCCGGTTGACGATGATGCGAACCGGCAGGCCCGGCCGTTGCGTTAAGGTCGGCTGGATGTTGAGGTTGCGCCGGGTCATCTCCTGGCCGACCTGATTGATGCTGTCCTGCGCGCTGTCGCGCCCAGCGATGATGACGCGATCACCATCCTGCCGGTTCTCCGGCGCGGCCAGCTCGGCACCGACGCCCAGCAGCGTGGTGAGTGCCGCACCGGCAAAGATGCGGCCCCAGTGGTAGTCCACATCGTCCTCCAGCCCGGCATAGCCGGCTGGGTCGGTGCCGGCCAGGTTGTCGAGCGTGAGCGAAGACGTGTCCGGCAGGATGATCCGGTTCCAGACGACTTGAACGCGGCTCTGCCCGTAGCTGACCTGGCTGTTGTATTTGCCCAGGATGCGCGAACCCTGCGGAATCAGCAGGAAGCGCCCGGTGGCTGTGTCATAGACCGGCTCCGTCACCGTGGCGATCACGTCGCCGGGCAAGTCCGACTTGATGCCCGTCACCAAGGCACCTGCGACCACTGTTCCGGCCATAACCTGATACGGCGAAATTGGCAGAGTCAGATTGCCGGAATTACGGGTTTCAGTGGGGCCAGCTTTCATGAAAGCCTCTTTCTGGTCTTGCCGGTTTTGCACCGCTGTCGGGTCAGCAGGTTGGGCCGCCGTGGAGGCCGGCCCGGCCGCCAGCGGGTCAAACGCCGCATTGGCGGCGAAGCCCGGCGCAGCGGCCACCTGTGTCTGCGCTACCGGCGCCGCATTCTGCCCACCCGAGCGGAAGAACACGGACGAGGCCGCGGCCGCCTCGGCTTCTTTTCGCAGGGCATCGTTCGGGTCGTGACCGGGGGCCGCGTAGGCAGCCGTCGCCGGTTGCTGCGACTTCACGATAGCCGGGCCAAGATCGCCCGGCAGCGGTGGCCCTAGTTCGGGAACGGCAGGCAGCAACGCCGGCGGCAGCTTGGAATAGTCCGTCGGCAGCGCATCCAGTCCTTCCGACTTTGACACGCGATCGACGTTGTAAAGCTCGGTCTGCTCGCCTGTGCTGCGTCGATGAGGTTGCAGCGACCACATCAGCGCGCCGAGCACGGCGACCGCTAGGACGCCGGCAAGGATGGCCAGCGAGCGCCGGTTCAGGCGTGTGACTGGACGCGGCTGGGCGCGCAGCGCCACTGCCTCCGGCGCCACCTTGTCCGCCTGCGGCGCGGCAAGGTCGGGAGTGTCATCCTGGCTCATGGTCAGTTCCTCCGTGCAACACCATCGGTGCGCTCGATCCGCACCACGTCGCCGCCATCGCCGCCCAGCCGCAGTTCGGCCGCGCCGAACAGGCGATCCACGACGTAGTACGGCGAGCGAAAACGGTAGTTCACCAGTTGCCCGTCGCCCTGCGCGCCGATGACAAACAGCGGCGGCAGCTCGCCCTGGGCGATGCCCGGCGGGAACTGGATATAGACCTTCTCTCCATCATCGAAGGCGCGCAGAGGCTTCCACGGCGGGTTGCTGCCCGATACCGCGTAGCGGAAGCGGATCTTGTCCAGCGACAGGCCCGTATCGACAGGCGTTGTTGCCTGCGCTGCCTGCGCCTGGCGCTGCAACGCGAGCATTCGGTCTTTCGGATAGTCCCAGGACACCGACGCCATCCATGCCCTCTCGGTCGAGGTCAGCTCCAGCAGGTAGGTGCGCCGACTGGTGGTGATGACGAGATTGGTTTTCAGACCGGAGCGGATAGGCTTGACCAGCACATTGACGCGCAGATCGGCCCCGCCGCCGCTGGACGTGTCGCCCACGATCCAGCGCACGGTATCGCCGGCGGCGACCGTTACCAGTTCCTCGCCCGGTTGAAGCGAAACCACCGTCACGCGCCCCGGCGACGCATAGACCTGATAAAGCGCGCCATCGGTGAACGGCCACACCTGAATCGCGTTGACGTAGCCCTCACGGGTAGGCGCGATACGCGCTTCTGCATTGGCACGGGAAACGCGCACCTTTTCGTCGGCCGGCTCCGGCGCAACGGGGGCCTCATCGAGTTCCGGCAGGGGCTTCAACTGCGCCGGCAGCGCCAGCGGTTCAGGGACGGCGACGACTTCGACGGGCTTGGGCGGTTCGGGCAACGGCTGGGCCAGCACCGTCTCGTCGAGCGAGATGGATGGCGGCGGCTTCCCCTGCGAGGCGCAGCCCGCGAGGGCCAGCAGCGTCAAAGGAACAACGTAAAGGCGGAAACGAAGTTTCATGGTTTGGCTCCTTCGGAAGAATCCAGTTCGCGGCTCCATGACAGGCCGTTGACGTAGATACCCAATGGGTTCTTGAGCAGGCGCTGTTCAGTACGCGGGGTTTGCAGGACGGTCGAAAGCACGGCGTTCCAGCGTTCGGTGCCGGCGGGCGCACCGTTGACATAGCGCTGCTCTGTCCAGCGCACGTTGAAAGACGTGTCGCTCGCGCGAACCACGCTGGTGATTTGCACCGTTACCGATTCCTTGCCGATGCGGGCGAATGGGTCATTGGTGCGGGCGTAGTCGTTGAGCACCGCCGCGCCCTTGTCGGTGGTGTAGTCGTAGGCATCGAGCCAGTTCTGCCGCACCACGATGGGGTCGATGGACAGCGAGCGAACCAGCGTCACGAAGCGCGCCAGGTGGTGCGCGATCTGCGCGTCGCCGGGCCGGTACGGCGTGGCGGCCTCTCCCACGGCGCGCACCTGCCCGGCTTGATCGACCTCGATGACATAGGGCGTCACGATGGACTGCGCCGAGCGCCACACCAGGCCGCCGGCCATCAACAGCGCGAGCACTAGGCAGCCGAAGGCCATCAGGCGCCAATTCTTCGCCTGCACGCGGGCGGAGCCGATACGGTCGTCCCACACCTGGGCGGCGGCTTGATACGGGGTGGCAGGCTGCGGCGTATCGGCGTAGCGCACCTGCGGTCGTTTGAATCGCATGGGTGTTCTCCTTGAAGGTTAGGTATCGGAATCCCGCAGGCTCGGGCCTTGCCCGGAGCCGCCGCCGTCGCCGCCGCGCAGCGTGTGGGCGGCAGTGGTCGCGGCATGGGTAGCCTGCTGGCGGCGGTGCATCCGCTTGGCCCAGGCCGGTTGCTGTTGCTTCTGCGAGCCTGCGGTGCCGTCTGCGGTCTGGCCGGGGCCAGCACCGTCGCTGCCGGCTTCTGTGCCGTTCCAGCCAGCGCGGAAGGAGTCGGCCACCTTCTGCCCAACAGCGGAAGCACCAGAGGTGACGCTGCGGCCTGCGGCTTGTGCGCCAGTCTTGGCGACATTGCCGAGGCCAGCCGCCGCGCCCTTGGCACCGCCGCCGGCCGCAGCGGAACCGGCCTGGAACGCCGATCGGGCACTGCCGGCCGCCGAAGTCGCGGCACGCGCACCGGCACCGGCCAGCTTTGCGGCCGCCGGGGCCATTCGTGCCCCGGCCATGACGGCGCCGCCCACGCCCGTTACGGCGGCGCCGATGGCAACGCCGGTGCCGACAGCCCCGACCGCAGCACCAGCCATCGCGCCCGCACCAAGCTGTGGCGCACCGGACACCAGGCCGGTGGCGATACCGGGGCCGAAAATGCCCAGCGCCAGCAGCGCGAGCGAGGCCAGCATCACGACCAGCGCGTGGTCGATGGATGGTTCGTCGGGATGCACCTGGAACTCGGCGAACAGGCCTGAACCGATGCCGACGATGACGGCCAGCACCAAGACCTTGATGCCTGACGACACCACGTTGCCTAGCACCTTTTCCGCGAGGAACGAGGTCTTGTTCCAGAGTGCAAACGGGATCAAGACGAAGCCGGCGAGCGTAGTCAGTTTGAACTCGATCAGCGTGATGAAAAGCTGTACGGCCAGCACGAAGAAGCAGAGGATCACCACCAGCCAGGCGATGAACAGAACCACGATAGGGTCGATGTTCACGAACACCTCGGGGAACCCAGCCATGTCCCCGATCTGTTCCAGAATCGGCGCGGCTGCGTCGATGCCGGTCTTCGCCAGCCGGCCCGGCTGAAGGAAGTTCTCCATCGTGATGGCCGAGCCGGTAGCGGTAATTCCCAAGCCGGCGAACGAGCGGAACACGATGCTCGCCAGCCAGTTGAAGTTGCCGATGATGTAGGCGAACGCGCCGACACAGAGCACCTTGCGCAGCAGCTTGGCGATCACGTCGTCGCCCTGGCCGGTGGCGTGGCTCATGGCCCAATACAGGCCAGCGATCGTCATGTCGATGACGATGAGCGTGGCGGTGAGAAATGCCACTTCGCCCTGCAATAAGCCGAAGCCCGAGTCGATGTAGCGCGAGAACGTATCGAGGAAACGGTCGATGATGGTCACGTCGTTCATGGCGAATCCTCGGGCGGAGTGAGCGGAACGGCGCCCTCTGGCAATTCATCTGCGGGCGTATCGAAGCTCGGCGGAATCGGCGGGAGTTCAGCCAGCGAGTTGTATTCATCCGGCCCGGTATGGCCGGCGAAGAAGCGCCGCCGGAAGGCTTCAGCGGCGGCGCGGCAGGCATCCTCGCCCACGGCCTGCCGGTCGGCCGCGCATTGCCCGCGCAACGCCTTGAGCCGCACCGGATCTGCGGCCAGGGCGTCGGCCAGGTTCTCGGCCGGCTGCTGGCCGCACGCGGTCAGCAGCACGGCCATCAGGACGGAAGCGCATCGCATGGCCGCCTCCGGTCAGTTGTTATAGAAGTTGACGGACTGCGGCGTGTACGGCGTGCCGGTGCCCAGAAAGCGCCGCCGCACTTCGCGGGCGCGCTCCATAGCCGCCGCTTGCCGCGCCAGTTCCAGT
Source organism: Achromobacter sp. PD1 (assembly GCF_048541815.1). Lineage (NCBI taxonomy): Bacteria > Pseudomonadati > Pseudomonadota > Betaproteobacteria > Burkholderiales > Alcaligenaceae > Achromobacter > Achromobacter sp. PD1. The sequence continues at coordinate 3,833,340 of NZ_CP183349.1, forward strand.
GAAGCGGCCCGGTCTTGCGTGATCTGGAGCTGCTGCGCCTGGATCGACTGCTTGGCCTGCAAAGCCAGGAGCTGGTTCGTCGCCTGCATCGCTTGCAGCGCGCCGGTGGCCGACTGGCTCTGGCTCACGAGATCGGCCAGCGCGCTTTCGTCTTGGGCGAGGTTCTGCGACACCTGCGCCTGCATCCGCATCGCGGTGTGCAAGCCGTTCAAGGTGTTCTGCCAGCGTTCGCGGGCGTCCTGTGCCATGCGGTCGCCGCTGATGGTGGCGGCGTACTGTTCCGGGTACAGGCGGGCGAACGTGGCATCCATGCTCTGCACGTCGTAGGCCAAGCCGCGCGCCTCGGCGATCAGGCGCTCGGTGGTGGCGAGCGTCGAGCGCAGGCGGTTGACGATGTTGAAGTCGAGATTTGCCAGGTTCCTGGCCTGGTTCATCAACATCTGCGCCTCGTTCTGAAGCTGGTTGATCTGGTTGTTGATCTGTTCCAGCGTGCGCACGGCGGTCAGCGTGTTCTGCACGAAGTTGGACGGGTCGAACACCGTCAGCGCGGATGCGGGCTGCACGGCCAGCAGCGATACCGACAGCACGGCAGCGAGTGAGACAGAGAGCAAACGGGGCTTGGTCTTCATGGTGAAACCTCCAGCGGTTGAGAAGCGAGAAAGGAAGCTGCCGCCGGAGCGGACGGCAGCAGGTCGGCGGCCCAGCCGAGGCCGCGATGGCGCAGCCACGCGCCGGCGAAGCCGGGAGCGCCGGCCTGCGTCAGCACGCGGTCAATATCGCGTTGGTCTTGAGGGGTGGATGCGCCCGCGAATGCGAGCGCGACAGGCCCCAGGTCGAGGTCGAACAGGCGATTGCCGAGGCGCGACTGGTAGTAGTAATCGCGCTTGGGCTGTGCGGTCGCCACGATCTCAATCTGGCGGCTGTTCAAGCCGAAGCCTTCGTAGATCGTGCGAATCTGCGGCTCGGTGGCCTGCGGGTTAGGTAAGAAGATCCTGCTCGCGCAGCTTTCGATGATGGCTGGCGCGATGGTCGAGTCCTTGATGTCGGCCAGCGACTGCGTGGCAAAGATGACGCTGACGTTCTTTTTTCTGAGCGTCTTGAGCCATTGCCGGATGCGGGCCGCGAAGGACGGCTCATCGAGGAACAGCCACGCTTCATCGAGGATCAGCAGCGTGGGCGCGCCGTCAAAACGTTCGTCGAAGCGGGCGAACAGGTAGCGCAGCACTGCTTGCACGGCGGCGGGGCTGTGCATCAGTTCTTCCATCTCAAAGCCCTGCACGTCGGCCATGCCCAGCCGGTCGTGGTCAGCGTCCAGCAGCTTGCCGTGGGCGCCGCCCAACACATAGGGCGCGAGCGCTTGGCGCAGCGCGTTGGACTGCAATAACACCGACAAGCCGGTCATGGTGCGCTGCTCCACTGGCGCACCGGCAAGGCTTCGCAGCGCCGACCAAATGGCAGCCTTCTCGTCCGGGCCGACCGTCACGCCTTCGTGCAGCAGCCGGCCCTCCACCCATTCGGCGGCCCAGGTGCGGTAGCCCTCGTGGGCTATTCGCGCGAGTGGCTGGAAGGCGATGCCGCCATCGGCACCGAGGTCGTAGTGCTCACCGCCAAGGCCGAGGATGGTGGCGCGCATCGAGCGCCCCATGTCGAAGGCGAAGATCCGCGAGCCGAAGTAGCGCCGGAACTGCATGGCCAATATGGCGAGCAGCACCGACTTGCCCATGCCGGTCGGCCCGGCGACAAGGGTGTGCCCCACGTCGCCGATGTGCGTCACCAGCCGGAACGGCGTCGCGCCATCGGTGCGGGTGACGATCAGCGGCGGGCCATCGAGGTGTTCGTTCTTCTCCGGCCCAGCCCATACCGCTGACATCGGCATCATGTGCGCCAGGTTCAGCGTCGAAACGATGGGCTGACGCACGTTCGCGTATGCGTTGCCGGGGACGGACGACAGCCAGGCATCGACTGCGTTGAGGGTTTCGGGGATGGTCACGAAACCCCGGCCCTGGATGACGCGCTCCACCATGCGCAGCTTCTCGTCGGCCACGGCCGGGTCGGCGTCGAGCACCGTCACCGTGGCGGTGAGGTAGCCGAAGGCGACTTGATCGCTGCCCAGCTCCTGCAAGGCGGCATCGGCGTCGGCGGCCTTGTTGCTGGCATCGGTATCGACCAGCGGGCTTTCCTGCTGAAAGATCGTTTCGCGCAGCAGCGCGATGACGTTCTTGCGCTTGGCGAACCATTGGCGCCGCAAGCGCCCCAATTCCCGTTCCGCCTCGGCTTTGTCCAGGCACAGGAAGCGCGTACTCCAGCGATACGCAAAGCCCAGGCGGTTGAGGTCGTCCAAGATCCCCGGCCAGGTCGAGGTCGGGAAGCCTCGTACCGACACCACGCGCAGGTGCTGATCGCCCAGCATGGGCGCCAGGCCGCCGACCAGCGCGGCATCGGCCAGCAGTGCGTCGATATGGAACGGCACGTCGGGCACGCCGACGCGATAGCGCCGCGTGGAGACTGTGGCATGCAGGTAGGTCAGCGTCTGGCTATCGTCCAGCCAGGCAATCTCCGGCATCACACCATCGAGCAGGTCGAACACGCGATCGGTCTCTGCCACGAAGGAATCAAGCCGACCACGCCAGTCCACACCCTCAGTGGGCCGGTTCTCGTACAGCATCCCAGCCGCACGGGCGCGAGACTCTTGCGGCGGTAGGTGTTGCAACGTGAAGTGATAGACGCTCTCGAAATGGCCATCCGACTCCTCGAACGCCGCGCGTCGCTCCTCATCCACCAGCCAGGACAGTGGTTCGGGAAAGGAGGATTGCGGATAGCTCGATGCCCGCATCCGCTCGGCCTCGATATAGAAGGCCCAGCCAGACCCGGTACGGCGAAGCGCGTTGTTCTGCCGCGCCGACGTGGCAATCAGCTCGCCCTGTGTCGCACTGTCCAAGTCGGGGCCGCGAAACTGGAACGTGCGTTGAAACGAACCATCTTTGTTCAGCACAACGCCCGGCGCGACCAGCCCGGCCCAGGGCAGCCAGTCGGCAAGCAAGGCCGGGCGCTGACGATATTCGGCAAGGTTCAGCATGGCGTCCTCCCCTCACACGTCCAGAAGCGGGCGGTGTTTGATATGCCGCGCGAAGACCTGCATGAACTGCGGATCGACGCGCGCACCCCATACGGCCAGCGAGTGGCCGACGATCCAGAGCACCACGCCGGGAATCCACAGTTGCAGGCCCAGCCCGACGGCGGCGGCTAGCGTGCCGTTGGCAATCGCCACGGTGCGCGGCGCACCGCCCAGCAGGATCGGCTCGGTCAGCGAGCGATGCAGCGGCACTTCAAAGCCCGGAAGATCGGTGGCCTTACTCATACGACGGCCCCTCCGGAGAAGCTGAAGAACGACAGGAAGAACGAGGACGCGGCGAACGCGATGGACAGGCCGAACACGATCTGGATCAGCTTGCGAAAGCCGCCGCTGGTATCACCGAACGCCAGCGCAAGCCCCGTCGAGATGATGATGATCACCGCCACGATCCGGGCGACTGGCCCTTGGATGGATTCGAGGATGGAGGTCAGCGGCCCTTCCCACGGCATCGAGGAACCGGCGGCCTGCGCCGTGCCCGCCAGCAACAGCATCAGCGCGGCCAGCAGCAGCCCTTGCCCTGCGGGACGGGCCAGGTGGCGCAGCCGCGCCATGCTGGACAGGCGAGAAATAGGATTTACGGAAAGACGGAAAGCATCAACGTGCGTCATGGCAGTTCTCCAGGTTGGTCAGGGGTCGAGGAAGGCGCAGCGGCAGCGGCTGCAAGAGGAACCGGCGGCAGCTCGGGAAACGGCGTTTCCAGCGCATCTGTCAGGCGATAGCCCGCACCGTCGAAGCCGACGACACGGGAGATGGTTTCGACGTGACGTTTGCGGCCACGGCCTGCGATGTGAATCACCACGTTGACCGCCTCGGCGATCAGGGCGCGGGGCGGATTCACTGCCACTTCGAGGATCAGTTGCTCCAGACGCAGCAGTGCGCCCAAGGCGGAGCCGGCATGGATGGTGGCAATGCCGCCGGGGTGGCCGGTGCCCCAGACCTTCACCAAGTCCAGGGCTTCGCCGCCACGCACTTCGCCGACGATCACGCGGTCAGGCCGCAGGCGCATCGTGGCCCGCACCAGCTCGGTCATTGTGACGACGCCGGCGCGGGTGCGCAGCGGCACATGGTCGCGGGCCGCGCATTGCAGCTCGATGGTGTCTTCGAGCACCAGCACGCGGTCGCCTGTGGCGGCGATCTCGGCCAGCAGCGCGTTCGCCAGCGTGGTCTTGCCGGTGCTGGTGCCGCCGGCGATCAGGATGTTCTGCCGCTCGCGCACGGCGCGGCGCAGGAACTCGGCCTGCCCGGCGGTCAGGATGCCGTCGGCCACGTAGCGATCCAGGCCGATGATGCTCACGGCCCGCTTGCGTAGCGCGAAGGCTGGCCCCGGGGCGGCCGGAGGCAGGATGCCCTCGAAACGCTCGCCGGTTTCCGGCAACTCGGCGGTCAAGAGCGGCTGGCCGCGATGCACCTCCGCGCCGACATGCGCGGCGACCAGGCGGATGATGCGTTCACCATCGGCCTCGGGCATCTCCACGCCCAGCGGCGAGCGACCCGACGACAGCCGATCCACCCACAGGGTGCGATCGGGGTTGAGCATGATTTCCACAACATCCGGATCTTCGAGCGCAGCGGCGATCAGCGGCCCCATCGCCGTGCGCAGCATCTGGATGCGGCGATCCTGGGACGCCGCGGCGGATGAGCGAGATTCAGGCGGAATCTGCGGAACGGCACTCATGACGCACGCTCTGCAGCTCGCTCATCGGCGGACGCCATCGCTGCTGCGTCATCCATCCGCATCGGATCGGGGTGCAGTTCCTCCACCACGTCGCGCACCAGACTGCGGCCACGCAGCAGGTGGCGACCCAACTGCTCGACGAACTGCTCGAAGCGCGCTTTGCCCTGGGCGCGGGCCGCGTCCTTGTGGGCTTCTGGCACCGGCGTGCTGATGGTCAAGAAATAGCGGATGAACAGCGCCAGCGTTTCGATCTGGATGTTCTGGTCGCGCTCCATGCGTTCGGTCTGCCGCGACAGTCGATCCAGCCGCTTGGCAATGGCGGCCTCACGCTGGTCGCCCGCATCGGGTGACAGCCAGGACGCCAAGGCCGCTGCGACGATGGAGGACTTGGACACGCCTTTCTTGGCGGCAAGTTCATCCAGGCGCTTGGCGTGCTCGGGCTGGATGAAAAGATTGAGGCGGTATTGGCTCATAGGTCGATTCCGTCGTTGGGGTCGAGAGAAGCCAGCCGGGCCGTGCGCTGCATGGCCGGGTCGAGCTGGCCGGGAAGCGGGAGCGCCAGGTCGTCGTCATCGAGCAGCTCCAGGTCGTTCGCACACGCGTCCAACTCGGGCTCGTAGGCGACGGTTTCGGAGAGTTCGAGCTGGCGGCGCGGGCCGCCGTCATCGGTGCCGCCCGGACCATCGGCGGATACCGAGGTCGGCGCCGTAGGTACGGCCGGGATCGCCAAGCCGCTCCAGTCGTCGGGGCGGGCTGGCGGCGCGTCGGCGTACCTCCCGACTGCGAGCACGGGCGGTGGCAGGACGCGATCCTTGAAATTGGCGTCGACGTAGTAACGCAGCTTCTTCGCGCGGATCGGGGCAACGCTGGACACCATGACTACGGCGTCCTCAGGTGGAAGCTGCATCACCTCGCCGGGCGTCAGCAGCGGACGTGCAGTTTCCTGACGCGACACCATCAGGTGCCCCAGCCACGGAGCGAGGCGGTGGCCCGCGTAGTTGCGCTGCGCGCGAAGCTCGGTGGCGGTGCCGAGGGTTTCGGAAATCCTTTTCGCCGTCCTTTCGTCGTTGGTGGCGAAAGTCACCCGGACATGGCAGTTGTCGAGGATGGAATGGTTCTGCCCATACGCCTTGTCGATCTGGTTCAGGCTTTGAGCGATGAGAAAGCTGCGGATGCCGTAGCCGGCCATGAAGGCAAGCGCGGACTCGAAAAAATCGAGGCGACCCAGCGCCGGAAACTCGTCCAGCATCAGCAGCAGCTTGTGCCGGCGCGCGATGCCATCGCTGCCGTCGAGCGATTCGGTCAGCCGCCGCCCGATCTGGTTCAAGATGAGCCGGATCAGCGGCTTGGTGCGGCTTATGTCGGAGGGCGGCACCACCAGATAGAGCGATACCGGGTGCTCGGCGGAAATCAGGTCGGCGATGCGCCAATCGCAGCGCGATGTGACTTCGGCCACGGTCGGGTCGCGGTACAGGCCGAGAAACGACATGGCGGTGGAGAGCACGCCCGATCGCTCGTTGTCCGACTTGTTGAGCACTTCGCGGGCAGCGGATGCGACAACCGGGTGAGGCGCATCGCCCAGGTGCTTCGTCGTCATCATCCGGTGCAGCGTCAGCTCGAACGGACACGCCGGGTCGCTGAGGAAGTTGGCGACGCCGCGCAGCGTCTTGTCCTCGCCTGCGTACAGAACATGCAAGATTGCACCGACCAGTAGCGCGTGGCTGGTCTTCTCCCAATGATTGCGCTTCTCTAACGCACCTTCAGGGTCAACCAGAATGTCGGCGATGTTCTGCACGTCGCGCACTTCATGTGCGCCGCGCCGGACTTCAAGCAGCGGGTTGTAGGCGGCCGACTGCCTATCGGTGGGGTTGAAAAGCAGGCAGTGCGAAAAGCGCGAACGCCAGCCCGCCGTGATCTTCCAGTTCTCTCCCTTAATGTCGTGAATGACGGCGGACGCCGGCCACGAAAGCAACGTAGGCACCACCAAGCCCACGCCCTTGCCCGAGCGCGTGGGTGCGAAGCTCAGGACATGTTCCGGCCCCTCATGTCGGAGGTATTGGTCGTCGTGTTGGCCGAGGAAGACGCCCGCCGGGAGGGTCAGTCCAGCTTTGCGGATGTCGACGGCATCGGCCCAGCGTGCCGAACCATAAGTCGTAACCAGCCGCGACTGCCGAGAACGCCATACCGACATGGCGATGGCGACGAGTAAAGCGAACAAACCGCTACCACCCGCAATCGCACCGCCTGTGTCGAAGACGTGCGGCGCGTAGGCATCAAAGAAGAACCACCATTCGAACAAGCGCCACGGGTGATAAACCGGTACACCTAGAAGATCGAACCAGGGCGATCCGAGGCGTACTTGATAGCCAAGGGTCGCTGCTGTCCATTGTGTGGCGCCCCAGACGCCGGCGATCACGATGCCGATTACCACAGCGATCTGGCCGAACAGAACGTTCGTCCCTTGCATGACCTGTCCTCCGATTTCTCCTGCGCTGGTGTCTCATTGAAAGCGTTGCACAGGGGGTGTCGCAGGCGTCAGGATCGGTTCTGGGCTAGTGCCGGTCAAAGACCGTTCGCAGCACAATGGTCGAGGGAAAAGAAAGAATGAGCGCGGTGGCGAGTCAAAGAAAAGCGCCGCAAGCGAAAGCGCACTGCGGCGCATACAGAGTTCCAAGCAAGTTACCCAAAAAAAGCCGTCAATGGGCCTTGCTTCCACTCATAGGCAATATTTAGATATCATGAAAAACGATGATATTTAAGATTGGAATAAAAATGAAAAATATCAAGAGTATGGATCTCAACTTGCTCAAGGCGCTGGACGCATTGTTAGACGAACGCAATGTGACACGGGCGGCGGCCCGTCTGGGACTAACCCAGCCGGCCTTGAGTGGCATGCTGACGCGGTTGCGCGAGAGCTTCGGTGACCCGCTTTTCGCGCGCTCGCAGCGGGGTATCGTTCCAACGCAGCGGGCGCTGGATCTAGGGATGCCTGTCAAGCAGGTGCTCGCCGAAATCGACGCGCTGCTCCAGCCACCTTCCTTCAATCCGGCCACCGCACAACTGACCTTCTCCATCGCCGCGACGGACTATGCGCTGCGTGCCGTTGCTGTCCCATTTCTATCGGCACTTAAACGGCACGCACCGCGTGTACGAGTCTCATTAGTGCCAGTCGAGAGCGGGCAGCTACAGAACCAGCTTGAGCGCGGTCAGATCGATTTAGCCCTCCTGACGCCAGAGATCACTCCGCCAAATCTGCATGCCCGAGAGCTGTTCAAGGAACACTATGTGTGTGTCCTGCGGGAAGACCATCCTGCGGCTATGGGGCGCAAGCTGACCGTTAAACAGTTCTGTGCTCTCGACCATGCGCTTGTTTCCTACGATGGTGGAGGTTTCCGCGGCGTCACCGACGATGCGCTAGAACAGTTGGGCAAACGACGCAGCGTCACACTGTCGGTCAAGAGCTTTCTGATCTTGCCAGACATCCTGCGTGCCAGTGACATGGTTGCGATCTTGCCGAGCCGCTTGGTCGCCGGTATGGACAAGCTGGCTATCTCCCTGCCGCCGGTGAAGATACCGGGGTTCACCAAGACGGCTGCTTGGCACGAACGCACCCATCACGATCCAGCACATCGCTGGATACGAGCACTGCTGTTCACTTCCTGTGCTAACAACAAGTAGGCAAGATCGCTCCTATCGTCATGCTCAGCACAACTCTACCTCGCACTACAAATAAGCAATCAGTCGGCTCAATTGGAGACGCGCCCTTTCGTAGCGCCGCTGCGAGATAGCCTAGTCGGTGGATGGCAGAACCTAGGCCTTGATATCATATTTTATGATATCAAAAATAGAAACTTAGGATTTCACTTATTGCAGATGGAGGCTCATGATTTGCTCCATGACCACTTGAATGACGCAGCCACCCCTGTTGCGTCATCGACATTTTGTGAAGGAGCTTCGATATGAGCAAGCAACAGAACGCCATCCTCTGGCCCGAAGGCTACACGCCGGGCTTTACTGAGAATTTCGCCTCCAATGAGATCATCGCCGCCGGCTTGAGCGCGGCCGACGTATGGCCTCTACTCGTCACACCATCGCTGTGGCCAAGCTACTACGCCAACTCGGCTAACGTGTGCTTTCATGACGGCAAAGGCCCGGTACTGGCCGACGGCGATCGGTTTTACTTCGAGACCTTCGGCTTCCCGGTAGAGGGGCAGTGCAACGAATACGTGCCACCTGCGGATGGGCAACCCGGCCGCGTGGCCTGGCACGGCTGGTCCGGCGAGGAAGGCACAGATACGCGCCTGGATGTGCATCACGCCTGGCTGGTTGAGAACCTGGACGGCAGGCGCGTGCGCATCCTCACGCAGGAAACTCAGAAGGGCAAACCGGCCGAGGAGCTGCACAACGCCAAACCCAACCCGATGATCAACGGCCATCAGGACTGGCTCGACAGCTTGGTCGAGGCAGCGCGCAAAGCCAAGCAGGCGTAGTGGTCTCCGGCCGCTTGATCCCAAGCGTCTGAACGGAGAAAACCATGATGAGAACTCCCCTCAGGATTCTGCTGGTCCTGACTTCGCAGGCAACGATGGGCGACGAACTGCTCAACCGCGAATGGTTCCGCAGTCGGACCGAAGCGAAGGTGCTGATCGAACGTTGGCGACAGTTCTACAACGAGCAGCGGCCGCATAGCGCGCATGCTTACAAACCGCCGGCGACGATCCGGCGCAACTGGATCCAATCCGATAGCATCCCCTCCGAACTCACTGCCTGACTGGCTACAAAGTTCGTACTCAGGTCACCTTGGCGCAGGCACTGAAGGTGGAGCCACCCGGAATGGGTGCTCCCACCGCCTTACGCGCACTGGCTCGAACTCTCCCGAGGCGCCGGCAAGCTCGTCACATAGCGACTAGAGAGAGGAGGTGACCGTACGAGTTCCCAGCGCCCGATCCACTCTGGGAGCTGGGTCGCCTAGCGACTACGCTACCAATGGAGCTAGCGATCAACTCGATAACTTGAGCGTGATAACGCCCAGGATGATCAACGCCACGCCAAGGTATCGCATCAGGGAGGTTGGGTCGCCATAGAAATGAATTCCGACTAAGAAAGTTCCCGCCGCTCCGATACCCGTCCACACCGCATAAGCAGTCCCAATCGGTATCTGACGCTGAGCAAGCCATAGGAAGGCGCCGCTAATTGTCATGAAAGAGACGGCTACTGCGACCCCACTCCAACGCGATGTTGGCTCTTGCGCCATTTTCAGCCCGACCGGCCATCCGATTTCAAACAATCCAGCCAAAACAAGATAGATCCAACCCATTGCGATTCTCCTTCAAATTTTTCATATCCGGCATACATACTCCGGCATGACCACCAGCTTAGAACTTCGGCGGCTCTTTAGGCGTGGTGTGGGGCACATCGCCATCTTCGTAAAAGCGCTTTCGCGTAGCCTCGGCAACCCGGTTACATAGTTGGTCGCCCAGCATTGGTCGATCCAACTTGCATTGCTTGCGCAACTCTTTCAGACGCTCAGGATTGAGCGCTAATTCATCGACTGTCGGAAGGTTGGCTTTATCTGGTTTCCCAGATGGGCTGCAGGCTGCCAATGTCGAGGAAAGCAATATGAGAGCAATCTTCTTCATGGTTAATTTTCTTTGGGAGATTGTGTGATGGTTTACCGCCGACCTTTGGCATCTGGAGATTTGATCGAATGAACGCGTTCCATGAAGCGAGTCAGCATTTCTGACGGCTCGCTGGCCGGCCGTAGTAGATAGGTCGTGAGCATTGGCGAACGTCCAGTCAGCGGCCGTGCGACCACCCCCTGTTCCCTGCTGGCTGTGATATGCGCGCCTCCTGTGAGGCCTAGTGCAAGTCCCGCCGAAACCAGGACCATCATTAGATCGCTGGAAGTCACGCGTTCGGCAATCAGTGGCTCTATGTCCACGCGACGTAGCACCCGTTCAACTTGCCGAGCATGGCCCTCACACGCCACCGCGTCGCAGAGCACCAGCGGATACCGCAACAGCTCTTCTAGGGGAATCTGTTTGTGGGATAGCAAGGGGTGCCGTGCGGGCACAGCTACCATCAGAGGGTCACTCCACACCGGCACGGCGATGATGCCTTCGCCGACTTCATCCGATTGAGCGAAGCCGAGATCGTACAGTTCGCCACACAATCCCTTGATTTGCTGTGCCAAAGGCACCTCGAAGAAGCGAACTTCCACTTCCGGCTCTTCCTGCCGGCAGAGCGCCAACAACGCAGGCAGGCGCGATGGCGTGATTCCATCAGACAATGCAATACGGAGCTGGCAATGAAAGCCATTGGCTGCGGCGTTCACACTGTCGCGCGCCTGCTGCAAAGCTGCGAAGACACGCGGCACGCTCTCAAAGAAGAGCCTGCCCGCACGAGTCAAGCGGGTGCTCCGAGTGGTTCTCGCAAATAGCGCTACGCCCAACTCTTCCTCAAGTTCCTTGATGGCGCGCGACAGCGGCGATGTCTCTATGTGGAGGCGCTCTGCGGCTCGGGCAAAGTGCAGCTCCTCTGCCACCGCCAGAAAGTAGCGCAGGTGTCGAATTTCCATGTTCGCATTCCTCATCACTCAGGCCTCACCACCTTCGCCTTGCGTCACGCTATTTAGCTAGCCTTCGCAAGCTGCTCCAGCATGTTTCTGCGATCAAACAGGAGAGCCGGATAATGCTTTTGCCAGGACGCCCCATTGCATGGCTGTCTCGGCCCGCGTGCGGATCAGCGAAGCCTGCGCTGACAGCACCCCGGCCTCAGCCTCGGCCACCACCGTGGCGTCCACTTGTCCCGCCTCGAACAGACGTCGGCTGCGATCGAGCTGACGCTCCGCGACTGCGACACCCTCGGCCTGATGCTCCAGTGCTGCGTGCTGCGTATGCCAACCGAGATATGCGTTCTCTACGTCCTGCAAAGCACTCAACAAAGTGCGCTCGAACTCCGCACGGGCAGCTCGGCTGCGCGCCTCTCCGGTCTCGATGCCGGCACGGATCGCGCCACCATCGAAGATCGGCAACGACACCCCGGCCCCAAGTGAAAAAATGTTTCCAGTGATGCGGGTTCCCACACCCTCTACGCGCTGCCGTCCGCCGCTCAGGTCCAACACCAGCCTGGGGAAGCGTTCGCCTTCGGCTGCGTTCCAGCGCGCGGTTTCGGCGGCGAACTTCGCTTCGGCGGCGCGCACGTCGGGCCGCTCACTCAGCAGGTCCGCAGGTATGCGTGTCGGTGTCCAGTCCGGGACGGCGAGCGACGCAAGAGTTGGGGAAGCTGCAGGCGCTCCGGGCGTTTGTCCCACTAGTACATCGAGTGCATGCGTCGCCTCGCCGCGCGCACGCCGCAGTTGCTCTTGCTCCACGCGCAGTGCGACGACGCCGGCGCGGGTACGCTCGATGTCGAAGCCGGTAGCTTGTCCGGCCTCGAACTTCCGTTGCATCAGCAAGACGAGTCGTTCTGCGGATGCCAGCCGCGCCGCGGCTAGCGCTTCGAGCTCACTGGCTTGGCGCTGCTGCACAGCCGCCGACACTGTTTCAAACGCGACCTGCCACCGCGTGGCAACCCACGCTTGTTCGGCTGCCACCGCATCCAGGCGCGCACCTTCTGCTGCCTGCGAAAGCCGTCCCGACAGGTCTGCCTCCCACGATGCGGACAACGTGGCGCGGCCATCATTGCCGATTGCAACGTTCTCTGAATAGTCGCGTCCTCGAGTTGCCTGCGTGCCCGCGGACAACGAGGGGAGCAGGGAGGCCCGTGCTCGCCGCGTGGCGGCCGATGCCTCGTCCACGCGCGCTCGCGCAATCGTCAGTTCGGTATTGCGCTCCAGCGCCGCCCGGACCAAGGCATTGAGGTGCGGATCGCCGTAGGCCGTCCACCAATCGACGGGAAGAGTACGGCGGGACGATTTGTCCAAGATGCCTTCACCTCCCTCTTCATTTGAGAAATGGGCCGGTACATCCAGGCGAGGTGGATCGGCAGAGTGCGGGGCATGGCTGCAGGCCGCAAGAAGCAGTAGCGGAGAAATCATGGCAATGAGGCGATAGCGTTCAAGAATTTGAGACATGGCAGCTCCTTGCGCTCCGAAAAAGTCTTGACGGACTGTTGTATGGCTTCTACTATACCGTCTGGACTGTATATGACTCAAGCTTTTTTGGAGCACGACCATGCCGCCCCGCGCGAAAACAAAGTTGCCCCCCCCGTCCACTGCCCATAGCAGCGCCGATGCGCAGCCCGGCCTCCAGCAAGGAGCCCAGCGAACTCGCGACCGCATCCTGCAGGCCGCCCGCGAACTGGTGCTGGAGGAAGGTGCCAGTCGCTTGACACTGGACGCCGTCGTTGTGCGGGCCGGGTTGAGCAAAGGGGCGTTTCTCTATCACTTCAAGACCAAACGCGATTTGTTCGTGACACTGATCGACGAGATGATCCGGGCGTTCGACGCGGTACAAGCCAATCACGAGCGCAGGTTTGCCGGAGATCCGGACCCCTGGCTGTCGAGCCAGGTGGAAGCGATGCCCGACGACGAGATGCAGAAGATGGGCGCAGCGCTGCTCGCGGCAGCTGCGGAAGATCCAACACTTCTCGACCCACTGCGCGAGTGTTACCGCGTGCAGTACGAACGCGTGCGTCGATCCCCGCGTGGCACCGAGACCGCGGCACTCATCATGCTGGCATTGGATGGCGCCCTGTTCGCCGATCTTCTGGGTTTGCCAATACTCGCACCCGCAGAGCGGCGGCATTTCTTTCGGGCGCTCCAGGATCTCGCCTCGGGCCATCTCGAACTTGTCCCGGCAAAAGGACGCACATGAGTCGCGTCCGTAGCGGTGTCATGACCGCGTGCGCACCGCGCTCCTTGGCGGTTGCTTGCACACTATCCATTTCGACTCTGCTCTCAGGGTGCGGAAACTCGCAATCCACCGTATCCGAGCCTCCGCGCGCAGTGAAGCTCGCCGCCGCGCAGTCGGATCTCCCGCATAGCTCTCGCATCGAATTGACTGGCTCGGCGCGAGCAACCGAGCGCAGCATCCTAGGATTTGAAACAGGAGGACGGATCGCCAAGTTGAACGTCGACGTGGGTGAACGGTTCTCCCGCGGCCAAGTCCTGGCAGAACTTGATGCGCAACCTGACCGGCTTCGCGTGACACAAGCGCAAGCATCCCTGGCGGCCGCCGAAGCCGGCCTGATGGATCGACGTGTACAGACAGATCAACAGCGCCGGTTGCTCGAAAGCGAAGTCATCTCCCCTGCTGCGTTCGAGAGCGCGAAGGCGCAGCTAGCGGTCGCAGAGGGTCAAGCGCGCACTGCCAAGGCGGCGCTTGGCCTGGCCGAACGAGCACAACGTGGCACGATGATCGTCGCTCCTTTCGATGGTGTCGTGGCGGAAAAGCTGGCTTTGGCGTTCACCGACATTGCTGCTGGTGCGCCGGTATTTCAGGTCGACGGCGTGCGCAGTGGCACTGAGATCATCGCGAACGCGTCTACTACACAGGCACCTCACATAGATGTCGGCCAACGCGCAGAACTGAGCTGGAGCGGAGCCGAACAACCAATCCGAGCGGTGGTACGTCGTGTCGGTCTGCGCGCCGAAAATGGCTCGCTCCTACCCGTGGTGCTAGTGCCTGAAGATAACGCGCAAGCGCGCGCACTTCGGCCAGGTATTCCCGTACAGGTCGTGCTCGACGCACCTGCGGCAACCTCCAAGACCTCTCGGCCCGAGACTGTATCCATACCTTATGCCTCGCTGGTGCTCGGCACGAAGCCGGGCGAGGCTTCCGTCTTCGTCTACACCCCTGAAGATAAGAAGGTGCACCGTCGCGCGGTGCGCTTCACGCCGGTACAGGAAGGAGACAGCGCGCGCGTCCTCGCTGGACTCAAGCCCGGCGAGACGGTGGTTGCCGCCGGAGGAGGATGGCTCACCGATGGACAGCCAGTGACACCACTGGAAGCCACCACTCAATTGACCAAGCGCTAACGCGATCCACCAGGTTACTTCATCATGAAGATCACCGAGATGGCGCTGCGCGCCAGTCGACTTACCTACTTTGTAGCGCTCATCATTTTCGTCGCCGGCATCGCGACCTTCCTGAATTTTCCTTCTCAGGAGGAGCCGACTGTCACGGTCCGCGATGCGATGGTCACGGCGTTGAACCCGGGGCTGCCCGCCGAACGCGTTGAGCAACTCATTGCCCGGCCGATCGAGGAGCGCTTGCGCGAACTGGCAGAGGTCAAGCGCGTGACGAGCACCGTGCGCGCAGGCAGCGCCATGATCCAGGTCACGATCTGGGACCGCTACACCGACTTGGCACCGATCTGGCAGCGCGTCCGGGCCAAGGTCGCCGATTCGAAGGATGCCTTACCACAGAGCACGATGGGGCCTTTCGTCGACGAAGACTTCGGCCGCGTCGCGGTTGCCTCGATTGCGGTCACTGCACCAGGTTACTCCATGAGCGAGATGCGCGTCGCGCTCAAGCAGATGCGCGACCGCCTGTACACCGTGCCTGGTATTGAGCGCATCACTTTCTACGGCCTGCAGGAAGAGCGCGTCTATCTCGAATTCGATCGGCCTAGGCTCGCGCGATTGGAGCTGACACCACAGGGGGTGATCGACCAACTCGTCAAACAGAACGTCGTCGCTTCGGGTGGACAAATTGTTGTCGGCGGCATCAATGCAACCTTGGCGGTCAGTGGCGAAGTGCGTGACGCTCCCTCCCTGCGAGCAATGCCGATCGCGCTGCCACGACCGCAAAGTAGTACGGCGCCCGTGCCGACGATCGCATTGGGTGAACTGGCGCAGGTGAGTGTGCGGCCAGCCGATCCGCCGGAATCTGCTGCCATCTACAAAGGCCAGCCCGCTGTCGTCATGGCGGTTTCGATGGCCTCCGGTCAGAACGTGGAGCAGTTCGGAAAAGCGCTCAAAGCACGGGTTGCAGACCAGGAGAAGCTGCTGCCGGCGGGTTTCGATCTGTCATACGTCACTTTCCAGGCCGATGTCGTCAAGCACGAGATGGGCAAAATGAACCACGTCATGATGGAGACGATCATCGTCGTCCTCGGTGTCGTCGTGCTATTTCTCGGTTGGCGCACCGGGATCATCGTGGGCATGATCGTGCCGTTGACGATCCTCAGTGCACTCATCGTCATGCGCGCGATGAACATCGAGCTTCAGAACGTCTCGATGGGCGCCATCATCATTGCGCTCGGCTTGTTGGTGGACAACGGCATTGTGATTGCCGAAGACATCGAACGCCGCCTGGCCGGTGGCGAAGATCGTAAGCATGCCTGCCTCGAGGCGGGCCGCACGCTCGCCATTCCGCTGCTCACGTCCTCGCTCGTGATCGTGATCGTGTTCTCGCCGTTCTTTTTTGGCCAGAACGCCACGAGCGAGTATCTGCACAATCTCGTGGTCGTGCTGGCACTGACGTTGTTCGCTTCGTGGCTGCTGTGCCTGACTGTCACGCCCCTATTGTGCTACCACTTCGCCAAACCCCATCACAAGCAGGAGCAGGGCGACGCCTATGACACCCGCTTCTACCGTGGCTACCGGCGCGTACTGGAGTGGGTGCTCCACCATAAGGCGGTCTATGTAGCGTCGATGATCGCGGCGCTTGCCATTGCGCTGTATGGCTTCACCACCCTGCCGTACGATTTCATGCCCAAGTCCGACCGGCTTCAGTTCCAGATTCCGGTGCAGCTCGCCCCCGGTACCGACTCGCGCGAAACGCTCGCCCGCGTGAAGCAGATCAGTGGTTGGCTGGGCGACACGAACATCAATCCAGAAGTCTCCGATCACATCGGCTACGTCGCCGATGGTGGCCCGCGCTTCATCCTTAGCCTGAATCCACCACTGCCGGCATCGAACATCGCGTACTTCGTTGTCACATTGAAGCCGAAGAGCGACATCGACGCCGTCCTCGCCCGCACCCGCAGCTACTTTGCGCAAGCACATGGCGACGTGCGCGCCGAGCCCAAGCGTTTCTCGCTCGGTGCGACCGAGTCAGGGACTGCCATTTATCGCGTCAGCGGTCCGGATGAGGAGGTATTGTTGGGGGCCGCGTCCAAAATCGAAGCAGCGCTGCGCAAGCTGCCCGGCACCATCAACGTCAAGAACGATTGGGATACGCGCGTTGGCCGCATCGACGTACGGGTCGACCAGGACCGCGCGCGTCGGGCGGGCGTGACGACTGAAGACATCGCTGGCGGGCTGGATGTCCGCTACAGCGGCAGATCGATCTCGGTTATTCGCGACGGTGACACCTCCGTCCCGATCGTCCTGCGCAGTATCGTAAGCGAGCGTCGCAGCACGGCAGACGTAGGCGCGACGCTCATCTATCCCACCAACGGCGGTCCAGCGGTGACGCTGGCTCAGGTCGCAGACGTATCGCTCGCGAGCGAGCCCTCGGTCATCCAACGGCGCAATCTCATCCGCACGATCACCGTGCAAGGACAGAACACCTCTTACACCGCCCAGGAGATCATCAACCGCCTGGCGCCTAGCGTCGCTGCCCTGGACCTGCCCGCGGGCTACTCGGTTGAACTTGGCGGCGAGATCGAGGAAGCCGCCGAATCGAACGCCGCGCTGTCGACCTACATGCCCCTCGCATTTCTGGCGATGCTGATGCTGTTCGTATGGCAGTTCAATTCTTTCCGCAAGCTCGGTGTGATCCTCGCGACGATCCCTTTCACGCTTATCGGCGTGGTATTGGCTCTGAAGCTGACCGGCACACCTTTCAGCTTCATGGCGACCTTCGGCGTACTGGCCCTGTTCGGGATCATTGTCAACAACGCCGTGCTCTTGCTGGAACGCATCGACCAGGGGCTAGCGGAAGGCCTGCCACGCCATGAAGCCTTGGTTGGGGCCGCGATACAACGGCTTCGTCCAATCGTGATGACCAAGGTCACCTGCATTTCGGGACTGGTGCCACTCATGCTCTTCTCCGGACCATTATGGAAAGGGATGGCGATCGCGATGATCGGTGGGCTGGCACTCGGAACGCTGGTGACGTTGGGCTTGATTCCGCTGCTTTACGAAGTCCTGTTTGGAATCAAGCGAATTGGGCCGTGGAACCTGAGTGTCGCCACCGCGCATGGAGATCGCTCATGAGTCTCTTGCGAGCCGCCGCGTGCTGCGCATTCTCAGAATTCGTATGCACCCACGCTTCATGCGTATGTCTCGCTAGGCTTATGCGATTCAGCACCCATCCGCTGATCTGGAAATCCTGGTCGATTGTCATTGCCGCAGGGGTTCTAGGAGCGGGCTATCCACTGGGCCTGCGGGCCATCACGGCGGGCGGTCCGATGCGCTGGGTCGGCCTCTGTGTGGCAGTGACGTGCATGGCGGCCAGCGGCGCACTTTTGTGGTTCGCGCTCAAGCGGATTCCGATCAGCGCGGCCTCTGCAGCCTGGGCAGGAATCGGGCTACTTGGAAACTTGGGCGTCGGCGCCCTCCTACTAGGCGATGTCGCATCGGTAACGCGCTGGTCTGGCACCGCCCTCATCGCAGCAGGCATTGCCTGTCTTAGTTTCGTTTGATCAAGGAGACCCATTATGAAGAGCAAAACTGCATTGATCCGCGGCGGCATCTTTTTTTGCGTAGCAGGCGCGCTCTCTGGATGCGCGACCAACAGCATGACGCGCTCCGGATTTCTCGGCGACTACGAGAAGTTATCGCCGACACGATACGAGAACGTACTGATGTACCGCGCAGCGGGATTCGAGCCCAAGCGTTATGCCGCTGTCGTGGTGGAAGAAGCGCAGATCAAGACCGCCTCGGGTCGCATCGATGGGCTCGATGACGCGCAGCAGCGCGAAGTGCTAGACCATGTGACGAGCGAACTGAAACGCCAGGAAGGCAAAAGTCCCGCCCCCCCAGGTGGCGCGGGACAGGTTCGGGTGCGTGTAGCGGTCACCGAACTGCAGACACCGAATCGGGCAGTCAATGCAATGACGACCCTGCTGGTTGGACCCGTGACGACGGGTGGTGCCAGCCTAGAGTTCGAAGCAGTCGATTTAAGGACGGGACGCCGGGTTGCTGCCGCCAGTTGCTTCGAGCGCGGCAACGTCATTAAAGAGTTCGCCGGTTCGTACACATTGCTGGGTCATGCCAAAGCGGCGATCACGAACTGCATCGAGCGCATCGACAGCGCTTGGCGGGACACGCAGCCATGAGCAACGCTTCACAGGCTTGGCTCCGGCAGGATGCCATGGTCGGCGGTGATCACAAATGGCTGGCGGGTGGCGACTGGACGATAGAGCACTACGCCAGTCTGGCAAAATCCGTGTCCGCCGCCCGCATCAGTCATGCCGAGGGGTACGCCACTCCCTTACTCGACTGGACGCAAGTCCAGAGACTGGACACCGCCGGCGCGGCTCTGCTGGTGGAAATTCTCGGGCCAGACTCGATACTCGACCGGCCGGAGGCAGCTCCAAATCTGTCCTCGGATCGCCTCGCCCTAATGAGAGCGCTGGCCGCCGCTGCTACCGATCAGCAGAAGACGGAGAAAGCAGCGGTGAGCGGGAATCCTCTGCTCCGCGGTCTGGGACGCATAGGCCTGACCTTGGAACAGGGCTGTCGTGCGTGTCTTGGTCTGGCCGGGTTCGTGGGCCAGATCATCGAAACATGGAGCCGTACCGTTCGTCACCCGCGTCGCTGGCGCGCGACCTCGGTGATCGCTCAAATCCAGCGATCAGCGGTGGACGCCATTCCCATCGTGGCGCTACTGAGCTTCATGGTAGGAATGGTGGTGGCGTTCCTGGGAGCAACGGTGCTGGCCAACTTCGGTGCGAGCATCTTCTCGGTGCATCTGGTCGCCTTCTCGTTCATGCGCGAGTTCGGAGTGCTGCTCCCGGCCATATTGATTGCAGGCCGTACCGCAAGCGCGTACACCGCCCAAATCGGTTCGATGAAGGCAAATGAAGAGATCGATGCGCTTCGCTCCAACGCGCTCGACCCCATCGAGTTACTGGTGCTGCCACGCGTGCTGGCGCTTCTTGTGTCCTTGCCACTGCTCACCTTAGTAGGCATCTTGGCTGGCATTGCGGGCGGCGCCACCGTATGCGCACTGAGCTTGGAAATTCCTCCCGCACAGTTCCTTGCCATCGTGCAGGAAAAAATCGAGGTGCGCCATTTTCTTGTCGGAATGAGCAAGTCCCCGCTCTTCGCGGTGATGATCGCCGCTATCGGCTGCCATGAAGGGTTCAAGGTCGCCGGTAGCGCTGAGTCGGTAGGCGACCACACGACGTCTAGTGTCGTGCAATCAATCTTCATGGTGATCCTGATAGACGCCATCGCTGCACTGTTCTTCATGGAGATGGGCTGGTGAGCGCGGTGAAGCAAGACACCGACAACGGTGTGCGACACGCTATTGAAGTGCGCGGCCTGGACAACAGGTTTGGAACCCAGCAGGTCCATCAGGACCTAGACCTGGACGTGCGGCGCGGGGAAATCCTTGGCGTGGTGGGAGGGTCAGGCACCGGGAAATCCGTGCTCTTGCGTAGCGTCGTCGGGCTGCAGAAGCCGCATTCGGGCGTGGTCCGTATCGGGGGGCGCGACCTACTGCGAGCCCAATGGCTTGCGCGCGCGCGTATGGAGCGAAGGTTCGGCATTCTGTTCCAGAAGGGCGCGTTGTATTCATCGCTGACCGTCTTGGAGAACGTCGCTCTTCCTTTGATCGAGCATGTCGGTCTGGCGCGGCCTCTTGCCGAGCGTTTGGCAAGAAGCAAGCTGGGCTTGGTGGGGTTGCCTGCCGGAGCGGGAGACAAGTATCCGGCCTCGTTGTCCGGAGGCATGGTGAAACGAGCAGCACTGGCGAGAGCCTTGGCGCTTGATGCGAACATCCTGTTTCTTGACGAACCCACCGCAGGACTGGATCCAATCGGGGCTGCATCTTTCGACCAATTGATTCTGACCCTGCGCAATGCACTGGGCCTCACGGTGTTTCTGGTAACCCACGACCTCGATACGCTGTACACCATATGCGACCGTGTCGCGGTCCTGGCGAACCAGAAGGTACTCATCAACGACGGCATCGAGGCAGTCGAGCGCTTCAAGCACCCGTGGATACAGGAATACTTTCACGGCCCCCGTGGCCGTGCGGCCGCACAGGCCACTGGTGCTTCCAGCCAAGAGACGCAGCCATGAAACCCCTCCGCATCTGCATCATTCTTCCGTCGCGCACGCATTGGGCTGGGCGCACGCAATATTTAAACTCTGAGAACGAGGTGGTCTGATCATGGAACCACGTGCCCATCATGTATTCATTGGTCTGTTCGTCGTGCTGCTCGGTGCGATTGGTATTGGCTTCGCGCTTTGGCTCAGCGACACACGTTCCGACCACGATTACCAGTATTACCGGATTATGTTCGATGAGCCAGTGACCGGGCTTACGCCCGGCAGCCAGGTTCAGTACAGCGGAATCACGATTGGCGAAGTCGTTGCACTTTCTCTTTCACCGCGAGACCCAAGGCGGGCGATAGCGCGCGTACGCATCAATGCCACCATCCCGGTCCGGCAGGATACCCGCGCTGAATTGGTCATCACGGGAATTACCGGCAACGCGGTGATCGAGTTGAGCGACGGTGGGCCAAACGTGCCATTGCTGGATCGGAGAGAGGACGAGGAACCGTTGATCCTCGCACCACGTTCGGCGATGGCATCCCTGGTCTCCGGTGAGGGGAACAGCATGACGACACTCAACGGCATCTTGCTGCGCACGCAGGAGTTACTGTCGAAGGAGAATTTGGCTCTTGTGCACCGCAGTCTGGTGAATCTTGAACAGACCACGGGCGCGGTCGCTGACCAGAGGGCCGAGATCGCGACGTTAATCAGCAATCTGACCGAAGCAAGCAGAGAATCGACAGCTGCCGTGCGCCAAGCAAATAGCACTCTTCGCGATGCCAACCTGCTACTAAATAACGATGGTAAGCAAATCATGGTGAACACGCGTGATGCAACGGCATCCCTCGAACGCGCCGCTTTCAGGGTTGAGACGCTACTGCAAAACAATCAGGAATCGCTGAACCAGGGCTTGGCCGCCACAGGTCCTGCCATGCACGAACTCCAGCAGGCGCTGGCCAATCTAAACACCGTGCTGCGCCGACTGGATCGCAATCCGGCGCAATACCTGCTCGGTGGAGAGAACATTGAGGAAACCAAGCCGTGAACACTTCCGCCAGGATGATTCCCGTCGCTGCCGTGACTATGACGCTAGTACTCGGCTTGTCCGCGTGCAGTGTGCTTCCCAAAGCAGCTCCAATGGTCACCTACAAATTGCCCGACTATCACATCGCCCAGGCGGAGAGTACGCCGCGCGCCGTTCCGGGACCCGGGGCGCTGCGCGTCTACGCCCCTGAGAGTAGTCGCGTCCTGGATTCGGAGCGGCTGTTCATTGCGCAGCCCGATGGTCGCTTGTCGGCTTGGCAAGGAGTGCGTTGGGCCGACCCCGCACCGGTGCTGCTGCGTGACCGAATCGTCGAAGCCTTCATGCGCGATGGGCGGTCGACTTCCGTGATTACCGATAGCACCCCAATGAGCGCCGATATGGAGTTGCGCAGTACGCTGCGGGCGTTCCAGCTCGAATACCGCGGCACTGAAGCGATCGCCGCGGTTCGGCTCGATGTGCAACTGGTCGATCCGGCCAAACGGACTGCTATTGCCAGTAGACGCTTCGAAGCAATCCAAGCCACAGGCAGCAAGCGAGAGGCCGATGTGGTGAGCGCGTTCGGTGTCGCCACGGATATATTGGCCGGGCAGATCGTTGAATGGGCAGTTCAGGTCGGGGCAGCGCGTTTGCGAGTTGCACCGGAATTGGCAAGCAACCATGCACCCACAGCGTCGTCGATAAGCACAGACTAGTCGTCTTAACGGAGCACAGAAGCTAGGGCCAAAACGCTGCTCGACACCTTAACTCGGTACGACAGCCTACGGCCCCGATCCAATCCCAGGACCTCTTTGCCGTCCAACCTCCCATGACACACCGCCGCCGCGTACAGTCGCGGCGATCTGCTGCCCCAGTCGTGGCTCGATTATCGGCCGCCAAGGCACCAGACTGAATCCCATGCCGTCATCGAGCAGCGCATAGCGACCGCTGGCGAGCATGACCGAGCGCCGGTAGATGCCGGCTACGCGCTGCCCGTCTGTGACGTGCCGATGCTCCAATCCGCTATCGGCGGCAATGTGCTGGGCGGCCTGCGCCAGCTCCCGATTGCGCAGCGTTTCCAGCAGATTCCGGGAGAGAATCAGCCGCTGCCCGCGCCGCTGGGCCAGCCCCTGTTCTTCGAGGAAGTCGGCGCGCTGCTGCAAGGCTTGCCTAGCATCGCCGCCAAAGCCCAGGTCGCCCAGTCCCTTGCCGCCGCCGATCAACTGCTGATCCAGCCAGGTCGCGCCGATGACGCGGGCCTGCCGTTCAATCGGCAGATGCGATTTCAGTTCGACCGCCACGCCGCCCAGCCGCTGCGCGTCGTACTGGCGGCCACGCTCGGCCAAGTCGTCCGGCACCTTCCATAACCCCTCGGCCACGCGCTCCACGATGCCGGCCCGCCGTAGGGCTTCCAGCCGGCGGATATGGGCCGCCACAGCCTCTTGCGGGTCGCGGCCGGGCTTGGCTCGGCCTTGCTCGATCGCCAGGTGGTGATCGGTGCGGTACAGGCCATTGCTCGCCAGCGTGGCGATGTTCTTGTCGGCCGCCCGCACCTCGGCGGAACCGCGTACCTCCACCACCGCGCCGATGGGATAGTTCGCCAGCTCGTCGCGGGCGTCCAACGCGACGTAGTGGGCTTTGCCGTCCAACCCGTCGATGACCAGATAGCCGCGGTCGTGCAGCTCGTCGGCCAGACCCTTAGCAGCCACGCGACCGACGATAGTGCGGCCGTCGTCGCCCGGCTCGAACACCGCCAGCTCGCGAGGCTTGCCGCTCATGGCCCGCTGCATCGTTCGGATGATGTCGCCACGCTCGCCCAGGGCACGCAAGGTCTTCTCCGCGTCCGCATGGACGGCCCAGGTGCCGGGCTGCACCTCGTCGGCCAGGCCCAGGCGCTGCAAGTGTTGCAGGCGGCCGATCAGCAGCAGGCGCTGGCGTTGCAGCCGGGGTTCGTTGAAGCGTTCGATCTGCACCCGGCCATCCTCGCCGGCCTCGCGCTGCAACGTGCGGTCGAGGCTCGTCCACCGCTCTTGCTCCACCTCGCGCTGCAAGGTCTGCTGGATCTCCAGTTCGGTGCGCGGCCCCAGCCATTCCGTCGCCAGCTCGGCGGCGCGATGGCGGAAGCCGTGGGCGATGTAGTCGCCCGCGATGATGAGGTCTTTGCCGGTATCGTCGCGTCCGCGCACGATCAGGTGCGTGTGCGGGTTGTCGGTGTTCCAGTGATCGACCGCCACCCAATCCAGCCGCGTCCCCAGGTCGGCCTCCATCCGGTTCATCAGGTGCCGGGTGTAGGTGCGCAGGTCGTCCAGCTCCGCACTGTCTTCAGGTGAGACGATGAAGCGGAAATGATGTCGGTCGTCCTGGCAGCGTTCCTTGAAGGCATCGAGGTCGGCTTCGTCGGTCTGCGGCCCGTAGGCACGGCCCGGCTCGCCGTTCCGGCCGGCACCGTCGCGCTCGATGTAGCGCAGGTGCTTGGCGAGCGACTGCGGACTGGCGTTGCGCTGGTTGACCAGCAGCGTCTTGATGGTCACGCGCCGTGACATAGGGGTCAGCTTTGCGCCTGCGAAGCGCGCCGCCGTATGGCCGCGTCCAAGCCGTGAGCCGGGCCGCTGGCCGGCGTGCTGGCCGCTCCCGCCAGCGGTAGGACGGCGCACCGCCGACTTGCCGCCGCTGGCCTTGCCAGCCTGCTTGAGCACCTTGGAAACGAAGCTCTGGCCCTGGCCTTTGCCTCGGTTCTTCGGCGCGCCAGGGCGCACCCAGAAATCATGGTCGCCGCGGTCGGTCATGGCTGTGCTCCCTGCAAGCTCCGGCGTGTCCGAGCGTGCGAAGCACGCGGACATGCCTGCATCGGCGCGTGCCTCGCGCCCCACGCGGCACGGCGGCGAAGCCGCGCCGTGCCGCGCCACCCCCACGTGCAGACTGGCTTTGCGGGCGGCAGAGTGCCGAACCCTTTTGTCTTGCCTTCCGCCTTTGCCCCTCGCTGGCGCTCCGGGCAGCGGCGGCCCGGCGGCGCTGCTGCGCGAGCAGCCAGCGCGCCGGCGAACGCGGCGACGGCCGCAGGCCGGCAGCGTTCGAGGCAAGACGCCTGCACATGGGAAGGCGGCGCGAAGCGCGGCGCGGATGCGCTCGCACTGCACGCGCGATGACACGCGGAACACCACAGGATCGACACGCCTGATAGCACGATGATGCGCAGCGAATCGGCGGCGATCATGGGCGCTTCTCCAGCCAGACCGGGTGCGCGACGCCGATCACGGCGGATGCGGCAACCGGCCCGAAATACCGGCTGTCGAACGACGACGTGTTGGTCACGCTCAACAGGAAAAGCTCGCCGGGTTCAAGGCGGCGGCACTGCTGCCAGGATGGCAGCGGGCGGCCCCAGCGGTCGGCGAGCAGCGCGGCGGCCAAAGGCACGCCGTCGATGCGGACGATGCCGCCAGCGATGCACACCTCCTGCGGCGCGACGGCACCCACGCGCTTGAGCAACGGCACGCGCGCCGGCAGGTAGCCGCGCTGCGCGGCCAGCGCGGCGGCGTCTGGCGGCAGCGTGGTCAGCACGATGGAGCCGACGCGCGGCGCATCGGGTGGTGCGATGCGATACCAGCCCACCGGAACGCTGTCGGACGGGTTGTAGATCAGGCGCGGCATCGGATGCACGAAGGACGCCCAGGCGAGCGCAGCGAGGCCGCAGGCGGCGAAGCCCGCGAGCACGATGCGAGCGCGCAGGCGCGAGCGAGGACGCGGTGCCTTTCCAGTGGTGTTGGCGCCAGTGGAAACGGCGGTCATGGCAGCACCCTCCCGGCTAACCAGGCGGCGTGCCGCTCGGCGGTGTACTCGGGCAGCGGCAGGCGCGCGGCGAGCCGGTTGGCGAGCGTGCGCCAGTACGCAGGCGAGACGGCGATGGGCGCGATGCCCAGCGCCTCGATGGCGTCGATGCGTTCCAGCACGGCGCGCACTTGCCCGTCGCCCTCGGCGTGCAGCAGCAGGCGCGCGCCCGGCTGTACGCCGGGGATGCGCTGCGCCGCGTCCAGCGGCGTGCAGGCTTGCATCACCATGAGCTGCCAGCGCACGGTGCCGTAGTCGTTGGCCTGCCAGCGGATGCGGCAGAACACCGCGCCCGGCAGGAACACCGCGCTGCGCCGCCAGCGGTCGAGCTGGTGCGTGCGCGCGGGTTCGCCGAAGCGCAGGTAGAGCTTGAAACGGGCCTCGATGTAGGCCAGCGCCACGCGCGTCAGCGGCGCGCTGGCTGGCTGGCCGGAAGGTGCGATGAATGATGGCTGTGGCGCAGCCGTGGCCGTGGCCGCGACAGCGGCAGGCGCGGCGGCTAGTGCAGTGGATGCAGTCATGGTGTGTTCTCCCTGCGGTTCTCGGGAAACTCCCGTTCCAGCAGGCCGCGCAGCAGGTCGGCCACGGTCACGCCTTGCGTGAAGGCAGAGACCTTGATGCGCGCCCGCATGGCGGGCGTGATGTCGAGGGTGAGGCGGGCCGTGTAGAGGTCGCCCTTGCCCAGCGCGTCGGCGTCGCCCTGGCGAATCCACGCCTCGGCGTGCGGATTCGCAGGTGGACGCGCGCCGATGCCGACGCGCTTTGCTGCGCGCTTGCTGTTCGGTGGTGGCTTCGCGGTCATGTCGTCCACCGCAGCAGTTCGTCCACGAGCGCGGTGATTTCGCGCGCGGCGGCGCTGTCCGGCGCCGTCTCGCGTGCAAGCCGGCCAGCGGCCACGCTGTCGGCGAACACGATGCGCTGATGCACTTCCGCGCGCAGCGCAGGAAGCGGCTGATCGGCGAGCGCCTGGCGCGCTTCGCGCCCGATCACGGTGGTACTGACACGCCGGTTGATGACGAAGGCCGCGCGCAGCGCAGGCCGAAAGACTTGCGCCTCGCGGATCAGCGCCACCATCTCGGCGCTGGCCCACAGGTCGTAGGGGCTGGGCTGCACCGGGATCAGCACGCGCTCGGCCGCCAGCAGCGCGGAGCGCGCCAAGGCGGCGATGCGCGGCGGGCCGTCGATGACAACGTGATCGGCGCGGCGTGCCAGCTCCGGGGCTTCCTGATGCAGCGTTTCGCGTGCGAGGCCCACGGCGCTGAAAAGCCGTGGCAAGCCTTGCTGGCTTCTGCGCTGTGTCCAGTCGAGCGATGACCCCTGCGGGTCGGCGTCCAGCAGCACGACGTGCTGGCCGCGCATTGTCAGTTCGCCGGCAATGTGGGTGGCGAGCGTGGTCTTGCCCACGCCGCCTTTCTGGTTGAGCAGCGCGACGATCATGGCCTGGCCCTTCGTGTTGGAAAGCCTGGCTGTTCCTGCTGCGTTGGTGGCCGCGTGGCGGTTGTCCACCGCAGCGGCGTTTCCCTACTACAAGTTAGAGAAATTAAGTTAGGGAAGTTAGAGGGCGCGCAAACCCAGTGCTGGCGCGGGTTTGCGGCCGATTGGCACGCCTGATAGCACGATAGTCCCACGCCTGATAGCACGATACCCCGCACGCCTGATAGCACGACACTATTCACAGGCTCTCCCGGAGTTATCCCCGTGCCGTATGCGGCACGGGCCGGAAGGTCAGCAGCTCGGCGCCGCTGTCCGGCATCCGCTCGATGCCCAGGACGTAGCCGGGCAGCGACTGCCGCGCGACGAGCGCGCGCAAGTCGCAGGCGAAGTCGTAGGGCTTGGCGGTGCTGCCGGATTTCTGGTGCAGGTAGCGGAAGTCGAATTGCCAGCCGTATGCCTGCTTGCCGCCGTGCTTGCGCACCAGGCGGTACAGCCACCGCTCGATGCCGCCGGTCAGCCGGAAATACGCCGGGTCGATGGTCAGCACCAGGGCCGCATTCAGCACGCCCGTATAGAACCAGTCCGGCAAGATCAGCTCGATGCCCAACGGCGTGCCGCTGGCATCGGCCAGTTCCTTCCATTCGTTGATCCACGAGAAACGGTGCAAACGCCGCCCGGTTGTCTCGCGGATGGACGTGGCCACCGTGGTCGATTGCAGGCGATCCAAGGCCGCTTTGAGGCGCTGGTAGTCGCGCAGCGACTTGCCGCGCCCGACGAAGCGCAGGATCTCGTAGGGCGTCGCGCGGATCAGCCGTGATGGCCGCAGGCCCGCATCCTTCGCCTCCACGATCTGCGAGGCCGCCCAAATCAGCACGTCGGCATCCCAAATCGTGGCGATGCCATGCTCCTGCGTGCCTTCCACGCGGATCGTGACGTTGCCCGCCCGGAAGTCGATGGGCTTGACCCGCTTGGACTTGGCGAGCGAGAAGAACGGATAGGCCATCAAGTCCTGGCTGTCGCGCGGTGCCATGTCGCCCGGCAAGGCGCGGAACAGGTCGAGCTGTTCGCGTTCTTGCGGGGGCCGCTGCCGGAATGGCAGCGCGGAGATGGACATGGCTGTGGCCTGGCGCGCGCCAGCGATCAGCGCGCACGGCTGTCCGCCGAGTGGTGCTCGGCGTACTCGGGATCGGAAGTCGTCTCGAAGCTGCGGTCGGCCGCCCAGGCGTCGAGGTCGGCCACGGCGTACATGACGCGCCGGCCGAACTTGCGAAAGCGCGGGCCGCCGCCGATCACGCGCTGCTTTTCCAGCGTGCGCGGCGACAAGCGCAGGTACTCGGCGGCTTCGTCGTTGGTGAGGTAACGCTGCGGCTGCGCGGCAGCGGTCGAGACAGTGGCGGCAGGCCGCAAGGGAGCTGGTCGCATGGGATGAACCTCCATCAAGCCCGGCCACACCACGCAGCCGGATGAAGGCACTTTCAAGAAAGCGAGGCTTCTTGCTAAGGGACGAATTGCAGGGGCTGCGAAACGTCCCCCCTACTGCAACGGCAGTGGCGGAAGCTGTGCCAGGCGGCGATAGCCGCCGCGCATCAGCGCATCGCCACGGCGCACCAGCCGACGCACGCGGGCGCGCAAGGCGCCGTCCTTGTGCCAGTCGCCCGCGACGGTATCGGCGCCGAACAGCCCTTCGGCCACTTCGCGCAAGGACGCGCCCGCCAGGGTCGCGTCGAGCGCCTGCAAGGTGTGCAGCTCCAGCAGTGCGGCAGGCGTGGGCCGCGAACGGGCCGCCGCCGCAGGCGCGGCAACCGTGGCGGCAGCCAGGGCGTCGAGTTCCGCCGCGAGCGTGCGATAGCGCGTGCAGGGCGTGGCGCAGGCACGAGTGGCGTAGAGGTAGGCCACACCGTCCTCCAGGCCCGGCGCGAGCGCGAGCCGCAGGCAGCAGCCGGGCCAATGCGCCACCAGCACCAGGCGCTTGCCATCGTGGATCAGTTGCTTGCGGCCAGGAACGCGCCAGAACTCGAAGGCATGGGCTTCGGGTGGCGGGTCGGCGTCGGGATAGAGCTGCACCACGGCATCGTGGTCAGGGAACCAGGCCGGATGCGCTTCGCGCGCATCCAGGGCTGGGTTTTCCAACAGGCGCAGGCTCCAAGCCTGCGCCGCGTCCGGTCGGCGGCGACGGCGCAGCCAGTCGCGGCGGTAGTCGGGATTCCTGCGCAGGTATTCCCAGGCCAGCGCGGGGCCATCGAGGTGCAGGACGTAGAGATAGGCGGCTGTCGGATACCAGTGGTCGGCGCTGCGATCAGTCATGGCGAAAGCTCCCTGTGCTTGGGATGCGTCGCCACGATTTCCGCGATGCGGGAGCTATCGAAATGCCATCAGGTCATCATCAAAAACGGTTAAGCTGTAACTGTCGGTGTCAAGACCGTTTGGCTCCGGCGTGTTGGGGAAATCGTCTGAATGCGACGGCTGCGCCACCCGGAAATGGTGCGCGGCACCGGATACCGTGCCGCAGCCCGCGCCAAAGATCAGGACTGTTTGCATCAGACTGGCATCGCTTCGGTGCATCAATGCCGATTCAGACCTACCCGGTCTTGACCAAGACTGAAATAGTCACAGTGCGCCCCGGCTGGCCGGGCCGCGCTGGCGTTCATCAGTCCGTGATCGCGTCGTTCTCCTGCGCCAGCCGGACGTACTCCGACAGCGGGCGCACCGCCTGGAAATACCGATCCCGCTGCAACGGCAGCTTGCGCGGCCCGACGATGCCGGCCAGGTCGGACAGCCTGACCGTCCCCAGCGAGGGCATGCCGATGCCGAGGTCGATCAGGCCATAGGCCGTATCGCCATCGGCGGGGTCGAGCGACACCAGCAGCCAGGTCACATGCGCGTCAGGGGTGAACAGGCGCACCACCGGCAGCGGGTCGAGGCGCTGACCAGCGGCGAGCGCCGCGCCGTGGGCCAGCAGCCGGGCGCGTTCATCAGCGGTGACAAGCGGCAAGGTCATGGGCAGAACCCCCACGGAACCGTGCATGCGTGTGGAAGCACGGATGCACAAGCCATCGCATCCGTAGAAGAACGGAAGCGCGGAAGCGCAATTGCAGGAAGCCGGAAAGACACGGATGCGATTCCCCGGTTCTGTGGAAATCCGTAAATGCGGATTTCCGTAAAAGCACGGAACAGCGATTTTTTGGCAATGAGTTAAAGATAACGTGGTTTTAATTGTCCTGCGATTTGACGCTTCTGTCCATGCAGAAGCGCTCCGTCCAACCTGGCCGCCCGGCCGGTGCCACCACCTTCGATGCCGAACTGGCGCAAGCCTTCGGCGCGGCGGTGCGCGCGCTACGGACGGAACGAGGGATCGCGCAGGAATCGCTGGCACACCTGGCCGGCATCGAGCGTTCGCACATGGGCAAGGTCGAGCGCGGCGAACACATGCCCACGCTGGCGCTTATCTTCAAGATCGCCAGCGCGCTCGAATGCAGCACGGCGGTGCTGATGAGCGAGGCTGAAAGCCAGCTCGCAGCAGCAGCGGCCCAGCCGTAGGCGCCGGCCCGGCCGATCCGGCGCAGGCCGGTTCGGCGGCGCTCAAGGGGTGCCAAGCGCAGCGCGGCGGGGATAGCCCGCAGGGCTTTCCCCTGGAGGCAAGCAAAGCGCGCAGCGCCGCAGGCGCGAAGGCGTGAGGGATTGAAGCCGAATGGCCGTGACGACAACGACGGCACGGGGCGCAGCCCGAAAGCCCGGCGGCGCATCGCGCCGACACGCCATGCCCTGACCGACGGCACCAACGCAGCTTCCGCGTATGGAAACGCAACCTGCTATGGATTGCTGCTTGCCGCTGCCAGGTTTGGGGCGAAGAAACAGCGCAGCGCCCCGCCGTGTGGCGGGGCGCTGCGGGCGGCGGTCACGCCGCCTGGGGCTTGCTGCGCGACCAGATCAGGTCGTGCGTGCCGTCCTCGCTTTCGATCAGGCGGGCATAGACCGTGGCTGGGAACGATGGATCGTCGAGGGTCACGGAGATGTACTCCCGCCCGGCCTCGCTGGTCTTCTTCCACGCCGCGCCGATGTCGTGGCTGGCCGCCTGCAAGCGGAAGTCAGGGGCTTTCTCGTTGTCCCCCTTGTCGTTGGGAACCAGCTTGGCCTTGACGTTGAGCGTCAGGGTGCGAAGCGTGCCGGTGAAGCCGTCTTTTTCTGCGGTGAAGGTGCCGATGTTGGCCATGATGTTTTCCTTTCGGTTGAACAAGGTTCGCGCCCATCGCGTCCTTGTTGTGATCCGGCCGGCGGGGGACGGGCTGGCTGCACCGCTTGCGGTCGAAACGCAGTGGAGAGCCGGGAGGCGAAAAGAATTTGCTGCGCGAGGAAGCCGCGCAGCGGCGGGGAAATTGTTTTCGAAGGACGGTTGCAGCCATGAAGCCCGAGGCGCAGCCGCGCCACCGCCAGGATTCACAACGAGACAAGGACGCCTTGGGCCGAACCGCTCCGAAAGGTGATGGGGCCGGCTCGGCATCCCCGCATGAAGGCTGCACCGGCTCGCCCGCTGACGCGGGCCAGGTCAACCCCCCGACGACACGCGAGAACGCCCCTGCCGCACCTTGCGGTGCCGGTCTTGAGGCGTGGCGTGGAAGCTCCATAGCGATGCCGGAAAGGCATACCGTGAACTGGCGTGAACCGTCCTTCGTGACGTGATGGGTACGAACCGCCAGCGTTGAGGACGGCCTGCATTTGCACAACCTGCCGCAGCAAGCGCCAGCGTGTTCGCCAGTGCCGCGCCCATCGCGGTGGGGCGCTGGCCGGGCCGATCCGGCGTAGGCCGGTTCGGCGGTATCAAGGGGTGCCAAGCATCGCGCGGCGGGGATAGCCCGCAGGGCTTTCCCCTGGAGGCAAGCGCAGCGCGCAGCGCCGCAGGCGCGAAGACGTGAGGGATTGAAGCCGAATGGCCGTGACAGCGAAGTCGGCACGGGGCGAAGCCCGCAAAGCCCGGCGGCGCATCGCGCCGACACGCCCAGGCCGTTCTATGCTCTCAGGAAGAAAACCAAGACCAGTCCATGACCCTCCAGCTCCGACACGAAACCCCGGACGACGTTGCCGCCATCGAGGCAGTCACGGTGGCCGCCTTCGCCGATGCACCACATACCAGCCACACCGAGCAATTCATCGTGCGGGCCTTGCGAGCCGCCGGCGAACTGACGCTTTCCATCGTGGCCGAAGAACATGGCCAGGTCGTCGGCCACGTCGCGCTGTCGCCGGTGACGATCACCGATGACCACGGGCGAGAGGCCCAAGGCTGGTACGGCCTGGGGCCAATCTCCGTCCTGCCGCCAAGGCAGGGAAACGGCATCGGTTCGCGCCTGATGGAACAGGCGCTGTCCGAACTGCGAGCCATGCAGGCCGCAGGCTGCGTGCTGCTGGGAGATCCCGCGTATTACGCGCGCTTTGGTTTTGAGGCCCATGCGGGTCTGCAACTGCCGGGCGTACCGCCCGGCT
The DNA here is from genome assembly GCF_048541815.1 of Achromobacter sp. PD1. Classification (NCBI taxonomy): domain Bacteria; kingdom Pseudomonadati; phylum Pseudomonadota; class Betaproteobacteria; order Burkholderiales; family Alcaligenaceae; genus Achromobacter; species Achromobacter sp. PD1. Next base: position 3,866,023 of record NZ_CP183349.1, read on the forward strand.
ACTTCATGGCGCTGGCTCTGCACGGGCCAGTGCCGGAAGGCGTCGCGCACTACAGCGATGCCTTCAACGCCGCCGCCTGAGCGAGCGCGAAGGCGGCGGCGTTCTGATTCGGCTGTTGGCCTTGAACACCGGGCCCAGGACGGAACGGCCTGGGCGCGGTGCTGTTCGGGTTATTTCTTCGTCTCGATGAGCCACCATACGGCACGCGGCAAGGCGCGGCCCGTGATGGGGTGAATGTCGGTCAGGTCGGCACGGGCTAACCAGCCCGAGGGCGGGCGGTAGCCGCGCACGTCGCCGTCGCCGTGCCAGCGGCGGGCGCGTACCGCGCCGGGGGCGTAGATCGCCGCCATGCGTAGGCGGCTGGTGGTGGTGTGGGTCATGGGGCGTTCTCCTTCAAGCGAAGCGCCCCGGTTCAAGGCCGGGGCGCTTGCCATCGGCGCAGGTCAAGCGGCCAGCGCCACGGCGGGTTCATCCGCCAGTGCCTCGGCATCCTCCGGGGCGTCATCCTGCGCCTGCGGTTCTGCCTGCGTGGCTTCCTGCGTGCCTTCGGTGGCGAAGATGGCGGGCATCCATCCGGTTCCATCCGCCAGCCGCTCGGCTTCGCTGGCAATGTCGGCCTTCTTCAACTTCGCCAGCCGGGTGACGTGCGACGGTGCGAACTGCTCAACGGCTTCCAGAATCGCGGCCTTCGGCACATGCCGGAAATAACCTTCATTGGATGGCTTCCACCACGCGGCCATGTCCAGCCCCACGGCCTGCGCCAGTTCTTCGCCCGGCTGCTGCCGCGTGGTGCGGGGTGTCACCACGTCCACCGTGACGGCCACGCATACCGCCAGCAGCCGCACCAGTTCGTCTTGCGACTTCGCCAGCAGCGCGGCGAACAGTTCGGCGCTGTCCTCGGGCAAGGCTTCGCCCGCCACCTGTTGCAGTTCGCGCAGCGCCACGGCGGCGGGCGATTCCGGCCAGTCCGGGGCCATGCCTTCCAGCCGGTCTTGCACTTTCAGGCTCACGCCCAGCGGCAGATCGTGGCCGTAGTGGCTTTCCTGCAAAACGGTCTGCACCATGCCATGCACCAGCGCGGCCAGCGCCACTTGCGGATGCCGTGCCACTTCGATTTGCAGCGCGGCGGTGCGATGGGCGCTCAACCGTTGCGCCAGCCGGTCGGACATGGCGGCGGTCTTGGGCTGCCCTTCGCTGTCTCCGTCTTCGCCTTCGTCGTCGTTCACGGCATCCTCGCCGCTGAAACCTTGGCGCAGGCGTTCCAGCGTGCGCAGCGCCTTGGCCTCGGCCTCGCGCAGCAGGCCGCAATGGATGACGGCCTGCCCGTTGCGGTCGATGGTGACGATGGCACCGGCTGCGGCCTTCACGGTCGGGCTGTAGTCCTGCAAGCCATCTTCCAGCGCCTGCAACTGCTCGCCCACGGCTTCGCCTTCTTCCTGCAAGGCATCGGCCTTTTCCTCGTCGTCGACGTCCAGCGCGTCATCCACGGCTGCGGCCAGTTCCTGCATCTTGGCTTGCAGCTTTTCGATGCGCTGCGCTTCGCGCTTGGTCGGTTCGCGCCGCTCCCTCGGCGCACGCTGGAAGGCGTGCAGGTCGGCATGGGTCACGCCCGGCGTGGCATCCACCCATGCCCAGCCTTCGGCCTTCACTTCGGCGGCGATGCCCGCCAGCCGGTCTTGCGCCAGCCTGTCCAGCAACGCAGCATCGGTCAGGTACACGCCCGCGTCACCTTCGGCGAACAGGTCACGGCGCACGCCACCGCCTGCGGCCTCGTAGGTGTCCAGCCCGACGAAGCGCACCAGCGGATGCCGGTAGGCGTCGATTTCCCTTTCGGTGAGGCGGTCGCGCAGCGCGGACGGCTGGCGTTGCCATGTTGGCGCATCGTAGAAGGCGACTTCCTGCGCGGTGTGGTCGTCGGTGATGGCCAGGGCCATCAACTGGTCAAGGCTCACGGCTTCGGCGCGGTAGTCGGCCAGCAGGCGGGGCGATACGTTCGCCAGCTTCAAGCGGCGCTGCACCACCAGCGGGGACACGCTGAAATCCGCTGCAATGTCCTCGATGGGTCGGCCTTCGGCCACCAGCGCGGCGAATGCCTCGAACTGGTCTGCCGGGTGCATCGCTTCGCGCTGCACGTTCTCGGTGAGGCTGGCCGTGCGGGCGGTGCCATCGGCCACCAGCAGGCAAGGCACCTCCCATTCCTTGCTGATGCGGTGCTTCTTCGCCAGCAGCTTCAACGCGGCCAGCCTGCGGCCACCGGCCACGACTTCGTAGTGCTCGCCATCGGCGGATGCAATCACGATCAGGTTTTGCAGCAGGCCCACGCGCTGGATGCTCGCGGCCAATTCGGGGATGGACATGCGCGGGGTCTTGCGCACGTTGCGGCCCGTGGGGCGCAGCACCAGCCGCGACAGCGGAACCAGAATCAGGTTCTTGGTCGGGTCGGCGGCTTCCAGCGGGACAGCGGCGGCGGTGTTGACGGCGCGGGCTTCGGTGTAGGTGATGGCGTTCATGGTGGTTCTCCAATCAAGTGAAACAAGGGAATGGAGGGGAAACCGCCCCTCCGGCGGGTGAAACATCGGAAGGGGTCAGGCTTTCAACTGGCGCAGGCCATCGGCCAGCATCCAGAGGGCGCGGTTCAGGCGCACATCGGAATCAATGCCCTGCACCGGGCGGGTTTGCTGGCGGCGTCCGTTGGCGCTGCGGCCATGCAATCCGCCTTTGGTCAGGTTTTCTTGCGTGCGGTTGAACACGCTCCACAAGTCCGGGCGGCGGTCGTCGAACCGGCGCGGCATCAGGATTTGCGATTCGGTGATGGGCGCGGGCTTGTTGTCGGTGGGGTCGTACTTGAGGGCCAGCGCGGCGCGGGCGAACACTTCGGCCTCGCCTTCGTCCAGCGTGATTGCGCGCATGGCATCGCGGGAATCCTTCACCCGGTCGAAGCCGCGCAAAACTTCGTAAGCGCCTTCGATGACGTGCCCGGAAACGTCGCCCTTGTGGGGCACGCGCACATCGGCCACGGTGTCGCCGCACACAAGGCCATTGCTGCACACGAACCGGAACATCCCGGCCAGCATCTGATAGCTGCTCGTGCCATCGTGCGAGTTCAGCAGCACGATTTCATTGGCCTCCGCGCCGTTGATCTGGCTGGCGTGGCGCAGGCGAATCATGTGCTTGGTGTGCTCGCGCTTGCCTTCGTCGCGCACGCGGGTTTGCGTCACCATGAAGGGTTGAAACCCCTCTTTGCGAAGCTCGGTCAGCACGGCAGCGGTGGGGATGTAGGCGTACCGCTGCGAACGGCTTTCATGCGGCGCGTCCGCGAAGATGGACGGCGCTACGCGGTGAATCTGGTCATCGGACAGCGGGTAGTCGCTGCGCAGCGAGGGGGAACGGGAAGCGAATCGGGATGCGAGTTGCATTTCATTTCTCCTGACAAAGAAAAAAGGGTTTGCTGTTCACACCGCACACCGGATTCCTAGATTCGGAGCCCAGCCTTTCGGCTGTTTGGTGCGGTCGGCGAGAGGAACCCGGTTGGCCCTGTTGCCACCGTCTTTCCTGAGTTCATCGCCCGCGACGGTCAGGAGCGCGCGAACGTGTGCCGTCAAGGAGGCAAGCGCAGGGTTGGTGCGGCCCGCAGGCGCAGCCGAGGACACGGCCCTGCGCGCCTTGACGGCACACGGGCGCGGGCTACAGTCGCGGACAAGGTGATGAAGTCAGGGGAGACGGCTGGACATGGCAACGGCCTTCCCCTTGCGCTGACCGCACGGCAAGCGAAGCGCGCAGGCCCGAAGCTGGAAGCCGGGCCGGAGGCGTCAGCCGAGCGGAGCGAGGGAACGATGGAAGCCCGACAGGGGCGAAACCCCGAAGGGGGTTTGATGCGCTACGCGCACGACAGCGCGACCGGCCATCTCCCAGGTGGCCGGGGACGCCCAGCCTTCAAGGTTCGATGAGCACCAAGCGCACTACGCCCCACACATCGGGAAGCGGGTTCTGCTGTGGCTGCGGATTTCTGGCCGATCCGGCGCAGCCGGTTCGGCGGTCTTTAGGGGTGCCAAGCCTCGCGCGGCGGGGATAGCCCGCAGGGCTTTCCCCTGGAGGCAAGCGCAGCGCGCAGCGCCCCGGAAGGGGCGCGAAGGCATCAGGCCGAGTCGTCAGGGCGCAGGCTGGATTGCGCAACCGGCATCCACGGCGCTGACGAATCGAGGTAGTAGCGCATACCGCGCGCATACAGCCCCGAAGGCTCGGTCGGGCGGTAGAACCCGTTGATGCAGCTACGGAACTGCACGCCGTATTCGTTGGTGTAGATCACCGCGTCACCGATCTTGAAGCGCAGCGGCTGGCCGTTCTCCGGCGCGAACGGCTTGAGCGCATCATGCTGCGCGGTGATTTCGATGATGTAGTCGTGATGGCTGCTCATGGCATTGATCTCCTGTGATGGTCGAAAAAGCGCAAGGAGCGCCTTGCGGCGCTCCAAGGGCGAAGTCAGACGACGATTCGCCCGGCCAGCCGCGCATCACGCGCATAGCCGCTTAGACGCTTCTCTGCCCGGAAAGACAGGTCGCGCTCGATCGGCAGGCCCAGCCCGCCGCGCACGCTCGCCAGCTCGTCCAAGCTGACCCAGCCGATTTCCGGCTCCCCCAGGCCCAGGTCGCAAAGACCAAAGGCGTGGTCGTGGTCGTCTGGATCAATCTCGGTCAGCAGCCAAGTCGCGCCGCCGTCCGGCGTGAACAGCTTGACCACTGGAGCCGGATCGAAGTCCGGGTTCTCCAGCGATGCGCGGCCGTTGGCCAGCAGCACGATGCGCTGCTCGGTAGTGATGAGTAGGTTGTTCATGGTGAACTCCTGAAAGGTTGCCGGGCGGAATTGCCCGACCCTTCCGGGGCACGGCGCAGCGCAAGCAGTCAGGGGTCAACGACGGCCGCCAGGACGCAAGCGCCATCGGCGCGCAGCCCTTGACGGCGAGAACGCCGTGGCACGATGAAGGGAACAGCAAGACCGCCTCCCTCACACCTCCACGCACCCCGGCTTTCGGCAAGTGCGCAGCACGCGCAGGCCCGCGAGGGCCGGAGTTGCGCCACCAGGCGCAGCAAAAAGGGGCCGAAGCCCCCAAGGTCAAATCAGGCCGCGTTCGGCGAAGGATGCCGTGCTGTTGCCCGCGACGATGACGTGATCCAGCACGCGCACGTCCACCAGCCTCAGCGCCTCATTGAGCCGCTGCGTCAGTACCTTGTCGGCCTGCGACGGCTCGGGATTGCCGCTCGGGTGGTTGTGCGAAATGATGACCGCCGCCGCGTTGTGCCGCAGCGCTTCCTTGACCAGCTCGCGCGGATACACCGATGCGCCGTCGATGGTGCCGCGGAACATCTCGGCGTATTCGATCAACCGATGGTGTGTATCGAGGAACAGCACCGCGAAGACTTCATGCTCGAAGCCGGCCAGCTTGGCGCACAGGTATTCCTTGACTGCCGCCGGCGATGTGAACGACGTACCGCGCTGCATCTTGCGCTCGATGGCCTGGCGCGCGGCGTCCAGAATCTGCTCGGCAGTCGCCAGCAGGTAGCGGCCCTGCGTGTCACGCACCATCAGCGAGGAATCGAACGAGGAAAAGGACAGTTGCGACATGATCGTGCTCCGGTTGCTCGGGCGGAATTGCCCGGAACCGTCGCCAGCACGGCGCAGCGCAAGCAGTCAGGGGTCGCAGACGGCCGCCAGGACGCAAGCGCGCATGGCGCGCGCCGCCCTTGACGGCGAGAACGCCGTGATACGGTGAAGGGAACAGCAAGACCGCCTACACCCCGCCCACTGCACACCCTCGGCTGTTGGGGCAAGCGGAGCGCGCAGGCCCGCCAGGGCCGGAGGCGTCAGTGATGGAAGCCCGCATGGGGCGAGACTCGCGCAGCGAGGCTCGATGCGCAGCACGACAGCGCGACGGCGGAACGCCGGGACGCCCGACTGCTGGGAACAGGACTACCCGCTATCGGTCTTGCGCTGCTCGATCTGCAACTGTGCCCGCTGCGTTGCCTGTTGCAACCGCTCCACCAGCACACCCCTTGGCGGCAAGGCGGTCAGGTACTCGGCGACGTGGATGCCCGACTTGTCCAGCTCCAGCAACTCGATCTGCTCGCGCTTCTTGCCGGTGCAAAGGATGATGCCCAGCGGCGAGGCTTCCTCCGGCTCCCGTTCGTGCTTGTCGAGCCAGCGAAGGTAAAGCTCCATCTGGCCCTTGTAGGCCGCCTTGAACTCGCCGACCTTCAACTCCACCGCCACCAGCCGCCGCAGCTTGCGGTTGTAGAAAAGCAGGTCGAGGTGGAAATCCTCGTCGTCAATCGGGATGCGCTTCTGCCGGGCCACGAAGCTGAAACCTGCGCCCAGCTCCAGCAGGAATGACTCCATTTCACGAATGATCGCAGCTTCGAGGTCGCTTTCCTGCCAAGTGTCACGCAGCCCCAGGAAGTCGAGAATGTACGGGTCGCGCATGACCAGCGCGGGCGACATGCGCTGCGCATCGCGCATCGTCGCCAGCTCCTGCGCGATCATCTCCCCTGGCTTCTGCGACAGCGCCGTGCGCTCGTACAGCATCGAGTCGATGCGCTCGCGCAGCGTTCGCACGCTCCAGCGTTCGGCGCTCGCCATCTGCGCGTAGTAGTCCCGCTGGAGCGGGTCTTTCAGCGGGATCAGGGCGATGAAATGCGTCCAGCTCAATTGTCGTATCAGTGATACGACAATTCGCTCGTCCGGGTAGGCGGCGGCGAACTGCACCATGCGGCGCAGGTTCTTGACCGCGAAACTGCCGCCGTACTCCTTGACCAACTGCGCCGCCAGGGTCAACACCACTTCCTCGCCGTAGTCGGCTCGCCGGCCCTCCAAGACCTGCGTGTGGATGCGCTGGCCGATGCGCCAATAGAGCATCGTCAACTCGCTATTCACCGCCGAGGCGGCGCGTTGCCGCGCCGCCTCGATCAGTGCCCGAATGTCGCCCAGCAGCGCCGAAGGCGCTGCGGGTGACGCTACGGATGCCTTGCGCTGGTTCATGCCGCCACTCCTTCGGCCTGCCGTGCGCCAGTGATGGCCTGGCGTCGGCTGGCCACCAGCTCGGCCGCATCGCGCACCGGCTTGTCCTCGGTGTGGACGTAGTGCATGAACATCGCCACGGTCTTGTGGCCCGTCAGCTTCATGCCTACCTTGGTCGGTACGCCCGAATTGGCAATGTCGGTCGTGGAGCGGTGGCGGATGCCGTGCGTGCCGACATGCGGGACGCCAGCGGCCTTGAGTACCCGGCACCAGCCGCCATAGTGCTCGCCGAAGGTCAGGTGCCGGGCCGGGTCGTTGGGAGACGGCAGGACATACGGGCAACCCTCCCGGCGCGGGGCCGTCGAAAGCAGCCGATGGGCTTCCGCGCTCATGGGCTTGGAAAGGCCGCCGGTCTTGCTGTCGGGCCACACGACGCGGCGATTTTCCAGGTCGATCCAGCTCCATTCGAGCGTGCAGATTTCAGAACGGCGGCCAGCGAACTCGAATTGCAGGCGGATCGCCAGCGGGATGACGTAGTTCTCCAGCCCTTCGGCCTCCAGCTTCTCCAGTTGGCGAAAGATCAGCGCCAGCTCGTCGTCAACGATGAGCCGGGTTTCCTCGCCGGGCGGGAACATCGGAACGTGGCGGCACGGGTTCGTGCCGTCCGGGCGGTAGCCCCACACTTCGGCCAGGTTGAACATCTTGCGCAGCACGCCAAAGGCGTTGTTCGCCTCGGCCGGCTTGTAGGCGAACTTTTCCATCAACGCGGCAATGTCGGGCCGCTTCACGTCCTGCACTTTCTTGCGCCCCAGCACCGGAACGATGCAGCGGTCAATGACGGCCTGGTAGCCGCGCTGCGTGGTGGGCTTGTTGCGCTTCTTGGAGTAGTCCTCCATGAACTTTTTGCACAGCGCCTCCATCGTGGGCGCCTTGCGCGCCTCGGCCTTGGCGCCGCCGGGGTCGCCACCCCGGCGAACCTCGGCCAGCCAGTCCTGCGCCATGACGCGCGCCTGCTCCACGGTCAGTTCCCCGTACAGCCCCAGCGAGGGCTTGCGGGGCTGACCGGCGTTCGTGCGGTACTGGAGCATGAACACCTTGCGGCCCGCTGGGGTAATCTTGCACAGGAAGCCGGGCACTACGGTATCCCGCAGTTCGACGTCCTTGGCCTGGGGTTGCGCCGCCTCTACGGCGGTCTTGGTGAGCTTGATCTTTGCCATGATGACTCCTTGGAACGACCCGGTTCCAAGAGCCACATAGGAGCGGCGCGAGGGGAAACCGGGTCAAGTTTCAGAAAGCACCGGCATATGATGGACGCGCCTAAGTTATTGATAAACCTGCTGTATCGAGCTTCGGCGTAGTCCAGCGAAGTACCGGGCTGGAGTCATCGTCAAACAAAAAACCGGCCAGCGCCATCAACCATCCCGACCATCGCGGCGGATAGGCCCAGCCGGGCGCCAGCAAGGCTGCCAGCAGCCATAGCAATTGGCCCGCAAGTCCCGCGACGATCAGCCGGTTGGGGACGCGGCGATAGCGCAGATCGGCGTGGATCAGCGCCAGAATCCAGCATGCGAACAACAGCCACCACAGCACTACCCCTGGATACAAGGCTGGACCTTCTGAAAAAACGGATACGACGATGGGCGCGCCCGATAGGCGCGGACTCCTTCAATCAAGTGATGCCATGTTGCGGGTACGCGCCGCGGCGGCCGGGAACACGCCGCCGCCACGGCGCGGACGGGTTGCGGCTCAGGTCGGAGGCGGGGTAGTGGTACCGGTCTTGGCGTTGTCCAGCTTGGTGCCAAGTTCCTCGAACATGCCCTTCAAGGACCCGGTAAACGCCCCCACCGCGACAATGAGGGCTACCGCCACCATTCCCGCGATCAGCCCGTACTCCAGGGCGGTGATGCCGTCTTCGTCATTCCAGAACTGCGCAAGTGTCGCTTTCATGTCGAGCTCCATGGGTCTCGATTAATGACTGGGGCCGCTCTTCAATGTTCTTCAAGAAGCAGAGCCCCCTAAAGCCTGGAACCGCCCGCGCGCCGCTGTGATTCCCGCGGCGCGCGTCCAGGGTCCAGCTAACCCGGCCCCGGCGTGGCTCCGGGCAATCTGTCCGTAGCCGCGCCAGGGGCCGATTCAATGATCGAGTCGATGCGCTGCGCCGTGCGCGCGCGAAAGCGTTCGGAAGCGCGCTGCAAGTGCCAGCGCATGAGGAACAAGGTGACGATCGAGAGCGCGAAAGCGATGTAAGGCAGCTTGGCGCCGCCGATATGCAGGCCGACGGCGTCGTTCTGTGTTGTGCAGATGACCGCGCCGGCTGCGGCGCCGGTGTAATGCATGCCGCAAACCGCGATGGCCATCAACACCGCCGCGCCGATGCGCTGGCGTTCATTCTGGGTATTGAAGGCAAGCCACAGGGCCGCGGTAGCCGCGATGACGGCGATCAGCACCGACAAGACAACCAGCGGCAGGTTCCAGAGCAATACCGCCGGCATGCGCGCCGCGCTCATGCCGACATAATGCATGGAGGCCACGCCAAACCCCGCGGCGCAGCCGCCGACCAGGCATCGCAGAAAGGTAAAGCGTTCACGGCCGACATACCAGAACGCCCAGCCGGAAAACCCTGCGGCAACCACGAAACTGAGTATCGTCAGGCCGACCTGGTAACCCACTTCGAATGGCAGGTTCTGCGCCAGCATGCCGATGAAATGCATGCTCCAGATACCCACGCCGCCCATCGCGACCGCGCCGATGACGATATAGCCGATGCGGATTTCGCCGTCCTGGGTTTCTGCCCGGATACCGGCCGCAGCCAGCAGGGCCACATACGAACCCAACGCGGCAATCAAGAACGAAAGCGCGACCAGACCGCCGTTGAAGGAAAGCGGAACGACATCGCCCGGGCTCATGGATGCCCCGCTTGTGGCGAGCCATGGCGGCAATACGCGGCCGCCAGGCAGTTGCAGCAATTCTTGCGGTAATCCCCAGCCATCTTCACCTCCGGGCGGGCCCACACATTTTGCGTATTTTTGATACGTATCTTTAGTTTATATATTGCCAAATCATACACATCAGGGTTTTCACTGAATTTCGCTATATTGCGACATAAGATGTGTAACGAACACTCCTAAGTTTTCGAAAACATTATTAAAACCTGCTGAACGGCGGTTATCTTGGCCTGAAAATAGTTTCCGCAACCCAAGAATATTTCGAAATAATATCAATGCGATGAGTCCGGGGAGGCGGAATTTGAAATTATTTGTCATTCTGCCGGTAATGCTGGCACCATATGCGCACCGGCAAATGCAACCTTTTCCTAACACTGTTGCAGGCCTTTTCCATCCGATACTCAACCGGGATCGGCTATCCGTTCAGAAACGCCAGCGGAAATGAGAGACGAAAAAGGCAAGAGACGCATGTTTCCGGCGAGTCCGCTTTGCCTCGCCCTCTTGTGCATGATGGCGGCCGGCTCTCAGGCCAGGGCGGAAGGCCCGCTACGCGGCAATCCGGTGGACGCCATGCCGCGGCTGGAGCGTCCGCCCTCGGCGACGCAACCCCCGCCCTACGTCCAGACGGCAACGCCGGAACAACTGGCCTTGCAGGCCCGGCTGGCTCAACGCATCGTGCCGCGCAATTTCGACGTCAGCGGCGTGCGCGCCATTCCATTCGAGGAAGTATCCGGACTGCTCAGCCCGCTCGCGGGCAAGGAAATCAGCCTGGGCGAACTGGTCCAGGAAGTCGACAAGATCACGCAGCTCTACCGCGACAAGGGCTTCCCGCTTTCCTTCGCGCTGCTGCAGAACCAGACCTTCGCCAACGGCCTGGTGGTGGTGACGGTGGTCGAGGGCTACATCGCCAACGTGCGGATCGAAGGCGACATCGGCAATGCGCAGGACCGGCTTGAAGCGCTGGCCGCGCCGATGCAGGAAGAACGGCCGCTCAAGCAGGCCACGCTGGAACGTCAGTTGAACCTGATGCGCACCGTGCCCGGCGTCAAATTCACGCCCAGCCTGGATTTGCCCCGCCGCGCGGACGGCGCGACCGAACTGGTGCTGGCGGCCAGCCGCCAGCCCGTCAGTCTGACGGGCGGCATCGCGGATCTGGGCACCGGCATGCAGCCCATCGTGAACCTGGCGACCAACAGCCTGACGCCCCTGGGCGAGCAAGTGAAGCTGACCGCCTCGGTGCCCTTCAATACCGATGACGTGAAGTACGTATCGGGCGAAATCCGGGTGCCGATTGGTGCGGACGGCCTGGCGATCAAGATCGACGGTTATCACTACGATGCCCGGCCCCAGGACGACGCAATCGAAATGCTGGGCTTCGAACGCCGTGTGAAGAACGACCGCATCGGCGTCGGCGTGAGCTATCCGTTCCTGTTGAACAACACCCGATCGCTGACTGGAACCCTGGGCGTATACGCGGCCAATTCGAAGGACCGGTACGAGGCCCGCAGTACCGACCGCTGGCTGCAGCAGGATGCGCAGGTGCGCGCGGCGACCGCCGAAATGCGCTACATCCAGGTGTCCGAGACCAAGGCCACCGACGTCACGCTGAGCGTGGCCAAGGGTTTTGACGCCGCCGGCGCGAAAAAGGATATATCGACCAACTACGGTTATTCCGCCACCCCGCTGCTGGACCTGGATTTCACCCGCTACAACCTGAACGCCAGGCAAACCTTCGTGCTGCCCGCCCAGATCGGCCTGGTTTTCTCGGGCGCGGCGCAATACTCCAGCAACATCCTGCCCTCTTCCGAACAGATCTCGTACGGCAGCTGGCGCTACGCCATGGGCTATCCGCAGGGCGAGCAAAGCGGCGACAAGGGCGTCGGCGTATCGGCGGAAATCAATCGCCGCTTCGGCGTGGGCTGGGAATACCTGTCCAGCGTGCAGCCCTATGCCTTGGTCGACTACGCGCGCACTTGGTACAACAACAAGGACCTGCAGACCCTGAACCAGCGGCACCTGTCTTCCGTGGCCCTGGGCTTGCGCTTTACCGACGACAAATACTATCTGTTCGATTTCAACGTGGCCAAGCCAGTGGGATCGGCCACCGTGAACGACAACCGCAACGTGCGCTTCAACGCCAACTATTCGCTGTTCTACGACGCGTTCTAGGCGCCCTGGACGACGCGCCCGGCAAGCAGATGAACGCCCGCTACGACGGGCGTTTTTTCTTGGGCGACGCCGCCGGCGTTACGTAACGTCCGACGTAACGTTACGTCGGATGGACGGCTTTCCGTAACATTCGCAGGCTCCTGGCGATCGTAAAAATGCGGATTTTCCAGATTTAAGGAAAACCCTTAATTTCCTGGATACCTTATTGATAACAAAGCGATTTAATTCATCAAGAATTACCGGAACTGGCGTTTTGAAGCGGGGCTGAAAAATCTTGGCATGGTTTATGCATGAGGAAGCGTATCGGGTTGTTTCGACGCCTGACTCTTCCAACCAAAGGAGCTCGCCATGCATACCCATTCCGACACGCGCCGCCTGCAACGCGCCCTGACCGCCACCGTCCTGGCCACCGCACTGGTGAGTGCCCTGGCCGCCTGCGGTGGCGGCGGCGGCGGCGGAAAGAAAACCGCGGGTCTGCCCGGAACGGACATTCCGACCAACCCTGGCGGTGGCGGCCTTGATCCCGGCGGCGGCCTCAATCCTGGCGGCGGCACCGACCCCGGTGGCGGCACCAACCCTGGCGGTGGCACCAATCCTGGTGGTGGCACCAATCCTGGCGGTGGCACCAACCCCGGCGGCGGCACCGATCCTGGCGGCGGCACCAACCCGCCGCGCGTGAGCGGCCTGCTCGAAACCACGCTGGGCAATACCGGCGCAGCGCTCGACAACACCCTGCCCCTCAATCTGGACACAACCTTGAGTGGCGTGGGCAAGGCGCTGGATCCCACGATCAAACCGGTAGCCGACACCGTCGTCAGCCTGACCCAGCAGATTGGCGCGACTACCGGTCTGGGGCAGCCGGCTGACGGCGTCGTCCGGCAGGTGGGAGGCCTGGTCAGCGACCTGGGCACCAACGTCAAGGGATCGGGACTGCCCGGCGGTTTGGGCGCCGGTGTGGGTGGCCTGGTGGACGGCCTGGGCAAGACCGTCGCCAGCACCGGCGGCCTGCTGAACGCGAACCCCAACAATCCGAATCCGCTGACGACCGTGCTGGGCAATGCCACCGGCGCGGTGGGCGCCTTGACCGGGGCGCTGTCGGGCCAGGGCGGCCTGCTGCAGCCCATCACCCAGGTGGTGGGCGGCGTGACCGGCGGCGTGCTTGGCGGCCCCACCACTCCGCTGCTCGAGCCTGCGCTCGGCAATGTCGGCAAGACGGTCGACAACGTGTTGCCACTGGGCCTGCAGCCCGTGCTGGCGGGCGTGGGCGGCGCGCTCGATCCCACCGCCAGTCCCTTGGCCGGCAAGGTCACGGGACTGACGCAGCAAGTGGGCGATGCGACCAGACTCGGTGCGCCGGTGGCCGGCCTGTTGACCAGCCTGGGCGGCACGGTCACCAATCTGGGCGGCGCGTTGCCGGGCGGCACGCCGGGCTTGAACGGCGTGCTGCAAGGACTGGGCGGCGCGGTCGCCAGCGCGGGCGGCCTGCTGCATGCCACGCCGGGCAACGCCAATCCGCTGGGTTCGACGCTGGCCAACGCCACGGGCGCGGTCGCCTCGCTCACCGGCGGTCTGGGCCTGGGCGGGGTGACAGGCGGCTTGACCGGCGGCGCAAACGGCACGGGCGGCCTGCTGGCGCCCGTGACGGGCCTGCTGGGCGGCGTGACCGGCGCCGTAGGCGGCGCGACAGGCGGCGCCAACGGCGGTCTGCTGGCTCCGGTGACGGGCCTGCTGGGCGGCGTGACGGGCGCCGTCGGCGGCACGGCGGGAGGCGCTGCTGGCGGCGGCTTGCTGGGCGGACTGGTCGGTGGATTGACGGGAGCTGGCGGCGCCGCGGCCGGAGCCGGCGCCTCGGCCGGCACGAACGGCGGCGGCCTGCTGGGCGGGCTGGTGGGTGGCGTGAATGTTGCGGCCGGCGCTGGCGCCGGGGCGGGCGCAGGCGCCCCTGCCGGCGCGCCCGCCGCTACGGGAGGATCGGGCGGCACGAGCGGCGGCGCCGCCAACGGCGGACTGCTCGGTGGCCTGCTGGGCGGGGTGACAGGCAGCCTGACGGGCGGCACGGCGGCGGGCGGATCTTCCGGCGGGACCGCCAACGGCGGCCTGCTGGGCGGACTGCTCGGCGGCCTGGCCGGCAAGAAGTGATCCATCGCAACCGCCAGGAACCCACATCATGCTGCAACAACAGACCTACTTTCACCACGAGCATGTGACCGGCATGGCTGAATCAGCAGGAAGCAACCGGCGGTCCGGCATGCTGGACGAAATCGTCCTGCTGCTGGGGCGGCAGTTCGCCGCCTGCAACGCGGCATGCCAGTCGGCCCTGGCGGAAAAGCTGGGCATTCCCCTGGCGGACCTGAAGGCGCTGGAGCTGGTCATGGAGTTCGATGCCCTTCCAACCGGCCATCTGGCCCAGTTGATGGGCATCAGCTCCGGCGGCGCGACGGCCTTGATCAACCGGCTGGAAGCGGCCGGTTATGTCCAGCGCGGCCGCCACCCGCTGGACCGCCGGATGATCGTGATCCGGCCGGTCGAGGAGTCGTGCCAGGCGCTGGCGCAGGAACGGCAGTGGATCGCCGAAGCCATCGCGACCACGGCACGCGGTTATGACACCGCGGAACTGGAAGCGGTGCACGCATTCCTGACGCGTTGCGGCCGCAGCCTGAAGCGCGACACGCTGGCGTGGCTGGAAAGAGGCAACGCACACCAACCCGTGTAACCATGCGGCGGGGGCCCCGCCCCCGCCGCATGAGCCGCATCAGGCCGCTTCGGGCGGCCCGAAGTGCAGGCGCGGCACCGCGGCCAGCAGCCTGCGCGTCATGTCCTGGCGCGGCTCGTGCAGCACCGCATCGGCTTGTCCCAATTCGATGATGCGCCCGCCGTCCATGACGGCGATGCGGTCCGCCAGATACTCGACCACGCCGAAGTTGTGCGTGATGAACAGATAGGCGATGCCCAGCTCAAGCTGCAATTCACGCAGCAGGTCCAGGATCTGGGCTTGCACGGAGACATCCAGCGCCGACGTGGGCTCATCGCAGATCAGCACTTTGGGTTCGACCGCCAGCGCCCGCGCAATGGCGATCCGCTGGCGCTGGCCGCCCGAGAATTCGTGCGGATAGCGCGCCAGGGTATTGGACGGCAGGCCCACGCGTTCGATCAGCCTTGCGGCATGCGCGCGGCGCGATTCCTTGTCCATGCCGGCACGCAGGGACGCCAGCCCCTCATCCAGGATGTCGCCTACCCGCATGCGCGGATCGAGCGAGGCATACGGATCCTGGAAGACGATCTGGATGTCCTGCCTCAGGCGCTGCAGCGTGCGCCGGTCCGCCGACAGCACGTCCTGCCCCTGCAGCATGGCCCGGCCCGATACGCGCGCGCCGTCAATCAATCGCAGCAGCGCCTTGCCCGTGGTGGTCTTGCCGCAGCCGGACTCGCCCAGCAGGGCCAGCGTTTCGCCGGCCTTCAGCGTGAAGGTCACGCCGTCCACGGCCTTGACCCAGGACGCGACGCGGCGCAGCGGCCCCTTGCGCACGGGGTAATGGACCTTCAGGTCCTGCACGTCCAGTACCACGCCGGCATCGCGCGCCTGGGCGTCGGCGGCCACCCGGGCCGCGTCTCGCGCCATGGCCTCGCGGCCGCTTTCCGTAAGCGGCGTGCCGCGCTTTTCGAACGTGGGGATCGCTTCGAACAGCTGCCGCGCATAGGGGTGCTTCGGCTCGCGGAAGAACTCCCCGGCGTCGGCGCTTTCGACGATCTCGCCGCCGCGCATCAGCGCCACGTGGTGGGCGACGTTCTTCACCACCGCCAGGTCGTGGGTGATCAGCAGCACCGCCATGCCCATTTCCCGCTGGATGTCGGCCAGCAGATCCAGCACCTGCGCCTGCACGGTGACATCCAGCGCCGTGGTGGGCTCGTCCGCGATGAGCAGCAAGGGCTCGGCCGCCAGCGCGATGGCGATCATGACGCGCTGCTTCTGGCCGCCCGAGAACTGGAAGGGATAGTCGTCGATGCGCCGCTCGGGCTCGGGAATGCCCACCCGCCGCAGCCAGTCCACGGCGCGGGCGCGGGCGGCAGCGCCGCGCAGGGGCGTATGGGCGATCAGCGTTTCGATGATCTGGTCGCCCACCCGCATGACCGGGTTCAGGCTGGTGGACGGTTCCTGGAAGATGATGCCGATGCGCCCGCCGCGCACGCCGCGCATGGCGCTTTCCGGCAGGCGGTTGAGGTCTTCTCCGTCCAGGTCGATCTGTCCGCCCACGATGCGGCCGGCGTCGGGCAGCAGGCGCAGCAGCGCCAGCGCCGTCATGCTCTTGCCGCAACCCGATTCGCCGACCAGCGCGAAAGTCTGCCGCCTGGAGATCGCCAGCTGCAGCCGCTTGACCGCATGCGTCATGCCGCTTTCGCCGGCGATATCGACGTCCAGGCCATGCACTTCGAGCAAGGGAGCCTGGCTCATGGCGCATCTCCCCGGCGGGACTGGCGCGTATCGGTCGCCAGGGCCGTGCGCGGCGCGCGGCCGAACAGGCCGAGGCGCGCCATGCGGCCGGGCTTGTAGCGGCGCGTGCGCGGATCAAAGGCGTCGCGCACCGCGTCGGCGAACAGGTTGGCGGCCAGCACCAGCGCCAGCATGAACAGGAATGCGGTCAAGAGGTTCCACCAGATCATCGGGTCACGGGACATTTCCAGACGGGCGCCATCGATCATGGAGCCGAAGGAGTTCATGCTGGGATCCACGCCTATGCCCAGATAGGACAGCACCGCCTCGTACAAGACCAGGCCGGAGAATTCCAGCACCACGGTGATCAGGACCAGGTGCGCCACGTTGGGCAGCAGATGACGGGTCATGATGCGCCAGTGGGAAACGCCGAAGGCCCGCGCCGCCTGCACGTATTCCAGCTCGCGCAGCTTGAGGGTTTCGGCGCGCAGCAGGCGGCACAGCCCGGCCCAGCCGGTAAAGCCCAGGATCATGCAGAGCAGGAACAGCCGCAGGTCGGCGCGCGCGGCCGAGGTGTCGAACAGGTCGGCATGGTTGTCGATGTACACCTGCATCATCAACGCGCAGGCGGCCACCAGCAGCACGCCCGGAATCGAGGTGATGGTGGTGTAGAGGTACTGGATGCCGTCGTCGACCTTGCCTTTGAAATAGCCGGCGGCGATGCCGAAGACGATGGCCGGCGGCAGCATGGCGATGGTGGTGAGGCTGCCGATGACCAGCGCGGTGCGGATGCTCTTCAGGGCCTGCCACAGCACATCGTTGCCGATGCGGTCGGTGCCCAGCGCGTGATAGCCGCTGGACAGGCCGGCCAGGGCGCCCGCCGTCAGGCACAGCAGCGTGAAGGTGACGGCCATGGCGCGCCAGGGCACGTCCGAAGCCGCCTCGTCGGCGGCCCTAGCGGCGCGCCGCCGGGCCAGGCCTGCGTACATCAGCCCGATCACGGCGGCGGACACCGCCAGCCCTGCGGCCAAGCCCAGCCCGAGCCGCTTGGCGACATCGCCCAGGTGGTCGCGGTCGGCGTCTTCCAGATGCACGCCCGCTCCCCGCAGCCGGGGAAAGTCGCGCACCGGCTTGTCGTTGACGAGCATGGTTTCCTTGGTGAACTGCCGTATCGCCAAAGGCTCGGAATAGGTCTTTTCCGGCGTGGTCAGCACGGAACCCGTGAGCAGTCCGTCCAGCGCCGAGCGCACCGCGGGCGCATAGGCCGGCGGCGCGTCGGCCGCGGCGCTGGGGGCCGGCGGCAGCAGCGGCCGGTAATGCACCGAATCCAGCAGGCCCACCACCACGAACGCGGCCAGAATCACCGCCGAGCACATGGCCGGCGTGTCGCGCGCCACGCGCGCCCAGGTCGCGCGCAGGTTCGGGCTGCGGCGCACATGCCATACATAGGCCAGCGCGCCCAGCGCCATGAGCCACAGCGCGATATCGGTCCAGAGGAAGACGAACTTGGGCATGGCGGCTACTCGAATCGGACGCGGGGGTCGGCCAGCGTGTAGGAAATGTCGGCCAGGATCAGCCCCACGATGTAGAGGGCGGCGCCCAGGAACACCATGGCGCGCACGATGGAGAAGTCCTGCGCGTTGATGGCGTCGATGGTGTAGCTGCCCAGGCCGGGAATGCCGAAGAAGGACTCCGCGATCAGGCTGCCCATGAACAGCAGCGGCAACGCGGCCACCGTGCTGGTCAGGATGGGCAACATGGCGTTGCGCAGCACGTGCCGGAACAGCACGACGCGTTCAGCCAGGCCCTTGGAACGCGCGGTGCGCACATAGTCCTTGCCGATCTCCTCCAGGAACAGGGTGCGGTAGAAGCGCGCCTCCGGCCCCAGCCGCGACACGATCGCGACCAGCACCGGCAGCGCCAGGAACTTGACCACGTCCAGCCCGCCCGAAAAGCCCGAGAACGGCACCAGCCGCAACAGCTTCGCAAAGACCCATTGGCCGGCGATGATGTAGAACAGGCTGGAGATGGACAACAGCAGCACGCAGACCACCACGCCCCAGAAGTCGAGCCGAGTGGCGCGGAAATACACCAGCGTCAGGGAAAAGACGATGCTGACGAAGAGCCCCAGGAAGAAGGTGGGCACCGCCAGCGCCAGGCTGGGCCCCATGCGCGTCTTGATCTCGCGGCCGATGTCGCGCCCGCCGTCGGACGCGCCGAAGTCCATGACCAGCAAGGGCACCGAACGCTGGTAGAACACCGTGTCGGTCAGTTGCGCCGCGCCTCGAGCCTTGGCATTGAAGAACAGCGGCTTGTCGTAGCCGCGCTCGACCTTCCATTTCTCCACGGCTTCCTGGTTGGCGCGCTGCCCGCCGATGGCCAGCCGCGCCATGTCGTCGGGCGTGTTCACGGCGAAGAACAGGATGAAGGTGAAGAGATTCACGCCGATCAGGATCAGCACGCCGTACAGCAACCGGCGGATCACATAGCCGATCATGATTGATGCTCCTTGCCCAGGGCCGGCGCGAATGCCGTCTGGCGTTCACGCCGCTTCAGCGCCACATACGACGGCCATATCGCCAGCGCCAGCAATAGCGCGAACAGGCCTATCGGCCACCACCTCGGATAATTCCACTCGTCGATCTTCTGCTGCCGCAGGACCGGGTCTATCTTCATGTACTGCAGCGTATTGCGCACCATCTGGGTCGGCTTGGCATTGCCGACCCACTGCTGGTAGGCGCCGCCCGACATCGGGAAGTAGCCGAACATCCAGGGCGCGTCGCGCTGCACGATGGCGGTCATCTTGGCGATGAGCTGTTCCTTTTCCGGGCCATCGTCCAGGAACTTCATCTGTTCGAAGAGGCGGTCATATTCGGGACTGGCGTAGTTGGCCGCGTTCTCGCCGCCGCCCTTGGCCTTGGCATTGGGACCGTAAAGCAGGAACAGGAAGTTCTCGGCGTCGGGGTAGTCGGCGTTCCAGCCCCACAGGAAGATCTGCGCGGACCCTCGCATCATCTTGTCCTGGAAGCGGTTGTAGTCGGTGGCGCGCACGTCCAGCTGCACGCCGATCTTGGCCATCTGGCGCCGCATCCAGTCGAACTGCGGATTGGAGCCGCCGCCCTGCATCGAGTCGTAATAGAGCACCAGCGGCGCGCCGGTCTGGGCGTTGCGGCCGTCTGGGTAGCCGGCCTCGGCCAGCAGGCGGCGGGCAACGTCCACGGACTTGCGCACGGGCTTGCCGTCGACCAGGTTGTAGACCACCGGGTTCACGCCTTCGGGCGGCTCGCGGTAGCCGAGCACGCCCGGCGGCACCGGGCCGTAGGCCACCGATGCCTGGCTGTTTTCGAACACCGCGACGTACTCTTCCCAGTCGAAGGCGATGCTGATGGCCTGGCGCAGCTTGCGGTTCCTTTCTTCCTGTTCCGGCGTGTCGCCCTTGCCCACCACCGGGTCCAGCCAGTTGAAGCCCATGTACCAGTTGGCGGTCTCGACGGTCGTGGGCAGCTTGATGCCGTGTTCGTTGTACAGGCGCGCCTTGTCCTGGCTGTCGCCCGCCGCGACCAGCATGGCCACGCCGTACTCGCCGCGCTCGATCTGCGGCACGTCGTAATAGCCCTGCAGGAACTTGCCGGTCAGGGGGATGGCTTCCTTTTCGACGCTGAATTCCGCGCGGTCGATGAAGGGCGTGGGCTTGCCGCAGTCGGCCAGCAACCCCGCGGCCGCGTCGCCGGGCTCGCCTTCGCAGGGATAGGGTTCGCCGTGGAAGTTGGGGTTGCGGCCCAGCACGTGGCGGCGGTTCTGCAGCGACTCCACCAGCATGTAGGGGCCGGTGCCGACCGGCCACGTATTGAACGACAGGTCGTGCGCCGCCATGCCGGGCTGGCTGTAGAAGCGATCGGCCTCCCAGGGGATGGGCGCGGTGAAGGTCATGGCCAGCCAGTACTTGAACTGCGGGTACTTGCCGTTGACGCGGATGCGCAGCGTATGCGGATCCAGCGCCTGCACGCCCGTAAAGCCGTCGGCCTCGCGCAGATCCAGCCAGGGCGGCGCGCCGGCGCCGCCCGGCATGTCTTGCCGCAGCGCCTGGTCGCGCTGGCGCAGCCGGTCCGCATACTCCTTCAGGCCCGTCACATGCTCGGTCATGAGGCTGGAGATCGGCGACACCACGCGCGGGCTGACCAGGCGCCGGAACGCGTAGACGTAATCGTCGGCCGTCAGTTCGCGCGTGCCGGTGCGCGGGAAATCGGGAATGTAGAACTTGTCGTCCAGTTCGCCTGGCGCCAGCGGGAAGTAGTCGTAGCTGCCGTCGGTCTTGCGGGCGAATGCCGGATGCGGCGCAAAGCGCGCCCCCGGCCGGATCTTGATGTCGTAGATGCTTTGCGCGATCTGCTCGCCGGGCGTGTCGGCGGGCAGCGTGTTGCCCTGCGCGTCCAGGTAGACGGGCGGGTCGATCGACGCCGCCGCGCGCGGCACCAGTTCGTAGGGCCGCTTCAGGTAGTGGTAGCCGTACAGCGTCTCATAGATGTTGTACGTATAAGGGGTCTCGTCGCCGGAATAAGAGCTGGCCGGATCCAGGTACTTCGGAGAGCGTTTGACGAAGGCGGAAAACAGCGTGTTCTGGCTTTCGGCGCCGGACGGATAGGGGCTGTTGATGGGGCTTTCTTGCGAGCAGCCCGCCAACGCCAGCGACAGCAGCATGGCCGCCGCCCAGAGCCGCTTCAATGCACGCATGGAAACCTTCCCTTCGAATCGTTGCGACAGAGGATAGCAAACACGGGCCGGGGACCATACCCAGGCATCCCCCAGGGCTGGCGGCGCTTGGGCGCGGCGTTCCGGGCCGGCCCGCGCGGGTTCAGCCGCACTGGCGCTGCCGCCAGCAGTCGTAGCGCCACTTCCAGGGTTGCATGGCGCCGGGCTGCGCCCACAGGCCGCGCCCGGCCGCCTTGGCCTGGCGCTGCAGGTCCGGCATGGCCTTGTCGCGCAGGTAGTCCCCCTGGCGCGCCGTATAGGCCCAGGCGTAACCGGCCTCCACTTGCAGGCGGTTGGCCGAGCGGCCGTCATCCAGGATCAGGGCGCAGACTTCCCGGCCGTACTGATCCTTCTCGTAGCATTGCGCGGTGAGCGTCTTGCCTGCGACCAGGCCGGCCAGGTTCTTGCGCGAAGCCTCGGCATAAGGCTGTCCGGGTTGATCGGACCCGTGGCCCTCTTCGGGAGCATCGATGCTGTCCATGCGGATGCGGTGCTGGCCGTCGGGCGCGCGCAGGGTCACGGTATCGCCGTCGGCCACGTTCACGATCGTGCCGGTGAGCGTGTAGCTGCCCTGCGGGACGCCGCCAGCCAGCGTCGCGCCGGGCCGGCCCTGTGTGGAAGGGGCCGGACGTTCGGTGCGCCCATCTCTTTCCGAAGGCTGCAGCCAGTTGACGATGGCGCCCGCCGCCGCGAGGATCACGGCGACGATCAGGGCGGTCAGCTTGCTGCCGCCGCGTAAGGGAGATTTGCCGCGCACCAGCCGGGCTCCAGGTAGGAAAACGCAGGCAGTTTGCCATAAAGGCGGGACGTGGAGTCGCGCCCGGCCGGCGGGTTGCGCGCGCTGGCCGCCGGCGGCCCTGCGCGCTGCCCCCCTCCTACAGCCAGCCGGACTTGCGGAAGCGCCAATACAGGACCGAACAGATCGACACGATCACGCCCAGCGTGATCGGATAGCCCCAGGGCGATTTCAGTTCGGGCATGAACTCGAAGTTCATGCCGTAGATGCCGGCAATGGCCGTGGGCACCGCCAGGATGGCGGCCCAGGACGCCAGCTTGCGCGTGGTGTCGTTCTGCGCGGCCTGGCCTATCATCAGGCTGGCTTCAAAGGCGAAGGCCAGGGATTCGCGCAGCGAGTTGAAAAGCTCATCCACGCGCAGCACGCGGTCGGCGACCTCGCCGAAATACGGACGGGCATGCTCGTCCACCGCCGACATCTCGACCCGCGCCAGGCGGCGGCAGATCTCGGCCAGCGGCGACACCACGGTATGGATGCGCAGCAAGTCGCGGCGCTGCCGGTACAGCCTGCGGATGTCGGAGTCCTTGGCGCCGCGGATCAGCAGCTTCTGTTCGGCGCCCTCGACCACGGACTCGATCTTGCCGGCGGCCGCCACATAACGGTCCACCAGCCAGTCCAGCAGCTCGGAAGCCACATAGTCGCTGCCGCGCTTGAGCAGGTCGGGCGAGGCTTCCAGACGTTCGCGCAAGGGGCTATGGCCGGCGGTCGCGCCGCGCCGCACCGTGACCAGGAAGCCGTCGCCGATCAGGAACTGGGTCTCGCCGAAGATGGGGCGCTCGGCCTCGACCTCGACCGTGATGGCGACGATGAGGATCATGTTGCCGTAGTCGATGATCTTCGGCCGCCGGTGGGCTTCCAGCATTTCTTCCTGGTTCTTGTCGCAGGCGCCGAGTTCGCTGGCGACCTTGGCCAGCACTTCCGGGCGCGGATTGCGCAGGCCGATCCACAGCATGCCGTGGTCCTGGCTGACGTACTGGGCGACCTGATCGATGGGAACCTCGCGCTCCCGCCGTCCGTTCACGTAGGCGATCGATGCGACGACCTCTCGTTTCGAGTCGTCGGCGGCCTGTTCTTCAGTAGACATAAACACCCTTGGTCAATGCGATCCCGACCGGACAGCTTGTGTATCGGCCGATGATAGCCCAGCCTACGAGAACAGGTTGCGCACCCGCTTGGCCACATCCACGCTGGGCGCCTGCGGCTCCTTGGGCGCTGCGCGCCCGGCGGGCAGATCCGGCAGCTTGGGCAAGTGATCGAACAGCGGCAGCATCGCATTGGTGATGTAGCGCGTGCGCGAACCGTAGACGTGCCGGTCGCCCATGCCGGTCTGCTGGTGCACGTAGAAGCGCTGCGGCACGATGAGCTGCAGCCGTTCCTTGGCGCGCGTCATCGCCACATACAGCAGGCGGCGCTCTTCCTCGATTTCCTCGGCCGTGCCGGTGCTCATGTCCGACGGGATGCAGCCGTCCACCACGTTCAGGACGTAGACCGCCTTCCATTCCTGGCCCTTGGCGGAATGGATGGTGGACAGGATCATGTAGTCCTCGTCGCGATGCGGCGCGCCGGACTCGTCGCTGGTGGCGTCCGGCGGATCCAGCGTCAGCTCGGTAAGAAAGCGTTCGCGCGTGCCGTAGCCCGCGGCGATGCGCACCAGCTGGTCCAGGTCCGCGCGGCGCACGCGCGCATCGTCGTACAGCCGTTCCAGTTGCGCGCCATACCAGCGCAGGGCCAGGTCCACGTCGGCGGGCCATTTCAGCGCGGGATCGCACAAGGCCGCATAGGTATCGGCGAAAGCGCCCCACTCTTCCTGCGCCGCCGCGCCCGGCTTGAATTCACGCAACGCGCGCAGCGGTTCGGCGGAGGCGGACATGGCGTCCATCAGCTTGCCGGCCGTGGCGGGTCCGATGCCCGGCAGCAACTGCGCCACGCGAAAGCCCGCCATGCGGCCGCGCGGATTCTCCGCCCAGCGCAATATCGACAACAGGTCCTTCACGTGCGCGGCCTCCAGGAAGCGCAGGCCGCCGAACTTCACGAAGGGAATGTTGCGCCGGGTCAGCTCCAGTTCCAGCGCGGCGCTGTGGCTGGCGGTGCGGAACAGCGCCGCCTGCGACTTGAGCGTGGCCCCGCCCTCGCGCTGCGCCAGCACCTGGTCGGCCACCCAGCGCGCCTGGCCGGCTTCGTCGCTGACCGTCACCAGTTCAGGCAACTGGGACGACTGGCGGTCGGTCCACAGGTCCTTGGCGTAGCGCTCCGTGGCCAGGCCGATCACGGCATTGGAGGCGTTCAGGATGGGTTGGGTCGAACGGTAGTTGCGGTCCAGCGTGATGACCCGGGCCGGGTTGGGAAACTGGTTCGGAAAATCCAGGATGTTGCGCACCGTGGCCGCGCGGAACGAATAGATGGATTGGGCATCGTCGCCCACCACCGTCAAACCGCGGCCGTCGGGTTTCATCGCCAGCAGGATGGCGGACTGCAGACGGTTGGTGTCCTGGTATTCGTCCACCAGCACGTGGTCGAAGCGCGCCCCCACGTCGGCCGCGATGCCGGAATCGCCCATCATCTCGGCCCAGTACAGCAGCAGGTCGTCGTAGTCCAGCACCTGCTGGTCCTGCTTGGCCGCGACGTAGGCGCGGAACAGGTTCTTGAGTTCGTCTTCCCATTGGGCGCACCAGGGGAAGGAGGTCTTCAGCACGTCGGCCACCGGCGTCTGGCTGTTGACCACGCGCGAATAGATGGCCAGGCAGGTGCCCTTGAGCGGAAAGCGCGACTTGGTGGACGACAGGCCCAGCTCGTGGCGCACCATGCCCATCAGGTCCTCGGCGTCGCCGCGATCATGGATGGTGAAGGCTTCGGACAGGCCGATGCGTTGCGCGCAATCGCGCAGCAGGCGCGCGCCGATGGCGTGGAAGGTGCCGGCCCAGGGCAGCGACGGCGCCTGCTGCGTGGCGCGCAGCCGCATCACCCGCTGCAGCACCGAGCCCACGCGCCGCTCCATTTCCAGCGCCGCGCGGCGCGAGAAGGTCAACAGCAGCATGCGCTGGGGATCGGCGCCGTTCAGGATCAGGTGCGCGACCCGGTGGGCCAGCGTATTGGTCTTGCCCGAGCCGGCCCCGGCGATCACCAGCAGGGGACCGTCGTCCCCCGGCGCGCCGGCCACGCCAAACTCGGCGGCCTCGCGTTGGGCGGGATTGAGATCGGCCAGGGGATCGGGACGTTCGGCGGACGGGTTGGACGTATCGGTTTGGTCGGACATGGGACGGGGCCGCAGCATGGCGGCCTCTGAAAACGGCGAGCCCGGACATTGCCGGGCTACGGATGAACACTGTATATTTATACAGAATTTTTTCGATAAAGTCTGATTTGCCTGTGGCCATGCGCCTCTTGAGCGGCACCGCCTCCTGGACCGACCCCACCCTGCTGGCCTGCGGCCGCTTCTACCCGCCCGAGGTCCGCAGCGCCGAAGCGCGGCTGCGCTTCTATGCTTCGCGCTTTCCCATGGCGGAGGTCGATTCCAGCTATTACGCCATGCCCACGGCCGAAAACGCCTACTTGTGGGCGCAGCGCACGCCGGACGATTTCGTCTTCAACATCAAGGCCTTCCGGCTGTTCACCGGCCATCAGACGCCGCTGTCCGCATTGCCCGCGGACATCCGGCGCGAACTCCCTGACTGGCCGGAACCCGTCATCTACCACGACCGCATGCCCGCCGACCTGCGCGACGAACTCTGGCGCCGCTACCAGCTTGCGCTGGAGCCCTTGCGCATGGCCGGCAAGCTGGGCGCGGTGCATTTCCAGTTTCCGCCCTGGATTCGGCGCGATGCGCGCGGCCGGGCGCGGGTGGCCGACTGCGCGCGCCGCATGGAAGAACACCTGGTGTCGGTGGAATTCCGCCACCGCAGTTGGTTCGATTCGCCCGCCGCCACCGCGGACACCCTGGCCTTCGAACGCGATCTCGGGGTGGTCCATACGGTGGTCGACAGTCCGCAAGGGTTCGACAACACCGTACCCGCGGTCTGGGAATGCACCCATCCGGAACTGACGCTGCTGCGCCTGCATGGGCGCAACACGGCCACCTGGAACGTGTCCGGCGCAGCGTCCTCGGGCCGCTTCCAATACGAATACTCGGAACAGGAACTGGCCGAGCTGGCCGAGCGCTTCTCACGCCTGGCGGCGCAAAGCGCCCAGGCGCACGCGGTGTTCAACACCAACTTCGAAGACCAGGGCATGCGCAACGCCGCGGCCTTCGCGGCAGCGCTAGCGCCCGCCTGACGCGGCCACGGGCTGCGCCGCGGCGGACGCGCGCGCCACTTCGTTCAGGCTGTCCAGCAACACCTCGAACTTGCGCGCGATGTCATGCTCGGGCACGCAGGCGTAGCCCAGCAGCAGGCCAGGCCGGCGGCCTTCGTCGTTGACGTAGTAGCGCGACAGCGCGCGCGTCAGCACGCCCTTGCTGCGCGCCACATCCACCACGCGCAGGTCGTCCATGTCCTGCGGCAGCGTCAGCACCAGGTGCAGCCCCGCCATGCTGGCGTCGCGATGCAGCCAATCCGGCCCCAGCCGGCGTTCGATCAGATTGACCAGCATGGCGCGGCGCCGTCCATACAGCATGCGCATGCGGCGGATGTGGGCGGCGTAGTGGCCTTCCGAGATGAACGTGGCCAGGGCCGCGTGCGTCATCAGGTGGCCTTCGCGGTAGAGCTCCGCGTGCGCCGCCTGGAACGCGGCGGTCAAGGTCTTGGGCAGCACCAGATAGCCCACGCGCAGGCCCGGATACAAGGTCTTGCTGAAGGTGCCCATATAGATCACAGGCGCGTCCGGTTCCAGCCCCAGCAGCGAAGCGATGGGCCGGCCGGAGAAGCGGAATTCGCTGTCGTAGTCGTCTTCGATGATCCAGCTGCCGCTTTGCCGCGCCACCGCCAGCAGCTGGCGCCGGCGCGTCAGCGACATGACCGGCCCCAGCGGATACTGGTGCGAGGGCGTGACGAAGATGAAGCGCGGCGGCGTGCCAACGGTTTCCGGCAGGCGCATGCCTTCCTCGTCCACCGGCAGATGCACGGTGTGCAGGCCGTTGGCCTGCAGGATGGTGCGCGCCCCCCAGTAGCCCGGATCCTCGACCCAGGCGGTCTCGCCGGCCTCGCCCAGGATGCGGGTGGTCAGGTCGATGGCCTGATGCGAACCTTCGGTGATGATGATCTGCTCGGGATCGCAATCGATCGAGCGGGTCAGCGCCAGATGCTGGGCCAGCGCCTCGCGCAGGGCCGGCAGCCCGCCGCCGTAGGCGTAGGTCAGCAGGTCGGGCGAGGGATTGCGCCACAAGGCGCTGAAGATGCGGCCGAACTTCTTGTGCGGGAATTCGGTCAGGTCGGGCACGCCGGGCATGAAGGCGCCCCACTGGTAGGGCGAGGCCGAGACGCCATCGACGATGGCGGCGCCACGCGGCGACAGCGCCGGGCGCGGCTGCGCGGGCGGCGGCTGGCGCTTGCGCCGGCCGCTGGCCAGGTAGGAATCCGGCACCGAGGCGTTGACGAAGGTGCCGTTGCCCTGGCGGCTGCGGGTGTAGCCTTCAGCCAGCAGCTGGCTGTAGACGTGAACCACCGTGTTGCGGGCGATGCCGAGCTCGGCCGCCAGGTCGCGCGACGCGGGCAGGCGCGAGTCCGCGGCAATGGCTCCATCCAGGATGGCTTCACGGATGCCGCGGTACAGCCGCTTGTTCATGGGCTCGCTGGAGCCGTCCGCCAGCCGCAGCTGCAGCAAGTCACCGACTATGGACCGCAATTGGTTCTACCCGATTTATAAAAGTGGTTCCCACAAATGGGGCCATCGTAGCATTAAATAAGGTTTTCCCGCCCATCATGCTCTCCGAGGCTGAGATGAAGAATCAGGACCTGAATACCCGCCGTTCCCTGGCCACGCCGCGTGGCGTCGGCGTCATGTGCGACTTCTACGCGGTGCGCGCCGAAAACGCCACCCTGTGGGATGCCAATGGCAAGGAATACATCGATTTCGCAGGCGGCATCGCCGTCCTGAACACGGGCCACCTGCACCCGAAGATCAAGGCCGCGGTCGCCGCGCAGCTGGACAACTTCACGCACACGGCCTACCAGATCGTGCCGTACGAAGGCTATGTCTCGCTGGCCGAGCGCATCAACCGCCTCGCCCCCATCGACGGCCTGAAGAAGAGCGCCTTCTTCACCACCGGCGTCGAAGCCGTCGAAAACGCCATCAAGATCGCGCGCTCGGCCACCGGCCGCTCGGGCGTCATCGCCTTCTCGGGCTCGTTCCATGGCCGCACCATGCTGGGCATGGCGCTGACCGGCAAGGTCGCCCCGTACAAGCTGTCGTTCGGCCCGATGCCGGGCGACATTTATCACGTGCCCTTCCCCAACGCCACCCAGTCCATCACCGTGGCGGACTCGCTCAAGGGGCTGGACCTGCTGTTCAAGTGCGACATCGATCCCAAGCGCGTCGCGGCCATCATTCTCGAACCTGTCCAGGGCGAAGGCGGCTTCAACATCACCCCGCCTGAACTGATGACGGCGCTGCGCAAGATCTGCGACGAGCACGGCATCCTGCTGATCGCCGACGAAGTCCAGACCGGCTTCGGCCGCACCGGCAAGCTGTTCGCCATGGAACACCACTCGGTCCAGGCCGACCTGATCACCATGGCCAAGAGCCTGGGCGGCGGCTTCCCGATCTCGGGCGTGGTCGGCCGCGCTGACGTCATGGACGCGCCCGCCGCCGGCGGCCTGGGCGGCACCTATGCCGGCAACCCGCTGGCGGTCGCCGCGGCGCATGCAGTGCTGGACGTGATCGCCGAGGAAAAGCTGTGCGAACGCGCCGTCGCCCTGGGCGACAAGCTGCGCGCGCATCTGGAAGGCCTGCGCGCCAAGGTGCCGGGCATCGCCGACGTGCGCGGCCTGGGCTCCATGGTCGCCCTGGAACTGAACGATCCCGCCACCGGCAAGCCGGACGCCGAAGCGGTCAAGCGCGTGCAAGCCCGCGCCATCGAAAAGGGTCTGATTTTGCTAAGCTGCGGTGTGTACGGCAACGTCCTGCGCTTCCTGTACCCCTTGACCATCCCCGACGCCCAGTTCGATCGCGCACTGGCCATCCTGTCCGAGGCGCTCGCCGCCTGACGCACAGGACCTGAACTACCGGTATTCCGGCGGGCAGGCACAAGTTTTGCGGGCGTAGCGGATCAGCCGCCACGCCCGCAAGCCGTTTCCTGGCCCACCGCATCCCTTCAAGGAGACTCCAATAATGACCGCACTGACCCATCCCCTGGCGCGCCCCGATCTGCTGCGCGACGCCTGCTACATCGACGGCAAGTGGGTAGCCGCCGGCAACGGCCCGTCCATCCCCGTGGACAATCCCTCCACCGGCAAGACCATCGTGTCGGTGCCCAAGCTGGGCCGCAAGGAAGCCGAACAGGCCATCGCCAGCGCCGAGGCCGCCCTGCCCGCCTGGAGCGCCAAGACCGGCAAGGAACGCGCCGCCATCCTGCTGAAGTGGGCCCAGCTCATGATGCAGAACCAGCAGGACCTGGCCGCCATCATGACGTCCGAGCAGGGCAAGCCCGTGACCGAAGCCGCCGGCGAAATCGCCTACGCCGCCTCGTTCCTGGAGTGGTTCGGCGAAGAAGCCAAGCGCATCGACGGCGACATCCTGCAAAGCCCCAAGGCCGGCCAGCGCCTGATGGCGCTCAAGCAGCCCATCGGCGTCACCGCCGCGATCACGCCGTGGAACTTCCCCGCCGCCATGATCACCCGCAAGGTCGGCCCGGCCCTGGCCGCCGGCTGCACCATGGTGGTCAAGCCCGCCCAGCAGACCCCGCTGACCGCGCTGGCGCTGGCCGTGCTGGCTGAAGAAGCCGGCGTGCCCGCAGGCGTGTTCCACGTCATCACTGGCAGCTCGCGCGAAATCGGCGCGGCCCTGTGCGAAAGCGACGTGGTGCGCAAGCTGAGCTTCACCGGCTCCACCGAAGTCGGCCGCACGCTGATGGAGCAATGCGCGCCCACCATCAAGAAGCTGTCGCTGGAACTGGGCGGCAATGCGCCCTTCATCGTGTTCGACGACGCTGACCTGGACCGCGCGGTCGACGGCATCCTGGCTTCCAAGTACCGCAATGCGGGCCAGACCTGCGTCTGCGCCAACCGCATCTACGTGCAGGCCGGCGTGTACGAAGAAATCGCCAAGCGCCTGGTCGCCAAGGTCGAAGCCATGAAGGTCGGCGACGGCTTCGCCGACGGCGTGACCCAGGGTCCGCTGATCGACAGCAGCGCCGTGGAAAAGGTGCAGGAGCACATCGCCGACGCCACCGCGCACGGCGCCAAGGTGATCGCCGGCGGCAAGCCCCACGCGCTGGGCGGCACCTTCTTCGAACCGACCGTGGTGCGCGACGTGACCCAGTCCATGCGCTTCGCGACCGAGGAAACCTTCGGCCCGGTGGCCCCGCTGTTCCGCTTCGAAACCGAAGCGGAAGTCATCGGCATGGCCAACGACACCATCTTCGGTCTGGCCGCCTACTTCTTCACCCGCGACTACGCCCGCATCTGGCGCGTGTCCGAGGCCCTGGAGTACGGCATCGTCGGCATCAACACCGGCATCATCTCCAATGAAGTCGGTCCGTTCGGCGGCGTCAAGCAATCCGGCCTGGGCCGCGAAGGCTCGAAGTACGGCATCGAAGAGTACCTGGAGATCAAGTACCTCTGCGTGGACCTGGGCGCCTGACGGCCCCTGGCGCACTGCGGCCCCCGCCGGTTTCTGCCGGCGGGGGCCGCTTGCATTTCCCCGGCGTGCTGGCGGGAGTCCGATATGTTGCATCGCGGCCTGCGCCGGGCATGGTAGATTTGCGCGTTCCCTGACCGAACGAGTCCGTATGAGCAGAACCTTCACCCGCGAGGACACCCGCCGGCTTGCCGCTATCCTGGCCGAAACCGCGCAGACGGAAGTCATGCCGCGCTTTCGCAATCTGCCGGAAGGCGCGGTGCGCGGCAAAAGCTCCGCCCGCGACCTGGTGACCGACGCGGACGAAGCCGCCGAGCGCCTGATCGCCGCGCGCCTGGCCAAACTGCATCCGGGCGCCGTGCTGATCGGCGAAGAAGCCTCGGCCCGCAATCCCGCGCTGCTGAACATGCTGGTCGACGCCGACCTGGCCTTCCTGATCGACCCCATCGACGGCACCCGCAACTACGTCGCGGGCCTGCCTCTCTTCGGCATGATGATCGCCGCCTGCCATCGCGGCGACGTGATCGCGGGCGTCATCTACGACCCGGTCAGCCGCGACAGCGCGCTCGCCGTGCGCGGCGAAGGCGCCTGGATGGAATATGAAAACGGCAAGCAGGCCCAGCTCGCGGTGGCCAGCCCCGCGCCGCCCGAAGACATGGACGGCCTGATCTCGACCGGCGCCCTGCCCGAACCAATGCGCACCACCGTCAACAGCAACCTGTCGCGCCTGGGCAGCACCGCCTCGCTGCGTTGCGCCGCGCATGAGTACCGCATGCTGGCCGCCGGGCACTGCCACATCGCGTTCTACAACCAGTTGACGGCCTGGGACCACGCAGCCGGCTGGCTGCTGCACCGCGAAGCCGGCGGCTACGCGGCCCACTTCGACGGCTCCCCCTACAAGCCCACGCACCGCACCGGCGGCCTGCTGTACGCCCCGGACGCCGGCAGCTGGCACGCGGCCCGCAAGGCGCTAATGGGGGACATGGCGGACGCCGCCGAGACTTGACAAACCCTGCCCGAAAAAGGTCGAAAACTCGGGGTTATCCCTAGGAGTTATCCCCAGTTCCTGTGGACAACCCTATGGAAAGGTCTGTAACAGCGGAAAAAAACCTTTGCAGGGCAAGCACTTGCTTAGACCGGTCAAAAACCGGCCGGCCCTAGGGCGTGTTACAGCGCGTCCAGCGCCACGGCGCAGGGCAGTTCCACTTTCAGGGTAAGCATGCTGTCGGCGCGGGTGCGCCCCAGGTTGATGGCAGCTATCGGCATGCCGTTGCGCGACGCGGCGCTGACGAAGCGGTAGCCGGAATACACCATCAACGATGACCCCACCACCAGCACCGCGTCGGCGTTCATGAGGCCGGCGTTGGCGTGGTCCACGCGCTCGCGCGGCACGGTTTCACCAAAAAAAACCACGTCCGGTTTGACGATGCCGCGACAGCGCGGACAGGGCGGGACCTGAAATTGCGCAAAGTCCTCGCCTTCCAGGTCGGCGTCGCCGTCAGGCGCGTCCGAGGCTTCCAGCAGCGTCCATTCGGGATTGCCGTCCTGCAGCGCCTCTTGCCAGGCCTGGCGGCCGCCGCGCCAATCGCAGGCCATGCAACGCACCTCGTCCAGCCGGCCGTGCAGGTCCACGACGTCGCGGCTGCCGGCGGCCTCGTGCAGGCCATCGACGTTCTGCGTCACCAGCACCGAAACGCGGCCGCGCGATTCCAGCCGCGCCAGCGCCCGGTGCGAGGCATTGGGCTGCACCTGGCCGAAACGGCGCCAGCCCACCATGCTGCGCGCCCAATAGCGCGCCCGCGCCAGTTCGCCGCCCATGAAGGTTTGCAGCGTCATGGGCGGCTTGCGCTTCCATTCGCCTTCGGTGTCACGGTAGTCGGGGATGCCGGAGTCGGTGCTGACGCCCGCTCCCGTCAGCACGAACAGCCGCGGGTGGCGGTCGACAAAGCCGCGCAGCGCGGCCAGATCAGAGACTCGAGTGTCCATCCAGGCTCCTCAGGGCCGGCCGCTGCGCAAGGAGGGCAGCGGCCTCAAGCTGCTCAGCCGCCCAGGCCGCAGTCGGGCATGTCGCTGACCAGGCTGGCCTGGGTCACGTTGCTGCCCGGCGGCACGCTGCGGGTCAGCCAGACGTTGCCGCCGATGGTCGAACCCTTGCCGATGGTGACGCGGCCGAGAATCGTCGCGCCAGCGTAGATCACCACGTCGTCCTCGATCAAGGGGTGGCGCGCCAGGCCCTTCTTGAGTTCGCCGTTTTCCCCGGGCGGGAAGCGCTTGGCGCCCAGCGTGACCATTTGATAGAGGCGCACGCGGTCGCCGATGATGGCGGTCTCGCCGATCACGACGCCGGTGCCGTGGTCAATGAAGAAGCTGCGGCCGATGGTGGCGCCCGGGTGGATGTCGATGCCCGTATCCGCATGCGCGATTTCCGCCACGATGCGCGCCAGCATCGGCGCGCCCAGGCGATACAGCACATTGGCCAGACGGTGGTGGATCATCGCCGCCACGCCCGGATAGCACAGCAGGACCTCGTCCACGTTGTGCGCGGCCGGGTCGCCCTGATAGGCCGCGGTCACGTCCAGGTCCAGCGCGGCGCGCACGCGCGGCAGCTCGGCGCCGAACTGGCGCACGATCTCGATGGCGCGCTGGCGCGCATCCGCGGGCCCGGTCTGTTCGGGCCGGCCCACGTACTGCAGTTCCAGACAGACCTGGTGCAGCAGCGCGTCGAGCGCCGCGCCGATGGTGTGGCCGACGTAAAAGTCCTCGACCTCCTCGCGCAGGTCGATCGGACCCAGGCGCATCGGGAACAAGGCGCCACAGAGGTCCTTGACGATCTGGCGCAGGCTTTCCTGCGACGGGAATTCGCGCAGGCCGGCGTCTTCGCGCAGGCGGCCGCGGGGACCGCGCCAGGCCACGCGCGCTTCGCGCAGGCCGGAGACGATGCTGTCCAGGTTCCAGTGGGCCGGCGCGCTGTAGGTCGGCCCGCTCATGACTGCGGCTCCTGCAGGAAGCCGGTAGAGGGATTGAATTCAAACATGGGTGCGCCTCGTTGACGGTGCACGGCCGCGGCGGCCAGGCCGCCGGGCAATGCTGCTTCGCAATATTTCCGTCAACTGTAACCGCTCGCGCCGGTTTCGCGGAATCCATCCGATACGGCGCAGGGGTTATGTCCCTGTGTCCTGTTCGTAGCCCTGTGGGTTGCCCTGCTGCCAGCGCCAGCCGTCCGCGCACATCGCGTCCACGTCATGCGTGCTGCGCCAGCCGAACAAAGATGCCGCCAGCGCAGGATCGGTCCACATTTTCTCGACGTCGCCGGGACGCCTGGCTTGCGGGCGCACGGGAATCCGGCAGCCGTTGACCCGCTCGAACGCATGCACCAGCTCCAGCACGCTGGTGCCCTGCCCCGTGCCCAGATTGATCGCCACGAACCCGGGATGGCGCTCCGAATAGGCCAGCGCCTGCACATGCCCCTGCGCCAGGTCCATCACGTGCAGGTAGTCGCGCACGCCCGTGCCGTCGGCCGTCTCGTAATCGTCGCCGAACACCCGCAGGAACGGCTGGCGCCCCACCGCCACCTGGGTGATGTAGGGGAACAGATTGTTCGGAATGTCGCGCGGACTTTCCCCGATCTGGCCGCTCGGATGCGCCCCGATGGGATTGAAGTAGCGCAACGTCACCGCGCTGAACGCGGGATCGGCCGCGCAAACGTCACGCAGCGCTTCCTCCACCATCAGCTTGGTGCGGCCGTAGGGGTTGGTCGGCGCCAGCGGATGCGCCTCGGTGAGCGGCAGGAAGTGGGGCTCGCCGTAGACAGTGGCCGAAGAACTGAACACCATGCGCGCCACGCCCGCCTCGCGCATGGCGCGCAATAGCGTCACGGAGCCGCCGACGTTGTTGTCGTAGTACTTGAGCGGATCGGCCACCGACTCGCCCACCGCCTTGCTGCCGGCCAGATGCAGCACCGCCTGCACCGGCGCGCCGCGCGCCGCCGATTCGGCCAGCACCGATTCGACCAGGCCGGGGCTGCGGATGTCCCCTTCCACCAGCGGGATCTCCACGCCGCACAGGCGCTCGACGCGGCGCACGGCCTCGCGGCTGCCGTTGCTGAAGTTATCCAGCACCAGCGGCCGCTGGCCCGCCGCCAGCATCGCCACCAGCGTGTGCGTGCCGATGTAGCCCGCGCCGCCCGTCACCAATACATGCAGGTCCTGCATGGTCTCCCTCACAGATGCGCCGCCACGCCCGGCACCCAGGCATGGCGCGGCCGCGGCGCCTGCGCATGGCTGCGGTAGCGGTCGATCCAGTACGAGGTGGACGCGTCATGGCCCCAGTCCACCACGCCGGCCGACACCGGCACCGCCAGCTCCCGCTCGATGCCGGTGGCCAGGCGCTTGCCCAGCTCCACGCCCCACTGGTCGAAGGGATTGATGCCCCAGACCACGCTCTGCACGAATACCTTGTGCTCGTACAGCGCCAGCAGCGCGCCCAGGCCGCGCGGATCCAGCTGGCGCAACACGATCAGGGTCGAAGGCCGCCCGCCCGGATGCACCATGTGCTGCGCCAGGCTCAGCGCGCGCTCCTGGTCGTCGATGTGCGCCACATCCATCAGCGCCTGCTCCAGGCACTTGCCGCGCAGCAGCGCCTGGCGCTGCGCCAGGCAGTTGGCCAACAGCATGCGGTGCGCATCCGGACTGTCCGCGTGGCCTTGCAGGCTGGCGATGAAGTCCACCGGCGCGCCCTCTTCGCTCTGATGCAGCCATTGGAAGAAGGTGTGCTGCCCGTCGGTGCCAGGCATGCCCCAGATGATGGGAGCCGTCGGCACCCCGACCGCCGCGCCATCGCCCGCGACCCGTTTGCCCAGCGATTCCATTTCCAGCTGCTGCAGATAGGTGACCAGGTGCAGCAGCCGCGCGCTATAGGCCGCGATGTTCAGCGAGTTCTGGCCCAGCACGCTGCAGTTGACCAGGCCCGCCAACGCGAGCTGGATGGGCGCGTTCGACGCGAACGGCGCCTGCTGGAAATGCTGGTCCATGGCCTCGGCGCCCGCCCGCATGCCGATCAGCACGTCAGCGCCCACCGTCAGCGCGATCGACAGGCCGGCCACCGACCAGACCGAATAGCGCCCGCCGACCCAGTCGCACATCTTGAATATCTGGCTGGACGGCACGCCCAGCGCGCGCGCCGCCGACACGTTGGCGGTGACAGCGGCCAGGTGCTCGGACACGTCGGCCACGCCGCCCTGCTTGAGCCAGGCGATGGCCGCGCGCGCGTTGTGCAGCGTCTCGGCGGTGGTGAAGGACTTGGAAGACACCACCACCAGGCAGCGGCGCGGATCCAGCCCGGCCACCGCATCATGGAACGCGTGTCCGTCGATGTTGGACACGAAGCGGATCTGCCGGCGCTGCTGCGCCCCGCCAAACGCCTGGACCGCCAGGCGCGGCCCCCAATCGCTGCCGCCGATGCCGATATGCAGCACCGTGTTGAAGTCGGCCGTCTGGTCCACCCGGCGCACGAAGTCCGTCATGCGCGAATGCTCGCAGACGGAGTCCGCATCCTGGCCGTCGGGCTGTTCCCGCGTGCGCCCGGCGCGCAGCGCCGTATGCCATGCCGGCTTGCCTTCGGTCCAGTTGACCGGTTCGCCCGCGAACAATGCCTGGCGCGCATCCGCCACGCCACGCGCCTGCAGCAGCGACATGGCCGCGGCTTCCAGCGCCGGCGACTGCCGCTGCATGCTCAGGTCCACGCACAGACCCGCCGCCTCGATGACCTTCAGCGCCGCGCCGTCCAATTCCGCGCCGTGCGCGGCCTGCGCGAACGCCTGCCACTCCGGGCTGTCCGCCAGGCCCGAATTCGCCCTTAGCGCCTCAACCGCATACTTAGCCTTTCCCATCGCGTGATGCTCCTTAAAACGGTAAACGAACATGAGGGGCAATGCGTCGGAACGCGTTGCGGAAATCCTCCTCGATACGGGCCAATGCGGCCACCGTGTCCCCTTCGAAACGCAATACCACCGTCGGCGTGGTGTTGGACGGACGCGCCAGGCCGAAGCCGTCGGCGTAGTCCACCCGGATGCCGTCCAGGTCGTTGATGGACTGCGCGCCGGGAAACTGTCCCTGCACGCGCAGCGCTTCCACCAGGTCGAACTGCTCGCCTTCGGCGGTTTCCAGCTTGATTTCGGGTGTGGCGCAGGACTGCGGCAGGCTTTCCAGCAGGGCCGAGGAGTCCGGCGCGCCGGACAGAATCTCCAGCAGCCGGGCGGCGGCGTAGATGCCGTCGTCAAAGCCGTACCAGCGCTCCTTGAAAAAAATGTGGCCGCTCATCTCGCCGGCCAGCAACGCGCCGGTTTCGCGCATCTTGGCCTTGATCAGCGAGTGCCCCGTCTTCCACATGGTGGCCTTGCCGCCCGCCTCGGTAATGGCGCGCGCCACGTGGCGGCTGCACTTGACGTCATAGAGGATCTCGGCGCCCGGATTGCGCGACAGCACGTCGCGCGCGAACAGGATCAGCTGGCGATCGGGCCAGATGATCTGCCCCGTCTTGGTCACCACGCCGAGCCGGTCGCCGTCGCCGTCGAACGCCAGGCCGACCTCGCAGTCGGAGTAGCGCAGGCAATAGATCAGATCCTGCAGGTTCTGCGGATCGGCCGGATCCGGGTGATGGCCCGGGAACGAACCGTCGACCTCGCAGAACAGCTCGACCACTTCGCAGCCCAGGGCGCGGAACAGCGCCGGCGCCGCGGCGCCGGCCACGCCATTGCCGCAATCGATCGCAATCTTCATCGGACGCGCCATGCGGATGTCGCCCATCAGGCGCGCGGTGTAGCACGGCATGATCTGCATTTGCGTGCGCCCGCCCGATGCGCTGGCCGACTCTATCGGCAAGCGCATCGCATCGCGCAGCGCGGTGATGCCCTCGCCATACAGCGAAGCGCCGTCCAGCACGATCTTGAAGCCGTTGTGCGCGGGCGGGTTGTGGCTGCCCGTGACCGCGATGCCCGCGCCCGTGTCCATCAGGCGCGTCGCAAAGTACACCATCGGCGTGGTCGCCATGCCGATGTCGATGACGTGCATGCCCGCCGAGCGCAGGCCCGCCTGCAAGGCGGCCGCCAGCTCGACGCTGCTCAGCCTGCCATCCCTCCCCACCACGATGGACCGCGCCCCCTGTTCGCGGGCCTGCGTTCCCGCCGCCATCCCCAGGCTGTGAGCGAACCTCGCATCGATTTCATCCGGCACCGTGCCGCGTATGTCGTAAGCCTTGAAAACCGCATCCAGAATTTGCGGCGTGTCCCAGCCAAAAGTTCCGTGCATGCCAGTTTCTCCGGGTGGCGTTATTTAGGGCCGTTCTGTTTGAAATCGCCGTAATACGCCGCACGGGAGTAGCGGTAACTGCCGTACTTGGACCGGAAGCCGAAGCGTTCCGGCATGAGCTTGAGACCGTTGAAGAGCACGCCGTCCACTGGCGCGCCCGCCTGGATCAGGCGCTTGGCCGTCTCGCGGATTTCGCCCACGGTGTTCATGCCCGAGCGCACCACCACCATCACTGCGGCCGCATGCGTGCCGACCACGGCGGCGTCCGGAGACGACAGCACGGGCGCCGTGTCCAGGATCACCATGTCGTACTGCGAGGCCAGTTCACGCAGGGTTTCGCCGAACACCGGCGACGCCAGCAGCTCCGACGGGTCGAAGGTCACCGCGCCGGTAGCGATGAAGTCCACGCCCTCGGACACGCTGTGCTTGCGGACCTGGGTCAGCGGTATCGTGCCCGACAGCACTTCGAACAGACCGTCTTCCTTGGGCACGCCGAAATAGCGGTTGAGCTGGCCCTTGCGGAAGTCAGCGTCGATCAGCAGCACGCGCTTGCCCACGCCGCCCTGGATGAAAGCGAAGTTGGCCGACAGGAACGACTTCCCCACGCCTGCCACCGGCCCGGTGAACATGACCATGTTGTTGGCCGACTGGCGCAGCGACGCCTGCAACACGTTGCGGAACGACCTCAGGCTTTCGATGGGCGGCGCGTTGCCCTGGCTCTGGGCCAACAGCGCCGGCACGCTGGCGTTCTTGCGCCGGCTGCGCCGCCACAGCTTGTCCTGCATGTCGCTGTACGGAATGGCGGCCAACACGGGCAGGCCGGTATGGCGTTCGACGTCGTCGGGTTCGGACAGGCCGCCGAACAGCGCATTGCGCACGAACGCGCACAGCATGCCGAAGATCAGGCCGAAGGCGGTCGCCACGCCGATGATGATGGCGGCCTTGGGACGCACCGGCTTGTCCGGCTGCACCGCCGAATCCAGGATGCGCACGTTGCCCACCTTGCCGGCGCGGATCAGGCGCAGCTGCTGGGCGTTGTTGAGCAATGCCGTGTAGAGCTCGGTGTTGACGCGCACGTCGCGCACCAGGCGCACCACGTCCTGCTCCAGGTCGGGCAGTTGGCGGATGTTGTTGCCGATGCGGTTCACGTCCCCGGTCAGCCCGGCGATCTGGCGGTCCAGCGCCACGATGCTGGGGTGGGTCGGCGCGAAGCGGGTAATCATTTCCTGGCGCTTGGAGCGCAGTTCCATCACCTTGGTCTGCGCGTCCACCGATTGCGCCAGGATCAGCTTGGCTTCTTCGCTCAGGTCGATGGTGCCGCGCTTGTTGCGCAGCGAGTTGTACTTGGTCTCGGCGGCGTCCAGCTCGCCCTTGAGCACCGGCAGCTGCTGTTCAAGGAATACCAGCGACTTCTCGGCCTGCGCCGACTTGCGGTTCACGTTCTGCTGCACGTATTCCTGGCCGATCTGGTTGAGCACGGCAGTCGTCAGCGCCGGATCATTGCCTTCCAGCGTGACGCCGATCACCCCCGATGTGCGGCCGCGCTCGAAAATGCCCAGGCGCGCCTGCACGTCCTCGATGGCCGCCAGGCGCGAACTGCGCGACACCGTGAACTCGGTGCCGGGGCGTCCCGTCAGCGCGTCGATATGCACGTCCATCGCGCCGCCCCCAGGCAGCCGGAAATGCTCGGGCTTGCCCACGGTGCCGTTGAAGGTGGCGCCCGTGAACTTGTCGCTCAACGTATAACGCCCTTCGCCCAGCGTGGTCACGCGAAAGGGCTTGCCCAGCCATTCGTTGGGCACGTCCAGCTGCGAGATCGCGATGGCTTCGCCGCCCCATGCATAGCCGCCGCGCGGCAGGCTCGACGGGTACGGCAGGCTTTCGTAGCGCTGCGCCAGCCACTCGCCGATCACGGGGAAATAGCGCGGCTTGGCCTGGATGTACAGCAGGAACTTGTCGACGGCGGGTCCGACCACCATGCGCGAGCGCAGCACTTCCATTTCGCCCGAGGTCTCCGCCTTGGTATCGAACATGGAAGATACGTCGCCGAGCAGGCTGCGGCTCTGCCCCTGCGGCATTTCCTCTTCCACCTGCACGATGATGTCGGCCGAGTACACCTTGGGCGTGATCATCACATAGGTAAGCGCCCCCAGTAATGCAAGCAGAGTGATCGCGATGATCATCCACCGGTTGGAAAAGATGGCGTCCACATGGGACGACAACGGAGTTTCCTGCTGACGAGCCGGCACGGACGGCTCGAACGATTCGATGGGCAACGACATGCAGCTCTCCAAGAGAAGACGCCGCCGCGGTCGCGGCGTCCCCAGGCGTGGTTTAAGGCGGACTAATCTATGGACTTCACGGTCTGTACGGTCTGGGCGCTCGGGAACAGGTTGCTGATGAAGCGGTTCCACCGCACCAGGGCCGCCGTATCCACGAACACCACGTCTTTGGGTTGCAACTCGAACTTCTCCGCCACCGCAAGAGTCTGCGGCGAGCCGGCGTTCAGGTGGAACACCAGCGGCGTCGCTTGCTCAGTGCTGCGCACAACGAATATTTGCGACGGATTCGAGGTCAGCTGGTTCGGTCCTCCGGCCAAGCCCAGCGCTTCGGTCAACGACATGCGTCCGTCACGCATCACTGCCGCGGTGGGCAAGGTCACCTCGCCCATCACGAACACCTTGCTGTCGTCGCGCGGCGTGACCCTGACGATGTCGCCCGACTTCAGCAGCACCTGATTCAGGTCTTGGCCACGCTCGATCAGCGCAGGCACGTTCACGCGAGTACGGCGTCCGTCACGGATCACGTAGACCGCGCTGCGATCGCCCGTGGGCAGAATGCCTCCGGCCCTGTTGACGGCTTCCAACAGGGTCATCGGGATATCGTTGATCGCGATTGCGCCCGGCGTCTTCACTTCGCCATCCACGTAAACACGCTTGCTGCGATATCCCAGAACGCGTACGGTGATCTGCGGATCCTGGATGTACTTGCTTGAACTATTCACTATGAGATTGCGCGCCTGAAGTTCCGTCAACCCGGCCACTTTCAGCAATCCCGCATAGGGAAATTGGATATATCCAGTGGATGAAACCGTATAGCCCGGAATGCCCGAGGCGGTGTCTCCAATGGCTAGTTCCGTGACCCCTGTCCCGATGGCGTAGGTTTGCGTCGGAAGAACGAGTTCGGGGTGATCCCACACCACGATCGAGAGGATGTCTCCGGGCCCGATCAGGTACGGCCCGGACTTGCCATAGAGCTTGTCGACCCCTTCGTTGTCGAGCAATGCCTGGCGCGCGCGCTGGTCTTCAAGCACCAGCGAGGGCGTGATTTCCTTGATTACCGCCTTGGAGTTCGGATCCAACGGATCCGCAAGCTGATTGGCGTCAAAGGTCATACCGGGAGACAAGGCGCAAGCGCCCAGCGAGGACACGAGCGCGATAGCTGCTATGCCTCGGCTCAACGTTCCGAAAAATGTCGTCATGGCAAATCCACTTGTGAATGACTTCGTTGCTTGGAGTGAGCCCGATGCGTAACGGGTTGCGACATTCCACTCTCTTTTCCTAGGCCCGCACATTCGACGGATGTCCTAAGCCTTCTCCTACATCGTTTGGAGGTTTCGGGTGCGTTGCGCACTCAATAAGATTTTGTCGGTAGCCACAAGCTTTGCGGCGGTGCACAGTTTTTGCCTTCCGCACGGCGGCTCCCCACGAACAGGAGTGCGCGATGGACCCGTCCCAAACGGACACGTCGTCTAGATTCAGCGGAGCAAGCTATCTCTATCGCTTGCTCGATGCCGCGATCGTGATCACCTGCGGCCTGACTGCCACCGGCTTGAAATTCTCGGACGATGCCTTGGCGGATCCTCCGCAGATCCATCTGTTCCTTGTGTACCTGTGCGGCCTGGGCGTGGTGGCCATCTTCCCGGCCTTCCGCCTCTATGTATCGT
Source organism: Achromobacter sp. PD1 (assembly GCF_048541815.1). NCBI lineage: Bacteria > Pseudomonadati > Pseudomonadota > Betaproteobacteria > Burkholderiales > Alcaligenaceae > Achromobacter > Achromobacter sp. PD1. Next base: position 3,908,096 of record NZ_CP183349.1, read on the forward strand.
GGCGCGGCCGCCTGCTGACCGACCTGGTCGTGCGCAGCCTGGCGGCGTGGGCGCTGGTGTTCGCGCTGGGCATCTGCATCAGTTTTCTCATGCACCAGACCGCGGCGATATCCCGCGTATGGGCGGCTACGTGGTTTGGCATGTCGGCGCTGACGCTGGCCGGCCTACGGATTGCGGTCTACGCGGTGCTGGGCGCGGCGCGCGACCGCGGGATGGACCGCAAGCGCGTGCTGCTGGTGGGCTTCGGCGCGCTGGGCCATGACCTGTGGCGCCGCGTCGAGCAATACCGCGGCGCGGGCTACGAAGTGGCCGGCATCTACGCCGAGCCCCATGAGAACCTGCCGCCGCAAGTCCGCCGCCTGCATGAGCTGGACGGACTGCATGGCTTCGTGCATGAGCACAACGTCCGCGAGATCTGGATCGTGCTGCCGATGGAAGCGGGCCAGGAACTGCGCGAAGTCCTCTATCACCTGCGCAATGACCTGGTGGATATCCGCTGGATTCCCGATGTCATGTCGATCCAGCTGCTGGGACACCGCATCGGCGAATTCCTGGGCCTGCCCGCCATACAGCTCAACAGCCTGCCCGCTGCCGGCGTGCGCGGCTGGGCCAAGGAAATCTTCGACCGCAGCTTCGCCTTCTGCGCGCTGATCGGGCTGTCGCCCGTGATGCTGACGGTGGCGATCCTGGTGAAGGCGACTTCGCGTGGCCCCGTGTTCTTCACCCAGCCGCGGCTGGGCGTGGACGGCAAGGTCTTCCATGTCTACAAGTTCCGCACCATGACGGTGCATCAGGAGCATGGCGTGGTCACCCAGGCCACCCGCAACGATGCCCGCGTCACGCGCATCGGCGGCTTCCTCAGGCGCACCAGCCTGGACGAACTGCCGCAGTTCCTGAATGTGCTGATGGGCGACATGTCGGTGGTGGGACCGCGTCCGCACGCCCTGGAGCACAACGAAATGTACAAGGACCTGGTGCAACGCTACATGATGCGCCACCGCGTCAAGCCGGGCATCACGGGCTGGGCGCAGGTCAACGGCCTGCGCGGACAGACGGACACGCTGCGCAAGATGAGCGATCGCGTCGAGTACGACATCTACTACATCCAGCACTGGACGTTCAGGATGGACCTGCAGATCATCGCCCGCACGGCGTTGTCGGGATGGACGGGCCGCAATGTCTACTAAACCTTTGGGATGGCCCGAGCAACGCAAGGCCGCGGTCCGCGACGGCGTGCTGGCGCAGGCGGAGTTCCGCCAGGCGGTCGAGATGTTGCCGCTGGTTTCCATCGACCTGCTGCTGCGCGACGCCGCGGGCCGCTACCTGACCGGCCTGCGGGCCAATCCCCCGGCCCAGGGCGCCTGGTTCGTGCCGGGCGGGCGGATCCGCAAGAACGAAACCCTGCACGCGGCGCTGCGCCGCATCGCCCGCGACGAGCTGGGCATCCCGGTCAGCGAGCTGGCCTGGACCCCGCGCGGCGTGTACGAGCACTTTTACGGCACCAATTTTGCGGGTGAAGCCGGACGCTCCACCCATTACGTCGTCCTCGCCTATGAGGCCGAGCTTTCTTTGGACATTTCCAGCCTGCCCCAGGCCCAGCACCGCAGCTACCGCTGGCTGCCCGCCCGTGCCCTCGCCGCCGATCCCGGCGTGCACCCCTACACCCAGGCCTACTTCAAGGAGTGAGCGCCATGACCAATCCCCCTCCCCCGTACCGGGCAGTCATACTCTGCGGCGGTTCAGGCTCGCGCCTGTGGCCGCTGTCGCGCGAACTGCTGCCCAAGCAGTTCATCCGTTTGACCGATGACCGCAGCCTGTTGCAGAACACCCTGCTGCGGCTGGGGTCCGCAGGCGCCGAGGCCCGGCCCATCCTGGTCTGCAACGACGCGCACCGCTATATCGCGGCGGAGCAGGCGCTGGAACTGGGCATCAAGGACGTGGAAGTGATCCTGGAGCCCTTCGCGCGCAACACGGCGCCGGCCATCGCCGCGGCCACCCTGCGCGCCATGCGCGACGGCGAGGACCCGGTCATGCTGATCATGCCGTCGGACCACGTGCTGGAAGACGGCGAGGTGCTGCAGGCCGCCTTCGCCGCAGCCTATCAGGCCGCCCTGCAGGGCGCGCTGGTGACGTTCGGCATCAATCCCACCGCGCCGCTCAGCGGCTATGGCTACATCCAGGCGGACGAGCCCGGCGTGATGGCGCCCGCGCGCCGCGTGCGCCGCTTCGTTGAAAAACCCTCTCCCGAGGTCGCGCAGCGTTTCATCGAAGATGGCGGCTATTACTGGAACAGCGGCATGTTCGCCTTCCAAGCCTCGGTGTTCCTGTCGGAAATGGCGCGCCTGGCGCCCAAGATGCTGGAGCAGGTGCAGGCGGCCGTGGCTATCGGGCATGGCGAGAACTCGCTGTTCCACCTGGACGGCCCGTCCTTCGAAGCGTGCCCCAGCGATTCCATGGACTACGCCATCATGGAACGCACGGACAGCGCCGTGGTCATCCCGCTGGCCGCCTCGTGGAGCGATGTGGGCGCCTGGGACGCGGTCTGGGGCATCGCCCAGAAGACGGTGGAAGGCAACTCCACCACCGGCGACGTCATGGTGGAGGATTCGCGCAACTGCCTGATCCACTCCACCAGCCGGCTGGTGGCCTCGGTGGGCCTGGATGACATCGTCGTGATCGAAACCGCCGACGCCGTGCTGGTGGCGCACAAGTCGCGCTCGCAGGACGTCAAGCGGCTGGTCGAGATCTTCAAGACGCAGCACCGCTCGGAACTGAACCATCACCGCGAAGTGCAGCGGCCCTGGGGATCCTACGACTCGGTAGGCCAGGGTCCACGCTACCAGGTCAAGCGCATCACGGTGAAGCCCGGCGCGCGCCTGTCCTCGCAGATGCACCATCACCGCGCGGAGCACTGGATCGTGGTTTCGGGCACGGCGCGCATCTACAACGGCGACAAGCAGTACCTGCTGACCGAGAACCAGTCGACCTACATCCCGCTGGGCGAGATCCACAGCCTGGAGAACCCGGGAAAGATCCCGCTGGAGATCATCGAGGTGCAATCGGGTGCTTACCTGGGTGAAGACGACATCGTCAGATTCCAGGACATGTATGGCCGGGTATGAAAAGAAGGAGCCCCCACGCCGCACGCGCTCCGCACGCTTGCTGCCACCCGAAGGGGCGCCCTTTTTCAGGCCAGGCATGGCGCGGCTCTGCCTGCCATTGGCGGGGCTGTTCTTCGCCGTGCTGGTAACAGTGGGCAACCTGCCGGGCCTGGCCGCCGAGATGTCGGACGCGTTTGGCGACAAGCGTCTGCATCTTGCGGCTTACGCCTTCCTGACCACGTTGATCTATTTCTCGGTCAACCGTCGCCCGGCGCTGACGGCCCTGGTGGCGATCGCAATGCTGGGTGCGCTGGATGAAGCAATCCAGTCCCTTTTTCCCTATCGACAGGCTGAACTATTAGACCTTTTGGCCGATATCTCCGCGGCTGGTGCAACAGTAATCTCATTGCACATTGGTACCGCAGCCTTCGGCTCCTTTCGTGCAGTCATTAAGTCTTAAGGATACAACCATGCCAAAACGGGCACTGATTACCGGCGTTACTGGCCAAGACGGGGCCTATCTGGCGGAGTTTCTGCTGGCCAAGGGCTATGAGGTCCACGGCATCAAGCGGCGTGCTTCGCTGTTCAATACCGCGCGGATCGACCATCTGTACCAGGATCCGCATGACCAGCCCCGCAATTTCGTGCTGCATCACGGTGATATGACCGACTCTTGCAGCCTGATCCGCATCGTGCAGTCGGTGCAGCCCGACGAGATCTACAACCTGGCCGCCCAGAGCCATGTCGGCGTCTCGTTCGAGGAGCCCGAGTACACGGCCAACGCCGACGGCCTGGGCACCCTGCGCCTCCTGGAAGCCATCCGCATCCTGAAGCTGGAGAACAAGGCCCGCTTCTACCAGGCGTCCACCTCCGAGCTGTATGGCCTGGTGCAAGAGACGCCGCAAAAGGAAACCACGCCGTTCTATCCGCGCAGCCCGTATGCCGCGGCCAAGCTGTACGCCTACTGGATCAGCGTGAACTACCGCGAAGCCTATGGCATGTATGCCTGCAACGGCATCCTGTTCAACCACGAATCGCCCAAGCGCGGCGAGACCTTCGTCACGCGCAAGATCACCCGCGGCCTGGCCCGCATCGTGCTCGGCCTGCAGGAATGCCTGTACCTGGGCAATCTGTCCGCCCTGCGCGACTGGGGCCATGCCCGCGACTACGTCGAAATGCAGTGGCTGATGCTGCAGCAGGACACGCCCGAGGACTACGTCATCGCCACCGGCATGCAATACAGCGTGCGCGAATTCATCAATACCGCCGCGCGCGAGCTGGGCATCCTGCTGGCCTGGGAAGGCGAAGGGCTGGAAGAGACCGCCACCGTGCTGTTCTCGCCGGTCCATGACATCAAGCCGGGCCAGGTGATCGTCCGGGTGGACCCGCGCTACTTCCGCCCGACCGAAGTGGAAACCCTGCTGGGCGATCCGACCAAGGCGCGCGAAAAGCTGGGTTGGTCGCCACGCACCTCCTTCGCGCAACTGGTCAAGGAAATGGTCGAGAGCGATCTGCGCGACGCGCGGCGCGATGCGCTGGTGGAGCAGAACGGCTACGAAATCTACGCCTACAAGGAGTAGCACAACATGACGAACCTGGAGCAACGCGTCTTCGTCGCCGGCCACCGCGGCATGGTAGGCGCCGCGATCACCCGCGAGCTGCAGCGCCGCGGGTACCGCAACGTGCTGACCCGCGGCCGGGAGGAGCTGGATCTGGAAAACCAGAATCAGGTCAACCGCTTCTTCTCGACCACGCCGGTCGACGTGGTGTACCTGGCCGCCGCCAAGGTCGGCGGCATCCTGGCCAACCAGACGCATCCGGTGGAGTTCCTGTACAAGAACCTGATGATCCAGTGCAACGTGATCCGCGCCGCGTATGCCGCCGGGGTGCGCAAGCTGCTGTTTCTGGGTTCGTCATGCATCTATCCGCGCGAAGCCCCCCAGCCCATCCGCGAGGACGCCTTGCTGACGGGGCCGCTGGAGGCGACCAACGAGCCCTACGCCATCGCCAAGATCGCGGGCCTGAAGCTGTGCGAGGCCTATCAGCGCGAGTTCGGCGCGCGTTTCATCTGCGCCATGCCGACCAATCTGTATGGCCAGCATGACAACTACGACCTGCAAAGCAGCCACGTGCTGCCCGCGCTGATCCGCAAATTCCACGAAGGCCGGGAATCCGGCCAGGAAAGCGTGAGCATCTGGGGCACCGGCGCGCCGCTGCGCGAATTCCTGTATGTGGACGACCTGGCCCAGGCCTGCGTCATGCTGATGGAGCATCCGCAGGCGGAAGGCATCTACAACATCGGCGCCGGGCAGGACATCTCGATCGCCGACCTGGCCAGGCTGGTGGCCCGCGTGGTCGGCTACGAGGGCAACATCGTTTACGACAGCAGCAAGCCCGACGGCACGCCGCGCAAGCTGATGGACTCGGCCCGCATGCAGGCGCTGGGCTGGAAACCGGAGATCTCGCTGACGCATGGCATCACGCTGGCCTACGGCCACTTCCTGCGTGAACGCACCCAGCATGCGCTGCCCGTGGCCTGACGGCCTCGCCAGAACCCATATGCCCACAGGCCCCAGCCATGCTCGGATTCCTCAGGAAACATATCGCCGGCAATGCCTCCTTCTGGGGGCTGGTGGAGTATGGCATCGGGCCGGTCGCGGCGCTGGTGGCCCTGCCCATCCTGTTCCGGCAGCTGGGGACCGTGGGCTTCGGCCAGTACTCCATGATCATCGCCCTGGCCGGCTTCGGCAATGCCGCCAACCTGGGCGCGGCGGTGACGGCGACCAAGCTGGTGTCCGAGCGCATGCACGAGCCCGGCGGCGCCTATCGCGCAGCCGGCGTAAGCATGTCGCTGATCGGCTGCGCGCTGGGGGTCGTGACCCTGGCCGCAGTATTGCTGTGGGCAGTGGTGGGCCTGGGCTGGCCGGCGGCGACCTTCGGCGGCGTGGCGGTGACGATGCTGGCCATGCCCGCGCTGGCCATCTACCTGACGCAGCAATATGACCAGCTGTTCTCCGGCTGCCTGAAGGGGCGCGAAGACTTCCGCGCCACGGCGCTGTGCGAAGTCTTCAGCCGCACCGGCACGATGGGACTGGCTTGCGCCACGGCCTGGCTGACGGCATCGCCCACCTGGACCGGCCTGGCGCAGGCGCTGGGACTCCTGATCGCAGGCAGCGTGAAGATGCGCGTGTTCGCGCGCACCTATGGCCGCATCCTGGTGCGCCCGGTGCGCGACCGCAGCGCCATGATGGACGCCTTCCGGTTCTCCCGCTGGTCCTGGCTGAACAGCCTGAGCGCCCTGGCCTTCGGCTCGGTGGACCGGGTGCTGGTCGGCAGCCTCATGGGTCCGGCCGCGCTGGCCATCTATACGGTCGGCGTGCAGGTCGGCCAGATCATCCATACCGCGTCGGTCGCCATCTTCCAGAAGGCCATGCCGCGCGTCACCCGCCTGTCGGTTTCGCCCCCCTATCCCGGCGCCGTCGAACGCGAGATCCGCCGCATGATGCTGTGGAACCTGGCGCTGTCGGCCAGCGCCACGCTGGCGGTGCTGGCGGTCAGCCATCCGCTTCTGAACCTGCTGTTGGGAGACAACGTCGCCAGCGGCCATCTGGGCACCTTCCAGTTGCTGATCGTGGCCTCGGGACTGCTGTCCTTGAACGCCGCGGCGCACTTTTCCCTGCTGGGCCTGGGCAATTCGCGTGCCGTCGCCATCCTGAACGGCCTGGGCGGCCTGGCGATGCTGTGCGTCATGGCAGGACTGGTACACGCGGCGGGCGAACACGCCGCGGCATGGGGCCGCATGGCCTACGCGGCGATCACGCTGGCCGGCGTGGCTCTCGCCATCCGTCAATCCCGCCCAGATTTTCCGGGCGCCTTGCCTGCGGCCACCCGTTAACTCATATGCTGAGGTCCTACATGCGCAAGCGTCATAACGAGTACTCACGTCAGCTCATCGACTTCGTCCGCGAGTTGCGGCCGCCGGCGCCCATCGCCGGCAGCCTGTTGCCGAAAGTGACCATCGTGACCCCCTCGTTCAACCAGGCCCGCTTCCTGGAACGCACCATCCTGTCCGTGCTGAACCAGGGCTATCCGCGGCTGGAGTACATCATCATCGACGGCGGCTCCACCGACGGCAGCGTGGACATCATCCGCAAGTATGAGCGCTACCTGACGTACTGGGAAAGCACGCCGGACCGCGGCCAGTCGCATGCCATCAACAAGGGCTTCGAACGCGCCACCGGCGACTATGTGGGCTGGCAGAATTCCGACGACCTGTACTTCCCCGGCGCCTTGCGCAAGCTGGGCGCGGCCGCCTCCAAGGGGCGCGCGCCCATCGTCAGCGGCAACCTGTTCGTGGCCGACGCCGACAACCGGATCTTCCGCAAGATCCATTACACGCCGGTCAACCGCGGCACGCTGACGGTGGTGAAGGCGTCCATCCCGAACCAGTCGGCGATCTTCCGCCGCGACCTGTTGCAGAAGTACGGGCTCTTGCAGGAGAGCATGCGCTACTGCATGGACCTGGAGCTGTGGAGCCGGCTGCTGCGCGAAGGCAAGAACCTGATCGTGCCTGACGCCATGGGCGTTTACACCGCCCACGACGAAACCAAGACGGCGCTGATGCAGGACGTGCTGCTCGAGGAACGCGAACAGATCGTCACGCGCATCCGCCGCACGGAGCCGGGCCTGGGCAAGCTGTTCGAACTGTCGTGCCGCGCGTCCAAGGTGGCCGCCCACGCACGCCAGGGAGACCTGTCCTATCTGTTCGAAAAACTGACCACCAAGATTTTCGGACGCGACGACTGGGCTTCGCACTAGCGTCTTTCCACACAGAGAAGAGCCGCAATGACCACGCACCGCCGCCTATCCACCCTGCATCTGCTGGGCATGTTCGCCTTCACGGCGCTGGCCTTGAACGACGACCACTTCGTCCTGGGCGTCGGCAGCTTCAAGCTGTCGCCCTTCGATTTCCTGTTCGTCGCCATGCTGGTGGTCAAGATGTTGAGGCTCGCGGATCCCGCGGCCTATGCGCTGCCCCGCGGCATGCTGGGCATGCTGCTGGGTATCCAGACCGTGTCGGTGATCTATCTGATCCTGGTGTCGCTGCATCATCCGGGCATCGAGACCGGCGACGTGGCGCGGGACCTGCGCATCGTGTTTTATTTCTTGTGCACGCCCTTTCTTTGCTACAAGGATATCGATAGCCCGGCCGCCTACGCGGTGCTGCAGAAGTACATCGTGGCGGCCTGCCTGGCCGTGGCCACGCTGATGCTGGCCGAACAGCTGCAAGGCTTCAGCGTGGCGAATCCGCTGCGCAACGTGCGGCTGGGCGTATGGGCCATCCCGTTCGGCGTGGTGTCGCTGCTGTACTTCCGGCGCACGCTCAACGTTTCCGGACCCAAGGCCTACGCGCTGACGGTCTATATGCTGCTGGCCCTCGTGTTTTCGCTGAACCGCAGCCAATACCTGCAGCTGGCGATCTCGGTGTTCATCGCCGTGCTATTGGGCGCGGGCCCCGAGATCCGGCGCCGCGCCGTGCTGGTCTTTGCGCCGGCGGCAGTCGCCGGGGTGCTGGTCTTCGCCGCGATCGGCTACCTGGACGTGCTCACCAATCGCATCTTCAGCGTCGAGCGCCTGGACGAGGACTCCAGCTATGGCGCACGCATCCAGGAGATGCAGGGACAAATGGACTTCTTCGCGGAGAGTCCGGTGTTCGGCAAGGGCGCGGGCTTTCGCAGCTGGGTCATGGGCGAGAACGGCTTCGAGCTGAGCACCTTCGCCCACAATTCCTGGGCCTTCTACCTGATGAAGTTCGGCGTGGTCGGCACCTTCATGATCATGCTGCCGCCCGTGCTCATTCTGCTGCTCACGCTGTTCCGACGATATGCGCATCCAGGCCTGGAGCTGCACCGGCGCTACCTGCTGGCCACCGCGCCTATCTATATCTTCATCGACTCGCTTTCCGGCGGCCTGGCGTACGCGCCCAAGACCGCCTTCACCGGGTTCCTGCTGTGCTATTGCCTGTCGCTCATGCGCAATGCCCAGATCATGCCCGTGCCAGAACAAAGAACGACATCCGCCCCCAGCCACCGCCCGGACGTTGCGCGCCGGACGCCAACTAGAGTGATCCCACATGCCTGATGTCTTGTTTGTCGCGCCAGACCTGCACGGCGGCGTAGGAAGATGTGTCGCCTTCATCGTGGATGCCTTGCCGGAACAAGGGGTGGATTCCGCCTTGTTCCTGCTGCGCTCGCGTATCCGCGAGTATCCCGTATCCAATCCGAAGGTAACCCGGGCGCTCCCCGTCAACGAATCTCCGACCGCGCTGCGGCTGATGCTGCCCGTGGCCTTTTTCAAACTGCTCATGCAGATCCGGCGCGACAAGCCCGCCATCGTCTGCTCGCACGGCCTCTTGTGCAACATGCTGGTGGTGGCGGCCAAGAAGCTGCTGCGCGGCAAGTTCGCCACCGTCGCCTTCGAACACAGCAGCCCGGCCATCCATTACGGAGCCTCGCGCATGCGGCGCCTGAAATGCTGGCTGGTCAGCCAGACCTACCGGCGTCACGATGCGGTGGTGGGCGTATCGCGCGGCGTCAAGGAAGACCTGGTCAGCATGTTCCCGCCGCTGCGCGGCAAGGTCCACACCATCTACAACGGCGTGCCGCTGGAAAATGTACGTGCGCAGGGCAGCCGCGGCGGCGACGAATCCGCGCAAACCGAGCCTTACCATGTCGTGGCCGTGGGCCGGCTCGAAGCGGTGAAGGACTATGCGACGCTGATCGACGCGGCCGCCCTGCTGGACGACCCCGGCATCCGCTTCACCATCCTGGGCGAAGGATCCGAGCACGCCGCCCTGCAAAAGCGCATCGATGAGCGCGGCTCGCGCAGCCCGGTCACCTTGGCCGGCCATATCGACAACCCGTTCCCGGTGATTGCGGGCGCCGGCGCATTCGCCCTGACCTCCCTGCGCGAGAGCTTCGGCAATGTGCTGGTGGAGGCGCTGTGCCTGGGGGTGCCGGTGATATCCACCGACTGTCCCCATGGCCCGGCTGAAATCCTGGATTCCGGCCGCTACGGCCTGCTGGTTCCTGTGGGCGACGCCGCGGCCCTGGCCGAGGCGGTGCGCCGCCTGGCCTATGACGCGGAAACGCGTGAACGGTTTGCCGAGCAAGGCCCGGAACGCGCCGACGCCTTTTCACTGGAACGGCACTGCCGCAACGTCATCGCCCTCTTCCGCCCGCTGATGCAGCGCGGCACGCCCTGAACAGGACAGCATCATGCAGAAGATACCGGTATCGGTCGTCGTCATGACGAAGAACGAGGAACGCAACATCAACAAGTGCCTGAAGGCGCTGGTCGAATTCGACGAAGTATTCGTGGTGGACTCCAACAGCACCGACGCGACCTGCGCCATGGCGACGGCGCTGGGCGCCAAGGTCTCCAACTTCCAGTGGAACGGCAAGTATCCCAAGAAGAAACAGTGGTGCCTGGAACAGCTGCCGTTCTCGCATCCGGTGGTGCTGTACGTGGACGCGGACGAGGAGATGACGCCCGCTCTGGCCGCCGAGATACGCGAAGCCCTGCCGCGCTTCGCGGCGGGCGCGGGCGGCGCCTTCGTGCCGTTCGATTACGTGTTCTGCGGCAAGAAGCTGGAACACGGGCACCGCGTCTACAAGCTGGCCCTGTTGGCGCGCGACCGCTCGCGCTTCCTGGACTATGACGACCTGGACGTGGCGCACATGTGGGAGGTCGAAGGCCACTACCAGCCGCAAGTCGAAGGCGAGACCTTCGCCTTGCGCCAGCGCATGGTGCACAACGACCATGATTCGCTGTTCCATTATTTCGACAAGCACAACCGCTATTCCGACTGGGAAGCGAACCTGCGCACCAAAGGCCTGATGAACGATCCGCGCGAGGCCAACGTGGGCGCGCGCGCCCTGCTCAAGCGCATCTTCCAGGCCATGCCGTTCAAGGCGCCCATCTCGTTCCTGCATTCCTATGTGTTCCGCCTGGGCTTCCTGGACGGCAAGGCGGGCTACGACTACGCGGTGGCGCGCGCCATGTACTACTGGCAGATCCGCATCAAGACCGAGGAAATCCAGAAGGCGCGGCAGGCCAGCGCCGCCGCCGCGCGCGACGACGCCGTGGCGGGAGCCGCCAAATGAGCGCCCTGCAGCAGCTCGACCGTTTTGCGCTGGCGCCCGGCCAGCGCGGCCGCTCCGCCCTGACGGTGCAGCTCTGGTGGACGGTGCAGGCGACGCTGTTCCGCTGGTCGCCGCAGGTCGCCTATGGCTTTCGCCGCTGGCTGCTGCGCTGCTTCGGCGCGCGGGTCGGCCGCAAGGTCCTGATCCGGCCCACCGCCACCGTGACCTATCCCTGGAAGGTCGAAATCGGCGACTACGCCTGGATCGGCGACGACGCGGTCATCTACAGCCTGGGGCCCATCCATATCGGCGCCCACGCCGTGGTGTCGCAACGCAGCTACCTGTGCGCCGCCGACCACGATGCGGGGCAACCCGATTTCCCCTTGCGAGAACGCGCCGTGCGCATCGAGGACGGCGCGTGGGTGGCGACCGACGTGTTCATCGGCCCCGGCGTGACCGTCGGACGCGAAGCCGTGATCGGCGCGCGCAGCTCGGTATTCCGCAACATGCCGCCCGCCATGGTGTGCCACGGCAACCCATGCCGCCCGGTACGCCCGCGCCAGGCTGGCCCGGCATGAAAATCCTCATCTACGGCATCAACTACGCGCCTGAACTCACAGGTATCGGCAAATACAGCGCCGAACTGGCCGAATGGCTGGCTGCGCGCGGCCACGACGTCAGCGTGGTGACGGCCCCGCCCTACTATCCGCAGTGGCAGGTGCACGATGGTTATCGCGCCGGCCGCTACCGCAAGGAAGTCTTGCGCGGCGTCACCGTACGCCGCGCGCCGCTCTGGGTTCCCGAACGGCCGGGCGGCCTCAAGCGCCTGATCCACCTGGCCAGCTTCGCCCTGTCCAGCCTGCCCTCGCTGTTGCGCGCGGCCGCGGGACGGCCGGACATCATCCTGGTGGTGGAACCCGCGCTATTCTGCGCACCCGCCGCCTGGCTGGCGGCGCGGCTTTGCGGCGCCCGCGCCTGGCTGCACATCCAGGACTATGAAGTGGACGCCGCGTTCGAGCTGGGGCTGCTCAAGGGCGCCGGCCTGCGCGCCATGGTGCTCAGGGCCGAACGCTGGCTGATGCGCCGCTTCGACCGCGTGTCCACCATTTCCAACCGCATGCTGGACCTGGCGCGGACCAAGGGCGTGGACCCGGGCCGCGCCGTGCTGCTGCCCAACTGGATCGACGTCGATGCGATCGCGCCGCGCGCCGGCGGCGGCGACTACCGCGCCGAGCTGGGCATTCCTCACGACGCCATCGTTGCGCTTTATTCAGGCAACATGGGCGGCAAGCAGGGCTTGCAGACGCTGGCCGACGTGGCCCGCAGACTCAGCCGCGAGACGCGCCTGTGGTTCGTCTTCTGCGGCCAGGGACCCGAGCGCGCGCCGCTGCAGCAGCAATGCGAGGGCCTGGCCCGCGTCGTCTTCCTGGACCTGCAGCCGGCCGAACGCCTGGGCGAACTGCTCAACACAGCCGACATCCATCTGCTGCCGCAACGCGCCGGCGCCGCCGACCTGGTGATGCCGTCCAAGCTGACCGGCATGCTGGCCAGCGGCCGGCCCGTGGTGTGCGGCGCCGCGCCCGGCACCGAGCTGGCCGGCGTGGTCGCGCGCTGCGGCCTGCTGACGCCGCCGGAAGACGGCGCCGCCATGGCCGAGGCGGTGCGCAAGCTCAGCTACAACGCGCAGATCCGCGAAACCCTGGGCGCCGCGGCGCGCCAGTACGCGCAGACGCATCTGCACGTCGACAGCGTGCTGGCTGCGGCGGAACAGGAATTCGAAGCGCTGGTTGCGGCCAAGGGCAAGCATGCGGCCCGCGGCGCGGGCGTTTGAACGGCCGAACGACCGCACAAGCCTTTCGCATCTGCCGCGTGCAAGCCGTCAACGCTGCGACGCGTTCAATTTTCCTTGGGCGGTTGGCGATGGGTTACGCGCGCTCGAGACCGACGCTCTTGCATCGGATCTCTCGCGCCTAACCCATCCTACGCATCGGGATCATGCTTGGCGGCCGTTGCGCCGTTGCCGCTTCTGACCAGTCCCATCTGCACGGCGATATAGGCCGCCTCGGCCTGGTTGCGCGCGTTCAGTTTCCAGTACAGCGTGCGCGCATGGCTCTTCACCGTGGCCACCGATATGCCGACCTGCTGGCCGATCTCGCGCATGGTCTTGCCCTGCACCAGCAACTGCAGGATCTCTTCCTGCCGTTGGGTCAGTTCCCTTAGTTCCTGGGTTGGCGGATGCGAGGCGCCCTGAGGTCGGGCCGCGGGCTGCGGATAGCACTCGCCGCCCGCCATGACGAGGCTGACCGCGGCCGCCAGCGCATCGGGGCTGGAGGCCTTGGGCATGTAGCCCGCGACGCCCGCCCGCGCGCACGCCGCCATGACGCCCGGGTCCAGTACCGAATAAAGCACCAGCACCAGCCGCGGCATGAAGAACGCCATCGATTGGGACAGGAGCCCGACGTCCTGCTCGGCCAGGCCGCTGCAACCCATCACCAGCAGTTCCACTGGGCGATTGATCGAACTGGACATGGTGAGCAATTGGGCTGGCGAGATGGCCAGAATATCGTCGGTGTTCCGCGCACGCTCCAGCACATGCTGGATCGCGACACGGAGCAGAGCGTAGTCTTCGATCAGTACGGTTGTCATCCCGGGGGGAACCTTGTGACGCATGGCCCATACACGGTTCCCATGACGCTGGCGCATCATTGCTGCAACGGCAGGCTGCTGGCGTCACCGACCTCACGGGAATCTCGTCCGCGGCACGGAATCGCGATGGCGAGGCGGAGTGGTTCGCCCTCTCGATCCAGTCTTGCGGACACAACCCATGCTATCAGCGGCTACGTTCGCTGAATCTCGTTCAGGAGGATGATTGGTGGAGGAATGCAGCAGCACTGCGACCGCGGATACTGCTGTGTAAGAATTAGCCATGATGGCTATGCGCATACCCGGCAGCAATGGAACGCTTGCGTTCCAGGCTGCCGGGCAGGCAGCGCAACCACGGCCGCGCTACCCGAGCTTGCGCCCATAGAGCTGCCCGGCGTCCACATCCCTGCCATTGGGCTCATGCCATTCCAAGGTCGCGCCACGTTGCAGCGCCGCGTACACGGCTTCGCCCTTGTTCTTGACATGCAAGCGCTGATAAAGCGTGCATGCATGCGTCTTGGCCGTTGCCACCGAAATGTTCAACATCCTGCTGACGGTCTTGATCGGATAACCGCGCGCCAGCAACACCAGCACCTCGTATTGTCGCGGCGTGATCTGCAGCAGCTGCGCGCCGGCGCTGACGGGCATGGAGCCCTTGCTGGCGGCGGCATCGTCGGCTTCCCGGGCCGGCAAGGCGCAGACCGTTTGCGCGGGAGCCTGCAACGCCTGTTCGCTGGGGAAGCACTGCCCGCCCGCCATGACCAGGCGGATGGCCGCTTCAAGGATCTCCACCGAGGCCGTCTTCATCAGGCAGCCGTAGACGCTTGCCCCGGGCAGGCCCTGCACCGGCATGGGCAGGGGCATGACGTCCGTCAGAAGCAGGATCCGCTTGGGCGTGAGCACGCGCTGGATTTCATGCAGCGCGCTCCATGCTTCGTCGGTATCCACCGGCAATCCGTAGATCAACAGGTCGGCGCCCGCGTGCACGCCGTCCGCCTTGGAGATGTCAGCCAAACCCATCCCCTCGATTTCCCACACATCATCCAACTTGCTCAGAATCTGCCACAACCCCAACCGCAGGAGCGGATGGGCTTCAATCAGGACCATCTTGGCCATGGTGTCCTCCCGGTTTTTCGACGGGCCTAGAAGGGATCTTCGCTGTGCTGAAGACTATTTTTTTTCCAACCCCGCGGTGCGAGTCCGCAATATTCCGGAATATCTAATGAAGCTGAACCGGAGCATTTGGGCTGGGAGACTTTGGTAGCCAACATAACGGATGGCATGGACCCATCTTATGGTTCGAAATTGTCAAAATCAAGACGTTTCGGCTCGATATAATCCGACAAAAACAGAAATCATTCGTTAGCCTTAATCATCATCGTAAATCCGGACGAGACGCGCATCTCATCCATTCCGGCGCTAGGGTTTTCACCAGGAATTCCCCATGAGGAGCTTGCGCTTTCCCTATGGAAGATGCAGGACGGACGTGGCTTCCAGGCTAAGGCAGGCCGATGTTACAGCCGTAAAAAAGCCGCGCCGCGGCATCCGCCGGGCGCGGCCTGGAAGTTCCGGAACCAGGACAATAACTGTCTATATGTTTCCGCGGACACATCAAGCCCGTGCGTCTTTCTCGTAATCGAAATATAGGTAACATTTTTATTTTTGCGTTTCCGGAACGATTTACTCCATATAGGCGAAGTCAAATACCGTATGCCCGCCCTGATGATGCCAATGGTGCATCGAAGCATGGCGTTTTCTCAGGAAACTTGCGTAGTGGATTTCGCCGTCCGTTTCCACGTAGGTGGATGGCGTTAGTTCCTCGATCCGGTTCAGCGACACGCCCTTGCCGTAGTGGCAGAAGCCCTGGTACTGAGCACAGCGGATCACCTCTCCGCCAGGCGACACAACGATTCCGGCGTTGCGCGCCCGCATCGGGTTGCGCACGATGGGGTTGCAGGCATGCGGCGTCCACTCGGTCGAGCGCGGCGAATCCGAAAAGAAAGCGAATAATTCGTCGCAATGGCTTTGACCGTCGGTCCGGTCAATATTAGTTAATAACCACCAGTATTCGCCGTGCTTGAAAATAATGGTATCGACGGCGGATATATTCGTCATCAAATTTACGTCAAGCTCCCACTTAAGCGGAAAATCGGTGCATTTCCAGAGTTCAATACTGCGATTTCCGCAAGTCTCCGGCACCATGTAGGTGACGCCTTCGTGTTCGAATATATAGGGAAATGACAGGTGGTAGGGCAGGTTCAAGGCCGTCCCCAACAGGCGGAAAGCCCCGTCGGAGTAGGTCGCGACCGAGATCGTGCCCTTGCGGGAAGTAAAATCGTAATCCTCGAAAAATATATACGGCTTTTTATCCTGGGTATATACGAACGGATCCGCAAAAAATCTGCCCTTGGGTGGCTGCAACACCATGGCCTCGGATACCACCGCCTGCTGCCGCGCAGAGGGAAACATGCCGATCCGCCAGCGCACATTGCGTTTCATGACGCGGCGCACAATCAAATCCGACATTAACCAGGCCTGACGCGCAATATATGCGGCGCTATCCCATTCCACCGGATCATCGCGCCGCAAGCCGCTCATGATCTGCATGCTCGGCGGCGCAACGCCTTGCTTGACGCGCGCCAGCGTCTGCAGCGCGTCGTACACCATGAAATTCCCCAGGCTGAACGCGCGCGCCTGATTCTTCAACCAGAACACTTCGGTGTTGAAACTGCGCTGGTCCAGCAGTTCGTCCTGGTCCTCTCGCGGTCCGACGCGCCAGAGTTTCACCGTGGTGTGATCTTCGCGCTGATAGACCTCCCAGAAGCCGGCATAGCGGCTGGTCGCCACCGCAATATCCGAATAGCTCAGCTGCCATACCCCCAGCCGCGTCCAGCCCGCCATTTGTTCACGCGTGGCCGGCGATGCGCCCAGCGTGATGACCAGGTCCAGGCCCAGCGCCGCGACCTGGCCCTGCATCTCGTCCGCGGACATGCCAGGCGCCAGCGACAGGACGGCGGCCGTATCCTGCGGCACGCTTTCCCGCATGTCGCGGCACGCAAGCGCCTGCCGCTGCTTTGCCGGCAACAGCCGCGCTTCCAGACGCGACAGGGCGCCAAACAGGGCGCGCACGCCCAGGCGGGGCGCTTTCTCGCCGCCCTCCTCGCTTATCACCAGCAAAGCAGCGACTTCAAAATCCTGGCTATGCCTGAGCCAATCCACCATCTCATGCATCCAACCGGGTTGCTCGTACCCGTCAACCAGCAGTCCCACTCTGTAGGTTTTCATTTCTCCTGCTCCTGTGCCAGGGCTGATCGGCCTTCCGTCCGGTAGGGCGAACGGGCTAGCCATTGCGTATTCAGGGGCGCGACAGAATCAACTCCTCGCGCTGATACTGCGGGGTTTTGCGCCTCCGTTCCAGACCACATTCATCCTAGGTCGGCAGTCCGAGGACGAATGGCTCAGGATCATGCGCAAACACTAGGAAATCGTTACTCCCTCCGCATGAGATTTGTCATCCCTCTGGCGGAGGCTGGCGAAAATCCGGTCGGTCCTGAACGCTGGAATCGCGCGCCGGTAGTGGTAAACCCTATTGGGGATAGCCGAGGCTCGCGTCTCAACCATCTCTCACGCATAATTGTTTTTAAACAAACGTTTGAATTCAACCTTATGCAAGAAATCAGACCATCCCTCACCCGTGAATCCATCCTGGACACCGCCGAGGCCTTGTTTGCCCAGCAGGGACACGATGGAACCTCGATGCGCCAGATCACCGCGGCCGCCGGCGTCAATCTGGCGTCGGTGAACTACCACTTCGGCTCCAAGGAGTCACTCGTGCAGGCGGTGCTCAAACGCCGCCTGGAAGTGCTGAACCGCGAGCGCTTGCGACTTTTGGATGAACTGGAGACGCAAGCCGAAGGCAGGCCCCTGAAGCCGTCGCAGATCGTGGATGCCTTTTTCGGCACGTTGCTGCGCCTGGCGGCGGATCCCGCGCAGGCGGGCAGCACCTTCCTGCCGCTGCTCGAACGCACCATGACCGACCCCTCCGATTTCATCCGCGCGCTGTTCGCGGAGGAGTACGCGGACGTGCTGGAGCGCTACCGCAACGCGCTGTTCGCGGCCCTGCCCGACGTACCCCGCGCGGAAATCATGTGGCGCTTCCAGTTCATGCTGGGCGCCACCTCGTACGCCATCATCGGCACCGACCTGTTGCGCTCGGTCACGGGCTGGACCATAGACGACGCCGAGCAACCGGATAACCCCAACCTGCTGCTGCCGCGCCTGATGAGCTTTCTGCTCGGCGGCCTGCGCTCGCCCCTGCCGCACGTGCCCTGAGCGCCACGCGCCCGCAGACGGAACAGAACCTCCACGGAGACAAGAAAATGCACGCAGTCATCTACGCTCTGGTCATCGTCGCGCTCCTGGCGGCGGTCTTGCTGGGCGTGCGTCCGATCCGCCGCGCCCTGTTGTCGGCGCCGATCTTCAATCTGTACCGCAAGGTGCTGCCGCAGATGTCGGACACCGAGCGCGATGCGCTGGAGGCGGGTACGGTGTGGTGGGAAGGCGAGCTGTTCCGCGGCCGGCCCGACTGGAGCCGCCTGCTGGCCTATCCCCGCCCGCGCCTGAGCGATGACGAGCAGCGTTTCCTCGACGTCCAGGCCGAAGAGGCCTGCCGCATGGTCAATGACTGGCATGTCACCCAGGAAAGCCACGACCTGCCGGCAGAGGTCTGGAGCTACCTGAAGACCCAGGGTTTCCTGGGCATGATCATTCCCAAGCAATATGGGGGCCTGGGGTTCTCGGCCTATGCCCATTCCGAAATCGTGACCAAGCTGTCCACGCGCTCGTCGGCGCTGGCGGTCTCGGTCATGGTGCCCAACTCGCTCGGCCCGGCCGAGCTGCTGCTGCATTACGGCACCGACGAGCAGAAGAACCACTACCTGCCGCGCCTGGCGCGCGGCGAGGAAGTACCCGCCTTCGCGCTGACCAGCCCCTGGGCCGGCTCCGACGCCGCGGCCATCCCCGACAGCGGCATCGTCTGCAAGGGCGAATGGCAAGGCCGCGAAGTGATAGGCATGAGGGTCACCTGGGACAAGCGCTACATCACCCTGGCGCCTGTATGCACCCTGCTGGGCCTGGCGTTCCGCCTGTACGATCCCGACGGCCTGCTGGGCGGCGCGAAAGACCTGGGCATCACCTGCGCGCTGGTGCCGCACGACCATCCGGGCGTGGACACCGGCCGCCGCCATTTCCCGCTGAATGCCATGTTCATGAATGGCCCCACGCGCGGCGCGGACGTCTTCATGCCGCTGGATTTCATCATCGGCGGCCCGGCCATGGCGGGCCAGGGCTGGCGCATGCTGATGGAATGCCTGGCGGCGGGACGCTCGATCTCGCTGCCCTCTTCCAACACCGGCATGTCCAAGCTGACGACGCGGGCGGTGGGCGGCTATGCGCGCGTGCGCAGCCAGTTCCGCACGCCCGTCGGCAAGTTCGAAGGCGTGGAGGAAGCGCTGGCGCGCATCGGCGGCAACACCTACATGATGGACGCCGCGCGCAGCATGACGGCGGGCGCCGTGGACCTGGGCGAGAAACCCTCGGTCGTGTCCGCCATCGTCAAGTACCACGTGACCGAACGGGCGCGCCAGGTCGTCAACGACGGCATGGACGTCATCGGCGGCAAGGGCATCTGCCTGGGGCCGTCCAACTTCCTGGGCCGCGCCTACCAGCAGATTCCGATCGGCATCACGGTGGAAGGGGCCAACATCCTCACGCGCAGCCTGATCATCTTCGGCCAGGGCGCGATCCGCTGCCATCCCTACGTGCTGGCTGAAATGCAGGCCGCGCAATCGCCCGACCGCAAGCGCGGCCTGGATGATTTCGACCGCGCCTTCTGGGGCCACGTGGGCTTCGTCGCAAAGAACAAGCTGCGCGCCCTGGGCACCGCCCTCACCGGCGCGCGTTTCGTCGGCGTCAACGCCGACGTCGCGCCGGAAATGAAGCGCTACTACCAATTGCTCAGCCGCTACAGCGCCGCCTTCGCGCTGCTGGCCGACACCTCGATGCTGGTGCTGGGCGGCAGCCTCAAGCGCCGCGAGCGCCTGTCGGCGCGCCTGGGCGACGTGCTGTCGCAGATGTACCTGATCAGCGCCACGCTCAAGCGCTTCGAAGACGAAGGCCGCCAGGCGGCCGACGCGCCGCTGGCGCACTGGTCCATCCAGGATGCGTTGTACAAGCTGCAGGAAGCCATCGAAGGCGTGCTGGAAAACTACCCCAACCGTTTCGTCGCCTGGAGCCTGCGCCGCCTGGTCTTGCCTTGGGGCCGCACGCAAGCCCTGCCCTCGGACCAGCTGGGCCAGGACGTTGCGCGGCTGCTGATCAACCCAAGCGCGACGCGCGACCGCCTGACCGCCGGCTGCCACCTGCCCGCGACCGAGGCCGAACCGGTGGGCGCAATCGAGCTGGCGCTGGCCGCCACGCTGGACGCCGAGCCCATCGAAGCCAAGGTCCGCGAACTTGAAAAGCGCGGCGCGCTTGACGGCAATCCGCAGGCCAACGTGCGCGACATCGCCGATGCCGCCTTCGCCATTGGCGGCATCACCGCCGAAGAATATGCAGTGGTGAAACGCCGCAACCGCTTGCGCGACACGGTGGTGAAAGTGGATGATTTCGCCTTTGACTTGCGCGCCGCGGACCAGGGCAGCCCCGCAGCCGAACGCAGGGCCGCCTGAACGCAGGGCCGCCTGAAAGGAGAAATCGGATGGCATTCAAACCGGTTTACGTCGTCGACGGCGCCCGCACGCCTTTCCTGAAGGCGCGCACCGGCCCGGGTCCCTTCTCCGCCGGCGATCTGGCCGTGCAGGCGGGCCGCGCGCTGCTGCTGCGCCAGCCTTATGCGCCCACCGACCTGGACGAGGTCATCGTGGGCTGCGCCGCGCCTTCGCCTGACGAAGTAAATATCGGCCGAGTGATCGCGCTGCGCCTGGGTTGCGGCAACAAGGTGCCGGGCTGGACCGTCATGCGCAATTGCGCCTCGGGCATGCAGGCGCTGGATTCCGCAGTGGCCAACATCCAGTCCGGCCGTTCGGAACTGGTGCTGGCCGGCGGCACGGACGCGCTGTCGCGCGCGCCGGTGCTGTATTCGGACGAGATGGTGCGTTGGCTGGCCAGCTGGTATGCCGCGCGCGGCGCAGGCGCCAAGCTCGCGGCGCTGGGCCGCTTCCGGCTGCGCAATCTCGCCCCCGTCATCGGTCTGCTCAAGGGCCTGACCGATCCGGTGGTCGGCCTGTCCATGGGGCAGACCGCCGAGAACGTCGCCACCCGCTTCGGCATCGACCGCGCCGCCATGGACGCCTATGCGGCGCAAAGCCACGCGCGCGCGCTGGCGGCCCGCGCGGCCGGCGCGCTGGGCGAGATCTCTCCGCTGATCGACACGCAGGGCAAGCTGTACCCCGACGACGACGGCGTGCGCGATGATTCCACGCCCGAGAAGCTCGCCAAGCTCAAACCCGTTTTCGACAAGCCCTGGGGCAACATCACCGCGGGCAACAGCTCGCAAGTGACCGACGGCGCCGCCATGCTGGTCCTCGCTTCCGAGGAAGCGGTGCGCAAATGGAACCTGCGGCCGCTGGGCCGCATCGTCGACAGCCAATGGGCCGGTCTCGATCCCGCGCAGATGGGCCTGGGGCCGGTGCACGCGGCCACTCCGATCATGCAGCGCCACGGCCTGGGCCTCAATGACCTGGACTTGTGGGAAATCAACGAGGCCTTCGCCGCCCAGGTGTTAGGCTGCCTGGCGGCCTGGCGCGACGATGCCTATTGCCAGGAGCACTTCGGCACGCCGGCCTGGGGCGACCTCGACCCGGCCCGGCTCAACGTCGACGGCGGCGCGATCGCCATCGGCCATCCCGTGGGCGCTTCCGGCGCCCGCATCGTGCTGCACCTGCTGGCGGCCCTGAAGCGCCGCGGCGCCAGGCGCGGCATGGCGGCCATCTGCATCGGCGGCGGCCAAGGCGGCGCGATGCTGGTCGAAACCCTGGACGAGGACCGCTCATGACGACTATCGACACGCTGGCGCACTGGCGCCTGGAGCGCGATGCCGACGGCCTGGCCTGGCTGACCTTCGACCGCGCCGGCAGCGCGGTCAACGCCTTGTCCGCCGACGCCATGAGCGAACTTGCGGTGGTGCTGGACGCGCTGGACGCGGCCCCGCCCACGGGCCTGGTCATCCGCTCCGGCAAGGCCACGGGCTTCGTCGTGGGCGCCGACGTCAACGAGTTCGCCAGCCTGGACACGCCCGAACAGGCGCGCGCGCTGGTGGCGCGCGGCTGGGACCTGTTCAACCGCCTGGCCGCGGTGCGCTACCCCACGCTGGCCCTGATCCAGGGCCACTGCCTGGGTGGCGGCCTCGAACTGGCGCTGGCCTGCCGCTACCGCCTGGTGGCGGACCAACCGGGTACTTCACTGGCCTTGCCCGAGGTCATGCTCGGCATCTTTCCCGGCTGGGGCGGCATGCTGCGCCTGCCGCGGCTGATCGGCGCGCCTGCCGCGCTGGACATGATGCTGACCGGCCGCGGCGCCGACGCGCGCCGCGCCGCCGCGCTGGGCCTGGCGGACGCGCGCGTGCCGCCTCGCCTGCTGCTGGCGGCCGCGCGCCAGACCGTGCTGTCGCGCAAGGCGCCCCGGCGCGCGCGCGGCTTCGGGGCCTGGGCCAACCGCTGGCCGCTCAAGGCCATCGTCGCCAACCGCGCCCGTAAGCAGATCGCGGCCAAGGATCCCCTGGGCCACTATCCGGCCGCGCCCGCCATCGTCGAGATCTGGGAAAAGCACGGCGGCAACGCCTTGCAGGCGCCCGCGCTGATCGAGCGCATCATTTCCTCCGACACCGCCCGCAATCTGCTGCGGGTGTTCCGCCTGCAGGAACGGCTGAAGGCCAACGGCAAGCAGGCCGGCATTGCGCCCGCGCGCCACGTGCACGTGGTCGGCGCCGGCGTGATGGGCGGCGACATCGCGGCTTGGTGTGCGCTCAAGGGCATGACGGTCACCTTGCAGGACCAGGACATGGCGCGCATCGCGCCCGCCATCAAGCGCGCTGCCCAGCTGTTCTCGCGCCGCCTGAAGGATCCGCGGCTCGCGCGCGCGGCGTTCGACCGCCTGGTGCCGGATCCCGCAGGCGGCGGCGTGCCGCTGGCCGACATCGTCATCGAAGCCATCAGCGAACAGCCCGAAGCCAAACGCGCGCTCTACCGCTCGCTGGAGCCGCGCATGAAGGCCGATGCGCTGCTCGCCACCAACACCTCCAGCCTGTCGCTGGAAACCTTGCGCGCGGACCTGGCGCAGCCCCAACGGCTGGTCGGCATCCACTTCTTCAATCCCGTGGCCAAGATGCCGCTGGTGGAAGTCGTGCACGCCGACGGCGACGCGGGCGAGACGCAGGCCCGAGCCTGCGCCTTCGTCGGCCAGATCGACAAGCTGGCGCTGCCGGTCAAGAGCGCGCCGGGCTTCCTGGTCAACGCCGTGCTGGCGCCCTACATGCTGCAGGCCATGCGCAGCGTGGACGAGGGCCTGGCGCCCGAAGCCGTGGACGCGGCCATGGTGGCATTCGGCATGCCGATGGGGCCGCTGGAGCTGGCCGATACCGTGGGGTTGGACATCGCTCGCGCGGCAGGCGCGGAACTTGCTGGCGGCGCCGAGCCGCCGCGCTGCCTGGCCGAGCGCCTGGCGCGCGGCGACCTGGGCAAGAAGAGCGGCCGCGGCTTCTACGTCTGGCGCGACGGCAAGCCGGTCAAGGGCGCCAGCCAGTCCGGCGCGCCCGCCGGCCTGGCGCAGCGCCTGATACAACCGCTGATCGACGCCACGCGCCAGCGCGTGGACGCAGGCATCGTCGCCGACGCCGACCTGGCCGACGCGGGCGTGATTTTCGGAACGGGGTTCGCGCCATTCACGGGCGGCCCCTTGCATTACCAAAGCAGTAACGCGTTGCAAAGTATAAGACCGGCTGAGGCCGATTAGGACCTGTACACCCTAAACCGGAACGACAAGACCGGCAGTGCCATAGAGACATCTATCCATCACGAGGAGGCAGTACCATGAGCAGACGTTCATTGTCCCTGAGCACCTTGTCGGCCCTCGTGGTCGGCCTGGGCGCATCCACGGCAACGCACTCGGCCGGCTTTCAGCTCCTGGAGCAGAACGCCAGCGGCCTGGGCAACGCCTATGCAGGCTCTGCGGCGAATCCGGAGAACGCCAGCATCATCTATTACAACCCGGCCGGCATGACCTACCTGCCCGGCTTCAATGTGTCCGGCGGCGTCAACCTGATCAAGCCGTCGTTCAAGTTTTCCGACAACGGCGACAGCCGCAATCCCAGCATTCCCGGCCTGCCGGGCACCGGCCTGGGCGGATCGCGTCCGACCGGCGGCAACGGCGGCGACGCCGGCAACCTGGGCGTGGTGCCCAACATGTACGCTTCCTGGCAGTTGAACGAGCAGTGGTTCATCGGCCTGGGCGTAGGCGCCCCGTTCGGCCTCATGACCGAATACGACGACGGCTGGGTGGGCCAGTACCACTCCAACAAATTCGAGATCAAGACGATCAACGTCAACCCCTCGATCGCCTACAAGGTCAACGAAAAGTTCTCCATGGGCTTTGGCGTGAACTGGCAGCACATCGACGCCAACTACAAGAAGAAGGCCGTACTGCCGGTTCCCGGCATGCCGCTGGGCACCACCGGCGACGCCGACCTGAACCTCAAGGGCGACGCCTGGGGCTGGAACGTGGGCTTCATGCTGCAACCCACGGACGACACCCGCATCGGCCTGTCCTACCGTTCGCAGATCAAGCACACGGCCAAGGGCGACACCGACATCACCAGCATCTATCCGCGCGGCAACTCGGTGTCGTTCGACGCCAAGGCGTCCGTGACCCTGCCCGACACACTGATCCTGAGCGCGGCGCACCAGTTGAACGAACGCTGGGAGCTGCTGGGCGACATCTCGTGGACGGGCTGGAGCAGCATTCCCGACCTGAAGATCCGCAACTCGGGCGTCGGCGCACGCGACGACGACCTGCCGCTGAACTTCCGCGACAGCTGGCGCGTCGCCCTGGGCGCCAACTACAAGTTCGCGCCCAACTGGAAGTGGAAAGTCGGCGTCGCCTTCGACCAATCGCCCGTGTACAAGGAAGCCGACCGTCCGACCTCGCTGCCGGACAATGACCGCTACTGGCTCTCGACCGGTATTCAGTGGCAGGCCACCAAGGACACCACGCTGGACGTAGGCTATACCTATCTCTACCTGCGCAAGACGGACATCGACACCACGTCCGGCAACCAGTTGACCAAGGGCCGCGTGGCGGGCACCTATGACAGCAATGCCCACATCCTGGGCGTACAGCTGTCGTCCCGCTTCTAACCCGCACCGGATGGCGGCCCGGCCCGGTCCGGCCGGCCCCGTCATCCGCTTTTTTCAGGAGACTGCCTTGAGCAAGTTCGTCGTCAAACACGTCGCCGTCCTGGGGGCCGGCGTCATGGGCGCGCAGATCGCCGCCCATCTGGCCAATGCCGGCGTGCCCGTCACGCTGTTCGACCTGGCCGCCGCCGAAGGCGACCGCAACGGCACGGTCAAGAAGGCGATCGCCGGCCTGAAGAAGCTGGAGCCCGCGCCCCTGGCCGGCGCCGCGCGCCTGGCGTACATCACGCCCGCCAACTACGACGACGACCTGGAACAGCTGCGCGGCTGCGACCTGGTCATCGAGGCCATCGCCGAACGCATGGACTGGAAGACCGCGCTGTACGAGCGCATCGCGCCGCACGTGGCCCCTGGCGCCATCATCGCCTCCAATACCTCGGGCCTGTCGATCGACGCGCTGGCCAATGCCCTGCCGGCGGGCCTGCGCGACCGTTTCTGCGGCATCCACTTTTTCAATCCGCCCCGCTACATGCGGCTGGTGGAGATCATCGCCACCTCGCACACCCAGCCCGTCGTGCTGGACCAGCTTGAAACCTGGCTGACCTCGACCCTGGGCAAGGGCGTGATCCGCGCGCTGGACACGCCCAACTTCGTGGCCAACCGCATCGGCGTGTTCTCGATCCTGGCGGCCATGCACCACACGGCCCGCCTAGGCCTGGCATTCGATGAGGTCGACGCCCTGACCGGCCCGAAGATCGGCCGTCCCAAGAGCGCCACCTACCGCACCGCCGACGTGGTCGGCCTGGACACGCTGGCCCATGTGGTCGGCACCATGGACAAGAATCTGCCGGACGACCCCTGGCACCGCTACTTCAAGCTGCCCGAGTGGCTCTCCGCCCTGATCGCCAAGGGCGCATTGGGGCAGAAGACGGGCGCCGGCGTCTACCGCAAGCAAGGCCGCGAAATCCTGGTGCTGGACCTGAAAGCGCAGGACTACGTGCCCAGCGCGGGCAAGCTGGCCGACGAAGTCGCCGCCCTGCTCAAGGAGCGCGACCCGGGCAAGCGCTTCGCCGCGCTGCGCGCAAGCAGCCATCCCCAGGCCCAGTTCCTCTGGAGCCTGTTCCGCGACATCTTCCACTACAGCGCCGTGCAGCTCGAACACGTGGCCGACAACGCGCGCGACCTGGACCTGGCCATGCGCTGGGGCTTCGGCTGGGCCCAAGGCCCGTTCGAAACCTGGCAGGCCGCCGGCTGGCAGGCCATCGCCGCCGCGGTGGCCGAGGACATCGCCGCCGGCCAGGCCATGAGCGACACGCCGCTGCCGGCATGGGCGCTGGAGCCCGGCCGCAACGGCGTGCATGCGCCCGAAGGCTCCTACTCCGCGCGCACCGGCCAGCTGCGCGCGCGCTCGACGCTGCCGGTGTACCGCCGCCAGCTGTTCCCCGAGCGCGTATTCGGCGAAGGCGCCAGCGCGCGCGGCGTCACGATCTGGGAAAACGAAGGCGTACGCCTGTGGAACCTGCCGCAGATCGACGCCGGCGTGGCCATCCTGTCCGTCACCTCGAAGAACCACACCCTGGGCGCGGAAGTGCTCGACGGCATCCTGCAGGCGGTGGCGCGCGCCGAGCGCGAATACGACGGCCTGGTCATCTGGCACGACGCGCCCTTCGCCGTGGGCGCCAACCTGCAACAAGTTTCCGAGGCCTGCGCCGCGGGACTATGGGACATGCTGGAAGCCACGGTTGAAAAGTTCCAGCGCACCTCGCAGTCGTTCAAGTACGCGCAGATTCCCACCGTGGCGGCCGTGCAAGGCATGGCGCTGGGCGGCGGCTGCGAATTCCTGATGCACGCCTCGCACCGGGTGCTGGCGCTGGAAAGCTATGTCGGGCTGGTCGAGGCCGGCGTCGGGCTGATTCCGGCCGGTGGCGGCAGCAAGGAATTCGCCGGCCGCGCCGCCGCGCTGGCCGCCAGGACCGCCACGCCGGGCGAGGTCTTCCCCTATCTGCAGCCGGTGTTCCAGACCATTGCCACGGCACAGGTCGCCAAGAGCGCGCTGGAGGCCATCGCCACGGGTTTCGCCCGCGAACACGACATCGTCGTGTTCCATCCGGACGAGCTGCTGTACGTCGCCATCGGCCAGGCGCGCGCTGCAGCCGAGGCCGGCTACACGCCGCCTCCCCGCCTGCGCGACATTCCGGTCGCGGGCCGCAACGGCATTGCCAACTTCGAAATGGTGCTGATCAACATGCGCGAAGGCGGCATGATCAGCGCGCACGACTACCGCGTGGCGCGCAGCGCCGCCGTGGCCCTGTGCGGCGGCGAGGTCGACACCGGCGCCAAGGTGGACGAGGAATGGCTGCTGGCCGTGGAGCGCAAGGAGTTCGTGGCGCTGCTGCGCACGCCCGAAACCCAGGCCCGCATCCGCCACACCCTCGACACCGGCAAGCCCCTGAGGAACTAGGCCCACCCCCGCAGCGCCTGCGGCGCTTCCCCCTTCAAGGGGGCGCCGACTGCGGACCGGCGGAGCCGGATCCGCGCGGCCCCGACAGGGCAAGCCAGCGGACAGCAACGGCCAGCGCCATGGACACACAAGGAATCACTATGAGCAAGCAGATTCAAGACGCCTACATCGTCGCCGCCACGCGCCTGCCGGTAGGCAAGCGCAACGGCGCCTACATCACCACCCGCCCCGACGACATGCTGGCCGCCGCGCTCAATGGCGCGCTGGCGCAGGTCCCGGGCCTGGACGCCGCGCGCATCGACGACGTCATCGCCGGCTGCGCCATGCCGGAAGCCGAGCAAGGCATGAACGTGGCCCGCATCGGCCTGTTGCTCGCCGGTCTGCCGCAAAGCGTGGCTGGCGTCACCGTGAACCGCTTCTGCGCATCCGGCCTGCAGGCAGTGGCCGATGCCGCGGCCCGCATCCGCACCGGCGAGGCCGACATCATGATCGGCGCCGGCACCGAATCCATGAGCGCCATGCCGCAGATCATGGGCAACAAGGTGTCGATGAACCCGGCCATCTTCGAGCACCAGGAAAACATCGGCATGGCCTTCGGCATGGGCCTGACCGGCGAGAAGGTCGCCGAACGCTGGAAGGTCTCGCGCGAGGACCAGGACGCCTTCGCCCTGGCCTCGCACCAGAAGGCTTGCGCGGCCATCGCCGCCGGCCACTTCCGCGCCGAGATCACGCCCTATGAAACGGTGTCGCGCCAGCCCGGCGACGCCAGCGGCACGGTGCGCACCGCGCGCCGCCTGGTCGAGACGGACGAAGGCCCCCGGCCGGACAGCAGCGCCGAGGCGTTGGCCCGCCTGAAGCCCGTATTCGCCGTGCGCGGCAGCGTCACGGCCGGCAACAGTTCGCAGATGTCCGATGGCGCCGCCGCCGTGATCCTGGTGTCCGACCGCATCCTGCGCGAATTCAATCTGAGTCCGCTGGCGCGCTTTGCCGGCTTCGCCGTGGCCGGCGTGCCGCCCGAAGTCATGGGCATCGGCCCGGTCGCAGCCATCCCCAAGGTGCTGCAACGCGCCGGCATCGGCCAGGACGCGCTGGACTGGATCGAACTGAACGAGGCCTTCGCCGCCCAATCGCTGGCGGTGATCCGCGAACTGAAGCTGGATCCCTCCAAGGTGAATCCGCTGGGCGGCGCGATCGCGCTGGGCCACCCGCTGGGCGCCACGGGCGCGATCCGCACGGCCACCCTCACCCACGGCCTGCGCCGCACCGGCGGCAAGTACGGCCTGGTGACCATGTGCATCGGCACCGGCATGGGCGCGGCCGGCCTGTTCGAGGCGATGTAGGCGGAGCGGCGCGGGACATGAAGCCCTATTGGTTCAAGAACTTGTCGCCGACATGGCGGGCGCGCCTGATGCGGGTGGGCTTCAATCTGCATCCGGCGTTCCGCGCCACCGGCGGCAAAGTGGTGCATGTGTCCGCGGACTTCCACCATATCCGCATCAAGCTGCCGCTGCTGCGGCGCACGCGCAATATCGTGGGGTCGATGTACGGCGGCTCGCTGTTCGCGGTGACCGACGGCGCCCACCCCACGATGCTGATGTCCGCGCTGGGCGCGGACCACATCGTGTGGGACAAGGCGGCCACCATACGCTACCGCAAGCCGGCGTACGCCACGCTGTATGTGGACTTCCGGCTCCCGCCCGACGAGATCGCGGAAATCCGCGCGATCCTCGCGCGCGACCATGAAACCACCCGGACTTATACGGTGGAACTCAAGGACCGCGACGGCGTGGTCTACGCCGTCGTGGAACGCACGATCTATATCGCAGACAAGAAGTTCTACAAGCAGAAGAACACTGGAGGAGAATCATGCGTCGCATCCCCGGAGGGCGAATCGCCGCCCTGAGCCTCATGCTTGCCGCCTGCCTGGCCGGCGCCCGCGCGCAGTCCGCCGACATCGAAGTGGCCGGCGTGCGCGTGCCGGACAGCCTGTCGGAAGGCGGCCGCGCCCTGGTGCTCAACGGCGCCGGCGTGCGCACCAAGTTCGTGGTCAAGGTCTACGTGGCCGCGTTGTACACCGCCGCGCAAAGCGGCGACGCGGCCGCGCTGGTCAATAGCGACGAACCGCGCCGCATGCGCCTCTTGCTGCTGCGCAACGTCGACAGCAAAAGCCTGGACGAAGCCCTGCAGGACGGATTGCGCGACAATACGTCCGCGCAGGAGCTGGCCGAGTTGAAGGCGCCGGCCGCCCGCCTGTCCGCCCTGATGGCGGAAATCGGCGCGGTGCGCGAAGGCGACGTGGTCGACCTGGATTTCGACGCCCGCGGCGTTGCGGTCACCGATAACGGCAAACTGCGCGGACGCATCGACAGCCCCGCGTTTGCGCGCGCCCTGCTGCGGGTCTGGCTGGGCGACAAACCCGCGCAAGCCTCCCTGAAAAAAGCCCTGCTGGGCGGCTAGGGCCCAAGGCTCTCTTGCTGTACAGGCCCCACACGGAAATCCGGCACATGGAACGAATCTGGCAGAAAAGCTATCCCGCGGGCGTACCCGCGGACATCGAGATGGACGGCGTGACCACGCTGGTATCGGTGGTGCGCGAGAGTTGCGAGCGCTACGCCGGCAAGACCTCGTACATCAGCATGGGCAAGTCGCTCAGCTATGCCGAGCTCGACCGCTTGACGCGCGACTTCGCGGCCTGGCTGCACGCCAACGGCCTGGGCCCCGGCGACCGCGTCGCGCTCATGATGCCCAACCTGCTGCAGTACCCCGTATGCCTGTTCGGCGCCTTGCGCGCCGGCTGCGTGGTGGTCAACTGCAACCCGCTCTATACCCCGCATGAACTCCAGCACCAGCTGGCCGATTCGGGCGCACGCGTCATCGTGGTCGCCGACAACTTCGCCGCCACCGTGCAAAAGGCCCTGGAAGGCACCGCGATAGAACGGGTGGTGGTGACGTCCATCGGCGAGCTGCTGGGGCCGTTCAAGGGCCGCCTGGTGGATTTCGTGGTCCGCCGCGTCAAGCGCATGGTGCCCCCGTGGTCCCTGCCCGGCGCCTTGCGGCTGGGCGCTGCGCTGCGCGCCGGAAGCAGCGCGCCCTTTGACGAAGTGAAGCTGGACCAGCGCGACCTGGCCTGCCTGCAATACACCGGCGGCACCACCGGCGTGGCCAAGGCCGCCATGCTCACCCACGGCAACCTGGTCGCCAACCTGAGCCAGGCCTATGCCTGGGTCCGGCCGCTGGTGACCGAAGGCGAGGAATGCATCGTGACGGCGCTGCCGCTGTATCACATCTTCGCGCTGACGGCGAACTGCCTGACCTTCATGAAGATGGGCGCCAGCAACCTGCTCATCATCAACCCGCGCGACATTCCCGGGCTGGTCAAGGAAATGCGCAAGGTGCCGTTCTCGGCCTTCACGGGCGTAAATACGCTGTTCAACGCCTTGCTCAACAACCCGGATTTCGCGCGCCTGGATTTCTCGCGGCTGCGCCTGACCATGGGCGGCGGCATGGCGGTGCAGCGCTCGGTGGCCGACCGCTGGCGCGCCGTCACCGGCCGCTCGCTGGCGCAGGCCTATGGCCTGACCGAGACCTCGCCCGCGGTCACGATCAATCCGCTGGATGTGCAGGAGTTCACCGGCTCCATCGGCCTGCCCGTGCCATCCACCGACATTTCCATCCGCGACGACGCGGGCCGGGAACTGGGCGTGGGCGAGACCGGCGAGATCTGCGTACGCGGCCCCCAGGTCACGCAAGGCTACTGGCAGCGGCCCGACGAAACCGCGCTGGTGCTGTATGCGGACGGATTCCTGCGTACCGGAGACGTGGGCTACGTGGACGAAAAGGGCTACGTGTTCCTGGTGGACCGCAAGAAGGACATGATCCTGGTGTCCGGCTTCAACGTCTATCCCAACGAGGTCGAGGACGTGGCCGCCCTGCATCCCGGCGTGCGCGAAGTGGCGGCGGTGGGCGTGCCCGACGAGCGCTCGGGCGAGGCCGTGAAGCTGTATGTGATCCGCAAGGACCCGGCGCTGGACGCCGAGACCCTGATCGCGCATTGCCGCAAGCAGCTGACGGGCTACAAGGTGCCGCGCTACATCGAGTTCCGCGACGACCTGCCGCGCACCAACGTCGGCAAGATCCTGCGCCGCGAGCTGAAACCGGCGGCGCAGGAAGCCGCTCAGGCGCAAGCCCGGCAGCCGGGTTAAGCCTGAAGACCCGCCGGCCCGCAGCGGACGCGGGCCGGCGGCTGTCTCCGGGTCCGGCTACCACTGCCCGAAATACACTCCTGCCCGCTTGTGGGCGTTGGTCCCCTTCTCCACGGCCTCGTCGCTGATGGTGGTGCGGCGCTTGCCGCGCAGCATCCATTCCAGCAGCCGCTGGCGCAGCGCCTGGCGCGTTTGCGCATGCGCGCTGCTTGCGCCCAGGTCCTGGAACTCCTCGGGATCCGCGTGCAGGTCGAAGAGCTGCTCGCGCTCGTCCAGCCAGTACACGTAGCGCCAGCGGTCCGTGCGCACCGACCACGCGCGCGCGTTCTGCGGCGTCTTGCCGCACAACAGGCGAGCCTGGCGGAAGCTGTAGTCCAGCTCCGAGTACACGCAATCGCGCCAGGGCGTGGCTGCATCGCGGCCGTGCAGCAAGGTCTGCAATTCGCGGCCCTCCAGCCGATGGCCGGGACCGGACTTGCCCAGCGCGCGCAGCACCGTGGGCGCCAGGTCCACGCTTTCCACCATGTCGTCCAGCGCGCGGCCGCGCGTGGCGTCGGCCGCGGCCGACGGGTCCATGACGATGAAGGGTACGCGCTGCACAGTGTCGTAGAACAGTTCCTTTTCGCCCAGCCAATGGTCACCAAGGAAATCGCCGTGGTCCGCGGTGAACACGATGAGCGTGTTCTTCATCAGGCCCGCGCCTTCCATGTAGTCGAACAGCCGGCCCAGATGATCGTCCAGTTGCCGGATCAGGCCCTGGTAGGCCGGGCGCACCACGCGCACGCACTCGTCCGAGGAAAAGCTGACGCTCTCTTCGTGCTGCCGGTAGGCCGCCACCACCGGATGCGCGTTCTCCAGTTCTTCCCGGTTGCGCCGCACCGGCAGGCATTGGTCCGGGGTGTAGCGCTTGTGGTAGGGATCCGGCGCCATGTAGGGCCAATGCGGCTTCACATAGCTCAGGTGCAGCACCCAGGGCTGGCTGCCGCGCCGCTTCATGAAATCCAGCGCCTGGTCCGTCATATAGGCGGTCTCGGAATGCGGCTCGGCCACGCGCGCGGGCAAGTGCGCATTGCGCATGTTCCAGCCGCTGACCGCCTGGCCCGCTGCGTCCACCGCGGCGATCACGTAATCGGTCCAGGGGTCTGCGCTGTCGTAGCCGTGGCGCCGAAGAAAGGCGGGATAGCCGCTTTCGTCGCCCGGCGTGTGGTGGCCGTCGTAGCGGTCCAGTTCGGTGAAGCCGCCGCGTCCTAGCAGCGCGCCCAGCTCCGAGGAACCATCGATCGACAGTCGCTCCATGCCGGCCTTGTCGGGGATGATGTGGGTCTTGCCGGCCAGCGCCAGTTCGCGGCCCTGCCCCGCCAGGTATTCGCCCAGCGTGATTTCGTTGACCGACAGCGGCACGCGGTTCCAGGTGGCGCCATGGCTGGAGGGATAGCGGCCGGTGTAGTAGCTCATGCGCGAAGGTCCGCACACGCCCGAGTTCACGAAGGCGCGGTCAAAGCGCACGCCGCGCGCCGCCAGCGCATCCAGGCTGGGCGTCTGCAGGTAGGGATGGCCATAACAGCTCAGGTGGTCCGCCCGCAGCTGGTCGGCCATGATGAACAGCACGTTCTGTACATCGCTCATCGCCGCCCTCCTATTGCGTGGCCGTGAAGCCGGATGCGCGCACCACGGGCTCCCACTGCTTGCGGTAGGCGGCCAGGGCGTCGGCCGTGCCGCGCGCGTCCAGCGACACCGGCTCCAGGTACGCGGCACGCACGGCCTCCTGCATGGCGGGCTCGCGCAACACCGCCGCGATTTCCGCGCCCAGTCTGTCGGCCTTGGCCTGCGGCATCGCTGCCGGCGCGAAGAAGGCGTTCCAGCCGTCGGCCGCGAGGTTCACCCCGCCTTCCTTGAAGGTGGGCACGTCCTTGAGTTCGGTATCGCGCGCCTCGCCAGACACGGCGAGGATGCGGATCTTGCCGGCGCGGTGCTGCGGCAGCAGCGTATCCAGCGTGTCTATGCCTTGCGGCAGGATGCCGCCTATCAGCTCGGAGATCAGCGGACTCGATCCGCGGTAGCCCACGACTTCGGGCTCCAGGCCGATTTCGCGCCCCAGCATCAGCGCGAAGAAGTGCGGCAGGCTGCCGGTGGCCGGCACGCCCACGGCGAACTGCTTCGGGTTCGCCTTCAGCCACTGCCGCAGGCCGGCCAGGTCCTGGATCGGCGAATTCGCCGCCACCGCCATCGCGAACTTGTAGCTGCTGACCAGCGACACGGGCTTGAAGTCGCGCTGCGCGTCATAGCCGGGTTGGGCATAGACCAGCGGCGCCACCACCATCACGGCCGGGTTCGCCAGCATCAGCACGTTCTGGCCGGCCGGCGCCGCATGCAGGGCTTGCGCCGCGATGCGGCCGCCCGCTCCGGTCCTGTTTTCGACCACCACGGGTACGCCCACCCGGTCCTTGAGCCGGTCCGCGACCAGCCGCGCAATGCGGTCCGAACTACCGCCTGGCGGATAGCCCACCACCACCGTCAAGGTCCCGTCCAGCGGGGCCTGCTGCGCACCGGCCAGCGGCGCGGCCCCCGCAAGTATTGCCGCCGCGGCAGCGCCCGATATCCATTTACGCATGGTCAACTCCTGGAGACAGCGGCCCGCTGTCGATGATGGTTGTCACTGCCTGGCCGATACCCAAATAGGGAAATTGAATTTAGCAACGCGCATATTTGTTGATCTAATCCAGGACTTCCCATAACGATATGCAGCGCGAACTGCAACGCCACCAGGAGGAAAAGCCATGCCGACCGATCCCGCGTCCGGACAACGCCAGCTTTCGGACATGCTGATGTACCGGCTGTACCAGGCATGGTCGCAATCGAATCCGGTATTCCTGCGCCTGTGCGAAGGACGCTTCGGCATCACGCGGCGCGAATGGCGAGTGCTGGCCTGTGCCATCGAGGGCGGCATCATGAGTTCGGCTGAACTGGCGGCCGCTGCAAAACTGGATCTGGCGCGTACCTCGCGCACCCTGGGCGCGCTATGCGAAAAAGGCTGGCTGCGCCGCCTGCACGACAGCGCCGACCGCCGCGTGGTGCGTGTGGAAGCCACGGTAGAAGGCTGCACCCTGTACGACGCCTTGCTGCCCGAAGTCTCGCACCTGAACGACCTGCTGGTGCAGGACCTGAGCGCCGACGAGGTCGCCTTGCTGCGCGACCTTCTGGGCCGCATCGAACAGCGCGGCCGCCGCATGGCCGAGGGCAACATCGTCTCGGAAAAGGCCAGCCGACGCGACGGCGGCACCCGCCGGCCGCGCCACGCCTGAGCCGTTCTGTCGCGCCTCGCCAACAGGCGCGCGGCTCCCGCGCCCCTGCCCAAAACGTCGCCAAGCCACTGATAGGACGGCGCTTTTCCTCGTCGGCCTTACCGCCCGGCAAGCTTTGCACGGCTTTTTTACATCTGCGGGCCGCGGATTTCCTGACATTCTCGATGCAGTAAATTAATAATAGTTATCGTTGTTATTTGCATCCAGAATCGGCCGAATTCAGGCCGAGGGGGAAATCCGTTGAAACACCACCCTGATCCCGCCGCCCGGCGCGCGCGGCCGCTGGTCCTGTTGCCTGTCGCCGCCGCGCTTGCCGCCTGCATGGGCGGCGCAGCGCAGGCCCAGCCCGCCGCATCCGGCGAGCCGGCCACCATCCTGCCCGCCGTGCAGGTCACCGGCACCGGCGAAACCGCGACCGGCCCGGTAGAAGGCTATGTCGCCACGCGCAGCGCCACCGCGACCAAGACCGACACGCCCTTGTCCGAAACGCCGCAGGCCATCACCGTGATCCCGCGTGAACAGATCGTGGACCAGGGCGCGCAGAACATCCAGGACACCATGAACTACGCGGCAGGCGTGCGCCCCAACGCCTATGGCGTGGACAACCGCGCCGACTACGTGCGCATCCGCGGCGTGGAGCCGGTGCAGTACCTGGACGGCCTGCGCCAGTATTTCAGTTTCAACAACCCGCGCACCGAGGTCTATGCGATGGAGCGCGTGGAAGTGCTGCGCGGCCCCTCCTCCATGCTGTACGGACAGGGCAGCACGGGCGGCATCGTCAACCTGGTCAGCAAGCGCCCGCTGGAGGAAACGCAACGCGAAATCGGCGTGGTGCTGGGCAACCACAACCGGCGCGAGATCCAGGCCGACCTCACGGGCCCGGCCAGCGAGGACGGCCAATGGCTGTACCGCGTCATCGCCGTGGGACGCGACAGCGATACCCAAGTTCAATACGCGCCGGACGACCGGCTGATGCTGGCGCCGTCCCTCACCTGGCGCCCCAGCGCGGCCACCTCGCTGACGCTGCAGGCCACCTGGCAGAAGGACCGCGCGGGCACCACGCAGTCCTTCCTGCCGTGGAGCGGCTCGGTGCAGGAAAATCCCAACGGCCGCATCCCGACCCGGCGCTTCGCCAGCGAGCCCGGTTTCGACGCCTACGACACCGAACAGTTCAGCGTGGGCTGGCTGTTCGAGCATCAATTCAACGACACCTGGAAAGTGCGCCAGAACTTCCGCAATACGGTCAGCAGCGTCGACTACAAGACGCTCTATCCCAACGTCTACGGCGCGCGCCGCGGCGATTCCTACATCGATCCGGAACAGACCACCGTCGACCGCATTTTCTATGTCAACAAGCCGCGCATGCGCACGCTGCTGGCGGACCAGAACCTGGAAGGCAAGCTGAACTGGGGCCGCACGGAACACACGGTGATCTTCGGCATGGACTATTCGCGCTACCGCGAGACCAGCCAGACGGCCAGCGGCGCGGGTTCGCCGTTGAACCTGTACCACCCCGTGTACGGCAACGCGCCCGAGTACGAACTGTCGGACACCCCCAAGATCAATCAGCAGCAGATCGGCTTCTACGCGCAGGACCAGATCAAGTTCGACAAGAACTGGATCTTCCTCGCCGGCATCCGCCGCGACCGCGCCGACAGCACCACCGAAGGCCAGGACCGGGAAACCGACATGGCCACCACCAAGCGCTTCGGCCTGATGTATGCCGCGGACAACGGCTGGTCGCCCTATCTCAGCTACAGCGAGTCGTTTACGCCCATCGCCGGCGCCGACTTCTACAACCAGCGCTGGAAACCCATGCGCGGCAAGCAGGTGGAGGCCGGCATCAAGTACATGCCGAAGGACGCCGACATCGAATTCACCGCGGCCGCCTACGACCTGCGCGAGAAGAACCGCCAGACCAACGACCCGGACAATCCGAACAACCAGATCCAGGCCGGCAAGACCCGCACGCGCGGCGTGGAGCTGGAGCTGCGCGGCCGCGTCACCAAGGAACTGGACGTCATCGCCAACTACATCTACACCGACCTGGACCCGCAGCTTGAGGCCCAGCCCAAGCACATGGCCTCCATGTGGGGCAAGTACCGCTTCGCGCTGGCCGGCCAGCCCGGCTTCGCGGTGGGCGCGGGCGTGCGCTACCTGTCGGCCTTCCGCGACGGCGGCGCTCCGGAAACGCCGGCGGTCACGCTGTTCGACGCCATGCTCAGCTACGACAACGGTCCCTGGCGCTATGCGCTGAACGTGAACAACATCGCGGACCGCACTTATGAGGTGGTCTGCCTGGATCGCGGCGACTGCTTCTATGGCGCACGCCGCACCGTCATGCTGAGCGGCGCCTACCGCTTCTAAAATCGGAACTGCCTCCGGGTCCGGCAACCTGTACGTACATGCTGTACGTACAGGTGTACACTACGGTTTTTCATCCCTGATCAACCGTGTGACAGACGCGCGCTCGAACGTCTGCAACCCATAAAAACCGTCTTGGAGACTCCGATAGTGTCGACCGAAACTTCCCGCTCGCCCTTTTTTGGCACGATGCAGAAAATCCCCGGTGGATTGATGCTGGTGCCGCTGATCCTGGGTTCCTTGATCGGCACCTTCGCTCCCGACGCGTTGGCGATCGGCGGCTTCACCACGGCGCTGTTCAAGAACAGCGCCCTGCCTCTGATCGCGCTGCTGATCTTCGCCACCGGCACGCAGGTCAATGCGCGCACCGGTGGCCCGATCCTGGCCACCGCCGGCACCATCCTGTTGATGAAGACCCTGGTGCCCGCCACCCTCATCATCATTCTGGGCAGCTACGTCGGCCTGGACGGCGTGCTGGGCGTGTCCATCCTGGCGCTGCTGGCCGCCTTCGACAACAGCAACGGCGGCCTGTGGCTGGCCTATACCGGCCAGTACGGCGATGCCCGCGACCGCGGCGCCTATGTGGCCAGCGCGGTCAATGACGGCCCCTTCTTCAGCCTGCTGTTCCTGGGCGCCTCGGGCCTGGCCGACATCCCCATGATCGCCCTGGTGGCGGCGCTGGTGCCGTTCCTGCTCGGCGTGGTGGTCGGCAACCTGGACCCCAAGTGGCGCGACGTGCTCAAGCCCGTGCCCAACATCGTCATCCCGTTCTTCGCCTTCGCCCTGGGCACCGGCATCAACCTGGGCGCCGTGGTTTCCGGCGGCGTCAGCGGCCTGATCCTGGGCCTGATCATCAGCCCCATCACCGGCGGCCTGGTCTATCTGGGCTATCGCTACATCCTGCGCCGCGGCGGCAAGAGCGGCCTGGGTTTCGCCGCTGGCACCACCGCCGGCAACGCCATTGCCACCCCTGCAGTGGTAGCGGCCGCCGATCCCAACTTCCAGCAATACGTGTCGACCGCCACCGCGCAGGTCGCCGCCTGCGTGCTGATCAGCTCGATCCTGGCGCCCATGCTGGCCTCGTATTTCCTCAAGCGCGCGGGCGAGCTCAAGTCCGAGGACGCCGACCCCACGGTCGCCCCCGCCCTGCGTGAAGCGCGTGGAGAGGCGCTTTGAATCCCGCCATCGCCATCGTCGCCGATGACCTGACCGGTTCGGGCGACACGGCGGTGCAGTTCGTGCGCGCCGGCTGGAACACCCATCTGTCCATCGGCGGCGCCGACGAGGCGCTGTCGGGTTCCGGCGCCGCCGGCGTGGAAGTGCTGGCGGTCACGACCAACAGCCGTCCCCTGTCGGCCGCCGACGCGGCCGAGGCCGTCTGGCAGAACGTGCGCCGCCTGCGTGCGGCCGGCGTCACGCGCCTGTACAAGAAGGTGGACTCCACCTTGCGCGGCGCCTTCAAGGCCGAGATCGACGCGGCGCGCGAGGCTTGGGGGCCGGACACCATTGCGGTGATCTGTCCGGCCTTCCCGGCCACCGGCCGCACCGTCGAACAAGGCGTGCTCTACGTCAACGGCAAGCCGGTCACCGAGACCTCGGCGGCCACCGATCCGGTCACACCCGTGACCGAAAGCCATATCCCCACCCTGCTGGGTTGCGCCCATGTGGCGGCGCAGCAAGGCGACACGCCGCAAGCGCTGGCGGCCCGCATTCGCGCGGCCGGCAGCACCGTGGTGGTCGACGCGGCTACCGAAGCCGACCTGGAGCGCCTGGCGCGCGCCATCGGCTTGTTGGGTGTGCACGCCCTGCCCGTGGGCGCGGGCGGCCTGGCCGTGCCGCTGGCTCGGGTTTGGGCCGGCGCCGACCAGACCGCGCCGGTCGTGGTGGTGGTGACCTCGCAGCACAGCGCGGCGCGCGCGCAAGCCGCCGCCCTGCAAGCCTCGGGCGCCGACACCTGGACACCCTCGCTGGCTCAATTGGCCGACGACGCCGCATGGCAGGCCTGGAGCCAGCCGCTGCTGCAAGCGCATGGCCAATCGCCGGCGCAAGCCGGCACGGTGCTGCTGCTGGCGCCCGAAGGCCAGCTGGACGGCCTGGATTCCGAGACCGTCGCGGAACGCCTGGGCGGCCTGGCCGCGCAATTAATCGCCCGCGCGAACGCGGCCGGCGTGGTCGCCACGGGCGGTGACGGCGCGCGCAGCGTGCTGGTGGCGCTGGGCGCCCGCGGCATTGCGCTGGTGGATGAAGTGATGGGCGGCGTGCCCCTGGGCACGCTGACCGGAGGCACGGCCGCCGGCCTGCCCGTGGTGACCAAGGCCGGCGGCTTTGGCACCGAAGATGTACTGGTTCGCGCGGTGCGCGCGATCCGCGATAGGAGATTCAAACGATGACACAACCCCAACCGGGCAAGCTGCCCCTGCTGGCCGTAACCCTGGGCGACGTGGCGGGCATCGGGCCGGAAATCACGGCCAAGATGCTGATGGGCCATGACGAACTGCGCCAGAAGGCCCGCCTGCTGGTGGTCGGCGACGTGGACGTGATGGCCAACGCCGTGCGCAGCCTGGGCGGCGACCCCGCCATCGTGCGCAAGCTGGACCGCGCCGCCGACTGCGCCAACACGCCCGGCACCATCGAAGTGCTGCAGGCAGGCCCGTCGCTGGCCCACGTGAAGCTGGGCGAGATCAGCGCGGACGCGGGCGACGGCTCGGTGCGCTTTGTCACCACGGCCTGCGCCCTGGCGCGCGCCGGCGAGGTCGACGGCATCGTCACCGCCCCGCTGA
Organism: Achromobacter sp. PD1; assembly: GCF_048541815.1. Classification (NCBI taxonomy): domain Bacteria; kingdom Pseudomonadati; phylum Pseudomonadota; class Betaproteobacteria; order Burkholderiales; family Alcaligenaceae; genus Achromobacter; species Achromobacter sp. PD1. The sequence continues at coordinate 3,948,498 of NZ_CP183349.1, forward strand.
ACAAGGCCGCCATGCACGCGGCCGGCCACAAGTGGCCCGGGCATACCGAACTGCTGGCGCACGAGTTCGGGGTCAAGACCTTCTCGCTGGTGCTGTCGGCCGGCGACCTCTACATTTTCCACGCCACCACCCACGTGTCGCTGCGCCAGGCCATCGAAGACCTGACCCGGGCGCGCATGCGCGCGGTGCTGCGCCTGGCCGGTTCCTTCGCCAAGGCGCTGGGCCGCGGCGACCAGCCGGTGGCGGTGTCGGGCCTGAATCCGCATGCCGGCGAAAACGGCATCTTCGGCACCGAAGACGCCGACATCCTGGCGCCCGCGGTGGCCGAAGCCAATGCCGCCGGCATCCTGGCCGCGGGCCCGATTCCGGCCGACGCGCTGTTCCCGCAAGCCGTGCGCGGCAAGTGGAAGTTCGTGATCGCCTGTTACCACGACCAGGGCCACGCGCCCTTCAAGGCGGTCTACGGCGACGACGGCGTCAACATCACCGTGGGCCTGCCGGTCGTGCGCGTGTCCGTGGACCACGGCACCGCCTTCGACATCGCCGGCCGCGGCATCGCCCGCGAAGACAGCCTGATCCTGGCCGCCGAGCGCGCCGCGCATCTGGCCCCGGGCTGGACGCATGTGTGGGAAACTGCGCGGGCACAAACCGGAGGTTGATTCCCATGGCGCCCGCCACGCACGACGCATTGCCCGTACTTGATCGCTCCGGCGATATCCCGCTGCACGCCCAGGTGGCGACCCTGCTGCGCGGATACATCCGCACGAACAAGCTCGCGGCCGGCGCCGTGCTGCCCAGCGAGGCCGCGCTGTGCGAGCGCTTCGGCGTGGCGCGCAGCGTGGTGCGCCAGGCGCTGGCGGCGCTGGCCACCGAAGGCCTGATTCAGCGCGAAACCGGGCGTCCTGCCACCGTGGCGGCGCCCCAGGAACACCGCCGGCTGGTGCAGCGATCCACCGGCCTGTACGAGCAGTTCGCGCAGTCCGGCGTGGCCTTGCAAACCCGCGTGCTGGCGTTCGCGCGCGCCGAGCCGCCCGCCGATGTGGCGGCCTTCTTCGGCACCACGCAATTGCTGATGCTGGAACGCCTGCGCCATGTGGCCGATGCGCCGCTGGCCTATGTGCGCACATGGCTGCCCGCCGGCGCGGTACCCGGCCTGCGCGCCGAAGATCTCGCCGACGCATCCCTGCACGGCGTGCTGACACGGCGCTTCGGCCTGCGCCCCGGCGCCGGGCGCAACCAGATCCGGGCGGTGGCGGCCGACAAGACGCTGGCGGAACTGCTGGACACGCAAGCCGGCACGCCGTTGCTCATGCTGCAAGGCCAAGGCATGGACCAGCATGGCCGCCCCCTGGAGTGGTTCACCACCTGGCACCGCGCCGAGCAACTGGTGTTCGACGTGGACGTCAGCATGGGCCATGAAAGCGTGCAGCCACGGCTGCAGACGCCCGACGCGCCCGCAGAGCCCTCGCCCGAGGGCCACGACCCGCTGGCGCGCGCCCAAGCCCTGGTGGCCGAGCTTTCCGCCGAACTGGCCAGGCTGCGCGCGCAGCCCTGAGGCGGGCTTCCCGCGGCGGCCGGTCTTGCACCCGTCATGCCCCGGCCGCGCCGCAGCCTGCGGACGCGGCAGCCCCTAGCCCAGCAGGTTGTCCCTCACGTGCAGCAGATGCCGCCGCACGGCCTCCATGGCTCGTTCCGCATCCCGGTCATGCAGCGCATCAACGATCTCGCGATGCTCCACCTGATAGGCCTGGCGCCGCTCGGGCGTCAGGCTCCTGCGCTTCAAGGCGCCCCAGGTCGCTTGCGAGCGCGCCGCCGTCATCAGCGCGAACACTTTTTCGATGAAGAGATTGTGCGTGGCCGTCGCCATCAATTCGTGCAATTTGGCGTCCCAGATCTCGAACGCTTCGAAGCTGTCGGCGGCCTCTGCGCGCGCGCAGGCGTCCTGCATCGCGGCGAAATCGGCAGGGCTGCCATGCTGCACCACCAGGGCCGCGATGGCCGGCTCCAGCACCAGCCGCGCCGCCATCAGTTCGGCCGGGCTGGTGGACAGCACTTCGGTGCGCAGCAGCCCTTCCGTTTGCGCCAGCGCCGAGGAGGGATTGGCGTAGGTGCCGCTGCCCACGCGCTGCGAAATCAGGCCTTCGTTCTTCAAGTCGGCCAGGGTGCGGCGCACCGTTGAACGGCTGATGCCGAATTGTTCGCTCAGGGCGCGTTCCGTGGGCAGGCGATGGCCAGCAGGCCAGGCGCCGGATTGCAGATTCTCGATGATGACCGCGCGCAAGGCGGAAGCTTTGTCCATGGACCGTCCCAGAATAGCTAGCGGCCAGATGATACCAAAACAGACCAATAAACCAAGATAAACCTGGAGATTCCGTTAGGAAAGTTGGTTTATTTGGTATATCCTCTCCCAAAATTGGGCCTTAATATCCACCCAATTGGTATTTTTTGGTATTAAACAAGAGCGGCCGGGCCGCTCAGGGAGCAAGCATGAAGATTGCAGTATTCCGGATCCAGGGCGAGCGCCGCATCGGCGTGGTGTCCGACGACGGTGGCAGCGTGACCGCCCTGGACTTCCCGCGCGAACTCGCGGCCGCGGGCGCGCTGACCGCCGTGGAATGGCTGGCCGAGGGCCGCGCCCTGCCGGCCAAGGTCGGCTCGTCCTACCGCTGGGACCAGGTCGAGCATGAGGCGCCCCTGCCAGCGCAGCGGCGCAACCTGTTCTGCGTGGGCCGCAACTACCACGCCCATGCCAAGGAACTGCGCGACTCCGTCTTCAAGGACAACGACGCCAATCCCGAATCCTGGCCCATCGTGTTCACCAAGGTGCCGCAGACCGTGGTCGGCCCCTGGGCCGACGTGCATCTGCCCGTGGGCGTCTCCGACAAGATCGACTACGAAGCCGAACTGGCGGTGGTGATCGGCAAGGGCGGCCGCAACATTTCCCGCGCCGAGGCCATGAGCCACGTGATCGGCTACACGGTGGTCAACGACGTTACCGCGCGCGACGTGCAGATGCGCCACCAGCAGTGGGACCTGGGCAAGTCCTTCGACACCTTCTGCCCCATGGGCCCCTGGCTGGTGACGGCCGACGAGCTGGACGGCCAGAAGACGCGCGTGCGCTGCTGGGTCAACGGCGAGCTGCGCCAGGACGGCAACACCGAAGACCTGATCTTCGACATCCCCACGCTGATCGAAACCTGCTCGCGCGGCATCACGCTGTATCCGGGCGACGTCATCGCCACCGGCACGCCGGCCGGCGTCGGCCAGGGCCTGAACCCGCCGCAATTCCTCAAGCACGGCGACGTGGTGCGGGTGGAGATCGACGGCATCGGCCACATAGAAAACCGCTTCGTCTGAGGACAAGCCCCGGAATGAACACGGGGCGGCTCGGCAATAAGAAGCACAAGGAGTGAGACATGAATCTGCGTTGCTACCGGGCGGCCGCGGCTGCCTTGCTATGGCTGGGAGCCGCGAATGCGCTGGCCGCCGGCTACCCTGAACGCCCCGTGACCATGGTGGTGCCCTTCCCGCCTGGCGGCGTCGCCGACACGATCGCGCGGCCGCTGGCCCAGGCCATGGGCGACAAGCTGGGCCAGGCCGTCGTCATCGAAAACAAGGGCGGCGCGGGCGGCGCCATCGGCATCGGCCAGGCCGGCCGCGCCAAGCCCGACGGCTATACGCTGCTGATGAGCCTGTCGTCGATTTCCATCCTGCCCGCAGCCGACCGCCTGCTGGAACGCAAGCCGGCCTATCAGCTGGACCAGTTCGTGCCAATTGCGCGCATCACCGCCGATCCGACCGTGCTGGTGGTGCGCGCCGACGCACCGTACAAGACGCTGCAGGAATTCGTCGACGCGGCGAAGAAGCAGTCCGGCAAGTTCAGCTACGGCTCTTCCGGCATCTACGGCACCATGCACGTGCCGATGGAAATGCTGCAGAACGCGGCTGGCATCAAGATGATGCACGTGCCCTTCACCGGCGCCGGCCCCGCGGTGCAGGCGCTGGTGGGCGGCCAGGTCGATGCCCTTGCCACCGGGCCGTCCAGCGTCATGCAGCTGATCCAGGCGGGGCGCGTCAAGGCGCTGGCGCATTGGGGCGACGGCAAGCTCGACAGCCTGCCGGACGTGCCGTCCTTCAAATCGCAAGGCTATGACATCAGCTTCGTGCAGTGGTCGGGCGTATTCGCCCTGGCCGGCACGCCGCCGGCCGTCGTGGAGAAGCTGCGCCAGGCAGTCAAGGACGTCGCCACCAACCCCGAGGTCCAGGCCCGCATCGCCGGCACCGGCAGTCCGGTGCAATACCTGGACGCGCCGGCCTTCGACGAGTACTGGAAGAAGGACTCGGCCTCGCTGGAGGTCGCGGTCAACCGGATCGGCAAGGTCGAATAGCCCAACGGGACGCCCGGGATTCCGGGGCGTCCCGCCGGTTCATGAACGCAGGCTGGCGGGCGCAAGCTGCCGCGCCAGCGCCTTGCGGTCGACCTTGCCCACCGCGTTCTCGGGCAGGCGCTCGATCCACAACACCTCGCGCGGCACGTAGATGCGGCCCAGGCGCGCCAGCACCTCCGCCTGTATGCCGGACGCATCCGGCGCGGCCGCGCCCGCGCGCTGCACGAAGATCACCGGCACTTCGCCCAGGTCCTCGTCGGGCGCGCCCACCACGCAGCAGGCGGCCACGCCCGGCAGGCCTGTCACCACCCCCTCGATCAGCGCTGGCGAGATGTTCTCGCCGCCGCGGATGATCACGTCCTTGATGCGGCCGGTGATGCTCAGATAGCCCTGCTCGTCGAAACGCCCCAGGTCCCCAGTGCGCAACAGCTGCGGCGCGCCGATGTCGGCGCTGTCCATGCCCACATAGCCCAGCATCAGGCTGTCGCCCGCGATGCAGATCTCGCCTTCGCCGCCCGGCGCGGCCTCGCTGCCGTCCGGCAGGCGCAAGGTCACGCTCTGGCCGGCCAGCACGGTACCCACAGACCCCACGCGGCGCGCGGCAGGTGGGTTCATGGTCGAGGTGCAAGTGGCTTCCGACAGGCCATAGGACACCACCAGCGGGCAGCCCAGGAAGGCTTCGATGCGCCGGTGCAGCGCTTCGGTGATCGGCGCCGAGCCGCAGCGCGCAAAGCGCAACGCAGCCAGGCTGGCCGGATCGAACTCCAGTTCCAGCATGCGCGCGTACATGGTCGGCACGCCCGTGATCAGGCTGGGCCGGAACTCACGCAGCAAGCCCGGCATGTCTTCGGCCCGGAAGCGCCCCGCCAGCGCCACGCAGGCCCCCGCCAGCAGCGGCGCGAAAATCTGGTTGTTGAGCGCATTGGTGTGATGCAGCGGCATCACGTGCAAGAGCCGGTCTGCCGGCGTCAAGCCGGTGTGCGCCAGCACCCCGCGCGCATTGTTCGCCAGCCCGCGGTGGCTCAACAGCACGCCCTTGGGATTGCCGGTGCTGCCGGAGGTGAACAGCAGCAGGCCCGCGTCGCCGGGCGCGGCCTCGCCGCTGCCCGTCCAGTCCAGCGGGCCTTGGGCCACGACAGCGGCGTCCAGCAGGCGTTGCGGCGCCAAGCCGCTGGCACGGGCCGTCGCCGCGTTCGCCGCATCGTGCAGTATCCAGCCCAGCCCCACCGCCGCCACGCGCCTGGCAGTCTCGGCATCCGACAGGCGCGGTTCCAACGGACATGGGCAGGCGCCCGCCGCCATCACGCCCAGGATCGCCAGCACCTGGGCCTGCGACCGCTCCATCGCGATGGCCACATGACTGCCGCGCCGCACCCCGGCGGCGCGCAGGCCGCCCGCGATGCGCCCGACCTCCTGGCGCAGGCCGGCATACGTCAGCATGCCGTCCGCGGTCAGGATAGCCGGCCGTTCGGCCCATTGCGGCAAGGCCCACAGGCGCGCGAAGGCAGCCACCAAGGTGGCGTCGGCAAGCGTCATGGCAAGCTCCTAGCGCAGCGCGACGGCGGCGTCGCGTTCAAACTGCCCATCGGGATCCAGCTCGCGCAAGGCGCGCATCTCGGCCGCCGTCGGCAGCGCGGACGGCTCGGCGCCGCTGGCGTCGAATTCGAAACCCGTGCGCTCGCGCACTTCAGACAGGCTGGATTCCGGGTGCCATGACTGCAAAGCCAGCCGCCCGTCGCGCTTGACGAACACGGCGATCGGCGTGACCACGCCATGAAATCCGCCCCAGGACGTCATGAAGTCCAGCTTGGGCACGAAGGTGCGCCGCGAGTGCTCGGTGCGCCAGGTGCAGGCGCGCCTGGCGGTGGGCAGCATCACCGCGCCGCCCCCGCCGCCCGGCAAGCGCACCTTGGGCTCGTGCCAGTCGCCGATGCAGGAATTGTTGGCGCAGCCTTCGCCGTCGATCTGCGCCGCGCCCAGGAAGGTCAGGTCCATGCGGCCGCGCGTGCACAGATCGTAGAAGTCTTCGTTGGAGAAGATCGACGCGGTGTGCTCGGCCAGCACCGGATCGGAACTGGAGATCGGCACATGCGAGGGCAGCGGGTTCACGCCGCCGGCGACGTTGATGTAGACGAAGTCCCAATCGTAGGCGCGCTTGGCCAGCAGGCAGGCCAGCATCGGCAGGGTGGAATTCACGCCGCTGAAAGTGATCTCGTCCGGCCGGATGAAGCGCGCCAGATTGGTGACGATGTACGAAAAGCCCGACCATTGCTCAGCCATGCTGCACCTCCCGCGCTTCGGGCGCCGCAGCCAGGTGCGCCTGCAGATCGCTGTGTTTGTCCATGTACGCTTCCACCGCTGGATAATCGATGGCGTAGTCCGGCCAGCAGGATCCCGGCCATGCGCCCTGCGGCGCGACGGCATAGGCCTGCACCATGAAGAACGGCACCAGCGTGGATTCCGGATTGGCCTCGAACACCGCGCTGTCGACCACCTTCTCGGCCACCACCAGCACGCTGCCCGCGGCGCGCGACATGATGCGGTCCCAATGCGCCGTGCCGTGCACGCGCACATTGCCCAGCGCGTCCACCTCCGAAGCATGAATCACGGCGAAGTCCGGCCGGATCGCCGGCACCACCCAGGTCTTCTGCCCGCTGCCATACGGATCGTCCAGGCACTTCCAGCCGTTCAGCTCCGGCAGGCCACTACCATGCAGGCCGCCGCAAGGCTGGAACGGCACGCCAAACGCCGCCGCCCGCAGGCCGGCCGTGAGGCTGGCGCAGGCGTGTTCTTCCAGCTCGATCTCGCGCCGCTCGACCGCCTTGCGGTACCAGGGCGCCAGGCCGAAGTTCCCTTCCATGGCGACGATGCCCGCGCGCACGCGGCGCAGCACGCCCGCGCGGCACAGGATGTCCACGTCGTAGCCCGGCGACTGCTTGACCAGTTCCAGGTCGCGCCGACCCTGCCGGATCAGTTCGCGCACGAAGGCGAACGGTCCGCGGTGCAGGAAGCTGCCGCCCAATGCGATCGACGCGCCGTTGGGCACCAGCGCCGCCAGCTCCGCCAGCGAGCACTGCTTGTTCTTCTGATTGAAACCCGATGCCATGATGTCTCCTTCCCTGCGTGTTCTTCTTCGGTCAACGCGCCTGCAGATAGGCCGCCACCCGTTCCTTCAGGCCCGGCAGTGCGGCAGAGCGCACCAGGCGGGCAAGATCGATATCCGGCGCCTCCGAGGACAGCGCCGCATACAGCTGGACACGGCTCGCGCAGCTGAGAGCAGATGCAGCGTCCAACGCCTCGCGCTCGACGGCCGGCCAGTCCTGCACGTCGGCAAGGCGGCTCGCGAAGCCGTCGCGCAAGGCTTCTTCTGCGCTGAATGTGGCCGCCTGCTCCAGCACCGCGCGCGCCCGCTCGGCGCCGACCAAGGCTGCGTAACGGCGCGTCCCCAGCACCAGGCCAAACTTCAGCCCAGGCATGCGGAACGTGGCGTCGGACGCGCTGACCCGCCACTTGCAGGCGCCGAACAGGTCCACGCCCGCGCCGAAGTTACGGCCATGCGCCAGCCCCAGCGTGAGGCACGGCGAGGCCGCCAGCCGCTGCAGCAGCATCTCGATGCGCACGAAGCGCAGCAGCAGATCGCCTTCGCTCTGCTCCTGCCAGCCGCCGAAGTCGAAGCCCGCGCTGAAGTTCCTGCCCTCGCCCTTCAAGACGATGAGCTGGGCGCCGCCAGCCTCGGCCGCATCCAATGCGGCAATCAGCGCCTCCACCAGCGGCGCCGACAGCGCATTCATCTTGTCGGGCCGCGTCAGCGTCAACACGTGCGCCGCGCCCTGTTTGTCGATGCGCAGGACCTCGCTCATGCCGCCGTCCCCTTCCTGGCGGCGCGCAGCGCGCCCAGCACTTCATCGTTGTGTTCGCCCAGGGCGGGCGGACGGCGGCGCAAGGCCGTGGTCTGGCCGTCGAAGCGCACCGGCAGGCCAAACGTGCGCGTGCGCACGCCGTTGGGCAGATCCACGGGCTGCACCCAGCCCATGTGCTCCACCTGCGGGTCGGCCAGCACCTCTGAATAGGTGTTGATGGGCGCGCACGGCACGCCGGCCGCACGGAAACGCGCCAGCCAGGTCTGCGCGTCCTCGGCTTCGAAGATCGCTTCCAGGATCTCGCGCAGCGCTGTCTGGTTGCGGGCGCGGGCGCTGGTGTCGGTGAAGCGCGGGTCGGCCAACAGATCCTCGCGGCCTACCGTTGCGCATACGCCCTTCCACAAGGCCTGGTTGCCCGCCGCCATGCCGAAGTAGCCGCCCTTGCAGCGGAACGCCTGGTAGGGCGCATTGCGCGGATGGGCCGATCCCAGCTTGACGGGATCCTTGCCGCTGCCGAAGAACTCCGAAGTCTGCAGAGCCGCGATGCCCAGGGTGGCGCCCAGCATGGGTACGTCGATATGCGTACCCTGCCCGCTGGCCTGGGCCGCGCGCAAGGCCGACGCAATGGCGAAGGCGCCGTACAGGCCGGCCGAAAAGTCCGCCACCGGCACGCCGCACTTCACGGGTTCGCCGCCCGCTTCGCCGGTCACGCTCATGATGCCGCTCATGGCCTGGATGGTCAGGTCGAAGCCGCCTTCCTGCGAACGGGGCCCCGACTGGCCGTAGGCCGAGATCGAGCAATAGACCAGTCTGGGATTGGCCTGGCGCAGCTGCGCATAGCCCAGGCCCAGGCGGTCCATCACGCCCGGCCGGTTGTTCTCGATCAGCACGTCGGCGGACAGCGCGAGTTCGCGCGCCAGAGCCAGGTCGCCGGGGTCCTTCAGGTTCAACGTCACCGAACGCTTGTTGCGGTTGAGGGACGCGAAGTTCTCGCTGTAGCCGTCGGAAATGGGTGGCCAGCTGCGCAGCGTATCGCCGCCTTCGGGGTTCTCGATCTTGATCACGTCGGCGCCCATGTCCGCCAACAGCATGCCGCAAAAAGGCCCCGCCGCAACATTGCAAATCTCCAGCACCGTGATGCCGGCCAGCGCCGAACTGGGTGTCATGTCTGACCTCTCGTTATGAAAATTCAATATTTGGGACAAAGAAAACATTATAAGAGTTGGCCTTCAAGACTGGCATCATCCAGCCCATCTCTAGCGTGTGTTTGCGATTTTTAGCGCGAATCCTAGTGCATTCCCTAAGTAGCGTGCTTAATTGTTGACCAGCATAGCACCGTGTGGAATTCTAAGTAAACCATTTATTGAAACTCGAGTCCTATATTTTAGGATTTTCATAAAGGGCCGCGACGCGGCATATGACGGCCCGCACCGACACCAAGGAGACTTCCATGAAGAAAATGTGGCGCATTGCCCTGACAGGCATGGTGCTGGCTTTGGCAGGCGGCGCGGCCGCGGCCGACAACTGGCCGGCGAAACCCGTGCGCATGGTGGTCCCCTTCCCGCCCGGCGGCGCGACGGACGCGGCCGCGCGCATCTACGCGCAGCACCTGGGCGACTACCTGGGGCAGAGCGTGGTGGTGGAAAACAAGGCGGGTGCGGGCGGCGAAATCGGCGCTGAGTATGTGGCCAAGTCGGCCGCCGACGGCTACACCCTGCTAATGGGCGCCGTGGGTAGCCACGCGATCCACGCGGCCATGCCGGACAAGCCCGGCTACGACTTCGGCACCGCCTTCGTCGGCGTGTCCATGGCGACCAGCATGCCCATGGCCGTGGCGGTGAACAGCAACAAGATTCCCGCGAAGAACGTGCAGGAGCTGATCGCCCTGGCCAAGAGCAAGCCCGGCACCATCACCTTCGGCTCGGCCGGCCCCGGCACGTCCCAACACATGGCGGGCGAACTCTTCCAGGTCGTGACCGGCACGCGGCTCATGCATGTGCCGTACCGTGGCAGCGGGCCCGCCATCACCGATCTGCTGGGCGGCCAAATCGACATGGTGATCGAAACGCTGCCGGCGCTGCTGCCGCAGGTCGCAACCGGCAAGATCCGTCTGCTCGGCGTCACCACCGCCACGCGCGCCACGGCGCTGCCAGACCTCCCCACGCTCGCCGAGCAGGGCGTAAAGGACTACTCGGTCGCGACCACCTACGCGCTGCTAGCTCCCGCGGGCACGCCGCCCGCCGTGGTGGACAAGCTCTCGGCCGGCATGCAGAAGGCGGCTGCCACGGCTTCCGTGCAGCAAGCCGCGCAGAAGCTGGGCGCCGACGCCGTGGCCACCACTCCTGCCGACACCAGCCGCGTGCTCAAACAGGAAGTCGCCCGCTGGGCCGACGTCGTGCGTTTGTCGGCGGCCAAATGACGGCGCCCGGCACGACACCGCCCGCGGCGGACCTGGCCATCGTCGGCGGCGGCTCGGTGGCCGTCAGCTTCCTGTATCAATTCCTGCTGTCCCTGGAACCGGGCGGCGGCCGAGCGCCGACGATCGCGCTGTTCGAGCCGCAGGCCGAGCCGGGCGCGGGCGAGGCCTACCAGGAGGATCTCCCCAGCAACCTGCTCAATATCCCCGCCGGCAACATGTCGGCGCGGGCCGACCACAGGATGGATTTCGTGGACTGGCTGCGCGCCCAGGATCCCGCCTGGCTGCGCGCGCAAGGCGCGGACTCGATAGCGCCGGCGGACTTCCTGCCGCGGCCATTGTTCGGCGCCTACATGCGCGCAGTCTATGCGCGAGCTTGCGAGCTCGCGCGCGCACAGGGCGTCACGCTCACACACGTGCGCAGCCGTGTCCGACGCGTGGCGCCGCTGCCTGGCCGCGGCGCGCGGGTCGAACCGGAATCGGGTCAGCCCTGCCTGGCGCGTTACGCCGTGCTGTGCAACGGCAACCTGCCCTCGCAGGCCTTTCCGGAATTGCGCGATGCGCCCGGCTACTTCAACAGCCCTTACCCGGTCCAGGCGCTGACGCGCGGTATCGCCGCCGACGCCCCGGTCTGCATCATCGGCACCAGCCTGAGCGCCGTGGACGCCATCGCAGCCTTGCGGCAAGCGGCGCATCGCGGCCCCATCCTGTGCGCGTCGCGCAATGGCCGGCTGCCGTCGGTGCGCAGTCCGCACAATCGCGCTCCGGACGCACTGCGCCGCTTGAGTCCGGAGGGCGTTGCGCGCCTGGCCGCCGCGCACGGCGGGGCCCTCTCGCTCGAGGCCATTGCTGCGGCGCTGCGGGAAGAAGTGCAGGCGCTGGACGGCAGTCTGGCAGCCGCTGACGTGTTCGGGTTGGAGGGCGAGGCCCGCGCCGCGCTGGACGACGAAATACGGCGGTCCGAACAAGCCGCGCGCCCCTGGCAGGCGGTGGCGGCCGCAACCAATGCCGCCGTGGACCTGATCTGGCATCTCATGCCGGACGCCGAACGCGGCCGCTTCCAATCGCAATGGCGTTCGCTATGGATGGCGCGGCGCGCCACCTTTCCGATGCGCAACGCGCTGAAGCTGCAAGCCCTGCTCCAGAATGGCCAGTTGCAGGTCAGCGGCGGTTATCTGGACAGCCGCCACGACAGCGCCAGCGGCCTGTTCCACACGCGCTTGCGCGACGCGGCGGGCGCCGTGTCCACCCATGCCAGCCGCTATCTGATCAATGCCACCAGCTTCTCGGTGGACACCGCAAGCACGCAAGATCCGCTGGTGTCCGCGCTATTGCGCGAGGGCCATGCGCAGCCCGATCCCCATGGCGGCCTGGCGCTGGACTATGCCACGGGATGCCTCAAGAACGCCGCAGGCGGGATCGAGCCGGATATCTCGGTGCTGGGCAGCTTGGCGGGCGGCACGTATTTCTGGACCACGTCCATGGACGTGAATGCGCGGCTGGCTCGCGGCCAGGCGCAGCGCATCGGCGCGGCGCTGGCGCGGTCCGCTACTGATCCAGATAGCCCCGGCGATAGCCCATCCCTTGCGAGATGGACTGGGCACAGGCAGCCACGTCCGGCGCCAGCTGCTTCATCCTAGCGGCGCTCAGACGGTCCAGCGGGCCGGAGATGCCTATCGCGGCCACGGGCTGGTCCAGGCTGTTGAACAAGGTCACGGCCAGCCCGCCCACGCCTTCGCGCCATTCGCCCCGGTTGACCGCGTAGCCGGTGCGGGCGATCTTGCGCAGTTCGTCCTTCAAAAGCGGCATGGACACGATGGTCGAGGACGTGTGGCGCACGAGCTTGTCGGCATAGCGCTCGACGTAGCCTTCCGCCTGGTAGGCGAGCAAGGCCTTGCCGGTGGCGACGGCATAGGCCGGCGCGCGTCCGCCCACCATGGAATAGGCGCGTATGGGCTGGGGGCTGTCGATCTTGTCCACGTAGACCACGTCGAAGCCGTCGAGCACCGACAGGTGCACGGTTTCGCCGGTCTGGTCGGCCAGCGTGCGCATGTAGGGCGCGGCCAGCTTGCGCACGTCCAGCTGGGCCAGCTGACGCGCCGCCAGCTCGAACAGCCGTACCGCGCCGCGATAGCCGCCGCCGTCATCGTCCTTGGTCACGTAGCCCGCATGGATCAGCGTCTGCAAGGTGCGGTGCGTGTTGCTGCGGGTCAGCCCGACGCGGGCGGCGAGCGCGTCGATGGTGCGCGGCGGATTATCCACGTCGGTCACCGCCTCCAGCACCATCAGACCTTTGAGCAGCGTCTTGTCCATTGTTTATTTTCCTAATATTTAGGACAAGAAAATAGCATGGGACGCCGCGCGCGAACAGACCCTAGCGTGCGCCCCCGGCAATGGCCGCGCGCACGGCTTCCGAGCGGTCCCACAGGTTGGGCAGGCTGGGCGATGAATAGCCGGACACGAAAGGCTTGGCCTGCCCCGTCGCCGGGTCATATACGTGGCGCGACACGGCGCCGATGTTGCCGCCGTAGAGATGCACGCTGATCGACACGCGGTCGGCGTGGGCGTTGGACACGCGGTGGATATCCCCTTCGGCCGGCGACAGGCGCTCCACGTCGCCCGGCTGCAAGGTGGTCGCGGCGCCCGCCGGCGTAACGCTGCCGTCTTCGCCGCGAACATAGCGCTGGTTGACCTCCGCCCCGCGCAGCATGCCCACATAACCCCAGACCTCGTGATCATGCACCGGCGTGAACTGGCCCGGCCCCCACACGAAACTCACGAGCGAAAAGCGCTCCAGCGGATCGCAGTGCAGCAGATATTGCTGGTAGTACTGAGGATGGGGCGCGGTACAGGCCTCGGGCAGCCAATCGTCATGGCGCACCAGGTCTGTGAATGCGGCCTGCAGCTCCGGCGTCTGCGCCAGGCCCGTGGGCGTGGCCAGCCGGGTCGCGGCGGCGATGAAGCGGCGCAGCCTGTCCAGGCCGCCTTGAGATTCGGGCATTGCGTCTCTCCGTGAACTCTGGAAATCCCAGATTGAAAAAACAGTATCCACGATTCAGGATGGACACGCATCCTTGCCCCTGCTTCCGCCCGGGTAATCGCGCCTGGCTTTTCTTGACAGGCCCAGGCCCGCGCGTGCAGCGTATCGGACTGGCTTCAAGATTGAAAATGAAAAACACGCATCACGATATTCCCCCCGCGCTGGCGCAGACGCTGCGCCAGGCGCGGCGCGTCGTCGTCTTCACGGGCGCCGGCGTCTCCGCCGAAAGCGGCATCGCCACCTTCCGAGATGCGCTGACAGGCCTGTGGTCGCGCTTCGACGCACAGGCTCTCGCCACGCCCGAAGCGTTCCGCTCCCACCCCGACCTCGTTTGGGGCTGGTACGAATGGCGCCGCGCGCAGGCCCTCCGCGCCGCGCCGAACGCCGCGCATCGCGCCATCGCGGAACTGGCGCGGCACGTGCCCGAGCTGCTCGTGGTCACGCAGAACGTCGACGATCTGCATGAACGTGCCGGCAGCCTCCATGTCGCGCACCTGCACGGCAGCCTGCACGCGCCGCGCTGCTCGGCCTGCGGCGCCGCCCATGCCTTTGCGCAGGCGTTCCCCGACGAACCCGGGCAAGGAAGGCGCATCGATCCGCCAGCGTGCACGCATTGCGGCGCGCCGGTACGGCCCGGCGTCGTGTGGTTCGGAGAAAGCCTGCCGCATGATGAGTGGGACAAAGCCATGCAGGCCGTCGAGCAATGCGACCTGCTGCTGAGCATAGGCACATCGGCGCTGGTCTACCCCGCGGCAGAACTGCCGCAACGCGCACTGCGCCACGGCGCAACCGTGGCGCAGATCAATCCGGCCGCCACGCCGCTGGACGCGCACGCACACCACAACGTACGCGGCGCGGCCGCAGCGATCATGCCCAGGTTGCTTGCGGACGCGGGCTTCGGCCCCACCGATTACAGCGCTGCGCGCAGTGAAGATTCGTGAAGATGTCGGGGTCTGATGTGGCGCACAATCATCGACTCAAGTCAGGCGAGGGGAAACCCCAAATCCCACCACCCGCACCCCGGGATACATTGGCGGGATAGGTTTGGCCGTGGAGATTATCATTCCGTTTTCCTGGAGACTTCCCGACGTCTTTGTGCGCTCGCCGGACGGTGTCTTGCACCGTGTGGTGCGCCACGCCACGACCGCGGAAACCATCGCCCAACTCGAGAGCATGCCCAGCAACTATCACCTGGACTGCGAGTGCATGCTCGACAACGGCGAAGCCCTACACTGGATCGGCGACAACCAATATCGCCAATTGAATGGCGGCGCCATTTTCACCGCCGAAGCCGCCACCACCACGCCTCGGGCCGATTCCCGCAAGAGCGCTGCCGCCAAGAGCAGCCTGCACGACCCCCGCAGAAAATCCGCCCCGCACAGAACACCCGCGCAGGGGCAGAGTCATTTACCATTAGCTGTCGTCAATCTAAAAACCGGCAACGACTGGAGCCTGATACGCGCCTGGCGCGAGCATCTCAATATCAGCACCGCTGATATGGCTGCACGGCTAGGAGTGGACCACTCCATCTATATCGAACTGGAACGGCCGCGCCCGCGGCCCAGGCAGGTTATCCTGGACCGCGTATCCGAAGCCCTGGGCGTCACTCCCGACCAGCTCGACGATTCATTGTTTGGAGGGCACCTTCATTAGCCTGACGCGGGAACATCAAGCTTCCCGCCCTGGCATACTGAAATGCCCGAACGACTTTGGCGCCGTATATCCAATGGCCCGCGCATGGAGGTATCGCATATGCTCGGCACCGCAAGACGATTGACCGACGTCCTCGCCACCGCGCCGGACGGCACGCTCTACCGCATTGAACGCTTCGTCTCGGACCCCGACGCGTATTCCGCGCTGGGTACCTCGCGCTTCGATCCGAAGACGCATTGCGTATGCCGCACCAGCACAGGCGAAAAAGTCGCGTGGCTGGGCGGACAGACCTACCAGCTGCTCAAGAGCGGCACCTCCTTGACGGCGGTGGACCGACGACGCCACTAGGCGCACGGGGCCGCCGCGCCTGGCCGGGCGGCGCTCCCTCCTCCCGCATTCCTCAAAGCCGCGGCCCGACGCGCGACACTGCGCGCGTCGGGCCGCAGGCGTGGCGCTTGCGCCAGATCAAGGAATTCCGCGCACGCCCGGCAGTACGCTGGACATATATCTGAAAAGAATGGCGCTGCCGTCGCGGCGCCCTCCATCAGCAGGCATCCAGCATGGCCAAGAAGTTTCCCTTGCACCCGAAGCACCCCGAACGCATATGCTGGGGCTGCGACCGCTATTGCGCCACCGACTCGATGGCCTGCGGCAACGGCTCCGGCCGCACCATGCACCCCGCAGAGACGCTGGGAGACGATTGGTACACGGTCGGAGACTGGGGATTCGACGACGAAGATGACAAGACCCGGGACCAGGTCCGAGCCGCGGAGCCAGCCCCGACGCACTGACGCGCGACGCAATCCGCGCCGCAAAACAAAAAGGCCTTCGATCGAAGATCAAAGGCCTTTCCGTTTTCTTTCGATTTCATCCAAGCAAGAAGCTTGGCGCGCCCGGCAGGATTCGAACCTACGACCCCCTGGTTCGTAGCCAGGTACTCTATCCAGCTGAGCTACGGGCGCTCCGAAAGAGGCGTGTTTATACCATGAAAAATAAAGGGTGCGCAAATCAGGCCGCCCGAAGCCCGCACCCGCGCTGCGCCCGAATCGCGATCCCGGGACGCGTGCCCCGCCTCGGTCACGCGACTCCTTCCACAAAACGCGCACAAAGGGAATAGTTCAGAAAACCCGGTTCACTCGTCCGCGTTGCGAAATTTCACGCTTGGAAAAATAATTGGTTTCCTGTGCATATAGGTCAAAAAATGCGCCCACGAGCGGAAAGCAGCTCTTGCACGGGACCTCTCGCCGACGCCTGCAGTCGGGGCTCTCCTGCCCCCTGTCTGTCAGAAGGAACTTGCATGGACATCAAGAATTCCTCGGGCGCGCTTGTTCTGAGCCTCGCTGCCGCGATCCTGGCCACAGGCTGTTCCACCGCTCCCAAAACGACAGAGTCCGGCTTTCTGCCGGATTACTCGATGCTGCACCAGGCCCCCGCCCCCGATGGCGGGACCCGCCTGGTCTACCTGAATCCCGACTTCAACCCATCGCGCTATACGGCAGTCTGGCTCGATCCCATCGAGTATTACCCGGAACCTCGGCCAACCGCGGACGTTTCCATGGAGACCCTCACGGAGATACGCGTAGCGGTCGACGAAACGCTGCGGCGCAAGGTCGGCGAACAGGTGAGGCTGGTCGATCGCGCCGGGCCTGGCGTCGCCCATATACGCATCGCCATCACCGCGGTGGGAACCTCGGAGCAGGCGCTGCGGGCCTATCAATACATCCCCGTCGCGTTGGTCATGACCGAAGCCCGCGCCGCCCTGGAAGGAGGCATGGCGCGCAACGCCAGCGTCGCCATCGAGTCCCGGGTCACGGACAGCATGTCGGACGAATTGCTATATGCGTCAGTGCGGGGCGGCACGGGCGAGAAAGTCACCAACGCCACCCAGGGCGCGGGCGGCGTTCGCCTGTCCAAGCTGCAACCCCTGATCGATGAATGGACCGCCGGCGCGGCCCGGGAAATCGGCAAGTACGTCCGACCACGCTAGAGCAAGGCATCACGCGGCACGGCCTGGCCTGCGCCGCGGCACTTCGTGCTTTTCAACCCATAAGTCCGTTGGAGTGATCCCATGAAGCTAACACGCCGCACATTGAACGCAGGTGGCCTTGCTCTGCTCGCCACCAGCGCCCTGGGCGCAGTCGCCCGGGCCGCCGATGGTCTGATCGCCGATCTGCCCGAAGGCGACGAGCAGTTCGGCTTGGCAACCGATGTCTACATCTACGCCTACCCCCTGGTGACCATGGAGATGACCAGAAGAGTCATCACCAACGTCGCGGAACCCAGGGGCACGCGGGCGCCAATGGGGAATCTCATCAAGCTGCGCCAGTACCCCGACGCCAAGTTCCGCGACGTGACCGCGCCTAACGCCGACACGCTCTACACCACTTCTTTCTTTGATGTCGGCGACGAGCCCTGGGTCGTCAGCCTGCCCGACATGAACGGACGCTATGCCCTGTTTCCGATGCTGGACGGCTGGACGACGGTGTTCGACGTGCCCGGCAAGCGCACCACCGGCACGGGAGCGCAAACCTTCATGGTCAGCGGCCCCGGATGGGAGGGCTCGATTCCGCAAGGCATGGTCCAGTACAAATCCCCCACCAGCATCGTCTGGCTGCTGGGCCGCATCTACTGCACCGGCACGCCGGAAGATTATGCGCAAGTGCACAAGCTGCAGGACGAAGTGAAGCTCTGCCCCTTGAGCGCATGGGGCAAGGACTGGACCCCGCCCGCGGGCAAGGTCGACCCCGCCATAGACATGAAGACCGCGGTACGCGAGCAGGTCAACAACATGGACGCGGTCGAGTACTTCACCTTGTTCGCGCAGTTGCTCAAGCGCAATCCGCCCAACGCCGCCGACGCAGCCATCGTCGCGAAGATGGCCGCGATAGGCATCGTGCCGGGGCAGGACTTCGACAAGAGCCAGCTCGACCCCGACATCGCGAAGCGGGTCCCGCAGGTGGGCTTCGGACGCATCATGACGCACTTCAAGTCCAGCGGCGGCGACATCCAGGACGTCGATGGCTGGGGCTACACGACCAAGACGGGCATCTACGGCACCAACTACGTCCAGCGCGCCCTGATCACCGCGATCGGCCTGGGCGCCAACCGCCCGCAGGACGCCATTTATCCCACTTCCCTGAAGTCAGACACCGGCGCCGTCAGACGCACCTACAACGGCTCGGAGAAGTACGTGCTGACCTTCAAGAAAGGGCTTACGCCGCCAGTCTCCGGCTTCTGGTCGCTGACGATGTATGACGCGCGCTACTTCTTCGTCGACAACCCGCTGAACCGCTACTCGATCAGCGCGCGCCAGCCCCTGAAGGCCAAGCCCGACGGCTCGATCGACCTGCTCATACAGCATGAATCGCCCGGCCCAGACATGGAGTCGAACTGGCTGCCTGCGCCCAAGGGCCCATTCATCCTGATGATGCGTCTTTACTGGCCCAACGAAAGCAACCCGTCCATCATCGACGGCTCCTGGACCATCCCTCCGGTAAGGCGGGTCACCTGACACCTGGGTTGCGTCGCACCGGCCCTTGGCCGGCTTTGCGCTCACCGCAGGCGTGATGGATGCGCTTGGTCACGCCTGCAGTTTGGGGAGGGTTTGCAATGAAAAAGAAAATCACGGGCTGCCTGGTCTGCGGGCTGCTGCAAGCCGGGACCGCGCTGGGCGCCGAAGCGGAGCCTGCTCCCGCAGCGGGGACCCTGCCTTCGAACGAATGGCAGTTCTCGGTCACGCCCTACTTCTGGGCTGCCGGTCTGTCCGGCAAGACATCCCAATCACGGTCGCCCGTCATCGATATCCACGCGGGCTTCGACAAATTGTTCGACAACCTCGACTTCGGCGCCATGCTCATCGGCGATGCGCGCAAAGGACGCTACAGCGTGTTCGGCGACCTGATCTACACCAAGATCGGCACGCAGGGGGATACGCCGCGCGGCATCCTGGCCTCCAGCGCGGACGTGAAAGCCTCCACGTTCGCGGGACTGCTCGGGGTCGGTTATTCCTTGCTGGAAAACTCACCGCATCAACTCGACGTTGTCGCAGGCTTGCGCGTCTGGTCGGTCGACACCGACATCACGCTCAAGGGCGCGCACCTGGACGGCAGAACGCGCAGCGACGGCGCCACGTGGGTCGACGGCCTGGTGGGCGTGCGCGGAAACTACATGCTGAGTTCGAAGTACTACATCACCGGCTGGGGCCTGATCGGCGCGGGCGGCGCCGAGGCGGATTGGGATGTGGGCCTGGGCCTCGGCTACAACTTCAGCAAGAATGTCTCGGCGGCGATAGGCTATCGCGCACTGGGCGTGGACTACAGCAGCGGCGGTTTCAAGTTCGACGCCGTGCTGCAAGGACCCATGGCGGGCCTGACGATCCGCTTCTAGATGGCGGCGCAAAACAAAAAGGCCTTCGATCGAAGATCAAAGGCCTTTCCATTTTCTTTGCTGTATTGGCCAAGTGAACTTGGCGCGCCCGGCAGGATTCGAACCTACGACCCCCTGGTTCGTAGCCAGGTACTCTATCCAGCTGAGCTACGGGCGCTCCGGCAAAGAGGCAAAATTATATCAGAAAAATCTTGCCGTTTTTACTACTCTTGCTGCTTTTTGCAATTCAGACGGGACATTCAGTCTCGTTGTTCAACTCAACAACGATTGATTAAAACCAATGCGGAATCAAACTTGGCGCGCCCGGCAGGATTCGAACCTACGACCCCCTGGTTCGTAGCCAGGTACTCTATCCAGCTGAGCTACGGGCGCATTTGCGTTTAAAAGCAAGCCTTGAATAATAGCGTTATTTCATGAAGCGCGCAAGTCGAGTGGCTATCCAAAGCATGATGATTCACGCCAATGCCTTGCTGATCTGATCCGCGGTGTCGCGCAGTTGCGGCAGGAACTTGCCGACAATCTCGTCGCGCTCGTGCCTTGCCAGGTTCAGGCTGGTCGTCAAGGCAGCCACCACCCGCCCCCTCTCGTCCTTGATCGGCACCGCCAACCCGCAAATGCCCAGCTCCAGGTGTTCGCTGGCCAATGCGTATCCCGTCCTTGCCGCGTCATCAACTGCCTGACGCAAAGGCGCGGCCTCGACCAAGGTGTATTGCGTATGCCGCGCGAATGGGGCCTTGGCAATGAAGGCTTCGCGCTCCTCGACGCTTACGCCCGCCAACAGCACATGTCCGCTCGACGTGGCATGCGTGGGCAGGCGTTCGCCCACGCCCAGACGCCGTGAAAGCGGGCTCGGCATTTCCGCGCGTGCCACATAGACCACGTCTGCGCCGTCCATCACCGACACCGTGCAGATTTCGCCCGTCTCGCGCATGAACTCCTCGACCGCATACCGCGCGATATCGCGCCAGGACAGCGACGACAGGTAGGCATAGCCCAACTCAAGCACAGCCGGCGCCAGGCTGAACTTGCGCTCGTCGTTGCGCGCATAGCCGAGCGTCACCAGCGTGTACAGCAGCCGCCTGGCGCCCGCCGGCGTTAGGTTCGCGCGTTCCGCCACTTCGCTCAGCGTCAGCGCCTGATGGCCAGGCCCGAACGCTCTGATGACGGCCAGGCCGCGCGCGAAGGCCTCGACGAACTGATCGCTGCCCTTGGGTAAACCCCAGGTTCGTTCGCTCGGATTATTGGGCATGATTATTTCGATATAAGAAATATTTTTCGATAGTCGAAAAATAATAGCACGCCAGTCGGTGCATTTGCATAGATGGCATGCCATCGGAGGAATCGAATGATGGAAATCACCCCCGTCCACGCCGGCTTTGTCGCCGAAGTGGCCAACATCGACTTACGGACTGCCTTGCCGGCAGACGACATCGAGGCGTTGCGCGATGCCCTGGATCAATTTGCAGTGCTCGTGGTGCCAGACCAGCCGCTCGACGAAGCCGGGCAGATGGCCATCGCGCGCCATTTCGGCCCCCTGGAAACGTCGGTAGGCGCGTCGGTTTACAACGCCCATCGTCCCCGCAGGCTGAACCATGCCGAACTCTCCGACATCTCCAACCTCGATGAACGCGGCGGCATTCTCGATCAGGGCGACATCCGCCGCCTGATCAACCTCAGCAACCAGCTCTGGCATACCGACAGCTCCTTCAAGCGCACACCCGCCAGCGTGTCCTTGCTGTCCGCCCAGGAAATTCCGCCCGTCGGCGGCGCCACCGAATTCGCCGACATGCGGGCAGCATGGGATGCCCTGGACGAAGCGCGACAACAACGCCTGTCCCCGCTGATTGCGGTGCACGACTACTTCCACTCTCGCGGCCTGACCGACTTCGACGTGGGATCGGTGCCACCCGCGTGGCGCGAACTCCAGCCGCCGGTGCGACAGGTATTGGTGCGCCAGCACGTCGCCACCGGACGCCGCTCCCTGTACATCGCATCGCATATCAGCGGCATAGAAGGGATGGACGACGACGCCAGCCGCGAACTGATAGACGAGCTCATGGCTTTCGCCACCCAGCCGCAATTCGTCTACCGGCACCGCTGGCGCGCCAACGACCTGGTTCTTTGGGACAACCGCTGCACCATGCACCGCGGCGCCGGCTTCGACGAGAAGTACCGCCGCTCGATGCGCCGCGCAACGGTGCAGGACATCGGCCCGACCGTCGCCTGAACCCACACCAGCGAGACCCCCAAAATGTCCAACACGATGAAGCAACTGGCCGCGGCGTTCGCCATGGCGGCCGCCTGTTTGAACGCCAGCGCCGCATTCCCCGACAAGCCGATCAATATGGTGGTTCCATTCGGCGCCGGCTCGGCAACCGACACGCTGGCGCGCGGCGTCGCCAAAGGCCTGAGCGAAAGGCTGGGCCAACCCGTCACGGTGGAAAACAAGCCCGGCGCCGGCGGCGGCATAGGTGCCGCGTATGTGGCCCGCAGCGCGCCCGACGGCTATACGCTGCTGATGGGCACCAACGGCCCGATGGCGGCCAACGCCAGCCTCTACCAGCATTTGCCTTATGACCCGGTCAAGGACTTCGCGCCCGTCGCGTTGATGGGCCGCCTGCCCATGATCCTGATCGGCAACAACGGCGCGCAGGCAAAGACGCTTCCGGAACTGGTCGCCGCAGCCAAGGCGCAACCCGGCGCGATCAATTTCGGCGCCAGCAACACCACCGCGCGAGTCTGGGTAGAACTGCTCAAGCGCATGGCGGGCATCGACGTGACGACCGTGCTTTACAGCAATGTCGGCGGCATGATGACCGACCTCATGAGCGGACGCATCTCCTACGCCTTCGAGAACGTCGGCCCCTCATTGCCGCAGGTCGCCGCGGGCAAAGTCCGAGCCCTGGCCGTGACCACGCCGCAGCGCGCCCCTTTCGCCGCCGACATTCCAACGGTGGCCGAGAGCGGCCTGGACCAGCATGAGCTGGTGGTGTGGTTCGCGATGTTCGCGCCGCGCGGCACGCCTGCTTCCGTGGTCGAGCGCATCAATGCCGAGGTCAATCAGGTGCTTGCCACCGCCGAACTGCGGCAACTCTCCTCGCAGATCGGAATGACGCCAGCCGGAGGCGGCCCTGCGGATCTCAAGACCTACCAGGAAGACGAGGTCAAGAACTGGCGCAAGCTGGTCGACATGACCGGCGTGCGCATCGATTGAACGCGGCTCAGGCGCTGCCCGCCCCATCCAGCCGCGCCAGCAGCGCCCTTGCCTGCTCCACCACGTCGCCATCATTGGGCCGGAACTCAAGCCGCAGCGCCTGCGGCAGTTGCGTGAAGTGCGCATGGCAGCTGCGCGCGTAGGCCGGATCGTAGTGCCGGTCTATCAGTTCCTGCGCCAGCTCGGCGCGCGCGCCGCTGTCGACCAAGGCCAGCCAGCCGTTCACGCGCTCGCGGCTGTGCAGGCCTATCATGCGTTGCAACTGCGCCTTGAGCGATTCGGGATCGTCGAACAGATGCGCGTAATCCTGCTGCAGAAAGGCAGCGCGATCCTCGCGGCTGGAGCGGACCTCGACACACGGACTGGCGTGCACAGCAGCCAATAACGCGGCGGGCAAGGCGACCGCGCCGATCTTGCGGCTCTCCGCTTCAACAAACACAGGCCGCGACGCGTCGAACGCGCGCAGGCGCTGCGCCAGCCGCGTGTCGAAGCCCTTTTGCGAGGGCTGCGCGACACCGGCCCAGGCGCCCAGCAATGACCCGCGATGCGCGGCCAGTCGCTCCAGGTCCAGCGTCTGCGCGCCGGCCTGCTCCAACGCGCTCAACAAGCGCGTCTTGCCGCTGCCGGTGGGCCCGGCCAGCACGATGTAGCGCAAGCCCGCCGGCAGGCTATCCAGCGCGTCCAGCGTGGCCTGGCGATAGGTCTTGTAGCCGCCGTCCAGTTGCCGCGCGCGCCACCCTATCATGTTGAACATCGTCGTCATGGAGCCGGAGCGCGTGCCGCCGCGCCAGCAATAGATCAACGGCCGCCAACCCTGGCGCCGGTCGGCGAAGGTCGTGTCCAGATGCGCGGCGATGTTGCGCGCCACCAGCGCCGCGCCGACGCGCGAAGCCTCGAAGGGCGAGACCTGCTTGTACAGCGTGCCCACCACCACGCGCTCTTCATTGCTCAGCACAGGCGCGTTGATCGCGCCGGGAATGTGGTCATCGGCGAATTCGAGCGGCGTGCGCACGTCGATGACTTCATCGAAGTCGTGCAGCCGGTCAAGGGGAGCAAGCAGGTGCTTCAAGGGATCTGCGCCACAAAGGGAATCGGGAATTTTCTCATGCGACGCAGGCTCGCTCACGAGCGCGCTTGGCGCCCATGAAAAAACCCGCAATCACTTGCGTGATTGCGGGTTTTTTATCTCCGGTGCTGACCGAAGCCAGATCGGAGAGAATCTGGCGGAGATGGTGGGATTCGAACCCACGATGCAGTTTTTAGCCACATACTCCCTTAGCAGGGGAGCCCCTTCAGCCTCTCGGGCACATCTCCGAAGAGAACGAGATTCTAGCACGACTTTTTTCACTCTTGCCCGTTATCGGGCACTTATTGAAAAAAAATCGTGCCGGAGTCTTGAATCAGGCCTTTTCGGCAGGCGCCTGGTCCAGGCCGAAGGCCTTGTGCAGCGCGCGCACGCCCAGTTCCATGTACTTGTCGTCGATGATCACCGAGGTCTTGATCTCGCTGGTGCTGATCATCTGGATGTTGATGCCTTCTTGCGAAAGCGTCTGGAACATCAGGCTGGCCACGCCCACGTGCGAGCGCATGCCGATGCCGACGATGGAGACCTTGGCGACCTTCTCGTCGGTGGACAGTTCACGCGCGCCCACGGCGGGGATGACTTCGCGCTTGAGCAGATCGACGGCGCGGGCGAACTCGTTGCGGTTGACCGTGAACGAGAAGTCGGTCGTGCCAGCCACGGACTGGTTCTGCACGATCATGTCGACGTCGATGTTGGCGGCGGCGACCGGCCCCAGGATGGAGAAGGCGATGCCGGGCTTGTCCGGAACGGCCAGCAAGGTGATTTTGGCTTCGTCGCGGCTGAAGGCGATGCCGGAGACAACGGCGGCTTCCATTTTTTCGTCTTCCTCAAAAGTAATCAGCGTGCCCGAGACCATTTCTTCTGCGAGCGGGATAAGCGGGTCGGTCAGCGAGGACAGGACCCGGACCGGCACACGGTATTTGCCGGCGAATTCAACCGAACGGATCTGCAGGACCTTGGAGCCCAGCGATGCCATTTCCAGCATTTCCTCGAAGGAAACGACGGCCATGCGGCGCGCTTCGGGCACCACGCGCGGATCGGTCGTATAGACGCCGTCCACGTCGGTGTAGATCAGGCACTCGTCGGCCTTGATGGCGGCCGCCACGGCCACGGCCGAGGTATCGGAACCGCCGCGGCCCAGCGTGGTGATGTGGCCTTCCGGGTCGACGCCCTGGAAGCCCGTAACGATGACCACGCGGCCGGCGTCCAGATCGCCGCGGATGCGCTCGTCGTCGATCGACGTGATGCGCGCCTTGGTGAACGACGAATCGGTGCGCACGGGCACTTGCCAACCGGCATAGCTGCGCGCCGGCACGCCTTCGGCCTGCAGCGCGATGGCCAGCAGGCCGCTGCTGGCCTGTTCGCCGGTGGCGGCGATCATGTCGAGCTCGCGGCTGTCGGGCTGCGGCGTAATCTCGCGCGCCAAGCCGAGCAGGCGATTGGTCTCGCCCGCCATCGCCGACGGAACAACGACAACCTGGTGGCCGGCAGCGTGCCACTTCGCGACGCGACGCGCCACGTTCTTGATGCGCTCGACCGAGCCCATCGAAGTACCGCCATATTTGTGAACGATCAGGGACATCTCGTACTCTGGCTGGGAACCCGCCGCAAAAGGTTGACGGGCAAAGCCGTATATTCTAGCGCGGCGGTAAAAATTTGCGCAGCTTGTGCAAAATTCTGTCCACGCCGCGATTTTTTGGGGACATCGGCGGCGCTGATCCGCCTATTCCCGGGGTTCGACCCAGACCCTGCCCCGGTGGCAGCGGATGACGTGGCCGGCCTGCTCCACCCGCAACTGGCGGTCATGGCCCAGGCTATGCAGCCCGCGCAGCTGCCGCAGCAGATCGCGCATCCTGGCATCCGTCGGCATGCGGGCGCCATTGCGTTCCAGCCAATGGCGCAGCACGTGCGCCTGGCGCGCCTCGGACAGCCCGCGCCACGCCTGCAGCGAAAAGCTGGCGCCGTCCGCGGAAGGATCGAGCGTGGCGAAGTCGTCGCGCGCCACCTCGTCCAGGATCTCGGCCGCCTCGCCCATGTGCCGCGCATGACGCGCGACGATGGCGCGCCACCCGGGCCAGCGGGCATCGAGCGCCGGCGCCAGCAATTCGCGCAGGGCGGCGCGGGTGTAGTGGGGATCGGTGTTGGTGGGGTCCTGCACCGGACGCCAGCCGCTGGCTTGCGCCACGGCGTCCGCCGCATGCAGGATCGCCTCGCGGCCGATTTCCAGCCAGGGTCGCAGGTAGACCAGTCCATCGCGCCGGGACAGCGGCGCCATGGCAGCCATGCCAACCAGCCCGGTGCCGCGCAGCAGACGCAGCAGGACCGTTTCCGCCTGGTCGTTGCGATGATGGGCCAACAGGATATGCGTCACGCCCTGCTCTTGCGCCAATTGCGCCAGCGCCGCGTAGCGGGCGTCGCGCGCGGCCGCCTCGATGCCCTTGCCCGCCGCCTGCGCCACCTGCACGCGCGCGACCGACAGCGGCAGCGCGAGCATGTCCGCCAGCGCACGCGCATGCTGCGTCCATGCGTCGGCCGCGTCCTGCAAGCCGTGGTGCACATGAAACAGCGCCAGATCCATGCCCAGCTCGCGCGCCACGGCGGCCGCGTGCACGGCCAGCATGGCCGAATCGGCGCCGCCGCTCAACGCCACGGCGATGCGCGCCGGACGTTCGGGCAAGGCCTGCAAGGCGCGGCGCAAGGCCGCGGCCAGCTCGGCCGACACGGGAAGGGAATGAACTACGCCCGCCACGGTCCGATGCGGAGTATCGGACGCTGGGCGGGCGTTCATGGTGGGATGGCGCGTGGCGCTAGGCCGCGGCGCCGGCAGGCACGCCGGCGCCCTGCCTGCTTCAGGCGCGCACTTCCTGGTAGGCGCCGTAGGACAGCAGGCGCTGGACGCGCTGCTCCACGAGCTGCTCGGGCGTCATGCCCTGGAGCTGGCGCAGGGCGTCGCCCAGCGCGCGGCGCAGCAGCCGGGCCATGACGCGCGGATCGCGATGGGCGCCGCCCACGGGTTCGTTGACCACGCGGTCCACCAGGCCCAGGTCCTTCAGGCGCGGCGCGATGATGGCCAGGGCTTCGGCGGCTTCAGGCGCCTTGTCGGCGCTGCGCCACAGGATCGAGGCGCAGCCTTCCGGGGAAATCACGGCGTAGGTCGCGTATTGCAGCATCAGCACGGCATTGCCCACGGCGATGGCCAGGGCGCCGCCCGAGCCGCCTTCGCCGATGATGGTGCAGATCACGGGGACCTTGAGCTCGGCCATGGCATAGAGGTTGTGGCCGATGGCTTCGGACTGGCCGCGCTCTTCGGCGCCGATGCCGGGATAGGCGCCCGGAGTGTCCACGAACGTGAACACGGGAATGCCGAACTTCTCGGCCAGGCGCATCAGGCGCAGGGCCTTGCGATAGCCTTCCGGGCGCGGCATGCCGAAATTGCGGGCGGCGCGTTCCTTGGTGTCGCGTCCCTTCTGGTGGCCGATGACCATGCAGGGCGTGCCGTTGAAGCGCGCCAGGCCACCGATGATGGACTGGTCGTCGGCGTACATGCGGTCGCCGTGCAGTTCATGGAAGTCAGTGAACATTTCGCGCACGTAGTCCAGCGTGTAGGGGCGCTGGGGATGGCGGGCGACCAGGGCCGTCTGCCAGGGCGTGAGCTTGGCGTAGATTTCCTTGGCCAAGGTCTGGCTCTTCTGCTGCAGACGTCCGATCTCGTCGGAGATGTCTACGGCCGAATCGGCCTGCACGTAGCGCAGCTGCTCGATCTTGTTCTCAAGCTCGGCGAGCGGTTGTTCGAATTCCAGAAATGTATTGCGCATGTAGTGTGGTTCCGTAGATGGGCTGCCTGGCTTGCGTCAGTATTGGACCGGAGTCGGATCCAGACTGCGCCACAGATACCAGGTGGCCACGGTACGCCAGGGTTGCCACGCCAACGAGACTTCGCGAGCCTCGAAGCGAGAGACAGGCTCGCCGCTGAAATAGTGTAGCGAGATTGCCTTGAGCAACCCAGGATCATCCAGCGGCAGAACATCAGGCCGCTGCAGATTGAAAATCAAAAACATCTCCGCCGTCCAGCGGCCTATGCCCCGGATGGCGGTCAATTCGGAAATGACGGCTTCGTCGTCCATTGCCGCCCATTTCTCGGGATGAACGCGGCGCTCGCCGAAATGCACGGCCAGGTCCAGCACGTACTCGGCCTTGCGCTGCGACAGCCCGGCCGCGCGCAAGCCTTCCAGGCCGACGCGCAGCACGGCGACGGGCGTGGGGCGCTTGCCCACGGCCTCGATGAACTGGGTCCAGACGGTGTCGGCCGCCTTGCTGGACACCTGCTGCCCGATGATCGCCCGCGCCAGCGTCACGAATGGCGTGCCGCGCGAAGTCAGCCAGACTTCGGGATGCTGGGGGATGACCTTCTTCAGGATGCGGTCGCGCCGCATCAGATGGGCTACGGCGGCTTCCCAATACTCGGGCTTGGGAATGTCGAGGTCGGCGGTGGACATGGCGGGCGGGTCCTGCGGGTTCAAGCCCGACGCCATTGCGTCACGCCGCCCGGCTTGTCGTCGAGCTCGATGCCGGCTTCGCGCAGCTCCACGCGGATGCGGTCGGCTTCGGCGAAGTTGCGTGCGGCCTTGGCGGCCGCACGCGCGTCGATCAGGGACTGGATCGCCTCGGCGTCCAGCGCGCGGCGCTCGCCCTGCTCCATGGCTGCCGCCGAATAACGGGTGGGCGATTGGAAATAGGCTGCGGGATCCTGCTGCAGCAGGCCCAACAGGGACGCCAGCGCCTTCAACTGGCCGGCGCTGCGCGCGCTCTTGTTGCGGTTGGCGTGGGAGGCCAGTTCGAACAAGGCCGCGACCGCGCCCGAGCTGTTGAAGTCGTCATCCATGGCCGCCTTGAAGGCCTGGGCCTGCGGCTCGTTCCAATCGATGCCCTGGGTGTCGGCAGGCACGTTCTGCAGCGCCTGGTACAGGCGGTCGAGCGCGTTCTGCGCGTCGATCAGATTGTCCGGCGTGTAGTTCTGCGGGCTGCGGTAGTGGTTGCGCACAATGAAGAAACGCACCATTTCCGCTTCGCGCGGGTTGACGTCATAGACGGCCTGGTCGGCGGTCGGCTCTTGCCGGGCGATGGTCTGGCGGATGGTGCGGAAATTGCCCAGGGACTTGGACATCTTGTCCGAGTCGACCATGAGCGGGCCGCAATGCATCCAGATGTTGGCCAGCACGCCGCCGAAAGCACCCTCGGTCTGGGCGATCTCGTTTTCATGGTGCGGGAACTTCAGGTCCGGACCGCCGCCGTGGATGTCCAGCGGCAGGCCCAGCAGCGACTTGCTCATGGCCGAGCACTCGATGTGCCAGCCCGGACGGCCCAGGCCATACGGCGATTCCCACTTGGTGTCGGCCGGCTCGTCCGCCTTGGCGGACTTCCACAGCACGAAATCCAGCGGATCGCGCTTGGCCGAACCCACCGCCACGCGCTCGCCGGCGCGCAGGTCGTCCAGCGTCTTGCCGGACAGCTTGCCGTAGCCGGGAAAGCCGCGCACGGCGTAGTTCACATCGCCATCGTCGGCCTGGTAGGCCAGGCCGTTCTGCTCGAGCTTGCCGATGATGTCCAGCATCTCGCCGACGTACTCGGTCGCGCGCGGTTCGCGGTCCGGCGTCTGGACGCCCAGCGCGCGCTCGTCGGCGTGCATGGCGTCGATGTAGAACTCGGTGACTTCGCCGATGCGGCGGCCGGTCTCGACGGCGCGGCGGATGATCTTGTCGTCGATGTCCGTGATATTGCGCACATAATCGACCGCCAGGCCGCTGGCGCGCAGCCAGCGCTGCACGATGTCGAACGACACCAGCATGCGGGCGTGGCCCAGATGGCAAAAGTCATAGACGGTCATGCCACACACGTACATGCGCACCTGACCAGCCTGGGCCGGCTTGAACGGTTCTTTGGTACGCGACAACGTGTTGTAGATTTGCAGCATGGCGCTTATAGGCTTTATCTAAGTTTTCCGTGGCGGTTGCGGAAAGTTGCTGCCGAAGGAAAATACCTTCGGCGCGTGCCGCCGGGTCGGATGTCGATCCCGCCGATTTCGATCCTGCGATTTCGATCCCGATCTCGGCTTCGGGCCATAATCTCACTGGCGCCGGCCGTTCCGAACCCGCATTTCGAGCCCGCATTCCATCAACGATATCCTGGGGCTTCGTCCCCGATGTCGAGCCAAAACTCAACCGGGGCTAAAATGGCGGTCGTCAAGTATAGCAAGCGGCCCGGTCGCGCGCGTAAGCGTCGGCCTGCCAAGACTTTTAACGGATGCCCAAGTGACTATCAAGCCGCGCTTTCGCGTCGCCCTGCTCGCCCTGGCCCTTGCGGGCGCGCCGGTTGGAGCCTCTCTGGCCCAGTCGATGGCCGGCGGCGGTGGAACCAACCCCAACGCCAACCGCACCACCCTGGATCCCATCCCGCCCGAGGGCGGCTGGGATAGCCTGGCCAAGCTGCTGGAAGCCGCCAAGCCCAGCGTCGACACCCGCCTGACGCCCTCGGCCTCGCAGATCACGACGCACATCGAGCGCCTGCTGAACCACGGCGACAACGCGGAAGCGCTTGCCATGATCGAAAAGCGCCAGGAGCAGATCAAGGACCAGCGCGGCACCGACGTGCAGCTGATGTTCCAGCACGCCCGCGCGCTGGCGGCCCTGAACCGCACCAGCGAAGCCATCGACGTCTACACCGAGATGACCAACCGCTTTCCGGAGCTGCCGGAACCTTGGAACAACCTGGGCGCTCTATATGCAGGGCGCGGCGAACTCGACCGCGCACAGGACGCCCTGTCGATGGCCCTGCGCGCCGACCCCAACTATGCCGCCGCCCGCGCCAATATGGGCGATCTGCAGCTTCTGCAGGCCTTGAACACCTACAAGAAGGCCGCCGCCGACGGCGTGCCCGGCATGCAGGAAAAGGTCCGAGAAGTCGAAACCATGCTGAAGGATAAACACGGCAAATGATGTCCCGCTACTCCCCCCTACACCTGCTGCGCCTGACGGCGTGCTCGTTCGCGCTGGCTGCATTCGCCCCAGCGCTCGTCAGCGCCGCCCCTGCGGCCAATTCCTCCACCTCCACCTCTGAAGGCACAAAAGCCATGAGCACCAACCCCCGCGTCAAGCTTCAAACGAACCAAGGCGACATGGTCATCACCCTGGATGCCGCCAAGGCTCCCAAGACCGTCGAAAACTTCCTGACCTACGTCAAGGAAGGTTTCTACAACGGCACGGTGTTCCATCGCGTGATCGATGGCTTCATGATCCAGGGCGGCGGCTTTGAGCCCGGCATGAAGCAGAAGCAGACCCATGCCCCCATCGAAAACGAGGCCAACAACGGCCTGAAGAACGACAAGTACACCCTGGCCATGGCCCGCACCAGCGATCCGCACTCGGCCACGGCGCAGTTCTTCATCAACGTGTCCAACAACGACTTCCTGAACTTCACCGCGCCCACGCCCAACGGCTGGGGCTATGCCGTGTTCGGCACCGTGACCGAAGGCACGGACGTGGTCGACAAGATCAAGGGCGTGAAGACCGGCAACAAGGGCTTCCACCAGAACGTGCCGAACGACGACGTGATCATCGAGAAGGCCGAAGTTCTTGAATAAGATCACGCTGTCCGGCCCCATCTGGCTGGCGTCCGACCTGCATCTGGGACCGGCCACGCCGGCCACCTCGGAGGCCTTCCTGGCCTTCCTGGAGGCCGCGCGGGAGGAAGCCGGCGCCCTGCTGCTGCCGGGCGACATCTTCGATGCCTGGATCGGCGACGATGTGATCCGCGCCGCGCCGCCGTGGCTGGCCACGGCGCTGACGGCGCTGCGCGACACCGCCAGCCGGATTCCGGTCTGGCTGGGCCGCGGCAACCGTGACTTCCTCATCGGGGAAGAACTGGCCCAGGCCCTGGGCGCCAAGCTGCTGCCCGAACCGGCGCTGCTGGAAACGGACTATGGGCAAATCCTGCTGACCCATGGCGACGAGTTCTGTACGGACGATGCCGCCTACCAGCAGTTCCGCAAGATGGTCCGCGATCCGCGCTGGCAGGCCGAATTCCTGGCCAAGACGATCCCCGAACGCCTGGCGATGGCACAGCAGGCCCGCGGCGAAAGCCAGGCTGCCAACCAGATGAAGTCCATGGAGATCATGGACGTCAACGCCGCCGCCATTGAATCCGTCTTCCGCGAAACCGGCGTGCGCGTGCTGGTGCATGGCCATACCCATCGCCCCGCCCGCCACGTGCTGGAAGTGGACGGCAAGAAGCGCGAGCGCTGGGTCCTGCCCGACTGGGACTGCGACCATGTCTCGCCCGCCCGCGGCGGCTGGCTGGTCATCGACCAGGACGGCCTGCAGTTCTACGACCTGGAAACGGAAGCGTAGCCCTCGGGCGCGCCGCCACGGAAAACAGCAAGGGCCGCGCAAGCGGCCCTTGTCATTGCTGCAGCCGGCGCCATGCCGGCCGTGCCATCAGCGCGTGAAGATCCAGGCCGCGACGACGCCGCCGAAGATGATCCGGTACCAGGCGAACACGCGGTAGGTATGGTTGGCTACGAAGCGCAGCACGGCGCGCACCACCACCATCGCGCTCAGGAACGCGGCCACGAAGCCCACGGCAATGCCCGCCAGATCGTGCTGCGTGAGCAGATCCATGTTCTTGTACATGTCGTAGACCGCCGCGCCCAACATCGTGGGCATCGCCAGGAAGAACGAGAACTCGGTGGCCGTCTTGCGCTGGATCCCGGCGATCATGCCGCCGATGATGGTGGCGCCCGAACGCGAGGTGCCCGGGATCATCGCCAGACATTGCGCCACGCCCACGCCCAGCGCCTGCTTCCAGGAGATCTGCTCCAGCGTGCGGGCCGTGGCGCGCTCATCCGAGGCGGTATCGTCGGCCGCGCCCGGCATGTCGCCCGGCGTATGGTGCGTCTTGCGCTCCACGTACAGCATGATCAGGCCGCCCAGCACCAGTGTCACGACCACCACGGCCGGGTGGTAGAAGACGCTCTTGATGGCCTTGATGAAGATCGCCCCGATGACGGCGGCCGGCAGGAAGGCGATGATCAGGTTGCGGGTGAAGGCCACCTCGCTGGGCACGCCGGTCAGGGTGCCGCGGATCAGCGTCAGGAGGCGGGCGCGGAACACCCACATCACCGCCAGGATGGAACCCAGCTGGATCACTACCTCGAACACCTTGCCCTGGCTGGATTCGAAATTGATCCAGTCGCCCACCAGGATGAGGTGGCCGGTGCTGGACACGGGAATGAATTCCGTCAGGCCCTCGATGATGCCCAGGACGAAAGCTTTGATCAGGTATAGGGTGTTTTCGGTCACGATGGTAGGTCGGTCCAGTTAGTCGTTGGCTAGGGATTCGTCGTCCGCAAGCATTTCCTGCGGCCGCTTTTCGACGCGCACCAGCGCGATGCGGCGGCCGTCCATTTCCAGGACTTCAAAGCGGAAATGCTCGTGGTGGATTTCGTACTCGCAGACGTCGCCCGGCTTGGGCAGGTGCCCGAAGCGCGACAGCAGGTACCCCGCCAGGGTTGAAAAATCCTGGGCGTCATCGACCAGGCCCTCGGTTTCCAGCACTTGCTCGACATGGTGCAGGTCGGCCGCGCCGTCGATTTTCCAGGTGTTCTCGCCGTCGGCGACGATGTCGGGCAGTTCGTCCTCGTCGGGGAACTCGCCGGCGATCGCCTCGAAGACGTCGATCGGCGTCACCAGGCCCTCGATGGCGCCGAACTCGTCGGCCACCAGCACCAGCTGG
Source organism: Achromobacter sp. PD1 (assembly GCF_048541815.1). Taxonomy (NCBI): domain Bacteria; kingdom Pseudomonadati; phylum Pseudomonadota; class Betaproteobacteria; order Burkholderiales; family Alcaligenaceae; genus Achromobacter; species Achromobacter sp. PD1. The sequence goes on from NZ_CP183349.1 coordinate 3,982,325, forward strand.
CCGCGAGAACGCTTGAGCGTGTCCATCAGGCGCAGGATGCCGATGGACTCGTGCACGATGATGGGGTCGCGCAGACGGTTGCGGCGCACCCTGCCCTCGGTGATCAGGTCGGCCACCAGGTCCTTGGCGCGGCCGATGCCCAGCACCTCGTCCAGGGAACCCCGGCAAACGGGGAAAAAGCTGTGCGGCGCCTCGGTCAGCTGGCGGCGGATGGTTTCCGGGTCGTCGTCGATATTGATCCACGACACATCCGTGCGCGGCGTCATGATCGAACGGATCGACCGCTCGGCCAGCGTCAGCACGCCGCTGACCATATTGCGCTCCTCGACCCCGAAAGCCGGGATGGCCGGACCGTTCGCGCTGGGCAGGTCGGGTTCGTCGGCGGGCGGGCGCTTGCCCAACATGCGCAGCACGGCGGAAGCGGTACGTTCGCGCATCGGCCGGCGCGCATCCAGCTTGAGCAGGTTGCGGCGCGCCACCTGGTTGAGCGCCTCGATGGCGACCGAGAAGCCGATGGCCGCGTACAGGTAGCCCTTGGGCACCTTGAAGCCGAAGGCTTCGGCCAGCAGCGAAAAGCCGATCATGAGCAGGAAGCCCAGGCACAGCACCACCACCGTGGGGTGGGCGTTGACGAAGCGCGTCAGCGGCTTGGACGCCAGCAGCATGATGCCGATGGCGATGACCACGGCGATCATCATGATGGCCAGATGATCCACCATGCCGACGGCGGTGATGACCGAGTCCAGCGAGAACACCGCGTCCAGCACCACGATCTGCGTGACGATCACCCAGAAGCTGGCGTACACGCGCGGCCCCGATGAGCCGCCGTGCTGGGAGCCCTCCAGGCGCTCGTGCAGTTCCATGGTGCCTTTGAACAGCAGGAACAGCCCGCCGATCATCAGGATCAGGTCGCGGCCCGAGAACGACAGCGGGCCAATGGAAAACAGAGGGGCGGTCAGCGTGACCAGCCATGACATGACCGACAAAAGGCCAAGACGCATGATGAGCGCCAGGCTCAGGCCCATGATGCGCGCGCGGTCGCGTTGCGCAGGGGGCAGCTTGTCCGCCAGGATGGCGATGAAAATCAGGTTATCGATCCCCAGGACGATCTCAAGGATGACCAGGGTAAGCAAGCCGACCCACGCAGTAGGGTCCAGCAGCCACTCCATCAGGAGCTCCAGAAGTTACACGACCGGTAATCGTACATGGAAAATCCGTGACACGCCGGTGACGAACCCCGTCCTTATGCCTGAGACGCAGGCGGTTTAGGCCTGTAGAACCAGGACATCCGAGGTCTGGCGCCGCAGTCGGAACGGACGAAAAAAAACCGGCTCCCAGCCGGTTTTCACATCCGGGACAGCCGATCAGTCGCTGAGCTTGAGCGTGCCCTTCATCATGGCCCAGTGACCCGGGAATGAGCAGAAGTAGGCATAAGCCTCGCCCGGGGTGAGCTTGGAGACGTCAAACGTAACCGAATCCGACTCGCCGCCGCCGATGACCTTGGTGTGGGCGATGACGCGGGTGTCGCCCGCCTTGACGTAGTCCTGCGGCAGGCCGGCGTTCATGCCGTCGGTGGCCACGGCCGTCTTGTCGGCCTCCTTGGTCAGCACCCAGTTGTGGCCCATGGCGACCTTGGGCATTTTGCCGACGTGCTTGAGGTGAACGGTGAATTGCTTGCAGCTTTTGTCGACGACCATTTCCTTCAGGTTGTACTGCATGGCGTCGTTGCTTTCTATGGTTGCTTCGCACTGAGCGGCCAACGCGGGCAGGCTGGCTGCGGACAGAGCGATGGCGAGGGTGGCTTTTGCCAGCATGGAGATTCTCCGTAAACGTTGGCGGCTCTTCCGACACGCGTGAGGCACATGCCTCGCGTCGCTGCCGCCACGCACAAGTCTATGGCGCAGCGCAAAGCGCGCTATTGACCGGCATCAATAGCGCCTCGTTCAACCCCTCCAAAACGGGGATATCCCCTACGCCGCATGCGGGTATTGCCCGCCAGCGGTCCGCGCGCGAACGCCGATTGACAAACCGCAATACGACCGATGCCGAGCATTCTTAGGATGCCTGCAAACAAACACAATCAGCAGAGTACGAAAATGCGAGGCAGTAAAGCGGCGGGGCGCGGGTTCAGTCGGTACCAGTGGTTCGTGCATGCAGTCTTTCTAGTCTTGCTGCTGTGCGCACAGGCCTTCAGCGCCGCCCAGGCCCAGCGCCTGCCGGACTTCCTGGGCGGCATCCCCATCGGACAGATCTTCCCCGGCGCCGACCGCGCCGATCCTCCCGCCGGCAAGCCCATGGTTGCCAAGGTCTATGCGGGCACGCGCCAACTGGGCGTGGTCTATCTGACTTCCGACGTCGTCAACACCCGCGGCTACTCCAGCAAGCCCATCGACGTGCTGGTCGGCCTGGCGAACGATGGACGCATTGTCGGCGCCCGGCTGGTGGAACACCACGAACCCATCGTGCTCATCGGCATTCCGCAATCCAAGGTCGACCATTTCATCAGCGGCTATGTGGGGCTGAACTTCGTCGACTCCCCTCCCCGCCATGGCGCCCCGCCGCCGGTGGACATCATCAGCGGCGCGACCGTCACCCTGATGGTGATCGGCGACAGCATCACGCGCTCGGCCATCGCCGTGGCCCGCGCCCACGGCATCGACAAGACCGCCGCAGCGGCGCCGCAGGCCGCGCCCGTTGCCGCCCGCGTCGTGGACGATGCGCGCGATGCCGTCCAGTCCTGGCAGGATCTGCTGGATGCAGGCGCGGTGCGCAACCTGCGGCTGAGCCCGGAGGACGTGAACCAGGCATTCTGCGCATCGGGAAGGAACGACGCCGCGGCCAATACGGAAGGCAGCGCCGACGCAGACGGCTTCATCGACCTGTACGCCGCGCTGGTCAGCGTGCCTGCCATCGGCCGCAGCCTGCTGGGCGACACGGAATGGCAGCGCCTGAAGGAAAGGCTCAAGCCCGGCCAGCAGGCCGTGCTGGTGGCCGGCAACGGCGCCTACTCGTTCAAGGGTTCGGGCTACGTGCGCGGCGGCATCTTCGACCGCATCGAGATCATCCAGGACGAAAGCAGCTTCCGCTTCCGCGACCGCAACCACCAGCGCCTGGCCGACGTGGCCGCGCAGGGCGCGCCCGCGTTCCGCGAGGTAGCCCTGTTCGTCGTGCCCGAGGACGCCACGCTGGATCCGGTCGCGCCCTGGCGCCTGCAGCTGATGGTACAGCGCGTGCTCAGCGTCAGCGACAAGGCCTTCGTGACCTTCGATCTGAGCTATGAACTGCCGGCGGCCTATACCCGGCCGGTGCCAGGCGCGCAGGCATCCGCCGCGCCCTCGCCGGCTGCCGCTCAAGCCGCCCCGGCCCAGGCTGCTCAGGAAGAAGACGCCGCGCCCGCGCTATGGAAACAGATCTGGCGCGGCAAGGCCGGCCAGGTCGCCGTGCTGACGGTGGCGCTGCTGGTGCTGGTGGGCGTCTTCTTCTTCCAGGACCAGCTTGCCAGCCGTCCGCTGCTGCATGACCGCCTGCGGTTGGCGTTCCTGGCGTTCGCGCTGTTCTGGATCGGCTGGTACGGCCAGGCCCAGCTTTCCGTGGTCAACGTGCTGACCTTCTTTTCGGCAATGCGCAGCGACTTCCGCTGGGAGTACTTCCTGATGGACCCGCTGGTGTTCATCCTGTGGTGCGCCACGGCCATCTCCATGGTGTTCTGGAACCGGGGCGCCTTCTGCGGCTGGCTATGCCCCTTCGGCGCGCTGCAGGAACTCAGCAACCGCATCGCCCGCCGCCTGGGTGTGCGCCAGCTCAAGATCAGCCATGGCGTGAACCAGCGCCTGTCGACCCTGAAGTACGTGATCTTCCTGCTGCTATTCGGATTTTCGCTGTACGACCTGGCGCTGGCCGAGCAGCTGTCCGAGGTCGAACCCTTCAAGACCGCGATCATCCTGCGCTTCATGCGCTACTGGCCCTTCGTCGCGTTCGCCGTGGCGCTGCTGGCGGCCGGCCTGTTCGTGGAGCGCTTCTTCTGCCGCTATCTCTGTCCGCTGGGGGCCGCGCTGGCGATCCCTGCGCGGTTGCGCATCTTCAACTGGCTGCGCCGCTACCGCGACTGCGGCAATCCCTGTCAACGCTGCAACCTTGAATGTCCGGTGCAGGCGATCGACCCCACCGGCGAGATCAATCCGAACGAGTGCATCCAGTGCCTGCACTGCCAGATGCTCTACCACCACGAGCAGAAATGTCCGCACCTGATCCAGAAGAAGGCCAAGCGGGAGCGCCGCCGCGCGCCCGCGGCCGAACCCACCGAGCAGGTCATCATCATGCACCGCGCGCCGAATCCGAATAGCGAACCTGGCGCCTGATCCCGCTTTCCGCACCGCGGCGCCCGGGGCGCCGTTCCTACCAAGGAGTTATCCATGTCAGACAAGAATCCCGACAAGGCCGGCCTCACCCGCCGCAGCTTCCTCGGCACCGCAGCCATCACGGGCGCAGCCGGCCTGGTGGCGGGCGCCCAGATCACCACCGCCCACGGCAAGGATGCGAAGGGCGGCGCCAATGGCGTGCTGGGCCACGTCGCGCCCGGCGAACTGGACGAATACTATGCCTTCAACTCCAGCGGCCAGTCGGGCGAGGTGCGCGTGCTGGGGCTGCCCTCCATGCGCGAACTGGTGCGCATCCCCGTCTTCAACCATTGCAGCGCCACCGGCTGGGGCCGCACCAACGAAAGCCGCAAGATCCTGACCGAGGGCCTCACGCCCGAAACCCGCGAGTACCTGAAGGACAAGGGCGGCGTCTTCATCAACGGCGATGCGCATCACCCCCATCTGTCATTCACCGACCGCACCTACGACGGCCGCTACCTGTACATCAACGACAAGGCCAACAACCGCGTCGCCCGCATCCGTCTGGATGTGATGAAGACCGACAAGATCACCGAACTGCCCAACGTCTCCGGCGTGCACGGCCTGCGGCCGCAGCGCTACCCGCGCACGGGCTACGTCTTCGCCAATGGCGAGCACATCATCCCGCTGCCCAACGACGGCAAGGTGACGGACGATCCCAAGAAGAACTTCTTCGCCATCTACACCGCCCTGGACGGCGACACCATGAAGGTCGCCTGGCAGGTGCTGGTCGACGGCAACCTGGACAACGGCGACGCCGACTACCAGGGCAAGTACTCGTTCTCCACCTGCTACAACTCGGAGAAAGGCGTCACCGTGGAGGAAGCCTCGGCCAACGAGCAGGACTGGGTCGTGGTGTTCAACATCAAGCGCATCGAGGAAGCCGTCAAGAATGGCGACTTCAAGATGATGGGCGGCGTGCCTGTGGTCGACGGACGCCATGGTTCCAAGTACACCCGCTACATCCCGGTGCCGAACTCGCCGCACGGCTGCAACGCCGCGCCCGACGGCATCCACCTGGTGCTCAACGGCAAACTGTCGCCCACCGTCACGGTGCTGGACGTGCGCACGCTGGACGATCTGTTCGACGACAAGATCAAGCCGCGCGACTGCGTGGTGGCCGAACCCCAGCTGGGCCTGGGACCGCTGCACACGGCGTTCGACGGCCGCGGCAACGCCTACACCACGCTGTTCATCGACAGCCAGATGGTCAAGTGGAACATCGATAAGGCCAAGCGCGCCTACAAGGGCGAAAAGGTCGATCCCATCATCCAGAAGCTGGACGTGCACTACCAGCCCGGCCACAACCACTCGACCATGGGCGAGACCCGCGAAGCCGACGGCAAATGGCTGGTATCGCTGAACAAGTTCTCGAAGGATCGTTTCCTGAACGTCGGCCCGCTCAAGCCCGAGAACGACCAGTTGATCGACATCTCCGGCGACGAGATGAAGCTGGTGCATGACGGCCCCAGCTTCGCCGAACCGCACGACATGTGCCTGGTGCACCGCTCCAAGGTCCATCCCGTGAGCGTCTGGAAGCGCGACGACCCGATGTGGGAAGACGCCCGCCAGATGGCCAAGAAGGACGGCGTTTCGCTGGACGACGCGGCCAAGGTCGTGCGCGACGGCAACAAGGTGCGCGTGTACATGATGGCGGTCGCGCCCATGTTCAGCCTCAAGAAGTTCGAGGTCAACCAGGGCGACGAGGTCACGGTGGTTGTCACGAACATGGAAGTGATCGAAGACCTGACGCACGGCTTCACGCTCGAAGGCCACGGCATCGCCATGGAGATCGGGCCGCAGGCCACCTCCTCGGTCACCTTCACGGCGGACCGGCCGGGCGTGTACTGGTACTACTGCCAGTGGTTCTGCCACGCGCTGCACATGGAGATGTCCGGCCAGATGGTCGTCCATCCCAAGAAGACCGCGTAGCGCTTATGAAGCTCGCCGCAATCCTTGGGATGAGCGCAAGCAGGGCCGTCGGCGCCGCGCTGCTTGCGGCCGCCGGGCTGGCGCTGCCGGGCGCGGCGCCCGCGGCGACCCTGGAGATCGCCGCGGGCGCCGACCTGGCGGCGGCGATCGCTTCCGCCGCGACCGGCGACCTGCTGCGGCTGGCGCCCGGCTCCTACGCCGGCGGCATCGTCATCGACAAGCCGCTGACGCTGGAGGGTCCGCCCGACCGCTCTGCCATCATCGCCGGCACGCGCCAGGGGCGCACCGTCTGGGTCACGGCCGCGGACGTGTCGCTGCGCAACCTGACTGTCACGCGTTCCGGCCTGAGCCTGTCCGACATGGACGCCGGCATCTTCCTGGACCGCGAGGCGCACCGCGCACTAGTGGAGCGCAACGACGTCCTGGACAACCTCGTGGGCGTGCACGTCTGGGGGCCGGCCGACGCCACCGTCCGCGGCAACCGCATCGTGGGCAACAAGGAGCTGCGCGTGGCCGAGAGAGGCAACGGCGTGACGCTTTGGAACACCCCCGGCACGCGCGTGCTGGACAACGACATATCCGCCGGCCGCGACGGCATCTTCGTCAACACCAGCAAGCTCAACACGTTCAGCGGCAACCGTTTCCACGACCTGCGCTATGCGGTGCACTACATGTACACCAACGACAGCGAGATCAGCGGCAACGTTTCAACCGGCACCGACATCGCCTACGCCATCATGTATTCGCACCGGCTGGTGGTGCGCGACAACGTCGCGCTGGACAGCCATGAGCAGGGCCTGATGCTGAACTATGCCAACCATTCCACCATCGCCAACAACACGGTGGACCGCGCCGGGAAATGCGTGTTCATCTACAACGCCAACCGCAATACCTTCCTGGACAACCGTTTCTCCAACTGCGACATCGGCGTGCATTTCACCGCCGGGTCCGAAGGCAACCGGATCTCGGGCAACGCCTTCATCAACAACCGCAATCAGGTGAAGTACGTGGGCACCCGGACGCTGGACTGGTCGGTGGACGGACGCGGCAATTACTGGAGCGACAACACCGCCTTCGACCTGGACGGCGACGGCATCGCCGACACCGCCTACCGGCCCAACGACGTGGTCGACCAGCTGCTGTGGCGCGCGCCGGCGGCCCGCATCCTGCTCAACAGCCCGTCGATTTCCATCGTGCGCTGGGCCCAGTCGCAGTTTCCCGCCATCCTGCCCGGCGGCGTGATCGACAGCGCCCCGTTGATGCAGCCCCCGGCCACCGCAAGCACCAAGGAATCCCCATGAGCACCGACCTGGTGGCGCTTACCGGCGTCAGCAAGCACTATGGCTCGCAGCGGGCCATCGACGGCCTGGACCTGCAGCTGCGCGAAGGCGAATGCGTCGCGCTTGCCGGACACAATGGCGCCGGCAAGAGCACGATGATCAAGCTCATCCTGGGCCTGATACGCCCCACCCGCGGCCGCGTCGCGATCTTCGGCCAGGACGCCCACAGCCCCGCCGCGGCGCGCCTGCGCGGCCGGATCGGCTACCTGCCCGAGACCGTGGCGCTGCATCCGTCGATGACCGGCGAGGAAACCCTGGCGTTCTACGCCAGGCTCAAGCGCCAGCCGCTGTCGGGCAACGCCGCGCTGCTGGAGAAGGTCGGCATCGCCGGCGCCGCGCGCCGCCGCGTGGGCGGCTATTCCAAGGGCATGCGGCAGCGCCTGGCGCTGGCCCAGGCCCTGCTGGGCCAACCCCGCGTGCTGCTGTTCGACGAGCCCACCACGGGCCTGGACCCCGCCTCGCGCCTGATGTTCTACGACATCGTCCACGAACTGCGCGCGGCCGGCGCCACGATACTGCTGAGCACGCACGCCCTGTCCGAGCTGGCCGGACATGCCGACCGCATCGTCGTGATGAAGGCCGGAAAAAAGATCGCCGACGGCGCCATGTCGGCGCTGCGGAGTTCCACCGGGTTGCCCATCCGCATCCGCCTGACCTTTGCCGATGCCAGCGCGCCGCCTCCCGGCGGCGATTGGCGCCGCATTGATGCCGGACGCTTTGAACTCGCCTGCCCCGAGAGCGGCAAGGTCGAAGCGATCCGCGGCATCGGCGCGCTGTCGCCGGCCATCGCCGACCTCGACATCCAGGTCCCGGGCCTGGACGACATCTATGCACATCTGCTTGAACGGGAAGACGTATGAACGCGGTATGCACCATCATCGGCAAGGAAATCCGCGACGGCCTGCGCAATCGCTGGGTGCTGGCGACCGCCCTGCTGCTGGCCGCGCTGGCGCTGGCGCTGGGTCTTTTGGGCAGCTCGCCCACGGGCACGGTCAAGGCCGAACCGCTGACCGTCACGGTAGTCAGCCTGTCCAGCCTGTCCATCTTCCTGGTGCCGCTCATTGCCATGCTGCTGGCCTATGACGCCGTGGTCGGCGAAGTCGACCGTGGCACGATGGCGCTGCTGCTGAGCTATCCGGTGTCGCGCGGGCAGGTGCTGATCGGCAAATTCATCGGCCACCTGGCCATCCTGGCGCTGGCCACGGGCGCGGGCTACGGTTCGGCAGGCCTGGCACTGCAATGGGCCTACGGCGGCCTGGACGCCAGCGCATGGCAGCCGTTCGCCCTATTGATCGGCGCCAGCGTGCTGCTGGGCGCGAGCTTTCTCGCCATGGGCTATCTGATCAGCTCCCTGGTGCGTGAGCGCGCCACCGCGGCCGGCATTGCCGTCGGCGTCTGGCTGTTCTTCGTGGTGATCTACGACATGGCGCTGCTGGGCGTGCTGGCGGCCGACCAGGGCCGCCACATCAGCCCCGGCCTGCTCAACGCGCTGCTGCTGCTCAACCCGTCCGACGTATACCGCCTGCTCAACCTGACGGGCTTCGAGAATATTTCGCTGTATGCCGGCATGGCGGGCGTGAGCGACCAGGCCAGCCTGCCGCTCGCCGCGCTGGTCGCCGCGCTGCTGCTGTGGATCGCCGTGCCGTTCCTGCTGGCGACCGCGGCCTTCAGGAACAAACCGCTATGAAACGCCTGCGACTCCTCCTGGCTGTCTCCACCTTGCTGCTGACCGCGGCCTGCGGCAGCGGCGCCGCGCCAGAAACCGCGCCCCCGCCGCAGGCCGTGACGACGGAGTCCGTCGGCCATTACTGCGGCATGGCGCTCAACGAGCACAACGGCCCCAAGGGACAGATATTCATCAAGGGACAGGCCGCGCCGGTCTGGTTCTCTTCGATCAAGCAGGTCTTCGCCTACACCCTGCTGCCCGAAGAACCCAAGGGTATCAGCGCCATCTACGTCAACGACATGTCCACCGCGGGCGCGGGCGGCGCGCCGGACCCGTCCGCCTGGATCGACGCGCGGCAGGCTTACTACGTCATCGAAGGCCGCTATATCGGCGGCATGGGCGCCGAAGACGCCATCCCCTTCTCCCGGCGCGATCATGCCCAGGCTTTCGCCGATACCCACGGCGGCCGCGTCGTCACCTTTGCCGACGTGCCGGAAAGCTATGTCTTCGCCCAATAGTCCGCGCCTCTACAGGCCTATCGCCATGAACCCTACCCGCCGCCGTTTCATCGGCATCGCCGCCGCAGCCAGCGCGCTGGCGCTGACGCCCGTCGCCGCGCGCCGCGCCGCCGCCTCGATCGCACCCGCCACCTGGCAAGGCACGGCGCTGGGCGCCGACGCCGAGCTGCGCCTCTACCATCCCGACATCGGCACGGCCCAGCGCCTGATCGCCCAGTCCTTGCAGGAACTGCGGCGGCTGGAAGCCATCTTCAGCCTGTATCGCGACGACAGCGCCCTCTCTGTCTTGAATCGCCAGGGCTTCCTGGACAGTCCGCCGGCCGACCTGCTGCGGCTCCTGAGCGAAAGCCGGCGCTACAGCGAACTGACCTCAGGCATGTTCGATCCCACCGTGCAGCCCTTGTGGCAGCTATATGCCGAACACTTCTCGCAGCCGGACGCTGCTGCTGACGGTCCCCCGCCCCAGGCCATCGCGCAGGCGCTGTCGCGCGTGTCCCATGCCGACGTGATGCTGGATGGCAACCGCATCGAACTGCTGCGGCCCGGCATGGGCATCACGCTCAACGGCATTGCCCAGGGCTACATCACCGACCGCGTCACCGACCTGCTCAGGCGCGGCGGGCTGGAGCGCGCACTGGTGGACATGGGCGAAATACAGGGGCTGGACAGCCGCGCTATCCCGCAAGCGTGGAAGGTCGGCATCGCCGATCCGCGCGACCCGGCGCGCCTGCTGGCAAGCGCAAGCATGACGAACCAGGCCCTGGCGACTTCCGGCGGCTATGGCACCGCCATCGACCCGGCGGGCCGGTACACGCATCTGTTCGATCCCCGCACCGGCCGCGCGCGGCCGCGCTACCAGAGCGTGTCCGTCATGGCGCCTTCCGCCACCATGGCCGATGCCCTGTCGACGGCTTTCTCGCACATGCCGCTGGAAACGACGCAGGCGGTGGTGCGGGAGCTGGGGCTGCGTGCGTGGTTTGTGATGGAGGATGGGCAGTTGGTATTGCAGGGGCAGGCTGGCTGAGCCTACGCCCGCACATGAAAAAACCGGCCAATGGCCGGTTTTTTCATTCTGGCGGCAGCGTTCCGCTTCAAGCCGCCGAAGGCGGATTCAGCGAGGACAGCATCTGCGTGAAGATCTTGGGGCTGGCGGCCAGCACGTTGCCGCTGTCCATCCAGCCTTGCTCGCCGTCGAAGTCGGCGACCAGGCCGCCGGCTTCCAGCACCATCAGGCTGCCTGCAGCCAGGTCCCAGGCCTTCAGGCCCACGCCGCAGAAGCCGTCCAGGCGGCCGCAGGCCACGTAGGCCAGGTCCAGCACGGTGGAACCCAGGCGGCGCACGCCGGTGCTGCCTTCGGCCATCTGGCGGAAACGCGCGGAGCCTTGTTCCGGATCGCCGGAGTTGGGCCAGTGCGCGCCCAGCAGGGCTTCGTGGTAGCGGGTACGGCCCGAGACGCGCACGCGGCGGTCGTTCAGGAAGGTGCCGCTGCCACGGCTGGCCGTGAACAGTTCGTTGCGGCTCGGGTCATAGATGACCGCCTGCGTGACCTGGCCGCGTTGCGTCAGGGCGATGGACACGGCGTAGTTGGGCAGGCCGTGGATGAAGTTCGTGGTGCCGTCCAGGGGATCGATGATCCACTGGAATTCGGCCTGATCGGGGCCTTGCAGGCCGAATTCCTCGCCCAGCACGGCGTGGTCCGGGTAAGCCGCGCGCAGCGTCTCGACGATGGACTCCTCGGCGGCGCGATCGACTTCCGTGACATAATCCCGCGGCCCCTTGCGAGCCACGCTGAGTCGTTCCAAATCCATGCTGGCACGGTTGATAATGGTGCCGGCACGCCGGGCCGCCTTGATGGCGATGTTGAGCATCGGGTGCATAAAATTCCGTACGAATGCGATGAGTTGGCTTGATGATAGGCCGCTTGCCGCCCCCCGGTCCGCCGTTCCCCGACAGGGGGGAGATCGACCCAAAAAACCAGGAAGGCACTAAGCCAAACGTGCCATTTTAAATGACTCAAGCATTTTCACGTGTTCGCTTCGTTATGGTGAACCCCAGCCACCCCGGAAACGTGGGTTCGGCGGCCCGCGCCATCAAGACCATGGGCTTCTCCGAACTGGTCCTGGTCGAGCCTAAATTTCCAGATGTAACAAGCCAGCCGGAGGCCGTGGCGCTTGCCAGCGGCGCGCTGGACGTGCTGGAAAATGCCCGCATTTACGCATCCCTGGAAGAAGCGCTGGCGCCGGTCACCATGGCTTTCGCGCTGACCGCCAGGGTGCGCGACCTGGGCCCCCCGCCCTGCGACATCCGCCAGGCGGCCGAACTGGCCCGCGCCCACCTGGGCGAGACGGCCGAGGGCGTCGCGGCCGTGGTGCTGGGCACCGAACGCGCGGGGCTCACCAACACCCAGATCGCCCTGTGCCAGCGCATCTGCCATATCCCCGCCAACCCCGAGTACAGCTCGCTGAACGTGGCCCAGGCCCTGCAGTTGGCCGCCTGGGAGCTGCGCTACGCGCTGCTGGTGGACCAGGGCGCGGCGCTGCTGCCGGCCTCCACGGCGCAAGAGGCGCCCCGCGGCGCGGCGCCTGCTTCCAGCGAGGCGGTGCAGGCCTTCCTGGCGCACTGGGAAGAAGCGCTGGTCGGCGTGCAGTTCCTGGACCCGGCCCACCCCAAGAAGCTGATGCCGCGCATGCGGCACCTGTACTCGCGCCTTGCGCTGAGCCGCGACGAGGTGGACATGATGCGCGGCGTATGCACCGCCATGCTGGCCACGGCGCGCCGCAACGGCGGGGCAAAAAAATAGGGGCGCAGGCTTACGCCTGTCCCCCAGCAAGGTTTGCCGGGCGGCTTGCCGCCCGGAAATCGAAAATCAGTCCACCTTGGCGCCCGAGGCCTTGACCACCGGGGCCCAGCCTTCCACTTCCGACTTGATGAACTGGCCGAATTCGGCCGGCGTCGTCTTCACGCCCACGGCGCCCAGCTTCTCGAAGCTGAGCTGCACTTCGGGCTTGTCCAGCGCCTTGACCATGGCCGCGTTGAGCTTGTTCACGACTTCCGGCGGCGTGCCGGCGGGCGCGATCAGGCCGAACCACGACGACACGTCGAAGTTGGCGAAACCGGATTCCTTCATGGTCGGCACGTCAGGCGCGCTCTTGGAGCGTTCCGTGGTGGTCACGGCCAGGGCGCGCAGCTTGCCCGATTGCACGTGGGGCCAGGCCGACGGCATGTTGTCGAACATGAACTGCACCTGGCCGCCGATGAGGTCGGTCACGGCCGGCGCGCTGCCCTTGTACGGCACGTGCAGCACGTCGATGCCGGTCTGCATCTTGAAAAGCTCGCCCGCCATGTGGATGGACGTGCCGCTACCGGACGAAGCGAACGCCAGCTTGCCGGGATTCTTCTTGGCGTAGTCCACCAGCTCCTGCACCGACTTCACGGGCACTTGCGGGTTCACCACCAGGATGTTCGGCACCTTGGCGCCCAGCGCCACCGGCGTGAAATCCTTGGTCAGGTCGAAATTGACGTTCTTGTACAGCGTCTGGTTGATGGCGCTGGTCACGGCCACGAACAGCAGCGTGTAGCCGTCGGGGTCTGCGCGCTTTACCTGGTCGGTAGCGATGTTGCTGCCGGCGCCGGGCTTGTTCTCGACCACGAAGGACTGGCCGAGGCTTTCAGTCAGTTCCTTGGCCATGATGCGGGCGATCACGTCAGTAGTGCCGCCGGCGGAAAAACCGACCACGATGCGGACGGGCTTGTCAGGGTAGGCGGCATGGGCCGAGCCCATTGCGAATGCGCTTGCGGCGGTAGCCAGAAGGGTGGCGGCGATACGCCGCAGTCCAGGCTTTTGACCTGTAGTCATAGAGTCTCCGTGCAGGTACTGTCCATCAAGTGGACGATTTGAATTGTTCGATGCAGCATTCTGAGCTATACACATGCACTGCATCAAGGTAGAGTCCACAGTACGGACAGTGGTTTTCCCTTGAATATTCCGTAATAACCCGAGTTTTCAGAGATTTTCATGCAAGATAGCGACGCCGCGGCCGCGGGTCCACGCACATTGCGGCGCGGGCTGGCCGTCCTGGCCGCCCTGCGCGACCAGGGTCCCGATGGCCTGAGCGTGACCGATATCGCCCGCCTCACGGGCATACAGCGCCCCACCATCTACCGTCTGCTGGCCGCCTTGCTGGACGCCGGACTGGTGCTGGCCGTGACCGGCACCAAGAAATACCGCGCCCAGCTGGCGGTGGACCCGGACACGCGCTCGCGCGATCCGCGCGTGCGCCAGTTGCTGCCCGTGCTGCGGCGCCTGGCCGACCGCACCGGCGACGCGGTCTTCCTGGTCGTGCGCGAAGATGACGATTCCATCAGCCTGCATCGCGAGATCGGCAGCTATCCGGTGCAGATCCTGGCCACCTACGCCGGCAAGCGCCAGCCGCTGGGCGTGGGGTCGGGCGGCATGGCCCTGCTGGCCGCCCTGCCCGACGACGTTGCGCGCGGCATCGTCGAGCGCAACTCGGGCCGGCTGGACGAATATGGCGGCATGACACCGCAAGAGATGTACCGCCTGATCGAAAACACCCGCGCCCGCGGCTATTCCGTGGTGGGCAACCACGCGGTGCGCGGCGCGCTGGGCGTGGGCTGCGCGCTGCTGGATGCCCAGGGCGCGCCGATCCTGGCGGTCAGCGTCACGGCCATCATCGACCGCATGCCTGCGCAACGCCAGCGCGAAATCGCCGGCTGGATCAAGAACGAACTCGCGCGCCTGTCGATGCAGGCCTGAGGTCTGCTGCCGCCAGCAAAAAAATGGGCGCCCATCGGGCGCCCATTGTCATTCCAGTGCAGACCGGCCTGCTTCAGGCCGCGGCGCCCGGCTTGGCATTCTGGATCTCGCGCATTGGGATCGGCGGCTGGAAGCCCGCATCTTCCAGCGACTTGCGGATGTCCTGGTACAGGCCCCAGCGCAGGTCCCAGTACTTGGCAGACTCGGTCCATACCCGCACGTTCACGACGACGCCGTTTTCCTTGTAGTCGACCACCTTCACCAGCGGTTCAGGATCCTTCAGCGTTTCCGGACGCGCATCGACGATCGCGCGCAGCTTGGCCACCACGACTTCCAGGTTGTCGCCATAGCGCACCGGCACCGGGATATCCAGGCGACGCGTCTTGTTGCGGCTGTAGTTGGTGATGGTGGCGTTCCACACCGTGCTGTTGGGCAGGGTCAGATGAATGCCGTCGACCTGGATCAGGCGCGTCAGGAAGAGACCGACCTCTTCCACCGTGCCGTCCACGCCGGTGCTCAGCGCCACGTATTCGCCCGCGCGTATCGGGCGCAGGATCAGCAGCATGATGCCGGCGGCGATATTCTGCAGCGTGCCTTGCAAGGCCAGACCCACGGCCAGGCCGGCGGCGCCCAGCACCGCGATCAGGCTGGCCGTCTGCACCCCGAAACGCGCCAGCACCGCAATCACGGTGAAGATGCGCACCGTCCAGACCACTGTGCTGTAGAACATGGGCACGATGGTGGGATCGATCTTCTTGGAGCGCGTGGCGGCGCGGCGCACCCAGCTGCCCAGCAGGGACGACACCCACCAGCCGATGATGAGGATCAGCAGCGCAACCGCCAGATTGAGGCCCAGGTCGACCAGCTTGGGAGCCCAGGCGTTAAATTCTTTCAAGGCTTCTTCCATGGATACTCCTGCGGAAAAGTTGAGGCCGCGCAGCGTCCCGGCAACGGGCGCCTGGCGGCCTGAAAAAAGCAGCCGAAAACTTTATCAGATGGCGCTTGCGATAAGGGCCGCATCGCGGCCCCGTTGTGTCAAGCTTTGTAAGCAAACGGGATCAGACCCGCGCCGGGATCTTGCGGAAATGATTGTCCCAGGACACCTCGCGCGACGGCGCCAGCACGGGCTGCTCCTTGCCGGACGCGTCGATGCGCAGCATCGCTCCCAGGCCGCTGCTCAGCAGGAAGCCGTCTCCGGCGGCCGGCGCCACGCCGCAGCCGTCGGCCAGTTCGGTCGTGCCCAGGCAACGGCCGCTGGCCGCGTCCCAGTAGATCACCTGTCCGCCTACCGGGCTGGACGTGGCGACCACGGCGCCCGCGGTATCCACGGCCACCGAGCCGACGTAGTTGCGCATCTGGCGCAAGGCCTGCGCCGGCCCTTCGAACAGTTCCAGCTGCGCGCCGCGCCTGTGCCGACCCACCAGCGCCGGCCGGTCCGCGGCCGGACCCATGTACTGGCAGCCGAACCAGACGCAGCCGTCGGCAGCCAGCGCGAGGTGGCGGATGGACAGGCGATGCAAAGCGGGCTCCAGCTCCACTCTCTCCAGCAGCTCGCCGCTGGCCGCGTCGATATAGGCCAGCGAGGGCCGCATCGTGTCCAGGTTGAGTTCCAGCTTGCCGTAGTCGGGATGCGTGAGGATGCCGCCATTGGCGACGCATAGCGTCTTGCCGTCGGGCATCAGCACGACCTCGTGCGGACCGATGCCGCCGCTGTCGAATTCGCCGATGCGGCGGTACGCGCCGCCGGGCGAGGCATCGTACAGGCCCAGCACGCCCCGGCCCGCTACAAAATCGTTCTCGGTGGCGGCCAGCAGCCGGCCGCCGTCCACGTAGGCGCCATGGCCGAAGAAGTGGCGCTCTTCGTGCATGGGCAAGGCCTGGGGCTCGCCCCCGCGCAGCGAAAACGCCAGCGCGAAGAAGCCCGGCTGGCGGCCGAAGACGACCGCGCGTTCCCCCGCGGCATCGATGGCGAAGCTGTGGCCGCGCGCGGGCATCGGCACCACCAGCCGATCGTGTCCCGCTTCATCCAGCAGCGCGGTTTCGTCGCGCCCGCCGCGCTTGCGCGCGCTCAGGTACAGGACATCGCCGTCCTTGGGCGCAGCCGCCAACGCAGCCGCCGGGGCCAGGCCCAGCGCGGCCGCGAGCGACAGGAAGCGGCGCCGGTCAATCACCATCGAGTGCATTGAAGCCGATCGTGACGCCCAGGGCCGGCGCCAGATTCTCGTCAACGATGGCCTTGGCGTTCTTGAGGGTCAACGCCGCCAAAGTCAGTTGTTGGCGCCCTTCTTCCTGCGCCAGCGCCTGCTCCAGCGGCTGCTGCACGTCCAGCAGCACGCGCGCCGCGCTCGCCAGTTCACCGCGCACGGACTCGGCCATCCAGGCGTCGCCCTTGGGCAGCGCATAGGCCCCCGCCTGATAGAAAGCCTGCAGCCCGTCCAGATTGGCCGCCAGCAGGCGCGTGGACAGTTGGCTGCGCCAGAATGCAGCGCGCTTGGGCCGCGCCGCTTCCGGCGTATCGCCCAGCACGGGCAGGATCTTCACGTCGCGCGCAAACTGCAGCCCGGTGGATAGGGACTTCATGGCCTCGGCCGCGATTTCCTGTTGATCGCGGTACAGGTCGTTGCCCGCCTTGGGTTGCGCAAACTGCCGGCCGAAATCGCCCTCGGCGCTCCAGGCCTGGGCTACATCGCGCGTGATCTGCCTGACGTTGGCGGCCACCGCCCGGGCGTAATCGCAGGCGTAGGCGTCGACCTGCCCGCCATCCTGCCGCAGCAAGGCCGGCTCGCCGTACAGCACGTATTCCAACGCGGGCAGGCCCTGCACGGCCACGCTGCGTCCCGCCAGGGCGCCGGGCACGAGCAAGGCGCCGTCCTGCGCGGCGATCAGCGCCTGCACCTGCTTCGGCATCACGCCGCGCGTATCGGGCCAGAAGGCCAGGCGCTCGTAGCGGTTGGCCTGCACCAGAGGGCCAAAGCGCAGGAACTCGACGCCCGACCAGGCCAGCGCCAGGTTCTCGAACGCCTGCTTGACGCGCGCCGCGCTGGCCGCGCCGGGCTGCGCGCACCAGCCGCCCAAGGCGCCGTCCAGCGCCGAGGCCGCGTCCGCCATTTTCGCTACCGCCGGCCGCGCGTAATCGCGCGCCAGACGCTCGCCAAGATCCGCGGGCGGCGCGGCCTGCGCGGCCCAGGACGTAATGCCGCCCAGCGCCGCAGCCGCGGCCAGTTTCAATACACGCGGGGCTATTGCAGCCATCACAGCGACTCCAGGAAACGGATGAGATCGGCGCGTTCTTCCGGCGTCATTGCCACCACGCGGTCGCGCGCGGGCTTGGCCTCGCCACCATGCCACAGCACGGCCTCCAGCAAGGTGCGCGCGCGTCCGTCATGCAGCCAGGTGGCATTGGGGTTCACGGTCTTGGTCAGGCCTATGCCCCACAGCGGCGGCGTGCGCCATTCGCGGCCGTTGGCCAGGCCGTCCGACACGCCGTCGGCCAGATCGTCGCCCATGTCGTGCACCAGCATGTCGGTGTAGGGCCAGATCAGCTGGAAGCGGTGCTCGGGCTGCTTGGCGTTGCGGCTGGTGACGTACTTGGGCACGTGGCAGGCGACGCAATTGGCTTCGTAAAACAGCTTCTTGCCGGCCAACACCCGCGCATCGTCGGCGTCACGGCGCTGCGGCACGGCAAGGTTGGTGGAATAGATAGTGACGAAGTCCATCAGCTTTGCCGGCACTTCCTCGGGGCCGAAGCGCGGCTGCGCGCCGTGCGGCATGTCCAGGCACTGCTTCTGCGAGGGCGTGCAGTCGCCGGAATGCCGGGGAAACAAGGGCGTGGACAGCCCCATGTCGTTGGAGAACGCCGCGGCGCTCTGCTGCTCGACCGTGGGTTGGCCGGCCTTCAGGTTGAAGCGCCCCAGCACACGCGCGCCGGTGCGCACGTCGGTGACCCAGTTGGCCTTGCCGACGATGCCGTCGCGCTTGTCCGCGCCCACGTTGGCCAGGATGTCGGTCTCGTGGATGGATTCCAGCAGGCCCAGGCCTATCATGGGTGGCGCCAGGCGCGGCGAGATCTGCGTGTCCGCGCGCATCGGGCCATAGCCGAGATTCTCGATGCGGTAGGCGGGCTTCATCAGCGTGACGGTTTCACCGCCGTTGAGCGCGACCGGGACCGGCTGGTACTCGATCTCCATGCGGCCTTCGGCGGGCAGGCCCGCGACCGCGAAGTTCTGCAGCTGCACGCCGTAAACGGGTTCGGGCAAGGCCGCGATCTCGCCCGGCGCGAGCTTGGGGTGACCGCGATCGGCGCCCTGCGGCACCGCCAGGCGCAGCAACAGCGCCACCGCGTCGGTACGTTCCAAAGGATCGAAGCCCGGCACCGTGCCGCGTCCGTCCTTGGTATGACAGGCCTGGCAGGAACGCGCATTGAACAGCGGCCCCAGGCCGTCCGAGGCTTGCGTGGAAGCCGGCGCCGAGACCCAGTCCTTGCGGAACAGGCCGTTGCCGACCTGGAATTCCTGGCGCCCCTCAAAGCTCATGTTGGCCGACGGTTGCGAAAAAATGTCGGCGTTGATGAGCTTGTTGGTGGTGGCGGCGCCCGCCTGCATGGTCTCGAAGGTCTCGACCTTCGAGAAATCGCGCGTGGGCGCGGTGATGGCGGTCACGCGCTTCAGGTCTTCGGGCGTGAGGTCGTCACGCCCGGTCGGAGCGGCGGCGGCGCCGGCATGGGCCGACGCCGCCAGTACGGCGGCTAAAACGAGTTTCACTTGAATACGGCGTCAGGTTTGTCCAGGCTGTCGGAACCTTCGATGGCGACCTTGCCCAGGTCCAGCAAGGCGATCACGCGCTCCAGGCTGCGGGTCTGGTCGACCAGGCGGTCGATGGCGGCCTGCACCACGGCATTGCCTTCCTTGTTGCCGTCCGAAATCATCTGGTCGTAGGTTTCGACCGTTTCGGCGCGCGTCTTCATCGCCTGCATGGCGGCCACGGTGGCGTCCAGCTTGGCGCGCACTTCGGCGTCCAGCTTGGGATCGCGGGCCTTCACCAGTTCCGACAGGCTGGCGCCCGAGACGGTCTTGCCATCGATACGGGTGTAGCTGCCCAGGTAGACGTTGCGGATGCCGATCTGGTCGTAATAGTGCGAGTTGTGCGTGTTGTCCGAGAAGCAGTCATGCTCTTCTTCGGGATCATGCAGCATCAGGCCCAGCTTCATGCGTTCGCCGGCCAGCTCGCCGTAGGACAGGCTGCCCAGTCCGGTCAGCATGGCGATCAGGCCCGCCTTGGGATCTTCTTCGACGGCCTTGCGCGCGGCGCCGTCCTTCTTCCAGTTGCCGACCATCTCTTCCAGGTCCGTCACCAGCAGGTCGGTCACGGCCTTCAGGAACTGCACGCGGCGCTCGCAATGGCCGCCCGTGCACTGCTTGGGATCGAAATCGGTGTGCGGACGGTTGCCGGCGTGGCGTTCCTGCGGCGTGCCCTTGCGGTCGGCGGGCGCGGGGCCGGTGCCGTTCAGGTCCTGGCCCCACAGCAGGAATTCGATGGCGTGGTAGCCCGTGGCCACGTTGGCTTCGTTGCCGTCGGCTTCGTGCAGCACTTCAGACAGCAGCTGGGGCGTGATCTTGCTGACGTCGACGGTCTTGCCGCCCACCGAGATCTTGGAATTGGCGATGACGTTGACCGCGTAGTAGGCGTTCTCGTCGTTTTCCGTGCCATAGGACGCGTCGACGTAGTCGATCAGGCCTTCGTCCAGCGGCCAGGCGTTCACGCGGCCTTCCCAGTCGTCGACGATGGGGTTGCCGAAGCGGTAGGCCTCGGTCTGCTGGTAAGGCACGCGCGCCGCCAGCCAGGCCTCGCGCGCGGCCTTCAGCGTGTCGGCGCTGGGCTTGGCGATCAGGGCGTCGATGGCGGTGCGCAGGGCCCGGGCGGAAGTCAGCGAGTCTTCGTAGCCAGCCAGCGCCAGATCCGAATACGTGGCGACCACGGCCTTGGGCTCGGCCGCAGCCTGGGCCGTCCCCCCGAACACCGCAGCGGCCAAAACCGCTCCCAACAGCAACTTGCGCATCGACTTTCTCCCGTAACTCGAACGGCACCCGCCCCCACGGCGGTCCGCTCAACCTCGAATTTTGAGGATGAGAGTGTAAACAATTTTCGTTTGTCATTCAGAATAAAGTCAGATACCTGACATTTCTTTGAACCGCCAGCCCCGTTTTCCCGAAGGCGGCAAGGCCGCATGCGCGCGCCGCTGCGACTACTATCCCCTACTCCCCTCCCGTCATGCGCCATGGAACTCCGCCAACTCCGCTACTTCGTCCGCGTCGCTGAACTGGGCAGCATCGGCCGCGCCGCGCGCGAGCTGGAGGTGGTCGCCTCGGCGCTCAGCCAGCAGATCAGCCGTCTGGAAAGCGAGCTGGCCACGCGGCTGCTGGTGCGCACGCCCACTGGCGTAGTGCCGACGCCGGCGGGCACGGCATTCCTGCGGCAGGCGCAACTGACCTTGCGGCACGCGGAAAACGCAGTGACGGCCGCGCGCGAGGCGCGGCTGGCCGGCATGGTCAGCGTCGGCTTCGCACCGACCACCGCATCGGTGCTGGCCAGGCCCTTCTACGCGGCCATGGCCGAACGCTATCCGAACGTGCGGCTGCATCTGGTCGAGGGCTTGTCGGGCAACCTGGGCGAACTGCTGACGGGGCGGCGCCTCGACCTGGCCGTGCTGTTCCAGAACGACAGCAGCCAGGGCCGCAGCGCCATCCCGGTGCTGGACGAACGGCTGTTCCTGCTGGCGCGCCGCGGCATGGTCGCCCTGCCCGACGGCGAGCCCATCACCATGGCGCAACTGGGCAGCCTGCCGCAAGCCGTAACCAGCAAGGCCCACGGCCTGCGGGCCTGGGTCGAGGCCGCCTTCGAACGGGCCGGCGTCGAACCCTGGATCGGCGTCGAGGTCGACGGCCTGACCACGCTGATGGATCTGGTGCAGGCCAACGCGCTGGCCACCATCCAGCCCGGCGCGGCGGTGGCCCGGGTGGAGTCCGGACTGCTGAGCATGCACCCCATCGACGATCCCTTCCTGTTCCGCCGCAACCTGGTGTATTGCATCAACGACGAGGAACTTTCGCCGGCGGCACTGGCCGCGCGGGTGGTGCTGCTGGACGTGATGCGCGCCCTGGTGCGCAACGGCGGCTGGCCGGGGGCAACCCTTCTCGATTCGTGATGCCCCCATGCCTGGGCCGGGGCTAGGCCCGCCCCCATCCCGCCGATAAATTGCCAGGCATGGATGCCGCGGCATGGTGCGGCGGCAATGGAGCTTCACGAATTCCGATGACCACTGACACTCACGCCGGGGGACGCCTGCGTATTGCCTCGATGCGTCCGCATTGCACCGAGGCGGAATGGAAGGCGCGCGTCGACCTGGCGGCCTGCTACCGCCTGGTCGAGATCTACGGCATGGCCGACATGATGGCCAACCACATCTCGGCGCGCGTGCCCGGCGAAGACAACGCCTTCCTGATCAACCCCTACGGCATGATGTACGAGGAGATCACGGCGTCCAGCCTGATCAAGGTGGACCTGGACGGCACCATCCTGGCCCGGCCCGACTTCAGCGAGCTGGACTACGGCATCAACAAGGCCGGCTATGTCATCCACAGCGCGGTCCACGCCCATCGCCACGAAGTGGACTGCGTGATCCACACCCACAGCTGGGCCTCGATGGCCGTGTCCTCGCTGGAATGCGGGCTGCTGCCGCTGACCCAGACCGCCATGCGCTTCCTGAAGATCGGCTATCACGACTACCAGGGCGTTGTGCTGGGCGTCGAGGAACAGGCCTCGCTGCTGGCCGACCTGGGCCAGGGCGAAGCGCTCATCCTGCGCAACCACGGCGCCCTTACCGTGGGACGCACCGTGGGCGAAGCCTTCAACTGGATGCACCGCCTGGAACTGGCCTGCCGTTCGCAGCTGGCGGCCATGGCGACGGGATCGCCGCTGCAGGCCGTGGCCGCGCCGGTTTTGCAGGAAACCTGGAACAACTACCAGCCCGGCACGCGCCGGCCCTATGGAGTGATGGAGTGGCCCGCCTTGCTGCGCAAGCTGGACCGGCAGGACCCGAGCTACCGCGACTGAGTTTTTCGGTTCAACAGGCGCCGGCCGGCGTGGCGGCACGGCGCCATCGAAAACACCACTACGCCCACGCGAGGAGACATCATGAACACTGCACGAGCCCTGCTCGCTTCCGCAGCGCTGGCTGGCGCCTGTACGCTGGCGCCGCCCGCGGCCGCGGACTATCCCGACCGGCCGGTGAAGGTCATCGTGGCGTTCTCGCCCGGCGGCACCACCGACACCCTCACCCGCAGCGTCACCAATACCCTGACCCAAAAGCTGGGCCAGCCTTTCGTGGTCGAGAACAAACCGGGCGCGGGCGGCAACATCGGCACGGAATACGTCGTGCGCGCGGCGGCCGACGGCCACACGCTCATCGTCAACTCCGTGGGGCCCATCGCCGTCAACCCCTCGCTGAACAAGCTGCCCTATAGCCCGCTGACCGATCTGGTGCCCATGGTGCAGATCGCCACGGTGCCCAACGTGCTGGTGGTGCCGCCGGCCTCGCCCGCCAAGGACATCCAGGGATTCCTGAAGTACGTCAAGACCGCGCGCCAGCTCAACTACAGCTCCACTGGAGTCGGCACGTCCTCCCACCTGTCCAGCTACATGCTGATGGACGAGCTGGGCGTCAACGCCACGCACGTGCCGTACAAGGGAGCGGACGCGGTCAACGACCTGCTGGCCGGGCGCATCGACTTCATGTTCGCCACCATCCCTTCCGTGATCGGGCACATCCGTTCCGGCAAGCTGCGCGCGCTGGCGGTCAGCACGTCGCAGCGTTCCGCCACCCTGCCCGAGCTGCCCACCATCGCCGAATCCGGCTACCCCGGGTTTGACGCGGGTTCCTGGTTCGGCTTCTTCGCGCCCAAGGGCACGCCGCAGCAGGTGGTGGACGTCGTCAACCGCGAGGTCAACGCGGCACTGCCGGGGCTCAATGAACAGATGCTGCGCGAAGGCGCCGAACCGGTAGGCGGCACGCCCGCGCAATTCGGCGCCTTCATCAAGCGCGAACATGACAAGTGGGCGCTGCTGGTGCGCAAGTTCGCCCCCGAAGCCCATTGAACCCGCCGCCATGACGCAAGGCTCCGACATCCGCATCCTGTGCTCGCCCGCCGAAGCCGCGCCGCTGCGCCTGGCGCTGGACCGCAGCCCGGCAGCGGGCCGCTATGCGCTGGTCCACCCCGTTGCGGGCCAGCCCATGATGGCCGAGACTGCGTTCGTCTCGCGCGACATCACGGGGCATTCGACCAAGTTCGAGATCCAGCCATCGACCGCGCTGTACTACGAGGCCATGCGAAACGCGCCGGCGCTGCGCTGGGTGCATGTGCACTCGGCCGGCGCCGACCGCGAGATCTACCAGCGCCTGCACGAGCGTGGCGTCGCGGTCACGACCTCGCAAGGCGCCAGCGACCCGGTGGTAGCCCAGAGCGCCGTCGCCGGCGTGCTGGCGCTGGCGCGCCGCCTGCCGCTGCTGGCCGCCGATCAGCGCGACCGCGCCTGGCGGCCGCTGCTGGACGAGCGCACGCCCAGGGACCTGGCCGGCCAGCATGCCGTGGTGGTGGGATGGGGCGGGATAGGACAGCGTATTGGCGCGCTGCTGGCCGCGCTCGGCCTGAAGATATCGGTCGCGCGCCATAGCGGCGCGCCCGTGCCGCAGGCCCGCCACACCGTGGGTTACGGCGAACTGCCGTCCCTGCTGCCCGCGGCCGACTGGCTGGTATTGGCCTGCCCGCTCACGTCCGCCACGCGCAACCTGATCGGCCGCGATGCGCTCGCCGCGCTGCCCGCGCATGCGATGGTGGTCAACGTGGCCCGCGGCCACGTGATCGATGAGCCCGAACTGATCGCGGCGCTGCGTGCCGGCCGCCTGGGCGGCGCCTTCCTGGACGTGTTCCAGCACGAGCCGCTACCGCCGGATTCCGCGCTGTGGGACCTGCCCAACGTCATCGTCACGCCGCACAGCGCCGGGTTCTCGGACGGCAATGCCGCGCGCGTGCGGGCCCTGTTCGTCGACAACCTCAACCGCTGGCTGGCCGGCGAGCCGCTGGCCAATCGCAGCATCGCCTGAATGGCCTGTCGCCGCCCGGCCGCGAGGCCGGACGGCGACAGGCATGCTCCGCGCCTCAGCGCTGCAACGGAGACTTGGCCGTTTCCCTGGCGGCCAGCACCGCCACCGCCGTCACGACCAGCGCCGCCGCCACGTACAGCGATATGGCGAAGGTCGAATTCCAGGACTTGAACAGGCTGGCGATGATCAGCGGCGCGAAGCCGCCGCCGACGATGCCGGCCAGCGTGTAGGCCAGCGAGGAACCCGCATAGCGCACGCGGCCCGGGAACTGCTCGGTGATGAAGGCGGCCTGCGGGCCGTACATCAGCGCGTGGATCAGCAGGCCCACCACGACGGCCGCGCAGATGGCGATGGGATGCGCGGTGTCCATCAGCACGAAGAAAACGAAGGCCCAGATCATGCCCAGCACCGCGCCCGCCAGGTACACCGGACGGCGGCCGATCTTGTCCGACAGATGCCCGCACAGCGGCACCGCGATCGCATTCAGCGCGGCGCCCAGCATGGTTGCGGTGAGCGCCATGGGCCGCGACAGGTGCAGCACCGTGGTGACGTAGGTCAGCGTGAACACGACCACCAGCGCATAGAGCACGTCGGAGCCGATGCGCGAGCCGCCCGCGACCAGCAACTGCCGCCAGTACTGGCCCAGCACTTCCTTGATGGGCGTGGCGGCGGTTTCACGCTTCTGTTCCATTTCCAGGAACACGGGCGTCTCCTCCACGCCGCGGCGCAGCCACAGGCCGAACAGCACCAGCGCCACGCTGGAGACGAAGGGCACGCGCCAGCCCCAGGCCTGGAAGTCCTCGGGGCTCAGAAAGGCCGAGACCACGGCGATGAAGCCCGTGCCTATCAGCGTGCCGCAGGACGGACCGATCTGCGTGAAGGAGGCGTTGCGCCCGCGCTGGTCGGGCTTGCCGTGCTCCATCGACAGCAGCACCGCGCCGGCCCATTCGCCGCCCAGGGCCACGCCCTGCACGAAGCGCAAGGCCACCAGCGCCACGGGCGCCCATACACCCCAGGACGCGTAGGTCGGCAACAGCCCCATCAGGCCGGTGGACACGCCCATGATGACCAGGGTGGCGACCAGGACAAACTTGCGCCCCAGCCGGTCGCCCAGATGGCCGAAGACGAAGCCGCCCAGCGGCCGAGACACATAGCCCACGGCATAGGTGGAGAAGGCCAGGATGGTGCCCGTCAGCGGGTCGAAGGACGGAAAGAAGATGGAATTGAAGACCAACGCCGCCATCAGGTTGTAGATGGTGAAGTCGTACCACTCCAGCGTGGTGCCGACCGAGCTGGCCAGGGCCAGCCTGCGCATCTTGTTGGGCGCGGCCGCGGTCTTCACCGGCGCGGCGCCATATAGCGTTTCTTCAGCCATGGGATTCCCCTTGAATTGGATGTTTGGTGACTGGCCGCGATGGGCTCAGCGCAGGTCGGCTGCCGTCAGTTTCCAGCCCAGTTCCAGCAGCCAGGCCTGTGACGGATCGGTATCGAATGCGCTGCAAGCCCGATCGCGCAGGACGCGCGCGGCGGCCGCGGAACTCGCTTCCACCACGAACAGCGGCGCCAGCACGCGGTTGTCGGCGGACTCGCGCGGCAGCGGCGTGCTGAGCCCCGCGTCCGGCACCAGCAGATAGGACTGCACGAAGCCGTCCGCCTGCGCCAGTTCAGCGCCCAGCGCCTGCGCCCGGGCCACCAGCGCTTCGCTGTCATTCGTCGCCGGCAGAGGCAGGACCGCGATCTCGCTGCCGGAGCCAAAGCCCGTCACGGCCCGCACGGCGCACACGCGGCGCATCGGGTCGCGCATGCGGTCCAGGTTGGTCACCGACCATACGGTCTGGCGCTCGAACGCCTTGCGATAGTCCGCCGTGGTGAAGGCGGCCAGCGATTCGGTGCGGTACAGGCCCAGATACTTGCGGCCGCCTTCCCGCGACAGGTAGCGCGCGCCCGACAGGAAGCCGGGAATGCGCACGCGCTCTTCCACGTGCTCGCGGTCGTACCAGCGGTTGAAATCGGCTTCGTGGGCGGGGTCGGCGTCAGTGGCGACGAACAGCAGGCCGTGCGGCGGGAGGGAGGATTCGGTGTGCGTGCTCATGGGCGGAAGACAGGAAATTCCTTCGATTACGGAAGGCTCCATCTTCAGCCGGCCGGTTGCCCCGGGACAAACGAGTAATTCTTCTGCGCGGCAATAAAATTACTGAAAGACGCCCTAGGGATAACACTATTGCGCCGAACCCAATCGCGGCGCAGCGACCGAGGACGTGAACTGGTCCGACGCGCGGCTGGCAAGTTCGGCCACCAGCCGGATCGCGTCCGAGCCGGCGCTTTCCAGATAGCTCACCACCAGCAGCTGGGGCGGCACCGGAATGTCGCAGCGGATGATCTGTACCTCGCCGCGCGCCACGTATTCGTAGATGGGCGGCAGCGGCACCAGCGCCCGGCCGAAGCCGCTGCGCACCAGCCGCGCCAGCGCGGAGATCGAGCTGACGCAGTGCACCTTGCCTTGCGGCATGCCGACTTCGCGGTACAGGGCCTTGAGCGCTTCGTGAGGCTGCGATCCCGGGCTCATGGTCAGCACCGGTTCGCTCAGCAGTTGCTGCGCGCTCAGCGCCTCCTCGTCGCCGGCCGGCCCGACCCAGCCCATCTCCATGGGCAGGCAGGCGTTGCTGATGATGCCGCTATCGTTCAGCAGGTCCGTCTGCAGCGCGATGTCCAGCGCGCCTTCGCGCAGGCCGCGGTGCAGCGCGCGCGTGGTCTCGGAGGTGAGCTGGACCTCGATGCCCGGATAGGTGGAGCGCAGATTGGTCAGGAAGCCGATCAGCCAGGTGTGCACCACGGTTTCGATGGCGCCGATACGCACCAGGCCAAAGACCTCGTCGCCGCCCTTGCCCAGCGACAGGATCTGCTGGCGGATCTCCAGCAGCCGTTCGCCATAGTCCAGCAGCCGGGTGCCGGTGGCCGTCAGCCTGAGCTCCTTGGCGTCGCGCTCGAACAGGCGCGCGCCTATGTCCTCTTCCAGCGAGGCGATGCGATTGGCCACGGCGGCCTGGGTGATGTGCAGGCGGTCGCTCGCCGCCCGGAAACTGCCCAGGCGCGCCGACCACAGAAAGGCTTCGACAAAACGCGTATTCATCTCGGTATGACGCGGCCAGGCGTCGCGCAAGGGTTCACAAGTCCGGAGCGGCACGCTCCGATCCGCCCACATGCTACCGCCATCGCGCGCAGCGCGACACGGGGGCCGGTTACGTCCCCTTCATTGGTGCGCCGTGCACCAATGTGGTTCAGGCGAGGCACCAGCGCGAGGCCGGCCCGCCAGGCGCACTGGGCGCATGCCGCCCCGGAAGAAGTTGGCACGGCTCTTGCTTGATGCCTGGTATGCCAGCTTGTCTACAAGCGCCACTTTCCTTGCACACCAGGAGTTCCTCCATGATCTACCGCAACGCGCCCCACGCCTTCAACGCCACCCGCCGCCGGCTGATCCAGGGCGCCGCGCTGGGCGCCGCGACGCTGGCCGCGCCGGCGCTGGTTCGGGCGCAAGCGGGACCCGTGATCCGCATCGGCTTCTGGCCCGTGGCGGCCGGCCTGCCGTTCTACGCGGCGCTGGAAAAAGGCTATTTCAAGGAGGCCGGACTGAACGTCGAGCCGCTGAAATTCGCGGGCGCGCAGCAGGTCATGGAAGCCATGCTGGCCGGCCGCGCGGACGGCAGCGCCAACGGCACCGGCTCGGCCAATCTGGCCATCGGCGAGATCGCTTCGCCCGGCCTGTTCAAGATTTTTGCGTCCAATCCCAGCAACGCCAAGCACGTGCTGGACGAGTTCATCGTCGCGAAAGACAGTCCCATCAAATCCATCGCAGACCTCAAGGGGAAAAAGGTCGGATCTGGACCCGGCATCCAGAACGCCACGCTGGCCAAAGCAGTGCTGGAGCGCGCCGGCGCAACCGGGGCGACCGTGGTCGAGCTGGCGATAAGCCAGCACGTCGCCGCGGTCGCCGCCGGCCAGTTGGACGCCTGCTACACGCTGGAGCCCACGGGCACGGTAGGCAGGCTGAATGGCACCACCCGCGTGCTGGAGTCCGGCGTCATCTCCAAGTACGTGCTGGGCGATCCGATGGCGCCGTGGTTCGGCGGGTCGGCATCGCTGACCACCGCCTTCCTGAAGAAGCATCCCGAGGAAAGCAGGAAATTCATCGCCGCCTATGCG
The DNA here is from genome assembly GCF_048541815.1 of Achromobacter sp. PD1. Lineage (NCBI taxonomy): Bacteria > Pseudomonadati > Pseudomonadota > Betaproteobacteria > Burkholderiales > Alcaligenaceae > Achromobacter > Achromobacter sp. PD1. The sequence continues at coordinate 4,011,311 of NZ_CP183349.1, forward strand.
CGCGGCATCGAACTGATCCGCAGCAAGCCGGAAGAGGCGCGTCCCTACCTGAAGGGCTACACCGCCATCGAAGGTCCGATGACCGAGGAAGTGCCGCTGGCCGCCTACACCCTCTACAACGAGTTCACGCCCGGCGATATCCAGCACTTCCAGAAGTTCTTCGACCTGTTCGCCGACAAGGGCGTCTTCGCCCAGAAGGTCGACGTCTCGACCATGCTCTACAAGGGCTGAGCCATGACCGCAACCACTGCAACAACCACGGCCGGCCCGGCCGCGACAGCGCGGCCCCCACGCAAATTCGACACAAGCCGCCTGCTGCCGCTGATCGGCCCGCTGGCGCTCTTCGTGGTGTGGGACCTGGTGGTGCGCCTGCAACTGGTCAGCCCCGTGCTGCTGCCCACGCCCAGCGCGGCGCTTGCGGCGCTGGTCAAGGGCATGGCGGGCGGCCCGCTGCTGGCGGACTTCCTGGCGTCGCTGAACCGCACACTGCAGGCCTTCCTCATCGCGGGCGTGATCGGCGTGCCGCTGGGCGTGCTGCTGGGCAGCAACGAAAAGGCGTATCGCAGCGTGGAGTTTCTGATCGACTTCTTCCGCTCCACGCCCTCTTCCGCGCTGATCCCGCTGTTCCTGATGATCTTCGGCGTTACCGACATGAACAAGATCGCCATTGCTGCCTTCGCGGCGGTGCTGGTGATCCTGTTCAACAGCGCCTATGGCGTCATCAACGCCCGCAAGCAGCGGGTCATGGCGGCGCGCGTGATGGGCGCGTCGCGCTGGCGCATCTTCAAGGACGTGCTGATCTGGGAAAGCCTGCAGCCCACCTTCGTAGGCCTGCGCAGCGGCGTGTCGATGGCGCTGGTCATCGTGATCGTGGCCGAGATGTTCATCGGTTCGGACAGCGGCCTGGGCAATCGCATCATCAACGCGCAGCAGGTGCTGAACGTGCGCGACATGTACGCGGCCATTCTTGCCGCCGGCGCGCTCGGCTATGTGTTGAACATACTTTTTCTCGTGCTGGAAAAGCGCGTGGTCCACTGGAGCGGCCGCTGATGTCCACCGTCCTCAATCCCATCATCGCCCCCGGCCCCGCCGCCGCCCCGTTCGAGCCCGGTCCGCTGGGCACCCACATCACCATACGCGGGCTGACCAAGTACTTCGCCGGCTGGCCGTTGTACGAGGACTTCAACCTGGACATTCCCAAGGGCAAGATCGTCTCCGTCTTCGGCCCCAACGGCTGCGGCAAGTCCACGCTGATCAACATGATCGCGGGCCTGATTCCCATCGACTCGGGCGAGATCCTGTTCGACGGCAAGTCGCTGGCGCAGACCAAGATCGGCTACGTCTTCCAGAACTACCGCGAAGCCATGTTCCCGTGGCTGCGCACCATCGACAACATCGCCTATCCGCTGCGCCTGGAAGGCCGCAGCAAGGCCGAGGTGGATGCGCGGGTCGCAGAGCTGGTGGCCTCGTTCGACGTCAAGTTCGACCTGAACCGCTACCCCTACGAACTGTCCGGCGGACAGCAGCAGACCGCATCGATCATGCGCGCGCTGGCGCCTGGCCCCGAGGTGCTGTTCCTGGACGAACCCTTCTCCGCCCTGGACTTCGAGATGACGCTGTTCATCCGCGAAAAGCTGCAGGAGGTCTTCATGCAGACCGGCACCACCATGCTGCTGGTGTCGCACGACCTGGAGGAAGCCGTGTACCTGGCCGACCAGGTGCTGCTGCTGACCAAGCGGCCCACCCGGGTCGCCGAGATCCTGGATTACCGCGACGCGCGTCCGCGCACGGTGGCGACGCTATCGGAGCCCAGCTTCATCGAAATGAAGAAACTCAGCCTGGAAATCTTCCAGCGCGAAGTGCGCAAGTAAATCACCCGTACCGGAGAGTCCGCCATGACCCAGGAAACCATCGACCAATACGTACGCAGCGCCCTGGCGCTGGCCGGCTATGCCTTGCGCGAGCAAACGGTGGCCGACGTCGCGCAGCAATTCGCGCGCATCCAGGACATCGCGGCCGGCTTCGTCGACGAGCCGCTGGCCGTGGAGCTGGAATCGGCCGCGGTGTTCCGTCCGTGAGCGGCCCCGCGCAGGATATCGCGCGCCAGGTCCGCGCCGGCGAACGCAGCGCCATGGCAGTGCTGGACGCCACGCTGGCGCGCGTGCGTGAACGCGACGCACGCTACAACTGCTTTACCGCCGTCACCGAAAGCCGGGCGCGGCAGGAAGCGGCGGCCATCGACGCGCGCCGCGCCCGCGGCGAGCCGCTGCCGCCGCTGGCGGGCGTGCCGTATGCGGTCAAGAACCTGTTCGACATCGCCGACGAAGTCACCCTGGCCGGCGCGCGGGTCAACGCCTCCAACCCGCCCGCGCGGCGCGACGCCAGGCTGGTCGAGCGCATGCGCGAGGCCGGCGCGGTGCTGGTCGGCGCACTGAACATGGACGAACACGCCTACGGATTCACCACGGAAAACAGCCACTACGGCGCCTGCCGCAACCCGCACGACACCACCCGCATCGCCGGCGGCTCCTCCGGCGGCAGCGCCGCCGCGGTCGCGGGCGGCCTGGTGCCGCTGACGCTGGGCTCGGACACCAACGGTTCGATCCGCGTGCCGGCATCGCTGTGCGGCGTGTTCGGCCTGAAACCTACCTTCGGCCGCTTGTCGCGCGCCGGCTCATTTCCGTTCGTCGGCAGCCTCGACCACCTGGGACCGTTCGCGGCCAGCGCCAGCGACCTTGCCGCCGCCTACGACGCGCTGCAGGGCGCGGACGCCGAGGACGTGGCCTGCGCCGGACGTCCCGCCGAAGCCGCGTTGCCGGCGCTGAACGCGGGCATGCGCGGACTGCGGGTGGCGGTGCTGGGCGGCTACTTTTCGGAATGGGCCGGACCGCAGGCCCGCCGCGCCGTCGAGATCGCGGCGCGTGCGCTGGACGCCACGGCCGTGGTCGAACTGGCGGGAGCCGCCCAAGCTCGCGCCGCGGCCTTCGTCATCACGGCGGCGGAAGGCGGCGCCCTGCATCGCCGCAGGCTCGTCACGCACTACGACTACTACGAACCGCTGTCGCGCGACCGGCTGGTCGCAGGCAGCCTCGTGCCCGCGGCCTGGGCGCAGCAGGCGCAGCGCATCCGCCACCGCGTCTATCGCGAAGCGCTGACGCTGTTCGAACACTACGACGTGCTGATCGCCCCTGCCACGCCAGTGCCGGCCACGCCCATCGGTTCGGACTGGCTGACGTTGGCCGGCCAGCGGCTGCCGGCGCGCGCCAGCATGGGGCTCTTGACGCAGCCGGTGTCATGCATCGGCCTGCCCGTCTGCGCCGCGCCGGTCTGGCCCGAAACCGGACAGGACGATCACCTGCCGCTGGGCGTGCAGTTGATCGGCGCGCCATGGCGCGAAGCCGATTGCCTGCGCGCCGCGCACGCGCTGCAGCAGGCCGGCATTGCCCGCCTGCGCCCCCTTTGAACCACCGCTCCGAGGCCACCACATGGAAACCGCCTTCGCCGTCATCGACATACCGCGCACGCTCGCCGACACCGCCTACGGCACGCTGAAGCGCGACATCCTGGACTTCCGGCTGGCGCCGGGCGACCGCTTCACCGAAACCGAGATCGCCGACCGCCTGCAGGTCAGCCGCACGCCCGTGCGCGAGGCCCTGTTCCGCCTGGAGCGGGAAGGCTATCTGGAGGTGCGGCAACGCAATGGCTGGCTGGTCAAGCCGCTGGACTTCAACACGCTGGACCACTTCTACGAACTGCGCAGCGTGCTGGAAGCGGCCGCGGTGCAATCGCTGTGCGCATCGGCCAGCGCCGCCGAGCGGCAGCGCGCGCTGCGCCCGCTGGCCGATATCTGGCTGGTGGACCCAAGCGAACGTTCGGGCGACTGCGAGCGGCTGGCGAATCTGGACGAGCGCTTTCACATCGACCTGGTGACCGCCGCTGGCAATCCGGAGATCGCCCGCGTGCACCGCGCAGCCACCGAACGCATCCGCATCGTGCGGCGGCTGGACTTCACCCTGCCCGAGCGCATCGGCAAGACCTACGAAGAGCACGCGGCCATACTCGAAGCCGCGCTGGCCGGCGATGCGGCGCGCTCGGTGGCGCTGCTGCACGCGCATATCCAGGGCAGCCAGGCCGCGGTGCGCAAGATCACGCTGCACCGGCTGTATTCCTCCCGCGGCGCGCGCGCGGCCTGAACCGGCCGCGCCTGCCTGCTTCAGCCCGCCCGCAGCCAGCGATGCAGCATGCGCGCCACCAGGGGCATGCAGATGAACACCATCACCGGCGTGAGCGCTACGCTGGTGATCAGCACACGCCAGAAAACCGGCAAGAGGCTCAGCGGTTCGCTAGCCAACACGGAGAAAACGAGCAGCACCGGAAAGTAGGCCAGCCAGATGCTGACGGCCTGCTTCCAGCGCGGCGGCGCGCTGGTCCTGGGCGCGAACCAGTCGTCCGTGCCGCTGACGCGGCGCTCGTGGCTGGCGCGCACCAGCGACGCGCCGCGCTCCAGCCACATGCGCCGCGGCAGGGAGTTTTCCCAGCGGGCGAGGCTGGCCGCGTCGGCAAAACGCAGGACGATCTGGTACTGGTCGCCGCCTTCCGCGGGTTGCAGCACGCCGGACCCGAGAAAGCCCGGGAAACCTGCCGCGAGGATTTCCCCCTGGCGCATCCAGGACAGGAAATCGCCATAGCGTTCGGGGGTGATGTGCCGGGTGACCAACATGGTGACCGGGGCGGAAACGGCGGAACTGGACATGGCGGAACTCCTGGGACGGCGCGCAGCTTGTTATGCAGCATCTATGCAGTATTTACCCTAGCAAGCGGCATGCCAGGATCGCCACGCCGCGCTCCTCCCGACGAGGTCGAGAAACCGCCGCTCACGGGACGGAGCCGCCGCACCGCAGGACACACCATATTGGTGATTACCCCTAGATTTCGCACCATAACGGTGCCAACTGGAGCAGCACGCATGGATATCAATCTGCCCGACGTCGTGGCGGAAGTCACCGCCGCCCTGGACCGCTACGAAACCGCCCTGGTGAACAACCAGGTGGAGGTTCTGAATGCGCTGTTCTGGAACAGCCCTCACACGCTGCGCTATGGCGCGGGCGAAAATCTCTACGGCTACGATGCCATCCGCGCCTTCCGCGCGGCGCGTTCACCGCAAGGGCTGGCCCGGCGCGTATTGCGCGCGGTCGTCACCACCTATGGCCAGGATTTCGCAACGGCCAATCTGGAATTCCAGCGCGACGGCAGCGACCGCATCGGCCGGCAAAGCCAAACCTGGATGCGCACGCCTGAGGGATGGCGCGTGGTCGCTGCCCATGTCAGCCTGATGAGCTGACGCGCCAACCCGCGCGCCGCCGACATCAGCGCGTCATGATCATGAATAAACATATCCGCGATCGTGATTGAGCGGGCTTGCGTACAGGTCTACACTGACAATCCCGTCCACCCCTTGGAGCCTGCGCCCCATGAGCACCTACAAGATTGCCGTTTTCGTCGGAAGCCTGCGCGCTGCCTCGTTCAACCTGCGGCTGGCCCGCGCGCTGGAAAAGCTGGTGCCCGCGGACTTCAAGTTCGAATACGTGAGCCTGGGCGACGTGCCGCTCTACAACCAGGACAACGAGAACAACCTGCCCGCCCCCGCCGCCAAGCTCAAGCAGCAGATCGCCGACGCCCAGGGCATCCTGTTCGTGTCGCCCGAGCACAACCGCTCCGTGCCCGCCGCCATCAAGAACGCCATCGACTGGGGTTCGCGTCCCTGGGGCCAGAACTCCTGGACCGGCAAGGCCGTCGGCATCGTCGGCACTTCGCCCAGCGCCGCCGGCACCGCGTTGATGCAGCAGCACCTGCGCAACATCCTGGCCGCCGAGGGCGCCAACGCCCTGACCACGCCGGAAGTCTTCCTGCAATACACCGAAGGCCTGGTCGACGACCAGTACAACATCACCAACGAAGGCACCCGCAAGTTCCTGCAAGGCTGGGTGGACCGCTACGTGGACTGGATCAAGAAGTTCAACCCCTGATCGCCGCCGCTGCCGGCGCGGGCTCCTCCCGGCCGGCAGAGATCGCCCGTCTACCTCCGGGCGATCCAGCCCCCCGATACGTCGGGGGGCTTTTTTTTGCGTGCGACCTCCCATGAATCCCGCATCCTTCCTCGACCGGAGAATGCGGCGGCCATTGTGCGCAGCCAGCGCAGCTCGAGCGCCGGCCCGCCGCCGGGCCGCCCCAAGGCGGGCCAGCCCCCTCGGGGGGCAGCAAGCACGCGCAACGTGCGCGGCGTGGGGGCATTCACTTATCCCCGCCAACTGTGGAGAAGGTTGAGGACAGCCTTGGGGCATAGTGAAATTCCCCTGTCCCGCCAAGCACTTGCGAGGGCCGGTCAAAAATTGCGCAATCATCCTTTTGGATGATTTTTGACGCACTTATCCACTGAAACCACGATGACCGCGCGGACTTGCGCGGCGGCTGCGCCGAAATGTGGATTTGTCCCCGCGTTCTGTGGAGAAGCATGAGGACAGTATGAGGGCAGGTCGAAAATTCCCTTGCATATCAAGCGCCTGGAAGGGGTGGTCAAGAATGGCTCAAACGCCGTATCGAAGCGCCCAGGTTGTCCCCGCCAAATGTGGATAAGCCTGAGGACAGTATGAGGGCAGCATGCAAAAAGCCTTATGCACCAAGCACTTGAAGCAGCCGCTCAAGAAACGCTCAATGCCGGCGGGTTCACGATGCCACCGCGGATCGCGATGACGGCAGGCGCAAGGCAAGCAAGCTTGTCCCCACCGAATGTGGACAAGCCTCTGAACAGTCGGATAACAAGCGGGAAAAATCCTTATCCGACAATCACTTGGAAGGGGTGCTCAATAAAGAAGCAGCAAGCGGACTCACTCGTTCCCTTCCAGCCGCATGCCTATCTTCAAGCCGACCTGCCAGTACGCCACCTTGCCGTCCTTGATGTGGCCGCGCACTTCGGTCACTTCGAACCAATCGAGGTTGCGCAGCGTCTCGGAAGCGCGCGCGATGGCCTGGCTGATGGCGTCGTCGGTGGACTTGGTGGATGAACCCACCAGTTCGATTTGCTTGTAGACATGATTCGACATAGCTCGTCTCCGCTAAGGGGGTGAGTCGTGCATCGTCGGTCTGGCGGCGGTGTTCCGGCGCTTACGACCGGCAATCCATTCGAACACACAGCATACGCCCACGGCGCTAGAGTGGTGTTACGAGTTCCGTCGCACCGGCGTCGGCGTGGCGGAGCGCGTTTTCGCAACGCAAGCAAGGAGGTGTCGTCATGCCTGAACGAAAAACCCTGGAACGAGCGGCGCGCGACAAACGGCAAGGAAAATCCGCATCCACGCAGGCCGGAGAATTCGTGCGCGAGGAAATCGAACACGTGCGCGAAGGCAAGCATGGCGTGCGATCCACCAAGCAGGCCATCGCGATCGGACTGTCCAAGGCGCGCCGCGCCGGCGTGGCCCTGCCCGCGCCGAAGAAGGCCAGCGCGGCGACCAAGCGCCGCGCAAAGCAGGACAGCGACGCAGCCCATGATGGGCATGCCAAGTCCGCCACACGCGCCAAGGCCACCACCACCGCCATGAAGAAGGAAAGCGCCAAGCCCGCTACACGCACCGCGTTGTCGCGGCAGGCCAGCGCATCGGCCTCCAAGCGCAGCGCCGCCGCCCGCTCGGCCGCGGCCAAGAAGGCTGCCGCCACCAAGGGCGCCGCAGGCCGTTCCGCAGCCGCGAAGAAAGCCGCCCGCACGCGCGCGGCAAACCAACGGGCCAGCCACGCGCATTGAAGCGCACAAAGGCCGGCTAGCCCGCCTCGAACGCCTTGAAGCGTTCGTGCAGGAACTCGCGCAGCCGCTTTACCGCCGGCGACAGCAGCATGCGGTGCACGCACAGCAGGTATAGCGGCGACGGTTCGCTGGTGTAGTCGGCCAGGACTTCGATGAGCCTGCCCGCCCGCAGGTCGGCCAGCACGTCAAAGCGCGACTTGTAGGCCAGGCCATGGCCAGCCAGGGCCCAACGGCGCACGAGTTCGCCGTCATCGCCGACGCGGTCGCCCTTGACCGGTATGGTGAGCGCGGCGCCTTCGTGCCGGAAGGCCCAGCGGTCGTGCAGGGTTTCGCCCAGCACGAAGGACAGGCAGTTGTGGCGGCGCAGGTCATCGGGCACCTGCGGCACGCCATGGCGCGCAAGGTATGCGGGCGAGGCGCACACCACGCGGCGGTTGTGCTCGGATAGCGGCAGGGCCACCAGTCCAGAGTCGTTCGGAGTGCCATAACGCACCGCAAGATCCACCGGCTGCCGGTACAGGTCGGCCAGGCGGTCGCTGATGCGCACCTGGAAGTTGACGCGTGGATGCCGTTCCTGGAACTCATCCAGCCATGGCAGCAGCACGTGGCGGCCCAGGTCGGACGGGATCGACAAGGACAGCGTGCCGGAGATCTCCGTCTTGTTGCGCGCCACGGCGTTCCTGCCCGCGTCCAGCGCCGACAGCGCAGCGCGGGCATGCTCCAGATAGCGTGCGCCGTCGCTCGTCAGCCTGAGGCTGCGCGTCGTGCGCACGAAGAGGCGCGCGTCCAGGACCTGCTCCAGCCGCTTGAGCGCGGCGCTGGCGACCGCTGGCGTCAGGTCAAGCTCGCGCGCGGCGGCGGAAAAGCTGCCCTGGTCCGCCGCCGCCATGAATATCCTCAGATCCTCGAACCGCACCATGCCGGCCTCATTTTCAAAAAATTATTGAAACTGACTGCGATGCTAGCCGCTTTTTCGCTGGTTTGGACTGGGTAATCATGGCTCCATTCCCCGACACGCAAGGAGTCCCCCATGAAAATCGAACTGAACGGCACGAAGGCCCTGGTCACCGGATCGTCCGGCGGCATCGGCCTGGCCATAGCCGCGGGCCTGGCCGAGGCCGGCGCCGAAGTCGTGCTGCACGGCCGCAACGCCGACAAGCTGGCGCAGGCGGCCGCGTCGCTTGCCCAGCAGTTTCCCGCCGCGCGCGTGAGCACCGTGCAGGCCGATCTCGCCACCGCCGACGGCGCGGCCTCGATCTCGGCCGCCCATCCCGACGTCGACATCCTGATCAACAACGCCGGCTACTTCGCCCCCAAGTCCTTCACTGAAATCACGGACGACGACTGGCAGTACATGCTGGACATCAACGTCATGAGCGGCGTGCGCCTGTCGCGCTACTACCTGCCGCGCATGCTGGCCGCCGGCTGGGGCCGCATCGTGTTCATATCCAGCGAATCCGGGGTCCAGATCCCCGCGGAGATGATCCACTACGGCGTCAGCAAGACGGCCCTGCTGGGCGTGTCGCGCGGACTGGCCGAGCTGACCGCCGGCACCGGCGTCACCGTCAACGCGGTGCTGCCCGGCCCCACGCGCTCGGAGGGCGTGTCGGACTTCTTTGCCGAAATGGCCAAGGAACAAGGCGTCACGCAGGACCAGATGGAGCGCGACTTCATCGCCCAGCACCGTCCCACTTCGCTGCTGCGCCGCCTGGCCACCGTGGAAGAAGTGGCCAACATGGTCGTCTACGCGAGCTCGACGCAAGCCGCCGCCACCAACGGCGCGGCGCTGCGCGTGGACGGCGGCGTGGTGCGTTCCATCATCTGATCCCGGCAAGCAACCATGAAAGCCATCGCCTATTTCAAGAACCTGCCCGCCGATCACCCGGAGGCGCTGCAGGACATCGACATCGCCGACCCGGTGCCCGGCGACCACGACCTGCTGGTCGAGGTCCGCGCCATTTCGGTCAACCCGGTGGATGTGAAGATCCGCGCCAATCGCAAGCCCAAGGACGGCCAGCCCGAAGTCATAGGCTGGGACGCCGCCGGCGTGGTGCGCGCAGTGGGTGCAAAGACCAGCCTGTTCAAGCCGGGCGACCGCGTCTGGTATGCGGGCGCGCTGAACCGCCCTGGCGCCAACAGCGAGCTGCACGTGGTGGACGAGCGCATCGTCGGCCGCATGCCGGCCAGCCTGGACTACGCCCAGGCCGCGGCGCTGCCGCTGACCACCATCACCGCCTGGGAGCTGCTGTTCGACCGCCTGCGCGTGCTGGACAACGCCGCCCCCAGCCAAGGCAGCCTGCTGGTCATCGGCGCCGCGGGCGGCGTGGGATCCATTCTGGTGCAGTTGGCGCGCCAGTTGACCGGACTCACGGTGATCGGCACCGCCTCGCGCCCGCAAACCCAGGCCTGGGTGCGGGAACTGGGCGCGCATCACGTGATCGACCACAGCCAGCCGCTGGCCGCCGAACTCAAGCGCATCGGCTTCGGACACGTCAGCCACATCGCCGGCCTGACCCAGACCGACCAGCATTTCGCGCAGATGGCCGAAGCGATTGCGCCGCAAGGCAAGATCGCCCTGATCGACGATCCCGCAGCCATCGACGTGCGCCTGCTCAAGTCCAAGTCGGCATCGCTGCATTGGGAGTTTATGTTCGCGCGTCCGCTGCACGGCACGCCCGACATGATCGCGCAGCATGAACTGCTGAACCAGGCCGCCCGCCTGATCGACGAAGGCACGCTGCGCACCACCCTGGGCGCGCACTACGGCAAGATCAACGCCGAAAACCTGCGCCGGGCGCACGCCTTCATTGAAAGCGGCAAGGCGCAGGGCAAGATCGTGCTGGAAGGGTTCTAAGGCGCGTAGGCCATGCCTCGCCGCTCGCGGCGGCGGGGCGTCTCGCAATTGCAGGCAGAAAGCAGTACAAACTCGACTGCGCGCAAACACATGCGCGACACCATCGGGAGTCTCTTCTGCTCGACCACATTCTCAATCAGGCGCTTGAACCCGTGCTCTGGGGGATGGTGGCCTTCACCCTGCTGATGCTGCGGCTGGCTCCCTTGCAAGGATGGAAGGCCGCCATCGTCGCCGGCATCACGGCCGGACTGGTCTTCGACACCGTGCAGTTCCGCGTGGGTCCGCCGCGCCTATGGGACTTGCAGGTACTGGGTTCGGTGCTGGCCGCCCTGCTGGCGGCCGCCGTCTTGGAAGCGCTATTCCTTCTGGTGCGCCGCTCGCGAGCCGAGCGGGCCTGAGGCGTGGGGCCGGCATCCGGTCCGAACTGCGACACATGATGCGCCGGCAATGCGCCCGTTCTAGGCGCGCCCTTCCCGCTTGGCGCGGGCGTGGGGATCATTGATCTCGGCTTCCAGCTCGGCGATCAGCCATTCCAGCCAGCCGTTTTCGCTGCGCGCGTAGACCACCGCGGCGGGCGTCTTGCCCGTGCGCCAGCCAGGCTGGTGCGCATCCATCCACGCGCCCAGGCTTTTGTGCGGCGCCAGCAGGCCTGACAGCCACGACCACAAATAGTCGGGCACGTTGCGGCGGAATCCTTGCGCGCAGGCATAGAGGGTGGGCTCAAGCGGCAAGTTGCCGGCGCGCGCCAGCCTCGCCTGCACGCGGCGCAGCGTCTCGGCCGCAGCCTGCAATTGTTCGGTGCTGAGCTTTTTCATCGAAGGACTCCTGGACTTGGTTTGCCCGGATTATCGCCGCAGGCGGCGGCGCTTTCAAAGCGCCGCTTGCAGGCATCAGGAACGCGCCGTTCGGGGCGGCTCCAGGCCGAACAGCGCGGTCGCGGCAAAGCGCGCGCCGGGCTCGAGCGTCCGCATGCCGGTACGGGCTTCGCCCGCCGCCGCAAGGTTGAACGCATCGGCCACGTTGGTGACCGGCTCGACGCACAGAAAATCCGAACCGCCCGCCGTGTAGACCACCAGATGCGCAAACGCCGGGTCGGCGTGCAGCGACAACTGATGCCCGTCGGGCCAATGCAGGGTGGCTCGCCCTTCCCACTGCGACAGATAGGTATCGCAGCCGCTGGCCGAACGCCGCAGTTCGCGCACATGAACGGCCTTGCTGCCGGTGGGCAGGCCGTCGGCGTCCGCCGCCCACTCGCGGCGCGCATGCAGCGTGACCCGCTCGGCCGTGAAATAGGGATGCAGGCCCAGGCCGCAAGGCATGGGCGTGTCGCCGAGATTGACGATGGCAAGCGCCACGCTCAGGCCGCGCGCGTCCAGCTGATAGCGCTGCACGCATTCGAAGGGCCAGGGCCAGCCCAGCACGCCGGCGGGCTGCTCCAGCACCAGGTCGACGCTGTCCGGACTGTGGCTGCGCACGCGCCACGGCTGATACAGGCCTGCGCCATGGATCGCATGGGGCCGGCCGGGTACGGACTGCAATGCGTGCCTGGCGCCGTTGAAGGTGAACACGCCGTCGCGGATGCGGTTGGAGTAAGGCGCCAGCGGATAGGAGCCCGCCCGCGGCCAGCGTCCGGCGGGCCACTGCGTGTCGGTCAGGGGCACGATCCAGTCATGCGCGCCGGTGGACAACCGGGTCAGGCGGCCGCCGCCGCCCGGCGCGAATTCGGCCTGGTGCGCGCCGCTGGTGATGGTGATGCGCTCGCTGGCGTCCAGCGTGGCCGGGACGGATAGAACCTGCATGGATAAGAGACTCCGGCGGCGGAAACAGGGCCGCGCGCTGCGATTGTGCCGTTTGCGGACGGCCGGGAGCAAGCGCGGACAGGCCCCCTATCCCGCCACGCCCCCGACGCCGCACAACGCCAACAGACGCCCCAACGCCGGATTCTGGTTGGTCTCCAGCCAAGCAATGCCGTGCTGCAGCTTAGGGGCGTCCGCCGGCAACGGGCGGAACATCACGCCCTCCATGTTGAAGGATTCGATGTCGCGCGGAATGATGGCCACGCCGGTGCCAGCCGCGACCAGGCACAGCAGGGTTTGGGACGCCTCCGTTTCCCGCAGCACGCGCGGCAGGAAACCCGCCTCCAGGCAGATCGCATCCATGGCGTCGCGCAAGTGGAAGCCCTTGCCCGAGGGATAGGCGATGAACGGTTCTTGCGCCAGATCCGCGACACGCAATTCGGCCTTGGCGGCCAATGGATGCGCGTCTGCCAGCGCAATGGAAAACTCGCTGAGCATGAACTCGTGCGACGCGATGTGCTTGCCCTCCAGGGGCAGAAAGCACAGCGCAGCATCCAGCGTGCCGTCCAGCAGCTTCAAGCGCAACTCGCCCGTGGGCAGCGGCCCCTGGATGTCCAGCGCGATATCGCTGTAATGGCGCCGGCAATCGCGCACCAGCCCCGGCAGGCGCACATGGCTGGCGCGTCCGGTATAGCCCAGCCGCAGGCTGCCGGTCTCGCCCCGGCCAGCCTTGCGGCAAGCCTCCACGGCGCCGTCGAGCTGCCGGAACATGGGCTGGATGCTGTCCAGGAACACGCGGCCCGCCACCGTCAGCGTCACCTTGCGCGTGCTGCGGTCGAACAGCTTCACGCCCAGCTCGTCTTCGAGTTCGCGGATGCGCTGGCTCAAGGGCGGTTGGGCGATGTGCAGGCGCAAGGCGGCCCGCGTGAAGTTCAGCTCCGTGGCGAGGACCATGAAGCTCTGCAGATGGCGCAATTCCATGAGCGGTTCTGAGGGTGCCGGTTATTAATATCCTACGAATATAAATCATGCATCGATAATAAATTGGACGACTCAATCCCCACGCCCTAACCTGCCACGCATTCCATAACGACACAGCGTGGAGACAAGCATGGCTGATCTTTCGGGGCGGGTGGCCCTGGTAACCGGTTCGACCAGCGGCATCGGCCTGGCGGTAGCGCGGCGCCTGGCGCGCTCCGGCGCGACCCTGGTGCTCAACGGCCTGGCCGACGCTTCGGCGGCCGACGCGCTCTGCGCCGAATTCCGCGATACCTATGGCGTGCCGGTCCGTTTCCAGCCCTGCGACCTGCGCAAGCCGGCCGAGATCGAGGCCATGATGGCCGAGTTGAACCAGGCCTACGGCGCGCTGGACATCCTGGTCAACAACGCCGGCATCCAGCACGTCAGCCAGATCGAAGCCTTTCCGGTCGACAAGTGGGACGACATGATCGCGGTCAACCTGTCCGCCAGCTTCCACACCATACGCACCGCGCTGCCTGCCATGCGCGCACGCAACTGGGGCCGCATCGTCAACATGGCATCCATCAGCGGCTTGCGCGGCCGCGCCGGCAAGACCGGCTACAACGCCACCAAGCACGGCTTGATCGGCCTCACCAAATCGGTGGCGCTGGAAACCGCGCAGACCGCCATCACCTGCAACGCCATCTGCCCCGGCTGGGTACACACGCCGCTGGTCCAGAAGCAGATCGACGCACTGGCCGAACGTGACGGCCTGGACAATGCCGCAGCCACCAACAAGCTGTTGGGCCTGCGCCAGCCTTCGGGCAAGTTCGTCACCCTGGAGCAGATCGCCGGGCTGTGCGAGTTCTTCTGTTCGCCCGACGCCGACGAAGTCCGTGGCGTGGCCTGGGCCATGGACGGCGGCACGACCGCGGCCTGAAGCGGCAACGACGACCTCACGAACATGCGCGCAGGCCGGGCAGCGGCGCGCAGCCATACCGATAATGCCCGCGAGGAGTACACGATGCTGGACCACACCCACGCGCCCACCGCCCAGAGCTGGGTCAACGGCGCCGACGGCCATCCGGATTTCCCGGTGCAGAACCTGCCGATGGGCGTGTTCCGCCGCGATGGCGGCGCACCACGAATCGGCGTCGCCATCGGCGAACAGGTGCTGGATGTCCAGGCCGCCGTGGAACTGGGCCTGCTGGACGGACTGGACCCGGTCGCACGCCAAGCGCTGTCGGCGCGCAGGCTCAACGACTGGATGGCTTTGCCCGGCCCCACCCGCAAGGCTGTGCGGCACGCGCTGTTCGCCCTGCTGGACGCCGCACACCCCGGCCGCGCGCGGCATGAGGCCCATGCCGCGCGCCTGCTGCACCCGCAAGCGCAGTGCGAACTGCTGCTGCCCGCGGACGTGGGCGACTACACCGATTTCTATGCGGGCATCCATCACGCAAACCACGTGGGCAAGCTGTTCCGCCCCAACAACCCGTTGATGCCGAACTACAAGCACGTGCCCATTGCCTACCATGGCCGCGCGTCCTCCATCTGCTCGTCCGACACGCCCGTGCGGCGGCCCCGCGGCCAGGTCAGGATCGCGGCCGGCGTCGATACGCCGGCCTTCCGGCCCTCGGCGCAATTGGACTTCGAACTGGAACTGGCCATCTGGATCGGCCCCGGCAATGCCCTCGGGGAGCCGGTGCCGCTGGAGCTGGCCGCCGGCCACATCGCCGGCTACGGCCTGCTGAACGACTGGTCCGCGCGCGACATCCAGGCCTGGGAATACCAGCCGCTGGGGCCCTTCCAGGGCAAGAACTTCGCGTCCACGGTTTCGCCCTGGATCGTGACCAGCGAGGCGCTGGCCCCGTTCCGCCGCGCCGCGATGGCGCGCGGCGACGCCGATCCCGAACTGCTGCCCTACCTGCGCGACGCCAGGGATGCCGCCACCGGCGGACTGGAGATCGCGCTGCAGGCGTGGCTATCCACGCCGCTCACGCGCGAACGCGCGCAGGCGCCGCGCCAGCTGTCGGCATCCGACGCCCGCCACCTGTACTGGACGCCCGCGCAGATGGTGGCGCAGCACACGCTGGGCGGCTGCAACCTGCGCCCCGGCGACCTGCTGGGCTCGGGCACCATCTCCACGCCCGACGACAGCGGCCACGGCAGCCTGCTCGAACTGACGCACGGCGGCACGCAACCCATTACCCTGCCCTCGGGCGAAACCCGGCTGTTCCTGGAGGCCGGAGACGAAGTCACCCTGACGGCCCATTGCAGCCGCGAGGGTTTCCAGCGCATCGGCTTCGGCGCAAGCCGCGCGCGCATCATCGATTGACGTTCAATACCAGGCATCCCGCTAGACCTGGAGACGGCCGGCAAGCCGGCGGCACACAAAGGAGGAATGACATGAAGAAGATCCTGGCAGCAAGCATGATGGTCCTGACAAGCGCAGGCAGCGCCCCCGCGCTGGCACAGGACTTTCCCAACCATCCGATCCGCCTGATCATCCCGTACTCCGCCGGCGGCGTCACCGACGTGGTCGGGCGCGCCCTGGCCGAGCAGTCCGGCAAGCGCCTCGGCCAGACCGTGGTGGTCGAGAACAAGACTGGCGCCAACGGCACGCTGGGCGCGACCCAGATGCTCAACACCGCGCCCGACGGCTATACCGTCACCATGGTGCCCATCGGCATCTTCCGCATGCCGCACATCACCGGCACGCGCTACGATCCGGTCAAGGACCTGACCTACATCTCGATGATCGCCGGCTACAACTACTACGTCGCCGTCGCCTCGGACTCGCCCTGGAAGACGCTGGACGACCTGGTCGCCTACGCCAAGTCCAAGCCCGACACGATTTCCTACGGCACGCCGGGCGCCTACAGCAGCCAGCACATCGCCATGGTGCAGCTGGGCGAAGCCGCCCAGGCCAAATGGACCCACGTGCCCTACAAGGGCGACGCCGACGCGCTGACCGCCATGCTGGGCGGCCACATCCAGGTGCTGGTCGGCGCCAGCACGATCCTGCCCTACGTCGCCTCGGGCAAGGTCCGCATCCTCGCGTCGCTGGGCGACAAACGTTCCCCCGACCTGCCGGACGTCCCCACCCTGAAGGAAGCCGGCTATCCCGTGGTGCACACCTCGCCCTTCGGCATCGCCGGTCCCAAGGACATGGACCCGGCCGTCATCGCCAAGCTCGACGGCGCCTTCCGCGACACGCTCAAGGACGAAGCCTTCCTGGCCCTGCTGCGCCAGTCCGGCGTATCGCCGCAGTACATGGATACGGCGAGCTACACCAAAGCCGCCCACGCCAGCGCGGAAACCGAACGTGAGGTGATCAAGAAGTTGGGGAATATCATGAACAAGTGAGGTCCGGACAAAACCAGCATCCGTCCCTCCCCGCAGCGGTTCACGCGCCCGATACAATCACGGGCATGAATTCCGCAACGCAAAACACCGCCGCCGACGCCCACCCGGGCCACACCCCCATGATGCAGCAATACCTCCGCCTGAAAGCGGAGGCCGGTCCCTTGCTGCTGTTCTACCGCATGGGGGACTTCTATGAAATGTTCTACGAAGACGCGGAGCGCGGCGCGCGTCTGCTGAACCTGACGCTGACCAAGCGCGGCTCGTCCAACGGCACGCCGATCCCGATGGCCGGGCTGCCGGTGCATGCCATGGAGCAATACCTGGCGCGGCTGGTCGCCATGGGCGAGTCCATCGCCATCTGCGAGCAGATCGGCGACCCGGCGACGTCCAAGGGTCCGGTCGAGCGCCGCATCGTGCGCATCGTCACACCCGGCACGCTGACGGACGATGCGCTGCTGCCGGCCAAGGCGGACCGCGCGCTGGCCGCCGTGTTCGTGGGCGGCACCGCGCGCGCGCCCCGCGCGGGGCTGGCCTGGCTGAACCTGGCCAGTGGCGAATTCCGCGTGACCGAATGTGCGCCGGCGCAGCTGGAATCCGAGCTGCACCGCATCGCGCCGGCCGAGATCGTCTGCGCCGACAGCGCCGAATTCGATTTCCCGTTCGAAGGCGCGCGGGCCCGCGTGCCCGATTGGCACTTCGAAGCGGACAGCGCGCGCGCGCACCTGCTGGCGCATTTCAAGACCGATACGCTGGCGGGCTTCGACATCGAAGACATGCCGGCCGGCATCTGCGCCGCGGGCGCGCTGCTGCGCTACGCCGCCCGCACCCAGTCGCAGGCCCTGGCCCACGTGCAGAGCCTGTCGGCGGAACGCCCCGGCCAGTACGTGCTGCTGGACCCGGTCACGCGCCGCAACCTGGAGCTGACGCAGACGCTGTCGGGCGAAGATTCGCCGACGCTGTTCTCGTTGCTGGACGGCTGCCGCACGCCCATGGGCAGCCGGCTGCTGCGCCGCTGGCTGCACCATCCGCTGCGCGAGAACGAACAGGCGCTGGCGCGCCAGCAAGCCATCTCGGCGCTGTTGGCGGGCCGCATGGACATGGAGCAGACCTTCGGCGCGGCCGGCTTTGGTTCGGCCGGCCTGCTGGAGTCCTTGCGCAGCGCATTGAACGCCTTCCCGGACATCGAGCGCATCGCCGCCCGCCTGGCGCTGCGTTCGGTGCGCCCGCGCGAGCTGGCCAGCCTGCGCGACGCGCTGCAAGCCCTGCCGGCGCTGCGCGACCAGGTCGAGCCGATGGCGGATTCGCCGCGGCTGGGCGAACTGGTCTCGCACCTGTCGGTGGACCCGGCCCTGGCCGCCCTGCTGGTGCGCGCCATTGCCGCCGAGCCTGCTGTCGCCATCCGCGACGGCGGCGTGCTGGCGGCGGGCTTCGACGCCGAACTGGACGAGCTGCGCGGCCTCGCGGCCGACGGCGGCGACTTCCTGGTGCAGCTGGAAGCCCGCGAGCGCGAACGCACCGGCATCAGCAACCTGCGCGTGGAGTTCAACCGCGTGCATGGCTTCTACATCGAAGTCACCAAGGGCCAGACCGCCAAGGTGCCGGAGGACTACCGCCGCCGCCAGACGCTGAAGAACGCCGAACGCTACATCACCCCTGAACTCAAGACCTGGGAAGACAAAGTGCTGTCCGCCCAGGACCGTTCGCTGGCCCGCGAGAAATGGCTGTTCGAGCAATTGCTGGACGTGCTGGCCGAGCACGTGCGGCCGCTGTCGGACTGCGCTGCCGCCTTGGCCGAACTGGACGCGCTGGCCGCCCTGGCCGATCACGCGCGCCGCCACGACTGGATCGCGCCCGAACTGTCCGAACAGGCCGACATCGACATCGATGCCGGCCGCCACCCGGTGGTGGAACACGCCATCGAGCGCTTCACCCCCAACGGCTGCCGTCTGGAGCCGGCGCGCCGCATGCTGCTGATCACCGGCCCGAACATGGGCGGTAAATCGACCTACATGCGGCAGGTGGCGCTGATCGTGCTGCTGGCGCGCATCGGCAGCTTCGTGCCCGCGTCGCGCGCCCGCATCGGCAAGATCGACCGCATCTTCACCCGCATCGGCGCGGCCGACGACCTGGCGGGCGGCCGCTCGACCTTCATGATGGAAATGACCGAGGCGGCCGCCATTCTGTCGGCCAGCACGCCCAACAGCCTGGTGCTGATGGACGAAATCGGCCGCGGCACGTCCACCTATGACGGCTTGGCGCTAGCCTGGGCCATCGCCTGCCGCCTGCTGGCCCACAACCGTGCGCTGACGCTGTTCGCCACCCACTATTTCGAGCTGACCCGCCTGCCGGCGGAACAGCCGGCCTCGGCCAACGTGCACCTGGCTGCGGCCGAATCGGCCGGCGGCATCGTGTTCCTGCACGAAGTGCGCGAAGGCCCGGCCAGCCGCAGCTACGGGATCCAGGTGGCGCAGCGCGCGGGCGTGCCCGCCGCCGTGATCCGCCAGGCCTCGCGCGAGCTGGAGCGCCTGGAGGCCCAAGGCGCACCCACGCCGCAGCTTGGCCTGTTCGCGGCCGCGGCTGACGCCGACGCCCAGGCCTATGCCGAAGCCGACCGTTCCGACGACCTCGACGCCCTGGACGCCCTGCGCGAGGAACTCGCCGCCATCGACCCCGACAGCCTGACCCCGCGCGAAGCGCTGGACGCCCTCTACCGCCTGAAGAAGCACCTGCAATGAACCTCGATCATCCCTTGGCCCTGCTGGGCAACCACAGCCCAAACGACTTCATGCGCCGCTACTGGCAGCGCAAGCCCCTCTTGATCCGCCAGGCCATCCCCGGCTTCAAGCCGCCGGTCACGATCGCCGCCATCAAGAAACTGGCGCGCCGCGACGACGTGGAGTCGCGCCTGATCTGGCGCGAGAACGGCGAATGGCAAATGGAGAACGGCCCGTTCGCGCGCCTGCCCAAGGACAACGAAGGCGATTGG
Organism: Achromobacter sp. PD1; assembly: GCF_048541815.1. NCBI lineage: Bacteria > Pseudomonadati > Pseudomonadota > Betaproteobacteria > Burkholderiales > Alcaligenaceae > Achromobacter > Achromobacter sp. PD1. The sequence goes on from NZ_CP183349.1 coordinate 4,031,068, forward strand.
ACCTTGCTGGTGCAAAGCGTGGACCTGCACAGCGATGCCGCATCCGAACTGATGCAGCTGTTCCGCTTCATCCCCGACGCGCGTCTGGACGACGTGATGATCAGCATCGCCAGCCATGGCGGCGGCGTGGGTCCGCACTTCGACAGCTACGACGTGTTCCTGCTGCAGGCCGCCGGCGAGCGCGAATGGCGCTATGGCCGCCAGAAGGACCTGTCGCTGGAGCCGGGCCTGCCGCTGAAGATCCTGAGCCGTTTCGAACCCGAAGAGACGGCCGTGCTGGCGCCCGGCGACATGCTCTACCTGCCGCCGCAGGCGGCCCACGACGGCGTCGCGGTGGGCGACGGCTGCATGACCATCTCCATCGGTTTTCGCGCGCCCACGCAGGCAACGCTGGCGCGCGGGCTGCTCGAAGCGGCCGCGGACCAGGTCATGGCGCGCGTCGGCCTCCTGGGCGGCCCCTATGGCGAGCCCGCCCTGCCCGGTCCGAAGCTGTCGGCCGTCTATCGCGACCCCGGCCAGCCCGCGGTCGACACGCCCGCCGCGCTGCCGGACGCGCTGGTGGCCGCCACGCTGGAAACCGTGGAAAAGCTGCGCTTCGACGATGCGCTCGCCTCGCGCTTCCTGGGCTGCTGGCTGACCGAGCCCAGCAATCTCAGCGTGTTCGACGCTCCCGAAGGCATGGACGTGGACCTGGAAGAAGACTGGCCTGCCGCGGGCCGGCTGGTGCTGGACCGGCGCAGCCGCATGCTCTATCGCGGCAAGCAGCTCTTCATCAATGGCGAGACTGCCATGGTGCCCGCGGACGCCGCCCTGCGTACGCTGGCGGACGCGCGCAGCCTGGATTGTTCGGATCCGTCCTGCGCCCGCCTGACCGACGAAGCGCGCTCGTGCCTGGCGGATTGGCTGGATTCCGGCTGGATCCGCTACGTCGCGGCGTAGCATCCCGACACGGCCCCGTATCAGTCCTGTACAGAAGGAAATCAGGTCTGATACGCGGGACACATCAAGAAAGAGATAACACGAAGCTGAAAGGTTTGTTGCCGTTGGGATGCGACCTTTTTAAATTTCATACGCGTTGCGCCCGCGTGTTCCTGTAGCCTGACTTCTGGTTTCCCCTAATGGGGTTTCAAGAGTCGTCATCTACAGGAGTCTAAAAATGATGAGCAAAACCTTGATTATTGCCTCGGTGCTGGCCGTCGCGCTGAGCGCCTGCAACAAGAAGGAAGATGCCCCGGCGCCCGCGACCAACCCCGCTCCGGGCGCAAGCACGCCCGCCCCCTCCACGACGCCCCCGGCCACCTCGCCGGCTCCGGCGCCCACGCCCAACACCACGCCGGGTGGCGGTTCGACCACCCCGGGCGGCTCGACCACGCCCGCGTCCTAATAAAAACTCAGCGACGAACCCCCGCTCTGAGGACGCAAGAAAAAGCCCCGGCTTTGCAGCCGGGGCTTTTTTGCGCCCGGAGGGCATATGCGCAAGGTGCGGCAAACGCACGCCCTCGCGGCGCGAAGCTCGCCCTCCCTGCGGCACGCAAGAGCCTCAAAGCGTGTCCGACAAAAAAAGAGGCCCCCGCAGGGGCCTCTCTTGTGCGGGCCTGCGCGTGAGCGCAGAACCGTCTGGTCTTACATCTTGTCCTTCAGCACGCTCAGCAGACGCTGGGCGGTGGCGCTATTGTCGCGCGCGCCATTGGCATCCAGCACGGTCACCACGGTCTGGTCGCCGCTGGCGGCCAGGTGGATACGATACTGAGGCGCCTCGGCCTTCTTGTCGCCCGAGAACATGCGGCTGAAGAAGCCCGGCTGCTCCATCTTTTCGCCCGTGTCGGTGTCGACATAGCGGACGAAGTAGTCGCCAGCCGAGCGGTCGCGGTCGTCCACGGCGAAGCCGCCGCCATCCAGCGCCACGCCGACACGGCGCCAGGCGCGGTCGTACGATTCGGCAACGAGCAGCGAGGCGCCCTGGGCGCGGACGTCCTGCTGCACGGCGGGTTTCTGCGGCGCGGCCTCGGCCTGCTGCACCAGCTTGCGGGCGTTGTCGACGTCGGAGCCCAGATAGACCATCATGCGCGCCAGCATGGCGGCGTTCAGGCCCGGGTCTTCCTTGCCGTTCTGCCATTGCACCTGCATGCCGTCGGCGCCGACGCGCTTCTCAAGCATCTGGCGATGGCTGACGTAGACCTCGGTGTGGCCGTTCACGCGTTCGACGCGCGTACGGAATTTCTCGCGCTCGCCGCTGTCCCAGGCCGACTCCAGCACCGCGCCCAACGCTTGGCGCAGCCAGCTTTCCGGGATCTTGGCGCGGTTTTCCGCCCAGTCGGTTTCGATCAGGCCTGCGCTCGGGTTGTTGCTTGCCACGGTGAAACCGCTTTCGGTCCAGAAGTCCACCAGACGCGGGAACACGTCTTCGGGAGCACGGTCCACGACCAGCCAGCGCAGGTCGCCGTCACGCTCGACACGCATGTCCTGGCGGCCGGGGAGCACGTTGCTGGTCTTGGGCTGGGAAGCTTGCGCCTGGCCCTGTTGCTGGAACTGCGAATAAGTGGTGGAGCCCGAAGCGGGCGCGCGATAGCGCGGATCGCTGTTGGCCTGGGTCAGGTCGGGGGGAATGCTGAGCGGCTCCCCACGCTGGGTGACGGCGCTCTTGTAGTTGACGGACTCTTCATTGCCCAGGAATTGATTGACCTCACTGCAACCGGCCAACAACACCAGAGACATCAATGCCGACAAACCGGCATGACGCTTGTTCATACGTATCCTCACGATATTTAGAGCAGGCCCGTTTCCTGGAGCGCGGCGCGCACGGTCGCGTGGTGCTGCGCCCCCAGTTCAACCAGCGGCAGCCGGTAGCCCAGTGCGCTGCGGCCCATTTCGGCCAACGCCCACTTGACGGGGATGGGGTTGGCTTCCACGAACAAAGCCTTGTTCAGACGCGCCAGGTACGCGTTAAGTTCACGCACCTTCGGCACATTGCCGGCCAGGGCGGCGGCACAGAGCTCACGCATGAGCTTGGGCGCCACGTTGGCCGTAACGGAAATATTGCCGCGCGCGCCCAGCAGGATCAGGGCGGCGGCGGTGGGGTCATCGCCGCTGAAGACCTGGAAGCTGGCCGGCGCTTCGCGCAGCAGCAGGCCGCCGCGGGCGATATCGCCCGTGGCGTCCTTGATGCCGATGATGCCCGGCACCTGCGCCAGGCGCAGGACCGTTTCGTTGCTCATGTCGGCAACGGTACGGCCCGGCACGTTGTACAGGATGGTGGGCAGATCGACGGCTTCCGCGATGGTGCGGAAGTGACGGTACAAACCTTCTTGCGAGGGCTTGTTGTAATAGGGAACGACCGACAGGCCAGCCTGCGCGCCCACGGCCTTGGCGTGGCGCGTCAGGTGGATGGCTTCGTCGGTGGAGTTGGCGCCCACGCCGGCGATGACCGGAATGCGGCCCGCAGCGTGTTCGACCGCAACGCGGATCAGCTCCGCATGTTCTTCCATGGAGACCGTGGGCGACTCCCCGGTGGTGCCGACCACCACCAGTGCGTCGGTTCCTTCCTGGATATGCCAGTCAATCAGCGACCGGTAGGCCGCGTAGTCCAGACTGCCGTCGGGCTGCATGGGAGTGACCAGAGCCACCATGCTGCCTTGGAAATTAACGCCTGCGGCGGTTGCAGGGGATGCCATAAATGTAGGGCTCCAAAACCCCGTGGCGGGATGCCCCAGGGCCAGAATCAAAGAAACCGTTAAGTTTAACGGATATTGGCTGAAATCCTACAGAAACCACTGGACGATGGTCGTCCCCAGGGAGAGTACCGGCCGCATCAATAGCCAGAGCACATCCGTCACCAGCAAGATGACGACGATCACCAGACCATACGGCTCTATTTTCGAGTATTGCCAGGCCAGGCGGTTGGGCAGCAGGCTGAAGAGGATGCGTCCCCCGTCCAACGGCAGGATGGGCAGCAGGTTCAAGGCCATCAGCACCAGGTTGACGTTCACGCCGGCCACGGCCATTTCGAACCAGAACGACTCCTGCAGGCCGGACTCCAGGAAGATGCGCAGCGAAAACGCCCACAGGACGGCCATGAACAGGTTGGCGGCGGGTCCCGCCAGCGCCACCCACAGCATGTCCTGCTTGGGCCGGCGCAAGCGGCCGAAATCCACCGGCACGGGCTTGGCCCAGCCGAACAGCATGCCCGGACTGCCCAAAAGCTTGGAGGCCAGCAGGATCGCCACCGGCACCAGCAGCGTGCCGACCGGATCGATGTGCCGCGCGGGATTCAGGCTGACGCGTCCAGCCTGATAGGCCGTGGGGTCGCCGAACATCCGCGCGACGTAGCCGTGCGCGGCTTCGTGCAAGGTGATGGCGAAGATGACCGGTATCGCGTAGACCGCAATGGTTTGGATGATGTCATTCATGGCGAACCGGATTGTAGATGAGCCGCGCGCCGGCGCATGCCGGCGTGCAGGTCGGCGCGGCGGGCGCGCTCAGGCAAGACCGAGGGTGGCAGGATCGCCGCGTCCGACGCGCACAACCACCGGGTCGTCGCCGGTGAGGTCGATCACGGTGGTGGGCGATTGCGGGCAAGCGCCCGCGTCGATGATGGCCGCCAGGGAGTGCTCATAGCGTTCGCGGATTTCTTCCGCGTCGTTCAACGCTTCGGTCTCGTCCTTGGGGATGAGCGTGGTGGACAGCAAGGGCGCCCCCACCTGCTCCAGCAGGCCCAGCATGACGGGATGGTCCGGCACCCGGATGCCGATGGTCTTGCGCGACGGATGCGAAACGCGGCGCGGCACTTCCTTGGTGGCTTCCAGGATGAAGGTCCAGGGTCCCGGCGTCGCGGCTTTCAGCAGGCGGTACTGGCGGTTGTCGACGCGCGCGAAGTGGCCGATTTCGGCCAGATCGCGGCACAGCAGCGTGAGATGATGGCGTTCGTCCAGGCCACGCAACCGCCGCAGTCCGTCGGCGGCGTTCTTGTCGTCCAGCCGCGCGACCACGGCATAGCTCGAATCGGTAGGCACCGCGACCAGCCCGCCATCGGCCAGCCATTGGGCCGCCTGCTTCAGCAGGCGCGGTTGCGGATTCGCGGGATGAATATCGAAATACAAGGCCATGGGTTTATCCTAACACTCTTGAAGGCCGCTCAGTACAGAGCGGCGATGCAAAATGGCGGGAACGCCGACCCGCCCGGAGAAACAGTATGCGCCTTGATGACTCGCGCGAAAGCGACAATGTGGAAGACCGCCGCGCAGGCGGCCCACGCATCGGCGGCCGCGGCACCATCGGCATAGGCACGATCGTGCTGGCCCTGGTCGCCATGTATTTCGGCGTGGATCCCAGCGTGGTCCTGCAAATGGCCGAAGGCCCGCCCGTGCAGCAACAGCAGGGCCCCGCCACCCGTCCGCCCGCCAACGACAAGCAGGCAGTGTTCGTCTCGAAGGTGCTGGGCGAAACCGAAGACACCTGGAGCGCCATTTTCCAGAAGGACCTGAACCGCCAATATGTGGCGCCCAAGCTGGTGCTGTTCCGCGGCGCCACGCCCACGGCCTGCGGCACCGGACAGTCGGCCATGGGGCCGTTCTACTGCCCGGGCGACAGCAAGGTGTACATCGACCTGGCGTTCTTCGACGAATTGCAGAACCGCTTCAAGGCGCCGGGCGATTTCGCCCAGGCCTATGTCATCGCGCATGAGGTCGGCCATCACGTCCAGCATCTGCTGGGCATCTCGGACCAGGTGGACAATCTGCGCCGCCGCAATCCTGCGCAGGCCAATGCCCTGTCGGTGCGCATGGAACTGCAGGCCGACTGCTTCGCCGGCCTGTGGGCGCAGCGCGCCAACGCGGCGCGCAACATCCTGGAAAGCGGCGACGTGGAAGAAGCCCTGACCGCCGCCACCGCGATCGGCGACGACCGCCTGCAAAAGCAGAGCCAGGGCTATGTGGTGCCCGACTCCTTCACCCACGGCTCGTCGGCCCAGCGCGTGCGCTGGTTCAAGCGCGGGCTGGAGAGCGGCAGCATCAAGCAGTGCGACACGTTCGGCGCCAGCTCGCTATAGCCGCGTGAACAAGCCCCGATGCGCCGCTGGTTGCGCTGTATATCCATACAGCACAACGAGCGGCGCAGTCTTCATCTTGTAAGATTACGCCCCCTCGCAGTGTTGCGCGTGCGCCCGCCGCCGCGCGGCGTTTGCCAGGCGCGCTGCCCGGCGCGCGCATTTCCAAGACCCTAGATCAGTTCCATGGCCAACAAGTTCGAACCGTTAATCACCGTTGATGAGGTGCAAGAGATTCTTGCCGAACCCAAGGAAACCGTAAAACCGATCGCCTGGGTCCCCAAGCCCGCCGCCAGCAATCTCCAATGGATGGAATTCGCCTGTGCCTGCCGGGTCAAGGGTGAAGTGCGCGAAGACGTGATCTTCCGCGCCACCTATCGCGGCGCGCGCACGGCAGTGCATGGCCAGGCCACCATTTTCCTGGCCGAGGCGTTCTGCGCCAGCCTCTTCGTGGGTCCGCACCGCGTGTTCGGCGTGGACACCGACGACTCCTTCCATACCAGCCTGGTGGGCGAAGGCCGGCCACAGTACCGCAAGCCGCTTGCGGACCGCAGCCATGAACACATCTGGGTGGACGATGGCGAAGGCTACGCCGAGCCCATCGTGCCTGCCCTGCAGAATATCGGCGCGCTGATGCAATACTTCCTGCCGCGGGCGAACCTGACGCTCACCGGCGGATTCGCGCATCCCCTCAAAGGCCGCCAAATCGAACTGATCCTATGAGCACTTTCCTGGAAGCCTCCGGCTGGACCGTCCTGCCGGCGGGCGAGCACGCCATCCGCGCCATATCGCCCATGACCCTGGGCCTGGACGGGCAGCATGCGGCCTTCTTCATCGCGCATCCCGACGAGTCCACGTTCCACCTCACCGACGCCTGTGAGACCGCGATGCACGCGTCCAGCTATGGCATCGACCTGGCGGCCAAGCGCATCGACATCCTGAATGAAACGCCGGGCGTCAGCCTGGCGCACTTCGACCGCGACGGCGCCATCGTCGCCAGCGGCCCCAACGAACAGCTGCAGGAAGCGCTGTGGGACGCGGTCAAGCTGGCGATGGCCCTGTCGTTCCAGTGCGCCAAGTGGATGCCGAAGTTCAGCCAGCTGCGCTTCCGCGCGCAGGTCGGACGGGCATTGACGGCGGGCGTGGGCGTGAACCGCATGGTCAAGGGCGCGCGCGCCAAAGGCAGCAGCGGCCACACGGCCGATTTCGCCTTCGCCGTGCGCGCCGCCAGCAGCACCGCGCTGACGTACATCGAACCGATCGCCCTGAAGGCCGGCAAGAAAATGGACTGGACGCAGGTCTACCAGACCCACGGCAAGATGTCGGACGTGAAGATGGCGGACGCGCGCAACTCGCGCATGGTCATCCTGGAGGACGGCGCCTCGGCCGAGGAATTCAAGAAAGCCGTGACCATCCTGGAACAGTCCGCAACCGTGCAGACGCTGGCCAAGACGCGCGATTGGCGGGAAGTCTTTTCCGGCTAGGACGGCGTCAGGCTGGCAGGTTGGTCAGGCCGTCGACGATTTCGCGGCCGTGCAGGATCGCTGCATGCACCGCTTCGCGCGGACTGTAGACAAAGCCGCCCTCGGCAAAACGCGGAACCGGATATTCGTCGCCGCCTTCGAGCACGGCGCCAGCCTGGACCACCATCACCGACGCTATGAATACGGGGCCGCTGGATTGCGCCTGAACCTCGGCGTCTGCGCCCCGGGACACTTTGGCCGTCAGCCGGTATCCCTTGTAGATCAAGTTGTTCTGATGCACTTCGGATGCCCTCTTTCTGCGACCCAGCATACCCCGCTTGTCCATGACAGTTCGGATATGTTTTGTAACGTGGGCAGAAAATAGAAACACTGTTGCAGCGCAAGAATTGTGTCCCCGTTTTTTGAGGACGCTGCGCGCGAAGCACCTGCGCACCGCATGGCCAGGGTTGGCGCGGCTTGCGGCGCGACGCGGGATGCTGTCGCAACCCGTCGCCGCACAGGTTCACGGGGATTTCCCTAGATCTGTTGCATATGCACACCTTGTTGCGGCTTCAAGCCGCAACATGGCGGTCCTGCCGCGCAGTCGCCGCGGCCGGCTGCTCACCGGCCGGTCCAAAGAAAGCGGGAAACTGCTTTTCGCCCTTTTTCGTGACGCTCAGCGCACGTGAATCCAGATCCTTGCTGATCCACCCCCGGCGCGTCAGCGCCTCCAACAGCGCCGCGCCCAAGGCGCCGCCCAGATGCGAGCGGCGCTCGCTCCAGTCCAGGCAGGAACAGGCGAAGCGCCGCCGGCGTTGGCGCGCCTGCGACACGTCCACGCCTATCTGCGCCAGCGCCGCCTCGCCCAACGGCGTCAGCAGGTAATCGCGCCCGTCCGCCGTAAGCCATTGGCGCGACAGCATGGCGTCATGGATGCGCACGGCCAGCGTGCCCGCCATGTGGTCATAACAGGTGCGCGCCTCCCGCAGCGCCGACGGCGTGCTGGGTTTGAACGGCACGCGTTCCGCGCCAGCCACCACCAGCAAGGCCTCCAACGCGTGTCCGACCTCGCTGTTGGCCAGGCGGTAGTAGCGGTGCTTGCCCTGCACGGCCATTTCCACCAGCCCTTGTTCCCGCAGGCGCAGGAAATGGCTGCTGGCGGTGGAGGCGCCGATGTCGGCGGCAGCCGCCAGTTCGGTCGCGGTGCGCGCGCGGCCGTCCAGCAGCACGCACAGCATGCGGGCGCGGGCCGGATCGGCGATGGCGCCAGCCACGGCGGAAAGATTGATGTCGGCGAACTCGGATTCCATGATTCGTCACAGACCAAAGTGTTGTGTGCAGAGTCAAGCATACTGCGACTCAACACAACAAGACAGCAGCCGGCCTGCCCGGACACCCATGCCCGCATCCCGGAAATTCTTCGGCTGGACAGTGCTTTACGCCACCTTCGTGCTGGCGATCTTCGGCTGGGGCGTCGGCTTCTACGGCCCGCCCGTCTTCCTGCATGCCGTGGCGCAGCGTACCGGCTGGGGCGTGGCCCTGGTATCCGGCGCCGTCACGCTGCACTTTCTTTGCGGCACCGTGGTGGTCGCCAACCTGCCGCGTCTGTACCGGCGCTGCGGCGTGCCGGCAGTCACGCTGGGCGGCGCCGTGCTGCTGGCGTTCGGCGTGGGCGGATGGGCCACGGCCGCGCAGCCCTGGCAGCTCTACGCAGCCGCGCTGTTCTCGGGCATGGGCTGGGTGACGTTGGGAGCCGCCGCCGTCAATGCGTTGATCTCACCCTGGTTCGTGCGCCGCCGCCCCGCCGCGCTGGGCATGGCCTACAACGGCGCCAGCGTCGGCGGCATCGTCTTTTCGCCCTTGTGGGTTTACCTGATCGGCCAGGCGGGATTTGACCAGGCGGCCTTGTGGGTGGGCGCGGCGATGGTGGCGGTGATCGCCGTGCTGTCGCGCCAGGTGTTTGCCCTGACACCGCAACAGCTCGGCCAAGAGCCGGATGGCGCTTGCGCTGCGACTCAGGCGCCGGCGGCTGCGGCAGGCATCGCCCCGCCCGCGCCGGTGGCGGACCTGTGGCGCAACCGCGCCTTTATCACCTTGGCTGCCGGCATGGCGCTGGGCCTGTTCGCCCAGATCGGTCTGATCGCGCATCTGCTGTCCCTGCTGGCGCCGCTGCTGGGTGCGCAGACTGCCGGCCTGGCAATGGGCCTGGCCACGGCCGCGGCCATAGGCGGGCGCACGCTCGTCGGTTGGCTGATGCCTGCCGGCACGGACCGGCGCAAAGTCGCCTGCCTGGCCTACGCCATCCAGATCGCCGGTTCGTTGATTCTGATGTTGGCCGCCGAGCACGCCTGGGCCATCTGGTTGGGCGTTCTGCTGTTCGGCTCAGGCATAGGGAACGCGACCTCGCTGCCGCCGTTGATCGCGCAGACAGAGTTCGCCCGCGAAGACGCGCAACGTGTGGTCCCGCTGATCGTCGCCATGTCGCAAGGCGCCTACGCCTTCGCGCCCGCGTCGTTCGGCATGCTGCGGGCATGGTCCGAACAGGCCGGACAGCCGCTGCTCTGGTTCCTGGCGGCGGCGGCCTGCCTGCAGGCTGCCGCCATCGCCAGTTTCGCGTGGGGGCGGATTACTCCAGCCCGCCGCGGCGGGCAACCAGCCCGGCCATGACCGCATCGCCGTTTTCCGCCGCCAGGCCTTCGGCCACGCCGCGCCTGTCGGCAAGCGTGCGGTTTTGACTGACCTTCCATTTGCCTTCGATGCGCGCAATGGGGATCTCCACGCCGACGATGGCACGCATCTGGGCGGCGATGAAATCCGCAGGCGCGTCGGCCACGCGCCAAGGCTGCGCGCGCGCCCTTTCCTGGCTGTCGGTCAGCGCATCCAGCTGGGCCCGCAGCCAGGCCGGATCATCCTGGATCACCGGCACGCCCCAGGCGTGCACGGCAACGAAGTTCCAGGTGGGCACGACCTTGTGCGTCTCGGCCTTGGTCGGATACCAGGACGGCGTGACGTAAGCCTGCGGCCCATGGAAGACGACCAGGCATTCGCGGCCTGCAGCCAGGTCGGCAAGCTGCGGATTGGCGCGAGCCACGTGCAGGCGCAATACGCCATGCGGCCCCTCGGGATAGAGCAAACAGGGAATGTGGTTCGCCATCAGCCCCCCATCCCCGCTGGTCGTGAGCACGCCCAGGGGGTGGGCGCGGATGAATTCGTGCTGGACTTCGGGCGAGTCTTCGCGAAAGGCGGACGGCAGATACATGGCGGGTTCGGCGGTAGCGGCTGAAAACCACAACATACCGCCATCGTGGCTCCATTTCCAGGACCAGCCAAGGCTATTTTCATGGAGCCAGAAGCATCAGACCGGCAAGGGCTTTTCCAGCAGGACGGTAGTGAAGCCGCTGTTCCATTCCTCGTCAGGATAGGTATCGATCTCGGCGTAGCCGTGCTTGCCATAGAACTGGCGGCTGCGCATGTTGAAAGAATCAGTCTCCAGCCGCGCGCGTGCGAATCCCGCGCCCTGAATCGCCGCTTCCATCCATGCCAGCAAGGCGCCGCCAACGCCCTGCCCTTGTCTTGCGGGATGCACGTGCAAGGCCCAGATGAAGTCGTTCTCCCAATCCGCCATGCCTGCCAGCACGCCGTCGATTTCGCACACCATGAAAAGACTGCCCCTGGCGCTCACATACTGGGCCGTCTTGCCGCTGGCGCGGAACTGCTGGTCCCTTTCCGCCGTCATTTCCGGCATCCATGTGCTTTCGTAGGTGCGCATCAGCAGGTCTTCGAGCATGACTGCGTCCTCAGGCCGGGCCGGCCTGATCATGAATTTCTGTTGTTGGTCCGTCATGCGCGGCAGTGTAGCAATGCCCGCCGCGGCCGCCGGGCAAAGATGCGCGCGCTTATCGTCGCACGCGCTCGTATGCCTGGTTCATGCGATCCCGCGCCCCGGTTTCGTTGGCGTAGGCGCGATCATAGTTGTCCAGGCAATCCTGGGTGGGATTCGGCCACTTGATCGCGGCGATCGCGGCGGTGAGCTCGTCGCGGGCCCGTTGCCAGTCCTTGACGGCGGCATACCATTGCTTGGCAGTGTCCATAGTTGTCTCCCTATGTTCACTCGTCCATCGTAGTCCCGCGGCGGCTTTCCGCGGCAGCTATTACGGCTTACCCGCTATGGAGCCTTCGACGCCCCCTCGATCCTTTGTTTCAGTTTTCCCAAAATGGAATTCTGCTTTGCAACGAAACGGGGTGTCCATCCGAGCCAAAGCGGGAAATCCGGCGCGAAACGGGGCAATAATTGGGCCGCCCGCGGCGCGCGCACGGTCTTTCCATCTGCAGCCCGGGTGCCATTTTCAGGAAGAGAAGAATATGAAGATCCGTCTCGCTCTGGCCGCCTGCTGTGCAGTGATCGGCCTTGCCGGCTGCACCAACCTGCCCAAGCCGCAGAACTATTCCACGTCCCTGGGTGAAAACCAAAGCCGGCTGAAACAGGATCCCGACTGGAGCGCCGGCATGGTCTGGGTTCGCCCCGGCCCGCCCATCGGCAGCCAGTACCCGAAAAAAATCATCCTGGAGCCGGTGCAATACATCCAGGGCGACCGGCCGGACGAGCTGGACCTGAAGGCCGACAGCGCCATGCGCGAGCGTGTGCTGGCCTACCTGAATGAAGCGATACGGCGCGAGTTCGAGCAAGCCGGCTATCAATTGCTGACCCGGCCTGCGCCGCACGCGCTGCGCCTGAGCGCGGCCATCACCGGCACCTTCCGCAACGAGCGCGACCCCAGGATTACCGAGTACATCCCCATCGGTTTCGTGATCGGCCAGACCGTCAAGGCGGCCGGTTACCGCGATCAGTCCGCGCGCCTGCTGCTCGAAGCCGCGCTGCGCGACGCCAACACCAACGAACTTCTGATCACCTCGCTGGGCACCGTCACGGGCGGCAATCTGCCCGCTGACCGCAAGCCCACCGTGGACGACGTGCGCAGCGCCATCGACGATTGGGCGCACCACGCGCGCGAACAGTTCGACCGCATCTGGCTTGAGGACAGGCCCGAAGCTGGCTAGACCGCGCATCAGCACAGGAAGGAGTGTCCTATCAGCTATCAGTGTTGATGGGCCCTGATCCATCAGGGCGGAACAGAACGGGCTAAAGCGGGTCGAATCCATCGCATTTTTCACCTGAAAATCACGATGTGATGAATATTGACGTCAACCCTCACTTACCCAGTGCCACGGCTAATGCTACTGTTCCGCCTGTGCAAGGAGTACATGCAATGGATCAGAAAACCAAGCCCTGGGCTTTTCCCAAGCCGCATCCGGAAAATACCCCGCGGGGCGAACGCAACAAACAGGAGTTCGACGCTCCTGCCCAAGACCCGAAACCCGCGCCCAAGCCGCGCGCGAAGAAGGAGACGCCGGCCGCCAGCCGGGCTCGCACATGAGCCCGGCCGGGCGCCCCGACCCGCTCCTCGAATAAGCTTATCCCGCCTGCCCATGGCCCTGCGCCCGCATTCGCGATCGACGGCGCTCGTATCGCGGAATCCAGCATGGCCATGATCGCCGATACGCCGCTGCGAGGCAGCGGCAAGATTACCGGAGTGTTCTTCGACCCAGCAGGGGAAATCGCGGCCGTGGCCTCCGAGTTTCCCCTGCTCGCGCACCCTCGCGCCCGCGCGGCCTATGGCGGCCAAACGCTGCGCTATCGCGTGGCGCTGTACCGCCGCGGCAGCCCCATCCCGTTCGCGGCGTTCGACGAGCTGCGCCATCCCGTCAACCACGTCGCGTTCCATCCCGACCAATCGGTGGTCGCGATCGGCACCGGCCGTTATGACGGCGGCTATCTGTTCGAAGGCGACCTGCAGGTCTGGGACTGGCGCAGCGGACTCTCCCGCCGGTTCTTCCACGACATCCCCGAAGTTGCGCATTGCGCCTTCGACCCCGCGGGCGACGGGATCGAGGCGTGGGTGCGGCCCTGGGACGAGGAATGGGAAGGCCTGCCCGACGATCCGCCCGACGCCGCGTTCAGCACGCTGTATGTCGTGCGCGCGCCCTACGGCGAAGCAACCTGGTCCGATGCCGGACCGCGCGAACTGGAACTGTCGAGCGACGCCATCGCGCCGGCAGCAGATTCCCCCGCGCCTGCGCCTGAATCCCGCCTCGCGCAATGGCTTGGGCTGCCGCAACTGGCGAGCCGCAACGCCATCCACGATCTTGCGTGGTTGGACGCCAAGCGCATCGCGGTGGCGCATGGCGGCTGCCTGCTGGAAATCCACGGCGTCGAAGACGGCTTGATCGCCGCATACTCCGGCGCCGGCCATGGCGCCGAGATCATCCGGGCGGCAGGCATCCATGTACACGTCGTGGAGCCCTCGACGCGGCCCGACATGAAGTGGCGCCAGGACTCCCGGCTGTATACGCTGACGGACAAAGGACTGGACCTCGTCGGCGAATACGACGGCGAATACACGTTCTCGGCCTCGTCACAAGGCGTAATGCTGGGCCGCAGAAACCGCATCCCCGCTACCAGAGGCGCACGCGACCTGCTGCGCGACCTGGGCTCGGGCGCCGAACTGCGCGTGGACCTGGGCCATTACGACTGCTTCAATCACTACATCCGCATCAGCGGCGCGCCGTCGCCGTTCTGTGTGCAGGGCACGCCTGCAAGCTCCCATGAGGCCAAACGCCTGTGCATGGTCATGCCCGACGGCCAGATCAAACCGCTCTGGCCGGTGCTCAAGGCCAATGGCAAGCCCGACAGCCACGCCATGGAGCTCAGCGGCTGCTATGTCGAAGACGCGCAAGGCGCGGGCCTGGTCATCAGCGGGCGGCACTACTCTCCCGCCGTCAGCGCCGCCTGCGCCGGCTTCATCTATCGCAAGCCGCTGGACCGTGACCGCGAACGCTGGCGGCATCCCACCACCGCCTCGGCCAGCGCGGTCGTCTTCATGCCCGGCCCCGGGCTGGTCGCCGCCTCGTTCCTGGACGGCGGGCTGCTATTGCTGGATGCCGCTTCGGGTGAAATCCAATTGCGCGCCCGGATGCGGCTGGAAGGCCTGCCTACGCTGGTCTTCGCCCTCGATGCCCACGAGGAAAAGCTGGCTCTGGGAACGGCCGATGGCCGGATCGCCGTCATCACGGTCGGCGAACTGCTGGCGCGCGGCGCGGCGCAGGAATGGGTGGAAATCGGCTAAGCGTAATCCCCTAGGCCGGCGGCGCTAGACTGCCGCTATCCTCGCGGACGTGTATCTCCGCGACTCCCCATGACCCCTCGTCTGGATCTGTATACCCTGCAGGTGTTCCTGGCCGTGCTGGAAGAAGGCAGCATCGCCGCCGCCGCCGCGCGCGAACATATCGCGCCATCGGCGCTATCGAAGCGCCTGTCCGAACTCGAACGCGTGCTGGACGTGCCGCTGTTCCAGCGCCATGCGCGCGGCGTGGAACCGACCAGCGCCGCACGCGCATTGGCGCGGCGCGCACGCGCGCTACTGCATCAAACCCAGGACCTGGCCGCCGAAATCCGCGACTACTCCGCCGGCCTGCGCGGCCGGGTGCGCGTCGCGGCCAACCTGTCTTCGATCGCGCAGTTCCTGCCGATGGAACTGCGCCGCTTCCTGACCCAGCACCCCAACGTGCAGATCGACCTGGAAGAATCCGTCAGCGCCGGCGTCACCCGCGCGGTGATCGACAACGCCGCCGACATCGGCGTCTATACCCAATCCGACGACGAAAACGGACTGGACATATTTCCCTACCACCGCGACGTCATGGCGCTGGTGGCGCCATCGGGGCACCCCTTGTCGCGGCGCCGGCGGGTCTCTTTCGCCGATACGCTGGATTACGACCACGTCGGCATGCACCGGGGCAGCGCCGCGAACTATCTGTTCACGCGCGAAGCCGCTTCCATGAACCGTTCCCTGCGGCTGCGCTTCCAGGTCACCTCCTACGACGCGCTGGTGTCCATGGTGCGCGCGGACCTGGGAGTCGGCATCGTGCCCACCGAGGCCCTGTCCGCCTATGTGTGCGACGAGCTCTGCATCATTCCGCTTACCGACGCCTGGGCGCAGCGCCAACTGAAGTTGTGCGTGCGCAGCAATGAATCGCTATCGGGTGCCGCCCGGCTGCTGCTGGATCATCTGATCGCCGAAGCCGCAAAGCAGCAATAGGACGCGCGGGCCGGCCCGGGCGCGACGCCTGGATCCCGAGCCATCGCGTTTCGCGATCCCCCGCCGAAGATTCACGATTTGTCCTGCCTGGGTCCATCGCAGAAGATGGAGGCCGACCACCCATATCCCGGACATCGCCGCGCAAAGCCCTCGCGGGCGCAGGATCCGGATGCCAGGAGACGACCAGCCATGAGCCTTCCAGACCGAGTCGAAATCGTGGAAGTGGGCATGCGCGACGGATTGCAGATCGAATCCGAGTTCGTGCCCACCGACACCAAAATCCAGATCCTGAACGCGCTGATCGACGCAGGCGTGCGGCACTTCGAAGCCACCTCCTTCGTTTCGCCCCGCGCCGTGCCGCAGATGCGCGACGCGCAGGAAGTCCTGCAGGGCGTGCGCAAACGTCCGGGCGTGGTGCTGGGCGCGCTGGCGCCCAACCGCAAGGGCGTCGAACGCGCGCTGCAGTCGCAGGCCGACGAGGTCGTCGTGTTCCTGTCCGCCACGGAAAGCCACAACACCAAGAACCTGAACCGCCCTGTCGAACAGTCGCTGCGCGACATCGAGGACATCGCGCAGCTGCTGAAAGAACACCCCATCAAGCGCAAGGGCGCCATTGCCGTCGCTTTCGGCTGCCCCTTCGAAGGCGACGTGGACCTGGGCCGCATCCGGACCATCTTCGACCACTTCGCGCGCCAGGGCTTCGATGCCGTGACCTTGGGCGACACCACCGGCATGGCCACGCCCCGGCTGGTGCGTCACACGGTCGAGATGCTGCGGGCCGATCATCCCGGCATCAAGATCTCGCTGCACTTCCACAACACGCGCGGCATCGGCCTGGTGAATGTGGTGGAAGGTCTGCGCGCCGGCGTGACGTCCTACGAATCCTCACTGGCGGGGTTGGGCGGCTGCCCGTTCGCGCCGGGCGCCACCGGCAACATCTGCACCGAAGACCTGGTCTACCTGCTGGACGAGATGGGCGTGGACAGCGGCATCGACCTGGGCGCGCTGATCAAGGTGGCCCAACGGCTGGAAGGCATCGTCGGCCGCGGCCTGCCCGGCCAGTTGATGAAGGCGGGGCCGCGCCTGCGCCTGCACGACTACGCCGTGGCCGCCGGCGCGATCGGCTGAGCCAAAACGGGATCTTCGGGATAGCCAGAACAATAACCACGCACCAATACGCCATGCCACTTACCGGAATCCGCATCCTGGACCTGACACGTATCATCTCCGGGCCGTACTGCACATCCATACTGGCCGACATGGGCGCCGAAGTGATCAAGATCGAGGCGCCCGGCGAGGGCGACCCGATCCGCCGCCAAGGCGTGATCCGGGACGGCCTGAGCTGGTATTTCGCCAACTACAACCGCAACAAGCGGTCGGTGACGCTGGACCTGTACAGCGCCGAAGGCAAGGACATCCTGCGCCAGCTGATACCCCACTGCGACGTCGTGATCGAGAACTACCGGCCCGGCATCATGGACAAGATGGGCTTCGGCGACGAGGCGCTGAAAGCGTTGCGGCCGGACATCATCCATTGCAGCATCAACGGCTTCGGCGCGTCCGGCCCCTATCGCGACCGCCCCGCGTTCGACTTCATCGCCCAGGCCATGAGCGGCTTCATGAGCCTGAACGGCGGCGAAGACGATCCGCCCATGCGCGCGGGGCCCCCCATCAGCGACCTGGCCGCAGGCCTGAACGGCGCGCTCGGCGTGGTGGCTGCGCTGCTGCGCCGCGAACGCACCGGCCGCGGCGACTCCATCAGCGTCAGCCTGCTGTCCAGCATGATCGGGCTGCTGAGCTTCCAGGCGTCGAACTACTTCGCCAGCGGCGAGCTGCCTCCCCGCACCGGCAACGACCACGGCATCGTCGCGCCTTATGGGCTGTTCGAGACCGCCGACGGCCAGGTCGCGATCGCGCCGTCCAACGATGCCATGTACGAAAAGCTCCTGGACGCGCTGGAGCTGCCCGAACTGCGCGCGCATCCGGAATTCCAGGCCAACGCCGACCGCATGCTGAACCGCGCATCCATCAAGTCCGCCATCGAAGCCCGCACCCGCCAGAAGGACAGCCACTACTGGATCGAACGCCTGAACCGGTACGGTGTGCCCTGCGGACAGGTGCTGAACCTGCAGGACGTGTTCGACGACCCCCAGGTCGCGGACCAGCAGATGGCCATGGACGTTGCGCATCCCGATGGCCAGCAGGTGCGCATGCTGGGCTTTCCGATCAAGTTCGCCGAGGCGCCCTGCCAGATCCGCAGCCCTGCGCCCGAGCTGGGCGCGGACACCGAATCGGTCCTGGAGGAACTGGGCCTGTCGCACGACCGGATCCGGGAACTCCGCGCGAAAGGAACCGTCTAGCCAACCAGGGACCTGAACCCGCCCGCCGCAACCGAACCCGCAGTACGCGTCAGCAGCATCCGCAGCAACCGACGTCTGGCGATCACGACCGGACGCGCCCACCAAGGAATGGAGACCACAATCATGCTACGTGCCCTAATGTTCTCGGCCTGCGCGCTCGCCGCCTGCGCCCCCGCCGCCGCGCAGCAGTACCCGAACCAGCCCATCCGGGTCATCGTGCCGTTCACCCCCGGCGGCGGCACCGACTTCCTGTCGCGCACCGTCGCCGCCAAGCTGTCCGATTCGGTCAAGTGGAACGTCGTCGCCGAGAACCGGCCGGGCGCCGGCGGCACCATAGGCATCACCACCGCCGCGCGCGCCAAGCCCGATGGCTACGAGATCGTCATGGGCCAGGTCGACAACCTGGCCGTGGCGCCTTCGCTCTACACGAAGCTGGCCTATGACCCGGTCAAGGACTTCGAACCCATCGGCATCGTCGGCGAAGCGCCGCTGGTGGTCGTCGCCAACAAGAACGGCCCGTACAAGTCCCTCAAGGACCTGATCGCCGCCGCCAAGAAGGCGCCCGGCACGATCAACTACGGCTCGCCGGGAGCCGGCACCATCACGCACCTGGCCGCCGAACTGCTGCAACTGCAGGCGGGCATCAAACTCGTGCACGTGCCCTACAAGGGATCGGGTCCGGCCATGGCCGACCTGCTGGGCGGGCAGGTCCCGGTCATCTTCACGTCCATCCCCTCGGCCGCGCCGCAGATCAAGGCCGGCAGCGCCGTGCCGCTGGCCGTGACCTCGCTCAAGCGCAGCCCGGCCATGCCTGACGTGCCCACCATCGCGGAATCCGGCTATCCCGACTTCGACGTGCGCGTCTGGTATGGGCTGCTTGCTCCCGCCAACACGCCCAAGCCCATCATCCAGACGCTGAACACGGAACTGAACAAGATCCTCGCGCTGAAAGACGTCCAGGATGCGCTGGCCGCGCAAGGCGCGACCGCCATGCCGACCACCCCTGCCCAGTTCTCGCAGACCATCGCAGCGGACTACAAGAAGTGGCGGTCGGTCATCCAGTCCGCCAACGTGAAGCTCGAATAGCATCCGATCCAGGCCTTGCGGCTGCCATAAGTACCACTGACCGCCGCTGAATTTCAACGCACGCGCGGCTTTGAGAACAGCCTAGACCAAACGCATGCATCGTCTCATGCGTATGCACGACACTCCCCTCGGAAGCGTCGCGCATACGCTTGGATGATGGACCGCAGCAGCATTGACAGGGAAAGAGCCAGTCGAGACGATGACCTCAGCGCCACAGGTTTCACCATGGCGCAAGTGAAGGAGGCTCATCATGTCAATCTCATGCAGACGACTGGAGGATGTGATTGCGGTCTCGGCAGCAGGAGACCAGTACCGGATCGAGCGACATATCATTCAAGAACCCGCGACGGACGACAGTCCCGATCCGCACATAGTGCTGCAATGCCGCCTGTCCACCGGCGGCGCCGTGATCTGGGAGGGGAAAGACGTGTACAGGCTGAAGTCAGGCGAAATCCTCAGGCCAGTAAATCGGCGGAAGAAGAAGAGTCCATTTGAAGGGTAGCGAAGAAAAGCCCGCGGCTTGCGCCTGCGGGCTTTTGTTTGGGCTACGCCGCCAATGCGGTTTCCGTTTCAGCTTCGAAGATGTTGGTCCAAAAATCGTCCCACGCAGCCTTGCTTCTTTCATAACCTATCCGGATTTCCTGCTCTCATTCCGGCGATTTTCTGATTTCCTCGTCTATGGCTGCGCGCAGGCGCAATCGATGCTGGATATCGACTTCACCGATGAGCATCTCCCAAAAACGCCAGTTGCCGAGATGGTTTACGAGCCGCACGCTCAGCATGACTGAAGCCGGCAAGGGCGCCGCCGCGCCGACAGCGCCGAAATCCACTTGGTCATCAACACTTTTCTACCTGGGTCAAGTAAAAAAAATGGTCTGCCCTTTAAGAATGAACGGGCGCTGAAACATGGTCGAGGCGCGCTAGGTTTTCTCCCATGCCTGCACCACAGCGCGCTGCCTTGCCGCGCACTCCCCATATAGCGCCGCCAGGAAGATATAGCTGCGCGCAAGATCGTCCCAGCTATCGCTCGTCACCTCGGGCACTTGCGGACACTGCTGCGCCAGGTTGGCCGGCAGAATTGGCCAGGCGACCGACTTCGTTGATGTGCCGCAGCCGCTCAGCGTCAATGCGGCAGCCAGCAGGCAAAGGACTCTGGACTTCGACACGGGTGTACCTCTCGATGATCTTCGGGCTGGCGCCGCGCAACGCGGTAAGCGCGCCTTCCAGGGATTCGGATATCCCGCCCAGGCGCGTCGTCTGACGCTGGAACTCGGTGAGCTCGGCCAGCGTGTAGTCGGCATTGGCCTGGTCTATTCCGGCGCGGTACTGAACGGCGCCATACCAGCGCACACACAGGAAGGCGGCGGCCACCAGGACGGCGCCGATCAGATACGGCGCCAACGCGCGCAGCGATGCGTTCATGCGCGTCCCTTCCAGCCGCGCGGGATCTGGAAGTGCGGGCCGTCCTTGAGCGTCTTCCAGTCGCCGCCCCATTCCACCGGAACGCCGAGCTCGGTCGCGCAGGCCTTGACCACCTGCGCCAGGCCGGCGAAGGCCTGCCAGTTGCTCCAGGGAATCACCCCATCAATCAGCGGCGCCAGGTCAACGGCATGGCTCAGGCCGTCCGCCTGCGGCAAGTGGTAGCTGTCCATCGTCTGGCTGGCGCCACGGGCGACGTACTCGCGTTGCCGCTCAAGGGTGCGAACGCCTTCCACCACAGTGAAGTCGACCGTCGTGCGTTGAATCGCCAGTTGGACGATCTCGGCCAGGTCGGGATGCACCCCGACCAGGCGGTCCAGGCTGCGTTGGGATAGTTGGAAAGTACTCACGGATGAAGTCTCCGCATGAATGAAACGATGCGCCTCATGCCCCTCTGCCGCGCACTCGGTCGATCACGGCCTGCCACAACGCGCCGATGGGAACGGTCTGCACAACCTCCCATCCTCGGGAGACGATGGCCATGCCGAACATGCCGGTCAGAAAACCGGCCAGGCCTTCTGGAATCTCCAGCAGCAGCGACAGATAGGGAGCCGCGTAGTACGCCACCAACGAGCCGCTGGCAGCCATGCTCAGCCGGGCTGGCCATGATCCTTGCAGATAGCGCATGGAAACCGCTGCGCCCAGAACGCCGGCGAGCTTTGCGGCAAGGGCGTCGAAATCTTGGATGTTCAATTTCGCCCCTCATAGACAAAGAAAAGCCGCCTTGTTCGGGGTTTCAGTCATGCTAGTTTCCTATGGCGATGAAATAGAATTCCGGCGCCTGGCCCGCTTCGTAGCTGGTGCAGCCCAGTACCTGAAGCGTCGAATTGTTGAACGAGGCGACGCTGATGCTGTCCATCACATTCGGACTGTTTTGGATTTGCGGTATCGCCACCCAGGCGGCCGTCGGAAACGTCAGCGGAAACGAAACAGCGGCAGATCCGTAGTGATAGTTTCCGGCCGCAGTGTTCATATTCACAGTGCCGCGCCCCCACTGAAGAATGACACCGCCAA
Organism: Achromobacter sp. PD1; assembly: GCF_048541815.1. Lineage (NCBI taxonomy): Bacteria > Pseudomonadati > Pseudomonadota > Betaproteobacteria > Burkholderiales > Alcaligenaceae > Achromobacter > Achromobacter sp. PD1. The sequence continues at coordinate 4,052,666 of NZ_CP183349.1, forward strand.
GCCAGGAAGGCAGCGCCAGGTATCCATTGATACCGAGCGACATCGCCACGCCAAACCTGAGCTTTTTCGGCGTCACGATGGTGGCATCGTCGGCGCCGGCGTTCGTCTGCGACTGCGTGGCAACCTTGGCGACGCCGAGCACGCCTTCTGTGGCCTGCATCACCTTTCTCGCAATAGCCTGGAATACCTTCAACGGCGTCATCGCTTTTTTGTCATCCGTGCCGGTCTCCGCCTCCGCCGTGGACGCAATCCCCGCGGGTAGAGCAATCCAATTCGCACCGCCGCCATCCGGATTCGAGGTGTTGTTTTCGGCAAGATTCAACCAGTAACCGCCACCAGATGATTGCTTCAGCATTGCGCCCTGTGGATACCCGCCAATGGCTGTGCTGAACGCGGCGTCGTAGGGATAGGCGCCCCCAGCCTGTTGCCAGCGCGCGGCAGCACTGAGAAAGTTGAGGATGCCATTGAAGTCGGCGCCATAAGGTGGAACGCCTCCCGCGGCCAACGGCGTCATAGTCAACGGCGGAAATCCATCAGTAAACGACGCCGCCCCCGGCGTCACGCCGATCTGCGACGCAACCGGAATAGTGTTCTTCGTCCCGCTTTCCGCAAACGGGACGGCCGATTTGATAGGTGCATTGCTAGCTTGCATTGATAAGCCCCGAAGAAGTGAAAAGTACGCCCGAGCCGAACGGCTGCATCAGCGCTTCGTTGAATCCGAACGTAGTAGAAAGATCGACCTGCAGGATGTTCGCCAGAACCGCGGCCGGTTTGGGTATCGCGCCTGATTGAGTCAGGATGGCGATTTCATGCGGCGCCAGCGCGAACTCGAACACGTAGCGGAATTCCATCCTCCCTGTGTCCGACACATAGCAACGCCCGCGCCCAGCGAACAGGTTCGACAGCAGCCGGTTCAAACTGGGCGAAGTGCAATCCGAGATGTTGGCCAGCGCCTTGACCAGGATGAGCGTGCGATACGCGTCGTCGGCGAGCCGATACGTCTGCGTGGCCTGCTCGCCTGTGTAGAACGGCGCCTGGTTGAAGGGCTGCCAGTTCAGCGCCTCGTCAAATCCCAGATAGGTGACGTCTCCCGGCACCGTCAGCATCCGGCCGACGTCGACGATCCTGCCCCAGATGTCCAGCCCGAAACCCTGCGCGGTCTCGACGTTCCAGACGAAGTCATGGAAAGCGTCGAAATCGGCGTCGGGGTTGATGTAGTCGTCCATGTTGTTGATCAACTGGACGAGCGTGGGGCTGTTGGCGTACTGGCTGATGAGGGTCCGGGCCGCCAGCCCCGGCTTAGGCACGACGCTCATATCAATGTCACCGCAATATCGCTGGCCGTGATCGTGGGCCGGCGGTTGATCGGTACGGCCAGGCTGGCGCCCGACGGCGTGTCGGAGCCCAGCAGCAAGGACAGGATGGAGACCACCGGGCTCAGCACCGAAATGGGTGCGTAGAAGCGGCTGGCATAAATGGTCGATCCAATCCGCGCGCGCTGCCCGCCATCTCCGCCGTTGAAGGCGTCCATGATCGCCTGCTTGATCAAAGCCACAATGTCCGACGGCAGCGCGGGGTTGTCCGCGAGCTGCACCGCGAAACGCACGGGCAGCGCTGCCGGGGTTTCCCAGGTCACGACATACGACGGGTAGGGATAGGCATATCCCTCCTTGTCCTCCACGGTATAGGAGGTATTGCCGTTGTAGTCGGAGCCATTGCTCTTCTTGCGCCAGATGGCATCTGCGATGTCCGCCGCCTCGCCGCCCGTCACCGCGACCCAAATGGAGTGCGGACGCAGGACGACGCCGCCGACCGTCTTCGGTACGGAGAGATCGTTCTCCGTCACGTAGGCGTCGATGACGCCCTCCACGTTCGCCACGTTGGCGTAGATCGCCGGGATCGAGCCGCGGGCGTTCAGCGCCACCGACTGCCGCCGGCGCTCCTCGAACTCGGCCCGGCTTTCCACATGGCTGCCCACCGTTGCGGCATCGGCGTTCGATACCGAGTCCCAACCGGGAATGGCCTGATAGATCTGGTTCAGTGCGCCTGGCGCGCAATCCACCGGCCCATCGACCGAGCAAGCGAATGGCAGGTCGACGCGTCCGCTGGCCGGTATCGTTCCCGCCTGGGTGCACAGATACAGATTGCCATCCACCGCCTGGGCGCGCGCGCCCACGGGTATCGTCACGCCCGCCAGGCCCGTGCAGGTGGCGATGACAGCGGTAGGCGTACCCGGCTTGCGGTCCAGGAAGTAGATCCGCCCGATGGCGTCCTGCATCCGCCCTTGCGCATACGCCGGGTCGACCTGGTTCACGTAGGTCGCGAACTCGTTGTTCTTGTCGCCGATGATGGCGGTGGTGCTGGAGGCCAGCTGGCCCTGGGGCGTTTCCAGCGCGGGATTCAGCCCGCCACCGAAGGCCGCGTCCATGTCGGACAGGACGCCGGCGAGGATGGCGGATTCGTTGGGCAGCACCAGCCCTTCCGGCGTGAACTGCACGCGCGGCACTTTCGAGTTGTTCGGCATGGTTTCCTCAGAAGCTGACGGTTTGCGTCGTTCCGTCTTGCTGGGTGATTGCGACGTAGCCCGCCAGGGCGCGGTCGGTATAGGAGGTCAGCGTGCAGACCGCGTCGGCCACGTCCGGGACTGTCAGCGCGGCTCGCCGGACGTGCTCCCGCACCAACGCCAGCGGCGGTTGATGGCCCAGGAATTCTTCCCAATACGGAACGCCTGGGGTGGTGTTGTAGAACAGCTCCCCCTTGAACAGCTTGATGGCGCTGGCGACGTCTTGCGCCACGGCGTAGGGCTTGGTCGCCAGCGCGATGTTTCCCGCGGCATCGAGCACCAGGTCCCAAGCCGTCCGGTCTAGCAGCAACGTGTTCAATTGGGCGCTCCTGTGTTTGCCGGCCCGCTCTGCACGCCGGAATGCGTGTGGGTGCTGCCCACGTCCTTGCCGTTGTTGCGCAGCGTACCCAGCGTGTGCATGTCGCCCTGCCAGGTAGACGTGCCGCCGAAGGATCCGCCGCCTTGCTGCACCGTCCCGTTCAGCACGATCCGGGGCGAATTCAATGCGCACTGCGCGCTGGCGTTCAGTTCGATATTGGGCGCGGCCACCGTCACCTTGGAGGGCGACACGACGTTGATGCCGTCCGCCGTGAACTGCACGTACTGCACCGGGGTTCCATTCAACAGACCGCCGAAATACAGCCCGTCCGCCATGTCGTGGGAACGCCAGGAACCAGGGTTGTTCTGCGCCTTCGAGGTCTTCACCAGCGAGATATCCCGATTCGCGAAAGCCGCCATCCCGATATCCCCGACCTTCGGGTCCAGGATGACAGCGTCCGCTCCGCCCTGAAGGCGAAAGTAGGGAAGACGATGCAGGACCCCATGCGGCACGGCATTCCCGGCGCCATCGAGCTGGTTGACGAGCGGCTGCACATCGACGAAACCCACCGGAGACAGTCCGCCTGCATTCGTCACCGACACCACCTTGACCAGCGTCGCCGTACTGACTCGATTCAGGGCCTGGCTGATCAGGAACTGCAAGGCCCCGAACTCGCTGTCGCCCTGGCCGGCTTGCGCCAGCCCTGCGTATCCGTATTGCTTAGCCATTGAGATTCCTTTTGCATACGGCCACCGACTGCCAGACGCCACCAGGCACCTCTGCCTCCAGCTTGTGGGACAGACTCACAATGATCCACTCGCCATGCGCGGGTTCGACGGTGCTGATGACCTGCACTCTTTTTCCCAAGCCGAGGTGCGGGTTGTAGAGCGTCGTCAGTTGCAGTCCCTTGCTCGTAAAAGCCGGATATCCGATCAACCCCGTTTCCGGCGCCACGAGAATCGGATCGCCCTTTCTATATCCACCCTCCGGCCAGACTGACAGGACGCCGCGGTCTATCGTGAAATTGACCCGGGCGGCCTTCGCGCAACTGCGCAATTGGTCCATGTCGGTTCCGGAAAAATAGGGGTCGGCCAACACATAGTCCTCCCCGCTTTTTTCGCCCTTGTATCCCATTGATTTGGCGATATCGCACATGATTTCCTGCGCCTTTTTCGCGCCGGGAAACGACCTGGCGGATGCGGGCTTTACCTGCTTGGCCCCAGCCACCTCGGTCTTGACTGTGAATACGCCCCCCGCGGCCGCTTTGCCCTCTGCCCCCATCCCGTAACCACCCCAGGCCTCGACGATGTCTCCTTCGTAGACCACGCAGGGAACACCCGAGTCTCCCGCTGCCTCGATCCGGACAAGATTCTTTCCCCGGCGCTCCGTCATGACGGGTCCTATCGTCGTCAGTTTGTTCATCAGGTCTTGATTCAGTCCGTGGATCTGCAGGGTCATTGGACTGTTTTCGAATACGGTATGGAGAGGAATATCCACCGTCATCCTGTAGCCGCTGAGCGTCACATCCGGCCCCTGCTCATCGCCGAACTCCCCCTTGCCCAGGCTGATGGTCACGTTCAGCCGGCGTTTGATGAAGCTCATGGTTCCAAAGGCTCCAGGTATGCCAGGACGAAACGCGAACCGAGATGCCGATGCTGCGGGTCGACGTGGCCCTGAGTGTCCACAAAAGCCAGATCGCCGACGAAGCCCAGGTAAGCTGACCGCACCAGCCGTACCCGGTCATGGCAAAGCACCGTGGTCACGATGGGCGCATTGTCGAGTTCAAGATCCAGATAGAGTCCGGTCGACTTCTGGTAGACGGCGATCTGGCAGTTCTGCCCGGACAGCACGACGCTGAGCGTTTGCGCCGGCACGGGTCTTAGGGGAATTCTCTTCATTGGATGGGCTCCAGATCCGCCACCTTGTTCTGGTCGCGCCGGGGATAGGCGTCAATCTCGAACGCCTGCACCTGGCCATTGCTCACTTCATACGCGCCGCTGGGGTCCTGCGTGGCCGGCGATAGTTGGACGGCCGTCTGCCGGACTTCCTGCAGCGTCAGATCGACGATCAGGAGGCTGGAGCCGTTCTTGTCTGCGCGGGTGTACGAGTACTTCACCAGGTTGGCCGACGGATAGACGATCTCGGGCGTCACCACTGAGTACAGTTCCGTGCTGCCGACAATGCGCTCCAGCACGGACAACATGATGTTGCGCGACGCCGGATCACCGCCATGCGCCAGCTTGATGGTCGCCTCGAATGGCGCATCGACCTTGTTGAAGGACGAGAATCCGCCCTGCTCCGAGGGATAGCTGGATATCTGGCTGCCCTGATTGAAAGCAATGCTGAGGAACGTCTCGAAGACCAGCATCTGCCGCCCATCGACGCCATACAGCCCCCAGCGAGGAGGACCGAAGATCCTATCGGTCAGCGCCGCAAGTTCGAAGCTTGCCGGTTCGAAGACCGAAGGAAGCGTCGCCGCGCGGAAGACCGCGGGGACGCCCGGACCGCTCGGGACATCGGGAAAAGGAATAAACGGCATCAGAACATCCCCGTATTGCCTTGTTGGACGAGATTCTGGGAGCGTCCCACACGTCCCAAATCGCGGGCGACTCCCTCGCCATCCGTCGCTTGCGTCATAACCGTAATGGGGCCGTGGATATGAGTTTCGGACGTATTGCTGGTGGTTGCCGTGCTGCTCGGGATGGCGGCAGCGCTGGCTTGGGCTGCCGCGACCGTCGTAGCCGCAGCCGCGGCGCCTCGTTCCTGATCTTCGAGGAAAAGCGTCCCATAGATTGCCGCGGCAGCGGCGGCAAGCTTGCGCTCTTCGCTTGAGCTATCCCCTTCGGACTTGTTCAATCCAAAGTGGCGGTACACGGCCACGCTGGCCTGGGCCGGGGTGGTGGCGGCGGCCAGATGTACTCCCGCCCTACGCCTGGTGCTCTCCAGCTCGCTGGCGACGAAATCCAGCTGTTGTTCAACCGTGGACTCGCGCAGGTCCATGCCATATATGCGCTTGAACTCGGCCTGGCGTCGCGGATTCCATAGTCCGATGCCGGCGGAAGCGCCATCAGCGCCCACGGCCCTGGGGTCCAGGTTGCTTTGGGCCTGCAGGTTGGCCACCAGCCCCACGGCCGCCTCCCGGGTGTAGCCCTTCTTGGACTCGAAGTACCTGACCGCATCGAGAACCTCTTTACTCCTTAGCGCGGGATTGTCCCTTGCTGCCAGGAATTCGGCCTCGCCTACGTTCGTGTCCCTGCTATTGAACAACAATGCGATGCCTGCCGCGACAGGTCCTGCCGCTCTCAACGCCGCAGGACCCAAGCCTCTCAATGCACCCAGTCCACGCGCCGCACCGGCGCCACCAAGTGTTCCGAGAGCCGTAGCCACGGCCCCCAAGGCAGATGCCAGGCTCAGCAGCGAATTCGCCCAGGACAGAATCTTGAGCGTCCCCAACGCCAGCAGGACGTTTTGCCATCCTCCCACCGCCTGCGCCGCCGAATCGACTGCATCGACGAACTTCACGATAACCTGCGCCGCTGCGTCGACCCACTCGACGATCTCGTCGCGGTTCTCAAGCAGATAATCGCCCCAACCCTGGGCTAGCGAGATAAGCCGCTCGAACGCCGGCATGAGCGCCAGCAGCACCTTGACGCTCACCGATTCAAAGGTATCGCGCAGGTCCAGGTAGCGGTCACGCAGCTGCGCGGCCGCTTGCGCATCGTTGCCGGAGATGGCTGCACGTTTCTCCTGGACCTGAAGCATCCGTTCGAGCTCGTCGGGCCCGCGCTTGAACAGATTGAACAGGCCCTCGCTGATGCCCATGTCCTGGGCGGCCAGCGCGGCCTGAGCCCTGTCCTTCTGGTAAAGATCGGCAATGATCCTCGACCTGGCCAGCAGGTAGGTGTTCCCATCCTTGAGGTCGCCGACATTGCCGCCGTTGCGGAAGAACGCGGGTAGCGAGTCCGTGGCGGATCCGCGGTTGAATCTGGCTACCTCGCCCGAGGATTCCCTCAATTGGGCGGAAATGGCTTCCGCGGTTCCGCCAGCCCGCTCGGCCGCCATCTGCCAGGCAGACAGCCGCTCCGTGCTCATGCCCAGGTTCTCGGCCATTTGCCCCAGGCCGGCCGCGCCGGTGATGGTATCCGCCGCGAAACGCTTCGGATCGAAACCCGCAGTCACGAGCAAGGCATCGGTGATGGTGGCCATGCAATTACCTCGGTTCAGCTAGGACGCGCCTGTTGTGTGCGTCCACCGCAATCACCTCAAGCAGGTTGTACAGGTCTTCGGCGCCGTAGGCCGTCTGCAGGTCGTGCAGCAGGCCCGGGTGCCGGGAAATCACCAAGCCAATACTCCGGGGAATATTGGCGTAGCGAATCAGGCGCGTGCCGCCGTTGTGGACTTGGAGCCCGAAGTCGATGGGACGGCGGCCGTAAAAAAATCCAGGTGCAAGCCCAGGACTTTCTTGCGCAGCGCGAACAGGGTCGCCACCTCCTCGACATCGCCAGACATGAGCTCGCGCGTCACACTTGGGCTGGGCTGGATCTGCACGCAATCCATCATCTTGTCCAGCAAGGGCTTGGCGCTGTCGAAAGGCAGCTTGGCGAGAGCCTTCATGCCCATGGCGGCCACGCCGGCCAGTCCTGCCTCGGCGATGTTGTCCGGAATTTCCACCCCGGCGTTCATCAACGAAAACAGCGCCCGGCCGGCCCATTCCTCGGCGTCGTAGGCAGAAAGCTCCGTCAGGATGAACACCTTGCCCTTGTCGCGCCCTTCCGCGCCGATGGTCAGGGTTATCTGCTTTCTGGCCATGTCACACCAGCGCCGGAGAGACGTTCTGCCAGGTGATCTGGAACGCCATGGGTTGGAGCATCGCCTTGGCATCCGGCGCCGGCGGAATCTGCGTCAGCACGCCGCGGGTCAGCGTGTACTTGCGGTCGATCGACGGGATGTTGAGGGTGCCGTTTGCATAGAACACTTCCCGGGCCGTTTCGCTGGCCGCCATCCAGATCTCGAAGATGCGCATGGACGGGGAGTCTGGCTGGATCGTGATGGTCTGCACGCAGGGGACCGGCACGTAGCCGGCCGACATACGGCCGTCCACGCCCATGGTTACCTGCGCAGGCTTGGCAGCGTCGAAGGTGAAGGCGCTGTCGGAAGCGTAGCCCTCGATTTTCTGCGGCACCGGAAAAACGCCGCCCACCGTAAGCATCAGAACCGAGTTGGCACTGGTCAAAGTCGCCATGTTGAATCCTTAAAGAATGGCCAGCGAGGCCAGGGTGATCTGCTGGACGGAACCGCCGTCCAGGTACCAGAACGTCATGGGCGGGGTGCCGCGAGCCTCTCGCACCTGCGGCGTCGCGTCCTTGATCTGCAGATACCAGCCGCGGGTCTGGAGCGTGTCGGAGATATCCACGCCGGCCTGGCTGTTGATCTGCGCCTTCTGCTGGCTCGACAGCGTCACGCCGGCGCGGATGGCGCCGAAGTTGACCGCGGCGTTGATCGGGTCCAGGCAGGCAGCGTCGATCAGCGTGTAGCCGTCGATGTTGTAGGGAATGGCGTTCACCTGGGTCAGCAAGCTCATCAGCGCCTGCTGGAACGCCGCGTTCAGCCAGATCTGGTTGACGTAGGTGTCGACCCATTTCCAGTTGCCGCTGATCTGGCCCGGATACAGGAAGCGGAAGCGGTCGTTGCTGGTGGCGTAGTCGCCATAGAAGTTGTAGCCGTTGTCGATCAGCGTCTGAGCGGTCGTGGCGTCGGTCACCGAGAACTCCAGGCCCGACTGGCCTTTGAACGCCAGCGTGGCGCGGCCGTTGGTGCGTTCGAAGTCCAGCGACGCCACCGCGCCCAGGACAAAGCCTGCATGCAGGATGTCCTTGTAGACAGGCACGGAACCCGAGTACTCGTTGGCGCTTACGACAGCAGCCCAGTTGGACGTATTGCCCTGCTGCGTGGCGGTGACATCGGTGTCCCAGCCGACGTAGGCATAGCGGTCGCCCTGGGCATTGGTCCACGCCGAAAACGCCACCTTGCCGGCCGTATCGGGCTCGAAGGTCGTCATGAACGCCGCCCAGTTCTGGGTCAGGTCGGTAATCCGGCCCATGTCCACCGCCGGGACGCCGGCCGCAGCCCCATGCGACACCAGGGCGCCTGCGGCCTGCGTCAGCTTCAAGCCCGATGCGAGGGTGCCGCTGCCATAGGAGACCGTGCTGGCGGCGCCGTCGGTCGCCGAGGTGATCACGAAAGCGGCGCGCTGCGCGTCATAAGCGCAGGTCGCGCCCATGGCGGTGAACGCCGCTTCGATGATCGAGGCGGCGTTCGAAAAGCCCGTTGCCGTCGACAGGTCGATGCTGGAGGAAGTCTTGGCCACGCCATCCACGCTGACCGTCAGGATGCCGGACAGCGCCTGCAGCTGGGCCAGCGTCACGGCGGCCATCGAGCCGCCACGCAAATAGGCGGAAACCGCTGCCGCCGGATATTGGGCATACAGCAGATTGCCCGGCTTGCGGGTCGAGTTGTCGAAGCCGTTGAAGTAGACGTCGGCCAGGGCGGCTTCGGTCGAGGAGGGACCGAAGAAGCGCTGGACGTCGCGCGCAGTCGCGAAGCTCTGGACGGTGCCGATGGGGACGGCAGTATCGTGGGTCAGGATCAGGCCGTTCAAATCGAGCGCCGATCCGCCGGCGGCGATCACGCCAGGCACGACCTGGACGATTTCACTGGCGGGAATGGACATAGGATTAAGCTCCCGTAGGGTAGGTGGTGTCGGCCTCGATGAGGCCCACGTGAAGGTGGTCCGCAAACTGCTGCGGCACGCTGATGGAAGGGTTGAACTGCAGGACGGCGTCGAACGACCACCGCTCGAAGGTCTGGCTTTCTCCGCTCTCGAAGGGCAATTGCTTGAGCTCGCCCGCGTATAGCGGTTGAGTTCTTCCCAGCTTTCCCAGGAACTCGCACCCGTACTGGCTGCGCAAGGCAATCGACAACGTGAGCGCCAGGTCCAGGGCCCGCGCCCCGTAGCCATCCACCCGGGCAGACCAGTGCGTGGCCTGGGTCATGATTCGTTTCCCCGCCGCAGTCGACGGATCGGCATAGGTCATGACCGGCACGGAAAGGCCCTGCGCCGCCAGCGGAGTAATGACGACGCACTCGCGCGGTGGCGCGGGAACCCAGCCAGGCAAACCGCGGACAACGTCGCAGTCGACCAAGGTCTTGAAGAATGCGGCGAGGTCCTCTACCAGCTGGTTTTCAGTGATGCTGATCTGAACGCTCATGGAGTTGGATTCCTGCTGAAGAAGACAGGCGCCGAAACATCGCGCCCAAATGCAAAAGCCCCGGCACGTGGCCGGGGCTGTATTTCGGGGTTGCATTTGTCAGGGGCGCAATGCCCCGGACCAATTGTGATCGATTGCGTGACCGATGGGGCGAGGTCTTGTGACGGAATCGTCACACGCTGTGCAAAGAAGTTCGCCCCCTGCCCCGCCCATAAAAACCGAAGCCATGCGCCGAAAACAAAAAGCCCCGGCACGTGGCCAGGGCTGCATTTGCTTGGGGCGCAATGCCCCGGACAAATTGTGACCGATTGCGTGACCTATGGGGCGGGGTCTTGTGACGGAACCGTCACACGCCATGCATAGGTACGTCCGTGCCCGCCTTGCTGGGGCTCTTGAATCAGCACGCTGCCGGTATCCTGCAGCGCATCCATGGCGCGCTGGATGCCTCTTTGCAGGCGTGTCTTTTCAGGAACAGAAAGACACCGGCCGCGTGACACATGACGGACCAGCTCCATCAAACGGAATGAGCGGCCGGGATAGCAGGCCATCAGATCCATCACCTCGTGCGCGTACTTCACGCCAGCCTCCTTTCCACCAGGCCGCGAAAAAGGCCCAGGTACAACTTGTATTCGGTTTCGGTCAGGGCCACGCCGGTCGTGTCGGCAATCCAGACCAGCGCCTTCGCGCGGCGCGCCCTGCCGTCCAGCTGGCCGAACATCACGTTCTTCTGCGGATATTCGGCAATGATGATCATGCGCTCATGCCAAGGCAGCGCGGCGTGCATCGCCTCGACCTCCATGGCGTGGTGATGGTTGATGGGCCGGTAGTCCTCCTCTTCGGAGAGATACACCTCCATGTTTCCCACCGTAGCGCCGGACCAGGTCCATCGGGCCCAGTTCCAGATCAGATCGTCACCCGTCAATTTACTCATCAGCCACCTCGCATTGTTTACCTGTCTTGCCGTTGGAACCGTTCTTCAGACGGCCCTCCGTATCCTGGCTTTCGCCCTTGGCGCGCTTGAGCATGTCGGCGATGCCCTTGCTCGGGTGGTCGCCGCGCGCGATGCGCGCCTCCCACTTTTCGATCCAGCTCCGGGGCGGACATCCACGGTCCCTCAGAACCTTCTGCGCGCCCATTTTCTTGAGCGCCGCCTCGGCCTCGGCGCGCGTGGCCAGCGTCTGGCCGGGCGCCGGCAGCGCTGGGCGAGGCAGCGGGATATCCGCCCACACGCCCTTCGCCAGTTCCTCGTTCAGCGTCTTCTCCCAGCGCGCCTTGATGGCCCCGTAGGTGCAGCCCAGCAGATCCACCGTGCTCACGCCCACCGCAGCCCAGTACACCGCCGGATGCGACCAGGCGCCGCGCTCGCCGCGCCTGCGCGCGGACAGGCCGCGCACGGCCTCGTGATACGCCACTTCAGGGACCATCCACGGGCAACATAATTTGATGAACTGCGGCAGCGTCGGCGGCCATTCCTGAGTCAGGCAGGCGACCAGGCCGCGGCGCACGTGCACCTCGTCCAGGCCCGCCAGCTTCTGGTTCCATGAATCCTTCAACTCGCGGGCGGTCAGGCCCTGCCATTGCTGCGCGAACTTGGCGCCGTACATCAGCAGCATTTCGTTCACCACCAACGCACCCATGGTGGCGGAAGGGATGTCAGCGGGTTGCATCGATCGTCCCCATGAACCGCTCGCGCGGCCTGCCATCGTCGGCCAGTACTTCTCGCAGCTCCTCGGTCCAGTCGGCCAGGCGTTGCGCCCTGCCTGCCGGTTGTTGGCCGGCTGTAGCGGATGTCCGCGGCGGGAAGAGGCCCTGATACCCGCCCGCGATGCTGTTTGCGATCACGGCGCCTGGCCGGTGCCCTGCGGCCAGATAGGCGGCAAGCTGTTGCAGCTGGCGCCTGGCGCCCTCCTGCGTCACCGGCTTTTTACGGGCCTTGCGGTCGGCGATCCAGCTGACCCAGTCCTCGCGGTCCAACCAATCCGGCAGTTCGATCACGGAAGCATCGAATCCGCTTCCCCGCTTGCGGGAGGCCTGTTCTGTTGGTTCCTGGTTCTTGGTTCCTGGTTCTTGGTTAGCTTCCGATCCGCCTTCTGCCGGGCCATGGCCGGGTTGCTCGTCGAAACCCATGGGAAACCCGCTGGGTTGTTCCGGATTGCGCCCGCCCTGCCTGGGCCGGCCGCCTCGCCTGCCGTTGGCCTTGGCGGTCTCGGCCTTGACGTGATACGCGGCAATCTCCACGTCCGCCCGCTTGTTGTGCCAATGGCCATCGCGCAGGACGAAGAACTCGGCCAGCACCTGCGCGGCCGCCTCTCTTTCTTCTTCGCTACGGGCGCCCACCCACCGGAATACCTGCTGCAGGTTGTCCACGATGGGCTGCTCTTCGGCGTAGTACCGACGCAGCAGGCGGCTGTAGATGGCATCCTCGAGCAGGCTCAGATGCGCCGTAGCCTGTGCGTAGTCACCGATGTTGTGGCTGTAGTAGTTCATGCGTGTTTTTGCATCCCCGCCAGTCTTACCTCGCTATCATTCTTAAATCTTAGAATGCTAAGATTCTAAATGCAAGCCAACTAAGATTGTTTTTGTTTAGCATCCTAAGATGACCTTTCAGAAGCGAATCACACAGGCGTTCAACGAGGAAGCGGCCCGCCGGGCGGACGCGGCCGAGCCACGCCTTACCAAGACAGACCTATGGAAGGCCGCCGGCGCCTCTTCCGGCGCCGCGACGCATTGGTTCAATGGGTCCAACGGCATGGACATGGCGACCTGCATCAAGGTCGCCCCGCTGCTGCGCGTGAACGCGCAATGGCTGTATGACGGCACCGCCCCGAAACTGCCTGCGCGCGATGGATCCCTGGCCGCAGCGGTGCTGGCCCCCCCTCCGTGGCCCTTCCCGGGCATCCCGGAAGAACAGGTGCGGGCATTGCCCCCGGATCAGCTGAACAAATTGCAAGGCGCGCTTGCGCTGGCGATCGCGCAATTGAAGCTGGGGATTGACGTATCCCCTGGGACTGCCGCGCCGCAAATGCCGACGGTCCTGCGCAGCGATACGCTGGTGGACAGCTATTTGTCCCGCGACGAGTTCCCCATGCGCGTCGATTGCCCGCCCGCGGCCCCCTGGGAAGGCGGCAAGACCACGCGCCAGACAGAGCGCGAAGGCCGGGTCCGGATCAGCACCCAGACAGGCGTGGTCGCCAACGTAGGCGTGGGCGAACCGCCCGCGGCCAACGACAGGTTCGAGAAGGTCCCGGAACTGGCCGACGTGCGGCTGGCGGCGGGCGACCCCATCGAGAACCACGCCGAAGAGCAGACCGGCATGATCCAGTTCCGCAAGTCATTCCTCAGATCGGTAGGCGCGGACAACGGCCGGGGCCGAGTCGTCTACGCGAAGGGCGACAGCATGGAACCCGTCATCCGTGACGGCGCTGCCTTGCTGGTGGTCCCCAACGAAAGCCTGACGCTGCAAGACATCGCCGCCGGCGGCGTCTATGCCATCAACTACGACGGCAAAATGATCGTCAAGACGGTGGCCAGGGAACGGCTTACCGGACAATGGGTGGCGCGCTCGTTCAATTCCTTGCACGATGACATACCGCTGGAGAACGGGGCATCGGTGCGGGTGTTGGGGCGGGTTGTGTGGGCCGGTGCAAGGTTGCGGGATGATGAGGCGGGGCGGTGGCGGGTTGAGTGATGGCCCCTCGGAGCCTCGCTCAGCACATCGCGATGTAGCCCGCCCAAACCATCACGCCGGGGTGAGGGCAAGCGGCGCGCAATACCGCACGCGGTAGCGGTCGACGCGAGACGCTATTGCAACGCCCTCGCAGCGGTACGAAGGGGCGACGACCTCGTCATGCCAGGCTTCGCGAACCGCACGCACGCCGCAGTGATGCGCAACCGCAATGCCGCGACTTCCCGCGGCGACTGCGAGGGAAAGCGCGGCGTCGAAATGCTGCACCGAGCGCGCCACCACCTGCGTCGTGCGCTCGTCGTCGGCCACATCCAGCGCGAGCGCGCCATGACAGCCTACCGTGGACAGCTTCAGGCCCTGGCGCGCAGCTATGGTGGCGAAGGCAGTCAGCCGGAACAGCAACGCTTCCCGCAGCAGCACATCCGCCGGCGCCGCGCCTGACCGGCGCGGATCCAAGCCGTCCGGATAATCCAGGCTAATGCCCAGCATGGCCTGCACGCCACGCATCGCTCGCATGCAGGCTTCGAGGACCGCGGGGTCGGTGTCGACGAGATAGATGACATCGAAACTCGGAAATACCTTCGCCAACCCGGCGGTCGCGTCACCGGCCGTATCGCCGGCAGCGAGAATGGCCGGGTCGATATGGCAGGCGGCTTGCGCCTCGCGTGTCATCAAGATGCACCGCCGGCATTTTCCTGATTCGCGGACGTCATGCCATACGAAGGCACGTAGTCATCCGGCGCGCCCGGCGGTATGGGCGCGTGCGTCTTGAGCGAGTCCTGGAAGGCATTGATCATGCGGCGGATGGGTCCGCGCACCCAGCCTTGCGTGCTGTTGACGTCGGTCTCTTCCTTCGGATCCTGCACCAGGTTGAACACGTAGGGCGTCTCCAGGTGATTGGGGCCGGCGTTGGGTTCGACCTCCCAAACAAAGTGCATCTTCCAGTCGCGCCATTTGGCGGCGCGCAGCTCGGTCTTGATGTAGTAGACGAAGCCCTCGCGCGCCGATTTTTCCTGCTTGCCCAGCAGAAAGCCGGATTGGTCAACGCCGTCGATGGGTCGGTCCGAGGGGACTTCCAGGCCGGCGATGCGGGCCAGGGTGGGAAACAGGTCCACGACGTGCACAATCTCATTGGTCTGGCGGCCGGCCGGCACCTGGCCGGGCCAGCGCACGATCAGTGGCACGCGCAGCGAGCCCTCCATCGAGGTATGGTACGTGCCTGTCCACATGCCGGCGCTTCCGCGCCAAGGGCGCCGGTACTCCGGGCCGTTGTCGCTAGCGAAGATGAACACGGTGTCATCCTCTATGCCGCCATCCCGCACGGCGTCGAGAATCTGCCCGACGCGGGCGTCCATCTCCACCAGCGAATCGGCGAAATCGCCCTTCCCGGTACGGCCTTCGAAGCCGCGGTGAGGAATGGTCGGGAAGTGCAGCTGAGTCAGCGGCACGTAAAGGAAGAAGGGGGTATTGCCGGCGTGGCGGCCGATGAACTCGCAGCTGCGTCGGGTCAGTTCCTCGTCGATGCGGCGGCGCATTTCCAAGTCGTATAGTTCGCGCTTTTCGGCGCGCTGGCCCTTGCGCCCTTCCATGACGTACGGCACTTCGACCTCTTCAGGATCAAAGCCCACGGCGTCTAGAAACATGCTTTCGTTGGTCGTGCGGGGAATGCCGTACCACTCGTCGAAGCCCTTGTCCTTGGGATAGCGTCCCTCCTTGTCGCCAAGATGCCACTTGCCATACATGGCAGTGGCGTATCCTTGCGCCGAGAAGGCCTCCGCCAGCGTGCGTTCCCAGGGAATGAGGCCTTGGGGAAGCCCCGCGGGCACCGACTGCATGGCGCCCGTGCGCACCGGATGGCGACCGGTCATCAAAGCCGAGCGCGTGGGCACGCAGTCGCTTTCAACGTTGAAGTTGAGCAGTTGGGTGCCTTGCGCGGCCAAGGCGTCTATGCGCGGCGTCGGCGCGCCGCGGATGGCGCCGCCGCCGTAGCAGCCCAACTCTCCCCAGCCGAGATTGTCGGCCAGAATCAGGACCACATTGGGCTGTTGTTTCGCTTGCGGCATGTACTGTCTCCGGATCAGTCGAGCTTGATATGCAGTTGGGTGACCAGACTTCCATAGTCGGCCACTTCTTTGTGGATGAAGCCATCGAACGTGGCGCCGTCCATGGGGTTGGGAGTGACGCCAATCTCCATCAGCTTGGCCTGGATGGCCGGCTGGCGAACGATGTCGCCGACTGCGTCAGAGAGGCGCTTCACGATGGCGGGCGGCGTGCCGCGCGGCGTCACTACGCCCACCCACTGGGAACGGGTGATATCGGAGTAGCCAAGCTCCTTGAGCGTCGGCACCTCGGGCGTGGCGGGATTGCGCTCTGCGGTGGTGATCGCGACGATGCGCACGGCGTGGTTGCGCGCCTGCGCCAGCAGCGGCGCGAATCCCAGCACGGCGGCGGGCGTGTTGCCCGCCACCAGGTCAGTGACGGCCTGGCCGCCCCCCTTGTAGGGCACGTGGATCATCTGCACGCCGGCCAGGTGCGCCAGCCATTCGCCGATGATGTGCTGCGAGGTACCCAGGCCAGATGTACCGAAGGCGACGGTGTCGGGCTTGTCCTTGGCGGCCGAGATCAACTGCGCCAGGCTGCGGTATTCGGACCGGGCGGAGACGGCCACGGCCATGGGCTGTACACCGACCAGGGCCACGCCCATCATGTCGCGGTCCAGCCGCCAACCCATCTTGCGCGTGGCGCTGAGGACGGCCGCCGTGTCGGAAGCAATCGCCAGGGTGTAGCCATTGGCCGGCGAGCGCGCCGCGGCTTGCATGCCGATGGCGCCGGACGCGCCGGGCTGGTTTTCCACCACCACGCTTTGACCCAGGGCCTTGCCGAGTTCGACGCCGATCAGCCGGGCGACGGTGTCGTTGGTGCCACCGGCGGCCTGAGGCACGATGACCTTGATGGCCTGGTCCTCGGGCCACGCCGCGTGGACGGCGCCGGCGCCAACCAATCCCGTGCCGAGCAGGATGGCGGCGAGCAGAGTGCGCCTGGCGGCGCGCGAGCGTGAATTCATGACGTTCCCCGTGTGTTGGTCGGTTTCTTGAACCTGTGGGGAAAAGTGTAGTGAGCTGCGTTAAAAGTTAAAATTCAATAATTCCTCTTATGTGATAGGTATTGGTTTTCACATGGGACGGCTTGGGGCCCTTGCTTCGGCCTCCTCCACGCTTCCATGGCGCACTCCTGATGACCCAACGCTCGCGCGCAGCCCTCTCGCACTTGAAATTCCGCCACCTCGCCCTGATCGAGTATCTGCTGCAGGACGGTACCCTGCGCAAGGCGGCGCGGCGCCTGAGCATCAGCCAGCCGGCTGCCACCGCCATGCTTACCGACGTCGAGACCTTGTTGGGAGTGAAGTTGTTCACGCGTGACCGCCAGGGCGTGGCGCCGACGCCGCAGACCCTGGCGCTGGCCCCGCGTTTGCGCGTCCTGCTGAACGACTTTGACGAGCTGGGCGCGATGCTGGACCGGCTCGACACCGGCGAGAACGAGGTGCTGCGGGTGGGAGTCGTGCCGCAGGCGTTCACGGTGCTTCTGCCCCCTGCCGTCGAGCGCTTCCGCCAGGCGGGCGGCTGCTATCTGCGTACCAGCGAGGGCAGCGCGCAGGACCTGCTGGAGCGCCTGCTCGCGGGGGATCTGGACTGCGTGTTGGGCCGTCTGCCGCCGGACATGGCCGCACAGGGGCGCGACGCGGCGTCGCTATCCTTCATCAACCTCTACGAGGACGACGTGTGCGTAGTCTGCGGGCCGGATCATCCGGCGACCCGCTTGAAGAAACCCGGGTATGCCAGCCTGGCGCAGTGCGACTGGGTATTGCAGCGCCCCAGTTCAAGCGTTCGGCGCGCGCTTACCGAGGCGTTCCTGCGCCAGGGCCTGGTATTGCCGCATCCCGTGGTGGAGACGCCCACCTATATCCAGGCCCTGGACATCGTGGCATCGGCGAAGCTGCTGACGGCCGCGCCCAGGCGAACCGCTATGGCGTATGCGGACACGGGTCGCGCGCGGGTGCTGGATCTGGCGCTGCGCGTTGCGCCGATGCAGGTCTGCCTAATCGTGCGCAAGAGCGCGGAACAGCACCCCCAGATCGTGCGCTTCCGCGCGGCTTTCGAAGAGGCGGCCACGCGAACGACAAGGGAGGAGGTGGATCGGACATGAACAGGACTTTTGCCATGACGGCAATCGCACCGGCCGATATCAGGTACCCGCAGCGCGGGCTTACCGTGGTCGGTCACGACGATAGGCTCGCACCTGGCTTCGACCTGCCGAAACAGTTCAAGCCCCCGCGCTTTGAACTCGGATTTCGACACTTGCTGGGGGTGCATAACGCCCTGCTGCGCCTGCACCAGGTGCCTTGAAAATAAAGGTGTCAGACTACAACTCGCTCGCTAAATTGTAGTCAGACACCGTTTTTCTCTAATTTAGATCGGTACTAAAAAACTGGGTTAGGGTCACGTTCTGACCAAGGCGGACGGACTGGACACAGAGTGCGATATGGGTAACAGAGCATGCAATTGCAGCAAGAAGCACTACCTCGTCGCATGCTCTCGACGCATGCTAGCCATTGATTGCGGAGGCCAGCTGAACACGATTCCGCCCATTGGCCTTCGCCTCATACAAGGCTACATCTGCACTTTTGTAAGCTCGATCCATCCCGGCATCTGGGGCCAGTACTAACACAGCGCCAATGCTAGCCGTGACAGATACCTGCCCACTGAGATGGTTGACAACAGATTTGCCTAAGGCAATACGAAATCGTTCAAGCGCACTTCGCATTCCCGCCTCGTCAACATCCTGCATCAAAATACAAAATTCCTCGCCCCCGAACCTGGCGACAAAGTCGTCTCCACGGAAAAAGTCTTTCATCATTTTTCCGACGAATGCCAGAACGACATCTCCCGCATCATGGCCGTGTGAATCGTTGATCTGCTTAAAATGATCGATATCGACCACGGCGAATCCAAATCCGAATCCGGGCCCAACAGCACGACGGCGCCCTTTTGCCCGGCTGGCTTGGAAGTGCTCAGTGAATGCCCTCCGATTCATGATCTGCGTGAGAGGGTCGGTTTGGGAAAGATAGGTCAGCTCTTCCACTTGCAGATGCACTCGGACTAACGCCGCAATCCAAATCGCCAAGGCTTCGAGCTTGCGACGATCGGCATGAGTAAACGCATTCCGACCTATACGGCCGACGTTGATCGTTCCATAGCAGTGCGGACCACAACGCAATGGAGCGTCAAGACAAGAGCCTAGACCCTTAGACGCAAGGATTAGACAATCCAAATCGGCTGACGCAGCAAGGTCATCGCAAATTTCCGCTTGTGCTCGACTGAAGACGCGGCCGACCATAGTTCCGCCAATCGGAACAGTCATATCTAAGTCGATAGCTCGATTGCCATCGAGCGCCACCACGCGAAGTTGAGAATTGTCTTTCGGCAAAGTGATAGATGCACGATCCGCCTCGAACATCTCTTTGAACCACTTTGCCACGACAACAAGGATCTCTTGAAGAGATTCTGTTTTGCCTAGATCATCAATAAACTCGACTGGCAATTGAAGTGACAAGTGCTTTTTCTTAGGTGCCATCAAATTTCCCGCCACTTCATGTTCCCAGTCGCTTCCATTTCTTGGAACTCCGAAGTTCAATGCGCGGGGGAAGACTCGCCTCATTGGTCACCCCCCTTTTTTCCGAGTCAAGATTACCCTTGCACGATCTATGCACAAAGAAAAATCTACTCAGTGTGGCGAAACTAACGCAATGCTTCCCTCCTCATGTAACACATCGTGTGTCCGCTAGCATGCCGACTCTTCCCTGTGCGTGTCTCAAGCCCACTACATCTAAAGCTATCTTGACCATGCATCAACCGTCGCGCGATGCCTGGCGGCACACTCGGCATATTGCAGGGTCAGAGCCGTATAGCTGCGCGCAAGCTCGTCCCAGCTATCGCTCGTCACCTGGTAATCCCCCCGCAAAAGCGATGAGGTCAGTAGCAGAATTTTCTCGTTGAGGAGTTCTACCGCATGAAGAAGTCGGGATTTACGGATAGCCGGATCATTGAAGCCATCAAGCGCGTGGAGGCTGGTCTTGCCGTTCCTGAGCTGTGCCAAGAGCAGGGCATCAGCTCGGCTACGGTCTACAAGTGGCGTTCCAAGCATGGCGGCATGGATGTATCGCTGATGGCGCGCATGACGGAGCTGGAGGCCGAGAACGCCCGGCTGTGCAAGATGTACGTCGAGGAGAAGCTCAAGACCGAGATCGTGACGGAGGCGCTAGAAAAAAAGTGCCGAGGCCCTCTCGCCGCCGCGAGATGGCCCTACGCGCCGTGCAGAATCGCGGCGCATCTATCCGGATGGCCTGCGAGGCGTTCAGGGTCAGCCAGACTTGTTATCGGTACGTCGCCAAGGCGGACGCTGAGAACGAAGAGATCTCCAACTGGCTGCTGCGTCTGACCGACAACCACCGCAACTGGGGCTTCGGTCTGTGCTTCCTGTATCTGCGCAATGTTCGAGGCTTTGGCTGGAACCATAAGCGTGTGTACCGGATCTATCGCGAACTCGAACTGAACCTGCGGATCAAGCCGCGCAAACGGCTGATTCGGCAAACGCCTGAGCCACTGACCGTGCCGACCAACGTGAACCAGGTATGGTCGATGGACTTCATGCATGACCAGATTGCCGATGGGCGCAGCATCCGGGTGTTCAACGTGATCGACGATTTCAATCGCGAGGCACTGGGCATTGAGGTTGACTTCTCGCTGCCGTCCGAGCGCGTGATCCGCACGCTAAAGCAGATCATCGGCTAGAGGGGAAAGCCCTTAGCCATTCGGTGCGATAACGGACCCGAATACTTGAGCGCGGCAATTGTCGAGTGGGCCGGGGCATAGGGCATAAAGCTCGAATATATCCAGCCGGGCAAGCCACAACAGAACGCCTACGTCGAACGGTTCAACAGGACCGTGCGCTACGAATGGCTGTCCCAATATCACTGGGACAATCTGGACCACGTACAGCGCGTCGCCACGCAGTGGATGTGGTCCTACAATCACGAGCGCCCAAATATGGCTCTGGGTGGATTTACCCCAAAACAGCGGTCGGCCATGGCCGCGTAGCGTTCCTACTTCTGGCAATCGCTAAAAATGGGGGGATTACCAACACCGCTTGCGCAAAAACAGAGAGGAGCACTATTCCGACTTGTGCAGCAAAACCAATGCGCCCCCATTGTCAACGGCGGCTTTCGCCGAAACGTCTGATAGCGTCACGACGAACGCCCCTCCCGCCTTGGAGGTCAACGTACTGAACACATGCGGCGCTTGATCAATGAAGACCGCAAGGGCGAAAAACGCGAAGTCTTTACCCGTGTCATTCCTGACCTTGATGGTGAACTTCAAGTCCTGGGCGCCGATCGGAGAATTTTTTTGAGCAGCGACAATCTTGGCCTTGATTTTCTGAGGAACGCCGACCGACAGTAGCCCCTCCTCATTGGATCCCAAGTTGATGTGCGAATCCGACGCGAGCTTTCCGTCCCTGTCTTTGTCGAGAAAAATCGGCAATGAGAATCGTGCGAATGAATTGAACCCCTTCCGGTAACACTCCGCGTACTTGGCATCGGAAAAAATGCCTGGAACGGCTTGCTGCACGTCCAGCAAGACCTCCGAGGGCTGGCGCGAATCCTCAAGACTTTCGCAGGCTGGAACCTCCACCAGTAGATTGCCTGCGAGTTGCTTGGTCGGAGAGGTAAGCAGGTCGGATAGGCTGACCTCAGTCTCAACCGTTGTTTTGCAACCAGCGATCAAAGCCGTGGCAAAGGCTAACAAGGCGGCATTTTTTACTCTCGACATTTTTTCTCCATATGCGATGTCGACGCCCACTTGTGCGTGCAATTGGGGGCAAGCCTTCTCACTTTAACAATCTCCAACGATCTGTATCCGAATCGCTGCAGGTCAGTTGCCCGCCTCGAGCGGGCTTTTTTTGGCAATAGCCGGTCACATGGAGCCGAACCGCTAGGACGCCTCGGCGGCAGACGTTATCGGGTTCAGGATTTCGAGAACTGTTCGTGCCATTGGGACGCTTCTTATGCGCCTTAGTGGACGCGCCTTTGGCGCTCGCTTCGAACAGTTCGGAGACGGCAAGCTTCGCTCAATCGCCTACGGCGACTAAATCGCCCTCGCGCCGTGAAACAGTTCGGCCGTCCGCTGCACGAAACGCAGCGGCATCAACATCGAAAGCAGATGCACTATGCCGTGTCCGGAATTCCTAGGTACAGGCGGGAAAAACGTGGTCGCTAGTGCGCAGTGAGTAGGATGTGAGGAGACCCGACAGGAGATGTGCCAAGGCGCCGGTACGCGCGCATGGGGAAATCGCCCTACTGGCAATCGCGTTCCAATTCGGCATTGAACACGGCTATGCCATAGCGAATCTGGACCGCAAAGCGCGAGACGGAAAGTCGGCAAGCCCCGAATCAATGATCGTCTTCATCAACCGGGACGGACAGTCCTACACCGCGCCCTGCCGCCACCCCGAGTTCTTGCCCCCAAAGAGTAGGCGGCACAAAAGAAAATAGCCGCTTTAAGCGGCTATTTTCCAAGGAAATTTTGGGGTGGCTGATGGGGCTCGAACCCACGACAACCGGAATCACAATCCGGGACTCTACCAACTGAGCTACAGCCACCTCTGATACTGCTTTTCTTCTTTGCCGTGCTGCTTTCGAAAGCTGCTCAACAACGAAGAGGCCGAATTCTAGCACGTTTTTTTAATCCGTGTGAAACCAGCCCCGCCGCCCCTCTTGCCAGCGCGGGCCACCTTGCTATCCTTCGCCATTGATCATCTACGGAGGCCGCGCTTACGCCATCGCCATGGACCGCATACACGCAATCTTGATCGATTATTGGCCCCATCTGGTATTTGCCATCAGCATCGTGGCCGGGACGGGCGCGGCGGTGCATGCCGCGATGACCAAACAGGACGTGCGGGCGGCCATAGGCTGGGTGGGGGTGGCGCTGTTTTCGCCGCTGTTCGGCGCGCTGTTCTATTTTGTGGCGGGCATCAACCGGATCCGCAAGACGCGGCTGTCGCAGCAACGCGACGAGGCGATGGTGGTGGATGCGGAGCAGGTCGAGACCGCGCCGGTGGATGTGGCGCCGATCTCGGGCCAGCAGTTCGCGTCGCTGAAGGTGCTGGGCGACCGCGTCAGCCGTTTCCGCCTGCTGGGCGGCAACGCGGTGCGGCCGCTGGCGGGTGGCGACGAGGCCTATCCGGCGATGCTGCAGGCGATCCGCGAAGCGCGCCACGCGGTGGCGATGCAGAGTTATATCTTCGACAACGACGCGATCGGGCGGGAGATGGCGCAGGCGCTGATCGAGGCGCGCGAGCGCGGGGTCGAGGTGCGGGTGCTGATCGACGCCATCGGCTCCAAGTACTCGCGCCCGCCCATCGTGCGCATGCTGTCGCGCGGCGGGGTGCCGGTGGCGCGCTTCATGACCAATCCGCTGGGCGTGCTGCGCATGCCCTATGCCAATCTGCGCAGCCACCGCAAGGTGCTGGTGGTGGATGGACGCCTGGGCTTTACCGGCGGCATGAACGTGCGCGCGGCCTTCGTCAGCGCGTTGGCAGGCGACGACACCAACCGCGATACGCACTTCCGGGTGGAAGGACCGATCGTGACGCAGCTGATGTCGGTGTTTGCGCACGATTGGAACTTCACGACGCACGAATCGCTGCCGGCCAGGCCCTGGTTCGACCCCGAGGCCTTGCCCCCCACGGGCGACGTGCCGATGCGCTGCGTGCCGTCCGGCCCGGACCGCGCGCTGGGCAGTACGCACAATATGCTGCTGGGCGCGCTGGCGGTGGCGCAGCGCCATGTGCGCATCCAGTCGCCCTATTTCCTGCCCGACCAGACGCTGATCGGCGCGCTGGCCACGGCCGCGCGGCGCGGCGTGGTGGTGGACATCGTGATTCCGGGCAAGAACAACCTGCGGCTGGTGGACTACGCGATGACGGCCCAGCTGGACCAGGTGGTGCGCACGGGCTGCCGGGTCTGGCGCTCGCATGGCGCGTTCGACCACTCCAAGCTGATGACGGTGGACGACGCCTGGGCCTATGTGGGTTCGTCCAACCTGGATCCGCGCAGCCTGCGGCTGAACTTCGAGCTGGACACCGAGATCTACGATCCCGGCGTGGCGCGCTGGATCGGCGCGCGGGTCGACGGCCTGATCGCGCAGGGCCAGCGCGAGACGCTGGAGAACCTGCTGCGCGCGCCGTTCGCCAAGCGCCTGCGCAACAAGGTGATCTGGCTGGCTACGCCTTACTTGTAGCCCCCAAAGAAGCTCAACCGTCGGAAGCCGGCGCGGGCGCGGCGCGCACCGCGAAGACCGCGTTGGCCTTGAGCATGACGCGGCCTTCGACCTGCAGCAGGCAGGTGGCGTAGATCAGCCGGCGGCCTTGCTTGTCGATGCGGACATGGGCTTCGAGCCAATCCCCGGGCTTGACCGGGTTCAAATATTCCACCGACATCTGCACCGTGACCACCGAGGCCTGCGCCTGCTCGGCGATGGTGTGGCCCAGCGCGCTGTCGGCCAGCGTGGCCAGCAGGCCGCCATGGGCGATGGCGTGCATGTTGGTGTGCGCCTGCCCTACGCGCAGCGCCAGGACGCAATCGGCGTCGCGCTTGTAGAGCGCGCCGAGCTCCGCCAAGTGCTCCATGAAGGGGCTGCTGGGGCGCCATGGCGCGAAACCGGAAGGAATGGAGTCTGTCATGCTCAAGCCTGGTTTTTTCACGCGGAATACCTCAAGTATCGCAAAGAAGACCGCGGCCGGCACCGCTACCCGCAAACCTGTGATCGCGGCGCGGACGATCCGCAAGTCAGAGTAAGATTTACGCCATAACAAACCCCTACATGGCAGGAGCAGTGGAAGATGGCGAAAGTCGGCATGGTTGGTATCGGCCTCATGGGCCATGGCATTGCAAGCAATCTGGTCAAGCATGGTCATGCGCTGACCGTGCTGGAACATCCGGGCAACCAGCCCCTGGACGCGTTGAAGGCAGCGGGCGCGACCAGCGTGACCGATGGCGCCACGCTGGCGGCCCAGTCTGACGTGATCATCCTCTGCGTTACCGGCAGCCCGCAGGTCGAAGCCGTGTTGCTGTCCGAAGGCGGCGTGCTGGCGGGCCTGCGTCCGGGCACGGTCATCATCGATTGCTCGACGGCGATCCCCTCTTCCACCGTCAAGGTGGCGCAGGCCGTGACGGAATCCGGCGGCCGCTTCCTCGATGCGCCGATGACGCGCACCCCCAAGGAAGCCGCCGAAGGCCGGCTCAACCTGCTGGTGGGCGGCGACGCCGCGCTGTTCGAGGAATGCAAGCCGCTGCTGGCCTGCTTCGCCGAAAACATCACGCACGCCGGCCCCATCGGCGCCGGCCATCGCATGAAGCTGCTGCACAACTACGTGTCGCTGGGCGTGGTCGCGCTGCTGTCGGAGGCCGCGGCCTGCGCGCTGCGCGCGGATATTGACCCGGCGGTGTTTGCCGAAGTGTTGGCCAAGGGCGGCGGCGGCGGCGTGGCGCTGGAACGCATCAAGCCCTACCTGCTGGAGCAGGACCCGTCCTCGCTGCGGTTCTTCATGTCGAATGCGCAGAAGGATCTTTCCTACTACAACACCATGGCCGCGGAAACGGGCGCGGTGCGGGAAATCGGCGCGGCCGTGCAGCACACGTTCGATCAGGCCGTCACGCAAGGCGGCGGCGACCGCTACGTGCCGGAACTGGTGTCCTTGCTGAAGGACCGCTAGGACGGCCTCAGAGGCCATCGCGTCCGGCGTCACGGACGCGATGGCAGACGCTGCGGGCAGCATCGGCCTGCAGTCCGCGGGGCTCAACGCCCCGCCACCGCCACCCCGCGCGGCAAGCCCCGCGCCGGCAGGCGCAGGGAAATCAAGGCGGCCGCCAGCAGCAGCGTCCCCGACGAGCCAAAGGCCACCCAATGCGTGCCGAAGGTTTCGTAGGCCCAGCCGCCCAGCCATGAGCTGATCATGCCGCCGACCTGATGGCCCAGGTAGACCAGCCCGTAGAGCACGCCCACCAGCCGCACGCCGTAGACGTCCGCAAGAATGGCCGACGACAAGGCGATGCTGCCGGCCCACGCGATGCCGCCCAGGGTAGCCGCGGCGTACAGCTCCCAATGCGCCCCCACCATGACCAGCGCGAAGAAACCCAGCCCGCGCACCAGGTAGATCGCGGCCAGGATGGCGCGCCGTTCGACCTGGTCGGACATGCGCCCCAGGACCAGGGTGCTGAAGATGGCGACCAGGCCGATCAGGCCTATGCCCAGCGAACTGGTGGTGGCGTCAAAGCCATGGTCCATCAGCATGGGCACGCCATGCGTGCCCAGAAGGTTCATGCTGAAACCACAGGCGAACAGGCCCAGCGCCACCTGCCAGAACGGCAGCGAGTTCAGCGCCGCGCGCACATTGGGCGCCGGCTGCTTCGCCGCGGTTTTGGCCCGCCCGGCCTTGTCGATGATCTGGTGCGGTAGCAGATCGGTGTGCTCGGGCGCTTCATCGCGCATGACGAAGAGCGCCATCGGCACGGTCAGCAGCGCGAACAGCGCGGCGAAGCCCAGCAGGGTTTCCCGCCAGCCCACGGCGGAGATCGCAAAGGTCAGTGTCGGCGTCATCAGAGCGATGCCGGCCATGGAACCGGTGGACAGGAAGAACAGCGCCATGCCGCGCTGGCGCGTGAACCAGCGGCTGATCACCGGCGTCAACGCCACCGGGCTGGTGAAGCCCAGGCCGATGGACAGCGCCACGCCGAAGGACAGCAGGAACTCGATGGGCCCGCGCGCGTAGACCGTCCAGATGATCGACAACACGACGATGGCGGTGCCGGTAAGCAGCACGAAGCGGGTGCCGCGCGTTCCGACCAGATACCCCGCCAGCGGCATGGCCAGCCCGTAGCAGAGCATGCCGAGCGCGACGATGCTGGAGAGCGTGCTGCGCGTAAAGCCCAGGGTGTCCGCGATGGGCAGGAAGAACGGCCCAACCCCCATGCGCAGGCCGACCGTCAACAGGGTGAGTACCGTAGCGGCGCCTACGATGTTCCAGCCGAAATACCAGCCGCCCGACTCTTGCTTCTCCACTTGCGCTTCTCCTCGATATCTTCTTGTGGCCGCTATGCGCGCCCAGATTCGCCGTCGCCGCCCAAAAGGCGCGGCGGGAGCGAGAAGAACGAGGCGTGTACCGGCTTGTCGTTACCAGCGGCCTGACGACGCCGGACGCGTCATATTACTCCTGGCTATATGCCTGCTCCGCCCGGAATCCCGGAATCTGTTCGGTGAGCGGTCACCGAAGCGCTGTATAGTGCTCGCCATTTCGTAGCGCCCGAAGCAGACCGTGAAGTCCAAGACCTCGATGTTCGCCCTGTCCCGCCAGGAAATCGCGCTGGTGCTGGTCACCATGCTGTGGGGCAGCACCTTCCTCATCATCCACATCGCCATGCAGCACAGCGGACCGCTGTTCTTCGTGGGCGTGCGTTTCACGATCGCCGGCCTGATGGCGCTGCTGATGTTCCGCAAGCACATGGCCGCCATCACCCGCCAGGAGGTAGGCGCCGGCATCGCCATCGGCTGCGCCCTGTTCCTGGGCTATTTCCTGCAGACCTACGGCTTGCAGACCATTACCAGCAGCCAGTCCGCCTTCATCACGGCGATGTACGTACCCATCGTGCCGCTGCTGCAATGGGCCGTGCTGAAGAAGCCGCCGGGCCTGATGAGCTGGGTGGGCGTGGCGCTGGCATTCGCGGGCCTGATCCTGCTGGCGGGTCCGCAAGCGGGCGCGCTGAATTTCAGCGTGGGCGAAGCGGCGACGCTGGCCGGGGCCGCGGCGATCGCCGCGGAGATCATCCTGATCGGCCACTATGCCAAGAAGGTCGACAGCCGCCGCGTCACCTTCGTGCAGCTCTTGACGGCCGGCCTGGTGTCGTTCGCACTGATGCCGGCGATGGGCGAGGCTGTGCCGGAATTCTCGTGGCTGTGGGCGGGCGCGGCGATCGGCCTGGGACTGGCCAGCGCCATCATCCAGCTGACCATGAACTGGGCGCAAAAATCCGTATCGCCCACCCGGGCCACCGTGATCTATGCGGGCGAGCCCGTGTGGGGCGGCATAGTCGGACGCCTGGCCGGCGACCGGCTGCCGGCGCTGGCGCTGGTGGGCGCCGGCCTGATCGTGGCGGGCGTGCTGGCGAGCGAGGCCAAGTTCACCCGCAGGAAAAAGCCGCAAGCGCAGGGCGCCGATTAGCGGGCCAGGCGCGCGATCAGGCCTGCCTGCGCGGGGTGCAGCCGTTGCAGTTCGGCGGCGTCGGCCAGCTCGAACTCGCTGAACTCGAAGCCCGGCGCCACCGTGCAGCCGGCCAGCGCATAGCTGGCCTGGTCGGCGAGCTCTGCCGCGAACCAACTGCCAGCCGGCACGACCGCCTGGAATGCGGCATCAGGATCCTTCAGCGCGTCGCCCAGCCGCAAGCAGCGGTAGGCGCCATCCGGCGTCAGCACATGGACAAGCAGCGCGTCGCCCGCATGGAAATGCCAGAGTTCGTCGGATCGGATGCGATGCCAGGTCGACCAGGCGCCGTCGCACAACAGGTAGTAAATGGCGGTGCTGGCCGAGCGGCGCGCGCCGTCGCCGCGCGTCACGGCATCGGCGGCGCGATAGGTTTCGCGGTAGTAGCCGCCTTCGGGGTGCGGCAACAGGTCCAGGCGGCGGATGAGGTCGGCGGATGCGGTCATGGCGGGACGGGCGCGTGGAGGATGGCGCCAGTCTAGAGCAAAGCCGCGCGTCCTAGGCCGCCTGTTCCAGAAACGCCTGCAGGGCCGGCACGGTATTCAGCACATGCTGGCGCATGGCCGCTTCGCAGCGCGCCGGGTCGCGCGTCTGCAGCGCGGCGATCAGTTCCTGGTGCGATTCGCGCACGCGCAGGACGCGGCCGGGCTGGGCTACCCACAGGCGCATGTAGGGTTCGACGACGGAATGCAGCTCCGAGATCTGGCGCAGCAGGCGCGGCTGCTGGCAGAAGCTGCACAGGTATTCGTGGAATTCGCGGTGCGCGGTGATCCAGTCCAGATGTTCGCCCGGCCCCTGCTCCAGCTGTTCCAGCAGCAGCGACAGGCGGCGGATGTGTTCGGCGCCCATGTGCTGCACCGCGTTGCGCATGGCCAGGCCTTCCAGTACGGAACGCATTTCGAACACTTCCAGCATTTCCTGCTGGTTCAAGCCGCGCACCACCGCGCCGCGGTTGGCGCGGATCTCGACCAACCCCTCGGAAGCCAGCCGGCGCAGCGCGCCGCGTACCGGCATGCGGCTGGTGCCGATTTCGGCCGCGACCACCTCGGGCACCAGGCGCTGGCCGGGCGCATAGCGGCCCAGGCGGATTTCGCGCTGCAGGTGCAGGTAGGCCTCGTCTTCGGCGCTGATGGCTGTCTTCTGGAATTGCAGCATTGGAGTCCCGGGGGGCTAGGGCCGATGGATAGGCCCACGAAAGCCGCCATGATAGATAACCGCAAAAATAACACAAATTGGATCCAGTGATCCATGGATGCAAATACTAATAGCCCCGCACCGCCCGCTTGCGTCTAATCCCTGCACGCACTCCATAACGCGATCAAGGGGAATTCATGAAGTTTCGTTTCATCCGGGCGCTGGCAGGCGCCGCCGCCGTGGCCTTTGCCGCCCAAGCGAGCGCCCAGGCAACCGACTGGCCGCAGCATCCGGTGCGCATCGTCGTGCCGTTCCAGGCCGGTTCCGCCACCGATCTGATTTCGCGCCAGCTGGGCGCCGCGCTGTCGACGGAACTGGGCCAGCCCTTTGTCGTCGAGGCCCGTCCGGGCGCCGCCGCGGCCATCGGCAGCGCCTCGGTGGCACGCTCGGCCCCCGACGGCTACACGCTGCTGATGGGCGGCCCTGCCGCCATCGTCACCAACCGCTTTCTGCAAAAACGCCTGGCCTACGACCCCGACGCCTTCGCGCTGGTGTCGATGGTGGCGTACACCCCCAACATCCTCCTGGCCAACCCGTCGCAGCCGTTCAAGACCCTGCCGGAAATGGTGGCCTACGCCCGCGCCAACCCGGGCAAGCTGACCTACGCCTCGTTCGGCACCGGCACGACCTCCCACATGGCGGGCGAAATGCTCAAATCCGTGGCCGGCATCGACATCCTGCACGTGCCGTACAAGGGCGCGGGCGAAGCCATCCCCGCCCTGCTCAGCGGTCAGGTCTCGATGTACTTCGACACCATCATGACGGGCCTGCCCCAGGCCAAGAGCGGCGCGCTGCTGGCGCTGGGCATGTCCAATGCCAAGCGCTCGGCGCTGGCGCCCGAGATCCCCACGATTGCGGAACAGGGCTACGCCGGCTACGACATCGCGCCGTGGTACGGTCTGGTCGCCCCCGAAGGCACGCCCGCCCCGGTGCTCGACAAGCTCAACCGCGCCGTCAACAAAGTACTTGCCGATCCGGCGCTGCGCAGTAAGCTCGCGGAAGCCGGCGCAGAGCCCCGCGGCGGCAGCCGCGAGGAATTCGCCGCCTTCATCAAGGCCGAAATCCCGCGCACCAAGCAGCTGATCGATCAGGCCGGCATCACGCCGCAGTAATTTTCACTACGAGTTTCCCGTTTCCATGTCCTTACCCTTCGATTGGTCTTTCCCCTACGCCTCCCGGAAGATGCCGGTCCTGGCCACCAACGCGGTCGCCACCAGCCAGCCGCTGGCGGCCCAAGCCGGGCTGCGCATGCTGCTGGCCGGCGGCAACGCCGTGGACAGCGCCATCGCCACCGCCATCGCGCTGACGGTGGTCGAACCCGTCATGAACGGCATCGGCGGCGACATGTTCGCGCTGGTCTGGCATGACGGCCAGCTGCACGGCCTGAACTCCAGCGGCTGCGCGCCCGCCGCGTGGACGCCGGAGTACTTCGCCGGCCGCGACGCCATGCCCGGCACCGGCTGGGGCACGGTGACCGTGCCGGGCCAGGTCGCGGGCTGGAAGGCGCTGTCGGAACGGTTCGGCAAGCTGCCCTTCGCGCAGCTGTTCGAACCCGCCATCGCCTATGCCGAGGAAGGGTTCGCGGTATCGCCCACCATCGCCCGCCAATGGGCCACGCAGGCGCCCAAGCTGGCGCAGGAGCCGGGCTTTGCCGCCGCCTTCCTGCCAGAGGGCCGTGCACCCCAGGCCGGCGAATGGTGGCGCTTTCCCGCGCAAGGCAAGACGCTGCGCGCCATCGCCGAAAGCGGCGGCGATAGCTTCTACCGTGGCGAGCTCGCCCGCAAGATCGCCGACTTCGCCCGTCAGACCGGCGGCGCGCTCAGCGCCGAGGATCTTGCCGAGCACCGCCCCGAATGGGTCACGCCGATCTCGCAATCGTTCCGCGGCTACGAACTGCACGAGATCCCGCCCAGCGGCCAGGGCATCTCGGCGCTGATGGCGCTGGGCATGCTGGAACAGTTCGACCTGGAAAGCATGGGCCGCGACAGCGCGGACTACTACCACGTCAGCATCGAAGCGATGAAGCTGGCGTTCGCGGACCTGCACCACCACGTCGCCGATCCGCGCCACATGCGCACCAGCGCCGCCGCCCTGCTGGACCGCAGCTACCTGGCCGAGCGCGCGCGCCAGATTTCCATGGACCGCGCCAGCGTGCCGGTCGCGGGCACGCCCGCCACCGGCGGCACCGTTTACCTGACGGCGGCCGACGCCAGCGGCACCATGGTGTCCTTCATCCAGTCCAACTACCACGGCTTCGGTTCCGGCGTGGTGGTGCCCGACACCGGCATCAGCCTGCACAACCGCGGCCTGAACTTCGTGTTGACGCCCGGCCACGCCAATCAGGTCGCGCCGCGCAAGAAGCCGATGCACACCATCATTCCGGCATTCGTCACGCGCGGCGGCCAGCCGCTGATGTCCTTCGGCGTGATGGGCGGATCGATGCAGGCCCAGGGCCATCTGCAGATGGTCACGCGCCTGGCGGCGTTCGGCCAGAACCCGCAGGCCATGAGCGACGCGCCGCGCTTCCGCGTGGAAAAAGGCCCGGTGGTCAACGTGGAATCGCACCTGCCGGCGGACGTGGTCGACGCGCTGCGCGCGCGCGGCCACAACGTCGCGGTGGCGCCTGCCGACAGCCTGGAATTTGGTTCGGCGCAACTGATCTGCCGCCTGCCGCAAGGCGGCTACGTGGCCGCGTCGGATTCGCGCCGCGACGGCCAGGCCGTGGGCTTCTGACCCGCTCCGGCCAGGCGCCACGCCTGGCCGGATTCGACGCTTCAAGCATCGCCGCCGCTTCGGGCGGCGATGCGCTTTTGGCCGCCAGGAACACGTCGGACGACGCCATGTTCAGGCCCGCTACGCGCGTTGCGGCAGCATCAACGCATACTGCCCTACGGCGGAACAAGCGCAGCCGCTGCTGCAAATCGCACCTGACGCACCAACGCGGCTTCTTCAGCCATGATCCAGCACTGTGCCGAAAACGCCAGCGTGATTGCCGAGGCTTGCACGCCCTAGGCCTTTCGAGAAAATTCTCATTCTTTTGCACCTCCCCACCAACCAAGATTGCGGGATCCACAGCAACGCGCCAGCCTCCTCGGCAAACGCCGGTACAACGCCAAGCCCGCGAAGGCGGCATGTATCGGACGCCTCGGCTGCAAGCACGCGAGATCCCCATGAAATTCCGCGTTACCCCACTCGTGGCAAGCCTGCTCACCGCTACGCTGCCCGCCCTCCCAGGAATCAGCCGGGCCGCGGAGCACAGCCAGATCAGGCTGCATGATCCGGACGGCAAGGGCCATATCATTCTGGCGCCCGGCAGTCTCATCCCCCATGCCGGCAACGATCCGGCCATCGATGTCTCCGGCGCGGGCAACATCGTCGAAGGCGACCAGGTCACGATCAGCGCCGAGCCGGCCTCACAATCCGCCAGCGTGCGGGCCAGCGCGGGCGGTCGCGTGACGCTCACAAACAGCACGGTCACGGCCAGGAACAACCCACAGGGGCAAGGCTCCCACGCACTGCATGCCCAGGGAACGGGCAGCATCATCAATGCCAGCGACACCAACCTGTCCTTGAACGCCAGCTACTCTCATGGCGCCTACGCGCAGGATGGCGGCAAGATCGTGCTGAGGGTCGGGACCGTTTCGACCGGGGGCGGCAACGCCTCTGCCCTGCATGCCAACGGGCCGGGCAGCACGATCGAGGCAGGCAGGCTGACAATCGCCACCAGCGGCGATCTCGCTTCCGGAGCCGTGGCGGAACGAGGCGGCTCCATCACGCTGGTGAACACCCAGATCAAGGCCACGGGGGATACCGCCCACGGTGTGCAAACGCGGGAACGCGACGGGTTTGTTTCGGTGCGCGACACCGACATCAGTGCGGCGAACGGCTCGGGCGCCTATCTCGAAGGAGGAAGACTCGAGATGCACGGCGGCACGCTGACCTCGGCCAAGCAGGCCGTTCGACTGACGTCGACATACCAGGGACAGGCAGCGACCGCCAGCATCCGCAACGCCAGGCTGACTACCACGGGCGACTTTCAATATGCAATCGACCTCAGAGCCCCCGGCACCGCGATAGATCTCGAAGACACGACTGTCTTGGCTACCGGTTCGGAGGGCCGCGGCATACAGCTCGTCGGTAAAAACACGGCCTTTTCCGCCAATCGCTTTGCCATCGCCGCCAGCCACGTCGGCATTGACAGCCGGGCCGGCAAAGTCACGCTAAACCAAGGAACGGTCGCAACCCGGATAGCCCACGGCCATGCCTTGTATGTCTCGCGCGAACTCGGCGACTCCGCCACCCTGGAGGCCAACGCAGTCCGGATCGAAACATCGGGCGCCGGGGCCATTGGCGCGCTGGCCCAACGGGCCGGCGCGCAAATCCATTTGCAAGATTCATCGGTGATCACCAATGGCGCAGGCGCCCAGGGCTTGGCCGCCATGGAAGGCGGCGGCAGGCTGTCCGCGCGGAACTCCACGATAACCACCACGGGCGCCAGCGCCGACGGACTGCTTCTGCGCAACGGAGGCGATGCCCTGCTGGACAACACGCAGTTCGACATCACGGGACTCGGAGCATCTGGTATGCGGAGCACGGGCTCCGATCCCGGCATGACCAACAGCGTGATTCTGAAGAACGGCTCACGCATCACCACACGAGACGGCGCCGCCCTGCGGATAGCCGGGGGCAGCCATATATTGACGCTGGAGAACGCCACGGTCACTGCAAGCGCGGGCGGCCAGGAAAACACGGGAATCCTGCTGCATTCAAGTGCGCTCCCCGTCATCGACCTGGGCGGAGGGAGTCCGACTATGGTGGAAGCCCGACAGATTCGGCTCTCCGCGGCCCGCTCGGTGCTGACGGGCGACATCATGATCAATAGCGGCGCCGCAGACGTCTCCCTGCGAGACGGGTCCGTCCTGACCGGCGCGGTCATCCAGCGCGACAAAGGCCGCGTCAACAGCCTGACGCTGGACAAATCCAGCGCCTGGCATGTGCGCAACGACTCCATGCTGCGCGCACTGAACAACGACGGGACAGTGCTGTTCGCAACGCCAGCGCAGAGCGGAGAATTCAAGACCCTGACGGTCAACAACTACTCGGGCGGCGGAACGTTGGTGCTCAAGACCCGGCTGGGCGACGACGCCTCTCCGACCGACCGTCTCGTGATCGACGGCGGCGCCGCATCGGGCGGCACGGCGCTGCGTATCCTCAACGCGGGCGGCGCGGGCGGCCAGACGCAACGGGGCATACGCGTCGTGGCGACCATCAATGGCGCCGTCACGACCCAGGACGCCTTCCGCCTGGATGCCGGCTCCAGCGGCTATCGCGCCAGCTCGGCCACCCTTGCGCTGAACGGCTATGACTACAGCCTGGTCCGTGGCGGTAACGGCGGCGCAGCCTCCGACTGGTACTTGAAATCGGACGGCGGGCCCCAGCCGCCTGTGATTCCGCCTGTGATTCCGCCTGTGGTCCCACCAGTGATTCCGCCCGTGGTCCCGCCTGATCCTCCTCCCAAGCCGCCGGTCACGCCGCCCGAGGTCGTGTTGCCGCCTCCCCCGCCCGAGGTCGTGTTGCCGCCTCCCCCGCCCGACGCCAGGAACGTGTCGCCGGAAAGCGGCGCCTATGCCGGAAATCTGCTCGCCAGCATGCAATTGTTCGCCCACGGCCTGCACGACCGGGCTTCCGACGAAGCCGGCGAACAGCAGGACACGGGGGAGCGCCGGTTGTGGACCCGGATCAGCGGCCGCCACGACAGCGGCCTGCGCATGGCTGAAGGCCGAGTCGACATCGACACCGACGCCGCGGTCCTGCAACTTGGAGCAGGCCTGCTGCGCATGCCGGCGGGCCAGGCCGCAGCCATGTACGCTGGGCTGATGGGCGGCTATGGCGACGCGCGCATCCGCTCCACCTCGTCGCTGAGACTGCCTGGCGCTCTCTCATCGATGCAGGTACGGGCCCGCGGCAAGGTTTCCGGCCATGCTGCCGGCGCATACCTCACCTACTACTCGAACGATGCCACACGCCTGGGAGCCTACGCCGACGTCTGGATGCAATATGGACGCTATTCCAACCAGATCAGCAGCGAACTCGGCACGGCACGGTATCGCTCGGACCTGTGGTCGGCCTCCCTGGAGTCGGGTTACGCGCTGATGCCCTTCCCTGCCGGCTCGCCGCTGCGCGGGCTGGTGGTGGAGCCGGCCGCGCAGCTGGTCTATGGCCGTTATCAGGCCCGCGACGCCACGCTGCAAGGCACTCTGATGCAAAACGACAAAGACAAGACCTGGAACAGCCGCGTGGGCGTGCGCCTGTATCCGCGCGCCGCGGCCGGCGCGGCAACAGCGGCGTTGCAGCCGTTTCTCGAAGCAAACTGGCGGCGCGATGGCGGCAGAGCATCCGTGCGCATGGGAGACAGCACGCTGAATGCGGCATCCGCGCGCAATGCGTTCGAATTGAAGCTGGGCGCGGAGGGCCGGCTCGGCAATGCCTTGTGGCTGTCCGGGCACATCTTTGGCAAGCTCGGCAGCGGCGATCAGCGCGGCTACGGCGGCACGCTGAGGGCGGACTATCGCTGGTAGTCTCCTGCCCTACCAGCCTCACCCTGCGCCGATCCAGCCTGGGGCTGAGCGGCGGAGCCGGCCATCAACAAGGTGTAGCGCCGGCTCGAATAGACGGGCGCCAGCGCTGCCCCCGTCTGCTCGCGCAGCCGCCGCACGTCCGATTTCTCCACCGCCAGCAACACTCTGCCGCCGCGCGGCGGCAGCAACGCGGTTACGCCGTCCAGAGACACCCGCCCAGCCGCGCCCCGCGAGTAAAAGCGCGCCGAGAACGGCAGGCTGTCGACGAAATAGAGCGTTTCGCCGGCAGTCATCAGCGCATCGGCCCGGGCAATCAGGGTTTTTTCCGTTTTCAGCCGTTCCGGATTGGCCAGCTGTAAGCCACAGAAGACGATCACCGCAATCGGCCCCAACGCCATGCAGGCCGTCGCAACGCGGGCTGGCGCCGCGGTGCGGGCGCGGCTCAGGCACGCGCCTATCGCCAAGGCCAGCGGCGGCAAGGCCGGCAGCGCGTAGGTCCACAAGATATTGCCCGACAGGGTGAAGAAGAGCGGCGTAGCCGCGCCCCAGGCCAACAGGTAGGTCCAGCGCGGCCGGCGCAGCCATCTCCCTGCCCGCCGCGCCGGCCCGCGCCAGCGGCGCGCAAGCAGCCAGACGCCGAACACGCCCCAGGGCAGCGATGCCACGATGCCGTCCAGCCAGATGGCGCCGTAGCGCCTGCTGTGCGCCGAGCCGTAAAGGTCTCCGCTCCAGCCCGGATCCACGAAGCGCAAGAAATGCTCGCCAACGATGAAGTACTGGATGAAGCCCGGCGTCTTGAGCTCCGCCGCCACGTACCAAGGCAGCACCAGCGCCGCCAACATCACGCTTCCCGCCGCCCATGGCAGGCGCCACAGGCTGGTCCGGACGTTCCGGTGCCACAGCATCCAGGGCACGATGGCACCCGCCACCAGCACTACGGCCAGTGGTCCTTTGGACAACAGGCCGATCGCCAGCCCCAAAAAGAAGCCGTAGCGCCATCGCCCCGCCCCTGCCCCGCGCGACAGGATGAATGACGCCATGCTCAGCGTGACGCCCAGGGCCAGGAACGGATCGGTCAGCACCGCCCCGGCCGCGACCAGGGGCAGGAACATGGAAGCATAGGCCAGCACGGCCCAGCGGGCCGCCTGCACCGAGTACAGGCGGCGGCCCAGCGCATAAAGAATGGCGAGCGTCGCCGCCGTGGCCAGCAGCGATGGGAATCTGATGCTGAATTCGCTCAGCCCCAGCAGCCGGATCGACAGCGCCTCGGCCCAGAATCCCAGCGGGGGCTTGCCCCAGAACGGCACGCCCGGCGCGAACCAGGGCGTGATCCAGTCGCCCGTTTCCGCCATCAGCCTGGCGATCTCCGCATAGCGCGGCTCGGACGTGTCGGCGAATGGCACCAAGACCATCGCCAAGAGGCGCACGCCCAGTATCGCCGCCAGGGCGGCGGCCATGGTCCGGGCGCTCAGTTGCACGCGGCATCCTCCCCATGGCCGCATGCCGCGCTATCCGCGGGTCCGCTGTGCTGCACGTCGCGCACCAGATAGACCGGCCGCTGCTTGCTTTCCATATAGGTCTTGCCCACGTATTCACCCAACAGGCCGATGGTGATGAGCTGCACGCCGCCCATGAAGGTCATCATCGCCATCAGCGAGGGATAGCCTGCGACGTCATCGCCGAACATCAAGGTCTTGAAGATGATGGCGGCGCCGAACACTGCGCCGCCCAAGGCGGCGACCGCGCCGAGTCCCGTCGCCCAGCGCAGGGGCGCGGTGGAAAACGAGGTGATGCCTTCCATGGCCAGGCGGAACAGCGCCAGGTAGCTCCATTTGGTGGTGCCGGCGGCGCGGGGCTCGCGGTCGTAGTCGACGATGCGCGTCGGCATGCCCACCCAGGCGTACAGGCCCTTCATGTAGCGGCAACGTTCGGGCAGCTGCATCAGCGCCGTCACAGCACGCCGGCTCATCAGCCGGAAGTCGCCGGTATCGGGCGGGATCGCGGCCTTGCTCAGCCGGCTCAACAAGCGGTAATAGGCGTAGGCGGAAAGCCGCTTCAGCACGCTTTCCCCCGCGCGGCTGCGGCGCCGCATGCTGACGACGTCGGCGCCCTCTTTCCAGGCGCGGACCATGGCGGGGATGGCCTCGGGCGGATCCTGCAGATCCGCGTCCAGCAGGATGACGGCGGCCCCGGACGCATGTTCGATCCCCGCCGTCATCGCGGCCTCCTTGCCGAAGTTCCGGCTCAGCCTGACCAGCTTGATGCCGCGTTCCTCGCGCAGCAGCGTCTGCAGGTATTCGGCGCTGCCGTCGCTGCTGCCGTCATCCACGAACACGATCTCGTAGGACAGCCCCAGCGTATTCAATACCCGCCGCAGGCGCTCGTGGCAGGCGGGCAGCACCTCCCTCTCGTTTAGGAACGGAATGATGACGGACAACTGTATCGGGCTGACCGCGCCCAACACAGCGATATCGATATCGGGTCTGGCATTCATCGGATCGGCTCCGTAGGGGACCTACTCCCGGGCCAAGGCCGGTTTCGACAGTTCAAGTTCGTCGGCGTCGTCGTTCCTGTGCGCCAGGCGGTAAAGGGCCGGCAGGACCAGCAGCGTGAGAATGGTGGAAGAAATGATGCCGCCGATCACCACGGTGGCCAGCGGGCGCTGGACCTCGGCGCCCGTGCCGGTGGCGATCGCCATCGGCACGAAGCCCAGCGAGGCCACCAGCGCCGTCATCAGCACCGGACGCAGCCGCGTCAGCGCCCCGATCCGCACGGCCTCGGCCACGGACTTGCCCTCTACGCGCAGGCCGCTGATGAACGACAGCATCACCAGGCCGTTCAGCACCGCCACCCCGCACAGCGCGATGAAGCCCACCGCCGCGGTGATGGACAGGGGGATGCCGCGCATCCACAAGGCGATCACGCCGCCCGTCAGCGCGAAGGGGATGCCGGTGAACACCAGCAGCCCGTCCTTGACGTTGCCGAACATCGCGAACAACAGCGCGAACACCAGCACCAGCGCCGCCGGCACCACGATCTGCAGGCGCTTGGCAGCGGATTGCAGCTGCTCGAAGGTGCCGCCCCAGGAGGTCCAGTAGCCCGCGGGCACCTGCACCTTTTGCCCGATGGCGGCAGTGGCCTCGGACACGAACGAGCCCAGGTCGCGGCCGCGCACGTTGGCGCTGACCACGATGCGGCGCTTGCCGTCCTCGCGCGAGATCTGGTTGGGGCCCGGCGCCAGGTCGAAGGTGGCGACCTCGCTCAGAGGGATGTAGGCGGCCTGCGCCTGCCCGTCCTGTTTGGGCAGGGCTATGGGCAGCTTCTTCAATGCGGACAGGTTCTCGCGCACGGCCTCGGGCAGGCGCACCACGATGTCGAAGCGCCGGTCGCCCTGGAAGAAGGTTCCCGCCTCGCGGCCGCCCACGGCGATGGCCAGGGTGTCCTGCACGTCCGCCATGCTCAGCCCGTAGCGCGCGGCCCGGGCGCGGTCGATGTTGACGGTCAACATCGGCAGCCCAGTGGTCTGCTCGACCTTCACTTCCGAGGCGCCTGGTATCGTCTGCAAGACCTCGGCGATCTCCGCCGCCGTACGGTTCAGCACGTCGTTGTCATCGCCGAACACCTTGACCGCTACGTCGCTGCGCACGCCCGAGATCAGCTCATTGAAGCGTAGCTGGATGGGCTGGGAGAACTCGTAGTTGTTGCCGGGAACCTGGTCGGCTTCCTTCTGGATCGCCGCCAACAGCTCGGCGCGGGTCTTCCTGGGGCTGGGCCACTGGTCCATCGGCTTGAGCATGATGTAGCCATCGGAAATGCTGGGCGGCATGGCATCGGACGCGATCTCGGCTGTGCCGGTGCGGGCGAACACGCGCTCGATCTCCGGGAACTTCTGCTTCAACCGGGTCTCCAGCTGCTTCTGCATCTCGACGGACTGCGTCAGGCTGGTGCCGGGGATCCGCAATGCCTGGATCGCCATGTCGCCTTCGTTCAGGTTGGGAATGAACTCGCTGCCCATGCGCGCCGCCAGCACCCCGCTCAACACTACGAAGACGGTTGCTCCCGCCAGGATCAGCGGCGTACGGCGCAGCGCCACGTCGAGCAGGGGCTCGTAGCGGCGCTTGGCCCAGGCCATCAGGCGATTCTCCTTTTCAGAGACGTTGTTCCCCATGAACAGCGCCACGGCGGCGGGCACGAAGGTCACGGACAGGATCATCGCCCCCAGCAGCGCCAGCACCACGGTCAGCGCCATGGGATGGAACATGCGCCCCTCCACCCCGGTCAGGGCGAAGATCGGCAGGTACACGACCATGATGATCAACTGGCCGAACAGCAACGGCCTGCGGGCCTCGCGCGCGGCCGCGAACACCTCGTGGAAGCGTTCGCTGCGCGTGAGCGGCCTGCCATGGTGCGCCCGCGCGTGGCTCAGGCGCCGCACGCAGTTCTCCACGATGACCACTGCGCCGTCGACGATGATGCCGAAGTCCAGCGCGCCCAGGCTCATCAGATTGGCGCTGACCTTGTAGGTCACCATGCCGGTAAAGGTGAACAGCATGGACAGCGGGATGATCATCGCCGTGATCAACGCCGCGCGGATGTTCCCCAGGAACACGAACAGGATGACGATGACCAGCGCCGCGCCTTCCAGCAGGTTCTTCTTGACGGTGGCGATGGCCTTGTCGATCAGGGTGGTGCGGTCGTAGACCGTCACTGCCTGCACGCCAGCCGGCAAGGACTTGTTGATGGCCTCCAGCTTGACGGCTACCGCTTGGGACACCGAGCGGCTGTTCTCGCCCAACAGCATGAACACGGTGCCCAGCACCACTTCCTCGCCGTTGCTGGTGGCAGCCCCCGTGCGCAGCTCGCGCCCGATGGACACCTCGGCCACGTCGCGTATCCGGATCGCCTGGCCCTCCACGGAGGCCAGCACCACGTCGCGGATGTCGTCCATGGACCGGACCTGCCCGGGCGCCCGGATCAGGTACTGCTCGCCCTTGCGTTCGATGTAGCCTGCGCCGATGTTGGCGTTGTTCCTGTCCAGCGCGGCCATGATGTCGGTCAGCGCCAGTCCGTAGGAGGCCAGCTTCTCGGTGCTGGGCGCCACCTGGTATTCCTTGGCGTAGCCGCCGATGGCATTGATCTCCGTGACGCCTGGAATGTTGCGCAGCTGCGGCTTGATGATCCAATCCTGGATCTCGCGCAGGTCCGTGGGGGTGTAGGGCGAGCCATCCGGCTTCCTCGCGTCGTCCCGCGCCTCCACCGTCCACAGGTAGATCTCGCCCAGGCCCGAGGATATCGGCCCCATCATGGGCGTCACGCCCTCGGGCAGGTTCTCCTTCGCTTCCTGCAGGCGCTGGTTCACGAGTTGGCGGGCGAAATAGATGTCGGTGCCGTCCTTGAAGATGACCGTCACCTGCGACAGGCCGTAGCGCGACACCGAACGCGTCTGCTGCAGCCCCGGCAGGCCGGCCATCACCGTCTCTATCGGATAGGTGACGCGCTGTTCGGTTTCCAGCGGCGAATACCCCGGCGCGCCGGCATTGATCTGGACCTGGACGTTGGTGATGTCCGGCACCGCATCGATGGCGAGCCGGGAATAGTTGTAGACGCCGATGGCGGCCATGCCCAGGGTGACGAACAGCACCAGCCAGCGCTGCTCGATGGCGAAACGGATCAGACGTTCAAACATGTTCCGCTCCGCCTCAGTGCGCGTGCTCGGCGCCGGCCTTGCCCAGCTCCGACTTGAGGACGAAGGTGTTCTCGACCGCATAACGCGTGCCGGGGTCAAGCCCCGACAGCACCTCGACCCGGTCGTTCGAAGCCTTGCCCAGCTTCACCGGCTGCACCACAAAGCCGCCAGGCACCTCCACGAACACGGCAGGCTCGTTGTCGATGGTCTGGACCGCGTCGGATGCCACCGTCACCGCGGCGTCCGACATCCGCGTGACCACGTCGACGGAAACGAAAAGCCCTGGACGCCAGGCCATGTCCGGATTCTCCAACGTGACGCGCGCGGTGGCCGTACGCGTCTGCTGCCCCAGCAGCGAGCCGATGTATGACACCGTGCCCTCGGCCTTGCCGGCGAAGGCGGCGGAGCTCACGCTGGCCGCTTCGCCTACGCGTACATCCTGCAAGTCCTTGGGCGCGATCACGAATTCGGCCCAGACGGTGCGCAGGTCCGACAAGGTGAAGATGCTGGCGTTGTCGGGCAAGGCCTCGCCCAGCGCGATGTGCTTCTCCACCACCACGCCGTCAAAGGGCGCGCGGATCTCCAGGCTGCCCAGGTCCTTGGAGCGCGGCTCGGCGCCCACGGTGCGCAGCTTCTGCTCCGCGTTCTGCACGGCGATTTCCGCCTCCTGCAGCGCGGTGCGCGCCGCCTGGTAGTCCTGTTCGGCGGACACCTTTTCCTGCCACAGGCGCAGTTCGCGCCTGTGGGTCTGGGCGGCCAGGTCGCGCCGCTTGGCCGCCGCCAGCCATTCGCTGCGCAACTCGGACAGCGCGGAGCTGGACAGGACGGCGAGCAGCTCGCCCTTCTTGACCTGCTGGCCCAGGTCCGCCGATACGCTTTGCACCACGCCGGCCATGCGCGGCACCACGTGCGCGGTCCGGTCCGCATTGAACTTGATTTCGCCGGGAAACTGCACCGATGTCGCCAGCGCGGCAGGCGCGGCAACCTCGGACTTGATGCCGGCCACCGCGACCTGCTCGGGCGTGAGCGCGATTTTTTCCTGTTCCTGCGGCGCCTCCGCGCCTTGTTCCGTCTCGGCATGACCATGGTCGGCCTCGCCCGCCGCCTGCGCCGGATACAGGGGCGCCAACAGCAGCGCCGCGCACAGGCCGGCCGCGGTCCACATCTTGGGGGGTTGCTTGTTCTTGTGCTTTGCCATTTTCTTATGCTCGTTTCAACGTCCGAGAATGCGGTCGATATCCGCGGAAGCCTGGTACACGGATGCCAGCACCGCCAGGTAGGCGAT
This sequence comes from Achromobacter sp. PD1, assembly GCF_048541815.1. Lineage (NCBI taxonomy): Bacteria > Pseudomonadati > Pseudomonadota > Betaproteobacteria > Burkholderiales > Alcaligenaceae > Achromobacter > Achromobacter sp. PD1. The sequence continues at coordinate 4,095,614 of NZ_CP183349.1, forward strand.
GTTTCCGTCGGAGAGGGTGCGCTGCGCGTCCAGCACTTCCAGGAAGCCGAACTTCCCGGCTTCGAAACCCTTGCGCGCGGCGTCATAGGCTTGGGTGGCGCCAGGCAGCACCGCAGTCCGGTACTCGCGCGCCGAACCCACCGCCAGATCGAAGCGGGTCACTGCCTGCAGCAGCTCTCCCATCAAACCGGACTCCAGCTCGCGGTACTGGTCCTGCGCCTTGTAGGCCTGCATGGTGGCGGCGTAGACATTGCCCTGATTGCGGTCGAAGATCGGCAGCGGAATGGACACGCCGAGCTGGGCCTTGTCGCGGCCCGCTTCGTTGTCGCGGGCCACGCCGGCGCTCAACGTAATGTCGGGGTAACGCTTGCTCTTCTCGACCTCCAGCTGCGCCTGACCCAAGTCCACGGCAAGCTTGCCGCCCTGCATCCTGGGCGATGCAGACAGGCCCGCGCGCAGCTCGTCTATCGAGGCTCTTTCCGGCAACGTGTTCAGGTCTGCCCCCACGCTGGCGAAATCCGGCTCCGCCACGCCCCAGAGCAAGCCGAGCTTGCGACGCGCGCCCAGCAGCGCAGCCTCGGCCGCGCGCGCCTCGATGCGCGCATTGGCCAGGGCGACCTGGGCCTTGCTGCCCTCCAGCGGCGGCGCCTTGCCGGCGGCCACGCGCCTCTCCGCCAGCCGCAAGGCGCCGCTGGCGATATCCACGGTGCCGCGCGTCACGCGCACGGACTCCTGCGCCACCGCCACATCGAAATAGGCCGCGATGACTGCCGCCCGCAGGCCGGCCCGCGTGTCCGCCACGCCCTGGCGTGCCATGTCCCTGGACAGCCCCGCCGCCTTGACCCGCGCGGCGCGCTTGCCGCCGGTTTCCAGCGGGACGTTCAACATGGCGGTAGTGGTGCGCGTGGCCGATTGCGTGTCGTCCACGCTCACGTCGATGGAAGGGTTGGGCAGCACGCCCGCCTGCTTGAGCAGGCCCTCGCTCGCCGCGGCCTCATTCTTCGCCGCGGAAAATCCGGGATTGCGCTCGAGCGCCGCGGCCAGGGCGCGCTCCAGCGTCAGCACGCCGCCATTCTGGCTCTGCTGCGCCGGCGCAGGCATTCGGGCCGCGGCCGCGTCCTGGGCGGACGCAGAAGCAGACGCGGCAATCATCAGGGCCGCCAGGGTCAGCGGCAGGACGGATACATGCATGGTTCAACCAAGAAAAGGGCGAGCCGGCAATGTATCCAGGCGGGTTCGTCAATCGAGCGACAGAAAAATGACATTTCCGTAAGGTTCGCGGCCTTACGAAAACGTAATCAGGGCGTCGGCGAATTGACGGGCATGGGTCCGTAGAGTGTCACCGTCGCTACACAAACAGCGTGTATGCGCCTGACGCAACACCGCGACCGGCGCCGCGCTCAACCTGGGAGATATCCATGAAGATCAAAATCGTTTCCGCTGTCCTCGCCCTGGGTTCCGCCCTGGCCCTTCCCTTTGCCGCCAGCGCATCCAGCACCTGGCACCAGACCAACACCGAGATCGGCTACGCCATCGCGCCGGATCACGCCGCCAGCGGCAAGACGCGCGACGAAGTAAAGACCGAACTGGCCGTGGCCAAGTCCGACCCTAAGCAGTGGTTCCTGACCAATCTGAACGCCGCCAAGCCGGGCTGGGCCAAGCAAGGCACCTCCCGCACCCGCGCCGATGCCATGGCGGAGCTGGAAGCCATGACGCCGGCCGAACGCGCCCGCCTGGACGAGATCTATACCCCGGGCTGAGCGCCGGGCCCGTGGCGCACGCGCTCCGCGTGCCCGCCAGCGCTGCGCAGGGCGGCTGGGCCGCCCTGTTTGCGTTTATTCCCGCAGAACGATTCCGCCTAGAATAGACGCAGCATCCGAGGACTTCCGCGCACTCTTTTTATTTCCGCTGACATGAAAGTACTCGTAATCGAAGACGAAAAAAAACTCGCCGAGTACTTGCGGCGAGCGCTGACCGAACACAACTACGTGGTCGATGTGGCCCAGGACGGCGTCACCGGACTGCATCTGGTGCGTGAAAGCCAGTACGACCTGGTCCTGCTGGACGTGATGCTGCCCGCCATGGACGGCTTTTCGGTGCTGGCCGAGATCCGCAAGACCAGCCGCGTCCCGGTCCTGATGCTGACCGCGCGCGATAAGCTCGAAGACCGGGTCAAGGGCCTGCGCGACGGCGCCGACGACTACCTGGCCAAGCCTTTCGCCCTGTCGGAACTGCTGGCTCGCGTGCTGGCGCTGGGCCGACGCAGCGGCCACGGCCAGACCGAGACCATTGCCCAGAACGTGCTGCGCATCGACGGGCTGGAACTGGACCTGCTGCGCCGGCGCGCCAGCCGCGACGGGGTGCGGCTGGACCTGACCGCCAAGGAATTCACCCTGCTGGCCCTGCTGATGCGCAAGCAGGGCGAAGTCCTGTCGCGACTGGAACTGGCCGAACAGGTGTGGGACATCAACTTCAACAGCAACACCAACGTGGTTGAAGTCGCGATCCGCCGCCTGCGCGGAAAGGTCGACGAACCCTTCGACAAGAAACTGCTGCACACCGTGCGCGGCATGGGCTACGTGCTCGAACCGCGGAGCGACTGATGCCCGGGCAGCGCCCCAAATCGCTGCACCGCTGGCTGTCGCGCTGGCTGGCGATCCAGACCTTCATTGCGCTCGGCCTGGTATGCGTGGCGGTCTATTACGCGACCAACCTCAACCTGGCCAGCCGCCAGGAAGCGCTGCTGCAGCAGAAGGTCGAAGTCGTACGGCACCTGGTCGAGGAAAACGCCGCCAGCCAGGACTCCACCCGCCTGCGCCACAAGCTCAGCGACTTCTTCTATGGCCGCCCCGACTTCTCGCTGGTGCTGGAGATCGACGGCGAAAAAGTCTATTACGGCAGCCCCATCGCCGGCGACAACGACTTCACGCATGAGCGGCGCATCGCCTTCACGCTGCCCTTCCCCGGCGGGCCCGGCGACGCCATGAACGCCGAGCTGGTGCTGGACATCTCCAGCGATATCCTCCTGCGCAAGGCGCTGGCCTGGACCCTGTTCGCCTGCGCCCTGGCCGGCGCCATCGTCGTTGCGGCGGTCGGAACCCTGCTGGTGCGCAGAGGGCTGGCGCCACTGGATGCGCTGGGCAAGCAGGCCGCGCAACTGTCTCCTGACCGCATCGGCGAACGGCTGGACGAAAGCGGCCAACCCTGCGAGATCCGGCCCCTGGTGCGCCAGTTCAACGCGGTGCTGCAGCGGCTGGAGCGCGCCTACGTGCAGATGGAGGGATTCAACGCCGACGTGGCCCACGAGATGCGCACGCCGCTGGCAACGCTGATCGGCGAGACCGAGCTGGCGCTGAGCACGCGCCCGTCGCCGCAGGCCTTGCGCGAAACATTGGGTTCCAACCTGGAAGAACTGCAGCGCCTGTCCAGCATCGTCAACGACATGCTGTTCCTGTCGCAGGCCGACCGCGGCGCGCAGGCGCGAGGCAGCTGGCAAGCCAGCCTGGCCGCCATCGTCCAGGAGGTGACGCAGTACCACGAGGCCGAGGCCCTGGACGCGGGGGTCGATATCGCGGTGGTAGGCGATGCGTCGGCGCAGGTCGATCGCACCCTGTTTCAGCGCGCCGTGTCGAACCTGGTCTCGAACGCCGTACGCTATGCCGCTCCGGACAGCGTGATCGAGGTCGAGATCACGCCCGGCAGCGCTAGCGAAATCCTGATCTCGGTGCGCAACGCGGGCGAACCGATACCGGAAGAACATCTGCCGCGGCTTTTCTACCGCTTCTACCGCAGCGACAGCGCGCGCGAGTTCGATGCCAACCATCATGGCCTGGGATTGGCGATCGTCGCCGCGATCGCGCGCATGCACGGCGGCCGCAGCTACGCCAGGTCGGCCAACCGGACCACCACCATAGGCTTCAGCATCGCGGCGGCCGACATTACAGAAACCTAATCCGCCTGCCCGGATTCTGTCGACGCCCCTTGCCTAGAATTTCTCCACGCCCCTCGAAGCATGGAGAGAATATGAACCGTCTGACCCTGTTGATCCTCGCCGTTTCCTTCGCGGCCCCGGCCGTCCAGGCCGAGCCGATGACCCGTGAACAGGTCAGGCTCGAGTTGGCGCAGGCAAAGAACGCCGGCCTCGTCACCTATGGCGACCTGGACTACCCGCCGTCCCCGCCCGCCGCCGCGTCCAAGACCCGCGCGCAAGTGCGCGCCGATCTGGCGCTGTGGAAGCGCTCGGGCATGGCAGATCTCTACCGCGGGTCGCAGAAACCCGATGTCTTCAGCCTCAAGTACCGCCAGCGCCACGCCGAATATGTGAGGATGCGCACGGGCGCGGAATACCGGCAGCAGCTGGAGATCGAGAACGGCAGGCAATAGGCCCTGCGAACGCGCGGCGCAATGCCGCGCGTCCGGAGGTCACATCGGCTTGAGATCGACCTCTTTGGCGATCTTGCCGAAGGTTTCCAAATCGCTCTTTACGCGCGCCGTGGTTTCAGCCGGCGTCGACACGCGCGGGATCATCGCCAGGTCCAGCAGGCGTTGCTTCATTTCCGGCTTGGCGAACTCGCGCGCCAGGGCCTGCTGGATCTTGTCGACAATCTCGTCCGGCGTGCCCTTGGGCGCGGCCAGGCCGAACCAGGCGACCGCGGAGAACCCAGGCAAGCCGGCTTCTGGCGCGGTGGGCACATCGGGCAAGGCCGCCACGCGTTCCGGATTGGTGACGAACAAGGGCCGCACCTTGCCGGCCTTGATGAAGGGCGTTTGTACACCCGTGTTGTCCAGCACGGCATCGATATGGCCGCCCAGCAAATCGTTCATGGCCGGGCTGCTGCCCTTGTAGGGCACGATGTTGACCTGCATGCCGGCGGCACGCGCGAACATGAGCTGGGTCAGGTGCTGCTGGGTGCCCAGGCCGGCATTGCCGAAGGTGATCTTGTTCGGGTTCTTGCGGCCGTAGTCGATGAATTCCTTGAGATTCTTGGCGGGGAATTCATTGTTCGTGACCACCACGAAAGGCAGGTCGACCAGCACCGTGATCTGCTTGAAGTCTTCCAGCGGCTTGTAGCGCAGCTTGTAGACGTAGGGATTGACGGCCATGGTGCCGCTGGCGGTCAGCGCCAGCGTGTAGCCGTCCGGCTCGGCGCGCGAGACGAACTCGGTACCCAGCACGCCGCCCGCGCCCGGCTTGGCCTCGACGATGGCGGGCTTGCCCAGCTCGGTCTGCAGGGCTTGCGCGGCGAAGCGCGCCAGCATGTCGGCCGACCCGCCCGTTGCGTAGGGCAGGACGATCGTGATCGGCTTGCTGGGATAGGCGTCCGCGGCCATCGCGGGCGCGGCGATCCCGGCCGCCAGACAGGCAGCGGCCAGAGTTTTCAGATGCTTGACCATCAATGATTTCCCCTCGTGGTGTATCGACTGCGCTTGCACCGGGGGAAGATTAAGCGGTCCCGCGTTATATGGCTAATCAACAATTAAAATAGATCTCTATCACCAATGTTGATAATCACCTGAGACTGCGATGCTGACCTCGATGGACTTGAACCTGCTACGCATCTTTGATGCGGTCATGACCGAACGCAACGTCACGCGTGCGGCCTCTGCGCTGCACATGACGCAGCCCGCAGTCAGCAATGCCATCAACCGGCTGCGCCTGACTTTGAAGGACCCGCTGTTCCTGAAGATACAGGGCGGCGTGCTGCCCACGCAGCGCGCCGAACTCCTGTGGCCCCCGATCCGCGACGCGCTGGCCCGCATCGCCGACACACTGGAACGCAACGATTTCGATCCGGCGCGTTCCGAGGCCGTGTTCCGCATGGCCATGTCCGACTACGTGGCGGATCAGGTCATCCGGCCGCTGTTCGTGGAGCAGCAGACGGTGGCGCCCAATGTCCGCATCCATCTGCATCCCTACTCGCTGGACAACGCCGGCGTGTTGCTGGAAAAAGGCGAAGTCGATATGGCCGCGGGCGTGTATTCGAACTTCGGCTCGTCCCTGCGCACCCTGCCGCTGGAAACGCTGACCTACGTCTGCGCCATGCGCAAAGGGCATCCGCTGCTGGCGCTGCCGCGCTTCACGCTGGACAGCTTCCTGCGCGCGCGGCACCTGATGGTCAGCCTGCTGGGCACGCCGACCCTGATCGACCATGAACTCGCGCCCCATGGCTACAAGCGCAATGTGGTGCTCACCATCAACCAGTTCGCGCTGGCGCCGCGCTTGCTGGCCGAAACCGACCTGATCTGCGTGGTGCCCCTGAACACCGTGCGCAACAGTCCCTACAGCCATCTACTGGAAGCCGTCGAGGCGCCCTTTCCCTTCGCGCAGCGAACCGTCAACCTGATCTGGCACGAACGCTCGGACAATATTCCGGCGCATCGCTGGCTGCGCGAGGAAATCCTGAAGGTTTGCCAGGCGCAGGGGATGGTGTTCGACCAGGCGCAGCCGGCGGAGTCCCATCCGTACTGATAAATTATTCACGCCAGTGATAATCACTGATACCAATCTTTGATTGGACCGAATGATGGTGCATCAATAGCATTCTGGTCATCCCACTCCCGGCGCCTTGTGCGCCAGCATCCTGGAGACCAGCGTGACCCAGACCGCATCCGCCCCGGGCGCCCGCCGTTTTCGCGTCGGCTTCGACGTAGGCGGCACGTTCACCGATTTCACCCTGCTTGCCGAGCACTCCGGTGAACTGCACTATTTCAAGGTGCCCTCCACGCCGCACGATCCGGCCGAGGCCATCCAGACGGGCCTGGCCCATCTGATCCGCGAACACGAGATCGCCGGCTCCGAACTCGCGCACGTGGGCCACGGCACCACGGTGGCCACCAACATGGTCATCGAGCGCAGGGGTTCGCGCTGCGCTCTGGTCACCACGCGCGGCTTTCGCGACGTGCTGGAGATCGGCCGGCAGACACGCCCCCATCTCTACGACTACAACGTCACCAAGCCGCAGCCGCTGGCGCCGCGCGAGTGGCGCTTCGAAGTGACTGAACGCGTCGGCGCGGATGGTTCGGTGCTGCAGGCGCTGGACGAAGACGAGGTGGTGGCAGTGGCGCGCGAGCTGGCCGCAGCCCGCGTCGAATCGGTCGCCATCTGCTTCATGCACAGCTACCGCAACGATGCGCACGAACGCCGCACCCGCGACATCCTGGCCGAGCACCTGCCGGGCGTCTACCTGAGCGTTTCCAGCGAAATTCTGCCGGAGTTCCGCGAGTACGAGCGCATGTCCACCACTGCGCTCAACGCCTATGTCGGCCCGCGCATGGCCGGCTACATGCGCAGCCTGGTCAGTTCGGTACGCGCCATGGGCGTGGCAGCCGAGCCGACCACGGTGCATTCCAACGGCGGCCTGATGTCCGTGGAATCGGTGCTGACGGCGCCGGTGCGCACCTGCGTGTCGGGCCCGGCCGCTGGCGTGATCGGCGCCACCGAACTCGGCCGCGTGGCGGGCCTGCCCAACCTGATCACCTTCGACGTGGGCGGCACCAGCACCGACGTGTCGCTGGTGGCCGAGCTGCGGCCGCTGTTCACCTCCAGCCGCCTGGTGGCCGACTATCCGGTCAAGACCCAGATGGTGGACGTGCACGTCATCGGCGCGGGCGGAGGCAGCATCGCGCGCATCGACGACGCGGGCGCGCTGAAGGTCGGCCCGCAGAGCGCGGGCGCGGTCCCTGGTCCCATCGCCTACAACCGCGGCGGCCAGGTCGTGACCATCACCGACGCCCACGTCGTGCTGGGCCGACTGAACCCGGTCGCGCTGTTGGAAGGCCGCATGGCCGTGCATGCGCGCCAGGCGCGCGAGGCGCTGGAGGCGCAGATCGCCCGCCCGCTGGGACTGAGCGTGGAGGAAGCCGCCTACGGCATTCTGCGCATCGCCAACTCCAACATGGCGCGCGCGGTGCGCGCGGTCTCCACCGAACGGGGTCACGACATCCGCAAGTTTGCCCTCTGCGCCTTTGGCGGTGCCGGCGGCCTGCATGCCGCCGAACTGGCGCGCGATTGCGGCATCGGCACCCTGCTGATCCCGCAAGAACCCGGCACCATGTGCGCGCGCGGCATCCTGCTGTCCGACATTTCCATGGACTTCGTGCAGACGCTGATGGCGCACGCCACCGCGAACGGCTGGACCGCCGTGCGGCAGGCGCTGGAAGCCCTGGCCGGCAAGGCGCGCGCCTGGCTGTCCAGCGAAGGCGTGGGCGACTCGGAGCAGCGCCTGTCCGCCGTGATCGACGCACGCTACCAGGGCCAGAACTTCGAGATCGCCGTGCCGCTGGACGGCATGCAACTGATGCCGCTGGATGCGTTCGTGGCGGCATTCAGCGCGGCGCACGTGCGCGAGTATGGCTATGACGCCGCCGGCCGTCCGGTGGAGATCGTCAATTGCCGCGTGCGCGCCACCGGCCTGGTGCCGCGCGCGCCCCTGGCCCGCGTGCAAGGCGGCGAAAGCGTGGCCGGCGCCTTGAAGGAACGCCGCAACGTGTACTTCGAAGGGGAGGGCTGGATGGACACGCCCATCCTGCGCCGAGCCCTGCTGCCGGTGGGCGTGCCCCTGGACGGGCCGGCCGTGATCGAGGAAATGAGCTCGACCACCGTCGTGCTGCCGGGCCAGCAGGCGCGCGCCGACGAATACGGCAACCTCGTCGTCAACCTCAACAGCTAAGGCGTACGCCATGACCAATCGATCGACTTCCGCCGCCGGCACGGACACCTTCGACCCCATCGAAATGGAGGTCTTCAGCAACCGCCTGCTGTCCATCACCGAGGAAATGGGCAATACGCTGATCCGCTCGTCCTTTTCCACCAACATCAAGGAACGCAAGGACTGCTCCGTGGCGCTATTCGACGCCGCCGGCCGCCTGGTGGCGCAGGCGGCCCACGTGCCGGTGCATCTGGGATCGCTGTCCGGCGGCATAGACGCCGTGCTGCGGCGCTACGGCGCGGCCGGCGTGCGCCCGGGCGATGCGTTCCTGTGCAACGACGCCTATCTGGCGGGCGGTACGCATGCGCCCGACATCACCGTCATTACCCCCATCTTCCACGAGGGCGTGCTGCGCTTCTTCGCGGCCAACATCGGCCACCACACCGACGTCGGCGGCGCCGTTCCCGGCTCGACCTCGCACCACCTGAAGACGGTGTGGGAGGAAGGCATCCGCCTGCCGGCCATGCGCATCGTGCGCGAGGGCGAGCTGGACATGGACCTGCTGGAGATGATCGCGCACAACACGCGCGAACCAGACAACCGGATGCACGATATCCGCGCCCAGATCGCCACCAACGACAAGGGCGCCAGGCTGATGCTGGAACTGGTGCAGCAGTCCGGTCTGGAGATCCTGCTGTCCGCCATCGACAGCATCATGCTGTATACCGAGAGACGCCTGCGCAACCGCATCGCGCAACTGCCGGCTGGCACCTATACCTTCACCGAGCGCATGGACGACGACGGCATGGGCGGCGATCCCGTCACCATCCAGGCCAACGTCGAGGCGCGCGACGGCCAGCTCCATGTCGATTTCACCGGAACCAGCAGGCAGGCGCGCGGCGCCTTCAACCTGCCCGCCAGCGCCCTGAACGCCAGCGTCTACTTCGCGGTGAAGGCCATGCTCGATCCCGAGCTCATGCCCAACAACGGCCTGTTCCAGCCCATCACCATCACCGCCCCCGAGGGCACCATTACCAACCCGCGCTTTCCGGCGGCGGTGGGCGCGCGCGTCACCACCGCGCAGCGCGTGGCCGGCACGGTGATCGGCGCACTGGGCCAGCTGTTGCCGCCAGACCGCGCCATGGCCTCGTGCAACGACGTCATGCCTTCCATGCTGTTCTCCGTGCCCATGCAGGACGGCAAGGGCACCTTCGTCTACCTGGAAACACTGGGCGGCGGCGCGGGCGGACGCGCGCAGGGCGACGGCATGGACGGCATCCAGGTACACGTGACCAATACCTCCAACCTGCCCGCCGAGGCGCTGGAGATCGAGTACCCGCTGCTGGTCGAGGAGTACGCGCTGGTCAACGACAGCGGCGGCGCGGGCCGCCATCGCGGCGGCATGGGCATCGCGCGCCAGATCCGTTCGCTGCATGACCAGCTGGTCTGCACCATCCGCTGCGACGCCGCGCTGTTCGGCGCGGCCGGCCTGAACGGCGGCCTGACGGGAGGCACCTCGCGCGTGATCCAGAACCCCGGCCGCGCCGACGAGCAGCGCCTGCCCAACAAGATCGCCGGCCACGGCTTGGCCAGCGGCCAGTCCGTGCGCCTGGAAACGCCCGGCGGCGGCGGCTACGGCGCGCCCGCTGACCGTAGCGCGGCCGCCATCCGCAACGACGTGCTGGGCGGCAAGGTCAGCCGGACCGCGGCCGAACGCGACTATGGCGCGGAACGCGTGGCGCTGGCGCTGCGAGGAGACGCGACATGAGCGCGCCGGCCCCGGCCTCCCGCAGCGGCGGCGAACTGCTGGTCGCGCAGCTGCAGGCCTATGGCGTGGAGCGCGTGTTCATGGTGCCGGGCGAGAGCTTCCTGCCTTGCATCGACGCGCTCTATGCCCGGCACGACGCGATCGAAGCGGTGGTCTGCCGCCAGGAAGGCGGCGCCGCCTACATGGCCGAAGCGCATGGCAAGCTGACCGGCCAGCCGGGCATCTGCTTCGTCTCGCGCGGCCCGGGTGCCACCAATGCGGCGATCGGCGTGCATACGGCAAGGGAAGACTCCACGCCCATGATCCTGTTCATCGGCCAGGTCGGCGGCGACACCGCCGACCGCCAGTGCTTCCAGGAGGTGGACTACCGCGCCATGTACGCGCCGCTGGCGAAATGGGTCGCGCAGATCGAGCGGGCCGACCGCATTCCCGAATACCTGGCGCGCGCCTGGGCGATCGCCACGGGCGGACGCCCAGGACCGGTGGTCCTCTCCCTGCCAGAAGACATGTTGTCCGGCGTCGCCGACGTGGCCCTGGCCGCCGCGCCACAGCCGCCCTGCGCCCGTCCGGCCGACGCCGACATGCTGCGCCTGCGTGAATTGCTGGAAGCGGCAGAGCGGCCCTTGCTGCTGCTGGGCGGCTCGCGCTGGCCGCAAGCCTCGCGCGAGGCCATGCGCGACTTCGCCCTGCGCTTCGACCTGCCAGTAGCCACCGCCTGGCGCCGCCTGGAGCTGTTCGACAACGACCATCCCAATTTCGTCGGCCAGGTCAGCGCCAGCATGCCCGCGCACCAGAAGCGCGCCGTCATGGACAGCGACCTCGTCATCGCGCTGGGCACCCGCCTGTGCGAGCCGACAACCATCAACTATGAGTGGCTGGCTTCGCCCACGCCGCGCCAGACGTTGATCCATATCCACCCGGACGCCAACGAGATCGGGCGGCTGTGCACGCCGGCGCTGGGCATGGTCGCCAGTGTGGATGGTTTCGCCCGGGCCGCCGCGGGACTGGAGCCGACGCCGGGCTGGCAGCCGCGCCGCCGCGGCGCTGTAGCGGCCGCCGCGGCGCCTGCGCTGCCGCCCACGCCCGGCCCGCTGGACCTGAACGCGGCGGCGCGCCACGTCGCGGCCACGCTGCCGCGGCATTCCTGCGTCACAGTGGGCGCGGGCAATTACGCGCTCTACGCGCACCGGCACATCGCCTTCAAAGGGCCGGGCAGCCAGCTTGCACCCGCCGTCGGCGCGATGGGCTACGGCCTGCCTGCGGCCATCGCGGCCAAGCTGCGCGACCGCAACGCAGCCGTGGTCTGCTTCGCCGGCGACGGCTGTTTCCAGATGACCATGCAGGAGCTGGCCACCGCGGCCCAGTATCGGTTGGGCATTGTGGTGCTGGTCTTCAACAACGGCCTGTTCGGTACCATCCGCCTGCATCAGGAACGCGCCTATCCCGGACGCGCCCTGGCGACGGAACTGGTCAACCCCGATTTCGCGCGGCTGGCGCAAAGTTATGGCGGCTACGGCGCCGCGGTCGAGCGCACGGAGGATTTCGCGCCGGCCTATGACGCCGCGCTGGCATATGCCCGGGAGCATCGCATGCCGGCCATCGTGGAGCTGCGCTACGACGCAGACATCATCCTGCCAGACCGCACTCTGTCCCAGCTGCGCCGCGCGGAGACCGCCGCATGAAACCGCTGCTGCGCCGCGTCTCGCTACCTGCCTCGGCGCCGTTGCGCCTGACCTGGAACGGCTTGGCGCTGCAAGCCCATGAGGGCGACACCGTGCTGACGGCGTTGCTGCTTGCCGCGCAGCAATTGCGCGTCACCTTGGGCGAAGGCGCGCCGCGCACCGGCTTCTGCCTGATGGGCGCCTGCCAGGATTGCTGGGTGCAGACGGCGGACGGAGCACGCCTGCGCGCCTGCTCCACCGCGGTCGCAGACGGCATGGAACTGGTCAGCGCCCAGCCCGGAGAACTCGCATGCAAGTGAACCCTCCCGGCGCCGATGGCGCGCCGCGCATGGTGGTGGTGGGCGCCGGTCCTGCGGGCGTGCGCGCCGCGCAGACGCTGCTGCGCCACGGCGTGCGCCCGGTGATCGTGGACGAAGCCGCCTTGCCTGGCGGCCAGATCTATCGCCAAGGCGCGGCCCCTCGCGGCTCCGCGCGCCAGCGCTATGGCTTCGAATGGAAACGCGCGCAAGCCATCCACACGGCGGGCGCGGACCTTGCCGCGCGCGCCGACTACCGCGCCGCCACCGCGGTGTGGAATGCCGCCCCGGGCAGCCTGGACCTGGTCCGCCACGGCGAACTGGAAACCCTGCCCTACTCACGGCTGCTGCTTGCCACCGGCGCCACCGACCGCGTCCTGCCCTTCCCGGGCTGGACACTGCCCGGCGTCTATACGCTGGGCGGCGCGCAGATCGCGCTGAAGAGCCAGGGCTGCACGTTTGGGCCGCGCATCGTGTTCGCCGGCACCGGCCCCCTGCTCTACCTGGTCGCCTACCAATATGCGCGCGCCGGCGCCCAGGTGCAGGCGGTGCTGGACTGCGCGCCGCCAGGCAGCCAGGTCCGCGCCGCGCCGGCACTGCTGAGCCAGCCCGGCATGCTGGCCAAGGGCATGTACTACCTGGGCTGGCTGCGCGCCCGCGGCGTGCCGGTGCATCACGGCGCAAGGCTGGATGCGGCCGAGGGCGCAGGCCGCGTCGAGCGCACGCTCGCGACCCTGGGCGGCAAGCAGCGCGCCATTGCTTGCGACGCGCTGGCAATCGGCCACGGACTGCGCGCGGAAACGCAGCTTGCCGACCTGCTGGACTGCGCCTTTGAATTCGACACGGCCCAGCGCGCCTGGCTGCCGCGCCGCGATCCCGAAGGCCGCAGCTCGGAGGCCGGCGTCTACTTGGCCGGCGACGGCGCAGGCATAGGCGGCGCCATCCTGGCCGAGCTTGCGGGCGAACGCGCCGCGCTGGCCATGCTGGCAGACAGCGGCATCGACGTCAGCGCCGCCAGGGTGCAGTGGCTGGCCCGCCGTCAGGCGCGCTGGGCGCAATTCCGGCGCGGCCTGGATCGGGCCTTTCCCCTGCCCGGCGCGGATGGCGCCTGCGACGATTCCGTCATGGTCTGCCGCTGCGAGGAAGTGCGCGCCGGCACGTTGCGCGCCGCAGCCGCGCAATACGCCATCGACGACCTCAACCGCTTGAAGGCGCTAACGCGCATCGGCATGGGCCTGTGCCAGGGACGCATGTGCCAGGCAGGCGCGGCCGAACTGCTGGCCGACTGCCGTGGACTGGCCCTGGCGGACATAGGCCGGCTACGCGGCCAGGCGCCCGTCAAGCCCCTGAATCTGTCCATGCTCGGCAAGGTGGAGCCATGAACCCGCTGCACACGGAAGTCGCCATCATCGGCGCCGGCCTGGTGGGCGCCAGCGCCGCCCTGGCGCTGCGCCGCATGGGCATCGCCACCGCGCTAATCGACAGCGGCGCAAGCGGCGCACGCGCCAGCGGCGTCAACTTCGGCGGCGTGCGCAGGCAGGGACGTTCGATCGAACAGCTGTATCTGGCGCAGCGCGCGCACGGCATCTGGTCCCGCCTGCCGGAACTCATCAGCACCGATGCGGAGTACGTACGCAGCGGCCACCTGAAGCTGGCGCGCTCCGAGGCCGACCTGGACAAGCTTTGTGCCTACCGCGACAAGGTCGGCGACTTCGACCTGGGCCTGGAGATCATCGACGCCGCCGAGCTGCGCCGCCGCTTTCCCGCGCTGGGTCCGGGCATTGCCGGTGGCTCGCTATGTCCGGAAGACGGCCAGGCCAATCCGCGCCTGGTCGCGCCCGCCTTCGCCCATGCCGCCGCGCGCGCCGGCGCCAGCTTGCTCGAACATTGCGCCATCACGCAGGCGGACACCCAGGGTAGCGGCTTCCTTCTGACTGCCGCCGACGGCCGGCGCGTACACGCCGACACCGTCATCAATGCGGCTGGCGCCTGGGGCGCGGCGGTAGCCCGTTGGTTCGGCGACGACCTGCCCCTGCAGGTCAAGTATCCGACCATGCTGGTCACCGAGCCGCTCACACCCCAGATCGGCGTGTCGTTGGGCGTGGAAGGCGGCGGCTTCTACGCCCGCCAGGTCGCGCGCGGCAATGTGGTCATGGGCGGCGGCTACGGCAGCGCGCTGCCGGGAGACCGCAGCCGGCCGGGTCGCGCCGCGCTCGCCGAACTCGGCCGTACCGCTCCATCCCTCTTGCCCGCGCTGGCCTGCGCCAGCGTGATCCGCTGCTGGTCCGGCATCGAAGGCTATTTCAGCGACAAGAACCCGGTCATCGGCTTCAGCCCCAGGGTGCCGCGGCTGTTGCATGCCTTCGGCTTCTCGGGCGGGGGCTTTCAGATCGCGCCCGCGGTGGGCGAAGTCATCGCCGAAATGGCAATGGGGTACGGCAGTTTGATGATGGCGGAGAAGTTCTCGGCCAGCCGCTGGGAGGCAGCGCAGGCGTGATCGCCACCGCCGCGCAGGCGGGAGGCGTTGCTGAAGACGCCCGACTGCGGTCCAACACCATACAGGCTGAAACCTGCCTGGGCGTGATCCAGCACAGCAGCTTTGCCGACAACTACGGGCGTCACCGACGCGGTCGACGATGAGATTCCTGCCGGCACGCAGTGCTATGCCTGGGTCTTCAAGACTGGCCAGGCCGACGCCACGCCGGCGACCTACGCCGAACTGACGGGCAAGCCCAAGCCCTTTGAAGCCGCCGACGGGCGGGAACAGCGATTGCTGCTGGATGCTGGCTTCCCACTCAAATGGCGCCCGGCGCCCCTATCTGGAGGTTTCCATGAAAATCCGCTATCTGACCGCCACGGTCCTCGCCTCGCTGACATGGGCTGCGGCCCCTGCAGCGCAGGCGCAGACGGCGCCCGCCGCGCGCCCCTCGGCCGCGGAAGCGAAATTGGACAGCGCCGACCGCGACTTCCTGGAGAACGCAGCCCAGGCCGGCAATCTCGAAGTCGCCGGCAGCAAGCTCGCCCTGGAGAAAGCCCGCGACCCCGACGTGAAGGCATTTGCCCAGAAAATGATCGATGACCACGGCAAGGCCGGCCAACAGCTGGTCACGCTCGCGCAAGGCAAGGGCTACCAGGCGCCGACCGAGCCATCGCTGGTCCAGCAGGCCAAACTGAAGGCGCTGGGCTTGCGCGACGACAGCTTCGACAAGGCCTATGTGGACGAGATCGGCGTATCCGCGCACCAGGACGCGGTGAAGCTCTTCGAGAAAGCCTCGAACGATGTGAAGGATCCCGACGTCAAGCAATTCGCAATCGAGACCCTGCCGGTGCTACAGCAACACCTGGAAATGGCGACAAGCATGCAGCAACGCATGGACGCCGCCAAGAAGTAGGAGCCATTCCCCGGGTTTTCGATACCCGCGAAGGAACAGATGCGCATACCTGCGGGCACATCTGCAACCAGTACGCTTGCTGCGGAACATGCATATGGATCGCGAGGAACTATTGGCACAAATGATCGCCACGCCAGCGGTCGACCGGGACTTCCATGAATGGCCGGAAGTATTGGCCAACTATGCCGAATGCCTGATCGCGCTGCAGCCCATGCTGCGGCCGGAGGAACTGGAAAGGCTGATACGGGTCGGCGCGGATTTTTACCGCACGCTGGCGCGCGCCGAACAGTATCGGCACACGTCAGTCTGGGACGACCCGCAGCCGTAACGCTCAACCATAGGCGCCGTATGAGCGCCTGTGGTACGCCTGCCTGACGTAGCGCTGGAGTTCCGCCTCAACTGAAGAGACGGCGGCGGCAGGTTCCGCCTGCGGGTCCAGCAAGCGCCGCGCAGCTTCGAGCGTGCGCCGCGCCCTCTGTTCACCTTCACTCAAGATCTCGGCGGGTGCCGCCGTCGTATCGCGGTCGAACTTGTCCATGACGCTGCTCCTGAAGGCGGACGGAATGCCGCCACATCGCCATCAGCAAACCACGTGCCCGCATGCGTGCGGCACGGCAATTGCTGCGTTGCGGCTTTCCTCTGAATCGGCGCCCCACTGTCCTGCAGCGTAAGCAACGCCCAGCATCTTGAGTTCGTGCTGCCGACGCTTCAGCTGGTCCTGCGGCTCGACCGGGCAGTCGAGGTCGGCCTCGATCATGCCCTGGCCGCGCCCGCCCGGCAGGACGGCGACGAGCAAGGCGGCTAGCTGACGTCCGTTGAGACCAACGCGCGGACCAGCAGCGCAGCAAGGCGGGAGAGTCCTGCCTCCACCGGCCCCGCGATGTGTACGCGCAAGCACGGCCGGCCCCGCGAGGCCAACTCCTCCATGTCGCCCAAGGCCTGCGCGCGCTGCATGGCGGCGAAGCCCAGGGCGTGGCCGGGCGCTTGCAGCTCCTCCCCGGCGTCCGCGGTAATGAACAGGAATCGTCCGCCCGCGGGGCCGCCTTTGTGCAACTGGCCTATGGAATGCAGGTAGCGCGGACCGAACCCGACCATGGTTGCAACCCCGGTCGCCTGGCGCAGCCGGCAGCGCATCGCGGCGAGGCGCGCCTCGTGGACCGGATTCCGTGCGACATAGGCCAGCAGCGACACGTAGTCGCCCTGGTCCATTCCCGCAAAGTACGACGCCAGCAGTTCGATCGCGGTCGCCCCCTGGGCCTCGCCATGGAAGGCCAGCGCGCCTTCGACTAGCCGGGGCATAGGATCGGCTCCCCCGATGCCGGCTTCGTGACGCGCCGCCAGGGCCTGCGTGCGCGCCTTGCTGGCTTCGACGTCCGGTTGATCGAACGGGTTGACGCGCAGCACGGCGGCGGCCACGGCGGTGGCCATTTCCCAACGAAAGAACTCCTGGCCCAGCGACTGGGCTGACGGCAGCTCGCAACGCACCACCGGGAATCCCACAGCCGCCAGCCGCCGCATACGCGTGTCCAGGTCCGCGCCAGGCGTATCGCTGTGCGCAAGATGGACGAACATGCGGTCGCGGCCATAATCGCATGCATCCCCGGCCGGCTCGTGGGCTACGGGAATGATGCCCCGCCCATTCTTGCCGGTGGATTCGGCCAGCAGTTGCTCGAGCCAACACGCCACGTACTCCAGCCCGGGCGCGGCCAGGATGGTGAGCTTGTTGCGGCCGTCCAATGCGGCCTCGCCCAGCAGCGCTCCCAGAAGCAACCCCGGATTGACGCGCACTTGGGCCTGCGCCGCGCATGCCCGCACCATGGGGCGGGCGCTGCGCAGGAATGCCGCGGGATCGTGCCCCAGCAGCGCCAGCGCGACCAGTCCGAAGGGCGACAGCACGGAGTAGCGCCCGCCCACGGACGGCTCGCCCTCGAAGACGGCGGCATAACCGTCCGCCCGTGCGCGGTCCAGCATCGGAGACCCAGGATCGGTAATGGCGACAAAGCGCTGCCCCGCTTCCTGCCGTCCAAGCCGCCGCGCCACCTGTTCATGGAAGTAGGCAGCGAGCATGCGCGATTCCAGGGTCGATCCGGACTTGCTGCAGACGATGAACAGGCAACGCGTGAGATCCACCGTGGACTGCACCGCGCGCACCTGGGCTACGTCGGTCGAGTCCAGCACGTGCAGGCGCAAGCCTCCACTGGCCACGCCCAGCGTGCGGGCCAGTGCTTCGGCGCCGAGGCTGGCGCCTCCCATGCCCAGCAACACCGCATCCGAGAACCCGGCCACGCACAACCTGCGGCAGATTGCCGTCATGCGGCCGAGCGCCCGGGGCGTCACGCCCGGCTGCAGCCAGCCCAGCCAGCGATCCTCATCGGTCCCCGTCCACAGCGTGGCGTCGCGTTGCCACAGACGCGCCATCCAGTTTTCGCTTTCCGCCTGGTCGATACGATGCCGGACCCGCGCTGCCAACTCGGCCGGCGCCTGGAAGCTGAATCCGTTGAGCCCCGCCGCCTCGCGGCGCAGGGCAATGGGAGTCCGCCGGCCTGCGTGTTTTCCCGAAAACTTGACCGAGCGTAGCGCCAGGCCGGCATCGTGGCTAAGAGGGGTGTGCATAGGAAAAGCCGGCCGACCGGCATGGAAAGAACGGGATGACTGAAAAAGGGCGGCTCGGGGCCGCCCTTCAAAGCTGCGCGTTACCAGTACGGATCCTGGTTGTAGTACTTGTGCACGCTGAGCGCCCAGCTTTCGTCCGCCATCCTGGGCCAGTCGTCCTTGTCGAACCCCGGCGCGTTCTTCAACACCTCCTTGTCCACGTTCAGGATGAAGCACTTGCGGTCCGTGTCCAGGGTCAATGCCGCCCAGGGAATGGCAAAGAGCTTGTCGCCCATCCCCAGGATGCCGCCGCGCGACAGCACCGCATACGCGACTCGTCCGCGCGGCACGTCGATCATGATGTCCTTGATGGATCCCAGCCCTTCTCCCGCGGCGTTGACGACATCGTTGCCCTCCAGGGTGTCCGCGGCCATGACTTCAGGGCCCGGGCCCGTCGCCGAACTTTTGGGTCCGCCAACAATATTGGTTTGATGCTCCATGCGTTTCTCCTGTGCGGGGCCTATCCCCACGTTGAACTCCGGCAACGGCGGCGTCTCGTGCGCCGATCCGGACTGCCCCATCCAGCAAGCGTCGTGCCCACCGCCCCCTGAACATCTGGCGCGAAGCCAACTGCAGCGCTTGCGCGCAGATATTCCACCGATCGGCATTTTTTTCCGGCTCTTGTGACGCTCTCCCCGGCGGCTCAGCCCGGGCATGGCGCTTGCGGATCGCATCCCGCTATCTCACATAGGAGCGTACTCATGAAATTCCGAGCCTTCACCTACGCACTGGCCTTGTCCGCCGGACTGGCTTCGGCCGGTGCGCTGGCGCAGTCCGCCATGCCCACCTCGCCGTCCAACACGCCGAACGACGGCACCGCCGTGCCCCCCAACCAGCCCGTGCCGCCCGGACAGAAGCCGCCCGCGCCGAATGCGACGCCGAACACGCCGACCACCCCGCCCAATCTGAACAAGGGCGACCACGCCCGGTCCGACATGCACAAGACCGACAAGCAGAGCCGCCACCGCGAGGCCAATGACAACGTGCCCGGCACCAAGGGCGGCGGCGCTACGCCGCCTCCGGGCTATCCGAACTCCGGCGGCTCCAAGTAGCCGCGCAACGACGACGTGAACCAAAACCGCAGAAGGATGTAGTTGTTTAGTTGTGTTAACCACGTCCGGCAGCTTCTTCACATTCCTTAAAAAACCTCGGAAAGATTCATTCGACAGGATCGATACATTGCGCGGCAGCAGTCTGCGGACTCCAAGAAAACTGCCGTGCAAACGAGGTTGCCCATGTCGGAAGTCGTCGTATATGTCAGAAGCCAGCCCCAGCTGGGCGACCAGATCGTCGCCCTGCCGGCGCTCTATCAACTGAAAACCTGGTGGGCCTCGAGGCGGATCCGGGTGGTCGCCCGCGACGACCTCGCCGGCTTCTACCGGGGCGTGCCCTGGGTCGACGAGTTTGTCCGGGCCGCCACGTTCGGCGACTATCTGCGCACGCTCAAGAAGCACACCCCCGTTTGCGTCAGCCTGCACCACAGCAGCGAACGCTTCGGCCTGATCAACCTGCTGCGCCGGCCCGCCTTGCGGTTCGGCTTTCACAACGCGCGAATGAGCGACCTGGCCTGGACGCACTCCCATCGCAAGAGCCTTGCCGAGTACATCGGCTTGGCGAATCTCCGGCTGCTGGCGTCGTACCGGCAGTTCGACGCCGAGACCGCGGCGCGCCGTTGCTTCCAGACGCTAGCCCACCCGCATCGGCACGAGGGACCAGGGGCCGACGTGGTCCTGATCCCTGGCGGCGGCTCCGGCGCGTTCAAACGCTGGAGCCTGCTGAACTATCTGCGCCTGGCCGAAAGGCTAAAGCTGCTGCTGGGCCAGGACACCCGCTTCCTGTTCGTGCTGGGAGAACAGGAGGTCATCGAACGCGACCAGCTCGAAGCCATGCGGCGTCCTGAGTTTTCCATCGCCTACTGCCGCTCGGTGCCGGAGCTCAGCGCCCTCATGCTGCGTGCGCGCCTGATCGTGGCCAACGATTGCGGCCCGTCGCATATCGCTCAGGGCGCCTGCGTGCCCTACGTGGGCGTCTTCAACGAGTCCAACCCGGAATGGTTCTGGGACCGCCCCTACTCCGCCGCGGTCGTGCCCCGCCATCCCCGCGACGGCATCAATTCCGTCACGCCCGACGACGTGCTGGGCGCCTGCCGCAAAGTCCTGGAGCATCATGCGCATCCTGCATACGCTGGCTGAGCGCAGCCTGGGCGGGCTGGAATTCCGCGTCCTCGAGCAATCGGCATGGCTGCAACGCCATGGCTACGAAGTGGCGATCGCCGCTCCGGCGGACAGCGAAATCGGGCGCGAGGCGCGGCAGCGCGGCCTGCGCGCGGTGGACATGGACTTCGACGCCGCCTACTCGCCGGCCACGGTCCTGAAGCTGCGGCGCGCGGTCAAGACGCTGCGCATCGACCTGATCGACAGCCACAGTCGCGCGGACGGCAAGACCGCTGCGCTGTGCCGCGACCTGTGCGCCGTCGTCAGGACGCGCCACTTCGCCAAGCCCATGCCCTCCTCTCCACGGCGGCGGCTGGAATGGAAAATCGGCTGCGACCACGTCATCGCGACCAGCCTGCTGGGCAAGCAGGAAATCGTCGCGGCGCGCCTGGCCCGCGCGCAGCGGATCAGCGTGGTGGGAGAATGGGCCGCCGACGAATTCTTCCAATCCGCCGACACGCCGCAGTCACGCCTGCGCACCCGGCAGGCCTTGGGCATCCGAGCCCCCGACAACGCCTGGGTCATCGCCACCATAGGCATGCTGCGTCCCGAGAAAGGCCAGGCCGACCTGTTGCGCGTGGTGCAGCGGCTGCGCGGCCTGGGCCTGCCCGCCATCGCGCTGGTGGTCGGCATGCCCACGGCCAGCACCAAGCCCTATGCCTATGCGCTGCACCAATTGACCGTCGACCTGGGCATCTCCGAGCATGTGGTGTTCGCTGGTCATCGCAACAATGTTGCGGAGATGATCCGCGCCGCCGACGTGGTGCTGGTGCCTTCGGCCACCGAAGCCTGGTCACGCGTCGTGCCCGAGTCGTTTGCCGCGCGCCGCCCGGTGGTCGCCAGCGATGTCGGCGGATTGCCGGAAATCGTCACGCCGGGCCAGACCGGTTGGCTGGCCGCGCCGGGCGACGTCGCAGGCTACACAGACCGCATCATGCAGATCCGCGGCGATCCCGCGCAAACCGCAGCCGTGATCGACAACGCCCGGACCTACGCCGACGCCAATTTCCGGCTCGCGGGCAAGATGTTCAGCACCTTGGAAGCGTACAAGCGGGCGTTGCGTCCCGCTTGACGCAGGAGCGCCGCGGCGGAAGGGGTATCATGGTGCCCCCGATTTGTTTACCCGATTCAGTACCGTGACCAAGCCCGCCCTATTGCTCGTTCTGGCAATCGCCTTGACGGGTTGCTCCAAGCAGGAAGAAACACCCTGGGAACGGCTTCAAGCCGCCACGCCGCAACTGCAGCTGGCCGCCAACACCCCGGAAGCGGCGGTGAAATCCTGGTGGCAGGTGCGCGACGCGCATGGCCGCTACACCGCCACCGCCTGCAAGGAACTGGTCGAGCTGTACCGCCCGCTCAACGCCGCCGAAGACTCCCTGAGCACCGCGCCGTTGCAAACCTGGCAGAACGCCGACCAGAAATGCAGCGTCGAAACCTACGAGCGCAGCGTCGTCAACGTCGACGTCCAATCCGACACGCGCGCCTTCGTAGTCGCCCAGATCCGCAACACCACGCCCTCCACGCCCGGCTTTCCGGTGGACAACGACGAGCGCGACCGCAAGGAGCGAGGCGTGCGCATGCAGTACCTGCTGGAACGCGCCGACAAGACCCAGGACTGGAAGATCGCCCAGGTGTATGGCCGCAACCGCTATTGCGAAGTGACGCCGGTCAATGGCTGGTGCCCGCTGTACAACCGCGCGGCGGGGTCGGCGAATAGTTATGTGTTTGAGTTCAGCCAGTAGGTAAGGCGCGGGCAGAAGCGCGTTCTGCCCGCCTCCGGACGCGCATCCTCTTCAGGCCGTCAGGATTGCAGCAGGCCGCACCCGCACCGTCTTGCCCAACGTGCGCGCGACTGGCGATGCCTGCACCGCCCCGCGAACCAGATCCTGCTGCGCCGCCGTCAGCGCCGCAGCGAAGCGCAAACTCACCTCGAATCCGGTTTCGTCATCCTGACGATCGATGGCCACCTGCACCGTCGCCTCGGGCAACGCAACGCCGGCGCGGTCCGCGACCATGCCGATGGACATGCAGACACAGGCCGCGAGCGCGCTTTCAAGGAGTTCGTGCGGCCGCATGCCCGCGGCTCCTCCTTTGCCGTCTTTTTGCGTGTCGGAAAGCAGGACATTCCTGCCGTTCGTTACCTCGACGCCATAGGGCTCGCCCAGCCGTTTCGCCTTTACCATGCGGGTCTCCTGTCGAGAATGAAAGAGACGACAGGCTAGGCCTGGATCGGGGACCGGGGAAGGCCAGCGGAGATGCTGGTATGGGATGTGACAGGGTAGACGTCACTGCAACGCAACCGAAAAAATGGGGCTGCACGCGACCTGGCAGCACGGCTACACCGTGCTCACCGACGGGGCGGCCGAAGGCGTAACATCCTCGGGGCTGCCCCTCGGCGATCCGAAGGAGCCGTTCGCGTCGGCTCTTGGCACCAGCTCTGGTTCGTCGCCCTTAAGTTCTGTCTGGAACAATTAGGCAGAATTATTGAATTTTTAGGCAGAATTCCGATTTGAAAAAATGATTCACTCACGGTTCAGGCAAGCTTTCGCCTGCCATGCCCGCCCACCAAGGATTCCTCCATGACCCAACTTCAAATCAATGGCCAGGCCAAGGATATCGACGTCCCCGGCGAAACGCCCCTGCTCTGGACCTTACGGGATGAACTCGGCATGACCGGCACCAAATTCGGGTGCGGCATGGCGTTGTGCGGCGCCTGTACCGTGCACATGGACGGCGCGCCAATCCGGTCCTGTGTCACCCCGCTCTCCGCCGTGGCAGGCCACAGCATCACGACCATCGAAGGGATAGAGGCGGATGCGGTCGGCCGGGCGGTGCAGCAGGCCTGGATAGAACAGAACGTTGCCCAATGCGGCTACTGCCAGGCGGGCCAGATCATGACGGCGGTAAGCCTGCTCAAGGTCTCGGCGCAGCCGACCGACCAAGACATCGAGGACGCCATGAGCGGCAATATCTGCCGTTGCGGCACCTATCCTCGCATCCGCGCAGCCATCCAGCAGGCGGCCAGGCTCCTCGCCCAGGGAGGCAAGCAATGACGCACATCGCTCAACTTTCCCGGCGCGGCTTTCTGCAGGGCGCCCTGGGCGCGCTCACCCTGACGGTCACGGCCAGGGGTTTGATCACGGCAGCCTGGGCCGCCGAGTCCCCCGCCCAGAAGTACGGCGCTGACAGCATGCCCGGCGGCACCGTCGACGACCCGCTGGTTTTCGTCAGCATCGCCGCGGACGGCACCGTCACCATCGTCGCGCACCGCGCCGAAATGGGCACGGGCGTGCGCACCAGCCTGCCCATGGTGGTGGCCGACGAAATGGAAGCGCGCTGGGACCGCGTCAAGGTCATACAGGCGCAGGCCGATGAAGCGCGCTATGGCAACCAGAACGTGGATGGCTCGCGCAGCGTGCGGCACTTCCTGATGCCCATGCGACGCGTCGGTGCGGCCGCCCGCCAGATGCTCGAGGCAGCGGCGGCAGCGCGCTGGTCGGTTCCTGTGGCCGAGGTCAAAGCGGTGCAGCATGAAGTGCTGCACCAGCCCTCCGGGCGCCGGTTGACTTATGGCGAGTTGGCTGCGGACGCGGCCAAACAGCCGGTTCCCGCGGGCGATGCCCTCAAGCTCAAGGATCGGGCCGAGTTCCGCTATATCGGGAAGGAGCACGTGCGCCTGGTGGACCTGGAGGCCATCGGCAAGGGCCAGGCTAGCTACGGCATGGATATGCGCCTGCCCGGCATGGTCTATGCCGTCGTCGCACGTCCTCCTGTCGTCGGCGGCAAGCTGCGCCGTCTCGACAGCGCCAAGGCGCTGGCCGTACCCGGCGTGCTGAAGGTCGTCGAGATTCCACCGATGCAGGGGGCGCCCGCGTTCCAGCCCCTGGGCGGCGTCGCAATCGTCGCGCGCAACACCTGGGCGGCCCGCCAAGGCCGCGACGCGCTGCAAATCGAATGGGACGATGGCCCCAACGGCAGCTACGACTCAAGCGCCTACCGCCAGACGCTGGAATCGGCAGCGCGCAAGCCCGGCAAGACCATGCGCAGCCAGGGCGATGCCGCGCAAGCCTGGGCCAAGGCGCCCGAAGCCGAGCGCGTCGCCGCGGAGTACTACGTTCCCCATCTGGCCCATGCCTCGATGGAACCGCCAACGGCCACCGTCCGGATCAAGGATGGCCGCGCCGAGGTCTGGACGTCGATCCAGAACCCCATCGCCGCGCGCGACGCCGTCGCCGCCCGGCTGAAACTGGAGCCCGCCGACGTCGCGGTCAATGTCTTGCTGCTGGGCGGCGGGTTCGGCCGCAAGTCCAAGCCCGATTTCGTGGACGAGGCAGCCATCGTCGCCCGCGCCATGCCCGAAGGCACGCCAGTCAAGCTGGTGTGGACTCGCGAAGACGACATTCATCATGACTATCTGCATACCGTGTCGGTCGAACGCCTGGAGGCCGTTCTGGACAAGAACGGCCAAGTCCAGTCCTGGCTGCACCGCAGTGCCGCCCCCACCATCGCCTCCCTCTTTTCGGAAGGCGCCAAGGGCCAGCAGCTCTTCGAATCGGCCATGTCGGCCATCAACATGCCGTACCGCATTCCCAACGTCCGGGTGGAAACGGCCGAAGTGGAGGCCCATGCCCGTATTGGCTGGTTCCGCTCGGTAGCCAACATTCCGCACGCCTACGCTGCCCAGTGCTTCATCGCCGAGTTGGCCCACCGCGCGGGCAAGGACCCCAAGGATTTCGCGCTCGACCTCATCGGCCCGGCGCGCAGGATCGACCCGGGCACAATGGCCGACACTTGGAACTACTCAGAATCCCCCGAGCGCTATCCCTACGACACGGGCCGCCTGCGCGGCGTGATCGAAGCGGCCTGTAAAGGCGCGGAATGGGGCAGAACACTGCCCCAGGGCCACGGCCTCGGGCTGGCATTCTGCTACAGCTTCATGAGCTACACCGCCACCGTGGTCGAGGTGGCCGTGGATGCAAAGGGCGAGGTACGCGTGGTGGCCGTGGACATGGCGATGGACTGCGGGCCGCAAATCAACCCCGAACGCATCCGCGCGCAGATGGAAGGCGGCGCCATCATGGGCCTGGGACTTGCCCTTGCCAGCGAGATCACGTTCGAACGCGGCCGCGTGAAGCAGAGCAACTTCCACGACTATGAAGTGCTGCGCCACAATGCCTCGCCACGCGTGATCCGCACGCATCTGGTCAACGACGATCACACCCTGCCTCCTGGCGGCGTGGGCGAGCCCCCGGTGCCGCCCGTGGCGCCCGCGCTGTGCAATGCCATCTTTGCCGCCACCGGCAAGCGGATCCGCAGCCTGCCGGTGCGCAGGGTAGCCTAGGCATGGAGACGGTCGACGTCCGCGTGTTGCGCGAAGCCCGCGCCTGGCTGGCGGACGGGCACAGGCTGCTGCTGGCCACGGTGGTCAAGACCTGGGGCTCCTCCCCGCGTCCCGTCGGCTCCATGATGGCGCTGCGCGAAGACGGACGCTGCGTCGGCTCTGTTTCGGGCGGGTGCATCGAAGACGACCTGATTCATCGATACACCCGCGCCTATGGCACAGGCGCCATCGCGCAAGGCGCGCCTGAACTGGTGCGCTACGGGATCGAAGCCGACGAAGCGCGCCGGTTCGGACTGCCTTGCGGTGGCACGCTGGAGCTGCTGCTGGAGTTCCAGCCGGACTACGAAACGCTGGATGCCCTGGTCCGACGGCTCGAATCCGGCCAGTTGGTCCAGCGCACCGTTGACGTAGCCACCGGAGCGGTGACATTGGCGCCGGCCTCGACGCCCGCCACAGTGCAATTCGACGGCGCGACGCTTTGTTCCACGCTGGGGCCGCAGTACCGGATGCTGCTCATCGGCGCAGGCGCGTTGGCGGAATACCTGGCCACCATGGCCTTGTTCAACGACTTTGCCGTGACGATCTGCGATCCGCGCGGGGAACAAGTAGGCAGCTGGTCCGTGCCCGGCGTGCACATCACCCGGGAAATGCCCGATGACGCCGTGCTGGCCCTCGTCCCCGACACGCGCACCTGCATCGTCGCCTTGAGCCACGATCCCAAGCTGGACGATCTCGCGCTCCTGGAAGCGCTGCACAGCCCGGCGTTTTACGTGGGCGCCATCGGTTCACGCCGCAATACGGGCATCCGCAGGCAACGCTTCATGGAGCATTTCGGCGAAACCGCCGCATCCCTGGAACGGCTGCATGCGCCAGTCGGCATCCATATCGGCAGCAGGACGCCCGCGGAAATCGCGGTGAGCATCATGGCGGAGATACTTGCTGTCAAGAACGGGGTTGTATTGCCTGCCATCGTCGATGGTTCTTGCCGGGGGCTACCTGCAGCACACCGTCCCGTGGCGATGACCCAACCCCTGACGCCATGAGCATCGCGCCCTGGGTAGTGAAAGGGTAAATAAAAAGCTCCGTGCAAGATATAGCTCGGAGCACTCAGGTGTGTATGGCACACACCTGGACAGCAAGGAACTGATCAAATAGCTAGAGCGGTCCGGGTGGAAACTGGGAGGAGGTCAGCACCAGCAGTCCCCATAAGTGCCCCTGTATATCTTGCGGGATCATATAGGTCATCGAGTCAGCACCTATCACTCATAGCCGGCGGACGGCCAGCTTCCGCCTGTCGACAGTTGCAGTAAAGCAAAGGACAAATTCGGACAGGTCGGCTCCGCACACCTACTGCACTGGCGACAGGTTCGCCTCCTTGGCGGCCGCGGCATACATCGGAATCTCCCGGGCCATGGTGTCGGCCAGGACTTGCGGTGCGCTGCCTACGGGATCGATGCCCAGCTCCAGCAAGCGGTCGGCCACGGCGGGCTCTCTCACGGCGGCGGATACGGTGTTCTGCAACTTGTCGATGACGGCCTGCGGCGTGCCTGCCGGGGCGTACAGGGACGACCAGAACGACATTGCGAAATCCGGTGCGCCGGACTCCGCGACGGTGGGCACGTCGGGCAACAACGTAAAACGCTTCGCCCCCGTGACGGCCAGCGCTTTCAGCCGGCCGCTGCGGATCTGGGGCAGCACGGCCGCGGTGTCGATCAGCGCAAAGTCGATCTCATTGGCCAACAAGGCCGCAACCACGGCGGAATTCCCTTTGTAGTTGACCACCTCCGCTTCCAGGCCGACGCGCTTGGCGAAGAGTCCGGTGGCGAGCTGGAAGGAGTTGGCGCCCGAGCCTGCGAACAGCGGCTTGCCGCTATTCTTGCCCTGAGCAACCAGATCGGCCACCGAGCGCGCCGAGCTTTCAGCCTTGACGGTCAGGATCATGGGAATGTCCCCGACAAGGGAGATCGGCGCGAAATCGGCGACCGGGTCGTAGTCCAGGTTGTTGTAGATGGCCGGATTGACGGTCATGCCGCTGCTTGGCCCCACCAGCAAGGTGTAGCCGTCGGCCTCGGCCCGCTTGACGGCGCCGATGGCAATGGCGCCGCTGGCGCCCGGCCGGTTCTCCACGATGAAGGGCTGGCCCAGCCGGCGCTGCAACTGCTCGGCCATCAGGCGGGCCAGGATATCGTTGCCGCCGCCAGGCGCGAAGCCCACCATCATGCGCACGGGCCGCGCCGGATACTCTTGCGCCGCGACACTGAAAGCCGACAACGCGAGCACTGCACCTGCCCACAAAGATAGAAACCGTTTCATGCCACGCTCCATACGTTGAACTCAGTGCGCCGTTACTGGGGAATGCACGGATGGCCCATTCTCCCCTGCCTCGCTACATTGGGCACGACCCAACGTGCCAGCCGATGCCGCTGGCAGCGACAGCACGCAACGGACCCCGGAGCCGAAATGGCGCCTGAATGGCACAACTGGAGCACCCACGATCACGGCCAGCACGCCCTGGCGTTCTGGCAGGATGCGGTCTGCGCCGGTGTGCTCGACTCCGAATTCCGCGCCGAACCCGACGCCGGATTCGCAGGCACCATGTCCAGCCAGAACCGCGCGGGAGTCCGGCTCGTGAACTTCGCGAGTTCCCCGCACATGATCCGGCGTTCCCAGCGGCAAGTCAGCCGTCTCAATGGCGATCACATCATGCTCAGCCTGCAATTGCAGGGCAGCGCCTTGATGTCCCAGGGCGACGAGCAGTTGTGCCTGCGGCCCGGAGAATTCGGGCTGCTCGACACCGGATCCGCGTTCGACATCACGTTCCCGGAAACGACCTCGCGCCGGCTGGTCCTGCTGCCGCGCCACGCCTTGAGCGCGCGCGCCCCGGGCATGCGGCGGCTGCGCGCGCCGGCCAGCCTGCCGGCCGACATGCCATTCGCGCCCGTGCTCACCGAAGCCATGCGCCTGCTGACCGATACGACGGTCAAACTGCAGGACCGCACCGTCGACACGCTGCTGGATGCCGTCATCGAGATCGTCTCGTTGCATTGCGCATCCCTGGCGGACGCCGCGGCGCCCCCGTCCACCGAACTGAGCTTCGTCGGCGTGAAGCGCCACATCGATACGGCGATCGCCAACCCGGACCTGTCGCCCGCGACGGTGGCCACAGCCTGCCGCATATCGGTCCGCACCCTGCACCGCCTGTTCGCGCGGCATGCCGCCTCGTCGTTCGAAGCCTACGTGGTGCAGGCCCGCCTGACGCTCGCGCATGAGCTGCTGGCGGCTGGCAAAACCCGCACGGTCAGCGAGGCGGCCTTCGCCTGCGGCTTCAATAATCTCTCCCACTTCACGCGGCGCTTCTCCGAGCGATACGGCGAGTTGCCCGTACATCTGCTCAAGCAGGGGCAGACCCGCGGCTGACTGACGCCGTGGGCGGCGTCCGCTGACGCGCTGGGCACAGCCCCGCGCAGCGCCTGGCGGCAGAATGAGCTTCATCCCGGCCCTGGCCGGCAAGCTTACGTCGCACCATGCCCAAGACCATCACCATTCACCGCCCCGATGCGGTCCGCGCCGCCGCCGAGAGCTGCGTGCATTTCGGCTTCTGCACCGCGGTCTGTCCTACCTACGTGCTCGATGGCGAAGAGCTGGATTCACCTCGCGGCCGGATCGCCCTGGCGCGCGAGATGCTGGACAGCGGCGCTGCGCCCAGCCCGGCCGCTGTGCGCCACCTGGACCGCTGCCTGTCGTGCCTCTCGTGCGAAACCACCTGCGCGGCCGGCGTCTCGTATCACGCCATCATCGACGGCGCGCGCGAGCATATCGAGAAGAGCAAGGTCCGCCCGTTGACGCAGCGCCTGCTGCGCTCGGCGCTGGCCCGGGTACTGACGACCCCCACGCTGCTGCGCCCCGCCGCGGCCGCGGGCCGGTTGCTGCGCGGCGCCGCCGGCCGCCTGGGCGGGCCGTTGGGCGCGTTGGCCTCCCTATCCAGCGCCCCCGCACTCGCGGCGTTTGCGCCGCGCGCCGAAGCCGCTCCACAGCCGCCCGCCACCCCCACGCGCCGCGTGGCGCTGCTGGACGGCTGCGCCCAGTCGGTGCTCGGCGCCGAGATCAACGCCTCGGCCAAGCGCCTGCTCATACGCGCCGGCATCGCCGTCGTCGACGTGCCCGGCGTGCAATGCTGTGGCGCGCTCGAACTGCACATGGGACGGCGCGAGGCCGCCACGCGGCACATGGAACAGGCCGTCCGCAGCTGGTCGGCCGCGCTGCAGGCCGGGCATATCGACGCCATCATCAGCACCACCTCGGGTTGCGGTTCCGTTATCAAACGCTATGAGGAACTGCTTTCCGACCGCCCCGAACTGTCGGCGCAGGCGCGCCTCGTGGTCGAGGCCACCCAGGACATCGCGCAGATCACCGCCGGCCTGCCGTTGACATCCACCGGCTCGGCGTCAGGCCTGGCCGTTTCCTATCACGACTCCTGTTCACTCAAGCATGGCCTGAAGATCGAACGGCCGCCGCGCCGCGCGCTGGGCAAGCTGGACATGGAGGTGCGCGATATCGCGGAATCGCATCTGTGCTGCGGCTCGGCCGGGACCTACAACATCCTCGAACCAGCCATCTCGGACCGCCTGGGACAACGCAAGGCGGCCCACGCCTCGGCCGGCCGGCCTGACGTGATCGCCGCCGGCAACATGGGATGCCTGGTGCAGATCTCACGCTTCACGCCCGTGCCAGTGGCGCACACGGTGCAGTTGCTGGACTGGGCCACCGGCGGCCCGCCGCCCCGCGGTCTCGAAAACTACCGGCCCAAGCCGCCGCAGGCGGCGGCCGACGCTCCAACGCCGGCGGCCACGCCGGTTCCGACAACCGCCGGCAGCGGCGATCTTCTGTGGTGAAAGACGTATGCCTTCCAATGACCCTATCGTAGATTTCGCCCATGCGGCGGCGGCCGAGCTTGGCGCGGACGCCATCGCGCTGGGTGACGACGTCCTCGGACGCTACGGCGAACATACCCTGCCCTGCGCCGATGTGCGCCCCGGCGCGGTCGCCTATCCGGACTCGACCGAGGCGGTGCAGACGCTGGTGCGCCTGGCCAACCGCTTCCGCGTTCAGCTCTATCCCATCAGCAATGGCCAGAACATCGGCCTGGGCACCCGCTCGCCCATCCGCCCTGGCCAGGTGGTGGTGGACCTGGGGCGGCGCATGAACCGCATCCTGGAAGTGAACGAGACGCTGGGCTATTGCGTGCTCGAGCCCGGCGTGAGCTTTCGCGCCATGCACGACGAGCTGCAGCGCCGGGAAAGCAAGCTGATGATCTCGCCGACCGCAGGCCCGTCGCAGGGCAGCATCCTCGCGAACGCGCTGGACAAGGGCGGCGGCAGCGGCGCCTACGCCGATCATTTCGGCATGAGTTGCGGCATGGAGGTCGTGCTCGGCAATGGCGACGTGATCCGCACCGGCGACGGCAGCCTGGCCGGGTCCTCGCATCCCAACTGGCACGTTTCCAAATACAGCTTCGGCCCTACGCTGGACGGCCTGTTCTCCCAATCGAACTTCGGCATCGTCACCCGCGTAGGCATGTGGCTCATGCCCCGGCCGCCGCATATCGAACCCTTCTTTTTCACGTTTCCCGACGACGAAGATCTGGGGGAGATCGTCGAACGCATCCGTCCGCTGAAGCTCAGCAATTTCGTGCCGACGCTGATCCGCGCCACCAATGACCTGTATCTGCTGTCCTCGGCCGCCACCAACCCGGAATACGCGGCCAGCGGCGGCAAACGCTCGATGTCCGACGAGGGACGCACCGCGCTGCGCAGGCAGTATGACCTGGGATCCTGGACGGTATCAGGCGCCGTGTACGGCGCCAGCCGTGCCGCCGTGCAACCCCACATCGACCGCATCGCCCAGCACTTCCTGGCCTCGGGCAAGGGACGCCAGATTCCCATGGAGGAAGCCGAGGACATCGGCCCCCTGCACATCGCCATCAACTCCAACACCGGCGTGCCGACCGACAGCGAATTGAAGATGCTGGGCTGGCGCCCGGGCGGCGGCGCGATCTGGCTGTCGGCGGGCTCCCCCGTCGCCGGCGACATCGTCAACGCCCTGCAAACACAGGCGCGCCGCATTTGCCACGAGCACGGGCTGGAATACCTGCTGTCGAACGTTTGCGGCGCCCGATTCGCCCGCGCCATCCACGCGATCATCTACAACCGGGAAGACGCCGACGAAACCGCGCGCGCCGACGCCTGCTACCGGGCGCTGGCCAGGCTGTTCGCCGATCGCGGCATTTTCGTGGGACGCGCGCCAACCATGTATCACGAGTTCCACCAGGCCCAGCGCATGCCTGAGCTGGTGCGTGCTTGCGCATCGATCAAGGCCGCCTTGGACCCGAATGGCGTGATCGCGCCAGGGAAGTACGGGATCGAATGAGGAGGGGCGTGTCCGGGGCGGCTGCGCTCCGGACGCCCGTGAGCCGCCGGCCGCGCGGGCTTGGGCGGCGGCTATCTGTAAGACGTTGAATTTTCGTGGGATGTTGGCGCGGCAGGAGGGGCTCGCCCCCCCGACCCTGGGGACACAGATCCGGACCAGGAGTACGCACTTCAGACCCTTCCGAGACGACTCACTCAACAATACTCAAAACTTCACAGAACTTTATATTTCTTATTTGAACGATCTATACAGTGAAAGGGTAATTGGGCAGTACCACTTGAAAATCGGAATTGAGGGCGACTTTCACCCCACTTCTAGGGCATTCGTTCCGACGGACAAACTCTGCTCCTCCTCACCCTTCCTATCTCAGCGCATGAACACCAACAGCAAAAAAACCATTAAGGCACAGTTTCACCTGCAACGGCTCTTGCCGGCGGTGCTCAGTCTAATGCTCGCAGGCATGGCCGACTCAGCACTGGCAGATACCAGTGGAACGCAGGGCGGTATTAGTGTTCACTACGGCGTAGGTAAGCAATACAAGCGCTACACACTGAACTATGAAGCAGCGTCGGTCTGGACTACCAAGTTCAGTGGAAACTGGGGGCGCCTGGATTTAACGCCCGAAATCGGCGTTTCCTACTGGACAGCCGATGGCTCTCGCTCGCCCAGTCAAGCCTGGCAATTTAGCGCGATCCCCATGTTCCGCTGGTGGACTACCGAACGCTTCTACATCGAAGCGGGCATTGGGGTCACAGCGCTTACTCGCACTCGGTTTGCAGACAAGAACATCGGATCTGCCTTCCAGTTTGGTGATCATATCGGTGCGGGTTTTCTACTCACGCGCCACGACCGTATTGGTCTGCGCCTTTCACACTTTTCCAATGCTGGCATCAAGCGACCGAACCCTGGTCTGGACACCTTGCAATTGACATATACGTATCAGTTTTGATCACAACGAAGATCCAAAACCGTGACCACGATGCGTATGATTTCGCCGCGCATGCGAACCCGGCGACGACGCACGAACACTACGACAGACGGGTGGTGAAGAAGGCCATCGCGCCAGAGTAAAGTTCCAACGCAGGCATTTTTATTCTGATAATTGCCTTGTTAACGGCTTTTGGCATTACACAATAGCTTGATTTACTTAGCTATTCTGGCGCGGCAGGAGGGGCTCGAACCCCCGACCTCAGGCTTAGAAGGCCCGTGCTCTATCCAGCTGAGCTACTGCCGCGCGGTGTGGTGATGGCCCGGAAAGGATCCGGGCGCCGCATTTTACCTTGTTGCGGGCGGCTTGGGCGGCCGGCCCGCAACACGGGCCTATAAACCCTACTCTTCGCCTATGTCCGCATGGGTCGACACCCACAGCACCAGGGCGTCGTCCGGACTCAGGCTGATCACGCGATGGCCCATGCGGCTGTCTATGTAGAAGCTTTCCCCGGCCTTCAGGCGGGCGGGTTCGTAGAACTCGGTGTAGAGCTCGACCTCGCCTTCCAGCACATAGACGAATTCCTCGCCGCGGTGGCGGCTCCAGTCGTGGAATTCGTCGAAGGAGCGGGCCTTGACGCGGGTGTGGAAGGGCATCATGCGCTTGTGCGACAGCGCGGTGCACAGCAGGCGGTGGTCGTAGTACGGGGTTTCGTACTGGCGCCCTTCTCCCTGGCGGCTGAGGCTGCGGCGGCCGGTGCCCATGTGGGCGTCGGACGCGGTGAAGAGCTCGGCCACGTCCAGCTCCAGGCCCGCCGCGATCTTGATCAGGTTGTCATAGGTGGGCGACAGCAGGCTGTTTTCGATCTTGGACAACGTGGACGCGGACACGCCGGTGGCCGCGGCCGCCTGCTTCAAGGTCCACGCCCGCGCCTGGCGCAAGGCTCGCAGCCGCTGTGCCAACACGCTTTGTTTGTTGCCTTCCATCTATGCACCCTGTCATGCCCGCGACCGCCGCTCCCGCCACCAGTCGCGCGCCTGGTAAGACCAATAAGTAAGTTGCACCGCTGCCGTGCCGAGACCGCCGCCGTTCCAGGCCAGCCCGAACGGCGCGTACAGCTTGTAGCGCTGGGTGTCGCCGGCGATCCCTTCGGCGACGACCCGGCCGCCGATCGACGCGGTGTTCATGCCGTGTCCGCCGAATGCCGTGCAGTACCAGACATCCGGCGAGAGCTGGCCGATCTGCGGCATCAGATGCCGCGCGTAGGCCATGCGTCCCGACCACGCCGTTTCCACGCGCAGTCCCTGCAATTGGGGATAGACGGAGAGGAGTTCGCGGCGCAGCGACTCCGCCAGATCGGGCGGGTCGTCGACACGGGTGGTGATTCTACTGCCCCAGCCGATGCGCCCGCCATCGAGCACGCGGTAATAGTTGCCGGCGCGCCGGTCGTCGCCGATGGCGGCGGTGGTGCGTATGGCTTCCTGCACCCGGTCGCCCAGCGGCTCGGTCAGCATGATGTAGGTGGCGATGGGCAGCATCGCGCGGCGCAGCGCGGGGACCACTCCCTCGGTATAGCCGCCGGTGGCCAGTACCACGGTGCGGGCGTCGATCTGGCCATGCTCCGTTTTCAGGCGCTTGACCGCGCCGTCCAGCGACGCCTGCACAACAGGCGAGTCTTCGTGGATGCGCACACCCAGGCGCGCGCATTCGCGGGCCAGCGCGCGGGCGTAGTTCAGCGGGTGGAAGTGGAAGGACGTGGGGTCCTCCACGCCCTGGAAGTAAACGTCGGACAGCAGGCGTTCGCGGACCTGGCCGCGGCTCAGCAGACGCACGTCGCGGCCGAAGTCACGTTGCTGGCTGTCGCACCACTGCCGCAGGGCGTCGGTCGCCTCGTAGCGCACCACGCGCAGCCGGCCGTCGACCTTGCGGGCTTCGGTGATGTCCAGGTCGCGGATGTTGTTGCGGATGATCTCCACGCCTTCCATCGACAGGCGGTAGAGCTTGCGGTAGTGGTCTTCGTCGACGTGCTTTCTGATGGCGTCGGCCCCGGCGGAGTATGCCGGCGAGACGGAGCCGCCGTTGCGACCGGACGCGCCCCAGGCGATGCGCCGCCCCTCCAGCAAGATGACGTCGCGGCCGCGGCGGGCCAGTTCCAACGCGGCGGACAAGCCGGCCATTCCGGCCCCGACCACGCAGACGTCGGTGCTGGCCGCGCCTGACAGCGGCGCATAACGGGTGTCGCCGTCGGCCAGCGTGCGCTTGTAGTAGGTGTCGATGTACTCGGAAGCCATGGTGGTCGGCATCAGTTCAGGCCTGCGCCCTGCAAGCCGCCCGTCAAGCGCTTTTCCAGCCAGTTGGCCAGTCGCAGCAGCGGGTAGCAATAGATGAAGTAGATGGCGGCGATCATGCCGTAGATGAACAGCGACTTGGCCGGAAAGGTGATGATGAAGACCTCGCCCTGCCGCGTCAGCTCGGTGATGCCCACCACGGACAGGATGGCCGTGCTTTTGATCAGCATGACGTAGACGCCGCTCATGGGCTGCACGATCAGGCGCATGGCCTGCGGCAGGATGACCAGGCGCAGGATCTGGAACGGCCGCAGACCCAGCGTCATCGCGCCTTCGGTCTGGCCGCGCGGCACGGCCTGGATCGCGCCCATGACGATTTCGGCGACATAGCAGGACGTGTAGACCGACAGCGACACGAAGGCGGCGGTGCCGGAATCCCAATGCAGCATCTCGATGCCCGAGCTGGGCAGCACGAAATAGAAGATGTAGAGCTGCACCAGGAACGGCGTGCCGCGCAGGATGTGGATGTACAGGCCCAGCAGCTGGTGCACGCCGCGGATGCGGTAGCTGCGGATCACGCCGATCACGAAGCCCAGCAGGGACCCCGCGATGATGGCCACGAAGGAGATCTTCAAGGTCTCCCAGAAGCCCTTCAGCAGGAACGGCAGCACCACGCCGGCAGTGGAAATATAGGAATCCAGCATGCTTACCTCGCGTTCCAGGCGGGACCCGCCAGCCAGATTCTCACCCCGCGCGACAGCAGCAGCATGCAGGCATAGATCAGCAGATAGCCGGCCGCGATGGTCAGGAAGCTTTCGTTGGGCACGATGCGGTCGCTGTTCATCTGCACGCCGGCCGCGACCAGTTCGAATACCGTGATCAGCGACAGCAGCGAGGTGTCCTTGATCAGCACGGCGGTCTGGCCCAAGAGCGGCGGCAAGGTATTGGCGAAGGCTTGCGGCAGCACCACGTAGCGCAGCCGCTGGCGGTAGTTCATGCCGCAGGCCTTGGCTCCTTCGATCTGGCCGCGCGGCACGGATTCGATCCCCACGCGGATGATTTCGCTCATGTAGGCCGCATGGTGCAGCGTCATGGCGAGGATGCCCAGCAACATCTCGCTCCAGCCCTTGGCGCCCGGCACCAGCATGGGCACCGCGTAGTAGACCAAGTAGATCTGCACCAGCAAGGGCGTGGAACGGATGAATTGCACATAGGCCGCCACCGGCCGCCAGACGGCGGCGCGGGGCGACATATGGGCAAGCGCCAACGGGATGCCGGCCAGCACCGACAGCACCAGGCTTGCGCCCGCCGCGATCAGGGTGTTGGCCAGGCCGGTGGCGAACTGGCCGGTGTACTGGCTGACGATGCGCCAGTTATAGAAATCGAGCAGCCAGTCCATGGGCTCAGTGGTCTTTCTTCCAGTCGGTGGAGTACCAGTACTTCACCTGTTCTGGCAGCGTGTTGTCGGCCGTCTTCAGCGTCTGCCAGTTGTCCAGCCAGAACTTCAGGCGGAAGGCGTTGGGACCGACGGCGAAGGCCAGCGGTTCGCGCACCATGATGCCGTCCAGCACGCGCAGGTTGCCGAAGTCGACCAGGAACTGGTTGGCCGTGGACAGCGACATGATGCCGGCGTCCAGGCGGCCGCTGGACAGGGCCTGCCCGACCGGCGCGCTGCCGCCGGAGAATTCCTTCATGGTGGCCTTGGGCAGCATCTTCTTGCCCACTTCCGCATAGGTGCTGGCGCCCAGCACGCCCACGGTCACGCCGTCCTTGTTGAGTTCCTCGTACGACTTGTAGGGTGAATC
This sequence comes from Achromobacter sp. PD1, assembly GCF_048541815.1. Classification (NCBI taxonomy): domain Bacteria; kingdom Pseudomonadati; phylum Pseudomonadota; class Betaproteobacteria; order Burkholderiales; family Alcaligenaceae; genus Achromobacter; species Achromobacter sp. PD1. The sequence goes on from NZ_CP183349.1 coordinate 4,133,053, forward strand.
CTTGGGCACCACGGCCACGGTGTCGGCGTAGAACATGGGGGTGGAGAACAGCACCTGCGCGGCGCGCTGCGGGGTCGGCGTCATGTCGGCAGCGACCATGTCGGCCTTGCCGGACAAGAGCGCCGGGATCAGGCCCTTCCACTCGTAATCCTGCAGCACCAGCTTCACGCCCAGGTCGTCGGCCATGCGCTTGGCCACTTCCACGGCCAGGCCGGTGCGCTTGCCGCTCTTGTCCATGAAGCTCATCAGCGGCCCCGAGGTCTGCACCGCGACGCGCAGCTCGCCGCGCTTGAGGATGTCGGCCAGTTCGTCGGCCTGTGCGGGCAAGGCGACGGTGGCGGCCGCCAGGGCGATGCCGGCCACGCCCAGCCATTGTTTGATTTTCAGCATTTCCTACCCCTTGTGGTGAATGGACTCACGTCATTCCGGGCAAAGCACAGTGCGCCGGCAGCGCCCGGATCAGCCGGACCGGCCCTGGTTACCGCCGGGCGCCGCACATGCGGACGACCCGTTGCTTCCTTGCTGCTAGGAACTACAGAATCTTTTCCAGGAAGGCGCGGGTGCGCGCTTCCCTGGGGTGGCCGAACACCTCGTCCGGCGTGCCCATTTCCACGATGCGGCCGGCGTCCATGAAGAGTGCGCGGTCGCCCACATCGCGCGCAAAGCCCATCTCATGGGTCACCACCGCCATGGTCATGCCGTCGCGCGCCAATGCGCGCATCAGTTCGAGTATGCCGCCCACGGTTTCGGGGTCGAGCGCCGACGTGGCCTCGTCGAACAGCATCAATTTGGGGTCCATGGCCAGTGCGCGCGCGATCGCCACACGCTGCTGCTGGCCGCCGGAGAGCTGGCTGGGATAGCGCGCGCCGTATTCGCCCATGCCGACGCGGCCCAGCAATTCGCGGGCATAGCGTTCGGCGTCGGCGCGGGAGCGCCCGCGCACCACGCGCTGGGGTAGCGCGACATTGTCCAGCGCAGTACGGTGTTGGAACAGGTTGAAGTGCTGGAACACCATGCCGACTTCGGTGCGCCAGCGGTTGACGTCGGTGGCCGGGTCGGTGAGCGACACGCCGTCCACGCGGATGGCGCCGCTGTCGATGCTCTCCAGGCCGTTGAGCGTGCGCAGCAAGGTGCTCTTGCCGGATCCGGACGGACCGACCACCACCATGACCTCGCCTCGGCCGAGCTCGCAGTCGATGCCGTCCAACGCCAGATGCGGGGCCTGCCCGTCGCGTTGATAGGTCTTGGTGACTGCCTGGACTACCAGCAGAGGTTCCGCCACGGATCCACCTTCGTATGAGTGCTGCCTTGGTTAAAAAGGTTTCGCAATTCACGCTGGAGTTTCGTATAGTAAATTTTTTTCCAGAATCGCCACTTAGGCATAACCCTTAAGCGAAGACAGGTTCTTCGCAGGCAACCCAAGGAACCGGCATGGACACTCCCCAAGACATCCTGCGCGCGCTCGGGCTGAACCCGGAATCGCTCACGGGCGGCACGCTGCGCGCGCGCAGCCCGATAGACGGCGCCGAACTGGCTCAGGTGCATGAGCACACGGTGGCCCAGGCCCATTCCGCCATCACCCGCGCGCGCCAGGCCAGCCTGGCGTGGCGCGACGTGCCGGCGCCGCGCCGTGGCGAGTTGCTGCGCCTGTTCGGCGAAACGCTGCGCCAGCACAAGCGCGAACTGGGCCGCCTGGTCAGCCTGGAAGCCGGCAAGATCGTCGCCGAAGGCGAAGGCGAAGTGCAGGAAATGATCGACATCTGCGACTTCGCCGTGGGCCTGTCGCGCCAACTGTACGGCCTGACTATCGCTTCCGAGCGCCCCGGCCACCGCATGATGGAAACCTGGCATCCGCTGGGCGTGGTCGGCGTGATCAGCGCGTTCAACTTCCCGGTGGCCGTGTGGTCCTGGAACGCCGCGCTGGCGTTGGTCTGCGGCAATGCCGTGGTCTGGAAGCCGTCGGAAAAAACCCCGCTGACCGCGCTGGCCTGCCAGGCGCTCTTCGCCCAGGCCGCACAGCGCTTCGGCGACGCGCCCGCCGGCCTGTCCGAAGTGTTGATCGGCGGCCGCGACATCGGCGAGGCGCTGGTGGATTCGCACGCCGTGGCCCTGGTGTCGGCCACCGGCTCGACCCGCATGGGCCGCCAGGTCGGCCCGCGCGTGGCGCAGCGCTTCGGCCGCGTGCTGCTGGAGCTGGGCGGCAACAACGCCATCATCGTCGGCCCCACGGCCGATCTGGACATGGCCGCGCGCGGCATCGTGTTCGGCGCCATCGGCACGGCCGGCCAGCGTTGCACCACCACGCGCCGCCTGATCGTGCACGAGAGCGTGGCCGACGACCTGGTGCAGCGCCTGCACAAGGCCTATGCCAGCGCCACCATCGGCAACCCGCTGGACAGCGCCACGCTGGTCGGTCCGCTGATCGACCGCGTGTCCTATGACGCCATGCAGGCGGCGCTGACGGCGGCGCGCGAACAAGGCGGCAAGGTCACGGGCGGTGAACGCGTGCTGGCCGAGCAGTATCCCGATGCCTGGTACGTGCGCCCCGCCATCGCTGAAATGCCGGGCCAGACCGACGTGGTCTGCCACGAGACCTTCGCGCCCATCCTCTACGTGATGCGCTACGCCGACTTCAATCAGGCGCTGGCCTTGCAGAATGGCGTGCCGCAAGGCCTGTCGTCGGCCATCTTCACCAATGACCTGCGCGAAGCCGAGACCTTCCTGTCGGCGGCGGGCTCGGACTGCGGCATCGCCAACGTCAACATCGGCACCTCCGGCGCCGAGATCGGCGGCGCCTTCGGCGGTGAAAAGGAAACCGGCGGCGGCCGCGAATCGGGCTCGGACGCCTGGCGCAACTACATGCGCCGCGCCACCAACACGATCAACTATTCGCGCCAGCTGCCGTTGGCCCAGGGCATCAAGTTCGGCGAATAAGCCCGCACGCCACGCTGTCCACGCAAGCCCCCGCCCTGTGCGGGGGCTTACGCTTTCTACATACGATTAGCCTGCCTTACAAACTGTAGCGGGGGTCGATGCTACATTTCCTGGTCACAAAACTACGTTATGACCCGATGACCATCAGCCGTCCTGCACGATCCGCCCTCCCCCTGCGCACCCTGGTCGCCGCCCTGGCCATGGGCTTGGCGGGCGCAGCCACCGCGGGTGTGTCGTACCGGCTGGATCGCCCCTCGGCCGCCCCCGGCGAAACCGTCACCATCGAGGCGGTGTACTTCAACGAAGGCACTTCCCGCTCCACCTGGGAAGCGCCGCCGGAACTGGTGCTGCAGTGGCGCGGCCAGGACGGCCAGATCGTGCGCAGCCTGGCCAAGCTGCGCGGCGGCCCGGCCAGCTTCAGCGTGCCGGTCAACAATTTCGCGCGCATGGCGTGGACCGCCGTGGTACCCGCCACGGCCCAGGGCCTGCAGGCCGTGTCCATCGAAGGCCAGCCCGCGATGATGGCGCTGGACGCCACCGGCCGCGACAGCGGCACCCTGGCCAGCACGCCCGCGCGCGGCCCGGTGGTGGACGCCAGCAGCGGTGAACCCGTGCCCGCCGCGGCAGTGGCCGCGGTCGGCGCATCGCCCGAAGGCGGTCCCTCGCCCGACGCGTCCGTCGTGCCGACCGTGCAACAGCAAACCGCGTTCGACCGCTTCCGCAGCTCCATCTCGGAGTACAAGCCGGTGTACTTCGACGTCGGCACCCGCGGGCAGACCACCGCGCGCTTTCAGATCAGCGCCAAGTATCGCCTCTTCAGCCCCGCGGGCGACCGCCCCGCGACCTGGGACGAGAATTTCTACCTGGCTTACACGCAGACCTCGCTGTGGGACCTGGAAGGCGATTCCATGCCCTTCATCGACACCACCTTCAATCCCAGCGCGTTCTGGCTGTCCGACAATATCTGGCAGTCCGCCAGCCAGAACTGGCGCTTCGGCATGAACACCGGCGTCGAGCACAACTCCAACGGCAGGGACGGCGCGGATTCGCGCTCGGTCAACGACGGCTATATCGAGCCGCGCTTCCATTACCGCTTCGACGGCGGCAGCACGCTCACCTTTGCGCCGCGGGTCAAGGCCTACTTCGGCGTCGCCAGCGAAAACAGCGACTACGCCGACTACGCCGGACACGTCGACTGGCAATTGCGCTGGGCCCAGGACAACGGCGCGGTGGTGTCCGCCATGTACCGCCAGGGCGATCAGAAGCGCCGCACAACCCAGCTGGATTTCGCCTGGCCGCTGCAGCGCACCTGGCTGAACATGAACGGCTACCTGCATCTGCAGTACTTCAACGGCTACGGCGAAACCCTGCTGGGCTACAACCAGCGCAACGAATCGCAGTTCCGCGTCGGCCTGTCGCTGGTGCCTTGAACGAGGCGCGCCGCCAGGCGCGCGCGTAGGCGCCCTAGCCTTCCACCGCCAGCTCTTCCCAGCCCAGTTCACGGGTGCGCTCCAGCGCCACCGTAACCTGGGCGGCGGCAGAACGCACCGCCTCGACCAACGCCTGCCCATTCAGCAGCCGCGCCGTGACACCGGCCATGAACACGTCGCCGGTGCCGTGCACCGAGGGCGGTATCGCAATCTCCGGATGCGTCACGACGGTGGCCTGGTCCCGCGTCACCACCGCCAGCTGCAAGGTGCCGGCCGCGGCGGCCATGGGCGCCGCGCTGGTCACGACGATCCAGTCCGGACCGCGCGCGATCAGTTCACGCGCCGCCGCCACCACCTCGTCGATCGACGACAAGGCGCGCCCCACCAGCAGTTCCAGTTCGAAATGGTTCGGCGTCATGCCGTCAGCCAGCGGCACCAGCAAGTCCCGGTATTGCTCGACCAGCCCCTCGTTCACGTACAGCCCGTCGTTGCGGTCGCCCATGACTGGGTCGATGTGCACCTTCAGATCGGGCCGCGATGCGCGCAGCGCAGGCAGCCAAGCGGCCAGCAGCCCGGCCTGCCCGGGTTGGCCCAGGTATCCGCAGACCACCGCGCGCGCCGTCCGGGTGACGCCGCGCTCGTCCAGGCCCTGCAGCAGCCCTTCAAACCAGTCCAGCGGCACCGCGCCGCCATGCAAGGTCGGATAGTGCGGCGTGTTGCTCAGGATCACGGTAGGCACCGCGATCGCGTGCAGGCCCGCCTTGCGGAAGACGGGCATGGCGGCGTTGTTGCCGACGCAGCCGTACACGACCAGGGATTGGACGGAAACGATATCCACCTGCGCGGTAACGGCGGGGATTGCGCTCATGGGGCTGCTCCTGGGCTGCCGCGGTCTACGCGGCGCTACATGCGGGTGATGAAATAGATCTTCTTGACGAACTGGTCCACTTCCCAGCGGCCGGTATAGCCTTCGGGCATGACGAAGGCTTCGCCCACGGTCAGTTCATGCACGGTGCCGTCCGGATCGACCAGGCGCGCCGAACCTTCCACGATGTAGCCGAACTCGATGTAGCCCGTGGTGTTGGACTGGAACACGCCCGCGCTGCTTTCCCAGACGCCGGCCTCTGCCTTGCCGCCATTGCCCTCGAACGCGGTCACGGTGCGGAACGCCGCGTCGCCCGAGATCGGGCGGCGGGGCTTTCCTGGCACCGGATTCTTCATGGGGCCTGCATCGATGCGGACGAGCCGCGATTGATCGTTCTTCATGGAAGTTCCTGTATGCGGATAAGGTAATGAGTCCGGCGGCCCACTTAGTGGGCGGCCACCACCAGCACTTCGGCCATGGCCCGGCTGACGGTGCGCATGCGGTGCGGCAGTTCGGAGTCGAAATAGACGGAATCCCCGGTCTCCAGGCGGAACTGGCGTTCGCCCACATGGACCTCGATGGCGCCCTTGAGCACCAGCAGGAATTCCTCGCCGGGGTGCGGAAACACCGCGGTCGCATCGGGAAAGTCGCGGGGCGGATGCACCACGAAAGGCTCCATCGCCTTGACCTTGCGGCGGCCGGCCAGCGACTCGTAGTGATACTCGCTGCCCAGCCCCCGGCGCTGCAAGGCCTCGCGGTCCGCCACCCGCACCACGCTGACCACTTCTTCCTGCGCGGCATCGTCCGTGCCCACCAGTTCCGATACGCCCAGGCCATAGGCTTCCGCCAGCCGCAGCACGGTGGAAATGGAGGGTTCGCTCAGGCCCCGCTCCAGCTTGGAGAGGTAGCTCTTGGTCAATCCGGTGCGCTGCGCCAGCTGTTCCAGGGACAGGGTTTGCTGGCGGCGCAGGGCGCGCAGGCGGTGCGGCAGGTCTATCATGGGCGGGGTTGCGGAAATACAGTCGCGGAATACGACCGGTAAGCATGCCCTAATCCGGCCCCGCCGTCGAGCCGGCCCCGCCCGCGGCCGCCATCAGGCCAACACGTCGGGATGCGCCCGCAGCGCACGCCGCGCATAGTAAGAGAAGCCGACCTGCGACCGCTTGGGCGTCAGGATCCAGTCATGCGCCTCGCGGCCCAGCGCCGGCGGAATGGGCTGGATCTTGCCGGCGGCCATGGCCAGCAGCTGCATGCGGGCGGCGCGCTCGAACTGCAGCGCCAGCACGCAGGCCTCTTCCACCGAACCCGCCGCGATCAGCATGCCGTGGTGCGACAGCAGGATGGCGCGCTTGGAACCCAGCGCGGCCGAGATGATCTCGCCTTCCTCGTTGCCCACCGGCACGCCGGGCCAATCCTTCAGGAAGGCCACGTCGTCGTACAGCGGGCAATTGTCCATGTGCGAGATTTCCAGCGGCACCTCCAGCATCGACAGCGAGGCCGCGTGCAGCGGATGCGTGTGGATGATGCAGTTCACGTCCGGACGCGCGCGGTAGACCCAGGAATGGAAGCGATTGGCCGGATTGGGCATGCCGCCGCCTTCCTGCACCCGCAGATCCTCGTCCACCAGCAGCAGGTTGCTGGCGCTGATCTCGTCAAAGCCCAGGCCCAGGCGTTGCGTGTAGTACCGGTTCGGCTCCGGCGCGCGCGCCGTGATCTGCCCGGCCAGGCCGGAATCATGCCCGCCGTCGAACAGAATGCGGCAGGTCAGCGCCAGGCGTTCGCGCAGGCTCCATTCGGGCGTCTCGAACTGGCGCTGCATTTCGGCTTTCGCCCGCGCGATCAGTTCGTCCTTGCCCAGATGCATCGTATCGGCCATCGTCGTCACTCCTAAGATAGTGTCTCTGTCATGCCGCTTCGAGCAGCGGCGTAAAACCCGGCAAGGCGCGCATGCGCGCCACCCAGGCGTCGATATGGGCGAAGCCGGACAGGTCGTAGCCGCCCTCGGCCGCCATGCTCGTGTAGGGAAACAGCGCGATGTCGGCAATGGTCGGCGCGCTTCCCACCAGATAGTCGCGACCCGCCAGATGCGCATCCATCAGCGCGGCAGCCTTCATGCCGATCTCGCGCCATGCCCGCATCGCCGGGTCATCCACCTGCGCGGTGTTGCGCAGATGGATCAGCAGGCGCGGCTGCGCAAAGGCGTGCATGTGCTGGGTCTGCTCGAAGCTGAGCCAGCTGCTGACCTGCGACTGCTCCAGGCGGCCGCCAGGCAGCCAGGACGTGCCCAGCCCCAGATACCAGAGGATGGCCTGCGACTCGGCCAGCCACTCGCCTTCCGGCGTCAGCAAGGCCGGCACCTGGCGCCACGGATTGATGCGCGCGAACGCGTTCGTCTCCAGGTCGCCCTGCACGATGTCGAAGGTGCGCCGCTTGATCGGCAGGCCCATGTAGCCGCAGGCCAGCCGGATCTTCCAGGCGTTGCCCGAACGCAAGGTATCGGCCAGTTCCAGCGGCTTGCCCGCCAGCGGATGCGGTGTCTGGTTCATCGTCAGTCCATCTTGATGTTGGCGCGTTTCACGATCTCGGTCCACTTGGCTTTCTCGCCGGCGATGAAGCGCTGATACTCGTCCGGCTTGCCCGTATACAACTGCGTACCCTGCGACGCCAGCCGGTCCTTCAGTTCCGGCGACGCCAGGGTCTTCTGCAGCGCCGCGTTCAGCTTTTCCATCACGTCGGGCGGCGTGCCGGCGGGCGCGAAGAACGCGTTCCACGAGCTGATCTGCAGGGCCGCATCGCCCACCTCGCTGCTGGCAGGCACGTCGGGCGCGGAAGGCAGGCGCTTGTCGGCGGCCACCGCCAGCGCGCGCAGCTTGCCGGACGCCGCATGCGGCATGATCACCGGGCTGGCGTCCATCACCACGTCGACCTGCTCGCCGATGGCGGCGTTCACGGCTTCGCTGCCGCTCTTGAACGGCACATGCACGATGTCCACGCCCGCCGTCAGCTTCAACAGCTCCAGGCCCAGGTGCGGCGAACTGGCATTGCCCGCCGAACCGAAGTTCAGCTTGGCCGGGTTGGCCTTGGCATAGGCCACGAACTCGCCAAAGGTCTTGGCCGGCACGCCCGCACGCACGGCCAGCAGATACGGCGATCCCGACACCATGCCCACCGGCGCGAACTTGTCCGCGTCATAACTGAGCTTGCTGTAGATCAGCGGGTTGACCACCTGCGTGCCTACCGTGCCCATGAAGATCGTATAGCCATCGGCCGGCGCGGTGGCGGCCACCTGCGCGGCGATCACCCCGCCCGCGCCCGGCCGGTTCTCGATCACGATGCTCTGTCCCAAGGCGTCGCCCATGCCCTTGCCGACCTGACGCGCCACGATGTCCGTGATACCGCCCGCGCCGAACGGCACCACCAGCCGGATCGGCCGGTCTGGATAGGCCGCCGCCTGGGCGCTACTGGCCGCCATTGCCGCTACCAATGCCAGCGCGCCGGCAATTCCCGAAATCTTCATGTCATCCCCCTACGGGCGCCGCCTATCGGCACCATCATGACACGAAGTGTCCTATAGGAGATTGATTTTCCGCAAGGAAAACCAGATTAGGTAAAACCCTGAGCAGCAGCGTCTACGACGGCGGCGCCGAACCGGCCGCGCTATGCAGTTCTGGGCGGGCCCATATTGGTTTCTGACCATCCCCTTCGGGCTGGTCGCCTTGATCCGCCTGCTGCTCACCATGGCAGGTGGCTTCCTGCGCTGGCTTTCGTATTGATGCAAGCGCCCGGCGCCGTGGCCTGCCGAGGTGCTGGCCAGCATGGGGCCGGTACTTTCAACCACCGAACTGGCCCAGCTTAAAGTAGCGATGGCTCATCCGAGAAGATTGTGATGGAGCCGCCGCTTCAGTTGGTAAAGGCACGGGCGTCAGCTTAGATCTGGTAAAAACTGAGCCGGGTATTGGAATAAGAATGCCTCTGATGCTCCGGCAACAAGATTACAAGACCAGAGACGTGCATTAGCTCGGTTAAGCTGATTTGAGGTGTCACGAGGGAGAGGTGTTGTGCTGTGCGCAAGACATCATCGACATACAACTTGAGAAGATAGGATCATGACCCAGCCGCATTCAACACGCCCACCCGCTTACGCACTGAAGATGCGGTATGCACCTGCGATGAAGCTTCTCTTTACGTTGGGCCTTGCAACTCTATGGGCTGGCGCCCAAGCCGCAAGTTTTGATTGCAACAAGGCCGTGAGCGCTACGGAAAGGTTGATCTGCAGCGATGCCGAGACATCCGCGCTGGATGGAAAATTGCAAGGGGCCTATAAAACAGCACTAGCCGCAACCGATGCCTATGGCAAGAAAGAGTTGGCTAAAGAACAGCGCAACTGGATTAAATACGCTCGTGACATTTGTCAAGACAGCGCCTGCCTGCAGCAAGCATACACAACCCGCATCGCCATGCTGGCGCGCAATGAGAAACGTATTGCCAATGGCGAGGTGTACTCGGACTGCAAGCTGCCGGGCAACCAAACCGTCAGTGGCGAATGCGTTAATGTTGTGTCGATTCGTGATCCCAACTCCCGTGTTGAATCGTTCAACCAATCGTTGGCGCATCAGAAGCAAAACGGCCGAATCATCGGTTGTAGCCGGCTGATTGATCTACCGGTTGGCGTCGCTGGGAGTAATCACAGTTTTGGCGGCTCCTGCGTATTGCAGGAAGGTACGCAGCGCAAGAACGTGAGGATCTGCAACGACGATATGTTCGGGCATTTCCAAGTAGAGCCGTCCACGCCACAGGATGCCTCAGACAAGCGCTTGGTCGACTTTACTTACGCGCAATGCTATGGCGGTTGATGGTAAGCGCCCGGGCCTATCCGTGATTTTGTGTGCGAGGCGGGATTTGGTGCCGAACACATGTTCCACCGTGCGCCGCCGCACCTTCATCGCTTCTGGCATTCGGTCTGGACGGCGCTGCGCCGCCTCATGCACGGCCTCATGTTCCCATCTACCGATGCGCCGATACGCGCCAGGTGTGCATGTATATCGGTACGCGTCATAGTTCCGCAGGCTTGAGCCGCCTGCGCGATCACCTGTTCCAGGTATCTTCGGGCACGAAATCTAAACTTGAAGAGGTCCGCAATATTGTGCGCGCGGGCGCACAGGTCGGCGTAACGCTCATCTTGGTTAAGCCTGAGTCACTGCGCCTTGCGGTGGAAGAGGAATTGCTGCAGGCGAATTCCAGATACATCTGCCAGCTCCCTTGGAATAAAAGAGGTGTAGTCGCACGGCGCAAGCGGTTGGCATTTCCGAAGGCATGATCAAGCGTCGCGAGATGCGGCCTTGCTCCTGCCCATCGGCGCGCCCCCGGCCGGACACGACCTGCCGGCCACGATGCTCATCACGCCCGAGGTGGCTCGAGGCTATCGCGGTTGCCAGCGAAGAGCGCGTTCACGGGCTGGCGACGCTGCGCCGTGACTGGTGGCCGAGTGCTGTGACGCTTGGTGACGATAGGTCCCGCTGCGCCTGGGCGGCACCTCCGACCTGTTAGGCGCGGACGCTGGAACCGCAGCGAGGGATCACCCGCACCACTTGACAAACCCATACAAGTTTCGTTGAATGAAATATATTCCATTCAACGAAACAACAATGACTTCCTCCGCTGAGCACACCCTGGTGACCCACCTGGCCGATCTGCAACGGCGCCAGATCTCCCCGACCACGCGCGCGCGGCTGGCGCAGGCGCTGCTGGACTGGTTCACGGCGGGCTGGTCCGCCGCGGGCACCCCGGCCGCGGCCGGCTATCGGCGCGTGGCGCTGGACTGCCAGCCGGGCGCGGGACCGGCGCCCGTCTTCGGCGGCCCGGTGGTCAACGCCAATGGCGCAGCCTTCGCCAATGCCGCCATCGCCCATATCCGCGAAATCGACGACGCCCACCGTGCCGCCATGCTGCACCCGGGCGTGGTGTCGGTCACGCCAGCGCTTGCTCTCGCGGCGGATGGCGGCATGACGCAGCGGCAGGTCGCGGATGCCATCATCGCCGGCTACGAAGTTTCATTGCGCCTGGGCGAGGCCCTGGGCACGCGCCACGCGGCGGGGTTTCATGCCACCGCGACGGCGGGCGCGGTGGGCGCGGCCGCCGCTGCCGGGGTGGCCCTGGGGCTGGCGCCGGCGCCCCTGCACCACGCGCTCGGCATCGGCGCCACCCAGGCGGCGGGGCTGTGGCAACTGGTGGACGACAACGCGCACGAAGCCAAGTCGCTGCATCCGGCCTTCGCGGTGCGCAACGGCCTGGCCGCGGCCTATGCCGCGCGCGCCGGCCTGCCGGGCGCGCAACGCTTCGCCACCGGCGCGCGCGGGCTGTACGCGCTGCTCGCGGGCGACGGTCCGCTGGACGCGCTGGCGGGCGGCCTCGACGCCAGCGAGCGGCTGAACACCGCCACCATCAAGGCCTGGCCCTGCTGCGCCCAACTCTTCACGCCGCTGGATGCCACCCGCGAGCTGTTGGACGCGCACGCGCCGACGCCCGACGAAATCGAATCGGTCGACATCGAGATATTCACGCATGCGCTGAAGATCGCCGGCGTCGACTGGCCCGCCACGCCCGCGCAGACCTGCTTCTCGCTGCGCTACGTGGTAGCGCGGCTGCTGCTCACCGGCGGGCTGGGCATCGAAGACATGGAGTCCACGGATCTGCAGGCGCCCGACCTGGTGGCGCTGGCGCGCCGCATCACGGTGCGCACCAGCGACGCCTTCCAACGCGAATTTCCGCGCCTGCGGCCATGCCGGGTGACCCTGATATTGAAGGATGGGCGCCGGCTGAGCGCGTTGCGCCAGTTGCGGCGCGGCGATCCCGAAGACCCTTACGACTGGCCCGCGCTGCAGGCGCGCATGCGCGCCTTTGCGCCGGCCATGGATGACGCCACCGCCCGCGCCATCGTGGCCTGGTGCGAACGCTTCACGGACGAGGGCAATGACGCGCGGGCGTGCCTGCCAGAGCCCGCGCTGTTCGGCTGCGCGGCGCCGCGCTAGGCGACGCCGCGAGGCGCCCGCCCGGGCGCCTCATTCGGATGCGGGCGGCGTCCAGGACGCGGGCGGCGCGGTGCGAAAGCCCTGCTGCGCCAGTTCGTGGCGCGCGATCTCGACCGCCTTGCGCTGCGCCGCCTCGTTGTGGCGCGACGCCAGCCCCAGCACCACCAGCGCGCCGACGAAGGTATCGTCGGCATCGAACACCGGCACGGCCACCGACGCCATTTCCGCGACCCGCTCGGAGCGGGTCATGGCATAGCCCTTTTCATGGATGTCGCGCGCCAGCGGCGTGGCGCCGCCGGTGAAGGCGCGCAGCACGTGCGCCGACGAACCGCCGTCCTTCAGGCTGATGCGCGTGCCGACCTCGACGTGGTGGCGCACTTCCTTGGTGGTGTTCTCGCGGTACAGGCAGATGCGGTCGTCGCCGCTGCGCACGTACACGGCCACGGTCTCGCCGGTCTGCGCGACGATGTTGCGCAGCGCCGGCTGCAGGCGCGAGCCCAGGTCGAAGGTATCGCGATACAGCATGCCCATGTGCAGCAACGCCGGTCCCAGCGCGTAGGTGCTGCTGTCGTAGCGATAGATCATGCGCGCCTTGATGAACACGCCCAACAGGCGCAGCAGCGTGGCCTTGTCCAGGCCGGTGCGGTCGGCCAGGTCACGCAGCGAAAGGCGCAGATGGTCTTCGCCAAAGCACTCCAGCACGGAGATGCCGCGTTCGAGCACGCCGACGGGCGGCTTAGGGGAATTCTCGCTTGACACGGTTTCGGATGCTTCCTATAGTTTTGTTCAATAAAACGTATTTTAATCAATGAAACGAAAGACGGCTACCGGACCAGGGAACCGCCGTCCGGGTTTCAACCCAGGAGACAAGCGTCGCGCGACCCGCGAGCCTTACGCCCGCCGCCGCGCACCGTAGCATTATGCCGAATCAGATCGATGCACTCGCCGCCGCGCTGGGCGCCATCGTCGGGCCGTCCCACGTCCTGACCCATGCGGCCGACACGGCCCGCTACACGGCGGACTGGCGCCGCAATTTTCCCGGCGCCGCGCGCGCCGTGGCGCGCCCGGCCGATACGGCCGAAGTCTCGCGAGTGGTGGCGCTGTGCGCGGCGCAGGGCGTGGCGGTGGTGCCGCAAGGCGGCAACACCGGCCTGGTGGGCGGCTCGACCCCCGACGCCTCCGGCCGCGAAGTGGTGCTGAGCCTGGACCGCATGACGGCGGTGCGCCGGGTCGACGCGCTGGACAACAGCATCACGCTGGAAGCCGGCTGCACGGTGCTGGCCGCCCAGCAGGCAGCCGCCGAGGCTGGCCGGCTGTTCGCGTTGTCGCTGGCATCGGAAGGCAGCGCCACCATCGGCGGCGTGGTCTCCACCAACGCCGGCGGCGAACAGGTGCTGCGCTATGGCAATACCCGCGAACTGACGCTGGGGTTGGAAGTGGTGCTGGCCGACGGCAGCGTACTGCCGCAACTGGGCACGCTGCGCAAGGACAACACCGGCTACGACCTCAAGCAGCTCTTCATCGGCGGCGAGGGCACGCTGGGCGTGGTCACCGCGGCGGCCTTCCGGCTCTACGCCCTGCCCCGCAAGGTGGTGACGGCCTGGGCCGCGGTGCCGACGCCGCAGGCGGCGGTGGACCTGTTGGCGCGCCTGACCGACGCGGTCGGCGAGCGCGTCACGGCCTTCGAACTGATCGGTCGCCAGACGCTGGAACAGGTGCTGGCGCACCCGCTGGACGGCATGCGCGATCCGCTGGCGCAGCCCTCGCCCTGGACCGTGCTGTTCGATGTGTCCGAGACGTCGGCCTTGATGGACCCGGAACCGGCCGTCGAGGGCGTGCTCGAGGCCGCGATGGAACACGGCGGCGTGACCGATGCGGTGATCGCCGCCTCCGGCCGCCAGGCGCATGAACTGTGGGCGCTGCGTGAGCACGTGCCGGAGGCGCAGCGGCTGGACGGCCCCTCCATCAAGCACGACATCTCGGTCGCGGTGTCGCGCATTCCCGAATTCATCGCCACCGCCGGCGCCCGCCTGCAGGCCCTGATGCCGGGCATCCGCATCGTCTGCTTCGGCCACGTCGGCGACGGCAACCTGCACTACAACCAGAGCAAGCCGCTGGCGATGGACGACGCCGCCTTCCGGGCCCAAGAGGACGCGGTGCACGACATCGTGCACGACGTCGCCGCGCGGCTGGACGGCTCGATCTCGGCCGAGCACGGCATCGGCCGCCTCAAGCAACACGCCTTCCTGCAATACAAATCCGCCGTCTCGGTGGACGTCATGCAACGCATCAAGCACGCGCTCGACCCGCGCGGCACGTTCAATCCGGGCCGGCTACTGCCCCGCCCGGCCCATCACTCCTAAGCCTCCAGGACCCGCACCATGCCCGTTTCCGTCTTCGACATGCAATCGCTCCAGCACCTGTGGAGCACCGATGAACTGCGCGCCATCTTCTCGGAAGAGAACCGCGTCCAGCAATGGCTGGATTTCGAGGCCGCGCTGGCCGAGGCCCAGGCCGAGCTGGGCATCATCCCGGCCGCCGCCGCCGCGCGGATCCGCGCCCAGGCGACGGTGGCCAATATCGACATCGCCGCGATGTCGGCCGAGATCCGCCGCATCAAGCACTCGCTGGTGCCGGCGCTCAAGCAATTGCAGGCGGGCTGCGGCCCCGACCATGGTGAGTGGCTGCATTACGGCGCCACCACCCAGGACGTGGTCGACACCGGCGTGGCGCTGCAGCTCAAGCAGGCCCATGCCGTCTTCATGCGCGACCTCGCCGCCATCGGCCGCGAGCTGGCGCGCCTGGCGCAAAGCCATCGCGACACGCCCATGGCAGGCCGCACCCATGGCGTGCAGGCGCTGCCCATCACCTTCGGGCACAAGTGCGCGGTGTGGCTGGACGAACTGTCGCGCCATCACGAGCGCCTGAAGGAATGCGAGGCGCGGGTGCTAGTGGGCATGGTGGTCGGCGCGGTCGGCAGCCAGGCCTCGCTGGGCGAACAGGCCGCCGAGGTCGAGCGCCGCACGCTGGCCAAGCTGGAGCTGGAGACGGCGCCGATCAGCTGGGCGCCGGCGCGCGACCGCTTCACCGAATACGCGCTGGTGCTGGCCATGATCGGCGCGACGCTGTCGAAGATCGGCAATGAACTGTTCAACCTGCAACGCAACGAATTCGCCGAAGTCGAGGAAGCCTTCTCGGAAGGCAAGCTGGGCTCGTCGACCATGCCGCACAAGCGCAACCCGACCTCGGCCGAGAACCTCGCCGGCCTGTGCCGGCCGCTGCGCGCCAATGCGACGCTGATGCTCGAAGGCATGGTGCAGGAAGGCGAGCGCGACGGCATTGCCTGGAAGATCGAATGGAAGGCGCTCCCCGAATGCTGCCTGATCGCCGGCGCCATGCTGTTCCAGGCCAAGAACCTGCTGGCCGGACTGCGCGTGGACGCCGACGCCATGGCGCTGAACCTGGACCGTATGCGCGGCTACCTGCTGTCCGAACACGTGATGCTGGACCTGTCCGAGCGCGTCGGCAAACAGACCGCGCACGAATGGATCTACGAAGCCTCGATGCACGGCATCACGCACAAGCTCGATTTCGCCCAGGCGCTGCGCCAGCACAAGGATCTGGCCAACCTGCTGGGCGAGGAAGAAATCCTGCGCCTGACCGATCCCGCGGGTTACCTGGGACAGTGTGCCGCCTCGGTGGACAGGGTGGTGCAGCGACATCAAGCCGGCTGGCTGCAAGCCTGACGGTTCCCCTTGATAAAAAATACACAGGAGACAAACACCATGGGCATTTCCTTCGCAAGCGGCGCCATGCGCCGGCTGGGCCGGCGCGCCGCCCTCGTCGCGGCGCTGGGGCTGGCGGCGCTGGCCGGCGGCCAGGCGCAGGCGGCATTTCCCGAGCGTCCCATCACCCTGGTGGTCGGCTTTCCGCCGGGCGGCGGCGGCGACCTCTATGGCCGCCTGATCGCCACCGCCATGGGCAAGACCCTGGGGCAGACCGTGATCGTCGAGAACCGGCCGGGCGCGGGCGGCAACATCGCCGCCGGCCTGGTTGCCAAGGCCGCGCCCGATGGCTACACCATCCTGCTGGCCATGAGCGGCAACCTGGCGGTCTCGCCGGCGCTCAAGCCGCAGAGCCTGCCGTACAAGGTGCCGGACGACTTTGCCCTGATCGGCCTGATCCTGGAGGCGCCGCACGGCCTGTTCGTGGCCACGCCGTCGCATTTCAAGACGGCGCGCGAAGTGATCGACGCCGCCAAGCAGAAGGAACTGACCTTTGCCTCCACCGGCACCGGCGGCGCCGCCCACATCGGCATGGAGACCATCAAGGAACTGGGCCACCTGAAGCTCCTGCACGTGCCGTACAAGGGCTCCGGCCCCGCCATCACCGACATGCTGGGCGGGCAGATCGACATGTTCTTCGCCACCGCATCGCCGCTGGTGCCGCAGGTGCAGCAGGGCCAGTTGCGCGTGCTGGCCCTGACCGGCCGCCAGCGCAGCCCGATCCTGCCCGACGTGCCGACCTTCAAGGAGCTCGGCATCGACATGACCATGACGCAGTGGTACGGCCTGGCGGCGCCGGCCGGTACGCCGCCCGCGGTGCTCAAGGTGCTGTCCGAGCACCTGTCGCGCGCGCTGGCGGACCCCACGGTGCAGAACACGATCCGCAAGGACGCCGCGATGGAGCGCGACCTGCCGATGGACCAGTTCAAGCAGTACATCCTCGAAGACATCGCCAACTACCGCAAAGCCGCCACCCCCGACCTGCTCAAGCAGATCGGCCAATGACCCAATCCGACTGAACCGATTTTCAGGAGACCCCACCATGTTGCAGAACTGGACCGACACCCTCGCCAACAACCGCAAGGCCGGCGAGGCCCTGGGCAAGCACAACCCGCAGCTGCTGACCGCGTTCCGCGCCCTGAACCAGGCGCAGGGCGCCACCGGCACGCTGGACGCCAAGACGCGCGAGCTGATCGCGCTGGCGGTGGCCGTCACCACGCGCTGCGACGGCTGCATCGCCGCGCACGCCGACGCCGCCCGCAAGGCCGGCGTGACGGAACTGGAGCTGAGCGAGGCCTTGAGCACCGCCATCGCCCTGAACGCGGGCGCCGCCTATGTATATTCGTTGCGCGCGATGGACGCGCTGACGGCGGGTCAGGGTTGAGCGGGAGCCACGCATGTACACCACCCTGATCAGCGCGGACGAACTGGCCCGCGCCCTGCAAGACCCGCAACACCGCGACATCGTGGTGCTGGACTGCGGCTTCGAGCTGACGGATCCGCAGGCGGGCCGCCGCCATTACGATGCCGGCCACCTGCCGGGCGCGTTCCACGTGCATCTGGAAGACACCCTCAGCGGCCCCAAGACCGGCCGCAACGGCCGCCACCCGCTGCCCGACCGCGCCGCGCTGGCGCGGGCCCTGGCGGCGCTGGGCGTGAACGCGGACACCCAGGTGGTCGCCTACGACAATGCCGGCGGCATGTACGCCGCGCGCCTGTGGTGGCTGCTGCGCTGGATCGGCCACGAGGCCGTGGCGGTGCTCGATGGCGGCGAAGGCGCCTGGAAGGCCGCGGGCCAGCCGTTCACGACCGATGCGCCGGCGCCGCGCCCGGCGGGAGCCCTGGCCGTCGGCGAGGGCCGCCAAACCACGCTGGACTACCCCCAGCTGCGCCAGGCGCTGGCCGCCGACGCGCGCCGGGTGCTGGACGCGCGCGCCCCCGACCGCTACCGGGGCGAGAACGAGACCCTGGACGCGGTGGGCGGACACATCCCCGGCGCCCGCAACCGGTTCTTTCGCGACAACCTCGGCGCCGACGGGCGCTTCCTGCCCCCCGCCGCGCTGCGCCAGGCCTTCCTGGCGCAGCTCGATGGCCTGGCGCCGGACGCTGTGGTGTGCCAATGCGGTTCCGGCGTCACCGCGTGCCACAATCTATTGGCCATGGAAATCGCGGGCCTGTCCGGCGCGGCCCTCTACCCCGGCTCGTGGAGTGAATGGAGCGCGCAACCCGACGCGCCCGTCGCCACGGGCGCCAACCCCTGATCCGCCCATGATCGACGCCTCTTCCCACCCTCCCCGTCCCGACAGCGGCCGCCTGTCCCATAGCGCGCACTGGGGCGTGTTCTCGGCCGCCTGGAAAGACGGCGCGCTCGACGTCCGGCCGCATCCGGGCGATCCCGACCCCAACCCGCTGATCCAGAACTTCACCAACGCGCTCGACCATCCGGCGCGCGTCACCACGCCGATGGTGCGGCGCGGCTGGCTGGAACGCGGGCCGGGTCCGGACGCGCGCCGGGGAAGCGACGATTACGTGCCGCTCGGCTGGGACGACGCGCTGGACCTGCTGGCCGCCGAACTGCGCCGGGTGCGCGACCAGCACGGCCCGCAAGCGGTGTTCGGCGGTTCGTATGGCTGGTCCAGCGCCGGCCGCTTCCATCACGCGCAGAGCCAGGTGCACCGCTTCCTGAACACGGCGCTGGGCGGCTACGTGCGCTCGGTCAACAGCTACAGCGCGGGCGCCTCGGCCGTGATCCTGCCGCACATCCTGGGCAGCATGGACGACGTGGCGCGCCGCAACGTCACCTGGGAACAGATCGTGGCGCACACCGACGTGGTGCTGGCCTTCGGCGGCATGGCGCTGAAGAACTCGCGCGTGGCCAGCGGCGGCATCAGCCGGCACATCGAGCGCGACTCGATGCGCCAGGCCGCGCGACGCGGCTGCCGCTTCCTGAACATCAGTCCGCTGGCCTCCGACCTGCCGGCGGACGCGGCGGCGCAGTGGGTGCGCGCCGTGCCCGGCACCGACGTGGCGCTGATGCTGGCGCTGGTGCATGAGCTGGTGGCCAATGGCTGGCATGACCAGCCATTCCTGCGCGACTTCTGCGAAGGCTGGGATGGCTTCGAGGACTACCTGATGGGCCGCGCGGACGGCCAGGCCAAGGATCCGGCCTGGGCCGCGCCGATCTGCGGCGTGCCGGCCGCGGACATCGCGCGGATCGCGCGGTTGCTGCCGGGCAAGCGCGTGCTGGTGACCGTGGCGCATTCGCTGCAACGCGCCGAACATGGCGAACAGCCGGTCTGGATGGGCGCGGTGCTGGCCGCGGCGCTGGGGCAGCTGGGATTGCCGGGCGGCGGCTACGCCTACGCGCTCGGCACGCTGGCGCACTACGGCAAGCGCAGCAACGCGGTGCCGGTGGCGTCGTTGCCGCAGGGCGTGAACGGCGTCAAGGCGTTCATCCCCGTGGCGCGCATCGCCGACATGCTGCTGCATCCTGGCAAGCCGTTCGACTACAACGGCAAGCGCATGGACTACCCGCACATCCGCCTGGCCTATTGGGCGGGCGGCAACCCGTTCCACCATCACCAGGACCTCAAGCGCCTGTCGCGCGCCTTCGCCACGCTCGACACCTTCGTGGTCCACGAGATCGGCTGGACCGCCACCGCGCGTCACGCCGACATCGTGCTGCCCTGCACGATGACGCTGGAACGCGAGGACATCGGCGGCGCGCCCACCGATCCGCTGCTGGTGGCCATGCACCGCATCGCCGCCCCCAACGGCCTGGCGCGCGACGACTACGACATCTTCGCCGACCTGGCCGAACGGCTGGGCACGCGCGAGGCCTTCACCGAAGGCCGCAGCAGCGGCGAATGGCTGCGCCACCTGTATGAAAGAACCCGCGCGGCCCTCGAGGAAAAAGGCCTGGAGGCGCCGGACTTCGACCAGTTCTGGACGCGCGGCGAGTTGACCCTGCCGCAGCAGGACGACGACGGCGGCATCCTGCGCGCGTTCCGCGACGATCCCGCCGGCAAGCCGCTGCCCACGCCCAGCGGCAAAGTCCAGATCAGCTCGCCGACCGTGGCCGGCTTCGGCTACCCCGATTGCCCCGGCCATCCTGCCTGGCTGACGCCACAGGACGCGCCGACGCCGGCGCATCCGCTGTTCCTGGTCGCCAACCAGCCCGCCACCCGCCTGCACAGCCAGCTGGATTTCGGCGCCCACAGCGCGTCGCAAAAGCGTCAGGGGCGAGAAGTGTGCACGCTGCATCCCCGCGACGCCGCGGCCCGCGGCATCGGCGAAGGCGACATCGTGCGGCTGTTCAACGACCGCGGCGCCTGCCTGGCCAGCGCCACGCTCAGCGACCGCATCATGCCCGGCGTGGCGCAACTGCCCACCGGCGCCTGGTACGACCCGGTGCGGGACGAGCGCGGCGAGGTGACGCTATGCGGCCACGGCAATCCCAACATCCTGACGCGCGACGCCGGCACCTCGTCGCTGGCGCAAGGTTGCAGCGGCCAATTGACGACGGTGCAGGTCGAGCTCCATGACGGACCATTGCCGCCGATCCGGGCCTTCGAGCCCCCCCTCACGGCAGCGTCCGCGCGCTGATGCCGCGCCCCCCGGGGCTGGCGAGCGGCACCGCGCCTTCCACTTCGACGCCATGCGCGAACTGTGCGAAGTCATCTGCTCGACCGGGCTATATCCCCATGTCCAGGGCGCCCAGCGCGGCACCTTCCCAAGGCCGGCGCCCCTCCCCCGAGGATGCCCGATAGCGGCTTTGGGTAGCGACCTGGGGTCAAGCCGGCACACCCCGGCTCGCCAGCGCTTGGCGGGGGTCGGCGGAATCTAGTTCTTCACGTAGTACGCCGCGGGCTTGAACAAACAGCGATCGATGGACTGCTTCGCGCGAAACACACATGATCTTTCCGTCAGGAGAATGACGCTTCAGCCATCCTAAAATTTGTTCTGGTGACCAGTCAGCCTCCAACAGGCGTATCACGATACTGCGCAGCTGCGGTTCACGGGACAGCAGGTAAGGCTTCGGTCGCAGACCACGCTTGAGGAACTGCTTTTCAGCATCGTACGCTCGGCACTTCCCTGGTCCACCATTGCGGCCGACCTCTCTCGAGATCGTCGATGCTGAGCGACCTAACTGGCGACCAATAGCTCTACGGGGTGAGTGCTGATGACTGTTATCAGCCTGAAGCGGTCGCTTGGTTAATTCTATTGATGACCGATCATGGCCGAGAACGGCCATAGTCTAGGGCTAGCAAGTCGCCGGCCGACATGCCGCATGGATCGGACGGCGCCGTCAAGAAGGCGAACTTTATTCCTGCCACTCAAACCCTGCGCTGCGGAAACGGGGTTCTCCCTTTTCGTTGAAGTTCGCGTATCGGCGTGGAGATTTGACAACACCAAGAGCCTTAGCCTGCGACAAGAGGTCGCACCCAAGACCTGTTTGCAGCTTGCGCAAGCCAGAATCGCAGTACAAATCGAACAGTTCAACGATTTGCATGAGGCCTGGCGGTAGAATCCGACCGTGCATCGGGAACATGGCGCCCGCCGCGCTGAGCTTGCCGGGACGCGGAGAGTCCATGTTCCACACCCCCACAGCGCAAGGTGAAATCCGGCAGCCCGATCTCACACTCGTCGGAACCGGGCTGATGCGTTTCGTGGCCTTCGCGGCTATCGCTCGTTTGTCTTTGCCCGGCCCACGAGTAGTAAATGAAGCTGCTGAAGCAGCGTTTTGAGGAAATGATGAATTTTTGGGTCCCTGTAGTCTTCGGTACGTTCAAGCTCCTCGTGTTGGGAACAGGCATGTTTCTCGCCATCAAGTCCCATTACGATGGAGAAAAAAAGGAGAAGAAGGAAAAGGAGAAGGAGATGAACGCAACGTAACGGGGACCTCGTTGCTATTGGGGACATCCTGATCGCGGCGCTCGATGCAGCGGGATCGCGATGCCAGATGTTCTCGTCCAGATCGTCGAGCTGCACCGCTCGTGAAGGACCGCTATACGGAACGCGGTCCGGCGAAGCGAAGGATTGCGGGGCCGCAGGGAGCAGTCAGCGCCTATAGACCATGTAGGCAATGCCGAGCATTCCCATTACCGTGCCGCCGACTATGAGCGCGACGCTTTCCGTCAGCTCGGAGCCGTGCACGTACAACAGCAGGCACGTCACCGCGATGAGCGCGATCGATGAAACCAACAAGAACAAGCGCCACTGGGTTCGTATCGCTCGCCATGCTTCACTCAGCGAAAATCCGCAGCTACGCATGGACCGTGACGCCAAACAAAAGCCTGATTCCGATTCCGCCAAAAATTCCGCCCTGCAAAAATCCACTCCGTATATTCCACTGATTTCGCCTGCTCCAAAGGCGACGGCCCCCCGCTGCCGCCTCAATGCGGAGCGCCAGAGGCGTACAGGCGATTCAGGCGAGCAACGACGGAAAGAGGCTGGCGAGGATTACTCGCGTCAGGAAATGAGACTAACAGCGTCGCATGTCATCACGTTGCCCACCCAATCCCCGTCGGACATGGGCAGGGCTACGGTTTTATGATCAGGCGCACCCCTCTTGCCGCCCCGCTCTCGAGGCGGCGATGCGCCTCTGCAACTTCGGACAGTTGCAGTATTTCCAGGTTTCGCGGTTTCAGCGTGCCTTCTGTCAGCAGCTGATTGACATGGTTGGCCGCCATTTGCAGGTCTGCGCTACTGGCGTTGCTGATCGCAAATCCGACCAGGCGCGCATCACGGGTGTACAGCGCCCCGACCGGGAGTTCCGGACGAGCCTTCAACCCGGCCATCAGGACCACTCGTCCACCATGGGCGATCAGGCCAACCGCCTTGTGGAGGTCATGGCGGCCCGATGTGTCGAGATGGACATGGATGCCCTCAGGCGCCGCGGCACGGATTTCGTCCACAAGATGCTCATCGCTATAGTCGAGCACCACGTCCGCGCCCAGCCTGCGGCAATAGGCCTGATCGGCCGCCGCCGCGGAGGTGATGACTCGCGCGCCGGCACGCGCGGCGGTGACGATCGCTGCGCTTCCCACATGGCCAGCGCCGCCCGCGATGTAGACGGTCTCGCCTGCCTGGGCCTGCCCATGCTTGATGATCGCCAAATAGGCTGAGGCCGCGGGGTGGAACGACCCGGCGGCAACTTCAGGCTTCACGTCGTCCGGCAGAGGGTAGAGACGGTCGGCCGCCACTACCGCATACTCGGATGTACAGCCTTGCCGGCCGGCATGCCCCAGACTGTTGGACCAGACGGCGTCGCCAATCTTGAAGGGACTTGCGCTGGAGCCCACCGCCGCGACGGTTCCCACCAGATCCCTGCCGACCACGAACGGGAACGGCAGCGGCGTCATGTATTGGCCAGATCTCACGAATGTGTCGATCGGGTTTACCGCCGCGTACTTCACTTGTACAAGTACGTCCGTGGGACCAGGTTCTGGCACACGGATCGGCTCAATGCGAATTTGCTCCGCGGGGCCACGTTGATCGATCCACGCGGCGCGCATTGTGCTACGAATAGAAGACATGCTTGCGATCATGGACCATTCGCCGGAGGGAAGAAAGGTGCAAGAACTGGCGAAATCAATGGGACATGCTCGCCAGCCCTAGATCAATCATCCAGATCCTGCAGCGCGGCCTTCAGCCGCCGCACCGATGCCAACGCCTCTTCGGGCGTGGCGAAATTGGCAAACCCCATCAACAGGCCACTGTCTTTTCCCTTGCGCATGCGCCAGTTGCTCAATGCGTGAACAGGAAACCCCTGAGCATGCGCGGCGGCGGCCAGCGCCTTGTCGTCTTGCGGGTGTTTAAGACGAGCGAGAACGTGCATGCCGCCCACTTGCGGCTGTACCTGCACGCGGTCGCCGTATGTCTGGACCAGCGCATCGACCAAATAACCGTGCCTTTTGCCGTATAAGGTGCGCATCTTGCGCAGATGCCGGGCAAAATGGCCTTGCTCGATGAAGTCCGCGACCGTGGCTTGACGCAAGATGGAGCCCGGACCCGACAGGTTGTATGCCATGTCCTGAAACTTGCCGACCTGGGAGGCTGGCACGACAAGATACGCGAGGCGCAAGCCTGGAAACAGGACCTTGCTGAACGTGCCGCTGTAGAGTACCCGTTCGTCGCGATCGAGGTATTTCAATGCTGGCAACGGCCGGCCGTGGTAGCGGAATTCGCTGTCGTAGTCGTCTTCAATGATCCACGCCCGGTTGCGCCTGGCCCAATCCAACAGTTCCAGCCGCCGCGACAGCGACAGCGCTACGCTGGTCGGACTTTGATGGGTGGGCGTGACCACCGCAAAACGCGCCAGCGGCGCTCGCCGCTCGCCTGCGCCGACATCCAGACCTTCTTCGTCGACCGGAACCGGTGTCAGACGCATGCCGGCGCACTCCAGGCACCAACGAGCGTTGATGTAACCCGGATCCTCAAACCAGCCCTGGTCCCCTGCGCGCAACAACGTGCGGCACACCAGTTCCAGCGCCCCGCGGTACCCCGTAGTCACGAATACCTGCTGGGGCGAACAGGTGATGCCGCGCGAGATACCCAGATAAGTGGCAATGGCATCCCGCAAAGGCATGTACCCAGCCGGATCGGGGGCGGTCATCGCCGCCGTCTCCAAGGTACGCACGTTGCGCCCCGCCAACCGCGCCCACACCTTGCGCGGAAAAGCATCCAATGCGGGAAGACCTAGTTGAAATGGCAAGGCCACGCCGAGCGACGCGTGCGACGAACGCAAGGACTCGCGCTCAGGGTTTGCCACGACTTTCGCCTTGCCCGGATCCCGCAAATTCCTCAGCCTGGGAGACACGATAGTGCCTGCCGCACCGCGCGCAACGAAGTAGCCTTCGCTGGTCAACATTCCATATGCAGATTCGACAGTGCCTCGCGCCAGGTTCAATTCACTGGCCAGGCTGCGCACCGACGGGACACGATCTCCCGGCTTGAGCTTGCCGCTGGCGATCGCCTCGCGATAACGCCGATACAGCTGTAAATAAACCGAGTCGCCTTTCCCTCGGCTGGGCGTCAGGTATTGAGCCACCATAGCCATGTCCCACTAATTTAAAAAACTCTTGCACCTTCTTGCTAGGGCATGGGTGTCCTACATTCGGATGGACCGACAAAGGAAAGCACGTGTCCCTCTTCGATTCATCCTTCTCGAAAACGACCATGATTTTTCAGGCCGCTTTCGCCGTCACGCGCGAATTGCGTCCACATCCGACAGATGCCGCAGCAATCGCGGCTCCAGTATATCGCCTAGCCAAGTAGGGCTTGCATGCCCAAGGGTATGCACTTAGGCCAGCCGCCATGGCCCGCACGCCTGCGTGCGCGCCGGCAAAACACGCCAGTTCACCCACAGAAGCCGGCCTTTGCGGCATCCCCATCACGTATGCGCGAATGACGCAGGGGCTTCATCAAACGATTCAGGAAGCACAGGAATGGAATGCATCTCCCAAGCAGTTGTGAAAATCTCGGAAGCGAAGGTCAATCGCCATATGGGAGAATGGCGCCGGCAGCACAGGATGGGACTGGACCGCGGCAGACGCCTGGTCATCGGCGGACTGGTCGTCAGTGAATTTCGCTACCTCCTGGCGGATTACAGCGATGGCGAGCTGTCGAGCTTTGAAGATTTCCAGGCGATCGCCGACGCGGCCGATGCTCTGACGGCAGGGTGTGAAGCCGATTTCTTGAATCCACGCCAGTATCAGAATCTCAACATCGGGCTGTCTACCGCGCAAGCCAATCTGAAGGATCTGATGATGATCATCCGGACGATCGCGCAATACGTGCAAGAGTGCCATGAGCAAGGGTGCGAGGAGCGGATTGCGCTGGGACCGCAGTTCAACGGAAAGTAGTTGGCGTCCTTATGAAAGGCCGCGGGCAGCCATGCTGCCGGCGGCGATCCATGTTCACCGGTTCGGGGCGCCGCCGTTGAGTTGCTGCTGCATCATCTGTTCCATCATCCGCTGCTGCATACCCATGTACTGGTCCCTCATGTACTGGCGTTCCCTGATCTGTTCGGGACTCTGATTCGAGTAATTCCCCCGCATGGCGCCCCATCCCATCATTGGACCTCCCTGATGGTGGCGCCCGCCGCCGTCCGCCGCGCAGCACCCCATCGCGCCGCCGTTCCACATCTGACCCATCATGCCCATGGTCTGCTGCATCAACGCCTGATGCTCTCGAAGCAGCTTCTGACGCTCGGCCGGGTCGCTGGTCTTTTGGATCTGGTTCATCTGCTGCTGCATCTTCTCCAGATTTTCCCTGGCTTCGGCAGCCTTCTTGTCAAATTGTTCGATGTTCTCGGTCGATTGCGCAGCCTGCGGCGCAGCAGCGGGTTGCTCCTTCGGGGCCGCGGCGCCCGCCAAGGCGGGAAGCAATGAGGCAAACAATGCGTATAAGGCCAGCTCGCGCATCTTCATGATCGGTCTCCATGTGGTTGGTATCCCCAACGGCTTCGGCGCTGAAAGGATGATCAGAGCCAGCGTATATCGGTCTGTATGATGCACATTGACAATCGTCAACATACTGGCCGAACCTGTCGGCGACACGCCGCGGCACGTGCGTCGCCGATCTTCTCGAGCAAGCATCGCTTGTCGCTTCCATGGTCTGTCTGCCTTGGGCCCGAACGGGCATCAGCCGCGATGCGGCGCAGAAGCCGCGGTCCATGCGGAAAGCGGGTGGCTACGCTCCGCTTCCCGCAGCAGCCGTATGACCTCGTCATCCCCGGTCTGCTCGAAGTCCTCGTACCATTGCCCCACGCCATAGAACGGAACCGGCGTGCCGATGCAGATCATTTCATCCGCTTCGTCCGCAAGCTGCTGCCGGGTCTCGGCAGCGGCGACCGGCACCGCGACCACGATTCTTGCCGGTCCCGCCTTGCGTATGGACCGCAGGGCCACGCGCATGGTCGAGCCGGTCGCAAGGCCATCATCGACCAGTATGGCGATCTTGCCCTGCAACTGCAGCGGCGGTCTCCCCGCGCGATACAAGGCTTCACGGCGCTCGATTTCCTTGCGCTCGCGCAGAACGATAGGTTCTATCGCGCCCGGCGAGATGCCGTAAGCCTCGATGGCCTCGGATTGAAACAGAGTCTGATCGCCGCTTATCGCGCCGATCGCATACTCGGGATACCCGGGCATTCCGATCTTGCGCACCATCACGACATCAAGCGGCGCGTCCAGCGCCGCGGCGACCTGGAACCCCACCGGCACGCCGCCCCGTGGCAACGCCAGCACGATCACGTCTGGACGGCCTGCGTACCGCATCAGCAGGCGCGCCAGCAACACGCCGGCCTCCCGCCGGTTCTTGAAGGAAATATTCATCAGAGCACCTACGCCGCAGACTGCTGCATTCCGGGCCGGCATGCCGTTATCCCGCGGCGTCCGTACCCGGGCCGGGAACGAAGAGCATTCAAGAAGGCTGGATGGCGACCTTCAACACGTTATCGCGCTGGTTTGCGAAGAGATCGTAGGCGTCCGCAATCTGGTCGAGGGTATAGCGGTGCGTGACCATTTTTGCGAGGTCCAGGCGGCCTGATTCCAGAACGCTCATGAGGCGGCGCATGCGCTCCTTTCCGCCGGGGCAGAGCGCGGTGTTGATCCTGTGGTCGCCCAGTCCAGCCGCGAACGCGGACACCGGAATCTTCAGGTCGCTGGAATACACGCCCAGGCTGGACAGCGTTCCTCCCGGCTTCAATACGCGCAAGGCGGATTCAAAGGTGCTCTGCTGTCCCAACGCTTCAATGGCGGAATCCACCCCTTTGCCGCCTGTCAGCCGCAAGATTTCCTCCACGACGTCGCAGTCATGGAAGTTCAGGACGATGTCCGCGCCCCACGAGCGCGATATTTCCAGGCGCTGCGCATTGCCGTCCACGCCGATGACAGTGGTCGCCCCCAGCAGCCGGGCGCCTGCGGCCGCGCAAAGTCCTATCGGGCCTTGCGCGAACACGGCCACCGTGTCGCCTATGCGGATGTTGGCGTTCTCGGCGCCTTTGAATCCGGTGGACATGATGTCCGGGCACATCAGCACCTGCTCGTCGCTCAAGCTGTCCGGCACCGGCGCCAGGTTGGCCTGCGCGTCGGGAACCAGCAGGTACTCGGCCTGGGCGCCATCGATCATGTTGCCGAACCGCCATCCCGCGGTGGCGCGGTATCCGTGGCATCCGCACATGCCGCTGGCCACCAGATAGCTGCCGTCCTGGGAAGGGGCGCCGTCCTGGGCGGCGTATGAATTGAAGTTCGGACAGATTGCGCCGGCGATCACGCGCTGGCCCTCGGCGTAGCCCGTCACGGCGCTTCCCAGTTTCTCGATGACGCCTACTGGTTCGTGGCCGATGGTCAGGCCAGGCTTTACGGGATACTCGCCCTTGACGATATGGATATCGGTGCCGCAAATGGTCGTGGTCGTGATCTTCAGCAGCGCGTCGTTCGGGCCGACGTCCGGAATGCGCTTTTCCCGTATTTCGATGTGATCCTTCCCGGCAAACACGACTGCTTTCATCATGGAGGTCATGGCTTATCTCCTGCTCTGAAACGACGATGGTTCAATTTTCGGCGCGCGCGAGGGTACGCCCCTGTCGCCATCGGACCGCGAGACGTGCTTTCAGCTTAAAAGACGGAACCGGGGGAAACTTGACCGAGGTCAATTTTCCCGCGCATGGGGCATGTATCTTGACGCTGTGCCACTGGCCATGGCCCCTGCAAGGCGGCACTCATATCCCCGCCCGGTCATTGGCGGCCTGCAGCACTCACGGCGACGCGATCCTGGCCTTCCCATCATCGCCTCTGCCAGGAAGCCCCACTCGTTCCAAGGAGAACCCGTGATCACGCCAACCCGCTCCCGAAACGCCATCGCCGTCATCGCCGTTGCCGCGGACGGAACCACCTACAGAATCGAACGACGCAGTCAGCTGCGGCCGCAGGAAGCGCCTGCGAACACGTTCTTTTACTGCTGCCTGCCCGACGGGCAATTGGTCGACCAGATCGGATCCGGAACCTACCAGCTTCCCGACGGAACGATCGTCAGAATGCGCCGGCGCCGCGATCTCCAGGAGAACGGAATCTAGCCCGGCGCCGCTCGCTTCCTGGCCGCTGCCGGGGAGCGCATATGCGTTCCCCGCAAGCCTCAGTGGGAGAACAGGACCGGAACCGTCATGGCGGCGAGCAGCGAACGCGTGGCGCCACCCATCACCCATTGGCGCATGCGGCTGTGTCCATACGCGCCCATGACGATCAGATCCGCGTTGAAATCGGCGGCTGTGCTCAGGATGACGTCACCCACGTCTACCTCGTTCGTGCTGCGGGATTGGTGTTCCGGCAAAGGAAAGCCATGGCAGGCGCAGTACGCCGCCAGGTCTTCGAACGGCACTTGCGCGCCCCCGCTGGCATCCAGGTCGTCCGTCGTCAGGACCGCCAGGGCGTTCGCATTGCGCAGAAGCGGAGCCGCGTCGGCGATCGCACGAGCGGCCTCCCGGCTACGGTTCCAGCAATACAGCACCCGGGCGCCCGCCCCATTGAACTTGCCGGCCGAGGGCAACACGATGACGGGCCGCCCCGCGGACATCAAGACCTGCTCCACGAAGTAATTGCCGACAGCCGCGTCCACGTCGTTTCGATTCTCCTGACTGATGACCAGGACATCGGAACAGCGGGCATGGGTGACGACACATTCCGCAGGCGCGTCCTCGCCCTGCCGCCATGAAGCCGCCACGCCGCTCTCGCGTGCGGCCTGACTGAACGTCAGCTCGACAGCCGTGCGCCCTTTCTCGTTTATCTGCTTGGCCATGTCCATGGAACGGACCCACAGGCCTGCCTCATCGTAGAAATAGCCGGGCGAGATGTAGCTGGCAAATATCCCGGTCAGATGAGCGTCATTGGCGCGGGCGAGTTGCAGGGAGAATTCGACCCGGCGAGAACAATCGAATCCATGGTCTAGATGAACGGCAATTCGGCGATACATGATTACCTCTACGGAAAGCGAAAGGACTTGCCGGGCGAAATGCGCTTCATTCGATCTGCAGCGTCTTGTTCCGGCTTCCAGCCGCCTTGGGCAGGGTCAGGATCAGCACGCCGTTCTCGCAGACCGCCTTGGCCGCCGCCTGGTCTATGGGGCTGGCCAGCGATACCGAGCGTTGGATCCGCCCCCAGAAGCGCTCCTGGCGGACGACGTTCCCCGCCTCTTTCGTTTCGCTGCTCTTTTCCTTGTTGGCCGAGATCATCACGGTGTTTCCATCGATCTCCACCGAAATGTCCTTCTTGTCTATCCCGGGAACCTCTGCCTTCAGGACATACTTGTCGCCCGCCTCGGTGACGTCGATATCCATCCGTGGAGTCTGTTCATCCAGGTTCTGTCGAATCGGCCGCAGGAACGCCTGGAATACGTCCGACAACGGTTCACTCATGAATGGGCTGTATTGCGTCAATCGCGACATGGTTATCTCCTTTCTATGATGATGAGAGGCGGGCTCAGGTACACCCGCCTTTCCATGTTGCTCCAGCGTGCGGCGCCCAAGTTGACCTTTGTCATCCAGAAAACGGGGACAAGAGTTCCGCCCATGGGCAAGCCTCGCCGGCTGCGTTGAAGCAATCGGGCGACAACTTGACCGGCGTCAATTTCAACTGCGGGATGCGCGCGATGATGGCAATAAATGCGGGGCCATGCGGCCCGGGCATCCACTTCTATCGGAGGCGCCGTGAAAAACGTACTTATTCCCGTGGATGGATCGGGCAACTCCCTGCGCGCCGTGCGCTATATGGTCGACCATGTGCGCGAACACGGCCCTTGCTCCATACACCTGCTGAACGTGCAAATGCCCATTGTTTCGGGAACGGTATTGGCCTTTTTTGAGCCGGAGGCGATCCAGGAGTACTACGACGACGAATCGAAGATGGCCCTGGCGGAGTCGGAGGTCCTGCTGGACCGGTCAGGAATCCTCTATCAAAGGGCGACACGGATCGGCAACGTCGCCGAGTCCATCAAGGCCTATGCCACCGAGCAGGGATGCGACCATATCGTCATGGGTTCGCGCGGACTGGGCGCCGCCGGCAGCCTGTTGCTGGGTTCGACCACCTTGAAGGTGCTGCACACGGTTCACATCCCGGTGGTGCTGGTCAATTAGGCCGATGAGCCATGGCCCCGCCGGATCATCAGCGCACGCTGATCTCGATCAGCCTGGACCTGATCAAGGATCCAATGTTCGCCCTGCTGCTTGCGGGGGGAGGGCTTTATGCGATTCTGGGAGCCTGGCATGAAGCCGCCTTGTTGCTCCTCTTCGTGCTGGTCATTTTCGCGCTGACGGTCGGGCAGTCCCTGCGTACGGCGCACGCATTGGAAGCGTTGGGACGCCTGGCGGCGCCTCGCGCCCTTGCGTTGCGCAACGGCAAGCGGTACTGGGTCGCATCGGCGGAACTTGCACGCGGCGACTCTGTGCTGCTGGCGGAAGGGAACCGCGTCCCGGCGGATGGTCAGCTCATCGACGGCGAAGGCCTGCTGGTCGACGAGTCCGCACTCACCGGAGAGTTCCAGCCGGTATTCAAGCGCATACAGGCCACACCCGGAAGCGGCGCCGAAATGCTCTGCGGGGCGTTGGTGCTGTCGGGAACGGGCGTCATGCGCGTGGATGCCGTCGGGGACGACACCAGATTGGGTGCGTTGGGTCAGGCCATGCGGCAGCTGACGCCT
This sequence comes from Achromobacter sp. PD1, assembly GCF_048541815.1. NCBI lineage: Bacteria > Pseudomonadati > Pseudomonadota > Betaproteobacteria > Burkholderiales > Alcaligenaceae > Achromobacter > Achromobacter sp. PD1. The sequence continues at coordinate 4,164,788 of NZ_CP183349.1, forward strand.
GAACGCGCGCCCTTGGAATCGCAGACCCGCCATTTCATCCTGCGGTTCATGTGGGTGGGCTTCATCCTTTCCCTGGCCACATGGGCCTTGTATGTCCACATGCGGGGAGGATGGTTCGAAGGGCTGTTGGCAGGCATCGCGCTGGCGATGAGCCTGCTCCCGCAGGATTTCCCGGTCATCGTGACGATCTTCTCCGCGATGGAAGCCAAGCGCATAGCGGGCGACGGCGTACTCGTCCGGAAGCTGAGCGTGGTCGAAACCCTGGGCAAGACGACTGTGCTGTGCGCCGACAAGACGGGCACCATGACAACGACCACGATGGCCGTGCGCCAGCTGCATGTCGGATCCACGAGCCTGGACACATCCGATCTCGTGGGCGCAACCGGCGCCAACCCAGCACCCGAGGTCTGGAATCTGGCTGAAACGCTGGCGTTGGCGAGCGTGCCCGATTCCGGGGACGCGATGGAGGACGCCTTCCGCAGCTTCGCTGCGGAACTTGCCGTCCGTCCGCCCACGCCAAGCTCCCTCAAACTGACAAAAGCCTATCCATTCTCTTCCGCGCGACTGGCAGTCGTCCACGCCTGGACGGCCGCGCCAGAGAACTTCATCCGGATTGCGTGCAAAGGCGCTCCGGAAGCGGTGTTCAAGCTTTGCCGGCTGACGCCGGACCGCCAGGCGGAACTGGAGGCCGAGGTCCGGCGCATGGCCGGGGAAGGCCTGCGGGTCCTGGCGGCAGCCAGCGCACGCTGGCCGGATTCGCCGCTACCCGATAATCCGGAAGATATACCTCTGCAGTTTGCCGGTCTGGTCGGGCTGGAAAACCCGCTGAAGGAAGGCGTGAGCCGTTCGGTCGCCGCTTGCGATGACGCGGGCGTGCGCGTGCTCATGCTGACGGGCGACCACCCGGCGACCGCCATGGCCATCGCCCGCCAGGCAGGCATACCGGCCGATCTCGTGGCCGAAGGCGATGTCCTGGAGCGGGAAAGCGACGAACGCCTGTCCGAACTGGTCAAGCGCGTATGCGTTTACGCGCGTGTGAAGCCTGAGCAAAAGCTGCGCCTGGTCCAGCTTCTGAAACAGCAGGGGGCCATCGTCGCAATGACCGGCGACGGCGTCAACGACGCGCCCGCCCTGCGCGCGGCGCATGTCGGCATCGCCATGGGCGGGCGCGGCACCGATGTCGCGCGGGAGGCCGCAGACCTGATCCTCACCCGCGATGATTTCTCCGACATCTTGAACGCGATCCGGCAAAGCCGGCGATTGTTCGACAACCTGTCCAAGGCGATCGTCTATATCGTCGCGGCGCATGTCCCGATAGCGGGACTGGTGATTCTGCCCCTGCTGTTCGGCTGGCCGGAACTGCTGCGCCCAGCCCACGTGGCATTCCTGGAGATAGTGATCGGTCCCCTGTGCGGGTTGGCGTTCGAATCGGTCGCGGGAGAGCCGGACCTCATGCACCGCCCTCCTCTGCCCGTGGCGAAGCCGCTCTTTTCATTGAGGACGTTCCTGCTCGGCTTTGCCCAAGGGTTGGCGCTGCTGGCAGCGGTGGGGATGCTCTATGGCGGGCTGCAACAAATGCAATCGCCTGCGGATAGCGCCCGAGCCACCGCCTTCTGCGCCCTGGTGCTGGGCAATCTGGCCTTGATGATCAACAACCGCGCGCCCCACCGGCGCCATACTGGCATGTGGGACGGAGCGACCCGACTGGCGATAGCGTCAACGCTGGCCCTGCTTGTGTTGACTTTGGAATGGCCAGCCCTGCGCCGTCTGTTCGAATTCGGCCCGCTGGACGTCAGAGGCTGGGCCGCCGCCTGGCTCGTGGCGGCAACGGTGTGGCTGGTCGCCCGGGGACTACGTCCGCTGGGCCAGCCGCTAAGGACGCAAAAATGGCTGCACTGCAAGACCGCACGATGATTCCCGGCGCATCCGGACTTGCCGCCCGCGCGGTACGCACCGTCGCAACCACGCTCCTGTGCGCGGCCGCGGCATCCCAGGTGTCGGCCCAGCCCACGCCCGAGGACGTGGCCCGCGCCTTTCGCCTGGAAGTCATGCCCGCGCTCCAGGTGTCCGCCGGCGACCAGGCGCGCTATGGCGGCCTGGCGCTGCAGGCCCTGGCCGATGCCGGCGTCGGTCTGCTTGGCTCGCAGTATGTCCTGCTGGTCGACAGGAACGCCAGGGTCCAGGCCGCGCTGCTCTATTGGCTGCCCGCGGCCGGTCCGCCCGTCTATGTGGGCGCCTCCTCCGTCTCGACCGGAAAGGTCGGCCAGTTCGACCATTTCGAGACGCCCACCGGCGTGTTCGCGCACTCCTTGGCGAACCCCGACTTCCGCGCCCTGGGCACGAAGAACGCGAACGGGATACTGGGCTACGGCGCGAAAGGCATGCGGATCTATGATTTCGGCTGGCAGCAGGCAAACCGGGGATGGGGCAATAGCGGCGCCAGCACGATGCGCCTGCAAATGCACGCGACGGACCCGGTCCTGCTCGAACCCAAGCTGGGAACGCCGCAGTCCAAAGGCTGCATCCGCATACCGGCCACCCTCAACCGCCTGCTGGACAGCTACGGCCTGCTGGACGCCGACTATGAGCTTGCGGCGGACCTGATCTCTCGTCCCTGGGTGCTGCTGCGCGACAGAACCCCGGTCCCTGGCGCCGGGCGCTACCTGATCATCGTGGACACCAAACGCGAGGACCGGCCGGACTGGTCCGCCCCTGGGCGCGCTGTCGCAAAGTGACTTGACTCCGGTCAAGATCCGCCGCTTCCAAAGGCCGATACTTTGCGCATCCCCTCTTCCGGAGACAGTCATGTATCAACGCATATTGGTACCCATCGATGGCAGCGCCACCTCGGACCTGGGTCTGAACGAAGCGATACGCCTGGCCCAGCTCACTCATGGCAGCCTGCGCCTGATTCATGTAATCGATGAGCTGTCGTTCGCCCTGGCTGTGGACTCCTATGGCTACTATGCCGGCGAGTTGCTGGATCTGCTCCGGAAAAGCGGCGCCGAGATCCTTGAAAAAGGCATGGCTGCGGTCCGGGAGCAAGGCATCATCGTGGAAGGCGTGCTCTATGAAAACCTGGACAAGACCGTGCAGCAGCGCGTGATCGCGGAGGCGGAAAGCTGGAAGGCCGATCTGATCGTCATCGGCACGCACGGCCGCCGGGGCGTGCGCCGCATGGTTCTGGGCAGCAGCGCGGAAGGAATCCTGCGGGGAGCCCCCGTGCCCGTCCTGCTGGTGCGAGCCCCCGCCGGCACCGCGTGACCGCGCGGAGGTTCGATGGATGAACGGCCTGACGTCTATCCCTGGTGGAACGAGGACGAGCAGGCGCTCTACGCGCGCCTGGGCTGCACCAGCCAAGGCCTCGACTCCCAGGAGGCATCCCGCCGGCAGGCATTGGCGGCGCCCAAGCCGCGGCTTGCCCGCCTGCGGGAGGGCGCCGTATTTCTTCTGCGCCGATTCGCAAGCCCGCTGGTTCTCATCCTCCTGATCGCCGGCGCCGTCTCGGCGTCCCTGGGAGAACTCGGCAACGCCCTGATAATCGCGGGCATCGTGCTGGTGAGCGTCACGCTCGACGCCTACCAGGAAAGGCGCAGCGCCCAGGCCGAGTTGAAGCTCCAGCAATCCGTCGCGCAAAAGGCCACCGTGCTGCGGGACGGCCGCAGCATTCGCATCCCCGCCACGGCGGTGGTTCCGGGCGATCTGCTCGCGCTCGAGGCCGGGGACATCATCGCAGCGGATGCCTGGCTGGTTTCCAGCCGCCATCTGCAGGTCAATCAGGCCTTGCTGACCGGCGAGTCCTTCCCCGTGGAGAAAAGCGCCGCCACCACCGATATCGAGACGGATCAGGCTATCGATGCGCCGCGCGCTGTCCTGGCCGGCACGGCCATCCACAGCGGCAGCGCGACAGCCATCGCGGTGCTCACCGGCGCGCAAAGCGAACTGGGCAGGATCGGCGCCGACATCTCCAGGCGCGCAAAGCCGACGACGTTCGACCTGGACATACAGCGCTTCGGCTACCTGATCCTGCGCCTGACGGTGTTCCTGGTCCTGTTCGTCCTGCTGATCAACGCTCTGTTCCATCGGCCATGGCTGGAGTCCTTTCTTTTCGCCATCGCCCTGGCCGTGGGACTGACGCCGGAACTGCTGCCCATGGTGGTGTCGGTGACCCTGGCCAGAGGGGCGATCAGACTGGCGCGCAAGCACGTCATCGTCAAGCAGCTTCCGGTCATCCAGAACCTGGGCACCATGGATGTGTTCTGCACGGACAAGACCGGGACGCTCACCGAAGCGCGGATACGCCTGGACCGGACCGTGGATGTGGAGGGCAGGCCCAGCGCAAGCGCGGCTGCCCTGTTGCAGGTGAACAGCCGTTACCTGGCGGGCGCCAAGAACGCCCTGGACGAGGCGGTGCTGTCCGCCAGCGGCGCGCCCCTGGACGCTTGGACCCTGCTGGCCCAGCTGCCGTTCGACTTTGACCGGCGCTGGGCGGGAACGCTGGTGCAAGGGCTGCCCGGCGTCCGCCTGATCGTCAAGGGCGCTCCGCAGGACGTGCTGCGCCTTTGCTCGGCCTATGCGCCCGGCGGCGACGCCGCGCCCGCGCCCTTGACCGAGGCCGTCCGGCAAACGGCCGGACAGACCCTGCACGACATGGAAAGCAATGGATTCCGCGTGCTCGCGATCGCGTCAAAAGCGATGCCGGCCGTCGGGACCTCGGTGGACAACGACGATGCCTCGGACATGGTGCTGCACGGCTACGCCGCGTTCGCGGATCCGCCGAAACGCGGCGCCGCGTCCGCGCTGAAGGCGCTGCGCGCGCGCGGCGTGCAGGTCAAGGTCATTTCGGGCGACAGCGAACTCGTGACCCGGCATGTCTGCGCGCAACTGCAACTGCCCGTCGAGGGCGTCCTGACCGGGACGGAACTTGCCGCCATGGACACGGCGACCCTGCGCGGCCTGGTAGAGAAGACCACGCTCTTCTGCCGCATGACGCCGGCGCAGAAGGAGCGCGTGGTGCTGGCCTGCAAGCAGCTCGGCCACACGGTCGGCTACATGGGCGATGGAATCAATGACGCCCCGGCCCTGCACGCCGCGGACGTCGGGATATCCGTGGAGTCGGCGACGGACGTGGCGCGCGAAGCGGCCCGCGTCATCCTGCTCAGGCGCAGCCTGGGAGTGGTGCATGACGGCGTCATGGAGGGCCGCCGCACCTACATGAACGTGTTCAAGTACATCATGATGGGTACCAGCTCAAACTTCGGAAATATGTTCAGCATGGCCGGCGCGGCGCTGTTCCTGCCCTTTCTTCCCATGCTTCCGGTGCAGATCCTGCTGAACAATATGCTGTACGACCTGTCGGAATTGCCCATTCCCCTGGACAACGTGGACGCGGAGGACATCTCCTCCCCGCGCCGCCTGGATATCGGCCTGATCCGCCAGTTCATGTTCGTCATCGGGCCGGTCAGTTCCGCTTTCGACTTCATCACCTTCTATCTGCTGCTGCATGTGCTCAAGGCCACGGAAGCCGAGTTTCAGACCTGCTGGTTCGTGGAATCGCTTTGCACGCAGGTGCTGGTCATCTTTGTCATCCGGACCCGGCACAATCCGCTGCGCAGCCGGCCGCAGGGCGCGCTGGCGGCAGCCTGCTTCCTGGTCGTGGCCGCGGCGCTGTGGCTGCCACTGGGGCCGCTGGCCGGCTTCTTTTCCTTCGTATCCCCTCCGCCGCTCTTCTACCTCATGCTCGCCCCCCTGGTCGTCTGCTACCTGGCCGCCGTCCATGAGATCAAGCGCCGGTTCTTTCTTGCGCGGTTCGCGCGCCGGGAATAGCGCCGCGACGCAGCGCATGCTTGATCAATGTCAAGGAGCGCCGGCTCGGCAGGCCCAATATGGAAACGTCGGACTCGACCTACGAGTTGCGCCTTTGACGTCCTGGAGAGCAACATGCGCGCGCGGAATCTTATGACCCCAGACCCCTATTGCGTCACGGCGAGAACGCCGGTTTCCCAGATCATGCGCGCGATGCTGGACAAGAACATCAGCGCGGTGATGGTGCTGGGCGACGATGGCAAATTGATCGGGCTGGTCAGCGAAGGCGATCTGGTCAGGCGCCAGGACAGCACGCATCAGAAAAAGGTCGACCACTGGCTGGCCCTGCTCGCCGAAGGCGAGGCCTTGAACCTGGAGTTCCTGCACAGCCTGCAACTGGGTGAGCAGACGGCCGCCTCTGTCATGAGCAGTCCTGTCATCACGGTGGAAGAAGACACGGAACTGGCCCAGATCGCCGACCTGATCCTCAAGCGCGGCATCAAACGCGTCCCGGTTACCCGCAGCGGCAAGCTGGTCGGCGTGGTCAGCCGCAGGGACATCCTGCGCGCGCTGCTGGACCAGGAAGGCTGAGCACCCGAAGGGAGGCATCATGGAGCGCATCGGAATCTTCTTTTATTCGCGCACCGGCACCGCCCGCGCGACGGCCGAGCGCCTGGCCTCCCTGAGCGGTTGGCCGGCCTATGAGATCCGCGATGCCGTCCCCAGATTCGGCCTGAGCGGCGACTGGCGCTGCATCGTCGACAGCCTGCTCAAACGCTGCCCGGACGTGCGCTATGAAGGCCCGGCCCTGGATAGCTTCGACCACGTCATCCTGATTGCGCCGGTCTGGCTGCGGTCGCTGGCGGCGCCCATGCGGGCCTTCCTGAAAATGCAGGGACGCTTGATCAAGGCCTACTCCGTCATCTGCGTCATGTCCGGATTCGGCGGCTTTCGCGCCGTGGACGACATTGCCACCCTGGTCGGGTCCAAGCCGCGCTCGATCCTGCTCCTGAAACAATACGACGTGCTGGCCGAAGAGTGCGACGCGTCCCTTTGCCGCTTCCGGGAGCAAATCCGGGCGGCGGCGCCGGCGGCATGGGACGACCCGGTATTGCCCGCCGTCGATTGATCGCTCCCCTTTTACAAGGGCTAGTGCGTTCGTATTACCTCGCTCTCACCAGTAGCGCGGCGCGGGAATGTGTGCTGCAATAATTTTCTATCCGCCTCAGGGCTGGCTCCTCGCACGTTCCCGCAATGAAGCACACGTTCAGCGCGCCGCCACTGCTCGACATCATCCAATCCGCCACCGAGCCGATTATCACGATAGACGAGCGCCAGCGCATCGTGATGTTCAACCCGGCCGCCGAGCGCGTCTTCCTTTGCCTTGCGGACGACACCATAGGGGCGAACCTCGACACCCTGATTCCCGTGCGGTTTCGCACCGCCCATGCCCGGCACGTCGACCGATTCAAGCTCACTGGAATTTCCGAACGCCAGATGGGTCTGGGCGGACCGCTATGGGGCCTGCGGTCCAACGGCGAAGAATTCCCCATGGAAGCCTCCATTTCCCAGACCAGGACGGAGGCAGGCGTATTCCTCTCCATCTTCCTGCGGGACATCACCGAGCGCCAGCGCGTCGATCAGGCGCTGCGCGCGTCCCGCGACGAACTGACCCGTCTTTCGAACGCCTTGCTGCACGTGCGCGAGCAGGAGAAAAAGCACATTGCCCGGGAGTTGCACGACGATCTGGGGCAGACCCTGACCGCGCTGACCATGGAACTGTCCCAGCTGGAAGCCGGCTTCGCCCCCGACGACAACGACATGCGCGCCCGCGTGCGCGCCATGCGGCGCCTGATCAAGAAAACCTTCGCTTCGTTGCGGCGCATCGCTTCCGACCTGCGCCCGGTCATGCTGGACGATCTGGGGCTTGCCGCCGCGGTCGAATGGCTGGTGGCGAATTTCGTTTCCCGATACGGTATCGACGTGGAAGCGCAAATCGACATCGGGCCGGCCGAGCCCGGCAAGCCGGTGGCCACCACGCTGTTTCGCGTGGTCCAGGAGGCGCTGACCAATATCGCCAAGCATGCCCAGGCCACCAAGGTGCAACTGCGGCTGCGCTGCACGGAATCGACGTGCGAGCTGACCGTCCAGGACAACGGCGTGGGCGCCGCCCCGGAAAGCCTGGCCAAGAAACTGCCCTTGTCGCTGGGACTGCAAGGCATACGCGAACGGGTCCGGCTGCTCAACGGCGAGGTCACGATACACACTCGGAAAAAAGGGGGCTTCCGCCTGCATGCGCAGATGCCCGCGCACCCCCCGGAATCCGGCTGGGAGGCCGCGTGATCACCGTCATTCTGGCCGATGACCACACGCTGCTGCGCGCCGGGCTACGACGCCTGCTGGAACATGCCGGCGACATCTCGGTGGAAGGCGAGGCCGGCAACGGATCAGAAGCCTTGAAGCTGATGGCCCAGCGCCCGTGGGACCTGCTGGTGCTGGACATGTCCATGCCCGGCCGTGACGGCGTGGACCTGATCCGCCAGATCCGGCATGAGTACCCGAAAATCCCGATACTGGTGCTGACCATGCATGGGGAACAGCAGTATGCCGTGCGCGCGATCAAGGCGGGAGCAGCGGGATATCTGACCAAGGACAGCGCCGCCGAGGAGCTTGTGGAAGCGGTGCGCAAGGTTGCGGGTGGAGGCCGGTACCTGAGCCAGTCCCTGGCCGAGAGCATCGCTTTCGAACGGCACGGCGATACAGGCGCCCTGCCCCACCTGTTGCTGTCCGACCGTGAACTGTCGGTATTCCGGCATCTGGCCTCGGGCCTGAACAACTCGGACATCGCCCGGCTGCTGTTCCTGAGCGTCAAGACCATCAGCACCTATAAATGCCGCATCCTGGTCAAGATGCAGCTGCGCAACCAGGCCGACCTGGTGCGCTATGCAATCCGGCACCGGTTGATCGACGACAAGGACAGCCCGGACGCCTGAACCCCCGCTGGGGCGCGGCAGTCAACCCAGGTAGGAATATTCCTACAGCCGTAGGTAAACACCACGCCAATCTGGCGGGATGCGCCGATAGCGCGAAGCGCCACGGCCACGCATACTGGGTCCGTACATCCGCGGGGCATGCGCCCGCCTGCCCCACGCGGATTTCCGGCAGTCCGACTCAGTGAGGCGCCATCATGGATACCCTCTCGCCGTTTTCCGCAACCCGATTGCCATTACGCGCCGAGGTGATGGGCGATTGCGAAGTCTGCCCTCTCGCCCGTATCTGCCACGCCGGCACAGACGCAGGCCTGGCGCCTGCGGCCACGCCCCACGCCCGCCGGCTGGTCCATCAGGGCGAGGCCATCTATCGCGCAGGCGACCCTTTGCAGAATCTGTACCGGCTGCGCTCCGGGTCGGTGAAAATCCGGGCCACCAATCCGTCCGGCCTGGAACAGATCACCGCCTTTCCCGTCGCTGGCGCCGTGCTGGGACTGGACGCGATCGAGACCGGTACGCACACCAGCGATGCGATCGCCCTGGAGGATTCCCTCGTCTGCATCCTGCCCTTCTGCGAACTGATGGGAAACTGCCGGCAGGACTTCATCGCCGCCCAGCAGTTCAACCGGCTGATCTCCCATGACATCAATGAAGGCCGCGAGCTGCTCATGGCCCTGGGGTGCATGACCACCGAGGAACGCGTCGCGCACTTCCTGATAGGCATATCCGAGAGAATGGTGGCAAACGGGTACTCGCCCCGCGAGTTCATTCTGAAGATGACACGCCAGGACATCGCCAATCATCTGGGCATGAAGGTGGAAACGGTGTGCCGGGTCTTCGCACGCATGCAGGATGCAGCCCTGGTCAGCGTGCGTAGAAGGCAACTGGAAATCCGCAACATCGAAGCGCTCCGCAAGATCAGTTGCGGATGAGCGCAGGCGGACGCGCCGCAACCCCGTAAAGTTGGCCGCGAATTGAGTTTCGTCAAGCCGGTCCGGGCAGGAGATCCTATTCTGAACAGGTCGCGCCCGGCGGACGCCGTTGCGGCGCTCCCTCTACCCTCGCGGAGGAACTCGTCATGCAACCGGATTACGAGCCCTATGTGGCACTGTACAAGTATGGCCTGAATACTGCGCTGGCCATGGCCGAGAACTATTTCGACAGCGCCCGGCAGCTACGCGCCCTGCAGCTGAAGACCGACAAGGAAATGCTCGCCTTCGCGCAGCAGGCGCACGCCGAAATGGAATCCATGTCCACGGTAGCCGCAATTTGTTCCTATCAGCAGAAGCTGGCCGCCGATCTGCTGGGGCGTGAACTGGACTACCTGCGCGAGATCGAGAAGATCGCCCGCGCGGCATCCGCCTCTGCGTCCGCCACCTTGAGGGACAGCAAGAATCCGTGGCAGGAGCGGGTCTCGGAGGTCGCGTTCGACGTCGGCCAGTTTCTCGCCAACGGCAACGCGATGAGTTCCGCCGGCGGCAAGAATGCGTAGCGTCAGGAATTGGCAAACTGAAGAAGGTCCGTTCCAGGCGCTGAACCATTGGAAAGAAGCGCTGATCGCGCAGGCTACGGGCGGAGGCTCGCCGGCCGCGTTCGCGCTCGCGCTCGCCGATTGGTGGATGCACCTTTGCACCGCGCCCGGCAAGCAGCTCGAACTGGGGTTGAAATGCGGCACTGAAGCCGCGGCGCTGTGCCGGCACGCCGCCCTGCCCTGGACCGGCGTGAACCTAAGCGCTTCCACGCCCGCGGCCGACAGCGCGCAAGCGCCGCCGGCCTGGCAGCGCGAACCCTTCAGCCTGTGGTGGCACGCATTCCAATCGGCGCGGCTATGGTGGATGGACGCCACCAGGGATGTACCCGGCGTCGCCGCCCACCACGCGGATCTGGTGTCGTTTTGCGCGGCCCAGTGGTGCGATATGTTCTCGCCAGCCAACTTCGCGTGGTCCAATCCCGTCGTGCTGGAACGCTCCCTGGCCGAAGGCGGCCGCAACCTGATTGTCGGCCAGATGAACTTTCTTGCCGATCTGCAGCGCAGGCTGAGCCACGCCCCCGAGGAAGGGACGGAGCGCTTTCAGGTAGGCACGGACGTGGCGGTCACGCCCGGCGCGGTCGTCTTCAGGAATCATCTCATCGAATTGATCCAGTACGAGCCGTCGACCGCCACGGCGCACCCCGAGCCGATACTCATCACCCCTGCGTGGATCATGAAGTACTACGTGCTGGACCTGTCGCCGGGAAACTCCCTGATCCGGCATCTGGTCGCGCAGGGTTACACGGTGTTCTGCATCTCCTGGCGCAATGTGGATTCGCGGGACCGGAACCTGTCCCTGGACGATTACCTCCACATGGGCTTCATGGCTGCGCTGGACGCCGTCTGCCGCATCGTGCCAGGCCGCCGCGTGCACGCCGTGGGCTACTGCCTGGGCGGTACCCTGCTGTGCATCGCCGCCGCCGCGATGGCGGGAAAAAAGGACGACCGCCTGGCCACGCTCACGCTTCTGGCGGCGCAAACCGACTTCACCGAACCGGGCGGACTGGGACTGTACATCGATGCCAGCGAGGTGTACTTGCTGGAAAGCCTGATGTGGGCGCAGGGCTACCTTTCAGCCGGCCAGATGTCCGCCGCGTTCCAGGCGCTGCGGCCCGTCAGCGATACGGCCGCGCGCGCCGTGCGCAGGTATCTGCTGGGCGAGCATACGGCGCCCAATGACCTGATGGCATGGAACGCGGACTCCACCCGCATGCCTTACCGCATGCATGCCGAGTATCTGCGCAAGCTCTTCCTGAACAACGAGCTGGCGGAGGGCCGCTACCAGGTCGACGGCCGCATCATCGCCCTGCGCAACATCCGCGTGCCCATCTACGCCCTGGGCACCGAAAACGACCGGATCGCGCCGTGGCAGTCCATCTACAAGATCCACTACCAGACCGACGCCGACATCCGCTTCGTTCTCGCCAGCGGCGGACATAACGCAGGCGTCGTCAGCGAGCCCGGGCATCCCGGGCGCTGGCACCGCGTAAGGGAAGGCGAAATGGACAGGCTGCGCGTCGGTCCGGACGAATGGGCGGCCGCCAGCACCCTGCGCCCCGGATCTTGGTGGCCCGATTGGCATGCCTGGCTCGATGCCCACTCCGGTCCCGCGCAGCCGGGCCTGCGGCCCCTGGGCGAGCCCGGGGCCATCGGCGCCTCCTTGACGCCTGCCCCAGGGCGCTTCGTGCTTCAGAATTGACCAGCAGGGTTGCCGCGGCGGCGCACGATCAAGATCTTCAGGGCGCGGCGTCGCAAGCCCCGTTCTCCTGTGCGCACATGAAGACAGGCACCTTGATGAAAAGAATGCCTTTCAGCGCGAGCCCCCGCACCAGCCCGGCGTCCGACAGGATAAAACCCGCAATCGGCTCGATGACCAGATTGCGTCCCGCCATGGCGGTCTCGTCCAGGACCTGGATGGTTCCGCTCACGCCCTCCACCCATCCGGGGGCAGCCTGGAACGCCCGCAACGCCTCGTAGTTGGAGAAAAACAGGATCAGCGCCTTTCCGTCCAGCCCAAGCACCGAACCCGGGGGGCTGGCCATGGCGTTGTAATAGCTGCGCCCTCCCACCGCGTCGATCAGCACGCCACGGCCATAGGCCATCCCCAGGATGCCGCCATCCGCATGCAGCGCAGGCACGACCAGCACTCCAAAGGAACGCGCAACCAGCGCCTGCGCTTTGCGCGATTGAAGATAGAGACGCGATAGCGCCGCCTCCGCCTCCTGGTCCACCCGCTTGAGTACGGCGGGAGACACCGACGAGAGCGAATCCGCCGGCTGTCCAAAGGCGATTTCAACCGGCACGATGGCCAGGAGGAGTTGAAGCCATATGGCAAGGACGCGGGTCTTCATGAGTCCTCCAGGGTTGCGGCGCATTCCGGCTCGCGGCTGCGCGGTTCATCACGACGCCCGCCGGCGTTTCAGCGTGCGCCCTTGTGGTCCTTCTGGCCGGTATTCTTGTGCCGCCCCAACAACTCGGCCGTTTCGGCCTTCTGCCGCTGTTGCTCGGCGTTTTCCTTGGCATCCGAACGCGCCTTTTCCTGTTTGGCGGGCGGGGTTTTGGCAGGCTGTTGCATGTTGGTCTCCTGGACATCGGGGCGCGCCGACTGGGCGGCACATTGATAAAGGCGTAGATGAAAACTGCGGACATCGCCGCTAGGCATCCCCCGCCGGCAGGCCGCGGGCATGTATCCCATCTTGAGCCTTCCACCGGCGTTCTTGTTGACCAAAATCACAAACTCGATGCCGACGCGGCGGCGACCGGCCGGACCGCACAGGGTACGGAGCGGGTCGGATCGGCACGCCGCTGAACAGGCGGCAGCTCGCCCAGCGTGATAGGCGTCGAGGCCTTTCAAGGAATCAAGACTGCCGTTGCTTGGATACGACCCATGCGGACATCGTCCAACGCCGCGTTCGCCTCTTCAAGAGGATATATGCGCACGTCGCACTGCACGTCGGAGGCGATGGCAACATCCATGAACTCCCGCCCATCGGCACGGGTCAGGTTGGCCACGGATACAAGCTGGCGCTCCTCCCATAGCAGTCGGTACGGAAAGGACGGAATATCCGACATATGAATGCCGCCGCACACTACGCAACCTCCCTTGCGTACCGCTTTCAGCGCCGCAGGGACGAGATCCCCCACTGGCGCGAAGATGATGGCGGCATCCAGTTGCTCCGGCGGGTCACTCATGCTGTCTCCCGCCCATACGGCGCCGAGCGCGCTGGCCTGCTGTTGGGCAGGAAAATCCCCTGCCCGCGTAAAGGCGTAGACGTGCCGGCGCTGCCAGGCGCAGACTTTCGCCACTATCTGGCCCGCGGACCCGAATCCATAGATGCCAAGCCTCTGCGCTGGCCCCGCTGCCCGCAACGCTCGCCAGCCGATCAGCCCCGCGCACATCCAAGGTGCCATTGAGGCCGCACTCCGGTCCCGAGGCACCGGAAATATGTATCGTGCGTCTGCGATCAGGTGCGAGGCAAAGCCGCCAGCCCGCGTATAGCCGGTGAATTCCGCGAAATCGCAAAGGTTTTCTCGCCCCGACAGGCAATAGCCGCATTGGCCGCAAGTCTTCCCCAGCCACGCGGCGCCTACGCGCAGCCCCACCACGCCCGGGTCGACGCCTGCGCCTGCCTGCTCTATGACGCCGATCACCTCGTGCCCGGGCGTGACCGGATAGCGCAGGCCCGGCAGCTCGCCATCCACCACGTGCAGATCGGTACGGCAGACGGCGCACGCCTCGACCCTCAGCCTCACCTCGCCGCCGCCCGGCTCGGGCGTGGCGCCGTGCTCCAGGGTCAGAGGCTCGCCCGCGGCCCGTTGCACCATGCTTTTCATGGCGGGCGCCCTGGTCGGCCGCGGCGTCGGCCTAGCCGACCGCCAGCTTGTCCTGCACTTCGACCACACCGGGCACCGCCCAGGCCGCCCGCTCCGCGGCGCCACGTTCGACCCAGCTATTGACCCGGCCGCTCAGTACGACCTTATGGTCATGCACGCTGACTTCCACGCGGTTGGCCTCGACCAGCGCACTGTTCAGCAGCGCTTCCTCGATCTTCCGCTTGACGTCGCCCGCGTGCACGGAGGGCGTCACTTCGATCAGGTTCGATATGCCAGTCACGCCTGAAAGCTTGTGGACGGCGTGCGCCGCCGCTTCGCGTTGATAGAACCACTCGACGGAGCCATTCAACGTCACCCAGCCCTTGTGCACGGACACCTGGACCTTGCCATCGGGAATCGTCGAATCCCAGGCAATGATGCTGAGTGCCCGCGAGGCGATCTGGTCGTCCGCAAGCTGCTTGTCCGCAGCCATCCGCACCTCGATCTCCTGAGCGATTCCGCGGACTCCCTTGACGCGTTGAACCGTTTCCTCGGCGGCCAGTTTCTGCGCGAAAGTGCTGACATGCCCCGTCAACGTCACTACGCCGTTCTCCGCCACCACGCCTATGTGCAGATTATTGACGCTGGGCTCGAATTCCAGCGCCCTCTGCACCCTGTCCCGCAGTTCCGCATCGATCATGATGCTCTCCTGAATGCTCGCAGTTGAACCAAGTCCAGCCCAATTCGGAATCGCCGAGCCCGGTTGCGGCCATATGATGATTCCCCATTCTTGGCCTGGGCCTCCCGGACATATTGATCCATGCCCGCGGGCTCTCGTTGATTTTTGTCATGCAAATATGGGGGCAAAACCGCGGCGGCTGCCCGTCCCGGGTCAACACGCCTCGCCTCGCGCCATTCTTGACAACGGTCAATATTCCGGACGCGCACCCTCCGATACTGAGTATCCGTTCCCCCACTACGCGGAGCTCCAGCATGTATCAGAAAATTCTTGTGCCCATAGACGGCAGTCCGACGTCCGAGCTGGGCCTGAAGGAAGCCATACGAATCGCGCGCGCCACGGGCGCCAGCCTACGCTTGATTCATGTCATCGATGAACTCTCGTTCGCCTTTACCGCCGACGCGTACAGCTATCGCGCGGGCGAGCTGTTGGACCTGGTCCGAAAGAACGGCGCAAAGGTGCTCGAAGCGGCGCTGGAGAAAGCCAAGGCAGCGGAGGTGGAAGCAGACACGGTGCTATATGAAAACCTCGACAGGACCGTTAAACAAAGGGTGCTGGACGAAGCCTTGGCGTGGAAGGCGGACTTGATCGTCATCGGCACGCATGGACGCCGGGGACCGAGCCGCCTGGTGCTGGGAAGCAGCGCCGAGGGCATCATGCGCGGCGCCGCCGTACCTGTGCTGCTGGTGCGCGCCCCCGAAGGCGGCGCGTAGGTCCCAGGGGCTCCTGTGCGCTTGCCGCAGGAAATCTGTGCGCGAGTGATGGCCGACCGCTATGCCGGGCCGGACGAGGTCTCGGCGCGGCAGATCTACCGGCGGGTGGCTCGCGCATTGTCCAAGGCCGAGCCTGCGGAGCAGCGCGCCGCCATCGCGCAAGCCTTTCTGCGGAACATGACGCTGGGCGCGATCGGCGCCGGCCGCATCATGGCCAACGCCGGCCGGGACATCCACGCGACCATGGTCAACTGTTTTGTGCAACCGGTCGGCGTCGGCGCACCCGGCCTGTCCTTCGAGGCCGGTCTGGATGAGGCCTGCAAGACACTCGCCATGGGCGGCGGAGTCGGCTATGACTTTTCGGCGTTGCCGCCAGCATCGGCCGATCCAAAGGCCCGGTACTCCACGCCCGGCGTCTGCGCCGCGATCGACAGGTACAACGCGGCCTGCGCTGGCCTGACGTTTCAAGGCAGCAGGCGGGGCGCGCAAATGGCGGTGCTGGCCTGCAATCACCCCGATATTCTCGAATTCGTGCGCGCCAAGCATGGCCGCACACGATGGTCGACATTCAATATTTCAGTCGCAGTGACCGATGCGTTCATGACCGCCGTCCAGCAAGACGAGGCATGGCGCTTGCTGCACCCTGCGCTACCCGATGCGCGCAGCATTTCCTTGGGTGCAGCCAAGCTGGCCTGCGGGCTATGGCGGTATGGCCAGGTACCCGCCCGCACGCTCTGGCGCGCCATCGCCGGTCAGGCCGTGCACAGTTCGGAGCCCGGCATCCTGTACATCGACACCATCAACCGCGCCAACAATCTGCGCGCAATCGAAACCCTACGGGCCACCAACCCCTGTGGTGAACAGCCTCTGCCGGACTATGGCGGCTGCGTGCTGGGTCCGATCAATCTCACCCGCCTGGTCAGGCATCCGTTCGGCCTGGGCGGGCAGCCGACGGTCGACCTGAAACGATTGGGTCAGATGGTTCGGACACAGGTACGCATGCTGGACAATGTGATTGATTTGACCGAATGGCCGCTTCCCGCTCAGGCGGCGCAAGCGCATTCCAAGCGTCGAATTGGGATAGGAGTGACCGGCCTGGCGGATATGCTCGCCATGATGAAACTGCGTTACGACGGCGAACCCGGACGATCGGCAGCGAGAGCCGTCGCACGCTGTATTCGTGACCATGCCTACGCGGCATCTGCTGCGCTGGCCGCGCAGCGAGGGCCATTTCCCCTGTATCGCCCCAACGATTACCTGGCCGCGGACGCGATCGGCAGCGCACTCCCTGTGGCGGTCCGGCAAGCGATTGCCGCGCATGGCTTGCGCAACAGCCACCTGGTTTCATTCGCACCTGCCGGCAGCGTCAGCCTTGCCTTCGCGGATGGCTGCTCCAGCGGCATCGAACCCGCCTTCGACTGGGCATATCGGCGGCGCCTTCAATTGCAAGACGACAACACAGCGGAAATGATCGTGGAGAACCATGCATGGCGGCTTTGGAAAGACTCCCAGCCTCCCGGCTCGCCAATTCCCGAGTACTTCCAAAAAAGCGCGGATATCGCGCCGGCAGACCACCTGCTCATGTTGGCGGGCATGCAACCATTCGTAGATGCCGCCATCTCAAAGACCGTCCCAGTACCCGGCAATTATCGTACGGAGGACGCGCAAGAATTGTTCATGCTGGCTTGGAGAATGGGGTTGAAAGGCCTGACAGTGTTCCGGCCAGATGCGCATTTGGCCGCGGTAATGACCTCCACGGTCAACGTATCAGCATCTGAATGTCCAACGCGTAGTCCCGATACCTGCGGCTAGCGCAGCCACATGGCTCCGTAGACCACGAGCTCGGTCACGCTCGAACCGTGCGCTGGCGGTATTGATCGGCGCATGCAACAGGAGGGCGCGCGCGCCCTCCCCCGCGCAACCCGCCCTTTTCGCTACGCTCCCCCCAGGGAGGATGGAATGATCTTGCGTTCCATCAGCACCCCCAGCCAGTGCTTCACGCATGCCTCGGTGTCATAGGTCTGCGTGAAGCCCGCCTGCTTGATCTTGACCGTACTGACAAATGCGGGCGCGGGTGGGGTCTTCAGGCCATAGCCGAAACGGGCGTCGGCCGAGTAATGGGATTCGCCAAGGATCTGCGCCATGCTCAGGGGCCGCAAGCCATGCTGCTTGACGATCTCGTCCCACAGGGTTGCCCGGCTGGGCAGGTATTCGGCCAGGCGGACAGGCTGGTCCGGGCCGGCTTCGACGCCCAGGAACTCCGCCAGGGACGGCCACAGGTCGTGCCAGCTGAACACTTCGCCGTTGGTAAGGTTGTAGTGCTCGTTCCAGGACGTCGGATGCTCCGCCGCCCAGACGCCCGCATCGCCGATCAGACGCGCATCCACGGCCTCACGCGGATAGGAAATGTGGCCGGGATAGCAGAACGGCTTTCCTTCGGCGCGGCACACCGCCGCGTAGACGCCGATGACCGGCACGGTATTCATCGCCACGCCCACATTGGGGCCCAGCACGATGGTGGGCCGGAAGATCGTCCAGCCAAAGCCGCTCTGTGCGGCCTTTTCCCGGATGTAGTCTTCCTGGAACCAGTATGAGTTCGGATGATCGTCGCGAGGCTGGCGTTCACGCGCCGGCGTGCGGATGGGATGCAGGTGCACGCCATAGGCCTTGGTGCCCTGCAGCACGCTGACATGCCGCAGCGTGCCGCTGGCGGCCAGCGGCTCGATGACGTTCCTGATCATGCTCAGGTTGGTGGCCATCTGCTCCGGGTCCCGCCAGCCGGCGATGAGGCCAGGCTTCTCATAGACGGCCGCATAGAACACGTGCGTGGCTTCTGGCATGTCCCCAAAGGCGCGACGGCACGCCTGCGCGTCCTGCAGATCGACCGGCAGATGGGTGTACGGCCGTTGGCTGATGATCTCCGGACGCCGGCGGGAAACCGCGACGACGTCCCAGCCCGCGTTCAGGAATGAATCGACGGCAGCGGAGCCGACCAGCCCGCTGGCGCCAGTAACGATAACGGTGCGTGACATGATTCCGTCAATCCATGACCAGGTTGATCTGCTTGAACAATTCCTTGAAACGGACGTACTCGTCCGCCATGCGCTTGCCGAAGTCCGCCCGGCTGTCCGCTGAAGGAACGATACCCAGGCCGGCGAATTTCTCCTGCGTTTCCGGGTTGTTCACGGCCTTGACGATCTCATCGTGGAGACGGTCCAGGATCGCTTGCGGCGTGCCGGCGGGCGCGACGATGCCGTACCAGGCGACGCTTTCCGCGCCTGGCAGTCCGGCTTCGGCGACAGTGGGGACGTCCGGCAGCAAGGGCGAACGCTTGGCATCGGCCACGGCCAGGGCGCGCAACTGGCCGGACTTCACGAACGACAGGATGGGCGGCACGCCGCTGATGACCATCTGGGTGCGCCCGCCCAGGGTGTCGGTGATCGCATCGCTGTTGCCCTTGTATGGCACGTGCAGGATTTCGGTCTTGGACAGGTGCTGGAACAGCTCGCCGGCGATATGACCGCTGGTCCCGACGCCAGCCGAGGCGTAGTTGACCTTGTTCGGATTGGCCTTGATGTAGGCAATCAGCTCCTGCAGGTTCGTCACCGGAATCGACGGGTTGACCAGGATGACGTTCGGCCCCGTGGCCACCAGGGCTACCGGCGCCAGATCCTTGAGCGGGTCATAGGGCATTTTGCTGCGGGCATTGGGATTGACCGTGATCGGCCCCGCGGAAGCGAAGCCGATGGTGTAGCCGTCCTTGCCGGACTTGGCGACGATGTCGGTGGCCAGGTCGCCGCCGGCGCCCGGCTTGTTCTCGACGATCACCGGCTGGCCCAGCTGCTCGGCCAGGGGTTTGGCCACCAGGCGCGCGATGATGTCGATGGAACTGCCGGGGCCGAAGGTGGCGATCAGGCGTACGGGGCGCGCGGGGTAGCCATCGGCGGCCTGCGCGCCCGTGACGGCGGCCAGGCTCAGGGCCAGGCCGGCGATCAATCGGAAAGGAATCATGATGTTGTCTCCCATGGATGGTGGTTTTTTATGTGGATCGAATTCGTGGCGCGCGGCTCAGTCTCTGTGCGAGTACATCCGCTTGCCGGGATGCGGCAGCCGGGCGCGCAGAATGACGCCCTGCTCCGCTTCGGTGATGAACAGGGAACGCCCGTCCTCGCCGCCGAAAGCAACGTTGGTGGTGCGCAGGCCCGCGCAGGAACGGATGCGATAAAGGGGTTCGCCCAGCGGGCTGAACAGCCACACGGTGCCCGCCTGTGCGTGGACGATGGCCAGGTTGCCGGCCTCATCCAGGGCCATGCCGTCCGGCCCGGCCGTGCTGCCCGATAGCTGGATGAAACGGCTGGCCTTCTTCATCTGGCCGTCCGGTTCCAGCCGCAGCGCGTAGATAGCGTTGTCGTGCGTGATGGCCACGTAGAGCACGTTCTCGGCCTTGTTCATGACCAGACCGTTGGGGCCCGCCAGACCTTCCATGATGAGGTCCACCGTCTTGCCGTCGGCGCGCAGGCGGAACACGCGGCCGGTGGGGTTTTCCAAGGCGCTTTCACCTTGATCGGTGAAGTACAGGTCGCCGTTGGAGGCGAAGAACAGATCGTTCAGGCCCTTCAAGCCTTCCCGCCGCACATGCTGCAGGTAGGGCCGGATGCTGCGGGTCTCGGGATCCAGAAGCATCAGGCCATGCAGATGGTCAGCGACGAAGATGCGGCCGTCGCGATGGATCTTCAGACCATTGGGTTCGCCTTCGTAGGTGACGACGACCTCGAAATTGCCTGCCGGATCCACGCGCAGGATGCGCCCATGCGCCAGATCGACGCACCAGAGATTGCCCGAGCGATCGAAAGAAGGCCCCTCCAGAAAAGAGTGCATCTTCACGTGGCGCGCGGCGAGCCAGGTCGAGGCCTGGTCGGTCAGGTGCAGGGATTCGGGCAGCCGGGCGTAGACCTCGGTGCCCATGGGTTCAGCGGGAGGGTACATTGCGGTTCCTTTCAGGATTGCGGTGGGCAGGCCGGAAGTTCGATCCCCAGCATCAACGAACTAAGCGACTTGCCATGGGGATCCAGGCGCAGCGAGCGCGTGACGCCGCCCGACAGTACGTTCGGAATGACGAAGTTCAGCGCCCTCAGGCTTTCGACCTCATAGCGCCTCACCTTCCCTGCTCCCAAATGGGCAAAGGCCTGCTCTACGCGTTCGGCCGTGAGCGCCTGGCGCAGCAGGCGCCAGGCGTCCTCGTCGTAGGCAATGACGGCGATGCTCGAGGTATTGCCCTTGTCGCCGGCGCGCGCATGCGCCAGGTCATGAACCAGAATGCGCATGCTCAAGCTCCCACCGTAATGACTTCGGGCGTGACCCAGTCGCGCGGAATCAACAGGGCATCCACGGCTATGACTTCCTTGGCGCCCAGGTTGACTGGACCGCCCGCGCCATAAGGCCCTTGCATGTTCAACTGCCGCACGTGGTCCCCCAACAGGTGGGCGCTCTTTTTGTCTGGACAGCGCGCCGACACGCGCAACCGGACTTCGTAGGGGGGGCTGGCGACGGCCTCCGGATGATCGCCATGCAGGCTGCTGATGCCGATCAGGTCTACCTGGATCTCGCTGGCCGCGCCGCCGTCAAGCCGGAACCGCTCTTTCACCGTGTCGGCTGCCAACCGCGCCCGCGCAATCGCGTTCACGCCCGCATAGGCCACCTCGCCGGTGCCTATCCACCCATCGAAGTAGCCGACCACGACCTTGTAGCGATCGGTCCGCGGCGCGGCGCGTATGCCGCGCACGGCCACCCGGTCCGCGTGCTGCTCCTCAAAATGCAGGCCTTCCAGGCTCAGTACGCAATCTGGCGTCACGTAGGCCGCGGGATCATGGATTTCGTACAGCGCCTGCTCGGTGCAGGTCATGCGGTCGAGGCGGCCGCCCGAGCCAGCCGGCTTGCCTATGTACAACTCGCCGTCGCCGTAAAGATCGGCATAGGGATAAGCCAGTTCGGCCAGGCGGGGAACGTCTTTCTTGCCTGGGTCGGCGAAGTAGCCGCCGGTGATCTGCGCCGAGCACTCCAGCAGATGGCCCATGATGGTGCCCGCCGCCAGCTTGGGCAGGTCCTGGTAGCTCCAGCCGTGATGATGCAAGGCCACGCCCAGAAACAGCGAGGGATCTGCGACCCGGCCCGTCAACACCACGTGCGCGCCGGTGGCGAGCGCATCGCGGACCACGTCGGCGCCCAGGTAGGCATTCGCCGACGCCAGTTGCGGCAGGATCGCCTCCAGCGGCAGATCGCGATCCAGCAGGCGCAGTTCGGGATGCAGGCGCACGCGGTCGGCCACGTCGTCGCCGACTACGGCGGCACACTTGAGATCCTGCCATCCCAAGGCCTGACCGATGTCCAGCGCGGCCTGCGCGGCGCCGGCCGGGTTGGCCGCGCCCATATTGGACACCAGCCGTACGCCTTTCTCCCGGCACGCCGGCAGGAAGGCGCGCATGCGCTCCTCCAGCATCGGGTTGTAGCCGTGAGCGCCGTCATGCTTGCGCGACAGCGTTTCGCGCGCGATGGTCCGTTCGGCCAGGCATTCGCACACCAGGTAGTCGATATCGCAGTCTTCCAGCAGCGGCATGGCCGGACCGATGCGGTCGTCCGCCATGCCGGCCCCTACGCCGATGCGCAGCCGCTTGCGCGGTTCATTCATGTCTGTCTCCATCCGTATTGCTACTTTGCGGCTTAGTATGCTGCGGCCAGTCTGATCTGAAAATTGATATATTTATATCTTCGTAATAACTCAAACGCATCACGCCGGCCATGACCCTGACCATTTCCGAACTGGAGGCGGTGCTGTTGGTGGCGGAAACGCTCAACTTCCGCATGGCCGCCGAACGCGTGCCTATTTCCCAGCCGGCGCTCAGCCGGCGCGTGCAGGCGGCGGAACAGAAGCTCGGCGCCAAGCTGTTCGACCGCGACAAGCATGGCGTGGCGCTGACCTCCGCCGGTGCGGAACTGGTACCGATTGCGATGCGGATGCTGTCGGAGTTCCGCGATTCGCTTAGCGATCTTTCCGAATTCATCGCGGGCCGCCGGGGCAGCATCAACATCTGGGCGCTCCCCTCCGTCGCCTCCGCCCTGCTGCCCGCGGCGACGCGCGCCTTCCAGAAGTCGCACCCTCAGGTGCGCCTGAACATCCATGCGGTTTCCGCGCGCCAGATCACGCAGGCCGTATCGGAAGGCAATGCCGACATCGGCATCTCCATCGAGGTTCCCGACCAGCCGGCCAGCGTGCAATTCACGCAGCTACTGAAAGAGAACTTCGTGCTGATCTGCCCGATAGACGACCCGCTGGCGCAACGCAAGCGCGTGGATTGGAGCGTTTTCGCCGACAGGCCTTATGTGGCGAGCGGCCCCGCCAGCAGCATCCGCCAGGTCACCGACCAGATTCTGGCCGCCTCCGGCCGGCTGCCGGAAATGAACTACGTGTCCGACAATATTTCTGTCGTGGGCGCAATGGTGGCGGCCGGCGTGGGCATAGCGGCGGTGCCGCAGCTGGCCCTGCGCCTGATGGACACCTCGCGGCTGTGCAGCGTGGCGCTGCACTCGCCCACCGCGTCACGCAACATCGGCATATTGCTCAAGAACCAACGGTCCCTGTCGGCGGCGGCGCTGCGCTTCCTGGACACTTTGCGGCGGACGGATCCGAGCTAGGAGCGCGGCGCCAGCTGGGTCTGCACACCCGTTCCGACCGGATTCAAACGATCCGCGATCTCGCGCTGCACACGCCACAGATGGACACGCATGCTCTGCTCGGCCGCATCCGGCGATCGACTCGCAATGGCTTCCGCGATTGCGCGGTGTTCCTGGTCACGCATCTGTATGCGCTCCCGCGTGGTTTGCGTCGTGGCGGGAATATGCAGGCGCTGGTCCGCGCCGACATGGCGCAAGAACGCATAAAGGCTTGCCGCCAGTTGGTTCCCGGAGCTGTCCGCCAGCAATTTGTGGAACGCGATATCCCCGGTCGAGCGCGCAACCCCTGACGGCGTTGTGGCGGCTTCCAGGATTTTGGCGATCTGTACCGGCGAGGCCCGGATTGCGGCCAATCGCGCGATTGCCGGCTCCAGCACCATGCGCAGTTCGATCACCTCAAGCGCATTCGTCTCCTGGACCACGACATCGCCTTTGAGGATGGGCGGATCGTTGCGACGAATGGCCGGCCGCGGCAGTTCGGACGCCTCGCGCATCTTGTCCAGGGCAAGGCGCAAACGATGACGATTGACGTCCAGTTGCCCGGCGAGAACCCGCTCGGAAGGCAGTTCCTCCCCCTTGCCCAACAGCGCTCGAATCTGCGTGATCAACCTGCGTATGTCATTGGAAACCTCGGGTTGGCGGGTGCGTGCCATTGTTCCCTCGCGTCATGTTTTCGCAACCATCTTAGATTCGAAAACGGTTGAATCGCAATAAAAATAAACAACCGGTTGATAATTTTGATAAATCGAATTTTTCCAAATAAGCCATTGTTTTATATAGTTTTTTTATAAATAAAAAGTACGACAAGCGGAGACCTTAGGGGTTTTCCATATCGAACCACAAATACCGTTTACACAACCATTGGTTGTTATTAGATTTGTTCCGCCATGTGGTTAATCAATAACTTTCAAGGGGAACATGTATGCACGGAACCCGTCCCGTCAGCGGCACTCGCGAAGCGGATTTGTTGGCCATGTATGAGCAGATCGAGCGGAGATCGATGTTTCCGTTCTGGGCGCGCGAGAACGAGGCGCACGACGACATCAAACAGCTCGTCAGCGGCCCCAAGGCCGTGCCCTTCCGCTGGTCGTACAAGGAAGACATCCAGCCCCTGCTTGCCGAATCGGCGCGGCTGATCTCGACAGAAAACACCGACCGGCGCTCACTGATCCTGGTCAATCCGGGCCTGGCCCCACGCCGCGCGACTGTGTCGACCCTCTACACCGCGTACCGTCAGAACGATCCCAACGAGATCATGCCCCCGCACTCGCACACTGCGAGCGCCATCCGCTTTGGACTGACAGGCCAGCAGAACTTTACTGGCGTAGAGGGTGAAGACATCACTTTCCTGCCGGGCGACATGGTGCTCACGCCGCGCGACACCTGGCACAACCATGGCAATCTCGGCAACGAGTCCGCCATCAACCTATCGGTGCTTGACTACCCGCTGGTCGAAAACCTCAACGCGCTGAGCTTCAAGCACGACTACCAGGAGAACGGCGCAGTCGTGCGCAAGCAGAGCGCCCGCTTCCAGACCGAGTATTCGCGCACGGTCTATGGCGTGGGAGGCCTGACGCCCCGCTTTATCGACCATCGGCGCGGCGGCGGCGACTCATCGCCCATGTTCGTATATCGCTACGACGCCATGCGCGAGCTGCTCTACCGCTTCCGGGACTGGGACGAATCGCCGCACGAAGGCTTGCTCATTGAATACACGCATCCGTTGCGGGGCGGCCCGGTGTACCGAACGATGACCTTCTTCATGCAAATGGTCCGCCCCGGAGAGCAGACCCTGCCGCTGAAGCAGACGGCCAATCTCCTGGTGGCTCCGTTTTCCGGACAAGGCGCGATGACGATCGGCGACGAGAGCTTCCCGCTCGAGCCCTTTGATACCGTGGCCGTGCCCAGCGACACCTGGGTCCAGTACCGCAACGACCACACCGAACCATTGATCCTCTTCATCGCCAGCGACGAGCCGGCGCTGCGCGCAATGGGGCTTTTCCATCAGTGGGGCCGCACCGCGCAGGGCGACCTCATTGAGTTGGTCTGAGGAGACCCGTCTTGGCTAAAGCTTGGAATACCTCGTTGGTGGCCCATGTGGACTGCGAGGGCGGCGGGCAGGTTTGGGTGGAAGGGAACACGATGTTCGTGTCCCATATGCGGCCACCCTATGGCACCTCCATCTATGACGTGGCGGATCCGCGGCGGCCCCGGCTGCTGGCCTCGCTCGAGGTGCCGATGGGATGGCATTCGCACAAGGTCCGGGCCAAGGACGGCCTGATGATCGTCAACTATGAAAAGTTCCGCACCGGCGCGGACGATTTTGGCGGCGGACTGGGCATCTACGACGTCAGCCGTCCGGACCGCCCCCGCCTCATCAAGCACTGGAAGACGGGAACGGAGGGCGGAGGCGTGCATCGCTACGACTTCGATGGCCGCTATGCCTACATTTCGCCCACGGCTCCCGGCTTCGTCGGCAATATCGTGAAGATACTGGACCTGCAGGAACCATCGCGTCCCGAAGAAGTGGGAAGCTGGTGGATCCCTGGCCAGAACATGCAGGCCGGCGAGGACTATCCGTGGGACAACTATGTTCCGCCCCGCTGCCACCACCCGCTGCGCATGGGGAACCGGCTGTACGTGTCCTATTGGCACCACGGCATGTTCATCCTGGATATCGAGGACTTGTCGCGCCCCAAGCTGGTATCGCAATTCAACACCGGCCCGGCGCATCCTCATCCGACGCACACGGCCCTGCCGATTCCCATGCTGTTGAAAGGCCGGCAGATCCTGGTCGTCGCCGATGAAGACGTCGCCAAGCTGCGCCCGTCTCCACCAGCCTTCACCTGGCTGTTCGACATCACCGACGAACGCCAGCCCATTCCGGTCTCGACGTTCCAGGTCGATGGCGTCGATCCGGACGGCACACCCAAAGAGCCCATGTCGGGCTGTCACCAGCCCGCCGAACGCTTCACGGGCAGCGTCCTGCCCTTTGCGTGGTTCGCGCGCGGCTTGCGGCTGGTCGACATCAGCGATCCCTTCAGGCCCAGGGAGGTCGGCTATTACGAGCCTGACACGCCCGCCGGGTTCGAGCGGGTCTCGTCGAACGACGTTACGACCGACTCGCGCGGCCTGCTCTATCTGCTGGACAGGCAGCGCGGGCTGGACATCATCGAAAGCTCCGTCTACGGAAACTGACATGACATATCTACAGCAAGCCTTCGGCAAGAAGAATCCCAACCTCCCCTTCCATCCAGCCGTGCGTGCGGGTGACTTCGTCTTCGTGTCCGGCCAGGTCGCCAAGGATGAGAACGGAATCATGCAGGAAGGGACCATCGAACAGCTGACTCGCAGCACGATCGAAGCAATGCGCCGCGCCTTGCAGAGCGCCGGCTGCGACCTGGCGGACGTCGTCAAGGTCACGACCTACCTGGAGGATGCGCGCGACTTCGGCCGCTACAACGGCGTCTTCAAGGAGTACTTCCCAGACGGCATGCTGGCGCGCACCACGGTGGAAGCGCGCGCCGTCATCGACACCAAGATAGAGATCGAATGCATGGCCTACAAGCCGCTTTGACCGCAATCGGACAACAAACACACTCAAGGGAGTTGCATCATGTTGGAAGTTCTCGGCCGCGCCACGTCCGGCAATGTTCAGAAAGTACTGTTCCTGCTCGAGGAGCTGAAGGTTCCCTACGTGCGCAAAGACTACGGCAAGACATTCGAAGGCACGACGCTCACTGGGGAATACAAGGCCATCAATCCCACGCAGAAAGTGCCAACGCTGCGCGACGGTGACCTCCACATCTGGGAATCGCACACGATCCTGCGCTACATCGCCAACACGCACGAGGGCGAAACCCTGTACCCCGCCGACCCGGCGGCCCGCAGCCAGGTCGAGCGCTGGATGGACTGGACTTTGGCATCGCTGAACGTCGCGTACCTGGCGGGTTTCAAGGAAGCCAAGCTGCCTCCCGAAGAGCTGACCGAGGCCGCGGCGAAACTGTTGAGCGCGGAACTAACCCTGCTCGATGGCCACCTGGCGGGCAAGACCTGGGTGGCGGGCGACGCGATCTCCCTGGCCGACATCTGCCTGGCCCCGCTGGTCCGGCGCTGCCTGAAGTTCCCGCACGCCAAACCCGAATTGCCCAACCTGAAGGCATGGATGAAACGGGTCGAGGACAGACCGGCCTTTGCCACGGCCGTCGCGGCCGGTTGAGGTCGGCCATGGAGACCGGCATGCACAAACCGCCAGACGCCTCTCAGATCCGGGCGCGCGGACTGACTGTCGACTTCGACACCCGCGCCGGACGTGTGCGGGTGCTCAACGACATTGACGTCGACATCGCGAAGGGATCCTTCACCTCCATCATCGGCCCATCCGGCTGCGGCAAGAGCACCCTGTTGAAGGTCTTTGCCGGATTGGTGCCGCCCACCGGCGGCGACGTCCGCGTGGCCGGCGTCGCGCCCACGGAAGCGGTGCGCCAGCGCCGCGTGGGCATGGTCTTCCAGGAAGCCGCGCTCATGCCCTGGCGCACGGCGCTGGAGAACGTCTGCTCGCTGATGCACCTGGTGCATGCCCGGCCCAGGCAGGAAATTCTCCAGCGCGGGCGCGAAATGCTGCGACTCGTCGGGCTGGAGTATGCGGCCGACCGCTATCCCAAGCAGCTGTCCGGCGGCATGCGCCAGCGGGTTTCCATCGCGCGGGCCTTGGCCCTGGATCCCGAGGTACTGATGATGGACGAGCCGTTCGGCGCACTGGACGCCATCACCCGCGAAACCATGAGCGACTTCCTGCTGGAAATCTGGCAGCGCACCGGCAAGACCATCGTCTTCGTCACCCATTCCATCGATGAAGCCGTTTACCTCTCGGATCGGGTCTATGTCATGGCCACCAATCCCGCTCGCATCGTCGACTGTCTGCCGGTCGCGCTGCCGGGTCCGCGCAGCGAGGCCACGTTCGCCAAGCCCGAATTCCACGAGAAGTCCTATCAGCTTCGCCAGCTGCTCAAAACGGGCCACGCCCAGGGGAGCGCATCATGACGGCGGGTAGCACCATGAAAGCCAAAACACAGCCGCAAGTCCCAGCCGTTCCCCGGTTGCCGGGAAAGATCCGCCAAGCGCTCGGCGCGGCCATGCCCAGCATCGTGCTCGTGCTGATCGTCCTGGCGGCCTGGGAGGCCTGTGTCCGCATTCTGCAGGTGCCCGCGTTCGTCGTGCCCGCGCCGACGGACATCGCGGCCGTCCTGGTGGAACGGCAGGCGGAGCTCTTCCAGGCCTCGCTCGTCACGGGCGCGGAGATCCTGTACGGCTTCCTGTACTCGTGCCTGGTGGGCATCGCGATTGCGCTGCTGGTCGACCGCTACGCCTGGTTTGGCCGCGCAAGCTACCCGCTGATCGTGCTGTTCCAGAACGTGCCGAAGATCGCCCTGGCGCCGCTGCTGATTCTGTGGTTCGGGTACGACCTGCTTCCGAAGATCGCCCTGATCGTGATCATGGCCTTCTTCCCGGTCACGCTCAACATGCTGGTCGGCCTGCGGTCGGCCGATGCCAACCTGGTCGCGCTGCTCAGGTCCATCGGCGCGACGCCGAACCAGATACTGCGCCAGGTGAAGATCCCAGCTTCGCTTCCCGCCCTGATGGCGGGAATGAAGGTGGCCATCACGCTGAGCGTCATCGGAGCGATCGTGGGCGAATTCGTGGGCGCTTCGGCCGGGCTGGGCTACATGATCCAGTTCGCATCGAGCCAGATGGAGACGGCGCTGGTATTTGCCGCCCTGGTCCAGATCTCGGTGCTCGGCGTCTTTTTCTACTACGTCATCGAATTGATCGAGCACAGATTTCTGGGTTGGGCCACTCACTAAGTCGAATCAACAAGGGGAAAAACATGAGATCGAGTTGGAGATTCAGCGCGCTCTTCGGAGTGCTGGCACTGTTCAGCGGCGTCGTCCACGCCAAGGACGCAGTCACCGTGCAACTGGACTGGGTCGTGCGCGGCAATCACGCGCCCTTCTTCGTCGCCAAGGAGAAAGGCTACTTCGCGGACCAAGGCATCGATGTGACGGCGATCCGCAAGGGAACGGGGTCCACCGACGCCTTGCGGCTGGTGGCTAACGGGAACGCCGACTTCGGCTTCTCCGACCTGCCGACCCTGATGGTCGGAAGATCGCAGGGCGTGGCCAATTCGGCGCTGCTGGCGGTAAACCAGAAAACGCCGCTGGCGATCATTTCGCTGAAGAAGAACTTCGATCTGCAGAACGCCAAGCAGCTGAAGGACGCCAACATTGGCGTGCATCCCAGCGGTTCGACCTACATCTTCCTGAAGGCCGCACTGGCCAAGAACGGCCTGGCGCTGGCGGACATCAAGCAGTCGACCGTATCGCCGCCTTACGAAAACCTGTTGCTGCTGAACCGGGTAAACGTGGTGCCGGGCTACATCGACGCCGAGGTTCCCGAGCTCGAACACAAGGCGGGAGGGCCGGGTTCCCTGTCCATCCTGCACGGCGAGGACCTGGGCATCCAGAGCTACGGCTCGGGTGTATTCACGTCGGACAAGAACATTGCTCAGCGCCCGGATCTCGTCCAGAGGTTCGTGACGGCCTATGCCAAGGCCTTCGCCGACGTGATCCAGAACCCGGAAGCGGCCGCCGACACGCTGATCAAGAACAACCCCGAGTACAAGGGCAAGAAGGAAATGCTGGTGGCGCAGTTGCGCGCAGATCTGGACTTCACGTTCTTCAGCGAGCACACCCGGACGCATGGCATCGGCTGGATCGATCCAGCCCTGTGGCGCTCATCCGCGACGCTCTTCAAGGAGCAAGGCGCGCTGTCGCCTTCCTTCGACGAAACCCAGGGCTTCGACACGCGCTTCCTCGAAAAAGCGCAAGCTCTGAAGCAGTGAGGCGAGATCATGGCAGGAAAAACTCATAAGACCGCCTCGGGCGATGTCCAGCTGCCCGCCAACAACGGCGTCTACTATGACGGCGGCTGGCACGCTCCCGTCAACGAACGTTGGACCGACATCACGGCGCCAGGAACCGGCGAACGGCTGATGGCCGTGGCCGATGCGGGCGCCGAAGACGTGGCGCGCGCGGCCCGGGCGGCGCGCGCCGGAGCCCGCGCATGGCGCCGTACGGCCCCGCTGGCCCGGGCCGCCACCTTGCGCAAAATGGCTCAGCGCTTGCGGGACAACGCAAGGGAGCTGGCGCTCCTGGACGCGCTGGACTGCGGCAATCCGGTATCGGAGATGGGGTCCGACGTCATGGTCGCCGCGGCGCTGCTGGATTTCTTCGCTGGCCTCGTGACGGAACTCAAGGGCGACACCATCCCGATGGGACACGACGCGCTGGACTACACCGAGCGGGAGCCCGTCGGCGTCGTGGCGCGCATCGTTGCGTACAACCATCCGCTGCTGTTCGCCATGGGCAAGCTGGCCGCCCCGCTGGCGGCGGGAAATGCCGTGATCATCAAACCGCCGGTGCAGGCGCCTCTGTCTGCCCTGCGTTGCGCGGAGCTGATCGGAGACCTCTTGCCTCCAGGCGTATTTTCGCTGATCCCCGGCGGCGCCGACGCCGGGGCCGCACTGGCCGCCAGTCCGGACGTCGACATGATCGGCCTGGTGGGCAGCATTCCCACCGGGCGCAGGGTGATGCAAGCCGCGGCGACGCGGCTCAAACCCGTGGCGCTGGAACTGGGTGGCAAGAACCCGTTTATCGCCTGCCCGGATGTCGACCCCGCGCTGGCGGCGCGCGCGATCGTCGACGGCATGAACTTTACGTGGTGCGGACAGTCCTGCGGGTCCACCAGCCGGGCCTTCGTGCACCGGTCCATCTATGAGGAAGTCTGCGCCAAGGTGGCGCTGGCTTGCGCCGCGTTCGTGCCGGGAGACCCGACCGATCCCGCCACGACCATGGGCGCGATGATCAGCCGCGAGCACCGCGACCGCGTCAAGCAGGCGATCGACGCTGCCGTGGCGCAAGGCGCCCGCCTGATCGCGGGCGGAGGCATCCCCCGGAACGGCGTCCCCGCAGGCGGCTTCTATCTGGAACCGACCGTCTTTGCGGACGTGGCCGTCGCCTCGCCATTGGCCACCGAGGAATTCTTCGGCCCCGTACTGGCGCTCATTCCGTGGGATGACGAGCAAGAGATGCTTTCAGCAGTGCACAGCCTGGACGTTGGTCTGACCGCCGCAATCTGGACGGCGGACCTGGCGCGCGCCCACCGGCTCGCCCGTGAAATCGATGCGGGATTCGTCTGGATCAATGAAGTCGGCAAGCACTTTCTTGGCGCGCCGTATGGCGGGGTCAAGCAATCAGGCATCGGCCGCGATGAGTGCATCGGCGAGATGATCTCGTTTACCCGGGAAAAGAATGTCCACATCAACTTCAGGCCAGTGAGCCCGACATGAAGGCGGAATACGACTACATCATCGTCGGCGCAGGCTCCGCGGGCTGCGTGCTGGCCAATCGTTTGAGCAAGGACCCGGCAGTCTCGGTGCTGGTCATCGAAGCGGGCCCCTGGGACCGAGACCCGCTCATCCACATTCCCCTGGGATGGGGCAAGATCCTGCAGCAACGTTTGCATGACTGGGGCTACGACGCCGAGCCTGCCCCGCATGCCGATGGCCGCGCCATCGAATGCGCACGCGGCAAGGTTGTAGGCGGAAGTTCATCGACCAATGCGATGGCGTTCGTGCGCGGCCATCCCAAGGATTACGCACGCTGGGCGCGGCATTACGATCTGCCCGAGTGGAGTTTCGAGGAAGTCCTGCCCTATTTCCGCCGCCTGGAGGACTGGGAGGACGGACAGACCGGTGACCGCGGCGCTGACGGCCCCCTGCGGGTGCAGCGCTGCCGCTACCAGGATCCGTTGCTCGACGCCTTCTCCACGGCCGCCCGCCAGGCCGGGCACCCCTGGCTCGACGATTACAACGCCTCGCCGGCAGGCGGCTTCTCGCGCCTGCAGATGTCGATCCGGCGCGGACGCCGATGCAGTGCCGCCACGGCCTATTTGCGCCCCGCATTGCGCCGCCCCAACCTGACCGTGGTCACGCTGGCACATGTCCTTGGGGTGGACTTCGACGGCAGCCGCGCGGTCGGCTTGCGCTTTGCCAGACAGGGCCGCACCACGGCCGTCAGGGCTCGCCATGAGGTGATTCTTGCCGCAGGGGCCATCAACACGCCCGCGATCCTGATGCACTCGGGGATCGGCCCCGCTCAGACATTGCGCGATGCCGGTATAGGCGTCAGGCTGGAGCGCGCCGGAGTGGGTGAAAACCTGCAGGACCATATCTCCGTCATCGTCACAGCACGCCGCCGAGAGCCGGGCCCATTCGTGCACGGCATGCGCCTGGACCGCATCGGCGTCTCCATGGCGCGCGCCTATCTCGGCGGCGAGGGCTTTGCCGGCGACGTTCCAGGCGGCATAGTGGGATTTGTGCAGCCAGACGGCGCGGATACGCCGGACCTGCAATTTCTCCTGACAGCGGCGCCCTTCAACGCTCATCCCTGGCTCAATCCGGTACGCAAGCCTTTCGCCGACGGGTTTGCCGTCCGAACGGTGCTGCTGCACCCCCATAGCCGCGGCAAGATCACCGTATCCAGCGCGGACCCGTTGGCACCGCCCCGGATCAACCAGAACTTTCTGGCGAACGACGCAGACCGGATCAGGGTACGCGAGTCGGTGCGTATCGCGCGGACCTTGCTGGACCAGCCTGCGCTTGGTGATTACGTCGCCACCGAGCTTGCGCCGGGCGGCGGCGTAATCGATGACGCGGCGATCGACGCATTCGTCCGCAAGACTGCCATCACGGTTCACCATCCCGGAGGCACCTGCAGGATGGGAGGCGAAAACGACCCAATGGCAGTCGTCGACAGCCGTATGCGCTGCATCGACGTTCCAGGCCTGCGCATCGTCGATGCCTCGGTCATGCCGGACCTGACCTCGGGCAACATCAACGCGCCCGTGCTCATGCTGGCGGAGCGCGCCTCGGACTGGATACTGGAGGAGGCGCGTTGATGCGACTTTCATTGCAGCGTCATCGCTGCGTCAGCCTGCTGCCGCTGGCACACACCGCCCACCAGCGGCTGGACGATTTCTTTTCCGTCGAGTACTGCAACCCTGCCGACGAGCTCCCCCCCGACACGGCCGCGCTGATCGTCGGCGGGGCAAGCCTGGCATCCCTGCAAGTGGGGCTGCCGGCTCGGATTCAGTCCGTGACCGTGGTGGGCAGCGATGCAGTGCCGCCGCAATTCGTGGAACAGATGAAAGCCAAGCGCGTGCTGGTGACCTGGCCGCGGGTCGCCGGCGCCGAAGACGAGCGGGAAGCGATGGAGATATGTCACGACGTGATGGCGGCATTCGGATTCGGCCGCATGGGGTCGCGGCCGCGCAACGTGGTCAACGATGTCTTGCTTTGCGATTGCTGTTGACTGAGTATCCGCGTGACGGCCCTGGCGCCGGCAGAAGGGGGGTCTGCCGGCCGCCATCATCCCCCTAGAAAGACATCCTGAAACCCGCGGTCGCGGTGACGATATGGCTGCCGGAAAAATCCGTGTCCGCGTCGACCTGGCCGTAGATCGCATAGCGCTCGCCCCAGCCGTAATTCACGCCTGCCCCCACGCTGCCCCAGGTTCGAGCCATGCGACTGGCGATCTGCGTGTCAGCCACGCGTACACGCGTTCCGTCCAGGAATTCATGTTTCACGTTGACGACGCCATAGACGTTCGATTCCCGCTTCACGCCGGCCGTTTGCCAATTGCTTTTGTAGTCCAGCGCGATACCCAAACGGCCCAGCAGGCTGTCGCCCTTGTCGCTGGCGACGCGCGTGCCGAATTTGTCGTTGAAGCTGTCGAAGCGGGTCGATACGTATGTCAGCTGCGCCTGCGGGATCAGGGCCACCCCCTCGGTTAACCCGAAAGCCTTGCCCGCTTCGATACCCAGCCCATAGCTCTGGGCCTTCTGGCCGCCCTTCAACTTGCCGGCCAACCGTGAGTTCAGGTCGCTGTCGAACCAGGTCGCCTGGGCCTGGGCATCGATATAGACGCCATTATTGCCGTACCAGGTCAAAGTCGGCGTCAGGCCATAGGCAGTGGTGTCGATGGTGCCGTCGCCATACACCGACGACAGACGCGTGTCGGCCTTGCCATAGTGAAAGGCCAGGCCGCCCACCAGACGGGAGCCCTCTTCCTGGCCCGCCAGGACGCGGTCAACGCCGAATTGCGCCTTCCAGCTATCGACTTTCTGGCTCACGCCCGTGGTGGACGACGCAGGGTCGAGCCGAGCCGTCGAGCCCTCCACGCGGCTCCATACGCCGTTGCGGCCGGCGTCCGCCGGATCATAGAGGCGATTGCCGACTCGCTGGCGCAGGGTAGGCAGCTGGCTCAGGTGCAGCAGCGTATTGGCATAGGCTTCATAGACAGGCACGCCGGGTTGATAGAGCAAGGGCGGTTCGGCGCCCGGCGTACCGCCGCCGGGCGAGGGTGTGCCGGGATCGGTCGGAGTCGTGCCTGGATCGGTTGGAGTCGTGCCTGGATCGGTTGGAGTGGTGCCGGGATTGGTCAAGGAGGATCGCAAGTACCAGCCGCCATCGGCCGAGTCCTGTTGCAGCACATAGCCATAGGCGCCAGCCACCAAGGCCGGACGCCCCCCGATGACGTAGTCGCCATTGGCCAAATCGAATCTTCCCGCCGACAGGCCATGGACCTGCACGACCTGTATGCCCCGTTGGGTCTGCGCGCCGGCGCCTCCCATGTTCTTCACCGTGACCGGTGTCGTGCCAGCGCTGTCGCCCGTGATCACCAGCTTGTCCGTCGGCGAGTCATCGGCGCCAAGCTGCGTGCGGATCTCCAGGCTGCCGCCCTGCGCCGCATAGTTGCCGGCGATCGTGAGGGTGCCGAAGCCGCTACGCGGCCCCGGTGCGATGGTGCCCTGGTTGACCGTCGCGCCGACGCGTCCCGTGCCGCTCAGCCGTGCCGCCGCAAGCACATTCACCGGCCCGCCGAGGATGCCATCCACCTGCAGCGTTCCTGCCTGGATATCGGTGGTTCCCGTGAACGCCGCGCTGTTGCCTGACAAGGTCAGCGTGCCCGCGCCCTGTTTGTTCAAGCGCGACGTCCCCGAGAACGCGGTGGACACGCCCACGTCGTGGCCGTTCGTGTCGAACCAGGCGCCGCCGCTGCCCACGGCCTGCGTGACGAAGCCATTCAGGAAATTATTCTCGTCACGATTGGCCCGCAGGATGCCGCCGTCCAGGTTGAAGGTGCCGTTGCCCGCGCCCTTGATGACCGAGCCGGTCTCCAGCACGCCGCGGCCGCTGGCATCGCCGGTCAGGTTCAGCGTGCCGGTGGAAGTGCCGGCAGGGGCAAGCCACGTGTCGCGGACGGCGACCGCAACCCCGCCCTTGGTTATGGTCAGCGTGCCCGTGCCTTCCGAACCGATTTCGATGCGGTCGCTCGCGGTGAGCGTCGAGATATCGGCCGTCGCGCTCGATACGGTCACCGTGCCGACGCTGCCCACGCTCTTCCCGATGTAAACCGCTGCCGCGGCGCCAGGCCCGGTCGATCCGACCGTGCTCACGCTGGCGCCATCCAGGACGTGCAATTCGCCGGTTCCTTCAAAACCCACGTATATGTTGTTCAGCGGATCCCAGACCGCCTTCGGGCCTGATACCGTGACGCTCCCCTCGGCGCCGGCGACCCAGCCGATGATCGCCTGGCCGCTGTGCACGACGCCGTTGTCGATCCGCAGCGTGCCCTTGCCGCCCGTGCCGATCTCGAACGCGCCGACGGTGTTGAGATTCCAGGTCGACCCCACCCCGGAAACAAGAACGTTCCCGACGCTGCCATTGTCGACGCCGATTCTGGCCGAATCGCTATTCGCCACGCCGCCGTCCAGGATGCTTAGCGTGCCGCTGCTGCCGGACTCGCCCCCGATCAGCACCGGGCCGGCGCTGGTCCAGGTGGACGCCGTGCCAGTGCCGTCACGGCCCTTCACCGTCACGGCGCCTGGAGCGCCATTGAAACTTCCAACGTAGGCCCAGTCGTTGTTTACCGAACCGCCCGCATCGATGACCAACTCCCCGGCAAGGGTATCTCCGACCGTCAGATCGCCCCCCACCGTCCAATGCGGCGTCTGGACGGAACCCGGCAGGACCTGGCCAGTGACGGAAACCGATTGGGCATTGGCGGGATTGGCGACGTTTGCCGCGTAGAAAACGAGGGCAGCCGATTTCAGCCATCCTGGGCGTAGGCAACTCCTGGCGACCATGAAGAATCCTTTTTTTGAGTAGACGCGACCTACTTTCGATACGGCATGCTACCTGGATTTCTTAATAGGTTATTTCACCTATCCATGGGGTTCCGGCGGTCGTTCGCGAACGTCCATCTTCAGTCGATCCGCAAAGTGATGGCTCTCAGCTTGCCGGCCGCGGTGCGGACTGGCTCCGGCATCGGCGCTTGAGTCAGTCCGGCATTGCGGACACACACGGGGCAGAACCCGTAGCTTCGCGACTCGGACCGATGAAAATAGTTGCTGTAGGACGCTTCCATCGGCGCATGGCCGGGTATGCCGCAAGTAAAGCGAATGCGCGCCTTCGTGGTCGAGAATTCGCCACGCCCTCCAAAGCCTTCGGTGACGAGTGTTGCGGTTGGCGGCTTCATGGCGGCCGGCTTCAGGTGTGGCGGAGTGATCGCCAATACCGTCGCGCGCAGGATTTCCATCCGCGAAACCGTATCTGCCAAGGTTTTCCCGCGATGGTTGGTTGTACCAGCCTCCAGTTTGCAAGACAGGCAGAGGTGCCGATCGCCCAGTTTTTTCGCGTACCTGAGGAGATTGCGAAAAGAGATAGAGAAGGGCGAGTGGGGCGTTCCATCAGGACCGTTTCGTCCACAAGAGAATGTTTCCCTGTTCCAGCCCGTTGCGTCGAAGCCTGCGAGGTAGGAGATCTCCGGGTACATGCCCTCCAGTACGTACAGACGATGGTGCAGGGTTCCCATGAGCTTGAGCGCTTCGGTGACATCGACGCCGGGATATGCGCAGTCCGGGCAAGCCGAGGGTACTACGCTCATATCCGTCAAGCTCGTGTTCTTGCGTATCCGGTGCAACAAGGAACGGTCAATCAATCGCTCGTGGCCAGCGGGACAGCGCACTTGAGCTGTGAGCTGGCCCGCTTCGTACCTGGGTGAACCGAGCACGGCAAACTTGAACCCCGCGAGCGCGTCGGAAAAATCCTTGACATACTCAGGAAACAACGTCGCATGGTTGACCGCGACGCCAGAACGGGCACTGATGCATGCCGGGCAATTGAAGACGCCGGCGCTGACATGCCGCAGGGCGGACGTGCAACTATGCAGGATGGTCAAGTGATCGGCCTCGCAGCGATACAGGTAGCGGTTTGAATCATCGAACTCCATCCGGTCAATCACCGAAGGGGGCAGGCCTTGAGCAACCCATGCGCTGAGCGCCTCAGCCCGGCGTTGTTGGGAAGTGACCGCGTCCTTGCATAGGGGGCAGTACTTGCGCACCCTTCCCGCAACCAGGCCCTTCGCCCGAGCAGTGTTCAGTTCGTTGCAATGGCCGCATTGATATACGACCATGCAGTCCTTGTTCACCTTTGCAATTTCGTGCGAAACCAGCTTGTGATGGCCAAGATTCCTTAGCAACGCCTGCTGAAATTCTTCGAGAGGATTCGCGCAAATCTCATTCCAACGGCTAGTGATCAGCTCCAGGCTTGGATTGGGAACCGTGGGCACGAGTCCTGCCTGGCCGACGAGCTCCTGGATACAGGAAAGGAAGGCTGCTGGAGCCAACGGTCTATCTTTCATCTCGATCAGCGTTACGCCTGCCTCTACGCACCGCGTCCGCTTCTCGGCGTCCCGCTGAACCTGCCCGACATGGGCTGCCAGGTCCTCGGCGCTCTGAGAGCGCGGCTTGTAGTGGTGCATGCCGTGATATTCGAGAGCCAGCTGCTGACTGGGGCTGTAGGCGTCAAGTTCAAGTCGATGCCCGTTATCTCTCAGGAGGAAAGCCGGGCGAGAGGTGCGTAGCCAGTCATGGGCGGGGAACAAGTGGGAAATGACGATGAGAGCGAGTGACTCGCCGCGCCGAAACCCAGATTGCCCCCATGCCTTCTCCTCGGCGCGCCATCGCGTGTCGAGATGATAGAAACCCGTGCGGCTACGGTAGAAAATCAAAAATCCGCCACCTTTTCCTGGACTCCATTCGAACGAGACCTCTGTTGCCATGTGCTGCTTTGCTCGTTCGAGGAGGTGGGCGCGGAGTATCGAATCCTTGTCCTCTTGAAGCACTGCCTTGCGTACTGCTGCACGCGACATGCAGCTATCCTCAAAAGGTGCACGCAGTAGCCGCGGCCCGGTCTTCATGCAGAAGAATGGACCTGGCGACGTGTTCTCTGGATGTTGACGATGGGCGAACCGAAGCGTCCCCAAAGGGAAGGCACGCGTGAATTCTGAATGCAGTTCCACGAAGTCCTGATAACGACCCTGCACCGCCTCATTCGGCAGACGATGTCGCCGCAGCGCGCTCCTGACGGCCGCGATACCGATTGAGGGCATGGTCCACTCGAAATCTTCAGGCAAGGCCCATATCAAGGGCCGCACGTTGAACCTCAATCCAGCGGGGTTGGGAGGACCGCTTTCAGGCGTGCACAACGTCAGCGTGTGGTCGGAGAACGCCGATTTGAATTGGTCGATCAGGCGGTCGACGCTTTTGCAGACTGGGCAGCCTTGCGGCGACAGGCGCACGTTGTCGTAATAAGTAATCCAGCTACCGTCCTGGCCCGCTCCGCAATCCAAGCACTCTACCGACAACCTGCGCTTCGATCCGCGTTCCGCAGGTTCACGGTCATGCAAGCGAAGTCGTCCGGATCTGCCTGGCTTGCCATCGAGTGCGGCGAGGACCCGGTTTCTAGCGTCTCGCCAAGCATCCCAGTTGGCGGGGCTTGAACGAAGCAGGCGCGGCTTTTTCGATGTACATCTCGTGCGCTCGATACTTTCCGGCATTTTTTTATTCGCGGCAAAGGGTCTGTCGAAAGTGCTTTCGGTGCTGAACGAATGCATGACTGTTGGAGCTGCTGATACGCCGCCAGGCGGCGCGGTTGCCCGCGGGAAATTATAGGGATACGGGAAACCACGCCAGCCTCGCAGCTGCAATTATCGCTAGTCGCGCGCAAGCACCGTTGACCGCGGCGTGGCAGCCACGGAGGGCCTTGGGCAAGGGGACTGTCAGCTGGCCACGACGCATTCTTTTCATGCCTGTTCAGCTGTTGCGCGGCCAGCGCCGCACCCCGTACCAGATCGGAAAAGATGACAGCTAGAACAGCACGCCATCCTGCGGCGACAACGGCGGCGGCAGATTCTTGTCGCCCAGCAACTCCCCGACGTTGATCTCGATGCCGCGGCACAGGGCATCCAGGGGCAGGTTGTTGGGCAGGCGGTCGAAGGGTTCCTCGATCTGTTCGCCCAGGGCGTCCAGCCCGAAGAACGTGTAGGACAGCACGCCCACCATGAAGGGCGTCACCCAGCCTATGCTGCCGACCAGGCAGAACGGCAGCAGCAGGCAATAGATGTAGACGGTCCGGTGCAGCAGCAGGATGTAGGCAAAGGGAATCGGCGTGCCGCGTATCCGCTCGCAGCCGCCGCCTATGTATGACAGCCGCGTGATCTGGCCATCGATGTCCGCGAGCAGGATGCTGTCCAGCCGCCCTTCTCGCCGCAACTGGGCATAGGCCTGGCTCAAGTCGCCCAGAAGCACGCTGGGCGGATTCGCCGCATGCATGATGTGGGCCGCAGTAGCGGCGGGCAGCCAGCGCTGCAGGTCTTCCTTGGGATCGCTCTGCCTCAGCATGTGCCGCAAGGCATGGGCATAGGCGATGAGGCCATGCGCCAATTCACGCTGGCGCGCGGCGGGCAGGCCGTCGGGAAAACTCAGCGTCTGCCGCGTCAGGTTGCGGATGACGATGAGCAGCTCGCCCCAGAGCTTGCGCGCCTCCCACCAGCGCTCGTAGGCCACGCTGTTGCGGAACCCCAGGAAGATGGCCAGGGTCAGCCCGACCAGCGTCAAGGGCACGGCGCCCAGCCCGACCCCGCTCAAGGGCAGCCGGTGCTCCGCCAGCACCACGGCGGTGGCCAGCAGCATCATGGCGACGACACGCTTCCAGATGATGGAGACAATGGATCCCTTCAGCGTGAACAGCAGCAGCCAGGGAGAGCGCGAGGCGGGGCGGACGATCATGACGGCTTACGCTTGGGCGCCCCCCTGCGCGGCTTTGCGGATGCGCACCGGTATCGACTTGTAGGAAGGCGTGCCGCATTCCTTGTCGATATAGTCCAGCGGAACCAGGACATTGGCCTCGGGATAGTAGGCCGCGACCGAACCTCGCGCGATGCTGTATTCAATCGCGGTAATGCCTGCCAGCCGCAGCGTCCGGTTCCGCGACACGGTTTCTATGTCCACCAGATCACCGTGTTCCAAGCCCTGCGCGGCCAGGTCTTCCGGATGCATGAAGAGCACGTCGCGGCGGCCGAAGACGCCGCGGTAGCGGTCGTCCAAGCCGTAGATCGTGGTGTTGTACTGGTCGTGGCTGCGTATGGTCACCAGCCGCAACACCTCGTCCGGCCAGGGCTCATAGCGCTCGCGCACGCCGGGGAACACCGAGAACATGGCCTTGCC
Source organism: Achromobacter sp. PD1 (assembly GCF_048541815.1). Classification (NCBI taxonomy): domain Bacteria; kingdom Pseudomonadati; phylum Pseudomonadota; class Betaproteobacteria; order Burkholderiales; family Alcaligenaceae; genus Achromobacter; species Achromobacter sp. PD1. The sequence goes on from NZ_CP183349.1 coordinate 4,205,795, forward strand.
GGTGGGCGTGTTCCACTTGCGCTCGGTCGGCGGCAAGGGCATGCGAAAGCCGCCGGGCACGCGGATGCGCGCGTTGTAATCGTCGAAGCCCGGAATCGTGCGCTCGATCAGGTCGCGGATGCGATCGTAGTTTTGCACCAGCCCCAGCCAGTCCACCTTGCTGTGGGGCAAGGTCGCCCGGGCCATGGCGGCGACGATGGCCGGTTCCGAGCGCAGCTCGGCGGATGCCGGCTTCAGCTTGCCCGCCGAGGCGTGGACCATGGACATCGAGTCCTCCACCGTCACTGATTGCGGGCCGTCGGCCTGGACGTCCAGCTCGGTGCGCCCCAGCACCGGCAACAGGAAGGTCTCGCGCCCAACCAGCAGGTGCGAGCGGTTGAGCTTGGTGCCCAGATGCACGCTCAGCGTCAGTTCCTTCATGGCCGCGAAACAGAGTTCGGGATCGGGCAAGGCCACGGCGAAGTTTCCGCCCAGGCAGATGAGCGCCCGGGCCGAGCCGTCGACCATCGCTTCCATGGCCTGCACCGCGTCATGGCCGTGGCCCTGAGGCGGCGTGAAGCCGAACTCCGCTTCCAGCTTTGCCAGGAACTCCGGGCTGGGCTTTTCCGTGATGCCGACCGTGCGGTTGCCCTGCACATTGGAGTGACCGCGCAGCGGGCAGATGCCGGCGCCGGGCTTGCCGAAGTTGCCGCGCATGAGCAGCAGGTCGGCGATCAGCTTGACGTTGGCCGTGCCCGTGTTGTGCTGGGTGATCCCCATGCCGTAGGTGACGATGGTGGCGTTGGACTTGGCGTAGGCCTCGGCCACGTGCTCCAGGTCCGCGCGGTGCAGCCCGCTTTCGGTTTCGATGTCGGCCCAGGAGGTTGCCTCCAGGTCCGCGGCCAGCGCGTCAAAGCCCAATGTGTGTTGCGCGATGAACTGGCTGTCCAGGACGTTCCCGCGCTGCGCTTCGAGCGCCAGCAGCGCTTTCATGATGCCCTTGAGCGCGGCCGCGTCGCCGCCCGCCCGGACCTGATAATAGGTCGAGGCGATATTGGTCGAGCTGAAGGTCGCCATTTCCACGATGCTCTGCGGATCGGCGAAGCGTTCCAGCGCGCGTTCGCGCAAGGGATTGAAGACGATGATGGGAACCTTGCGGCGCGCCAGTTCGTGCAGCGTGCCCATCATGCGCGGGTGATTGGTGCCGGGATTGTGGCCAATGGAGAGAATGAGCTCCGCATGGTCGAAGTCCTCCAGCGAGACCGTGCCCTTGCCGATGCCGATGGACTGCGGCAAGCCCACGCTGGTCGCCTCGTGGCACATGTTGGAACAGTCCGGGAAATTATTGGTGCCGAACTCGCGCGCAAACAGCTGAAACAGATAGGCCGCCTCGTTGGAGGCCCGTCCCGAGGTATAGAACTCGGCCTGGTCAGGCGCGTCCAGGCTGCGCAGCGCCTCGCCGATGCGTTCGAACGCGGCATCCCACGACACGGGAACGAATTTGTCGGTGGCCGCGTCGTAGGTCATCGGGTGAGTCAGGCGGCCGAAGTCCTCCAGTTCATAGTCCGACAGCGCCAGCAATGAAGACACCGTGCGCTGGGCGAAGAAATCCGGCGTCACGCGCTTGCTGGTCGCCTCCCAGGTGACCGCCTTGGCGCCGTTCTCGCAGAACTGGAACGTGGAGCGGTGTTCCTTGTCCGGCCACGCACAGCCTGGACAATCGAAACCCGCGGGCTGGTTGGTGCGCAGCAGGACGACGGGCGCCTCCACCACTTCCATCTGTTGCCGCACGGCCTGGGCCGTCGCCTTCAATGCCCCCCAGCCGCCCGCCGGCCCGTCATAGGGACGGATGCCAGGTACTTCACGTCGTTGTTTCATGGCTGGTCTCCTTCAAGCGCCCAATTCCCGCCAGCATGCGGCAACGACAAGAATTGATCTAATTTTTCCTGTGAACCTTTTGATAATCCATGGTTATCAAGGCTTCGTCGCCAGCGATTGGTTGAGGACGGCTTCCAGGTCCAGCTGGCCGGCGATCTGCCAGGCGGCGTTCGACAAGGCAGGCGGCGTGTCGCGCCGCAGCCTGACCAGGCAGACGTCCTCGGCGTGCTCCGGAGTGATGGGGTGCGCCAGCAGCCCGGCCCCTTCGTACTGGGCGGGCAAGGCGCTCAGGGGCATGATGGAGAACGCCCGCCCGCTCTGGCATTCCGCCAGCAGCACGCGGATGTCGTTGCTTTGCAGCACCACGCGCGGCTTGGCTTCCACGCTCTCGAAACATTTGTTCAAGGTCTGGCGGTTCTGCATGTCCGGGCTGAGCAGGCAGAGCGGAAGCTCGCCCACTTCCGACCAATCCAGCTGGCGCGGCAAGGAGGCCTGCTCGTTCGCCACCAGCACGTAGCGCTCTGCGTACAGCGGCATCACGTCGAAATCGGCGCTATCGAGCACGGACCGCTCATAGAGGATGCCCAACTGGATTTCCTGGGCCTTCAGCCGGCGCAGGATTTCCGGCGTGCTGAGCGAGGTGACTTCCAGCGTCAGCTGCGGAAGGATCTCCCGGTACTGGGCGCTGAGCAGCGTCGCCGCATGGTTGGCAGTGGGAATCGCGCCTATCGCCAGGTGGCCTTGCGGCACGCTGCGCACCAGGTTGGCCTCCTGCCGCAGCCCCTCCAGCGAAGCCATCACCTGCCGCACCCACTGGATCACCCGTTCGCCTTCAGGGGTAATGCCTTCGAAGGTCCGGTTGCGCTTGACGATGGTGATTCCGAGTTCGCGCTCCAGTTCGCGGATGCCATTGGACAACGCCGGTTGCGAGACATGGCAGCTTTCCGCCGCCCGTCCGAAATGCCGGTACTTGTCCAGGGCCAGGAGATAGGAGAGCTGACGGATAAACATAGACATCCCTGCATTTCATCGTCCACGGTAACGATCTATTTTGCAGAAAATCCGGGCCATCTCAAAGACATCGCGCACGCCGCCGCCTTGACGCCCGCGCTACCGCGCCGGCAGGTCTCCGAATGCCGCGGCAAAAGTAGTACGCTGGATTCAGCAGCGCCGGCGGCCCGCCGCCACGCGTTGCGTGTCGGAGGAAAGCAGCTCATGACCGCCCCGATCCTGAGCCTGATGTCCGGAACCTGTTCAATGCTGCGCAAGCTGCGCCGCGCGGCGGCGCTGTTGGCGGCCGCGGCGTTCGTCGCGGGCGGCGCAGGCGCGCAGCCGGCCGGGGGCCAGCCGGCCGCCCTCTTGCTGACCCTGGACGGCATCGTCGGCCCCGCCACGGCGGACTACGTGATCCGCGGCCTGGCCGCCGCGCGTGAACAGAATGCCGCGGCGGTGGTGCTGCGCATCGATACGCCGGGCGGACTCGACGCTTCCATGCGCGACATCATCCGCGCGATCCTGGCCTCGCCCATTCCCGTGATTTCCTATGTGGCGCCCAACGGTGCGCGCGCCGCCAGCGCCGGCACCTATATTCTTTACGCCAGCCATGTCGCGGCCATGGCGCCCGCGACGAACCTGGGCGCGGCGACCCCGATTTCGCTGGGCGGCTCCTCCAAGCCGGCAGAGCCGCCAGACAAGCAGCCGCCCCCAGGTCACGAGGGCAGTCCTGGACGAACCGGGCAAGATCCGGCCGAAGCCAAGGCGATCAACGACGCCGTGGCCTACATCCGCGCGCTGGCCGCGCTGCGCGGCCGCAATGCCGACTGGGCGGAACAGGCGGTGCGCGGCGCGGCCAGCCTCACGGCCGGCGAAGCGCACGCGCGGAACGTGATCGACCTGATCGCCGACGACCTGCCGGACCTGCTGGCCAAAGCGGAAGGACGCAGCGTCCGTGTCGGCAACGGCATGGTGACCTTGCACACCAAAGACCTGCGAGTGCTGGCCAGAGACCCCGACTGGCGCACCCAGGTGCTCAGCGTCATCACGAATCCCAATCTGGCGCTGCTGCTGCTGATGGCCGGCATCTATGGACTGATCTTCGAATTCATGACTCCCGGCGCCCTGTTTCCGGGCATCTTCGGCGCCATCTGCCTGTTGGTCGGACTCTACGCCTTGTCGGCGCTGCCGCTGACCTATGCCGGGATCGCGCTGGTCCTGCTGGGCATCTCGCTGATGGTGGCGGAGATATTCGCGCCGACGCTGGGCGTCCTGGGCATTGGAGGCGCGGTGTCCTTCATCTTGGGCGCCCTCCTGCTCATCGACACCGATACGCCCGCCTTTGGCGTTTCCATTCCGCTGATGGCTGGCATCGCCGCGGCCAGCCTGGGAATGACCTTCCTGGTCGGCCGGCTGGCCCTGCGTTCGCGCCAGGCTCCCATCGTCAGCGGCGCCGAGTCGCTGATCGGCCAGCGCATCAAGGTGTTGAGCTGGGCGGACCGGCAGGGCTACGTGGCGGCCGCGGGCGAACGCTGGCGAGCGACGGGTCCGGCGGGCCTGGCTGCCGGCGATGCCGTCGTCATCACCGCCGTCCGCGGCGTGACCTTGCAGGTACGGGCGGACGCCGGCCCGCCGCCGTCGGGATGACGGCGTCCGCGACCTGAGCCCTCGAACCCTCCATGCGGAGCCTGCCATGTTGATGAACCTCGCCTTTTACGCCCCCATCCTGGCGCTGGCCGTCGCGCTGTTCGCCCTGTCGGTCCGAATCCTGCGCGAGTATGAGCGCGGCGTGATCTTTACATTGGGACGTTTTACCGGCGTCAAGGGTCCCGGATTGATCCTGCTGATCCCGCTGGTCCAGCAGATGGTAAGAGTGGACCAGCGCACCGAGGTCTTCGATGTTCCCAGCCAGGATGCCATCTCCCGGGACAACGTGTCCGTCAAAGTAAACGCGGTCATCTACTTCCGCGTGATCGATCCCGAGCGTTCCGTGATCCAGGTCGAAAACTTCCGCCAGGCAACCAGCGAACTGGCGCAGACGACGCTGCGTTCCGTGCTGGGCAAACACGATCTGGATGAACTGCTCTCGGAACGCGACAAGGTGAACAGCGCGGTGCAGGAAATCCTCGACGCGCAGACCGACGCCTGGGGCATCAAGGTGGCGAACGTCGAGATCAAGCACATCGATCTGAATGAAGGCATGGTGCGCGTCATCGCGCGACAGGCCGAGGCGGAACGCGAGCGGCGCGCCAAGATCATCCATGCCGAAGGCGAACAGCAGGCCGCGCAGATGCTGCTGAACGCGGCGCGCACCCTGTCGGAGCAGCCCGAGGCGATGCAGCTGCGCTATCTGAGCACGCTGGCCATGATAGGCGCGCAGAACAGCTCGACCATCGTCTTCCCCTTCCCCGTGGAACTGGGCCGCCTGCTCCAGGGCCTGGCGGGCAAAGGTCAGGAACCGCCTGCGGCCGCCGCCAGCCAAGCCGACCCGGGGACGCGCTAGGCCGCCGCCTTGCCCTCTTCCTGCAACTGCCGCCACAGGATTTTGCCGGTGCTGGATTTGGGCAAGGCGTTCACGAACTCGACGATGCGCGGCGCCTTGTAGGCGGCCATGCGCGTCCGCGCCCAGGCGATCACGTCTTCTTCGCGCACGCTGCCGCGCGCCTCGTCGCGCAAGACCAGCAGGGCCTTCACCGTTTCACCGCGGCTGGCGTCCGGCACGCCGATCACGCAAGCCTCGTGCACCGCGGGGTGCCCGTACAGCGTGTTCTCCACCTCCGCCGGCCAGACCTTGTAGCCGGACACATTGATCATGCGCTTCAAGCGGTCGGTCACGTAGAAGTAGCCCTCTTCGTCCACCCGGCCCAGGTCGCCGGTACGGAAGTAGCGCTGCCCGTCCAGCATGAAGAAGGCTTCGTCGTCGGCCTGCGGATTGTTCCAATACCCCAGCATGACCTGCGCGCCGCGCGTCACGAGTTCGCCGGTTTCGCCTTGGGGCAGTTCAGCCAGCGTGGCCGGGTCCACGATCCGCGTGTCCACGCCGAAGGTGGGGACGCCTATGCATTGGCGCTTGTTGCGGTCCAGCGGATTGCAGTGCAGGAACGATGCGGTTTCCGTCAGGCCGTATGCCTCGTTGTAGGTAATGCCGTAGCGGCTGCCCAGCATGCTCGCGACCGCCTCGGGCATGGGAGCTCCGCCGCCGCACAGCTGCGCCAGGCTGGAAAGGTCCAGCTTCTGGATGCCGGGTTGCGCGAAGAAATCCACGACCATCGCCGGCGGCGCGGCCCAGACGCTGACGCGATGACGCGCCATCAGCCGCCCGGCCGCTTCGCGGTCCCAGCGCGGCAGCACCACCACCGTGGCGCCCAGCAAGATGGGCGTGTTCATGCCGCTCTGCATGCCCAACAGATGGAACATCGGCGCCACGCCCATGATGACCGCCTCGGAGGTCAGGCCGCGCCATAGCTGCGAGCCGGCCAGGGATGCGTTCATGGTGCCGTGGGTGTGGCGGCAGCCCTTGGGCCGGCCGGTGGTGCCCGAGGTGTAGGGCAACAGACAGAGGTCCTTCGCCCCCGCCCGGTGCGGCGACGGCTGTGCGTTGACCGCCAGCGCGCCATACCAAGGCACGCCGCCGCGCACATCAGGTGCGCGCCGCGGCGCGGCGACCCAGTCGGGCGCGTCAGGAGCCGGGCCCTGCAAGTAGTCCGAATAGGTGTGGACGATGACGCGCTCCAGGCGTCCGTCAGCGGCGAAGCCGTCCAGCCGCGCGCACAGTTCCTGGGCCGCGAAGGCCACTCGCGCGCCGCTGTCCGCCAGGTAATGCGCCAGCTCGTCCGGCGTGCTCATCGCGTTGACCGGCACCACCACCGCATCGGCGCGCAGGATCGCGTAGTACGCGATGACGAACTGCGGACAGTTCTGGCTCAGCAACAGGACGCGGTCGCCCGCCTTCACGCCCGCGCTGTGCTGCAGGTAGCCGGCCATGGCATCGACCTCGCGCTTTAAGCGCGCGTAGTCGAGCACGTTGTCGTAGAACACGATGGCGGCCTTGCCCGGATAGCGCGCGGCGGACGCCTCCAGGTTGAAGTACAGGCTGGACTGCGGCGGGCTGATCTCCTTCGGCAAGCCCTTGGGCCAGTACCGATAATGCGCTTGGTGCATCTTGTCTCCTCATCGTTGTTCTGACTGTCTGCCATGCGCTTCAGGCGGTCATGGCGCGCGCGATGATTTCCTTCATGATCTCGTTGGAGCCGCCGTAGATCTTGCCGACCCGCGCATCCGCGTACATCCTGGCTATCGGGTATTCAAGCATGTAGCCGTAGCCACCGTGCAATTGCAGGCACTCGTCGATCACCTGGCAGTTCATCTGCGTGGTCCACCACTTGGCCATGGCTGCGGTGGACAGATCCAGCGTGCCGGCCAGCTGGCGTTCGATGCAATCGTCAACGAAACGCGCCGCAATGGTGGCGACCGTCTCGCACTCGGCCAGCGTGAAGCGCGTGTTCTGGAGTTCGATGAGCGCCTGGCCGAAGACCTGCCGGGCGCTGGCGTAGGCCACGGTTTCCTCGATGGCGCGACGCATGGTGGCCACGGCGCCCACCGCGATCAGCAGCCGTTCGCGCGGCAGCTGCTGCATGAGCTGGGCGAAGCCACAGCCCTCGACGCCGCCCAGGAGGCAGTCCTCGCCCACGCGCGCGCCGTCGAAGAACAGCTCCGCCGTGTCCAGGCTTTTCTGACCCAGCTTCTCCAGCAGCCGCCCGCGCCTGAAGCCCGGCAGGCCCTGCGTTTCCACCATGATCAGCGACACGCCCCTGGCTCCGGCCTGGGTATCGGTCTTGGCGACCACGCAGACCAGGTCCGCGTGCAGGCCGTTGGTGATGAAGGTCTTGGATCCGTTGAGCACGTATTCACCACCTTCCTTGACGGCGGTGGTGCGCACGCTCTTCAGGTCGGACCCCGCTCCCGGTTCACTCATGGCGATGGCGCCCACCAGTTCGCCCGTGGCCATGCGCGGCAGCCAGCGACGCTTCTGCTCTTCCGTGCCGTAGTTCAGGATGTAATGCGCCAGGATGGCGCTGTGCACGTTGTTGCTGAAGCCATGCACCATGGCGCGCGCCTGTTCCGCCGCCACGATGGCCTCGTGGGCGAAGCTGCCTCCGCCTCCGCCATAGGCTTCGGGCATGCTCACGCATAACAGGCCCAGACGGCCGGCCTTGTTCCAGACCTCGCGGTCCGCGTGCTGCTGCTTGCGCCAGCGTTCTTCGTCGGGCACAAACTCCCTTTCGAAAAGACGCCGCGTCGAATCCTGGAACAGCGTCAGGTCTGCGTCCATCCAGCCTTGCCGTGGCGTGTCCATTGCGCTCCCCCTTTTAAGGACGGCCGCCGCCGACGACCAGGACCTGGCCGCTGACGTAGTTGGACTCGGGCAGGCAGAAAAGGTACACCGCACCCGCGGCTTCCGCCGGCGTGCCGGCTCGGCCGATGGGGATCAGGCTTTCGGCGTTCTTCAGCACTTGCGGATTGACGCCCACCTTGATCTGCCGGCCTTCGATGTCCAGCGTGGCATCGCCGTCGGCCGGCGCTTCGGTCAGGCGCGTCTTGATCAGCCCGAAGGCCACGCTGTTGACGTTTACCTTGTAGCGGCCCCATTCCTTGGCCAATGCGCGCGTCAGGCCGTTGATGCCCGCCTTGGCCGCCGAATAGTTGGCCTGCCCGGCATTGCCCATGACGCCGGAAGTCGACGAGATGTTCACGACCTTGCGAAACACTTCCCTGCCTTGCTCCGCCTCGGCCTTGGCCGCCACCCGGATGAAACCGGAGGCCGCCCGCAGGATGCGGAACGGCGCGGACAGGTGCACCGCCAGGATGGCGTCCCATTGTTCGTCCGTCATCTTCTGGATCACGTTGTCCCAGGTGTAGCCGGCATTGTTGACGATGATGTCCAGGCCGCCATAGGTATTCACGGCGGTGCCGACAAAACGTTCGGCGAAGCCCGCTTCGATCACGCTGCCCGCGCAGGCCTGCGCCTGGCCACCCGCCCTGCGGATCAGCGCCACGGTTTCTTCCGCCGGCCCCGCGTCCAGATCGTTCACCACCACGCTGGCGCCTTCGCGCGCAAGCTTCAGCGCGATCTCCTGCCCGATCCCGCGCCCCGCGCCCGAGACCAGCGCGACCTTGCCTTCCAATGTGCCCATCGTCATCTCCTTTCCTGGGTTACTGAATTGCCAGCACCGCCACGCCGCTCAGGCGCGGTTCGCCGGTCTGGCTGCGCGCATGCAGTTCCACCCGCAAGCGGGTTTCTCCCTGCGCTTCAAAGCGTTCCACGACGCTGCCGGAGCAGCGGACCTCATCGCCCACGTGCGTGATCGCCACGAAGCGCACGGCATACTCGCGCAGCGCCGATTGCGGCGCCCAGTTCGTCAGCAGCCGGGCCAGATAGGCGGCCGACAGCATGCCGTGGGCGAAGACGTCGTCCATGCCCGCGGCTCGCGCGAAATCCAGGTCCACGTGTATCGGGTTGTGGTCACCCGAAGCGCCGCAATACAGCGCCAGCCCCAATCGGCTGACCGGCCCCGCGGTAAAGCCGGGCAGCTGGTCGCCGGCCTTGGCGTCATGATTCATGGCCGCAGTCATTCCCGTCTCCTAGGCGTTGCGCACGACGGTCGTCGCGCGCAGTTCGGCGACCAGGCGCCCGGCGGCGTCGGTCACCCGGGTTTCACGGACGACGAACTCCAGCGCGCCGCCTTTCTTGGCGTAGATGTCGGCGATGCGCGGCTCGAAGCGCAATTCGTCGCCTGCGTACGCCATGGCGTGGTAGACGAAGGCCTGTTCGCCGTGCAGCACCCGCGCGATGTCTATGCCCAGCAGTTCACGCATGGCGGCGGGCCGTGGACTGTCCATTTCCAGGCAGAAGAAGAAGGTCGGCGGCACCGGCAGTCCCGGGTAGCCGGCCGCCAGCGCGGCGGCCTCGTCGGTATAGACCGGGTCGTCCTGGCCGGTGGCCTTGGCAAAGAAGCGCAGGCGGCCCGCCTCCACGCTAGCGCTGAACGCGGGCAGGGCGGCGCCGATATGGCTGGTGTCGAGCATTGCGTTCCCCTCAGGCCGCCTGGTACAGCGTCACCACGCAGGCGCCGCCCAGTCCCAGGTTGTGCTGCAGCGCCAGCCTGGCGCCTTCGACCTGGCGCAAGTCCGCCTGGCCTCGCAGCTGCCACACCAGCTCGGTGCATTGCGCCAAGCCGGTCGCGCCCAGAGGGTGGCCCTTGGACAGCAGCCCGCCGGACGGATTGGTCACGACCTTGCCGCCGTAGGTGTTGTCGCCTTCCAGGATGAACTTCTCGGCGCCGCCCTCGGGTGTCAGGCGCAGGCCTTCGTAGGTGATCAGCTCGTTGGCGGTGAAGCAGTCGTGCAGTTCGACCACGTCCACGTCGTCAGGGCCGATACCGGCGGCCTCATAGACTTGGTCGGCCGCGGCTCGCGTCATGTCAAAGCCCACTACTTTGCGCATGTCGCCAGCGCCGAAGGTGGACGGCGTGTCCGTCGTCATGGCCTGCGCGGCAATGCTGACGGCGGGCGCCAGCCGGTGGCGGCGCGCAAACTCGTCCGAGCACAGAATGGCGGCCGCCGCGCCGCAGGTCGGCGGGCAGCATTGCAGGCGCGTCAGCGGATCGAAGATCATGGGCGCGGCCAGCACCTCGTCCAGCGTGACCGGCTGGCGGAACACCGCGTAAGGATTGCGCGCGGCATGCTGGCGCGCCTTGACCGCGATGCGGGCGAAGAGGTCGGCGCCGACGCCGTGCTCCTTCATGTAGTCGCGGCCCGCGCCGCCGAAGAACTGGGCTGCGCGCGGCTTGGCCGTGTCATAGCCCTGCATTTCACTCATCGCCGAGACGAAATCCTGCAGAGGCGACGGGCGGTCTTCGTACACGCCTTTCAGCGCGCCAGGCACCATCTGTTCGAAGCCCACCGCCAGCGCGCACTCCACGGCCCCGCTTTCCACCGCCTGCCGCGCCAGGAACAGGGCCGACGAACCGCTTGCGCAATTGTTGTTGACGTTGAACACCGGAATGCCGCTGAGCCCCACGCCGTAGACCACCGCCTGGCCAGCGGTCGAATCGCCGTAGACATAGCCCGCGTAGGCCTGCTGGACCGCGTCGTATTGCAGTCCGGCGTCCCGCAGAGCCTGGCGCACGGCGCTGGCGCCCATCACGGTATATGCCTCGCTGGCGCCGGGCTTGCTGAAGGGAATCATGCCGACTCCCGCCACCCATACTTTCCGATTCATGTCTGACTCTCCTGATGAGCGGGCGCGGCGACAGCCGCGCGCCTGGATTCATGGTCTTGCCTCAGCACGGACTTCAGCACCTTGCCGGCGGCTGACATGGGCAATTCGCTGAGGAACTCGTAGGTCTTGGGGCACTTGTAGGCGGCAAGCTGCAGGCGGCAATGCCTGTCCAGAGCATCGGCGTCGGCGGCCATGCCCGGACGCGGCACGATTACCGCGTGCACCGCCTCGCCCCACCGCGCATGCGTCACGCCGATGACCGCGCAGCGCGCCACTAGCGCGTGGCGGGCCAACACGCCTTCCACTTCAGCGCCGTAAACGTTTTCGCCACCGCTGACGATCATGTCCTTGAGGCGGTCAACGATATACAGGTATCCGTCCTCGTCCTGGCGGGCCGCGTCGCCTGTCAGCAGCCAGCCCCGGTCGAATGCACGGCGCGTTTCTTCGGGCCGGTTCCAGTAACCCTGCATCACCATGGGTCCGCGCACCAACAACTCGCCGACCGCGCCGGGCGCCGCCTCGCTGCCGTCGGGCGCGAGAATGCGCGTCTCCACGCCTACCGCAGGCGGTCCCGCCGATTCGGTGCGCGCGCCGCCCTGGCGCACGTCTGCATTGATGGCGACCGTGGCGGCGGTTTCGGTCATGCCGTAGGCATGGACGAACTCCGCTTGCGGAAAGGCCACCAGCGCCCGGTCGAGCAAAGCCCGGGAAATCGGCGAGGCGCCCCAGATCACCCGCCTCACGCCGTCCAGCCTGTACTGCGCGAACCCGGGTTCGTCCAGCAGCATCTGGATCATGCTGGGCACCAGCAGTACTTCGGTTACGCCGTCGTCCTGCAGGGCCTGCAATACCGCGCGGGGCTGGAAGCCGCGCTGGACCGCCACCGATGCGCCCGCGACAAACTGTCCGATCAATCGTCCCAAGCCGGCAACATGAAACAGCGGTGCGACCAGCAAGGTGCGGCTGTCGGGCGGCGTGAGGACCGTAGCCATCCTGGCCACCGCAGCGCTCCAGAGATTCGCGTGTGTCAGCATGGCGCCCTTGGGCGCGCCGGTCGTGCCGCCGGTAAAGAGAATCGCGGCCAGCGCGTCGCCGCCCGCACGGATATCCTCCAGCGGCGCAGCCGCGGCGGCGTGCGCTTCCAGCACGTCGGCGGACAGCGGCGCCGTGCTGGCGGGAATGTCCACATCGGCCATGCGTGGCGCCATGGTCTCGTCCACCAACAGCAGGCGCGGACTGCAGTCGGCCAGTGCCTGCGCAAGCTCTGGGCTGCTCCAGCGTGTGTTCAAAGGCAGCACGGCCGCTCCCAGCCACCAGCATGCCAGGATCCACGACACATAGTCTGCGCCGTTGGCGCTCCAGAACGCCACGCGGTCGCCGTGCAGTACTCCATGGCCGCGCAGCACGGCGGCCTTGCGTGCGGTCCAATCGATCAGCGCCGCGTAAGTCCAGCGGCGTACGTCTTCGCATAGCGCGATCTTGCCGGGGTGCAGCCGGCCTGCGCGATGCAGGCCTTGTGTCAGATACATGGTGCTCGTCTCCTGCGGCGCCGCGCTCCTTGCGCGGAGCAGCGTGCGTTCGTCCTCGAGCCCCTAGCTTCCCCCTTGGGGCAGGATCGCGGCAATGGCCGCAGGCGTCAAACCGATAGGCCAAAAGTGTCAGCGGCTTGCCGGCCTTCGGGGCCGCAGACCAGGCGGTTGCGGCGGTATTCTCCCGGCGACACGCCGGTCCATTTCTTGAAGGCGCGGTGGAAGGTGCTGGGTTCGGAAAAACCCAGGCGCTCGGCGATGTCCATCAGGGATAGCTCGTGGCGGCCCAGGTATTCGACCGCGGCATCGCGCCGCAAATCATCCTTCAGGGCCTGGAAGCCCTGCCCCTCTTCACGCAAGTGCCGCCGCAGCGTCTGCGGCGTCATTGCCAATTGCGCGCTGACCTGAATAAGCGACGGCAACTCCTTGGACAGATCGTTGCGCAACAGGCGGCGGATGCGATCAGTCAGGGTGGTGCGGTCCTGGTACTTCACCAACAGGTCGAACGGCGCATTGGCCAGAAACGGCTTTAGCGTCTGTTCGTTCTGCACCACCGGCAAGGCCAGCCAACGCGACTCCAGCCACAGGCCCGTCACCGGCTGGCCATAGCGCACCGGTGCATAGAACAGCCTGTGCGCATCGGCGCTGCGCGCGCCGCTGCTGTAGTCCACGCCCAGAATGGGAATGCGCCGCGCCGCCAGCCAATTGGCCACGCCAAGCGTGAAGAACAGAAAGGAGCGTTCACCATACCAGCGCGCACAGCTGCTGGGCGCGCGCGAGTCGAGCACGATGCGCGCGCGCTCGCCGCTCACGCACAGGCGGGCGGTGAAATCCCGCAGCACGCCGTGGTAGTAGCGGAACGCCGCGCGCAGCGCCTGCCCGACCTTGTCTTCCTGCAAGGCAAGCCGGCAGGCATGGTCGAACGCCCCCATGGGAACCGGATGCTGGCCCATGCCCAGGAAGTCATCGCGGGTGGCCCGGCGCAGCGTCCGCATTATCTGTGCGAGCTGCGCCTGCGATACCCGCGCCATCGGCGCCTGCAACAGGGACGGCGGCACGCCGGCGCGCGTCAGGACCCGGTCCACGTCCACCCCCCGGCTGCGCGCGCCTTGCAGGATTTGGGCGATATGTCCCACGGCAATGGTGTGATGGGTCATGAGGATATCCAGCGGCTGGCGTACGCCGATGGATCGATGGTAGCCAAAGCCTGCGCGCGCAGGAATGGCTGGCGTGAGCATTCTCGCCAAGCGCAATCAGCGAATCCGCCATTGGTCGGCCGGAAAGCCGCGCCTAGACTGGCGCGAGCCCCAGGCGGGCATGCCACTTCGTATTTACGGGAGTCCCTCTTTGGATACACCGAACACCGCTCCGCTCGCGGGCGTCAGGATCCTGGACCTGTCGCGGCTGCTGCCCGGTCCGCTGGGCGCGCAATACCTGGCCGACCTGGGAGCCGACGTCATCAAGATCGAGGATACGCAGGCGGGCGATTATGCGCCGCCGCCCCTGCGCGCCATCTGCAACCGCAACAAGCGCGGGCTGCGGCTGGATCTCAAACATCCCGAGGGACAGGCAGCGCTGGCGGCGCTGGCGCGCGGCGCGGACGTGGTGATCGAGAGTTTCCGTCCGGGCGTGGCCGCGCGGCTGCAGGCCGACTACGCCACCCTGGCGCGCCACAATCCCCGGCTGGTCTACTGCAGCATCACCGGCTACGGCCAGGATGGCCCGCAGCGCGACGCCGCGGGCCACGATCTGAACTACGCGGCCTGCGCCGGAGTCGCCGATCAGATGGGCTGCGGGCCCGATCTGCCGGCGCTGTCGAACCTGCCCGTGGCCGACATCCTTGGAGGCTCGCTTACGGCGGTAATGGGCATCCTGGCCGCGCTGTACGACGCCCAGCGCAGCGGGCTCGGACGGTACATCGATATCGCCATTGCCGACGGCCTGCTGGCTGGCGCCGTCGTGCCGCTGGCCACGCTCAATGCCCGCGGCGACACGCGGCCGGCGGGCGCCGATACCCTGTCCGGCGGGCTGGCCTGCTATGGCCAGTACCGCGCCGCGGACGGACGCTATTTGGCGGTCGCCGCGCTGGAATTGAAATTCTGGGAAACGCTGTGCCGGCGGCTGGATCGTCCCGATCTGGCGCCGCTGCACCGCAACGGCGACGCGGCGCAGCAGGCGCGCGTGCGCCGCGAATTGCAGCAGATCTTCGGATCGCGCCCGCTGGCGCATTGGCTGGAACTGTTTGAAGGCGCCGACTGCTGCGTGTCGCCCGTGCTCAAACTGGCGGAAGGCCTGACGCATCCGCAGTTCGTCGCCCGCGGCATGTCGCTGCAGACCGAGCACCCGGTCTACGGCCGCAACACCCATGTGGCCAGCCCGGTGAAGATGTCGGGCTTCCAGTTCGCCATACATCGCCAGGCCCCGCTGCCCGGCGAACACACCGATCAGATCCTGCGCGAGGCCGGCTACAGCGAGCCGGACGTCGCCAGCCTGATCGGGCGCGGCATTGCGCTGTAGGCACATACGGCCAGCCCCGCCCGCCCCCCAAGCGACCATAACCAGGACGGAGACAATCATGAACGATCCTCATCGCAGCCTTCCCTCGCCCCTGCGCCGCAGCCTGCTCAAGCTGGGCGCGGCCCTGCCCGCCACGCTGGCCTTGCCGCGTCCGGCCAGCGCCACGGGCTTTCCGGCCCGCCCTGTCACGCTCATCGTGCCATTTCCGGCTGGCGGCGCGACCGATACGCAGATGCGCGCGCTGGCGATCGCGGCCTCGCGCGAACTGGGCCAGACGGTCGTCATCGCCAACCGGCCGGGCGCGGGCGGCACACTGGGCCCGGCAGCCATGGCGCAGACCGCCGCACCCGACGGCTATACGGTGTCGGTGGTGGTCGGCACCTTGTTCCGCTACCCCTTTCTGCAGCAGGTCAATTACGACCCGCTCAAGGACTTCACCTACGTCGCCTGCATGACCGCCTATTCCTACGCCATCGTGGTACGCGAGGACGCGCCCTGGCGCACGCTGGACGAGCTGATCGCGGACGCGCGCGCCCATCCCGACAAGATCAGCTACGGCGGCACCGGCACCGGCGGCTCCGGGCGCATCGCGATCGAACGCCTGTCGCGGCTGACGAACACGCGCTTCAATTTCATCCCCTACAAGGGCGCGGCCGAAGAGACCACCGCGCTGCTGGGCGGCCATATCCAGATGATCTCGGACGCGGGTTGGGGGCCGATGATAGACACCGGCAAAGCCCGCTTGCTGGCGGTGCTGGGCGAAGCCCGCGCCAAGCGCGTGCCGGACGCGCCCACGCTGACGGAACTGGGCTATCCCATCGTCGCGGCCAATCCGGTCGGCATCGCCGGACCGAAGGGCATGGATCCCGAGGTCACACGCATCCTGCAGCAAGCCTTCCACCGCGCGTCCCGCGATCCGGAGTACAACCGCGCGCTGGAAACCGCCGACCAGCCCCACATGCTGATGGACAGCGCCGCCTACACCGACTTCGCAGTCCGCCAAGTCGCGGAAGAAAGGAAATTCGTTGCCGAGCTGGGCCTGAAGAACTAGCCGCGCCTTCAGCCTGCGGGACTCAGCATGGAGTCGCGCAGGCGCAGCACCGACGCGCAGGACGTGTCGCGATGCGTCACCAGCGACAGGGACAGCGCATCGTGCGCGTCGGCGTCGGTCAGCGGCACGAAGGCCACGTGCGGGGTCGAATACGCGCGCGTCACGCCCGGCACCAGCGCCAGGCCCATGCCGCTGGCGACCAGGCTGATCAGCGTCTGCACCTGTATCGCCTCCTGGCTGATGCGCGGCGAAAACCCGGCCTTGAGGCATAGCGCCTGCGCCACGCCGTGCAGGCCCGGCACTTTCAGGGGCGAATACAGCACGAAGTTCTCGGCGCGGGCGCGCTCCAGGCTGACCGGCCCGCCCGCGGCCAGCGGATGCCCCGCCGGCACGGCCAGGATGAGGTCGTCGCGCTCCACCACCCAGGAGTCCAGCGCCGCGTCTTCCGCCAGCGGACCGCGCACCAGGCCTGCATCGATATCGTTGGCGCGCAGCATCGCGACCAGGCCGACCGTGCTGTCCTCGCGCAGGTCCAGCTGCACGTCCGGATACTGCGCGCGAAAGACCGGCAGGCAACGCGGCAGCAGCATGTAGGTAGCCGAGCCCACGAATCCCAGCCGCAGCGTACCCCACTCGCCCAGCGCCACGCGGCGGGCAGCCTGGCGCGCCTGGTCGGCGTGGAACAGCGCGCGGCGGGCGTCCGCCATCAGCGCCTGGCCCGCAGGCGTCGGCGTCACGCCCTTGGGGCCCCGCACCAGCAGCGGCGCGCCCACCGCGTGTTCCAGTTTCTGGATCGAGACCGACAGCGCCGGCTGCGCAATATGCAGCGTGTCCGCGGCGCGCCGATAGCTGCCCAGCTCCGCGATGGTGACGAACTGCCGGAGCTGCCGCAAATCGATAGCCATAATAAATTCCATATCGCCCAATACCGACGCCATATTAGACGTGTATGCCGACGGCCGATAGGATTTCCGCCATGACAGCCACTCCCCTATCCCAAGCCAGCGCATTGGGCGGCGTGCGCATCCTGGACCTGACGTCCGTGGTGTTCGGCCCCTACGCCTCGCAGATACTCGCCGACTACGGCGCCGACGTGATCAAGGTGGAATCGCCCGCGGGCGATTCGACGCGGCATACCGGCCCCGCCCAGGAACCCGGGCTGGCCGCCATCTTCCTGGGCCTGAACCGCAACAAGCGCAGCATCGTGCTGGACCTGAAACAGGCCGCGGCGCGCCAGACGCTGTTGACGATGGTGGACCAGGCCGACGTGCTGATGCACAGCATGCGCCCGGCCAAGATGGCCGCGCTGGGACTGGATCCGGACACGCTGTGCGCGCGCAACCCGCGGCTGGTCTACGCCGGCCTGTACGGCTTCGGCGCGGGCGGCGCCTATGACGGCCTGCCGGCGTACGACGACATCATCCAGGGCCTCTCGGGCCTGGCCGACCTGGTGGACCGCCAGACCGGCGCGCCGCGCTACCTGCCCACCGTGGCCGCCGACAAGACTTGCGGGCTGATCGCGGCGCACGCCATCCTGGCCGCGCTGTTCCAGCGCGAGCGCACCGGCGCGGGCCAACAGCTGGAAGTGCCCATGTTCGAAAGCATGGCGTCCTACGCGCTGGTCGAGCATTACTACGGCAGGCACCTGGCCGACGAGCCCGGCGAGGCCGGTTATCCGCGCGTGCTCACGCCCTGGCGCAAACCGTGCAAAACCGCCGACGGCCATGTCTGCCTGATGCCGTATACCGACGCCCACTGGCGCGACTTCTTCATCGCCGCGGACCGCCCCGATCTGGCGCAGGACGCGCGCTTTGCCGACATCGCATCGCGCACGCGGCACATCGAAACGCTCTACGAACTGCAAGCAGGCATCGTGGCCGGGCGCGATACCGCCTACTGGCTGGCGCTGTGCGCGCGCCTGGAAATCCCCGCCGCGCCCATCAACCGCCTGCAGGACCTGGAGGCCGACCCGCACCTGCAAAGCGTGGATTTCTTCGCGCCGCTAGCAAGCGCTTCCGGCAGCCGCTACCGCTTTCCCCGCAACCCGGTACGTCTGCAGCATTCCCATGTGCCGGCCGCGATGCCGCCGCGCCTGGGCGAGCACACGCTGGACGTGCTGCGCCAGGCCGGCCTGGACGACGCGCAAATCGCCGGGCTTCTGGAATCGGGCGCAGCCCGCGACGCGCATCCCTCAACCCCGAACAACCGCAAGGACCCCGCATGACCGCAGACCGCAACGCCGCCGACATCAAGCAGCTTGGCCAGGGCTATTACTGGCAGGACCTGGCCGTGGGCCAGCGCTTTCAGACGTTCCGCCGCACGGTGACCGAAACCGACATCGTCAACTTCATCAGCGTGACCGGCATGCTGGAGACGATCTTCATCGACGCCACCTATGCCCATGGCGCGATCCAGGGACGCCCCGCCCCCGGCGGCCTGACCTACGGCCTGATCGAGGGGCTGATCATGCAGGGCATGGTGCAAGGCACCGGGCTGGCGCTACTGGAAGTCCACAAGAAAATGCTGGCGCCCGTGGTCGCGGGCGACACCATCTGGGCGGAGATCGAAGTCACCAGCATACGCCCCACCTCGCAGCACAACCGGGCAGTGGTCGCCTCGGTGATCGAAGTACGCAACCAGAACGGCAAGCCGGTAATGGCCTACACGGCCACGCGCATGCTGGCCGGCAGGCCCTGAACTTTCATCAGGCGATCAAGCGCCCCATAGAGGGCGCTGGCGCCGGGACGCCATCCGCGTCACAAGAACAGCACAAGGAGACAAGCAATGAAGAAAGCACTGCTGGCAGGCAGCCTCGCCATTCTCGCGCTGGGCGCCGCCGCAAGCGCCCACGCCGCCTGGCCCGAACGCCCCATCACCATGGTGGTGCCCTTCCCGCCTGGAGGGCCGACCGATCTGGTCGCCCGGGTGCTGGCCAAGCAGCTGACCGACCAGTTGGGCCAGACCGTCGTGGTCGAAAACAAGGGCGGCGCCAACGGCAACATCGGCATGCAGTACGCGGCTGCCGCCAAGCCCGATGGCTACACCGTGCTGTACAACACCTCCTCCATCGCGCTCAGCCCCAATCTGTACCGGTCGCTGACCTTCGACCCGGTCAAGGACTTCGCGCCGGTGTCCTCCACGGCGGTGATCCCGCTGGTGCTGCTGGTGCATCCTTCCGTGCCGGCGCCGGACACGCGGACCTTCGTGCAGTATGCGCGCGAGCATCCCGGCAAGCTGTCGTATGGGTCGGCCGGCGCCGGCAACGTCACGCACCTGGGCGCCCTGCTGCTGTTGCGCTCGCTCGAGATCGACGCGGTGCACGTCCCCTATCGCGGCAGCGCCCCGGCCATGACGGATCTGGTCGGCGGGCAGGTGCAGCTCATGACCAATACGCTGAACGATTCGCTGGGCTTCATCCGCGAAGGCAAGCTGCGCGCGCTGGCCGTGACCAGCGGCACGCGCAGCGAGCAATTGCCCGACGTGCCGACGGTGGCGGAAACGGTGGCGCCCGGATTCGAGATGGGCGCCTGGCAAGGCGTGGTGGTACCGGCAGGCACGCCAGCGCCGGTCATCGACAAACTGAACGCCGAAATCCGCCGAGCGCTGCAATCGCCTGAAATGACCAGGCAGCTCAAGGCACAAGGCGCGCAGGCGCTGGGTTCCACGCCGCAGGAATACGCTGCCTACATCAAGAGCGAAATCGCGCGCTGGGGAGAAGTGGTAAAGGCGGCCAATGTGAAGCTGGACTGACGGTTGCTGAAGGCAGGTGCAAAAACGCCCGCGAATCGCGGGCGCTTCTTTCTGAGCTGCCAGGCGGACGGCAAATCTCAGCGGCCGTTGGCCTTGGCTGTGATGCCGTTGGCCGCGCCCATGTCGGTATTGGGCACGTCGCGCAGCAGCACGCGCACGTCCTGGCCGGAGATGCCGATGCTGGCGCACACCGCCTGGTTCAGCGCCGCGATCAGCGCGGCCTTCTTGGCTTCGTCGCGGCCCGAGATCAGCGCGACGTCGACACGCGCCATGGCCTTGCCGATTTCACCGCCCACGATCACATGCGCCGCCGGCACTTCCTGCAGCACGATGCGCACGCTGGGCAGCGGCGCAGCGATGCTTTCAACCACCGCGTTGGATGCGGCCTGCAGCAACGCAGCCTTCTGGGCGGCCGTGTGGCCTTCCATGATCTGGACATTCAAAATTGGCATGACTGATTCCGATGTTCCGAAAAAGGAGAAACCGGCCCAGGCGGCCGGCAAACCATCATATCCGGATCGGGGCGCCGCGGACGGCCGCGCGGCCCCAATCCGGATTAGGGTTTCTCCCTGTCAGGCCGCCTGGTCGCGGCGCTCGGGTTCGGACTGCTCCTGCGCGTCGGCGGCAGCGGCGGCTTCCGCCGCGGGCGCCGTTTCGGCCAGGGCCGGCGTCACCAGCTCCACGACCTTCTTGCGCGACAGCATGCCGATGAACTCATCGTCTTCGCCGGTCACCGCGACCGGCTGGTCGCTGTGCACCAGCTGGGCCAGCACTTCGCCCAGGCCGGCCGTGGCCGGCACGGAAGCCAGATCCTCGACGTAGCGCGAGATATCGCGCGCGCCTTCCTCGATGGCGCGCGTGGCGGCCTCGGCGGTCAGCACGCCGGCCAGCCGCTTGCCGTCCAGCACCGGCGCATATTCGTAGCTCAGGGCGCGCATGCGGTCCATGGCATGGGCGGGACGCGAACGCATGGTCAGGGTCAGGCGCGCCGGGTTCACGGCGTGCGTGGCGTTGAGCACCTTGGTGCGGTTCACGTCCTGCAGGAACGACTGCACGTAGTCGTTGGCCGGGTTCAGCAGGATGTCCTCCGGCGTGCCTTCCTGCACCAGTTCGCCGTCCTTGAGGATGGCGATGCGGTTGCCCAGGCGCAGGGCTTCGTCCAGGTCGTGGGTGATGAAGACGATGGTCTTGTTGAGCTTGGCCTGCAGCTGCAGCAACTGGTCCTGCATCTCGCGGCGGATGAGCGGATCCAGCGCCGAGAAGGCTTCGTCCATCAACAGGATTTCGGCATCGGTGGCCAGCGCCCGGGCCAGGCCGACACGCTGTTGCATGCCGCCCGACAGTTGGTGCGGGTACTGGTTTTCAAAGCCCGACAGGCCCACCTGGTCCAGCCATTCGCGGGCGCGCTTTTCGCGTTCGGCACGGCCCACGCCCTGTACGGTCAGGCCGTAGGCGGCGTTGTCCAGCACGGTGCGGTGCGGGAACAGGCCAAAGCGCTGGAACACCATGCTCATCTTCTTTTGGCGGAAGACTTCCAGGTCGCGCTTATTCAGGCTGACCACATCCACGCCATCGACCAGGATGTGGCCGGCGCTGGGTTCGATCAGGCGGTTGAAGTGGCGGATCAGCGTGGACTTGCCGGAACCCGACAGGCCCATGATGACGTAGATGCTGCCTTCTTCGATCGACAGGCTGATGTCGCGCAGGCCCAGCGTGTGGCCGCTCTCGGCCAGCAGTTGTTCCTTGCTCATGCCGCCCTGGGCGGCTTCCAGCCATTTCTTCGGATGCGGGCCGAAGACCTTGTAGATGTTCTTGACCTCGATCTTGCTCATCGCTGGCCTCCCATGCGCATGCGCTGTCCATACGATTGCGTGATCCGGTCGAACAGCACGGCCAGCACCACGATACCCAAGCCCGCCAGCAGGCCGCGGCCTACTTCAAGACGGTTGATGCCGAGCAACACTTCATAACCCAGGCCGCGCGCGCCGATCATCGAGGCGATCACCACCATCGACAGGGCCATCATCGTGGTCTGGTTGATGCCGGCCATGATGTTGGGCAGCGCCAGCGGCAGCTGCACGCCGAACAGCTGCTGGCGCGGATTGGCGCCGAAGGCGCGCGAGGCTTCCAGCACTTCGCGGTCGACCAGGCGGATGCCCAGGTCGGTCAGGCGGATCAGCGGCGGCACGGCGTAGATCACGGTGGCGATGATGGCCGGGATCTTGCCCAGGCCGAACAGCATGACCACGGGAATCAGGTACACGAAGCTGGGCATGGTCTGCATCACGTCCAGCACCGGCAGCATGATGGAGCGCAGCCAGTTGACCCGCGCCATCAGCACGCCCAGCGGGATGCCGATGATCACCGACAGGCCGGCCGCCATGATCATGAGCGCCAGCGTCTGCATGCCGGCGTCCCACAGGCCCAGCACGCCGATCACGCACAGCAGCGCGCCCATCGCCAGACTCAGGCCGATACGGCGGCTGACGCCCCAGGCGATCGCGATCGTCACCGCGACCACCGCCCACCAGGGCGAATTGCGCAGCAGCTGCTCCAGCCACACCAAGGCATGCAGGACGGGCTGGGACAAGGTCTCCAGCGTGTCGGCATAGTTGGTGACCAAGTGATCGACAAAGCCGTCGATCGCCCCCCGGACCTGCCGGGCGGGAATAATTTCAGGAAACATTCGTTCTACTCCATTCTGGCGCACTCACCGCCCGGACCGCGCCCGCATGCCCAGGAATCGGGCGATGCGGCGCAAGCTTGCGGCTTCCAGCTAGAAAACGGCCGGCCATCCCGGCAGCGCCAGCGCATCTCGGTCCGGGCGCGAGCGCCCGGCCGGCGGCCATCCTGGCAAAGGAAACCGGCCCCATGAAGGGCCGGAGCGCGCCGCGACGGCGCGCAGCCAGGCACATGGCGGGTTACAGCGCGCTTTGGACGCGCCCGGCGACGTCGGCGGGGACCCACTTGGTCCAGACGTCGGGTTTGTTCTTCAGGAACCACTTGGCCACGGCGTTGGCTTCGTCGCCGGACTCTTCCATGTGGGCCAGGGTTTCGTTGATCACCGGCAGCGGCACCGAGACCTTGGACAGGAATTCGGTGAGCTTGGGCGCTTCCTCGGAGAACTTGGTGTTCACCGCCGTGAAGACGGGGTTGTCGGGATAGGCGCTGGGTTCGGGCTTGGCGCACTTGGGCGACGTCAGGCACTTGTGCTTTTCGGCGTCGTAGGGCGGCATGTCCAGCTTGACCAGGTCCATCGAACCCACCAGCGGCGTGGGCGACCAGTAGTAGAAGACCACGTTCTGCTTGCGCTTGTAGGCCGACATCAGGGCCGCCTTCTGCGCCGCGCCCGTGCCGGGCGAATACAGGGTGTAGCTGTCGTCCAGCTTCAGGGCGTGGAACAGGTTATTGCTGGTGATCTCGCAGCCCCAGCCCGCCGGGCAGCCGTAGAAGCGGCCTTTGCCGGGCTCTTCCGGATCCTTGAACTTGTCCTTGAACTTCGGC
The DNA here is from genome assembly GCF_048541815.1 of Achromobacter sp. PD1. Taxonomy (NCBI): domain Bacteria; kingdom Pseudomonadati; phylum Pseudomonadota; class Betaproteobacteria; order Burkholderiales; family Alcaligenaceae; genus Achromobacter; species Achromobacter sp. PD1. The sequence continues at coordinate 4,229,277 of NZ_CP183349.1, forward strand.
AGGTCGGCCGCGGACTTCAATTCGGGCAGGCGTTCCGCCGTGTAACGCGGGATGTACCAGCCCTCGGCGCCCATGTAGAGATCGCCGATGCGCTTGACCTTGCCGGTCTTCTCGGCGCGGTCCCAGGGATCGGCAACGCTGTTCAGCCAGATCTCGGTATTGATATCCAGGTCGCCGCGCTCCAGCGCAGCCAGGGCGGGCAGCGTTTCGGTCGGCAGGGTCTCGGTTTTGCAACCGTAGCCCTTTTCCATGATGAAACGTTCGACGTCAACCAGGACCAGATTGGATTCCCAGTTCATCGCGCCGAAATTGACCGGGCGCTTGATTTCGCACTGGACGGCATCGGCGGCTTGGGCCGCGCCGGCGAAGGCGAAGAACACAGCCGCGGCGGCCAGGGTCTTGACAGGGGTAAAACGCATTGGCTTTTGCCTCCATAGGTTCAGGGACACACGCCAGGCTTGGGCCCGGAGGTGCCATGGAGCTAAGGGGGTTGTGCGGAAGACGGGCAGAACCGCCAATACAAACCGACACTAGCAACAAGACGGTCCGCGAGGGTGCGGCATCTTGCAAGACAGGAGCTTCAAAAACGCAGTTTTTGAAAACCCACAGAAAGTGAACAAACTGAACGAAGAAGCCAGCATCTTAAACGAAATTGATGCTCAACCCAACCCCACCCCGGAATGAATCAGATACATTTCCCGAAAAAATGGTCCGGGATTACCCGCAAGCGCAAGGAGTGAAACAGCGACTTTACCTAGGGGATTTTGATTCAGACGAACAGATACATTCAGTAAACAATAAATTCATATCCATACGCTTTAGCCGCTTCAAACGGGCCGGAAATCGCGGTTCCGGCCAGTGGATGGACGCGTTTCGGACAGTTTTCCGTCGCCAATTGCATTGAAACCGACCATCCTGCGGACATCTGCCGGCCGCTACTCGTTCTTGGCGTACATGTAATCCCTGCGCCAGGGGTAGGCAAGGTCCGGCGGATTGTCCAGCTCGTCGGAGCGTCCTGTCGCCGGGTGCTGTCCCAGGATCTGGTGCAGCGCAATCCAGCCGTGCTCGAACGCCATGGCGCAGCCAGCCAGGTACAGCCGGTAGGCGCGCAGCGAACGCTCGCCCTGCTCGCCGCCCAGGATGCGCGCCGCTTCAGGCAGGCGCGCCTCCAGCGCATCGCTCCAGGCCCACAGGGTGCGCGCGTAATGCGGCCGCAGGTTTTCCACGTCCACCTCTTCCAGGCCGCCGTTGGTCAGGGTTTCCATCACCACGCTGACGTGGGTCAGCTCGCCGCCCGGGAAGATGTATTTCTCGATGAATTCGCCCATGCCGTTGCCCAGCTCGGCGTTGTAGACGCCGGCCGCGGTAATGCCATGGTTCATGATCAGTCCGCCCGGCTTGAGCAGGCGGCGCAGCTTGGCGAAATAGCCTTCGAGCTGGGCCCGGCCCACGTGCTCGAACATGCCGACCGACGCGATCTTGTCGTAGGGCGCGGATTCGTCCAGCTTGCGGTAGTCCAGCAGCTCCATGCGGACCCGGCCTGCAAGCCCCTTCTCCTGGATCAGTTTGCTGACATGGGCATGCTGGTTGCGCGACAGGGTGATGCCGGTGGCGTCCACGCCATAATGCTCGGCGGCCCACAGCAGCAGGCCGCCCCAGCCCGCCCCCACGTCCAGGAACCGTTCGCCCGCACGCAGGCGCAGCTTGCGGCAGATGTGGTCCAGCTTGGCCTCCTGGGCCTGGGCCAGCGTCATGCCCGGTTCGCGGTAGTAGGCGCAGGAATAGACCCGGCGCGGGTCCAGCCAGAGGGCGTAGAAGCCATCCGACAGGTCGTAGTGAAATTCGATCTGCTTGGCGTCGCGCTCGACCGAATGGCGCCAGACCGACACCACCTTGCGCACCAGCTCGGTCAGCCAGCCGCCGCGAGCCGCGTCCACCGGCGACCCCGGCAGCAGCGCCGAAGCCGCGGCCATCACATCGCGCATATTGCCCTCGATGTCGATGCGGCCTTCCACATAATCCTGCCCCAGCACGCCCACCGCGCCTTCGGCCAGATGCGCCAGGGCGGTCTTGTCGTGCGTGACGAAACGGACACGGGGTTCGGGCGGCCCCAGCACGGCGCCGTCGGGCAGAACCAGCTGGACCGGGACCGGCAGGGCCTGGAGTTTGCGTTCCACAACAGACAACAAAGGATTCACGACTTCTCCTCTGGAATACGTACGGACCGCAATGACTTTATCGGAAAAAACTTGCAATTTGCTTGTAAGGTTGCCCGTGATACAGTCGTTTACTTGGCCCAAACCGTGCAACAAACCGCATCCGGGCCCTGCCACTGCGCTACCCCGCAATCGACATGCCCCCTTCACAGTCTTTCCGCAGCAGCCTGCCTGGCTGGCTGATACTCATGGGCGCGCTGACCGCGATCGGTCCGTTCGCCATCGACATGTACCTGCCCGCCTTCCCCACGATCGCGGCAAACCTGGGCGTGTCCCGCGGCGACGTCGAACGCACGCTGGCCGCCTACCTGATCGGCCTGGCGATGGTGCAAGTGTTCTATGGCCCGATGGCCGACCGCTACGGCCGCAAGCCGCCGTTGCTCGTCGGCCTGACGCTGTTCATGATCGGTTCGCTGGGGTGCGCGCTGTCCGGATCGGTGGAAGCGTTGACCGGCTGGCGCGTGGTGCAGGCCATGGGCGGCGCCGCCGGCATCGTGATCCCGCGTGCGGTCATCCGCGACCATTACGAAACCCATGAAGCCGCCCGCGCGATGTCGCTGCTGATGCTCATCATGGGCCTCGCCCCCATCCTCGCGCCCTTGGCCGGCGGCCAGTTGCTGGCCATCACCTCGTGGCGCAGCCTGTTCTGGGTCATGCTGGCCGGCGGTGCGATGCTGATGGCCGCCGTCATCCTGATCATGAAGGAATCGCTGGCGCCTGAACGCGTGGTGCCGCTGCGCTGGCACACCATACTGCGCAACTACCGCGACCTGTTCGCGCACCGCGGCTTCATGGCGCACAGCCTGGCCGGCGGCTTCGGCCAGGCTGGCATGTTCGCCTACATCATCGGCTCGCCGCGCGTCTTCATCGAACTCTACGGCGTGCCGCCCCAGTACTACGGCCTGCTGTTCGGCACCAACGCGCTGTCGCTCATCATCTGCTCGCAGATCAGCGCGCGCCTGCTGCGCGCCTACACGCCGCGCCAATTGCAGCGCCGCGCGCTGACCTCGCTGGCCTGCGCCAGCCTGGCGGCGGTCGCGCTGACGCTGGCCGGCTGGATGAGCCTGCCCCTGCTGATGCTGTGCCTCATCTGCTACATGGGCAGCCAGGGCTTCGTCAATCCCAACTCGGCGGCGCTGGCGCTGGCGGACCAGGGCAAGCGGCTGGGCGCGGCTTCCGCACTATTGGGGACGCTGCAATTGTCCTGCGGCGCGCTGGCCGGTTTTGCCGTCAGCGCCTGGCAGACCGACAGCGCCCTGCCCCTGACGACCACGCTGGCGGCCTGCGCCTGCCTGTCCTGGATCTCGGGCCGCGTGGCGCAATCGCACACCACATAGCGTCGCCGCTTGATTTAATTAGGCTTTTCATATTAGAATCTAAGTCTTCACATGAAGTTTCCCGTGCTGAACTACTATGCTTTGTAGTTCAGCACTCTGACCCCAACCGCGCGATGTCTGGCGATTCCCTCCGGGATTTCCAGAAATTCTTACAAGAATTCAGCGGGTGGCAGGCAGCGGGTATAAGCACTGGGGCGGACCAGACTGGGCTTTGATGGCCATTCCGATCCCCCCTCATCCACTAAGACTGGGTGGCCGGCGTAGGCAAGGTACAGCAGCAGCGTACGAAGCCTCTACAGCCCGGCGGCTAAAACCCTGTCTACCCCCCAAGCGATGCGCGCAAAAGAACGACCTAAAGAGGTGCATCCATGGCACGCGTATGCCAAGTGACCGGCAAAGGCCCGATGGTGGGCAACAATGTTTCGCACGCGAACAACAAGACCAAGCGTCGCTTCCTGCCCAACCTGCAATCGCGCCGGTTCTGGGTTGAAAGCGAAAACCGCTGGGTCCGCCTGCGTGTTTCGGCCAAGGCCATCCGCACGATCGACAAGAACGGCATCGACGCCGTGCTGGCCGAAATGCGTGCCCGCGGCGAACTGGCTTAATCAGCCTCCCCGCCAATCTACATACTAGGAGCACGACATGGCCAAAGGTATCCGCGAAAAGATCAAGCTCGAGTCGACTGCCGGCACGGGTCATTTCTACACGACCACCAAGAACAAGCGCAACATGCCCGAGAAGATGCTGATCAAGAAATTTGATCCGGTCGCTCGCAAGCACGTTGACTACAAGGAAACCAAGCTGAAGTAATTCAGCCGGTTTTCCCGCAAGACGAAAAGGCCCTGCACCGCAGGGCCTTTTTTCGTTTCCGGGCGGGCGCTGCGCGCCGCGCCTGTCTATTGCCCCGGGGCGAAGGCCCATGTTCCAATTGGGCCGCTGTCATCCGCCGCGCCTGCTGGCGCCAGATTCCTTCTCCACGCGATACCTGACATGTTCCGTCCCTGCCTCACTCTGTTGCGCCGCGCCGTGGCGCCGGCACTCCTGGCCCTGGCGCTGACTTCCGCCGCCTCGGCCAAGGACAAGGAGCCGCCCATCCGCATCGGCGAGATCAACAGCTACAAGGCCATCCCCGCCTTCCTCGGCCCCTACAAGAAGGGTTGGCAGCTGGCGCTGGAAGAGGTCAATGCAAGCGGCGGCGTGCTGGGCCGAAAGCTGGAAGTGATCTCGCGCGACGACAACGGCAACCCCGGCGATTCGGTGCGCGCGGCCCAGGAATTGCTGGCCAGCGAAAAGGTCGAGCTGCTGTTCGGCGGCTTTCTTTCAAATACCGGCCTGGCGCTGACGGATTTCGCCAAGCAGCAGCAGGTGTTCTTCCTGGCGGCCGAACCCCTCACCGACAAGATCACCTGGCAGGACGGCAACCGCTACACCTACCGCCTGCGCCCCTCCACCTGGATGCACGTGGCGGCGCTAGCCCCCAAGGCGCTGGCCTTGCGCAAGAAGCGCTGGGCCATCGTCTATCCCAACTATGAATATGGCCAGTCCGCCGTGGCCACCTTCAAGGCCATGATGACTTCGTTCCAGTCCGACGTGGAATTCGTCGCCGAGCAGGCCGTGCCGCTGGGCAAGGTCGATGCCGGCGCCGTGGTGCAGGCCCTGGCCGACGCCAAGCCCGACGCGATCTTCAACGTGCTGTTCGCCGCCGACCTGACGCGCTTCGTGCGCGAAGGCAATACCCGCGGCCTGTTCGAGAACCGCGCCGTGGTGTCGGTGCTGTCCGGCGAACCCGAATACCTGGAGCCGCTGGGCGCCGACACGCCCACTGGCTGGATCGTCACCGGCTACCCCTGGTACGCCATCGACACCCCGGCCAATAACGCCTTCGTCGAAGCCTACAAGAAGCGCTACAACGAAACGCCCAAGGTCGGCTCGGTCGTGGGCTACGCGTCCCTCATGTCGATCGCCCAGGGCCTGAAGGCGGCGGGCGAAGTGGACACGGAAAAGCTGGTCGACGCGTTTGCCGGCCTGAAGGTGGACACGCCCTACGGCCCCATCCAGTACCGCAAGATCGACCACCAGTCGACCATGGGCGTGTACGTGGGCGTGACCGCGGTGGAAGACGGCAAGGGCATCATGAAGGATTTCGCCTACATCGACGGCGCCCGCCTGCAGCCGCCTGACGAGCAAGTGCGCAAGATGCGTCCGGCGCACTGATGAGCCTGTCCGGGCTGCTGCTGCAGCTGCTCAATGGGCTAGCGGACGCCAGCGCGCTGTTCCTGGTCGCCGCCGGCCTGTCGCTGATCTTCGGCGTCACGCGCGTGGTGAACTTCGCGCACGGCTCGTTCTACATGCTGGGGGTCTACCTGGCGTGGACCTTCACCAACTACTTCGGCGACGGCGCGGGCTATTGGGCCGGGCTGCTGCTGGCGGCGCTGGCCACGGGCCTCATCGGCGCGGCCGCCGAATGGCTGGTGCTGCGGCGCCTGTACCAGGCGCCCGAACTGTTCCAGCTGCTGGCGACTTTTGCGCTGGTGCTCATCATCGGCGACGCCGCGCTGGCCATCTGGGGGCCGGAGGACCTGTTCGCGGCGCGCGCCCCCGGCCTGTCCGGCGCAGTCCAGATCCTGGGCCGGCGCTATCCCGAGTACGACCTGCTGCTGATCGCCGCCGGCCCCGTGGTGCTGGGCCTGCTGTGGCTGCTGCTGATGCGCACCCGCTGGGGCCGGCTGCTGCGCGCCGCGGCGGAGAACCGCAAGATGCTGGCCGCGCTGGGCGTGAACCAGGCCTGGCTGTTCACCTCGGCATTCACCCTGGGCGCGTTCCTGGCCGGCCTGGGCGGGGCGCTGGCGGCGCCGCGCGTGCCCGCCACCCTGGGCCTGGACCTGGAAATCATCGCCAGCGCCTTCGTGGTGGTGGTGGTGGGTGGCCTGGGTTCGATTCCCGGCGCCTTCCTCGCCGCCCTGCTGATCTGCTCGGTCAAGGCATTGTTCGTGTTCCTGGGGCAGGTGCAGATCGGCCCCTGGCTCTTCAATCTGTCCAAACTCACGCTGCTGGCGGAATTCGCCGTGATGGCCGTGGTGCTGGTCGTGCGGCCCTGGGGCCTGCTGGGCAAGCCGCCCGAGCCCGCGGCGCACGCCGCCGCGCCCGAGCGCCCGATCGCCCCGGCCGGCCGCGGGCTGCGGCTGGCCTATGGCGCGCTGCTGGCGCTCCTGCTGCTGGCGCCGGTGGCGGCCGCGCACAGCCCCTATCTGGGCATCCTGCTGACCGAAATCCTGATCGCCGCGCTGTTTGCCGCCAGCCTGCATTTCCTCACCGGACTGGCCGGCATGACCTCGTTCGGCCATGCTGCCTGGTTCGGCCTGGGCGCCTATGGCGCCGCGCTGCTCCTGAAGCTGGCGGCCGTGCCGATGGAAGCGGCGCTGCTGCTGGGCCCCTTCGCCGCGGCATTCGGCGCCCTGCTGTTCGGCTGGTTCTGCGTGCGCCTGTCCGGCGTGTACCTGGCGATGCTGACCCTGGCGGTGGCGCAGATCCTCTGGGCGCTGGCCTATCAATGGGATGACGTGACGGGCGGCAGCAACGGCCTGATCGGGCTGTGGCCGTCGGCCTGGCTCGCCCAGGGCCCATGGTTCTATTACCTGACGCTGGCGCTGTGCGTGGCCGGCATCGCCTGGCTGCGCCGCCTGGCGTTCTCGCCGCTGGGCTATGCGCTGCGGGGCGTGCGCGATTCGGCGCTGCGCGCCGAGGCGCTGGGCATGGATACCCGGCGCGTGCAATGGGCGGGCTTCGTGGCCGCGTCCTTTGCCGCCGGCCTGGCGGGCTCGCTCTACGCGTTTTCCAAGGGCAGCATCGCGCCCGACACGCTGGCCGTGAGCCGCTCCGTGGACGGACTGGTCATGGTGCTGCTGGGCGGGTTGCAGACGCTGGCCGGCCCGCTCGTAGGCGCGGCGTCCTACACCTGGCTGCAGGATGCCGCCGCGCGCAGCACCGAGTACTGGCACGCGGTGCTGGGGCTGGCCATCCTGGCCCTGGTCATGGCCTTTCCCGAGGGGCTGGCCGGCGCCGCCGCGCGCCTGGCCGCGCGCTGGAACAGGGGGCGCGCATGAATACCGCCCCCTTGCTGCAAGTCCGCGAACTGCGCAAATCGTTCGGCGGCATCGACGCGTTGGCTGGCGTGTCATTCACGCTGGAAGCCGGCCGGATGCTCGCCCTGATCGGCCCCAACGGCGCCGGCAAGTCCACCTGCTTCAACGCGCTGGGCGGGCAACTGCGGCCCGACTCGGGCTCGGTGCTGCTGGACGGCCGCGAACTGGTGGGCTTGTCGGCGGGCAAGATCTGCCGGCTGGGCGTGGGGCGCACCTTCCAGACCGCCGCCACCTTCCGCTCCATGACGGTGCGCGAAAACGTGCAGACGGCGCTGCTGTCGCGCGACCGGCTGCTGCTGAACCCCTGGCGCCGGGCCACCCGGCACGCGGCCGAGGAGGCCATGGCGCTGCTGTCGCAGGTGCAGATGGCGGACAAGGCGCAGGAGCACTGCGGCACGCTGGCCTACGGTGACGTCAAGCGGGTGGAACTGGCGATGGCCCTGGCGCACCAGCCGCGCCTCTTGCTGATGGACGAACCCACGGCGGGCATGGCCACCAATGAACGCCATGCGCTGATGCGGCTGACGCGCACGCTGGCGGACACCCAGCGCATTGCGGTCCTGTTCACCGAGCACAGCCTGGACGTGGTCTTCAAGCATGCCGACCGCATCGCGGTGCTGGTGCGCGGCAGCCTGCTGGCCGAGGGCGAGCCCGCACAGATTGCGGCCGACGAGCGGGTCCGCGCGGCCTATCTGGGCACGGAAGCGCCGCAGCCGGCCTGAGCCGGCCGCGCACGCGGCCTCAGTCGTTCCTCAGCCCGTTGGGCTGGCATTCCCAGAAGATCTTGGCCTGGCATCCCTCGCAGATGCCACGGTCCAGCTTGGCGTAGATCGTATGCAGCGCGGTGGCCTTGTCGGGAAAGACATGGTCTTCGCCCAGACGCTGCAGGAAGCCCGTGCGGCGCCACATGTCCAGCACTTCCGGCCGCGGGCGGTGGAAGTACAGATCGCCGCCCATGGCCCGCCTGGCGGCAAGCTCGTCTTCCCAGACCTGCGCGCCGGCCATGTCGATGAAGTTCATGCTCTTGGCCATTACCAGCAGATGGCGCGGCGCCCCCGGGGCCGCGCGCAGCTCGTGCAGGCGCTGCGCCACGTGCGTGGCGGCGCCGAAATAGACCGAGCCCTCCATGCGCAGCAGCTTCAACTGCGGGCATTCTGGCAAGGCGTCCTGCGCATGCTCCAGCACCACGAAGCGCCGCTCCAGTCCGCGCGTATCGAAGCCCATGGTGCGCATCGCGGGCCGCGAAGTGCGGTGCAGATAGACCATCAGCGACAACACCGTGCCCAGCAGGATCGCCACTTCCATGCGTATGGTGATGGTGGCGGTCAGCGTGGCGGCGGCGATGACCGCTTCGCCGCGCTGGGTCCGGATCAGTTGCCGCCAGCGCGGGATATCGAACAGGGTCCAGGCCACCAGCAGCAGCAGCCCGGAAATCGCGGCGTGCGGGATCATGGCCAGAAGCGGCGCCGACAAGGCCACCAGCGCCACCAGCAGCAGGGCCGAGAACACGGACGCCAACGGCGTCTTGGCGCCAGCCTCGTAGTTGGGAATGGACCGGTTGAGCGACCCGCAGGACAGGTAGCAGGAGAAGAATCCGCCCACGATATTGGACAGCCCCTGCCCCACGAATTCGCGGTTGGCGTCGATGCGCTGGCCCGAACGCGTCGCCACGGCCTTGGCGATGGAGATGGATTGCGCCAACGCCACGATGGTCAGCGCGAAGGCCACGCTCAGCAATTCGGGCAAGGCGCGCCAATCGACGCTGGGAATATGGAAAGGCGGCCAGGGCTGGGCCAGCGCGCCCAGCACGGACACCGGCGCGCCATCGGTCAGCGCGTTGAAGGCGGCGGCCGCCAGCGCCCCCGCCGCCAGGCCCGCGAGCATGTAGGGCTTGCGCTTGTCGAGCCGCCGCACCAGCAGCGCCACGGCCAGGGTGGTCAGCGTCACCAGCAAGGCGCCCCAGTGCACCTGCGCCAGATTCGCGGCCAGGCTGGCCAGCAAGGCGCCCGCGCCATGCGCGTCCGGCGCCGGCATGCCCAGCGCGTCCTTCAGCGCATGCACGGCGATCAGCAGGGCCGCGCCGCTGGTGAAGCCGAACAGTGCCGATGGCGAGATGAAATGCGCCAGCGAGCCCAGCCTGAGCGTGCCCACCAGCCATTGCATCAGCCCGACCAGCACGGTCACGGCCAGCGCCAGCTGGATGTAGCCCTGACTGCCGGCGACCGCCAGCGGCGTCAACACCGCATAGAGCGCCAGCGAGTTGGCATTGGTCGGGCCCGACATGACATGGCGGCTGGACCCGAAGAGCGCCGCGACGATACAGGGCACGATGGCGGAATACAGGCCGTACTCGGGCGGCAGGCCCGCCAGCATGGCGAACGCCACGCCTTGCGGCAGCACCAGCAGCGCGCCCAGCAGGCCCGCCGTCGCATCCGCGCGCAAGGTCCGCGCATTGACCTCGTCCACCCACGAGCCGAACAACCGGCGCGCGACGCTCATCCCCCCCTGCATCATTCTTTCTTGTCCCTCGGCATCTGCTTTCTGATTGGTTCCGCCTGCGGCGCACAGGGCTGGCGGCGGGTCGCCTAGCGTAATCGCTAGCGCCCCTTGCGCGCAACGCGTCCCGCTTACTTCAGGTAACGGCGTTCCAGCTCCCGCATGTGGGCGTCGCCCTGCAGCGCAATGATCTCCTTGACCGCCGGCAGCGCCGCGTCCACCTGGTGGATGCCGCCATCGCGGCGGATGCGGGCGAACACGTCCCGCATCGCCCCCACCGCGGCGCGGATGGCGTGGTTGCCATAGATGACCAGGCCTACCTTGCCCAGCGCCTGGATATCGGCTTCGCGCAATTGGGGATAGGCGGTAGGCACCAGCACCAGCGGCGCGCGCCCTTGCCATGCGGCCACGAACGACAGGATCTCGTCGGGCGTGTTCTGCTTGGAATGAATCAGGATGGCATCCGCTCCGGCGGCTTCATACGCGCGGGCGCGGGCCAGCGCCTCCTGCTCGCCAGCGCCCGCGATCAGGGCCTCGGTCCGGGCGATCACGCAGAAATCCGCATCGCGGCGGGCGCCGCGGGCGGCTTCGATCTTGCCCTGGAATTCCTCGACCCGCACCAGTTCCTGCCTGCCGGCCGCGCGCAGGCTGGTGTCCTTGGGAAAGGTCTTGTCCTCCATCACCACCGCCGACACACCCGCGGCTTCATACTGCGGCACCATGTACGCGACATTGATCGCGTTGCCGAATCCGGTGTCGATGTCGGCGATGACGGGCACGTCCACCGCGGCGGCGATCGCCCGCATCATGTCCAGATGCTGTGAGGGCGAGAGTATGTTGGCGTCGGGCACGGCATAGCTGGCCGACAGCTCGAAGCCGCTGCCCCAGATGGCATCGAACCCGGCCTCCGCCGCCAGCCTGGCGGACAGCGGGTTGTGCGCCGACATGGCGTGCATCAGGCGGGGATCCTGCAATTTCTGGCGGAAACGGGCGTTTCTGTTCATGGCGGGCAGGTAGGCGAAAACCCGGCGCGCCGCGCGCCGGCTGCGGCCATCGTAGCGCCAATCCCCGCGTTGCCCGAAACTTCAGCCGGCCTCGCCGCCGCGTCGCGCCTTCATGGCCTGCCCGATGCCGGCCAGCGCATCGTCCGGGATCAGCCGCGCCGCCATCGGCAGCAGTTCGCTTTCTTCACGCTGGATATGCGCGGCGTAGGCATCGGTGAAGTCCTGCACCTGCCCCGGGGGCAGATCGGCCTGGCGGCCCGCCGCGATCTCGGCGAGCACCCGGCGCAAGGGCTCCCAGCGCTGCGCCAGCTGCCGGTGCTCGGCCACCAGACCGTCCACCAGCGCGTGCAGACAGACGGCGTCGGAGCCGGCCATGGACTCGATCAGGGCCGGGAAGAGGTCCTCTTCCTCGTCCTCGTGGTGGTGCGCGGCCGCGGTATCGAAGTAGCGCATGACGCTGGCCGCCGCGGTTTGCGCCGCGGCGTCGCTGCCATGCACCGGCAGGTGCGCGGCAAGGCGTCCCAAGGTCGCGCACTGGCGGGAAATGCGGCCGTGGCAGGCCGACAGCAATGCCAAGGGATCATCCGCGCCCGGCGCCGGGGCCGGACCTCCAGGAAAGCTCACCGCCATCGCACACCTCCGTTATCCGGCGTGGCCACGCCACCACAAGCGGATGGAATCCCACGCGCGTCCCGCGAATCCGGCCTCGGCCACCGGTTCCAGCGCCACCACCGGAAACTGCATGGCGGGTTTGCCGTCCACCAGCACACGCACCGCGCCGACTGCGGACTGGGCCGCGATCGGCGCAATCAGCGGATCCTGCGGCGTCCAGACCGGTTCGACCTTGGCGCCCGCGGGCACCGTCACGTACGCATCGCGCGCGAATCCGGCCTTCAGGCTGTCCTGCTCGCCCTTCCAGACCTCGGGCGTGGCGACCGCCTGGCCGCGCGCGTACAGCTTGATGGTATTGAACCCCTGAAAGCCCCACTCCAGCAACTCGCGGCTTTCCTGCGTGCGCAGCTTGTCCGACGCCGTGCCCACCACCACCGTGATGAGGCGGCGCTGGTCAGCGCCGTTGGGCCGCTGCGCGGTGGCGACAATGCAAAAGCCGGCCGATTCAGTGTGCCCGGTCTTCAGGCCGTCCACGCTGGGATCCAGCCACAGCAAGCGGTTGCGGTTCGGCTGCGTGATCTTGTTGTACGTGAAATGCTTGGCCGAATCGTAAGTCTTGTAGAGCTGGGGAAAGTCGCGGATGTAGCGCGTGGCCAGCACGGACAGGTCGCTGGCGGTGGAGTAGGTCCCGGGATCCGGCAGGCCGTGCGGGCTGGCGAAATGCGTGGCGTGCAGGCCGAGCCTGGCGGCGGTTTCGTTCATCCGCGCCACGAAGGCCTCGACGCTGCCCGACACGGCCTCGGCCAGCGCGATGGCCGCGTCGTTGCCCGATTGGATCATCAGGCCGCGCAACAGATCGTCCACCGACACTTTCGAGCCCGGCTCCAGGAACATCTTCGAGCTGCCCGCCGGCACCTTCCAGGCGCGGGTCGACACCGTGACCATTTGCGCCGCGGACAGCTCTTTCTTGCTGAGCGCCTCGAACACCACGTAGGCCGTCATGATCTTGGTCAGGGACGCTGGCTCGATGCGGGTCGTCGCCGCATGCGACGCGATCACCTGTCCGCTGGTCTCGTCCAGCAAGAGCCAGGCCTTGGCCGACAAGGCCGGCGCGGGCACCGTTTGCGCCACGGCGCCCGACATGCACGCGGCCGCGACGATCAGGCTCGCCGCCAACTTCTTCATCAACATATAACTGCTTCGCTTCCATGCTTGGTTTTTCCCGCGCGGGTCTCGCGCAGGGCACGCAATTGGAACACGCTCGACGCAGTTGGTTCAGTGCCGCAGGCATTTGAAAAGATGCGCGATGAATGTCACGACATCTTGCTGGAGCCCTTCTACAAAGCACTTTCTGTGTCGAAAACAACAAACAAGGGCCAAAAACCCGCTAGAAAACCGCATTAATCGCCACTCTTCCGCTATCATCGGCCGCGTAGCGTCAAACGCCGATACCCGGCACGCGCTGCTCCATGACCTCAACATACGGATTTTGACCATGGCCACGAAAGCAAAAGCTCCTGCCAAGAAAGTCACCAAGCCCGCCGCCAAGGCGCCCGCAAAGAAGGCAACTGCTGCCAAACCCGCTGTGAAGCCCGCTGCAAAGCCGGCCGTCAAGAAGGTCGTCGCCGCCAAGAAGGTCGCTGCTGCCCCCAAGGCCATCAAGGCTGCTCTGAACAAGACCCAGCTCATCGCCTACATCGTTGAGCAATCCGGCGTTGAAGCCAAGTCGGTCAAGGCCGTCCTGGCCAGCCTGGAAACCTCGGTGCTGGGTTCCGTGGACAAGAAGGGCGCCGGCGAATTCACGCTGCCCGGCCTGTTCAAGGTTGCCGTGCAGAAGGTTCCCGCCAAGGCCAAGCGCTTCGGCAAGGATCCGTTCACCGGTGAAGAGCGCTGGTTCCCCGCCAAGCCGGCTTCGGTCAAGGTGAAGGTTCGCCCGCTCAAGAAGCTGAAGGACGCCGCGCAGTAATTCGCGCGTAGTTCCGGTCAAGCCGGAAGGGCCCGCCTCGCAAGAGGCGGGCCCTTCTTTTTTGGGCTGCGGCCGGCGCGCGTGCGGCGCATGGGCCTGCCCTCTCAATTTATCTTCATGTTAAGATACTTCACGTAAAAATAAATCCCCAAGCCCATGAATGACCTCGTCGATCTGGTGATCTCGCAATGGACTGCCGAATGTCCCGCCCAGGACTTCGCCGCCATGTCCGTCGTCACCCGCGTATTCCGCCTGAACGCGCTGGCGGCACGCAACGTGAACCGCAGCTTCCGCAACTATGACCTGCACCAGGGCGAATTCGACGTGCTGGCCACGCTGTACCGCAGCGGCTCGCCCTACGCGCTGAATCCGCAGAAGCTGGTGGAGGCCCTGCTGCTGACCTCCGGCGCGATGACCAACCGGCTCGACCGCCTGGAGCAGGCCGGCCTGCTCACGCGCAGCCCCAATCCGGAAGACCGGCGCGGCGTCATCGTGTCGCTCACTACCGAGGGCTTGCGCACCATCAAGCTGGTGCTGAAGGACTATCTGAAGGACCTCAACGAACTGCTTGAACCGCTGTCCGCAGCCGAGCGCAAGCAACTGGCCGGCCTCCTCAGGAAGCTGCTGATCAAGCAGGACCAGGAAACGCCTGGCGGCATCGGCGCCTGAGCCGGGCCTTCTTCCGCAGCCATCATCCCCGATCCAGATCCATGACTTCCGCTACCCAGTCCTCCCAGACGCCAGCCCTGACCGCGCCCATCCTCCTGCTGATGTCGGTCGCCACCGGCCTCGCCGTCGCCAGCAACTATTACGCGCAGCCGCTGCTGCATACGATCAGCGAGCAATTCTCGCTGTCCAGCGCCACGGCGGGCAGCATCGTCACCACCGCGCAACTGAGCTATGCGGTGGGCCTGATGCTGCTCGTGCCCCTGGGCGACATGTTCGAGCGGCGCAGCCTGATCGTGCTGATGAACCTGCTGTCCTCGGGCGGACTGCTGATTTCCGCCTTCGCCCCGAACATCGGCGTGCTGATCCTGGGCACGGCGCTGACGGGCATGCTGTCCGTGGTGGCCCAGATCCTGGTGCCTTTCGCCGCGACGCTGGCCGCGCCGCACGAGCGGGGCAAGGCCGTGGGCACCGTCATGAGCGGACTGCTGCTGGGCATCCTGCTGGCCCGCACCGTCGCCGGCGCGCTCGCCGACGTGGGCAGTTGGCGCACCGTGTACTGGGTGGCCGCCATCCTGATGCTGATCATGTCCGCGGCCCTGTGGCGCCTGCTGCCGTGCCACCAGAGTCCGGCCGGGCTGAGCTATCCGCGCCTGCTGGGCTCCATCCTGCGCATGTTCGTCGAGGAACCGCTGTTCCGCGCCCGTTCGCTGCTGGGCGGCCTGCTGTTCGCGGCCTTCAGCATGCTGTGGACTCCGCTGACCTTCCTGCTGGCCAGCCCGCCCTATCAATACAGCAACACCACCATCGGCCTGTTCGGCTTGGCGGGCGCCGCCGGCGCCTACGCCGCCAATCGCTTCGGCCGCCTGGCCGACCGCGGCCTGGGCAACCTGGCCACCCGCGTCGGACTGCTGTTGCTGCTGGGTTCCTGGGGACTGATCGCATTCGGCCAGGTGTCGGTGCTGGCCTTGCTGGCCGGCATCCTGGTGCAGGACTTGGCGATCCAGGGCGTGCACGTCACCAACAGCAGCGCCCTCTACCGGCTGCGCCCCGAAGCGCGCAGCCGGCTGACCGCCGGCTATATGACCAGCTACTTCATCGGCGGCGCATCCGGTTCGCTGGTATCGTCCTGGCTGTACGCCCATTTTGGCTGGCCCGGCGTGGTCACGGCGGGCGCCGTTCTCGGGGTGATTACGCTGGCTTATGGCGCCCTTGCGCCCAGCGCGCGCATCCCCGAAACGGCTCCGTCCCCTGCCCGCGCCTAGCACCTCCTATAATCAGGGGTTTTGGCCGCCTCCGCGCCCGCGCGGCGAGGCGGCTCACCCTTTTTTTGCCATCGTGCACGAGCCCATGCAGGAACGTTACCTCCCCAATACCGTCGAAGCAGCCGCCCACCAAGACTGGCAGGCCCGCGACGTCTACCTGGTCCACGAACACGCCAAGAACGCCGACGGCTCCGAAAAGCCGAAGTTCTACGCCTGCTCCATGCTGCCCTACCCCAGCGGCAAGCTGCACATGGGCCACGTGCGCAACTACACCATCAACGACATGATGGCCCGCCAGCTGCGCATGCGCGGCTATAACGTTCTGATGCCCATGGGCTGGGACGCCTTCGGCATGCCGGCGGAAAACGCCGCCATCAAGTCCAAGGTGCCGCCGGCGAAGTGGACGTACGACAACATCGCCTACATGAAGAAGCAGATGAAGGCGATGGGCTTGGCGATCGACTGGTCGCGCGAAATGTGCGCCTGCGATCCCCAGTATTACAAGTGGAACCAGTGGCTGTTCCTCAAGATGCTGGAAAAGGGCGTCGCCTACCGCAAGACCCAGGTCGTCAACTGGGACCCGGTGGACCAGACCGTGCTGGCCAACGAACAGGTCATCGACGGCCGCGGCTGGCGCTCGGGCGCGCTGGTCGAAAAGCGCGAGATCCCCGGCTACTACCTGCGCATCACCGATTACGCCGACGAACTGCTGGGCGCCGTCCAGAACGACCTGCCCGGCTGGCCCGAGCGCGTGCGCCTGATGCAGGAAAACTGGATCGGCAAGTCCGAGGGGCTGCGCTTCGCCTTCCCGCACCAGATCGCCGGCCAGGACGGCCAGTTGATCCAGGACGGCAAGCTGTACGTCTTCACCACCCGCGCCGACACCATCATGGGCGTGACCTTCTGCGCCGTGGCGCCGGAACACCCCCTGGCCACGCAGGCCGCCCTCTCCAATCCGCAACTGGCCGCGTTCATCGAGCAATGCAAGCTGGGCGGCACGACCGAGGCCGAAATGGCCACGCGCGAAAAGGAAGGCATGCCCACGGGCCTGTACGTCACGCATCCGGTCACGGGCGCCGAAGTCCAGGTCTGGGTCGGCAACTACGTGCTCATGACCTACGGCGATGGCGCCGTGATGGGCGTGCCGGCGCATGACGAGCGCGACTTCGCCTTCGCCAAGAAATATGACCTGCCCATCGTGCAGGTCGTGGACGTGGCGGGCAAGGAATACTCCACCAACGCCTGGCAGGAGTGGTACGGCGACAAGCAGGCCGGCCGCACCATCAATTCCGGCAAGTACGACGGCCTCTCCCACAAGGAAGCGGTCGACGCCATCGCCGTCGACCTGGGCGCGCAAGGGCTGGGCGAAAAGCAAACCACCTGGCGCCTGCGCGACTGGGGCATCTCGCGCCAACGCTATTGGGGCACCCCCATCCCCATCATCCACTGCGCGGATTGCGGCCCGGTCCCGGTGCCGGAAAAGGACCTGCCGGTGGTCCTGCCCGACGACCTCATCCCGGACGGCAGCGGCAACCCGCTGGCCAAGAACGAGGCTTTCCTGTCCTGCTCCTGCCCCAAATGCGGCAAACCGGCGCGCCGTGAAACGGACACGATGGACACCTTCGTGGACTCGTCCTGGTATTTCATGCGCTATACCTCGCCGGGCAACGACCAGGCCATGGTCGACGCGCGCAATGACTACTGGATGCCGATGGACCAGTACATCGGCGGCATCGAGCACGCGGTGCTTCACCTGCTGTACGCCCGCTTCTGGACCAAGGTCATGCGCGACATGGGCTTGCTCAACTTCGACGAGCCCTTCACCAAGCTGCTGTGCCAGGGCATGGTGCTGAACCATATCTACTCGCGCAAGACGCCGCAGGGCGGCATCGAGTACTTCTGGCCGGAAGACGTCGAAAACGTCTACGACGACCGCGGCGCCATCGTCGGCGCCAAGCTGAAGTCGGACGGCTCCGCCATCACCTACGGCGGCGTGGGCACGATGTCCAAGTCCAAGAACAACGGCGTCGATCCGCAATCGCTGATCGACACGCTGGGCGCGGACACGGCTCGCCTGTTCGTCATGTTCGCCAGCCCCCCGGAACAGACCCTCGAATGGTCGGACTCCGGCGTCGAAGGCTCCAACCGCTTCCTGCGCCGTCTCTGGTCCATCAGTTACGGCCAGCGCGAGGCCATCGCGCGCGGCCTGGCCCATGGCGCCGATTGGGCGCAGGCGCCGGCTCCGGTCAAGGATCTGCGCCGCGAAGTCTACGGCCTGCTCAAGCAAGCCGACTACGACTACCAGCGCATCCAGTACAACACCGTCGTGTCGGCGTGCATGAAGATGCTCAACGCCATCGACGACGCCAAGCTGCCCGAAGGCGCGGCCGCGGACGCCGCCTACGCCGAAACGCTGGGCGTGCTGCTGCGCGTGCTGTATCCCGTGGTGCCGCACATCACCTGGCACCTGTGGCGCGACCTGGGCTACGCCCACGAGCTGGGCGACCTGCTCGACGCGCCCTGGCCGCACGTGGACGAGGCGGCGCTTGTCGCCGACGAGATCGAGCTGATGCTCCAGGTCAACGGCAAGCTGCGCGGCTCCATCCGCGTGGCCGCCAAGGCCGCCAAGGAAGACATCGAAAAGCTCGCGGCATCCCAGGAAGAGGTCGCCCGCTTCCTGGAAGGCCGTCCGCCCAAGCGCGTCATCGTGGTTCCGGGCAAACTGGTCAACGTCGTAGGCTGATGAGGTCAAGCATGCACTTCGCCGGGCAACAAACGCATTCCCCCCGCCAGTCCTGGCTGCTGCGCGGCGCCTGCCTGGCGCTGTTCATGCTGCTCTCCGCTTGCGGCTTCGCCTTGCGGGGCGTCACGCCGATGCCGTTCGACACCTTGTATGTCGGCATTCCCGACACCACGCAGTTCGGCGCCGACGTGCGCCGTGCGCTGCGCGCGGCCTCGCCGGACACCAAGATCGTGTCCACGCCCAAGGAGGCGCAGGCCATCCTGCAGCAAGTGGCCGACACCCGCACTCTGCGGGAGGTGTCGCTGAACGCCCAGGGCCGCGTCGAGGAATACGAACTCGGCATCAACTACACGTTCCGCCTCATCGACGCCAAGGGCCGCGCCCTGATCCCGGACACCACGCTGTCGATCTACCGCGAAATGCCCTATGACGACCAGGTCGTGCAGGCCAAGCAAGGCCAGATCGAAACGCTGTACCGGGCCATGCAGCGCGACCTCGTATCCCGCCTGCTGCGCCGCATGACCGCGCCGGAAGTGCGCCACGCATTCGAAAATGCCGAAGAGCGCGCGGAAGACGGCGAGACCCCGCTGTACGACCCGACCACGCCGGATCAAAAGCGCACGCCCACACCGTGGCAGACGCCGTCCACCACCGACCCGGCCATCCTGCGTTAAATGGCACAGCCCCTGGACGCGGATCGCCTGGCCGAGCACCTGCAGCGGCCAGGCAACCGCCTGGCGCCGCTCTATACGGTTTCGGGCGACGAACCCCTGCTCGTGACCGAGGCCGTGGACGCCCTGCGCGCGGCGGCCCGCAACGCGGGCTACACCGACCGCCTGTCCATGGTGATGGACGCGCGCAGCGACTGGAGTTCGGTCACCGCCGCCACGCAAAGCGTGTCGCTGTTCGGCGACCGCCGCATCCTTGAAATCAAGATCCCGACGGGCAAGCCCGGCAAATCCGGCGCCGACACCCTGACCAAGCTGGCCGAACAGGCCGAGAAGCAGGCGGATCCGGACACGCTCGTGCTGATCGCCCTGCCCCGCCTGGACAAGGCCACCCGCGAAAGCCGCTGGGTGCAAGCCCTGAGCCGCGGCGGCATGATGGTCGATATCGCCAACATCGAACGCGGCCGCCTGCCCGCCTGGGTCGGCATGCGGCTGGCGCGCCAGAACCAGCGCGCCGACGGCGCCACCCTGCAATGGATGGCCGACAAGGTGGAAGGCAATCTGCTGGCCGCGCACCAGGAAATCCAGAAACTGGGCCTGCTCTACCCCGAAGGCCAACTGGCCGCGGAGGACGTGGAGCGCGCGGTGCTGAACGTCGCGCGCTACGACGTCTTCGGCTTGCGCGACGCCATGCTCGCCGGCGACACCGGCCGCACCATCCGCATGATCGACGGCCTGCGCGCCGAAGGCGAAGCCCTGCCGCTGGTGCTGTGGGCGGTCGGCGAGGAAATCCGCCTGCTGGCCCGCATCGCCGAAGCGCGCGCCCTGGGCCAGGACGTCAACGGCCTGATGCGCCGTCTGCGCATTTTCGGCGCGCACGAACGGCTGGCGCTGCAGGCGCTGAACCGGGTGCAGCCGAACGTGTGGCCGGCCGCCGTGCAGCATGCCCATGAGGTCGACCGCCTGATCAAGGGCCTGTCGGTGCCGGGACGCCTGTCCGATCCCTGGGAAGAAATGACGCGGCTCGCGCTGCGCGTCGCCGCCGCGGGCGGACGACCGTGAAGGCGGCATAGCCGCCGCCTTCGCCTCTCCCTCCGGCCCTGCGGCTGGAGTTCGCCCGGCCTAGCGGCCGGATATACACTGAATCTCCAGGCGGCGTCCGCGCCGCCCCATTCTCATGATCGACGCTGCCATGTCCACGTCCTCCATCGAACAAGCCATGCTCACCCTGGGCGAAAACGCCCGACGCGCCTCGCGCGCCATGATGCGCGCCACCGGCGCCGCCAAGAACCAGGCCCTGCTGGCCATGGCCGACGCCCTGGCCGCCAGCCACGACGAACTCAAGGCCGCCAACGAGAAAGACCTGGCCGCAGCCCGCAGCAACGGCCTGGAGCCGGCGCTGCTGGACCGCCTGACGCTGTCGGACAAGACGCTGGCGCATATGGCCGAGGGCCTGCGCCAGATCGCCGCCCTGCCTGATCCCATCGGCAGCATCACCGCCACCAGCGTGCGCCCCAACGGCATGCGCGTGGCGCAGATGCGCGTGCCGCTGGGCGTGATCGGCATCATCTACGAATCGCGTCCCAACGTGACCATCGACGCGGCCGCGCTGTGCCTGAAGTCCGGCAACGCCGCCATCCTGCGCGGCGGCAGCGAAGCCCTGCATTCCAACATCGCGCTGGGGCGCATCGTGCAGACTGGCCTGGCCGCCGCGGGCCTGCCGCAAGACGCGGTGCAGGTCGTCGCCACGGCCGACCGGGCCGCCGTCGGCAAGCTCATCACCATGACCGAGCACATCGACGTCATCGTGCCGCGCGGCGGCAAGGGCCTGATCGCCCGCCTGTCGCAGGAGGCCCGCGTGCCGCTCATCAAGCACCTGGACGGCAACTGCCACGTCTATATCGACGCGGCGGCCGATCCGGACAAGGCGCACGCCATCGCCTTCAATGCCAAGACCTATCGCTACGGCATCTGCGGCGCCATGGAAACGCTGCTGGTCGACGCGGTCGCCGCCGTTTCCATCTTGCCCAGCCTGGCCGCGGCCCTCACCGAACATGGCGTCGAATTGCGCGGCTGCCCGCGCACGCTGGCCCTGCTGCCGCACGCCAAGCCGGCCACGGAAGAAGACTGGGCCACCGAATACCTGGGTCCCATCCTGGCGGTGCGCATCGTCGACACGCTGGACGACGCCATCGAACACATCGCGCGCTGGGGCTCCGGCCATACCGACGCGATCGTCACCGAGGACCTGTCCGCCGCGCAACGCTTCCAGCGCGAGGTCGACTCCAGCTCGGTATACGTCAACCTGCCGACCTGCTTTGCGGACGGCTTCGAATACGGCCTGGGCGCCGAGATCGGCATCTCCACGAACCGCCTGCACGCGCGCGGCCCGGTCGGCCTGGAAGGCCTGACCACGCTGAAGTGGGTGCTCAGCGGCGAAGGCCAGGTGCGCGGCTGACCCCAAGGCGCCGCGCTGCGCGCAGACTGACGCGGCCCTGAACACGGGGCCGCGGCAAGCCTTCTACAATACGGTCAGCGATTTTCCGCAGGCTTTCTTTTCATCCGAACGCGGCGCGCCGCGTCTTCCTGAGATCCCCATGTACTCACCCGCGATGGCCATGGCCTTCAGCCTCTTCCTGCTGTGCTTCATCACGTGCACGCTCAGCGGCATCGTGCTGTTCTTCAAGAGCAAGCAGATCAACGCCGCGCTGAAGCACCCGTACCTGCAGCACCGCCCGTTCAACCAGTATCCGCTGGCGATCCAGGCGTCCATCATGCTGGATTATTTCTTCCGCCTGATGTTTCCCGGCACGCGCTTCTGGCTGATCGGCAACGCCAACGACCTGCTTACCCACGTCGATCCGAAGAAGACGCCGCTGTCGCTGAAATGGCCGATCGTCGGCTTCTGGGGTTCGTGCTGGCTCGGCCTGATCGCCATGATCGTCCTTTGGATCATGCTGTTCCTGGGAGCTTGAACCCATGCAGATCAGAATCGAAGACTATCCCGGCAGCCTCGAGGCTGCCCGCTATCTGGTCGCCGCGCGCGAATCCGGCGTCGCCGGCCCGCGCTTGCCCGCCGACTGCCGCCCCCAATCGCTGAACCAGGCCTTCGCCGTGCAGCAACGCACCGCGCAGCTGCTGCTTGAGAAGCATCGGGACGACATCGGCGCCTGGAAGAGCGCGTTGCCCACGCCCGAGAAAAGCGTGGTCGCGCCGATCTACGCCTCGACCGTCGCCTACGCCGAAGCCGGCCCTGTTGCGGCCCCGACCGAGACCGTGCGCATCGAACCCGAGATCGCGTTCGAAATTGCGCGGGACCTGCCCGCCCGCCCCGAGCCCTACACCGAAGCCGACGTGGACGCGGCCATCGGCGGCGCGCGCCTGGCCCTGGAAGTGCTGGGCTGCCGCTATGCAGCCCCGGAACATGCCAGCCTGCCCGAGCTCCTGGCCGACCATATGTTCAATCAGGGCCTGGTGCTGGGTCCGCGCATCGCATCGCCGCACGATGCGCCCGGCGCCTTGAGCATCACGCTGTCCGTGGACGGAGTCGAAACCGAGCAGCACGCGGGCATCCACCCGAACGATCACCCCAAGGCCGGGCTCTACTGGCTGGCCAATTTCCTGCGCGAACAGGGCCTGGGACTGCGCGCCGGCCAGCACGTCATCACCGGCTCCTACGCCGGCTTCCTGGACGTACCCGCCAACCGCGACCTGGAACTCGCCTACGGCGACCTCGGCGTCCTGCGCCTGCGGTTCAGCAAGCCCTAGCCCGGCCGTACGCCGAGCTTGCGTCCCATGCCCGCCTTGTCCGCTCTCGCGGACTAGCGGGCCGCTGGCTGCGCGATATCGATGGGCGCTGCGCCCGCCTCGATGATTTCCCCCACATCCAGACACAGGTCCTCGCGGTAGCGTCCCGCCAGCACCTGCACGCCGACCGGGCTCGCGCCCGCCTCGCTCATCGCGCTCCCCATCGCCACCGACAGGCCCGGCAAACCCATGAACGGCACGCCGATCTGCGTCATCTGCGCGCGCCAGACGCGCGCATACGCGGCATCGCCTTGCAGGTCGAGCTTGTCCGGGAACGGCAGCTCGGCCGACACGGGCAACAACAATACGGGATACTCGGCGAAGAACTGTTCCCACAGGCGGGTCAGCGTGGCGCGCCGCGTCAGCGTGGCCGAAAAACTGGCAAGGTCGGCCCCGGCCGCCCTGTCGCGCTGGCCTGCAAGCGCCACCAGCGCGCCGCGATCCCCTTCTTTCTCGGCGGCGGCCACCATGGCGTCGTAACCATCGGCCAGCCACATGCGGATCTGCAGGTCCGCCGCCTCCTGCATCGGCGGCACCGCATCCAGCGTGTCCACCGTCCAGCCTGCCTCGCTGAGCCGGCGCGCGGCTTCCTGCAAGGCCTTGACCACGGCGGGCTGGGTGTCCATGCCGTCCGGATTCAGGCACAGCGCGGCCCGTCGCGGCGCCTCGGCTCCCACCAGGGGAGCAGGCACCCACCAAGGATCGCGCGCATCCCGCGCCGCCAGCGCGGCCAGGCCCAGCCTCAGGTCGGCGATGCTGCGCCCCAGGGGCCCGGACACCGCGGTCAACTGGCCGCCGATCGAGCGTTCCGGCAGCGCGGCGTTGTAGGCCGCCACGCGTCCCAGGGACGGCCGCAGGCCGTGCACGCCGCAAGCATAGGCCGGATAACGGATGGAGCCGGCGATATCCGTGCCATGCGCCAGATGCCCGATGCCGGCCGCCACCGCGGCTGCCGCGCCTCCCGACGAGCCGCCGGGCGTCAGCGCAGGATTGCGCGGGTTCAAGGTATCGCCATGCAGCGCATTGCCGGTGAACCAGCGCAAGGAAAACGCGGGCGTGTTGGTGCGGCCCAGGATCACGGCCCCCGCGCGCAGCAGATTGTCCACGACAGGGCTGTTCTGCGCCGCGATCAAATCCTTCTGCAGCTTCACGCCATTGGTCGTGGCGTAACCCGCCTGGTCCACGTTGATCTTCACCGTGACAGGCACGCCAGCCAACGGCCCCGGGTCTTCGCCACGCGCAAGCATCGCATCCACTTGCGCCGCTTGGGCCAGCACATCGTCCGGGCGGTGGTCCACCACGGCATTGATCGCGGGATTGACGGCATCCAACCGGCCCAGCGCGCTTTGCGCGGCCTCGCGGGCGGACACCTCGCGCTTGCGGATGCGGGCGGCAAGCTCAACTGCGGACAAACGCCAAAGATCGGACACGCGCGACTCCTGAATCATGGTTGCATTGAAGGATCAGGCAAACCTTAGCGCCTGCCGCGCCTGCCCACAAGCCGCCCCCGGCCAGGAACGCTACTCGTCTTCTTCGAAGACCTCGACTATTGCGTCGGCCACGGCGCGCACGCGGGCCGTGCGGTTCAGGTCGCCGTGCATCACCAGCCACAGGTCGTAGGGTTCGCTGCGCGTCGGCCAGATGCGTACCAGCTCCGGATATCCGGGCGCCATGTGCGTAGGCACCTCGCCGATGCCCAGCCCGGCCGCGACCGCTTCGAGAATCATCAGGCCGGAGTTCAGCTCCATGCCGATGCGGCCGTTGCCCGTGGGTTCGCCGCAGAAGGTATCGGACCATCCCGGCAGCACCGCCTGCTGGTACGTCACCAGCGTGTGGCCCGCGAACGCCGTGCCCGGCCGCGGCTCGCCATGCGCGGCCAGGTAGGCCCGCGAAGCGTACAGGCCGACCTCCTTGCGCGTCAGGTGGCGGTGGATCAGATCCGGATTGTCCGGCTTGATGTTCCGTATCGCCAGGTCGGCTTCGCGGCGCGTCAGGTTGCTGATCTGGATGGCCGTGGACAGCACCACGCGGATGTCGGGGTGTTGGGCATGCACGCGCCGCACCGCTTCCATGATGTAGTAGCTGGCCACGGTTTCCGAGGTCGCCACGCGCACCACGCCGGACAGGCGATGATCCAGCCCCTGCATCTGGCGCTGCAATTGGTCCGCCGCCTGCTCCATGCGTTCCGCAGCCGCGAACGCCAGTTCGCCGGCCGCCGTGGGCACGTATCCGCCCGGCGTGCGCAGGAACAGACGCGCATCCAGCGAGGACTCCAGCGCCGCCAGTCTGCGCCCGGCGGTGGCCTGGTCGATCTGCAGCAGCGCGGCGGCGCCCCGCAAGGTTCCTACCCGGTAGATGGCCAGGAAGATCCTGGCATTGTCCCAGTCCATGGCGATCTCTCCATCTATGCATTTTTGCATCACTGTAAAGCAATTATTCGGCTTTTTTGCATCAAAGCGCAGGTCTAAGCTTCAGTCCTCGACAGCCCTGCCATACCACCAGCCATGAGTTCCGCCTGCCCCAACCTCTCCGCGCCCTCGCTGGCCGCCAGACCCGCCGCGGCCGGCCTGCTGCCGCTTGTCACGCTGGCCATCGGATTCGTCATGGCCATGCTGGACGTCACCGTCGTCAACGTCGCCTTGCCCAGCATCGCGGTGCAGTTCACCGTCCCCCTGACGGACCTGGTCTGGATCGTGGATGGCTACACCCTCACTTTCGCGGCCCTGCTGCTGGTGGCCGGCGCGCTGGCCGACCGCTATGGCGCCAAGACGATCTATCTGGCCGGCTTGGGCGTCTTCACCCTGGCGTCCCTGCTCTGCGGCCTGGCGCCCAACGCCGACATGCTGATCCTGGCCCGCATGCTGCAAGGGCTGGGCGCTGCCCTGTTCATGCCCAGCTCCCTCAGCCTGCTGACCCATGCCTACGACGACGATCAGGTGCGCAACCGCATGCTGGCCGCCTGGTCCGCCATCGTGGCGGTGGCGGGCGCCGCCGGCCCGCTCCTGGGCGGCGTGCTGATCCACCAATTCGGCTGGCGCGGGATCTTCCTCATCAACATCCCGTTGGGGCTGGGCGGCTTGTGGCTGGCGCGCCGCCGCATCCAGGCGGCCCCACGCCGCCCGCGCGCACTCAATCCGCTGAGCCACCTGCTGGGCGTGATCGCCTTGTCCTCGCTGTGCTTCGTGCTGATCCAGGGCAATGCCTATGGCTGGTCCTCCAACCCCATCCTGGTCACGATTGCCCTGTGCGCGGCCGCTGCCCTGTTGCTGGTGCGGCGCGAGCGCCGCCATGCCGACCCCATCATCCCGCGCGTCCTGTTCGCAACCCCGCAATTCGCGGCCGCCAACGGCGTCGGCTTTCTGATCAATCTGGCAGCCTACGGCCAGCTGTTCTTGCTCAGCCTGTTTCTGCAGCATGCGCGCGGCGCGGATGCCCTGGAGACCGGCCTGCAGCTGGTACCCATGCTGGCCGTATTTTCCTTGGGAAATCTGCTGTCCAGCCGGGTGTCGGCGCGCTGGAACGTGTCGACAGCGCTGCTGGGCGGGGTGTCGCTGGCCGCGGCCATGAGCGCCGCGGGGATCGTCATGTTCTCGCCAGACATGGCCTACTGGCCGTTCGCCATCATCGTCGCAGTGGCCAATCTGGGCGTGGGCGTCGCCGTCCCCGCCATGACCAGCGTGGTCATGCAGGTATCGGGCAAGGGCCACGCCAACAGCGCCGCCGCCGCCCTGAATGCCAACCGCCAATCGGGCGCGCTGGTAGGCGTCGCGCTGATGGGTACCATTCTGCATCTGCTGCCGCAGTGGAGCGCCAGCCTGCCCGCCGCCTACGTCGTCATCACCTCAGGCTATCTGCTCGCTGCCGTGCTGGCATGGCGCTATCTGCAACGCGCGCGCAACGCCTGAACGCGGGCGAGGCGGCGGCCGTCACAGGCCATGAAGGCCGCAGCGCTCAAGCGTGCGCGGCCGGGAGTATCGCCACGCCGCGCCCCGCGAAGAATTCGTCGAAGACGGCCAGCGGCAATTCGACATCGGCCTGCGTGCCCGGCTCGCCCGAAGGATTGTGGAAGGTCACCGAGTCCGCCGTTGCACGCGTCACCAGCACCAGGTGCCCGCCCTTCCTGGGCGGTTGCCGCTCGGGCCAGCGTATCCAGGGATGCACGGACGCCATGAAGTAGGCGGCCTGCGCCATCAAGCCAGGCAGTTCTTCCGCGCGCAGATCGACATGCACCCGCGCCGCCAGGCCGAATGCCTCGTCCACGTAGCGCACGAACGGCGCGTAGATCATGCCCTTGATCTGTTCGCCTTCCACGGTATAGGCGCCGTAAGGCAGGCTGCCCCGCGCCAGCTCCAGCGTCGGATAATGCCGCCCGTCGCGCGCAGCCAGCACCATCTTCAGGCAGGCCATGCCGCAGACATGGCTGGCCCAGCGCGCGTACTCATCCACGTCGCGCGCGCCCGAGCCCCGCCAGGCCGGATCATCGGCCAGGGCCAGCTTGCCCTGGATGATTTCGCTGGCCAGATGCGCCGACTCCCATTGGCAAAAATACGGCACGGCGGATCGGGAGGCTGGCGTCGCGTTCATGCTGAACTCCTGGATTCTGCAGGTCGAAGAGAGCCGCTATCTTGCCCGCGCGCCCTGTGCGTGGCAACCAGTCGGCGTTTGCTTCACAATGCTCCTATCCGTGCTCACAGGAGACCCGCATGTCCAGCCCTGCCACGTCCAACCCGCCCGCCATCCGCCGCGTCGCCATTGTCGGCGCAGGCACCATAGGCGCCAGTTGGGCTGCGCTGTTCCTCGCTCGCGGCCTTGAGGTCGTGGTCAGCGATCCCGCCACCGACGCCGAAGCGCTGACGCGCGCCCGCGTGCAAGCGGCATGGCCCGTGCTGGCGGAACTCGGACACGTGCTGCCCGGCGCCTCTGCCGAGGCGCTGCGCTTCGAACCGGACCTGGAGGCTGCGCTGGCCGGCGCAGACTTCGTGCAGGAAAACGCGCCCGAGCGCGAAGACTTCAAGACCACGCTCTTTGCGCGCATGGACGCCGTGCTGCCGCCGCAGGTCATCGTCGCATCCAGCTCGTCCGGCCTCATCATGAGCCGCCTGCAATCGCAGTGCCGCCATGCCTCGCGCTTCGTCATCGGGCATCCGTTCAATCCGCCGCACCTGATTCCGCTGGTCGAAGTGGTAGGCGGCGAACAGACCTCGGCCGACACCATCGATCGTTGCATCGCCTTCTACCGCGGCCTGGGCAAGTACCCCATCCGCTTGAACAAGGAAGTCCCCGGCCACATCGCCAACCGGCTGCAGGCGGCCCTGTGGCGCGAAGCGATACACCTGGCGGCCGAGAACGTCGCCAGCGTGGCCGACATCGACGCCGCCGTGTCGCAAGGCCCGGGCCTGCGCTGGGCGTTGTTCGGCCCGCACATGACCTTCAATCTGGGCGGCGGGGCGGGCGGGCTGGCAAACTTCATGGATCACTTGCTGGGCCCAGTCCAAACCTGGTGGGACGATCTTGGCGCACCTGAAGTCACCCCAGACCTGCAGCAGCGCCTGATCGCAGGCGTCAACGCCGAAGCCGGCGAGCGCAGCATCGCCGACTTGGTGCAGACGCGCGATGCGCAATTGACCGCGCTGCTGAAAGTGCTGCAACGCTGAACCCGGGCTGCAGCCCGGTTCAGGCCAAACGGCCGGCATCCTCCGCAACCGGCAGGCAACGCCGCCTGCCCACTTCCATAGCAGGACTCCTCCGAATGATCTCCGTCACACACGACAGTTCGCTTTCCCGCTACACCGCCACCGTCGATGGCGTTCTATGCGTGCTCGACTACCAGTTGCAAGACAACACCATGGCGATCACGCACACCGGCGTGCCTAGCCAGGTAGGCGGCCGCGGCATCGCCGCGGCGTTGACCCAGTACGCGCTGGACGATGCGCGCGCCCGGGGTTGGAAGGTGCGGCCCTTGTGCTCGTACGCCGACGCGTATATCCGCCGGCACCCTGAATACAACGATCTGCTGGCCTGAGCGTCCTGGGCTTTTCGCATCGTGACCAAACCCTCCAAGCGCCCGGCCTCGGCCTGTCCTTGCGGCAATCCCAAGCCCTACTCCGAATGCTGCGGCCGCTGGCATGAAGGCCCGCAAGCCCTGCAGGCGTCCAGCGCCGAGGCGCTGATGCGCTCGCGCTACAGCGCCTTCGTGCTGGACAAGCTGCCCTATCTGTTGGCGACCTGGCACCCCAGCACCCGCCCCAGCGCGCTCGAACCCAATCCGCCCGACCTGAAGTGGCTGGGTCTGGCGATCAAGCAAACAGCTAGCCAGGACTCTGAACACGCCACCGTGGAATTCGTCGCCCGCAGCCGCCAGGCCGGCCGCGCCCACCGTCTGCACGAACTCAGCCGCTTCGTCCGCGAAGGCGGCCAGTGGTTCTACGTGGACGGCGACCTGTACTGACCAGGTCCGGCACTTTCGGACCTGGCCCTTCCCAACCCACACACAAGAAAAGGCAGACATGAACCAGGATTCTCGCCACGCCGAAGCGCTCTTTCACGCAGACTCTGTCGCGGCACTGCGCGCCGATCTTGCGCTCGCATTGCGAGCCGCCGCAGCGCATGGTCTGGGCGAAGGCGTCTGCAATCACTTCAGCGTGGCCTTGCCGGGCGACTCGGAGCATTTCCTCCTCAATCCTCGCGGGCTGATGTGGCATGAAGTGCAAGCGGACGACATCGTGCTGATCGATGCCCAAGGCAACAAGCTCGCGGGCCGCCATGCAGTCGAACCCACGGCCATGTTCATCCATGCCGCCATTCACCGCATCGCCGGCAAGGCCTGTGTGCTGCACACGCACATGCCCTACGCCACGGCCCTGACACTCACCTCGGATCGCGCGCTCGACACCACGCTGTCGCAGAACGCCATGCGCTTTCACGGCCGCCTGGCGATCGACGAACGCTACAACGGCCTGGCGCTGGACGTCAGCGAAGGCGAACGCATCGCCCATGCAATGCAGGGCGCGGACGTGGTCTTCCTCGGCAACCACGGCGTCGTGGTCTGCGGGGAACGGCTGGACTATGCCTATGACGACCTGTTCTTCCTGGAACGCGCCTGTACCGCCCAGGTGCTTGCGCAATCGACGGGACGCCCGCTAGTGCCAGTCGATCCTGATCTGGCTGCCAAGGTTGCCGCTCAGGTCCAGAGCGAACGCCTGCAATCCGAGTTGTTCTTCGCCGCCTTGCGCCGTCAATTGCCTTAACCGCTGTCTTTGACGGGAAAAACAAAAGCCCTCGCAGGAGCATCCTGCGAGGGCTTTTTCATTGGAGGCTGCGGACCGCATGAGTCTAATCATCGACGCGGCGCCACAAAGACAAAACCCCACAGGGGTTACCTGTGGGGTTTTGCGGAATAAAAGCTTGACGATGACCTACTTTCACAGACGTCCGTCCACTATCATCGGCGCAAAGTCGTTTCACTGTCCTGTTCGGGATGGGAAGGAGTGGGACCAACTCGCTATGGTCGTCAAGCGTAACTGGTTGAGCGGTTGCGGTTGAGGCAACTGCTCCAATCTTGGAAGAAACACAACGCGTGGCGATCAGAGTCAGACTCGATGATCACGCACGATGGGGTGTAATTGGTGTTGGCTGGCTGCCGACGGTGCAGCCAGATTTTGTATTGAACGACACTTGGAACGCTACATCACCAGGTCATAACCATCAGTGTTATAGGATCAAGCCTCACGGGCAATTAGTATCGGTTAGCTTAACGCATTACTGCGCTTCCACACCCGACCTATCAACGTCCTGGTCTCGAACGACCCTTCAGGGGGATCAAGTCCCCGGGATACCTTATCTTCAGACGAGTTTCCCGCTTAGATGCCTTCAGCGGTTATCTCTTCCGTACTTAGCTACCCGGCAATGCCATTGGCATGACAACCGGTACACCAGAGGTACGTCCACTCCGGTCCTCTCGTACTAGGAGCAGGCTCCGTCAAGTATCCAACGCCCACGGCAGATAGGGACCAAACTGTCTCACGACGTTTTAAACCCAGCTCACGTACCTCTTTAAATGGCGAACAGCCATACCCTTGGGACCGGCTACAGCCCCAGGATGAGATGAGCCGACATCGAGGTGCCAAACACCGCCGTCGATATGAACTCTTGGGCGGTATCAGCCTGTTATCCCCAGAGTACCTTTTATCCGTTGAGCGATGGCCCTTCCATTCAGAACCACCGGATCACTATGTCCTGCTTTCGCACCTGTTCGACTTGTCAGTCTCACAGTCAAGCACGCTTATGCCATTGCACTATCAGCACGATTTCCGACCGTACCTAGCGTACCTTCGAACTCCTCCGTTACACTTTGGGAGGAGACCGCCCCAGTCAAACTGCCCACCATGCACTGTCCCCGATCCGGATAACGGACCAAGGTTAGAACCGCAAACAAACCAGGGTGGTATTTCAAGGATGGCTCCACGTAATCTAGCGACTACGCTTCAAAGCCTCCCACCTATCCTACACAGGCCGGTTCACAGATCAATGCAAAGCTACAGTAAAGGTTCATGGGGTCTTTCCGTCTAGCCGCGGGTAGATTGCATCATCACAAACACTTCAACTTCGCTGAGTCTCAGGAGGAGACAGTGTGGCCATCGTTACGCCATTCGTGCAGGTCGGAACTTACCCGACAAGGAATTTCGCTACCTTAGGACCGTTATAGTTACGGCCGCCGTTTACCGGGGCTTCGATCAAGAGCTTGCACCCCATCACTTAACCTTCCGGCACCGGGCAGGCGTCACACCCTATACGTCGACTTTCGTCTTTGCAGAGTGCTGTGTTTTTAATAAACAGTCGCAGCCACCGATTCTCTGCGACCCCATCATGCTAAGCGCGCAGGCGCTTCACACTACCGGGGTATACCTTCTCCCGAAGTTACGGTATCAATTTGCCGAGTTCCTTCTCCTGAGTTCTCTCAAGCGCCTTGGAATATTCATCCCGTCCACCTGTGTCGGTTTGCGGTACGGTCTCGTACAGCTGAAGCTTAGAGGCTTTTCTTGGAACCACTTCCAATCACTTCGCAAGCAATGCTCGCTCGTGCCACACCCTTGATTTACGCGCCCGGATTTGCCTAAGCGCCATCTTCGATGCAGCAACAGGGACATCCAACACCCTGATGATCTTCCGCGATCCGTCCCCCCATCGCACTGTACGACGGTGCTGGAATATTAACCAGCTTCCCATCAGCTACGCATCTCTGCCTCGCCTTAGGGGCCGACTCACCCTGCGCCGATGAACGTTGCGCAGGAAACCTTGGACTTACGGCGAGGGGGCTTTTCACCCCCTTTATCGCTACTCATGTCAGCATTCGCACTTCTGATACCTCCAGCAGCCTTTACAAGCCACCTTCGCAGGCTTACAGAACGCTCTCCTACCGCGTGCACAAAGTGCACACCCGCAGCTTCGGTTTATCGCTTAGCCCCGTTACATCTTCCGCGCAGGACGACTCGATCAGTGAGCTATTACGCTTTCTTTAAAGGATGGCTGCTTCTAAGCCAACCTCCTGACTGTCTATGCCTTCCCACTTCGTTTCCCACTTAGCGATAATTTGGGACCTTAGCTGGCGGTCTGGGTTGTTTCCCTCTTGAGTCCGGACGTTAGCACCCGGTGCTCTGTCTCCCAAGCTGTACTTGCGGGTATTCGGAGTTTGCCATAGTTTGGTAAGTCGCCATGACCCCCTAGCTATAACAGTGCTCTACCCCCCGCAGTAATACTTGAGGCACTACCTAAATAGTTTTCGGAGAGAACCAGCTATTTCCAGATTTGTTTAGCCTTTCACCCCTATCCACAGCTCATCCCCTAATTTTTCAACATTAGTGGGTTCGGTCCTCCAGCACGTGTTACCGTGCCTTCAACCTGGCCATGGATAGATCATCTGGTTTCGGGTCTACACCCAGCGACTGAATCGCCCTATTCGGACTCGCTTTCGCTACGGCTTCCCTATTCGGTTAACCTTGCCACTGAATGTAAGTCGCTGACCCATTATACAAAAGGTACGCAGTCACCCCACAAGGAGGCTCCTACTGTTTGTATGCATACGGTTTCAGGATCTATTTCACTCCCCTTCCGGGGTTCTTTTCGCCTTTCCCTCACGGTACTGGTTCACTATCGGTCGATCACGAGTATTTAGCCTTGGAGGATGGTCCCCCCATCTTCAAACAGGATTTCACGTGTCC
The DNA here is from genome assembly GCF_048541815.1 of Achromobacter sp. PD1. Taxonomy (NCBI): domain Bacteria; kingdom Pseudomonadati; phylum Pseudomonadota; class Betaproteobacteria; order Burkholderiales; family Alcaligenaceae; genus Achromobacter; species Achromobacter sp. PD1. The sequence goes on from NZ_CP183349.1 coordinate 4,262,416, forward strand.
CGCCCTACTTTTCTTACGCTTAGTTCCACACACAAGATTTCGCCTACAGGGCTATCACCTGCTACGGCCGGACTTTCCATTCCGTTCGACTATCTTGCATGCTAAAACGTAAAGGCTCTTCCGATTTCGCTCGCCACTACTTTCGGAATCTCGGTTGATTTCTTTTCCTCGAGCTACTGAGATGTTTCAGTTCACCCGGTTCGCCTCCACTGGCCTATGTATTCAGCCAGGGATACCGCATTGCTGCGGTGGGTTTCCCCATTCGGACATCTACGGATCAAAGCTTGTTTGCCAGCTCCCCGTAGCTTTTCGCAGGCTACTACGTCCTTCATCGCCTGTGATCGCCAAGGCATCCACCATATGCACTTAGTCGCTTGATCCTATAACGCTGTAGGCTATAGGACCTGAGTATTAGCGTTTGTGCCGTTCATAAGTTTCAAAGCAGTCTGAGGTTTTCACCCCAGTCTTGAGAACTTGGAACAAAATTAATGCAATCACAACCCGTACTTATCTTCATCGACTTGCGCCGAGTACTTGATAAGTACATTTTCGTTGTGCTTCTTCCAGATTGTTAAAGAACGAATATAGCTGTTGAGTAAAACCCAACTCATAACACTGCGAGCAGCGCTATGAGTTAGCCTCTACACGGCATCAAAAACATTGACACCAGCTACATCAAACAACCGATAAGTGTGGACGCTTAACACGAGCACTAAGCTCTGAAAGGAGGTGATCCAGCCGCACCTTCCGATACGGCTACCTTGTTACGACTTCACCCCAGTCATGAATCCTACCGTGGTAATCGCCCCCCTTACGGTTAGGCTAACTACTTCTGGTAAAACCCACTCCCATGGTGTGACGGGCGGTGTGTACAAGACCCGGGAACGTATTCACCGCGACATGCTGATCCGCGATTACTAGCGATTCCGACTTCACGCAGTCGAGTTGCAGACTGCGATCCGGACTACGATCGGGTTTCTGGGATTGGCTCCCCCTCGCGGGTTGGCGACCCTCTGTCCCGACCATTGTATGACGTGTGAAGCCCTACCCATAAGGGCCATGAGGACTTGACGTCATCCCCACCTTCCTCCGGTTTGTCACCGGCAGTCTCATTAGAGTGCCCTTTCGTAGCAACTAATGACAAGGGTTGCGCTCGTTGCGGGACTTAACCCAACATCTCACGACACGAGCTGACGACAGCCATGCAGCACCTGTGTTCCGGTTCTCTTGCGAGCACTTCCAAATCTCTTCGGAATTCCAGACATGTCAAGGGTAGGTAAGGTTTTTCGCGTTGCATCGAATTAATCCACATCATCCACCGCTTGTGCGGGTCCCCGTCAATTCCTTTGAGTTTTAATCTTGCGACCGTACTCCCCAGGCGGTCAACTTCACGCGTTAGCTGCGCTACCAAGGCCCGAAGGCCCCAACAGCTAGTTGACATCGTTTAGGGCGTGGACTACCAGGGTATCTAATCCTGTTTGCTCCCCACGCTTTCGTGCATGAGCGTCAGTGTTATCCCAGGAGGCTGCCTTCGCCATCGGTGTTCCTCCGCATATCTACGCATTTCACTGCTACACGCGGAATTCCACCTCCCTCTGACACACTCTAGCCCGGTAGTTAAAAATGCAGTTCCAAAGTTAAGCTCTGGGATTTCACATCTTTCTTTCCGAACCGCCTGCGCACGCTTTACGCCCAGTAATTCCGATTAACGCTTGCACCCTACGTATTACCGCGGCTGCTGGCACGTAGTTAGCCGGTGCTTATTCTGCAGGTACCGTCAGTTTCACGGGGTATTAACCCATGACGTTTCTTTCCTGCCAAAAGTGCTTTACAACCCGAAGGCCTTCATCGCACACGCGGGATGGCTGGATCAGGGTTTCCCCCATTGTCCAAAATTCCCCACTGCTGCCTCCCGTAGGAGTCTGGGCCGTGTCTCAGTCCCAGTGTGGCTGGTCGTCCTCTCAAACCAGCTACGGATCGTCGCCTTGGTGAGCCGTTACCCCACCAACTAGCTAATCCGATATCGGCCGCTCCAATAGTGCAAGGTCTTGCGATCCCCTGCTTTCCCCCGTAGGGCGTATGCGGTATTAGCTACGCTTTCGCGTAGTTATCCCCCGCTACTGGGCACGTTCCGATACATTACTCACCCGTTCGCCACTCGCCACCAGACCGAAGTCCGTGCTGCCGTTCGACTTGCATGTGTAAGGCATCCCGCTAGCGTTCAATCTGAGCCAGGATCAAACTCTTCAGTTTAATCTCTGTATTTGTTTCGTATTTCTTAACCCCCGAAAGGGTCGAGCCATACGTCGCTACTCAAAGGAAGTGAGGTATGTTCTTAAACTTGACGTCTAAGGTACTTCACTTCTAGTGAGCACTTGATTTCATTGTGCTTGTGACCGAAGTCACGCTGCACTCGCATCAAGCGCCCACACTTATCGGTTGTTTAATTGTTAAAGAGCGGTACTGCTAAATTCTGTACTACTTACTGCCTGCTCGCTTCGCTACGCCGCTTTCGCTGGCGCCGCGTTGTTTGCAGCAGAGAAACGAGATTATGAAGAAGTTTTTTTCGCTTGTCAAGTCAGCGTCACATACTGCGTTTCGCTTTCTTGCTTGCGACCTCTTCAGGTCCGCCTCTCTTAGCAGCTATCGAAATATCAGGGTTAACCCTAAGTTTTCGGCAACTGCCAAGCCCAAGACTATAACACGATTTTTGCAGATTGTGCAACTGGCTTTTGCCTAACTTGCTGCAATCCTTGCAATAACCGCGCGGCGTTCATTTCTGACTGCTTTGCGGCAGGCCCTGGCTCGAATCTTCTTGCCCGACCTGTTGTGCTTGCTTGGCTTCGCGCTTCAGAACTGTCCGAACTGCGAAGGAGCGAGACTATAGCACAAGTTTTCCGTCTGTCATGCCGTGCGGCCAAATATTTGTTCCAGATGCATCCACCATCTGCGACGCCTCGCCAGCCGCGCACCCTAGCGTCCTCCGCCTCGCTATATATAGAGAGCTAGAGACAGGCCATCTTCCTGGCAAGCGCGCGGCCCCGCTCCTGCCTGATATAGGAGACGGGGCCGCGAAGGGGAATCGGCAAGGACGCCGGGCCGCTTACCAGAGGCCAAAGCCCCACCTACCAGCGCAGGTAGTCCATGTCGCGCAAGCGCGCCAGGTCGCGCTTGACCGCGACCTCGTTCATCAGCCATCCGGGCGCGCCCAGATCCTGCAGCATGTGCTCATCCAGATCGGCAGCCAGTTGGCGCAGGCGCGCTTCATTGCGGCGCTTGCGATAGGCGGCCGCAAGCATCGCGATGAATCCCGCGCGCGGCGCCGCCAGCTCGGCGGGCTGCGCCGCGACCGGCTGTGCGGGGGACTGTTGGCGATCCCTGGCAATGGCGGCCAGGGCGGAAGAAGACGGGGTGCAAAGCTGTGCAGACATGATGGGCTCCAGGTATTTATGCACTTTGGTAAGCGTAGTCGCCCAATACCTCGCTGAAAATCGAATTGTTTTGGGGGTATCGGTAAGCTATGATGACCAATCTCTCCCTAGGTCCCCATCATGCGCCTGCCGCTCAGTACCCTCCCCGCCTTCCGTGCCGTGGCCGAGCTGCAAAATCTGCGCGCGGCCGCCGAACGGCTGCATCTGACCCACAGCGCCGTCAGCCAGCAGATCAAGGTGCTGGAAACCCAACTGGGCTTTCCCCTGTTCGAGCGCAGCGGCCGGGGCATCGTTCTGAATTCGGCCGGCGCCGCGCTCTTGTGCAGTGTGCAGGGCGCCATGGCGCTGCTGGATGAAGGGACGATGGCGGCGTCGGCCGCAGCCTCTGGCAGCGAGCAGCGCTTGCGCGTGTCGGTACTGCCCTCTTTCGCGCAACGCTGGCTGTTGCCGCGCATGGCGCGCTGGCGCGAGCGCAATCCGGGTCTGACACTGGAAATCGAAACGTCGCAGCAGGTGGTGGATCTGTTGCGCGACGGTTTTCACGCCGCGCTGCGTTTTGGGCGCGGCCCCTGGGCGGGCGTGGAATCGGAACCTTTGTTCAACACGCCGCTGCCCCTGATCGCCCTGGCGTCGCCCGAAACCGCGGCGGCGCTTCCAGACTACTCGCCCCAGACGCTGGCGCGCCAACCGTTGCTGGGCGAGCGCGAGCTCTGGCAATCGTGGTTCAGCGCCGCCGGGTTGGACACGCCCGTCACGCCGGTGGCTTCCTTCAACGATGCCGGCATGATGATGCAGGCCGCCGAGCAAGGGCTGGGCATCACGCTGGGACGCCAACTGCTGGCCGCGGACGCGCTGTGCTCAGGCCGGCTGGTGCAGATTTCTCCGATCAGCATCGAGTACGAACAGGCGCAGACCTATCACCTGGTCTACCGGCCCAGCCTGCGCGACTGGGCGCCGCTGGTGGAACTGAAGCAGTGGCTGCGCGACGAGCTGGAGATGTCGCGCGAAAACCTGACCATCCCCAAGTCCGGCCCCGGCAAGAAAACCCAGGCAAAAAAAAGGTAAGACAGCCTCCGCTGCCTTACCTCTACCAAATCGCGACGCCAGCGAAAACCACGATCCGCAAGCCGGGATGCGCTACGCACGCGGACCCGGCAGGCGTCGCGGCGGCGGCAGGCTCGCGTCGCGGCGGACCTCAGGCTACCTTGCGCGCAGCCGGGCTGGCCGGCCGCATCGTGTCGGTTTCATTGAAGCGCTGGTGCCAGGAGAACGCTTCCTCCAGCAGATGCGGCGTCTGGCCGCCGCGTTCGCAGGCACGGTCGAAATAATCCTGCAGGGCGTCGCGGTAGGACGGATGCACGCAGCTCTGGATCACCGCGCGCGCGCGTTCGCGCGGCGCCAGGCCGCGCAGGTCCGCCAGGCCGCATTCCGTGACCAGCACATCGACATCGTGCTCGGTGTGGTCGACATGGGACACCATGGGCACCACGCTGGAGATGTCGCCGTTCTTGGCCATGGACTTGGACACGAAGATCGCCAGGTGCGCGTTGCGCGCGAAGTCGCCCGAACCGCCGATGCCATTCATCATGTGCGTGCCGCCCACGTGGGTGGAATTGACGTTGCCGTAGATGTCGAACTCCAACGCCGTGTTGATGGCGATGATGCCCAGACGGCGCACGATCTCGGGCGCGTTGCTGATCTCTTGCGGGCGCAGCACGATGCGCTCGCGGTAGTGCTCCATGTTGGCCAGGATCTTTTCGTACACGGGCTTGGACACCGTGATCGAAGAGGCCGACGCGAACGCGAGCTTGCCCTGGTCCAGCAGTTCGATGGCGCTGTCCTGCAGCACTTCCGAATACATCGTCAGGTTCTCGAAGCTGGACGACTCGAAGCCGTGCAGCACCGCGTTGGCAATGGTGCCGATGCCGGCCTGCAAGGGCAGCAGCTCGTTGGTCAGGCGGCCGGCGTCGACCTCGCGGCGCAGGAAGTCATTGATGTGGCCGGCGATGGCATTGGTTTCCTCGTCGGGCGGCAAGGCGTTGGACGGACTGTCCGGCTCTTGCGTGATGACGATGGCGGCGATCTTGGCCGGATCCACTTCGATGCAGGACTGGCCGATACGCTGGTCGGGGGAAACCAGGCCGATGGGCTGGCGCGCCGGACGGGCTTCGGGCACGTAGATATCGTGCAGGCCCTCGATGGCGGCGGGCACGCCCATGTTCAATTCAATGATGATGACGTCCGCCTGCTGCGCAAAAGAGGCGGAGTTGCCTACCGACATGGTCGGCACGATGGCGCCGGTCTCGGTGATGGCGGCGGCCTCGATGATGGCGACGTTGATGGGGCCGATGTGGCCCGCGCGCAGCTGTTCGACCGTTTCCGACAGGTGCTGGTCGATGAAGGCGATTTCACCTTGGTTGATCTTGCGGCGCAGGGTCGTGTCGACCTGGAACGGCATGCGGCGCGCCAGCGCGTTGGCCTGCGCCAGCATCTTGTCCGTGTCATGGCCCAGTGATGCGCCGGTGATCAGGGTGATGGAGAGCGGCTCGCGCTCGGCGCGGGCCGCCAACGCCGCCGGCACCGACTTACAGTCGCCTGCGCGGGTGAAGCCGCTCATTCCGACGGTCATGCCGTCCTGAACCAGCAAAGCCGCCTGATCGGCGGAAGTGATCTTGGCGCGCAGCCCAGGGTGGCGGATACGGTCGAGATGCATGGTGTCTCCAGATTCAAGGGCCTACGTGCGGCGGGGCGCGGCGTTGCCGCTGTGCGCCCAGGCGCCGTCTGACGCGGCGTTTCCCGAGGTTCCCGGGCCGACTCGAAGCGGTCCGGGAACGAATTTTCGGCAGTATAGGAAGGCCGGCTCAAATCTCGTAATGACTTAAAATCATCCAAATAAGTCATTTTTTTCATCGTTTGAGAGTTTTGCGCATAACGCGCGAGGGAGTCCCGGTCCATGGACGTGCGCGCATTGCGGTACTTCGTCGAAACCGTCAAGCACGCCAGCTTCACACAGGCGGCCAAGACGCTGTTCGTGACGCAGTCGACGGTAAGCAAGATGATCCGCCAGCTGGAGGAAGAGGCCGGCACGCCGCTGCTGATCCGCGACGGCCACACCGCCCGCCCCACCGACACCGGCCGGGTCATGTACCAGCGCGGCCTGCAGGTGCTGGAAACGATGCGCCAGCTGTCCGAAGAATTGCGCCAGACCGCGGACCTGCGCCGCGGCGCGCTCGAGGTCGGAATTCCGCCCATGATCAACTTGCTGTTCACGCCTGTGGTCAAGCGCTTCCGTGAACTGCATCCGGGCATCCACCTGACCCTGCGCGAAGGCACCGGCCAGGCCGTGGAAGGCCTGGTCGCCAGCGGCGAACTGGAGGTGGGCGCGACCATTCTTCCCATTGCGCCAGACGGCGGCCTGGCCGCCCAGCCCTTCGGCAGCTACCCGATCTGGGTGATCGGCCCGCCCGACGCGCCCTGGGCCGGCAAGACCTCGCTGCCGCTCTCCGCCCTGCGCGATGCGCGCCTCTTGATACCCACGGACGACTTCGCCATCACCCGGCGCTTGCGTCAGGCGTTTGCCGATGCCGGCTTCCAGCCCGGCATCGCGGCCCAGAGCGCGCACTGGGACTTTCTGGTGGCGATGGCCTCGGCGGGCCTGGGCGTGGCGCTGCTGCCGGAGCCCCTGATGCAGCGCATGAAGACGCGCGGCCTGAGCACCACCAAGCTGGCCAAGTCCGGCATGCAATGGGAGGTCGGCCATATCTGGCAGCGGTCCGGCTATTTGTCGTATGCCGCCCACGCCTGGCTGGAGGTATGCGACGCGGTGCTGGGCAAGCCGAAAAAGCGCGCCGCGCCGAGCGCCCGTCCTGATTGAGTTGAATCCAAACGTTGGCCGCGTAAATAGGGTTTGCGGACGCCGCCCGCAGCAGAGCCTGCCCGCGGCGTCCGATCGCCTATCCGGCCCTATTTCTACCCTGGGTCCGCGCCGCCACAACGGCCGTCGGGCGCATCAAAAAAAATAGGGCCGCAGCGCTCGTTTTTGTTGCAACGGATGAGGCGGCGGCTTGCTATGCTCCCGCCTCGAATGCGAGCGACTCGCCCCAGAACATGACACAGACTTCCCTAACCCTGCGCGCGCAACCTCGCCGCGCCCGCGCCTCCATTTTCACTGCGCTGATCGCGGCGCTGCTGCTAGTGCTTGTCCTGCTGCCGGCCCATGCCGCGGCGCCGCCCACGCCGGCGGACACGGAAGCGGCGCTGGCGACCGCTCGCAAGCAGATCGACGACATCCGCAAGCGCGTCGCCGACGAAACCGATGACGCCACCCTGGTGAAACAGCGCAGCGACGCGTTGGACATCCAGTCCAAGGCCGACGCCGCCGCCGAGGCCCTGACGCCTCAGCTGGCCAGCGTGACGGCCCGGCTGAGCGAGCTGGGCACGCCGCCCGAAGGCGTCAAGGAAGCCTCCGACGTCGCCGCCCAGCGCATGCAGCTGGACAAGACCAGCCGGGCGCTGGACGCGCAGATCAAGCTGGCCAGGCTGCTGTCCGTGGACGCCGGGCAAACGGCCGAGCAGATCTCGGCGCAGCGGCGCAAGCAGTTCCAGGCGCGCTTGGGCGAGCGGCGCGATTCCTTCCTGTCCGACCAATTCTGGACCGAGTTCCGCGAGGAGTTCCCGCGCGACCTGGAACGCCTGGAAGCGCTACGCGACGACCTCGCGACCGCGGTCGGACAGACGCCGAAATGGGGCTGGCTGCTTTTGGGCGCGGCGATCGCGCTGACGATCGCCCTGCGTGTCGCCATCGGCCGGGTGCTGCTGCGGATAACCGCCACACGCGTGCCGCCGGGCCGCCTGCGCCGCTCCTTTCTAGCGGTTACGCATGTGGTCCTGGCCGTCGCCACGCCGGGTGTGGTCGCGCTGTTGATCCATATGGGGCTGGACTGGAATTCGCAGCTGAGCGACAACACCTCGTCGCTGCTGGCCAACCTGGTGGGAACGGTGTGCTTCGGCGGCTACGTGTCCGGCCTGGGCTATGCGCTGCTGTCCGCGAACCGGCCGTCGTGGCGCCTGCCGCCCGTCAGCGACATTGTGGCGACGCGGCTGCGCTGGCTGCCCGGCGTGCTGGGCGTGCTGGTGGTGATGATCTGGCTGGCCGAACGCCTGCCAGTGCTGTTGAACGCCAGCCTGACCACCACCATCACGCTGACCGGCATCGTCGCGGTCCTGACCATGGCGACGCTGGGCGCGGTGCTGGCCATCAGCCGCCGGCTGCGACGCCAGGCCATGCAGGAAAACGAGGCGCCGATCCCCTTCTGGGTGTCGCTGCTGCTGGGCGCGGTCTGGACCGTGCTGATCCTGAGCCTGGCCAGCCTGCTGGCGGGCTATGTGGCGTTCGGCAGCTTCATGGTCAAGCAGGTGCTGTGGGTGCTGATCGTGCTGGCCTCGGCCTATCTGCTGTCCACCTTGATCGAGGACGGCTTCAGCACGCTGCTGGGCACCTCGCACCGCGACGGCGGCGAGCACGAAGCGCCCAGCATGCGCGACCAGGCTGCCGTGCTGCTGTCGGGCGTGGGCCGCGTGGCGGTCGGCCTGCTGGCCGTGATCCTGCTGCTGGCGCCCTTCGGCGAAGCGCCGATGGACCTGCTGCAGCGCTTCGATCAGTTGCGCAAGGGGCTCGCCATCGGCGAAGCCCAGATCCGCCCCGGCGCGGTGCTGCAGGCGCTGATGGTGCTGGGGCTGTCGCTGCTGGCCGTGAAGATGCTCAAGCGCTGGCTGTCCAACCGCTACCTGCCCACGACCGAACTGGATCCGGGCATGCAGTTGTCGGCCGCCACGCTGTTCGGCTATGCCGGCTTCGTGATCGCCGTGGCGCTGTCGCTGTCGGCCGCGGGCATAGGACTGGAACGCGTGGCGTGGATCGCGAGCGCACTGTCGGTGGGTATCGGTTTTGGCTTGCAGGCGGTGGTGCAGAACTTCGTGTCCGGCCTGATCCTGCTGGCCGAGCGCCCGGTCAAGGTGGGCGACTGGGTGTCGCTGGGCGGGGTCGAGGGCGACATCCTGCGCATCAACGTGCGCGCCACGGAAATCCAGATGGGCGACCGCTCCACGGTGATCGTGCCGAACTCGGAGTTCGTCACCAAGACCGTGCGCAACGTGACCCGTTCGAATCCGTTGGGGCTGGTGCAGATCAAGCTGCCCTTGCCGCTATCCACCGATGCCGAGCAGGTGCGCGAATTGATTCTACGAGCCTTCTCGGACCACGAGGACGTGCTGGACACGCCCGCTCCCAACGTCTTCCTGGACGGCATCGAAGGCGGCAACCTGATCTTCAACGCCAAGGGCTACGTGTCCTCGCCCCGGGCGGCCTACGGCGTGCGCAGCGCCTTGCTGTTCACCCTGCTCAAGCGCCTGCATGACGCGGGCCTGGAGGTGTCGTCGCCACCCACCATGCTGCTGGCCTCGGCCCCGCTGCCGGCGTCGGCCCCTCTCGCCGTCCCGCCGCCCGCGCAATCCTAGCGTCCACACATCCTGGCTTCGTCCCGCCCCGCGCGGGACGCACAGGACTCCCGCCTCAGCCCGGCGTATACAGATCGGTATAGGTGCGGTTGCGCAGCGGCGGAGACGCCAGCGCGGCGCTCTGCACGCTGCGCACCGGATAGGCCTGCGCCTCGGGCGCGGGAGGCGCGGGCGGCGCAGGCCGGTCGGCCAGCACCGGGCCGCCTGCGGGCGGCGCCGCCTGCGCCACCGCGTTGCTGTCGAAACGGTGATCCGCCGTCGTCAATGCGGGATTGGTGCACAGCCCCTGCGCCACCAGCGCCGCCTTGGTGCGGTCGTCGGTCTGGCACAGGATGTCGATGGCCGCGGTCTCCAGACGGCGCGAACGGTCCGCATCCTTGGTCGAGGCGGCCGCCTGCATGGTCCGCTCGAAGTTGCGCCGCAGGCTGCACTTCTGGTCCTCGATCGGAATCGCAACGTTCATGCCGAAGCCAACCACGGCGCCGCCCCCGCCCGCCGAAACCATGCAGCTGTCGGACGAGAATGAACCGTAGAAACTCTGTCCGCCCAGCGGCGGCACGCTGCGCAGCGTGCTGGTCCCGCTGTTGCTGGAGTTGAGCGTGATGCCCTGATTGTTGCCGGCGTTGGTCGATCCCGAGGACGCCGATGTCGTCGCGCTGGAACTGCTGGTCTGGGCGCCGGCGGACACCGCCGCCAGCGACAGGGAAATGGCAAGCACTATGGTCTTCATGATGTCCCCTCGCCCGGACGGCCGAAGCCGTCCGGATAACTGGGTCAGTGATTGAAACCGCCGACATGGCCCACCGGGCCGATGCCGTGTATCGACCCGAACGCACCCACATTCACCGCATGGAAGGAGCCCGTCGCCGAAGCGCTGGTATCCGTCTTGGCGAACGTGGCGCCGCCATTGGCGATGCTGTCGCCCACCATGATGGGCGCATTGCCCGAGACATGGCCGTACGAATCGCTATTGGCGTACTGTCGCGTGCTGGTGACCACTTGCGTGCCATCGCGGCTGAAGGTACCCCCCACCTCCGCAACGCCGCCCGTCATGCCGAACGACACCTGGGTGGATGAACCGTAGCCATTAATCTGGGTGGCGGCCACGGAACTGCCCGTGGAAATGGATGACGCGGTGCCATTGATTGCCCCCGCGTGACCCGTGATTGAGCCACCAGGGTCCGCATAGGCCGAGACAGCGAACAAGGACAACGCGGCGACTGCCATGAGCTTTTTCATTTCAGCTCCTCCTGCTCCGTGCATGCACGGATTCACGATTACCGGCGACCGACCGGCGCGGACCGTTACCGCTCAGCGCCACGCCTGGACAATGACGAAAGGCGTGGGACTTTCGTATTGGTACGGAATGATTGCGCCGTCCTAGGCAAGTCGATATCGCCTAAACGGGCGACCGGGTCCCGATGGACGACGCCTGGCTGTAAAACAATCGGCCAGATTTGCGGCAATCTTGCGCGGCGCCCGTGCGTATGGACGAGGGAAACCGCGCCTGCCGCGCCGCGCGCGCATGCGGGTTCAACTCTATGGATGGGAATGAGCGTCGCCGCCTCGGGCAATTTCCCTAACGCGCACAACTGAAGCGGCAGGGTCCTGGGCGCGCCCGGTCCGGGAATTTCAGCGATACTACGGCGGCCGGCCGGGCGCTACTCGGCCTCATCTGTTTGGAGACCAGACCATGATCCAGGAGATTGCCAGCATCCATGTCCGCGAAGGACAGGAAGCGCTGTTCGAAGCAGGCGTCGCGCAGGCGAAACCGCTGTTCTTGCGGGCCCGCGGCTGCCACGGCATGGAGCTATACCGCAGCATCGAACAACCGCAGCGCTATACGCTGGTGGTGGACTGGGAAACCGTCGAGAACCACATGGTGGATTTCCGCGAATCCAGCGATTTCCAGGAATGGCGCAAGCTGGTGGCGGGCTTTTTCGTTGAACCGCCGCAGGTGCATCACGAGCAGAAAGTGCTCTGAGGCGGCCGGCCTGGCCGCGCCGCGCGCGAGTCAGGGCTGTTCGGGCGGATCGTCGTACTTGCGCGCGCTGCCGCGAAAACGATCCGCCGGATACTTCCGCGCATTCTTGACCATCTTGCCTGCGACCGCGTCGGCGATATCGATGCCGAGCTGGTCGGCCAGGGCCACCAGGTACATCTGCACATCCGCGATTTCGTCCGCGGCATCCGCCAGTTTCTCCGGCGGCATCTGGCGCGACTCGGCCTCGCTCAGCCACTGGAACAGGGACACGAGTTCGCCCGCCTCTCCGGCCAGCGCCATCGCCAGGTTCTTGGGCGTATGAAAGGGCTGCCACTCCCGCTCTTCGGTAAACCGGCGCACGGCCAGCCGGATCTGTTCCAGGTCGGACATTGAAACTCCTAGCCCGCGGCCAGGCGGGAACTCGCCGCCAACGCCACGGCCACGGTGGTGTGCACGTCGGCCAGCGCGCGGTGGGTGGGATCCGAAGCGCCCACATGGCGCGCCAGGATCTCCAGCTTATGCGAGGGCAGCTCCGGCCATGCGCGCCGCGCCAGCGCCAGCGTGCAATGGGTCGAGTTGGCAAACGGCAGGCCGGTCAAATCCGCCGCCGCGCCCAGGAAACGCCGGTCGAACGAGGCATTGTGGAAGAACACCGGCAGGTCTTCGACGAAATCCAGGAAGGAGGAAAACGCCTGCGCCACCGGCACGCCGTCGCGGTCGACCTCGGCCTGCGTGATGCCGGTCAGGCGGCTGATGAAGGGCGGCACCGGCCCACGCGTGCGCACGACCTGCGTGTATTCCCGCTCAAGCGCGCCTGCCGCGCCCACGCGCACCGCCGCAAACTCCAGGATCTCGCAGGTGGAGGTGGACAGGCCGGTGGTTTCCAGGTCGGCCACGATGAACGGACCGCGCAATGCCTGCAACGCGGCGGCCAACGCCTCGCCGCCCGCCTTGCCGCCCGTCGCGCGGGCAGGCGCAGCGCCGCTTGCGCGCGGCCGCCGGTAGTAGAACGCCACGGCCTTACTCCGCCGGCCGCAAGGGCGCGAAGCGGGGCGTGCCGTCGGGCAGCTGACCGAAGAACATATCGGCCGGCCGCACCCACAAGCCCCGCTCGTGAGGCCAGAGGTGTTCATAGACCACCAGGGATTCCTCGGTTTCGGAGTGGCGGGCGGTGCCCACATAGAGGTAGAGGCCGCCCTTGTAATGGCGGTGCGAGGCGAGAGCCAGTGCTTCGGATTCGGTCATGGACGGTGGCTGCAAATGACGCGGCCCGGGCAGAGGGTCCCTGCCCGGGCCTGCGGGTTCAGATCAATACCGTCTTTATAGCGCATCGGACCGGCGGCGCCGGCTCAGTAGCGCACGTACTGCCGCTCGGCCTGCGGCTGCAGCGGTCCATTGGCGGCCGGCCTGGCCCGCAGCGCTGGCGCCACGGGCCTGACCGCGGCGGCCGCCGGCGCCGCGCCGCGCGCAGCCTCTCCCGCCCGCTGCGTGATGTCCTCGGTGACTTCGCCTAGCCTGGCGGACTGGGCCAGCGACACCTCCACCACCTCCGCCATGATTTCAGTCACGCGGCGCGACGATGCCACGATATCGTCCATGGTAGAGCCTGCCGACTGGACCTGGCGCGCGCCGCTTTCGACCTGCTGCACCGAGGAAGTGATCAGGTCCTTGATCTCCTTGGCTGCCGCCGCGCTGTTCTGCGCCAGGCTGCGGACCTCGGCCGCGACCACGGCGAACCCCTTGCCGTGCGAGCCGGCGCGCGCGGCCTCGACCGCGGCGTTCAGCGCCAGGATGTTGGTCTGGAAGGCGATGCCGTCCATGACTCCGATGATTTCCGAGATGCGGCGCGAGCTCTGGGTGATGCCGCCCATGGTCTGCACCACTTCCTGCACGGTATGGCCGCCCTGCTCGGCCACCCTACAGGCGTCCAGCGCCAGCGTATTGGCCTGGCCCGCGCGCTCGGCGTTTTCGGTCAGGCCCTGGACGGCGACGCGCAAGGTCTGCGCGGCGGTGAAACGCCGCGTGATGTCGGTCGCGTATTTGACGACTTTGACCGGGCGGCCCTCGGCATCGAAGATCGGGTTGTAGCTGGCTTCGATCCAGACCTGGCGACCGCCCTTGCCGATGCGCAGGTACTGCCCGGTGTCATGTTCGCCGTTGCGCAGTCTGCGCCAGAATTCCTTGTATGCCTCGCCGCGCGCCTCTTCAGGCGGGACGAACATGCTGTGGTGGCGCCCTTGGATCTCGTCCGCTCGATAGCCCACCGCGCCCAGGAACAGATCGTTGGCGCGGATGATGGTGCCGTCGAGCTCGAACTCGATGATGGCCTGCACCTTGGAGATCGCGGCCAGCTGGCCTTCCACGTCCGCCTGCCGCTGTTGCTGCGCGGTGATGTCCACGGCGTACTTGACCACTTTCACCAGCCGGCCGCGGCGGTCGTGAATCGGGTTGTAGGACGCTTGCAGCCAGACGTCGCTGCCGTCCTTGCGGATGCGGCGGTAACGCCCCGCATCGCGCCCGCCTTGCCGCAGGCGGCTCCAGAATTCCGCATAGGCGGCCGATGCACGCTCTGCCGGATCGACGAACATGCGGTGGTGCTGCCCCGCGATCTCGTCCAGCGCATAACCCATGGTGTTCAGGAAGTTCGGGTTCGCCGCCAGGACGTGCCCGTCCAGGTCGAACTCGATGACGGCCTGGGCGTTGTGGATTGCCGCGACCTGCCCAAGCATGTCGGCCTTCTGTATGCCACGGTCCATGCGCAGCAGTTGGCTGAGAGTGATCCATTTCATCTTGACGTCTCCTGCCCGGAGTCCGGGTGGTTTGATGCCGTTCGACCTATCTGCCGCGAGACAAATGGAAATATTTATTAAACAATTTGCAAATATTTAATCTTAAAAATGAGCGGGACTCAAGATTTTCAAAAGACCGATCAAAAAAATCGGGATTCAGCAACACCAGGGTTTGTCCGGACTCAAGCCGCGTCCAATTCGCGATATTGGCGAAAGATCCCTTCCCCGAAAGGCAAGCGCCTGCCGCTGTCAAAGTAAGGCTGCAATTCCGCCAGCGCCGCCACGCGCGCATGCAGCGCCATGACGTTCGGATAACGCACGGCCAGGGTCGCCATGCGCTTCGGAAAGGCGTAGAGCAGGCCATCCACAAGGTGGAACAGCGACAGGTCCACGTAGGTCCAGCGCTTGCCGCCCGCCAGCCAGGCCTGCGGCCCGCCCAGCACGCGTTCGAAATAGCCCAGGAACTTGGGCATGCGCTCCTCGCGAAAGCTGCGCGCTCGGCGCGCGGCCTCGACCTTCTGGTCTTCGTAGTATTCGCTGGCGGATATCGGATGATGCGTGTCGTGCGCTTCGGCCACCATGTCGGCGATGGTGAGCTGCAGCTGGTTCACCCACAGCCGCCCTTCCAGCGAGTCCGGCGCCAGGCCGTGCTTTTCGCCCAGGAACAGCAGGATGTTGGCGGTCTGCCCCAGCGTCATTTTGCCCGCGACCAGATACGGCGGCGCGAACGGCGGATGCTTGCGCGCCGAACTCAGGTCCGCGGCCAGCGTGCCTTCATCCGCGCCGGGCTCGCGCGCGCATTCGCGATAGGGAATGCCGCCGGCCTCCAGGGCCAGGCGCACGAACTCGCCGCGCCCGGGGATGCCGTCCCAGTACCAAAGGTCATAGGTCATGTCGTCTCCTTCCGTTGATAAGCCCATGGCTTGCCGGCGCCGGAACGAGCCGTGCAGAAGCCTCAGGCGGGAAACACGCTGACTCCGCCGTCGCGGCCGGCGGCCTGCTGATACTGGCGCGGCGACTGGCCGAAATGCGCGCGGAAATCGCGCGAGAAATGCGCGCCATCCGCAAACCCGCAGTCCAGCGCGATCTGCGTGATGCTGCTGGGATTGTTCAAAAGCAGCCAGCTGCCGTATTCCAGCCGCAACTGCCGCTGGAACGCCATCGGCGACATGCCCGTGGCCATGCGGAAGGCGCGTTCCAGCTGCCTGCGCCCGACGCCGACGTAGCGCGCGATCGCATCCAGCGGTGGCGGATTGTCGATGCGCTGCTCGATGAAGTGCGCGGCCTGGCGCACGCGCAGATCCTGGATGCCCGACAGGTCCGTGTGGAAATGCGCCTGCGGCACGCGCCCCGGGCGCACGCCTTGCAGCATCATGTGCCGCATCGCCTGCTGAGCCTTGTCGCGCCCGCAGTGCCGGGCCACCAGGTACAGCGCCAGGTCGATTGCGGCCGTGGAGCCCGCGCAGGAAATCAGGTCGCCTTCATCCACGAACAGCCGGTCCACCACCGCCCGGGCCTGCGGAAAGCGTTCGCGGAAAGTATCCAGCACGTTCCAGTGCACGCAGACCGTGCGCGGCCCGATGACGTCGGCCTGCGCCAGCGCAAAGGTGCCCGTACAGATGCCCAAGAGCCGCACGCGCTGCGCCGCCGCCAGCCGCAGCCAGTCGCGCAGGGGCTCGGGCAGGCGGCCATTGAAGTAGTCGTTGCCGCCGCAAACCGCCACGTAGTCGAACTGGGTCGGGTCTTCGGGCAGGCCGTCGGCCACGTCTATGGTCAAGCCCGCACTGGAGCAGCGCGGCTTGCCGTCCCAGCTCATGACGCGCCAGGCGGTATGGATCTGGCGGCTGCGTCCGCCGTGGTCGCCCGCCAGCCGCAAGACGTCCACCAATCCGGCAAAGGCGGCCAGCGTGAACTGGTCCAGCAGCACAATACCTACGGTCAGTGCGGGTTTCCCCTGAGGCAGGCCGCTGTACTCATCGTCATAGGAGAAAGACGGTGCAGCGGCGGACATAGCGGTTTCCATGTCGCAATTATTCAAGTTTTTGTCCCAGGCCTTCAAGCTGGTTTTCCCGGGGATCGCCCAAGATGCGCCTATGGCACCGTCCCGCAGCGCCCCCCGGCGCAGGCCGATCGGAGCCGATAAATCGACAAGGGGAATCCGACATGGCAACACCTACCCGCCGCGCCCTGCGCGCCGCATTGCTGGCAGCCGGACTGCTGAGCGCCGGCCAGGCGCTGGCCCAGCAGCAGAAGATCACTGTCGCCTGGTACGGCGGCAACTGGGGCGACGCGTTCCGCGCCTGCGTGGCCGAGCCCTACACCAAGGCCACCGGCGTGACCGTGGTGCCGGAAGTGGGCACCTCCACCACCACGCTGGCCAAGCTGCAGCAGCAGAAGGACGCGCCCACCATGGACGTGGCCTGGATGGACGGCGGCATCAGCGAACTGGCCGCCGCAGCCGGCGTGCTGGACGCGCTGGATCCCGCCGGCATACCCAATCTGAAGAACGTCATCGACCAGGGCGTGTACCGCAATGGCGGCAGCGCCTACGCGGTCAGCACCGGCTACTACTCGCTGGGCATCGCCTACAACACCAAGGAAGTGCCCCAGCCGCCGACCAGCTGGAAGGACTTGTGGAAACCCGAGTACGCCGGCGCCGTGGCCATACCCTCGCCGGCGAACTCGTCGGGCGTGCCGTTCATCTTCTTCCTGGCGCGGGTGTTCGCGGTCGACCCGTCGAACCTGGAGCCGCTGTACGCCAAGCTGGCATCGCTGGACACCGCGCTGTTCTTCGACAGCTCGGGCGCCGCCACCAACGCCTACCAGAGCGGCGAGGCCATCATCGGCGCGCACTTCAACGTGGGCGCCTGGGATCTGATCGACAAGGGACTGCCCATCGGCTTCGCCGTGCCCAAGGAAGGCGCCTGGGCCACGGATGCCCGCCTGCATCTGGTGAAGAACGCGCCGAACAAGGCCGCCGCGCAGAAGTTCATCGACACCGCGCTCACGCCGGATGCCGCCGCCTGCCTGGCCACGCGCCTGTACCTGGGCCCCGCCGTCAAGGATGTGCAGGTGCCGAAGGACGTGGCGCGCAAGCTGCCCTGGGGCGCGGAGGGTTCGGTCAAGAACCTGAGCCTGTTCGACTGGAACCTCATCAACAGCCGCCGCGCCGAGGTCACGGACGCCTGGAACCGCCAGGTTGCCCGCAAGCGCTAGACCGGGATCGAACATGTCCGCTTTGCTTACCATCGAAGGCGTGTCGATGCGCTTTGGCGCCTACCAGGCGCTGGACCGCATCGACCTGGAGATCCAACAGGGAGAGTTCGTGGCCCTGCTTGGTCCCAGCGGCTGCGGCAAGACCACCCTGCTGCGCTCGATCGCCGGATTTCTCAGGCCCGAATCGGGCCGCATCCTGATTGAAGGCCAGGACATCAGCCGCCTGGCCGCGCACCACCGGCCGCTGAACACGGTGTTCCAGAACTATGCGCTGTTTCCGCACATGAGCGTGCTGGAAAACGTGGCCTACGGCCCGCGGCGCCAAGGCGCATCGAAGCAGGCAGCCGCCCAACGCGCCCGATCGGCGCTGGACATGGTGGGCCTGGCGGACTTCGGTACGCGCTATCCTCGCGAAATGTCCGGCGGACAGCAGCAGCGCGTGGCGCTGGCGCGCGCCATCGTGAACCAGCCCAAGCTGCTGTTGCTGGACGAGCCGCTGTCGGCGCTGGACCTCAAGCTGCGCAAGCGCATGCAGCTGGAACTCAAGCACCTGCAGGCCAAGCTGGGCATCGCCTTCATCTTCGTCACGCACGACCAGGAAGAAGCCATGACCATGGCCGACCGGGTGGTGGTCATGCATGCGGGCAAGATCGAACAGGTGGGCGGCGGGACCGAGATCTACCGGCATCCCGCCACCCGCTTCGTGGCCGAGTTCATCGGCGACGCCAACTTCATGCCCTACACGGCCAGCGGCGATGCGCTGCAGCTGGATGCCCAGGGACTGCGCGTGCCGTTCCCCGGCAAGGCCGCGCCCGCGCGCGGCGTGGCGGTGCTGCGGCCCGAGGATTTGCGCCTGGCCGATGAATCGGCGGCGCATGGGTTGAACGGCACGGTCACCGACGTCATCAACGTGGGCAGCCACTGCATGATCCACGTGGACATCGGCGGACAGATCCTGGTGACGCGCCACGGCGGCATTGCGCCATCGGGCCTGGGCCCCGGCTCCGCGGCCCGCCTGGCCTTCGCGCCGGAGCGCCTGCACCTTATCGGTGAATCGTCATGAGTTTGCGCACCTGGCGTTCGCCCTGCCTGCTGCTGGCGGCTCCCGTACTGTTCTTCGCGGCCTTCTTCCTGGCCCCGCTGGCGGTGGTGGCGCTAGCCAGCATCACCGGCGGCCCCGATGGTTTGACCCTTACCCCGCAGCAATACCTGCGCGTGCTGGGCGACCAATACCACTGGGACGTGATCCTGGTCACCTTCCGGCTGGCTTTCTTCACCACGATCGCCTGCGTGATCCTGGGCTATCCGCTGGCCTGGTACCTGGTGCGCGTGGTGCGCTGGCAGGCCTGGCGGCGCTTCTGCGTGATCCTGCTGGTGGTGCCGCTGTTCACCAGCAATATCGTGCGCGCCTTTGGCTGGATGGTGCTGCTGGGCCGCAACGGGCTGGTCAACCAGGCCCTGGTGGGCGCGGGCATCGCCGACCGTCCGATGCGTTTCATCGGCACCGAGCTGGGCATCCTGATCGGCATGGTCTACGTGCTGCTGCCTTTCGTGGTGCTGGCGGTCGGCAATGCGCTGGCGCGGGTCGATCCGGCCTGCGAACAGGCATCCGCCGACCTGGGCGCCAGCCCCGCTGCCACCTTCTTCCACATCACCTGGCCGTTGACGCTGCCCGGCGTGGTGTCGGGCGCCATCATGGTCTTCACCCTGGCCGTCAGCGCCTACGTGACGCCTGCGCTGCTGTCCGGCGGGCGCGTGTCGGTGCTGTCGATGCTGATCTTCCAGCAGTACAGCACGGTGTTCGACTTCCATTACGGTGGCGCGCTGAGCATGGTGCTGCTGGTGTTCACCCTGATCCTGGTGGCGCTTGCCAACCGCGCCGCCGTCCTGCCGGGAGCCGCGCGATGATCGCCCGCAACCTGATCCGCCTGGTCGCCCTGGGAGTGCTGGCCTACCTGGCCCTGCCGCTGGTGGTGATCCTGGGTTCCTCGTTCACGTCCACGCCCTATCTGGCGTTTCCGCCCAAGGGCTTTACGCTGGAGTGGTACCGCACGCTGCTGATCGAGGCCGGCTACGTCGCCGCGTTCACGACCAGCACGGTGCTGGCCCTGGCGGCGACGGCCGCGGCCGTGCTGCTGACGGTGCCGGCCGCGCTGGCGGTGGCGCGCTACGAGTTCCCGGGCAAGGCCGCATTGACTTCGGTGTTGATGTCGCCGCTGGTGCTGCCGCACATCGTGCTGGGCGCGGCGCTGTTGCAGTACGGCGCCTACTTCGGCCTGACGCGCAGCTTCCTGTCCCTGCTGATCGGGCACATCATCATCATCGCGCCCTTCGTGCTGCGGTCCACGCTGACCCTGCTGACGCCCGAACAGCGCGCGCTGGAGGAGGCATCGGCCGACCTGGGCGCGAATCCCTGGACGACCTTCTTCCTGGTGGTGCTGCCTCAGATCCGGCCTGGCATCGTCACCGGTTCGATCTTCGCGTTCATCTCTTCGTGGATCAACGTGGAGCTGTCGATTTTCAACACCACGGCGGACCTGAACACCATCCCCGTGAAGCTCTTCAACTACGTGCAATACACGATAGATCCGACCATCGCAGCCGTATCGGGCGCCACGATCGTGGTTGCGGTGATCGCCATCGTCATCCTGGATTTGACCGTCGGGCTGGACATGCTGTCCGAACGCGGCAAATAACCTTTCTTCCCTACCTTACTGTCTGGAGCCACAGTCATGCGCAAGCAAGACGCGTTCGATGTCATCTATACCCATACCGAAGGCGAGCCCCTGTGCATCGTGCACAGCGGCATCCCCTACCCCGCCGGCTCCACCATCCTGGAGAAGCGCGCCTTTCTGGAACAGAACTACGACTGGCTGCGCAAGGCGCTGATGCGCGAGCCGCGCGGCCACAAGGACATGTTCGGCGTGTTCCTCACGCCGCCGTCCAGCCCCGAGTACGACGCCGGCCTGATCTACATCGACGGCACCGAGTACTCGCACATGTGCGGCCACGGCACCATCGCGGTCAGCATGGCCATGGTGGCCAATGGCCTGGTGCCGCGCGGCAAGGACGGCATCACCAAGATCCGCTTTGAAACCACCGCCGGCCTGGTGGTGTCGGAAGTGGCGTCCGAGGGCGACAACGTGCTGTGGACGCGCTTCGAGAACGTGCCGGCCTACGTGGCCGCGCAAGACATTCCGGTGGAACTGCCCGGCTACGGCAAGCTGTCCGCCGACATCGTCTGGGGCGGCAACTACTTCGGCATCGTCGACCTGTCGGGCTGCGACCTGCGCATCTCGCCGGACAACGGCACCGAGCTGTCGCGCATGGGCCTGATCGTGCGCGAACAGCTCAATGCCCGCCACCGCATCCAGCACCCGACCGAAGCGCACATCAACAACCTGAACTTCATCACCTTCTGGCACCAGCCGACCATCGAAGGCGCGTTCTACAAGAACGTGCACGTGTTCAGCGCCGGCCAGCTGGACCGTTCGCCCGGCGGCACCGGCACCAGCGCGATGATGGCCATGTTCGAAGCGCGCGGCAAGATGGGCTTGAACCAGCCGATCAAGTCGGAAGGCCTGTTGGGTAGCGGCGTGTTCGAAGGCTGCCTGCTGGGCGAGGTGGACCTGAACGGCACCCGCGCCGTGCGTCCCACGGTCAAGGGCACGGCCAGCATCCTGGGCACGGCGCGCTGGGTGATCGACAAGAACGACCCCGTCGGCGCCGGCTTCCTCATCCGCTGAAGGGTGTTGCCCCCCACGCCGCGCGCACTTCGTGCGCTAGCTGCCCCCCAAGGGGGGCTCTTTCGCCTTGGGGCGGCGCGGCGGCGAAAGGCCCCTCGCGCGGCTGGCTTACCTATTGCCGAGCCGCGTCCTCCAGGATCATCTCGGCCCCCCGCTCGGCCACCATCATGACGGCACCCTGCGTATTGCCGGACACCATCTTCGGCATCACCGAGGCATCCACCACGCGCAGGCCGGACAGGCCGTTCACCCGCAAGCGCACGTCGGTGACGGCGGCAGCGTCGGAGCCCATGCGGCAGGTGCCTATGGGATGGTAGATGGTCTGGCCGTTGCGCCGCGCGAAGTCCAGCCATTCGTCGTAGCTGTCCACCGCCGCGCCGGGGCTGATCTCCGATTCGACATAGCGCCGCATGGCCGGCTGGCCGACGATGCGACGGGCCGCCTGCATGCCACCCACCAGGCTGTCGCGGTCCACCTGGGCCGACAGGAAGTTGGGCCGGATCGCCGGTCCGGCCTGCGGATCCGCCGACTTGATGTGGATGGATCCGACCGACTCGGGACGCAGTTGCGCCACGCCTATCGTCATGCCCGGCTGCCGGTCGAGGATACGTTCGGCCGCATTGGCGTAGCTGGCGTGCACGAAGAAGTACTGCACGTCGGGCGCCGGCAGGTCTGGCGCGCTTTTCACGAAGCCGTGCACCAGCCCCGTGCCCAGGGTCAGGATGCCCTTGTGGCTGGCGTAGTAGCGCGCCACCTGCTGCGCCAGGCGCCAGCCGCGCGACATCTCGTTGAGCGTCACCGTGCCTTTCACCCGCCAGTTCATGCGGGTCGCGAAGTGGTCGATGTAGTTTTCGCCGACCTGCGGCTGCGCCAGCACCGGCGCGATGCCGAACGCTTGCAGCAAGGCGGGATTGCCGACGCCGGACAGTTCCAGCAACTGCGGCGACTGCACCGCGCCCATGCACAGCAGCGTCTCGCGCCGCGCGCGCACGATGTGCTCCTGTCCGTTCTTGCGATAGGCCACGCCCACGCAGCGCTTGCCCTCGAACACCAGCCGCGTCACGTGCGCGCCGCATTCCACCGTGAGGTTCTTGCGGCCGGCAGCGGGTTTCAGGTAGCCGTCCACCACGCTCCAACGCCTGCCCCGGTGCTGCAGCACCTGGTAGTAGCCCACGCCCTCCTGGCTGCCGCCGTTGTAGTCGGGATTCAAGGGCTGGCCGTCCTCTTGCGCCGCCTTCAGGAAGGCATCCGATATGGGAAAGCGTTCGGACACCTCTTCCAGATGCATCGGGCCGCTCTTGCCGCGGCTGGCGTCGCCGGGTTCGTAGCATTCGATCTTGCGGAAGATGCGCTCGGCCTGGCTGTAGCCCCAGCCGGTCGCGCCCGCCGCCTCCCAGCCGTCGTAGTCCTGCGGCTGGCCACGGACGTAGATCATGCCGTTGATGAGCGTCGACCCGCCCACGCCCTTGCCGCGCGGCACGGCAATGGTCCTGCCGTGGACGTTATCTTCCGGCTCGGTGGCGAAGCGCCAGTTGTATTCCGGGTTGACCAGCAGTTTGGAAAAGCCCGCCGGGATCGAGATCCACATGCTGCGGGCCTCATGTCCGGCCTCCAGCATCAGCACGCGATACTTGCCGTCGGCGCTCAGGCGGTTGGCCAGGATGCAGCCCGCCGTGCCGCCCCCGGCAATGATGAAGTCGTAGTCGCTCATACGGATCAGCGTCCCGCGTCGGCCGGCTTGTCCGCCGCCACGCCCAGCATTTGCGCCATCAGTTCGATCTGGCAGGCCAGCATCGGCGCGCCATAGTGCACCTTGCAGCCGCGGGCCTGCGCCGCCAGCAGCAAGGCCGTGTCCTTGGGCTGCATGATGACTTCACAGACCAGTTGGTCCGGCGTCAGGCGGCTGGCGTCCAGCGGCAAGGCGTCGTCCGGCTTCATGCCCAGCGAGGTGCCGTTGACCACCAGGTCGTGCCCCGAGGGGTCGGCCGTGCCCACGTCGATCCGGGCGCCGGGATGCAGCGACAGGATGCGCGCCTTCAGATCCTCGGCCTTGGCCGTGGTGCGGTTGGCGATGGTCAGCCGCGACACGCCGGCCTGGACCAGCGCGAAGCCGATTGCATTGGCCGCGCCGCCCGCCCCCGCCAGATAGGCGCTCTTGCCCTGCGGCGACACGCCTGCGCTTTGCAGCCCGCGGACAAAGCCTTCGCCGTCCAGCATGTGCGCCACCAGCTTGCCGTCCGCCTCGCGGCGCACCACGTTGGCTGCGCCGATCTTGCGCGCAACCGGAGTGGCGTCGTCGACCAGCTCCAGTATCGCGGTCTTGTGCGGCACCGTGACGATGACGCCGCCCAGGTTTTCCAGCCGCCGCAGTCCAGCGACCACCTCGGCCAAGTTATCCGGCCGGGCGTGGAACGGCACGCACACGCCGTCGAAGCCAATGGCGGCAAAATGCTCATTCATGCGCTGCGGCGTCTTCACGTGGTGAATGGGATCGGCCAGGATGCCGAACAGGCGCGTGGTGCCGGTGATTTCCTTCATGTTTGTCTCCGTGTCTCAGGGCTGGAGCGTGGCGCGCGCGACGTCGGCGATGCCGTCCGCGTCCAGCTTGTAGTGCGCATACAGGGTGGTGGGCGGCGCGATCAGGCTGTATTCGTCGTAGATGCCATGGCGGCGCAAGCGCGTGCCTGTGCCCGCGTCGGCCAGCACCTCGGCCACGGCCGAACCCAGCCCGCCCAGCACGTTGTGCTCTTCCACCGTCATCAGCACGCGGGACTTGCCTGCCGCGGCCAGCACGGCGTCGCGGTCCAGGGGCTTGATGGTGGGCATGTCGATCACGCCCACCGACAATCCTTCGCCGCGCAGTTGTTCGGCGGCCGCCAGGGCCGCGTGCACAGTGATGCCGCAGGCGACGATGTTCAGGTCCGAGCCGCTGGAATGGACAATGGCGCGGCCGAACTGGAAAGGCGCGCCGTCTTCATAGACCTGCGGGTCGCGGCCGCGGCCGACCCGGAAGTAGATCGGCTCGGGCCAGTCCACCGAGGCCTTGATGGCGGATGCCAGCTGCGGGCCGTCGGCGGGCGAGACCACCGTCAGGCCGGCCAGCGCCCGCATCGTCGAGATATCTTCAGTGGCGTGGTGCGAGGTGCCGTAGAAGCCCAGGCTGATACCGGTGTGGTGGCCGATCAGGCGCACGGGCAGCTTGGTATAGGCCACGTCCATGCGGATCTGTTCGCAGCACAGCAGGCCCAGGAAGGACGCGAAGGTCGCGACGAAGGGCATCATGCCGGTGGTCGCCAGGCCTGCCGCGGCCGACACCATGTTCTGCTCGGAAATGCCGAACTGGACATAGCGGTCGGGATAGGCCTGGGCAAAGCGGTTCAGGCCGTTGGAGTACTGCAGGTCGGCCGAACCGGCGACCACCGGATGGCCGGCCGCAGCCAGCTCGATCAGCGCGTCGGAAAGATAGGACAGCCCGGGGTTCACCGCATTCAGCGCGCGGTACTGCCAGGAATCGGGAGAGAGGACTTGTGCCTGTGCCATTCAGATCTCGCGGGAAAGGATTTCTTCAACGGCGCTTTGCGCGTCTTGCGGCGCCAGGTAGCCCAGATGCCAGCCCGGCTCGGTTTCCATATAGGACACGCCCTTGCCCTTGATGGTCTTTGCGATCACGCAGGCCGGCCTGGCGCGCGACTCGTCCGCGCGCAGGCGGCGCAGCAAAGCGGTCAGTTCCACCAGGTTGTGGCCGTCCACCTCATGCACTTCCCAGCCGAAGGCCAGCCATTTTTCCTTCAACGATTCCACGCCCATGACCTCGTCGACCTTGCCGTCGAGCTGGTAGCCGTTGCGGTCGACGATCGCAACCAGGCGCGACAGGCGGTTGTGGGCGGCGAAGAGCGCCGCCTCCCAAACCTGGCCTTCCTGCATCTCGCCGTCGCCCAGCAGCACGAAGACGTTGAAGTCGCGCCCGCTCATGCGCCCGCCCACCGCCATGCCCACGCCGTTGGACAACGCGTGGCCGATGGAACCCGAGCTGAAGTCCACGCCCGGCACCTTGCTCATGTCGGGATGATCGCCCAGCGGGCTGCCCAGGCGGGTGTAGCCGTCCAGCAGCTCGCGGGCGATGAAGCCATGGTCCGCCAGTACCGGGAAGAGACCCACGGCGGCATGGCCCTTGCCCATCAGGAAGCGGTCGCGGTCGGGCCACTGCGGCTCGCCCGGACGCAGCCGCATCACGTCGTAGTACAGCGCGGCGAAGATTTCCGCGCACGAGAACACCGAGCTGTAGTGCCCGACCTTGGCGATCTCGATCAACCTGATGGTCTCCAGCCGGATATGGCGGGCCTTTTCCCGCAGCAGCCCGACCTCCCCTTCGGTGGGGACCTCCCTGTCACTCCTCATGGCGCTTCCTTTTCGCTGTTAGGATATATGATATATAATATACCCATCGCGCTCGAATTTGCCATGGCGGGATAGAATTCATCCCGAATCCACCCGCCCCCATCAATACAGCAAGCCTGAGCCTGTCATGTCCAGCCTTAAACCGGTAAAGAAAGAGAACCTCTCCGTCAGGGTCTACAACGAAATCCGCAATGCCCTGATCAACGGGCAGTACGAACCCGGCGAACGCCTGATCATTGGCGAACTGGCCCAGGAAATGGGCGTCTCCATCACGCCTGTACGCGAGGCCATCTTCCGGCTGATCAGCGAGCAGGGACTGGAAATGCAGGCGGCCACCGCGGTCTACGTGCCTTACGTCAATTCGGAAAAGCTGCGTGAAATCCAGCAGATCCGCTTCCACCTGGAAGGCATGGGCGCGGCCGAAGCCGCACAGAACATCACGCGCAAACAGCTGGACAACCTGATCGCGCTGCAGCGGGATTTCATCTCCTGCACTTCCAGCGATCCCAAGCGCGCCAGCTACCTCAACCGCAAGTTCCACTTCGGCATCCTGGAAGCCAGCAACAAGCCCATCCTGCGCGCCACGGTGGAATCGTTCTGGGTGATCACCGGCCCCATCCTCAAGGTGTTCCACGTCAAGACCTCGGGGCTGGACTATTCGCAGAACGAGCACCGCCACGAAGCGGTATTGGAAGCCCTGGAAGCGCGCGACTCCGAAGCCGCCAGGCAGGCCATCCAGGCCGATCTGGTCTGGGGCGGCAAGATCATGATCGACTGGCTGGTCGAGCGCGAAAAGGAACTCGACTACCGCCCCCCCGCTGCCCGCAAGTAGGCAAATCCGAAGGAATCCCCCATGCTGAAGATTTTTGGCGCGCCCAGCCGCTACATCCAGGGCGCCGGCGCCCTGGACACTCTGGGACAGTACGCAGCCCTGTTCGGCCGCCGCGCCGCCCTGGTCATAGACAGCTATGTGCATGGCGTGCTGGGGCCAAGAATCGAAGCCTTGTGCGCGGCGCATAACGTGTCGCTCGCGCCGCTGATCGTCGAAGGCGACCTGACGCCCGCGGCGATCACGCAATTGCGCGCGCAGGCCGCGCCTGCCGGCATCGACATGGTGATCGCGGTGGGCGGCGGCAAGGCGCTGGACGCGGGCAAGGCCGTGGCCAAGTCCTCGCACTGCCATCTCATCACCGTGCCGACCGTCGCCTCCAACGACGCGCCCACCAGCAAGAACTACGTCCTGTACGACGCCCATCACAACCTCCTGGCGGTGGAGCACATGCTGTTCAACCCCACCATCGTGCTGGTCGATACCGCCGTCATCGCCACCGCGCCAGCGAATTTCTTTCTCGCAGGGCTGGGCGATGCGGTCTCGAAGAAATTCGAGGCCGAGCAATGCAGCCGCAACAGCGGCCGCAACATGTATGACGGCGCGCCGCCCCTCACCGCCCAGTTCATCGCCGACGGCTGCCTGCGCACCCTGCTGGCCGACGGCGCGGATGCCGTGGCGGTTGCCGGCAGCGGCCAGCCCACGCCGGCCTTCGAACGCGTAGTGGAAGCGATGATCCTCATGAGCGGCCTCGGTTTCGAAAGCGGCGGCCTGTCCATCGCCCACTCGCTGACGCGCGGGCTGCCCAGGATCAGCGGCCTGGCGAGCGCCCCGCATGGCCTGCAGGTGGCGGTCGGACTGCTGGTGCAGCTGGACCTGGAAAACCGGACGGACGGCGTGCTGGCCGAGCTGACCCGCTGGTATGCCCAGGTGGGCCTGCCCACCACCTTGCGCGAACTGGGTGCGGCCGACATGCCGGACGACACGGAACTGCGGCTGGCTGCGGAGCTGAGCCTGAAGGCCCGCCACGCCGCCAACTTCGACCGCGCGCTCGATACCGACACGCTGGCCGCCGCGCTGCGCCGCCGCGCCTGACGCGACAAGGGGCCGGATAGCTGCCGGCCCCTGGCCGCATCAGAACGCCACGTTGTCCTTGCCCTTCAAGTCGAGCTTGGCGCGCGCCTCTTCGGGCGTGGCGATTTCCAGGTTCAGCGCCTCCAGGATGGTGCGGATGCGCTCCACCTGGACCTGATTGGATTGCGCCATCTCGCCCGGCCCGATCCACAACGAATCCTCCAGCCCCACCCGCACGTTCGAGCCCATGGCCGCGCCTATGGTGGCCAGCGGGATCTGGCCGCGGCCGGCGCCCAGGATCGACCATTCATAGTCGTTGCCGAACAGGCGGTCGGCCGTGCGCTTCATGTGCATCAGGTCTTCCGGGTGCGGGCCGATGCCGCCCAGGATGCCAAACACCGATTGGATGAAAGGCGGCGACTTGACCAGGCCGCGGTCCACGAAATGCGCCAGGTTGTACAGATGGCTGATGTCGTAGCACTCGAACTCGAAGCGGGTGCCGTTGGCGTTGCCCAGCGCGAGGATGGACTCGATGTCCTGGTAGGTATTGCGGAACACCAGCGAGCGGCTGTTTTCCAGATGTTCGCGTTCCCAGTCGTGCTTGAACTCCTTGAAGCGGCCCAGCATCGGGTACAGGCCGAAGTTCATGGACCCCATGTTCAGGGACGCCAGCTCCGGCTTGAAGGTGGTGGCCGGACGCATGCGCTCTTCCACCGTCATATGCGGGCTGCCGCCGGTGGTGATGTTGATGATGGCGTCCGTTTCCCGCTTGATCCGCTCCAGAAAGGGCTTGAACAGCGCCGGGTCCTGCGACGGCTTGCCGGTCTGCGGATCGCGCGCATGCAGGTGCAGCACCGCCGCGCCCGCCTTGGCCGCGCCGATGGCCGCTTCGGCGATCTCGTCGGCCGTCACCGGCAGGTGCGGCGACATGCTGGGCGTATGGATGGCGCCCGTCACGGCGCAAGTGATGATGACTTTCTGCTTGGGCTTAGCCATTGTTGTCTCCGTTGTCCTGTTTATGGCGCATGAGGCGCATCAGTTTTTCATCGCGCCAGAAGCGGCGCTTGGCAAGATCTTCCTGCGGCAGCAGGCCGCGGCGTTCCTCCGACAGCGCGTCGACCAGCGCGCCGTCCCAGGCGACGGGTTCGCCCTGGGTCGCGGCGATGGACTGGTACAGCCCGCCGTAGCGCGCGCAATAGTCGGCAATGCCGCCGGGTGCGTTGAGGTCTATGGTTTCGAACGGCCCCATGAACGACCAGCGCAGGCCCAGGCCGTCCTTCACCGTGGCGTCGATGTCCTCGGCGCTGGCGACGCCCGCGCTGGCCAGGCGGAACGCCTCATGCAGCAGCGCGCCTTGCAGGCGATTCAGGATGAAACCTTCGATTTCGCGCCGCACCAGCACGGGTTTCTGGCCGATGCCGGCCATGACGGCGCGGGCGGAATCGACGGCCTGCGGGCTGGTCCAGGGCGCGGGGCACAGTTCCACCACCGGGATCAGGTACGGCGGATTCACCGGGTGCGCCACCAGGCAGCGGTGGCGTCCGGGCAGATGCCCGGTGAATTCGCTGGCGGGGATGCTGGATGTGGAGCTGCCGATGATGGCGTCGGGTTCGGCCGCCGCGTCCAGTTCAGCAAACAGCGCCCGCTTGATTTCCAGATTCTCGGGCGAGTTCTCCTGGATGTAGCGGGCGCCCTTCAAGGCATCGGCCAGGCTGCTTGCCACATGGACGCGTCCGCCTATGGCTTCGGCGTCCGTCAGCAAGCCCTGGGCTTCAAGTTCGCGCAGCTGCCGCAGGATCAGGCCGCGGGCTTCGGCCAGCATCGCGGCATTGACGTCATGCAGGCGCACTTCCCAGCCCATGCGGGCGAACACGATGGCCCAACCCTGGCCTATCAGGCCGGTTCCGATGATGGCGGCGCGCTGCGCCTTGGACCCGGCGTCCATCAGTAGAGCTTCTGCGTGAAGCCGTCCACCACGATGGCCTGCCCCGAAACGCTGCGGGCGGCCTCGCTGGCATTGAACAGCACCATGTTGGCGATATCGCGCGCCGTGACCATGCGGCCCAGCGCGGCCTGGTTCTCGTACTGCGCGGCGATCTCCTCCACCGGCCGGCCCAGCGTATCCGCCTTGGCCGCGATGACGGCGCGGATGCGCGGCCCTTCCACCGCGCCCGGCAGGATGGCGTTGACGCGGATGCCATAGGGACCCAGCTCGATGGCCAGGGACTTGGTAAAGCCGATCACCGCCCACTTCGAGGCGGAATAGACGGAGCGCCCGGCAAAGCCGAGATGGCCGGCCGCGGACGACAGATTGATCATCACGCCGGCCTTGGACTCCTTGAGCAGGCCGATGGCCTGGCGCGCGCACAGGAATTGCCCGGTGATGTTCACGGCCAGCGTGCGGTCCCAGTCCGCCTTGGACAGGGTTTCGACGTAGCCGGTGGGACCGGCCACGCCCGCGTTGTTGACCAGGATGTCCAGGCCGCCCAGCTTGGCGCGGACCTGGTCGAACAGCGCGGCGACGCTGTCTTCGTCCGAGACGTCGGCCAGGGCCGCATGCACGCCGGGCAATTCAGCCGGCAGCGCGGCCAGGCGCTCCTGGTTCACGTCGCATACGAACACGGAGGCGCCGGCATGGCGGAACACCTTCGCCATCTCCAGGCCCAGCCCGTCCGCGCCGGCGGTGATGAGCACCTTTTTCCCGGCGAAATCCACTTCCTCGAACATGCCTCTGTCTCCTGATTCTTATGAAAAACGGCCGATCGATGATATACGATATATGAAAAAAACAGCTATTTTCTAGCGTTTGTTGCAACCGTTGCAGCCACCGGAATGCTTCATCCCAAAGCCGTAAAACCCCCGCCATTTGTTTGATATCAGCCCGCTAAGTCTTTATTCATGCGGCTTTAGGGAATTCCCCGATTCGGCGGGTTACGGCCCCAACTAGAATCCAAGGCGGGGTTTGCTACCCGCCCGGCCGATATATCATATATTTAAAAAAACGGACCAAACAAGAAAGTCCGCATCCCATACCGACAAAGGAGCGTAGACAGTGTTCAAGTTCAACAAAATTGCTTTGGCGCTGGGCCTGTGCGGCGCGCTGGCAAGCGGCACCGCAGCGGCCGACATGAAGGTAGGTGCCCTCTTCCCGTTCAGCGGCGCGCTCGCGCTTCTGGGACAAGAGAGCTATCGCGGCCTGGAACTGGCCGTCAATGAGATCAATGCCGCCGGCGGGGTCAACGGCGAAAAGATCGAGATCATCAAGGCCGACGCCGTCGATCCGACGCAAGCCGTGTCGGAAACCAAGCGCCTGATTTCCTCCAACGTGGTCGGCGTGTTCGGCAGCTACGCTTCCGGCATCTCCTATGCGGCCTCGCCCGTGACCGAGCTGGCCGGCGTGCCCTATTTCGAACTGGGCGCCACCGCGCACAAGATCACCACCCGCGGCTACAAGTACCTGTTCCGCAGCAACCCCAACACCGCGCTGTACGGCGTGTCGGTGGTCAACGCGCTGCACGACACCATCGCGCCGGGCATGGGGCTGAACCCCAAGGACATCAAGATCGGCATCATCCACGAGGACGGCCCCTACGGCACCGACGTGGCCGCCACCGAGAAGAAGCGCGCGCAGGAGCTGGGCTATACGGTCGCGGAAGTGCTGCCGTACTCGGCCAAGACCGTGGACCTGTCCTCGCTGATCCTGCGCCTGAAGGGCGCCAAGGTCGACGTGGTGCTGCAGACGGCCTACCAGAACGACGCCATCCTGTTCTTCAGCCAGGCGCGCGCCGCGGGCTTCAAGCCCAAGGTCGTGATCGGCGCGGGCGGCGGCTATTCGCTGGCGGACACCGCCAAGGCCGTGGGCGCCGACATGAACGGCGTGTTCGACCTGGACTTCCCGCAATCCTCCATCAACCCCGCGGGCGCGCCCGGCCTGGACAAGTTCCTGGAAGCCTACAAAGCCACCTACAAGAGCGACCCCCAATCCGGCCACAGCCTGACCAACTACGTCGGCGCCAAGGCCTTCTTCGAAGCCATCGGCAACGCCAAGTCCACCGACAAGGACAAGATCCGCGCCGCGGTCCTGGCCTACAAGAAGCCGGCCGGCCAGACCGCGAACGGCTGGGCCTTCGACTTCGGCGAAGACGGCCAGAACAACGCATCCACGTTCTACGTGATGCAGTGGCAGGACGGCAAGCTGGTCACCATCGCACCCAGCAACCTCGCACTCGGCAAGCCCGTCTTCAAGAAATAAGCGCCACGCCAGTGCTCAGGCGCTCGGGGGCGCCTGACGTTTCCCGGGGTCCGCGCGCCCCGGTTCGGCCGACGACACGGCCGGGCCGGGGCCGCCACCCGTTCTAAGAGGTTGCAACATGGAACTATTCATTCAACTGGTCATCAACGGCCTGTTGCTAGGCGGCGCGTACACCATCATCAGCCTGGGGCTGACGCTGATCTTCGGCGTGGTGCGCGTCGTGAACTTCGCGCACGGCGAGTTCCTGATGATAGGCATGTACATGGTCTATCTGATCGCGGCGCAATTCGGCGTGCATCCCTATGCCGGCCTGGTACCCGTCGCCGTCATCCTGTTCGCGCTGGGCGCGCTGACGCAGAAGGGCATCATCCAGCCGCTGCTCAACGCCGACCAGCACATCCAGATCTTCGCCACGGTGGGCGTGTCCACCATCCTGCTGAATCTCGCCCTGGTGATCTTCGGCGCCAACGTCTACCGCGCGCCGGTGGAGCTGGGCACCAATGCCATCGACATCGGCCCCTATTCGATGGTGACCGGGCAGCTCGTTACCTTCGTGATCGGCCTGACCCTGGCGGTGCTGCTGCACCTCTTCATGCACCGCACCTACCTGGGCCGCGCGCTGCGGGCCGTGGCGCAGCACCGCTACGCCGCGACCCTGATGGGCGTGAACGTCAACAACGTCTACGCCATCGCCTTCGGCCTGGGCACGGCCTTCGTCGGCATCGCCGCCGGCCTGCTGGCGCCGCAATATCCGGTGTTTCCCACCGTGGGCACGTACTTCGTGCTGACGGCGTTCGTGATCGTGGTGCTGGGCGGCCTGGGCAGCCTGTACGGCGCGGTGGCCGGTTCCATGATCATCGGCATCGTGGACACGCTGGCCGGCTTCTACATCGCCCCCGACCTGAAAGAGGTCGTCTATTTCGGGATCTTCCTCTTGATCCTGGTGCTGCGTCCGAACGGCCTGTTCGGCGTCGGCACAGAGTGATCAGAGCAACAAGGAGCGAGATGTGTTTCCCGATATCCGACACCCCAAGACCTACGTCAGCCTCATCCTGCTGATCGCGATGTTCCTTGTGCCCGTGATCATGGGCACGCCATTCTGGACCAACCTGTTCGTGCTGCTGTTCGTGTTTTCGGCCCTGTCCGTGGCCTGGAACATCGTCGGCGGCTACGCCGGCCAGCTGTCCCTGGGCCACGCCGTGTTCTATGGCATCGGCGGCTATACCGCCACGCTGCTGACGCAGAACTTCGGCATTTCGCCGTGGTTCGGCATGCTGGCGGGCGCGGTGATCTCGGGCGCGGTCGCCATCCTGATCAGCTACCCCACCCTGCGGCTGCGCGGCCCGTTCTTCGCGCTGGCCACCATTGCGATCCTGGAAGTGGTGCGACTCCTGGTGATCC
The DNA here is from genome assembly GCF_048541815.1 of Achromobacter sp. PD1. Classification (NCBI taxonomy): domain Bacteria; kingdom Pseudomonadati; phylum Pseudomonadota; class Betaproteobacteria; order Burkholderiales; family Alcaligenaceae; genus Achromobacter; species Achromobacter sp. PD1. The sequence continues at coordinate 4,296,052 of NZ_CP183349.1, forward strand.
ACGAGGAAAGCTGGACGGGCGGCTCCAGCGGCATCAGCCTGCCGCTGAACATAGGCTGGACCTGGATCGTGTTCCGCGAGAAGGTCAATTACGTGATCATCGCCTTTGGCCTGTTCCTGCTGGTGACCTGGGCCTCCTGGTACATCCGCAAGTCGCGCATCGGCCACTACCTGATCGCGATCCGCGAACGCGAGGACGCGGCGCTGGCGGTCGGCATCCATACCGTGCGCATGAAGATCATCGCCGCGGTCGTGTCGGCCATGCTGACCAGCATCATCGGCACCTTCCACATCACCTACCTGACCTTCGTGGACCCCAGCTCGGCGTTTTCGCTGGAACTGTCGATCCAGGTGGCCATGTTCGCGCTGATCGGCGGCCTGGGCACGGTGGCCGGCCCCATCGCCGGCACCTTCCTGGTGCTGCCCATCGCCGAACTGGCGCGCGGCTGGCTCAGCAGCGTGGGCAACGGCATGCACGGGCTGATCTACGGCCTGATCCTGGTCGCGGTGGTGCTGACCATTCCGCGCGGCCTGGCCGGCGCCTTCGGCCCGGCCATCGAACGCTGGCTGTCGCGTCTGCCCTATCTGGGCGCACCTCGCGCCAAGCTCAAGCTGGCCGATGAACTGCGCCTGCACAACGCCGATCGCACGGATCAGCCGGTGCTCAAGGCCGACAAGCTGTTCAAGAGCTTCGGCGGCCTGCGCGCCACCAACGACGTGTCGCTGACGCTGAACCAGAACGAGATCCTGGGCATGATCGGCCCCAACGGCGCGGGCAAGACCACGGTGTTCAACCTGCTGTCGGGCTTCCTGTCGCCGGACAAGGGCGGCATCACCATGCTGGACGCGCAAGGCAAATGGGTCACCTGCAAGACGCCCGACGAGTTCGCGCACCAGGGGCTGGGCCGCACCTTCCAGATCGCCAAGCCGTTCACCGGCCTGACCGTGCTGGAGAACATCATGCTGGGCGCCTTTATCCGCACCTCGAACCGGGACGAGGCCGAACAGATCGCGCTTAAGGTCGCCGAGCAGACCGACCTGGTGAAGTACCTGGACATCGAGGCGCGCAACCTGACCGTGGGCGGCATGAAGCGCCTGGAAGTCGCCCGCGCGCTGGCGATCAAGCCCCGCATCCTGCTGCTGGACGAGGTGATGGCCGGGCTGAACCCCACCGACATCGAGAAGTCGATCCAGATGATCCGGCGCATCCGAGATTCCGGCGTGTCGGTGCTGCTGATCGAGCACATGATGCAGGCCACCATGGCGCTGTCCGACCGCATCATCGTGCTGAACGAAGGCGCGGTGCTGGTCAGCGGCGCGCCCAAGGACGTGGTGGAGAACCCCGCCGTCATCGAGGCCTATTTGGGCAAGGAGTACCAGGATGCTTAAGGTTTCGAATCTGTCCTCGGGCTACGGCAAGAGCCAGGTCCTGAACGGCCTTAACTTCGAGGTCCATGCGGGCGAGATCGTCACGCTGATCGGCGCCAACGGCGCCGGCAAGACCACCACCTTGAAGACGCTGTGCGGCGTCATCGCCGCCATGGAAGGCAAGGTCGAGTTCGAAGGCCAGGACCTGACCAACCGCAAGCCCTACGACATCGTCGACGCGGGCATCACCATGATTCCCGAAGGCCGCCAGCTGTTCCCGCACTTCACGGTGCGCGACAACCTGCTGATGGGTTCGTACAAGCGCGCCGCGCGCCCCATCGTGCAGCGCAAGCTGGACGAGGTGCTGGGCATCTTCCCGCGGGTGCAGGAACGCTTGAACCAGTACGCCGGCTCGCTTTCCGGCGGCGAACAGCAGATGGTGGCAATCGCCCGCGGCATGATGGCCGATCCCAAGCTGCTGGTGTTCGACGAACCCTCGCTGGGCCTGTCGCCGCTGCTGGTGCAACAGATGTTCGACATCATCCGCGGCGTCACCGCGCACGGCGTGACCGTACTGCTGGTGGAGCAGAACGTGTTCCGCACGCTGCGGCTGGCGGACCGCGGCTACGTGCTGGAGAACGGCGCCATCGTGCGCACCGGCACCGGCGCGGAGCTGCTGAGCGACCCGCATGTGAAGAAGGCCTATCTGGGCCATTGATACCAAGGATTCCTTATGTCTTTACGCTGCACATACATCGACCACGGCCAGGGCGGCGCGCCCGACTGCATGCGCCTGGCCGAACGCGACATGGAAGCGCCCGCCGGCCGCCAGGTGCTGATCGAGGTCGCCTACGCCGGGGTCAACCGCCCCGACGTGCTGCAACGCTCGGGCTCCTATCCGCCGCCTCCGGGCGCCTCGCCCCACCTGGGGCTGGAAGTGTCCGGCACCGTCATCGCCGCCGGACCCGACGCCAGCCTCTGGAAAGTCGGCGACCAGGTCTGCGCGCTGACGCCGGGCGGCGGCTACGCCCAATACTGCCTGGCGGACGAACGCCATTGCCTGCCCGTGCCGCGCGGCCTGGACTTGCTGACGGCCGCCGCCATCCCCGAGAACTACTACACCGTCTGGACCAATGTGTTCGACCGCGCCCGTCTGGCGGCCGGCGAGCGCTTCCTGGTGCACGGCGGTTCCAGCGGCATCGGCCTGACCGCGATCCAGCTGGCGCGCGCCTTTGGCGCCGAAGTCTGGACCACGGTGGGCAATCAGGAAAAGGCCGACGCCTGCCTGGCCGCCGGCGCGCACCATGCCGTGCTGTACCGCGAGGCCGACTTCGAGGCAGCGGTGCGCCAGGGCAGCGGCGGCGCGGGCGTGGACGTGATCCTGGACATGGTGGGCGGCGCCTACATGAACAAGAACCTGCGGCTGCTGGCGCTCAATGGCCGGCTGGTGCAGATCGCTTTCCTGGAGGGCAGCAAGGCCGAGATCGACGCCATGCCCATCATGCTCAAGCGCCTGCAATTCACCGGCTCCACATTGCGCCCCCGCTCCGACGAGGACAAGGGTGCGATCACCCGCAAGCTGGCGGAAAAGGTGCTGCCGCTGATGGAACAGGGGCAATGCCTGCCGCGCATCCACAAGGTGTTCCCGCTGGCGGAAGCGGCCCAGGCGCATACGCTGATGGAAAGCAGCAAACACATCGGCAAGATCATGCTGAAGGTGGCCGCATGAGCGGGCGCTTCAAGGACCAGGTCGCCATCGTGACCGGCGCGGTCGGCGGCATAGGTTCGGCCATCGTCGAAGGCTTCCTGGCCGAAGGCGGCCGCGTGGGCCTCATCGATTTCAATGCGCAGGGCGGCCAGGCTTACGAAAAGGAACTGCGCAAGCGCGGCCACGGAGTCTGCTTCGTGCACGCGGACGTCGCGCGCTTCGAGGAGTGCCAGGCGGCCTACGAACGCATCAGCGCGGAGCTGGGTCCGGCCACCATCCTGGTCAACAACGTCGGCATTTCACCGAAGACCGATGGACGCGCGCTGAAGGTCTGGGAGATGCCGCCCAGGGAATGGGAGAACGTGGTCGCCGTCAACCTGAACAGCGTGTTCTACATGACGCACCTGGCCACGCCGCACATGGTGCGCGAGCGCCAGGGCCGCGTGATCAACATGTCGTCGGTGGCCGGCCGCGCCTATTGCGACATCGTGGCGGCGCATTACGCGGCCACCAAGGCTGGCCTGATCGGCCTGACGCGCCACTGGGCCGCCGAACTGGGCGAGCACCAGGTCACGGTCAACGCCCTGGCGCCGGGACGCATCAGCACGCCCTTGCTGAAAACCGTGCCCAAGGAGATCAATGACGCGGTCGCGCAGGTGACCGCGCTGCGCCGCCTGGGCACGCCGGAGGAAGTGGCGGATGCCTGCCTGTTCTTCGCGTCGGACCAGGCCCGCTTCGTCACCGGCCAGGTGCTGGACGTGGCCGGCGGCTGGCTGATGACCTGAGAGCATCGCAGGCAGCGCCCGCCCGAACGCGGGCGGGCGCTTTCTTCACTCCTGCGCGCCCAGGTGGTAGACCACCGTGTCCAGCCGGCTGACGCCGGCTGCCAGGAACTTCGGTTCCTTTTCCAGGATGTCGCGGCGATCGATGATCCTGGCGGGCGACACGCCCGCAAAGATGTTCTGCACTTCGCTGTCCACGACAGAGAACGGCGGCCCCGGCATTTCTTCCTGCGGATAGTCCAGCGTGATCAGCAGTCCCTGGTAGGCGGGCGACAGATTGCCGTAGACGTGGCGCACGTAGTCCGCGCGCATGGTATCGGGCAACGCCACCAGCGCAGCGCGGTCATAGGCGCCCACGCAATGCGACAGCAGTTGCGCGTCCAGTTTGAAGATGTCGCCGCAGATGATTTCGATGCTGCCCGCCACGTAGTGCTTGCCGTAGACGGACACGTGCGTGAGCGGCTTGAGCTCGTTTTCCTCGAAGAACTGTTCGACCGCGAGCTGCGACAGTTCGACGCCCAGCACGGAATGCCCCTGGGCCGCGATCCACACCATGTCCAGCGACTTGCCGCAAAGCGGCACCAGCACCCGGCCGTCCTTGGGTACGCCCAGCGTCGGCCAATACTTCTGCAATAGCGGCGTGACCCGCGATTGATGAAAATGCGTGCGCCCTTCGCGCCAACGCTCCAGCCAGAATTCCGCGTCCATGCCCGGTCTGCCTCCTGTGTATCGGTGCGGGGCATTGTAGTTCGCCGGCGCGGCGGCGGGCGTCCCGGCCCTACATGCGCGGCAGCAGGCTGCGGATGTCGTCCACGATGGGCACCGCGGCCAACGCCATGAGCATCAGCGCCAGCGGCACCGTCGAGCCGAACCCGAAGTTGAAGAAGGAATACGCGCCCGTCACGCCGCCGACGAAGAACAACGACACCAGCACGGTGAGCACGACAAGCTTGCTACGGTCCGCGCGCACCGGCCGCATGGATGCGGGATCCCCCTTGGCCATGTTCCAGTAAAACAGCTTGCCCAGTTCTATGCCGATATCGGTGACCATGCCCGTCACGTGCGTGGTGCGGATCTCGGAGCGCGACAGCTTGGTGATCATGGCGTTCTGCAGACCCATGATGTAGCAAAGCAGCATGACGGTGCCCGGCACATAGAACCAGCGCAGCGTCTCCAGGTTGGCGCCCAGCAAGCCGAAGCCCAGCAGCAGCACGGCTTCGTATAGCAGCGGCATGGCGTATTCGCTGGTCAGGCGCGAGCGGCGCCCGAAGTTGATCAGGAAGGCCGAGCTGGCGGCGCCGGCCAGAAAGGACAGCAGCGCCGCCAGGCCCTGCAGCACCACGATCACCCCGCCCAGCGCCAGGTTATCGGCCATCATGGAGACGATGCCGGACATGTGCGAGGTGTATTGCTGCACGGCCAGGAAGCCGCCGGCGTTGACCGCGCCGGCGGTAAAAGTCAGGACGTAAGCAAGGTGCCTGTTGGCCTGGGGGCTGCGGCTGACGGCCGTCAGGCGGCGTAGATACGGAATGGCCACGCGTGTCCCTTCAAGACAAGAATCCATACACAGCAAAGTGCATGACATTCTAGTCGCCGCGGCACGGCGCGAGGTCCGGCGCGCCGGACGCCAGCCATGCCGGCGGCGGCCCCGCCCGCCTCCGGCGTTTTACACCGCGCCGGATTCGCTCAGCTGCTTGCGCCGGTATTCGCCCTGGCGCACATGCATCCAGCCCGGATACTCCGGCGGCAGGGCGCTGACCTGGTCGAGTTCGGCCAGTTCGTCCGCCGTCAGGCGTATCGCCGTGGCCGCCAGATTGTCGTCCAGCTGCTCCACGCGCTTGGCGCCGATGATGACGCTGGTCACGGCCTGCTGGTGCAGCAGCCAGGCCAGGGCCACCTGCGCCACCGATACGCCGCGCGCGCCGGCGACGCGCCGCAGGACCTCGATGCTGTCATAAGCGCGTTCCTGGTCCACCGGCGGGAAGTCGAAGGCGGCGCGGCGGCTGCCGGCTTCGGCCTGCCCGTCGCGGCTGTACTTGCCGCTGAGCAGGCCGCCCGCCAGCGGACTCCATACCATCAGGCCCACGCCTTCGCTTTGCAGCATGGGCACGATCTCGCGCTCCAGGTCGCGGCCGGCGATCGTGTAATAGGCCTGCAGCGATTCGAAGCGCGCCAGCCCCAGGCGTTCAGCGATGCCCAGCGCCTTCATGATCTGCCAGGCGGCCCAGTTGGACACGCCGACATAGCGCACGTGTCCATGCTGCACCAGATTGTCCAGCGCCCTGACCGTTTCTTCCACCGGCGTGGCGGGATCGAAGCCATGGATCTGGTAGAGGTCGATATGATCCAGCTGCAGGCGCGACAGGCTCTTCTTGACGCCGTCCATGATGTGCGAGCGCGAGTTGCCGCGCGCATTGACGCCGGCGCCCGTCTGTCCGAACACCTTGGTCGCGATCACGACGTCCTCGCGCGCCACCTTCAGGTCGCGCAGCGCCTGCCCGGTGATGACCTCCGAGCGGCCCTCGGAGTACACGTCGGCCGTGTCGATGAAATTGACGCCGGCATCCAATGCGCGGCCCACCAGCCGGTTGGCGTCTTCCTGCTGCAGGCTGCCGATCTTGCTCCACAGTTCGCCTTCGCCGCCGAAGGTCATGGTGCCCAGGCAGAGTTCCGACACGAACAGGCCGGTGCTTCCGAATTTCTTGTACCGCATGGTTGCGCTCCTTCAAGGGCTGGGCGGGAGCCGGCGCTCCGGGATGGAATGGCCGCGGCCCGCCTGCCGGGATGAAGGCAAGTATGCGTCCAGGGGCCGGCGCGGACGCTGCTTGATCCTGCCCTTTTTTTGCCCAATCCTGCAGCGCTGCCCCGCCTGTGGCGCCTGGCCGCTCATTCCTCCGAGTTTTCTGCCCATTTCTCCATGAAAAGCGCCGCCGCCTGGACGCAGGCTCGCTTAGGCATACACTGAAAGCCACCCAATCCTCCGACTTTCCGCCGCCCTATGCCTACCCGGCACGGCGCGCCACGGGAGCCCCCATGACCATCACATCCGCACTTGCCGCCAGCGTCGCCGTCCCGGCCCTGGACGTCGCCTATGAGCCGGCGCGGCGCGAACTGCTCTGCACGCTGGAACGCATGACCGGAGACCTGGAGGGTTCGCTGGACACGCCCATCGAGGGCCTGTTCCTGCACCGCATTTCGCAGCCCACCGGCGCCAAGCCCGGACTGCAGAAAGCCGCCCTGGGCGTCATCGCCCAGGGATCCAAGCGCCTGCTCATCGGCGATGAAGCCTACGAGTACGACCCCTTCCATTACCTGATTTCCTCGGTGGATCTGCCGGTCGTGGCCAAGGTGTCCGTCGCCAGCCCGACCCTGCCCTATCTGGGCTTGCGGCTGGACCTGAACGTAGAGGAGATCACCGCGCTGATCAGCGACGACAGCCTGCCGCCGCAGCCGCCGGCCGAAGCCGCGCGCGCGCTTTGCGTCAATCCGCTGGGCGGCGCGCTGCTGGACGCGGTGCTGCGCCTGTTGCGCCTGCTGGACACGCCGCGCGACATTCCCATCCTGGCGCCCCTGGTCAAGCGCGAACTGCTGTACCGCCTGCTGATGAACGGCCAGGGCGCGGTGCTGCGCCAGTCGGTGCTGCAGGACAGCCAGCTCAACCGCGTGGCCAAGGCCATCCGCATCCTGCGCGACAACTATGCCCTGCCCCTGCGCGTGGAAGAGATCGCGCGCGACGTGCACATGAGCGTGTCCTCGCTGCATCATCATTTCAAGCAGGCCACCGCCATGAGCCCGCTGCAATACCAGAAGCACCTGCGCCTGCAGGAAGCGCGGCGCCTGATGCTGACCGATGACGCCGGCGTGGCGCTGGCGGCCCATTCCGTGGGCTACGAAAGCTCGTCGCAATTCAGCCGCGAATACAGCCGCCTGTTCGGTTCGCCGCCCTTGCGCGACAAGCAGCGCTGGAAGGACGAAACCGCCTCGGCGCCAGCCTGAGCCGCCGGTCCGGCATCCCTAGGGGATTGCCCTAATCCTAATTTGACAACGTTACCATTAGACTGCCGCCATCAAATGACAACGTTGTCATAACCCTGATTTTTCTTCGGCGGCCACATGAATCCCTTCCTGGAAACCCTGCTCGATACTCCACTGGACGACACCTACCGGGGCATTCCTCCGGGCGAACCCGCCGTCCCGCTGCGCGGCGTCGCAGCCCGGGGCTGGCAGCCCAGGAGCGGCAACATGGCCCTGCCCGTCCTGACGCTGGATGAGGCCGCCTTCGCCCACAACGTCGAGCAGATCTTCCAGTACGCCCGCAGCCACGGCGCGGCGCTGGCGCCGCATGCCAAGACGCCGATGTCGCCGCAGATCGTGCAGCGCCTGCTCGACGCAGGCGCCTGGGGCGCCACCGTCGCCAACCTGCAGCAGGCCGCCGTGCTGTTGCGCGCCGGCGTATCCCGCCTGATGCTGGGTAACGAGATCGGCGGCGCGGCCAGCGGCGCCCGCCTGGGCAAGCTGCTTGCAGGCTACCCCGACGCGCGCCTGCTGGCGTTCGCGGACTCCGCCGACACCGTGCGTTCGCTGGCCGCCGCGGCCGCTGAAGCCGGCCGGCCCGTGGAGGTGCTGGTGGAAGTCGGCGGCGGCCGCGCGGGCGCGCGCGACGATGCCGCGGTCGCGGCCATCCTGGCCGCGATCCGCGAGCAGGGCGACAAGCTCGCGCTGGCGGGCGTGGCCACCTACGAAGGCGCCGTCGCGAGCTCGGACGCGGCGCTCACCGCCAGCAATATCGCCGCGCTGATGGAGCGCGCCGCCCGCGCGTTCAAGGCAGTGCGCGCGCTGGCGCCGCACGCGCCGCTGGTGTTCACCGCGGGCGGCTCGGCCTTCTTCGACCATGTCACGCAGGCGGCCAAGGGCTGGCTGGCCGAGGACGGCAATGCCCAGCTGGTGCTGCGCAGCGGCGCCATCTTCTTCCATGACCACGGCACCTACCAGCGCGCGCTGCAGGCCATGGACGCCCGCGCGGGCTTCCAGGTCGACGGCCAGGCGCGCAACGCCGCCGCCGACTTCCGGCCGGCCCTGCGCCTGTGGGGCGAAGTCCTGTCGCGCCCGGAACCGGGCCTGGCGATCTGCGGCTTCGGCATGCGCGACGTGTCCTACGACCAGGACCTGCCCGCGCCGCTGGCCGCCTTCCGCGGCGGCGCGGCCTTGCCCGGCTGGGATATGCAAGCCCGCGTCACGCGGCTCAACGACCAGCACGCCTTCCTCGCCATCGCGCCGGACAGCGAGCTGGCGCCGGGCGACGTGATCGAGTTCGGCATCTCGCATCCCTGCACCTGTCTGGACCGCTGGCGCGTCTTCTTCGGCCTGGACGCGGACGGCCGCGTGCAGTCGGCCTACCGCACGTTCTTCGGATAAGCCATGCAACAGCTGAACTTCCAACAGATCTGGCGCTACCGCGAACAGCTCTGGGACGGCATCCAGGTCACGCTGGAGCTGACCGTCATCGCCGTGGTCGCGGGGCTGGCCATCGGCCTGGCCGGCGCCCTGCTGACGCGCCATGGCCCCAAGCCGGTCAAGCTGGCGCTGCGCGCCTATGTCGAGGTGTTCCGCAACACGCCGTCGCTGATCCAGCTGTTCGTCGTGTTCTTCATCCTGCCGGGGCTGGGCCTGCGCATGCCGCCCTTCGTGGCCGCGGCGCTGGCGCTCAGCCTGTATTTCGGGGCCTACGCCATCGAGATCCTGCGCGCCGGCCTGGACTCCATTCCGCGCAGCCAGATCGAGGCCGGCCATTGCCTGGGTCTGAGCACCTGGCAGGTGTACCGCCACATCGTGCTGGCGCCCGCCTTGCGCAACGTCTACCCCGCGCTGGGCACGCAGCTGGTCATTCTGCTGCTCGGCACCTCGCTGGCCTCGCAGGTATCGGCCGAGGACCTGTTCCATGCCGGCAGCTTCATCGAAAGCCGCACCTACCGCAGCTTCGAGGTCTATGCCGTGATCTGCGGCATCTATTTCACGCTGGTGCTGATCACCAAGGCCTTGCTGGCCCTGGCCGGCAGCCTGGCCTTCACCTGGCCCGTGCGCCGCTAGGAGTCGCGAGCATGCGTACGTTTACCCTGAGTGATTTCGCCTCCCTGCTCAGCGCGCTGCAATGGACCGTGGCCCTGGTGCTGATCGCGCTGGCCATCGGCGCCCCGCTGGGCCTGGGGCTGGCGCTGCTGCGCGGCCACCGCTCGGCGCCGCTGCGCTGGCTGGCCGCGGCCATGCAGCAACTGGTCCAGGGCGTGCCGCTCCTGGGCCTGCTGATGTTCTTCTACTTCGGCATGCCGGTGTTCCTGGGCATCGAGGTGCCCGCGCTGACCGCCGTCAGCGTCGCCTTCATCATCTACACGGCGGCCTTCCTGGGCCAGATCTGGTACGGCGGCATCCAGGCCGTGAAGCACGAGCAATGGGAAGCGGCCGCCTGCCTGGGTCTGTCCAAGTGGCACCAGTTCCGCCACGTGATCGCGCCGCAGGCGTTCCGCCTGTCGCTGCCGCCCACCGTGGGCTTCCTGGTGCAGCTCGTCAAGGGCACCTCGCTGGCCTCGGTGGTGGGCTTTGTCGAACTGGCGCGCGCCGGGCAGATCGCCAGCGCGGCCACCTTCCAGCCCTTGCTGGTCTATTCCTGCGTCGCGTTGCTGTACTTCGCGGCGTGCCTGCCCCTGACGATGTGGGCCCGTAACCTGGAGGGCCGCTTCCATGGCGCTCGTTGAAGTCTCCAACATCCACAAACGCTTCGGCGCCAACGCGGTGCTCAACGGCGTCTCGCTCGAGGTCAACGAAGGCGAGATCGTCACCATCATCGGCCGCTCCGGCTCGGGCAAGTCCACCCTGCTGCGCTGCCTGAACGCGTTGGAGACGGTGGACGACGGCGACATCCGCATCGGCGGCGAACGGATCCACGCCGGCATGCCCGGCCTGCGCCAGTTCCGCCAGCGCGTGGGCATCGTGTTCCAGCAGTTCAACCTGTTCCCGCACCTGAACGTGGAACGCAATATCACGCTGGCGCCCACGCTCAACGGCAAGATCGCCAAGTCGCAGGGCCGCGCGCTGGCGCTGGACGTGCTGCGCCGCGTCGGCCTGGCCGAAAAGATCGACGCCTATCCGGCCCTGCTGTCGGGCGGCCAGCAACAGCGCGTGGCGATCGCGCGCTGCCTGGCCATGGCGCCGCAACTGATGCTGTTCGACGAAGTCACCTCGGCGCTGGACCCCGAGCTGGTGGGCGAGGTGCTGAAGGTCATGGAAGACATGGCGCGCCAGGGCATGACCATGGTGCTGGTGACGCATGAAATGGCCTTCGCCCGCAACGTCGCCTCCAAGGTCGTGTTCATGCACCAGGGCCGCGTCTGGGAACAAGGCCCGCCCGCCGAACTCTTCGCCAACCCCCAAACCCCCGAGCTGCGCCAATTCATCGGCACGGCCGCGCCTTCCTCCCACTAAGTCATCCGCCACTGGAGTCATTGCATGAAACTGTTCGCCAAGCTGGCCGCCGCCGCGGCCGTCTGTCTCTCCCTGGCCGCGCCCGCCTCGGCCGCCGACAAACTGCAGGACGTGCTGGGCGCGGGCAAGCTGCGCGTGGGCGTGCTGATGGACGCCGCGCCCTGGGGCTTCAAGGACGCCAAGGGCGAGGCCGCGGGCCTGGACATCGACCTGGCCAAGCTCATGGCCGCCGACATGGGCGTGAAGCTGGAGCTGGTGCAGGTCACCGGCGCCAGCCGCATTCCCAGCCTGCTGGCCGGCAAGGTCGACGTGCTGATCGCGGCCGCCGGCGCCACCCCGGAACGCGCCCAGCAGGTCATGTTCTCGCAGCCCTATGCCGCAGTGAACCTGGGCGTCTACGGCGGCGCCAGCATGCCGCAGGCCAAGACCGTGGACGAACTGAAGGGCCACAGCATCGCCGTCGCCAAGGGCTCCACGCTGGACATCTGGCTCACCGACAACGCGCCGGGCGCCAAGCTGGTGCGCTTCGAGGACACGCCTTCGGCCGTGGCCGCCTATCTGGCCGGTCAGTCGGAGTCGTTCGCCGAGAACAGCGCCATCGCGCTCAAGGTGGCCGAGGACAACGCCGCGAAGGCGCCCGAACTCAAGTTCCTCATCCGCCAATCGCCCGCCCAAGCCGCCGTGCAGCAAGGGCAGCAGAACCTGCTGAACTGGATCAATACCTTCCTCTTCACCAACCGCCTGAACGGCAAGCTGCCGGCGCTGCAGCAAAAGTGGTTCAAGGAAGCCCAGACCCTGCCGCAGATGTAATCGGCTTCATCAAAGGACTCGCATGATCAAACGCTACAAATCCGGCTCGCGCATGAGCCAGGCCGTCTCGTACAACGGCTTCGTGTTCATCGCCGGCCAGGTGGCCGACAATCGCCAGGGCTCGCTGGAATCGCAGACCCGCGAAGTGCTGGCCAAGATCGAAGCGCTGCTGGCCGAGGCCGGCAGCGACAAATCGCGCCTGCTGGCCGTGGACGTGTTCCTGCCCGCCATCGGCGACTTCGACGCCATGAACAGCGTCTACGACGCCTGGGTCGACCCCGCCAATCCGCCGGCCCGCGCCTGCGTCGAGGCCCGCCTGGCCGACCCCGACCTGCGGGTCGAAATGACCGCGGTCGCCGCGCTGCGCTAAGCGCGCCTTGCTGCGGCCTTCCGATCCCTCTTCGCGCCGCCTCGCGCGGCGCTGTTGTATCTCCCCATGCATACCGGCCTGTTTCACGACATAGATTTCGATGCCGACGGCAAGGCGCTCAGTTTCCTGGGCACCCCCTACTCGGTGGACCGTTCGCCTTACTACCAGATCAAGACGCCCATCTGCCGCATCCGCAACGGCAGCGGCCCGCGCGTGCTGCTCATGGCGGGCAACCATGGCGACGAATACGAAGGCGAAGTCGCCCTGGGCCGGCTGATCCGCCGCCTGGATCCCGCCCGCATGCGCGGCGAAGTCACCATCCTGCCGCTCGCCAACCTGCCTGCTGTGATGGCGGCGCGGCGGCGCTCGCCGCTGGATAACGGCAACCTCAACCGCGCCTTCCCGGGCGTGCCCGGCGGCACCCCGACCGAGCGCCTGGCGCACTTCCTCGAACACGAACTGTTCCCGCGCCACGACGTGGTGTTCGACATCCATTCCGGCGGCACCTCGATGGCGCACCTGCCCACCGCCCTGATCGAGCGCCAGGACTCGCCCGAGCGCATGGCGCGCGCGCTGGACCTGATGGGCTCGCTAGGCATGGGCCACGCCTTCGTCGCCGCCAATGGCCGCGATGCGCCCACCTCCATGGCGGCGGCCGCGCGCGCCGGCGCGATCGGCATCAGCGGCGAGTTCGGCGGCGGCGGCACGCTGACGCCCGCCACACTGGCCGCGACCCAGCGCGCCATCGACAACCTGCTGCAGAAGCTGGGCGTGACCGACGCGCCCGTGCTCGGCCCGCACCAGCCCGGCGCGCCCGCCATGCAGCTGCTGGAACTGGACAGCCACGAACAGAACATCTTCGCCACCCGGCGCGGCTGGTTCGAGCCGGCGGTGGACATCGGAGCCAGCGTGCGCGCGGGCGACGTCGCGGGCTACTACCATGACCTCAACCAGCTGGACGCGGAAGAGGAAGTCCTGCGCTTCCGGGTATCGGGTATCGTGATTTCGCGGCGGCTGCATACCGACTGCGAATCCGGCGACAGCCTGATCCAGGTTGCGCGTCCCGTCGGCCAGGCTGATATCCTGACGCCTGCCGCCTGATCCCGGAACAATCAAAAGAAACCGCATGACCCACCGGCCCGCGCCTCCTTCCGCCCCCACCTACGACGACGTGCTGCGCGTGCGTCCCGAGGGCGCCGCCGCGCCCGCGCGCGCGGCCGCCCCCGCCAAGCCGCCGCGCATCGAGGAAGTGGCCAGGCTGGCGGGCGTATCGCCCATCACGGTGTCGCGGGCCTTGCGCCAGCCCGAGAAAGTGGCTCAGGAAAAGCGCGACCGCATCCTGCAGGTGGTGGCGCAGACCGGCTATGCCTCGAATCCGCACGCGCGCGCCCTGCGTTCCGGGCAGTCCAGCGTGGTGGCGGCGTTCGTCTCCAACATCCTCAGCCAGCAGTTCGCGCTGGCCGTGCAGGGCTGCGCCGAAGTGCTGGAGCCGCAGGGCTATCAATTGATGGTCGGGCAGACCTCGTATTCCTACGCCAAGGAAACCAGCATGATCGCGTCGCTGCGCGCCTTGCGGCCCGCGGCGGTGCTGTTCACCGGCGTTATCGAGCTCGAGGAAAACCGCCAGTCGCTGCGCGAGCTGGGCATCCCCATCATGGAGACCTGGGCCTATCCGCGCGACCCGATCGATATGCTGGTGGGCTTTTCCAACTATGACGGCGGCGTCATGGCCGCGCGCCATCTGGCCGAACGCGGCTATCGCCGCGTCGCCTTCGTGGCGCGCCAAGGCGGCCGCGGCGAACTGCGGCGCCAGGGTTTCAATGCCGCCGCTGCCGAACTGGGCCTGCAGGTGGTGGCGGAACTGGCCGTGGACAATGCGCAAACCATCGCCGACGGACGCGCGGCCCTGGGCCGGTTGCTCGCCATGGGCCAGGCCTTCGACGCCGTGTTCTGCGCCAACGACCTGCTGGCGGTGGGCGCGCTGTTCGAGGCGCGCGACCGCAAGCTGGCGATTCCGCGCGACATCGCCATCCTGGGTTTCGGCGATACCGACATCGCCCGCGAAATCGAGCCCGGCCTGAGCACCATCGGCGTGGACAGCCGCAAGCTGGGCGCCCGCGCTGGAGAACTGCTGCTGCAACGCCTGAATGGCGGCGCGCCCGCCGCGCGCCAGGAAGTGTTCCCGCTGACCTTGAACCAGCGCGCCAGCGCCTAGCGTCCCCTGCGCGTCGGCAACCGGCGCGGGCTCACTCGTCGAACACGATGCGCAGGCCCGGCAAGCCGATGCCGTCGAGCCTGGTGCTCCAGGTTTCGCCCGCGTGCACCGGATAGGCCTTGGTCAACGTGCCGGTCGTGACCAGTTCGCCCGCCTGGATCGCCTCGTCGGCCGGGCGTTCCCCGACCACCTCCAGCAGATGGGCCAGCGCCGCCAGCGGACTGCCCAGCACGTTGGCGCCGGTACCGGTTTCACGGCGGATGCCGTTGCAGGACAGCTCCACCCGGAAGTCCGCCAGCCGTTCGATCAGGCCCGGGCCGAGCTCGGCCGGCTCCATCAGCGGCCCGATGTACAGCGCGCCATGCAAGGCGTTGTCCGCCACGGTATCGGCGGCCTGGAACTGCCAGGCGGGGTAGTGCGACTGCACCAGTTCGAACCCATGGGCGATCCAATCCACGCATTCCAATATGGCGGCCGGCTCCCGCGTGCGCGGCGGTGCACAATGGAAATGCAGCACGATCTCGGGTTCGATGCGCGGCTCGACATAGCGGCCCAAGCGGCAATGGACTTCGCCGGTGTCGTCATAGACCGCGCTGTGTTCATAGACGCGCCCCCACACCGGAAATTCCACGCCCAGCGCCGCCCACATCGCGGCGTTGGTGAAACCTATCTTGCGGCCGACCAGCAGCGCGCCTTCGGCCAGCCGCGCCTGATGGATGCGAGCGGCCACGTCATAGGCGGCATCGAGGTCGAAGCGCGGACGCCGTGCCGTGACCGGCGCAATGTAAGAGGCATGGTCCTGCGCCGCCTTGATTTCGCGGGCAAGCGCCGCGAGGTCGGAAGCTGGCATGGTGGCTCCTGAGGGTACGCTCAAATGTAAAAGAAAACCTGCCCGCACGGCGCCGCAGCCGTTATATGCTCCCCTTGACGTCCTATTTTCAGAACAGCGGGGAAGCAATGCATGACTTGAATGACCTCTATTACTTCGTCCAGGTCGTCAAGAACGGCGGCTTCGCACCCGCAGGGCGAGCGCTGGGCATACCAAAATCCCGCCTGAGCCGGCGCATTGCGCTGCTGGAAGACCGGCTGGGCGTGCGGCTCATCCAGCGTTCCACGCGCAGCTTCGCCGTGACCGAATTGGGTCAGGAATATTACGAGCAATGCCTGTCGATGCTGGCAGGCGCGGAAGCCGCCCAGGAAGTCATCGACCGCACCCGCGCCGAACCTGCCGGCACCATACGCTTGAGCGCGCCGCCTGCGCTGATCTACTACTTCCTGGGCGACCTGGTGGCCCGCTTCATGGTCCGCTGCCCCAAGGTCCACGTTTACCTGAAGAGCTTCAGCCGCCCCGTCGACGTGCTGCGCGAGGGCTTCGATATCGCCGTGCGCGTGCGCTTCGGCCCCATCGAGAGCAGCGACCTCATCATGAAACCGCTGGGCATGAGCTGCCAGTGCCTGGTGGCCAGTCCAGCGCTGGCGCGCAGCATCAAGCTGCCTGCGGATCCGCAAGCCCTGAACGAACTGCCCACGCTGGCCTTGGGCACGGAACAGCGCGAATCCCATTGGCGGCTGGACGGGCCGGACGGCGCGCGCATCGTCGTGCCGTTCACGCCGCGGCTGGTGACGGATGACATGCTGGCGCTGAAGCAGGCCGCCTTGCGCGGCGTGGGCGTGGTCGCCCTGCCCCTGCTGATGATCCGCGAGGAACTGGACGCGGGCACCCTGGTGGACGTAGGCGCCCCCTGGCAGCCGGAAGCCGGCAGTGTGCACGCTGTCTTCCCGTCGCGCCGCGGCCTGCTGCCCGGCGTGCGCGAGCTGCTGGACTTCCTCAGTTCGGAGTACCAGGAAGTGGCCAGGCGCGAACACGACACGCAGGTGCGCCACAAGGTGCCCACCCTGAAGTAGCTGCGGGCGCGCTCGCAGCGTCCGACGAGTGGGACGCAGAAACCCATTTCTCCCGCCTACCCAGCGGCGGGCGTTGCTCCTAGCATGGTTAGCCCCACGTCAACAGGAGCACACCATGAGCGTCCCCGCCAACTTCAATGGCCAGCGCCCCGTCATCGATCCCAACGATGCGGTCATGTTGCTGATCGACCATCAAAGCGGCCTGTTCCAGACGGTTGCCGACATGCCGATGACCGAGCTGCGCTCGCTCGCCGGCGCGCTGGCTTCCATGGCCACCCTGGCGAAGCTGCCTGTCATCACCACGGCCTCAGTGCCGCAGGGCCCCAACGGCCCGCTGATTCCCGAAATTCATGAAAACGCCCCGCACGCGAAATATGTCGCGCGCAAGGGCGAAATCAATGCCTGGGACAATCCTGAATTCGTTGCCGCGGTCAAGGCGACCGGCCGCAAGACCCTGATCATTGCCGGCACCATCACCAGCGTCTGCATGGCGTTCCCCGCCATCAGCGCGGTGGCCGAGGGCTACAAGGTCTTCGTGGTGGTCGACGCCTCGGGCACCTACAGCAAAATGGCCCAGGAAATCACCCTGGCGCGCGTGGTCCAGGCCGGCGTCGTGCCCATGGACACGGGCGCCGTCGCGGCCGAGCTGCAAAAGACCTGGCACCGCGAAGACGCGGCCAAGTGGGCCGAGGTCTACACCAAGATCTTCCCGCCCTACCAGTTGCTGATCGAAAGCTACAACCGGGCCCAGGAAGTCATCAAGAAGGGCGAACAGCTCGACTCGCAACGTTGAGTCCGCCCGGATGTTCCCCGCGCGCCGCAGGGCGCGCAATTCCCTCATGGAGTACGCAATGACCAAGCCCTATGTGAAACTCGACAAGACCCAGGCCGCGGTGCTGCTGGTCGACCACCAGGTGGGCCTGCTGTCCCTGGTCCGGGACTTCCAGCCCGACCAGTTCAAGAACAACGTCCTGGCGCTGGCCGACCTGGCCGACTATTTCAAGCTGCCCACCATCCTGACCACCAGCTTCGAAGACGGCCCCAACGGCCCGCTGGTACAGGAACTGAAGGACAAATTCCCCAAGGCGCCCTACATCGCCCGCCCGGGCAACATCAACGCCTGGGACAACGAAGACTTCGTCAAGGCCGTCAAGGCCACCGGCAAGAAGCAGCTGATCATCGCCGGCGTCGTCACCGAGGTCTGCGTGGCCTTCCCGGCGCTGTCGGCCCTGGAGGAAGGCTTTGAGGTGTTTGTCGTGACCGACGCGTCCGGCACCTTCAACGAGGTGACCCGCAATGCCGCCTGGAGCCGCATGGAACAGGCCGGCGCGCAGCTGATGAGCTGGTTCGGCGTGGCCTGCGAGTTGCACCGCGACTGGCGCAACGACATCGAAGGCCTGGGGACGCTGTTCTCCAACCACATTCCCGACTACCGCAACCTGATGGCGGCCTACTCCACCGTCAAGGGCAGCAGGTAAGGTCCCCGCCGGCCGCGCCCAGGCGCGTGACCGGCTGGCGCGGACTTCCACGGCGGCGCGCACCGGGCGCGCCGCCGTTTCATTTCTTGCGGGCGAACGGGTAGGCCTGCTGCGCCAGGAACGTGCCTGGCATGTCGTTGTCCAGGATGCCGTAGTTCTCGGGCAGGCGCTTGCTCACGCCGCGCACCGCCGTGCCGAACGCGTAATCGATGAACGAGAAGTGGGCGGCGTAGTTGCGGTCGATGGCCTCGGTATCCGAGGAGTGGTGCCAATGGTGGAAGTCCGGCGTCACGATGATGTAGCGCAGCCAGCCCCAGGGCAGCCTCACGTTGGAATGGATCAGCACCGCCTGGAAGCCGACGATGATGATGTAGGCGTCCAGCACCGGCTTGGAAAAGCCCAGCGCGAACAGCACGCCCAGCACCGCGACCCGCGTGATCAGCAATTCGACGATGTGCAGCCGCGAACCGGCCAGCCAGTCCAGGGTGCGGGTGCTGTGGTGCACCGCATGGATGCGCCACAGGAACGGCACCTCGTGATAGGCGCGATGCGCCGCGTACTGCACCAGGTCAGCCACCAGCACGGCCAGGAACAGCTCCACCAGGTAAGGCAACGACACGATGGCCTGTTGCAGCGGCTCGTAGGCCGCCCAGGAAAACAGCCGGTGCACGAAAAAGTTGATGCACAGCAGCACCGCCCCCACCGACAGGTGGTTGAACAGGAAGTGCTTCATGTCCACCTGCCATTCGCCGCGGAACACCGGCTGGCCCGGGTACAGCGGGAACAGCTTCTCGAAAATGATGAAGACGGTGCTGGAAGCCAGCAGGTCCAGGATGAACCAGTCCAGGCCCAGGTAGGGATGGTGGCCGGTGTTGGACGTGGTCACCACCACGTTGCTGCCGCCGCCGGCCACCGCGCCGCACACCAGCACGAAAGCGGCGATGTTCAGCCAGCGCTGCCGGCCCAGCACGGTGTTGGCTAGCGCGATGGTGCCCGAAATCAACAGCGCGGTGAACAGCAGGCCCCGCATCACGTCCACGTTGTAGAAGCTGCGCAGCTCCGGCGTGGTCAGGTAGGCGGGGAAGTGAAACGCCAGGACGCCCAGGACCGCCAGGATCGCCAGGAACAGCGCGATCACGCCGCTCATCATGCCCGTACCCGGGTGGATCCTCCCGTCCTGCTTGAAAAGCTGTAAGACCTGGCGAAGGATGGACGCGCGCTGATTCATTTCAAATTTATGGCAGACCACGGGGAAGCGAGTTTATCGCCGGGGACGGATCTCAATGTAATAAAACGTGATCAGGCGCGACAGAATGGCGTCCCTGCCCCCACTTTGCGCGGTATCAATTCTCAGACGGAAGGCATGCACCCGGATGGTTGACAAGGGCGCGGGGTTGGCGTGTCATGGAATCGAAAGCTTTATGGATCATCAGGTTCCCCGGTTTCCCGCAGTGCCCATCAACCGGTTCTTTAAAGAGGCCCCTATGTTCCCTGAATACCGCCACCTCATTACCCAACTGAAATCCGAAAACGCGCATTTCTCCGCGCTGTTCCAGCGTCACAATGACCTGGACCAGGAAATCAAGAACATGGAGGCCGGTATCCAGCCGGCGTCGGGCAACGAGGTCGAAGTGCTCAAGAAGGAAAAACTGCACCTGAAGGACAAGCTGTACGGCATCCTGCGCGCTGCCGACCAGGGCGGCAGCTGAACTGTTCCACACCGGCGTCAATCCCGCCCCCTTGACGACCGCCGCGTACTTCGCCATTTCTGTCCGGAAGTACGCGACCGTCTGCTCTGGCGGCATCAGGACGATCCTGTTGTTCTGAGCCGCCATCGCCAGCCACACCTCTGGCGAGTTGACTGCGCCCCGCCCGGCTAGGGCTCCACCAGCGTAAAGGCGTCGCTGCCCGCCATGCGCGACATCTCGTCGATAATGCGGCGCGACAATTCCAGCACCAGCGGGCTGCGCGGCTCGCCCGCAATCGTGACCATGCCCAGGCTGTAGCCGATGCGCGGCGCAAAGGGCTTGCAGATCACGCCCATGTCCTGGCACAGGCGCGCGAACAGGCCGTTGACCACCGACACGCCGATGCCGCGCGCCACCAAGCGGCAGGCCATTTCCACCGCATGCACTTCGGCGCGGATCTGCGGCACCATGCCGCCCTGGCGGAACACCTGGTCGATCTGCTGGCGCAAGAGGCGCTGGCGTCCCAGCAGCACCATGTCGACGCCGATGAGATCGCCCGGCCCGACCTCGGACAAGGCTTCCAGCGCATGGCCCGGCGGCACGATGCACACGGCATCCGTGTCCAGGCGCGCCACCGTTTCCAGCCCCGAATTAAGGGTTGGCGAACGCACCAGCGCCAGATCGGCCTCGCGCCCCAGCACCGCGGCCTCGCTGGTTTCGTAGGTGCCGACCAGCACTTCCAGCGCCACATCGGGATGATCGTTCAGAAAGGACTCGGCCACGGCCGGCATGACGGTCTGCGCAACCGAACTGGGCAATTGCACGCGCATCAGCGTGCGCCGCAGTCCGCCCAGGCGCAGCTGGTTGACGTGGCGTTGCAGTGAATTGGCATCGAGGATCATGTTCTGCACATCCGGCAGCAAGGCTTCGGCCTCGCTGCTCGGATGCAGGCGCCCCTTGCGCCGCAGGAACAACGGCAGCCCCAGATCGGACTCGAACTGGCTGAGCAGGCGGCTGACCGCTGGCTGTGACGTTCCCAGCCGCTGCGCGGCCTCTATGGTCGATCCGGTGGTCATGAAGGCCACGAAGGCCTCTAGCTGCTTGAAATTCATTGTTGTCGCGGGCGCGCCGGCGGCGACGCGTTGCCCAATACCTAGGGTTAGCACCAAATTTGGCGAAATTCACATAGACGCATGCCGGCCCGGCATACGGTTGCCAAGGCCCCATGTTGATTGGAACATGCCGGCAACCGCGGATTCTGCCCATACACGAATCCGCAATCAATCCGTATTAGCGCCGAATCGCAAGGAGCCAAAATGCGCGCTGCTGTCCCACGCCCCTCCTGTCGCCGCGCCGCGCCATGACCGCGTTCATTATCCGCCGGCTCTGCCAAAGCGTCGTGATCCTGGCCTTGACGTCGCTCATCGTGTTCGCCGGCGTCTATGCCATCGGCGACCCCATCGAAATCCTGGTGCCGGCCGACGCCTCGCAAGCAGAAATCGCCCAGGCCGTGGCGTCGCTGGGCCTGGATCTGCCGCTCTATCAGCAGTACCTGAAATTCGTCGGCAACGCGCTGCATGGAGACCTGGGCACGTCCTTCGTCTACAACCAGCCCGCCATCCAGCTGATCCTGCAACGGCTGCCCGCCACGCTGGAACTGGCCTTCGTCGCCCTGCTGCTGGCCCTGGCCATCGGCCTGCCGCTGGGCCTGGTCGCGGGCCTGAAGCCTGACTCGGCGCTGGACCGCGGCATCATGACCGGCTCCATCCTGGGCTTTTCGCTGCCCAACTTCTGGCAGGGCATCATGCTGGTGCTGATCTTCTCGGTGACGCTGGGTTGGCTGCCATCCACCGGGCGCGGTCCCACCGGCGAACTGCTGGGCATCCAGACAAGCCTGGCATCCTGGGACGGCATCCGCCACCTGATCCTGCCAGCGCTGAATCTGGCGTTGTTCAAGATCGCTCTCATCGTGCGCCTGACGCGCAGCGGCGTGCGCGAGACCATGCCGCTGGACTACGTGAAATTCGCGCGCGCCAAGGGCCTGCGCGAATCGCGCGTGATCTACATGCACGTGCTGAAGAACATCATGATCCCCATCGTGACCGTCGTCGGCATGGAGTTCGGCTCGATGATCGCGTTCGCCACGGTCACCGAGACCATCTTCGCCTGGCCGGGCGTGGGCAAGCTCATCATCGACAGCATCATGAAGCTGGACCGCCCCGTCGTGGTCGCCTATCTGCTCATCGTGGTGACCATGTTCATCCTGCTCAATCTGCTGGTGGACATCATCTACTCCGTCCTCGATCCCCGTGTCCGCGTGGGGGCCGCCGAATGAAATCCGCCGTCATGAAACTCAACCGCGAAACCACGCTGGGCCAGGCCCTGTACGGCGTGCTCGACAGCCGCGCCGCCAGCATCGCGGCCGCGATCCTCGGCGTGCTGGTCCTGGCCGCGCTGTTCGCCAGCTGGATCGCGCCGCAAAACCCCTACGACCTCGCCGCCATCACCATCCTGGACGGCCGCCTGCCGCCTGGCAGCGTCGGCGTCTACGGCGACACCTACTGGCTGGGCACCGACGCGCAGGGGCGCGACATGCTGTCGGCCATGATGTACGGCTTGCGCACCAGCCTGGGCGTGGGCGTGCTCAGCGGCCTGTTCGCCATGGTGGTCGGCACGGTGCTGGGGCTGGCCGCCGCCTACTTCGGCGGCCGCGTGGACACCCTGATCATGCGTCTGGTCGACCTGATGCTGGGCTTTCCCACCATCCTGGTCGCGCTCATGATGCTGGCGATCCTGGGACAGGGCCTGGACAAGGTCATCTTCGCCCTGGTGGTGGTGCAGTGGGCCTACTTCGCGCGGGCGGTGCGCGCCACCGCCGTGGTCGAACGGCGCAAGGAATACATGGAGGCCGCGCTCTGCCTGGGCCTGAGCCACCGGCGCGCGCTCTTCAGCCAGTTGCTGCCCAACTGCGTACCGCCGGTCATCGTGATCGCCATGATCCAGACTGCCAACGCCATCGCGGCCGAGGCTACGCTCAGCTTCCTCGGCATCGGCCTGCCCGTCACCGAGCCCTCGCTGGGCCTGCTGATCGCCAACGGCTACCAGCAGATGCTGGCCGGCCTGTACTGGATCAGCGTCTATCCGGGCGTCCTGCTGCTGACGGTGGTCTTCACCATGAACATCGTGGGCGATCGCATCCGCGAAGCGCTCAATCCCCGCCTGCAGAAATAGGAAGTCCCATGAATCCGGCAATCCCCACGCTTTCCGTCAGGAACCTGCGCACCTGGTTCCACACCCGAGCGGGTGTGGTGCGCGCGGTCGATGACGTGAGCTTCGACGTCCACCCGGGCGAGATCCTGGGCCTGGTCGGCGAGTCCGGTTCGGGCAAGTCCATCACGGGCTTCTCCGTGCTGGGCCTCATCGACCCGCCAGGACGCATCGACGGCGGCCAGATCCTGTTCAAGGGCCGCGACCTGGCCACGCTGTCGGCCGAGGAACTGCGCGAACTGCGCGGCAACCGCATCGCCATGGTGTTCCAGGACCCCATGATGACCCTGAATCCGGTGTTCCGCATCGAAACCCAGATGGTCGAAACGGTGCAGGCGCACGAGCGCTGCAGCCGCAAGGCCGCCTGGGCCCGCGCCCGCGACACGCTGGCCGCGGTCGGCATCCCCGCGCCCGAAGAACGCCTGAAGGCCTACCCGCACCAGCTCTCCGGCGGCATGCGCCAGCGCGTGGCGATCGCCATCGCCATGCTGCACAAGCCCGACCTCATCATCGCCGACGAGCCGACCACCGCGCTGGACGTAACCATCCAGGCGCAGATCCTGGCCGAGATGCAGAAGCTCTGCGCCGAAACCGGCACCGCCATGGTCTGGGTCAGCCACGACCTGGCCGTGGTCGCCGGCCTGGCTGACCGCGTCTGCGTGATGTATGCGGGCCGGGTGGTGGAGTCCGGCCCCACCGCAGACATTCTCGACCATCCCCGCCATCCCTACACCGTCGGCCTCATCGGCTCGGTGCCCAGCAACGACCAGGGCGGCGCGCGCCTCTATCAGATTCCCGGCATGGCGCCCTCGCCGCTCGCGCTGCCGCAAGGCTGTGCCTTCTCCCCGCGCTGCGCGCACGCCACGCTGCGTTGCCGCGAAGAACAGCCGCAGATCACGGCCGGGCAGGAACGCACGCTGCGCTGCTTTCATCCCCAGACAGGAGCCCTCTCTTGAACACGCCCATCCTGATGCAGGCCCAGCAGGTATCGCGCCTGTTCGTGAAGCGCCCCGACTACGCCGAAAGACTGGCCGGGCTGCTGGGCGCGCGCGTGGCGTCGCACACCGTGCACGCGGTGGACGGCGTGGACCTGGCCATCCATGAAGGCGAAGTGGTGGGCCTGGTCGGCGAGTCCGGCTGCGGAAAATCCACGCTGGGCCGCGTGCTGGCCGGCATCCTGCCGCCCACCTCCGGCACCCTGCTGACGCCGGCCGGCGAGCTGTCCTCCCTGACGGGGCAGGCCGCGCATGCCCAGCGCATGTCCACGCAGATGATCTTCCAGGACCCGATGTCCTCGCTGAATCCGCGCAAGCGCGTGCGCGACATCATCGGCGAAGCGCCGCTGGCCCACGGCATCGTGGCGCGCGCCGACTACGACGACTACGTGGTCGAGGTCATGCGGCAGGTGGGCCTGAACCCGGATTTCCGCAATCGCTTTCCGCACCAGTTCTCCGGAGGCCAGCGCCAGCGCGTGGGCATCGGCCGCGCGCTGGCGGTCAAGCCGCGCTTTCTCATCTGCGACGAATCCATCGCCGCGCTCGACGTCTCGATCCAGGCCCAGATCCTGAATCTCTTCATGGACCTGCGCGAGACGCTGGGACTGACCTATCTCTTCATCAGCCACGACCTGGGCGTCGTGCAGCGCATCAGCGGCCGCACCGTCATCATGTATCTGGGCCGCATCGTCGAATCCGGCCCCACCGCCGAGATCTTCAAGACGCCGCTGCATCCCTACACCCAGGCCCTGCTGGAAGAGGTTCCGCGGCTGACCAACCGCAAGCGGCGCTTTCACGCCATCAAGGGCGAAATCCCCTCGCCGCTGAACCCGCCGCCCGGCTGCCATTTCCATCCGCGCTGCCCCCACGCCATGGCGCGCTGCAAGACCGAGCAGCCCGTGCTGCTGGAGCAGGGCAATGGCCGCCGCGCCGCCTGTCATCTGCTGGATGCGCCAGCACTAGGAACGATCCGCCCATGAAAGCCGCAAGCCTCAAATCCTCCCTGCTGCGCAGCGGCCTGCAGGCCCTGCTCGCCGCTGCGCTGCTGGCGGCGGCCGCGGGCGCCTACGCCCGCCCGCTGCTGACCATCGGCCACTCCAGCGAGCCCTCGTCCATGGACCCGCTGTTCTCGCGCACGGGCAACAACCAGGCCGCGGCTGAAAACATCTTCGAGCGCCTGGTATCGACCGACGAGAACATGCAGATCCGCCCCGGCCTGGCGGTGTCGTGGAAGGCGCTGGAGCCGACGCTCTGGGAAATCCAGCTGCGCCCCGGCGTACGCTTTCATGACGGTACGCCGTTCACGGCCGACGACGTGGTGTTTTCGCTGCAGCGTGCGCCCAAGGTGCCGAACAGTCCCGCGCCCTTCACCGGCGCGGTGCGCTCCATCGCCGGCATCGAGGTCGTGGACCCGCTGACGCTGCGCATCCGCAGCAAGCAACCCACCCCCGACCTGATGGAGCAGATCGGCCTGGTCTACATCCTGTCGCGCCGCGCGGCCGAAGGGCGCAGCTCGGAAGACTTCAATGCCGGCCTGGCCGCCATCGGCACCGGCCCCTACAAGTACAAGCGCTGGCAACCGGGCGACAGCCTGGAACTGGAGCGCAACGAGCAGTATTGGGGCAAGCGGCCGGATTTCGACCGCGTCGTGATCCGCTATATTTCCAACGACGCCGCGCGCCTGGCCGCCTTGCTGTCGGGTTCGGTCGACCTGATCGACAGCGTGCCACCCACCGACACGAAGAAGCTGCGGAGCCGGCCCGGCTATGTCCTGTACCAGTCCGCCTCGGCCCGCCTGATCTACCTGGCGCTGGACTCGGCGCGCGACAAGAGTCCGTACGTCACCGACGCCCAGGGCAAGCCCATGGACGCCAACCCGCTGAAGGACCTGCGGGTGCGCCGCGCCATCTCCATGATGTTCATGCGCGAGCCCATCACCGACCGCCTGCTCAGCGGCGCCGGCGCGCCCGCGGGCCAGATGGTGCCTGAAGGACTCGGCGGCTACTCGCCCGCGCTGGCGCCGCCCGCCTATGACCCGGAAGGCGCGCGCAAGCTGCTGGCCGAGGCCGGCTACCCCAAGGGCTTCGGCCTGACCGTGCATTCCTCCAACGACCGCTTCGCTAGCGACGGCGACCTGGCGCAGGCGCTGGCGCAGATGATGGCGCGCGCCGGCCTGCGCATCAACGGCGTGGTCACCCAGCCCTACAACGTCTATGCCGGCGCCAGCAGCAAGCAGCAGTACAGCGCCTTCATCTTCTCGTACGGCAACAGCACCAGCGATTCGTCCAATGGATTGACCAACGTGCTGGCCACCTATGACAAGGCCGCCGGCACGGGCGCCTTCAACCGCGCGCGCTACTCCAACCCCGAAGTGGACCGCCTGCTGGCGCGCGCTGCCACCGAATTCGACAAGAACGCCCGCAACCAGCTGCTGCGCGAAGCCGCCGAGGCCGCCTTCAACGACGTGGGCATCGTGCCGCTTTATTTCCCGGTGGTCTTCTGGGCCGCCCGCGACGGCATCGTCGTGCGCGCCAACAAGCTGGAACGGACCTCCATGGTCTACATACAGGAAGCAAAATGAGCCCCTCCCGCCCCCTCGCGGACCTGCCCAACCAGAAAGTGCGCATGCGCGACGGCGTGCTGCTGGCCACCGACGTGTACTTCCCCCCGGGCTACCTGCCCGGCACGAGCGCGCCCCTGCCCGTAATTCTTGAGCGCACGCCCTACGGCAAGGCCGATATCTCCCGTTCCGAGCAGATCGACGGCGTGCAAGGCCAGCCGCGCCCCGGCATCGCGCGCTATTTCGCGCAGCACGGCTTCGCCGTCGTGTTCCAGGACTGCCGCGGCCGCTACGATTCCGAGGGCCAGTTCACCAAGTACCTGTCCGAAGGGCCGGACGGCTACGACACGATGGCGTGGATCACCGCCCAGCCCTGGTGCAACGGCAAGGTGGGCACCATGGGCCTTTCCTATGGCGCGCACACGCAGATGGCGCTGGCCTGCATGAACCCGCCGGGCCTGGCCTGCATGGTGCTGGATTCCGGCGGCTTTTCCAACGGCTACCAGTGCGGCATCCGCCAATCCGGCGCCTTCGAGCTAAAGCAGGCGACCTGGGCCTACAAGCAGGCCAAGCTCAGCCCGGCCGCCCAGGAAGACCCGGTGGTGCTCGCCGCGCTCGAAGCCCAGGACATCCGCCAGTGGTTCGCGCGCATGCCCTGGCGCCCAGGCCATTCGCCGCTGTCGGCCGTGCCGGAGTATGAAGACTATCTGTTCGAGCAATGGCGCGCCGAGTCCTTCGACGAATCCTGGCGCCAGCTGGGCATCTATGCCCAGGGCTACTATGACGCCATCCCCGACATTCCGGTGGTGCTGATGTCCAGCTGGTACGACGCCTACGTGCGCACCACCATGGAGAACTTCGAGGGGCTGGGCGCCGGCAGAAACGCGCCGCTACGGCTCATCATGGGCCCCTGGCTGCATGGCGACCGCAACATCACGCATAGCGGCGACGCCGAGTTCGGATCGGCAGCGGCGTTCGACGGCCACATCGCCCGCAACTGGCTGGAGTTCCGCCTGTCCTGGTTCCGCCGCTGGCTGCAGCAGGACGCCAGCCCCGCCGCTTGCGACCCGGTCGCCCGCCTGTTCCTGATGGGCGGCGGCAGCGGCCGGCGCGATGCGGCGGGCCGCTTCGAGCACGGCGGCCAGTGGGTGCAGGCCGAGACCTGGCCGGTGCCGCAGGCCCGCGCCACGCCCTACTTCCTGCATGCGGACGGCAGCTTGCGGCTGGAACCGCCGCAAGCCGCGCACGCCAGCATCCGCTACCAGGCCGATCCGCGGCGTCCCGTGCCCACCATCGGCGGCGCGCTCACGTCCGGCCAGCCGGTGTTCGTGGGCGGCGGCTTCGACCAGCGCGAGGATGCCCGCTTCTTCGGCATCGAGCAGGCTGGCCTGCCGCTGGCCTCGCGCGATGACGTCGTCGTGTTCCAGACCGACCCGCTGGAGCAGGATCTGGCCGTCGTCGGCCCGGTCACGGTCAAGCTCAGCATCTCATCCGATTGCCCCGACACCGACTTCACCGCCAAGCTCATCGACGTCTATCCCGCCAACCCCGACTATCCCGAAGGCTATGCCCTGAACCTGACCGACGGCATCTTTCGCTGCCGCTTCCATGAGTCCTGGGAGAAACCGGCGGCGCTGGTGCCTGGCAAGGTCTATGAAATCAAGATCGAACCCTTCGCCACCTGCAATCTGTTCAAGCGGGGGCACCGGATCCGCCTGGACATATCCAGCAGCAACTTTCCCAAGTACGACGTCAATCCCAATAGCGGGGAAACGGCGGCCGATGCCCGCGAGAAGCGCATCGCCCTCAACGCCCTGCATCTGTCCTCGGTCCATGGTTGCAGCCTCACGCTGCACATCGCCGATCCGCAAGCGCTGACGCCCTTGCCGGCGCCCTGACCCGGCCACCCGTGTTTTACCCCCTGCCATCCGCGCACCGCGCGGGCGGCAGAGGTCGTTCGTCCATCCGCAACACAACATCAATGGGGATCACCTTGAAAAAAAAGCTGAGACAACGCAAATTCCTGGGCGCGGCGCTGGCCCTTTCCTGCATGAGTCCGGCGCAGGCGGCCGAAACCAGCACGGTCACGCTGTACGGTCTGGTCGACCTGGGCATGCTCTATGAGCGCAAGGATGGCGAATCCAGCCTGCGCCAGAAGAGCGGCAACCAATCCGGTTCGCGCTGGGGCCTGCGCGGCAGCGAAGACCTGGGCAACGGCTACAAGGCGGTCTTCCGCCTGGAAAGCGGCTTCAATGCCAACAACGGCACCCAGGCGCAAGGACGCATGTTCGGACGCTGGGCCTACGTCGGCCTGGCGGGCGGCTTCGGTGAAGTGCGCCTGGGCCGCCAGTGGGTCTACGGCTTCGAGTGGGCTGGGGTAGGTTCGCCCTTCGGCACCGGCTGGAGCCAAAGCTCCAACAACGCCGTGCTGGGCTACAACGACGGCGATTTCGGCGCGGGCGGCCGCGTCAACAACGCAGTGTTCTACGCCACGCCGCGGATGAACGGCTGGCAGGCCGGACTGGGTTACAGCTTCGAAGCCAACGACGGCAACGAATTCGCCACGGACAACCACGACCGCGTCCTGACTGCAGGCCTGCGCTACAACAAGGGCCCCATCGTCGCCGCGCTGACCTATGAACGCCTGAACCCCAACGCGCTGCAGCCCAGCAAGAAGAACGCCACCAATTTCCAGGCCGCGGGCTCCTATGACTTCGAGTGGATCACCCTGCACGGCACCTACGGCAATCTGCGCAATGCCAACAGCGGACCCTCGGCCGGCTATGACAACGTCAACTCCTACATCGCCGGCGTGACCGTACCCACGGGCACGGCCGGCAAGGTGATGGCCTCCTACCAGCGCGCCACGACTTCCGACATCACCGGCTGGGCGCTGGGCTACCAGTACGACCTGTCCAAGCGCACCAACCTCTACGCCTACGTGAACCGGCTGGACATCCGGGAATCCCATACGCTGCAGACTTCGGCGGGCATCCGCCACATGTTCTAAAGCCTGAGGGATCAATGCGCCCGGCACCTTCCGGGCGTGTCCACCGGCAAATTAGAAGAACTGAATATGGGTTAGGATAATTAGCTGTCCTAATCATCCAGACAAGGCTAGTCTGTCGCCCTACGTTCAAGGGTATCGATGACCACCGCCTACATTCCCGGATTCCTGCTCGGCCTGAGCCTCATCATGGCGATCGGCGCGCAAAACGCGTTCGTACTGCGCCAAGGCCTGCGCCAGGAACATGTCTTTGCCGTCTGCCTGACCTGCGCCCTGTCCGACGCCATCCTGATCAGCGCCGGCGTGGCCGGCTTTGGCTTGGCGGTAGGCGTCCTGCCCTGGCTCGAGTCCGCGCTGCGCTACGGCGGCGCGCTATTCCTGTTCGTCTACGCCGCGCGCAGCCTGATATCGGCGCTGCGCGCCCGCCACGACAGCCTCACGCCCTCATCCACCCAGACCGCGGGACGCGCCGCCGCGCTGGCGACCTGCCTGGCCCTGACCTGGCTCAATCCGCACGTGTATCTGGACACCGTGGTGTTGCTGGGCTCGGTCTCCAGCCAGTACGACGGCCACAAGACCGCCTTCGCGCTGGGCGCGATATCGGCGTCGTTCGCCTTCTTCTTTGCGCTGGGCTATGGCGCGCGCCTGCTGCGGCCGGTCTTCGCCAATCCCAATGCGTGGCGGGTGCTGGACGGCTGCGTCGCCGCGGCCATGTTCGCGATCGGGCTGAAGCTGGTGCTCTGAACGCAGGGGCCGCGGCCCCTGCGCGGCCTAGCGGCTCTTGCCGGACCCGGCGGACGCGTTCACATAGTCCTTCACCGTGCGGTCCTGGTTGAAGATCACGGTCAGCGTCTGCTGGTTGTCCATCGCGCCATAGGCGCTGTTGTCGAAATAGAACCACGTGGCCGTCGTCAGCCCATCGCGGCCGACGCCCTGCGAGCGGGGCGGGCCGTAGTCCCGCACCATCTCTTCGTAGGTGGTGACGTTGAGCTTGATGTCGGCCACCTTCGATTCGGTCAGCAGGTCGCTGGAACCGCTGGCGCAGCCCGTCACGATGGCGGCCAGGAAAAGCAAGGATGTTCTCATTGTGTGTTCCTTTTCAGGCGTCGTGCAGGTCTTCGACCCCGTCCAGGTAGATCCGGGCCAGCCCTTGCGCGATCGATTCCTTGATCTGTTCGGTACGCTTGGAAATATGGCTGCGCAGGTTCCGCTGCGCGGCGGCGAGATCGCCCGCGCGCAGGGCGGCCAGTATCGCAACATGCTCAGCCTGGGTCTTGTCGCGCCCTATGCGTTCCATGTTGATCCAGCGGATGAAACGGATGCGTTCGTTCACGTTGCCCAACACCCGCTGCAATTCCAGATTGCCCGACATCTCCGCCAGCATCTGGTGGAAAGTTTCGTCCAGGTGCACGAGCTGCGTGACCGGCAGGTCCGGCGACTTGCTGCGGCTGTCCGCCAGGAAAGCCTCCAGCGCATCCAGCTTCTGCGGCGTGGCGCGCTCGAAGGCCAGTTGCAGACAGGCGAGTTCCAGCACCTCGCGGGTCTCGTAGAGATCGATCATTTCCTTGAGATTCAGCTGGCGCCGCACATAGCCGCGTCCGGCTTCCTCCAGGAAACCGTCTCGCGCCAGCAGATGCAAGGCCTCCCGCACCGGCGTGCGGCTGACGCCCAGGCGTTCGGCCAGGGCGACCTCGTTGAGGCGTTCGCCGGGTTTGATTTCATAGGAAATCACCATCTCGCGCAGCTTCTCCAGCACGTGCGAGAAAGCGCGTCGACCTTTTTCCGCCGGTTCAATGCTTGTCATGTTCATTGTTTTCGTCTTGGGCTGCGGAAGCCTGCGCCGGCCGCCGGGCATCACGGCGGGAGACGGCGCGGCGGCGAGCGGATCACGTTCGCCGCGGCTGCGAATTCGGCCTCGATCAGAGGGGGGCAAGCGTTGATGATTGTAATGGCTCCGGACGCATCGCGGCCGGCGGCCCGGCGGGCCGCCGGCCGCGTTCAGGATGGCGTGGCGTAGTTGGCGCGGCCTACCGCCACCAGCTTGTCGGCATCGTCGCGCACCTCCACATCCGACACGCATATGCTCTTGCCCATGCGCAGCACCCGGCCCACGGCGCGCAGGCTGGTGTTGGTGGCCGGACGCAGATAGTCCGTGCGGAAGTTGATGGTCGCCAGCGGCTTGCCCAGCATCATCATCAGCACGTACTGGCCGACCGCGTCTATCATCGCCGCGATCACGCCGCCATGAAATTGCCCGCTGCCCGCCATGCGCTCGAATTCCGGACGCAGCTTCATCTGCATCACGATCTCCTGCCTGTCGTAGTCGGCGGACAGCACGGTAAGCCCCATGAAGCTGTTGAAGGGGGCCCGCTGCAGACGCTGCTGCATTTGTTCGATCGTCATCACTTCGCTCATGGCGTCACCACCACTTTGCCCATGACTTCGCGGTCCTCGATCAGGCGCAGCGCCTCGCCCGCCTCATCCAGGGTCAGCACGCGGTCCACCGGAACCTGCATCTTTCCCGACTGCACCAGCGCCAGCAAGGCATCCAGATCCTCGCGCATCCAGCCGTTGGAGCCGCGGATGTTCAGCTCGAAGGTCCAGATGAAACGCAGATCGGTCTGCGGGTCGTAGCCCGCGGTGGCGCCGCAAGTCAGCAGCCGGCCGCCGCGCCGCAGGCAGCGCATGGACTTGACCCAGGTATCGCCGCCGGTGAAGTTCACGGCGACGTCGACGCCGCCATCGAACTTGCGACGGTGCGGCTTGCCATAGAGTTCGTAGATGGCGCGGGCGAAATCCGCCTGCGAGTAGTTGATGACATGGTCGGCGCCCAGTTCGCGCAGGCGCTGCATCTTGGACTCGCTGCTGGCGCAGGCGACGACCTCGGCACCCGCAATCTTCGCCAGCATCACGCAGCCCACGCCCACGCCGCCGCTGGCGCCCAGCACCAGCACTTTTTCCCCGGCCTGGACCTGTCCTATGGTGTGCATCATCCGGTAGGCCGTGCCGAAGGCCACCGGCAAGGCCGCAGCCTGCTCGTAGCTCACCCCGTCCGGGATGCGGATCAGCTGGTGCACGCGCGCCTTGCACAGCTCCGCCAGGCCGCCGTGGACGGTTTCCCCCATCAGGCCGCCCTCGGCGCGGTTGATGGGATCGACCAGCACCCGGTCGCCCACCGCCCAGCCCTCGACGCCCGGGCCGACCTCGACGATCTCGCCGGCCACGTCCAGGCCCATGATGACCGGAAAATCCAGCTTGATGCCCGGCATGCCCCGGCGCGTGAAGACGTCGTGATAGTTGATCGACGTCGCCTTGACCCGCAGGATCACGTCGCCCTCGCCCGCCTTCGGATCGGGGAACGCGGAGTCATATTGCATGACCTCCGGACCGCCATGTCCGTGAATGACTACTGCCTTCATGGATGCTCCTTGCTCTGATTGAGGATGGTTGGGTTGAACATCAGCTCGGCGGCCAGCTGCGCGGCCGCCTTGCGGTTGACCTTGCCCGTGCTGCTGACGGGCATCTCGTCGACAAAGCGCACCGCCCGCGGGTGCTGATAGGCCGGCCCATGAGCCAGCGCGTGGTCCTTGACCTCCCGTTCGGACAAGACCGCATCGGGACGCAGCACCACCAGCGCAACCGGCTTCATGCCCTTGAGCGCATCGGGCAGCGGCACGACGCAAGCCTGGAAAATGGCGGGATGACGCTCCAGCATCTTCTCGACCTCGCCGGGATAGATGTTTTCGCCGCCGCAAACGAACATGTCATCGGCCCGGCCCACGAAGTAATGGAAGCCGTTCTCGTCGCGACGCATCACATCGCCGGTGATATAGAAGCCGTCCTCCGTCATGGCCGCCGCGGTCTGCTGCGGCAAGGCGTGATAGCCCAGCATCAGGGCCGCGGAGCGGACTTGCAACACGCCTGCCGCGGCGTCGAGGTTGTCGCCGTCGGCCAGCCTCACCTGCACCGCCGGGTGCGGATACCCGACGGACAACACCGGCTGTGCCAGCCCGTCGGGATGCGGGCCGAACACCAGCGCGCCGGTTTCGGTCGCGCCGTAGCCGTTGCCGATGGCCGCGCGCGGGAACATGGCGCGCGCGCTGTCGGCGATGCGTTGCGTAAGCGGCTCGGACCCCAGCCGCACCATGGCCACCGAGGACAGGTCCGCCTGCGCCGCCAGCGCGGTCTCGCGGGCCAGCAACGCGATCATGGTGGGTATCGCGGTCAGCCAGGTGCAGCGGTAGCGCGGTATCGCGTCCAGATAGCCCGCGGGTTCGAACTGCGGCATCAGCACCAGGCTGCCCCGGCCCGCGAGCGCCAGCTTGACGGTGTTGAGCGCATTCATGTGATACAGGGGCGCCGCCACCAGGAAGCGGTGACCTGAGTAATCCGTCGCCGCGATGCGCTGGCGCACCGTCCAAAGGTAGCCAGCGTGCGACAGCATCACGCCCTTGGGACGACCGGTGGACCCGGACGTGTAAAGGAACAAGGCGGCCTGCCCCAGGACCACGGGCTCTGCCTCCCAGGGGCCAGGAACAAGGAACGCGGCATAGCCTTCAGGGCCGTCCGCCCCGAACTCGACCATCGGCAATTGCGCCGTGCAGAGTCCGCGCCGCAACGCGTCGCAGAACACCAGGCTGGCGCCGCAATCCTGCAGGATGAACTCGATGCCTGCCGCTGGCAGCCGGTGGTTCACCGGCACCGCGACCAAGCCGGCGCGCATGATTCCCAGATAGGCAGCCAGGAACTCCATGCGATTGGCCGACAGGATCGCCACCCGCGCGCCCGGGGCCAAACCGCGCGCCCGCAGCCCGCGCGCCACGCCGTCGGCCTGCGCATCAAGCTCGCCATAGGTATAAGTGCGCGGTCCGGCCTCGCCGCCCAGGTCGATCAGGGCGACGGCGCTCGCGTCGTGGTCCGGCGAAAACAGCACGCCCAGGTTGGCGGATGCGGCCATCATGCATCCATCCAGCCCGTCAGCCCCTCCACCGCCTGCCGCGTGATCTCCTGCGAGTGGCGCAGCGTCCCTTCGCGCCAGATCTGGTCCACCGGGCAGAACGAGTCCAGCAGGTCCGCGCGCAGCATCTCGTAGCGCTCGCTCTCCGGGTCCGCCTTGAATTTCAGCCACAGGTCCAGACGCAGCAAGCGGCGCATGTGCCAGCCGCGCGTGCCGAACTCGATCACGGCGCCGCACATCGGCACGTCGCCCAGGAAGGATTGCACGCCATAGAACAACAGGCCTTGATAATTCGGGCGCGACTTGCCGTGCGGCCGCTGGCCGACGATGCGCTCCTTGCCCCACCACTGCACCGCCAGGTCATGCAGCGGCCCGCCCTCCTCGTTGAAGCACAGGAAGAACGGCTCGCCGTATCCGCCTATGCCCGTATGCCAATCGATCAAGGCGACCTTGGCCGCGCCGGCCAGGTGGTCGCGGACAATGCGCTCCAGCGTCAGGTTGGACCATTCCCGTCCCTTGCCGCCGTAGTTCAGGCCGTCCGGATGGGAGTACTGGCCGCGCGCCAGCGTGTCGTACAAGCGATCCTCGCCATGGCTGGCCGCGAAATCCTCCATGGCCTGCTGCGCGGCCGCAACCTCCGCGCGGCTCCATTCGTCGCGCAGCAGCAGCGGATGCAGCAGCGCATAGTCGGGGTTGGCGGGCGGCGCTCCCTCATGTCCGATGAAGTTTCGATTCAGGTCCACGTTGTTTTCA
Organism: Achromobacter sp. PD1; assembly: GCF_048541815.1. Taxonomy (NCBI): domain Bacteria; kingdom Pseudomonadati; phylum Pseudomonadota; class Betaproteobacteria; order Burkholderiales; family Alcaligenaceae; genus Achromobacter; species Achromobacter sp. PD1. The sequence goes on from NZ_CP183349.1 coordinate 4,331,390, forward strand.
GTGGTGCGGCTCAGGTGCGCGAAGCCCCAGGGGTTGATGGCATGCACCATGACCACCGCCACGTCCGGGTCGAGCGCCGCGGGGCCGCCGCCCAGCATCCACGCGATCTGCGCGGCCGAGCCGAAGAAGCCCTCGAGTCCGTGCGTGCCGCTGATCACCAGCAGGCGGCGCGGCGCGTCGGCGCGGCCGAAGCAGGCCACGTCGGTCACCAGCGCCGTGCCGCCCGGCGCCCGCGCGCCGGCGTGCGTGTACTCGGCCAGGCGTCCGCCTGCGCCCGCGGCTGCCGCCCGGAACTTGTCGCGCGCCCGGCCATAGTCGAGCGCGTAGCATTGATGGAATTCCATGGATGAGTTCTCCTGTGCGCCTACTCGGCCTGCACGGTGGCCGAGGTCGATTTGTCCCAGAACACCAGCTTGCGGTGCAGGTAGCGGATCAGGTTGGTGCCCGTCAGGCCGATGAACACCAGGCTGAACAGGCAGGCGAACATGGTGGCAACGTCCATGTTGACCGAGGCCGACTGGATCAGATAGCCGAGCCCCTTGCTGGACGAGATGAACTCCGACACCACCGCGCCGATCAGGCTGAGAACCACCGAGATCTGCAGGCCGGCGAAAATGTGACCCGAGGCCGCGGGCAGCTTGACGTGGAAGAACACGTGGCTGCGCGAGGCGCCAAAGGCCTTCATCAGATCCAGCATGGCCGGGTCGGCCAGGCGTATACCCACCACCGTGTTGATGAACATCGGGAAAAAGCTCATCAAGGCCACCATCACGACCTTGGAGGCCATGCCGAAGCCGAACCAGACCAGCAGCAAGGGCGCGATCGCCACTTTCGGCGTGGACTGCAGGGCGATGATGTAGGGATAGATGAACTGCTCGAAGGTCTCGGACTCGGCCAGGATGGTTCCCACCACCAGAGCCAGCCCGCAACCTATCAGGTAGCCGTACACGGTGCTTTGCAGCGTGAACAGAAAGTGCGGCCAGTACTGGCCGTCGATATAGCCGGTCTTGAGCGCCAGCAACACGGATTCGGGCGCGGGCAGCAGGTAGTTGGGCACCGAGAACACGCGGATGCTGACGAACCACAGGATCACCAGCAGCACCCCGGTGATCAAGGGATAGAGTATGGATTTGATGGATCGGGACACGAACGCCTCCGCTAGTCGAACTTCACCAACTGATCGAACAGTTCCCGCAGTTCGGCGCACAGGCGCGTGAACTCGGGGTCGTTAAGCGTCGCCAGCGTCCGCGGCCGCGGCAGGTTCACGGAAATCTCGCGGATGATGCGCCCCGGGCGCGCCGACATCACCACGATCCGGTCCGACAGGAACACCGCTTCGGCAATGCTGTGCGTGATGAACAAGGCCGACTTGCGCGTGGCCATCCAGATGCGCTGCAGCTCTATGCTCATGCGGTCGCGGGTCATGGTGTCCAGCGCGGAGAACGGCTCGTCCATCAGCAGCAGCGCGGGGTCATGCACCAGGCCGCGGGCGATGCCGACGCGCTGCTGCATGCCACCCGACAGTTCGCTGGGGTAGTTGCTCGCGAACTTTTCCAGGCCCACCAGCCGCAGCAGTTCCAGCGCCCGGGCGGTGCCCGCCTCGGTATCCTTGCGCAAGGCGCGGATCGGCACCAGCACGTTGTCTAGCACCGTTTTCCAGGGCAGCAGCGTGGGTTGTTGAAACACGATGCCGACGTCGCCGCGCGGCTTGTCGATAGGCGTGCCGCTGAGCAAGGCCTTGCCGCTGGACGGCGTCAGCAGACCGCTGAACACCTTGACCAGCGTGGACTTGCCGCAACCAGACGGCCCCAGCACCGACACGAATTCACCAGCGCCCAGCTGCAGCGACAGATTGTCGACGGCGGTGATCGGTCCTTTGCTACTGCGGTAGACCACGCTCACATTGTCGGCCGTCAGCAAGGGGCGGCCGGCGGCGTCCGAACGCGCTGACGAGCGCCCGCCTTCAACCAGGGATAGATTCAGGGAGTTCATAGGGATTCCGGCTCGCATCTACTTGAGCTGCTGGGCCGCTGCCACCACGGCCGCGGCGTCGAAATCATTGATGTCCTTGACGAACTCGTTGGTGTAGAGCGGCTTGACGTCCACGTTGCCGGTGCTCAGCTGTCCGCCTTCGTGCAAAACCTCTACATAGTCCTTCCAGGACTGCTCGGTGTAGTAGCCCATCTTCCCGGCGCCCTGTTCCGGCAGCATGGTGGCCAGGCGCACCTTCAGGATCTGCACGGCGTCCGCCAGCTTTTTCTCCTCGCTCCCCTCGGCCGGCTTGGTGGCCGGATACAGGGTCCAGAAGTTCTTCACGCAGGCTTCCGGATTGGCGTTGCAGGCGACCACGCCCTTGGCCGCGGCGCGCGCGAACGCCACCACCAGTTGCGGCTTGTCGCGCAGGGTATCCTCGTGCGCGATCCAGCCGCTGGAGAACAGTTCGCGATAGTTCTGGCCCATGGGCAGGCGGCGCAGCTCGACGCCCATCTGTTCGATCTGCACGTGGAAGGTATCGAACAGATTCAGCGCCTGCACCTTGTCATCGCTGACCGCGCGCAACGCCGTCGCGCCCACGCCCACGGGCACGAACTCATAGTCGCGCTGCAGTTCCAGCCCGATCTTCTTCATCATCGCCTTGGTGACCGCCAGGTTGCCCCAGGACATGGCGCCCACGCCGATCTTCTTGCCTTTGAGGTCGGCAAGCGACTGGACCGGACTGTTCTTGGTGACGACGACGTCGAATGGCGACAGGTAGATGCCGTTGTAGAACATCTTGACCGGCAGGGGATCGCGGCCCGGCTGGCGCGAGATCACCAGCGGATCCGGTGTGATCCAGCCGAAAGTGATGTGCTTCTGCGTGACCTGCGGCAGCATCACCGCGGCCCCCTGAAAGAAGGTCGCCTGTACGTCCAGGCCCGCTTCCTTGAAGTAGCCCATGCCCACCGCCATCAGCGTGGGAGCGTTGGAAAGCGAAATGTTGGTGCCGTAGGCGAACGTGACTTTCTCCGCCGCGTTCGCCGCGCCGCCAGCGGCGCTCAGCGTTACCAGCGCTGCGGCTGCCAGGATCCCCCGCCGGACGCGGCGCTTCGGATTTGCGATACCTATCATGCTGCTGCTCCTGTTTTATTTGAAGTACTAGCTGGATATCGGTACTGCAGACTGCCCGCCGGATCAGCGCCCCGCGCAATCCCAGGGCAAGGCCGCGCCGGCGCCGGCGCAGAAAATGAGGCTTGCGCCGCCCGCATGTTCGGCCGCCACCCGCAATTGATCGTTGGCGCGGAGGTAGGGAACGCGATTGGCCTCGAGCACGGCAGCGGTGCGGGACAGGTCGGCCACTTCCACGGCAAGCGCGGCCGGGCGCGGCAGCACCGGAATCTCGCATCCCGGCAGGCGCGAGCGCAGCGCGTCGCGTGTTGTCAGCCCCAACCATCCCGAATGCAGTCGGAACCAGGCCTCGCCCTCGCGCCGCGTGCTGGCCACGCCCAGATAGCGCTCATAGCGCGCCGCCGCCTCGTCCAGATCCTCCACCGCGACGATGGCCGCCGCCAGCGCGCGGGCGCCGTTGGGATGGGACAGGTAGCGTTCCTGCCAGAGCAGTTCGGGAGTCTCGTGGCGCAGGGTCAGGATCAGGCCTTCAGGCATCGCGTCGCGCGACGTGCGCACCTGGCTGAACCGGGCCAGTTTGGGGCCTTGCGGCGTGCCTATGTAGCGTTGCAGCACGCCGGGTTCGGCCGCAAAGCCGGCCTCGCGCAGCGCGGCGATGCGCTGCTCGGGCTGGGCAGTATCGAAGGCGATGATGTGCATGCCCGCATAGCGGGCCAAACCGTCGGGAATACCGCGCAAGTCCAGCGCCGGGTCCACCACCGCGACCAACTCGATGTAGCCGTGGCCGAGCATGGCGCAACGGTTGGCGATGCCGGCCTTGACCACTTCGCGCGTGACGGCGTGGGTGCCGGAGTGCTGTGACAGCGGCGTCAGCTGAAACCCCAGCCGTTCGTACAAGGCGGCGGCCGCCCCCATGTCGTGCGCGTACAGCCCCACGTGATCCAGTCCGACCGGATCCGGGCCTGCCGATTCCGCGTTCGCCCGGATGCGGGCGCCGTGGAGCTGCGTCATGGATATTCCTTCTTCTCTCTGAATGGGCGGGAACCAACTCGGGAAGGCAAGAAGCGGCACGGGCAGGCCCGACTTCTGTTCACATCAATGCATACATTGATATATACATCAGTGAATATTCAAACGGCAATCGTTTTACGGCCTGTCCGCATGAGGGATTTCACGGGGTCGCGCAGGCATGCGCAGCCCCTGCCGCGAGGCGCCGGCGGCCTGGCGGATCGATTTGGAAGATGGTTCGAACCGTTGGCGTGGGCTCAGCCCGCCCCGCCCCGCTGCGCCATGTACGCATGCCGGAAATAGTCCCGCACCGCCTGCATCGCGGGCGATACTTCCGCGCCCCGGCGCCAGGCCAGCCCCACGTTCATGGGCGGGATCGGGTCCTTGAGCTGGACCGTTTCTATGCGCCGGCCTTCCAGCGACCAGGGCCGGTAGACCATGTCCGACAGCAGGGCCACGCCGCTGCCGTTGGCCACCATGCTGCGCACCGCCTCGACGGATGAGGTGCGCAGCCTCACGTCGGGCTTGAAGGGGGTTTCGTTCCAGTAGCGCAAGGCGGTGTAGGCCGCCTCGTCCACGGTCAGCATGATGAAGGGTTCGCGCGAAACGTCCTCCAGCGTCACGGCATCCGCCGCCAGCAAGGGATGCCTGGCCGGCAGCCACAGGCGTCGCGGCGAGCCGAAGAAATGCTCCACCGCCAGATCCGGGTTGGCGACGTTCGAGGTCAGCAGCACCGCCATGTCATAGCGGTTCGCGATCAGGCCTTCCTCGATGGCGCTGCGGTTCAGTTCGTGCAGCTGGATGTCCAAACGGGGATACAGCTGCGACAGCCGCTGCAGGTGATACGGCAGGAAGTAGCCGATCACCGTATAGGACGCCGCCAGCAGCAGGCGGCCCGATACCTCTTCCGCCGCCGCCGGCATGCGCAGGGCTTCGTCGACCGAGGACAGAATGTTGTAGGCGTGGTTCAGGAAGGTGCGGCCGCTGTGGGTCAGCGTCACGCCGTGGGCGCCGCGCTGGAACAGCGCCGTGCCCACCGTTTCCTCCAGTTCGCGGATGGCGCTGGTGATGGCCGACTGGGATATCGCCAGCTGGATCGCCGCCTGCGAAATCTGGCCCAGTTCGGCCGCGGCGATGAAGTATTTGAGCTGGCGTAGGGTAATCGACATGTCTAGCCTTATCTGTTTAATCGATATCTTCCCCTCAGGATATCTGCATATTCTTTGCGCATCCCCATCCGCCCCATCAGGGGTATCCCTTATTTTTCATAGAGAAATCTTCGAAACGCGGCCGCCAACGGGACGGACGCTTATCTAAAAAACAGATATCCATAGATCAATAAAAAGATCTTTTTATCCCCTTGAGGCTTGGCTAATGTTCACGTAACACGCCGCGCCGGATGCGGCGAGCGACAAGAAGGAGCCTCCCGCAATGAGCAAGCGCAGCATCGACCTCAACTCGGACATGGGGGAAGGATTTGGCCCATGGACCATCGGGGACGGCGTGGACGAAGCGATCATGCCCTTGATCAGTTCGGCCAACATCGCCACGGGCTTCCATGCCGGCGACCCGCGGATCATGAACCGCACGGTGCTGCAGGCCCGCGAACACGGCGTCTGCATCGGCGCCCATCCCGGTTTTCGCGACCTGGTCGGCTTCGGCCGGCGCGACATGCGCGAAAGCGCCGAAGCGCTGGTGCACGACATCGTCTATCAGCTGGGCGCGCTGCGCGAATTCGCCCGGCTGCACGGACTGCGCCTGCAACACGTCAAACCGCATGGCGCGCTGTACATGCAGGCCGCCCGCGACGAAGCCCTGTCGCGCCGCCTGATCGAAACGCTGCAGGAACTGGAGCCCACGCTGGCGCTGTACTGCATGGAAAGCTCGGTCACCTACCGCCTGGCGCGCGAACTGAACCAGCCCGTGGTGCGCGAGTTCTACGCCGACCGCGACTACGACTCCAGCGGCTCCATCGTCTTCACCCGCTACACCCAGCCGCTGGACCCCGCCCAGGTCGCCGAAAAGGTGCTGCGCGCCTGCACCGAGGGACGTGTGCGCACGGTCGAAGGCAAGGACATCGCCATCGACTTCGATTCTGTCTGCATACACAGCGACACGCCCGGCGCCCTGTCCCTGGTGCGCGCCACCCGCGAGAAGCTGGAAACCCATGGCATCCGGATCGCGCCGCCCAGCGTGACCGGCCCCTGAACCGCCTGCCGCCCAAACAACATTCCAAGGAGAAACCCATGCCGTTGCACGATATTCCCAGCCCCCTGCCCGGAACCTTCTATCGCCGCCCCAGCCCCGACGCGGCCCCCTTCGTGGAGCCTGGCGCCACGGTCGCCGCCGGCGCCGTGATCGGCATCGTCGAAGTCATGAAGCAGTTCAACCAGATCGAAACGCCCACCGGCGGCGTGGTGGCGGAAATCCTCGTCGAAGACGGCGAACCGGTGGAAGCCGGGCAGCCCCTGCTGCGCATCGAGGGATAGGCCGCGCCATGTCCGATATCCATCTCCCCTACCGGCCGCGCCACATCCACAAGGTGCTGGTCGCCAACCGCGGCGAAATCGCCTTGCGCATCATCCGCGCCGCCCGCGAACTGGGCATGCGCACCGTCGCCGTGTACAGCGAGGCGGACCGCGACGCGTTGGCCACGCGCATGGCCGACGAGGCGGTGCTCATCGGCCCCGCGCACGCGACGCGCAGCTATCTGAATACCGAAGCGCTGCTGGACGCCGCCCGCAGCACCGGCGCCCAGGCGGTACATCCCGGCTACGGCTTCCTGTCGGAAAACGCGGCATTCGCGCAGGCCGTGAGCGAAGCCGGCCTGATCTTCGTCGGGCCCGATGCCGCCACCATCCGCACGATGGGCGACAAGGCTGCAGCGCGCGCCTGCGCCCAGAAGGCCGGCGTGCCGACGGTACCGGGCAGCGAGGGCGTGCTGTCATCGCTGGATGAAGCCCTGACCCATGCCGCCGTCATCGGCTACCCGCTCATGATCAAGGCGGCCGCGGGCGGCGGCGGGCGCGGCATCCGCGTGGTGCGCGACGAAGCCGAACTGCGCGCGCAGATGCCGCAGGCCCAGGCCGAGGCACAGGCGGCCTTCGGCGAAGCCGGCGTGTACCTGGAACGCTATCTGCCGCGCGCCCGCCACATCGAAGTTCAGGTCCTGGGCGACGGCAGCAACGCCGTCCACCTGTACGAACGCGAATGCTCCCTGCAACGGCGCCGGCAGAAGGTGCTGGAAGAAGCGCCCTCGCCCGCCCTGGCCCCCGCCACCCGGCAGAAACTGTGCGAATCGGCGGCGCAACTGGCGCGCTCGGTCGGATACCGTGGCGCAGGCACGCTGGAGTATCTGTATGACGACAGCCGCGGCGCGGGCGAGTTCTATTTCATCGAGATGAATACCCGCATCCAGGTCGAGCACCCCATCACCGAAGCCATCACGGGCGTGGACCTGGTGCGCGAAATGCTGCGCATCGCCGACGGCGAGCCGCTGCGCTGGCGCCAGCAGGACATCGCCATCCGCGGCGCGGCGATCGAATGCCGCATCAACGCCGAAGACCCCACGCGCAACTTCGCGCCCAGCCCGGGCCGGGTCGAACACGTGCGCTGGCCCGGCGGACCCGGCGTGCGCGTGGACTCGATGCTGTATCCGGGCTGCGCCGTGCCGCCCTACTATGACTCGCTGCTGGCCAAGCTGATCGTCTGGGACGAGGACCGCGCGGCGGCGCTGGCGCGCATGGCGCGCGCGCTCGACGAAGTCGAACTCGCCGGTGTGCATTCGACGCTGGCGCTGCACCGCGAGCTGCTGGAGGATGCGGACGTGCTGGCGGGCCGCTACCACACCAATTATCTTGAGGCCTGGATGCAAAGGGACCGGGAGGACAACCAATGAGCTTGCGCTACACCCACGGCGGCGACGAGTTCATCTTCGTCGAGATCAGCGAGGACATGTCGCTGGAATCCTTTTTCAAGGGCATGGCGATCACGCGGGCGCTGCGCGAACGCGCGGTCGACGGCGTGACCGAGATCTGCCCGGCCAATGCGTCCTACCAGGTGCGGTACGACCCCGACCGCATCGCGCCGGACGCCCTGCTGACCTTGCTGCGCGAACTGGAGGCGGGCATGGACCTGGCCAACCTGACGCTGGCGACCCGCATCATCGAAGTGCCGGTGTATTACAACGATCCCTGGACCCACGAGACCCTGATGCGGTTTCGCGAAAGGCATCAGGATCCGGCGTCCACCGATCTGGAATATGCGGCCCGCATCAACGGCCACGACTCGGTGCAGGGCTTCATCGACGCCCATTCCCGCTCGCCCTGGTTCGTGTCCATGGTGGGCTTCGTGGCCGGGCTGCCCTTCATGTACCAGATGGTGGAGCGCGAGCGCCAGCTGCAAGTTCCGAAGTACCTGCGCCCCCGCACCGACACGCCCAAGCACACGGTGGGACACGGCGGCTGCTTCGGCTGCATCTACTCGGTGCGCGGCGCGGGCGGCTACCAGATGTTCGGCGTCACGCCCGCGCCGATCTTCGAGCCGGCCCAGCGCCAGGCGCATCTGCGCGATTCCATGGTGTTCTTTCGCCCGGGCGACATCGTGAAGTTCAAGCCCATCACCCGCGACGAGTACGACCAGGCCGCGGCGCAGGTCGAGGCTGGCAGCTTCGCGCTGCGCATCCGGCCCGTGTCGTTCTCGCAGGCCGAGTTCCAGCGCGCCCCCGATGCCTGCAACGCCCAACTGCTGGAGACGCTCCATGCCTAACGATCCCATCATCGAAGTCATCAAGCCCGGCCTGGCCACTTCGGTGCAGGACACGGGCCGCCAGGGCTACTACCACCTGGGCATACCGCCGTCCGGCGCGCTCGACCAGTACGCGCTGGCGGCCGCCAACCTGCTGGTGGGCAACGCCGCCGACGCCGCCGTACTGGAATGCACGCTGCTCGGCCCCGAATTGATGTTCCACCGCACCGCCGTAATCGCCGTGACGGGCGCCAGCATGATCCCCAAGATCGACGGCGTGGCGCAGGCCTGCAACGTGGCGCTGGCGGTGCAGGCCGGCAGCCGGCTGTCGTTCGACTTCGTGCAGGCCGGCGCCCGCGCCTGCCTCGCGGTCGCCGGCGGCATCGACGTGCCTGTGGTCCTGGGCAGCCGCTCGACCTATGCGCTGGGCGCCATCGGCGGCCATGAAGGCCGCAAGCTGCAGGCCGGCGACTGGCTGGCGGTGGGCCGGGCCTCCATCCGCACGCGCGTGGGCCGCGAACTGCCGGCCGCGCTGGCCGAAGCTCCGCCCAAGACGCAAACGCTGCGCGTGCTGCCGGGCCTGTACGACCACCGGCTGGAGCCCGAGTCCGCCGCCGCCTTCTATGAAGACGTCTGGACCGTGACCTCGGAAGCCGACCGCATCGGCTACCGCTACAAGCAGGGCCGCCCGCTGCGCTTTCGCGCCCGCGAACAGCCTTTCGGCGCGGGCGCCGACCCGTCGAACATCGTCGACGCCTGCTATCCCATCGGCTCCATCCAGGTGCCTGCTGGCGTGGAGCCCATCATCCTGCACCGCGACGCGGTGTCCGGCGGCGGCTACGCCATGATAGGCACGGTCATCAGCGCCGACCTGGACAAGGTCGGCCAGATGCAGCCCAACCAGAGCGCCCATTTCGAGCGGGTGACGCTGGAGCAGGCGGTGGCCGCAAGGCGCGACTACCGCGCCCGCTTCGAGCGGCTGCATCAGGCGCTCAGCGGCTGACACCCGGGGCGCGGCCAGGCCGCGCCCTTCCCCCGTTTTCGTGTATTCCGGCCTCGCCCACTGGCAAGGCCGGTGGGCGACGCGCGCCCGTTCCGCAGTCGAACCGCAGCATCCGATCCCGCCAGGAGATCCGACATGGCCAACATGACCTCACGCAAACCGTCCGATGAGACGGACAACTCGCTGCACGCCGTCGCCGACAGCGACCGCATGCCCCGCTACGCCCTCACCATGGCCTGGTGGGCCGTGTGCAGCGCCGTCTTCTACATCGTCGTCGGCGCCACGCTGGCGCTGAAATACGGCGCCCGCAACGCCATCATCGGCATGGTGCTGTCGGTGATCAGCTACGGGCTGATCAACGGCGTCATCAGCCGCTATGCCATCCGCAGCGGCCTGTCGGTGGCGCTGTTCTCGCGCCGGCTCTTCGGCACCTCGGGCGCGGCGCTGGCCACGCTGATCTTCTTCGCCACCGCCATCTACTACGCGGTGTTCGAAGGCGCGGTGATGTCGGTCGCGGCGCATCATCTCTATCCGGCCGTGCCGTACTGGCTGGTGGCGCTGGTGGTGGTCATCTACAGCGTGCTGCTGATCTTCGGCAGCGTGCAAAGATGGCTCGACAAGTTCAACGGCGTGCTGCTGCCGTTCTATCTGCTGGGCCTGCTGCTGGCCGTGGTGATGGCGACGCAGGAATACGGCTACAGCGACGCCTGGCTGTCGTTCGGCCCGCCCGAAGGGCCCGTCCCGGGCGGGTGGTGGGACGCCTTCGTGTACTACATGGGCGTGTGGGTCCTGATGATGTTCACCTTCGACTACGCCCGCTTCGGCAAGCGCGAGGACCAGACTTACCATAGCCGCTACAACTTCGGCATGCCGTTCTACCTGGTGACCTTTCTGCTCAACGGCGTGGCCGGCATCTATCTGGTCAGCACGATTCCCAGCGACGCCGCGCTGTCGGAAGTGTCGGTGGTGCTGGCGCTGCTCAAGCTGATGGGCCTGGGCGGCTTGCTGTTCGTCTGGATCACGCAGACCCGCATCAACACCGCCAACTACTACCTGGCCACCATCAACATGCAGGCGTTCTTCGCGCGCTGGCCGGGCATGCGCTGGCCCAAGGCGATGTGGGCGGTCATCGTGGGTGCGGTGACCTATGCACTGATGCTGCTGGACGTGTTCTCGTACCTGCTGCAGGCGCTCGCCTACCAGGGCATCTTCGTGGTGTCCTGGGTGGCGGTGGCGCTGGTCCACATCCTGGGCGGCCAGGAATCCGCGGCGCCAAACGAAGGCGGCGCGGCCTTCAACCGCGCCGGCCTGGCCGGCTGGTTCGCGGGCGCGATCTGCGGCCTCGCGCTGATGCATACGGCCGGCTTCGCGGCGACGCTGGCCGCGCCGGCCAGCTTCGTGGTGTCGGCGCTGGTGTACCGGATCTGCTCCACGGCTGCGGGACGGATGCAGGCGCAGGGCGGCTGATGCCGCACCCGGGCCGCGCGGCAAAACCCGCGGCCCGGCCCGAAGTGTCCTGTGTACACTTTCCACTGATCCCCAGGCAGGTGGCAGGAAATGAACATGCGCGTAGATTTGGCGGCATTGCGGCCGCAGCTCATACAGATCGCCCGGAACGCGGATACCGGCGACGGCGCGCATGACCTGAGCCATCTGGAACGCGTATGGAAAGCCGCGGCCGGCATGCTGGCGCACCACCCCGAGGCCGACGCCGTGGTGGTCATGGCCGCCAGTTACCTGCATGACTTGGTCAACCTGCCCAAGAACCATCCTGACCGGGCACGCGCCTCGGCCATGGCGGCTGACCAGGCCGTGCGCGAGCTGCGGGCGGCCGGATATCCCTCAGCCAAGCTCGAAGGCGTCCATCACGCCATCGAGGCCCACAGCTACTCCGCCAACATCCCGCCGCGGACCATCGAGGCCCGCATCGTGCAGGATGCCGACCGCCTGGATGCGCTCGGACCGGTGGGACTGGCCCGCATGTTCCACGTCGGCGGGCAGTTGGGACGGGCGCTGGCGCACCCCGACGATCCCATGGGCGCGCATCGGCAACTGGACGACGGCATCTATACCCTGGATCACATCGAATTGAAGCTCGCCAGCATTGCGGGAACCATGCAGACGGAAGGCGGCCGCGTGCTTGCGGCCACGCGGCTGGACTGGATACGGCGGTTCCGCGACGAGTTCGTGGCGGATTGGTCGGCCTGATTCAGAACTTCACCGAGCAGCGGATGCCCGACGGAATCACATTGCCCTCGTTGGGCACGCGCAGCAGCACGGTAAAAGTGCCGCTGGCCGCGTCCATCACCCGGTCGATGCGCCAGACCTTGGCTTGCAGCGGCTTGTCGGTGATCGCCTGATTGACGCTGACCTGCGCCTGCGCATCGGCCTTGATCTGGCCATACAGGCCTTCCGGCACCACCACCCGCACCAGCAAGGGATTGATCTGCGCCAGCTTGACGATCTTGTTGTCATTGACGCGGTCGCCCGGACCGGCATAGCGCTCGGCGACGACGCCGTCGAAGGGGCTCTTGATGCTGCGTTCGGCCAGAATCGCCTGCTGCAGCGCCACCTGTAGCTGCGCCTGGCGGCTGCGCGAGGTCATTTCGTCGTAATCCCCCGCAGGCAGCAGCTGGCGCTTGAACAGATCGGTGTTGCGGTCGACGACGCGGCTCAGGTAGGCCGCCTCGGCGCGGCGCAGCCCCAGCGTGGCCTCGTCGACGCTGGTGTTCAGTTCGGCCACCACCTGGCCTTTCTTGACCACGTCGCCGCGCTGCACCAGCACGCTGCTCAGCACGCCGGCCGACGCGCTGCCCAATTCGGACACCTGGAAGGGTTCCATCAGGCAGGCCATGGGCGCATGCAGATTGCCGGCCTGCGCGGACAGCGCGGGCTCGGCCAGCACCGGCAGGCGGGCATCGGGCGGCAGCCCCTGCGCGCCTGCGGCAGTGGCGAACAGGCAGGCCAACAGGGCCGGGCGGACAAAGCGATGGCGGGTCGTCATGGGATCGGGTCTTTGCATGTCAGTCGCCCTGCCCCGAGAAGGACAGGGAATTCTCAAGTTCTTCATCCGCGGCCACCATCTGGCGGCGCTCGCGGGCCAGTTTTCGTTCGGTGCGGGCCTGGGCGAAACGCAGCCAGCGCGCCGCCAACCCGTTGCGGTCCTGCCCGCGCCGTGCGCGCAGCAGCCGCGAAAGGGCGGCCCAGACGCCGCTGGCGACACTGTCCAGCACTGAGTCTTCCAGCGACAGGATGGCTTCGACATGGCCGGGATCGCCCTGGCGGCCGCTGCGCCCTTCCAATTGGCGGTCGATGCGGGCGGATTCATGCCGCTCGGTCAGGATGACGTGCAGGCCGCCGGCCTCGCGCGCGGCCTCCGACAAGGGGATATCCGTGCCCCGGCCAGCCATGTTGGTGGCGATCATGATGCTGCCCAATTCACCAGCGCGCGCGATCATATCGGCCTCGTCGGCGTCCTGCTTGGCATTGAGCACCACGGCGGGCAGGCCGGCCTGGGCCAGCACCTGGGCCACCTGCTCGGACGCGGCGACCGAACGCGTGCCAATCAGGATGGGCACCCCTTGCCGATGCAGGGCGCGCGTGCGGTCGCGCACGGCGGCCCACTTTTCTTCCAGAGTGGGGTACACGGCATCCGGCGCATGTCGCCGCCGCGACTTGCGATGGGTGGGAATGCGGACCACCGGCAGGTCGTAGACGCGGCCCAGTTCGGCGCGAATTTCCGCGGCCGTGCCCGTCATGCCGGACAGCAGCAGATAGTGCTTGAAGAAGCGCTGGTAGCTGATGCTCTTGAGGGTGGCGCGCGGTTCGCTCAGTTCCAGCCCCTCTTTGTGTTCCAGCATCTGGTGCAGGCCCTGGCCCCAGGACCGGTCCGGCATCACGCGTCCGGTGAACTCATCGACCACCATGATCTTGCCGTCGCGGATGATGTATTGCTCGTCCAGCCGGTACAGATGCAGCACGGTCAAGGCGCTGAGCATCAGCTCTTCGCGCCGGAACGGGATACTCCACGGCGCCGGCAGCGCGGCGCACAATCCGCGCAGATGCTCGCGCCCCAGTTCGGTCAGGATCGCGCGGCGTTCGCCGCGGTGCAGGCGGTAGTGTTCGGGCGTCAAGCTTGCGGCCAGTTCCATGGCCTGGCGCGTCACGTCGGCGGTGTCGTCCTCCTGCACGCCGGAAATGATGAGCGGCGTGCGCGCCTCGTCGACCAGCACGCTGTCGGCCTCGTCCACGATCGCGTAGCACAGGCCGCGCAGGTACAGCTGGGATAGCCTGCCCTGCTCCCCCCGCAGCCGTTCCAGGCGCAAGGCGTCTTCGTCCTTGTCGCTGTCCAGCACGATCAGGTCGCGCAGGTAGTCGAACACCAGGGTCTTGTTGGAGCAGTACACCACGTCCGCCTGATAGGCCTTGCGCCGCGCGGGTATGTCCATTTCCATGCTGACCCAGGCCACCGACAGGCCCAGCGCTTCGTAGATGGGCCCCATGATCTGCGCATCGCGCTCGACCAGGTAGTCATTGGTGGTGATGACATGCACCGGCAGGCCGGCCATGGCGACCGTGGCGGCCGGCAAGGTCGCCGTCAGCGTCTTGCCTTCGCCCGTGTTCATCTCTGCCACCATGCCTTGCAGCATGGCCCAGCCGCCCAGCAGCTGGACGTCGAAATGCGCCTTGCCCAACGCCAGCCGGCCCGCCTGGCGGATCAGCGCAAAGGCGCGCGCCGCGCTTTCCTGGTTGATGCCGTTGGCGCGCAGGTCGAACGCGATCTCGTCGGCCCGCCGGCGCACGCCCGCCAGGTCGATGTCGCCCAGCGCCTGCGTTTCGCGCCGCACCCGCGCCAGGATGCGGCGGGTGCGCCACAGGGGCTGGCGGCGCTTGCGGCTCAGCCAGCGCAGCGCAGCCGTGCCCCATGCCTCCAGCTTGTTGGCATGGCGCTCGCTCTCCTTTTCAGGATAGAGCGGGTCGGGGTGGAGAGCGTCGAAGGCGCGCATGTCAGAGGCGGAACTGGCGCAGCACCATCTGCCGCACCGCGTCGTAGGCCTGCAACGCCAGCGGCCTGGGCTCGTGCGAGAACTTCACGTAGACCCGGGCGCCAAGATAGGCGCGCGGCGCATCCTGGGGCAGCGCCAGATCCATCACGAACAGGTTCTCCGCGGATTTGGCGCGCCCTTCCTGCGACTTGCGCGGATCCACGCCTATGCTGCCCCCGCCCTGCAGGCTGAGCGCCAGGCTGGGCAGTTCATCGGTAGCGGCCGGCACCTCGCGCGAGATCACCGCCTTGAACTCCTCGCCGCTGTCCTGCACCAGCCGCACGCGCACGTTCTTGAGCGAGCGGTGGATGCGCTCCAGGCTGGATTGCGGCACCACCACGCGCACGGTTTCGGCGTCGGTCAACACATAGCCCAACAGTTCGCCGCGCTGCACGTAGCGGCCCGTCATGTCCTCCGGCTGCGCCGGCACGTAGCGTCCGGCGTGCGGGCTGCGCACCTGCTGCGCCTGGACCTGTTCCTGGATCGCCCGCCGCTCGGTCTGCAGGCTGGTCCATTGATGACGCATGATGGCCGCCTGCACCTGGTTCTGCGCATAGGCCTGCACGTAGCGCGCCTGGTACTCGTCGACCTGGGCGGCCAGCATGGCATCGCGGCGCAGCAGCTCGTCGTTTTCCAGCGTCAGCAGCGGCGCGCCCTGCCCCACCGGCGCATCGTCGGCCGCCTGCCGCGCACGCACGAAGCCGGCCACCGGCGCCCTGACCTGGGCGGAAGGCGGCACCCAGACCACGCCCTCCGTATCGGTGGACGAGGGCAGCGGCAGCGCGCCCGCCAGGCCAACCGCGCCCAGCACGCACAGCCCGCAGATCAGATAGGAGCGCAAGCGGTGCGCCTGAATCTGCGGGTCGGCATAGAACTGCCGGCCCAGGCGCCACAGCGGCATGACGATGGTGTTGAACAGCGCCCACATGGCCAGCAGCACGCCGAAGAAGAAAAACTGCCCCGCCATGATGAAGATGGCCAGGAACATGATGAACATGCGGTAGCAGAAGGACAGCACGGCGTAGCTCGCGAACCAGGCGCGTTCGCCCGGCGTCGCGCGCGGCGCTTCCACGCCGCGCAGGCCCAGCGCATAGCGCTTGAACAGATAGCCCAGATAGCCGTTGGCCCGCTGGCCCAGGTTGGGTATCTCGATGGCGTCCGACAAGACGTAATAGCCGTCATAGCGCAGCAGCGGATTGCCGTTCATGAACAGCGTGGAAACGCCGCACAGGACGATGACGGTATAGGCCAGCGAACGCCCCAGCCCGGGATCCAGCTGGGTCCAGACGATCATCGCCACGGCCGCCAGGAACAACTCGACCAGGATGCCGGCCCCGCCCGCCAGCATGCGCCAGCGCTTGTCGGCAAAGGCCGAGGCCGCCGAGGCATCCACGTAGGGAATGGGCACCAGCAGCAGGAACATCAGGCCGATCTCGTGCACCTCGCCGCCGCGCGCCTTCACGGCGCAGGCGTGGCCGAGTTCGTGGATGGCCTTCACCACCGGATAGACCAGCGCCATCGCCAGCACATTACCCGTGGAGAACACCTGGTCCCAGATATTGTGGGTCAAGGCCTGCCAATGCATGGCGCCCAGCGCCGCGCCCACGCCCACCACGCCCAGCCAGAGCAAGGCGCCCAGCCAGGTGAACAGCCAGCGGTAATACGGCAGCGCCCGCGTCAGCCAGCGGTCCGGATCCAGCAGCGGCATCTTCAGCGCGCTGGGATTGCCGATGTACTGCTTGATCTTCTGCATGCGCTGGCGCTTGCGGCGCTCGACCAGGTCGCGCACGTCCGGCGCGCGGTCGGTGGTCAGCACATCGGCCCGGTGCAGCTGGGCCATCAGGCGGATGACCTCGTCCTGCGGCATGGCGTCGCCCTCCAACTGGCCGCAGGCGATCTCCCAGATCTCCTGCACCGTGCGGCGCCCGTCCATCAGGCTGATCATCAGATTGGCCTCGGGCGTATAGCGGTGGAACTCGCCATTGCTCTGGTCCTGCATCACATACCAGACCTGCCCCCGGTAGACGTGGCGATGGATATGGATGTGCGAGCGCAGCCGCGGGCGCAGCGCGCTGACCCGGTGCCAGGAATTGCTATAGAGCGCGGTACCAGACATCTTCTGCTCTTCAGCCGAACCAGGCCCACCATTTCAGGCGGAGCCAATCGAAAAACCCGTGCGTCCAGATCCAGGCGTAGCGGCGCTCGTCGATATCGATGCGGCCCACGCCTTCCATGCCTGGCCGCAGCGCGGGCGCCGCCTTCTCATCCAGGCTGGCCTCCAGCCGGAACACCGTCTTGCCCTCCTGCACCTGGGCCAGCGGCACGATGCGCGTGACCGTGAAAGGAATCTGCCGGTCGGGCATGGCGGCAAGAGCCACCCGCCCCGTCTGGCCAACTGCCACGTCATCGATCAGCCGGTCTTCCACGTCGAGCCACAGCCGGTAGCCGTCCGGCGGCGACAGCTTGAACAGCTCCTGCCCGCGCTTGACGGCTTCGCCCAACTGTTGGCTCAGGTCGCCGCTGACTATCGTGCCATCGAACGGCGCACGCAGCGTCGAGCGCTGGATCTGTTCACGATGGAACTGCATCTGCGCCATGGCCTGGCGCGCCTGCGCCTGCGCAATCGCGGCCGCCGCGCTATCGCCGCGCGCCGAGGCTTCTTCGGCCTGGCGGCGGTACTGCACCTCCAGATTGCCCGCGCGCAGCAGTTCGAGCTCGGTTTCGCGCGTGTCCAGGGCGGCCAGGGCGTCGCCCTGCTTCACCTCGTCGCCAGCGCGGCGCGTCGCATCGCTGATGTAGCCGTCGAACGGGGCCGCCAGCACGCGCTGCACCACGCCCTGCACGGTGGCGGTCGCGCTGATGCGGTACGGCCCGTGCGCAAACACGCCCAGCGCTACAACGGTCACCAGCGCCAGCGCGGCCAATTTCCGCCCGATGTAGCGCGGTCCCAGCAGACGGCCCGCTTCGCGCAGCGCGCCATCGCGCCACTTGCGCCAGAAGGGGCGCTCCTGCTGCAGGCGCTGGTACAGCACGCGGCCGGCCAGCAGCACCACGCTCTGGCATAGCTCGACGCTTTGCCGGTCGAAGGGATGCTCGTCCGGTCGTTCGAACACCAGGGCGCCGCGCGCCTCGTCCTCGGGCGCGAACGGCACGGTCAGCACATTGCCGTTGCCAAACTCGCGCGCCAGCTTCTGATGCGCGCGCAGCTGGATCGTGCGCGCTTCGTCTTGCGGCAGGCACAGCGTGGTGTTCTGGTCGATGGCCTCGTCCATGGCCTCGGCCACGGCGCGCATCAGATTCATGTTCTGCACCAGCCGGCTGCTGTGCGACAGCGCATACACCTTGGAGCGGCCGTCCTGCCGAAAGCCGATGCTGACGCGGTCGCACTCCAGGCGGGTCGCCAAATCCGTGACCAGCGTCAGCGCCACATCCTTGAACTGCCCTTCCTTGAGCGCTCGCGCCACGCTGTTGATCACCACCATCAGCCGCTCGACCGTCTGCGCGCTGTCGGCTTCCTGCCGCTGCAACAGCCAGAGCTCCAGCACGCCCGCGCCCCAGCGCAACGCCTGCACCAGCGGCTCAGGCGCCTGCATGGCGGTCTCGAATGCGGCCACGCCATGGATGCGTCCATCGAGCACGATGGGATAGGCGACCACCAGTCCGAGCGCGTCGGCCGACACCGCGACCTCCCGTCCCTGCAGCGATTCGTCGACTGCGCCATAGAACGCCGCGCCGGCCCGGCTGCCCGGCGGGTACTGGGACGCCGCCTCGAAGGGGCCGGCATCCGGTTCACCCAGGATCAGCGCCGCATGACGCACACCCGTCAACTGGCCGGCCTGCAAGGCCAGCCAGGCGTCCAGGAAGGACTGGCGGTCGCTGGCGGCCGACAGCGCCGACCACCAGGCCAGGTCCGCGCGCTTCACCTGCGCGGGCACGACTGCATCATTCATCCTCGCTTCCAGTCTCCGTCAGCTCGGGTTCCCGGCGGCGCACGCTCAGTCCGCGCTTGCGGGCTGCCTTGGGTTCCCACGTGTTGGTCTTCGAATTGAACACGACCGTACCCTTGGAGGCCGCGCCCAACGCCCCGCTCAAGCCCAGCAAGCCCACCCCTGCGGCCAGTGCCACCCGCTCGGCCGCTGATGAACCGGACAGCGGCGCTTGCGCATCCGCCCCGGCGTCCGGCTGCTCGGCTTGCGCCGCGCCCTCGGCTGCCGGCGCCGCGTCCGGCGGCACGGCATCCTCGACCGGCGCCGAAGTCGGCGACGCAGCCTGGGCGCCGCCGGCATAGCCTTGGCCCCCGTCCTGCACAGTCTGATCCGTGCGCATCGACACCTGGTGCGGCGCGGCCGACGAAGCATAATCGGAAAGCCCGCCGTCGTGGCGCTCGATTACGATGTCGGGCCGAGCCACGCCCAGGCTGACGCGGGCGGCCAAAGCATGCCCCTGCGCATCCGTCTGGCCATCCGCCGCTCCCCAGCCGGCCAGCGCACCGAACGCGGGCCGCGGCCAATCGCCAAAGTTGCCGTTCCAGGAGAACAGGTTCTCCATGGCGCGCGTGATCAGGTCGGGCGTATTGCCGCCCTGGCCGAAGCGGGTCAGGTTGATGACGCGGCCGCTCGCCGGGTCGATGTAGATCGCCGCGAAGTCGC
Source organism: Achromobacter sp. PD1 (assembly GCF_048541815.1). Taxonomy (NCBI): domain Bacteria; kingdom Pseudomonadati; phylum Pseudomonadota; class Betaproteobacteria; order Burkholderiales; family Alcaligenaceae; genus Achromobacter; species Achromobacter sp. PD1. The sequence continues at coordinate 4,350,946 of NZ_CP183349.1, forward strand.
CCACCATCACATCCTTGGAGAAGTCGCCGCGGAACTTGTCGGCGCCCAGGCCGCCCAGCATGTAGTTGCTGCCGGTCCCCGCCAGCAGGATGTCGTCGCCGCCGAAAGCGATATCGGTGGTTTCGATCAGGCTGACACGGTCGTTGACGAAGGCCACGCGGCCGTTGTCGCCCAGCATGACGTTGTTGCCCGCGCCGCTTTCCAGCTGGTCCGCGCCCATCCCGCCCAGCATCACGCCCTCGCCATTGTTGTAGAGGCTGTCCCGGCCGCCCGTCGACGGGTACGAGGTTTCGAACATGGCGATGCGCCCGGCGGCGGTGTACAGCGCCCGCGCGCCGTCACCGGCGATCAGATTGAAGCCGCCTGCGCCCGTCGCGCGGATGACGTCCTCGCCCATGCCGCCGAACAAGGCATTGCGGCCCGCGCCCACGGTGATGGTATTCAGCCCGCCCGCCGGCAGGTTGATCGTCTCCAGCATCCGCAGTCCGGCGCCCGCCAGATAGCGCGCACCGGCGCTCGGCGCCGCCGTATCGATGAAGTCGCCGCGGTCGCGCAGGTAGTTCACCGGGTCCACGGTCACGATGCGGCCAAAGTTGGCGAACACGATGTTGTTGCCGTCGCCTGCCATGATCGTGTTGCCGCCTGCCGCCAGCCTGTCCGCCGACCCGCCCACGGCCAGGCCTGCGGCCTGCTGCGGCGTCAGCACCAAGGTCAGCGCCGCCAGCGATTGCAGATCCGCCCGCGCCGCGGCGCCCATGTCCATCGGCGCGCCCAGGTCTATGTTCATGCCGGCATTGCCGAACACGATGTTGTTGCCCTGGCCCGCGTCGATGACATTGCTGCCGCCGCCGCCCGCGATCAGGTCGTTGCCCAGGCCGCCCAGGATGCGGTCATTGCCCGCGCCGCCGTACAGGATGACACCCTGCGTGGTCGTGCGCGCATCCAGCACGTTGTTGCCGGCCGCGCCGAAATGCAGCGCCTGGCCCGCCTGGCGCTGGCCGGGCAGTGCGGTGTAGTAGGAGTCGTCCTGGCTGGTCGAGCCGAACAGCAGCACCGGACGGTCGGCGCCGCCCACCGTGCCGCCCTCGGCCACCAGCAGATTGTTGCCGCCGCCGCCCTGCACCAGCGTCACCGTGCCGACCGTGGCGTGACGCACCGTGTAGGTGTCGTCGCCCTGGCCCAGCATGGTGTTGACCGACTGCACGCCATGGAAAATGACGCCGCGGTCGTACACGTGAGTGCCGGCCTGGCCGGACAGCGACACCGTGCCGCCCGCGCCGCCCAGTCCCGGCGTCATGCCCAGCCCGGTGATGCGGCCGAAATCGGCCGCCTGCGCGTTGCCGTACAGACGGCCCAGTCCGCTCAGGTTGTCCACCTGGTCCTGCATGCCCGTCTTGCCCGCCGTGGCGCCGTCGTCGAAGATCCGAATGCGGTCATTGACGGGCGCCGTCGAGACCGCCCCCTGATCGCGCGCGCCCAGGACGCCATCCGACTCGCTCGGCAGGCCCACACCCGCGTGCAACGCACTGTCGTAGCCCGGGCGGTCCAAGGTTGCGCCTTCAATCAGCAAGCTGCCCTGGATGCCCGATACGTCGTGCGGCTGATCGCCATAGTTGGCGTAGCTGACGCCCGTGGCCGGATCCACCGTAATGACGGGCTGATCGGTGGCCCGCGGGCTGCGGACCTTGCCCGGCTCGTTGGCCGCACCGGCATAGGCCGGATCCGCCACCCGCACCAGGATGGGCGGCAGCGCCACATCCTGCAACCCCGGCAGGGTGGTGAAGAGCGAGGCCGACAGATGCAGGTCCAGGCCGGCCAGGCTCACGGGCGGCAGGCCGACGCCGGCTCCGCCCTCGACCTTGATCAACACTTGCTGCGCCGCGCCCCAGGCGTGCGCGCCTGCGCCATTGGCGTCGAAGGCCAGCACCACGCTCTGATGCCAGGTCTGGCCGCCGTCGGTCGACAGCAGCACGCCGCGCCCTTGCAGACCTTGCATGGCCGCAGCCAGCGCATCGGCAGAAGACAGGCCCGCGCCCTGCGACACCGACCCGTACAGCGCGGATGCCACCATGGCGCTGCTCAGGGAAACGTAGGCCTGGCCGGATGCTGGGCGCGGCAGCACGCTGGCGTCCAGGCTCACCGACAACGACAGGGTATTGCCGCCATCGGCGTCCAGTTCGCCCGGCTGCGCCGTGATACTGACCGGCTGCGCGCCATCGAACACGTCGCGCGAACCGCCGCGGCCCGTGACGATGGTATTGCCCGCCACATCTCCCGACAGATCGAAGGTATCGCTGCCGCTGCCACCGATCAGCGTCGTGATGACGTTGCTGCGGGTCGACAACACGTAGATGTGGTCATTGCCTTCGCGCGCATCCAGGTTGACGCGCTGGATGTTCTGGTAGCTGGTGTTCAGCCCCGCGCCGCGTATGCCTTCCTGCGTCAGCGCAAACGCGTCGGCGTCCTCGGAACCCAGCATGGTGTAGGTATTCAGGCCCGCACCGCCGTCGATGGCAACCGGCCCGTTCACGACATAGCCGCGCCCGCCGTCCGCCTGCGCCTGCGCTTGCTTGAAGGCATAGACCATGAACTCGTCGTCGCGCTTGCCGCCATGCAGGGCCAGCGGCGCGGCGTTGCTGTAGACGCGGAACACGTTGCTGCTGTTCTCCGCGCCGTACAGCGTCATGCCGTAACTGTTGCCGCGCGACAGATAGCCCTGCGTCGTCAGCACCGTGCCGATCTGGTCGCCGGCAGCCACTTGCGGCAGTTGGCGGTCCAGCGCGTACAGTTGTCCGACCTGGTACTCGTTGTGCTTGGCCGGATCGCTGCCCAGGCCGCCGTCGATGACCACGTGGGTGCCGGTGTCGTCGATATAGAAGCGGTTGCCGCCATCCACCGCATTCAGGCGCAGTCCGCCCGTCATGCTGCGGTCGTAGTTCACGCGCTGGACCGAATCGGCATAGCCCGCGCCTTGCGGCGTGATCTTGGCGACATGGTTGGCGCGGACCAGGAAGCTCTCGTCCTGAGCCGTGCCGTTGATGGTCAGCTTGTTGACGTCGGCCAGATTTTCGCGGCCGTGGTCGTCGGAATCGTGAACGTTGACGATGATGGAGGTCAGCGCCGCGTTCAGGTTCACGACGATGTGATCGGCGCCGCGGCCCCCATCCACGTCCACCCGGTCCGTCACGCCTGGCGAGCCTTGCTGGCTGGTCAAGGAAGGCAGTTGATCCAGCACGATGAGATCGTTGCCGTCGTTGCCGCGCAGCGAAATCCCGCCCGCCAGCGCGCGCGCCGACAGGTAGATGTAGTCGTCGCCCTCTCCGCCCTGCACGGCGGCGCCCCGCGCCAGCAGGATGCGGGACATCCAGATCTTGTCGTCGCCCGCGCCGGCATCCACGGCCAGATGGCCCAGGAAGTCCGACTCGGATAGGGTGATCAGGTCGGCGCCGGAACCGGTCGTGATGACGGTATTGCCGCCCACGGTCGCGCGGTCCAGCAGAACGCTGTTGCCGCCATCGCCTGCGTCCACCGTCAGTTCGCCGGTCAAGCCGCTGGCCAGCACCGTGATCTGGTCGGCACCGGAACCGGTCGTGATGACGGTATTGCTACCCACGGTCGCGGTGTCCAGCAGAACGCTATTGCCACCATCGCCTGCGTCCACCGTCAGTGCGCCGGCCAAGCCGCTGGCCAACACCGTGATCTGGTCGGCACCGGAACCAGTCGTGATGACGGTATTGCCGCCCACGGTAGCGCGGTCCAGCAGAACGCTGTTGCCGCCATCGCCTGCGTCCACCGTCAGTGCGCCGGCCAAGCCGCTGGCCAGCACGGTGATCTGGTCGACGCCGGAACCGGTCGTAATGACGGTGTTACCGCCCACGGTCGCGCGGTCCAGCAGAACGCTATTGCCGCCATCGCCTGCCTCCACCGTCAGTGCGCCGGTCAAGCCGCTGGCCAGCACCGTGATCAGGTCGGCACCGGAACCGGTCGTGATGACGGTATCGCCGCCCACGGTCGCGCGCTCCAGCACAACGACGTTGCCGCCATCGCCTGCGTCCACCGTCAGTCCGCCGGCCAAGCCGCTGGCCAGCATGGTGATCTGATCAAAACCAGAACCGGTCGTGATGACGGTATCGCCGCCCACGGCTGCCGCTTCCAGCAGCACCGTGTTGTCGCCAGCGTCTGCCAGCACGGTCAACGCGCCCGCGATCCGCGTATTCAACACGGACACCGCATCGTCGCCCAACCCGGTCTGCACCAGGGCGTTGCCGCGCAGATCGGATGCATCGAACACCACCGCGTCGTCGCCGTCCAGGGTGCGCACGACGGTGTCCTGCTGGTCGATCAACTGCGCCCGCAGCGTTACGCGGTCCCGGCCAGAACCGCCGGTGACGTCCAGCAAGAGGCCTTGGACCAAGGCCCCATTGCCATCCACCCCGCCGCCGATCTCGGCGCTGGCGCCGAACGTGATGGCGTTGTCGCCCGTTGCACTGCCGTAGACATGCACCTGCGGCGCCAGCAGGCGGCCATTGATGTCCGCCACCGCGGCTTTGCCGTAGCCCGCCTGGCCACGGTCATCGCGGTCCACGCGCAGATTCATACGCTGGCCCGCCTGGATCAGCGCGCCCGGCATGAGGCCGCTGCGGCCCGCCACCGACAGGTTGTTGCCCGCCAGCAGGCTGAGCGCGCCCATGACGCTGATCACGGAGTCCGCCGCCAGGACGATGTCGCCCGAGGCCGCCGTCTGTCCGCCTTCGTGGCGCGCCACCAGCCATGCGTTGTTCGCCTCGATGCGGCCGATGTTCATGGACAACGCCTGCGACACGCCTTGCGCGTCAGTGGCAGCACCCGCCTGCACCAGCGCCACGTCGCCGCCCGCCAGGGCGTTGATCGTCGCCTGCGGCCCGACTGCCGCCACGATCAGGGCATCGTTGACCTGCACGCCGGCGACGTCGGACTGCGCATAGCCGCCAACCGAGCCGCCCGCCGTGAAGTACAGGCTGCCGCCCGTCACGACCGCGTCCGTCCGGCCGCTGGAAACTCCCGGATGCGCCGTCTTGTCGTTGACGATGCTGGCCTGGCTGGCCAGATGCACCTCATCGCGCGAGCGCGACTCCACACGAGACAGCGTCAAGTCATGGACGCCCAACTGACTGAGCGATATCGAGCCTTGAGCCGAGGCCACCAGATGGCCCGACAGGTCCGTCAACAGCGGCGAGCCCAGCTCGCCTATCGTGCCGGACAGGGTTTCCAGCCACACGTTGCGCGCCGTGACGGCGGCCTGGCCGGACGGCGTGCCGTTCAGGATCGAATCCAGCGCATAGATGCGCGCATCCCCGCGAACCCCGTTGGTATCGACCACGTCGATGCCGCCCAGGCGCAGGCTGTGCATGCCGTACAGATTGACGCCTTGCGCCGCCGAGGCGCGCACCACCGCCTGCGCGTCGCTCTGCGAGATGCTGATCAGCAGCGGTGTGCCCTGCTGCGACAGGTCCGCGCCCAGCTGGCCCACGGACTGGCCGGCGATCAGGACCACCTCCCGCGTGTAGCCCAAGGCGGCGAGGTCCGCCGCGCCCAGATCCGACAGCACCACGTTCGCATACTGCCGCTGCCCTTGGGCCGTGGCGTTCAGGATCGATTGCCCCGCCTGCAGCGTCACGCTGCCGGCCGACACCACCTGGCCGACCAGCAGATTGGCGTCCGCCTGGTAGGACGAACCTCCTGCCGCCGTGCCCTTGGTGTGCGCCAGGACCAGGTTCAGGTCCTGCGCGCCCACCTGCGACACCCGCGCCACGCCGCCCGCTTCCACGTACAGGGAATGGCCGGCGGCGAGATTCAGCTGCAGGTGCTTGGCGCCATCGTATTGATAGATGCCGTTGGCGTCGCGCGTGCTGCCCACGACGTCCTTGTCCGCCACCAGGCTGACCTGGCCGGCGCTTTCCAGCGTGCCGGCGTCGGTGCCGATGATGGAGCCGCCCTGCGCGCTGACCGTGATGGTGATGCCTTCCTTGGCATGGATGTCGCCCAGGCGGATGCTGCCCTGCGGCGAGTCCAGGCCCACCGTGGTGTCGCTGTATGCGGACACCACGCCGTTGACAGCTTGCACGGCGAGCGAGCGCGTCAATTTCAGCGTCAGATAGCGCGGGTCGCGCATATCGCCCACCAGCATGCCGGCGCTCAGCGCCTGCGGGCTGGCGCCATCCTGCGCCATGTACGGCACGCTGATCTGGCTCCAGACCGGATCCAGGAAGCCGCTGCCGATATCCACCACCTGCACGCCGCTGGCGCGCGCGGCATCGATATTGGCCTGCAACTGGCTGCGCTGGCCCGCCGTTGCGCCTTCCAGCATCTTGCTGTTGTAGATGAAGACGTCGCGGCTGTTCTGGTACAGGTCGAAACGCTCGGCAAACAGGAACTGCACGGCGCTGTTGGCCGCCAGCGTCCTGCCCAGCATCAGCGAGGCATCGTTGGAGAACAGCGGTTCAAAGCGCTGCCACAGCGACGTATCGGAGAAATCGACGCTGGCGCGGTCCAGCGGCATGGTGCCGGCCGGGCCGATGTAGCGGTAAAGCGTGTGGTATACGCCCGCCAGGTTGACCGCGTTGGCGCGCGACAGGATGGCCTTGTCGGCCTCCGGCAGCGAGTCGAACACGTTGGCGCGGTCGGCTTCCGACAGTCCGCCCAGGTTGGGCAACTGCAAGGTGTAGTCGCCGAGTTCGGCGCCGATCGAGCCCTGGCCGGAAGTTCGCAGCACGATGTCCGCGCCCGCCTTCACGTTCAGGAAGCGGTCGGCGGGCGGCGCGCCCTCGCCGCTGACCTCCAGGTCGAAGACCTGTTCGTTGATGGCCGCCGACACCGGATACAGCAGGTTGTTCTCGATATTGCGCAGCGTCGCCGTCGAGAAGTAGAAGAAATGGCCCGCGTCATAGGTCTGGCCGTACAGGGCGATCTCCTGCGCGGTCTGCGGCGGCGCGTCGGCGCGCACCGAGTAGACGCGCGTATACGCCTCCACCCCTGCCCCATTCAGGCTGGACGCGTCGAACGCCAGCGTGATGGCCTGGCCCAGGTTCGGGTACAGGGCCAGCAAGCCGTCATTCTGCCCTGCGCCGGTCTGGTAGAGCATGGCGTCGGCCAGCGATGCCGCCAACCGGATCGTGCCGTCCGCGCCCACGATGGCGTAGTAGGCCGTATCGGCCCGCACGTCGCCCACGGAGTGCCGGAAGTAGATCTCGTCGCCGGTGCGCAAGGCGCGCAATTGCCCGCTGCCGTCGTCGACGATGTTCATGTCGGCCAGCTTGAAACTGCCATCGGCCACGGCCGTCAATCCGGAGACCGCGGTTCCGGCAACGGATTCCAGCCTATCGCGCCAGTAGTTGTGATACTCGGCCGTCTGCGCCAATTCCTTGTCGACCACGTAGTCGTAGACGACCTGGTTGCGCGTCGACTTGACCAGGTCCTTGGCCGCGGCAATGTCCAGCGCGGCCGGCAGGTAGTTGGGGTCGAAGCCCTGGTTGCGCAACTGTTCATGCAACGCTTGCAGCTGGGCGCTCAAGCCTTCGGTGGAGCCCGCCGCCTGCGTCTGGAACAGGTGCGTGGAGACGGTGAACATGCCGCGCACGTCCGCCGCCGCGAAGCCGCGCAGCAGTTCGCCGGTTATGCCGGCATCCGTGAACAGCGCCTTGGCCAGCGCCTGTCCCTCCGCCGTCTGGTTCAGCGCCTGGATCTGCTGGTACAGCACCGCCTGTTCCTTGGAGGCGAACAGCTGGATCGTATTGTTGGCGCCGACCAGCACGTAGTAGGCCACGTTGGTCTGCAGGCTGGACACCTTGCCCGTCTGCAGGCGCACGTCGTTCAGGTACACGCGGTCGAAGTCCTGCAAGGCGCGATAGCCCGTCACCTGGCCGCTTGCGTCAGTGACCGGCACGATGTTCATGTCGGTCAACGTAATGACGTTGTCGGCCTGTACCGAAGCGCCGCTGGCGGCTGCGTCCAGCAGCCTGACGGTGACCGCTCCAGGAGAATTGCCCGCGAGCGCAAGGATCTTGCCGACGGTGACAGGGTCGCCGCCATTGAAGGCGCCGTCGACGCTGTCGGACAGGGTCACCACGCGGCCGTTCACGCTCTGCACGTAATAGATGACCGTCTGCGTCGAATTCGCGAAGCTCAGCTCGATGCGCTGGCCCTGCACCAGGCGGTCGGTCCCCGGCAATGTCAGCGTGGCCACGCCGAACTGCGTCAGGGACTGTTGCGCGAAGCCCGAGTCGACCAGGCGGATGCCGGCGTTGACGGTCTTGCCCTGCAAGGTCGGCGTATAGGCGCCGGTGGCAACCGGGTCGTGGACGTTGGTGTTCTTGTAGACGTCCAGGTCCATCAATTGCGACTTCTGCGCGTAGACCTTGCCGCTGAAGGTGATGCGGCCGGTCAGCCAGTCGCTGTCGGAGCTGGCGGCCGTCAGCGGATTGCCGTTGGCATCGACGATGGTCAGGATGTGCAGCGTGCCGTTGTCGTAGACGCCCAGCTCATGGCCCTGCAAGGCGCCGTTCTGGTTCGTCATGTACAGTTCCAGGCCCGCCAGCGAGATCGATTGCCCGCTCTGCAACAGCGCCTTGATGCTGTTGGCCAGCTGCGTGCGCGCGCTGTCGCTCAAGCCCGCGCCGGTCAGATCCCAGCTGAAGCTGTTGCCCATGTCCACGTACTCGGCGTAGCCCGCGCCGGCGCCCGACTTCTCCGTGTAGGTGTGGAAGGGCAACAGGTTGCTGCCGTACCAGCCCCAGTAGGACGTCGGGGTGTCCGACGTCAGCACGCCCTGCTTGAGCGCCGACGCGCCGAAGCCGCGCTGCACCGTGTACGCCACGGCCAGCGTAGCCGCACCCGAACTCGCGCCCTTGCCCAGGCCGGTCAAGCCGTACGCCAGTTCCGTCGGCAAGCGGGTCGAGACCACCGTACCCGCGCCGTTGCGGATGTAATAGTTCTTCGTCTCCACCGCCGTGCCCGAGAAAGTCACGGACACGTGGTTCTGCGAGTTGTACAGGCTGGTGGCGGGCGAACCGTCCGCCTGGACCAGGCTCAGGGACTCGATGCGGCGCGTGTAGCTCACGCCGTCTATCGTGAAGGTGATCTCGCTGCCGATCAGCCCGTTGCCGGCATTGTTCATCCACTGGTTGTAGGCTGCCACCGAGGAGACGCCGCCTGGCATGCTCCAGCCCAGCTGCGTGCCGGAAAGCAGCAGCTGATTGGAGACAACGGAGCGTTCGATGACGGACCATGCGCTATTCGGCGCGGTGGAGGTCAGGTTCGCGTACAGCGAGCCCGCGCCCGTGGCGATCTGGTCGTTCGGGTTCGCCAGGTTGTGCTGCAGGATCGCGTTGACGATGGCCGAGCTGATGTCCTGATCGCCCGCTTGCGGCGTGCCCACGGCGCCCGCGGCCGGCACAGCGGGCCGCACCGTGTCGGTGGTTCCGGTGTAGCTGGCGGCCCCGGCCGTATCGGCGCCATTGCTCAGCACGATGTTCAGTTCGCGATGGCCATTGGGATCGGCGGTGGTCAGATCGCCCACATACGGCGACTTGAGCCGGATGAGGACGGTATCGAAGCTGTTCGACCCCCACCACGATTCCGTGGGCAGGATCTGATCGATCGCCAGCACCTGCCCGCCCACCAGTATGCTGGTGTAGCTGCGCATTCCCGCCAGCACGCGCTGGGCGTAGTCGACGATGGACGGATCCGCCTTGGCGGCGAACTGCGTCATCTGATCGGCGGTGAGCTGCAGGCGCAGCGTATCGGAACCCTGCTGCGTGGTCAGGGCGCCCGTGGGCAGCGTGAAGCTGATCGGCAGATTGGCGTTGGACTGCTCCGTTGCGCCCGCAAGCGCATACGACGGTCCGTACAGCACGCCCTGGCTGCCGGCGGTATAGCCCAGCGAGGCCAGCGACACCGGGCCCGCGCCCGGGTTGGACGGATCGTACAGCGTGAAGCTGAACCGATAGACGCCATTCGCGCCGCTACCCGCCACCAGCCCCAGATATCCCAGGATCTCGGTGCGGGCGTTGCCGTTCAGGCTGTTGTTGTACGCCAGGCGCACCAGGCGATGGCCGTCGACCGCCGCCTGCAAGACCGCGGCATACTCATCGGCCGTCATGCCGATCGCCAGATACTGGCCGCCCTCGGCCTGCGTGCTCAGGTAGGTGCCCGCGCCGCCCAGCGTCACGGTGGCGGTTTGCAGCGAGCGCACTCCCGACCAATAACTGTCGTACTGCGCCAGTTGCGCGCTCAGTTCGGCCAGGATCTTGGCCGTGACCGTGGGGTAGGCCTTTTCCGTCGCGGTGCGCGTGTCCGCCAGTTCGCCGTCCAGCAGCGAACCGCCGTTCAGGCTGATGTGCACGCCACCCAATTCCGCGTACACGGCGGCCTGCGGGTTGCTCCAATTCACCGGCTTGACCAGGGTCAGGTCGGCGTTCAGGACGTTCTGCGCCAGATAGATGCTCTTGTCGGCGCCAGCGGGTCCGCCCGCCAGGCCCGCCTGGGCCGCGAAGCCCTGGCGCGCATGGATGACCAGCGCCTTGGACGCCGTGCCAATGGCGCCGTAGCCTGCGTTCAGCTCGATCCGGTTACCCGAGACCACCGTGTCGTTGCCCGCGGACGCGTGGCTGAAGATGCCGTTGAGCGCTTCGATGTAGACCGTGCCCGCGGACGAGGCGACCTTCTTCAAGGAAGCCCAGGAGCTGGCGCCGCCATCCGAGAAGTAGTTCAGGCGGATGTCGTTGCGCGCCTCGGCCCGGGTGTAGCCGCTGGAACCCATGATGTTCAGGTTGATCGCGCCACCCAGCGCGATGGCGTCGACATTGACCACGGCGGATGCGCCGGACGGCATCTGGCCGTTGGCATCGCGCGCCATGATGCCGACCTCGCCCTGCATCGTGATGGAGGTCGGCGTGGAGGCCGACACGGCCTCGATACGCACGGTCTTGCCATTGCCGACGATCAGGTTGCCAGCCAGCGTCACGTTGCCGTTGCTGCGGATGTAGATGGCGTTATCGCTGTTGCTGGAGCCCATGAAGCTCAGCGTGATCTCCTGCGATGCCGGCACATAGAAGGTGAACAGCTCCTGCTGCTTCTTCTCGACCACTTGCGTGAGCGTGGTGGTCTTGGTGCGCAGCCAGCCGCCCCCGCTGGTGTGCGGGCCGTCGTTGCGCACGATCACGCCGGTATTGAACTTGCGGTAGGCCACGCTGAACGCGGACGTGTCCAGCGCCGTGCCGCCCGACGATTCCAGGCGGTAGTGCTTGCCGTCGGGGCCGACTATGTCGCCGTTGGCGTCCTCGACCAGGCTCTGCGTGCCGCTGCCCTCGATCGTGGACGGCAGCAGCGCTTCGTTCAGCTTGCCGCTGGCCGCCAGCTGCTGCTTGAGCGCATCCGGCACCGAATTGATGCCGTCGTAGGCAAGCACCGTGGATACCAGCACCGGGCGCGGCGTCTCGTAGACCGTCACGGGGCCGGACTTGGTGGTGTCGTTGTCGGTCAGCCAGCCCAGCGGATCCCAATCCCCGAACAGGTTGAAGCGCTTGGTGGTGTAGACCGTGGTGGTGGTCTCTCCCGAGGTCCAGCCCATGACCCACACCATCATCTGGCCAGTCTGCGGCTTGTATGAAAGGGTCAGCGTGCGGCCGTCCTGCAGCGTGCCGGCGGAATTGCTCAATCCGCCAGCATCGCGCTGGCCGGCGGCGTTCTCGTAGACCCAGATCCAGCTCAGCGCCAGCGGATCCGCCGGGTCCGGCGTGACCTGCACGAACTTGTTCCAGACCGTGTGCACGACATTGTTCAGGCCCTGCAGTTCATACAAGTCCTTCTGCCCGCGCGACGTATCGATGATTTCGATGCGGCCGCGGCGATAGGTGCTGACGTCGATATCGTGCGTCACCAGCGCGTAGGTGGTCTGGTTGTCGATATGGACCGAGGCGTAGCCGTTGGCCACGACCAGGTTGCCGTTGCCCACCGACACGATCTGCCCGGTCAGCGAAATGCTGCCGCCCGCCAGCCTGACCGGATCCAGGATGATGGTCTGCGTGGCGTAATCGAAACGGCCCGTGATGGCGCCATAGCGGTTCAGGGAACCGTCCGCGCTGAACGACACGCCGTTGATGGCGTAGCCGTTGCCATCCTGCAAGGCCTTGTCCTGATCGCCGCGGAAAGAGCTGTCGATCTTGATGTAGGCATCCGTGACGCCGCTCTGGATCTTGCCGTCGATGTTCAGCGTCAAGGCTGAAATGCTGATCGCGCCCAGGGCGAAAATGCGCGAATCCCGCGCCGCCGGGTTGTCGTTCAGGTATTTCGAGAAAGGCTCAAGCTTGGTATAGCCCCACTTCAGCAGCACGTTCTGCATCGTGTCGTCGATGCCGGTGCTGGCGCCACTGTTCTTCAGCGCGTTGATGACGTTCTGCCACTTGTCGTTCAGGAAGGTGGGATCGGCGCCCGAGTTGTACCAGCCCTCGCTCTGCAGGCTGAAGTTGCCCTTGGCCACGATGTCCAGGCTGAGCGCCTGGATGGTTCCCGACACATTGATGCTGCCCAGCGCGTTGATCACCGACACCTTGCCCAGCGGGTTGACCACCGCGCCCATCAGGCTCAGGTCGACCGGCGCGTTCGCAATCATCTTCGCCACGCTGTTGGTCGGATCGTCTGGGTCGTTCAAGGCGCCGCCGAACGGGTCCGCGGCCCAGCCGTTCTTGATCTGGCTGATGCTGACCTCGGCCGTGTCGGCGCCCGACGCGCCCTTCACGGACACGTCGTTGACGTACAGGTGTCCGGTCTTGAAGACCTTGAGCTGGCCGTCGGATCCCGGGCGGATAATGGTGCCGTCCAGCACCACCGCGTCCCGGACGTTCATCAGCATCGGCGAATCGTTGACGATATTGATCTGGGTGTTGGCGCGGGCATCGATGCCCGACCGGTACACGCCGCCGGTATCGGTCGCGTTCACATAGACCGAGCCGCCGGACGCGTACATGTCCGGCATGTCGATGAAGAAGGTACTGAAGGAATCCAGGTAGCGGATCTGGCCATTCTGCAGCTTCACGCCCATCTGGATGCTTTGCAGCTGCTGCTGCAAGGCGGCGATATTGGCCTGATAGCGCGCCACGGCCTGCGGATTCGACGCATGCTCGGCCTGCATCCGCGTCAACGTGCGGATCTGCTCGCTGATGACGTTCTGCTGGCTGGCATAGCGCAGCGTGGGCTGGGCAATGTCCACCGTCTTCAGTACGAAGTACAGCTTGCCGACGTTGCCGGCGGCAAAGCTCCCGAAGTTCGACTTCATGGCATCGCCGACCTGGGCGGCCGTCGGATTGCCCAAGTACATCCAATAGCTGCTGTTGGCGTAGTCCTCCGCCGCCAGGTCCAGGTCGCGGCTGTTGGGACTGTTGTAGCGGTAGTAGCTGCCGTTGTGCTCAATGATCATCCCGGCCGTGACGTTGACCTTGATGTCGCTGGCGCTGAACGCGGTCAGTTCATAGCGCACGTCGATGTTGACCGTGCCTGGCGCTCCGTCCAGGCTGGTCTTGCCCGCGCCCAGCAGCTTCTCCAGGATCGCCCTGACCGCGGGTGAATTCGAGTCGAACCGCAGCGGCGCTCCCGCAGCGGGCAGCGTGGCGCTGGTGTAGCCCAGTTCCTCCAGCAGTTCGGCCGGGATAACGAACAGGTTGGCCGCATTGTTCACGCCCGCGATGATGCGCGTGGCGGCGCCCGTGGCCACCTTGCTCGACGTGGTATCCACCACGCCCTCGGCCAGCTTGACCGTGGGATTCAGGTTCAGGCCGATCACCTGCACCGAACCGTTCACGCGCGCCTGGTCCAGCTTCGACGGATTGGTCTCCAGCCGCACGTTGCGCTGCGCCTTGAGCACCGAACCGTTGGCCGCCACCCCGTCGATCAGCACGGTGTTGATCTGGCGCGCCTTGGCGCCGCTGTCCACCGCCGGCACCTGGGCGATGCCCACCAGGGTGAACGACACGTTGTCGTTGGCCAGCAGATAACCGGTCGACAAAGGATCGGTCGCCTTGCCGTTGCCCGCCAGCGCCAGGATGTTGTCGCCTTCAATCGAGGCGTTGTCGATCTGGATGGCGTTGCGCACCGTCAGATTGTTGTTGCTGTCCGACTTGCTGAAGCTGGACACGGAAACCACCAGCAGATCGCTGATCGTGGTCGTCACGCCGCGCGTGTTGGCGGCCATGACCACGTCGCCGAAGGCATTGCGCAGGAACGCGCCGTTCACCTTGACCTGGGCCAGCGCGCCGTCGGTGCTGAGCTTGTTGGTCGACAGCGTCACGGACACGCCCGCCACGCCGGTGATCTTGTTGCGCTGGGTGTAGATGATGTCGTTGGTCGCGACCAGGTCCAGCATGCCTGGCGTATCGAAATTGCCCCGCGCCTGCACCACGGTCATGCCGGCCGTATCGAGGGTGCTGTTGGCCTGCCGCGCGCCGGTAACGGTGATGCTCGACTCCGGCTTGATCGTGACCGTGTGCTTGCTGACGTCGGCGCCCGCCACCCTGACCGAATAGCCGCTCAGGGTAGAGGTGCCGCGCACGGTATTGTTGCTGCGGATATCCAGCTTGTTCCCGATCACGTGCGCGCCGCCGCCGATCTCGATGGCGGACTTGCCGCCCAGATCGACGTCTATCTTGCCTTGCCGTCCCGCCACCAGCGCGATCGTGCCGGCGTCCATCTTGACGTCCACGGACTGCACCTGGTCCGCCGTGATGCTCAGCAGGGTGCCGTCGATGCGGGCGTTGTTGCCGATCTGTACGCGCGTGTCCAGCGAGGTCGTCAGCGAGGCGCTATCTATCGATACCGTCACGCCGCCCACTTCCAGCGAACGGGCCTCGGCCAGCAGGCCGGCCTCGCCATTGCGCTCCGTGGTTCCCTTCGCGGTCACGCCGATGATGGCGCCCTGCAGCGTCGCGTTGTCCACCGATGCCTTGAGCGAGCCGCCCAGGCGGGTTTCGGCGTTCATCACGCCCACGCCGATCACGCCGCCGGTGATCGCCTTGGAATAGGCCCGGCCGTAGTACGTGCCCTGGGCATTGATATTGACCATGCCCGGGGTTTCGCCCAGGCCCGGCGTGGTAACCGACAGGCCCTGCAAGACCGCGCCGTTGCGCGCTTCGGCCAGCGTCGTCGTGGCAATGTCCACCAGCGCCTTGTTCACGTTGACGGCCAGCCCGGTGGTGGCCGCTACGCCGGCCGTCTGGGTCTGGCTGAAGTCCACGCTGACCAGCGCGTTCAGGTCCACCAGCGGCGCGCTGACGGTCGTGGCGTCCACGGTCGCCGTGGTCGTGTCGCGCGCGATGTTTTCGGCAATGCCCACGCCGATCGCCGCGCCCACCATGCCCACCGCCACGCTGACTTGCGTCAGGTCGATATCGGCGCGGACCTGGGTATCGGCCTTGACCTCTACCTTGCCCAGCGCCCCCACCTTGCCTGCGCCCGAGACCCGGGCGCTGACGGTATTGCGGGTGTTGTTGGTCACGCGCACTCCCGCGCCCGACGCCGCGATACCGCCGCCGACCGCCACGGAGGCTGTGACCGCGTCCAGACCCTTGAATTCGGTTTTCTCGACCGCCACGACCGAGACTGCATCCTGCGCGCCGACGTTCTTGCCGTTGGCCGTATTGATATAGGCGCTGACCTCGTTGGCCGCCACGCTATCCACCAGCGTCACGGCCAGGGCCAGATTCAATCCAAAATTTCCCGGCACGGGCAGCGACGCCGCCACGGCCACGCCATAGGCGCCGGACTTCAGGATGGTGCTGCTGTCCTGGGCGCGCACGTTCACCGAGCCCGCCCCGCCGATGATGCCGGCGATGGCTTCCGAGCCCTGGATGTAGGCGGAGGTGGCCGTCGCAAAGCGGTTGCTGACCTGCACTCCGGATCCGGCGGCCGACCCGCCGAAGCCCGCCACCGCCACGCTGCCGGCGAAGTTGACGCTGGTCAGCGTTTCGCTGGACGTGGCCAGCACGTCCACATTGCCCTTGGCGACCGAGATCGTGCTGTTGTCGATATAGGCCAGCGCCCGGTTGGCGCGGTTGACGCCGTCGTCCGAATGGACGCCGAACGTGTTCTTGGCGATTGTCACGCCGATGCTGGCGCCCAGGCCCGCGCCCGTGGCGCTGACCGACACCGCGCCAGCCACGGCCGAGATGCTGGAGGTATTGTCCGCCTTGACCGACACGCCGGTACCCGCCGTGACCGTCGAGCCGCTGATGTAGCCGCCCACGTCGTTGGCGACAGTCTGCGTGCTCTCCGCCCCCGCTCCCGACACCGCCACGCCCCCAAAGCCCGCGGCAACCGAGGCCGCGACCGACACGCCGTCCAGCGTCGCGGTTTCCTTGGCCGACACCGCCACGGCGTCCGACACGTTCAGCGTCGATCCGGTCACGGACGACTGCACGCTCATGGCTGCCACGTTGCGCGCCACCGACGCGCCCACGGACAGGGATCCGCCCTGCATTGCGAACGCCAGCGACGCGCCGATGGCCTTGGCCTCCAGCGTCGTCGTGTCTTCGGCCGTAACCGTCGCCCGCGTCATCTGCACGCCTGCGCCGGCGCTCAACACCGAGTTCGACAGCGCCGCCTCGACCGCGCCCAGCGCCTTGTTGCTGGCCAGGGCCACGCCGACCGACAGCGCCAGCCCCTGGGAGGTACCCGCCAGACTCGCGCCCGCGGCGGTCGCCTTGAGCGTGGACTTATTCGACGCCTTGATGTTCAGGCTGGCCGCGCCCCGCACATTGGGGTCGATCTGCGTCAGGCCGTTGACCTCGGCGCGCGTGACGGCGCGCGAGGTGTTGTAGGCCGACGACCCGGCGGCCGCCAGCGCCAGCCCCTGGTAGGCGATGCCCACCGCGCCCGCCACCACCACCGCTTCCAGCGTCTGCACGGTATCGGCGGTGACGTTGATGGCGCCCAGGTTGGACACCTGCGTATTGGCGAGGCTGGCGCGCGCGCCCGCCGCCTGCGTAATCTCGTTGTCGGCCAGCGAGGCGCCGATGGCCAGCGAGCCGCCCGCGGCCGTGAAGGCCACGCTGGCGACCACTACCGTGGCCTTGATGGTGCCGCTCATGTCGGCGTCTATCGTCAGCGCGTTGGCGCCGTTGCCGCTGACGCGCGAGTTTTCCATGATCGCCACCGCGGACGAGCCGATCACGTTGCGCGCATCGGCGCCTCCGCCCGCCAGCGAAACCCCGCCCAGGCTGACGCCCGCCGCGATCGACACCGCCACCGCCACGGTGTGGATGTCGGCCTTGCTGTCGGCCTTGACGGTTATGACCGGCGCACCGGTGAAGTTCACGCCATCCACCTTGGCCAGCGTGTCGTTGGCGACTTCGTTCTGCGCCAGCGATACGGCCACCGACAGCGACGCGGTCGCACCCAGCGACACCGCCACCGAGATCGCCACGGCGGCGATCGTGCTGTCTATGCGTGACTGGTCTGTCGCCGTAACGGACACGCTGCCCGCATCCCAGGCATGCGCCTGGCCCTGGTCCGTAATGCTGGCGGTGATGGAGGTCTTGATCTTGTTGACCGCCCTGGCGCCGGCGCCGGCGCCCGAGACCGCCAGGCTGGCGCCGTCGACGATGGGCGGCGCATAGGCCACCGACACCGCCACCGCGCCCGCCACCACCACGGCGTCTATGCTTTGCTGCTGGTCGACGCTGCCGTCGGCCTTGAATTTCACATTGCTCGCATCCACCGTGACCGCGCCCGCGATGACGGCGCTGCGGTCGATCGACGCCGCGATCTCGTTGACCGGCCTGCCCACGCCCAGCGCAACCACCTGGCCGGCGCTATTGACGTCGTAGCCGATGACGTTCTCGGCCATGGCCACGCCCACGGATGCCGACGCGGCCGCGTAATGGCTGACAGAGACCGACGCCGACATGCCCAACACCACCGCATCGATCTGCGACAAGCCCAGCGCCCGCACATCGAGCGCGCCGCGCGCCCCGCCCGCGTCCCGCGTATCGATGACGGCATCGGCAATACCCGCCTTCACGCTGGCCGATATGACGTTGCGCGCCAGCGCGCCGCCGCCGCCAATGGCGGCGTTGGCGCTATCGCCCACCGACACCGCCACCGAAGCGCCCAGCACCACCGACAGGATGTCGGCCTGCTGGATCGCGCTGACCGACAGCCTGGCGCCGCCAGTCTCGATGCGCCCGCCCCGGATCTCGGCCTGCACCGTGTTGAAAACCTTGTTGACCGCGACGCTGGTGCCGACCGCGATCGCCACGCCGGCGCTGCCGGCCTGCACGCTGACCGCGCCACCCACCGCGATGGCGGTGATGGCGGCGCGATCCGACGCCGACACCGTCACGCCCTGGCTGCCGCCGCGCGTGCGGAGGATGGAATCGTCGACCCGCGCGCGCACCGTCGTGCTGATTTCGCTGATGGCCACCGATACGCCCACCGAGGCGCCGGCGCCCATGCCGCCCGCGGATACCGCCACCGCCAGCGCGCCCGCCACGGTCACGATGGTTCCCGTGTTCTCGGCGTTGACGCGCACATCGCCGTCCAGATAGCCATTGTTCAGCGGCGACACGTTCTTCAACGTGGCTTCCACCGACCCGCCTATGGTGTTGCCGCTGCCCGCGCCGGCGCCCGCGCCGGCAAAGCCCTGCCCCACCGCGACCGCCGCCGCCACGCCGATCGATACCGACACGATGCGCGAGTCATTGATCGCGTCCACCGCCAGGCCATTAGCCGAACCGATCTCCGTACGCAGGCTGCCATTGCTGGCGCTGCTGCCGTCGATATAGGCCCGGGTCTGGTTGTTGACGGTGTTGTGGGTGGCCGACACGCCGGCCGCAATGCCCGCGCCGCTGCCCGGCGACACCGCCACACCCAGCCCGCCCGCCACGGCCAGCACGTAGCCGTCGTCGCGCGCCTGCACGGCCACGCCCGGCGCGCCGCCCGCCGACAGCGCCTCGACCAGGCGCGCGTTGCGGATGCCGGCCTCGTTCTTGCTGTTCAGCCGGTTCACCGACACCGCGCCGCCCACCGACACCGCCGCCGTGCCCACGGCCACGCTGCCCGCCACGGTCACGTTATGAATCTGCCCCTTGAAGAGCGAAGCCACCTGCACGTGCGCGCCGCGCACGGCGCCCTGCGTATCGCGGATCTGCGCCGAGATCGAGTGTTCGCGCGCGTTGCCCGCGGGCGCGCCGCCCAGGTAGTTATAGGACAGGCTGGCGCCCACCGCGACGCTCGCGCCCTGCGATCCCAGCCCCAGCGCCACTGCGCCCGCCAGGCTGTTGATCGTGGATTCATCGCTGGCCCGGACCACGATATCGCCGCCCGCCGTCACGTCCTGCCCGGCCGCGGTCTCGCCGATCTCGGCCTTGATGCTGTTGGCGATCCAGTTCAGGACTGCCGATCCACCAAAGCCCACATTGGCCCCAGACCCGCCGGCCGCGACCGCGCCGCTGACCGCCATGGCCGAAATCTGCGCGTTCAACCCGGGCGACAGGTCATCGGGCTTGGCAAAACTGGCCAGCACCACGATATCGCCCGTGGCGGACAGGGACGAACGCAATGCGCCCGCGTACACCGTGTCGAATATCTGGTTGACCGCGAATGCCATGCCCGCGGCCACGCGGCCGCCCACGGAGACCGCCACATTGCCGGCCAAGGCCGCGATGCTGGCCACGTCGCGCGCGGCGATGCGGATATCGCCCGAGGTCGCCGTCACCGACGAATCGCGGATCTGCGCATGCACGGTGTTCTTGATCGTGTTGACGGCCAGCGATCCGCTCACCGCCACGCCCGCGCCGCCGGCCAGGCCGACCGACACGTTGTAGATGCTGGCGCGCTCCTCGGCGCGCACTTGCACGGCCTGGGCCTCCACGGTCGCTTGCGCGATCGCCGCGCGCACGTCGTTGCGCATGTCCGCCACGCTCACGGACGCGCCAATGGCGGCCGATGCGCCCTGGGTAGTGGAGATGCCCAGCGCCCCCGTGGCCGTCACGATGCGGCTGGCATCCTGTGCCGATACCGACACCGCGCCGGCCTCGGCGCGCACTTTCTGTCCCGCCGCCGCACCCGTGTTGTCGATGATGGCGCTGACCTCGGAACGCGAGATATTCACGCCGACGGCGCCCGCGCCGCCCAGCGACTTGCCGCCCGCGCCCGCCACCGTGATGCTCAACATGCTGTTGCTCAGCGCATGGCCTTGCGTCAGCGTACCGATATCCAGCGAGATCAGCCCTCCGGACGTAATGCGGTCCACCGCCTTCTGCAGGCTGATGCCACCCGTACCCGTGGCCGCGCCCAGCTTCATGGCGATGCCGTCGCGGGCGTTGTCCAGCGAGCTCGCCAGCTGGTAGCGGAAGGCGCCGCCTTGCGAGGCGTTGATCACGTAGTAGCGCTGGCCGTCCACCAGGCCGGCGATGTTCGCGCCCTGGCTGCGGTAGATGACCACGTCGCCCGTCGCCAGGCCAGCATCGCTGGCGAAGGAGAAGCTGTTTTCGCCGATGACCTGGCTCTGGGCCGACGAAGCCGACAGCGTCGCATCGGTCGGCGTACCCTGGGTGATGCTGGTGTTCTGGGTGCCGTCGCTGCCCGTGCTGGTCGAGGTCTGCGAAGTCTGGCGCACCAAGGCAACCTGCGTGAACGCGATCATCGCGTCCGGGTTGACCGAGATCGGCTTGTTCTGCGCGTCCAGCAGCTTGACGCCGTTGGCGTCCGCCAGGAAGTACTCGTAGCGCTTGGTGCCCGCATTGAACTCCGACACGTAGCCCAGCGTCCCCAGCGCCACCGGCGTGCCGTTCACGTCCTTGAAGCGCAGCGTGGTGCTGTTGACCACTTCAACCACATAGACGTGGTCATTGGACAAGCCAGTCAGCACGCCGTTTGCCGCCAGATTGACGACCACCTTGTCGCCCGTGGCCAGGCCATGGGCCTTGGGCAGCGTCAGGCTGCCGTCCGGGTTCAGGGCTGCGCCTGCGGGATTGTTGACGCTGAAGCGCTGCAAGGCGCCGCCCACGGCCGCGCCGCTGAAGTCGACCAGATTGCCCTGGCCGTCGCGCAGCTGGAACGAGCGCTGGTCGGCGCTCAGGTTGAACACGTAATAGGTGACGCCGACCTTCAGCACGTCCTTGCCTTGGGCCAGGATGCGGTTGGCCAGCACGTCCTCGATCTGGCCGTTGCCGCCGACAGAGCCGCTGTAGACGATGGCCGAGCCCTCCTGCACGCCCGCGAACGGCTGCGTCAGGGTCAGCGTATGGGTGGCGGCATTCACCGTCACGCCAGCGTCCACGCCGTGGAAGGGCTGCAGGTTGACGCTGGTGGCCTCCTGCATGCGCACGTGCGCAAAGCCGATGGCCGCCAGGTTGGCGACGCTGCCGAATTGCAGCGCCTTGCCGCGCAGCGCGTCTTCCTGGGTATCCGCCAGCTGGATGATGGCCTGGCCGTCGGGGGCCGCGCGCCGGATCACGTAATACACGCGGTCGTTGCGCAGGGCGGAGCCGTCGGCCAGCGTGATGTTGCCCGCGCCCGAGCTCAGGTAGACGCCGTCGCCGGTCTGCCAGCCTGAAAACTCGCCGCCCGCAGCGCCGGTTTGCGCCGGCATGCCGGCGTTGCCGCTGTCGTCCTTGGCGCCGTTGATGACGGCCGCCGCATCGCCCGTGAAGGTCAGCGTGCTGCCGCCCTGGTCCACGCGGATGTCGCCGTCGCCCACCGGCAACTGGCTGCCGCCGTTGAGCTGGGCATTGCCTCCCGCGGCCATCGGGTCCACCAGGCCGGCAAATACGTTGACGTTGCCCTGCACCGCATGCACGTCGCTGCGCAGGATGGCAGCCGCGACCTTGGGATTGGCGGCCGCGCCGCCGTTGTCGGCCACGCCCACCGTGGTGACGGCCGCGCCCGAATCGGCCAGCGTGGTGTTGTCGAAGGCCAGCAGATTGCGGTCGAAAGCCGTGTTGCCGCCCATGATGTTGACGGCCACGGCCAGTCCTACCGCCGCGCCCTGGGTCGCGATCGCGCCCGCCACCGTAATGGCATAGAGCGCCGAGGCGTCCGAGGCATTGACGCGCACGGCGTCGCCCGTGAAGCCTGCCCGGCTGCCCGCCTTGACGGTGCTGTCGCTGATGCGGGCCTCGGTGGCCGCGCGCATCATGTTGACATTGACCGCGCCGGCCAGCGCGAACTTCTTGGACAGCGCGCCCGCCGCCCCCACCGACACCAGCAGCGGCGACGAATGCGCCGACACGTCCACCTTGCCGCTAACGTCCACATCCGCGTACTCGATCAGCGCGCTGGTGCGAGAGCTGAATTCGTTGACGCTGACCGACGCGCCCACGGCCACCGAACCGCCCGCCGTAACCGCGACGCCGCCCGTCACCGCGACCAGCGTATTGTTCTCTGTCGCCTCGACCGTCAGCGACGTGGCGTCGATGCGGCTGCGCGCCGTGACCGCGCCGTTGCCGTCGCGGCTGGGCAGCACATAGGCAGCCACCGCGGAGCCGACGCGGTTGACCTGCACCGAGCCCGCGCCCGCGAACTTCGCCTCGCCCATGCCCACGCCCACGCCGACCGCCCCGCCGCCCAGGGACGAGGTATCTTTGGCGCTGACCTTGACCGCGCCATGCCCGCCAGTATCCACGGTCGAACCCTGGATGCCGGCCATGACGGCGTTGCCGATCTCGTTGTAGCTGACGGCGATGCCCACGCCCGCCTTCTTGCCTACGCCCGCGGCGCCGGTCACCGCAACCAGCGTGGTCTTGTCCTGCGCCCGCACAGTCACGTCGTGGCTGCCGCTGGCGGCGCCGTTGTAGACGATCTTGCTGTTGACCAGATAGCTTTCGATGCGGTTGGACATGACATTGACGGATACCGATCCGCCCGCGCCCGTCCCATCGCGCGCCGCGCCCAGCGCGCCCGCGAAGCCCACCGCGACCTGGGTGGATTCCGCCGACACGTCGACACGGCCCGTGTACAGCAGCTCGGTCACCTGGCGGATGCCCGCCTCGACCTTGCTGCTGCTGACATTGACCGCGACCGCCGCGCCCACCCCCGCCTTGCCGTCGGAACTGGCGACCGCGCCCGCCACGGTGGCCAGCACGCTCAGGTCGCGGGCCTCCAGCGTCACGTCGCGCGCGCTCACCTTGGCCGCATTGCCCAGCAAGGCAATGTTGGCGTAGTCCGCCACGCCGACGGCGGCCGAACCGGCCACCGCCACGCCCTTCTGCCCCTTGGCGCCGGCCATCCCTGCGGCGATGGTCACGGCCACGCCGGTGCGCCGCGCCGCCAGCGCAAGATCCGCAGCCACCAACAGCTCGCCCACGGCCAGCACCTGGGCGCGCGCCTCGCCGCCCATCATGTTCATGCTGTAGGCGCCCGCCACGGCCACATTCGACTTGGCCGTATCCGATTGCGCCAGCGCGGCCGAGCCCGACAGCGCCAGGCTGTGGGTGCCGTTCAACGCCTCGATCTTGGCGTCGCCGCCGATCGTGATGTTCATGCCGGCCGCGTTGATGTAGCCCTGCGCGAAGTCATTGACCATGTTCACGGCCACCGCGCCGGAAATCGCCACGCCCGCCTTGGACTGCTGGCTGGCGCCGCCTGCCGGCGCCGGACTGCCTGGCGCCGCGCCCGCGTCCTGGGTCAGTTGCGTGGCTTGGCCGCTCAGGCCTTCCAGCTTGGAGCCCAGGCTCGTGGCCGGCGCAGGCGCGGGATCGTTCGCCCCCGGAGCCGCGTCGCCCTGGCCGGTGGGCAGCTTGATGTCATCGATGCTGGTGCCCGTGCCTCCCGCGCCGCCCGTGCCGCCGGCGCCCGTGCCGCCGGCGCCCGCGCCGGTGCCGCCGCCCGCGCCCGCCACCGGGCTGGACACGCGCGAACCCGCCACGGCCAGATTGCCGACGAAGCCCTTGTTCTCTGCGCGGATCGTCAAGGAAGCGGCCGAGAACGAGCCTACCGGCAAGCCGGTGGGTGCGCCATCGGCCACGCGCAGCGTGTCGCCGATCAGCGCCTGCGTCCAGCGGTTGACGTCATTGATGGACACGCTCATGCCCACGCCCACCGCCTGCGATCCGGCGGCGGCGCCCGCCACCGTGCCGACCCAGGTCGCGTCCGTCGCCTGGATGTCCGCCGCGCCCGCGGCCGCGATCCGCGCGCCCCGGCCGACCTGGGCCAGGGTGGTCGCGCTGGTGGAGTTGACCAGCACCACGCCGTTGAGCGCCAGGCTCTTGGCCTGGCCGCCCGATGCGCCCAGCGTGACCGAGATCAGTTCATTGTCCGCAGCGACCGTCAGCTTGCCCGAGTTGATCTCGGCGGTGTCGCTGACCACGGCGCGCGTATCGTGCTTGGCCGCGTTCACGTACACCGACACGCCGATGGCCGAGCCTTCCTTGGAGCTGCTGCCGTAGTCGAAGCCCTGGAATTTCGGTGTCAGGAATCCCTTTACCCGGTCCTTGCCATAGCTGTAGCGGCTCTCGGCCGCGCCGCGCGGCGCGGCCTGCTGGAGCGACTTGGCGCCGCCCAGGGAAATCGACGGCAGGATGATGTTGCCCACCAGGTTCAGGCGCTGCGAGGAGTTCTCCGCCTGGACGGTCACATCGCCCGCCGTGCCGCCGGACAAGGTCGTATTGATCTTGCCCGCCACCTGCGCCTGCGTCTTGGTGTCCTGCACCAGCACCGTGAATGCGCCCGACAGGGCCAGTTTCTTGCTCTTGGCCGTGGCGCTGGCCCAGCTGCTGAAGCTGGACGAGATGCCGCCCGTGCTGGTCAGCGTGGCCTGCAGATTGTTGAGGAAGGACGCGGCCGCCTTGCCGGCAACCTCGGCCTTGGCCTTGGTGCCGTCGGCGTCATTCCACTTGGCGTTGATGCCGTCGAAGGGCGCGTACAGATTGACCAGCCACAGCTTCATCGGGTCGATCTGGTTCAGGGTGCTGGCGGTAACCGCCACGTCGCCGCCCTGGGTATTGATCGCGGCCAGCTGGCTGACGGTCGCTCGCGTCGCAACGTCGTCGATGCCAATGACCACGGCCGCAGCCGCGCCAAAATCGGAACCGTCCGGCCCGGGCGCTCGCTCGGGCTGATTGGTCGTCAGGTTGTTCTTCTTGTTCAGGAACGCCTGCTTGTCCGCAATCGCCTGATCGTCCACCCCGCTCATGATGGTGAGCCGGGTGTTGTATTGCGTCTGTGCCTTGACGGTGACGTCGCCGCCCGCGGTGTTGACCGTGGCCGCCACCACGCCGTTGCCGATGCGGGCGGTCGTGGTGATGTTGTTCATCGCCATGCCCAGCGCCGCGCCCACCTGGAACTCGGTGGAGGGATTGTCGATTTCCTTCTGGATGTCCGAATCGTACTTGGCGCGATCCTCGAAATCCTTCTCTTGCTTGATTTCCTTGATCTTGGCGCCGAACTTGCCGCCCCGGCTTTCCGACACCAGCGCGCTGAAGAAACTCTTGACGTACTGCACGCCCGTCCCGAGGCCGCCCAGGGCGCCGCCCACGATGGGGCTGACGGTCTTGGCGATGGCCGCGTTCTTGGCTTCGGTCTGCGCCGACGTCAGGAAATCGCTGCCGGTGGCCGCGCGGCCGCCCAGGATGGTCTTGACGGCAATGGCGCTGCCGGCGTCCTGCGCCTTTGCCTCGACCGTCACCTTGCCCGCATTGCGCGTCACCACCGTGCCGTCCATATAGGCCTCGGTGGTCAGCTGGTTGTACGCGAATCCCACCGCCACGCCGACCTTGGCGTAGCCAGCCTTGTACTTGCCCGTCTCCTTGGACGGATCGATCTTGCCGTCGGCCCCGGTCACCGGCTTGGTGTCGTCGCTTTCGGCCATGGCACCCGCGGCCGATATCGAAATCGTGCTCTTGTGGCTGGTCAGCGCCTGGATCGTGACGTCGCCGCCCACGCCGCTGACGGTGCCGGTATCCGGATTGGCGGTATGCTGCAGCCCCGTTTCCAGCCTCGCGCCCGTGCCTATGTGCACGCTGGATTCGCTGATCACCACCGCCACGCCCACGCCTATCACCGCCGGAACCGCGCCTATTTGGCCCGGCAGCAACGCGATCTCCATCTCGTTGGTGAGGTCGGACTTGATCGTGATCGAGCGGGACGCGATCACCGTGCCCTGCACGTCGATAGTGGACTTGTTCTGCAGGACGCCCACGGCAATGCCGGCGATCTTGGCTACCAGCGGACTGAGCTTGACCGTGGCCGACGTGGTGGACGTGATGGTCACGTCGCCGTTGGACACCAGGCGTGCCTGCGCGCCGACCTTGATCGACGAGTTGTATTCAATGCCGGCCCAGGCCGCCATAGCGCCGGCGCCGTCCAGGAACTTCATCAGGGCGTCGAAGGCCGAGTTCACGCCGCCCGCCAGCGTGCCCAGCACGCCGCCCTGGTTCGCGCCGTTCTTGATCAGCG
Source organism: Achromobacter sp. PD1 (assembly GCF_048541815.1). Lineage (NCBI taxonomy): Bacteria > Pseudomonadati > Pseudomonadota > Betaproteobacteria > Burkholderiales > Alcaligenaceae > Achromobacter > Achromobacter sp. PD1. The sequence continues at coordinate 4,377,364 of NZ_CP183349.1, forward strand.
GATCCAGGTCGTAGTCCTTGCTGTCGATCTTGCTGCTCAGGCTGACGCCGGATCCGCCCGTGTCCTTGGCCCACAGGGTCGCGTTGTTGATCGTGATGGCGGCGTCCAGCTTGTAGATCTGGGCCACCGCGCTACGCCACGGACGGTAGCGCTGCGCCGCCAGCTCGACCGCTCCCGCGGCCAGCACGATGTTGGCGCCGCTCGTGGCGCCGACGGTGATCTTCTCGCCTTCCAGACGCAGGGCGTAGCCCGCATCCAGCGTGATGTTGTGCAGCACCGAATACGACTGGCCGCGGATGATCACGTTGCGGCCGCTGACCGTCAACGCCTGATCGAGTGCGCCGCTGCCGATGTCCAGCACATAGTCCAGCTTGTTCGTATTCGCGCCCAGCGTCACGCCGGCGATCGTGCCGGTGGTGGAGATGAGGTTGGACAAGGCGGCGCTGCCGCCCAGCGCCATCACCTGCAGGCTGTTGCCGCTGCCGCTATTGGACGCCAGCGTTACGGTCACGGTGCCGCCGGCGGTGTCCGCCGGTTGCGTCACCATGAAGGAAACGTTGTTGGTGTTGCCCTTGAGCGTGTCGTAACCGCCGCTGCTGCCCAGGGTGACGGCCTGGGTCCAGGCGCTGGCATCCAGCGTGGTCGCGCCGGTGGAGCTGGTGGAGATGACGGTGGCGTCCGCGAACACGCCGCCGTTGAGCGCCACCTGGCTTGCGGCCGAGCCGCCGCTGACGAAGTGGACGTTGGTATTCGACAGCACTGCGCCGACGCTGGTGTTGACCACCAGGCTGTTGCGCGCGCCGGCCTGCGCGGCGATGCTGTTGCCTGCGCCGGTGTTCAGCCCGCCCTGGCCGTAATTCACGACGAAGGTGTTGTCGCCGCCGCCGGAGCGGATCGTCGAGTTGGACCCCGCCAGCACGAACTGCGTCTGATGGCCGATCGCCAGCGCCGCGCCGGTCAGCACGCCCGCGCCATCAGAGCTGCTTTGCACCTGTCCGGCCGCGATCAGGCCCAGCTTGTAGGCCGCATCCGACAGGCTGACCGTGGAGTTCGACACCGTGCCGTCGGCGTTCAGCGCCGCCTGCATGCCGGGCGCCAGCGAGAACGCGCCGGAATAGCCCGCCGCGATCGCGTCCTGGCTGTACCGGATCTGCAGGCGGCCCTGCGCGTCCAGGCTCGCCGTCAACGCATAGAGATAATCCCAGGGCGTGGTGCTGTCGCTGGCCGGAATCAGCTTGCCGGCATTGGGGCCGCCGACCGCAATGCGCAGCGGCTCGCCCGCCGCGTTGACCATGATGCCGGCGCCGATGGCGTCCAGCAGATCCTGGATGGTGCGCACGCCTTCCAGGCCGACGTCGACCCGCGCATTGCCGTGATTGGGAAACACGAACGCCAGCGCAGGCCCTTCCGCCGGCGTGTAGCCCGAGGTCAGATCCGACAGATAGGTCCGCGTGGTCACGCCCGTGTAGGCCGTGGTATCCACGGTATTGGCGCTGCTGCCCTGCACCACGAAGCGGAAGTCCTTGACGTTGGTGTGGACGCTGCTGATCTGCGCCCCGCCCGAACCGATCTTCACCTGGCTGTTGTCCAGCGCCACGCTCTTGCCGCCCGTGGACAGCTCTATCGTGTTCGACCCGGCGGACCCGATCACCTGGGTGGCATAGGCATTGCTGATGATGAAATAGTTGGACAGGCCGGCAATGCCGTCCAGCACCGCCGTCCCGGCAAAGCGAGAGGTATCGATCCAGTTGCCATACTCGCCGCTGATCACGCGCACGCTGGAGATGCCGGCATAGGTGGAAGCGGTGGCCTGGGTCTCGTTGGCCGTGCGCTGGATCCAGCCCGTGGCGCCCGTCTGCTGGAATGACACATAGCCCACGCCGCCGCTGGCCGCCATCTGCGACTGGTAGCCTGCGCCGTCCGTGCCGGTCAGGCCGTCCGCCGCCACCACCAGTTCGGTGGCCGCATTGGCGCCCGTGCCGCCATACAGGTTGTAGCGCCCGCCCAGCAGCATGAGCTGGTGCCGGGTGTTGTCGCCCGAGCCCGCGCGGATCACGCCGCCCGCCATGAGCCCGCTGACCAGCACCGTGTTGCCGCTGAAGGCCGAGGCGTCGATCAGGGTGGAACCCAGGCCGCCGTTCAGGCGCGCGTCGCTGAAAGCGCCGTTCAGCGTGTTGCTCAGGGTCGGGACCGGCACCCCGGCGCCCAGCGGAGTGCCGTCGGAGGCGTAGCTTGCCGACAGCTGATTGTTGGTGAGCGTGAAATTCCACTGGCCGTTTTCGTCCAGCGTGTTGCTCTGCGCGCCCGCCTGCGCCCACAGCTGGTTCGCGCCCTGGTAGCCGGTAAAGGTATTGTGGCCCAGGCCGCCCAGCAGGACGTTGGCGCCCGCGCTGCCGATCAAGGTCAGGTCGCCGCGGTAATTCGTGCCGTCCAGCGTGACGCTGGTGGCGGCGTGATAGGCGCTGCCCGCCGCAGCGGCGGCGTCGATGGTGCGATAGTCCTGCAAGGTCACGGCGTTCACGCCGCGCAGGGTCACCGTGCTTGCGGCGCCCGCGCCCAGAGGCGTGTTCGTCAACGTGGCCGAGGTCTTGTCGCCACTGAGCGAGGCGTTGCTTTCCACGCCCGCGATGTATTCGGTTGCGCCGCCCGCGGCCAGGTTGCCGATCACCAGATCGTTGCCGCCGCCGCCGCTGATGCGGTTCTGTCCGCGGCTATTGGCCACGGTGATGATGTTGTCGCCCAGGCTGCCGACGATGTCGTTGCCATAATCGCCGCCCGCGCCGATGACGTTGCTGATGTTCAGCACTCCGCCCAAGCCGCTGGCATCGTAAAGGCCGGTATTGCCGTCCTGGAAGTTCAGGTTGACGGTGACGTTGTCTTCATAGGCCGAGTAATCCAGCGTGGTCCTGCCCGCCACGCCGAAGAACATCTGCACGTCGAGATTGCTGACCAGCGCGGCCGCCAGGCCGTTGACGCTGCCGTCGGCCGCCACGCCCGCGCCCATGTATACGCTGATGCCCCCGCCGGTCTGCACGCGGGCCGTGACGTCTGCGCCGAATTGGGAAAGGTCCAGTGTGTTGCCGCTCTGGCCGGCCTGCTGGGTCAGGTTGAAACCGAGGGTGCCGGCGGCGGCGATGTAGGTGTTGCCGCCGCCGCTGCCCTTGATGATGTCTTGCGAGCTGTTGATCGTGACCGTGGTGTCGCCCACCACCGTGATCCTGTTGCCGCCCTGCGTGGAACCCTTGACGCCGCTGATCGCCCGCACATAGCCGAACCCGGTCGGCGGCGGCGGCGGAATCTCTTCGCCATTGGCGTCCGCCGTGGGGCCGGACAGGTCCACCGTCACGCCGGTGGCGTAGCCGCTGTAGTCCAGTATGGTCTTGCCGCTTTGCGCCGTGCCGATCAGGTTGAAGGTCTTGTCGCCGATCTTCAGGCTTTGCGAGCCGTCGGCGGACTTGAACACCACGTTGACGACGCGCTGGGTCCAGTTGTTGCCGGCGTCCACCGTCGAGTACGTGATCTGATAGGCGTCGTTGTTGCTGATGATGGCCGTGACGTTGCCGCGGATGCCCGAGAAATCCAGCGTGTTGTTGCTGTTGTCGTCGTCCTCGTTGCGCACCCAGACGCCGTTATCCAGCTTCATGCCCTGGCGCACTTCGATCGTCGTCACCGCCGCGGTCGAATTGTTGTCGAACACGAAAGTGTTATTGCTGCCGTAGCCGATCAAATGATCATTGACCGCCACGCCCTGCAGGGTCGAACCGCCGCTTTGCAGGCCGGTGGCGCTGGCCATCACGCCGTTCCAGCTGGCGACCGTCACCGTGCCGGCCTCGATCGCGCCGTGACGGTAGTCCAGCACCCAGTCGCCGCCCAGCGCGGCGCTGCCCACGGTATGGGTGGCCGCCGCCACGTCGGCGCGCGTAATCGCCGCGAGGCTATCGACGAAGGCGATGCCGCCGCGGCCGGCCGCCACGTTGCAGCCATAGAGCAGGATGTCGCCGTCTTCCGACATGGCGTCGCCCCAGGCGCGCAGCTGGTCCTTGTAGGCATCCAGCTGGCCCGAACCCAGGGTGGCCGTGCCCAGCTTCAGGGATCCCACGCTGCCGTGGCTCATGATCTGCACCGCCGCCAGATCCTGGTGCTGGCCCAGCACCTGCGTAATCTGGTCCACGCCGTCGTAGCGGCCGTCCAGCACGATGATCTCGGTGTCGTGGCTGCGCAGCACCTGCAATTGCGGGCCGTCGCCTGTGGGCCTGGCCAACCCGTCCAGGCCTTCGGTCTTGCCGCTGATCAAGCCATACAGGCCCTGGACGATCTGCTCGGCATTGTCCACCGCCGGATCCACGAAGATGATCTGGCGCACCGGCGTCTGTTCAGAGTTTGTGGTGTAGCCGGGGATGTTGGCGGCCGGCTTGGGCTGGCTGGCTTCCTGCCCGGGCAGCCAGGCCTTGGCGTCGCCCTGGCGCGTGGCGTTGGCCTTGGCGTACTGCTCCAGCGTCAGCATCTCGCTGTGCTGCGTGACGGCCTTGAAGGCCGCCCGTTCCACCAGGTACGGATGCGAGCCGGGCGCGCTGGGTTTCTTGCCTTGAGCGCCGGCGGCGGGATCGGCGGGCGCCACCACGGGAGCCTGATCGCTTGCGGGCGGCGGCGGCGGCACCAGCAGTTCGGCCGACATGAGATAACGGCGCTCCAGCGCCTCGAAGAGCGGCCGCCTGCGGAACAGGGACTGCTGCACCTCGCGGGAGGAACGGCCGGTCCAGAGTTTGCGCGCCAGTTTCTTCATGCTCATATCGTCGCTCGACATTTCTTGTGCGGGCGCTGGAAACGCCCTGATTTAAACGATTCCGAGCCATCCGGCTGATCGCCGGATAGCTCCGCTGTGGTCTTGCCTGCGTACTGCCCGGCCTGCGCGTCGTGGCGCAGGCCCCCTCCGGTCCTACAGCATCTGCTGGCTGATCGCCGCGATGTCCGCCGCGTTCAGCGTGCCGGCAGCCTGCTTGAGCTTCAGGCCGTCCAGCAAAAAGTTGTATCCAGCCTCGGCCTGCTGGCGCTTGGCGTTGTACAGGTTGCGCGTCGCGTCCAGCACGCTGACGATGTCGTTCAGCCCTGCCTGGAAGCCCTCTTCCTTGAGCTTCAATGCCAGTTCGAACGACTCCACCGAGCTGTTCAGCGCCTTGATCCGATCCATGCCGATCACGATGTTCTGGAACGACGAGAACACCTGGCGCTGCACCTTGCGCCGCGTCAGGCTCAGGTCGGACGAGGCCGCGCTCAGGCGGCTGGCCGCCGCGTGACTCATGCCGTAGGTGTAGCCGCCCTGGAAGATCGGCACCGACAGGTTCACCGTGAAGCGGGTATCGGCCACCGTGCTGCCGCCGCCGAACAGGCTGCCGCCCGTCTCGTTGCGGCCGGTAGAGGCGCGCAGATTGACGCTGGGGTAGTAGCCCGCCTTCTGCACCGACACTTCCTTTTCCGCCACCGCCACGCCGGCCGAAGCCGCGCGGATCGACCAGTTCTGGTCCAGCGCGGTGCGCAGCCAGGCCTGGGGATCGTTGGGCACGGGCAGCGTCATGGGCAGGTCCTTGCGCACCGGACGCAGCTTCAGGTTGCCGTAGCCGACGATCTCCTGCACAGCCTGTTGCTTGTCCAGGTAGTCGTTCTTTGCCAGCAGCGTATTGGCATCCTGGATATCCAGGCGCGCCTGCACTTCGCTCAGGCCCACGCGGGTTTCCTGGCCGCTGTGAAAACGCGCCTGCACCAGTTCCTGCTGCTTCCGCGTGGTGCGGCGCTCGGCCTCGGTCAGCTCGATCTGATCCTGCGCCGCCAGCACGCTGAGATAGGCGGTTGCCGTGCGCAGCATCAGGTCTTGCTGCGCGTAGGCGTAGCTGGCCACTTCCTTGCGCTCGGCCTCCTGCGACTGGCGCCACTTGTGATACGCGCCCAGTTCGAAGATCGGTTGGTTCAGGGTCAGCGCCCAGCCGTTCTCGGCCCAGTTGGCGCGGCCGGTCTGGTAGACGGTGTTTTCGCTGTCGACCACGTTCTGGCGGACGCGGCTGCGATTCATTTCGCCGCTCACGCTGGGCAGCAGGCCCGCGCGCGCGGAGATCACGCCATAGCCCACGGCCTGCAGTTCCTGGTAAGCGCCTTGCATCTGCGGATCGTTCTGCAGCGCCATCATGTAGACCTGGTCCAGCGTCATCGGATCGCTCTGGTCCGGCAACTGTGCGCCGTTGTACGCCGGCATGTCTTGCGCCAGATAGGACGCCGGCGCCGGAAACACGGTGTTCTCGTCAAAGCGCGGCGCGGGCGCGGGGGCCACGTCGTCCATCTGGGCGCTGGGCGTGGTCTTGCCGAAGCCGGAATCCTCCTGGGGAGTGGACTGCCCCAGCTTGAGCGGGCCGCTTTCGGTTTGCGGCGCCGTCGCGGCAGCGGCCGGCGTGGAGGCGGCCGGCGTGGAGGAAGCCGACACGGACGTGGCCGGCGTCCCCTGGCTGGACGAGGCGCAGCCCGCCACGTTCAATGCGGCCATAACCGCCGCCGCCAGCATGCCCTTGCGCGCGAACGCCGGAGGAAAGTGAAGCTTGTTGTAGTCAGTCATAGTAGACAGTCAGGAACTCGTGCCCGTCCCGCGCTGCGCCCGCAGCCAGGCTATAGAGGCTGCGGGGTTCGTCGGGCAACAGGAAACCAAGAACATCGCTTTCCGCCAAAGCGAGACTGGCGGCCAGACGCAGAAGATCGGGGATGAACGCCCGCAACGGCAGTTCGGCCCCACGAAAAGTCACCGTGAACGAATCGCGCCGGGTGTCGGCCTCGTCCACTTCCAGGAACATGAAGCCGGCCGGATCGGCCTGCCCGCAAGCCTGCGCCACGATGCGCTGCGCAACCTGCCGCAACACCGGGTTGCCGAGCCGGGCCAGATAAGGCTCCAGGTGCGCATCGAACGCCGCGCGGTCTTGCAGATGACGCATGCGGTAAGCCGTCACCGCCGCCTCGCGCTGCGTCGCCGGGTGCCATTTGTAGCCGCAGCCCAGGGGCAGCACGCCATGCTGGCGCAGTGCCTCCGGCGTGGGCATGAACTCCAGATAGACGCGGTACGTGCCGGCCGCGCCATCGGGTTCATAGGCGAAGAACATGGCGCGCGCATGCTCCATGTCCTGCGCCACCCGCATCCATAGCGCCTGCGGCATGGCAAGCGCGCGCGACAAGGTGGCCAAATCCAGCTGACGCCAGTTTTCGCGCTGTATGCCCAGCATGAAGCGGTTGCCGACCAGGCCTGCGGCCGAGAACTTCATCGACCATTCGACCCCGTCGATCTGCCGGTTCTTGAAGACCGACAGCAAACGGTCTGCCCAGATCCGTTGCTCCCCCCGCAGCGTGTGCAGGGGGATATGGATCTCGGGTTCGGCGCCGGCTTGGCTGGGGGCCTGGCCGATCGCGGGAGTCAAGGTTGCGGTCAGCATGGCCCTGCGGCGGGAATCAGGCCGCGGACTCGGCGGGCGCGGCGTCCTGCTGCAGCGCCTTCAGGCGGCGCTGCTCGTCCAGCTGCATGGCCAGGCGCTGGACGTTACCCAGCGACGCGCGATGCAGTTCGATCAGGCGCAGAATGCCGGCGCGATGCAGTTCGAGCACGCGGGCATCATCGATGCCGGCGAACTTCTGCTCGTCCACGACCCAGAAGCCGCTCAGATAGCGGTCGCCGTCGGCCTGCGAAATCGTGATCGTCTTGGCCGTGAGCAAGCCCAGCTCGTTCAGGCGCTGGGCCATGTTCTTGGTCAGTTCCATTTCGCCCTGGAACACGCGCAGGAATTCCATCATCTGCGTCAGATAGCCGGTTTCCTTGCCGTCCTCGAACAAGGCCACGCCCTCCGCGGCATTGACGCCGGGATAGGACTCGTCGATGCACACGGCCAACCGGTCGGCCTCGGCCGTGGTGCCCAGCACGAAGGGATAGCGGCGGGCAAAGGCGGGAACGTAGGTATCGGCCTTCCAGGTGCCCAGCTCGGTCACGAACAGATTGGACTTGTCTTCCAGTCCCAGCAGCACCGCCACGTGGAAGTTGCCAGCGTCGTCGCCCACGAACACGATCGGATAGTGGCGGCCGGCATCGGCGAATTCGCTGGCGGCGATAGGCAGAGCATTCGTGTCCTGCGCAAATGCGTAATGATCCGGCTGAATCTGGATCTTGGTGTCCTGGTGCGCTGCCCGATCCAGCGCCACAGCCCGTTCATAAAACACAGTCGCTGACATGCCTCTAGCCCTCCTTGCCTTTTTCCAGTTACGGACCCGAGCATCATGTAAAGCTTGCACACACTGTTGCTGATATGCCGGCTTTTTCGCTCAAGTCAATGCATCATTTTGTCTATTGACTGCAAGCATTAGACGATGATTGAAACTCTTCGTCTATACCTGAAACTAGGTATATCTTCTTATGGCGAAAGGGAATTTTCTGGGTTACAACTGATAACATCGCAATAAATTGATGTATTTCGCATTAATGCGAAGGCTTCACGGCGGACCGATAGCTGCCAGGCGGTGCCCCTGGCTGCGCGTACCCTCAAACAAGCGCTTCAGCCGCTTGAACTGACGGCGATTCCGCACGGGGCCGAGCTGGATGCCCTCGACGTTGCCGGCCCCGAGCCGGGTTTCACGCGCCAGCCTCGCCAGCGCCTGCGCCATCCGGTCGTAAGCATCTTCATGGATGTACAAGCGCTTGATGGCCAGGCAGCACTGCGCGCTGTTGGTGAATGCCCCCCCAGAATATAAGGGGCGCAATCAGGTCGATATCGGCATCGGCCATGACGATGGCCGCGTCGTTTCCGCCGAGAACTCAAGTATCAGCCGCTTCAGATTGCCTGCCGCGCTAGCCATCACGACGCGACCGGTTTGGATCGATCCGGCGAAGCTGATCTTGTCGATGCCCGGATGCTCAGACATCAGCGGACCCAGCGCGTCGAACCCGCTGACGACGTTCAGCACACCCGCGCCAGGCAAAGCGCCCGTTACGGCCGTTCCTTCGACAACCGGCGTCAGCCATAAGAAAGAGAGCAGTGACCCCGCTTGATTGTTAAGAGAGATATCGCCTGCTACCGCATAATGTTGCGCTTCAGGTTGGATAGATGTTGCCATGGCCACCTCTCGATCACAGAAAGCAATTACCAAGACGACACGCGCCTCCGGGGAGCGCAAGGCTCCCCGCGCGGCTCCGAAATCACCAGCCGCTCCCCGCCCTCCCCAGCAATTGCGCAGCGAGGAGTCGCTGGCCAAGATGATTCGCGCTGGCAGAGAGTTGATAGAACGACATGCGAACCTGGACCTGGTGCTGATCAATGACGTAATACGTCTGGCGGGCACATCCATCGGCGCGTTCTATGGCCGCTTCCAAGACAAGGAAACCTTTCTTGCGGCAGTCCTGGACGCCGCGGTCGCGGAAACCCAGGCGGAAGCCGACAACCTGGTCTGGCAGGACGCCGTCTGGACCGAAGGCACCGCCTCCGATATTGTCGCGGCCCTAGTCGATTACTACGTCCGCGGCTGCCGCCAAAACCGGGGAATCTTCCAGGCTCTGCTAAAGGTTTTTTCGATGGACCGCCGGGAATCGAGTCCGCTGGTCGCCCTGAATCGCCATATGAGTGCCCTGTTCATACCCGCTCTGGCGCGAAAAATGCCGGTCCGGGCAGGCGAGGATGTCGAATTGGATATCAAGATCGCCATGCAGATGCTGTCGGGAACGCTCAGCGTCATGATGCTGACGGACCCGGGGCCGCTGCACCTCGCGGACGATGCAATCAAGCAGCAATTGACGGAAAGGATGCGGCGGATACTGCGCTTGGCCTGAAGACGGCCGCTTCGTGCGGCAGCCCCGCCGCACGCCTGCGCCAGCAGCAAAAAGGCCGTCAGCGACATGTCGTTGACGGCCTTTCTTTATTGGTCGGGGCGGTGGGATTCGAACTCACGACCCTCTGCTCCCAAAGCAGATGCGCTACCAGGCTGCGCTACGCCCCGAAGGGTGGCAACTATACCAGATCTCGGCCCGCCTGGCCTATGCCTGTCTCTGGCCGTGCGTCCGGCGACGGCCCGTCTCGCTGGCGATCAGCCGAAACGGCCCGTGATGTAGTCTTCCGTTTCCTTGCGCGAAGGCTTCACGAAGATCTGGTCGGTCTGGCCGAATTCCATCAGCTCGCCCAGGTACATGTAGGCGGTGTAGTCCGAGCAGCGCGCGGCCTGCTGCATGTTGTGCGTCACGATGACGACGGTGTAGTCGTTCTTCAGTTCGGCGATCAGCTCTTCGATCTTGGCGGTCGAAATCGGGTCCAGCGCCGAGCACGGCTCGTCCAGCAGCAGCACTTCGGGCTTGATGGCCACGCCGCGCGCGATGCACAGGCGCTGTTGCTGGCCGCCCGACAGGCTGTTGCCGCTCTGGTGCAACTTGTCCTTCACTTCGTTCCACAGCGCGGCCTTGCTCAGGGCCCATTCCACGCGCTCGTCCATTTCACCCTTGGACAGGCGCTCGAACAGGCGCACGCCGAAGGCAATGTTGTCGTAGATGCTCATGGGGAACGGCGTGGGCTTCTGGAACACCATGCCGACCTTGGCGCGGATCAGCGAGATGTCGGTCTTGGCCGTCAGCAGGTTTTCGCCGTCCAGGATGATTTCGCCCTCGGCGCGCTGGCCGGGGTAGAGCTCGAACATGCGGTTGAAGGTGCGCAGCAGCGTGGACTTGCCGCAGCCCGACGGGCCGATGAAGGCGGTGACCTTCTTCTCCTGGATCGACATGTTCACATTGCGGATCGCATGGAACTTGCCGTAGTAGAAGTTCAGGTTCTTGACCTCGATCTTGTTCTTGACGGCGGTAGCGGTGTTTTCCATTTGGTTTCCCTTGGCTCCGGCGCGCCCCAGGCGCGCCGGCAAAGCGATCTTTACTTGCGGAACATGTTGCGGGCGATGATGTTGATGCCCAGCACCAGCAGCGTAATCAGCGTGGCGCCGGCCCATGCCAGGTTGTTCCAGTCCTTGAAGGGGCTGGCGGCGTACTGGTAGATCACGACCGGCAGGTTGGCCATCGGGCCGTTCATGTTCAGGGACATGAACTGGTTCGACAGCGCGGTGAACAGCAGCGGCGCGGTTTCACCCGAGATCCGGGCAATGGCCAGCAGCACGCCGGTGATGATGCCGGTCTTGGCGGCGCGATAGCACACCATGGTGATCATGCGCCACTTGGGGCAACCCAGCGCGGCAGCCGCTTCGCGCAGGCTGTTGGGCACCAGCAGCAGCATGTTGTCGGTGGTGCGCACCACCACCGGGATCACCAGGATGGACAGCGCGATGGCGCCGGCCCAGCCCGAGTAGTGCCCGACCTGGGCCACGTACACGGCATAGATGAACAGGCCGATGATGATGGACGGGGCCGACAGCAGCACGTCGTTCAGGAAGCGCGTGGCCGGCGCCAGCCAGCCGCGCTGGCCGTATTCGGCCAGGTAGGTGCCGGCCAGGATGCCGACGGGCGTGCCGATGAGCGTGCCCACGCCAGCCATCATCACGCTGCCGAAAATGGCGTTGATGAGACCGCCGGTCTGTCCGGGCGGCGGCGTGATCTCGGTGAAGAGCGTGTACGACAGCGCGGGCGCGCCCTTCATCAGCAGCGTCAGAATGATCCAGAACAGCCAGAACAGCCCGAATACCAGGGTGCCCAGCGAAATGGTCAGCATGATGCGGTTGACCACGCGGCGCCGGCGATAGGTGCCGTTCTGCATATTGAGTACGGATACAGCCATGATGTTTTCCTTGTGCTCGCGGCGCGTCAGGTTTTCTTGCCTTCACTGGCGGACAAGCGGACCAGCAGCATCTTGGCCAGGGCGAGCACGATGGTCGTGATCAGGAACAGGATCAGGCCCAGTTCCAGCAGCGCCGACTTCTGTATGCCGCCCGCCTCATTGAATTCGTTGGCCAGAGCGGAAGCGATCGAGTTGCCCGGCGAGAACAGCGAACCGGACCACTTGAAGGCGTTGCCGATGACGAAGGTCACGGCCATGGTTTCGCCAAGCGCGCGGCCCAGGCCCAGCATGATGCCGCCGATGACGCCCGACTTGGTGTAGGGCAGCACCACGCGCCACATCACTTCCCAGGTCGTGCTGCCCAGGCCGTAGGCGGACTCCTTGAGCATCGCCGGCACCAGTTCGAACACGTCGCGCATGACCGCGGCGATGAACGGGATGATCATGATCGAGAGGATCAGGCCGGCGGTGAAGATGCCGATGCCGAAAGGCGGCCCCGCGAAGATGCCGCCGATCACGGGCAGGCTGCCCAGCGTCGCGATCAGGAAAGGCTGCACATACTGCTGGAACACGGGGACGAAGACGAACAGGCCCCACATGCCGTAGATAATGGACGGAATCGCCGCCAGCATTTCGACCGCGGTGCCCAGCGGGCGGCGCAGCCAGGTGGGCGACAGTTCGGTCAGGAAGATGGCGATGCCGAAGGACACGGGCACCGCGATGATCAGGGCGATGGCCGAGGTCAGCAGCGTGCCGATGATGGGCACCACCGCGCCGTAGTTGGAATTGACCGGATCCCAGTCGTTGAGCCAGAGGAACGACAGGCCGTACTTGGCCAGCGATTCGCGGCTGCCGTAGATCAGGGAAACAAGAATCGCCGCCAGCAGGATGAACACCAGGAAGGCGAACAGGCGGGTCAGGTTCTTGAATAGCGCATCCATCAGCGCGTTTTTATTTTGCTTCATAGGCGAAGGCGTGCCGGTAGTCACGGAGTCCGCCACGCTGGGCGAAAGCGGCACACTATTATCCATTACCGCGCTCATGGATGGACTTTCCTTAGGAAACCAGGGGAGAAACTGCGAAGGTCTTGCGGCGGACCGCCGCCGGCATTCCGTACCCGGAACGCCAGCGGCGGCCGCTGTGGATTGCGCGCGACGGAGATTGGCATTGTCAGCCGGCCTCCCTCGCGCTCAAGCCTTTATTGCCAGACGGCCTTGCCGTCGGCGGCCTTGACTTCGCCCCAGGCGGCGCGGATTTCCTTGGTCACGGCTTCCGGCAGCGGCACGTAGTCCATGGCTTCAGCCGACTTGGCGCCGTTCTTGAAGGCCCAGTCGAAGAATTCCAGCACGGCCTTGCCTTGCGCCGGCTTGTCTTGCGACTTGTGGATCAGGATGAAGGTGGCGGCGGTGACGGGCCAGGAATCGGCGCCCGGCTCGTCGGTCAGGACCACGCCCATGCCCGGCGCGCTCTTCCAGTCGGCGTTGGCGGCCGCGGCGGCGAAAGCCTTCTGTTCCGGCTGGACGAACTTGCCGTCCTTGTTCTGCAGCTGCGTCCAGGCCAGCTTGTTCTGCTTGGCGTAGGCGTATTCCACGTAGCCGATCGAGTTCTTCAGCTGGCCGACGTAGGCGGCGACGCCTTCGTTGCCCTTGCCGCCCTGGCCCACGGGCCACTTGACGGCCTTGCCTTCGCCCACGGTCGACTTCCAGTCCGGCGACACCTTGGACAGGTAGTTGGTCCAGCCGAAGGTGGTGCCCGAGCCGTCCGAACGGTGCACGACGATGATGTCGGCGGCCGGCAGCTTCAGGTCGGGGTTCAGCGCCTTGATGGCGGCGTCGTCCCACTTCTTGATCTTGCCCAGGAAGATGTCGGCCAGGACCTTGCCCGACAGCTTCAGCTTGCCGGGTTCGACGCCGTCGATGTTCACCACGGCAACCGTGCCGCCGATGACGGCCGGGAATTGCAGCAGGCCGTTCTTTTCCAGATCGGCAGCCTTCATGGGATCGTCGGAAGCGCCGAAATCAACCGTCTTGGCGATGATCTGTTGCTGACCGCCGCCCGAACCGATGGACTGGTAGTTGACGGCGCTATTGGTGGCGGCCTTGTAGTCGGAGGCCCACTTGGCGTAGATCGGGTACGGGAACGAAGCGCCGGCGCCGGTCACGTCGGCGGCCTGGACGGCAAACACGGCGGCGCTCAGCGCGACGCCCAGGGAAACTTGTTTGAAGACACGTTTGAACATCAGGGTTCCTTCTGTGCTCGTTGGAGGAGTCTGGCAGGCTTGGAAAACTGCCTGTCTTTCAGCGACCCTCGAATATTAGAAGCCCTACATGACAGGATAGTGACAGTCATGATCCCGCCCCGAGGCGCTGCGCGCCTCCCCCCAGGGGGCGCCGGTGGCGGACCGGCGGAGCCGGATCCGCGCGGCCTGGATCTGGGGAGGATTTGCCTCGAACGCCGCCTTCTTAAAGGGGGCGGAACATACAGGAGGCCTTGCTTCCGAAGCCGCCCCGGGCGGGGCGGCGGACGTTACACGCCCAGCTTCTGCATCAGGTACTGATGCACGTTGAAAGGCTCGCGGCGGCTCTTGACCCGGGTGTAGTCGCCGTCGGGAAGCTGTTGCCAGGCCAGCTGGTTGTCGCGCAGGGCGTAGGTGAAGGCTTCGTCGATGACGCGCTTCTTCAGGGTCTTGTCGTAGATCGGGAAGGCGATCTCGACCCGGCGGAAGAAGTTGCGGTCCATCCAGTCGGCGGACGACAGGTAGACGGTCTCTTCGCCCTCGGCATAGAAGTAGAAGACCCGCGAATGCTCCAGGAAGCGGCCGACGATGGAACGCACCCTGATGTTCTCGGACAATCCCGGCACGCCGGCGCGCAGCGCGCATACGCCGCGCACGATCAGGTCGATCTTCACGCCAGCCTGGCCCGCCTTGTAAAGCTCTTCGATGATCTGCTCTTCCAAGAGCGAGTTCATCTTAGCCATGATGCGCGCACGCTTGCCGGCCTTGGCCGCGCGGGCCTCGGCGCGGATCAGCGCCACCATGCCGTCGTGCATGGTGAAGGGCGACTGCATCAGCGCCTTGAGCGAGCGGCGCGCGCCCAGCCCGGTCAGCTGCGCGAACACCTTGTCCATGTCCTCGCACAGCTTGGGATCGGCCGTGAGCAGCCCGAAATCGGTGTACAGCCGCGCCGTGCGCGGGTGGTAGTTGCCGGTGCCCAGGTGGGCATAGCGGCGCAGGCGCCCTTTTTCGCGGCGCAGCACTACGGCCATCTTGGCGTGCGTCTTGTGCGCCACCACGCCGTACACCACGTGCGCGCCCACCTCTTCCAGCTTGGAGGCCCAGTTGATGTTGGTCTGCTCGTCAAAGCGCGCCATCAGTTCCACCACCACCGTCACTTCCTTGCCGGCGCGCGCCGCGGCCAGCAGGATCTTCATCAGCTCGGAGTCCTCGCCGGTGCGGTAGATGGTCTGTTTGATCGCCATGACGTCCGGATCCAGCGCGGCGGCGGTCAGGAAGTCGATAACGGGTTGAAACGACTGGTAGGGATGGTGCAGCAGGCGGTCCTGCTCGGCCACGGCCTCGAACAGCTCGGCCGGCTTGTCGCCCACACGGTCGAACGGCGCCGGCACGGGGGCGCGGTAATCCGGGAACAGCAGGTCCGGCCGCGAGTCCGAATTGCACAGCTGCATCAGGCGCGACAGGTTCACCGGCCCCGGCACGCGGTAGGTGTCCTCCGCCTTGAGCGAGAACTCGCGCTGCAGGAAGTGTTCCAGTTCGACCGGCGTCAGCTTGTCGATCTCCAGGCGCACGGCAGCGCCGAAGTTGCGCTGCGACAGCTCGCCCTGCAAGGCATGGCGCAGGTTGGTGACTTCTTCCTCGTCCACGAACAGGTCGCTGTTGCGCGTGACCCGCCACTGGTAGCAGCCCAGCATTTCCAGCCCCGGAAACAGTTCACCCACGAAGGCCCGCAGCAGCGAGGTCAGCAGGATGTAGCCCTCGGGCTGGCCCGACAGCTCCTGCGGCATCTTGATCAGGCGCGGCAAGGCGCGCGGCGCCTGCACCACGGCGATCGAGGCCTGGCGGCCGAAGGCATCGGCGCCCGACAGCGACACGATGAAATTCAGGCTCTTGTTGTAGACCCGCGGAAACGGATGCGCCGGATCCAGCCCGATCGGGGTCAGAAGCGGCATCACGTCGCGGTTGAAGACCTCGCGCGCCCATTCCTGCTGCTGCGGATTCCATTCCGATGCATGGTGCAGCGAGATGCCCTCGGCGTGCATGGCCGGCAGGATCTCGTCGTTGAGCAGGTTGTACTGGCGATATACCAGCGCATGCACCGCCTGCTGCACGTTGTCGAACGCCTGGTCCGGCGTCATGCCATCGGGTCCCACCAGATTCGGCGACTGGCGCTGCTGCTCCTTCAGGCTGGAAATCCGGATCTCGAAGAACTCATCCAGGTTGGAACTGACGATACAGACGTAGCGCAGGCGTTCCAGCAAGGGAGTCTTGGGATTCTCCGCCATCGCCAGCACGCGTTCGTTGAATTTCAGCAGCGACAACTCGCGGTTCAGAAGCAAAGGCTCGGCAGGAGGGCGTGAGGGCATACCGGGTTCCATACGTAGGGAGAGCGTGGAGTTTTACTGCAAAAAGGTGACGGTTCCATGACACGGCAGCAAATACGTAGCGTACGCCAAAACCGGGACGCATAGCAGGCCGATCAGATGCCGCAAACCCCTGTTCCATAAGAAAAAAAGCGCGCGCGGAAGCGCTGTCACATGGGATCTCTATAATCGGGCCACCTCTCAGACAATATTTACGAGCCGCATGGATCAACTTCTGGCCGCGGTGGACCTCGGGTCCAACAGCTTCCGCCTCTCCATCGGACGCATCGTTCAACAGGACGGTACGCCCCAGATCTATCAGATTGACCGCCTCAAGGAAACCGTCCGGCTTGCGGCCGGCCTGGACTCCGAAAAAAGGCTGGGCGACGAGGCCATCGACCGCGCCATCGCCGTGCTGGAACGCTTCGGCGACCGTCTGCGCAGCTTCCACCCCAACCGGGTCCGCGCCGTCGCCACCAACACTTTCCGTGTCGCCCGCAACACCCGCGACTTCCTGCCGCGAGCCGAAGCCGCCCTGGGCTTTCCCATCGAAGTCATCGCCGGCCGCGAAGAGGCCCGCCTGATCTTCTCGGGCGTGGTCCACACCCTGCCCCCTTCGCCCAACAAGCGCCTGGTCATCGACATCGGCGGCGGCTCCACCGAAGTCATCATCGGCAAGAGCCATGAGCCCGGCCTGATGTCCTCGCTGTACATGGGCTGCGTCAGCTACAGCCGCCAGTTCTTCTCGGACGGCGTGGTGGACGCGCACCAGATGAAGCAGGCCGAGCTGGCCGCGCGCCGCGAGATCGAAGTCATCGCCAAGCAGTACCGCAAGATGGGCTGGAAGGAAGCCTACGGCTCTTCCGGCACGGCCAAGGCGCTGTTCGCCATCCTGACCGAATGCCGCTTCTCGGACCGCGGCATCACGCGCGCCGGCCTGAACAAGCTGAAAGACCGCATCATCCGCTCGGGCCGCGTGATTCCGTCCGAACTGCCCGGCATCAAGATCGAACGCTCGGACGTCCTGCCGGGCGGCCTGGCCATCATGAGCGCCCTGTTCGACGAGCTGGGCATCGACGTCATGCACACCGGCGACGGCGCGCTGCGCCTGGGCGTGCTGTACGACCTGCTGGGCCGCGACGACGAGCATGACAAGCGCGATGAATCGGTGCGCCAGTTCATGAAGCGCTACCACGTCGACGTCAACCAGGCGCGCCGCGTACACCACGCCGCGCTGACCCTGTTCGACGCCATGTTCCCGGACGGCCCGGAACGCGCCGAGCTGCGTCCCGCGCTGGGCTGGGCGGCCGACCTGCACGAAGTGGGCCTGTCCATCGCCCACAACGCGTACCACAAGCACACCGCCTACGTGCTGGAAAACGCCGACATGCCGGGCTTCTCGCGCGCCGACCAGCAACTACTGGCGCTGCTCGCGCTCGGCCACCAGGGCAAGCTGACCAAGCTGGAACCCCTGGTACGTTCGCGCGCTCAATGGAAGGCCATCCTCAGCCTGCGCCTGGCGGTGCTGCTGTTCCGCCGCCGCAATGAAATCGAACCGCTGCCGCTGACCGCGTCGGTGCGCGACAACTCCATCGTGGTGCGGGTCAACCGCGAATGGCTGGCGCAGCACCCCCTGAGCGACTTCACGCTGCGCGCGGAAGAAGCTGAGTGGAACAAGGTGGGCTTTTCATTCGAACTGCTGGAGTTCTGAGGAACCAGCCGGGCGGCGCGAGCGTGCCCGCCCTGTTCCGGCCCCGCGCTGCGGGGCCGCTGCACTAAAACGGCGACAGATCGGTCTCGCGATCCAGCCGCTTTAGCTCCATGCGCAAAGGCCTGGTGGCCCGCCGTATCAACCTGATCTTCATGCGGCGGAACAGGCGGCGCATGGTGGCCTCAGCGCTGGGCAGTGGCGGTTGCGGGCTGATCCAGCCCGAAATGGCGGCGGTAGCGCTCGTCCATGCGGTCCATTTTCAGCAGGACCGGGAAATCCGCGGCGTTGAAATCCGGGTCCCAGGCGGGCTCGCCACAGACCTTGGCGCCCAGCTTCAGGTAACCCTTGATCAGCGGCGGCACGCGCGCCGGCAAGGTGCTGTTGAGCTTCTCCACCGGATAGCGATGCAGCGGCGTCACGCGCGGCTCGTCGCCCTGCGGCAGCTGCTTGGAGATGGTGCGCCACACTTCGGCGGCGGTAACGCCGTCGTCGCGCAGGCTGACGCTGGCGCAACCCAGCACGTACTGATAGCCGCCGCGGCGCAGGTATTCGGCCAGGCCCGACCACAGCAGCATGATGACGCCGCCGCTGCGGTAGTCGGGGTGCGTGCAAGAGCGGCCGACTTCGACCAGCTCGTCCTGGAT
This sequence comes from Achromobacter sp. PD1, assembly GCF_048541815.1. Classification (NCBI taxonomy): domain Bacteria; kingdom Pseudomonadati; phylum Pseudomonadota; class Betaproteobacteria; order Burkholderiales; family Alcaligenaceae; genus Achromobacter; species Achromobacter sp. PD1. Next base: position 4,396,089 of record NZ_CP183349.1, read on the forward strand.
CGCTCCCAGCCCGGACAGGTCGAACTCGGACTGCGAGTAGTAGCCGCCAGCCTCCCGCGCCTTTTCCGGCGTCAGGATCCGGTAGGTGCCGACCACGCGGCCCGTGTCCAGCTCGCGGACCATCAGATGTTCGCAGTACGGATCGAAGCGGTCATGCTCGATGCCGTCCTGGGCGTCGGGAAACACCGCGCCCATGTCCTCGGTGAAGACGTCGTAGCGCAGGCGTTGAATCTGCTCGATTTCTTCAGCGGTGCGCGCCAAGCCCACCACCAGCACCTTGGCGGCGGCGCCGGTCCAAGGTTCTGCGGCATTACGGCTCGGATTGATGCGTGCTAATTCCAGCATTGCGCGAAGCTCCTAGAGAGTCCAGCCAGTGTGGACGCCCTGTATGTCAAAGACTTGACCAATATGTTACGTGACTATGAAGTTTAGTCCGGAGCGGATAAATCAATCTTCCGCCCAAATCGACAAAACTTTACAAATCTATACAACCCTTGAACAAACAAGGCCACCCGTCACGCGCCGGGTGGCCTTGTTCGAAATCGCAGGTCCGCGTTTATCCCAGGCTGGCCGCAAGCTTCTCGGCGCAGGATACGGCCAGGGCTTCATCTTCGGCTTCGACCATGAGGCGCAGCTTCGGCTCAGTGCCCGAGGCGCGGATCAGGATGCGGCCGCGGCCGTCCAGCTCGGCTTCGACGGCCTTGCGCGCGGCGCTCAGGCCGGCGTGCGTCTTCCAGTCCTGGCCCGGGGTCAGCGGCACGTTGATCATCTTCTGCGGATACATGCGCAGATCGCTCACCCACTCCGACAGCCCGACCGAGTTGCGGCGCAGCGCGGTCAGGACCTGCAGCGCGGCGACGATGCCATCGCCGGTCGAATGGCAATCCAGGCACAACAGGTGGCCAGAGCTTTCGCCGCCGTACAGCCAGCCGCGCGCCTGCATCTGCTCCAGCACATAGCGGTCGCCGACATTGGCGCGCTCGAAGCCCACGCCCAGGCGCTGCATTTCGCGTTCGAAGCCGAAGTTGGTCATCAGCGTGCCGACCACGCCGTCCACCTTGCCGCGCTGCATGCGTTCGCGGACGATGGCGTACATGAGTTCGTCGCCGTTGTAGATGCGGCCTTCGCCATCCACCATCTGCAGGCGGTCAGCGTCGCCGTCCAGCGCGATGCCCAACTGGGCGCCGCGGGCGTGCACTTCCTTGGCCAGCAGCTCGGGATGCAGCGCACCCACGCCCTTGTTGATGTTGAAGCCGTCCGGATTGACGCCGATGGCGTGCACTTCGGCGCCCAGCTCGCGGAACACGTGCGGCGCGATGTTGTAGGCGGCGCCGTGGGCGGCGTCCACCACGATCGTCATGCCATTCAGGTCCAGATCGTTGGGGAAGGTGCTCTTGCAGAATTCGATGTAGCGGCCCTGCGCGTCGCCCATGCGGCGCGCGCGCCCCAGGGCCTCCGACGCGACACAACCCAGCGGTTCGTCGAGGGCGGCTTCGATGGCGGCCTCGATCTCGTCGGGCAGCTTCATGCCTTGCGCCGAGAAGAACTTGATGCCGTTGTCTTGGTACGGATTGTGCGAAGCGCTGATGACGATGCCCGCCACCAGACGCAGCGCGCGGGTCAGGTAGGCCACCGCGGGGGTGGGCACCGGCCCTGCCAGCAGCACGTCGATGCCTGCCGCCGACAGGCCGGCTTCCAGCGCCGACTCCAGCATGTAGCCGGAGATCCGCGTGTCCTTGCCGATCACGACCTGCGGGCGGCTGCCGCCGCGTACGGCGTGCTCACGCGCCAGGACGCGGCCGGCCGCGTAACCCAGACGCAGCGCGAATTCGGCGTTGATCACCGGACCGCCGACTTCGCCGCGGACCCCGTCGGTACCGAAATATTTACGTCGAATCATGAACTGAGTGCTCCTTGTTCTGCCGCGTGCCATACCTTGAGCGCGTCGACCGTGGCCGCCACATCGTGCACCCGCACGATGGAAGCGCCACGCGCCACGCAGGCAAGCGCCGCGGCGATGCTGCCGGGCAACCTGCCGTCCACGGGCCGGCCGGTAGCCTGGCCGATCATGGTTTTGCGCGACAGGCCGATCAGCAATGGATAACCGGCGCTGCGCAGGCTCGACAGCCGGCGCAGCAGTTGGAAGTTCTGGTCGCCCGTCTTGCCGAAGCCGAAGCCCGGGTCCAGCACGATGCGGCGAGGATCGATCCAGGCCGCGCGCAGCTTGTGCGCGCGAGCCCCCAGGAAAAGCCCGATTTCACCGATCAGGTCGGTGTACTCGGGCGGGGCGGCCTGCATGGTGCGAGGCTCGCCCTTCATGTGCATCACGCACAGCCCGCAGCGCGTATGGGCCACCGCCTCGACGGCGCCCGGCTGCCTGAAGCCATAGATGTCGTTGATCATGTCCGCGCCGGCATCCAGCACGGCGCGCATGACTTCCGGCTTGAAGGTGTCGATGGACAGGGGCACGCCGCAATCGCGCAGCGCCTCCACCACCGGCAGCAACCGGGCCAGTTCGTCGGCCACTGAGACCGGGTCGGCCCCGGGACGCGTGGACTCGCCGCCCAGGTCCAGGATCTGGGCGCCTTCGGCGATCAATTGGCGCGCATGCGCCACTGCGGAATCCGTATCGTCATGCTGGCCGCCGTCGGAAAACGAGTCCGGCGTGACATTGACGATACCCATGACAAGCGGGCGCTCGAGATCAAACTCGAAGCGCCCGCAAAGGAAGTTATTTGCCATAACTCAGGATGAGCAGCCTCAGACAGCGGCAGCCGTATTGCCACCTGCCGCCAGGCCCGTGGGCGGCGTGTCGGACGTATCCGACGGCCCCTGAGGCGTCTTCGGGGGACGCGGAGGACGGCCCTCGATGATGTCGTTGATCTGGTCGGCGTCGATGGTTTCCCATTCGAGCAGCGCGGAGGTCATTACTTCGACCTTGTCGCGGTTGTCTTCCAGGATCTTGCGGGCAACGCTGTACTGCTCGTCGATGATGCGGCGGATCTCGGTGTCCACCTTCTGCATGGTGGCTTCCGACATGTGCGTGGTCTTGGTGACGCTGCGGCCCAGGAACACTTCGCCTTCGTTCTCGGCATAGACCATGGGACCCAGCTCGTCGGTCATGCCGTAGCGCGTGACGATGTCGCGGGCGATGGCGGTGGCGCGTTCGAAGTCGTTCGAGGCGCCCGTCGTCATCTGGTCCATGAAGATTTCTTCGGCGATGCGGCCGCCGAACAGCACGGCAATGGTGGACAGCAGACGGCCCTTGTCCATGCTGTAGCGGTCGGTCTCAGGCAGTTGCATGGTCACGCCCAGCGCGCGGCCGCGCGGGATGATGGTGACCTTGTGGACCGGGTCGGTCTTGGGCAACAGGCGGGCGACGATCGCGTGGCCGGACTCGTGGTACGCGGTGTTCTTGCGTTCCTCTTCGGGCATCACGATGGAGCGGCGTTCCGCGCCCATGATGATCTTGTCCTTGGCCTTTTCGAAGTCGGACATGTCGACCGTGCGGCCATTGCGGCGGGCGGCGAACAGCGCGGCTTCGTTGACCAGGTTGGCCAGGTCGGCGCCGGAGAAGCCCGGGGTGCCGCGCGCCAGCACGGTCGCATCGACGTTGGGCGACAGCGGAACCTTGCGCATGTGGACCTTCAGGATCTGCTCGCGGCCGCGGATGTCGGGCAGAGGCACCACGACCTGACGGTCGAAGCGGCCCGGGCGCAGCAGCGCAGGATCCAGCACGTCGGGACGGTTGGTCGCGGCGATGACGATGACGCCCTGGCCGGACTCGAAGCCGTCCATTTCCACCAGCATCTGGTTCAGCGTCTGCTCGCGTTCGTCGTTGCCGCCGCCCAGGCCGGCGCCACGCTGGCGGCCGACCGCATCGATTTCGTCGATGAAGATGATGCAGGGAGCGTGCTTCTTGGCGTTTTCGAACATGTCGCGCACGCGGGCCGCGCCCACGCCGACGAACATTTCAACGAAGTCGGAACCCGAGATGCTGAAGAACGGCACCTTGGCTTCGCCCGCGATGGCCTTGGCCAGCAGCGTCTTGCCGGTACCCGGCGAGCCGACCATCAGCACGCCGCGGGGGATGCGGCCGCCCAGCTTCTGGAACTTGCTGGGGTCGCGCAGGAAATCGACCAGTTCCTGGACGTCTTCCTTGGCTTCGTCGCAGCCGGCAACGTCGGCGAAGGTGATCTGGTTGGTGTTCTCGTCGAGCATGCGGGCGCGCGATTTGCCGAAGCTGAACGCCCCGCCCCTGCCGCCTCCCTGCATCTGGCGCATGAAGAACACCCAGACGCCGATCAGCAACAGCATGGGGAACCACGACACGAAGATGCTCATCAGCAGCGACTGCTCTTCGCGCGGCTTGCCCGACACCTGGACGCCGTACTTCAGCAGATCGGAGACCATCCAGAGGTCGCCCGGCGAAGTCAGCGTGTAGGCGCGGCCCGCGTCAGGGGTGACGTACAGCACGTCGCCCTGGACGTCGACCTTGCGGATACGTCCCGCCTTGGCGTCGTCCATGAACTGCGTGTAGGTCACGCCGTCCTGGGTCTGAGCGCGTCCGTCGAACTGTTTGAAGACGGTGAACAGCACGAGGGCTATCACCATCCAGACAGCGACTTTCGAAAATGAATTATTCAAGGTCGATCTCCTGCTTTCGATTCCGACCGGCGACCGCGCACCCGCATATGGCACAGTCACAAGTATGTCAATAGCTCATTCTACCCTGTCAGACCAGATTGCGTCCCGGGATGCCTGAGCCCCTCTGAGTTTTGTCTTATTCGCGAATTTTCTGGTCGTTGTCCCGGCAGGCTGTAGGTTTTTCGAATCCGAGGCGGCGCGCCCCGGACCCGGGCTACTTCAGATCGCGCGCAACCAGAAAGGTTTCGGAGGATTTGTCCCGCGATGCCTTCGGCTTGCGTTCGACCACCCGCTTGAAGCGCTGCTTGAAGGATTCCACGATCTGCGAAAAGCCGCTGCCGTGGAAAGCCTTGACGATCAGCGCCCCGTTGGGCTTGAGATGGGCGCAGGAGAATTCCATCGCCAACTCACACACATGCTGGATGCGCGCGGAGTCGGCAATACCCACCCCTGACAAGTTGGGGGCCATGTCGGAAATAACAAGATCCACCGCGCGCGATCCGACCATGTCTTCCAATTGTTTCAAAACTTCATCTTCGCGGAAGTCGCCCTGGATGAATTCAACGCCCGCCACGGGCTCCATGGGCAGGATATCGAGCGCGATGATGCGTCCGTCCACGACCCCGCCCGGCCCCGCCAGGCGCTCGCGCGCCACTTGGGACCAACTGCCGGGCGCCGACCCCAGGTCGACCACGAGGTCGCCCCGGCGCATCAGCTTCTCGGTATCCAGGATCTCGATCAGCTTGAAGGCGGCGCGGGCCCTGTAGCCCTTCTGTTGCGCCAGCTTCACATAGGGATCGTTGATGTGCTGGTGAATCCAGTCTTTGGAGAATTTATTCTTGGCCATTACCGTACAATTCCACGCATGCCTATATTAGAACTTACCTCTCGTGAGCGCAGCGACCTTCGGTCCGCCGCTCACCCTCTGCGCCCCGTCGTCCTGATCGGCGACAACGGCCTGACCGAAGCCGTGCTCAAGGAAATCGACCTGGCGCTGACTTCGCACGGCCTCATCAAGGTGCGCGCCGGCGGCGATAACCGCGAGGCCCGCGACGCAATGCTGTCGACCATCTGCGACACGCTTTCCTGCGCCCCCGTGCACCATCTGGGCAAAACCCTGATCCTGTTCCGCCCGCTGGCCGGCAATATCAAGCCCGCCGCGCTGGCCGCCATGGAACCTGAACGCCCCGCCAAGCGCCGCGCCTCCGAGCCGCACACGCCCAAGAAGCTGGCCGCCGAAGGCAAGACCCTGGCCAAGCGTCCGCGCCGCAGCGAATCCGAAGAGCCCAAGCCGAAGACGCGCTTCGTGCCCCAGGACCAGCTCAACAAGAACGGCAAGCCCATGCGCCCTGGCACCAGGAAGACCACCGCCAGCGGTCACGGCATTCCCCGCCGCGCCGGCAGCGCGCTCAGCCTGCGGGCCGGAGCACGCAGCGGCACCAGCCGCAAGACGACGAAAAGGTAAGTGCGGGCACAAAAACGGGCGCTTTACGCGCCCGGTCCACCATAGCGATCCGCATTAAACCGCGGAATTCAGTCGAACGCACGGTTCGGACTATGGTGTTTTGACAACTTCCAGCTTACTACGTCGGCGTCAGATGTAGCGCACGCCCAGGACTTCATACTCGCGAACGCCAGCCGGGGCCTTGACCTCGACCACGTCGCCTTCGCTCTTGCCGATCAGCGCGCGGGCCACCGGGCTCGACACGGAAATCAGGTTCGACTTGATGTCGGCTTCAACGTCGCCGACGATTTGGTACGTCACACGATCGCCCGAATCCAGGTCCTCGATGTCGACGGTGGCGCCAAACACGGCGCGGCCTTCGGCATCCAGGGCGGTAGGATCGATCAGGTGGGCGTTGGAAAGCGTGCCTTCAAGCTCGGCAATCCGGCCCTCGATAAAGCCTTGGCGCTCGCGAGCAGCATCGTACTCGGCATTTTCCGACAGATCACCCTGCGCACGCGCTTCAGCGATCGCGTTGATAACGGCAGGACGTTCCACGGTTTTCAGCCGCTGGAGCTCTTCTTGCAAGCGCTCGGCCCCGCGCACGGTCAAAGGAATGGCAGACATGTCGTTTCCCAAACAAAAGTAGAAAACGCCCCGGACGGAGCGTTCTCGGTGAAGGTCGGAATCCTGGCGCGCGCAGGCAGCCGAGTGAAAGCAAAACTGGCAAGCGGCGCGGACGACCAAAACAAAACCCCGGCTCGGGTCGGAACCGGGGCAATCAAGGTCATATTGTGGTCAAAGTCCACGGGAATTGCAAGCCGCCGGAGAAACCGCCGTTTTCGCCGCATTTCGCCGCTGTAACCCGCTAAAACCCGTCATTTTTTCCAATTTTTCCGATCCGATCTTGGACCGGATCGCGCAGGCCCGTCGCCGCGATTCCTTGGCGCACGTGTGGCATAAAAACTACTCTTCGATAGTTTTTTGCAACAACCAGGGATTACCTCCAAAAAACGCCAGCAAAAACGGACTGAATCAGTATAAAACAACAAATTGTGTCATTCATGACAATTTAATACATTCAACCGGATACCGTTTGGCTGCAGCTTGCAGACCGCAAGCACTGGCCACGCGCAGGAGTCTTGTTTTTGCGGGTAGTTGCAGAGGAGGCGGACGCATCGCAGCCACCCGGCGCGACGTTCGCCGTTCCGCCGCGCAGCGGGCGGCCTGGGCCGTTCCCAACACGGCGGATCGCGTTCAAGAACGAGGAGCTCTCATGCTGGAAAAATTGAAAGTCCGTACTGGAATGCTGTTGGTGCTGGGCTGCTTCGTCATCGCCCTGGCGCTGGCTTGCGGCTTGAGTTGGATGAACGCCGAGAAAAGCGTGACCGAGATCAAGGATCTGAACAATGTCGCGGTCCACCAGGTCGACCCGCTCTACGAAGCCAACGCCGCCCTGCTGCGCGCGCGGCTGGCGCTCGGTGCGGGCATGGCTGCCATGCAGGCCGGCGGCATGGACCAAGCCGGGCTGGCCGGCGAGGAAGCCGCCAGCCATCTGAAGCAGGCGCGCGAGCGTTTCGCCCGCTACATGGCCGTGCCCAAAAGCCCGCGCGGCCAGGAGCTGGCCCAGACGCTACAGGGCCGCTTCACCGAATACGCCGCCATCCTGGACAGGCTGGAAGCCGACCTCAAGGAACGCGCGCCTGCCAAGTTCCGCCAGGACGAGGGGCGGCTGCCCCAGGCCGACGCCTACTTCATGAAAGACATGCAAGCCTTCCTGGCCCGGGTCCAGGAGCGCAGCGACGGCGTGCTGGCAAGCTCGGAGCAAACCTACTCCACCGCCCGGATCTCGGCGGTCGCGCTGATATCGGCTGCGCTGCTGCTGACGGCGCTGTGCTGGACCTTCATCCGGCGCGCCGTGCTCCGTCCGCTGCAGGAGGCTGGCAGGCACTTCGACCGCATCGCGGCGGGCGACCTGACGAACCGCGTGGAAACCCGCTCCAACAATGAGATCGGCGTCCTCTTTGCCTCGCTCAAGCGCATGCAGGAAGGTTTGACCCGCACCGTCACGTCCGTGCGCCAGGGGGTGGATGAAATCAACGTGGGCGCGGCGGAAATCGCTGCCGGCAACTCCAACCTGTCAGTACGTACCGAAGAACAGGCCGCGGCGCTGGAGGAAACCGCATCCACGATGGAAGAGCTGGCGGTGACCGTCAAGCAGAATGCGGAAAACGCCGCCCAGGCCAATCAGTTGGCCTCGGTCAGCATGGACGTGGCGCAGCGTGGCGGCCAGAACGTGGAACAGGTGGTAGCCACCATGCACGGCATCTCGGACAGCTCGCGGCGCATCTCCGACATCGTTTCGGTGATCGACAGCATCGCTTTCCAGACCAACATCCTCGCGCTGAATGCCGCCGTCGAAGCCGCGCGCGCTGGCGAACAGGGCAAGGGCTTTGCCGTGGTCGCGGGCGAAGTCCGTTCGCTGGCCCAGCGCGCGGCCCAAGCCGCCAAGGAGATCAAGACGCTGATCGAGGCCTCGGTGGACACCGTGGCGGCGGGATCGGCCCAGGTGGCTGCCGCCGGGCAGACCATGCAGGAGATCGTGGATTCCGTGCAGCGGGTGGCGGCGATCATGGCCGAGATCTCAGCCGCCTCGGCACAGCAGGCCGGCGGCATAGACCAGGTCAGCCTGGCGATCTCGCAGATGGATGAGGTGACGCAGCAGAACGCCGCGCTGGTCGAGGAAGCTTCGGCCGCGGCGGCCGCGATGGAAGAACAGGCGCGGCGCCTGGCCGAAGCCACCTCGGTATTCAAGACGCAATCAGGACAGGTGATCGAGGCGGCGCCGGTGGCGCTGACCGGCACGGCCGCAACCTCGCGGCTGTCGCGCACCTAGGCGCGCCAGCCGGCCATGCGCGCGACGCCAGGTCCGCGCATGGCCGCGCCGCTTACTTCCTGCGGCGCAGCAAGGCGTACAGGATGATGGCGCCGAAGGTAGCGGTGCCGATGCCGCCCAGCGTGAAGTTACCCAGCTTGACCGTGAAGTCTCCCGCGCCCAGCACCAGCGTGACCGCAGCCACGATGAGGTTGCGGTTGTCGCTGAAGTCCACCTGGTTGACCACCCAGATACGGGCGCCGGCGATGGCGATCAGGCCGAACACCACCACCGACATGCCGCCCAGCACGGGCGCCGGGATCATCTGGATCAGCGCGCCGAACTTGGGCGAAAAGCCCAGCACGATGGCAATCAGGGCGGCCACCACGAATACCAGGGTGGAATAGATGCGCGTGACGGCCATCACGCCGATGTTCTCGGCGTAGGTGGTGACGCCCGTGCCACCCACGGCGCCGGACACCATGGTAGCGACCCCGTCGCCGACGAAGGCGCGGCCCAGATAACGGTCCAGGTCCTGCCCGGTCATGGCGCTGACAGCCTTCACGTGCCCCAGGTTCTCGGCCACCAGGATGATGGCGACAGGCACGATCAAGCCCATGGCCTCGGCCTTGAACACCGGCGCGGCGAAATGCGGCAGGCCGAACCAGGCTGCGGCCGCCACGCCGGAGAAGTCGATGGGTTTGCCCAGCCCCATGCCGTTGGCGAGGATGCCGTACACCACGCAGGCCAGGATCATGCCGACCAGGATCAGCAGGCGCTGCACCATGCCCTTGGTGAACACGGCGATGCCGCCCACGCAGAGGATGGTGACCATGGACATCACGCTGTCGAAGCCCGACGCGCCCATCGCGCCCTTGGCCGCGATAGGCGCCAGATTCAGGCCGATGACCGCCACCACCGCGCCGGTGACGACGGGCGGCATCAGCGTGTCGATCCAGTTCGCGCCGCCCCCGGCGCGCGCGTTGACGAACCAGACAATCAGCCCGATCAACGTGTAGGCCAGGCCGCAGGCGATGATGGCGCCCAGCGCCACGCCGATATTGGCGTTCGCCCCGCCGCCGGCATAGCCGGTCACGGCGATCACGCCGCCGATGAAGGCGAAGCTGGAACCCAGGTAGCTGGGGACCCTGCCGCCCACGAACAGGAAGAAGATCAGCGTGCCGATGCCCGACATGAGGATGGCGACGTTGGGGTCGAAGCCCATGAGCAACGGGGCCAGCACGGTGGAGCCGAACATGGCGACCACGTGCTGGGCGCCCATGGCCACGTTCTTGGGCCAGGACAGCCTTTCGTCGGGCGCGATGATGACGCCGGGCTCGGCGTCGTCCGCCAGGCGCCAGCGCGGAAAGTAGGAATTGGACATGGATATCCCAAAGTAGGTGTCGGGTGTGAGCGGGCGCCAGTGTAAAGGGGGCTGCAAACGGGGAGCAATGCTTAAGTTCGCCGTCAGAATGCCGTACTAGTGAAAACCCCGAAATCCTCATAGGCGGCAGGAGCAATCATGGCGATCGATCCCATCAGCGGCAATTCCCGAATCAACAGCCTGGCCGACCTCTGGGCGCAGAAGATCCGCGCCAACAAGGAAGCCAAAAGCGCCTCGGACGCGGAAACGAGCACGGTGTCCGCGGACGGCAAGATCCGCGTCAACAACCCCGGCGGCCTGAAAATGGGCAAGGTGCAGGAAGCCAAGGAAACCGAAGACTCCAGCAACGACGACGCCTACACGCGCCAGATCAAGGAACTGCAGAAGCAACTCAAGCGCGTGATGGACCAGATCGCCAAGGTCAAGGCCAGCGGCATGCCGGCCGAAATGAAGGCCCAGCAACTGATGGCGCTCAATGCCCAGGCGATGCAGATCCAGCAGCAGATCACTGCAGTGATGGAGAAGCAGGCCCAGGCCATGAAACGCGGCGTATCCGCCACGGCCTAGCGGGCAAGGCACGGCGCCCCGCCCGGCCGGGGCGCCCGCATTGATGGCGCGCATCAAAATTTGTGATTGGACGCTGCCTGGACCGGCCAGTACTGTCTCCGAACAAATCTAAAACTACGGAGACAAACCATGCATGCAATGCGCACAGCTCTTGCAGGTGCGGTGCTGGCCGTTTGCGCGGCCCCTGCCCTGGCAGGCACCGTCACGGTGATCACGTCGTTCCCCAAAGACCTCACCCAGGCCTACAAGACGGCCTTCGAAAAGGCCAACCCCGGCATCACGCTGGAAATCCTGAACAAGAACACCGTATCGGGCATCGCCTACGTGCGCGAAACGCCCGCCGGCCAGCGTCCCGAGGTGTTCTGGGCCAGCGCGCCCGACGCCTTTGAAGTGCTGGGCCGCGACAAGCTGCTGGCGAACTCCGCCGACGTGGCCAACAAGCAGGTACCGGACAAGATCGGCAACTACCCCATCAACGATCCCGGCGGCATGTACCTGGGCCAGGCCCTGGCCGGCTACGGCATCATCTACAACACCCGCTACATCGCGGCGCACAAGATCCCCGCGCCGGTGGAATGGAAGGACCTGCTGTCGCCGCAATGGTTCGGCCATGTCGGCATCACCTCGCCGTCGCGCTCGGGCACCATGCACCTGACGGTGGAAACCATCCTCCAGGGCGAAGGCAGGGACGAAGGCTGGAGCACCTTGCTGCGCATGTCGGGCAACAGCAGCGCCGTCACCGAGCGTTCTTTCGGCGTGCCGGACGGCGTGAACAACGGCCAGTTCGGCGCCGGCCCGGTGATCGACTTCTTCGGCCTGTCCAGCAAGTATTCCAAGTTCCCGGTCGAGTTCGTCTACCCCTCCGAAACCGCCATCGTGCCGGCCAATATCGCGCTGATCGAAGGCGCGAAGAACACCGAGGAAGGCAAGAAGTTCATCGCCTTCACCCTCAGCCAGGCCGGCCAGGAACTGCTGCTGGAACCCAAGATCTCGCGCCTGCCGGTGCTGCCCTACACGGCGCTGGCCGGCAAGATTCCCCAGGGCTACCCCGACCCCGCCGAGATCGCCAAGCGCAGCAAGGTGCAATTCAACGCCGACCTGTCGCAGTCGCGCTACTACGTCGTGCAGTCGCTGTATGACCAGACGGTCACGTTCCGCCTGAAGGAACTGCAGGCCGCCACCAAGGCCATCTACGAGGCCGAAGCCAAGTTGGGCGACAAGGCCAAGAGCGGCAAGGCTGCCGAGCTGCTGGCGCAGGCCCGCAAGCTGACCTGGGCGCCGCTCGTGGACGGCAAGAAGGCCTCCGACCCGGCCTTCCTGGCGATCTTCGCCGGCAACAAGAAGGACGCCGCCGTGAACCAGCAAATCACCCAGCTGGAAGGCGAATGGAACGGCCGTTCCAAGGCGAACTACGAAGAAGCCGTGAAGCTCGCCAAGCAGGCCGCCGCGCTCTAGGCCGCTACACCCGCAGGACGCGAGGCGGACGGGCCGGTCCCGTCCGCCGCCGCGGCTTTCCCCTGGCAACGATTTCGGGAATCTCGATGAATTCTTCGGGCCACTCGCGCCTGCCCGTCGGCCCCCTGCTGACGGCGCTACTGGTGTTCGGTTTTCTGCTGCTGTTCCTGGCCGTGCCGGTCGGCACGGTGTTCTACACCGCCTTCGTGAACGCCGACGGCAGCTTCACCATGGGCCACTTCGGCGCCTTCTTCAACCAGCCGCTGATGAAGGAAGCCTTCTTCAACAGCCTGTACGTGGCGGGCTGGTCGGCGCTGCTGGCGTCGCTCATCGCCGTGCCGCTGGCGTACTTCACGGTGCGCTTCGATTTCCGCGGCGCGCTGCTGATCCAGACCCTGGGCGTGCTGCCGCTGATCATGCCGCCCTTCGTCGGCGCGGTTGCGATGCAGCTGATCTTCGGCCGCTCGGGCAGCGTGAACCTGCTGCTCAACGACTGGTTCGGCTTCACCATCCCGTTCATGGAAGGCTTGAACGGCGTCATCTTCGTGGAATCGCTGCACTACTTCCCCTTCATCCTGATGAACCTGGTGGTGGCGCTGCGCAACATCGACGGCGCCATGGAAGAGGCGGCCTTCAACCTGGGCTCGCGGGGCTTCCGTCTGTTCCGCCGCGTGATCTTTCCGCTGGCCCTGCCCGGTTATGTGGCCGGCACGTCGCTGGTGTTCGTCAAGGTGTTCGACGACCTGGGCACGCCGCTGGTGCTAGGCACCACCAACATGCTGGCGCCGCAGGCCTATCTGCGCATCACGCAAGTGGGCCTGGAGGATCCGCTGGGCTATGTGATCAGCGTGATCATGGTGGGCTTTTCGATACTGGCGTTGTGGCTGTCGGCGCGGGTGCTCAAGGGCCGCGATTACTCCACCCTGCAGAAGGGCGGCAGCTCCATCCAGAAGCGCAAGCTGCGCCCGGTGGAGAGCGTACTGGCCTATGGCTGGATCATCCTGGTGCTGCTGCTGGTGCTGTCGCCGCATATGGGCGTGCTGCTGCTGTCGCTGGCCAGCGTCTGGAGCTTCGCGCCGCTGCCCGACGGCTACACGCTGGCGCATTACGCCGCGGTGTTCTCCGAATCGCAAGGCATGATCGCCAACACCCTGCTCTATTGCGGCCTGGCCGCGGGCGTGGACGTGATCCTGGGTACCGCCATCGCCTATCTGATGTTGCGCACCCGGCTGCCGGCGCGCCAGTGGCTGGACTTCCTGGCCTCCGCCGCGCTGGCGATTCCAGGTATCGTGCTGGCCATCGGCTTTCTGCGCACCTTCCGCGGCATCGAGCTGCCCGGCACCGGCACGCTGCTGACCTCGTCGTGGATCATCATCATGATCGCGTACTCGGTGCGGCGGCTGCCCTACGCCCTGCGATCCTGCGTGGCCTCGCTGCAGCAGATCAACATCTCGCTGGAAGAGGCGGCGCAATCGCTGGGCGCGACCCGCATGAGCACGATACGCCGCGTGGTGGTGCCGCTCATGGCGGGCGGCATGCTGGCCGGCTTCGTGACCAGCTTCGTGACGGCGGCCGTGGAACTGTCGGCCACCATCATGCTGGTGACCAAGGACAGCCAGGCGCCCATGAGCTACGGCATTTATCTGTACATGCAGAGCGCGGCGGGCCGGGGTCCCGGCGCCGCGCTCGGCGTCCTGGCGGTGGCCGCGGTGGCCATCGGCACGTATGTCTCGCACCTGCTGGTGGAGCGCGCCCAGTCGCGCCAACAGCCGGCCCGCAATGAAGGGGAATCCGCATGAAGAAAGTCAGCGTCGAATGCCGCAACATCCGGTTGTCCTACGGCAAGACGGAAGTGCTCAAGGACGTCAACATCAGCATCGAGCCCGGCGAGTTTTTTGCGCTGCTCGGACCGTCCGGCTCCGGCAAATCCACCTTGTTGCGGCTGATCGCCGGCTTCAACCGGCACAGCGCCGGGCAGCTGCTGGTGGACGGCAAGGACATCAGCGGCACGCCGCCCTGGAACCGCAACATCGGCATGGTGTTCCAGAACTACGCCCTGTGGCCGCACATGACGGTCTGGGACAATGTGGCCTTCGGCCTGGTCGAACGCAAGCTGCCGCGCGCCGAGATCCACGCCAAGGTGGAGGCCGCGCTCGATCTGGTCGGCCTGTCCCAGTACGGCAAGCGCCGCCCCAACCAGCTTTCCGGCGGGCAGCAGCAGCGCGTGGCCCTGGCCCGCACCATCGTGATCGAGCCGCAGGTGCTGCTGCTGGACGAGCCTCTGTCCAATCTGGACAAGAAGCTGCGCGTGCAGATGCGCCAGGATCTGCTCAGCCTGCAGCGCCGGCTTGGCATCACCACCATCTTCGTCACCCATGACCAGGAAGAGGCCATGACCACCGCCGACCGCATGGCGGTGCTGGACCACGGCGTGGTCCAGCAGATCGGCGCGCCCAGCACCTTGTTCGACTATCCGGTCAATCGCTTCGTCGCCAACTTCGTGGGCACGATGAACGTGCTGGAAGGCGACGTGCGCGAACGCACCAGCGGCAGCGTGGTGCTGGCGGTGGAAGGCGTGGGCGACCTGCAGCTGCCGCTCACGGGCGAAGCGCCCGCCGCTTCCCGGCTGGCGGCCAGCTTCCGCCCGCACACGGTGCAGATCGAAATGGCGGACGGGCTGGGCGACGCACGCTATGTCTGGCTGCCCGGCATCGTGGAAAGCAGCGAGTTCCTGGGCGAATTCACCCGCTATCAGGTGCTGATCGGCGAGCAGCGGCTGACCGCGGACCAATCGCATCTGGCCGGGCTGTCGCCCTTCCCCGTCGGCGCTCCGGTTTCCATCGGCCTCGAACCTACCCAAGTGCGGCTCCTGGCGGCCTAAACTCGGGGCCATGGAAATCTATCAGATCCGCGCCTTCGTCACGGTCGCCCGGCTGGGCAACCTGACGAAGGCGGCCGAGGCGCTGTCGCTGACCCAACCCGCCGTGACCGCGCAGATCAAGGCGCTGGAACAAAGCCTGGGCGTGGCCTTGTTCGACCGCAGCGGCGGCCGGCTGGCGCTGACCAAGGCCGGCGAGGTGCTGCTGCCCACCGCCGAGTCGCTGCTGGTGCTGGGCGCGCAGTTCAAATCCGAGGCCCAGCAGCTGCAAGGCAGCCTGCATGGCGCGGTCGAGCTGGGCGTGCCCAGCGAAAAACCGGATTTCCTGCGCCTGGGCGAACTGGCCTCGGCCGTCACCCAGCGCCTGCCGCTGGTCGAGCTGAAGACCCAGACCCTGCCTGCCGCCGCGCTGGCCGAACAGGTCAGCACCGGCCGCCTGCCTGCGGCGCTGATCATTGCCGCCAATCCGCCGCGCGGCGTGCTTTGGCAGCCCCTGCGCAGCGTGCGCTACCGCATCGCCATGCCCCGCGAGCATGCCGCCGTGCTCAAACGCGGCGGCTGGCGCGAGGTGGCGCAATTGCCTTGGCTGGACGGTCCTTCCGGCAGCCACACGCACCTGCTGTTGCGCGACATGTTCGAACGCCATGGCCTGTCGCCGCGCGTCGTGATGCAGAACGACGACCAGGCCAACCTGGACGCGCTGGTGCGCGCGGGCGCAGGCTGCGCCCTGTTGCGCGAGGAAGCCGCGCTGGCGGGCGCGGCCTCGAACGACTTCATCGTCTGGGGCCAGGCGCGCGTGGACGCGATGCTGGGATTCATCCTGCCCTACGAGCGCGCTAGCGAGCCCGCGCTGGTCGCGTTAAGCTCGATCATTCAAACCATCTGGAAACCGCGCGCGCCCATCGCGTCCGCCCAGCTCTAAACCCGCATCAAGATCGTAATGACTGAAATCTGGTTCATCCGCCACGGCGAAACCGACTGGAACCGCCAGCGGCGCCTGCAAGGCTGGCAAGACATCCCTCTGAACGAATTCGGCGCCAACCAGGCTGGCCTGCTGGCCGCGCGCTTGCGCGAGGAGGCCCGCCATACGCCCATCCACGCCATCTACAGCAGCGACCTGCAGCGCGCCCACGCCACCGCCCTGCCCGTGTCCGAACAGCTGGGCTTGCGCGTGCGCGTGGAGCCCGGCATCCGCGAGCGCGGCTTCGGCGTGCTGGAAGGCCTGGACCACGAGCGCATCGACGTGCTGGCCCCCGAAGCCGCTGCCGCCTGGAAGAGCCGCGACCCGCTGCGTCCGCTGGACGGCGGCGAAACGCTGGGCCAATTCCAGTCCCGCGTCATTTCGACCGTGGACGACATTGCCAGCCGCCACGACGACGAACGCATCCTGATGTTCACGCACGGCGGCGTGCTGGACATCATCTGGCGCCATGCCTCCGGCGTGCCGCTGAACGGGCCGCGCGACGCTTCGCTGCTGAACGTCAGCATCAACCGCGTCGGCGTGCAAGGCCGCCAGTGGCAGGTGCTGGACTGGGGCGACGTAGGCCACGTGACCGACGAAGTCGGCAACGACGTGGTGCCTTGAGCGCTTAGCGCGCGCGGCGCGGCTTGCGCGGCGCGTTGCGCGCCAGCCTGTCGTAGACGGCGTTGGGCAACAGGCGCATCAGCTTGGCCACGATGCCCATCTGCCACGGAATCACCACATAGGACGCGCCCCGCCCGATCGCGCTGCGCGCGCGGCGGGCGAAGGCGTCCGCTTCCATCAGGAAAGGCATGGAATACGGATTGTGGGCCGTCATCGCCGTCTTGATATAGCCGGGCGCGATCGTCACCACGTCTATGCCTTCGGCGGCCAGTTCCAGCCGCAGGCTTTCGCAATAAGTCACCACCGCGGATTTCGACGCGCTGTAGGCGCCCGCGCCTGGCAGGCCCCTGACTCCCGCCACGCTGGCGATGCCCACCAGCCGGCCCGACCCAGCCTGGCGCATGGATGCGATGAAGGGTTCGAAGGTCGCCACGGTGGCCAGCAGATTGGTGTCGACGATGGCCTTGAAGACGTCGTAGTCCTCGCCGTGCTCGGTCAGGGTGCCGGCGCTGATGCCGGCGCTGGCGATGACCACGTCCACCCGCCCCTGGCAGAACCCGATGAAATCCAGGGCCGCGGCATGCAGCGCCTGGCGGTCGCGTACGTCCACCGCATAGCAGCGGTGCTCGCCGGGCAGGCTGCCGGCCAGCTCGCGCAGCGCGTCTTCGCGCCGGCCCAGCAGGCCCAGCGTGGCGCCCGTGGACGCGTATTGCTGCGCCAGGGCGCGTCCCAGGCCGCTGCTGGCGCCGGTGATGAAGACTCTTTCCATGTGTGCCTGTTGCCTGTGGTGACGTTGCGGAATCGCGTTGCAAAAAAATAGGGCACGCTTTCGCGTGCCCTATTGTGTCGCTTGCCGGCTTAGGCTTGCAAGGAAGCGTGCAGATCCTGCAGCGGATAGACCTGCAGGCCCAGGCCTTGGCGCAGGTATTGCATGCCTTCGACCGCGGCGCGGGCGCCGGCGATGGTCGTGAAGAAGGTCACGCGGGCGGCCAGCGCCTGGGTGCGGATGGTGCGCGAGTCCGCGATGGCGTTGCGGCGCTCTTCGACGGTGTTGATGACCAGCGAGATCTCGCCGTTCTTCACCATGTCGACGATATGCGGACGGCCTTCGGTGACCTTGTTCACCAGCTGCACCGGGATGCCGGCGGCTTCGATCTCGGCGGCCGTGCCGCGCGTGGCGACCAGCTTGAAGCCGAGCGCGTGCAGGCCGCGCGCCACTTCCACCGCCAGGGGCTTGTCCTGGTTCTTGACGCTGATGAACACCGTGCCGGATTCCGGCAGGCGCACGCCGGCGGCCAGCTGCGACTTGACGAAGGCTTCGCCGAAGCTCGTGCCCACGCCCATCACTTCACCGGTCGACTTCATTTCCGGACCCAGGATGGTGTCCACGCCCGGGAACTTCACGAACGGGAACACGGCTTCCTTGACCGAGAAGTAAGGCGGCACGACTTCCTTGGTGATGCCTTGCGCGGCCAGGGTCTGGCCGGCCATGGCGCGCGCGGCGATCTTGGCCAGCTGCAGGCCGGTGGCCTTGGAAACGTAGGGCACCGTGCGCGAGGCGCGCGGGTTCACTTCCAGCACGTAGACATCGCCGCCCTGGATGGCGAACTGCACGTTCATCAGGCCGCTGACGTTCAGCGCCTTGGCCATCATGGTGGTCTGGCGCTTGATCTCGGCGATGACTTCCGCCGACAGCGAGTACGGCGGCAGGCTGCAAGCCGAGTCGCCCGAGTGCACGCCGGCCTGCTCGATGTGTTCCATGACGCCGCCGATGAAGACGGTTTCGCCGTCGGCCAGGCAGTCCACGTCCACTTCGGTGGCGTTGTTCAGGAAGCGGTCCAGCAGCACGGGCGAGTCATTGCTGACCTTCACGGCCTCGCGCATGTAGCGCTCGAGGTCCTGCTGCTCGTGCACGATTTCCATGGCGCGGCCGCCCAGCACGTAGCTGGGGCGAACGACCAGGGGATAGCCGATTTCGGCGGCGTGTGCCAGGGCCTCGCCTTCGGTGCGCGCGGTGCGGTTGGGCGGCTGGCGCAGGCCGAGCTTGTTGAGCAGCTTCTGGAAGCGCTCGCGGTCTTCGGCCACGTCGATGGATTCGGGGCTGGTGCCGATGATGGGCACGCCGTTGGCCTCCAGGGCGCGCGCCAGCTTCAGCGGGGTCTGGCCGCCGTACTGGACGATCATGCCGACCGGGTTTTCCTTGTGGACGATCTCGAGCACGTCTTCGAGCGTCAGCGGCTCGAAGTACAGGCGGTCCGAGGTGTCGTAGTCGGTGGACACGGTTTCCGGGTTGCAGTTGACCATGATGGTCTCGTACCCGTCGTCGCGCAGCGCCAGCGCGGCATGCACGCAGCAGTAGTCGAATTCAATGCCCTGGCCGATGCGGTTCGGACCGCCGCCCAGCACCACGATCTTCTTGCGGTCGGTGGGCGCGGCTTCGCACTCTTCCTCGTAGGTCGAGTACATGTAGGCCGTGCGGGTGGCGAATTCGGCGGCGCAGGTGTCGACGCGCTTGTAGACCGGACGCACGTTCAGCTGGTGACGCAGCTTGCGCACCTCGGATTCCGAGGAATCCAGCAGGAAGGCCAGGCGGCGGTCGGAGAAACCGCGGCGCTTGAGTTCCCACAGCGTGGCGTAGTCCAGGTCGGCCAGCGTCTTCTGTTCCAGCGCCAGTTCGATGTCGACGATTTCCTTGATCTGCGACAGGAACCACGGGTCGATGTGCGTGATGTTGTGCACTTCGTCCAGCGTGAAGCCTTGCGCGAAGGCATCGCCCACGTACCAGATGCGTTCCGGACCGGGCTCGCCCAGTTCGACCTGCAGCTTTTCGCGGTCGGTGGTCTTCTGGTTCAGGCCGTCCACGCCCACTTCCAGGCCGCGCAGCGCCTTCTGGAAGGATTCCTGGAAGGTGCGGCCGATGGCCATGACTTCGCCCACCGACTTCATCTGGGTGGTCAGGCGCGCGTCGGCGGTGGGGAATTTCTCGAAGGCGAAACGCGGCACCTTGGTGACCACGTAGTCGATCGAGGGTTCGAACGAGGCAGGCGTGGCGCCGCCGGTGATTTCGTTCTTGAGCTCGTCCAGCGTGTAGCCCACGGCCAGGCGCGCGGCGACCTTGGCGATGGGGAAGCCGGTGGCCTTGGACGCCAGCGCCGACGAACGCGACACGCGCGGGTTCATCTCGATGACGATCATGCGGCCGTTCTTGGGATTGACGGCGAACTGCACGTTCGAACCGCCCGTATCCACGCCGATCTCGCGCAACACCGCGATCGATGCGTTACGCATGATCTGGTATTCCTTGTCGGTCAGCGTCTGGGCCGGCGCCACGGTGATCGAGTCGCCCGTGTGCACGCCCATCGGGTCCAGGTTTTCGATGGAGCAGACGATGATGCAGTTGTCCGCCTTGTCGCGGACCACTTCCATCTCGAATTCCTTCCAGCCCAGCAGCGACTCTTCGATCAGCAGTTCGCTGGTGGGCGAAGCTTCCAGGCCGCGGCGGCAGATGGTTTCGAATTCTTCGGCGTTGTAGGCGATGCCGCCGCCCGAACCGCCCATGGTGAAGCTGGGGCGGATCACGGCGGGGAAGCCGGAGGTGCCGACTTCGGCCGCAATGCGGCGCTGCACTTCCCAGGCTTCGTCCATGCTGTGGGCGACGCCCGACTTGGCCGATTCCAGGCCAATGTCGGTCATGGCCTGCTTGAACTTCTGGCGGTCCTCGGCCTTTTCGATGGCGTGCTCGTTGGCGCCGATCAGTTCGACGTTGTGCTTCTTCAGCACGCCGTGGTGGGCCAGGTCCAGGGCGCAGTTCAGCGCGGTCTGGCCGCCCATGGTGGGCAGCAGCGCATCGGGCTTTTCACGCTCGATGATCTTTTCGACGGCTTGCCAGGTGATGGGCTCGATGTAGGTGACGTCGGCCGTTTCCGGGTCCGTCATGATCGTGGCCGGGTTGCTGTTCACCAGGATGGTGCGGTAGCCCTCGGCCTTGAGCGCCTTGCACGCCTGTGCGCCGGAATAGTCGAATTCGCAGGCCTGCCCGATGATGATGGGGCCGGCGCCGATGATGAGTATGCTTTTTAGGTCTGTACGCTTGGGCATGATGCAATCTTTACTTTTGGCCGGACATCAGGGCGATGAACTTGTCGAACAGTTCAAGGATGTCGTGCGGACCCGGGCTGGCTTCGGGGTGACCCTGGAAGCAGAAGGCCGGGCGGTCGGTGAGCTCGAAGCCCTGCAGCGTGCCGTCGAACAGCGAGACGTGCGTCACGCGCGCGTTGGCCGGCAGGCTGGCCGCGTCGACCGCGAAACCGTGGTTCTGGCTGGTGATGAACACGCGCTTGGACTGGAGGTCCTGCACGGGGTGGTTGGCGCCATGGTGGCCGGTCTTCATCTTGAGCGTCTTGCCGCCCAGCGCCAGGCCCATGATCTGGTGGCCCAGGCAGATGCCGAACACCGGCAGCTTCTTGTCCAGGAAGGCGCGCGTGGCCTCGATGGCGTAGTCGCAGGGCTCGGGGTCGCCGGGGCCGTTGGACAGGAACACGCCGTCGGGGTTGAGCTTGAGGACTTCCTCGGCGCTGGTCTGGGCCGGCACCACCGTCAGGCGGCAGCCGCGGTCGGCCAGCAGGCGCAGGATGTTGGTCTTGATGCCGAAGTCGTAGGCCACGACGTGGAACTTGGACTGGTCGGGCTTGGAGAAGCCCTCGCCCAGCTGCCAGGTGCCTTCGGTCCATTCGGCGCGATCCTTGAGCGACACCACCTTGGCCAGGTCCTGGCCGGCCATGCCGGCAAAGCCGCGGGCCAGTTCGACGGCGCGCTCGGCGTCGGTGCCGACGAAGATGCAGGCGCCCTGAGCGCCCTTTTCACGCAGGATGCGGGTGAGCTTGCGGGTGTCGATGCCGGAAATGGCGACGACGCCTTGCTCGGAGAGGTACTCAGGCAACGATTGCGTGGAACGGAAGTTCGACACGCGGGCGGGACAGTCACGGACCACCAGGCCGGCGGCAAAGACGCGCTTGGCTTCCACGTCTTCGGCGTTGACGCCGGTATTGCCGATGTGCGGATAGGTCAGCGTGACGATCTGGCCGCTATAGCTGGGATCGGTGAGAATTTCCTGGTACCCGGTCATCGCGGTGTTGAACACCACTTCGGCAACGGTATGCCCAGGCGCACCGATCGACACGCCTCGAAAAATGGTACCGTCCGCCAGAGCCAGAATTGCAGGAGGGAAGCGGTTGATCCCCTCGGGAAAGAGTTGCGGCAGCACAGTAAACCCCGGTTTTAGAATCGATAATCAAACCTTCGGATTATACCTTGAGCGGCCGTTTTTCTCGGGGAACCGCGCCAAATAAGGCCGGAAACGGGGTTTTGGGCTGTTTTTCCGCGTCCCGCCGCCCCCCTCCACCGTCCGGCCGGCAGCGCGCCTGCGGCCTCAGTGATACGCTAGGACACCTTCAACCCTAGCCTGCAGCGAGCCGTACCGTCCATGTCCAGCCAACTTGACGCCCTGCGCAACCACACCACCGTCGTCGCCGACACGGGGGATTTCGAAGCGATGAAGGCGTTGCGTCCGACCGACGCCACCACAAACCCGTCCCTGATTCTCAAGGCCGTCCAGCAAGACGCCTACCGCCCCCTGCTGGAAAAGACCGCGCGCGAACACCGCGGCGCGCCCACCGCCGAACTGATGGACCGCCTGTTGGTGGCCTTCGGCCGCGCCATCCTGGACATCGTGCCCGGCCGCGTATCGACCGAGGTGGATGCCCGCCTGTCCTTTGACACCCGCGCCACCATCGAGCGCGCCCGCAGCCTGATCGCCCTGTACGAAGCCGCCGGCGTGCCGCGCGAGCGCGTGCTGATCAAGATCGCCTCGACCTGGGAAGGCATCCAGGCCGCCCGCGCCCTGCAATCGGAAGGCGTGCGCTGCAACCTGACCCTGCTGTTCTCGCTGCCGCAGGCCGTGGCCTGCGCCGATGCCCGCGTGCAGCTGATCTCGCCTTTCGTCGGCCGCATCTACGACTGGCACAAGAAGTCCGCCGGCGCCAGCTGGGTCGAGGCCGACAATGCCGGCGCGCGCGACCCCGGCGTGCTGTCCGTCACGCGGATCTACCAGTACTACAAGCACTTCGACATCCCCACCGAAATCATGGGCGCGAGCTTCCGCAACGTGGGCCAGATCCTGGCGCTGTCGGGCTGCGACCTGCTGACCATCAGCCCCGAGCTGCTGACCAAGCTGGCCGGCACCGAGGGCGACGCGCCCGCGCAATTGCGCGCCGACGACGTGCCCGCCAACCTCGCCCGCATCGGCGCGGACGAAGTCACCTTCCGCACCCTGCTCAACGAGGACGCGATGGCCAGCGAGAAGCTGTCGGAGGGCATCCGCCTGTTCGTGGCGGACGCGGTCAAGCTGGATACGTTGATCGAGGCGCAACGCGCCTGATCAGGGCGGGCGCCGCGGCGCCCGCGCAGGCAAGGGAATGCGCGGCCCGCGGCCGCGCGCCTGCCTCAACGATGATCGTGAGAGTGCACCTGCAGCGCTTCCAGGAAGCGCGACACCATGTTGTAGGCCGCCACCGTCGCGGTCAGCTCCACGATGAGCTTTTCGGAACCCATCGCCGCCTTCGCCGCCTGGAACACGGGTTCCGGCACCTGCACCTGGCGCGTCATGGCGTCGGTATAGGCCAGCACCGCCCTTTCGCGTTCATCGAACAGGTCTGACGCCTCCCAGTCATTCAGCGCGTCCAGCTGCGCCTGCGAAACGCCTTCTTTCAGCGCGATCGGCGCGTGCTGGTCAGCCTCGTAGGGCGCGCCGTTGATGGCCGCCACGCGCATGATGACCAGCTCGCGCAGATCCCCCGGCAAGGTGCTGAGCTGGCGGATCGAGGTCAGGTAATTGAGCCAACCGCCCGCCACCGCGGGACTGTGCAGCAGCATCTGGTACAGGTGCAGGACGCTGCCGCGTTCGGCGACGATGCGGTCGACCAGGGGCTTGGCTTCGGGATGGGTCAGGTCGGCGTAGGGGAGACGGGCCATGGAAAACTCCGGTCAGATCTTTTCGGTTTCGCCGGACCTGGGCTGCCATTTCATCAGCCGCTTTTCGCCCATGCCGACGATGGCGTCCAGCACCAGCGCAAAAGCCGTGAGCACGATGATGCCCGCGAACACGGTGTTGACGTCGAACGTGCCTTCGGCCTGCAGGATCAGATAGCCCACGCCGCTGGCAGAGCCCAGGTACTCGCCCACCACCGCGCCCACGAAGGCCAGGCCCACCGAGGTATGCAGGCTGGAGAACACCCAGCTGGTGGCAGACGGCAGGTACACGTGACGCAACAGCTGGCGGCGGCGCGCGCCCAGCATCCTGGCGTTGTCCAGCAAGGTGGGACTGACTTCGCGCACGCCCTGGTAGACGTTGAAGAACACGATGAAGAACACCAGCGTCACGGCCAGCGCCACCTTGGACCAGATGCCCAGGCCGAACCACATGCCGAAGATGGGCGCCAGGATGACGCGCGGCATCGAGTTGGCGGCTTTGATGTAGGGATCGAGGATCGCGCTTGCGCCGGGCGACAGGCCCAGCCACAGGCCGAAGGCCAGACCGGCGATGGTGCCGATGAAAAACGCCAGCACGGTCTCGGTCAGCGTCACGCCCAGGTGGGTATAGATGTCCGCATTGGTGACGAACCAGGCCCAGATGCGGCCCCACACCTTCAAGGGCTCGCCGAAGAAGAAGGCCACCTTGGGATCGCGCGACGCGAAGTGCCAAACGAGCAGAATGATGACGAGCAGCAGCAACTGCCAGAAGCGCAGGCTGGCCGAACCGGGTTTGATCAAAGACTTCGACATCTCACCACTCCAGGGCGCTTGCACGCCTCGTTCTGCTTAGACAGCAGGCATACGCCAAGCCCGGCCGCCGCGGATCCGGCTTCGCCGGTCCGCCTGCGGCGCCCCCTTGAGGGGGAAGCGCCAAAGGCGCTTCGGGGGTGGGCCTCATCTTTAGGCTCGCTTCTGTTGGGCGTAGCCCTTTAGGACTTCTTCGCGCAACACTCCCCAGATGGCGGAGTGCAATTCAACGAAGCGCGGATGCGTGCGCACTTCGGCCACGTCGCGCGGACGCGGCAGGTCGATGGCGAATTCGCCGATGGGGTGCGTGCCCGGCCCGGCCGACAGCACCACCACGCGATCGCTCATGGCGATGGCCTCGTCCAGGTCATGCGTGATGAAGAGCACGGCCTTGCGCTTGGCCATCCACAGGTCCAGGACCTCGTTCTCCATGAGCTGGCGCGTCTGGATATCCAGCGCCGAGAACGGCTCGTCCATCAGGATGATGTCGGGATCGCGGATCAGCGTCTGCGCCAGCATCGTGCGTTTGCGCATGCCGCCGGACATCTGGTGCGGATAGCGGCTTTCGAAGCCGCCCAGGCCCACGCGGCGCATCCATTCGCGGCCGCGCTCCAGCGCCTGCTGCCGAGGCACGCCGGCAAAGTCCAGGCCCGCCACCACGTTGTCCAGCGCGCTGCGCCAGGGCAGCAGGGCCTCGCCCTGGAACATGTAGCCGGCGCGCTCATTGATGCCGGATAGCGGCTGTCCGAACACCTTCACGCTGCCCGAGGACGGCGCCAACAGGCCGGCGCTGACGTTGAGCAGGGTGGACTTGCCGCATCCGGTCGGGCCCACCACCGACACGAACTCCCCTGGCGCGATGGCCAGGGTCGTGTCGCTGACGGCGGTGTAGCGCTGCGAGCGGTCGTCGCGGGAGACAAAGGTGCAGCTGATGCTTTCCAGCGACAGCGCAGCTTCAGCCATTGGGGTACTTCTCGTTGGCGCGGCGCGCGTAGTCGTTGGTCCAGACCTTGGACGGGTCGATCTTGGAACCGTCGAAGTCCGCCTGGTAGGCGGCCAGCGCCTTGAGCGCGGTGGCCGCGCCATCCTCGGGGATCAGGCCGTCCGGCGACAGGCCTTCCAGGCTCTTGGCGATGGCGGCCTTGTAGACGGCCGGATCGCCCAGCAGATAGGTTT
The DNA here is from genome assembly GCF_048541815.1 of Achromobacter sp. PD1. Lineage (NCBI taxonomy): Bacteria > Pseudomonadati > Pseudomonadota > Betaproteobacteria > Burkholderiales > Alcaligenaceae > Achromobacter > Achromobacter sp. PD1. The sequence continues at coordinate 4,421,936 of NZ_CP183349.1, forward strand.
CCGGCACGACCTTGGCGATTTCGTCGGCGCCAGCCTTCTGGATCCACTTGTCGGCGCGCACCAGCGCATTGGCCAGGGCCTGGGTGGTGTTGGGGTTGGCATCGAGGAAGGCTTGCGGAGCATACAGGCAGCCCGCCGGCATGTTGCCGCCGAAGATTTCCTTGGTGTCCTTGAGCGTGCGCGTGTCGACGATGATCTGGATGTCGCCCGGCATTTCCAGCATCGACACCACGGGGTCGGTGTTGGAGATGGCGTCGATCTGGCCGCTGCGCAGCGCGGTCACGGCGCCCGCGCCGGCGCCTACGCCGATGATGGACACGTCCGAGGCCTTCAGGCCGTGCTTGGCCAGGAAGAAGCTGACCACCATGTTGGTGGACGAACCCGGCGCGGTCACGCCGATCTTCTTGCCCTTCAGGTCAGCGGCGCTCTTGTAGTTGGGCAGGTTCTTCTTGGACACGCCCACGCCTATCATCGGCGCGCGGCCCTGCAGCACGAAGGCGCGGTAGGCCTGGCCCTTGGACTGCATGGACAAGGTGTGTTCGAACGCGCCCGACACAATGTCGGCGCTGCCGCCCACCACGGCCTGCAGGGCCTTGGAGCCACCCGCGAAGTCGGCGATGCTGACGTCCAGCCCTTCGTCCTTGAAGTAGCCGCGGGCTTCCGCGATGGACAGGGGGAGATAGTAGATCAGCGGCTTGCCGCCGACTGCGATCTGGACCTTGGTCTTCTCCAGCTTCTGCGCGCGCACGATGGCGGGCGCCATGCCCATGACGCCGGCGGCGCCGGCCATCTTGAGCAGATCACGGCGAGTGACTGACATGTGCTTGTCTCCTAGTTGTCGGGCAGACCGATAGCGCCGGTCTTTGCCAGCTCTTCTATAGCCGCTGAATCATACCCCAGCGATTTCAGGACTTCCTCGGTATGTTCCCCTAATACGGGGCCCACCCAGCGCGTCTCGCCAGGCGTCTCCGACAGCTTGGGCACGACGGCCGGCAGCTTGACCGGCGTGCCGTCCGGGAAGCGGTGCTGCTCTATCATGCGGCGCGCCAGGAACTGCGGATCGCTGAACATGTCGGCCACGCTGTAGATCTTGCCCACCGGCACGTCCGCGCCCTTCAGTGCGCCCAGCGCCTCTTCGATGCCGCGCGCGCCGCACCATTGCTGGATGGCGCCGTCGATCTCGTCGACGCGTTTGGCGCGGCCGTCGTTGCGCACCAGTCCCGGATCCGTGGCCAGGTCGTCGCGGCCGATGGCGCGCATCAGCCGATGGAAGATCGCGTCGCCGTTGCCGGCGATGACGATGTTCTGCCCATCGCGGGTGGTGTAGGTATTCGAAGGCACGATGCCGGGCAGCGCGCCGCCGGTGCGCTCGCGCACCACGCCGGCCACGTCGTACTCGGGCACCAGGCTTTCCATCATGTTGAACACGGCCTCGTACAGCGCCACGTCCACCATCTGGCCCTGCCCCGCCTGGCACTCCGCGCCCTGCTTGCCGTTCCAGCGCCCGCCGGTGGCGTCGCGGTGCCGCAGCGCCATCATCGCGCCGATCACGCCGTGCAGCGCGGCGATCGAATCGCCGATGGAGATGCCCACGCGCAGGGGCGGCCGGTCGGGATGGCCCGACACGTAACGCAGCCCGCCCATGGATTCGCCGATGGCGCCGAAGCCCGGCTGGTCCTTCATGGGCCCGGTCTGCCCATAGCCGGACAGGCGCACCATGATGAGCGCGGGGTTGATCGCGCGCAGCTGCTCGTAGCCCAGGCCCCACTTTTCCAGCACGCCGGGCCGGTAGTTCTCGACCACCACGTCGGCGTCCAGCGCCAGCTTGCGGGCGATGTCGCGTGCGCGCGGATCTTTCAGGTTGAGAGCGATGGATTGCTTGTTGCGGGCCTGCACCGTCCACCAGAGAGAGTTGCCCTCGCGCAGATGGCGCCAGCTGCGGATGGGGTCGCCGCCGCCCGTGCCGTCAGGCCCGTGGGGCGTTTCCACCTTGATGACGTCGGCGCCGAATTCGCCGAAGATGCGCGCGGCGAACGGGCCGGCTATGAGCGTGCCGAGTTCCAGGACCTTCAGTCCGGTCAGCGCTGACATGGTTTGTCTACCTCACTGTTTTGCCGTTGCCGATACATTGCCGGCAAGGCGTTCTGGTACTACTGCGGAATCAGGTGGTCTTGCGCTCCATCAGGGCCCAGGCGATGGTGCCGGCGTCGACGTATTCCAGCTCGCTGCCGGCGGGCACGCCGCGCGCCAGCCGCGTGACCCGCAGACCGCGCTCGCCCAGCGCTTCGCCCAGGAAGTGGGCGGTGGTTTCGCCTTCGGCGGTGAAGTTGGTGGCCAGGATGACCTCCTGCACCACGCCGTCGGTCGCGCGCTTGATCACCCGCTCGAAATCCAGCTCGCGCGGACCGATCCCTTCGAGCGGCGCGACGCGGCCCATCAGCACGTAATACAGGCCGCGATAGCCGTGGCTGGACTCGATCATGTTCTGATCGGCCGGCGTCTCGACGATGCACAGCAGCGAGGGATCGCGCTTGGGATTGACGCAGGTGCCGCAGACTTCCTCTTCCGAGAAGCTGTTGCAGCGGGCGCAATGCTTCAGGTCCCGCACGGCACCCGCCAGCGCCTGCCCCAGCATGTCCGCGCCTTGCGGGTCATGCTGCAACAGGTGATAGGCCATGCGCCGGGCAGAGCGCACGCCCACGCCGGGCAGGCGCCTCAGCGCCTCGATCAGCGAGACGAGCGGCTCGGGTTCAGGCAGTAGCGGGTCCATTGCGGCCTTGGGGCTGCGTTCAGAACGGCAGCTTCATGCCCGGGGGCAGCGGCATGCCGGCGGTGACCGAGGCCATCTTTTCCTGCGAGGTGGCTTCGGCCTTGCGCAGCGCGTCGTTGAACGCGGCGGCGACCAGGTCTTCCAGCATGTCCTTGTCGTCGCCCAGCAGCGACGGATCGATGGCCACGCGCTTGACGTCGTGGCGGCAGGTCATGGTGACCTTGACCAGGCCGCCGCCGGAGGCGCCTTCGACCTGGATGTCGGCCAGCGCGTCCTGCGCCTTCTTCATGTTTTCCTGCATTTGCTGCGCCTGGCGCATCAGGCCGGCCAGTTGTCCTTTCATCATGATCGATGCTTCCTTGAACGAGGGGAATGAGAGATGGCCGCCGCTTCAGGCAGCGGCGGCCGGGGAATCGACATGGCGGATCGAGCCGGCGACGACCTGGCCGCCGAAATCGGCGACGAGCGCCTGTACGAACGGGTCGACCGCGACCGCCTCTTCGGCGGCCTGCTGGCGGGCGGCGCGTTCGGCCTGGGCCACGGCATGCGCCGTCGCCTCGCCCGTCACGCCGACCTCGACGTCCAGCCGTATGCCCTGGCCGAAATGTTCGCACAACACCGTCTGCAGACGGACGCGGCTTTCGCTTTCGGCCAGCGTCTTGACGGCCACGCGCAGGATGACGGCATCGCCCTGCACGCCGGCCCATGCGCTCTGGCGCGCCAGTTCCGCCGCCAGGCCGGTGACCGGCAGGCGGGCGGCCAGCTCGGGCCAGGTTTCCGACGTCATGTCCGTCAGGCGGGCGCGCGACGACTGCCGCTTGCGCGCGGGCGCCGGACCTTCGCGGCGGGCCGCGGGGGGCGGCGCGGCCGAAGGCGCGCTGGCCAGGGTTTCGAAATCATCGTCGTCGGGGTCCGACGTAAAACCATTGTCCGGTGCGAAGCCGCCTTCGGCTTCGAACGGGATTTCTTCGTCGACCCAGGCGGGCGGGCCGTCGCCGTCATCGGCTTGCGGCGCGGGCGCGATGGCTGCGGCGGTGGCGGGCGTGACGGCCAGCGCAGCCGAGCCAGCGGTCTTGCCTGCTTCGGCTTCAGACACGGCCGGCGCAGCGGCCGGCAGGTCTTCCCAAGGCGGCACGCTGCCTGGCTGAGCGGCTTGCGGAGCTTGTTCCGGCGCAACCGGTTCGGGTTCCGCAGCGGCCGGAGCCGGTTCGGACGCCTGCGCGACGGCTGCAGGCGCGGCGGGTTCGACCGGCTCGGATGCCTGCGCGGCCACGGGCGGCGCGGGCATCGCGGCGGCGGGGGCGAGCTGCGCGGCGGGCGCCGCAACCGGTGCGGCTGCGGCAGCCATCTGAACGGCTGCGGGGGCGGGCTGGGGCTGCGCCGCGGCGGGCGCAGGCGCGGCGACTGCCGCCGGCGCTGCGGCCGCATCGGCCGTCTGGCGGGCCGGCGCGGCGGGCGCTTCGAGCGCGGTCTGCGGGCCGGCGTCGCCATTGAGCGCCAGCATGCGCAGGCAGGCCATGATGAAACCCGCGTATTCGTCGGGCGCCAGGGTCAGTTCGCTGCGGCTGTGCACCGCCACGGAATAGAACAGTTGCACGGCGTCCGGGTGCAGGGCCAGCGCCAGCCGGGCGATATCGCCGGCCAGCGGATCCTCGGCGGGCGTCACGCCGCGCACGCGCTGCTCGATGGCCACGCGCGACAGCAGCACGGCCAGGTCGGCCAAGGCGCCGGCATAGGACAGGCCGCGGATGGCCAGTTCATCCGCCACCGCCAGCACGCCCTTGGCGTCGCCGGCGGACAGCGCATCCAGCAGGCGCACCAGATGCCGCTGGTCGATGGTGCCGAGCATGCCGCGCACGGCGTCCTCGGTCAGGTTGCCGGCGCTGTAGGCGATGGCCTGGTCGGTCAGTGACAGCGCGTCGCGCATGGAACCCGCGGCCGCCTGCCCGATCAGCCGCAGGGCCGGCACGTCGAAGCCCACCGCTTCCTGGCCGAGCACGGCCTGCAGGTGGCCGACGATGGAGTCGGCCGGCATCTGCTTCAGATTGAACTGCAGGCAGCGCGACAGCACCGTCACCGGAATCTTCTGCGGGTCGGTGGTCGCGAGGATGAATTTGACGTGCGGCGGCGGCTCTTCCAGCGTCTTGAGCATGGCGTTGAACGCATGCCCGGTCAGCATGTGGACTTCGTCGATCATGTAGACCTTGAAGCGCCCCGCTCCCGGCGCGTACACCGCCTGTTCCAGCAGCTGCGTCATTTCCTCGACGCCGCGGTTCGAAGCCGCATCCAGTTCGAGGTAGTCGACGAAACGTCCGGCATCGATCTCCGTGCAGGCGCGACAGACGCCGCAAGGCTTGGAGGTGATGCCGGTTTCGCAGTTGAGCGACTTCGCCAGGATGCGCGACAGCGTGGTCTTGCCGACGCCGCGGGTTCCCGTGAACAGCCAGGCGTGATGCAGGCGTTGGGTGTCGAGCGCATGCGTCAGCGCGCGCACCACGTGATCCTGTCCCACGAGGGTATCGAACGATCTCGGCCGCCACTTGCGGGCCAGTACCAGATAAGTCATGGGTGGATTGTAGAGCCTGTTTCGCAAGCTGGCCCGAAATGGCCGGTCCAGCTGCCGGGGTTCGGCGCGGCGCATGGCATCCATGCTCCGCGCGGCCTGAAACGCAAAGGGGACGGGCTTATTCCCGTGGAACGTATCCTTGGAAAATAACCCCGTCCCCCTTGAAAGCGACGACATCATGGATAGTCATGACGCGTTGCTTTGAAGAATCCGGTTGGCGAGCCTTACTCCGGCACTGACCCTAAACGACTATGGCTGCTTCGTTCCCGACCTGACCAGGTTCACCGCCGAACCATGCGGAGGGGCCCGCCAGCCGAGATTCTAGCAGAGCTGCGCTTCGCTTGCTTGCTAGCCTCTCGGCTGGCGGGCCCCGGGGGGCTGAATGTGCGCCCCCTCCCCGGCCCTCCCCCCGAGGGGGAGGGGGTGAGGACGTCGCTTCGCTGGTCCTGTCGGCTCGCTTCGCTTTGCCTTGCTGGGCTGGCTCGCTGCGCTTTGCTTGCTGGAATTTCTTACTGATTTGAAGGCCTTGGGGTTTGCGTTACCTCCGTGCTATTCCTTTAGGTCGATCCAGGCGCGTGCTCTTGGGAAGTAGAGGGCGGCGCGGGCGGTGCGGCCGTCCAGGGCGGTGACTTGGGCGCAGTAGCGCAGCAGTTGGTCGCCGTGGCGTTGGCGCATGCGGGCGGCGAAGGCGGTGGGGGGTTCGCCGGGATGCGGGCGGCCGGTTTTGTAGTCGACGATGAGCCAGCCGTCCTCGGTGCTGAGGGCCAGGTCGATGACGGATACCTTGCCGGCGGCGTCGATCAGGGGCCATTCGCGGCGGGCGCCGGATTGGGACAGCAGCCACAGGCCGCGCTCGTCGGCGAGGGTGGCTTGCAGGGTTTCGAGCACGGCTTCGGAGGCGGCGTCGGCCTGGCTGGCCGGGATGCCTGCACGCGTCAGCTGGCGCCGCATGGCGGGCAGGCGTTCGGCCAGCGCGTCGGCGGACCAGGCCTGCACGCCGTCCTGGCCGATGCGCGCCAGCCAGGCATGCGACAAGGTGCCGATGGCGGCGTCGTAGCCGGCCTCCAATTGCCAGGCGGGATGTTCACCGCCATCGCCCCAGGCGCCGCGCGCCGCGGCGCCGAAGCCGGGGCTGACCGCTACGTCCGCCACCCGCGCCAGTTGAGCCAGGCCGGCGCGGTCCACGCGCCGCAAGGGTTCGCCTTGCCACTCGGGGCCGTCGGCCTCCTGCACTACCGCCGCGCCATCCAACGATGGCGGCGTCGGTATGGCCAGGCAAGGCCACAAGCGGCCCAGCAGGCTGGCGGAGGACGGCGTCTTGACCTGGCCGCTGGCTTCGTCCACCGACACGTGGCCCACGAGGTGCAGGCGCTTGCGCGCCCGCGTCGCGGCCACGTACAGCAGGCGGTCGATTTCGTAGGAGGCGCGGCGCGCCTCGCGTGCGCCCAGGTAGCGCGACAGGGGATCTGCCTCGGTTTCGGCGCGCGGCTTGACCGGGCCGAACAGCACGCGGCCGCCGCTCTGCTCAAAACGCACCAGCGGCGCCTGGTCGCCGCGCGGCGCGCGGTGCAGGCCGTACAGGATGACGGTTTCGAACTGCAGGCCCTTGGACTTGTGCATGGTCATGATTTCGACCGCGCCCGTGTCTTCGTCCGCCGCGTCCGGCGCCGCGAACAAGCGCGCGATGCCGGTGTCCAGCGCCGCGACGTCAATGGCGCCGTGCGGCGCCAGGCGCTCGACCAGTTGGAACAGGCTTTCCGCGTCGTTGGCGACAGAGAGGCCGGCATACAGAGCCGGGCCGCCCAGGCGGCGCCACAACGACTCCACCCAGGCCGCGAAAGGCATGGCGCCCGAGGCATTGCGCTTGTCGAGCAGGATGCCCGCCACCTGACGCAAGCGCTCGAACTCGTCGGCACCAAGCACGCTCTGCGCCGACGGCGTGTCCGGCGCTTCGGGCGCCGCATCGAACAATGAGCCCTGCGGCGCGTTGGCCGAGGCCACCGGCATGGTCTGCGGCGGGATCCGCAACGCGCGTTCCAGCAGCACCGGAACCGGCGTGATGTGGTCGTCGCCGAACAGGCGCTGCAAAGAGGTCAGCGTCAAGCCGCAGTACGGCGCGCGCAGCACCGACAGCCAGGCCAGACGATCGCCGGCGTGCGACAAGGCCCGCACCAGCTGCACCAGGTCCGCCACCACCGGCCGCAGGGCCAGCGGCACCAGGTCCACCGCGCGGCAGCGTATGCCTTCCTGCGCCAGGCGGCGGGTCAGGTTGCCCAGATGGCTGCGCGCCCGCACCAGCACGGCGACGGGGTGCTTGGCGCCCTTGTGGTCGATCAGCGCCTGGCGCACCAGGTCCACCGCAATGTCTTCGGCCTGCGTTTCCGCGGGAGCCGCGCCCTCGCGCGACCAGGCCGGGTGAAAACGCACGGCGGGTTCCGGCAGCGCTTCATGGAAAGCGGTGGACGGGCTGTAGGCGATGGCGCCCGCCGCCGCGTCGCTGCGCCGGGGCAGCAATTGCGCAAACGACTGGTTGACCCATTCGACGATACCCGCCTGCGAGCGGAAGTTGTCGGTGAGATTGAGAAAGTCCGGCTGCAGTTCGCCCACGCCGATGTCGGCGACTTCCAGGAACAGGCCCACTTCCGCCTTGCGGAAACGGTAGATGGACTGCATCGGATCGCCCACCAGGAACAGGCTGCGGCCGTCGCCCTGCTGCCAGCCCGAGGTCAGCGTGCGCAGCAGGTCCAGTTGGGTCTGGCTGGTGTCCTGGAATTCGTCGATGAGCAGATGGCGGATCGAGGCGTCCAGCTTCAGCAGCAGTTCGCCCGGATCGTCGGCGCTGCCCAGCGCGGCCGCGGCGCGCTGCGCGATTTCGATGAAATCGACCTCGCCCGTATCGGCAAAGCGCAGCCGCAATTGCGCCACCGCCAGCGCCAGCGTCATCAGCTGCGCGCCCAGCACTTCCCATTGCGCATCGGTGAAATGCGGCGCGGGCACGTCCCGCACCGCATGCAGGCGGCGCACCCAGACTGCATCCGGGTCGGCGGCTTCCAGCCACGCCACGAACGGTTCCTTATGCGCGCACTTGGCGGGAAAGCCCTGGTTCTTGTTGACGGTCTTGCGCAAGGTGCCGGTGCCTGTCAGCAGCAGATGCGCCACGGCTTGCCAGAGTTCCAGCGCTTCGGCGTCAGGCGGCGGCTCTTCCGTCCAGTCCAGCAAGGCCAGCAGCTTGTTTTCCGCCTCTCCATCCTGCAGATTGGCGGCAGCCAGCCGCGCCGGGCCGCACAGCGCGTCGGCCCAGCCATAGGGCATGGCCTCGCTGAGCGCGTCCAGGTCTTCGCCGATGGCCTCGGCCAGCATGGCTTCCATGCCCTCGCGGTCGGAGCCGTGGCGCAGCAGCGGCAGCCACTGGTCGCGTTGGCCCAGCATGTCGGCGATGGCTTCCTTGGCGGCCTGCACGTCCACGTCCAAATGCTTGAGCAGGATGCGCACGGCCTCGTAGTCGTCGGCGAGGTCCAGGGTGGCGCGCGCCGCCGCCTCGTAGTGGGTGCGCGCATCATCCGTGATCTCGGGCATGCCGCCCAGCTCAGACAGCCATGGCATGCTGCGCACCAGACCCGCGCAGAACGAGTCGATGGTGCGGATGGCCAGCCGCGCGGGATGGTCCAGCAGATGCCAGCCCTGCTCGTCGTTGCGCGCCAGCGCGGCGCGCGCAAGTTGCCAGCTGCGGCGCTCGTGCATGGCTTCCGGCGGCGCGTCCAGTCCGCGGCGCAGCTTGCTCAGCACGCGCGCATGCATCTCGGACGCGGCCTTGCGCGTGAAGGTGATGGCGACGATTTCTTCCGGACGGTTCACCGTGGCCAGCAGCGCCAGGATGCGGTCCGTCAGCAGCTCGGTCTTGCCGGAGCCAGCCGGCGCCTGCACCAGGAACGAACGGGTCGGATCCAGCGCCTCGGCGCGCGCCATGTGGTCGTGCGGCAAGCGTTCTTGTTCAGCCATGGCTCATGCGTCCTCGTCGTCCAGATGCAAACGCAGGAACGGCAGTGCATCGCAATATTTCAGGTCATCGCGGCGATACGCGACGTTGGCCGCGTAGCCCGCGGCGTACTCGTCGGCCAGCGCTTCGATGGCCGTGCGCCAGCGCTGCCGGATATCCGGCCAGGACAGCCCGTCGAAGTACTTGCTGTCGCTGGCCAGCGTGACGCCGGGCACGCCCAGGTCTTCGTCGGCCAGGCCCTGCGCGGCGACCTGCCGCGCATGGATCTGCGCCAGCACCAGGCCCGCCACTTCGCCGCCCGCGGCGTCCGCCAGCACCGAGGCATAGAACGGCAGCTGCACGTTCACGGGGCGGCTGCGCGACCAGTCCGGTTCGGGCTTGGCCGCCGCCACGCCGGTCTTGTAGTCGACGATGACGTTGCGGCCATCGCCGAGGGTGTCGATGCGGTCCAGCCGCAGCTTCAGGTTGAGCGCGCCGCGCTGCCATTGATGGTTCTTTTCCACCTGGGCCACCGCGAAAGGCAGGCGCTGCGCTTCCATGTCCAGCCAGGACGCCAGCACGGTCTGGGCGCGCTGGCATTCCAGCGTGCGCAAGGCGGGCGCGTAATCTTTCAGTTCCTCGTCCGCGGCTTGCGCCACCGCCTGTTCCAGCAAGGCAGGCAGGCGGCCCTCGGCCATGATTTCGTGCAGCGCGTCCTGGTCGGGCATCATGCCCCACACCAGTTCCAGCGCCTTGTGCAGAAACTGGCCGCGCACGTTGACCGTGGCCGCATCCGCATAGGGCGCCATTTCGCGGCCGCCCAGGCGATGCCGCACGAAGGCCCACAGCGGATTGCGCGCCTGCGTGTCCAGCACGTCCAGGCCGCCGCCGCCACGATTGCCGGCCGCCAACGCGGGTCCTTGCGCATCGTCCAGCGATTCCTGCGGCAAAGCCGGCAGCGCTTGCGCCGAGGCGGGCGCCCAGTCCGTCAGCGCTGCCGCCGCGATCAGCGGCGACGGACGCAGCTCGCGCTCGCCGTCCATGTGCGCATGGCTGACGATGATCTCGGGCGCGCAACGGCACAACGCCGCGTACATGCCCTCGGCCCATTCGCGTTCGCGCTCGGGCGTGGCGCGCGGCGCCTTGGCCTGGCGCAACACGGCCAGCGGCAACAGCGGATTGGGCTTGGGCGAGGCCGGCAACACGTCGTCGGTCAAGCCCAACACCCAGACGCCGTCCCAATAGCCGCCCTCGGCTTCCAGCAAACCCAGCACGTCCAGGCGCGCCTGCGGATCGCGTTGCGGCTGAAACGAGGCGGAACGCGCCACGCTTTCCAGCAGGTTCACGGCGGCCACGCCGCCCAGGCGCCCGGCGGCCGGCGCCAGCGCCGAAAAACTGCCCAGCGCATCGCCCAACGCCCCCATCACCTGATAGCCAACGCTGTCCAGCACGCCTTCGCCGGGAAAGCCCAACGCCATCAGCGCGGCCTTCATGCGCAACATCCACACGTCGCAAGTGGCCTGGCGGCCGCCCTGCGTCCAGATTTCCATGGCCTGATTCCAGGCCTGCGCCAACGCGGGCAGGTCCGCCAGCAGCTTGCGCCAATCCTGCGGAGTGACGTGCAGCTGGGCTTGGCGACGCCAGCGCGCGTCGATCGAGGCCAGCCGAGCGCGGTCGCGCACGTCGCCCGCGCAATGCCCGCCCAGCAGGGCCGCGCCCAGCACCTCGACGCCGCAGCCCTTGCCCGGCGCGCATTCGGCCAGGGCGCGCAACCAGGCAAGCGCGGCGCGCGCCATCGGCCATTCGTTCAACGGACGTCCCACGGCCACGTTGAAGGCGTACGCGGCTTCGCCGCCGCGCCCGGCCAGGGCCTGGCTCAACACCCGCCGCGCGAAAGGCGATTCCGCCTCCAGCTGGGGCGAGACGATGGCGTAGCGGCCCTGCGGATGCGCCTTCAGGCGCTCGGCCGCCCAGGCCGCGGCGGCGCGCCACTCCGCGCCTTGATCCGCAGCCTCGAATCTGCGCGCCGGCGTTTCAACGCGCTGCGCGTCGCGCCACTGCGCGACGGCCGCGCCCTGCTCTTCAAACGCCTGCAAGAGCCGACGAAAGCGCGGCGACATATCCGTGAATCCGGCCAGCACCAGTTGGCGCGGCACGGGCAGGCGTCCGTCCTCCAGCGCCCGCAGCACGCGCGCGTAGCCCTGGTTGGCGTCCTCGGCGTCGATGCCGGCCAGCGCCTGACGGTAACGCACCCGCCATTTCGCAAAGCCGCGATATTCGTCGGTATCCGCGCCCGAAGGCACATGCAGCTGCCATTCGTCCATCAGCAGGTCCGCGTCCATCGACAAACGCGCGGCCTGGCTCGCATCCAGCAGCACGCGCTCGGCTTCTTCAGCGCGGATCGCCTCGGTCCACACCAGCTGCGTGGCGAAACTGTCCAGCCGATAGGCAGGCACATCGCCATCCGTCTCGAACGCGAGTTCATTGGCGGCATCGGCCAGCCAGGCGGACAGCGGCAATATGCGCGGCAATTCGCTGACCTGGCGTTCCTGGCGCAGCAGGCCCGCCAGCTCCAGCGTGAGCCGGCGCGACAGGCGGTTGTTCACCGTCAGCACCAGCGTATCGGCGGCAGGCATGCCGCCGATGTCCGGCAGCGATAGATCGGGATAGGAGGGCGATGAGTCCTGCATGGGCATCCGTGGCGCCCGCCCGCGGGCGGCGCGCGATGAGGGAAGAAATACCGCCGTAGGATACCGCGAGGCCGAGCGGAAGAAGCGCCTAGAAGCCGCAGAGCGCGGCCAGGTTTTCCCAGTGGATCTGCATTTCCGGCGTGGTGTAGCCCCAGAACGCCAGGCCCAGGACGGCAACCAGGGCCAGCGCGCCAGCCGCGCGCCAACCGCGATGGCGGCGGGCGGCGGATGCGGAGCGAGTCGCAGGGTTCATGGACGTCTCAGGCCGTGGCCGGCTGGGCAACCGGCTGCTCGCGCACCGGCAGGCACAGCAGCGCCGCGATAATGGCCAGCGCCACGCCCAGCCACCAGACGGCATCGTAGTTGCCGGTCTTGGCGTAGGCATATCCACCCAGCCACACGCCGATGAAACTGCCCAGCTGGTGTCCCAGGAAGACGATGCCGGACAGCGTGGCCGCATAGCGCAGGCCGTAGATCTGGCCGATCAGGCCCTGCGTGAGCGGCACGGTCCCAAGCCAGAACAAGCCCATCCACGCGGCGAAGGCGTACAGCACCCAGGGCGACAGCGGCATCCAGAGCAACAGCAGGATGCCGAAGGCGCGCATGCCGTACACCACGGCAAGGAGCCGCTTCTTGCTGTACTTGCCGCCCAGCTTGCCGGCATAGAACGAGCCCAGCACGTTGAACAGGCCGATCAGCGCAATGGCGGTCGCGCCCTGCCCCGCGCTCAGGCCGCCGTCCGTGACGTAGGCGGGCAGGTGCAGCGTGATGAAGGCGGTGTGGAAGCCGCAGACGAAATAGCTCCAGAACAGGAAATGGAACGAGGGGTGGCGCACCGCCTGCTTGACCGCCGAGGCCAGCGACTGCTGCGACCCGGTATGGGCTTGCGGACGACCGCGCAGGAAATACGCCAGGGGCGCGCCGCAAGCGACGAACAGCGACAGCACCCACAATGCGCCCGGCCAGTCCAGGCCGCTGATCAGCACCTGCCCCGTGGGCACCACGGCGAACTGCCCCAGGGAGCCGCCAGCGCTGGCGATGCCCATCGCCGTGCTGCGGTAGGCGGGCGGCACCGCGCGCGCCACCACGGGCAGGATCACCGGAAAGGTCGTGCCGGCCTGTCCCAGCCCGACCAGCACGCCGGCGGTCAGATAGAGCGTGGCTTCATCGGTGGCGAAGCGCGTGCCTATCATGCCCAGCATGTACAGCACCGCGCCCAGGGCGATGGTGCGGCCCGAACCGTAACGGTCGGCCAGGATGCCCATGAAGATACAGGCCACGCCCCACACCAGGTTCTGCAGCGCGAAGGCCATGGAGAACACTTCGCGTCCCCAGCCCTGCGCCAGCCCCATCGGCTGCATGAAGAGCCCGAAGGTGGCGCGCACCCCCATCGCGAGCAGCACCACCAGCGTGCCCACGATCAGGGTACGGGTGAAATTCGTATCGGTTTGGTTAGACATGAAACCCGTTTTTCGTTGTTTTGGTTCGCCGCCCCCTCCACGGGACGGTCCGGCGCGCAGCGCAGGACCCGGACATCATATACAAATAGCCTCCGCGCTCCGGCAATAGCCCCGTTGGGCGCCGGGTCCGGCGGGCCGGGTTGCGGACAGCGGATTTGGGGCTTGCGCCGGCTGCTGATAGACTTGCGTCCTGCGCCGAAGCCCGTGCCCCCAGTGATAAACTCAGGGCCGAAAGATTCGTAGCGATATCAAGGCCTTAGCAAGCAAACGCGGTCACTCGACCGGCCTTGCCGCCTGATCAGCAATAGTCTCGCCGTAGTTAAATGGATATAACCGGCCCCTCCTAAGGGTCAATTGGTGGTTCGATTCCACCCGGCGAGGCCATCTCTGGCGTCGGTTCCGACGCCTTCCTTCCCAGCCCCCCCTATTCGCCCGAAGCCTTGCCCTTTGTGAGCACGTCTTGTCCTGATCTGCCCATGGACAAAAACCTCGCGCGTTCAGCCAGATGAGGGTTAATCCGGGCTACGCTCACGCGCGGCCTGCCGTTAGCTTCTCGAACTTGTCTTGTGACGAATTGAAGCTGCGTCAATACGTCACCATTATTTTTTTGGACGATGATAGCAAATCGCCTTGCGCACAACTTGAAATTGCTGTTTAAATTCGACGCGTAAGCCTCTAATTCATCTGGACTTTTTCTGGCCCGACGAAACGCCGGCTTAAGAAACATTTACTGACAGACTGACAAGCCAGCTCAAACCATGGCATTTCCCTGGAAACGTGCGATTGCGAACGCGATAGCGCCTGTGGCGCTGGCGGTGTGCGCGCTCCTGCCCCCCGCCGCGCAAGCCGCGAAGAATACGGACCCTTGCAAGACCAACGCCAAATCGTCGGCCTGCAAGGCGCAACAAGCGAAGAAGGCTCCGGCCCCCAAGGCCAGCTCCGGCAAGAGCGCCTCGGGCAAACAAGCCGCCTCCTCCGCGAAAACTCCCCCCAAATCCTCCTCCGGCAAGAAAGCCGCCGCCCCCAAGGGCGGCAAGCAGGTCGCCGCCAAGGGCACGCCGCCCAAGAAGGGCGCGGCCGCCGGCAAGAGCGGCAAGCCGAACAAGCCGTCGCGCGCGCAACGCGCCGCCGCTGCTGCCGCGGTCGGTTCGGCCGCCATGCCGCCGCCCGCCTCCTCGGTGCGCGCCGAAGCCGCCGCCCTGCGTTCCACTACCGCCTATGTGCAGGATCTGGAAACGTCCACGGTCATCTTCGCCAAGAACGAAAACGTGGTGCGCCCCATCGCTTCGATCTCGAAGCTGATGACCGCGGTCGTCGTGGTCGACGCCAACCTGCCCATGAACGAAATGCTGGAGATCACCGACGAAGACGTCGACGGCCTCAAGCACACCACCTCGCGTCTGCGCGTGGGCACCAAGCTGTCGCGCGGCGACATGCTGCACCTGGCGCTGATGTCGTCCGAAAACCGCGCCGCCAACGCGCTGGGCCGCCACTATCCGGGCGGCCTGCCCGCCTTCGTGGCCGCCATGAACGCCAAGGCGCAGGCGCTGGGCATGACCAGCACCCGCTTCATCGAGCCCACCGGCCTGTCCAGCGACAACGTCTCGTCGCCGCACGATCTGGCCCGACTGCTGCGCGCCGCCTCCCAGCGCCCGTTGATCCACCGCTACTCCACCGATACCGAGTACGACGTCGAGGTCAACAACCGCACGCAGACCTTCCGCAACACCAACCTGCTGGTGCGCAAGCCCGACTGGGACATCAAGGTGTCCAAGACCGGCTACATCAACGAAGCGGGCGAATGCCTGGTCATGCTGGCCCGCATCAACGGCCGCGACCTGGCCATCGTGCTGCTGGATTCGCAGGGCAAGCTCTCCCGCATCGGCGATGCGGTGCGCATCCGCCGCATCGTGCAGAACGAAGTGGCGATGGCGTCGATCCAGTCTGGCGGCTGAACACCCGCCGCGCTACGCTGCCACATGAGCAAAGGGCCCGAAAAATTCGGGCCCTTTGTTTTTTGGCGCCGCGGCGGCGTCAGTGTTGGCGGCCTACGCGGCCTTGCGTTTGGGGCGCAGGGGCTGGGCGTCGTACAGCGTGGGCGGCAGGCCTTCCAGCACTGCTTGCGGGTTGAGCGAACGGATCGGCACGGCCGCGTCCAAGGGGATTCGGCCCTCTGCCTGCAGCAGTTGGTAGCGCAGGCAGCACACGCGCAGAAATGAGGTGAAATTGGCGGCCTCGCCGCGATACTCGATCAGTTCGTCGTACAGACGTTCGATCAGCTGCGTCACGCGCATGCCGTCGCGGCCGGCGATTTCTTCCAATACTTGCCAGAACAGCTGTTCCAGCCTCAGGCTGGTAGCCACGCCATGCAGCCGCAGCGAACGGGTTTCGGGCGCGTAGGACTGCTCGCTGGCGCGGATGAAGATTTCACACATGGGAGCTCCTGGAACTCGGGACTGGGCCTGGGGCCTGGGCCGGGATGCCTACGGCTGACTGTACGCCGTTTGCCGCGGCCCGGGCAAGCTGCGGGAGGCCGGCCTCTTTCTGCAACCACACGTTTCCGGCATCGGCGGGCAGCCCCCTCGGTTGATATAAATCATGGTCGGGAAAGCGTCCACGTTCGAGCATAAGGAATCTTGATCAGACTTCGGAGGCAGTGATGGATAAAACCATGAAAGCAGCGGTTGCACGAGCATTCGGCAAGCCCCTGGCAATCGAAGAAGTCGCGGTGCCGCGCCCGGGTCCGGGCGAATTGCTGGTAAAGATTGAAGCCTGCGGGGTCTGCCACACCGACCTGCACGCGGTCGAAGGCGACTGGCCCGTCAAGCCCAACCCGCCCTTCATTCCCGGCCACGAAGGCGTCGGCCACGTGGTTGCGGTGGGCGCGGGCGTGACCCATGTGAAGGAAGGCGACCGCGTCGGCATTCCCTGGCTGTATTCCGCCTGCGGGCATTGCGAGCATTGCCTGGGCGGCTGGGAAACGCTGTGCGAAACGCAGAAGAACGCCGGCTACTCCGTGAACGGCGGCTTTGCCGAATACGCGCTGGCTGATGCCAACTACGTGGGCCTGCTGCCCAAGAACGTCGGTTTCGTCGAGGTAGCGCCCGTGCTGTGCGCCGGCGTGACCGTGTACAAGGGCCTGAAGATGACGGACACCCGTCCGGGCAACTGGGTGGTGATTTCCGGCATCGGCGGATTGGGCCACATGGCGGTGCAGTACGCCAAGGCCATGGGCCTGAACGTCGCGGCTGTGGACATCGACGACGCCAAGCTGGACTTCGCCCGCCGCTTGGGCGCCGAGGTCACCGTCAACGCCAAGACCACCGACCCGGCCGCCTACCTCAAGCGCGAGATCGGCGGCGCGCACGGCGCGCTGATCACGGCGGTATCGCCCAAGGCCTTCGAGCAGGCGCTGGGCATGGTGCGCCGCGGCGGCACCGTGGCGCTTAACGGTCTGCCGCCGGGCGACTTCCCGCTGTCGATCTTCGACATGGTGCTCAATGGCGTCACCGTGCGCGGCTCCATCGTGGGCTCGCGCCTGGACCTGCAGGAATCGCTGCAGTTTGCCGAAGAGGGCAAGGTGCACGCCACCGTCGCCACCGAAAGCCTGGAGAACATCAACGACGTGTTCGACCGCATGCGGCGCGGCCAGATCGAAGGCCGCATCGTGCTCGATTTCGCCTGATATCCAAGCCGCAAGGAAAAAGCGCCAGGGCCGCAAGCTTGCGGCCCTGGCGCTTTGTGGCTTGGAAGATCAGGGCGTGATCTTCGTGCCCAGCACCGCCAGGAATTGCGACATCCAGGCCGGGTGCGCGGGCCAGGCCGGCGCCGTCACCAGATTGCCGTCGGTGTAGGCCTGGTCGATGCCGATCTCGGCATAGGTGCCGCCCGCCAGGCGCACTTCCGGGGCGCACGCCGGATAGGCGGAGCAGGTGCGGCCCTTCAGGATCCCGGCCGCGGCCAGCAGTTGCGCGCCGTGGCAGACCGCCGCGATGGGCTTGCCGGCCTTGTCGAAGGCGCGCACGATGTCCAGCACCTTTTCGTTCAGCCGCAGATACTCCGGCGCGCGGCCGCCCGGAATCACCAGGCCGTCGTAGGACGACGGCTCGACGCGGTCAAAGTCATAGTTCAGCGCGAAATTGTGGCCGCGCTTTTCGGTGTAGGTCTGTGCGCCTTCGAAGTCATGGATCGCGGTGGCGATGGTGTCGCCCGCTTTCTTGTCCGGGCATACCGCGTGCACCGTGTGCCCCACCGTCAGCAGGGTCTGGTACGGCACCATGGTCTCGTAGTCTTCGGCGTAGTCGCCGACCAGCATCAACAGTCGCTTGCTCATGTTTGTCTCCCAGGGATGGCGGAAAGCCGGTTCGGGCCACGTGGCCGGGTTCCGGTTCTTGATCTACGCCCCTATTGTGACGCCGCCATCGGCCAGGGTGGTGGTATGGGAATACCACGCCCACGCAAGCCCGCCTTACTCCAGAGCGACGGACACGCCCTTGGCGCCCAGCAGCGTGACCAGCACCTTGGGATCTATGCCGATCAGATACCCGCGCCGCCCGCCGTTGATGTAGACCACCGGGTAGTCCAGCACTTCGGCCTCGACCCACACCGGCATCTTCTTGCGCGTGCCGAAGGGCGAGGTGCCGCCCACCTGATAGCCCGAATGGCGCTGCGCCACCTCGGGCTTGCAGGGCTCCACCCGCTTCAAACCGGCTTGGCGCGCCAGGTTCTTGGTGGAGACTTCGCGGTCGCCGTGCATGACCACGATCAGGGGCTTGGCGGACTCGTCCTCCATCACCAGGGTCTTGACCACCGCATGCGGATCCAGGCCCAACTGGCGCGCGGCTTCGCCCGCGCCGCCATGGTCGACGTAGTCATAGGTGTGCTCCGTGTACGCCACCTTGTTCTGCTTGAGGAACTGGGTGGCGGGCGTCTCGGAAACGTGGCGGGCTTTGCTCATGGTTATGCGTGAAAGAGGAATTTCGAAGCGGCGCGTGCAGCGCTAGCCGCGAGGATGGTGCGTCGCGTGCAGCGCCTTCAGGCGTTCGCGCGCGACGTGCGTGTAGATCTGCGTGGTGGAAATGTCGGCGTGGCCCAGCAGCATCTGCACCACGCGCAGGTCGGCGCCGTGGTTCAGCAGATGCGTGGCGAAGGCGTGCCGCAGCACGTGCGGCGACAGCGGCGCGCGCACGTCCGCCAGCAGGGCATATTTCTTCACCAGTTGCCAGAACGCCTGGCGCGACATGGCTTCGGCCCGGCCAGTGATGAAGAGCGCATCGCTCACGCGTCCAGCCGCCAGCTCCGGCCGCGCGGACTTCAGGTAGCGGTCGATCCAATGGGCCGCCTCGGCGCCCAGCGGCACCAGCCGGTCCTTGCCGCCCTTGCCCAGCACCACCCGCACCACGCCTTCGTTCAGGCTCACGTCCAGCGTGCGCATGCCCACCAGCTCGGATACCCGCAAGCCCGTGGCGTACAGCGTTTCCAGCATGGCGCGGTCGCGCAGGCCGCGGGCCTCCTCCAGGTCGGGCGCGCGCAACAAGGCGTCCACCTGCTGCTCGGACAGAGTCTTGGGCATGCGCGGCGGCTGCTTGGCGGCGATCAGCGTCAGGCAGGGATCGCGCTCGGCGCGGTGTTCGCGCAGCGCCCAGGCGTAAAAGCGGCGCAACGCGGCCAGCCTGCGGTTGGCGGTGGTGGCGCGGGTTTCTTCGTGGCGGAAGGCGAACCAGGCTTCGATGTCGGCCTTGCCGGCATCGCGCAGAGCTTTGGCGGGTCCGGCGGGCAGGACGTGGGCCTGCGCCGCATCGCCGTGGCGGTCGGCCATTTCGCGCGCGTAGGCTTCGGGATCTTCCAGCCAGCGGGCAAAGCCCGTCAGATCGCGCCGGTAGGCCGCCAGGGTGTTGGCCGACAGGCCGTCTTCCAGCCAGACGGCATCGATGAAGGCGTCGATATCGGCCTGGGATTCAAGCGGGGGGCGGATTGCGGACATGGCTGGATTCTACGGCTCAGCGTCCGCCCACGCCTGCGGCGGCGGACTTCAGCCAGCTCTCGAAGAGCTTGAGCGCCTCGGAGCGTTCGCTGCGCTGCGGATAGCCGAAGTAATAGCCCTGGCTGACCGATAGCGATTGCGGCACAGGCATCGCCAGCGTGCCTTGGTCGAGCGCGGGCTGGGCCAGGAAACGCGGCATCAGCCCGACTCCCAGGCCGGCCTGCACCGCCGCCATCACCATGGTGAAAAGCTCGTAGCGCGGCCCGCCGGCGGCGTGCGGACCATAAAGATGGCTGTTGGCCGCGTACCACTGGCGCCAGGCGTCCGGCCGCGAAGCCAGGTGTAGATGGGTCATGCCGGACAAGGCGCTGGCCCCCGGTTCCGCCGCCCGCGCCGCCAGCTCTGGCGCGCAAACCGGCACCAGTTCGCGCTCGGGGAACAGCAGCACGCCCTGGGTGCCTGGCCACAATCCGTCCCCGTGATACAGCGCGCCGTCGAAGGGCTGGTCCTTGAACTGGAACGGCAGCGTGCGCACGGACAGGCTGACCGTGATGTCGCCGTGCTCGCGCTGGAAATCCGCCAGGCGCGGGATCAACCAGGTCGTCGCCAGGGTGGGCACCACGGCGATATGGATGCTGCGGCCCATGCCCGTGCGGCTGACCAGGCCGAAAGTGTCTTTTTCGATCTGGTCCAAATGGTGGCGGATGCGGCCGGCGTACTCCGCTCCGTGATCGGTCAGCACGATGCGCCGGCGCACCCGCGTGAACAGCTGCACGCCCAGGCGCGCCTCCAGGCTGGCCACTTGGCGGTAGACGGCGCTATGCGTCAGGGACAATTCCTCGGCGGCGCGGGAAAAGCTGCCCAGCCGGGCCGACGCTTCAAACGCCTGCAGGGCGCTCAGGTTGGGAATGCCGTTTCTCATATCGCGGGAACCGCCAGGTGCCGGCGGGCGCCGCCGCTGCTGCGCCGCTCGGATCTTGCCGCGGCGCAGCATGGCAGGTCGTGCCGGTGGGTCAATAGATTGTGCAATTTTATCAATTGCATTGTGCGATCAAGGAACATTATGCTCGGATGTCCTAACCTCGGCTCATCATGACTACCACCCCCATGTCCCAGCAAGAATCCCGCCTTGGCGGTCACATCCTGGTCGACCAGCTGGTTGCGCAGGGCGTCAAACATGTTTTCTGTGTTCCCGGTGAAAGCTATCTGGCGGTGCTGGACGGCCTGCACGATGCGGACATCAAGGTCACGGTGTGCCGCCAGGAAGGCGGCGCGGCCATGATGGCCGACGCCCATGGCAAGCTGACCGGCGAACCTGGCATCTGCATGGTGACCCGCGGCCCGGGCGCGTCCAACGCGCTGGCGGGCGTGCACATCGCCAAGCAGGACTCCACCCCCCTGATCCTCTTCGTCGGCCAGATCGAGCGCGGCATGCGCGAACGCGAAGCCTTCCAGGAAATGGATTACCGCGCCGTGTTCGGCACGCAGGCCAAGTGGGTCACCGAGATCGACCAGGTCGAACGCATCCCCGAACTGGTTTCGCGCGCCTTCCACATCGCCACCTCGGGCCGTCCCGGCCCGGTCGTGATCGCGCTGCCCGAAGACATGCTGGTCGAAGCCGCCAAGGTCGCCGACGCGCCACGCTACGAAGTCATCGATTCCGCCCCCACCGCCGGCCAGCTGGCCGACCTGGAAAAGCTGCTGGCCGAGGCCAAAAATCCGGTCGCCATCCTGGGCGGCACGCGCTGGGACGCCCGCGCGGTGCAGCAGTTCGCCGATTTTGCGCAGCGCCACGCGCTGCCCACGGCCGTGTCCTTCCGCCGCCAGATGCTGTTCCCGGCCGACCACCCCTGCTTCATCGGCGACGTGGGTCTGGGCATCAACCCCGCGCTGCTCAAGCGCGTCGCCGATGCGGACCTGATCCTGCTGGTCGGCGGCCGCATGTCGGAAAACCCCAGCCAGGCGTACACCCTGCTGGACATCCCGGTACCCAAGCAGAAACTGGTGCACGTGCACCCCGACACCGCCGAGCTGGGCCGCGTCTACCGCCCCACCCTGGCCATCAATACTTCGCCCGCCGCCTTTGCGCAGGCGCTGGGCGGCCTGAAGGCGCCGGCCCAGCCCGCCTGGGCCGCCGACACGCAGGCCATGCGCGAGTCGTATCTGAAATGGAGCGATCCCAGCGCCATCACGACGCCGGGCGCGCTGCAAATGGGCCAGGTGATGGCCTATCTGGAAAAGACGCTGCCGGCCGATGCCATCATGACCAACGGCGCCGGCAACTACGCCACCTGGCTGCACCGCTTCCACCGCTTTACGCGCTACGGCACGCAGCTGGCGCCGACGTCGGGCTCCATGGGCTACGGCCTGCCCGCCGCCGTGGGCGCCAAGCGCGTGTCGCCCGACAAGACCGTGGTCTGCTTCGCTGGCGACGGCTGCTTCCTGATGCACGGCCAGGAATTCGCGACCGCGGTGCAATACGACCTGCCCATCGTCGTGGTGCTGGTGGACAACGGCATGTACGGCACGATCCGCATGCACCAGGAAAAGCACTACCCCGGCCGCATTTCCGCGACCGATCTGAAGAATCCGGATTTCGCCGACTATGCGCGCGCCTTTGGCGGCCACGGCGAACGCGTCGAGACCACCGAGCAGTTCGGCCCGGCCTTCGAACGCGCCCTGGCCAGCGGCAAGCCGGCCATCCTGCACTGCTTCATCGATCCGGAAACCATCACCCCGGGCACGACCCTGGAAAAGATCCGCGACGCAGCGCTCAAGGCGCAGCACTGAAGGCGGGACGGAACGGCGGCGCCGCGCGCCGGCCGTTCCATTCGCCGCTTGCCGCCCGAATTATTTTAGGTTTAAACTTTCTAGCATTCCGAAATCCATAGCGGAGACCCAGCATGTCCTCGAATCCTTCCTTTCACTGGCAAGACCCCCTGTTGCTGGACCAGCAACTGACCGAAGAAGAACGCATGGTGCGTGACGCAGCCTACGCCTATGCGCAGGACAAGCTCGCCCCGCGCGTGCTGAACGCGTTCCGCAACGAACAGACCGACCCGGCCATCTTCTCCGAAATGGGCGAACTGGGCCTGCTGGGCGCCACCATCCCCGTCGAATACGGCGGCGCCGGCCTGAACTACGTCAGCTACGGCCTGATCGCCCGCGAAGTCGAACGCATCGACTCCGGCTACCGCTCCATGATGAGCGTGCAGTCGTCCCTGGTGATGGTGCCGATCAACGAATTCGGCAGCGAAGCGCAGAAGCAGAAATACCTGCCCAAGCTGGCCCGCGGCGAATGGATCGGCTGCTTCGGCCTGACCGAACCCAACCACGGCTCCGACCCCGGCGGCATGGAAACCCGCGCCGTCAAGACGTCCGACGGCTACAAGATTTCCGGCAACAAGATGTGGATCACCAACTCCCCCATCGCCGACGTCTTCGTGGTGTGGGCCAAGTGCGTCGGCGGCGACTTCGACGGCAAGATCCGCGGCTTCATCCTGGAAAAGGGCATGAAGGGCCTGTCGGCCCCCGCCATCCACGGCAAGGTCGGCCTGCGCGCCTCGATCACCGGTGAAATCGTCATGGACGAAGTGGAAGTGTCCGCCGACCAGATGATGCCCGGCGTGTCCGGCCTGAAGGGTCCGTTCACCTGCCTGAACTCGGCCCGCTACGGCATCGCCTGGGGCGCCGTGGGCGCCGCCGAAGCTTGCTGGCACACCGCCCGCCAGTACACGCTGGACCGCAAGCAGTTCGGCCGCCCCCTGGCCGCCAACCAGCTGATCCAGAAGAAGCTGGCCGACATGCAGACCGAAATCACGCTGGCCCTGCAAGGCTGCCTGCGTCTGGGCCGCATGAAGGACGAAGGCACCGCCGCCGTCGAAATCACCTCCATCATGAAGCGCAATTCCTGCGGCAAGGCGCTGGACATCGCCCGCCTGGCGCGCGACATGCTCGGCGGCAACGGCATCTCCGACGAATTCGGCGTGGCCCGCCACCTGGTGAACCTGGAAGTGGTCAACACCTACGAAGGCACCCACGACGTGCACGCCCTGATCCTGGGCCGCGCGCAGACCGGCATCCAGGCGTTCTATTGATCGTCTGACTGGTTGCAAGCCCCAAAAGGCCGCCCCTCGGGGCGGCCTTTTTATTCGCCGGCGCCACATGGCCGCCGATACGCCCCGCGCATTGCCGAAAGCCCGTATAGGCGAGCCGTGGTACTCGCCGTACGCTTTGCGGCATCGGCCAGGCACCGGGCCGGGCGCTCCCGCGCCTTGTCGCGTGTCCCGACCAGGTTTCCCCCCAAGCCCAGGAGCCGCGCATGCAAAGCTGTCCCACCCTCCGCCTGATGACGGGCATCGCCATGGCGTTCATGGCCCATGGCGCCTACGCCGTCACCACCCTCACGATGACCACCGAGTACCCGGCCACCTCCATGCCCGGACAAGGCGTATCCACCTTTGCCGAGCTGGTCCGCGCCAAGACGGCGGGCAATGTCGTCATCGACGCCAGCTACGACGCGTCCAAGGGGATCAAGTCGGCCGACATGATCGATGCGGTGCAAGCGCGCAAGGTGGATGCGGGCGACGCCTTCGCCGGCGCGCTGGCGGCCAAGTATCCCTTGTTCGGCGTGTCGTCCCTGCCCTTTCTGGCGGACTCGCTGTCCAAGGCCCGCAACCTGAACAAGGCCGCCCGCCCCGCCTATGAGAAGCTGTTGGCGGCGCATGGGCAGAAGCTGCTCTACACCACGCCGTGGCCCGCGTCCGGCATCTGGTCCAAGCAGAAACTGGACAGCGTCGCGGCCTTGAAGAAGCTGAGCATCCGCACCTACGACGCCACGTCGCAGGACGTCATGCAGAAGGCCGGCGCACGCGCGCAGAACATCTCCTTCGCGGACGCGATGCCGCTGATCGCCTCGGGCGAGGTCAACGCGGTGCTGTCCTCAGGCGACGGCGGCGCGGGCCGCAAGCTCTGGGAGCACCTGCCCAACTTCGCGGAGATCAACTACGCCATGCCGATCTCGGTGGCGACGATGAACCTGCAGGCTTACCAGGCGCTGGATGCGCGCACGCGCCGCGCCATCGACCAGGCCGCGGCGCAGACCGAAACCGAACAATGGAAGCGCATCGACGGCCGCCTGCAGCAGAACTACGCCAACATGCGCAAGAACGGCGTGGCAATCAATACGTCGGTGCCCCTGCCCGTGCAGCGCGCGCTGAAGGATGCAGCGGCGGACTCGGTCAAGAACTGGAAGGCAGCGGCCGGTCCTGAAGCCGCCGCCATCCTGAAGCAGACAGGCAAGCGCTAGACGGCCATCCTCAGTTTTCGCCGGACAGATCGAACAGGCTGGTCGCGTCCAGTTCCAGCACGCCTTCGTCGTGCTGGTTCAGGACCGTCCAGGCCCAGGTGATGATGCCCAGGTCCGGACGCGACGACGAGGTGCGCACGCCCTGCACGCGCGCTTCCAGGCGCAGGGTGTCGCCCGGACGCACCGGCGTGCGCCAGCGCACCTCGCCCAGGCCGGGCGAACCAAAGGATTCGGAATCGTGCAGCGCCGCGTCCACGGCCATGCGCATGGCCAGCGCGCAGGTATGCCAGCCGCTGGCGATCAGCCCGCCCCAACGGCCTTCGGAGGCGCGCTTGGGATCCGTGTGGAACCACTGGGGATCGTACTTGCGTGCGAACTCCAGGATTTCGGCTTCCGTCAGGGTGACCGGACCGCCCTTGATGACCATGCCGTCCTTGAACTCGGCGAACTTCATTTTGTGGATTCCCCCCGCAAATGCAATCGGCGCGCCAGCGCGCGCCGATTGCCACGCATGTTTGTGGATTCAGTACGTTTCGAAATGCAGGCGCCCTTCGCGGCGCAATGCATCATGCAGGATAGACCAATCCTGGCCCGCCTGCATCGTCACGTCGCGCAGGGCGTCCAGCACGCCCACTTCCATGCCCTTCAAGCCGCACACGTAGATGCAGGTATTGCGGTCCGCCAGCAGTTCGCGCACCACGCCCGCGCGGTCGCGGATCAGGTCCTGCACGTAACGCTTGGGTTGCCCGGCTTCGCGCGACAGCGCCAGATTGATGTCGATGAAATCGCGCGGCAGCTTCATCAACGGCCCGAAATACGGCAGCTCGCGCTCGGTGCGCGCGCCGAAGAACAGCAGCAGCCTGCCGTTCTCGCCGGTCTCGATGCGGCGGCGGTAGCGTTCCGTCATGGCGCGCATGGGCGCCGAACCCGTGCCGGTGCAAATCATGATGAGATTGGCACGGGGGTGGTTGGGCATCAGGAAAGTATGGCCGAACGGTCCGATCACCTGCACCTTGTCGTTCTTGGCCAGGTCGCACAGGTAATTCGAACATACGCCGTGCGCGGCGGCGCCCGCATGATCCTCCGTGACGCGTTTCACCGTCAGCGAGAGATTGTTATAGCCGGCCCGTTCGCCGTCGCGCGGACTGGCCAAAGAATACTGGCGCGCGTGATGCGCCCGGCCCTGCGCATCCACACCCGGCGGCAGGATGCCGATGGACTGCCCTTCCAGCACGGGAAACGGCAGGTCGCCGAAGTCGAGCACGATATGGTGGATATCGCTTTCCGTGTCGGCGCCGGTCACGCGGTAGTTGCCGACCACGGTGGCAGTCATGGGCGTCTTGTGCGTGTACAGGTTGACGTAGGGATGGGCGGCGGACCACGGCGGGACCGTCGCACCGGGCGCGGTTGACGGCGCGGGCGCGACAGGCTGCTGCGCATCAGGCTCGCCGCCGGCGGGCGCGGCGGCGGCCGTTTCCGGCAATGCCTTCTCTCCCGGCAGTTCTTCCCAGCCCAGCTGTTCCTGCACGCCGTAGGCTTCGGCGCGCACCATCAGCCGCCAGTTGTCGATGGCCCCGGTGGGGCAAGGCGGCACGCAGGCCATGCAGCCGTTGCAGATCTCGGGATCCACCACGTAGTTGTTCGAGTCGTGGGTGATCGCCTTGATAGGACAGGTTTCTTCGCAGGTGTTGCAGCGGATGCAGATCTCGGGATCGATCAGGTGCTGCTTCAGGACTTCTGCTGGTAAGGGAGCGTTCATCTCGGTCTTCCCCATGCTCCGGTAGGCGGCCGCGAATGCGGCCGCCGCCCCGCTTTAGTTGAAACGGACGTACTCGAAATTCACCGGCTGGCGGTTGACGCCCATGACGGGCGGCGCGATCCAGTTGGCGAACTTGCCCGGCTCGGTGACGCGGCCCATCAACGACGCGACGAAGGCGCGGTCCTCGGGCGTGGGCAGCCATTTGTGGCTGTTGGCCTGCCATTGCGATTCGGACAGGATCTCGCCTTCGGGCGACATGCGGATGCCGGCCAGCGTGCCGATCTGGCGGTTGAAGGCCTTGTGCGGCACTTGCAGGCGGAACGGCAAGCCGCTCTTTTCGATGACCTTGTTCCAGCGGCCGATGCCAGCGACCGAGTCGCGGATGAAGTCGTCGCGCAGCACTTCGTTCAGGGCGTTCAGCATCGGCACCTCGATCTCGCGCAGCTTGCCGTTTTCCACGGTCAGCACGCGGTAGGTGTCGTTCTTCAGCTGATGGTCGTCGGTGCGCTTGCTCTCTTCATAGCGGCCCTTCAGGCCCGAGCCGTAGAAGATGGCGGCGTTGGACGACTGGTCCGCGCCGAACAGGTCGATGGTAACGCTGTAGTGGAAGTTCAGGTAGCGTTGGATGGTGGGCAGGTCGATCACGCCAGCCGCGCGCACGCTGGCCGGATCATCGGTCTTCAACTGGTTCATGACCTCGCAGGTGCGCTGGATGACGCGAGAAATGCCGGATTCGCCCACGAACATGTGGTGCGCCTCCTCGGTCAGCATGAACTTGGTGGTGCGCGCCAGCGGATCGAAGCTGGACTCCGCCAGCGCGCACAGCTGGAACTTGCCGTCGCGGTCGGTGAAGTAGGTAAACATGTAGAAGGCCAGCCAATCAGGCGTCTTCTCGTTAAACGCGCCCAGGATGCGCGGGTTGTCGGAATCCCCCGAGCTGCGCTGCAACAGCGCGTCCGCCTCTTCGCGGCCATCCCGGCCGAAATAGCGATGCAGCAGGTAGACCATGGCCCACAGGTGGCGGCCTTCCTCGACGTTGATCTGGAACAGGTTGCGCAAGTCGTACTGCGAGGGCGCGGTCAGGCCCAGGTGGCGCTGCTGTTCGATCGAGGCCGGCTCGGTATCGCCCTGCGTGACGATGATGCGGCGCAGGTTGGCGCGGTGCTCGCCGGGCACGTCCTGCCAGACGTCGCGGCCCATGTTCTCGCCGAAGTGGATCTTGCGCTGGCCGTCCTGCGGCGCCAGGAAGATACCCCAACGGTAGTCCGGCATCTTGACGTGGTCGAAGTGCGCCCAGCCGTCGGGCTGCACGCTGACCGCCGTGCGCAGGTAGACGTCGAAACCATGGGAGCCGTCTGGCCCCATGTCCTGCCACCACTGCAGGTAGTTGGGCTGCCAGTGTTCCAGCGCGCGCTGCAAGGTGCGGTCGCCGGACAGATTGACGTTGTTGGGGATCTTATCGGTGTAGTTGATGCCAGACATGTCTCGCTCCTGTTCTTTGGGATGGCCGCGGTCGCGCGGCGCGGTGTCGCGGGGCCGTCAGACCCGGTTCCAGTCGAATGCGGCTTGCTCGCCCTTGCCGTAGAGCTTGAGCGCGCCCTTGTCGCCGGCGGCGTTGGGGCGATTGAAGATCCAGTTCTGCCAGGCGGTGAGGCGGCCGAAGATGCGGGTCTCCATCGTCTCCTGTCCGCCGAAGCGCAGGTTGGCTTCCAGTCCGGTCAGGGCGTCGGGCGACAGCGCGCGGCGCTCCTCCAGCATCATGCGCACCTCGTCGTCCCAATCGATGTTGTCCGGCGCATAGGTGATCAGGCCCAGATCCAGCGCATCGGTGGCCGACAGCGGCTGGCCGGCGCGCGCGCGCACCGCTTCCAAGGGCGCTTCTTCTTCGTAGAAGCGGCGCTGCAGGCGGCTCTGGCCGTTGACCAGCGGATAGGCGCCGAAATTGCGTTCGCCCACCACGATCTGCGCGGGCGCGGATTCGTCTTCGTTGTCCAGCATGTAGCTGCGGTCGGCGGCCAGCGCCAGTTCGAGCAGGGTGCCGGCAAAGCAGGAACCCGGCTCGATCAGCGCGAACAGGCTGCGCGAGGTCACGTCCAGGCGCGCCAGCGTGCGGCGCAGCATGCCGGCGGTTTCGCGCACGAACCAGTGGTCAGCATGCTGCTGCAGAGCGGCATCGGCAGCCAGCACCAGCGCGGCATCGCCCTCGGTCTTGATGATCCAGGTGCCGATGTCCAGCTCGTTGGTGCGCATCGACAGGATGGCGTCGTCCAGTTCGCGCGCCATCTGTAGCGGCCACCAGGCCGCGCCGGCCGCGACTATGTCCTGCAGTTCGGTCTGCACCGCGCCCTCGGGCGCGCGCACCGTCCAGGTGGCCTGGCGCCTGTCGCGGTCCAGTTGGATATCCACATAGCGGTAGGACAGGCCGTCGGCGCTTTCCGTGCGCTGCACCGGCGTCAGCGCGATGCCCTGCTCGCCCGCCGGGCGGTCGCTGCCCTGCGCCAGCGCCTGCGCGCGTTCGCGCACGGCCTCCTCGAAGCGGGCCGGCTTGACCACGTCGTCCACCAGGCGCCAGTCCTTGGCGCGCTGGCCGCGCACGCCTTCGACCAGGGTGCAGAAGATGTCGGCGTGGTCGTGGCGCACGCGGCGCTTGTCGGTCACGCGGGTCAGGCCGCCGGTGCCGGGCAGCACGCCCAGCAGCGGCACCTCGGGCAGCGCGACCGCGGACGAGCGGTCGTCGATCAGCATGATCTCGTCGCAGGCCAGCGCCAGCTCGTAGCCGCCCCCGGCGCAGGCGCCGTTGAGCGCGGCGATGAACTTCAGGCCGCTGTGGCGGCTGGAATCTTCAATGCCGTTGCGGGTTTCGTTGGTGAACTTGCAGAAGTTCACCTTCCAGGCGTGCGAGGACAGGCCCAGCATGAAAATATTGGCGCCGGAACAGAAGATCCGGTCCTTCATGCTGGTGACGACCACGGTGCGCACTTCCGGGTGTTCGAAGCGGATACGCTGCAAGGCGTCATGCAATTCGATGTCCACGCCCAGGTCGTAGGAATTCAGCTTGAGCTTGTAGCCGGGACGCAGTCCGCCGTCCTCGGCAACATCCATGGCCAGCGTGGCGACCGAGCCGTCGAAGCTCAGGCGCCAGTGGCGGTACTGCTCGGGGTCGGTCCGGAAATCAACCCGGTTGAGGGTGCTGCTCATAGTGTGTCTCCTCGAACGCCTGCCAAAACAGGAAAAATACTGCGCTACATGAATTATTGTGCAGATTAGAGGACAAAAAAAGCCCCGTCAAGCGGGGCATGCATAAAAATGCATATTGCCGGTCTGGCCAGCATCGAATCCGCCTATAGCGGCAGGCCGCAGGCCTTGCGTACCTGGGTGCGCAGGCCGGCAAAGCTTTCCTGCACGTCCAGGTTGCTGGTGACCCACGTGAGATCGGCTTTGGCGTAGAAGGCTTCGCGCCCGGCCAGGATGCGCTTGAGGTCGGCCATGGCCTCGTTGTTACCCGACATGGGACGGAAATCGCCCTGCGCCATGACCCGGCCCATGTGCTCCTCGGGGGTGGCGCGCAGCCATACCGTGTAGCAATGCGCCAGCAACAGGTTCAGGGTGGCGGGCTCGGACACCAGCCCGCCCGGCGTGGCCAGCACCATTTCCGGGTAGATCTGCACGGCCTCTTCCAGCGCCCGCCGTTCGTAGCGGCGGTAGGCGTTGGGGCCGTACAGATTGTGGATCTCCAGGATGCTGCACCCGGCCACGCGCTCGATCTCGCGGTTCAGCTCCACGAAGGGGTAGCCCAGGTCATCGGCCAGCATCTGGCCCAGCGTGGACTTGCCCGCGCCGCGCAAGCCGATCAGCGCCACGCGCTGCGTGCGGTTGGGACGCTGCGCCCCCGCCCCTACGCCGAACAGCTGGGTCAGGGCCTCGCGCGCGCGCTGCAGGTCGGATTCCGTGCGGCCGCTGAGCAGCTCGCGGATCAGCAGCCAGTCGGGCGATTCGGTGGTGACGTCGCCCACCAGTTCGGCCAGTGCGCAGTTGAAGGCTCGGGCAATCTGCAGCAGCACCAGGATGGACGCATTGCCCACCCCATGTTCCAGATTGGCCAGGTGGCGTTCCGATACGCCTGTCACCTGCGACAGGCCTTTGCGGGTCATGCCGCGTATGGCCCGCAGGCGGCGCACCCGCTCGCCCAAGGCCACCAGGAACGCTTCCCGCCTGGGTTCGGATGGCGCCGCGTCTAGCGCTTGATTCATGTTTACGTGACTCCGCAAAAACCCTGATTACCACGTTTTATGCACTATAGTGCTTGACCATAATCAATGGAAGCACTATTTTTCCATTCAATCAGTCCAAAGCGCCTCATGTGCAAAAAAGCAGCAGTCGATTTCATGTCGATTCTGAAGCGCCGACAGTGTAAAGGAGGAGCCCGGTGAGTACGCCTGATCAATTCCATGCCCTGATGCGCGAGGTCACGCGCCTGACGCAAGGCCAGCCGCTGGACGCGGCGCTGCAGGAAAGCCTGAACCGCGAGGCCGGTCCGCAAAGCGCCCTGTTCCAGGAGATATACGCCACCTGCAGGCAGGGCGTGGCCGAGGGCTGGATGTGCAGCCGGGAAGGCGGCGGCATCCGCTACGGCCGCGTCATCAAGCCGGCGCCCGACCTGGCGGACTGCTCGGTGGACGTGGTGGACATGAACGATCTTGCCGGTCCGCACCACGCGCACCCCAATGGCGAGATCGACATGATCATGCCGCTGACCGAAGGCGCCAGCTTCGACGGCCACGGCGCCGGCTGGCTGGTCTACGGCCCCGGCAGCGCACACAGCCCAACCGTGAGCGGCGGCCGCGCGCTGGTGCTGTACCTGCTGCCGGGCGGCGCCATCGATTTCACGCGGTCCTAGCGCCCGCCCCGCCGCCAGAAAAAAACACATAGCGCGGCTTCCACCCCACAGGACATCAGGAGACAACCGTGAACGCCTGTCCCGCCGAACTCAACTTCGCCAGCCACCTGGCGGCGCTGAATGCGCCGCGCGCAGCCAAGCCAGCCTACATCGACGACACGCGCCAGATCAGCTACGGCGAACTGGCGGAACGGGTGGCGCGCATGGCCGGCATGCTGCGCCAACTGGGCCTGCGGCGCGAGGAGCGCATCCTGCTGCTGATGCAGGACACCGTCGATTGGCCGGTAGTGTTTCTAGGCGCGCTGCATGCGGGCGTGGTGCCGGTGGCCGTGAACACCCTGCTCACCGCCGACGACTACGCCTACATCATCGGCCACAGCCGCGTACGCGCCGTGTTCGCATCGGGCGCCTTGCTGCCCGTGGTGCAGGCCGCGCTGGCGCAGGCCCCCGCCGACGTCGAGCACCTGGTGGTGTCGCAGCCCGCCGGCCCCTTGCCCGAGGGCGCGCGCGAATTCGAAGCGCTGCTGGCCGCCGCGCCCCTGGCGCCGGCGGCGCGCACCCTGTCCGACGAGATTGCGTTCTGGCTGTATTCGTCCGGCTCCACCGGCAAGCCCAAGGGCGTGGTCCACACCCACGGCAATCTCTGGCACACGGCCGAACTCTATGCCAAGCCCGTGCTCGGCATACGCGAGGACGACGTGGTGTTCTCGGCCGCCAAGCTGTTCTTCGCCTACGGCCTGGGCAACGGCCTGACCTTCCCGCTGTCGGTGGGCGCGACCGTGATCCTGATGGGCGAACGCCCCACGCCGCAGGCGGTCTTCAAGCGCCTGACGCAGCACCGGCCCACCGTGTTCTACGGCGTGCCCACGCTGTATGCCAGCATGCTGGCCTCGCCCGACCTGCCGGCGCGCGAACGGGTCGCCATGCGCATCTGCACGTCCGCCGGCGAAGCGCTGCCGCGCGACATCGGCGAACGCTACACGCGCCACTTCGGCTGCGAGATCCTGGACGGCATCGGCTCCACCGAGATGCTGCACATCTTCATTTCCAACCAGACCGGGCAGCTGCGCTACGGCACCACCGGCAAGCCCGTGCCGGGCTATGAGGTGCAGCTGCGCGACGAGAACGGCGCCCTGGTGCCGCCCGGCGCCATCGGCGACCTCTACATCAAGGGTCCCAGCGCGGCGCTGATGTACTGGAACAACCGCGACAAGACGCGCCAGTGCTTCCTGGGCGATTGGCTCAAGAGCGGCGACAAATACACCTGCGACGCGGACGGCTACTACACCTACGCCGGGCGCAGCGACGACATGATCAAGGTCAGCGGCCAGTACGTGTCGCCGGTGGAGGTCGAGAACATCCTGGTGCAGCACGAGGCCGTGCTGGAAGCGGCCGTGATCGGCGTGCCGGACCACGACGGGCTGGTCAAGACCAAGGCCTATGTGGTGCTGCGCCCCGGCTTCGAGCCCAACGCGCAGACCGGGGCCGCGCTGCAGAACTACGTGAAGCAGCATCTGGCGCCGTTCAAGTATCCGCGCCAGATCAATTTCACGGAAGAACTGCCCAAGACGGCCACCGGGAAGATACAGCGCTTCCGCCTGCGTCAGCTGGAAGAGGCCACGCTATGAACGCCTGTGCCGTGGCCGAGACCGTGTTCGCCGAATTCCATGCCGGCGGACGAGACCTGCGGCTGGAATGCCAGTGGATCGGGGCCGATCGCCCCGGCGCCCCGCTGCTGATATTTCTGCACGAAGGGCTGGGCTCCGTGTCCATGTGGAAGGACTGGCCACTACGCGTCTGCGAGGCAGCCGGTTGCCGCGGACTGGTGTACTCGCGCTACGGCTATGGACTGTCGACACCGCGGCCGCACGCAGAAAAGCGGCCGGCGGACTTCATGCACACCGAGGCGCGCGACGTGCTGCCCGCGCTGCTGCGCGCACTGAGCGTGGACGCCAGGCGCGACAAGCCGGCGCTGTTCGGCCACAGCGACGGCGGCTCGATCGCCCTGCTGTATGCGGCGATGCATCCGGACGCCGTCGCCGGCGTGGTCGCCGCCGCGCCCCATATCCTGGTCGAAGACGTATCGGTCGCCAGCATCGCGCAGGCGCGTCAAGCCTACCTGGACACGGACCTGCGCGCCCGGCTGGGGCGCTATCACGCGGACCCGGATTCGGCGTTCTGGGGCTGGAACGACATCTGGCTGGATCCGGCTTTCCGCCGCTGGAATCTGGACGACTACCTGTCCCGCATCGCCTGTCCGGTGCTGGCCATCCAGGGCGTGGACGACGAATACGGCACCTTGGCGCAGATCCGCGGCATACGCCGGCTCGCGCCCCAGACCGAACTGCTGGAACTGCCCGACTGCGGCCACTCGGCGCACAAGGATCAGCCGGCCCGCGTTATCCAGGCCGTCGCCGGTTTCGTCGGCGGCCTGGCACAACCCCGCTGACCCCGCGTCGGCCCATAACAAGCACGGAGACTAACCATGAACCACGCCCTGACCCGGGCTGCGCTCGCCGCGGCTCTGACGCTCGCCGCCACCGGCGCCCAGGCCGCCGACAAGATCAAGGTCGGCTTCATGCTGCCCTACAGCGGCACCTATGCCGCGCTGGGCAACGCCATCGAGAACGGCTTCAAGCTGTATGTCGCGGAGCAAGGCGGCAAGCTGGGCG
The DNA here is from genome assembly GCF_048541815.1 of Achromobacter sp. PD1. NCBI lineage: Bacteria > Pseudomonadati > Pseudomonadota > Betaproteobacteria > Burkholderiales > Alcaligenaceae > Achromobacter > Achromobacter sp. PD1. Next base: position 4,456,017 of record NZ_CP183349.1, read on the forward strand.
GACGCGAGATCGAATACTTCAAGGTGGACGACGAGTCCAACCCCGCCAAGGCCGCCGAAAACGCCAACCGCCTGATCAAGCGCGACCAGGTGGACGTGCTGATCGGCACCGTGCACTCGGGCGTGGCGATGGCGCTGGCCAAGGCCGCCAAGGATGCCGACACCACGCTGATCGTGACCAACGCGGGCGCCAACGCCATCACCGGCCCGCTGTGCGGCCCGGGCATCTTCCGCACCTCGTTCACCAATTGGCAGCCTGCGTACGCCATGGGTCCGGTGGCCTTTGCCAAGGGCCACAAGACGGCCGTCACCATCACCTGGAAATATGCGGCCGGCGACGAGGCCATCGGCGGCTTCAAGGAGGGCTTCGAGAAGGCCGGCGGCAAGGTCGTGAAGGAACTGAGCCTGCCGTTTCCCAACGTGGAATTCCAGCCGCTGCTGACCGAGATCGCGGCGCTCAAGCCCGACATGGTGTTCACGTTCTTTGCGGGCGGCGGCGCCGTGAAGTTCGTGCAGGACTACCATGCCGCGGGCCTGGGCAAGACCATCCCGCTGTATGGCTCGGGCTTCCTGACCGACGGCACGCTGGAGGCCCAGGGCGCTTCGGCGCAAGGCCTGCTGACCACGCTGCATTATGCCGACGGCCTGAACACGCCGCGCGACAACGCCTTCCGCGCCGACTACAGCAAGGCCTACAAGGCGCAGCCGGATGTCTACGCGGTGCAGGGCTATGACGCGGCGCAGCTGATGCAGTCGGGCCTGGCCGCGGTGAAGGGCGACTTCGCCAAGAAGGAAGACTTCCGCAAGTCCATGCGCGGCGCCACGGTGGACAGCCCGCGCGGCCCCTTCACGCTGTCCAGCGCGGGCAACCCCGTGCAGGACATCTACCTGCGCCGCGTCGACGGATTGGAAAACAAGGTCGTGGATGTCGCCGTGAAGAAGCTGGCCGATCCGGCCCGCGGCTGCAAGCTCTGACCACAATCCGCCACAGGGAGGCCCCATGGACATCAGCATCCTGCTCATCCAGAGCCTGAACGCTTTCCAGTACGGCTTGCTGCTGTTCCTGGTGGCCAGCGGACTCACGCTGATCTTCGGCATCATGGGCATCATCAATCTTGCCCACGGCAGTTTCTACATGATCGGCGCGTACATGGCGTTTGCGCTGGGACCGGCCGTCGACCGCTGGCTGGGCGGCGGCTTCCTGGCCACGCTGGCGGTCTGCGTGCTGGCGGCCGGCGCCCTGGGCTACCTGCTGGAAGCCGCGTTCTTCAGCTACCTGTACAAGCGCAACCACTTGCAGCAGGTGCTGATGACCTACGGCCTGATCCTGGTGTTCGAAGAGCTGCGCAGCATCCTGGTGGGCAATGACGTGCACGGCGTACCCCTGCCCGCCTGGCTGCAGGGCAGCATCGCGCTGGGCGACGTCATGACCTATCCGGTCTACCGGCTGTTCATCTCGGCCGTCGGCATCGCGGTGGCGCTGCTGCTGTACTGGGTCATCACGCGCACGCGGCTGGGCATGATGCTGCGGGCCGGCGCCAGCAACCGCGAGATGATCGGATCGCTGGGCATAGACATCAACAAGCTCTACCGCCTGGTGTTCGCGGCGGGCGTGGCGCTGGCGGCCCTGGCGGGCAGCATCGCCGCGCCGGTGTCCTCGGTCTACCCCGGCATGGGCAACGGCGTGCTCATCATCTGCTTCGTGGTGGTGGTGATCGGCGGCATCGGCTCGATCCGCGGCGCCTTCCTGGCCGCGATGCTGGTGGGCGTGGTGGAAACCTTCGGCCAGGTGCTGTTCCCGTCCGCGGCGGGCGTGCTGGTGTACCTGCTGATGGCCTTCATACTTCTTTGCAAGCCCGAAGGGCTGTTCAAGCAGGGCTGACCATGTTGAACCGACTCTTGCCCATTGCGGCGCTGCTGGCTTTGGCCGCCTTTTCCTGGAGCGGCAGCGACTACTACACCGGCCTGGCGATCAAGATCATGATCTATGCGATCTTCGCGCTCAGCCTGCAGCTGCTGGTGGGCGGCGCGGGACTGGTCAGCCTGGGCCACGCCGCCTTCTTCGGCATCGGCGCCTACGTGGCGGCGCTGCTGTCGCCGGAATCGGAGGCCGCCGGCCTGTGGTGGCTGCTGCCGGCCGCCCTGCTCGCCGCCGCAGCCTATGCGCTGGCGACCGGCGCGCTGGCGCTGCGCACCCGCGGCGTGTACTTCATCATGGTGACGCTGGCCTTCTCGCAGATGGCCTACTACGTGTTCCACGACACCAAGATCGGCGGCGGCAGCGACGGCATCTACCTGTACTTCCGGCCCGAGCTGTCCCTGGGCGGCTGGCTGCCGTTCGACCTGGGCGATGCCCGGACCTTCTACTTCTTCGTGCTGGCCTGCCTGGCGCTGACCTGGGGCTTCCTGGCGCTGCTGCGGCGTTCGCCCTTCGGCGCCGCGCTGGCCGGCATCCGCATCAACGAACAGCGCATGCGCGCGGCCGGCTACTCCACCTATCCGTACAAGCTGGCCGCCTATGTCATCGGCGCCACGCTGGCCAGCCTGGCGGGCTTTCTGTTCGCCCTGAAGGACGGCTTCGTCACGCCCGAGCTGCTGGCCTGGGAACAATCCGGCCTGGTGCTGCTGATGGTGATCCTGGGCGGCATGGGCAGCCTGGGCGGGGCGGTGCTGGGCACCGTGGCGCTGGTGCTGCTGCAGGAACTGTTCCAGTCGCAGGAGATTTTCGGCGAGTACGCGCGCCACTGGCACCTGCCGCTGGGCATCGCCATCATCGCGCTGGTGGCCTTGCTGCCCAATGGCCTGGCGGGACTGCCGGCGCAACTGCGCCAACGGCGCGCGGCGCGCCTACCCGGCGCTGGCGTCGACGCCGCCCGCGCCGCGCCCAAACCGGACGCTGCCCATGCCGGCCGCCAGCCCGCCTCCGCCCGCCTGCCCATCCAGGGAGAGCCCCATGTCTGACGTCCTGCTTGCCGCAAGCGCGGTCACGCGCCGCTTCGGCGGCCTGATGGCGGTGAACGGCGTGTCGCTGCAATTGCAGCGCGGCCAGGTCCACGCCGTCATCGGCACCAACGGCGCGGGCAAGTCCACGCTGATCAACATCCTTTCGGGCGAACTCGCGCCCAGCAGCGGCCAGGTCATGCTGGGCGGGCGCGACATCACGGCCTGGCGCCAGCCCGACCGGGCGCGCGCGGGCCTGGGCCGCAGCTACCAGCGGTCCACCATCTTTCCCGAACTGAGCGTGTTCGAAAACTGCAGATTGGCCGCGCAGGCGCGCCGCCAGCGCTTCTGGCACTGGTGGCGCTCGGCCACGGAATGCCGCCACAGCGCCGAGCTGGCGCGCCACGCGCTGGAACGCACCGGCCTGGCCGATGACGCCACGCGCGAGGCCGGGCTGCTGCCGCATGGCCGCAAGCGCCAGTTGGAGATCGCCATGTGCCTGGCGGGCGAGCCGCAAGTGCTGCTGCTGGACGAACCCCTGGCCGGCATGGGTCCCGAGGAAACCGACCGCATCCTGGAGCTGCTGGACGCGCTCAAGCCCGGCCACGCCATCCTGCTGGTGGAGCATGACATGGACGCGGTCTTCCGCGTTGCCGAGACCATTACCGTCATGGTCAACGGCGCCGCCATCGCCAGCGGCACGCCCGCCGCGATCCGCGCCAACCCGGACGTGCGCACCGCCTACCTGGGCGAAGACAGCCATGGAGCCAGCGTATGACCGCATTGATCGAAACGGGCGGCCTGCACGTCTATTACGGCGCCAGCCACGTGCTGCGCGGCATAGACATGCATATCGCGCCAGGAGAATCCGTAGGCCTGGTGGGCCGCAACGGCATGGGCAAGACCACGCTGATCCGCAGCCTGATGGGCCACGTCAGAAGCGCCCATGGCATCGTGCGCGTGGACGGCCGCGACTGCACCCGCGCGCAGCCGCACTCCATCGCCCGCATGGGCCTGGCCTACGTGCCCGAAGGGCGCGGCATCTTTCCCAACCTGAACGTGCGAGAGAACCTGCAGGTGGCCGCGCGTGCCGGCCGCGACGGCCGCCAGGACTGGACCTACGCCCGCGTGCTGGAAGTATTTCCGCGCCTGCGGGAACGTCTGGGGCATGGCGGCCAGCAGCTATCGGGGGGCGAACAGCAAATGCTGGCCATCGGCCGGGCCCTGATGACCAATCCCGAACTCCTGATCCTGGACGAGGCCACCGAGGGGCTGGCGCCGCTGATCGTGGCCGAAATCTGGAAAATCATCCGGCAGATCCGCGCCAGCGGCATGTCCACGCTGATCGTGGACCGCAATTACCGGGCGGTGCTGGAACACACCGACCGCTGCCTGGTGATGGAAAAAGGCCAGATCGTGCAAGACGGCGACAGCGCGTCGCTGGCCCGGCAGCCCGAGCAGCTGACGCGCTATCTGGGGGTTTAGATCACCGCTTCGATCAGGAACGGGCCGCGGCGCTTCAGGCCTTCCTGCAGCGCGCGCGCGAATCCTTCCACCGTATCCACGCTGACCGCTTCCACGCCCATGCCGCGCGCCAGATGCGTCCAGTCCAGGTACGGTTCCTCCAGGTCCAGCATGCGGCGGGCGTTGCGTCCGGGTTCCTGCACGCCCACGTTCTTCATTTCGCCGTGCAGCGTGGCATAGGAACGGTTGGCCAGGATCACCGTCAGGCAATCCAGGTTCTCGCGCGCTTGCGTCCACAGCGCCTGCAAGGTGTACATGCCGCTGCCGTCGGCTTGCAGGGTGACGACCTTGCGGTCCGGGCAGGCGACGGCGGCGCCGGTCGCCAGGGGCAGGCCGATGCCGATGGCGCCGCCCGTCAGCATGAGCCAATCGTGCGGCGCGCTGTTGACGCTGTAGAGGGGGAATTCGCGGCCTTGGGTGATGGACTCGTCGCAGACGATGGCCTGCTCCGGCAGATGGTGTGCGACCAGGATGTTGACGGCGGCGCCGGTCAGCTTGCCGGACTGCGGCACCTCGTAGCTGGCGGGAGCGGCGGCCAGGCGCGGCGCGTCCTGGGCGATGCCGAGCTCGTCGGCCAGCCACTCCAGCGCATGCGCCAGGTCCTGCTCGGGCGTGCCCAGCACCACCTGCTGGCAGTCGGGCGGCGCCAACAGGCTGGGCTTGCCGGGATAGGCGAAAAAGCCGACAGGCGCTTTCGCCCCGACCAGCACCAGATGGCGTACGTCCTTCAGCTTGGCCACCGCCAGGTCGATCGGATACGGCAGGCGGTCCACCGGCGTCCGCGAGCCGCCGCGTTCGATGCGGCGGTTTGAGGTTTCCGACACCAGCCGCACGCCGGTGGCGCGCGCGATGCGGCCGGCGGCGTTCAGCGCGCGCTCGCGCAACGCGGAACCGCCCAGCATCAACGTCGTGACTTCACCCGAGCGGATCGCGGCAACCGCCGCGCGCACCGCCTCGGCCGAGGTCTGGGCCAGGGCCTCGCTCTTGGCCAGCACCGGCGCAGTGTTGTCGGGCAGGTCCGTCCAGGCCGCGTCGGCGGGCAGGATCAGCGTGGCGATGTTGCCCGGCGAGCGGCGCGCCACGCCCACGGCTTCGGCGGCGTCGGCGGACAGGTCGGCGGCCTTGGTGGTGCGCTTGACCCAATGCGACATCGGACGCGCGACGCCTTCGACGTCGCTGGTCAGCGGCGCGTCGTATTGGACGTGATAGGTGGCGTGGTCGCCCACGATGTTGACCATGGGCGTGCGGGCGCGTTTGGCGTTGTGCAGGTTGGCCAGGCCGTTGCCCAACCCCGGCCCCAGGTGCAGCAGCGTGGCCGCGGGCTTGTCAGCCATGCGCGCATAGCCGTCGGCCGCGCCCGTCACCACGCCTTCGAACAAGCCCAGCACGCAACGCATCTTCGGTTTGCGATCCAATGCCGCGACAAAGTGCATTTCCGATGTGCCGGGGTTCGCGAAGCAAACGTCCACATCGTTGGCCAGCAAGGTATCGCAAAGACTATCAGCGCCGTTCATCGTTTTTCCCTGATCATTTTCCATTGGCGGTGCATGGGCGCATGCGCGCCCGCGTGACATGCATGATAGGTAGCGTAGCCGAAACCGGCTAGAGCCATTTCAGGCCGCCGTCATGGAACCATTCCACAGGTTCCGCCAAACGGAATTTGAAGGACCCGGTCAACCCAGTATCTGCCCCAGGAAGGCCTGCGCGCGTTCGGTGCGCGGCGCGCGGAAGAAATTGTCCGGCGTGTCGGCCTCGACGATGGCGCCCTGGTCCATGAAGACCACGCGGTCGCCGACTTCGCGCGCGAAACCCATTTCATGCGTCACACAGACCATGGTCATGCCGTCGCGGGCCAGCGCCACCATGGTGTCCAGCACTTCCTTGACCATTTCGGGATCCAGCGCCGAGGTGGGCTCGTCGAACAGCATGATCTTGGGCCGCATGCACAGCGCCCGCGCGATCGCCACGCGCTGCTTCTGGCCGCCGGACAACTGGCCCGGATACTTGGCGGCGTGTTGCGGGATCTTGACGCGCTCCAGGTATTCCATGGCGCGGGCCTCGGCTTCCTCGCGCGGCACGCCCTTCACCAGCATCGGCGCCAGCGTGCAGTTGTCCAGCACGGTCAGGTGCGGAAACAGGTTGAAGTGCTGGAACACCATGCCGACCTCGGCGCGGATGCGCTCGATGTTCTTCAGGTCGTCGTTCAGTTCGATGCCGTCGACCACGATGCGGCCTTGCTGGTGTTCCTCGAGCCGGTTCAAGAGCCGGATGGTGGTCGACTTGCCGGAACCGGACGGCCCGCACAGGATCAGCTTTTCTCCCGGCAGCACCTCCAGCGCCAGTTCGTCCAGCACCTTGAAGTCGCCATACCATTTGCAAACGCCCTGCATCGTGATGATAGGGGCGGCATAGTTCAATCCATCCATCGCATCAGGCCTTGGAAATGTCATGGTTTTCGCCCGCGCCGCTCCAGTAGCCCGGCACAGTCAGGCGCTTTTCGGAACGGCGGAACACGTAGGACAGCACGCTGCACATGGCGAAGTAGATGACGCCCACCATGGTGTAGACGGTCAGCGCCTGGAAGGTGGCGCCCGCCAGCATTTCGCCCGCGCGCATCAGCTCGTAGACACTGATGACGGCCACCAGCGAGGTCTCCTTGATCAGCACCAGCGCGTAGTTGCCCAGCGCCGGGAACACGGTGCGCAGCGCCTGCGGCAATACGATGCGGCGCAGCCGCTGCACTTTGCCCAGGCCCAGCGCGCGCGCCGCCTCGTACTGGCCGCTGTCGACCGACTGGATGCCGCTGCGGAACAGTTCGGCCAGATAGGCGCCGAAGTTCAGCGTCAGCCCCAGCACGCCGGCGACGAAGCCATTGATGACCACGCCCATCTCGGGCAGGCCGTAGTAGATGTAGAACAGCTGCAGCAGCAGCGGCGTGCCTCGTATCACATCGATGTAGAAACGCGCGCCGCGGCTGAGCAGCCGCGACGGCGACAGGCGGCACAGACAGACGACCAGGCCCAGGGCCACCGCCAGGAATGCCGAACAGAAAAACAGCGCCAGGGTCCAGACGGTGCCCTCGGCCAGGGGGGTCAGGTACATGCGCAGGGTCGCGAGATCCAAGTCGTACTCCTTATCCGTGCCGGTGCGGCGTCATTTGCTCATCAGGTCGGCCACGCCCCACTTCTGCCCGATGGCGGCAAGCTCGCCGTTCTGCTTCATCTGCGCCAGCGCGCCGTTGACCGCCTCCAGCAGCGCGGCGTTGCCCTTCTGCACCGCCATGCCCACCTGCCACTTGCGTTGCGGCTGGTAGCCCGTGTCCAGCTTCACGCCCGGGATGTTCTTGGTCTTGATCTGGTAGATGATGCTGGGCGGGTCGACGATGCCCAGGTCGATGCGGCCGGCGCGCACGTCGGCCAGCAGCGTGGAATAGTCCTGGTACGTGGACACCTTGGTGCCGGGCATGTCCTTGATCATGTTGAACTGCACCGAGTCCACCAGCACGCCCACACGCTGGCCCTTCATGTCTTCGAACTTGGCGTATTTCTTGTCTGCCTTGTCGCTGACCACGACGCCCTCGCCCCATTCATAGACCGGCGCCGAAAAATCGATGGCGCGGGCGCGTTCCTCTGTGATGAAGAGCGGCGCGGACATCACGTCGGCGCGGCCCGAGGTCAGCGTGGGAATCAGGCCGGAGAACGGCACATCGGACAGCTTGTCCGACACCTTCAAGTGCTTGGCCACGGCCGCGGCCACGTCCACCATGATGCCCTCCAGCTGGTTCGACTTCGGATTCTTGAAGCCGTGCGGCGGCGCGGACGCCGTGGTGACTACATTCAGGCTCTGATCCGCGCGGATCTCGTCCAGCGTGCGCGCCTGCGCGCCGCCCTGAGCCAGCAGGCCGGCGACAGCCAGGCCCAGCAGAATGGATTTGAGTTTCATCGTTTTCCCCTTGGATGAAGTTGTCGGCGTGGTGAACCCGGCTCAGGCCGGACGCCCCTGCGGATACTGCTGCACCGCGACCGCCGCCAGCGCGCAGAATTCCTGCATGACGGTGGCTGCCAGGAAGGCCGTGGCCCCCTGCACGTCTTGCGGCGGCGACACGGTGTTCACGTCGAATGCCACGAAGTTCAGGCCCGCGAGCTGGCGCAACAGCGCCAGCCCTTCCTTGGCCGTGAGCCCACCCCACTCCGGCGTGCACACGCCCGGCGCGCAGGAGGGATCGAAGATGTCCATGTCGAAGCACAGGTACACCGGACGCTCGCCGATGCGCTGCTTGATGTCGGCCAGCGCGCCCTTCTGGTCCTGGTCGAAGTCGTCATAAGGCAGGATCGTGTAGCCGACCTCGCGGCCGAACTCCAGCACGCCCGGCATGAAGGAGCTGCCGCGCGTGCCGACGTGAAAGCTGGAGGCCACGTCCAGCAGCCCTTCTTCGGCGGCGCGCGTGAACGTGGTGGCGGTGTTGTAGCCGGGGATGGGATAGGTGTCGGTGTGCGAATCGAAATGCAGCACAACGAAATCCGGATGGCGGCGCGCCACGGCGCGCAGCTGCGGCAAGGTGACCGCGCCGTCGCCTCCCATGGAGATCGGAATCGCGCCCGAGTCCAGGATGGCGCCGATGCCGGCCTCGATCAGCGGATAGGACGCGTCCGGATCGCCCGGATGGCAGGCCACGTTGCCCACGTCGATGGCGCGCAGGAATTCCGGCGGGTTGTCGATGCCGTGGCGCCGGAAGATGTCCACCGGCCGCAGCAGCCTGGACTGCTCCCGTATCGCGTCCGGCCCCTGGCGCGAACCGACGCGGAACGGATGCGTGCCGCAATCGAATGGAATGCCGACCACGCAGGCGCGCGCCGCGCCCGTGCCGGCGGCGCGGACGGCGGGCAGGCCCATGAACCCGGCGACGGGATGAAAACAGACTTCGGCTGGCTGCTGCACAACTCGGCTCCTGTGTGACGACCGCTGCCATGAACTAGGCCGGGATCACTATTTAGATTCGATCAAATCGCTGTGCGATATTATCGTGTCGAAATAAGAGTAGCGTGCGTACAAGCAACCGGCCAATTAGGGAGTTTCCCCTAATCGGCGGTTTTATATCCGACTAAATTAGTAAGAATAGCAAGCACGCTAGCCTGGCGCGCCTGCGCCCCGCGTGCACTGGAATCAGGCCTCGTCGCCCGCGAGCGGCATCGCGTCGCGCAGGGCGCCGCCCGGCGGCTCCATTTCATAAAAGGGGCGGGACCGCCCCAAGGTGCGCGACGCGCTGATGGCGTGCGCCGTTTCCACCACTTGCGGACCGAACACCGCCTGCGCCTGCTCGAACGACCAGCGGCTGGACGGCACCGACACGTTGACGGCCCCTACTGGCGTGCCGCCGGCATCCAGCACCGCGGCGCTGACCGTGATGTCGCCCGGATAGAACTCGCCGTTGGAGCGCGCATACCCGTGACGCCGGGCAAACTCCAGCTCGCCCTGGAGCTCGTCCATGCCGGTGATGGTGGCGGCCGTGTAGGCCTTGCGGTCGCAGCGTTCCAGGAGATCGCGCGCGACTGCGGGATCCAGCCTGGCCAGCACCGCCCGGCCCGCCGCCGTGCAGTACAGCGGCAGGCGCATGCCCACCGGCATGTTCACGAACATTTCCTTGTGGGTGGCAAAGCGCGCCACGTACACCATATCCAGGCCGTCGGGCTCGGCCAGGCTGCAGGTCTCCTGGCTGTTGCGGTTGAGCGTGTGCAGGAAGGGATTGCCGCCCAGCACCAGCGGGCTGGTCTGCACGTACTTCATGCCCAGCTCCAGCGACCAGGGTCCCAGCGAGAACTTCTTGCTCAAGGGATCCTTGCGCAGGTAGCCCAGGGTCCACAGCGTGTGGGTGAAGCGCTGCACCGAACTCTTGCTCAGCCCGGTCGCTTCGGCCAGCTCTGGCAAGGTCATGGCGGGCTGCCCCTCGCTGAAGGCGCGCAGGACGGAGACGCCGCGCGCCAGCGCGGCGATGAACAGTGGGGAATCCTCGGCGTTTCGGGTCTGCGTCATGGCGCGTTGGGGCGTCCAGTGGAAAGCGCATAGCGTACCGTAATACGGTGCGAACGTATCGCGTGGCGATGCCATAAAAAAACGGCCCGGAAATCCGGGCCGCCCTGGCTGGCGGGAACCTCAGCGGATCGGCCAGGGATACATGGCGCCGCCCTTGTTCCACAACGCATTGGTGCCGCGTTGCAGGCCAAGCTTGCTGTCCTTGCCCACGTTGCGCTCGAACACTTCGCTGTAATTGCCCACTGCCTTGATGGCGTTGTAGGCCCACTTCTCATCCAGCCCCATGTTCTTGCCCGCGCCCGGCGTCACGCCCAGGATGCGGGCGATGTTGGGGTTGTTGCTCTTGAGCATTTCATCCACGTTCTTCTGCGTGATGCCGTATTCCTCGGCTTCCATCAGCGCGAACAGCGTCCAGCGCACGATGCCCAGCCAGTTCTCGTCGCCCTGGCGCACCATGGGACCCAGCGGCTCCTTGGAGAAACGTTCCGGCAGGATTTCGTAGTCGTCCGGCTTGGCGACCTGCGTGGCGCGCACCGCGGCCAGTTGCGAGGCGTCGTCGGTGAAGGCGTCGCAACGGCCCGACTCGAAGGCGCGCACGACCTCGGTCACCTTGTCGATCACCACCGGCTTGAACTCGATGTTGTTGGTGCGGAACCAGTCGGCCAGGTTGAGCTCCGTGGTGGTGCCGGGCTGCACGCAGACCGTGGCGCCGTTGAGTTCCTTGGCGCTTTTGACGCCCAGCTTCTTGTTCACCAGGATGCCCTGGCCGTCGTAGAAGCTGGCCGCCACGGCTGCCAGGCCCAGCGAGGTGTCGCGGGTCTGCGTCAGCGTGACGGTGCGCAGCAGCACATCCACCTCGCCCGATTGCAACGCCGTGAAGCGCTGCTGGGTGGACAGCGGCGTGCCCTTGAATTTGGTCGGATCACCGAACACCGCCGCCGCGACCGCGCGACAGATGTCCACGTCCATGCCTTCCCATTCGCCCTTGCTGTTGGTGGCCGAAAAGCCGGATACGCCGTCGGTCAGGCCGCACTGCACGAATCCTTTTTTCTTCACGGCATCGAGGGTGGGCCCCGCCACCGCCGCCTGGGATGCGCAAGCCAGGGCAATGGCGCCGGCTGCAAACAAGATGGACCGCTTCATGATCGCTTCTCCTGAGATGGATGCCGCGCTGGCTTGTAAGCCGGCTGCGGTTGAAACCGAGCCCTGCCTTACTGGGCCGGCCGCCAGATTAAGGCATGTCCACGGCGTGAACAACGCGAAGAAGCCTAGTGGAAACCCGGGGTACCGGCCGCGATTCCAGAAGGTTGCAGACCTGTCCGGTGAACGAACTTTATCCGCCTGCCAGCCCGCGATGGCCGCTTGCCTTGGTGCCATACTTTTTTCGCGTCCCGGGCCCGCCGCTGCCGGCGCCGCGATCTCTCAAAAATAACGGCCGCGACTACGCCAGCGGCCGACTCATGGAGGAGACTCAACCCATGACCCGTGCAAGCCTCTTGCAGTCCCGCCGCAGCATCCTCAAATCCCTGCTGGGCACGGCCCTGACGGCCGCCGGCCTGGCCGCCGGCGCCGGCGTCCACGCAGCGGATGACTGGCCCAGCAAGCCGATCAAGATCATCGTGCCGTACACGCCGGGCGGCTCGACCGACATCGTCACGCGCATCGTGATGGACAAGCTCGGCCCGCGCCTGAAGCAAACCATCATCATCGAGAACCGCCCCGGCGCCAACAGCAGCGTGGGCGCCGCCATCGCCGCGAAGGCGGAGCCGGACGGCTACACCTTTCTTTCCATCCTTCCGGCCTACATCATCAATTTCCATCTATACAAGCTGGGCTACAAGCCCGCCGACCTGACGCCCGTGGTGCAGATGGCGGACCTGCCCCTGTTCCTGTTCGTGGCCGAAGACATACCCGTGAAGACGGTGGCCGAACTGGTCGACTATGGCCGCAAGAATCCGGACAAGCTCACCTATGCCTCCAGCGGCAACGGTTCCAGCGCGCACCTGACCGGCGCCGACTTCGCGCTGCAAAGCAAGATCACCATGACGCACGTGGCCTACAAAGGCAGCGCCCCCATCCTGGCCGACCTGCTGGGCGGCCGCGTATCGATGGTCTTCGACCCGATCCTCGTGCCCATGCAGTACGTCAAGCAGAACCGGCTGAAGGCGCTGGCGTTCACCGGCAAGCAGCGCTGGCCGACCGAGCCCTCGATCCCGACCATGGAAGAAGCCGGCCTGCCCGGCTTCGTCACCGGTTCGTGGGCGGGCCTGATGGCGCCGGCCGGCACGCCTGCGCCGGTCATCGAGCGCATGGCGCGCGAGATCAGCGAGATCGTCAAGGAACCCGACGTCAGGCAGAAATTCCTGGACGCGGGCTTCCTGCCGGCCAGCGGCACCACCGCGCAATTCGCGGAGCTGATGAAGACGGACTCGACGCGCTACGCCGGAATCATCAAGCAGGCCCGCATCACCTTGGACTGAAGGCGCAGGAGCCCCGCCATGATCGACAAGTTCTACGACACTCCCGAAACCGCCGTTGCGGACGTCCACGATGGCGCGACCGTGCTGATCAGCGGCTTCGGCGGCGCCGGCATGCCCACCGAACTGATCCACGCGCTGATCGCGCAGGGCGCGCGCGAACTCACCGTGGTCAGCAACAACGCCGGCAACCACGAAACCGGCCTGGCCGCGCTGATCAAGGCCGGGCGCGTGCGCAAGGTGATCTGCTCGTTTCCCAAGGCCTCGCACTCCTGGGTCTTCGACGAGTTCTACCGCCAGGGCCGCATCGAACTGGAATGCGTGCCGCAAGGCACCATCGCCGAACGCCTGCGGGCGGCCGGCGCCGGCCTGGGTGGGTTCTACACGCCCACGGCCTATGGCACCGAACTGGCGCGCGGCAAGGAAACGCGCATGATCGACGGCCGCGGCCACGTCTTCGAACATCCCTTGCATGGCGACTTTGCACTGGTGAAGGCCGACCTGGCCGACCGCTGGGGCAATCTCACCTACAACAAGAGCGCGCGCAACTTCGGTCCCGTCATGTGCATGGCGGCCAAGACCGCCATCGTGCAGGTGCGCGCCAAGGTCGCGCTGGGCGAGCTCTCGCCCGAGGCCGTGGTGACGCCGGGCATCTTCGTCAAGCGCGTCACCCAGGTGGCCAACGCCGCCTTTTCCAGCTAGGGCTGGGCGAATCCAAAGGAGTCCGCATGTTCCAACCCCTGACCCGCGAGGCCATGGCGCGCCGCCTGGCCCAGGACATCCCCGACGGCAGCTATGTCAACCTGGGCATCGGCATGCCGGTGCTGGTGGCCGCCCACCTGCCCGCCGGCCGCGAGATCGTGCTGCACAGCGAGAACGGCATCCTGGGCATGGGCCCGCCGCCCGCCGAGGCCGACATCAACCTGGACCTGATCAACGCCGGCAAGCAGCCCGTGACCCTGCTCGAAGGCGGCGCTTATTTCCATCATGCGGATTCGTTCGCGATGATGCGCGGCGGCCATCTGGATATCTGCGTCATGGGCGGCATGCAGGTCGCCGGCAACGGCGACCTGGCCAACTGGTCGCTGGCCAAACCCGGGGAGGCGCCGGCCGTGGGCGGCGCGATGGACCTGGCGGTGGGCGCGCGCAGCGTCTACATCATGATGGAACACAACAGCAAGAGCGGCGAACCCAAGATCGTCGAACGCTGCACGTATCCGCTGACGGGCGCCGGCGTGGTGGACCGCATCTATACCGACCTCGCCGTCATCGAGATCACGCCGGACGGGCTGCTGGTTCGGGATATGATCGACGGCATGACCCTCTCAGCCCTCCAGGCGCGCACTGGCGCGCCATTGCGCGCAGCCTGATGCGGCCCAACCTTCCCCCGCCCGGCTATGCCGCGCCGCTCGCGGCGGAAGATCATCCGGACCAGTTGCGCGGCGATCCGGACTACATGCTGACGCTGGCGCGCGGCCTGCATGTGATCCGCGCCTTCGGCACCCGCCGCCATCCGCAGACCGCGGCCGAACTGAGCCGCCGCGCCGGCCTGCCGCGCGCCGTGGTGCAGCGCTGCCTGCACACGCTGATCCTGTTGGGCATCGCCGAACAACACGGCAGGCTCTATGTGCTGACGCCGCGCATCCTGGGCCTGGGCTACGCCTATTTCTCGTCCACGCCCTTCGTCTCGCTGGCGCAGCCGGTACTGGAAGAACTCAGCGCCACGATCAACGAGACCTGCGCCCTGGCCATCATGGAAGGCCACGAAATGCTGTACCTGGCGCGTTCCGAGGTCACTCGCCTGCTGGCCACCTCGATGGGGCTGGGCAGCAGGCTGCCGGCGTACTGCACCTCCATCGGGCGGGTGCTGCTGGCGCAATTGCCGGAGCCCGCGCTGGCCCGCTACTTCGCCGCGACCGAGCTGCAGCCATACACGGAATTCACGCTGGTCACCGAGGAAAAACTGCGCGCCGAACTCGCGCGCATCCGCGCACAGGATTACGCCGTCGTCGACCAGGAGCTGGAATTGAACGTGCGCGCCATCTCGGTGGCGGTGCGCTCGGCCAGCGGCAAGGCCTGCGGCGCGGTCAACGTCAGCGTCAAGGCGGCGCGGGTGCCGTTGAACCGGCTGACGGAGGAGTTCCTGCCGCCGTTGCGGCAGGCGGTGGAAAGGATCGGCGAATTTCTGGCGGCGTAGGATGGGTGAAGCACGCGAGTCCTTACTCAAGAACTACCGCGCTTCACTCATCCTACAAGTCCGTCGTGTCCAAGACGAAAGCCGCTGCGGCGCGGCCGATGCGGTCGTTGACGGCGTGCCAGTCATCGGTAGCCGGCGGCGCCTGCACGATGATGCGCGCATAACCCTGCTTGTCCAGATCGCGCAGCAGGCCATAGAGCGCCTGGGCGTAACGCGCCGGATCGGCGGGCACGGCCTGCCACTGCACCCGGGCGTCGAGCGCGGCCGGACGATCGCCGTAGGCGACCACCACGACCTTGCCCTCGGGCAGGCCCTGCCCCTGCACCACGTCGCGCAGCCGCGCGTCCGAGGCCAGCTCCAGCGCCGTGCGCGGCGCGTAGTGCGCCTTCAGCGTGCCCGATGCCCTGGGCGCGGCGGCGTCGGGCGCGAAGACCTGCACGCCCAGCACGGCTTCGATCTGCGCGGCGCTGATGTGGCCGGGACGCAGTAGCACGGGACCGGCGCCGCGGTCCAGGCGCGACAGGTCGAGGATGGTGGACTCGATGCCCACCTCCGACGCGCCGCCCTCCAGCACCGGCATGCCGGCCGCGACTTCCTCGGGGAACTCGCTGCGCACGTGCTCGGCGCGCGTGGGCGACACCTGGCCGAACTTGTTGGCCGACGGCGCCGCGACGCCGCCCTGCCCGTTGGGCTTGCCCCCGGCAAAAGCCGCCAGCAGCGCCTGCGCCACCGGATGCGAGGGACAGCGGATGCCGATGCTGTCCTGGCCGCCGCTGACCGTATCGGCGATGTGCGGCGCGCGCTTGAGGATCAGCGTGAGCGGACCGGGCCAGAAGGCGTCGATCAGCAGGCGCGCCTCTTGCGGCACTTCCGCCGCCCAGTACGACAAATCGCCTTGCGGCGCGATGTGCACAATGACGGGATGGTTGGAAGGCCGGCCCTTGGCGGCATAGATCTTGGCGACCGCTTGCGGGTTTTCCGCGTCGGCGCCCAGGCCGTAGACGGTCTCGGTCGGAAACGCGGCCAGCTCGCCGTCCAGCATGCGCTGCGCGGCGTGGGCGATCTCCGCGGCGCTGGCGGACGCTGACGGGGGCAAGGAAGTCATGGAATCCGCGCTTTACTCGGGAGCCTGCATGCCCAGCGCCGCCGCCACGCGGGCGGCGTCGTCACGAGCCTGCTGCAAGGTCGGCGCCACGATCGTGATGTGGCCCATCTTGCGGCCGCGGCGCGCTTCGCGCTTGCCGTACAGATGCAGCTTGGCAGTTGGCACGGCCAGCGCGGCGGCCCAATCGGGTTCGCGCTGCGCCGTGGCGGTGGCCGACGGATACCAGATGTCGCCCAGGATGTTCAACATGACGGCAGGCGCCAGCAGGTCGGAGCCGCCCAGCGGCAGGCCGGCCATGGCGCGCGCCTGCTGCTCGAACTGGCTGGTCAGGCAGGCGTCCATGGTGTAGTGGCCGCTGTTATGCGGGCGCGGCGCGATCTCATTGACGATCAGGCTGCCGTCCTTGAGCACGAAGAATTCCACGCACAGCACGCCGTGGTAGCCCAGGCCTTGCGCGATGGCTTGCGCGGCCTGCGTGGCGCGGGCCTGGCGTTCTGCGTGGGCTGCGTCCTGCTGCACCGGCGCGGCGGTCGACACCGCCAGGATGCCGTCGCGGTGCACGTTGCGCGCCACCGGGAACACCACGCTCGCGCCGTCGAAACCGCGCGCCAGCACCACGGAAATTTCGTAGTCCAGCGGCATCAGCGCTTCCAGCACGCAGGCCACGCCGCCGAATTCGGCGAAGGCGGCCAGCGCCTCCTCGCGCGTGCTGATGCGGGCCTGGCCCTTGCCGTCGTAACCCAGGCGGGCGACTTTCAGGATGCCCGGAAACAGCCCTTGGGGCGCAGCGCGCAGGTCGGCTTCGCTGCGGATCGCGGCGTGCGGCGCGACAGCAATGCCCTGCGAGGCAATGAAGGTCTTTTCGGCGATGCGGTCCTGCACGATGGCGACGGCATCTCCGGCCGGGCTGACGCGGCAGCGCGTGGCCAGGGTGCGCAGGCTGTCCGCGGGCACGTTCTCGAATTCGGTAGTGACGGCCTGACAGGTCTGGGCCAGGCGCTCGAGGCCGGCTTCGTCGTCATAGGCCGCCTGGATGTGCAGGTCGGCCACCATGCCCGCCGGGCATTCGGCGGCCGGATCCAGCACCGCGACCTTGTAGCCCAGGCTCTGGGCCGCGTGGCAGAACATGCGGCCCAGTTGGCCCCCGCCCAGCAATCCCAGCCAGCCGCCGGGAGCAATCATGAAAGCAGTCGATTGAGTCATTCTGATCAGGCCTCGGGCGGAACCTTCATGTCGCGCGCGGCTTGCGTCTGGCGGGCGCGGAACGCCACCAGCTTCTTGTGCAAGCCCGCGTCCGTGCCAGCCAGGGTGGCGATCAGGTGCAGCGCGGCATTGGCCGCGCCGGCTTCGCCGATCGCGAAGGTGGCCACCGGCACGCCCTTGGGCATTTGCACGATGGACAGCAGCGAATCCTCGCCGCGCAGGTACTTGGACGGCACCGGCACGCCGAACACCGGCACTTCGGTCAGCGCGGCCATCATGCCCGGCAGGTGCGCCGCGCCGCCGGCGCCGGCGATGATGCCGCGCAGGCCGCGGGCATGCGCCGCCGCGCCGTACTCGGCCATGTCCTGCGGCATGCGATGTGCGGAGATCACGCGCGCCTCATGGGGAACGCCAAAATCCTCCAGCATCGTGACCGCGTGCTTCATGACCTCCCAATCGCTGGAAGAACCCATAATCACGCCCACCACGGGGGTGGCCTCTGCCGCTGCGGAAGTCTTGGCTGTCATAACCGGTGTCGTAGAGTTGAGACCGCGGCGCAGGGCCGCGGAAAGTCAAAGGACCGCGGACGGATGCCGCGAAACCCGGTATTTTACCCGGCGCCGGCAAGGGCTATGTCGCGGAGGCGGAATCCAGCCATTGGTAGCTGGCGGGGTTGTCCGGACAAGGCCCGAAACCGCACTCCAGCGTGGTGCTGCCCACATTGGCCAGCGCCACCAGGAAAAACAGGGCCATGACCAGCACGCCCAGCACCGACACCGGCTTGCGCAACATGTTGTCGCCCCATTTGCGGTCGACCGCCAGCATCACGGCGCAGAACACGATGATGGCGGCAAAGGCGATGAACGCCCAGGTGTAGAAGTGCAGGCCCAGCAGGGGCGAACCGTAGCCCGGATCGCCCGGCGCGATGTGCAGCAGCACTTGCCGGCCGGCGGCCAGCATGCCGCCCAACGCGGCCGCGATGCTCATCGCATAGTGCATGGGCGAAGGCCCCAGCCGCATGTTCAGCAAAAAGCCCACGCCCGCTAGCAACAGCGCCACGCGCTGCAACAGGCACAGCGGACAAGGCAGTTCGTCGTAGGCGATCTGCCAGAAGAAGGCCATGCCCAGGGCGCCGGTGACGCCCAGCAGCGCCAGGCCATTGAGGACGCGCGAGCCGCGCGCGGGATTGCGGGAGAAGATCATCGCCCCGCCCTCAGAACGACAAGGCCAGCGGGCTGGTCATGTGGTACTGGCACCAGGCGGCGAACAGCGCCAGCGTCAACAGCCAGAAAGTCACGCAGGGGCGGCGCCTGCCTAGCATGCCAAACCACACCGCGATCAGGCCAGTCAGGAAAGGCAACATCATTACCATGCTGGGAGCTCCTTTCTGGGGAACGTCCCCATGCAAGCAGCCGGGAATTATAACGTCACAATTCGCAATAAATCTTATCGAAAGCCCTGATAACCCTTGCAGGGCAGGCGCTTTCAGGTC
This sequence comes from Achromobacter sp. PD1, assembly GCF_048541815.1. Lineage (NCBI taxonomy): Bacteria > Pseudomonadati > Pseudomonadota > Betaproteobacteria > Burkholderiales > Alcaligenaceae > Achromobacter > Achromobacter sp. PD1. Next base: position 4,474,984 of record NZ_CP183349.1, read on the forward strand.
GAAAAAGCCGCTCCATCTGAACCGTCCCGCGGAAATTGCATGTAAGGGCAACTTCCGGGGGGGAGCGGCAGGGCTTCTAGCTTGCGGATGTCAGGGTTCTTTAGCCGCCGAGGCTGCCCTGCGCCATTCCGATGCTCGCCCCAATGGGGCTGCGCTTCGGATGGCTCCGGGTCCTCGGCTGGCAGTCGCCTAATGCGTAGGTTTCGGACTCCGCTCACGGGCAGATGTCGTGAGCCGGTGGCCGGGCGGAGGGATCCGAAGCGCAGCCCCACCGGGGCGAGCATCGGAATCCCGCAGTCCAGACGCCGGCGGCTCAAGAACCCTGCTTCACCAAACCGAAGTACGGTGCGGCAGGGCTTCGAGCTTGCGGATGTCAGGGTTCTTTAGCCGCCGAGGCAGCCCTGCGCCATTCCGATGCTCGCCCCAGTGGGGCTGCGCTTCGGACGGCTCCGGACCACCTCGGCTGGCAGTCGCCCAATGCGTTGGTTTCGGCCCCCGCTCACGGGCAGATGCCGTGAGCCGGTGGCCGGGCGGAGGGATCCGAAGCGCAGCCCCACCGGGGCGAGCATCGGAATCCCGCAGTCGGGACGCCGGCGGCTCAAGAACCCTGCTTCACAACACCGAAGTGCGATCCGGATTTTCGTCATCCGGACGCCCTAGGAGCGGGTTTTCCTTGGCCGTAAGCGTTCAGGCGACCAGGCGGTCCAGGGCTTCGCGGTACTTGGCGGCGGTCTTTTCCAGCACGTCCTGCGGCAGGCGCGGCGCGGGCGGGGTCTTGTCCCAGGTCTGGGTTTCCAGCCAGTCGCGAACGAACTGCTTGTCGAACGACGGGGGGCTGATGCCCACGCGGTAGCCGTCGGCCGGCCAGAAGCGCGAGGAATCCGGCGTCAGCACTTCGTCCATCAGGTACAGCGTGCCATCGTCGTCCAGCCCGAATTCGAACTTGGTGTCGGCGATGATGATGCCCTTGGTGGCCGCGAACTTGGCCGCTTCGGCGTACAGCTTGAGGGTCACGTCGCGGATGCGCTCGGCCATTTCCTGGCCGACTTCCTTGACCACGTGGGCAAAGTCCACGTTCTCGTCGTGCATGCCGAATTCGGCCTTGGCGGCGGGCGTGAAAATGGGTTCGGGCAGCTGGCTGGCCTGTTGCAGGCCGGCGGGCAGCTTGATGCCGCAGACGGCGCCGGTGGCCTGGTAGTCCTTCCAGCCCGAGCCGATCAGGTAGCCGCGGGCCACCGCTTCCACCAGGATGGGCTTCAAGCGCTTGACCACCACGGCGCGGCCGCGCACCTGGTCGATTTCGTCCGGCGCGACCACGTCTTCGGGCTTGATGCCGGTGGAGTGGTTCGGCAGGATGTGGGCCAGCTTCTGCAGCCAGAACTCGGTCAGTTCGGTCAGCACCTGTCCCTTGCCGGGGATGGGGTCGTCAAGAATCACGTCAAATGCGGAGATGCGATCCGATGCGACGATCAGCAACTTGTCGTCGCCCACCGCGTACATGTCGCGCACCTTACCGCGGCCCAGCAGCGGCAAGGACTTGATGCTGGATTGATGCAAAGCAGAAGTCACGGGAATGGCCTATGGCAATAATGAAGATTCCCGCCTCGGGCAGGCGCCAGGGCGGGAAGTAGAACGGAATCCGGGAACCGCGTGCAAGGCCGGCGCGACGCGCGTGGGTCTTGCGAAGCGCATAGGTTACTGCAAATGGACAGGTTTTGCCGGGCCTCCCCTCGACGCCGCCCGGCGGCCGGGTTAGGCTCTTGCCTCCCCTATGATGCGCGCCGGCCGCCTCTGGCGTCACGGCGCTGACCCCAAGCTGGAGACAGAGCCGTATGCAGGATGCTTCCCCCAAACGCAGCGCCCACGCCGACGCGCAAGTGCACCTGACTGGCGGTTGCCAATGCGGCGCCATCCGCTACGCCATCACCGATGAACCGATCATGGCGGCGACCTGTCATTGCCGGGACTGCCAATATTCCAGCGGCGGCGCCCCGGCCCATGCCCTGATCTTCCCCTCCGGCTCCATCACGCTCCTGCGCGGCAACCCCAAAGAGCACCGCTACCGCGGCGAATCCGGCCATACCGTGATGCGCAGCTTCTGCGCGGACTGCGGCACTCCGCTGTTCGGCAATTCGGCGGGCATGGGCTATGACATCGTGCGGGCCGGTTCGCTGGACGATCCGGAAGCCTTCCGCGCCCGTGCCAGCCTCTGGACCGACTCGGCTCCGTCCTGGCACCACGTCGACCGGACCGTGCCGCACTTTCCCCGCAACTCGCCTGCGCCCTAGCGGCGGCGCAGGCAAAAAAAAGCGGTCCGCATGCGCGGACCGCTTTTCATTGCGCCCGGGCGCCGGACGCCTCAAGCGTCCAGCCCCGCAGCTTTGCTTACTGCACCACTTGAGCCAGCTTGCCCGACGCGTATTGCGCGGCAATTTCGGTCAGCGGCAGGGCCTTGATCTTGCTGGCGTTGCCGGCGGTGCCGAATTCGGTGTAGCGAGCCACACAGATCGCCTTGGCGGCGGCGCGGGCCGGCTTCAGGTATTCGCGCGGGTCGAACTTTTCCGGGTTTTCAGCGAAGAAGCGGCGGATCGCGCCGGTCATGGCCAGACGGATATCGGTGTCGATATTGATCTTGCGCACGCCGTACTTGATGGCTTCCTGGATTTCCTCGACGGGCACGCCGTAGGTTTCCTTCATGTTGCCGCCGAATTCACGGATCTCGGCCAGCAGTTCCTGCGGCACGCTGGAGCTGCCATGCATCACCAGGTGGGTGTTGGGCAGGCGAGCGTGGATTTCCTTGATGCGGGAGATCGACAGAATGTCGCCGGTGGGCTTGCGCGTGAACTTGTAGGCGCCGTGGCTGGTGCCGATGGCGATGGCCAGGGCGTCCAGTTGCGTGCGGCGCACGAAGTCGGCCGCTTGTTCCGGATCGGTCAGCAGCTGATCCATGGTCAGCTTGCCGTCGGCGCCGTGGCCGTCTTCCTTGTCGCCTTCCATGGTTTCCAGGGAACCCAGGCAGCCCAGTTCGCCTTCGACCGTCACGCCCAGCTTGTGGGCGGTGTCCACGACCTTCTTGGTGACTTCGACGTTGTAGTCGTAGTCGGCGATGGTCTTGCCGTCTTCCTTGAGCGAACCGTCCATCATGACGCTGGAGAAGCCCAGGTCGATGGCGCCTTGGCAGATCTTGGGCGACTGGCCGTGATCCTGGTGCATGACCACGGGGATGTGGGGATAGGATTCCACGGCGGCCTGGATCAGGTGCTTCAGGAAGCCTTCGCCCGCGTATTTGCGCGCGCCGGCCGAGGCCTGCATGATCACCGGGCTGTCGGTCTCCGCAGCGGCTTCCATGATGGCCTGGACCTGTTCCAGGTTGTTGACGTTGAAAGCGGGAATGCCGTAGCCGTGCTCGGCGGCGTGGTCGAGCAACTGGCGCATGGAGACTAGGGCCATGAGTGGTCCTCCTTAGGTACTGTCTATTGAAAGATGATTGAAGACTTGCTGAATGGGGTGATTTTACGGGGGATTCGACGAAAGGTCTTGCAACCGCCCGTATCCGGTCCATTCAGATGAGCACGAAAGGCTCAGGCCAGCCTTCGACTCGCCCGAAGGACCGATGGCGCGGCGGGGCGCGCCGCGCCAGAAGCCGCGGCGTCTACGGCCGGCCGGCGTGCGGCACGTCCACCCGGGTCATCAGGATGCAGCCTTGGTGCTTGGCGCGCCGGTTGGCCTCGATGAAGTCGGGCGCGGCCGCCATGAACAGGGTCCGCCCATCCGGCCCGCCCAGGGCGGCGGCGAAGATGCCGAATTCGCCGGTGTCGATCTGCTCCAGGATCTTGCCGCCGCGCGCCACGCGCACGATGCGCTTGCCGATGGCGTCTGCCACCCACAAGGCGCCTTCCGCGTCCAGCGCGCCGCCGTCGGGCCCGATGGCGGAGGCGGCGATCAGCACGCCCAGGTCGTCGCTGGCCGGCAAGGGGCCGAAATCGGCCCAGTCGCGGCGCGGCCCCAGCCCGCCATCGGCCAGGACGTCGAACTCGGAAATGCGGTTGCCGAAGGTTTCGTTGACGATCATGGTCTTGCCGTCCGGCGTGATGAACGAGCCGTTGGGAAAGCAGAGCCCTTCGGCCACCTGGCGCGCCGAGCCGTCGGGATCGACGCGCACGATGCCGGTATTGCGGACCGGCTCGCCCGCCATCAGGTCGAAACCGAAATTGCCCACATAGGCCCGGCCTTGCGCATCCACCACCATGTCGTTGACCGGGCCACCGGTGTACGCCGACAGGTCGGCGTGCACGGCCAACGTGCCGTCCGTCTCGCGCCGCAGCAGCTTGCGGTCCTTCATGGACGCAATCAGCAGGCGGCCGTCCGGCAGCCAGCCCAGCCCGGAAGGCTGCTGCGGCACCTTGCAGATCTGCTCGACCTTGCCCTCCAGGTCCACGGCGATGACCTGCTCGGTATAGAAGTCCGACGCCCACAGGCGGTTTTCGTGCCAGCGCAGCCCCTCCAGATAGGTGTATCCGGACGCCAGCACGGACAGTTCGCGTTTCGGCATTGCCTAGTCTCCTCATGCGGCCCCGCGCAGGGGCCTGTTGTTCGTGTGTTGCCCCGGGCTCGCGGGCGCTGGGGCTGAACCATTCTGGCATGGCGGCGAGCGATAGCGCAGCCGTTCCAAATTGATACATCTTCGCTATCGCCTGCTATTTGCCGTCGCCCCAGGAAGCGGCGCCATCCGTCCCCAACCTGACAACTGCGTGTCAGGTGCGCGGCGTTAAGATCGCGCCCCAAGGGTAAACCCGGGCCTCGCGGCCTACCCTGGCATCCCCTCTCCGGATCCTCTTGCCCGCCCTCATGCCGGCGCGCCCGCCCTGCCGGGCCAGGCAAACGATCCCTGTTTTCCGTTTTGATCATGAACACTAAGAAGCTGACGCGTTACATCGGCATCGCCATGGTGCTGGGCATCGTGGTGGGCTATTTCTGCCACAACTACGCGCAGAATGAGAAAGAGGCGTTGCAGATCGCCTCGTACTTCAGTCTCGTCACCGACATCTTCCTGCGCATGATCAAGATGATCATCGCCCCGCTGGTCTTCGCCACCCTGGTGACCGGCCTGGCCAGCATGAGCGACGCCAGCGCCGTGGGCCGCATCGGCATGCGCGCCATGGTCTGGTTCATCGCCGCATCGGCCCTGTCGCTGCTGCTGGGCCTGGCACTGGTCAACATCTTCCAGCCAGGCGCGCACATGAACCTGGCGCTGCCGGACGCGGGCCTGACCTCGGGCCTGAAGACGGGCGACTTCACGCTCAAGGCCTTCATCACGCACGTGTTCCCGCGCAGCATCGCAGAGGCCATGGCCAACAACGAGATCCTGCAGATCCTGGTGTTCTCGCTGTTCTTCGGCGCCGCCCTGTCCTTCATCCGCGGCAAGGGCCACAACGCGATCTACAACCTGATCGACGAACTGGCCAAGATCATGTTCCGGGTGACGGACTACGTGATGCGCTTCGCGCCCCTGGGCGTGTTCGCCGCCATGGCCGCCGCCATCACCACCGAGGGCCTGGGCGTGCTGGTCAGCTACGGCAAGCTGATAGGCGAGTTCTACCTGGGCCTGGCGCTGCTGTGGGCCATTCTGTTCGCCGTGGGCTACCTGTTCCTGGGCAAGTCGACCTTCCGCCTGGGCGGTTTGATCAAAGAGCCCACGCTGCTGGCGTTCTCCACGGCCAGCAGCGAATCCGCCTACCCCAAGACCATCGAGGCGCTGACCCGTTTCGGGGTGCCCAAGCGCATCTCGGGCTTCGTGCTGCCGCTGGGCTACTCCTTCAACCTGGACGGCTCGATGATGTACCAGTCCTTCGCGGTACTGTTCATCGCCCAGGCCTACAACATCCAGATGAGCTTTACGCAGCAGCTGACCCTGCTGCTGGTGCTGATGGTCACCAGCAAAGGCATGGCCGGCGTGGCGCGCGCCTCGCTCGTGGTGGTGGCCGCGACCCTGCCGATGTTCCACCTGCCGGAAGCAGGCCTGTTGCTGATCATGGGCATCGACCAGTTCTTCGACATGGGCCGCACCGCCACCAACGTGGTCGGCAACAGCCTGGCCACCGCCGTGATCTCCAAGCTGGAAGGCAATCGCGAGGACACGGCCGATACCGAGTCCGTCGCAGCCGGGGAAGCCTCCCCGGGACAGGCCGCAAACCAGAACGCCTGAAACAGCAGGCAATGAAAAACGGGCCGCATGGCCCGTTTTTTTCATGGCTTGCGCCAGCTTGACCGGCGCCATGGCCGGGAGCAACATATAAAACCCTTCGCTCCCCATCCCGGCGCGGCACGCATGGGCGCCGCGCTCAGTTCTCATGCCATGAAACGCCTTAGCCTGCGCTGCGCCCTGGCAGCCGCGGCCCTGATGTCCGCCGCGCCCGCCTCCTACGCCTGGACCCGCATTTCCTGCGAGCTGGGCGGCACCGTGGCCAACCTGCCCGTGGTGATGCGCCAGTACCGCACCGACGGCACGCAACTGACGCAACTGATGTTTCGCTTGAAGGTCAGGAACGCGGACATCCCCGATGGCGCCCGCGCCGATACCGACTGCACCGAATTCGTCGGCCGCGAGATCGACGTGGTGCTTGAGAACACCGCGGCCGACACTGTGCGCAAGGGCAAGTCCCTGAAGATGCTGTACCGCTACGACGATTCGCTGGGCCAGAGCCAGGCGACGAAGTTCGAGCTGGATCGATAAGCACGCCCCTGGGGCCTGCGCGCCTCAGTCGTTGACCGAGCACGAGACGGGCGCGCCGTCCTCGAATTCCACGTCGTAGGTATGCACCGGATCCCAGGGCAGCGTGAACCACAGTTCATAGCCGTCGCCGTCTTCGTCGAACAGCCACAGCGCGCGCAGCACGGCATGCTGGGCCATGGCTTCGGGGGTTTCTTCCTGCAGCAGCTGGTTGTCGTCCAGGCCGAGCTTCTTGTAGTGCTCGTAGGAGTAGTTTTCCAGCAGGAACTCGGCCGCGGCCAGGATCTGGTCGTCGAGATCGTCGATGATGGCCTTGACCACCTTGGACGCGCTGCTGTCGGGCTCTTCGCCGTCAGTCTGGATCATCACGTGGATGGGCGGGCGGCCCTTGCCTGCGGCGACGTTCTCCGCGGCCCACAGATCGGGTTCCTCGGGATCCTGGGTGAAATTGAATCGTGCCATCGCAAACTCCGGAAAAAGGGCCGGCGCGCCGCGGAAATCGCGGCCGCGCCTTTCCCGTCATTTAACCAGATGCGCGGCCTCCCGGCTGCGCATGCCGGCGATGTTTTTGCGACAGGCCGGGCCTGCGCAGAAGGTGTTCAGACACGCTCCAGCGGCAGGTGCGGCAATTCGGGCAGCGCCACGCGGATCGGATCGCCCGCGCTCACCGCCCCGCCCTCGATCACGATGCCCATGATGCCGGCGCGGCGCATCAGGCTGCCGTCCGGATGGCGGCCCAGCACCGCGGCGGTCAGACCCTGCTGGTAGTTGTCGAGCTGGGAACACGGATTGCGCAGGCCGGTGATCTCGACCACCGCCTGCGCGCCGATATGCAGGCGCGCCCCGCGCGGCAGGCCCAGCAGGTCGATGCCGCGGGTGGTGATGTTTTCGCCCATGGTGCCTTCGGCCACGTTGAAGCCGGCAAGCTGCAGCTCGTCGTGCAGCTCGCCGTGGATCAGGTGGATCTGCCGCAGATTGGGTTGCGTCGGGTCCGCCTTGACGCGGGAGCGGTGCTTGACCGTGACGCCCATGTGGGCGTCGCCTTCCACGCCCAGCCCCTTCAACAACATGATGGCCGGCACCACCGGCTTGCTGAACCCGTGCGTCGGGCTGCAGGCCACGGCTGTCACGATGGGATGCAACACATCTCTCTCCAGGAACCGGTTCAGGCCGCCACGGCCTGCGTTTCGGACGCCCGTTGCTCGCTCGCGCGCACAGACGGATAGTGCGCCGAGAATACCAGCCGCCCCGCCGACCAGGTATGGCTGATCAGCGGCTGCGTGCCCACTTGCGCCACCGCCACCAGGTCCGCGCGCAGCCCCGGCGCGATGCGCCCGCGGTCGGACAGGCCGCAAGCCTGCGCCGGATTCAGCGTCACCAGCGCGACCGCCTGCGGCAGCGTCAGGTCCGTCTGCGCGGCCACCGTGTAGGCCGCCGCGATCAACGCCGACGGCTGGTAGTCGGAGCACAGGCAGCTGGCCACGCCCGCGCGGATGGCGTCGATGGCGCGCATGGAGCCGCTCTGGCTCTGGCCGCGCAACACGTTGGGCGCGCCCAGGATGGTAGGCAGCCCGCAGGACACCGCGGCGCGCGCGGTATCCAGGGTGATCGGGAATTCGCTCATGGCCACGCCCAGGTTGCGCATGGTGGCGATGCGATGGATCGAATCGTCGTCATGGCTGGCTGTCGGTATGCCCAGCCCCTGCGCATGCGACAGCAACGCCTCCACCCGCGCTACCGCGCCGTCCTTGGCGCGCGTCTTGGCCTGCGCGGCCTCCTCGGCCTGTTCGCGGCTCATCGCATGGTTGCCCATCATGTATTGCAGATAGGACTCCAGCGTCTTGAACTGGCCCTGGCCGGGCGAATGGTCCATGACCGACAGCAGGTCCACCGCGCCCTCGTCCATCAGCGCGCGCAGCACATCGACCGAGGTCGCGTCGGTCACTTCGTAGCGGCAATGGACGCGGTTGTCCACCAGGCTGTGCTGGCCGAAGGCGCGCACCGTGCGCACCACTTCCGCCGCCGTCTGGTTGTTGCGCACGCCCCACTCGCTGTTGGCGAAGGACAGCGCGTGATACGGCGTGGTGATACCGGCCGCGGCATTGCGGCGGTCCACCTGAGCCACCGCGAAATCCAGCGGAAACAGCACCCGCGAACGCGGCTCGGCTTCCTTTTCGATGGCGTCGCAGTGCAGGTCGATCAATCCCGGCAGCAAGGTCTGGCCGCGCAGGTCGATCTCGTAGTCCGCGCGTGCCCCGGCAGGTTCGATGGCGACGATGCGGCCATCGTCGATCAGCACGGCGCTGTCCTCCAGGACGCGGTCCTGCAGCACCACGCGGGCATGGGTGAGATAGGTGCTCTGCATCATTGCTCCAGGTCGGCCAGGGCGGGTTGGGCGGGACGCAAGGCCAGGGTCTGCGTGGCGACGGCATCGCGCACTTCGGCATCGTGGAAGATGCCCAGCAGGCAGCGGCCTTCGGCCATTGCCTCGCGGATCAGCGCGATCACGACCTGGCGGTTGTCGGCATCCAGCGAGGCGGTGGGTTCGTCCAGCAACAGGACAGGATGGCGCGCGATGAAGCCGCGCGCGATGTTCACGCGCTGCTGTTCGCCGCCCGAGAACGTGGCGGGCGCCAGACCCCACAGGCGCGGCGGCACGTTCAGGCGCTGCAGCAGGGCCGCTGCGCGGGAACGGGCCTCATCGGCCTCCACGCCCGCCGCGCGCAGTGGCTCGGCCACCACGTCCAGCGCCGACACGCGCGGAATCACGCGCAGAAACTGGCTGACGTAGCCGATCACCTCGCGCCGCAACGCCAGGATGCGCTGCTCGGGAGCGCCGGCCAGCTCCACCCATTCGTCGTTCCAGCGCACCCGGATGCTGCCCTCGGTCGCCAGATAGTTGCCGTAAAGGCAGCGCAGCAAGGTGCTCTTGCCGGTGCCGGACGGTCCCGCCAGCACCAGGCAGTCACCGGCGGCCGCGTCGAAGTCGACCGACTCCAGCACGGGCAGGCGCATGCCGCCCTGGTTATGCAGGGTGAACATCTTTCCGAGGCCCCGCACCTCAATCATGGGAGTCTTTTCAGGCATGGTCAGCTCTGCAAAATGGAAGACACCAGCAACTGGGTGTAGGGATGCTGCGGATCGTCGAGGATCTGGTCGGTCAGGCCGCTTTCGACGACTTCGCCGCCGCGCATGACCAGGGTCCGGTGCGCCAGCAGGCGTGCCACGGCCAGGTCGTGGGTCACGACGATGGCGGCCAGGCCCAGGTCGGCCACCAGCTGGCGCAGCAGGTCCAGCAGGCGCGCCTGCACCGACACGTCGAGCGAAGCCGTGGGTTCGTCCATGAACACCAGGCGCGGATGGGTCACCAGGTTGCGGGCGATCTGCAGGCGCTGCTGCATGCCGCCCGAGAACGAGGTGGGCCTGTCGTCCAGCCGGCCCGCGTCGATTTCCATCTTTTGCAGCCAATTGCCGGCGGCCTGGCGCAGGTCGCCATAGTGCCTGTCACCCACCGCCATCAGCCGCTCGGCGATGTTGGCGCCCGCGCTGACCTGCATGCGCAAGCCATCCCTGGCGTTCTGCCGCACGAAGCCCCAATCGGTGCGCGACAGCAGGCGCAGGCGCGCCCCGGGCAGCGCGGCCAAATCGGTAAAGCCCTGGTCGCGGGTGTCGTACCAGACGCTGCCCGCGTCCGGCCGGGTCTGGTACGACACGGCCGACAGCAGCGTGCTCTTGCCGGAGCCGGACTCGCCGACCACGCACAGGACTTCGCCCGGATACAGATCGAAGTTGACGTTGCGGCAGCCATGCACGCCGTCCCAGGTGCGCGTCATGTTGCGCACCGAAAGCAAGGGTTGGACGTTCATGCCGCGGTCTCCTGGTTGGCTTGTTGCGCACCCTGCTGCGCCTGGCGGTCGTTGCAGTACTCGGTGTCGGAGCAGACGAAGCGGCGCGTGCCGGCGTCGTCCAGAATGATTTCATCCAGATAGCTATCGCGCGATCCGCACAGGTCGCAGCACTCGCTCCAGGTCTCCACCCGGAACGGATGGTCCTCGAAGTCCAGGCTCTTCACCTGGGTGTAGGGTGGCACCGCGTAGACCCGCTTTTCTCGGCCCGCGCCGAACAGCATCAGCGCGGGACTGCGGTCCAGCTTGGGGTTGTCGAACTTGGGGATGGGCGACGGCCGCATCATGTAGCGCCCGTTCACGATGACCGGGTAGTCATAGGTGGTGGCGATATGGCCGTGCTGCGCGATGTCTTCGTACAGCTTGACGTGCATGCCGCCGTATTCGGCCAGCGCGTGCATGGTGCGCGTCTCGGTTTCGGAAGGCTCCAGCCAGCGCAGCGGTTCAGGGATGGGCACCTGGAACACCATGATCTGCCCCTCCGCCAGCGGCGTCTCGGGGATGCGATGGCGGGTCTGCACGATGGTGGCGGCAGAAGTGGATTCCGTCGTCGCCACGCCCGTGACCCGGCCGAAGAAGCGGCGGATGTTGATCGCGTTGGTGGTGTCGTCCGAACCCTGGTCGATCACCTTGAGCACGTCGTTCGCGCCGATGATGGACGCCGTCACCTGGATGCCGCCGGTGCCCCAGCCATAGGGCAGCGGCATTTCGCGGCTGCCGAAAGGCACCTGGTAGCCGGGGATGGCGACGGCCTTGAGCAAGGCGCGGCGCAGCATGCGCTTGGTGGATTCGTCCAGATAGGCGAAGTTGTAGTGGTCGTCGCGTTCGACCGTTGCGTATTGCGTCGTCATGGGGAAACCGCCTCGTCCATCAGATCGTTGCGCGCGGCCTCTGGCGCGGCGCGTTCGGCGCGCATGCGCCGCAACAGTTCCAGGTTGGCCTGGAAGTCCACGTAGTGCGGCAGCTTCAAATGCTGCACGAAACCGGAGGCTTCGACGTTGTCGCTGTGATAGAGCACAAACTCGTGGTCGTTGGCCGGGGAATCGGCGCGTTCGCCCAGGTCGCGCGCCTTCAGCGCGCGGTCCACCAGCGCCATCGACATGGACTTGCGTTCGCCATAGCCGAAGGTCAGGCCGTAGCCCCGGGTGAACTTCGGGCCTTCCTCGGCGCTGCCGGCGAACTGGCTGACCATCTGGCATTCGGTGATCTCGATTTCGCCCACGGTGACGGCGAATCCCAGTTCCTCGATATGCATTTCCACCTCCAGCGCGCCGTAGCGGATCTCGGCGGCGAAGGGGTGGGTGTTGCCATAGCCGCGCTGGGTCGAATAACCCATGGACAACAGAAAGCCTTCGTCCGCGCGCGCCAGGTTCTGCAGGCGGGCCGCGCGCGAGGCCGGGAAATCCAGCGGCTGCCGGGTCAGGTCGAAAGGTTCGGGATCGCCTTCGGGCACGGCTTCCGCGTCGATCAGGTCGTCATGCGCCAGCAGGTCGGTAACGCGCGGCATGGCGCTGTCCAGCGCCTCGCCGCCCGGCGGCAAGGCGTCGGCCTCGCGCTGCGCTTGTAGCGAAAAGTCCAGCAGGCGTTGGGTGTAGTCGTAGGTCGGCCCCAGGATCTGCCCGCCAGGCACGTCCTTGAAGGTGGACGAGATGCGACGCTGCAGGCGCATGCGGCCGGTGTCGATGGGCTGGGTATAGCCAAAGCGCGACAAGGTGGTGCGGTAGGCGCGCAGCAGGAACACCGCTTCGATCAGGTCACCCGCCGCCTGCTTGATGGCCAGCGCCGCCAGTTGCGGATCGTAAAGCGAGCCCTCGGCCATGACCCGCGACACCGCCAGCGGCATCTGTTCGCGGATCTGGTCCAGGCTCAGCTCGGGTACTTCGCGGTCGCCGCGCCGGTAGTCGTCCAGCATGCGGTAGGAATTGAGGATGGCGCGTTCGCCCCCTTTCACGGCTACGTACATGTCAGCTCTCCTTGCGCGTGCTGCGCGGCAGCGCGCAGATCCGCCGCTCCTGCGTCAACAACACATCGACGCCAAGCGGAAACCGTTGATGATTGAGGCGCCATTCGCGCCAGAAGCCCTCGGGCAGCCCTGCCGCATGCAGGAGCTGCTGGCTCTTGATCCCCGGACCGCTGAGGATGGCGGGTTCCCCGCCCGACAGGGATTCGACCTCGATCAGCAAGGTGGTCGACAGATCGGGATAGGCCGGATCACCCTGGTGGCAAGCCGAAAGCGCCGGCGCCTTGCTGCCAGCCGGCACCGCGGCGAAACGCGCCAGCGAGGGCGACGGCACGATGGGGCAGGCGCAATGAAATCGCAGGAAGGCGATCGCGTCCGCGCTAACGGTTTCGGGCAGCCACAGCGGCGTGTCCACGTCCACCAGCGTCAGCAGCAACGCGGTCATGGCGGGCGACAGGCCCGTCGGCACGCCGGTTTCGATCAGGATTTCATGGATGCGCCCGGGGTGGGCCATCGCGTCGAGCGCGGCGCGGAACGTGGTCTGCGCGTCGCCGACGGGATCCGCGAATCCGGGGAGCAGCGCCCGGCCCGAGGCCGCGGCGGCTTGTATCTGTTGCTGCATGTCAGTCCTCGCCTCGCACCATCGTGAAGAATTCCACCTTGGTCTGCGCCGCCACGCGGGCCTGGCGCTCGACCCGTTCGGCATGCAGGCGGGCCAGCGGCTGGATCAGCTGGGCCTGCACCGTGTCATGCCATTCCGGCAGTTGCAGCAGGGCGTCGGCCACGGCGGCCTGCTCGGCATGGCGCTGCGAGCGGCCCTGCACGTAGGCCACGCCGACCACGCCCTCGCCCATCGTCACCGCGCAACGTGTCACGCTCATTTCGCCCAGATTGAAGCGGGCCCCGGTGCCGCCGCTGCGGGCGCGCACCATGGCCATGCCGGTCTGCGCGGGGCGCAATGTCTGGTGTTCCGGCTTGCCCGCCAGCGCGCAAAAGGCGCCATCCAGCGCGGCCGGATCGGCCAGCGCCAGCACGCGCATCCAGGCGGCGCGTTGGGCGCCCGCCGCATCCTGCCCTGTCTTGGGGTGATCCATCTTTTTCCTCTAAACGTCTAGACGACCGGATGGAGTATGATCGCTCTGAAAACGAAGTTCAACAGCCTGGCGTGAATTTTTGATGACAGTTGCAGCGTGCCCGCAGCGCCTTTGCGGCTGCCGTCGCATGGTGCACAATCACTGCCATTCTTCATTAAGCTGATGTGACAGCACGAGCACACCCTATGGTCGAAAGAGGTTCCGGCATCGCCGTCTGGCGGCAAATCGGCGAAGCGCTGGCGGACGATATCCGCAACAAGCTCTATGCGGCAGGCGAACAGCTGCCGTCCGAGCCCGAGCTGGCCGCCAAGTTTTCCGTCAACCGCCACACCATCCGCCGCGCGATGGGCGAACTCGAACAAGGCGGCCTGGTCCGCATCGAACAAGGCCGCGGTACCTTCGTCCAGGAACACGCGATCGACTACGCCATCGGCAAGCGCACGCGCTTTTCCGAGAACCTGCGCAGCCAGGGCATGCTGGGCCACCAGGAAGTCCTGGGCAGCCAGAGCCTGCGCGCCGGCGACATCGCCAAGCACCTGGGCCTGAGCCGCGCCGCGCCGCTGCTGCGCGTGCAGATCGTGGGCAAAGCCGAGAACCGCCCCATCAGCGTCTCGGAACATTTCTTCGACGAAAAGCGCTTCCCCGACTTCGCCGACCGCCTGGCGTCCCTGCGCTCGATCTCCAAGGTCTATGCCCACTATGGCATCGGCGATTACACGCGCAAGTGGTCGCGCATCACCGCCGCCCTGCCCACGCCCGAAATCGCCCGCCTGCTGGGCCAGCCCAAGACCCGCCCCATTCTTCAGGTGGAGGCCTTAAATGTGGACCAGGAAGGCTCGCCGCTGCAATATAGCGTGGCGCGCTTCGTGGGCGACATGGTCCAGCTGATGGTGACGGACGACAGCTGACGCCAGGCCGCCGCCTGCGCGCGCAGGCGGCGCGGAAGGCTCCGACTAATGGATTAACTCATCTAGACATCTGGTTGTAATGCAATCCCACTAACGTCACGCCATGAACACACACACGCACGCCCCCTCGCCCCTGGCCGGTGTCACAGGCCAACGCATCCTGACGCCGCGCGGCGTCGAACAGGCCAGCTTGCGGTTCCATGGCGGACTGATCGAAGGCTCCGCCGCCGCGGCGCCGCGGGGCGCGCCCTGGTTCGACGCCGGCAATCTGCTGGTGCTGCCCGGCATCGTGGACCTGCACGGCGACGCCTTCGAGCGCGCCGTCATGCCGCGGCCCAGCGTGACGTTTCCCTACGACAGCGCCCTGTTCGACGTGGACCGCCAACTGCTGGCCAACGGCATCACCACCGAGTTCCATGGCGTGACCCTGTCCTGGGAAGGCGGGCTGCGCGGCGAGGCTTACGCCGAACGCATGTTCGACGCGCTGGAAAGAATGCGCCATCTCATGGGCGCGCGGCACTATGTGCACCTGCGCTTCGAAACCCATCACGTGGGCGGCCTGGAGATTGCCCAGCAATGGATACGCGACGGCCGCGTGCGTTTCCTGGCCCTGAACGACCACCTGCCCAGCATGGCGCGCCGTCTGGGCGACGAGCGCAAGCTGATGCAGTACGCCAACCGCGCCGAGTGCGACCTCGACGTCTTCCAGGACCGCATCCGCGCCGCCATGGCTGCCGCCGACGCGGTGGCCGATGCCATGCGCGAGCTGACCGGCTGCGCGCAGGAAGCGGGCCTGAAGGTGGCCTCGCACGACGATCCGGATGCCGCCACCCGCCGCTACTACCACCAGCTGGGCTGCGGCGTGGCGGAGTTTCCGCTGACCCGCGAGGCCGCCGGCGTGGCCCGCGACCTGGGTGATTCGGTGGTCTTCGGCGCGCCCAACGTCGTGCGCGGCGGCAGCCACACTGGCGCACCCGGCGCCACCGAAATGATCCGTGCGGGCCTGTGCGACATTCTGACGTCCGACTATTACTACCCTGCCCCGCTGGCCGCCGTGATGAAGCTGGCCAACGACGGCGTGCTGCCGCTGGCGCAGGCCTGGGATCTGGTGTCGCTGAATCCTGCCCGAGCCGCCGGCCTGAAGGACCGCGGCGCACTGGCGCCGGGGCTGATCGCCGACGCCATCGTGGTGGACGACCAGGTGCCGGGCCTGCCCCGCGTCTGCGCCGCGATCGTGGGCGGCGAACTGCGCTATGCCACGCGCGCCTTCGGCGACAGCCATAGCCAGCGCATGGCGGCCTGACCATGCCGCTCGCCCATCGCTACGCCCTGTACCTGGCGCCCACCGGCCCCTGGCGCGAACACGGCAGCCGCTGGCTGGGCCGCTGCGCCGACACCGGCCTGGCGCTGCCGCCGCTGCCGGGCCAGAACGCGGCGTCGCGCGGCTGGACCGAAGCGCCGCGCCACTATGGCTTGCATGCGACGCTGAAGCCGCCCTTCCGGCTGAATCCGGGCGCCAGCCCCGAACAAGTCGACGCGGCCGCCCGCCAGTTGGCCGCAGGCGGCACGCCATTCTCGCTGGAACTGGAGTGCGAACCGCTGCGCGGCTTCCTGGCCTGGCGCATCGCTGCATCCGACACGCAGGGACGCGCGCGCATCCAGGCCCTGGCCGAAGCCGCCGTGCGCGACCTGGACTCCTTGCGCGCACCGCCCACGCCTGAGGAAACCGCGCGCCGCCAACCGCAATCGCTCAGTCCGCCGCAGCAATCCATGCTGGCGCGCTGGGGCTATCCGTACGTATTCGATACCTACGTCTTCCACATCACGTTGACCGGCAAGCTGCACGGCGAGGCGCTGTCGCAAGCGCAGGCTGAAATCGCCGCGTTCGCCGATCCCTTGCGCGGACAGCCCATGGCCGTTCCCGGAGTCAGCGTCTACGTGCAGCCCGCGCCAGGCGCGGACTTTGTCGCGGCACGGCACTACGGCTTTGACGGCACCAGCGCCGATGCGGCCGGGGCCGGCTATCTGCAAGGGCCGGCGGCAGCATGAGCACCTCGGTTCCCGCCGACGGCACCAGGCTGATCTACCTGATGGGCGCATCGGGCAGCGGCAAGGACACCTTGCTGCGCCTGCTGCGCGCGGAACTGCGCGGCGACGAGCCCGTGCTGGTCGCGCATCGCTACATCACGCGCGACAGCGGCGCCACCGAAGACGCGCTATGCCTGACCGAAGACGAGTTCGGACGCCGCGCCGCGCTGGGCTGCTTCGCCCTGCGCTGGGCCAGCCATGGCTTGCATTACGGCATCGGCATCGAAATAGACGCCTGGCTCTCCTGCGGCGCCGCGGTCATCATCAACGGCTCGCGCGCGCACCTGGAACAGGCGCACTCGCGCTACCCGGCCTTGACCGCCGTGGAGGTCACGGTCGATCCCGGCCAGCTCGTCCGCCGCCTGGCGGGACGCGGCCGGGAAAGCGCGGAACAGATCGCGCAGCGCCTGGCGCGCGCGATGCAGGCATTCCCCGTGCCGCAACAATGCCGGCTGCTGCGCGTCAGCAACGATGCTGCCCCGGAAACCGCTGCCGCCGCACTGTTGAACATCGCCCGCGACAAGCTCAACGCCTAGCGCCGCCGGTCAACGCGGATCGCCCTGGCCCCAGGGCGCGGCGGCGTCGCCGCACAGATCCAGCAGGATCTCCGAAAAGCATTCCTCCGCCGCCAGCGGCTGTTCGCGCTTGCGCCGTATCAGGTTGATGGGCGGCAATTCCCAGCCGAAGTCCCAAGGCACCATGCCCAGCTTGCCGCGCTGGCAGAGTTCGCGCGCGATGTCCTCCGGCACCACGGAGATGAGGGTCTCGTTCACCGTCAGCATGCCTTCGATCACGTCGGTGGAGTACGCCTCCAACACTGGCGATGGCGGCTGCAATTCGGCGCGGATGAAGTGCTCCACGATCAGTTGCCGCGTCGGCGTGTTGGCCGCCGGCAGGACCCAGTCCATTGCCGCGACGGCGGCCCAGTCCGGCTTGCGCCGCGCCAGCCGCTGCGCAAGCCGGCCATGCGCAATCAGGCGCGGCCGTTGGCGGTACAGCACGCGGTGGATCAGATCCTCCGGCGCCACGGTCGAAGTGGCGCGGCTGATGATGCAATCCAGTTCATGCTGGCGCAGCATGGGCACCAGATGGTCGGTGGTGGCGCGGTGCAGGCTGAGCGTCACGCCGTGGCGCTGGTGCAGGCGGCTGATGGCCGCCGTCAGCAAGGCGCTGGACACGTAGGGCACCACGCCCACCTGCAGATGCGCGGAACGGCCGGCGTGCAGGGCCTCGACCTCGCGCGCCCACAGGTCCAGGTCGCTGAGCATGTGGCGCGCGCGCACCAGGGCCAGGTTGCCCAGCGGCGTGGGTTGCAGGCCGCGCCCGGTGCGCGTGAACAACGGCGCGCCGAAGATGTCCTCGATCTCCGTGAGCGCCTTGGTGACGGCGGGCTGGCTGATGCCGGCCGCGGCGGCCACGCGCGTGAGCGAGCCGTGCCTGGCGATTTCGATCAGCAGCGCCAGGTGGCGATGCTTGAGGCGGTTGGCGAGACGGGCTGCATCCCAGGTCACGATCTTTCCTATAACCAATTGGTTATTCAATTATGCCAACAAAGGAAAAAACAGTTATTTCATGACCCTATACTGCAACCATCCCCTGCTGCCCGGACCGGCCTCATGAGCGCATCCTTCACTACCCGCCCCGAAATACGCGGCACTTTTGGCGTGGTTTCCTCCACCCATTGGCTGGCCTCGCAAGTGGCCATGAGCGTGCTGGAGCGCGGCGGCAATGCCTATGACGCGGCGGTCGCGGGCGGCTTCACGCTGCAGATCGTGGAACCGCACCTGAACGGCCCCGGCGGCGAAGTGCCCATCCTGTTCTGGAGCGAGCGGGAACAGCGCATGCGCGCGCTCTGCGGCCAGGGCCCCGCGCCCGCGCTGGCCACGCCCGCCTATTTCCACAGCCTGGGCCTGGAACTGGTGCCCGGCATCGGTCTGCTGCCCGCCACGGTACCCGGCGCTTTCGGCGCCTGGCTGACCCTGCTGCGCGACTACGGCACCTGGGAACTGGCCGACGTGCTGCGCCCGGCGATCGACTATGCGCGCAACGGCTTTCCGCTGGTGCCGCGCATCTCGCAGGCCATTCTGGCGGTACAAGCGCTGTTCCGCGACGAATGGACCAGTTCGCGCGACGTCTGGCTGCCCAGCGGCCGCGTGCCTGCGCCTGACGAACTGTTCCGCACGCCCGCCATCGCCGCCACCTACACCCGCATCCTGGACGAAGCGCATGCCAGCAGCACCGACCGGCGCGGCCGCATCGACGCCGCGCTGGAGCTCTGGTACCGCGGCTTCGTGGCCGACGCGATCGACGACTACTACACCCGGGCCGAGGTGCGCGACACCACGGGCCAGCGCAACCGCGGCCTGCTGCGCAAGTCCGACCTGGCCGATTGGCGCGCCACCTACGACGAGCCCCTCACCGTGCAGTACGGCCGCTACACGGTGGCCAAGTGCGGGGTCTGGTCGCAAGGCCCGGTCCACCTGCAGCAACTGGCGATACTGCGGCACCTGGGCCTGACCGGACTGGAACCGACCTCGCCTCAATTCGTGCACTACGTGGCCGAAGCCGCCAAGCTGGCCTTCGCCGACCGCACGGCCTGGTACGGAGACCCTGACCACACGCAAGTACCGCTGGCCGCTTTGCTCAGCGATGAATACGCCCGCTCCCGCGCGGCAGGCATCGGCGCGCGCGCGTCGTCCGAGTTCCTGCCTGGCTGCCCGGGCGGCCAGGCGCCGCGCCTGCCCGACCTGGACGCAGCCGTGCGCACCCTGGCTGCCTCCGACCCCCGCTTCGGCGTGGGCGAACCGACCTTCGCCGCGCTGCCGCCGGTAGCCGAATGGGCGGCGCGCGAGATATTCGTGGGCGACACCTGCCAGATCGACGTCATCGACCGCGACGGCAATATGGTGGCCGCCACGCCGTCGGGCGGCTGGCTGTCATCCAGCCCCGTCGTGCCCGGCCTGGGCTTCCCGCTGACCACCCGCCTGCAGATGACCTGGCTGGACGAAGGCGTGCCGGGCCAGCTGCAGCCGGGCAAGCGTCCCTGCACCACGCTGTCGCCGGGTCTCGCGCTGCGCGACGGCCAGCCTTACATGGCATTCGGCACGCCAGGCGGCGACCAGCAGGACCAATGGACGGTGGCGTTCTTCCTGCGCCATGTCATGGGCATGAACCTGCAGGAGGCGATCGAAGCGCCCTCCTGGCATATCGATCACTTCCCGGGCTCGTTCTGGCCGCGCAGCCTGACCTTGAACCGGCTGACCGTGGAATCGCGCATGCCGGCCGCCACGCTGGAGGCGCTGCGCGCGGCGGGCCACGAGGTCAAGGTGGGGCCGGACTGGTCCGAAGGCCGCATCAGCGCCTGCACCCGCGAGCCTGCCGCGGGCGGCGGCCTGCTGCTGCGCGCCGGCGCCAACCCGCGCGGCATGCAGGGCTATGCCGCCGGCCGCTGAACCTGTTTCATTCAACCGGCACACAGACCGGACATCAAGCAAAGGGGTAAACACCATGAAACTGCAATTCAAACGACTGCTGCGCACGTGCGCGCTGGGACTGGCGCTGGCCGCGCCCGCGCTCACCCACGCCGCGTGGCCCGAAAAACCCATCACGCTGATCGTGCCGTGGGCCGCGGGCGGCTCCACCGACATCCTGGCGCGCGTGCTGTCCGAAGGATTGACCCAATCGCTGGGCCAGCCCGTGATCGTGGAAAACCGCTCGGGCGCGTCCGGCAACATCGGCACCACCTTCGTGGCGCGTGCCAAGCCCGACGGCTACACCTTGCTGGTCGGCTCGATGAGCACGCACACGATGAACCAGGCGCTCTACTCCAGCATGCCGTTCGACGGCGTGAAGGACTTCACGCCCATCGCCGAACTCGCGCTGGTCACCAACACCCTGGTGGTGAACCCGTCGGTCCCTGCGTCCAACGTGAAGGAATTCATCACCTACCTGAAGGCCAATCCCGGCACCGTGGCCTATGCCTCCGCCGGCCAGGGCTCCACCAACCACCTGAGCGCCGCGCTGTTCGAGAAGGCCGCCGGCGTGAAGATGATGCACATCCCCTACCGCGGCGGCGCGCCCGCGGTGCTGGACACCGTGGCCGGCCGCACGCAGGTGCTGTTCAGCGCCGGCACGCAGACCCTGCCGCACGTGCAGAACAACAAGCTGAAGCTGCTGGCCGTCACCGAGGAAGCGCGTTCGCCGCTGCTGCCCGAGGTGCCCACGGTGGCCGAGACCTTGCCGGGCTACGAGCTGTCGGTCTGGTACGGCGCCTTCGGCCCGGCAGGCATGCCGCCCGAACTGACCGCGCGCCTGAACCGCGAGATCAACCTGATCCTCAAGCGTCCCGAAGTCATCAAGAAAATGGGCGACATGGGCGTGCTGCTGACCGAGACCACGCCGGAGCAATTCGGCCAGATCCTGGCGCGCGATGCCGACAAGTACGGCAAGCTGATCAAAGAACTGGGAATCACCGCCGAATGACCGTAAGCATCCGTTCCGCTGCGCCGACGCAGGCCGGCGTGGCCGCCATTGTCCAGGCATACGCCGCCGCCGATTCCACGGCGGCCTTCCGGGCCATCGACGCCCATGCGCATGCCGCGCTGGCGCACACGCTGTGCACGGTCAACCGCTATGACGCGCAGGCCATGCGGGTGCTGCGGCTGTATAGCTCCAACCCCGAAGCCTATCCGCCCGGCGGCAGCAAGGACAAGAGCGGCACGGCCTGGGGCCGCCACGTCCTGCTGGAAAAAAAAGTGTTCGTAGGTGAAGGCGAAGAGGCGATCCGCGAGTTCTTCAACGACCATGACGCGATCCAGCGCCTGGGCCTGCGCTCCGTCATCAACGTGCCGGTGGTGTACGGCGAGGTCTGCCTGGGCACCGTCAACTTCCTGATGCCGCGCGCGGTGGTGTCGGAAGCCGATGTGCAGGCCGCGCAGCTGGCGGGCCTGCTGGCGCTGCCTGCGTTCCAGGCGCTGCTTCCGCAGGCCTGAGGCCGGCGGGGCCCGCCCGGGCCCCGCGCAGGCTCAGATGAGCGCGCGCCGGATACGCGCCGACGCCATGTCGATGATGACCACGAAAGCCACGATGATGATCATCACGGCGCAGGTTTCGGCGTAGCGGAAACTGCGGATGATTTCCCACAGCACGGTGCCGATGCCGCCCGCGCCGACGATGCCGACCACCGAGGCCGAGCGCACGTTGGATTCGAAGCGGTACAACGAATACGAGATCCACAGCGGCAGCACCTGCGGAATCACGCCGTAGACGATTTCCTCCAGCGCATTCGCGCCAGTGGCGCGCACGCCTTCCACCGGACGCGGATCGATGGCCTCGACCGCTTCCGAGAACAGCTTGGCCAGCACGCCGGTGGTGTGCACCCACAGCGCCAGCACGCCGGCGAACGGGCCCAGCCCGACCGCCACGATGAACAGCATGGCGAACACCATTTCATTGATGGCGCGGCACGCGTCCATCAGGCGCCGCATGGGCTGGTACACCCAGGCCGGCACCATGTTCGACGAACACAGCAGCCCCAGCGGCACCGCCACCACGATGGCCAGGAAGGTGCCCCAGACCGCGATCTGCACGGTGACGATCATCTCGTCCAGGTACATGCGCCAGTCGCGGAAATTCGGCGGAAAGAAGTCGGCGGCAAACTGGGCCATGTTGCCCGAATCGCGCAGCAGGTCCAGGGGCCGCATGTCGGCGCCCTGCCACGACATGACCAGCAGCGCCAGCACGACGGCCCATACGAGCAGGACTGGCAGCGACGAGCGCGGCGCGGCGGAAAGGCGGGAGGTCTGCATGGCTACGTTCATAGGAAAAGGCGATCCGCTGGTTGGGTTTCAGTTGCGGGCAAGCCGGCGCGCCCGCGGCGCACCGGCTTGCCGCTTGCAGGCTTATTGCTTGGCGGCAGGCTGGCCCAGGCTGGCCAGCTTGCTGTCCAGTTCGGCCAGCTGTTTCTGCTTTTCGGCCTGGCCCAGCGTGGCGTCGGCTTCGACCTTGGCCTTCTCGCGCGCCAGCTCGATCTGACGGATCGGCACCAGCTGCTGGTTGTCGGAGACGCGGAAGCCCTGATAGGTCAGCGCCTTCAGATTGGCCATTTCACGCTCGGCGTCCTTGCCCTTGCCGTAGTTGACGAAGAAGTCGCGGATGCGGGCCTTCAGGTCGGCCGGCAGGTCGCTGCGCATGACCAGCGGGTCGGCGGGGATCAGCGGCGACTTCCACAGCACGCGCACGCTGTCGTTGGCGTCCTTGCCCGTGTTCAGGCGATAACGCTCCAGCGCCTCGGTGTTGTTGACGGCCACGTCGACCTGCTTGTTGATGACCGACAGCAGATTGGTTTCGTGATTGCTGGCGCGCACCGTCTTGAAGAAGGTCTTGGGTTCGATCTTGTTGGCGGTCCACAGGTAATAGCCGGGCACGGCCGTGCCCGAGGTCGAGTTGGGATCGCCCGCGCCGTAGCTCAGCGTGCCGCCGCGCTTGAGCACGTCGTCCAGGGTCTTCAGGTTGCTGTCCTTGTTGACGATCAGCAGCGACCAGTAGCCGGGGTTGCCGTCCTTGTCGATGACGGAAGCGAACACTTCGCCCTTGGCGCGGTCCACCGCCTCGATTGCGGACTTGTTGCCGAACCAGCCCATCTGCACCTTGTTGAAGCGCATGCCTTCGATGATGCCGGCGTAGTCGGACGCGAAGAAGGGCTTGACCGGCACGCCGATCGCGCGGCTCAGGTCGTCGATGACGGGCTGCCACACGGACTTCAGGTTGGTCGACGATTCCGTCGAGATGATGCCGAAATTCAGGGTTTTGGCGTCTTGCGCGTAGGCCTGCGTGGACAGGGCCGCGGCGGCGATCAGGGTGACAAAGGTTCTGCGTAGCATGGAAGGCTCCGGGGAAAATGGGTCGGGGTATCAGGCGGCTTGCGCCAGGCGGGACAGCGGCGCCATGCCGGGCATGGCCGGCGCTTGCGGCGCATATTCGGGAAGCAGCTCGCTCAGTTCGGAGCCGTACAGGTCGCTCAGCATGGCAGGCGTGAGCGCGGCGGAGGGGCCGTCGTAGACCACCTTGCCGTGGCGCAGCGCCACCACCCGCGGGCAATAGCGCAAAGCCACGTCCACCTGGTGCAGCGACACCACCACGGCTACCTTGCGGCTGCGGTTGATCTGGGCCAGCGTGTCCATCACGCGGCGCGAGGATTCCGGATCCAACGAGGCAATGGGTTCGTCGGCCAGGATGACGCGGGCGTTCTGCACCAGCGTGCGGGCGATGGCCGCGCGCTGCTGCTGGCCGCCGGACAGCGTCGAGGCGCGCTGAAATGCGTAGTCGTCTATACCAACCTGGGCAAGCGCTTCAAGGCCCTGCTGCACTTCGCCGCGCAGGAACCAGCGCGTCAGGCTGCGCCACAGCGGCACGCGCGGCAGCAGGCCGGTCAGCACGTTGGTGATGACGGGCAGGCGGCCCACCAGATTGAATTGCTGGAACACGAAGCCGATGCCGGCGCGCGCGGAGCGCACGTCGCGGCTCAGGCGGCCGTCGCGCTGGATCATGCGGCCGTTGACGGCCACGCTGCCCGCGTCGCCGGCCACGAAACCCGACAGATGACGCAGCAGCGTCGACTTGCCCGAACCCGAGGCGCCGAGCAAGGCAACCATCTCGCCGTCGGCCACTTGCAGGTTCACGCCGTCCAGCGCCTTGGCGCCGGCGTGGAAGCTCTTGCTGAGCCCTTGTACTTCGATGGCGTAGGTCATCGTTGAGTCCCCTTGGATGTGTTCATGGCGGCATTCTGTTTTCGCGGCATGACAACACGATGACCCGGGAATCGATTCA
The DNA here is from genome assembly GCF_048541815.1 of Achromobacter sp. PD1. Classification (NCBI taxonomy): domain Bacteria; kingdom Pseudomonadati; phylum Pseudomonadota; class Betaproteobacteria; order Burkholderiales; family Alcaligenaceae; genus Achromobacter; species Achromobacter sp. PD1. The sequence continues at coordinate 4,499,496 of NZ_CP183349.1, forward strand.
TTTGGCTGAAAATAGGGACACTGGAACGATCTGAAAGACGTTCGTCACAAAGGCCGCCTCCAGCCCGGCGCGCCACAGGTATATTGGGGATATTCCCCACCAGCCTGGCGTTCATCATGATCAAAGGTTCCTGCCTGTGCAGCCGCGTCGCCTACGAGATCACGGGTCCGCTCACCGACGCCCTCAACTGCCATTGCACGATCTGCCGCAAGGCGCATGGCGCGGCATTCCGCAGCCGGGCGACGGTCCAGGCCAAGGACTTCGCCTGGACCCGCGGAGAAAACCACGTCACCTGGTACTGCTCGTCTCCGGGCAGCTACCGCGGCTTCTGCGAAGCCTGCGGCACGCCCCTTCTGACCCGCTTCGACCAGACGCCGGACGTCTACGGCTTGCCTCTGGGTCCGCTGGACGACGACCCGGGCATCAAGCCGGCGGCCCACTGCCACGTGGCCAGCAAGGCGCCCTGGTTCGACATCACCGACGGCCTGCCGCAGTACCCCGATGCATATGGGGCGATGGAAGAAGATCATCCGCAGGCGGTTACATAAAAATTCAACCAACTAGTTGAATTAATTCGCGAGGCAGGACTATATTCAACCTCATGGTTGAATCGATCCCCTCCCCCGCCCTCGATGCCGTCTTTCGCGCGCTGGCCGACCCCACGCGCCGCGACATGCTGCGCAGCCTGGCCCGGGGCGAACAGACCATCGGCGAACTGGCGGCGCCCCACAGCATGAGTTTCGCGGGCGCCTCCAAACACGTGCAGGCCCTGGAACGCGCCGGTCTGGTGCGGCGCTCCATCCGCGGCCGCACGCATGTATGCAGCCTCAATCCCGAACCCATGGCCGAGGCCATGCAATGGCTGCGCTTCTATGAACAATTCTGGTCGGGCAAGCTGGGCGCGCTGGAAGCCGCGCTCGCCGCCAGCCGGTCCCCGGCCGCGTCTTCTGGAGAACCACATGAGTGATCACGGCGTCGTTCTGGACCCCACCTCCATCCGCTTTACGCGGATACTGCCCGCCAGCGTCGACGAGGTCTGGGCTTTTCTCACCGAATCCGAAAAACGCGGCCGCTGGCTGGCATCCGGCGACATGGAGCTGCGCGAAGGCGGCGGCGTGACGCTGCGCTTCATGCACGCGGACCTGTCCTCGGTGGCCGAACCGGTGCCTGATGCCTACAAGCCGTACGAAGGCGGCGTCACCACGCAAGGCGTCATCACACGCTGCGAACCGCCGCATTTGCTGGCTTTCACCTGGGGCGGCTCCCCCGGCCATCCTTCCGAGGTCACCTTCGAGCTGTCGCCGGAAGGCAAGGAAACGCGCCTGGTGCTGACCCACCGCAAACTGTCCTCGCGCGACGGCATGGTGGACGTGGCCGGCGGCTGGCATGTGCACCTGGGCGTGCTCGAAGCCCGCCTGGCCGGCCGCGCCCCGGGTCCGTTCTGGTCCGTGCTCGGCCGGGTGGAAGCTGAATACCGTGAGCGGATACCGGCACGCTAGAGTCGTTGAACAGCAACTATCGCAGCGCGGCCACAGATAAATACTGGCTAAATATTGCGCTTTGCAGTACCATAAGTCCGTGATTTTTCCGCAAAAACCGGGCTTCGGTCACTCTGCGTGCCAACCTGTACCGCCTGCGGGCAATGCTCGGGGCAACCCAGGACGTGCTTGGTTTTTCCGGAAAAACCCCTCCGCCACCGGGCGCGCCTCCACCTCCATCGTTGCGCGGCCTGGCAGCACAAGCTCCACCCCGCTTCTTCCGGCGATTTGCGCAAAAGGCGCCGCCGCGACCAAGCCGCACACTGCCCACGCGGCGCGAGTATCCGTCATTTCAGACATCCGCTTCGGATGCCGTGGCCCTTACCCGCGCTTGCCCGGACGTTTTACGTTCAAACCGCTGGACCCGCCCGTTCGGGTCCGACGCGCTTGCCGCTACGCGCGGCGCGCCATGCCGTCGGTATGGCTGCGCGTTTTGATAGGAGAAAAGAATGGCTAAAGAAGAACTCATCGAACTGGACGGCATCGTTGACGAAGTGCTGCCCGATAGCCGCTACCGTGTGAAGCTGGACAACGGCATCGAAGTCGGCGCCTACGCCTCCGGCCGCATCCGCAAGCACCGCATCCGCATCCTGGCTGGCGACCGCGTCACCCTGGAAATGTCGCCGTATGACCTGACCAAGGGCCGCATCAACTTCCGCCACAAGGACGAGCGCGGTCCCGCGCCGCAGCGTCCCCAGCAATTCCGCCGCTAAGCCAGGGCGACAGGGCCGGCCCCGCGCCGGCTCCCTTTTCGCGCCAGCCTTAAACCTGGGCCGCGCGATGCCGTAATGCGTGGAGCGCCCGTTCATGAAAGAATGGCGCCCTCTGCCCGGCGCGACGCCCGGCAGGACGAGCATGAAGCAAGATGGACCTGACACAAGATCTGCAAGCCGCCGCTGACCAGCTTGCCCTGGCGCGAAGAAAATTCGTCAAGGGCGAGGAAGGCCTGCGCCTGCTGCATCAGTCGCGCGAGTCCTTCATCAACAGCCTGCGCAATACCGGCCTGACCTACGCCGAGGCCAAGACCAAGTACGACAACTGCCTGGACGAGCAGGAAGCCGAGCAGTTCAACGTGCGGCAGCATATGGACTATGCCGAACGCGTGCACCAGCATGTGCTGCAACTGATCGCGCAGCAGGCCGCCACGGCCTGAGGGCGCGGTTCCGCGCCCCCAAATCCCGGGACAGGATCAGGGCTTGAACGCCCCGATGAAGATGGCCGGATCGACGCGCGCGTCGTTCAGGCTGACGTTCCAGTGCAGGTGCGGGCCGGTCGCGCGGCCGGTCGCGCCGACCTTGCCCACCAGTCCGCCGCGCGGCACTTCGTCGCCGACCTTCACGTCGATGGCCGACATGTGGCAGAACATGCTGACGAAGCCCTGGCCATGGTCCAGGAACACCGTCTTGCCATTGAAGAAATAATCCCCCACCAGTACGACCACGCCAGCGGCCGGCGCCTTGATCGGCGTGCCCGACGGCACGGCGAAATCCAGTCCCGAATGCGGATTGCGCTCCTCGCCATTGAAGAAACGGCGCAGGCCGAAGGGGCTGGACAGGCGGCCGCCGTTCACCGGGCGGTCCAGCAGCAGGTTGCTGGGCGTGACGCCTGCGCGGTAGGCGCGGTTGGCGGCGGCCTGCTCGGCCTGCTCGCGTTCGATGCGCTTCATGTCATCCGGATCCGGATTGACCTGGCGCGGATTCTTCAGCGTGATGTGCTGGGCCTTGTATTCCTTGGCGCCGACCTTGAAGGACTGTGAGCGCTTGCCTTGCGCATCCTTGATTTCCACCTGCTGCTCGCCCGGCTTCACGCTGAGCGGGATGCCGACCACGGCGATCCACTGCTTGCCCTCTTCTCGCACGACCAGCACGCGCCGGCCCAGGAAGCTGACCTCGGGCGCGCGTTCGGCATTGCCCAGGCCCAGGACGGCGACGCCGCCTGGCACGGGGACGTTGAGCTTGCGGCTGATGAAGCCGCTCTGCTGCTGCGCGCGGGCCGGCAGGCCCAGGCAGAGGGCGGCCGCGGCCAGGCCCAGCCGCAGGACGTCGCGACGGTGCTGCATGGCGTTCACAGGCACAGGTTGGCGGGCTCGATGATGCTCTGGTCGCGGCGCGCGATGCGCGTGGACAGGCGCGCTTCGGTCTTGCCCTTCCAGTGCGTGGTCGTCAGCACGGCTTCAACGCCCAGGCTGTCTTCCTGGATCAGTTCAAAGCCGTTGCGCACAGCCTTCTGTTGGAAATTGACGCCCAGGTTCTTCCAGGATTCCGCCACGCAGGCCGTGTAGTCCTCGGGTGTGCGCTGGGTGGAGCCGTAGAAGACCGGATCGCGGTCGCGCACGTCTTTGACGTTGGCGCAGGCCGACAAGGCTGCCAGGACAGTAAGGGACAAAGCGGTGCGAACCTTCATGGCGATGGAACTCTCAAGCGGTTGGAGGTGGATGGGCGGCCAATATAACGCAGCGCCGGATCAGGCCTGCGGCGCGCGGCGGGCCGATTTGGGGCGGAAGGCCGCGATGACTTCCGGCCGGGTTTCGGCGTACGGGCCGCCGATAAGATCGATGCAATAGGGAATGGCGGCGAAGATGCCCGGCACCAGCACGGATCCGTCCTCGCCCTTCAGCCCTTCCAGCGTTTCGCGGATGGATTTGGGCTGGCCGGGCAGGTTCACGATCAGGGCGGCGTGGGCGGGCGTTTCCCGGATGACGGCCACCTGGCGCGACAGGATCGCCGTGGGCACGAAGCGCAGGCTGATCTGGCGCATCTGTTCGCCGAAGCCGGGCATTTCCTTGGTGCCGACGGCGAGCGTGGCTTCGGGCGTGACGTCGCGGCGCGCCGGACCGGTGCCGCCGGTGGTCAGGACCAGGTCGCAGCCGCAGCCGTCCACCAGTTCGATCAGCGTCTCGGAAATGCGCGCGGGTTCGTCGGGGATCAGGCGGTCCACCGCCTGCCAGGGCGAGGCCAGGGCGCCGCCCAGCCATTCGCGCAGCGCGGGCAGCCCCTGGTCCTGATAGGTGCCGCTGGAGGCGCGATCGGAAACGGACACCAGGCCCACGACCAATTCGTCGGGGTGCTTGCGGGCGATACGGGTAGTGGCGGTCATGGGCTGCGCAATCTTGGTGAGGAACATTCGGGCGGCGCGGATGCGGCCGCGGGCGGGGTCAATCATGGAAATCCAGAAGAGGCCCGCCAGAGCGATGCTATCGCATTCCTTCCCTGCGGGATTGGCGGCGGCGGGCGGCGCGCGAGCCGCGGACCCTGTGGCAAAAAGGCGAATTGCGCTCTGGCCCCGCTTTCCCGCGCTTGTTCCGGCCATGCCCGCTCGATAACATCCGCTAACAAACCTGTCCAATAGAGAGGGCCCCGCGCGGCATTGGTTCCCCATGTTCAAACGCACACTACGGCAGCATGCGCTGGCGGCGGCGCTGGCCCTGGCCGCGGCGGCCGCCGCCGGATGGGGCGCGCTGCACTCCCTGGCGCTGAAAACAGAACCCGTGCCGGCGGCCGCGCCAGGCATCTACATCCCAAACCTGGGCAACACGCTGCAGGAACAGACGCGCAACCTCTCCCGCATGAGCCAGGCCCTGCGCACGGGCGACCGGCTGGTGATCCTGGGTTCGTCGGAGCTGACCAGCAACGACCTGCGCTTCGTGCCCTACCGCTACCTGGCCGACGAATTGCAGATGCCGGTCCTGGCCTATGGCCATTCGGGCTTCCAGTCGCTGGGCATGCAGCTGGTGCTGGCGGCGATGGCCGAGGACCTGTCGCCGGCCTCGCGCGTGGTGGTGATGCTGTCGCCGGGCTGGTTCGACGGTGAAGGCGGACTGGGACCCGACGAGTTCAAGGAGCACGCCAATCCGCTGCTGCCGCGCCTGCTGCGGCAGCCCGAAGGCCGGGCGGAGGTGGTCCGCTGGCTGCAGGCCAAGGGCGACGCGGGCGTCGCCTGGTCCATGGCGGCGGAACAGGCCTACGTCTTCCGCCAGCGCCTGGTCGACCTGTGGGCGCCCGCTGCCCATGCAGCGCCTGCCCCCGAACGTGAACGCGAGGGGCCGCCCGCGGCCGCCCGCGTGGTGGATTGGGAAGCGCTGGCCGCCGAGGCCCAGGGCGCCGAACAGGCCCTGATGGGCGGCAACCGCTATGCCGTGCGCGACGAGTTCTTCAATAAGTACCTGCGCAGCATCCCCGAAGGCGGCAAGACCGCCTATCTGCCCCAGCCGCTGACCGGCCGCGACGAGCTGCGCGAGCTGGACGCGCTGATGGCGCTGCTGCGGCAGCGCGGGGTCAACGCCTTTTTCGTCATGCAACCGCTGCATCCCCTGGTGTTCAAGGACCTGGACCGGTTCGGCCCCGTGCAGCGGGAAGTGGCGGCGCTGTGCCAGCGCTACGCCATGCGCTGCATGGACATGTACAGCGCGCCCTTCGAAGTGGGGACGCTGCGGGACGTGCAGCACCTGGGCGAACTGGGCTGGCTGCGCGTGAACCAGAAGATCGCGGAAGTTTTCTACCCATGAAGGAGGGCCGGCAATGAAACGAACCCTATGGCTGTGCCTGCTCTATCTGGGCGTCCTGGCGGTGATGATGATCCAGGCGGATACCTCGGCGAACCTGGGCAAACCGATGGAAATCGAGTTCCAGTATTCGAAATTCTGACCCCGGGCGGGGTTGGCTGGCCGCACTTGGTAGCCGCAAGCAACCAGTGACAGGTCACAAATCTGCAATAATCGGCTCCTCTCGCCGGAACCTCCCCCGCCTCCATGTTCGACCTCTTCCACGGCCTAGACCTCTGGGTTGGCCTCAGCCTTGCGCTGGCCCTGACATTCGTCCTGGCCTTCGAATTCATCAACGGATTCCATGACACGGCGAACGCCGTGGCCACGGTCATCTACACCAAGGCCATGCCGCCGCATCTGGCGGTGGTGCTTTCCGGCATATTCAACTTCCTGGGCGTGCTGCTGGGCGGCGTGGGCGTAGCCTATGCCATCGTGCATCTGCTGCCGGTGGAACTGCTGATCAACGTGGATACCGGCCGCGGGCTGGCCATGGTGTTCGCCATGCTGGCCGCGGCCATCGCCTGGAACCTGGGCACCTGGTACTTCGGCATTCCGGCGTCCAGCTCGCACACGCTGATCGGCTCGATCCTGGGCGTGGGCCTGGCCAACGCCCTGATCACCGACCTGCCGCTGGCGGACGGCGTCAACTGGGGCAAGGCCATCGACATCGGTCTGTCGCTGGTGGTGTCGCCGGTGGCCGGCTTCCTGGTGGCGGGCGGCCTGCTGCTGGCGCTCAAGCGCTGGCTGCCGCTGTCGAAGATGCACAAGACGCCGGAACAGCGCCGCGCCATCGACAACAAGAAGCATCCGCCCTTCTGGAACCGTCTGGTGCTGGTGCTGTCCGCCATGGGCGTGAGCTTCGTGCACGGCTCCAATGACGGCCAGAAAGGGATCGGCCTGATCATGCTGGTGCTGATCGGCATCGTGCCCGCCAACTTCGTGCTGGACACCAACAGCACCACCTACCAGATCGAGCGCACCCGCGACGCCGCCAACCACCTGAACGTGTTCTACCAGCGCAATGAAGCCATGCTGGGCGAATACCTGGCGCTCAAGCGCGTGGACGCGACCACCGAGCTGCCGCGCAACTTCCGCTGCGATCCCGAACTGACCATGCCGACCATCGCCGCGCTGCAGGCCGATCTGCACGGCGTGTCCAACTACGCCGACCTGCCGGCCGAGAAGCGCATCTCCGTGCGCCGCTACCTGCTCTGCCTGGACGACACGGCCAAGAAGGTCGCGCGCATCGAAGGGCTGCCGGCCCGCGAACGCGCCGACCTGCAACGCCTGCGCGCCGACCTGACGGCCACCACCGAATACGCTCCCTTCTGGGTGATCGTGGCAGTCGCCCTGGCGCTGGGCGCGGGCACCATGGTCGGCTGGCGCCGCGTGGTGCTGACGGTGGGCGAGAAGATCGGCAAGCAGGGCATGACCTATGCGCAGGGCATGTCCGCGCAAGTCACCGCGATGGGCGCCATCGGCATCGCCAACGTCTTCAGCCTGCCGGTGTCCACCACCCACGTGCTGTCCTCGGGCGTGGCCGGGACCATGATCGCCAACAAGAGCGGCCTGCAGGGCAGCACCGTGCGCAACATCCTGATGGCCTGGGTGCTGACCCTGCCCGCCTCGATGCTGCTGGCCGCCGGCCTGTTCTGGGTCGGCGTGCAGATCGCCGGTTGATATTGAGCGGCCGTGCAGGCAATCTGCACGGCCGATGCAACACTCTGGCTACCCCGCCAGGCTTTCTCCGGGGCAGGCCCGCGTCTACCATGACGCCATGGCTACCTCAAATCCCACCCTGCATTACATTTTCGACCCGCTCTGCGGCTGGTGCTATGGCGCCGCGCCGCTGGTGGAGGCGGCTCGCGCCGTCCCCGGCCTGGACATCGCGCTGCATGGCGGCGGCATGATGACGGGCGGCAACCGCCAGCCGGTCACCGACAGGCTGCGCCGCTACGTCATGCCGCATGACGAACGCATCGCCGGCCTGACCGGCCAGCCCTTCGGCGACGACTACTACAACGGCCTGTTGCGCGATGAGGGCGCGGTATTCGATTCCGAGCCGCCCACCACCGCCATCCTGGCCGCGCAGACGCTGGCCGGCCGCGGGCTGGACCTGCTCAAGCGCATCCAGCGCGCGCACTACGTGCAGGGACTGCGCATCGCCGATCCCGCGGTGCTGGCCTCCCTGGCCGCCGATATCGGCCTGGACCCGGAAGCCTTCCGCGCTGCCTACGCCGCGGCGCAGGGCGCCGAAACCGCCGCGCACATCGCCGCCAGCCGCAGGCTGCTGGCGCAGGTCGGCGGCAGCGGTTTTCCCACCCTGGCGCTGGAACGCGATGGCATCTGCGAAATGCTGGAGCCCAGCCGCTACCTGGGCCGTCCCAAGGAATGGCAGGCAGACCTCAACGCCCGCATCGGGCGCGGTTGAAGCCTGAAGCGCCGCTTCAGGCTTCCTCGATGTCCCCGTCGCGCTGCAGGGCGCGATGCATGGCTGGCCGGTCGCCCAGCCGTTCCGCATAGGCGGTGAACACGGGCGTCTCGGGCATGACCTTCACCTGCATCATGTATTGCAGGGTGCCGCCCAGCACGATGTCCGCCGCCGAGAACCGGTCGCCCAGGAAGAACGGCCGCGCCTGCAAGACCCGGGTCAGCACCTGTTCGACCTCCTCGGCCGAACCCCAACCCAGCGCGCCGCCCGGATGCGGCGTCTTGAAGGCGCGCTCGGCCATGGCGGGCTCGAATACGCCGGTGGAATACGCCAGCCAGGTCAGGTAGGGACCGCGCAGCGGATCTCCCACCACCGGACCCAGCCCCGCTTGCGGGAACAGATCGGTCAGATAGAGGGCGATGGCGGGCGTCTCGAACACGGGCACGCCGTCATGCACCAGGGCTGGCACCTTGCGGTGCGGGTGGATGTCGATGTAGTCCGAGGGCATGTGGCCCGCGCTGTCGGTGCCGCGGATGGACACCATTTCGGTGTCGTAAGGCACGCCCAGTTCTTCGAGCAGCCAGAGTATCCGGAACGAGCGCGAGCGCGGCGCATGATAAAGCGTAAGCATGGTCGGCCTCCGTGGAAGTCCGACCATTTTGCCCCGCTGGCCTTACGCCGCCAAGGCCAGCAACACCCCGTATCCCGCCATGCCCAGCAACACCGCGACGCCAGCATTGCTGACCAGGCGGGCCGCCACGGCGGTCACGACCAGACCGCCCACATAGGGACCGAGGTTCGCCGCCTGGTCGCCGGCGGCCAGGAGATCAGGCACGATCACCGCCGCCGCGATTCCCGCCAGCAGCGATGGCCCCAGGGCCGCCAGCGCCGAGCCTTCGCGCGACAGGTGGCGCAGCAGGCGGCTGCGCTCGGACAGCATGAAGGGCAAGGCGCGCGTCAAATAAGTGATGGCCGCCATGGCGATCACCGCGCCCCAGAAACCCAGTCCGTCAGTGTTCATGCGGACCTCCTCAGCCGATACGCCGCGCAGCCGATGACCGCGCCGGCCAGGATCGCCAGGCTGGTATGGCCCAGCGCGGCCACGGCCCCGGCTCCGGCTACTGCCGCGACGATGGGCAGGCCCATGCCGCGCTTCGCGCTTTGGCATACCAGGGCCATGAACAGCGCGGGCAGCGCAAAGCGCATCACCTGGGACAGCATGGGGTAGTGGCGCTCCAGGCCGTCTCCCGCGTAGACGCCGACGGCCGTGCCGGCGATCCAGGTCAGCCACGCGCCCAGCCCCAGCGCGATCATCCAGCGCTGGCGGCCCGCGGGCTCCACGGTCTGCAAACGGTTGAAAGCCGTGGCGAAGACTTCATCGGTGAGCAGGAAGGCGACCTTCAGGCGCTCATTCAGCCCCGCCGGCAGGAATCGCGACAACAGCGGGCCGTACAGCAGATGGCGGGCATTGAGCAGCGAACACAGCGCCACCACCCACAGCCACGGGGTGCCGGCCTTGATGGAAGCGAGCAGCAGGAACTGGCTGGCGCCGGCATAGACCAGCACGGAAATCAGTACCACTTGCAGGGGCGACAGGCCCGCGGCCACGCCCGCGATGCCGAAAGTCACGGCCACCGGGAAGTAGCCGATCATGACGGGCAGGCAGGATTTCAGGCCGTCGATGCGGGCGCTGCCCGCAAGCGCGGGCGCGGGGGCTGGAGGGGTCTGCAAGATGTTCCGCTGGGCTTCTTCAACAACCAGCTAGTTTACCTACCCGTGCGCAGCCCTACTTGTCCTCCAGGCCCAGCGCGCGCAGTTGCGCCTTCAGGCGGCGGACTTCCTGGCTCAGGTCCAGGATCAGCGCGGCGGCGTCCAGCCCGGCGCCGTAATCCCGCACCAGGCGGCGCGCGTCCAGCGCCCGCTGCAGGTCGGTGCTGTAGAAGCGCCATTCGGCGGGGCCCTGGCCGCTGGCGCTGACGATGCCCACTTCGACCAGCCGCACGACCCATTCGACTTCCTCGCCGCAGGCGCGGGCCAGGTCGTCGGCGGAAAGCGGCCGGGACTTGCCCACGACCGTGGCGGTGGTGACGACTATTTTTTTCATGGTCATACCCCCAGGTGGCGCCGCGGATTGAAGGGCAGGTCCTGCCGCAGCTTGCGGTAGGCCTCCTTGGCCGCTTCGCTATCGGCGGGCGGCAACACCAGGTCCAGCACCAGGTAGAGATCTCCGGGGGGATCGCCCGGAATGCCGCGGCCGCGCAGGCGCAGCTTGCGGCCGTTGGCGGACCCCGCGGGGATCGACACTTCGACCGTGCCGCCGGGCGTGGGCGCATGCGCGCTGGCGCCCAGCGCGGCTTCCCATGGCGCCACCGGCAGCGTCATGTAGAGGTCGCGGCCGTCGACGCGGTAGCGCGGATGCGGCTTGAAGCGGACTTCCAGATAGAGGTCTCCGTTCTCGCCGCCGCCATAGCCAGGCATGCCCTGCCCGGCCAGCCGGATGTACTGGCCTTCGCGCACGCCGGCAGGAATGCGCACGCTGAGCGTGCGGGTCTGCATGTGGGGACGGCCCTGCTCGTCCATCTGCATGGAACGCAGGCTGATGTCGCGCGTGGCGCCCTTGAGCGCGTCCTCGAGGTCCACCTCGATCGCGGCGTGGTGGTCCTCGCCGCGCGCGCGGAATTCCTGTTGCCGCTGCGCCCCGCCGCGCCGGTTGCGGCCGCCGAACAGCGAAGAGAAGAACTCGCTGAACTGCGCCTCGTCGCCGGGCGCGGCGCCGCGGTGGAACTCGAAGCCTTCGTCCCAGCCGGGGGGCGGCTGGAAGCTGCCCTCGGGCGAGACGCCAGCGGCCAGATTGTCGTAGGCCTGGCGCTTTTCCTTGTCGCGCAGCACGTCATAGGCTTCGTTGACGTCGCGCATGCGCGTTTCGGCGTCGCTTTCCTTGCTGACGTCGGGATGGTACTTGCGAGCGAGCTTGCGGTAGGCGCGCCGGATGTCGTCTTCTGAGGCGTCCCGCTCCACGCCCAGCATGCTGTAGTAGTCCTTGAACTCCATGTGCAGCCCTTGGCAAAGCGTTGCGGCCGCCTCCGGTTGCGCCGGGTCCGGCCTGGGATATCAAGAAGATAGGGGTTATGGCGCGATTTTTCAATGCGCCTTGTCAGGCGTCCGGCATCGCGCATAATGTCCGGTTGCCGGCGCTTGCAGGCGCCCGCCCCGATCACGGCTAGCCCACAGGAACAAGAGATCGTGCTGGAAATCATCGACGCAGACTTCAACGACCCCGAACACGGCCGCCAGGTGCTGGCCATGCTGAACGAGTACGCCAGCGGCCCCATGGGCGGCAACGCCCCCCTGCCCGCCTACGCGCAGCAGAACCTGATCGCCGAGCTGGCTCGCCGCCCCACAGCAAGGGCGCTGCTGGCCCGCATCGACGGCGAAGCCGCGGGCGTGGCAATCTACCTCGAGGGCTTCTCCACTTTCGCCTGCCGCCCGCTGCTCAATCTGCACGACCTGGGCGTGGCGGAAAAATTCCAGGGCCGGGGCGTGGGCAAGGCCCTGCTGTCGGCGCTGGAAGAGCGGGCGCGTGATCTGGGCTGCTGCAAGATCACCCTGGAAGTGCTGGAAGGCAACGCGGTCGCCCAGGGGCTGTACCGCAAGCTGGGGTTCGAAGGCTATGCCCTGGACGAAACCACCGGCCGCGCCATGTTCTGGCAGAAGAAGCTGCCAGCCCTGGCGTAGTCTCTGTTCCTTACCGGACGCCATCGCGTCCGCACCACCACGCAGGAATCACCATGAAGATGAGCAACATTCCCTTCGGCACCACCGACTGGTCCGAGGTCGAGCGCACCGAGCACGCCGGCGAGACCGGCATGGCCTATTGGCGCACCCGGCAGTTCGGCGACCTGCGCGTGCGCATGGTCGAGTACACGGCCGGCTACCTGGCCGACCACTGGTGCAGCAAGGGCCACATCCTGTTCTGCCTGGAAGGCGAACTGCACACCGAACTGGAAGACGGCCGGCAATTCGTGCTGACGCCCGGCATGAGCTACCAGGTCGCCGACCAGGCCGAGCCGCACCGCTCCTCCACCACCACCGGCGCCAAGCTCTTCATCGTCGACTGAGGCCCCGCCGCGACAGGCCGGCCGCAGATGCGTTACGCTTTGACGTATCCGCGGCCTGCTGCCGCGGCGCATGTTGTTACTGTCAGACCGGAGACTAGATTTTGGGCGCCCCGCTTACGCTATTCGTCGATTCCCTGTTCCTCAGCCCCTACGCCATGTCGGCCTATGTGGCGTTGACTGAAAAACAGCTGCCGTTCGAGGTGCGCCCCATCGACCTGGAAGCCGGCGAGCAACGCATGCAGCCCTACCAGAGCCGCGCGCTGACTTCCCGGGTGCCGGCATTGACGCATGCGGATTTCAGCCTGACCGAATCGACCGCCATCACCGAATACCTGGAAGACGCCTTTCCCGCCCCGGCGCACGCCGCGCTGTATCCGCGCGACCTGCGCCAGCGCGCCCGCGCCCGCCAGTTGCAGGCCTGGCTGCGCAGCGACCTGGGCGCGCTGCGCCAGGAACGTCCCACCGAAACCGTGTTCTACGGCGCCGCCGGCCTGCCGCTGTCGGATGCCGCCCATGCCGCCGCGGCCAAGCTGATCCACGTGGGCACCCATCTGCTGGGCGCGGGCCAGACCTCGCTGTTCGATGAATGGTGTATCGCCGACACCGACCTCGCGGTCATGATCAAGCGCCTGTTCCAGGACGACCTGCCCGACGCCCTGCGCGCCTACGCCGAGGCCCAGTGGCAGCGTCCCTCCGTCCAGAAATGGCTGGAGCACAACACCGCCGCGCGCTCCTGAACCGCCCGGGAGGCGCGATGCAACTGCTGGATCACGTCTCCATCGCCGTTTCCCGCCTGGACGCCGCCCGGCCCTTCTATGACGCCGTCATGCTGGCCCTGGGCGCGGCCAAGGTCTATGACCGCCCCGACGCGCTCGGCTATGGCGAACGCTGCCGTGCCGGCAGCAGCCAGCACAGCTATCTCTCCGTATTCGCCGACGACGCAGCCGCCCCTGCGGCGCGCCGGCACTGGTGCTTCAAGGCGCCCAGCCGCGCCGCCGTCGACGCCTTCCATGCCGCCGGCTTGGCGCACGGCGGACGCGACGACGGCGCCCCGGGCTTGCGCGAGCACTACCATCCGCAGTACTACGCCGCCTTCCTGCTGGACCCTTGCGGCAACCGCATCGAAGCAGTCTGCCACCACCCTGATTGAACCGCTGCCCGGCTGACCGGTCCTAAAGGGGACGGATAAATCGGCCATGGGTTGACCTGCATCAAGACGCTTGATGTTGCACCGCAACAACCGTTGCGGTGTAATGGGGAGGTCAACTCGGCCGGTTCCACTCTGAATCGGCGCGGCGGTCCGCCGCCGCAAGCAACCTACAGGAGATCGCCATGGCCGGATCCGGCAACGATCGCGTACCCGCCCCACCCTTCAACCCCTGGACGGCCGCCTACGAATATGCGGTGGACGCCTGGCAGCGCGGCGTGCTTTACGCCGATGTGATGCGCCAGCGCGGCAACCAGTACCACGAGCACATGGCCAAGCGCGCGCCCAACGTGCTGAGCATGGAGTCCGAACTGGTGATGGACGGCCGCTGTCTGCCGCGCCCCGTCAACTACGGCCTGCTGCGCATCAAGCCGCCGGAAGGCGTGGAAACCGACCCGATCAAGCGCCCCTTCCTGGTGGTCGATCCGCGCGCCGGACACGGCCCCGGCATCGGCGGCTTCAAGCCCGAAAGCGAGATCGGCGTGGCGCTACGCGCCGGCCATCCCTGCTACTTCGCCACCTTCCTGCCGCAGCCCATGCCGACCCAGACCGTCGAGGACGTGATGATGGCCGAGGCGCGCTTCCTGGAAGAGATCATCGCGCTGCACCCCAACGCCGAAGGCAAGCCGGTGGTGGTAGCCAATTGCCAGGCCGGCTGGCAGATCATGATGACCGCCGCGGTCCGCCCCGAACTGTTCGGCCCCATCATCGTGGCGGGCGCGCCACTGTCCTACTGGGCGGGCTGGCGCGGCATGAACCCCATGCGCTACGCCGGCGGCCTGCTGGGCGGCAGCTGGCTCACCGCCCTGACCAGCGACCTGGGCGACGGCAAATTCGACGGCGCCTGGCTGGTGCAGAACTTCGAGAACCTGAATCCGGCCAACACTCTGTGGTCCAAGCAGTACAACCTGTACTCCAACGTCGACACCGAGGCCAAGCGCTACCTCAGCTTCGAAAAATGGTGGGGCGGCCACGTCTTCCTGAACGGCCCGGAAATCCAGTACATCGTCGACAACCTGTTCGTCGGCAACCGCCTGGCCACCGCCGGCCTGGTGACCTCGGACGGCATCCGCATCGACCTGCGCAACATCCGTTCGCCCATCGTGGTGTTCTGCTCCAAGGGCGACAACATCACGCCCCCGCCGCAGGCGCTGGGCTGGATCCCCGACCTGTACCAGAACGAATCCGAAGTGCTGGCGCACGGCCAGACCATCGTCTATGCCGTGCATGAAAGCATCGGCCACCTGGGCATCTTCGTGTCCGGCAGCGTGGCGCGCAAGGAGCACCAGGAGTTCACCTCCAACATCGACATGATCGACGTGCTGCCGCCGGGCATCTACCAGGCGGAGATCGCCGACAAGACGCCCGACACGCCCAACGCCGACCTGGCCTATGGCAACTACGTGCTGTCGTTCGAGCAGCGCAGCCTGGACGACGTGCGCGCCATCGTCGATCGCAACGAAGAGGACGACCGCCGCTTCGCCGCCGTCGCCCGCATTTCCGACATCAACCTGGGCATGTACCGCAGCTTCGTGCAGCCCTGGCTGCGCGCCCTGGTAACGCCGCAGTCGGCGGAATGGTCGCAGCGCCTGCATCCGCTGCGCCTGCCCTATGAGCTGATCTCCGACCGCAATCCTGCCATCGCGCCGATTGCGCAAGTCGCCGAACAGGTACGCGAACACCGCCAGCCGGTATCGGCCGACAACCCATTCCTGATGGCCCAGGAAATGTTCTCGAACCTGATCGAGACCAGCCTGAACATCTGGCAGGAGCTGCGCGATTCCGCCGACGAACGCACCTTCATGGGCGTTTACGGTTCGCCGCTGGTGCAGGACCTGGCCGGCCTGGGCGCGCGTTCCGGCCCGCCGCGCAAGCATCCGGGCGTATCGCCCGAGCACCGCCGCTTCATGGAAGAGCGCGCCGCCGAGCTGCGTTCGCTGATGCTGGAAGGCGGCCTGCGCGTGGCCGCGATCCGCATGCTGCTGTATGTGTCGGGCGCCGAAGGCGGCCTGGACGAACGCAGCTATGCGCTGATCCGCAAGATGCGCGCCGAATCCGACACCGCGCTGTCGTTGCAGGAGTTCAAGGACATCATCCGCGATCAGGCCTTGATGATGACGCTGGACGCGGCCGGCGCCATCCAGGCCATACCGCATCTGCTGGAAGGCGCGCCAGCCTCCGCGATCCGCGAAACGCTGGACACCATGAAGCACGTGCTGGAGGCTGCCGAGCCCCTGAGCGAGGCCGCCCGCATCAGCCTGGACGAAATGGAACGCATCTTCGAGTACGCCGAGCGCCGTGCGCAGAAGCGTGACGAGGCTCAGCAGCCCGCGCCCAGGAAAACGCCGGCCGTTGCGCGCAAACCGGTGCGTGCGGCGGCGGCCAGGCACGAAGCGCCCTCGGCCGCGGCCGAGCCGGCCGTCCCGGTGCGCGCCAAGAAGCGTAGCGCCTCCGCCAAACCCGCCGCGCGTCCCGCGCGCAAATCCGCCAAGGCGAAATCCGCATGACGCTGCCCCCCACCACCCATTACGACAGGCTCATCGCGCGCGCGCAGACGCTGACGCCCGCGCATTGCGCCATTGCACATCCCTGCGACGAACCCTCGCTGTCGGCCGCGCTCGAAGCGCGCGACCTGGGCCTGCTCAAGCCCATCCTGGTGGGCCCGGAGCAGAAGATCCGCGCCGTCGCCGCCGAGCACAAGCTCGACCTGGGCGATGCGCGCATCGTCGACGTGCCGCACAGCCACGCGGCGGCCGAATGCGCCGTCGCCCTGGTGCGCAGCGGCGAGGCCGAATTGCTGATGAAGGGCAGCCTGCACACGGACGAACTCATGCATGAAGTGGTGGCGCGCAACACCGGGCTGCGCAGCAGCCGGCGCATCAGCCACGTCTTCATCATGGAAGTGCCGACCTACGCCGAACCGCTCTTCATCACCGACGCGGCCATCAACATCTTCCCGGACCTGGAAACCAAGGCCGACATCATCCGCAACGTCATCGACCTGCACCACGGCCTGGGCCTGGGCGAGCCGCGCGTGGCGATCCTGTCCGCGGTCGAACAGGTCAATCCCAGCATCCCCAGCACCATCGAAGCCGCCGCGCTGTGCAAGATGGCCGACCGCGGCCAGATCGAGGGCGGCCTGCTGGACGGCCCGCTGGCGCTGGACAACGCCATCAGCCCGGACGCCGCGCGCATCAAGGGCATACGTTCGCCGGTGGCCGGCGTGGCCCAGGTGCTGGTGGTGCCCGACCTGGAGGCCGGCAACATGCTGGCCAAGAACCTGACCTTTCTGGCCAACGCCGAGGCCGCCGGCATCGTGCTGGGCGCGCGCGTACCCATCATCCTGACCAGCCGCGCCGACAGCCCCCGCTCGCGCCTTGCGTCCTGCGCGGTTGCGGCGATCTACGCGCACCACCTGGCCCAACAGCAGGCCCGCCCGCTGGTGTAATGGAACCCACCCCCTACCCGCTTGCGCGGGCCCCCTCAAGGGGGCGGCGCAGGCGGACCGGCGGAGCCGGATCCGCGGCGCCCCGGATCAAGACCGGCACACATAGCGCGGGCTGCGGCATTCTTCTCGCCGTTAAGTACGCGTACAACTTGCCTCAACACGGAATCACAGCGACATGAGCGACACCATCCTCGTCATCAACGCCGGCAGTTCCAGCATCAAGTTCTATCTGTACGACATCGACGGCGCGCAGGAGCTGGCCCCGCGCCTGGGCGGCCAGCTCGAAGGCATAGGCACCTCGCACCCGAAGCTGAAAGTGCGCGACGCCGCCGGCCAGACCCTGGTCGAACGCGAGATCGCGCCCAGCCACGCGCCCGACGTGCCCAACGGCCAGGAAGTCGTCGGCACCTGGCTTAGCGGCCACCTGGGCGGCGCCCCGCTGGCGGTAGGCCACCGCGTGGTGCACGGCGGCCCCGATCTGTCCGAGCCGGTGCTGATCGACGACGCCATCCTGGCCAAGCTCGACACCTTCACGCCGCTGGCGCCGCTGCACCAGCCGAACAACCTGGCGCCGATCCGCGTGATCCGCGAGCGCCGGCCCTGGATTCCGCAGGTCGCCTGCTTCGACACCGCGTTCCACCGCAGCCACTCCGACGTGGCCGACCGCTACGCCCTGCCGGAACGGCTGTACCAGGAAGGCGTGCGCCGCTACGGCTTCCATGGCCTGTCCTACGAATACATCGCGCAGCGCCTGAAGAAAGCGCTGCCGGACATCGCCGACGGCAAGATCATCGCGGCCCATCTGGGCTCGGGCGTTTCGGCCTGCGCCATGCAGCACGGCAAGAGCGTGGACAGCACCATGGGCTTCACCGCGCTGGAAGGCCTGCCCATGGGCACCCGCCCCGGCCGCCTGGACCCGGGCGTGGTGCTGTGGATGATGGAACGCGGCATGACCCACGACGAGATCGAGCATCTGCTCTATCACGACTGCGGCATGAAGGGCCTGTCCGGCATCAGCAACGACATGCGCGAACTGCTGGCCAGCGACGCGCCCTCGGCAAAGCTGGCGCTGCAGTATTTCGCCTGGCGTGTGGCCGAAGGCATGATAGGCCTGGCCTGCGCCATGAACGGCGTGGACGGCATCGTCTTCACCGCCGGCGTGGGCGAGAACTCCGCCGAGATCCGCCAGGCCATCAGCGAGCACTGGGGCTGGCTGGGCATCAAGCTGGACCCGGAACGCAACGCCCGCCATGGCCCCCGCATCTCCGCCGACGACAGCCGCATCGGCGTCTACGTGGTGCGCACCAACGAGGAACTCATCATCGCCCAGCACACGCTGGAACTGGTGAGGCAGCGATGAGCGCGCTCCTGCCGCTGGCGGGCAAGCGCGGCCTGGTGACGGGTATCGCCAATGCGGATTCGATCGCCTGGGGCTGCGCCAAGGCGTTTCACGCCCTGGGCGCGGAATTGGCCGTGACCTACCTGAACGACAAGGCCTTGCGGCATGTGGAGCCGCTGGCCCGCCAGGTGGCAGCGCCCCTGCTCTTGCCGCTGGACCTGATGCGCGAAGGCCAGCTGGAGGCCGTGTTCGACAGCGTGGCCGCCGAATGGGGTCAGCTGGATTTCGTGCTGCATTCCATCGCCTTCGCCCCGCGCGACGATCTGCACGGCCGCGTGACCGACTGCTCGCGCGAAGGCTTCCTGCAGGCCATGGACGTGTCCTGCTGGTCCTTCATCCGCATGGCCAAGCTGGCCGAGCCGCTGATGCGCAACGGCGGCGCGTTGTTCTGCATGAGCTACTACGGCTCGCAGATGGTGGTCGAGCACTACAACATGATGGGGCCGGTAAAGGCGGCGCTGGAGTCCGCCACCCGCTACCTGGCGGCGGAACTGGGCCCGCAGGGCATACGCGTGCACGCGATATCGCCGGGGCCGCTGAAGACGCGCGCCGCTTCGGGCATCGCCGAATTCGACGCGCTGCTGGACCGCGCCCAGGCCAAGGCGCCCACGCGCAGCCTGGTGTCCATCGACGATGTGGGCGAAGCCACCGCCTGGCTCGCCACCGATGCCGCCCGCCGCATGACCGGCCAGACGATCTATATCGACGGCGGCTATCACATCATCGATTAAGGGGGGCGCCTGCCCGGGGCGCCTTGGCTGGGCGCGCTAGCCCAGCGCCGCGGGCGGCGCCTGGCGCCAGCGTTCGATCGCTTCCACGGCCTGCTCGGGGCTGCCGAAGATCTTGTCGCGACCGATCTTCTTGACCAGGCCGGAGCGCTCCAGCGCGGTGCGGAACTGGCCATGTCCGCCCGCCACCAGCAGCGTGATGCCGCGCTCGTCCAGCTCGTGCTTCAGTTCATACAGCGCCTCGACCGCGTCGGCGTCGGCCTGGGTCATGGCTTCGGCGTCCAGCACGAACCAGCGCACGTCGCCCGCCTGCTCGATGACCTCGCGCGCGCGGCGGCGGAAGGCGTCGGCGTTGAAGAACCACACCGAGGACTCGAACAGCCAGATCACCGTACCCGGCACCGGCTGGGCTTCGGGATTCAGGTGCAGCTTGCCCAGCACCGTTTCCCCGGGCAGCCGGCCCAGCAAGGCATCGCGCGGATTGCCCGACACATACATCGCATACAGCAGCGTGGCGCCGACCGACACCGCCACGCCCTGCAGCACGCCAAAGCCCACCACGCCCACCGCGGCCAGGATGCCGAAGGCCAGCTCGATGCGCGAAATGCGTGCCAGGCGCATGAAGGCATGGCCGTCGAACAGGCTGATGGCGGCCAGCAGCAGGATGGCCGACAGCACGGCCTGCGGCAGCCAGAACAGCGGCCCGCTCAAAAGGCTCACCACCACTGCGAGCGCCACCGCCGCGGTGACGCTGACCAGCGGCGAGGAACCGCCCGCCACCAGCCCCACCGCCGTGCGCGAGTCCGCGCCCGTCACCACGAAGCCCTGGAACAGGCCCGCCGCCATGTTGGCCGCGCCAAAGCCCACCAGCTCGCGGTTGGGATCCACGTGTTCGCCCGTGCGCGCGGCAAAGCTGCGCGCCGTCACGATGCCGCTGGAAAAGCTGACAACGAGCACCCCCGCTGCGCCCAGCAGGATGCCGTCCACGCCCTCCAGGCGCACCGGCAGGCTCAGGGCCGGCAAGCCCGCAGGCACCTCGCCCACGACGGCGATGCCCAGGCCAGGGAAGTTGAACAGCCAGGACAGCACGCAGGCCAGCACCACCAGCAGGATGGGACCGGGCCAGTTCGGCCGCCAGCGCTTGACCGCCACCAGCAGCGCGCAGGACGTCAGGCCCAGGATCAGGGTCGGGATCTGGATTTCGGGCAGGCGCCGCGACAGCTCCAGAAAGGGATGCACCAGGCCGCTGTTGCGCAGGCCCACGCCGGTCAGGCCGCTCAACTGCGACAGCGCCAGCGTGATCGCCACGCCCGCCATGTAGCCGATCAGCACCGGCCGCGACAGCAGGTTGGCCAGCACGCCCAGCCGCAGCGCGCGCGCGATCAGGCAGCCCACGCCCACCGTCAGGGCGATGCCGGTGGCGGCCACCAGCCGCTCTTCCGGCGTGGTCAGCGCCATGCCGGTCAGGGTGGCGGCGATCAGGGTGCAGGTGGCCGTATCCGGCCCGACGATCAAGGTGCGCGACGAGCCGAACAAGGCGTAGCCCAGCATCCCGGCGATGGCCGCCCACAGGCCCGCCACCGGCGGCACGCCCATCATGGCGGCATAGGCCAGGCCCACCGGCAGCGCCACCGCCGCCACGCTCAGGCCGGCGGTGATGTCGCGCCGCGCCGATTCCCGGGTGATGCCGCGGAAATTGTTGAGGCCGGGAATGAAGCGTAGGTTCATGGTGCTGCGGAGAAATCGGGGATGAAGCGAGCGCGGGGCGCGCCAGATTGCGCCAAGGCTACACCAAGCCAGCCGAACCGGGGCGGCCGGGATCAAGGCGCCGGCATAAAAAAAAGCCGCCCCATCGGGGCGGCTTCGGTCTTGCATGGCTAGCCGTATTACTTGGCGTAGCGCGCTTCCAGCACGGCCACGGCGGGCAGGGTCTTGCCTTCCAGGAATTCCAGGAAAGCGCCGCCGCCGGTCGAGATGTAGCCGACCTGCTCGCCGATGCCGTACTTGGCAATGGCGGCCAGGGTGTCGCCGCCACCGGCGATCGAGAAGCCTTCCGATTCGGCGATCGCGCGCGCCACTACCTCGGTGCCGTTGGCGAACTGGTCGAACTCGAACACGCCCACCGGGCCGTTCCAGACGATGGTGCCGGCCTGCTTCAGGATATCGGCCAGTTGCGCCGCGGTCTTGGGGCCGATGTCCAGGATCATGTCGTCGTCGGCCACGTCTTGCGCCGCCTTGACGGTGGCTTCGGCGTCGGCGCCAAAGGACTTGGCGCACACCACGTCCACCGGAATCGGCACGGCGGCGCCGCGCTGCTTCATGATGTCGATCACGGCGCGCGCCTGGTCGACCTGATCGGGTTCAGCCAGCGACTTGCCGATGGACAGGCCGGCAGCCAGCATGAAGGTGTTGGCGATGCCGCCGCCCACGACCAGCTGGTCGACCTTGTCGGCCAGCGACTGCAGGATCGACAGCTTGGTCGATACCTTGGAGCCGCCAACGATGGCGACCAGCGGACGCTTGGGTTCGTGCAGCGCGCGGCCCAGGGCTTCCAGTTCGGCGGCCAGCAGCGGACCGGCGCAGGCCACGGGCGCAAAGCGCGCGATGCCGTGGGTGGTGGCTTCGGCGCGATGGGCGGTGCCAAACGCGTCGTTGACGTAGACGTCGCACAGCGCGGCCATCTTCTTGGCCAGCGTTTCGTCGTCTTTCTTTTCGCCGACGTTGACGCGGCAGTTTTCCAGCAGCACGACTTGGCCATGATCGACCTGGACGCCGTCGACCCAGTCGCGCACCAGCTGCACCGGCATGCCCAGCAGTTCGGACAGGCGCTGGCCGACCTTGGCCAGCGAATCGGCTTCGGTCAGCACGCCTTCCTTGGGACGGCCCAGGTGGGAGGTGACCATGACGGCGGCGCCGGCGTCCAGCGCCATGCGGATGCCAGGCACCGAGGCGCGGATGCGGGTGTCTTCGCTGATGCGGCCGGCGTCGTCGAACGGCACGTTCAGATCGGCGCGGATGAACACGCGCTTGCCGGACAGGGCGCCGGACTTGGCCAGCGCGGACAGAGTGTTGACCTTGGACATATTTGGATTCCTACGATGGGCGTACAAAGGGGACGAACCCATTTTCCGCGTACGCGGAAAACAAATCCGTCCCCTCTATGGACTAGCCGTGTTGCTTACTTGGCCGACATCAGCGCGACGGTGGTGTCGAGCATGCGGTTCGAGAAGCCCCACTCGTTGTCGTACCAGGACGAGACCTTGACCAGGCGGCCCGAAACCTTGGTCAGCGACGCGTCAACGGTGCTGGAGGCCGGGTTGTGGTTGTAGTCCACCGAAACCAGGGGCTCGGTGTTGTAGTCCAGGATGCCCTTGAGCTCGCCTTCCGAGGCGGCCTTCAGGATGCCGTTCACTTCTTCGGCGGTCGTGTCGCGGCTGGCCACGAACGACAGGTCGACCAGCGACACGTTGATGGTCGGGACGCGGATGGCGTAGCCGTCCAGCTTGCCGTTCAGTTCCGGCAGCACCAGGCCCACGGCGGCGGCAGCGCCGGTCTTGGTGGGGATCATGCTCATGGTGGCCGAACGCGCGCGGCGCAGGTCTTCGTGGTAGACGTCGGTCAGGACCTGGTCGTTGGTGTAGGCGTGGACGGTGGTCATCAGGCCGTTTTCCAGGCCCAGCTTGTCGTTCAGCGGCTTGACCAGGGGGGCCAGGCAGTTGGTGGTGCACGAAGCGTTGGAGATGACGGTGTCGGTAGCCTTCAGCACGCCGTGGTTCACGCCGTACACGATGGTGGCGTCGACATCCTTGCCGCCGGGGGCCGAGATGATGACTTTCTTGGCGCCGCCCTTGATATGCGCGCCGGCCTTTTCCTTGGTCGTGAAGAAGCCCGTGCACTCCAGCACCACGTCGACCTTCAGCTCGCCCCAGGGCAGCTCGGCCGGATTGCGGTTGGCCAGCACGCGGATCTTGTCGCCGTTGACGACCATGAAGTCGCCGTCGACTTCGACGGTGCCCGGGAACTTGCCGTGGGCGGTGTCGTAGCGCGTCAGGTGAGCGTTGGTCTTGGGATCGCCCAGGTCATTGATGGCGACGATTTCGATATCGTGCTTCTTGCCACCTTCGTAGTGGGCACGCAGGATGTTGCGGCCGATGCGACCGTAACCGTTGATGGCGACGCGAATGGTCATGACTAAGCTCCTTTTTACAAAACTTGCTTGACGGTCTCGGCCACCTTGTCGGCGGTCAGCCCGAAGAACTTGAACAGTGCGCCGGCCGGCGCGGATTCACCGTAGCGGTCGATGCCGACGACGGCGCCTTCCAGGCCCACGTACTTGTGCCAGAAGGCGGTAACCCCGGCTTCGACAGCCACCCGCGGCAGGCCCTTGGGCAGCACGGATTGCTTCCAGGCGGCGTCCTGGCGGTCGAACACGTCGGTGCTGGGCATGGAGACCACGCGCACGGCGATGCCTTCCTTGGCCAGCTGCGCCTGCGCGTCCAGCGCGATGGCGACTTCCGAACCGGTGGCGATGATGACGGCGCGGGCGCCTTCGGCATCGCGCAGCACATAGCCGCCGCGGGCGATGGCGTCCACGGTGGCGGCGTCGCGCGGCACGAACGGCAGGTTCTGGCGCGACAGCAACAGGGCCGTGGGGCCGCCGTCGTGCACGTCCATGCCGATGCTGGTCGGGCGCGTCACGGCCGCGTTCCAGGCCACGGCGGTTTCAGCCGTATCGCAAGGACGCCACAGCGACAGGTTGGGGATCAGGCGCAGGCTGGCCGCGTGCTCGATGGACTGGTGGGTCGGGCCGTCTTCGCCCAGGCCGATGGAGTCGTGGGTGAACACGTGGACCACGCGCTGCTTCATCAGCGCGGCCATGCGGATGGCGTTGCGCGAGTAGTCGGAGAACGTCAGGAAGGTGCCGCCGAACGGCAGGTAGCCGCCGTGCAGGGCCACGCCGTTCATGATGGCGGCCATGCCGAATTCGCGCACGCCGTAGTTGATGTGGCGGCCGAACTGGATGCCCTTATCGCCGGCGCGGACGGCGGCAACGCCCTTCCAGTCGGTGAAGTTGGAGCCGGTCAGGTCGGCCGAGCCGCCCAGCATTTCCGGCAGCAGCGGCGCCAACGCGGTGATGGCGAACTGCGACGCCTTGCGGGTGGCGACGGTTTCGGCCTTTTCCAGCGTGGCGTCCAGGAACGCCTTGAACTGTTCGGCGTAGCCGGCGGGCATTTCGCCCTTCATGCGGCGCTTGAATTCAGCGGCTTCGGCGGGGAACTCGGCGGCGTAGGCGTCGAACGCGGACTGCCATTCAGCCTGGGCGGCGGCGCCCTGCTTGCGGCCATCCCAGCCGTCGTAGATGTCTTGCGGAATCTGGAACGGTTCCGACGACCAGCCCAGCGCGGCGCGGGTGGCGGCAATCTCGTCCTTGCCCAGCGGCGCGCCGTGCACGTTGTGCGTGCCGGCCATGTTGGGCGAACCCTTGCCGATGACGGTGCGGCAGACGATCAGCGTGGGCTTTTCCGATTGCGAGCGCGCGGCCTTGATGGCGGCGTCCACGGCGGCGACGTCATGGCCGTCGATGCCGCGGATCACGTTCCAGCCGTAGCCTTCGAAGCGCTTGGCGGTGTCGTCGGCGAACCAGTGTTCGACGTGGCCGTCGATGGAAATGCCGTTGTCGTCATACAGCACGACCAGCTTGCCCAGCTTC
Organism: Achromobacter sp. PD1; assembly: GCF_048541815.1. Taxonomy (NCBI): domain Bacteria; kingdom Pseudomonadati; phylum Pseudomonadota; class Betaproteobacteria; order Burkholderiales; family Alcaligenaceae; genus Achromobacter; species Achromobacter sp. PD1. The sequence continues at coordinate 4,524,618 of NZ_CP183349.1, forward strand.
AGCGTGCCGGCCAGCGAGCAGACTTCGTGCGAGATGCCTTCCATCAGGCAGCCGTCGCCGGTGAAGGCGTAGGTGTGGTGGTCGACGATGGCGTGGCCGGGCTTGTTGAATTCAGCAGCCAGCAGCGCTTCGGCCAGCGCCATGCCCACGGCATTGCCCAGGCCCTGGCCCAGCGGGCCGGTGGTCGTTTCCACGCCCGGGGTGATGCCCACTTCGGGGTGGCCCGGCGTCTTGGAATGCAGCTGGCGGAAATTCTTCAGCTCTTCGATCGGCAGGTCGTAGCCGGTCAGGTGCAGCAAGGCGTAGATCAGCATCGAGCCGTGGCCGTTGGACAGCACGAAGCGGTCGCGGTTGGCCCAGGCGGGATCCTTGGGATTGTGACGCAGGTTGCCGGCCCACAGGGCTTGGGCGATTTCCGCCATGCCCATGGGAGCACCCGGATGCCCGGAGTTCGCTTGTTGCACGGCGTCCATCGCGAGGGCGCGGATGGCATCCGCCAAGGCAAGTTTAGGGGCGGTCGGATTGCTCATTCGGAAGGCTCTTTGAAGCTGGCGGGCCTACGGTCAAAATAGGGGCCAGTTGAGTAGGTTGCGAAGCATGGGATTTTAGCATCCAGGGGTTTCCCCGACGCCATCGGCCATAAGGCGGCCCGTGCTAGGCTAGCTTTCTGAATAAAAGAACCATAGATGTCCATGTCAGCCCCCCGCTTCTTCTGCGATATCCCCCTGAGTACCGGCGCCCGCGTGGCGCTTCCCGAAGCCCTGGCGCACCATGCGCTGCGCGTGCTGCGCCTGCGAGCGGGCGAGGCCGTGGCGCTGTTCAACGGCCGGGGCGGCGAGTATCCCGCCACGCTCGAAGTGGAAGGCAAGGCTGGTTTTGCCCAGTTGGGCGAATTCCTGCCGCGCGAGGCCGAACTGGGCGGACGCGTCACCCTGGTGCAGGGCCTGCCTTCCGGGGACAAGATGGACTGGGTGGTGGAAAAGGCCGTGGAGCTGGGCGCCGCGCGCGTCAGCCCCATCGCCGCCCAGCGCAGCGTGCTGCAGCTGTCCGGCGCCCGGCTGGACAAGCGCGTGGCGCATTGGCAGCGCATCGCGCAGTCCGCCAGCGAACAATGCGGCCGCAACCGGCTGATGGCGGTGGACGCGCCGGTCACCCTGGCCGAATGGCTGCAGCAGCCCACGGACGGCCTGCGCCTGCTGTGCCACCCGGAAGCGCAGGACGATCTTGCCGGCGCGCTGCGGGCCGCGCCCGGCCTGCAGGCGCTGACCCTGCTGGTGGGACCGGAGGGAGGATGGTCGGACAAGGAATTGGCCCAGGCCCGCGAGGCGGGCGTGCAGGCGGTGCGATTCGGCCCCCGGGTGCTGCGCACCGAGACCGCGGGGCTGGCGCTGCTGTCGGCGGCCAGCGCGCTGCTGGCCTGGTAAAACAACCGGATCAGTGGTCTTCGCCGTAGGGCGCTGCCGCCACCCCGGGCTCGGGGTCCGGATGGCGTCCGGCGTGTTCGATGACATACGCAAAAACGCGGCCGTTTTCGCGGGCGAAATCGGCCGCGTCGGAGCAGACGGTTTCAATGCGGCCCGAGTCTTCTTCCAGCGCCGGGTCGCCCGAATGCAGCTTGTACAGCCACAGCACCACGCCGGTCTTGTGGTCCAGCACGGTATCGCACAGGCAGTCGTAGAGGGCGTCGAGGTTGCCGCCGAAGTATTCGGGGAAATCCACTGCCTTGACGATGGCGCGCAGCACGGCGGAACGGCTGCGGGCAGGATCGCAATTGGCGACGAACAGGGCCAGGCCAAGCTCATGGGCGGCGTCCACCACGGCCTTCTTGTCCAGCCCGTCATGGGCCAGCGCACCGCCGCGCATCAGCTGCCGCTGCAGAGTAGATTGGCCATTGCGCGTCATGCCTGAGCCCCCTTGAAAAAGGCGATCACTTCGTCGTTACGCTGCATCGTATCGGCATAACCCAGTTCAATCAATCGCTTGGTGTAGCTGGATTCAAATAAGAGGTAGGACATCAGCGAACCGCCGCCGGGACGGTCTGGATCGGACGATACACCGAGTACGCGGAAAAGAGCACGGGCCTGGGTCGGCATATCCTGCAAATGTTCCAGCGCCATGACGTCCAGCGACTGGCTGGGCGTAATCGTCAGGACCTCGATGCGGCGCGCATGCCCGTGCTGCGCCCCTTCCGGGCCGGACTGATCCATCAGGAAGTTGATGCGCTCCAGGCGCTCGACGTCCGCCGACAGGCCGTCCAGGAAGATGCTGGCCAGCGCATGTCCGCCGACCTGGGCCAGCGAGGGGTAAGGCGGCGAATCCTCGCGGTTTTCCGGGTGGGTTTCGTCGCGGAAACCCGTGCCGATTACCAGCACGCGATGCGCGCCCAGGTGGATGGCAGGACTGATGGGCGCAAGCTGGCGCATCGAGCCATCGCCGCACCACTCCCCCTTGCCGTGCACCTGCACCTGCCGGGCCGGAAAGACGAACGGAATGGCGGACGAAGCCATCAGGTGGTCGATGCCGATGGGCGTGGGCAGCGCCAGGCGCAGATAGCGGTGCCAGGGCTCGATGGGCGTGTGCGCCTGGTAGAAGGTCAAGTGCTCGCCGCTGGTATAGCCCGAGGCCGTGATCGCCAGCGCCGACAGCGCGCCGGTTTCCAGGTTGGTGCGCAGATGCTGGAAGTCCAGCACCCGCTCCAGCAGAGCCTGCATGGGGCTGTTGTCCAGCAGCGAATGGGGCCGCTTGCGCGTCAGGCCCGAATACATCCACCCCAGCGACAGCAGCCCCAGCCAGCGCACGCCGGTGCGGATCAGGCCGGGCGCGTCGGCCCGGTAGATCATGTCGGTATTCAGTGAAGACCACAGCCGGCGGATGCGGCGCACGCCCAGATGGGGCCGGTCGGCGCGGCAGGCCAGCGCGGCGGCGTTGATGGCGCCGGCGGACGTGCCGCAGATGATGTGAAAGGGATTCTGGAAACGCGAATGCCAGTCAGGATCCAGCAATTCCATGATGGCGCTGAGCACGCCCACCTGATAGGCGGCGCGGGCGCCGCCACCGGTCAGGACCAGGCCGGTCGGCGTGCGCGGGCACGCCGGACCGGGTGGCGTCACGTCAACGCGGTGTATTGACATCGACCACCGTCATCGCGGTCATGTTGACGATGCGGCGCACGGTGGAGCTGGAGGTCAGGATGTGCACCGGTGCGTTGGCGCCCAGCAGGAACGGACCCACCGCGACGTTGCTGCCGGCGGCGGTCTTCAACAGGTTGTAGGCGATGTTGCCCGAGTCCACGTTCGGGCACACCAGCAGATTGGCCTGGCCCTTGAGCGTGGAGGACGGCAGGATGCGCATGCGCAGCGCCTCGTCCAGCGCGCAGTCGCCGTGCATTTCACCGTCGATCTCAAGTTCCGGCGCGGCCTCGCGCACCAGTTCCAGCGCGCGGCGCATCTTCGCGCCCGAGGCCGAACTGCCCGAACCGAAGTTCGAACGCGACAGCAGCGCGACCTTGGGCGCCAGATACATGCGGCGCATCTCGTTGGCGGCGGCGATGGTGAATTCGGCGATCTGCTCGGCCGAGGGTTCATCGTTGACGTGCGTGTCCACCAGCACCACCGTGCGCTCGTTGAGCAGCAGGATGTTCATGGCGGCGTACACGTTGTGGCCAGGACGGCGGCCGATGACCTCGTCCACGAAGCGCAGGTGGTCGTGATACGCGCCCACCGAACCGCAGACCATGCCGTCGGCGTCACCCAGGCGCACCATCATCGCGCCGATCAAGGTCATGCGGCGGCGCATTTCCACGCGCGCCATTTCCTTGGTGATGCCGCGGCGGCACATCAGCTCCCAATACGTGGTCCAGTACTGGTGGAAGCGCTCGTCATATTCGGGATTGGTGACTTCGACGTCTTCCCCGAGGCGCAGCCGCAGGCCCAGTTTTTCGATACGGGTCAGCAGCACCGACGGACGGCCCACCAGGATGGGACGGGCCAGGCCTTCATCGACGATCACCTGCACCGCGCGCAGCACGCGCTCGTCCTCGCCTTCGGCGAACACGATGCGGGCCGGACCGCCTTCGCGCACGATGCGCTTGGACGCCGAGAACAGCGGCTTCATGAAGGCGCCCGAGTGGTACACGAACTGCTGCAGCTGCTCTTCGTAGGCTTCCAGGTCCGCCAGCGGGCGCGTGGCCACGCCGCCTTCCATTGCGGCCTTGGCCACCGCCGGGGCGATGCGCACGATCAGGCGCGGATCGAAGGGCTTGGGGATCAGGTATTCGGGGCCGAACGAAATGTCAAAGGTGCCGTAGGCCGCGGCCACCACTTCGTTCTGCTCTTCCTCGGCCAGCTCGGCAATGGCATACACCGCCGCCTTTTCCATTTCGCGGGTGATGGTGGTGGCGCCCACGTCCAGCGCGCCGCGGAAGATGTAGGGGAAGCACAGCACGTTGTTGACCTGGTTCGGGTAGTCCGAACGGCCGGTCGCCATGACCACGTCATCGCGCACCGATTGCGCCAGTTCCGGCAGGATCTCGGGCGTGGGGTTGGCCAGCGCCAGGATCAGCGGGCGCGGACCCATGGCCGCAACCATTTCCGGCTTGAGCACGCCGCCGGCCGACAGGCCCAGGAACACGTCGGCGTCCTGGATCACTTCGGCCAGCTTGCGCGCGTCGGTCTTCTGCGCGAAGCGCGCCTTGTCCGGGTCCATCAGCACGGTGCGGCCTTCGTAGACCACGCCTTCGATGTCGGTGACCCAGACGTTTTCCAGCGGCAGGCCCAGGTCCACCATCAGGTCCAGGCAGGCCAGCGCGGCGGCGCCTGCGCCCGAAGTCACCACCTTGACCTGCTTGATGTCCTTGCCCACGACCTTCAGGCCGTTGATGAAGGCGGCGGACACACAGATCGCGGTGCCGTGCTGGTCGTCGTGGAAGACCGGAATCTTCATGCGCTCGCGCAGCTTGCGTTCGACCGTGAAGCACTCCGGAGCCTTGATGTCTTCAAGGTTGATGCCGCCGAAAGTGGCTTCCAGGCCGGCGATGATCTCGACCAGCTTGTCCGGGTCGGTCTCGTTGATCTCGATGTCGAAAACGTCCAGGCCGGCAAACTTCTTGAACAGCACCGCCTTGCCTTCCATCACCGGCTTGGAGGCCAATGCGCCGATATTGCCCAGGCCCAGCACCGCGGTGCCGTTGGTGATCACGCCCACCAGGTTGCCGCGCGCCGTGTAGCGGTACACATTGGCCGGATCGGCCACGATTTCTTCGCAGGCCGCCGCCACGCCGGGCGAGTACGCCAGGGCCAGGTCGCGCTGGTTGGTGAGCTGCTTGGTCGGCGTGACCGAGATTTTGCCGGGGCGTCCAAGCTCATGGTATTCAAGGGCGGCTTTGCGGAGATTGGCATCCATAGTGGCGGCTACTGGCTAGAGTGTGTGACACGAAAGGGGGGAATTCTATTCCGATGACGGACGCCGCGATACCTCGGCAATGCCCGCCTGCCCGTTGGATAAGCAGACGCGTCCCATGTTAGCGCCAGCTTACAAATTGTCGCTATTCCGCGATGTGGAATAAGGGGAAACGTCCATCCGGGTCGAACAGGGCCTTCACCCGGGAGTCCAGCCGGGTGGTGGCCAGACCAGGCGGCTCCTCCCGCTCCGCCCGCGGCTGCGGCGCCGGCGCAGCGTCGGCCAGCGTCACCGACTGCACCCAGGCCAGCGTGCCGCCATGCCCCAGCAGCAGATGCGCCAGGTTGACGGTGGCGGGCGCGTCGGGCTTGAGCGCGTCCAGCCGGTAGCGGCCCAGCCAGCGCTCCCCGTCCCGAGTGGCGAAGGCATCGCCGCCCGAAGCCAGCTGGAACAGCGCCGGCACCAGACGCTGCACGGTGGCGGAACGCAGCGGCTGGACGTCCGACTCGCCGAACGGCCCCAGCGTTTCCTCTATGCCGTCGGCCAGCATCACCTCCAGCGCCAGCACGCCGGAGTCGGCGCAGCGCCCGGCGGGCCAGTTGGCCTTGGCCGCCAGCCACTCGGCCAGCGTCATGTTCCCGGGCAGGCCGGCGAACTGCCGCAGCCCTGCCTGGGCCAGCGCCGCTACCGGCGTGCCCGGCTGCGCGCGCCAGCGCCCGCTATCGCCGGACAGGCGCACCAGGCCGGTCAGGGCGGATGGGTCCACCCTGAGGACTGGTCCATGAGCGGTCTCGAAAGGTCCTTCAGCCCCGTGCAGCGCCAGCGTCACGCGATATTCGGCACACAGCGTGCGCGCATGCGCCACATCCGCGTCGCGCGCCGGCGTCAGCAGGCCCCGCGGGCCGCCCTCTCCCGCCTCGCCCAGATCTCGAACGGAACCCTGGCAGAGCAGGCCCAGCCGCTCGATGAAGGCCGACCACGGGCTGCGGACCGGACGACGGCCCATGAGGAAAGCGCGCCGGGATGGCTGCATGACTACAATTCCTTTTTCGCTACAAACGCCTTCGAGAATCCGATGCCCCGCCTTGCCCATCGCACCAACGACTTCCTGACCTTCCAGGTAATGGAACTATTCAAGCAGGCGCAAGCGCTGCAGGCGGCTGGCAAGGACATTATCAGCCTGGGCATCGGCGAACCGGACTTTACCGCGCCCCCCCAGGTCGTGGAAGCGCTGGAGCGCGCAGCCCGCGCCGGCCTCAGCGGCTACAGCCCCTCGGCCGGCCTGACGCCGCTGCGCGAGGCCATCGCCCGGTTCTACCACGAACAGTTCGGCGCCCGGATCAATCCGGCCCGCGTCATCGTCACCGCGGGCGCCTCCGGCGCCCTGACGCTGGCCTGCGCGGCGCTGGTCAACCAGGGCGGCGAAGTGCTGATGCCGGATCCCTCCTACCCCGCCAATAGCAACTTCGTGCTGGCGGCGGGCGGTGTGCCGCGTCTGATCCCGAGCACGGCGGCCAAGCGCTTTCAGCTGTCGGCGCAGGATGTGGCCAGCCACTGGACGCCCGCCACCCAGGGCGTGCTGGTCGCCTCGCCCAGCAACCCCACCGGCACCTCGATCGACCACGGCGAGCTGGCCGAGCTGCTGGCTCAGGTCCGCGCCCGCGACGGCTTCGCCATCGTCGACGAAATCTACCTGGGGCTGTCCTATGAAGGCCAGCCCCGCTCGGCCCTGACGCTGGACGACGACGTCATCGTCATCAACAGCTTCTCGAAGTACTTCCACATGACGGGCTGGCGCCTGGGCTGGATGATCGTGCCCGAGGACATGGTGGCGCCGGTGGAGAAAATCGCCGCCAGCCTGGCGATCTGCGCGCCCACGCTGGCGCAGCACGCCGCGCTGGCCTGCTTCGAGCCGGGCGCGATGAAGACCTTCGAGCACCGCCGCGAGGCCTTCAAGCAGCGCCGCGACTACCTGCTGCCGGAATTCGAGCGCATGGGCATCCAGGTGCCGGTGAAGCCCGACGGCGCCTTCTATATTTATGCCGACATCGCCAACCTGGGCATGGATAGCGCCGCGTTCTCGCAGCGCCTGCTGCTGGAGGCCGGCGTGGCGGCCGTGCCGGGCCTGGACTTCGGGCCGGCCCATGGCAGCCACACCATGCGCTTTTCCTATGCCACCGGCCTGGACCGCCTGGAAGAGGCGGTCGCCCGCATCGGCCGGCTGCTGCAGGGCTGATCTTGAACACCCCAAAAAACAAAGCGCGTCCCAAGGGACGCGCTTTGCATTCGGGCCATTACGGCGATCAATCGCGCGCCAGCGCGATCCCGGAAGCCAGCGCCAGGCGGCGGCGTTCCGCCTGCACCTTGGCGCCGTAGCCATTGTCGTCCGGTCCCGTGGCGCCGACGTAGCATGCCAGGCCGCCATCGATCGAACCGCGGCGATTGATGCAATCGCGCAGGATCGTGGCTCCGACCCCGATATTTGCGGCCGGGTCTAGCGCGGTCTTGCCGACCGCGTCGAATTTTTCCTGGTGCACGCTGGTCATCACCTGCATCAGCCCCTGCGCGCCCACGTGGCTTTCGGCCAGCGGGTTGTAGCGGGACTCGATGGCGATCACGGCCAGCACCAACAACGGATCCAGCTGCTTTTCGCGGCTGACCTTGTACACCACGTTCAGCAGCGGGCCGGTGGCGTCATAGGCGACCTTGTACTTGCGCGAAATATAGTTGCGCAAGGCTTCCGCCTGCGGACCGGTGGCGGTCATGGCGACAGGCTTGGGCGCCGGAGGGGCGACGCGGGCTGGCCCCAGCATGCCGGTGGCGTTGCTGGCGGGGGCGTTGGGAACGGCCATGGCAATTGCCGACGACATGTCGGAACCCAGTTCGGAACCGGCTTCGGATTCGGTGCCGGTTTGCATGGATGAAGGCGCTAGGGCGGTCAACAAGGCTTTGTGCACTTGCAATGCCTGGTCGCGCAAACCAGGCAGGGCGAATCCCATGCTTACCGTCACAATGACCGCAATGCCCAGATAAACGGAGCAAATGCGCAGGGACTCGGCAAGATATTGGTGCACTCCTTGGGCCAGGCTTCGGAACAGGCTGGCCACTGACGCATCGGGCATAAAACCTCCTGCGTTAAAAAAGAGGGAGTCAATGTTAACCTCTCTGTCTACCCAATATGTAACCAAATAGCTGGGATCTGTAGTGAAATACCGCGACCTTAGAGACTTCATCGCCCAACTTGAACGCATGGGCGAGCTCCGACGCATCGCTGCGCCGGTGTCCACCCGGCTGGAAATGACTGAAATATCCGACCGAGTCCTGCGCGCGGAAGGGCCTGCCCTGCTGTTCGAAAACGCGCGGCACAATGGCCAGCCGGCGCAGATGCCGGTGCTGGCCAACCTGTTCGGCACCCCGGCCCGCGTGGCCCGCGGCATGGGGGCCGACGACGTCAGCGCCCTGCGCGACATCGGCGAACTGCTCGCCTCGCTGCGCGAGCCCGAAGCGCCCAAAGGCCTGCGCGACGCGCTGGCCAAGGTCTCGATGCTGAAGTCCGCGCTGTGGGACATGAGCCCCAAGAACGTCAAAAGTCCCGCCTGCCAGGAAATCGTCTGGGAAGGCAAGGACGTGGACCTGAACCGCCTGCCGATCCAGACCTGCTGGCCCGGCGACGTGGCGCCGCTCCTGACCTGGGGCCTGGTGATCACGCGCGGCCCCAACGCCCGCCGCCAGAACCTGGGCATCTACCGGCAGCAATTGCTGGGCCCCAACAAGCTGATCATGCGCTGGCTGTCGCACCGCGGCGGCGCGCTGGATTTCCGCGACCACGCCCTGGCGCATCCCGGCACGCCCTTCCCCATCGCCGTGGCCTTGGGCGCCGACCCGGCCACCACGCTGGGCGCGGTCACGCCGGTGCCCGACAGCCTGTCCGAATACCAGTTCGCCGGCCTCTTGCGCGGCTCCCGCACCGAGGTCGCGAAAGCGCTGGGCAGCGATCTGTCCGTGCCGGCCTGGGCCGAAATCGTGCTGGAAGGCCATCTGCTGCCGTCCTCCGACCCGCGCGCCATCGCGCCCGTCGTGCCCGAAGGCGTCAACCCGCCGCCGAACACCGATTACGAAATGGCGCTGGAAGGCCCCTACGGCGACCACACCGGCTACTACAACGAGCAGGACTGGTTCCCCGTCTTCACGGTGGAGCGGATCACGATGCGGCGCAATCCCATCTACCACTCCACCTACACTGGCAAACCGCCCGACGAACCGGCCGTGCTGGGCGTGGCGCTCAACGAAGTCTTCGTGCCGCTGCTGCGCCGCCAACTGCCCGAGATCGTGGACTTCTACCTGCCGCCGGAAGGCTGCAGCTACCGCCTGGCGGTGGTGTCGATCCGCAAGCAGTACGCCGGCCACGCCAAGCGCGTCATGTTCGGCCTGTGGAGCATCCTGCGCCAGTTCATGTACACCAAGTTCATCGTGGTGGTGGACGAGGACATCAATCCGCGCGACTGGAAGGAAGTGGTGTGGGCGATGACCACCCGCATGGACCCGGTGCGCGACACCTTGCTGGTGGAAAACACGCCCATCGACTATCTGGATTTCGCCTCGCCGGTCTCCGGCCTGGGCGGCAAGATGGGCATGGACGCCACCAACAAGTGGCCCGGCGAAACCAATCGGGAATGGGGCACTCCCATCACCATGGATGCGGACGTCAAGAAGCGCGTGGATGAGATGTGGGGGCAGTTGGGCTTGTAATCCTGCCCAGCCTCTCGTATCGGGACCGGCGTTATCGCGGCAGGATCAGGAAGCGCTGATGAGCGCGTCGATCAATAGCGGGCGGTACTGCAATGTGTGGGGCATGGTGCCAGGCTCGGCCTGGCTCGAACAGCACAGCGTAGCGCTGAATCCAGGCATAAAAAAACCTGCCTTTTTCAAGGCAGGCTTCTTGTTGGGCAACGCCATAGCTTCAGCGCCTGTCATCTGGCGGATCATCATCGCGGCGCGAGTTCTGCCAGGCTTTGAACAGTTGCCAGCCGACAAAGGCGCCGCCGGCGATCTTCAAAAGCTTGGAGCGCTTGCCGCCGCGCATGATCATGGCGGACAGCGATGAACTGACGATGGGATAGCGGCGCGCCAGGCTGATCGCCTGCAAGGCCCAGCGCGATGCGCCGCCCGAAGCCAGGCCGGGCAAGAGCCCCTTGAGGAGCGCGGCCGGTTCCAGCTTGCGTCCGGTGGCCGCGATGCTCTGCGCCAGCGATTCGCGTTCGATGGCGGCGCGGGCGCGCAGCAGCTCGATGCGCACGGCGCGGTCGACGGTGGGAGACCTTTTCGTCATGTTTCAGCCCTCCTCGCGCCGGCGCGCCTGCGCTTCGTCGTCGTCTTGCGCGTCGCGCACCTGCTCCAGCAATTCGGCGTCGCGCCCGAGTTCCTCGAGCGTGGCGGCGAATGGCGGCGCGCCGTAGACCAGCCCGCGGCGCACTGCAACCAGCAAGGCCACACCGACCAGGCCATAGAAGCCCGCCAACAGGCCCAGGGCCAGGTAGCGGTCTTCAGTGGGCCAGAACGCCACCGCGACCGTGACGGTGAAGACCAGCACCGCCAGCGTCAGGAACAGCAGCGCAGCAAACGCCATGCCCAAAAGCTTGAGCAAGCGCGCTTTTTCATCCGCCGCTTCCAGCGCCAGCAGTTCCAGGCGCGTGCGCAACAGCCCGACCACGCTGGAGGCAACGCCGAAAACAGATTTTCGTAGACCCATGGCTGAAAAGGACGCCGGGCGGGAAGCGCGGTCTTGCGCCCGCGCCGCCCGCCCGGATGTCCTGCCCTATCAGCGGCGGCTGATCAGCAAGCCGAGCAGCAGGCCGGTCACGCCTGCGATGCCGATGGCTTGCCAGGGATTGTCGTGCACGTAGTCGTCGGTCGCGCGGGCAGCCTTGCGGCCGCGTTCCAGCACGGCGTCCTGCGCTTCGTACAGCGCTTCGCGCGTGCGCTTCAAGGACGTCAGCGCGCGGTCGCGCAATTCGTTGGCCTTGTCGCCGGTGCTGCTGGCGGCTTCGCGCAGCAGGCTTTCGGCGTCATTCAGGCTGGACTTGACACTGTCGATGAGTTTTTCTTTTGCGACTTCTTCGGATTTTCTCGTGGCCATTATTTGAGCTCCTGTTGTGTGTCAATGACGGAACCATCATACCAGCCGCCATGCGGGAGACACGGCGCGCTTGCTACGGTGTGCTACTTGATTTGCGTAATCTCAACGGCGGATTTGACGCCGCCCTGATCGATGTCCTGCTTCATCACCAGATTGATCGCCGGACAGTACCAGTCCGTCACGGTGGTGTTCATGCCCGGGATGGGGATCGTCAGGCCCTGAAACGTGGCCATGGTGGGATCGGAATTGCGGGTGTAGGTGATCGGATGGCAAGACTGCGAGCCCAGCGCGGTATTCACCGCAGCCTTCTGCCCCACGGTCTTCTCACCGATGCGCACCGTGGTGCTGGGCTGGCCGCCGACGGGCGCTTCCTTGCCGATCTTCAGGCGGAACGACGAGCCAGGCAATTTTTGGCCGGCGCTGAGCTTGCCGTCATAGGCGAAGAGACCCAGCATGCGCAGGTCGAACTGGCCTTCGGAAGGCTTGGGGGCCTCGCCCGCGGTGGCATAGCGCAGGAAGGTGGCCTGGCCGCCCTTGACCGTCATCAGGTAATCCAGCTTGGACTTTCCCGGGGGCAGGCCCGCATAGCTGAACGTGGCCACGCCCTGCACGCGCGCGCGGCAGTTGTCGCCATTGCTTTTTGTAACTTCGGCGAAAGACAGGTCGGCGCCCAGCGCCAGATTGCCGGTGCCGGTCAGTTGCACCGTGCCGCCGTCATGCATGAACTGCGCATCGCACACGCCGGCCTGCGCCGCGGCGGCCGCGCCCAGCGCGCCCGCCGTAAAAATCAGGGATGCCATTTTTCGCATCGTCACAAGCCACTCCATGAATCCGGATGAAAACCGCCCGCGCCTGGCGCATGGCTGGCTTGATACTACACCGGTTGCGAGACGCGGCGCGTGTCGGAACGTGTCGGCCGCGACCACGCTGGCAGCGGCTACGCCGGCGCGGCGGCGGGCGCGGCACGGCCGATCAGGACCTGGATCTCCGGCACGCAGGAACCGCAGCCAGTGCCGCAGCCCAGCGCAGTCTTCAAGGCCGCCAGATCGCAGCCCCGGGCGATACCGGCAAGAATCGCGGCCTCGCTCACGCCGTTGCAGACGCAGACCGCGCGCGAGCGGACCGCGCCCGCAATCCGTCCGGTCAGCAGCGCCGCCACGCTGGCCGGCGCGTCGCCGCCGCCGGCCCAGGACAACAGCGCATCCTGCGCCCGCAGATCACCTGTCAGCAGAAAGCCGCGCAAAGCGCCTTGCTCCACCCTCACCCTGCGCATCTGGCCGCGCGCGGGATCGTCGAAAGCCACGTCGGGCAGGTGCAGGTCCAGCGCATCCGCCATCGCATCCAGGACCTCTGCTGGCGGCGCGGCGCAGGCCGCCAGGCGCATCCGCACGCCACCCGCGCCCGCCGGCAGGACCACCGCGTAATCGAAGCGTCCCAGCCAGGGCGCCAGCCGCGCGCGCAACATGGCGTTGTCGCCCTGCAGCCAGCCCGCGGCCTGCCATGGCAGGCCTGCCGGTACGGCCGACACGGCGCTGTGCTTGAGTTCCGGCTGGCGCGAAATGGGATCGGCGGCCGGGTTGGTCAACGCGTTCACTCCCAGCCCCGCCATGTAGGCGCTGCCCCAATGCATGGGCAGGAACACCTGTCCCGGCGTCAGCGTATCGTCCGCCTGCACGGGTAGCACCACACTACCCCGGCGCGACGCCAGCCTGGCCAGCGCGCCCGGGTCCAGCTTGAGCCGGCGCATGTCCTCGGGATGCATGGACACCCAGGGTTCCTCGACATGCTGCGTCAGCACGCGGGCCAGCGAAGTGCGCGCCATGGTGTGCCAATGGTCGCGCAGGCGGCCGGTGGTGAGCCGCAGCGGATATTCCGGGGTAGCGGCTTCGGCGACCGGACGGTAATCCACGTCGCAGAAACGGGCGCGTCCGCTGGCCGTGGGAAACACGCCATCGGCATACAGGCGCGCCGTGCCCTGTCCTTGCCGATACGGCCATTGCTGCGGTCCGTGCGCATGCAGCGTTTCGTAATCCAGCCCGCTGTAGTCCAGGTCCCGGCCCGCCGTGGTGCGGGCATGCTCGGCAAAGACCTCGCTTTCATCCCGGTAGTCGAACAGCGCCGCCTTGTGCGGGGCCATGCGGGCAGCCAGGCGCAGCGCGACCGCCTGCGCCAACCGCCAATCCGGCTGCGCGTCGCCGGGCGGATCGATCGCCGCGCGCACCCGGCTGATGCGGCGCTCCGAGTTGGTCACGGTGCCGGACTTCTCGGGCCAGGTGGCAGCGGGCAGCACCAGATCGGCGTAGGCCAGGGTTTCGGTGCCCGCGTACGCCTCCTGCACGATGACAAACTCGGCGCGCTCCAGCGCAGCGCGCACCCGGGCCTGATCCGGCAGGGACTGCGCCGGGTTGGTGGCCGCGATCCACAGCACCTTGATGCGACCTTCGCGCGCCGCGTCGAACATATCCAGCGCGGTGGCGCCCGGCGCCCGCGGCACGGCGTCCACGCCCCACAGCGCGGCGGCCGCCTCGCGGTCGGCCGCCGACGCGGGATCGCGATGGCCCGGCAGCAGCGTGGCCATGCCGCCCGCCTCGCGCCCGCCCATCGCGTTGGGCTGCCCCGTCAGCGAAAACGGCCCCGCGCCCGGCTTGCCGATCTGCCCGGTCGCCAAATGCAGATGTATCAGGGCGGCGTTCTTGTCGGTGCCGCTGGCCGACTGGTTCAAGCCCATGGTGTAGAGCGACAGCGCCGCGCCGGCCGCGCCGAACCAGCGCGCCGCCTGGACGATGTCCTCCGCCGGCACGCCGCAGATCTCCTGCGCGGCTTGCGGGGTGTACCGCCGAGCGCGCGCCATCAGGGGCTCGAAGCCTTCCGTATGCCGCTCGATGTAGCCGTGGTCCAGCAGCCCCTCCTGCTCCATGACATTGAGCATGGCGTGGAACATGGCCACATCCGTGCCCGGCGCCAATTGCAGGTGCAGGTCGGCGAAGGCCGCGGTGTCGGTACGCCGAGGATCCGCGACAATGACCTTCATGCCTGGACGCCGCGCCCGCGCGGCCTCCAGCCGCCGGAACAGCACGGGATGCGCATAGGCCATGTTGGAGCCAGCGATCAGCACCGTGTCGGCCAGGTCCAAGTCCTCGTAGCAGGCCGGCGGCGCGTCCGCGCCCAGCGTGCGCTTGTAGCCCGAGACCGCGCTGGACATGCACAGGCGTGAATTGGTGTCGATGTTGTTGGTGCCGGCCAGCGCGCGGGCCAGCTTGTTGAAGACCGCGTAATCCTCGGTCAGCAACTGCCCCGACAGGTAGAAGCCCACGGCGTCCGGGCCATGCCGCGCAATGGTGTCGGCCAGCTTGGCCGCCGCGATATCCAGCGCCTGGTCCAGCGCGATGGCGCGCTGGGGGTGGGCGCGCGTCTCGCGCCATTGCGCCGACAGCACGCGCGCGCCGTCGCGCCGCACCGTGTCCGCCAGCGCCAGGCCCTTGCTGCAGAGCTTGCCATGGTTGGCCGGATGCTGCTCGTCGCCGCGCACGCGGAGCACCGCGCCATCGCGCGTTTGCACCCGCACGCCGCAGCCGGTGCCGCAATAGCAGCACACCGACGCCACTTCGCGCACGCCTTGCGGCGCCGCGTCCACGCTATCGATCAGGCGAGCCATGGGCGCATCCATTTCCTATTCCTCCGCGGCGCCTTCGCCGTGCATGAGCCGCTCGCGCAATGCGCCGATGCGCCGGCCCTCGCGGATCAGGCGCACATACCAGGCGCTATCCGCCGTGTCGCCGTACAGGCAGGCGCCCACCAGCTTGTCGTCGCGGATCACCAGTTTCTTGTAGACGCCGCCTGGCGTATCGGCCAGCGTGATCGACTCGGTCTGCTG
Source organism: Achromobacter sp. PD1 (assembly GCF_048541815.1). NCBI lineage: Bacteria > Pseudomonadati > Pseudomonadota > Betaproteobacteria > Burkholderiales > Alcaligenaceae > Achromobacter > Achromobacter sp. PD1. The sequence continues at coordinate 4,540,025 of NZ_CP183349.1, forward strand.
CCCGCCGACAAAATCGCCAGCGGAAAACAGATCGATGCCGGTGACCTTGAGCCGCGTCGACGTCACGCTGCCTTCGTAGCGGCCGATGCCGTGCAGCGCCAGATGGTTGGCCGCCACCTTCGCCTGTTCGTACAGGGGCGCGACCAGGCCGTAGGCGGTGCCGCGATGGCTGACGCATTCGCCCACCGCGTAGATGCGCGGGTCATAGGTCTGCAAGGTGTCGCTGACCACCACGCCGCGGTCCACATGCAGGCCGCAGCGCTCGGCCAGTTCAGTGTCGGGCCTGACGCCCACCGCCATCACCACCAGGTCCGCCGCAATCTCTTCCCCGTCCGCGAAGCGCAGCGCGCGCACCCGCCCGTCGGCCCCGCCCAGGATCTCGCGGGTCTGGCGCCCCAGCAGGAACTTCAGGCCGCGCGCCTCCAGCCCGCGGCGCAGCATGGCCGCGGCGCCGCCGTCCAGCTGCCGGTCCAGCAGCGATGCCCCCAAATGCACCACGGCCACATCCATGCCGCGCGCAGCCAGGCCGTTGGCGGCCTCCAGGCCCAACAGGCCACCGCCTATCACCACCGCGTGCCGGTAGCGCGAGGACGCCTCTATCATCTGGTTCACGTCGCCGATATCGCGAAAGGCGACGACGCCGTCCAGGTCGCTGCCCGGCACAGGCAGGATGAACGGCTTCGAGCCGGTGGCCAACAGCAGCCGGTCGTAGGGCGTCTCGGACCCATCGTCCGCCAGCACGATGCGCCGGGCGCGGTTGACGCCCACGACCTTGCGGTTCAACAACAGGCGGATGCCGTGGCGGAGGTACCAGTCCTCATCGTTGAGCACGATATCCCGCAAGCTCTGTTCGCCGCTCAGCACTGGCGACAGCAGGATGCGGTTGTAGTTCGGATGCGGCTCGGCGCCGAATACCGTGATCTCGTACAGATCGGGCGTCAGCTTCAGCAGTTCTTCCAGCGTGCGTATGCCCGCCATGCCGTTGCCGACCACCACCAGCTTCTGCTTCGCCTCCATGACGGCCCCTACGCAGCTGCGCGCGATGCCCCGGCCTCGGCCAGCGGCTGCGGGTCGGCATCCAGCGCCGCGTTGGCCTGGAGCGCCGCCTGCGAGCGCTCGGGGTTGCCATGGCGGCGGTGCAGGAAGTCCACCACCGCGGCCCGGCACGCCAGATAGGCCGCGTCATTGGCCAGCCGCACGCGGTCGCGCGGACGGGACAACGGCACGGGCAGGATTTCGCCGATGGTCGCGGCCGGACCGTTGGTCAGCATCACGATGCGGTCGGACAACAGCACGGCTTCATCGACGTCGTGCGTGACCATGACGGTGGTGGTGCGCGTCTTGGCGACGATCTTCAGCAGTTCGTCCTGCAGGTGCGCGCGGGTCAGCGCGTCGAGCGCGCCGAAGGGCTCGTCCATCAGCAGCACGCCCGGCTCGATCGCCAGGGCGCGCGCAATGCCCACGCGCTGCTTCATGCCGCCGGAAATCTCGCGCGGCAGCTTGTTCTGCGCCGGCAACAGGCCCACCAGGTCCAGCGCCGCGCGTGTGCGCTCGACCAACTGCGAGCGCTTCTCCTTGGCGCCGAACACCCGCTCCACCGCCAGATATACGTTCTGGAAGCAGCTCAGCCAGGGCAGCAGCGAATGGTTCTGGAACACCACGGCGCGGTCCGGGCCGGGGCCGGTGATCTCGCGCTCCGCGCACAGCAGCACGCCGCTGGTGGGACGGGTCAGGCCGGCGATGAGATTGAGCAGGGTCGATTTGCCGCAGCCGGAATGGCCGATCAGCGTGATGAACTCGCCCTGCTCCACGGTCAGGTCTATGTCGCGCAGCGCCACGAAGGCGCCCTTGCGGGTATTGAACGTCTGGCCCACGCGCTCGATGCGTACGTATTTCTTCATGGCGCTATTCCTCGGTGTAGGTGTAGCGGCGGGCCAGGGCAACCAATAGAGTTTCCAACAGCAGCCCGACGATGCCGATCACGAAAATGGCGATGACGATGTGCTCCACCTTCAGGTTGTTCCACTCGTCCCAAAGCCAGAAGCCGATGCCCGTGCCGCCCGTCAGCATCTCCGCGGCCACGATCACCAGCCACGCAGTGCCGATCGACAGGCGCACCCCGGTCAGCATGTAGGGCAGCACGGCAGGCAGCAGCACCTTGGTGGTCACCTTCCATTCCGACAGGTTCAGCACCCGCGCCACGTTCAGATAGTCCTGCGGCACGCGCGCCACGCCGACCGCGGTGTTGATGATCATCGGCCAAATCGAACAGATGAAGATGGCCCAGATGGCGGCCGGGTTGGCCGCCTTGAACAGCAGCAGCCCGAGCGGCAGCCAGGCCAGCGGCGACACCGGCCGCAGCAGGCTGACGATGGGCGAGAACATCGCCCGCACCGCCGCATAGCGGCCGATGGCGAAACCCGCCGGGATGCCAACCAGCGCGGCCAGGCCGAAGCCGAGCGCCACGCGCTGCAGCGATGCCAGCAGGTTCCAGCCTATGCCTTTGTCATTGGGGCCGTTGTCGTAGAACGGATCGGAAAACAGTTCCACGGCGGCGCGCCAGGTCACGCCCGGCGTGGGGATTTCCGGTATCCGCATCGCCACCACCTGCCACACCAGCACAAACAGCGCGAAGCCCGCCACGGGCCCCACCACGGCCCGCAGCGCGGACTCCAGACGTTCGCGCCAGAGGGCGAGGAGTTCATCGCCGCGGCTCATACTCGTTGCGTCAGACATTGCATGCCCCTTTTGTATCGGCGCTCAGGCCCGGACCTTGAATCCGTCGGCGTAGGCGGCAGGATTGCTGCCGTCCCAGACCACGCCGTCGATGAGTTTCGAAGTGCGCATCTCGCTGGGCGGCAACGCCGCGCCGGCGGCCTGCGCGGCCTGCTTGTAGAGGTCGATCCGGTTGATCTGTTTCGCCATCGCCAGATAATCGGGATGTTCCTTCAGCAGCCCCCAGCGCTTGTGCTGCGTCAGGAACCACATGCCGTCGCTCAGGTATGGGAAATTGGCGGCGCCGTCGGCGTAAAAGCGCATGGCGTGCTCGTCCGTCCAGCTTTTCCCCAGCCCATCGTCGTAGCGGCCCAGCATGCGGTCGACGATGCCGCTGGCGTCCGTATTGACATAGGACTTGGCCGCGATGGTCTCGGCGGTTTTCTGGCGGTTGGCGGGCGAGGCGTCTATCCACTTGCCGGCCTCAAGAATGGCGGCGGTCACCGCGCGCGCCGTGTTCGGGTGGCGCGATACGAAGTCGGCGCTCGTGCCCAGCACCTTCTCGGGGTGGTCGGTCCAGATGCCCTGCGAAGTGACGGCGGTGTAGCCGATCTTGTCCAGGATGGCGCGCGCGCCCCAGGGCTCGCCCACGCAATAGCCGTCCATGTTGCCCACGCGCATGTTGGCGACCATCTGCGGCGGCGGCACGGTGATGACCTTGGCGTCCTTCATGGGATGGATGCCGTAGGTCGCCAGCCAGTAGTACAGCCACATCGCGTGCGTGCCGGTGGGAAAGGTCTGGGCAAAGGTGTATTCGCGCTTGTCGGACGCCATCAGCTTGGCCAGCGATTCACCGTCGCGCACGCCCGCCGCCAGCAGCTTGTTCGACAGCGTGATGGCCTGGCCGTTCTGGTTCAGGCTCATCAGCACGGCCATGTCCTTCTTCGGCCCGCCTATGCCCAGGTGCACGCCGTAGACCAGGCCGTACAGCACGTGGGCCATGTCCAGCTCGCCGTTCATGAGCTTGTCGCGCACGGCGGCCCAGGACGCTTCCTTGGACGGCGTGATCGTCACGCCGTGCTTCTTGTCCAGGCCCAGTACCGAGGCCATCACGACCGAAGCGCAATCGGTCAGCGGAATGAAGCCGATCTTGACCTCGGTCTTCTCGGGCGCGTCGGTGCCGGCGGCCCAGGCGCCGGCCCGCACCAGCGGATCGACCAGCGACAGCAGGCTGGCGCCGGCCACCGCGCGCGCCGTGCCGCAAAGCCACTTGCGGCGTGCGGCGTTGGCGCTGAGATCCCCGCCCGCGGCGGCGTCGGTGGAGGGGCTATGGGTCGATGGCGTCATGCATGGCTCCTGGCAAAAAAAAACGTCCCGCGCGCCATGGATTTCCATCCAGTGGCGCTGCGGAACGTCGTTGTCCCTTGCCGCTGATTGCGGCGCGTTGCGTGGGCCGACCTTCGTTGGCCGCCCGCTTCCACTGAAGCAAATGGCGTGCCAGAAAGAATGGGATATTGCCTGGCTCGCCGCCAGGCCGCGCCTGCACTAGCGCTGCTCCGCATCGCGCCGGGCCAGCGGGCAAGGCATGAAACGGGGTGCGAACCAACTTGGTGCACCGTCGGTTGCGGCAGCGCACCATCCATGTGCCAGGCGCGCTCCGGCGCTGTGCGCACCGACTGGCCGTCGTCGAAGAATGCGATGGCATGGAACTTGCATGACAGGAAGCATCAGAGGGGAATCTCATGCTCAAGGTCATGCTGCTCAACGATGGCGAAGGACGCGCGGCGTCGCTGCGGCAGACGCTGGCCGCAGCGGGCGTACATGTCGTGGCCGAAATGGCGCCGGACATGGATCTGGCCGCCGCCATCGCGCAGGCCGCGCCCGACGTGGTGCTGATAGACAGCGACGCCCCCGGCCGCGACACGCTGGAGAACGTGTGCGTCGCCAGCGAACACAGCGACCGCCCGGTCGTGATGTTCACCGACAACGGCAACCGCGAAACCATACGCAGCGCCTTGCGCGCCGGGGTCGCCGCCTACGTGGTGGGCGACGTGCCTGCCGGACGCATCGAGCCGCTGCTGACGGTGGCGATCGAGCGCTTCGCCATGGAGAAGTCGCGGCGCGAAGAACTGCGCGACGCGCAATTGCGCCTGGCCGACCGCCAATGGGTGGAAAAGGCCAAGGGCATCCTGATGAAGGCGCGGTCGATTTCCGAGGATGAGGCCCACGGCCTGTTGCGCCAGCGCGCCATGCAAAGCCAGAAGCGGCTGGGCGAGGTCGCCCGGGAGGTCGTGGAGATGAGCGCCTGGCTGGGCAAATCCACTTAATAAGCTTTGGTTATATGGAACAAAGAAATCAAAAGTTGTGGGGATGAAGCCCCCTTCCTATGATCCAACGACACTATGCCGGGTACGCCCGAGGCGGGCATTCATGAAGCTTTTCCCGATTTTTGCCGATCTGAAAGACAGGCTGGTCCTGGTGGTGGGCGGCGGCGCCGTCGCCGAACGCAAGACGCTGTCGCTGCTGGAAGCCTCCGCCGAGGTGCTGGTGGGCGCGCCGGAACTGACGCCCGCCCTGGCCGCGCTGGCCGCCGAAGGCCGCATCCGCCATTTGTCCGGCCGCTTCGATCCCGCCTGGCTCGACGAAGTCTGGCTGGCGGTCGCGGCCACCGACGACCGCGAGACCAACGCCGCCGTCTCGGAGGCCGCCGCCGTCCGGCGCATCTTCAGCAACGTGGTGGACGATCCCGAACTGTCGTCCTTCCAGGTGCCGTCCATCGTCGACCGCTCGCCGGTCATCGTCGCGATTTCCTCGTCCGGCGTGGCGCCGGTGCTGGCGCGGCGCATCCGGGAACGCATCGAATCACTGTTCGACCACACCCTGGGCCAGTTGGCCGGGCTGGCCGCCAGCTATCGCAAGCGCATCCGCGCCAGTCATCCCGACCTGGGCGCGCGCCGCCGCTTCTACGACTGGCTGCTGGATGGCCCGGTGGCCGGCTTCCTGCGCCAGCAGCAGCCGGCCCAGGCCGAAGCCGCGCTGGCGGCGGCATTGGCGGCGCCGCGGGCGCCCGACGCCGGCAGCGTGGTGCTGGTGGGCGCTGGCCCCGGCGACCCCGGCCTGCTGACGCTGAAGGCATTGCGCGCGCTGAACGAGGCCGACGTGATCCTGCATGACCGCCTGGTAAGCGCCGACGTCATGTCGCTGGCGCGCCGCGACGCCGAGCGCGTATCGGTCGGCAAGCTGCCCGGCGAGGACCACAACGCCACCCAGGCCCGCATCCACAGGCTGATGGTCGAGCACGCGCGCGCCGGCCGCCGCGTCGTGCGGCTCAAGGGGGGCGATGCCTTCATCTTCGGGCGCGGCGGTGAAGAACTGGAATACCTGCGCGCGCACGGCGTGCGCTATGAAGTAGTGCCCGGCATCACCGCCGCGCTGGCCTGTGCCGCCTATGCCGGCGTTCCGCTGACGCACCGGGAACACGCCCAGTCCGTGCGCCTGGTCACCGCGCATTGCCGCGAAGACGAGGACAACCTGGACTGGCCCGCGCTGGCCCGTGAAAAACAGACCCTGGCCTTCTACATGGGCGTGGGGCAGCTGGATCTGCTGACCAGCCGCCTGCTGGCCCACGGCCGCTCGGCGGACACGCCGTTCGCGCTGATCGAGAACGGCAGCCGGCCCGAGCAACGGGTGTTGTCTGGCGCGCTGGATCAATTGCCGGCGTTGGCCGCCGAGCACGCGATCCGTTCGCCGGCGCTCTTGATCGTGGGCGAGGTGGCGGGATTGGCTTCGCAATTGCAGTGGTTCGGCCAGCACCTGGACGGACGCATGGAGCGTCTGGCGGCCTGAGGGGCCGTGGGCCCGATGCAAAACGCCAGCCTGCGGGCTGGCGTTTTTGTTCGTGGCCGTACCCCGGCCGCTATTCCGTCTTCTGCGTCGTGCCGAAAATGCGGTCGCCGGCGTCGCCCAGGCCCGGCATGATGTAGCCGTGCTCGTTGAGGCCGTCGTCGATGGACGCGGTGTAGATGTGCACGTCGGGATGCTTGGCCAGAACCGTATCGATACCGACCGGCGCCGCTACCAGCACCAGGGCGCGGATTTCCTTGCAACCGGCGCGCTTGAGCAGATCAATGGCGGCGACCATGGAGCCGCCGGTGGCCAGCATCGGGTCGACGATCAGGGCCAGGCGCTGGTCCAGTTCACCCACCAGGCGTTCCAGGTAGGTATGCGCTTCCAGCGTTTCTTCGTTGCGGGCCACGCCCACCACGCTGACCTTGGCGCCCGGAATCAGGCTGAGCACGCCGTCCAGCATGCCGATGCCGGCGCGCAGGATGGGCACCACGGTGACTTTCTTGCCGGCGATCTTTTCGACCTGCACCGAGCCGCACCAGCCCTCGACGGTGGCGGGCGCCAGCGGCAGGTCCTTGGACGCTTCGTACGTGAGCAGCGCGCCCACTTCCTGCGACAGCTCACGGAAGCTCTTGGTGCTGAGGTCGGCGCGACGCATGATCCCGAGCTTGTGGCGGATCAGCGGATGGCGGATTTCGTGCACGGGCATGTGCGTAACTCTCCAGAGTATTGATAGACAGGGTATTCGCCTCAGGCGGAACCATGACGGCGCGGCGCGCTTTGCATCGCCCCGCCGTCGAGCCACATTTGAGGATCGTAAACGGTTTGGAAGGGAATTGTTATTGACCGCCCGCAGGATGATCCGAAGATTCGCGCCGGCGAGGCGCAGGCATGGTCATTGTTCAGCGAGCCAGGCGATCAGGGCGTCGTCGAAGGCGCGCACGGCGCCGGCCTGTTCGTGGTTGACAATGCTGACCACCACGTAGCGCTTGCCGCTGGCGCCCAGCACGTAGCCTGCGATGGAACGCACGTCGCGCAGCGACCCGGTCTTCAGGTGGGCCATGCCCAGGGTGCCATCGCCCTTGAGGCGGCGGCGCACCGTGCCATCCACCCCCGCGATCGCAAAGGATGAAATGTACTCGGGCATGACCGGCGAGTTCCAGGCCACAGTCAGCATCGACGCCAGGCTGTCGGCCGACACCCGCGCGTCGCGCGACAAGCCGGCGCCGTTGTCGATGACCAGCTCGGGCATATCCAGGCCCTGCTTGGCCAGCAGCCCCTTGGCCACGGCCTCGCTGCTGGCGACGGTGGCGGGCCGACGGCCGCGCTCGGCGCCCAGGGTCAGCAGCAAGGTGCGCGCCATGACGTTGTTGCTGCGCTTGTTGATCTGGCGGATCGCCTCGGCCAGCGTGGGCGAATCGTGCGAGGCCAGCACCACCGCGTCAGGCGGCACCATGCCGGAACGGACCTGGCCCTTGAAAGTGCCGCCCAGCTCCTTCCAGAGCATGCGGAACACTTCGGTGGCGTAGTCGGGCTGCGACAGCGCCAGGCGGTACAGGCTGAATTCGCCGCAGGAGCCGGCCACCTTGCCGTTCACGCGGATCGTGACGCCCTGCTGGGTGATCAAGGGTTCGGTCGTCACCACGGGAGGCCCGGGGCAGCGGGCATCGCTCCATTCGACGCGGCCCTCGATCTTCAGGCCCGGCAGCGGCGGATCGATCAGCGACACCCATTTGTTGGCGGCGGGGTCCGGCGTGAACAGCAACCGCATTGCGCCAAAACCCACCATCAGGGCATCCGGGCTGGCGTTGTAGGCCCGGTCCGGGGCGCCGTCGAAGGCGCCTGGGTCGGTCGCGACCTGGCCGAAGATGCTGCGGTCGATGACCAGGTCGTTGATCTGCTTGACGCCGCGCAGTCGCAGTTCGCGCAGCAGCACCCACAAGTCCTGCAGCAGGAATTGCGGATCGCCGCCAGCCCGCAGGTATAGCGGGCCGCTCAGCACGCCCTTGGCATCGGGCCGCGCGCCGGGCGCCGTCATGAATTCGGTGCGCCAGACGTAGTTGGGTCCCAGCTCGGACAGCGCGGCCCAGGTCGTGACCAGCTTCATCACCGAGGCGGGATTGCGCGAGTCCTTGGCATTCAGCGCCACCAGGCGCGGCCCGCCCACTTCCTGCACCACCAGGGACAGGGAGCTGTCGGGCAGCTTGCTGGCTTTCCAGGCGTTCACCACGTTGGGCGGCAGGCCGGGCACCTGCGCCCAGGCCGCGCCCGCCACCGCGGCCAGCAGCCCGCCGGCCAGCCATCGCTTCAGCCCGCCCCTACGCTTATATGCTTGTCCCGTCATGCCACGCCCACCCGGTTGCTCGTCCTGCAAAACCGAGAGCATACAAAACCTGGGGCGCTTGCGGGCGGCGCGGGCCCGCAAGCGCTCCCGTGGAGCGCTTTATTTTTGAAGGCGCCACTTGCCGGAAGCCACGGTCGCCATCACCAGCGCCCGCTCGTCCAGCCCGTTGTGGTCTGTGGGACTCATATTGACCACGCCTGTCGCGGTGGGCAGGTTTTTGACGTTCTCCAGCGCGTCGCGCAGCGCCGCCCGGAATTCGGGCGTGCCGGGCTTGGCCGTCTTCAGCGCCACCGGGATGGCCTGCTGCAGCAGGAGGCCGACGTCCCAGGTGTAGGCGGCGAACAGGGACACGCTGCCCGCGCCGTTGGCCGCCTCATACTTCTTGGCGAAGGCCTGGGCGGTGGACTTGACCGGGTTGGTATCCGGCAGCAGGTCGGCGACCATTACCGGCCCCACCGGCACCCAGGCGCCCTCGCAGGCGTCGCCACAGACCCGCAGGAAGTCGTTGTTGGCCACGCCGTGGTTGAAGTAGATCTTGCCCTTGTAGCCGCGTTCGCGCAGCGCCCGCGCCGGCATCGCGGCGGGCGTGCCGGAGGCCCCGACCACCACGGCGTCCGGCGCCGCGCCGATCACCTTCAGGGTCTGGGCCACGGCGGACGTGTCGGTGGGCGCGAAGGCTTCCTTGCCCACCACCTCGATGCCGTGCTTCTTGGCCGCCTTCTCGATTTCCACCCAGAAGGTCTCGCCCAGCGCGTTGTTGAAGCCGATGAAGGCCAGCTTCTTCACGCCATTGGCCGCCGCGTGGCGCGCGATGCCCTCGGCCATCAGCGAATCGGAGTGCGGCGTCTTGAACACCCAGCGGCGCTTGTCGTCGACCGGCTCGATCAGCCGCGCCGAAGAAGCCAGCGTGATCACCGGGGTGGCGCCGCTGGCCACCGTGTCCAGCATGGCCATGGTGTTGGGCGTGGTAGTGGACCCGACGATCAGGTCCACCTTGTTCTCCGAGATCAGCTTGTGGGAATTGCTGACGGCGCGGGTGGTGTCGGAAGCGTCGTCCAGCACCACGTACTCGACCTTGACGCCCCCGATCTCGGTGGGCAGCAGGCTGATCGTGTTGCGTTCGGGGATGCCCAGCGAGGCCTGGGGACCGGTGGTGGACAGCGTGGCGCCGATTTTCACCTGGGCCAGCGCGGGCGTGGCGCCCGCTGCCAGCAGGGCGGCCAGCGCGGCGGCCATGAGGGTACGACGAGGGGTCATGCGGAGTCTCCTTGGATACGCGGATGTCTTATGCTTTGCGCCGATCCGCTACGGCGTGGAACTCTTGTTTATACGGCGGGGAACCCGGCGGGCGGGCACCTCGGGGGGCCCGCTGCGGGTTTGTCCGCACGGCCTCGCAGCGCGGCGCGGCTGCGTTCTTGCTGGTCTCCACGTTGCCAGTGACTGGCAAGCACTGTATTTTTTAGTGATACACGTATTCTAATAAGAGACAAACTCATGTCAACAGATAGCAGCACGGGGATCCAATCAGCCGAAATCGCCCTGGACGTGCTGACCCGGCTGGCCGAACTGGGCGGCGCCCTGTCCGTGTCCGAGCTGGGTCGCAGCCTGGACATGCCGCGCGCCAAGGTGCACCGCTACCTGGTGTCTCTGGAGCGGCGCGGCTATGTGGAACAGGACGCGGCCAGCGCCCGCTACCGGCTGGGCCCGCAGGCGCTGCACACCGGACTGGCGGCGCTGGCCGAAGTGGATTTCGTGAAACTGGCGGCCGGCAGCCTGGACGGCCTGAGCGCCGCCATCGGCCAGACCGTGTTCATCGCGGTATGGGGCCAGCACGGCCCCACCATCGTGCAATGGCGCGACGCGCGACTGCCGGTGACGGTCAACGTGCGGGTGGGCTCGGTGCTGCCGCTGCTCAACAGCGCCACCGGCCGGGTCTTCGCCGCCTGGCTGCCCGAGGCCCTGGCCCTGCCGCGGGCACTGTCCGAATGGGAGGCGCTGCAGGCGCATGATCCCGAGGCCGCCCGCATGCTGGATGCGGCGGAACCGCCCGCCGATCTGGCCGCCGCGCTGCGCCGCCAGTGGCAGGCGACCCGCAAGCGCGGTTACGCCAGCGTCAGCGGCCACCTGCTGCACGGCATCAATTCGGCCTCGGTGCCGGTGCTGGATGCGCAGGGCCATCTGGCCGGCGCGATCACCAGCCTGGGACTGCACGGGGGATTCGACCTGTCGGCCGACGGCGAACCGGTGCGGGCGCTGACGGCGGCGGCGGCGGATTGCTCGCGCCGGCTGGGCTGGAGCCCGGCGCGCTGAACGCAGCCGGAGCGGCCATCCGTCCCCGGGGCCGGGCAGCCCGATCCTGCGGCCGCTTTACAATACAGGGTTGCCCCGGGCCCGCCTGGCCCGTTTTCGCCCTCTTTTTGCCGCCCTTGCCGGACGGATAGCCGCGTGACCCAGTCCCTCACCGTTGCCGATTTCAATTACGAACTGCCGCCCGAGCTCATCGCCCAGGCGCCCGCCGCCGAACGCACCGGCAGCCGCCTGCTGCACCTGGACGGCGCCGGCCAGCTGCACGACCGGCAGTTCGCCGACTTGGCCTCGCTGCTGCGTCCGCAAGACCTGCTGATCTTCAACGACACCCGCGTCATCAAGGCGCGCCTGAACGGCCACAAGATCACCGGCGGCAAGATCGAAGTGCTGGTCGAACGCATCACCGAACCCGACCGCGTCCTGGCCCACGCGCGCGCCAGCAAGTCGCCCGGTCCGGGCATGGTGCTGCGCCTGGCCGACGCCTTCGACGCCACCGTGCTGGGCCGCGAGGGCGAACTCTTCGACATCCGCTTTCCCGGCCCCGTGCTGGATCTGCTGGACGCGCACGGCGCGACGCCGCTGCCGCCCTACATCACGCACGAGGCCGACAGCGGCGACGACGAACGCTATCAAACCGTCTACGCGCGCGAACCCGGCGCGGTGGCCGCGCCCACCGCCGGCCTGCACTTCGACCAGCCCACGCTGGATCGCCTGGCGGCGATGGGCGTGGAACGCGCCTTCGTCACGCTGCACGTGGGCGCGGGTACCTTCCAGCCGGTGCGCGTGGACAATCTGGCCGATCACATCATGCACGCCGAATGGTTCACCGTGCCGCAAGCCACGGTCGACGCGATCGCCGCCGCCCGCAGCCGCGGCGGCCGGGTCATCGCCGTCGGCACCACCAGCGTGCGCGCCCTGGAATCCGCCGCCGCCCAGACCGAAGGGCGCACCGCCCCCGGCCTGCCGCTGGCCGCCGCCCAGGGCGACACCCGCCTCTTCATCACCCCCGGTTACCGGTACCGCGTCGTCGACGCCCTGGTCACCAACTTCCACCTGCCCCAGTCGACCCTGCTGATGCTGGTGTCGGCGCTGGCCGGCGTAGAACCGATACGCCGCGCCTACGCCCACGCCGTCGCCGAGCGCTACCGCTTCTTCAGCTATGGCGACGCCATGTTTATCGAGTCCCCCGCCCCATGACCGGACTGAATTTCGAACTGCTCGCCACCGACGGCGGCGCCCGCCGCGGCCGCATCACGCTGAACCACGGCGTGGTCGAGACGCCCATCTTCATGCCTGTCGGCACCTATGGCAGCGTCAAGGCCATGATGCCGCACGAACTGAAGGAGATCGGTTCGCAGATCGTGCTGGGCAACACCTTCCACCTGTGGCTGCGCCCAGGCACGGAAATCATGGAAAAGCACGGCGGCCTGCATGGCTTCATGCAGTGGGACAAGCCCATCCTGACCGACTCCGGCGGCTTCCAGGTGTTCAGCCTGCAAGGCATGCGCAAGATCACCGAGGAAGGCGTCAAGTTCGCTTCCCCGATCGACGGCACGCGGCTGTTCCTGACGCCGGAAGAATCCATGCGCATCCAGCGCTCGCTGAATTCCGACATCGTCATGGTGTTCGACGAGTGCACGCCCTATGAAATCGACGGCCGCCCCGCCACCGTCGAAGAAGCGGCCCGCTCCATGCGCATGTCGCTGCGCTGGGCCCGCCGCTCGCGCGAGGAATTCGACCGCCTGCAGAACCCCAACGCCCTGTTCGGCATCGTCCAGGGCGGCATGTACGAAGCCCTGCGCGACGAATCCCTGGCCGGGCTGCAGGACATCGGCTTCCACGGCTACGCCATCGGCGGCCTGTCGGTCGGCGAGCCCAAGGAAGACATGATGCGCATCCTGGCGCACGTCACGCCCAAGCTGCCGGCCCAGGCGCCGCGCTACCTGATGGGCGTGGGCACGCCGGAAGACCTGGTCGAAGGCGTGAGCCGCGGCGTGGACATGTTCGACTGCGTCATGCCGACCCGCAACGCCCGCAATGGCTGGCTGTTCACGCGCTTTGGCGACGTCAAGATCCGCAACGCCAAGTACCGCGACGACACCCGCCCGCTGGACCCCAGCTGCAGCTGCCATACCTGCGCGAATTTCTCGCGGGCCTACCTGCACCACCTGCAGCGCGCCAACGAAATCACCGGCGCGCGCCTGAACACCCTGCACAACCTGCATTTCTATCTGACCATCATGAAGGAAATGCGCGAAGCCATCGCCGAAGGCCGCTTCGACGCCTGGCGCGCGCAGTTCGCGGCAGACCGGGCGCGGGGGGTGGATTAAAGCCCGAGCAGGGTTATTTTCGAGGTGATCAGCCCCTAACGCCGGGGGCCGACCTCGAATCGCCGCAGCTCCTCGTCGATGGCCCGGGCCAATTCCGCGCCGCGGCTGCGCGGCATGCGGTGCGTCGGCGCAACAATCCCCAACGCGGCGGTGCCGCTGGCGCCGACCGCAAACGCCACGCCCACGCCTCCGACTCCCTGGCCGCTCACCTGGGTATAGCCTTGCGTTCGCGCCTGGCGTACCCAGCGCAGCAGTTTCGACAGCGACAGGTCTTTCGCCTGGTACTGCCGGCGGTGGCGTTCGAAATGCTCGCCGATCCTGAGATCGTCCCATTGCGCCAGCAATGCGAAGCTGGGAATGCCCAGGCCCAGCAGGCGCGCCCCGCCGACGTAATCCGCGTAGGACCGTATCGGGCGCGAACCTTCCTCCAGATGCAGGCAGTGGCTGTAGTCGCCACTGCGCACCACCAGGAACGTGTGCTCATCCGAGCGCCGCGCCAAGGCCTTCATGACGGGCAGGCATATCTGCGTCAGCGGCGCCTGCGCCAGCGCCGCCAAGCCCATCCCCATTGACTCCAATCCCAGGCAATAGGCGCCGCTGACCGCATCGCGTCTTGCATAGCCAGCGGATACGAGCACCGACAGCATGCGGTACGCCGTCGTCCGATCCAGCCCCGAACGCGCCACCAGATCACGCAGCGCCATGCCGCCCGGCTGTTCGACGCTCAATAGCCGCAGCAGGTCCAATGCCCGGCCGATGCTCTGCCCTCCGCGCACGGAGCGGGAAGTCGTAACGGAGGAAGAGGATCGTGTAGCGGTTGCTCGCGGCATGGTCGGTATTCCAGGGAGTCTCGTCCGGATGCGCCGATCATAGCGAGATTGCCGGCGGGTCAAAGATGTGTACATGGTGCACACACCAGCAAATAGTCGTTGCCGTGCTTGCCTGGCTGGCCTGGAATGTCTCCACAACGGCCTGCGGCCACGAAAAAACAACCGCGACGAGACATGACTCCCTACGAATCCCGCCTTCCCGCTGGTTCCCCTGCCTTCATCGAACAACGCTCCGGCATGCTGGCCCTGATCGCGGAAATGCGTGCGCTCGAACAACGCGCCCGCGACGCGTCCGAGCGCGCCGCGCCTGCCTTCGCCCGGCGCGGCGCGCTGCTGCCGCGCGCGCGCCTAGACCGCCTGCTGGACCCGGGCCGTCCCTTCCTGCCTCTGGCGACGCTGGCGGGATACGGCATGGACGGCGCCGATCCGCACGCCTGCATTCCGGGCGGATCGCAGATCGCCGGCATAGGTTATGTCAGCGGCGTACGCTGCATGGTCATTGCCACGGATTCGGGCATAGAGGCCGGCGCCCTGACGGAAGCCGGCAACCTGAAGCTCATGCGCTGCCAGGAGATAGCGCTCGAGAATCGCCTGCCCTTCGTGCACCTGGTGGAGTCCGCCGGCGCCAACCTGCGCAAGTACCGGGTCGACAAGTTCATCCGCGGCGGCGGCATGTTCTACAACCTGGCGCGGCTGTCGGCCGCGGGCCTGCCGGTCATCACCGTGGTGCATGGTTCCTCGACCGCGGGCGGCGCCTACATGCCGGGCCTGTCCGACTATGTGGTCATGGTGCGGGGACAGGCCAAGGCATTCCTCGCCGGGCCGCCGCTGCTCAAGGCGGCGACAGGCGAAGTGGCCAGCGCCGAAGAGCTGGGCGGCGCGGACATGCACGCCCGCATCAGCGGCCTGGCCGAGTACGTAGCGGAGGACGACGCGCACGCCATCGCCATCGCCCGTTCGGTCCTGGACGCCCTGCCCTGGCCGCGCGCCGCGGCGGCACCCGCCGCCTCGCCGCCTCGCCTCGATCCGGACGAGCTGGCCGGCGTCATGGTGCTGGAGCACCGCCGGCCCATCGACATGCGGGAAATCATCGCCAGGCTGGTGGACGATTCGCGTTGGCTCGACTTCAAGCCGGACTATGGGGAACAGACGGTCTGCGGACATGCCCGCATCGACGGCCACGCGGTAGGAATCATCAGCAACAACGGCCCCATCGATCCCGCCGGTGCGGCCAAGGCCACGCAATTCATCCATCTCTGCAACCAATCGGGCACGCCGCTGCTGTTCCTGCAGAACACCACCGGCTTCATCGTGGGCCGCGCCTCGGAGGAGGCCGGCATGATCAAGCATGGCTCGAAGATGATCCAGGCCTTGTCCAACTCCCGCGTGCCGCAGATCACCATTTATTGCGGCGCCTCTTTCGGCGCGGGCAACTACGGCATGTGCGGACGCGCGTTCCGGCCTCGATTCTGCTTCTCATGGCCCAATGCGCGCACCGCGGTCATGGGCGGAGAACAGGCGGCGGGCACGCTGGAGATCATCACCCGCCAACAGGCCGAACGTACTGGCCGCCCGGTGGACGAGACCGCCCTGGCCGCGCAGAAGGCCGAGGTCATCGAGAACTTCGAACGCCAGGCCCGCGCGTTCTACACCAGCGGCCACTTGCTCGACGACGGCGTGATCGACCCGCGCGACACCCGCGCGGTGCTCGCATTCGTGCTCGCCACCATCGCCGAAGGCCAGGCGCGCTCGCCGCAATCAATGCAATTCGGCGTGCCCCGCTTCTAAAAAAAGACAACCAGACCCACGGAGACGACATGCTCTACACCCAGGAACACCGCGAACTGATGGACAGCCTCAGGCGTTTCATCGCCGCCGAGATCGACCCCTACGTGGACGAATGGGAAGCGGCCGAAATCTTTCCCGCGCGCGAACTGTTCAAGAAGATGGGGCCATTGGGATTCCTCGGCATCACCAAACCCGAGGCCTACGGCGGCCAGGGGCTGGACTTCTCATACGCAATGGCGGCCTCCGAAGCCATGGGATACGCCCGTGCCCAGGGCGTCGCCATGGGGATCGGCGTGCAAACCAACATGGCCACCCCGGCGCTGGCCGCGTTCGGATCCGATGCGCTGCGCCGGGAGTTTCTGGCGCCGGCGGTTGCCGGCTTGGCGGTCGCGTCCATCGGCGTGTCCGAACAGGGCGCGGGCTCGGACGTGGCGTCCCTCAAGACCCGGGCGCGCCGCGACGGCGACGACTATGTCATCAGCGGCTCGAAGATGTGGATCACCAACGGCACCCAGGCCGACTGGATCTGCCTGTTGTGCAATACCTCGGAGGGCAATCCGCACAAGAACAAGTCGCTCATCGTGGTGCCGCTGCGGGAGAACGGCAAACAGGCGCGCGGCGTACAGGTGCAGAAAATCCGCAAATTCGGCATGTGGAGTTCGGATACCGCGCAGATCTTCCTGGATGAGGTCCGCGTGCCCGTGCGCAACCGCATCGGCGAGGAGGGCATGGGTTTCATCTATCAGATGAAGCAATTCCAGGAAGAACGCCTGGACGGCGCGGCGCGGCGCCTGGCCGCCATCATGTGGATCCAGGAAACCGTGGATTATCTGCGGCAACGCCAGGCCTTCGGCCGCCCGCTATTGGACAACCAATACATCCAGTTCAAACTGGCCGAACTAAAGACCGAACTGGAGGCGCTGCGCGGGCTGATCTATCTCGCAACCCAGACCTACATCGAAGGCGGCGACGTGGTCGAACTGGCATCCATGGCCAAGCTGAAGGCCGGACGCCTGTCGCGCGAAATCACCGACTGGTGCATGCAGTTCCAAGGCGGCATGGGCTACACCTGGGACAACCCGGTTTCACGCGCCTATCGCGACTACCGCCTGTGCTCCATCGGCGGAGGCGCCGATGAAGTCATGCTGATGGTCATCGCCCGCCACATGGGCCTCATGGCCAAGAACGCCTGAGGCCCCATGGAACCCGTCTACCAGCATCTCATCGTCGCGCGCCTGCGCGGCCTGCTGTTCGTGACGCTCAACCGTCCTGAAACGCGCAACGCGCTGGGCGCCGAGGTCGTGGCCGAAATGGACCGCGCCATCGCCGGCACACCTGGCGCACCGCCGCCCCGGGCCCTGATCCTGCGCGGCAACGGCGGTTTCTTCAGCGCCGGCGGCAACGTCGGCGGCTTCGCCGCAGACCTTGGCGAGCCCGCCCCCCACCCCGATCCCGTGGCCGCGCGCAACCGCGAATTCGGCCGTTTCATGGAACGCCTGGCGGCGCTGCCCATGCCTGTCGTCGCCGCCGTGGAAGGCGCGGCGATGGGAGGCGGCATGGGCCTGGCCTGCGCGGCGGACATCGTACTGGCGACGCGCGATGCACGCTTCGCCCTGAGCGAAACACGGCTGGGCCTGATTCCCGCGCAGATTGCCCCCTTTGTCGTCGCGCGGCTGGGTCTGCGCGTCGCGCGCCGCCTGGGACTCAGCGGCGAACGGATTCATGGCGACACGGCCCTGCATCTAGGCATGGCCGATGAGCTGGCCGACGACAGCGCAACGCTCGACGCGTTGCTGGCCCGCTGGCTGACCGCCATCTGCGCCTGCGCGCCGCGCGCCAACGCGCTGATCAAGCCCCTGCTGGCTGAATGCGCCGCCCCGTCCAAGGCCACGGGCGACGCCCTCGACCGCGCAGCCGCGCTGTTTTCGCGCTGTCTGCGCGACGAAGGCGCGGCAGGCATCGATGCGTTCCGCCAGCGTCAGCCCGCAGGCTGGGTGACAGCCATCAGCGCCAACGACGTGCGCCAGGCTTGCGCCGGCCTGTCGGCCCCATTGTGAGAACCCCATGACCTCCTCCAAGCTTGTCCGCCCATTCCACACCCTGTTGATCGCCAACCGCGGCGAGATTGCCCGCCGCATCATGCGCGGCGCTCGCAAGCTGGGCTACCGCGCCGTGGCCGTCTACTCGGACGCCGACGCCGACAGCCTGCATGTGCGCGAAGCCGACCTCGCCGTGCGGATCGGTGGACCCGCGCCCGCCGACTCCTACCTGAACATCGACGCGCTGCTGGCGGCGGCGCGCGCCAGCGGCGCGGACGCGGTGCACCCCGGCTACGGCTTTCTGGCCGAGAACGAGGCATTCGCGGCCGCCGCCGAGCAGGCCGGGCTGGTCTTCGTCGGCCCGCCGGCCGCGGCCATCGGCGCCATGGGCAACAAGGCGCGGGCCAAGGCGGCGATGGGGCGGGCGGATGTGCCATGCATTCCCGGCTACCAGGGAACCGAACAGGGCAACGAAGCCTTCGTCCGCGCCGCCAGCGAAATCGGATTTCCCGTCATGGTGAAGGCGGCGGCCGGCGGCGGCGGACGGGGCATGCGTCTGGTGCGGAGCCCGGACGCGCTGCCGGCGGCGCTGGCCTCCGCACGCTCGGAAGCCGCGACCGCGTTTGGCTCCGACGAGCTGATACTCGAAAAGGCCATCGAGCGCCCCCGCCATGTCGAAATCCAGGTATTGGCCGACAGCCACGGCAATGTCATCCACCTGGGCGAACGCGATTGCTCCGTGCAGCGCCGCCATCAAAAGATCATCGAAGAGGCTCCCTCCCCCGCGGTGGACGCGGCCCTGCGCGCATCGATGGGACAAGCAGCCGTGCGCAGCGCGCGCGCGCTCGGCTACCAGGGCGCGGGCACGATGGAATTCCTGCTTGCGCCCGACGGCCGCTATTACTTCATGGAGATGAACACCCGCCTGCAGGTCGAGCACGCCGTGACCGAGGCAGTCACCGGCCTGGATCTGGTCGAATGGCAACTGCGCGTGGCAGCGGGCGAAATGCTGGACATTGCGCAGGCAGCAGTGCGCATCGACGGCCACGCCATGGAACTGCGCCTGACCGCCGAGGACGTGCCCGCCGGCTTTCTGCCGCAGACTGGCGTCATGCGGCGCTGGCGTCCTCCCCAGCACATGCCGGGATTGCGGGTCGATCACGGCTTGATGGAAGGCGGCGCCATCCTTCCCTACTACGATTCGATGATCGCCAAGCTGGTCGCCCACGGCCGCACCCGCGAAGAAGCCTGCCGCAAGCTGAGGCGGGCCCTGGAACAATGCGTCGCCCTGGGTGTCCCGACCAACCAGTCGTTCCTGGCGGATTGCCTGAACGACCCGGTCTTCGCCGCCGCTTCGGGCGTGCATACCGGGTTTGTCGAAGAACGCTTCGGCGCCAGCCTGACCGCGCGCCCGGTCCCCGACGCGGCGGCCGTGGCCTGGGCCGCCTTCGCCGTCCATGCCTGCATGATGCAAGCGGCCGGCGCGGCCCTCGCGCCGCCTCAGCCCGCGCCGCGCCCCTGGCACGTCGTCCTGGCGTTGGACGCAGGCCGCTGGGAAGTTGCGCTGACAGCTCACGCCGATGCCTGGCTGATCGACGTGACGCCCTCCCAAGGCGACACGGGACCGGCACGGTTCGAGATGCGCCGGGCCTATTGGGCAGGCCCGGACCACGGCAGCCTGGAAGCCGAATTGGACGGTATCCGGGAAAACGTCTCGATCTCCCCCGGCCCGAACGCGATGGGCCTGTTCCACCGCGGACGGCCCTGGGAATTCCAGCTGCCGCCGGCGCACCGGTCGCGGGCCGGCGCACTGGCCAGCGGCACGGTCACCGCCCCCTTCACGGGACGCATCCTGCATATCTCGGTGGCTGCCGACGCCCACGTCAACGCGGGCGATCCGCTGATCATCATGGAGGCCATGAAAATGGAACACACCCTGTACGCGCCAGTTGCGGGCCGTGTCGCCGATCTGGCGGCCCTGCCCGGCAGCCAGGCATCCAAGGACCAGCCTCTGCTGCGCATCGCCCAGGAAGCGGCCTTGGAGACCGCGCCATGAGCGCCGTGCGCATCGGCAGCGCCAGCGGATTCTGGGGCGACTCCGCAACCGCCACACCGCAACTGCTGAAGGTGCCGGGCATGCAGTACCTGGTGTACGACTACCTGGCCGAAACCACCATGTCGATCCTGGCTCGCGCGCGCAACAAGGATCCCGCCTTGGGATATGCCACGGACTTCGTCCATGCCGCGATGGCGCCGCACATGGGCGCCCTCCTCGAACGCGGCATACGCGTAGTGGCCAACGCCGGCGGACTGAACCCCGTGGCCTGCCGCGACGCCCTGGCGCAGGCCGCGGCGCGCCTGGGCCTGGCGCCGCGCATTGCCGTCGTCAGCGGCGACGACATCCTGCCCTTGCTGCCCCGACTGCGCGAATCTGGCATCGCCGGCTTGCCCGAAGCGCCGTATTCCGCCAACGCCTACACAGGGGCGCGCGGCATCGCGCAAGCGCTGGCCCAAGGCGCTCAGATCGTCATCACCGGCCGATGCGTCGATAGCGCCATGGTACTGGGCGTGCTGGCCCATGAGCACGGCTGGGCCTGGAATGATTGGGACAAGCTTGCCGCTGGCACGCTTGCCGGCCACGTCATCGAATGCGGCGCGCAGGCGACCGGCGGCCTGTATACCGATTGGCAGTCGGTGCCGGGTTGGGACGACATGGGCTACCCCGTGATCGATTGCGCGGCGGACGGCAGCTTCGTTCTTTCCAAGCCCGCCGGAACTGGCGGCCTGATTGCCGCCGGCTGCGTCGCCGAGCAGGTTCTATATGAAATCGGCGATCCCGCCAGCTACCTCATGCCCGATGTCACCTGCGATTTCCGGCAGGTTAGCGTGGCACAGCTCGACGCAGACCGCGTCTGCGTCCGCGGCGCCCGCGGCCGCGCCCCCACTGACACATACAAAGCCAACGCGACCTGGCGCGATGGCTACCAGCTCGCCACCATGCTGGCCATCCGTGGTTCCCAAGCCCACGCCAAGGCCGACAAGACCGCCGCGGCGCTACTGGACCGGACCCGGCGAATGCTGCGTGAAAATGGCCTTGCGGACTATCGGGAAACCTGCGTGGAAATGCTGGGTTGCGAGGCCCTCTATGGACCTCATGCCCGGCCGCTCCCCACGCGCGAGATCATCCTGCGCATCGTCGTCCGGCATGAATCGGCCGCAGGCCTGGGCTTCCTGCAACGCGAGTGCGCTTCCGCCGGCACTTCCATGGGGCCGGGCACCCGCTCATCATTCCAGGGGCGCTCGGACATACAACCGGTAGTGCGGGTCCACTCCTTCCTGTTGCCCAAGTCGCTCGTCCGCGAGCAAGTGCTGCTGGAAGAAGTCGTCACCCCGGTGCCGGCCCCGGCCGCCGAAGCGCCGGCCGGCCCGCCATTGCGCGCCTGCGCCGCGCCGGAAACCGGACAGGAAGAAGATGGCCCGCCGCAGCATGACGGCCCTCTGGCGGTCGTGACGCTGCAGGCGCTGGCCTGGGCGCGCAGCGGCGACAAGGGCGACACAGAGAATATCGGCGTCATCGCGCGCCGTCCCGAGTTCCTTCCATTGATCCGCCGGCAATTGGGCGCGAAGCAGGTTCAGGCGTACTTCGCACATTTGGCGCATGGCCCGGTCGAGCGATTCGACGTGCCGGGCCTGCACGCGGTGAATTTTGTGCTGCATGACGCGCTGGGCGGCGGAGGCATGTCCAGTTTGCGTTCCGACCCTTTGGGAAAGTCCTATGCCCAAATGTTGCTGGACCATCCCGTGCAAGTCCCGCGGAGCTGGGTCGAGCGCGGCTGGATCGCCCCGCCCTAGCGTCGCAACCTGGCCCTGACCCAGCCGCAAATCACGCATCCCCATAAAAAGCAGAGGAGACACACAGCATGAGCCGGATCATCAGTAGGAGCATTGCCGCGCTTGCCATGGCGGGCATACTTGCAGGCACGGGCAGCGCGGACGCCGCATACCCGGAAAAGCCGCTGCGGGTCGTGGTGCCATATACCGCGGGCGGCGTATCGGACGCAGTCGCGCGGCTGGTCACCCGCAAGCTGAGCGAGGAGATCGGGCAACCGATAGTCGTCGAAAACCTGGGCGGCGCCAACGGCCAGATCGGCTCGGCCGCCGTCGCCCGGTCCGCGCCCGACGGCTATACCTTCCTGGTCGTCGTCATGGCGCACGCCATCAATCCCAGCCTCTACAAGAACATGGCCTACGATCCGCTGCGCGACTTGCGCGGGGTCAGCCTGTTCGGCCGAATCCCTTTGCTGCTGGTTTCAAGCGCCCGGCTACCGCCGCGCAACCTGGAGGAATTCCTGCTCTGGGCGCGGGCCAATCCGGACAACGCGACGTTCGCCTCCAGCGGCGCGGGTTCAGGCGCGCATCTGGCTGCGGCCGAGTTCGCCCAAGTCAGCGGCCTGCGCATCACCCATGTGCCTTACAAGGGTGTGAGTCCTGCACTGCCTGATCTCTATTCGGGACAAGTCGCCGCCATCTTCGACTCGGTACAGACCATGATGCCGCAGGTCAAGGCGGGTAAATTGCGTGCGCTTGCCATGACCAGCGCACGCCGCTGGCCTGGCGCTCCCGACGTACCGACCATGGCGGAAGCCGGGGTGCCCGATTTCGTGGCGGGCAGCTGGATCGGCATGCTGGCGCCCGCCAAGGTGCCGGACGAATTCGCCGAACGGATTTCCGCAGCCGTCCAACGGGTCCTGGACCAACCCGACGTGCGCGCCCAATTGATCGACTACGGCATCGACCCGGTTGGCGGCAAGCCCGCGGAATTCGACCGTTTCATCGCCGACGAAGCCCGGCGCTGGGCCGACGTCATCGCCAAAGCCGGTATCCGCCTGGAGTAAGCCATGAGCCCCCGCATTCTGGAAGGCGTCAAGGTACTGGACCTGACACGCGTGATCGCCGGACCGCTCTGCACGCAGATACTGGCCGACATGGGCGCCACGGTCTACAAGATAGAGCGTCCGGGCGAAGGCGACGATACCCGCCGCATGGGCCCATTCCTGCCCGATGGACAGGGCGGCGACAGCAACGACTCCGCGCTGTATCTGGCCTACAACCGAGGCAAGCACTCCGTGACCGTGGACATCTCCACACCCGAGGGCGCGGAACTGGTGCGGGACCTGGCGCTGCGTTGCGACGTGTTCATGGAAAACTACAAGGTCGGAACGCTGGCCAAGTACGGACTGGACCACGCCGCGCTGGCCGCGGCCAAGCCTGCGCTGGTCTACTGCTCGCTGACCGGCTTCGGGCAGGACGGCCCGTATGCGCGGCGGCCCGCCTACGATTTCATCCTGCAAGGGCTGGCTGGCGTGATGAGCACCTGCGGACATGCCGAGGGCGAGCCCGGCGGCGAACCCATGCGCACGGCCATCCCCATCACGGACGTCGTCACCGGCCTCTACGCGGCCATCGCCATCCTGGGCGCGGTGCTGCATCAACGGCAATCCGGCATGGGCCAGTTTGTGGACGCTTCCATGCTGGACGCTTCCGTCGCTCTCAACGGCCACCTGGCGGTGGGCTACCTGATGTCGGGACGGTTGCCCGGCAGACAGGGCAACACCAATCCCATCGCGGCGCCTTCCGAAGTGTTTGCCTGCACAGACGGCCGCATGATACTCGCGGCCGGCAACGACACGCAGTTCCGGGCCCTGTGCGAGATCCTGGAACGGCCGGGGCTGGCAAGCGATCCTCGTTTTCTTACCAACGCCTCACGGGTGGCGCACCGAATCGAATTGAGGGATCTGCTGGCGCCGTTGCTGGCCGGACGGCGGCGCGCCGACCTGTTTCCCATGTTCGACCGGGCCGGCGTGCCGTCCGGCCCGATCAATGACCTGTCCCAGGTTTTCGAAGACCCACAGACTCGCCACCGCCAGTTGGTCCTGTCGCAGCCGCACGCCCGCGGCTGCGATGCCCCCATGCTGCGCAGCCCGCTGGATTTCTCGGCCACCCCTGTACGCTACGGCCCGGCCCCCATGCTGGGCCAACACAGCCTGGACGTCCTTGGGCGCGAACTGGGCCTGGACGACGCGCGGCTGGCCGATCTGCGCGCCCGCGCTATCATCTGAGGAAAGCGGAGCGGCCCGGCGCTGGTCTTGCCGCGCGCCGCCCCTTGTCTTTTTCCGAATGGCCCTTAGTTAGGGCTCGCGCATAACCTCGCTACAATAGTCGGCTTGCCCTATCCATGGCTCGCGCGGGGATGGGCGCATAAAAACACTAGATACAAACACCCAAACAGACTAAACGCAGGAGAATTCAATGTCCGTTATCGATACCGCCAGCCTCGTCGTGGCTCAGGCCGCCGCCCCCGAGGGTAACGCGCTGATGGGCATGCTGCCCATCATCCTGATGTTCGTGATCCTCTACTTCCTGATGATCCGTCCCCAGATGAAGCGCCAGAAGGAACACCGCAACCTGATCGCCGCCCTGGCCAAGGGCGACGAAGTGGTCACCGCCGGCGGCATGCTCGGCAAGGTCACCAAGGTCAACGACAGCTACGTCACCGTCGAAGTCTCCGAACTGGCCGACAAGCCCGTCGAAGTGATCATGCAGAAGTCCTCGGTCTCGACCGTGCTGCCCAAGGGAACCATCAAGGCCCTGTAAGCGTCCCACAGGAGCCCCCATCGGGCTCCTGTTGCTTGATGGCCCTGTCGCCGCCCGCCGCGCTTGTCGCCCGGGCGGCCCTTTCATCACTTTTACATGAAGTAGCCGGCAATGAACCGCTATCCCCTTTGGAAGTACATTACGGTCCTGGTCGCGGTCATCATCGGCCTGCTGTACACGCTTCCCAACTTCTACGGCGAATCCCCGGCCGTCCAGGTTTCCAGCGCCAAGGCCACGATCAAGGTCGATCCCGCCATGCTGAGCCGGGTCGAACAGATCCTGACCGACGCCAAGATCCCCAATGAAGGGGTCTATTACGAACAGAACGGCACGCTCGGCACCGTGCGCGCCCGCTTCACGTCGACCGACCTGCAGTTGCAGGCGCGCGACCTGATCGACAAATCCCTCAACACCGTCGCCGGCGACCCCCACTACACGGTCGCGCTGAACCTGCTGCCCGCCTCGCCCGCCTGGATGCGCGCCCTGGGTTGGTTCGCGCCCAAGCCGATGTACCTGGGCCTGGACCTGCGCGGCGGCGTGCACTTCCTGCTGCAAGTGGACATGCAGGGCGCCCTGACCGCCCGCTACGACTCCCTGGCCGCCGACGTGCGCTCCGTGCTGCGCGACCAGAAGGTCAACGTGGCCGGCGTCGAACGCTCGGGCCTGGCCATTGCCGCCACCTTCGCCGACACCGACGACCGCGACCGCGCCATCTCCACCCTGCGCAGCCGCCTGCCCGACCTGGAGTTCACCGAGCGCACGGAAAACGGCAAGCCGTTGCTGATGGCCGCGCTGAACCCGGCCGCCGTCACCCGCGTGCAGGATTCCGCGCTCAAGCAGAACATCAACACGCTGCATAACCGGATCAACGAACTGGGCGTGGCCGAACCGGTCATCCAGCAGCAAGGCGCCGACCGCATCGTGGTGCAGCTGCCCGGCGTGCAGGACGTGGCCAAGGCCAAGGAACTGCTGGGCCGCACCGCCACGCTGGAAATCCGCATGGTCGACGACTCCCCCGCCGCGCAGGCCGCGCTGCTGGGCGGCAGCGTGCCTTTCGGCCTTGAACGCTACAACGACCGCGACGGCCGTCCCATCCTGGTCCGCCGCCAGGTCATCCTGACCGGCGAAAACCTGCAGGACGCCCAGCCCGGCCGCGACTCGCAGACCCAGCAGGCCGCGGTCCACCTGACGCTGGACTCCAAGGGCGCCCGCATCTTCCGCGACGTCACCCGCGACAACATCGGCAAGC
Organism: Achromobacter sp. PD1; assembly: GCF_048541815.1. Lineage (NCBI taxonomy): Bacteria > Pseudomonadati > Pseudomonadota > Betaproteobacteria > Burkholderiales > Alcaligenaceae > Achromobacter > Achromobacter sp. PD1. The sequence continues at coordinate 4,566,127 of NZ_CP183349.1, forward strand.
GCATGGCCATCCTGCTGTTCGAAAACGGCAAGGGCGAAGTGGTCACGGCTCCGGTCATCCGCGGCGAAATCGCCGGCGGCCAGGTGCAGATCTCGGGCAGCATGAGCTCCGAAGAGGCCGCCGACACCGCGCTGCTGCTGCGCGCCGGCGCCCTGGCTGCGCCCATGTCCATCATCGAGGAACGCACCATCGGCCCGAGCCTGGGCGCGGACAACATCGCCAAGGGCTTCTACTCGACGCTGTACGGCTTCCTGGCCATCGCTGCCTTCATCATCCTGTACTACCACCTGTTCGGCGTGTTCTCCACGATCGGCCTGACCATGAACGTGCTGCTGCTGCTGGCGCTGCTGTCCATGCTGCAGGCCACGCTGACCCTGCCGGGCATCGCGGCAATCGCGCTGACGCTGGGCATGGCCATCGACTCGAACGTGCTGATCAACGAACGGATACGGGAAGAGTTGCGCGCCGGCGCCAGTCCGCAACAGGCCATCCATCATGGCTTCGAGCGCGCCTGGGGCACCATTCTCGACTCGAACCTCACCACGCTGATCGTGGGCCTGGCGCTGCTGGCCTTCGGTTCGGGCCCGATCCGGGGCTTCGCGGTGGTGCACGTGCTGGGCATCCTGACCTCGATGTTCTCGTCGGTGGTGGGCGTGCGCGCGCTGGCCAACCTCTGGTACGGCCGCAAGAAGAAGCTCACGTCGATCTCCATCGGTGAAGTCTGGAAACCGAAGACCAACTGAACATGAGCGCGGGCGGCCCGGCCGCCCGCCACAGATAAAGCCTAAGGCGAAAAATGGAATTTTTCCGTATTCACCGCACCATCCCGTTCATGCGCCACGCGCTGGTGCTGAACATCATCAGTCTCGTCACGTTCCTGGCGGCTGTTTTCTTCATCGTCACGCGCGGCTTCCACCTGTCGATCGAATTCACCGGCGGCACGGTCATGGAAGTCAACTACGCTCAGACGGCGCAGCTTGAAAACGTGCGCGGCGTGGTCTCCAAGCTGGGCTACACCGACTTCCAGGTGCAGAACTTCGGCACCTCGCACGACGTCATGATCCGCCTGCCGCTGCAGGAAGGCCAGACCTCGGCCACCCAGAGCGAAACCGTCATGGCCGCGCTGAAGACCGCCGATTCCGGCGTCGAGCTGCGCCGTGTCGAGTTCGTGGGCCCGCAAGTGGGCCAGGAGCTGCTGCACAACGGCCTGATGGCCCTGCTGGTCGTGGTCATCGGCATCATGGTCTACCTGGGCTTCCGCTTCGAATGGAAGTTCGCCGTCGCCGGCGTGATCGCCAACCTCCACGACGTGGTGATCATCCTGGGCTTCTTCGCCTTCTTCCAGTGGGAATTCTCGCTGTCGGTGCTGGCGGGCGTGCTGGCGGTGCTGGGCTACTCCGTGAACGAATCCGTGGTCATCATGGACCGGATCCGCGAAAACTTCCGCAAGTACCGCAAGGCGGACGTGCACGAAGTCATCAACAGCGCCATCACGCAGACCATCTCGCGGACCATCATCACCCACGGTTCCACGCAGATGATGGTGCTGGCCATGCTGTTCTTCGGCGGCCCCACCCTGCACTACTTCGCCATGGCCCTGACCATCGGCATCTGGTTCGGCATCTACTCGTCGGTGTTCGTGGCCGCGGCCCTGGCCATGTGGCTGGGCGTCAAGCGCGAAGACCTGGTCAAGCCGGTCAAGAAGGAAGGCGAGGAAGGCGAAGCCGCCTGATCCGTTTCCGCTTGAAGAGAAACCCGCCGCATTGCGGCGGGTTTTTTATTGCGCGGCGCTTGCCGCCTTGCGCCTGGCCAGGAACCGCAGGGCCAGACCGCCGGGAACCACGGCGAACTGGAGCAAGCCGGCGTAGAGCCAGGCCCAGGTCCAGCGGAAACGCCACGGAATGAATTCAGGCACCCCGTTGTCGTCGAAATACGGGTCATGAATGACCAGCGCCAGGCCGCCCAGATACGAAAGCACAAGACATCCCGCCACGAACAGCCATCGCCGCGTGGCCAGGGCCGTCCAACCATGACGGCGGCCGTGCACGGCGCTGGCCGCCAGGCTGATCAGCAGGCTGGCCGCGAACAAGACGGGGAATAAAAGAAAAGCCACGGCATCGCTCCCGGCTGCAGGTCCGGCGCCATTGTGCCAGCCGCGATCGCAAACGGCTCGCGGACGCGCACAGGATGCCTTCCGCTTGACCAATACATAAGTATTTACTAATGTATTGTCATGCTCGAAAACGACATCTTCAAGGCGCTGGCCGATCCGACCCGCCGCGCCATCTTCGAAAAGCTCGCCACCGGCGGCATGAACGCCAGCGCCCTGCGCGTGGGCATGGAGATCAGCCAGCCAGCCATGTCGCAGCACCTTTCCGTGCTGCGCAAGGCGCGCCTGGTGCGCGAGGAAAAACAAGGCCGTTTCGTGAACTATGAAGTCGACCCCGACGGACTCGCGCTCATTGCCGGATGGCTGGCGAAGTACCGCGCCTACTGGCCGGCCCGCATCGAAGCCCTGAACGCCCTGCTCAAGGACATGGACCAATGAAGCCGACCGCGCCGCAAGACCCGCCCCAGGACATCGTGCTCGAATACGAACTCGACGCGCCGCCCGAAAAAGTCTGGCGCGCCATCAGCATCCCCGAATTCCGCGAACAATGGCTGCCTGGACGGGCGCTGGCCAGCGCCGAACCCGCGGACGCGACGCCAGCTGAAGAAATCCGATACCGCATGCGCGACGAGGAACCGCCTTTCCTCGAAAGCCTGGTGACCTTCCAGATCCGGCCCGTCGCCGACGGCCGCACGCTCCTGCGCATCATCCACGTGCTGGACGACGCGCGGCTGGAGCGCCGAGGGCGCCTCGCCGCCAACGACGCCAGCCCCTTCCTCATGCGCGCCGCCTGAACCCGGCCCAAGCGCAAGGCAATCCCAACCCAGGAGATTCGTCCATGCAGGACGTGATGCAATACGTACCCATGGTGGTCGAGCAATCCGGCCGCGGCGAGCGGTCCTTCGACATCTATTCGCGGCTGCTGCGCGACCGCATCATCTTCCTGAACGGCGAAGTCAACGACTCGGTGTCGGCGCTGGTCTGCGCCCAGCTGCTGTTCCTGGAATCCGAGAACCCGACCAAGCCCATCCATCTCTACATCAACTCTCCTGGCGGGGTCATCACCAGCGGCCTGGCCATGTACGACACCATGCAGTTCATCACCGCGCCGGTGCACACGCTGTGCATGGGTACGGCGCGCTCCATGGGCTCGTTCCTGCTGATGGCGGGTGAACCCGGCGAACGATGCGCGCTGGCCAATGCCAGCGTGCACGTGCATCAGCCTTTGGGCGGCTTCCAGGGCCAGGCCTCGGACGTGCTCATCCACGCCGAGGAAATGCGCAGGACCAAGGACCGCGTCACGCGCGTCTACGCCCAGCACTGCGGACGCAGCTACGAAGACGTCGAGCGCACACTGGACCGCGACTGCTACATGAGCGCAGAAGAAGCGCTGGAATGGGGCTTGATAGACCGGGTGCTGAAGCGCCGGGACCTGGGCGTCTGACACTGTACCGCCGCCCCCCGTCGCGCTGTACGGGTACGGATCCGCGCGGATTCGCTACCATAGCCGCACCATGAAACTCGTCATCGATCACCTCGTCATCGCCGCCGCGGACCTGGACAGCGGCGCCGAATACGTCGCCAGACTGCTCGGCATGGCCCCCTCGGGCGGCGGCGCGCATCCGCGCATGGGCACCCACAACCGGGTGCTGGGCATGGCCGGCGGCATCTACCTTGAAGTCATTGCCATCGATCCGCAGGCCCCAACGCCTGCGCGGCCGCGCTGGTTCGGGCTCGATCAGGACGCCGTCCGCGCCCGCATCGCCCAGGGTCCCTACCTGGCGCATTGGGCGGCACGGGTCGAAGCGCCGCACGATCTGACCCGCATGCAGGCCGAGCATCCCGCGCGCATTCCGCCCGCCATCCCCATGGAGCGCGGCCATTTGCGCTGGCGGCTGACGGTGCCGGACGATGGCAGCCTGCCCGCCTGGCGCGAAGCCGGCCACGCGGCTGGCGACGGCCTGCTGCCCACGCTGATCCAGTGGGACGTGGCCGACTACCCTGGCGTCAGCCTGCCGCGCCAGGACCTCGTCCTCAAGCAACTTTCCGGCAGCCACCCGCAGGCCGGACTGCTGCGCCAGGGGCTGGTCTGGCTGGGCGCGGATCACCTGATCCAGCTGGAACAGACTGACGGCCCGCCGCGCCTGAGCGCGCAGATCGAAACAGCCGACGGCCTGAAGATCCTGGCCTGACTGTCCGCCCCGCCTTGCAAAAAAACCCAGAACATCCGGAGACCCTTTACATGCATTCCACCCGCAAGCGTTTCGACGAAGACCCTTATCTGGACCGGTGCGAGGCCACCGTGATCGCGGTCAGCCCCGAGGGCGTCGAACTGGACGAGACCGTCTGCTACGCGCGCAGCGGCGGCCAGGCGGGCGACAGCGGCACGCTGACATTGGCCGACGGCCGCGCACTGACGCTCACCGACACCGTCTACGCCGAAGACCGCAAGCGCATCCTGCACGTGCTGGAAGGCGACATCGCGCCGCAAGTGGGCGAGCGCATTTCGGTGGCCATCGACTGGCCGCGGCGCCACCGCCTCATGCGCCTGCATACCTGCCTGCACCTGCTGGGCTCGCTGGTGCCCGCGCCGGTGACCGGCTGCAATATTTCGCCCGATTCCGCCCGCATCGACTTCGACCTGCCCGAATCCACGCTGGACAAGGCCGACCTGACCGAACGCCTGAACGCCCTGATCGACGCCCGTACCGGCGTCAGCATCAACTGCATCACGCCCGAGGAACTGGCCGCGCAACCCGATCTGGTGCGCACCATCGGCGCCGCGCCCCCGGCAGGCACGGCCAGCATACGCATCGTCGAGATCCCCGGCGTGGACCGCCAGCCCTGTGGCGGCACGCACGTGGCCAACACGGGCGAAATCGGCGCCGTAGCAGTCACCAAGATCGAAAAGAAAAGCCGCACGAACCGGCGCGTGGTGGTGAACTTCGCGTAAGCCGCCGCCTGAAGCCGGCTCATGGCCGGCCGCCTGGACCAGGCTTACTTCTTCCACCAGCGCCAGGGCGCGCGCAGAGGCCATTGGTAGCTGGCGCCCAGCACCCGGGGCGCCAATACGTGCCCGACCAGCACCGCGATACCCGCGGCCGTCATCACGTCCGACAGATAGTGGTCCAGGTTGACCAGCCGGCTCATCGCCACCAGCGCCGCCAGCAGCAGGAAGACCCAGCGCCAGCGCGGCGCCAGGATGCCCAGCACCACCGCCACGGCAAATGCCGCATAGGTGTGGCTGGAAGGGAAGGAGTTGTACAGCTGGGCACGGGAGAAAGACTCGCCCAGCCCGTAGATGCCCTTCTCGAAGAAGAGCTCGGGGCGCGCCCGCGCCACCGAACGCTTGAGTACCAGCACCACCAGCCCGCCGACCGCCATGGTCGACAGCATCAGCAGGCTGCCGCGCGCCATGCTGGCGTAGCTCATGCGCACCGGGTTGCGCCAGCCGCGCGCCAGGCCGACCAGGCCGATCACGTAGAAGGCCAGCGCCACGCCGATATAGGGGCCGCTTTCGCCGAGTTCGCCGATCCATTCGAAGGATTCGTTCACGCCTTCGGACACCGACTGCTTGATCCACACCGCCAACGGCAGGTCCACCCATAACGCGCAGGCGCTGGCGGCCAGCGCCAGCGCGCAGCCCAGCAGCACCCAGGTCAAAGCGGAAAACGGGTTGCGGAACTGGTCGGGCGCGGAACCGGCCGCGGCGTCGGATACGGGAGCGGCCGCCGAAGGCGTCAGGGGGTTGCTGTTCATCGGTACCGCTGTCGGGAAATGAGAAATATTCTGGACTGTGGAATCAGCCCGGCACGCTATCGTAACGGCCAGCGCGCGCCAGACCAAGAAGCAAATTCGGGCAAGGGTTAAAATCCCGGGTTTCCTACCATTCTGCCCCCGGGATCTACACCCGTCACGGCGACCATCATGCAAGAAACCACCCTCAAGCGCGCCGACGCCGCGCCCGACGGCGCCAGCGCCGCCCTTCCCGCCGCCGACGCCGGCTCCCCCCGCAAGCTGTACATCCGCACCTTCGGCTGCCAGATGAACGAGTACGACTCGGACAAGATGGCCGACGTGCTGCGCGGCGACCAGGGCCTGGAGCTGACCGACAACCCCGAAGACGCCGACGTCATCCTCTTCAACACCTGTTCGGTGCGCGAGAAGGCGCAGGAAAAGGTCTTCTCGGACCTGGGCCGGGTGCAGCACCTGAAGAAAACCAATCCCAACCTGGTGATCGGCGTGGGCGGCTGCGTGGCCAGCCAGGAAGGCGAAGCCATCGTCAAGCGCGCGCCCTACGTGGACGTGGTGTTCGGTCCGCAGACGCTGCACCGCCTGCCGGACCTGATCAAGCGCCGCCGCGACGAAGGCCGCTCGCAGGTGGACATCAGCTTCCCCGAGATCGAAAAGTTCGACAACATGCCGCCGCCCCGCGTGGACGGCGCCACGGCGTTCGTCTCCATCATGGAAGGCTGTAGCAAGTACTGCAGCTTCTGCGTCGTGCCCTACACGCGCGGCGAGGAAGTCTCGCGCCCCTTCGAGGACGTGCTGGTGGAAGTCGCCGACCTGGCCGACCAGGGCGTGAAGGAAGTGACGCTGCTGGGCCAGAACGTCAACGCCTACCGCGGCCGCATGACGGACAGCGACGAGATCGCCGACTTCGCCATGCTGCTGGAATACGTGCACGAAATCCCGGGCATCGAGCGCATCCGCTACACCACCTCGCACCCCAAGGAAATGACCCAGCGCATGGTGGACGCCTACGCCCGCCTGCCCAAGCTGGTGTCCTTCCTGCACCTGCCGGTGCAGGCCGGCAGCGACCGCGTGCTGGCGGCCATGAAGCGCGGCTACACCACCCTGGAATTCAAGTCCGTGGTGCGCCGCCTGCGCGCCGCCCGCCCGGACCTGACGCTGTCCTCGGACTTCATCGTGGGCTTCCCCGGCGAAACCGAGGAAGACTTCGAAAAGACCATGAAGCTGATCGAGGACGTCGGTTTCGACACCTCCTTCTCGTTCGTGTATTCGCGCCGCCCGGGCACGCCCGCCGCCGACCTGCACGACGACACGCCGCAGGACGTGAAGTTGCGCCGCCTGCAGCGCCTGCAGGCGCTGATCAACGAGCAGGCGGCCACGATCGCCCGCAACATGGTCGGCACGCGCCAGCGCCTGCTGGTCGAAGGCCCCTCGCGCCGCGACCCGAACGAGCTGATGGGCCGCACCGAGAACAACCGCATCGTGAACTTCGCCGCGCCCGCGCGGCTCATCGGACAAATGGTCGACGTCATCATCACCGAAGCGCACACCAATTCGCTGCGCGCCCGGGTCGCCGACGTGGACCGCACTCCCCAAGAGGCCGAATGACCACTCCCCGCTCCCGCGCCCGTCGCAGCATGCCCATCGTCGTCACCCTGGACGGCGACAACACCCATCTGGCCAACCTCTGCGGCCCGCTGGACGAAAACCTGCGGCAGCTGGCCGACGGCATGAACGTCAAGCTCTCGCGCCGCGGCAGCCGCGTCACCATCGAAGGCGAACTGGCGGAGCTGGCCGGCCGGATACTGCGCCGCTTCCACGAGCAGGCCGTGCACCGCGCCCTGTCGGTCGACGACATCCAGCTCGGGCTGGTGGAGATCGGCGTCGGGCGCCAGGAACAGGAACTGAAGGAAGAGCAGGCCCGCGAGGCCGACCCGCTGCCCGCCCTGGACGACGAAAGCGACAGCATCGCCCTGCGCACCAAGCGCAGCGACCTGCGTCCGCGCACGCCGCGCCAGCGCGACTACCTGAACAACATCCTCAAGCACGACATCACCTTTGGCGTCGGCCCCGCCGGCACCGGCAAGACCTGGCTGGCCGTGGCCTGCGCCATCGACGCGATGGAGCGCGACACGGTGCAGCGCCTGGTGCTGACGCGTCCCGCGGTCGAAGCCGGCGAGCGCCTGGGCTTTCTGCCCGGCGACCTGGCGCAGAAGGTCGACCCGTACCTGCGCCCGCTGTACGACGCGCTGTACGACCTGATGGGCTTCGAGAAGGTGCAGCGCCTGTTCGAAAAGCAAACCATCGAAATCGCGCCGCTGGCCTATATGCGCGGCCGCACGCTCAACCATGCCTTCGTCATCCTGGACGAAGCGCAGAACACCACGCCGGAACAGATGAAGATGTTCCTGACGCGGATCGGCTTCGGCAGCAAGGCGGTCATCACCGGCGACCCGTCGCAGGTGGACCTGCCGCGCGGCCAGGATAGCGGCCTGGCGCATGCGGTGAAGGTGCTGCACGACGTGCAAGGCATCGCCACCACCCGATTCACCAGCCGAGACGTCGTGCGCCATCCCTTGGTCGCCCGCATCGTCGACGCCTACGACCGCGCCGCCGAAGATGAAGCCTGAACTGTCCCTGTCCGTGCAATACGGCGTCGAGGAAGCCCGCCTGCCCCGCTGGCGCCTGCGCCGCTGGGCCGAACGCGCGCTGGCGGGCGCGGCCGAGGACGGCCTGGTCACGTTTTCGGCCGCGGAACTGAGCCTGCGGCTGGTCGGCGCGGCCGAAGGCCGGCGCCTGAACCGCGACTTTCGCGGCCGCGACTACGCCACCAATGTGCTGACCTTCGAATACGGCGTGGATCCGCTGGGCGTTGCGCGCGGCGACATCGTCATGTGCGTGCCGGTGCTGGTGCGCGAGGCCCGCGAACAGCGCAAGGCGCTGCTGGACCACGCCGCCCACCTCACCATCCACGGCGTGCTGCACGCGCTGGGCTACGACCACATCAAGGCCCGCGACGCCAAGCGCATGGAAGCCCTGGAGACCGCCACGCTGGCCGCCATGCGCATCGCCGATCCTTACGTCGAGGCATGACGCGCGGACTCGGGTCAACCCTGAGAAATTGGCTGAAAATGGCGTCCAGCAAGGCGCAGATGGCGGCGGTTCCCCTCATTTTGGGGACCGCCGTTACAAATTGCAGGCCAGTATCGGTTATGCTGGCCCCTCCATAACTTGTCCTCCCGGACGATGTCTGACCCTTACCCTGCTCCCGAAGCGACGCCTGCTCGCTCCTCCAAACCCGCCGCCAAATCCCTTCTAGACCGCCTGCTTTCCCTCGTGCGCCGCGAGCCCGAGGACCGCGAAGGCATCAAGGCCGTTCTGGAAGCCGCGCACGAACGCCAGCTGCTCGACGCGGAATCCTACAAGATGATCAAGGGCGCGCTCGCCGTGTCCGAAGGCACCGTGGGCGACATCATGGTCCCGCGTTCGCGCATGGATCTGCTGGACGTCACGCAGCCCATCCCCTACCTGGTGGCCTCGGTCATCGAGACCGCCCACTCGCGCTTCCCCGTCTACGAGGGCGACCGCGACAACATCATCGGCATCCTGCTGGCCAAGGATCTGCTGCGCTGCATGCTGGAACCCGGCATCGAAGTGCGCACGCTGGTGCGGCCCGCCGTGTTCATCCCCGAATCCAAGCGCCTGAACGTGCTGCTGCACGAGTTCCGCGCCAGCCGCAACCACCAGGCCATCGTCATCGATGAGCATGGCGGCATTTCCGGCCTGGTCACGATGGAAGACGTGCTGGAACAGATCGTTGGCGACATCGAAGACGAATTCGACGAAACCGAGGAAGACTCGATCTTCCCCGAAGGCGAGAACCAGTGGCGCGTCCTGGCCGCCACCGACATCTCGCACTTCAATGAAGTGTTCGGCTGCCAGTTGCCCGACGACGAGTACGACAGCGTCGGCGGCTGGATGGGCGGACAGCTGGGCCGCATCCCGCGCCGCGGCGACACCGCCGAATTCGACGGCCTGCGCCTGGAAGTGGCCCGCGGCGACGCGCGCCGCGCCATCTGGCTGCGCGTCAAGCGCAACGCCCCGTCCCAAGCCTCCCGCCCCTCCGACGAAGCATGACCCAAACCCCGCGCAGCCGTAATCTGCGCGGCGCCGCCGGCCTGGTGCTGGCGGGCGCCGCGCACGCCTTGACGTTCTCGCCCGGCCCCCTGCCGGATTGGGCGTTGGCGGTGACCCAGGTCCTGATGCTGGCCATCGCCGCGCGCGTCACCCTGTACGCCCCTTCGGCCAAGCAGGCCTGGCTGCGCGGCTGGCTGTTCAGCTTCGCTAGCTACTCGTTGGGCTTGTACTGGATTTTCATCAGCCTGCACCGCTACGGCGACCTGGCCGCGCCGCTGGCCGTGGCCGCGGTGCTGGCGCTGTCGGCCTTCCTGGCCCTGTTCCCGGCCGCCGCCAGCGCGCTGGCGCGCCGCTACGCGCCGCTGGAGCCGGGCTCTCCGCCCTCCCGCATCCTGTCGGGCACGCTGGCCTGGGCCGCGATGTGGGCCGCATTCGAATGGCTGCGCGCCGTGCTGCTGACCGGCTTTCCCTGGCTCAACATCGGTTACGCGCAGGTCGATAGTCCCATCGCCGGCTGGGCGCCGCTGCTCGGCGTGCATGGCATGGCTTTCCTGGCCGCCTTCGTCGCCGCGGCCCTCGCCAGCTTGTGGCAGCCCTCGCGCAAGAGCGGCACCGGCTCGCGCCACGCCCTGGCCGCCGGCATCGCGCTGGCCCTGGCCGCCGCCGGCTGGCCGCTGTCCCGCATCGACTGGTCCACGCCGTCCGGCGATCCGCTGAACGTGCGCCTGGTCCAGGGCAACATCGGACAATCCCAGAAATTCGACCCTGCCCTGCTCGACCAGAGCCTGACGCGCCACCTGGACCTGGCCGCCATGCCGCCGGCGCCGGGCGTGCCCGCGCCGCAGCTGATCATCCTGCCGGAAACCGTACTGCCGATTTTCCAGGACCAATTGGATCCGCGCGTCTGGGCGGTCTGGCGCGACCTGGCCGCCCAGCGCAACGCCACCATCGCCATGGGCGTGCCGCTGCACGACCGCGTCAACGGCCGCGACCGCTACACCAACAGCGTCATGGGCTTTGACGGCAATACCCCGGTCGAACAGCTCGTGGCCGGCAGCACCGCCATGCGCTACGACAAGCGCCACCTGGTGCCCTGGGGCGAATACGTGCCGCCCGGCTTCCACTGGTTCGTGGACATGCTGAACATTCCGCTGGGCGACTTCGACCGCGGCGCGGTGCGGCAGACGCCCTTCGCCGTCGGCGGCCAGCACATCGCATTCAACATCTGCTACGAAGACCTGTTCGGACCCGACCTGCTGCCCGCGCTGCAGCCCGGCCCCAACGGCGAACCGGGCGCGACCATACTGGTGAACGTCAGCAACCTGGGCTGGTTCGGCGACTCCTGGGCCTTGCGCCAGCATCTGCAGATCGGCCGCCTGCGCACCAAGGAAACGGCGCGGCCGATGCTGACCTCCACCAACACCGGCATCACCGCCGCCATTGACGCCAAGGGCCGCGTCGCGGCCCAGCTCGCGCCGCTGCAGGCCGGCGTGCTGCCGGTGGCCGTGCAAGGCATGACGGGGCTGACGCCCTACGCGCGCTTCGGCGACAAGACGGCGCTGGCCCTGATCGGCCTGGCGCTCATCGCCGCGTTCGGCAGCGGCCGCAAGACGCGCCGCGCCTGAGGCGTCTTCAGGCGAACAGATTGGCCGGCAGCGCGCCGCTCTCCTCCGGCGGGCGCAGCGGCCCGCTGCCGGCGCCGGTGCGCTCGATCGCGTCCGCGATGGCGTCCATATCCTCGCCATCCAGTTCCAGCGACGCCGCGCCCAGCAATCCATTCACCTGGGCCGCGTTGCGGGCGCCCACGATCGCGCCCGTCACGCCCGGCCAGGCCAGGGTCCAGGCCGCTGCTACCGCCGCAACCGTTGCGCCGTGGCGTTCGGCGATGGGCTTGAACGCATCGGCCAGCGCCAGGTTGCGTTCGATGCCCGGAGAGGCGAATTCCGCGTTGCGCGCGCGCCAATCATCCGCCGGCAAGGCGCGGGCGCGTTCCACGCTGAAGGCGCCGGTCAATAGGCCGGACCCCATCGGGCTGTAGACGATCACGCCCGTGCCATTGCGCTCGCACCACGGAATCAGCTCCGCGCCCGCGGCGCGCTGAATGGCCGAAAACGGCGGCTGCAGCGTATCCACGTGGCCCAGCATTTCGGCCTGCTGCAGTTGCGCGAGATTGTGGTTGGACAGCCCCACCGCCCTGACCTTGCCCTCTTGCTTCAGATCCAGCAGTTCCTGCCAGTACACCTCCAGGGGCGTGCCGTCGCCCGCCGGCCAGTGCATCTGATAGAGATCGATGCGCTCGACGCCCAGCCGGCGCAACGAGTCCTCGACTTCGCGCCGGATGCTGGCTGGCGCGCCGGTGCGCCGCGGCATCGCCTGGGGCTGCTCCGCCGACCAGGTCAGGCCGCATTTGGTGAACACGTAAGGCCGGGCGTCCGGCGTCATCTGCGCCAGCGCCCGGCGCACGATTTCCTCGGAATGCCCCAACCCGTACACCGCGGCGGTGTCGATCCAGTTGATGCCGCGCTCGACGGCGCGGCGGATCGCCGCCACCGAATCAGCATCGTCCTGCGGCCCCCAGCCCACCGCCCAACCGCTGCCGCCGATGGCCCAGGCGCCCAGCCCGATCCGGGTGATGTCCATGCCGCTCTGGCCCAGCGGCCGTGTGGGGAACGAAGTCTTGCTGCTCATGGCGATGTCCGTGCGTGCGGGTCCGGCGCAGAAAATTCTCCGGATCGGCGAAAAAATTTTTCGCTCACGATACCATTCTCACAAGTCTTTGATTTACTTGATTTCTGCATCAATCATGCTGGCCCACTCTGAGCAAAAAAAGAGCAAAATCGGGAGAAAATCGCCTTCCACCCCCCTTTTTTTCCCGACTTTTTTGCTTTTTGCCGCCAAGCGACTTGCACACCAAATTTAGTTCGTGCATAATCTCGTTTCTTCGCCAACGGCACTAAACAAAACCGGCAACGAACTACGAAAAAGCACTCGGTAAAACGTGTGTTCGATTTCGTAAAACGTTGAACGGGTTGATTAGAAAGACGGGGGTATAGCTCAGCTGGGAGAGCGCTTGCATGGCATGCAAGAGGTCAGCGGTTCGATCCCGCTTACCTCCACCAGTCAACGGCGAAGGATGCAGTACCAGTTTGCAAGTCCAAGTCCCCTTCGTCTAGAGGCCTAGGACATCACCCTTTCACGGTGAGTACAGGGGTTCGAATCCCCTAGGGGACGCCAGTTCTTCTGGCAGCAGTATGTAGTGATGCAGTTGAAGTGACAATGTAGTTGAGTACGCCGCTGCGGAGCGGTAGTTCAGTTGGTTAGAATACCGGCCTGTCACGCCGGGGGTCGCGGGTTCGAGCCCCGTCCGCTCCGCCAAAAGCTCTCGCTCAGAGTCTTTCAAGAGCTCCGTTTTCGGGGCTTTTTTGCTTTATATAGTGTGAGACCTTGTTGTCTGAAGTTTGGGACATCGAGGATCCTGGGGGGTATAGCTCAGCTGGGAGAGCGCTTGCATGGCATGCAAGAGGTCAGCGGTTCGATCCCGCTTACCTCCACCAGTAAGCAGTACGGTAGTAAAGTTGTTCTGTTTTGTTCAGGTCCCCTTCGTCTAGAGGCCTAGGACATCACCCTTTCACGGTGAGTACAGGGGTTCGAATCCCCTAGGGGACGCCAGTCTTTCTGGCATGTAGTACCAAACTGCCTTGACACCGCAGTGCATTGAAGAAGTCAGAGTAAACCGCTGCGGAGCGGTAGTTCAGTTGGTTAGAATACCGGCCTGTCACGCCGGGGGTCGCGGGTTCGAGCCCCGTCCGCTCCGCCAAGCACATCACGCAGTTCGCAAGCGCGCTAGCCTTGCCAGCCATAGAAAGCTCCGGTTTCCGGAGCTTTTTGCATTTCTGCCCGCATCATCTGGCGGCAGCCATCTTCCCCCCCATCCCCCCTACGCTCAGACTCGTCCATTTCGCCATCTGGACAGGCTTTCAGTGCGCCTTCATTCTCTTTGCGTCGTGCCCAGCGAAAAGAAGAGGACTACGTGACCGCGAACGCCGCCGCTCCCCATCCGCACCGCCAGCATCTGCAACGCATCATCGCAGGCCTGAACGAAGGCATCATCCTGCTCGAAGCGGACGGCGCCATCGCCTGGGCCAATGCCAGCGCGCTCAGGCTGCATGGCGCCGATAAGCTGGATGAACTCGGCGGCACGCCAGCCGGCTACCGCAAGCGCTACAGCCTCAGCTACCGCAACCATCAACGCGTGCCCGCGCGCCAATATCCGCTGGATCTGCTGGCTGCGGCCGAGCCGTTCGACGAACTGCTGCTGGACCTGGAACGCAAGGACGACGACGCGTTCCTGCGCAATGTGCGCGCCAGCGGCCTGAACCTGGACGGTAGCGACGGCGCCGACTACCGCGTCCTGATCCTGCATGACCAGACCGAGCAGATCAACGCCGAAGTACGCTTCGAGCGCACCTTCGGCGCCAACCCCGCGCCCGCCCTCATCTGCCGCCTGTCCGACCTGCGCTATGTGAAGGTGAACCAGGGCTTCCTGGAGATGACCGGCTATGCGCGCGACGTCATCGTGGGCAAGTCAGCCTATGAACTGGACGTGCTGGACGGCGGCGACGACAAGGACAACGCGGTCGCCAGCCTCAACGAAGGACAGACCATTGCGCAACGCGAGGGCGTGTTGAAACTTGCAGACGGCAGCGTGAAATTCGTCATCGTCGCGGGCCAGCCCATCGACATGCAGGGCGAACCATGCATGCTGTTCACCTTCATCGACCTCGAAGCCCGCAAGCGCACGGAGCTGGCCTTGCGCGAAAGCGAGGAACGATTTTCCAAGACGTTCCGTCTGGCGCCCGTTCCCATGGCGGTCTGCGAGGGCGAGACCCTGCTCGCGCTGGACCTGAACGACGCCTTCGCCACGGCCGCGGGCGCCTCTGCGCAGGACGGCATAGGCCGGACGCTGACCGGATTGGGGCTCCAGCTCTCCGATGAACTGGAGGCCAGCCTCAAGCGCGGCGAAAGCGCCCGCAGCCGCGAGGTGGCATTGGCGGCCACGGACGGCAGCCGGCTGGATTGCCTGTTGTCGGCCGACCCCGTGACCCTCGGCGGCCAGCAACGCGTGCTGCTGGCGATCCAGGACATCACGGAACGCAAGCGCTCCGAGGGGGAATTGCTGACCGCGATCGAGGCTGTCATGCAGGACACCTCCTGGTTCAGCCGCAGCGTCATCGAGAAGCTGGCGCAATTGCGCGAGCCCGCGCCCGCGACGCGCGACGTGGCCGAACTGGCGCAGCTCACCTCGCGTGAACGCGAGGTGCTGAGCCTGATGTGCCAAGGCCACGACGACGAGGGCATCGCCCGGCAACTGAAGCTGTCGCGCAACACGGTGCGCAACCACGTGGCCACCATTTACAGCAAGATCGGCGTGCACCGCCGCAGCGCGGCCATCGTGTGGGCGCGGGACCGCGGCATTACCGGGCACGAGCGCGTGCGGACGCGGGACAAGCTGGCCAAGGGCTGATCCCCCTCTAAAAATTTACAATTAGATGCAAAATAATCAACACCTCGGCGTCCCCGAAGATGTCCGCCACTTAGTAGCCCGCAACCCCAAAAATCTTTCATTTCCCATAAAAACCACCGTAACAGGCTGCTAATTTCTGCCTGGCGGCCTGCATTGCGCAAACCCTGCGCAGCTTCTTACGATCCGCCGATCCTGCCCTTGCCCGACAAGCGGCGCGATCCCCGCAAGACCGAAAGGAGCCCATCCATGCAGACCGCCTACGTCCCCGTCCCGACCATCGCCAAGCCGGCCGCCGCCCCCGCCTGGAGCGCCGCCGACATCATGGCGCTCTACGAGCTGCCGTTCATGGATCTGGTGTTCCGGGCGCAGCAGACGCACCGCGCCCACTTCGATCCGAACGCCATCCAGCTGTCCAGCCTGCTGTCGATCAAGACTGGCGGCTGTCCCGAAGACTGCGCCTATTGCCCGCAGTCCTCGCACTACGACACCGGCCTGGACGCCGACAAGCTGATGCCCCTGGCGGACGTGGTGGCCGCGGCCCGCAAGGCCCAGGAGGGCGGCGCGCAGCGCTTCTGCATGGGCGCCGCCTGGCGCAGCCCCAAGCCGCACCACCTGGAGGCGGTGGCCGAGATGGTCAGCGCGGTGAAGGCCCTGGGCCTGGAGACCTGCGTCACGCTGGGCATGCTGCGCGAAGGCCAGGCCGAACAGCTCAAGAGCGCCGGCCTGGACTACTACAACCACAACCTGGACACCTCGCCCGAGTTCTACGGCAAGATCATTTCCACCCGTACCTACCAGGACCGGCTGGACACGCTGGACCGGGTGCGCGACGCCGGCATCAACGTGTGCTGCGGCGGCATCGTCGGCATGGGTGAATCGCGCCGCGAACGCGCCGGCCTGATTGCCCAGCTGGCCAACATGGAGCCTTATCCCGAATCCGTGCCGATCAACAACCTGGTGCAGGTGGAAGGCACGCCGCTGGCCGGCGTGGAAGCCCTGGACCCGTTCGAATTCGTGCGCACCATCGCCGTGGCCCGGATCGCCATGCCGCGCGCCGCCGTGCGTCTGTCCGCCGGCCGCGAAGCCATGGATGACGCGCTGCAGGCCCTGTGCTTCATGGCGGGCGCCAACTCGATGTTCTACGGCGACGCCCTGCTGACGACCGCCAATCCGCAGATGGAAGCCGACCAGCGCCTGCTGCAGCGCCTGGGCATGCGCATCGACGCAGCCCAGCACACGCACCACGACGCCACGGCATGCCGTTGACGCCCGGCCTCCTCTACCTGCTGGCCAGCGTCGCCTGCAGCGTCACCGTGGCCGTGCTGCTGAAACTGGCGCGGCGCTACCAAGTGGACGTGCGCCAGGCTATCGCCATGAACTATGCGGTGGCCGCCCTGCTCTGCTGGGCCGTGCTGCGCCCGGACCCGGCGACGCTGCTGACCCCGCAAACGCCGTGGCTGGTGCTGGCCGCGCTGGGCGTGCTGCTGCCCAGCGTGTTCCTGGCGATGGCCGCGGCCGTGCGCCATGCCGGCATCGTGCGCAGCGACGCGGCGCAGCGCCTGTCCCTGTTCATCCCGCTGCTGGCGGCCTTCCTGCTGTTCGGCGAACCGGTAAGCGGCCGCAAGCTGGCCGCGACGCTGCTGGCCGCCAGCGCCTTGTATTGCCTGCTGCGCCGTGCGCCCCGCGTGCAGGCGCCGGGCGAGGACACGGTGGCCAACAGCCGCGCCATGTGGCTGTGGCCGCTGGTCGTCTGGGTGGGCTATGGCGTCATCGACATCCTGTTCAAGCAGATGGCGCGCGCCGGCACGGCTTTCGCGGGCGGGCTGCTGCTGGCCTTCCTCATCGCCGGGGTGTTGATGCTCTGCTACCTGCTGTGGCGGCGGGTGCGCTGCCAGCTTCGGCACCTGGCCGCGGGCGCGGCGCTGGGACTGGCGAACTTCGGCAACATCCTGACCTACATCCGCGCGCACCAGTCGCTGCCCGAACATCCCGCGCTGGTATTCGCGTCCATGAACATGGGCGTGATCACGCTGGGCACGCTGGTCGGCGCGCTGGCTTTCCGCGAACCGCTGACCCGGCTGAACCTGCTGGGCATCGCGCTGGCCCTGGCGGCCATCGTGCTGATGGCGCCCTGGTAAGGGCGCCATCCCGGCCTCAGGTGCCGGTGCGCATCTGGCGTTCGTCTTCTGCGGCGTCGTCCGCCGTATCCTTGGCGGCGTCGCCTGGCGGTTCCGCGGCGGGCGGTTCGGCCGCCGCCACGGGCGCAACTTCGGGCTGCACCATTTCCATGGCGATGTCGGTGGCCGGATCCACGCGCGGATCCAGCACCGCCGCGGCGGGCGAGCTCTGCAGCGTGTCCGGCATGGGCACGAAATGCGTGGGCGCCTCTTCCACCTGATGCGCGCCGGTGACGCGGGTGGGACGCACCTGCCAGACCAGGATCAGGGCGCAGGCGGAAATGAAGACGTAGTACATGCTGGGGCCGGCCAGGGACATCAGCACCCCGGCGATCATCGGCCCGACACATGCCCCCACGCCGTAGGTCATGAGCAGCACGGCCGACAGGCTGACCCGGCGCTCGGATTCCACGTGATCGTTGGCGAACGCCGCGCCCAGCGGGTACAGCGTGAACTGCAGCACGCCGAAGACACAGGACATGGCGACCAGCGCCCAGTACGGCAGCACGATCCAGCCCCACATCACCACCGGCAGCAGCACCAGCAGCAGCGCGTTGAAGCGGATCAGCCCGGCGCGGTTGATGCGGTCGGACAGCCAGCCCATGGGCCATTGCGACAGCAGGCCCGCGGTCACCGCGGCGGCCACGAAGATCGCCGCCTGCGAGGTCGACAGGCCATGCTTGGCGCCGTAGACGGCCGCCAGGCCGTAGAAAGCGCCGGAAAGGTTGCCGGCCACGAACAGCACCGTCATGGACAGCGGCACGCGCCGCATGAAGAAGCGTATATCCAGCGGCGCCGGGAGCGGCGTGGGCGGGTGCGAACGCGCCGTGACGGCGATCGGCACCAGGCACAGCACCAGGCACATGGCCACCAGCGTCAGGGGCCGCAGGTCCAGCGTGGCATAGGCCGTCAGGGCCAGTTGACCCAGCACGGTGCCCAGGCCGGACACAACCATATAGACCGAGAAGACGCGCCCGCGCTGGTGGTTTTCGGTCTGCTCGTTGAGCCAGCTTTCGATGACCATGAATTCGGTCACCATCACGATGCCCGAAATGACGCGGAACACCAGCCACAGCGGCATGGAGTCGACCAGCGTCTGGGCCAGGATCATGCTGGTGGCCACCGCCGCACAGGCGACGAACGCCCGGATGTGGCCCACCCGGATGATGAGTTTGTGCCCAAGGCGGGCGCCGCACACCAGGCCCAGGTAGTAGCCGGCGATCAGGGCGCCGATCCATACCTCGCTGACAGACTGCGCTGTCAGCCTGAGCCCCATATAGGTGTTGAACAGACCCGTGCCGATGAGCATCAGCAAGGTCGCGAAGTAAAGCGACGAAAAAGAGGAGATGGTGGCGAGCATGGCGTCGGCAACCGCTGCTGGCGGCAACGCAACAGGCCGCGAAAGCGGCCCGCTGCGCTAAGCGGTAAAACAGGAACTGCGTGGGATCAGACTTGCGACAGCATCGTGGCGGCGTCGCTGACTTCGAACTTGCCGGGGCCCTCGACGTTCAGCTGCTTGACCACGCCATCGACGATCAGGGCAGAGTAGCGCTGCGAGCGCACGCCCATGCCGCGCTGGATCAGGTCCAGCTCCAGGCCCAGTTCCTTGGTCCACAGGGCGGAACCGTCGGCCAGCATGCGGACCTTGCCTTCGGTCTTCTGCTCGCGGCCCCAGGCGCCCATGACGAACGCGTCATTGACCGACACGCACCAGATTTCATCGACGCCCTTGGCCTTCAGGGCCGCGGCCTGTTCCACATAGCCCGGCAGATGCTTGGCCGAGCAGGTGGGCGTGAAGGCGCCCGGCAGGGCGAACAACGCGATGGTCTTGCCGCGGGTCAGGTCGGCGACCTGGAACGCGTTGGGACCCAGCGAGCAGCCGGCGGTTTCGGTTTCGATGAATTCGGTCAGGGTGCCGTCCGGCACGCGATCGCCGACTTTGATCGTCATGTAGATCTCCAGGAGGAATAGGGACAATGCACTGGGGCAGGAGCGCCCCACAGGCTCCATCATAGTTCCTGCGCGGCCGCCTTGCTGGCCAGCCGGCGTCCGGGAAAGAAAGATGCACAGTCTGAAACGACTCCACACCATGGCTACACGGGCTCGAAACGGCTGATTGCCATAATGTTGTGGTTGCAATCACCGCCCGCGCACGCCGCGCTGCCGGCTGGCGGGCATCTAGCGGAGATTCATCGATGCGCAAGATCTTGACCGGCCTGGCCCTGACGCTGGCCTCGGCCACCACGGCCTGGGCGGCTCCCGATGCCGCCGAACAGGCCCAATACGACTCCTTCGTCATCGCCGCCGGCGCCTCCAACGGCGCCGCCCGCGCCTGCGGGGCGTCCGAACCCGACCTGGCCCAGCACCAGGCCACGGCCCGCAAGAACCTGCTGCAGTATGCGCAGGAATATGGCTTTTCTTCGGGCGGGTATGACGGGCTGTTCCAGAAAGGACAGGGCCAGGGGACGGCGATGATGGAAGAGATGAAGCGCTCGGGAGTGGATGGGTGCCGGGGGGTGCTGGGCGGGTTTCAGAACGAGAGGGTGATGGAGTATGAGGAGATGAAGAGGGCGTTGGCTGAGGTTAGTGATGGGTTGCCGGGGGAGAAGGCGCAGTAGGTTTTGATGGGTGATGGCTTGATGGGCGACCGTTGTGTTCTTGAGACGCCTGACGCGGCGCGGGCCTGGGGCGCGCGGGGCAACGATTGTGTAGTGGTCAAGTTTTAGTGGACACCTGCATAGGTAGTTTTGGGGCTTGGCTGCGTTCATACGCAGCCGGCGCCCGATAGCCCAACTTGGAGTGCAGCCGCTGGGGGTTGTAGAAGTTCTCTATGTAGTCCTGGATGTCGTGCTGTGCTTCGGCACGAGTGGCATAACGGTTCTTCCACAGGCATTCGACTTTCAGGCTGAGGAAGAAGCGTTCCATGACGGCGTTATCCCAGCAGTCACCTTTGCGGCTCATGCTGCATTGGATACCGTGCTGCGTTAGCACGGCTTGATACTCCGCGCTGGCGTATTGGAAGCCCCGATCCGAGTGGAGTAACAGCCCTCGGGCGGGATGACGCTGGCGGATCGCCATCTCCAGGGCCTGCCTAACCAGAGGCGTATGCGTGGTGGGTGCCGTTGCCCAGCCGACCACGCGGCGTGAGTAAAGGTCCAGGACGGCTGCCAAGTAAAGCCAGCCCTGGGTCGTCTGGATATAGGTCACATAGGACACCCAGGCGAGATTGGGTTGGTCCACGTCAAACTGCCGGTCCAGGACATTCTTGAACACCGGCTTACCTAGGCCAGCCACAGTGGTCACGACGAACCGGCGCTTCCATACTGGACGCAGTTGCGCTTGGCGCATCAGAGTGCGCACCCGATGCCGTCCAACTATGATTCCTTGGGCTCGTAGCGCATGGGAGATACGACGGCTGCCATAAGTGGATCCGCTAGCCCTAAAGGCCGCTGCCACATGAATCTGTTCACGCAACGCCTTCGGTTGCACCCGCCTGGTGCACCGGGCGTAGTAGCCAGAGCGGCTTACGCCGAGCACCCGGCAGATGTGGCTAACGTGATAGGCCTTCCGTTGCAAATGCGCCACCAGGGCAAAGCTCACTTGAGCTCGCGGGCAAAGAAGGCCGAGGCTTTTTTTAAGAGTTCGTTGTCCAACTTCGCTTGCCGAAGCTCGATCTCTAGCTCTCGGATGCGCTGTTGCTCAGGGGTGATTGGCTTGCCTGGTCCCCGCTTGCCCAGTAGGTCCGCCTCGTACTGAACCAGCCAGCGCCGTAACGCTGTCTCGCCAATCCCCACTGAGGCGCAGACCTCGGGCACGCTGAAACCCTTGTCCTTGACCATCCGAACAGCTTCCAGCTTGAACTCGGCGGTAAACACGCGTCTTCTAATCTTGGTCATGACCCACCTCCTAGGTTCAACCTATCTGGGTGTCTACCAAAATTAGACCACTACATTGCGGTCCGGAGCGTTCGCTCCGGACTTCCCCGTCCTCATCCTCGTTGCCGCCTACGGCGGCTGCCTTCGGATTCCGTCGGGCTTATCGACGCCCCGCGCACCCCAGGCCCGCGCCGCGCCAGGCTCCGTCATTTGAAACTTGACGTCAGCTGGGACGAACGGTGTGCTTAGGGTTCTCGCCGCCGTTGGGGTATGGCGATGGATCTTGCGGGGCCCGCCCCCGGCCGGCCGCGCGGGCGGCCTCTGGGGGCTTACGCGGTGTCTTGCGATTCCCGATGGCGCTGCGCGCTGGTGAGGAGCGCTCTTGGATGTCACGGGCAATTTTTCGTGACGGCCCATCAAAGCGCGTTGGCAGGTCAATCGCCACTTGAACTCCAATGCCGGATGGGTGGCGCGCGTACTGGTCTTCATGCGCAAACAGCTGCCCGCCGCGCGCCACCCATCACCACCCCTCCCCCCTTGACGGCGACGCCAGAAGAAATCCAATCGGCGCATGCGCTCCAGCGATCACCATCACACTTAAAACGATGACGTATGTATTAATCGGCCGCCCGCGCGGCCGATTAATACGGGCGCCCAAAACTCGCCCCCGACCACGGCTCCAGCAGCGCAACAAGCCAAGACGCACGTAGCCCGTCGGCGCGGGCGGCGTGGCGGCTCGCAACCTCGATGCGCCCGAGGGAATCTGAAGGAAAGGCCGCAGGCCTTGACGAAGATGACGACGGGGGGGGGGCCGCCGAGGCCAGTCCGGAGCGAACGCTCCGGACCGCAATCGTGGGCGCGAGCCGCCACGCCGCCCGCGACGACGGGTGACCTACGAAGACTCGGGCGACCTACGAAGACTCGGGGAACCTACGAAGACTCGTGCGAACCCATAGCGTCCAAGAAGACCCAAACGAACCTACGAAGATCAAAGCCCGTTCTGCTTGAACCAATCCAACATCCGCGTCCAAGCCTGCTCCGCCTCAGCCTTCCGATAAGAAGGCCGATAATCCGCATGAAACGCATGCGGCGCGTCCGGATACACATCGATCCGTGAAGCCTTCGCCGCCGCCGGCCCCTGCGCCAGCTCCAGCCGCATCTTGTCCACGTCGGCCATCGAAATCCCGGCGTCCTTGCCGCCATAAGCCCCCAGCACCTTCGCCTTCAGGTCATTCACCTGGCTCAGCACCGATTTGGGCTTCAGTTCCGAAGGCTGCCCGCCCAGTTGGCCGTACCAGGCCGCGCCGGCCTTGAGCTTCGGGTTGTGGGCCGCGTACAGCCATACCTGGCGACCGCCCCAGCAGAAACCCACGATGCCCAGCCGGTCCGGATTGCCGCCGTTGGACGTGGCCCAGGCCGCGGTCGAATCCAGGTCGGTCATCACCTGAGCGTCCGGGACCTTGCCGATGATTTCCGCCTGCAGCTTGGGGATCTCGGTGTATTTGGACGGATCGCCCTGGCGCGCGAAAAGTTCGGGCGCAATGGCCAGATAGCCCTGGTGGGCCAGCCGCCGGCACACGTCCTGGATGTACTCGTGCACCCCGAAAATCTCCGACACCACCAGCACCGTGGGCAAGTCCTTCTTGCCCTTGGGCGCCGCGCGGTATGCCGGCATCTTGCCGTCCTTGACCGGGATGTCCACCTTGCCGGCCACGAGGCCGCTGGCGTCCGTGGTGATCGTCGTCTGCGCCACGGCCTGGCCGGCCGCCAGCGAAAACCCCGTCGCCACCGTGGTGGCCATGAAACCCCGCCGGTTCAGCCGCAAGGGCGGAAGCAGGCTGTCGAAGTGCGCGTCCTGGTCATTCATCGAGAATCTCCTGGCAAAAAGCTGGCAGGGGCGGCTGGGCGCCGCCTCCCGGACCAGCCTGGTTCACTTCAGGGAGAAGTCCACGCGCGAGGGTTGCCCCTCGTCCTTGATGCCATCCGCGTCCAGTTGCGGCGCAACGATGAACACGCGATCCGCGAGTCCTTCCTGGGCTTGCAGCTTCTCATACACCGCCTGCGCGCGCGCATCGGCCAGTTGGCGCAACTGCTCGTCGCCCACCGGCGCCACGCTGCGCAGCATCTCCTCCATCTGCGCCGCCGGCACTGACTTGGACATGCCGATGAAATTGCGAGGCTTGTCCTTGATGTCCGTGTCGTCGTAGACCTCTTCCAGATACTTGGCACGCTCCGCGCCAGAGACCTCGACGCCCGCCGGGTTCGGCTTCTTGCCGCGCGGCGTGGTGGCGGCGGCCTTGGCGGCGCGGATCTTGGCGTCGACCCAGGCCTGGCGCAGGCCTTCCATGTCGGTCTTGGGATCGGCGCGGCCGCTGATGTCCATCTTCAGCGCCGGACGGTCCGTCAACGCCTTGGTCAGCGTGTCGATGCGTTGCAGGCTGTCCTCGGTCAGCGCCGCGCTGCCCGGCGCGAATTCCACGTACGACAGCTCCTCGCCGCCGCCAAAGGCCGAGGCCAGCAGGCTGAAGGGCGACGTAACCGCCTTGACCACCAGGTTCAGCAGCACGCGCACCACGATGCCGCCCACCGAGAACTCCGGATCGTCCAGCGAGCCGGAAATCGGCAGGTTGATGTCGATGTTGCCGCGCGAGTCCTTCAGCAAGGCCACGGCCAGCAGCACCGGCAGCTTGGTCGCGTCGGGGCTGTTGGTCTTGTCGCCGAAAGTCAGCTGGTTCAGCACCACGTGGTTGGTGGCCTGTAGCGCACGGTCCTTGATCTTGTATTCCAGGTCCACCGAGAGCTTGCCGCGCTTGATCGGGTAGCCCACGTACTTGGCCGAATAGGTGTTGAAGCGCGGCAGGTCCACGCCCTTGGCCGAGGCCTTCAGGTCCAGCGACAGGTACTTGGCGAAAGGCTGCACCACGCCGCTGATCGACAGCGGCGCGGTGGTGTAGACGCGGCCGGTGACCTTGACCTTGGCGGGCTGGGGATTGGTGGACGACACCGCCGTGATCGAGCCTTCGATGCTGGACAGCTCGGCCACGTAGTTGGGCTTGACGAAGCGGTCCGTGAAGGTCATGCGGCCGCGGTTCAAGGTGACGCTGTTCACCGAGATGTCCGGCATGCCCCCGCCCCCCTTGGCGGCGGGCGCCGCGGGTGGCGGCGCGGCGCTGCGGCCGGGGGTCTGCGTGTCCTGGGTGATGGAGCCGCCGGCCTGGCCGGGAGCCGCCACCAGGTCCATGACGTTCAGGCGGCCTTGCGCATTGAGCAGCACGCGGCCGTAGAAATCCTCGAGCGCGATATCGCCCAGCTTGGCGCCGATCTTGTCGCCGGCCACCGAGATATCCATGCCGGTAAAGCCCAGGCGCTTCCAGTTCAGGAAGTCATCCTTGTTGACGCGGTCCTGCAGGTCCACGCCGGTGACTTCGACGCCGCCCTTCCAGCTGGCCTTCATCGGCGCCGAGCCAGCCGCGGCGGCAAACTCCGCATTGCCCTTGGCGCCCAGCGTGATGGCGCGCACCGTGGCATTCAGGCTGGAGGCCGCATAGGGCGCAAAGGACGCGACATTCAGTTCCGACAGGTCCACCGAGGTTTTCACCGTCAGCGGCTGCGGCGTGAATGCGCCCTTGAGATCGAGCTTGCCATTGCCCTGGATGCCGGCGGCGGCCAAGGTGAAATTGCTCTGGCCCGGACCCATGGCCAGGCGGTCCGCGGTCACGCGCAGGCTTTGCAGCGCGATGTCCAGGGCGGGCTTGAGGGATTCGTCGCGGGCCTTGAATTGCGTCAGGTCGGCCTGCACGGCGCTGGCCGATGCGTCCACCGCGCCGTTCGTTTCCTTCACGTGGACCTGCGCGCTGGCGGCCAGGCGGCCGTCCAGCAACGTGATCGGCGCCGCATTGCGCACGGCCGGCGCCAGGGGCGCCAGCGCGATGTTGCCCAGGCGCACGCCCAGTTCCAGCGACAGCGGCTTCAGGACCAGCGGCCCCTTGGCGCGCAGCCAGCCGCCGTCGGTGCTGTTGTCCATGGTCAGCCACAAATTGATGGGCTGGCCGGACACCTGCGGCAGGGCCACGCCCTCGACCGTCGCGGCCAGGCCGGTCATCACGTAGTCCAGCTTGCTGACCGCGTCGGTGACATAGACCTCGCCTTCGTGCAGATTGAAGGCGTCCAGCTCGACCTTCCATTCGGCGGGCGCGGGTGCAGGCGCAGGCTGGGGCGCGGCGGCGTCCGCGGCTGGCGTTCCTGCCGCAGCAGCCGTGGCGGAAGGGGCGGCGGGCGACCCCGCGGCGGGCGATCCCGCGGCGGGCGATCCCGCGGCGACAGGGGCCGCGGCGGCTGCCGCTGGCGCAGCGCCCTTGGCGGCGGCGTCCGCCGTTGCAGCCGGCGCGCCCTGGGCCGGCGCAGCGGCCGTGCCAGCCTTGCCGTCCGCTTTGGCGGGATTCAGGCCGCTGGCCTTGCGCAGCTTGTCGGCCACCGGCGTGGCGGTCGGCTCCACGCCGCCCAATCGTTTCAACCCGGCAACCACGTCCAGCCAGTTCAGGTTGGCATTGGCGTAGCGGCGCACGTGGATCTGCGGCGCCCACAGGCCCACCTCGCCCACATAGGCGTGGCGCGCAATGGGTTCCAGCTCCAGGCGGGTGACGGTCAGCGCGCTCCAGGCGGCGAGATTTGCCCCGGCGGTGTCGCGCAGGTCCAGCCGCCGCAGGCCCAGGTCGCCGACCACGCGGATCTTGGGCGGCGCGTCCTTGGGCTGCTCGAACACCACTTGCAGGTTGGAATCCAGCAGCGCGCTTTCCACCTTGAACGGCAGCGGCATGGGCCAGACGTCCGCCCACTTTTCCAGCTGCAGGCCATTGAAGGCCACCCGCAGCGTGGACGAAGGCACCTTGTCGAAGGGGCGCGCCACGCCGTTCAGATCGAAGGGGCTGCCGTTGATGCGCAGATGCACGCGCGGCTGCACGTCGATGTCGGTGGCGTAGCCGAAGGTGGAGATGAACGGCACGCCCACGCCCAGCTCGTCGACCACCTGCTTGCGGCCGGTGACCTTGTCATCCAGCGTGATCGTGCCGTTCTCGATCACCATGTTATTCAGCGAGAAGCGCGGCAGCCCTGCGTCCGGCTTGGGCGGTTCCTCGGGCTGGGCGGCCGTCAATTCGGCCACTCGTTGCTGAATATCAGAAAAATTGAAGCGCGTGACGTCCTCGCGGACGATGGCGATGTTAGGCTCGCGCAGCGTCATTCGATCGACGACCGGCGCAAACCAGAACAGGGAGGTCCAGGCCGCGCTGACGTCCAGCTCGGCCAGCGTCAAGAGCGGCGTCTGCGAATCGGGCTGGGCCACGGCCAGGTCGCGCGCGCGGACCGTCAGCGTGAAAGGATTGAAGCTGATGTCGCCGACGGAAACGTCCCGCCCGATCATCTTGGAGACGTCCTGCACCAAGACGTTGTGCAGCACTTTGGGGACTTGCCAGGCGGCAACCCCGAAAAGGACCAGTACGAATGCCGCAATACCCAGAAGAATCTTGCCGACCCGGCGGGTTAACCGAAGTTTGGGCATCCGCAAGGGCATTGCGCGTCTCCTGATACGTGTGAAGGACGAGCGTTTCCGTCCTTCTAATGACTACAGGCGCGATTATCGCGCCCCCTGCACCGCTCGTCTATCATAGGCGTATCGATGGGCCGATCCGGCCAGCCGGGACCGCCCTTTTCAATCATTAACAATTATCGCTCCCGATTCCCATGTCCACGCCCACCCCAACCTTGAGCCACCTGGATGAAGCCGGGCAGGTCCGCATGGTCGACGTCATCGCCAAGACGGACACCGAGCGCGTGGCGATCGCCACCGCCAGCGTGCGCATGAACGCCGTCGCCTATGGCCTCCTGACCCAGCCGGGCCAGGGCAAGGGCGAAGTCCTCAACACCGCCCGCGTCGCCGCCATCCTGGCCGCCAAGCGCTGCGCCGACACCATTCCGCTGTGCCACAGCCTGCCGCTGGCCTTCGTCGGCGTCGAGTTCGCGCTGGACGACGCCGAACACCGCATCGACGTGCTGGCCACCTGCCGCACCAGCTACAAGACCGGCGTGGAAATGGAAGCCATGATGGCCTGCAGCGTCGCCGCGCTGACCATCTACGACATGTGCAAGGCTGCCGACAAGGGCATCGTCATCGAGCAAGTTCGCCTTAAGTACAAGGCAGGAGGAAAAAGCGGTGAATGGCGCAACGATTAATCTTCTCTACTTCGCGCGCGTGGCCGAACTGGTCGGCAAGCGCTCCGAAGCCTGGCCCCTGGAAGGCGAGTCCACCGGCGCGCAGCTGCTTGCCGCGCTGGGCGAACGCTACCCCCAGCTGGCGCCCTCCGCGCGCCTGAAGCTGGCCATCAACCAGACCCACGCCAAGCCGTCCGCGCCCATCCGGGCGGGCGACGAGGTCGCGGTATTCGAACCCGTCACCGGAGGTTGAACGCCATGATCAGCGTCCAGGAAGCCGACTTCGACGGCGCCGCGCTCACGGCCGCGCTGCGTGAGAGCGCCGGCCCGGGCGTGGGCGGCATCGTCACGTTCGTGGGCTATGTGCGCGACTACGCGCCCGACACGCCCACCGATACGCTCTTTCTCGAACACTATCCGGGCATGTGCGAACGCGAGCTGGAAGAGATCGCCGCGACCGCCCGCGCGCGCTGGAACCTGGCCGGCACGGTCATCGTGCACCGGGTGGGCGCGCTGCATCGCAACGCCCAGATCGTCTTCGTGGCGGCGGCCAGCGCCCATCGCGGCGACGCCTTCCGCGGCTGCGAATACATCATCGACGCGCTCAAGACGCGCGCGCCCTTCTGGAAGCGCGAGACCCTCGCGGGCGGCAGCAGCTTCTGGGTGGAGCAACGCCAATCCGACCAGGACCGCACGCAGTCCTGGGATGAAGACACCACCGTCTAGAAGAGGAGAATCCATGAGCGACGAAAGCCTTGTTTCGCTGGCCTGCGCCGTACTGACGGTCAGCGACACCCGCAGCGCGGGCGACGACACTTCCGGCAATCTGCTGGCCCACAGCCTTGCGCATGCCGGCCACCAGTGCGTGCGCCGCGACATCGTCAAGGACGACATCTACCAGATCCGCCGCATCATGAGCGACTGGATCGCCGATCCCGAAGTGCAGGTGATCCTGACCACGGGCGGCACGGGCTTCTCGCATCGCGACCACACGCCCGAGGCCATCATGCCCCTGCTGGACCGTGAAATCCCCGGC
The DNA here is from genome assembly GCF_048541815.1 of Achromobacter sp. PD1. Classification (NCBI taxonomy): domain Bacteria; kingdom Pseudomonadati; phylum Pseudomonadota; class Betaproteobacteria; order Burkholderiales; family Alcaligenaceae; genus Achromobacter; species Achromobacter sp. PD1. The sequence continues at coordinate 4,594,946 of NZ_CP183349.1, forward strand.
TTCGGCGAACTGTTCCGCCAGATCTCCTACACCGAAATCGGCAGCTCCACCATCCAGTCGCGCGCCTTTGCCGGCTCGGCCAACCAGACGCTGATCTTCTGCCTGCCCGGTTCCAACAACGCCTGCGAAACCGCTTGGGCGCAGATCATCCGCGAGCAGCTGGACAGCAGCCACCGCCCCTGCAATTTCGCCACCCATTTCAAGCAACGCGAAGAAGACAACTGACCCATGCTGGATTTTGATCAAGCCCAGACCCTGCTGGCCAATGCCGCAGGGCCGCTGCAACGCAGCGAAGAGGTGAGCCTGGCCGATGCCGCCGACCGCGTGCTGGCCGCCGATCTCACCGCCACCGTGGACATACCGCCCGCCGACAACAGCGCCATGGACGGCTACGCGTTGCGCGTGGCCGACTGGGGCGCCGGCGTGCGCCTGCCCATCCAGCAGCGCTGCTACGCGGGGGAAATGCCGGAACCGCTCAAGCCCGGCCACGCCATCCGCCTGTTCACCGGCAGCCTGATCCCGGAAGGCGCGGATACGGTTGTGATGCAGGAAGACACCGCCGAAGCCGACGGCCAGGTGGAAATCTCGCGCGCGCCCAAGCCCGGTCAGCACATCCGCCGCCGCGGCGAAGACACCATGGCCGGCGCGCCGCTGCTGGCCGCGGGCACCGTACTTGAAGCCGCCCACGTGGCGCTGATGGCTTCGCAAGGCCTGGCCCGCGTGCGGGTCGTCGGCCAGTTGCGCGTGGGCATCCTGACCACCGGCGATGAGCTGGTGCTGCCCGGCCAGCCGCGCGCGGCCGAGCAGATCTACAACTCCAACGGCCCCATGCTGGCCGCGCTGGCGCGCGGCATGGGCGCCCTGCCTGTGCACGTGCTGCACGCCCGCGACACCGAGGCCGACCTGCAGGCCGCCTTCAAGACGCTGCTGGCCGATTGCGACCTGGTGGTGAGCGTGGGCGGCGTGTCGGTGGGCGAACGCGATCTGGTCAAGCCCGCGCTGGCCTCGCTGGGCGGCGAACTGGCGCTATGGAAGGTGCGCATGAAGCCGGGCAAGCCGGTGGCGCTGGCGCAGATCGACGGCAAGCCCGTGGTCGGCCTGCCCGGCAACCCCGTATCGGCCTACGCCGTGTTCACCCTGCTGGTGACGCCGCTGATGCGCCGCATGCAGGGCCGCGACACGCTGTTCCCGCCGACCAGCCTGCTGCCCCTGCGCACCGAGCATCCGCGCCAGGACGGCCGCGAGGAATTCCTGCGCGTGCAGCGCCGCCTGGCCGAGGACGGCAGCGCGGAACTGGTGCCCTACGGCCATCAGGGTTCCGGCGTGATCAGCTCGCTGCCCTGGGCGACGGGTCTGGCGCGCCTGCCGGCCGACGTGCAAGTGCAGGACAAGGACCGGGTCGCCTACTACGACCTGCGTCACTGGCTGGCGTAGCGCTCGGCCCGCGCCAGTTCATCTGGCGTGTTGACGTTCATGAAGGCATCGGGCGCGTCATCGAAGCAGGCTTCGACCGCGCCCGTTCTCGCCTGCCACAGCCCCACCTTGCGGTCCCCGGCCCGCAGGTACGCCAGCAGATCGGGCAATAGCGACGTGCGCAAGGCCATGCAGGCCGAATGGCGCTGTCCGTCCGCCACCGCATAGGCCATGGGCGCATTGGCCGACTCGGCCGCGCGCACCAGGCGCGCCGCCAGATCCGCGGGCAGGAACGGCGTGTCGCAAGGCGCCACCACCAGCCAGGCCTCCCGCTGCGCGGCCGCCAAGCCCGCGGCTATGCCCAGCAGCGGCCCTTGCCAGGCGCCCAGATCGGCTTCGCCGTCCCGCACGACGTCGCCGTAGCGGGCATAAAGATCCAGATGACGGTTGGCGCTGACGATCAGGCGCGACACCTGCGGCGCCAGGCGGCGCGCCACGTGCGCCACCATGGGTTCGCCGCGCAGCACGACCAGGCCCTTGTCCTGCCCGTGCATGCGCGCGCCCTGGCCGCCCGCCAGGATCAGCCCCGCAATTCCCTTGCTGGCAGGCGCTTCAGCCACCGATGTAGCTCATCTCGATCTTGCGCGCAGGATCAGCCATGTTGCGGCCGCGCAGCTCGGAATAATGGTCGTTGCGCCCCGCCCAGATGCCCGCGATGATGGCGGCGAGCTCGGCATCGCTGGCGCCGTCGCGCAGCGGCGCGCGCAGGTCGTAGCCGTCGTGCGCGAACAGGCACAGGAAGAGCTTGCCTTCCGGCGACAGGCGCGCGCGCGTACAGCCGCCGCAGAAGGCGTGCGTGACGCTGGAGATGACGCCGATCTCGCCGCCGCCGTCCAGGTAGCGCCAGCGTTCGGCCACGCGGCCCATTTCGCCGCTGGCCACGGGTTCCAGCGGATAGGCCGCGCCGATGCGGTCCAGCACTTCCTGGCTGGGCACCACTTCGGCAAGATTCCAGCCGTTGGTATTGCCCACGTCCATGTATTCGATGAAGCGCAGGATGTGGCCGGAATGGCGGAAGCGTTCGGCCATGGGCAGGATCTGCCCGTCGTTCAGGCCGCGCCGCACCACCATGTTGACCTTGACCGGCGCAAGTCCGGCCTCGGCCGCGGCGTCCACGCCTTGCAGCACGTCGTCGGGCGTGAAGCCGCTGTCGCTCATGCCCTGGAACATGGCCGGGTCCAGCGCGTCCAGGCTGACGGTGACGCGCGTAAGGCCGGCGCTCTTGAGGGCCGCGGCCTTGCGCGCCAGCATGCTGCCGTTGGTGGTCAGGGTCAGGTCCAGCGGACGGCCGGCGGGGGTGCGCAGGTCGGCCAACTGGCCCACCAGGTTCTCGATATGCTTGCGCAGCAGCGGCTCGCCGCCGGTCAGGCGGATCTTCTCCACGCCCAGTTGCGTGAAGATGCCGGCCAGGCGGCTGATTTCCTCGAACGACAGCAGCGCCGAATGCGGCATGAAGGTGTAGCTGCTGTCGAAGACCTCGCGCGGCATGCAGTAGGTGCAGCGGAAGTTGCAGCGGTCCGTGACCGAGATCCGCAAGTCGCGCAGGGGACGCGCGCGCTGATCCAGCGCGGGCTGTCCGTGCGGCGGCAGTTCGCCGGGCGCCAGCGGGGCCAGCGGCCCGCTGCGGCGATCGGCAAGAAAGATCACTTTGCTCATGGGAGCATCATATCCCGGCGCATCGCGTTTCGCGCTCATGGAAAGGCCTCCTGCAACGACTGCAACCGGCCGGTGTCGCGGGCGTCGTAGCCCGCCAGCTGGCCGACGTAGCCGACGTAGTCCGGGCTGCGCATGATGGACAGCAGGTCGCGCATGGCCGGCGTCTCCAGCGAGGACTTGCGGATGGCGAAGAAATAGCGCTCCCGCACCAGCGGAATGAAGTCCAGTCCGAAGCGGCAGGCGGCCGTTTCCACCCCCACGCCCGTATCGGCCATGCCGCTGGCGATGTGCGCGGCGATGGCCATATGGGTGAATTCATTGGTTTCGTAGCCCTGGACCTCGCTGATCGAGACCCCCGCCCGCTGCAGCATCAGGCCTACCAGATAGCGCGTGCTGGAGCCGATCTGGCGGTTGACGAAACGCACGTCGGGCCGCGCCAGATCAGCCATGCCGCGTATGTGCTTGGGATTGCCGGCGGTGACGAACAGGCCGGCATTGCGCACCGCCAGATGGATCAGCATGTACTCGTCCGCATGCAGCCATTGGGCGTAGCGCTCCATGATGGGCGCTTCGAAATCGCCCAGCGGCACCTGGAAGCCCGCCAGGTCGCACTCGCGCCGCTCCAGCGAGGCCAGCGCCTCGATGGCGGTGCGGTAGCGCAGTTCCAGGCCCGGCTTGCGGTTGCCCATGTGCTGCATCAGCGACTCCACCGCGAAGCCGTGGCTGGCGTGCAGCCGCAGATGCGGGCCGCTCTCGGGCAGCAGGCGCTCCAGCTCTTCCTGCAGTTCCGAAGCCATGCTGTCCAGCGTGGGCATCAGCCGGGCCTCGATGCGGCGGTTGGCCCACAGCAGGCGCTGCGCGAACGGCGCCAACTGCGTGCCTTGCCGGCGGTTGGTGATGAGCAACTGCGTGCCGAAGATGGCCTCGAAACGGCGCAGCACGCCCCAGGCATGCCGGTACGACAAGCCACAGGCGCGGCAGGCCCCGGCAATATTGCCAGTGGCGTCAATGGCCGACAGCAGCGCCAGCATGTCCTGCAATGGCACCGGCGCCTGGTCGTCGTCTCCGCCCAGAGTCCATTGCGGCCGCAGGCCGATACGGAACTTATATGTCATTTATTTCTTATTGAAGACGGTGAATTACCCCGTTAGAGTACACAAATAATGCGGCTGGAGGGGTTTTTATATGCTGTTAAAAACATATAAACCCAAATAGCATCCAGCCCGGTACAACAGCAACGCAGGAGGAGACCGACGTGCATCAGCGCGAGGCAACATCCGATCTGGCATCCAGCGGCGGCGCCCGCGGCGGCCAGATGGCCCTGGACGCGGCCCAAGCGTCCCCCACCCCGGCCATCGCGGCCACCGCCCGCATACTCGCCCGGCTGAAGGACCAGCCCGGGCCCCTACTGCCCGTGCTGCATGCGGTCCAGCATGAACTGGGCTGTATTCCGGCCGCGGCGGTGCAGACCATCGCCGAGGCCCTGAACCTGTCCCGCGCCGAGGTCCACGGCGTCATCACCTTCTACCCCCATTTCCGCAACGAACCCGCGGCGCGCCACACCCTGGAGGTCTGCCGCGCCGAAGCCTGTCAGGCCATGGGCGGCGAACGCCTCGCCGCCCATGCGCGCACGGCGCTGGGCTGTGATTTCCACGCCAACAGCAAGAACGGCGATTTCACCCTGGAACCGGTGTATTGCCTGGGCCTGTGCGCCCAGTCGCCGGCGGTGATGATCGACGGCCTGCCCCATGCCCGCGTCACGCCGGAAAAACTGGACCGCCTGCTGGCCCGCACGCTGGAGGGTCAATCATGAGTTCCCCCATCGTCATCTACGTGCCGCGCGACGCCGCGGCGCTGGCCATGGACGCCGACACGGTGGCGCGCGACATCGAACGCGCCGCCGACGCCCGCCGCCTGTCGGTGCAGATCGTGCGCAATGGCTCGCGCGGGCTGCTGTGGCTGGAACCCATGGTCGAAATCACTACCCCGCAGGGCCGCGTCGCCTACGGGCCGGTGCAGCCCGAGGACGTCGCCGCGCTGTTCGACGCCGGCTGGCTAAGTGGCGGCGAGCATCCGCTGCGCCTGGGCCTGACCGAAGAAATCCCCTACCTGAAGCACCAGGAACGCCTGACCTTCGCCCGCGTCGGCGTGACCGATCCGCTGTCCCTGCAGGACTACGCCGCCCATGGCGGCCTGCAGGGCCTGCAACGCGCCCTGGCCATGGAGCCGGGGCAGATCGTCGACGAAATGGTGGCCTCGGGCCTGCGCGGCCGCGGCGGCGCGGCATTCCCGACCGGCATCAAGTGGAAGACGGTGGCAGGCACCCCCGGCGACCAGAAGTACATCGTCTGCAACGCCGACGAGGGCGACTCCGGCACCTTCGCCGACCGCCTGCTGATGGAAGGCGACCCCTATGTGCTGATCGAAGGCATGACCATTGCCGGCCTGGCGGTGGGCGCCACCTACGGCTATATCTACGTCCGCTCGGAATATCCGCAAGCCATCGACACCCTGGAAGCCGCCATCGCGCGGGCGCGCAGCGTGGGCTGGCTGGGCGATGACGTGCACGGCAGCGGCCGCCGCTTCGACATGGAAGTGCGCAAGGGCGCGGGCGCCTACATCTGCGGCGAGGAAACCTCGCTGCTGGAAAGCATCGAGGGCAAGCGCGGCGTGGTCCGCGCCAAGCCGCCGCTGCCGGCGATCTCCGGCCTGTTCGGCAAGCCCACGGTCATCAACAACGTGATTTCGCTGGCCACCGTACCCATCATCCTGGCCAAGGGCGCTGCCTATTACCGCGACTACGGCGTGGGCCGCTCGCACGGCACGCTGCCGTTCCAGCTGGCCGGCAACCTCAAGCACGGCGGCCTGGTCGAGAAGGCCTTCGGCCTGAGCCTGCGCGACCTGCTCTACGGCTTCGGCGGCGGCAGCGCTTCCGGCCGGCCGCTGCGCGCGGTGCAGGTGGGCGGCCCGCTGGGCGCCTACCTGCCGGAATCGCAATGGGACGTGCCGCTGGACTACGAAGCCTACATCCAGATATCCGCCATGGTCGGCCACGGCGGGTTGGTGGCCTTCGACGACACCGTGGACATGGCGCGCATGGCGCGTTACGCGATGGAGTTCTGCGCCATCGAATCCTGCGGCAAATGCACGCCCTGCCGCATCGGCTCCACCCGCGGCGTGGAAACCATAGACAAGATCGTCGCGGGCGGCCCCGGCCGCGAGCAGCAGGTACATCTGCTGCGCGACCTGTGCGACACGATGCTGGGCGGATCGCTGTGCGCGCTGGGGGGCATGGCGCCCTACCCGGTGCTGTCCGCGCTGAACCACTTCCCGCAGGACTTCGGCATCGAGTCCTCCCAGTCTGCCGCGCACGCGGCCTGAACCCGAGACCGACATGCTAGAAACCGTCATCAAGCGCGATCGCGACCTGGGCACGCCGGCGCGCGAGTCCGCCGTAACCGTCACCCTGACCATAGACGGCCAGGAAATCACGGTGCCCGAAGGCACCTCGCTGATGCGCGCGGCCGCCGAGGCCGGCATCAACATTCCCAAGCTGTGCGCCACCGACAGCCTGGAGCCCTTCGGTTCGTGCCGGCTGTGCCTGGTCCAGATCGAAGGCCGCCGCGGCTATCCCGCGTCGTGCACCACCCCGGCCGAGAACGGCATGGTGGTCTACACCGAAACCCCCAAGCTGCACGACCTGCGCCGCGGCGTGATGGAGCTGTACATCTCCGACCACCCGCTGGACTGCCTGACCTGCCCGGCCAACGGCGACTGCGAACTGCAGGACATGGCCGGCGTGGTGGGCCTGCGCAACGTGCGCTACGGCTACGACGGCGCCAACCACCTGAAGAGCGAAAAGGACGAGTCCAATCCGTACTTCACCTATGACGCCTCCAAGTGCATCGTCTGCAACCGCTGCGTGCGCGCCTGCGAGGAAACGCAGGGCACCTTCGCCCTGACGATCTCCGGCAAGGGCTTCGAATCGCGCGTGTCGCCGGGGCAGGACCAGCCCTTCCTGGATAGCGAATGCGTGTCCTGCGGCGCCTGCGTGCAGGCCTGTCCGACCTCCACCCTGCAGGAAAAGACCGTCATCATGATGGGCCAGGCCGAACACTCGGTCGTGACCACCTGCGCCTACTGCGGCGTGGGCTGCGGCTTCAAGGCCGAGATGAAGGGCCAGGAAGTGGTGCGCATGGTGCCCTGGAAGGACGGCCAGGCCAACCGCGGCCATTCCTGCGTCAAGGGCCGCTTCGCCTGGGGCTACGCCACGCACAAGGAACGCGTGCTCAAGCCCATGATCCGCAAGCACATCACCGACTCCTGGAAGGAAGTGTCCTGGGACGAGGCGATCAACTATGCGGCCTCCGAATTCCGCCGCATCCAGGGCCAGTACGGCCGCGATGCGGTCGGCGGCATCACCTCCTCGCGCTGCACCAACGAAGAAACCTGGCTGGTGCAAAAGCTGGTACGCGCCGCCTTCGGCACCAACAACGTCGACACCTGCGCGCGGGTCTGCCACTCGCCCACCGGTTACGGCCTGAAGCAGACGCTGGGCGAATCCGCCGGCACCCAGACCTTCGATTCCGTCATGCACACCGACGTGGTCATCGTGATGGGCGCCAACCCCAGCAGCGGCCATCCGGTGTTCGCCTCGCGCCTGAAGCGCCGCCTGCGCCAGGGCGCGCGCCTGATCGTGATCGATCCGCGCCGCATCGAACTGGTCAGTTCGCCGCACATCAAGGCCGACTTCCACCTGCAGGTGCGCCCCGGCACCAACACCGCCCTGCTGTCCTCGTTGGCCCATGTGATCGCCACCGAAAACCTGATCGCCGAGGACTTCGTGGCCGAGCGCTGCGAAGCCAAGGCCTTCAAGGAATGGCGTGACTTCGTCTCGCTGCCTGAGAACTCGCCGGAAGCCATGGAAGAAATCACCGGCGTGCCGGCGCAGGCCGTGCGCGGCGCGGCGCGCCTGTATGCCACCGGCGGCAACGGCTCGATCTACTACGGCCTGGGCGTGACCGAACACAGCCAGGGCTCCACCACCGTCATGGCCATCGCCAACCTGGCCATGGCCACCGGCAACATCGGCCGCGAAGGCGTGGGCGTGAACCCGCTGCGCGGGCAGAACAACGTGCAGGGCTCGTGCGACATGGGCTCGTTCCCGCATGAGCTGCCGGGTTACCGCCACATTTCCGACAACACGGTGCGCGCGCAGTTCGAGCAGGACTGGGGCGTGACCCTGCAGCCGGAACCCGGCCTGCGCATCCCCAACATGTTCGAGGCCGCGCTGGGCGGTTCGTTCAAGGGCCTGTACTGCCAGGGCGAGGACATCGTGCAGTCGGACCCCAACACGCAGCACGTGGCGGCGTCCCTTGCGGCCATGGAATGCATCGTGGTGCAGGACCTGTTCCTGAACGAAACCGCCAAGTACGCCCACGTGTTCCTGCCCGGCTCCTCGTTCCTGGAAAAAGACGGCACCTTCACCAACGCCGAACGCCGCATCTCGCGCGTGCGCAAGGTGATGGAACCCAAGAATGGCAAGTCCGACTGGGAAGTGACGGTGGCGCTGTCCAACGCGCTGGGCTACCCCATGAATTACAAGCATCCCAGCGAGATCATGGACGAGATCGCGCGCCTGACGCCGACCTTCACCGGCGTCAGCTATGAAAAGCTGGACAAGCAGGGCAGCCTGCAATGGCCCTGCAACGACGAAGCGCCCGATGGCACGCCCATCATGCACATCGACGAATTCGTGCGCGGCAAGGGCAAGTTCATGATCACCAAGTACGTGCCCACGGACGAGCGCAGCACGCGCCGCTTCCCGCTGCTGCTGACCACGGGCCGCATCCTGTCGCAGTACAACGTGGGCGCGCAGACCCGGCGCACGCCCAACGTCATGTGGCATGGCGAGGACGTGCTGGAACTGCATCCGCAGGACGCCGAGGACCGCGGCGTGAAGGATGGCGACTGGGTCGGCATCCAGAGCCGCGCGGGCGAGACCGTGTTGCGGGCCACGCTGACCGACCGGGTGCAGCCGGGCGTGGTATACACCACCTTCCATTTCCCCGAGTCCGGCGCCAACGTCGTCACCACCGACAGCTCCGACTGGGCCACCAACTGCCCCGAGTACAAGGTGACGGCCGTGCAGGTCACGCGCGTGTCCCAGCCTTCGGAGTGGCAGCGCCAGTGGTCGCGCTTTGCAGACATCCAGCAAAAGCTGCTGCGCGAGCGTTCGCGCGAAAGCGAGGCGGCGCTGACCGGGAAATAACCCTCAGCCCGAACCGCCAGGACGCCGCCATGCCCACGCCCCCGCCTTCCCGCCCCGACTGCACGCAGGTACAGGTCACCCGCGTGCGGGGCGGCGCCCTGGTCCCCGGGGTCGAAGCCGACTCCGTGGCCGAGGAAACGCCGGTCGCGCTGGAGTTCAACGGCATCAGCCACGCCACCATGCTGGCCACGCCGGCCGACCTGGAAGACTTCGCGGTGGGCTTCGCACTGTCCGAGGGCATCATCGACGGCGTCAGCGACGTGCGCGGCATCGACCTGCTGCCGCAATGCGACGGCATCGTGGTCCAGCTGGAAATTTCCACCGCCTGTGAAGTGCGGCTGAAGTCGCGCCGCCGGGCCATGGCCGGGCGCACCGGCTGCGGCCTGTGCGGCGTGGAAACGCTACCCGAAGTGCTGCGGCCGGTGGCGCCCGTCACCAACGGCTCGCCCGTGCGCATCCAGGCCGTGCTGGCCGCCATGCGCGAAATGCGGGCGCGCCAGGCGCTGCACGACATCACCGGCGCCACCCACGCCGCGGGCTGGGCCGGCGCCGACGGTACCGTCGCGCTGGTGCGCGAGGACGTGGGGCGCCATAACGCCCTGGACAAGCTGGTCGGCGCCCTGGCGCGCCAGGCCATGCATGCCGGCGACGGCATCGTCGTGGTGTCCAGCCGTGCCAGTTTCGAAATGGTGCAGAAAACCGCGGCGGCCGGCGTGGCCGTGCTGGCCTCGGTGTCCGCGCCCACGGCGCTCGCCATCCGCCTGGCCCAGGACGCCAATGTCAGCCTGCTGGGCTTTCTGCGCGGCGACGACGCCACGCTGTACACCCACCCATCACGCATCATCCCCTGAACCGGACCTGACCCAAGCATGGAAATCGGCAATCTGATCCGCATGGCCAACCGCATCGGCCAATTCTTCGAAGCCATGCCCGACCGGCCCGAGGCCCTGGAAGGCGTGGCCAACCATATCCACAAGTTCTGGGAGCCGCGCATGCGCAATGAGCTTCTGAACTTTCTCGAAAGAAGTCCGGACGGCAATGCTGGCGAGGAACGCCTGCACCCGCTGGTGCTGGAAGCGGTCACGCAGCACCGCAAGCGCCTCACGCCGCTCGCCCGTGTGGCGTAACGCCATAGCGCCCGGCAAGACGACAGAAACACCACAAGAGAGAAAGGCGGCGGGACCGGCCGGATGCCGGACCACGCACGCCAATGAGCGGCGCCAAAAGAGGAGACAACATGCAAAGCACTGCCACGCTGGACCTCCCCGGTTCAAAGCCGGGATTTTTCGATAAGGAACGCACCATCGCCGGCCCGGGTTTCTCGCGCTGGCTGGTTCCCCCTGCCGCCCTTGCCATCCACCTGTGCATCGGCATGGCCTATGGCTTCTCGGTGTTCTGGCTGCCGCTGTCCAAGGTGGTGGGCGGCGCCAAGCCGCTGGCCTGCCCCGCGGACATGAGCCTCGTCGCCGAGCTGTTCGCCACCAATTGCGACTGGAAGATTTCGACCATGGGGTGGATGTACACCCTGTTCTTCGTGCTGCTGGGCTGCTCGGCCGCGCTGTGGGGCGGCTGGCTGGAACGCGCGGGCCCGCGCAAGGCGGGCGTGGTGTCGGCCCTGTGCTGGTGCGGCGGCCTGGTCATCTCCGCCATGGGCGTGTACCTGCACCAGATGTGGATGCTGTGGCTGGGCTCGGGCGTCATCGGCGGCATCGGCCTGGGGCTGGGCTACATCTCGCCCGTGAGCACGCTGATCAAGTGGTTCCCCGACCGCCGCGGCATGGCCACGGGCATGGCCATCATGGGCTTTGGCGGTGGCGCCATGATAGGCGCGCCGCTGGCCGACCTGCTGATGCGCCACTTTGCCACGCCTGAATCGCCGGGCGTCTGGCAGACCTTCCTGACCATGGCCGCGGTGTACTTCGTCTTCATGATGTCGGGCGCGCTGGGCTACCGCGTGCCGCCGACCGGCTGGAAGCCCGAGGGCTGGACCGCGCCGGCCAAGCATGCCGGCAACGCCATGATCACCAAGGGCCACGTCCATGTGCAGCGCGTCTGGGGCGTGCCGCAGTTCTGGCTGGTGTGGTGGGCGCTGTGCCTGAACGTCACGGCCGGCATCGGCATCCTCGGCATGGCCTCGCCGCTGCTGCAGGAAGTGTTCGGCGGCGGCCTGATCAACCAGCCTGAGCTGGGTTACTCGCAGCTGGACAAGAACCAGCTGGCGGCCATCGCCGCCATCGCCGCCGGCTTCACCGGCCTGCTCAGCCTGTTCAATATCGGCGGCCGCTTTTTCTGGGCCAGCCTGTCCGACAAGCTGGGCCGCAAGACCACCTACTTCATCTTCTTCGTGCTGGGTTTCGCGCTGTATTCGGCCATCCCCTGGACCGCGCACATCGGCGCGCTGGCTCTGTTCGTGGCCGCTTTCTGCATCATCCTGTCCATGTACGGCGGCGGCTTCTCCACTGTGCCGGCGTACCTGGCCGACCTGTTCGGCACGCAGATGGTGGGCGCCATCCATGGCCGGCTGCTGACGGCCTGGTCGGCGGCGGGCATCTTCGGGCCGGTGCTGGTGAACTACATCCGCGAATACCAGCTGTCCATCGGCGTGCCGCGCGCCCAGGTGTACGACATCACCATGTACATCCTGGCGGGCATGCTGGTGCTGGGTTTCCTGTGCAACCTGGCGATCCGGCCCGTGAATCCCAAGTACTTCATGAATGACGAAGAACTGGCGCGCGAGAAGGCGCTGGCCCACGAACGCGCGGTCGCCACGGAAACGCACGGAGTCGGAACATCCGCGTTCCGCACGCCGGCGGCGCTGGTGGTGTTCGCCTGGGCCTGCGTGGGTATCCCCCTGGCCTGGGGCATCTGGATCACGCTGCAGAAGGCGGTGGTGCTGTTCCACTGAGCCAGGCGGGTGCCGCGACGGGGCGCGAAGCTGCTACATTGGCAGCCCGCGCCCCTTCTTTTTGCTTTCTCCATGACCACCCTGCCCCGCGCGCCCCGCCTTGCTGGAGCGACACGTTGACCGTCCCTGAAATCCGCTGGGAAGAAAACCAGACCCCGCACGCCGCCCGCTGGCGCTCCGAATCCGGCGCCGCGCCGCCCAAGCGCGTGGTGGTGGCGGACGACACCATGACCGCCGACATGGCCTACCGCCAGGCCTGCGAAGGCGTCGGCCTGCTGTGGCGCGGCGATTTCCAGAATGCGCGGCAATTGCTGCAAGCCATCACGCGGCGGGTCGACAAGCGTCCCCGCAAACCCGTGGACAGCCTGCTGGACGCCTTCAACCAGCACCGCCAGATCCAGTCGCAGCGCGCCCGCATCCTGGGCATGCTGCTGATTCCGTTCGACGCCGGTCACGGCATTCCGCTGCGCCGCGCGCCCGACGCGCGCCTGGCCTGCGAGGAAGCCCACGGTCCCGCCGCCGAGCCCTACGTCGCGTCGCTGCGCGAACTGCTGGGCCTGATCGGCGCCTTCGAATGGCGCAAGAAAGGCGTGGAGATTCCCGCGCTGAATGCCCGCATCCATCCGCACTACGGCGTGTTCTCGCCGCTGCGCGGCGAGTACGTTGACCTGGTGGCGCGCACCCCGATGCCGCGCGGCAGCGTGGCCTTCGACATCGGCACCGGCACCGGCGTGCTGGCTGCCGTGATCGCGCGCCGCGGCGGCAAGCGCGTCATCGCCACCGATATGGATCCGCGCGCGCTGGCCTGCGCCCGTGAAAACCTGGAGCGCCTGGGCCTGTCCAAGCAGGTCGACGTCGAACAGACCGACCTGTTCCCCGAAGGCCGGGTGTCGCTGATCGTCTGCAACCCGCCCTGGCTGCCCGCCCGCCCCAGCTCGCCCGTGGAGCATGCCGTCTACGACCCCGACAGCCGCATGCTGCGCGGCTTCCTGAATGGACTGGCGGCGCATCTGACGCCCAACGGCGAAGGCTGGCTGATCCTGTCGGACCTGGCCGAGCATCTGGGCCTGCGCAGCCGCGAAGCGCTGCTGGAGATGATCAGCCAGGCCGGCTTGCGCGTGATCGAGCGCATCGACACGCGTCCCACTCACGGCCGCGCGCAAGACGCGAGCGACCCGCTGCATGCGGCGCGTTCGAAGGAAGTCACGTCCTTGTGGCGCCTGGGCGCGGCCTGACGCGGCCCGACCTGACGCAAGACCCAGGGGCGCGGCCCCAGCGCGTGCTATGAACTTTGGAGTAGGTCGGCAGCATTTCCCAGCATCGGCATGCTGAAGACCACTTCGACGGAACTTGTGGCTGCGCCCAAGCCCCGCCAGCATCGGCTCAACCGCATTCCCGTTCTGCCCCCGCATCCGTGATGGAAGCCACCGTGACCGAACCGACCGCCATTGAAGTTTCAGCCGAAGCCGCATCTCATAAGGGCGAATTTTTCCTGATCGACACCAGCTTCTTGGGAAACGGCAGCGTTCCCGGCATCGAGATCGCCAACGAAGAGAAGCTGATCGATCCGGGGATGAATGTCATCTCGCGTCCTGATGGCATGCCGGATCAGTATCCGGAGCGTCCCCGCCTGGTTCATGTACCGGAGAAGGGCGGAATGCCACGCGATCTGGAAGAGCTCGCTGGCATATGGATTGTGTCGGAGCCGTTGAAGCAACTGTTTGAGCAGTTGGACGCCGAGGCGTTTGCATTTGTGGCATGCGACTTCAGCCTTGCTGACGGCAGCCCCGCCCCTCAGTACTACCTAGGCAATGTGCTGCGCAGACTCGATGCCCTGGATGAAGCCTCTTCTCGCGTGAGGATCAAGCTCGACCACAATTATCAGACCGGCGAGGACGAGAAACTTTATAGCCTCGTCGGCGGAGCCAGCTTGGTGTTCAAACAGGATGTTGTGGGAGATGCCCATATCTTCCGCCAGGATCGCATGGGAGCACCTCCCATCTGCGACCGCGCGATGTTTGACGCATTGAGTGCGGCCAACTTCTCCGGCGTACGGCTGCGCGATGTAGCCCATATTTAGAGCGTGTTATGAACTGTGGAGCAGGTTGGCAGCATTTCCCGGCATCAGCATGCTGAAGACCACGAAGCGAAGCCCCGCCAGTCTGTTGGCTAAGGGCGGCAGGCTGTCACCCAACTACGGTCGGGCGATCGCGGCAAAGTTCATGACACGCTCTAGGCCCGCCCCGCCGCCACGTTGACGCTGATGGCGATGATGAAGACGTTGAAGAAAAAGGCGATGACGCTGTGCGTCAGCGCCGTGCGGCGCAGGCGCCGGTTCACGATCTGCACGTCCGACACCTGGAACGTCATGCCCAGCACCAGCGCGAAATAGGCGAAGTCCCAGTAGTCCGGATCTTCCGTGCCGGGAAAATCCAGCCCCTTGTGCATGGCGTTGCGATGGCCGTAATAGCCATGCGCGTAGTGCAGGGCGAAGATCATGTTCATGTAGAGCCACGACAGGATGATGGTCGCGGCGGCCGCCAGCATGGCCAGCACGCTGCCCACGCCGCTCTCCCCCCGCAGCTCCACCCACAACGCCATCATCACCATGCAGGACAGCGCCACGCTGCTCCACAGCACGCCGGTGCGCCCCACGTCCTGCTGCTGCGCATGCTGGCGCATGGCCGCCGCGCTGGTTCGGCCGAACACCCGCGCCGTCATCAGCAGGAACACCAGCGCCCCCGCATCGAATCCCAGCAATAGCGCCAGGACCCAGGTCACGCCCAGGGCATACAGGCCGCCCGCCGTGACCAGCAGCAGCGCGGCGCAGCCGACCAGGCGGCGATGCGCATGGAAGAACGGCAGGGCGGCGCCGGCAGCGGAATCGTCCTCGGGCTCGAAATCCTTGAGCGGCGGCATGCGGCGCTCCTTTTGGTGTGAGCAGCCCTAACGCTAACCGATGCCGAGCAAACCGACCAGTGCGCCGCCGAACAGCAGCCACAGCGGATGGATGCGGGTGAGGCTGCCCAGCAGCGCCACCACCGCGGTAATGACGCCCAACAGCCAGGTATGCACCGAGGCCTCGGTGATAAGCGCCGCGCTGGCCGCCACCAAGCCCACCGTCATCGGAAAGATGCCCGCCTGAATGACGCCGCGCCAGGGACGGTCCTTGAAGCGTTCCCACAGGCCCAGCGCGATCACGGTAATGATGGACGACGGGCCGAACTTGGCGATGGTGGTGACCAGCATGCCCAGGCCGCCCGCCACATGCCAGCCGACCAGCGTGACCACCATCAGGTTGGGGCCCGGGGCGGCCTGTCCCAGGGCGAACAGCGCGGAGAAATCCGCCGCGCTCATCCAGCCGTGCACTTCCACCACCTGGCGCTGCATCTCGGGCAGGATGGTATTGCCCCCGCCGAACGCCAGCACGGACAGCTCGGAGAAGATCAGGGCCAGGGCGATCAATGTATGGATCATCGACGTTGCCTCCAGACCATCAGGATGCTCAGCGGCGTCAGCACCGCCATGGTGGGCAGAAGCGGAATGCGCAGCACGGCGATGGCGATGAAGCAAGCCGTGGCCACCACGCCGGCCAGCCAGTCGCGGCGCTTGACCACCGGCAACCCGATCTTCACCGCCATGGAAATCAACAAGCCCGCGGCGGCGGCGGCCAGCCCGGCAAACAGGTGCTGGATGTGGGGATCGTTCTGGAAGCGGTCGTACACCATGCCCAGCAGCACCACGATGGCGGACGGCGCCAGGATCAGGCCCATCAGCGCCGCGAACGCGCCGCGTGGGCCGCGGAACTTCATGCCCAGCGCCACCGACAGGTTGATGATATTGCCGCCGGGCAGGAACTGGCACAGGCCCAGCAGGTCGGTGAACTCGGCGCCGCTGAGCCAGCGGTGCTTTTCGACGACCATGCGGCGCGCCAGCGGCAAGGCGCCGCCGAAGGCCGTCAGGCCGAGCATCAGGAAGCCATAGAACAATTGCCCGCAAGTGGGCGCGGGCCGCAAATCGGCCTCGGAGATGGAAGGTGCCGCATTCATCATTTTCATGCCGGCGCCGGGGAAGCGGCGCGGAGTGGGACCGGGGGGAAGGACAACGAGATTGCAGCCTACTCTCCGCCTTGGATAATGTCTAATATATGACTAACTATATATTCATATCGGTTGAATATGGCATCCGTAGATTTAAGACTGCTGCGCTACTTCCTGGCCGTGGCCGAGGAATCCCATCTGACCAAGGCCGCGGCGCGGCTGGGCATCCGCCAGCCCCCGCTCAGCCAGCAGATCCGCGTACTGGAGCAGGAGCTGGGGGTGACGCTGTTCCACCGTCTGCCGCGCGGCATGGAGCTGACCGAAAGCGGCCGCGCGCTGCTGGACGACGCGCGCAACATCGTGGCCCTGGTGGACCAGGCCGTGGAAGGCGTGCGGCGCGTGTCGCAGGGCGAGGCTGGACGCCTGACCGTGGGCTTCACCGGATCGGCGGCCTTCCATCCCTTTGTGCCCTCCGTCATCCGCCGCTTCCGCGAAGCGGCGCCCAACGTGCGGCTGGTGCTGGAGGAAAGCAGCACCGGCGAACTCATGGAGGGCGTGGCCGCGGGCCGCGTGGACGTCGCCTTCATCCGCGGCCCCTATGGCCTGGACCCCGGCGTGGTGGTGGAAACCGTGCTGGAAGAACCCATGCTGGCCGCGTTTCCGGCCGACCACCCTGCCGTCAAGGGCCGTGCGCGCAAGCGCATTGCGCTGGCCGAACTGGCCGATGAATCCCTGATCCTCTACCGCCGCCACAGCGGGCCGGGCCTGTACGACGCCATCATCGCCGCCTGCGGCGCCGCCGGCTTCAGCCCGCGCGTGGCGCAAGAAGCGCCGCGCATGCTGTCCACCCTGAGCCTGGTCGCGGCCGGCCTGGGCGTGTCGCTGGTGCCGGCGTCGTTACGCCGCGTGAACATCGAAGGCGTGGCCTACGTCAACCTGGCCCATCCGGCGGAACTGCGCGCGCCGCTGAACCTGATCTGGCGCGACGAAGCGCTCTCCGGCGCAGCCCGCAAACTGATCGGCGAGGCGCGGCGGCAGCGCGAGGAATCCCTGGCCTGAGCGCGCGGCGCTACACTGCCCGGCACCCGCACTCCGCATTGCAGCCATGACTCCAGATTCACCCATAGGCATCTACGACTCCGGCGTCGGCGGCCTGAGCGTGCTGCGCGCCATCCGCGACGCCCTGCCCCACGAATCCCTGCTGTACGTAGCCGACTCCGCCCACGTGCCCTATGGCGAAAAAACGCAGGACTACGTCGAGCAGCGCGCCAGCACGATCGCCGATTACTTCGTGTCGCGCCAGGCCAAGGCCATGGTGGTGGCCTGCAATACGGCCACCGCGGCCGCCATCGCCCAGCTGCGCCTGCGCCATCCGCAGCTGATCATCATCGGCGTGGAGCCGGCCATCAAGCCCGCCGCGCACCTGACCACGAGCGGCGTGGTCGGCGTGTTCGCCACCACCGGCACCCTGGCCAGCCCCAAATTCGCCGCCCTGGTCCAGCGCGAGGCGCCCGAAGTCCGCATCCTGTTCAGGCCTTGCCCCGAGTGGGTGCGGCTGGTGGAGCAAGGCGCGCTCAGCGGCCCCCAGGCCGAGGCCGCGGTGCGCGCGCCCGTGGCGGAATTGCGCGGGGCCGGCGCCGACGTGCTGGTGCTGGGCTGCACCCACTTTCCCTTCCTGCGCGACGCGATCCAGGCGGCCGCCGGCGCCGATGTGCCGTTGCTGGAAACGGGCGCCCCGGTGGCGCGCCGGCTGCGCCACCAGCTGCAGGAGCGCGGCCTGCTGCGCGCCAGCGGCCCGGGCGGACTGCGGCTGGAGACCAGCGGCTCGGCCGAGGCGCTGGGCGCGCTGGCCGTCCGCCTGCTCGGGCAGGCTGCCGACGCGCACGTCCTGGAGCCGCGCTGGCGCTGACTTTGCGTCGGGTCCGCCGCCCGGTGGCGCGGGCTGATTGCGCCTGGTTTGATCCCGCGCATGACGCGCCTGTCCGAATCGGCGAATAATTCGGATACAGTGGACTACAACGCCGCCCGCGGCGCACACAAGGAGACGCTCATGAAACGCATCCTGATTCCCGTGGACGGCTCGCAGCCCGCCGTCCATGCGGTCCAAGCCCTGCTCGACGCCCGCAGCTACGATCCCGTCGAACGCGTGGAGCTCCTGACGGTCCAGATCCCCCTGAAAGCCGGCAAGATCGGCCGCGGCCTGTCGCAGGCCGAGATCGACGCCTATCACGAGGAAGAAGGCCGCAACGCGCTGCAAGCCGCCAGCGAATTGCTGACCCGGGCCGGCGTGCCCTTCCAGACCCACATCGAAGTAGGCGCCGCCGCCGAGACCATCGTGCGCGTGGCCGACGAATCCGACGCGGATGAAATCTACATGGGCTCGCGCGGGCTGGGCTCGGTGTCGTCCTGGTTCCTGGGCTCGGTCGCGACCCGCGTCCTGCATCTGACGGAGTTGCCCGTCACCCTGGTCAAGTAACCGTCAAGGAGCATCCATGCTGAACATCCTGGTCCCTGTCGACGGCTCCGACAACGCCAACCGCGCCGTCCTGTACGCCCGCCAGCTCGCCCAAGGCGCTGGCGCCGCGCGCATCCATCTGCTCAACGTCCAGACGCCCGTGCAAGGCCGCGCCGGCCTGTCGCGCCTGATCACGCAGGACATGATCGACGAGTTCTACCTGCGCGAAGGCCAGGAAGCCGCGGACGAGGCGCGCAAGCTGCTGGATGTGACCGGCGCCGACTACACCAGCCACGTGGCATTTGGCCATACGGCCACGGAAATCGCCGGATACGCCCACGATCATGGCTGCGTCCGCATCGTCATGGGCACGCGCGGCAATGGCTCGCTGACGAACATCCTGATCGGCTCGGTCGCCAATCAGGTGCTGCAACTGGCCGAAGTGCCGGTCACGCTGGTCAAGTAAGCCCCGGAGGCCGGCCTCAGGCGGCCGGCAGCCATAACGACACCCTCAAGCCGCCCAGCGGCGAGCGCTCGGCGCGCGCCTGGCCGCCATAGGTGCTGGCCAGGTCGCGCACGATATCCAGGCCCAGGCCCGATCCGGGACGCTGTTCATCCATGCGCACGCCGCGCAGGAAGATGCGTTCGCGCTCGTCGTCGGCAATGCCGGGGCCGTCATCGTCGATCTGGATGAGCAACTGACCCGGCCCGGCGGCGCTGGCGCTCACCTGCACGTGGCGCTCGGCCCATTTGCAGGCATTGTCCAGCAGGTTGCCGACCATCTCCTGCAGATCCTGTTCTTCGCCGCGGAACACCAGGCCGTCGGCGAACGCCGGCATTTCCAGTTGCAGGCCGCGCTGCGCATACAAGCGCTGCATGACCCGCAGCAGCCCCTCGATGGGCTTGCGCAGCGGCGTGCGGCTGTCTGCCGCGCCGGACGCGGCGGCGGCGCGGGCGCGCGCCAGGTGATAGTCGATCTGGCGGCGCGCCATGCCGACCTGCTCCTGCACCAGCGCCGCCAGCGGCCCTTCCTCGCGCGCCGCGGCATTGCCCAGGATCGTCAGCGGCGTTTTCACCGCGTGCGCCAGATTGCCGGCCTGCGTGCGCGCACGCTGCACCATGTCGGCATTGACGGCCAGGACGCGGTTGAAGTCGTCGACCAGCGGCTGGATTTCGCTGGGAAAACGGCCTTCGATGCGCACGCTGGCGCCCCCTTGCTGCCCGGCGAGCTGCCGCCTGAGCTTGGCCAGCGGCCGCAACCCGACCAGGACCTGGACCACGGCCGCCAGCGTCAAGCCTGCAGCCAGCGCACCCAGCGAAATCAACAGCATATGGTTGAAGCGTTCGATCGGCTCGGCCAACACCTGGCTGTCGGCCGCCACGATCAGGCGCAGCGGCGCTGCCTCGGTCTCGGCCGGTTCCAGCGTGCGCGTCAGGGCCGTCAGGCTATGCTTTTCCGGCCCCGCGATTTCATACGCCCCGTCGGCGCTGTCCGCGGCGGGCAGCGCCAGCACCTGGTCCCAGAGCGACCGCGAGCGCGCCGCGCCCACGGCCACCGCGCGGCCCTGTTCGTCGAGCCGGTCGATCTGCCAGTACAGGCCGGACAGCGGCTGTTCCAGCCGCGGGTCGCTCAAGGGCGGCGACACCACCAGGCGGCCATCCGGGCTGGTGTTTACCGCGGCTGTCAGCTGGTTCAGGTGCAGGGTCAGTTCGGCGCGCAATTGTTCGGTAATGTGCTGGCGGAACAGGCTGCCCAGGCCCCATCCGGCCAGCACCACCGTGACCAGGATCCAGGCCAGCGTGCCGGCCAGCAAGCGCCAGCGCAGCGAGCCCGGCGCGCGCTGCGGCATCATGCGCCGCCGGCCAGGCGGTAGCCCAGGCCGCGCACGGTTTCGATGGTGTCGGGCGGCAGCTTCTTGCGCAGCCGCGCGATGAACACATCGATGGTGTTGGAATCGCGGTCGTGGTCCTGGGCGTAGACATGCTCGGTCAGCTCGCTGCGCGAAATCACTTCGCCCGCGCGCTGCATCAGCACGGCCAGCACTTTGAATTCATGGCTGGTAAGGGACAGCGCCTGCCCGTCCACCGTGACCTTGGCCAGGCGCGTGTCCAGCATCAGCGGGCCGCAGCGCCATTGCGCGCTGGCGTGGCTGCTGGAGCGGCGCAACAGCGCCCGCACCCGCGCCAGCAACTCTTCCATGTGGAAGGGCTTGGTCAGGTAATCGTCCGCCCCGGCATCGATGCCGGCAACCTTCTCGTGCCAGTTGTCGCGCGCCGTGAGGATCAGCACCGGCATGCCCTGGCCGCCGGCTCGCCACTGCTTGAGCACCGTCAGGCCGTCCATCACCGGCAGGCCCAGGTCCAGCACCACCACGTCGTAGGCCTCGACCGCGCCCATGTACTGGGCCGTTCCGCCGTCCGCGGCGGTGTCGACGGTATAGCCGGCCTGGCGCAAGGCGTCGGCCAGTTGCGTCGCCAGCGTCGGTTCGTCTTCCACTACGAGTATGCGCATCAGTGCTTGTCCCGGAATTGGATGTCGCGTCCCTTCACGCCCAGCACCTTGCCGTCGCGCGCGTCGATCTTCAGCTTGACCAGCCGGCCGCCGCTCTGCAGCAGCCGGATCTCGTAGATGAACTCGCCGTCGTCCTCTTCGAATTCGACCTTGACCACCTGCCCCGGATAATCGCGCTCGACGATGTCCAGCACCGAGCGCAGGGGCAGCACCTTGCCGGCCTGCAAGGCCTGGCGCGCCTGTTCATGGTCGCTTTCATCGGCCAGCCCCGCGTTGGGGCCCGCGGCCAGCGCCAGCATCAGCGCGCCGCAGGACAGCCAGATTCGGGTACGCGTTGCTCGGGTCATGTTTCCTTTCGCAATTCGGAGTTCGCCATGAGCGGCGATTGTCCGCCCATTTATAGCGCCTGGAAAATGAACGGCACGTGAACGGCAGCTTCAGAATTGGTTCATCCGCACACCCGAATAATGCGGTCATGGTCGCCATTCCGGCAACCCGCAACAACCTAGGAGCCATTCCATGACCGCAATCCGCAACACCCTGGCCGCCCTGGCGCTTGGCGCCGCAACCCTGACCGGCACCGCCGCCGTGCACGCCCAGACGCCCGCCCCGGCGCCGGTCCAGCCCGCCGCCACGGCGCCCGCCAACGCGACGCTGACCGTGCGCCAGATCTACGACACGCTGACCGCCGCCGGCTATCGCAACATCACCGAGATCGAGCTCGAGCACGGCCGCTACGACGTCAAGGCCGACAACGCCCAAGGCCAGCGCGTGAAGCTGCGGGTCGATGCCCAGAGCGGCGCCGTCCTGCGCAGCCGCATCAAGGACTGAAGCGCCGGCGCCCGCGCGCCTTTCCACGCTCCGCCCGCATCCGGCGGGCCGAGCGCCCCAACACGGATGCCATCATGAAACCGATAGGAACCGGCGCCGCCGTAGGCGGCTTCTTGCTAGTCCTCACCCTGGCCTGGGGCCTGGACGCGTTCATCCTGCAGCCGCCGGCCGCCGGCGCCTGGTACTGGGTGGCGCGCCAGCAAGGCCTCTACCTCACCGGCGTCTGGTCCATCGGCCTGATGGCCTTGATCATGCTGCTGGCGCTGCGGCCCGCGTGGCTGGAGCGTCCGCTGGGCGGCATGGACAAGATCTACCGGCTGCATAAATGGGCCGGCATCCTCGCCGTGTCAGCAGGCGCCGCGCATTGGTTGCTGAAGCTGGCCAGCGGCCCGTTGAAAAGCCTGGCGGACGCGGGCAACCGCCCCGCCCGCGACGTCGTGCTGACGCTCTTTGAAAGCTCGCGCGGCCTGGCCAAGGACCTGGGCGAATGGTCGATCTACCTGCTGCTCGCGATGCTCGCAATCACCTTGTGGCGGCGCTTTCCCTACCGCGGATGGCGTCTCCTGCACCGCGCAATGCCTGTGCTGTTCCTGGCGTTGGCGTTCCACACGGCGGCGCTGGCGCCCGCGCGCTACTGGAGCGGCCCCGTCGGCCTGCTGCTGATTCCGCTGCTGGTCGCCGGTTCCTATGCCGCGCTGGTGGCGCTGCTGGGACGCGTGGGCAGCGGCCGCCGCGCGCAAGGCAGGATCGTGTCGCTGACGCACCAGCCAGGCGGCATCCTGGAGGTCAGCTGCGAACTCGACGGCAACTGGCGGGAGCATCAGGCGGGACAGTTCGCCTTCGTCACGTTCGACCGCAAGGAAGGCGCCCATCCCTACACCATCGCCAGCGCCCCGCATCAGGGCGAACGCCGCGTCACGTTCCAGATCAAGGCGCTGGGCGACTACACCCGCAGCCTGGCGCGCACGCTGCGCATCGGCCAGCCGGTAACTGTCGAAGGCCCATACGGGCGCTTTCAATTGACCCCGGACGCGGCCTCGACGTCGCAGGTCTGGGTGGCGGGCGGTATCGGTGTCACGCCGTTTCTCGCATGGTTGGAGGCGCTGCAGGACCGGCAGGCCCCAACGCCGCGCGTGTGGCTGCACTACTGCGTGCGCGACGCTGCAACCGATCCCTTCGTGCCGTTGCTCAAGGAACGCTGCGCAGCGCTGGACGGCGTGACGCTCGCCATCCACAGCGCGCGCGACGGCGACACGCTGACGGCCGGTACGCTGGCGCAGGGCGAGGTGGCGGCGGGCCGCGTCGCCGACGTCTGGTTCTGCGGGCCCGCCGGCCTGGCCGACGCGCTCAGGCGCGGCCTGCGCAAGCTGGGCGCCCAGCCCGTGCGCTGGCATCAGGAAGCGTTCCAGATGCGCTGATCGCCCCAGGGTCCGCGGAGGTCCAAGCGTATGATGGACCTCACCGCCCCCGGAACATGCGTCATGCCTACACCCCGCATCCTGCTGGCCGCCGTGATGGCCGCCGCCACGCTCAACGCCTGCGGCGAAATGGCCACGCTGCCGGTCGAAGCCGGCATGGGTCCGTCGCCCCAGCTGCCCGCCCCCAATCCCACCGCCATCCCCACCGTGAAGACCGCCAAGGCCGTCGGCTGGCCCGCGGGTGCGCATCCGGTGGCAGCCAGCGGCCTGGCGGTGACGCAGTTCGCCAGCGGCCTGGACCACCCACGCTGGCTGTACGTCCTGCCCAACGGCGACGTGCTGGTGGCCGAGACCAATGCGCCGCCCAAGCCCGAATCGGCTTCCGGCGGCCTCAAGGCCTGGGTCGCCGGCCTGGTGATGAAACGCGCCGGCGCCCGGACCCCGAGCGCAAACCGCATCACCCTGCTGCGCGATGCCGACCACGACGGCGTCGCCGAAACGCGCAGCGTCTTGCTCGACGGCCTGAACTCGCCCTTCGGCATGGCCTTGATCGGCAACCAGCTGTATGTCGCCAATGCCGACGCCGTGCTGCGCTTTCCCTACGAAAACGGCCAAGAACGCATCAGCGCCCCCGGCGTCAAGGTCACCGACCTGCCGGCGGGCCTGAATCATCACTGGACCAAGAACCTGCTGGCCAGCCCCGACGGCCGCAAACTGTATGTGTCCGTGGGATCCAACAGCAATGTCGGCGAAAACGGCATGGACATCGAAGAGGGCCGCGCCGCCATCTGGGAAATCGACGTGGCCAGCGGCAACAAGCGCCTGTACGCCACCGGTCTGCGCAACCCCGTGGGCATGGCCTGGGCGCCCGACGGCAAGACGCTGTGGACGGCCGTCAACGAGCGCGACGAACTGGGTAGCGACCTGGTGCCCGACTACATGACCTCGGTGCAGGACGGCGGCTTCTACGGCTGGCCCTACAGCTATTTCGGCCAGCACGTCGACACCCGGGTCCAGCCGCCGCGCCCCGACCTGGTGGCGCGCGCCATCGTGCCCGACTACGCGCTGGGTCCGCACACCGCCTCGCTGGGGCTGGCCTGGTCGGGCGGGTCGCGCCTGCCCGCGCCCTACACGGACGGCATGTTCGTGGGCCAGCACGGCTCATGGAACCGCGATCCGCGCAGCGGCTACAAGGTCATCTTCGTGCCCTTTCGCGACGGCAAGCCCGACGGGCCGGCGCGCGACGTGCTGACGGGCTTTCTGAACGAAAGCGGCGAAGCCCAGGGCCGGCCGGTAGGGGTGGCGATAGACCGCCAGGGCGGCCTGCTGACCGCCGACGACGTCGGCAATGTGGTGTGGCGGGTCGCTCCCGCTTCTACAATGGCCGCTCCCAAATAATTCAAGACCAGGAGTGAGCATGAGCACGGAAAAAGTGGCGATCGTCACCGCCGGCGGCAGCGGCATGGGCGCGGCGGCGGCGCGCAAACTGGCGGCCGACGGCTGGCGCGTGGCCATCCTGTCCTCCTCCGGCAAGGGCGCAGCCCTGGCGCAGGAACTGGGCGGCCTGGGCGTCACGGGGTCCAACCGCTCGCCCGAGGACCTGGCGCGGCTGGTGGACGCCACCCAGCAGAAATGGGGCAGGATCGATGCCGTGGTCAACAGCGCCGGCCACGGCCCCAAGGGCCCGCTGCTGGAGATCAGCGACGAGGACTGGCACCTGGGCATGGAGTTCTATCTGCTGAACGTGGTGCGCATCGCGCGCCTGGTCGCGCCGGTGATGAAACAGCAGAAGTCCGGCGCCATCGTCAATATTTCGACCTACGCCACCTTCGAACCCGAAGCGCTGTTCCCGACGTCGGGCGTGTTCCGCGCCGGACTGGCCGCCTTCACCAAGGTGTTCGCCGACGAGTACGCCGCACACAATGTGCGGATGAACAACGTGCTGCCCGGCTTCATCGACAGCCTGCCGGAAAAGGAAGACCGCCGCGCGCGCATTCCGATGGGCCGCTACGGCACCGCCGAAGAAGTCGCCGACCTGATCGCGTTCCTCGCTTCCGACGCTTCTTCCTACATCACCGGCCAGAACATCCGCATCGACGGCGGCATCACGCGCTCGGTCTGAAGCTCATGCTTTAGGACTAGTCTCTCGTCCGAATGACGGTATTGAAGCCCGCCCGGGGCTTCAGTACCGTAGGTTTTCGCATTCGACGAGGTGCCGCGCATGTCCGCTACGCCGTCAGCGGCTGCGCCGCAGTCCGCCGATACTTCCCCTGCAAAGCCGACCCCGGGCCAGGCTTCCCGCTTCCTGGCGCAGGCCACGTTCGGCCCCACGCCCGCCGACATCGACGCAGTGGTGCGCGACGGCTACGCGGCCTGGCTGGACGCGCAGCTGGCCATGCCGCCGTCGCAGACCCATTTCGACTGGCTGCTGCAGCAGCGCAAGAACACCGAGGAATTCAAGGGCAACGGCATCAACGCGCCGCTGGAATCCACGCTGTGGCGCAAGTTCATCTCCGCCCCGGATCAGGTCCGCACGCGGGTGGCGTTCGCGCTGTCGGAGATCTTCGTGGTGGGCGTATCGTCCATCACCGCGTCCTGGCCGCTGTTCGGCGCCGCGGGTTTCATGGACCTGCTGGCGGAACATGCCCTGGGCAATTACCGGCAGCTGCTGACGGCCGTCACCCAAAACCTGTCGATGGGCTGCATGCTGACCTATCGCGGCAACCGCAAGGAAGATCCCAAGACCGGCCGTCATCCGGACGAGAACTACGCCCGCGAGGTCATGCAGTTGTTCAGCATCGGCCTGTTGGAGCTGCAGGCGGACGGGTCCGTCCGGATGGTCAACGGCGCACCCGTCGAGACCTACACCAACGCCGACGTGCAGGGACTGGCCAAGGTGTTCACCGGCTGGGACATCAACGGCCCGGAAACCGACGTCGAATTCCACCGGCGCCCCATGGCCCTGAACAACGCGCTGCACTCGCTGGCTGAAAAGCGCTTTCTGGGCGCGGTGGTGCCGGCGGGGACCGACGGCCACCTGTCGCTCAAGCGCGCCATGGAGGTGATCTGCGCCCATCCCAACGTGGGGCCCTTCATCGGCACACAGTTGATCCAGCGGCTGGTCACCAGCAATCCCAGCCGCGCCTATGTCGCGCGCGTGTCGGCCGCCTTCGACGACGACGGCAGCGGCACGCGCGGCAACCTGAAAGCCGTGGTGCGCGCCGTCCTGCTGGACCCCGAGGCGCGCAACCCGGACCTGGCCGCGCCCGGCTGGGGCAAGGTGCGCGAGCCCATCGTGCGCTTCGCGGCCTGGGCGCGCGCCTTCGGCGCCACCTCCAACAACGGCGCCTGGGCCATGCCGGACACCACCGACAACACGATCCGGCTGGCCCAGAGCCCGATGCGGTCGGCCAACGTCTTCAATTTCTTCCGCCCGCGCTACGTGCCGCCTGTGACCGAGCTGGCGCGCCGGCATCTGGTCGCGCCGGAACTGCAGATCACCGACGAAACCAGCATTGCCGGCTACCTGAACTTCCTGGCCATCTATGTGGACCGGGGCTGGGAGGATCTGCAGACGCCCTACGCCGCCGAGATCGCGCTGGCGCAGGATCCGGCCGCCCTGGTGGCGCGGGTGGCGCTGCTGCTGGCGGGCGATGCCTATTCCGCCGAGACCGCCGGCAGCATCGCGCGCGCCGTAGCCACGATACCCGCGGGCCGGCCGCGCGACCGCGTGCGCGCCGCCATCATGCTGGTGGCCGCCAGCCCCGAATACCTGGTGCAGAAATGAAGAATTCCCGCCACGACGCGCAAACCAGCCGCCGCGAATTCCTGCTGCGCGCCTGCGCGCTGGGCGCCACGGGCGCCGCCGCGCCGCTGGCGCTGAACCTGGCTGCCCTGGGCGCGGCCGCGGCGCAATCGGCGCCGGCCTCCTCGTACAAGGCGCTGGTCTGCGTGTTCCTGTACGGCGGCAACGACCCCTACAACTCGCTGGTGCCCTATGACACGGCCGCCTACAAGGCCTACGCCCAGGCGCGCACCGACATCGCCTTGCCGCGCAACACCCTGCAGGCCACGGCGCTGCGCGGCAAGGAGCCCGCGCCCGGCGGCGCCCAGTTCGCGCTGGCGCCATCGCTGGCGCCGCTCAAGCCCTTGTATGAAAGCGGCGACATGGCGGTGCTGCTGAACATAGGCCCGCTGGTTGTACCCACATCCAAGCAGGAATACATAGGCGCGCGTGTCCCCCTGCCGCCCAAGCTGTTTTCGCACAACGACCAGCAGTCGTACTGGCAGGCGCTGGCGCCGGAAGGCGCGGCGTCGGGCTGGGCCGGAAGGCTGACCGATCTGTTCGCCGACGCCAACGCGCAGCGCACCTTCACGGGCATCACCGCGGGCGGCAGCAGCGTGCTGCTGGCCGGACGCAAGATCGCCGGATACCGCGTAGGCATCCACGGCTCCACGCAGATAGACCTGCTGGGCCGCGACATGTATGGATCCAGCGCCTGCACGGCCTTGCTGCGCCAGCTGATCACGCAGCCGCGCGAACACCTGATGGAGCGCGAGATGTCGCGCATCGCCGCCCAGTCCATCGACGCCGACGGCCGCCTGCGCGCAGCGCTCGCGGATGTAGCCGTGCCGGGCGACTTCTCGTCGCCCCTGGCGCAACAGCTGAAGATCGTCGCCCGCATCATCGCGGCCAGGCAGGCGCTGGGCGCGCGCCGCCAGGTTTTCTTCGTCTCGCAGAACGGCTACGACAACCACTCCGGCTTGAACGACACCCACCCGGCGTTGCTGAAGGAACTGGGCCAGGCACTGGCCGCGTTCCAGCAGGCCTTGTCCGCGATAGGCGTGGCGGACAAGGTGACCACCTTCACCGCCTCCGAGTTCGGCCGCACCCTGGGTTCCAACGGCAACGGCTCCGACCATGGCTGGGGCTCGCACCACTTCGTGCTGGGCGGGGCGGTCAAGGGCGGACGCTACTACGGCAGCCACCCCGAAATCGCCCTGGACGGCCCCGGCTTCGTCGACAACGGCCGCCTGTTGCCTACCTTGGCCGTGGATCAGCTCGGCGCGTCACTGGGCGGCTGGTTCGGCGCCAGCCGCGAGGACCTGGGGCTGGTGTTCCCGAACCTGCGGCGCTTTGATGCGCATGCGCTGGATTTGCTGCAGCGCGCGTAAAGCCACGCCGGCGGCGACGAATTCACAGCTGTCGCGCCTGTTCGCGCAGCAGATACTTCTGGATCTTGCCCGTGGCGGTCTTGGGCAACGGGCCGAACACGAAAGTGCGCGGCACCTTGAAGCCGGCCAGGCGGCCCCGGCAGAAGCTGGCCAGCTCCTCTGCCGTCGCCGCGCCGCCCTCCTTCAGCGTGACGAAGGCGCAAGGCGTCTCGCCCCACTTGGCGTCCGGCCGCGCCACCACGGCGGCTTCCAGTACGGCGGGATGCGCGTACAACGCATCCTCGACCTCGACGGTCGATATGTTCTCGCCGCCTGATATCACGATGTCCTTGGCGCGGTCCTTGATCTGCATGTAGCCGTCGGGGTGCACCACGCCCAGATCGCCGGTGTGAAACCAGCCTCCCGCGAAGGCCTCGGCCGTGGCCTGCGGATTCTTCAGATAACCCTTCATGAGCGTATTGCCGCGCATCATGATCTCGCCCACGGTAACGCCGTCCGGCGGCACCGGTTCCATCGTGGCGGGATCCAGCACGCGGACCTGTTCCATCGTGTGCTTGCGCACGCCGATGCGGGCCTTGAGCGCCGCCTGTTCATCCAGCGGCAGGTCGCTCCAGGCTTCATGCCAGGCGCAACTGATCGACGGACCGTAGCTCTCCGTGAGGCCGTACAGGTGCGTGACGTCTATGCCCAGTTCGTCCATCGCCGCGATGACGGCGGCCGGAGGCGGAGAGCCGCCGGTGAGCACCTGCACCGGCCGGATCGCGCGCCGCTTGATTTCGGGCGGGCTGTTGATGAGCATGCCCAGCACCACCGGCGCGGCGCAGAAATAATCGACCCCATGCGCCTGGATGGCGTCGAAGATGGCGCCGGCCTCGACCCGCCGCAGGCAGACATTGGTTCCCGCCAGCAGCGCGATGGTCCAGGGAAAGCTCCAGCCGTTGCAGTGGAACATCGGCAGGGTCCAGAGGTACACGGCATGCTGGCGCATATCGCAGGCCAAGGCGTTGCCCATCGCATTCAGATAGGCGCCGCGATGGTGGTACAGCACGCCCTTTGGGCTGCCAGTGGTGCCGGAGGTGTAGTTCAGGCACAGCGATTGCCATTCGTCCTCCGGCCACGCAAATTCGGCCGCCGCGTCGCCCATCTCCAGCAGCGCTTCGTAGTTCATTTCGCCGATCGGCTCGCCAGGCCCGCCGTATTCGGGATCGTCGATGTCCACCACGCGGATCCGCCTGCGGGTCTTGGCCAAGGCCTGCGCCATGACGGGCGCGTACTCGCGGTCCGTCAGCAGCACCGCCGCCGCGCCATGCTCCAGGATGAAGGACAGCGTCTCCGCGTCCAGCCGGGTGTTCAGGGCGTTGAGCACCGCGCCCGCCATGGCGACGCCGAAATGGGCCTCGTACAGCGCCGGGATGTTGGGCGCCATCACGGCCACCGTATCGCCGGGCCGCACGCCCAGGCGCGCCAGCCCGCTGGCCAGGCGGCGGCAGCGCGCATAGGTTTCGCGCCAGCTCTGGCGCAGCGCGCCGTGGACGATGGCGGTGCGTTCCGGATAGACCTTCGCCGCGCGCTCGATGAAGGTCAGCGGCGAAAGCGCCAGATGGTTGGCGCTGTTGCGTTCGATATCCTGCGCATGATGGTCGTGGGTGTCGGCGGGCATCGGAGTCTCACAGAAGCGAAACGCTCACCGCGCCCTTCAGGCGTCGGCTAGCGGGGTCAGGCCGCGCAGCGTCGCGCGCAGCAGGGAATCGCTCAGGTCCGCGTCCGCCTGCATCAAGCGCTGCAGCAGGCGGTCGGGACTGTCGCCGGAAGTTTCCAGATGCCAGCCATACAGGTGCAGCCCGTTCAGCACATAGGCATCGTCCAGGCCCTCCAGCACGGCATGCCGGCGCGGCGCGCGCGCGGACGGCGGCAAGGCGTTGTCGGCGCAGTCCGCGACCAGGATGGACGTGGGCCGGGAAAAGTAATCCGCCACCCGCACGCGGGCGTCTTCCAGCCGGCGCAGCGCCGCGGCGTCCAGCGGCTCGTCCGCCAGGCGCACTTTGAGCAGCAGGTTGCGCTGATCGAGTTCGACGATGTGCAGGTCTTTCTCTACCCAGTCCGCATGCACTGGCGCGCTCTTGCGGCGGAAGACTTCCGCGGCCGCCAGCCCCGCTCCCAGGCCTTCGCCGGCAAGCAGCTGCTTGAAGAAGTCCCGTTCGGCCATGGCGCGGTCCAGTTCCTGCAATTCCAGGTCGAGCGCATGGCGCTCGCGCAGGCATTGCGCGCGGCGGGCGTGCAATTGCTCGTCTGCCGGGCCGCGCTGCAGGTCCAGCCACCCCGCCAGACGCACGCCGCTGCGCTGGCCCAGGCGTTCGATGCAGCGGCGCAACTCCTGCAGGAACAGCGCCGAGCCGGCCTCGTCCTGCGCCAGATCGGAGGCCAGCGCCGGGAGCAGCAGCAGGCGGCCCGGCGGTTCGCTGGCATAGCTCGCCAGCGTCATGCCCTGGCCATCCTCGAGGATGCTTGCGCCCGGCGCCTCGGCCAGTGTCGCGCAGGGCTGGAAACAGCGCGCGGCTTCGGTGAAGAGCGTGCGGAAAGGCTCGCCCGCCTGGCGCGGCAGCGCATCGCCATCTATCGGCTGGCTGCGCACCGTCCGCGGCCAGAGCGGATCGGACCAGTCGTAGGGAAGGATGTCCTGCAAGGTGTGCACGCCCACCGTGCGCGGCGCGGGCACCAGCACCGCCAGCGTGCCGCCCGCGGCCAGCAGGCGCTTGAATTGCTCGCGCCAGTGGCGGCTGGTGGCCAGCAGCCATTCCGACGCACCCACGCCCAGCACCGGCGGATCGGCGCGTTCGCAGGCCGCCACCAGCACGGGGTACAGGCCGGCGGGATTCCATATGAGTACGTCCGCCCGGTCCAGCGAGGCGGGCTGATCAAAGGACAGAACGGCATCCAGGCTATGCGGCGCAAGCGCCAGCGCAAGGTCGAGCGTAGAAATATTCATATCGCTAATCCGTACTTGACTTTCGAAATCAATATATCATAAAGTCTAGTTAACTAGACAAATATACAAATCCTATATACATATTCCGGAAACCAGCTGTCATGTCCACTCTTACGAACGTCCGCAGCGAGTCCCCCGTCTCCAGCAGCCCCGTGGCGCTGGACCGCGACTCCCCTCTGCCGCTCTATGTGCAGATCAAGCGGCGCGTGCTGATGATGATCCTGAACTGGCAGCAGGAAAGCGACCGCTTCCACACCGATCACGAACTGAGCGAACAATTCAACGTCAGCCGCATGACGGTGCGCCAAGCCATCCAGGAACTGGTGGACGAAGGCTATCTGCGGCGGGTGCGCGGCTCCGGCACCTTTGTCTGCGCCCCCAAGATCGACGAGCAGTTCAGCCCGGCCATGGATTTCATCGACCAATGGTCCGCCCATGGCCGCCCCCTCAGCCTGCGGGTGCTGCATTGCGCGCAGGAACCTGCCTCGGCCGCCGTGGCGCGCGAACTGGACGTGGCGCCCGGCACGCCGGTCTGGAGCATCCTGCGCCTGCGCACGGTCCAACAGGTGCCGATCTCGATCGACTACCGCTATGTGCGCACCGACCGCATCCCGCACATCGACGCCCGCCAGGCCGAAGCCGGCTCCCTGCTCGAGCTGATCGGCCGTCAGGTCGAACTGGCCTACGGCAACCTCAAGATCGAGGGCGGCGCGGTGCAGGCCGAACATGCCGATTACCTCAGTCTCTTGCCCGGCGATCCGGTCCTGACGCGGCACCTGGTGTATTTCGATAAACAGGACCGGCCGGTCATGTCCGGCCTGTCGCATTACCGCGCGGACCAGGTCCGGTACTCGGTGCGCGTGCCGCTGCTGAACGGCGCAGGCAAGACGGACCAGGTGTCGGACTCGCTCGAGTTCCGCAACCCACCCGGCGCGACGGAGAACTAGACCGCCGACGTTTTCGCTGTTCGTGGAAGTTGCTGCACCCCTCTAATCCCGCATCAGGCACAGGAGTAGCACCATGACTTGCATTAAGACGTTTCTGGAGTTCTCGCGCCGCGCGGCCATTGCGCTGCCGGCCGCCGCGCTGATGCTGGGCATGCACGCCGCCAGCGCGCAGGATACGGTGCGAATAGGATCCATCCTGTCCGTGACCGGTCCCGCCGCCTTTTTGGGCGAAGACATGAAGGCCGGCATGGAAATGGCCATCGACGATATCAACGCCGCCGGCGGCATCGGCGGCAAGAAGGTCGAATGGGTGTTCTACGACGCCGAAAGCCAGACCGCCAAGGCCATCAACGCCACCAAGCGGCTGCTGTCCCAGGACAAGGTGGACATCATCGTCGGCGGCGGCAACATGAGCGGCATCGCCATGGCCATGGTGCCGATGGTGGACAAGGCCGCCACGCCCTTCATCTCCACCGAAGGCTCGATGCAGATCGTGATGCCGGTGGCGGAACGCAAGTATGTGTTCAAGAGCACCGTGGACGACGACCAGGTCATCGACCGGGTGCTGGACTACTTCGACAAAAAGGGCATCAAGCGCGCCGCCCTGCTGGCCGACAACAGCGGCTTCGGCCAGAGCGCCGTCGAACAGATGAAGCGGCTTGCCGCCAAGCGCGGCATCGACATCACGTATGAATCCTTCAACCCCGCCGACACCGACCTGACCCCGCAGCTCACGCGCATCAAGAATGCATCGGTGCAGGCCATCATCTGCTGGACCGTCACCCCGGCTGGCGTGGTGTTCATCAAGCAGGCGCAGCAGCTGGGCCTGGACAAGCTCACGCTGGTGCACAGCTACGGCTTCGTCGACCAGCGCTACATGAAGCTGGCCGGCGACTCGGTCAAGGACCTGCTGCTGGTCAGCGTCAAGTTCCCGGTGGGCCAGGACCTGCCCGACGCCGATCCGATCAAGACGCGCATCATGGATCTCAGCAAGCGCTTCGAGGCCCGCTACAAGCGCAAGCCCAACCAGTTCGTGGCCCAGACCTACGACGCCATCATGCTGGCGCGCGCCGCCCTGGACAAGAGCGGCGGCGACAAGGAAAAGACCCGCGAACAGCTGACCGCCATCACCGGCTACCAGGGCGTGGGCGGGGTCTTCAATTTCTCGCCCCAGCGCCACTCGGGCCTGGATAAGGACGACATCGTCATGCTCGGCTACCGGGACGGGCAGTTCCGGCTGGCCGACTACAAGTAAAGCAGTTCCATCTCCGCAACCTCCACTCACGCGCGCCGCGGGCGCTGCAAACCAGGGAGTGCAGTCATGAACGTAGCAAGCGCCGAGCCGCGTACGATCCTCGACGATCCAGAGAGCATCTTTCCGCTGGATCTGGACACCCGGATCCCCAAGATCCGCGATCTCTACCACCTGGCAACGGTCAAGCAGTGGGACCCGCGCACCGACATCGACTGGCATCTGTTCGACGCTACGCAGTACACGCCCGAGCAGCGCTACGCGGCCCGCCAGTACTGGAGCCGCCGCGCCTGGAGCGAATACGGCGCCATCTCGGAAAGCCCGGCCCTGCAGATCCGCTTCTGCCACGACAAGTGCGAACCCGACCTGCGGCTGTTCTTCACCATCCGCTCGCAAGAGGAAAGCCGTCACGCCGAAGCCTGCTACCGCATGGCCGAAGCGCTGGGCGGCTACATGGAGCAGCCTGCCCAAGCCGCATACCAAGGTTCCGTCGCCACTCATGGCGTGCGCAAGATGGCGCTGGACCCCGAAGTGTCGGTCGAGGCGATCCTTGCCGCGCTGGTCTGCGCCGCCGAGGAAATCGCGTTCGACGTCTTCCGCCACCTGGTCGAGATCACCCGCGACCCCGTCGCCAAGCAGATCTGCGCCCGCATCATGCGCGACGAGGTGCGGCACTGCGCGTTCGGCTGGCGCTTTCTCGACCACCGCATTCCGCAGATGTCCGCCGCCGAAATCAAGGTGGTGGAAAACGCGGTGATCAACATGATGGAAAAGGTCGAGCTCAACGGCTATCACAGCGCCTGGCTGGCGCCCGACAACCCGGCCTCCCGCGCCGAAATGGAAGTGGACCGGCTCACCTGGGAAGCCGGCCTGGGCTCCACGGTTGAAGAACTGGAAAAACCCCTGTTCGTTGAAACGGTGCAGCGCGTGCGCCGCCAGATGGAGCCCTGGGGCGTGCACCTGCCCCTGCTGCACCACCCGAAGATCGGCGAATTCTGAATCCGAGGACCCGTCATGAACGCAGCTACGACCAGAATTCCCGTTGAGCGCCGCTTCCCGCTGACGCTCAAGCAGTCCATTACCTCGATCCGCGAACTGTACGAAACCGGCAAGCAGCAGCGCTGGGCGCCGGAGACCGATATTCCCTGGGCCAGCCTGGACCTCGGCGCGCTCGATGCGCGGGTTCGCGACGCGGCCCGCCTGACCTGGAGCCGCCGCGCCTGGGTGGAATACGCGGGCCTGAGCGAAACGCCGGCACTCCTGGTGCGCCTGTGCCTGGAGAGCGGCCGCGAGTCCGACCCCAAGTACTTCCTCACCGTGCGCAACACCGAGGAAGCCTGGCAGATCGAGTGCTTCCACCGCTACGCCACGCTACTGGGCGGCTACCTGAACCGCCCGCCCAGTCCGCAGCAGGAAGCCATCTTCAACCAGTGCCGGCATCGCCAGGTGCTGGATGCCGCCTGCAATGCCGACGCCTTCTTCGCCACGCACGCCGCGGTGGAAGACGGCTTGGAGCTGGAACTGTTCCGGGCCTACCTGGAGAACGCCCGGGAACCGGTTGCGCGCCGCATCCTGGAACAGTGCGTCCAGGCGAAGGAGCGCCATGCCACCTTCGGCTGGCTCTATGTGGCCGAGCGCGCGGCAGCCTGGTCAGACGCTGACCGCGCCGCCGTGGCCCAGGCCGTGTCGGGCTATCTGAACGATATCGAACTGCGTGGCTATCACTGCCCCTGGCTGGCGGAACCCGACGGCCCCGAAAGCCAAGCCAGCGCGCTGACGGCCGAGGCCGGCCTGGGCGCCGCGTCCGCCGACCGGGAGTACGAGGTCCTGTGGTCGTATCTGGAGACGGTGACGCGGCGCCTGGCCGAGTTCGGCGTCGAACTGCCGGGCATCGCGCTTTCCACGCGCCGTCCCAACTGAGCCGGCGCCGGGGCCTTGCCATGGACATGTCCGCGCAAATCATCCAACTGCTGGTCGCCGGAATCACCACCGGCAGCATCTACGCCATCGTGGCGGTGGGATTCAACGTCATCTTCAAGAGCACCGACGCCATCAACTTCGCCCAGGGCGAATGGGTCATGATGGGTGGCATGGTGGCGGCGGCCTGTTACGCGGTCGCCGAACTGCCGTTATGGCTGTCCTGCCTCGCGGCGGTGGCCCTGGTGGCCTTGGCGGGCGGCCTGTCCGAACGCCTGGTGATCCATCCGCTGAAAAAACCCGCGCCCTTGCTGGTGACGCTGCTCAGCATCGGCCTGGCCATCTGTACCAAAAGCCTGGTGATGCTGGGGCTGGGCAAGACCCCCATGGGCTATCCCGCATTTTCCGGCGACGCTCCGGTGCCGTTGGCCGGCGCGCAGATTCCGCCGCAGAGTTTCTGGGTGATGGGGGTGGCGCTGCTCTTCATGCTGGGCACGCACTTCTTCTTCGAGCGCACGCTGCTGGGGAAGACCCTGCGCGCCACGGCCATCGACCGCGATGCAGCCGCCCTGGTCGGCATCAACGTGCGGCGCTCGGTGACGGTGGCCTTCGTGCTGGCGGCGTTGGCCGGCGGCATCGCGGGCGTGATCATCGCGCCGCTGACCTTCACGTCCTATGACCACGGCACCATGCTCGGCTTCAAGGGCTTCAGCGCGGCGATGCTGGGCGGCCTGGGCAGCCTGCAAGGCGCCTTGCTGGGCGGCGTGCTGCTGGGCGTGATCGAAGCGCTGGGCGGCGGCCTGATTTCCTCGCAGTACAAGGACGCGCTGTCTTTCATCGTGCTGCTTCTGGTGCTGTTCTACCGTCCCCAGGGCTTGCTGGGCAAAGCCGAAATCAACAAGGTCTGAAGGGGGTGACGATGAAATCCGAAATCCATCCGCCCGGGGACGGCGCGCGCCACGATCTGCGCATCCTGCTGGCGCTGTGGGGCCTGTTCCTCCTGTTTCCGCTGGTGGCGCCGAACAGCTATGCCGTGGGTCTGGCGGTGACGTTCAGCATCAACCTGATGCTGATCGCCAGCCTCAACCTGTTGATGGGCTACTGCGGACAAATCTCCAT
Source organism: Achromobacter sp. PD1 (assembly GCF_048541815.1). Lineage (NCBI taxonomy): Bacteria > Pseudomonadati > Pseudomonadota > Betaproteobacteria > Burkholderiales > Alcaligenaceae > Achromobacter > Achromobacter sp. PD1. Next base: position 4,631,903 of record NZ_CP183349.1, read on the forward strand.
GTGCCAGGCCGGCTTCTTCGGCCTGGGCGCCTATGTCAGCGGCGCCTTGTCGGCCAAGTACGGCCTTCCCGCGCTCGCCTCCATCCCGGCCGCGCTGGCGATCGCAAGCACGGCGGCGCTGTTGATCGCCCTGCCCGTGCTGCGGCTGCGGGGGCACTACCTGGCAATGGCAACGCTGGGATTCAACGCCATCCTGTCCGTGCTGTTCGTCGAATTGGTGGACTTCACGGGCGGCCCCAACGGCCTGTCGGGGGTTGAGCCCATCACCATCGCGGGCTATGCCTTCGATACCGACCGGCGCTTCTTCTACCTGGCCTGGGCCGCGGGCCTCTTGCTGATGTGGGGCTTCCTCAACCTGACCCGCTCGCGCATCGGCCGCGCCATGATCAGCGTAGCCGGCAGCGAGGTCGGCGCGGCCAGCCTGGGCATCAACACCTATGCGCTCAAGGTGGCGGTATTCGTGCTCTGCGCCGCGGTCGCGGCCCTGGCGGGCACGTTTTATGTCCACTTCAACCAGTTCGCGTCGCCGGAAACCTTCAGTTTCTCCGCGTCGGTGCTGCTGCTGGTCATGGTCGCGGTCGGAGGCTGGGGCAAGTACTGGGGACCGCTGTTCGGCGCGCTGGTCTACACCGCGGTGCCGGAACTGCTGCGCGCCTTCCACGACGTGGAGCTGCTGCTGTTCGGGCTGGGCATGATCCTGGTCCTGATGTTCTTCCCGGGCGGGCTGGCGGGGCTGGCGCAGCGGCTGTGCCGGCGCTCCGCAAGCCTGCCGGCTTCCCCTGTTGCGGCAACGAAGGGAAAGGTGCGCCATGGCTGATCACGATTTCCTGTCGGTGCGGGACCTGGGCATCAATTTCGGCGGACTGGCCGCGCTTGCCGACCTGTCCTTCGACCTGAAACAAGGGCAGATCAAGGGCCTCATCGGCCCCAATGGCGCGGGCAAGAGCACCTTGTTCAACATCGTCGCGGGCCTGCTGCTGCCGGGGAGCGGCGACGTACGCTTTCGCGGCCGCTCGGTGCGGGGCCTGCCGCCGCACCAGCGCGTCAGGCTGGGCATCGCCCGCACTTTCCAGAACCTGCAGATCTTCAAGGACTTGACGGTGCTGGAGAACGTCATGGTGGGCTGCCATGCGCGCTTCGGCTCCGGCCTGTGGGCCTGCATGCTGCGCACGCCGCGCCAGCGCCGCGACGAACGGCAGATGCGCGACATCGCGATGCAGCGGCTGGAACAGCTGCATCTGGCCCGCCACGCCGATGTGCTGGCCGCGGACCTGAGCTTCGGCCAGGCCAAGATCCTGGAAATCGCCCGCGCCCTGGCCGCCGATCCCACCTTGCTGCTGCTGGACGAACCGGTCGCGGGCGTGCCGCATGCCGAAGTGGCGCAGGTGGCCCAGGTCATACGCGAAGTGAACGCGAGCGGGGTGACCGTGCTGCTGGTCGAGCACAACATGAGCTTCGTCATGCAGCTGTGCGACGACATCCTGGTCCTGAACTACGGCCGCAAGATCGCCGAAGGCCAGGCCGACGCGGTGCGCGTCGATCCCCTGGTCCTGAAGGCCTATCTCGGGGAGGACATGCCCGATGCTTGAAATCACCAACCTGTGCGCCTCGTATGGCGCCGGCGACGTCTTGCGGGAAACCAGCCTGGAGATTCCCGCCGGGCAGATAGGCTGCCTGCTCGGCGCCAACGGCGCCGGCAAGACCACCGTCATGCGCAGCCTGAGCGGCCTGCTGCGCCCCCTGCGCGGCAGTGTGCGCTTCGAAGGCGAAGCGATAGAGACGCTGTCGGCGGACCGCATCGTCGACCGCGGCATCGTCCTGGTGCCCGAAGGCCGGCGCGTGTTCGCGCCGCTGTCGGTCAGCGAAAACCTGGAAATGGGCGGCTACAAGCTGCTGAAGCAACGCCGTCAGTCGGAATTCCGCCGCAATCTGGACTTCGTCCTGGACCTGTTCCCGCGGCTGTCCGAACGCGCCCGCCAGGCTGCGGGAACGCTGTCCGGCGGCGAACAGCAGATGGTCGCGATCGGCCGGGCCCTGATGAGCAGCCCGCGCCTGCTGATGCTGGACGAACCTTCCATGGGCCTGGCGCCCCTGGTCGTGAAGGACATCTTCCTGTCGCTGCGGCGGCTCAAGCAGGAAGGGCTGACACTGTTCATCGCCGAACAGAACGCCAGGCTGACCTTGAGCGCCGCGGACTACGGCTACGTGCTGCAGGAAGGCCGGGTGGCGTATTCGGGCAGCGCCCAGGCGCTGCGCGACGATACACGGGTACAGGCTGCCTATCTGGGCGCCTGACAGGAGACAGGTGAAGCGATGACATGTTCTTCCCAGGAGCAGGCGATCGATCCGGAGCAGGAAGCGCAGTACAACCTGCGCGCCCGGCATCCCGAACGCGAGGAGATCTACTTTACCTATGCGCGCCGCAGCGCGGACACGCGCCGCCGGCGCGAGGCGCGCCTGGACCTGCGCTTCGGCGAACGGCCCTCGAGCGTGCTGGACCTGTTCGTTCCCGACGTGCCAGCGCCGCCGCTGCTGGTCTTCATCCATGGCGGCTATTGGCGCGCGCTGGACAAGCACGGCTTTTCATTCATCGCCGACGAGTACCTGGCGCGCGGCGTCGCGGTGGCGCTGCCCAACTACACGCTGGCGCCGCACGCAAGCGTCTCCGCGATCGTCGACGAAGCCTGTACCGCCGTCTCCTGGCTGACCGCGCAGGGCGAACGCCACGGCTACGACGCCAGCCGCATCGTGCTGTCCGGCCACTCCGCGGGCGGGCACATGGCCGCCCGCGCGCTGTGCCGCGACCTGGTTCCCGCACTGGCGGGCAGGATACGCGGCTATGTGGGCCTGAGCGGCCTGTTCGATCTTGAGCCGCTGCTGCGCACTTCCATCAACCGCGATCTCCACATGAGCGCGGCCGAAGCCCGCAGCCTTGGGCTGTACCAGCGCGCCGCGCTGTACGAAGTGCCCATGGTGTTCGCGGCCGGCGCCCTGGAAACCGAGGGCTTTCGCGGGCAAAGCCGGGACTTCTCGCAGCATTGCGCCAGCCATGGCTACGCGGTCGAAAACCTGGTGGTGCCGCAGCGCAACCATTTCGATCTGTTGACCGATTTCGCGGGCGGAAGCTATCCGCTGTTCAACAAGACGCTCGATCTGCTGCTGCCCGGCGCGGGCCGGGCCTGATCTTTCACGAGGAGTCCTTATGGCAGGCCAACCACTCAATCCCGCGGGCGTCTGCGCCCCGCTGGGCCCCTATAGCCAGGGCGTGCTGACCGAAGGCGCCGGACGCTGGCTGCACATTGCCGGCCAGGTGGGAGTATCGTCCGAAGGCGCGCTCGCCCAGGGCTTCGAAGCCCAGGCCCATGCCGCCTGGCGCAACATCCAGGCCATGCTGGAGGCCGCGGGAATGCATGCGGGCGATCTGGTCAAGGTCGTGACCTACATCACGGACGAGAGCCAGCTGCCGCTGCTCGGCCCCGTCAGGCTGGCCTATCTGGGCGAGGCCCGCCCCGCCGCGACGCTGGTCGTGGTGCGCGCCCTGGCCCGGCCCGAGTGGCTGATCGAAGTGGAAGCGTCGGCGTACAAGCCTGCCTGACCCGCGCGGCGGCATCGCCCGAAGGAGAACAAGCATGTTCGAGGACCTACGCAACAAGCGGGCCCTGGTGACCGGCGCCTTCGGCGGCCTGGGCGCGGAGTTCGCGCGCACCCTGTCCGCGGCGGGCGCGCATGTGGCCCTGGCCGGACGCAGGCTGCAGGCCGGCGAGCAACTGGCCGCGGAGCTGGCCGCCCCCGACCGGCGGGCATGCGCCATCGCGCTGGACGTGACCCGGCCCGACAGCGTCGCCAGCCTGTTCGATGCCGCATCCGAGCGCCTGGACGGCGCCATCGACATCCTGGTCAACAACGCCGGCGTCACGGCCACACGGCCGGCGCTGGAACACACCGAAGCCGATTGGATGGACGTGATCGACGTCAATCTCAACGGCACCTGGCGCGTGGCGCAGGCAGCCGGGCGCCACATGCAGGCGCACGGCGGCGGCAGCATCATCAACATCGCCTCCATCCTCGGGCTGCGGGTGGCCCAGCAGGTGCCCGCCTACGCCGCCTCCAAGGCCGCCCTGATCCAGCTGACGCAGGCCCTGGCGCTGGAATGGGCGCGCCACGGCATCCGCGTCAATGCGCTGGCGCCGGGCTACATCGAAACCGACCTGAACCGCGAATTCTTCGCCAGCGACGCGGGGCAGGCGCTGATCCGGCGCGTGCCGCAGCGCCGGCTCGGGCAGGCGCGGGAGCTGTCGGCTCCCCTGCTGCTGCTGGCTTCCGACGCCTCTTCCTTCATGACCGGGTCGGTCCTGGTGGTGGACGGCGGACATCTCATTTCCACGCTTTGACTCCGGGACGCAACATGGACTTCAGCCTCACGCCAGAAATCGAAAGCTATCGCCGGCGCATCAAGGACTTTGTCGAGACGCATATCCTGCCGGTGGAGGCGGACCCGTCCTCCTACGACGAACACGAGAACATCCGCGAGGAAGTCTTGCAGCCGCTGCGCCGCCGCGCGCGCGAAGCCGGGCTGTGGGCCCTGCAGATGCCGCGCGAACGCGGCGGCCAGGGCCTGTCGCGCGTCGGCATGGCGGCCTGCTATGAAGAAATGAACGTGTCGATCTTCGGGCCGGTGGTGTTCAATAGCGCGGCGCCCGACGACGGCAACATGATGGTGCTGGAAAAAGTCGCCACCGAGGCGCAGAAGGCGCGCTGGCTGCAGCCCATCGTGGATGGCAAGGTGCGCTCCTCGTTCGCCATGACCGAACCGCATCCGGGCAGCGGCTCCGACCCGTCCATGATGCGCACCACCGCCACCCTGCAGGACGGCAAGTGGCGGGTGCATGGCAAGAAGTGGTTCATCACCGGCGCGGGCGTGGCGCAACACTTCATCCTGATGGCCAAGACCTCGGACGATCCGCGCAAGGGCCTGACGGCCTTTCTCTTCGACGCGGACCAGCCCGGTTGGCGCATCGAACGGCGCATCCCCATCATGGGTCCGGAGGAACACGGCGGCCATTGCGAACTGGTGTTCGACGGGCTGGAGATCCCCGACGAGAACCGCCTGCTCGGCGTGGGCGACGGCCTGAAGGTCACGCAGATCCGGCTGGGGCCCGCGCGGCTGACGCATTGCATGCGCTGGCTGGGGCTGGCCCGCCGCTCCCTGGCGATCGCGCGCGACTACGTCGCAACCCGCCAGAGCTTCGGCACCGCGCTGGCCGAACGCGAAGGCGTGCAATGGATGCTGGGCGAATGCGCCATGGCGATCGAGATCGGCCGCCTGCTGACGATGCGCGCCGCGGTCGCCTTGGACCAGGGCAGCTACGCGCGCAAGGAGGTCTCGATGGCGAAGATCGTCGTCTCCGAAACGCTGCACAAGGCGGTCGACACCGCCATCCAGCTGACCGGCGCGCGCGGCTATTCGCGCGATACGGCGCTGGCCTGGATCTACCGCTACGCGCGCCAGGCACGGCTGGTCGACGGCGCCTCGGAAGTGCACAAGATGGTGCTGGCGCGGTTCCTGATGGACGAAGGCGACGACTTCTGGCATTGGCAGGCGCAGGACCCGGCCGGGGCGCAATCGTGACGGGCGCGGCAGCGGACGTCCTCGACGGCCAGGACGCGCTGGCCGCCTATCTGGTGCGCGCGGGGTATGCGGGGCGGGCGGAGGAAGTGGCGTTGCGCCGCCTGGCCGGCGGCCAGTCGAATCCGACCTACGTCGTAACCACAGGTGGCGGCCAGTACGTGTTGCGCAAGCAGCCCGCGGGCAAGCTGCTGCCCTCGGCGCACGCCATCGACCGCGAGTTCCAGGTCATGCGGGCGCTGGCGCGCAGCGAGGTGCCCGTGCCGCGCATGCTGGACTATTGCGCCGACGGCAGCCTGCTCGGCACGCCGTTTTACCTGATGGACTACGTGCAAGGCCGCAGCTTCGTCGACCCGAGCCTGCCGGGGCTGGACCGGGCCGAACGCGGCGCCATCTACGCGGAAACCAGCCGCGTGCTCGCCGCCCTGCACGAGTTGGACTACGCGGCGCTGGGCCTCGAAAGCTATGGCCGTCCCGGCAACTATTACGCCCGCCAGATCTCGCGCTGGACGCGGCAATACCGCGAAAGCCGGCCGGCGGCCGACCTGCCCGCCATGGAATCGCTGATCGACTGGTTGCCCCGCAACATTCCCGCCAGCGACGAGACCCGCCTGGTGCATGGCGATTTCCGGCTGGACAACCTGATCTTCCATCCCACCGAGCCCCGCGCGCTGGCCCTGCTGGACTGGGAGCTTTCCACCCTGGGACACCCGCTGGCGGACCTGGCCTATTACTGCATGTGCTGGCGCGTATCGCCGCAGCTATGGCGCGGCGTGGCCGGATCCGATCTCGGCGCGCTGGGCATCCCCACCGAAAGCGAGGCCGTGGCCGCGTATTGCCAGGCGCGCGGGCTGGCGGGCGTGTCCGACTGGGGCTTCTACCTGGGCTACAGTTTCTTCCGCATGGCCGCCATCCTGCAGGGCGTTGCCGCGCGCGCCTCGGGCGGCAACGCCGCGGCCGACGACGCCCAGAGCATGGGCGCCAAGGTGGAACCGCTGGCCGAGCTGGGGTGGGAGTGCGCGCGCAACGGCGGCGCGGCCTGAAAGGCCGGTTCAAAGGGCCGGTTCAAAGGGCTGGCTTGAAGGACCAGCTTGAAGGACCGGGTCGAGAGGCCTGGTCAACGCGGCGGGCGCCAGCGGGCTGGCGTCCGCCGCGCAACCGCTCTATAACCTGATAATCGCGTCGGCGCGGCAGCCGGACGCCCCTACCTCCTCCGCTTCCATGACCCAGACCTGCTCCCTGGCGTTGCAACCCGCCACCGAAGACGACCTGCCCTTCCTGCTTACCCTGCGCAAGACCACCATGCAGGAACACCTGCAGCGCGCGGGCGCGCCGCTGGATGACGACCACCACCTGGCCCGCATCCGTTACCGCTTCGAGGACGCCCGCATCGTCTGGCTGGACGGCCGGCCCGCCGGTCTGTTCAAGCACGGCCGCGACCCGGCCGGCTGGCGCATCGTGCAGATCCAGATCGACCCCGCCTTCCAGGGCCGCGGGCTGGGCCGCCGCCTGCTGGAAGGCGTGCTGGACGAAGCCGACGCCGAAGGCGTCCCCGTCACCCTGAGCGTGCTCAAAGGCAACCCTGCCCGGCGTCTCTACGAAGCGCTGGGCTTCATCCCCGTGGAGGAGACCGACCTGGAATATGAAATGCGTCACGAGCCCGGCGCGGTCCGGCCGGCCGGCTGACCCTTTGCAACTTCTTTCAGCCCGGCTGGAATAAAGCCGGGACCGGCAGCGTCTGTAGGGGGCAGTCTCCCAATTTCCCTATCTACGTACGAGGCACACCATGCGCAAACACATCGCCGCAGCCCTGGCCATCTCCGCCGCCGCCCTGTTTTCGGCCGGCGCCCAGGCCCAGGCCGTCAAGACCCAGGACGGCGTGCTGGTCAACAGCGCCGGCATGACGCTTTACACCTTCGACAAGGATGCCGGCGGCAAGAGCGCCTGCAATGACCAGTGCGCCAAGATCTGGCCGCCCGTCATGGCCAGCGCCGACGCCAAGCCCATGGGCGACCTGACCATCATCACCCGCGACGACGGCACCAAGCAGTGGGCCAGCAAGGGCAAGCCGCTGTACACGTTCTCCAAGGACGCCAAGGCGGGCGACAAGACGGGCGACAACTTCAAGGAAATCTGGCACGCCGCCAAGCCCTGATCCGGTGTCCGCCATCCAACGCAGCAATCCATGCGCGCCGAAGACGAAGCCCTGATCCTGGCCTGCATCCCCAGCCTGCGGCGTTACGCCCGCGGGCTGACGGGCGACCCCCATCGGGCCGACGACCTGGTCCAGGACACGCTGGAGCGCGCATGGAGCCGCTATTCGCGATGGCAGCGGCGCGGCGAGTTGCGCGCCTGGATGTTCGGCATCATGCATAACCATTTCATCGACGGCGTGCGCGCCAGCAGCCGGCGGCCCGAACAGACCGCCCCGGGCGACCTGCCCGACGCCCCGGTGCGCGCCACGCAGACCGACCACCTGGAGGTGCGCGACCTGGACCGCTGCCTGCAAGCCCTGCCCGCCGAACAGCGGGAAGTGCTGTTGCTGATATGCGTGGAAGACCTGTCCTATCAGGAAACCGCCCGGATACTGGACGTGCCGATGGGCACGGTCATGTCGCGCCTGTCGCGCGCGCGCGAGAAGCTGGGCGCGCAGATGCAGGCGCGCGACACCGTCAGCAGGCTCCATCGCGTGAAATGACATGAACGAGAAACGCCTCCATGCGGTGCCCGGCGCGGGCACCCCGATTACCGAAGCCGACCTGCATGCCTATGCGGACGGCCAGTTGCCGCCCACGCGCCATGCCGAGGTCGAGGCCTTCCTGGCCGCGCATCCGCAAGACCAGGCCCGCGTCGACGAATGGCGCGAGCAACGGCGCCTGCTGCACGCCATGCTGGACCCGGTGCTGGACGAACCTCTGCCGCTGCGCCTGCCCCTGGCGCGGCCCGCGAACCCCTGGCCCTGGCGCGCCCTGGCCGCCTGCGTGGCCATCGCCGCCGTCAGCGCCAGCGCCGCCTGGATCACCCGCGGCGCCATGGACGCCCGCCAACTGCAGGCGACGCTTGCGACTGCCGCGCCCGAGCGCATCGCGGGCGGCTATGCCCAGCGCGCCGCCATCGCCCACGCGGTCTACGCGCCCGACATGGGCCGGCCCGTGGAAGTCGGCGCCGACAACGAAAAAGGCCTGGTCACCTGGCTGACCAAGCGCATGGGCGCGACCATGCGCCCGCCGTCGCTGTCGCAGGCCGGCTATGAGCTGGTGGGCGGCCGCCTGCTGCCCGGCGGCGCGGGACCTGTCGCGCTCTTCATGTACGGCGCGGCCGACGGCCAGCGCCTGACGCTGTACGTCACCCGCGAAGCCGCGGGCGGGCAGACCGCGTTCCAGTTCACCCAGGAAGGCCCGGTGCGGGTGTTCTACTGGGTCGAAGGACAGTTCGGCTACGCGCTGTCCGGCGCGGTCAGCCGCGACGAGCTGCTGCGCGTGTCGCAGGAGGTCTACCAGCAGTTGCAGGACTAGTCCGGCGACGCCACGCCTTGCCCGCCAGCGTGCTCGCGCGCCTGGTGCAGCATGTGCAGCGTGATCTTGCGGACCTCGGCGCGGCTCATGCCGATGTGCGAACGCAGCATGCGCGCCGCCTCGTCGGCGCGGCGGGCCAGCACGGCCCGCAGGATCGCCGCGTGTTCGTCGTAGGTGGCGTCCACGCGGAAATCCTTGGTGAAGTCCAGCCGCCGCACGATGCGTATCTTCTCGGTCACGTCGCGATGGATCTGCGCCAGCTCCGGGTTCCCGGCCGCCGCCACCAGCGAACAATGAAAGGCCTCGTCCAGCTGCGCCACCAGCCGGCCGTCCAGGACCCGCTGCCGCGGCGGCGTCAGCCACACGTCTTTCAGTGCGCCCAGGATGCCGGCCTGGTCCATGTGCTCGCGCGCGCACAGCCGTTCCACGGCAGCCTGTTCCAGCACCACGCGCACGTCGTACAGCGCCTCGAAGCGTTCGAAGTCGAAGGGCCGCGCCTGCCAGCCGCTGCGCGGACGCGGCAGCACGTAACCTTCGCGCTCCAGCCGCGCCAGCCCCAACCGCACCGGCGTGCGGCTGACGCCCAGCCGCGCCGCCACCTCGGCCTCGGTGAAGCGCTCGCCCGGCAGCAGGCGGAAGTCGAACAAGTCGTCTTTCAGGCGCTGATAGACCTGATCGGCCAGCGAGCCGGCCAGGGCCGGCGCCTGGCGGATGGCCGGAGCGGCCTGTGCGGATTCCAGGCGCATGCTCAGGCCACGGGGCAGGTCGCGTCTTCGGCCAGCACGATGAGCGGATCGCCCGCGTTCACCGGTTTGCCGGGCATGCAGCGGATCGCAACCACCGTCCCCGAGGCCGGCGCGATGACGGACAGCTCCATCTTCATGGCCTCGACCACCACCAGCGTATCCCCGGCCGATACGCTCTGGCCCACCTGCACCGGGATCTTCCAGATGTTGCCGCACATGTCGGCGCTGACCAGGCTTTCGCCTTCGCGCAACGCCGCCTCGGCTTCGGGTTCGCGCCCAGCGGCCGCTTGCTCCACCGCCGCGTCCTCGCTTTTCCACAAGGCCACCTCGGCGTCGAAGGCGCTCTTCTGGCGCGTCTGGAACGCGGCGATGCTGTCGGCCTCTTCATCCAGGAAACGCTGGTGCGCGGCGAAATCGAACACCTCTTCCTCGATGCGGACCGTGGCCCGGCCTTCGCGGAAGTCCTCGCGCAGCACATCGAGTTCGGCTTCCGTCACCGGATAGAAGCGCACCTGATCGAAAAAGCGCAGCAGCCAAGGCTTGCCGTCCTGGAACACCGGATTCTTCAGGAACTTGTTCCAGATGGGCAAGGTGCGTCCGACCAGCTGATAGCCGCCGGGCGAATCCATGCCGTAGATGCACATGTAGACCCCGCCTATGCCTACCGTGCCTTCCGCCGTGTAGGTGCGCGCCGGGTTGTACTTGGAGGTCAGCAGACGGTGGCGCGGATCTATCGGCACCGCGCAGGGCGCGCCCAGATACACGTCGCCCAGCCCCATGATCAGATAGCTGGCGTCGAACACGATGTCGCGGACCTGCTTGCGGCTGGCCAGGCCGTTGATGCGCTGGATGAAGTCCACATTGTTCGGCAGCCACGGCGCACTGGCGCGCACGGTTTCCTGGTAGCGCTGCACCGCGCCCAGCGTGGCCGAGTCCTCGAATGCCATGGGCAGATGGACCACGCGCGTAGGCACCTTGAGCGTGGCCACGTCGGCCAGGCCCGCCTCGATTCGCAACAGCCGTTCTATCAGCGCGCCCTGCAGGATGACGCGGCTGTCGTAGCGGATCTGCAGCGAGCGCACGCCCGGGGACAGCTCCAGCACGCCGGCGATGGGATCGGCGTCGAGCGCACCCATCAGCAGATGGATGCGCATGCGCAGCGCCAGGTCCAGCACGTTGTCGCCGTATTCCAGCAGCAGGTAGCCGTCGCCCGCCTGGCGGTACGAGACCGCGGGCCGCGCGCCCTGCGCCGGCAGCGCCGCCACGATGGGTTCCGCCACGGCGGCTGGCGCCGCGGCTTGCGCGGGCTGCGCGGGCGCCGCCAGTTCGGCCACGCAACGGTCCTGCGCCGCCTCCAGCGCCACCGCCTGCTGATAATCGATGCGCACGAAGCGGATCCGGTCGCCCGGCTTGACCTGCCCGACCTTCCACAGTTCCGCGCGGGCGATGGTGACGGGGCAGACGAAGCCACCCAGGCTGGGACCGTCGCGCGTCAGGATGACGGGGCTGTCGCCGGTGAAGTTGATGCTGCCGATGGCGTATTCGCAATCGTGGATGTTGGACGGATGCAGGCCGGCCTCGCCGCCGTCCTCGCGCGCCCAGGTGGGCTTGGGGCCGATCAGGCGCACGCCCAGCCGGTTGGAGTTGTAGTGCACTTCCCAGTCCGCGGCGAAGAAGGCTTCGATGGCTTCGGGCCGGAAGAAGTCCGGCGCGCCATGCGGGCCGTAGAGCACGCCGATTTCCCAGGTGTTGCCGTAGGCTGGAATCAGCGCGGCGGGCGCCGCCTGCGGCTCGGACTCGGGCGCGGCGGCGTCATCGGCAAGCTCGGGCCGGATCAACGGCAGCATGTCGCCCACGCGCAGCGTGCGGCCCGCATGGCCGCCGAACTGGCCCAGCGCGAAGGTGGAACGGCTGCCCAGGTAGACCGGCACGTCCAGGCCGTGGCGCACCGCCAGGTAGCTGCGGCAGCCCGACAGCGCGCGGCCGGTGGCCAGCACCTGGCCCGAACGCACCGCCACCGGCGTCCACATGGGCACGGGTTCTCCGTCCAGCGTGGCGGCGCAGGTCGCGCCCGTCAGCGCCACGACGGCATCGCCATGAAAGCGCAAGGTCGGGCCGACCAGCGTGGCCTCGATGCCCGCGGCGTCGGACGCGTTGCCGACGATGCGGTTGGCCATGCGGAAGGCATAGTCGTCCATCGGCCCCGAGGGCGGCACGCCGATGTCCCAATAGCCCACCCGCCCCGGATAGTCCTGCACGCTGGTGTAGGTGCCGGCGGCCAGCACCTCGATCGCCGCGGGCCGGTAGGCGAAACTCTCCAGAAAGCGCGTAGACAGGTCGCCTGCGCGAAAACGCGCGTCACCCACGATCTGTCGCAGATAGTCCAGGTTGGTGGCAATGCCGTGCAGGCGTGTGCGGGCCAGCGCGTGCGCCAGCTTGTCCAGCGCGGCCTCGCGCGTATCCGCATGCACGATCAGCTTGGCCAGCATGGGGTCGTAGAACGCCGGCACCTCGGTGCCGGTCGCGACCCAGCCGTCCACCCTCACCCCTTCCGGAAAGAACACCTCGGTCAGCACGCCCGGCGAAGGTTGGAACTGGCGCAACGGATCTTCGGCATACAGGCGCACCTCGATCGAAGCGCCTTGCGGCGCGCGCGACATCGCGGCGTAGTCCAGCGGTGCGCCCGCGGCCACGCGCAGCATGCACTCCACCAGATCCAGGCCGGTGACGGCTTCCGTCACGGGGTGCTCGACCTGCAGGCGGGTATTGACCTCCAGGAAATAAAAGCTGTCGCGCGCCGGGTCGTAAATGAATTCCACCGTGCCAGCCGAACGGTAGTTGACCGACTCGCCCAGCCGCACGGCGGCGGCGTGCAGCGCCTGGCGCGTGGCGGCGGGCAGCAGCGGCGCGGGCGTCTCTTCGATGACCTTCTGGTTGCGGCGCTGCACCGAGCAATCGCGCTCGCCCAAGGCCAGCACGCGGCCGGCGCCATCGCCGAAGATCTGCACCTCGACGTGGCGCGCGTTGTCGACGTAGCGCTCGATAAAGGCGCCGCCGTCGCTGAAGAAATGCTCGCCCATGCGCTGCACGCTATCGAAGGCCGCGGTCAGCTCGGCCTCGTTGTCGCAGCGCGAAAGTCCGATGCCGCCGCCGCCCGCCGTGCTCTTCAGCATCACCGGATAGCCGATGCGTTCGGCCTGCGACAGCGCGGCGCCCAGGCTGTCCAGCAGGCCGGTGCCGGGCGTCATCGGCACGCCGGCCTCGGCCGCCAGTTCGCGCGAACGGTGCTTCAGGCCGAACTCGCGGATCTGCAGGGGCGTAGGGCCGACGAACGCGATGCCGGCGTCCTCGCAGGCCTGCGCGAACTCGGCGCTTTCGGACAGGAAGCCGTAGCCGGGATAGATGGCCTGCGCGCCATGCTTGCGGGCGGCCGCCAGCAACAGGTCCATGCGCAGGTAGCTGTCGGCGGCCTTTTCGCCGCCCAGCGCCACGGCCACGTCGGCCGCGCGCACGTGCGCGGCATTGCGGTCCGGGTCGGAGTAAACGGCCACGCTGCGGATGCCCAGCCGCTTGAGGGTGCGGATGGCGCGGACGGCGATCTCGCCGCGGTTGGCAATCAGAACGGTATCGAACACGGTGCGACTCCCTGGTGTCTTGCGGGGGTTATCGAAAGCGGAGATCAAGCCAGGCTGGCCAGATAGGCGCGCCAGCCGCCAAACTCCGTGATGTCGCGCGCGCCCTCCAGCCCGCGCGGCTCGCAAATGAAGCCCTTGACCTGGCGGCCATCCGCCAGCTCCAGCGTGCCGATGCCCAGCGGCGCGGGGATCTCGGCCACGAAGGCGCCGAAGGCAGCCAGCGGCACATCCCAGAGTTCGACCTCGATGGGCGCGCCGCTCGCGGACTTCACCAGGCCGGGCTTGGGCGGCGTGGTATTGGCCAGGGCATACAGGCGGTAGTCGTCCGAGGTGCGCGCCGCCTCGACGAACACGGCGCGGCGCGAGGTCAGTTGGTGGTTCAACGGCATGCCGCGCAAGTGCGCGCCCACCACCGACACCCGCACCGTGTCGCGCGCGGGCGGGGCCGCATGCCCGGCCGTGGGCAGCGGCGCGCCGGTGGCGCCCAGCGGCAGCGCCAGGCGCGCCTGCCACTGGCGTCCGAACTGCGCCAGCGCGTGGTCCTGCCAGGCCATGCCGATCAGCGTGATGCCTGCGGGCAGGCCGTCGCCGCGCATGCCCGCAGGCAGCGCCAGCGCCGACAGGTCGGCCAGGTTGGTGAAGTTGGTGTAGGTCCCCAGCCGCGAATTCAGCGTCACCGGATCGGCTTCGAGCTGGGCGATGGTGTAGATCGAAGGCGTCGTCGGCACGACCAGCGCATCAAAGCCCGCCAGCGCCTGATGGATGCTGCGCGTCAGCTCGGCGCGCCGGTACTCGGCCTTGAACGCGTCCAGCGCGCTGTAGTTGGCGGCCTGTTCGACGATGCCGCGCACCACCGGATGGATGGCGTCAGGGCTCTGCTTCCACAACGCTTCCACGGCGGCAAAGCGCTCGGCCACCCAAGGCCCTTGATACAGCAGCGCCGCCAGCTCGTTGAACGGCGTGAAGTCGATGGGTTCGACCGTTGCGCCGCCCGCCTTAAGGTCGCTCACGGCCTGGTCGAACGCCGCCGCTGCCTGCGCATCGCCAAAGAACTCCAACTGCGCGGGAATCGCCAGCCTGGGTTGCGCCGGCCAGGGATGTCCGCTGCCCACAGGCTGGGCGCGCGAATAGGGATCGCGCGCATCCCAGCCTGCCGCAATGTCGGCCACCAGTTCGGCGTCGTCCACCGTCAACGCGAACACCGACACGCAGTCCTGCGTGCGGCAGGCCGGCACCACGCCTGCCGCGCTGAGCCTGCCCTTGGTGGGCTTGAGGCCGACGATGTTGTTGAAGCCTGCCGGCACGCGGCCCGAGCCCGCCGTGTCGGTGCCCAAGGAGAAAGCGGCCAGGCCGCGCGCCACCACGGATGCGGAGCCCGAACTGGAGCCGCCGCTGACGTAGTCCGGATTGAACGTATTAGGCACGGCGCCCAGCGGCGAACGCGTACCCACCAGTCCGGTGGCGAACTGGTCCAGGTTGGTCTTGCCCACCAGGATGGCGCCGGCCGCGCGCAGGCGGCGGACCACGGTCGCATCTTCCTCGGGCGTATACGCGAACTCAGGGCAGGCCGCCGTGGTGGGCCAGCCGGCGGCGTCGATGTTGTCCTTGATGGCGAACGGCACGCCGTACAGCGGCAGCCGCGTCAGGTCGCCGTTGGCCGCTTCCAGCAGCCCCTGCAGGGCATCGAGCTGCCGCACCAGCAGGGCGCCGTCCACGCGCTTGATCCAGGCCGTGTCCGGCGGGCTGCCGCGTTCGGCCCAGGCCGCCAACAAGGTCTCGGGCGTGGCGCCCTCGTTGCGATAGGCGGCCTGCCACTGCGCGATCGTCCAGGCGACGGGGCCTTTGTGCGTTGCTACGGCGTTCATGCTGGAATCCTTTCTTGTATACAAGTACGGATTCCCAAGCAATCGGCGTGCCATGTTGGCCGCCGCTGCGCGCACGCCCCTGTTCCCTGCGGCAACGCGCCGCTTGCGGCCTGAAGCCATCACGGCGGCGCGGCACGCGCGCACCGCCAGCGGGCGGCGCCCGCACCCATGTTGTGCATACGGCACCAGATCGGCCCCAGCCCGCTCCCGCGCTGTTATCGCCGGCGTCCGTCTTGTTTTCCCCCCTTCATATAGCGAACCGCGCGTAGGCGCGCAGCTGGCATGCCTTTTGCTTTTAGGTCTTCGTTGTCGTGTGTTTTCAGATCGTTCTCGCCGGCACGGCCGGCCCATTCCATTCAGGAGTCACCATGAAACGCAGACTAGCCCTTAAGCAACTGACCGCCGTGAGCCTGTTGGCCATGTCCGGATGGATGCCGCAGGTATACGCCGCCGAGGACACCATCAAGGTCGGCATCCTGCATTCGCTGTCAGGCACGATGGCGATCTCGGAAACGTCGCTCAAGGACGTGGCCCTGATGACCATCGACGAAATCAACGCCAATGGCGGCGTGATGGGCAAGAAGCTCGAAGCCGTGGTGGTGGACCCCGCGTCGAACTGGCCGCTGTTTGCCGAGAAGTCGCGCCAGCTGCTGTCCCAGGACAAGGTGGCGGTTGTCTTCGGCTGCTGGACCTCGGTGTCGCGCAAGTCCGTGCTGCCGGTGTTCAAGGAACTCAACGGCCTGCTCTTCTACCCCGTGCAATACGAGGGCGAGGAACTGGAGAAGAACGTGTTCTATACCGGCGCCGCGCCCAACCAGCAGGCAATACCCGCCGTCGAATACCTGATGAGCGAAGACGGCGGCGGCGCCAAGCGCTTCGTGCTGCTGGGCACCGACTATGTCTACCCGCGCACCACCAACAAGATCCTGCGCGCCTTCCTGCATTCCAAGGGCGTCAAGGACAGCGACATCGACGAGGTCTATACGCCCTTCGGCCATTCCGACTACCAGACCATCGTCGCCAACATCAAGAAGTTCGCCACCGGCGGCAAGACCGCCGTCATCTCCACCATCAACGGCGACTCCAACGTGCCCTTCTACAAGGAGCTGGGCAATGCCGGCCTGAAGGCCACCGACGTACCGGTGGTGGCATTCTCGGTGGGCGAAGAGGAACTGCGCGGCGTGGACGCCAAGCCGCTGGTGGGCCACCTGGCGGCGTGGAACTACTTCCAGTCGGTCAAGAACCCCGTCAACGACGCCTTCATTCAGAAATGGAAGGCCTATGCCAAGGCCAAGAACCTGCCCAACGCGAATACGGTGGTGACCAACGACCCGATGGAAGCCACCTACATCGGCATCCACATGTGGAAGCAGGCGGTGGAACAGGCCAAGACCACGGACGTGGACAAGGTGATCGCAGCCATGGGCGGCCAGAAATTCAACGCGCCCGACGGCTACACCATCGAAATGGACAAGACCAACCACCACCTGCACAAGCCGGTCTACATCGGCGAGATCAAGGCGGACGGCCAGTTCAGCGTGGTGTGGAAGAGCAAGGGTCCGATCCGCGCCCAGCCCTGGAGCCCGTACATCCCGGGCAACGAAGGCAAGCAAGGTCTCTAACGCACCGGGAACAAGCAGCCATGCGCATCGCGGCATTCGCACTCTACTTGCGTCGTTTCCTGCTGGCATGGCTGGTGTCCCTGCCGCTCGCGGCCGCCCCGGCGGCGGCAAGCGGCGTGGACCCAGCCCTGCTGGCGCCGCTGGCCGGCGACGACACGGACGCCAAGCTCCAGGCGATTGCCGCGCTGGGCCAGTTGCCCGAACCCGAAGCGGCAGCGGTGCTGCAGGCGCTGGGCGAGGACCGGCTCTATGCCGCCAATGACGGCCGCGTGCTGATCGGCAAAGGCGGCACGCGCGCCATCGATGCGGCGACGGGCGCCGCCGCGGAGCTGCCCGCGGACGCGGGCGCCATCGGCATCAACAACCGCCTGCGCCGCGCCATCGAGGCCGCGCTGGCGGGTTCGCGCCTGTATTCCGAGCAGCCCGCCGAGCGCCTGGCTGCGGCGCGCCGCCTGCAGCAGACCGGCGACCCGGCGCGCCTGCCCATGCTGGAAAAAGCATTGGCATCGGAAAGGAACGAAGCCGTGCGCGACGCGTTGCTGATCGCGCAGGCCAACCTGGAGTTGAAAAGCAGCGATCCCGCCAAGCGCCGCCATGCGGTCGAGGTGCTGGGCGCCACCCGCAACGCCGCGTTTCGTCCCACCCTGGCCGCGCTGGCCGAGGCGCGCGACGGCGTTTACGCCGAACCCGATGCCGGCGTGCGTGAAGCTGCCGGCCGCGCGCTCAAGCAGATCGACCGCCACCTGGCCACCATCGAATGGGCCGGCAATCTGTTCTACGGCATCAGCCTGGGCAGCGTGCTGCTGCTGGCGGCGCTGGGCCTGGCCATCACCTTCGGCCTGATGGGCGTCATCAACATGGCGCATGGCGAACTGCTGATGATAGGCGCCTACGTGACCTACGTCGTGCAGACGGCGTTCCGCGCCTGGCTGCCGGGCTGGCTGGACTGGTATGTGCTGGCGGCGCTGCCGCTGGCCTTTGCCGTGACTGCGCTGGTCGGCATGGCGCTGGAGCGCACCGTCATACGCTGGCTCTATGGCCGGCCGCTGGAAACGCTGCTGGCCACCTGGGGCATCAGCCTGATCCTGATGCAGGGCGTGCGCACGCTGTTCGGCGCGCAGAACGTGGAGGTGGGCAATCCCGGCTGGATGTCCGGCGGTGTCACGGTGCTGGGCGGACTGGTGCTGAGCTACAACCGCCTCGTCATCATCGGCTTCGCCTTCTTCGTGGTGTTCCTGGTCTGGGCGCTGCTGAACCATACCCGCCTGGGCCTGTTCGTGCGCGCCATCACGCAGAACCGCCGCATGGCCGACTGCGTGGGCGTGCCCACCGGCCGCGTCGATATGCTGGCCTTCGGCCTGGGCTCCGGCATCGCCGGGTTGGCCGGAGTGGCGCTGTCCCAGCTGGGCAATGTGGGGCCGGACCTGGGCCGCGGCTACATCGTCGATTCATTCATGGTGGTGGTGCTGGGCGGCGTGGGCCAGTTGGCCGGCACCGTCATCGCCGCGCTGGGCCTGGGCGGCGTCAACAAATTCCTGGAGCCTTACGCGGGAGCCGTCATGGCCAAGATCACCATCCTCGCGCTCATCGTGCTGTTCGTCCAAAAGCGGCCGCAAGGCCTGTTCGCCCCCCGCGGCCGGAGCGTCGAATGAAACAGAACGCGCTGACTGACCTGAATCTGCTGACCCGCCGCCCGCTGTACTCGGGCCGGGTCTGGGCGGCCCTGGCCGCGGCCGTGGCGCTGCTGGCGCTGCTGCCCCTGCTGAATCTCGCTTTCCCGCCTGGCCATGCGCTGCATGTGTCGGCCTATGCCGTGGCGCTGCTGGGCAAGTTCATGTGCTACGCCATGGCGGCGCTGGCGCTGGACCTGGTGTGGGGCTATGCCGGCATCCTGTCGCTGGGACACGGCCTGTTCTTCGCGCTGGGCGGCTATGCGCATGGCATGTACCTGATGCGCGCCATCGGCCGCGACGGCGTCTACCAGAGCGACCTGCCCGACTTCATGGTGTTCCTGGACTGGAAGAGCTACCCCTGGTACTGGTCCTTTACCGAGCACTTCTGGTACGCCATGCTGCTGGTCGTGCTGGCGCCTGGCGTGCTGGCCTTCGTGTTCGGCTACTTCGCCTTCCGCTCGCGCATCAAGGGCGTGTACTTTTCCATCATCACGCAGGCGCTGACCTTCGCTGCGATGCTGCTGTTCTTCCGCAACGACACCGGCTTTGGCGGCAACAACGGCTTCACCGACTTCAAGCGCATCCTGGGCTTCGACATTACCGCGCCCGGCACGCGCGCGGCGCTGTACTGGATCACGCTGGCCGCGCTGGCGGGCGCGCTGGTCCTGGCGCGCGCGGTCACGCAGAGCAAGCTGGGCCGCGTGCTCACCGCCGTGCGCGACGCCGAGAGCCGGCTGCGCTTCATCGGCTACGACCCGCTGGGCTTCAAGCTCTTCGTCTGGACCCTGTCCGCGGTGCTCTGCGGCATCGCCGGCGCGCTCTACGTGCCGCAGGTCGGCATCATCAACCCCAGCGAGATGTCCACCGAGACCTCGATTGAAATGGTGATCTGGGTCGCCACCGGCGGACGCGGCACGCTGGTCGGCCCCATCATCGGCGCGGGCGCCGTCAACGGCCTGAAGACCTGGTTCACCAGCGTGCTGCCGGAATTCTGGCTGTACGCGCTGGGCCTCATCTTCGTGCTGGTGACGCTGTTCCTGCCCACCGGCATCGTCGGCCTGGCGCGCCGCATCTCCGCCCGCATCCAGGGGAACAAGGCATGAGCAGCACGCACATCGAATCCGCCGCGCTCGACGGCGGCCCCAGCGGCGATGCCGGCTACGGCCGCGTCAGCCCCAAGGGCCTGGACACCAGCCACGGCGCCATCCTCTACCTGGAAGGCATCACCGTCAGCTTCGACGGCTTCAAGGCCTTGAACGACCTGACGCTGGACATAGGCGTGGGCGAGCTGCGCTGCATCATCGGCCCCAACGGCGCGGGCAAGACCACGATGATGGACGTCATCACCGGCAAGACCCGGCCCACGGCGGGAACCGCCTACTTCGGCCAGAGCATAGATCTCACCACCCTGAACGAAGCCCAGATCGCGCATGCCGGCATCGGCCGCAAGTTCCAGCGGCCCACGGTGTTCGAGCAGCACAGCGTGTTCGAAAACCTGGAGCTGGCGATGAAGACCGACAAGCGCGTGCGGCCCACGCTGTTCGCGCGGTTGAGCGGCGAACAGATCGATAAGATCGGCGAGACGCTGGACCTGATCCGGCTGCGGCCCGAGGCGGCGTTGCCCGCCGGGCTGCTGTCACACGGACAGAAACAGTGGCTGGAGATCGGCATGCTGCTGATGCAGGAGCCGCAACTGTTGCTGCTGGACGAGCCGGTGGCGGGCATGACCGACGCCGAGACCGAACGTACCGGCGAGCTGCTCAACGAACTGCGCGGACGCCATTCGCTGATGGTGGTGGAACACGACATGGACTTCGTCAACCAGATCGCGGGCGACGGCAAGGTCACGGTGCTGCACGAAGGCTCGGTGCTGGCCGAAGGACCGATGAGCAAGGTGCAGGCCGATCCGCGTGTCATCGAAGTCTATCTGGGGCGCTGAGATGCTGGACGTGAACGCGATCGACCAATACTACGGCGGCAGCCACACGCTGCGCGGCGTCTCGCTGTCCTTGCGCCAGGGCGAATGCCTGGCGCTCTTGGGGCGCAACGGCGTGGGCAAGACCACCCTGCTCAAATGCGTGATGGGCGTGCTGCCGGTGGCGCACGGCAACATTGCCTTCGACGGCGCGGACGTCACGCGCCTGGCGCCGCACCAGCGCGCCGCGCGCGGCATGGCCTATGTGCCGCAGGGCCGCGACATCTTCGCCCGGCTGACGGTGGAAGAGAACATCCTGATGGGCATGGCGACCAAGCCGGCGGCGCGCGCCCGCCGCATCAAGGAAGAGGTGTACGAACTGTTCCCGGTGCTGCGGACCATGCTGTCGCGCCGCGGCGGCGACCTGTCCGGCGGCCAGCAGCAACAGCTGGCCATCGCCCGCGCCCTGGTGGCCGAGCCCAAGCTCATCATCCTGGACGAGCCCACCGAAGGCATACAGCCGTCCATCATCAAGGACATCGCCCGCGTCATCCACATGCTGCGCCAGCGCGGCGACATCGCCATCCTGCTGTGCGAGCAGTACTTCGACTTCGCGCGCGAACTGGCGGACCATTTCGTGGTGCTGTCGCGTGGCGTCGTGGTGGCGCGTGGAGACCGCGCCGCCATCGACGGCGAGGACGTGCGGCGGCATCTGTCGGTCTAGGACGGATACGAAATCGCATTTTTCACCGAGGGTCTCTGGACGGCGGCCCCAACTGCTCCGATATAATCGGGCGCCATGTGCTCCGCTGCCTACCTGACCCGCCCCGCCGTGTGGATCGCGCTCGTCGCGATCCTGTGGGCGTCGTTGGCGCCGTCGCTGGCGAATGCGCTGAGCCTGTCTCCGGCCAGCCACAACGCCCATCGCATCAGCGTCGACTTCTGCACCAGCGAAGGCGCGGGGCAAGCCTCCCTGACCCTGGAGGTGCCGGGCGGCAACGATAACGGCACCCAGGCGGACAGTCACGGCGACAGCCATCACTGCCCGCTGTGCCGCAACCCCAATGCCGACGTGGGCATACTGCCCACGCCTGTTCCCGTCGTGCCTGCTCCTCTCGGGCGCGCCATCACCTATCCGCCGCTGTTCTTCCTTGCGGCGCATCCTCTTCATGCCTGGAGCGCGGCCCAGCCGCGCGCACCGCCAGCGGTCTGAGCCTGCGCGCCCCGTCGCCTGATGGCGATCGCTGCGCGCCGGTACGCCGTCACCCCATCGCCACGTTGCGTCCGCGCCTCCCGCGCGTGCGCACGCGTGCCGCCATTCAGGCTCATGCGCTCCGGCCAGTCCCGTCCGTTCCAGGCGGGGACTTCCTGGCGCGCGGGCCGGACCACCGGTTCCAGACATGAAAAAAACCACGACCTACACCCTGCTGCTGGGCGCGCTCGCCAGCGGCTCCGCCCAGGCCCTGACCACGGAACCCGCCGTGCCCACCCTGGCGCCCACCACCGTGCACGGCGCCGCCGCCGAAGAGCCCGCGCCCAACGGCCCCATCGACCTGAACGTACGCGACAGCACCGGCAGCCGCCTGGGCCTGACCCTGCGTGAAACGCCGGCCAGCGTCACCGTAATCTCGCGCGAACAGATCGAGGCGCGCGGATCCTTGAACACGCAGGAGATCGCCCGTGGCATCCCTGGCGTGGACAATGCCTCGCCGCCCGGCAACGCGGGCGCGGTCAGCTACCGCGGCTTCGCTGGCGGCCAGGTCTCGCAGCTGTTCAACGGCATTTCCGTGCAGTACGACTCCATCGCCGCGCGGCCGGTGGACAGTTGGATCTACGACCGGGTCGAAGCCATCGGCGGCCCCTCTACCTTCCTGTTCGGCGCGGGCGCGGTGGGCGGCGCCATCAACTACGTCACCAAGCTGCCCGAGCGCGACACCTTCTACGACGGCCAGCTGCGGGTGGGATCGTTCGACAGCCGCCAACTGTCGGTGGGGCTAAACCAGCAACTGGCGGGCGAACCCGGCGGCCGCGGCCACTATCTGCGCATCGACGCCAACACCGGTTCCAGCCACGGCTGGGTCGATGGCAACCATTCCCGCGCCAGCCAGGTCGCCGCCTCGCTGCTGTCCGACCTGGGCGCGGACGTGACCCAGACCTTCGCCTTCGAGTACCAGCGCGAACAGGTCGACCGCCCCTACTGGGGCACGCCGCTGAAAACCGACGCCAACGGCGTGGTGCAGGGCACGGGTCGCATCCTCGATGGCACGCGCTTCAAGAACTACAACGTCAACGACGGCCTGTACGAGCAGTCGGTGCTGTGGGCGCGGTCGCTGACCGAATGGCGCGCCGGCTCCAATCTGACCTTCAAGAACACGCTCTACTACTACCGCGCCGAACGCGATTACCGCAACCTGGAAAACTACCGGCTGAACGCCGGCAACAGCCTGGTGCTGCGGTCCGGGGCGCTGTTGCAGCGCCACGAACAAAGCCTGATCGGCAACCGCGTGGAAGGCCTGTACCGCTCCACCCTGGCCGGCCTGCCCAGCGACTGGTCCTTCGGCGTGGACGTCAGCCAGAACAAGATCACGCGCTATCCCACCAGCCTGCCCGGCCAGGTCGACGCGGTCGATCCCTACGACTTTTCGCCCGGCGATTTCTACGACATCCCCGGCATGAAGCGCGGCCACGTCGCCGACCGCGACAACCGCATCCGCACGCTGGCGCTGACCATGGAAAACCGCACCACGGTGCTGCCGGGCGTGGCCATCGTATCGGCATTGCGCAAGGACTTCATCGACCTGGACCTGACCAATCGCCGCGCCGTCACCGCGGCCTCGCCCGCCAGCGCGCAGCGCAGCTACTCGCCGCTGACCGGGCGGCTGGGCGTGAACTGGGAGCTGAGCCCGGAGGCCTCGCTGTATGCGCAGTACGCCACCGCGGCCGATCCCCCCTCGGGCATCCTGGCCACCGCCTCGTTCGCCGACGTGCTGAACAATGACAAACTCACCACCGGCAGGCAGGCGGAAGTCGGCGGCAAGTTCAACTTCTGGGACGGCCGCGGTTCGGCCACCGTGGCGCTCTACGAGATCAAGCGCAAGAACATGGCGACCTCGGACCCGAACAACCCCGGCGTGAGCGTGCCCGTGGGCGCGCAATCGGCGCGCGGCATCGAACTGGCCGGCGGCCTGCAGCTGACGTCCCAGCTGTCCTTGCAGGGCAACGTCGCCTTCGTCGATCCCAAGTACGACGATTTCTCGCAATCCGTGGGCGGCGTGGCGGTCTCGCGCAATGGCAACGTGCCCACCAATACGCCGCGCCGCCTGGCCAACGTCTGGCTGGACTATGCCTTCCTGCCCGACTGGACCGCCAGCATGGCCGCGCGCTACGTGGGCCGCATGTACGCCGACGCCGCCAACAGCGTCTGGACGCCGTCCTACACCGTGTTCGACGCGGCGCTGTCGCACCGCATCAACCGCAACCTCAGCGTAACGGCCCGCGTGCGCAACCTGACCGACAAGGTCTACGCCGCGAACGCGACGCCGACCATGTACTACCTGGGCGCGCCCCGCTCGTTCGAGCTCACCTTGCAGGCCCGCTTCTGAGCGGCGTGCCAGGACAGACCGCCATGAACACGACGCTCCCCCCCTCGACCCGCCATCGCGCCGGGCCGCCGCTGTCGGCGCGCGCCAAGCGCTGGCTGTACCTGATCCATCGCTGGGCAGGCATCGTGCTGTGCCTGTTCTTTGCCATGTGGTTCATCTCTGGCGTGGTGATGATGTACGTGGGCTATCCCAAGCTCACGCCGCAGGAACGCCTGGCGCACCTGCCCGCGCTGGATTCCGCGGCGATCACCGTCACGCCCGCGCAGGCGCTGGCGGCGGCGGGCGCCAAGGACGCCGCCGGCATGGTGCTGGCCGCCGCGCGCGGCGGCGCGCCGGTCTACGTGATTCCCGGCGAGGCGCGGCGCGCACCCAGGATGGTGGACGCCGCCAGCGGCGCGCTGTTGCCCCCGGCCGACGCCGCCACCGCGCTGGCCACGGCGCAGGCCTGGTCCGGCGGACAGCACGCCGCCCGCTATCTGGGCACGGTGGACGAAGACGCCTACACCCATTCGCGCGCGCTGGGTCCGGACCGGCCGCTGCACCGGGTGGACCTGGACGATCCCGGGCATACGCGGCTCTACATCTCGTCCGCCACGGGCATGGTGGTGCTGGACGCCACCCGCGCCGAGCGCATCTGGAACTACGCCGGCGCCTGGATCCACTGGCTGTATCCATTCCGCGGCAATGCGCTGGACGGCTGGTGGCACGACATCGTGGTGTGGCTGTCGGTCGCCGGGGTGCTGCTGGCCTTGACGGGCACGGTGGTCGGCATCCTGCGCTGGCGCTTCTCGCGGCCCTATGCCAGCGGCAGCCGCTCGCCCTACCGCGAAAACATGATGCGCTGGCATCATTTGAGCGGCCTGCTGTTCGCGGTCATCACCATCACCTGGATCTTCAGCGGACTGATGTCCATGAATCCGTGGAAGCTGTTCAGCACGGGCGCGCCGCCCTTGGCGCAGGCGGCCTATGCCGGCGCGCCGGGGGACACGCTGGCCGCGCCCGGTGAGCTGATCGCCGCCCTGCCGGCGGCGCCGCGCGAATTGCGCTGGGCCCGCGCCGATGGCCAGGACGTAGTGCTGGCGCGCAGCGCCGCTGGCGCCCCGCTGGTGCTGTCGGCCGGCAACGCGCAGCCCCATGCGTTCGACCCGGCGGCCTTGCGCGCCGCCGCCGCCCGGCTGGTCCCCGGCGCCCGGCTCGCCAGCGCCGAAACGCTGCAGGCCTACGACTTCTATTACTACGCCCGCGACGAACACGCGATGCTGGGCCATGTCGAGAAGCCGCTTCCCGTCTGGCGGCTGGCCTATGACGATCCCCAGGCGACCTGGGTCTATCTGGACCCGCGCACGGGACAGATCGTGAGCCGGCAGGACAGCGGCGCGCGCACCAGCCGCTGGCTGTTCGCCTTCCTGCATAGCTGGGACTGGACCGGCCTCCTGGCGCGCCGCCCGCTGTGGGACGTCCTGCTGGTGTTCCTGAGCCTGGGCGGCGCGGCGCTCAGCCTGACAGGCGCGGTGATAGGCTGGCGGCGGCTGGGCAAGAAGCTGCGCGCCTGAAGCGCGGGCGCGGATGCACTATGCTCACAGCCTTGCATGACGATCTACCGGAAAGAGGAGCTTCCATGTCCGACGTAACCATCTATCACAACCCCAAGTGCGGCACCTCGCGCAACACCCTGGCCATGATCCGCAACGCCGGCATCGAGCCGGAAGTCGTGCTGTATCTGGAAACGCCGCCCTCGCGCGCCACCCTGAAGGCGCTGTTCAAGAAGGCCGGCGTCAGCGTGCGCGAGGCCCTGCGTGAAAAGGGCACGCCCTATCAGGAACTGGGCCTGGACGACACGTCGCTCTCGGACGATGCGCTGCTGGACGCGATCGAGCAGCACCCCATCCTGCTGAACCGTCCCTTTGTCACGACGCCGCTGGGCGCGCGCCTGTGCCGCCCGTCGGAACTGGTGCTGGACATTCTGCCGGCCCCGCAGCAAGGCGCCTTCGCCAAGGAAGACGGCGAAGCCGTGATCGACGCGCAGGGCAAACGCATCCAGAAGTAAAAGGACGCGGTCCGCGGCCTTTTGTAAGCGGACTGACGGCTGGGATCATTACCATCGCGGCAATCGTTTCATTACGCCGCGATGACAATTCATGAATTCCCTTGAAAGCCTCAACCAGTCCCTTTTTCTTTCGATCAACGCCGACCCGGCCACCCCGATCTGGCAGATCCACGCCGCCATGCTGGTGGCGAACCGGCTGATCCTGCTGGTGCCGGCCGTACTGGCCGCCCTGTGGCTGTGGGGCGGCCGGCCGCAGCGCGACATGGCGCTGAAGGCGTTGGCCAGCATCGCCTTGGCGCTGTTCGCAAGCTACCTGTGCGGCGCGCTCTGGCCGCACGCGCGCCCCTTCGTCCTCGGCCTGGGACATGCGTTCTTCCCGCACAAGGCGACGTCCTCGTTTCCCAGCAATCACACCATCATCATCGCCACGCTGGCGTTCGCGCTGATCTACGACCGGCGCTGGGCCGGATGGGGCTGGCTGGCGCTGGCCGCGGCCGTCCTGGTCGGTGCCTCGCGCGTCTACCTGGGCGTGCACTTCCCGCTGGACATCCTGGGCGGACTCCTGCTGGCGCCGCTGGCCGCCGGGCTGACCGCCATGGCATGGCGCCGCTGCGGCGAGCCCCTGACAGGCGCGGCGCAGGGCCTGTACCGCAAGGCGCTGGCCCTGCCGATCGCGCGCGGCTGGATCCGCGCCTGAAGGCGCGCCGCGCTCAGTTGATCGCGACCTTGGCGTCCTTTACCAGCTTGGCGTAGTTCTCGGTATCCGCGCCGATGCGCGCCTTCATCTCGGCAGGCGTATCACCGATAGGCACCGCGCCTATTTCCGCCATCCGCCGCGAGAAGTCGGGCGAACGGATGATCTTGACCATCTCGGCATTCAGGCGCCCGACCACGTCCGCCGGCGTGGCCGCCGGCGCCAGCACGCCGAACCAGGTCCCCATGTTGAAGGGTTTGAGGCCGGCTTCCTCCATGGTCGGCACATCGGGCAGCGCGGCCGAACGCTGATTGGTGGTGACCGCCAGCGCGCGCAGCTTGCCGCTCTGGATGTGCGCCAGCACCGGCGTCACGGTGTCGAAGGACATGTCGATCTGGCCGCCCAGCAGGTCGGTCGTCAGCGGGCCGCTACCCTTGTAGGGCACATGCAGCAACTGCACATGCCCTTCCTTTTCGAACTGCGCGCCGATCAGGTGTTGTCCCGTGCCCATGCCGTTCGAGCCATAGGTCAGCTTGCCCGGCTGGCCTTGCGCCAGTTTCAGCAGCGACTTCACGTCCTGCGCCGGCAGCTTGGGATTGACCACCAGCACGTTGGGCACCAGGGCCACGGTAGTCACCGGCGCGAAATCCTTCTGGAAGTCGTAATGCAGGCTCTTGTAGACGCTGGTGGCGATGGTGTGATGCACGGCGCCCATCAGCAGCGTATAGCCGTCGGGCGCAGCCTTGGCCACGTAATCCGCGCCCAGGGTGGAACCCGCGCCCGGCTTGTTCTCCACCACCACGGGCTGGCCCAGGCTCTTGGCGAGCTCCTGGCCCAGCGCGCGCGCCAGCACGTCGGTGGTGCCGCCGGCCGGAAACGGCACCACCAGGTTCACCGGCCGGGCCGGATAGCCCTGCGCCTGCGCGCCGCCGGCGATGGTCAGGCCCGCCAGGCAGGCCAGCGCCAGGACGCGCGCGGGTATCGTTCTCTTGTGCATGCTTGTCTCCTCGGTACGAATGGAATTCGCTTGTTGTCGTGGATCCCACGGCGGGCCTGGGGTCTCGCGCCCCGGTCCCGCTGCGGGTCTGCTTCGGGTCTGCTGCGGGTCTGCTACGCCTATGCGGCCTTGGCCCTGCCCGCAGCCGCCAGCTTCGCGCACACGGCTGCCGTGACCTGCTCCGTGGTGGCGGTTCCGCCCAGGTCGCCCGTATGCAGAGAGGGATCGGCGGTCACGCTTTCGATCGCCTGCATCAGCCGCGCCGCGGCCTGCGTCTCGCCCAGGTGCTCCAGCAGCATGACCACGGACCAGAAGGTGCCGACCGGGTTCGCCAGGCCCTTGCCCATGATGTCGAAGGCCGACCCGTGGATGGGTTCGAACATGGAGGGATAGCGGCGTTCCGGGTCGATGTTGCCGGTGGGCGCGATGCCCAGGCTGCCGGCCAGCGCCGCCGCCAGGTCGCTCAGGATGTCGGCGTGCAGATTGGTGGCGACGATGGTGTCCAGCGATGCCGGGCGGTTCACCATGCGGGCGGTGGCCGCGTCGACCAGTTCCTTGTCCCAGGCCACGTCCGGAAACTCGCGGCTCACCTCCAGGGCGATCTCGTCCCACATGACCATGGCGTGGCGCTGCGCGTTGGACTTGGTGACCACCGTCAGCAGCTTGCGCGGACGGGATTGCGCCAGCTTGAAGGCGAAGCGCAGGATGCGTTCGACGCCCGCGCGGGTCATGATGGACACGTCGGTCGCGGCTTCCAGCGGATGGCCCTGGTGCACCCGGCCGCCCACGCCGGAATATTCGCCCTCGGAGTTCTCGCGCACGATGACCCAGTCCAGCTGGCCCGGCGCGCAGCGCTTGAGCGGCGCGTCGATGCCGGGCAGGATGCGCGTCGGGCGCACATTGGCGTACTGGTCGAAGCCCTGGCAGATCTTCAGCCGCAAGCCCCACAGAGTGATGTGGTCGGGAATGTGCGGATCGCCGGCCGAACCGAACAGGATGGCGTCCTTGCCGCGCAGCGCGTCCAGGCCGTCGGCCGGCATCATCACGCCGTGCTTGCGGTAATAGTCGCCGCCCCAGTCGAAATCCTCGAACTCGAAGCTCAGGCCGCCGTCCCGGGCCAGTTCCTGCATGATGCGCTGTCCGGCCGGAATCACTTCCTTGCCGATGCCGTCGCCGGGGATGGTTGCGATGCGATAGGTCTTCATATGCCGACTGGGCTCCTTGCTGGTGGGATGCTGTCGGCACTGTACTGACGCCCGCGAGCGGCGGGCGCAATGGAATTCAAAACATCTTTTACCTGGAGTTGAAGGTGGCGCACGGGCGGGAAAAGCGAACGCGCAAAAAAACAGCGCCCGCATGTGGCGCTGTTCCAGGTAGCGGCCATGACCGGCCGCAGGCATGCAGCAATCAGCAGCGGCCGATGTTCAGGTCGGAGATCAGGTTGTTGAAATTCTGGCGCAGACTGTTGGCGTCGTCCTCGATGGTGGGACGCATCATCTTGAACGCACCGGTGCGCGCCGCGTCTTCCTTGTAGCGGCCATTGTTGGTGTGCTCCAGAATCTTGCGGCCGGAGGCCAGGAAGCCGTTGACGTTCATCATCATGCCGGTGCAGCCCTTGGCATCGGCCTCGCGCGTCTTCTTGTCGAAGCCCAGCGCCATTTCGTTCATCTTGTCCAGCTCCTGCTTGAAGGCCTCCTGGTCGGCGCCCAGGCCCTTGCCCTCGAACACGCCCGACGCCTTGTCCATCGTAGCCTTGCCGTAATAGACCATGCCGGCGCGGTAATAGGCGACCGTGTCCTTCTTGGCCTTTTCAAAGGCTTCCTTGGTGTTGGCCGTGTCCTTGATGGAGATGCCGCGGTAGAAGCCGTTTTCCGCCTTCACGACTTCGGTCAGCGCCGCGACGTAGGCCGGGCTCTTCTCGCGCGCCAGCGCGCCGTTGTCGGACAGGAAGGTCTTGGTTGCAGCATAGTTCTGCAGTTCATGGCTCAGCGGCGCCAGCTTGCCCAGCGCATCCGAGAACGCCTTGGCGGGCGCGTCAATCTCGGCGATAGGCGTCGACATCGCCAGCGCGCGATCGAGCTTCTCCTTGGTGCGCTGGATCGTCGAGTCGTTGCTGATGACGAAATCCTTGAGCGGCTTGCCTTCCTTCAGCGCCGGGACGGCGTAGGCCTCGTAGCGTTCCAGCGCCTGCTCGAACGTCGTGGAAATGCTGTTGGCGGTGTCGACGTACTGGTTGTACTTGATGATCTCGGACTGAGCGGTAGTCGGCTCGGACGCTTTCGCTTCCTTCTTGGCGCTGTCGTCGCCGCACGCGGCGAGCGCCAGCGTGACGGCCAGAACTGCGAACATGCGCAAGGGGCGCGGCATAAACATCTTTGATTCCTGTTGCGGGTTGCTCTGAAGGGGACGCATGATATGCCCTCCAGATGCTTAACACGCTACAAATCTATTCAACCCTGTCACAAGAATTTTCAAGCCATCTCTGCTCGTGATCCAGCAACCAGCGCTTGCGGTGCAAACCGCCGCCGTAACCGGTCAGGGCAGCGTCCGCGCCCACGATGCGGTGGCAAGGCACGACGATGCCGATGGGATTCGCCCCGTTGGCCGCGCCCACCGCGCGCACGGCGGCGGGACGCGCGATGCGGTGCGCCAGCGCGCCGTAGCTGATCGACTGGCCGCCCGATACTTCCCGCAATGCCCGCCACACCGCGCGCTGGAAATCGGTGCCGCCGGTGGCCACGTCCAGCGCGTCGATGGCGCGCACGTCGCCGTCGAAGTAGTCCAGCAGCGCGCGCCGCGCGGGCGACGCCTGGACCGCATCGCGCAATTCGACCTGCTGCTTGCGGTACTGCCTGCGCAACAGCAGGTGCATGCGCGCTTCGTAGTCTTCCCAATCGACCGCCCGCAGGCGCCGCTGCTCGTCGCTCAGGACCAGCATCAGGCCGATGGGCGTGGGAACGCGCTCAAGAAAGAAAGCCTGGGTTTGGACGGGCATGGCGGACTCCAGCGTAGGTGATCGACCGAAGCACTATAGGCGTTGACGCGGGCTCTGCGCTGGCGGTTTTCGGACAAGAATGCCGCATCCACAACACTGTCCGAAAACCGCTAGATCCAACGCTCGCCGCGGCGTTAGCATGATCTCATGGACCTGAACCACGACGCCTGCTACAGCGCCATCCAAGTGCGCGACTCCCGTTACGACGGCCGCTTCTTCACCGCCGTGAAGACCACGCGCATCTATTGCCGTCCGGTCTGTCCGGCACGCACCCCATTGTCGAAGAACGTCACGTTCTATGCCACGGCGGCAGCGGCGCAAGAGGCCGGCTACCACCCCTGCCTGCGCTGCCGGCCAGAGACCGCGCCGGAGGTCGGGCCGGGGCATGAGCTGCCCGATGGCGTGGCCCGCGCGCTACAGCTGATCGAACTGGGCGCGCTGGACGAGGACGGCGTGGACGTGCTGGCGCAGCGCCTGGGCGTGGGCGAACGCCAGTTGCGGCGCCAGTTCCGCCAGCACCTGGGCGCCTCGCCCGTGGCCGTGGCACAAACGCGGCGCGTGCTGCTGGCCAAGCAGCTGATCCACGAGACCCGGCTGCCGATGGCGGAGATCGCCTTCGCATCGGGCTTTGGCAGCATCCGCCGCTTCAACGAGATCTTCCACGACCTGTTCGCGCGCGCCCCAGGCGACCTGCGGCGCTCCGGCAAGCCGGAAGTGTCGGCGGCGCAAGAAGGCGAGATCAAGCTGCTGCTGCGCTACCGCCCGCCCTATGACTGGGACGCCATGCTGGCCTTCCTGCGGCTGCGCGCGATTCCCGGCATCGAGCAGGTCACGGACGACAGCTACGCGCGCACCGTCCTGCTGGACGGCTGCCAAGGCACGGTGACGGTGCGCCCGGGCCGCGGCGATGCGCTCGAGGCCACGGTGCGCTTTCCCCGGCTGCAGGCGCTGCCGGCCATCATCGCGCGCCTGCGCCGCGTCTTCGACCTGGCCAGCGATCCGGTCGCCATCGCCGCGCAGTTCGCCAGCGATCCCGTGATGACCGAGCTGATCAGCGCGCGGCCTGGCCTGCGCGTGCCCGGCGCCTGGGACGGCTTCGAGCTGGCCATGCGCGCCGTGCTGGGCCAGCAGATCACGGTGGCCGCGGCCATACGCCTGGCCGGCAAGCTGGTGGCCGCGCACGGCGCGGCCATGGCGCGTCCAGAAGGCGCGCTGACGCATGTATTCCCCTTGCCTGAAGCCGTGGCGGCGGCCGAGCTGGCCTCGCTGGGCATGCCGCGCAGCCGCGCAGCAACCTTGTCGGCGGTCGCCGCGGCGGCGGTGGCGGACAGGCATCTGTTCGATGCCGCCGGCGGCCTGGAGGATGCGGTCCGCCGGCTGCGCACAATACGGGGCGTGGGCGAATGGACGGCGCAATACATCGCGCTGCGCCAGTTGCGCGAGCCGGACGCGTTTCCGTCCGCCGACATCGGCCTGATCCGGGCCTTGGAAAGGCTGGAAGTGCGGACCTATACGCCCGCGCAATTGCTGGCCCGCGCCGAAACCTGGCGGCCCTGGCGCGCCTACGCGGCGCAGCACCTGTGGACGGCCTGAGCGAAGGCCGGGCTTACCACCGGTCTTCCGCGCCCTTCCTGAAATACGCCACCAGGAAGTCCACGAACACGCGCACCTTGGCCGACAGATGGTGCCGTTCCGGAAAGACCGCGTAGATGTCGGCTTGCGGCAAGGCGTAGTCCTCCAGCACCTGCACCAGCCTGCCGCTGCGCAGATAGCGCGCCAGGTCCCATTCGGCGCGCTGCAGGATGCCCAGGCCGGCCAGGCCCCAGGTCAGCGTCACTTCGCCGTCATTGCTGCTGAGGTTGCCGCGCACCTTCACGGTTTCGCTGCGGCGTCCCTTGGTGAAGCGCCACAGGCCGTACGCGGCTTCATTCTGCCGCAGCACGATGCACTGGTGCCGCGCCAGGTCGTGCGGCGTGGCGGGAATGCCGTGGCTCTTCAGGTAGCCCGGCGACGCGCAGACCAGGCGCCGGTTGGGCGCGATCTTGCGGGCGATGAGGCGGGTGTCGGGCAGGTCGCCGAAGCGCACGGCCACGTCGACGGCGTCCTGCACGAAGTCGGCCGGGCTGTCGGTCAGCTGTAATTGCAGCGACACCTCGGGATATTTCTGGGCGAATTCCGCAATCGCGGGCGCGATGTAGCTGCGGCCGAAACCCAGCGGCGCGTTGACCTTGAGCAGGCCGCGCGGGCTGTCCTGGCGGCTGGCGATCAGCTGGTCCAGGTCTTCGATCTCGCCCAGGATGCGGCGGGCGTTTTCCAGGTAGACCTCGCCTTCCGCGGTCAGGCTCAGGCGCCGCGTGCTGCGGTTGACCAGCCGCACGCCCAGCCGCGCCTCGATCTGGGCCAGCCGCTTGCTGACCGCGGCCGGCGTGACGCCCAGCTCGCGGGCGGCGGCGGACATGCCGCCGGCGCGCACCAGTTCGACGACCAGCTGCAACTCGTTGGAATGTCCCATGGCCCCTCCAGGTCCGCAGGGTGCGCGGCACCCTGGCGCGGGGCGGATCAGTCGCGGAAGTTTTCGAACTGCAGCGGCAGGTCGACGTCGGTCTTCTTCAGCAGCGCGATGGCGGTCTGCAGGTCGTCGCGCTTCTTGCCGCTGATGCGCAGCTTGTCGCCGTTGATCTGCGATTCCACCTTGAGCTTGGCGTTCTTGATGGCGGCGATGAGCTTCTTGGCCACCGGCTGCTCGATGCCCTGCTTGATGGTGACCTTCTGGCGGGCGCCGCCCAGGTTTTCGAGGGGATCGGCCACGTCCAGGCAGCGCACGTCGATGCCGCGGGCCGACAGGCGGCCGCGCAGGATGTCCAGCATCTGCTTGAGCTGGAAGGCGCTGGAAGCGACCTGCGTTACGACAAACTCGTCGAGCTCGAACTTGGCGTCGCTGCCCTTGAAATCGAAGCGGGTGGCCAGTTCGCGGTTGGCCTGGTCGACGGCGTTGGAGAGTTCGTGTTTGTCGACTTCGGAGACGACGTCAAAAGTAGGCATGACACGGGGTCCTGTTGGGTAAATGTTGAAAAAGGCGAATACCGGGGTATCGCCTATTTTACCGGCCCCGCGGCCCGAGTCACGCCGTCAGCACCAGCAGGCGGCCGGCTTGCAGGGGATGCGCAATCACCTGCGCGTCGATGCCGTAGGCCAGATACAGATTGGCCGGCGTCAGGACCTCTGCCGGCGTCCCCTGCGCGATGCCGCGTCCGCCGCAGAGCAGCAGCAGGCGGTCGCACCAGCGCGCGGCCAGATTCATATCGTGCAGGATCACCAGTACGCCCGTATTGCCGGCATGGGCCAGCTCCCAGGAGCGCCGCAGCAGGTCGCCCTGATGCTTGGGGTCCAGGCTGGCGGTGGGTTCGTCCAGCAACAGGTAGCGCGGCTCGTCGCGTTCGCGCGCGGCATGGCATTGAACCAATACGCGGGCGAACTGGACGCGCTGCTGTTCGCCGCCGGACAGCTCGGGATAGCGCCGCCCGGCAAGATGCGCCGCGTCGGCCTCTGCCAGCGTTTGCGTCACCAGCGCGTCCACCACGGATGGCGCCAACTCCGGGAACGGATAGGCGCCCATGGCGACCACCTCGCGCACGCTCAGGTCGAAGCTCAGCCCCGGCTTTTGCGGCAGCACGGCGCGGCGGCGCGCCTGTTGCCGGTGCGGCATGGCGGCAAGCGGGGTCTCGCCCAAACTCAGCTGGCCCGCATCGGCAGCCAATTCCGCTGACAACGCGCCCAGCAGGGTGGATTTGCCAGCGCCGTTGGCCCCCAGCAAGCCCACCACTTCTCCGGGGCGGATATCCAGCGATACATCGGTGAGAATGCGCGCTGCGCCGCGGTTCACGGTCACGTTTTGCGCGGAAAGCGTCATCCTATCCTCCGTCCGCGCGCCAGCAGCCACAAGAAGAACGGCCCGCCCACCAGGCCGGTCACCAGGCCGATGGGCAGTTCGGCCGGCACCACCACGGTACGCGCCAGCCAATCCGCGAGGATCAGCGCCAGGCCGCCGGCCAGGACGGTCGCGGGCAGCAGCCAGCGGTGATTGGCGCCCAGCGTCATGCGCACCAGGTGCGGCACCACCAGGCCGACGAAGACGATGGTGCCCGTGGCGGCGACCAGCGGTCCCACGATGAGCGCGCTGGCCAGCACCAGCCTGGCCCGCACGCGCTTGAGCGTGTAGCCCAGGTGCTGGGCTTCGCGTTCGCCCAGCAGCAGCGCGTTCATGACGCGCCACTGACTCATCAGCCACAGGCTCACCAGCAGCACCCACGGCCCCAGGAACGACAACACCTTCCAGTTCGCGCCGCCCAGGCTGCCCATGTTCCAGAACGTCAGGTCGCGCAGTTGCGCATCGGTGGCGACGAAGGTGAACAGGCCGATCAAGCTGAACGCCATGGCCGTGATGGCCACGCCCGCCAGCAACAGCCCCGCCACGCCCGGCACGCGCCGGCCCACCGCGTAGGCGCAGAGCGTGGCCAGCAGGCTGCCGGCGAAGGCGGCAGGCGCGGTGACCCAGAAACCGCCGGACGTCAGCACGATGGCGGCCACCGCCCCCAGCGCGCCGCCCGCCGATATGCCGATCAGGCCGGGCTCGGCCAGCGGATTGCGGAACAGCGCCTGCATGGCCGCGCCGGCCACCGCCAGGCCGGCGCCCGCCACCAGCGCGAACAGCACGCGCGGCAAGCGGATGTCGATCAGCACATTGCGCCACAAGGCAGTCTCGGGCGTGGGCGCGCCCCACAACAAGGACGGCAGTTCGCGCAGGGGGATCGCCACCGCGCCGTTGGCGGTGGCGGCCACCACCGCCAGCATCAGGGCCGCTGCCAGCAGGCCCAACGCCAGCGGCGCGCTAACGCGCCATGACATGCGCAACCTCCTGCTTGAGCTGGGTCAGCGCCAGCGGCAGGCGCGGTCCCATGCCCAGGATGAGCAGGTCGTCCATCACCACGATGCGCCGCTTCGCGGCCGCCTGGGTGGACGCGATGCCGGGCATGCGCAGGAAGGCGTCCATGCCGCCGCCGGCGTCCAGCGATGCCTGCGTCACGATGATCAGGTCAGGCGCCAGCGCGCCCATGGCCTCGGCGGACAAGGGCTTATAGCCATGCTGATCTTGCAGCACGTTCACCAGCCCCGCCAGGTGCATGACTTCGTTGGCGGCGGTGTCGCGGCCGGCGCCTTGCGGCGAGCCCGTGCGGTTGATCAGCAGCAGCGCCCGCGCGCGCGTCGCGGGCACAGCCTCGGCGCGCGCGAGCTCGCGCGTGACGTCTTCCACCATGCGTTCGCCCGCCGGCGCCACGCCCAGCGCGTCCGCAATGCCGCGGATGCGCGACTTGAGCGAATCCACCGACGGCGCGTCCGACACGGTGACGACGCGCACGCCGACGTCCGCCAGCCGCTTGAGCGAGTCCGGCGGGCCGGCCTGCTCAGAGGCCAGCACCAGATCCGGCTTTAGCGACAAGACGCCTTCCACGGGTACCGAACGGTAGTAGCCGACGCGCGGCAGCTTGGTCGCGGCCTCGGGATAGAGGCTGGAGAGATCGTCTCCCACCAGCTTGCCGCCCTGCCCCAGCTGATACACGATTTCGGTCACGGTGCCTCCCAAGGTCACTACCCGGGCGGGCGGCGCCGCGTACGCGCCGAGCGCGATTGCCCAGCCCGCCGCCATTGCCAACCATTTTTTCATCGCTACGTCCTTATGGGCTCAGGCGGCCAGCGGCACGCTGCACAGGCTGATCATCAGTTCGCGCCATTGCGTCAGTTCCGGCTTGCCGGGCTTGCGCTCGCCGAAGAACTGCGCAATCAGGTCGCCCGTCGAGGCATACAGCTCCAGCGAGGTGACCCAACCGTCCGAGGTCGGCTTGTTCACCACCCAGGCCGAGGCAATGGCGGTGGTATCCAGGTGCAGGTTGAACTTCGGGTCCAGCACGTTGTACCAGGGGCCGGTGCGGCGCAATTGCTGCACCGGGCCGGTATGGATCTGGATCATGCCGCGGTTGCCCACGAAGCACATGATGGACAGGCCGGACTGCGCCGCGGATTCGAGCATGCGTTCGACGGCATCGGCCGGTACCTGCTGCGCCAGATCCTCGCCCGCGCCCGCCAGGGCGGCCAGGCGCGACACCTTGAACTTGCGCAGCAGGGGAAAGAACTCGTGCGTGTCCTGCATGCCCAGCCAGGCTTCGCGCCACTGCGCGCTGTTCTCGACCCGGTCGGCGTCGGCGGCGGGCGCATAGGGCTGGGTCTCGGGCCATTGCGCCTCGCCCGCGAACTTGGCGACCAGAGCATCGTAGGCGGCGGCGTCGGTAGCGTCGGTGCGGTAGACCTTGTGCACCGCCACGCCCGCGCCATCGAAGAACTGCAGGCTGTGGCGGCCGTCCTGTTCGACTGCCCAGGTCGACTTCCAGGTCGTGAAGAACACGCGCAGGTCGATGTCCGGTCCGAGCACCAGGCCTACCGGACCTTCGGCCTGGATATCCTCATACACGCCATGGCGCTCGTGCACACACCAGTCGTTGCGGGTAAGCGCCATGACCGGGCCCAGCGTGCCCAGTTCGCGGAAGATTTCCTGAGGCGTGCCGTGCAGGGCCGTGGCCTTCAGGCCGCCGCATTGCGCCGCCACCCATTCGGCTTCGGACACTCCCAGCGCCTGCGCCAGATTGCGGGCGCGCAGCTTGGGTTGCGAGGCGGCCAGGGCCTCGTTGCGGGCGCGCAGTTCCTGGGCGCGGGACGTGAAATCGGTGTTGCTCATCGTGGGCCCTCCGGCCGTTGCTAAGGTTTGCGTAAACCACCGCCGCCCCGGTATGGTCCGGACCGGCGGCGGGTCTGGATCAATACTGGTATGTCAGTGAGACGCGCAGGCTGCGTCCCGGTTCCGTGTACCAATCGACCGGCCGCGGAATGGCGATGGCGCCGGCGGTCGGCACGTTGATGGCCTCCCAATACTTCTTGTCGAACAGGTTGAAAACGCCCGCCTGCACCTGCAGGCCCTTCACCGCGGCCGGACGCCAATAGCCCATCAGGTCCACCACGCCGTAGCCGGGCGCCTGGAAATCGGGATTGCGGGCCGTGGCCGTGGCATCGGGGTACTCGACCTTGTCGCGCTTCAGGGCGGTGGTCAGCATGGCGTCCACGCCCCACGCATCGCGGCTATAGCCCAGGCCCAGCACCGCCTTCAGCGGCGCCACCGAGTTCAGGTACTGCCCCGTGCTTTCGTCCTTGCCCACGGCCCACGCCAGCGAACCCCAGGTGCGCCAGCCGGGCGAAAACTTCCAGTGCGCGCTGGCTTCGGCGCCGTAGATGCGCACCTTGGCGCGGTTGACGTTGCCGGTCACGCCCAAGGGGTACTGTCCGGCCCAGCCCGGCTGCCACTGGGGCGAGGACGCGTTCAGCGGCACGTCGCCGTCGATGAAGTTCTGGTAGCGGTTGTCGAACAACGATACCGCGCCGCCCAGGGAATCGGAACCGATCTTGGCGCCCAGCTCCCAGCCCTTGCTGGTTTCAGGCTTCAGATAGGGATTGCCCACGCGCAGGTAGGTGCCGGGGCCGCCATAGTTGGTGTAGAGCTGCGTCGGGCTGGGCGCCTTGAAGCCGTATGCGTATTGGGCATAGAGGCTGAGTTCGTCCGCGGCCTTCCAGGTGGCCAGCAGCTTGGGCGAAAAACGGCTGCCGCTGTTGGACGGCGGCAGCGCGCCCGCGTTCGGGTTGCTTTCGTAGCTGGCCGTGGACTGCGGCTTCTGTTCGTAGTGGTCGTAGCGCAGCGCCGGCATGATGGTGTAGCGGCCGTCGGCGAAGCTGAATTCGTCCTGCACCCACAGAGCCCACTGGTTGCCCTTGGACTGCGGCACGTCGGCCTGGTTGGTGTGCAGCATGTCGCACAGGCGCGGACCCATCGGCGCCCGCGTGCCTGCCGGGATCGCCGGGCAATTGTCGTAGCCGCCGGAGTACTGCTCGGTCTTGTTGCCGTACCATTCCCCGCCCACGGTCCACAACTGCGACACCGACGCGCCTGCCAGACGCTTGGTGATCTCGGCATTGGCGCCGAACATGGTCTGACGGATGGAGTTGCTGCGGCCATATGGCCCGCTGGGATAGCCGTAACGGAACGGATCGCCCGGTATGGCGTAGGCCCGGGAATCGACGCTGCGCACGCCGCTCAGCGAGCTGTCCAGCTGCAGGCGCTGCCAATAGACGACCGCGCTGGCCGTGTCGATCAGGCTGTCCGCGCCGGGCGCCTTGTACGAGTAATCGAAGGACACGCGCTGGCGCTCGGTTTCCTTGCGGGTGCTGTTTTCGCCGTACAGATAGCTGGTGCCCGCGCCCTGCTCGAACATGCTGTCGATGTCGGCGTTGCGCTTGAAGTATTCGCCGGTCAGGCCGAAGCGGTGGCCGCCTTCGACGCGCTGCTGCAGCTTCAGAAGGAAGCTGCGCTGGTCGTAGTCTTCCGGGCTGGGTTCGCTGCGCTTGGGTCCATAGCCGCCGACGTCGCCGCGATTGTCCAGGGCATGGCCGTTGCGTACGCCCGCCTGCACCAGCCAGAACGTGTTGCTGTGGATCTGGCCCGCCAGCGCGGCGTTGGCGCCCCAGCTGCTGTCGGCCGTGTCGTAGTCGGTCTTGGCCAGCGCGCCGAAGGTCTTGCCGTCGGTCAGCAGGTCAGACGGTTGCAGCGTGTGCAGGTCGGCAGTGCCGGAAATCGCGCCAGAGCCGCCGCCGCTGGCGTCGGCGCCGCGCACGATGTCCAATCGCGACAGGCTGTTGAAATCCACCGCTTCCAGGCCGCCCTTCAGGCCCCGCGCGCCGTCGTCCAGCCATGGCAGGCGGATACCGTCCACGCGCGTCAGCACACGGTCCTGGTCCAGGCCGCGGATATTGATGCTGTTGGTCGTGCGGTTGAAACTCACGCCGGGCTCGGCGCGCTTGCCGAAATCGCTCCAGTTCTTGACCTGCAGTTCGTCCAGGCGCTTGCGGTCGGTGCTGGTTTCCCAGGCCGGTGCGACCGGCGCGCCCTCGCCTTCCACCTGGACCGGCGCCAACTGCGTCACGTCCGCGGACAATGCCTGCAACACGTAAACGCGGGCGCTGCGCTCCTGCACGCCCAGGCCGCTGCCCGCCAGCAAGCGCGCAAAGCCTTCATTCACGGAATAGACCCCATCGAGTCCCGCCGTGCGGCGCTGGCCCACCAGCGCCGCGTCGAACAGCACCGTCACGCCCGCGCTGTCGGCAAAGCGCGGCAGCGCCTCGGCCAGCGCACCCGCCGGAATGCGATAGCCGCGCGCCTGCGTCTGCTGCGCGGACTGCGCCCACGCGGCGCTTGCGGGCAGCAAGGCGGCGGACACGGCAGCCAGCGCCAGGGCGGCATGCACGGCGGCGGCCAGGCGGGTCATGCGGCATTGCAGGCCTCGGGCGGGTCGGGAGCCGCTTGCGCGGCCGGCGGGAAGATAAGCCATGGTCGTCCTTTCGATCCAAAAGGTGTCGGCATTCGTTTGCCTCTACAGACCATGACCCTCGTGAAATCGGAATCGGACAGCTGGCCCTCCCCTTTTTTGTAACAGCGCGGATTCAGGCCTCGGCAGCCGCGCGCAAGGTGATCGTCACCCAGTACGGCGTGCGATAGCGCACCCGCACCGGCAAGGTCGCGGGCAAGGCCGCCAGGACCGCATCGGTATCGCGCACCTGGAACGCGCCCGAGATGCGCAGATGCGCGGCCTCGGGATCGCAACGCAGGATGCCGGAACGGTAGCGGCCCAGTTCGGCCGCGAAGGCGTCCAGCCGCATGCGGTTGGCATACAGCACGCCACGTTGCCAGTCGCTGGCATGCGGATCCGCAGGGGATGGCGGCGACGCGCCCGCGTCCGTCAGGCTGCTCTGCTGGCCGGCCTCCAGGCTGACCAGGCTGCGCGGATGCGCGGCGCTGCCGACGCGGATCCGCCCTTCCTGCACGCTGACGCGGCACACGCCGCCTTCTTGGCGCACGCAGAATCGCGAGGACCGCGCCTCGATGTCTCCCAGGCTCGTGCGCACCACGAAGGGCCGCGGCGCAGGCGCCGTGTCGGCCACGGCATGCACCGCGATCTCGCCGGCGCGCAGGCGCAGCAGGCGCGCCGTGGAGCTGTACATCACGTCGACGGCGCTGGCCGTGTTCAGCAGCAGCGTGGAGCCATCCGCCAGCGCCACTTCGCGCCGTTCGCCCGGCGCGCTGCGGTAGTCCGCGGTCCAGTCCAGCGGATCGGCGCGCCAGGCTGCCCAACCGACGGGCCCGGCCGCCACCAGCGCAATCAGCGTCTTGAGCGCGGCACGGCGGCTTCCGAGTCCGGGGCGGTTCAAGGTGGCCATGCCCAGCGCCGCCGGGATCAGGCCGAAGCGCTCATTCACGCGCTGCGCGCGCTGCCAGGCGTGCTCGTGCTCGGCCTTGCTGGCGCGCCACAGTTCACAGGCCCGCTGGTCGGCGTCGGTGGCGCGGCCCGAACTCAGCCGCAGCAGCCAGCGCGCGGCCTCGCGCGCCACGCTGCGTTCGACGGCGGGCAGCTCGGGCGCCGCCTCGGCCTGCGGGTTCAGATCGACGCCATGATGCATTGTTCGAATCCCTTGGCGATGTAGCGATGCACGGTGCGCAGCGACACGTTCAGGCGGGCGGCGATTTCGCCATGGCTCAGTCCTTCCAGCTGCGCCATCAGGAAGGCCTGGCGGGCCGGCAGCGACAGGCCGGCCAGCATCTCGTCGATTTCCTGCAGCGTTTCCAGGATGATCAGGCGCTGCTCGGCCGAGGGCGCCAGCGCCTCCGGCATCAAGGCCAGGGCTTCCAGATAGGCCTGCTCCACCGAGCGCCGCCGATGGTGGTTCAGCAGCAGGCGCTTGGCGATGGTGGTGAGATAGGCGCGCGGCTCGCGCAAGGCGTCCAGTTCGTGGCGGTGGCGCAGCACCCGCACGAAGGTGTCCTGCGCCAGGTCGGCGGCGTCGAAGCTGTTGCCCAGCTTGGCGCGCAGCCAGCCATGCAGCCATCCATGATGAGCGCGGTACAGCAGATGGACGTTGTCGCCGGCGGCGACCGCGGGATTCGGCACGGGTGGCTCCCTGAACTTTCAATCACAAATAGAAATCAATCTCATTCTAAATGCAAAACCATGATTCCGGTCAAGCCCGCGCGCCGAGCTTGACGGCGATATGATGGGGACGGATTCCTCCCTACAGGCCTGCCCCATGCTCTATGCCGCGCTCAAATTCATCCACCTGATGGCCGTGATCCTCTGGGTCGGGGGCATGCTTTTCGCGCACTGTTTCCTGCGGCCGGCGGCCGCGCAGCTGGAACCGCCGGTCCGGCTGCGGCTGATGGCGGCGGTGCTGGGGCCGTTCCTGAATGCAGTGCTGGCGGCCATTCTTCTGATCCTGGCGACGGGCGCGATCATGATCGGCCAGGAAGCCAGCCAGGCGGCGCAGACGGGCGGCGCCTTCTTCATGCCGCGCAGCTGGACCCTCATGGCCTCGGGCGGCCTGGTCATGACGGCCATCTACGCCTACATCCGCTTCGTGCTCTACCCGCAGCTGCGGGCGGCGGTCGCCGCGTCCGACTGGCCCCAGGGCGGCCAGGCCATGGGCGGCATACGCCGCTGGGTGGGCATCAACCTGCTGCTGGGCATCGCCATCGTGGCCATCGTCTTTCTGGGGTAGCTGGATATCAGCCGGCGCCCGCGAGCTATCGGGCATGTGCAGGCTGGTATCGGAATTCTTTTGCTTGGTGCAATACGCATTACATCCGCGCTGGCCACACTGCGGATGACTCTCGCGGGCTCACACAAACAAAAGGAATCTCCATGATCAAGCGTGTCTTCCAGCTGGCCGCCCTCGGCCTGTTCGTTTCCGCCTCGGCCGCGCATGCCGCCGCTCCCATCGACAACAGCGCCCTGGACCAGACCGGGTTCCGCGAACACAAGGCGACCTACGGCGTGGTCTACCGCCTGCCCCAGGACGTCAACGCCATCCTGGACGCCAAGATCAACGGCACGCTGAAGGCCGA
This sequence comes from Achromobacter sp. PD1, assembly GCF_048541815.1. Lineage (NCBI taxonomy): Bacteria > Pseudomonadati > Pseudomonadota > Betaproteobacteria > Burkholderiales > Alcaligenaceae > Achromobacter > Achromobacter sp. PD1. The sequence goes on from NZ_CP183349.1 coordinate 4,674,881, forward strand.
CCTGCTCCAGCTGGGCCTGAAGACCGAGGCCGAAACACCCAACATGCCGCACGTGACGGTGGTGCACATCCACAGCGCCGACCCTGAAACGCCCGCCCGCATGCTCAAGGCCCTGCCCAAGCCGCCGGCCCCGCTGCAGGTCACGCTGAAGAACTTCTATCCCACCGAAGCCGCCAAGGGCGCGGGCCATCCGTGGTGGCTGGACCTGGGCGTGGTCAAGAGCGGCCAGGGCTTCGAGGACATGATGCGCTACAACACCGTCGCAACCGCCGCGCTGGCGCCGCTGCGCGATGGCCCGCTGCCGCGCGTCACCGGTCCGGTCTACGCCAAGATGGGCGACGCCGGAAAAGACCTGGTCAAGACCATGGGCGTGAGCGGCGTGAACATCATGCAGGACGGCAAGGAAGTGCGCGCGCACAATCCGCACACCACGCTGGTCTACAGCATGGCGCTGTACGACACGCGCCTGCAGGACGCCATGAAGCAGGAGTCCGACAAGTTCAACGCCGTGCTGCCGGACGGCATCAACACCACCTTCAAGGACGTGTCCATCGTCGAGATCGGCTTCGCCGGCAACGTGGTGCGCGAGATCTACCGCGTCAGCCTGGAAGACGGCTCTGCCATCGACGTGGCGACGGGCAAGAAGGTCGGTTCCTAAGCCGCACCGGCTGCGGGAGCGTCCACGCGTTCCCGCAGCACCTCGCGGATCTGCCCGCGCAGCCAGGCCTGCAGCGGCGACGTATGCAGGCGCCGCGGCCACACCATCACCAGTTCGATCTTGCGCAGGCTGGCAGGCAGTTCCAGCGTCGCCAGGGGGAAATGCCGGGCGTGCACCCGCGCCACGCTGGCCGGCATGGTGGTGGCGTAATCAGTGTCCAGCAGCACATAGGGCGTGATGCCGAAGCCGGACAGGTAGGCCGAAAATTCCAGCCGGCTGGCATCCGGCTTGAGCGCGCGGTCGAAGTTGGTTTCGCGGCCATACATGTGCGCGAAGGCGAACCACTTGATGGACGGCAGATCGGCCAGCGCCAGCGCCCGCTTGCCTGCCCAGGGATGCCGCGCCGACACCACGCACACGCGCCGGTCCTTCAGCAGCGTATCGCGATGGAAACGCGCCGGCACCTTGCCGAACAGGCCGATGGCCATGTCCAACCGTTCCGCGTCCAGATCGTCCGGCACGAAGTCTCCGTGCACCGACTGGAAACGCAGCGTGATGCCCGGCGCGGCGCGGTGCAGCCGTTCGATCAGCGGCGCTGCCAGCAGGATCTCGCTGTGCGCGCCGGTGCCGATGTTGACCACGCCGCTGGCCTTGGCCGGATCGAAAGCCTCGGCCGGACGCAGCGCCGCTTCGATCTGCGCCAGCGCGTCATGCACCGCCGAATGCAGTTCCAGCGCCCGCTCCGTTGGAATGAATCGGCCCTTCACCACCACCAGCAAGGGATCTTCCAGCCGGCGGCGCAGGCGCGCCAGGTCACGGCTGATGGCGGGCTGCGTCTTATGCAGCAGGGCTGAACTGGCGGTGGCGCTGCGAGTGCGCATCAGGACGTCGAACGTCAGCAGCAGGTTCATGTCCAGCCGGCGCAGATAGGGCAAGGATTGGGCGTCGCTCATGCCGCCCATACTATGCCTGAAATGCATGCTTTGAAAATTCCATACCATTTTCGACATATATGGCTTGCGCAGCCAGCATTGGGCAAGGCCGCCGGCCTTGGCTACAGTCCGCGGCAGATCGGGGCCTTCCGCACCCGACCCGACTTTCCGGAGACTGCCGCAATGAACCCCTTGGGCCCGACCGCCGCGCGCTGGCGCGCTTCCCCCCGCCGCTGGATGGCGGCCGCGCTGGCCGGCGCAGCGCTGCTGGCGGGCGCAGCCCAACCGGCCGCCGCCGCCTTCCCCGAACGCCCCGTGACGCTGGTGGTGCCCTTCCCCGCCGGCGGCACGCCCGACATCCTGGCCCGCATCCTCAGCGACAGCCTGGCCAAGCGCCTCGGCCAGCCCCTGATCGTGGAAAACCGCGCCGGCGCCGGCGGCAACATCGGCGCGCAGGCGGTGGCGCGCGCCGCGCCCGACGGCTACACCTTGCTGATGTGCGCCTTCGGCTGCACGGTCGCGCCCTCGCTCTACCAGCCCGCGCCCTACGACATCGTCAAGGACTTCGCGCCCGTCGCCATGGTCGGCACGGTGCCCAGCGTGCTGGTCGTCAATCCCAAGGTGCCGGCGCAGACCGTGGCCGAGCTGCTGGCCTACGCCCGCGCCCATCCGGGCAAGCTGAACTCGGCCTCGTCGGGCGTGGGCGGCTCGGCCCACCTGGCCACCGAACTGCTGAAGCTGCGCACCGGCATCGACGTGGCGCACATCCCCTACAAGGGCGCCGGACAGGTCGCGGCCGATCTGCTGGGCGGCCAGGTCGACATGTATTTCGACAACCTGCCGGCATCGCTGGCGAACATCCGCGCGGGCAAGCTGCGGGCCCTGGCCGTGGCCAGCGCCAAGCGCGCGCCGGCCATTCCGGACGTGCCGACCTTCGCGGAGGCCGGCGTGGCCGATTTCCTGATCACGCCCTGGTTCGGCATCATGGCGCCGGCCGGCACGCCGGACGCCACGCTGGCCGCGCTGCACCAAGCCTTCAACGACGCCTTGCAGGCGCCCGAGGTCGCCGCCAAGATGCGCGAACTGGGCGTGGAAACCGCCGCCGGCCCGCGCCAGGCGCTGGGCGACTTCGTGCTGGCCGAGACCGCGCGCTGGAAGGACGTGATCCAGGCCAACCACATCCGGGCGGAATGATGGCGGACGAACCCGGCCGCGCCGCATCGGACGCGCTCGCGCCGATCCGTCTGCGCGACATGGGCGCCTTCCATGTCGGCGGGCGCGAGGTCAGCTTATCCGGTCTGCCGCGGCGCGAAGTCGTCATGGCCGAGGGCGGCCAGCCCGTCGCGCTGGACCCCAACGGCACCTACCGCGTCGAGCAGATGTACGCGCAGTACTTCCTGGCCGAGCCGGCCAGCGGCCGCCCGCCCCTGGCCTTCTGGCATGGCGGCGGCATGACCGGCGCGGCGTGGGAGACCACGCCCGACGGCCGCCAGGGCTGGCTCCATGCCTTCCTGCGGCGCGGCTGGGACGCCTATCTCTGCGATGCCGTGGAACGCGGCCGCTCGGGCTACGCGCCGGTCCCCGAGATCTGGCCGGAAGGCCCCATCGTGCAGGCGCAGGAAGACTGCTACACGCGTTTTCGCATCGGCCGCCCGGGCGCCCGCCCCGGCCCCGGCAGCGCCTATGGCAACACGCAGTTCCCGGTGGAAGCCTTCGGCGAGCTGGCCGCGCAGATGGTGCCGCGCTGGGTGCATACCGACGCCGCCGTCCTGCGCGGCTATCTGGCCTTGCTGGAGCGGGTCGGCCGCATGATCGTCATCTGCCATTCGCAGGCGGGCGTATTCGGCATCCGCGCGGCCGCCGCCCGGCCCGATCTGGTGCGCGCCGTGGTGGCGCTGGAGCCGGCCAGCATCCCGGAACTGGACGCCGGCTACCGCACGCCCACGCTGATCCTCATGGGCGACAACATGGACACGGACCCGCGCTGGCCGCGCATGCGCGAGCGGGTGCGCGATTTCGCGCGGCGGCACGCTTGCGTCACCCTGCTGCCGCTGCCCGAACTGGGCATCGCCGGCAATTCGCACATGCTGATGATGGACCGCAACAGCCTGGACCTGGCCGCCCGCGTGCACGACTGGCTGATGGCCCTGCCGCCCGCCTGACATCCCCGCTGCGGACGGGCCCCGCCTGCTGCCATTTCGTGGCAGCATTATGGATCCGTCATCCCCGTCCGCCCCCATGTCCCGCACCGAACGCCTCCTGGGCCTGATGCAGACCTTGCGCTGCCATCGCCGCCCCGTCAGCGGCCGCCAACTGGCCGCCGACCTCGGCGTCAGCATCCGCACGCTGTACCGCGACATCGCCACCCTGCAATCGCAGGGCGCCGAGATCGAGGGCGAACCGGGCGTGGGCTACGTGCTGAGGCCGGGCTTCATGCTGCCGCCGCTGATGTTCAGCACCGAGGAGATCGAGGCGCTGGTGCTAGGCACCCGCTGGGTGGCGGACCGCGCCGACCCGCGCCTGGCGCAGGCCGCGAGCAACGCGCTGGCCAAGATCGGCGCCGTGCTGCCGGGCGAACTGCGCGACGGGCTGGACGCGATACCGCTGCTGGTCGGTCCCAGTTCGATGCAGGTGGTGGACCGCGTGGACCTGTCGCTGATCCGCCAGGCCATACGCTGCGAACAGAAGATCGACATCACCTACCGCGACGACAAGGGCGCCGATTCCACGCGGGTGATCTGGCCGTTCGCGCTGGGTTTTTTCGACAGCGTGCGCATCGTCATGGCCTGGTGCGAACTGCGGCAGGATTTCCGCCATTTCCGCACCGACCGCATCGCCACGCTGACGCCCGGTGAGCGTTATCCCAAGCGCCGCCATGCGCTGCTGAAGGAGTGGCGCGCGATCGATCGCACGCCGAAGAATTGCGGCTGAAAACGCGGCTGAAAGCTACTGCCAAAAACTGACAGTACCCCTGTCTAAGATGAGCGCGTCTACCACCCGGAGCGCATCATGTCAGACACCAATTTCGTGATTTTCTACGTTGAAAAGCCCGCCGCCAGCGCCGCGTTCTACAGCGCCCTGCTGCAGCGTCCACCCACGGAAAGCTCCCCCACCTTCGCGCTGTTCAGGCTGGATTCCGGCCTGATGCTGGGCCTGTGGTCGCGCTACACGGTGGAACCTGCCGCCGCCGGCCGCGGCGGCGCGACCGAACTCGCCTTCACCGTTGCTGACGCGCAGGCGCTGGACCGCCGCCACCTGGACTGGAGCCTGCGCGGCCTGCCCATCCTGCAAGCGCCCACCGACATGGATTTCGGCCGCACCTTCGTGGCGCTGGACCCCGACGGCCACCGGTTGCGCGTGTTCGCGCCGGCGCCTCAGGAACAAGCTGCGGAGCAGCCCGCGCCGGCCATGGCCAGCGCTTGAAGCGCAGTCATGCCGCGCGCTCATGAAATACGGGCCTGAGGCGCTGGCCCCAGGCCCGTGGCTGAACCGGGCGTAGCAATATCAGGAACGCTGGCCGCGCGGGGTCAGCGCCACCGTTTCGCCACGCCTGCGGAACAGCAGCTGGTACAGCACGGCCAGCACCACCAGGAAGGGCACGCCGAACACCAGCGTCATCTTGAAAACGCTGGTGAAGTAGGTGGTGGCCAAAATGGCCAGCATCGCGCCCGCGCCCAGCAGCGTCAGCACCGGAAAGCCCGGCATGCGGAACGACAGCTTGCCGCCGCCTTCGCGCGCCCAGCGGCGGCGAAAGCAGTAGTGGGTCACGAAAATCATCATCCACGTAAACAGCGCGCCAAACATCGAAATCGCCATCATCAGCGTGAACGAGGTCTCGGGGTACAGCACGTTCAGCACCGCGGCGATGGCAATGCCGCTGGTGGACAGCAGCAACGCGTTCAGCGGCGTGCCGCTGCGCGTCAGCTTGCCGAACGCGGACGGCGCATGGCCGGCGCGCGACAGGCTGAACATCATGCGCGTGGTGATGTAGAGCTGGCTGTTCATGGCCGACAGCGCCGCCACCAGCACGATGAAGTTGATGACGCCTGCCGCGCCCGGGATCTCAAGCGCCTGCATCACCTTGACGAAGGGGCTGCCGCCCTTGCCGGCCTCGTCCCAGGGCACGATGGCCAGGATCAGCGCCAGCGTCAGCAGGTAGAACACCACCAGCCGGACGATGGTGGCGCGGAACGCCTGCTTGACCGCGCGCTCGGGGTCTTCGGCCTCGCCCGCCGCCACCGCGATCATCTCCACGCTGAGATAGCTGAAGATCGAGATGACCACGGCGATCCACATGCCCCAGACGCCATTCGGGAAGAACCCGCCATGCGAGGTGTACAGCGCTGTGCCGTACTGCGGATTGCCCCAGACCACGTAGGCGCCCAGGATGATGAAGGCCACGATGGCGGTGATCTTGATCGTGGAGAACCAGTATTCGACCGTGCCGAAGGTCTTGACGCTCATGGCGTTGATGAAGATCAGCACTGCCGAGAACAGGCAGACCCACTGCCAGCCGGGCACGTCCGGGAACCAGAACTTCATGTATTCCGCCACGGCCGTGACTTCGGTGCCTACCGCCAGCACCACGCAGGACCAGTACGCGTAGCGCACCAGAAACCCCGCCAGCGGGCCGACGTAGTGTTCGGCATAGGCGCCGAAGGAGCCCGAGGTGGAATGCGCCACCGTCATTTCCGCCAGGCAGCCCATCAGCAGCAACGTGATCAAGCCGCCGATGGCATAGCTGATGATCACGCTGGGTCCGGCAAAGCCGATGGCGAACTTGCTGCCCAGGAACAGGCCCGTGCCGATGGCGCCGCCGATGGCGATCATGCTCATCTGCCCCGACGTCAGCCGCCGCTTAAGGCCCTGCTCGCGTTCGGCGATCTGGCCGAATCCTTTTTGTTGTTGCATTGTCTCCTCCAGGTCCCGCGCTCTCTTTGTGGATACAGGGCCGGTTTGGCCCGCGCAATGGGGTTATGTTGCGGCGCTCAGGTCACGGCGGCGCGGTGCTTGAATTCCGGCTTGTCCCAGGAACGCGTGTCCAGCACGTCCTTCAGGATGTCGACGGCGTCCCAGACATCGGCATAGCCGAAATACAGCGGCGTCAGGCCGAAGCGCAGCACCTCGGGTTCGCGATAGTCGCCGATCACGCCGCGCGCGATCAGGGCCTGCATCACCTCGAAGCCGTTGGGATGGCGGAAGCTGACATGGCTGCCGCGGTCGGCGTGCTTGCGCGGCGTCACCAGCGTGAGAGGATGGCCGGCGCAGCGCTCTTCGACCAGCGCGATGAACAGGTCGCCCAGCGCCAGCGATTTCTTGCGCACCTCGGCCATGTCGGCGGCATGCGCCACGTCCAGGCCACATTCCACCAGCGACAGCGACACGATAGGCTGGGTGCCGCACAAATAGCGGCGCACGCCGCCGGCGGGCTCGTAGGCCACGGTCATGTCGAACGGCCGCGTGTGGCCCCACCAGCCGGACAGCGGCTGCCAGAAGTCCTTGGTGTGGCGCGGCGCCACCCAGATGAAGGCGGGCGAGCCCGGGCCGCCGTTCAGGTATTTATAGGTGCAACCCACGGCGAAGTCGGCGTCCGCGCCGTTCAGGTCCACCGGCACCGCGCCCGCGGCGTGAGCCAGGTCCCAGATCGCCAGCGCGCCGCGCTCGTGCGCCAGCGCGGTCACCGCGGCCATGTCGTGCATCTGGCCGCTGCGGTAATTCACGTGCGACAGCAGCATCACCGCCACGGACTCGTCCAGCGCCTTTTCCAGCGGCAGTTCGTCGTCGATCAGGCGCATTTCGTAGCCCTGCTGCAGCAGGTCGATCATGCCCTGGATCATGTAGAGATCGGTCGGAAAGTTGTCGCGTTCGGACAGGATGACGCGGCGCTTGGGGTGCTGGTGCTGCTGGATGCGCAAGGCGGCGGCCAGCGCCTTGAAGATGTTCAGCGAGGTCGTGTCGGTCACGACCAGCTCGCCTTCGCGCGCGCCCAGCAGGCGGCCCAGCTTGTCGCCCAGGCGGGTGGGCAGTTCGAACCAGCCCGCGGTATTCCAGCTGCGGATCAGGCCCGAACCCCATTCCTGGCCGATCACGGCGGCGGCGCGGCCGGCGGCCTCCTTGGGCAGCACGCCCAGGGAATTGCCGTCCATGTAGAGGACGCCGGGCGGCAGGTCGAAACGGTCCTTCAGGGGCGCCAGGGGATCCTGGCGGTCGGCATTTACGCAGGCTTCACGGGTGTTCATTTTGTGCTCCGGGGGGCTATATTCTGGCTACATACTATCAGCGCGATCAGGCTGATAAATTGCAAATTCAGGCGCGGATTACCCTAGGTTTCCGCATTGAATTGCACATAATCCACTTTTTTGGAATTTGATTGCACCATGCAGATCGACGCCATAGACCAGCGCATTCTTTACCGGCTGCAAGAGAACGGCCACCTCAGCAACCAGGACCTGGCCGAGCAGGTGGCGCTGTCGCCCTCGGCCTGTCTGCGGCGGGTGCGCGCGCTGGAAGGAAGCGGGCTGATCCGCCACTATCGCGCCGTGCTGGACGCCGAAAAACTGGGTTTCGAGCTGGAGGCCATCGTCCATGTATCGCTGGACCAGTCGCGTCCCGGCTGGCACGAGGAATTCCTGGCCGGCATCGCCCTGCATGACGAGATCACCGAGGCCAGCATCGTGACGGGCGCGTCCAACTACATCCTGACGGTGTGCACGCGCAACCTGAAGGCGTTCTCACAGTTCGTCGAAGACAAGCTCAGCAAGATCCCGGGCGTGCGGAACCTGTCCTCGCATATCGTCATGCGCAAAGTGAAGGACCGCGGCGGCATGCTGCCGCTGGCAAGCTGGCGCTAGCGGCCCGCTGAAACCCCGCTCAGGCCGGGCTCAGCCGCAGGAAGCCGAACACCGTCACGAAGTGGCAGGCGGTGCCGCCCATGACGAACAGGTGCCAGATGCCGTGGGCATGCGGCCAGCGCTGGTCGTTGGCGTAGAACAGCGTACCGGCGGTATAGACCGTCGCGCCCGCCAGCAGCCAGGCCAGCCCAGCCGCGGACAAGGCGCCCGCGATCGGCGCGGCGAACATCACGCCCAGCCAGCCCATCGCCAGATAAAGCGGCAGGGCCGGCGCCGCGCCCCGCGCCCACCACAGCTCGCGGCTGATGCCGACCGCCGCCAGCAGCCAGATCGCCACACCCATGGCCGCGCCCCAGCCATGCTCCACCGGCCCGTAGGCCAGCGGCGTGTACGTGCCGGCGATCAGCAGGTAGATCGCGCAATGGTCGGCCTTGGCCCACCAGGCCTTGCGGCGGCCGCGCGAGCAATGGAACAGTACAGAAGAGGCATAGACGGCGATCATCGACGCGGCGAACACGGTGCAGGCAACCACCTGCCGCGTGTCCACCTTGAGTTCGGCGGCGCGGGCGATCAGGGCGCCCGAAGCGGCCACCGCCAGCGCCAGGCCGGCCAGGTGCGTCGCGCCGTTGAATCGTTCGCCCTTGTACATGCACGCCCTCCGCCCGCCGGCCACGCGCCGGCGCCATCCATGATGGCGCCCTTGTGTGACAGGCCGAGGTCAGGACGCGCGGCCATCAGGAAACGAAGTCCACCGCCGCCGGATAGCCTTCCAGCGCGCGCGCCGACAGGATCGCGCGCTGCACCGCGATCGCCATCGCCTCGGCCGCCATCACGCCCAGCAGCATCACGTTGCCCGGCTTGCCGGACGTGCCCGTGCCCAGCGCGAAGATGGTGTCGCCATCCAGCATGGTGTGGATGGGATTGATGGTGCGGGCCAGGCCGTCATGCGCCATGCCGGCGATCTTCTGCGCCTGCGCCTTGGTGAGCTTGGCGTCGGTGGCGACCAGCCCTATGGTGGTGGCGGTGCCTGGGCGCATGGACTTGGGCAAATCGCCCGCCAGGATCGCGGCGCGGGTATCCAGCAGCATCTTGCCGTCGGCGGTGCGCGCGCCTGCCAGGACGCGCCCGGTGGCCGGATCCACCACGTCGCCCACCGCATTGACCGCGACGATGGCGCCCACCGTCACGCCCGCCACGGTCAGCGAGGCGCTGCCGATGCCGCCCTTCATGGCGCGCTTGGGACCGTACAGCTTGCCCACCGTCGCGCCCGCCCCCGCGCCCACATTGCCTTCCTGCGGCGCGGCGTCCGTGGCCGACTTGCAGGCCTGGTAGCCCGCGGCCGCGTCGGGCCGGATCGAGGCGTCGCCCACGCCCAGGTCGAACAGGATGGCCGAAGGCACGATGGGCACGTGCGCCACGCCCACGTCGAAGCCGATCTTCTTTTCTTCCAGATAGCGCATGACGCCCGAAGCCGCATCCAGGCCGAAGGCGCTGCCGCCGGACAGCACCACGGCGTGCACTTTCTCCACCATGTTGACGGGATTGAGCAGGTCGGTCTCGCGCGTGCCCGGCGCCGCGCCGCGCACGTCGACCCCGGCGGTCGCGCCGGCCTCGGCGATGATGACGGTGCAGCCCGTGGGCCGGCGCGTGTCGGTGTAGTGCCCCACCCGCAAACCCGCCACCTGCGTGATGCTGCCGCTGCCCGGCATCAGCCGCGTGCCGTCCGCGGCCTGGGCGGGCATTGCGCTTGCTGCTGCCGCGCCTGCGGCCGCGATCATGAAAGCCCGCCTGTTCCATTGCTGTTCCACACCGATCTCCACTGAAGTCCTGCCTGGATGAACCCCGGCGGCAACGCGCCGGAGCATGGGTATCGCCATATGACTTGCCGCTATATTTTTACTATTCCTTATGCTTTGTGGAAAAATAGACGCGTTGTTAGAGTGCGGCTACGCCGGAGGGCATTGCAGGCACGGATGCTCTCCACCGAGATATCTGCCATCCGTGGAGCACCGCCATGAAACTCTTCCGTACGCTGTTCGTCGCCGGCCTCGTCCAGGTCGCCGCCTTGTCCGCGGCCCATGCCCAATCCGGACTGGACCAGATCAAATCCGCCGGCGTGTTCAAGATCGGCACCGAAGGCACCTACGCCCCCTTCACTTTCCATGACGCATCCGGCCAGCTTACCGGGTTTGACGTGGACATCGGCCGCGCCATCGCGGAACGCCTGGGCGTCAAGGCGCAATTCGTCGAAGGCAAGTGGGACGGCCTGATCGCCGGCCTGGACGCCAAGCGCTACGACGCGGTGATCAACCAGGTCGGCATCACCGACGCGCGCCGCGCCAAGTACGACTTCTCGGATCCCTACATCTCGTCCGCCGCCGTGCTGATCGTGCGCGACGACAACACCAGCATCAAGTCCTTCGACGACCTGAAGGGCAAGAAATCCGCCAACACGCTGACCAGCAACTTCGGCAAGCTGGCCCAAAAGCATGGCGCGGAAGTGATCGCGGTGCAGGGCTTCAATGAAGCCATCGACCTGCTGACCTCGGGCCGCGTCGAAGCCACGGTGAACGACAACCTGTCGTTCCTGGACTTCAAGAAGCAGAAGCCCAATGCCAAGGTAAAGATCGCCGCCACCGACAAGACCGCCGAGTTCAGCAATTCGGGCGTGCTGATCCGCAAGGGCAATCCCGAACTGCAGGCCGCCATCAACAAGGCGCTGGCCGACATCAAGGCGGACGGCACCTACAAGACCATCTCGGTCAAGTATTTCGGCACGGACCTGTCGGCGCAATAAGCGAGCGGAGCGCATATGACGCTACCCCCCTGGCTGCAATCCGTCCTGCCCGACTGGCTGCTGGCGCAACTCGGCAACTGGGCGGTGCCGGCCTGGGTGCAGCTGATGCTGGACTCGTTCTGGCCCCTGCTGCACGCGGGGCTGATGTTCACGGTTCCGCTGACGCTGATGTCGTTCGCGCTGGGCCTGGCGCTGGCCTTCGTGGTGGCGCTGATCCGGCTGTTCGGCCCGGCGCCGCTGGTGGCCGTGGTGCGCTTCTACGTCTGGCTGATCCGCGGCACGCCGCTGCTGGTGCAGCTGTTCGTGATCTTCTACGGCCTGCCCAGCGTCGGCATCGTGCTGGATCCGCTGCCGGCCGCGCTGATCGGCTTCACCCTCAACGTGGGCGCGTACAACTCGGAAGTGATCCGCGGCGCCATCGAGTCCATCACCAAGGGCCAATGGGAAGCGGCGTACTCGCTGAGCATGACGCGGGCGCAGGCGCTGCGCCGGACCATCCTGCCGCAGGCGGCGCGGGTGGCCGTGCCGCCCCTGTCCAATTCCTTCATCGCGCTGGTCAAGGACACCTCGCTGGCGGCGGTGCTGACCGTGCCCGAGATCTTCCAGGCGGCGCAGCGCATTGCCGCCGTCACCTATGAACCGCTGATCCTGTACACCGAGGCGGCGCTGATCTACCTGGTGTTCAGTTCCGTCCTGTCCGCCGCGCAGGTGCGCCTGGAACGGCGCTTCGGCCAGCACGCGGTCTTTACCGAGAAAAACCGATGATTCGCCTGGAAAAGATAGAAAAGGCGTTCGGCGGCAATCCCGTGCTCAAGCAGGTGGACGTGAGCATCGCCGAAGGCAGCGTCACCGCCCTGATCGGCCCGTCCGGCAGCGGCAAGAGCACCTTGCTGCGCTGCGTGAACCTGCTGGAAGTGCCGGACCGAGGCACGCTGGAGATCGGCCCGGAAACGGTGCATTTCGAACCCGGCCGCAAGCTCTCGCGCGACCAGGTCCAGCGCGTGCGCAAGCAGACCGGCATGGTGTTCCAGAACTTCCAGCTGTTCCCGCACCAGACCGTGATCGGCAATGTCATGGAAGGCCTGCTGACCGTGCAGAAGTGGCCGCTGGACCGCGCGCGCGCCCGCGCCGAGGAATTGCTGCGCAAGGTCGGCATGCTGGAAAAGCGCGACGCCTGGCCCGCCAACCTGTCGGGCGGACAGCAGCAGCGCGTGGCCATCGCCCGCGCGCTGGCGCCCGCGCCGCGCGTGCTGCTGTGCGACGAGCCGACCTCGGCGCTGGATCCGGGCCTGGCCGCCGAAGTGGTGGACGTGCTGCGCCAGCTCGCCGCCGAAGGCATGACCATGCTGATGGCCACCCACGACCTGCGCCTGGCGGCCAGCGTATCGCGCGAAGTGGTGTTCCTGCTGGATGGCACGGTGGTCGAATCCGGCGACTCGCGCACGCTGTTCAGCCAGCCGGCGGACCCGCGCACGGCGGCGTTCATATCGACGCTGACGCAGGAAGCGGCGCTGTAGATCAGCCTACTTCGGCGGCAGGGATCCCGCCGGATCGACCGCCTGGCCGTCGTAGCGCAGCTCGAAATACAGCCCGACCTGCTTGCTGTCGCTATTGCCCATTTCAGCGATCTTCTGCCCCTGGCTGACGCGCTGCCCTTCCTTGACCAGCAGCTTGCTGTTGTGGGCGTAGATGCTCAGGAAGCTGGCGTTGTGCTTGACGATGACCAGGTGGCCATAGCCGCGCAGGCCGCTGCCGGAATAGGCCACGGTGCCTTGCGCCGCCGCCACCACCGGCGTGCCGGAGGAATTGCTGATGACGATGCCGTTGGAACCCGAACCGTCATAGCCGCGCGTGACCTTGCCCTGGGCGGGCCAGACCAGCGAGATCGCCCCCGGCGGGGCGGTGCGGCGCTTGGCGGTCGAGGTCGACGACTTGGGCGAAGGGGCAGGCTTGCCGCGCGCCTTGCTGGGCGCGGTGGACGTGCTGGCCTGCCCTGCCGGCGGCGCCACCCGCAACAATTGCCCGACTTCGATGGCATTGGAATTCGACAGATTGTTCCAGCGCACCAGATTGCTCACGCTGGTGCCCTGCTTGCGCGCGATCTGGGTCAGCGTGTCGCCCGACTGCACACGGTAGTAGCCGGGCTGGACCTTGGTGGTGCCGCAAGCGGACAGCAGGGCCAGCAGCGCCACGGCCAGCACGCACATCCACAAGCGGAAGGACGGCCTGCCCCGGCGTACGGCAGCGGGCAACGTGGAAAGAGGCAGGGTCTGGGCGGACGAGGAAAGCACTGAAACCTGAGGCACTGAGTGGGATGTCGGGAGATATTTGAGTGCGTTCAAGGGTACCAAGATTTTGGCGGGCCATGGGCGCCGGCGTCAGATGCTTGCGCCGGTCGCGCGGGATAGAATGCCGCCATGACCCGCCTGATCCGCCTCCAGCACCTCGGCAGCGCCGCACGCGCGCGGGGCGTGCTGTGGCTGGCGCTTCTGGCCCTGGCGCTGCGCGCGCTGGTGCCGGCGGGCTACATGCCCGACGCCCGGGCGCTGCACGACGGCCGGCTTGAAGTCACGTTCTGCTCGGCCGCGGGCGACGTCTCCGCGCTGACGCTGGCGTTGTCGCCCGGCGACAAGAACAAGGCCGGCCACGATGCCGCCGATGCCGGCGCGCTCTGCCCCTTCGGCCTGCTGGCGCACGTCGCGCCCGCTCCGGCCCCCGCGCTCACCCCCCTGCTGCTGGCCGCCGGCCGGCACGCACTGCCCGCGCCTGCCAGCGCCGCCCCGCCCGCGTCCACCGCCGCGGGACCGCCGCTGGGTTCCCGCGCTCCTCCACGCCTCGCCTGACTCCGCCTGCACGCGCGGCCCCGCCGCGCCCCTGGACGAACCGTCAACCGACGAGGTTTTCATGCATTCCCCCTTTCTGCGCGCGCCATCCGGCGCGGCGCGCTCCCATGCGCCCGATCCGCGGCGCCGCCTGCTGCTGTCCTCTTTCGCCCTGCTGGCCTTGGCAGGCTGCGGCCCCGATGCGCCCAAGCTGCACGGCATGGATTTGTCCGGCATGCCGTCCGGCGACTTCCAGCTGCAGGACACCGAGGGCCGCGAGCGCAAGCTGGCCGACTACGCCGGCCAGCCGATCATGCTGTTCTTCGGCTTCACGCAATGCCCGGACATCTGCCCCACGGCGCTGACCCGCGCCGTCGAGATCAAGAGCCTGCTGGGCGCGGACGCCAAGAAGCTGCGCGTCCTCTTCATCACCGTCGATCCCGAACGCGACACGCCGGAAATCCTGCGCGCCTATACCCAGGCCTTCGATCCCGACTTCGTCGGCCTGCGCGGCAATGCCGAGCAGACGCGCGCCGCCGCGCAATCGTTCAAGGTCTTCTACCAGAAGGTCGCGACCGGCTCGTCCTACACCATGGACCATACCGCGCTGACCTACGTCATCGACGCCAGCGGCAAGCTGCGCATCGCCCTGCGCCATCAGCAAAGCGCGCAGGAGTGCGTGGACGACCTGCGCACCGTGCTCTGACCAGAATCTATATATAGAGGCAACCCTCATGAAAAAAACCACGATCAAATCCCTGGCGGCCGCCACCTTCGCCTTCTGCGCCCTGGCCGGCGCCAGCCCTTCCGCGTTGGCCCAGGATGCCGCCCTGAAGGTGGACGACGCCTGGGTGCGCTCCACCGTGCCCAGCCAGCACGCCACCGGCGTCTTCATGCGCCTGACCTCCGCCTCCGGCGGCCGCCTGGTCGGCGTGGAATCGCAGGCCGCCAAGCACGTCGAAATCCATGAAATGGCGATGCAGGACAACGTCATGAAGATGCGCCAGGTGCCGGGCATCGCGCTGCCCGCGAACCAGACCGTGGAGCTCAAGCCCGGCGGTTATCACGTGATGCTGATCGATCTGGCCGGCCAGATCTCGCCCGGCGAGCACGTTGCCCTGACGCTCATCGTCGAGGATTCCGACAAACGCCAGCGCCGCGTGCCGGTGGACGCGGTGGCGCGTCCGCTGAACGCGGCAGCCGCCCCGGCCGCCGGCCACGGCCACTGAGCCCGCAGCGTCCCCTGAAAGTGGCTTGACAGCTATGCTGCACGCCTGAAACAGCTTCATTGCAACAAGGCCGTCCTGCGTGCAACGCCGCGCCGCGCGCCGGGTCGAATTGGAAAAGGTCCGGCGCGCGCCATCGCGGCGCGCCCGGCCAGGCTTTCCCGCATCCAGGAATCGCCCGCAGGCAGCATCGCGGACGTCGGCGCGGCCGGCACGATGGCCGCAAGCTTTGATTGCCAGGAGCGTTTCATGAAGACCCTCAGCAAGACCTTATTGCTATGCGCCGGCTTGGCAGCCGCCGGGGCCGTGCAGGCCCAGACCACGCAGTACACCCACGACCTCTACGGCGACTGGCGCGTCACCTACGCCGCCCCCGCCGCCAAGACGGCGGACCAGGTCAGCGCCGAACTGGCCCAGGCCAAGGCCAACGGCCAGTACACCTTCGGCGACGAAGACTATCCTCCCCCGGTCATGTCGCACCAGTCTGAAACCCGCGCCCAGGTTGAGCAGGAATTGCAGCAGGCGCAGATCCAGGGCCAGATGGCGTCCGACGAGGAAGACTACCCGCCGCCCGCGATGGCCCATAGCGGCACCTCTGATATCCATTGAGACAGAGGCCGGAACGGTGGCAGGTCCGGGCGTCACGCAGGCATATCAGGGACACATTGATTGCCCGCTGACCGGCGGCGGCGCCTGATTCGCCATACAATGCCAGCACATCCACCGCCGGCCTGCCTGAAGGCGCGGCGGCAGCCGGCCCAGCCGCCGCGCGCCGGATGCCAGCGTTCCGCGCAGCCGGGCGCGTGCCCGCCGGCAGCCTGCCGGCACCTCTGTGTCTGGATATGCCCGGTAGTTCCGCCTTTTCATTCCTGCGTACCCTCTGCAGCCTGCGCTGGCTCGCCATCGCGGGCCAAGCCGCCACCATTCTGCTGGCCAGCAGCGTCCTGGGCCTGGCCCTGCCGCTGGAGCCGCTGTGGATCGGCGTCGGCGCGCTGATCGGCTTCAACGCCTACGCCAGCCTGCGCCTGCGCCACCGCCGCGACCTGTCCCACGCCACCGCCTTCGGCCACCTGTTCGTGGACATGGCGGTGCTGGCCTGGATGGTGGGCTGGAGCGGCGGCATCAGCAATCCCTTCGGCATGATGTTCCTGATCCTGACCGCGCTGGCGGCCCTGGCGCTGCCGCGCAACTGGGCGCTGGCCGCGGCCGTGGCGGGCATCTCGGGCTACGCGGCGGCCGCGATCTTCGGCCAGCCCCTGCGCGGCGACGTCGACACCCACACCCTGCTGCTCTGGGGCATGGGCGCCAACTTCCTGATTTCGGTGGTGGTGGTGCTGGTGTTTTCGACCCGCCTGGCCTCGGACCTGCGCGACCGCGAGCGCGAACTGGCGCGGCTGCGCGAACGCTTCACCCGCAACGAAGGCATCGTCGCCCTGGCCACCCACGCGGCGGCGATGGCGCATGAATTGAACACCCCGCTGGCAACCATGACCCTGCTGGCCGACGAGATCGCCGCCGAGGTCAAGGACGAAGACCTGCGCGCCGACGTCTCCACGCTCAGCCAGCTGCTGGCCCTGTGCCGGGAACGTATCCGCAATCTGGCGGTCCCAACCGCGGTGGACCTGGTCCGCGTGGTGGGGCAATGGCGCCTGATCCGGCCGACCATCGATCTGCAGCGCTCGGGCACCCTGCCCGGCAGCCTGCGGGTCGATCCGGCCATCGCCCACCTGCTGCAGGCCCTGCTGAACAACGCGGCGGACGCCGGCGAAGCCGCCGACGCGCCCCGCGTGGACCTGCATCTGGAGTACGGTTATGGCGCCTTGCGCGGCGAAGTCAGGGACTACGGACGGGGCTTCGATCCCGACCAGACCCTGCTGCCGGCGACCAGCCTGTTCAACAGCGGCAAGCCGGGAGGGCTGGGCGTGGGCCTGGCGCTGTCGCACGCCACGGTGGAACAGATGGGCGGCGAAATGACCATGACCGCCGCCGAAGACGGCGGCACGCGTATCCGCTTTTACCTCCCGCTGGGGAGTACCGGGACTTGAGTGCAATGAACCCAACCGATCTTGGCTTGCTGATCGACGACGACGAACTGTATGTGCGCACCCTGCAGCGCAGCCTGTCGCGCCGCGGCCTGGAAACCCGAACCGCCACCGGCATCGCCGAGGCGCTGCGCGTGGCCGAGGAAATCCGCCCCGCCTTCGCCCTGGTCGACCTGCGCCTGGGCGAAGACTCCGGCCTGACCCTGATCCGCCCGCTGCGCGCCCTGCGCGCCGACATGCGCATCCTGCTGGTCACCGGCTATGCCAGCGTGGCCACCGCCGTCGAGGCCATCAAGCGCGGCGCCGACGACTACCTGCCCAAGCCCGCCACCGCGCCGATGATCCTGCGCACCCTGGGCCTGGTGAAGCCGGAAAACGTTACGATCGAAACCACCATGACACCGTTGCACCGCCTAGAATGGGAGCACATCCACCAGGCCCTGCACGAAACCGGCGGCAACGTTTCGGCGGCGGCGCGCCTGTTGGGCATGCACCGGCGCTCCCTGCAGCGCAAACTGGCCAAGAAACCGGGGCCGGAACGCGAAGTGCTCATCGATTGATTTGTGCGGATGCGACAAATTGTCGCAGACCCCACATGTGCGGGTGCGACATATCGTCGCACCCGGGAACCTGGCAGCAAGCCCCTGCTCCCCTAGGAAAACCCTGAATCTGTTCCCCTTGGGGCGGAATCCTCCCAGGCAATGCGACCATTCGTCGCATGCTTGACCCATATCAAGCCGATAGGATGGACGTTGCTGCCTGGCAGCATTCCAGTCTGCTGCTATGCAGCATTTTCCACCTTCCATCCAAGGCTGTACGTGAAACACCCCCTCCTTGCGACCCTTACGCGCATTCTCAGCGTCGGCGCGGTCATGCTGCTTGGCGGCTGCAACATGGAAATCCTCTCCCCCAAGGGAGATATCGGCATTCAGGAAAGGACTTTGCTGTTCACGACGACCGGGCTCATGCTCATCGTCGTGATTCCGGTCATCGTCATGATCCTGGTTTTTGCCTGGAAATACCGCGCATCCAACACCAAAGCTGACTACCAGCCCAAGTGGGCCCACTCCACGGCGATCGAAATCGTGGTCTGGACCGTCCCTTGTATCATCGTGGCCATCCTGGCCGTGATCACCTGGCGCTCGACGCATGCGCTGGATCCCTACAAGCCGCTCGTGTCCGAACACAAGCCGGTGACCATCGAGGTGGTTTCGCTGGATTGGAAGTGGCTGTTCATCTACCCCGAGTACGACATCGCCACGGTCAACGAGATCGCCTTCCCGGTCGATGTTCCGGTCAATTTCCGGATCACCTCGGCCACCGTCATGAACTCGTTCTTCATCCCCCAGCTGGGCAGCCAGATCTACTCGATGGCTGGCATGGAGACCAAGCTGCACCTGAACGCGCGCGAAGCCGGCACCTACGCTGGCATCTCGGCCAACTACAGCGGCGCCGGCTTCTCCGGCATGCGCTTCAAGGCCATCGCGATGTCCCAGGACGGGTTCGACAACTGGGTCAAGGAAGCCAAGGCCGCCCCGACCGCACTGACCCCCGAGGTCTATGCAGAGCTGACCAAGCGCAGCGAGCACAACCCGGTCGTCAAGTACTCCTCGGCGCCCCCCGCCATGTTTGATTTCATTCTTGGCAGCACCATGACCAAGATGGCCGGCGTGGACTCCGCCACGTGCACCCCCACGTCGAACAATCTGATCGCAGGAATTAACTAACAATGCTCGGGAAACTCACCCTCGAGGCCATTCCGTACCATGAACCCATCGTCATGGTTACGCTGGCCGCCGTGTGCCTGGGAGGCCTAGCGGTCTTCGGCGCCATCACCTACTTCCAGAAGTGGAAGTACCTCTGGACGGAATGGCTGACCACCGTCGACCACAAGCGCATTGGCGTGATGTACATCATCGTCGCCCTGATCATGCTGCTGCGCGGCTTCGCCGACGCCATCATGATGCGTACCCAGCTGGCGGTCGCGTCCGCCGACTCGGCCGGCTTCCTGCCGCCGCACCACTACGACCAGATCTTCACCGCCCACGGCGTCATCATGATTTTCTTCATGGCGATGCCCTTCATCACCGGGCTGATGAACCTCGTGGTGCCGCTGCAGATCGGCGCCCGCGACGTGGCCTACCCGTTCCTGAACTCGCTGAGCTTCTGGCTGTTCGGCGCCGGCGTCGCGCTGATGATGATCTCGCTGTTCGTGGGCGAATTCGCCGCGACCGGCTGGCTCGCCTATCCGCCGCTCTCCGGACTGGACTACAGCCCGAGCGTGGGGGTGGACTACTACATCTGGGCGCTGCAGATATCCGGGCTGGGCACCACGCTTAGCGGCATCAACTTCATCGTGACCATCCTGCGCATGCGCGCGCCGGGCATGAGCCTGATGAAGATGCCGATCTTCACCTGGACCTCGCTGGTCACCAACGTCCTGATCGTCGCCGCCTTCCCCGTGCTGGCTGCAACGCTCGCGCTGCTGACGATGGACCGCTACCTGGGCACGCACTTCTTCACGAACGACATGGGCGGCAACGTCATGATGTACGTGAACCTGATCTGGATCTGGGGCCACCCCGAGGTCTACATCCTGGTGCTGCCGGCGTTCGGCGTGTATTCGGAAATCGTCGCCACCTTCGCCCGCAAGACCCTGTTCGGCTACAAGTCCATGGTCTACGCCACGGCCGCCATCGGCGTGCTGTCGTTCCTGGTCTGGCTGCACCACTTCTTCACCATGGGCGCGGGAGCCAACGTCAATGCCTTCTTCGGCATAGCGACAATGATCATCTCGATCCCGACGGGCGCGAAGATCTTCAACTGGCTGTTCACCATCTACCGCGGCCGCCTGCGCATCACGACGCCGGTGCTGTGGACGCTGGGCTTCATGATCGTGTTCGTCATCGGCGGCATGACCGGCGTGATGCTGGCTATCCCCGGCGTGTCGTTCGTGCTGCACAACAGCCTGTTCCTGATCGCCCACTTCCACAACACCATCATCGGTGGCGTGGTGTTCGGCTGCATCGCCGGCATGACCTACTGGTTCCCCAAGGCCTTCGGCTTCAAGCTGAATGAGCGCCTGGGCCGCTACTCGTTCTACTGCTGGTTCGTCGGCTTCTTCCTGGCCTTCATGCCCCTGTACATCCTGGGCTTCAAGGGCATGACCCGCCGCCTGAACCACTACGACAACCCCGAATGGCAGCCGTACCTCCTGGTCGCCCTGGCTGGCGCCGCGCTGATCATGCTGGGCATCTGGTTCCTGCTGCAGCAAGTGTTCGTCTCGATCCGCCAGCGCAAGCAGAACCAGGACATCACGGGCGACCCCTGGGATGGCCGTACGCTGGAATGGGCCATTTCTTCGCCCGCTCCTTTCTACAATTTCGCCCACGTGCCGCACGTTGACTCGCTGGACCAGTTCTGGGAAGACAAGCAGAACGGCAAGGCCTACAAGCGCCCGGCCAAGTACGAAGACATCCACATGCCGAAGAACACCGCCGCCGGCGTATTCATCGGCGCCTTTGGCCTGGTCATGTGCTTTGCGCTGATCTGGCACATCTGGTGGCTGTCCATCGTCGGTTTCGTCGGCATGATCGGTTCGTTCATCGTCCGCGCCTATGACCGCGACGTCGACTACTGGGTCCCGGCCGCGGAAGTCGAACGCATCGAAAACGCTCACTTTGACAAAATGCAGAAGGCCGCCTGAGCCATGATTCAAGCCGTAGCCACTCACCCCCACGCGGGTCACGACGATCACGCGCATCATGATGATGGATCCAAGACCGTATTCGGTTTCTGGGTCTATCTGATGAGCGACTTGCTGATCTTCTCGGTGCTGTTCGCCACGTTCGCGGTGTTGTTCAACGCCACCGCGGGCGGCCCGACGGGCAAGGAACTGTTCGATCTGAAGTTCGTGCTGGTCGAAACGCTGTTGCTGCTGTTCTCCAGCTTCACCTTCGGCATGGCCAACCTGAACGTGCACGCCAACAACAAGAGCCGCGCCATGGGCTGGTTGATGGTGACGTTCCTGTTCGGCGCGGGCTTCATCGCGATGGAAGTCTATGAATTCCATCACCTGATCTCGATCGGCGCCGGCCCGGGCCGCAGCGCGTACCTGTCGGCGTTCTTCACGCTGATCGGCACGCACGGCCTGCACGTCACCTTCGGCCTGATCTGGATCATCGTCCTGCTGGACATGATCCGCCGCCATGGCCTGGACTCGATCAACAAGCGTCGTCTGGCGTGCCTGAGCCTGTTCTGGCACTTCCTGGACATCGTCTGGATCTGCGTCTTCACCTTCGTCTATCTCATGGGAGCCATCTGATGTCGCACTCCGCTGCGGCCGCACACGGCCACGACGATCACGCCGCCGACCACGGCAGCCTGAAGTCCTACATCATCGGTTTCGTGCTTTCGCTGCTTCTCACCTTCGGCTCCTTCGGCCTGGTGATGAACGGCGGACTGTCCCACGCCATCACCATCGCCGGCGTGGTTGCGCTGTGCGTGCTCCAGTTGCTGGTGCAACTGGTGTACTTCCTGCACATGGGCGCATCGAAGTCGGCCCGCGACAACCTGGCCACGTTTGTCTTCACCGTCATGATCATCGCCATCATCGTCGGCGGTTCGGCATGGGTGCTGTACAACATGAACGTCAACATGGGCCACGCCATGTAATGACGGCTCGCCGTTGAAGCAAAAAAAACAGGCGCCTGCGGGCGCCTGTTTTTTTTTGCGCGGCGATCCTGCGATCGCGTCGGCCTCAGCCGGCCGGCCGCAAGCTCAGCGTCACATTGGCGCGGCGCGCCAGTTCGCTTGCGCTGACCCCCACGAAAGGCTGCACCCGAGAGCGCTGGTTCAGGTCGCAGGCGGGCGCGGCCTCGGCGCCATCCAGCACCTGCTTCACCGCGCGCGCGCCTGCCGGCCCCAGCGGGCCGCCGTCCTGGCTCGCTTGCCAGGCCAGCATGTCGGCCACCGCCGCGCCGCAGCGCCAGGGCGTGCGGTACAGGCCGGCGTCGTGTTCCAGCAGCATTTTTGCCTTGGCCTCCTGGCCCAGCCTCAGCATGATGACCAGCGGCAGCGCGTCGGGGTCGGCCACGCCCTGGATGCGGATGCCTTGATCGGTGCGATCCGACACATCGGCGCCCGCCTGCAGCCATTGCAGGTACAAGTCGTCCGGCAGCCACGGCAGGCTCAGCGGCGCGATCCGGTTGGCCAGCACGCCGGTCGCGTCGGAGGCCTGCGTCAGCGGCACGCCGGCCGCCAGCAAACGCGCCGCCGTGGCGCGCAGCCGGGCGCGCAGTTCGTCCCAATCCGGGCCGTTCTGTTTGATCGCCGCACGGACCTCGACCTGGTTCCACACGCTCAACAGGCTGGACAGCGATTCCGGCGTCAGCGGCGCCTGCGGCTTGCCTGCGGCCTGGACCAACTGGTCCACCAGCGCCGGCTGCATATAGCGCGCCGCCAGGCTCAGCGCTTCGTTCAGGCCGTTGCGCTCCAGCGCCCTGCCCTCGCCGTAGCCGCCCACGGCCGGATCCGCGCCATGGGCCAGCGCGAAGCTCACCCGCTCGGGAATCGGATAGGCCACCCCAGGCGCCAGCTCGCCGCCGGGGGATTCACGCAGGGCTTCCAGCAGCGGCGTTTCCCACATCGCTCGGTTGCCGTAGTACATGCGCACGTAGGCGGCGTTGATGTCCGCGCCCTTGTCCAACAGCTTTTCGGCGTACCAGAAGTTCTTCGTGCTCTGCATGGCGGCATGCAGCAGCGAGCGCCCGTTCTTCTCGCGGGCGTTCGGATTGGCCCCCTTGTCCAGAAGATAGAGCAGATTGTCCTTGTCGCCGCTGTAGTAGGAAATGCGCCGCATCAGCAGCGGCGTGCCGCCGCTGTCCACGGCATCCACTGGCGCGCCTGCGGCGATCAGCGTGTCGGCCAACGCATAGCGCTCGGCGTCCGGCCGCGAGTCCTGACCGTCCGGCAGCGCGCTGGCCAATAGCGGGTAGCCGTTGTTGGAGCCGTCAGCCCGGGCGCCTGCCGCAAGCAATATACGCACGATCTCCAGCTGCTTGCGCGCTACCGCGGCGGCCAGCGCCGGCGTGCCGTTTTCGTTGACGCCGTTGGGGTCTTGCCCGCGCGCCAATTCAGCCTGCACCGCGGCGACATCGCCGGCCTGAATCGCCTGGAAGATGGCCAGGCGCGGCCGGCAGGCCGCCGCGTCCAGGGCCGGCACGCCGAGCGCCGCGCCGATGCGGCCGGCGATGTTGCCGGGAATGGGTTCCTGCGCGGCCAGCCGGCGCGAGCAATACTGCCGGTAATCCTCGCGCGCCAAGGCCTCGAAATGGCCGCGCTTGTCGCCCGCCTTTCCTGCCTGCTGCCAGCGTGCATCGGCGCGGTTCAGGTACGCCGCCGTGCGCGCCGGATCGCGCCGCAACACCTCGCCGAGAAAGAGGTCGGCTTCCTGCGCCTCGCCCGATTCGGCCAGCCAGAAGCCGTAGTCGTTGAAGGCCGTCAACACCTCGGGATCCTTGCCGGCGGGATCGACATCCCGATAATCGTTGCGCCAGAAGAAGCTGCGCAGCTCTCCCAGCGCGCGCCGGAACTCGGCGGCCTGCGCACGCGGAATGCCGCGGACATGCCGGTGCACGTCCAGCAGCCCGGCCTTCAGGTCCGGCCGCGGCCGATGCTCGAAGCTGATGGATTCGGGAAACGTCTTCAACAAGTCCGCGTAGTCGGCCAGCGGCGGCCGCAACGCCGCCAGGATCCGGGCTTTGCGCGCATCATCCCAGGGCTGGTCGCTGCTCACGATCGCGGCGGAATTATCCGCGGTCACCTCGTAGGCACTGCCCTCCTCGTCCACCAGAAAGCCGGTCACCCACAGATCGCCATCGTAGGAATAGCCCACCCAATAATGGCTTTCCCCGTCGCGAGGCATCCTGACCCTTACGCTCTCCTTGTCGGTCTTGATTCCGGTGGGCGAGTACATCACCAACGGTCCGGAACGAAAATCCGGCCTGAATTTCCCGCCCGGCTCCCGCACATAGCGGTACAGGTACAGCCGGCTCTGCAACTCTCCGACCAGCACCGCGTCCTTGACGTTCTCGGTACCCCACACGCGCTTCTCGGGTTCCCGCAGCGGATAGCGCGACAGGCGGGCGGACTCGATGACGGCGCCGATATCGGAAGCCATCGCCCACTGCGGCGCGGCGGCCAGGCCGGCCAGCGCCAACGCGACGGCGCCGAACAGGCGGGAGACTGCGGGACGGAACGGACGCGGCATGCGGAAGCTTCTGGGGACGGATGGAAAGAGGCCGATGATACGCGCCTTCCCGGCCGCGCCGCGCCGAGCGTGCGATACCGCAAAGACTGCGGACAGCTTTCGTTATATATTGAACAACATAACGACTTCATTAACAGTTTAATAATCCCGCGGACGACGCAACCCCGACCATGCACGCCGTTTCCATCGCCCCCGCACCAGCCCCGGCCGACAGCGCCGGTCCCACCTTGCGGTTCGCTGGCGCGCTGCTGCGCCATGCGCCGCCCGGCCATCCCGACGCGGGATTCTTCGCCACGGTCATCGGCAAGAGCCTGGCCTGCGGCGACCTGGGACGCTGCGGCCTGTCGTCCCGGGAACTGGAAGGCCTGATCGCGCGCCTCTTCCCCGGCGCGCTGACGGGCCATGATCCCGCGCTGGCGGACTTGCGCGAGCAAGCCGCCATCTACCCGGCCCGCGGCATGGATGCCGCTCAAACCGAATTCACGCGTCTGTTGCGCGCGCTGCTGGACACCTGGGCCGCCCCCGGCGCGGGCACCACGCCCTGGGTCAGCAGCGTGCTGACCCAGGCCTGTCTGCGGCCCGACCATCTGTGGCGGGACCTGGGCCTGTCGGGCCGCGAGGACGTGACTTTCCTGCTGGCGCGCCACTATCCAGGACTGGTGGTGCGCAATGTGCGCAACCTGCGCTGGAAGCAGTTCCTGGCCTATTCCGCCTGTGAGCAGGCGGGCCTGCCGCCGGCCGCGGCGCCAGGCTGTCCGGCCTGCGAGGACTATGGCTTCTGCTATCCGGACATGCCGGACTGAGGCCCGGCTTCAGAACCGGTACGTTGCCCCCAGGCCCGCTCCCAGACTGCGCCCGGCTGCCGGTTCGTAGTAGCGCCCATTGGTCTCGTTGACGATCACGGACCCGGCGTAGCGGCGGTCGAACAGATTGTCCACGCGACCATAAGCGTTCAGTTCCCAGGCCCCCGCCTTGAATACATAGCCCGCGCTCAAGGCCGCCACGAAATAGGCGGGCGCATCGCCGTCGTTGGCGTCGTTCACGTAGATCTTGCTGAGGAAACGCCCTTCCACCGTGGCCTGCCAACCTTCGGGCGGCGCCCAGGCCAGCGAGGCGAAGGCGGCCTGGCGCGCGATGCCGGGGATCTTGTTGCCGGCGCGGATGTCGCCGGGTCCGTCATCGGCATAACGCGCATTCAGCCAGGTATAGGCGAGCTGCGCGCGGCCGTGGCGGGCGAATTCGCCGGACCAGCCCAGTTCCACGCCGTCGCGCCGCGTGCGGCCGGCGTTCTGGTACGTGGTCCGTCCGCCCGAGCTGCCCGCGGAGACGATCTCATCTTCGGTGCCCGTATGGAACACGGCGGCCGTCAGCAGGCCGCCTGCCAGGTTCGCCTTCACGCCGGCTTCCAGGTTGGTGCTGAGCGCGGGGGCCAGCCCGAAATTCAAGCCGGGCTGGCCCCCGGGCCGATACGAGATCTCGTTGAGCGTCGGCGTCTCGAAGCCCCGGCCATATGACGCGTAGAAGCTCAGATCGGTGTCCGGCGCATAGCGGATGGCCGCCACCGGCAAAGCCTTGCGATAGCGCGCGTCGCCGCTGTCGTCGACGTTGCCCGGCGCGAGGTAGTGGTCGTTGGAATCGAAGCTGACGGTGCTGAAGCGCAAGCCCGCGTCCAGCGTCCAGCGCGGCGACACCTGCCAGGAAGCCTGCAGATAAGGATCGGCGTTGTAGACGGTATTGGTCTCGTCGCGCCGCAGCGCCCCCTGCACGCCCAGTTGGCGGCTGGCGCCTGCGCCGGTGTAGTTCTGGTAGCCCTTGCGGTCTTCGCGCATGGAATCGTAGGAAAAGCCGCCGATCAGGGTCAGCGGCCGGCCCGCCATCGTCAGCTCGGAGGTCCAGCGCAGGTCCGCCCCGCCGTATTGCCGCTTCAGGTCGATGACGCCGCCGGCCTGGGTGGGCGCCGTCTGCGCAGCAGGAGGAATGGCTTGGTACTGCGTGGTGTCGCGCTGGCCGTAATAGACCATCACCCGCAAGGTATTGCGGCTGTCGACCTGGCGCTCGTAGATCGCCCCGCCCTGGGTCTGCCTGACCGTCTTACGGCTGTCGTACTGCTCGGCCAGCGGCGCCGCGCGCGGATCGTCCTGGAACTGTTGATAGGTCAGGCCCAGCGGATCCTGGGCCTTGAGATCCACGCTGTTGGCCACGAGGGTCAGGCGGCTGGCGTCGTCCAGCTGCAGGCCCAGCTTGGCGTTGCCCAGGTTCTTGCGGGCGGCGCTGTGGTCGCGGTAGCCGTCGGTGGTGAAACGGGTCAGGTCCAGCACGTAGTCCAGTCCGCCGCTGGCGCCGTTGGCGCGGGCGCCGTAGCGCCAGGTGCCGTAGCTGGCGCCCCAGCCGCTGGCCGTGAGCGACGGCGGCGCCACGCCATCCTCGGTCGACACCTGGATCACGCCGCCCGAGGAATTGCCGTACAGCGCCGAAAATGGCCCCCGCAGCACTTCGACGCTGCCGATGGAGCCTATGTCGATGTTCGAGGTCTGCCCTTGCCCGTCCGGCATGGTGGCCGGGATGCCGTCCACGTACAGGCGCACGCCGCGCACGCCGAAGGTGGAGCGCGCACCAAAGCCGCGGCTGGAGATCTGCAGGTCCTGCGCGTAGTTCTGGCGGTTCTGGATCTGCAGGCCGGGTACGCCGGCCAGACCCTCGGACAGGTTGATGCCCGGCTGCTGCAGGCGCATGGCCGCACCCTCCACCACGTTGACCGAAGCGGGGGTATCCAGCACCGCGGTACCCAGGCGCGTGCCCGTCACCACCACCGCGGGCAGGAGCGGTTCGGCTTCCTGCGCCCAGGCGATTCCGGCCGGCAACGACGCCAGCAGGCCATGCACGGCCCAATGCCCCACGCCCGTACGCCACCACTGCCGCTGCGCCAAACACGTCTCCTGTAGGGGCCGCGGCGGGAATCGGTTCTAATACCCGCCATGGATAACTTGCAAGACATCGAACGCCGCCTGCTGGAGCTGGAGGTCAAGGCCAGCTTCTCGGACGATATGCTGGAACAGCTCAACCAGATCATCGTGCGCCAGCAACAGCAGATAGACCGGCTGATGCGCGAAGTGGCCGACCTGCGCCAGCAGGCGCCCGAGGGCGGCGCCCCCTTCCGCAGCCTGCGCGACGAAATACCGCCGCACTACTGACGCTGCGCCTGCGGTACGGGCGGCGCGTCCGCGCTGCCTTCCCCCTATCAACGCCCCAAACCGCATGGAATCGCCGCATTCCAGGCTTGCTCACGCCTGAAAATCCGTCCCCGATTCCATCAGTGGAAAATATATCCTAATAAATTAGCTATCTTTCCACTGATGGGAATATCTTTTACCGATATGCGGGTTTATCCCTAGTCCGATTCAGCGCACTATTGAGCCATCGGGAAACAGCAACGAACCAGACGGATAGGCCGCCGATTCGCTCCCAAAGCTCTTGAAATCGGAGATTTACCATGAAGACCCTCGCTACCGCTTTGATGATGTCCCTGGCCGCGCTAAGCGCCGGCGCCTACGCCGCCTCGCCCAACATCGAACCCAACAACGTCCCGTTCCAGGGCGTCTACGGCACCCCTTATGAAGGCCCGACCCGCGCCCAGGTGCAGGCCGAACTGGCCGCTGCCAAGGCTGCCGGCCAGATGGCTGAAGTGGAACCGAACAACGTGCCCTTCCAAGGCGTCTACGGCACGCCCCACACCGGCAAGACCCGCGCTGAAGTGCGCGCCGAACTGGCCGCCGCCCGCGCTGCCGGCCAGATGGCCGATGTGGAACCGAACAACGTGCCCTTCCAAGGCGTCTACCACGCCAACTGAGCGCACGCGGATTTACCCCTCCCCTTGTTGTACCTTGGCCGCCAGCTTCTGGCGGCCTTTTTTCGCCTGCGCAAGGCATTGTTCCATCCGTTCGCGTACTATCGCCCCAAGATCAGGCATAACACTACGACTCAACAGGGAGCCCATCTTGAAACACACTCGCGTTCTCGCCTCTTTGCTGGTGGCTTGCGGCATCGCCGCGCCGGCCTTTGCCGCGCCTCCGGTGATGCTGAACAATGCCATCATCACGCAGATCCCCAAGGCCGATCAGCCCTCCTACCGTGACGCCGTGGTGCAGGCGCTGAACAACTCGGCCGACGGCCAGCGCACCCAGTGGAGCAGCACGCACCAGCCGCGCAAGGCGCCGCCCATCACGGTGCAGCTGACCCCCACGCAGACCAGCAAACTCAAGGACGACCGCGTCTGCCGCTTCCTGGTTGGCGATTTCGCCCGCGGCGCCACCACCGAAAAGTGGCAGTTCTGGTTCTGCAAGCAGCCGGACGGCACCTGGAAGGCCAGCAGCAACTAAGCGCGCCGGACTCCAGCGCCCGAGCGCATAAAAAACGCGCCGCTCCATCCAGGGATGGGGCGGCGCGTTTTTTTCGCCTGGTCCGCGCGCCGCAAGGGCGCGCAAGCAGGATCAGGCCGAGGCTTCGACGCGGTTGGCGTCCAGCACCGTCATCGCGGTCATGTTGATGATGCGGCGCACGGTGGAGCTGGAGGTCAGGATGTGCACCGGGGCGTTGGCGCCCAGCAGGAACGGACCCACTGCCACGTTGCCGCCTGCGGCCGTCTTCAACAGGTTGTAGGCGATGTTGCCCGAGTCCACGTTCGGGCACACCAGCAGATTGGCCTCGCCCTTGAGCGAAGACGAGGGCAGGATGCGCATGCGCAGCGCTTCGTCCAGCGCGCAATCGCCGTGCATTTCACCGTCGATCTCAAGTTCCGGCGCGGCCTGACGCACCAGTTCCAGCGCGCGGCGCATCTTCGCGCCCGAGGCCGAACTGCCCGAACCGAAGTTCGAACGCGACAGCAGCGCGACCTTGGGCGCCAGGTTCATGCGCGCCATTTCCTGCGCCGCCATCACCGTGAACTCTGCGATCTGCTCGGCCGAGGGTTCATCGTTGACGTGCGTGTCCACCAGCACCACCGTGCGCTCGTTGAGCAGCAGGATGTTCATGGCGGCGTACACGTTGTGGCCAGGACGGCGGCCGATGACCTCGTCTACGAAGCGCAGGTGGTCGTGGTACGCGCCCACCGTGCCGCAAACCATGCCGTCGGCGTCGCCCAGGTGCACCATCATCGCGCCGATCAGGGTCAGGCGGCGGCGCATTTCCACGCGCGCCATTTCCTTGGTGATGCCGCGGCGGCACATCAGCTCCCAGTACGTGGTCCAGTACTGGTGGAAGCGTTCGTCATATTCCGGGTTGGTAACTTCGACGTCCTCGCCCAGACGCAGGCGCAGGCCGAACTTCTCGATGCGCGACAGCAGGACGGCGGGACGGCCCACCAGGATGGGACGGGCCAGGCCTTCGTCCACGATCACCTGCACCGCGCGCAGCACGCGCTCGTCTTCGCCTTCCGTGAACACGATACGAGACTTGCCGCCTTCGCGCACGATGCGCTTGGCCGCCGAGAACAGCGGCTTCATGAAGGCGCCCGAGTGGTACACGAACTGCTGCAGCTGCTCTTCGTAGGCTTCCAGGTCCGCCAGCGGACGCGTCGCCACGCCGCCTTCCATTGCGGCCTTGGCCACCGCCGGGGCGATGCGCACGATCAGGCGCGGATCGAAGGGCTTGGGAATCAGGTATTCAGGACCGAACGAAATGTCGTAGGTGCCATAGGCCGCGGCCACCACTTCGTTCTGCTCTTCCTCGGCCAGCTCGGCAATGGCGTACACCGCCGCCTTTTCCATTTCGCGGGTGATGGTGGTGGCGCCCACGTCCAGCGCGCCGCGGAAGATGTAGGGGAAGCACAGCACGTTGTTGACCTGGTTCGGATAGTCCGAACGGCCAGTCGCCATGACCACGTCGTCGCGCACCGACTGCGCCACTTCCGGCAGGATCTCGGGCGTGGGGTTGGCCAGCGCCAGGATCAGCGGGCGCGGACCCATGGCCGCGACCATTTCCGGCTTGAGCACGCCGCCGGCCGACAGGCCCAGGAACACGTCGGCGTCCTGGATCACTTCGGCCAGCTTGCGGGCGTCGGTCTTCTGCGCGAAGCGCGCCTTGTCCGGGTCCATCAGCACGGTGCGGCCTTCGTAGACCACGCCTTCGATGTCGGTGACCCAGACGTTTTCCAGCGGCAGGCCCAGGTCCACCATCAGGTCCAGGCAGGCCAGCGCGGCGGCGCCTGCGCCCGAAGTCACCACCTTGACCTGCTTGATGTCCTTGCCCACGACCTTCAGGCCGTTGATGAAGGCGGCCGAAACGGTGATGGCCGTGCCGTGCTGGTCGTCATGGAAAACGGGGATCTTCATCCGCTCGCGCAGCTTGCGCTCGACGGTGAAGCACTCCGGAGCCTTGATGTCTTCGAGGTTGATGCCGCCGAAGGTGGCTTCCAGGCCGGCGATGATCTCGACCAGCTTGTCCGGGTCGGTCTCGTTGATTTCGATGTCGTACACGTCCAGGCCGGCGAACTTCTTGAACAGCACCGCCTTGCCTTCCATCACCGGCTTGGAGGCCAGCGCGCCGATGTTGCCCAGGCCCAGCACCGCGGTGCCGTTGGTGATCACGCCCACCAGGTTGCCGCGGCCGGTGTACCGGTACACATTGGCCGGATCGGCCACGATTTCTTCACAGGCCGCCGCCACGCCGGGCGAGTACGCCAGGGCCAGGTCACGCTGGTTGACCAGCGGCTTGGACGCCACGACGGAGATCTTCCCCGGGGTGGGGAACTCGTGATAGTCCAGTGCTGCCTGGCGATCCGATTGCGTATTCATGGGGCTGAGCCTCCTAGTCTTGATATAGGAAAAATTCTAGGCTCCAATACATAAGCAGATCATTCAACTTTAATATCGTCCCATAATCTTTACCTTATGCATCGCCTATGACAGCCTTTAATCCGGACCTGGTTATCCGGAAATTGACCTCGCGGCTGAAGATGCGCCACCTGGTGCTGCTGCTGCAGATCGAGCAGCACGGCTCGCTGACCCGGGTGGCCGAACACATGGCCACCAGCCAGCCGGCCGTGACCAATGCCCTAGCCGAACTGGAAAGCATGTTCGACGTGCCCCTGTTCGAACGCTCGGCGCGCGGCATGACGCCCACGCCCCTGGGCGCGGTGGTGCTGGCGCGGGCCCGCGCCCTGGTCCACGACCTGGGCCATCTGGTCCAGGAAATGGAGGCCGTGGCGGCCGGCCATGCCGCCCATCTGCACATCGGCGTCATCCCCTTCGTGTCCGGCCAGATGCTGTCGTCCGCCATCAGCCGCACCCTGCCCCAGGGCCGCCGCATCACCGCCACCATCCACGAAGGCCAGGGGCCGGCGCTGCTGCGGCAGCTGCGCGACCACACGCTGGACCTGGTGGTGGGCTGGGCCACGCCTTCGGTGGACATGGACAACCTGGGCTTCGAGGTGCTGTACCACCAGCAGCCGCGCCTGATTGCCAGCCGTCGGCTGGCCGCCCGCCTGGGCCGCTCGCGGCTGGAATGGAACCGGCTGGCCGACCTGGACTGGATCCTGGGCACGCCGGACAGCCCGATCCGCGAACAGGTGTCCGAGATCTTCCTGCGCGCCGGGCTGGCGCCCCCGACGCCGTCGGTGCAAAGCGACTCGTCCAAGCTGATCGGCGAAATGATCGTGGCCAGCGACCGCGCCGTCGCCATCCTGCCCGCCGACATCGCCGACGAGCTGGTGCGCATCGCGGGCGCGGCCATCGTGCCGTATTCCTTCGACTGGACCCTGCCGCCGATCGCGCTGTTCACGCGCGCCGACGGTCTGCGCCGCAACGTCGACGCGCTGTTCGCCGCCGCGCTGCGCGAGGCCTATACCAAAGGTGCGCGGCCGCCCGCCTGATCCGCGTCCAGCGGGAAAATTGCCAACAAATGCAAATACGCTCGCGCCGCGGCGGCGCGCCCTCCTATACTTCCCGCGCCAAGCAACAAGCAGGAGGGCACGCAGTTTGTTCACACTTCCGCCTATCAACCCGGGCCGCGGCGCAATCGCCCTCCTCACCCTCGCCGCGCTTGCCGGATTGTCCGGCTGCAATTCGCTGCTGAACGAAGGCACGGGCGCCGCGGCCGGTATCGCCGGCACCGCCATCGCCAACAAGGTCACTGACAACGCCACCGTCGCCACCGGCATCGGCCTGGGCGTGCAGGCCGGCGCCAAGGCCGCGCTGGCCTACGCCCAGCGCAAGACCCGCGGCGAAGAACAGGACGCCATCGCCATGGCCGCCGGCCCGCTGGCGGTCGGCAAAGTGGCCAACTGGCAGGTCAAGCACGAGCTGCCCATCGAAAGCGACGCGCAAGGCCAGGTCACGGTCAGCCGCCTGATCGGCGGCGTGGACCTGGAATGCAAGGAAGTGGTCTTCTCCATCGACACGCCGGCCGACAAGGCCGGCGCCGATCCGCAACGCGAGTTCTACGTCACCACCGTGTGCCGCGACGGCAAGCACTGGCGCTGGGCCAGCGCCGAACCCGCCACGGCCCGCTGGGGCTCGCTGCAGTGAGGCGCGCCGCAAGCCTGCTGGCGCTGGCCGCCTGCCTGGGCCTGGCCGGTTGCCAGAGTTCCTCCATCGGCGGCGCGGCGGGCGCCGTGGTCGGCACCGTCAGCGGCGCAGCCACCGCCAATCCGGTCGCGGGCTACGCCATCGGCGTCACGGTGCAGGCGGCGGTGGATGCCACTGTGAAATACGTGCTGCGCGAGTGGAAGAACGACCAGCAGAACGTCATGGCCAATGCGGCGGGCGCCCTGCCCATCGGCCAGGTGCGCCAGTGGGAAATCCGCCATGCGCTGCCGGTGGGCAGCGAGCGCGGCGGCATCCAGGTGGTGCGCGACATCGCCACGCCCTTGACCCACTGCCGCGAAGTGCTGTTCACGGTGGAGCAAAAGGACGCCCCCGCGCCCGCCTACTCCAGCATGATCTGCCAGCAGCCGGGCGGCCAGTGGAAGTGGGCCGCGGCCGAACCCGCGGTAGCGCGCTGGAACGGCCTGCAATAGCCTGAACGCGGGGCGCCGGCCCCTTGATCGCGCCCGGGCGGGCGGGTGATACTGCCTGCAAGCCCCTTATCCCAGACTCCCCATGAACGCAGGCCAGTTCGTCATGCAGCGCAGCGCCCTCGCCGGCGTGCAGGCCGTGGCCGCGCACAGCCGGCATGCGTTCGCGCGCCACACGCACGAGCAGTTCGGCATCGGCGTCATGCGCCAGGGCGCCCAGGTCTCGCACAGCGGCCGCGGCCAGGTCGAGGCCGGCCCCGGGCACGTGATCACGGTGAACCCGGGCGAAGTGCATGACGGCGCCCCCATCGGCGATGGCGAACGCGCCTGGCAGATGCTGTATCTGGATCCCGAGGTGGTGGCGCAGGCCGCGGCCGAACTGGGCGCAAGCAGGCTCGGCTACGAATTCGAGCACCCCGCGCAGGACCGCCCCGCGCTGGCGCGCGACGTGCTGGCACTGTATGCCCAGGCCACCGCCGGCGCAGCGCCGCTGGCCTGCGATGCGCTGCTGCTGCGCATCCTGGCGCAGGCGCGCGACCGCGATGCCGAGCGCCTGGCCCGGCCTGCGCGCGCCACCCCCGACGCCATCCGCCATGCCCGCGCGCTGATCGACGACGACCCGGCGGCCTCGCTGTCGCTGGCCGACCTGGCCACGGCCAGCGGCCTGAGCCGCTACCAGGTGCTGCGGGCCTTTGCCCGCGACACCGGCCTCACGCCCCACGCCTACCAGGTGCAGCGGCGCCTGCTGCTCGCGCGCAGCCTGATCCGGCAGGGCTCGGCGCTGGCCGATGCCGCCGCCGCGGTCGGCTTTGCCGATCAGAGCCACATGACCCGGCTGTTCGTGCGCGCCTACGGCGTATCGCCGCGGCGCTACGCGCGGGCCGCGGCCTGATCCCTGCAATTTCGTTCAAGACCCGGCCGCGCCCGGCCGCTTAGCCTGTGCGCTTCTCTCTGAAAGAGCGCGGATCGGATCATGAACAATCGAATGCGGGGCTATTGCTATCTGGCGGCCGCCATGGCGCTGGTGGGCAGCACGGTAGCCGCCAGCAAGATCATCGGCACGGGCTTGCCGCCCTTCACCGCGACGGCCTTGCGCTTCGCCATCGCCTTGCCCTGCTTCGCGCTGCTAATGGCGTTGACCGGCGCGCGCCTGCCGCGGCTGGAGCGGCGCGACTGGCTGCTGCTGGCCGTCCAGGCCATAGCCGGCAGCGTCGGCTACACCGCGCTGCTGATCGCCGGGCTGCAGCGCGCGTCGGCGGTGGACGGCGGCATCATCCTCGGCACCTTGCCGCTGGTCTCGGCCGCCATTGCCATCCTGCTGCTGGGCGAACGCCCGGGCAAGGCCACGCTGGCCGCCATCGTCGCCGCGGCCTTTGGCGTCTGGCTAATGATGCGCCATTCGGCCGGCCAAGGCGGCGCGCGCTCGCTGGCGGGCAACGCGCTGATCCTGGGCGCGGTGCTGTGCGAAGGACTATTCATCCTGTTGAACAAACGGCTGCGCCAGCCGGTGGCGCCGCTCGCGCTATCGACGCTCATGACGGGCTTCGGCCTGGCGTTCTCGGCCGTGGCGAGCGTGGCGGAAGCGCCCTGGAACCTGGACTTGCCCGCGCCGGCGGTGGCCGCGGTGGCCTACTACGCGCTGGTGCCCACCGTGGGCGGCTTCCTGCTCTGGTATGCGGGCGCGGCCCGCGTCAACGGCGCCGAAGCCGCCTTGTTCACCGCGCTGGCGCCGGTGTCGGCGGTAGCGCTTGCCGCCGGACTGCTGGGCGAGTCCCTGGCTCCCGCGCAGTTGGCCGGCATGGCTTGCGTGCTGGGCGCGGTGCTGATGTTGGGCGGGTCCGGGCTGCGCTCGCGCGGCCGGCGGCTACGCGCCGAGCCCGCAGCCGCTGGCGACGAAGCACCCAGCGGCCCTAGCCGCGGCTGAAGGCCAGCGCAAACTCGTCGGAAAAAATATCGGCCAGCGAACGCCGCAACGCGGCCGCGCGCTCGGCGCCATAGGCCGCCTCGAAGCGGCGCTGCGCATCCTTCCACAGCCGCTTGGATTCCGCCAGCTTGGCGCGTCCCGCATCCGTCAGCGCCACGCGGCGGCTGCGGCCGTCCAGCGGGTCGCGCGACATCTGCACGTAGCCGTCGCGCTCCAGCGGCTTGAGGTTGTGCGCCAGCGCCGACCGGTCCAGCACCATGATGCGCGCCAGGTCCGTCATCGACGGCGTGCCCGCGCGCGCGATGTGCACCAGGATGGAATGCTGCGACACCTTCAGGCCGCAGGGAGCCAGCACCGTGTCGTACAGCTGCGACACGCGCCGGGTCGCCTTGCGCAGCGCGGCGCCGTTGCAGACTAACGGATCGGGTGCAACGGAAGCGGCGGAAACGGAGGGCTGTTCGTCGGACATGACAGGCGCAGGAAGAGGAGGACGGCGAGGACTCAACGCTACCGCCGGCATGGACTCGAGTCTAGCTCAATCTTGACTTTTATTGGCATATGCACGTAAATATTCGAACGCCACCCAAGGGTTCCTTCCGATGTCCGCGCCCCCGCCGCCCCGTCCCGCCAACGCGCGCCTGCAGGCCATGCTGCACGCGCCCATCGGCCCCACGCTGGCGCGCCTGGCGTGGCCGAACATCCTGATGATGCTGGCGCAGTCTTCCACGGGATTGATCGAGACCTGGTTCCTGGCGCGCCTGGGCACGCCGGTACTGGCGGGCGTGGCCTTGGTGGTGCCGGTGTTGATGCTGATGCAGAACATGTCGCAAGGCGCGATGGGCGGAGGCATCTCGGCCGCGGTGGCAAGATCGCTGGGCGGCGGCCGGCAGCGCGAGGCGGACCAGCTGGTACTGCATGCCGTGGTGCTCAACGGCCTGCTGGGCCTGGCGTTCTGCGCACTGCTGCTGCTTGGCGGTCCGTGGCTGTACCGCGCACTGGGCGCCGAGGGAGAGGCGCTCGAGGCCGCCCTGGCCTACTCCGACGTCATCTTCGGCGGCATCGTCCTGATGTGGCTGATGAACGCGTTCGCCAGCGCCATCCGCGGCACCGGCAACATGCTGGTGCCCGGCGCCGTGATCTGCGGCGGCGCCCTGCTGCTGATCCCGCTGTCGCCGTGCCTGATCTTCGGCTGGGGGCCTTTTCCCGCGCTGGGCGTGGCCGGCGGCGGCTGGGCGCTGGTGATCTACTACGCCCTGGGCGCGCTGATCCTGGGCCTGTACTGCGCCAGCGGACGCAATGCCGCGCGGCTGGTGCCCAGCCGCCTGTATCCGGGCCTGATGCGCAACATCCTCAGCGTGGGCGCGCTGGCCACCATCAACCCGCTCCTGACCAACGCCCTGGTGGCGCTGACGGCGGCCCTGGTCGGCGCCTATGCCGGTACCGCGGCGGTCGCCGGCTACGGCATCGCGGTGCGCCTGGAATACCTGCTGATGCCCATCGCCTTCGGCTTGGGCGCGCCCATGGTGGCGATGGTCGGGTCCAACATCGGCGCGGGCCAGCCCGAACGCGCGCTGCGCATCGCCCTGACCGGCGGCGCGATGGCCTTTGTGCTGGCCGAGACCATCGGACTGGCGGCGGCGTTCTTCCCCGAGGCCTGGCTGCGCCTGTTCGGCGCGCAGGATCACATGCTGGAAGCCGGCGCCAGCTACCTGCGCACGGTCGGCCCGGTCTACGGCTTCTTCGCCCTGGGATTCTCGATGTACTTCGCCTCGCAGGGCGCCGGCCGCCTGAAATGGCCGCTGATTGCAGGCTTCCTGCGCCTGCTGCTCGGCATCGGCGCCGGCGCCATTGCCTTGCGCCTGACGGGATCGCTGGGCCTGTTCTTCG
Source organism: Achromobacter sp. PD1 (assembly GCF_048541815.1). NCBI lineage: Bacteria > Pseudomonadati > Pseudomonadota > Betaproteobacteria > Burkholderiales > Alcaligenaceae > Achromobacter > Achromobacter sp. PD1. Next base: position 4,712,297 of record NZ_CP183349.1, read on the forward strand.
CCATCGCGGCGCTGGCGATGTGCGTCTATGGCCTGGTCATCCTGGGCGCCGTCGCGTCGGGCTCCTGGTTCGACCGCCCGGCCCAGGGCTGGCGCCGGCTGTTCGCGCGCTCCTAGCGGTCCGGACGCGCAGGCGCGTCGCGCAGCGCGTATTCCACCAGCGCTGCCGCGTAGGCCGGCAGCGTGTCGCGCACGCACAGCACCAGGTCGCGCGCGGCCCAATCGTCGGCCAGCGCCACGCGCCGCACGCCCGCGGCCCGGCCATAGCGCGCCGCCGCCACGCGCGGCACGATGGCAATGCCCACGCCCTGCCCCACCATCCGGCACACGGCATCGAAACTGCGCAACCGCACGCGGTACGACAAGGCCTTGCCGCCGCGGCGCGCGTGATGCGCGATGTGTTCCTGCAAGGCGCTGCCCTCGACCAGCCCGACGAACTCCTGGTCGGCCACGTCGGCCAGCAGCACCGACTGACGGCCGGCCAGCGCGTGCTCCGGCGGCACGATCAGCGTCAGGGGATCATGCCGGAAGGTCTGCGTGCGCAAGCCCTGCAGGTCAGCGGAATCCGCCAGCACGCCGATATCGCAGGTGCCTGCCCGCAACGCATCGGCGATCTCGTGGCTCAAGCGTTCCTCCAGGTCCACCGAGACGCGGGGATGGTCCTTGAGAAACGCGCCCAGCACCGGCGGCAGGTATTCGCTCAAGGCCGTGGTGTTGCACAGCACGCGCACCAGCCCCTTCAATCCCAGGCCGTAATGGTCCAGCTCGCCGCGCATGCGGTCCATCTGCGCCAGCACCACGCGCGCATGGTGCGCCAGCGTGCGGCCCGCCGGCGTGGGCTCGACCCCGCGCGGCTCGCGCAGCAGCAGCGGCACGCCCAGCGTGTCCTCCATGCCGCGGATACGCTCGCTGGCCGATGCCAGCGTCATGTGGGAGCGCTTGGCTCCCGCGGTGATGGAGCCGGTTTCCTGTACGTTGAGGAATAGCCGCAGATCGGTGAGATCGAATCGCATGCGAAAAGCGTAGCACGGCAACCCTCAGGCTGTGCCATAGGCCAACTACGCAAGATCCCGATACCGGTTCCAGGGCGCCGCGGATGACAATCAAGTCTCGCCCCTTCCAATCCAGGGAAATTCCATGAAAACCATCACACCGCAGCGCCCCCGGGTCCATTGGCCCGCTCTTGTCCTGCTGGCCCTGAGCCTGCACGGCTCAGGCCTGGCCGTAGCCGGCAGCCTGGACCCGCACACCACGCCCGCGCAGAAATACGCGCTGGCGCTGGAAGCCCAGACCCAGGGCGACTACGCCGCCATGACACAGTGGCTGCGCGCGGCCGCCAGCGACGGTCACGCGCCTGCGCAGCGCATGCTGGGCATCGCGCTGCTGGGCGGTCCGGCGCTCTACGGAGAGTCCCTGCGCGCCGACCTGTGCGAGGGACGGCGGTGGCTGCTGCGCGCGGCCCGCCAGGACGGCAAGGGCGCGGACGATGTTGCCTACGCCCTGTTCGGCCGTCCGCGCGACGGCCTGACCGTCCCCTGCGAGCCCGCATGAACCTCCTGGACCTGTTTCCCGGCGGCACGCCGACGCTGCTTGCCGTCACCGTATCGGTATTCATCCTGGCCGGCGTGGTCAAGGGCGTCGTGGGGCTGGGACTGCCCACCATCTCCATGGCCATGCTGGCGCTGGTCATGGCCCCGGCCCAGGCCGCGGCATTGCTGATCGTGCCGTCCCTCATCACCAACCTCTGGCAGGCCCGGCCTTGGGCCACGCTGCCCCAGGTGCTGCGCCGCATCGGCGCCATGCAGGCCGGCGTCTGCGCCGGCACGATAGGCGGTGCGCTGTGGCTCGGTCCGCCTTCGGGGCATTGGGCCAGCGTATGCCTGGGGCTGGCGCTGGTGGCTTATGCCGCCTGGGGCCTGTTCGGCTCGCCGCCCAGGGCGCCGCGGCGCCATCAAGGGCTGGTGGGCCTATCGGTCGGCGCCATTACCGGGGTCATCACCGCGGCGACCGGCGTGTTCGTCATCCCCGCGGTGCCTTATCTGCAAGCCCTGAACCTTGGCAAGGACGGCCTGATCCAGGCCATGGGCATCTCGTTCACGGTGTCCACGGTGGCGCTGGCGATCGGCCTGGGCGTCAACGGCGGCTACGCGCCCGAAGCCGCCGGCGCGTCCTTGCTGATGCTGCTGCCCGCGCTGGCCGGCATGGCGCTGGGCACATGGCTGCGTGGCAGGATGTCGGCGCAGGCCTTCAAGCGCTGCTTCATGGTGAGCCTGGCACTTTTGGGCGCCTACCAGGCGGTGCAAGGCTGGACGGCCTGAGGCCGGCCGTCGGACGGAAAGTCAGGCGGCCATCCGCCTTTCGTCCACGAAGCCAATCGACACGGACATCTCGCGCCAGCGCGCCAACTCCTGCTGCACGGTCTGGATCTTGGCGCGCGCCTGGTCGAAGGCGTCGCGCCCCAGGAACAGGTGCAGGGGCGCATATTGCGCCTGGGCCGCGTTGATCAGCGTGCGCGCCATCTTGGCCGGATCTCCGTCCGCGTCGCGCGCCTGCGCATTGCGCGCCGCCCGCTCGGGCGCCTGCTCGCCGTCCGCGATGCGCAGCGCGCCTGGGTAGACCAGCGACACCCGGATGCCGAACGGCGCGGCCTCGGCGGCCAGGGCTTCGGTCAGGCCGCTGACGGCGAACTTGGCGGCGCTATAGGCGCCCCATTCGGCCCGGCCGCCATCAAAGCCCAGGATCGACGAGATATTGAACACGTGGCCGCTGCGCTGCGCGCGCATGCGCGGCAGGGCCGCGCGGATCACGTTCAGCGTGGCGAACACATTGATGTCGAAGGTGCCGCGCAAGTCCTCGTCCGGCAGGCTGTCCAGCGCGCCGCGCAGGCCATGGCCCGCGTTGTTCACCACCACGTCCAGCCCGCCGAAGGCAGTCACCGCGGCATCCACCGCGCGTTGCACCTTGCGCTCATCGGCCAGGTCCACCGTCAGGGGCAGGAACCGCCCCTCCAGCTTGGCGCCCACCGCGTCCAGCAGCGCATCGCCGTCCTGCGAGGTCGCCGCGACCTTGTGGCCCAAGTCCAGCAACATCTTCACCAGGACCAGGCCCAGCCCCGCGGATGCGTCCGTCACCAACCAGATTTTTTCGGTATTCATGCGATTCCCTTCCCTTGCGTGCGCTGCCGGCAACGCGCCCGGCAGCGTGGCGGAGCCAGCGCATCCGCAATGGACGCGCCGCCCCGACCCTGGAAGAGATGGTAAGAATCGCCAGCCTGCGCGTACAGGCTCGTTCTTGCGTGAAACCTGCCTATTCCTGCAATGCTGTGTTCCGCTCGCGCTCAGCCCAACGCGCTGCGGTAGTGCTCGCTATCGAATGCGGGCGCGCTTGCCGCTTGCGGCGCGGCTGACGGTTCCTGCGCCACGCCGGGCGTCTCGACGCCGAAGAGAGAGAGTTCCGCGTTGACCAATGCCAGTATGAAATTTGCCATGATGACTCCTAGGATTTTGCGTCCGGACCGGCACGGGCCGTGCAGGTCTTATAGAGGACATGGGTGCCATGGTGCGGGCCTGGCCGCGCGCCGTCCATTTGCTTTACTCAATGGCGCCGATTGACGGGATGCAAGCCGGGAGACGTCCGGGCCTGGAATGACGGATAATTCGGGGTGTTTGCCGCAGCGCTGCGGGAAACAGCACTTTTCTTGGGCCTAGCGCCCGCCCGCATTCGGAGTCAGTCATGCATCGCGGTATCGAGGCGATCGAAAAATTCATGGAATCTGTCGGCCTGGCCTGGCGCCCCGGCTCGACCGCGCGCGCCGAACTCAAGGTCAGCTACCGCATCGGCAATACCCGTCCGCTGGGCATAGACCGCACGCTGGTCGAATTCCACTGCGATGCCAAGCGCGCCAAGGTCTGGGTGCCGGAATTCTCGCGCACCAGCTTTCATCAATGGTTCGAAGTGCCCTACCAGGAGTTCGAATTCACCCCTGGCGGCTCGATGCTGAAGATCAAGGCCCCGGCGCGCGGCAACGCCCCGCCGTACAGCGTGGGCATCAAGCCCCTGGCCTGAGGCCTGCCGCTGCCGCCCGCGGCGGCAGCGTCCATTACAGCTGCTTGTACATGATGGTGGTGCCGTCCAGCTTGGCGGCATCATGCGGATCGCGGCTGAAACCCGGTATCACTCCCACCGTCTGGTAGCCCTGCGACGCATACAGCGGCTCGGCGCTATCGCCCGTGCGCGTGTCCAGCGTGATCAGGCTGCGGCCCTGACGCACTGCCATGGCTTCCGCCTCGACCAGCAGGGCGCGGGCGATGCCGCGGCGGCGGAAATCCGGATGCACCAGCAGCTTGCGCACCTCGGCGCGGTGGGGTTGATTGGGCGGCGTGTCCCAATCCAGCTGCACCGACCCCGCGACGCGTCCGTCCTGGCGCGCCACCCACAGCGCGGACTTGCCGCCGGCGACCGCCGGCAATACCTTGGCGCGCCAGAAGGCCTGCGCCTCGTCCGACGAATACGGCAGTACGAAGCTCACGCTGGCGCCGCCCTGCACGCAGGCGAGCAGCAGCTCGGCCAGCTCGGGCACGAGAACGTCGGCGGCATCCGCCGACAGCAGGGTCAATTCAGGATTCGGATGGGACATGATGGACTCAGACGATGAAGAGCAGATAACGGGCGCCGCAATGCGGCGGGGTTGAGAATTCGCTGGCGCCAAACAGCTGGTAGCGCAGGCAGTCGCCCTGCGACAAGTCATGCGCCTGCCCGTCGACGGTGATGGCCAGTTCGCCTTCCAGCATCAGCAGATGGTGTTCAAGCCCCGGCCGGGGCGACCGCTCGTAGGCGATGCGCGTGCCGGGCTCCAGTTCGCACGCCAGCACCTCGCCCGCCAATTGCTGCGCGGGCGGTGACACCGAGCGGCGGCGGAATCCCGCACTGGCGTCCACCCACACGGCCTGCGCCTGCTGCGGCACCAGCGGCACGAAATCGTCCTCGACCATGAGCATCAGGCGCGACATGGTCATGCCATAGGCCGCGCACAGCTTGCCCAGCGCGCTGGCGGTCGGGCTGACCTCGGCGTTCTCCAGGCGGGACAGGGTGGCGCGGCTGAGACCGGCGCGGGCGGCCAGCTCGTCCAGCGACCAGTTGCGCTCCTGGCGCAACGCCTTGAGCCGGCCGGCGATGCGCCGGTCCAGATCGGCGTCGGGTTCGTTTGAATTTTCCATATTAGAGAATTTCTCTCAAATACGGAAATACGTCAAGCGCCGCGGACGAACCGCCGCCGCAACCAACCCGCGCCGCGATTTCGGCACAATACGGGTCATGCACCTGGCCAAACCCCTGATGATGACCGCCCTTTGCCTGAGCCTCCTGAGCGGCTGCGGCTTGCCACCGCTGGACAACCGCAGCGTATCCCACGCCCTGACGCCCGAGACGTCGCAGGACACCGCCCTGGGCCGGGCCATCGCGCCGCTGGCCGCCGAACATCCCGGCAAATCGGGCATCCACCCCCTGCCCGACGCCTACGACGCCTTCGCCGCCCGCATGCTGCTGGCGCGCGCCGCCGAACGCAGCCTGGACGTGCAGTACTACATCTGGCACAAGGACATGACCGGCACCATGCTGCTGGAAGCCCTGCACGTCGCGGCCGACCGCGGCGTGCGCGTGCGGCTGCTGCTGGACGACAACGGCACCTCCGGGCTGGACGAGGAACTGGCCGCCCTGGACGCGCATCCCAACATCGAGGTGCGGCTGTACAACCCCTTCGTGCTGCGCTGGCCCAAGTCCCTGGGCTACGTGACGGACTTCAGCCGCCTGAACCGCCGCATGCACAACAAGTCCTTCACCGCGGACAACCAGGCCACCATCATCGGCGGGCGCAACATCGGCGATGAGTACTTCGGCGCGGCCAGCGGCGTGCTCTTCACCGACCTGGACGTGCTGGCCATCGGCGCCGCGGTCAATGACGTGTCGACGGATTTCGATCGCTACTGGGCCAGCGACTCAGCCTACCCGGTAGACCGGCTGCTGAAGAAGACCAGCCCCGGCGAACTCGACGAACTGGAACAGGCCGCCACCCGGGTCGAGCGCTCTCCCGAAGCCGCCGCCTATGCCGACGCCATGCGCAAGCTGCCCTTCATCCAGCAACTGCTGCAAGGCCAGCTGACACTGGAGTGGGCCGACACGCGCATGGTCAGCGACGATCCGCGCAAGACGCTGGGCACCGCGCCACCCGAGGCGATGCTGCCGCATCAGCTGCATGAGATCATCGGCACCCCCACCACCGATCTCGAACTGGTGTCGCCCTATTTCGTGCCTACCGCCGTCGGCACCGAGTCCTTCGGACAAATGGCGCGCAGCGGCATCAAGGTCAAGGTCCTCACCAATGCGCTCGAAGCCACGGACGTCGCCGTGGTGCATTCCGGCTACGCCAAGCGCCGCAAGGACCTGCTGGCCAGCGGCGTGGAACTCTACGAGATGAAGCGCATGGGCGCCGAAGTCGAACGCAACAAGAGCATGGGCCCCTTCGGCAGCTCGGGCTCCAGCCTGCATGCCAAGACCTTCGCCGTCGACGGCCAGCGCATCTTCGTCGGCTCCTTCAACTTCGACCCGCGCTCGGCCAAGCTCAACACCGAACTGGGCTTCGTCATAGACAGCCCCACGCTGGCGCGCCGCATCGCCGACGCGTTCGACAATGACCTGCCCAAGTCCGCCTACCGCGTCTGCCTGGACGACAAGGGCCAGCTCTATTGGCTGGAGCAACGCAACGGCGACACCATACGGCACGACACCGAACCCGGCACCACGGTGTGGCAGCGCCTGTCGGTCTGGTTCGTGTCGCTGCTGCCGCTGGAACCGCTGCTGTAGGCTGACATGGCTGCCAACCTGGACCTGTTTGGCGAGGACGGCGACGATGGCGCCGCGCACGGCGGGCGCGTCGTGCTCGGCCCGCAATCCGTGGTGCTGCGCGGTTTTGCCCTGCCCGTGATGGACGCCCTGCTCGCCGGGGTCGATGCCGTGACCGCCCAGGCGCCCTTCCGGCACATGGAAACGCCCGGCGGCTACACCATGTCGGTGGCGCTGACCAATTGCGGACAGCTGGGCTGGACCAGCGACGCGCGCGGCTATCGCTATGCGCGCATCGATCCGCTTTCCGGCCAGCCCTGGCCCGCCATGCCGCTGGCCTTTCTGCAGCTGGCGCAAGCCGCCGCGGCCGAGGCCGGCTTTCCCGGCTTCGAGCCCGACGCCTGCCTGGTCAACCGCTATGAGCCCGGCTCGCGCCTGTCGCTGCACCAGGACAGGAACGAACGCGACTACGGCGCACCCATCGTCTCCGTGTCGCTGGGCATGCCCGCCATGTTCCTCTTCGGCGGCGACCAGCGCGCCGACAAGGCCAGCCGCACGCCGCTGTTCCATGGCGACGTGGCCGTATGGGGCGGCGTCGACCGGCTGCGCTACCACGGCATCATGCCCATCAAGGACCTGCCGCATCCGCGGCTGGGCAGCCAGCGCATCAACTTCACCATCCGCCGCGCCGGCTGAGCCCCCGCCGCGACATGAGGGTTCCCCGCGTCTGGCCGGCCGCGAGCGGCGGCTCTACTATTGCGCACCCCTCATGCTCCGCCTACCGGATTCCCATGCGCACACGCACCGCCCTGGCTTTGCTCTGCACCCTCGTATCGGCGCCTTGCTGGTCGGGCGAACCGCCCGCCCTGATCGAAAATTCACTGGGCATGACCTTTGTCCGCGTGCCGGCCGGCAGCTTCCAGATGGGCAGCGACGAAGCGCCCGAGGCGCTGGCGCGCGACTATCCGCTGTATCCGCCGGACCGCTACGCCCAGCTGTCCGATGAAGCGCCGGTGCATACGGTGCGCATCACCCGCCCGTTCTACCTGGAACGCACGGAAGTCACCGTGGGCCAGTTCCGCCGCTTCATCGAAGCTTCCGGGTACGTGCCGGAGTCGGAGGCCGACGGCACCGGCGGCTATGGCTACAACCCGCAGTACGACCCGGATAAGTCCGAGCGCGGCGACGCCTTCGAAGGCCGCGACCGCCGCTACTCCTGGCGCAATCCGGGCTTTGCCCAAGGCGACGACCATCCCGTCGTCAACATCAGCTGGAACGACGCCACGGCGCTGGCCCGCTGGCTGACCCAGACCGAGGGCAAGGTCTACCGCCTGCCCACCGAGGCCGAATGGGAATACGCCTGCCGCGCCGGCACGCGCACCCGCTACCAGAACGGCGACGATCCCGCCGCCATGCCCGACGTCGGCAACGGCTTCGACGCCGACGCCGCGCCGCTCTGGCCCAAATGGCAGGCGCACGCTTCCGCCCGCGCCGACGGCCACGCTTTCACCGCCCCGGTCGCCAGCTACGCGCCCAATGCCTTCGGCCTGTACGACATGCACGGCAACGCCTGGGAATGGGTCTCGGACTGGTACGGCGAGGACTACTACGCGCATTCGCCGACGGACGACCCGCAAGGCCCCGCCAGCGGCAACGTGCGCGTGCGCCGCGGCGGCTCCTGGCATACCTGGGCGCTGTACACGCGCGCCTCCTACCGCAACTGGAACACGCAGGAAACGCGCTATCCTCTGGTGGGACTGAGGCTGCTGCGGGAGGCGGATTGAAGCAAGACTGGATACTGCGCGCAGCGCCCTCGGGCCAGCTGGAGCGCATCGAGGCCTACTTCGGCGGTCCCGGCTACGGCATGCACCGCCACGACACCTACGCCATCGGCCGCACGCTGTCGGGCGTACAGAGCTTCCACTACCGCCGCGGGCTGCGGCACAGCCTGCCCGGCGGCACCATCGTGCTGCATCCCGACGAAGTCCACGACGGACAGGCCGGCACCGAGGCCGGTTTCCATTACCGCATGATCTACGTCGAGCCTGCGCTTATCCAGCAGATCCTGGGCGGACGGCCGCTGCCGTTCATCCCCGGCGGCATCTCGGCCGATCCGCGGCTGTACGCCGCCAGCGCCAGCCTGCTGCAGGACACGCATGAGCCCATCGACCCGCTGCAGGAAGACGACGCGCTGTACGAGCTGAGCCATGCCCTGTGCGCCGCGGCCGGCGGCAAGCCCGCGCGCCGCAGCGTCGACTACGCCGCCGCCGAGCGCGCGCGCCAGTACATCCACGCCTCGCTCGAACAGTCCATCACCCTGGAACAGCTGTCAGCGGCCGCAGGCACGGACCGCTGGAGCCTGTCGCGCGACTTCCGCGCGCTGTTCGGCACCAGTCCCTACCGCTACGTAATGCTGCGCCGCCTGGACCAGGCCCGGCGCCTGATCGCCGCGGGCATGCCGCTGGCGCAAGCGGCCGCCGCGGCGGGCTTCACCGACCAGAGCCACCTGACGCGCCGCCACGCCCAGACCTACGGCATGGCGCCCGACCGCTGGCGCCGCATGCTGCGCCGCTGAGCCACGGGCCTGCGCGCAAGGCTGCACGATCGTACAAGACGGCGCCCGCCCGGCCTTCTATCCTTGGGTCTGCTCAACCCCGCCCGCAGGCCGTCCCATGCCCGATATCCTTCCCATCAATTTCGCCGAAAAACTGACGCTGTTTTCCGAACACTGGATGCCCAAGGTCGTCGCCGAGATGAACGACTACCAGTTCAAGCTGGTGAAAATACAGGGCGAATTCGTGTGGCACAGCCACGCCGACACCGACGAGACCTTCATCGTCATCGAGGGCCGCTTGCGCATCGAACTGCGCGACGGCCACATCGACCTCGGTCCAGGCGAAATGGCCGTGGTCCCCAAGGGCGTGGAGCACAAGCCCTGTGCGCTCGAAGAAGTCCAAATGCTGCTGATCGAACCGCGCGGCGTGCGCAACACCGGCGACCAGGGCGGCGAGCGCAGCGCCCCCAACGACGTCTGGATCTGAGCCCGCCGCCATCTGCTAAGGTGTAAGTCCACCAGGAGCAAGCCATGTCCAAAATCATGCTCGTCACGGGCGGTGGCCGCGGCATCGGCGCCGCCGTCGCCAAGCTGGCCGCCCGCCGCGGCTACGCGGTAGGCGTCAACTACCATGCCAACGCCGACACCGCGCACGCGGTGGTCGCCGCAATCGTGCAGGGCGGCGGCCGCGCCGTTGCCCTGCAGGCCGATGTCTCGCAAGAGGACCAGGTGCTGCGCATGTACGGCGAACTGGATCGGCAACTGGGCCGCATCGACGCGCTGGTCAACAACGCCGGCATCCTCGAACAGCAGATGCGCGTGGACCAGATGAGCGCCGAGCGCCTGCTGCGCGTGCTGTCCACCAATGTGATCGGCGCCTTCCTGTGCGCCCGCGAGGCGGTGCGCCGCATGTCGACGCGCCATGGCGGCCAGGGCGGCGCCATCGTCAACGTCTCGTCCGCGGCCGCCCGGCTGGGCTCGCCCAACGAATACGTGGACTACGCCGCCTCCAAGGGCGCCATGGACACGATGACCATCGGCCTGTCCAAGGAAGTCGCGCCGGAAGGCATCCGCGTCAACGGCGTGCGTCCCGGCACCATCTACACCGACATGCACGCCAGCGGCGGCGAACCCGGCCGCGTGGACCGCCTGAAGGGCGTGATTCCGCTGCGCCGCGGCGGCACCGTCGAAGAAGTGGCGGGCGCCGTGATGTGGCTGTTCTCGGACGAGGCCGGCTACACCAGCGGTTCGTTCATCGACGTGTCCGGCGGCAACTGAAACGCCTGCGCCGGGTCTACTTGGCGTCGGTAGAGATGAGGCCGCGTTCCTTGCGGGCGGCGATGCGCGCCTCGACCCGCCGCAGCACCGCCAGCACGAAAAGGGCCATCAGCGTGCTGACCACGGCGGTGGCCTCGCGCCCCATGCCCGCCGCGGCGCCGATGGCCGCCGTCATCCAGATGCCGGCCGCGGTGGTCAACCCGCGGATCTCGCGCTCGCCGCTCAGTTTAATGATGGCGCCCGCGCCCAGGAAACCAATGCCGGCGATCACGCCCTGCAGCACGCGGCTCAGGTCGCCGACTTCCATGCCGCCCTGCAGCGGCACCAGCACGAAGATCGCCGCTCCCAGCGCCACCAGCATGTGGGTGCGCAAGCCCGCATCCTTGCCGCTGCGCTCGCGCTCGTAGCCCAGCAGGCCGCCCAGCAGCATCGCCATGCTCAGGCGCAGCACGATGCGGGTCGCCTCGCCCACATCGGGGATGTCGGCGAACTCGCTGCGCGCGGTGGACCAGATTTCCAGCCAGATTTCCGTCATCGCCGCCCCCCCTTTTTTGATGGGAAATGGTCCGGCCAGCATAGCAGGCGCCGAGCCCCGCTGGCACTAGCGGGTGCGACTGGGGTACAAACTTCGAGGCGTCGCGCACGACTGCGCACGAAACCAACCGGAGGGTTATATGGATTTGCAGCTGGACGGTAAACGCGTGCTCATCACGGGCGCATCCAAGGGCATAGGCTTGGCCTGCGCGCTCGCCTTCGCCCGCGAGGGCGCCGATCCGATACTGGTGTCGCGCGACGGGGCGGCGCTGCGCGCGGCGGCCGAGGCCATACGCGAACAAACCAGCAAGCAGCCCCGGACCATTGCGCTAGACCTCGCCCAACCCGGCGCGGTGCAACACCTGAGCCAGGAAGCGGGCGATATCGACATCCTGGTGAACAATGCCGGCGCGGTGCCCGGCGGGGCGCTGGACCAGGTGCAGGACGAACGCTGGCGCGCGGGGTGGGAACTGAAGGTCTACGGCTACATCGATCTGGCCCGGCACTACTATCCGCGCATGCGCGAAGCCGGCGCCGGCGTCATCGCCAACATCATCGGCATGGGCGGGGCGGCGCCGCGCGCCGACTACATCTGCGGCGCGGCGGCCAATGCCTCGCTGATCGGCTTCACCCGCGCCCTGGGCGGGGATGCGCCGCGCCATGGCGTGCGCGTCTTCGGCGTGAATCCCTCGCGTACCCGCACCGACCGCGTGCTGACGCTGGCCAAACAGCGCGCCCAGGCGCGCTGGGGCGACGAAAGCCGCTGGCAGGAAACGTTGTCGGACCTGCCTTTCGGACGCCTGATGGAACCCGGCGAAGTCGCCGACATGATCGTGTTCGGCGCTTCGCCGCGCGCGGGCTACCTGAGCGGCACGGTGATAGACCTGGACGGCGGCGAGCAATACGCGGGTTAAAGACCGTTCGGCGCGCCAGCCCCCTAGGCGGTCTGGCGCCACCCCGCCAACAACCCTGGCAGGGCGCCCATGTCGGTAAACACGTGGGCCACGCCCACGCCGCGCAAGGCCTCTGCGCCGCTATGGCCGTTGGCGTCCGGGCTATAGCCGAACACCGTGGCGCCGGCGGCCACCCCGGCCGTGGCGCCGGTCACCGTGTCTTCCACGATGGCGCAACGCCGGGGGTCCACGCCCAGCGCCTGCGCGGCCGCCAGGTACACGTCCGGATAAGGCTTGCTGCGCGGCATTTCATGGCCGCTGAAGACGCGTTCGCGAAAGCACTCCGCAATGCCGACCTTGGCGAGCTGCAGCTCCACCTTGCGCCGGTCCGCGCCCGAAGCCACGGCAATGCGGCCGTCCAAGGCCACATGCAGCGCCCGCACCGCGTCCGGCGCGCCGGGGATCTCGACCAGATCCCGATCCAGCGCGGCGTTGCGGCGCTGGCGGAATTGATCGAACCAGTCCGGCGTGATCGTGGCGCCCGTGCGCGACTCGATCAGCGGCAGCTCATCCCTGACGGCCTTGCCCGTGAAGATCTGCATGGTTTCCGCATGCGTGATGCCCCAGCCCAGTTCATTGAGCATTTCGGTCAGCACGCGGCTGGTGATGGGTTCGGAATCGACCAGGACGCCGTCGCAGTCGAACAGCACGGCATCGAAGGGGAAATCAGTCATTGCAGCAAGGTCGGGAATGTTCTGGAAGCCGGTAAGCATACTGCAAGCCTCCTGCACAACGCAGGAGGCTTGCGCGGCATTAGGCCCCGAAGGCCGACCGCAAAGCCTGCCCGGCCAGGTCGAATAGCCGCCGGGCCGCGGGGGTCAGGCCCAGCATGTGGATGCAGGCATGCACCATGCCTTCCAGCCTGTGGGCGCCGACCGGAACGCCGGCTTCGCGCAGGCGCCGCACATAAGCCTCGGCCTCGTCGCGCACGGGGTCGTATTCGCAGGCCAGCAGCGTCGCGGGCGGCAGGCCTGCCAGCGATTCCGCCCGCGCCGGCGAGGCGTAGGGCGAGGCGCCGTCGCTCTCGTTGAGCAGATAGGTGAACCAGCAATACCGCATGACCTCCTCGGTCAGGAAGAAGTTCTGCCCATAGGTCCTGTACGACTCGGTCGAGAACGAATAGTCGAGCACCGGGTACAGCAGCAACTGATGGGCGATGGCCGGACCGCCCCGGTCCCGCGCCATCAGCGCCACCGTGGCCGCAAGGTTGCCGCCCGCGCTGTCGCCCCCCACCGCGATGCGGGCGGCATCGATGCGCAGGCTTTCGGCGTTGTCGCACACCCATTGCACGCCGCGGTAGAAATCCTCGACCGGCACGGGGAACTTGTGCTCCGGCGCCAGGCGGTAATCCACCGAAAACACCTTGCATTGGGTGGCGTTGGCCAGCGCCCGGCAAGGATTGTCATAGAGTTCCAGCGAACACTGGAACCAGCCGCCGCCATGCGCGTACACCAGGGCAGGCAGACCGGTTTCGTGTTCCCTGCCGGCCGGCGTATAGGACCTGATCCGCAACGGCTGGCCTTGCCCGAAAACGGCCTGGTGCAACTCCGTTGCCCCTACTTCTTCGTCCGGGCCCTGCAGCTTGCGCAGACTGATTTCAGTCTCTGCCCGGATCTCTTCGAGCACCATGGGCCCCGACACCGCGGACAGACGGCTCAGATAGGCATTGATGCGAGGGTCGAGCGCCACCTTCAGCCCTCCCGCGACAGGAACGGGAGCAGGTGCTCCAGGAAGGCTTCGGGGCATTCCTCGGTGACGAAATGCCCGCAGTCGGCAATGATCGCCCCCTGCAGATTCCGGGCATTCTCGCGCATGGTGACGAGCGGCGCGTCGCGGGTCGCATGCTCGGCGCCGATGGCCAGCGTGGGCATTTCCAGCATGCGCTTGGCGCGCAGCGCGTTCTGCCTGATGGTCTCCGGAATGGCGCGGTAGTATGCGAATCCGCCGCGCAGTCCGCCGGGCGCCGCATAGGCGTCGATGTAGACCTCGGCCGCGACCCGGTCGCGGCGATGCGACCACTTGTCGAAGATGAAGGTCAGGTAGGCCTTTTCCCTGCCCGCGATCAGCGTCTCGGGCAGATCGTGCAACTGATTGAACATGAAATGCCACAGGAAGATGTTCTCCTGCGGCGGCGCGAAGATCGTGGGCGCGGGCGCCAGGCCGGGTATGACGGCTTCCGTCAGCGCCAGCCGGCTCACCGCCGCCGGGAAATCGCTGGCCAGCGCGTAGGCCACCCACATGCCGATATCGTGGCCCACCACCTGGTAGCGCGCGTGGCCCAGCTGCGCCATCAACTGGTGCAGCGTGGCGGCTATGGCACCGGTGTCATAGCCCGATGCCGGACGGTCGGAATCGCCGGTGCCGGGCGGATCCACCGCGATCGCCTGGTAACCGGCCTGCGCCAGCGCCGCCATGACGTGGCGCCACGTGTACCAGGTCTGGGGCCAGCCCGGAATCAGCAGCACGGGCGTGCCGGAGCCCGCCGTGGCGCAATGGATGCGGTGTCCGCCGACATGGACGTACTGGTGCGAAAAGGCGTCGAAGGAAAAGTTCTGGTGTGTCATGGATGATTTCCGATGCGGCGCGGGCCGTTCATGCGATGCCCAGCAGGGCGTTGATCTGTTGCTTGTCGATGGCCGCGCCAGCGAAGTCGTCAAAGACCTTGGAGGTAACCGGAATGATGTGGCGGTTGATGAACTCCACGCCCTCGCGCGCGCCGGTCTCCTGGTCCTTCAGGCAGCATTCCCATTCCAGCGTGGCCCAGCCCTGGTAGTCGTAATGCGCCAGCTTCGAGAAGATCGCCTTGAAGTCCACCTGCCCGTCTCCCAGCGAGCGGAAGCGCCCGGCCCGGTTGATCCAGGACTGGTATCCGCCATAGATGCCCTGCCGGCCGGTCGGATTGAACTCCGCGTCCTTCACATGGAACATGCGGATGTGGTCCTTGTAGATGTCCAGGTATTCCAGGTAATTCAGCTGTTGCAGCACGAAGTGGCTGGGGTCGAACAGAATGGCGCAACGCGCATGGCCGCCCACGCGCTCGCGGAACATCTCGAAAGAAATGCCATCGTGCAGGTCTTCGCTGGGATGAATCTCGAAGCACAGGTTCACGCCCTGCTCTTCGCACTCGTCCAGCACCGGCAGCCAGCGCTTGGCGAGTTCATCGAACGCCGCTTCGATCAGGCCTTCCGGACGCTGCGGAAACGGGAACAGATAGGGCCAGGCCAGTGAACCCGAGAACGTGCCCATATCGGTCAGGCCCAGCCTGCGCGATGCGCGCGCCGTATCCAGCAGGCCTTGCCGCGCCCACGCCGTCCTGGCTTGCGGATTGCCCCGCGCCTTAAGCGGCGCAAAGCTGTCGACCATGGCGTCGTAGGCCGGATGCACCGCCAGCGACTGGCCGTAGATATGGCTGGTCAGTTCGCTGATCACCAGGCCATGGGCGGCCAGCGTTCCCTTGATCTCGTCGCAATAGTCCTGGCTGACGGCCG
Organism: Achromobacter sp. PD1; assembly: GCF_048541815.1. NCBI lineage: Bacteria > Pseudomonadati > Pseudomonadota > Betaproteobacteria > Burkholderiales > Alcaligenaceae > Achromobacter > Achromobacter sp. PD1. The sequence goes on from NZ_CP183349.1 coordinate 4,727,940, forward strand.
CCGTCGCGCTGTCGAAAAAGCGCTGGTCCCAGGCGGGAATCTGCAAGGCCTTGAAGCCTACGCCCGCCGCCCATTCCGCGATGGCGGGCAGGCTGTTGAAGGGCGCGACGGCGTCGCTGAACTGGGCCAGGTGCAGGCTGGGTCCTTTGATCGTTTGCATGATTCTTAAACCTAATTGTTTGTCGAACGACAAAGAATAGACGATGCGAAGAATCGGCGCAAGCGCAGGCTACGCACGCCAGGCAGCGCACATGCGGCGTTACACTGCGCCTCAGTTCATTTCAACGAGACCGTCATGGCAGGCAGACCCAGAGAATTCGACCGCGACCTGGCGCTTCAGCAAGCAATGCTTGCGTTCTGGAAGCAGGGTTACGAAGGCACTTCGATGGCGGACCTGGTGGCCGCGACGGGACTGGCTTCCGCACGGCTCTATGCCGCTTTCGGCTCCAAGCAGGATCTGTTCCGCGAAGCGGTAGCGCGTTACGAAGCCGGCGACGGCGCCTTCGCCGAAAAGGCGTTGGAAGGCACGGAAAGCGTGCGCGAGGCCATCGCCAAGCTGCTGGCTGACGCAGTGGCCACCTATACCCGGCGCGGCCGTCCGCAAGGCTGCATGGTGGTGTCGGCCGCCACCAATTACGCCGCCGAAAACGAAGCGGTCATGGCGTGGCTCACCACCCATCGCAAGGCGCGCACGCAGTCCATCATCGACCGGCTCGAAGCCGCGCTGGAGGCGGGCGAACTCAAGCCCGGCACCGATGTGCAGGCCTTGGGCGACTACTACGCCGTCGTGCTGCACGGCCTGTCGGTGCAAGCCAGGGACGGCGTGGGCAAGGCCCGCCTGCTGGCCATGATTCCGCCGGCCCTGAGCGCGCTGGACTCCGTCATGCGCTAAGCCCGTGGCCGCGGTATCCGGGCTACGTCGGGACGAATTACAGGCTATCCGCCCCCAATTTTCTTAAATTGCATTTTTACAATGCAATATGCAAAATGACGGCCATGCACATCCATGCCGTCACGCCTCGCCACGCCGTCTTCACCCTCAATGGCGTCCGCCATACCTGCCTGGACCTGCCCGGCATGTACGGCGCCCAATATTTCCGCCTGCCCGTGGTCTTGCGGCTGCTACTGGAAAACGCGCTGCGCAATATGCAGGACGCGGAGCGCGACGCGGCCGCCGCGGCCCTGTTCCGCTGGCTGGAGCACGGCACCAGCGAAGCCGAGATCGCCTTCCAGCCCGGGCGCGTGCTGATGCACGACACCACCAGCACCCCGGCCCTGGTCGACATCGCCGCGATGCGCGATGCGCTGGCCGAGGCCGGCGTGGATCCTTCCGCGCTGAATCCCGTATTGCCCGTGGACGTGTCGGTGGACCATTCGCTGGCGGTGCAGTCCTATGCGCGCGCCGATGCCGCGGCCTTGAACCTGGACCTGGAGCTGCGCCGCAACGCCGAGCGCTACCGCTTCCTGCGCTGGGCCTCCAAGGCCCTGTCCAATGTGCGCATCCATCCGCCGGGCACCGGCATCATGCACACCATCAATCTGGAGCAACTCGCGACAGTGGTCTGCGAGCGGGAAAACGCCGACGGCATCGCCCTGCATCCGGACATGATGATAGGCACCGACAGCCACACGCCCATGGTCAACGGCATCGGCGTGCTGGGCTGGGGCGTGGGCGGCCTGGAGGCGCAGACAGTGATGTTCGGCATGCCCACGCTGCTGCGCATTCCCGACGTGATCGGCGTGCGCCTGACCGGCGCGCTGGGCGCGGGAGTCAGCGCGACCGACCTGGCCTTGACCGTGACGCAGCGCCTGCGCGAGATCCGGGTGTCCGGAGAGTTCGTGGAATTCTTCGGACCGGGCGTGGCCACGCTGCCGGCCGGCAGCCGCTGCGTGGTGGCCAACATGGCGCCCGAGTACGGCGCCACCACGGGCTACTTTCCCATCGACGGGCAGACGCTGGCCTATCTGCGCCAGACGGGCCGGCCCGAAACGCTGATCGCGCAGGTACAGGCCTATGCCGAGCGCACCGGCATCGCCTACGACCCCGCTGCCGAGCCGCGTTACACGCGCGTGGTCGATATCGCGCTGGACCGCGTGCAGGTGCATGTGGCCGGTCCGCGGCGGCCGCAGGACCTGCATCCCTACGGACACGCCAAGGCCATCCTGGCCGGGTTGGCGGGTGCCCCTGCGGTCCCTGCGCACGGCCTGCCCCGCTACGCCGTGGCGATCGCCGCCATCACCAGTTGCACCAATACCTCGGATCCACGGCTGCTTACCGCGGCCGGCCTGCTGGCCCGCAAGGCGCGCCAGGCCGGCCTGCGCGTGCCCGCCTGGGTGAAGACCTCGTTGGCTCCCGGCTCGCCCGCGGCGGCGGCGTATCTCGCGCGCGCCGGGCTATTGGAAGATCTGTCCGCCGTGGGCTTCGACATCGTGGGCTACGGCTGCACCACCTGCATCGGCAATTCCGGGCCCCTGCCCGAGTCCGTGCGCGCGGCCATGGCGGCGGGCGCGGTCCATCCCGTGGCGGTGCTGTCCGGCAACCGCAATTTCGCCGGCCGCATCCATCCGGACCTGGATCAGGGCTTTCTCATGTCGCCGGCGCTGGTCATCGCCTACGCGCTGGCGGGCGACGCCGAACGCGATCTGAGCTGCGAACCCGTGCAGGCCGCGCCCGACGGCCGCGCCGTCCATCTGCGCGAGCTCTGGCCTGACGACGCGGAGATAGACGCCGCGCTTGCCGCCGGCCAGCAGCCCGCCGATTACCGCCAGGCCTTCCGGATCGCCAGCGCCAACCCGGCATGGCATGCGCTGCAAGCGCCGGACTCGGCGCGCTTCCCCTGGGACCCCGCCTCCACCGCGCTGCGCCGTCCGCCTTTCGCCAGCACCGAAGCGGCCGGCCAGTTGGGCCGCTACACCGCGCATCCCCTGCTGGTGCTGGGCGACGACGTGACCACCGATCACCTGTCGCCCGCCAGCGCCATTCCGCCGGACAGCCTGATCGCCGACTTCCTGGTCGAACGCGGCGACGACCGCAACGACCTGAACGTCTTCGCATCGCGCCGCGGCAACTGGCAGGTGATGCTGCGCGCCGCCTTCTACAGCAAGAGCCTCGTCAATCTGCTCATACCCGAAGCGCCGGTAGGCCACACGCTGCATGCGCCCAGCGGCCGGGTGGAGCCGATCTGGGAGGCCGCCGGCCGCTACGCCCGGGCCGACCAGCCCGTGGTCCTGGTGGCAGGCGAGCGCTATGGCACCGGCTCCTCGCGCGACTGGGCCGTCAAGGGGCAACGCCTGCTGGGCATCCGCTGCGTGCTGGCGGTCAGCTTCGAACGCATCCATCGCTCCAACCTGATCGGCATGGGCATTCTGCCCTTGCGCCTGCCCGACGGCCTCACGCCGGCAACGCTGCGGATCCGGCCCGGCGACCGGATCGAGATCGATGCCCCGGCCGCGGCGCTGACGCCGCGCATGCCCGTGGCGGTCCGCATCCTGCGCGCCGGCGGCGCCGAAGAGACGCTGCAGGCCACGGCGGCGGTCGAGACCCGGCTGGAAGTCAGGCTGCTGCGCATGGGCGGCGTCATTCCCGCTATTCTCTCGGACACCATCCATTCCGCCGTCCGCAACGCATGAGCGCCCAATCCAATACCGCCGCGAAAATCCTGGCGCTGATCCAGGCAGACCGCCTGCCCGCGGGCGCGCACCTGACGGCGCAGAAGATCGCCGACCGGCTGCGCCTGTCGCGCTCGCCGGTCAACGACGCGCTGGGCATCCTGGAGCAACGCGGCGTCGTCTCGCGCAAGCCCAACCGCGGCTATTTCCTGGAACGGGATCACGCCGCGCTGGCGCACATGCAAGGGGACCTGGCGCCGCCCTCCGTTGACGACATCGTCACGCACAGCTACTTCAAGCTGGCCGACGAACTGCTGCGCGGCGAACTGCCCATGCAATGCAGCGAAGCGCTGCTGCGCGCGCGCTATGGCCTGACGGCGGCGCAGACCCAAGCCCTGTTGGGCCGCATCGCGCAGGAAGGCTGGGCAGAGCGGCGGCCCGGCTATGGCTGGGAATTCTCATCCATGATGACCACGCCCGACAGCCTGCTGCAGTCCTACCGCCTGCGGCTGGCGCTGGAGCCGGCCGCGCTGCTGGAGCCGGGCTTTCACATCGACAAGCAAGTGCTGGCGCGTTGCCGCGCCGCCGAAAAGCACCTGCTGGACGGCGGCATCGCCACCGACACCGCCGACCAGCTGCACGAACGCGGCGTGCGCTTCCATGAATCGCTGGTGGAGGCCTCGGGCAATCCCTTCTTCATCGACGCCATCAAGCGCGTGAACCGCGTGCGCCGGCTGCTCTCGTACCGCTCCATGCAGGACCGCAGCCGCTACCGCCAGCATTGCGACCAGCACCTGGCCATCCTGGAACTGCTGGAACACGAACGCAACGAAGAGGCCGCAGCCGAACTGGCGGAGCACCTGCGCAGCACGCTGGACAACCTGGCCCGCATCAGCGGGCTGCTGGCCTCCTAGCGCCGGTCAGAAGTCCATAGACGCGGACAGCATCAGCGTGCGCGGCACCCCTTGGGAAATCGTGCCATACGAGGCTACGCCCGACCAGTAGGCCCGGTTGAACGCGTTGACCACCAGCGTCGACCCGGCGCTGCGTCGCCAATCAGAACTTGGCGGTCAGGTTGACGAACACGCTTCTGGGCTCGCCGTAGTAGACCTGGTTGCCCACGCCGCCCAGGTAGTACTTCTTGTCGAACAGGTTGTTCAGGTTCATCTGCGCCGACAGGCGCGAATTGAACTCATAACGCGCCATCAGGTTGTAGATCGCGTAGGCCTTCTGCTTGACCGTGACCGTGGCGTCGCCGGCGCTGACTTCGGAGTAGCTCGACAGCTGCCAATTGACGCCGCCGCCCACCGTCAGGCGGTTCCATGAACCCGGCAGCCGATAGGTGGTGAACAGCTTGGCCACCGCGCGCGGACGCTCGGGATTGACCGACACGCCCTGCGCATCGCGGCTGGTGTAGTACGTGCCACCGGCATAGGCGTTCCAGCCCTCCGACAACAGCCCGCTCACTTCCAGCTCGATGCCCTTGGTGGTGACGCCGTCGGCGGTCTTGTAGGCCTGGTCGGGCGTGCCGGGCACCAGTTTGTCTCCGTCCAGCACCGCGACCTTGCTTTGCCTGACCTTGAACAGCGCGACGGAAGTATTCAACCTGCCGTCCAGGTACTCGCCCTTCAGGCCCACTTCATAGTTCTGGCCCTGCACCGGATCCAGATAATTGCCGCTGCTGTCCCGATTGTCCTGGGGCTGGAAGATGTCGGTATAGCTGACGTAGGCGGAGTAGGTGTCGTTCAGGTCGACCACCACGCCGGCGTACGGAATGAACTGGGAATCCTTCTGGTCGCGCGTGGGCGATTTCGATTCCCAGCTCGCGTAACGGCCGCCCGTGATGACGGTCAGATTGTCGGCCAGCGACCACCGCGCCGCGGCATAGACGCCGCGTTGGTGCGTCACCGTGTCCCGCAAGCTGGCCTCGGTCCAGGTCGGCTGCGCGTACGAGCCGTCCCACTGGTAGAAGTTGCCGGTATCCGCCAGCGTGGCGCGGTCGAAGCCGTAGCGGTAGAAGTCCTCGCCGTAGCGGCTGCGCATGGCGCCCACCACCAGCTCGTGCTTGCGGCCGAGCAGGTTGAACGGCCCCGTGGCCTGCAAGTCCAGCGAGGTCTGCTGCGCGTAGGAATTCCAGTATCCCGGCAGCGCCGCCAAGCCGGTTCCGGTTGCACGGTCCAGGTCGCCGTACAGGTACAAAAGCTTGGCGTCGTACTTGCTCTTGCGTTGCGACCAATCGGCCTTGACCGCCCAATCGTTGGCGAAGCGATGTTCCAGCGTGGCGAATACGGTCTGGTTGGTCGTATGCCAGTAGGTCCAGTCCGCCGCGGTGGTCTTGGAACGCCGCCAGTCGGTCGGCGTGCCGTCGCTGAACACCACCGGCAGGCTGCCCCAGGTGGATCCGCGCGGACGCTTGTCCTGGTAGTCCGCGCCCAGGCTCAACCGGGTCGATGGCGTCAGGTCCGCATCGATGACGCCATAGAACACCTGCTTGTTGGCATGGTACAGATCGATGTAGGAATCGCGCCCCTGGTACATCGCCACCATGCGCGCACGCACGGTGCCTTCCTGGTTCAATGGCGTGGACATGTCCACCGCGCCGCGATATTGATTCCACGACCCCGCGCCGGCGCTCACCGTTCCGGTGAATTCGCGGCTATTGGCATGCTTGCGCACCAGGTTGATCGAAGCGCCCGGATTGCCCGCGCCCGTCATCAGGCCGGTCGCGCCACGCACGACTTCGATGCGGTCGTAGATGAATGAATCGTTGTCGGATTCGCCATACATCGACAGGCCGATGGTGGTGGGAACGCCGTCGTACTGCAGGCTGTCGATGTAGAAGCCGCGCGACCAGAAGTCCGTGCGATCGGTGTCCTCGCTGACCACCTGCACGCCCACCACGCTGCCCATGACCTCGTCCAGCGACCGCAGGTTCTGGTCGTCGATGCGCTGGCGTGTCACCACGCTGACGGACTGCGGCGTTTCGCGCAGCGACAAGGTCAGGCCCGTGGCGGCGGCCGATGCCGGAGTCGTGTAGGAGCCGGTGCCTTCGGTCACCGCCGGATTCATACTGCCCAGCACCGTCACTGGCGCAAGGCTGGCCACGCCGCCATCGCGCGACAAGATGATGCTGTCGCCCTGCCAACGGTACGTCACGCCCGTGCCTTGCAAGAGGCTGCGCAAGGCCTCCTCGGGCGATAGCCGGCCGCGCAGGCCGTTGCTGCTTACACCGGCCACCACTTCAGGCGCGTAGAACACGCGCACCTTGACCTGCGCCGCCCATTGCATCACGGCATCGCCCAAGGGCTGTGCCGCGATGTCGATAGGCACGGCGGACGCTTGCGGCTGAGCAATCGCCGGCGTGCCCGCCGTCGCCAAGGCCACTGCCAACAGCAGGGAAGAAAACATGAACCGGGAAGATGCGCACGCAAGGCGCGCAACGGCGGGGAAATGCCGGGCTGCTGGAATAGTCACAAGTACCTGCTGTTCTGTTCGACGATACGGGGAACGTTTCCCGAGATGGAAACGCGGCGGCTGCCGCCTTCCTTCGTAGAACGAATCAGCCCAAGATAAACCTGAATCCCATTCTCATTTATTTTGTAACCGCGCCTCGATGAAACTACTTTGCGCTGATGTCGATGGCGCCGTCCGGGCGCGGCGTCAGGCGCACCGGCGCCACCGCCGGCAAGGCGTCGACCAGGGCTTCGGGCCGATCCAGGCTGAATGACGCCGATACCCGCAAGCGCCCCGCCCTGTCGTCCGCCAGCCGCAACGGCGTGGGCAAATAGCGGTTCATATCCCGCACCACCTCGGCCAGCGGCGCGTTCTTGAACACCACCCGCCCTTCGCGCCACGCGATCGCGCTCTGGACGTCGGCGGGCGCTGGCACGCCGATCGCGCCGCTGGCTGGCACGCGGATGCCGTCCCCCCCGCGCAGCACGGCATGACCCATGTTCCACCAGCGGCCGCCCGACACCTCCACGGTGCCGGACGCCACCAGCACCGCGACCTGATCCTCGTCGCGCCGCACATCGAAGACGGTGCCGGTCACGCGCACCACGCCGCTGCCTGCGCGCACGATGAATGGCCGCGCCGCATCGGCGCTGACGGTGAACAGGATCTCGCCGCCGTCCAGCGCCACTTCCCGGCGTCCGGTGTACAAACGCACGTCGGCGCGCGTCGCGCCATTGAGTGCCAGCACGGAACCATCGGGCAAGGTCACTTGCCGGCGTTCGCCGCGCTCCGCGACCAGCGTCGCGGAGTATCCCGGAATCTCCGCCGGCAGGTTCCACCACGCCACCATGGCGGCCGCAGCCAATGCCGCACAGCCCGCGGCCATGCGCAGCGCAAGGCGGCGCTGCCGTTGCGGCCGGGGCCGGGCCGGAATCTCTCCGCCCAGCAAGGTCCGCACTTGATCGCGGGACATTCCGGCGGCGGCCTTGCCCAGTTGCTGCATGCGGTCGAACTCGCGCGCGGCCTCGGGATGATCGCGCCGCCAGCGGGCAAACTCGCGTCGCTGGCGGCGCGTCAGGTCGCCCGAATGCCAACGCCCGAACCACTGCGCCGCCGTATCGGGCGCGCCCTGCTCATCGCGGTCGTTGGTGGAAGGCATCGTCATGGATTGTGTTCACGCATGCGGTCGCGGACGAATTCGATTGCCCGCATGACGTAGCGTTCGATCATGTTCTTGGACAGGCCCATATGCTGCGCCACCTCGGCCTGCGTCCAGCCTTCGATGCGATTCAGGACAAAGGCCTCGCGGCACTTGGGCGGCAATTCTGCCAGGACTTGCGCAAGATCGTCCGCCAGACGCGACGCGCGCACCGGCGACTCGGGGTCGGTCCAGGCGGGCTGATCAGCCTCGTCCAGCAGGTCCAGCGGCACATGCTCGGTCCGTTCCTGCCGGCGCCAGCGGTCGATCAAGCGATGTCCGGCGGCCTGGAACAGGTAGCTGCGCGCCTTCAACGCGACGCTGGCGTCGGCCTTCAGCAGGCGTTCGATGGCATCGTGCGCCGCGTCCTCAGCATCATGCCGGTTGCCGACTCTACGGCTCCATACCCCTACCAGCTCGTCGTAGTAGGCGAGCCAGCCGGAACGGGGCGGAGGGGAACGGGACATGGACCGATCGGACAACGGAGATGGCGACGCCGCGAATTTTACAAATAATTCTCATTATCGCAACTGCCTGCCACTGTCCTTGCGGCCCCTCCCGCGCGCCGCCTCAGTAATCCATGGGAACGTGGCTTTGCGCTTCTCGCAGTTCCTGGATGTGGCGCTCGGCTTCCTGTCTTTCGACGGCGGGCGGCAACGGGCGCCAGCTCACCATGTTGCCGGGCGTTTTCACCGGCATCCAACCCAGCACGCTGTAAAGCGTGATGGCCGTGCATCCTGTGTCGTACCGCGTTTCGTAGTATCCCTGCCGGTCCGGCTTGGTATCGCCGGACGTCCAATCCAACTGAGACATCCACGTCTCCTCTTTCTGAAGCTTGTAGTCCCGCCACCGGGCGAACGACGCTTGATCGTATAGCGGCCCCGTGCGCCTGTGCTGCCACCTTGCGCCCGCTTTGCAATTCTTGATAGAGGGGAATCCCTGACATTCTGATAGGCGTCGATTGCTTAACCTGGAAAAGCGGGGCTAGGATGTAGCAAAATATTCTTACAAACACGGGAGCGGGGATCTTCGCTTGCACGGACTCTTGAGCGAACCGCCATGTCGAAACTGGCGTTGATGCGTTATCCAAAGGATCGGCTGGCCGCGCTGGCGGGCGCAAGCGCCCTGCGCGCCATACGCGAGGGTCTGCTCTGGACCTTGCCGTGCCTGCTGGTCACGGCGTTGTTCCTGGTGCTGACCGTCATCGCCCGGCAACTGGGCCTGCCAGCCACCGTCGTGGAACTGTTGACCGCCGTCCACGACAAGCTGACGAACCTCATGCCTATCCTGGCCGGCACGTCCATCGGCTACATGCTGTCGTTCCGCCATCGGGTGCCGCATCTGCCCACCGCGTTCCTGTGCCTGTCCTACGTGATGATCGCCGACGGCCTGATGGCGCCCTACCCCCAGGCCGCCGCCACCCTGGTACTGTTCATCGCCATCGTTTCGCCCTTGCTGACCGTGCCGTTGATGGCGTGGCTGCACCGTCGCCGCTGGACCCAGCTGGCGCCCGACGGCGTTATCAGCGATAACGTCCGCGACACGCTGAACATGGTCGTGCCCGGCCTGCTGACGGCCGGCCTGGTCGTGCTGACGCTCTCCGCCGCGCTCCAGATCCCCGCCGTGGCGCAGTTCAACATACCCTTGAGTCTGGCCTCGCTGGACAGCCCCTTCACCTCGGGCGCGTTGATCGCCGGCCTGAATTCGCTGCTGTGGTTCTTCGGCATACACGGCTACCACGCCCTGGCCCCGCTGATGAGCGTCATGGACCAGGCGGCCATGCTGAATTCCGCCACCCAGTCCGCCGGCTACGAAGGCATGTATGCCTTGAACAGCACCCTCCTGGGCGCTTTCGTCTTCATCGGCGGATCGGGCGCGACGCTGTCGTTGGCCGTGGCCATGCTGGTGTTTGCGCGCACCGAATCGCTGCGGCTGCTGGCGCTGGCCAGCCTGCCGGTGGCGCTCCTGAACGTGAATGAAATCCTGCTGTTCGGGCTGCCGCTGATCCTGAATCCGCGCCTGCTGGCGCCGTTCATCCTGGCGCCGGTGACCAACGCCATCCTCGCGCTGGCCGTCGTGCAACTGGGCTGGCTGCCTTCCGCGGCGACGACCTTGCCGCTGACCTCGCCGGTACTGTTCAACGCCTACATTGCCGCCGGCGGCAGCCTGGGCGGCGTGGCGCTGCAGCTCGTGCTGGTGGCGCTGGGCGCGTGTCTGTACGCGCCCTTTGTCGTCGCACTGGAGCGGCAGCGCCAGGAAAGCGCCACCGTCTACTTCAAATCGCTGGACACGACCTTCACGCGACTGCAAGAGGAATCGCTGCTGTACGCGCACGATCCGGTGGTGCAGACCTATGCCGACCGTGCACGCCGCAACGCCGAAAACACGCGCATCCGCGCCATCAGCCAGTACGACTTCCATCTGGAATTCCAGCCGCAGGTGTCATTGCGCAGCGGCCTGTGCACCGGCTGCGAAGCGCTGCTGCGCGCCACCGGACCCGACGGCGCGCGGCAAACGCCGGTGGAATTCCTGCGCTGGCTGGCGCAGGCCGACCTGATGCGGGAGGTGGACCTGTGGGTGGCCAGACAGGCCGTGCAGCAATGTCTGCAATGGCGCAAGCGCGACTTCCGCTTGCCGATGACCATCAACGTCACGGCCGGCACGCTGACGTCCGGCGACTACCTCGAAAAACTGATCAAGGTGCTGGCGCAGGCCGGCGGACAGATCTCGGTCGAGTTGACCGAAGACGCGCTGGTGGAGGACACCCAGGCGCTGCACACCGCCTTCGACCGTCTGCATGCGATAGGCGCCCGCATCTACATCGATGATTTCGGCACCGGCTATTCCGCCCTGAGCTATCTGCACCAGTTCGAAATCGATGCGGTCAAGATCGACCGCAGCTTCGTCGTGGCGCAAGACAGTCCCCGAGGCGCGCTGGTCCTGAACGGCTTGCTGCGCTTTTGCGAAGCGCTGAACCTGCAGATCGTGGTGGAAGGCGTGGAAACGGACCAGCAGCTGATGGCGCTGGAATCCCCCGCCGAGATCATCGTGCAGGGGTGGTACTACAGCAAGGCTTTGTCGGGCGACAGCCTCATGGACTACGCGCGCCGGCGTCAGGCTGCGCCGCCGCTGCGGGCACAGCCTGCGCCCGCGGCGCCTACTTGATGCCGATGAACGGCAGGGCCGCGTTCGGCACCTGCGTGGTCGGCAGCACGCCGTCCCACTTCTCCACCGCGTTCAGGCTCACCAGATTGGTGTTGGCGGCCAAGGCCTCGGCCTTGGCGCGGATCGCGGCCGCCTCGGCGTCGCCGCGCATGCGGATGCCGTCGGCCTCGGCCGTGAACTGCTGGCGGCGCGCGTCGGCTTCCGCCTTGGCCTTGACCACCTGGATCTCGGCGGTGATCATCGCCGTTTCCTTCTGTTGGCGGGTCGTCTCGATCTGCACCTGCGCCAACATGCGCTGTTCGATCGAGTGCTCATAGGCCTGCGAAAAACCGACTTCCTCGATCTGCACGCCCACCACCTGCACCGGTGCGCCTTCCATCGTCTTGAGCACGGCAGCATTCACGTCCTGGCCCAGCTTCTGGCGTTCCTGGATGGCGCGCACCGCCGTGTATTGGCCGAACACGTTCTTCACCGAATCCGGGGTCTTGCGCTCCAGCACGCGCATCTGCAGATTGCTGATGGTGCCGTATTCCGAGTACAGCTCGGCCACGTGCTCGGACGGCACGCGGTAGGTCACCGACACGCGCAGCGTGGCCGGTTGCTGGTCATAGCTGTAGGCTTCCAGCTTTTCAAACACGAACGTGTGGTCGCGCACCGACACCGTCATCACGTTGTCGATGAACGGGGTCTTGAAGTCCAGGCCCGGTTCCGACACGCGCACCAGCTTGCCGTTGCGCAACACCACGCCGCGCTCGCCCTGGTCGACCTGGAACCAGGAATCGAAGGCCAGGAACAGAATCAGCAAAAACAACACCGCCGTGATCACCGCGATCTTGAAACTACGCGGCTTTACGGCACCAATCGTCTTGACCATCTGGATATCTGTCGGCTTCACTTCGAATCCCTTTCTGATTTTGAACGTTTACGGTCCGAGAGCACGGCGGCGATGCCGCGCGCCAGCAAATAGGCGACCACGGCCGCCCCAACCAAGATCAGGAAATACCTCATCGTGCGTTCCCCCCCGGAAAATAAGCAGGGGATTCTATCGCGACTGGAACGCCAGGCGAATTGTGGCGATTGTTGCGACGGCATCGGCGAAGGACAGTGGCACGAACCCAACGACAGCGCTACGCTAGGCAACTCTCTACACTGCAGGAGCCACAACCATGCGCCGCACACCTTCAATGATCATCGCCATCCTTGCCTGTGCCGCCACGCTTGGCGCGCCGGCACAGGCCGCGCCGCCCGAGGGCAAAGGCAAGCCAGACCACGCGGGCCAAGGCAATGGCAATGGCAATGGCGGCGGTAACGGCAATGGCAAGAACAAGGGCCAGCAGAGCCAGGACAGCGGCGTCAGCGTCACGCTCAGCACCGCGGGCATCACCGTGTCCACCGCACGCAGCTATGCCGTGCAGGCCGGGGCGACGGGCTACGGCTCGCTGCCGCCGGGCATACGCAAGAACCTGGCGCGCGGCAAGCCCCTGCCTCCGGGCATCGCCAAGAAGATGGTGCCTGGCCCCATGCTGGCGCGCCTGCCCGTGCATCCGGGCTACGAATGGCGCGTCGCGGGCAGCGACCTGATCCTCGTCGCCATCGCCACCGCCGTCGTCGCGGACGTCCTCACGGGCGTGTTCAACTAGGCGCCGCGCGCCATGGACGCCGCCACGCGGCGTCCATAGTTCCTAGCATCAGGCCGCACACTGTTACGTCCCTGCCGCGGATCTATCTGCTACCGTTGAATCGCCTCGCGCCGCGGCCCTGGCCCGGCGCCCACGACGGAGACCGCGCATGCCACGTCCTTCCGAGTCCGCGCCGCTGATCGGCGTGATCCCCCCCTACATGCTGGATCGGCTGGCGCAGCACGCCGATGCGCGGGTCAGCATGCCCGCGGTCAAGACGCTGATCATCGACCAGCAGCAGCGCAGCCTGCGCGAAATGGCGGCGCAGCCGCCGCGCGCCAAGTCCGCCCGCCCCAAGAAGGCAGCGCCCGCCGGCACGCCGCAGCGCGCCGTGCACGACGCCGCCAACACCACCACCCTGCCCGGCAAGCTGGTGCGCGCCGAAGGCGCCTCCGCCAGCGGCGACGTGGCGGTGGACGAGGCCTATGAGCATCTGGGCTCGACCTACAAGCTGTTCTGGGACGTCTACCAGCGCCACTCCATCGACGGCCAGGGCCTGCCGCTGGTCGGCACCGTGCATTACGGCGAAGACTACGACAACGCCTTCTGGAACGGCGCACAGATGGTGTTCGGCGACGGCGACGGCGAAGTGTTCAACCGTTTCACGGTGGCCGTGGACATCATCGGCCACGAACTCACGCACGGCGTGATCGACGCCGAGGCCGCCTTGCTCTACCAGGGCCAGTCCGGCGCCCTGAACGAATCCCTGTGCGATGTGTTCGGCGCGCTGGTCAAGCAGCACACGCTGGGCCAGGACGCGCGCCAGGCCGATTGGCTGGTGGGCGCCGGGCTGTTCAAGCCCAAGATCCGCGCCCGCGCGCTGCGCTCCATGGCGGAACCCGGCAGCGCTTACGACGACCCTCTGCTGGGCAAGGATCCGCAGCCCGCGCACATGCGCGACTACGTGGACACGCCGAACGACAATGGCGGCGTGCACATCAACTCCGGCATCCCCAACCGAGCCTTTTATCTGGCGGCCACTTCGATGGAAGGCCCCGCATGGGCCAGCGCGGGCCGCGTCTGGTACGACGCGTTGTGCGACAAGCGCCTGCGCCACGATGCCGACTTCGTGCAGTTCGCGAAACTGACGCTGGCCGTCGCGGCGGAACGCCATGACACCGCCGTGCGCGATGCCGTCGCCCGCGCCTGGGCCGGCGTGGGAGTCCAGACATGATCGAGCTGCCATCCCTGGACCTTGCCATGCTGGTGCGCCTGACCCGCGAAGGCGGGCTGGCCTATATGCCGGCATTGGCGCAGCCGCGCAGCATCGACCTCGCCACCTGCCCGCCGGACCTGCGGCAGGAGGTTTGCGACGCCCTGCAACGCGCCGCGCCGGTGGCCGTTCCGCGCTGCGCGCCGGCAGGCGGCGATCAGCGCTATTTCCACGTCGAAGTCGTGTACAAAGGCGACGACGTCGCGGACATCAGCTTCGACGTGCCGGAGACCGACGCGCCCGAGCCACTGGTGCGCTTGTGGAAAAGCCGGGCCGGACAGACTTGAGCGCGGCATCCCGGTATTGCCCGATCTGGATGGCGCGGCCCGCGTAAAGACCGGTGGCCGCCATCGCCAGGCACAAGACCGCGCACAGGGCCAGCGCCAGGGTCCAGTCTCCCTGCGTGTCGTGCAGCGTGCCCGCTAGCGCAGGGCCGCTGGCCGCGAACAGATAGCCCACGCACTGCGCCATGCCCGACAGCGCCGCCGCCTGCTGCGCATGACTGGCGCGCAAGCCCACGAATGCAAGGCCCAGAATGATGCCGCCGCCCGTGCCCAGGCCCATCAGGACGATCCACAGCGTCGCCCAGCCGGGCGCGACGATCAAGCCGGCAAACGCGACGAACGAAGCGGCGGCCGCGCAGAACGCCGCGCCGCGCTGGTCCTTCAGGCGCCGCACCAGGGGAGCCAGGAACAGGGCCGGGACGGCCGACATGAGCTGCAGCAAGCCATGCAACGTGCCGGCGCGTTCGGCCGTATAGCCAGCATCGCGCAGGATGGCCGGCAGCCAGCTCACGCCCACATAGAACACGAAGGAATTGATGCCCAGGAACAGCGTCACCTGCCACGCCAGCGCGGAGCGCCACAGCCTGGGACCGTGCGGCGCATGCGCCGTGGATGCCGCGGGCGCGGTGTGATTGGCCAGCTGCGGCAGCCATAGCAAAGCGCTGAGCACGGGTAGCACCAACAGGCAGCCCGAGGAAAAGCGCCAGGCCGCGTCGGACAGACCCGCCAGCGGGATGGCAATGGCGGACGCCAGCCCCGCGGCCAGGCTCATGGTCAGCACATAGGCCGAAGTCAGGCCCGCGAGCTGCTGCGGAAAATCGCGCTTCAGAAGGCTGGGCAACAACACATTGCCGATGGCGATGCCGGCGCCGATGACAACCGTGCCCAGGAACAGGCTCCAGGCCGGCCCCAGCGTGCGCACGACGATGCCAGCCGCGATCAGCAGCATGGCGGCAAACAAGCTGCGCTCCAGTCCGTGGCGGCGAGCCAGGCCCGCCGCAAACAGCGACACCACGGCAAAGGCCAGCAAGGGCAAGGTGATCAGCATGCCCGCGGCGGTGGCGCTCAGCCCCAACTGCTCGCGGATCATGCCGGTCAGCGGCGGCACGCCGGTAATCGGCGCGCGCAGCGCCATGGACATGCAAAGAATGCCGGCGATCAGCAACACGGGATGGCCGGCGGGACGTTTGGAAGTAGGGATATGCGAATTCATGCCGCCAGCTTAAGCATCGCCGCCTTCGCCGAATTTCGCCATAATGACAAATTATCCCTAAATTCGGTCAAGGTGAAATTCAATGCACCGTCTGGACGACCCGGCCCCGTTCTTCAATCCCGATATCGACACGCAACAGGCCTATGCCATGCGCGTGCATGCGGACGAGAACGACCAGGAGTCTCCGCCACACCGGCACGCAATGGGCCAGCTGGTGCTGTCCTTGCAGGGCGGCGTGACCTGCTCCGTGCCGCAGGGTCTGTGGATGGTGCCGCCGCAATATGGCGTCTGGATTCCTGGCGGCGTGCCGCACAGCAATCGCGTCACGCAGAACGGCCGGGTGTGTTTCCTGTTCGTGCCGCCCGACGCCACGGGCCTGCCTGGACAGTGCTGCACGCTGGCGATCTCGCCGCTGGTGCGAGAATTGGTCGCCTATCTGGCGGACCTGGCTCCGCAGGACACGGCCACGCCTGCCAACCGGAAGCTGGCCGAAGTGCTGGTCGAGCAGTTGGCACGCATGCCGACCGAACAACTGCACCTGCCCATTTCGGACCACCCGCGCCTGCGCGAAATCGCCGATGCCCTGCACGCCGACCCCGCCGACCGCAGCACGGTGGCGCAATGGGGCAGGCGCGTCGCCATGAGCGAACGCACGCTGGCGCGGCTGGTGCAGCAAGAGCTCGGCATGAGCTTCGGCCGCTGGCGCCAGCAGATGCACATCATCCAGGCCCTGCAGCGCCTGGCCGCCGGCGTCTCGGTGCAGCGCACTGCCGAAGACCTGGGCTACGAATCCGTCAGCGCCTTCATCACCATGTTCCGCAAGGCGCTGGGCAAGACGCCTGCCCGCTACTTCGCGGACAAGGCCGACGGTATCAATTGACGGTGGGCGGGTAGTCCAGTTCGCCCGATTTCATCTGGCCGCGCAGGCGCGCCTCGCGCAGTTCCGCGACCGTCTGGTCCCGGGTCTGGTGCGATTGCGACGGTAGCGCAGGCGGATAGTCCTGTTCGCCGTACGTGACCAGGCCGGCCGCGCGCGCGGCGTCGAGTTCTTCGCGCACCTGCTGGCGGGTCTTGGTGCTGACATGAGGCAGATCCACGGGATATTGCTGTTCGCCGTAGGTCACCAGGCCGGCGGCCTTGGCTTCCATCAGTTCCGCGCGCACCTGTTCGCGGGTCTTGCCTTCGGCATGCGCTGCGGCGCCAACCAGCGCCATGCTCAGCGCCAGGATGGAGAGTCGGTATGTATTCATGAAATCCTCTGCGGTTAACGAGTGCCGCATTATTCGTTCGCATGCCCGCCGGGATAAATCCCGCGTGGCGCAATCGAAGGTTGCCCGCCGTGCAAGCCTCGCTGCACGCCCGCGCAGCGACCCGCGCACCCTTGCGCCGGGCGCAAGGGTGGGTTGATCCAGGAATGGTTTTTCCGCCCCCCGCATCTACCTAGACTGAATAGCTCCTGTTATCCAAGGACGCTATTCCATGTTGTCTTCCTCATCCCCGGGCAGGGGCGGCCCACGATCATGACGGCCGCCTCTCCCTCCGCCCCGCCCGCCGCGGCGGCCTTCGGCTGGCGCATCCTGACCGGATTGCTCGGCGTGCTGCTGGCGGTGATCCTCGCCGGGCTCAACGAAAACGTGACCAAGATGGCGCTGCCCGACATCCGCGGCGCGCTGGGCATCAGCTACGACCAGGGCACCTGGTTCGTGGCCGTCTACGCCGCGGCGTCGGTATGCGCCATGGCATTCGCGCCCTGGTGCTCGGTCACGTTTTCATTGCGCCGCTTCACGGTCACGGCGCTGGCCGCCTTTGCGCTGTTCGGCGCGCTCTGCCCATTTGCGCCCAACCTGCCCGTGCTGCTGTTCCTGCGCACGCTGCAAGGCCTCGCGGGCGGCGCGCTGCCGCCCATGCTCATGACGGTGGCGCTGCGCTTCCTGCCGCCTGGCATCAAGCTCTATGGCCTGGGCGGCTACGCCCTCACCGCCACCTTCGCGCCCAGCCTGGGCATACCGCTGGCGGCCTTCTGCACCGAGGTGCTGGGCTGGCGCTGGACCTTCTGGCTGATCGTCGCTCCCGCGGCGCTCGCGGCCTGGGCCGTCTGGCGCGGGCTGCCCCAGGATCCGCTCAAGCTCGAACGGCTGCGCCTGTTCGACTGGCGCGGCCTGTTGCTGGGCGCCCCGGCGCTGTCCATGCTGGTCATCGGCCTGTTGCAGGGCGACCGGCTGGACTGGCTTAACTCGCCGCTGATCTCCGTCCTGCTGGGCGGAGGCGGTGTGCTGATGGTGCTGTTCATGATCAACGAATGGTCGCATCCCCTGCCGTTCTTCAAGATCCAGCTCTTGCGCAACCGCAACCTCAGCCATGCCTTGCTGACACTGGGCGGCGTGCTGATCGTGCTGTTGGGCGTGATCCTGATTCCCTCGTCATTCCTGGCGCAATTGCGCGGCTACCGGCCGCTGGAAACAGCGCCGGTGCTGCTCACCATGGGCCTGCCGCAACTGATCGCGCTGCCGCTGGTCGCGGCGCTGTGCAACCTGCGCCAGGTGGATTGCCGCTGGGTGCTGGCCTCCGGCCTCGGCCTGCTGGCCCTGTCCTGCCTGCTGGGGTCGCAACTGACGCCCGTCTGGTCGCGCGAGCAGTTCTACCTGCTCGAAGCCGTACAGATCTTCGCCCAGCCCATGGCCGTGATCCCGCTGCTGATGCTGGCCACCGGCGGCCTGGCGCCGCAGGACGGCCCCTGGGCGTCATCGTGGTTCAACACCATCAAGGGCTTTGCCGCGGTAGCCGCCACCGGCCTGCTGGACGCGCTGACCACCTCGCGCCGCAATTACCACTCCAGCATGCTGGCCGACCAGCTGGGCAACTTTCCGCTGAGCACGGCCGGCGACAACGCGGCCGCGCTGTCCCGCCGCATCCAGGAACAGGCCGCCGTGCTGACCTCAGCCGACCTCTATCTGTGCATGGCCGGCGTGGCCGTGCTCCTCATCCTGCTCATCCCCTTCGTCGCGACCCGCATCTATCCACCGCGCGCCGCGACCTGAAATCGAGTCCATAACATGCCTTTCTCTCTCTTGACCTCTCCCCTTCCCCGCGCCGGCGCCTTGGGCGCCCTGGTCCTGCTGGCCTATGCAGGCTGGTCATGGTCCGCCACCGGCGCCGCCGAATCCACCGATGACGCCACTGTCGTCGCCGACCACACCATCGTCGCCCCGCAAGTGTCCGGCTTCATCGACGCCGTGCTGGTCGAAGACAACCAGGCCGTCAAGCAAGGCCAGCTGCTCGCCCGCATCGATGACCGCGACCATCAGGCCGCGCTGGCGGCCGCAAGCGCCGAACTCGCAGTCGCCAGCGCGCGCCTGTCGGACGCGGCCGCAACCCTGGAACGCCAGCAAGCCGTGATCGAGCAGGCCGTCGCCGTCACGCGCGCCGACCTGGCGGATATCCGCTATGCCGAAAGCGAGGCCCAGCGCCACCGCAGGCTGGCCAGCGAGGGCGCGGGCACCCAGCAGGCCTATGAACAGGCCCGCAGCCGGCTGGACATGGCGCAGGCGCGGCAGGCCGAACACACGGCCACACTGCAGGCCGCGCGCAAGCAGCGCGACGTGCTGGAAGCCAACCGCGAGGCCGCGCAGGCCGGGCTGCTGCGCGCACAGGCGCTGAAGGACCGCGCGGAACTCAACCTGTCGCATACCCAGGTCGTCTCTCCCATCGATGGCATCGTCGGCCGGCGCTCGCTGCGCGTGGGCGCCTATGTCAGCCCGGGCACGCCGATTCTGGCGGTGGTGCCGCTGCAACAAGCCTATGTGGTGGCCAACTTCCGGGAAAAGCAGTTGACCCGCATGCGCCCGGGCCAGCCCGCAACCATCACGGTCGACGCCTATCCGGATACGCCGCTGCGCGGCCGCGTCCAAAGCATCGCACCGGCCACGGGCCTGAGCTTTTCGCCGGTAGTCCCGAGCAATGCCACCGGCAACTTCACCAAGGTCGCGCAGCGCCTGCCCGTCAAGATCGTGCTGGACGCGCCGGCCGAAGGCGCGCCGCCGCTGCGCGCCGGCATGTCCGTCGAAGCCGTGGTTGATACCGGCGCCGCGGCAGAGGAGTCCATGCAATGACCCCGCGCCGCTTGATCAATGCCACGCTGGCCTGCACGCTTTCCGCCTTGGCAGGCTGCGCAGTGGGCCCCGACTTTCAGGCTCCCCAGGCGCCATTGCCCGTGCAATGGCGGATGCCTGACGCCTCCGCCGCAGACAGCGTCCCCGTGCCGCAAGATGTGAACACATCCTGGTGGGACAGCTTCGGCGATCCCACCCTGAGCGCCTTGATCGCCGAAGCGACCGCGGCCAACCTGGACATACGCATCGCCCACGAACGCCTGCTGCAAAGCCGCGCGGCCTTGCGCGTGACCGAAGCCGACGGCCTGCCCGCCGTAGGCTCAAGCGCGAGCTACAAGCGCGGCCAGAACAGCGAGGTCGGCCTGGCCGACCCTTCGGGCCACGGAGGCAAGTCCTCATTCAACCTGTGGCAAGCGGGCGTGGACGCCAGTTGGGAACTGGACCTGTGGGGCCGCGTGCGGCGCGAAGTCGAACAGGCCGGCGCCCAGTCCCAGGCGGCGCTGGAGGCGCAGCGCGGCGTGGTCCTGGCCATCCGCGCCGAAACGGCGCGCAACTACATCCTGCTGCGCGGCACGCAGAACCAACTGGACGTGCTGCGCCAAACGCTTGCCAATGCCGAGCGCAACCTGGCGCTGACCCGTTTGCGCCAACGCGAAGGCGTCGCCACCGAACTGGACGTTTCGCAAGCCGATGCGCAGGCCGCCGCCATAGAAGCCGGCGTGCCGCCGCTCGTGCTGCGCGTCGAACAGCTGATGAATGCGCTGGCGCTGCTGCTGGAGCAGCCGCCCGGCGCGCTGCAACCGCGTCTGGCGGCGGTGGGTCCGATACCCGGCGGTCCGCTCCAGGTTCCCGTCGGACTGCCGAGCGAACTGGCCGAGCGCAGGCCCGACATCCGCCGCGCTCAGGCCAATCTGCACGCGGCCGTCGCGGCGATCGGCGTAGCGGAGGGCGATTTCTATCCGCGCATCACGCTGTCAGGCAACCTCGGCCTGCAGGCTCTGCAATTGCGGGACCTCGACACCGACAACGCCGGGGTGTTCGGCGTCGGCCCCGCGTTGCAGATTCCCATCTTCCAGGGCGGCCGGTTGCGAGGCCGGCTGCGGCTGCGCGAATCGCAGGCTCAGGAAGCCGCGCTGCTGTACCAAAAAACCGTGCTGAATGCCTGGCATGAAGTCGACAATGCCATGACCGCCTACCAGGCGCAGCAACTGACCCGGGCCAGCCTGGAGCGCGCCTCCGCGAGCGCCCGCCAGGCGCTGCTGAACGCACAGCGGCAATATGCCGCGGGCGCTTCGGACTTCGTGAACGTGCTCAGCGCGCAGAACGCGGTGCTGGCCAGCGACCAGGCCCGCGTGTCGACCCAGGCCTCGGTGTCGCTGGTGCTGGTGGATCTGTACCGCTCGTTGGGCGGCGGCTGGGAAGCGCCCGCCGCCAACCTCAACCCTGCTTCGGCCCCGCAATGATGAACAGACGCGGGAACGGCAGCAGCACCGTGCCGTCGGCCAGCGCCGGATAGGCTTCTTCGATCAGCGACTGGTAGCGGGCCAGGAAACTGGCCTGCCCGGCGGCGTCCAGCCGGTCCAGATAGGGCCGCAGCGCCGTGCCCTTGAACCACTCCACCACCGCCGCTGCGCCTGCCAGCGGGTGATGGTAGGTCGTGCGCCACACGTCCAGCAGGCCGCAATGCGGCTTGAGCAGCTCGTAGTACCAGGCGGCGCTGTGGCGCGGCGGATGCTTGAAGCCGCCGATGGCGGCGGCCCACGGCGCCTCGCCTGCCACCTGGCGCGCCAGGCGGTGGGCCGGCTCCTCCAGGTTGTCCGGGGTCTGCACCGCCAGGCTCCCGCCCGGCGCCAGCTTGCCGACCAGGCGGGGATATAGGGTCGCGTGGTCCGGCACCCATTGCAGCGCGGCGTTCGCCAGAATCACGTCGTAGGTCCCGGGCGGATCCCACGTGGCGATGTCGGCCAATTCGAATCGCAGCCCCGGCAGACGTTTCCTGGCCGACTGCAGCATGTCCTCCGAGCTGTCCATGCCGCTGATTTCGGCATCGGGGTAGCGGCTGGCCAGCACCTCGGTGGAGTTGCCAGGACCGCAGCCCAGGTCCACGGCGCGCTTCACATCCTGATTGGGCAAGGCGGCGACCAGGTCCCGCACCGGACGGGTGCGTTCGTTTTCAAAGGCGGAATACTGTTTGGCGGACCAACTGGTCATGACGGCTCCTTGCGGCATTTGGACTGTCCAGCACTCTACGCCCGCCGCACCGGCGCGACAAATCCCAAAAAAAGCGCCCGCCATATCCGTTGGATATGGCGGGCGTCTTGCGTCACGCCGCGGGGCTTATTCCGCCGCGAGTTCCTGCTTGGAGGCGTCCGAGCGGGTTTTCCACAGCGAGAACAACACGCCGCCAGCGATCAGACCGAAGGTCACCGACAGGGACAAGGCAGCCGGCACCTTGCCGATGAAGCCGACCAGGAAGATCTTGCCGCCAATGAAGACCAGGACCAGAGCCAAGGCGTACTTCAGGTAATGGAAGCGGTGGATCATCGCCGCCAGCGCAAAGTACAGCGCACGCAGGCCCAGGATGGCGAAGATGTTGCTGGTGTAGACGATGAACGGGTCGGTGGTGATGGCGAAGATCGCCGGCACGGAGTCCACCGCGAACAACAGGTCTACGAACTCGATCAACACCAGCGCCAGCAGCAGCGGCGTAGCCCAGCGCACCTTCTTCGACGTGGCGGGATCGGTCTCCATCACCCAGAACGCGTTGCCGCGCAGCCCTTCCGTGACGCGCATGCGGCGCTTCAGGAACTTCAGGATCGGGTTGGACGCGATATCCGGCGTCTGGTCCGCAATCATCCACATCTTGATGCCGGTGAACACCAGGAAGGCGCCGAACAGATACAGCAGCCAGCCAAAGTTGCTGACCAGCGCCGCGCCCAGGCCTATCATGATGGCGCGCAGCACGATCACGCCGAGGATGCCCCAGAACAGCACGCGGTGCTGGTACTGGCGCGGAATCGCGAAGAAACTGAAGATCAGCGCGATCACAAAGACGTTGTCCATCGACAGCGACTTCTCGATCATGAAGCCCGTGTAGTAGGCCATGCCGCTGGCGGAACCCATCTGCCACCAGACCCAGGCGCCGAACAGCAGCGCCGCGCTGATGTAGCCGGCGGAAAGCAGCAGGCTCTCGCGCACGCCGATCTCGCGGTCTTCCTTGTGCAGCACGCCCAGGTCAAAGGCCAGCAAGGCGACCACGATGCCGATGAATAGCAGCCAGCTCCAGGCCGGGGTGCCGAAGAAATCGGCGGAGAGTAAGGTGAGCAAGGTGTCCATGATGTTCCCGCTTGTGTTCGAAGGGGCTCATGATCCAGATCCTGGCCGAATGGAGAAATCAGCCTGAAAGTGAGTTAAGGTTCGAAAAAACCGAAGTTATTCCTGCCATGCTCAATTACCGACACCTGTATTACTTCTGGATGGTCGCCAAGGAAGGCGGCTTTTCCCGTGCCGCCGAAAGGCTGGACATGGCCATCCAGACCATCAGCGCGCAAGTGCGCGAACTGGAAAAAAACCTGGGCCACCAATTGCTCAAGCCGGCCGGGCGCGGCGTGGCGCTGACCGACGCGGGCGAAGCCGCCTTCGCCCGCGCCGAAGAGATCTTCCAGATCGGCCAAATGCTGCCCCAGGAGGTCCGCGCCGCCGCCACCAAGCCCGTCATACGTCTGTCGGTGGGCCTGTCGGACGGTATTTCCAAGCTGGCCGCGCAGGCCCTGCTGGGACCGGTGCTGCACACGCCGGACCTGCGCCTGACCTGCCACGAAGGCGAGGTCGAGGAACTGCTGGGCGAACTTGCCCAGCATCACCTGGACCTGGTGCTGGCCGGCCAGGGCGCACCCGCCAACCCCAACCTGCGCCTCACCAGCGACCGCCTGGTTTCATCGCCAGTGGACTGGTACGGCCCCGCCAAACTGGTGCGCAAGGCCGACACCCTGGACTTTCCGCGCTGCCTGGAACGCCTGCCGGTACTGCTGCCCACCGGCCATTCCGTGCTGCGCCAGACGCTGGACCGCTGGTTCGCCGAACAAGGCATCTACCCCAATGTCGTCGGCGAATTCGAAGACAGCGCCCTGATGTCGGTGTTCGCGGCCCGCGGCCTGGGCGTATTTCCGCTCAGCCGACTGGGCGGCGGCGACATCGGCGTGCTGCGGGGCTTGCGCCCCCTGGCCCGCTGCGACGACGTGCACGAGGAAATCCACGCCATCCGCAACCGCCGCGGACAGCACCATCCGCTGGTCCAGATCGTGCTCGCCAAGGCAAAAACTTCGGTTTTTTCTTAATGTTTGTCACAACCACGCTGGTTTTTCAGAAATAGAATCCGCCTTATCGTGGACCCTCTTTTGAAACATCGGAGTACCACCTCAATGAAAAAGATCATCTGGCTCGCCTTCGCCGTGCTTGCAGCACTCTGGACCGGGCTGGTTGCGCTGACACTGCAGCTGACCAACTGGGTCCTGTCGACCATCGCCACGACCCAGGTGCCCGGCACGGCGCTGGATACCTCGCAATGGGTTCCCCCCGCCTGGGCGGCGGCCTGGGTCGACCCCGCCTGGCTGCAGACGCTGCAGGGCGGCCTGGTCTGGGCCGCGCAAGGCCTGAATCAGGTACTGCCCTTCGCCGGCAGCCTCGGCACGCTGATCTCGGTGCTGGCCTGGATCTTCTGGGGCTTCATCATCGTCGGCCTGCTGGTGCTGGCGCTGATCCTCCACTGGCTGGCCGGCAAGCGCGAGCAAGCCGCGGCGCCCGGCCGCCAAGTGGTGTAATAGGGCAGGCAACGCGGCAATCCGGCGCGCTGCCCCTTTAAGAGGAGCGTGCCGTGCCCACCGTCAATTCCCCTGCCCGCAAGCTGTTGCTGGCGGCCCTGCTGGCCATGGCCGCCACGGCGGCGCAGGCGCACCCTGTGCGCCCCGCCTACGGCATCGAGGTCTGCACGGTCACGGGCACTTCCGGGGAATACAGCGTGCGCGTGCGCAACACCGGCACGGCGCCCCTGGCTCGCGCCGAAGTCAACGGCGTCAGGCTGGATGCCAGCGGCCACGCGGCGGATCCTCTTACCGTAAACCTGACCGACATCCCTGCCGGCAAGTACAAGACCGCCGTGCTGGGACGCCCCGGCAATGGCGCCTCGCTGGTCAGCATCGCCACCTATGTGACCGCCAATGGCATGGAAACCCATCAGCAGGATTTGTTCGCCGGCAAGGTGGCGCACGTTTCGCCGGGCTCGGCGCTGCAATACACCCTGGCGCCGCTGGCCGTGCGCGGCTGGACGGTGGCCTATGGCACCAAACAGGACCCCAAGCTGGAAGCCGGCAGCGCCGTGCTGTTGATCTACCCCGTCACCCTGGGCAAGAAGCGGGACGCGACGCGTCCGGACGCCGGCCGCACACCGGCCGACGTGGTGCCGCTGGCGCCCTGCGGCACGGCCGCCGGGGCAAAGCAATCCTGAACGCGTTCAGGTGCCGCTGAGCAGGTCGCGCTCGTTCAGAAGCGCGTAGACGATCTCGGGCCGGTTGTCGAAACCGCGGCGGATAGCGACGGGAATCGCCGTGCGCGTCTTGCGGCACAGCCCGAGCTGGTCCTCCAGCTGGATCGCGATGCCGCGCGAGGTGCGCACCTCGTTTTCGCTGGGCGTGATGTGAATCACGATGCCCAGCTGCGCATGGATGCGTCCCTGCATGGCGCGCAGGTCTTCCAGGCTGGAGATGTTCTCCAGCCGCGCCACCAGGCGCTTTT
This sequence comes from Achromobacter sp. PD1, assembly GCF_048541815.1. Taxonomy (NCBI): domain Bacteria; kingdom Pseudomonadati; phylum Pseudomonadota; class Betaproteobacteria; order Burkholderiales; family Alcaligenaceae; genus Achromobacter; species Achromobacter sp. PD1. Next base: position 4,753,653 of record NZ_CP183349.1, read on the forward strand.
CCTCTTCCTTGGTCAGCCGCAACACGCGGAAGTCGGCGGCGGGATCGGCCAACAGCCGGTCGCGGTCGCACACGCAGGCGCCCGGCGGACATTCTTGGCGGATGGGAAACGGAAAATTCATGGCGGGCGGAGCGCGTCGCGGCAATCCTGCATATCTTGGAATTCTACCCAGGATCCCCCGCCGCCCGCCCGGCGGCAAGTCCTGGTTTCCCCGCAAGCCGCTGCGGCATAATGCCTCACCGAGTTCACGGCGCGGAGGGCGCCCGCATGAAAGGATTCCTGTCCATGGCGGCCTTGGCCGCGCTGTCCGCGCTCTGCAACGGCGCCGTTGCCCGCGACTACGCCTATGCCATCCGGCCGGGCCTGTCCTCGGTGGTGACGGTTTCCGAACTGCCCCAGCAGCGCCTCGGCGCACGCGTGGGCAACGGCCCGGAACAGGAAATCGCGAGCATCGGCGGCGACGAGGAAGTCGACCAATTCCAGGACGTGGACGTGGACCATGACGGCTACCGCGACTTCGTCATCGGCCAGACCGGCGGCAGCACGCAAGCGATTTCGCGCATCTTCCTGTACCGCCCCAAGGACGGGCGCTACCACGAGATCCCGTATCCCGATGCGGCGGCCAGCCCCTGCCGCGGCTTCGTCAATCCCGAGTTCGACGCGGCCAAGCCCATTATTTCCGTGGCGTGCCGCTACAGCGCCGACACCTATGGCTTCGAACAGTACCGGGTGTGCCCGGACGGCTCGGCGCGGGTCATCTCCTGGACCCGGCGCGAGGGCGAATCGGAGCGCAAGATTCCGCACCCCGGCGCCAAGGGCGGCACATGCGCCGCGAAGACTGGCCCGTAAGGCGCCGTCCCGCCGCGCGCGTCCCGCCTTCGCCATGGCGCTGCAAACGCCGCGGCCGCTATAGTTGCGCTTCCGCCCACCAGGCTCTACGTCCGAGGACACCCCCGCCGTGCTGATTTTCCACAACCCTGTCCACGAAAAACACGCTGGCCGACAGGAAATGTTCCGCGGCAAGCTGGTGCCCTGCCACGAAACCCCCGCGCGCCTGGAGTTCGTCCTGCAGGCGCTGAGCCAGCGTGGCATCGGCGCATTGCGCACACCGTCGGCGGCGGACCTGGGCTTGGTCAAGCGCGTGCACACCCCGCGCTACGTGGACTTCCTGGAAACAGCCTGGCGCGATTGGGTGGCGCTGGACCCGGCCAATGCCGGACTGGACATCCTGCCTTCGGTCTGGCCCGTGCGCGGATTCCGTCACGACATCGAACCGACCAACTTCGCCGCGCGGGTCGGCCTGTTCTCGTTCGACAGCGGCTGCCCGCTGACCGCGGGCACTTGGGAGGCCGCCACCGCAGGCGCGGCCTGCGCCATCGACGCCGCGCGCGCGGTATCCGCGGCGGGCGGGCCTCGCGTCGCCATGGCGCTCACGCGTCCGCCCGGCCACCACGCGGGCCCCGATTTCTTCGGCGGCTACTGCTTCCTGAACAACGCGGCGCTGGCCGCGCAGGCGCTACGCGAAGCTGGCACCCAACGCGTGGCCATCGTGGACGTCGACTACCACCACGGCAACGGCACGCAGAGCATCTTCTATGAACGCGCCGACGTGCTGACCGTGTCGGTGCACGGCGATCCGACCACCGAGTACCCCTTCTACCTGGGCTACGCCGATGAGCGCGGCGCAGGCGCGGGCCTGGACGCCAACCTGAACCTGCCGCTGCCCGCCGGCACCGGTTTCGCCGCCTGGACGCAGGCGTTGGAACAAGGGCTGGCCGCCGTGCGCGCCTTCAAGGCTGACGCGGTGGTTATCGCGCTGGGCGTGGACACCTACGAAGGCGATCCCATCTCCAAGTTCCAGCTCAAGAGCGCCGATTACCTGCATGTGGGCCGCCTGCTGGCAGGCCTGGGCCTGCCGGCGGTGTTCACGATGGAAGGCGGCTACGCCGTGGCGGACGTGGGCATCAACGTCGCCAACGTGCTGGAAGGCTACGCGGGCTGAACAGCAGGCCCATCAGTCCCGCGTTTCGAGCACCTTGTTGATGCGCAGCGCCAGCAGCGTGCAGGCAGCGCCCGACAACAGGTAGACGCTGACCGCCACCAGCCCGAAACGCGCGGACAGGCCCAGCGCGACCAATGGCGCGAATGCCGCGCCGATCAGCCAGGCCATGTCGGAGGTCAGCGCCGCGCCCGTGTAGCGGAAGCGCCGCGTGAAGTTCGCGGTGACGGTCCCCGAGGCCTGGCCGTAGGACAGCCCCAGCAGCACGAAGCCCACCAGGATGAACGCATCCTGCGCCTTGGGTCCGCCGCCCAGCAGCCAGGGCGTGAACAGCGCGAACACGGCGATCAGAAGGGCCAGCAGGCCCAGCGTGGTGCGCCGGCCGATGCGGTCGGCCAGCCAGCCCGATGCGATGGTGCCCAGGATGCCCAGCACCGCGCCAATGATCTGCACGATCAGCACGTCCTGGATCTGCTGGGTGGCGCTGACCGCGATCCACGACAGCGGAAACACCGTGACCAGGTGGAACAAGGCATAACTGGCAAGCGCCGCGAATGCGCCGATGAACAGGTTGTAGCCTTGCTCGCGCACCATCTGCGCGACGCTGATCGGTTCCAGCTCGCCCTCTTCCAGCAGCTGCGTGTATTCCTCGGTGACGACCAGGCGCAGCCGCGCAAACAGCGCCACCACGTTGATGGCGAACGCCACGAAGAAGGGATAGCGCCAGCCCCATTCCAGGAAATCGGCTTCGGTCAGGGTCACGTGCAGGAACAGGAACAGCGCGCTGGCCACCATGAAGCCCACGGGCGCGCCCAGCTGCCCCAGCATCGCATACCAGCCGCGGCGGTTGGGCGGCGCATTCAGCGCCAACAGCGACGGCAAGCCGTCCCACGACCCGCCCAGCGCCAGCCCTTGCAGGCAGCGGAATACCGCCAGCAGCGTGATCGCATGCGCGCCGATGACGTTGTAGCCCGGCAGAAAGGCCATGCCCACCGTGGCCGTTCCCAGTAGGAACAGAGCGATGGTGAGCTTGGTCGCGCGCCCCCAGCGCCGCTGCGCGGCCATCGAGAGCGCCGTGCCGATGGGCCGCATGATGAATGCGAACGAGAAGATGACGAAGGACCAGAGGGTGCCTTCCAGCCGCGGTTCGAAGGGGAAGAAAACCTGCGGAAAAACCAGCACGCAGGCGATGCCGAAGACGAAGAAATCGAAGTATTCGGAAGCGCGCCCCACCACCACGCCCACCGCGATTTCCCCTGGCGCAACCTTGGCGTGACTGCCGCCGCCGGCCGCGGGGAGTGAAGGAGCATGACCGGGATATTGCGTGGTGGTCGCCATGTGAATGCTCGCTGAAAGGAGGTTCGGAACAGCCTTGCCTACGATCCTGAAACACACCCGCGCGCCTGCAGCCCATATCGCGCAGAGCCGCTCCGTTATTGGGATGCAGCCCTGGTCTGCGCGCGTCGTCCTGCGCATTTTTGTTCTTTTTACCCTAGATTTTTCGCGGCTTCCAGCGTAGTGTTGCGTTTACTTCCCACGGTTACGTTTCGGGGTATGGTCATGCCGTCCTTCCCAAGGTTCCGCGGATTGGTCCTGGTTGCCGCGCTGCCATTGCTCGCCGGATGCAATGCAGTCCTGCTCTCGCCCTCGGGCGACATCGCTTTGCAGCAGCGCAACCTGATCATCATTTCCACCGGCTTGATGCTGCTCATCATCGTGCCGGTGATCCTCCTGACTTTCGTGTTCGCATGGCGCTACCGGGCCAGCAACAAGGAAGCGCACTATGACCCCGAATGGAATCACTCCACCATGCTGGAGCTCCTGATCTGGGCCGCGCCGCTGCTGATCATCATCGCGCTGGGCGCGCTCACCTGGGTCAGCACGCACCAACTGGATCCCTACCGCCCGCTTGTGCGCCTGTCCGAAGGCCGCGAAGTGCCAGCCGGCACCAAACCGCTGGTGGTGGAAGTGGTGGCGCTGGACTGGAAGTGGCTGTTCATCTATCCCGAACAAGGCATCGCGGCGGTAAACGAAATGGCGGCGCCGGTCGACCGCCCCATCCAGTTCAAGATCACCTCGTCGACGGTGATGAATTCCTTCTTCGTGCCCGCGCTGGCGGGGCAGATCTATGCCATGCCGGGCATGCAGACCACCCTGCACGCGGTGATCAACCATCCCGGCGAATACGAAGGCCTGTCCGCCAATTACAGCGGCTCGGGCTTTTCCGGCATGCGCTTCAAGTTCCACGGCGTGGACCAGCAGGGCTTCGACAAATGGGTGGCTGACGCCCGCGCCTCCGACGCCACGCTCAGCCGCGAAACCTACCTGAAGCTGGAGCAACCCAGCGAACGCAACCCGGTGCAGCGCTATGCGTCCAGCGCGCCCGGCCTGTTCGAGGCGATCGTCAACCGCTGCGTGGAACCCAACCGCATGTGCATGCGCGACGCGATGGCGATCGACGCGCAAGGCGGCATGGGCATACCCGGCGCGCTCAACGTCACCACCCTGGACGCCGGAACGCGCGAGCGCCTGGGCCTGACCGGCGCGCCGCGCAAATACGTGGGCGCGATGTGCACCGCCACCGAAGGATTGCTCCTGTAGCGGATCGCTGGCGCACGGCGATCCGGATGATGCAAGGGCTACGTGAAATTGCGGTCTTTTTGCTGGAATCGAGATGCCTGACCAACCAGACCTCACCAAGCTGATCTTCGGTAAGTTGACCTGGGAAGCCATTCCCTACCATGAACCGATCCTGCTCTTCACCTTCATCGCGGTCGCCATCGGCGGCATCGCGGTGGTGGGCGCCATCACCTACTTCGGCAAATGGGGCTATCTGTGGCGCGAGTGGTTCACCAGCATCGACCACAAGAAGATCGGCATCATGTACGTCATCCTGGGCATCGTGATGCTGCTGCGCGGCTTCGCCGACGCCATCATGATGCGCCTGCAGCAGGCGGTGGCGTTCGGCGATTCGATGGGCTACCTGCCGCCGCACCACTACGACCAGATCTTCACCGCGCACGGCGTGATCATGATCTTCTTCGTGGCCATGCCGCTGGTCACGGGCCTGATGAACTACATCGTGCCCTTGCAGATCGGCGCGCGCGACGTGGCCTTTCCTTTCCTGAACAACTTCAGCTTCTGGATGACCACGGGCGGGGTGATCCTGGTCATGATGTCGCTGTTCGTCGGCGAGTTCGCGCGCACCGGCTGGCTGGCGTATCCACCGTTATCGGGGATCCTCCAGAGTCCCGACGTGGGCGTCGATTACTACATATGGGCCCTGCAGATAGCGGGGGTAGGCACGCTGCTCTCGGGCGTCAACCTGCTGGTCACCATCGTCAAGATGCGCGCGCCCGGCATGACCATGATGCGCATGCCCATCTTCACCTGGACCGCGCTGTGCACCAACGTGCTGATCGTGGCCGCTTTTCCGGTGCTGACCGCGGTGCTGGCGCTGCTGTCCATGGACCGCTACGTGGGCACCAACTTCTTCACCGCGGACTTCGGCGGCAACGCCATGATGTACGTGAACCTGATCTGGATCTGGGGCCACCCCGAGGTCTACATCCTGATCCTGCCGGCCTTCGGCATCTTCTCCGAAGTGGTCTCCACCTTCTGCCGCAAGCGCCTCTTCGGCTACGCATCCATGGTGTATGCCACGGTCGTGATCACGGTGCTGTCGTACCTGGTATGGCTGCACCATTTCTTCACCATGGGGTCAGGGGCGAGCGTGAACTCGTTCTTCGGGATCACCACCATGATCATTTCGATCCCGACCGGAGCAAAGATCTTCAACTGGCTGTTCACCATGTACCACGGGCGCATCCGCTTCGAGGTCCCCATGCTGTGGACGCTGGGTTTCATGGTGACCTTCGTGATCGGCGGCATGACGGGCGTGCTGCTGGCCGTTCCGCCCGCCGACTTCGTGCTGCACAACAGCCTGTTCCTGATCGCGCACTTCCATAACGTGATCATCGGCGGCGTGCTGTTCGGGCTGATGGCCGGCATCACGTACTGGTTTCCCAAGGCCTTCGGCTACAAGCTCGATCCGTTCTGGGGCAAGTGCTCGTTCTGGTTCTGGCTGGTGGGCTTCTACGTCGCCTTCATGCCGCTGTACGTGCTGGGGCTGATGGGCGTGACGCGGCGTGTGAACCACTTCGAGGACATGTCCCTGCAGATCTGGTTCCAGGTGGCGGCCTTCGGCGCCCTGCTGATCGCCTGCGGCATCGCCAGCTTCCTGATCCAGCTGGTGGTCAGCTACCGCCGCCGCGAATCGCTGCGCGACGACACCGGCGACCCCTGGGACGGCCGCACGCTGGAATGGTCGACCTCGTCGCCCCCGCCCAACTACAACTTCGCCTTCACGCCGCGCGTGCATGACCAGGACGCCTGGTGGCAGATGAAGCAGCACGGCTACCTGCGGCCGCAGCAGGGCTTCATTCCCATCCACATGCCCAAGAACACCTGGGCGGGCATCGTGCTGGCGGGTATCAGCGTGGTGATGGGTTTCGCCTTGATCTGGCATATGTGGCCGCTGGTCGTGCTGTCGTTCGCGGCGCTGATCCTGGTGTCCATCATTCACACCTTCAACTACAAGCGCGACTACTACGTGCCGGCCGAAGAGGTCGTGCGCGCCGAAGACGCCCGCACAAGGTTGCTAGCGAAAAATGTCTGATACCCTGGCCCCCAACCTGCCCGGCGGCACGGCGCCGCCCGCCGAACCCGTGTTCCACGTCCCGGGCGAACACCATCCCAAGAACGGCACCCTGCTGGGGTTCTGGGTCTACCTGATGAGCGATTGCCTCATCTTCGCCTGCCTGTTCGCCACCTATGGCGTGCTGGGACGCAACTATGCGGCAGGCCCGTCCGGCGCGGACCTGTTCGATCTGGAACTGGTGGCGGTGAATACCGCGTTGCTGCTGCTGTCTTCCATCACCTACGGTTTCGCGATGCTGGAAATGCGGCGCAACCGCGTCGGCGCCACCCAGCTGTGGCTGGCCGTGACCGGCATCCTGGGGCTGGGCTTTCTGTCCCTGGAACTGTACGAATTCGCGCACCTGATCCACCAGGGCGCAGGTCCCCAGCGCAGCGCCTTCCTGTCGTCCTTCTTCACCCTGGTCGGCACCCACGGGCTGCACGTCACCTTCGGCATCGTGTGGCTGGTGACGATGATGATCCAGGTCCAGATGCACGGCTTGATCCCCGAAAACCGCCGCCGCCTGATGTGCCTGTCGATGTTCTGGCACTTCCTGGACCTGATCTGGGTGGGCGTCTTCACCTTCGTGTACCTGATGGGAGTGCTGCCATGACCGCGCACCTGGATCATCCGGCCGATCACGGCCATGGCGGCCATGACCACCACGACGACGATGACGGCGCCGCCCACGGCACCTTCAAGAGCTACATGACCGGCTTTGTGCTGGCAGCCATCCTGACGGCCATTCCGTTCTGGCTGGTCATGAATCGGGTTTTCTCCGAATCCCGCACCACTGCGTTGATCATCCTGGCCTTCGCCGCCGTGCAGATCGTGGTCCACATCATCTACTTCCTGCACATGGACACCAAGTCCGAAAGCGGCTGGAACATGTTGGCGTTAATATTCACGCTGGTGCTGGTCGTAATCACGCTCAGCGGATCCATCTGGATCATGTATCACCTCGACTCCAATATGATGCCCATGTCCACTCACGACATGCGGAAAATGCCCTGATGGCCGCAGTAAACGACTCCACTACCCGCGACACCTCCTCCCGCAATCCGCGCAGCAAAATCACCCTGGTCATCCTGGGGGTGCTTGCTGTCGCCATTTTCGCGGGGCTTTGCGCCCTGGGCACCTGGCAGGTGCACCGGCTGGCCTGGAAGCGCACCCTGATCGCACAGGTCGAACAGCGCGCCCATGCGGCGCCCACGCCGGCGCCGGCCCAGGCCGAATGGCCCGCGCTGACCTCCGACAACGCCGAATACCGCCGTGTCACCGCCAAGGGCACCTATCTGTACGACCGCCAGACCCTGGTGCAGGCCGCGACCGAGCTGGGCAGCGGCTACTGGGTCATGACGCCGCTGCAGTTGCCCGAGGGCGGCACGGTGCTGGTCAACCGCGGCTTCGTGCTGCCCGAATGGCGCAAGAGCAAGTCGGCCATACAACAAACGCCCGAAGAAGCCAGCGTCACCGGCCTGCTGCGCATGGGCGAACCCGCCCATGGTTTCCTGCGCAACAACGATCCGGCGACCAACCTCTGGTACTCGCGCGACCTGCCCGCCATCGCCGCGGCGCGCGGCTTGAGCGACGTAGCGCCCTACTTCATCGACGCCGATGCGACGGGCAAGGACGGCAGCGGACGCACTGCCCCGGTCGGCGGCCTGACGGTGCTGAACTTCCCCAACAATCACCTGAGCTACGCCATCACCTGGTACGCCCTGGCGGCCATGGTGCTGGTCGGCGTTTTCATCTTTGTGCGCGAGGAAAAGCGCGCACGCCGCAAGGACTGATCCAGCCGGCTGCGGCCGGTGTCCTACAATGAGGGCTGGGAACAGCGCTGGGCTACATGCTCGCGTGCTGTTCCCTTTTGTTTTTTCCACCCCTCTACAAGGAGTCCCCAAGGATGAAAAAGACGCTGCTCGCCGCCGCAATGTTCACGACTTTTGCAGGCGTTGCTCAGGCAGAATCGTCGGTAACTCTCTATGGTGTCATCGACACCGGCATTGGTTACAACAAGATCAAAGGCGATGGATACGACGGTAGCAAGATAGGCATGATCAACGGCATCCAGGCCGGCTCGCGCTGGGGACTGCGCGGCGCCGAAGATCTGGGCGACGGTCTGCGCGCCGTGTTCACGCTGGAAAGCGGATTCGACTCGGCCAACGGCCAGCGCGGTCAATCCGGCCGCCTGTTCGGCCGCCAGGCCACCATCGGCCTGGCCAACGACGCCTGGGGCACGCTGGAGTTCGGCCGCCAGGCCACGGTGGGCTCGAACTACCTTGCCGACATCGACCCCTTCTACACCAGCTACACGCAGTCCAACATGGGCCTGGGTTTCAGCGCCGCCAACACCATGCGCTGGGACAACATGGTGATGTACAAGACGCCTTCGGTGAACGGCTTCGAGCTCGGCGTCGGCTACTCGTTCAATGCGGACGACACGAACGCCGACCAGACGGGCTTTCGCACCGCCGACAATACCCGCGGCATCACCGCCGGCCTGCGCTACGTGCAAGGTCCGCTGAACGTAGCGCTGACCTACGACCAGCTCAACGGCTCCAACCGCGGCGCCATCGACCATGACGCCACGCCGCGCCAGTACGCGCTGGGCGTGTCCTACGACCTGGAAGTCGTGAAGCTCGCCGCCGCCTACGGCCGCACCACCGACGGCTGGTTCGTCGGCCAGGACCTGCCCGCGGGCACGCCCTTCAGCGACGAATTCGGCACCAACCGTTTCGTGGACGGCTTCAAGGCCAACTCCTACATGCTGGGCGCCACCCTGCCCCTGGGCAGCGCGAGCAGCCTGTTCGCGTCGTGGCAGCACGTATCGCCGAACAATGACAAGCTGACCGGCGGCGACACCAACATGAACGTCTGGAGCGTGGGCTACACCTACGACCTGTCCAAGCGCACCAACCTGTACGCCTATGGTTCGTACGGCAAGGACTATGCCTTCATCGACGGCCTGAAGAGCACGGCCGCCGGCGTCGGCGTGCGCCACACGTTCTAAGCAAGTCAGCGGAGCGGCTGCGGGGCCGCTTCCGTTCCTGACGAATCGGTCCGATTACCTGCCCCCTGGTATCGGACCTTTTTAATATCGCCCGGGAGCCTGACGTCATCAGCATGTACGCCTAGGAGGCTCTCATGCATAAACCGCTCCCTCATACTTCCGCCTTTCCCGCCGCGGGTACGCTCGCCGTGTACGCCGCGCTTGCGCCGAACCACCGCCAGCTCATCAAGGACACCATGACCCAGGATCTCGATGCGCTGGAACAGGCCGCCGAAAAACCCGATGCCGTCGCTACGGCCCAAATGCTGCATCGCATACAGGGCGCGCTGCTGGCCTTGCAGATGCGAGCGCCTGCCTCGCACTTCGAAGCCCTGGAAGAGGAGCTGGCGGCGGGCCTGTCGGCATGCGCTGCCGCCCGCATCCACGATCAGGCCGCCGTCGTGCGCGACCTCATGGACCGGCTGCATGCGTGGCAACCCGCTCCGGTGCAATCTGCAGGAAACACGCGTCCCTCATGATCGGCTATCTTTGAAACCAGATCCTGAAGCGGACCATGCCCTCTATCTCCCGTCCTGCGCGCCGCGCTCTTCCCGCCCGCCGGCCACGTCTGTTGCACGCCGTGGCCGCGGCCTTGCTGCCGCTGGCCCTTGCAGCCTGCAACGGCGGCGGCGACGATCATGACGACGAACCCGTCGCCGTCGCGCCGCCTCCCGTCGAAGAAACGCCCCCCGCCGAAACCCAGCCGCCGCGCAACACGGCCTACCTGCAGGCCAAGCCGGGCGACGTCATCCAGGTCCGCATCGAAGAGCTGCGCCCCACCCAGGCCGCCATCGGCTACGACCAGATCTACTACAAGCTCGGCCGCTGGCAAGGGGACTTCGAACGTCCGACCTGGGCGGACAAGCCGGCACAGCAGCTGGACTACCTGAACCGCACGGTCGGCAAGAAGTTCGACGACTACTGCGAAGACATGGGTGGCGCCGAGCGCGCGCAGGAATTCCAGAGCGTCGCCGAGGCGCGCGCCGCGCGCCTGGATCAGCCCGCCACCTACACCTGCAAGAACGCCCCCGGCACCGACACCGCCAACCTCAAGACGGTGGTGGTCGGCTGGGACGGCAACCTGTATCTGACCGATGGCCACCACACCTTCTCGTCGCTGCGCGAAATCGCCGATGGCGGGCCCAAGCTGCCGGTCTGGGTCAAGGTCGACGCCAACTACAGCACCCTGCCCAATGCGGCGGCGTTCTGGCAGCGCATGGTCGACGAACGCCGCGCCTGGCTGCGCGACGGCCAGAACCAGCCCATCACCGTGGACCAGTTGCCCGCCCGCCTGGGGCTGGCCAGCACCCAGGAGGCCGGCGGCATGCAGGAGGACCGCTACCGCTCGCTGGTGTACTTCACCCGCGACATCGCCTACAGCAACGGCAACCTGCCGGAGTTCGCGGAGTTCCTGTGGGGCGACTGGCTGCGCCGCCAAGCCGCGGGCGGCCAGTTGCCGGGCCTGGACCAGTACAAGATGATGGCACCCGCCGCGCCGGCGCAGATCCTCGCCGTCAGCACCCTCGACAAGAGCCTGGCCCCTGCCGGCGCCAACGACAGCTATGCCGCCGCGGTGCGCGACGCCTCCCTGAAGATGAGCGCATTGAAGGACACCGACATCGTCTTCGATGACCGCGACGCTGCCGGCCTGGGACGTATCGCGCTGGCGCCCGACGCCGCCAGCGGCTCGCCCACCAAAAAGGCGCGCGACACCCTGGAAGAGCTGCCGCGCAACGACGCCAAGACCGATGGCAGTCCGCGGGGCGCTGGCAAGCTGTGGTTCGCCGTGAACTACCGCAACTGCGGCAAGCCCGCGGCCGGCACCTGCTGGGGCTGGTAAGCCGCGGCGCCTGCCCACACGCGCTAAGCGTCGATCTGCATGGCGGGCCGGGCCTGGACCTGGTCCATCCACGCCCGCACATGCGGATGCGACGCCACCCTGGCGCCCAGATAGGCGCTATAGCCGATCACCGAACCGACCACCAGGTCGGCCAGCGAGTAGGCCGCGCCCAAAATCCAGGGTTGCCGCGACAGATGGCCGTCCAGCACGGCCAGCAACGCGTCCGCGTCGTCCAGTACGCGTTCGGCCTCGGCGCCGCCGGGCGCGTCTGCGCCCTGCGTGGCGAGATACAGGCGCGTCACCGCCGCACCGTAGCTGACATAGGACCAGGCGCACCACGACATCGCCAGCAGGCGTTCGGGCGTGTCGGCGGCGGGCCACAGGCCGCGTTCCACGCCGTAGCGCTCTCCCAGCCATAGCTGTATCGCCAAGGTTTCGAACAAGGGAGCGCCGTCCACCGTCAGCGTGGGGACCTTGCCGTTCGGATTGAGCGCCAGGAATTCGGGACGATGCTGTTCCCCCGTCCTGATGTCCACCTTCACGCGTTCGTGCGGCACGGCCAGTTCGGCAAGCGCGCAAGCCACCGGGGTTGCGCTGGACATGGGGTGCCAATAGAAAACGATAGACATGGGCGAATCTCCAATTCAATCAAGGGATGTGCGTCGCGGCCCCTGCCGCTGACTACGGGAGCCAATGTAGAATCCATTGAGGACAGATTCCGCCCTCGATACGCGTTATCGTGCCGCCATGCTTACTTCCAGCAACCGCCTCCTGCGCCTGCTGTCGCTGCTGCAGACCCGCCGCCATTGGGCCGGAACCGAGCTGGCCGCGACGCTGGCGATTCACCCCCGCACCCTGCGGCGCGACATCGACAAGCTGCGCGAACTGGGCTACCCCGTCCATGCCAGCAGCGGCGTGGCCGGCGGCTATGCCTTTCGCGCGGGGAAGGCGCTGCCGCCCCTGCTGCTGGACGACGATGAAGCGCTGGCCGTGGCGCTCACCCTGCGCACGGCCGCCACGGGCACGGTGGGCGGCATCGAGGAAACCGCGCTGCGGGCGCTTGTGAAGCTGGAGCAGGTCATGCCTCAGCGCCTGCGCCACCGGGTCGACGCCCTGCGCTCGGCCATCGTGCCGATCCCGCGCGACGGCGCTGCCGTCGACGCCACCCTGCTGGCCACGCTGGCAGCCGCCTGCCGCGACCAATTGCGAGTCGGCTTCGACTATGCGGACGGCAAGGGCCGGGCCAGCACCCGGCTGGTGGAGCCGCAAGGCTTGGCGCATACCGGATACCGTTGGTATCTGGTGGCCTGGGATCCCGCGCGCGAGGACTGGCGCACCTTCCGTATCGACCGCATCGCGGGCGCCCCGGAAGTCGGCGCGCATTTCGCCCCGCGCCCGCCGCCCGAAGGCGGCGACCTGCGCGCCTATGTCTCGCGCTCGGTCAACATGGCGCCGCATCCGGAACCGGCGCGCGTGGTCCTGCATGCGCCGCGCGCCGTCATGGCTGCGCGCATCCCGCCGGGCGCCGGCCAGATCGACGCGCTGGACGAAGCGCGCTGCGTGCTGCAATGCGCCGTGCCCAGCCTGGACGCGCTGGTTTACTGGCTGATGGCGCTGGACGTCGAATTCGAGGTGCTGGCGCCTGCGGCGCTGCAGGACCGCCTGCGGCTGGCCAGCGAACGGCTGGGGCGCAGCCTGGAAAAAATGACAGCTCCCAAAGCGGGGAGATAGCGGTCGGATTTGGTTGTTTTTCGGCCTATCCCATTCTGTGTATTTCGCCCGCGATTCGAGTATCTTGATTGCTTTCCAAACATTTCCAAGAATCACGCCATGAGCAACGTTCCCGACGCCGACGCCTTCCTGCAATTTCTCGTCAACCTGGTGAACAACGGCAGCCAGATCGAGAGCATCGGCGTGACCCTGCAGATGGGCGGCATGCTGGTGTCGGGTTCCATCGTGTCCGGCGCGGAGTACTTCGACAGCTTCGCCGCCAGCTTCACGGACTCGCTGGACAAGGTGGACGACGCCACCCGCAAGGCCGTGCATGCCTCGCTGGCGGAACTGGGCGACGTCTTCCGCGTGCCCCAACCCGCCGACCCGCTGCCGAACTACATCCATCTCGCCGACGCGCTGTTCTTCACTGCCGACGGCACCCCCATCGCCGGACAGCCCACGCTGTGGCGCGGCCGCACCAGCGCTGTCGACGGCTTCGTCCTGGGCCGCCTGCAAGAAGAAGCGGCCGGCTGAGGCCGCCGATCTCCCTGTTGCGCGCGTTCCCCGCCCCGGTTCTCGGGCGCGGGGCGCGCCGCTACGCAAAAACCACTACGCTATCGGTTTGCCTCCCCCCAACCATGAGTCCGACCGCCATCTCCCCAGTTGCAGCAAGGGCTCGCTTGAAGTCACTCCCCCGCATGGAAAGACTCCGTATCGTCCTGGTTGACGACCATCCCCTGGTCTTGATGGGGATGCGCGACCTGCTGGAAAAGGACCTCAATTTCGAGGTCACGGCCACCCTGTCCGGGCCGACCGCGCTGGTCCAGCACCTGCAACGCGATATGCCGCACGTGGTGATCACCGACTATTCCATGCCCGGCGACGACACCTACGGTGACGGCATCCGCCTGGTCAAATACCTGACGCGGCATTACCCGGAAGTCCAGATCGTGGTGCTGACCATGGTGTCGAATTCCATGATCATCTCGGCGCTCTACGACGCCGGCGTGGCCGCGGTGGTGCTCAAGCGCGACAACCTCACCGAGATCATGACCGCGCTGGAAACGCTGCATGCCGGCCGCAAGTACTATCCGCCCGGCTTCCAGCGCGACGGCGCCGCCGATGAGCGCAGCAAGTTCATCGGTGAACGCATCAACAGCCTGTCGCCCAAGGAATTCGAAGTGCTGCGCCACTTCATCCGCGGCGAATCCATGATGCAGGTGGCCGACGCCTTGAAGCGCAGCGTCAAGACAGTCAGCGGCCAGAAGATCTCGGCCATGCGCAAGCTCAACGTCCGCACCGACCAGGAACTGATCGCCTTCTGCGTCGAAAGCGAAATCTTCCAGTAGGCTGTCCCCTTTCCAGAAATTCAGGCAGGAACTTGCGACATGACGCAAGAATCAATCGAGACGGTGACGGGCCAGGAAGTGGACCGCAAGCTGATGCAGGCCATGATCGAACGCTCGGCGGGCCGCCCGCTCTCGTTCCAAGACTGCGACTTCCAGGACGCGGATTTCTCGCGCCTGGATTTGCGCGGCCTGCAATTGACGGCCTGCGCGATCGCTGGCGCCTCCTTTCAGGGCGCCACGCTGGCGGACGCCGTCTGGCTGCGCTGCCGCGGCGGCCAGGTGGATTTCGCCTCGTGCGACGCCAGCGATGCCGTCTTTGAAAACTGCGATCTCAACAATGCCAACTGGCGCCGCGCCCGGCTGGCCGCTGCCCGTTTCCAGGGCTGCAAGCTCACCGGCAGCGACTTCGACGGCATCGCCTGCCTGGGCTGGTCGCTGGAGGAATGCCTGCTGGTCGGCGCGCTGCTGCGCGGCGTGTCGTTTCGCAAGACCGATGTGCGGCACCTGGACTGCTCCGATGCCGACCTGACCGGCAGCGATTTCCGCGACACCGTGTTCCATGGCGGCAGCCTGCGCAACGCCATCCTGAAGAATGTCCGCTTCGAAGGCGCCGACCTGCGCGAAGCCGACCTGGGCGGCCTCGACCTGAATTCGGCCGCGCGCCTGGCAGGCGCCACCATATCCAAGACTCAGGCGGCAGCCCTACTGGCCGAGCTGCGCATCAGCGTGATCTGAGGCGCGCCGCCCGCGGCGGACAAAGCGCTGTTCGACCACCACGCTGCCCCACTGGCGGCCTTCGGACTCCTCGGCCAGCGTGAAGCCGGCTGCCTCGTAGAGATGCCTGGCCGCATCCAGCCCCTTGAAGGTCCACAGGTAGGTCTCGTCGTAGTGAGCGTCGACAAACGCCATGGCCCGCTCCAGCAGGGCGCGGCCCACGCCCATGCCGCGCAGCGACTCGTCGACGATGAACCAGCGCAGGTGCGCTTCGCGGGCGGCAAGGTCGCCATCGATGACGATGGAGGCCAGCGTCCTGCCGTTGTCCGCGTAGAGCCAGATGTTCTTGCCGGCGGCGGGCAGGCCTTCGGCGAACTCGGCCAGCTCGGTCGCCACCTTGCGTTCGAAGTACACGCCGAATCCCGAGGCCTGCGCGTAATAGCGCGCATGCAGGCTGGCCACGTCGCCGATGCAGCCGGGCAGGTAGCCGGCGTGGATCTGCTCGGCGATGCCGCCCGTGACGGCGGACGCGGTGTTGGGGTTCTCGTGCGACAGGGCGTCGGCATACAGGGAAAGAAAGCGGATCAGCGACTGCTGGTCCTCGGGCGCCAGTTGACGCAATGCCCGCGAAACCTGGTCGGTGGCGAACTGGTCGATCTGCGTACGCAGCCGGGCTCCCTCCGCGCTCAGGTACAGCCGCGACGAGCGCGCGTCTTCACTGTCGGCCTCGCGCGTCAACAGCCCGGCGGATTCCAGCTTGGCGACCTGCCGGCTGGTATTGGACTTGTCCAGCCTGAGGATGGCCGCCAGGTCGCGCGCCTGGATGCCCGGCTGCAGGCCGATCTCGATGATGGCGTGCACGGCGGACGGCGCCAGCTCGCTGCCGGCCAGCGAGCTGCGCATGAAGCCCAGCTCGCGCACCAGTTTGCGGGAGAACTCCCGCAGATCCCGGATGGTCTGATCGCGAGATTGGATGGGGGTGTCGATCAAGTCCATGGCGCGCCCTTAAAGTTGCGGTTCGCAACCAATATACTTGCGAATCGCAACCAACTCAACTTGTTTTGCGCCAGCCCTGCCGCGGCCTATTTCGGCCGTTTGAACCCCGCCCGCGCCGCCTCGACCGCCTGGCGGCAGACGCAGCCGCTCATGTGATCGTTGACCATGCCCACGGCCTGCATGAAGGCGTACATGGTCGTCGGGCCCACGAAGGTCCAGCCGCGCTTCTTCAGGTCGCGCGACAGCGCCGCCGACGCCGGCGAGGTCGGATTGCCGTTCCAGTAATCCAGGTCCACGGTCGCGGGGCGGTCCTGGGCCGGCGGCTCATGGCTCCAGAGCCAAGCCGACAATGAACCCGTTTCGTCGGCCAGGGCGCGTGCGCGCTTGGCGTTGTTGATGGCGGACACGATCTTGCTACGGTTGCGCACGATGCCCGCGTCGCCCATCAGGCGCTCGACGTCGCGCTCCGTGTAGCGCGCCACCCGCTCGAAGTCGAAGTCGTCGAAGGCCGCGCGGAACGCCTCGCGCTTGCGCAGGATCGTGATCCACGCCATGCCGGCCTGAAAGCCCTCCAGGCAGATCTTCTCGTACAGGCGGCGGTCATCCGCCACCGGCCTGCCCCATTCGTGGTCGTGATAGTCGGGCATGGACGGCTGCCAGAAGCAGCGCGCCACGCCCTGCTCGTCGGTGATCAGGCCCGGATCGCTCTTGCTCATCTCATCGGTCTTCATGCGGCGGCTTACTGCTTGCCCGGCACCGGGCAGCTCAGGTCGCCTTCCTCGCACTTCAGGTAGGCCTGCAACTCCTTGGTACGCGCCTGCGTCAGCTTGTCCAGGCACAGGCTCAGCGTCATGGGATAGGCGCTGCCGCCGGACGTGCTGCTGGACGCGAAGGCGCACTCCGCATCGCGAAAGAACAGCCAGGCCTTCTGGGCGGCATGCAGCTGGGTCGTCGCGGCCCTGTCGTTCTTCAGGCGCGCGGTCACTTCCTTGTAGGCAGCGTTCAGGGCGGCGTCGGACTT
This sequence comes from Achromobacter sp. PD1, assembly GCF_048541815.1. Lineage (NCBI taxonomy): Bacteria > Pseudomonadati > Pseudomonadota > Betaproteobacteria > Burkholderiales > Alcaligenaceae > Achromobacter > Achromobacter sp. PD1. The sequence continues at coordinate 4,771,036 of NZ_CP183349.1, forward strand.
GCGGTACGCCTGGTCGGCGCACAGGCTCATGTCCGTCTGCGTGGCCGCGTTGCCGCAATCCAGCGGCTGCGCCTGCGCGCTTGCGGCCAACGCAAGCGCGGCAGCGGCCGTCATGATGGCGATACGCATGGAATTCCTCCTGTATGGCTGGTGAACCCGGAAAGTGTCGCATGGAACAAAGACCCCTCGCAGCGGCGGCTGGGCCGCCGGTGGCCTAAGATGGCGGCTATGAAGATCCAATTGCTCTCCGACCTGCACCTTGAAACCGATCCTGATTTCCTGGCCCGGCCCGCGCCCGGCGCCGATCTGCTGGTGCTGGCCGGAGACGTCGGCTCGTACCGCCGCGGCTCGCTCATGACCGTCGACGACTTCGGCCTGGGCAGCTATGCGCCGAACAAGGGCTGGCCCACGCCCGTAGTCTATGTCCCCGGCAATCACGAATACGACAACGTCGATTTCGATGAGACCCACGCGCGGCTGCGCGAGCTTTGCGGCGAACTCGGCATCCACTGGCTGGAGCGCGAGACGCTGGTCATCGATGGCGTGCGCTTTGTCGGCACCACGCTGTGGACGGACTTCGACGCGCTGGCCGCGCCCGGCGACACCGTCGGCGGGGCATTGAAGAAGCGCGAAAAAGCTTTCCGCGCGGCGGACTTCTATCTGGAAAAGGCCGAGATGCGCCGCAACGGCGCGCCCTTCATGGCCGAGCAGATGCGCGAACAGGGGCTGCTCTGCCAGCAATGGCTGCAAGACGCGCTGCGCACGCCGCACGACGGCCCCACCGTGGCCATTACCCACTTCGCCCCCACCTTGGCGAGCGCGGATCCGCGTTACGGCGTCACCCCCGGCACAGCGGGGTTCTGCAATGCGCTGGACGCCCTGCTGCCCCTGGCCGACGTCTGGATGCACGGCCATCTCCACTGTCCGCAGGACTATGTGAAGAATGGCTGCCGCATCGTGGCCAATCCGCTGGGCTACGCCAAGAAGGGCGAACAGCAGGACTTTGCGCCTGACCGCCTGTGGGACGTGACGGCGCCTAGAACTTGAGGCTGGCGCTCAAGGCATAGGTGCGCGGGTCGCCCGCCTTCACGTAGTCCGGCGACTGGTATAGCCAGTAACGCTTGTCGGCCAGATTGTTGATGCCCGCGCGGAACGTGGTTTCGTAGCCGTAGATGCGCGTGTCGTAGGTGGCGCCGATGTTAACGATGGCGTAGTCGGGTACCTGGACCGCGTTCGAAGCGCCCAACATGGTGCTGCCGGTGTACTTCACGTCGGCCCTGAGCTTAAGGCCCGGCAATTGCGACACCGAATACGCAACCTGGGCGGCGGCGACGAACTTGGGCGCGCCCGCGACGCGGTTGCCGGTGAAGCTGGAGCCCTTCTTGTATTCCGAGTCCAGGAACATCAGGCTGCCGCCCACGTTCCAATTCGTCGCAATGCGCGTGGAGGCGCCCAGCTCCAGGCCTTGGTAGATCGACTTGCCGTCCTGCACCAGCTCATTGGCGGCGTTGGTGTATTCCGCCTTCTTCTCGATGCGGAACAGCGCCGCCGTGGCGGCCCAGCCGTCCTGGTTGGTCTTGATGCCCAGTTCATACTGCTTGCTCTTGAGCGGGTCCAGCAGCGCGCCGAAGTTGGCGTAGGTATTGCCCACCGACGAACCCGGCTCCAGCGACTCGATGTAGCTGGCATAGGCCATGGTCTGCGGCGTAATGTTGTACATCAGCGCCACCGTCGGCGTCAGCACGCCGTTCTTTTCGTAGCGCGAATTGCGCACGCCCGCCGCATTGAAGCCGACCTGTTCGTAGTCGGTGTAGCGCAGGCCGCCCAGCACGGACCAGCCGCCGGTCAGATCGATGGTGTCGCTCGCGAACAGCGCCTTCTGCGTGATCTCGGCGGCGCGGTACAGATCCAGGCCGCCCTGGCTGTAATAGGTGTTGGTGTTCTGCGTGCGCAGGTTGCCCGTGCCTTGCAGCTGGTACACGCCGTCGACGCTGTAGTCGTTCTTCTGCTTTTGCCACGACGCGCCCGCCACCACCAGGTGTTTCAGCGGGCCGGTGCTGAACCGGCCTTCGAGCATGCCTTGCCATTGGTTGTAGGCATAGGCCTCGCCGTAGTCCGAGCGGTAGTCCTGGTAGTCGCCCGCCTGGTTCTGCAGGAACAGCACCGATTCATTGCGCCGGGTACGGGTGGAGCTGTAGCTGTAGTCGGTGCGCACCGACCAATCGGAAGACAGCTGGTACTTCAGTCCGGTCGAGTAGAAGCGGAATTTATTGTCCGCATACGGCCCCTCGCCCACCATCCTGCCGTTGTCGTTGCGCACCGGCGACGGCAGCTCCGAGCCCGCCATCTGCCCGGCGTAGATGGTCGGCTCCTGGCCGATCGCCTTGCGGTTCTGGTAGATGGACTGGAAGTCCCAGCTCAGCTTGTCGGTCAGGCGGGCGTCCAGCGCCAGCGACACCGAATCCCGGTACAACGAGCCGCCGTTGTAGGTATTGCCTTCTTCGTGCGTGGCGTTCAGGCGATAGCCGAACCGGCCGTCGCCGCCCACGCGTCCGCCCAAGTCGACATGTTCGCGCAAAAGTCCCTTGGACACATAACCCAGTTCGATGCTGCGCACCGGCTCGTCGGTCGGCTTCTTGGTGACGTAGTTGATCAAGCCGCCCGGCGATCCGAAGCCGTACATGAAACCGGATGCGCCCTTGAGCAGGTCGATCTGCTCGAAGTGCTCGTAAGGCAAGGTCGTGACGTAACTAAGGAAGGGCTTGCCGTCGATGCGGTAGGAATTCTGCCAATCCAGCGGCAGGCCGCGTACGCTCAAGTAGCTTGCCCAGGCCCCGTAGGAGGCGCTGTTGTCGGTGACGGATGCGTCCAGGGCAAACACGTCGCCCAGCTTGTTGACCTGCCGCTCCTCGATATCCGCGGCAGTGACCACGGTCGTGGAAAACGGCGTCTCCAGCTGGCTGCGGTTGCCCAACGCCCCGCTGTTCACCGGCGCGGACAGATGTTCCAGCGTGTCGTCCACCGAGGTCGCGTTGACGGTCACCGCCGGCAACTGAGCCACGCCTTGCGCATCCCCCGCGTCCTTGGGCGGCGGCGCCGTGGCGCCCTGGGCATGGACGCCCGCAGGATGAACGATGCCCAGGGTCAGGGCTAGGGCATAGGGCGCAACTGCATGCCGCGCGTGCTTGCGCGCGCGGCACTTCCTGGCGGAAGCGGGACGGACCACGTTGAATTCTCCAGAGCGGGAGGGGAAGAAATGGCAATTTCTTATAAATACGACTGATTCGCAATTATATTATCAACTGCGAACTTTCCCCATGCCGCTCTGGCCCTGCGGTTCACTGCTTGGACGCTTTCTCCAACTGATCGCGCAGCCGCTCCTCCTGGGCGCGCAGCTCCGCCGTGAACTCCTCGCCGAAGTCATCGGCCTCGTACAGCGGGCGGATCTCGATATCGGACGGGCCGGGCATCGGATTGGGGCAGCGCTTGACCCATTCGATCGCCTCCTGCAGCGAGGCGCACTCCCAGAGCCAGTAGCCGGCGATCAGCTCCTTGGTTTCCGCGAAGGGGCCGTCTATCACCTGCCGGCTGCTGCCGGAAAAATGCACCCGCGCGCCCTTGGAGCTGGGTTTCAGGCCGTCGCCCGCCAGCATCACGCCCGCCTTGACCAGCTCCTCGTTGTACCGCCCCATGTCGGCCAGCAGTTGCTGGGTGGGCATTACCCCTGCCTCGCTATCGGCGGTGGCCCTGACTTGAACCATGAATCGCATCTCGGTCTCCTTGTGTGGATGGTGGAACTTGCATGCTCCATCGACACGACGAACCGCGCCAGACGAAATCGACAGCCGCCAGGAAAAAAAGTGTATCCGTGGCCGGATCGGCATCCTCCATGAAAAAACCCATGACGCCCCGGAAAGCGTCATGGGTTCTGGCCGCCATGGAGGACGGGGCGGTCAGCGCATCACGGGGCGGGATTCGGCTGGCGCGCGTGGATCTTGTCGATTGCCTCCAGCGCCTCGGTCGAGAGGGTCACATCCACGCTGTCGATGTTCTCCTTCAGCTGTTCCAGCGTGGTGGCGCCGATCAGGTTGCTGGTGACGAAGGGGCGCTGGTTGACCCAGGCCAGCGCCAGGTGCGTGGGCGAAATGCCGTGCGCGCGCGCCAGTTCGACGTAGGCGCGGGTGGCGATCTCGGCCTGCTCGTTGCTGTAGCGGGTGAAGCGCGTATAGAGCGTCAGGCGGGCGCCGGCCGGGCGCGCGCCGTCCAGATACTTGCCGCAAAGCATGCCCATCGCCAGCGGCGAGTAGGCCAGCAAGCCCACGCCTTCGTGGTGCGAGTACTCGGACAAACCGATCTCGTAGACGCGGTTCAGCAGGCTGTAGGCGTTCTGGATGGTTGCAATACGCGGCAAGCCCTTGTTCTCGGCATGACGCAGGAACTGCCCCACGCCCCAGGGCGTTTCATTGGACACGCCGATGTGGCGTACCTTGCCGGCCCGCACGAAGTCCTGCAGCACTTCCAGGGTTTCCTCGATCGGCACGGTGTATTCGTCCTGGACCCAGGGATAGGACAGCTTGCCGAAGGTGGCCGTCGTGCGGTCGGGCCAATGCAGCTGATACAGGTCCAGGTAGTCCGTCTGCAGGCGCTTCAGGCTGGCGTCCAGCGCCGCGGTGAGGTTCTTGCGGTCCAGGTGGGTCTTGCCGTCGCGGATGTGACCAGGGCGCTTCGCGTCGCGCACGGGGCCCGCCACCTTGCTGGCCAGCACGATGTCCTGGCGGCGCTTGCTGCGCGCCAGCCAGGTGCCGATATAGGTTTCGGTCAGGCCCTGCGTTTCGGGCTTGGGCGGCACGGGATACATTTCGGCGACGTCAACCAGATTGATGCCACGCTCCAGGGCGTAGTCGAGCTGCTGGTGCGCCTCGGCTTCGGTGTTCTGCTCGCCCCAGGTCATGGTGCCCAGTCCGATCAGGCTGACATCCAGGTCGGTACGGCCGAGTTTGCGGTATTTCAATTTCTGCTCCGTGCTGTGTCGCTTACAAGGGAAGCGACACCTTACTCCAAGACGCTTTTCAAATACCTGGCAAGGTTCCGCGGCTGCGGGTTATTCGCCCCTTGCCCGCCGCGCCGCACTCGGCATACGCTCTATCCGCAAATAACCACCGGAAATCAACGTGCTGCGCGAAATTGATGAAACCTACGTGTTTTTCATCTGCGTCATCGTTTGCCTGGCCATCATCGAGCTGGGCTTCCGGTTGGGGCGCAAGCGCCGCCGCGCATCCGACGACGCCGCCAAGACCCATATCGGCGCGCTCCAGACCGCCTTGCTGGGCCTGTTGGCGCTGCTGCTGGGCTTTACCTTCGCGATGTCGGTGACGCGTTTCGAGACGCGCAAGAACCTGGTGCTGGAAGAGGCCAACGCCATCGGCAATGCCTACTGGCGCTCGCAGCTGCTGCCTGCGGCCGCGCGCGAACCCATCGCCAAGCTCTTGCTGGAGTACACGACGACGGCGCTGGAGTTCAGCGACGCCGACAATGACAAGGAGCGCCTGGCGGCAGCCGGCGCGGCCTCGCGGCGCATCGAGCGCCAGATCCGGAGCACGGCTGCGAGCGTCCTGGAGAATCCGCCCTCGATATCCACGGTCATGTTCATCCAGGCTATCAACGAAATGGCGCAGGTCAACGAAAAGCGCCGCGTCGCGCTGGAAAACCACGTACCCGAGCCCGTCTTCTATCTGCTCTTCATCGTCACCGGCGGCGCAATGGGTTTCATCGCCTACGGCACCGGGCTGCACAAGCGCAGGCGGCTGATCTCGACCGGCCTGTTCGCCACGCTGATTTCCCTGGTGCTGACCTTCATCCTGGACATCGACCAGCCAGCCAGCGGCGTCATCATGGTCAGCCAGGAAAGCATGGTGCGGATGAAGGCGACGCTGGAGCAGGAGCGGTAGGCAGCGCCCCTGCGCCAGGCTCTGGAGCTTCAGTTCGCCTTGCTGGCCAGGGCAGCGGCCGCAGGCTCGCCCGCGTCCGCACAGGCCGCCGGGCTGCGCTCGGCAAGCGCTTCCAGCAACTCTGACGACGGCACGAAGAACAGGCCGCCCGTGACCGCGTGGCTGAAGTCGAGCAGGCGGTCGTAATTGCCGGGCGGACGTCCGACGAACATGTTCTCCAGCATCAGCTCGATGGGACGCGGCGAACGCGCGTAGCCGATGAAGTAGGTGCCGAATTCCCCGGATCCCGGCCGGCCGAACGGCATGTTGTCGCGCAGGATTTTCAGTTCCTGGCCGTTTTCCTCGATGGTCGTCAGGGCGCTGTGCGAGGACGAGGGCTTGATGTCGTCGTCGAGTTCCACGTTGGACCACTTGTGGCGGCCGATGACCCCTTCCTGGCCTTCGACCGTCAGCGCATTCCAGGCCTTCATGTCGTGCAGGTACTTCTGCACCAGCACGTAGCTGCCGCCGGCGAACTCGGCATCTTCGTCGCCGATGACGGTGAAGTCGACCGCCTCCTGCCCTTCCGGATTCTCGGTCCCGTCCACGAAGCCGATGATGGCGCGCCGGTCGAAGTAGCGAAAGCCATGGACTTCATCCACGACCGTCACGGCATCGCCCAGGCCGCCCAGCAGCAAGGTGGCCAGTTCGAAACAGAAATCCATCGAGTCGGCGCGGATATGCAGCAGCAGGTCACCCGGCGTCGCGACGGCCAGTCGTTCGCCCGAACCAAACTCGCGGAAAGGATGCAGCGCGGTGGGGCGCGGCGCGCCGAAAAGCGTGTCCCAGGCCGTGGAGCCGAAGGCGGTGACACAGGAAAGATTCTGCTCGGGCGCGCGCGTGCCCACGGTGCGGACGAGGCCGCCGACATCGGCGCACCAGCCGCGCACGGTTTCGGCGGCAGCGGCGCCCTCGTTGAGCGTGGCCACAATGAAAATCGCGTGGCGGGTAGTCGTGTTGTGGACGGCTTGGGATACGGGTTGACGGTCAGACATCGGATCGGGGACCTCAAGAAAGCGAGCGCGGCGGCGCGGAAGGGCTAGTCTGATTCTAAGCGCGGACTGTGTATGGGCGCACCCGATTGGTTACGGCACCGCCCTCAACCACTCGCTCACCACATCCAGCACGATGCGGCTTTGCTCGCGGTGCGGCACATGCCCGCAGTTCTCCAGCAGCACGGGGCGGCCGCCGGCCAGCGCCGCGATCTTTTCCTGGTGCTTGGGGGAACCGTACTCGTCGATTTCGCCATGCAGGGCAAGCACGGGGCAACGCACCTGGCGCAATTGCTCGTCCAGGTTCCAGGCGGCAAACTCGGGCGACAGCCAGGTGTTGATCCACGCGCCCAGCACCCATTCGGCTTTCTCGCCGTGGTACTTCTTCAGGCGGTCCAGCTGGCCGGGTTCGGCGAAGTTCCGCTTGGCGGCACGGATGCCTTCCAGCGTGCGGTCTTCGGCAAACATCTGCGCGGACTCGGTGATCAGCGCCCGGCAATCTTCTGCATACACGCCAGCGCTGCAGACGGCCATGCCGCCGCCCACGCTGTGACCGAACCCCACATAGGGGCCGACGCCCAGCGCTGCGCGCAGGCTGCGGAATCCGTCCTGCGCTTCGTCTTGCACAAAGCCGGGTTCGAACACGGCGGTATTGGGATCGGAGCGGCCAAAGCCCAGGCGGTCATAGGCGATGACGCTGCGCCCGGTGGCCTGCGCCAGTTGTTCGGGAAAATCCCGCCACAACTCCACGCAACCCAGCGAATCATGGAACAGCACGATGGGCGCTGCGGCGGCGGCCTCCCCGGCGGGGTCCCAGCGCCGCGCGAAAAGGCGGCCCTGGCTGGTGTGCACGTAGACATCCTGGCTGGTAATGGCAAGCATGAAAAGTCCTGGCGAAAGTATGCGGCGATGCGCCACCGCACCGCGCTCCGATTATAGGAAAGCCGGCAGCCTCACCGCAGTCCGGACACGACGCCTGCGGCGATGATAAGCAGGACCAGCGCGGAAATCGCCGTGTAGGCGTAGTCGCGCTCGCGCAGAAAGATGGCCAGCATCAGCGCCACCCGCGCCACCGGCAGCACGATGAACAGGGCCACCCCGGCCTTGACGAGTTCAAGGTCCCGCAGGCCGCCATGCGCCGGCAACAGGAAATCCACAGCCATGCCGGCGGCGATGAGGGCCGAGGCGAGCCAGGTTCCGTACCACAGCAAGCCGGCGATGACGCGGTCGCGCCGCGCCTGTTTGTCCGCCGCCTGCGTCATGCCGGGCCTCCCGGAATATGCACGCCCAACGCGCTCAGCAGCATCTGCACCGCCAGCAAGGACAGCACGATCACGAAGAAGAGCCGCAGCTTGTCCGCCGGCAGGCCCATCAGCAGGCGGGCGCCGAGCAAGGCGCCCGCGACCGAGCCCAGCGCGACCGGTCCGGCGATGCCGATGTCGATGTCGCCGCGCACGAAATAGGCGCCCGCGCTGGCGGCGGCGGTCACGCCGATCATGAAGTTGGACGTCGCCGACGAGACCTTGATGGGCAGCTTCAGCGCGGCGTCCATGGCCGGGATCTTGAGCACGCCCGAGCCTATGCCGAGCAAGGCCGAAATCAGGCCCGCGCCGTACATCAGCGACAAGCCCAGCGGTACCCGGTCCACCTGGTAGTGCACCTCGCGGCCCAGCGCGCGGTCGGGAAAGCTTGCGTGCAGGCGCAGCGCGGTGGCCCAGCTGGCGGCGCCTGGCGCGCTGGCGACGGCCTCGCGCCGGCGCGCCAGCATCTGCTGCGCGGACAGCGCCAGGATGGCCGCGAACAGGCCGTAGAGAAATCCGGTCGAGACGATGCCGATAAGGAACACGCCGGTCAGCGCCCCCAGCGTGGTGGCCGTTTCCAGGACGATGGCCAGCCTGACGTTGGTCAGCCGCCCTTTCAGGAACGGCGCGGCGCTGCCGCAGGAACAGGCGATTACCGAGATGATGCTGGCCCCGATGGCCACATGGATGTCCACGCCGAACAGCAACGTCAGGATGGGCACGATGAAGATGCCGCTGGCCATCCCCAGCACCCCGCCCAGCGCGCTGGCGCCGAAGGCGGCGGCGAACAGCCAGAGGATCGTCGAGGTTTCCATGGCCGCCGGTTCAGGTCGGCTTGCGCGGCTGGCGCGACAGCCGGGTGCTGAAGCGGATCAGGTCGCCGCGGTAGTACAGCTTTTCGTAGTCCACCGGCCGCTGCGCCTCGGTGTAGGACGTGCGCTCGATGAGGAAAATCGGGCTTCCCGCCGCTACGCCCAGCGCTTGCGCGACGCGTTCGTCCGCCGTGACCGCTTCCAGCTGGTACTCGGCCTCGATCAGAGGCAGGTCGTAGCGCAGCTCCAGCAGGTCGAAGATGGGCTCGGCCTCCAGGTCGTTGCTGGCGACTTTTTCGCCCACGTCCAGCGGCAGATAGGTTTCATCGAACGACATGGCCACGCCGTCCGCCAGCCGCACGCGCTCGATGCGATAGACCATCGCGCCGCGCGCCACGCCCAGTTGGCGCGCGACGTCTTCCGTGGCCGGCACCGGCCGCTTGTCCAGCAGGCGTGCCGTCGCCCGGCGGCCGAGCGCGGTCATGTCCTCGACAAATCCGCTCAGGGCCGTCAGCGTCTGCGTCAGCTTGGGTTCCGTGACGAACGTGCCTTTGCCGCGCCGGATCTCCGCCAGCCCGCGCGCGACCAGGTTTTCCACCGCCTTGCGCACCGTGCTGCGGCTGACCGCGAAGCGCTCGATCAGCTGGTCTTCCGTCGGCAGCCGGTCGCCAGGCGACAGGCTGCCGGACGAGATTTCCGCGGCCAAGGCCATTTCCACCCGGGCATAAAGAGGAGCATATTCGGCGTCGTTTTTCATGAAGCCATCATAACATCATGATGTCATGATGGCTCAAGCATCAACACGCGTTACGGATGACAACGCCGGCAACTGGTAGTCTTCGCAAGCCTGCCCGGCGCCTCCCGCGCCGGCGCCCACTCTCAAGCGAGACACGATATGAGCAATTTCATGCACAGCGCCTCCGTTCCCGTCCTGACGCAAATGCTGTCGGCCCTGTCCGACGTGCTGAAGAAAGCGGAAGCCCACGCCACGGAGAAGAACATCGATGCGGACGCCTACCTGGGCGCCCGCCTGTTCCCCGACATGTTCCCGCTGGCGCGCCAGGTGCAGATCGCTGCGGATTTCGCCAAGGGCATCGCCTCGCGCCTGGCTGGCGCGGAAGTGCCTTCGTGGCCTGATAGCGAAACCAGCTTCGCGGGCCTGCAAGCCTTGATCGCCAAGACGCTGGAACACCTGGGTTCGTTCGGCCCCGAACAATTCGCGCAAAGCGAAGCGCGCGAAATCGTGCTGCGCCCGGGCACGCCCAAGGAAAAGAAGCTGAGCGGCAGCGCCTATCTGCTGCACTATGGGCTGCCGCAGTTCTTCTTCCACGTGACCACGGCCTACGACATCCTGCGCCACAACGGCGTGGAAATCGGCAAGCGCGATTACATGGGCAAGTACTGATCCGTTTCAGCGGGCCCCAGCCCTTGGGGCCCGCGCCCGGCTGCTACTCCGCGTAGCCCGGGTTGCGGCGGTCCAGGCGGCGCAGCAGTCCCGGCCAGGCCAGCATGGCCTTGTGCGCGCGGTCGGCCTGCGATTCCACCGTGGCGTTCTTCAGGATGTCCGGCGGGATGTAGGTCAGTTCGCCGCCGGCCTGGGCCCGCACCTGCACCATGCAGGCGGCCTCCAGCCGGTGCATGGCCTGGAAGGCTTCGGCCATGCTTTGCCCCACGGTCAACAGGCCATGGTTGCGCAGGATGAGATAGGTGTTGCTGCCCAGGTCCCGCACCAGGCGCGGCTGTTCCTCGGGATTGAGCGCCAGGCCTTCGTAGTCGTGGTAGCCGAGCGACCGCAGCACGATGAACGCGAACTGCGACAGCGGCAGCAGCCCGGCCTTCTGCGCCGACACAGCCACGCCGTTGATGGAATGCGTATGCAGCACGCACATCGCGTCCTTGCGGGCAGCGTGGATACAGCTATGGATGGTGAAACCGGCGGGATTGATGTCGTACTCCGACTCCATCACCTTGCGTCCGTCCAGGTCGATCTTGACCAGGCTCGATGCCGTGATTTCGTCGAACATCATGCCGTAGGGGTTGATCAGGAAATGTTCGGTCCCCGGCACCTTGGCCGTGATATGGGTGAAGATCAGATCGTCCCAGCCGAACAGCGCCACCAACCGATATAGCGCCGCCAGATCCTTGCGGACCTCCCATTCCGTTGCGCTGACCTGTTCGCGCACGCTGGCGCCCTTGCCTACGGTATCCATGTCGTCTCCGTGTTTTGATGATTGCCCGCCGTGATGGGGCGGACACTGCCTGGCACTTTATTCGTTTTGGTGGCGGCAAGCACGGGACGCGGCCAGGGAGCGGTCACCGCGCCCCATGAAAAAAGCGCCCGCCCGGGCGCCCTCCTCGTTTCCCGCCGCTTACTGCGGTTCGATCTTCGCGTCGACCGCGCGCTGGGTCCAGACCTGGCGCTGCGACTGTGCGAAGGCCTGGTGCTCGGCCACGGTGTTGGGCGAGACCTGCATGCCCAGGGATTCGAAGCGTTGCAGCACGTCCGGCTCGCGCAGGATGGCGGCGACTTCCTGGTTCAGCTTCTGCACGATGGCGTCGGGCGTCTTGGCCGGCACGGCCACGCCGACCCACACGACCAGGTCGAACTTCTGGTAGCCCAGTTCGGCCAGCGTCGGCACGCTGGGAAATTCCTTGGCGCGTTCATGGCCCGTGTAGGCCAGTCCGCGCAGCTTGCCTGCCTGCATGAACGAGGTCACGACAGAGAGGTCGGCGAACAGGTAGTCGACGTGGCCGCCCAGCAGGTCGGTCACGGCCGGCGGCTGGCTCTTGTACGGCACGCCGTTGGCCGCGGCGCCCGCCACGGTGTTGAAGGTGGCGCCGGCGATCTGGCTGGTGGGCGAACCATACGCGTAGTTCAGGGGCTTGGCCTGCGTGGCCTTGACCAGTTCCTGCAGCGACTTGTAGGGCGCGTCCTCGCGCACCACCAGCATCATCGGGATGGTCGCGATACGCACGACGTGGGTGAAATCGCCGGTGGGATCGAACGGCAGCTGGCGGAACAGCGCCGGCGTGGCCGAGTGCGTCGAGCTGCTGGTGAGGATCAGCGTGTAGCCGTCGGGCTGGGCGCGCGCGACGAACGAGGCGCCGATGGTGCCGGACGCGCCGGGCTTGTTCTCGATGACGACGGGCACGTTCAAGCGCGGACCGAGCTTCTCCGCGATGATGCGCGCGCTGGTGTCGGTGGCGCTGCCCGGCGAGAACGGCACGACGATGGTGATGGGCTTGTCGGGATACGCGCCCTGCGCCAGCGCGGTGGACGGCAGCGCGCCCGCAAGGGCGGTCAGGACGGTGAGGCTGCCGGCGGCCAGCAGGCGGCGGCGGACGCCGAACGGTCGGATCATGCTTGTCTCCTGTGAGGGGCCGCGGGTCGGCCTCTTGAACTCTGACCGTATGATGCTTGCGACCCGCTTATCCCAACAAGGGACTAATTTTCATAGACTTATTCCAAACCAGGATTAATTCTCTGAAGCCTGACGCTGCCGCAGATATTCCTCGGTCGCCTGCAGGAAGGCCGAAGCCGCCAGCGACAGCCGCGCGTTGCGCCGCTGGATCAGCCAGAGTTCATGTCCGTGCTTGCGCGCGCCGTCGATGGCGAGGATGCGCAGGCCCAGCTGCCGCGCCAGGTCGCAGGCATAGCCGGGCACGACCGTTATCCCCAGTCCCGCGCCGACCAGCTTCAGCGCCGAGGTCAGCATGCCGGCCTCGATGCGGTAGCGGAACTCCAGGTTCAGGTCGGCCGCCACGCGGTCCAGGCTGCGTCGCACGCTGTACACATTGCGCAGCATGATGTGATCGTGAGCGGCCACGTCGGCCCACGACACCGAACGCTTGCGCGTCAGCGCATGGCGCGGCGCGCACACCGCGTACATGGTGTCGCGATAGATGACTCGCGTGGCCAGCTCTTCCGAAGGGGTTTCGACCGAGACGATGCCGAAGTCGGCGCGGCCGTTGCGCACATGCTCGATGGTGTCGTCGGTGGAGAGCTCGAACAGGTCCAGCTTCACGCTGGGATGCGCGCGGTGATAGTCGGCCACCACCTCGCCCAACAGGCCGACCATCATCAGCGGCGAAGTGGCCACGCCCACCGTGCCGCGCTCCAGCGTGCGCAGGCCGGACATGCTGCGCTCGGCGGCGCGCACGGTGCCCAGGATTTCCTGGGCGTAGGCGTAGAAATCCGCCGCGCCGTCGCAGGGAGTGACGCTGCGTGTGGAGCGCTCGAACAACGGTTGGCCGACCTCGGCCTCGAGTTCGGCGCAGAGCTTGCTGACGGCCGATTGGGTCACGAAGGCCGCGCGCGCGGCCGCCGTGAAACTGCGCAGTTCGTATAGCGCGCAAAACACGCGCAATTGCTTGAGAGTGATGTTCATGGTCGAAGTCGCCGCTAGGCGCCGCCGGCCATGCCGGCCTCAGCGCGCAGGCTCGAGCATATCGCGATCGGCGTCCTGGCGCGGGGCCTGGCGCCTGATCTCGCCCGGGGTGCGCGAGAAGCGCACCGGGATGCCGGCGGCCATCAGCGGCCCTTCGGTCGGATGTTCCACGCGTTGGAAAAATCCCGTCGCCTTCAAATGCGGATCCTCGAACAGGGCTTCCGGCGTGTTCACGCGCGAATGCGGAATGTCCGCGTCCGCCAGCAGCGCCAGCCATTCCCCGGTGCCGCGCAAGGCGACGATGTCCGCCAGGTCCTGATAGAGCTCGTCGAAGTGCCGCGCGCGCGAGGACGCGTCGACATAGCGCGCGTCCGCCGCCAGGTCGGGGCGTTCGGCCAGGGCGAAGAAGCGCCGCCACTGCGCGTCGGTGTATGGCAGCAGCGCCAGGTAGCCGTCGCGCGTGCGGTAGGGACGCCGCTGCGGCGACAGCACGCGGCTGTAGCCCATGGGTCCGCGCGGCGGCACGAAGCTGTGGCCGCTCATGTGCTCGATCAGCGTGAAGGACACCAGGGTCTCGAACATGGGGACTTCGACGGCCTGCCCCTGCCCCGAACGCTCGCGCTCGTACAGCGCCATGGGTATGGCGTAGGCCAGCGTCAGCCCCGCCACCTTGTCGGCGAGGATGGTGTTGACGTAGGCAGGCGCGCCGCTGTTGCGGCCCTGCAGGTCGGCCAGGCCGCTCATGGCCTGGATGATGTCATCGAAGGCCGGGCGCGCCGCATAGGGGCCGTCCTGGCCGAAACCCACGGCCGAGCAATGGATCAGGCGCGGGTTGCGCGCGCGCAGCGTATCCGCGTCCAGGCCCAGGCGCGCCAGGGCCGCCGGGCGCACGTTGGACACGAACACGTCGGCGCCGTCGATCAGGCGCAGCAGGCTGTCGCGGTCGGCCGGCGTCTTGGCGTCCAGCGTCACGCTGTACTTGTTGCGGTTGAGATTCAGGTAGGCCGGCCCCATGCCCGGGCTCGCGGCCGGGGCGGAGGTTCGGAACACGTCGCCTTCGGGCGCTTCGACCTTGATGACCTCGGCGCCCATGTCTGCCAGGATCTGCGTGCCGTACGGCCCCATGGCCACCGACGTCATGTCGATGACGCGCACGCCCGCGAGCGGGCCGGCCATTACTTGGCCTCCTGCTGCTTCTTGCGGTTGACGAAGGGCGCCATGTAGCGGCGCGGCTCGTCGCTGGTGAAGGCCTCGCCGAACGCCGCCACGCTGCGGTCCAGGCCGGCTTCGACGCTGGACTCGCTCCAGTAGCGCAGCAGCGCCTTCTGCGAACGCACGGCGCGCGGGCCGCTTTCGGCGATGGGCGTCACGGTGCGTTCGACCAGGGCGTCCAGCGCGCCGGTTTCGCTGACGAATTCCAGGAAGCCCCACTGGCGGGCCTGGGCCGCGTCCACGGTCTCGCCGGTCAACAGCAGCCAGTTGGTGGGGCCAGGGCCGATGATGGCCGGCAGCAGCACGGCATGGATCACGGACGGAATGCCCACGCGCACTTCGGGCATGCCGAAGACCGCGTCGGTCGATCCCAGGCGGATGTCGCAGGCCGCGGCCAGCTCCATGCCGGCGCCCAGGCAGAAGCCCGGAATGCGGGCAATGGTGGGAACGGGGATCGCGGCCACGGCGTCGCACAGGTCGCGCAGCCGGGTGATGAACTCGCGCGCGCCTTGCGGATCGAGCTCGGCCATTTCATAGATGTTGGCGCCGCCCACGAAGGCGCGCTCGCCCGTACCGCGGATGACGACCGCGCGGGCGTCGTCCTGGGCCGCAATCCAGCGGGCGGCCTCGGTCAGGCTCAGCGTGACCGCCGAGGCCAGGATGTTCAGGCTCTTGGCGTCGTGGATCTGCAGGGTATAGACGCCACGCGCGTCGCGGGTCACGAGGGCATGGGAAAAGGCGGGAATAGGCGCAGTCATGGAAACTCCAGCTAGGGTCATGTCACCGATGCTAAGGGCGAGGTTTCATCACAACAAACGAGTAATTTTCATGAAATAAGTCTGGAATGGAATAAATACCTAACCGCTGGCGGCTTGGGTACGATAGCCGCCTCTTGCGGGAGTCGCACCATGGGTATCACGCTGCGCCAGCTCCGGGCCTTTTGCGCCGTGTACGAGCTGAAGAACTTCACCCGCGCCGCCGAGGCGCTCAACCTGACGCAGTCCACCGTCAGCAAGCTGTGCTCCGAACTGGAGAAGGCGATAGGCATGGCGCTGTTCGAGCGCTCCGCGCGTGGCGTCGAGCTGCTGGAAGGCGCAGCAGAGCTGTATGCCTACGCGCAGGAAACCTTCGGATCGCTGCGCGCGGCCGAACGCAGCCTGAGCAGCCTGGCCGGACTGGAGCGCGGCGAGGTCTCCGTCGCGGCCTCGCCCATCATGATGCACACGCTGATCGCGCCCGTGGTGGCGCAATTCCATGCGCGTCATCCCAACATCGTCTTCGACCTGCACGAACTCACCGGCGACGAGGCCACCGAGCATGTCCTGCACGGCAAGGCCGACCTGGGGCTGGTGGCGCTGGAAAGCCAGGATCCGCGGCTGGACTGCCGCGTCGTCTACCGCGGCCCCATGTATGCCGTGGTGCCGGCCGACCACCCGCTGGCGCTATACGAAGAGGCGCGTTGGCGCCAACTGGCGCGCTACCCGCACATCCTGCTGCGCGGCACCTACACCGTGCGCCGCAAGATGGACCAGATCCTGCAGGACCAGGGACTGACGGTGCGCAGCGTGGCGCAGACCGGCAGCCTGACCACCGCCTTCGCCATGATCCGCGGCGGCATGGGCATCACGGTCATGCCGGGCTACGTGCGCCATGTCTGCCAGGAAATGGGGCTGAAGGCGCTGTGCATCGCCGACCGGCCCCAGGCCCTGCATGAGCTGTCCGTCCTGCGCCGTGCCGACTACCGGCTGTCGCGCGCCGCGGCCGCATTTCTCGCCGCTTTCGAAGCCCATCTTGCAGAACAGGGGCAGCCCGCGGCGGCTGGCGATTCATCTCTTTCTTGAATGCCTTCATGATAATTAATCAATTGTTTGCATGATGGACCGCTTCCATTATTAGCGCGTCGAGGCCCCCCGCCCTATGCGCCATCCGGAAGGTCACCTCGACGCCATAACCAAGCAGGGCAAACCAGCCCGCAGGACGAGGAGACCTCCGACATGAAACTCAAGCCTGGCCTGAAGCAGCTGCTGACGCTGCTGGCCGCCCTTCCCGCCATTGCCGCCGCCGACACCTATCCGGCCAAGCCCGTCACCCTGGTGGTGGCCTATGCCCCGGGCGGCATGACCGACATCCTGACGCGTCGCATCGCGGCCGATCTGCAGACCCGCCTGGGCAAGCCCTTCGTGGTCGAGAACAAGCCGGGCGCAACCGGCCAGATCGCCACCGAGTACGTGTCGCGGCAGAAGCCGGACGGCTACACCATCCTGGTGGGCGCGACCAGCCACGTGATCAACCCCGCCATGAAGAAGCTGCCGTACAACGCCCGCAAGGACTTCGCTCCCGTGGCGCTGTTGGCCGTCAGCCCCAACTTCCTGCTGGTCAACGCCAACCAGGGCATCAAGACTTTCGCCGACTTCAAGGCCTATGCGCAAAAGCAGGCCTCGGTGCCCTATGGCACGGCCGGCGCCGGCGGCGCGCCGCACATCGTGGGCGAACTGCTGCGCGCGCAGAGCGGGCTGCCGCTGATGCACGTGTCCTACCGCGGCGCGGGTCCGGCCATGACCGACCTGGTGTCGGGCCAGGTGCCGTTCGGCATGGCCGAGTCCGTGACCGCCAACGCCTATCTGCAGTCCGGCAAGATCGTGCCGCTGGCCATCGCGTCGGCGCAGCGCCAGCCACGCTACCCGGATGTACCCACCCTCAACGAGCTGGGCTACAAGGGTTTCGACCTCAGCACCTGGGTAGGCGTCTATGCCCCAGCCGGCACGCCCGCCGACATCGTGCAGACCCTGAACAGCGAGATCCGCAAGTCGGTGATGCAGCCGGCCACGCAGGACTACATCCGCTCCACCGGCTCGGAGCCCGGCGACATGGATCTGGCCCAGTACCAGAAGTTCGTCAGCGACGAAATGGATAAATGGCAGGCCGTCATCAGCCAGGCCGGGGTCAAGGATGAGTGAGGTCCGCATCGGCTCGCTGTCGCCGGAAGCCTATTTTGCAGAGGCGCTGCGTGCGGGACGCCTGGAGGTCCAGGTGTGCCGCAGCTGCGGGCTCTCGTTCTTCTTTCCGCGCACGCACTGCACCCACTGCCGCTCGCAGGAATATGCCTGGCGACCCATGCGCGCCGGCGCCACGCTCTATTCCTATTCGGAAATTCCGGCCACGCCGCAGGCGGCCGCGCGCAACGTGATCCTGGCCGACATGGACGAAGGCTTCCGCATGATGTCCACGCTGCTGGACGAAGGCGAGCTGCGCATCGGCATGCGGCTGACGGCGCGGCCCGACCCGCAGCGCGCCCGCGTGGTGTTCGGAAAGGAAGCGCCATGACGGACTGGAACAAGAACCTGCGCGGCGCCATCGCCATCACCGGCTGCGCCACGGCCGGCATCGGCGACGCGGGCGGTCTGAACGACCTGGAGATCAGCTCGCTCGCGGTGCATGCCGCAGTACGCGACGCCGGGCTGCGCATGGAGGACATCGACGGCCTGATGAGCGCCAGTCTGTCCTCGTCGATGTGGCTGAACAAGCTGTCCGAATACCTGGGCCTGTACCCGCGCTTCATGGACAGCACCCAGATCGGCGGCGCTTCCTTCGTTGGCCACCTGCTGACCGCTGCGGCGGCGATCCAGGCCGGCCTGTGCCGCAATATCGTGATCGCATACGGCGCCTCCCCGCGTGGCGGCAACGGTGTCTCGGCGACCTCCGGCGCCCGCGCGCGGCTGGACCCGTTTCCGTACGAAGAGCCGTTCCAGCCCTTCAACCCGCCGACCAGCTACGCGCTGGCGACACGCCGCCACATGCATGAATACGGCACCACCCGCGAACAACTTGCCGAGGTCGCCGTGGCCGCGCGCGCCTGGGCGCGGCTGAACCCGGAAGCCTATAAGCGCGAGCCCTTGTCCATCGACGACGTGCTGGGTGCGCGCGTGATCTCCTCGCCGCTGACCGCGCGCGACTGCTGTCTGGTGACCGACGGCGCGGGCGCCATCGTGGTGACGGCCGCGGAACGCGCCGATGCCGCCCGACCGGTGTACGTCCAAGGCACAGCCATGGCGCACTCGCATCGCCAGATCGCCTGCATGGCCGACCTGACGCGCACCGTGGCCGGACAAAGCGCCGACCTGGCGCGCGAACGGGCCGGCGTGGCGCTGGCCGACATCGACCTGGTGCAGCTCTATGACGCCTTCACCATCAATCCCATCCTGTTCCTGGAAGACATGGGGTTCTGCGCCAAAGGGGAAGGCGGCGCCTTCGTGTCGGGCGGACGCATCGCTCCCGGCGGCGAACTGCCGGTGAACACCAACGGCGGCGGGCTGTCCTGCGTCCATCCCGGCATGTACAGCATGTTCGGCCTGGTGGAAGCGGTGCGCCAGCTGCGCGGCGACTGCGGCGAGCGGCAAGTGAAACAGGCGCGCACGGCGCTGGTGCATGGCAATGGCGGGGTGTTGAGCGCCCAGGCCACCACCGTGCTGACCAATTGGATGGATTGAAGGAGATTCGACATGCTGGAAGGAAAAGTAGTGATCGTCACCGGCGCGGCCAACGGCATCGGCCGCGCCGCGGCCGTGGTCCTGGCCGCGCAAGGCGCGCGCGTGGTGGTCAATGA
Organism: Achromobacter sp. PD1; assembly: GCF_048541815.1. Classification (NCBI taxonomy): domain Bacteria; kingdom Pseudomonadati; phylum Pseudomonadota; class Betaproteobacteria; order Burkholderiales; family Alcaligenaceae; genus Achromobacter; species Achromobacter sp. PD1. Next base: position 4,790,331 of record NZ_CP183349.1, read on the forward strand.
TCTGAACGTGTCGCTGGACGGCACTAGCGCCTCGCAAAGCACGGCGGCGCAGGTGGTCGAGGATATCCGCGCCGCCGGCGGCGAGGCCATCGCCAATGGCGACTCGGTGGCCGAATACGCCAGCGCGCAACGCATCATCGAGGCCGCCGCCGACACCTACGGCCGGGTGGACGCGGTCGTGAACAACGCCGGCATCGTGCGCGACAAGATGTTCCACAAGCTCACGCCCGAGGACTTCGACGCCGTGGTCAAGGTGCACCTTTACGGCTGCTTCAACCTCAGCCACGCGGCCGCGCGGCACTTCCGCGAACAGGGCGGCGGCAGCCTGATCAACATGACTTCCAACTCGGCGGTCATCGGCAACCGCGGCCAGGCCAACTATTGCGCCGCCAAGCTCGGCATCGTCGGCCTGTCCAAGGCCATGGCGCTGGACATGGCTGCCTTCAACGTGCGCTCGAACTGCATCGCCCCGCTGGCCTGGAGCCGCATGACCGAAACCATCCCGGCCAAGACCGAGGAGCAGGCGCGCCACGTCGAGAAGATCCGCCGCATGGGACCCGAGACCATCGCGCCCCTGATCTGCTACCTGGCTTCGGACGCTTCCGCCGACGTGTCCGGCCAGGTGTTCGCCATCCGCCTGAACGAGATCTTCCTGATGAGCCAGTCGCGTCCGGTGCGCTCGGTGCACCGCTCGGACGGTTGGACCACGGAGAGCATCGCCGAACACGGCATGGCTACGCTGCGCGCCTCCTTCATGCCGCTGGACACCTCCGCCCAGGTGTTCGCCTGGGATCCGGTCTGAGGTTCCCATGGCGTTGGACTACCGCAGCCTGAAGACCCACGTCTTCGCGCCCGAACGCCAGGCCTACGGCGCAGATGACTGCATCCTCTATGCCCTGGGCGTGGGCGCGGGCCTGGCCGCAGACGACCCTGTCGGCGACGAAACCCGGTTCATCTACGAACAGGGCCTGCGCGCCCTGCCCGCCATGGCCTGCGTGCTGGCCTACCCCGGGTTCTGGATGCGCGACCCGCGCCACGGCCTGGACTGGAGCCAGGTCGTGCACGGCGAGCAGCGCATGCGCTTCCCGCGGCGCCTGCCGGCGCGCGGCGAGGTCTTGTGCCAGATGGAGGTCACGCGCATCGCCGACAAAAGTCCGGGCGCCTTCGTCGTGACGCGACGCACGCTGCGCGACGCGGCCACCGGACAGGAATTCGCCGTCATCGAGCAACTGAACATCTGCCGCGGCGACGGCGGCTACTCGGGCGGCGACGCCGCGCTCAGCGACGCGCTGGCCGTCCCCATCCCCGCGCCCCCCGCCACGGCGCCGGACAGCGTCATCGTCCTGCCCACCAGCCGCAACCAGGGCGCGCTGTATCGCCTGAACGCCGACCGCAATCCGCTGCATGTGGATCCGGCCAGCGCGCGGCGGGCGGGCTACGAACGCCCCATCCTGCACGGCGCGGCGCTGCTGGGCATGGTCAACCGCGCGCTCGAAGCCTGCCTGCGGCAGCTGCCCGACCTGCGGCTGGGTGAACTGGACCTGCGCTTCATGGCGCCGGTCTATCCCGGCCTGGACGTGGCGGTATCGCTCTGGCCCCAGTCCGATGGCATCGCACTGGCCTGCCGCCAGGCCGGCGCCCTGTGCGCCCAAGGCCGCGCGGCGTGGGCCAAGGAGGAACAATGATGAAAGACAAGACTTGCGCAAACGTGGAAGAAGCCCTGCGCGGCATCGAGTCCGGCGCCGTGATCTTCGTCGGCGGCTTTGGCGGCTCGGGCATACCCGCGCGCCTGCTGGCCGGCCTGCTGGCCAAGCAGGACGTGGACGACCTGACCCTGATCAACAACAACGCCGGCGCGGGCGAGGCCAGCTTCCTGGCCCTGGTGGCCTCGGGGCGCGTCAGCCGCATCGTCTGCTCCTATCCGCGCATGCCGGGCAATGACGTGATCCGTGAGCGGGCGCAGGCGGGCAGCCTGGCCGTGGAGGTCATGCCCCAAGGCACCCTGGTCGAACGCATCCGGGCGGGCGGCGCGGGCATGGGGCCGTTCTACTCGCCCACGGGCTATGGCACGCCGCTGGCCGACGGCCGCGAAACGCGAGTGTTCGGCGGCCGCGGCTACGTGCTGGAAGAGCCGCTGCGCGCGGACTACGCCTTCATCCGCGCCCATCGGGCAGATCAGTTGGGCAATCTGGTCTATCGCCGCGCCCAACGCAACTTCGGGCCGGTCATGTGCATGGCGGCCCGCAACACCATCGTCGAAGTCGAAGAGATCCTGCCCTGCGGCGCGCTCGATCCCGACGCCATCGTCACGCCCAGCCTGTTCGTGCACCGCCTGTTGGGGAGTCCGCAATGAAACGACTGTCACGCGAGCAACTCGCCGCCCTGGTGGCCGCCGACCTGCCGGCGGGCGCCGTGGTCAACCTGGGCATCGGCATGCCCACCATGGTCACCGACCGCCTCGACCCCGCGCGCGGCGTGCAGCTGCACAGCGAGAACGGCATTCTCGGCATGCGCCTGCTGCAAGACCACGAAATCGCCGACGGCGATCTCATCAACGCCAGCAAGCAGTCGATCGCGCTCACCGAAGGCGCTGCCATCTTCGATCACGTCTATTCCTTTTCCATCATGCGCGGCGGCCACATCGACATCACGGTGCTGGGCGCCTTCGAGGTCTCCTGCCAGGGCGACCTGGCCAACTGGTCGCTGGGCGCGGACGACCCCATGCCGTCCGTGGGCGGGGCCATGGACCTGGCCGTGGGCGCGCGCAACGTCTGGGTCATGATGGAAGCGCTGACCCGCGAGGGCGCGCCGCGCCTGCGCGGCCGCTGCACCCTGCCCCTGACCGGCGCCGGCGTGGTCGGGCGCGTCTATGCCGACATCGGCATCTTCGACGTGCGCGACGGGGCCTTCGTGCCGCTGGCCCTGGTGGACGGCCTGCCGCCCGCCGAACTGCACCGCTGGATCGACGCGCCCGTGCGCATCGCGCACGCGCCGCGCGTCCTGCATCCCAACTCCTGATTGCTCTCAACCATGATACGCACCGAACATTTTCTCGAAGACGCCGAGGCCTGGCTGCGCACCGCGCTGGCCCAGCTGCGCGAGCAGTATCCGGTCACCGCCTCGCACACCCAGGAATGCCGCCAGGCCTGGAACCGCATGCTGTGCGAGGCCGACCTCATTGCGCTTACCTGGCCACGCGAGTACGGCGGGCGCGAACTCAGCACCGCCACGCTGATCGCCTTCCATGAACTGTGCGCGCGCCTGCATGCGCCGCAGCCCATCAACAGCATCGCGCACGCCATCCTCGCGCCCACTTTGCTACGCTTCGGTACGCCCGCGCAAAAAGCGCAATTCCTGCCCGGCATCCGCGACGGCAGCGAGATCTGGTGCCAGGGCTACTCCGAGCCCCAGACCGGTTCCGATCTCTCTTCGGTGCGCACACGCGCCAAGCCGGATGCCGCCGGCTGGCGCGTCAGCGGCCGCAAGATCTGGACCACCCAGGCGCATCTGGCCAAGTGGTGCTTCGCGCTGGTGCGTACCGATCCCGACAGCCAGGCCCACCGCGGCCTGAGCTTCATGCTCATCGACATGCAGGCCGAAGGCGTGCGGGTCGAGCCCATACGTCAGATGACGGGCGAGGCCGACTACAACGAAGTGCTGTTCGACGCGACGCCGGTGCCGGAAGGACGCATCCTGGGAGAGTGCGGCGAAGGCTGGCGCATCGCCATGGCCGCCGCCGAGTACGAGCGCGGCATCTACTTCATGCCGCGCGTCGTCCAGCTGGAAGACGAACTGCGGCAACTGACCGAGGCGCTGGCGCACACCGCGCTGGTCGCGGACGAACGCGCCGTACAGGCACGGCGCGTGCGCGACCTGGCGGACCTGTGCCAGGTCATACGCTGGCGCGTGGACCGCGTGCTGCGCCAGGTCGCCGCGGGCGATACGCCCGGCATCGACGGCGCCATGCTCAAGCTGCTGTGGAGCGAAACCCGTCAGCGCATCTGGGAACAGCGCCTGGAACTGCTGGACGAAGCCGCCATCCTCGGCCCGCAGGCGGCGGCGCCCCATACCGCCACGGCCTGCGTGCTGCGCGAATTCCTGTGGTCGCGCGCCGAGACCATCGTGGCCGGCACCTCGGAAATCCAACGCAATATCGTGGGCGAACGCCTGCTCGGCCTGCCCAAGGACAGGGGACAACATGCATAGCGAAATCAGGACACTGCTGTCCTCCACTTTCGGCCGCCTGCTGGAACAGCAGCATCCCGCCGCCTACGCCCGCCGCGCCCTGCCCGCGGACGACGCCGCCCAGCGCGCCCTGTGGAAGGAACTGGCCGAAGGCGGCTGGCTGGAAGCCGGATCGGAAGCCTTCCAGGCCGAATACGGCCCAGGCACACAGCTGATGGGCGAATGGGCCGGACGCGCGCTGCTCACGCTTCCGTATGGCGCGTCGGCGTTCCTGGCCAGCGCGCTGCTGGAGCAAACGCCTGCCCTGTCGGAAGTCGTGCTGGACCTGGCGGCGCATCCTGCCAGTGTCCGCTGCGACCGAGCCGGCGACGAACAGGGCTGGATCGACGCCTATGGACTTACGGCCCAATACCTGCGTCTGAGCCGTCAGGACGATGGCTGGCTGCTTGCGCGCTACGACCCGGCGATGCTCGAATCCGTGCAGGGCCTGGATCCCACCGTGGCGCTGGCCCGCCTGCGCGGACCTGCGGTCGCGCAAGCCGAACTGCCTTCGGCGCAGGCCTTGTCCGCGCTGCAGAACCATGTGGCCTTCCTGCTGGCGCAGCTGGTCGGCACCGCCAGCGCCTCGCTGGACCTGGCCATCGCCTACGCCAAGGAACGCGAACAATTCGGCCGGCCCATCGGGCAATTCCAGGCGATCAAGCACGCCCTGGTTGACGCCTGGACCGGGCTGGACAACAGCCGCTACGCCGTGGAGGCCTTGCTGGCCGAGCGTGGCTCGGCCGATGCCGGGCTTGCCGCATTGGCCGCCCGTCTGGCAGCGAGCGCGGCGCGGCGCGCGGTGAAGCTCTCCATCCAGGTGCATGGCGGCATAGGCTTCTCCTGGGAGCACGACGCCCAGCTTTACCTGAAGCGCGCCTACCGCCTGGCGGTCGAGGTCGAACGGCTGGCCGCGCTGATGCGGGACTAGCGCCCCCGTCATGCGCCGAGCGGACGGGACGCCGAGGATGGGCGGTTGGATATGGGGCCGTTAACTATGAGACCGTTAACATAGCGGCTTGCCGCCGCCGCTTCCCCTGCGGGTCCCGGCCCGGCGCCCCGCCCCGATCCTCCAGCCCGATGCACCACGTTCCGCGCCCGCGCCGCACGCCCGGCCCCCTGACTTCCTTTTACTGGAGCGGCGATGCCATGCGCAGCCGCAGCGTCAGCGGCACGGTGCTGGCCGCCACGCTGGACGTGCCCGCGCCGCCCGCGCGGCTGCAGTCGGACTGGGAGCGCGAGATGGCCACGCGCCTGCGCCTGGAACCCGGGGACGTCGAGCAGATGCCGCTGGCCCGCACGCAGGCGCGCTGGCCCGAGTACGGGCTATGCCTGCAAGCCATGCGCGACTGGACGCAAGAGCTAGGACTGCCCGGCGTGCTGGCCAACGCCGACATCGCCCTGATGGCTTGCCGCGGCGCCCGCTATCACCATGACGGCGGGCAATATGGCGGCGCCGCCTTCTGCAATCTGTTCCTGAGCGAAGACCGGGGCCTGGACGTGCATTTTCCGGCCGCCGGCCTGCGCGTTCCGCTCGTGCGCGGCACCGCCATGATCTTCGATACCTGCCAGCCGCATGCCGTCATCCCGCGCGGCACCACCGGCTTTCGCGAGGCCGACTTCGCGGCCGGCCTGGAACTGGCGCAATTGTTCCTGACCTGGGAACTGCCGGTCGAGGACTCTCGCGTCGCAAGCGCGCTCGGCCTCGCCTTCGATGTCGATCCGGCTACCGCCGCGCGGCTGGATGAGGAACAAGTGCGGATGGATGGCGCTCGGGCGGCGATCGATCCGGAATGCGGGCGCTGGCTTGCTGAGGGCTGAAGCGGCAACGCGGCCCGCCGGGGATCAAGACCCCGGCAGCGCCGCGCCCATGGCGGCAAACAAACCGCCGCACACCTTGTTGAAACGCCGGCCGGCGCGCTCCAGCCAGGGGCGCACGCGATGCGCCAGGCGCGCCAGCACGTACTCGACCAGGAACTCCACCACCACGAAGGTGCCGGCCATGATCGCGAACTGCGTGTACAGGCTGCGGGCAGGATCGATGAACTGCGGCAGGAAGGCGCCGTAGAACAGCAGGGCCTTGGGATTGGAGATCGCCGACAGCAGGCCCTGGCTGAACATGCGCATGCCGCGTATGCGGGGCATGTCCGGGGCAGGCTGCAACTGCACGCCCGGCGCGCGCCAGAGTTGGATGCCGAGCCAGATCAGGTAGGCCCCGCCCGCCCACTTCAAGACGGTCAGTGCGGGACCCCAGGCCTTGAGCAAGGCGCTGATGCCCAGCATCGACAAGGCGATGAGCGCCACAAAGCCCACTGCGCCGCCCGCGATGGTGCACAACGCCTTGCGGTGCCCATGCAACGCGCCATGCGTGAGCGCAAGCAGCGTGTTCGGTCCGGGAGTTATCGAGAGCCCAATGACCGCGACCAGGTAGATGAGCCAGCTATGCAGCGCCATGGCGGAGTGCGTGAAAAATAAGAAGCAGCCAGTCTAGACCGCCGTGACAGAGCTGTGCAAATGCGGCCGGAATGAAAGGCGGAGCCGCATGCGCGCGGCGCCCGCCTTGCGTGCCGCCCGATGCGGCGGCCTACGGCTCAGCGACGGAAGCCTCCGCCGTGGAATCCGCCGAAGCCGCCGCCCCAGCCGCCCCGGCCACCCCCGCCACGGCCCTGCCAGCCGCCGCCTTCCGCGCCGCCCATGCCGCGGTCGCGCCAACCGCCGCCCTGCATTCCGCGATCCTGCCAGCCGCCGCCCTCCGCGCCGCCCATGCGGTCGTCGGAATAGTCGCGCGCCTGGCGCTGGCCGTTCAGGTAATTGCCGCCGGATTGCGCACTGGGCTGCACCGGTTGCCAGCCCGAACTCGTGTGCTGTTGCCAGCCGTTGTCGTTGTGCTCGTAGACATTGCCGTTGTGGTCCGCGTACACATTGCCGTTGTTCCACGCCATGCCGCTATTCGTGTTGCGGTCGTACGTGGCGCCGCGCCGATCCACGCTGCTGACGCCGTCGCCCGCCGTGCCGGTCGCCGTGGCGGAAGAGATGGTGCTGCGGCCGGTGTTCGTGTTGGTGCGCACGTCCTGGCGGCCGGCAGCCCATTGGCCGTCGTCGTTGGCGACCACGCCCGCGCGCCCGGCGCCCGATGCCCCCGTTGTCGGGTTGGTGTAGGCATCGCGCCGCCCAGCAGCCGCATTGCCGGTGTACTCGTTGTAGGCCGCGCCGCGCGTGCCTTCGAACGCTGCGCCGGTCTGCGGGTTGTAGCCCTCGGCGTGGGTGCCTTGCCATTCGGTGCCGGTCCAGCCGTTCCAGCCGGCCGCGTGCGTGACCACGCCGGAGCCGCCCCAAGCGCCATAGACGTCGACCTGGTTGACGTTGACGCCGCCCCAATAAGGCGCCCCCCAATAAGGCCCCCAATAAGGCGCGGCGCCCCCCCAGGTCTCGCCAGCGACGAAGCCAAAGGCAAAACCGGTCGCGGTGGCGAAAGCCGCGTCGTAGCCATAGCTGGGCGGATAGCCGACCCAGGTGTCCTGCACGATGACCGGCGGATACGCGTAACCCGTGCCGTACACCACGGTGCCGTCAGGACTGGCCACCACGCCCATGTAGCCTGGCGTGTAGCCGAACACCACGCTCTGCGGGGTGGAGCCGTACACCTGCACGTAGGTGACGTAGTGCAGCGGCGAGCTGACGGGTATGGCGTAGATGATCGCCGGCACATGGTCGGCCACGCGCCACGGGCCAAGGGGCGAATCCGCCACGAACCAGACCGCACGCGACAAGGCGTAGTAGCGGCCTTCGGCCTGTATCACCGGCACCTGCGAGTTGGCGGCGTAATACAGCGCCGTCCCCTCGATGGGTCGCAGCGTCGGGGAGCCGCCGGCATACTCCACCTGCAGTTTCGCCGCGCTGCGCGACACCGTGGCGGTCTGCGGAATGGTCGAGGCGATCAGCGCCTCCTTGGCCTGCGGCGTGCCCGGCACCGATGCCAGCACGCCCGACTGTGGATCCTTGGACGGAATCCGGGCGAAATCGCGCGGCAGTTGCTTGCCCGGCACGTAGGACCATGGACCGTCGAGGCTGGCGCCGCGGAACCAGCGGCCGGACACCAGCACGTAGTAGCGGTTGTCGCCCGGATTCATGAACAGGGCGTGATCGGCATTGGCCACCGACAGCAGCGAAGTCCCTGGCACCGGCCGCATTTCAGGCTGGCCGACGGTCACCAGCAACTCGGCCGGCGCGGTGGACACCGCGATGGCGGGCGCCCGGTGCGGGGCCTTGCCGCCATGCGGCAGCATCGGGTCCGGTTCGGTCTTGCGGCGCGCCGCGTCGGCGGCGGCCAGCAGGGCGGCGGGCGGCTGCGGCAGATCCGTCCACGGCCCGGTGGCGTTGCCCGCTTCGTACCAATGGCCGGCGGCCTGCAGGAAATAACGGCCCGCGTTGTTCGCCAGCATGAGCGCGCGCGTGTTGACCACCCGGCGCCAGCCTGCCGCGTCGGGCACTTCCGCCAAAACGGGTTCGCCGTCGATCAGCACCAGCACGGTCGGCACCGTGCGGTAGATGATGCGCGGCGGCGCGTTGTCCACCGGGACGGTTTTCGTGGCCGGGTTGTTCTGGGACAGCGTATAGCTCAGTTGCAGTGCATCAAGCCGCGTGACCACGCCCTTGGCGGGCAGGCGCGCTTCAAGCTGGCTGCGCAGCTTGGCGGCGGCTTCCGGCGAGGTGGGCACCTGCACGCGTTCGATCCGGATGTCCGACAGATGCACCAGGCCCGCCGGCTTGTTGACCTCGGCACGGGCGGAAAAGTCTGCCACGCCGTAGGTGGGATTTCCCTTGGCGGCGCCGACCGCCACCGCCATGCGGCCCGTAATACGGTCGGCAGTCCAGGTATCGATCTGCGGCTGATAGAGCTCCACCCGCGTGCCGTCGGCGGCCTCGAAACTGCGCGGCCATTGCAGCGAACGCGCGGCCTCTTCCTGGGCATCGGATTGGGCGGGCGCGGTTTGCGCCGGCGTCTGTCCCTGGGCTTGCGCCGCGCCGGTCGGCGTCAGGCCCGCGCCGGCAGCCATGCCGGCCACGGCTAGAGCGAGAGCGAGGCGAGACAGGCGCCCGGGCGGGCTCGCGGGCGCTGACGACGTTGCCGGGAAAACATGCATGCGCCACAGTCGGGTCAGGCTACACATCTCGCGCTCCTCGTTGAGGGCCGCGACCGCCATTCCGGCCTTCGGCCACTCTGATTTCCCGCAGCGCCGCCGCTACGGGCCAAGCCTCGGCCGGCCTCTCTGCAAGGCGTCCTGCAAGGGCCGGCTTCTGAATAAGCAACAGAACGTTAACACCGCTGAAAAGCTATTGCCCGCTTTTATCAGACCTTCTATAAAACATCTCACCAGGGCTGCTACTTTTGCCCGATAGCCTTTCCGCTGCAATCCAACTAGAAGCGCGGCGCAACGCCCGCCAA